>NZ_CM127572.1:0-4734680 GCF_049974505.2 Leclercia sp. TB492 | reverse complement strand
GGCGGACTCCACTCGAACATAAAAAGAAAGCTATTGAATAGTCATGATTGTAGACACACGTCGAAAAGACCCGGCGTTTAAGGGGGACGTGCGAACCGCTCTTTGCGGTTTTTGCCCGACCAGGATCCTGGGATCCGATCGGGACCGCGGATCATAGCCTAAACTGCGCCAGAGATCTTCTGTTTCTCACAGTTTCTTCCCGATTTATCCACAGGAGGATCGAAACGGGGTAAGTGTAAACGATCCTGATGAACCGCCCCCACGATTTAGGCCGCATATTGGAAAAATTAATGAGTAACGACCATTTTTTGCTTAAATGATCTAACGAAGATCCTGGACGATCCTTGCGATTTGCCCTGGAGCCCGTATAATTCCCCACCCGGCGCGTGGGACTCGAAGACCTGCGTCTGATGCTGCTCAATTTGCACGCTAAAAACGTGCGGAAAGACGCGGGAAATAAGGAAAGAGAATTGACTCCGGAGTGTACAATTATTACAATCCGGCCTCTTTAATCACCCATGGCTTCGGCGTCCAGTGTTCGTTATTCGTTCGGACTCCATAAAAAGTCATTGAATTTATTCAAGTTTAGGTAGAAATCGCCATGAAACGCACTTTTCAACCGTCTGTACTGAAGCGCAACCGTTCTCACGGCTTCCGTGCTCGTATGGCTACTAAAAATGGTCGTCAGGTTCTGGCACGTCGTCGTGCTAAAAGCCGTTCACGTCTGACCGTTTCCAAGTAATTAAGCTAACCCCTGCGTGGTTAAGCTAGCATTTCCCAGGGAGTTACGTTTGTTAACTCCCACTCATTTCACTTTCGTCTTCCAGCAGCCACAACGGGCTGGCACGCCGCAAATTACCATCCTCGGCCGCCAAAATTCGCTGGGGCATCCCCGTATCGGTCTCACTGTCGCCAAGAAAAACGTTAAGCGTGCGCATGAACGCAATCGGATTAAACGTCTGACGCGTGAAAGCTTCCGTTTACGTCAACATGAACTGCCTTCTATGGATTTCGTGGTGGTGGCTAAAAAAGGGGTTGCCGACCTCGATAACCGTGCTCTCTCGGAAGCGTTGGAAAAATTATGGCGCCGCCACTGTCGCCTGGCTCACGGGTCCTGATCGGCCTTATCCGGGTCTATCAACGCCTGATTAGTCCGCTACTCGGGCCACACTGCCGTTTCACACCGACCTGCTCAAGCTACGGAATTGAGGCATTGCGCAGGTTTGGAATGATAAAAGGCAGTTGGTTGACGGTGAAACGCGTATTAAAATGCCACCCTTTACACCCAGGTGGAGACGATCCCGTCCCCCCAGGACCTTTTGATACCAGAGAACACTAACGATGGATTCGCAACGCAATCTTCTTATCATCGCTTTGTTGTTCGTGTCTTTCATGATCTTCCAGGCTTGGGAGCAGGATAAAAATCCTCAACCTCAGCAGCAGGTCACGCAGACAACGACCACCGCAGCGGGTAGCGCCGCCGACCAGGGCGTACCGGCCAGTGGCCAGGGTAAACTGATTACGGTTAAGACCGATGTGCTTGAGCTGACTATCAACACCCGTGGTGGTGATGTTGAGCAGGCACAACTGGTAACTTACCCGAAAGAGCTCGGTTCTAACGAGCCGTTCCAGTTACTGGAAACCACGCCGCAGTTTATCTACCAGGCGCAGAGCGGCCTGACCGGTCGTGATGGCCCGGATAACCCGGCTAACGGCGCACGTCCGCTGTATAACGTCGATAAAGATGCGTTTGTGCTGGCTGATGGCCAGAATGAACTCGCGATCCCGATGACTTACACCGATGCTGCGGGCAACACCTTCACCAAAACCTTCACCCTGAAACGCGGTGAGTATGCGGTGAACGTGGGCTATAACGTGCAGAACACCGGCGCGAAACCGCTGGAACTCTCCACCTTTGGCCAGCTGAAGCAAACCATCAATCTGCCGTCGCACCGTGACACCGGAAGCAACAACTTCGCGTTGCATACCTTCCGTGGCGCTGCGTACTCCACGCCAGATACCAAGTACGAGAAATACAAATTCGACACCATCGCCGATAACGAAAACCTGAACGTCAGCTCAAAAGGCGGTTGGGTAGCGATGCTGCAACAGTATTTCGCGACGGCATGGGTGCCGAACAACGCTGGCTCCAACAACTTCTACACTGCCAACCTGAACGGCGTTGCCGCTATCGGCTATAAGTCTGAGCCGGTTCTGATTCAGCCGGGTCAAACCGGTACGCTGGGCAGCACCCTGTGGGTCGGTCCGGAAATCCAGGATAAAATGGCTGCCGTGGCACCGCACCTGGATCTGACCGTAGACTACGGTTGGTTGTGGTTCATCTCTCAGCCGCTGTTCAAACTGCTGAAGTGGATCCATAGCTTCCTGGGCAACTGGGGCTTCTCCATCATCGTTATCACCTTTATCGTTCGTGGCATCATGTACCCGCTGACTAAAGCGCAGTACACCTCCATGGCGAAGATGCGTATGCTGCAGCCGAAGATTCAGGCTATGCGTGAGCGTCTGGGCGATGACAAACAGCGTCAGAGCCAGGAGATGATGGCCCTGTACAAAGCCGAGAAAGTGAACCCACTGGGTGGCTGCTTCCCGCTGCTCATCCAGATGCCAATCTTCCTTGCGCTGTACTACATGCTGATGGGCTCCGTTGAGCTGCGCCATGCGCCGTTCGCACTGTGGATCCATGACCTGTCCGCACAGGACCCGTACTACATCCTGCCGATCCTGATGGGCGTGACGATGTTCTTCATCCAGAAGATGTCGCCAACCACCGTGACCGACCCGATGCAGCAGAAGATCATGACCTTTATGCCGGTCATCTTCACCGTGTTCTTCCTGTGGTTCCCGTCAGGTCTGGTGCTGTACTATATCGTCAGCAACCTGGTAACCATCCTTCAGCAGCAGCTGATCTACCGTGGTCTGGAAAAACGTGGCCTGCATAGCCGCGAGAAGAAAAATTCCTGACTTTAAGTAGGCCGGGTAAGCGAAGCACCACCCGGCAAACGGAACATAAATTAAAGGGCGGTCTATGGACCGCCTTTTTTATTGCATTAAGAAGAGACAAACCATGAGCCAAAACGACACTATCGTCGCCCAGGCAACCCCACCGGGACGCGGTGGTGTGGGCATTCTGCGTATCTCCGGCCTGAAGGCGCGCGAGGTGGCAGAAGCGGTGCTGGGGAAACTGCCAAAGCCACGCTACGCCGACTATCTGCCGTTTAAAGATAAAGACGGCACGGCGCTGGACCAGGGCATCGCGCTGTGGTTCCCGGGCCCGAATTCCTTTACCGGTGAAGACGTGCTCGAACTGCAGGGCCACGGCGGGCCGGTGATCCTCGACCTGCTGCTGAAACGCATTCTGACCCTGCCGGGTCTGCGTATTGCGAAGCCGGGCGAGTTCTCCGAGCGCGCCTTCCTGAACGATAAGCTCGATCTGGCCCAGGCCGAGGCGATTGCCGACCTGATTGATGCCAGTTCCGAACAGGCTGCACGTTCGGCACTGAACTCGCTGCAGGGGGCCTTCTCTGCCCGCGTAAACCATCTTGTGGAAGCACTTACTCACCTGCGGATCTACGTGGAAGCGGCCATTGATTTCCCGGATGAGGAGATCGATTTCCTCTCCGATGGCAAAATCGAAGCCCAGCTTAACGACGTGATGAACGATCTCGATGCGGTACGCGCCGAAGCGCGTCAGGGCAGCCTGCTACGCGAAGGAATGAAGGTGGTGATTGCCGGGCGTCCCAATGCCGGGAAATCGAGCCTGCTGAACGCGCTGGCGGGCCGTGAAGCGGCGATTGTCACCGACATTGCCGGTACAACCCGCGACGTGCTGCGGGAACATATCCATATCGACGGTATGCCGCTGCACATCATTGATACCGCCGGGCTGCGCGATGCCAGCGACGAAGTTGAGCGCATCGGTATCGAGCGCGCCTGGCAGGAGATCGAGCAGGCCGACCGCGTGCTGTTTATGGTAGACGGTACAACGACCGACGCCGTTGACCCGGCAGAGATCTGGCCGGACTTTATCGCCCGCCTGCCGGCTAAACTGCCGATCACCGTGGTACGTAACAAAGCGGACGTTACCGGAGAAACGCTGGGCATCAGCGATGTGAATGGTCACTCACTGATTCGCCTGTCGGCGCGTACCGGCGAGGGCGTGGATGACCTGCGTAACCATCTCAAGCAGAGTATGGGCTTTGATACCAGCATGGAGGGCGGTTTCCTGGCCCGTCGTCGCCATTTGCAGGCGCTGGAGCAGGCGGCGATGCATCTGGATCAGGGCAAAGCCCAGCTGCTCGGCGCCTGGGCTGGAGAACTGCTGGCGGAAGAGCTGCGTCTGGCGCAGCAGGCGTTAAGCGAGATCACCGGGGAGTTTACCTCGGATGACCTGCTGGGACGCATCTTCTCCAGTTTCTGCATCGGGAAATAAACCCGTTTCAGCCCTCTGCTAAAAAGCCGCATAACATCCCTGTTATTGCGGCTTTTTCCTTTTCTATATTACCTGAATAAATACCAAATATATCTGTTATATTCTCTGTGATTACAATCACAATTAATATCTCTGCACATAGACAAATATTCTCATTCGAATAGTGTAGTAGCGTGTCTAATGAGGATAAATCAATGACGATTATCTTAAATACATATATCACTTCAAAGTGGTTCAATATTGACAATAAAATTGTCAATCACCATCCGTAATCTCCCTTCGCCTCTCATTCTCTATGCAACCTGAATAGACGAATACTCTATTTATCCGGTATGCCTGAAATTATTGCGCCCGTATGGCTGCAATTGCGCCTCTGCACGCCTCGATCCGTGAGATATATTCTCCCGGTCGTGTGGCGATATAGCGGGCCCGGGCATACCTGTATTAATGGTTATTAAAAATAGCCACCAGCACCGCTGCGATAAAAACAGGAATTATATAATGGAAAACTTCAAACATTTGCCAGAGCCATTTCGCATCAGAGTTATTGAGCCGGTTAAACGTACCACAAGGGAGCATCGCGACAACGCCATCATTAAATCCGGCATGAACCCGTTCCTGCTGGATAGCGAAGATGTCTTTATTGATTTACTGACCGACAGCGGCACCGGCGCAGTCACACAGAATATGCAGGCCGCCATGCTGCGCGGTGACGAAGCCTATAGCGGAAGCCGCAGCTATTATGCGCTGTCCGATGCGGTGAAAGAGATTTTCGGTTATCAATACACTATCCCGACCCATCAGGGGCGCGGCGCCGAGCAGATCTATATTCCGGTGCTCATTAAAAAGCGCGAGCAGGAGAAGGGATTAGACCGCTCGAAAATGGTCGCCTTCTCTAACTACTTTTTTGATACCACCCAGGGACATAGCCAGATAAATGGCTGCACCGTGCGCAACGTGTATATCAAGGAAGCCTTTGATACCGGCATCCGTTACGATTTTAAAGGTAACTTTGACCTGCAGGGTCTGGAAAACGGCATCGAAGAAGTGGGTCCAGCCAACGTCCCTTATATTGTCGCGACCATTACCAGCAACTCCGCCGGTGGGCAGCCGGTGTCGCTGGCAAACCTGAAGGCGATGTATGCGATTGCCAGAAAATACGATATTCCGGTGGTGATGGATTCCGCGCGCTTCGCCGAAAATGCATACTTCATTCAAAAACGTGAAGCGGAATATAAAGACTGGACTATCGCGGAAATTACCCGGGAGACGTACAAGTACGCGGATATGCTGGCCATGTCGGCTAAAAAAGATGCCATGGTGCCGATGGGCGGCCTGCTGTGCATTAAGAATGACGACTATTTTGACGTCTATACCGAGTGCAGAACCTTGTGCGTCGTCCAGGAGGGCTTCCCGACCTATGGCGGTCTTGAAGGCGGCGCCATGGAGCGTCTGGCGGTAGGCCTGCACGACGGCATGGGTCAGGACTGGCTGGCATACCGTATTAATCAGGTGCAGTACCTGGTGGACGGCCTGGAAGCCATCGGCGTGGTTTGCCAGCAGGCGGGCGGACATGCGGCCTTTGTGGATGCCGGTAAGCTCTTGCCGCATATTCCTGCAGAGCAGTTCCCGGCGCAGGCGCTGGCCTGTGAGTTATACAAAGTGGCCGGTATTCGGGCAGTGGAAATTGGCTCGTTCTTACTGGGCCGCGATCCGAAAACCGGTAAGCAGTTACCCTGCCCGGCAGAGCTGCTGCGTTTAACCATTCCGCGCGCCACCTATACGCAATCGCATATGGATTTTATCGTCGAAGCCTTTAAGCACGTTAAAGAAAATGCGATGAATATTAAAGGATTAACCTTTACCTACGAACCTAAAGTATTACGTCACTTCACTGCCAGACTCAAAGAAGTTTAACCTTCTGTCCCCGGGTGGCTAAATGATTCTAGCCACCCGCAAAATAAATAGTTCAATAACATCAGGCTTACCATAATTGATGGGGGCACCATGGATAACGCTTTAGAATTAGAGACTAAACACTCATCGGTTTGGGGTGTCATGGTTATAGCAGGTACCGTTATTGGCGGGGGAATGTTTGCTTTACCCGTGGATCTGGCGGGAGCCTGGTTTTTTTGGGGCGCGTTTATTTTAATTATCGCTTGGTTTTCAATGCTTCACTCCGGGCTATTATTGTTAGAAGCAAATTTAAACTATCCCGTCGGTTCCAGTTTCAATACCATCACTAAAGATTTGCTTGGCAATAAATGGAATATCCTCAGCGGCTTCACGGTCGCCTTTGTACTTTATATCCTGACGTATGCTTATATCTCCGCAAACGGTGCCATCATCAGTGAAACCATTGCCATGAATCAGGGGACCCATGTTAATCCCCGGATAGTGGGTGTCTGTACGGCAATCTTCGTTGCAGGCGTACTGTGGTTCAGCTCACTGGCGGCCAGCCGCATTACCTCGCTGTTTTTAGGTATTAAGATCATCGCCTTTATCGTTGTGTTCGGCTCCTTCTTCTTTCAGGTCGATTATTCAATCTTACGAGACATCAACGTTACGCCGGCCAGCAATACCACCTACTTCCCCTATATCTTTATGGCCCTGCCCGTCTGTCTGGCATCGTTTGGGTTTCATGGCAACATTCCCAGCCTGATCATCTGCTATGGCAAGCGAAAAGATAAACTGATAAAAAGCCTTGTCTATGGCTCGCTGCTGGCCCTTTTTATCTACCTGTTCTGGCTCTATTGCACGATGGGGAACATTACACGCGACAGCTTCAATGAGATCATCTCGTCCGGGGGCAATGTTGACTCGCTGGTAAAATCCTTCCTCGGCACCCGACAGCATGGGGTGATTGAATTTTGCTTACTGGTTTTCTCCAATTTAGCAGTGGCCAGCTCGTTCTTCGGGGTCACCTTAGGCCTGTTCGATTATCTTGCCGACCTCTTTAAACTCGATAATTCACCGTCCGGTCGCCTGAAAACGATTATGCTGACCTTCCTGCCGCCCACCCTGCTCTACCTGATCTTCCCGAACGGGTTTATCTACGGTATTGGCGGGGCGGGATTGTGCGCCACCATATGGGCGGTGATTGTCCCGGCAATCCTGGCGCTGAAAGCGAGACAAAAATTCCCGAATAAGACCTTCACCGTCTGGGGCGGTAGGGTTGTCCCCTCGCTGGTGATCCTGTTCGGGGTCGTGGTCATCGTTTGCTGGTTCGGGAATACCTTCCATTTCTTACCGCGCTTTGGCTAAACCCGCTCATCAGAAGGTGATTTCCTGACAGGAAATCACCTTTGTCCAAATGGCAACTCGCCACCTTCCCTTTCTCCCCCTATGCTTCTTGCCTGACTCTATGGGGGTGTTATGGCTCGTTTTCTGTTTTGTAGTTTTGCGCTGGTGCTGCTTTATCCATCGGGCATTGATATGTATCTGGTGGGTTTGCCACACATCGCCCGCGATCTGGATGCCAGCGAAGCGCAGCTGCATATCGCGTTTTCGGCCTACCTGGCGGGGATGGCGTCATCAATGGTGTTTGCCGGAAAGATTGCCGATAAAGCCGGACGGCAGCCGGTCGCCATTACCGGGGCGGTGATTTTTGCACTGGCCTCCGTGCTCTGTTCAATGGCAGAGGAGAGTTCGCTATTCCTTACCGGACGCTTTATCCAGGGCGTCGGCGCAGGCGGCTGCTACGTGGTGGCTTTTGCCATCCTGCGCGATACCTTAAGCACCCAGCGTCGCGCCAAAGTGCTTTCCATGATGAACGGCATCACCTGCATTATCCCGGTGCTGGCGCCGGTGGTGGGTTACCTGATTATGCTGCAGTTTCCGTGGCAGAGCCTTTTCTGGACGATGGCGGCGATGGGGATGCTGGTCTTTATCCTGTCGATCGCGGTACTGAAAGAGACCCACCCCGGAGCGCAAAACCGGGAGCATAGCGCGTCTGTCCCGCCTGACGAGAAGCTGCTCAACCGCTTCTTCATCAGTCGGTTGCTGGTCACCACCCTGAGCGTGGCGGTGATCCTTACCTATGTAAACGTTTCCCCGGTATTGCTGATGGAAACCATGGGCTTCGATCGCGGAGAATATTCCACGGTGATGGCCTTAACCGCGCTGGTCAGTATGGCGGTCTCGTTCTCGACGCCGTTTGCGCTGAACATCTTCCGCCAGCGCACCTTGATGCTGGCCTCCCAGGCGCTGTTCCTGGCGGCAGGTGTGATTCTGGCGACCGCCGGTTCACAGGCGATGATGCTTGTCGGTATTACCCTGATTTGCGCCGGGTTCTCCGTCGGCTTTGGCGTGGCGATGAGTCAGGCGCTGGGCCCGTTCTCGCTGCGTGCAGGCGTAGCCAGCTCGGTGCTGGGTATCGCCCAGGTCTGCGGCTCTTCGCTATGGATTTGGCTGGCAGCCATAATGGGACTCAATGCGCTGAATATGCTGATCGGGGTGCTGATTGGCTGTAGCATGCTCTGCATCACCCTACTTTTGTTTATCCGGCCCGCAGCGCATCATGAAGAAGCCCCTCAGCAGTCTCGATCTTAACCTGTTGTTGTGCCTGCAGCTTTTGCTGCAGGAACGCAGCGTCACCAAGGCCGCGAAACGGATGAACGTTACCCCTTCCGCGGTGAGTAAATCGCTGGCGAAGCTGCGCGACTGGTTTGACGATCCGCTGTTTGTGAAGACTCCGCTGGGGCTGCTGCCGACGCCGCTGACGGTGAGTCTGGAACAGGATCTGGCCGACTGGATGCAGATAGGCAACCAGATCCTCGATAAATTTCACCCTGACTCCCCCGGCGGCCTGACGTTTGAGCTGGCGGCGGAAACCCCGCTGATGCTGATCCGCTTTAATGCCCTGCTGGCACAGGTGAACCAGCGCTATCCGCAGGCCACGGTGAAGATGCGCCACTGGGATTATGATTCGCTGGACGCCATAACCCGCGGGGAGGTCGATCTCGGCTTTACCGGGCGCGAAACACATCCCCGCTCCCGCGAGCTGTTAAAGCTGATGCCGTGGTTTATTGACTACGAAATTTTGTTCAGCGATCGCCCGTGCGTCTATCTGCGCGAAGACCATCCTGCGCTACAGGAGGAGTGGAACCTCGAAACCTTCCTGCGCTATCCGCATATCAGTATCTTCTGGGAGCGTAGCGACACCTGGGCGCTGGATGAAGTGCTGAGAGAGATGGGACGTACGCGTAATATCGCCATGAGCCTGCCCGGCTTTGAGCAATCGATGTTTATGGCGGCGCAGCCGGGCCATAACTACATTGCCACCGCCCCGCACTACTGCCATCACTACAATCAGCTCCACCAGCGGCAGCTGGTTACCCTACCGATCCCCATTGATGAGGCGCAGGCACTGAAGCTCACCGTGCCTTTCACCCTGATCTGGCATAAGCGTAACAGCCACAACCCCAAAATCCTCTGGCTGAGAGAGACCATCAAGGCGTTATACGGCCCGCCATTGCGTTAGACGCCTTGTTTTCGCCTAAGAAAATGTAAAGTTCCGCCGCAAAACTTCCCTTACTCCCATTTAGCCATTAAAACAGTAAGCGAGTTAAGCGATAATCATGTAACCGTTTAACCTGACGACTGACCATTATCACGGAGCGAAAAATGGCTACGCATTTTGCAAGAGGGACGCTGACCGAGGGGCGGCTGGTTTCAACCAGACTCTCTTTAAACTGTCAAAACGAAGCGCGGATGCTTCCTGAACATCGCCGCACACGGTTTCTGGCTTCCCGGATGTTGCTCGCTGAACTATTGTTTATGCTTTACGGCACCAGCGAGCTGCCGAAGGTGATTACCGAACCAGAGGGTCGCCCTGTGTTCGCCGATCCGGAGCTTCCCCGCTTTTCCATTGCCTACGCTGGCAATATCGTGGGCCTGGCGCTGACAACAGAAGGCGATTGCGGTCTGGATATGGAGCTGCAGCGGGCGCTCCGCAGCCCGGATGGCTCTCACGCCCATGACACCTACCCGCTCTCCAGCAACGAGAACTTATGGGTGCGCAACCAGAACGACCCCCATGAAGCCAGAGCGCAGCTGATTACTCTGCGTCAGAGCATCCGTAAGCTGTCGGGCGACGCCAGCGACTGCGCCAGCCTGCTGCAACTGTTACCGGGCTCCGGCCGTCTACGGGCCGCCAGAGCCGCACAGGTAGAAGCCTTAAGCGACGCTGAAGATGTTCTGATCTGGTCTATCGCCGTCACTCCGGCCATTGAACGGCTAAAAATTTGGGAGTTCGACAGCCGCCTCGGATGGCAGAGTCTGCCGGACGTCCCCGCCCGTGCGAACGAACCGGCCGCGCGCCTGATGCGCCTGACCAGTCTACCGGCGGAAAAAGCGATTATTCTCACCTGACCTTTCAAGAAGGAGTAGTGATGTCTGATACGTTAAAGGTTGTTACGTTACTGGGAAGCCTGCGCAAAGGTTCATTTAACGGGATGGTTGCCCGCACGCTGCCGAAGCTGGCGCCCGAGGGCATGGACATTACCGCCCTGCCGTCGATCGGCGATATTCCGCTGTACGACGCGGATGTGCAGCAGGAAGAGGGGTTCCCGGCTGCGGTAGAAGCGCTGGCAGCGCAGATCCGCGAAGCGGACGGCGTGGTGATTGTCACTCCGGAATATAACTATTCCGTGCCGGGTGGCCTGAAGAACGCCATTGACTGGCTCTCCCGTCTGCCGGAACAGCCGCTGGCGGGTAAACCGGTGCTGATCCAGACCAGCTCCATGGGCGCGATTGGTGGCGCACGCTGTCAGTATCATCTGCGCCAGATCCTGGTGTTCCTGGATGCGATGGTGTTGAACAAGCCGGAATTTATGGGCGGCGTGATTCAGAACAAGGTCGACCCGCAGACGGGTGAAGTGATTGATCAGAGCACCCTGGACCATCTGACCGGTCAGCTGAGCGCGTTTGGGAAGTATATTCAGCGGGTTAAAGCGTAAGCAGTCCGACCCCCTCCCACAGGGAGGGGGCTTTCTGTTTATCAGGCATCAATAAACGCAATCTTCAGCACGAACAGCAGCGCAACGACCATCACGCATGGGCTGATTTCACGCCAGCGTCCGGTGCCCGCCTTCATCACGCAGTAAGAGATAAAGCCCAGCGCAATCCCTTCGGTAATAGAGAAGCTGAACGGCATCATCACCGCGGTAATAAACGCCGGAACCGCTTCGGTCAGGTCGTCCCACTTCACGCGCGACAGGCTGGAGGTCATCAGCACGCCCACGTAGATCAGCGCACCGGCGGCGGCATAAGGCGGTACCATGCCCGCCAGCGGTGAAAGGAAGATCACCAGCAGGAACAGCAGGCCAACCACTACCGCGGTCAGACCGGTACGGCCACCGACCGACACCCCGGAAGAGGATTCGATATAGGCGGTCACCGACGAGGTCCCGATAAAGGAGCCAGTGACGGAAGAGATACTGTCCACGAACAGCGCCTGCTTCATGCGCGGGAATTTGCCCTTCTCATCCGCCAGACCGGCTTTGTCGGTCACGCCAATCAGCGTCCCGGAGGAGTCAAACAGGTTCACCAGCATAAAGGAGAAGATCACCCCGGCCAGACCCAGATTCAGCGAGCCCGCCAGATCGACGTGGCCAATCACGGTGGTCACGCTCGGCGGCGCAGAGACGATGCCGCTGTAGTGCACGTCGCCCAGCATCCAGCCCAGCAGGGTAGTAACGATAATGGAGACCAGCACCGCCGCGTGGATGTTGCGGGAGGCCAGAATCGCGATGATGAAGAAGCCCAGCACGCCCAGCAGCACGCTGTGGGAAGTCAGTTTACCGATGCTGACCAGAGTTTCCGGGTTTGCCACGATCACACCGGCGTTTTTCAGCCCCATCATGCCGATGAACAGGCCGATACCGCTGGTGATGCCCACGCGCAGGCTGACCGGGATATTGGCAATCATCCAGTAACGCACGCGGAAAATGGTCAGGATCAGCAGACCGACGGCACCCCAGAAGATAGCGCCCATCCCCACCTGCCACGGCAGGCCCATCGCCTGGACCACCACAAAGGCGAAGAAGGCGTTCAGACCCATCGCCGGTGCCAGCGCAACCGGCAGGTTAGCGAACAGCCCCATCAGGATGCTGCCGAAGGCGGCGATAAGGCAGGTAGTAACGAAGACGGCACTGGTATCCATGCCAGCAACGCCCAGAATTTGCGGGTTCACAAAAACGATATAGACCATCGTCAGGAAGGTGGTGAAACCGGCGATCACTTCGGTGCGTGCCGTCGTGCCGTGTTCGCGCAGTTTAAACACGCGCTCAAGCAAACCCGTGCCAGAAGACTGGGTAGTGTGTTGTTGACTCATCATCTATTTCCGAACAAGGAGGGAAAATTCGTCGCTATCCTATACCAAAATGCGACAATAGGGGCGGTTGAGAGGCACTTTTTTTCATTGAATTTGCTTATACGGCAACGATTGCGTCTCAACGTTATGCAGCACGTAAACGTTAAACTTGTTAAGAAAGGGAAATGCATGTCTCAGATTGATGCAGTATTTTTCGACTGCGACGGTACGCTGGTCGACAGTGAGGTCATCTGTTCCCGGGCGTATGTCACCATGTTCCAGGAATTTGGTATCACGCTCGATCTCGAAGAGACGTTTAAACGCTTTAAGGGCGTGAAGCTCTACGAAATCATCGACATCATTAACGCCGAACACGGCGTCAGCCTCGCGAAAGCGGATCTGGAGCCTGTTTACCGCGCCGAGGTCGCACGCCTCTTCGACTCCGAACTGGAAGCGATCAATGGTGCCAGCACCCTGCTGGATTCGATGGCGGTGCCGATGTGTGTGGTCTCTAACGGCCCGGTGAGCAAAATGCAGCACTCTCTTGGCAAACTGCAGATGCTGCACCATTTCCCGGAAAAACTGTACAGCGGCTACGATATCCAGCGCTGGAAACCCGATCCGGCCATGATGTTCCATGCCGCGAAAGCGATGAACGTCAACGTGGAGAACTGCATTCTGGTGGACGACTCCAGCGCGGGTGCGCAGGCGGGGATCGCCGCAGGCATGGAGGTATTCTACTTCTGCGCCGATCCGCACAACCCACCGCTGGACCATCCGAAGGTGACGACCTTTACCGACCTGGCCCAGCTGCCGGAACTGTGGAAAGCGCGCGGCTGGAATATCACCCGCTAAGCCTGATAAGCCGTAAAGCGACTCGCTTTACGGCTTTTTGCTATTTAAACAGTTTCTGGACGAAGTCCGCATAGGCCGGTCGCCAGACATCCATCTCATGATTCAGACCCGGATATTCGTGATAGTCGAACTTAATCTGGCGTTTCTCAAGCTCCTGCTTCAGCCCGGCGATATCCTTGCCCGTCACGGCATCTTTTTCACCTACCACAACGGTGAAATTGCGTAGCTGCTTATTGATGGCCTGCGGATCGTTGAGCCGCGCGCTGACGCCCGCATCCGGTACGCTGGTGGTAGTGACGCCGCTAAAGGTGGCCAGCCAGCCAAAGCGTTCAAGATGGTTCATCCCTGAGACCAGCGCCTGATAGCCACCCTGGGACAACCCCGCCAGTGCACGCCCTTCGGCATCATCACGCACATTAAACCGCTGGCTTATGAGCGGTATGATGTCGTTCATCAGCTCCCGATCGGCAGCCTGGGCATTTAATGGATAGAAGGCTTTGCGTCGCTCGTTCGGCACGAAGGTTTCAGGCACAATGCCGGCGGCGTCGGTTTCGGTATCCGGCACCACCACCAGCATCGGGGCAATCTTTCCGGTCGCGAGCAGGTTATCCATAATCTGCGCGATGCGCCCCTGATCGATAGCCGAACGTCCCGTATCACCAAAGCCGTGATAGAAGTAGAGTACCGGCAGCGGTTTCCCCTGTCCGCTGTAGCCCGGCGGCGTCCAGACGAACAGCTGACGCTCCGACTTTAGCGCCGCCGAATGATAGGTCAGGGTAATAAGATCGCCGTGCGGGACCGGGTTAACGTCCAGAATACTGCCCGGCACCAGCACCATGCTGGTGTTCACCTGACGTTGTGGTTTGGTCATTGCCGTGCCGGTATCAATACTGCGTACACCATCAACGTTGAAGAAATATTCATACAGATTGGGCTGCATCACCGGCCCTCGCCAGCTCCAGATACCCGAAGCGTCTTTGGTCATCGGATGAATGTTTTCCGGGGTCGGGATCCCCACCACCACCGATACGCTTTTCGCCGCCGGGGCGAAGTAGCGATACGTCACCGTATTATCGGCATTTACCTGGGTGACATACTGGCTCAGCGGATAAGCGGGATCCGGAGCAGCGGGAAGATTTGCCGCGAAAGCCGATGGGCCAAGTGCAAGACAGAGCGTAATAACGGATAAAGCTGTTTTCATTCTTTTCATTAATATTGTCCTTTATGCGATCCAGTTACCACCAGATTTCAGCCTGCGCGCCAATGGCAAACTGATCCTTTTTTTGGTCTTCGAAGGTGAAATTATCTAATTCCGTCTCTTCGGCTTTAATATAAGTGCCATAAAAACGCAGTTCCGGGCGGGAGGTCAACATACTGGTATTCACTTTGAAAGTATGGAACAGTGTGGTTTTATAGCCTGATTCATAATATTTCTTGCCGGTCAGGTCGGTGTTTTGCTGTTTGAAATAACCCAGCTCAACGCCTGACTGATTATATTGATCCCAGATATACGCCGGACGCACAACGGTGCGAATGGACTCGAAATCGGAATGGGCCCCGGTTTCATAGCTGTAAACGTCATTGCCGAAGGAGTAGACCAGCGCGCTGGCCATGATGACGTCATCCCGTAGATACATCTCGCCCTGCGAGGTCACGCGCACCGCCGTCCCGTTGGTATGGTCGCCATAATATCTGCCGTTGGAGGTGGTAAAAGGGCTGGAACCGGCATAGCGCGAGAAGCTGCTGGCGATGGAGTTATTCGCCACCAGCACGGAATACTCATTGAATCCGCCACTATCCAGTTTTTGCGTTAAGGTGGTGCCGACCATCCAGGTGTCTTTCCACGGATAATAGCCGTTATTATCCTGGTTATACTTCTCGCCTGAGCTTTGATTGGCCGCGACATAGCGCCCGCTGACCATCAGCGAGGCTTTATCCCATAGCGGCAGTTCTTTATAACGCAGGTCGATGGTGTTGGTGTTCAACTGCTGCTTGTTTTTGAGCTCGCGATCGTAGTCATCCACGTCTTCCCGCACCAGCGCAATATCCACCTTGCCGGGTCCCACTTTCCAGTTTTCCAGCCCTACGCCCGCTGCGGCATCCGTTCGTTGGGTTTTCCAGTCCAGCATCTGGATTTCGATCTTCGGTGCACCGTGCTTCCCGACCCAGAAATCGGCCTCCGGGGCAAACGGCAGGAACCCCTGGGTAGTCACGTACATATCGGAAAATTGCAGATAGTTTTCGCCGCCCGCGTTATCGCCAAACCAGCCGGTGGAGTACTGTTGGCCGACGTTGCCATCCAGCATCACAATGGCATCGACGCGTTTATTGCCTTCGTTATAGACCCGCTGCTTAAGCTGCAAATCGAACCAGCCCGAATATTCATTACCGAAGCGCCCCAGGGAGCCAATGGCCCAGGATTTTGGCGAACCATGCGATGCGGTGCCCCAGCCGGAGCGGAAATAGCCGTTATAGCTAAAGCCAATTTCATCTTTCACAAATTTACTGAAGTCTTTCATGGTGATGGAGGAATAAACCGCCTCGGTATGGGCATCCTCTGTTTTGACCAGTACGGCGTCGGGTTTTTTCGCCGGGCTGGCGGTCTGCGTTTTAACGATCTCCTTATCTTTATACTGCTGAAGCTCTGCCTGAGTCTCTTTTAGCGCCTTTTCCAGTAATTCGAGGCGCTGCTCCACCGTTAATGGCGCAGACACGGCCTGACCGAGAGGTGCCATCATTAAAATGGCCGAGGTAATAAGGGTTCTCCTGAACATAATATTAGTCCCTGTTAATTTATCTTTTAAAATAAAAAAACCTGAAAGCGATTAGCCTCCGCCAGGAGATAATCACTTTCAGGTTTTGCCCGCTTAATAGCGGTAACAATCCATTTTTGCTTAATAACGTTATTAGCGCATTAACGTATTTCAGTGGCTCGCGTTAATATCGGGATGTTTTAGGTTAGAAGAGAAAAGAAAACAACCGGGAAAAGTTTGAAATGTGACTGACGGCAATGTTATTACGTGGGGAGGAACAGAGTTATTCGTAGAGGAAATATTTTGATATTTAAATATAACGCCAGCAAAGCTGGCGTTAGGGGAGAAATTACTCTTTCGGATCTTTTCCGGCGAGCATTTTGTCCAGTTCATCCCCGCCGACGTGACGGAAATCCTGTCCTTTCACGAAGTAGAAGATATATTCGCAAATGTTCTGGCAGCGGTCACCGATACGCTCGATAGAGCGGGCGCAGAACAGGGCGGTCAGGACGCTTGGGATGGTGCGAGTATCTTCCATCATGTAGGTCATCAGCTGACGTACAATGCCTTCGTACTCCTGGTCGACCTTCTTGTCTTCACGGTAAATACGCACCGCTTCATCCAGATCCATACGCGCAAAAGCATCCAGCACGTCGTGCAGCATCTGCACGGTGTGGCGACCCAGCGACTCCAGGCTCACCAGCAGCGGCTGGTGCTGCTGGGAGAACTTCTCCAGCGCGGTGCGGCAGATTTTGTCCGCCACGTCGCCAATACGTTCCAGCTCGGCGATGGTTTTGATGATCGCCATGACCAGACGCAGGTCGCTCGCCGTCGGCTGACGCTTGGCGATGATGCGCACGCAGGCTTCGTCGATCGCCACTTCCATCATGTTGACGTGTTTGTCGCCTTCCACCACGCGCTTCGCCAGCTCGCTGTCCTGGTTGTGCATTGCGGTGATCGCGTCAGACAGCTGCTGCTCGACCATTCCACCCATGGTCATCACCTGGGTGCGGATGCTTTCCAGCTCTGCATTGAACTGGCCGGAAATGTGTTTATTAAGATTGAGGTTGTCCATGGTTAACTCCAAATCAACCGTAGCGGCCAGTAATATAATCTTCGGTTTGTTTTTTGGCGGGTTTGGTGAACAGATCGTCCGTGTTACTGAACTCAATCAACTCGCCCAGGTACATAAACGCCGTGTGGTCAGAACAACGCGCAGCCTGCTGCATGTTGTGGGTGACGATCACCACGGTGTAATCCTGTTTTAATTCGGTGATCAGCTCTTCGATACGGCCGGTAGAGATCGGATCCAGCGCTGAGCACGGCTCATCCAGCAATAACACTTCCGGGCGAATGGCGATACCACGCGCAATGCACAGACGCTGCTGCTGACCACCGGAGAGAGAGTATCCGCTCTGGTGAAGTTTATCTTTGGTTTCGTTCCATAATGCGGCCTTGGTCAAGGCCCACTGCACGCGCTCGTCCATATCGGCGCGGGAGAGCTTCTCAAACAGGCGCACGCCAAAGGCGATGTTGTCATAGATGGACATCGGGAACGGCGTCGGTTTCTGGAACACCATGCCCACTTTCGCACGCAGCAGGGCGATGTCCTGGGTATTGGTCAGAATGTTGTCGCCGTCCAGCAGGATCTCGCCTTCAGCGCGCTGCTCAGGATAGAGCGAATACATTTTGTTAAAGGTACGCAGCAGCGTGGATTTCCCGCAGCCCGACGGACCGATGAATGCCGTAACCTGGTTTTTGGCAATATCCAGGTTGATGTTTTTCAGGGCATGGAACTTGCCGTAGTAGAAGTTCAGATCACGAACCGCAAGTTTACCCGGGGCAGTATCGACCATACTCATTGACTCATTTCCTCATCCGGCGCCGCAGAGTGCCACGCCGTCAATAATTAACCGTGTTTCTTCTTCGCGAAAATAACGCGCGCCAGAATGTTCAGTAACAGTACGCACAGGGTAATAATCAGGACCCCGGCCCAGGCCAGCGACTGCCATTCGGCAAACGGGCTCATCGCAAATTTAAAGATGGTCACCGGCAGGTTGGCGATCGGCTGCATCATGTCCGTGCTCCAGAACTGGTTGGAGAGCGCGGTAAAGAGCAGCGGCGCGGTTTCACCGGCAATACGGGCCACGGCCAACAGTACGCCGGTCAGGATCCCGGAGATGGACGCCTTCAGGGTAATGGCAGAGATCATCTTCCACTTCGGCGTACCCAGCGCGTAGGCCGCTTCACGCAGGCTGTCCGGTACCAGTTTCAGCATGTTCTCGGTGGTACGGATGACGATAGGCACCTGCAGCAGCGCCAGCGCAATCACCCCGGCCCAGCCGGAGAAGTGCTCCATCTGCGCCACCACGATGGTGTAGACGAACAGACCGACCACAATCGACGGGGCAGAAAGCAGAATGTCGTTGATGAAGCGGATCACTTCCGCAATCCAGGATTTACGGCCGTACTCCGCCAGATAGATCCCCGCCATGATGCCGAGCGGTGTACCGAACACGGTCGCCCACAGGATCAGCAGGCCGCTGCCCGCCAGGGCGTTTGCCAGCCCGCCGCCAGCGGTATTGGGTGGCGGGGTCATCTCGGTGAACAGCGCCAGCGACATGCCGTCGATACCGCGCGTTACCGTGGAGAACAGGATCCAGACCAGCCAGAACAAACCGAATGCCATCGTCGCCATCGAGAGCGTCAACGCGAGGCGGTTCTTCATGCGGCGCTTCGCCTGCATTTTGCGGCGAGATTCCGCCAGCTCCACGGTGTTTTGCATTTCGAGCGTTGCCATTAGCGTGCCCCCTCATTTTTCGCCAGGCGCATGATCATCACTTTAGAGATCGCCAGAACGATGAAGGTGATAACAAACAGAATTAAGCCCAGTTCCATCAGCGCGGCAACGTGCAGGCCCGATTCCGCTTCAGCGAATTCGTTAGCCAGCGCCGAGGTGATGCTGTTGCCCGGCATATAGAGCGAGGCGCTGTCGAGCTGGTAGGTGTTACCGATGATAAAGGTCACGGCCATGGTTTCACCCAGCGCGCGGCCCAGACCCAGCATGACGCCGCCAATTACCCCATTTTTGGTGAACGGCAGAACGATACGCCAGATAACTTCCCAGGTGGTGCAGCCGATGCCGTAGGCCGACTCTTTCATCATCACCGGGGTTTGTTCGAAGACATCGCGCATCACCGCCGCGATGTAAGGAATAATCATGATGGCAAGGATGACGCCTGCGGCCAGGATCCCGATACCGAATGCCGGACCGGAGAAAAGGGCGCCCACAAACGGGATGGCGGAGAGGACGTTGCCCACCGGCTCCTGGAAGTAAGTCGCGAACAGCGGCGCAAAGATAAACAGGCCCCACATGCCGTAAACGATACTCGGGATCGCCGCCAGCAGCTCGATGGCGATACCCAGCGGACGCTTCAGCCAGTTCGGCGCCAGTTCAGTCAGGAACAGGGCGATACCAAAGCTCACCGGCACGGCAATCAGCAGGGCGATAAACGAGGTCACCAGCGTGCCGTAGATCGGCACCAGCGCACCGTAGATATCGTTCGGGGCATCCCACTCTTTGGTCCACAGGAAGGAGAAACCAAATTTCTGGATGCTCGGCCATGAGGAGAAAATCAGAGACACGATGATGCCGCCCAGCAGCAATAGCACAATCAGCGCAGCCAGTCTTACCAGCGCGCTGAAAATCATGTCACCTTTTTTACCCGGAGGGTTAAATGCAGGCTTGGTTGCAGCCATAAATTACTCTTCTGTTTGAGACGTCTTACGAATATGCCCGGTGGCGCTGACGCTTACCGGGCCTACAGGTGGCGCCGTAGGGCGGGTTAGCGCCAGCGCCACCCGCCATCTTCGTCAAAAATATCCTGTTAGTACAGCGCTTTACCGCTGCTGTCTTTCACGTTGGTTTTCCATGCAGCACGAATCTGCTCAACCACGCTGTCCGGCAGGCTGGCGTAATCCAGATCGTTCGCCTGTTTGTTGCCGTTTTTGTATGCCCAGTCGAAGAACTTCAGCACTTCAGTACCCTGCTCTGGTTTCTTCTGCTCTTTGTGAACCAGGATGAAGGTAGTGGAGGTGATTGGCCACGCGCCTTCGCCTTTCTGGTTAGTCAGGTCCTGAGCGAAAGATTTGCTCCAGTCAGCGCCTTTAGCCGCGTTAGCAAAGTTCTCTTCAGTCGGGCTTACTGGTTTACCGTCAGCAGAAACCAGCTTGGTGTACGCCAGGTTGTTCTGCTTCGCGTAAGCATATTCTACATAGCCGATTGAGCCAGGCAGACGCTGTACGAAGGCAGCGATACCGTCGTTACCTTTCCCGCCCAGACCGGTTGGCCAGTTAACGGTAGAGCCGGAACCGACTTTCGATTTCCACTCTTCGTTCACTTTCGCCAGGTAGCTGGTGAAGACGAAGGAGGTACCGGAACCGTCAGCGCGACGAACCACAGCGATGTTCTGCGAAGGCAGTTTCACACCCGGGTTCAGTTTGGTGATGGCTTCGTCATCCCATTTTTTGATTTTGCCGAGGTAGATATCACCCAGGGTTTTGCCATCCAGCACCAGCTCGCCGGACTTCAGGCCAGGGATATTCACGGCCAGCACAACACCACCGATAACGGTCGGGAACTGGAACAGGCCTTCCTGCGTCAGTTTTTCATCAGACAGCGGAGCGTCAGATGCGCCGAAATCAACGGTATTCGCGGTAATTTGTTTAACGCCACCGGAGGAGCCGATACCCTGGTAGTTGACCTTGTTACCAGTTTCTTTCTGGTAGGTATCAGCCCATTTGGCATACACCGGCGCAGGGAAGGTTGCACCAGCGCCAGTCAGGCTTGCCTCTGCGAATACAGAGAACGCGCTCATCGATAAGGTCGCGGCGACAACAGTTGCGACAGTGGTACGCATAACTTTCATAATGTCTCCTGCAAGATTTTCGTAAATCGTTGTTTAGTGGCTACGATGAGCAAAATAGGACAAAGAGGTGACAGATAAATGTACGAATTATGACAGTTTTATGACAGCGAGAATTTCGCTTTGGGAAAGTTAAAATAAAGATTAAATATCAGCAGGTTGAATATCATTATGACATTAAGATTTCAGAAAAATTTTCTTTCTGTGACACTGAAAAAGTTAGCTGAAGATGACAGTTTGTCATTAAAAAACGCGGATAAAAAAGCTCCACCCGAAGGTGGAGCCTGAAGGGATTACTCTACGGTAACGGACTTCGCCAGGTTACGCGGCTGGTCAACGTCGGTACCTTTAATCAGCGCGACGTGATACGCCAGCAGCTGCAGCGGTACGGTATAGAAGATTGGCGCAATCACCTCTTCCACATGCGGCATCTCGATGATGTGCATGTTGTCGCTGCTGACGAAACCGGCATCTTTATCGGCGAAGACAAACAGCACGCCGCCACGGGCGCGGACCTCTTCGATGTTGGATTTCAGTTTTTCCAGCAGTTCGTTGTTAGGTGCCACCACGATCACCGGCATATCCGCGTCGATCAGCGCCAGCGGGCCATGTTTCAGCTCGCCTGCGGCATAGGCTTCCGCGTGGATGTAGGAGATCTCTTTGAGCTTCAGGGCACCTTCCAGCGCGATCGGGTACTGATCGCCACGACCGAGGAACAGGGCGTGATGCTTGTCGGAGAAGGCTTCCGCCAGCGCTTCAATGCGTTTGTCCTGAGAGAGCATCTGCTCAATACGGCTCGGCAGCGCCTGCAGGCCGTGTACGATGTCATGCTCAACAGAGGCATCCTGGCCTTTCAGACGAGCCAGTTTCGCCACCAGCATCAGCAGGACCGTCAGCTGGGTGGTGAACGCTTTGGTGGAGGCCACGCCGATTTCGGTGCCGGCTTTGGTCATCAGCGCCAGATCGGATTCACGTACCAGAGATGAGCCCGGCACGTTACAGATCGCCAGCGAACCGAGGTAACCCAGCTCTTTTGACAGACGCAGCGCCGCCAGGGTGTCGGCGGTTTCGCCGGACTGCGACAGGGTGATCATCAGGCTGTTACGGCGTACGGCCGATTTGCGATAGCGGAATTCAGAGGCGATTTCCACGTCGCACGGCACACCGGCCAGGGCTTCAAACCAGTAGCGGGAGACCATACCGGAATTGTAGGAGGTACCGCAGGCCACGATCTGAATATGCTCGACGTTAGCCAGCATCTCGTTGGCGTTAGCCCCCAGCTCATTCAAATCCACTTCGCCGTGGCTGATGCGCCCGGTCAGGGTGTTTTTGATGGCGTTTGGCTGCTCGTAGATCTCTTTCTGCATGTAGTGACGGTAAGCGCCTTTATCGCCGGCGTCATACTGTAGATTAGATTCGATATCCTGACGCTTCACCGGCTCGCCAGTTTTATCAAAGATTTTCACATCGCGACGGGTCACTTCCGCAATATCGCCCTCTTCCATGAAGATAAAGCGACGGGTGACCGGCAGCAGCGCCAGCTGATCGGAGGCGATGAAGTTTTCGCCCATCCCCAGGCCAATTACCATAGGGCTGCCCGAGCGAGCGGCCAGCAGGGTGGACGGGTCACGGCTGTCCAGGATCACGGTGCCGTAGGCACCGCGCAGCTGGGGGATCGCACGCAGTACGGCTTCACGCAGCGTACCGCCCTGCTCCAGCTCCCAGTGAACCAGGTGAGCAATCACTTCGGTGTCGGTTTCAGACACGAAGGTATAACCGCGCTCAGTGAGTACTTCACGCAGCGGCTCGTGGTTTTCGATGATGCCGTTATGCACCACCACAATGTGTTCAGAGACATGCGGGTGCGCGTTGCCTTCAGAAGGTTCACCGTGGGTCGCCCAACGGGTATGGGCAATGCCTGTGCCACCGTGCAGCGGAGTTTCTTCCGCAGCCTGGGCCAGCATGTTTACTTTACCGAGGCGGCGCAGACGGGTCATGTGCCCTTCTGCATCGACCACTGCCAGACCGGCAGAGTCATAACCACGGTATTCCAGACGACGTAACCCTTCGAGAAGGATTTCAGCAATATCACGCTGCGCGACTGCGCCAACAATTCCACACATAGTTTTAGATTCCGAATAGAGGCTTTCGCCTGCGTTGTCGCTGACCTGTATTTACCCTTCGTCTTTCACGCCGTGACTGCGTTGGCTTCACGTCTTCGCCAAGGTCACTTACTTAAGTAAGCTCCCATGGACTCATACGCTTGCCGCCTTGCCACAACGCGAAATCCGTTGGGTATGCCCTTTTCGGGCGCCCCGAGCCTTGTAGAGAGTGGGGTTATTTTTATGGGTACTGCTTATAGGCGGGGGATTATGTTATCCCCTCATCCCGAAAATGCTTTTACTTCTTCACCGGGCGTTTCCAGCCCTGCTTCTGCACCTGCGGCACGCGACTGATGACCAGCTCGTTTTCCGCCACATCGCGCGTAACGGTAGTGCCTGCGGCAATGGTTACGCCTTTGCCGATAGTCACTGGCGCCACCAGCTGCGAATCGGATCCGACAAACACGTCGTCGCCAATGATGGTTTTAAACTTGTTCGCGCCGTCGTAGTTACAGGTGATGGTCCCGGCGCCGATATTCACGTTGTCGCCAATCTCAGCATCGCCCAGATAGGTCAGATGCCCTGCTTTAGAGCCCTTACCCAGACGCGCTTTTTTCATTTCGACGAAGTTGCCGACGTGAGCGCCTTCAAGCAGTTCAGCGCCTGGACGCAGGCGGGCGAACGGCCCGATGGTACAGGCAGCGTCCAGATGGGCATCTTCCACTACGCTGTAAGGGCTGATTTCGCAGTCGTCACCAATCACGCTGTTTTTGATCACGCAACCGGTGCCAATTTTGACGCGGTTACCCAGCGTTACGTTGCCTTCCAGAATAACGTTAGTATCGATTTCGACGTCGCGCCCGTGATTGAGCACCCCACGCAGATCGAAACGCGCCGGATCGCGCAGCATTACGCCCGCCAGCAGCAGCTTTTCTGCCTGCTCGGACTGATAAATACGCTCAAGGCGGGAAAGCTGAAGGCGGTTATTCACACCGTCCGTTTCGCTGATGCGCGCCGGATGAACGGCAGCAATCTCACGGCCTTCCTGATACGCCATCGCAATGATATCGGTGATGTAGAATTCACCCTGCGCGTTGTTGTTATTCAGCTGCGACAACCAGCGTTTCATGTCCGCGCCGTTGGCGATCAGAATACCGGTGTTAATTTCCTGGATTTCACGCTGCGCATCGGTCGCATCTTTGTGCTCAACAATGCCCGTCACCTTGCCGTTTTCACGGGTGATACGGCCATAACCGGACGGATCGTCCAGCTTAACGGTCAGCAGACCAATGCCGCCCTGCGGCTTCGCGGCACGCAGGCGAGCCAGCGTCTCCACGGAGATCAGCGGCACGT
The DNA here is from genome assembly GCF_049974505.2 of Leclercia sp. TB492. NCBI lineage: Bacteria > Pseudomonadati > Pseudomonadota > Gammaproteobacteria > Enterobacterales > Enterobacteriaceae > Leclercia > Leclercia sp. TB492. The sequence continues at coordinate 4,709,928 of NZ_CM127572.1, read as the reverse complement.
CACCGTAAAGCATCAGGATATCTTCGTCGTCGGAGAAGAACGGGGCCGCCTGCTGCATGGCGTGACCGGTGCCCAGCTGTTCTGCCTGCAGCACCCAGTTGAGCTTGTCATCACGCAGCGTCTGCTTCAGCAGATCGCCACCGTGGCCGTAGACCAGGTGTACCTGGCTCGCGCCCATTTCATTCGCAGCATCAATGACATGCTGCACCATCGCTTTCCCTGCCAGGGTGTGCAGCACTTTTGGAAGATCGGAATACATGCGGGTGCCTTTGCCTGCGGCAAGAATGACCACGCTCATTGCATTATTCAACATACACGTCCTGACTGTAATTTGAGTGAAAAGTAAAACCCTTTGGCGTTGAAAATTCTACATATTTTGCGCCATAAAATGGAGTGGCGCTAAAACGCGCAACTTCGCCTGTTGAGGGCTGTTTAAAGGTTCTTTTTACAGCAGAGTAAAGGACTTTGCCTATGGAATATAGCGTCCTTTAAAGAAGTCTCCAGCCCTCACAGCATGTTAGCTATTTTTTCGCTTCATGAATAAAGCCTTCCATAACCAAAACGCTGTTTTAATTATCGAAATGTGTGACCTGCAAAAAAGAAACGCCGTTTTATTCTGATGATAATAGCGCTCAATTATTACTCAGGAGAATAAGATGAAATCTAGAATACCTCTGGCCCTGATGATGTATAGCGCATTTTCCGCAACAGCCGCCGAACAGCCTCATGTCTGGAAAGCCATTGCATTTGGGCAATCAACGGATGTGAATTTTTCATCCAACGTGCTGCCCGAAAAAATCGGCACCAACGATGTAACAATCGACGGAAAAAAGCTCACGCCGCAGGATAGCGTGGATCTGACAAAAGCGATCACGGTAGAGAGCCGTGGCGGCAAAATTGCCAACTCCCACGACGGGTTAACCTTTTTCTATACCGAACTGCCGGCGAGCGAGAATTTCGTCCTGCAGGCCAACATCCGGGTGGATCAGTTTGGACCGGAAAATGGCGCGAAACCCGCCGCGCAGGAGGGCGCCGGGCTGCTGGTGCGGGATATCCTCGGCAACCCGCGTCAGCAACCGTTAAAAACCGGCTATGAAGAGTTCCCCGCGGCGTCGAATCAGGTGATGAATGCCATCATGACCCAGGATAAAAAAGATCATCAGCGGGTAAAAATGCAGGCCATCACGCGGGAGGGGATAACCCGGCCGTGGGGCAATGCCGGGGCAGCCATTAAAAAACAGAGTTACAAGGAAGAGGTGGACCTGAGCCAGACGCCAGAGTTTCGCCTCAAACTGCAGCGCACGGACGACGGGTTTATTACTGCCTGGGCCCCGTTGGACAGCGACAGCTGGATCAGTAAGAGCGTGCCGCGCGCGGATTTGATTTCGGTGCAAAACCAGGATCGCTATTACGTCGGCTTCTTCGCATCGCGTAATGCCAAAATCACGGTGACTAATGCCTCGCTGACGACCACCAGCGCCCATACCGTCTCTTCGACGCCGTGGCATCCGGAGCCGCTGCCGGTCGTGGTGCAGCTGGCTTCCGGAAACAGCAGCGCTACCGGGGATTATCTTCTGCAGGCGCGCGCCAATGAAGATGGAGTATTCAGCGTCCGGCAAAACGAAGTGGTGATCGGTAATGAGAAAACGGTAAAAGCGGGAGAGATGTACACCCTGCCCGCCCGTCTTGAGCAGACCAGCAGCACCTTTACGGTGGCCTTTACCCCGTCTCAGGGTGAGCCGGTGAGCCAGCAAATCACAGTGGAACGCGTCGCGGACAGGGATACGGCTCTTCTTTATGCCGCACCAGACGGCAAAGCGGACGCAAAAGGCACAGCCGATGCGCCGCTGGATCTCGCCACTGCCATCGCGCTGCTGGCCCCCGGCGGTAAGCTGGTGCTGAAAAGCGGCGATTATCCTCGCAGCGAGATCCCACTCTCGGCCAGCGGCAGTCGCGACAAGCTCAAAACGCTGCAGGCTGAGGGCAAAGTGGTGATCCGCGGCCTGCTGCTGGACGCCAGCTACTGGCATATCCAGGGTATCGACGTCACGGAGAAAAGCTTGCGCATCCAGGGGAGCCATAACCTGATCGAGCGCGTCACGGCGTACCGCAATGACGACACCGGGATCCAGATCTCCTCCCCGGAGAAGATTGGCCGGCCGTTATGGGCGAGCTATAACCGGGTAGTGGATTCCGAATCCTATGCCAATGAGGATCCCGGCAAGATTAATGCCGATGGTTTCGCGGTGAAGATGCGGGTAGGCGATGGCAACCGGCTGGAGAAATGCTATGCCCACGACAATATCGATGACGGTTTCGACCTGTTCAACAAGATTGAAGATGGCGCCAACGGCGTGGTGGTGATCGAGAACTCGGTTGCCAGCAACAATACCAGTAACGGCTTCAAGCTCGGCGGGGAAGGGCAGCCTGTTGCGCATCAGATCCGCAACAGTAAAGCCACCGGCAATCATCTGGACGGTTTCACCGATAACTTTAACCCGGGCAAGCTGGTGGTGGAAAACAACCTGGCGGTGGATAACCAGCGATTTAACTACATCTTCCGCCCGAGCCCGTACGGAGACGTCACAACGCAAGGGACGTTTACCGGCAACCTGTCGATCCGGAATCAGCCTGGTGAATATGATGATGCGGTCGTGGGGACCATTGATAACACGAATTACTTTATCGTGAAGGGGAAAAGCGTGAATACAGACGGGAAGAAGTTAGACAAAACGCAGGTGCAGACCCAATAACCAGAGCGGCGCTTCGCTTATCACACTACGGTAAGCGTGGCGCCACCCGGCACATCAGCACTTAGTGGTTGAACGTACCGAAAGAAACGTTCATGTTGCTGAAGAGGGCGATGATTTTGTTAATGATTTTCATGATGGCATCCTGATATTTTTGGAGTTCAGTTATGTGACCTTCATCACAAAACGAAGTCTACTCCGGACCATTTCGCCGATCAATCTTTTTGTGAGCTAAATCACAAAATAATAAAACATCGTTTTAGTTTCATATTTACTGAAACAGAGCCATAAAAAAAGCCAGTCTGGAAACCAGACTGGCTTTCGTACTTTCAAGCCGGTGTTACATCGCTTTTTTGGTCAACTCGATAACGCGCAGTTTCGCGATCGCTTTGGCCAGCTCTGCAGACGCCTGAGCGTAATCCACGTCGCCATGAGAGCTCTTAATGTGCTCTTCTGCTTTACGCTTCGCTTCCAGAGCTCGTGCTTCGTCGAGATCCTGGCCACGAATTGCGGTATCAGCCAGTACGGTCACGCTGCCAGGTTGCACTTCAATCATGCCACCAGACAGATAGATAAACTCTTCATGACCGAACTGTTTAACGATGCGGATCATACCAGGCTTAATGGCGGTGAGCAGCGGGGCGTGTCCCGGGAAGATACCCAGTTCACCTTCGCTACCCGTTACCTGGATTTTCTCGACCAGACCAGAGAACATTTGTTGCTCTGCGCTGACGACGTCCAGGTGGTAAGTCATTGCCATATCACCCTCCGATTAAGGCGTTAAAGTTTTTTGGCTTTTTCCACGGCTTCGTCGATGGAACCCACCATATAGAACGCCTGCTCCGGCAGGTGATCGTATTCGCCTTCCATGATGCCTTTAAAGCCACGGATGGTGTCTTTCAGCGCAACGTATTTGCCCGGGGAACCGGTAAATACTTCTGCTACGAAGAACGGCTGGGACAGGAAGCGCTGGATCTTACGTGCGCGTGCTACCACCAGTTTGTCTTCTTCAGACAGTTCATCCATACCCAGGATGGCGATGATGTCTTTCAGTTCCTGGTAACGCTGCAGCAGGGACTGTACGCCACGCGCGGTGTCGTAGTGTTCCTGACCAACAACCAGTGGATCCAGCTGACGGCTGGTGGAGTCCAGCGGGTCAACTGCCGGGTAGATACCCAGAGACGCGATCTGACGGCTCAGTACCACGGTTGCATCTAAGTGCGCAAAGGTGGTGGCTGGAGATGGGTCAGTCAAGTCATCCGCAGGTACGTATACCGCCTGAACGGAGGTGATAGAACCGGTTTTGGTAGAGGTGATACGTTCCTGCAGAACACCCATCTCTTCCGCCAGGGTCGGCTGGTAGCCTACCGCTGATGGCATACGACCCAGCAGTGCGGATACTTCCGTACCGGCCAGGGTGTAACGGTAGATGTTGTCAACGAACAGCAGTACGTCACGACCTTCGTCACGGAACTTCTCAGCCATGGTCAGGCCGGTCAGCGCAACGCGCAGACGGTTTCCTGGTGGCTCGTTCATCTGGCCGTAAACCAGGGATACTTTGTCCAGAACGTTGGAGTCGGTCATTTCGTGGTAGAAGTCGTTACCCTCACGAGTACGCTCACCCACGCCTGCAAACACGGAGTAACCGGAGTGCTCGATCGCGATGTTACGGATCAGCTCCATCATGTTTACGGTTTTACCCACACCCGCACCGCCGAACAGACCGACTTTACCGCCCTTCGCGAACGGACACATCAGGTCGATAACTTTGATGCCGGTTTCCAGCAGTTCCTGAGAGCTGGACAGCTCTTCATAGGAAGGTGCTGCGCGGTGGATAGCCCAACGCTCTTCTTCACCGATGTCGCCTTTCATGTCGATCGGCTGACCCAGGACGTTCATGATACGGCCCAGGGTTGCTTTACCTACTGGTACTTCGATTGGGTGTTCGAGGTCTTTAACTTCCAGACCACGACGCAGACCGTCGGAAGAACCCATGGCGATGGTACGCACGATACCGCCGCCGAGCTGCTGCTGAACTTCCAGCACCAGGCTCTCATTACCATTCTGAACCTCAAGAGCATCGTACACGCGCGGTACGGCATCCTGAGGGAACTCGACGTCAACCACGGCGCCGATTACCTGGACAATTTTTCCAGTAGCCATCTTGAATCCTCTACGAATTAACCTGGTTATACCGCGGATGCACCACCGACGATCTCGGTGAGTTCCTGAGTAATGCTGGCCTGACGAGCTTTGTTGTATACCAACTGCAGCTCTTTAATCAGGCTGCCGCCATTGTCGGTCGCGGCTTTCATCGCCACCATACGTGCGGCCTGCTCGCTGGCCAGGTTTTCTACCACGCCCTGATAAACCTGAGATTCAACATAACGACGCAGCAGGGTATCCAGCAGCGGTTTTGGATCCGGTTCATACAGGTAATCCCAGGCTTTATGCTTCAACTCTGGCTCGTCTGATGCCGGTAACGGCAGCAGCTGAGTGAGGGTCGGAGCCTGTGACATGGTGTTAATAAATTTGTTGCTGACAACGTACAGCCTGTCCAGACGGCCTTCATCATAGGCCTGCAACATCACTTTTACCGGGCCGATCAGTTCGGACAGGGACGGGTTATCACCCATACCGGTCACCTGGGCGACAATATTGCCACCTACGGAATTGAAGAAAGAGACGCCCTTGGAGCCGATCATCGCGATATCGCTCTGAACGCCTTTATCGGACCATGCTTTCATATCCGCCAGCAGCTTTTTGAACAGGTTAATGTTCAAGCCACCACACAAACCACGGTCGGTCGACACCACCAGGTAGCCCACGCGCTTAACGTCGCGTTCTTCCAGGTAAGGGTGCTTATATTCCAGATTACCGCTCGCAAGGTGACCAATCACTTTGCGCATGGTATCTGCATAAGGACGGCTGGCCGCCATACGTTCCTGCGATTTACGCATTTTGGAAGCGGCGACCATCTCCATCGCTTTAGTGATCTTTTGCGTGTTCTGGACGCTTGCGATCTTACTACGTATCTCTTTTGCGCCGGCCATGAGCTTCTCCTCAATGCCTTGCGGCCTGCCCTAAGACAGACCGCCAGACGTTACCAGGACTGGGTTGCTTTGAAGGAATCGAGCAGGCTCTTCAGCTTGCCTTCGATTTCGTCGTTATAGCCACCGGACTGGTTGATCTCTTGCATCAGTGGAGCATGGTCACGGTCAGCGAAAGCCAGCAGAGCGGCTTCGAAGCTACCGATTTTCGCCAGTTCTACATCTCCCAGATAACCACGTTCTGCTGCGAACAGTACCAGGCCCTGCTGTGCGACTGACATAGGGGCATACTGTTTCTGTTTCAGCAGTTCGGTCACTTTCTGACCGTGGTCCAGCTGTTTACGGGTTGCATCGTCAAGGTCAGATGCAAACTGGGAGAACGCTGCCAGTTCACGATACTGTGCCAGCGCGGTACGAATACCACCGGACAGTTTCTTGATGATCTTGGTCTGCGCTGCACCACCCACACGGGATACGGAGATACCCGGGTTAACCGCCGGACGAATACCGGAGTTAAACAGGTTGGTTTCCAGGAAGATCTGACCATCGGTAATGGAGATTACGTTGGTCGGAACGAACGCAGAAACGTCACCCGCCTGGGTTTCGATGATTGGCAGCGCGGTCAGAGAACCGGTCTGGCCTTTCACTGCACCTTTGGTGAAGTTCTCAACGTATTCCGCGTTAACGCGGGATGCACGCTCCAGCAGACGGGAGTGCAGATAGAATACGTCGCCCGGGAATGCTTCACGTCCTGGTGGACGACGGAGCAGCAGGGAAACCTGACGGTATGCAACGGCCTGTTTGGACAGGTCATCATAAACGATCAGTGCATCTTCACCGCGGTCACGGAAGTATTCGCCCATTGCGCAACCGGCATACGGTGCCAGGTATTGCAGTGCAGCAGATTCAGAAGCGGTAGCAACAACAACGATGGTGTTAGCCAGCGCGCCGTGCTCTTCCAGTTTACGAACCACGTTAGAAATGGTGGACGCTTTCTGGCCGATAGCCACGTACACACATTTGATGCCGGAGTCGCGCTGGTTGATGATCGCATCGATTGCCATCGCGGTTTTACCGGTCTGACGGTCACCGATGATCAGCTCACGCTGGCCACGGCCGATTGGGATCATGGCGTCAACGGACTTATAACCGGTCTGCACCGGCTGGTCGACGGATTGACGGTCGATTACGCCCGGTGCGATAACTTCGATTGGCGAGAAGCCATCGTTATCAACCGGACCTTTACCGTCGATTGGCGCACCCAGGGTGTTCACCACGCGACCCAGCAGGCCGCGGCCAACTGGAACTTCAAGAATACGGCCAGTACACTTGACCTTCATGCCTTCGGCGAGGTCAGCGTAAGGACCCATCACAACTGCACCTACGGAGTCGCGCTCCAGGTTCAGTGCGATAGCGTAACGGTTACCCGGCAGGGAGATCATTTCACCCTGCATACAATCGGCCAGGCCGTGGATGCGGATAACACCGTCGCTTACAGAAACAATAGTACCTTCGTTGTGAGCTTCACTCACAACACTGAACTGAGCAATGCGCTGCTTGATCAGTTCGCTGATTTCGGTGGAATTCAGTTGCATGCTCCAGTCCCCTTAAGACTGCAAGACGTCTGCAAGGCGCTCAAGACGGCCGCGTACGCTGCCATCAATGACCATATCACCCGCACGGATGATTACGCCCGCCATTACAGACTTATCGATATTGCAATTCAGCTTCACTTTGCGTGACAGACGTTTTTCCATCGCGGCGGTGATTTTCGCAAGCTGTTCGTTACTCAGCTCAGTCGCAGAAGTTACGTGAACTTCAACGGTGGCTTCACTGAGGGCACGCAGGTGCTCGAACTGCTCAAGAACATCCGGGAGCGCTTTCAGACGACCATTTTCTGCCATTACCCGAATCAGGTTCTGACCGTTGGTGTCCAGCTGCTCACCGCAAATGGCGATGAACGAAGTGGCGAGGGTTTCCGGTGCCAGTGCACCCGAAAGCATCTCAGCCATGTGTTCGTTTTTCGTTACCTCAGCGGCAAACGCCAGCATGTTCTGCCAGCGATCGACATTTTGGTGTTCGATAGCAAAGTCAAAAGCTGCTTTGGCGTAGGGGCGAGCTACCGTAACAAATTCAGACATCAGCCCCTCCCTCCTTACAGTTCAGCGACAAGTTTGTCCACGATGTCGCTGTTAGCAGCTTCATCCACGGAACGTTCGATGATCTTCTCGGCGCCAGCAACAGCCAGAATCGCGACCTGCTTACGCAGCTCTTCGCGAGCACGTTTACGCTCGGCATCAATTTCTGCCTGCGCTTGCGTCACGATTTTAGTACGTTCCTGTTCTGCTTCAGCTTTCGCTTCGTCCAGGATCTGAGAACGACGTTTGTTCGCCTGCTCGATGATTACCTGGGCTTCCGCTTTCGCTTTTTTCAGCTGGTCGGTCGCGTTGGCCTGTGCAAGGTCCAAATCTTTCTTAGCGCGTTCTGCAGAAGCCAGGCCGTCAGAGATTTCTTTCTGACGTTTTTCGATGGCTGCCATTAATGGCGGCCATACATACTTCATGCAGAACCAGACAAAGATAACAAACGCGATGGCCTGGCCGAGGATTGTTGCGTTCATGTTCACAGCACAATACCTCTTTAAATTTACAACTGTGGCTTAGGGTTTAAATCTACTTACTACGCGACAGCAAACATCACGTACAGACCCAGACCTACAGCGATCATCGGGATAGCATCCACCAGACCCATAACGATAAAGAACTGAGTACGCAGCAGAGGAATCAGATCCGGTTGACGCGCTGCGCCTTCCAGGAATTTGCCCCCGAGGATGCCGATACCGATCGCAGCACCGATAGCCGCCAGACCCATCATCACAGCGGCAGCCATGTACAGCAGATCCATATTCAGGTTTTCCATGACAGTCTCCAGTTTGTTTCAGTTAAAACGTAGTAGTGTTGGTAAAGAATCAGTGCTCTTCAGACGCCATCGACAGATAGACGATCGTCAGAACCATGAAGATAAAGGCTTGCAGCGTAATGATCAGGATGTGGAAAATGGCCCATGGCACATTCAGAACCCACTGTGACCACCACGGCAGAAGACCCGCGATCAGAATGAAAATCAGCTCACCCGCATACATGTTGCCGAACAGTCGCAGACCGAGAGAAATCGGTTTGGACAGCAGGCTAACGCCTTCCAGGATCAGGTTGACCGGAATAAACGCCCAGTGGTTGAACGGCTGCAAGGTAAGCTCTTTCACGAAGCCGCCTACACCTTTCATTTTGATGCTGTAGAAAAGAATCAGGATGAATACGCCCAGTGCCATAGACAGGGTGATGTTCACGTCAGCAGACGGCACCACACGCAGGGCAGGCAGACCGAAGATATGCTCGCCGATAAACGGCAGCAGGTCGATCGGCAGCAGGTCCATCAGGTTCATCAGGAAGACCCACACAAAGACGGTCAGCGCCAGCGGTGCAATCACCTTGCTCTTGCCGTGGTACATGTCTTTGACGCTGCCATGGACGAAGCCAATGATCATTTCGATGAAAGTCTGGAATTTCCCTGGCACGCCGCTGGTTGCGCGTTTGGCAACGCCGCGGAAAATGGCCAGGAACAACAGACCCAGTACCACCGAGAAGAACATGGAGTCGATATTGATCGTCCAGAAGGTGGCTGGGGGGTTATGCGGATCCACCAGCGAGAATGTACGCAGGTCGATCTGAAGGTTGTTCAGATGGTGACCTATGTAATCCTGCGGCGTCATATTTTCTGAAGCCATGATGCCTTTTACCCTTTGTTATTGATTACAGCTGGCGCCAGAATTTGTACCACCAGCACCAAAACCCACGTCACTATCAGCGGCAAAAATACCACTTTAAAAACCGCCAGCGCCACCACCAGAAGGGCAAAGGTCAGCAACACCTTACACACTTCGCCCAGAGCGAAGGACCAGGCCATGCGGCCTTTGGCAGGTGTATGCGCCTGATGACGCCAGGCAAAAATCATAAACAACATATTCGGCACAACAACTGCCAAACCTCCGCTTACCGCAGAGATGCCCCAGAAGGGGTCTTTGAGGCAGAACAGCAATCCGCTTGCTATCACCGCCAGAAACTGAATGAACAGAAGCTTACGAGCAACGTTTCGACTCAAGAGCGACACAGACATCACGTTTTTACTCCTGCTCCCTTCGAGGTATGCCGCGTGTCGTATAAAACGTCCTTTAGGGCTCAGAGTCAAGCAGCAAAAAGCGGTCAAATTATACGGTGCGTCCCCGTGATTTCAAACAATAAGTAGCGAAAAGGTGAATAAATGTTTAAATATTTTTCCCCAGCGCTATTTCTTAACTTTTCGTCAAACTGTGAATGACTCGTCAAAACTGCAAACTGCGCGGAAACGTTGGCGATAAAGCGTGCACGAGATCACAAAATACACATTTACGATAAGGTCGAATAAATTAAATCAGTAAATCGTTATATTTCATCTTTCTGATATTAAAGCGTTATTTCAGCAACTATTTTCAAAACAGCCCTGTATACAAGAGAAACCTTTTATTGACATTTATAATAAATATTTAACATTGCAATCTGGTTACTCTTTCCTACTTTTAGCAAGCTGATATTTTCAGTGTTTATTATATTATGGGTTAACTACACGCTCAGGTTAACCCAAAGAAAATCCATAGTAAAAAAGCGGTTAAATTAAAGCTGTTTATTTCTTAAGCATTCGTCTGTTTTTTAACATACTAAGAACAGCACAAATTCCACATTTTTTATTATTTTTTTAAAAATTGTTTGGCTTAACGATCACCAGATGACGTTCACCTTCCAGCTGCGGAACGTGCAATTTAATAGCGGACTCCAGTTCAAACCCGGCAGGCAGCTGTGCAATTTCGTCTTCCGGCAGGATCCCTTTCAGCGCATAAAAGCGCCCATTCTGCGCAGGCAGATGCTTACACCAGTCGATCATGTCATTGAGCGAAGCAAATGCCCGGCTGATCACGCCGTCAAACGGCGGCTCGGCGGGAAACTCCTCTACCCTACTCTGCACCGGATGAATATTTTCCAGCTTCAGCTCATGTTGAACCTGTCGCAGGAAGCGCACGCGCTTGCCCAGGCTGTCCAGCAACGTGAACTGACACTCAGGACGCACGATAGAGAGCGGGATACCAGGCAAGCCCGGACCGGTGCCTACATCAATAAAACGTTCGCCCTGGAGGTGAGGCGCCACGACGATGCTGTCGAGAATGTGGCGCACCAGCATCTCATTCGGGTCGCGAACCGAGGTGAGGTTATAGGCCTTGTTCCATTTGTGCAGCATATCGACATACCCCACCAGCTGATTTTTCTGGTGATCGGTGAGCGAAATACCGGCTTGATCCAGCAGACGAGTGAGTTTGTTGAGCACGGTGAATACCTGTTGAGATGCGTTTTGGCGGGTGGCGCTACGCTTACCCGCCCTACGGAGTTCTGTAGGCCCGGATCGCTACGCATCACCGGGCAGTTCTTACGATTATGCGCTGCGGCGCAGCATACCCTGTTTTTTCAGCCACACCAGCAGAATGGAGATGGCCGCAGGGGTGACGCCGGAAATACGCGATGCCTGGCCGATGGATGACGGCTTATGGTCATTCAGCTTGGCGATCACCTCGTTGGAGAGGCCGTTAACCTGACGATAATCCAGCGTGGCCGGGAGGATCGTACTCTCGTTGCGCTGCTGTTTCTCGATTTCATCCTGCTGACGGGCGATATAGCCTTCGTATTTCACCTGGATTTCAACCTGCTCGGCAGCCTGTACGTCTTCCAGACCCGGCGCGAACGGCGTCATCTGGATCAGCTGATCGTAGGTCATCTCCGGACGACGGAGCAGATCTTCCCCGCTGGCTTCACGCGAAAGTGGCGCAGACAGGTGAGCGTTCACTTCGTCTACAGATTCGGCGGTTGGGTTGACCCAGGTGGACTTCAGGCGCTGACGTTCACGCTCGATGTTCTCCAGCTTCTCGTTGAAACGCGCCCAGCGCGCGTCATCCACCAGACCCAGCTCACGGCCGATTTCGGTCAGGCGCAGATCGGCATTGTCTTCACGCAGCATCAGACGATATTCCGCGCGAGAGGTAAACATGCGGTACGGCTCTTTGGTCCCCAGGGTGCAGAGGTCATCCACCAGCACGCCAAGGTAAGCCTGAGAACGGCCCGGCGCCCAGCCCTCTTTCTCGGCCGAGAAGCGCGCGGCGTTCAGACCGGCCAGCAGACCCTGCGCAGCAGCTTCTTCGTAGCCGGTGGTACCGTTGATCTGGCCCGCGAAGAACAGCCCCTGGATATATTTGCTCTCCAGGGTTGGCTTCAGGTCACGCGGATCGAAGAAGTCATACTCGATGGCATAGCCCGGACGGACAATCCTCGCATTCTCCATCCCCTGCATCGAACGGACGATCTGCATCTGTACGTCGAAAGGCAGGCTGGTGGAGATACCGTTCGGGTAGATCTCGTTGGAGGTCAGCCCTTCCGGCTCGAGGAAGATCTGGTGCTGGTTACGATCGGCAAAGCGCATCACCTTGTCTTCGATCGACGGACAGTAGCGTGGGCCGATCCCTTCGATCACCCCGGCATACATCGGGCTGCGATCGAGGTTACTGCGGATCACGTCATGGGTTTTCTCGTTAGTGTGCGTGACATAGCACGGCACCTGGCGCGGATGTTGATCCACGTTGCCCATGAACGAGAAGACCGGCATTGGGTTATCACCATGCTGCTGTGCCAGCACGCTGAAATCAATGGTGCGGGCGTCAATACGCGGCGGCGTGCCGGTTTTCAGGCGGCTGACGCGCAGCGGCAGCTCGCGCAGACGGCGCGACAGCGGAATGGACGGCGGATCGCCAGCACGGCCACCGCTGTAGTTATCCAGTCCGATATGAATTTTGCCATCAAGGAAAGTCCCGACGGTCAGCACCACGGCTTTGGCACGGAACTTCAGACCCATCTGGGTCACGGCACCGACGACACGATCGTTTTCGACGATCAGATCCTCAACTGCCTGCTGGAAGATCATCAGGTTCGGCTGATTCTCCAGCGCGGTACGCACCGCCTGACGATAGAGCACGCGGTCTGCCTGTGCACGGGTGGCACGAACGGCGGGACCTTTGCTCGCGTTTAGTATCCTAAACTGAATGCCGGCATGGTCGATCGCGGTTGCCATCAGGCCGCCAAGTGCATCCACTTCTTTTACCAGGTGTCCTTTCCCAATGCCGCCAATCGCCGGATTACAGGACATCTGTCCTAGCGTGTCGATATTGTGTGTCAAAAGCAGGGTCTGTTGACCCATTCGCGCCGCGGCCATTGCGGCCTCGGTGCCTGCATGACCCCCGCCAATGATGATGACGTCAAAAGGATCCTGATAAAACATGGTGGTCTGCCTCGCGTAAAGCGGTAAGAAAATGGATTGAAGCCCGGGCCGTGGATTCTACTCAACTTTAGTCGATCGAGAAAGCACTGGGATCCTGGCTATTAAAAAGAAGATCTTTTTATTTAGAGATCTGTTTTATTGTGATCTCTTATTAGGATCGCGGATTTCTGTGGATAAGCCGGATCTCCCGAAGAAGATCATGCGTTTAGAGAGGATCGTTTGCTGTGAATGATCGGTGATCCTGCAACGTATAAGCTGGGATCAGATCGCGATGTTATACACAGCACAAAAAGTCATCAAGGGTTGTTCTTGGGATAACTACCGGTTGATCCAAGCTTTTAACCAGAGTTATCCACATCTGATCGCACGATCTTTAATCGGTTTTGAGTAAATTTTTCCATTCAGCCAGCCAAAGTTCCGCTGGATCTTCCGGAATATCGTGATCGAGGATGTTGATCTTCAGCGTTTCACCGATCTGTTGTGCCCCACAGGATTTCAGTTCGGTCTCGACTTTCTCAACGGCGCCGCAGAAGGTGTCATATTCCCGGCTGCCGATGCCGATCGCCCCAAAACGGACGTTCGCCAGGTCGGGCTGCTGTTCTTTTAACTCTTCATATAAAGGAAGAAGGTTATCCGGAAGATCGCCTGCCCCGTGGGTGGAGGTGATCAACAGCCAGATCCCGTCGTTCGGCAGATCTTCTAACAACGGCCCGTGCAGCGTTTCAGTGGAAAAACCCGCGTCTTCCAGCTTTTCAGCCAGGTGTTCCGCGACATATTCAGCCCCGCCAAGGGTGCTGCCGCTGATTAGAGTAATATCTGCCATGGATCGCTCGCTCATATAAAGAGGGATCATTGTACGCTGTGAGCGAGCTGGGATCTACCTGTGGAAAATGTGGGTATGAATTTGCCCGATCAGGGGCGGATGGTACGCATGATCGGGTTCTGCAGGGAGATCAACGTCTCGGTGGACTGAATTTCATCGATTGTTTGGATCTTGTTGATAAGTACCTGCTGCAGGGCGTCGATCGATCGGCACATCACCTTAATAAAGATGCTGTAGTGACCGGTGGTGTAGTAGGCCTCGGTCACTTCATCCAGTGCGTTGAGCTTTGCCAGTGCGGAAGGATAGTCTTTGGCGCTCTTCAGGATGATGCCGATAAAGCAGCAGACGTCGTACCCCAACTGTTTAGGGCTGACGTCGATATGTGCCCCGGTGATGATCCCCGCCTGCTTCATCTTCTCTACGCGCACATGAATAGTCCCTGGACTGACGCCAAACTGTTTGGCCAGTTCGGCATAGGCAGTACGGGCGTTAGCCATCAGGGCCTCAAGGATGCCGCGGTCCAGATTGTCGATCTGATAATTTTCCATAGTTTTTTCTTATGAAGATTAATGAATCACTCTATTTTAGCGGGTAATTTTATCGAATCAAAAGTGATAGCGGAGTTTTATTGTTGGATTATTGAAAGAGGTTCTTTTTTGTTGCTTAATCAATGCCAACAGGACGCAGGAGTATAAATAATGAAAACCGCTTACATCGCACAACAACGCCAGATCAGTTTCGTTAAATCCCATTTTTCCCGCCAGCTGGAAGAGAAGCTCGGTCTTATTGAAGTTCAGGCACCGATCTTAAGCCGCGTGGGCGACGGGACGCAGGACAACCTGTCTGGTTGCGAAAAAGCGGTACAGGTGAAAGTGAAAACACTGCCAGACGCCCAGTTCGAGGTGGTTCATTCCCTCGCGAAGTGGAAGCGTCAAACCCTGGGACAACACGACTTCAGCGCGGGCGAAGGGCTTTACACGCACATGAAAGCTCTTCGCCCCGATGAAGACCGCCTTACCGCCATTCACTCTGTGTACGTTGACCAGTGGGACTGGGAACGCGTCATGGGTGATGGGGAACGTCATACCCGCACGCTGAAGGCGACGGTAGAAGCCATTTATGCCGGGATCAAAGAGACCGAAGCGGCGGTCAGCAAAGAGTTTGGTCTGACCCCGTTCCTGCCGGAGACGATCCAGTTTGTTCACAGCCAGGAGCTGCTGACCCGCTTCCCGGATCTGGATGCTAAAGGCCGTGAGCGCGCGATCGCTAAAGAGTTAGGGGCCGTGTTCCTGATTGGGATCGGCGGCAAGCTTTCTCATGGTCAGCGTCACGACGTTCGTGCGCCGGATTATGATGACTGGAGCAGCGAAGGCGAGAGCGGCCTGGCAGGCCTGAATGGCGATATTCTGGTGTGGAACCCGATTCTGGAAGATGCGTTTGAGCTCTCTTCCATGGGGATCCGCGTCGATGCCGAAGCGCTGCAGCGTCAGCTGGCAATCACCGGTGATGAAGATCGTCTCAAGCTGGAATGGCACCAGGCGCTGCTGCGTGGTGAGATGCCTCAGACCATCGGCGGCGGCATTGGCCAGTCTCGCCTGACCATGTTACTGCTGCAGCTCTCCCACATCGGCCAGGTTCAGTGTGGCGTATGGCCGCAGCAGGTGCGTGACAGCGTGGATGCGCTGCTGTAATTAGCGTTTCCAGCGCCGCAGCAGGCGGCTACGCAGCCCGGTATCAAAGCGCCAGATATGATCGAAGATGCGCATGATGCCGGGTTTTCCATGAGTGGACATCGCCACCGCGTGAAAACGATGCTGATGCTCCCGCTGCAACACCTTCACCTTACTCACCACCTCATCCGGCAGCCGCTGGGCAATAAAATCCGAGATCACCACCGCGTCGGCGTCATACCACTCTCCGCCCTGCATCCGCTCGATAATGGCGCGAAAACAGCTGGCGAGATCGGTCCCGCCGCGAAAACGCTGGCTTAAGAAGCGGATCGCCTGCTCGAGGCCGTGCTGGCCTGACAGCTCGTAGCCCACCACCTCGCTGGAAAACAGCATGATAAAGCAGCGTCGTCTGTCGGCCAGCGCCACACGCATCAGCGCCAGGCAAAATGCTTTGGCGCACTGTTCATTGAAGCCGCCCATTGAACCGGAAGTGTCCACGCAGACGATAAACGGCCCGCGGGGCTGTTCGTCGAAATCCTGATGCACCGCCGGACGCTGGCTGACCTTCTCCCGCCACGCATCGCCATGCAGCCGGTAGGTCAGGAGCTGCTTCTCCACCAGCCGACGGTAAAATTCATACTCCAGCTCGGTGATACCCAGGGTTGCCAGCTCGGGCGGCAGCAGGCGCAAAATGTCGTCGCTCTGCTGCAGTCCGTCCACCTGCTCCGGCACCGTTGCCGGTTCACGCACCAGGGTGCGGAAGGTTTCCAGCGGGGCATCCTTTTTTGGCACCGACTTCGCCTCCCGGGAGCGGCCCAGCTGTTCTGCCAGCTGCATCAGCTCCGGCTGCTGGGCCAGGAAGTCGCCATAGCGAACGATAAGCTGATAGTCCCCGCGCTTGAGCTGACCGGCGCTCATATCCCACAGGCGACCGGCAGCGTTTTCATTTTCAACCAGCACTGGCTCCAGCGCCCCGGCTAAGGTCATGCGCTCCTGCACTTCGCTGAGCAGCTGTTCGCGCTCCTCTTCCAGTAGCTGCTGATTCAGGGAAGTGGCCTGTACCACCAGGCTCAACCGCCAGCGCTGTAAAAAGAGGGTATGCAGTGCGGGCGTAAAGGTGGCGTTATCCACCACCAGCTGCCGGGCCTGGCTGGCGTACGGGGAGTGAAGCTTGTCCAGCAGGGTTAAAATCTGCGGCAGCTGGACGATCAGCTGGGGCGTGGAGAGCAGTTGGCTTTGCTGATAGCACATCACCTCTTCGGTGAGCTCTGGCGGGACGCGGGTATCTTTCAGCCTTTTGCGCAAGTTTTCCCGCCAGCGCGGGAGATCGTCAGTAATGGCGGTTTTAAGCCGGGGAAATTTTTCGAAAAAGATCGCCAGCTGCGGCGAGGCCAGCAGGGTCAGGATGATCTCTTCGATCATGCCCTCCTCGCCGACGGCGAGCATAACGTTGAGCGTATCCAGCGTCAGCATTGACGCGCCTGTTTGATCTGCGCGCTCACATCCTGCAGGCTGGATTCAATTCGCCCCAGCCAGTCGCTGTGGATAAACAGACATTTTTGCTGCTCGCTAAAGCGGGTGTGCTGCAGATGCCACTGGTTATCCAGCGCTTCCAGCTGCTGTTTGATCTCTTCCGGGACGCTGTCAGAGGCGGTCCCTGGCAGCGCAAGGCGCGATCCCTGCAGGCTGACGTCGCGGATCACCAGATGCAGACTCCCGTCCACTTCCATATTGAGCTGCTGGGCAAAGCCGATGCCGTTGAGTTTGCCGCGGATCTCGCCGCCTTTAGTCAGCCACAGCGACAGGGCTTCGCGCTCAATGGTGATGTGAATCACCTGCATATCATGAAGCTTAAGCGGCTGCTGGAGGAGTAGCGTCAGGGTGGTCTCGCTCAGTTCGGCCGGTAATTCATAGTGCGGACGCCGGGCAAACATGCCGCTCTGACGGCTGACGCGCAGGGCGGTTTTGTCGCTTTGCTGCTGCTGAAGCTGAAGGCGGCGCTGGGTGATGGCCCCGAGCTGGTTCAGCATCTCCTGCTGTCCCCAGGCGTGCCCGGTCATCAATATTTCCAGCTGCTGCTGCATCAGGTTCATGCCGTTGGCGTCATGCCACAGGCAATCCTTCAACAGGATCAGATCGATAGGGGCAACCGCATCGCGACCGCTGAACAGGGCGCTGGCCTGCAACAGGCGAATGGCTTTCTTCCAGCGGCGATCGGAGACGTAAGGCGCACCCGGCAGGGCATCCAGCTGCTGGCGCAGCATAAAGACTAGGTCGAACACCGCATCCGGCAGTTTGATTTTGCCAATGTCCTGCTGCCACTGCTGGTACTCTTCGTCAGTGACCTGTAGCGCAGCGGGCACCGGGTTATCGTTTTCATCCTGCTGGCTAATCAGCAGCGAGCGGAAGTTCGCTTTGTCCTGCACCTTGTCGAGCCAAAGGCGGATCAGCATGCGGTCATATAAGGCTTCCAGACTGCTGTCGGCTTCCGGCAGTTCGTTGGAGGCTGCCACCAGCAGGCGCATTGGGATTTTTTCTTCAAACGCGCCATTGCGGAACCGGCGTTCGTTGATGGCGGTGAGCAGGGTATTCAGGATCGCCGGGCCAGCTTTCCAGATTTCATCGAGAAACACGATCTCCGCTTCCGGGAGATAGCCCGCCGTTAAACGTTCATAGCGTCCTTCATCTTTAAGCGCCTGGATGGATAGCGGGCCGAACACCTCTTCCGGCGTGGAAAAACGGGTCATCAGATACTCAAAGGCTCTGGCATGCTGAAACGCGAATTTCAGCCGGCGGGCAATCAGGCTTTTTGCGATGCCGGGCGGCCCCAGCAGAAAGACGCTTTCGCCGCTCAGTGCCGCCAGTAAACAGAGGCGGATGGCATGGCTACGTTCAAAGAGCCCTTTTTCCAGCGCGCCGCTGAGACGGGAAATTCTTTCTGCTAATAAATGAGTGTGAGCCATAATTGTTTTGCATCCTTTCGCCGTAAACCCGGCTAATTGAAGCGAGTATAGACGTTTCGTTCGGGGCTGGTAATAGACTGAACTACGGTGCTATTTTCTTTGCGCTATGTTAATGACGGCGCATTTAGGGGTACGATTCTACGATTAATCGTGCATACTGTGCGCTTTTTGTGGGCCAAGGGACTAAGCACACATTTGTTATATAAACGAAAAGACTAGTCTATGAGCACTGATAATAAGCAATCATTACCCGCAATCACGCTTGCGGCGATCGGGGTTGTCTACGGTGATATCGGCACCAGCCCGCTTTATACGCTTCGTGAATGTTTGTCCGGTCAGTTTGGTTTTGGCGTGGAACGCGACGCTGTTTTTGGTTTTTTGTCTCTCATCTTTTGGCTCCTTATCTTAGTCGTCTCCGTTAAATATCTCTCCTTCGTCATGCGTGCTGATAACGCCGGTGAAGGTGGGATCCTGACCTTGATGTCGCTGGCCGGGCGCAACACCTCGCCCAAAATGACCTCTTTCCTGGTCATTATCGGGTTGATTGGTGGCAGCTTCTTCTATGGCGAAGTGGTGATCACGCCGGCGATCTCCGTGCTGTCGGCAATCGAAGGGCTGGAGATTATCGCGCCGCAGCTTGATGAGTGGGTGGTTCCGCTGGCCATTATTGTGCTGACCCTGCTGTTTGTGATTCAGAAACACGGTACCGGGCTGGTGGGGAAACTCTTCGCGCCAATTATGCTCGCCTGGTTCCTGATCCTGGCGGTGCTGGGGTTACGCAGCATTATTGCTAACCCGGACGTGCTGCATGCGCTGAACCCGATGTGGGCAGTGCACTTCTTCCTCGAATACAAAACTGTATCGTTTATTGCGCTGGGTGCCGTGGTGCTGTCCATCACCGGGGTTGAGGCGCTGTATGCCGATATGGGGCATTTCGGCAAACTGCCTATTCGCGTGGCATGGTTTATTGTGGTGCTGCCATCGCTGGTGCTGAACTACTTCGGTCAGGGTGCGCTGCTGCTCAAACATCCGGAAGCGATTAAAAACCCGTTCTTCCTGCTGGCGCCGGACTGGGCGTTGGTGCCGATGCTGATCCTCGCGACGCTGGCGACGGTGATTGCCTCCCAGGCGGTGATTTCAGGCGTCTTCTCCCTGACGCGTCAGGCGGTACGTCTGGGTTATCTCTCCCCGATGCGCATCATTCATACATCGGAGATGGAGTCGGGCCAGATCTACATCCCGTTCATTAACTGGCTGCTCTATTTCGCGGTGGTGATTGTTATCGTCAGCTTTGAACACTCCAGTAACCTGGCGGCCGCCTACGGTATAGCCGTTACCGGGACGATGGTGCTGACTTCAATCCTCTCCACTACGGTGGCCTACCGGAACTGGCACTGGAATAAATTCCTCGTGGGGATGATTCTGGTCGGCTTCCTCTGTATTGACGTGCCGCTGTTCTCAGCTAACCTCGACAAGATTGTCTCCGGCGGCTGGCTGCCGTTGACGCTGGGGATGGTGATGTTCCTGGTGATGACCACCTGGAAGAGCGAGCGTTTCCGCCTGCTGCGCCGGATGCACGAACACGGTAATTCTCTCGAGGCGATGATTGCCTCGCTGGAGAAATCTCCACCGGTGCGCGTGCCTGGCACCGCGGTCTATATGTCGCGCGCGCTGAACGTGATCCCCTTTGCCCTGATGCACAACCTCAAGCACAACAAGGTGCTGCACGAGCGGGTGATCCTGCTGACCCTGCGAACGGAAGATGCGCCTTATGTGCATAACGTTCGCCGCGTGCAGATAGAGCAGCTGTCGCCCACCTTCTGGCGGGTGGTGGCCAGCTACGGCTGGCGCGAAACCCCGAACGTGGAAGAGGTGTTCCACCGCTGCGGTCTGGAAGGCTTAAGCTGCCGGATGATGGAAACCTCGTTCTTTATGTCGCACGAGTCGCTGATCATCGGTAAACGTCCGTGGTATCTGCGTCTGCGCGGCAAGCTCTATCTTATCCTCCAGCGTAACGCCCTGCGTGCGCCCGACCAGTTCGAAATCCCGCCTAACCGCGTAATTGAGTTAGGAACCCAGGTCGAAATTTAGTTAGTGCCCGGCGGCGCTTCGCTTGCGCGGGCCTACGGTTTAGTAGGCCGGGTAAGCGCAGCGCCACCCGGCAAATCCCCTCTTAAATCCCTCCCTCATTTCACTTAGCGAAACGTTTCGACGACGATCACAAATCTGCAACGCCATGGTGGTTTTCTGCGCATCGGTAAGATTAAACTGACGCCAGCGAAACGTTTCGCTAGTGGAGCAAGAATATGAAGAAAGGCACGGTACTCAACTCTGAAGTCTCATCGGTCATCTCCCGCCTTGGACATACCGATACGCTGGTGGTATGTGATGCGGGTTTACCCATTCCCCACAGCACAACGCGTATTGATCTGGCGTTAACCCAGGGCGTGCCCTCGTTTATGCAGGTGCTGGATGTAGTGACAACCGAGATGCAGGTTGAGGAAGCCATTCTCGCTACGGAAATCCAACAACATAATCCGCAGCTCCACGAAACGTTGCTTGGCCATATCAAGCAACTGCAACAACACCAGGGAAATACCATAAAAATAAGCTACATAACGCACGAGCAGTTCAAGAAAAATACCGCTGACAGCCAGGCGGTTATCCGCAGCGGGGAGTGTTCCCCGTATGCGAATATCATTCTCTGTGCTGGCGTCACCTTCTGAGGCCATCATGGACGCACTCCTGCAACTGAAAGGGATCGATAAGTCGTTCCCGGGCGTTAAAGCCCTCTCTGGCGCCGCACTGAATGTCTACGCCGGCCGCGTGATGGCGCTGGTGGGTGAAAACGGCGCCGGCAAATCCACGATGATGAAAGTGCTGACCGGCATCTATCAACGCGACGCTGGTTCGCTACTGTGGCTGGGAAAAGAGACCACCTTCAACGGCCCGAAATCCTCCCAGGAAGCCGGGATTGGCATCATTCACCAGGAGCTGAATCTCATTCCGCAGCTGTCCATCGCGGAGAACATCTTCCTGGGTCGTGAGTTCGTTAACCGCTTTGGCAAAATCGACTGGAAACAGATGTATGCCGAAGCCGACAAGCTGCTGGCGAAGCTGAATCTGCGCTTTAAAAGCGATCGGCTGGTGGGCGAACTCTCCATTGGCGATCAGCAGATGGTGGAGATCGCCAAGGTGCTGAGCTTCGAATCCCGGGTCATTGTGATGGATGAGCCGACCGACGCCCTCACCGATACCGAAACCGACTCCCTGTTCCGCGTGATCCGCGAGCTGAAAGCGCAGGGGCGCGGCATCGTCTACATCTCCCACCGTATGAAAGAGATCTTCGAGATCTGCGATGACGTGACCGTCTTCCGCGACGGGCAGTTTATTGCCGAGCGTGAAGTGGTGACCCTCACCGAAGACACGCTGATTGAGATGATGGTGGGCCGTAAGCTGGAAGACCAGTATCCGCGTATCGATAAGGCCCCGGGCGATATACGTCTGAAGGTCGATAATCTCTGCGGCCCTGGGGTGAATGATGTCAGCTTTATCCTGCGTCAGGGTGAGATCCTTGGCGTGGCCGGTCTGATGGGTGCCGGACGTACCGAGCTGATGAAAGTGCTGTATGGCGCCAGTCCACGCGCCAGCGGATACATCACCCTTGACGGGCATGAAGTTATCACCCGTACACCGCAGGATGGCCTGGCGAACGGCATCGTCTACATCTCCGAAGACCGTAAGCGCGATGGCCTGGTGCTGGGCATGTCGGTGAAAGAGAACATGTCCCTGACCGCGCTGCGCTACTTCAGCCGCAGCGGCGGGGGCCTGAAGCATAAAGACGAACAGCAGGCCGTCAGTGATTTTATCCGCCTCTTCAACGTCAAAACCCCGTCGATGGAACAGGCTATCGGTCTGCTTTCGGGCGGTAATCAGCAGAAAGTGGCGATTGCCCGCGGCCTGATGACCCGTCCGAAAGTGCTGATCCTCGATGAGCCAACCCGCGGCGTGGACGTTGGCGCGAAGAAAGAGATTTATCAGCTCATCAACCAGTTTAAGGCTGACGGGCTGAGCATCATTCTGGTCTCTTCCGAGATGCCAGAGGTATTAGGCATGAGCGATCGCATTATCGTCATGCATGAAGGGCATCTCGGCGGTGAATTCAGTCGCGAGCAGGCCACCCAGGAAATTCTGATGGCTGCCGCTGTGGGCAAGCTTAATCGCGTGGATCAGGAGTAAGAAGATGACTACCCAGGCTGTTTCTGGACGCCGTTATTTCACTAAGGCATGGCTGCTGGAACAAAAATCGCTGATTGCCCTGCTGGTGCTGATCGCGATTGTCTCCACCATGAGCCCGAACTTTTTTACCGTTAATAACCTGTTCAACATTCTTCAGCAGACTTCCGTCAACGCCATTATGGCGGTAGGGATGACGCTGGTGATTTTGACGTCGGGTATCGACCTGTCCGTCGGCTCCCTGCTGGCGCTCACCGGCGCGGTTGCCGCTTCAATTGTAGGGATTGAAGTCAACGCGCTGGTGGCCGTAGCAGCGGCGCTGGCGCTGGGTGCCGCAATTGGTGCTGTCACCGGAATGATTGTGGCGAAAGGCCGCGTGCAGGCGTTTATTGCCACCCTGGTGATGATGCTGCTGCTGCGCGGTGTGACCATGGTCTACACCAACGGCAGCCCGGTTAACACCGGCTTCACCGACAATGCCGATCTGTTTGGCTGGTTCGGTATCGGCCGCCCGCTGGGTATCCCGACGCCGGTCTGGATCATGGGTCTGGTGTTCCTGGCGGCGTGGTACATGCTGCATCACACCCGTCTCGGTCGCTATATCTATGCTCTGGGCGGTAACGAAGCGGCAACGCGTCTGTCCGGTATCAGCGTCAATAAAGTCAAAATTATCGTCTACTCCCTGTGCGGCCTGCTGGCCTCGCTGGCGGGCATTATCGAGGTGGCGCGTCTCTCTTCTGCCCAGCCAACGGCGGGTACCGGTTATGAGCTGGACGCCATCGCTGCGGTGGTGCTCGGCGGTACCAGCCTGGCGGGGGGTAAAGGTCGTATCGTGGGGACGCTGATCGGTGCGCTGATCCTTGGCTTCCTGAACAATGGTTTGAATTTGTTAGGTGTTTCTTCCTATTACCAGATGATCGTCAAAGCGGTAGTGATTTTGCTGGCGGTACTGGTAGACAACAAAAAACAGTAACTGACGACACTACAGGACATCTTTGATATGAACATGAAAAAACTGGCTACCCTGGTTTCTGCTGTCGCGCTGAGCGCAACCGTGAGTGCAAACGCTATGGCGAAGGACACCATCGCGCTGGTGGTTTCTACCCTCAACAACCCGTTCTTCGTCTCCCTGAAGGATGGCGCGCAGAAAGAAGCCGACAAACTGGGCTACAACCTGGTGATCCTGGACTCCCAGAACAACCCGGCGAAAGAGCTGGCTAACGTGCAGGACTTAACCGTTCGTGGCACCAAAATTCTGCTGATCAACCCGACCGATTCCGATGCGGTAGGTAACGCCGTGAAGATGGCAAACCAGGCCAACATTCCGGTGATCACCCTGGACCGTCAGGCGTCTAAAGGCGAAGTGGTCAGCCACATTGCTTCTGATAACGTGCTGGGCGGCAAAATCGCCGGTGACTATATCGCTAAGAAAGCGGGTGAAGGCGCCAAAGTTATCGAACTGCAGGGCATCGCCGGGACTTCCGCAGCGCGTGAGCGTGGCGAAGGCTTCCAGCAGGCCGTTGCGGCCCATAAATTCAACGTGCTGGCCAGCCAGCCGGCAGATTTCGACCGTACTAAGGGTCTGAACGTGATGCAAAACCTGCTGACCGCTCACCCGGACGTTAAAGCGGTATTCGCACAGAACGACGAAATGGCGCTGGGAGCGCTGCGTGCCCTGCAGACCGCCGGTAAATCTGATGTGATGGTGGTTGGATTTGACGGCACGCCTGATGGTGAAAAAGCGGTAAACGATGGCAAACTGGCTGCGACCATTGCTCAGCTTCCGGAGCAGATCGGCGCGACTGGCGTGCAGACTGCTGACAAAGTGCTGAAGGGCGAGAAAGTTCAGGCCAAATACCCTGTTGACCTGAAACTGGTCATCAAGCAGTAATATGCGATTCAGGCAGCTCCCGGCTGCCTGAGGGACAATATATAAAGAAAAGCGTGGCATACGCCACCGGGTAACTCCGGTGGCGCTCTCTGATGGACACTTCAATGATGAAAACCGCAGGTAAGCTCGTCGTCCTTGGCAGTATTAATGCCGATCACATTCTTAACCTTGACGCTTTCCCGACGCCGGGCGAGACCGTAACGGGTCATCGCTATCAGGTCGCCTTTGGCGGCAAGGGCGCAAACCAGGCGGTCGCAGCCGGACGCAGCGGTGCCAACATCGCCTTTATCGCCTGTACCGGCGATGACGATACCGGTGAGCGCGTGCGTAAACAGCTGGCAAGCGACAACATCGATATTGCACCGGTCAGTGTGGTGGAAGGCGAATCAACCGGCGTGGCGCTGATTTTCGTCAACGCGGAAGGTGAGAATGTCATCGGTATTCATGCGGGTGCCAATGCGGCGCTAACGCCGGAACGCGTGGTGGCGCAACAGGCGCGTATCGCCGATGCCGACGCTCTGCTGATGCAGCTGGAATCGCCGGTAGAAAGCGTGCTGGCGGCGGCAAAAATTGCCCATGAAAATCATACCACTGTCGTACTTAATCCCGCGCCTGCCCGTGTATTATCAGACGAGCTGCTGGCGCTGGTGGATATCATCACCCCTAACGAAACCGAAGCCGAAAAGCTGACGGGCATTCGCGTTGAAAACGATGACGATGCGGCGCGCGCGGCGAAAGCCCTGCACCAGAAAGGCATCGGTACGGTCATCATTACCCTTGGCAGCCGTGGCGTATGGGCCAGCGTCGAGGGAGAAGGTCGTCGCGTTCCCGGCTTTAAGGTGAAAGCTGTCGATACCATCGCCGCGGGCGATACCTTTAATGGTGCGCTGGTCACGGCGCTGCTGGAAGGTGAGCCGCTGGACACCGCGATCCGTTTTGCCCATGCGGCGGCGGCCATTGCGGTAACGCGCCCTGGCGCACAGCCTTCTGTACCATGGCGCAATGAGATCGATGAATTTTTCACTCAGCAGAGGTAGCGTTTGGCCACAATGAAAGATGTCGCCCGCATGGCGGGCGTCTCTACTTCGACGGTCTCCCATGTCATTAATAACGATCGCTTCGTCAGCGAGGCGATCCGGGAGAAGGTTGAAGCCGCAGTTAAATCCCTCAATTATGCACCTTCCGCCCTGGCGCGCAGTCTGAAGCTCAACCAGACCCGCACCATTGGCATGCTCATCACCGCCAGTACCAACCCCTTTTACTCTGAGCTGGTGCGCGGCGTGGAGCGCAGCTGTTTTGAGCGCGGCTACAGCCTGGTGCTCTGCAATACCGAAGGCGACGAGCAGCGCATGAACCGTAACCTGGAGACGCTGATGCAAAAGCGCGTCGACGGGTTATTACTCCTGTGTACCGAAACGCATCAACCCTCACCCGAGATTATGCAGCGTTACCCTTCCGTTCCCACGGTGATGATGGACTGGGCACCGTTCGACGGTACCAGCGACCTGATTCAGGATAACTCGCTACTGGGCGGGGACATGGCGACACAGCATCTGATTGATAAGGGCCATACCCGCATCGCCTGTATTACCGGTCCGCTGGATAAAACCCCTGCCCGCCTGCGGCTGGAGGGCTTTCTGGTCGCGATGGCACGCGCCGGTCTGCCTGTGCCTGACGGCTATCAAATTACCGGTGACTTTGAATTCAGCGGCGGGTTTGAGGCGATGCAGTCCTTACTGGCGCAGAAAGATCGCCCGCAGGCGGTCTTTATCGGTAACGATGCGATGGCGGTGGGAGCTTATCAGGCGCTCTATCAGGCGGGACTCCGTGTCCCGGATGATATCGCCGTGGTGGGGTATGACGATATCGAACTGGCGCAGTATATGACGCCGCCGCTCACCACCATTCATCAGCCAAAGGATGAACTGGGCGAGCTGGCGATTGACGTGTTAATCCATCGAATCGCCCAGCCCGGGCTGCAACAACAGCGGCTGCAGCTTACTCCTGTTCTGATGGAACGCGGGTCGGTTTAGGTTTGTGCCGTTCTTTAATGAGGTTACGACCGTCTTTCGGTTTTAACAGCATAAAGACCAGGGCAGAAACCACCGTCAGCACGCCCATGGTGATAAAGGTGGAGTGGAACTGTTCGACAGTGTTGTTACTGTCGAACCCTTCGTAAAAACGCAAGACCGCCGCACTGACCGCCACCCCCAGACTGATCGACAGCTGCTGCGTGACTGCCAGCATACTGTTACCGCCGCTGGCGTTCTCGTCGCTGAGGTCGGCAAGGGTAATGGTGTTCATTGAGGTGAACTGAATGGACATTGCCATCCCCAGTACAAACAGCGGCAGGATCAGCATCCACACCGGCAGCGCTGCCGACTGCAGTGAAAATTGCGCAATCATCACGCCGATAAACACCGTCACCCCGACCAGCGTCCGGCGGTATCCCAGCCGGCGTAACAGCTGGGTCACGCCGGATTTAGCCAGGATCGACCCCACCGCCGTGGGCGCCATCATGCAGCCCGCAATCAGCGCCGGATAACCAAACCCGACCTGCAACATCAGCGGCATCAGGAAAGGAACACAGCCGGTACCCAGGCGTGAAGCGATATTTCCGGCAATGCCTACCGAGAAGGTGCGCGTGTTAAACAGCGAGAGTGAAATCAGCGGCGTAGGATGGCGGCGCGCATGACATATATAAAGAAGAAAAAGAACAATACCGCTGAAGATGATGGAGACGGCCAGCCAGGTCGCCACCACTTTCTCACCGAACAGCTCCATGCCGCTGGAAAACAGTACCAGGCTCAGACCAAACAGGAAGAACCCGCCCATATCGAATTTGCGCCGCGGGGTGGTGAAGTTCGGCATAAATTTGCGGGCATAGAAAATACCGGCGATTCCAATAGGAATATTAATGAGGAATATCCAGTGCCAGCTGGCCCAGGTAACCAGCACGCCCCCCAGCACCGGACCGAGGATCGGCCCGACCAGACCGGGCATGGTGACGAAGTTAAGCACCGGCAACAGTTCGCTGCGCGGATAGGCCCGTAACAGCGCCAGGCGCGCAACCGGCATCATCATCGCACCGCCAACTCCCTGAATTACGCGGAACACAACCAGTTCTCCCAGCGAACTGGAGAGTGCGCAGGCCAGTGAGCCCAGCGTAAATAAGGTGACCGCCAACATAAAAACACGCCGCGTGCCAAAGCGATCGGCCAGCCAGCCGCTTACCGGGATCAGCATCGCAACGGTCAGGGTATAGCTGATGATGGCCGACTGCATTGCCAGCGGAGAACGGTTAAGGCTTTCGGCAATCGCCGGGAGAGCGGTATTGAGGATGGTGGCGTCCAGCGCCTGCATAAAGAAAGCCATTGCCGCGATCCATGGCAAACCCGCCATGTTGCGTGCTTTTTTTACTGTCATTCGATTTCCTGTTGTTTGTTGCTACCGTGTCGGTGTGGCAAGCAGTGCCTGGCTGGCCGTCATGGCGCGCAGTCCGTCGCTATCCTGAATGGCATCAACGATAGCCTGGTGTAAATCCAGCTTCACCACCTCGTCCTGAGTAATAGACGTAAAGTAGGTGTGATAGACAGAGTGAAAGAGCGAGGCAAAAGAGGTCAGGAACGGATTACCGCTCATCTCATAGATATGCTCGTGCCAGGCCATATCCACTTCTATCCAGCGTTCGCGGTTAAAGTGTTTCTTCAGATGCACCATCTCATCCATCAGGGTATTTAGCCGCGCTTTCTGTTCTGCCGTACCGATCGTGGCGGCCAGCAGGCAGGCCTGCGGCTCCAGGCTGCTGCGCATGACCAGGAAATGGTCGATGACCTGATGGAAGTTATCTTCCGTCATCCACCAGGAGAGTAACTCCTGATCGAGGAAGTTCCAGTTGCCCTGAGGCATAACGCGCGTACCGATGCGCGGACGGGGAAGTACCATCCCTTTCGCGGTTAAGGTTTTTACAGCTTCACGCACGGCGGTTCGGCTCACGCCAAACTGCTCACCCAGTTCCAGTTCGCCCGGCAGGATACTGCCTGGCAAATATTCACCCGCCAGGATCCGCTGTGCCAGCTTTTCTGCCAGCACATAGGAGAGGTTTTTTTGTGCCGCCAGCTGTTGCGCGCTCAAAGGCATAACGCATATTCCTTGATTCTTAATGCTAGTAAGTATGCCATCTGCAGGATAGTTGTGGTTGGTAAAACGACAATTAGCGCAATTTCTGGCTAAAAGATGGGTCTTTTGGTGAAAAAAAGCACGGTTGATTAGTTTTTTTAAATTTACTCTTGTCACCGCCGAAGAACTCCCTATAATGCGCCTCCACTGACACGGAACAACGGCAAACAAGCCGCCGGGTCAGCAGAGAAAAGCGTGAAATTATCGCTTGACTCTGAAAGAGGAAAACGTATTATACGGGACCTCGCAACGGTGAGCGAAAGCCGCGTTGCACTGCTCTTTAACAATTTATCAGACAATCTGTGTGGGCACTCAAAGTGACATGGATTCTTAACGTCGCAAGACGATAAATGAATACCAAAGTCTCTGAGTGAACATACGTAATTCATTACGAAGTTTAATTCACGAGCATCAAACTTAAATTGAAGAGTTTGATCATGGCTCAGATTGAACGCTGGCGGCAGGCCTAACACATGCAAGTCGAGCGGTAGCACGGGGGAGCTTGCTCCCCGGGTGACGAGCGGCGGACGGGTGAGTAATGTCTGGGAAACTGCCTGATGGAGGGGGATAACTACTGGAAACGGTAGCTAATACCGCATAACGTCGCAAGACCAAAGAGGGGGACCTTCGGGCCTCTTGCCATCAGATGTGCCCAGATGGGATTAGCTAGTAGGTGGGGTAATGGCTCACCTAGGCGACGATCCCTAGCTGGTCTGAGAGGATGACCAGCCACACTGGAACTGAGACACGGTCCAGACTCCTACGGGAGGCAGCAGTGGGGAATATTGCACAATGGGCGCAAGCCTGATGCAGCCATGCCGCGTGTATGAAGAAGGCCTTCGGGTTGTAAAGTACTTTCAGCGAGGAGGAAGGTGTTGCGGTTAATAACCGCAGCAATTGACGTTACTCGCAG
Organism: Leclercia sp. TB492; assembly: GCF_049974505.2. NCBI lineage: Bacteria > Pseudomonadati > Pseudomonadota > Gammaproteobacteria > Enterobacterales > Enterobacteriaceae > Leclercia > Leclercia sp. TB492. The sequence continues at coordinate 4,680,046 of NZ_CM127572.1, read as the reverse complement.
AAGAAGCACCGGCTAACTCCGTGCCAGCAGCCGCGGTAATACGGAGGGTGCAAGCGTTAATCGGAATTACTGGGCGTAAAGCGCACGCAGGCGGTCTGTCAAGTCGGATGTGAAATCCCCGGGCTCAACCTGGGAACTGCATTCGAAACTGGCAGGCTAGAGTCTTGTAGAGGGGGGTAGAATTCCAGGTGTAGCGGTGAAATGCGTAGAGATCTGGAGGAATACCGGTGGCGAAGGCGGCCCCCTGGACAAAGACTGACGCTCAGGTGCGAAAGCGTGGGGAGCAAACAGGATTAGATACCCTGGTAGTCCACGCCGTAAACGATGTCGACTTGGAGGTTGTTCCCTTGAGGAGTGGCTTCCGGAGCTAACGCGTTAAGTCGACCGCCTGGGGAGTACGGCCGCAAGGTTAAAACTCAAATGAATTGACGGGGGCCCGCACAAGCGGTGGAGCATGTGGTTTAATTCGATGCAACGCGAAGAACCTTACCTACTCTTGACATCCAGAGAACTTAGCAGAGATGCTTTGGTGCCTTCGGGAACTCTGAGACAGGTGCTGCATGGCTGTCGTCAGCTCGTGTTGTGAAATGTTGGGTTAAGTCCCGCAACGAGCGCAACCCTTATCCTTTGTTGCCAGCGGTTCGGCCGGGAACTCAAAGGAGACTGCCAGTGATAAACTGGAGGAAGGTGGGGATGACGTCAAGTCATCATGGCCCTTACGAGTAGGGCTACACACGTGCTACAATGGCGCATACAAAGAGAAGCGACCTCGCGAGAGCAAGCGGACCTCATAAAGTGCGTCGTAGTCCGGATTGGAGTCTGCAACTCGACTCCATGAAGTCGGAATCGCTAGTAATCGTAGATCAGAATGCTACGGTGAATACGTTCCCGGGCCTTGTACACACCGCCCGTCACACCATGGGAGTGGGTTGCAAAAGAAGTAGGTAGCTTAACCTTCGGGAGGGCGCTTACCACTTTGTGATTCATGACTGGGGTGAAGTCGTAACAAGGTAACCGTAGGGGAACCTGCGGTTGGATCACCTCCTTACCTTAAAGAACCTGCCTTTGCAGTGCTCACACAGATTGTCTGATGAAAAGTAACGAGCAAGACGGCTGCGAAGTCGCGACACATCGTGTCCCCTTCGTCTAGCGGTTAGGACTCCGCCCTTTCACGGCGGCAACAGGGGTTCGAATCCCCTAGGGGACGCCACTTGCTGGGTGTGAGTGAAAGGCACAACCAATCAGTATCTCAAAACTAACTCTCTGAGTTACGTTTGAGATATTTGCTCTTTAAAAATCTGGATCAAGCTGAAAATTGAAACGACACGCCGTGTCTGTTCTCCGTAATAAGAGCAGATAAGCGGTGTGTCAGAGTCTCTCAAATTTTCGCAATCATGAAGTGAAACATCTTCGGGTTGTGAGGTTAAGCGACCAAGCGTACACGGTGGATGCCTAGGCAGTCAGAGGCGATGAAGGACGTGCTAATCTGCGATAAGCGTCGGTAAGGTGATATGAACCGTTATAACCGACGATTTCCGAATGGGGAAACCCAGTGTGACTCGTCACACTATCGTTAAGTGAATACATAGCTTAACGAAGCGAACCAGGGGAACTGAAACATCTAAGTACCCTGAGGAAAAGAAATCAACCGAGATTCCCCCAGTAGCGGCGAGCGAACGGGGAGCAGCCCGGAGTCTGAATCAGCATGTGTGTCAGTGGAAGCGTCTGGAAAGTCGCAGGGTACAGGGTGATACTCCCGTACACGAAGATACACTTGCTGTGAACTCGAAGAGTAGGGCGGGACACGTGGTATCCTGTCTGAATATGGGGGGACCATCCTCCAAGGCTAAATACTCCTGACTGACCGATAGTGAACCAGTACCGTGAGGGAAAGGCGAAAAGAACCCCGGCGAGGGGAGTGAAAAAGAACCTGAAACCGTGTACGTACAAGCAGTGGGAGCACCCTTTGGGGTGTGACTGCGTACCTTTTGTATAATGGGTCAGCGACTTATATTCTGTAGCAAGGTTAACCGTATAGGGGAGCCGAAGGGAAACCGAGTCTTAACTGGGCGTTAAGTTGCAGGGTATAGACCCGAAACCCGGTGATCTAGCCATGGGCAGGTTGAAGGTTGGGTAACACTAACTGGAGGACCGAACCGACTAATGTTGAAAAATTAGCGGATGACCTGTGGCTGGGGGTGAAAGGCCAATCAAACCGGGAGATAGCTGGTTCTCCCCGAAAGCTATTTAGGTAGCGCCTCGTGAACTCATCTCCGGGGGTAGAGCACTGTTTCGGCTAGGGGGCCATCCCGGCTTACCAACCCGATGCAAACTGCGAATACCGGAGAATGTTATCACGGGAGACACACGGCGGGTGCTAACGTCCGTCGTGAAGAGGGAAACAACCCAGACCGCCAGCTAAGGTCCCAAAGTCATGGTTAAGTGGGAAACGATGTGGGAAGGCACAGACAGCCAGGATGTTGGCTTAGAAGCAGCCATCATTTAAAGAAAGCGTAATAGCTCACTGGTCGAGTCGGCCTGCGCGGAAGATGTAACGGGGCTAAACCATGCACCGAAGCTGCGGCAGCGACACTATGTGTTGTTGGGTAGGGGAGCGTTCTGTAAGCCGTTGAAGGTGTGCTGTGAGGCATGCTGGAGGTATCAGAAGTGCGAATGCTGACATAAGTAACGATAAAGCGGGTGAAAAACCCGCTCGCCGGAAGACCAAGGGTTCCTGTCCAACGTTAATCGGGGCAGGGTGAGTCGACCCCTAAGGCGAGGCCGAAAGGCGTAGTCGATGGGAAACAGGTTAATATTCCTGTACTCGGTGTTACTGCGAAGGGGGGACGGAGAAGGCTATGTTGGCCGGGCGACGGTTGTCCCGGTTTAAGCATGTAGGCGGAGGTTCCAGGTAAATCCGGAGCCTTACTAACGCTGAGGTGTGATGACGAGGCACTACGGTGCTGAAGCAACAAATGCCCTGCTTCCAGGAAAAGCCTCTAAGCATCAGGTAACATCAAATCGTACCCCAAACCGACACAGGTGGTCAGGTAGAGAATACCAAGGCGCTTGAGAGAACTCGGGTGAAGGAACTAGGCAAAATGGTGCCGTAACTTCGGGAGAAGGCACGCTGATGTGTAGGTGAAGCCCCTGCGGGTGGAGCTGAAATCAGTCGAAGATACCAGCTGGCTGCAACTGTTTATTAAAAACACAGCACTGTGCAAACACGAAAGTGGACGTATACGGTGTGACGCCTGCCCGGTGCCGGAAGGTTAATTGATGGGGTTAGCGGTAACGCGAAGCTCTTGATCGAAGCCCCGGTAAACGGCGGCCGTAACTATAACGGTCCTAAGGTAGCGAAATTCCTTGTCGGGTAAGTTCCGACCTGCACGAATGGCGTAATGATGGCCAGGCTGTCTCCACCCGAGACTCAGTGAAATTGAAATCGCTGTGAAGATGCAGTGTACCCGCGGCAAGACGGAAAGACCCCGTGAACCTTTACTATAGCTTGACACTGAACACTGGTCCTTGATGTGTAGGATAGGTGGGAGGCTTTGAAGCGTGGACGCCAGTCTGCGTGGAGCCATCCTTGAAATACCACCCTTTAATGGCTGGTGTTCTAACGTAGACCCGTGATCCGGGTTGCGGACAGTGTCTGGTGGGTAGTTTGACTGGGGCGGTCTCCTCCTAAAGAGTAACGGAGGAGCACGAAGGTTAGCTAATCCTGGTCGGACATCAGGAGGTTAGTGCAATGGCATAAGCTAGCTTGACTGCGAGAGTGACGGCTCGAGCAGGTGCGAAAGCAGGTCATAGTGATCCGGTGGTTCTGTATGGAAGGGCCATCGCTCAACGGATAAAAGGTACTCCGGGGATAACAGGCTGATACCGCCCAAGAGTTCATATCGACGGCGGTGTTTGGCACCTCGATGTCGGCTCATCACATCCTGGGGCTGAAGTAGGTCCCAAGGGTACGGCTGTTCGCCGTTTAAAGTGGTACGCGAGCTGGGTTTAGAACGTCGTGAGACAGTTCGGTCCCTATCTGCCGTGGGCGCTGGAGAATTGAGGGGGGCTGCTCCTAGTACGAGAGGACCGGAGTGGACGCATCACTGGTGTTCGGGTTGTCATGCCAATGGCACTGCCCGGTAGCTAAATGCGGAAGAGATAAGTGCTGAAAGCATCTAAGCACGAAACTTGCCCCGAGATGAGTTCTCCCTGACTCCTTGAGAGTCCTGAAGGAACGTTGAAGACGACGACGTTGATAGGTCGGGTGTGTAAGCGCAGCGATGCGTTGAGCTAACCGATACTAATGAACCGTGAGGCTTAACCTTACAACGCCGAAGCTGTTTCGGCGGATTTGAGAGATTTTCAGCTGATACAGATTAGTCACTGCGCCTGCGGGCGGGGTGAACAACAGAATTTGCCTGGCGGCTGTAGCGCGGTGGTCCCACCTGACCCCATGCCGAACTCAGAAGTGAAACGCCGTAGCGCCGATGGTAGTGTGGGGCCTCCCCATGCGAGAGTAGGGAACTGCCAGGCATCAAATCACGCGAAAGCCCATCCTCCCGGATGGGCTTTTTGCGTTGCGGCGGAAAAACCCGCCGGGCGGCTGCGCCTTACCCGGCCTACAACACCTTCATCCAGTGCAGGATGAAATCAACCATCCCCTCCGCATCATTGATATCTAATACCGGTACCTGAAGCGACAGTGGAACGTCACTCCCCACCGCGATAACGTGATCATCAAGCGTCAACTCATTAATATCATGCCCGGTATCGCTTCTGAAAAGCAGGATCTTTGCCACCGCCTCATGCTTAAAACCTTCCACTAGTACCAGATCCAGCTTCGAATGATCCATCCGACTGATGAGATAAGCCAGATCGATCTCCTCTTCGGCGGGTGTTTCCGTCATTAAGGCCCATCGCTGACTGCTGGCAACGAGGGTTTGTGCCGCACCGGCCTTACGCAGTTCGTAGCTGTCCTTCCCGGGAGTATCGACATCCATGTTGTGGTGGGTATGTTTGATAAGCCCCGGACGAATACCTCTGGCACAGAGTGCCGGAATGATGGCCTTTAACAGGGTGGTTTTCCCCGTACCGCTCCAGGCGGCAATCGCTAAAACGGGTATCATTTGTGCCTCTGAATAGTTTGTATCTCTTCGAGTGTATTCATATTAATAAATGCCTGTTTCATATCGCTAAATTCAACGGAATGCCCACCTGCCTGACGCATAAAGACCATCACACGGCGCTCGCCAGCGGCTAAATAGCTCTCTAATACCGGCATCAGCTGGCGATGCATTAACGCAATGGTTGGATGATCGCGATCGCCGTCATGCGCCCAGACAACAGGTGCCGTTTCCCTGTATTTAACCAGCCGCTCAGCCAGGTAATCCGGGATAAAGGGTGTATCGCAAGGGCAAAACAGGAACCATTCCGCATCGCACTGCTGCATAATCGAAAGCATGCCCGCCAGTGGTCCGGGGTAATCAGCCAGCAGATCCGCGTAAACGGGATACCCGCTTTCCTGATAAGTGGCGATATTGCGGTTGGCACTCACTACGAGTGTACTGACCTGCTTATGCAGCGTTCGCGCAACATGCTGCCATAACGGCAGGCCGTTCAGCTCCTGCAAGCCCTTATCTTTTCCTCCCATACGGGACGCCTTGCCTCCGGCTAATATCACCCCGGTGATGCTGCTTATCTGGCTCAACAATATCGCCTCTTTTCTTGTGGGATTGACCCTGCTAACGTGTCACTCTAAATGAAAGGAGCATTATCATGAAATGTAAACGTCTGAACGAAGTTATTGAACTCCTCCAGCCAGCCTGGCAGAAAGAGCCAGAACTTAACCTGGTGCAATTTTTACAGAAACTGGCGCAGGAGTCAGGTTATGACGGTGAACTGGCCGACCTTTCTGATGACATCCTGATCTATCACCTGAAAATGCGTGATTCCGGAAAAGATGCGGTTATCCCGGGGATCCAGAAAGATTACGAAGAAGATTTCAAAACCGCACTGCTGCGCGCGCGTGGCGTAATTAAAGAGTAAAAGCTTGTAAGAGGCACCACCGTAAACGCCGTTAAATGATATCCTCAATCATTCGTATAATTTCCGGATGATCGGATGAACGACCAGGCTTTTACTTTCCAGACCTTACACCCGGATACCATTATGGATGCGCTGTTTGAACAGGGCATCCGGGTGGACTCAGGCCTGACTCCATTAAACAGCTATGAGAACCGCGTCTACCAGTTTCAGGACGAGGATCGCCGGCGCTTTGTGGTGAAATTTTACCGCCCGCAGCGCTGGTCAGCTGAACAAATTCAGGAAGAGCATCAGTTCGCTCTCGACCTGGTGGCCGATGATGTTCCCGTCGCCGCTCCTCTTAAATTCAATAATCAGACGCTGCTGACACACTTGGGTTTTTATTTTGCTGTCTTCCCCAGCCTCGGTGGCCGGCAATTTGAAGCCGATAATATCGATCAGATGGAGTGGGTTGCCCGCTATTTAGGGCGCATTCATCAAACAGGGCAGAAAAGCGCATTTACCGCGCGCCCTGGCATCGGCATTCAGGAATATTTGCTCGAACCGCGACAGGTATTTGAAACGTCCACGCTCATCCCTTCCGGGCTGAAGGCACAATTCCTTGCCGCAACGGATGGCTTAATTAACGCCGTCATACCGCGCTGGGATAACAACGTACAAACGCTGCGTTTGCATGGCGATTGCCATGCCGGAAATATTCTCTGGCGTGATGGGCCATTATTTGTCGATCTCGATGATGCGCGAATGGGACCAGCCATTCAGGATCTCTGGATGCTGCTGAATGGCGATAAAGCCGAACAGCGGATGCAGCTGGAGACGATTATCGAGGCCTATGAAGAGTTCAGTTCTTTTGATTCAGACGAAATTGCATTAATCGAACCTTTACGCGCCATGCGTTTTGTTTATTATCTTGCATGGTTAATCAGGCGTTGGGACGACCCCGCTTTTCCCAGAAACTTCCCGTGGCTTACCGGGGAAGATTACTGGCGTAACCAGATATCCACATTTATTGAACAGGTAAAGGTTCTGCAGGAACCCCCTTTGCAATTAACGCCAATGTATTAATCGAACACACCCAGGAGAGAGTTGATCATGAAAAAAATATGGCTGGCGCTGGCAGGTATGATTCTGGCTTTTAGCGCATCGGCTGCACAGTTCACCGATGGCAAGCAGTATATTACCCTCGACAAACCGGTTGCCGGAGAACCTCAGGTCCTTGAGTTCTTCTCATTTTACTGCCCGCACTGCTATGAGTTCGAGCAGGTTCTGCACGTTTCCGATAGCGTGAAGAAAAAGCTGCCGGAAGGCACCAAGATGACCAAGTATCACGTTGAGTTCCTTGGCCCGTTGGGCAAAGACCTGACTCAGGCATGGGCCGTTGCGATGGCGCTTGGTGTGGAAGACAAAATTACTGCGCCGATGTTTGAAGCGGTTCAGAAAACCCAGACCGTTCAGACCACTGCCGATATCCGTAAAGTATTTGTTGATGCCGGCGTTAAAGGCGAAGAATACGATGCAGCCTGGAATAGCTTTGTCGTGAAATCCCTGGTGGCTCAGCAGGAAAAAGCTGCTGCCGATCTGGAGCTGCGCGGCGTGCCAGCCATGTATGTTAACGGCAAATATCAGCTGAATATGCAGGGTATGGATACCAGCAGCATGGACATCTTTGTCCAGCAATATGCCGATACAGTGAAGTATCTGGTTGAGAAGAAGTAATAAAGAAAACGCCGGTCAATGACCGGCGTTTTTGTATTCCGCTTTAATCGTGTTTATCAGCGCGTCTTTCTCACTCCAGAGCGTATTCAGCCAGAGCTGGAAACGTCGTTTAAAGTTCTTATCACTGACATAGTCCCCGTGTAATTCCTCCGCCACAGGCACCAGATTAATACGCACCACGATCCGGGTTAACTTGCCGCTGAGCATATCGTAAAACGGCGTCTTATCGTTTTCGGGATAGCAGAGCGTCACGTCCAGTAATTTATCGAACTGTTGACCCAGCACGTTAAGCGCCATGGCGATCCCGGCCGCTTTGGGCGGCAGCAGGTTGGCATAGGGAGAGCGGGTTTGCTGCTGCTTCACTTCGGTAAAGCGAGAGCCTTCGACAAAGTTGACGATCGTGGTAGGGTGCGCGCGAAACTTCTCGCACGAGCGGCGGGTCGTTTCAACATCTTTGCCACGACGCTCAGGATGACGAATCAGATAGCTACGCGAATAGCGTTTCATGAAAGGCATATCCAGCGCCCAACAGGCCAGGCCAATAAAGGGCACCCAGGCAAGCTGCTGCTTAAGAAAATATTTATTCATGGGGATATGTTTGCGAAACAGCACGCACAACACCACGATATCGGCCCAGCTATGGTGGTTGCAGATCAGCAAATACCAGTTTTTCTTGTTAAGCCCTTCCAGACCCTGAACATCCCATTTCAGATGCGGGTTAAGACGCAGTAGTACCGCCAGGCCTTCGCACCAGCAGTACATCATAAAGTTGCAGAAGGCAGAGACAGCACGCCAGACGACGGGGATCGGCAATAGCAGTTTAATTATTCCGGCGATGATGATCGGCACAGAACAGGCGATGGTGACCAGAATAGTTAATGCGATACTTAAAAGGAGTATGATCGCAGCCAGCAGTCTAGACATGATGAATGTTTTCAGGTAGTTAGCTATAATTAGCGCCTGATAAACAGACACCGGGCGCTGATTTTACCAGAAAACGTTCTAAGGATGGCGCTTTTACCTGGTGGGAATTCTGAATTGCATACCCGGTGGAGAAAAATCCTGTGGCGCGGATCCAGTGTGGCTTATATCCACATGGAGTAAATTGTCATCAATCAGCAATATGAGATCGCGATCAAATTATAAATTATTGATTATTAAAATTTAATATTATTTAAACGATCGTCAGATAGCACATTTAGTTCAGGCCGCAGAAACTACTCACAAACTTATCCACAGATTTTATTTGCGAGCGATCCTCAGGATCGCAAAATCTTTGGCTGTATTGGCCGCGAAAAACTGATGTTTTCATCCTTCTGTGGCATCCTTTATCCATAAATTACTCAAAGGCACGGACATTATGGTTCAGATCCCCGAAAATCCGCTTATTCTCGTCGACGGTTCGTCTTACCTCTATCGGGCGTATCATGCGTTTCCTCCGCTGACCAACAGCGCGGGAGAGCCTACGGGCGCAATGTATGGCGTGCTGAACATGCTGCGTAGCTTGATCCTGCAGTATCAGCCGAGCCATGCCGCCGTAGTCTTCGATGCGAAAGGCAAAACTTTCCGGGATGAGCTGTTTGAACATTACAAATCCCATCGCCCGCCGATGCCGGACGATCTGCGCGCGCAGATTGAACCCCTGCATAAGATGGTGAAAGCGATGGGGCTGCCTTTAATGGCTGTCTCTGGCGTAGAAGCGGACGATGTGATCGGTACGCTGGCGCGGGAAGCCGAAAAGCTGGGTCGCCCTGTGTTGATCAGTACCGGTGATAAAGATATGGCGCAGCTGGTTACGCCGGGGATCACCCTGATTAACACCATGACCAATACTATCCTCGGCCCGGAAGAGGTGGTGACAAAGTATGGCGTGCCGCCGGAGCTTATCATCGACTTCCTCGCCCTGATGGGCGACTCCTCCGATAACATCCCGGGCGTGCCGGGCGTAGGCGAGAAGACGGCCCAGGCTCTGCTGCAGGGGTTGGGTGGGCTGGATACGCTGTATAGCGAGCAGGATAAAATTGCCGGGTTAACCTTCCGCGGTGCCAAAACCATGGCCGCTAAGCTTGAGCAAAACAAAGAGGTGGCGTACCTCTCCTATCAGCTGGCGACCATTAAAACCGACGTTGAACTGGATCTGACCTGCGAGCAGTTGGAAGTGCAGCAGCCTGCTGCCGAAGAGCTGTTGGGCCTGTTTAAGCAGTATGAATTCAAACGCTGGATAACCGATCTTGAAGCGGGGAAATGGCTGCAGGCGAAAGGGGCTAAACCGGCGGCTAAGCCGAAAGAGACGCGGGCGATCGATGCAGAAGAGGAGCCGGAAGAAGAAGCCAGCGTCCTCTCTTCTGAACATTACGAAACCATCCTTGATGAAGCACAGCTGCAGGTCTGGATTGAAAAATTAAAGCAGGCGCCGGTGTTCGCTTTTGATACCGAAACCGACAGTCTCGATAATGTCTCCGCCAATATGGTGGGTCTCTCCTTCGCCACTGAGCCTGGCGTTGCCGCTTATGTGCCGGTCGCACACGACTATCTGGATGCGCCTGAACAGATCGCCCGCGAGCGCGTACTCGAGCTCCTCAAGCCGATCCTTGAAGACGAAAAAGCACTTAAGGTGGGGCAAAACCTGAAGTTCGATCGCGGCATCCTGCAGAACTACGGCATTGAGCTGCGGGGCATTGCCTTCGATACCATGCTGGAGTCCTATATCCTCGACAGCGTGGCCGGTCGTCACGATATGGATTCACTCTCCGATCGCTGGCTGAAGCACAAAACCGTAACCTTTGAAGAGATTGCGGGTAAGGGCAAGAATCAGCTGACGTTTAACCAGATTGCTCTTGAAGAGGCGGGACACTATGCGGCTGAAGATGCCGACGTCACGCTGCAACTGCATTTAAAGATGTGGCCAAAGCTGCAAAAACACGCCGGGCCGCTGAACGTGTTCCAGAATATCGAGATGCCGCTGGTGCCGGTTCTGTCCCGGATTGAGCGCAACGGCGTCAGGATCGACCCGGCTGTGCTGCATAAACACTCGGAAGAGATCGCGTTGCGCCTGAACGAACTTGAGCAAAAAGCGCATGAGATCGCCGGCGAGCCGTTTAATCTCTCATCCACCAAGCAGCTGCAGACCATCCTGTTTGAAAAGCAGGGCATTAAGCCGCTGAAGAAGACGCCGGGCGGGGCGCCGTCCACTTCCGAAGAGGTGCTGGAGGAATTGGCACTGGACTATCCGCTGCCAAAAGTGATCCTGCAATACCGCGGGCTGGCCAAGCTGAAATCGACCTACACCGATAAGCTGCCGTTGATGATCAACCCGAAAACGGGTCGCGTGCATACCTCCTATCATCAGGCAGTGGCGGCTACCGGGCGACTGTCCTCAACCGATCCTAACCTGCAAAACATTCCGGTGCGTAATGAAGAGGGGCGTCGTATTCGTCAGGCGTTTATTGCGCCGCAGGACTACGTCATTGTCTCTGCTGACTACTCACAGATTGAACTGCGTATTATGGCGCACCTGTCCCGGGATAAGGGACTGTTGACCGCCTTTGCGGAAGGACAGGATATCCACCGGGCCACGGCGGCCGAAGTGTTTGGCATGTCACTTGAGAGTGTCACCGGGGAACAGCGCCGGAGCGCAAAAGCGATCAACTTTGGTCTGATCTACGGTATGAGCGCATTTGGTCTCTCCCGTCAGCTCAACATTCCGCGTAAAGAGTCGCAGAAGTATATGGATCTCTATTTCGAACGCTATCCGAGCGTGCTGCAGTACATGGAGACCACCCGCGCCCAGGCGAAAGAAAAAGGCTATGTCGAAACGCTGGAAGGACGCCGCCTCTATCTGCCGGATATCAAATCCAGCAATGCTGCCCGCCGTGCCGGTGCCGAGCGTGCAGCAATCAACGCCCCGATGCAGGGGACGGCGGCAGATATCATTAAGCGTGCAATGATCGCCGTTGATGCCTGGCTGGAGAAGGAGCAGCCGCGGGTTCGTATGATCATGCAGGTACACGATGAACTGGTGTTCGAAGTGCACAAAGACGATCTGGAAGCCGTCTCGAAAAAGATCCATGAACTGATGGAGAATACCGTGAAGCTGAATGTACCGTTGCTGGTGGAAGTGGATAGCGGAGAAAACTGGGATCAGGCTCACTAACTCTTTATGGGATATGACCTGTTTTTGTAAGTAAGCAACATATCCATGAACGTTTTGTGATGATCATTAGAATTCCCTATGTAAAGAATGAAAAAAAACTACAAAAAGTGCTTTGTCTATAGTCTAAAACAGAGTAGAGTTATTCACGTAGGGTACAGAGGTAAGATGTTCTATCTTTCAGACCTTTTACTTCACGTAATCGGATTTGGCTGAATATTTTAGCCGCCCCAGTCAGTAATGACTGGGGCGTTTTTTATTGCGGCAAAGTAAATTCAGCGCAAAAAAAGCGCGGACATCGCCGCGCTTATTATCACTCTTCCGCTTCTGTCGCGGGTTCCAGCTCGCTGTACCAGTGATCCAGCTTCTCACGCAGTTTATCCACGCCGAGTTTCTTCAGCGAAGAGAAGGCTTCAACCTGGATGTCGCCGTTGAATGCCAGAACCGCTTCACGCACCATATTCACCTGCGCTTTACGCGCGCCGCTGGCCAGCTTGTCGGCTTTGGTCAGCAGTACCAGCACCTGGATCCCGCTTTCTACGGCCCAGTGGATCATCTGCTGATCAAGATCTTTAAGCGGATGGCGAATATCCATCAGCACGACCAGACCTTTCAGGCACAGGCGTTTTTCCAGGTATTCACCCAGGGCGCGCTGCCACTTGATTTTCATCTCTTCCGGAACTTCGGCGTAGCCATAGCCTGGCAGGTCAACCAGGCGCTTGCCTGGTGCAACTTCGAACAGGTTAATCAGCTGGGTACGGCCAGGCGTTTTAGAGATACGGGCCAGGCTTTTCTGATTGGTCAGGGTATTCAGAGCGCTGGATTTCCCCGCGTTGGACCGGCCAGCAAATGCCACTTCAAGACCCGTATCAGCGGGTAAATGGCGAATATCAGGCGCACTAAGGACAAAATGCGTCTGGTGATAATTCAGGTTGGTCACGTGGTTGTCTCCAGAAATTCGTAACGTTGGGGGGATTATACCTGAACAGAGAGAAAAGGCTTTTCCCATCGGCAATGCGGCTGTAAGTAAAAACCATGAGCTTTGTAAGAGATCTGCCCTTTTTACTATGGGAGATTTAAGAAAAATCGCAGGGTGTTAAAAATTCAAAACTATTAAAATCAGCCTATTAACGCTTAGTCTTAATCTGAAAGTCGCGCGTAAGTCGCGTGAGTGGGTTGTAGGTTTTGCCTGACAGCGTAAAGTAACGTTCAACGGCGAGGATGCCGAGAGGAACCGGACTTAAGGATAAGGGTCAGGAGCGCCAGGAGGCGAAGACACAGGATTGTCAGGAAGACGCACGCCTCGGAGGCGTTGAAAAGGGAAAAGGACCTATCACGGACGGTACCTGCTAACGGAAAAACAGGGTTAGTTGTCAGCAAACAGGGATTGTCAGACCCATAACGGGTTGTGAGTCAGGAAAAAAGGCGACAGATTGCTCTGTCGCCTTTTTTCTTTGCTTGCTTTCTGCTAGATTTCGCCGCAATTCTATACTGAAGAAAACGAGTTAAAGACAAAACAACATGAAAAAACCGACCTCCGCTGCAGGCGCTAAACGTCCAGCAAAAGCACGCCGCAAAACGCGCGAAGAACTGAATCAGGAAGCGCGCGATCGCAAACGCGATAAAAAGCATCGTGGTCATGCTGCCGGCAGCCGCGCGAGTGGCGGTGACTCATCCGGCGCGTCTGCGAAAAACAAGCAGCAGAAAGACCCGCGTATCGGCAGTAAAACACCTGTTCCATTAGGCGTGACCGATGCCCCGGTCACCAGGCAGCACAAACCCAAGAGCGAGAAACCTATGCTTTCACCGCAGGCTGAGCTGGATTTGCTGGAGAATGATGAGCGCCTGGACGCGCTGCTGGAACGTCTTGAAGAGGGTGAAACCCTGAATGCTGAAGAGCAGTCATGGGTGGATGCCAAACTGGACCGCATTGATGAGCTGATGCAGAAGCTTGGCCTCTCTTACGACGACGAAGAGGAAGAGGAAGAAGAAGAGAAGCAGGAAGACATGATGCGCCTGCTGAAAGGTGGAAACTAACATTTGCACCCGGCAGGCTTTATCGTCCTGCTTATAACCCTTCCGGTTATATGTTATCTGGTGTGGTTATTCGTTAAACTACGGCGGTTGTCGCGGCGACAGAAGTGGCTGCGCACCCGATTCATGGCCCGCACAGGGGCCAGAACGGGCCGCCGTATACGAACGCGACACCAACGGAAGGAGTGAACATGTCTGTACCAACCATCGACTGGGATCTGGCTCTGATCCAAAAATATAACTATTCCGGGCCGCGTTATACCTCTTATCCAACCGCGCTGGAGTTTTCCGACGCCTTCGGTGATAGCCATTTTCAGCAGGCAGTTGCGCGTTACCCTGACCGCCCGCTCTCTCTGTATGTTCATATCCCGTTCTGCCACAAGCTCTGCTACTTCTGCGGCTGCAATAAAATTGTGACCCGCCAGCAGCACAAAGCGGATCAGTATCTGGATGCGCTTGAGCAGGAGATCCTGCATCGCGCGCCGCAGTTTGCCGGTCGGCATGTCACCCAGCTCCACTGGGGCGGTGGTACGCCGACCTACCTGAATAAAGCGCAAATCAGCCGTTTAATGGCGCTGCTGCGTGGCAACTTTAATTTCAACCATGATGCCGAAATCTCGATCGAGGTTGATCCGCGTGAAATTGAGCTGGATGTACTGGATCACTTACGCACGGAAGGGTTCAACCGCCTGAGTATGGGCGTGCAGGACTTCAACAAAGAGGTTCAGCGCCTGGTTAACCGCGAGCAGGATGAAGAGTTCATTTTTGCTCTGTTAAATCACGCGCGGGATATTGGCTTCACCTCGACCAATATCGATCTGATTTATGGCCTGCCAAAGCAGACGCCAGAAAGCTTTGCCTTTACGCTGAAGCGCGTGGCAGAGCTTAACCCGGATCGCCTGAGCGTCTTCAACTATGCGCATCTGCCGACGCTGTTTGCTGCCCAACGCAAAATCAAGGATGCCGACCTGCCTTCCGCCCAGCAAAAACTGGATATTCTGCAGGAAACCATCACCTCTCTGACCGAGACCGGCTACCAGTTTATCGGCATGGATCACTTCGCCCGTCCGGATGACGAGCTGGCTATTGCTCAGCGTGAAGGGGTACTGCACCGCAATTTCCAGGGTTACACCACCCAGGGTGATACGGATCTGCTGGGGATGGGCGTTTCGGCCATCAGCATGATTGGCGACTGCTATGCCCAGAACCAGAAAGAGTTGAAGCACTATTATCAGCAGGTGGATGAAACCGGCAACGCTCTGTGGCGCGGCATCGCGTTAACCCGCGACGACTGTATCCGCCGGGACGTGATAAAAGCGCTGATCTGCAACTTCCGCCTCGACTTCAGCGAGGTTGAAGCGCAGTGGGATCTGCAGTTTAGCGATTACTTTGCGGAAGACCTGAAGCTGCTGGCGCCGCTGGCAAAAGATGGGCTGGTGGATGTCACGGAGCGTGCGATTGAGGTCACGCCGAAGGGGCGTCTGTTGATTCGTAATATCTGCATGTGCTTTGACGCCTATTTGCGTCAAAAAGCGCGTCTGCAGCAGTTCTCGCGGGTGATTTAAGGCGTACCGAAGTAAGTAGGCCGGGTAAGGCGTAGCCGCCACCCGGCAAACCCTCTAACTAAACAACCCAACCAGCGCCGCACACAACACAGCTGCAATGGCCGTTTGTGGTGTATGTCCCGCTGCTGCGCTGGCTTCAAGGCCGCCAGACAACATATTCACGATTGATTCCAGCATGATGATCCCCCCGTTTTCCCGGGCAAGATAATACTTAACTCATCGGAACAGTAAAGCGCAAAATAACGCCAGTTTGCGCTTAATTCATCCTCTTTACACAGCGGGTAAAATTTCACTCCATGCCCAGCTCTTTTAACTTACGCGTCAGGGTATTGCGACCCCAGCCGAGCAGGCGTGCAGCCTCCTGTTTATGGCCCTGGGTATGGCGCAGCGCGGTAGTGAGCAGCGTGCGTTCCATCTCGGGCTGTGCCTCGGAGAGCAGGTTTTGATGACCGGAACGCAGGGCGCGATCGGCCCACTGCGCCAGCAGCGTCGCCCAGCTGTCAGGCAGGGTCTGACCGGTGCTGCTTTCTGGTACATGGGTTTCGAAAAGCTCAGGGGGAAGATCCTGGATCAGCACCTCCTGGCCTGCGGCCATCACCGTTAACCAGCGACAGGTATTTTCCAGCTGGCGCACGTTACCGGGCCAGGCCAGGCGCGTCAGCGCGGCCTCGGTTTCCGGGTGCAGCAGTTTGGCTTCCACCCCCAGCTCGCGGGCGGCATCCTGCAGGAAATGACGCGCCAGGCGCGGGATATCTTCCCGGCGCTCCCGCAGAGGAGGCAGATGTACGCGAATAACGTTCAGTCGATGGAATAAGTCCTCACGGAATTTCCCTTCCTGCACACGCTGCTCCAGGTTCTGGTGCGTTGCGGCAATAATGCGCACATCCACCTTCACCGGGGCATAACCGCCTACGCGATAAAATTGTCCGTCGGCCAGCACGCGCAGCAGTCGGGTCTGAACGTCCAGCGGCATGTCGCCGATCTCATCCAGGAAAAGTGTGCCGCCATCAGCCTGTTCGAAACGACCCTGACGAATGGTATTCGCACCGGTGAACGCCCCTTTTTCGTGACCAAACAGCTCGGATTCAATCAAATCCTTGGGGATCGCCGCCATATTCAGGGCGATAAACGGGGCTTTGGCGCGCGGGCTGTGGCGATGCAGGGCATGCGCGACCAGCTCTTTCCCGGTACCCGACTCGCCGTTAATCAGCACGCTGATGGAGGAGCGCGACAGGCGACCGATGATGCGAAACACATCCTGCATCGCCGGCGCTTCGCCAATGATATCGGTGGTAGGGCCGAATACCGGGGCGTTACGCGGCTGCTGCTGTTCCTGATAGTGGCTGATGGCGCGTTCAACCAGCGCCACTGCCTCGTCAATATCGAACGGTTTTGGCAGGTAATCGAACGCACCCTGCTGGTAGGCGCTGACCGCTGCATCCAGATCGGAATGTGCAGTCATTATGATGACCGGCAGCATCGGGTGGCGCTGCTTAATCTGTTTTAACAGCGCCAGGCCGTCCATCCCCGGCATACGGATATCGGACAGCAGCACGTCCGGGGTTTTGGTGGTGAGTGCATCAAGCACGTCGGCCCCGCTCTCAAAAGCGGTGCAGCTTAATCCTGCTCCGGTAAGCGCCCGTTCAAGCACCCAGCGGATGGAGCTATCGTCATCAACTACCCAGACTATCCCTCGTTGCATAACCTAACCCTCTATTTCCTGATTGGCAGGTAAACCGAAAACTCGGTATGACCCGGCCAACTGGTAAATTCAATTTTGCCGGAATGCTGATCTATCAAATTACGGGCAATGGATAAGCCAAGCCCGGTCCCGCCTTCACGGCCGCTGACCATCGGGTAAAACAGCGTGTCCTGTAAATGAGAAGGGATCCCCGGGCCGTTATCTTCCACGTCGATGCGGGCCGCCAGACGGTAGCGTGTACCGTGCAGGGTGAGCTGAAACGCGGTGCGGGTACGCAGGATAATTTCTCCGCCGTCCGCCCCTAATGCCTGCAGGGCATTGCGCACGATATTCAGTAATACCTGTTCAATCTGGTCGGGATCGTGCGGCAGTTCCGGCAGGCTGGGATCGTAATCCCGAATCAGCCTGACGTTATCCGGCAGCTCCATCGACACCAGTTTGACGACGCGCTCGGCCACTTTGTGGATGCTCTCGGTGACGTGCATCCCGGGTTGCTGCGGACCTAACAGGCGATCCACCAGATTACGCAGGCGGTCGGCCTGTTCAATGATGACGTTGGTGTACTCCGCCAGCGCCGGGTCGGGCAGGGCTTTGGTTAACAGCTGTGCCGCACCGCGCAGGCCACCAAGCGGATTTTTAATCTCATGGGCGAGGCCGCGCACCAGGTCGCGGGCTGCAATCTGCTGAGCATGCTGGAGCTGCTCCTGGCTCAGGCGACGCTGATTATCCATTGGCGCCATCTCCAGCAGGATCAGGCCTTCCGGCAGCCGTTGCGCGGTCAGGGAGAGAATATGCGAGCGCCCGTCGATCACCAGCGTGACTTCGTTATCGGTAAAGCCTTGTCCCGCCTGCAGGCTCTCCTGCATCAGGCCGATGTTCAGGGAAAAATAACTCAACAGCTCGGGTAACGGCGCGCCAAACAGTTTGCGTGAACTCTGGGCAAGCAACTGCTGGGCCGCAGGGTTGGCGTAATGCACCGCCAGATCGTCGTCGACCAATAAAATGCTGTTGATCAGTGAATTGAGGATCTGCCCAGCATCGGGCAGCGTGCCAGTTGCCATTCAGCAGTCTCCTGGAGTTGGTTGCACCATTTTAGTGCAGTATAGCGTTTCTGCGGTTAAAAGCGCGTGAGATCAGTTTGTTGGTGGTGAAAAAAGCCCATCCGAAGATGGGCTGAAAAGTTTCCACGGCAACAAAAAAAACGGCTATCAATCTCGCGCGGAAAGGCCGCGCGACAGGGATTGAAGATTAAACGCTGTAGTACAGTTCGAACTCAACCGGGTGTGGCGTCATGCGAACACGGTCGTTCTCTTCCATACGCAGCGCGATGTAAGCATCGATCGCTTCGTCGGTGAACACGCCGCCAGCCGTCAGGAACTCACGGTCTGCGTCCAGCGCGTTCAGGGCTTCTTCCAGAGAGCCTGCAACCTGTGGGATCTCTTTCGCTTCTTCTGGCGGCAGGTCGTACAGGTTTTTGTCCATCGCTTCGCCCGGGTGGATCTTGTTCTTGATACCGTCAAGACCCGCCATCAGCAGCGCTGCGAAGCACAGGTATGGGTTAGCCGCTGGATCCGGGAAGCGAACTTCGATACGACGTGCTTTCGGAGAGGAAACCACCGGAATACGGATAGAAGCAGAACGGTTACGGGCAGAGTAGGCCAGCATTACCGGCGCTTCGTAGCCTGGGACCAGACGCTTGTAGGAGTTAGTGGTTGGGTTCGCCAGGGCGTTGATCGCTTTAGCGTGTTTGATTACGCCACCAATGTAGTGCAGTGCCTGCTCGGACAGACCTGCATATTTGTCGCCAGCGAACAGGTTAGTCCCGTTCTTGGACAGAGACATGTGGCAGTGCATACCGGAACCGTTGTCACCAAACATTGGTTTTGGCATGAAGGTCGCGGTTTTACCGAAACGGTGCGCAACGTTGTGCACAACGTATTTGTAGATCTGAATTTCGTCCGCTTTCTTGGTCATGGTGTTGAAACGGGTGGCGATTTCGTTCTGGCCAGCAGTTGCAACTTCATGGTGGTGTGCTTCAACAACCAGGCCCATCTCTTCCATGATCAGACACATGGTAGAACGGATGTCCTGTGAAGAGTCGACCGGAGGAACCGGGAAGTAACCGCCTTTAACAGCAGGACGGTGACCTTTGTTGCCACCTTCGTATTTGGTGGAGGAGTTCCATGCGCCTTCGATATCATCGATAGCAACGTGGGAACCGGAAGTGGTCGCACCAAAACGGATGTCGTCGAACAGGAAGAACTCTGGCTCTGGCCCGAACAGCACGGTGTCTGCGATGCCGGTGGAGCGCAGGTACTCTTCAGCGCGTTTAGCGATAGAGCGTGGGTCGCGGTCATAACCCTGCAGGGTGCCCGGCTCGAGGATATCGCAACGGATGATCAGGGTAGATTCTTCGAAGAACGGGTCAATGAGCGCAGTGGATGCGTCAGGCATCAGAACCATGTCAGATTCGTTGATACCTTTCCAGCCACCAATCGAGGAGCCGTCAAACATTTTGCCTTCTTCAAAGAATTCGGCATTCACCTGATGAGCAGGAATAGTGACGTGCTGTTCTTTGCCTTTGGTATCGGTGAAGCGCAGATCAACAAACTTCACTTCATGTTCGTTCAGCATCGTCAAAACGTGTTCAGCGGACATACTTAACTCTCCAGATTGGTCATTGTCGTCGTGGTAACGAGGTCTTCAAATTCTGTGTAAGGCAGGCGATGTTGCCTTTGGTTGCCGTATTTTTTATTAAGCGAAATCTGTGCCAACTTTTAAAACACCCCAAAAAGGCGTTATCATGCGCACCATAGTGCAAAAGGGCTGCACCACGATGGTTTTGTTGCACCAGTATAGTGCTTCAATGTGAACATTGAGCACCATATTGGTGCAATTTACGTTAAAGTGCCCTTTTACCGCTCCGTGAAAGCGATCACAAAGCATCTCTGCGATACTTGTTTGCGGGGGATGTTTGTGATCCTGTTTTGTAGTGCGATTAATCCGTGTACAATAACGCGCTATTTCTAAATGCCTGAGGCAAAGTTGTGATCGAAAATCTGCGTAATATCGCCATCATCGCGCACGTTGACCATGGTAAAACTACCCTGGTTGATAAGCTGCTGCAGCAATCCGGTACGTTCGATGCGCGTGCCGAAACTCAAGAACGCGTGATGGACTCCAACGATTTGGAGAAAGAGCGTGGGATTACCATCCTCGCTAAAAACACCGCGATCAAATGGAATGACTACCGTATCAACATCGTTGATACCCCGGGGCACGCCGACTTCGGTGGTGAAGTTGAGCGCGTGATGTCCATGGTGGATTCCGTGCTGCTGGTGGTTGACGCATTTGACGGCCCAATGCCGCAGACGCGCTTCGTAACCAAAAAAGCATTCGCCCATGGCCTGAAACCAATCGTGGTTATCAACAAAGTTGACCGCCCTGGCGCGCGTCCTGACTGGGTTGTTGATCAGGTCTTCGACCTGTTCGTTAACCTCGACGCAACCGACGAGCAGCTGGACTTCCCTATCGTTTACGCTTCTGCGCTGAACGGTATCGCAGGTCTGGATCACGAAGACATGGCTGAAGACATGACTCCGCTGTATCAGACGATTGTTGACCGCGTTCCTGCGCCAAACGTTGATGTTGAAGGCACTCTGCAGATGCAGATCTCTCAGCTCGACTACAACAACTATGTTGGCGTTATCGGCATCGGCCGTATCAAGCGCGGTAAAGTGAAGCCTAACCAGCAGGTCACTATCATCGATAGCGAAGGCAAAACCCGTAACGGTAAAGTCGGTAAAGTACTGACCCACCTGGGCCTTGAGCGTATCGAGAGCGACATTGCTGAAGCAGGCGACATCATCGCGATCACCGGCCTGGGCGAGCTGAACATCTCCGATACCATTTGCGACACGCAAGCGGTTGAAGCGCTGCCAGCCCTGTCAGTTGATGAACCGACCGTAACCATGTTCTTCAACGTCAACACCTCTCCGTTCTGTGGTAAAGAAGGTAAGTTTGTTACCTCTCGTCAGATCCTTGACCGCCTGAACAAAGAGCTGGTGCACAACGTGGCACTGCGCGTTGAAGAGACCCCTGATGCGGACGCATTCCGTGTTTCCGGTCGTGGTGAGCTGCACCTGTCTGTTCTGATCGAAAACATGCGTCGTGAAGGTTTCGAGATGGCGGTTTCCCGTCCGAAAGTAATCTTCCGCGAAATCGATGGCCGTAAACAAGAGCCATTCGAAAACGTAACGCTGGACGTCGAAGAGCAGCACCAGGGTTCTGTGATGCAGGCTCTGGGTGAGCGTAAAGGCGACCTGAAAAACATGAATCCAGATGGCAAAGGCCGCGTACGTCTCGACTACGTGATCCCAAGCCGTGGTCTGATCGGCTTCCGTTCAGAGTTCATGACCATGACTTCCGGTACGGGTCTGCTGTACTCCACCTTCAGCCACTACGACGACGTACGTCCAGGCGAAGTTGGCCAGCGTAACAACGGCGTTCTGATCTCTAACGGTCAGGGTAAAGCGGTTGCGTTCGCCCTGTTCAGCCTGCAGGACCGCGGTAAGCTGTTCCTGGGTCACGGTGCAGAAGTTTACGAAGGCCAGATCATCGGTATTCACAGCCGTTCTAACGACCTGACTGTAAACTGCCTGACCGGTAAGAAACTGACCAACATGCGTGCGTCCGGTACTGACGAAGCAACGGTTCTGGTTCCACCGGTTAAGATGACTCTGGAGCAGGCTCTGGAATTCATCGATGACGACGAACTGGTAGAAGTGACTCCAACCTCTATCCGTATCCGTAAACGTCACCTGACTGAGAACGATCGTAAACGCGCAATGCGCGGCCCGAAAGAAGATTAATTTTCTTCTCTCCGTCCTCTAAAACCCCGCCTTCTGGCGGGGTTTTTCTTTTCCGCCATGCCGCACGCCTCATAGCCAAACATCTTCTTTCCCGCTACAGTTAATTTTCACGGCGAAAAGGAGAAACACATGCTCTATATCTTTGATTTAGGAAACGTAATCGTCGATATCGACTTCAATCGTGTGCTGGGAACATGGAGTGATTTCAGCCGCGTTCCGCTGGCAACGCTTAAGCAGACTTTTACGATGGGCGACGCCTTCCATCAGCATGAGCGCGGTGAGATTTCGGATGAGCAATTCGCCGAAATGCTCTGTCATGAGATGGATCTTCCCCTCAGTTACGAACAATTTTCTCACGGCTGGCAGGCGATCTTTGTCGGGATTCGCCCCGAGGTGATTGCCATTATGCACAAGCTGCGTGAGCAGGGGCATCGGGTGGTGGTGCTGTCCAATACCAACCGCCTGCACACTACCTTCTGGCCGGATGAATACCCGGAAGTGAAAGCGGCCGCAGATAAAATCTATCTTTCCCAGGAGATGGGCATGCGTAAGCCGGAAGCACGGATCTACCAGGCCGTCCTGCAGGCCGAAGGATTCTCTGCCGCCGACGCCCTCTTTTTTGACGATAACGTCGATAATATAGAGGGAGCTAACCAGTTGGGTATCACGTCAATTCTGGTGACCGGAAAACAGACGATACCTGACTACTTTGCGAAGCAGTTATGCTAAAAATCGTTCATCAAAAAGCCAGCCACCACACCCGACCGCTGCGTGCGTGGCTAAAACTCCTCTGGCACCGCATCGATGAGGACAACATGACCACGCTGGCAGGTAACCTCGCCTACGTGTCGTTGCTCTCGCTGGTTCCGCTGGTGGCTGTCATCTTTGCGCTTTTCGCCGCCTTTCCGATGTTTTCGGATGTCAGCCTGCAGCTCCGCCATTTTGTCTTTGCTAACTTCATGCCTGCTACCGGGGATGTCATTCAGAATTACATCGAGCAGTTTGTCGCCAACTCCAGCAAGATGACGGCGGTTGGGGCGTGCGGGCTTATCGTCACCGCGCTGCTGCTGATGTATGCCATTGATAGCGCGCTCAATACGATCTGGCGCAGCACCCGCGCACGGCCTAAAGTTTACTCGTTTGCGGTGTACTGGATGATCCTGACTCTGGGGCCGCTACTGGCCGGGGCCAGCCTGGCGATCAGCTCTTATCTGCTCTCGTTACGCTGGGCCAGCGAACTCGATAGCGTGATTGACGATGTGTTGCGCATCTTCCCGCTGCTCTTGTCCTGGCTCGCTTTCTGGTTACTCTACAGCATTGTGCCGACCACGCGCGTGCCTAACCGGGATGCCATGCTGGGGGCGCTGGTGGCCGCTCTGCTTTTCGAACTGGGCAAGAAAGGATTCGCGCTCTACATCACCATGTTCCCCTCCTATCAGCTGATTTATGGCGTGCTGGCGGTGATCCCCATTTTGTTCCTCTGGGTTTACTGGACGTGGTGTATCGTCTTGCTTGGCGCGGAAATTACTGTCACTCTCGGGGTATACCGCGAGCTCAAAAAAGCGGCCGAAGCCGAAAAACGACGAGAAGCAGACCAACCATGATTGCATTAATCCAGCGCGTAACCCGTGCCAGCGTCACCGTGGAGGGAGAGGTGACGGGTGAAATTGGCCCGGGACTTTTAGTCTTGTTAGGTGTCGAAAGGGATGACGACGAGCAAAAAGCCAACCGCTTATGCGAGCGCGTGTTGGGCTACCGTATCTTTGGCGATGCGGAAGGCAAAATGAACCTCAACGTTCAGCAGGCGGGTGGCAGCGTGCTGGTGGTGTCGCAGTTTACGCTGGCCGCCGATACCGAGCGCGGCATGCGCCCGGGATTCTCAAAAGGGGCGGCGCCGGATCGGGCAGAAGCGTTATATGAATACTTTGTTGACCGTTGTCGTCAGCAAGAGATGCATACACAGACCGGACGATTCGCTGCAGATATGCAGGTCTCGCTGGTAAATGATGGCCCCGTCACGTTCTGGCTCCAGGTATGAGTGAGCTGACGGTATGGCCGCGGGTAACAAGAGAGAGTACAGCTATGTATCACCTTCGAGTACCGCAAACGGAAGAAGAGTTGGCGCTTTACTACCAGTTCCGCTGGGAGATGCTGCGTAAGCCATTACATCAGCCGAAAGGGTCGGAACGCGACGCCTGGGACGCCATGGCACATCACCAGATGGTGATGGATGAAGAGGGCAACCTTGTCGCCGTCGGGCGGCTGTATATCAATGCCGATAATGAAGCCTCCATCCGCTTTATGGCGGTCCATCCCAGCGTACAGGACAAAGGTCTCGGCACGCTGATGGCGATGACGCTGGAGTCCGTTGCCCGTCAGGAGGGCGTGAAGCGCGTCACCTGTAGCGCGCGTGAAGATGCGGTGGAGTTCTTTGCCAAGCTGGGTTTTATAAACCAGGGCGAAATCACCACCCCGCAAACCACGCCGATTCGCCATTTTTTGATGATCAAACCCATCGCCTCGCTGGATGATATTCTGCATCGTGCCGACTGGTGCGGTCAGCTGCAGCAGGCCTGGTATCAGCATATCCCTCTGAGCGAAAAGATGGGGGTACGCATTCAGCAGTACACCGGGCAAAAATTTATCACCACCATGCCGGAGATCGGCAATCAGAACCCGCACCACACTCTGTTTGCCGGCAGCCTGTTCTCGCTGGCGACGCTCACCGGCTGGGGACTTATCTGGCTGATGCTGCGCGAGCGCCACCTGGGCGGTACTATCATCCTCGCCGATGCCCATATTCGTTACAGCCGCCCGATCAGCGGTAAGCCGAGCGCGGTGGCGGACTTAGGCTCGCTGAGCGGCGATCTCGACCGTCTGGCCCGCGGCCGCAAAGCCCGCGTGCAGATGCTGGTGGAGCTGTTCGGTGACGAGACGTCTGGTGCGGTGTTTGAAGGAACCTATATCGTGCTGCCCGCGAAGCCGTTTGGTGCCTACGAAGAGGGCGGGAACGAGGAAGAGTAGCATCAGGAGTGAGAGTTACCCGTTGAGAATGGGGTAACTCTCGGTGTTAAGCCTCAGCCCGTTTACTTAAAAACGATAGCCCATACCCACGTTGAAACCCTTGATCGTATAGTCACGCCCCAGGCTGGCCTTCGTGCCTTCATAGCCGAGATTAATGGAAAGATTGTCGAGCGGGTTCATCACCATGCCCACTCCCCAGGCGAAAGATGCTGATTTCTCGGAAATACCGTCATGGTTCACTTCATTATTACCGTAATTCACCCAGCGGGTATTTCCGGTCGCTTTCACCCATGCGGCACCGCCGAGGGCATAAAGTGAAACGTAGTCATTAATACGGTACGCCGGCCCTGCCAGCAGAGAGTAATAATTTACGTCTATGTCATTATGAACAACGTCGCGGGTCGCTAAATAATCCTGCTTAGTATGCGTTTTCATCCACGAGAAGGAACCAAGAAGGCTGAGCGGAGAATCGAATTCGTAGCGATACTGGACGTTGACGCCATTCAGGTTGTCAAAGCCCTTAACGTCGCTGTGCGCGAAGCCTAAAGAAAAGGTGTGATTATTTGCAAATGCCAGGCTGCTGGTCAGAGAGGCTACCAGTAATATTGCCAGAGAGCTTTTATTCATTGATGTAATCCATTAATCAAAGAAGCCAGATATTTAATAATGATGATAAGAGGGGAGTGTGATGATTATTTTTCCTTTATCACACTGCCTTGGGCGATTTATTTTGCTTTGCTAAATTTGCAGGAGCAAATCTTAATTGCTTTATCGTCAATATGGGATTTCTTAATTCATTCTCTTTCCGCCGACACAGCGCCCAAACGCCATGCGATATCCCTCATAATATCCCTCGCCGCCTGGCTTACGCCACCAAGCTGAAAGAAACCGTGAATCACACCCGACCAGCACTGGCAGGTGCAGTTCACACCTTGTTCGGTCATGTGTTGATACAAAGCTTCGCCTTCGTCACATAACGGGTCGTACTCGGCGGTGATGATATGGGTTCTCGGTAGGCCATAAAGATCATCCCGCCATAGTGGGCTGGCTTCAGGATGCTGGCGTTCGGTATGGGGAAGATACATGTTGTATCCGCTGAGGAGCGTATCGCGGGTAATAACATAATCCAGCCCATTGCGGGTGTAGCTTTCAAAATGCGCCGTTGCGTCGAGCATAGGATAGATTAGGATCAGCTGAGCGGGCTGCCACAAACCTGCGGCCTTAAGCCGTAGCGCCGTCACCAGTGCCAGATGACCTCCCGCACTGTCCCCGCAAAGGGTGATGCGGGTTTTATCCACGCCAAATCTGTCCGCGTACTTCCAGACCAGATTTGCGCTTCTTTCAGCATCATCATGAGCAGCGGGGAAGGTATGTTCGGGAGCCAGTCTGTACTGCACCGCAATCACCCGACAGTTGCTGTAATACGCCAGCTGACGCAGTTGGGGCTCGTGGGTATCAAAACCGCCACTGACAAAACACCCGCCATGATAATAGATAACGGCGGGTAGCGTTTCAGGCGCGTTGAGCGGTGAGTAGGTCTGAAACGTTATTCCGTCCAGCGTCTGCATTGTTGCCTGGACGCGTGTTTCCTTCTCCCCGGCAAGCACCGTACCGGCAACATAGCCAGCCCTCCGTTCATCAATATTCTGGGCGAGCGAAGAGGGTCGCCCTGCGGCGATGAATTCCTGAACCAGCTTATCAATACCCTTTTCCAGTGCCATCGTTTAATCCTTAAATCTGTATGGATATACAGCGTTATAGCCTGGTTTTCTGCGGATGAAAACAGAGGAATTTGATGGTGGTACGAATCTGGAAAGTGGCTCGCAAAAGCATTCGCAACTATGCCTATTCTCTTTAACCTTAAATTAATAAGCTTCCCGTACATCTCCTTCGCAATCGAGCCCGCCAGGGCGCTCTGCCCCTGCAGGGCGGCGAGGGCGGCATTCGCCACCGCGTGGGCCGCGGCTTTTTTCATGCCGTCTTCCAGCCCGGAACGGTGCCCGATAACCTCCGCCACGTACGGCGCACCCGCCCCGGCCAGCGCGGCGCTGAGGTCGCCCCCGGCCGGTTGCCATATCAATATCATGCTGGCGTATCCATGCGACCTGTGTCTCCTCGTTACCTCCCATCAGGTTATTCTCAACAATAAAGTCATTAAGTTAGATATAGTTATCGACAAAAAACTATATTAATTCTTTTGGAAAAAATAAAATAAAGCATCCATATAACAACACCAAGTATTCCACTTACTAATAATCTTATGTCATCTGAATTCAGCTGCACGTTAAAAATAATAGCAGGTAATACAGTAAAGTAGAGAGCAATAATTAATCCTGTTGCATAATAAATGATCATTATTTTTCGAGTTCCTTTTTTGTGTCTAAAAAACAACCATGCTGCGCAAAGGGAAATAATGAATCCATATATCAGAAACGAAAATGCTCCCATAGCGTAATAAGATAAAAAACCAGTTTCATTAAAATGATTGAATGCAGTCATGGTGAAACTGTAAAGTCCAATAGCACTACCAATAACACCCAAGATGAGTCCCGGAGCAGGAAGATACAGTAGCCCATTAATTTTTCTTAATTCCTCTTTCTCACAAGCATCACGCAATCCAGACGTTTTTTTGCTTCTGTGATTTTACATTTTATACATTCCATTTTTATTCCCTCGTTCATTCATGGTGTGGCGATAATGTTTGGTTTTGTACCCCCACCACATGGATGGGGATTGCTATGTCATCTGTTTTTACTTTTTCTGTAACGTTGGTAGTAAATCCACCAACATCCTACCGCTCCAATTACTCCACCACCAACACTTCCTTTTAGTATTTTGATAAAATCAATGGATGTAATATCTATAGGGGACCCGTATACAATAAAAGAAAATATTAATGCTAATATTTGCGTTACGGCAACCGCCATAAAAACACTTGCAGGGAGAGTAATGATTAAATAAATTAAAATCATAATCCATTTTGATGTGGGGATGTTCATTTCCCATCTCCTAATTTTTTTCCCGCCTGATCATTAGTGTATTCTGTTGTTATTGAGCTAGCAGTATTACCAGCAATACCAGGTAAAGGATCTAATGACATTGGCTTCGATATGCCCATGCCAACATCAACCCATCCCCAGTTTTTCCAGTTTGGGTTAATAAACTTATCGAGTTGCCCCTGAAGCACCTTACCAGCACCATAACCCAGCCCGGAAGCCATACCGCTCATTGCTCCACCAATTAACGGATCATCTCCTTTCAGGTAACTGGACGTCGCTCCGCTGCCTGCATTTACTGCCATAGTGCCCCCCAAGCCTGTTCCGGCTGTCAATGCGCCAGTCCAGTAACCCAGAATGACGTCATTCGGATTTATTTCATGATTAATCAGCATGCCCACGCCTGCATTGGCACTGGCGCCAATCAGGCTGGTCGTAGCTGCGGCTCCTGACAATAGCGGCCACGCCATTGCACTTCCCATTGCAGCTACCGCTGTTTCACACGATACCGGCGTTCCACCACTGCATGCTTCCCTGATTTGCTCCTGCTGCTCTTTTGTCCAGGAATCAACCGTTCCCGGCTTTTTGGCCTCTATCGCTGCCAGCACATGCGCCAGCGAGTTATTCTCAACCACCCCTTTCCCGCTCTGCGCCCCGGCCAGCGCCGCAGCCGTACCGTCACCCGCCAGGCCCCCGGCAATCCCCGCCGCGATGGTCGCCAGGCTGCTGATGGTCTGCTTCTGGCTTTCACTCAGCTCAGCCACCTCCTTCCCGTACATCTCCTTCGCAATCGAGCCCGCCAGCTCCCCGGCCACGGCACCCGTTGCACCCGCCAGGGCATTCTGCCCCTGCAGGGCGGCGAGGGCGGCATTCGCCACCGCGTGGGCGGCGGCTTTTTCCATGCCGTCTTCCAGCCCGGAACGGTGCCCTATTACCTCCGCCACGTACGGCGCAGCCGCTCCGGCCAGCGCACCCGCTATATCTCCGCCAGCCGCACCCTTCACGGCAGCGGTGGCGGCCTGAATGGCCCGCTGGATGTCGCTGCCGGTGCCGTACTGCGCCATTGCCGTCCGGCCCGCCTGGTCCGCAATCTCCTGCGGCGTCGGGCTGGCGTTGCCTCCGGCCCTGAGCTGCTCTTCGGCGGCACGCAGGGCGGCGGGGTCCTTCATGGCGTTCTGCTGCGCAATCTGGCCTTCGGTGCGGGCAATGTCCGACATCTGGCTGCCGGTATCGCTGATAAGCTGCGCCTCGTCGAGCCTGCGCTGCTCGCGCGCTTTGTCGAAGATAACGCCGACAAGCTGATGAGTTTTTCCGAAGGTAATGCCTGCCTCCACCAGCGCCCTGAATTGCGTTTCGTCATCCCGATGATCGCCACCGGTCAGGGTAATGATTTGCTCACGAACCAGCCGCTGCTCATCGTAGCCGTCACCCAGACGTTTTTCATCTTCCTTGCTCAGCGTATTATTCTTCACAACGGACCTAACCAACTGGACGAGAGCTGTTGAGAGTGAACTAAAATCCTTTCACCTTGAAAATACGTAATAAACCGAACCCTAAGCCTAAATCCCCCCATATACTCATTCTTAAAATTTTCTTAAACTGAAAAGGGTCAAAAGATATTGGAACATTAATATAGAAATATAAAAATATTTCTAATAAAAGATAGAAGATTGTACCAGCGAATAATAATCCAAATATGCATATAACCATCAATACAATTAAAAAAAGAAAACTCTTAATTTTTTTACCGTCCATACCATCCATTTTTTGCTGGATAATAGAGCTTCCAAATTCAGATGTGAAACTGCCACTGGTATTACCCATTGCACCCGGAATCTTACTCGGTAACATTTCCTTAGAAAGTCCAAATTCTCCTTTCACTTCAGAGTACTTTAACCAGTCCGAATCAAATTTCGGATCCCAGCCACCAGTTATCCATTTACCAGCCGTATTCCGGTCATTGCCTCCCATCAGGTTATTCTCAACAACAACTCAGTTGCTAAACTGGGTTTCGTTATATTTCCCTGCGAATCAATACCGTTTCATTGTTCTTGTGTAGTAATATGTACCACCGACTCCGCACACACCACCTGCAATGGAGGCTATTTTTAGATAACTAATAACTTCTTTCATAGACAAACTGAAAGGTAATTTATAAAGCAGCCAAAAGAAAACGTCAATAGCTGTACCTACGATCATTAACGTCAAGGCTACAGTCACAAACATAGCAAGAAAATAATATACAAAAATAAAAATGAATTTCATTTATTTTTTCCTTTACTATTACTTTCTACTTCATCTATCTTGTCATTTACCTTATTGGAAATATATTCACCACCTGAAGTTCCACTAGTTGCTCCAGCAACTGAAGGCCAAAGGTTTGGTTGAACGGGCTTAGATATACCCCTCCCAATATCATCCCATCCTAAATTTTTCCAAATAGGGTTAAAAACTTCATCCATTGCAGGTTCAACAACTTTATTTCCTATTCCATAGGCTGCTCCGCCAGTGAGACCACTAACTAGCCCGCCTATCCATGGATTTTTGCCATCAAGATAACTTGTTGTCGCTCCTCCTGCGGCATTTATGGCTATTGTCGTTTCTAAACCAGTATTTCTTGTCAGCGTACCAATCCAATACGCTGCGATAACATTTTTCGGATCAATTGAACCTTTCATTGCCAAGTCGACCCCACTCACTGCGCCAGCACTGATAGCCCCAGAAATTACCATAGCTTCAGGAAGCACTCCTCCCGACATAAGCGTACCTATTGCGGCCACAGCCATCTGACATGAAATCGGCGTATCCCCGCTACAGGCTCCTTTAATTGCTGCCTGTTGTTCTTCCTGCCACTTTTCAATGGTTCCCGGTTTGTTCGCCTCCGCAGCCGCCAGTACATGTGCCAGCGAGTTATTCTCAACCACCGTCTTCCCGCTCTGCGCCCCGGCCAGCGCCGCAGCGATGGTCGCCAGGCTGCTGATGGTCTGCTTCTGGCTTTCACTCAGGTCCGCCACCTCCTTCCCGTACATCTCCTTCGCAATGGAGCCTGCCAGCTCCCCGGCCACGGCACCCGCCGCGCCCGCCAGGGCATTCTGCCCCTGCATGGCGGCGAGGGCGGCATTCGCCACCGCGTGGGCCGCGGCTTTTTCCATGCCGTCTTCCAGCCCGGAACGGTGCCCTATTACCTCCGCCACGTACGGCGCAGCCGCCCCGGCCAGCGCGGCGCTGAGGTCGCCCCCGGCCGCGCCTCTCACGGCAGCGGTGGCGGCGACGATACGCACGTCTTTACCTGCCAGCGTCATGTCATGACCGGCCAACAGATCGGAGCCGTTCACCGGCGTCCCACCACTGCACGCTTCCCTGATTTGCTCCTGCTGCTCTTTTGTCCATGACTCAACTGTTCCCGGCTTGCTGGCCTCTGTAGCTGCCAGCACATGCGCCAGCGAATTATTCTCAACCGCTATTTATTGCTAATGAATATAATTAACCATGTTACATATGCCAGTCTTGATAGCCAAAGAAAAATCGAACCAAAGGATAAGTCTAATTTTGTCAAAAAAATCCTAATAAAGAAAAATGGTTTTTCATCATCAATTCCCCCTTGGTAAAAATATTTCCCATAGAGAGCAAAGAGAAAAAATGACATTCCTCCGGACAAATTAGCTATCAATAATAAACTATCAAACCCCCTTCGATATTCAGCTATTGCCGCCGCCACATATCCAAGAACAAGAAAAGTCAATGCACAACTTGATAAAATATCACGTTTAAAAAACATGTAATTAAAATAAAGTAAGGAGTCCTTCCCTACCTTAGGACCGCCAAGATATCTATAAACAAAAATAAAAAAACATCCCCCCCACAATAACAAAAACATTAGCAACATGAGGGATGATATATTAATAATAATATCATTTGAAATCATGGCGATATATTTCCTTAGTTGAGTCACCGTTCAGATCTATTTTTTCATCATGAGAACCAGTAGTAGAGCCTGTAAAACCAATGCTTGGTCCAACAGAGAAGGAAAAACCAATACCATCTTTTCCGCCAGACATTCCTACAGAGCCGGGCCCAAAACCGATACTAGTTGAATAATCACGGTTTATGTCGCCAAACAACCCTGGAAAATATG
The DNA here is from genome assembly GCF_049974505.2 of Leclercia sp. TB492. NCBI lineage: Bacteria > Pseudomonadati > Pseudomonadota > Gammaproteobacteria > Enterobacterales > Enterobacteriaceae > Leclercia > Leclercia sp. TB492. The sequence continues at coordinate 4,647,808 of NZ_CM127572.1, read as the reverse complement.
GGCCAAAATCAATGCCGACAGAAGCTCCAGCCTTAACCCCAATCTCTTTGGTGTATCCTGTAGAAATAGAGAAGTATTCATTATTAACCTCAGCGCCTCCTTTCAGAGCAAGCCCCACGCCACCTGAAACTTCAACCTTTCCATTAGGTTTAACTTTATATTCAGTCCCCCAAGAGGGCCCTTCGCCAATAGCTATACGATTCATTCCTTCTTGAACCTGTTCCGGTGTCAAATTATTGTCCTGGGCATAATGATTCCACGAGGCTACGGCCTGTCCGTAATCTTGTGTTCCTGATGGCAGTATATTGTTCCAGCCATCACTGAGGGCATTATTCTCAACCATTCCCTTCCCGCTCTGCGCCCCGGCCAAATGCCGGCCAGCAGGTTGCTGGCCATATTGCCGGTGAACTGGCCGTCGATGCTGGCCCCGCCCGAACTGAAGCCTGCGCTCTGATGCTGAACCGAATACTCCGCGTGGTTGCGGATATCCCGCCAGCCCAGGGTCCCGGTGTGGAGGCGGTTGTTTTCTGCAACAATCCCAGCCACAAAGCCTAAATTTCAAAACTATCTAAAATCCTTTCAATCTCAATATCCTTGCTATGACAAACACAAAACCAGTGAAGCCGCCAATTATGAAACCAATCTTAATGATTTTTAATATATCTGGTTTTGTTAGATCGAACGATCCTGTCAGTAACCATATTAAAACATCTATAGCCAGGGCAATGGACAGGAAACTAATAACAATCCCTAGCATGCAGATAATAAAGATAATGAGTAGACCGGGGATTTTTTTATTGAGGAGTTTCATTTCAACCTATCCTCAATGAATGGATCAAGTTTTTTTCCGCCATACTCGGATGAGAAAGAAGAGCTAATATCACCAAAACTGCTAGGTAGTTTGCTTGGTACCATTTCTTTTGAAAGACCATAGTCCCCTCTCACTTCAGTAAACTGTCTTAGATTAGGATTAAATTTCGGATCCCAGCCACCCTTCCACCAGTTCGCGCCTGTGTTAACGCCCCATTTAAGGCCCTGACCAATACCGTAACCCGCTAAAGAACCCGCGCCATTAATTAGCGCACCAGACAGAGGATCTTTATTGTCAATCCAGTTACCCAGCGCCCCACCTGCAGCATTCCAGCCAACAGTACCCACCAGACCATTGCCCATACTGAGAACATTTACCCAACCTGCAATAGCCGCATTAGCTGGATCAATTGCTCCATCCGCCCAGTAGTTAATCCCCGCATTAGCGCCAGCACCAAGCCCCCACATAGCCTGAGCGCCACCGGGCAGGAGAGCAACACTGCCTGTAGCCAGAGCCAGTCCCACCGCATCACGCTCATTCATCGCTTTCTGACATGGGACTCCGCCAGGGTTACCCGCACAGTTCGCCATATCTATCCCATGCTGACGTATCCATGCCGCCTGCACATCTTCACTTCCGCACATCAGGTTATTCTCAGCAACAATATTTCTAAATAATGATAATCTTATCTATTCAAGAATACATATATCACTGATGCAATATATAAAGTGCGGAGCAACCATAATAAAGTGCCAGCCAGCCCACCGGTTTTTCCTTTTAGGAGTATGCTAAAAAATCCTTTTTGCCCCTTAGCTACCCCCTTAAAACAGCCAGCATATTTATAAAAATATAACGCGATAAACCAAGTTGTCACAATTAATGGAAAGTAAACGACTCCTTCACCATCACGGATAAACTTAAGAGCATAGGACAGCGGGAATCCAATAAGTAATGCTACTCGACCCAAAAACAAACTAAAGGAACTTTTTCTAAGGAAAAATATTCCACTAAAATACTCGTTCATACCTACCGGAGAGTTAAGGGGTATCTTGGTGCTTCTAGCATAGTGATAGAATGACATAAAAAAGATTGCCATTGATAGCGTGATCGTGATGATGTCGGGGTTCATTTTGCTTTATCCTTGCCGAAGTCATGATGATAGAATTCAGTTCCAGAAGAACCATTGATGTCCACTTTTTCACCGGCAACATTGGTTGAGATGCCACTCCACCCCCACGCAGGTCCCACTCCGAGACTAAAACCAAAACCATCTTTTCCATAAGAGACTTCGCTAGAAATGACCCCAAGTCCTAAGCCTATGGAACTATTTCTTTCGGAACCAATAGTCCCAGGGAAATATGGTCCAAACTGAACCCCTATCTGCCCAGAGATGCGTCCACCGACAGCTAATGTTTCTCCATGATTAGCTGAGATCTGATATGGGTCTATACTCGTATCAAAGTAATAACCAGCCCCTGCGCCTCCGGCCACTTCACCTTTTACATATGGCTTAACTTTATACTCTGTTCCCCAGGAAGCCCCTTCACCAGTAGCAATTCTATTTAACCCTTCTTGAGTTTGTTCCTGTGTCAGATTATTGTCCACCGCATACTGATTCCAGGAGGTAACTGCCTGTCCGTAATTCATCATTCCAGTTGGCAGGCTTAGCGAATTATTCTCAACCACCGTCTTCCCGCTCTGCGCCCCGGCCAGCGCCGCAGCCGTACCGTCACCCGCCAGGCCCGCGGCAATCCCCGCCGCGATGGTCGCCAGGCTGCTGATGGTCTGCTTCTGGCTTTCACTCAGCTCAGCCACCTCCTTCCCGTACATCTCCTTCGCAATCGAGCCCGCCAGCTCCCCGGCCACGGCACCCGTTGCACCCGCCAGGGCATTCTGCCCCTGCAGGGCGGCGAGGGCGGCATTCGCCACCGCGTGGGCGGCGGCTTTTTCCATGCCGTCTTCCAGCCCGGAACGGTGCCCTATTACCTCCGCCACGTACGGCGCAGCCGCCCCGGCCAGCGCGGCGCTGAGGTCGCCCCCGGCCGCGCCCTTCACGGCAGCGGTGGCGGCCTGAATGGCCCGCTGGATATCGCTGCCGGTGCCGTACTGCGCCATCGCCGTCCGGCCCGCCTGGTCCGCAATCTCCTGCGCGGTGGGGCTGGCGTTGCCTCCGGCCCTGAGCTGCTCTTCGGCGGCCCGCAGGGCGGCGGGGTCCTTCATGGCGTTCTGCTGCGCAATCTGGCCTTCGGTGCGGGCTATGTCCGACATCTGACCGCCGATATCGCTGATAAGCTGCGCCTCGTCGAGCCTGCGCTGCTCGCGCTCCTTGTCGAAGATAACGTCGACGGTATCACTGGCATTGGCCGTGTCGCGGGAGAGGCGGGCGGTGTCCTGCGTCTGGCTGGCCGGGTCGCGGATGATGATATCGCCCTGCGCGATGGCGGAGCGGGTGGTGCCTTCGGCGCTGTCATGGCTGTTCATGCCGGCCAGCAGGTTGCTGGCCATATTGCCGGTGAACTGGCCGTCGATGCTGGCCCCGCCCGAACTGAAGCCCGCACTCTGATGCTCAACCGAATACTCCGCGTGGTTGCGGATATCCCGCCAGCCCAGGGTCCCGGTGTCGAGGCGGTTGTATTCTGCGGCCGCGGTGGAGGCAATCACCGCGCCATCCAGCTGGGTGTGACCGCCAGCGCGGATATCAAAGCCGCCGTCACCGGCGAACAGGCCGGTCTGCTCCTGGACTGACTGGTAATCGCTGTCCATTTTATCGCGGCTGGCACTGATGCCACCCGAGCCGGTCATCGTCCCGAGACTGAAGTTGCCGCCTGCGCTGATGTCCTTCTGAGTGCTGTTATAGCTGTCGGTGTCCTGCTGGCTTTGCAGCGTGAGGTTGCGGCCAACATCCGCCACAATGTGTTCCCCGCTGGCCTGCGCACCGCTCAGAGTGGTGTCGCGCCCGCTTGCAATCACGAGGTTATTCCCGGCGTTCAGCGTGGTTTCGGTGTAAGTGGTGGTGTTGCCTTTCTCTTTACCTTTACCCGCATTGAGGCCGGCGGAGAAATTAATGCCCGCACCGCCGGAGCCATAGCCAATACCGACCCCCGCACTGCTGCCGTGGCTCTCATTTTTACCGTCGAGCCGGGAGGTATTTTGTGCGGAGATAAGGTTCAGGTCGCGGCTGGCCTGAATCAGCATGTCGTTCTCTGCCGCAAGGCTGCTGCCCTGTACCAGCACATCGCCGTCGGAGGCTACCACGGTGAGGTTGTTCCCGGCGGTCAGGCTGCTTCCGCTGGCGTGCGTCTGCTCCCGGGTCTGGGTCGTTTTTGACGACTGAGCGCCGTAAGAAAGGCTGATGCCCACGGTGTTATCGTTGCCCTTCTGGTCGCCGGTGGCCTGGTCCAGGCGTAACGCCTGTGACGTCTGCACGCCATAAAGCCCCGCTTTCACCGCCTGGAGGGCCGCCAGACGACCGCTGTCGGCTTCGCTGGCGCGTGTCGTTGTACGTACGGCGCTGTCGAGCGCGCTGCCCGCACTGCCGGACAGCGCCAGCGTCAGGCCTGAGGATTTCTGCTCGACCGTATGGGTCTGGCTGCTGCTCTGTGTGGCGGCGACGATACGCACGTCTTTACCTGCCAGCGTCATGTCGTGTCCGGCCACCAGATCGGAGCCGTTCACCTGAAGCGCATTACCGGCAGTCAGCGTGACGTCGCCATTAACCGAGCCGACTGTACTGCCCCGGTGAAACACCTCCTGCGCCCGATCGGTTACCTTCAGGGTGTTGCTGCCGTAGCTAAAGCCGATGCCACCCGTGCCGGAGAAGCCGGACCTTTTCTCCTGCCGCTGATGGCTCTCCTGGCTGCGCTCTTCCGCCGTGGTGATGGTCAGGTTGTTCTGCGCCGAGAGGCGTAGATCGTTATCCCCGACAACATCGCTGCCCTGAACGAGCAGGTCACGGCCTGCCTGTATGGTTACGCTGTCGCCGCTGAACAGGGAGCCCTGCGCTGTCTCGCTGTTCACCACATCGTGGGTGGTAACGGTTTTTTTAGAGAATGCGCTGCTACTGCTGGTGGATTTATGGTGCGACTCGAATTCGCTGCGATCGGTGGCAGCCACAATAGAAATGTCGCGGCCTGCGCTGACGCCGAGGCTTTTGCCCGCCTCGACGGAGGCGGCTTCGGCGTTAACGTCGCGTCCGGCCATCATCAGGAGCGAGCCTTCGCCCGCCACCTCGCTGCCCGCCTGCTGCAGGGTGGCCTGCTTCAGCCAGTTATCTTTATCCCACGTCAGGTTATCGCTGGCTGAGGTGGTCACGGAAGCAAGGTTCAGATCGCGTCCGGCGTAAAGTATCGTCTGGCCGTCGCTGCCGCTGTTAACGACCTGCGCGGCGGTCAGGTTGAGATCCTGCCCCGCGTTTAGCACCAGCTTGCCGTCATCGCCCTGCACGTAGATACCCGCCACGCGCTCAAGGGTGGTGCGCTCAAAGCTGTTTTTACCAGCCGTGCTTTCTGCGCTGCGGGTTGTGGTGGTGAGGTTGATATCACGTCCGGCAGTCGCCAGCACTGAATTGTGGCCAGAAATCGTACCGCCGATATTGTTGATATCCGTACGGGCCAGCAGGCTGACGTCCGCTCCCTGAATCGTGCCGGCGCGGTTGGTGAGCATGTCTGCGCTAAGCTGCACCACCTCCCGGCCATGAAGCGTACCGCTGTTCACCAGATCGCGGTTCAGATTCATCACCATGTTCTGGCCGCCCATCAGCGCGCCAGAACCGTCAACGTCGCCCGGCTGTACGCGAACATACACCTGCGGCACCATCACCGTCTGCCAGCTTCCATCTGCAAGCTGCACGCGGGTATTCACCAGCCACACCATATCTTCCGTCAGCAGGCTCATCTGTTCGGCGGTGAGCGCCACGCCAGGGATAAGCTGATGCGCTTTGCCGAAGGCAATGCCTGCCTCCATCAGCGCCCTGAATTGCGCTTCGTCATCACGATGATCGCCCAGGTAACGGCCACCGGTCAGGGCAATGATCTGCTCACGAACCAGTCGCTGCTCATAGTAGCCGTCACCCAGACGCTTGTGCATGTTGTCATGATTCAGCGCGAATGCGTCCTGCATGTAGTCGCTACCCAGCCACTTTTTATTGTTTGTGAATCGCGGATCGGTTTCGATCAGATAATGGGCATCCGGTGCCGGTAGCGTGTTGAACAGGCTGCTGTCCGGCAGACGTGTATCGGGAACGATCGCGCGGATCACGCCATTCCCTGCGCCGCTGGCAGAGATTTCACTCCATTTTCCTGACCTGTCGCTGGCAGGTGATTCCGGCGAGGCCGCGTCCACACCGACGGACAGGCCGCCAGTTTCATTGAGCGTGGCATCTGTTCCGCGTGCGGTGGCGGGGGAGAGGGTCATGCCGCTGCCTTTGGTCTGGCTGTTGCCGTCCATTCTGCCGGGTGAGAGGGTAATCGACTGGATCACCGTGGGTGGCACATAGTCTGAGGTGCTTTTGCCCTGCGAGTCGCCGCCTTTTTTGGACTTACGGCTGTAGTGGGTCACGGAACCTGCATCGGTGATCCACCGGCTGCCTTCTGGCATCACGTTATCTACCGTATCGGCGAAGATACCGAGCGTTCCCCCCGCAACAATCTGGCTTTTGTCGTTCAGGACGTGGTTCGCGCTGATAACCATCTGCCCGCCCGAGAGGATTTTGCCTGGGTCGCTCTCTGCAATCACTTCCTCTTCAATGGTGCGGGTATAGCTGTACTCGTAAAAGTTGTCATTGTTTGCCCCGGTATCATCCGGCGTGTTGAGGTTCAACAGCTTGTCGGCAGAGTTGCGGTCGACAAACACGCCTTCAGTACTGGCGTCCCAGCGGTCAGGCGATCCCTTATGCTGGTACTCAAGCATCTGCTCGGTGGAGACCCACTGCACCTCGGTGCTGAAACGATCGTTGATGTTATTGAGCTGGCTGACAGACAGGATCATATCGCCAGCAGATTCAATGGTCGCGCTGTGGTTGTTCAACGTGTGCGCCTGCCCAGTGGCAAAGCCGTTTTCATTCACCTGACCGCCAATAGCCAGCGCGCCATCGCTGTAGATAAGCGCGTGGTCGCGGTTGTTGATCGTGTCCGCGCCGATGTCCACGCGCTGACGACCGGCGATGGTTGCTGCTTTTTCACCTTGCGCGAGGTTGTTTAGCGTGGTCGCCTGAAGTGAAAGATGGTCGCCATAGATGTGGCCCGTTCCGGCGTTGGTCAGCGTGTCTGCTTTAAGCCACGTCTGGCTACCGTCGATAAGGCCGTAATTGTTGAGAGCAGCGGTGACCGCAAGCCAGGTCGCGCCAGCGGCAATCTCACCGGCCGTGGTATTCAGCAGGCTGGCGGCACTGAAGTTAAGCTTCTCACCCGCCAGCAGGTTGCCGCTGTTGGTCACGCTGCCTGACGTGGTAAAGGTGAGATTACCATTGGCGATGACATCCCCCAGGTTGTCAAAGGCCTGACGCGTGTTGATGGTCATCTCTCCGAGCGAAAGCAATCGCCCGTCTCCCGTCAGCCCCTCAGCGTCAATGGTGGCCTTCTCACCGGCTAACGTCACGCCACGCGTGTTGATGAGGCGCAGAGCCGCACCGCTCAGCGACAGTTCCCCTGCGGCAGACAGTTCGCCCTGGGTATTATCCAGGGTTCCGGCATTAGCAATATCCAGCGTATCGGCAGAAAGCAACGTTCCCTGGGTGTTATCCAACTGCTGGCTGACGATGTTTATCTCCAGCCCCTCAATACCTTTCTCCGCTGCCTGGGTGTTGCGGTTAACCAGGGAAGCGGCGTGAAGCGTCACCGTAGCACCGCTGCGCATCAGCCCCAGGGTGTTGTCAATAAACCCGGATACGGCGTTGACCATCAGGTTGCCGAGCGACTGTATCTCACCCTGCTGGTTATCCACACGCTCGAGCTCCAACGCAATCGCCTGATCGCTTACCACGCGCCCGCCGGTACGGTTGTCCAGCGAAGTTGCCTTCAACGTAATATCGCCCTTCGCGCCGAGTGTGCCGTTCTGGTTGTTCAGCTCACCCGTTGCCAGCTGCATCGCCGCCAGGCTGTAGAGCGTGCCCTGCTGGTTATCCAGCAGATGCCCGTGCGTATTAAGAGATATGCCTTTGCCCTGAATAATCCCCTGGCGATTATCCGTATCGCTTTGTGTTGCGAGCTTCAGCGCCTCCAGCGCGACCAGCGTGCCAGCGATATTGCTGAAGCGGGCGGCGTCCACCGTCGCCCGTTTTCCTGCCAGCACGACACCGGTATTGTTTTGCAGGTCGTTTGTGGTGATCGACATATTTCCCTGACTGACGATCCCGCCCGCGTCCCCGCTGTCACGGTTGCTGATATGTTCACTGTTCAGCGTGAGATCGCCGCCGCTCTGCACCAGCCCGCCACTGTCGTTATCCAGTGCGCCGCTGGCGAGGGCCAGCGTGCTGCGGGCAGCGATTTGTCCGCCGACGTTCGTTACCTGCTTTTTACTGGTCAGTACAATGTGGCCGTTTTCGGCACTGATAAGCCCGTTATCATTGCGCAACGTGTCTGTCGTTACGCTGACGTTTTGCGCGGCAGCCAGCACACCCTCGTGGTTATCCACCCCGCCTGTTGTCTGCACTGAAAGACTGCCCGTCTCAGCCGCCAGAATGCGGCCTTTACGGTTATCCAGCGAGGCGGTATTCACGGTTATCGCAGCATTGGCGGCAATCATGCCGTCGCGGTTATCGATTTCGCCCTGTTGGTTGAGTGCCAGCGCCTCTGTCCCGCTCTGGCTGATCTGACCTTTCTGGTTCTTTATCGTTTTCGCCGTAAGCGTGAGTTTCCCGGCCGCCAGCACGCCGCTGCGGTTGTCGAGGGTGCCGGATGTTATGGCGCTAAGCGTGTCATCCGCCACAATCTGTGCGCTGGCGGTACTTAGGTCGCCTTGCCCGGCGTTGAGGGTTATGTTTTTCGCCTGCGTCAGGCTGCCGGAAGCCTCCAGCCCCTGGCCGGAGGCGTTCAGGTTACCGCCGGCCAGATTCTGTCCATGCAGTTCTAGCTTGCCGCTGGCGCTGAGCGTCAGCTCCCCGCGGTTGCCCAGTTTGCCGTCTGGCTGAACGCCTGCGGCCAGCGTACCGGTACTGGTAATGGTTTTGCCTGTCAGGCTGACATTATGCTGTGCCGCGATAGATCCGCTGTTCTGCACCTCGGCGGTGCCAGCAATGGCAACGTCTGCTGAAGACCAGACGGCGCCGCTGTTCTGGATTTGTCCATCGGCGGAGAGAGTAACCATTCCGGCTTCTGCGCCGATGTTGCCCGCATTACGCACGCCGACGCCTTTTTCCGTCCCGCGAAGGCGAATTTTCCCCGCGTACATACCGCCCACTTGAGAGACATCCAGCGCCAGGCTGGGTTTTGCCGCGCCGTTATCCACGAGCGCGGCGATCTGTTCATGAGCGACATCGACGCGGTTACGCCCGGTTGTCACGCGTAAATCCTGAGCATGAATGGCGGCGTTTACCTTCACCGCACGACCAATAATATCGGTGTGGTTCTGGCCGGTTGAATCCAGCCCGTTACCGTTAATGTGAATTTCACCTTGCTCAACCTGATAGCCGGTTATCTTTCCGTTTTGCATGTGCGCGGTACCGGTGGTGAGCGTGGCGCGTCCGGCATTGATAAACCCGCAGCCATTGCAGGTAATGCCCGACGGGCTGGCGATGACCACGTCCGCTTTTTGACCGGCCACTTCGATAAAGCCGTTAAGCTGGCTTGGATCGCGAGCGTTAACCTCGTTGAGGATAATTTTCGCCTCGCCTTTGGCCAGCCACGGGTTGGCGGCGACCATTCCGCCAAGCTGGGTGGCGGTATTTTTATGAGAGTTGTTAAGGATGACCCCGTTCTGGCCGACGTCAAACCGACTATAAGTATTGCGGGAAACACCCCCTGCGGATGGCGTCTGGATATTCACCTGCGGTGTACCGTTGGCGGTGCTGATGATGGTCGCCTGCTGTTTATTCGGCGCTGATTGATCCGCCACAATCCCGGCCGCCTGTACCGTTATCGCACCGCTTGCCAGCCACAGACTGAGGCTGATCGCCCCGATGCGACAGATAAGGCGCTGGTGATTATGCGAAATCCCGGAAGAGGGCGCGCTGCCGGAACAGCCACGGGCAAGCTCCGATACCACCATCAGCATGCCGCGCGCTTTGTTAAAGACGATACGGTACAGAAGTTTGTTCATGTGAAAATCCTTTTATGTTTTATCCATGCAGCGGATGCGTCTTTTTCCAGTCCAGCAGCGTGTCGCGCGTCACCCGTTTGCCATAAAAGGTTCTGATACGACGCCCCTTTTCACCGCCGCGATGCCAGAGCGAGCGGCCAATCTGATGGGGGAAAATTTCCTCACGTAACAGGCGGAACAGGGCTTCCGTGTGGCCAAAGGGGGCGATAAAGTCGCGAAACCACAACCGATCGCCGTTGCACCAGTCGGCTTCCGGCAGGACAACCGTCGCGTCGTTGAGGTAGCGACGTTCAGCCTCTTCGTTCATCCATGCCCAGCTCAGAAAAAAGATCGGGCGACCTTCCTTTTCCACCAGCACGTACTGCTGGCGTTTGATGACGGGCAGAAGAACAACGGGTAGTACGTGCAGCGGAGCCTCCCGGTGGTTAAAAGAGTGCATCCAAAGCCAGACCGATGCGCCAAAGGCTTCCGCTTCATTAAGGGTATTGCCCAGCACCAGCGGGCAGTGGACCGTAAAATCGCCATAGCGCATCGTCACAGCGCCATATTCAGGTTAAAGCCGAAGGTGGCGGGGCTGGTTTTAAAACCTTCGGGACGAGAGAGCGGCACGCCGGCAAACATGTCGAAGCTTACTTTCCACAGCGTGCCGCGCAGCCCGGCGGCACCCCCTGCCAGATGGTTTCCGGTCAGGTATTCCGTTCCTTTGCCTGCCACTTCGCCGTAATCGGCGGCCAGATAGAACTCGGTGCCCGGAAGAGGGATCTGCCAGGAGAGATCGTTACGCACCAGCCAGCCGCGATCGGCGTTTAGCGTGCGTTCCCCATCAAAACCGCGCACTGTCCAGCGACCGCCGATGGAGAACTGATCCTGCGTGGTGAGCGGCGTATTACTGGTCTGCCGCTGCCATGCAATGTCGTAGCGGAAACGCTGATTGACCAGCTCAAACGGCAGGCTCAGGTGTGCATCGGTACGCAGAATGCGGCTTAGCGCGGTGGCTTCATCGAACGTCTCTTCTGGCGCTGGCTGGGCGCCAAACCAGCGAGTGCCGCGTTGATAGCTTATTCCGGCATCCAGCGTCGCCGGGCCAATATAGTGACGATGCTCAAGTCCGGCTTTCCACGAGGAGACGTGTCGGCGCTGAACTTCAATTTCGGTGTCACTGATGTAGTTACGCGTCGTGCGACTTTCGACGTCCCAGGTGAATGAGGTTTTTTGCGCGCTGTTGCGGTGCAGAACCCGGCTGAGTTGCGCCACCAGGCTCTGGCTCTTACCGCTATAACGGTAATCATCGCTCAGCCCGGCCACCGTCTGGTGATAGTGGTAATCGCTGCCGGTAAGAGAAAAGGCCCACCAGCCCACCGGAACAGACCAGTGGGCGCTAAGGTTCTGGTTGCCTTTTTCCGGCCCGGTTTGTAGATCGTGGTTAACGGAAAACCAGAACAGATCGCTCAACGCCAGTGGGTTATCCAGTGAGAGGGTGAACCCTCCCTGATAGCGCCCGGTTGACGTCGAACCTGCATCATCCAACGACAGTCCAAGCCGCCAGAATTTGCTCTGCTGGCGGGAAATAACTATATCGCTCTCGCCGGGTTGCCCGGCGGGAACAATGTCCATCTCCACCTGCACGGTGGGCAGGCGCTGGAGATTTTCCAGCCCTTGCTCAATGTCCCGCAGATCCAGCAAATTGCCGTCATGTGCCGGGAAAGCGCTATAGAGCCAGAGCCAGCGACTACTGTCATCGGTAAAAGTGACGTGGCGAATTGTTCCCGGTATAACGGCCAGCTTCAAATGGCCACTTTTAATATCCTGTCCAGGGGCCAGCACGCGAGCGGTCGTCCATCCGTGAGAAATCAACCGGTTCTGAAGCGAACTCATGAGCTGATTAATGCCCTGTGCGCCCAGACATCTGTCGACCGCACGATCGGCGAGGCGCTGCAACGGCAACCAGGATGGCAAGGCTTCCTGGCCGGTCAGTGTGACGTCATGAATAACGAAGCAGGGAGATTCGTCAGGAAACGCTGCGCTTGCGTTGTCCTTATTGGGAGAGGAGAGCCGGACATCCGGCGTCGGTGGGTTCAGTTGCGCTTCCAGCGCCTGCTGACGCTGCTGGTGAAGGATAAATTGCCCATCGCCTGGGGCAGCGCCAGCGACCGTTGTAAGGCAGAATAAAGCGCTGGTGAGGAAAATCGGTATGCTCGTCGCCAGGCGTCGAAGTTCCATTTCGATACTATACCTTACAAATAGTAATGTTTTAGGTGGGCAATAGTGACGAAGGAAAGGGGGATTATCTACCCGGAGGGGGTAAACAGAATCCTAAAATGCAGGGATAAGGGGGGAATAATGGAAACGCTGGAAGCTTGCTCGCGCAGGCGTTTATTGTAGGCCGGGCAAGCGTGCGCCGCCCGGCACTATCACAGGAGATTACTCCCCTTCACCCGGGAACAGGAACGGGTTAATAGAGCTGCGGGCAAAGCCCTCCTGCTCCATTTTGGCGTCCAGAATCAGGGTAGCAAGATCGTCAGCGACGGCCTCCACTTTCGGGTCTTTTTCCTGGTACAAAATCTTCAGGTAGGTGCCACAGTCGCCGCAGCTTTCGGCTTTCACCGCGGACTGCTCGTTCTCCAGCGACCAGTAGTGCAGATCGCGGGTCTGCTCGCAGTTGCTGCACTTGATGCGCACCACGTGCCACTCGGTTTCACACAGGTTGCAGTGCAGGTAGCGCAGCCCCTGAGTGGTACCGATTTGCACCATGCTGGAGACCGGCATCGAACCGCATACCGGGCAGAACTGACGTGCTTCACCGTATTCGGCACGGGCTTTACCTGGGATCAGGCTGGCCATTTGTGCCCAGTAGAGCGACAGGGCGGCCCAGATAAACGGCGCTTTATCGCTGCTGACTGAGGCAAAATCAGAGGCAAAGAGCGCGCTCGCCATCTGCTCCAGTTCCTGCTCAGAGGCTTTCTCGAGATTCTCGATCACCGCCAGCGCAGGGCCGCTCATCTCGGGCTTCAGCTCGGCAATCAGCGAGTGCAGCAGTTTATGCCAGTGCTTATCGCGCGGCAGCACGTGGATATCCAGCGGCGGCTTGCCCTGAACGTTGGCCTCTTTGATGCGCGCGGTCAGGTCCATTTGCAGCGGATGGTCGTACAGCACCACTTCCTGGGCATGGGCGATCAACCCGGCAAAGCGCAAATAATCGCCAAGCGGGTTGTTCTCTGCCAGTTCACGCAGGCGTTCAGCGCGGCGGTTGTAGAGGTTTTTCAGTCTGGGGAACAGTAGCGGCGGAATCACTTCCGCCGTGCGTTTCTCGCTCGAACCCAGCTCATCTTGCGGGATTATGCGAATACTCATTCAGATGACTTTTCCTGTTTCTGGCGGACTTCACGGTACCAGCGCGGGTGATGTTTCTTCGCCCACGTCTTAGTGACCCAGCCTTCCACCATCGCGGTAATGGTGCCTTTCACCCAGAGGGCGGCGTAGATATGCACCATGATAACCACAATTAACGCCACTGCGGCAAATGAATGCAGCATTAACGCAAATCGGATCACCGGGATTGAGAAAGCAGGCGCAAAGTACGGACGCCAGATGATCACGCCGCTCACCAGCAACAGGACCAGGAAGATAATCGCCGCCCAGAATACGCATTTCTGGCCGAAGTTATAGCGTCCGGTATCACCCACTTCCTCGTTGACGACGATCTTACGAATATTCTTCGCCCAAAAGATATCATCCCGATTGATTAGGTTATGGTGCCAGTAGCGGAAAAACATGATGATGAACGAGGCGAACATCACCACTCCCACAAACGGGTGCAGGATGCGCGCCAGCTGCGGCGTACCGAGGATCTGCATCAGCCAGTTGAAGGAGGGGAAGAAGAACCCCAGCCCGCTTATCGCCGCCAGCATGAAGCAGAAGGCGGTGACCCAGTGGTTGATGCGTTCCGGCGCCGTGTAGCGCACGATGGTGTCACGTTTTCTCATTTGCGCACCTCGTCTTTCTCTTCATGCAGGTTGTCGTCTTCCTCTTCCGCACGGTTCGGACCAACGCCGACGTAGTGGAAGATGCTCGCTGCGAAGGTGGCAGCAAAACCGACCGCTGCCAGCGGTTTCCAGATGCCTTTCCAGAATTTCACCGTGGCGCTGATCTCCGGGTTCTCCGGCAGGCCGTGATACAGGTTCGGCTTGTCGGCGTGATGCAGGACGTACATCACGTGGGTACCGCCAACACCGGCCGGATCGTACAGGCCTGCGTTGTCGTAACCGCGGGTTTTCAGCTCGGATACGCGCTCGCCCGCCAGCGTTTTCATATCCTCTTTGGAGCCAAAGTGGATAGCGCCGGTTGGACAGGTCTTCACGCAGGCCGGCTCCTGGCCGACATTCACACGGTCGACGCACAGCGTACATTTATAGACGCGGTTGTCTTCCGGGTTCAGGCGCGGCACGTCGAACGGGCAGCCGGCGATGCAGTAGCCGCAGCCAATGCACTGCTCGGACTGGAAGTCGACGATGCCGTTGGCATACTGAATGATCGCCCCTTCCGCCGGGCAGGCCTTCAGGCAGCCCGGATCCGCACAGTGCATACAGCCGTCTTTGCGGATCAGCCACTCCAGTTTGTCGTTCTGCTCCACTTCAGAGAAACGCATCACCGTCCAGGACTTGGCGGTCAGATCGGCAGGGTTATCGTACACCCCGACGTTATGTCCCACTTCGTCACGGAGGTCGTTCCACTCTGAACAGGCCACCTGACAGGCTTTACAGCCGATACAGGTGGTCACGTCAATAAGCTTCGCCACTTCCTGCTGGTGGTCCCGCGCCTGAGGCGCGGGGGTGAAACTGTTAGTCGCGGAACGACGAATAATGTCTTGCGATTGATAAGCCATAAGTCGTCTCCGTTACACCTTTTCCACGTTCACGAGGAAGGCCTTAAACTCCGGCGTCTGCGTGTTCGCATCACCGACGAACGGCGTCAGGGTGTTTGCAATAAACCCTTTCTTCGCCACGCCCTCGTAGCCCCAGTGAATCGGGATGCCGATGGTATCCACCTCTTGCCCGTGCACGTTCAGGGTGCGAATACGCTTGGTCACCACCGCCTTGGCTTTGATGTAGCCGCGGTTGGAGGAGACCTTGACGGTATCGCCCTGGGCGATGCCGAGCTTGTTCGCCAGCTTCTCGCCGATCTCCACAAACTGTTCCGGCTGCGCGATGGCGTTAAGCCGCGCGTGCTTGGTCCAGTAGTGGAAGTGCTCGGTCAGACGGTAAGTGGTACCCACATACGGGAACTTGTCTTTTTTACCCAGCGCGTCGAAATCGCCCTTAAAGATACGGGCTGCCGGGTTAGAGACCACGTTCGGGTGCAGCGGGTTGGTGCCCAGCGGCGTCTCAAACGGCTCGTAGTGTTCCGGGAACGGACCTTCCGCCATCTTATCGATCGCGAACAGACGTCCCATCCCTTCAGGCTGCATGATAAATGGCCCGACATCGCTGCCCGGAGGCGCGGTGCTGTAGTCCGGAATATCCACGCCGCCCCATTTCGCGCCGTCCCATTTCAGCAGCTGACGCTTCGGATCCCACGGGTTGCCCTGCGGGTCTGCGGAGGCACGGTTATAGAGGATGCGGCGGTTCAACGGCCATGACCATGCCCAGCCCAGCGTATTGCCGAGGCCCGACGGGTCGGCGTTATCGCGGTTGGCCATCTGGTTGCCTTTCGGCGTCCAGCTCCCGGCAAAGATCCAGCAGCCGCTGGAGGTGGTGCCGTCATCACGCAGGTGCGCAAAGGTGCTGAGCTGATCGCCTTTCTTCGCCAGAACCGCACCGGTAGCCGGGTCGATAACATCCGCCAGCGCTTTACCGTTGCTCTCCATCGCCACCTCTTCCGGGGAAGGGTTCTCCGGCGTCGAGTAGTTCCAGGTCATGTTCAGCACCGGTTCCGGGTTCGCGCCGCCTTCTGCCGCGTACATCTTACGCAGGCGTAAGAAGATACCGGCCAGGATCTCGCCGTCGTTCATGGCGATGCCCGGGGCATCCGCGCCTTTCCAGTGCCACTGCAGCCAGCGGCCGGAGTTGACGATGGAGCCGTTCTCTTCCGCGAAACAGGTGGACGGCAGACGGAACACTTCGGTCTGAATCTTCGACGGATCGACGTCGTTCGATTCACCGTGGTTCTGCCAGAAGGTCGCCGTCTCGGTATTGAGGGGGTCAATGGTGACCAGGAACTTTAGTTTCGACAGAGACGCCACAACCTTGTTCTTGTTCGGGAACGACGCCACCGGGTTAAAGCCCTGGCACAGATAGCCGTTGACCTGACCCTGGTTCATCATCTCGAAGTACTGCAGAACGTCGTAGCCTTTGTCCCACTTCGGCAGCCAGTCAAAGCCCCAGCTGTTTTCAGCCGTCGCTTTATCACCATAGAAGGCCTTCATCATTGAGACGAAGAACTTCGGATAGTTGCCCCAGTAGTTCACCTGGCCTTCGAGCAGCGGTTTTGGCGTGCTGGCCGTCAGATAGGTTTGCAGGTCGGTCTGTTTTTCGCTTGGCAGGTTCATATAACCCGTCAGGCTCTGCGACAGCAGGCCGAGGTCGGTCAGACCCTGGATATTGGAGTGACCGCGCAGGGCGTTGACGCCGCCGCCAGCCATCCCCATGTTGCCGAGCAGCAGCTGCACCATCGCCATGGTACGGATGTTCTGCGCGCCGATGGAGTGCTGGGTCCAGCCGAGGGCATACAGGAACGAGGCGGTTTTATCATGAACGCTGGTTTCAGCGATCATCTCGCACACCTTCAGGAAGTCCGCTTTCGGCGTCCCACAGATGTTTTCAACCACGTCCGGCGTATAGCGGGAAACGTGCTCTTTCAGCAGGTTCCAGACGCAGCGCGGGTGTTGCAGCGTGATATCGCGTTTCGCGAAGCCTTTCTCATCCAGCTCGTAGTTCCAGCTGGTTTTGTCGTACTTGCGTTTTTCGGCGTCGTAACCGCTGAACAGGCCATCTTCGAAGTGGTAATCCTCACGCACGATCAGGCTGGCGTTGGTGTAGGCTTCGGTGTATTCGCGGTTATATTTTTCGTTAGTCATCAGGTACAGCAGTACGCCTGACAGGAAAGTGATGTCAGTACCTGAACGAATAGGGGTGTAGAAATCCGCCACTGACGCCGTACGCGTAAAGCGGGGATCGATCACAATCAGTTTCGCACCGTTGTGGATTTTGGCTTCCATCGCCCAGCGGAACCCGACAGGGTGCGCTTCAGCGGCGTTACCGCCCATCACCACGATAAGGTTGGCGTTCTTGATGTCGACCCAGTGGTTGGTCATCGCACCGCGACCAAATGTTGGAGCAAGACTTGCTACCGTTGGTCCGTGTCAGACACGCGCCTGGTTGTCGACCGCGAGCATGCCGAGTGCGCGCGTGAATTTCTGGGTTAAATAGCCGGTTTCGTTACTGGAGGCAGAGGCACACAGCATCCCGGTGGAGAGCCAGCGGTTAACGGTGGTACCTTCGGCGTTCTGCGCCATGAAGTTAGCATCGCGGTCTTCTTTCATCAGCTTAGCGATGCGATCGAACGCTTCATCCCAGCCAATTTGCTGCCACTTGTCGGAGCCAGGCGCGCGATACTCGGGGAATTTCAGACGGCTTTCTGAGTGGATAAAGTCCACCAGACCAGCCCCTTTCGGGCAGAGCGCGCCACGGTTGACCGGATGATCCGGGTCCCCTTCGATATGGAAAATAGATGCTTTGGCGTTTTTTGCACCGTCACCGAGGCTATACATCAACAGCCCACAACCGACAGAGCAGTACGTACAGGTGTTACGGGTTTCGCGGGTGCGCAGCAGTTTGTACTGCCGTGTTTCCGCCAGCGCTACGCCGGGCGCAAAGCCCAGTGCCGCCGCCGTGGTGCCTGCCATACCGCCAGCGCAGATCTTAAAGAACTGCCTTCTGCTGACCTGCATGGTCACTCCTTGTTTCGACATTGCTACCTTTATAGGTCGAGCCGCAGGAGCGTTTTGCTGCTTGCCTGCAACGCGCATTATTCGGGTATTTAGAGTTTTACTTTACGGTTACAAAACAACCGCAAAGGGTTGGAATTTTGTATTCCCACAATTCCTTGAGGGATAGGGCGCAGAATACCACATTGTCGGTAGGCTTGTTTGAATGGAGTTAAAACATCGTGAATAAAATCTAAGCGTGCTAATTTAAAAATGTGAATTAGATCACGTTATTAACTTTATGTGTTACAAGGCTGTATCAACCTGGCGAGACTCCTCCTCCCGTGGGAGTAAGACAGGAGAAAAGGCGTCCTAATGAAAAATTGATCCATCTCTGGGGCGCATCGCCGCCATTTATGCTGCAATAGCATACTTATTTTCGAAGTTGCCAGGAACGATGTCGTGTCAAAACAAAACCGAGATACCTCCTCCCAGCCCGTCGGCGTAGTGGCGTGCGAGGTGCGCAGACCCCCTCAGCTCAACCAACCCATCCCGGACTGGATTGCGCAAGAGGTGCCCGTGGCGCTGGTCTACAACGGTATCTCGCACGTGGTGATGATGGCTTCGCCAAAAGATCTGACGCTCTTTGCCATCGGCTTTTCGCTCTCTGAGGGGATAATCGACCACCCGCAGGAGATCTACGGGATGGATGTGGTTCAGGCCTGCAACGGAATGGAGGTGCAGATTGAACTCTCCAGCCGGCGTTTTATGGCCCTGAAGGAGCGCCGTCGCGCCCTGGCCGGGCGTACCGGCTGCGGCGTCTGTGGCGTGGAGCAGCTGAACGACATCGGCAAACCTATCGCCCCGCTGCCCTTTAGCCAGACCTTTACGCTGGCGAACCTCGATATCGCCTTGAACAACCTTCACTCGGTACAGCCGGTAGGTAATCTGAGTGGCTGCACGCACGCCGCCGCCTGGGTACTGCCGTCGGGCGAAATAGCCGGTGGGCATGAAGATGTCGGACGCCATGTGGCGCTGGATAAACTGCTGGGCCGACGGGCGGGAGAGAGTGCCGCCTGGCAGCAGGGTGCCGCGCTGGTCTCCAGCCGGGCCAGCTACGAGATGGTGCAAAA
Source organism: Leclercia sp. TB492 (assembly GCF_049974505.2). NCBI lineage: Bacteria > Pseudomonadati > Pseudomonadota > Gammaproteobacteria > Enterobacterales > Enterobacteriaceae > Leclercia > Leclercia sp. TB492. Next base: position 4,628,691 of record NZ_CM127572.1, on the reverse strand, counting down.
GGCGGCGATGTGCGGGGTTGAGATCCTGTTTGCGGTCTCCGCGGCCACCACGCTGGCGGTTGAGGTGGCCGAGCGCTGCAACCTGACGCTGGTGGGGTTCTGCAAGCCGGGAAGGGCCACGGTTTATACTCATCCGCAGCGTTTGAATATTGTTCAATAAATTTGAATTGTTTTAGCAAATCCTTCCGCTATCAGTTGTCGGTGATGAGGCTTATTATTTATCACATCAAGGCACAACGCCTTACACCAACAACTTATCGCAAGGGTCACTATCATGAAAAGCATCAAAACTTTTGTCGCAGTAATCGCTCTGGCTACTTCTTTCGGTTCTTTCGCTGCGCAGTCCGTTACCGCATCCGCCAGCACCATTGATGGCGCAGAAGCTAAAATCGCGGCTCAGGCCGAGCAGGCTGGCGCGTCCTCTTACACCATTACTCAGGCGTTCTCCGGTAACCGTGTGCACATGACCGCTGAGCTGAACAAATAAAAGCGAAGTATCTGTCGAAAGAGCGCCCCCGGGGCGCTTTTTTAGTTTATGCCCGCCAGGCGTAATAACGCCGTCACCACTGCCGCCGCGACAATCACGAAAATCAACGGCACCTTGCGCCAGGCAAGGAATACCGCAAAGGCCACGCCCAACACCCGCGCCATCCCGGCAAAATGCTCCCCTTCATAGAAGGTGGTCGCCAGCGCCACTGAAAACAGCAGCACCGTTGCCGCATCCGACAGCAGCGCCTGGGAGCGTTCAGACAGCGCTAACCGGCTGCCCAGCTTCGCCCCGCCGAGACGCATCAGGTAGGTGCCCGCCGACAGCAGGGCGATGCCGAGAATAAAGACGGTCATGTTTTCCATTATTTCTTCCTCGCCGCGAGGCCCAGCAGAGAGAGCAATACCGGCAGCCCCACCGGCGCAAAGGGCACCGCGGCCAGCGACAGGGCGGCACCGCTACAGGCGCGGATAAGCGTGGTGCGGTTCTTAAAGGCGGGCACGACTAACGCCAGTAAAATGGCCGGGAATACCGCATCCAGCCCGATGGTTTCCGGGTCGGGCAGCAGTTTGCCGACCATCGCCCCCAGCAGGGTGCCCAGCGGCCAGATAATGGCCACCCCCAGGCCGCAGAGCCAGTAGGCGGCTTTGCGCTGCTCCGGCGTTTTTTGCGACAGGCCAAACACCACGCTTTCGTCATTCATAATGTGGCAGCCCAGGAAGCTGGCGCCGCGTTTGCCCACCAGCTCACGCACCGTTACGCCAAAAGGGACATGGCGGGCATTGACCAGCAGTCCGGCCGCCGCGGCGGCAAGGGGATTGCCCCCGCTGGCGACGATGCCGATAAACATAAATTCCGAAGCGCCCGCCAGCACTGAAAGGGAGAGCACAAAGGGCACCCACAGCGGGAAGCCATACGCCATCGCCAGCGAGCCGTAGGACATCCCCACAACACCCACCGCCAGACACACGAGAATAATCGCCTTGATGGTGTCGCTTTTGAGACAAGAGAACGCGTGTTTCATACATTTTTAGCCATAACGAACGAGTATCCATTATAATGAACGCATCACATTCGTTTATCAAGATGAACGATTCGTTCGATTTATAGAACAAGAGACCGTTTTATGACGCAGCCAATCAGCGTAATCGCCAAAAGTCTGGTGCGGGAGCGCATGCGGACCGGACTTTCACTAGCGGAAATCGCTCGCCGGGCCGGGATCGCCAAATCAACACTCTCTCAGCTGGAGTCCGGGAACGGCAACCCCAGCCTCGAAACCCTGTGGTCGCTCTGCGTGGCGCTGGATATTCCCTTTGCCCGTTTGCTCGAACCGCAGCAGCCCACCACCCAGGTGATCCGCCTGGGGGAAGGAACAAAAGTCATTGCTGAACAGGCTAACTTTGAGGCCATTTTGCTGGCGACCTGTCCGCCGGGCGCGCGACGCGATATCTATATCCTGACGGCGCAGCCCGGGGCCGACCGTATCTCCCATCCGCACCCGCCGGGGTCGGTTGAGCATATTATTGTCATGAAGGGCCGGGCGCTGGTTGGCCTCACCGGGGCACCGGAAGAGCTCGGGATTGGGGACTATATTTGCTATCCTGCCGACCAGCCGCACATCTTCAAAGCCCTTGAGCCAGACACTTACGCGCTCATGGTGGCGGAACAAAACTGACACACTAAGACACGGATAATCATGTCGCTTAAAGCCATTGCTAAAGAACTGGGACTGTCGGTAACGACGGTGAGCCGCGCCCTCAACGGCTATTTTGACGTTTCCAGCGAGACGCGCGCCCGCGTGGAAGCCGAAGCGCAGCGTCGCGGCTATCGCCCGAACACCTTCGCCCGTCGTCTGAAGATGGGCAAGATCGACGCCGTGGGGCTGGTCTTTCCGGTGCATCCCGTTCCGCTCAATAACAGCGTCTTTATGGACATGGTCGGCGAAATTAGCCACGAACTGGCGCAACATGAGATCGATTTGCTGCTGATTGCCGATGACGATCTGGCCGACAAACACAGCTACATGCGCATGGTGCAGAGCCGTCGCGTGGATGCGCTGATCGTGGCCCATACTCTGGACAACGATCCGCGACTTGAGCAACTTCAGGCCGCCGGGTTCCCCTTCCTGGCACTCGGCCGCAGCCATCTGCCTGAACCCTATGCCTGGTTCGATTTCGATAATTATGCGGGCACGTACACCGCGACCCGGCGGTTAATTGAGCGGGGGCATCAGCGCATCGCGCTGTTGGGTGAGAGCAACAATCAGGCGTTTATTACCCAGCGCCGTCAGGGCTACCTTGATGCTCTGAACGAGGCAGGGCTCTCCAGCGAATGGCTACGCACCATGCCGCCTTCCCGCCGCGCGGGCTACACCACCACCCAGGCGCTGCTGGCGCTGGATGTCGCTCCCACGGCGATCGTCACCGACTGCAATACCCATGGCGACGGGGCCGCGATGGCGCTGGCGCAGATGGGGCGCTTAACGGGCGAGAACGCCGTTGCGCTGGTAGTCTACGATGGTCTGCCGCAGGACAGCATTGTCGATATCGACGTGGCGGCGGTGATCCAGTCCACCCGACAGGGGGTGGGCAAGCAGATTGCCGACATGGTGCTGCAGCTGATTAACGGCGATGACATCAGCCAGCTGCAGGTGCTGTGGCAACCGGAATTCTCTCCGGGCCAGACGGCATAAATTTCCCTAAATTCTAAACCCGATCACAAATCCGAAACGTTTTGGTTTGTATCCGAAACGTTTCGGATCAACACTCAGGATATCCCGATGACAGGAGATGTCCGATGCAAGAGGCAGTTTTACGACTCGCGAGCGAAACGGTCGATGTGGTGATCAAAACCCATCCGTTCGCCGAAATTCTTTACTGGGGGCCGCACCTTCGCCATTTTTCACCGCAGGATGCGGCCACGCTTTCCCGCCCGATCGCCAACGGCAGACTGGACGTTGACTCGCCGGTGACGCTGATGGCGGAACTTGCCCACGGCCTGTTCGGCGCGCCGGGCATTGAAGGCCACCGTCAGGGGCTGGATGGTTCGCCGCTGTTCCGTACCGTTGCGGTCGCGCAGCAGGGACAAACCCTGACCCTTACCGCCGAAGATGACATCGCCGGCCTGCGTCTGACCAGCGAGATCGCCCTCGATGACAGCGGCGTGCTGGCGGTTCGTCATGGCCTGACCAATCTCAAAAGCCAGCCGTGGCAGGTTGAGCGCCTGGCCGTCACCCTGCCGCTGGCGGAACGTGCCCGCGAGGTGATGGCGTTTCATGGCCGCTGGATCCGCGAATTCCAGCCGCATCGCCTGCTGCTGGAGCATGACAGCTTCGTGATTGAAAACCGCCGCGGGCGCAGCTCCCACGAGCATTTCCCGGCCCTGATTAGCGGCACGCCGGGCTTCAGCGAAATGCACGGCGACGTCTGGGGCGTGCATCTGGGCTGGAGCGGCAACCATCGTCTGCGCGCGGAGGCCAAAACCGATGGCCGTCGTTATCTGCAGGCTGAAGCGCTGTACCTGCCGGGTGAAAAGGCGATTGAGGAGGGTGAAACCCTGTGGACGCCGCGGCTCTACGCCAGCTACTCCGCTCAGGGGCTGAACGGCATGAGCCAGCAGTTCCACCGCTATCTGCGCGACAACATTATTCGTTTCCCGGAGAACAAACCGCGTCCGGTGCATCTCAACACCTGGGAGGGGATCTACTTTAACCACGATCCTGAGTACATCATGCGGATGGCAGACGAAGCGGCCTCGCTGGGGGTGGAGCGCTTTATCATTGACGATGGCTGGTTTAAAGGACGCAACGACGACCATGCTGCGCTGGGAGACTGGTATCTCGACGAGCAGAAATACCCCAATGGCTTAACGCCGGTGATCGACCACGTCAAAAGCCTCGGGATGGAGTTTGGTATCTGGGTCGAGCCAGAGATGATCAACCCGGACTCCGATCTGTATCGCGCTCACCCGGACTGGGTGCTGGCTCTGCCAGGCTATGCGCAGGCCACCGGTCGCCACCAGTGGGTGCTGAACCTCAACATTCCTGCCGCGTTCAACTACCTGCTGGAGCGCATGAGCTGGCTGCTGGGTGAGCACCAGGTGGACTATGTGAAGTGGGACATGAACCGCGAGCTGGTGCAGCCGGGCCATAACGGCAGGGCCGCTGCCGACGCCCAGACCCGCCAGTTCTACCGTCTGCTGGACACCCTGGGCGAGCGCTTCCCGCACGTGGAGTTTGAATCCTGCTCCTCCGGCGGCGGGCGTATCGACTATGAGGTCCTGACCCGCTGCCATCGTTTCTGGGCTTCGGATAACAACGACGCGCTGGAACGTAATACTATCCAGCGTGGCATGAGCTACTTCTTCCCGCCGGAGGTGATGGGGGCGCATATCGGTCATCATAAATGCCATGCCACTTTCCGCCAGCACAGCATCGCCTTCCGGGGCCTGACGGCGCTGTTCGGCCATATGGGGCTGGAGCTGGATCCGCTCGCCGTGGATGAGCAGGAGCGCGAAGGCTATCGGCACTATGCGGCCCTGCATAAGCAGTGGCGGGAGGTGATCCACCGCGGCACCCAGTGGCGGGTGGATATGCCCGACAGCACCACGCTGGCGCAGGGGATAGTGAGTCAGGATCAGGGCCAGGGCCTGTTTATTGTCAGCCAGTTGGCGATGCCGGATTACACCCTGATGATGCCGCTGCGCATGCCGGGGCTGGCGGCTAACGCCCAGTACCGTATCACGCTGCTCGACCACCCCAACATCCGCCTGACCGGCGAAGGGGGGCACACCATGCGCAAGCTGCCGGCGTGGATGGAATCCCCGCAAACGGTGAGCGGCGAATGGTTGATGCAGGCGGGGCTTGCCCTGCCGGTTCTGGATCCGGAAACCGCCATCCTGATTGGCGTTGAACGCGTATAAGGGCAATGGGCCGGGCAACCGGCCCTGAGTTGAGGATAAAAATAATGAACACGACTGCCTGTACCCACAAAGACAACCCGAACTTCTGGATCTTCGGGTCGTTCTTCTTTCTCTACTTCTTCATCATGGCCACCTGCTTTCCGTTCCTGCCGATCTGGCTGTCGGATATCATCGGCCTGAATAAAACCGATACCGGGATCGTCTTCTCCTGCATCTCGCTGTTTGCCATCTCGTTCCAGCCGGTGCTGGGAGTCGTGTCGGATAAGCTGGGGCTGAAAAAACACCTGCTGTGGATCATCGCGGTCCTGCTGTTTCTCTTCGCACCCTTTTTCCTCTACGTCTTCGCTCCGCTGCTGAAGACCAACATCTGGCTCGGGGCCCTGAGCGGGGGGGTCTATATCGGCTTCGTCTTCTCGGCGGGAGCGGGCGCGATTGAGGCCTACATTGAGCGCGTGAGTCGCAACAGCTTCTTTGAATACGGCAAGGCGCGGATGTTTGGCTGTCTCGGGTGGGGGCTGTGTGCCACGACGGGCGGGATCCTGTTTGGGATTGACCCCTCGTATGTGTTCTGGATGGGTTCCGCGGCGGCGCTGGTGCTGATGGTACTGTTGGTGGTGGCAAAACCGAAGCCTAACCAGACCGCGCAGGTGATGAACGCCCTCGGTGCTAACCAGCCGCAGATCACCGCCAGAACCGTGATTAACCTGTTCCGCCAGCGCAAAATGTGGATGTTCATTTTGTACGTGATTGGCGTGGCCTGCGTGTATGACGTCTTCGATCAGCAGTTCGCCACCTTCTTTAAAACCTTCTTCGCCACGCCGGAGGAAGGGACGCGGGCGTTTGGTTTTGCCACCACAGCCGGGGAGATCTGCAACGCCATCATCATGTTCTGCTCGCCGTGGATCATTAACCGCATTGGCGCGAAAAATACGCTGCTGATCGCCGGGGTGATTATGGCGACGCGCATTATTGGTTCGTCATTTGCGACCACCGCCGTGGAAGTGGTGGCCCTGAAGATGCTGCACGCGCTGGAGGTGCCGTTCCTGCTGGTGGGCGCGTTCAAGTACATCACCGGCGTGTTCGATACCCGACTGTCCGCTACCATCTATCTGATTGGTTTCAACTTTGCCAAACAGCTGGCGGCGATTTTCCTCTCCGCCTTTGCCGGGAATATGTATGACCGGATCGGCTTCCAGGATACCTACCTGATGCTGGGCTGTTTTGTGCTGGCGGTAACGGTGTTGTCAGCCTTTACGCTGAGCAGCAGGCAGGAGATCGCGGCGCGCGGTAATACGGCGGAGGTGAACTAAAAAGACGCTGAACCAGGTTGAGGCCCGCGAAAACGACGAAACCCACCAGAGGTGGGTTTCATAAATCGCTTTGCCTATGATGTACGCAACTAGAACCTATAAAAGGGGAAGTAGACAGTACAGGCTGCTGGGAGCAGATACTATAGATTGATGGTTTCTTCGTCAACCCTTCTACGAGTATATGGTATGCTTCGACCCATTGTTATGGGAGCAAGAAGAAATGCCGCAAGCTACTCATTATAAACCGATTATTTCATTGATCTCGTCAATACGCCTTGATAGTTATCGCACGACTTTTCGTCCCGCTGATGAGTGTGAGCTGTATGGAATATACATCTGGTCCCAGCATGCAGCAGCGTCTATTTATCCGTTACTCCAAAACCTTGAGATTTCGTTAAGGAACGCCGTTGACAGAGAAGCAAGGGCAAGATTTGGCGAAATGTGGTGGGAAAGCATTCACAGCACAAAAGGCAGAGAACAATGTCATTTCCATAAAAATCTTGAAAAGGCTAAAGATTGCCTCGTTCGTGAATGGCGTAAAAAAGAGATGAGACGCAGGCGGGGCGTACATGCACAGGCCCGCTCTGTGCCGGACTGGACTCACGATCAGATTATTGCCGCAACGGATTTTAGTACCTGGCATTATGTATTAAATAATGAGTACAGTGCCCCCGCGCCGCGAGACAACCCGCTGTACTTGTGGCCTAAATCCTTAAGTAAGGTCTTTAAGAATTACGCAAAAATCAACGCGAATCCGCAAAGGGTCAGAAAAGAGCTGATTGATATCATCTTTGAACTGAGAGAGTACAGAAACCGTATCTCCCATCATGAACCTATCTGGGTCAAAGCGCCTAATGTTAACGATGCAAGAACAGCTATCGATACGATTAGGGTCAAGATAAATAAGATCGAACTTGTCATCGAAGCCCTTGATATCAATTTACTTAATGTAACGAAAAAGGTGGGACTGTTTGAAAATGCCAGACGGGTTTGTTCAGTAGAGGAGCTGGATATTTTTCGCTATACCAAACCCTATTGTGCGTTATCACCCGAGCAGATTTCAGTCATTGAACAACCCTGCCGCGATGCGAAAGAGAGAAATGAAACCATTATATGGGAGCATGATGCGACGGTGTATGGCCTAAGAACGGTGCGCTAAAAGCAGGTGACACTTACTTGCATCACCTGCCTTATGATTATGCTAAATAAAACACCTCCTGCAGCCCGGTGCTCACCGGGCTGTTATCCGGGTTAGACGGCATCACCTCCCCCATATATTTCCACCAGCGCTGGCAGACATCGATGTTAGCTACCGCGTTCCAGCGCTCTTCCGATTCAATCTCCACCGTGGCAAACAGCAAGTTGCGGGTCTTATCCAGATAAATGGCGTAGTGGTGCGCGCCGTGGTCTTTCAGCACCGCTTCCAGCTCGGGCCAGATCGGGTTGTGGCGACGCTCATACTCCTCGTGTGCATCAGGGTTCACCTGCATTACAAAGGCTTTGCGGATCATAATGCCTCCAGATAGAGTTCGCGCACCTCGTCGCGGCTGGCGCTGCGCGGGTTGCAGGGGGCGCACGGGTCGGCGAGGGCTTTGTCGAGCCAGCCTTCGATATCGGCTTTGGTGACGCCGAGCTTGCTGAAGCCGGACGGGATCCCGACGCGGGTGCTCAGGGCACGGATAGCGTTGATGGCCGCCATGCTGGCCGCTTCGTCGCTCATGTCACGGGTATCGACGCCCATCGCCTGCGCCACGCGGGCAAAGCGTTCCACGGCGTTCGGGCGGTTAAAGTTCTCGATGATCGGCAGCAGGATGGCGTTGCATACACCGTGCGGCAGGTTGTGCGTGGCCCCCGGCTGGTGGGCCAGGGCGTGCACCAGCCCGAGCCCGGCGCTGTTAAAGGCCATGCCGGCCAGATACTGGCCGAAGGCCATCTGCTCGCGCGCGACAATATTGTGGCCGTTGTCCACCGCCTCCGGCAGCCAGTGGGCGATCAGGCGAATGGCCTCCAGCGCATTGGCGTCGGTCAGCGGATGGGCGCCGACGGAGACATAGGCTTCGATGGCGTGGGTCAGGGCATCCATTCCGGTGGCGGCGGTGACGGAAGCCGGAATGTCGAGCATCACGCTGGCGTCATCCACGGCGATATCCGGAATGATGTTCGGGTCGATAATCACCTCTTTCACCTGACGCGTGGAGTCGATGATCACCGCATTGCTGGTCATCTCTGCCGCCGTGCCTGCGGTAGTGTTGATGGCCACCAGCGGCACGCCAGCGTTGATCACCTTGCCGACGCCGGAATAGGCGGTAGACGGACCCGGGTTAGCGGTGAGAATCTTAATCGCTTTCGCGGTATCGATCGGGCTGCCGCCGCCGAAGGCAATGATGTAATCACAGTGCGCGTCCTGATACGCGGCATAGCCCTGCTGCACCAGTTCTTCGGTCGGGTTCGGGAAGACCGCGTCGAACAGGTGATAAGACATCTGCTGCGCGTCGAGGGCGGTAAACAGGCTGTCGAGCAGGCCCATTTTCACCAGCTGACCGTCAGTGACGATCAACGCGGTGCCCCACTGTTTGTTTGCCACCAGCTTAACCATATCGCCGATTGCGCCTGCGCCGTGCAGGCTGATTTTCGGCAGCGCCAACATAAAGCTCATGATAATTCTCCTTAATTACGGTGATTTTTATGCCCGGCGGCGCTGCGCTTGCACGCAGCGCCTCCCGGCATTTAGATCCGTCTTCGCTGCATAATCCGGCGGGTGATGATCGGCAGGGAGATCACCACAATCAGCATCGCGCCGATGATCACCGACATTACGATGCCCGGCACGTTGAGCAGGCTCAGGCCGAAGGTGACCAGCCCCATCAGGAAGGCGGCGATAATCACGCCCACCATGCTGCCGGAACCGCCGAGAATATTGACCCCGCCGAGCACTGCCATGGTCACCACCGCCAGCTCCCAGCCCATCGCAATGGTCGGGCGGGTACTGCCCAGACGCGAGGTGAGCAGCACCGAGGCCAGCCCGGCCATCAGCCCCACCAAGGCAAATAGAATCAGGTTGTGACGCTTGACGTTGATGCCGGAATACCATGCCCCGGTCGGGTTATTGCCGATGGCATAAGTGCGGCGCCCGAAGTTGGTCTTGTGCAGCACGAAGGCAAACACGGCCGCCAGCACGATGAACAGCGTGAACTCAAACGACAGCGCCCCCCAGACATACCCCTGACCAAACCAGGCGAAGCTCTCCGGGTACGCGTTCAGGGCCTGGTCGCCCAGCAGAATGTAGGTGATGCCGCGATAGAGGCTCATGGTGCCGATGGTGATCACAATCGACGACAGGTTAAAGCGGGTCACCAGCAGGCCGTTGAACAGCCCGCACAGCAGGCCAACCCCCAGGCCGACGCAGACCAGCCACGGGGTATCCAGCCCGGCCGCCGCGCAAAAGCCCATCACCGTGGAACTCAGGGCGATGGTGGAGGCCACCGACAGGTCAATTTCACGGGCAATAATCAGCATCGCCATCGGCAGCACGATGATCGCTTTTTCGGTGAAGTTGAACGTGGCGTCGGACAGGTTCCAGATATCGAGGAAATAGGGGGAGGCCAGGGCGTTAACCACGAACACCGCCAGGGTGACCGCCAGCAGAAAGCCTTCCCAGCACAGCAGGCGCTGGAAAATGCCTGCCGGGGCGGGGGTATTTTTAATCTCTTCAGACGTCATTACTTTACTCATGATCTTACCGCCTGTTTCTGACGTGCCAGCGCCGCATCACGCAGGATCAGCCGTCCTTTGCGTTTGTTGCCGCGCTCATTGAGCAGTACCGCAATCACGATCACCGTCCCGGAGATCGCCATCTGCCAGAACGGCGACACGCCGATCACCGGCAGGGCATTGTTGATCACTCCGAGGAACAGCGCTCCGCATAGGCAACCCAGCACCCGGCCGGTGCCGCCCATGGTGCTGATGCCGCCGATCACGCAGGCCGCCACCACCTGAAGCTCAAAGCCGTTCGCCACATCGACATAGGCCACCGCAAAGCGGGAGATCCACAGATAGCCGCAGAACCCGGCCAGCGCCCCGGAGAGGCAGAAGCTGACGAACTGCATTTTGCCCGCGTTGATCCCGGTGTAGTACGCCGCCGTCGCGTTACCGCCTGCGGTGTAGAGCGCCCGCCCGGTGCGGCTGTAGCGCAGGAAGTAGCCCACCAGCAGCAGGGCGGCAATGGCGCACCAGCTCAGCACCGGTAAGCCCAGCACCGACGCCCGCGGCAGGCCGAGGAAGTCGGCACCCATCTGGTTGGAGTTAACCCAGCCGCCGCCGGAGAGCAGAAAGATAATCCCGCGATAGATGCTCATGGTGCCCAGCGTCACCACAATCGCCGGAATGCCCATCTTCCATACCAGCAGGCCGTTGATGAGCCCCATCACCAGGCCCAGCGCGGTGGCCAGGATCAGCAGCGCCCAGACCGGTACCCCGGGATAGTTAAAGTTAATCAGGGCGACAATCATCCCGGTCAGCGCCAGGTTGGCCGCCATCGACAGGTCGATGCCTCTGGTGAGCAGCACCATCATCTGCCCGAGAGCGAGAATGATCAGAATGGAGGTGTCGTTAAACATCTCCACCAGGTTGCCCGGGGCGATAAACGACGGGACGCGGGTGCCGATGGCGATCGCCATCAGCACGATCACCGCCGCCAGCAGCGCCTCGCGGTGTTTAAGCAGCTGTTGCACCATTATGCGGCCTCCTGTCTGGCACCGCTGGCGGCGCTGACGATGGTTTCGGCCGTCGCGCCTCCCGCCTGATATTCCGCCACCATTAATCCTTCATGCATGACGATAATGCGGTCGGCCATGCCCATCACTTCCGGCAGTTCGGAGGAGACCATGATCACCGCCAGCCCCTGACCAACCAGCTCGGACATAAACTGATGCACTGCCGCTTTGGAGCCGATATCGATCCCTTTGGTCGGCTCATCGAGGATAATGACGTCCGGTTGGGTCGCCAGCCATTTGCCGATCACCACTTTCTGCTGGTTGCCGCCGGAGAGCGTTTCCACCGCCTGTTTCCAGCTAAAGGCTTTCACCTGCAGGCGTTTGGCATATTCATCCGCCAGCTGCCACTCGCGATCGTCATTCAGCACCCCGCTGGCGTTGAGCTTGCTGAGCTGCGGCAGGCTGATGTTCTGCGCAATCGACAGCTCGATAATCGCCCCCTGCTTCTGGCGTTCTTCAGGCACGCAGACAATCCCGGCCCGGATGGCGTCCGCCGGCTGGCGGAAATGCTGCTCTTTACCGTTCAGCACGATGCTGCCGGAGGAGGGACGCGAGACGCCGGAGAGCGCCTGCATCAGCTCAGTACGCCCGGCCCCCACCAGCCCATAAAAGCCGAGGATCTCGCCTTTGCGCAGGCTAAAGGAGATATTCGCGAACTCGGTGGGATGGCAGAGATTTTTCACCTCCAGCACGGTGTCGCCTTTTTCGCACGCCACTTTCGGGAAGGTCTGGGTAATGGCGCGGCCGACCATCATCGCCACCATCCGCTCTTCGGTGATGTCGTTAATGGCTCCAGCACCAACAAACACGCCGTCGCGCAGGATGGTGTAGTGATCCGCCAGCTCAAAAATCTCGTCGAACTTGTGCGAGATAAACAGGATCGCTTTCCCCTCCTGTTTCAGGCGTTCGACGATCTGATAGAACTCAAGAATTTCATGCTGCGACAGGGCGGCGGTGGGTTCATCGAGGATCACCACCTGGGCGTCAAACGACAGCGCCCGGGCAATCGCCACCATATGCCGCTGGGCGATGCTCAGGGTTTTCAGCGTCGCGCGCGGGTCAATCTGCACCTCCAGACGGGTGAGGATCGCCTGCGCCCGGCGGTGCATCTCCGGCCAGTCGAGTTTTTTGAAAATGCCTTTATAGAGGTACTGACCGACAAAAATATTTTCGGTGACCGACAGCTCATCGAACAGCACGGTCTCCTGGTGAATTGCGGTAATGCCCACCTTGTGCGCCGAATCGGGCGTCGGCAGGTGGATAGGAATGGTTTTGTAGAGGATCTCGCCCTCGTCGGGCTGGTAGATGCCGGTCATTACTTTGACCAGCGTCGATTTACCCGCGCCGTTTTCACCGATCAGGGCGGTGACTTTGCCGGGCCAGAGTTCAAGCTGCACGTTCTCAAGGGCGCGCACACCGGGGAAAACCTTGGTGATGCCTTTAAGTTGAAGCAATGGGGTCATGATAGTTCTCCATTTGATCTCCTCTCCCCTCGGGAGAGGGGAGAGGGAGAAGGAATCAGAAGATTTTCGAGAACTTATCAATGTTGCTGGCATCGTAAACAAACGGCTCAGCCATCGCGCCGCTGCCGTCGGCATCCAGCTTCACTTTGCCCAGTTTGCCCATGCTGGCTTCTTCTTTGGTCGCCGTGCCTTTCACCAGGTCATCCGCTAAGTAAGTGGCGGCATACCCGAGGTCGATCGGGTTCCAGATGGCGAAGCTCTTGCTGGCACCGGATTTCACCGCGCCCGCCATCTCAGACGGCAGGCCCAGACCGGTGACGTACACTTTGCCGATCTTGCCCTGATCTTTCACCGCCTGCGCCGCCGCCACGATGCCGACCGACGACGGAGAGACGATCACTTTCAGATCCGGGTAGGTTTTCAGCAGGCCGACCGCTTGGCGGTAGCTCTTATCCGACAGATCGTCGCCATAGGCCACGGTCACCAGATTGACGGACGGGTACTGCGGCAGCACCTTTTTCATCTCGGCAATCCAGGTGTTCTGGTTGGTGGAGGTTGGGGTGGCGCTCAGCACCGCCACGTCGCCTTTCTCCACGTTCAGCGCTTTCAGCGCTTCGGCCGCCAGCTTGACGTTCGTCTCGCCAATCAGCGCGTTATTGGAAGGGTTGAGGTGGATCTGGCGCCCGGCTTTCGCCACGCCGGAGTCCCATGACACCACTTTGATCCCGCGCTGCATCGCTTTTTTCAGCACCGGCACCACGGCATCAGGATCGTTGGCGGAGATAGCGATCGCATCCACACCCTGAGCGATCAACCCGTTCAGCACTTCGATCTGCGCTTCGGCGGTGGTGGTGGTCGGCCCGGTATAGATCACTTTGACATCACCTAACTCTTTGGCTGCCTCCTGGGCACCCACGTTTGCCGCTTCAAAGAAGCCATTACCTAAGGATTTCGCCACCAGGGCGATTTTCACTTCAGCTAAAGCAGAACCGGACAACGCCAGGGCGGCAACGGTGAGGATCAAGCTTGTCTTTATTTTCATTGCTTTTACTCCACTTAATTAGGTGATTTGTGTAGGGATTGCAGGTGTAGCTTCGCCCCGTCTCAGTGAGCGGGGCGCGATGTTCTTATTTGTACAGATCTAACGCCGACTGCACAGGGTTAACGCCAAAGCGTTTGCCCAGCGCAATCAGTTCTTCCCGGGTGATGGTCTGCTTCATGCCACCCATCGAATACACTTTTACCAACACTTCGGCAGACTTCTCGGCGGTGTCGATCAGACCAAAGGTTTCATCGAGCGTCGGGCCGCTGCCGAACACGCCGTGGAACGGCCACAGCACCAGAGAGTGTGTTTGCATCTCAATCGCCGTGGCTGCGCCGATCTCGTCGGTACCCGGCACCATCCACGGCAGAATGCCCACGCCATCCGGGAATACCACCAGGCACTCGGTGCTGCCTTCCCACAGCTGACGGGTAATAACGTCAGTGTTGTTCTCCAGGACGAAGGTCAGGGCGATCAGGTTGGTGGCGTGGCAGTGCATGATCACGCGATCTTTCCCACTGGTGGCCTTGATACGTTCGCAGTGGGAGAGGAAGTGGGCCGGCAGCTCAGAGGTTGGCACCGCTTCGTCCGTCAGTCCCCAAAGAATGTGGTAGCCCGCGCCGTCGCTGTCCACTTTTACCACCCCTAAATTCGCGGTGGGATCGAGCTGCACGTTGCGGAAGAATTTGCCGGAACCGGTGACGATAAACGGCGTGTTGGCGAGCAGCGGCATCGGCTGGCTCAGGGCGATATAGCGCGGCTTCTGATGGAAGTCGGCGGCAAAGGGTTCAATATCCGCGTCATCCAGGCGCAGCGTCAGGTTGCCGCCGTTGCGCTCGTCCCAGCCTTTCAGCCAGGCGTCGGAGGTGGCTTTGATCATGCCCTGAACGAACCAGGATTGGGTGATGGTCTGCATTCTGTGTTTCCTTTGAAAATGCCGGGTGGCGCTGCGCTGACCCGGCCTACTTTTACCCGTAGGCCCGGCAAGCGAAGCGCCGCCGGGCAATGTCTTTACTTACGATTAGCTAATACGTCCTGCTCATACGCCCGCACGGTATCCAGCCACTGGCTGCCCGCCGGGGCGTCGTTGCGCTGGCAGTACATTTCCCATACCGCCTGCCACGGCAGTGATTTTTGCTCCTCCAGCAGTGCCAGACGTGCGGTGTAATCCCCTGCGGCTTCCAGCGCGCGCAGCTCGGAGGTCGGCTCCAGCAGGGCGCGCAGCAGGGCTTTCTTCATGTTGCGGGTGCCGATAACCCAGGCCGCGATGCGGTTGATGGAGGCGTCGAAGAAGTCGAGGCCGATATGCACCCGGTCAAACAGGTCATGGCGGACGATCTCGCTGGCGATGGCCTGGGTTTCGTCATCCAGCAGCACCACGTGGTCGCTGTCCCAGCGCACCGGACGGCTGACGTGCAGCAGCAGGTGCGGCACATACAGCATCGCGGCGGATATTTTGTCGGAGATCACTTCGGTGGGATGGAAGTGTCCCGCATCCAGGCACAGCGCGGTCTGACGGCTGGTGGCGTAGCCCATGTAGAACTCGTTGGAACCCACGGTGTAGCTCTCGGCGCCAATGCCGAACAGCTTGCTCTCCACGGCGTCGATGTGGTGCGCCGGGTCCAGCTTTTCGCTGATCGCTTCATCCAGCGCGGCCAGCAGGCGCTGACGGGGGGCGAGGCGGTCAACGGTAATGTCTTTCATCCCGTCCGGGATCCAGATGTTCATCACCGACGGGGTGCCCAGCTGCTCGCCAAAGTACGCCGACACGCGACGGCTGGCCTTCACGTGGTCGATCCAGAACTGACGGATCTCGTCATCGGCATGGGCGAGGGTAAAGCCGTCGGCGCTCAGGGGATGCGAGAAGCAGGAGGGGTTAAAATCGAGCCCCAGCTTGTTGGCTTTGGCCCACTCGACCCAGTTCTTAAAATGTTCCGGCTTGATGGCGTTGCGATCGACCGGCGTGTCGGACTCCAGATAGATGGCGTGCAGGTTCAGGCGTTTTGGCCCCGGGATCAGGCTCAGGGCCAGCTCCAGATCGGCCCGCAGTTCGGCGGCGTTACGCGCCTTGCCCGGATAGTTACCGGTGGCCTGAATACCGCCGGTCAGCGCGCCGCCCGGATTCTCAAAACCGGCGACGTCATCGCCCTGCCAGCAGTGCATAGAGACGGGCAGACGGTCGAGCTGACGCAGAGCCTCCTCGACATCCACGCCCACGGCGGCGAAACGCTGTTTAGCCAGTTCCCAGGCTTGTTCAAGTTGAGTGGTCATGCGCAAAGCTCCTTAGTCAGTCGTTTTTGCTGAAACTGCGCCCGGTAGCGGGCAATTTCATGGCAGGGATTGGGTGTGAAGGTGGTCAGGCCGTAATTCGCGGATACCACCGAACGGAAATCGTCCACGTTGGTCAGCTCGTCCAGGGTCATCAGCTGAATGCCGATATTGCCGAGGGTAGAGGCCTCGACCGGGCCCGCCACTACGGTAATACCGCAGGCATCGGCACAAAGCTGGTTGAGCAGCGCGTTCTGGCAACCGCCGCCCACGATATGCAGCTGGCTGAATGGCTTACCGCGCAGGTCAGCCAGTTCGTGCAGAATGTCGGCATACAGCAGGGCAAGGCTGTCGAAAATGCAGCGCGCCAGTTCGGCCGGGCGGGAAGGAACCGGGTGTCCGGCCTCGAAGCAAGCGGCCTGGATCTCAGCGCTCATGTGCGCCGGATTGATAAAGCGGTCGTCGTTTGGGTTGATCAGGAACGTGCAGGCCGTCAGCTTTTCGGTCTCGGCGATCAGCGCAGGCAGGTCGGTAATGTTTTGCTCTTTCAGCACCCGCTGCAGCAGCCACAGGCCCATGATGTTTTTCAGCACCCGGTAGCGGCCTTCGGCGCCGCCTTCATTGGTGATGTTCGCCGCCATTGCCGCATCGCTGGTGTACGGAGTCTTGCTCTCAAAGCCCATCAGCGACCAGGTGCCGGAGGAGAGATAGGCGGCGTCTTTACTGGCAAGCGGAGAGGCGATGACCGCGCTGGCAGTATCGTGGCTTGCCACCGCGACCACCGGAATGTGATTGCCCTGCGGGCAAAGCCACTGACCGATCACATTACCCGGATGGGTTGGTGTGCCAAACCAGGCGGGCGAGGCGCCGGTCCAGTTCAGCAGCTTTTCATCCCAGTTATCCGAGTTGATATTAACCAGTTGGGTGGTGGTCGCGTTGGTATATTCCCAGTTCATGTTGCCGGTCAGGCGATAGCTGAAATAGTCCGGGATCAGCAGCGCGTGCGCCACGCTGGCGGCCAGGTCCGGCTGTTGCTCAACCAGCGCGCGCAGCTGGTACAGCGTGTTAAAGGGCAGGAACTGGATGCCGCTGCGCCCGTAAATGGTCTCTTTGCCAAGCTGGGCAATAGCATGCGCCATCACGCCATCGGTACGGTTATCACGATAGGAGACTGGCAGGCCGACGCGCTCGCCGTGGCGGTTAAGCAGCACGTAGTCAACGCCCCAGGTATCAATGCCAATGCTGTCAATGAGAATGCCTTCATTGCAGACGTTGGCCAGGCCGGTACGGATCTCCGTCTCCAGAGCGTCAATATCCCAGGTATCGAAGCCATCCTGCTTTTGCAGGCAGTTAGCAAAACGGTGCATTTCACGAAGCGAAAGCGTGCGCTGGTTACAGTCCCAGGTGGCCAGCATGACGCGGCCGCTGGATGCGCCTAAATCGACTGCCACACAATGGCGAAAAGTCATGGTCGGGTCCTTCTTTAAGTCATTGGCGATGAGTGTAAGAAAGGGAAGAAAAAGCCACCTTCTCGCCACTGACAGACGAAATCTGCGGCTGGCAAGAAAGCAAAGATGAACGTGAGGAAGTTCACAGTTTCCAGTAATGGCGGGGTTTGTGGGCAATGTGATGGTTACCGCATTTCCTGATCTTTCCGCCTGTTTCTTGAAAAACAGACAGCTTTTGCGAGGTTTGCTGCCGAAAATTTAAGGTGAGTCCGGAGAGCCTTAATTACTATTTTGAGAACATTTCTCATTGGTGGGGGCCGTTATGACCGTACTACACAGCGTGGATTTTTTTCCTGCGGGAGGTTCGCCTGTCGCGATTGAGCCACGGCTCCCTCAGGCAGCGTTTCCAGAACATCATCATGATTTTCATGAGATTGTTATCGTTGAGCACGGTACGGGCATTCACGTATTTAACGGCCAGCCGTACACCATCAGCGGCGGCACGGTGTGCTTTGTGCGCGACCATGACAGGCACCTGTATGAACATACCGACAACCTGTGCCTGACCAATGTGCTCTACCGCTCCCCGGACGCGTTCCAGTTTCTCTCCGGGCTGAACCAGCTGCTGCCGCAGGAAAAGGACGGGCACTATCCGTCACACTGGCGGGTGAATCAATCCACGCTCCAGCAGGTGCGTCAGCTGGTAAGCCAGATGGAGAAGAGCGAAGACGGTCAGGAAACGCACGCCATTGCCACCCGCGAGCTGTTGTTTATGCAGCTACTGGTGCTGCTGCGCCGCAGTAGCCTGGTGGAAGGGCTGGACAATAACGACGCGCGGTTAAACCAGCTGATGGCCTGGCTGGAAGATCACTTTGCTGAGGATGTCTGCTGGGAAACGCTGGCGGATGATTTTTCCCTGTCGCTGCGCACCCTGCATCGCCAGCTTAAGCAGCACACCGGCCTGACGCCCCAGCGCTATCTCAACCGGCTGCGTTTAATCAAAGCCCGTCACCTGCTGCGCCATACCGACGAAAGCGTGACGGATATCGCCTATCGCTGCGGTTTCGGCGACAGTAACCACTTTTCGACGCTTTTTCGTCGCGAGTTTAACTGGTCGCCGCGAGACATACGCCACGGCAAGGACGCCTCACTTCAGTAACGCGAAGGCAGTCACCGTTTTTCACCGCAAAAAGGCTAATAATGTCAGGTTATTGGCCGTTGAGGTGATGGTGTGGTTGCTCAGTTAATTCTCCGTAAAGATGATTTTTTTACCTCCGCAGGCCAGGCCGTCGCGGTGGCGGATCGCTATCCGCAAAACGTCTTTGCTGAGCACACCCATGAGTTCTGTGAACTGGTGCTGGTCTGGCGCGGCAACGGCTTGCACGTTCTCAACGATCGGCCCTACCGCATTACCCGCGGGGATCTGTTCTACATCCGCGCCGAAGATAAACACTCCTACGCCTCAGTGAACGACCTGGTATTGCAGAACGTCATTTACTGCCCGGAAAGGCTGAAACTCAACGTCGACTGGGCCGCCAATATCCCCCGTTTTAATGAAGCAAAGAGCACGCCGCACTGGCGCTTAAGCAGCAACGGCATGACTCAGGTGCGTCAGGTGATCTCCCAGCTGGAGCAGGAGAGCCAGAAAAGCGATCCTGTTGCTAACCAGATGGCGGAGCTGCTCTTCGCCCAACTGGTAATGACCCTTAATCGCCATCGTTACGCCACCGATAACCCCTTAGCCACTGCCCAGGAAGCCCTGCTCGATAAGCTGATCACCACCCTGGCGGGCAGCCTGAACAAAAGCTTCGTGCTGGAGAAATTTTGTGAGCAGGAGCAGTGCAGCGAGCGAGCCCTGCGCCAGCAGTTCCGCTCCCAGACCGGGATGACGGTAAACCACTATTTGCGCCAGCTGCGCATCTGCCACGCCCAGTATCTGCTGCAACACACGGAGCTGATGGTCAGCGAAGTGGCGATGCGCTGTGGCTTTGAGGACAGTAATTACTTTTCGGTGGTGTTTAACCGGGAGGTAGCGATGACGCCGGTACAGTGGCGTCATCGCAGTCGAAAGGCCGCGTAATCAGTTCGCCATGCCGAGGCCGACAATGTTGGCCGCGATAATAATCACCACGCAGCCCAGGCTCAGCACGCCCACCGGACGACGCCCGGCGTTGTTCCACTCCTTCAGGATCAAGCCCACCAGCCCGCCGCAGAGCACGTAGAAGCTCATGTGCAGCATCCAGCTCATGTAGTCATACTGCGCCGGAATACTGGCGTGGCCCCAGGCGTAGAAGAAAAACTGTAGATACCACATCAGGCCGCCGAGCGCCGAGAGCAGCACGTTGGTGACGAGCAGCGATTTTGCCAGCGAGAAATCCGCTTTTACTGACAGATCCTTCACTTTTGCCAGACGAATAAAGCAGACGCCGAGGTTAACCAGCGCGCCGCCGCCCATGATCACCACGTAGCTTGGCAGAGCGACGTACAGCGGATCGACCCCCAGCGCGGCTGCGGCTTCATGCATCGGTTTGGCGGCGTTCATCGCAAACGACATCCCCGCTGAGAAGATGCCGCACATGACCGCCAGCACCAGGCCTTTCTTCAGGTTGAAGTCCTCTGCCTTGATGCCCATTTTGCGCTCTTTCAACTGACCTGCGCGGGTGACAATACCCACGCCGATCACCGCCACCAGCACCCCCAACAGCGTCATACGGCCGCCTTCGGTGTTGATCAGCACGTCGAAGTTGCCGTTGAGGATCGGCGTCATCAGGGTGCCGACAATCAGCGTAATGCCGATCGCGATGCCGATACCCATCGACATGCCAAGGTAGCGCATGGTCAGGCCGTAGTTGATGTTGCCGATGCCCCACATGGCACCAAACAGAAACACCGGCAGCAGGGTGGAGGCGCTGAAGGAAGAGAAGTAACCCCAGAAATCCGGAAGCAGCATGGCGCTAATGGTCCAGGGTAAAATCAGCCATGACACGGTACCGCCAACGGACCACATGGTTTCCCATGACCAGCCTTTAACCTTTTTAAACGGGGCATAGAAACAGGCTGCACTGGCCGCGCCTATCAAATGCCAGAAAATACCCATCGTAATCACATGATTCATTTTTACATCCTCATCGTTTTTATAGTCAGTAGCTTCCCGCCGACTTGATGAGTGTAAAAATTAGGCGGTTTGGGTACCTTCGGTAGGTTGCCGCACCTTCGTTTTGAATGGCAATCAACGCGTTAACCGCGTGAGCAGACTCACAAATTCGTTATTTATCAAAACTGAATAACCTTATTAAAACTACGGCATTGATAAACATTTTCAATATCATTTAATTAACTATAATGAACCAACTGCTTACGCGGCATTAACACGTTTGCCGCCCGACTATAATGGAGATGATTATGAGCTATACCCTGCCATCCCTGCCGTACGCTTACGACGCCCTTGAGCCGCATTTCGACAAGCAGACGATGGAGATCCATCACACCAAACACCACCAGACTTACGTTAACAACGCCAACGCGGCGCTGGAAAGCCTGCCAGAGTTCGCCAGCCTGCCTGCTGAAGAGCTGATCACCAAACTGGATCAACTGCCAGCTGACAAGAAAACCGTACTGCGTAACAACGCTGGCGGCCACGCTAACCACAGCTTCTTCTGGAAAGGCCTGAAAACCGGCACCACCCTGCAGGGTGACCTGAAAGCCGCTATCGAGCGCGACTTCGGCTCCGTTGATAACTTCAAAGCTGAGTTTGAAAAAGCCGCTGCGACCCGTTTCGGCTCTGGCTGGGCGTGGCTGGTACTGAAAGGCGACAAACTGGCTGTGGTTTCTACCGCGAACCAGGATTCCCCGCTGATGGGCGAAGCAATTTCTGGCGCGTCTGGCTTCCCAATCGTGGGCCTGGACGTGTGGGAACACGCTTACTACCTGAAATTCCAGAACCGTCGCCCGGACTACATCAAAGCCTTCTGGGACGTGGTGAACTGGGACGAAGCAGCAGCACGTTTCGCCGCTAAAAAATAAGGTTGCAAAGCCGCCTGTGAGAAGCGAGTCTGATGACTCGCTTTTTTTATACCCACAATCTGCACAAGGAGCCGCGATGAACTATCCCGTTAATGTATTCACCGGAAAAATAAGGGACTATGACGGTAGCCGCCCGAGCGCGATTGCCAAACTGCAGGTTGACGGAGAACTGACGTTAACCGAACTGGGTCTGACGGGAGATGAGCAAGCGGAGAAGAAAATCCACGGCGGGCCGGATCGGGCGCTGTGCCACTATCCACGCGAGCATTATCAGCACTGGGCGAGCGAATATCCTGCCCAGGCCGGGCTTTTTGTCGCGCCGGCGTTCGGCGAAAACCTCTCCACTGAGGGGCTGACGGAGAAGAACGTCTTTATCGGGGATATCTTTCGCTGGGGCGACGCCCTGATCCAGGTGACCCAGCCGCGCTCCCCGTGCTTCAAACTCAACTTCCATTTCGGCATTAACGACATGGCCACGCAGTTACAGAACGCAGCGAAAACCGGCTGGCTCTATCGCGTGGTACTGGCAGGGCAGGTTTCGGCTGATGCGCCGCTGACGTTGGTCTCCCGCCTGAGCGATGTGTCGGTGCATGACGCCTGCGCCATCGCCTGGCACATGCCCTTTGACGATGACCAGTACCGCCGCCTGCTGTCGGCGGCGGGGCTATCGACCAGCTGGACAAGAACCATGCAGAAGCGGCGAATTAGCAACAAGATCGAGGATAATTCCCGGAGATTATGGGGAAGGTAGGCCGGGTAAGGCGAAGCCGCCACCCGGCACAATAGCTACGATCGTTTGTACAACGGCAACCAGAGCGTTAACCGTAATCCGCCCAGCGGGCTGTCGTCGGCTTTCACCCAGCCGCGGTGCTGCTGAATGGCGGTTTCGACAATCGCCAGGCCCAGCCCGGTACCGCCAGATTCCCTGTCGCGTGCCTCATCGGTACGATAGAACGGACGGAAAATCTGCTCGCGATCTTCCGGGCTCACGCCAGGACCATCGTCATCGACGTTGATGGTGATACCGTCTTTATCCACCGAGAACGCCACCTCGATTTTGGTATGCGAGTAGCGCAGGGCGTTACGTACAATATTTTCCAGCGCGCTTTCCAGCGTATTGGGGTTACCGTACAGCGGCCATGGCCCCGGTGGGAAGTTAACCGTGAAGGATTTCCCCATCTGCTCGGCTTCGAATGCCGCGTTATCCAGCACCTCATGCCACAGGTGGTTAGCTTTCACCGTTTCGCTCACCAGCGCGTTTTTCTGCTGATTGCGAGACATCACCAGCAGGTCATTGATCATGCTGTCCAGACGATGCGCTTCCGTTTCGATACGCTCCAGCTCTTTGCTCTCTCCGCCGCGGCGGCGCAGCAGGGCGGTGCCCAGTTGCAGACGCGTCAGCGGAGTGCGCAGTTCGTGGGAGATATCAGAGAGCAGACGCTGCTGTGTGGTCATCATCCGCTCCAGCGCCGTCACCATCTGGTTGAAGCTGGCACCCGCCGCCAGGAACTCCTGCGGCCCGGCTTCCAGTTCCGGGTGCTGCCGCAGGTTACCCTGCGCCACTTCATCCGCGGCGTTTTTCAACTTACGCGCCGGTTTCGCCAGGCTCCACGCCAGCCACAGCAGCAGCGGTGAACTCACCAGCATAGTGACGATTAAGAGCAGCAGCGGGCGGTCAAACAGCAGGTTGATAAAGTCGGACTGGGAGTTGCTCGCCGGACGAATCAGATAGAGCTGGTAGTTATCTTCCCCGTCATTGACGGAGAACGGCCCCACCATCTCTACCCGACCATATTTTTTCTTTTGCGGATGATCGGCGTTATCCGCCTGGCCAATGAAGTTGCGGATGATCTGCATTTCATTGCGATCGGCACCGATTACGCGGCCTTCGCTGGTGACCAGCAGCAGGCGTTGCCCCGGCGGCGCCCATTTTTCGATAGCGCGAAACAGCCTGCGCCACCACATCAAATCATTGGGCGGATCGATGGCCAGCTCTGCTTCTACGTGCTGCTCGATCATCACACCCTGACGTTGCTCGCTGTCGAGGAGCTCCGTCATCTGGCGTGAGTCGAGTTTGGGTAACATCAAAACCAGCATTAACACCAGTGCCAGCGTCAGCCAGAAGATGGCGAAGATGCGGGCGGTTAAGCTGCCTATCATGAAGCGGACACCATCAGATAGCCGCGTCCGCGCAGGGTTTTAAACCACGGGTGACCATCCTTGCGCTCCGGTAATTTGCGGCGCAGGTTGGAGATGTGCATATCAATGGCACGGTCGAACGGGGTCAGGCGCTTACCCAGCACTTCCTGGCTCAGATGTTCACGCGATACCACCTGGCCCAGATGCTGCGCCAGCAGATAAAGCAGGGTGAATTCGGTGCCGGTCAGCTCCAGCGCCTGGCCGTCGAAACTGGCCTCCTGGCGGCCCGGGTTGAGGCTCAGGGAGTCCACTTCAAGGGTTGGCGAACCGTTGTCGGTGTTCTGCTGCTGCTCGCTCCAGTGGGAACGACGCAGGATCGCCCGAATACGTGCCACCAGCTCCCGGTCGTTAAACGGCTTAGGCAGATAGTCATCGGCACCCAGCTCAAGGCCCAGCACGCGATCGAGTTCGCTGCCGCGCGCGGTCAGCATAATTACAGGGGTCTGGTGAGTCTGGCGCAGCTCTTTAAGGGTGTCGATACCGTTCTTCTTCGGCATCATGACGTCGAGCAAAAGCAAGTCGATGCTATCGTCGAGTTGACTCAGCGCCTGCTCCCCGTCATGGGCCACCGACACGTCAAAGCCTTCCATGTCGAGCAACTCCTTTAAAAGGGATGTCAGCTCTCGGTCATCATCAACTAACAGGATTTTATTCATTGTTTAAATACCTCCGAGGCAGAAATTACGTCATCAAGGCTCTCTAATCCATGACTTTACGTTGTTTTACACCCCCTGACGCATGTTTGCAGCCTGAATCGTAGACTGGTTCTCGTTGAATCGCGACACGAAAGATTTTGGGAGTAAGTGATGCGCAAAGTTACCGCTGCCGTCATGGCCTCAACGCTGGCGTTTAGTGCATTTAGCCAGGCTGCTGGAGTCATCACCGGCGATAACCGTCCTTCAGCAGAGGGCATCGCGCAGCAGAGTGGCCAGGGCCATATGTTCGACGGCATAAGTTTAACCGAACATCAGCGTCAACAGATGCGAGATCTGATGCAGCGGGCTCGACATGACCAGCCCCCTGTTAATGTTAGCGAAATGGAGACAATGCATCGCCTTGTCACCGCAGAAAATTTTGACGAAAACGCTGTGCGCGCTCAGGCAGACAAAATGGCGCAGGAGCAGGTTGCCCGACAGGTCGAAATGGCTAAAGTCCGCAACCAGATGTTCCACCTGCTAACGCCCGAGCAGCAAGCGGTTTTGAACCAGAAACACCAGCAACGTATGGATCAGTTGCGTGAGGTTGCACGGATGCAAAAGAACGCTGAATCGACGCTTTTTAGTAGCAATACCCGTAGTAACCAGTAGACCCTGTTTTCCTTGCCATAGACACCATCCCTGTCTTCCCCCTCATGATGAGGGGGTTTTTTTTGCCCGTCATTCAAACGTAGTAACCGTTTATTCATCTTAATGACTCCTCTGCATCCGTTATACTAGCGGCATAGCATGACAGGAGTGTTTATGAATCAATCCTATGGGCGGCTGGTAAGCCGGGCCGCATTGGCTGCGACGATCATGGCGTCGTGCCTGTTAGTGATTAAAATTTTTGCGTGGTGGTATACCGGTTCAGTCAGTATTCTGGCGGCGCTGGTCGATTCGCTGGTGGATATTGCCGCTTCGCTCACTAACCTGTGGGTGGTGCGTTACTCGCTGCAGCCGGCGGATGAAGAGCATACCTTTGGTCACGGCAAAGCCGAGTCGCTGGCGGCGCTGGCACAAAGCATGTTTATTTCCGGTTCGGCGCTGTTCCTCTTTTTGACCGGTATTCAGCATCTGTATACCCCGTCACCGATGAAAGATCCGGGCGTGGGCGTTGTCGTCACGGTTATTGCACTTATTAGCACATTGATTCTGGTAACGTTCCAACGCTGGGTTGTGCGCAAAACGCAAAGTCAGGCGGTACGGGCCGATATGCTTCATTATCAGTCTGATGTTATGATGAACGGCGCGATCCTGATTGCGCTCGGTCTGGCCTGGTATGGCTGGCATCGGGCCGATGCGCTATTTGCGTTAGGGATTGGCTTTTATATTTTATACAGTGCGTTGCGCATGGGGTACGATGCGGTGCAATCGCTTCTCGATCGCGCCTTGCCAGACGCAGAACGGCATGAAATCTTCGAAATTGTGACCTCCTGGCCCGGCGTCAGCGGCGCTCACGATCTTCGCACGCGGCAGTCAGGGCCGACCCGCTTTATTCAGATTCATTTAGAAATGGAAGATAACCTGCCGCTGGTTCAGGCACATCTGGTGGCTGAGCAGGTTGAGCAGGCGATTTTGCAGCGTTTCCCGGGGTCAGACGTCATTATTCACCAGGATCCCTGTTCAGTCGTACCTAAGCCAGGCAATGGACATTTTGAGCTTTCGTAATTCGTTGTAAAAAAGTGAACCGGGCCAGCATTTTGTGGAAAAATAACCGCCATATGGCCTGACCTGAATCAATTCAGCTGGAAGTGATTGATATACTATTTGCAGTATTCGTTGGTCGTCAGAAGTCTTCCGGCAACAGATTTCATTTTTGCATTCCTAAGTTCAGAGGTAGTCATGATTAAGAAAATCGGTGTGTTGACAAGCGGCGGTGATGCGCCCGGCATGAACGCAGCAATTCGTGGTGTAGTTCGTGCTGCGTTGACGGAAGGTCTGGAAGTTTTTGGTATCTATGACGGTTATCTGGGCCTGTATGAAGATCGCATGGTGCAGCTCGACCGCTACAGCGTGTCCGACATGATTAACCGCGGCGGTACCTTCCTGGGTTCCGCTCGTTTCCCGGAATTCCGCGATGACCGCATCCGTGAAGTGGCTATCGAAAACATGAAAAAACGCGGCCTCGACGCGCTGGTCGTTATCGGTGGTGACGGTTCCTATATGGGCGCCAAACGTTTGACCGAAATGGGCTTCCCGTGCATCGGTCTGCCTGGCACCATCGACAATGACATCAAAGGTACCGACTACACCATCGGCTACTTCACTGCCCTGGGCACCGTGGTTGAAGCGATTGACCGCCTGCGCGACACCTCTTCTTCTCACCAGCGTATCTCTATCGTTGAAGTAATGGGCCGCTACTGTGGCGACCTGACTCTGGCCGCGGCGATTGCCGGTGGCTGTGAGTTTGTCGTGGTTCCGGAAGTGGAATTCAGCCGTGAAGACCTGGTTGCGGAAATCAAAGCCGGTATCGCGAAAGGTAAGAAACACGCCATCGTAGCCATCACCGAGCACATCTGCGACGTTGACGAGCTGGCGAAGTACATCGAAACCGAAACCAAACGCGAAACCCGCGCCACCGTTCTCGGCCACATCCAGCGCGGCGGCTCCCCGGGTCCTTACGACCGTATCCTGGCCTCCCGTATGGGTGCGTACGCGATTGAACTGCTGCAGCAGGGCTTCGGCGGTCGTTGCGTCGGCATTCAGAACGAAAAACTGGTTCACCATGACATCATCGACGCTATCGAAAACATGAAGCGTCCGTTCAAAGGTGACTGGCTGGACTGCGCGAAAAAACTGTACTAATCAGCAGATTGTTGCCGGGTGGCGGCTACGCCTTACCCGGTCTACAAAAGCAGGGTGCGTAGGCCCGGTAAGCGAAGCGCCACCGGGCTTTTTTGTGTGCACAATACCGCTTTTTATTCCCTGAAGTTATAGCCAATCTTTTTTTATTCTTTAATCATTGGTTTCCTTTCTGGCACGCTGCATTCATCAAACACAACATTAAGAGAGTGGGACGATGAACAAGTGGGGCGTGGGGTTAACTTTATTGCTGGCATCGACCAGCGTTCTGGCAAAGGATATCCAGTTACTGAACGTGTCTTACGATCCGACACGTGAACTGTACGAACAGTACAACAAAGCGTTTGCCGCACACTGGAAACAGGAAACCGGCGATAACGTGGTGATCCGTCAGTCGCACGGCGGCTCCGGCAAGCAGGCGACCTCGGTGATTAACGGTATTGAAGCCGATGTCGTGACTCTGGCGCTGGCGTACGACGTGGACGCCATTGCGGAACGCGGTCGTATCGATAAAAACTGGATCAAACGTCTGCCAGACAACTCTGCGCCATACACCTCCACCATCGTTTTCCTGGTGCGTAAAGGCAACCCGAAACAGATCCACGACTGGAACGACCTGATTAAGCCGGGCGTTTCCGTGATTACCCCGAACCCGAAAAGCTCCGGCGGCGCGCGCTGGAACTATCTTGCAGCCTGGGGCTACGCCCTGCACCACAACAATGGCGATCAGGCCAAAGCCCAGGACTTCGTGAAATCGCTGTTTAAAAACGTTGAAGTGCTGGACTCCGGCGCGCGTGGCGCAACCAACACCTTTGTTGAACGCGGCATTGGCGATGTGCTGATTGCATGGGAAAACGAAGCGCTGCTGGCGACCAACGAGCTGGGTAAAGACAAGTTTGAAATCGTGACCCCAAGCGAATCGATTCTGGCTGAGCCGACCGTCTCTGTGGTCGACAAAGTGGCGGATAAGAAAGGCACCCAGGCCGTGGCGGAAGCCTACCTGAAGTACCTTTACACCCCGGAAGGTCAGGAGATCGCCGCGAAGAATTTCTATCGTCCACGTGATGAAGCGGTGGCGAAGAAGTATGAGAACGAATTCCCGAAACTGAAGCTGTTCACTATCGATGAAGAGTTTGGCGGCTGGACCAAAGCGCAGAAAGATCACTTCTCGAATGGCGGCACCTTCGATCAGATCAGCAAACGTTAATCACCCATAGCGTTTAAAAAGCCCGGCAGAATCATACTGCCGGGCTTTTTTGTTTGTCATCAAAGTGCGTTACTCTTTTGGTTCAACCGGATACAGGGAACGCGTTGTGAAAAAAATAATTGTGCTGGTACTGATCCTCATCGCGCTTGCTACGGGGGGCTGGTTCTGGATGAAGTCGGGTAACCCAAACGCATTACGGCATATCGTTCTCGACCAGTGTGTACCCAGTCAGATGCAAAACCGTAACCCGGCGCCCTGTGTCCTGGTGAAGAGGGATGCGGGATATGTGGTATTCAAAGACCGCAACGGCCCCCTGCAATATCTTCTGATGCCAACGTACCGCATCAACGGCACCGAAAGCCCGCTTCTGACTGAGGCCTATACGCCGAACTTCTTCTGGCTGGCGTGGCAGTCGCGCAACTTTATGAGCATGAAGCGGGGTACCAAAGTGCCTGACAGCGCCATTTCCCTGACCATTAACTCCCCAACGGGCCGTACGCAAAATCATTTTCATATCCATATCTCGTGCCTGCGGCCGGACGTGCGCGAGAAGCTCAATACTCATCAGGGGCAAATCAGCACCCAATGGCTGCCGTTTCCCGGTGGGCTGGAAGGGCACGAATATCTGGCGCGTCGGGTAACGGAAGCGGAGCTGGTGAAACGCAGCCCGTTTATGATGCTGGCAGAAGAGCTGCCGGAAGCGCGCGACCATATGGGACGCTTTGCGCTGGCGATGGCGCAGCAGGCGGACGGCTCTTTTGTCCTGCTGGCGACCGAGCGCAATCTGCTGACGTTCAACCTGGCCTCCGCTGAGGAATTACAGGATCATCAATGTCATATCCTGAATTGACCCCACCATAAATAGCGTTTACTCCCGCTGCCTGCCGCCGTAGACTTGCTGAAAAATTCTACAGGAGACAGGCATGTCGCTTTGGATCACTCACCCGCTGTTTCTGCCCTCGCTGATTATCGTCGTCACCATCATCCTGTGGGCGACCTCGCTGCTGCCGGAATTCCTCACCGCGCTGCTGTTCTTTACCGCAGCGATGATCGCCAAAATTGCGCCGCCGGAGGTAATATTCGGCGGGTTTGCCTCGTCGGCATTCTGGCTGGTGTTCAGCGGGTTTGTGCTGGGCGTGGCGATCCGTAAAACCGGGCTGGCGGACAGAGCCGCGCGGGCGTTGTCGTCCAGGCTGACCGACTCCTGGCCGCTGATGGTGGCCAGCGTCGTGCTGCTTACCTATGCGCTGGCGTTTGTGATGCCCTCCAACATGGGGCGCATCGCGCTGCTGATGCCGATTGTGGCGGCGATGGCGAAGCGGGCGGGCATTGCCGATGGCTCCCGGGCGTGGTTTGGCCTGGCGCTGGCGGTGGGGTTTGGCACCTTCCAGCTATCGGCCACTATCCTCCCGGCTAACGTACCTAATCTGGTAATGAGCGGGGCGGCGGAAGGATCGTACGGTATTCATCTCAACTATGTTCCGTACCTGCTGCTGCACACTCCGGTGCTGGGCATTCTCAAGGGCCTGATTCTGATCGGCCTGATCTGCTGGCTGTTTCCCGGCGTCCCCAAACCGGCGAAAGATCTGTCTCCGCCGGAGCCCATGGGCCGTGATGAAAAGCGCCTCGCCTGGCTGCTGGCGGTAGTGCTGGTGATGTGGGTGACGGAGAGCTGGCACGGTATCGGCCCGGCATGGACCGGGCTTGCGGCATCGCTGGTGGTGATGCTGCCGCGGATCGGTTTTATCACCGGGGAGGAGTTCTCGGCCGGGGTGAACATGCGCACCTGTATTTACGTGGCGGGCATTCTCGGGCTGGCGATCACCGTGACGCAGACCGGGATCGGCAGTGCCGTGGGCGAGGCGCTGATGCGGGTGATGCCGTTGGATGCCGACGCACCCTTCACCAGTTTCCTGGCGTTAACCGGCATCACTACCGCGCTGAATTTTATCATGACCGCCAACGGTGTTCCGGCGCTGTATACCACTCTGGCGCAAAGCTTCTCGGACGCCACCGGCTTCCCGTTATTGTCGGTGATTATGATTCAGGTGCTGGGATACTCCACGCCGCTGCTGCCGTATCAGGCGTCGCCGATAGTGGTGGCGATGGGGCTGGGAAGAGTGCCTGCGCGGGCGGGGATGCTGCTCTGCCTGGCGCTAGCGGTGGCAACCTATCTGGTGCTGCTGCCGCTGGATTATCTGTGGTTTAGTATCCTGGGACGGCTGTAAAAAAGCCCGGTGGCGCTGGCGCTTACCGGGCCTGGAGAACCGTAGGGCGGGTTAGCGAAGCGCCACCCGCCGCAAAGGTTTTTTACGCCTGTTTAGCCGCTTCTGCTGCTTTAACGATCACCGCGAAAGCGTCTGCTTTCAGGGATGCGCCGCCAACCAGCGCGCCGTCGATGTCCGGCTGGGTGAACAGCTCTGCTGCGTTCGCTGCGTTTACGGAACCGCCGTACTGGATGATTACTTGCTCAGCCACTTTCGCGTCTGCTTTAGCAATATGGTCACGGATGAATTTGTGAACCGCCTGAGCCTGAGCTGGGGTTGCAGATTTGCCGGTACCGATCGCCCATACTGGCTCGTAAGCAATGACCGCGCCTTCGAACGCGCTCGCGCCCTGAGTGGTCAACACTGCGTCGATCTGGCGTGCGCACACTTCTTCAGTTTTGCCCGCTTCGTTTTCAGCTTCGGTTTCACCGATGCACAGAACCGGGATCAGACCCTGCTCTTTCAGTACCGCGAATTTTTTAGCGATGAATTCGTCGGACTCTTTGTGGTAGGTACGACGCTCAGAGTGGCCGATGATGATGTATTTTGCGCCGATATCTTTCAGCATTTCAGCGGAGGTTTCACCGGTGAACGCGCCAGACAGGTTAACGTCAACGTTCTGCGCACCCAGAACGATGTGGCTGCCGTCAGCGGCGTGTTTAGCCATATCCAGGTACATGTCCGGCGGAGCGATCGCAACAGCACAGCCAGTCACGCCAGCCAGCTCTTTACGCAGGTTAGCTACCAGCTCGTTTACCATGTGGCGGCTGCCGTTCAGTTTCCAGTTACCCATCACTAAAGGATGTCGCATTTCAATTCTCCACGCTCAAGAGCGAATTAAGGAATATGGCCACCCGGCTGGGCAGCATGGTCTGTGAATCAGTATAGAGATTTTCCCTCGAAAGGCTTTGCTTTTTGTCATTAATTCGCCCCGCCGAGGGTCTCAGATAACGCCAGCTTAATCGGTTCAACAGCGAAGGTCAGCCCCTTTTCGCCGTTATCTGCCACCACATAGCGAACCGCGCCTTCCGTTTCGGCGTAATAACGTTTGTTTTTACCGGCAGCCAGCAGCTTTTGCAGCCTTTGCTGGCTTTGTGATTTGGTTAACGCCGGGGTGAACGCCCGTAAAATGGCGCTCATATACTCCAGCGCTTTGGCTTTGGCGGCCTTTTGCTCCGGCCCCTGAATCGGCAACCAGGTAATCTGCATACTCTTAATTTTGAGCGTTCCACGCTCCAGCGCCGTTGAGGCGTACAGATTCTCGTTAATCTTGCTGGCGGCACGGGTCAGGTTGGGGGTATCGCGGGTGCCATCGATGGCGCGAAACTCATTCAGCGACAGGCCAGGGTTAGCGCTGTTGAAGGCCTCGCGGAACAGGCTAATGGATTGATCAAACGACGGCGCGCCCGGCATCACGTAGGGGGCAGTGGCAGGTGCGGAGGTCTCGGCAGCGCGCAGAGAAACGCTCGCGCACGACAGTGTTAAACCCAGCCAAATAAGGTGAAACCACATCTTCATCAATAAAGTCTCTGAATGTTACTGTCACGATTAAAACGATATCTGGCTGGCTTGTCAAAAGGATGCGACTCCAGGGTAAACTACGCTCCGCAATGATTTTAAGGAACCTGACATGACCATACAGCAGTGGTTGTTTTCATTCAAAGGGCGTATTGGACGCCGTGATTTCTGGATCTGGATTGGCGTATGGATTGTCGCCATGCTGGGTCTGTTTATTTTTGCGAATAACGCGTGGCTGAATACCCAGACGGCGGCATTCGCGCTGGTTTCGCTGCTGTGGCCGACCGCGGCGGTGTTAGTGAAACGTCTGCACGATCGTGGCCGCTCGGGGCTGTGGTCGCTGCTGGTGGTGCTGGCGTGGATGCTGTTGGCAGGCAACTGGTCGATGCTGCCCTCCATGCTGCCGTGGGCGGTTGGCAGGCTGATCCCTACCATTATTTTTGTGATGATTATTGTCGACCTGGGCGCGTTCGTGGGCACCCAGGGCGAGAATAAATACGGTAAAGATACGATCGACGTAAAGTACCGCTAATTACCAGTAGTGTTCTGCAGTCATATGGCCCGGACGGCGGCGTAAATGTTTGGTCATCTGCCGGGTCTCTTTCAGCAGCTGTTGGGTGTCGCGCACCATCTGCGGGTTGCCGCACAGCATGACATGGCTGCTTTCGGCCGTCATCGGCAGGCCAACCGCAGCTTCCAGTTCACCGCTTTCAATCAGGGCCGGCACGCGGCCGGTCAGTGAGCCCGCCACCGTTTCACGGCTCACCACCGTCTGAATTTTCACTTTCCCTTCATAGCGTTGCTGCAACTCCAGCATCTGCGGCAGGTAGCTCAGGTCTGCGGCATAGCGTGCGGCATGCACCAGCACGATATTTTTAAAACGCTCCAGGTCTTTCCCGTATTGCAGGATCGAAAGGTACGGGCCGATGGCGGTACCGGTCGCCAGCATCCACAGGGTGTCGCAGTCCGGCACTTCATCCAGCACGAAGAAGCCTGCGGCTTCGCTGACTATCTGGATCTCGTCACCGGGTTTGAGGGCCGCCAGGCGCGGGCTGAGTTTGCCATCGGGAACGGTGACAAGATAGAACTCGAGATCCGGGTTATCCGGCGGGTTGACATAGGAGTAGGCGCGCTGCACGCGTTCACCGTCGATTTCCAGCCCCAGCTTGGCGAATTGTCCGGCCGTGAAGGGATGGATGGGCGCATTGACGGTAAGACTAAATAGCGCATCGGTCCAGAACTCTACCTTTTTGACTTTACCTGTTACCCAGTCTGCCATGATGTTCTCCTGTACTGATCTCGGGTTCTATCTTCCTTACCTGAGGGAGAGATTTCCAGCCCGTGCAGGCCGGAAAGCTCAATTGATCAAACGGTTTTACAGAATGTGAGTCTGCACGTCGGGATCTTTGCGGTCGAGATAGTGAATCGACTGGATGCGGCGAATGGTGCGTGATTTACCGCGGATCAGCAGCGTTTCGGTGGTCGCCATATTGCCTTTGCGGGTGATGCCGTCCAGCAGATCGCCTTTGGTGATACCGGTGGCCGAGAAGACGACGTTATCGTTGCGCGCCATATCATCCAGACGCAGCACGGTATTGGCCTCGATGCCCATCGCGGCGCAGCGGGCTAGCTCCTGTTCACCGATACGGCGGTTCTCTTCGCTGTCGCCTTTCACTTCATGGCGGGCCAGCAGACGACCCTGCATGTCACCGTCGAGGGCGCGGATCACTGCGGCAGAAACCACCCCTTCCGGCGCGCCGCCGATGCCGTACAGCACGTCCACTTCGCTGTCCGGCATGCAGGTAAGGATGGAGGCTGCCACGTCGCCATCGGGAATAGCAAAGACGCGCACGCCCAGCTGCTGCATATGGGCGATGGTGACATCATGACGCGGTTTGGCCAGGATGGTGACCGTCAGTTCGCTCAGCGGTTTATTGAGCGCGGCGGCGATGTTACGCAGGTTGTCCGCCAGCGGCAGGTTGAGGTCGATAACCCCTTTGGCGCCCGGCCCGACAATCAGCTTCTCCATATACATATCAGGCGCGTTGAGGAAGGTGCCTTTGTCGCCCACGGCCAGTACGGCCAGGGCGTTAGCCTGACCCATGGCGGTCATGCGGGTGCCTTCAATCGGGTCGACGGCGATATCCACCGCGTCTCCCTTGCCGGTCCCGACTTTTTCACCGATAAACAGCATTGGCGCTTCGTCGATTTCGCCTTCACCAATCACGATGGTGCCGTCGATATTGACCTGGTTAAGCATAATGCGCATGGCATGGACGGCTGCACCGTCGGCGATATTTTTGTCGCCACGGCCAAGCCACTTGTAGCCCGCCAGAGCGGCGGCTTCGGTCACGCGGGAAAATTCGATAGCAAGTTCACGTTTCATTGGGTACTCGTGCGGTCAAAAGGAATTGCACGAAGTTTATCACAGAGTGGGGTGGGGTGCGGGCTGAGGACCCCTCTCCCCAAAGGGAGAGGGAATGTGAAGTGGATTACGACTCGTCGTGATCTTCCCACGCCAGCGCGCGTTTCACGGCTTTCTTCCAGCCGCTGTAGCGGAAGTTACGCTCGGTGGTTTCGATGCCCGGGCGGAATTCGCGTTCGATGACCGCTTTCTCCTGCAGCTCGTCCAGGTTCTGCCAGAAGCCGACCGCCAGACCGGCAAGGTAAGCCGCCCCCAGCGCCGTCACTTCACGCACTTCCGGACGCTCCACGCGGGTGCCCAGAATGTCGGACTGGAACTGCATCAGGAAATTGTTAGCCACCGCGCCGCCGTCCACGCGCAGGGCGTGGAGACGAATGCCGGAGTCGGCCTGCATCGCTTCCAGCACGTCGCGGGTCTGATAGGCAATTGACTCCAGCGTGGCGCGAATGATGTGGTTCGAGTTCACCCCACGCGTCAGGCCGAAAATCGCCCCGCGAGCATAGGGATCCCAGTACGGCGCGCCCAGCCCGGTAAAGGCCGGTACGACGTACACCCCGTTGGTGTCTTTCACTTTAGTAGCGAAATACTCCGAGTCGAAAGCGTCGCTGATAAGCTTCATCTCATCGCGCAGCCACTGGATAGAGGCTCCGGCCATAAACACCGCGCCTTCGAGGGCGTAGTTCACCTCTCCGCGAGGGCCGCAGGCGATAGTGGTCAGCAGGCCATGCTCTGATTTCACCGCTTTCTCGCCGGTGTTCATCAGCATAAAGCAGCCGGTGCCGTAGGTGTTTTTCGCCATCCCTTCTTTCACGCACAGCTGGCCAAACAGCGCCGCCTGCTGGTCCCCGGCGATCCCGGCAATCGGAATACGGGTGCCGCCTTTACCGCCGATGTTGGTCTGGCCGTACACTTCAGAGGACTTTCGCACCTGCGGCAGCATGGCACGCGGGATATCCAGCGCGTCCAGCATTTTGTCATCCCAGTCCAGATCGTGGATGTTGAACAGCATAGTGCGCGAGGCGTTGGTGTAGTCGGTAACGTGGACGCGTCCCTGAGTCATCTTCCAGATAAGCCAGGTATCCACCGTGCCGAACAGCAGTTCACCACGTTTGGCACGCTCGCGAGAGCCTTCCACATGGTCGAGGATCCACTTCACCTTGGTGCCGGAGAAATACGGGTCCACCACCAGGCCGGTGGCGCTGCGCACGTACTCTTCCATGCCGTCACGCTTGAGCTTCTCGCAGATATCCGCGGTACGGCGACACTGCCAGACGATGGCGTTATAAATCGGTTTACCGGTTTCGCGTTCCCAGACGATGGCCGTTTCACGCTGGTTGGTGAT
Organism: Leclercia sp. TB492; assembly: GCF_049974505.2. NCBI lineage: Bacteria > Pseudomonadati > Pseudomonadota > Gammaproteobacteria > Enterobacterales > Enterobacteriaceae > Leclercia > Leclercia sp. TB492. Next base: position 4,592,500 of record NZ_CM127572.1, on the reverse strand, counting down.
GCCAATGGCCGCAATCTCGTCGGAACTGATATCGGCTTTCGCCAGCACTTCAACCAGCGTCGAGCTTTGCGAGGCCCAGATTTCCATCGGGTCGTGTTCAACCCAGCCTGGCTTAGGATAGATTTGCTCGAATTCGCGCTGTGACACGCTGACAATGTTCGCGTCATGATCCATAACGACAGCGCGGGAGCTGGTCGTGCCCTGGTCGAGCGCAACGATATATTTTTTGTCGGTCATTTTATGAGTCCCGTAGTCAGATTACAGCGAAGCTTTTGATTCAGTCGGGGAGAGGCTTTTTTTCTCCTCAACCACACAGGTGTCGCACGGCAGATGGCGTCCAATCAGCTTACGATAGCCGAATGCGCCCAGCGATGCCCCAACGATCGGGCCGAACAGCGGCACCAGGAAGTAGGGAATATCTTTCGCACCGGTAAAGGCCACGTTGCCCCAGCCCGCGAAGAAGGCAAAGGTCTTCGGCCCCAGGTCACGTGCCGGGTTCATGGCGAAGCCGGTCAGTGGTCCCATCGATGCGCCGATGACCGCAATCAGTAAACCAATCAGCAGCGGTGCCAGCGGGCCGCGTGGAATGCCGTTGCCGTCATCACCCAGCGCCATGATGACGCCCATCAAGATAGCGGTGATCACCATCTCCACCGCGAAGGCCTGCACAAAGTTAATATGCGGGTTCGGATAGGTTGAGAAGATGCCGGCCAGCTCGAGGCTCTCGGTACTGCCACGCACCATCTGGTGCGTCTGTTCGAAGTCGATAAACAGATTGTAATAGAGCCCGTAAACTAACGCCGCTGCACAAAAGGCACCGGCAAACTGCGCCACAATAAAGGGCACAACCTTGCGTTTATCGAAGCAAGCAAACAGCCACAGCGCGATGGTAACCGCAGGGTTAAGATGGGCACCTGAAACACCCGCCGTCAGGTAGATGGCCATCGCCACGCCCAGACCCCAGATGATGCTGATTTCCCACTGCCCAAAGCTGGCGCCCGCTACTTTCAGCGCCGCCACGCATCCTACGCCAAAGAAAATCAACAACCCAGTACCCAGGAACTCTGCGATGCACTGGCCTTTCAAGGTTGATGTTTCACTCATAATCGGATCCTGACAGAAAATTAATGGTTATTGTCATCGCGGCGATCGTTACTCTTGCCACGATGTCCTGTAGACACAGTGTTAATTTATCGTTAACGAGCAAAAACGAGAAATATCGAACTTAAAATGTGTGTGCCGCGTCAACAAAATGAGCGATAACGCGCCATTAAGTGTGCGTTAGCGTTTATACGCGGAGGCGGGCTGAAGCATTCCATTAACTAAAGTGTTAACAATTTAGGGGTATATGATGCGAACGCACCAGGAGGAGGCTGAAAAGTGTTGCAAACCGCAATCTGCGCGGTCTGCCGCTGGACAGGGAGGGCGGGGCTCCATACAATCGACACCAGGTGTTGTGCGCGTTTACGTCAAAGCGTCGCCTTGCAAATTCAGGAGAGGTAGGATTATGTCTTTAGAAGTGTTTGAGAAACTGGAATCCAAAGTACAGCAGGCGATTGATACCATCACCCTGCTGCAGATGGAAATCGAAGAGCTGAAAGAAAAAAACAACGCGCTGTCGCAGGAAATTCAGACTGCTCAGCAAGGTCGTGAAGAGCTGGAGCGTGAAAACCACCATCTGCGCGAACAGCAGACCGGCTGGCAGGATCGTCTGCACGCCCTGCTGGGACGTATGGAAGAAGTGTGATTTTCTTTCGACATAAAAAAGCATCCTGAGGATGCTTTTTTTGTTTCTGCAAAAGGCAGAGTAGAATTTGTAGGCCGGGTAAGGCGAAGCCGCCACCCGGCTTTTTGTTACTCAATATCCAGCGGATCTTCCGACAGGATAATACCGGTATTATCGGCATACAGATGGTCGCCGGAGAAGAACGTCACTCCGCCGAAATTGACGCGGACGTCGCTTTCGCCAATGCCTTCACCTGCGGCACCCACCGGAATAGCAGCAATTGCCTGAATGCCGATGTCCAGCTCTTCAAGGTCGTCCACCTGGCGCACTGCGCCATACACCACCATGCCTTCCCACTCGTTTTGCGTGGCGAGACGGGCAAGTTCTGCATCGATTAATGCGCGACGCACGGAGCCGCCGCCGTCAATCAGCAGAATGCGACCACGGCCGTTCTGTTCGAGCAGATCGTACAGCAACCCGTTGTCCTCAAAACATTTCACCGTGATGATCTGTCCGCCAAACGATGACCGTCCTCCAAAGTTGGAAAACAGCGGTTCTACGACGTTGATATCTTCCTGGTAGATGTCACAAAGCTCAGAGGTATCGTATTTCATAGGCTTAAGGTTCAGTTGCTGCGAGTGATTTCAGTATATCGCGCGAAACGCATTGTTGGCAAAATCATCAATTGTTAATTGATATTTGTCAGCTAGCTCAGCGTCTGGCTGAGCACTATTCCCACCACGAACAACAGGTTAGTAAGCAGTGCCCCTTTTACCGTGCGTTCCAGCATTGGCGGCATGGCCGAGGCGCTCTGTTCGCGGATCACGTACCGCGCCTGTTTGACCAGCAGCGGCGTGGCGAGCACAAACAGCCAGCCCCACAGGCTGTGCAGGGAAAGCAGGTTAAACAACGCCAGACAGAGCAGGGCGCCCATTAGCAGGCAGGCATGGTAGCGGCGCGCATTTACCGGCCCCAGACGGACCGCCAGGGTGTTTTTCCCGTTCAGTCGATCGCTGTCGATATCGCGCAGGTTGTTAATGTTGAGCACCGCCGTCGCCAGCATGCCGCAGGCGGTGGCCGGCAGGAACAGGGCCGGGATCAGGGTATGTGCCTGCAGATACCAACTGCCCATCACGCTCAGCCAGCCGAAGAACACCAGCACCGAAATGTCGCCCAGCCCGATGTATCCGTAAGGGCGGGTGCCGACGGTATAGGTTATCGCCGCAACAATCGCCAGCAGGCCGAGCACGAGGAAGCCAACCGCATCCGCAGGGGTTTTACAGGCCACCAGCACCAGCGCAATCCCGGAGAGACAAATCAGCACCACGGTGATAATCAGCGCCCGCTTCATCTGCGCCTGAGTGATCACCCCTTTCTGCATCCCGCGCAAAGGCCCGATACGGTCGGGTTTATCGCTGCCCTTAACGGCATCGCCATAGTCGTTGGCGAGGTTAGAGAGGATTTGCAGGAGCCCGGCGGTGATCAGCGCCAGCGCAGCCACCAGAGGGTCGAAATGTCCCTGCCACCACGCCAGGGCTGTGCCCACCACAATGGCGGCGAAAGCGAGAGGAAGGGTTTTAGGACGCAGGCTTTCCAGCCAGGCACGCGTACGGCTGATTTTAGTCATAGGATGTTTAGCCAATAAAAATGGGGCTTTTCAGCCCCATCATCAGTGATGAAAATGCAATGACCGCGATTATAAGATAAAACGGCTCAGATCTTCATCTGCTACTAAAGCATCAAGGTGCTTACTCACATAGTCGGCATCAATGGTAATGCTTTGACCATTCAGGTCGCTTGCATCATAGGAGATGTCTTCCATCAGGCGTTCCAGTACGGTGTGCAGGCGACGTGCGCCGATGTTTTCGGTGGTTTCGTTAACCTGCCACGCCGCCTGGGCGATACGCTTGATACCGTCTTCGGTGAACTCAATGTTCACGCCTTCGGTCGCCATCAGCGCTTTGTACTGTACGGTCACAGAGGCGTTCGGCTCGGTCAGGATGCGCTCGAAGTCTTCGGTGGTCAGCGCCTGCAATTCAACGCGGATCGGCAGACGACCCTGCAGTTCCGGGATCAGGTCAGACGGCTTGGCCACCTGGAATGCGCCAGAGGCGATAAACAGAATGTGGTCGGTTTTCACCATGCCGTGCTTGGTGGAGACGGTGCAGCCTTCAACCAGCGGCAGCAGGTCGCGCTGTACGCCTTCACGGGAGACGTCCGGACCGTTGGACTCACCGCGCTTACAGATTTTATCGATCTCATCGATAAACACGATGCCGTGCTGCTCTACAGCGTCGATGGCGTCCTGCTTCAGCTCTTCCGGGTTCACCAGTTTTGCGGCTTCTTCTTCAATCAGCAGCTTCATCGCATCTTTGATTTTCAGCTTACGCGGCTTCTGCTTCTGCCCGCCCAGGTTCTGGAACATGGACTGGAGCTGGCTGGTCATCTCTTCCATGCCCGGAGGGGACATGATTTCCACGCCCATCGGCGCGGCGGCGAGATCGATCTCAATCTCTTTGTCATCCAGCTGGCCTTCGCGCAGTTTTTTGCGGAATGCCTGGCGTGCAGCAGACGGCTCTGCAGGTTGCTCTGCCTGGCCCCAGTTGTTTTTCGCCGGTGGGATCAGGACGTCCAGCACGCGCTCTTCCGCCATCTCTTCGGCGCGATAGCGGTTTTTCTCGATGGACTGGACGCGTACCATTTTGATTGCGGAATCGGTCAGATCGCGGATGATAGAGTCCACTTCTTTCCCGACATAGCCCACTTCGGTGAACTTCGTCGCTTCAACTTTGATAAAAGGCGCGTTCGCCAGTTTGGCCAGGCGACGGGCGATCTCGGTTTTACCGACACCGGTTGGGCCGATCATCAGAATGTTTTTTGGCGTTACTTCATGGCGCAGTACTTCATCCAGCTGCATACGACGCCAGCGGTTACGCAGGGCGATCGCCACGGAACGCTTGGCGTTATCCTGGCCGATGATGTGTTTGTTCAGTTCGCTGACAATTTCGCGTGGAGTCATTTCAGACATGAGAAATCCTTACGCCTTAGACGGCAATTCTTCGATGGTGTGGAAGTGGTTGGTGTAGATGCAGATATCACCTGCAATATCCAACGCCTTCACAGCGATATCGCGCGCGCTCAGGTCGGAGTTTTCCAACAGCGCGCGAGCGGCGGCCTGGGCGTACGGGCCGCCGGAACCGATAGCAATCAGATCGTTTTCTGGCTGGACCACGTCACCGTTACCGGTGATGATCAGCGAGGCATTTTCATCGGCTACCGCCAACAGCGCTTCGAGTTTGCGCAGCATGCGGTCGGTACGCCAGTCCTTCGCCAGCTCAACGGCGGCTTTCACCAGATGGCCCTGATGCATTTCCAGTTTGCGTTCAAACAGTTCAAACAGCGTGAAGGCGTCAGCAGTACCGCCTGCAAAACCGGCGATCACTTTGTCGTTATACAGACGACGCACTTTTTTCACGTTGCCTTTCATGACGGTATTACCCAGCGTGGCCTGGCCATCACCGGCAATCACCACCTGGCCGTTACGGCGTACACTTACTATTGTTGTCACGAGCAGACCCCCTGGTTACAGAATCGGGAAACAGAAGCCCTGAGCCTGTGCTCAGGGCTGAATAGAATGATAGATGGGGGGGATTTTGGGGGTTTCAACCCCCGGAAGCGAGTCGAATGCAGTTTGTGTGACCTGCCATCTTCAGACGAGAGATGGTGCCATCGGCATTGTCTTTACCTTTGACCGGGCCAATCACCACGCGATTCCAGCCGTTGTTGGTGGTGATGCGTGAATCAAAGCCTTCAAAAGCCAGCTGCGCACGCACGGTTTCTGCCTGCTCTGCGCCTTTAAAGGAGCCGCACTGCACCATCCAGCGGCGTTCGTCTTTCTTCGCAGCCGTCTGCTTTGGCGCCTCTGTCTCTTTGGTGATCGGCGCGGCTTTCGGCTGCTGGGCGGTGGTATGCGCCGGGGTCTGCAGCAGATCCTGATATGGCTGATTTTGCTTAGCCGGCTGCGCTTTAGGCTGCTGAACCGGCTGCGTCTGCGCGGTACGCGGTTGCTGATACGGCTGTTCCGTTACCCGCGGCTGCGCTTTCGGCTGCTGTACCGTCTGGCTCTGCGCCCACTGCTGTTGTTGCTGTTGCTGCTGAATTTGTTGCTGCGCCTGACGTTGACGCTGGAGCGTTTGCTGGCGCTGCGCCGCCGTCTGCTCATTCCACGGCACTTCGTTGAGCTGGGTAGGCTGCTGGCGCATATCGGCCTGCATCTGAGCCAGCAGCTGACGCTGTTCGTTGGTTAACTGGGTAGGATCCACCACCTCGCCACCGGCAGAAGGTTCTGTCGGCGCGCGGACGCCCGGCTGGCGGCTCTCAAGCTCTTTGATATAGCGCCAGCGCTCTTCCGGCTTCGGTGGTAAGCCATTGCCGACAACTTTATTGCCCTGCAGCGCTTCCGCTTCTTCTTTTTTATGGTGCGTAATGAACCAGAGGCCGCCGATGAATGCCACCAGTACCGCCGCTGCAATCGCGACCATGGCAGGCGAGACCGCAGGCAGGCTGCGTTGCGGGCTCCGTGAGCTACTCTTTTTGCGTCGCGAAGGTGCCGGCTGGCCGCGACGTACATAATCTCGTTGTGCCACTATCGTTTCGCTGTATTTATTCGTTTGTCAGCCCGCCATGTTACTTAAGCGGCGGGCCTTTGACCAGTCGAGGAAGTCTGAAAGGCGGCGGCTTTACGTTAGCGGCTGGGTTGAGCCGCGAACGATCAATTCGCAGTCCAGTAAACGGGAACCGCTGCTGACCGTCTGGCCGTTGAGTTGATCCAATAACAGCAGCATCGCTTCCCGGCCAATCTCATAGCGAGGCTGCGCCACGGTTGTGAGCGGCGGATCGCAAAACTCAGACAGGGAAATGTTATCGAAGCCAATGATGGAGAGGTCTTTCGGCACATTCAGACCGTGCCGCTTCGCATACGAGAGTGCGCCGAGCGCCATCACGTCGCTGTGACAGAACACCGCGGTCGGCGGCTGTGGCAGCGACAGCAGTTTTTCCAGCGCCAGCCCGCCTGCGGCATAGGTAAAGTCGCCCCGGGCAATATAGTGTGGATCCACCGTCACCCCGGTGCGGCGCAGCGCCTGAACGTAGCCCTGCAGGCGATAATGACACAGCGGCATCTCTTCCGGCCCGGCGATGCAGCCGATGCGTTTATGGCCCAGCTCCTGCAGATAGTTCACGGCGTTGAACGCAGCGGTGAGGTTATCAATGTGAACGGTAGGCAGTTCCAGCTCGGGGGCGAACTCGTTGGCCATCACCATCGGCGGCAGGTTGCGCTGCTCTTCAATGCTGGCATCGAAGGGCAGGCGTGAACCGAGCAGCAGCATGCCGTCGATCTGCTTGGTAATGATCAGGTCGATGAAGGTTTTTTCCTGCTGGTTCTGGTGGGCGCAGTCGCCAATCAGCACCAGGTAACCCTGGGCCGCGGCGGTCACTTCAATGCCGCGGATGATTTCGCTGAAAAAGGGATCGCAGATGTCGGGCACAATGACCAGGATGGTGCGGGATTCGTTACGTTTGACGTTACGTCCCATCGCCTGGGGCAGATAACCCACCTCCAGCGCAGCCTGCTCAACACGATTGCGTGTGGTCTGAGAGACTTTATCGGGATTCATTAAGGCTCGGGATACCGTTGCCGTTGAGACTTTTGCTTTCAGGGCAACATCTTTCATGGTCGCTGAGGCGACCTCTTTCCTGGACTTCAACCTCTTCTCCTCGCCGGCGTATCACCGCTCTTCTGACTGAATCAGTTTTATCAGATTGCGAATGGAAGCGGTTACAGAATTTTCATAAAAAGTGTGAGGCATGTTGAATTTTTCGATCCGCCTCCCACCATTTTTTAGCTTTCGATGGGATCGACGTCCAGCACCCACTTCACTTTGCGCGCTTCCGGCAGCGTGTTAATTAACGCCAGGGTACCGCTGACGATATGTTGCAGGCGGATCCGCGACGGGTGTTGCAGCAGGATTTGCCAGCGGTAGCGCCCGCCGCGTTTCGGTGCCAGTGCCGGAACCGGGCCTAAAATCCACAGCTGATTATCCACCAGCGGGCTGGCCTGCAGCAGATTGCGCAGCTGCTGGAGGAACAGCGGTGCCTGCTGGTTGTTGTGATCCTCGGCGCGGATAATCACATGGCTGGTCCAGGGCGGTAATTGCAGGGTCTGGCGCTCGGCCAGCGCCTGCTCGGCAAAGGCGTCATAGCCTTTATGCAACAGGGTTTGCAGCAGCGGATGCTCGGGATGGTGAGTTTGCAGCACGACTTCGCCCTGCTTGCCGGCACGCCCGGCGCGGCCTGCCACCTGGGTATAGAGCTGGGCAAAGCGCTCTGCGGAGCGGAAATCCGCCGAGAACAGCGCGCCGTCAACGTCCAGCAGCGCCACCAGCGTCACGTCCGGGAAGTGGTGCCCTTTCGCCAGCATCTGGGTGCCAATCAGGATCCGCGCTCCGCCGCGATGCACTTCCGCCAGCTGCTGCTCAAGCGCCCCCTTGCGGCTGGTGGTGTCGCGGTCGATACGCGAGATCGCCACGCCGGGGAAGAAGGGGGTTAACGCCTGTTCCAGCTGCTCGGTGCCCAGCCCGACCGGCACCATATGCGTCGAGCCGCAGGACGGACACTGACGCGGGATCGGCCGCTGGCTGTCGCAGTGGTGACAGCGCAGGTGGTGCTGGGCCTGATGCAGAGTGTAGTAATGATCGCAGCGCGGGCATTCGGCTATCCAGCCGCAATCATGGCAAAGCAGCGCCGGGGCAAAACCGCGCCGGTTGAGAAACAGGATCACCTGGTTGTTGGCCTGCAGATGCTGGCGCATGCGGGCGATCAGCGCCGGGGCTAGTCCCGCCTGCACCTGCTGGCCTTTCAGATCGAGAACATGTTGTACGGCAGGGCGCGCATTCCCCGCCCGGCGCGTCAGGCGCAGCATGTGGTATTTGCGCTGGCGCACGTTGTGCAGCGTCTCCAGCGCAGGGGTGGCCGAGCCGAGGATAATCGGGATCTGCTCGCTGTGGGCGCGGTACACCGCCAGATCGCGGGCGTGATAGCGCCAGCCTTCCTGCTGTTTATAGGAGCTGTCGTGCTCTTCGTCGATGACGATCACACCCAGGTTTTTGAACGGTGTGAACAGCGACGAGCGGGTGCCAATCACGATCGCCGCTTCGCCATTTCGGGCTTTCAGCCAGGCGCTGAGGCGTTCGCTGTCGTTTAAACCGGAGTGCAGCACCTCGACCGGGGCGTTAAACCGCTCGCGGAAACGGGCGATGGTCTGCGGGGTCAGGCCGATTTCCGGCACCATCACCAGGGCCTGCTTGCCCTGTGCCAGCACGTTTTCCAGCACGCTCAGATAGACTTCAGTCTTACCGGAGCCGGTGACGCCCGCCAGCAGCCAGGCCGAGAAGCGATCCGAGGCGCTGTGGATCGCCCCGACGGCGGTGGCCTGTTCGGTATTAAGACGCAGGCGATCACCCGCCACGCTAAAGCCGTCGCGCCAGTCGACCAGCGCAGGGGCTTCGCAGGCCAGCTCGCTCAGCCCCTTTTTGCGTAAGCTCTGCAGCGCCGCGTCGTTAAAATCGAGGCTTTCAACCTGATGACGCCAGATCCTGCCCTGGCGTAACGCCGCCAGCGCCTGCTGCTGTTTTGGGGAGCGTTTCAGGCTGTTGATATCCACCGCTTGCCCCTGCTCGGTGGCAAACCAGTACCACATCGGCGCGTGGCTGGCGCTTTTACCCTGCCGCAGCAGAATGGGCAGGGCGTGGAACAGCACGTCGCCAATGGGATGGTGATAGTAGTCGGCGGCCCACAGCAGCAGGCGCCAGACGCTATCCGAGAACACCGGCTCATCGTCCAGCACCTCCACCACGCTTTTCAGCTCATTGAGGGGCAGCTCGCTTTTCTCGCTCACGGAGACCACAATGCCCACCCGCTGCTGTTTGCCAAAGGGCACCGTCACGCGACAGCCCGCTTTGGCCTGCATGCTGTCCGGGAGCAGGTAATCAAAGGTACGGGGAAGCGGAACGGGCAGGGCAACGTGAGCAACGGGCATCGAATCTTCCTGACTTGAAAAGTGGCGCGTTAGTATACACATTAGTGAAAGACGGCGTGCGGATCAGTTTGCATACCCTGGTTAAATTCTGTATGATTCGCCGCCTTTGGTGCACTTTGCATCAAAGAACTTACATTCAACATCGCGTGGTGTCTGGCGTTAGGGCTGGAAGAGCGACGCGGCCTTAACTGAGGTTCTCCCCATGAAAAAAGATATCCATCCTAAATACGAAATGATTACTGCAAACTGCTCTTGCGGTAACTCTATCCAGATCCGCTCTACCGTGGGCCACGATCTGAACCTGGACGTGTGCGGCCAGTGCCACCCGTTCTACACTGGTAAGCAGCGTGACGTTGCAACCGGTGGCCGTGTTGACCGCTTCAACAAGCGTTTCAGCATCCCGGGCTCTTCCAAGTAAGATGCATCCCGAAAAAAAAGCGCCGCAAGGCGCTTTTTTTATATCTGTAAATCAGTATTCCCACGTATCCGGGTCGATACCCAGCTCACGCATGATCACCTTCGCCTCTTCCGGAATTTCGTCACTACGCTCTTTGCGCAGGTCTTCATCGTTCGGCAACGGTTGACCGGTAAACGCGTGCAGGAACGCTTCGCACAGCAGTTCGCTGTTGGTAGCGTGACGCAGGTTATTCACCTGACGACGCGTGCGTTCATCGGTGAGGATCTTTAACACCTTCAGAGGAATGGAAACCGTAATTTTTTTTACTTGTTCACTCTTCTTACCGTGCTCAGCGTATGGGCTGATATATTCGCCGCTCCATTCAGCCATGAGATACCTTTAATCCTCTCTGTCATTAATATGAGGCCGATACCGCAGCGGTTCGCAGGGTTTCGCGCCATAATCTTGCGTAGTTTACCGTAGAGACGCCACCGTGACACGGATATTGCCTCTGCGTTATGCGCTAAAGCATGTAATTTTAACGGCTATTTGCGTATTGCTCAATCTATACGCAAAGAAGTTTAGATGTCCAGATGTATTGACGTCCATATAATCAATGTTTACTCTGGTGCCTGACTTTTCATCCATTAAGCCAGGAAGCCTTCACCATGACGCGTAAACAGGCCACCATCGCAGTGCGTAGCGGATTGAATGATGACGAACAGTACGGCTGCGTTGTCCCGCCGATTCATCTCTCCAGTACCTATAACTTCACCGGATTTAATGAACCACGCGCCCATGACTACTCGCGCCGTGGCAACCCGACGCGTGATGTCACCCAGCGTGCGCTGGCGGAACTGGAAGGCGGCGCAGGCGCGGTGATGACCAATACCGGCATGTCGGCTATCCACCTGGTGACCACCGTGTTCCTGAAGCCTGGCGATCTGCTGGTGGCCCCGCACGACTGCTACGGCGGCAGCTACCGTCTGTTCGACAGCCTGGCGAAGCGCGGTTGCTATCGCGTGCTGTTTGTCGATCAGGGTGATGAGCAGGCGCTGAAACAGGCGCTGGCAGAAAAACCGAAGCTGGTTTTAATCGAGAGTCCAAGCAACCCGCTGCTGCGCGTGGTGGATATTGCGAAAATTTGTCAGCTTACGAGGGATGCGGGAGCGATAAGTGTAGTGGATAATACCTTCCTCAGTCCGGCCTTGCAGAACCCGCTGGCGCTGGGAGCAGATCTGGTATTGCATTCATGCACCAAATACCTGAACGGCCACTCTGACGTCGTGGCCGGGGTCGTGATTGCTAAAGATCCGGAGCTTGTCACCGAACTGGCATGGTGGGCGAATAATATCGGCGTCACCGGCAGTGCGTTTGACAGCTATCTGTTGTTACGCGGGCTGCGTACCCTGTCGCCGCGTATGGAGGTGGCGCAGCGTAATGCCCAGGCGATTGTCGATTTCCTGAAGACCCAGCCGCTGGTGAAGAAGCTTTATCACCCGTCGCTGCCGGAGAATCAGGGGCACGAGATTGCTGCGCGTCAACAAAAGGGTTTTGGCGCGATGTTAAGTTTCGAACTGGATGGCGATGAGCAGACGCTGCGTCGCTTCCTGAGCGGGTTGTCACTGTTTACGCTGGCGGAATCATTAGGGGGAGTCGAAAGCTTAATCTCCCACGCCGCAACAATGACGCACGCAGGCATGGCACCAGAAGCGCGTGCCGCCGCCGGGATCTCTGAGACGCTGCTGCGTATCTCAACCGGTATTGAAGATTGTGAAGATTTAATTGCCGATCTGGAAAATGGCTTCCGGGTCGCAGCCAAGGGGTAATCATGAGTGTGATAGCGCAGGCAGGGGCGAAGGGTCGCCAGCTGCACAAGTTTGGTGGTAGTAGTCTTGCTGATGTGAAATGTTACCTGCGGGTCGCGGGGATCATGGCAGAGTATTCGATGCCGGGGGACATGATGGTTGTCTCTGCGGCAGGCAGCACCACCAATCAGTTGATTAGCTGGCTGAAGTTAAGCCAGACCGATCGTCTCTCTGCGCATCAGGTTCAACAAGCGTTACGCCGTTACCAGAGTGAACTGATCGCCGGTTTATTGCCTGCCGACGTGGCCGATGGCCTGATTAGCACCTTTATCCAGGATCTGGAGCGGCTGGCCGGTTTACTCGACAGCGGCGTCACCGACGCCGTCTATGCCGAAGTGGTGGGCCACGGTGAAGTGTGGTCTGCCCGTCTGATGGCAGCCGTTCTGCAACAGCAGGGCCTGGAAGCGGCCTGGCTGGACGCACGTGATTTCCTGCGTGCCGAGCGCGGCGCCCAGCCGCAGGTTGATGAAGGCCTCTCTTATCCTCTGCTCCAGCAGCTGTTGGTGCAGCACCCGAATAAACGTATTGTCGTGACCGGCTTTATCAGCCGCAGCAACGCGGGTGAAACCGTATTGCTGGGACGTAACGGCTCCGACTACTCCGCAACGCAGATCGGTGCTCTGGCGGGCGTATCCCGCGTCACCATCTGGAGCGACGTAGCCGGTGTCTACAGCGCTGACCCGCGTAAGGTTAAAGATGCCTGCCTGCTGCCGCTATTGCGTCTCGACGAAGCCAGCGAGCTGGCCCGTCTGGCGGCCCCGGTGCTTCACGCCCGTACCCTGCAGCCGGTTTCCGGCAGCGATATCGACCTGCAGCTGCGTTGTAGCTATACGCCGGATCAGGGCTCGACCCGTATTGAGCGCGTGCTGGCCTCCGGCACGGGGGCGCGTATCGTCACCAGCCATGACGATATCTGCCTGATCGAATTCCTCGTCCCTGCCGGACATGATTTCAAACAGACGCATAAAGAGATCGACCTGATCCTGAAGCGGGCCCACATCCGCCCGCTGGCGGTGGGGGTGCACACTGACCGTCACCTGCTGCAGTTCTGCTACACCGCAGAAGTGGCCGACAGCGCGCTGAAAATCCTCGATGAAGCGGGCCTGCCGGGCGAGCTTCGTCTGCGTCAGGGGCTGGCGCTGATTGCGATGGTAGGCGCGGGCGTTACCCGTAATCCGCTGCACTGCCACCGCTTCTGGCAGCAGCTGAAAGGTCAACCGGTAGAGTTTACCTGGCAGTCGGAAGAGGGGATCAGTCTGGTGGCGGTGATGCGTACCGGGCCAACCGAGAGCCTGATCCAGGGCCTGCACCAGTCCCTATTCCGCGCTGAAAAACGTATCGGCCTGGTGCTGTTTGGTAAAGGCAACATCGGCTCCCGCTGGCTGGAGCTGTTTGCCCGCGAACAGACCACGCTCTCGGCACGTACCGGCTTTGAATTTGTGCTGGCGGGCGTAGTGGATAGCCGCCGCAGCCTGCTCAGCTACGAAGGGCTGGATGCCAGCCGTGCGCTGGCCTTCTTTAACGACGAAGCCATTGAGCAGGATGAAGAGTCGCTGTTCCTGTGGATGCGCGCTCACCCATACGATGACCTGGTGGTGCTGGATGTGACCGCCAGCGAGCAGCTGGCCGATCAGTATCTCGATTTTGCCAGCCACGGTTTCCACGTCATCAGCGCCAACAAACTGGCGGGCGCCAGCAATACCCGCAACTATCGCCAGATCCACGACGCCTTTGAAAAAACGGGTCGTCACTGGCTGTACAACGCCACCGTGGGTGCCGGTTTGCCGGTGAACCACACCGTGCGCGATCTGATTGAAAGCGGCGACAGCATTCTGGCGATCAGCGGTATTTTCTCTGGCACCCTGTCGTGGCTGTTCCTGCAGTTTGATGGCACCGTGCCCTTCACCGACCTGGTGGATCAGGCGTGGCAGCAGGGGCTGACCGAGCCCGACCCGCGCGTCGATCTCTCCGGTAAAGACGTGATGCGCAAGCTGGTGATTGTGGCGCGTGAAGCGGGCTACGACATCGAGCCGAATCAGGTGCGTGTGGAGTCGCTGGTGCCGGCAGGCTGCGAAGAGGGGTCTGTCGATCACTTCTTCGAGAACGGCGATGCCCTGAACGAGCAGATGTTACAGCGCCTGGAAGCGGCCCGCGAAATGGGTCTGGTTCTGCGCTACGTGGCGCGTTTCGATGCCAATGGTAAAGCGCGGGTCGGCGTTGAGGCCGTACGCCCGGAACATCCGCTGGCGGCGCTGCTGCCGTGCGATAACGTCTTCGCCATCGAAAGCCGCTGGTATCGCGATAACCCGCTGGTGATCCGCGGTCCGGGCGCGGGCCGCGACGTGACCGCCGGGGCGATCCAGTCAGATATCAATCGTCTGGCGCAGCTGTTGTAGCCCCTATGTTTCTCCCTCTCCCCACAGGGGAGAGGGAGCAGTCACCCCCACCCTGAACTTTTTTCACCTTCCCTGAACATTCCTCACCGTCAATGATGATATTTTCAGTTGACGCCAGTCCGCTTTTCCGTCATTTTTACATCTGGACGTCTAAACGTATAGAAGTTCGAACACAACACATAACGACACGCGATTGATGAGGTAAGGTATGAGCTTTTTTCACGCCAACCAGCGGGAAGCCCTGAATCAGAGCCTGGCTGAAGTAAACGGCCAGATTAATGTCTCTTTTGAATTTTTCCCGCCGCGCACCAGTGAAATGGAGCAGACCCTGTGGGCCTCTATCGATCGCCTGAGCAGCCTGAAGCCGAAATTTGTCTCGGTGACCTACGGTGCGAACTCCGGCGAGCGCGACCGCACGCACAGCATCATCAAAGGCATTAAGGATCGTACCGGTCTGGAAGCCGCGCCGCATCTGACCTGTATCGACGCCACCCGCGACGAACTGCGCACTATCGCCCAGGATTACTGGAACAACGGCATCCGTCACATCGTGGCCCTGCGCGGCGACCTGCCGCCGGGCAGCGGTAAGCCGGACATGTACGCGACCGATCTGGTGGCGTTGCTGAAAGAGGTGGGCGACTTCGACATCTCCGTGGCGGCTTACCCGGAAGTGCACCCGGAAGCGAAAAGCGCCCAGGCAGATCTGCTCAACCTGAAACGCAAAGTGGATGCCGGCGCCAACCGCGCCATCACCCAGTTCTTCTTTGATGTCGAAAGCTATCTGCGCTTCCGCGACCGTTGCGTCTCTGCCGGTATCGACGTTGAAATTATTCCGGGCATTCTGCCGGTCTCTAACTTCAAGCAGGCGAAGAAATTTGCCGACATGACCAACGTGCGTATCCCGCTGTGGATGGCGAAGATGTACGAAGGCCTGGACGATGACGCCGAAACCCGCAAGCTGGTGGGGGCCAATATCGCCATGGATATGGTGAAGATTTTAAGCCGCGAAGGGGTGAAAGATTTCCATTTTTATACCCTTAACCGCGCCGAAATGAGCTACGCGATCTGCCATACGCTGGGGGTTCGCCCGGGTCTGTAACGGCAAAGCCCTCAATAATATGGGGGCTTTTATATTTCAGGCAGATATCAACGGTATTAACTATCAAATCTGTGGATGGTTTCAATTATCTCTTGTTCCCGGTGGTGTATATCCTAACGATAAAACCATAGAGGGAGCAGAGCGATGAGTACGTCCGACGAGAATCAGAATTCAGGTAAGTGCCCTTTCCATCAGGGCAGTTATGACAAGAGCGCGGGTGCCGGCACCAACAGCCGGGACTGGTGGCCCAAACAGCTTCGTATCGACCTTCTTAATCAGCACTCCGAACGTTCCAACCCGCTAGGCAAAGACTTCAACTACCGCAAAGAATTCAGCAAATTAGACTACTCCGCCCTGAAAGGCGATCTGAAAGCCCTGCTCACCGATTCCCAGCCGTGGTGGCCTGCGGACTGGGGCAGCTACGCCGGTCTGTTCATCCGTATGGCGTGGCACGGCGCGGGGACCTACCGCTCCGTGGACGGACGCGGCGGCGCGGGCCGGGGTCAACAGCGTTTCTCTCCTCTCAACTCCTGGCCGGATAACGTCAGCCTCGATAAGGCGCGTCGTCTGCTGTGGCCGATCAAGCAAAAATATGGGCAGAAAATCTCCTGGGCTGATCTGTTTATTCTTGCCGGTAACGTGGCGCTGGAGAACTCCGGCTTCCGTACCTTTGGCTTTGGTGCCGGGCGTGAAGACGTCTGGGAGCCGGATCTGGACGTTAACTGGGGCGATGAGAAAGCCTGGCTCGAGCATCGTCATCCCGAAAGCCTGGCGAAAAGCGCCGTTGGCGCCACCGAGATGGGGCTGATCTACGTGAACCCGGAAGGGCCAAACGCCAGCGGTGAACCGCTATCTGCGGCGGCGGCGATCCGCGCCACCTTCGGCAACATGGGGATGAACGATGAAGAGACCGTCGCGCTGATTGCCGGAGGTCATACGCTGGGTAAAACTCACGGTGCCGGGGAAGCGACCCACGTGGGTATCGATCCGGAAGGCGGCCCGCTTGAAGCGCAGGGCCTGGGCTGGGCCAGTACACACGGCAGCGGTTTCGGTGCCGACACCATTACCTCCGGTCTGGAAGTGATCTGGTCCCAGACGCCGACCCAGTGGAGCAACTACTTCTTTGAGAACCTGTATAAATACGACTGGGTGCAGACCCGCAGTCCGGCAGGTGCTATCCAGTTCGAAGCGTCGAATGCGCCGGAAATCATGCCCGATCCCTTCGACCCGTCGAAAAAACGTAAACCGACCATGCTGGTTACCGACCTGACGCTGCGTTTCGATCCTGAATTCGACAAGATTTCCCGACGTTTCCTTAACGATCCGCAGGCCTTTAACGAAGCCTTCGCCCGGGCGTGGTTCAAACTGACCCACCGAGATATGGGGCCGATTGCACGTTATATCGGGCCGGAAGTGCCGAAAGAAGAGCTGATTTGGCAGGATCCGCTGCCACAGCCGTTCTTCCATCCGACCGCGGAAGATATTCAAAGCCTGAAAGAGGATATTGCGGCTTCCGGGCTCTCGGTCAGCGAGCTGGTGTCGGTGGCATGGGCCTCGGCATCCACCTTCCGTGGTGGCGATAAGCGTGGTGGGGCCAACGGTGCCCGTCTGGCGCTGGCACCGCAGCGCAGCTGGGATGTCAACGCCGTAGCCGCGCGCGTGCTGCCGGTGCTGGAAGGTATTTATAAATCGGCGCATAAGGCGTCCCTGGCTGACATCATCGTGCTGGCGGGTGTGGTGGGCGTTGAGCAGGCGGCCAAAGCCGCTGGCGTCAACATCACCGTGCCCTTTACGCCGGGCCGGGTTGACGCGCGCCAGGATCAGACCGATATCGGCATGTTTACGCTGCTGCAGCCGGTTGCCGATGGTTTCCGTAACTACCGGGCGGCGATCGACGTGTCGACCACCGAATCGTTGCTGATTGATAAAGCGCAGCAGCTGACGCTGACCGCGCCAGAGATGACGGTGCTGCTGGGCGGGCTGCGCGTGCTGGGCGCTAACTTCGATGGCGGTAAGAGCGGTGTCTTTACCGATCGCGTGGGCGTACTCAGCACGGACTTCTTCGTCAATCTGCTGGATATGGGCACCCAGTGGAAGGCCACCGACGAGTCCAGCGAGCTGTTTGAAGGCCGCGACCGCGTGAGCGGGGACGTGAAATACCTGGCGAGCCGTGCTGACCTAGTGTTTGGTTCCAACTCCGTGCTGCGCGCCCTGGCTGAGGTTTATGCCAGCAGCGATGCCCACGAGAAGTTCGTGAAGGACTTTGTGGCGGCATGGGTGAAAGTGATGAACCTCGACCGGTTTGATCTGCTGTAAACCAGAAAATCCCCGCTTCGGCGGGGATTTTTTTGCCCGGCGGCGCTGCGCTTGCACGGGCCTACGGGTTTTGTAGGCCGGGTAAGGCGAAGCCGCCACCCGGCAATAATGGCTACTCCCATTCCTGCAGGAAGCGCTGACCATACTGGTCGGCAACCAACAGCGCGGCATACACCTGGTCCGGCGTTGCACCGCCCGGCATGTTGTGGATGGTTTCATCTTTCGCACAGGACGCAGTCGCCACTAAGCGCATTTTAGCCGGGATATCGGCAGTGATATCCAGCTGCGCCAGGGTAATGGGCAGCCCCACGCTGTGACATAAGGCCGCGACGGTTTCGATCTCTTCCACCGGGGCGTTCTCCAGCACCAGCTGGGTCAGGGTGCCAAAGGCCACTTTCTCGCCGTGGTAGTAATGATGGGCATCCGGTATGGCGGTCAGACCGTTGTGGATCGCATGTGCCGCTGCCAGGCCGCCGCTTTCAAAACCGACGCCGCTGAGATAGGTATTGGCTTCAATCACCCGCTCAAGGGCCGGGGTCACCACATGCTGCTCCGCCGCCAGCATCGCTTTTTCGCCCTCTTCAACCAGCGTGTTGTAGCATAGCTCGGCCAGCGCCAGCGCGGCCTGGGTGCACTTGCCACCCGCCATGGTGGTTGCGCCGCTGCGTGAGCAGGCCCGGGCTTCAAACCAGGTCGCCAGCGCGTCGCCAATCCCGGCAGCCAGCAGGCGTGCAGGAGCCCCTGCCACCACTTTCGTATCCACAATCACCATGTTCGGGTTGTGCGGCAGCATCAGATAGCGATCGAACTCGCCGCTGTCGGTGTAGATCACGGAAAGCGCGCTGCAGGGCGCATCGGTAGAGGCAATGGTCGGGGCGATGGCGACCGGGACATCCATAAAGTGCGCCAGCGCTTTTGCGGTATCCAGCGTCTTACCGCCACCGATGCCGAGAATAGCCTGGCAATCGGCATTTTTCGCCAGCTCACGCAGCCGGTCGATCTCATTTTGCGAACATTCGCCGCCGAAGGGCGCAATTTCGACATACAGTTGTGCTTGTTCGAAGCTCTGACGCAGCGTCTCTTCAGCAAATCCCAGCACAAATTTATCGCTAACAACCAGCCAGCGTGCCGCCAGCGGCTTGAGATAATCGCCGAGGCGGGTCAGCACATCGGCACCCTGAATGTATTTTCCGGGTGATTGAATAATACGGTCCATACTGTGTCTCCCTTAGAGCATGAGGTTACCAAACGCGTTGTTCCAGTCCTGCTCAAACTTGTCGATGGCCGACTCTACGGCGGGAGTATTGAGCATTTGCTGCGCGACATCGGTGGGCAGGGTGATTGCTTCGCAGCCGGCGAGCAGGCAGTCCAGCGCCTGACGCGGGGTTTTGAAGCTGGCGGCTAGCACCTTGCTCTCCGGCGCGTGCATTTCCAGCAGGCTTTGCAGCTCCTGCACCGTGCGGATCCCGTCGCCGCCCTGGGCATCCACGCGATTGACGTACGGCGCGATATATTTCGCTCCGGCCAGCGCGGCCAGCAACCCTTGTGAAGCGCTGTAAACCGCGGTGCCGAGGGTGGTAATTTTCTCTTTTTTAAGGGTTTTAATGGCGATAAGCCCCTGCGCAGTCACCGGGACTTTGACCACAAGACCGGGGATAGCCTTACTCAGCTGTCTGGCCTCGGCGATCATGCCCGGTGCATCACGGCTCATGGTCTGGGCAAACAGAATGCCGTCCGGACCGATAGCGTTTTGCAGGCGCGGCAGCACGTCCCAGATGGATTCGCCGTTGGCGGCAATAATGCTCGGGTTGGTGGTTACGCCTGCAATCGGGAAGATTTGCGCCAGGCGTTCAACGTCCGCCACGTTGGCGGTATCCAGATACAGTTCCATTATTTTTCCTTAAGTCTCCAGGTCTGAATTAAGGATACGGCGGGCCGGACGGGGGGAACCAGAGGTCAATTTTGCTAAATACTGGACAAATGTAAGGTCCTTAGCGAAGTGAGAGAGGGATCACAATGCTAGTTTTTGGCGGTAAGATGGCTGTGATACTGGCGGCGATATTCCGAGGGCGAGCGCTCGGTGTGCTTGCGAAACAGGCGGCAGAAGTAGTTGCTGTCCGTAAAGCCGCAGTGTGTGGCGATCTCTTTAATTTTTAGGTCGTAGCCTTTGAGTAACTGCCGGGCATGTTCGAGACGGGTCTTTGTCAGATATTCATTGAACCCAACGCTGCCGGTCTTTTGAAAAAGATGCGAAAGGTAGTTCGGTGAAATGTAAAACGCCTGCGCTACCGACTCGCGGGTAAGGGCTGAGTCATGGTGTTCTTCGATATACGTCCGAATGGCTTCAAACAGCGCCCGGCTGCGGGAAGCCGTGTGGATATCGCTGCCCAGCAGATCGCGACAGTGGCTGAGCAGACTTAAGACCACCAGCCTGGCGGTTTCCTGCTCATCCGGCTGCATCTGCAATTCGGCCAGCGTTTGCAGTAGAAAAGCACCCGTTCTCGGCCCGCGCCTGGCGACCTGCTGCTGGCATAAAACGGTGGCGTCACGCTGTAGCTGGATCGTCAGCTGTTGCTTACCGAAGCTGATGCTGAGACAGGTTGTGGGTTGCAGAGGAACATGCCCGGATGAAGAGAACACCGCGTCATGGGTCTGGCCCTCAGGCACAATCATCAGACGAGGAGAGGCGTGGGGGATCTGTTCGGCCGAAGAAGCAAAATGCACCTGACGCAAAGGCGACACGCCGTTGATCAGATCGGTGAGGATAGGATTTATATCGTGTTGCATAGTGAGACTACCGAAATGTGCCGGGTGGCGCTAACGCTTACCCGGCCTACTTATCGTAGGCCCGTGCAAGCGCAGCGCCGCCGGGCATAAAGCCTTAACCGGTGTTACGCATCCCCGCCGCAACGCCCGCGATGGTGACCATCAGCGCTTGTTCCACGCGTGGATCCGGCTCCAGACCCTCTTCTTCCGCTTTACGCGAGCGGTACAGCAGCTCTGCCTGCAGCACGTTCAGCGGGTCGGTATAGATGTTACGCAGCTGGATAGACTCGGCAATCCACGGCAGATCGGCCATCAGATGGGAGTCGTTGGCGATATCCAGCACCACTTTGATATCGTCTTCCAGCAGCTCGCGCAGCTCGCTACCCAGCGCCCACAGCTCCGGTTTCACCAGACGCTGATCGTAGTATTCTGCCAGCCACAGGTCAGCTTTGGAGAACACCATTTCCAGCATGCCGAGGCGGGTAGAGAAGAACGGCCAGTCGCGACACATCGTTTCCAGCTCGCTCTGTTTGCCATCTTCCACCACTTTTTGCAGCGCGGCACCGGCTCCCAGCCAAGCTGGCAGCATCAGGCGGTTCTGCGTCCAGGCGAAGATCCACGGGATAGCACGCAGGGACTCCACGCCGCCGGTCGGACGACGTTTTGCCGGACGTGAACCCAGCGGCAGTTTGCCCAGCTCCTGCTCCGGCGTTGCCGAGCGGAAATAAGGCACAAAGTCTTTGTTTTCGCGCACATAGCCGCGATACATATCGCAGGAGATATCCGACAGCTCGTCCATGATATGGCGCCAGGCGTCTTTAGGCTCCGGCGGCGGCAGCAGGTTCGCTTCGAGGATCGCGCTGGTGTAGAGCGACAGACTGCTGATGGTCACTTCCGGCAGACCGTACTTGAAGCGGATCATCTCGCCCTGTTCAGTCACACGCAGGCCGCCTTTCAGGCTGCCCGGCGGCTGGGAGAGCAGGGCCGCATGGGCTGGGGCACCGCCACGGCCAATCGAGCCGCCGCGACCGTGGAACAGGGTCAGTTCAATCCCGGCCTTTTCGCAGGTTTTGATCAGCGCATCCTGGGCCTGATACTGCGCCCACGAGGCGGCCATGACGCCCGCATCTTTTGCGGAGTCGGAATAGCCAATCATGACCATTTGCTTGCCCTGGATAAAGCCGCGATACCAGTCGATATTCAGCAGTTGGGTCATCACGTCGTTAGCGTTATTCAGGTCGTCGAGGGTTTCAAACAGCGGCGCAACCGGCAGCGCGAAGGTGATACCCGCCTCTTTCAGCAGCAGGTGAACCGCCAGCACGTCGGACGGGGTTTTCGCCATGGAGATCACATAGGCGGCCACCGATCCTTTCGGCGCATCGACGATCGCTTTGCAGGTGTCGAGCACTTCGCGGGTCTCTTCGCTGGGTGCCCAGCTCCGCGGCAGTAGCGGACGTTTGGAATTCAGTTCGCGGATCAGGAAAGCCTGTTTGTCAGCTTCTGACCAGCTTTCGTAGTCGCCAATGCCGAGGTAGCGGGTCAGTTCGCCCAGCGCCTCGGTGTGGCGGGTGCTCTCCTGACGCACATCGATACGCACCAGCGGCACGCCGAAACACTTCACGCGGCGCAGGGTATCGAGCAGCTCGCCGTTAGCGATGATGCCCATCCCGCAGGCCTGCAGCGACTGATAACAGGCGTACAGCGGCTCCCACAGCTGCTCGTTCTGGCTCAGCAGACCGGCAGGCTTCGGCAGGCGTTGGCCCTTAAGGCGCGCTTCCAGCCAGGCCTGAGTGGCCAGCAGCTGGCTGCGCAGGTTTTTGAGCAGGAAGCGGTAAGGTTCAGTTGCACCGGCTTCACCCACCAGCTCAAGCAGTTCCGGCGTGGCTTCAACCATCGACAGCTCTGAAATCAGCACCTGAATGTCTTTCAGGAACAGATCGGTGGCTTTCCAGCGGCTCAGCAGCAGGACGTGACGGGTGATCTCGGCGGTGACGTTCGGGTTGCCGTCGCGGTCGCCGCCCATCCAGGAGGTGAAACGCACCGGCACAAAATCCACCGGCAGGCGATAGCCGAGGTTCTCTTCCAGCTGTTCATTCAGCTCACGCAGGTAGTCAGGTACCCCTTTCCACAGGCTGTTTTCCACCACCGCAAAGCCCCACTTGGCTTCGTCAACCGGGCTTGGGCGGTGCTTACGAATTTCATCGGTATGCCAGGACTGAGCAATCAGCTGGCGCAGACGGCGCATCAGCTGGTTACGTTCGTAGTCGGCAATCTCTTTGTTATCCAGCTGCTTGAGGCAGCTGTTCACTTCACCCATTTTGTGGATCAGGGTGCGGCGGGTGATCTCGGTCGGGTGGGCGGTTAACACCAGCTCCAGTGACAGAGACTCGACGGCCTTCTTGATGGTCGCTTCGTTGAGGTCGGGCTGGTCCTTGAGTTTTCTGAGCGTGCGGGCAATCACTTCCGGGTTGCTGGCCCCTTCGCCATTCGGCGAAATGCTGTGGTACTGCTCGGCGGTATTCGCCAGGTTAAGGAACTGGCTGAAGGCACGAGCTACAGGCAGCAGCTCGTCGTTGGAAAGGTTCTGCAGCGTGGTGAGCAGCTCCTGACGATTGGCTTCGTTACCGGCACGGGAAGATTTAGACAGCTTACGGATTGTTTCAACGCGATCGAGAATGTTCTCGCCCAACGCATCCTTGATGGTATCTCCCAGCACCTTGCCGAGCATACTGACATTACTACGCAACGCGGAATATTGTTCGTTCATAAAAACCCAGTCACCCCATCATTTTTGTTTATGCCCGGCCAGACATCTAACGGACATTATTTTGTCATCTCCCTTTATAAAGCCACGTAAAACCCCCGTCGTCAATTGCTGCGAAAACGGTTCAGCAAACGAATAAATGCGGGCAATTTACGAAATTTAATTGGCTTTGCGTCAGATAAGAGATGCTTATGAGAGTGTGACGAAGATCATGAGATTTTTCCCCTCTCGTGAGAGAGGGGAGCAGTCATTAATGCCAGCAGAAGTGATGCACAACCTGAGTAATTAACTCACGGGTTGGTTTGATAAAGCGTGTTTCCAGGTACTCATCCGGCTGGTGAGCCTGGTTGATGGAGCCCGGTCCGAGGACCAGCGTCGGACAGAGGGTCTGAATAAACGGCGCTTCGGTGCAGTAGTTCACCACGTCGGTTTTCTCGCCGAGCAGTTTTTCCACCACTTCGACCAGCTGATGGTCCGGCGGGCACTCATAGCCCGGGATCGGCGGATGCAGTTCAGAAACCGTCAGACGACCCGGCCAGCGCTCGCTCACCGGCGCCAGCGCTTCATTCAGCAAGCCGTCGAGGTCGCTAAGCGTCATGCCCGGCAGCGGACGGATGTCCATATGCAGTTCGCAGCAGGCGCAGATGCGGTTGGAGGCATCGCCGCCGTGCAGGCTGCCGAGATTCAGCGTCGGATAAGGCACGGTGAAGGCCTCGTAGTGATAACGCTCCTTCAGGTCGTCACGCAGCGTCATGATGCGGCCGATGGCGTCATGCATCAGCTCGATGGCGTTCACGCCGCGCGCCGGATCGCTGGAGTGGCCGGATTGGCCCAGCACGCGTACTGCCGTGGAGATATGGCCTTTGTGCGCGCGGATTGGCTGCAGGGAAGTCGGCTCGCCGATGATGGCGCAATCCGGGCGAATTGACGTGTTTTCAGAGAAGTAGCGTGCGCCCGCCATGCTGGTCTCTTCGTCGGCGGTCGCCAGAATATAGAGCGGCTTTTTCAGTTTTGTCACGTCCACGTCACGCAGCGCGTCGAGGATAAAGGCGAAGAAGCCTTTCATGTCGGCGGTGCCCAGCCCGTAGAGCTTATTGTCGTGCTCGGTCAGGGTGAAGGGATCGCGCGTCCAGCGGCCATCGTCAAACGGCACGGTATCGGTATGTCCCGCCAGCAGCAGCCCGCCCGCACCCTGACCGGTACTGGCGAGCAGGTTAAATTTATTACGGGTTCCCGGGACCGGCTGAACCTCCACCTTAAACCCAAGATCGCTGAACCATCCCGCCAGCAGATTGATTAAAGTCTCATTACTCTGATCCAGCGCTTCTTCCGTTGCGCTGATGGACGGCGTGGCAATCAGGGCGCGGTAGATCTCGATAAATGGCGGTAAATTCATTTTCATTGTTGACACACCTTAGGTCGTGATAGTATCAATATTCATGCAATAAATGTGAATAAAAATACATTAACGTTGAGCATAAAGGAACCCGATGTTGAATACGCTGATTGTAGGCGCTAGCGGTTATGCGGGCGCAGAGCTTGTAAGCTACGTGAATCGCCATCCTCATATGACCATAACCGCTTTGACTGTCTCAGCGCAAAGCAATGATGCAGGAAAGTTAATTTCCGATTTACATCCGCAACTTAAAGGGATTGTCGATCTGCCGTTGCAGCCAATGTCGGATATCAGCGAGTTTACCGACGGCGTGGACGTGGTGTTTTTAGCCACCGCTCACGAAGTCAGCCACGACCTGGCGCCGCAGTTCCTGGCCGCCGGCTGCGTGGTATTCGACCTCTCCGGTGCGTTCCGTGTGAACGACGCCGCGTTCTATGAAAAATACTATGGCTTCACCCACCAGCACCCGGACCTGCTTGAAAAAGCGGTGTATGGTCTGGCGGAGTGGAGCGCAGATGCGCTGAAAGAAGCGAACCTGATTGCTGTACCAGGTTGCTACCCGACGGCAGCGCAGCTCTCTCTGAAGCCGCTGATCGACGCGGACCTGCTGGATCTGAACCAGTGGCCGGTGATCAACGCCACCAGCGGCGTCAGCGGAGCGGGGCGCAAGGCCGCTATCTCCAACAGCTTCTGCGAAGTGAGCCTGCAGCCGTATGGCGTGTTCAATCACCGTCATCACCCGGAAATCACCACCCATCTGGGGGCGGATGTCATCTTCACTCCGCATCTGGGCAGCTTCCCGCGCGGGATCCTCGAAACCATTACCTGCCGCCTGAAGCCGGGCGTGACTAAAGACCAGGTGAATGCGGTCTTCACGACGGCCTATGCGGATAAACCACTGGTGCGTCTGTATGACAAAGGCGTGCCGGCGCTGAAAAACGTGGTCGGCCTGCCGTTCTGCGATATCGGCTTCGCCGTGCAGGGCGAGCACCTGATTGTGGTGGCCGCAGAAGATAACTTACTCAAAGGCGCAGCCGCCCAGGCAATGCAGTGCGCAAATATTCGTTTTGGCTATGCTGAAACGCAGTCTCTTATTTAAGGTGTGATGATGAACCCATTAATTATCAAGCTTGGTGGTGTACTGCTGGACAGCGAAGAGGCGCTGGAGCGTCTGTTTACCGCGCTGGTCAACTATCGCGAATCCCATCAACGCCCGCTGGTGATTGTTCACGGCGGCGGCTGTGTGGTCGATGAGTTAATGAAAGGCCTTAACCTGCCGGTGAAAAAGAAGAACGGCCTACGCGTCACGCCTGCTGACCAGATCGATATTATTACCGGCGCGCTGGCGGGCACCGCCAACAAAACTCTGCTGTCCTGGGCGAAGAAACACCATATCGCTTCCGTTGGCCTTTATCTGGGCGATGGCGACAGCGTGAAAGTGACCCAGCTTGATGAAGAGCTGGGCCATGTAGGGCTTGCCCAGCCGGGTTCGCCAAAACTGATTAATACGCTGCTGGAAGGTGGTTTTCTGCCAGTAGTGAGCTCTATCGGTGTGACCGAAGAGGGCGATCTAATGAACGTCAACGCGGACCAGGCGGCAACCGCCCTGGCGGCGACGCTGGGTGCTGACCTGATCCTGCTCTCTGACGTGAGCGGTATTCTGGACGGCAAAGGCCAGCGCATTGCGGAAATGACGGCTGAGAAAGCCGAACAGCTGATCGCTCAGGGCATTATTACCGACGGCATGATTGTGAAAGTGAATGCGGCGCTGGATGCCGCCCGCACGCTGGGTCGGCCGGTGGATATCGCCTCCTGGCGCAACGCGGAGCAACTGCCGGCGCTGTTTAACGGCACGCCGATTGGCACGCGTATTTTAGCCTAAGTTTTTATTGAATGACCGTAGGCCGGGTAAGCGAAGCGCCACCCGGCGGAACTAACGAATAAAGGAACGATGTTATGGCACTTTGGGGTGGGCGTTTTACACAGGCAGCGGATCAGCGGTTCAAGCAGTTCAACGACTCTTTGCGCTTCGACTACCGCCTAGCCGAACAGGATATCGTCGGCTCTGTGGCCTGGTCCAAAGCGCTGGTCACCGTGGGCGTGCTGTCCACTGACGAACAGCTGCAGCTGGAAGAGGCGCTAAACAACCTGCTGGAAGAGGTGCGTCTGAACCCGCAGCAAATCCTCGAGAGCGACGCCGAAGATATTCACAGCTGGGTGGAAGGCAAACTGATCGACAAAGTTGGCCAACTGGGTAAAAAGCTGCACACCGGCCGGAGCCGTAACGATCAGGTCGCAACCGACCTGAAGCTGTGGTGTAAAGATACCGTGGTGGAGCTGCTGGCGGCGAATCGTCAGCTGCAGAACGCGCTGGTAGAGACCGCGCAGAACAACCAGGACGCGGTGATGCCGGGCTATACCCACCTGCAGCGTGCGCAGCCTGTCACTTTTGCTCACTGGTCGCTGGCCTACGTTGAAATGCTGGCGCGTGACGAGAGCCGTCTGCAGGATACCCTGAAGCGTCTGGACGTGAGCCCGCTGGGCAGCGGCGCGCTGGCCGGTACCGCCTATGAAATTGACCGTGAACAGCTGGCCGGCTGGCTGGGTTTTGCCTCTGCGACCCGCAACAGCCTGGACAGCGTGTCCGACCGCGATCACGTGCTGGAGCTGCTTTCCAATGCCTCTATCGGTATGGTGCACCTGTCGCGCTTTGCCGAAGACCTGATCTTCTTCAACTCTGGTGAAGCCGGTTTTGTTGAGCTGTCGGATCGTGTGACCTCCGGCTCCTCCCTGATGCCGCAGAAGAAAAACCCGGATGCGCTGGAGCTGATCCGCGGCAAGTGTGGCCGTGTGCAGGGCGCGCTGACCGGCATGATGATGACCCTGAAAGGGCTCCCGCTGGCCTACAACAAAGATATGCAGGAAGACAAAGAAGGGCTGTTCGACGCGCTCGACACCTGGCTGGACTGTCTGCATATGGCGGCGCTGGTGCTGGACGGCATTCAGGTGAAACGCCCGCGTTGCCAGGAAGCGGCCCAGCAGGGCTATGCGAACTCCACCGAGCTGGCGGATTACCTGGTCGCCAAAGGCGTACCCTTCCGTGAGGCGCACCATATTGTCGGTGAAGCGGTTGTTGAGGCCATTCGTCAGGGCAAACCGCTGGAAGATCTGCCGCTGGCCGACCTGCAGAAATTCAGCAGCGTGATTGGCGATGATGTTTATCCAATCCTGGCGCTGCAATCCTGTCTGGATAAGCGTGCGGCGAAAGGCGGCGTGTCGCCGAAGCAGGTGGCGCAGGCGATTGCGGATGCGAAAAACCGCCTGGTATGACGGTTTAAACGCCGGGTGGCGCTTCGCTTACCCGGCCTACGTACTGAAGCCCAACCTCGAGTTGGGCTTTTTTACGCAAAAAAAAAGCGGACCACGGGGTCCGCAAAAGTTCACGTTGGCTTTAGTTGTTCGAGTTTTGAGAGAAACTCGTAAGACGGGGCGGGACTTCAAGGGTAATCGGTGCCGCCTCGTCTCTGTGATGCATTATTCAACAGAACGCTTGATAGGGATAATCGTTCGTTGCTATGCTATCTATCGCCATGAACTATCGTGGCGACGGAGGATGAATAATGAATATTCGTGATCTTGAATACCTGGTCGCATTAGCTGAACACCGCCATTTTCGCCGCGCGGCAGATTCCTGCCACGTCAGTCAGCCTACGCTTAGCGGTCAGATCCGTAAGCTGGAAGACGAACTGGGTGTGATGCTGCTGGAGCGCACCAGTCGTAAAGTGCTGTTCACCCAGGCAGGTCTTCTGCTGGTGGATCAGGCGCGCACCGTACTGCGCGAGGTCAAAGTGCTCAAGGAAATGGCAAGCCAGCAGGGGGAGACCATGTCCGGCCCGCTGCATATTGGCCTGATCCCAACCGTTGGCCCGTACCTGTTGCCGCAAATTATTCCGATGCTGCATCAGACCTTCCCGAAACTCGAAATGTACCTGCACGAAGCGCAAACCCATCAGCTGCTGGCGCAGTTAGATAGCGGTAAGCTCGACTGTGCCATTCTGGCGCTGGTCAAAGAGAGTGAAGCCTTTATCGAAGTGCCGCTGTTTGACGAGCCGATGATGCTGGCGATCTACGAGGATCACCCGTGGGCAAACCGCGATCGTGTGCCGATGGCCGATCTGGCCGGTGAAAAACTGCTGATGCTGGAAGATGGCCACTGCCTGCGCGATCAGGCGATGGGCTTCTGTTTTGAAGCGGGTGCCGATGAAGATACCCACTTCCGTGCAACCAGCCTGGAAACGCTGCGCAACATGGTGGCGGCAGGAAGCGGTATTACACTGCTGCCCGCGCTGTCAGTGCCGCCGGAGCGTCGTCGCGATGGAGTGGTTTATCTGCCGTGCATCAAGCCGGAGCCACGTCGTACTATTGGTCTGGTCTATCGTCCGGGGTCGCCGCTGCGCAGCCGCTATGAGCAGCTGGCAGAGGCCATCCGCAGTTCGATGGATGGCCGTTTCGACAGTGCGTTAAAACAGGCGGTTTAAGCCGTTCAGCGCCGCTACCCGATAGGCTTCCGCCATGGTCGGGTAGTTAAAGGTGGTATTAACAAAGTATTCGATGGTGTTACCGCCACCTTTTTGCTCCATGATCGCCTGGCCGATGTGAATGATTTCCGCCGCACGCTCACCGAAGCAGTGAATGCCGAGGATCTCTTTCGTTTCGCGATGGAACAGGATCTTCAGCGTACCCACGCTCATCCCGACGATTTGCGCCCGTGCCAGATGTTTAAACTGGGCACGACCCACCTCGTAAGGCACCTTCATGGCCGTCAGCTGCTGTTCGGTTTTACCGACTGAGCTGATCTCCGGAATGGTGTAAATGCCGGTCGGGATATCTTCAATCAGATGGGCCGTCGCTTCACCTTTCACCAGCGCCTGAGCGGCAATGCGCCCCTGGTCATACGCCGCTGACGCCAGGCTTGGATAACCAATCACGTCACCCACGGCATAGATATGCGGCAGGGCGGTCTGATACATGCTGTTGACCTTGAGCTGTCCACGACTGTCGGTGGTCAGGCCGATGTTTTCCAGCGCCAGCGAATCGGTATTACCTGTACGGCCGTTGGCATACAGCAGGCAGTCTGCTTTCAGCTTTTTGCCGGACTTCAGGTGCATGATCACGCCATCATCGCAGGGTTCGATCTTCTCGTACTCTTCGTTGTGACGAATGACGACGCCGCTGTTCCAGAAGTGATACGAGAGCGAGTCGGACATCTCCTGATCGAGGAACGCCAGCAGACGGTCGCGGGTGTTGATCAGGTCAACTTTGACGTTCATGCCGCGGAAGATGGAAGCATATTCACAGCCGATCACCCCGGCGCCGTAGATCAGCACGTGGCGCGGCTCGTGGTGCAGGCTCAGAATGGAGTCGCTGTCGTAAACGCGCGGGTGGGAGAAATCCACATCGGCCGGACGGTACGGGCGCGAGCCACAGGCGATCACAAATTTCTCGGCGGTGATGGTCTCGACGGAACCGTCATGACACTCCAGCGCCAGCGTGTGATCATCAACGAAATGTGCGCTGCCCTGCAGAATTTCACAGTGGTTGCGCTCATAAAAACCCTGGCGCATCCGCGTCTGCTGATTAATCACGGTATCCGCATGATTCAGGATATCGGCAAAAGAGGAGCGGAGAAGACGGGAGTGATCGCTGTAAAGAGGGTTCTGATTGAATTCAATAATGCGGCTGACGGCGTGGCGGAGGGCTTTGGAAGGGATGGTGCCCCAGTGGGTACAGCCGCCGCCAACGTTATGGTAGCGCTCAATGACCGCTACTCTGGCTCCCTGTTTTACCAGTCCCATAGCAGCGCCTTCGCCGCCGGGGCCGGAACCAATAACTATTGCGTCGTAATCGTAGGAATGTGACATGGTAAGGCTTACCTGTTCTTATACATAAAAGCAACAGAATAGTAACATCATTGGCAGGATAACCCAATTATCGTTGTGCTCTTTTCGCGTGATGGAGCACAAACAACATGGAAACCCTCATTCTGTAAGCCAGGTAAACCGATTAATTTTATTCTCTGGTATAGTGCCAGCGGGCCTTTGGAAGGATTCAACTATCGTGATGGGCGTAAGAGCACAACAAAAAGAGAAAACCCGGCGTTCGCTGGTAGAAGCCGCATTCAGTCAACTGAGTGCCGAGCGAAGTTTTGCCAGTCTGAGCCTGCGCGAAGTCGCACGCGAAGCCGGGATTGCGCCTACCTCTTTCTACCGTCACTTCCGTGACGTAGATGAACTGGGTCTGACCATGGTGGATGAGAGCGGGCTGATGCTCCGCCAGCTGATGCGCCAGGCGCGTCAGCGTATCGCCAAAGGGGGCAGCGTGATCCGCACCTCCGTTTCCACCTTTATGGAGTTTATCGGCAACAATCCTAACGCATTTCGTTTACTGTTGCGGGAACGCTCGGGTACCTCGGCCGCGTTTCGTGCCGCCGTGGCGCGTGAGATTCAGCATTTTATTGCGGAACTTGCCGACTATCTTGAACTCGAAAACCATATGCCGCGCGCCTTCACTGAAGCGCAGGCCGAGGCGATGGTGACAATAGTCTTCAGTGCGGGCGCCGAAGCACTGGATGTAAGCGTTGAACAACGCAAGCAACTCGAAGAGCGACTGGTATTGCAACTGCGGATGATCTCTAAGGGAGCGTATTACTGGTATCGCCGTGAACAAGAAAAACTGGCGCATCAATCCGATGAGTGAAAGGTGAGTAATGAAACAGACAGGACAGGATAAAGGAACATTGTTGCTGGCATTGATCGCTGGCTTATCCATTAACGGTACCTTTGCAGCGATTTTTAGCTCTATTGTACCGTTCTCGGTTTTCCCGATGATCTCTCTGGTGCTGACGGTGTACTGTCTGCATCAGCGTTATCAGAATCGCACCATGCCGGTGGGGTTACCGGCATTGTCGGCGGCGTTCTTTGTGCTGGGTGTCCTGCTGTATAGCACCGTGGTGCGTGCAGAGTACCCGGACATTGGCTCTAACTTCCTGCCAGCGGTGCTGTCGGTAGCGCTGGTCTTCTGGATCGGCTTTAAAATGCGTAACCGTAAGCAGCAACTGCCAGAGTAACGGTTTTGTAGGCCGGGTAAGCGCAGCGCCACCCGGCAATACGACTTACCGGGCCGTCAGTAATACGCCGCACTCCATATGGTGCGTATACGGGAACTGATCGAACAATGCCAGACGTTCAACCTTGTGCGTCTGGCTTAATGTTTCCAGGTTCTTGCATAAGGTCTCCGGGTTACAGGAGATATACAGAATACGCGGGTATGCCTGCACCATCTTCTCGGTTTCGCTGTCCAGCCCGCTGCGCGGCGGATCGACGAAAATCGTCTCACACTGGTAGCTCTTCAGATCAATCCCCTGCAGACGGTTAAACTCCCGCACGCCGTTCATCGCCTGAGTAAACTCTTCCGCCGACATGCGAACGATCTGCACATTATCAATGTGGTTCGCCGCGATGTTGTACTGTGCGGAAGCGACCGACGGTTTGGCGATTTCGGTAGCCAGTACGCGATTAAAGTTACGCGCCAGCGCCAGCGAGAAGTTACCGTTACCGCAGTACAGCTCCAGCAGATCGCCGGTTGAACCTTCAGTAGCCTTCAGCGCCCATTCCAGCATCTGCACGTTCATTGCCGCGTTCGGCTGAGTAAAGCTGTTCTCAACCTGGCGATAAATCATCTCTTTGCCCGCTACCGGCAGGCGCTCATCGATGAAATCCTGATCCAGCGTGATTTTGGTTTTTGTCGCGCGGCCAATCAGGTGCACGTTGATATTCTGCGCGCGCAGCGCATCACGCAGGGCTTCTGCGGCCTGGCGCCACTCGTCATTCAGCGCTTTATGGTACAGCAGGGAGACAATGGCCTGATTGCTTTGGGTGGTCAGGTAGTCAATCTGGAACAGCTTATGGCGCAGCAGCGGATTATTGCGCACGCCGTCCATTATCAGCGTCATTAACTGGTTAATCAGCTCGCTGGCCGCCGGGAAACTGTCCACGCGGATACGGCTTTTGGTCTGCTGATCGAAAATGATGTGATACAGGTCGTCGCCGTCGTGCCAGATGCGGAATTCGGCACGCATACGGTAGTGGCTGACCGGGGAGCGGAACACCTCAGGCGCAGGCGCAGCAAAAGGCGTCATCATACTTTGCAGACGGACGACTTTCTCTGCCAGTTGCGCGTCGTACTGTTCTGTCGGGAGGTGTTCGGGGGTCATGATGCTTCCTGATTGATGATGAATTACGCGGGGATTGTAGGGATTGTGCAGGGGATGTCCAGCCTTAATGGTTAACGGCAGTCTGGACATCTATACGTGTCTAAATGTAGCATTATGTTTCCGGTCTCTTTTGAGTGAAAAGGGAATCCAGTGCAAATCTGGAGCTGACGCGCAGCGGTAAAGACTGGCGGGATGAGAGCTGTAGACACTGTGAAAATGGGAAGTCTTCATCCTTCTAAAGCCACCTAGCCCGAAGACCTGCCGGGATCACGTCGCATTTGGTTTCATCATCGCGTGCTATGGGTGAGGCCTGCGGCATCCTTCTTATATTGTGGATGCTTTTACAATGATTAAAAAAGTATCGCTGCTGACGGCGCTTTCCGTCACGGCATTTTCGGGCTGGGCGCAGGATAGCGCAGACGCGTTGGTGGTGACGGCAAACCGTGTTGCACAACCGGCTAATACCGTTCTGGCTCCCAGCTCCGTTGTTACCCGGGAAGATATTGAACGCTGGCAGGCAAAAAGCGTCGTTGAAGTCATGTCACGCTTACCGGGTGTGGATATCGCCCAAAGCGGCGGCATGGGTGCCAACTCCTCTACCTTTATTCGCGGGACGGAATCCCGTCATGTGCTGGTGCTGATCGACGGTATTCCACTGAATAACGCCGGGATCAGTAACTCACCTGATCTCAGCCAAATCCCCGTTTCGCTCATTCAGCGTGTCGAATACATTCGTGGCCCGCGCTCGGCCCTGTATGGTTCGGATGCGATTGGCGGCGTGATTAACATCATTACGGGTCGGGACAAGCCAGGGGCGGAAATCACCGCCAGCGTCGGCTCGAAAGGCTATCAATCCTACGATGGTTCATTCCAGCAGGTACTGGATAAAACCAAAATCACCATGGCTGGCAATTACACGTACACCCGCGGCTTCGATATCGATGCGGCCGATGCGCCACGCCAGCCCGATCGCGACGGCTTTATGAGTAAGTCGTTATTTGGCTCTGTTGAGCAGCAGATCACCGACAACCTGAGCGGTTTCGTGCGTGGGCTCGGTTATGACAACCGCACCGCGTATGACGGCTATGATAGCTATGGCGCAACGGGTATTGATGGTCGCCCGGACACCCGTCAGCTTTACAGCCAGAACTGGGACACCGGTCTGCGCTATAACCAGGGGATCTATCAGACGCAGCTGGTAGCCGGTTACGGTCGCAGTAAAGACCAGAACTACGATCCGAGCAAAGGCCGGTATGCTTCTTCCGCTACCATGGATGATGTTAAGCAGTACACCACCCAGTGGATGAACACCGTCACAGTTGGTCACGGCAATATCGGTGCTGGTCTGGACTGGCAGAAGCAAAAAACCCAGGCAGGAACGGGTTATCTGGAGAAAGGCTACGACCAGCGCAACACCGGCGTATTCCTGTCTGCCATGCAGCAGTTCGATAGCGTCACCCTGGAAGCCGCAGCGCGTAATGATGATAACTCTAACTTTGGTAACCATAACACCTGGCAGACCAGCGCCGGATGGGAGTTTATCGACGGTTACCGGATCATCGCTTCCTACGGCACGGCCTATAAAGCGCCGACCATGAGCCAGATCCATAGTTCGAGCTATGGCAACCCGGACCTGAAGCCGGAAGAGAGCAAGCAGTGGGAAGGCGGCTTCGAGGGGCTGACCGGCCCGGTGACCTGGCGTGTATCGGGTTATCGTAACGATATTGACAACCTGATCAGCAGCGACCCGCGCACGTTCCGTTATTACAACGTTAATAAAGCGCGCATCAAAGGCATCGAAGCCACGGCCCAGTTCGATACCGGGCCGGTAGGGCATCAGATTTCTTATGACTATGTTGATCCGCGGAATGCCAAAACCAACGAAGTGCTCGCTCGCCGTTCGAAGCAGCAGGTGAAGTACCAGCTGGATACGCAGGTGTGGGATCTCGACTGGAATCTGGCCTATCGCTACCTGGGTACCCGTTATGACGATGACTTCAGTTCGTACCCGTCTCGCAGAGTAAAAATGGGCGGCGTAAGCCTGTGGGATCTCGCAGTTTCATATCCTGTCACCTCTCACCTTACAGTTCGTGGTAAAATCGCCAACCTGTTCGATAAAGACTACGAGACAGTTTATGGCTACGAAACTGCAGGACGGGAATACACCTTGTCTGGCAGCTACACCTTCTGACCCACGTCCCACCGTACTGGTGTTTGACTCCGGTGTCGGTGGGCTTTCAGTCTATGATGAGATTCGACATCTCCTGCCGGATCTTCATTACATCTATGCATTCGATAATGTGGCTTTTCCGTATGGGGAAAAGAGCGAAGCGTTTATCGTCGAACGCGTCGTTGAAATCGTCACCGCCGTACAACAGCATTACCCTCTCGCACTGGCGGTGATTGCCTGTAATACGGCGAGTACGGTTTCCCTCCCCGCCTTACGCGAAAAATTCCCGTTCCCGGTTGTCGGCGTGGTGCCTGCGATTAAACCTGCGGCGCGCCTGACGGCGAATGGTGTGGTGGGATTGCTGGCAACGCGCGGTACGGTGAAGCGCCCCTATACCCGCGAACTGATCGAACGCTTTGCCAATGAATGTCAGATCGCGATGTTAGGGTCTGCCGAGCTGGTGGAGATGGCAGAAGCGAAACTGCACGGTCAACCGGTGTCGCTGGAAGAGCTGCGCCGTATTCTGCGTCCCTGGCTGCGTATGGCGGAGCCGCCAGACACGGTAGTGCTGGGCTGCACGCATTTCCCTTTATTGCAGGAAGAGCTGCTTGCCGTACTGCCGGAAGGTACCCGACTGGTGGATTCGGGCGCGGCTATCGCTCGTCGCACTGCGTGGCTACTTGAACATGAAGCGCCAGATGCAAAATCTGCCGACGCGAATGTCGCTTATTGCATGGCATTGACTGCTGAGACTGAGCAACTTTTACCCGTTTTGCAGCGTTACGGCTTCGAAACGCTCGAAAAACTAGCGCTATAGCACGTTTTTGAGCAAAAAAAAGACGGTTGAAAGATTTTTTTAAATTAGCTCTTGTCACTGCCGGAGAACTCCCTATAATGCGCCTCCACTGACACGGAACAACGGATTACAAACCGCCGTGACAGCAGGCTTCAGCGATGAATGCCGACGGAGAAAAGCGAAAAATAATTGCTTGACTCTGAATGAGGAAAACGTATTATACGGGACCTCGCAACGGTGAGCGAAAGCCGCGTTGCACTGCTCTTTAACAATTTATCAGACAATCTGTGTGGGCACTCAAAGTGACATGGATTCTTAACGTCGCAAGACGATAAATGAATACCAAGTCTCTGAGTGAACATACGTAATTCATTACGAAGTTTAATTCACGAGCATCAAACTTAAATTGAAGAGTTTGATCATGGCTCAGATTGAACGCTGGCGGCAGGCCTAACACATGCAAGTCGAGCGGTAGCACAGAGAGCTTGCTCTCGGGTGACGAGCGGCGGACGGGTGAGTAATGTCTGGGAAACTGCCTGATGGAGGGGGATAACTACTGGAAACGGTAGCTAATACCGCATAATGTCGCAAGACCAAAGAGGGGGACCTTCGGGCCTCTTGCCATCAGATGTGCCCAGATGGGATTAGCTAGTAGGTGGGGTAATGGCTCACCTAGGCGACGATCCCTAGCTGGTCTGAGAGGATGACCAGCCACACTGGAACTGAGACACGGTCCAGACTCCTACGGGAGGCAGCAGTGGGGAATATTGCACAATGGGCGCAAGCCTGATGCAGCCATGCCGCGTGTATGAAGAAGGCCTTCGGGTTGTAAAGTACTTTCAGCGAGGAGGAAGGCATTGTGGTTAATAACCACAGTGATTGACGTTACTCGCAGAAGAAGCACCGGCTAACTCCGTGCCAGCAGCCGCGGTAATACGGAGGGTGCAAGCGTTAATCGGAATTACTGGGCGTAAAGCGCACGCAGGCGGTCTGTCAAGTCGGATGTGAAATCCCCGGGCTCAACCTGGGAACTGCATTCGAAACTGGCAGGCTAGAGTCTTGTAGAGGGGGGTAGAATTCCAGGTGTAGCGGTGAAATGCGTAGAGATCTGGAGGAATACCGGTGGCGAAGGCGGCCCCCTGGACAAAGACTGACGCTCAGGTGCGAAAGCGTGGGGAGCAAACAGGATTAGATACCCTGGTAGTCCACGCCGTAAACGATGTCGACTTGGAGGTTGTTCCCTTGAGGAGTGGCTTCCGGAGCTAACGCGTTAAGTCGACCGCCTGGGGAGTACGGCCGCAAGGTTAAAACTCAAATGAATTGACGGGGGCCCGCACAAGCGGTGGAGCATGTGGTTTAATTCGATGCAACGCGAAGAACCTTACCTACTCTTGACATCCAGAGAACTTAGCAGAGATGCTTTGGTGCCTTCGGGAACTCTGAGACAGGTGCTGCATGGCTGTCGTCAGCTCGTGTTGTGAAATGTTGGGTTAAGTCCCGCAACGAGCGCAACCCTTATCCTTTGTTGCCAGCGGTTAGGCCGGGAACTCAAAGGAGACTGCCAGTGATAAACTGGAGGAAGGTGGGGATGACGTCAAGTCATCATGGCCCTTACGAGTAGGGCTACACACGTGCTACAATGGCGCATACAAAGAGAAGCGACCTCGCGAGAGCAAGCGGACCTCATAAAGTGCGTCGTAGTCCGGATTGGAGTCTGCAACTCGACTCCATGAAGTCGGAATCGCTAGTAATCGTAGATCAGAATGCTACGGTGAATACGTTCCCGGGCCTTGTACACACCGCCCGTCACACCATGGGAGTGGGTTGCAAAAGAAGTAGGTAGCTTAACCTTCGGGAGGGCGCTTACCACTTTGTGATTCATGACTGGGGTGAAGTCGTAACAAGGTAACCGTAGGGGAACCTGCGGTTGGATCACCTCCTTACCTTAAAGAACCTGCCTTTGCAGTGCTCACACAGATTGTCTGATGAAAAAACAGCAGTAAAAATCTCTGCAGGCTTGTAGCTCAGGTGGTTAGAGCGCACCCCTGATAAGGGTGAGGTCGGTGGTTCAAGTCCACTCAGGCCTACCAAATTTGCGATGCAAATTTGAAGAGATTAACTACGATGGGGCTATAGCTCAGCTGGGAGAGCGCCTGCCTTGCACGCAGGAGGTCTGCGGTTCGATCCCGCATAGCTCCACCATCCTTTACTGCGACAACAAGAAAACTTCAGAGTGTACCTGAGAAGGTGCGCTGCGAAGTTTTGCTCTTTAAAAATCTGGATCAAGCTGAAAATTGAAACGACACGCCGTGTCTGTTCTCCGTAAACAAGAGCAGATAAGCGGTGTGTCAGAGTCTCTCAAATTTTCGCAATCATGAAGTGAAACATCTTCGGGTTGTGAGGTTAAGCGACCAAGCGTACACGGTGGATGCCTAGGCAGTCAGAGGCGATGAAGGACGTGCTAATCTGCGATAAGCGTCGGTAAGGTGATATGAACCGTTATAACCGACGATTTCCGAATGGGGAAACCCAGTGTGACTCGTCACACTATCGTTAAGTGAATACATAGCTTAACGAAGCGAACCAGGGGAACTGAAACATCTAAGTACCCTGAGGAAAAGAAATCAACCGAGATTCCCCCAGTAGCGGCGAGCGAACGGGGAGCAGCCCGGAGTCTGAATCAGCATGTGTGTCAGTGGAAGCGTCTGGAAAGTCGCAGGGTACAGGGTGATACTCCCGTACACGAAGATACACTTGCTGTGAACTCGAAGAGTAGGGCGGGACACGTGGTATCCTGTCTGAATATGGGGGGACCATCCTCCAAGGCTAAATACTCCTGACTGACCGATAGTGAACCAGTACCGTGAGGGAAAGGCGAAAAGAACCCCGGCGAGGGGAGTGAAAAAGAACCTGAAACCGTGTACGTACAAGCAGTGGGAGCACCCTTGTGGTGTGACTGCGTACCTTTTGTATAATGGGTCAGCGACTTATATTCTGTAGCAAGGTTAACCGTATAGGGGAGCCGAAGGGAAACCGAGTCTTAACTGGGCGTTAAGTTGCAGGGTATAGACCCGAAACCCGGTGATCTAGCCATGGGCAGGTTGAAGGTTGGGTAACACTAACTGGAGGACCGAACCGACTAATGTTGAAAAATTAGCGGATGACCTGTGGCTGGGGGTGAAAGGCCAATCAAACCGGGAGATA
Organism: Leclercia sp. TB492; assembly: GCF_049974505.2. Lineage (NCBI taxonomy): Bacteria > Pseudomonadati > Pseudomonadota > Gammaproteobacteria > Enterobacterales > Enterobacteriaceae > Leclercia > Leclercia sp. TB492. The sequence goes on along the minus strand of NZ_CM127572.1, from coordinate 4,553,235 downwards.
GCTGGTTCTCCCCGAAAGCTATTTAGGTAGCGCCTCGTGAATTCATCTCCGGGGGTAGAGCACTGTTTCGGCTAGGGGGCCATCCCGGCTTACCAACCCGATGCAAACTGCGAATACCGGAGAATGTTATCACGGGAGACACACGGCGGGTGCTAACGTCCGTCGTGAAGAGGGAAACAACCCAGACCGCCAGCTAAGGTCCCAAAGTCATGGTTAAGTGGGAAACGATGTGGGAAGGCACAGACAGCCAGGATGTTGGCTTAGAAGCAGCCATCATTTAAAGAAAGCGTAATAGCTCACTGGTCGAGTCGGCCTGCGCGGAAGATGTAACGGGGCTAAACCATGCACCGAAGCTGCGGCAGCGACACTATGTGTTGTTGGGTAGGGGAGCGTTCTGTAAGCCGTCGAAGGTGTGCTGTGAGGCATGCTGGAGGTATCAGAAGTGCGAATGCTGACATAAGTAACGATAAAGCGGGTGAAAAACCCGCTCGCCGGAAGACCAAGGGTTCCTGTCCAACGTTAATCGGGGCAGGGTGAGTCGACCCCTAAGGCGAGGCCGAAAGGCGTAGTCGATGGGAAACAGGTTAATATTCCTGTACTCGGTGTTACTGCGAAGGGGGGACGGAGAAGGCTATGTTGGCCGGGCGACGGTTGTCCCGGTTTAAGCATGTAGGCGGAGGTTCCAGGTAAATCCGGAGCCTTACTAACGCTGAGGTGTGATGACGAGGCACTACGGTGCTGAAGCAACAAATGCCCTGCTTCCAGGAAAAGCCTCTAAGCATCAGGTAACATCAAATCGTACCCCAAACCGACACAGGTGGTCAGGTAGAGAATACCAAGGCGCTTGAGAGAACTCGGGTGAAGGAACTAGGCAAAATGGTGCCGTAACTTCGGGAGAAGGCACGCTGATGTGTAGGTGAAGCCCCTGCGGGTGGAGCTGAAATCAGTCGAAGATACCAGCTGGCTGCAACTGTTTATTAAAAACACAGCACTGTGCAAACACGAAAGTGGACGTATACGGTGTGACGCCTGCCCGGTGCCGGAAGGTTAATTGATGGGGTTAGCGGCAACGCGAAGCTCTTGATCGAAGCCCCGGTAAACGGCGGCCGTAACTATAACGGTCCTAAGGTAGCGAAATTCCTTGTCGGGTAAGTTCCGACCTGCACGAATGGCGTAATGATGGCCAGGCTGTCTCCACCCGAGACTCAGTGAAATTGAAATCGCTGTGAAGATGCAGTGTACCCGCGGCAAGACGGAAAGACCCCGTGAACCTTTACTATAGCTTGACACTGAACACTGGTCCTTGATGTGTAGGATAGGTGGGAGGCTTTGAAGCGTGGACGCCAGTCTGCGTGGAGCCATCCTTGAAATACCACCCTTTAATGGCTGGTGTTCTAACGTAGACCCGTAATCCGGGTTGCGGACAGTGTCTGGTGGGTAGTTTGACTGGGGCGGTCTCCTCCTAAAGAGTAACGGAGGAGCACGAAGGTTAGCTAATCCTGGTCGGACATCAGGAGGTTAGTGCAATGGCATAAGCTAGCTTGACTGCGAGAGTGACGGCTCGAGCAGGTGCGAAAGCAGGTCATAGTGATCCGGTGGTTCTGTATGGAAGGGCCATCGCTCAACGGATAAAAGGTACTCCGGGGATAACAGGCTGATACCGCCCAAGAGTTCATATCGACGGCGGTGTTTGGCACCTCGATGTCGGCTCATCACATCCTGGGGCTGAAGTAGGTCCCAAGGGTACGGCTGTTCGCCGTTTAAAGTGGTACGCGAGCTGGGTTTAGAACGTCGTGAGACAGTTCGGTCCCTATCTGCCGTGGGCGCTGGAGAATTGAGGGGGGCTGCTCCTAGTACGAGAGGACCGGAGTGGACGCATCACTGGTGTTCGGGTTGTCATGCCAATGGCACTGCCCGGTAGCTAAATGCGGAAGAGATAAGTGCTGAAAGCATCTAAGCACGAAACTTGCCCCGAGATGAGTTCTCCCTGACTCCTTGAGAGTCCTGAAGGAACGTTGAAGACGACGACGTTGATAGGTCGGGTGTGTAAGCGCAGCGATGCGTTGAGCTAACCGATACTAATGAACCGTGAGGCTTAACCTTACAACGCCGAAGCTGTTTCGGCGGATTTGAGAGATTTTCAGCTCTGATACAGATTAGTCACTGCGCCTGCGGGCGGGGTGACAACAGAATTTGCCTGGCGGCTGTAGCGCGGTGGTCCCACCTGACCCCATGCCGAACTCAGAAGTGAAACGCCGTAGCGCCGATGGTAGTGTGGGGTCTCCCCATGCGAGAGTAGGGAACTGCCAGGCATCAAATTACGTAGTGAACCGGGGCATTAAACCGGTGGTTACAGAAGTATTCGGTGGAGCGGTAGTTCAGTCGGTTAGAATACCTGCCTGTCACGCAGGGGGTCGCGGGTTCGAGTCCCGTCCGTTCCGCCACCTATTTAAACTAAGCCTGCTTTATTAGCAGGCTTAGTAGTAAGAAATTTAGGGGCGTAGCTCAGTTGGTAGAGCACCGGTCTCCAAAACCGGGTGTCGCGAGTTCGAGTCTCTCCGCCCCTGCCATATAAGAATCCTTTGCTTCGGCAAAGGATTTTTTTTGCCTGTCAGAAAGCAAATACCTCCCTCTCAGTCGTCTTTGCGTTGCGTCCCTGCAACACTTCCCTTAATCCATCACATTGATTTTAAGCAGATCTTTAATTTGCCCTTGCTTGTCACTGTTCTGCAGCCAGATGGCGTACAGCGGCCTCTGAAGCAGGGCTGAATCCGTCACCGTATACAGGCCGGCTTTCTGACTGGCCCAGCGCTGTGGCAACCAGGTACAACCTTTTAGCGATGCGAGTTGCTGGCAGGCTATCTCGGCAGAACTGGTGGTCAGGACCGGAACATCATCAATGGCAATCAAACCCGTCTCATGCGGCTGGAAATCAGGCCCCCATTCCAGTCGCAGATAGTTCAGGTCGCTTTTCATGGCCGAAGGTTCAGCAGCATAAAGCGCCAGGGTGAACTGCCCGAGGATCTGGCTGCTAAATTCATCCATTTTCGGGGCTTCGGTGGTGATCAGCAGATCCAGCTGTCGTTCATGTAACTGCTTAACCAGAGACTGTCGCTGCGCAATGCGGGCCTCAAACTGCAGTTGTGCGTGAGAGCGGTATAAGCGACTAAGCCAGGGGCTGAGCATACACTCCCATAAAGAGGCGCTGGCACCGATAGAAAATTCATTATGCTTTGAGGTATGAGCAACTTCCTTACGCGCGGCCTGCCAGGTATTCATTAAAGTTTCTGCATAGGGCAGAAGCTTTTCACCGGCAGGCGTTAATCGAATGTTGTTGCGATGGCGGGTAAAAAGGTTCACTCCAAGCTGATTTTCAAGCTGACGAATACGAAAGCTCACCGCCGACTGCGTCAGATAAAGCGCTTCTGCGGCGCGCCCAAAGTGGCGAGTTCTGCTCACTTCGAGGAAAGTTTTTAGCAATTCCGTATCCACGGTTTTCTCCGCAAAATAATTTGTCGTTATGATTTAAATGTTTTGTTGGACGCTCTGTCAAGCGTAACTAATACTCCGCGCCATAAATAGCTCGGCCAAAGATATAGGAGCGTGTAGGATGGCGGAAAGCTTTACGACGACTAATCGTTTTTTCGACAATAAAAATTATCCACGCGGATTTTCTCGCCATGGTGATTTCACCATCAAAGAAGCACAACTGCTTGAGCGCCACGGTTATGCTTTCAATGAACTGGATTTGGGAAAACGCGAACCCTCCACTGAAGACGAAAAGTCGTTTGTTGCCGTCTGCCGTGGCGAACGTGAGCCGGTAACGGAAGCGGAGCGCGTATGGATCAAGTATATGGCACGTATCAAACGTCCAAAGCGTTTCCACACCCTGTCTGGTGGTAAACCACAGATGGAAGGTGCGGAAGACTACACCGAATCAGACGATTAAGAATAAGGGGCTACGGCCCCTTTTTTTATTCCAGCATCTTTTGCAGGTGCATGAGTAAACGGTCGATAGCGCGATAGCTTAAGGCTTCCTGCAGGTGTCTGCGTTCAATCTTTTCACTTTCCCCCAGGTCGGCAATCGTACGGGCCACCTTTAGCAGCCGTTGCCAGGCACGTACCGACAGGCCGAATCGGGTGAGGGTCTCTTCCAGCCACAGGGCATCCTCTGCCATGAGGGGGCAAAATCTGCGGATCTCCGCATTATCCAGATGGGCATTAAGTTTATTCTGCCGCACCAGCTGACGCTCCTGCGCGGCGATCACTCTGTTTCGTACGGTGAGACTGGTTTCTCCTGCTCTGTGCGCCTGGCTTAGCAAACCTGGCGGCGGTAGCGGGATCTCAAGCGATAAATCGAAGCGATCGAGAAACGGGCCCGATAAGCGTCCCAGATAGCGAAGCGTCTGTTCGGGCGAACAGCGGTTATGGTTACCTTGATAATGACCCGTTGGGCTGGGGTTCATGGCGGCGATAAGCTGGAAACGAGCCGGATAACTGATCTTTGCACGGGTACGGGAGATGTTAATCTGACCCGATTCGATAGGCTCACGTAAAGCATCCAGCACACGCCGTTCAAACTCGGGTAACTCATCCAGAAAGAGAATGCCGTTATGCGCCAGTGAGATCTCTCCCGGGGCGGGGATTGCACCCCCGCCTACCATGGCCACGAGCGAAGCGCTGTGGTGCGGTGCGCGAAAGGGACGCCGGCGCCACTGCTTATACATCGATGTGGCGTTGACCAGACTGACGATTGCCGCACTCTCCAGCGCCTCATGGTTGCTGAGTGGTGGTAGCAGACCATTGAGTCGGCTCGCGAGCATGGTTTTGCCTGTGCCGGGTGGGCCAATCAGCAGCAGGTTGTGCGCGCCGGCTGCGGTGATCTCCAGCGCCCTTTTACCCTGCGCCTGGCCGATAATATCGCTGATATCCTGATCGCTGTTTTCTACTGCAAAAGGCTCCTGAACGGGCGCAGCCAGCTCGTGGCGGCCCTCAAGAAAGGCGCACACTTCCTGTAGGTGTTCTGCCACCAGGCAGCCTTTTTGTTCGATAAGGCTGACTTCGGCAGCGTTATCGTTGGCAACGATAATCTCTCTGCCAGCCTGAATGGCCGCCAGGGCACCAGATATTGCGCCAGGAACCCCTCTTAATGCGCCTGTGAGCGCCAGCTCACCCACAAACTCGTATGCGCTTAGTCTGGGGGAGGAGAGTTGCTCAGAGGCGGCGAGAAGCGCAATGGCGATAGGTAAATCATATCGTCCGCCTTCCTTGGGTAGATCGGCTGGCGCCAGGTTAATCGTGATCTTTTTGGCCGGAAAGGTATAACCGCTATTGATGATTGCGCTGCGTACCCGGTCTCTGGCTTCCTTGACAGTAGTTTCTGGCAAGCCAACCAGCGTTAAGCCCGGCAGGCCATTACTGAGGTGAACCTCAACGGAAATCAGCGGCGCTTTAACACCTAGCGCAGCGCGGGTATAAACAACCGACAGTGACATAAAGAGCCTCCTTGAAGCGCCACTATGCCACTATGAGGTGCCGATTTTTATCGGCAAATCGCGTTTTTACGCGGCCGGTTCCTTAATATTTCCCCGAAATTGTAAGCTTTTCATCGCTATGGAAGGCCGCTCGCAAATAGCAATAAGCTTTCCTTCTCGGCTTTGGCTAAGCAACAAAAAAATGAAAATAATTCATTTTCTATTTTTCTCATAAAAAACAATGATTTTTATCTAAACTATTAGCGTAATAAGAAAGTGAATTATAAAAAAATGTTGTCTTCGTCTCGATATCTGTGATAACTCTTTAGGTATTCCTTCGAACAAGATGCAAAAAGAATAGAAAATGACAGCCCTTCTACTAGTGATTAGCCTGGTCGTGATTAGCGTGGTGGTGATTATTATCCCACCGTGCGGGGCTGCACTTGGACGAGGAAAGGCTTAATAATCAAGCCTTAACGAACTAAGACCCCCGCACCGAAAGGTCCGGGGGTTTTTTTATGACCTTAAAACATAAGCGAGGAGCAGACGATGAGTAATAGCATAAAATTCTGTTTCTCTCGATTTACGACGGGGAAGTAACTATGAATGGCGCACAGTGGGTAGTACATGCGTTGCGAGCGCAGGGAGTCGATACCATCTTCGGTTACCCGGGCGGCGCAATTATGCCGATTTACGATGCGTTGTATGACGGCGGCGTGGAACATCTGTTGTGCCGACACGAGCAGGGTGCGGCGATGGCGGCCATTGGCTATGCGCGTGCAACCGGGAAAACAGGCGTCTGCATGGCGACCTCCGGCCCGGGCGCAACTAACCTGATCACCGGCCTGGCTGATGCGCTGCTTGATTCCGTTCCTGTTGTGGCCATCACTGGCCAGGTTGCTTCTCCCTTCATCGGGACCGATGCTTTCCAGGAAGTGGACGTTCTCGGTTTGTCACTGGCTTGTACGAAACACAGCTTCCTCGTGCAATCTCTGGAAGAGCTGCCGCGCGTCATGGCGGAAGCCTTTGAGGTGGCAAACTCAGGCCGTCCTGGCCCGGTTCTGGTTGATATCCCAAAAGATATTCAGGTTGCGTTGGGCGATCTGGAGCCGCACTTCTCCACCGTTGAGAATGACGATGCGTTCCCGTTTGCCGAAGTCAGCGAAGCCAGCCAGATGCTGGCCCACGCGCAAAAACCGATGCTCTATGTCGGCGGCGGCGTGGGGATGGCGCAGGCGGTTCCGGCCCTGCGCGAATTTATCGCGGCCACCCAAATGCCAGCGACCTGCACGTTAAAAGGGCTGGGCGCGGTGGATGCCGACTACCCTTACTATCTTGGCATGCTGGGGATGCATGGCACCAAAGCCGCCAACCTTGCCGTGCAGGAGTGTGACCTGCTGATTGCCGTGGGCGCACGTTTTGACGATCGCGTAACCGGCAAGCTGAACACTTTCGCACCGAATGCCAAAGTCATTCATATGGATATCGACCCGGCAGAGATGAATAAGCTCCGCCAGGCGCACGTGGCCTTGCAGGGCGATCTCAATTCGCTGCTGCCCGCATTACAACAGCCCTTAACGATCGACGCGTGGCGTCAGCATGCAGCAGAGATGCGCCGTGAACATGACTGGCGTTACGATCATCCAGGTGAGGCGATCTATGCCCCGTTACTGTTGAAGCAACTTTCAGATCGTAAGCCTGCGGACAGCGTAGTGACTACCGACGTAGGTCAGCATCAGATGTGGTCAGCCCAGCACATGACCTACACGCGCCCGGAAAACTTCATCACCTCAAGCGGCTTAGGTACCATGGGCTTTGGCTTACCCGCTGCGGTGGGTGCCCAGGTCGCACGCCCGGACGATACGGTTATCTGTATCTCCGGTGACGGCTCCTTCATGATGAACGTCCAGGAGCTGGGCACCATCAAGCGTAAGCAGCTGCCGGTGAAGATCGTGCTGCTGGATAACCAACGTTTAGGCATGGTGCGCCAGTGGCAGCAGCTCTTTTTCCAGGAGCGTTACAGCGAAACCACCCTGACCGATAACCCCGATTTCCTCGTTCTGGCCAGCGCCTTTGGCATCCCTGGCCAGCACATCACCCGTAAAGACCAGGTTGAAGCGGCACTTGATGAAATGCTGTCAAGCAAGGGGCCTTACCTGCTTCATGTCTCAATCGACGAGCTTGAGAATGTCTGGCCGTTGGTGCCGCCCGGCGCCAGTAACTCACAAATGCTGGAGAAATTATCATGATGCAACATCAGGTCGCCGTGCAGGCTCGCTTCAACCCGGAAACATTAGAACGTGTGTTGCGCGTGGTGCGCCATCGTGGTTTCCAGATATGTTCCATGAACATGGAAACCGCCACCGACGCGCAGAACATAAATATCGAATTGACCGTTGCCAGCCAGCGCCCCGTCGAATTACTGTTTAGCCAGTTGAGCAAACTGGTCGACGTCGCACGGGTCGATATCCAGCAGCGTGCCGCTACATCGCAAACACAACAAATTCGCGCCTGAGCGCAATAGGAAGAAAAATGACGACGAAAAAAGCTGATTTCATTTGGTCCAATGGTGAGATGATTCGCTGGGAGGACGCTAAAGTCCACGTGATGTCCCACGCGCTTCACTACGGTACGTCTGTTTTTGAAGGCATCCGTTGCTACGACTCTCACAAAGGACCAGTGGTGTTCCGCCATCGCGAACACATGCAGCGTCTGCGTGATTCAGCCAAAATTTATCGTTTCCCGGTTTCCCAGAGCGTTGACGAGCTGATGGAAGCTTGCCGCGCCGTTCTGCGCAAAAACAACCTGACCAGCGCCTATATCCGTCCTCTGGTATTTGTGGGCGATGTGGGGATGGGCGTTAACCCGCCAGCCGGTTACACCACCGATGTGATCATCGCCGCGTTCCCGTGGGGAGCCTACCTCGGCGCAGAAGCGCTGGAGCAGGGGATCGACGCGATGGTTTCCTCCTGGAACCGTGTGGCACCAAACACTATCCCGACCGCAGCCAAAGCGGGCGGTAACTACCTCTCCTCCCTGCTGGTTGGCAGCGAAGCACGTCGCCACGGCTATCAGGAAGGTATCGCTCTGGATGTGAACGGCTACATCTCCGAAGGCGCAGGTGAGAACCTGTTTGAAGTGAAAGATGGCATTCTGTTCACCCCGCCATTCACCTCTTCAGCTCTGCCGGGCATCACCCGTGACGCCATCATCAAGCTGGCGCAGGATCTGGGTATCGAAGTGCGCGAGCAGGTACTGTCCCGCGAATCTCTGTATCTGGCCGATGAAGTATTTATGTCCGGTACCGCAGCAGAAATTACGCCGGTACGCAGCGTTGACGGCATCCAGGTGGGCGAAGGCCGCCGTGGTCCGGTTACCAAACGTATCCAGGAAGCATTCTTTGGCCTCTTTACCGGTGAAACCGAAGATAAATGGGGTTGGTTGGATCAGGTTAATCAATAAGCATAATTATGGGACGGCACGCACCGTCCCATTTACCAGATAGACGGGAGTAAATAACGCATGCCTAAGTACCGTTCCGCCACCACCACTCACGGCCGCAACATGGCGGGTGCCCGCGCGCTGTGGCGCGCCACCGGAATGACCGACGCCGACTTCGGGAAACCGATTATCGCCGTGGTCAACTCGTTCACCCAGTTCGTTCCGGGTCACGTTCATCTTCGCGATCTCGGGAAGCTGGTTGCCGAGCAGATTGAAGCCTCCGGCGGCGTGGCGAAAGAGTTCAACACCATCGCCGTGGATGACGGGATCGCGATGGGGCACGGGGGCATGCTTTATTCACTGCCGTCGCGCGAATTGATTGCCGACTCGGTGGAGTACATGGTTAACGCCCACTGTGCCGATGCGATGGTCTGCATCTCCAACTGCGACAAAATCACCCCGGGGATGCTGATGGCCTCCCTGCGCCTGAACATTCCGGTGATCTTCGTCTCCGGCGGTCCAATGGAAGCGGGTAAAACCAAGCTTTCCGATAAAATCATCAAGCTCGACCTGGTCGACGCGATGATTCAGGGCGCCGACCCGAAAGTCTCCGACGAGCAGAGCGAGCAGGTTGAACGTTCCGCCTGTCCGACCTGCGGCTCCTGTTCCGGTATGTTCACCGCCAACTCGATGAACTGTCTGACCGAAGCGCTGGGCCTGTCCCAGCCGGGTAACGGTTCGCTGCTGGCGACCCACGCCGACCGTAAAGAGCTGTTCCTTAACGCCGGTAAGCGCATCGTTGAACTGACCAAACGCTACTACGAGCAGGACGATGCCAGCGCGCTGCCGCGCAATATCGCCAGCAAAGCGGCGTTTGAAAACGCTATGACGCTGGATATCGCCATGGGCGGTTCCACCAACACCGTTCTGCACCTGCTGGCCGCCGCCCAGGAAGCAGAGATTGATTTCACCATGACGGACATCGACCAGCTGTCCCGTAAAGTGCCGCAGCTGTGTAAGGTTGCGCCGAGCACGCAGAAATACCACATGGAAGACGTTCACCGTGCCGGTGGCGTACTGGGTATTCTTGGCGAGCTGGATCGCGCCGGGCTGATGAACCGTGACGTGAAAAACGTGCTGGGTCTGACGCTGCCGCAAACGCTGGATCAATACGATGTAATGCTGACCAAAGACGAATCAGTGAAAAAAATGTTCCGCGCCGGTCCGGCAGGGATCCGCACCACGCAGGCCTTCTCGCAGGATTGTCGCTGGGACACCCTGGATGACGATCGCGCGGAAGGCTGTATCCGTTCCCTGGAAAACGCCTACAGCAAAGATGGTGGTCTGGCGGTTCTGTACGGCAACTTCGCGGAAAACGGCTGTATCGTTAAAACCGCGGGCGTGGACGACAGCATCCTGAAATTCACCGGTCCGGCAAAAGTGTACGAAAGTCAGGACGATGCGGTAGAAGCAATCCTCGGCGGTAAAGTGGTGGCTGGCGACGTGGTGGTAATCCGCTACGAAGGGCCGAAAGGCGGGCCGGGGATGCAGGAGATGCTCTACCCGACCACCTTCCTGAAATCCATGGGCCTCGGTAAAGCCTGTGCGCTGATCACCGACGGTCGTTTCTCCGGCGGCACATCAGGCCTCTCTATCGGCCACGTTTCACCGGAAGCGGCCAGCGGCGGCAACATCGCGATTATCGAAGATGGCGATCTGATCGAAATCGACATTCCGAATCGCGGCATTCAGCTGCAGCTGAGCCCTCAGGAGATCGCTGCCCGCCGTGAAGCACAGGACGCGCGTGGGGATAAAGCCTGGACGCCGAAAGATCGTCAGCGCGAAGTCTCCTTTGCCCTGCGCGCCTACGCCACCCTTGCCACCAGTGCGGATAAAGGCGCGGTGCGCGATAAATCCAAGCTTGGGGGCTAATGATGGCCGAATCCCAACCCTTATCGTCTGCCCCTGAGGGGGCAGAATATCTCCGGGCGGTGCTGCGTGCGCCGGTCTATGAAGCGGTGCAGGTGACGCCGCTGCAAAAAATGGACAAGCTGTCCTCGCGGCTGGATAACGTTATTCTGGTGAAGCGCGAAGACCGCCAGCCAGTGCACAGCTTCAAGCTGCGCGGCGCCTACGCGATGATGGCTGGGCTGACCGACGAGCAAAAAGCGCGGGGCGTGATCACGGCGTCTGCGGGCAACCATGCCCAGGGCGTGGCGTTCTCTGCCGCGCGACTGGGGCTGAAAGCCCTGATTGTCATGCCTGTGGCAACCGCAGATATTAAAGTCGATGCGGTGCGGGGTTTTGGCGGCGAAGTGCTGCTCCACGGTGCCAATTTTGACGAAGCGAAAGCCAAAGCCATCGATCTGGCGCAGCAGCAGGGCTTCACCTGGGTGCCGCCGTTCGATCACCCGATGGTGATTGCCGGCCAGGGCACCCTGGCGCTGGAGTTGTTGCAGCAGGATGCCCATCTCGACCGCGTGTTTGTCCCGGTTGGCGGCGGCGGGTTAGCTGCGGGCGTGGCGGTGCTGATCAAACAGCTGATGCCGCAGATCAAAGTCATCGCCGTTGAAGCCGAGGATTCTGCCTGCCTGAAGGCGGCGCTGGATGCTGGTCATCCGGTGGACTTACCGCGCGTCGGGCTGTTTGCCGAAGGCGTAGCGGTGAAACGCATCGGGGATGAAACCTTCCGCGTCTGCCAGGAGTATCTCGACGACATCATCACCGTCGACAGCGATGCGATCTGCGCGGCGATGAAGGATCTGTTCGAGGATGTGCGCGCGGTGGCAGAACCGTCCGGCGCGCTGGCGCTGGCGGGCATGAAAAAATACATCGCCCAGCACAACATTCGCGGCGAACGTCTGGCTCACGTGCTTTCTGGTGCGAACGTCAACTTCCACGGTCTGCGTTACGTTTCCGAGCGTTGCGAGCTGGGTGAGCAGCGTGAAGCGTTGTTAGCGGTGACGATTCCGGAAGAGAAGGGCAGCTTCCTTAAGTTCTGTCAGCTGCTTGGCGGTCGCTCGGTGACGGAGTTTAACTACCGTTTCGCCGATGCTAAAGATGCCTGCATTTTTGTCGGCGTACGTCTGAGTCGCGGGCTGGAAGAGCGTAAAGAGATCCTCAACCTGTTGCACCTGGGTGGCTACAGCGTGGTGGATCTCTCCGACGACGAGATGGCGAAGCTGCACGTGCGCTACATGGTGGGCGGACGTCCATCGAAGCCGTTACAGGAACGCCTGTTCAGCTTCGAGTTTCCGGAATCACCGGGTGCGCTGCTGAAGTTCCTGCATACTCTCGGCACGCACTGGAACATCTCCCTGTTCCACTATCGCAGCCACGGCACCGACTATGGCCGCGTGCTGGCGGCATTCGAACTGGGCGAGCACGAGCCGGATTTCGAAACGCGGCTCAACGAGCTGGGTTATGACTGTCATGACGAGACCCACAACCCGGCATTCAGGTTCTTCCTGGCGGGTTAAGTGAATCGTAGGCCGGGTTAGCGCAGCTAATGATTCGGCAATAAATTCCAGAACGCATCAATAAGCGGCTCATGCAGCCGCTTTTTTTGTGCACAGACGCCAAGCTCAAACGGCGTTTTCTCGTCGCTGCGCTCCAGAATCATTACACGATTGCGCACCGGTTCCGGGCTGTTCTCCAGCACCACTTCCGGCAGCAGCGCCACGCCGCAGCCGAGCGCCACCATCGAGACCATCGCCTCGTGGCCGCCAACCGTTGCGTAAATTGACGGATTGCTGATCTTCTGGCGACGGAACCACAGCTCGATGCGGCGGCGCACCGGCCCCTGATCGGCCATGATAAAGGGCACCGTTGACCAGTCTGGTTTTTCCACCGACACCTGGTTACGCACCGGGCAGGGCAGCGCCGGGGCGATCAGTACCACCGCCAGATTTTCCAGCATCGAAAACGCCACCGCCCCCGGCAGGGTTTCCGGTTTCCCGGCAATCGCGAGATCCGCTTCGCCCGTTACCACCTTTTCCATCGCATCGGCGGCATCGCCGGTGGTGAGTTTGATCTCAACCGACGGATGCTCAGCGCGGAAGCGATCGAGGATGGGTGGCAGGTGGCTATAGGCGGCGGTCACCGAACAGAAGATATGGAGTTCACCGGAAAGCGAGGGGCCCTGCTGGTCGATGGTGTGGCGCAGCTGCTGGTACTGCAGCAAGGTTTGCTGCGCAAACGTACGCAACTCTTCTCCGGCTTCGGTGAGCGTCACCGTGCGGTTATCACGTACAAACAGGGGCTGGCCGAGGTCCTCCTCCAGGCGCTGGATCTGACGCGAAAGCGTGGAGGGGCTGACGTGCATCGCCCGCGCGCTGCGGCCAAAATGACGGCTTTCCGCCAGATGCAGGAACATTTTCAGATCGCGTAAATCCACCGATTCCACTCCAGGGTTTTATATTGCAGAAATTGCAACGTGACGTTGTGAATATATCAATTTCCGCAATAAATTTCCTGTTGTAATGTGGGTACATTCTCGCTGAAACGCGAACCGAACAATAAGACACACAACATCACGAGGTATCACCATGGCTAACTACTTCAACACACTGAATCTGCGCCAGCAGCTGGCTCAGCTGGGCAAATGCCGCTTTATGGCGCGCGATGAATTTGCCGATGGCGCAAGCTATCTTCAGGGTAAAAAAGTGGTCATCGTCGGCTGCGGCGCTCAGGGTCTGAACCAGGGCCTGAACATGCGTGATTCCGGTCTGGATATCTCCTACGCCCTGCGTAAAGAAGCCATCGCTGAGAAGCGTGCATCCTGGCGTAAAGCGACCGAAAACGGCTTCAAAGTGGGTACCTACGAAGAGCTGATCCCGCAGGCGGATCTGGTAGTTAACCTGACGCCGGACAAACAGCACTCTGACGTTGTGCGTTCCGTGCAGCCGCTGATGAAAGACGGTGCGGCGCTGGGTTACTCCCACGGCTTCAACATTGTTGAAGTGGGCGAGCAGATCCGTAAAGACATCACCGTTGTGATGGTGGCACCGAAGTGCCCGGGTACCGAAGTACGTGAAGAGTACAAACGTGGTTTCGGCGTGCCGACGCTGATCGCGGTTCACCCGGAAAACGATCCGAAAGGCGAAGGCATGGCGATTGCCAAAGCATGGGCGGCGGCCACCGGCGGCCACCGTGCAGGCGTTCTGGAATCCTCTTTCGTTGCGGAAGTGAAATCTGACCTGATGGGTGAGCAGACTATCCTGTGCGGTATGCTGCAGGCCGGTTCTCTCCTGTGCTTTGACAAGCTGGTGGAAGAGGGCACCGACCCGGCATACGCAGAAAAACTGATTCAGTTTGGCTGGGAAACCATCACCGAAGCGCTGAAGCAGGGCGGTATCACCCTGATGATGGACCGTCTGTCTAACCCGGCGAAACTGCGTGCATTCGCGCTGTCCGAGCAGCTGAAAACCATCATGGCGCCGCTGTTCCAGAAACACATGGACGACATCATCTCCGGTGAGTTCTCTTCCGGCATGATGGCTGACTGGGCAAACGACGACAAAAATCTGCTGACCTGGCGTGAAGAGACCGGTAAAACCGCGTTCGAAACCGCCGCGCAGTTCGATGGCAAAATCAGCGAGCAGGAGTACTTCGACAAAGGCGTTCTGATGATTGCAATGGTGAAAGCGGGCGTTGAGCTGGCCTTCGAAACCATGGTGGATTCCGGCATCATCGAAGAGTCTGCGTACTACGAATCACTGCACGAGCTGCCGCTGATCGCGAACACCATCGCCCGTAAGCGTCTGTATGAGATGAACGTGGTGATCTCTGATACCGCAGAGTACGGTAACTACCTGTTCTCTTACGCATGCGTACCGCTGCTGAAAGAGTTCATGACCACTCTGCAGACCGGCGACCTGGGTAAAGCCATTACCGAAGGCGCGGTAGATAATGCCCAGCTGCGTGACGTGAACGAAGCGATTCGCAGCCACGAGATTGAGAAAGTGGGTCAGAAGCTGCGTGGCTACATGACCGATATGAAACGTATCGCCGTAGCGGGTTAAGTAAATTGTCGGGTGGCGGCTACGCCTTACCCGACCTGGAAAAGCGCAAAATCGTAGGCCCGGTAAGCGTTAGCGCCACCGGGCTTTTTATTAGTTGCGGTACAGCACCTTAATGATGTGGTAACCGAACTGGGTGTGCAGCGGGCCGGTTGGTTCCAGCACCGGGCAGGAGAACACCACTTTATCGAACGCCGGAACCATCTGGCCCTGACGGAATTCACCTAAGTGGCCGCCTTTTTTACCGGATGGGCAGGTGGAGTGCTTTTTCGCCAGCTTTTCGAAGTCGCCGCCGTTCTTGATCTGCTCCAGAAGCTCCAGAGCCAGTTTCTCTTCTTTTACCAGGATGTGCATTGCTGCCGCTGTTTTCGCCATGATCGTGCCTTGAAGGGTTGAGTAAAATCGGGGCGCAATATACCACGCGTTAGCTGCGGTACAGCACCTTAATGATATGGTAGCCAAATTTGGTTTTCACCGGGCCGTAAGGCTTCAGCAACGGGCAACTGAAGACCGCCTGATCGAAGGGTCCCACCATCGCACCCTGCTTAAATTCACCTAAATCGCCGCCGTTACGCCCGGAAGGGCATTTCGAGTAGCGCTTTGCCAGATGATCGAAGCTAATGCCGCGCTCCAGTTTGGCGAGGATCTCCTGCGCCAGCTTCTCTTCCTTTACCAGAATGTGCAGGGCCGCTGCGGTCTTTTTCATGGTTCTGTTCCCGGGGTTCATCGCGTTTTCTTCACTTTATCATTAGCCGGTAAATCTGCGCCCGGCTTTCTGCTACAATCCCCACCCCGTTCGAAGATTGAGCAATATTCCCATGCGTTTAAACCCTGGACAACAACAAGCGGTCGAATTCGTAACTGGACCATGCCTGGTGCTGGCAGGGGCCGGTTCCGGTAAAACCCGCGTGATCACCAACAAAATCGCCCATCTGATCCGCGGCTGCGGCTATCAGGCACGCCATATCGCGGCGGTGACCTTTACTAACAAAGCGGCGCGCGAGATGAAAGAGCGTGTCGGGCAGACGTTAGGGCGTAAAGAGGCCCGCGGCCTGATGATCTCCACCTTCCATACCCTGGGGCTGGATATCATTAAGCGCGAATACGCGGCACTGGGTATGAAGTCAAACTTCTCCCTGTTCGACGACACCGATCAGGTGGCGCTGCTGAAAGAGTTGACCGAAGGGCTGATTGAAGACGATAAAATGGTGCTGCAGCAGTTGATCTCTACGATCTCTAACTGGAAAAACGATCTGATGGGCCCTGCCCAGGCCGCTGCAAACGCCAAAGGGGAGCGGGATCGGATCTTCGCCCACTGCTACAGCCTGTACAACGATCATCTCAAAGCCTGTAACGTGCTCGATTTCGATGACCTGATCCTGCTGCCGACGCTGCTGCTACAGCGTAATGAAGAGGTGCGCGAGCGCTGGCAGAACAAGATCCGCTATCTGCTGGTGGATGAATACCAGGACACCAACACCAGCCAGTACGAGCTGGTAAAACTGCTGGTAGGGCAGCGGGCGCGTTTTACCGTCGTGGGTGATGACGACCAGTCGATCTACTCCTGGCGCGGCGCTCGTCCGCAAAACCTGGTCCTGCTGAGCAAAGACTTCCCGGCGCTGCAGGTGATCAAGCTGGAGCAGAACTACCGCTCCTCCGGGCGTATACTGAAGGCGGCCAACATCCTGATCGCCAATAACCCGCACGTGTTTGAAAAGCGCCTCTTCTCCGAGCTGGGCTATGGCACCGAGCTCAAGGTGTTGAGCGCCAATAACGAAGATCACGAAGCCGAACGCGTGGCGGGGGAGCTGATTGCCCATCACTTCGTGAATAAGACCGACTACAAAGATTACGCCATTCTCTATCGCGGGAATCACCAGTCGCGCGTCTTTGAAAAGATGCTGATGCAGAATCGTATCCCGTACAAAATTTCCGGCGGCACCTCGTTCTTCTCGCGCCCGGAAATCAAGGATCTGCTCGCCTACCTGCGCGTGCTGACCAACCCGGATGATGACAGTGCTTTCCTGCGGATCGTGAATACGCCGAAGCGGGAGATTGGGCCGGCGACGCTGCAAAAACTGGGTGAGTGGGCAATGACCCGCAATAAGAGCCTGCTGACAGCCAGCTTCGATATGGGCCTGAGCCAGAGCTTAACCGGGCGTGGCTATGAATCGCTGACCCGCTTTACCCACTGGCTGCGCGAGATCCAGCTGCTGAGCGAGCGGGAGCCGATCGCGGCGGTGCGCGATCTGATCCGCGGCATCGACTATGAATCCTGGTTGTATGAAACCTCCGCCAGCCCGAAAGCGGCAGAGATGCGGATGAAGAACGTTAACCAGCTCTTTAGCTGGATGACCGAGATGCTGGAAGGTTCCGATATCGACGAGCCGATGACCCTGACCCAGGTCGTCACACGCTTTACCCTGCGCGACATGATGGAGCGCGGAGAAAGCGAAGAAGAGGCGGATCAGGTGCAGCTCATGACCCTGCACGCCTCGAAAGGGCTGGAGTTCCCCTATGTCTATCTGGTGGGCATGGAAGAGGGAATCCTGCCGCATCAGAGCAGCATCGATGAAGATAACGTTGATGAAGAGCGCCGCCTGGCCTATGTGGGCATCACGCGGGCACAGAAAGAACTGACCTTCACGCTCTGTAAAGAGCGCCGTCAGTACGGGGAGCTGGTGCGTCCGGAGCCGAGCCGCTTCCTGCTGGAATTACCGCAGGATGATGTGCTCTGGGAGCAGGAGCGTAAAGTGATTACCGCCGAAGAACGGATGCATAAAGGGCAGGCCAGTATCGCCAATATTCGCGCGATGATGGAGAAGGCAAAAAACCGCTAGTTTGAGGGCCCGGTAGGCGTCGCGCCGCCGGGCGTTTAATCGGGGTTATTGTGCTTCAAGTACCCAGTGCACATAACTCTGCCACTGACACTCCTGCACCAGCATTTCTGCTCCCAGCGGATGGCTATCCAGCCATTTTTCCGGCAAATTCAACGTCAGCTTTTCGCCTTCCGCCATCAACGTCATGGCGGGCAGCAAATCGTCGCGCCGACGGCTGGCAAAGAGGATCGCCAGACGCAGCAGGCGGCAGAGATGCTCCGCCACGCGCGGCGGCACCGCATTTTGCTGGTGGAGCGAAGAGAGATCGACGGGATTGGTCTGGTTTAACAGCAACGTGGCCAGCAGCTTTTTCTGCGCCGGGGTATAACCGGGCAGATCGAGATTGCGTACCAGGTAGGCGGCATGCAGCGGTGCCTGTTTGAAATCGACGCTCAGGCCGATCTCATGCAGCTGACAGGCACTCACCAGCAGCTCGCGGCTGACAGGCTCAAGATGCCACTCGCTTTCAACCTGATCGAGGAAACTGACCGCCAGGTTCGCGACCCGATGCGCCTGTTCGATATCCACCATAAACCGGCGCTGAATATTGCGCAGCGTATGGTTGCGAATGTCCTGATCGACGGCCAGATGCAGCATGCCGTAGACCAGCCCTTCCCGTAGCGCACCGCCCGCAAGGGTCATGCACTGAATATTCAGTTCGGTGAAAATGGCAATCAGGATCGCCAGCCCGCTTGGGAACACCAGGGCACGCTCAAGGGTCAGCCCTTCAATTTCGAGCTCTTCCAGACGACCACAGTGGATTGCGCGCTGCTTTAACTGCTGCAGTTTCGCCAGCGTAATACGCTCATCCATCCCCTGCGCCATCATGATTTCCTGCAGCGCCTGGACGGTGCCGGACGCGCCAACGCAGACCTTCCAGCCGTGATAACGCAGCTCATCCGCCACCGGACGCAGTACCTCGCGGGCGGCTTTTTCCGCGTCATCGAAGTTCTCTTGCGCCAGATTGCGATCGGTAAAGTAGCGTTCAAGCCAGGTGACACAGCCCATCGACAGGCTATTCAGGGAGGTTGCCTGCGCACCGATACCGGTGACCAGCTCAGTGCTTGCACCGCCGATATCCACCACCAGACGACGTTCATCGCCGCCTGTGGTATGCGCCACGCCCTGATAAATCAGACGGGCTTCTTCTTCACCGCTAATCACCTGTACCGGGCAGCCGAGGATTGCCTGCGCGGTAGCAATAAACTCCCCGGCATTCACCGCCAGACGCAGGGTTGCGGTGGCGACAACACGGATTTGCTGGGGGGGAATATCCTGCAGGCGTTCGGCAAAGAGACGCAGGCATTGCCAGCCGCGCTCCATGGCTTCAGGAGAGAGATGATTATCCGCACTCAGGCCCGCCGCGAGACGGACCTTGCGCTTAATACGCGTCAGCGTCTGTATACTTCCCGCCACCTCGCGTACAACCAGCATATGAAAACTATTCGAACCTAAATCAATAGCTGCATAGAGCGAGGTGGACCGGAGCATAGTTTTTAGCCTGAACGACGACGATTACGCGGGGCGCTGTTACGGCGCGGGCCATTGCCGGAACGGGCGCGGGTCAGGCGCTTCGCCGGCGGCAGTTCGCTTAACAGCGCTTCCGGGTTGTATTTACTCTGCGGAATTGAGTGGCCGATATAGGTTTCAATCGCCGGCAGGTTCAGCGCATACTCTTCGCAGGCAAGGCTGATGGAGTGACCGCTGGCGCCCGCACGACCGGTACGGCCGATACGGTGAACGTAATCTTCGCAATCGTCCGGCAGATCGTAGTTAAAGACATGGGTGACCGCCGGGATATGCAGACCACGTGCGGCCACGTCCGTTGCCACCAGAATATCCAGATCGCCACGAGTGAAATCCTCGAGAATGCGCAGTCGTTTTTTCTGCGCCACATCACCGGTCAACAGACCCACACGATGCCCATCCGCAGCCAGATGGCCCCAGATATCTTCACAGCGGTGTTTGGTGTTAGCGAATACGATGGCGCGATCCGGCCACTCTTCTTCAATCAGCGTTTGCAGTAAACGCATTTTTTCTTCGTTAGACGGGTAGAAGAGCTCTTCTTTAATACGGTGGCCGGTTTTCTGTTCCGGCTCCACTTCGACGTATTCAGCGTTGTTCATTTGTTCGAACGCCAGCTCACGGACGCGATAAGACAGCGTAGCTGAGAACAGCATGTTCAGGCGCTGGTTAGCGGCAGGCATACGACGGAACAGCCAGCGGATATCTTTAATAAAGCCCAGATCGTACATACGATCGGCTTCATCCAGCACCACAACCTGGATAGCGCCGAGGTTAATGTGGTTCTGTTTTGCATAATCGATCAGACGGCCAGTGGTGCCAATCAGAATATCGACGCCGCTTTCCAGCACTTTCAGCTGTTTGTCGTAACCGTCACCGCCGTAGGCCAGGCCGAGCTTCAGACCGGTGGCCTGTGCCAGCGGTTCTGCGTCAGCGTGGATCTGTACCGCCAGTTCTCGCGTCGGGGCCATGATCAGCGCGCGCGGCTGGTTAACTTTGCGGTCAGCAATTGCCGGGTGAGTCAGTAAATAATGAAACGTTGACGTTAAAAACGCCATCGTTTTGCCGGTACCGGTTTGCGCCTGCCCTGCAACATCGCGACCTGCCAGCGTTAGCGGGAGGGCGAGAGCCTGAATGGGCGTGCAGTTATGAAACCCTTTATTTTCAAGGGCTTCGATCACTTTTGGGTGCAGGGCGAAGTCGGAAAACTTCTGTTCTGTTAAATGTGTTTTGCTCATAGTGTGGTAGAATATCAGCTATCTATTGCTTTACGAAAGCGTATCCGGTGAAATAAAGTCAACCTTTAGTTGGTTAATGCTACATCAACAGGTCGTTGATGGAAGCGAGATCAACGCACCAGGCTTATTCCTGTGGAGTTATATATGAGCGATAAAATTATTCACCTGACTGACGACAGTTTTGACACGGACGTACTTAAAGCTGACGGGCTGATCCTCGTCGATTTCTGGGCTGAATGGTGTGGTCCTTGCAAAATGATCGCCCCGATTCTGGATGAGATCGCTGACGAATATCAGGGCAAACTGACCGTAGCGAAACTGAACATCGACCAGAACCCGGGCACCGCACCTAAGTATGGCATTCGTGGTATCCCAACCCTGCTGCTGTTCAAAAACGGTGAAGTTGCGGCGACCAAAGTGGGCGCGCTGTCCAAAGGTCAACTGAAAGAGTTCCTGGACGCCAACCTGGCGTAAGGTTCTCGGCTGTGCGTCCAGGGTTTCTAAATTGTTTGGATCTCTGGACGCCCGGCTAGAGTCGTGCTAAGTTAGCTATGACTTCGTTTTAAACATACCTTGTTGTTTGAATCTTGTTTTACCCGATACTTCCCGTTGTTGACATAAACAGTGCGTGAAGTGGATAGATTCCGGGCTTGTCACTCAATCCGTCTTGTCGTTTCAGTTCTGTGCTTTCCCTGTGACCAGACAGCGAACAGACATGAGTTGATGGCCGCTAACAGGCATGGATGACCCTGCCATACCATTCACAAATTAAGTTCGAGTATCACCCCGAGTTTAAGAACCCACACCATTATGAATCTTACCGAATTAAAGAATACGCCGGTTTCTGAGCTGATCACTCTCGGCGAAAATATGGGACTGGAAAACCAGGCTCGTATGCGCAAGCAGGACATCATTTTTGCCATCCTGAAGCAGCACGCAAAGAGTGGCGAAGATATCTTTGGCGACGGTGTGCTGGAGATATTGCAGGACGGATTTGGTTTCCTCCGCTCTGCAGACAGCTCCTACCTCGCCGGTCCTGATGATATCTACGTTTCCCCCAGCCAAATCCGCCGTTTCAACCTCCGCACTGGTGACACCATTTCAGGTAAGATTCGTCCTCCTAAAGAGGGTGAACGCTACTTTGCGCTGTTGAAAGTTAATGAAGTTAACTACGACAAACCAGAAAACTCGCGCAATAAGATCCTGTTTGAAAACTTAACGCCGCTGCACGCGAACTCTCGCCTGCGCATGGAACGTGGTAACGGTTCTACCGAAGACTTAACCGCTCGCGTTCTGGATCTGGCGTCTCCGATTGGTCGTGGCCAGCGTGGCCTGATTGTGGCACCGCCGAAAGCCGGTAAAACCATGCTGCTGCAGAACATCGCCCAGAGCATCGCTTACAACCACCCAGACTGCGTGCTGATGGTACTGCTGATTGACGAACGGCCGGAAGAAGTGACCGAGATGCAGCGCCTGGTGAAAGGTGAGGTTGTAGCCTCTACCTTTGACGAACCGGCATCCCGTCACGTTCAGGTTGCGGAAATGGTTATCGAGAAGGCGAAGCGTCTGGTTGAGCATAAAAAAGACGTTATCATCCTCCTCGACTCCATCACCCGTCTGGCGCGTGCCTACAACACCGTGGTTCCGGCTTCCGGTAAAGTACTGACCGGTGGTGTGGATGCCAACGCCCTGCACCGTCCGAAGCGTTTCTTCGGTGCTGCGCGTAACGTGGAAGAGGGCGGAAGCCTGACCATCATCGCAACCGCGCTGATCGACACCGGTTCGAAGATGGATGAAGTTATTTACGAAGAGTTTAAAGGTACAGGCAACATGGAACTGCACCTCTCTCGTAAAATCGCTGAAAAGCGCGTCTTCCCGGCTATCGACTATAACCGTTCCGGTACCCGTAAAGAAGAGCTGCTCACCACTCAGGAAGAGCTGCAGAAAATGTGGATCCTGCGCAAAATTATCCATCCAATGGGTGAAATCGACGCGATGGAGTTCCTCATTAACAAACTGGCGATGACCAAAACTAACGACGATTTCTTCGATATGATGAAGCGCTCGTAAAGGAAATAAAGCGTCGAAACGCCACGTTTTTACGTGGCGTTTTTCTTTTGTGGCTTATACGCTGTAACTGTGTGCTGTCCAATTATCTCTGCCGGAGACGAAAATGGGAATGTTCGTCAAAGCAGAAAAGTAATTGTCTGAAAAATAAACAAAGGGACTTGGGTGAGGCCTGCTTTTTCCTTCTGGAGCCGAGCCTTCAAGGTTATACTTCCGGGATTAACATTTGTTGAGAGTATCCATAGTGAATCTACTCACCGCGGTGACTGAGCTAATCAGTATTTTTCTTTTCACCACCTGCTTTTTATTTCTCGCCCGCAAGGCGGCGAAGAGAGTGGGTCTGGTGGATAAGCCCAACTATCGTAAACGCCATCAAGGCTTGATTCCGCTGGTTGGCGGAATCTCTGTTTATGCGGGCATCTGTTTCACCTTCAGTATTGCGGATTACTATATCCCGCATGCGGCGCTCTATCTGGCGTGTGCCGGCGTGCTGGTTTTGGTGGGGGCGCTGGACGACAGGTTTGATATTAGCGTGAAATTCCGCGCTGCGGTTCAGGCGGCCATCGGCGTCATCATGATGGTGGTTGGGAAACTCTACCTCAGCAGCCTCGGCTATATTTTCGGTACCTGGGAGATGGTACTGGGGCCGTTCGGCTACTTCCTGACGCTGTTTGCCGTGTGGGCGGCGATTAACGCCTTTAACATGGTGGACGGCATCGACGGCCTGCTGGGGGGGCTCTCCAGCGTTTCGTTCGCCGCAATCGGCATCATCCTGTGGTTCGACGGTCAGTACAGCCTGTCGATGTGGTGCTTTGCGATGATTGCCGCCATTCTGCCATATATCCTCCTTAACCTTGGCGTCCTGGGCCGTCGCTACAAAGTCTTTATGGGCGATGCCGGGAGTACGCTGATTGGTTTTACCGTTATCTGGATCCTGCTGGAAACCACTCAGGGGAATACCCATCCGATCAGTCCGGTAACAGCCCTGTGGATTATTGCCATTCCGCTGATGGATATGGTGGCGATTATGTATCGCCGTCTGCGCAAAGGGATGAGCCCGTTCTCGCCAGATCGTCAACATATTCACCATCTGATTATGCGCGCCGGCTTCACCTCGCGTCAGGCGTTTGTCTTAATCACCCTCGCCGCTGCGCTGCTGGCCAGCATTGGTGTCGCCGCAGAATATGCACATTTCATCCCTGAATGGGTAATGTTGGTATTGTTCTTGCTAGCATTTTTCCTGTACGGCTATTGTATAAAGCGCGCATGGAAAGTGGCGCGCTTTATTAAACGCGTAAAACGCCGAATGCGTCGAAATGGCAATAACCCAACTTTAACCAAGTAAATCGGGACTGTAATGACTCAACCGTTGGCGGGAGCAAAATCAGTGGTAACTGAGAATGAGCTGGATGTTCGTGGCTTGTTCCGCGTGTTATGGGCGGGCAAGTTTTGGATTGCAGGTATTGCGCTGGGCTTTGCACTTATCGCACTGGCGTATACCTTTTTCGCCCGACAGGAGTGGAGCGCGACGGCCATTACCGATCGTCCGACGGTGAACATGCTCGGGGGCTTCTACTCTCAGCAACAGTTTCTGCGTAACCTGGATGTGAAAGCAAATCCAGCCTCCGCCGAGCAGCCCTCGGTGATGGACGAGTCGTACAAAGAGTTCATTATGCAGCTCGCCTCCTGGGATACGCGCCGTGATTTCTGGAACCAGACCGACTATTTCAAACAGCGGATGGTGGGCAACAGCAAGGCGGATGCCGCCCTGCTGGACGAACTGATCAACAATATTCAGTTCATGGCGGGCGACCCGCTGCGCAACATTAACGACAGCGTCAAACTGATCGCGGAAACCGCGCCGGATGCCAACAATCTGCTGCGTCAGTATGTCGCTTTCGCCAGCCAGCGAGCGGCAAGTCATCTGAATGATGAGCTGAAAGGGGCCTGGGCAGCGCGTACCGTGCAGATGAAAGCGCAGGTCAAACGTCAGGAAGAGGTGGCGAAAGCGATCTTTAATCGCCGGGTTCATAATATTGAGCAAGCGCTGAAGATTGCGGAGAAGAGCAATATCTCCCGCAGCGAAACCGACGTGCCGGCCGACGAACTGCCAGATTCTGAAATGTTCCTGCTGGGCCGCCCAATGCTGCAGGCGCGCCTGGAAAACCTGCAGGCCGTAGGTCCGGATGTTGACCTCGACTACGATCAAAACCGCGCCATGCTCACAACCCTCAACGTAGGTCCGACACTGGACCCACGTTTTCAGACCTATCGTTATTTGCGAACACCTGAAGAACCTGTAAAACGCGATAGTCCACGTCGCGCATTCCTGATGATTATGTGGGGGATTGTGGGTGCTTTAATTGGCGCAGGCGTGGCATTAACCCGTCGTCGCAAAATTTAAGAACGCCATCTACGATGAAGGCTTATGGCCTTCATCGCTTAATCGAAGAGAATCGATGTGAAAGTACTAACCGTCTTTGGTACGAGGCCGGAAGCCATCAAGATGGCGCCTCTGGTTCATGCGCTGGCAAGCGACCCTTATTTTGAGGCGAAAGTTTGCGTTACCGCACAGCATCGGGAGATGCTGGATCAGGTCCTTAACCTCTTTTCTATTGTTCCCGATTACGACCTCAATATTATGAAGCCGGGGCAAGGATTAACCGAAATTACCTGCCGTATTCTGGAAGGGTTAAAACCCATTCTGGAGTCGTTCAGGCCTGATGTCGTGCTGGTGCACGGTGATACCACTACCACCATCGCCACCAGCCTGGCGGCGTTCTATCAGCGTATTCCAGTGGGGCATGTCGAAGCGGGATTGCGTACTGGCGATCTTTACTCTCCCTGGCCTGAAGAGGCGAACCGTACCCTGACCGGGCATCTGGCGATGTATCACTTCGCACCGACGGAGAACTCCCGTCAGAACCTGCTGCGCGAGAACATAAAAGACCAGCATATCTTTGTCACCGGCAACACGGTGATCGACGCGCTGATCTGGGTGCGTGACCGGGTGCTGGCGAGTGACACCCTGCGTGGGGAGCTGGCCGAGCAGTATCCGTTCCTGGCCAATGGTAAAAAGATGATCCTGGTGACCGGACACCGTCGGGAAAGCTTTGGTCAGGGATTCGAGCAAATCTGCCATGCGCTGGCGGAAATCGCTGCACTTAATGAAGATGTGCAGATCGTCTATCCGGTGCACCTGAATCCCAACGTCAGTGAACCGGTCAACCGCATCCTGGGGCACGTCAAAAACGTCATACTTATTGAGCCGCAGGACTATCTGCCTTTCGTCTGGCTGATGAACCACGCCTGGCTGATCCTGACCGACTCTGGCGGTATTCAGGAAGAGGCGCCTTCATTGGGCAAACCGGTGCTGGTAATGCGTGAGACCACCGAGCGCCCGGAAGCGGTCAAAGCCGGAACCGTGCGGCTGGTGGGCACCGATTCGCGACTGATCGTGGAAGAGGTGACGCGCCTGCTGCACGACGATAAAGAGTATCAGACCATGAGCCGGGCCCATAATCCCTATGGTGATGGCCAGGCCTGTGACCGTATTTTGCACGCACTTAAACATAATCGGGTATCGCTATGAGTTTTACGACCATTTCTGTCATTGGGCTTGGCTACATTGGGCTGCCAACGGCGGCGGCATTTGCCTCCCGTCAAAAACAGGTCGTAGGTGTGGACATCAACCAGCATGCGGTTGCGACGATCAACAAGGGTGAAATTCACATTGTTGAACCGGATCTCGACAAGGTAGTGAAAACGGCCGTTGAGGGAGGGTACCTGAAGGCCAGCACCACGCCGGTAGTCGCCGATGCTTACCTGATTGCCGTGCCGACGCCGTTCAAAGGCGAGCATGAGCCGGATATGGCGTATGTCGAAGCGGCAGCAAAATCCATCGCGCCGGTGCTGAAAAAAGGCGCCCTGGTGATCCTGGAGTCGACCTCCCCGGTGGGTGCCACCGAGCAGATGGCACAGTGGCTGGCCGAGGCGCGCCCGGATCTTACCTTCCCGCAGCAGGCGGGCGAGCGGGCGGATATCAACGTCGCCTACTGTCCGGAGCGCGTGCTGCCGGGGCAGGTGATGGTCGAACTGATTAAAAACGATCGTGTTATTGGCGGGATGACGCCGGTCTGTTCCGCCCGCGCCAGCGAGCTCTATAACATCTTCCTGGAAGGTGAGTGCGTCGTCACCAACTCCCGTACCGCCGAGATGTGCAAGCTGACGGAAAACAGCTTCCGCGACGTCAATATCGCGTTTGCCAATGAGTTATCGCTGATTTGCGCCGATCAGGGGATCAACGTCTGGGAATTGATTCGTCTGGCGAACCGCCATCCGCGCGTCAATATCCTGCAACCCGGCCCGGGCGTAGGCGGTCACTGTATCGCGGTCGACCCGTGGTTTATCGTGGCGCAGAACCCGCAGCAGGCGCGTCTGATCCGTACGGCCCGCGAAGTGAACGACAGCAAACCGCACTGGGTGCTGAACCAGGTGAAGGCCACGGTGGCGGATTACCTGACGCAGAGCGGCAAGCGGGCAAATGAGGTGACTATCGCCTGTTTTGGTCTCGCCTTTAAGCCGAACATCGACGATCTGCGTGAAAGCCCTGCGATGGAAATTGCTGAGATGATTGCCGACTGGCACAGTGGCGAAACGCAGGTAGTGGAACCCAATATCCACGAGCTGCCGAAAAAGCTGGCCGGTCACTGCACCCTGACACGCGTTAATGATGCGCTGGCCACCGCCGATGTGCTGGTGCTGCTGGTGGATCACAGCGAGTTTAAAGCGATTCCGGGCGATGCCGTGCGTCAGGAATTTATCGTTGATACCAAAGGCGTATGGCGTTGAGTCAGCTGCGTGGTGCGTTACAGCCGCTGGACTGGGAAAGTCAGTTTTTTTCCCTGCCTACGGCCATTGTGCGCCTGTCTGATGACGCCCCGTTGCTGGCGGCCGACGATTTATCCGCCTGGCAACGCGTGCAGGCTAAAATTCCGGCCACCCGCACCGACTGGCTGGATGCACTCCAGCAGCAGGGCTTCAGGCTGGTTGAAGGCGAAGCCGATCTCGCGATCCAGGTGACTCAGCATGCCTGCCCAGGCGCTGAGATCGCTACCGAACATGATATTCCGGCGCTGCGCCAGCTGGCCGCGCAGGCGTTTGCCCTGAGCCGCTTTCGCGCGCCCTGGTACGCCCCGGACGACAGCGGTCGCTTCTATGCCCAGTGGATCGAAAATGCGGTAAAAGGCACCTTCGATCACCTCTGCCTGATATTCCGTGCACCGGATGGCGCCATCCTGGGCTTTGTCTCTCTGCGTAAACTGAATGACACCGACGCGCGTATCGGCCTGCTGGCCGGGCGCGGCATGGGCGAGCGGTTGATGCAGGCGGCGCTGTGCTGGGCCGGACAACAGCAGCTTTCCACATTGCGGGTGGCGACCCAGATGGGCAACACCGCCGCGCTTAAACGTTATATTGCAAGCGGCGGCAACATCGAAACGACCGCTTACTGGCTATACAGGTGACAAGATGATCCCATTTAATGCGCCTCCCGTGGTGGGCACCGAACTTGATTACATGCAGTCTGCGATGGGCAGCGGCAAACTGTGTGGCGATGGCGGCTATACTCGCCGTTGCCAGCAGTGGATGGAACAGCGTTTTCAGAGCGCGAAGGTGCTGCTCACGCCGTCCTGCACCGCCTCGCTGGAGATGGCGGCGCTATTGCTGGATATCGGTCCTGGCGATGAAGTGATCATGCCGAGCTACACCTTTGTCTCGACCGCTAACGCCTTCGTGCTGCGTGGAGCGAAAATCATCTTCGTGGATATCCGTCCGGACACCATGAACATCGACGAGACGCTGATTGAAGCGGCGATCACCGACAAGACCCGTGCCATCGTGCCGGTACACTATGCCGGCGTGGCGTGCGAGATGGACACCATCATGGCGATCGCCAAAAAGCACAACCTGTATGTGGTGGAAGATGCCGCGCAGGGGGTGATGTCCACCTACAAAGGCCGCGCGCTGGGCACTATCGGTCATATTGGTTGCTTCAGCTTTCACGAAACCAAAAACTACACCGCAGGCGGTGAGGGCGGTGCGACCCTGATTAACGATCGCGCCCTGGTGGAGCGCGCAGAGATCATCCGTGAGAAAGGCACCAACCGTAGCCAGTTCTTCCGCGGACAGGTGGATAAGTACACCTGGCGCGATATCGGCTCCAGCTACCTGATGGCGGATCTGCAGGCGGCATACCTGTGGGCCCAGCTGGAAGCGGCAGACCGCATCAACCAGCAGCGCCTGGCGCTGTGGCAGACCTATTACGATGCGCTGGCCCCGCTGGCGCGAAAAGGCCGTATTGAGCTGCCAACCATCCCGGCGGACTGCGTGCATAACGCGCATATGTTCTACATCAAGCTGCGGGATAACGACGATCGCAGCGAGCTGATCGCATACCTGAAAGAGGCCGAGATCCTGGCGGTGTTCCACTATATTCCGCTGCACTCCAGCCCGGCAGGGGAAGCCTTTGGCCAATTCGTGGGTGACGATCGCTTCACCACCAAAGAAAGTGAGCGGTTACTCCGCTTACCGCTGTTCTACAACCTCGCTGCAGTCAACCAGCGCACGGTCATTAATACCCTTCTGAGTTATTTCGGCTGATATGTCTCTGGCGAAAGCATCGGTGTGGACCGCCGCGTCCACACTCGTCAAGATCGGCACGGGCCTGTTAGTCGTCAAACTGCTGGCCGTCTCATTTGGCCCGGCGGGCGTTGGGCAGGCGGGGAACTTCCGTCAGCTGGTCACCGTGCTGGGCGTGCTGGCCGGGGCGGGTATCTTCAACGGCGTGACTAAGTACGTGGCGCAATATCATGATGATAAGGCGCAATTACGTACGGTGGTCGGGACCTCATCCGCGATGGTGCTGGGCTTTTCCACCCTGCTGGCGGTGATCTTTTTACTGGCAGCCGCGCCCATCAGCCAGGGGCTGTTTGGTCATACGGGCTATCAGGGCCTGGTGCGGCTGGTGGCGCTGGTGCAGATGGGTATCGCCTGGGCTAACCTGCTGCTGGCGCTGATGAAGGGCTTCCGCGATGCCGCCGGCAATGCGCTGGCGCTGATCGTCGGCAGCGTGATTGGGGTTGTCGCCTATTACGCCTGTTATCGTCTCGGCGGCTACGAAGGCGCGCTGCTGGGGCTGGCGCTGGTGCCAGCGCTGGTGGTGATCCCGGCGGCTATCATGCTGATGCGCAGAGGTACTGTCCCGCTGCACTATCTTAAGCCGCAATGGGACAAGATCCTTGCGGGACAGCTGGGCAAATTTACCCTGATGGCGCTTATCACCTCGGTCACTCTGCCGGTAGCCTATGTGATGATGCGAAATCTGCTGGCGGCGCACTACAGCTGGGATGAGGTGGGGATCTGGCAAGGCGTCAGCAGCATCTCCGATGCCTACCTGCAGTTCATTACCGCCTCTTTTAGCGTCTACCTGCTGCCAACCCTGTCGCGTCTGACGGGGCGTCAGGAGATCACCCGCGAGATACTCCGTTCCCTGCGCTTCGTCTTGCCGGCGGTGGCTATCGCCAGTTTTACCGTCTGGTTGCTGCGCGATGTCGCCATCTGGCTGCTGTTCTCCGCTAAATTTACCGCGATGCGCGATCTGTTTGCCTGGCAGCTGGTGGGGGATGTGCTGAAAGTAGGCGCTTACGTCTTTGGCTATCTGGTGATCGCCAAAGCCTCGCTGCGGCTCTATATTCTCGCGGAAATCAGCCAGTTCACCCTGCTGACGGCATTCTCGCACTGGCTGATCCCCACGCATGGCGCACTGGGGGCGGCCCAGGCCTACATGGCCACCTATATTGTCTATTTTGCTGCCTGTTGCGGCGTCTTTTTACTTTGGCATAAACGCGCATGACTGCACTGATTCACGTCCTGGGATCGGATATCCCACACCATAACCAGACCGTACTGCGGTTCTTTAACGATGAGCTGGCACCCGGCAGCGCCCTGGCGCGCGAATTTATGGTAGTAGGGAAGGATACCGGCCTGAGCGCCGCCTGCCCGGCACTGCAGCTGACTTTCTGGCCGGATAAAGCGTCGCTTGCCAACGCGGTGATCGCCAGAGCCAAAGCGGATCGCCAGCAGCGTTTCTTTTTCCACGGTCAGTTCAATACCGGCCTGTGGCTGGCGCTACTGAGTGGGGGCATCAAGCCCGCGCAGTTTAACTGGCATATCTGGGGGGCAGATCTGTATGAAGTCTCCCAGGGCTGGAAATTCCGTCTTTTCTATCCGCTGCGTCGCATGGCGCAGGGGCGGGTGGGCTGCATCTTTGCCACCCGCGGCGATCTGAACTATTTCGCCCAACGTCATCCGAACGTCCGCGGCGAGCTGCTCTATTTTCCGACCCGCATGGATCCGTCCCTGAACGGGTTAGCCAGCGATGTGAAGCGCGAGGGGAAGCTGACGATTCTGGTGGGTAATTCCGGGGATCGCAGCAACGAACATATCGCGGCCCTGAAGGCGGTGCATCAGCAATTTGGCGATACGGTCAACGTGATCGTACCCATGGGCTATCCTGCTAATAACGCGGCGTACATCAA
Source organism: Leclercia sp. TB492 (assembly GCF_049974505.2). Classification (NCBI taxonomy): domain Bacteria; kingdom Pseudomonadati; phylum Pseudomonadota; class Gammaproteobacteria; order Enterobacterales; family Enterobacteriaceae; genus Leclercia; species Leclercia sp. TB492. The sequence continues at coordinate 4,521,995 of NZ_CM127572.1, read as the reverse complement.
TGAAGTTCGCCAGAGCGGGCTGGCGTTGTTCAGCCCGGAGAATCTGCAGATCCTCAGCGATAAGCTGGCCTTTGACGACTACCTGGCCCTGCTGCGCCAGTGCGATCTGGGTTACTTCATCTTCGCGCGCCAGCAGGGGATTGGCACGCTGTGTCTGCTGATCCAGGCGGGCGTGCCCTGCGTGCTCAATCGCGACAACCCGTTCTGGCAGGATATGGCGGAGCAGCACATTCCGGTGCTGTTCACCACGGACGACCTGAATGAAGAGGTGGTGCGCGAAGCGCAGCGACAGCTGACGCAGGTGGATAAAAACACCATCGATTTTTTCAGCCCGAACTACCTTACGCCGTGGCACAAGGCGCTGCGGATCGCCTCAGGGGAGAAAGCATGAGCCAGTTGCAATTTAGCGGCCTGTTGGTCATCTGGCTTCTGAGCGCGCTCTTTATCGCCACCCTGACCTGGTTCGAGTTTCGGCGGGTGCGCTTTAATTTCAACGTCTTTTTCTCGCTGCTGTTTCTGCTGACCTTTTACTTTGGCTTCCCGCTGACCAGCGTGCTGGTGTTCCGCTTCGACGTGGCCGTCGTACCGCCGGAGATCCTGATGCAGGCCCTGCTGTCGGCCACCTGTTTCTATGGGGTCTACTACGTCGCCTACAAGACGCGGCTGAAACCCGCCAGCTCTGGCGCTGAGCGACGACCGCTGTTTACCATGAACCGGGTCGAGACCCACCTGACCTGGGTGATGCTGATGGGGATCGCGCTAATTACCGTCGGCATCTTCTTCATGCACAACGGATTTTTGCTGTTTAAGCTGCACTCCTACAGCCAGATCTTCTCCAGCGAAGTCTCCGGGGTGGCGCTCAAGCGCTTCTTCTACTTCTTCATTCCGGCGATGCTGGTGGTCTATTTTCTGCGCCAGGATGCCCGGGCGTGGTTGTTTTTCCTGGTCAGCACCGTGGCGTTTGGCCTGCTGACCTACATGATTGTCGGCGGCACGCGCGCGAACATCATTATCGCCTTTGCCATCTTCCTGTTTATCGGCATCATTCGCGGCTGGATCTCGCTGTGGATGCTGGCTGCTGCAGGGGTGATGGGGATTGTCGGGATGTTCTGGCTGGCGCTGAAACGCTATGGCATGGACGTCAGCGGCGATGAGGCGTTTTACACCTTCCTGTACCTCACCCGGGATACCTTCTCGCCGTGGGAGAACCTGGCCCTGCTGCTGCAGAACTACGACAAAATCGACTTTCAGGGGCTGGCGCCCATCGTGCGCGATTTTTATGTCTTTATCCCCACCTGGCTGTGGCCGGACAGGCCGGGCGTGGTTCTGAACACCGCCAACTACTTTACCTGGGAAGTGCTTAACAACCACTCCGGTCTGGCGATCTCACCGACGCTGATCGGCTCGCTGGTGGTGATGGGCGGCGGCTGGTTTATCCTGCCGGGGGCGATCGCCGTAGGGCTGATTATCAAATGGTTCGACTGGCTCTATACGCTGGGCAATCAGGAGACCAATCGCTACAAGGCAGCGATTTTGCATAGTTTCTGTTTCGGTGCCATTTTCAATATGATCGTGCTGGCGCGAGAGGGGCTGGACTCGTTCGTCTCTCGCGTGGTCTTTTTCATGGTGGTTTTTGGCGCCTGTCTGCTGATGGCGAAGCTGCTGTACTGGCTGTTCGACAGCGCCGGGTTAGTACATAAGCGCGAGCCGGCAAGCGGCAGGGCGTTTTCGCGAGTCTGAGTAAGGATAATAATGACTGACAATACCTCTGCGCCGCTGTATGACCTGCGGGGCCTGAAGCTGATTGGCTGGCGTGATATGCAACATGCGCTGGACTATCTCTGCGCCAGTGACGGAATGAGAACCGGCACGCTGGTGGCCATTAACGCAGAAAAAATGCTTACCATTGAGGATAACGCCCAAGTACGCGATCTCATTGAGGCGGCAGAATTTAAATACGCTGACGGCATCAGCGTGGTGCGCTCCTTGCGTAAGAAATACCCGGATGCAGACATCTCCCGCGTGGCGGGGGCTGACCTCTGGGAAGCGCTGATGGCCCGGGCGGGCGCAGACGGCACGCCGGTGTTTCTCATTGGCGGCAAACCGGAGATTCTGGCGCAAACCGAGCAGAAGCTGCGTGACCAGTGGCAGGTGAATATCGTCGGTAGTCAGGACGGTTACTTCAGTGCCGATCAGCAGCAGGCGCTGTTTGCCCGCATTCGCGACAGCGGGGCGCAGATTGTCACCGTGGCGATGGGTTCCCCGCGTCAGGAGATCCTGATGCGCGACTGCCGTCAGGTCTACCCGGACGCGCTCTATATGGGCGCTGGTGGCACCTACGATGTCTTCACCGGCTGCGTAAAGCGTGCGCCAAAAGCCTGGCAGAATCTGGGGCTGGAGTGGCTGTATCGCCTGCTGTCACAGCCCAGCCGCATCACCCGCCAGCTGCGTCTGCTGCGTTATCTTGGCTGGCACTACTCCGGTCGACTTTAATCTGTGATTTGCAGCGCGATCTGCTGTTCGCGCTGCAACCTGCCTGCAAATCTGCTGCTTTTCTGTGCAATACATTCATTTTTTTAACGCATCGTTTGCCATTTTACAAAATTTAAGAAACCATTCCTCCCCGCACTACCGTACCAGGCTGTTTTTGCATCAACCGTTAACATAAACGGTCCATATCGCACAGCCCGTGATAGCACATCTGTACCTATAACAATAACCGGCCAAGGCCGGGAGAGTCGCAAGCACAACCGAGGATTTATGGCAGAGAAAAAACCGGAGCTTCAGCGTGGGCTGGAAGCTCGTCATATTGAACTTATCGCCCTGGGCGGGACGATTGGTGTAGGGCTATTTATGGGCTCCGCCAGCACCCTGAAATGGGCCGGGCCGTCGGTCCTGCTGGCGTATATCATCGCCGGGCTGTTCGTCTTCTTTATCATGCGCTCGATGGGCGAAATGCTGTTCCTCGAACCGGTTGCCGGTTCGTTCGCTGTCTACGCCCACCGCTACATGAGCCCGTTTTTTGGCTATTTAACGGCCTGGTCGTACTGGTTTATGTGGATGGCGGTCGGGATATCGGAGATTACCGCCATCGGGGTCTACGTGCAGTTCTGGTTCCCGGAGATGGCGCAGTGGATACCCGCGCTGATCGCCGTGGGGCTGGTGGCGCTGGCTAACCTCGCAGCCGTGCGCCTGTACGGTGAGATCGAGTTCTGGTTTGCGATGATCAAAGTCACCACCATCATCGTGATGATCGTCATCGGGGTGGGGGTGATCTTCTTCGGCTTTGGTAATGGCGGGCAGGCGATTGGCTTTGGCAACCTGACCGAGCACGGCGGGTTCTTTGCCGGAGGCTGGAAAGGTTTCCTGACCGCGCTCTGTATCGTAGTGGCCTCCTACCAGGGCGTTGAGCTGATCGGTATCACCGCCGGTGAAGCCAAAAATCCGCAGGTAACCCTGCGCAGCGCGGTAGGCAAAGTGCTGTGGCGCATTCTGATCTTCTACGTGGGCGCGATTTTTGTCATCGTCACCATCTTCCCGTGGAATGAGATTGGCACCACCGGCAGCCCGTTCGTGCTGACTTTCGCCAAAATCGGTATTACCGCGGCGGCAGGCATTATCAACTTTGTGGTGCTGACGGCGGCGCTCTCTGGCTGTAACAGCGGCATGTACAGCTGCGGGCGTATGCTTTATGCCCTGGCGAAAAACCGCCAGCTTCCGGCGGCGGTGGGCAAAGTTTCCCGCGCAGGGGTGCCGGTAGCGGGTGTAGCTATCTCGATTGCCATCCTGCTGGTGGGGTCGTGCCTGAATTACATCATCCCGAACCCGCAGCGTGTCTTCGTCTACGTGTACAGCGCCAGCGTGCTGCCGGGAATGGTGCCGTGGTTTGTGATCCTGATTAGCCAGCTGCGTTTCCGTCAGGCGCATAAAAAAGCGATTGCCAGCCATCCGTTCCGCTCCATTCTGTTCCCGTGGGCGAACTATCTGACCATGGCGTTCCTGATCTGTGTGCTCATCGGCATGTACTTCAATGAAGATACCCGCATGTCACTGTATGTCGGGATGATATTTATCGCTGCCGTGAGCCTGGGATATAAGCTTTTTGGCTTGGGACGGCACGTCGAAAAAGCAAAAACGCAGTAATATGCGGCAAAGTGCGCAAACTGTAAGCAAACGCGCATTTATTTTAAAAAAGCACTAGACAGCAGAGCGAGACCTCCGTAATATCCAGCCCCGCAACGGCGCTAAGCGCCCGTAGCTCAGCTGGATAGAGCGCTGCCCTCCGGAGGCAGAGGTCTCAGGTTCGAATCCTGTCGGGCGCACCATTTACCCGGTGCTGGAGCTGCGGTGGTCTGTTAAGTAGGCAGAACCGCGTGGAAGTAAAGTATTAAGTAGTGGTGGCTATAGCTCAGTTGGTAGAGCCCTGGATTGTGATTCCAGTTGTCGTGGGTTCGAATCCCATTAGCCACCCCATTATTTAAAGAGTTGTGAATTGCGAAGGTGGCGGAATTGGTAGACGCGCTAGCTTCAGGTGTTAGTGTCCTTAGGATGTGGGGGTTCGAGTCCCCCCCCTCGCACCACGACTTTTAATGAATTGAACTAAAAATTCAAAAAGCAGTACAACGGCGAGTAGCGCAGCTTGGTAGCGCAACTGGTTTGGGACCAGTGGGTCGGAGGTTCGAATCCTCTCTCGCCGACCAATTTTGAACCCCGCTTCGGCGGGGTTTTTTGTTTTCTGCTATTCCTGCCTCTGTTGCTTATCGCCGACAGCATTCCGCCAGCCTGTCGTGAATAAGTGACACTTAACCTTCTGATAAATAACAATATATTTCTTTCTGTTCCAGGATGTCGTTTTCAGGAGACACTTTGTCCGCGTTCGCGATACATTCTGCCCCTCTCGACCTGCCTGAATAGCATAATTTCCTTTTATCTTAAAAAGTTGGAGATCGGACAACTTCGGGATGCAAACCTGGCACGTTGCATGCAATAATACACATGTAGATGCTCATTCCATCTCTTATGTTCGCCTTAGCGCCTCATAAACCCCGGAATGATGCAGAGCCATTTACGGTGCTTATCGTCCACTGACAGATGTCGCTTCGGCCTCATCAAACACCATGGGCACAACGTTGAGTGAAGCACCACAAGTTGTCGAACAGACCTGTTTAACGCCTGCTTTTTAGCAGGCGTTTTTTTATGCCTTATCTGCCGTAGCGCCTCAGGGTCCCCACGACAATCAGCAAGGCACAGGCCGAAACGCCATACAGCGCCTGCAGCGGCCCCCATACGTCAGCAATCAGTGCCGTGAGGCAGGTAAAAATTGACGCACTGGCGGTTTGCCATCGCCACGCCCTGCCGCTGGCCGAAGAAACCTGGTCAGCCTGAAAGCTGCTCAGCAGGCTAAAAGTGCCCACCGCAAAAACGATATTTGAGGCCAGATGGGCGATAAATACTACCCCCAGCGCCTGCATCCCCGATAACAGGGGGATCGTTCCGTAAGCGAATAAAAAGAGGCCGAGGCAGGTCAGCAGGAGACGGTTTTGCCCGGCGTAGCGGGGCAGGCTCTCTCTCTTCAGCAGCAGCGGGCCGCACAGCTGCCCCAGGCTGCGGGCAAAGAGCAGGGGTAGAGCCAGCCCGGCAGCATCCTCCGGTTCGATCTGCTGCGCCAGCGCAGGCAGCAGCGCCATAGCGGGCGATCCCACGGCGGCGAGGGCGGGAAGCAGTAACAGGCTGCGTTTTTGCTGCGGGGCCAGCGCCTGCCAGTGCACTGCCACCGGTCTTTCGGTTTCTGCTGCCTGTCCAGGCGCCAGAGAAGGCAACGCGCTGCCGGCGAGGAGCAACATCAGCAAGGAACCCACAAAGGTGAGCGCGTCGAACCCAAGGAGTGTCAGGGCGGGCAACTGATGGAACAGCACCATACCCAGCCCGGTACCCAGCAGCACCTGCGACGCAAAAATCATCGTCTCCAGGCATGTCGCCGCGGGCAGCTCGGCTTCGGATAATCCCCGACGGAACAGCAGGGTCAGAGCCGGCCAGCTCATGCCCGCCAGAAAGGCCTCGGTGGACTGCACCGCCAGCAGCGCCACCATGCTGTGATACTGAATGCCCATCAGGGGAAACAGCAGGGCGAGCAGACCCAGCCACTCGGTCAGGACCAGCAGGCGGATGGGCGAAAAGCGCATACAGAGCCTCTCTCCAACGAGGCTGCCCACAAAGCCGGGTAGCATGGCAAACAGATATGCCAGGGTCAGTAAAGAGGCGGGAGCCTGCCAGTCCAGCAGCAGGCCAAAGACCATGACCTGGGTTAAGCCATTCCCCACAGAGGTAAAGAGAAAAGCGCAGGCCAGCAGGCGCAGCCAGCGATGGCTGCGGAGCGCGCGAAAAAGCGCGTACAAAAGCGTGTTCATGAAACGATCCTTTCAAAAACGATTTAGTCCACGCCGCAAAGGCGTGTGCAGGAAAAATGTTTAATGAAAGGAGGTCGTTACATTGGCGGAAGCGGTCTCATGAAGATGATGCAAAGAATGTAGCAAATAAAAAAGGAGGCCGTCAGGCCTCCTGGGTAATTATTGCTGCGGGGGATTGTTCTGCAACGTCAGCAGCAGGCCATCGCGACGCATCGCAGCGGCCTCCTCTGGCAGATGAAGCTTGTCCAGCGTATCCGCCAGCCAGGCGTAATCGAACGCATCCGGGCGCTGTTTTAACGCGGCGCGGAAGGCGAGGCTGGCCTCTTTCCATTCGCCATGTCTGGCCAGGGACTGACCGAGGGTGCTCCACAGCAGCGGCCGATCGCCCACGGTTTTGATCTGCTGGCGAAGCATCTTCTCGATCTGCTCCGGATTATTGGTTTTCAGGCGCGGGATCACCATCACCAGCCGATCGTCATACTGGCGTTTCAGGCCATCAAGAATGATGCTCTGTGCGGTATCGTGATCGTCACACTCAATCAGGTGCTCCGCCATCGCCACCTGCAGGGGGACCTGCTGGCGCGTTTTACGGCTCTGATTTTTCCACCACTCTTTCAGTCCATCGCTGCCCTGATCGGCGCGGGCCTGGTCCATCAGACCAATCCAGGCCTGACGTTGCAGATCGTCGCGCTGCTCATCGTCACCCACGTCTGCTTTTGCCATCGACGGGATGATGTCCAGCAGCGAGCCCCAGGCGCCGGTGCGGATATAGGCTTGCTCAGCCAGACGCAGCACTTCCGGATGACGCGGGGCGATCTCCAGCAGACGATCGACGCCGTGGCGGGCGGCATGGTTTTCGTTACGCGCCAGCTGCAGACGCACCCGGGTGATCTCCACCGGGATCGGATCGTTTTCGGCCAGTTCGGAGGCGCGCTCCAGATGCTGATTGGCGCGCACTTCGTCGCCGCGCTGCTGGGCCGCTTCGGCCGCCAGCAGGTAGTTGACCACCGGCTGTTCAGCGTGGTCGGCGTTCTTCGACATCAGCTTCTCAACCTGCTGATAGTCGCCTTCGGCCAGCTTGAGCAGCGCCTGTTCGGTCTGCTTGCGGGCACGACGGCGTTTGCGGCCGACAAACCAGCTGCGGGTATGCGCCCCGGTGCGGAAGATGCGGCGCAGGATCCATTCGATCGCCAGAAACGCCACCATCACCAGGATCAGAATGATCACCAGCCCGGTGACGCTGGTTTCGATATTGTAGTTATCGGTCTGGATCAGCACGTAACCCTGATGACCCGCCAGCATAGGACCAAGCACGATCCCGGCGAGCAACAGTGCGAAGAGTAACAGAACTTTCAACATATTTACTCTCCTTGTGGCGCGCTGTCAGGGGCCGGAGCGGAAGCGGGGGCTTGCTCTGCGGCCACGCCCGGCTGTGCCAGCAGGTTGCGCACGCGCGTCTGCATCAGCTTCTCCAGAATCGGCTGGCTTTCCAGCTTATCCGGGACGTTCATGGTGATGTTCTGTTGGCTCAGCTTGTCCACATCTTCGAGGAAGGCCGTGGTGGTGGCATCGTCGGTATCGTAGTAGGCACGCACCCAGGTCGAGACGTTGTCCAGCGCCTGCTTGTAGGTCTCTTCCTGATGGCGAGGCACCGCCTGCGCGGCCACCAGCAGGCGTGAACGCAGGTTTTCGCGCAGATAGACGTCCTGATTCGGGGCTAACAGCGGCACGGTGGTCTCATCGCGGCGGCGAACGGTGATAAAGCTGTCCATAAAGTTCTGCCAGCTTTTCTGCAGGTTGATGCGCCACTCGCTCAGCGAGCTGGAGAGTTCGCTGCTGTCGGAATCCATCGGGGAGTCGTCGTCGTTATTGTCTGCCAGACGCAGGTTATCGATCTGGTTCGACAGCTGATTCACTTTCAGAATGATGCCGTCGTAGTCCACCTGCGAAACGGTGCCCAGGCTGGCGATATCTTCGGTGAGGGCGCGACGGGCAGCGATCAGGCTCGGGTCGTTCATGTCTCCCAGGCTGGCATCGGCACTTTTCAGCAGCGCGGCGGCGGTTGTGACGTCCTGATCGCTCCACAGCTTACGCCCGGCCAGTTTGACGAGGAAATCCGCCTGCGCCAGCAGCCAGGTTTTGGCGTCGGTGCCGGAAATGGTGGCCACTTTTTGCTGCATCTCATCCAGCTGCTTCGTCAGCTCGGCCTGCTGACGGTTCGCGTCGGCCAGCTGGGCTGCCTGCTGTTTGATCACCGCATCCAGCTCGGCTTTCTGCGACTGCTGTGCCTGTTGCAGGGCAGTGACCTGGGTAACCAGCGCGTCGCTGGCGGCGGTCTGATTAGTGGCTTGCTTTTTCACCAGACCGTACAGGCCGATACCTGCAGCCAGCGCAATGGCGATAGCAATCGCGCTTAACGCCAGGCTGGTTTTATTGCTGCCATGCTTTTTCTCTGTCGTTTCTGGCTGTGGCGTGGTGTCCACAGTCTCCCTGGTCTCTTCAACCACGGCGGAGGATTTTTCTTGTTCCGTCATTATGGCTTCCCATTATGAGAGTTATTGTAATGCGCGCAGCAGCGCATCGTTGTCGGCGTTATCAGCGATCCGAATATCTTGCCAGCCCAGTTCCCGGGCGAGGTTCGCCAGACGCTCACTGACGACCAGAAGCCGACAGCGGAGTAACCAGTTTTCACGATACCATTGTGGCATCAGCGACCAGAGGTGTTGCAGCATTTCACCGCTGGTTACTACCAGGGTTGTAACGCCGCGAGACTGCCAGCGCATCGCCTCTTCCGCACCGTCATAGTGTTTATTACAACGTTGATAACATTCACAAAATGTCACTTCTGCTCCACGCTCACGCAGCGTGTCGCCCAGCAGTTCACGTCCACCGTTGCCGCGCAAAATCAGGGCGCGCTTCCCGACAACGGTTTGTAATTCAGGTAATTGTAGCAATACTTCGCTGATTTCCCGATCCAGCGGATAGCGGACGTCTTTGCCACTTTCGGTATGCAGCGCCAGGGCGGTGGTTCTGCCGATGGCGAAATAGCGTGGCGCGTCCGGCCAGCGCAGGCCGTCCTGTTGCAGCCGGGCGTGGGCAAATTCCACGGCATGTTGTGAAAGGGCAAACAGCATGTCATCGGCCTGCAGCGCACCAAGATGACCGGCAAGCAGGGGCAGTTCCCGGCCCGGGGTGAACTCAATCAGCGGAAAGCTCCACGCCACCTGCCCCAGTGCGCGCAGACGGCTCACTAACTGATCTCCAGCGGGAGAAGGGCGGGTGACGAGAATACTCATGCCGGGGGTTCTCCGTTATAGACATCCGCGAGAATTTCACGCGCGCCGTTATCGAGCAGCTCTTCAGCCAGCGAAATACCCAGCTGTTCTGCATCCTGGGGACGACCACGGCGTTCGCCGCGCACCATCTGCGAACCGTCCGGCGCGCCAACCAGCGCGCGCAGCCACAGTTCGCCATCAATTAATTCAGCATAGCTGCCAATCGGCACCTGACATCCCCCTTCCAGGCGAGTGTTCATGGCGCGCTCTGCCTGGACGCGGATGACCGTCTCGTTGTGATTGAGCGGCGCCAGCAGCGCATGGGTGCGTGTATCGTCGAGTCGGCACTCAATGCCCACCGCGCCCTGACCGACGGCCGGCAGCGACTGTTCCGGTGGCAACGCCACCTTAATGCGCGACTCCAGACCCAGGCGCTTCAGGCCGGCAACCGCCAGGATGATGGCGTCATATTCGCCATTATCCAACTTGCCGAGACGGGTACCGACGTTGCCGCGCAGGGAGCGGATAACCAGGTCCGGACGCGACTCGGCCAGCTGGCACTGGCGGCGTAAACTTGACGTGCCAACGATGCTGCCCTGTGGCAAGGCATCCAGCGAGTCGTAGCGGTTTGAAACAAAGGCGTCGCGCGGATCTTCACGCTCGCAAATGGTGACCAGCCCCAGTCCCTCAGGGAAATCAACCGGGACGTCCTTCATGGAGTGGACCGCGATATCTGCGCGATCCTCAAGCAGTGCCAGCTCCAGCTCTTTCACGAACAGGCCTTTGCCGCCCACTTTCGCCAGCGGTGTATCAAGAATGACATCGCCGCGCGTGACCATCGGCACCAGCTCAACCCGCAAGCCTTCATGGCAGGCTTCGAGGCGCTGCTTTACATAATGTGCCTGCCAGAGCGCGAGGGGGCTTTGGCGTGTGGCAATTCTTAAAACATTGTCTAACATGCTTGTTACCGTCTTAATCATCTACTGACCATCCTAACATTGTTGTCCTGGGAGTGTCAGGTTTACGGACGTTGAGGGGTTCAGGACAGGGCAGCGATAGAGGTTGCCTGCTGCCGTATTCAGGAATTTACACGTACAGAACGGTGCTACACTTGTATGTAGCGCATCTTTCTTTACGGTCAAACGGCAAGGTGTTAAATTGATCACGTTTTAGACCATTTTTTCGTCTCCGAGACCAGAAAGATAAGGGCGAAAAAGGGCGACGGTTACTTTCGAAATACTGTGAACGCGTAATCCTCGGTCCTGGTGAGGATTAGTGCCTTCTGAACATCAGGCGATACGTCTTGTACCTCTATATTGAGACTCTGAAACAGAGACTGGATGCCATCAACCAACTGCGTGTCGATCGCGCGCTTGCTGCGATGGGCCCTGCTTTCCAGCAGGTTTACAGTCTTCTGCCGACATTGTTGCACTATCACCACCCACTGATGCCGGGTTACCTCGACGGTAACGTTCCCAAGGGCATCTGCCTTTTCACGCCTGATGAAACCCAAGAACACTACCTGAAAGAGCTGGAGCTCTACCGTGGCATGCCGCCGCAGGAGTCTCCGAAAGGTGAACTGCCGATCACCGGCCTCTACACCATGGGCAGTACCTCTTCGGTAGGGCAAAGCTGTTCTTCGGATCTGGATATCTGGGTCTGCCATCAGTCCTGGCTCGATAACGACGAGCGTCAGCTGCTGCAGCGTAAATGCAGCCTGCTGGAGAGCTGGGCGGCCTCGCTCGGCGTGGAAGTGAGCTTCTTCCTGATTGATGAAAACCGTTTCCGCCATAATGAAAGCGGCAGTCTGGGGGGTGAAGACTGCGGCTCGACGCAGCACATCTTATTGCTGGATGAGTTTTACCGTACCGCCGTGCGCCTGGCCGGGAAGCGTATTCTCTGGAGTATGGTGCCGTGCGACGAAGAAGAGCATTACGACGATTACGTCATGAAGCTCTACGCCCAGGGGGTCCTGACGCCAAACGAGTGGCTGGATCTGGGCGGCTTAAGCTCCCTGTCCGCCGAAGAGTATTTCGGTGCAAGCCTGTGGCAGCTGTATAAAAGTATCGATTCTCCGTACAAAGCGGTGCTGAAAACCCTGCTGCTTGAAGCCTACTCGTGGGAATACCCGACGCCGCGCCTGTTGGCGAAAGACATTAAACAGCGTCTGCATGATGGCGAGATCGTCTCTTTCGGTCTTGATGCCTACTGCATGATGCTCGAGCGCGTCACCGAATACCTGAAAGCCATTGACGATCCGACCCGTCTGGACCTGGTCCGTCGATGTTTCTATCTCAAAGTCTGTGAGAAGCTCAGCCGCGAACGGGCATGTGTCGGCTGGCGTCGTGAAGTGGTTAGTCAATTAGTCAAAGAGTGGGGATGGGACGAAGAGCGTCTGTCGATGCTCGATAACCGCGCCAACTGGAAGATCGATCAGGTGCGTGAAGCGCACAACGAGCTGCTCGATGCCATGATGCAGAGCTACCGTAACCTGATCCGCTTTGCCCGTCGTAACAACCTCAGCGTTTCCGCCAGCCCGCAGGATATCGGTGTTCTGACCCGTAAGCTGTACGCCGCGTTTGAAGCGCTGCCGGGTAAAGTGACGCTGGTGAACCCGCAGATTTCGCCGGACCTGTCTGAACCAAACCTGACCTTTATCTATGTGCCGCCGGGTCGCGCGAACCGCACCGGGTGGTATCTGTACAACCGTGCGCCGAGCATGGATTCGATCATCAGCCATCAGCCGCTGGAATATAACCGCTATCTGAACAAGCTGGTGGCCTGGGCCTGGTTTAACGGCCTGCTGACGTCGCGTACCCGCCTGTTTATTAAGGGTAACGAGATCGTCGATCTCGCCAAACTGCAGGAGATGGTGGCGGATGTGTCGCATCACTTCCCGCTGCGTCTGCCTGCGCCGACGCCGAAAGCGCTCTACAGCCCGTGCGAAATTCGCCATCTGGCGATCATCGTCAACCTGGAATACGACCCGACGGCGGCGTTCCGCAATCAGGTGGTGCATTTTGATTTCCGCAAGCTGGACGTGTTCAGCTTTGGCGAGCAGCAAAACTGCCTGGTGGGCAGCGTCGACCTGCTGTACCGCAACTCGTGGAACGAAGTGCGTACTCTGCATTTCAACGGCGAGCAGGCGATGATCGAAGCGCTGAAAACCATTCTTGGCAAGATGCACCAGGATGCTGCTCCACCGGACAGCGTCGAGGTCTTCTGCTACAGCCAGCATCTGCGCGGCCTGATCCGTACCCGCGTGCAGCAGCTGGTCTCCGAGTGTATCGACCTGCGTCTCTCCAGTACCCGTCAGGAAACCGGCCGCTTCAAAGCGCTGCGCGTCTCCGGGCAAACCTGGGGCCTGTTCTTTGAGCGTCTGAACGTCTCGGTGCAGAAGCTGGAAAATGCCATCGAGTTCTATGGCGCCATTTCGCACAATAAACTGCACGGTCTGTCGGTACAGGTTGAGACTAACCACGTCAAGCTGCCGCAGGTGGTGGATGGTTTTGCCAGCGAAGGGATTATTCAGTTCTTCTTTGAAGAGTCGGGCGACGATGCCGGTTTCAATATCTATATCCTTGATGAAACCAACCGCGCCGAAGTGTATCACCACTGTGAAGGCAGCAAAGAGGAGCTGGTGCGCGACGTCAGCCGCTTCTACTCGTCCTCACACGATCGCTTTACCTACGGTTCCAGCTTCATCAACTTCAACCTGCCGCAGTTCTACCAGATTGTGAAGGTCGATGGCCGTGCGCAGGTGATCCCGTTCCGTACCCAGGTGATTGCAGCCGCACCGGCCAATCAGGACGCCAACACCCCGCTGTTGCAGCAGTATTTCTCCTGAGCCGCTGTGCCGGATGCGCTTTGCTTATCCGGCCTACGGTTCGAGCCGTTGTAGGCCCGGTAAGCGCAGCGCCACCGGGCAATAAACCTTAGCGGAAGCTCACCTCTTCGCCCGACTGCGTGGTCGCGGCCTGCTCAAGCAGATCCCAGAACGCTTCACCGCTGCGATCGCAAATCCACTCGTCGCCCTTGAGGTCGAAATGGTAGCCGCCCTGCTTGGTGGCCAGCCACACCTGGTGAAGCGGTTCCTGACGGTTAATAATGATCTTGCTGCCGTTTTCAAAGCTGATGGTCAGCACGCCGCCGTTGATTTCACAATCGATGTCGCTGTCGCCATCCCAGTCGTCAAGACGTTCTTCGATGGTTTGCCACAGGTTATCGGCGAGGCGATGGAATTCACTGTCATTCATGGTTCTGTTCCTGTTTTTCGTGATGGCGGCAGTATAACGCTAAATAATTCCGGTTGCAGGTTAGCGGCAAACTCTTGCTTTTGTGCCTTCTCCTGCGATGATAGAAAACAGAAAGCATGAACTTACAGGCAACCTGATAATGAAAAACGTTTTTGGAACGCTTGCCGTTCTCCTCGCACTGTTTAGCCTGAGTGGCTGTGGTCTGAAAGGGCCGCTCTATTTCCCACCGGCAGATAAAACCGCGCCGCCACCGACCAAAAAAGCGCAAAGCCCCGTACAAACCACCATGCCAGATCGTAACGATCGCGGCGACAATGGCGGCCCAAGCCAGGTGAATTACTGACGCGCGTTGCGAACCGCGCAATGGAGTAAATAATGCAGTTCTCTAAAATGCATGGCCTTGGCAATGATTTTATGGTCGTCGACGCGGTAACGCAGAATGTCTTCTTTTCTCCGGAGCTGATCCGCCGCCTGGCCGATCGGCACCTCGGGGTCGGGTTTGATCAGCTGCTGGTGGTTGAGCCGCCTTACGATCCCGATCTCGATTTTCACTACCGCATCTTTAATGCTGACGGCAGCGAAGTCTCTCAGTGTGGCAACGGCGCGCGCTGTTTTGCCCGCTTTGTCCGGCTGAAAGGGCTGACCAACAAGCGTGATATTCGCGTCAGCACTGCTAATGGGCGAATGGTGCTGAGCGTCACCGACGATGAGCTGGTGCGGGTCAACATGGGCGAGCCGAACTTCGAGCCATCGCAGGTGCCGTTCCGCGCCAACAAAGCGGAAAAGACCTATATCATGCGCGCCGCGGAACAGACAGTCTTGTGCGGCGTGGTCTCCATGGGGAATCCGCACTGCGTGATTCAGGTTGATGATGTCGCGACCGCGCCCGTTGAGACGCTTGGTCCGGTGCTGGAAAGCCATGAACGTTTTCCTGAGCGCGCCAATATTGGATTTATGCAGGTCATCACTCGCGATCACATCCGTCTGCGCGTCTTTGAACGCGGAGCTGGTGAAACACAGGCGTGCGGTAGCGGTGCCTGTGCGGCCGTCGCGGTGGGGATTGCGCAGGGTTTACTGGCGGAAGAGGTTCGCGTGGATTTACCAGGCGGCCGTCTTGATATCGCCTGGAAAGGCCCGGGCCAGCCGCTGTATATGACCGGCCCGGCGACACAAGTCTACGACGGGTTTATCCATCTATGAAACAACCAGGAGAAGAACTGCAGGAAACGCTGACGGAGATGGACGACCGGGCGGTTGTTGATTATCTGCTGCGCCATCCTGAGTTTTTCATTCGTAATGCCCGCGTGGTTGAAGAGATGCGCGTGCCACATCCGATCCGCGGGACGGTCTCGCTGGTCGAATGGCATATGGCGCGCGCGCGCAATCATATCAACCATCTGGAAGAGAATATTTCGCTGCTGATGGAGCAGGCCACCAGTAATGAGAGCCTGTTCTATCGTCTGCTGCACCTGCAGTCGCGACTGGCCTCCGCCAGCAGCCTGGACGAATTTCTGCTCCGCCTGCATCGCTGGGCGCGCGAGCTGGGGCTGGCTGGGGCGACCCTGCGCCTGTTCCCGGATCGCTGGCGCATTGGCGCCCCCTCCAGCTTTACCCAGCTGGCGCTATCGCGGCAGGCGTTTGAGCCGCTGCGCATTCAGCGCATGGGGCATGAGAACCACTACCTCGGGCCGCTGCATGGCCCGGAACTGCTGATCGTTCTGCCGGAGGCCAAGGCCATCGGTTCGGTGGCGATGTCGCTGATGGGACGCGATGGCGATCTCGGGGTGATGCTGTTTACCAGCCGTGATCCGCAGCACTATCAGCAGGGACAAGGGACGCAGCTGCTCCAGGAGATCGCGCAGATGCTGCCCGAGCTGCTGGAGCGCTGGATTGAACGCGTATGACGGATGCTCTGCTGGCGCCTGCCGTTACGCGTTTTCTGCGCTATCTGGGCGTTGAGCGCCAGCTCAGCCCAATCACCCTGGTAAACTACCAGCGTCAGCTTGATGCCATCATGCAGCTGGCCGACGAGATCGGCCTGAAGAGCTGGCAGCAATGTGATGCCGCCACGGTTCGGACCTTTGCCGTGCGCAGCCGCCGGAAAGGGCTTGGCCCTGCCAGCCTCGCGCTGCGTCTTTCAGCCCTGCGCAGCTTCTTCGACTGGCAGGTAAGCCAGGGCGAGCTTAACGCCAACCCGGCCAAAGGGATCGCCGCGCCAAAAGCGCCGCGCCACCTGCCCAAAAATATCGATGTCGATGACGTTAACCGCCTGCTGGATATCGATCTCAACGATCCGCTGGCGGTACGGGATCGGGCGATGCTGGAGGTGATGTACGGCGCGGGGTTACGTCTTTCCGAGCTGGTGAACCTCGATATCAAACACCTCGATCTGGACACCGGCGAAGTGTGGGTGATGGGCAAAGGCAGCAAAGAGCGCCGCCTGCCCATTGGCCGTAACGCCGTGGCGTGGATTGAGCACTGGCTCGATCTGCGCGGCCTGTTTGGCACCGAAGACGATGCGCTGTTCCTCTCGAAGCTCGGGAAGCGCATCTCGGCGCGTAACGTGCAGAAACGTTTTGCCGAGTGGGGGATCAAGCAGGGGCTGAACAGCCATGTGCATCCGCATAAACTGCGCCACTCCTTCGCCACGCACATGCTCGAGTCCAGCGGCGATCTGCGTGGGGTGCAGGAGCTGCTGGGCCACGCCAATTTGTCCACCACCCAGATTTATACCCATCTTGATTTTCAACACCTTGCCTCGGTGTACGACGCGGCGCATCCACGCGCCAAACGGGGGAAATAATGCGTTTTTATCGTCCTTTAGGCCATATTTCAGCACTGACGTTCGACCTTGATGACACCCTTTACGACAACCGCGAGGTGATCCTGCGTACCGAGCAGGAAGCGCTGGCGTTTGTGCAAAACTACCATCCCGCGTTAAAAACGCTGGAAAACAAAGAGTTTCACCGCCTGCGCCAGGCGTTACGGCAAACCGAGCCGGAAATTTACCACGACGTCACCGAGTGGCGCCGCCGCGCCGTTGAGCAGGCAATGCTGAATGCTGGCCTGACCGCCGCCGAAGCCGCGCTTGGCGCAGAAGCCTCGATGGCGCACTTCGCCCAATGGCGCAGCCGTATCGACGTGCCGCAGGAGACCCACGACACCCTGGCGAAACTGGGCGAGAAGTGGCCGCTGGTGGCCATCACCAACGGCAATGCGCAGCCGGAGCTGTTCGGCCTGGGCGACTACTTCGAGTTTGTACTGCGCGCGGGCCCGCACGGGCGCTCCAAGCCGTTCAACGATATGTACCATCTGGCGGCAGAGAAGCTCGACCTGCCGCTGGGGGAGATCCTGCACGTGGGCGATGACCTCACCACCGACGTGGCGGGGGCGATCCGCTGCGGAATGCAGGCCTGCTGGATCAAGCCGGAAAATGCCGATCTGATGCAGACCGCTGACAGCCGCCTGCTGCCGCACATCGAAATTTCACGGTTGGCATCCCTCACCACGCTGATATAATCACCAGTAGTATTGTATAAATTACCAGGGTTTTGCAGTTGTAGGCCCGGTAAGCGAAGCGCCTGCGGGCGTTTTGCCGTGTTCCTGATTACTACGTGACGGTGCCAATGGACGTTTCTTACCTGCTCGACAGCCTTAATGACAAACAGCGTGACGCGGTTGCCGCGACGCGCACCAATATGCTGGTGCTGGCAGGGGCGGGCAGTGGTAAGACACGCGTGCTGGTACACCGCATTGCCTGGCTGCAGAGCGTGGAGAACTGCTCCCCGTACTCGATTATGGCGGTAACCTTCACCAACAAAGCGGCGGCGGAGATGCGCCACCGTATTGCCCAGCTGATGGGCACCAGCCAGGGCGGCATGTGGGTTGGCACCTTCCACGGGCTGGCGCACCGCCTGCTGCGTGCACACCATCTGGATGCCAACCTGCCGCAGGACTTTCAGATCCTCGACAGCGAAGACCAGCTGCGCCTGCTGAAGCGCCTGATCAAGGCCATGAACCTCGACGAGAAGCAGTGGCCGCCGCGTCAGGCGATGTGGTACATCAACAGCCAGAAAGACGAAGGGCTGCGCCCGCACCACATCCAGAGCTTTGGCAACCCGATTGAGCAGACCTGGCAGAAGGTCTATCAGGCCTACCAGGAGGCCTGCGATCGCGCCGGGCTGGTGGATTTTGCCGAGCTGCTGCTGCGCGCCCATGAGCTGTGGCTCAACAAGCCGCATATCCTGCAGCACTACCGCGAACGCTTCACCAACATCCTGGTGGACGAATTCCAGGATACCAACAACATTCAGTACGCATGGATCCGCCTGCTGGCGGGCGATTCCAGCAAGGTGATGATTGTCGGCGATGACGATCAGTCGATCTACGGCTGGCGCGGCGCCCAGGTGGAGAACATCCAGCGCTTCCTCAAGGACTTCCCGGGCGCCGAAACCATCCGCCTGGAGCAGAACTACCGCTCCACCAACAACATTCTGAGCGCGGCCAACGCCCTGATTGAGAACAACAACGGGCGTCTGGGTAAAAAGCTGTGGACCGAGGGCATCGACGGCGAGCCGATCTCGCTTTACTGCGCCTTCAACGAGCTGGACGAAGCCCGCTTCGTGGTCAACCGGATCAAAACCTGGCAGGACAACGGCGGCGCGCTGGAGAAGTGCGCCATTCTCTACCGCAGCAACGCCCAGTCGCGCGTGCTGGAAGAGGCGCTGCTGCAGGCCAGCATGCCGTACCGCATCTATGGCGGGATGCGCTTCTTCGAACGCCAGGAAATTAAAGACGCGCTCTCCTATCTGCGGCTGATTGCCAACCGTAACGACGACGCGGCCTTTGAGCGCGTGGTCAACACCCCCACGCGCGGCATCGGCGATCGCACCCTTGACGTGGTGCGTCAGACCTCCCGCGATCGCCAGCTGACCCTGTGGCAGGCGTGTCGCGAGCTGCTGCAGGAGAAGGCCCTCGCCGGACGTGCGGCCAGCGCGCTGCAGCGCTTCCTGGAGCTGATCGAAGCCCTGGCTCAGGAAACCGCCGACATGCCGCTGCACGTTCAGACCGACCGGGTGATTAAAGACTCCGGCCTGCGCATGATGTACGAGCAGGAGAAGGGCGAGAAGGGCCAGACCCGTATCGAGAACTTAGAGGAGCTAGTGACGGCCACGCGCCAGTTCAGCTACAACGAAGAAGATGAAGACCTGATGCCGCTGCAGGCGTTCCTGTCCCATGCCGCGCTGGAAGCGGGCGAAGGGCAGGCCGACACCTGGCAGGATGCGGTCCAGCTGATGACCCTCCACTCGGCCAAAGGGCTGGAGTTCCCGCAGGTGTTTATCGTCGGCATGGAGGAGGGGATGTTCCCGAGCCAGATGTCGCTGGATGAGGGCGGTCGTCTGGAAGAGGAGCGTCGCCTGGCCTACGTCGGCGTGACCCGCGCGATGCAAAAGCTGACCCTGACCTATGCGGAAACCCGCCGTCTGTACGGCAAAGAGGTTTACCACCGGCCGTCGCGTTTTGTTGGCGAACTGCCGGAAGAGTGCGTGGAAGAGGTTCGTCTGCGGGCCAGCATCAGCCGCCCGGTCAGCCATCAGCGTCTGGGTGCGCCAGTCTCGGAAAACGACAGCGGATTCAAACTCGGCCAGCGCGTGCGCCACGCCAAATTCGGTGAAGGCACCATTGTGAACCTGGAGGGCAGCGGGGAACACAGCCGCCTGCAGGTGGCATTCCAGGGGCAGGGTATCAAATGGCTGGTGGCCGCTTACGCCCGACTGGAAGCAGTGTAACTTTCCGAAAAATATCACTATTTTTTAATAAGCTGCCAGGCTTAAACGCTGAAGGGCATTTAAAGTTCTTCAGCGTTTCGTTGCGTGTTGACGCCGCTGTGACTGCTGGCGTAACATGCGCGCACGATTACGCTAAGAGGACATTCGCCTTGGACACACCCAGTAGATGCTGGCTCAATTCCCTGTCATCCAGGAACAACTCCTAAGGCTATCTCCTCACGCTGATGCCCTTAGTGGTTGTCAGCGACAGTTATTCCCGTCGCGCTGAGTCAGGCTGTTTAATGGTCTGAAACCCAATTTGTTTCTGTGTGCCCACCGAACTGTCCGATATTTTTTGCATTGGGAGTCCCGGTCATGCTGAGCGCATTTCAACTGGAAAAGAACCGACTGATTCGGCTTGAAGCTGAAGAGTCACAACCCCTCATTGATGCCGTTTGGGTGGATCTGGTCGAGCCGGATGACGACGAACGCCTGCGCGTACAATCTGAACTTGGACAAAGCCTGGCCACCCGCCCGGAACTGGAAGACATCGAGGCGTCGGCCCGTTTCTTCGAAGACGAAGACGGTCTGCACATCCACTCCTTTTTCTTCTTCGAAGATGCGGAAGATCACGCCGGTAACTCTACCGTCGCATTCACCATCCGCGATGGCCGCCTGTTTACCCTGCGTGAGCGTGAACTGCCCGCGTTCCGTCTCTACCGCATGCGCGCCCGTAGCCAGGCGATGGTGGACGGCAATGCCTATGAGCTGCTGCTCGACCTGTTTGAAACTAAAATCGAACAGCTGGCGGATGAAATCGAAAACATCTACAGCGATCTGGAAGCGCTGAGCCGGGTGATCATGGAAGGCCATCAGGGCGATGAGTACGACGAAGCGCTCTCAACCCTGGCAGAGCTGGAAGATATCGGCTGGAAGGTGCGTCTGTGTCTGATGGATACCCAGCGCGCGCTGAACTTCCTGGTGCGCAAGGCGCGTCTGCCGGGCGGTCAGCTGGAGCAGGCGCGTGAGATCCTGCGCGATATCGAATCCCTGCTGCCGCACAACGAATCCCTGTTCCAGAAGGTGAACTTCCTGATGCAGGCGGCGATGGGCTTTATCAACATCGAGCAGAACCGCATCATCAAGATCTTCTCGGTGGTCTCGGTAGTGTTCCTGCCGCCTACGCTGGTGGCCTCCAGCTACGGGATGAACTTTGAGTTTATGCCGGAGCTGAAATGGAGCTTTGGTTATCCGGGAGCGATTGTCTTTATGGTGCTCGCCGGTCTCGCGCCGTATCTCTACTTTAAGCGCCGTAACTGGCTGTGATGGTTGCGCCCGGTGGCGCTACGCTTACCGGGCCTACAGATCCCGTAGGCCGGATAAGGCGCAGCCGCCATCCGGCAAAAAGCACTACAACCCTTTGCGCGTCCTGCGCTGGGTATAAATCGCATCTGCCACAAACACCGCCAGCGCCACCCAGATAAAGGCAAAGGTCACCATCTTATCCGCGCCCGGCACTTCGCCGTAGAACAGCACCGCCAGCAGGAACATCAGCGTCGGGCCGATGTACTGAAAGAAACCCAGCGTCGACAGGCGCAGACGCGTTGCCGCACCGGTAAAGCACAGCAGCGGGATGGTGGTGACCACACCGGCCGCCATCAGCATCACGTTCAGCGTCCACGGGTTACTGCCCATATGGCTGGTGCTGCTGTCGGCAATGCCGAACAGGTAAATCGCGGCCACTGGCAGCAGCCACAGGGTTTCAAACAGCATCCCGGTTTGCGCTTCAACTGCAATTTTCTTGCGCACCAGGCCATAGAAGGCAAAGCTGAACGCCAGCCCCAGGGCAATGACCGGCAGCGAGCCGAAGGTCCAGAGCTGAACCAGAACGCCGCAGAGGGCGAGCATCACCGCCAGCCACTGCATCCGGCGGAAGCGCTCGCCAAGGAACAGCATCCCCAGCACGATATTCACCAGTGGGTTAATGAAGTAGCCGAGGCTCGCTTCCAGCATATGATGGTTATTGACTGACCAGATAAACAGGAGCCAGTTGCCGCCAATCAATACGGCAGAGAGGGCCAGCAGGAAAATTTTCTTTGGCGTTTGCAGGAGCGTTTTCACCCCCGACCACTGACGGCTTACGCTCATCAGCGCCACCATAAAGAAAAACGACCAGATCACGCGGTGGGTAAGAATTTCGTCAGCGGGGACGTAGTGAATCAGCTTGAAGTAGGCGGGCGCGATACCCCAGATAAAATAAGCGGCAAGGGCGAGTAAAACGCCCTGCCGCGTCTGTTTAGCATCCATCAGGAAAATCCGTTACAAAAAAGTAACGCAATTTTACCCGATTTTACCTTCTCAACCCACCATATAAGTGGCGGTTGCGCTGGCGATATAAACCTGATCTTCGTTGTGTAGCTCGACGCGCGCGACCGCGACTTTATTGCCCGCCCGCAGCAGGCTGCTGCTGGCAGTAAAGCGATTCCCACGGCCAGGGCGCAGATAATCGACGCGCAGGTCGATGGTGCCCATCCGCGACAGGCGCTGGCGCAGCTCGTCTTCGTTGATGGTGTCGTGGCGGGTCAGGGTGCTGCCGACGCAGACCAGACCAGCGGCAACATCAAGGGCAGAGGCGATCACCCCGCCATGGAGAATGCTTTGCGCCCAGTTACCGACCATCATCGGCTGGTTGTTAAAGCTCAGTTGGGCAAAATCTTTTTCGTAACGCTCCAGCTCGAGCCCCAGCGCACGGTTGAACGGCATATGGTAGACGAAGATCTCCCCGACAAGCTTCAGGGCCTGGTCGGCAGTTAGCGTGGCAGACATAGCGCGTCACATCCTTATTGTTAAAAGGCTGTTGATTTTATGCCTCATTAGTGTGAATTTCTACTTTCAGACCCCGGATATAAGCAGTTAATCATTAATTCTGTAAAATGAATAAACCATAACTATTCATTAAAACAATTTCGCAGGAGAGCATCACCGATGCGGATATATCAGGCCGGGTTCCTGGCGGCGGTTACGCTGCCCTCTGTGGCATTCGCGCAGGAAGCGGTAACTCAGGAGGTGCCTGCTGTACGGGGCAGCATCATCGCTAACCTTTTGGAAGAGCACGATAATCCTTTTACGCTCTATCCCTATGACAGCAACTACCTCATCTATACCGCCACCAGCGACCTCAATAAAGAGGCGATCCGCACCTATGACTGGGCCGACGATTCGCAAAAAGATGAGGTGAAGTTTCAGCTGAGCCTTGCCTTCCCGCTATGGCGCGGCATTTTGGGGCCGAATTCGATTCTCGGTGGCTCCTACACGCAAAAATCCTGGTGGCAGCTGTCGAACAGCGATGAATCTTCGCCGTTTCGTGAGACCAACTATGAGCCGCAGCTTTTCCTTGGCTTTGCCACCGATTACTCGCTGGCGGGCTGGACCCTGCGGGACGTTGAGTTTGGCTACAACCACATGTCTAATGGCCGCTCCGACCCAACGTCGCGCAGCTGGAACCGCCTCTATACCCGCCTGATGGCGCAGAACGGCAACTGGCTGGTGGAGGTGAAGCCCTGGTACGTGGTGGGCAACACCGACGATAACCCGGATATCACCAAATACATGGGCTACTACCAGCTGCGGGTGGGCTATCAGCTGGGCGAAGCGGTGCTGAGCGTGAAGGGGCAGTACAACTGGAACACCGGCTACGGCGGCGCGGAGATGGGCGTCAGCTACCCGTTAACCAAACATGTTCGTTTCTATACCCAGGTCTACAGCGGTTACGGCGAATCGCTGATCGACTACAACTTCAACCAGACCCGCGTCGGCGTGGGCGTGATGCTGAACGATCTTTTCTAGCCTCCTCGAATGTTTTTGTCTTAAACGTTGAAGTTTCTCTCGCAGGCGCTGAAAATAGCGCCTGTTTTTATTTCAGGCAAATGGGGTTGATGTGGTGCAGGCGGAAGTCGTAAATCAGGAGTTGCTGGCTAAACAGGTTTTGCACGAAACCTTTGGCTACCAGCAGTTCCGCCCGGGCCAGGAAACCATCATTAATACTGCTCTTGGGGGCCGTGACTGTCTGGTGGTGATGCCGACCGGCGGCGGGAAATCCCTGTGTTATCAGGTTCCCGCCCTGGTGATGAACGGCCTGACGGTGGTGGTATCACCGCTGATCTCGCTGATGAAAGATCAGGTCGACCAGCTGCTGGCGAACGGCGTTGCGGCGGCCTGTATCAACTCCACCCAAACCCGCGAGCAGCAGCAGGAAGTCATGGCCGGGTGCCGCACCGGGCAGGTGCGTCTGCTGTATATCGCCCCGGAACGCCTGATGCTGGATAACTTCCTTGAGCATCTGGCGCACTGGAATCCGGTGCTGCTGGCGGTGGACGAAGCGCACTGTATTTCCCAGTGGGGTCATGATTTCCGTCCGGAGTACGCGGCCCTCGGTCATCTGCGCCAGCGTTTCCCCGAGCTGCCGTTTATGGCGCTCACCGCCACCGCCGACGACACCACCCGCCAGGATATTGTTCGTCTGCTGGGCCTTAACGATCCGCTAATCCAGGTCAGCAGCTTCGACCGCCCGAATATCCGCTACATGCTGATGGAAAAATTCAAGCCGCTGGATCAGCTGTTGCGCTATGTCCAGGAGCAGCGCGGCAAGTCGGGCATCATCTACTGCAACAGCCGGGCGAAGGTGGAAGACACCGCCGCGCGACTGCAAAGCCGGGGTTTCAGCGCAGCCGCCTATCATGCCGGGCTGGAAAACCACATTCGCGCCGAGGTGCAGGAGAAGTTCCAGCGCGACGACCTGCAAATCGTGGTGGCGACCGTCGCCTTTGGCATGGGCATTAACAAGCCGAACGTGCGCTTTGTGGTGCATTTCGACATTCCGCGCAATATCGAATCTTACTATCAGGAGACGGGCCGCGCCGGGCGTGACGGCCTGCCTGCGGAAGCGATGCTGTTCTACGATCCGGCCGATATGGCCTGGCTGCGCCGCTGCCTGGAAGAGAAACCGCAGGGGCCGTTGCAGGATATCGAGCGCCACAAGCTCAACGCGATGGGGGCCTTTGCCGAAGCGCAAACCTGCCGCCGCCTGGTGCTGCTGAACTATTTTGGCGAGGGGCGCCAGGAGCCGTGCGGCAACTGTGATATCTGCCTCGATCCGCCGAAGCAGTACGATGGCCTGATGGACGCGCGTAAGGCGCTCTCCACCATTGGCCGCGTCAATCAACGCTTCGGTATGGGCTACGTGGTGGAGGTGCTGCGCGGTGCCAACAACCAGCGTATCCGCGAGATGGGTCATGACAAGCTGCCGGTCTACGGTATTGGTCGCGATCAGAGCCATGAGCACTGGGTGAGCGTCATCCGTCAGCTGATCCACCTCGGTTTTGCGACCCAGAACATTGCCCAGCACTCTGCGCTGCAGCTCACCGAAGCTGCCCGCCCGGTGCTGCGTGGCGTCGTGGAGCTGCAGCTGGCCGTGCCGCGCGTGGTGGCGCTGAAACCGCGGGTGATGCAGAAATCTTACGGCGGTAACTACGATCGCAAGCTGTTCGCCAAGCTGCGTAAGCTGCGCAAAGCCATCGCGGATGAAGAGAATATCCCGCCGTACGTGGTGTTTAACGACGCGACGCTGATTGAGATGGCCGAACAGATGCCGCTCAGCGCAAGCGAAATGCTCAGCGTCAACGGCGTCGGCACGCGTAAGCTGGAACGTTTTGGTAAAGAGTTTATGGCGCTGATTCGTTCCCATACGGATGGCGATGATGAGGAGTAGTCAGTCCGGCAAAAAAGTGCCAGGATGATGACTCCCTGAACTATTTCCCCGCGAGTTAATTATGTTAACCCTGTTTCTGACCGTGGCGCTGGTGCATATTGTGGCGCTGATGAGCCCTGGCCCTGACTTTTTCTTCGTCTCACAGACGGCGGTGAGCCGCTCCCGCAAAGAGGCGATGATGGGCGTGCTGGGTATTACCCTTGGCGTCATGGTCTGGGCTGCCGTGGCGCTGCTGGGCCTGAACCTGATCCTCGAAAAAATGGCGTGGCTGCACAACATCATTATGGTCGGCGGCGGTCTGTATCTGTGCTGGATGGGCTATCAGATGCTGCGTGGGGCGTTTAAGAAAGAGGACAGCGATGCACCGGAGCCAAAAATGGAGCTGGCGGCCAGCGGGCGCAGCTTTGTGAAAGGGCTGCTGACCAACCTCGCCAATCCAAAAGCAATCATCTATTTTGGCTCGGTATTTTCACTGTTCGTGGGTGAAGACGTCGGGGCCGGTGCGCGCTGGGGCATTTTCCTGCTGATCGTGCTGGAGACCTTCGCCTGGTTCACAATCGTTGCGAGCCTGTTTGCTTTGCCCTCGATGCGCCGCGGATATCAACGCCTGGCGAAGTGGATTGACGGCGTTGCCGGCGCGTTATTCGCCGGCTTCGGCATTCATCTGATCCTGTCGCGCTAAGCGTGCCTTGCTGACGCCAGCAGCGCGCCCACCAGCATAAACAGCGAACCAAACACTTTATTCAGGGCCTTCATCTGACGAGGCCCTTTAATCCATGTCGCAATCCGCGTTGCCAGCGTCGCATAGCCAATCATCACAATAATATCGACCACAATGGTGGTCACGCCCAGCACCACGTACTGCATGATCTGGGGCTGATGCGGCACGATAAACTGCGGAAACAGGGCGGCCAGAAAGACGATGCTTTTCGGGTTGGTCAGGTTCACAAACACCGCGCGTTTAAACAGGCGGCCCCGGCTCTGGGTCTGGGCGAGCGTATTCAGATCCAGGGCACCCGCGGCGCGCCACTGCTGGATCCCCAGCCAGATAAGGTAGGCCGCGCCGGCCCACTTCAGCACTTCGAAGGCCAGTACCGAGCGGGAGAACAGGGTGCCGAGCCCTATGCCGACCAGCACGATGTGAATCCCCAGCCCGGTCTGCAATCCGGCAATCGACGCCGCCGCTCCGCGATAGCCATGGTTCATGGCGGTGGTCATGGTATTGATGGCCCCGGAACCCGGTGAAAGGCTGAGGATGATGGATGTCAGCAGGTAGGCGAACCACCACTCGAAGGTCATTTGAAGCTCCCGAATCGTCTATTTTTATGCCACAATACGCTAATGTTGCGTCATTTTACGACCTGTCACGAAAAAACGATATTCCTTGGCTTACAGGGGTGTAAACCCGATGTTTCAGCAGAATAAGGACTGGGAAACGCGAGAAAAGGCTTTTGCCGCTTTCTCTATGGGGCCGTTGACCGATTTCTGGCGCCAGCGCGAAGAGGGCGGGTTTACAGGCGTCGATGATGTTCCTGTGCGCTTTGTTCGTTTTCAGGCCGAAGCCCATGATTCGGTGATAATAATTTGTCCCGGACGGATCGAAAGTTACGTCAAGTATGCCGAGCTGGCATACGATCTCTTCCGGCTGGGTTATGACGTGCTGATTATCGACCACCGTGGTCAGGGGCGCTCCGGACGAATGCTGTCCGACACGCACCGCGGCCATGTAAGTCATTTCAGCGATTACGTCGATGATTTTGCCGCCTTCTGGCAGCAGGAAGTGCAGCCCGGCCGTTGGCGAAAACGGTTTATTCTGGCGCACTCGATGGGCGGCGCGATCGCCACGCTGTTTTTACAGCGCCACCCGCAGCATCAGTGTGATGCCATTGCCCTGAGCGCCCCGATGTTTGGCATCGTCATGCGTTTTCCGGACTGGATGGTACGCCATATCCTCGACTGGGCTGAGGGCCATCAGCGCATTCGTGAAGGCTACGCCATCGGCACCGGGCGCTGGCGCGCACTGCCGTTTGCCATTAACGTGTTAACCCACAGTCGGCAGCGTTATCGCCGCAACCTGCGCTTTTATGCGGATGAACCGCGTTTACGCGTCGGTGGTCCCACTTACCACTGGGTGCGCGAAGGCATTCTGGCAGGTGAGGAGGCGATGGCGGGCGCCGGCCAGGACGATACCCCCACAATTATCCTTCAGGCAGAAGAGGAGCGGGTAGTGGATAACCGCATGCACGACCGCTTCTGTGAACTGCGAGCCGCAGCCGGTCACCCTTGCGAAGGGGGTAAACCGCTGGTCATAAACGGCGCGTACCATGAGATCCTTTTTGAAAAGGACGCCATGCGCTCAGTCGCACTCAACGCCATCGTCGACTTTTTCGGCAGGCATAACTGATATTCACCAGAGGTTAAATTTTTCTATGTACCAGGTTGTCGCGTCTGATTTAGATGGCACGCTGCTCTCTCCCGACCACACTTTATCGCCTTACGCGAAAGAGACCTTAAAACTCCTGACTGCCCGTGGCGTGAATTTCGTCTTCGCCACTGGCCGCCACCACGTTGATGTGGGGCAGATCCGCGATAATCTGGAGATCAAGTCCTACATGATCACCTCCAACGGTGCCCGCGTGCACGATCTGGACGGGAATCTGATCTTCACCCATAACCTCGATCGCGACATCGCCACCGATCTGTTCGGGATCATGCATAACAACCCCGATATCATCACCAACGTCTATCGCGATGATGAGTGGTTTATGAACCGTCACCGCCCGGACGAGATGCGTTTCTTCAAAGAGGCGGTCTTCAACTATTCGCTGTATGAACCGGGCCTGCTGGAGCCGGAAGGCATCAGCAAGGTATTCTTCACCACCGACAGCCACGAAGCGTTGCTGCCGCTGGAGCAGGCGATCAACGCCCGCTGGGGCGATCGGGTTAACGTCAGCTTCTCCACGCTTACCTGTCTGGAAGTAATGGCGGGCGGCGTCTCCAAGGGTCATGCTCTGGAAGCGGTTGCCAAACGTCTGGGCTTTGATCTGCAGGACTGCATTGCCTTTGGCGACGGTATGAACGACGCCGAAATGCTCTCCATGGCGGGGAAAGGCTGCATCATGGAAAACGCCCACCAGCGCCTGAAAGACCTGCACCCGGAGCTGGAAGTGATCGGCACCAACGGTGACAACGCGGTGCCAAAATACCTGCGTAAGCTGTTCCTTGAATAATCTTCATTTGGTTGTTTAACGTTCAGTTGTCAACCAAAGAGTTCGCTACAATGCCTGTCCATCTTCCAGAGAGACAAGCATTGTGGCGCTACTCATCATCACCACTATCCTGTGGGCCTTCTCCTTTAGCCTGATCGGTGAATATCTTGCCGGACATGTCGACAGCTACTTCTCGGTGCTGATGCGCGTCGGGCTGGCGGCGCTGGTGTTCCTGCCGTTCCTGCGTACGCGCGGGCAAACGCTGAAAACTATCCTGCTCTATATGCTGGTGGGCGCGATGCAGCTTGGCATCATGTATCTGTTCAGCTTCCGGGCTTACGTTTATCTGTCGGTATCGGAATTCCTGCTGTTTACCGTGCTGACGCCGCTCTATATCACCCTGATTTACGATCTGCTGAGCAAGCGCCGGCTGCGCTGGGGCTACCTGCTGAGCGCCGCGCTGGCGGTAGTGGGTGCGGCGATCATTCGCTATGACAAAGTGAGCGATCATTTCTGGACCGGACTGATGTTCGTCCAGCTCGCCAACATCAGCTTTGCGATTGGCATGGTGGGCTATAAACGCCTGATGGAGACCCGGCCAATGCCGCAGCACAACGCCTTTGCCTGGTTCTATATGGGGGCAGCGATAGTAGCGGTGGCGGCGTGGTTCATGCTGGGTAATCCGCAGAAGCTGCCGACCACCACGCTGCAGTGGAGCGTGCTGATCTGGCTGGGGGTGGTGGCATCCGGGCTGGGTTACTTCATGTGGAACTACGGCGCCACGCAGGTGGACGCCGGGACGCTGGGGATCATGAACAACGTCCACGTCCCTGCGGGCCTGCTGGTGAACCTCGCCATCTGGCAGGAACAACCGCACTGGCCGAGCTTCATTATTGGGGGGACGGTGATCCTGGCTTCACTGTGGGTACATCGCCGTTGGGTCGCTCCGCGCTCCGGACAAACGGTAGATGGTCGCAAGCATGGTTCCGCGCTGAGCGAATAAAGGCCTCGGTAACCGGTTGACGCTGCTCGCCATCGCGCACGGCGGCGTACAACCGGCTCCACAATCCCTCGCCCAGGGTTTTAGTCACCACCAGACCCTGGCGTTCAAAACTCTCCACCACCCAGTGCGGCAGCGCCGCGATGCCCATTCTGGCCGCCACCATCTGAATCAACAGCAGGGTGTTATCCACGCTTTTCAGCTGCGGGCTAATGCCCGCCGGCTGCAGGAAGTGACGCCAGATATCCAGACGACTGCGCTGAACCGGGTAGATTAGCAGCGTTTCCGTCGCCAGATCTTCCGGCGTGATGCGCGCTCTGGCGGCCAGAGGATGGTCCGGGGCCAGCACCAGACGCACTTCAAAATCAAACATGGGCGAATAGTGCAGGCCGCTGCGCGGCAGAATGTCCGAGGTCATCACCAGATCCAGCTCGCCCTGCACCAGGGAGGGCTGCGGATCAAAGGTCACGCCGGATTTAAAGTCCATCTCCACCTGCGGCCACCTCTGGCGGAAGTTCTCAAGCGCGGGGGTCAGCCACTGAATACAGCTGTGACACTCGATGGCGATGCGCAGCCTGGTCTGCTCCGGCTCATGACAGGCCTGCAGCGCGCTGGCGATCTGCGGCAGCACCTGATTGGCCAGCTGTAGCAAGATTTCGCCCTGCGGCGTAAAGCGCAGCGGCTGACTTTTACGCACGAACAGACGGAAGCCAAGGCGTTGTTCCAGATCGCTGAACTGGTGGGAAAGGGCGGACTGCGTCTGGTGCAGCGTGGCCGCCGCCGCCGCGAGAGAACCGCAGTTCCGCAACGCCTGGAGCGTTTTCAGGTGTTTTATCTCGATCATGAAAGTCCTTCACTTCGCCATGAGCAATTTGCGCTTGAGGAATATACAGTACCTTTACAATATGGAAGTGTAAACATCTGGACGTCTAAATCCTGAAAATTCCATAAGGGGCATACCATGACAATTCGTAACCACACCCTCGGTTTTCCACGCGTCGGCCTTCGTCGCGAACTGAAAAAAGCACAAGAGAGCTACTGGGCGGGCAACGCCACGCGTGAAGAACTGCTGGCGGTAGGGCGCGAGCTGCGCGCCCGCCACTGGGACCAGCAAAAGCAGGCTGGCGTGGATCTGCTCCCGGTGGGCGATTTTGCCTGGTACGACCATGTTCTGACCACCAGCCTGCTGCTTGGCAACGTGCCGGCTCGTCATCAGAACAGCGATGGATCGGTGGATATCGACACCCTGTTCCGTATTGGCCGTGGCCGCGCACCGACCGGCGAGCCCGCGGCGGCAGCGGAAATGACCAAATGGTTTAACACTAACTATCACTACATGGTGCCGGAGTTCGTTAAAGGTCAGCAGTTCAAACTGACCTGGACCCAGCTGCTGGATGAGGTGGACGAAGCGCTGGCGCTGGGCCACAAGGTCAAACCTGTCCTGCTGGGCCCGGTTACGTATCTGTGGCTGGGTAAAGTGAAGGGCGAGCAGTTTGACCGCCTGAGCCTGCTGAACGACATCCTGCCGGTGTATCAGCAGGTGCTGGGCGAGCTGGCAAAACGCGGCGTTGAGTGGGTGCAGATCGACGAACCGGCGCTGGTGCTGGAGCTGCCGCAGGCATGGCTGGATGCTTTCAAACCGGCGTACGACGCGCTCGCGGGCCGGGTAAAACTGCTGCTGACCACCTATTTCGAAGGGGTGACGCCGAACCTCGACACCATCACCGCGCTGCCGGTGCAGGGGCTGCACGTAGACCTGGTTCACGGTAAAGATGAGGTAGCCGAGCTGCACACCCGTCTGCCTGCGAACTGGCTGCTCTCTGCCGGACTGGTGAACGGGCGTAACGTCTGGCGCGCCGACCTGAAAGAAAAATATAATCAAATCAAGGGCATTATTGACAAGCGCGAGCTATGGGTCGCCTCCTCTTGTTCACTGCTGCACAGCCCAATCGACCTGAACGTCGAGACCCGCCTGGATGCGGAAGTGAAGAGCTGGTTCGCCTTCGCCCTGCAAAAATGCGAAGAGCTGGCGTTGCTGCGTGATGCGCTGAATACGGGTGACACCGCCGCTATCACCGAATGGAGCGCGCCGATTCAGGCCCGTCGTCACTCGACGCGCGTGCACAATGCCGCCGTGGAAAAACGTCTGGCGGCCATCACTGCCCAGGACAGCCAGCGTCAGAATGGCTATGAGGTGCGTGCCGAAGCCCAGCGTGCCCGTTTCAACCTGCCGGCCTGGCCGACCACCACCATCGGTTCCTTCCCGCAGACCACCGAGATCCGCGGCCTGCGTCTGGACTTCAAAAAGGGCAACCTGGATGCGGGTAACTACCGCACCGGCATCGCCGAACACATCAAACAGGCCATTGTGGAGCAGGAGCGTTTAGGACTCGACGTGCTGGTGCACGGTGAAGCCGAGCGTAACGACATGGTGGAGTACTTCGGTGAACACCTCGATGGGTTTGTCTTTACCCAGAACGGCTGGGTGCAGAGCTACGGCTCCCGCTGCGTGAAGCCGCCGGTAGTGATTGGCGACGTCAGCCGTCCGGAAGCGATCACCGTGGAGTGGGCGAAATATGCTCAGTCTCTGACCGACAAGCCGGTAAAAGGCATGCTGACCGGTCCGGTGACCATCCTTTGCTGGTCCTTCCCGCGCGAAGACGTGACCCGTGAGACCATCGCCAAACAGATTGCCCTGGCGCTGCGTGATGAAGTGGCGGATCTGGAAGCGGCGGGCATTGGCATCATCCAGATCGACGAACCGGCGCTGCGCGAAGGTTTGCCGCTGCGTCGCAGCGACTGGGATGCCTACCTGGCGTGGGGCGTGGAAGCCTTCCGTATCAACGCCGCCGTGGCGAAGGATGACACCCAGATCCATACCCATATGTGTTACTGCGAGTTTAACGACATCATGGACTCCATCGCCGCCCTGGATGCTGACGTGATCACCATCGAGACCTCGCGCTCAGACATGGAGCTGCTGGAGTCGTTCGAAGAGTTCGACTACCCGAACGAGATCGGGCCGGGCGTGTACGACATTCACTCCCCGAACGTCCCGAGCGTGGAGTGGATTGAAGCCCTGCTGAAGAAAGCGGCGCAGCGTATCCCCGCAGAGCGCCTGTGGGTGAACCCGGACTGCGGCCTGAAAACCCGCGGCTGGCCGGAGACCCGTAGCGCGCTGGCGAACATGGTTAAGGCGGCGCAGAATTTGCGCCAGGGTTAATCCCGGCGCACGATTGCCGGGCGGCGCTGACGCTTGCCCGGCCTGGGTTAATCTTCCAGAGAAATTAAAATTCCCTTGAAAGCGTAATATAGCCATTAAACCTGACAGAGCATTCATCTTTATTTATAAGGCCGGAAGCAATGAATACATTTCTCTTCATCTCCTTATTAATATAAATGTATTTGGCTATTAGCGATTGCGTATGATTTTCATAATAACTGTCAAAGTAAGCACTTTCAGGTATTGTCGCTTTACCCTGTGCCATCGCAATTTCATAATCGATCTTAGCTAACGATCTTGCGTAAAGTTTTGATACGGAAGAGGTATCGATAACGTTAACAATCGTTTTGTTTCTCAGAATGGTCGATGTATCGATCTGCAAATCTCGTGAAATAGTATTAAATAAAGTGGTTTCCATTGAGGCACCGACAATAGCACACCCCTTGTTCTGTGCCTCTGAGAACAACGGAACCATTATTAATATCCAGAGAAGTGTTTTTTTAAACATTTAATCCTCCACGACTAATATTTTATCGCTGCTTGCGGCAATAATTTTTCGACTGGATATGTTCAGAATGATACAGCCATCGGATGCTTCTCCCGGGTGAACTGAACTTTCACCATGTATCATGAAGCCATCCCGACCACACATGTCGATACCGGCATAAGATGTTAATCTCATCGTCCATGCTTTGGTTTTAGGGTGATAGAAGGCAGGCCCTATTGTATAAGTTCATCTTGGTAACGGGCCTTTGTTTTTTACGCATTCATTTGCCGAGTCGTTTTTAAACCCAGGCCTCCCTGCATACTGAGCATCAAACTGATAAGTGCCATCCAGATAAAAAGAGTGCGAACTTACTTTATAAACCCACGTCATACTACAGCCTCCTGCTCAGCACCCCATCTGTCTGTATGAATAATATTCCCATCCAGATAGTGCCACGTAATTATCTCATAAGCTAAATAAAAGGCTTCAAGATGATTGTGCCTTTCAAAAGTGGGGTTTTTAATGTCGAACATTAACGGTTCTATTCCATTAACCCTTACATTTCCCATCGTTATACGGAAATACTCTTCTTCCTGACCATTATGATTTATACGATAGAATTTAAGTTCTGCTTGCTTAAAGGTTTTACCAGTAGATACGCCTTTATAAAGGTAAGGCGATGAACTATCGATTTCTTTAATTAAAGCAAAATCACCATGGATACGTTTGCCGGTAATTTTGCCTGTAAGGTTGTCCGTGGGAAGATCGACAGAATGCATAAACTCTATAATCTCAATGCTTCCTTCTCTTCCTCGTATATCAACAGAGCCTTTAACATGATTTCCTGCGTAGTCTGTTAGCCAAAGATAGACGGGTATAGCCATCTTATAACCTCCTGTTTTAACGATGGATATTAAATCCAGCGTACGCCCGGCATACAAAACAGGGAACCATAAAAGTATGGTTAATTTCCTAAAGCGTTTGTACTTTGTGAAGGATCACGAAATTAATAGATGAAGAGGTTAACCCCGAAGCACGATTAAATGTCATTTGTAGGCCCGGTAAGGCGCAGCCGCCACCGGGCGATTTACGCCTGCCCATCCATCAGCCGGCTAATATGGATGCTCAACCACGTCAGCTCATCTTTCGGCAGAGTGAGCTGATATTTATCCTGCACATAATCACGGATCACCCACGCCACGGTCATTGCGTCCGGGCGGTGGCGCATCAGCTCCTGATAAAAATCTTCAGTCTCGCTGAGGGCGATTTTCCCGGCCAGCACCCGCTCGGCAAAATAACGCAGATGGGTGATAAAGCGCATATAGTTAACCGACTGCGTATCGATGCTCTTGCCCATCTTATAGCGCACGATATCGGCGATGCGGTTGACCAGCTCAACCTGCTGGTGGGCGGTGCTGTCGTCGTCCTGGCTGCTGGCGTTGATCAGATGAAAGGCGATATTTACCGCCTCTTCTTCAGGTAACTCGATGTCAAACTTCTCATTCACCTGGGCGCGTGCCTGCAAACCGACACTGTACTCCTGCGGATAGTAACGCTTCACTTCCCAGCTCAGCTTATTGAGGATCGTCTGCCCGCTGCGGCTGCGCTCCACCGCAAAGTGCAGATGCTCCGCAAGGGTAAAGAGCAATACGGAATTGAGCTTATCCCCACACAGGCGGCGCGCGAGGATAAGAATTTCATGGCTAATGTCGAAGAACGCCGCAGGAATGGTGTCCGTCAGGGATAAAAAATGGCGGGATTTGAGATCGCTCAGCGGCAGGAACACTTTCTCCACCTGCGCCAGGTCGATATGGGTACCGGGTTTCGCCCCAAAGCCGATCCCCTTGCCGAACAAAATCATCTCCCGCTGGTCGTTATCGACCAGCAGCATGCTGTTATTAAGCGACTTTTTTATCGTTATCACGGTTATTCCTGCGGCATGGCCGGTTAGCTCATGTCTGCGCCATTGCTGGCAATCACTTTTTTGTACCACCAGAAGGAGTCTTTTTTCAGGCGCTTCAGCGTGCCTTTGCCTTCATCGTCCTGATCGACATAGATAAAGCCGTAGCGCTTGGACATCTGCGAGGTGCCCGCACTGATAATGTCGATGCAGCCCCAGGTGGTGAATCCCATCACATCCACCCCTTCATTTATAGCTGCCAACGTTTGCTCGAAGTGGGCGCGGAAGTAGTCGATGCGGTAGCTGTCGTGGATCGCGCCGTTTTCCACGACATCTTTCGCGCCAAGACCATTCTCCACGATAAACAGTGGCTTCTGGTAACGGTCATACAGCTCCAGCAGGGAGATTTTCAGCCCGACAGGGTCAATCTGCCAGCCCCATTCGGATGCCGGCAGGTACGGGTTTTTCACCCCGAGAACGGTATTCCCCGGGATGCGCTCCACGTCCGGCTGGGTCGATTCTGTCATCGACATGTAGTAGCTAAAGGAGACGAAGTCGACGGTATGATCCTTTAAGATGCGCTGATCGTCGGCCTGCATCGCAATCTGGATATCCCGCCGCGCCAGATCGCGCAGGATCAGCGGCGGATACTCGCCAAACACCTGCACATCGGCGTAGAAATAGTTCTCCAGATTCTTCTTCAGCGTCGCTTCCACGTCTTCGGGACGGCAGCTGTGCGGATAGGTGGTGAGTTTGGTCAGCATGCACCCGACCTGGCTGCCCGGGATTTTGGCGTGGCAGTCGCGCGTCACCAGCGCAGAGGCGACAAACTGGTGATGCAGCCCCTGGTAGATATCCTGCTGGGCTTTGCCCGGCGCGCTTTTCTCTTCCCGGATGCCCGCCGTGGTAAAGGGGTGGCGATGGATACTGTCGATCTCATTAAACGTCAGCCAGTAGCGGACCAGATCTTTATAGCGATCGAAACAGACGTTGCTGAAGCGCACAAAAGCATCCACCACGTTGCGGTGCACCCAGCCGTTGTACTTTTCGCTCAGGGCCAGCGGCATTTCGTAGTGAGAGAGGGTCACCAGCGGCTCGATGTTGTGGCGACGCAGCTCGCGGAACATCTCTTGATAAAACTGCAATCCTGCCTCGTTTGGCGCAGCGTCTTCACCGGTCGGGAAGATACGCGACCAGGCGATCGACACCCGCAGCACGGTATAGCCCATCTCAGCAAACAGGGCGATATCGTCCTTATAGTGGTGATAAAAATCGATGCCGCGGCGTTTCGGGTAGAGCGCGTCATTTTTACCTTCAAACGCGTCGCGGATGTTCTCGTCCGTCAGCGCCATATGGCCGCTGTAATCCTTCACGGACAGGTTGGGCTTCCAGGTGATGGCGTCAGCTACGGACGGCCCTTTGCCATCCACATTCCATGCCCCTTCGGCCTGATTAGCGGCTATAGCGCCACCCCATAAAAAACCTTGCGGAAACGGGAGGGATTTCTCCATTACACGGACTCCTTAAGCGTCATGATGATATGCGGGTCTGGATTCTTATCGTCGGTATTACCTGGTGTCAGCGAAAAGCGTTCGCCGTTCGTCACCACCATCATCACCACCGGATCGAGCCCGGCGGAAGTGATGGTATCGAGTGAAAATTCAATCAGCGTGTCGCCGCTCTTCACATGTTGGCCCTCCACCACCCGTGGGGAGAAACCTTCACCCTGCAGCCGGATGGTGTCGATGCCGATATGGAAAATCAGCTCGACGCCCGCGTCGGTGAGCAGGCTCAGCGCATGGCCGCTGTCAAATACGTTCACGATGGTTCCATCCGCCGGGGCCCGCAGCACGCCCTGGGAAGGAATAATAGCGATGCCGTCGCCCATGATTTTGCGGGAGAAGACGTCATCGTTAACGTTTTCAAGCGGGATGATCTGCCCTTCGACCGGGCGGGTGAGGCTCAGCGCGTCGGTGTGTTCAGCCGCTTTATCACGCCACAGCACGAAGGCGCTGATAAAGGCGACGGCAAAAGATAGCCCCGCCCCGGCGAAGGCCCAGACGATGTTCATCGGGTTATCCGGAGAGACAAACATTGAGATACTGGCAAGGCCAGGGCCGACAAGGGCAAAGGCCTGAATCGCCATCCAGCCAATAAATGCCCCACCCACGATGCTGCCGAGGATCACACTGTAAAGCGCCTTTTTATTCAGCAACGTAACGCCATACAGCGCCGGTTCGGTAATGCCGAACAGGGCGGAGATCCCGGCGGAGAAGGCCGTAGATTTCAGCACCTTGTCTTTGCTCTTGAGCGCAATCGCCAGGCACGCGCCGGACTCGGCAATGTTGTGCGCCAGCGACGCGGGCAGATAGAGCATCTCGCGCCCGAACTGGCTCATGGAGGCCACGGCGTAGGGCAGCATCGGCTTGTGCATCCCGGCGGCGACCATGAAGGGCAGGGCGGCGGCCAGCAGCCCGGTGGCGACAAAACCGAGTTTGCCGTAGAGCCATAAAATCACCGTTGCCAGGCCGGCCCCCAGCTCGTAGCCCAGCGGCCCCAGGATCAGCAGCGTAACGGGGACCGTCACCAGCAGAGAGAGCATCGGCGAGAGAAAAATGCGCAGCGCGCCGGGGGAGTAGCGGTTGAACAGCTTCTCCGTCCGGGCGTAAAACAGCACGCACAGAATGGCCGGGAATACCTGCGAGGCGTAGGCGACGTTGCGCAGATCGAACGACATGAATGCCGTCCCGTCGGCCAGCTGTTTGGTCATCGCCGGCAGCACCATCACGGAAACTGCCGAGACGGCCACCAGCACGTTCACCTTCAGCTTCATCGCCGTGGTGATCGCCACCAGGATCGGCAGGAAGTAGAGCGGCGCGGAGCCGATATTATCCAGTACCTTGTAGGTCGAACTGTCCCGGCTGAGCCAGCCCATGACGTCCAGCAACAGCAGCAGCGATTTCAGGACGCCGCCACCAGCAATGGCAGGCACCAGCGGCTGAAAAATGCTTATCACGAAATCGACAACCTGCGCGCCACGGCTGATTCTGACAGGTGTATGTTGTCCGCCCGCCTGAGGGGCCCCCACCAGCGAGCGCACCGCCTCAAAGACCTGCACCACTTCGTGACCAATAATCACCTGGCACTGCACGTTCACCCGCACGCCCAGCACGCCGTCGACCTTTGCCAGCGCCGCTTCGTTGACCTTGCCATTGTCGTACAGGCTCAGCCGTAAACGGGTGGAACAGTGTTCGATATGTTCGATATTCTCAGCACCGCCGACCTGGGCGATGATGTCCAGCGCTGTTTGCAAGTGGTTCATGTTCTGGCCCCTGTCTCCAGAGCAAAAAAAAAGACCTGAACCCCCTCTCCGCTCGAAAACGGAGAGGGGGTTCAGGTCTTGCCTACGGATCGTAGTTACACGCCTGTGGTTTTTATATCGTCCAGATTGTGTTTAAAAGTCAAACAGTCGCGTCACTTTGCGTAGCGAAATGTGAGCCGCTTAACCTTTTTTACCACCATATTGTTGGAACCAGGCCAGCATCCGCTGCCAGCCATCTTTGGCTGATTCCGCGTGATAGCTCGGGCGATAATCAGCGTTGAAAGCGTGTCCGGCTCCCGGATAAACCACAATCTCCGCCGTTGCGTTTGCCGCACGCAGGGCATGACGCATGGTCTCTACCGTATCCAGCGGGATCCCGGTATCTTCTGCGCCATACAACCCGAGGACGGGCGCGTTCAAATCGGTTGCAATATCAACCGGATGCTTCGGTGAATTCAGCGTCTTTTCGCCCACCAGCTTGCCATACCACGCCACGGCGGCTTTCAGCTGCGGGTTGTGCGCGGCATACAGCCAGCTGATACGGC
This sequence comes from Leclercia sp. TB492, assembly GCF_049974505.2. NCBI lineage: Bacteria > Pseudomonadati > Pseudomonadota > Gammaproteobacteria > Enterobacterales > Enterobacteriaceae > Leclercia > Leclercia sp. TB492. Next base: position 4,482,836 of record NZ_CM127572.1, on the reverse strand, counting down.
CGCCCCAGCAGAAGCCGGTTGCCAGCAGACGATGGGGATCGCCCCCGTTGCGCGCCGCCCAGTTGGCGACGTGGTCAAGATCCGCCAGCACCTGCGCATCCGGCACTTTAGTGACCAAGTTGCTGAACAGGCCAAGAATGTCGTTGTAATCGTTCGGGTCGCCCTGACGGAAATAGAGCTCAGGCGCGACGGCCAGATAGCCTTCCAGCGCCAGGCGACGGCAGAGATCGCGAATGTGCTCATGTACGCCGAAAATTTCCTGAATCACGATGACGATCGGCAATGCCCCTTGCGCATTTTTGGGCCGGGCATGGTAAGCGGGCATATTATCGCCCTGGGTCGGAATCGAAGTCTCCCCGGCGGTAATCGCCTCTTCGGGGGTAGTGACAACGGTTGAGGCTTGCAGGTCAGCAGCAGGGGCAAATCCAGATTTTCCAGTCATGGCATTCTCCGTACCAATTAGCGCAAAAGTAAATATAGTCCGCAGGTTAACAATCCACAGTGCCCGAAACAGGCTATCTTTTGTGCAACAGATAACGATATAACTCGTTAATGTGATGTTAATCACTATTTCATGGTAATTAACTGCAATCAATTTTATTCATGGTGATGTCTGTCACGAAACAAGGCCGGTTCCTCCGGTAAAGTACCGCTTTGCTTCTGCTGACAAACTGACCCACAGAGGAGTTTTCTATGTCTAAGTCTGATGTTTTTCATCTCGGCCTCACTAAAAACGATTTACAAGGGGCTACGCTCGCTATCGTCCCTGGCGATCCTGAGCGTGTGGAAAAGATCGCCGCGCTGATGGATAAGCCGGTTAAGCTGGCAGCCCATCGCGAATTCACGACCTGGCGGGCAGAGCTGGATGGCAAAGCGGTGATCGTGTGCTCTACCGGAATCGGTGGCCCGTCTACCTCAATTGCCGTTGAAGAGCTGGCGCAGCTGGGCATCCGTACTTTCCTGCGTATCGGTACGACCGGTGCGATTCAGCCGCATATCAATGTCGGCGACGTACTGGTTACCACCGCGTCCGTGCGTCTGGACGGCGCGAGCCTGCACTTTGCGCCAATGGAGTTCCCGGCAGTGGCCGATTTCGAGTGCACCACCGCGCTGGTAGAAGCCGCGAAATCCGTCGGCGCGACCACGCACGTTGGCGTGACCGCCTCCTCTGATACCTTCTATCCTGGCCAGGAGCGCTACGACACCTTCTCCGGTCGCGTAGTCAACCGTTTCAAAGGCTCGATGGAAGAGTGGCAGTCGATGGGGGTGATGAACTATGAAATGGAATCTGCCACGCTGCTGACCATGTGCGCAAGCCAGGGTCTGCGTGCCGGTATGGTTGCGGGCGTCATTGTTAACCGCACCCAGCAAGAGATCCCTAACGCCGAGACCATGAAGCAGACCGAAAGCCACGCGGTGAAAATCGTGGTGGAAGCGGCCCGCCGCCTGCTGTAATTTCCCCTTTTCCTTGCCAAAGGCCGACCTGTTCGGCCTTTTTCTTTGCGTAGCGCCTCGCAGAAAACCCTTTTCAAACTGGACGTTTATACAGCACAATTCTATTTTGTGCGGGTCATACCTTGATGCAGGGGGCGTCGTGGATATTTCCAACCTTTTTTATGCCGTTATTGCGCTGGTCAGCGTCGGCGTGGGCTGGTTGTTCGCCAGCTATCAGCATGCGCAGCAGAAGGCCGATCAGCTTGCCGAACGCGAAGAGATGGTGGCCGATCTCAGTGCATTAAGACAGAACATAGCCCAGAGCGGGCACTGGCGCGACGAATGCGAGCTGCTCAACAACGAGCTGCGCAATCTGCGGGATATCAACACCTCGCTGGAAGCTGACCTGCGCGAAGTCACTACCCGGCTGGAGTCCACCCAGCTGCATGCGGAAGACAAAATCCGCCAGATGATCAACAGCGAACAGCGCCTGAGCGAGCAGTTCGAAAACCTCGCCAACCGCATCTTTGAGCAGAGTAACCGCCGCGTCGATGAACAAAACCGCCAGAGCCTGAACGGCCTGCTGTCGCCCCTGCGCGAACAGCTGGACGGCTTTCGTCGCCAGGTGCAGGACAGCTTCGGTCAGGAGGCGCGGGAGCGCCACACGCTGGCCCATGAAATCCGCAACCTCCAGCAGCTGAATGCCCAGATGGCGCAGGAGGCCATCAACCTCACTAAAGCGCTGAAAGGCGACAATAAAACCCAGGGTAACTGGGGCGAAGTCGTCCTGACCCGCGTGCTGGAAGCCTCTGGCCTGCGAGAGGGCCACGAATATCAAACCCAGGTCAGCATTGAAACTGAGAGCCGCGCGCGAATGCAGCCCGACGTCATTGTGCGTCTGCCGCAGGATAAGGACGTGGTCATCGATGCCAAAATGACCCTGGTGGCCTATGAGCGCTACTTCAACGCCGAAGATGACTACACCCGCGAGTCGGCGCTGCAGGAGCATATCGCCTCGGTGCGTAACCATATCCGTCTGCTGGGACGCAAAGACTATCAGCAGCTGCCCGGCCTGCGTTCGCTCGACTACGTGCTAATGTTTATCCCGGTTGAACCAGCCTTTTTACTGGCGCTGGACCGCCAGCCGGAGCTGATCTCCGAGGCGCTGAAAAACAACATTATGCTGGTCAGCCCCACCACGCTGCTGGTGGCGCTGCGCACCATTACTAATCTGTGGCGCTATGAGCACCAGAGCCGCAATGCCCAGCAGATTGCCGATCGCGCCAGCCGCCTGTATGACAAAATGCGCCTGTTCGTCGATGATATGTCGTCGGTCGGGCAGAGCCTGGATCGCGCCCAGGATAACTACCGTCAGGCGATGAAAAAGCTGGCCTCCGGGCGGGGTAACCTGCTGGCTCAGGCCGAATCGTTCCGCAGCCTGGGCGTGGAAGTAAAACGCGAGATTAATCCGGAATTAGTTGAACAGGCCACGTCGCAGGATGAAGAGTACCGGCTGCGCAGTGATGAGCCCGTTCAAAATACAAACAACACCTTAGCAGGCGCGCAGGCGTCGGCAGACCCCCTGGAGCGTTATTCCCGGGGTGGTTGAATCGTAGGGCAAATGCGCCCAATCTGTTACACTTCTCAAACATTTGACTGATAAGCAGGCTCTGAGATGGTTGAAGATTCACAAGACACAACGCACTTTGGCTTTCAGACTGTCGCTAAAGCGCAGAAAGCTGACATGGTGGCCCACGTATTCCATTCCGTGGCGGCGAAGTACGATGTAATGAATGACCTGATGTCATTCGGCATTCATCGCTTGTGGAAGCGCTTCACTATTGACTGTAGCGGCGTGCGTCGTGGACAAACCGTGCTGGATCTGGCAGGCGGCACCGGCGACCTGACAGCGAAATTCTCGCGTCTGGTGGGCGAAACGGGCCGCGTGGTGCTGGCTGATATCAACGACTCCATGCTGAAAATGGGTCGTGAAAAACTGCGCAATATTGGCGTGGTCGGCAACGTTGAATATGTCCAGGCGAACGCTGAAGCGCTGCCTTTCCCGGATAACACCTTTGACTGCATTACCATCTCTTTCGGTCTGCGTAACGTCACCGATAAAGAGAAAGCGCTGCGTTCCATGTACCGCGTGCTGAAACCGGGTGGACGTCTGCTGGTGCTGGAGTTCTCGAAGCCGATTATTGAGCCGCTGAGCAAAGCCTACGACGCCTATTCGTTCCATATTCTGCCGCGCATTGGCGAAATGGTTGCCAACGATGCAGACAGCTATCGCTATCTGGCCGAATCCATCCGTATGCACCCAAACCAGGACACCTTAAAAGCCATGATGCAGGATGCAGGCTTTGACAATGTTGATTACTTCAACATGACGGCAGGCGTTGTCGCGCTGCATCGCGGTTATAAGTTCTGAGTGGAGGTGGCAAATGCCGTTTAAACCCTTGATCACAGCCGGTGTGGAAAACGTACTCAATACCTTTCTGTACCGGTCTCCCGCGCTAAAAACGGCGCGTCAGCGTCTGAACGGCAAAGTGCTGCGGGTAGTATTAAAAGAGTTTTCGACTCCGCTGGTGCTGGTGTTCAGCGAGCGTCAGCTCGACGTGCTGGGGGAGTGGGAAGGCGAGGCCGACTGCTCCGTCATCACCCATATGAGCACCCTGCCTAAACTGCGCGATCGCCAGCAGCTTACCGCCCTGATCCGCAGCGGCGAGCTGGAGGTTCAAGGCGATATCCAGGTGGTGCAGAACTTTGTCGCGCTGGCCGATCTGGCCGAGTTCGACCCGGCAGAGCTGCTGGCCCCCTGGACCGGCGATATTGCCGCTGAGGGGATTGGTAAAGTACTGCGCGGCGGTGCCTCGTTGCTGAAGAAGGGGTTTCAGCGCCAGCAGCGCTATGCCGCGGAAGTGCTGACCGAGGAGTGGCGCATGGCGCCGGGGCCGCTGGAAGCGGCATGGTTTGCAGAAGAGACCGCCGCGGTTGAGCGTGCAGTTGATGCACTGACAAAACGGCTTGAAAAACTGGAGGGCAAATGACGCCTGGTGAAATTCGGCGCCTCTACTTTATCATCCGCACCTTTTTAAGTTACGGGCTCGACGAGCTTATCCCCCGAATGCGCATCACACTGCCGCTGCGTATCTGGCGGCGAACGCTATTCTGGATGCCAAATCGCCATCAGGACAAACTGCTTGGTGAGCGACTGCGTTTGGCGCTTCAGGAGCTGGGGCCTGTCTGGATCAAGTTCGGCCAGATGCTCTCCACCCGTCGTGACCTGTTCCCGCCAATGATCGCCGATCAGCTGGCGCTGCTGCAGGATAAAGTTGCCCCGTTCGACGGTAAGCTGGCAAAGCAGCAGATCGAAAAAGCGATGGGCGATCTCCCGGTTGAAACCTGGTTCGATGATTTCGACATCCAGCCGCTGGCTTCCGCCTCCATTGCGCAGGTTCACACCGCACGGCTGAAAGAGAATGGCAAAGAGGTGGTCATCAAGGTGATCCGCCCGGACATTCTGCCGATCATCCGAGCCGACATGAAACTCATCTACCGCCTGGCCCGCTGGGTGCCGCGTCTGCTGCCTGACGGCCGCCGCCTGCGCCCGATGGAAGTGGTGCGCGAATATGAAAAGACGCTAATTGATGAGCTGAACCTGCTGCGGGAATCGGCGAACGCCATTCAGCTGCGCCGTAACTTTGAAAACAGCCCGATGCTGTATGTGCCGGAAGTCTATTCCGACTATTGCAGCCAGGACATGATGGTGATGGAGCGCATCTACGGGATCCCGGTCTCGGACGTCGCAACCCTGGAAAAGCAGGGTACCAACATGAAGCTGCTGGCCGAGCGTGGCGTGCAGGTCTTCTTCACCCAGGTGTTCCGGGACAGCTTCTTCCACGCCGACATGCACCCGGGGAATATCTTCGTCAGCTACGAGCATCCTGAAGATCCGCAGTATATCGGCATCGACTGCGGTATCGTCGGCTCGCTGAACAAAGAAGATAAGCGCTATCTGGCCGAGAACTTTATCGCCTTCTTTAACCGCGATTATCGTAAAGTGGCCGAGCTGCACGTCGATTCCGGCTGGGTTCCGCCGGATACCAACGTAGAAGAGTTTGAGTTCGCCATTCGTACGGTCTGTGAGCCTATTTTCGAGAAGCCGCTGGCTGAGATCTCGTTCGGCCATGTGCTGCTGAACCTGTTCAATACCGCCCGCCGCTTTAATATGGAAGTACAGCCCCAGTTAGTTTTACTTCAGAAAACATTACTTTACGTTGAAGGGGTGGGGCGACAGCTTTATCCTCAGTTAGACTTATGGAAAACGGCAAAACCCTTCCTTGAGTCGTGGATCAAGGACCAGGTGGGTCTTCCGGCGCTGGTGCGCTCCCTGAAAGAGAAAGCGCCGTTCTGGATTGAAAAAATGCCTGAAATTCCTGAACTGGTGTATGACAGTTTGCGTCAGAGCAAAAACTTGCAACACAGCGTGGATAAAATTGCCCGCGAGTTGCAAACCAACCATGTGCGTCAGGGGCAGTCCCGGTATCTGTTTGGCATTGGGGCGACACTGTTGTTAAGCGGCACGCTGCTGCTGATCAATCGTCCTGAGTGGGAGCTCATGCCTGCCTGGTTGATGGCGGGCGGCGTGGTTGTCTGGCTAGCCGGATGGCGCAAAACGCGCTGAATTGCGTCGCTATAGCAGGGCCGCATAACGTATAATGCGGCCTGATTAATTATTCATCTATAACTGGGGAAGATGTATGGGTGGTATCAGTATCTGGCAATTGTTGATCATTGCCGTCATCGTCGTGCTGCTGTTCGGTACCAAAAAACTCGGTTCTATCGGTTCCGATCTCGGTGCGTCCATCAAAGGCTTTAAAAAAGCGATCAAAGATGATGACGAGAAGCAGGATAAATCCAGCCAGGATGCGGATTTCACTGCTAAATCCATCGCTGATAAACAAGACGATGCCAAAAAGGAAAATGCTAAACGCCACGATAACGAGCAGGTGTAATTCGTGTTCGATATCGGTTTTAGTGAACTGCTGCTGGTCTTCGTGATTGGTCTCATTGTTCTGGGGCCACAACGTCTGCCTGTGGCAGTAAAAACGGTTGCAGGCTGGGTGCGTGCGCTGCGATCGCTGGCGACTACGGTGCAAAATGAGCTGGCGCAGGAGCTTAAGCTGCAGGAGTTTCAGGACAGCCTGAAAAAGGTTGAAAAGGCGAGCATGGATAACCTGACGCCGGAACTGAAAGCCTCGATGGACGAACTGCGCGAAGCGGCGGAATCCATGAAGCGCTCCTACAGCGTCAACGATCCGGAAAAAGCGAGCGATGAAGCCAATACCATTCGCAACCCGCTGGTCAAAGATAACGAAGCGCAGCATGAAGGCGTGACGCCTGCCACTGCTGAGCATCAGGCCACTGCGCCCGAACAGGCGCCAGCCGAGCCGGTGACCCCAAAACAAGAACCGACGCCAGCGCCCGCAGAGAAAAAGCCTGCACCCGCCGCTGACGCGTCCCTCTCGTCGAGTGATAAAGCGTAAACATGGCAGTAGATGAAACTCAACCGCTGATTGCGCACCTGATCGAGCTGCGTAAACGCCTGCTGAACTGCATTATTGCGGTTTTGCTCATTTTTTTATGCCTGGTCTATTTTGCCAACGATATCTATCAGGTGGTCTCTGCCCCCCTGATTAAGCAGATGCCGCTTGGGGCCACCATGATCGCCACCGACGTGGCATCGCCCTTTTTCACGCCAATTAAGCTGACCTTCTGGGTGTCGCTGATTGCCTCTGCGCCGGTGATCCTCTATCAGGTCTGGGCCTTTATTGCCCCCGCGCTGTATAAGCATGAACGCCGCCTGGTGATCCCGCTGCTGGTCTCCAGCTCGCTGCTGTTTTATATCGGCATGGCCTTTGCCTACTTCGTAGTCTTCCCGCTGGCCTTTGGCTTTCTGGCAAATACCGCACCGGTAGGGGTCCAGGTCTCCACCGATATTGCCAGTTATCTCAGCTTCGTGATGGCGCTGTTTATGGCCTTCGGCGTGGCGTTTGAGGTGCCGGTTGCCATCGTGCTGCTCTGCTGGATGGGGATCACCACCCCGGATGAATTACGCAAAAAACGGCCTTACATTCTGGTCGGTGCCTTTGTAGTGGGCATGCTTTTAACGCCGCCGGATGTCTTCTCGCAAACCCTGCTGGCAATCCCGATGTATTGCCTGTTTGAAGTCGGTGTCTTCTTCGCACGCTTCTATACCGGCAAGCGACGTGAAGATCACGACGAAGAGTCCGAAGGAACAGAAGAATAACCCCAACCGCCCGCCAGGGCGGTTGTCATATGGGAGCCAGTATGTTTGATATCGGTCTGAATCTGACCAGCCCGCAGTTTGCCCAGGATCGTGACGAGGTGGTGGCAAGGGCCATCGCCGCCGGGGTCAACGGCTTACTGCTGACGGGCACCAACCTGCACGAAAGTGAACAGGCGCGACAGCTGGCGCAGCGCTACGACCGCTGCTGGTCAACGGCGGGCGTCCATCCGCACGACAGCAGCCACTGGACGACGGAAAGTGCCAGCGCACTCCGGGCTTTAGCCGCATCCCCTGAGGTGGTGGCTATCGGTGAGTGTGGTCTCGACTTTAATCGCAACTTCTCTACTCCCGCCGAGCAGGAGCATGCCTTTAGTGCCCAGCTGGCATTAGCCGCGGAGCTGGGCATGCCGGTGTTTATGCACTGCCGCGACGCTCATGACCGTTTTCTGGCGCTGCTGGAGCCCTGGCTGGATAAACTGCCCGGGGCGGTGCTGCACTGTTTTACCGGCACGCGCGAGGAGGCGATAGCCTGTCTGGATCGCGGTTTGTATCTGGGGATCACCGGCTGGGTCTGCGATGAACGGCGCGGGCTGGAGCTGCGCGAGCTGCTGCCGGTTATTCCTGCCGAACGCCTGTTGGTTGAGACTGATGCACCTTATCTGCTGCCGCGCGATCTCCGTCCAAAACCGGCATCGCGACGCAATGAACCGGCTTATCTGGGACATATCATGGAACGGGTCGCCCACTGGCGCGGCGAAGAGGCGCAGTGGCTGGCAGCGCAGACGGATGACAACGTACGTCGTCTGTTTGGCGTCGACTTTTAAACTTTGCGGAAGCTGGTATTTTTTACGCTCTGCTTCACTTCTTTATTCAGTAAGTTCAGCAGCAGCATGGAGCGGGCTTCACCGTCCGGCTCAGCGAAAATGGCTACCAGCCCTTCAAAGGCCCCTTCGGTGATGACTACATCGTCGCCGGAGAAGGGGGTATCGGGATCGGTAATGCCTTCAGGCTGTTTGTAGACCGAGAGCTGGTGGATCACGGAAGAGGGCACGGTAGCCGGGTGCGCGCCAAAGCGTACGAAGTGGCTGACACCGCGCGTCGCATTGATGGTGGTGGTGTGGATCACTTCGGGGTCGAATTCAACAAACAGGTAGTTAGGGAACAGCGGTTCACTGACGGTTGTGCGTTTACCACGGACCATTTTTTCCAGCGTGATCGCTGGCGTCAGACAGTTCACTGCCTGGCGTTCCAGATGTTCCTGAGCACGCTGAAGTTGTCCGCGTTTGCAATACAGTAAATACCAGGCCTGCATAATGACTCTTTTCCGCTTGTTATGCCGGCAAGCATATCAAAACCCTGGCGGGATCGCTAAGCTGATTATAATGGCCATACACAGAAGAAGCCGTGAATCTTCACGCTAATTTAACAAAAATACAGCATCAGGCAGTCTTACGCCGTATAATGAAACGCTTACAGAGAGAGCTTGACTAACTGCATGAAATACAACGATCTACGCGACTTCCTGGAACTGCTGGAAAAGCAGGGCGAACTCAAACGCATCACCCTTCCTGTCGATCCTTACCTGGAAATGACAGAGATTGCCGACCGCACGCTCCGCGCGGGTGGGCCAGCGCTCCTGTTTGAAAATCCGAAAGGCTACACCATGCCGGTGCTCTGTAACCTGTTTGGCACACCAAAACGTGTGGCGATGGGGATGGGGCAGGAGGATGTCAGCGCGTTGCGTGAAGTGGGTAAGCTGCTGGCCTTTTTAAAAGAGCCTGAGCCGCCAAAAGGGTTTCGCGATCTCTTCGATAAGCTGCCGCAGTTTAAGCAAGTCCTGAATATGCCGACCAAACGGCTGCGCGGCGCGCCCTGCCAGCAGAAAATCGTGGAAGGCGATGCGGTCGATCTGACGCGTATCCCGATCATGCAGTGCTGGCCCGAAGACGCCGCCCCGCTGATTACCTGGGGTCTGACCGTGACGCGCGGGCCGCATAAAGAGCGGCAGAATCTTGGGATCTATCGTCAGCAGCTGATCGGTAAAAATAAATTGATTATGCGCTGGCTGTCGCATCGCGGCGGTGCGCTTGATTTTCAGGAGTGGTGCGAGGCCCATCCGGGCGAACGCTTCCCGGTCGCCGTGGCGCTGGGTGCCGATCCGGCCACCATTCTCGGTGCCGTCACGCCGGTGCCGGACACCCTGTCGGAATACGCCTTTGCCGGGCTGCTGCGCGGCACCAAAACCGAAGTGGTGAAGTGCGTTTCGAACGATCTGGAAGTACCTGCCAGCGCTGAAATCGTGCTCGAAGGCTACATTGAGGCGGGTGAGATGGCACCGGAAGGGCCGTATGGCGACCACACCGGCTATTACAACGAAATCGACAGCTTCCCGGTGTTTACCGTGACGCACATTACCCAGCGTGAAGATGCCATTTACCACTCCACCTACACCGGACGTCCGCCGGATGAACCCGCGGTGCTGGGCGTGGCGCTGAACGAAGTGTTTGTGCCGATCCTGCAAAAGCAGTTCCCGGAAATCGTTGATTTCTATCTGCCGCCGGAAGGGTGCTCCTATCGCCTGGCGGTGGTAACCATTAAGAAGCAGTATGCGGGTCACGCTAAACGGGTGATGATGGGCGTATGGTCTTTCCTGCGCCAGTTTATGTATACCAAGTTTGTGATCGTTTGCGATGATGACGTCAACGCCCGTGACTGGAATGACGTGATCTGGGCCATTACCACCCGTATGGATCCGGCACGCGATACCGTGTTAGTGGAAAACACGCCGATAGATTACCTGGATTTTGCCTCGCCGGTTTCCGGTCTTGGCTCAAAAATGGGACTGGATGCCACCAATAAATGGCCCGGCGAAACCCAACGTGAATGGGGTCGTCCGATCAAAAAGGATCCTGAGGTGACTGCGCGAATTGACGCGATCTGGGATGAACTGGCCATAATGAATAACGGTAAAGACGCCTGAATGCGCCGTTATGCCCTATAGACTTCCCGACAGAGAGAGCGAATGACAACCTTAAGCTGTAAAGTGACTTCGGTAGACGCTATCACCGACACCGTATATCGCGTCCGTTTAGTACCTGAATCGGCGTTCTCCTTCCGCGCTGGCCAGTATCTGATGGTGGTGATGGATGAGCGGGATAAGCGCCCTTTCTCAATGGCCTCGACGCCGGACGAGCAAGAGTTTATCGAGCTGCACATTGGGGCGTCTGAGCTCAACCTGTATGCGATGGCAGTCATGGATCGCATTCTGAAAGAGAATGAGATCGAGATTGATATTCCTCACGGCGAAGCCTGGCTGCGTGATGACGAAGAGCGTCCGCTGATCCTGATTGCGGGCGGCACCGGTTTCTCCTACGCGCGCTCCATCCTGCTGACGGCGCTGGCGCGTAACCCGGACCGTGATATTACCATCTACTGGGGTGGCCGCGAGGCGAAGCATCTCTACGATCTGTCTGAGCTGGAAGCGCTGAGCGTGACCCATCCGAACCTGCGCGTTGAGCCAGTAGTTGAACAGCCGGAAGAGGGTTGGCGCGGTCGCAGCGGCACCGTGTTAACGGCGGTGCTGCAGGATCATGGCACGCTGGTGAATCACGATATTTATATTGCCGGTCGTTTTGAGATGGCGAAAATTGCCCGGGATCTGTTCTGCAACGAACGTAACGCCCGTGAAGATCGTCTGTTTGGCGACGCGTTTGCCTTTATTTGAGACGAAAAAAACCCGCCCCTGACAGGCGGGAAAACGGCAACTAAACCTTTCCCCGTCATCATTCACGCTGCCTCTTTGTTGGCTGCCTTTGCTCACCCCGGTCACATAGTTAACTATGCTCCCGGGGATTCGCGCAGTTGCCGCCGCGATGCAACGCGAATGATTTAGGGGAATATTCTTCGATTACACCCTTTCAAATACCGTCGCGATCCCCTGACCCAGGCCGATACACATGGTTGCCAGACCAAACTGGGCGTCCTTGCGTTCCATCAGGTTAATCAGCGTGGTGCTGATACGCGCCCCGGAACAACCCAGCGGGTGACCCAGCGCAATGGCACCGCCGTTGAGGTTAATCTTCTCGTCGATCTGATCCATCAGGCCCAGATCCTTAATACACGGCAGGATCTGTGCGGCGAAAGCTTCGTTCATCTCAAAGAGGTCGATATCGCTGGCGGAAAGCCCGGCTTTTTTCAGCGCCAGCTTTGAGGCTGGCACCGGGCCGTAACCCATGATTGACGGATCGCAACCCACCACCGCCATCGAGCGGATGCGCGCGCGCGGCGTCAGGCCCAGCTCGCGGGCGCGGCTTTCGCTCATTACCAGCATCGCCGCCGCACCATCGGACAGGGCAGAAGAGCTGCCCGCCGTCACGGTACCGGTGACCGGATCAAAGGCCGGTTTCAGCGTCGAGAGGGCCTCAACGGTAGTTTCCGGGCGGATCACTTCATCGAAATAGAACTGCTTCAGCACGCCGTCAGCGTCGTGACCGCCGGTGGGCAGAATTTCATTCTTGAATGCGCCGGACTGCGTCGCGGCCCAGGCACGGGCGTGGGAGCGGGCGGCAAAGCTGTCCTGCATTTCACGGCTGATACCGTGCAGGCGGGAGAGCATTTCTGCCGTCAGCCCCATCATTCCTGCGGCTTTCGCTACGGTGCGGCTCATGCCGGGATGGAAATCGACCCCGTGGTTCATCGGCACGTGGCCCATGTGCTCCACGCCGCCGATCATGCACACCTGCGCATCGCCGGTCATGATCATACGCGCCGCATCGTGCAGGGCCTGCATCGATGAACCGCACAGGCGGTTGACGGTGACAGCCGGTACCGAATGCGGGATTTCCGCCAGCAGCGCCGCGTTACGGGCGATGTTAAAGCCCTGCTCCAGGGTCTGCTGCACGCAGCCCCAGTAGATATCGTCCAGCGCGGTGGCTTCCAGAGCCGGGTTGCGCGCCAGCAGGCTACGCATTAAATGTGCGGAGAGATCTTCCGCGCGCACGTTACGAAATGCGCCGCCCTTCGAACGGCCCATCGGGGTGCGAATTGCATCGACAATGACAACCTGTTCCATTGTGACTCCTTAAGCCGTTTTCAGTGCGCCAACCGGACGGGCGGGCTCAACCGGGGGATAGTACGCTTCGTTATTACGCGCTTTGGTACGCAGACCTTCCGGTGCCTGATAAAGCGCGCCGAGATGTTCATACTGCTGCGTCATATCCAGGTAGCGGGCGCTGCCCAGCGTATCCAGCCAGCGGAACGCGCCGCCGTGGAACGGAGGGAAGCCCAGGCCGTACACCAGCGCCATGTCTGCTTCCGCCGGGCTGGCGATAATACCCTCTTCGAGACAGCGCACCACTTCGTTGACCATCGGGATCATCATGCGGGCGATAATCTCTTCGTCGCTGAAATCGCGCTTCGCGTGACTGACGTCGGCCAGCAGGCTATCCACGGCTGCGTCTTCCTCTTTCTTCGGCTTGCCTTTGCTGTCTTCTTTATAACGCCAGAAGCCGAGGCCGTTTTTCTGACCGTAGCGGTTCGATTCAAACAGGGCGTCGATGGCATCGCGGTAATCTTTCTGCATGCGCTGCGGGAAACCTGCCGCCATCACCGCCTGAGCGTGATGCGCGGTATCAATGCCGACCACATCCAGCAGATACGCCGGGCCCATCGGCCAGCCAAACTGTTTTTCCATTACTTTGTCGATCTTGCGGAAATCCGCTCCGTCGCGCAGCAGCTGGCTGAAACCGGCAAAGTAGGGGAACAGCACGCGGTTGACGAAGAAGCCCGGGCAGTCGTTCACCACAATCGGAGTTTTGCCCATCTTGCTGGCCCAGGCCACGACTTTAGCGAGGGTTTCGTCAGAGGTTTTTTCACCGCGGATCACTTCAACCAGCGGCATACGGTGCACCGGGTTAAAGAAGTGCATGCCGCAGAAGTTTTCCGGGCGCTTGAGAACGCTGGCCAGTTCGCTGATTGGAATGGTGGAGGTGTTGGAGGCCAGCACGGTGTCCGGGCGTACTTTATCTTCGGTTTCTGCCAGTACCGCTTTTTTCACTTTCGGGTTTTCGACCACCGCTTCGACGACCACATCCACGCGATCGAAGCCGCTGTATTCCAGCGTCGGATGAATAGTGGAGATCACCCCGGAGAGCTTCAGGCCGTCGATTTTGCCGCGTTCGAGCTGTTTATTCAGCAGCTTGGCCGCTTCGGTCATGCCCAGGGTCAGCGACTTCTCGTTGATGTCTTTCATCACCACCGGCACGCCTTTCCAGGCCGACTGGTAGGCAATGCCGCCGCCCATAATGCCTGCGCCCAACACCGCCGCCTGTTTTGGCGTCTCGATGTTTTTGGTGAGCTGCTTCGCTTTACCCTTCACATACTGGTCATTGAGGAAAATACCGACCAGCGCGCGGGCTTCGTTGGTGTGAGCCAGTGGGACGAAACTTTGGTTTTCTAATTTCAGTGCTTCGTCACGGCCCAGACGTGCGGCGGCTTCAATGGTTTTCACCGCGGTGATAGGCGCCGGATAGTGTTTACCCGCCGTCTGCATCACCATGCCTTTGGCGATGGTGAAACTCATGGTGGCTTCAATTTTACTTAAGTGCAGCGGCTCCAGCTTCGGCTGGCGTTTCGCTTTCCAGTCAAGGTCGCCGTTGATCGCCTGACGCAGAATGGCCAGCGCTCCTTCATGCAGTTTTTCAGGCTTAACCACGCCATCCACCAGACCGAGTTTTAACGCCTGGTCGGCACCGACGTCTTTACCGGCAGCGATGATCTCGAGAGCGCTGTCGGCACCCAGCAGGCGCGGCAGACGGACCGAGCCGCCAAAGCCCGGCATAATGCCCAGTTTGGTTTCCGGCAGGCCGATGCGTAGATCCGGCGTAGCCAGACGGTAATCGGTCGCCAGCACGCATTCGCAGCCGCCGCCGAGCGCATAGCCGTTGACCGCAGCAATCGTCGGGACCGGCAGATCTTCCAGGCGGTTAAAGACGCTGTTGGCAAAATGCAGCCACTGGCTCAGCTGCTCCTGGGGGACCAGGAACAGGGAGAGAAATTCGGTGATGTCTGCGCCGACGATAAATGCCGCTTTTTCGGAACGCAGCAGCAGACCTTTTAAGTCGGACTCTTTTTCAAGCACGTCCAGCGCATGGCCAAGGCTGGCCACGGTTGCGGTGTCCAGTTTATTCACTGAGCCGGGGGCGTCGAACACCAGTTCGGCAATGCCACCTTCCAGCCAGTCTACGTACAGGGTGTCGCCTTTGTAGAGCATGTCGGTCTCCTGAATCCAGCAATTGGATCTGGTCATACCAGATGATTCGGAGTGTGGGATTTGTGTTAATGAAATGCAAATTACTCATTAAATAATTGTAGGTCTGATCACGATCGGCGGAGATCACGCAGCCTTTCTGAGGTGTGCTAAGATGCGGTGACTTGAGGTCAAAACAAAAGGAAAAATGATGGACTCACTGGCCGCGCTGTATAAAAATCACATTGTTACGTTACAGGAACGTACCCGCGACGTACTGGCTCGCTTTAAGCTGGATGCCCTACTCATCCACTCCGGCGAGCTGTTCAATGTCTTTCTCGACGATCACGCTTATCCCTTCAAGGTGAATCCGCAATTTAAAGCCTGGGTGCCGGTAACCCAGGTTCCCAATTGCTGGTTGCTGGTGGACGGCGTGAACAAGCCGAAACTGTGGTTCTATCTACCGGTGGATTACTGGCACAACGTTGAACCGCTGCCGACCTCCTTCTGGACGGAAGAGATCGAGGTGATTGCCCTGCCTAAAGCCGACGGCATTGGCAACCAGTTACCTGCTGCCCGCGGCAACATCGCCTATATTGGCCCGGTACCGGAACGTGCGCGCGGTCTGGAAATCGCCGCAGATAACATCAACCCGAAAGGCGTGATCGACTATCTGCACTACTACCGCTCCTATAAGACCGACTATGAGCTGGCGTGCATGCGTGAAGCGCAAAAAACCGCGGTCAACGGCCACCGTGCAGCACACGAAGCCTTCCTGTCCGGCATGAGCGAGTTCGACATTAACCTGGCTTACCTGACGGCCACCGGCCATCGTGACACCGACGTGCCGTACAGCAACATTGTGGCGCTGAATGAGCACGCGGCGGTGCTGCACTACACTAAACTCGATCACCGCGCGCCGTCCGAAATGCGCAGCTTCCTGCTGGATGCCGGTGCGGAATATAACGGCTATGCCGCGGACCTGACCCGCACCTGGGCCGGGAACAGCGATACCGAGTTCGCTCAGCTGATCAAAGACGTCAATGAAGAGCAACTGGCCCTGATCGCTACCATGAAGGCCGGAGTGAGCTATGTGGATTACCACATCCAGTTCCATCAGCGCATTGCGAAGCTGCTGCGTAAGCACCAGATCGTCAGCGATATGAGTGAAGAGGCGATGGTGGAAAACGACCTGACCGGGCCGTTTATGCCGCACGGTATCGGCCACCCGCTGGGTCTGCAGGTGCACGACACCGCTGGCTTTATGCAGGATGACACCGGCACCCATCTGGCAGCGCCGTCCAAATATCCTTACCTGCGCTGCACCCGCATCCTGCAACCGCGCATGGTGCTGACCATCGAGCCGGGCATCTACTTCATTGAGTCTCTGCTGGCGCCGTGGCGCGAAGGGCAGTTCAGCAAGCACTTCAACTGGCAGAAAATTGAGGCGCTGAAGCCGTTTGGTGGCATCCGTATCGAAGATAACGTGGTGATCCACGAAAACGGTACTGAAAACATGACGCGGGACCTGAAGCTGGCGTAATGGAAAGCTGGCTCATACCGGCAGCGCCGGTCACCTTTACGGAAGAGATCAAAAAAAGCCGTTTCATCACGTTGCTGGCGCATACCGACGGCGTGGAGGCGGCAAAAGCCTTTGTTGAGTCAGTACGGGCAGAACATCCTGACGCCCGCCACCACTGCGTGGCGTGGGTAGCGGGGCCGCCCGACGATTCACAGAAGCTGGGGTTCTCGGATGATGGTGAACCGGCGGGCACGGCGGGCAAACCAATGCTCTCTCAGTTAATGGGCAGCGGCGTGGGCGAAATCACCGCCGTCGTGGTGCGTTACTACGGCGGCGTATTATTAGGCACAGGCGGGCTGGTCAAGGCCTATGGCGGCGGGGTTCAGCAGGCGCTGAATCATCTGACAACGATCCGCAAAACGCCACTTACCGAATATACTTTATTGTGTGATTACGCCCAGTTATCCGGCATCGAAGCGTTGCTGAAGCAGTATCAGGGCCTGATTGTGCACAGTGATTACCAGGCGACGGTGCAATTGCGTGTGGCGCTACCCCAGGCGTCGCTTCCGGTATTCTCAGCAAAACTGGCTGATTTTAGTCGTGGTTCGTTGCAATTACGGCCGATTGAAGAATAATCCCCACCTTACTTATTGAATACCTAAGGAAGCGGCAGAGATGCATTTTCGTGCCATAACCCGAATCGTTGGATTGCTGGTCATACTCTTTTCCGGGACGATGATCCTCCCCGGACTGGTGGCGCTTATTTATCGGGATGGTGCGGGCCGTGCCTTTACGCAGACCTTTTTCGTCGCGCTGATGATTGGCTCCCTGCTGTGGTGGCCTAACCGCCGTGAGAAAGGGGAGCTGAAATCCCGCGAAGGCTTCCTTATCGTGGTGCTGTTCTGGACCGTGCTGGGCAGCGTAGGGGCATTGCCCTTTATCTTCTCTGAACAGCCCAACCTGACCATCACCGATGCGTTCTTTGAATCCTTCTCCGGGCTGACCACCACCGGGGCTACCACGCTGGTAGGGCTGGACTCACTGCCTCATGCCATCCTCTTCTACCGTCAGATGTTGCAGTGGTTCGGCGGGATGGGGATCATCGTATTGGCCGTGGCGATCCTGCCGATACTGGGCGTCGGGGGGATGCAGCTCTACCGGGCCGAGATGCCGGGGCCGCTGAAAGATAACAAGATGCGCCCGCGTATTGCTGAGACAGCGAAAACCTTGTGGCTCATCTATGTGCTGCTGACCGTCGCCTGCGCGCTGGCGCTGTGGTTCGCCGGCATGCCGGCCTTTGACGCCATCGGCCATAGCTTTGCCACCATCGCGATTGGCGGGTTCTCCACCCATGATGCCAGCATCGGCTATTTTGACAGCCCGACCATCAACACTATTATTGCAATCTTCCTGCTGATCTCCGGCTGTAACTATGGTCTGCACTTCTCTCT
Source organism: Leclercia sp. TB492 (assembly GCF_049974505.2). Taxonomy (NCBI): domain Bacteria; kingdom Pseudomonadati; phylum Pseudomonadota; class Gammaproteobacteria; order Enterobacterales; family Enterobacteriaceae; genus Leclercia; species Leclercia sp. TB492. The sequence goes on along the minus strand of NZ_CM127572.1, from coordinate 4,464,870 downwards.
ACTCAGTGGCCGTAACCTGAAGGTCTACTGGCGCGATCCGGAATTCCGCATGTTTATCGGCGTGCAGCTGACGCTGGTAGTGATCTGCACCCTGGTGCTGTGGCTACACGATGTCTACGCCTCGGCGGTCACCACGCTGAACCAGGCCTTCTTCCAGGTGGTGTCGATGGCGACGACCGCAGGCTTTACCACCGACAGCATTGCGCGCTGGCCGCTCTTCCTGCCGGTTCTGCTGCTCTGTTCGGCCTTTATCGGCGGCTGCGCCGGGTCGACGGGGGGCGGGTTAAAAGTGATCCGCATCCTGCTGCTGTTTAAGCAGGGCAACCGCGAGCTTAAGCGTCTGGTGCACCCGAATGCGGTTTACAGCATCAAGCTGGGTAACCGTGCGCTGCCAGAACGTATTCTCGAAGCGGTGTGGGGTTTCTTCTCCGCCTACGCGCTGGTCTTTATCGTCAGCATGCTGGCGATTATCGCGACGGGCGTGGATGACTTCTCGGCGTTTGCCTCCGTTGTGGCTACATTAAATAACCTGGGACCGGGCCTTGGCGTGGTCGCAGATAACTTTGCCAGCATGAATCCGACCGCGAAGTGGATCCTGATTGCCAACATGCTGTTCGGGCGTCTTGAGGTCTTTACGCTGTTGGTCCTCTTTACGCCAACATTCTGGCGCGAATAAAGGGAGCCATTTGTGAAAACACTCATTCTATTTTCAACACGCGACGGGCAAACGCGCGAGATTGCCGCTTTTCTGGCTTCTGAGTTAAAAGAGCAGGGCATCTATGCCGACGTCATTAACCTGAACCGCACCGAAGAGATTGCGTGGCAGGAGTATGACCGGGTGGTGATCGGCGCCTCCATCCGCTACGGCCATTTCCATCCGGCGGTGGATCGCTTTGTGAAAAAGCATACGGCAACGCTGAACAGCCTGCCCGGCGCTTTCTTCTCCGTTAACCTGGTGGCGCGTAAAGCGGAAAAGCGTACCCCGCAGACCAACAGCTACACGCGTAAGTTTTTGCTGAACTCGCCCTGGAAGCCAACGGCCTGTGCCGTCTTTGCCGGTGCCCTGCGTTACCCACGCTATCGCTGGTACGATCGCTTTATGATCCGTCTTATTATGAAGATGACCGGCGGCGAAACGGATACACGCAAAGAAGTGGTCTACACCGACTGGTCCCAGGTCTCCAGTTTTGCCCGGGAAATCGCACAATTAACCGGCAATCCGCGGCTTTAATAAACGTAAAGATTGAAAAGTAAGCGAACGGAAAACTTTTTGAGATTTATGCTTGTCACCGCCGAAGAACTCCCTATAATGCGCCTCCACTGACACGGAACAACGGCAAACAAGCCGCCGGGTCAGCAGAGAAAAGCGTGAAATTATCGCTTGACTCTGAAAGAGGAAAGCGTAATATACGCCACCTCGCAACGGTGAGCGAAAGCCGCGTTGCACTGCTCTTTAACAATTTATCAGACAATCTGTGTGGGCACTCAAAGTGACATGGATTCTTAATGTCTCCGGACAATAAATGAATACCAAAGTCTCTGAGTGAACATACGTAATTCATTACGAAGTTTAATTCACGAGCATCAAACTTAAATTGAAGAGTTTGATCATGGCTCAGATTGAACGCTGGCGGCAGGCCTAACACATGCAAGTCGAGCGGTAACACAGGGAGCTTGCTCCCGGGTGACGAGCGGCGGACGGGTGAGTAATGTCTGGGAAACTGCCTGATGGAGGGGGATAACTACTGGAAACGGTAGCTAATACCGCATAACGTCGCAAGACCAAAGAGGGGGACCTTCGGGCCTCTTGCCATCAGATGTGCCCAGATGGGATTAGCTAGTAGGTGGGGTAACGGCTCACCTAGGCGACGATCCCTAGCTGGTCTGAGAGGATGACCAGCCACACTGGAACTGAGACACGGTCCAGACTCCTACGGGAGGCAGCAGTGGGGAATATTGCACAATGGGCGCAAGCCTGATGCAGCCATGCCGCGTGTATGAAGAAGGCCTTCGGGTTGTAAAGTACTTTCAGCGAGGAGGAAGGCGGTGAGGTTAATAACCTCATCGATTGACGTTACTCGCAGAAGAAGCACCGGCTAACTCCGTGCCAGCAGCCGCGGTAATACGGAGGGTGCAAGCGTTAATCGGAATTACTGGGCGTAAAGCGCACGCAGGCGGTCTGTCAAGTCGGATGTGAAATCCCCGGGCTCAACCTGGGAACTGCATTCGAAACTGGCAGGCTAGAGTCTTGTAGAGGGGGGTAGAATTCCAGGTGTAGCGGTGAAATGCGTAGAGATCTGGAGGAATACCGGTGGCGAAGGCGGCCCCCTGGACAAAGACTGACGCTCAGGTGCGAAAGCGTGGGGAGCAAACAGGATTAGATACCCTGGTAGTCCACGCCGTAAACGATGTCGACTTGGAGGTTGTTCCCTTGAGGAGTGGCTTCCGGAGCTAACGCGTTAAGTCGACCGCCTGGGGAGTACGGCCGCAAGGTTAAAACTCAAATGAATTGACGGGGGCCCGCACAAGCGGTGGAGCATGTGGTTTAATTCGATGCAACGCGAAGAACCTTACCTACTCTTGACATCCAGAGAACTTAGCAGAGATGCTTTGGTGCCTTCGGGAACTCTGAGACAGGTGCTGCATGGCTGTCGTCAGCTCGTGTTGTGAAATGTTGGGTTAAGTCCCGCAACGAGCGCAACCCTTATCCTTTGTTGCCAGCGGTTAGGCCGGGAACTCAAAGGAGACTGCCAGTGATAAACTGGAGGAAGGTGGGGATGACGTCAAGTCATCATGGCCCTTACGAGTAGGGCTACACACGTGCTACAATGGCGCATACAAAGAGAAGCGACCTCGCGAGAGCAAGCGGACCTCATAAAGTGCGTCGTAGTCCGGATTGGAGTCTGCAACTCGACTCCATGAAGTCGGAATCGCTAGTAATCGTAGATCAGAATGCTACGGTGAATACGTTCCCGGGCCTTGTACACACCGCCCGTCACACCATGGGAGTGGGTTGCAAAAGAAGTAGGTAGCTTAACCTTCGGGAGGGCGCTTACCACTTTGTGATTCATGACTGGGGTGAAGTCGTAACAAGGTAACCGTAGGGGAACCTGCGGTTGGATCACCTCCTTACCTTAAAGAACCTGCCTTTGCAGTGCTCACACAGATTGTCTGATGAAAAAACAGCAGTAAAAATCTCTGCAGGCTTGTAGCTCAGGTGGTTAGAGCGCACCCCTGATAAGGGTGAGGTCGGTGGTTCAAGTCCACTCAGGCCTACCAAATTCTTCCTGATACTGCGTTGCAGAATAACTCACATACTTAAGTATGCTTCGTTATTCCACGCCTTGTCTCAGAAAGAATTAGCGGTACAGAGATTAGCATTTTGCGATGGGGTTATAGCTCAGCTGGGAGAGCGCCTGCCTTGCACGCAGGAGGTCTGCGGTTCGATCCCGCATAGCTCCACCATCCTTTACTGCGACAACAAGAAAACTTCAGAGTGTACCTGAGAAGGTGCGCTGCGAAGTTTTGCTCTTTAAAAATCTGGATCAAGCTGAAAATTGAAACGACATGCCCTGTCTGTTCTCCGTAATAAGAGCAGATAAGCGGTGTGTCAGAGTCTCTCAAATTTTCGCAATCAGAAGTGAAACATCTTCGGGTTGTGAGGTTAAGCGACCAAGCGTACACGGTGGATGCCTAGGCAGTCAGAGGCGATGAAGGACGTGCTAATCTGCGATAAGCGTCGGTAAGGTGATATGAACCGTTATAACCGACGATTTCCGAATGGGGAAACCCAGTGTGTTTCGACACACTATCGTTAGGTGAATACATAGCTTAACGAAGCGAACCAGGGGAACTGAAACATCTAAGTACCCTGAGGAAAAGAAATCAACCGAGATTCCCCCAGTAGCGGCGAGCGAACGGGGAGCAGCCCGGAGTCTGAATCAGCATGTGTGTCAGTGGAAGCGTCTGGAAAGTCGCAGGGTACAGGGTGATACTCCCGTACACGAAGATACACTTGCTGTGAACTCGAAGAGTAGGGCGGGACACGTGGTATCCTGTCTGAATATGGGGGGACCATCCTCCAAGGCTAAATACTCCTGACTGACCGATAGTGAACCAGTACCGTGAGGGAAAGGCGAAAAGAACCCCGGCGAGGGGAGTGAAAAAGAACCTGAAACCGTGTACGTACAAGCAGTGGGAGCACCCTTTGGGGTGTGACTGCGTACCTTTTGTATAATGGGTCAGCGACTTATATTCTGTAGCAAGGTTAACCGTATAGGGGAGCCGAAGGGAAACCGAGTCTTAACTGGGCGTTAAGTTGCAGGGTATAGACCCGAAACCCGGTGATCTAGCCATGGGCAGGTTGAAGGTTGGGTAACACTAACTGGAGGACCGAACCGACTAATGTTGAAAAATTAGCGGATGACCTGTGGCTGGGGGTGAAAGGCCAATCAAACCGGGAGATAGCTGGTTCTCCCCGAAAGCTATTTAGGTAGCGCCTCGTGAACTCATCTCCGGGGGTAGAGCACTGTTTCGGCTAGGGGGCCATCCCGGCTTACCAACCCGATGCAAACTGCGAATACCGGAGAATGTTATCACGGGAGACACACGGCGGGTGCTAACGTCCGTCGTGAAGAGGGAAACAACCCAGACCGCCAGCTAAGGTCCCAAAGTCATGGTTAAGTGGGAAACGATGTGGGAAGGCACAGACAGCCAGGATGTTGGCTTAGAAGCAGCCATCATTTAAAGAAAGCGTAATAGCTCACTGGTCGAGTCGGCCTGCGCGGAAGATGTAACGGGGCTAAACCATGCACCGAAGCTGCGGCAGCGACGCTTATGCGTTGTTGGGTAGGGGAGCGTTCTGTAAGCCGTCGAAGGTGTGCTGTGAGGCATGCTGGAGGTATCAGAAGTGCGAATGCTGACATAAGTAACGATAAAGCGGGTGAAAAACCCGCTCGCCGGAAGACCAAGGGTTCCTGTCCAACGTTAATCGGGGCAGGGTGAGTCGACCCCTAAGGCGAGGCCGAAAGGCGTAGTCGATGGGAAACAGGTTAATATTCCTGTACTCGGTGTTACTGCGAAGGGGGGACGGAGAAGGCTATGTTGGCCGGGCGACGGTTGTCCCGGTTTAAGCATGTAGGCGGAGGTTCCAGGTAAATCCGGAGCCTTGTTAACGCTGAGGTGTGATGACGAGGCACTACGGTGCTGAAGCAACAAATGCCCTGCTTCCAGGAAAAGCCTCTAAGCATCAGGTAACATCAAATCGTACCCCAAACCGACACAGGTGGTCAGGTAGAGAATACCAAGGCGCTTGAGAGAACTCGGGTGAAGGAACTAGGCAAAATGGTGCCGTAACTTCGGGAGAAGGCACGCTGATGTGTAGGTGAAGCCCCTGCGGGTGGAGCTGAAATCAGTCGAAGATACCAGCTGGCTGCAACTGTTTATTAAAAACACAGCACTGTGCAAACACGAAAGTGGACGTATACGGTGTGACGCCTGCCCGGTGCCGGAAGGTTAATTGATGGGGTTAGCGGCAACGCGAAGCTCTTGATCGAAGCCCCGGTAAACGGCGGCCGTAACTATAACGGTCCTAAGGTAGCGAAATTCCTTGTCGGGTAAGTTCCGACCTGCACGAATGGCGTAATGATGGCCAGGCTGTCTCCACCCGAGACTCAGTGAAATTGAAATCGCTGTGAAGATGCAGTGTACCCGCGGCAAGACGGAAAGACCCCGTGAACCTTTACTATAGCTTGACACTGAACACTGGTCCTTGATGTGTAGGATAGGTGGGAGGCTTTGAAGCGTGGACGCCAGTCTGCGTGGAGCCATCCTTGAAATACCACCCTTTAATGGCTGGTGTTCTAACGTAGACCCGTTACCCGGGTTGCGGACAGTGTCTGGTGGGTAGTTTGACTGGGGCGGTCTCCTCCTAAAGAGTAACGGAGGAGCACGAAGGTTAGCTAATCCTGGTCGGACATCAGGAGGTTAGTGCAATGGCATAAGCTAGCTTGACTGCGAGAGTGACGGCTCGAGCAGGTGCGAAAGCAGGTCATAGTGATCCGGTGGTTCTGTATGGAAGGGCCATCGCTCAACGGATAAAAGGTACTCCGGGGATAACAGGCTGATACCGCCCAAGAGTTCATATCGACGGCGGTGTTTGGCACCTCGATGTCGGCTCATCACATCCTGGGGCTGAAGTAGGTCCCAAGGGTACGGCTGTTCGCCGTTTAAAGTGGTACGCGAGCTGGGTTTAGAACGTCGTGAGACAGTTCGGTCCCTATCTGCCGTGGGCGCTGGAGAATTGAGGGGGGCTGCTCCTAGTACGAGAGGACCGGAGTGGACGCATCACTGGTGTTCGGGTTGTCATGCCAATGGCACTGCCCGGTAGCTAAATGCGGAAGAGATAAGTGCTGAAAGCATCTAAGCACGAAACTTGCCCCGAGATGAGTTCTCCCTGACTCCTTGAGAGTCCTGAAGGAACGTTGAAGACGACGACGTTGATAGGTCGGGTGTGTAAGCGCAGCGATGCGTTGAGCTAACCGATACTAATGAACCGTGAGGCTTAACCTTACAACGCCGAAGCTGTTTCGGCGGATTTGAGAGATTTTCAGCTCTGATACAGATTAGTCACTGCGCCTGCGGGCGGGGTGACAACAGAATTTGCCTGGCGGCTGTAGCGCGGTGGTCCCACCTGACCCCATGCCGAACTCAGAAGTGAAACGCCGTAGCGCCGATGGTAGTGTGGGGTCTCCCCATGCGAGAGTAGGGAACTGCCAGGCATCAAATCATGCGAAAGCCCATCCTCCCGGATGGGCTTTTTGCGTTGCGCCGGGAAACCCGCCGGGCGGCGGCTGCGCCTTACCCGGCCTACAACACCCCCTGGCCCGGCAATTCCAGCCGACAAAGATCCCCCGATGGGGTAAACTATCCCGGTTTTTGCATCTGGATAGCCTCTATGAATCACTCCCTTAAGCCCTGGAATACCTTCGGTATCGACCGAAATGCCCGACAGATCGTGCGAGCCGACGATGCGCAGCAGCTGCTGGCCGCATGGAATCATGCCACGCAACACCACCAACCCGTTCTTATTCTGGGCGAGGGCAGTAACGTTCTCTTTCTGGAAGACTTTTCCGGCACGGTGATCGTTAACCGCATCCGTGGGATCGCGGTTGAGGAGACGCAAGAATGCTGGCGTCTGCACGTGGGTGCCGGAGAAAACTGGCACGATCTGGTGCAATTTACCCTTGAACACAACATGCCGGGGCTGGAAAACCTTGCTCTGATCCCAGGCTGTGCCGGTTCATCCCCTATTCAGAACATTGGTGCGTACGGTATTGAACTCAAAAACGTCTGTGAATATGTAGACTGTATCGAGCTGGCTACCGGTGAAGCACGTCGTTTACAAGCTGATGAATGCCGTTTCGGCTACCGCGACAGCATTTTCAAACATGAATATCAGGACAAATATGTCATCGTCGCGGTCGGTCTGCGCCTGACAAAAAACTGGAAGCCGGTTCTCTCCTACGGTGATTTAACCCGTCTGGATCCCGCTACTGTGACCGCGAAAGAGATTTTTACGGCAGTTTGCCAGATGCGCATGAGCAAATTGCCCGATCCGAGAGTGAATGGTAATGCCGGGAGTTTCTTTAAAAACCCGGTGATCGGCGCCGAAAATGCGCAAACATTGCTTGCCCAGTGGCCGAATGCGCCGCACTATCCGCAGGCAGATGGCAGCGTTAAGCTGGCTGCTGGCTGGTTGATCGATCAGTGTCAGCTCAAAGGCACCACCTTTGGCGGCGCGGCGGTACATCGCCAGCAGGCGCTGGTGCTTATCAACGAAAATAATGCGACCAGCGATGACGTCGTGCAGCTGGCCCATCAGGTGCGTCAGCGCGTGGGTGAGAAGTTCAATGTCTGGCTGGAGCCGGAAGTGCGCTTTATCGGGCATCACGGTGAAGTGAACGCGGTGGAGACCATTGCATGAAAGACCATACTGTCCCCCTGAAGCTGATCGCCATTCTGGCCGACGGCGATTTTCATTCCGGTGAACAGCTCGGTGAACAGCTGGGAATGAGCCGTGCCGCTATTAACAAGCATATTCAGACCCTGCGCGACTGGGGCGTGGATGTCTTTACCGTGCCGGGCAAAGGCTACAGCCTGCCGGAGCCGGTTCAGCTGTTGAACGAAGCCTTTATCCACAGTCAGATTGTCGATAACAGCGTCGCCGTTCTGCCGGTGATTGATTCCACCAACCAGTATCTGCTCAACAGGCTCAACGAACTGAAGTCAGGCGACAGCTGTGTGGCTGAGTACCAGCAGGCAGGTCGCGGCCGCCGGGGACGTAAATGGTTTTCGCCTTTTGGCGCCAACCTCTACCTGTCTATGTACTGGCGTCTGGAGCAGGGGCCCGCTGCCGCCATCGGTCTTAGCCTGGTGATTGGTATTGTGCTGGCAGAGGTCCTGCAATCCCTTGGTGCTGATGACGTGCGGGTGAAGTGGCCAAACGATCTCTATCTTAAGGATCGCAAACTGGCCGGCATTCTGGTCGAACTGACGGGTAAAACCGGCGACGCGGCGCAGATCGTGATGGGTGCCGGGATCAATCTGGTGATGCGTAACGTGCAGGCAGACGATATCAATCAGGGCTGGATCAACCTGCAGGAAGCGGGGATCGCTATCGATCGTAACGTCCTGGCGGTGCAGGTCATCAATGAGCTGCGTCACTCGCTGAAAATCTTCGAACAGGAAGGGTTAACGCCGTTCCTGCCTCGCTGGGAGAAGCTGGATAATTTTGTTCACCGTCCGGTGAAGCTCATTATCGGCGATAAAGAGATCTACGGCACCTCGCGGGGTATTAACGAGCAGGGCGCACTGTTGCTGGAGCAGGATGGAGTTATAAAACCCTGGGTAGGTGGTGAGATTTCACTGCGCAGCGCCGAATAAGGCACCAGGCTACAGCCCCCGTTATACGGGGCTGTAGCCGGCCTGAACAACCGCTCCACACCCTGTGCGGAGCGGGAACCAGAATAATCCCTAAACGGTTGGTTACACTCTCTTAAATACATCACGATAAGGTATACTCTGAAAGCAGCGGGGTAACAGTTGATTAACCTGCGTTTCGCGTTTCTGGAGATTCATTTTGCGTGTCAGCCGCTCTTTAACTATCAAACAAATGGCGATGGTGACTGCCGTCACTATGGTGTTTGTTTTTGTCTTTTGCGTCATTTTGCTGTTTCATGCCATTCAGCAGAATCGCTACAACACGGCTTCGCAACTCGAAAGTATTGCCCGCTCAATCCGTGAGCCCCTTTCTGCGGCCATTCTTAAGGGCGACATTCCCCAGGCGGAATCCATTATTAAGAGCATCAGGCCGGCAGGCGTCGTCAGCCAGGCCGATGTGGTGCTGCCCAATCAGTTTCAGGCGCTGCGCATGAACTTTATTCCGGAGCGTCCGGTACCGGTGATGGTGAAGCGCCTGTTTGAGTTGCCGGTACAAATCTCGCTGCCGGTCTATTCCCTGCAGCGTCCGGCGAACCCGCAGCCGCTGGCGTATCTGGTGCTGCAATCGGACTCATGGCGAATGTACAAATTCGTGATCAGTTGGGTCTCAACGTTGGTAACCACTTACTTATTGTTGACGCTGATGCTCACCGTGGCGCTGACCTGGTGCATCAACCGGCTGATCGTCCACCCGCTGCGCCGGATTGCCCGCGAGCTGGATACCCTTTCGCCGCAGCAGCAGATCGGGCATCAGCTACCCGTCCCTCGTCTGCATCATGACGACGAAATTGGCATGCTGGTACGCAGCTACAATCTGAATCAGCAGCGCATGATGCGCCAGCATGAAGAGCTCAACCACAACGCCACCCGCTTCGCAGTGTCGGATCTGCCCAACAAGGCATTTCTGATGGCGTTGCTGGAGCAGGCGGTGAAACGCCAGCAGACTACCGCACTGATGGTGGTGGCCTGTGAAACCCTGCAGGACACCGCTGGTGTGCTGAAGGAGAGCCAGCGGGAAATGGTGTTGCTGACGCTGGTCGAAAAGCTCAAATCCGTACTGGCACCACGGATGGTGCTGACCCAGGTAAGCGCCTATGACTTTGTGATTATCGCCAATGGCGTCAAAGAACCGTGGCACGCCATTACGCTGGGTCAGCAAGTACTCACTGTTATAAATGAACGGTTGCCGGTACAGGGGATCCAGCTGCGCCCGAGCGCCAGTATCGGCATCGCCATGTTTAACGGCAACCTGACCGGCGAGCAGCTCTACCGCCGGGCATTCTCTGCCGCATTTACTGCCCGGCAGAAAGGAAAGAACCAGATCCAGTTCTTCGAACCGGAGCAGATGGAGAAGGCGCAGCAGCGGCTCTCAGAAGAGAACGATATTCTGACCGCGCTGGATCACAACCACTTCGCTATCTGGCTACAGCCACAGGTGGATCTGCATACCGGCAAGGTAAGGAGTGCTGAAGCGCTGCTGCGGATGCGCCAGGCCGATGGCAGCTGGGAGCTCCCGGAAGGGCTGATCGACCGCATTGAGAACTGCGGTCTGATTGTGACCGTAGGTCACTGGGTGCTGGAGGAGTCCTGCCGTTTGCTGTCAGCCTGGCAGTCGCGGGGAATAATGATGCCATTGTCGGTTAACCTGTCGGCATTACAGCTGATGCACCCGAACATGGTCCCGGAGCTGCTGGAGATGATCGGTCGCTACCGCATCCAGCCTGATACCCTGATACTGGAAGTGACCGAGAGCCGTCGGATCGACGATCCTAACGAAGCCGTGGCGATACTCCGCCCGCTACGTAATGCCGGCGTGCGCATTGCGCTGGACGATTTTGGCATGGGGTACGCCGGGCTGCGTCAACTCCAGCATATGAAAACCCTGCCGGTAGACGTGCTGAAAATCGATAAGGCCTTTGTCGAGGAGCTGCCTGACGACAGCAGCATGGTGGAGGCGATTATCCAGATGGCGCACAGCCTGAAGCTGGAGATTATCGCCGAGGGTGTCGAGACCGACGCTCAGCGACGCTGGCTGGCTGATGCCGGGGTGGAGTGCGGACAGGGATTTTTGTTTGCTAAAGCCGTTCCAGGCGATGTTTTTGAAAGCCGTTACCTTCACCAGAATGACAATCACACAGTTGAATGAAATGTTGCTGGCTTGTGCGAGCCAGCTCAAGTTTCTTAACATTTGTGTTTCAAATTCAGCCTGAGCTTCTATTTGTCCTGATTATTGGGTGCTATTTTAAGGCCGCAGGTGAGCAGTAACCCTACACTGCCTGCGGTTTTTCTTCCCAAGGACATCTTATGAAAACCTCTCTCTTCAGAAGTCTTTATTTTCAGGTCTTAACCGCCATCGCCATCGGTATTCTGCTTGGCCATTACTACCCTGAATTAGGCGCCCAAATGAAACCGCTTGGCGATGCCTTCGTTAAGCTGATTAAGATGGTGATCGCTCCGGTTATATTTTGTACCGTCGTGACCGGCATCGCAGGCATGGAAAGCATGAAAGCCGTGGGCCGCACGGGTGCGGTTGCGCTTCTCTATTTTGAAGTGGTCAGCACCCTCGCGCTGATCATCGGCCTGATCATTGTGAACGTGGTTCAGCCAGGCGCGGGTATGAACGTTGACCCCTCGACGCTGGATGCGAAAGCGGTGGCGGTCTACGCCGAGCAGGCGAAGGATCAGGGCGTGGTCGCCTTCCTGCTGGATGTGATCCCCGGCAGCGTGATTGGCGCCTTCGCCAGCGGCAACATCCTGCAGGTGCTGTTGTTCGCCGTGATGTTTGGCTTCGCTCTGCATCGCCTCGGCAGCAAAGGCCAGCTGATTTTCAACGTGATTGAAAGCTTCTCGCAGGTCATCTTCGGCATTATCAACATGATTATGCGCCTGGCACCGATCGGGGCCTTCGGGGCGATGGCCTTTACCATCGGCAAATATGGCGTTGGCACCCTGGTGCAGCTCGGCCAGCTGATCATCTGCTTCTATATTACCTGTATCCTGTTTGTGGTGGTGGTGCTGGGCAGTATTGCGCGTGCCACAGGCTTCAACATCTTTAAGTTCATCCGCTATATTCGTGAAGAGCTGCTGATCGTGCTGGGTACTTCCTCGTCCGAATCGGCTTTGCCGCGCATGCTCGACAAGATGGAGAAGCTGGGCTGTCGTAAATCGGTGGTGGGGCTGGTTATCCCGACCGGTTACTCCTTTAACCTTGATGGCACCTCGATCTACCTGACGATGGCGGCGGTGTTTATCGCTCAGGCCACCAACAGCCATATGGATATCTTCCATCAGATCACGCTGCTGGTGGTGCTTCTGCTCTCCTCGAAAGGCGCAGCAGGGGTGACGGGCAGCGGCTTTATCGTGCTGGCAGCCACCATCTCTGCGGTAGGGCACCTGCCGGTGGCCGGGCTGGCGCTGATCCTCGGTATCGATCGCTTTATGTCTGAAGCCCGCGCGCTGACCAACCTGGTGGGTAACGGCGTGGCGACCATCGTGGTGGCGAAGTGGGTGAAAGAGCTGGACCACAAAAAACTCGACGATACGCTGAATAATCGTGCGCCAGACGGCAAAACACAGGGTTTGTCCTCCTAAAATCTTCTCTCTGGCCCGCATTCCCTTGTCGGGGTGCGGGCTCCTGCGCATAATGGCCCTGAATACTTGTCATAATCGGACAAGATTTATTTCGGGTATATTTCACTTCTTGCCGTGACGTTTCGCTTCACGCGCGGTCTAATCGGAGTGTTTTGAACATCATCTTTAGAGTGCGACAGGGCGTGTGGCACTCTTTATAACCAGGAATGTTGATCAGGGGTTCACATGCAGGGCACAAAAATTCGACTCTTAACCGGCGGTTTGCTCATGATGGCAGCAGCCAGTTACGTGCAGGCTGACGCGCTCCAGCCGGACCCGGCCTGGCAACAGGGTACGCTGGCGAACGGTTTTCAGTGGCAGGTTTTAGCCACACCACAACGCCCCAGCGACCGCATTGAAATCCGCCTTTCCGTCAATACCGGCTCCCTGACCGAGAGTACGCAACAGAGCGGTTTCAGCCATTTTCTTCCCCGTCTGGCGCTGACCCAAAGCGGCAGCCTGCAGGCCGTACAGGTTCGTTCACTGTGGCAACAGGGTATTGACCCTAAGCGTCCTTTGCCGCCTGCCGTTGTCTCCTATGACTACACCATGTTTAACCTCAGCCTGCCAAACAACCGTAACGATCTGCTCAAAGAGGCGTTGACCTGGCTGTCCGATACCGCCGGTAGCGTCTCGATTACGCCTGATACCGTGAATTATGCCCTGAGCAACAGCGATATGGTGGCGACCTGGCCCGCGGATACCAAAGAGGGCTGGTGGCGCTATCGCCTGAAAGGCTCTGCGCTGCTGGGCCACGATCCGGCGGAGCCGCTGAAACAACCGGTTGATATCGAGCAGGTCAAATCGTTCTACCAGACCTGGTACACCCCGGACGCCATGACCCTGATTGTGGTCGGCAACATTGATAGCCGCTCGGTGATCGAGCAGATCAGCAAAACCTTTGGCGAGCTGAAGGGCAAACGCAGTACCCCTGCGCCGGTACCCACCCTGTCGCCGCTGCGTGCAGAGCCGGTCAGCATCATGACCGATGCCGTGCGTCAGGAGCGACTCTCTATTATGTGGGACAGCCCGTGGCAGCCGATTCGCGAATCTGCCGCGCTGCTGCGTTACTGGCGCGCCGATTTAGCCCGTGAGGCGCTGTTCTGGCACGTTCAGCAAACCCTGAGCAAGAACAACGCCAAAGACATTGGTCTGGGCTTTGATTGCCGGGTGCTGTTCCAGCGCGCCCAGTGCGCCATTAACGTGGAGTCGCCGGGCGACAAGCTGAACGCCAATATGGCGGTGGTCGCCAAAGAGCTGGCGAAGGTGCGTGAGAACGGCCTGAGCGAAGAGGAGTTCAACGCGCTGGTGGCGCAGAAAAACCTCGAGCTGCAAAAACTGTTCGCCACCTATGCCCGGACCGATACCGATATTCTGATCAGCCAGCGTATTCGCTCGCTGCAAAACCAGGTGGTGGATATCGCGCCGGAGCAGTATCAGAAACTGCGTCAGGACTTCCTTAACAGCCTGACCGCAGAGATGCTGAGCCAGGATCTGCGTCAGCAGCTTTCACAGGATATGTCGCTGATTCTGATGCAGCCGAAAGGCGAGCCGGAATACAACATGAAGGATCTGCAGGCGACGTGGGATGGGATTATGGCACCCGCGAAATAAAAGCAAAAAGGCAACGTAAGTTGCCTTTTTTAATGTTTGCTCCCTCAGACTAAAGGAGAGGGTTGGGACGAGGGCACCAGACCGCAGTTATGCAGGCATCGCCTCACGCGGGATGATCGCGCCGCGATACTGAATCACCGTGCTGGCGGTCAGGTGGCCGCGCTGCGCTGCCGCTTCCGGGGTTCCGCCCGTCAGACGCACCGCAAGATAACCGGCGCTGAAGGAGTCACCCGCCGCGGTGGTATCAATCACTTTCTCTTTCGCCAGCTTCACCGCAGGCACGTCAACAACCGCTTCCCCGGCAACCGCCACCAGGCAGGAGTCTGCCCCGCGCTTAATCACGACTTCAGATACACCAGCAGCCTGAGTACGGGCGATCACCTCATCAACCGGCTTTTCGCCCCACAGGGCATCTTCGTCATCGAGGGTTAAGAAGGCGATATCGGTGCATTCAAGCATGCGGGTATAAACCTGCTGCGTCTCTTCGCGGCTGGCCCACAGGCGTGGACGGTAGTTATTGTCGAAAATCACCTTTCCGCCGTTGGCGCGGCATTCGCGCAGCAGGGAGAAGAGTTTTTCACGGCTGTTTGGGCTGAGGATCGCCAGGCTGATGCCGCTCAGGTAGAGATAGTCAAAGTGGGCCAGCGTTTCGCAGATGCGATCGGCGCTGTCGCTCTCCAGCCAGAATTTGGCGGCGGCTTCGTTACGCCAGTAGTAGAAGGTGCGCTCGCCGGTGCTGTCGGTCTCAATGTAATAGAGACCCGGCAGGCGGTTTTCCATCCGCTGGGTCAGAGAGATATCAACGTTTTCACTCTGCCAGGCGTCCAGCATCTGCTGGCTGAAATTATCCATGCCCAGGGCAGTCACATAGTTGACCGCCAGCGCATCAGCATCAACCTGACGGGCAATATACACCGAGGTGTTTAAGGTATCGCCACCAAAGCCACGGTTCACTTCCGCGCCTTTCTGGGACAGTTCGATCATACATTCGCCGATCACGGCAATTTTCTTAGACATAGTCGTGAACCTGAACAGTTAAATTAGCGCTAGTGTGCGCTGCAGCCCGAGAGTGGTCAACTGTATTAAAACGACGTTCCATTATTTTTTTGAACCCGGACAAGTTTCGGGGGAGTTTCAGATCCCAGATTTTAATATTCGTCCGCAACCGAACATAAAGTTCTCTTAGCCCGGGCCGATAATCCTTTGACCAGTCCCGACAGGCTCTTCCCTATTCAACAGGATATCTGAAATGAAGTTAAGGCAGGACATCCAGCTGCTGAGCATCCCTGAGGCAAGTATTGAGAACTTGCAGGAACATCGCTACTGGCTGCAATGTCAGCGTGCTTATACTTATCAGCCCATTTACCGCACCGACGGTAAACTGATGGCGATCGAGATCCTGACCGTCGTGACCCATCCCTCCAACCCGGCACAGCGGATCGCCCCGGATCGCTATTTTGCGGAACTGCCGGTGCGCCACCGCCTGGATATCCTTGAAGAGCAGCTCAGCATGCTGACGGCAAAACAGGACTTCTTCGCCGACAACAGCATTCTGGCCTCGGTCAACGTTGATGGTCCAACCCTGCTGGCGGTGCGTCAGGATGAGAGCCTGCAGAAGCTGATTCAACAGCTGCCGTGGCTGCGCTTTGAGCTGGTGGAGCACGTGCGTCTGCCGCAGGACTCCTCGTTTGCCACCATGTGCGAATTTGGCCCCCTGTGGCTGGACGACTTTGGCACCGGCATGGCGAACTTCTCCGCCCTGAGCGAAGTGCGTTACGACTACATCAAAGTGGCGCGGGACCTGTTCATTATGCTGCGTCAGACCCCGGAAGGCCGCAACCTGTTCACGCTGTTATTACAGCTCATGAACCGCTACTGCCAGGGCGTGATTGTCGAAGGTGTCGAGACGCTGGAAGAGTGGCGCGATGTGCAAAACTCACCCGCCGCCGCCGCGCAGGGCTATTTCCTTTCCCGTCCGGTACCGATGGAGACGCTCGACAACGTTATCATCACTCTGTAATCCCTGGCTGCTTCCCATAATAGCGCGTGGTTAACGCGTTATTACCGGACGCTGCCGCCCCTTTTTTGCTTGTCTGAACTATATTCATGACTGGCAAGGTAAAAAGGGAAATATGGGATGACAAAAACAGCGAAGATTATCACCTGGTCCGGGGGGGTCTTCTTGTTGCTGATTGTGGTGCTTATTGTCGTGATCGCGACATTTGACTGGAACCGCCTCAAACCGACCATCAACCAGAAAGTCTCGACTGAACTCAACCGTCCATTCGCCATTCGCGGCGATCTGGGCGTTGTATGGGAGCGCCAGAAGGGCGAAACGGGCTGGCGCAGCTGGGTCCCATGGCCACACGTGCATGCCGACGACGTTATTCTCGGCAACCCACCCGATATTCCTGAAATCACTATGGTGCATCTGCCGCGCGTCGAAGCCACGCTGGCCCCGCTGTCGCTGCTGACCAAAACGGTCTATCTGCCGTGGATCAAACTCCAGAAGCCCGATGCCCGGCTGATCCGCCTGTCGGAAAAGACCAACAACTGGACCTTTGATTTCGCCGAAAGCGAAGACAAAGAGGCCGCAGCTAAACCCTCGTCCTGGTCGTTCCGTCTCGACAACATTATTTTCGATCGCGGGCGCGTCACCATTGACGATACGGTGAGCAAAGCCAACCTCGAAATCTTCGTCGATCCGCTGGGTAAAGCGCTGCCTTTTAGCGAAGTCACCGGCGCGAAGGGCAAAGATGATAAAGGCAAAGTGGGCGATTACGTCTTTGGCCTGAAAGCCGAGGGGCGTTACAACGATCAGCCTCTGAAAGGTAGCGGCAAAATTGGCGGCATGCTGGCCCTGCGCAGCGAAGGCACTCCCTTCCCGGTGCAGGCCGATTTCCGCTCCGGCAACACCCGGGTGGCCTTTGTCGGCACGGTGAGCGATCCCATGAAGATGGGCGGGGTCGATTTGCGCCTCAAATTCTCCGGGGATTCGCTGGGCGAGCTGTACGAACTGACCGGGGTACTGCTCCCGGATACCCCACCGTTTGAAACCGACGGCCATCTGGTGGCAAAAATCGACCCTGAAAAATCGTCCGTCTATGACTACCGCGACTTCAATGGCCGGATCGGTGACAGCGATATTCATGGCTCGCTGACCTACAGCACCGGTAAACCACGGCCGAAGCTGGAAGGCGACATGGAGTCCCGGCAGCTGAGGCTGGCCGATCTGGGGCCGCTGATTGGCGTTGACTCCGGCAAAGGCACCAAGGCGCAGAAGGTGAGAAAGGAGGCACCGCCGTCAGGGAAAGTGCTGCCTAACGACCGCTTCGAAACCGATAAATGGGATGTGATGGATGCCGACGTGCGCTTCAAGGGGCGTCGAATCGAGCATGGCAGCAGCCTGCCGCTCAGCGATCTCTCGACCCATATCATTCTCAAAAATGCTGACCTGCAGCTGAAGCCGCTGAAATTTGGCATGGCGGGCGGGACGATCTCGGCCAACATCAAGCTGGAAGGTGACAAGAAACCGATGCGCGGCCAGGCGGAGATCCAGGCCCGCCGGCTGAAGCTTAAACAGCTGATGCCCGATGTGGAGCTGATGCAAAAAACCCTCGGGGAGATGAACGGCGATGCGACCATCCGTGGCACGGGTAACTCCGTGGCGGCCCTGCTGGGCAACGGTAACGGTAACCTGAAGCTGCTGATGAACGATGGGCTGGTCAGCCGCAACCTGATGGAGATCCTCGGGCTTAACGTTGGCAACTTCCTGGTCGGGCAGATTTTTGGTGACGATGAGGTGAGGGTCAACTGTGCGGCGGCCAATATCGACCTGGTCAACGGCGTTGCCCGTCCGCAGATCTTTGCTTTTGATACTGAAAATGCGGTGATCAATATTACCGGCACGGCCAGCATGGCTTCTGAGCAGCTGGATCTGACGATTAACCCTGAAAGTAAAGGCATTCGCATCGTGACGCTGCGCTCGCCGTTGTACGTACGCGGTAGCTTTAAAGATCCGGATGCGGGAGTGAAGGCGGGGCCGTTGATTGCGCGTGGTGCGGTGGCTGCGGCGCTGGCAACGCTGGTGACGCCAGCGGCAGCACTGCTGGCGCTCATTTCCCCGTCAGAGGGGCAGGCCAATCAGTGTCAGGTGATTCTGTCGCAGATGAAGAAATAGAGCGGGGATTTGCCCGGCGGCGTATTGCTTGCCGGGCCTGGGTGTTATTCACCCTCTCCCTTTGGGAGAGGGTAGTTTGAATTACAATGATTGATGGCGGGTCTCGTGGGTCAGCAGCAGGGCAATCAGCGTCAGCGCCGCCATTGCCGCCAGGTAGAACCCGACATACGCCAGACCGTAGTTCGCCTGCAGCCAGGTGGCGATATACGGCGCTACAGAGGCCCCCAGAATCGAGGAGACGTTATAGGAGAATGACGCTCCGGTATAACGTACTTCGGTTGGGAACAGCTCTGGCAGCAGCGCACCCATCGGACCGAACGTCAGCCCCATCAGGCTCAGACCAATCAGCAGATAAGCCATCACCAGCGCCGGGTTACCGGAACCCAGCAGCGGCGGGAAGACGAACAGCGCAAACAGAATGATCAGTGAAGTGATAACGATCATGCTCGGGCGACGACCAAAGCGGTCAGCCAGCAGCCCTGCAATCGGCACCATCACGCCAAAACCAATCACCGCCATCATCAGCATCCACAGCACTTCGTTACGCGGCAGACCCAGACCCACAGGCGCAGCGGTGGTGCTGAAGGTCATGGAGTAGACGGTCATGATGTAGAACAGCGTATAGGTCGCCAGCATGATGAAGGTACCGAGCACCGTCACGCGGACGTGTTTGGTCAGCAGCGTGCCGAGCGGGATTTTTACCTGTTTCTTCGCGGCGGCCACTTTGGCGAACACCGGGGTCTCATGCAGGGAGACGCGCACATACAGGCCGATCAGCACCAGCACCGCCGAGAAGATAAACGGAATACGCCAGCCCCAGGTCATGAACTGCTCGTCGGTCAGCAGCCAGGAGAGCAGCAGGAAGGTGCCGTTGGCAAAGAAGAAGCCAATCGGCGCGCCCAGCTGCGGGAAGGAGCCGTACAGCGCGCGCTTGCGCGGTGGCGCATTCTCGGTGGCCAGCAGCGCCGCGCCGCCCCATTCACCGCCCAGACCCAGACCCTGACCAAAACGGGCTAGCGCCAGCAGCAGCGGAGCCAGAATACCGATGGTTTCGTAGGTCGGCAGCAGGCCGATGGCGACGGTAGAGATCCCCATGGTCAGCAGCGAGGCGACCAGCGTCACCTTACGCCCGACGCGATCGCCGAAGTGGCCGAACAGCGCTGAACCAATAGGACGTGCGATAAAGGCGATGGCGAAGGTCGCCAGCGACTGCAGGGTAGCCGCCGTCGGGTCGCCCTGCGGGAAGAAGATATGCGGGAAAACGATGACCGCAGCGGTCGCGTAAATATAGAAGTCGAAGAATTCGATGGCGGTGCCAATCAGCGATGCGACGACGACTTTATTGCGCGAGTTAACCGGGGCGTTTTCCTGCTCTGAATTGAGTGTTGTGGCTGTGGCTTGCATAAACTTTTCTTATTTTTGGCGAACGAAAGGCCATATTACGCACAGCAAAAGCGACATTTCAATCTGTAACAAACGCAGCGAATGGCGAAAAAGCCGGCAAAAAGTGAATAATTTTCAGACCTGGAAATTCACATCTATGAAATGCTTCACAGAAATTAATACTTAGAGGATAAAACTGGTTTTTGGTTAAATAAAAGTTACAGGCTGGATTTATATGCTGAAATGATGAATCGGGCTGAAATATTGCATTCTTATCCAGCCCGATGAGGTGCTTAACGGTGTGTTTTGCCGGGCATTCTCCGGTCATCCGGGTACTGGGCGGTGGCGATCCACGCCGCGCAGAACAGCGTCAGCCTGGCGAAGAAGTAGAAGAAGGCCATCAACCCCAGCACGGAGCCGAATGCCGCCCCGGATGGAGAAGACACCAGCGACGGAAGGGTGTAGGTCATGACAATTTTGATCACCTCAAAACCAATCGCGGCAATGAAGGTGCCGCGGATCAGCGCTTTTCGCCGCGGCCGGTGGCGCGGCAGACGCCAGAAGATCCAGAAGAACAGCAGATAGTTCGCCAGCATCGAGATCGCCAGCCCCACCAGATGCCAGACGGGCTTCAGCCACTCGATGGTATCGAGATAAAGCGCAGAGATAATCATCTCCTGCGCTGCGCCTGCCGCAGAGGTGATGGAGAGGGTGATAATCAGCGCCACCAGCAGGCCAATCAGCGAAACGAAATCGCGGAAATACTTGATCCAGATTTTCTCCTCATCCTGCGGTTTACGCTCCCAGACGTCACGCGACTGGGCGCGGATCGCTTCCCGCAGGTTGCCCATCCAGTTAATGCCGGAGTAGAGCGCCACAAACAGCCCGACAATCCCCACGGTGGTACGCTGCTGTACGGCGGTGCTGATGGTGCTTTTAAGGGTGGCCGCCAGCGTTGGATCGCTGACGTTCTGCAGAATTTTACCGAAGATGTCCTGCAGCAGGGTCGGGTGCGACACCAGAATGAAACCCGCCGCGGCAAAAGAGAGCATCAGGATGGGGATCATCGACAAAAATGAGAAGTAGGTGATCGCCGCGCCAAACTGATTGCCCAGTCGATCGTTAAACCGCTCGGTGGCACGCAGCAGGTGGGCAATGACCGGCTGCTGCTGAATCAGCTGGAAGGCGTCCTTCGCTTTGTCCAGCAGGCTCCCCGTTTTACGTATAGAGGTGACTTTAGGTTCAGCCGGCGGAGGCGGACTGTTTTCCAGTTTTTTAATCGGTTCGAAGTCCAGATCATGGGTGGGGCGTTGCTCACTATTTTCCGGCGTCACGCGCACTTTCCTTATTGATTAGCGGGAGGTCCTTAAAATTATAGCCTGCACTCAGTCAACGTACGCTTTCATGATATCCGTGAGCCAGGCCATAAACAGATGCACCCGGCGGGAGAGGTTGCGGCGGTGGGGATAGATGAGCGACACCGGCATCGGTCGGGCGCGGTACTGCGGCAGGATCTCCAGCAGCTTTTTGGTGCGCAGCGCGTCACGCACGCCTACCCGCGGTGCCTGAATAATCCCCAGCCCGGCGAGTGCCGAAGCGTTATAAGTCTCGGTAGTGTTGACCGTCAACACGCCGCCGGTTTTAACCCAGTGGCTCGCCTCGCCGTCGTAGTATTCGAAACCCTGTGATCGGGTGCCAGG
The DNA here is from genome assembly GCF_049974505.2 of Leclercia sp. TB492. Taxonomy (NCBI): domain Bacteria; kingdom Pseudomonadati; phylum Pseudomonadota; class Gammaproteobacteria; order Enterobacterales; family Enterobacteriaceae; genus Leclercia; species Leclercia sp. TB492. Next base: position 4,443,363 of record NZ_CM127572.1, on the reverse strand, counting down.
GTGCGCCGCGTAGTGCACCACCGCATGGGAGGCTAAATCCTCCAGCCCGTCGGGATAGCCGAAACGCGACAGATAATCGGGGCTGGCGCAGTTGATTACCGACAGCCTGCCAAGCGGTCGGGCAATTAAGCCGGAATCCTTCAGGGTGCCAACGCGCACCACGCAGTCGAACCCTTCCCGCACCACATCCACCAGCCGGTCGCTGCTGCTCAGCTCCAGTTCTATGCCGGGATACTGTTGTAGAAAAAGCGGCAGGCGAGGGATGACTAAATTTCGCGCAACGCTTACGGGCATATCCACCCGCAGTCTTCCGCTGACGCTGGCAGGGTCGTGCAAAAAAAGACCATCCAGTTCATCCATGTTGGTCAGCAGATCTTTGGCCCGCTCGTAATAGACCATTCCGTCCTGAGTCAGGCTGACGCGCCGCGTGGTGCGGTGCAGCAGCCGGGTGCCAAGCCCGTTCTCCAGGGCCTGGATCTGACGGGATACGCTACCTTTAGGAAGGCCCATCAAGTCTGCTGCCCGGGAAAAACTCTCCAGTTCAGCGACGCGAATGAACAACTGCATTGCCTGAATTTTATCCATAGGGAGCACTCATTGTTGTTGGATATGAAACAGTGAAGCGTTGCTAGCCATATTTATTGATTTTCTATCACCTAATAAGCTCTTTCTCAATCACCACCACAGCCGAAACGAGGTTTCTTATGACTGAACGTATTGCATTAGTGACTGGCGGCAGCCGCGGGCTCGGTAAAAACGCTGCGCTGAAGCTGGCAGACAAAGGTGTCGGGATCCTCCTGACCTGGAACCGTAGCCAGCAGGAGGCGCTCGAAGTTGTGCGCGAAATTGAGCTAAAAGGGGTAAAGGCGGCGGCATTGCAGCTGAACGTCGGGGAAGTTGCCAGCTTCGACGCCTTTACCGGACAGGTGAGGGAAACACTGCATTCGGTATGGCAGCGCAACAGCTTCGATTATTTGTTGAACAACGCAGGCGTGGGTTTATACGCCCCTTATGTTGAGACCACCGAAGCGCAGTTTGATGAGGTGATGAACATCCATTTCAAGGGCCCCTTCTTCCTGACGCAGTGCCTGTTACCCTTGATAAAAAACGGCGGGCGGATCCTGAATGTCTCCTCCGGTCTGGCACGTATCACCCTGCCGGGCTCGAGCACCTACGCGGCGATGAAAGGGGCGATGGAAGTGCTTACCCGCTATCAGGCAAAAGAGCTGGGGGCGCGTGGGATCACGGCCAATATTATTGCTCCCGGCGCCATTGAAACTGACTTTGGCGGCGGGCGCGTGCGCGATAACAAGGAGTTGAACCAGCACATTGCTTCACAGACGGCGCTGGGGCGCGTCGGGCTGCCGGACGACATTGGCGATGCGATTGCGGCCCTGCTCAGCGACGAGCTTGGCTGGATGAATGCGCAGCGGATTGAACTCTCCGGGGGAATGTTTCTGTAACCTGGTGCCGGGGAGGGATCCCCGCGGCACCCTTAGCGGTACTCTTTCTTTAACAGCCCAAACAGCCAGTCGTTGTGCCACTGGCCTGCCAGCCAGTAGCTTTCGCGCAGTTCCCCTTCCAGCACAAATCCCACCTTTTCCAGCAGGCGTTTCGAGGCCACGTTGCCCGCCGTCACCGTGGCGGTTAAGCGGCGAATGCCTCCCTGGCCGAAGGCGTAATCGCACACCGCCTGTAAGGACTCAAAGCCGTAGCCTTTTCCCTGAGCCAGGGGAGCAAACAAGAATCCCACTTCGGCGCAATCCTCATCATGATGAATATACCCGGTGACCCCGAGCGGCATCTGGCTGGTGTTATCGCACACCACCAGGCACAGCCAGCGATCGCTGCCCGGCGACCATGCCGGCAGACGCGCATCAAAAGCCTCGCGAATGGCCTCCTCCGGGCGGGCTTCGGCCACGTAGCGCATCACATCGGGGTGCTGCTGAAGCGAGAGAAAAAAGGGCCAGTCTCCTTCCTGCAGCGGGGAGCAGGTTAAACGCGGGGTGTGCAATACAGGCATGCCAGGTCTCCTGAACTTTTGTAAATGATTTTAACATTATCACTGAAATAGTGACCGTTATCGGTTATGTTTAATCTGGTATAACCACTTGAAAAAAGACCGCTCTCCGACAGCTGCCTCTGCATATGTGCGCAGCACGTAAAGGAAAATGATGACCCTCAGTAAATCGCACCTGATCCGCGAGCAGTTTGAACGCTGTCTGGGAATTATTCGTCAGGCCTCCGTGGAAATTCTGCTCCTGTTAAAGGTACACGTTGCCGAAGGCAAAGATCCCCGTTGGTTCCTTGAGCAGCTCGATTCCGCCAGGCTGGCGCTGGGGGGCTGGGCGAGGGTGGCAAAGCAGCTCAACCTGAACGATGCGGAACTGTCGCAGTTCACGTTACAGCTGCGGCTGTTACAGCAGCGAGTGCCGCAGTATGAAAGTGGACAGGATGTAAGCGACAACCAGCTGATCGCCGCGACGCGCTTTGTGACGGCGCTTGAACATTTGCGTCTGCAGCAGCCGCTGCTGACCTACAGTACGGAAATGGGCCCCAGCGATGAGCTACGTCAGCAGCTCGCACAAAAGCAGGTGCGGGCGCTGGAGCTGATGATTAAAGGGCTGATTATGCAGGCGTGGCCGGATCCGACGCGCCTGAATAATCACCTGAAAACCCTGTTCAGCGCCGATCGGGTGCGCGGCTGGCTGCGGCAGGGGGAACGTAATGACGCACTCGGCGGCATGATGTTCAGCGAGCTGGCCCTGATGCTGGTGGATAAAAAAGAGTATTCCCGCTCCTACTCGGCGCTGTTCAGCGATCCGTCTCTGCTGACGCTGATGGTGGAGCCGCGTAAAACGCTCCAGTCCTTTCTTGATGATATCCGCCTGATCCGCAACAACATCATTGCCAGCCAGCCGCTGACCTCAGCGCAGACGTTGCTGCTGGATAACTACTATGCCCAGATCGCCGGTCCCGTGCAGCGGGCATTTGAAGAGGGCCGCACCGCCGTCAACCCGGCCGGGCTGATGGCTGAAGGCGTTCACGAGCTGAATCTCTTCTGGGAGAACGCGCGCAAAAAAAATAAAGCCACCGGCGACGATATTTTTGAGGTGCGCGACACCATCGATAAACCGAACCGTCGGCCTGCGCGCACTCCGGAGCAGCGCGATTACCTGATTTCCGTCGTGCTATGGGGTGCGGTTGGGGTCATGGTGATGGGGATGATGATGATGGGCACCTGGCTGTTAATTGAAAGCAGCGCCCCGACCCAGGCGGCCAGTACCGTAGCGCCCGTGAAGGCAGTGGTGGAAGAGATGCGCGAGACGCCTTCCTCCCGCGAAACGCTGACGCGGATGGGTGTCACCTGGGATGAGAATAACTTCCGCGCGGCGATAGACCGCAACGATACACGGGTGGCACTGTTGTTCCTGAAAGCGGGGATGAACTGGAAACTCTCCTGGACGGAGCATGCGCTCTCCGTCGGCCATCGCGAGGTACTGGAGGTCCTGATGCGCTATCGTCTGCAAATGGCGCAGCCAAAGCCCTGTCGGCAGTTTATTACCAACCTCGGCCATGCGATGTCAGCAGGGCAACCGCTGACGGGCCTGCGTAAGGAGTATCTCCAGGCATTTTGTACCGTCCCGGCGGTGGTTGAACGTCAGCGACGCGAGATGGATCAGGCGAAGCGGCGGGCACAAGCACAGCCGAACGAAAGCACTAAAAAATGGCAGTCGATCCAGACGGCCATTTATGAAGTGATTCGCTGAGAGGTCGGGGAGTTACGGCTCCCCATACAGGCCAATCAGGCGGCGAACCACGCCGTTGGTCCAGCCAAACCCGTCCTGCAGGGGGTACTCACCCCCGCCCCCTTCGCGAGGCTGGCTGCTGGCGATGTGGTACTTCTCAATCAGCTTGTAGTGCGTCTTGTAGAAATGGTTAACCGTCTGCAGCCAGCTCCAGGCGATTTCATCCCCCAGCGAGTCGTTGCCGTACTGCTTGAAGCCCTGGATTGCCATCCACTGCAATGGCGCCCAGCCGTTGGGTTTATCCCACTGCTCGCCGGTTTCGTACTCGGTAGCCAGAATACCGCCCGGCGTCAGCAGGCGGGCTTTTACGGCATCCGACAGACGTTCAGCCTGCTCGTGGGTGGCCATACCGACGTACAGCGGCACAATGCTGGCGGCAGAAAAGAGCGCCAGTGCCTCCCGGCGCCAGTCGTAATCGCGATAGCAGCCGTTTTCCTCATCCCACAAATAGCGGTTTACCGCCGCGCGACGATCGCTCGCCTTCTGGCGGAAGATCTCTGCCGTCTCTTTGTCCCCCTTCGAGGCCGAGATATTGGCGATGGCGCTCTCCAGCTTGAACAGGAAGGCGTTGAGATCGATTGGGATAAACTGGGTGGTGCGAATACTCGCCAGCCGGCTCGGATCCCGCAGCCAGCGCGAGGAGTAGTCCCAGCCGGAAGCGGCCCCGGCGCGCAGATCGCGATAAACCTCGTTAGGCGGACGACCGGAGTGGCGGGCGGTTTCAACGTCCTCTATCCAGGATTCGTCCCGCGGAGTGTCGCGGTCATCCCAATAGCGGTTAAGCAGAGAGCCATCCGGCATGCGCACCGCGCTGCGGTAGGCCTGGTTGAGCAGCAGCGACTCCGCGCCGTCCATCCAGAAGGCATACTCCATTTTCAGGTGATCCAGATAGCGCTTGGCGCCGCGCACGCCGTCCTCTTCAAACAGCTCAACCATCAGGGCAAAAACCGGCGGCTGAGAGCGGCTCAGATAGTAGGTACGGTTGCCATTGGGAATATGGCCGTAGCGTTCAATCATCCACGCAAAGTTATCCGCCATGCACTTAAGCATGTCGTGGCGTCCGCTTTCGGCCAGCCCCAGCATGGTGAAATAGGAGTCCCAGTAGTAGGTTTCGCTGAATCGCCCGCCGGGCACAATATAGGCCTGCGGCAGCGCCAGCAGCGACGACCAGGGGATGTGATCCTGGGGCTCACGGGTCAGCACCGGCCACAGGTTGTCGATATGTTCCTTGAGCGAGAGGGACGGATCGGAAACATACTCGCTCGACAGGACTTCCGGCAGCCAGAAGTGATTCTCCACAAACTGGCGCAGATTGAAGTCCCGGTGACGTCTTACCTTACGGTAGCGGATGAGGATATCGAGCGGATCCATTTTTGGTGCGCAGTCGGGGAAAGTTTTGCTGTCGGCAAACAGTCGCGTCGACTGCACATGCTCAAAGAGCTCAAGGTAGCGATCGGCAGGGGTGAGCGCATCGGATGCGGGCAGCCCTTCAATCATTTCAGGTTCCGGCTCCGCCTCGAGCATTTCATCCAGTTTTAACTCGCAGGGATCGATTTCGTAGAGAAGTTCTTGTTCTATATCGAACTCTACGGTCTCTACAGTGCGTATATTCTGGTTGAACATGGTGGTCAGGACCTCCGGTTAGCGTTGTCTCGGGTCTGGTTTTATCCGGTTGCCTACTAAGCTTAGACATTCGCTTCGGTCTGTGAAGAGGTATATGTGCGGTAGATCACATTTTACTGGAAGAGAAAAACCGGCACTGCGGGTGGCATGTTGATGTTATTACAGGCAATAAACAGCCGATCCAGCAGTGCGGAGGCGATCTAAAATTCGGATCATTCGCTTTGCGACAGAGTATGAATCAGAGGGCTTTTGCCAGAGAGTACGGTGACGCAGCGTTAATGCGCCTGCCGTGGATCGCCAGTCAGTTTCTCCGTTTTTTGCTTCGTCTCTTAGCTCTGATTCAGGGCATTGCTGGCCGCTTTTTCCGCATGCGCCGCGCTATAGGCCGCCAGATGCGAAACCACGATAGCGTAAATACTCATCAGCGAGACCCAGAGGATACTGTTTTTCCACCATAGCAGGGTGGGTATGGTTAACATCGCCCAGACAAGGGCAAGAATCAGGTGGAATTTAGCCAGGCTTTTTGCGTTGATCTTCACTTGCATTATGTTTTCTCTAACCTTAAATAATCGATCCAGATAAGCAATTAATACTTTTTAAGGTTAGCCAGGTCTGCCGCCGTTTCCGGTGAATTTTGTTACCGTTTGTACAGCCGGGCTGAGGGGGCATAAAAAAACCGGCCACTGAGGACCGGTCTTTATAAGCGCAGAATCGCGAGTGGCAAAGCGTATTAACGCATGGTCACAAACTCTTCTGCCGCCGTTGGGTGGATCGCCACGGTGTTATCGAAGTCTTTCTTGGTCGCACCCATTTTCAGCGCCACGGCAAAGCCCTGCAGGATCTCATCCATACCGAAGCCAATACCGTGAATACCGACGATCTTCTCCTCCGGCCCAACGCAGACCAGCTTCATGCGGCATGGCTGACGGTGAGCGGTGACGGCGGTATACATGGCGGTGAAGGCCGATTTATACACTTTCACCTGGTCGTCGCCATACTGCTCGCGCGCCTGCGGTTCGGTTAAACCGACGGTGCCGATCGGCGGATGGCTGAAGACCACGGTCGGGATGTTGCTGTAGTCGAGGTGCTCGTCCGGTTTGTTGTTAAACAGACGCTCGGAGAGACGACGGCCCGCGGCCACCGCTACCGGGGTCAGCTCAACGGCACCGGTGTTATCGCCCACCGCGTAAATGCCCGGCACGCTGGTGTTCTGGAACTTATCGACAACGATATAGCCTTTCTCATTGGTCTCAACCCCGGTTACGGCGAGGTTGAAGTTGTCGTTTGCCGGTTCACGACCGATCGCCCAGATCAGGCAATCAACGGTCTGGCTGCGGCCATCTTCCAGCTCCAGGGTCAGGCTGCCGTCGGCGTTTTTCACGACCGCTTTCGGAATGGCTTCCGTATGCAGATGAGGGCCTTCTGCGTTCATCACTTCCACCAGCGTATCGACGATCAGCGGATCGAAGCTGCGCAGCGGGGCGTGTTTGCGCACGAACAGGTGCGCTTCCGCGCCCAGGCCGTTAATCACGCCCGCCAGTTCTACGGCGATGTAGCCCGCGCCCACAACGGCAACGCGTTTCGGCAGGGCAGGCAGCTCAAAGAAACCGTCGGAGTCGATGCCATATTCCGCGCCCGGAATAGACGGATGGCTCGGACGGCCGCCGGTGGCGATCAGGATATGATCGGCGGTGATCGTCTCGCCGTTCACTTCGATGGTCTTCGCATCCACAAAACGGGCGAAACCGCGGATTACATCGACGTTGTTCTTACCCAGCACGTTGTCGTAGGAGGTATGAATCCGGTCAATGTATGCCGTACGGCTGGCGATCAGGCGATCCCAGTCGAAGTTATTGATGGTGGTGTCAAAACCATAATCCGGGCCATACAGGTGGATGGCCTCACGGATCTGCGCCGCATGCCACATCACTTTCTTCGGTACACAACCGACGTTGACGCAGGTGCCGCCGAGGTCTTTCGCTTCAATCAGGGCGCACTTCTGGCCATACATGGCCGCACGGTTAATCGAGGCGATACCGCCGCTGCCGCCGCCGATAGCGATGTAGTCATAATGCTTAGTCATGGTCTTATCCTTAATCGTTAATTGCCGCGATTGTATACCTGAAATCAATAGCTTCCACCGATTGCTGTAATTACTCAGGCACGATCCAGCTGACGGTGGCGTGGCCAGTACCGGCCGGAACCAGCTTTTTGTGCAGCCACGGCAGAACGTTGTTCATCTGCGCTTCCAGCTTCCACGGTGGGTTAACCACGATCATGCCGGAGGCGGTCATGCCGCGTCGATCGCTGTCGGGGAGAACCGCCAGCTCAATTTGCAGGATCTTACGGATACCGGTCGCTTCCAGATCCTTAATCATGCGCTTGATCTGCGAACGCAGCACCACCGGATACCACAGGGCATAGGTGCCGGTGGCAAAGCGTTTGTACCCTTCGTGGATGCCCGCCACCACCGCCTGATAGTCACTTTTGATCTCATAAGGCGGGTCGATCAGCACCAGGCCGCGACGGGACACCGGTGGTAATTTCGCTTTCAGCTGCTGGTAGCCGTCCGATTTCTCGACGCGCGCGCGGCTGTCTTTCTGGAATTCAGAGCGCAGTAGCGGGTAGTCGCTCGGGTGCAGTTCGGTCAGCTGAATGCTGTCCTGCTCGCGCAGCAACTGACGGGCAATCAGCGGCGAGCCCGGGTAGTAACGTAGCTGGCCGCTGCGGTTGAAGTGATTAATGACGCTGATGTACGGCTCAAGCTCGGCCGGCAGGTCGTCCTGCTGCCAGATACGGGCGATGCCTTCGAGGTACTCCCCGGTGCGCTCGGCGTGTTCACCGCTCAGCTGATAGCGGCCCGCGCCGGCATGGGTGTCCAGATAGAGAAAAGGCTTATCTTTCTCTTTGAGCGCCTCGATAATCAGGCTCTGAACGGTATGTTTAAGAACGTCGGCGTGGTTGCCCGCGTGAAAGCTGTGGCGATAACTGAGCATGGGTAGATATGTTCCGATAATGTCGATTGGCCACAGTTTACAGCAGAACGGCGCAGATTACCCGCAGGCCCGGCACGCACCGTCGCGGCGGCGGTTTTTCTGTCACCTCAGCCATTGAAATTCACTACACTTAACCCCATCCTGGAAACAATATGCTCGCGCAGGATGCGCGCTTCATTCACTCATTTAACAGGACAGTGCTTATGACCAACCCATTACTGACGCCTTTTTCGTTGCCACCGTTTTCCTCCATTCTGCCTGAACATGTTGTTCCCGCTGTCACCAAAGCACTGGACGATTGCCGTACCGCCGTCGAGAGCGTGGTTGCGCAGGGCGCCCCTTACAGCTGGGAAAACCTGTGTCAGCCGCTGGCGGAAGTAGATGATGTGCTCGGCCGCATCTTCTCCCCGGTCAGCCACCTGAACTCGGTGAAAAACAGCCCGGAGCTGCGTGAAGCCTACGAACAAACCCTGCCGCTGCTGTCGGAATACAGCACCTGGGTCGGGCAGCACGAAGGGCTGTATAAAGCGTACCGCGACCTGCGCGAGGGCGATAACTATGCGACCCTGAACATCGCCCAGAAAAAGGCGGTTGATAACGCCCTGCGCGATTTTGAACTGTCGGGCATTGGCCTCGCGAAAGATAAACAGCAGCGCTACGGCGAAATCGCGACCCGCCTGTCCGAGCTGGGCAACCAGTACAGCAACAACGTGCTGGATGCCACCATGGGCTGGACGAAGCTGATTACCGACGAAGCCGAACTGGCGGGTATGCCGGAGAGCGCGCTGGCGGCGGCGAAAGCCCAGGCCGAGGCGAAAGAGCAGGAAGGTTTCCTGCTGACCCTGGATATCCCGAGCTATCTGCCGGTGATGACCTACTGTGACAACCAGGCCCTGCGTGAAGAGATGTATCGCGCCTACAGCACCCGCGCCTCCGATCAGGGCCCGAACGCCGGCAAGTGGGATAACACCCCGGTGATGGCGGAGATCCTCGCCCTGCGTCACGAGCTGGCACAGCTGCTGGGCTTTGACAGCTACGCGGATAAATCCCTCGCCACCAAAATGGCGGAAAACCCCCAGCAGGTGCTCGATTTCTTAACCGATCTGGCCAAACGCGCCCGTCCTCAGGGCGAGAAAGAGCTGGCCCAGCTGCGCGCCTTTGCGAAAGCGGAGTTCGGCGTCGATGAGCTGCAGCCGTGGGATATCGCGTACTACAGCGAGAAACAGAAGCAGCACCTTTACAGCATCAGCGATGAGCAGCTGCGCCCATACTTCCCGGAAAACAAAGCCGTTAACGGCCTGTTCGAAGTGGTGAAGCGCATCTATGGCATTACCGCTAAAGAGCGCAACGATGTGGAAGTGTGGCATGACGACGTGCGTTTCTTCGAGCTGTATGACGATAAAAACGAACTGCGCGGCAGCTTCTACCTTGACCTGTATGCCCGTGAGAACAAGCGCGGCGGGGCGTGGATGGATGACTGCGTAGGCCAGATGCGTAAAGCCGACGGCTCGCTGCAAAAGCCGGTGGCCTACCTGACCTGTAACTTCAACCGTCCGGTCAGCGGTAAACCTGCGCTCTTTACCCATGACGAAGTGATCACCCTGTTCCACGAGTTCGGTCACGGTCTGCACCATATGCTGACCCGTATCGAAGCTGCAGGCGTGGCCGGTATCAGCGGCGTGCCGTGGGATGCGGTCGAGCTGCCGAGCCAGTTTATGGAAAACTGGTGCTGGGAGCCGGACGCGCTGGCGTTTATCTCCGGTCACTACGAGACCGGCGAGCCGCTGCCAAAAGCGCTGCTGGATAAGATGCTGGAAGCGAAAAACTACCAGGCGGCGATGTTTATCCTGCGCCAGCTGGAGTTCGGCCTGTTCGATTTCCGTCTGCATGCCGAGTTCAGCCCGGAGCAAGGGGCGAAGGTCCTCGAAACCCTGGCGGAGATCAAGAAGCAGGTGGCCCTGATCCCTGGCCCGGCATGGGGTCGCTTCCCGCACGCGTTCAGCCATATCTTTGCTGGCGGCTATGCGGCGGGTTACTACAGCTACCTGTGGGCGGACGTGCTGGCGGCAGACGCTTACTCCCGCTTCGAAGAAGAGGGGATTTTCAACCGCGAAACCGGGCAGTCGTTCCTCGATAACATCCTGACCCGCGGCGGTTCCGAAGAGCCAATGGAGCTGTTCAAACGCTTCCGTGGCCGCGAGCCGCAGCTGGACGCGATGCTTGAGCATTACGGCATCAAGGGTTAGTTGATTCGTGAAGATTCACTTAGTAGATGAGACAGGCGCCGGAGACGGCGCCTTATCTGTTCTGGCGGCCCGATGGGGGCTGGAACACGATGAAGAAAACCTGATGGCGCTGGTGATGACTACAGCGCATCTGGAGTTACGTAAACGTGACGAACCGAAACTCGGCGGGATTTTTGTCGACTTTGTCGGTGGCGCCATGGCACACCGGCGCAAGTTCGGCGGCGGACGTGGCGAAGCGGTCGCCAAAGCGGTCGGGATCAAAGGCAGCTATCTGCCGGACGTGGTGGATGCCACCGCCGGACTGGGGCGCGATGCCTTTGTGCTCGCCTCTGTAGGCTGTCGGGTGCGGATGCTGGAGCGCAACCCGGTGGTCGCCGCCCTGCTGGATGATGGCCTTGCTCGCGGCTATGCCGATCCGGAAATCGGCGGCTGGTTGCAGGAGCGACTACAGCTGATCCACGCCTCGAGCCTGACGGCACTGACGGATATCACCCCGCGTCCGCAGGTGGTCTATCTCGACCCAATGTTCCCGCATAAGCAGAAAAGCGCGCTGGTGAAGAAAGAGATGCGGGTGTTTCAGTCGCTGGTGGGGCCGGACTTAGACGCAGATGGCCTGCTGGAGCCTGCTCGCCTGCTGGCGACAAAGCGGGTAGTGGTGAAACGTCCTGACTATGCACCGCCGCTGGCGGAGGTCGCCACCACCAATGCGGTGACCACCAAAGGGCACCGGTTTGATATCTACTCCGGTACGCCGGAATAAAAAAGCCGGGAGGCGGCTTCGCCTTACCCGGCCTACGTGCAGTGCCATTTGTAGGCCCGGTAAGCGTTAGCGCCACCGGGCTTTTTTACACTTACTCGTCGTCTTCGTCGCGCAGCGGCACAATCAACATGTCCACGTGCACGGTGTTAATCAGCTGACGCGCTGACGACATCAGCTTGCTCCAGAAGTCCTGGTGATGACCGCAGACCACCAGATCCATATCGTATTTCTTGATTGCATCAACCAGCACCTGGCCCAGGTCGCCGCTGCCGCTCAGGGTTTCGGTGATCGGATAGCCCGCGTTGGTGGAGAGTTCGGTCAGCGCCTGGTGGGTCTCTTCGGAGATACGCTTCTGCATGTCGCCCAGATTCACGTCAATCAGGCCGGTATAGAGATCGGAGTAATTCACGTCCACGTGAATCAAGGAAACTTTCGCATTGTACGGACGCGCCATGGATACCGCTTTATCAACCAGGACTTTGCTCTCCGGGGAGAGGTCAACCGCGATAAGAATGTGTTTATAAGCCATAGTGTTACTCCTTCCTTAAGTTATCGATGACCAATGCGTGTAGCAGTCGTCTACCTGCCTTCATTACGGCCCAGTTAAACAAAATTTTCAAGCATTGGTGTTGATAACGATTAACCTTGTGGCAAAAAAATTAGCGGATCTCCTACACTATTGAATAAGCCGTTCGGATACTAAAATGTGAAGCCGATCGGCTTTTGAGTCTCTCTTTCACTGAACCGTCTGTCAGGGCATGGGTGCGGTAGTCCCGGAGCATTGCTTCGCGGGCGGACGCCGGGGAGGAAGTATGATTAGCACCGTCGCATTATTTTGGGCGTTATGTGTAGTTTGCATCGTGAATATGGCGCGTTATTTCTCGTCTTTACGCGCCCTGTTAGTGGTACTGCGTGGCTGCGATCCATTGCTTTATCAATATGTGGACGGCGGGGGATTTTTCACCTCGCACGGGCAGCCCAGCAAACAGATGCGCCTGGTGTGGTATATCTACGCCCAGCGTTATCGGGATCATCATGATGATGAGTTTATCCGCCGCTGTGAACGCCTGCGTCGTCAGTTCATCCTGACCAGCGCACTGTGCGGCCTGGTGGTGGTGAGTATGATTGCTCTCCTCATCTGGCATTGAGCGCAAAAAAAAGCGGGCCAGTTACCTGACCCGCTCTTCGCGTAACCTGCCTGCAATTACAGGAATTGCAGGGAGATCCAGTACAGACCACCAGACAGCAGAATCGATGCTGGCAGGGTAAACACCCAGGCCATCAGGATGCTGGTCACGGTTTTGCGTTGCAGACCACCGCCATCAACCAGCATGGTACCCGCCACGGACGAAGAGAGAACGTGGGTTGTGGATACCGGCATACCGGTGTAGCTGGCCAGACCGATAGAGACCGCTGCCGTCATCTGAGCAGACATCCCCTGGGCATAGGTCATGCCTTTCTTACCGATCTTCTCGCCAATGGTTGTCGCCACGCGACGCCAGCCGACCATCGTACCGAGACCCAGCGCCAGTGCGACCGCCATGATGATCCAGATCGGTGCGTACTCGATGGTATTCAGCATGTCGACCTTCAGCTTCTTCAGCAGACGCTGATCGTCAGCAGAGACTTCAGGCAGCTTAGAGACTTTCTCGGTCACGTCAGAGATGCACAGCATGATGCGACGCATCTGGCCACGCTGCTCCGGAGTGAGCTTCTCGTAGCTTTCGACATCCGTCAGCATGCCTTTTGCCCGCTCCAGTGCGTTAATCGCATTGGCCGGATGGCAGTGGAACTCAGCCGGTTTGGTTGCGCCTGCTTCCGGAGAAGGGATCAGCTGATCAACGCCAGTCGCCTTTTTCAGCAGGTCGGGACGCTGCTGGAAATAGGTTTCGACGTTGTTGATGGCGTCGCGGGTACGGGTAATTTCGTAACCGGTGGCATTCATGTTCACCACGAAGCCCGCAGGTGCCACACCAATCAGCACCAGCATAACCAGACCAATCCCTTTCTGACCGTCGTTCGCGCCATGAGAGAAGGCCACGCCGATAGCAGAAACGATCAGGGCGATACGCGTCCAGAATGGCGGCTTTTTCTTACCGTCTTTCTTTTCACGCTCGGCTGGCGTCAGGTGGATACGGGCACGTTTTTTGGTGCCGCTCCAGTAACGACGCAGCAGGAAAATTAAGCCACCCGCCACAACCAGACCGACAATGGGAGAAACAATCAGTGAACCGAAAATACCCAGAACTTTAGGAATATTCAGTGCGTCCACCACAGACGTACCGGTCATCAGCGCATTGGTTAAACCAATACCGATGATGGCGCCGATGAGCGTGTGAGAACTGGATGCTGGCAGGCCGAAATACCAGGTACCGAGGTTCCAGATAATTGCAGCAAACAGCAGAGAGAACACCATGGCCAGGCCATGGCCGGAACTGACATTCAGTAGCAGATCCGTTGGCAGCATATGCACAATGGCGTAGGCTACGCTCAGACCCCCCAGAAGAACACCAAAGAAGTTAAACACCGCAGCCATCACAACCGCAACCTGCGATCGTAAAGCACGGGTGTAAATAACGGTTGCGACTGCGTTCGCAGTGTCGTGGAAGCCGTTAATCGCTTCGTAGAACAATACAAAGGCCAGAGCAAGCAAGAGTAAAAGCCCGGTATGAAAATCCAGGCCGGCAAACAAATGTAGCATAGGACGTTACGCCATCTTGAGGACATGAACGCGGCGCATTATCCAGGACAAATGCGCAACGGGCAAAGTGAAATATAGACTTTTTTTGATTTGCCTACTGACATAAGCGTAGCAGTAAAAGAATTATTTTTTAAATTTCAATAAAATGAACGAGATCGCGGATATTTACGCTGGCACGCTTCTTGAGGAAACTTTACAATCCGCGCCCTCAAAACCAGGAGAATCGAGACGTGGAAAAGTATGATGCCATCATTATTGGCGCCGGTGCGGCGGGTTTATTCTGTGCGGCAATGGCCGGACAGGCAGGGCGCCGGGTTCTGCTGCTCGATAACGGTAAAAAACCTGGTCGTAAAATCCTCATGTCTGGCGGGGGCCGCTGCAACTTTACTAACCTTTATATCGAACCCGCGGCCTATCTGAGCCAGAACCGCCATTTTTGTAAATCTGCTCTTGCCCGCTATACCCAATGGGACTTTATTGACCTGGTGGGTAAACACGGCATTGCCTGGCATGAAAAAACCCTGGGCCAGCTATTTTGCGACGATTCGGCGCAACAGATTGTCGATATGCTGGTGGCCGAGTGCGAAAAAGGCCAGGTTACCCTGCGTCTGCGCAGTGAAGTGCTGGAAGTCGCCCGTGACGAGGCGGGATATACCCTGCAACTCAATGGCGAAACGGTGAGCGCGGAAAAGCTGGTGATCGCCAGCGGCGGGCTCTCGATGCCGGGGCTGGGCGCGTCGCCGTTTGGCTATAAAATTGCTGAACAGTTTGGCCTGAAGGTGCTTCCGACCCGAGCCGGTCTGGTGCCGTTCACCCTGCATAAACCCTTGCTGGAGCAGCTGCAAACCCTCTCCGGCGTCTCGGTGCCTTCGGTCATCACGGCTGAAGACGGCACCGTATTCCGTGAGAACCTGCTGTTCACCCATCGCGGCCTCTCCGGCCCGGCGGTCCTGCAAATCTCCAGCTACTGGCAGCCGGGGGAGTTCGTCACCGTCAATTTAGTGCCGGACTGCGAACTGGCGAGCTTCCTGGATGAACAGCGCGCGGCGCACCCCAACCAGAGCCTGAAAAACACGTTAGCCATGCAGCTGCCGAAGCGGCTGGTGGAGTGCCTGCAGCTGCTGGGGCAAATTCCCGATGTGTCGCTGAAGCAGCTCAACAGCCGTGACCAGCAGACGCTGGTGGAGACCTTAACCGCCTGGCGCGTCCAGCCCAACGGCACCGAAGGCTATCGCACTGCGGAAGTGACGCTCGGCGGGGTGGACACCAACGAACTCTCCTCGCGCACCATGGAGGCCCGCAACGTGCCGGGGCTCTATTTTATCGGTGAGGTGGTGGACGTGACCGGCTGGCTGGGCGGCTATAACTTCCAGTGGGCGTGGGCCAGCGCCTGGGCCTGCGCAGAGGCGCTGGCGGCAGAGAATAAAAACTGACCGGGTATGCAGAACCGCGTTGATGTGAGTTAAAATAGACTATCCGGCGCAGGTACATCCTGCGCCGGTTTACTTCTTAAGGGGAGAAGGCTGTTAACGGCCCCCCCTTTTTCTTTACTGGCTTCGCCAGTCTGCATGGTTTGTATTTTGTCTTCAAAAAGGGTTGTGTATGTCATCTGCTCATCTCGGTTTCCCGACGGAAACCGTTGTTGTATTCGTGGTTATGGCTGTCGGGGCGATGTTTATCGACCTCTTCATGCATCGCCATGACAAACCGATTTCACTGAAAAGTGCTTCGCTCTGGTCGATCTTCTGGGTGATGACCGCGATGGCGTTCGCCGGGTTCCTGTACGTTCACCACGGTGCTGAGGTGGCGAGCCTGTTCCTCACCGGTTACGCGCTGGAAGAGGTGCTCTCCGTCGACAACCTGTTCGTGATGATGGCGATCTTCGCCTGGTTTGGCGTGCCGGATCAGTACCGTCACCGGGTGCTTTACTGGGGGGTGATTGGCGCTATCGTCTTCCGTGGGATCTTCGTCGCCATCGGCACCAGCCTGCTGAGCCTCGGGCCGTACGTGGAAGTGGTCTTTGCCCTGATTGTGGCCTGGACGGCGGTGATGATGCTCAAGCGCGGTGAAGAGCAGGACGAGATCGAAGATTACTCTCAGCACCTGGCCTACCGCGCGGTCAAACGCTTCTATCCGATCTGGCCAAAAATCACCGGCAACGCCTTCCTGCTGAGCCAGAAAGAGGTGGATGCCGAGCTGGAAAAACCAGAGAACCAGGATGTGATGGTCGGCCGTGTGAAGAAGGCGAAGCGCTATGCCACGCCGCTGCTGCTCTGCGTGGCGGTGGTTGAGCTGTCAGACGTGATGTTCGCCTTTGACTCGGTGCCGGCGATCATCGCCGTTAGCCGCGAGCCGCTGATTATCTACAGCGCCATGATGTTCGCGATCCTCGGCCTGCGTACCCTCTATTTCGTGCTGGAGGCGCTGAAGCAGTATCTGGTCCATCTGGAGAAAGCGGTGATCGCGCTGCTGTTCTTTGTGGCCTTCAAGCTCGGTCTGAACGCCACGGATCACTTCTGGCATCACGGCTACGGCATCGGCGCCACGGCGAGTCTGTTAGTGGTGCTGGGCGTACTGGCGGTGGGGATTGTGGCGAGCCTGCTGTTCCCGGGGAAACGGGAAGCCTGAGTGGTATTGCCCGGCCTGTGGATGTTGTAGGCCGGGTAAGGCGAAGCCGCCACCCGGCATGTTTTACGGTTTAATAGGTGAATTCCGGCGCGCGCGCGGCGGGTGGAAATGGCGCCAGTGCGGATCCTGCGCCGCGGCCAGCAGCTCGTGATCGCCGCGGGTGTCGCCCCAGGCGCGCACGTGGTAATTGGTCAGGCTGCCATACACGTGCTCCAGCCGGGCCACCTTCTGCGCACAGCGACAGTTATGGCCGGTGATCCGCCCGGTCAGCTTGCCGTCTTTCACTTCCAGCTGGGTGCCGATAAGCTTAATGCCAAGCTTGTCGGCCCAGGGCTGCAATACCAGGGCCGGCGAGGCGGAGCAGATCGTCACTTCCGCACCGGAATTGACTTCCGCGGCCACCGCCAGTACGCCCTGCGGGCGCATCAGTTTGTTCCAGTATTTCTCGCAGAACAGCTCTGCCTGCTGACGCAGCCAGTGCTCATCCACGCCGGTCAGAAAGGTTCTGATCAGCACCTCTTTCAGCTCATCACGGGTCAGCTTGCGGCGCACACAGTGCAGGGTAGGCAAGGCCATCCGGACCAGGCGACCGGCAAAATAGCGTTTGCCGAACGCAAAGCGTAAGAAAGGGATAAAGCTGTCGTGATGCGTCAGCGTGCCGTCGAAGTCGAACACCGAAAGTACGCTGGATTTTGCCACTGCCTCATCGGCAATCATATTGGTCATAGCTACGTCTTAGCTGAAATACACATTCTGCCCATCAGTTTACCTGCTTTAGCGTCAGATGCCACCCGCCAGCGGACGGGCGGCAACGGCATGGCTAGATAATATCGTCCACCACGCCGCCATCGACGCGCAGCGCCGCGCCGGAGGTAGCGGACGCCTGCTGTGAACAGACGTAGACCACCATGTTGGCGACCTCTTCTACCGTGGCGGCCCGCTGAATAACCGAGCTCGGACGGTGCACCATGACGAACTCTTTCGCCAGCGTCTCCAGTGATTTGCCGGTTTTCTCTATCTCGTCTTTCATCATGTCGGCAAAGCCGTCCGACATCGTCGGGCCCGGCAAAACGCTGTTCACGGTAACGCCGCTGCCCGCGACAAATTTCGCCAGCCCGCGCGCCAGCGACAGCTGGGCGGTTTTGGTCACCCCGTAGTGGATCATGTCTGCCGGAATATTGCAGGCCGACTCCGAGGAGATAAACACTACCCGGCCCCAGCCCTTTTGCACCATGCCGGGCAGCAGGGCGCGCGACAGGCGTACGCCGGACATCACGTTAGTTTGCCAGTAGCGATCCCAGGTCTCATCGTCGGTGGCGTAAAAATCCTGCGGCCCATAAATCCCGGCGTTGTTCACGAGGATATCGACGCCGGTGGCAACCTTCAGCAGAGCATCCACCCCGTCAGGGGTGCTGAGGTCGGCAATCGCCGCCCGCACCTGGACGCCGGGTATGACCTGCTGCAGCTGTTGGATCCCCCGGTTGACCGAGTCGACGCTGCGCCCGTTAACAATCACCTCGGCACCGCTCTCCGCCAGCCCTCTGGCAATGGCGAAGCCAATGCCGCCTGTGGAGGCGGTTACTAACGCCACTTTTCCCGTAAGATCGATTTTCACGGTCTGCTCCTTTTCATAGTTGAAGTTCAGACCGTTAAGCGTAGCAGTTCACCTTTACGACGGCTGGCGGAAGAGGTGCAGTAAGGTCTCAACCTGTTCGTCGAGCGGGGCGAGCGTGCGTTTTACAATCAGATGCAGCGGTGTAGCACGGCGCGTGCCGTGGTTCAGGGGCAGTGTTTTCAGCACACCGCTTTCCAGCTGTTGCTGAATTCGCTCTTCCGGCAGCCAGCCATACCCCACCTGATACATCACCGCATCGATAGCGGCATCGATGGTGGAGAAGGTCCAGGCTTCGCCGCCGGGAGGCGCGGCGTAGTTCTGCCCGGCGATCTGGATGATTGGCCAGGGGCGTAGCATTTCATCAGTGAGCGGCGTGTCGCGTTCAAACAGTGGATGCTCCCGATGCGCCACGGCGACAAAATCGATATTCATCAGCCACTCGCCGCGCCCGGTCACATCCTGGCGGCGGGTTAGCACCATCACGTCGGCTTCGCTCTGGGTCAGCGCCTCGCCGGCGTTCTCAAGTATTTCGGTCAGATGCACCTCGGTTTGCGGATAGCGCTGTTGAAACTGGCGCAGAATGGCAAACAGATGACGGCGAGGGAAAATGCTGTCCACCACCACATCCAGTCGGGTACGCATCCCGTTGCGTAGCGTCGTGGCGCGAGTCTCCAGCAGGGTAAAGGCGTTTAGCAGCGGTTTGACCTGATTTAACAGCAGCTCCCCTTCCGGGGTCAGCACCGCCTTACGCCCCGCCTGAACCAGGAGCGCCACGCCCAGCCGCTCCTGCAACAACGCCAGGTTATAACTGACGGAAGATTGGCTGCGGTGCGTCTCCTCTGCGGCGCGGGCAAAGCTGCCTAACTCAACGACGCGTTCAAGCAGTGCCCACTGCTCAAGGGTAGTTTTGTGCATGACTCATCTAATTTTTGAATGAATTTGATTAAATCATAGCGTTATTCATCCAATTTTTGCAGGCGTAAGATGGGCTCATTGAAACAGAGGAGACAGAATATGAGCCATTTTGATAAACATGATTTGAGCGGTTTCGTCGGCAAACATCTGGTCTACACCTACGATAACGGCTGGAACTACGAGATTTATGTCAAAAACGAGCAGACCCTCGACTACCGTATTCACAGCGGGATCGTGGCAAACCGTTGGGTAAAAGATCAGCAGGCTTATATCGTTCGCGTGGGCGAGAGTATTTATAAAATTTCGTGGACTGAACCGACCGGTACCGATGTGAGCCTGATTGTGAACCTCGGCGACAGGCTGTTCCACGGCACTATCTTCTTCCCGCGTTGGGTGATGAATAACCCGGAAAAAACCGTCTGCTTCCAGAACGATCATATTCCGCTGATGGTCTCTTATCGCGAGGCGGGCCCGGCCTACCCAACCGAGGTTATTGATGAGTTCGCCACCATTACCTTTGTGCGCGACTGCGGCGCCAATAACGATGCTGTCATTGACTGTGCTGCCAGCGAGCTGCCGGCAGACTTTCCGAATAATTTGAAATAAGCGGGTTACAGAACCTGAAGCGCACCGTTATGGAGGGTGAAGGGCGTTGGCGTACAGACGGCGAGGCTGAGTTCGCCGTGCTGGACGTGGCTGACGCTCAGCGCGGAGGTAAAGGTGCTATCGACGCTGACAATTTGCCAGGCGCTCCCGCCGCGCTGTTTGACGATAGCCTCTTTGCGCGTCCAGATTCGCCAGAAGGCCGACAGCTTTGCCTCGGGCGCCTCCCGCTCCAGCTCGTCGTGTTCCGCGACGCTAAAGACGGCATTCGCCAGCGCCTGCCAGTTATCCCGGGGGCGGATCACTTCGATGTCGCAGCCCACTTCGCCCTCATCGCTTAACAGCAGGGCGATATCATCCCCGCTGTGGCTGAGGTTAAACCAGTACGGATGAGCATCAACGAAGGCGGGTTTCCCCTGTTCACCGAAGACGATCTCCGGCACCGGGGAGGGCGATAACGCCCGGGCGAGCAGGGTCCGCCCGGCCAGCCAGGGAGTGCGACGCGCGCCCTCAGGCGCCTGTTCGGCCAGCGCTGACGCCAGAGGGTCAGCGCTGAGGGTAGAAATTTTTCCCAGCAGGAACTGGTACATAGTCACGCCCAGCGTTTAATGATTATGGAAGTATTAATGCCGCCGAACGCGAAGTTATTGCTTTGCAGATATTCGCAATCAATGTGACGGGCTTTCCCCATAATATAATCTAACGCGCCGCATTGCTCATCTGGTTGTCTTAAATTGATGGTCGGTGCGAACCAGCCCTCGCGCATCATCTCCAGACTCATCCAGGCTTCCAGCGCACCGCAGGCACCCAACGTGTGGCCGAAATAACTCTTCAATGACGAGACAGGTACGCTGTCGCCAAATACGGCGGCGGTGGCCAGGCTTTCGGCAATATCCCCCCGGTCGGTGGCGGTGCCGTGCGCCGAAATGTAGCCAATATCCTGCGGACTCAGTCCGGCGATGCGCAGCGACTTTTCCATGCAGATCTGCATGGTTTCCCGCTGCGGCTGGGTGATGTGCGCCGCGTCGCAGTTGGTGGCGAAGCCGACGATCTCTCCGTAAATGGTCGCGCCACGCGCCTGCGCATGCTCCAGCTCTTCCAGGATCAACGTTCCCGCCCCTTCGCCAATTACCAGCCCATCGCGCTGGATATCGAAGGGTGACGGGGTGGCTTCCGGATCGTCATTACGCTGGCTGGTGGCGAAAAGGGTATCGAACACCGCCGCTTCCGACGGGCAGAGCTCTTCGGCCCCTCCTGCCACCATCACCGTCTGATATCCGTGGCGGATGGCTTCCCACGCATAGCCTATCGCCTGGCTGCCGGAGGTGCAGGCGCTGGAGGTGGGGATCACCCGCCCGCGGAGGCCGAAGAACAGGCCGGTATTGACTGCCGTGGTGTGCGGCATCATCTGCACGTAGGTGGTGCCGGTGATGTTGTTGGTGTGCTTCTCGGTGAGCATGGTGGCGAACTCGCTGACCGGGCCGGTGCTGCCGGTCGACGAGCCGTAAGCAATGCCGGTTTCGCCCTGAGTCAGGATCGGATCGTCAATCAGCCCGGCCTGCGCCAGCGCGAGTTCGGTGGCGCGGGTCGACAGTAAAGACACGCGGCCCATGGCGCGGATGCGCTTGCGGGTGTAGTGCTCCGGCAGGGTAAAATCATCGATTGGTGCCGCCAGCAGGGTATGCAGACCCTCATACACCGTCCACTCCGGCATCTTGCGTACCGCGTTTTTATACTCCAGCAAGCGGGCAGAAACCGACTGCCACTCTTCACCGAAGGCGGTCACGCCGCCCATGCCGGTAATCACCACCCGACGCGTCATAACATGCCCCCGTTAATGGAGATCACCTGGCGGGTCACATAGCCCGCAATATCCGACATCAGATAGCTGGCCAGTCCGGCCACCTCGTCTGCCTGACCCATCCGTTTCATGGGGATCATGGCCATTGCCTCTTTCAGCGCGGCCTCTTCCATCTCGATCATCCCGGTATCTATCAGCCCGGGTGCGATGCAGTTGACGGTAATTTTGCGCTTCGCCAGCTCCATCGCCAGGGCTTTGGTGGCACCGATAATACCCGCTTTGGCCGCGCTGTAATTTACCTGGCCGCGGTTGCCCATCACCCCTGAAACCGACGACAGAGTAATAATACGTCCGCCTTTGCGGGTGCCAATCATGGGCATGATGCAGGGGTGAATGACGTTGTAAAAGCTGTCGAGATTGGTGTGGATCACGCTGTCCCAGTCCTCGTCGCTGAGCGCCGGGAAGGCACCATCCCGGGCGATCCCGGCGTTGCTGACCACGCCATACCAGGGACCGTTAACGTCCATATCCTGCTCCAGCACCTCGCGGCACTGCGCGCGATTGCCCACGTCAAACGAGAGCAGACGCCCGTTTCCCCCCGCCTGCTCGATAGCATTCAGGGTGTCCTGTGCGCCAGCGACGTCGCGGTGGTAATGCACGCCGAGGGTGAACCCGTCTGCGGCAAGTTTGAGGGCGATAGCCCGGCCAATGCCTTTGCTGGCACCGGTGACCAGAACGGAACGACTCATTGATTCACTCCCTGTTTAAACAGTGATGCTAATTCCTGCTGGCCTGGCTGGAAGGTATTGACGCGCCCGGTTGCCAGCGTCTCTTCATCTGTGAGGATGGCGCACTCGAAGCTGCTAAAGCGTTCATCCTGCATCAGCAGCGTGACCGTGATGGTTAACAGGCTGCTGGCCGGGAAGCACCCTGCGGCGCAAACCAGTTCCCGCGCCCCCAGTACCATGCCGAGCGAAATGCTCTCCTGACCCTTCTGCTGACGGTGCCAGCCTGACCAGATGCCAACGGTCTGGGCCATCAACTCAAGGGCGTACCAGCCCGGCAGATCGCCCGCGGTATTCAGAAAGGGCGCCAGCACGCCCTGCGGACTGACGGTGACGCGGCAGACGGCAGACTCAGCGGTCACGCTGTGGACAGATTCCAGCAGCAGCATGGGGGCATCGTGGGGCAGATACTCGGTCGGGGATAAATAACTCATGACACTCTCCCCAGCAGGATGCTGGCGTTATTGCCGCCAAAGGCGAACGAATTTGACAAGATCACCGCTTTTTTCAGCGCGGTGGGCTGATGCAGCACGCCGCAGGGGGCGAGCGTCGGATCCGGTGTATAGCGGGTGAAATCCTGGGCGGGTAAGGGGAGGTCACGGGTCAGGATCAGCCAGCTCAGCGCTGCTTCGGTGATCCCCGCCGCCCCCAGCGTATGGCCGGTCAGGTGCTTGGTGGAGCTGCAGGGCACCGCCTCGCCAAACAGATCGTGCACCACCTGCGATTCAATCTGGTCATTCAGCGGCGTTGCCGTACCGTGCAGATTGATGTAGCCCACCTCATCCGGTTTTATTCCGGCCTCCTTCAGCGCCTGGTTAATGGCGCTGATGGCCCCTTCACCCTGTGGATGGGGGGCGGAAATATGGTACGCGTCGCTCGACTCGCCGGTACCCAGCAGCGCCACCGGCTGGGGCTCGCGGGTCAGCACCATCAGAGCTGCCGCTTCGCCAATGGTGATCCCCCGCCGGTCACGGCCAAAGGGCTCGCACAGCGTGGTGGAGAGTGACTCAAGGCTGTTAAAGCCATTCACCGGCATCCGACTCAGGGTATCTGCCCCGCCGACGATGGCGATATCTGCCAGCCCGGCATCAATCAGCCGACGTCCGCTGATGATTGCCCGCGCGCTGGAGGAGCAGGCGGTCGACAGGGTGTAAGCCGGGCCCTCCAGACCGAGCCAGTTCGCCAGAAAGCGCGACGGATCGCCCAGCTCCTGCTGGGCGTAGTGCCAGTTGACGCTGGCTTCGCCGCTCATCGACAGACGCACATGTTCGTCGCCCTCGTCGAGCCCGGAGGTGCTGGTGCCCATGACCACTGCCACCCGGTCACGGCCGTAGCGGGCAATGGCCTCATCCACGACAGGCTGGATCTGCGCCAGCGCCGCCAGCAGGAGCTGATTATTGCGCGAGCGGTGCAGGGCAAAGCTTTCCGGGATCGCAGGCAGCTCGCCGTCGACGCCGCCCAGCACCGCATCCTGACCCTGCAGCCAGCCGCTGCGCAGGCGCATACCGGGGGCGACCCCGCGCGTCAGGTTAGCGGCAATCTCGTCAGGCGAATTGCCCAGGGCATTGATCAGGCCAACGGCAGAAATGTAGATCATCTCAGTCATCCAGATATTGAATGGTGATGTGGTAGTGGAACACCTGTTGTTCGATGCTGATCGGCACGCGCTTGCCTTTGCGCTGCAGGTAGACAATCTCCGTCACCAGCTTGCCGTCGGCATTGCGCAGCTCGCGACGGTCGCCGCGATCCTGCAACGTCCAGCCCTTCGGCAACTGCGGCAGCCAGGCGTCGATCGGCCAGTGGCTGAGCATCACGTCCGCCAGCACCTGGCTGGCCGGAGGCAGCTCTGGCGCAACAATCGACTGTTCAGTATGGATGCCCGTTTCATTATAGGTGGCGAGGAACAGGCGAATACCCACCGATGACAGCCCGGCGAGGGTCACCTTCTGCGCATCGGCATTCAGCATCACCAGCAGCGACTGGGTCTTGCCATTAAAGCTGCCGGTCAGCAACTGCTGGGAGCTCAGCGCCGGAGTAATACCCGGCGGCGGTAGCGTCACCCGGGTACCCGGCTGGAGCCATGCCTGCGGTCGGGCATCGTCACGCTTCGGGGCCGTGTGGCTGCAACCGGCCAGCAACAGCGCGCCGATCAGGGCGGCGGCGCGGTAAAAAGGGGTGATCATTGTTTTCTCTCTTTTTGGGCTGGCATCGCCAGAGGAGCCAGCAGAAAGGCGGTGAAAATACCGCTGACCAGTACAATGCCGAAACTGCCGATCGCCTGCGTGGCGCTGAATACCAGCATGCCGAGGGTTAACAGGGTGGTCATCATCGCCAGGGTAATGGCCAGCATCGAGGTCAACGGCGTGCCGCGTGGGTTGTTGAAGAATAGCGTGTAGTTGATCCCGATGCCGAGTACCAGCACCAGCGCCAGCAGGGAAAACAGGTTAACCGGATGACCCGAGACCGCCAGCGCGGCGAGGCCGCAACCCAGCGACACCAGCGAGGGCACGAGGGTGATCAGCCCCTTACGCCAGCCGAGGCGCAGCATGGCACCGCAGGCGATCGTCGCCAGGGCGACAACCAGCAGGCCGGTCAGCACTGCGCGGTAGAGGGCAAACAGGCTGTCGAAACTCGCCTTGCGATCCACCCACACCACGCCCGGATGTTGCTCCGCCAGCTCGCGCAGCGCCGGGCTGTTTTTCACCCCATCCACCGGTACCAGCACGCCGCTTTCGCCGCCGGGCAACGTGAGCCACAGCAGACGCCAGCCTTCACTGGCCGGGCTGGCAAGCCACGTATCGACCTGCACCGGGGTGGCATTCAAATCCGGTGATACCGTCGTCATCCCGGCGTTTTGCAGGACCCTCGTTACTGCCGGAGCCGCCTGGCGCAGCAGCGCCAGATCGCGCTCTTGCTGCGCCAGCGAGTTCAGCGGCAGGGTGCGCCAGGATTTCAGGTCACCCGCCTGCTGCGCCCGTGCCAGCGTCGGGGTAAAGGCCTCCAGCCGCTCCAGCGTCTGCTGGGCCGATGCGCCATGCACCATGAACCATTTCTGATCGACACGCTGCCCGGTCAGGGCGGTAATGGTTTTCTCCTGAGCCAGAATATCCTGCGGCAGGGCCTGTAGCTGGGCGATATCGTCATCCACCCGCAGCGTGGCGATACCCGCGAGAGCGGCCAGGGCCAGCGCAACCGGCAGGCCAACCGACACGCGTCTGTCGCGCCATGCCGACAGCCAGCGCAGCATGAACGCCCTCGCCGGAACCGGTCGCACCGGTAAGCCGCGGCACAGCCACGGATGCCAGAAAATGACCGTCAGGCAGGCGGCGCTTAAGCCCGCAGCGGCAAACACCGACATCTGGCGGATGCCCGGGAAGGGCGCCAGCATCATGATGAAATAGGCCGCCACGGTGGTGAGCAGCGCCAGCAGCAGGGCGTTGCGCACTTTCGCCAGGCTTTGCCACGGCGAGTCCTGGCCGCCGTGAACCATCCGCTCGGTCAGGTAATAAAGCGTGTAGTCCGCCGAGATGCCGATGATGCTCATGCTCATCACCAGGGTCATCAAATGCAGTTCACCAAACAGCAGCAGCGTCGTGACCGTGCCGGCCAGCGCGCCCATGGCGATGGAGAGCAGGCACAGGAGCAGCGGGCGCAGGGAGCGGAACACCGCCACAATCAGCAGGATCACCCCCAGCACGGTGGCGACGCCGAGGGTCGAGATATCCCGCTTTGCCTGCTGGCTGGCGTAGTCGCTGTAAAACACCGTGCCGCGCGACAGCAGCTGCGCCTGCGGATACTGCGTTTTCAGCTGGCTTTCGAGGTCGTGGAGCCGGGTCACCAGCCGGTGGGTTTCCTGCATATCGAACGACGAACCGGCCAGCTCGCCGTGCAGCAGATACCAGTAATTTCCGGCATCGTCTTTTGTCACCAGCCAGCCGTCCATCAGCCGTAGCTTTTGGCTGTTTTGTGCCAGCGCCAGCTGGGAGCCGCGCATCAGCATCAGCGGGTCGTTTTGCAGCTCTTTACCGCTGACTCCGGAGAAGGCCGAATACAGCTGGGATAAAACCCACTGGGCCTGCGCCTCGCCGCCGTTTTGCAGGCGCGCGCGGGTGGCAGGGTCGATCAGGCCGTTGCGGTGCTGCCAGAAAAACGCCCCCCAGGCTTTCTGCCCGGCGGCGTCCATCGGCCCTTTTACCTCGTGCAGCGATCCCGCCCCCTGCAACAGGCTCAGCCAATGCTGCGCCACCTGCGGGTCGGGTTGTTTTCCGGGGCTGACCAGCCACACCAGCTGACGATCGAGGCGTTCAATAAAGCCGTCGTTCAGGGCCGGGGGGATCGCCCCGAGGCTCTGTTTGGGCAGCATCGCCAGCACGCTGCTGTTCAGCCGCGCCCCCGGCAGCAGCGTCAGCAGCATGCCCAGCAGCACCAGGCATACCGCGGCCCACACCAGGGCCGGGCGTCGGGCGTTACGGTGCGGCAAAGCGTTGGCGTTCGGCATCGGTCAGGCTGGCGGGCGTGAGCTGGTGGCGGGAGAGGGCGATAGCGGTACGATCGCCCTGCTTATCGTTCAGCACGATGGATTCCACATAGGTTGCACCACTCAGATCCAGCGAGGCGAAAATCTTGTCCAGCGGCGTGGTGGTGGGAGTCAGCACCAGCGACCAGCGATCTTCACCAAGATCTTTAAAGTTGATGCGGAAATTCTCCTCCAGCACCTTGCGATCCGCCTGGAACAGGGCGCGCAGCAGGTGATTGAACTGGAACATCTGCGGGTTGTTTTCAGCGGTGATGGTCTGCGGCGGCTGGCCGTTGATGACCTGCACCATCCGTTTGTCGTCCAACAGCAGCGTCATCGGGAAAGGCGCTTTTTGATCCCACAGCAGCCCGCTGTCGCGGGCGATCAGCATCTCACCCTGGGATCGCAGCGGCTGGGGCAGATCCTTGATGGTGCGGGTCTGCTCAAAGTGGGCGCGTACTACCGGCTGTTCGGTAAAGCGCTGCTGTAATTCATCCAGCGTGACGGCGTTGACCCACGGACTGATCAGCAGGGCAAGCAGCAATAACCTCTTCATGGCGTAACTCCCATACGCTCAAACAGGATCGCCGGGCTGACAAAACACAACTCGCGGCTCTTCTCTTCCACCGCCACCTGAATGGTGTAGCCGGTGGTGGTCCGTTTGCCGCTGGTGGCGTCAAAAATCTGATAGGCGATACGCAGGCGGTTCTCAAACTCTTCGATATGGGCCCGGACGCGGATCCGTTGCTCAAAGGTGAGGACATCACGGTATTTCACCCGGGTGTCGACCACCGGCCAGAGATAGCCGGATGCCTTCATCTGGCGATAGCCATAATCGAACTGGTTGAGCAGGGCCTCGCGGGCAATCTCAAAATAGCGGAAATAGTTGCCATGCCAGACCACGCCCATCATATCGACGTCGTGAAACGGCACGGTCAGCTCTACTTCGGTCGTAAAGCGGGGATCGGTCAGCACCCTTTACTCCTTCTCTTTGGCATCCGGCAGACGCCAGAAATCGAAAAAATTAAACCAGTCGAGCGGGGCCTGCAGCGCAAAGTGCTCCAGCCGTTGGGCATAACGGTCGACGGTCTGCTGTAACGCCTGCTGGCGCCCGCTGCGCGGCAACAGCAGCGGATCGGCAAAGTCTTCGCAGTGGATATGCAGCTTCTGCTGCTGGCGCAGGGCGAAAATCAGCATCACCGGGCAGCGCATCAGCGAGGCGAGAATAAATGGCCCCTCAGGAAACGGCGCAGGCTGGCCCATAAAGTCGCTCCATACCACGCGCCAGCTGCCGCCGCGCTGCGGATCGACGGCGATCCGATCCCCGACGATCGCCACCCATTCCCCGCGATCGATCTTCTCTTTCAGGAGGATGGCGGTCTCCGGGCCAATATCGGTCACCGGGATCAGGTTCAGCCCGGCCTGCGGCGCCATCTCCTGCATAATCTGTTTGAAGCGTTGGGCGTTATCGCTGAAGACCAGCGCATTGATGGTCTTGCCGCCGTCGAGCTGCGCCAGGGCGCGGCACGCCTCGACATCGCCAAGATGGGAGGCCAGCAGCAGCTTGCCCTCAGGCACGCTAAGATCGAGCTTTTCCCGTGCGCCAGGGGCGAAGACCACGTCCCTGCCCAGTCTGAGTTCGCCCTGCCAGCTGGCGACCTTATCCAGCATCGCATTGCCAAAACGCAGGAAGTGGAAAAAGCTGTTCAGGCGCGCGGGCTTGGGCTGCTGGCGCAGCGCCAGCGTCTCGCTCACGCGGGCGATCCACTGTTGCGATGCCTGGCGGGCCGGGCGGGCCGTCAGCCAGTAGACGGCAATCACCGGCCACAGCAGGAGGGTAAACGCCCTGCGGCCGAGCAGCTGCCAGACCCGTAACATCAGGCGCATGCCGTACAGGCCTTTCACCTCCTGCTGCTGCGCCCAGTGCTGGCTGCGGCGGCGAAAGAGCAGGGAAGGGATGCGCGGCAGCATGCCGAAGAACAGCCGGGTGTGCATCCAGGAGATGCGCAGGTTGTCGTTCAGGGCATCGAAATGGGAGATGCCATCCTGCGGATAGGTCACCCGGGTGGGCAGAAAATAGCTGGTATTGCCCTGCCAGTAGAGGCGCACCATGATTTCGGTATCAAAATCCATTCGCTTGCCGAGCGGCACGCTGTTGATGACCCGTAACGTCGGGGCCACCGGGTAGACCCGGAAGCCGCACATGCTGTCTTTGAGCTGCAATGACAGGGTTTCGATCCAGACCCAGACATGGGTGATCCAGCGGCCATACAGTCGCGAGCGGGGGATCGAGTCATCAAAGACCGGCTGGCCGGAGATCAGCGCCTGCGGGTGGCGCTCTGCCAGCGCCAGCAGCCGGGGGATATCCTCAATGGCATGCTGGCCGTCGGCATCCACCTGCACCGCATGGGTAAAACCTGCCCCGGCGCAGACTTTCAGTCCACGGATCACCGCCGCCCCTTTGCCGGCGTTGTGTATCAGCCGCACCAGCGTCACCTGCGCATTGTCGGCAGCCAGGCGATCCAGTTCCTGACGGGTGCTGGCATCGCTGCCATCGTCGACCACAATCACCGGCAGCTGAAACGGCGCCAGACGGCTCAGGACGTTCGCCATCATCGCCCCATGGTTGTAGCAGGGGATCAGAATGCAGGGGCGAAAGGTTAACGGCATAAGCGAATCTTCCCGCTGCTGGCCAGGAGGCGCTGTTCACCGTCGTGGCGTTGATAGCTGAAGGTGAGGGTCTGGCGCTCCGCGTTCCAGTCGAGGGTCAACGTTACGGTGGCATCGGGGAGCAGCGGTGCCTGAAATTTAACGTTCTGGATACTGTGAAAACGATACTCCGGTGCCAGTAGCGTGGTGGCGTAGTGCATTACCCAGTCAAGCTGAGCGACGCCGGGCAGCAGCGGCTGCACGGCAAAATGGCCCTGGAACCAGAACAGCGCCGGATCGAGGTGCAGGACGATCTCAAGTTGCTGCGGTTGTGCCTGATGGCGCTCGATTTCATGGATTTTCATGAAATAACTCCTGTAACTGCGCATAGACACGCTTGTTCATACTGTTTACCGGCATTTCATCAATGATGCGCCAGTAGCGAGGGATCGCGACCGGTTCGAGCCACGGCCGCAGGGCGCGTCGCCAGGCCATGATCTGCGCTTTACTGCCGCGCTGGTGCAGCTGTTGACGCGCGGCGTCATCCAGCACCAGCAGTACGCCAACGCCCTGGCGTCCACCGCGCGTAACCGGCAGCGCCGCCGCTTCGCAGATGCCGTCCAGCGCCAGCAGACGCTGTTCAACCTCGGTCAGCGAGATACGTTTCTCTTCGATTTTCACCACCCGTCCCTGGCGGCCAATAAGGCTGAACTGACCATCATCCCCGACGTGCAGAATATCGTCGAGCAGAACGCCGTCCGCCTCATCGATCAGCGGCGAGGTGACGCGCAGGGCGCCATTATCGCGGCTAAAGGTCACCCCGGGGAAGGGTTGCCAGAGGCATTTGTCCGCCTGACGGTAACGCCAGGCGAGGACGCCGGTTTCGCTACTGCCGTAAATTTCATCCGGCCAGAGTCCCAGCCAACGGTAGGTATTGCAGGCCGACTCCCACATCAGTACGCCTCCGGCCGAGACCAGGACGGCAACGGGCGGCGGAGCGAGCTGCGTATCGAGCCGCTTCAGAAACGCCGGGCTGCTGATAAACAGGTAGCGCCGGGTATGATCCACGGCCGCCAGCTGTTCGGCATAGGAGATCATCTCCGCATGCAGCGGCAGCGCCAGCGCCATCGGCAATACAATGCGAAACGTCAGGCCGTACAGATGCTGGGGCACAACCGAGGAGACCACGCAGCAGCCGTTCAGCCGCTCGCCAAAGCGGGCTGCCAGCAGCCTGGCTTCCCGATCGAGCTGGGCGACACGCTTGACGATCCGTTCAGGGGCTCCGGTCGAGCCGGAGGTGAACAGTTCGATAACGCGGGCGTCATCAATGGCCGGCAGCGGCATGAACGGCGGCGCACTTCGGCGGGCAGAGCTGACCACCAGCAGGCGGCCCCGGAAGCTCAGCGTCCTGTCGCTCAGCACGCCGCTGAACAGTCCCTGCTGCTCCTCCAGCAGCGATTCCCGGCTGTGTCCGGGCAGCACCGGGGTTTTGCCCGCATGCAGCGTTGCCAGCAGGGCAACGATAAACAGATAGCTGTTGTCAAAACAGAGCGCCCAGCGATCGCCTTCCTGCTGCTGCAAACAGGCCGTCAGGGCGCTGACGTCGTCACGCAGCTGCCCGAGCGTCCAGCAGCGATCACCAGACCAGGCGACAGGGGTGTCGTCCGGGCGTGGGGCGTTCAGCCACTGGCTCAGCGGGAGGGGGTTATGCATCGCGCTGCTCTTTTTTGATCATCCGTTGACGCACCATCCACTCGCTTGCCATTAACGTTCCCATCAGGATATAGGCGATCATGCCGTTCCACAGCGTCCAGAGCCGCATGTCCCCCCGCAACACGGTGAACAGCGCCACTCCCCCGTTGAAGATGAAAAAGCCGCACCAAACCCGGGTGACAACGCGGGTATAGCGCACACCGGAAGGGGATAAATTCGGTTCCCGCAGTCGCGCCAGCCGTTCGACCAGCGGCATCGCCGTCCACAGCGACCCGCCGAAAACGGCCAGCATCGCCAGGTTAACGATCACCGGATAGAACAGCAGCCACTGATGCGCTTTCAGGAAGTAGCTGGCGGCGCACAGGACGATACCCGCCAGGGCAACGCTCTGGGTCACATAGCGCATCGGTCCGGAATTAAGCCGCGCCTGGCGAAAACGGAACAGCAGCAGGATTGCCATCAGCGGCAGCAGCCAGTGCAGGCTGTTGTGCGACAACCCGAAGCCAATCAGAAAGGGCCATGCGACCAGCATTAACCCCGTCAGCAGTGGGATTGCCGGGAAGGATCGTCCGCCACGCATGGTGTCTTATGCTTCACGCAGGAGCTTTTCTACCGCATCCACTACGTCCTGCACGGTACGTACCGACTTGAAGGTTTCCGGTTTGATTCGGGCGCCGGTTCGTTTCTGCAGGTGAACAACCATGTCGACGGCGTCGATGCTGTCCAGCTCCAGATCCTCATACAGGCGCGCCTCCGGGGTGATGGCTTCCGGCGCAATTTCAAACAGGGTGATCAGGAGAGTGATGACTTCCTGATAAACGGATTTGTGTTCTGTAGTCATAGTAAATTCGGTCTCAGGCGCGTTGGGCGGTGATGAAAGAGGCCAGGGTGGCGACGGAGTAAAAATGTTGACGCATCTCTTCGCTTTCGGCAGACAACACCACGCCGTACTGGTTTTTTACCGCCAGCCCCAGCTCAAGGGCATCGATCGAGTCAAGGCCCAACCCATCGCCAAACAGCGCGGCATCCGTATCGATATCCTCTGCGGTCAATTCGTCCAGATTGAGGGTAGTAATGATAAGATTTTTAATTTCAAGGTAGAGCGCTTGCATCATTCATTCCTGACAAAGATTGAAGACCGGATGTTAAGCGATGCTGCAGGTGCCGGTTGAGCTGTCTTGCCGCCAGGGCTGGCTCCTGTACTGCTGCATCGTAAAAATCACTAATATTGACCCGCTCACGGACATCGATCGTGAAAAAGGGTTTGTCTGGCGGTATGTCATACCACCGGCTGTGTTTATCAAGCAGGTGCTCGCTGCAGTGGATGAGCACCACCCGCAGGTCGCTGGCGCAACGCACGGCAATATTGGCCGCACCGCGTTGCAGCGTGATGGCTTTCCCCGCCTGCGTGCGCGTCCCTTCCGGGAAGATCAGCAGGGTGTCGCCCTGGCTCAGCCGTTGCTGACAGGCGCTTAACAGGGCGTCGGCTTCGCTGTTGATCAGGTAATCGGCCGCCCGGATCGCCCCGCTGAGAAAAGGGTTACGCAGCAGGGCGCTTTTCACCAGGCAGTCGGTTTCCGGCATCACCGACGCGATCAGCACGTAGTCGATAAGCGTCGGGTGGTTCGCCACTACCAGACAGCCGCGTTCGTGGCGCAGCGCGTCGAGGTTATTGAATCGGTAATCGAGCACGCCGAGGGTGCGGGCGACGGTTAAAAAAGCACGGAAGCTGGCGGCAATACTGCGTCGGGCGAGGCGACGACGACGCGCGCGATCGCGCTGGACCAGGTTCAGCAGGTTGAACCACACCAGCGACAGCAGCAGTCCGCCCGCGCCAAACAGCACGAAGCACAAGCCGGTCATCACCAGCCGCCAGCCGCGGCTGAGGGCCGCCCTTACGCGTATCATGCGCGGGTCCACTGCCACAGCAGGCGCTCGCCGGGCACCACAAACTGCCGATCGTCTCGCAGGTAGTGGCGCAGGAACAGCAGGCTCTGCGGCAGCGAGAGCGCTTCGGGGCAACGGACGGATTGCGTTTCGCAGCGCAGAGTGTCACCGGCTTCGATGACCAGCGCCAGGGCATAGGGCCAGGTCGGCATCTGCGGCGGGAGTGCAGAGCGGTAAAAATCGGGCAGGGCGCCATCGAAATCGACCATTAACACCCGCGTATATCCGGCATGTAGCAGGCTCAGCACTTCGCACAACCCCTGCTGGAAGGTGTCCATTCCGGCGGAGAGGGATGACGAGACAATCGGCTGACGCGCCGCGATAGTCAGATTGCCCACCGCAGAGTTGTGGACCGACATGGCGAAATCGGTCGGGGAAACATCCTGCCCGGTCGCCAGCGCATGCAGGAGGCGATAGTTACGCTCCAGCTCACCGTGACGGCTGGTGTAAACCACGGCATCGATGGCATGCTTTCGCACCATCGCCATACCGCAATCGACCGCCAGTTTACTGCCGGAACTGAGGCGGCGGGCGGTCATCATCGGCAGTTCGGACAGTTTGGCCTGCGGCGCAGCAGAATCGATGGCATGCAAACCCTGTGACCATGCCTGCCAGTGGCTGGCATCACTAAGGCCTGGCGCTCTGGCTTGCCAGTCGAGAATGTTAAGTGCAAATTTCATCTGCGCGCGTCCGCGATAAACCCGTTATCCAGTAACGCAGCCGAAGGTCAGGTCGCGTTATTGTTTATTTTCTGGCAAATCAATAAGGTGTGGCCCACACCGAGATTGTCATGCCGTTGTTCTACCCGGAATCCTGCTCTCTCCAGATAGTGATAAAATTTCTCTACGCTGTAAAAACGGCTGTTGCCGTTCGCCATACAGGTGAAATAGAGCGAGGTTGCGTTCAGGCTGAAGGAGGCCGCTTCGAATCGTTGCGCATCCCAGAACAGCTCCAGAATGCACAGGCGGGCACCTGGCTTCATCACCTTCGCCACGTTGCTCAGCAGGTTCACAATCTGATCGGGAGAGAAGCAGTCCAGAAACTGGCTCATCCACCAGATATCAGCGTCATCCGGCAGAGCAGCGTCGCTAAGCATATCGACAGGATAGAGCCCAATACGATGAGATAATCCTGCTTTTGCGATATTTTCCTGGGCCAGGGCAATTTGCTGCGGCAGATCGAGCAGCGTCACGGCGATATTTTCATCGTAACGACAGCAGCGTAGCGCCCATTTACCCGTATTTCCGCCGACATCGTACAATTTTGTCGGCGAGCTTGCGAATATATAGGGTAACGCGGCATCAAATGCGCCATCGGAATAGAAGTGATCGAAAGCAAACCAGCTCCGCTGCGCCTGTTCGGGTAGGGCGGAGAGTGCCGGATAAATGGTCGGCCATTCACCAAAGACAGCGAGCCCGGCCGGTTTTTCCGCTTTCAATGCATCGGCAAGATGAAACAGGCCCTGATAGCAAACATCCTGGGTGAAATCCATATTGACGCGGGTCATGCTGTCATGCAGCAGATAGTGACCAATTTTGGCCAGATAATATCGCCCCTCGCTGTGGGTCACTATCCGCCCGCTTAATCCCATATCCAGCAATACGCCAGCGCCATATTCGCTGAGCGTGCTGTTTGCCACGATCTCCTCGAGAGAAGCGCCGCGCGTGCCCTGTTTATCCAGCCAGGCGAGGATGCCGGTGTTACGCAGACAAAGCGCGGTCTGAAACAGCATCGGGGCAAAGGCGATACGCTGCGCTTCGGTGATGGCCTCCAGCGCGCTGAGGGTGTCCTTTTCGTACATGCGTTATCCCGGTAGGCGGCTTTTCGGTCGGCCCGGGCCGAGCAGGATCGCCAGCTTGCTGCCCCCCTGGGTAGTCTCCATCCAGATCTTACAGACGCTGGTCAGCGGAACGGACAATAACATCCCGACCGGGCCCAGTAACCAGCCCCAGATCAGTAACGACAGGAACACCACCATGGTGGACATCCCCAGCCGGTGGCCCATCATCCGGGGCTCAACGATATTGCCCAGCACCATATGGACGATCAGGAACAGCGCCCCCACCATGGCGCACTCATAGAGACCATTGAACAGAAACGCCTGGATCATCGGCGGGACGGCGGAGATGACCGCGCCAATATTAGGCACATAGTTCAGCAGGAAGGCCAGCACACCCCACATCAGGGCGAACTGTACCCCCAGCAGCGTCAGCCCCAGCCAGACAATCGCGCCCGTCCACAGGCTTAACAGCGTTTTCAGCGCCAGATAGTGGGAAACGCCCTTCAGCGCCCGGTGCAGACCGGCGATGTGGATCTGCGGATTATTGAGGGCAAAACGCATTTTGTACGGCACGTGGCGCACTTCAAACAGCATAAACACCACCGTCATCACCAGCAGCAGGACGCTGGCCATCGCCCCGGAAAGCTGGGTCATCAGCGCGGTGGCAAAGGTCATCACCTTTTCCGAGTCCATCCGTTTCAGCATCCGCTCCGGGGAGATATGCAGGTTGAGAAAGGGAAACATCTCCTGCACATCGACCAGTTTGCGCGTCAGCTCTTTATTGTATTTCGGCAGCATGGCAGCAAATTCATTAAGTGAGGCCGCCAGCACCCCAAACAGCGCCGTCAGGCCAATCAGCATCACCACCACCACAATGGTGATGGCCAGGGGGCGGCTAAATCCGCGACGCAAAAACCAGGTGACGAGGGGGTTGAGGACGATGGCGAAAAAGAGCGCCAGCAGCAGCTGCACGAGAATATCCGCTGCGGCGTGAATACCTGCGAGGATCACCACCAGGCAGGCCAGTTTGAGCAGAATATGAAGACCGGATTTATCAGGCTGTGTAAGACCCGGTTTACCGGGTGGCGTGGTTAACATAGTGTTTCCTCTTATGAGATGCTCATAAGTGTAGTGCGCGCGCAGCGCTTCGGCGGAGGCCGTTAATCTTAAAGTCGCTGCTGCATTTCGGCCCCTGTCATGGTAATAGTGAAACACTGTTGTAAAAATTCTGGTGAACCTGATGCCCGAACCCGCCGCCGAACCGGCACTGAGTGGATTACGCCTCAACCTGCGTATTGTTTCCGTCGTTATTTTCAACTTTGCCAGCTACCTGACCATCGGCCTGCCGCTGGCCGTGCTGCCGGGCTATGTCCATGACATTATGGGCTTTAGCGCCTTCTGGGCGGGCCTTGTGATCAGCCTGCAATACTTCGCCACGCTGTTAAGCCGTCCTTACGCCGGGCGCTATGCCGACCTGTTTGGCCCGAAAAGCATTGTGGTGCTGGGGCTCTGCGGCTGCTTCCTGAGCGGAGTGAGCTATCTCCTCGCCGGGTTAACCAGCGCCTGGCCGATGGTGAGCCTGGCGCTGCTCTGTCTTGGCCGGGTGATCCTTGGGGTCGGGCAAAGCCTCGCCGGAACCGGCTCCACGCTGTGGGGCGTCGGGGTGGTGGGGGCATCGCACATCGGGCGGGTGATCTCCTGGAACGGGATCGTCACCTACGGCGCGATGGCGATGGGGGCCCCGCTCGGCGTGCTCTGCTATCGCTACACCGGCCTGAGCGGGCTGGCGCTTACCATTATGGTGGTGGCGCTGCTGGCGATTGTATTTGCGCTGCCGCGACCGAAAGTCAAAGCCAGCAAAGGCAAGCCGATGCCGTTTCGCGCGGTGCTGGGGCGTGTCTGGCCCTACGGCATGGCGCTGGCCCTTGGCTCGGCAGGCTTTGGGGTGATCGCCACCTTCATCACCCTGTTCTACGCCGATAAAGGCTGGGACGGCGCGGCCTTTGCGTTGACCCTGTTCAGCTGTGCCTTCGTCGGGACGCGGCTGCTTTTCCCGAACGGCATCAACCGACTGGGCGGGCTGAACGTGGCCATCATCTGCTTTAGCGTTGAGATTGCCGGCCTGCTGCTGACCGGAATTGCCGATGCGCCCTGGATGGCACGGATCGGGGTGTTCCTCGCAGGCGCGGGCTTCTCGCTGGTGTTCCCGGCGCTGGGGGTGGTGGCGGTGAAAGCGGTGCCGCAGCAGAACCAGGGCGCGGCGCTGGCGACCTATACGGTGTTTATGGATATGTCGCTGGGGGTCACCGGGCCGCTGGCCGGGCTGGTGATGGCGTGGGCCGGGGTACCTGTTATCTATCTGGCGGCAGCGGGGCTGGTGGCGGTGGCGTTACTGCTGACGTGGCGGCTAAAAAAATGGCCTCCGGAGGAGGCCATCTCATCGTGAGAACTTACTGAATCACGAGGGTATTGATGATGTTCTCTGCGGCAGTTTGCGCTTTCTGCTGATCGTCAGCAGGCAGCGTGATCTGCAGGGTCAGCAGCTTGTTGTCCACTTTGCCCAGCACTACGGAGGAGTAAGCCGTCTGGCCTTTGGCAGAGATAATGCTGTCCAGCTGTTGCAGCTTGTGGTCTTTCAGCTCGATGGCTTTATTGGTCACGACCTGCAGCTGCGGGTCACGGCTGCGCTGCTGATCTTCCAGACGCTTCGCCAGCACGCCCAGGTCTTCATTGGTGTCATCACCAACGATCACGATCACCGCTTTTTGCCCGGTAGCATCGGAATAAACGTGCATGTTGTTCGCCTGGGTGCCCAGCTTGCCGCTCTGATCGGTCATATCCGCCGGCAGAGAGAAGCTGAGTTTGCCATCCATCAGGCTGACCGGTTGGCCCGTGGCGTTGCTTTCAGCAGACGCAGCCTGAGCAGGCGTTTTGGTGTCGCTGTTATCACAGGCTGCCAGCCCCATCACCAGCAGGCCAATCCCGACATATTTAACCAGATTGCGCATTACATTCTTCCTTTCGATAAACGGCCATAACGGCGCATCAATCCATCTTATCACAACTGTTCAGGGGAACCCTTAACCAGCCTGCAATCCCGGGATTTCAGATTTATCCGCGAATCTTTTCAGCAACATATTCAGCAGCACGCCGTACATTGGCAGGAAGAAGACCAGGCTGATAAGCACCTTAAAGGCGTAGTCCACGAGCGCAATTTCCATCCAGTGTTGCGCCATGAACGCATCCGGGCTGCGCCAGAAGGCGATAAAGAAAAAGGCCAGGGTATCGCTGACGTTACCAAACAGCGTGGAGGCGGTCGGTGCCATCCACCAGCGATGGTTCTGCCGCAGGCGGTTAAACACATGTACGTCGAGGATCTGTCCCAGCGCATAGGCCATAAAGCTGGCGGCGGCGATACGGGCGACGAACAGGTTAAAGTGCGTCAGCGCCTCAAAGCCCTGCCAGCTACCCATATAGAACAGCGAGGAGATCACGTACGAAACAAACAGCGCCGGAAGCATGACGGCAAAAATAATGCGTCGGGCCAGCGGGGCGCCAAAGATACGGACGGTGAGATCGGTCGCAAGGAAGATAAACGGGAAACTGAATGCGCCCCAGGTGGTATGAAAACCAAAAATGGAGATGGGCAGCTGCACCAGGTAGTTACTGGAGGTGATCACCAGCAGATGAAAAAGCGAAAGCCAGAACAACGCTTTTACGCGCTGCGATTGAGAGAACTGCGTCATATTGTGACCTTTTTGATTAGAATTTGGGGTGAGGGAACCCAATATGAATCTGGCCCATTAGGCTATTTTATTCGCCATTCTGAATCCGGGCAGTGCTCGAAATCCTCACGTACTAAGTGTACGCTCCGGTTTCTGCGCGCTGTCCGTCTCCAGACTGGCTTCAACAATAACGCCTAATGGGCCAGATTCTGAAAGCCGCCGCATGATACTGCTTTAACGACAGTTTGCAATGGCTAATTTTCACGCAATCGTTAACCTGGTTTGCTTTGCCCGGCTCGCGGCGTAAACTACTGCCGTTTTTATCTGGACGAGACCAAGATGACCGATCTGTTTACCCACCCGGACCACACCCTTGACGCGCAGGGCCTGCGCTGCCCGGAACCCGTCATGATGGTGCGCAAAACCGTGCGCACGATGCAGTCCGGCGAAACGCTGTTAATTATCGCCGACGATCCGGCCACGACCCGCGATATTCCGGGCTTCTGTACCTTTATGGAACATGAGCTGCTGGCGCAGGAGACCGGGGTATTGCCGTACAAATATCTTATCCGCAAAGGGTAATAGACCTTGTAGGCCGGGTAAGGCATCGCCGCCACCCGGCGTGCCCGGCGGCGCTGCGCTTGCACGGGCCTACGATTGCCATTTCGTTTGACCTCCATCACCAAAATAAACCACCATTTCAATTTTTAGCGCTTTTTGTGAGGCGCTTCACCTACGCTTTCCAGGCATTGGGCTAGTTTCTAAACGTTAAAACTAAAACAACGTTCCGATACTTACCTCACTACCCTGGAGTTGACTCAATGAAAACGACCCTCAAGCCGTTGCTGGCCGCTCTGTGCCTGTCTGCTTTTGCCTGCTCTGTTTCTGCTCAAACCATTAAAGCCGCTGATGTGCATCCTGAAGGCTACCCGAACGTGGTGGCAGTACAGCACATGGGTGAAAAACTCAAACAACAAACCGACGGCAAGCTGGAGATCAAAGTCTTCCCTGGCGGCGTGCTGGGCGATGAAAAGCAGATGATTGAGCAGGCGCAGATGGGGGCAATCGATATGATTCGCGTCTCCATGGCCCCGGTTGCCGCCATCCTGCCGGATATTGAAGTCTTTACGCTCCCCTATGTCTTCCGTGACGAAGACCATATGCACAAAGTGATCGACGGCGATATCGGGAAATCGATCGGCGATAAACTCACCGCCAACCCGAAATCGCGGCTGGTGTTCCTCGGCTGGATGGACTCCGGCACCCGTAACCTGATCACCAAAGATCCCATTGTTAAACCGGAAGATCTAAAGGGTAAAAAAATCCGCGTGCAGGGTAGCCCGGTGGCGCTGGCCACGCTGAAAGATATGGGAGCCAACTCGGTGGCAATGGGGGTAAGTGAAGTCTACAGCGGCATGCAGACCGGCGTTATCGACGGTGCCGAGAACAACCCGCCAACCTACATCGCTCACAACTACATGCCTGTCGCCAAAAACTACACCCTCAGCGGCCACTTCATCACCCCGGAAATGCTGCTCTACTCCAAAGTGAAATGGGACAAGCTGAGCGCCGACGAACAGCAAAAAATTCTGACCCTGGCCCGCGAAGCGCAGTTTGAGCAGCGCAAGCTGTGGCAGGCCTATAACGACGAAGCTCTGCAGAAGATGAAGGCGGGCGGCGTGCAGTTCCACGACATTGATAAAGCGGTCTTCGTGAAGGCGACAGAGCCGGTGCGCGCCCAGTATGGCGATAAGCATCAGGATCTGATGAAAGCTATCGCTGACGTTAAGTAACCGGGGGACTTATGTCCGAACTCTATCTTAAGTGGATGGACCGTCTCTATTTGCTGGCGATGGGCGTGGCAGGCCTGTCGCTGCTGGTGATGACCATTGTTATTCCGATTGGCATTTTCTCGCGCTATGTCCTTAACCGTGGTGAGTCCTGGCCGGAGCCGATTGCCATTATTTGTATGGTGACATTCACCTTTATCGGCGCGGCGGTGAGCTACCGCGCCGGCTCGCATATTGCGGTGAATATGCTTACCGACCGGCTGTCTGACGCGATGAAAATTGTATGCGCGCGGATCGTAGATCTTCTGATGCTGGTCATTTCGGGCCTGATGTTGTGGTACAGCTATTTGCTTTGCGTTGAACTGTGGGAACAGCCGGTAGCGGAGTTTCCCATTTTGACCTCCGGTGAAAGCTACTTGCCGCTGCCGATTGGATCGGCAGTTCTGCTCCTGTTTGTTCTTGAGCGCCTGCTGTTTGGCTCTCAGGAACATCGCCCGGTCGTCATGATCGGCAACCACAGTTAAGGGGTGAGTGATGGACGCATTTGTTTTGTTATTCACCCTCGCCATCTTACTGGCGCTGGGGATGCCGGTGGCTTTCGCCGTGGGCTTAAGCGCCGTGGCTGGCGCGCTGTGGATTGATCTGCCGCTGGAGGCACTGATGATTCAGATCACCAGCGGGGTGAATAAATTTACCCTGCTGGCGATCCCGTTCTTTATCCTGGCGGGGGCGATCATGGCGGAAGGGGGCATTGCCCGCCGGTTGGTGAACTTTGCCTATATCTTTGTCGGCTTTATTCGCGGCGGGTTGTCGCTGGTGAATATTGTCGCCTCGACCTTCTTCGGTGCTATTTCGGGCTCGTCGGTGGCAGATACCGCCTCCATCGGTACCGTGATGATCCCGGAGATGGAGAAGAAGGGCTATCCGCGTGAGTACGCAGCGGCGGTGACCGCCAGCGGCTCGGTACAGGCGATCCTGATCCCCCCCAGCCATAACTCGGTGATCTACTCCCTGGCGGCGGGGGGTACGGTGTCGATTGCGACGCTGTTTATCGCCGGCGTCCTGCCGGGCCTGCTGCTCGGGGTCTCACTAATGGTGCTGTGCCTGGGCTTTGCCCACAAGCGCGGTTACCCAAAAGGCGAGAGGATCCCCTTTAAGCAGGCGCTGAAGATTTTCTTCGATGCCCTGTGGGGTCTGATGACGGTGGTGATTATTCTCGGCGGCAT
Source organism: Leclercia sp. TB492 (assembly GCF_049974505.2). Classification (NCBI taxonomy): domain Bacteria; kingdom Pseudomonadati; phylum Pseudomonadota; class Gammaproteobacteria; order Enterobacterales; family Enterobacteriaceae; genus Leclercia; species Leclercia sp. TB492. Next base: position 4,401,535 of record NZ_CM127572.1, on the reverse strand, counting down.
TTTGTCGGGGATCTTTACCGCCACCGAATCCGCGGCGGTTGCCTGTCTGTGGGCGTTCTTTGTCACCATGTTTATCTACCGCGACTACAAGTGGAACGAGCTGCCGAAGCTGATGTGCCGCACGGTGAAGACGGTAACGATCGTGATGATCCTGATCGGCTTTGCAGCGGCCTTTGGCGCGGTGATGACTTATATGCAGCTGCCGATGCGGATCACCGAGTTCTTCACCTCGCTCTCGGACAACAAGTACGTGATCCTGATGTACATCAACATCATGCTGCTGCTGATTGGCACCCTGATGGACATGGCACCGATCATTCTGATCCTGACTCCGGTGCTGCTGCCGGTGACCAATGCGCTGGGTATCGATCCGGTGCATTTCGGGATGATCATGATGGTGAACCTCGGGATGGGGCTGATTACGCCGCCGGTGGGATCGGTGCTGTTTGTCGCCAGCGCGGTGAGTAAGCAGAAGATCGAAGCCGTGGTGCGTGAGATGCTGCCGTTCTACGGCATGCTGCTGGTGGTGTTAGGGTTGGTGACCTATATTCCGGCGATATCGCTGTGGTTACCGCGGATGTTGGGGATGCAGTAGTGATAATGCCGGGCGGCGCTACGGTTCATGGGTTTTTGTAGGCCCGGTAAGCGTAGCGCCACCGGGCATTTTTTTACCTCTGGCGCAACAGCCGCAACGCGTTCGCGGTCACCAGCACCGTCGCCCCGGTATCCGCCAGCACCGCCAGCCACAATCCCGTCATGCCCAGCAGGGTCGTCACCAGGAAAATCCCCTTCAACCCCAGCGCGATGGCGATGTTCTGCCGGATATTGGCGCGGGTGGCGCGGGCCAGACCGATCATCTGCGCCAGCCCGGTCAGGCGGTTGTGGGTGAGCGCCGCATCGGCGGTCTCCAGCGCCACGTCGGTGCCGCTACCCATCGCAATGCCAAGCGTTGCCGCCTTCATCGCCGGGGCGTCGTTAATCCCGTCCCCGACCATCGCCAGCGGCGCTTGCGCATTCAGGGCCGTTACCGCCTGCACTTTATCGGCTGGCAGCAGCCCCGCCCGGTAATCCAGCGCCAGCTCGCCGGCAATGGCTGCGGCGGCGCGCGGGTTATCGCCGGTCAGGATCACGCCGTTGACGCCGAGCTGATGCAGGGCGCTAACGGCCTCTTTCGCGTCATTACGCAGGGTATCACGCAGGGCGATCAGACCTTTTGCCTCGCCGTCCTGAACCACCATCACTACCGTCTGCCCGGCCTGCTCCAGGGTACCGATTTGCGCCGCCAGGTGCGGAGCAGGGAATTTATCTGCCGCGCAAATGAGCACCTTGCTGCCCGCGACTTCGGCTTCGATCCCCGAGCCCATCAGCGCCCGCTGGCCGGTAGCCGTCGGAACAGCCAGCCCGCAGGTCTGCGCTTCACGCACAATCGCCTGCGCCAGCGGGTGGGTGGAACCTTGCTCCACCGCGGCGGCGAGCGCCAGCAGATCCTGCTCGCTCATCTCCGAATAAATGCCCGTCACCTGCGGCTTGCCCACCGTCAGGGTGCCGGTCTTGTCGAATGCCACCTGCTGCACCTGCGCCAGCTGCTCCAGTGCGGCACCGCCCTTAATCAGCGCCCCACGGCGTGCGGCGGCCGCCAGCCCGGAGGTGATGGCCGCCGGGGTGGAGATCACCAGCGCACACGGGCAGCCAATCAGCAGCAGGGTCAGCCCTTTGTAGATCCAGCCCTCCCAGGGCGCGCTGAACAGCAGCGGCGGCACTACGGCGACCAGCAGAGCAATCAGCATAATCACCGGGGTATAGATCCGGCTGAAGCGGTCGATGAAGCGCTCCACCGGGGCGCGGCGCTCTTCCGCCTCTTCGATCAGCTTCAGGATGCGGTCGATAGCGCTGTCGCCCGGTTCGGACAAGACCGTCAGCTGTACCAGACGATCGACGCTGGTGGCCCCCGCCGGGACTTTTTCACCCGCCGCACGGTCGACCGGAATGGATTCGCCGGTGAGGGCGCTTTCATCAAAGCTGGCCGCGGCGGTGAGCAGCGTCCCGTCAGCAGGCAGACGACCCCCGGCGGCAACTTCAATCACATCCCCCGGACGCAGCGCGGCAATAGACACGGTTTTACGCTCGCCATTAATGACCTGAGTTGCAGTTTCAGGCTTCAGCGCCATCAGCGCGCTGACCCCTTTACGCGCCCGGCTTGCCGCCCAGCCTTCGAGCCGCTCGCCAATCAAAAACAGCAGCAAGACCATCGCCGCTTCCGCCGTGGCGCCGATAAACAGCGCCCCGATGGCGGCCACGCTCATCAGGGTTTCAATGGCGAACCAGCTGCCGCTTTTCATCAGGCGCAGCGCCTGGCGGGCCACCGGCCAGAGCCCGACCAGAGTGGTGGCGATAAAGGCGAGATTGCCGAGCGGGTGGTTGAACTGCTCCAACCCCCAGCTTATGCCCATCAGCAGAACCAGCGTGATGAGCGGCAGATTGTCGCGCAGCACCGAGGCTTTTTCGGCGGGAGCGTTCTCATTGCGCAGCGTATAGCCCGCATTGATGACCGCCGCTTCGACCTGGGCGCTGACGTTGCTGTCGGCATCGACCAGCAGTTTTTCGGTAGCAAACAGGACCTGGACATGATTGACGCCCACCACCTGGCGGACGGCGGTTTCCACTTTGCGAGCGCAGGCGGCACAGTCCATGCCGTTGACCACCCAGCTGTAACGCTGGCCCTGGACGGGCGCCACGGGTTCGGCCTGCACAGGACCGTGATCCGCGGCGCAGCAGGCCTCTTTGGCGGGAAGGGGGGCGAGCTTAAGTGCCGAAAACTGCGGCACTTTTTTTGGCGTTTCTGGAGTCGACATGGCACTCTCCGGCAATGATAATTTTCTCATTAACCGCAGTATGCACTCTGGAGTCGACTCCAGAGTCAAGCGCTATTTAAATATACAGCGAACGCACGATCAGGAAATGCCCGGCGAAGTAGCAGGCGGCGGCAATGGCATTATCGGCGCCGAAACGGCGACGATAGTGGCTACCCAGCCAGACGATATTGCCCAGCAGCAGGAGCGTGGCGCCGATGAAGGCCGACAGGGCAGGAGCCGTCGGACGGAAGAACCACAGCTCGCCCGCCAGCCAGACCATCACCAGGGTCATGGCGATAAAGGTACATACCGCCCAGCGCAGCTCCTCCAGACGCGACCAGATCACGGCGATCAGCAGCGCGCCAATGACCAGCAGCGCCAGCGGCAGCGGCCAGAAGAACGACAGCGTCATCTGGCTGGCGAAATAGATGGTATAAAGCAGGTGCGATAAGAAGAACGCCCCCACGGCATAGAGCAGACGCTGGCGCGGCAGCAGGGTCAGAGCATCGCCCACCAGCGACGCGCAGAGCCCGGCGAGCACCAGGTAACTGATGGCGTTAAACATCGGCGCTTGCCAGGCCAGCAGTAACAGGAGCAACAAGGTGACGGGTTTAAACAGCCAGCGCTGCCAGGCAGGGCCGCGGTAGGACGCATCGACATACAGCCATGCGGAGAAACAGACAGCGATAAATGACCAAAGCATATTAAGTCCCTGTATCTGTTATTGTTGAACAAACAGTTTCACTTCAGTGTAGTGGTGCAGACGGGCCAATAGCAATGCACAGCGTGGCACGCTATCCTGATTTCAGCCTGGTCTTAAGGATTGTCTAATGAGCAAGATGCCGCTTTTTTTTATTATCGTGCTGGCGATTATCGTCATTGCCGCCTCGTTTCGCTTTGTGCAGCAGCGTCGGGAAAAGGCGGATAACGACGCCGCCCCGCTGCAGCAAAAGCAGGTGGTGGTGAGCAATAAACGGGAAAAAGCGCTCAACGATCGCCGATCGCGGCAGCAGCAGGTGACGCCCGCTGGCACTGCAATGCGCTATGAGGCGAGCTTTAAGCCGGAGAGCGGCGGTCTGGAGATGACTTTTCGCCTCGACGAGAAGCAGTATCATCAACTGACGGTGGGGGATAAAGGGACGTTGAGCTACAAAGGGTCGCGGTTTGAGGGGTTTAGTCCGGCGCCGTGATTATCGACCCGGACGAACCGTAGGCCCGGTAAGCATCGCGCCACCGGGCAACAGCGCGCAGATTACTTCTTCGCCTGCGCCTTAAACTTATTCATCCACACCAGCAGTTCAAACACGCCAAAAATAAACACCCGCAGCTGCTGCCAGCCGGTCATTTTCGGGCCATCCTTCGGCATGCCGTTTTTGAGCATCACCATCTGCAGGGCGTGCATAAATGAGGTGAAGATCAGCGCCACGTTGACGAAGATATTCATCGGACGCGGGAAGGGGTGGACGAGGTTAAGCAACAAAAAGGCCCAGACCCCGATCATCAGCAAACGACCCAGATTAATCAGTACCGGCATCAGTCTCTCCTTGTGATTGACGGTGATAAAGACGATAGGCGACCTGGCCGGCCACTTTTTCCCGGTGCAGATCCCAGTGGGCGGGCACCGGCGGTAAACCATTTTCTACCTCGCTCTCGACGTAGATTAGCGCATCATCCGCCAGCCAGCCGTTGTTTTCCAGCAGCGTCAGCGTCTCTTCCAGCAGCCCTTTGCGAAAAGGCGGATCGACAAACACCACATCGTGCGGCCTGCCCGCCTGCGCAAGGAAGGCGAGGGTGTTGGTATTTTCGACTTTCGCGTGCGCGGCCTTCAGGGTGACCAGGTTTTGCTGCAACTGCTGGGCCACGCTGCGATCCATCTCCAGCAGCGTGGCGCTGGCGGCGTAGCGCGACAGGGCTTCGAGACCCAGCGCACCGCTTCCGGCGAAGCAATCCAGGCAGCGGGCATCTACCATTGAAGGTGCCAGCCAGTTAAACAGCGTCTCGCGAACGCGGTCGGTGGTTGGGCGCAGACCGGGGCTATCCGGTACCGGCAGTTTACGGCCTCGCCACTGGCCGCCGATAATGCGTATCTGGCCCGCTGCGGCACGGTTGGGTTTCTTCATATCTTTGCTCGGGAACACCGACGGCCTGCGCTTGCAGGCGGTGATGTGCGTTAAGTTAAGTGATAAACTATTTCATCATTTTTTTAGCTTCCATGTATATAGCGCCAGTAATTAACCGCGAGGGGTGTAGTCGCAGATGGCAAAAGAGAAAAAACGTGGCTTCTTTTCCTGGCTGGGCTTTGGTCAAAAAGAGCAGGAAACCGAGCAGCAGAACGAAGAACAACAGATCGCCGAACAGCCTGCCGCTGTTGAACAGCCGCAGCCTGAAACCCCTGTTGAGACCATCGCTGACGTAGAAGCAGAAGCGCGCACCCACAGCCAGCAAGAGACTGAAGCCTTCGCTGAAGAGGTGGTTGAGGTCACAGAGCAGGTCCAGGAGAGCGAAAAACCACAGCCGGTTGAGCCAGAGCCTGTGATCGTTGAGCCAGAGCCAGTGGCCGTTGCGTCAGAGCCTGTGGAAGAGAGTGTCGAGCCGGTCGCTGAGGTGGAACCTCCGCAGGCGGTTGAGCATGAAGAATTACCGCTGCCGGAAGAGATCCTCGATGAAATTGAGGAAGCGATCCCGGAAGAGTACCTGCCAGAGACCGACGTTGAAGAGCCCATTAGCGATGAAGAGCTCGAAGCTCAGGCGCTGGCGGCCGCAGCCGCTGAAGAAGCGGTGCTTGTCGTCCCGGTAGCCGAAGAGGAAGAGCCGGTTGAAGAGCTTGCCCAGGAGCAGGAAAAACCAACCAAAGAAGGTTTCTTCGCGCGCCTGAAACGCAGCCTGATCAAAACCAAAGAGAACCTCGGTTCCGGATTTATCAGTCTGTTCCGCGGTAAGAAAATCGACGATGATCTCTTTGAAGAGCTGGAAGAACAGCTGCTGATTGCCGACGTTGGTGTGGAAACCACCCGTAAAATCATCAACAGTCTGACGGAGAGCGCCAGCCGTAAACAGCTGCGTGACGCCGAGGCGCTGTACGGCCTGCTGAAAGAAGAGATGGGTGAAATCCTCGCAAAAGTTGACGAACCGCTTAATATTGAAGGCAAAATGCCATTTGTTATTCTGATGGTCGGCGTTAACGGCGTGGGTAAAACTACCACTATCGGCAAGCTGGCGCGTCAGTTCGAACAGCAGGGCAAATCGGTGATGCTGGCCGCGGGCGATACCTTCCGTGCCGCCGCCGTAGAGCAGCTGCAGGTGTGGGGCCAGCGCAACAACATTCCGGTGATTGCCCAGCACACCGGGGCGGATTCCGCCTCCGTGATCTTTGACGCTATTCAGGCGGCCAAAGCGCGTAATGTGGATGTGCTGATTGCCGATACCGCAGGGCGTTTGCAGAACAAATCGCACCTGATGGAAGAGCTGAAGAAGATCGTCCGGGTAATGAAAAAGCTGGACGAAGATGCACCGCATGAAATTATGCTGACTATTGATGCCAGCACCGGGCAGAACGCCATCAGTCAGGCGAAGCTGTTCCACGAAGCGGTAGGATTGACCGGGATCACGCTGACCAAGCTGGATGGCACCGCGAAAGGCGGGGTGATCTTCTCGGTGGCCGATCAGTTTGGTATTCCTATCCGCTACATCGGTGTTGGCGAACGTATCGAAGATTTACGTCCGTTTAAATCGGGCGACTTTATTGAGGCACTTTTTGCCCGAGAGGATTAACAATGATTCGCTTTGAACACGTCAGCAAGGCCTATCTCGGTGGGAGACAAGCGCTGCAGGGGATTAACTTTCACCTGCAGCCGGGCGAGATGGCATTTCTGACCGGCCACTCCGGCGCAGGGAAAAGTACCCTGCTCAAGCTTATCTGCGGGATCGAGCGGCCCAGCGCCGGGAAAATCTGGTTTAGCGGCCACGACATTAGTCGTCTGAAAAACCGTGAAGTGCCGTTTCTGCGTCGGCAGATCGGCATGATTTTCCAGGATCACCATCTGCTGATGGACCGCACGGTATTCGACAACGTGGCAATCCCGCTGATTATTGCGGGCGCCAGCGGGGATGACATTCGTCGTCGCGTGTCGGCGGCGCTGGATAAGGTCGGGCTGCTGGACAAAGCGAAGAACTTCCCGATCCAGCTCTCCGGCGGTGAACAGCAGCGCGTCGGCATTGCCCGCGCGGTGGTGAACAAACCGGCGGTGCTGCTGGCGGATGAACCTACCGGTAACCTGGACGACGCCCTTTCCGAAGGGATCCTGCGTCTGTTTGAGGAGTTTAACCGCGTTGGGGTGACAGTACTGATGGCGACGCACGACATGGGGCTTATCTCCCGTCGTTCGTACCGCATGCTGACGCTGAGCGACGGTCATTTGCACGGAGGCCTCGGTGAATAAGCGTGACGCAATAAACCAGATGCGGCAGTTTGGCAGCAAGCTTGACCGTTTTCGTAAATCGGCGGGCGGCCCGGGCGATGGCAACCGCAATGCGCCGAAGCGCAGCAAAGCCGCGCCAAAACCCAACTCGCGCAAGTCCAACGTCTTTAACGAGCAGGTGCGGTACGCCTTCCAGGGTGCGCTGCAGGATCTGAAAAGCAAACCGCTGGCCACCTTCCTGACGGTGATGGTGATCGCCATCTCCCTGACCCTGCCCAGCGTCTGCTACATGGTCTACAAAAACGTTAACCAGGCGGCGTCGCAGTACTATCCCTCCCCGCAGATTACCGTTTATCTCGACAAAGCGCTCGACGATAACGCGGCGGCGCAGGTGGTGGGGCAGCTGCAGGCGGAGCAGGGCGTTGAGAAGGTAAACTACCTGTCGCGGGATGAGGCGCTGGGCGAGTTCCGCAACTGGTCCGGCTTTGGCGGCGCGCTGGATATGCTGGAGGAGAACCCCCTGCCCGCAGTGGCGGTGGTGATCCCGAAACTGGACTTCCAGGGCACCGAGTCGCTGAACACCCTGCGCGATCGCGTCTCCCGCATCAACGGCATCGATGAAGTGCGGATGGATGACAGCTGGTTTGCCCGTCTGACGGCGCTGACCGGCCTTGTCGGGCGCGTGGCGGCAATGATCGGCGTGCTGATGGTCGCGGCGGTGTTCCTCGTTATCGGCAACAGCGTCCGTCTGAGCATCTTCGCCCGTCGCGATACCATCAACGTGCAAAAGCTGATCGGCGCAACCGACGGTTTTATCCTGCGCCCGTTCCTGTATGGCGGCGCACTGCTCGGTTTTTCCGGCGCATTTCTTTCACTGATTTTGTCAGAAATTTTGGTGATGCGTCTTTCCGCAGCGGTCACCGACGTGGCGCAGGTTTTCGGAACTAAGTTTAATATCAGTGGCTTAGCATTCGATGAGTGCCTGTTGCTGCTGCTGGTGTGCTCGATGATCGGCTGGATCGCAGCATGGTTAGCGACTGTGCAACATTTACGTCACTTTACCCCTGACTAAAAAATCTCTGGTATAATCTTTCCCTGCATTGAGAATCACCGTGCAGGGAAAGAGCCCCTGTTGTCTCTTACCCCGCATAATCATCCCCATGTCACATTTTGTGCGTAATTTATTCACAGTTTCACTCGGAACTTGTGGATAAAATCACTGTCTGATAAAAGAGTGAATGATATTCTCGTTGCTCATTAATTCTGGCATGTTCGTTGCCTGATGGGGACAAACCGCCGCCAGAAAGAATCGATTGAGAGGAATGAATGACCAAAGAAATGCAAACTTTAGCTTTAGCCCCTGTTGGTAACCTGGAATCATATATCCGGGCTGCGAACACCTGGCCGATGTTAACGGCCGAGGAAGAAAAGGAGCTTGCTGAAAAGCTGCATTACCAGGGCGATCTGGAAGCAGCTAAGACGCTGATCCTGTCTCACCTGCGCTTTGTTGTTCACGTTGCTCGTAACTACGCGGGCTACGGCCTGCCGCAGGCTGACCTGATCCAGGAAGGCAACATCGGCCTGATGAAGGCGGTGCGTCGCTTCAACCCGGAAGTGGGTGTGCGTCTGGTCTCCTTCGCCGTGCACTGGATCAAAGCGGAAATCCACGAATACGTGCTGCGTAACTGGCGTATCGTGAAGGTCGCGACCACTAAAGCACAGCGTAAACTGTTCTTTAACCTGCGTAAAACCAAGCAGCGTCTGGGCTGGTTTAACCAGGATGAAGTAGAAATGGTTGCCCGCGAGCTGGGTGTTTCCAGCAAAGACGTGCGCGAGATGGAATCCCGTATGGCCGCGCAGGACATGACCTTTGATATGTCCTCTGACGACGATGCGTCAGACAGCCAGCCGATGGCCCCGGTCCTGTATCTGCAGGATAAATCGTCCAACTTTGCCGACGGCATTGAAGACGACAACTGGGAAGAGCAGGCCGCCAACAAGCTGACCTTTGCAATGGAAGGTCTCGACGAGCGTAGCCAGGATATTATCCGTGCCCGCTGGCTGGACGAAGACAACAAGTCCACCCTGCAGGAGCTGGCCGATCGCTACGGTGTCTCCGCTGAACGTGTGCGTCAGCTTGAGAAAAACGCCATGAAAAAACTTCGCGCCGCTATCGAAGCGTAATTTTCGCGAAGTCCCCGATAACCCTCGAATGCAGATTCGGGGGTTTTGTTTTTTTAGCGCCTCTTCTCGCGAATTCCCTTCTCCTCGCAAACACTTATCGAACTGTTGTGCGCTGACTCGTTAAAGCCTCGCTTACCTTATATACATTTCAAAATAGCTATTCCAAATAGATAAAAATGGGGTATGTTTTAGCAGAGTATGCTGAAAAGGCGCGTACAGCAGACGCATAATCGAAATAAAGCGCCATAAAACAACATCACAACAAACACAATAACCATCACAATGGGGATTCTCAGGATGAATATGAAGGGTAAAGCCTTACTGGCAGGATGTATCGCGTTGGCATTCAGCACCATGGCTCAGGCGGATATCAAAGTGGCCGTGGTTGGCGCCATGTCCGGTCCGGTAGCGCAGTACGGCGATCAGGAGTTCACCGGTGCAGAGCAGGCGGTTGCCGACATTAATGCCAAGGGCGGTATCAAAGGCGAAAAGCTGCAGATCGTAAAATATGATGATGCCTGTGACCCGAAACAAGCGGTTGCAGTCGCCAACAAAGTGGTCAACGACGGCATCAAATACGTGATCGGCCACCTGTGCTCCTCCTCCACGCAGCCTGCGTCTGACATCTACGAAGACGAAGGCATTCTGATGATCACTCCTGCCGCCACCGCGCCGGAACTGACCGCCCGTGGCTACAAGATGGTGATGCGTACTACCGGTCTGGACTCTGACCAGGGCCCAACCGCCGCGAAATATATTGTCGATAAAGTGAAGCCGCAGCGTATCGCCATTGTCCATGACAAGCAGCAGTACGGTGAAGGCCTGGCGCGTTCCGTGCAAGACAACCTGAAAAAATCCAATGCCAACGTGGTGTTCTTCGACGGTATTACCGCCGGTGAGAAAGATTTCTCTACCATGGTGGCGCGTCTGAAGAAAGAGAACATCGATTTCGTCTACTACGGTGGTTACCACCCGGAGATGGGCCAGCTCCTGCGTCAGGCGCGTGCTGCCGGTCTGAAAACGCAGTTCATGGGCCCGGAAGGGGTGGCGAACGTCTCCCTGTCTAACATCGCCGGTGAATCGGCTGAAGGCCTGCTGGTCACCAAACCGAAGAATTACGACCAGGTTCCAGCCAACAAACCGATCGTAGACGCGATCAAAGCTAAGAAACAGGATCCAAGCGGCGCGTTCGTCTGGACCACCTACGCTGCGCTGCAAACTCTGCAGGCGGGCCTGAATCAGTCTGCGGAACCGGCTGACATCGCCACCTGGCTGAAAGCGAACTCCGTTGAGACCGTGATGGGGCCGCTGTCATGGGATGAGAAGGGCGATCTGAAAGGCTTTGAGTTCGGCGTGTTTGACTGGCATGCCAATGGTACAGCAACCGACGCTAAGTGATGTTAGCGCCGGGTGGCGGCTTCGCCTTACCCGGCCTACATATAGCACGTCGTAGGCCCGGTAAGCGTAGCGCCACCGGGCATTTTTTTAATGCTTTTCCCACCCGTTGCTTTGCGCCGTAAACCCCAGGGCCTGCATAAAGGCTGCCATCACGCCCCTGTCTTCCACGCCGACATCCGCCATCCACCACGAGGCCACGCTCGGGTTATCGCGCATCACTTCTTCAATCAAATATTGCCCCACGCCGCGACGGCGGGTGACCTCCCGCACGCGCAGGGAGTCCAGCGCTCCTTGCGTACCGCTCAGCGTTACCCGCACCGCCCCTAACAGCCGCTCGTTAAAGCGCGCAGCATAAATACGGTGTGTTTCATCAACGGTGAGCGAGGAGGGAGAATATTCCGGCCAGATCTTGTTGAGGTCGATATGATCCTGGTCGCTAAATTTCTCCAGACGGTGGATGGTCAGTTTCATTAGCCGCTTGTCCAAATCAAAAAGAGTGCTGGCAGTGTCTCAATTTATTCTGTCAGACGCTTCCACTTTTTAAACCCATTCCCCAGCTGATTACTTTTTTAGCGTTACGTTGCGTAGTCTTAAAACGCAGGGATCGAAAAATAAGCAGAATTTTAACCTAAAAGGCAGCGTTTTATTCGGCGCTTTGTACCGTTATTTTATGCTGCAACTCGCGCTTTTATTTGTTTATCTCTGCCTGATTTCAGAATATTATCTTTGCTTAATAGCCTGAAATATAGAGATTTTAGTCTGGTTTTAGGCAAAAAACTGCGCTAAACCATTAAAGGCAATAGCAAAAGTTGCGTTGTTTAATAAAAGTACAGAATGCTTTTTAACCATAATAAAACAAAATATATACATCACGTCACGAATGGGGATTCCTGGATGAGAATGAACGCGAAAACATTAGTCGCGGGGATGGTTGCACTGGCGATTTCGCAGTCAGCTATGGCGGAAGATATTAAAGTTGCCGTGGTAGGGGCGTTATCCGGCCCTGTTGCCCAGTGGGGCGATATGGAGTTCAACGGCGCGCGCCAGGCCATTAAGGACATCAACGCCAAAGGCGGCATTAAGGGTGACAAACTGGTCGGCGTGGAATATGACGATGCCTGTGACCCGAAACAAGCCGTCGCCGTCGCCAACAAAATTGTTAACGATGGCATTCAGTATGTGATTGGCCATCTCTGCTCGTCCTCTACCCAGCCTGCGTCCGACATCTATGAAGACGAAGGCATCCTGATGATCACGCCGGGCGCTACTAACCCTGAACTGACCCAGCGCGGCTATCAGTACATCATGCGTACCGCCGGTCTTGACTCCTCCCAGGGACCCACCGCGGCGAAATACATCATCGAAACCGTCAAGCCGCAGCGCATCGCTATCATTCACGATAAGCAGCAGTACGGTGAAGGGCTGGCTCGCTCGGTGCAGGACGGCCTGAAAAAAGGCGGCGCGAACGTCGTCTTCTTCGACGGCATCACTGCGGGCGAGAAAGACTTCTCGGCGCTGCTGGCGCGTCTGCAGAAAGAGAACATCGACTTCGTTTACTACGGCGGCTACTACCCGGAAATGGGCCAGATGCTGCGCCAGGCCCGTGCTGTCGGCCTGAAAACCCAGTTTATGGGCCCGGAAGGGGTGGGTAACGCCTCGCTGTCGAACATCGCGGGCGACGCGGGCGAAGGCATGCTGGTGACAATGCCAAAACGCTATGACCAGGATCCGGCCAACGCTGCTATCGTCGATGCCCTGAAAGCGGAGAAGAAAGACGCGAGTGGTCCATACGTGTGGATCACCTATGCCGCCGTGCAGTCTCTGGCGACCGCCATGGATCGTACCGGCAGCAAAGAACCGCAGGATCTGATTAAAGATTTAAAAGCACACGGGGCTGACACCGTGATTGGGCCGCTGAACTGGGACGAGAAAGGCGATCTGAAGGGATTTGAGTTTGGTGTCTTTAAGTGGCACGCCGACGGTTCATCCTCGGTCGCCAAATAATCATTATCCCACCGCCCGGCAGGACCGGGCGGGAATAGAAAGGTTATCTTATGTCCGAGCAGTTTCTCTATTTTTTGCAGCAGATGTTTAACGGCGTCACGCTGGGAAGCACCTATGCACTGATCGCCATCGGCTATACGATGGTGTACGGCATTATCGGCATGATCAACTTCGCCCACGGCGAGGTGTACATGATCGGCAGCTATGTCTCCTTTATGATTATCGCCGCGCTGATGATGATGGGCATCGACAGCAGCTGGCTGCTGGTGGCTGCCGGGTTTGTCGGCGCGATTGTAATTGCGAGTGCCTACGGCTGGAGCATCGAACGCGTGGCCTACCGGCCCGTGCGCAGCTCCAAGCGCCTGATCGCGCTGATCTCCGCCATCGGGATGTCCATCTTCCTGCAAAACTACGTCAGCCTGACCGAAGGCTCACGCGACGTGGCGCTGCCAAGCCTGTTCAACGGCCAGTGGATTGTCGGGGCCAGCGAGAACTTCTCGGCGTCGATCACCACCATGCAGCTGGTGATCTGGATTGTCACCTTCCTCGCCATGCTGGCGCTGACCCTTTTCATCCGCTACTCCCGCATGGGCCGCGCCTGTCGCGCCTGCGCGGAAGACCTGAAGATGGCGAGCCTGCTGGGTATCAACACCGACCGCGTGATTGCCCTGACCTTCGTGATTGGTGCGGCGATGGCGGCGGTGGCTGGCGTGCTCCTCGGTCAGTTCTACGGCGTAATCAACCCGTACATCGGCTTTATGGCCGGGATGAAAGCCTTTACCGCAGCGGTGCTGGGCGGGATCGGCAGTATTCCAGGTGCCATGATCGGCGGCCTGATCCTCGGCGTGGCCGAAGCGCTCTCCTCTGCGTACCTGAGTACCGAATATAAAGACGTGGTGTCGTTTGCCCTGCTGATTCTGGTTCTGCTGGTCATGCCTACCGGTATTCTGGGTCGTCCGGAGGTAGAGAAAGTATGAAACCGATGCATTTTGCCATGGCGCTGCTCTCAGCGGCGATGTTCTTTATCCTGGCGGCCGTCTTTATGGGCGTTCAGCTGGAGCTGAGCGGCACTAAGCTGGTAGTGGATTCCGCGTCGGATATCCGCTGGCAGTGGGTCTTTGTCGGCACCGCGGTGGTCTTCTTCTTCCAGCTGCTGCGTCCGGTGTTCCAGAAGACACTGAAAAGCGTCTCCGGGCCGAAGTTTGTCCTGCCAGCGATTGACGGCTCGACCGTCAAACAGAAGCTGTTCCTGGTGGCGCTGCTGGTGGCTGCCGTGGCCTGGCCGTTCGTGGTCTCCCGTGGCACGGTGGATATCGCCACCCTGACCATGATTTACGTGATCCTCGGCCTCGGTCTGAACGTGGTGGTGGGCCTGTCCGGCCTGCTGGTGCTGGGCTACGGCGGCTTCTACGCCATCGGCGCTTACACCTTCGCCCTGCTGAACCACTATTACGGTCTCGGCTTCTGGACCTGTCTGCCGCTGGCGGGGCTGGTCTCTGCTGCCGCCGGTTTCCTGCTTGGTTTCCCGGTGCTGCGTCTGCGCGGCGACTATCTGGCGATTGTGACCTTAGGCTTCGGTGAAATCGTCCGTATCCTGCTGCTCAACAATACCGAAGTGACCGGCGGCCCGAACGGTATCAGCCAGATCCCGAAACCGACCTTCTTCGGCCTGGAGTTCAGCCGTTCCGCGCGTGAAGGCGGCTGGGACACCTTCAGCAACTTCTTTGGTATCAAGTACGACCCGTCCGACCGCGTGATCTGGCTCTATCTGGTGGCGCTGCTGCTGGTGGTCATCACCCTGTTCGTGATTAACCGTCTGCTGCGCATGCCGCTGGGCCGTGCGTGGGAAGCGCTGCGTGAAGATGAGATCGCCTGTCGCTCCCTGGGCCTGAACCCGACCCGCATCAAGCTGACCGCCTTTACCATCAGCGCCGCGTTTGCCGGTTTCGCCGGAACCCTGTTTGCCGCGCGTCAGGGCTTTGTCAGCCCGGAATCCTTCACCTTTGCGGAGTCAGCTTTCGTGCTGGCGATTGTAGTGCTCGGCGGGATGGGCTCGCAGTTCGCGGTGATTCTCGCGGCTGTCCTGCTGGTGGTCTCCCGTGAGCTGATGCGTGACTTTAACGAATACAGCATGCTGATGCTGGGTGGTTTGATGGTACTGATGATGATCTGGCGTCCGCAGGGCTTGCTGCCGATGACCCGTCCACAGCTGAAACTGAAAAACGGGCAAGCGAAAGGAGAGCAGGCATGAGTCAGCCATTATTATCCGTTAACGGCCTGATGATGCGTTTTGGCGGCCTGCTGGCGGTCAACAACGTCTCGCTGGATCTGCACCAGAAAGAGATTGTCTCCCTGATCGGCCCGAACGGTGCCGGTAAAACCACGGTCTTTAACTGTCTGACCGGTTTCTACAAGCCGACGGGCGGTACCATCATGCTGCGCGATCAGCACCTCGAAGGCTTACCGGGCCAGCAGATTGCCCGCATGGGCGTGGTGCGTACCTTCCAGCACGTGCGTCTGTTCCGCGAGATGACGGTAATTGAGAACCTGCTGGTGGCGCAGCATCAGCAGTTGAAAACCGGGCTCTTCGCCGGCCTGCTGAAAACCCCGGCGTTTCGCCGGGCGCAGGACGAAGCATTGGATCGCGCCGCCACCTGGCTCGACCGTATCGGCCTGCTGCAGCACGCCAACCGTCAGGCCAGCAACCTGGCCTACGGCGATCAGCGTCGTCTGGAGATTATCCGCTGCATGGTAACGCAGCCGGAGATCCTGATGCTCGACGAACCGGCGGCGGGGCTGAACCCGAAAGAGACCAAAGAGCTGGACGAGCTGATCGTCGAACTGCGTGACCATCACGACACCACCATCCTGCTGATTGAGCATGATATGAAACTGGTGATGGGCATTTCTGACCGCATCTACGTGGTGAACCAGGGCACGCCGCTGGCGAACGGTACGCCGGAAGAGATTCGCAACAACCCGGACGTGATCCGCGCATACCTTGGTGAGGCATAAGATGGAAAAAGCGATGTTAACGTTCGACAAGGTCAATGCGCATTACGGCAAGATCCAGGCCCTGCACGACGTCAGCCTGCACATCAATCAGGGTGAAATCGTCACCCTGATCGGGGCTAACGGCGCGGGGAAAACCACGCTGCTCGGTACCCTGTGCGGCGATCCGCGCGCCACCAGCGGACGTATCGTCTTTGATGGTAAAGACATTACCGACTGGCAGACGGCGAAAATCATGCGCGAAGCGGTGGCGATAGTCCCGGAAGGGCGTCGCGTCTTCTCGCGTATGACGGTAGAAGAGAACCTGGCGATGGGCGGCTTCTTTGCCGAGCGCGAGCAGTTCCAGACCCGCATCAAGCGCGTCTACGATCTCTTCCCGCGCCTGTTTGAGCGCCGTATTCAGCGGGCAGGCACCATGTCCGGCGGGGAACAGCAGATGCTGGCTATCGGCCGCGCGCTGATGAGCCAGCCGCGTCTGCTGCTGCTCGACGAACCTTCGCTCGGGCTGGCGCCGATCATCATCCAGCAGATCTTCGACACCATCGAACAGCTGCGTAGCGAAGGGATGACCATCTTCCTCGTGGAGCAGAACGCCAACCAGGCGCTGAAGCTCGCGGATCGCGGCTACGTGCTGGAGAATGGCCGCGTGGTGCTGGAAGACACCGGTGACGCGCTGCTGGCGAACGAAGCGGTGCGGAGTGCGTATTTAGGCGGTTGAGCCGTCTGTGTTGCCCGGCGGCGCTACGCTTACCGGGCCTACAACAGCGTGCCATACGTAGGCCGGGTAAGGCGAAGCCGCCACCTGGCTTTTTTTGCCGCACATCCCCTTCATATTTCCATCATCCCTCTGACCTCCTGCTGTCATATCTCTGTAAACAAACGGTTATTTTTCTGTAATTCGAGCATGTCATGTTACCTCGCGAGCACAAAACGCGTGATATCGCGCATCCGGCACAATAAGAGAGATGACAATGACATCGTTACGACACACAGCTTTGGGTCTGGCAATGGGTCTGGTTTTTGCGACTAACGCAATGGCCGTCACCACTATTCCGTTCTGGCATTCCATGGAAGGGGAGTTGGGTAAAGAAGTTGACTCCCTGGCGCAACGTTTCAACGACACCCATCCGGATTACAAAATTGTGCCGGTGTACAAAGGCAACTACGAGCAGAGCCTGAGCGCGGGTATCGCCGCATTCCGTACCGGCAACGCCCCGGCGCTGTTACAGGTTTACGAAGTTGGCACCGCCACTATGATGGCCTCTAAAGCCATCAAGCCGGTCTATGAAGTGTTTAAGGACGCGGGCATCAACTTCGACGAATCCCAATTCGTGCCGACCGTCTCCGGTTACTACACCGATTCCAAATCCGGCCATCTGCTCTCTCAGCCGTTTAACAGCTCCACCCCGGTGCTGTACTACAACAAAGACGCCTTCAAAAAAGCCGGTTTAGATCCTGAGCAGCCGCCAAAAACCTGGCAGGATCTGGCCGAGTACACCGCGAAGCTGAAAGCGGCGGGGATGAAGTGCGGCTACGCCAGCGGCTGGCAGGGCTGGATCCAGATCGAGAACTTCAGCGCCTGGCATGGCCAGCCGGTCGCCACTGAGAACAACGGTTTCAACGGCACCAATGCGGTACTGGAATTCAACAAGCCGGAGCAGGTGAAGCATATCGCTCTGTTGCAGGAGCTGAACAAGAAGGGCGATTTCAGCTACTTCGGGCGTAAAGACGAATCTACCGAGAAGTTCTACAGCGGCGATTGCGCGATTACCACCGCCTCTTCCGGCTCGCTGGCGGATATCCGCCACTACGCCAAATTCAACTACGGCGTGGGCATGATGCCGTACGATGCCGACTCGAAAGGCGCGCCGCAGAACGCCATCATCGGCGGGGCCAGCCTGTGGGTGATGCAGGGTAAAGACAAGGACACCTATAAGGGCGTAGCGGAGTTCCTCGACTTCCTGGCAAAACCGGAAAACGCAGCCGAATGGCACCAGAAGACCGGCTATCTGCCGATCACCAAAGCCGCGTATGACCTGACCCGCGAGCAGGGCTTCTACGACAAAAACCCGGGCGCAGACATCGCCACGCGCCAGATGCTGAACAAGCCACCGTTGCCGTACACCAAAGGCCTGCGCCTGGGCAACATGCCGCAAATCCGTACCATCGTGGATGAAGAGCTGGAGAGCGTGTGGACCGGTAAGAAATCCCCACAGCAGGCACTGGATGCTGCAGTAGAGCGTGGCAACCAACTGCTGCGCCGCTTTGAGCAGTCGACCAAATCGTAATGTGAAATGCCGGGTGGCGGCTTCGCCTTACCCGGCCTACGCGAACCTGTAGGCCGGATAAGCGTAGCGCCATCCGGCGCTGTTCAGGAACTCAATCCCCATGTCATCTTCCCGTCCGGTGTTCCGTTCCCGTTGGCTGCCGTACCTGCTGGTCGCGCCGCAACTGGTCATCACCGTCATCTTCTTTATCTGGCCTGCGGGCGAAGCGCTGTGGTACTCGGTACAGAGCGTCGATCCGTTCGGGCTCTCCAGCCAGTTCGTCGGCCTGGATAACTTCGCCGCCCTGTGGCACGACAGCTACTATCTCGATGCCTTCTGGACGACGATCAAATTCAGCACCCTGGTCACCGTCAGCGGTCTTCTCGCCTCGCTGTTTTTCGCCGCGCTGGTGGATTACGTGGTGCGCGGCAGCCGTCTGTATCAAACCCTGATGCTGCTGCCCTATGCCGTAGCGCCGGCGGTCGCCGCCGTGCTGTGGATCTTCCTGTTTAACCCGGGGCGCGGACTGATCACCCATTTCCTTGGCGAGTTCGGCTATGACTGGAACCATGCCCAGAATAGCGGTCAGGCGATGTTCCTGGTGGTCTTCGCCTCGGTGTGGAAGCAGATCAGCTACAACTTCCTGTTCTTCTTTGCCGCGCTGCAGTCCATTCCGCGCTCGCTGGTAGAAGCCGCGGCGATTGACGGCGCAGGCCCGGTCCGCCGCTTCTTCAGGCTGGCGCTGCCGCTGATCGCCCCGGTGAGTTTCTTCCTGCTGGTGGTCAACCTGGTCTACGCCTTCTTCGACACCTTCCCGGTGATCGACGCCGCCACCGCCGGCGGCCCGGTACAGGCCACCACCACGCTTATCTACAAGATCTATCGCGAAGGTTTTGCCGGTCTGGATCTCTCGGCCTCTGCCGCCCAGTCGGTGGTGCTGATGTTCCTCGTCATCATCCTCACGGTGGTGCAGTTCCGCTATGTCGAAAGTAAGGTGCGCTACCAATGATTGAGAACCGTCGCGGGCTGACGATTTTCAGCCATACCATGCTGATTTTGGGCATCATCGTCATCCTGTTCCCGCTGTACGTGGCCTTCGTCGCCGCCACGCTGGATCGCAACGCCATCTTTGAAACCCCGATGACGCTGGTCCCGGGCGGGCATCTCTTTGAGAACATGGCGACCATCTGGACCCAGGGCGTCGGCGTTAACAGCGCCCCGTTCTGGCTGATGATGCTCAACAGCTTCATCATGGCGTTCGGCATCACGGTGGGCAAAATCACGGTGTCGATGCTGTCGGCGTTTGCCATCGTCTGGTTCCGCTTTCCGCTGCGCAACCTGTTCTTCTGGATGATCTTTATCACCCTGATGCTGCCTGTGGAGGTGCGTATCTTCCCGACGGTGGAGGTGATCGCCAACCTCGGGATGCTCGACAGCTATGCGGGGTTAACCCTGCCGCTGATGGCCTCGGCCACCGCCACTTTCCTGTTCCGTCAGTTCTTTATGACCCTGCCGGACGAGCTGATTGAGGCGGCGCGTATCGACGGTGCCTCGCCGATGCGCTTTTTCCGCGACATCGTGCTGCCGCTGTCGAAAACCAACCTCGCGGCGCTGTTTGTTATCACCTTTATCTACGGCTGGAACCAGTATCTGTGGCCGCTGCTGATTGTCCAGGACGTCAATCTCGGCACCGCCGTGGCGGGCATCAAAGGGATGATTTCAACCGGCGAAGGCACCACCCTCTGGAACCAGGTGATGGCGGCGATGCTGCTCACCCTTATCCCTCCCGTAGTCATTGTTTTAGCCATGCAGCGTGCGTTTGTCCGCGGCCTGGTCGATAGCGAGAAATAAAATGGCAGGTTTAAAATTACAGGCAGTCACCAAAAGCTGGGATGGCAAAACCCAGGTCATTCAGCCGTTAACGCTCGACGTGGCGGACGGGGAATTTATCGTGATGGTCGGCCCGTCCGGCTGCGGCAAATCCACCCTGCTGCGGATGGTGGCGGGGCTGGAGCGCGTAACGTCCGGGGATATCTGGATTGACCGCCAGCGCGTCACCGAGATGGAGCCGAAAGACCGCGGGATTGCGATGGTGTTCCAGAACTACGCCCTCTATCCGCACATGAGCGTGGAGGAGAACATGGCCTGGGGGCTGAAAATCCGCGGCATGGGCAAAAGCCATATCGACGAGCGCGTCAAAGAGGCGGCGCGCATTCTGGAGCTGGATGGTCTGCTGAAGCGCCGCCCGCGCGAGCTCTCCGGTGGCCAGCGTCAGCGCGTGGCGATGGGCCGCGCCATCGTGCGCGATCCGGCGGTGTTCCTGTTCGATGAACCGCTCTCTAATCTCGATGCCAAACTGCGCGTGCAGATGCGCCTCGAGCTGCAGCACCTGCACCGTCGCCTGAAAACGACTTCACTCTACGTCACCCACGATCAGGTGGAAGCCATGACCCTCGCCCAGCGGGTGATGGTGATGAACAAAGGCATTGCCGAGCAGATTGGCACCCCGGTGGAGGTGTATGAAAAGCCCGCCAGCCGCTTTGTGGCGAGCTTTATCGGTAGCCCGGCAATGAACCTGCTGGAGGGGCGCATCAGCGCCGCGGGGACCCATTTTGAACTGGAGAGCGGCATGGCGCTGCCGATCAACTGGTTCTATCGCGGCTATGCCGGACGCAAAATGACGCTGGGTATCCGCCCGGAACATATTGCGCTAAGCTCCCAGTCGGAAGGCGGGGTGCCGCTGGTAATGGATACCCTCGAGATGCTGGGTGCCGATAACCTGGCGCACGGACGCTGGGGCGAGCAGAAGCTGGTGGTGCGTATGTCGCATCAGGAGCGCCCGAAAGCGGGCAGCACGCTGTGGTTGCATCTGCCGGAAAATCATCTGCATTTATTCGATGGCGAAACAGGACAACGTGTATGAGTTACTGGCCTTATCCCCACATCGTCGCCCACCGTGGCGGCGGTAAACTGGCACCGGAGAACACCCTGGCGGCGATTGACGTCGGTGCGCGCTACGGCCACACCATGATCGAATTCGACGCCAAACTGTCGCAGGACGGGGAGATCTTCCTTCTGCACGATGACAACCTCGAGCGCACCAGCAACGGCTGGGGCGTGGCGGGTGAACTGCCGTGGCGCGATCTGCTGAAGGTGGATGCCGGAAGCTGGTTCAGCGGGGAGTTCAAAGGCGAGCCTTTGCCGCTGCTGGCTGAAGTGGCCGACCGCTGCCGGAAGCTAAGGATGATGGCCAATATCGAAATCAAGCCGACCACCGGCACGGGACCGCTCACCGGCAAAGTGATTGCGCTGGCGGCACGTGAGCTGTGGGAAGGCATGACCGCACCGCTACTGTCATCCTTTGAGATCGACGCCCTGGAAGCGGCGCAGGTAGCAGCACCCGAGCTGCCGCGTGGTTTACTGCTGGATGAGTGGCGTGAAGACTGGCGCGAGCTAACCACCCGGCTGGGCTGCGTGTCGCTTCATCTCAACCATCGTCTGCTGGATGAGGCGCGGGTGAAGGCAATTAAGGCCGCTGGCCTGCATATCCTGGTCTATACCGTCAACCAGCCCCAGCGGGCAGCGGAGCTGCTGCGTTGGGGCGTGGATTGTATCTGTACCGATGCGATAGCCCTGATAGGCCCGGACTTCCAGCCCTAAGGGTTATTCAGCATAGAGCCGTTCTGCTGCTGCGGCAGCATATGTTGCTGCTGCACACCGCCCGAAGACTCTACGCCGCTGAGCATCCCGCCGCTGGTGTTAGGCAGAACCTGCACGCCCGGCTGGCTCTGCTGAACCCGCAGGGTGTTGTTGTTCATCTGCGTTTGCAGATGCTGCTGCTGGACGCGGGTCTGCGTCTGCAGCTGCTGATTGAGCATCCCTGTCTGTTGCTGCTGCTGGATCATCATCTGATTTTGCATCCGCTGCTGGCTGGGGTTTTGATAGCCCGGCTGGTTGGGGTTGTTCAGGGTGTTGATGGGCTGCGCGAGCACGGCAAACGGCAGTAACGCCGCAACAAGAATCAGTCGTTTCATTGTTACTCCCTCCTTCTGAGGCCTCCTTTAAGTTTACCTCCGATCCTGCACTACGATGATTTTTTAAGAGTTATGAACCAGGCTTAAGCGGGAGCATGAGTCCCTGTACCTGGAGAATAACAATGATGAAACCAACGTTTTTACGCTGGGTAGCGATTGCTGCCCTGACGGCAGGCGGTACGTTTTGCGTGGCAGCGAATCCGCCTGCCGCGCCCCCGGTCTCCTACGGCGTGGAAGAAGATGTGTTCCATCCCGTGCGGGCGCAGAAGGGGATGGTCTCTTCGGTGGATGCCCTCGCCACCCAGGTAGGGGTGGATATCCTCAAACAGGGCGGTAATGCGGTGGATGCGGCGGTGGCGGTCGGCTATGCGCTGGCAGTGACGCACCCGCAGGCGGGTAACCTCGGCGGCGGCGGTTTTATGATGCTGCGTACCAAAGATGGCGTGACCACGGCGATCGACTTCCGTGAAATGGCCCCCTCCCAGGCCACGCGCGACATGTTCCTCGACGAGCAGGGCAACGCCGACAGTAAAAAATCCCTCACCTCCCATCTGGCGACCGGCACACCGGGTACGGTTGCGGGCTTCTCGCTGGCGCTGGATAAGTACGGCACCCTGCCGCTGAACAAAGTGGTCCAGCCGGCCATCAAGCTGGCGCGCGACGGTTTTGAGGTCAACGACGCCCTGGCCGACGATCTGAAAACCTACGGCAGTGAAGTGCTCCCTAACCATGAGAGCAGCAAAGCGATCTTCTGGAAGGAGGGCGAGCCGCTGAAGAAGGGTGACAAGCTGGTGCAGACCAACCTCGCCAAAAGTCTGGAGATGATTGCCGAGAACGGCCCGGACGCCTTCTATAAAGGGGTCATTGCCGACCAGATTGCCGAAGAGATGAGCAAGAACGGCGGGCTGATCACCAAAGCCGATCTCGCGGAGTACAAAGCCGTGGAGCGCACGCCGATTAGCGGGGACTATCGCGGGTATCAGGTCTACTCCATGCCGCCGCCGTCTTCCGGCGGGATCCACATCGTGCAGATCCTCAACATCCTCGAGAACTTCGATCTGCATAAGTTTGGTTTCGGCAGTGCCGATACCATGCAGGTGATGGCCGAGGCGGAAAAATATGCCTACGCTGACCGCTCGGAGTATCTGGGTGACCCGGATTTCGTCAAGGTGCCGTGGCAGGCGCTGACCAATAAAGCCTATGCCAAAACCCTGGCTGACCAGATCGATATCAACAAAGCCAAACCCTCTAGCGAGATCCGCCCGGGCAAACTGGCGCCGTACGAGAGCAACCAGACCACCCACTTCTCGGTGGTGGATAAAGACGGTAACGCGGTGGCGGTGACCTATACGCTCAACACCACCTTTGGTACCGGGATCGTGGCAGGTAACAGCGGTATTCTGCTCAACAACGAGATGGACGACTTCTCCGCCAAACCGGGCGTGCCGAACGTCTACGGGCTGGTGGGCGGGGATGCCAACGCCGTCGGGCCGAAGAAGCGTCCGCTGTCGTCGATGTCACCGACCATCGTGGTGAAAGATGGCAAAACCTGGCTGGTGACCGGCAGCCCAGGCGGCAGCCGCATTATCACCACCGTGCTGCAGATGGTGGTCAACAGCATCGATTACGGGATGAACGTGGCAGAGGCCACCAACGCGCCGCGCTTCCATCACCAGTGGCTGCCGGATGAGCTACGGGTGGAGAAGGGCTTTAGTCCGGACACCCTGAAACTGCTGGAGCAGCGCGGGCAAAAAGTGGTGGTGAAAGAGGCGATGGGCAGCACCCAGAGCATTATGGTCGGGCCGGATGGCGCGCTGTATGGGGCATCGGATCCGCGTTCAGTAGATGATTTGACGGCGGGGTATTAAACCTTTTCCCTCTCCCCAATGGGGAGAGGTATCCATAACCGTAGGCCGGGTAAGGCGAAGCCGCCACCCGGCAATGCTTACCTGATGCGCGCCATAAAGTGCGCATCCACATACTCGCCGTTACGCAGGGCGAACTTCTTCCCGGTGCCTTCCACCACAAAGCCGTATTTACGATACAGGGCGATGGCAGAGGGATTGTCGACAAACACCGTCAGCTCGATGCGCTCGATGCGCAGCCAGTTGTCGCACAGGTTGATCATCTCCCGCATCAACGCGCTGCCCGCGCCGCGGCCTTGCACCTCGGCTGAAACTCCGATTCCGAACGTCGCGACATGGCTGCGGCGTGGATTTTCCATCACGTCCAGCACCAGATGCCCGATAACCTGTCCGTCCAGGCAGGCTACCAGATGGCGCCTGCCCGGTTTTGCGGCCACGCGTTCCTTCCACATGTCCATCGATGGATGAGGAAGCTGTAGAGTGTCGTGATAAACCCCCGGATGGGCATTCAGCAGGCGTAAAGCTTCGGCATCGGCGGCTTCAACGTGGCGTATCACTATCTCACTCATTCCTTCTTCCTCAGTCAGTTAGGTTCCTTTTCAACATCCATGAGTTTGAAATGTGAGTCAACAAGCATTTTTTGCAAAAAAGGAGTGGACAAGTGCGAATGAGAATGATTATTATTGCTCTGCATTCAGGAGAACCGACACGGGAACCTGAAAGCACGACATTGCTCACATTGCTTCCAGTATTATTTTAGCCAGCTTCCAGCTGGCTTTTTTTTGCCCTAAAGCTTTTGCAGCTGCACGAGATCGAGCGGGTCGGGGGTGCTCTCTTTCATCAGACCCACCACGTTGTTCTTTTCTGCGACAGCCGGCAAAAGCTCAGCCTGGCCGGAAAACTGACCGCCTTTTTTAACCGCCAGAGTGCGATAGCCAAGGGTGCCCGTGACCTGACCATGCTCGCAGATCTCAATCACATCGCTGCTGCACTGGCCGACGATCTTGCCATCCACGATCAGCTCCCGACAGGTAACGTTCCCCTCCACCTGGCCCCCACGCATAATCTTTATCAGGCTCTCACTGGAATCGATATTGCCGATAAGCGTCCCGTGAACGTAGACGTGCCCGCCGGAAACGATATTACCTTCAAAGCGCACATCGCTGGCGATAACCGTGGTGCCGTGTTTCTCCGTAACGGTGGGCTCTTTTTCGCTGACGGGCACCGGTGGAAGGGCGATGTCTGGCTTTCCAGTCTCGGTGGTTTTGCTCTTTTTAAACATGATCTTGACCTGATTAAGTAGAAGGGAGGTGCCAAAGCTCAGTAAGGACAATGCAGCGAACAGCCACGTCAGGAAGAGGGCGCCTGAGCACCAGGACACCAGCGCGAGCAGCCAGAAGAGAAGTGCGCTATTTAACGCGAGATATTTTCTTTCCATAGAAAATGAGCGCGACTCCTTTCGCGAGCATGGGGTTTTGGCCGTCCCCTTATCCTGTTAATTCCGGCCAGGATCAAGGTTCCGACCGCCATTTTAGGATTCGTTATAGAAATATATTTCGCCGCCAGGTTGCGCTATGGTTGAAAGCAGAGACCTAAGCCAGGAAAACCACTATGACACTACACTGCGCATTTATTGGATTTGGCAAAAGCACCACCCGCTATCACCTTCCGTATGTTCTCACCCGTAAAGCCAGCTGGCATGTGGCGCACATCTTCCGCCGCCACCCGAAACCGGAAGAGCAGTCCCCGCAGTACGCCCATATTCATTTCACCAGCGATCTCGATGAGGTCCTGAACGACCCCGAGGTTAAGCTGGTGATTGTCTGCACCCACGCCGACAGCCACTTTGAGTACGCGAAACGCGCCCTGGAAGCCGGTAAAAACGTGCTGGTGGAAAAACCCTTCACCCCGACGATGGCCGAAGCGAAAGAGCTGTTCGCGCTGGCTCGCAGTAAAGGGCTGACCGTGAGCCCGTATCAGAACCGTCGCTTTGACACCTGCTTCCTGACCGCCAGACAGGCGATTGAGAGCGGTAAGCTGGGCGAAATCGTCGAAGTAGAAAGCCACTTCGATTACTACCGTCCGGTGGCGGAGACCAAACCCGGCCTGCCGCAGGATGGCTCCTTCTATGGCCTCGGCGTCCACACCATGGACCAGATCATCTCCCTGTTCGGCCGTCCGGACCATGTGGCCTACGACATCCGCAGCCTGCGCAATAAAGCCAACCCGGACGATACCTTCGAAGCCCAGCTGTTCTATGGCGATCTGAAAGCGATCGTCAAAACCAGCTATCTGGTGAAGATCGACTACCCGAAATTTATCGTCCATGGCACCAAAGGCTCGTTTATCAAGTACGGCATCGACCAGCAGGAGACCAGCCTGAAGGCCAACATCATGCCGGGCGAGCCGGGGTTTGCGGCGGATGAGTCCGTGGGCGTGCTGGAGTACGTCAACGACGTGGGCGTAACGGTGAAAGAGGAGATCAAACCGGGCACCGGCGACTACGGGCAGGTCTACGATGCGCTGTATGAGACGCTGACAAAAGGTACCCCTAATTACGTCAAGGAAATTGAAGTGATGACCAATCTGGAAATCCTTGAACGGGCCTTTGAACAGGCCTCACCTGCCACGGTAACCCTTTCCAGATAAGCCTGAAAGACTCCTCTGTTCTTGTTCAGATATTTTGAATAGAGGAGTCAATTTTCACCCTCTATGATCCCGGGTCGATTGCGTCCACACTTACTCCATCGAAACGAACTGAGGGTAAAAACAATGATCTTCTTACGCAAAGCAAACGACCGCGGTCACGCAAATCATGGTTGGCTGGACTCATGGCACAGCTTCTCGTTTGCCGATTATTATGACCCGAACTTTATGGGTTTCTCGGCACTGCGAGTGATTAACGATGACGTGATCGATGCCGGCCAGGGCTTTGGTACCCACCCGCACAAAGACATGGAAATCCTGACCTACGTTCTGGACGGCGCAGTTGAGCACCAGGACAGCATGGGTAACAAAGAGCAGGTTCCTGCGGGTGAGTTCCAGATTATGAGTGCGGGTACCGGGGTGCGTCACTCCGAATACAACCCAAGCAAAACCGACCGCCTGCGTCTGTACCAGATCTGGATCATTCCGGAAGCCAAAGGCATCACCCCGCGCTACGAGCAGCGTCGCTTTGACGCCGAGCAGGGGAAACAGCTGGTTCTGTCTCCGGATGCCCGTGACGGCTCGCTGAAAGTGCATCAGGATATGGAGCTGTACCGCTGGGCGCTGGCGAAAGACGAGCAGTCCGTGCACCAGATCGCCGCGAACCGCAAAGTGTGGATCCAGGTGGTAAAAGGCGAGGTGACCATCAACGGCACCAAAGCGACCACCAGCGATGGTCTGGCCATCTGGGATGAGCAGGCGATCTCCGTCCATGCCGACAGCGCCGCTGAAATTCTGCTGTTCGACCTGCCGCCAGTCTAAAGAGTAAATAATTGTCCAGCCTTCCCTAATGGCAGGGAAGGTTGGTCTTTGTCCGTGATAAACTGAGGGAATCTATCACTACCGGTTTCTCTCAGGACGATGAAAAAGAAAAGACCCGTACTTCAGGATGTAGCCGATCGCGTCGGTGTGACTAAAATGACGGTCAGCCGTTTCTTACGTAATCCGGAACAGGTTTCCGTGGCGTTACGTGGCAAGATTGCCGCTGCTCTCGATGAACTGGGTTATATCCCCAACCGCGCTCCCGATATTCTCTCCAATGCGACCAGCCGTGCGGTAGGCGTCCTGCTCCCCTCCTTAACCAACCAGGTCTTCGCGGAAGTGCTCCGCGGCATCGAAAGCGTCACCGACGCCTTTGGCTATCAGACCATGCTCGCTCACTATGGGTACAAACCGGAACTGGAAGAAGAACGTCTGGAGTCGATGCTCTCCTGGAACATTGACGGCCTGATCCTGACCGAACGCACCCACACCGCGCGCACGCTGAAGATGATCGAAGTGGCGGGTATTCCGGTGGTCGAGCTGATGGACAGCCAGTCGCCCTGTCTTGATATCGCCGTCGGGTTCGATAACTTTGAAGCCGCCCGCCAGATGACGGCAGCAATCATCGCCCGCGGTCATCGTCATGTCGCCTATCTTGGCGCACGTCTGGATGAACGTACTATCATCAAACAGAAGGGATACGAGCAGGCGATGCTCGACGCGAGCTTAACGCCCTACAGCGTGATGGTAGAGCAGTCTTCTTCCTACACCTCCGGCATTGAGCTGATGCGCCAGGCCCGTCGCGAGTATCCGCAGCTTGATGGCATCTTCTGTACCAACGATGACCTCGCGGTCGGCGCCGCCTTTGAATGCCAGCGTCTGGGGCTGAAGATCCCGGGTGATATGGCGATTGCCGGTTTCCACGGTCACGACATCGGTCAGGTCATGGAGCCGCGTCTGGCAAGCGTCCTGACCCCGCGTGAGCGCATGGGCCGTATCGGTGCGGAACGCCTGCTGGCGCGCATTCGTGGCGAAACGGTGACGCCTAAAATGTTAGATTTAGGTTTCACGCTGTCACCAGGTGGATCTATTTAGGGTGACAAGTTTGAACTAGCTCACACTTATTCACTTCGCACACGTTTGGATATTGCTTCTCGTCAGCCCCGGCAGGACAATGTTACCGATAACTGTTACCCGTAACAATCGACTGAGGGACATACTTTGAGCACCACAAATCCAGATCACCACGTTTATGTCCTGATGGGCGTTTCCGGTAGCGGTAAATCCGCCGTTGCCAGCGAAGTGGCGCATCAAATTCATGCCGCGTTTCTTGATGGTGACTTTCTCCATCCGCGCAGCAATATCAACAAAATGGCCTCTGGCGAGCCGCTGAACGACGACGATCGTAAGCCGTGGTTACAGGCGCTGAACGATGCTGCCTTTGCCATGCAGCGCACCAATAAAGTGTCGCTGATTGTCTGCTCCGCGCTGAAAAAGACCTACCGCGACCAGCTGCGTGAAGGTAACGCCAATCTCTCCTTTATCTACCTGAAGGGCGATTTCGACGTGATTGAAACCCGCCTGAAAGCGCGTAAAGGGCACTTCTTCAAAACCCAGATGCTGGTAACGCAGTTCGAAACCCTGCAGGAGCCGGGCGTGGATGAAAGTGATGTGCTGGTCGTGGATATCGATCAGCCGCTGGACGGTGTTGTCGCAAGCACCATTGAGGTCATTAACAAAAGGCAGTAAGTTTTGAGTACGTTAACGCTTGTTTTAACAGCAGTCGGCTCCGTGCTGTTGCTGCTGTTTTTGGTAATGAAGGCCCGTATGCACGCCTTCGTTGCTTTGATGGTGGTATCCATTGGTGCAGGTCTCTTTTCCGGAATGCCGCTCGACAAAATCGCCGCGACCATGGAAAAAGGGATGGGAGGCACGCTAGGCTTCCTGGCGATTGTGGTCGCGCTTGGCGCGATGTTTGGCAAAATCCTGCATGAAACCGGCGCGGTCGATCAGATCGCCGTCAAAATGCTGAAATCTTTCGGCCACAGCCGGGCGCACTACGCGATTGGTCTGGCCGGTCTGATCTGCGCGCTGCCGCTGTTCTTTGAGGTGGCCGTCGTGCTGCTGATTAGCGTGGCCTTCTCCATGGCGCGCCATACCGGCACTAACCTGGTGAAGCTGGTGATCCCTCTGTTTGCCGGTGTGGCAGCGGCGGCGGCATTTCTGCTGCCGGGGCCTGCGCCGATGCTGCTGGCCTCGCAGATGCACGCTGACTTCGGCTGGATGATCCTGATTGGCCTTTGCGCCGCGATCCCGGGCATGCTGATTGCCGGTCCGCTGTGGGGCAACTTCATCAGCCGTTACGTTGAGCTGCACATCCCGGGCGACGTCACCGAGCCGCACCTGGGCGAGGGCAAAATGCCGTCGTTCGGCTTCAGCCTGTCGCTGATCCTGCTGCCGCTGGTACTGGTGGGGCTGAAAACCATTGCCGCGCGCTTTGTTCCGGTCGGTTCAAGCGCTTATGAGTGGTTTGAGTTTATCGGCCATCCGTTCACCGCGATCCTGGTGGCCTGTCTGGTGGCGATTTACGGCCTGGCGATGCGTCAGGGCATGGCGAAAGACCGGGTGATGGAGATCTGCGGTGCTGCGCTGCAGCCTGCGGGTATTATCCTGCTGGTTATTGGTGCGGGCGGCGTGTTCAAGCAGGTGCTGGTGGATTCCGGCGTCGGCCCGGCTCTGGGCGAAGCGCTGACCGGGATGGGCCTGCCGATTGCGGTGACCTGTTTCGTGCTGGCTGCGGCTGTACGTATTATTCAGGGCTCCGCCACCGTAGCCTGCTTAACGGCAGTGGGCCTGGTGATGCCGGTGATTGAGCAGCTGAACTACTCCGGTGCGCAGATGGCAGCGCTGTCTATCTGTATCGCGGGTGGGTCGATTGTGGTGTCACACGTTAACGATGCGGGCTTCTGGCTGTTCGGTAAATTTACCGGCGCGACCGAAGCGCAAACCCTGAAAACCTGGACGATGATGGAAACTATCCTCGGCACCACCGGGGCGATTGTCGGGATGATTGCGTTTACGCTGTTGAGCTAGCGGCAGTGCCCGGCGGCGCGTTGCTTGCCGGGCCTACAAAACCAGACCGTAGGCCGGGTAAGCGCAAGCGCCACCCGGCTTTTTTACATCCTCACCCCTTCATCCACGCCCTGATCCCATCCAGGAACATCTGCGTCGCCATCATCACCAGAATTAACCCCATCAGCCGCTCCAGCGCATTGACCCCTTTCTCGCCCAGCAGGCGTAAAAACAGCGATGACTGCAGCAGGATGATGAAGGTCCCGCCCCAGGCTATCAGCAGGGCAATCACCAGATGGCTCATCTGATTCGGATACTGATGCGACAGCAGCATCAGAGTTGCCAGAATGGTCGGCCCGGCGACCAGAGGAATGGCCAGCGGCACAATAAATGGCTCTTCACCCGCAGGCAGGCCGCTACTGCTGCCTTCGCTGCTCGGGAAAATCATTTTGATGGCAATCAGGAACAGAATAATCCCGCCGGAGATGGAGACCGTTTCAGCGCGCAAATTCAGGAATGCGAGGATTTTCTCGCCGGCAAACAGGAAGATAAACATCACCAGCAGGGCGATGAGCAGCTCGCGGATCATGATGGCCCGACGGCGCTTCGGCTCGGTGTGCTTCAGCACCGACATGAAGATCGGCAGGTTTCCGAGTGGATCCATAATTAGGATCAATAAAACAGCTGCGGAAATGATTTCACTCATCGTAGGTTATCCCTGATACTTGTATGGTTTCTCGGATGATTAGCTCTTTTTCTGATAGCCGGGCAATCATCGATTAATTTCGCTTGCGACTTTGGCAGCATTTTGTAATGTGAAGCATATCCCAGTTCAATACTGGCTTGCATAAACAGCACACACCCTCTGCAGGAAAAAAATGCTATGAAAAACGTTGGTTTTATCGGCTGGCGCGGTATGGTCGGCTCTGTACTCATGCAACGCATGGTTGAAGAGCGCGATTTCGACGCTATCCGCCCGGTCTTCTTCTCCACTTCCCAGCTCGGCCAGGCTGCACCGTCCTTTGGGGGTACCACAGGCACGTTGCAGGATGCTTACGATCTGGAAGCGTTGAAGGCGCTGGACATTATTGTCACCTGCCAGGGCGGCGATTATACCAACGAAATTTATCCAAAGCTTCGTGAAAGCGGCTGGCAGGGCTACTGGATTGACGCGGCCTCTTCGCTGCGCATGAAAGACGACGCGATCATCATTCTTGACCCGGTTAACCAGGACGTCATCACCGATGGCCTGAATAAAGGCGTCAAAACCTTCGTGGGCGGTAACTGTACGGTCAGCCTGATGCTGATGTCGCTGGGCGGTCTGTTTGCCCAGGATCTGGTGGAGTGGGTCTCTGTGGCGACCTACCAGGCGGCCTCCGGCGGCGGCGCGCGCCATATGCGCGAGCTGCTGACCCAGATGGGCCAGCTGCACCACAGCGTTGCACAAGAGCTGGCAAACCCGGCGTCCGCTATTCTCGATATCGAGCGTAAAGTCACTCAGCTGACCCGCAGCGGCGAGCTGCCGGTAGATAACTTCGGCGTACCGCTGGCCGGTGGCCTGATCCCGTGGATCGACAAACAGCTGGATAACGGCCAGACCCGCGAAGAGTGGAAAGGCCAGGCGGAGACTAACAAAATCCTGCGTACTGCCTCCGCGATCCCGGTTGATGGCCTGTGCGTGCGCATCGGCGCGCTGCGCTGCCACAGCCAGGCATTCACAATTAAAATGAAAAAAGATGTATCCATACAAACTGTGGAGGAATTGCTCGCTTCGCACAATCAGTGGGCAAAAGTCATCCCTAATGACCGCGATATCACCATGCGTGAGCTGACCCCGGCTGCGGTCACCGGCACATTATCTACCCCTGTAGGACGCCTGCGTAAACTAAATATGGGCCCGGAATACCTGTCCGCCTTTACCGTCGGCGATCAGCTTCTGTGGGGTGCCGCAGAGCCGCTGCGCAGGATGCTACGCCAGCTGGCGTAATAAATACTTAATACTTAGGGGTGATTTATCACCCCTTTTTTTGCGTACTAAAGGACGAAAACGCAAATGATTCATTATTTTTCGGGAGTCATATAAAGCGTTGGCTATGCTTTATGCGGGATGTCACATATTCCGCCTGGAGGTTGGATGGAACAGAGAGGATGCACAAGGTGCTGTTCCATCCAGGTCACATTAAGGTCGTACCCGGTGCGCGAAAGGGGCGGCAACTAAAAAAACAGGATGAATACCATGTCCGTTCGTATTGATAGAGACGTGATTAATGCGCTTATTGCGGGTCACTTTGCGGATCCATTTTCTGTACTTGGCATGCACCGCACTGAAGCTGGACTGGAAGTCCGTGCACTGTTACCTGACGCGACGGAGGTGTGGGTCATCGAACCCAAAACCGGGCGCAAGGTCGGTAAACTCGAATGTATCGATTCACGCGGCTTCTTCGCTGGCGTGATGGCCCGCCGTAAAAACGTCTTCCGTTATCAGCTCGCCGTCATCTGGCATGGTCAGCAGAACCTGATCGACGATCCCTATCGCTTCGGTCCGCTGCTGCAGGAGATGGACGCCTGGCTGCTGTCTGAAGGGACGCACCTGCGTCCCTATGAGACGCTCGGCGCCCATTCTGACACCATGGACGGCGTGACCGGCACCCGCTTTACCGTCTGGGCTCCGAATGCCCGGCGCGTGTCGGTGGTGGGGCAGTTCAACTACTGGGATGGCCGTCGCCATCCGATGCGCCTGCGTGGCGAGACCGGCATCTGGGAGCTGTTTATCCCCGGCGCGCAAAACGGCCAGCTGTACAAGTACGAGCTGATCGATGCGCACGGCAATCTGCGCATCAAAGCCGATCCCTATGCCTTCGAAGCGCAAATGCGCCCGGAAACCGCATCGCTCATTTGCGGTCTGCCGGAGAAAGTCGCCCAGAGCGAAGAACGCATCCGGGCCAACCAGTTCGATATGCCGATCTCCATTTATGAAGTCCATCTTGGCTCCTGGCGTCGTCATACCGATAACAACTTCTGGCTCAGCTACCGGGAGCTGGCCGACCAGCTGATCCCGTATGTGAAATGGATGGGCTTTACCCATCTGGAGCTGCTGCCCATTAATGAACACCCGTTCGACGGCAGCTGGGGTTATCAGCCGACCGGCATGTATGCCCCAACTCGCCGTTTCGGCACCCGCGACGACTTCCGCTACTTTATCAACGCCGCACACGCCGCCGGGCTGAACGTGATCCTCGACTGGGTGCCGGGCCACTTCCCGTCCGATGACTTTGGTCTGGCGGAGTTCGACGGCACCAGCCTGTATGAGCACAGCGATCCGCGCGAAGGCTATCACCAGGACTGGAATACCCTGATCTACAACTACGGTCGTCGGGAAGTGACCAACTATCTGGTGGGCAACGCGCTTTACTGGATCGAGCGTTTCGGCATTGATGCCCTGCGCGTGGACGCCGTCGCCTCGATGATCTACCGCGACTACAGCCGCAAAGAGGGAGAGTGGATCCCGAACGAGTTCGGCGGTCGTGAAAACCTGGAAGCCATTGAGTTCCTGCGTAACACCAACCGTATTCTTGGGGAGCAAACACCGGGTGCGGTGACGATGGCGGAAGAGTCCACGGACTTCCCGGGCGTTTCTCGTCCACCTTCGATGGGCGGCCTCGGCTTCTGGTTCAAGTGGAACCTCGGCTGGATGCACGACACCCTGGACTACATGAAGCTGGATCCGGTGCATCGCCAGTATCACCACAACAAGCTGACCTTCGGCATGCTCTACAACAGCACCGAAAACTTTGTCCTGCCGCTCTCCCACGACGAAGTGGTCCACGGCAAAAAATCGATTCTCGACCGTATGCCGGGCGATGCCTGGCAGAAGTTTGCCAACCTGCGCGCCTACTACGGCTGGATGTTCGCCTTCCCGGGCAAAAAACTGCTGTTTATGGGCAACGAGTTCGCCCAGGGCCGGGAGTGGAACCACGATACCAGTCTCGACTGGAACCTGCTGGAAGGGGGCGACAACTGGCATCACGGCGTTCAGCGCCTGGTGCGCGACCTCAACCATACCTATCGGCACCACAAAGCGCTGCACGAGCTGGACTTTGATGATTACGGCTTCGAGTGGCTGGTGGTGGATGACAACGAGCGCTCGGTGCTGATCTTTGTCCGTCGTGACAAAGTGGGTAACGAAATCATCGTTGCCAGTAACTTCACCCCGGTCACGCGTCATCACTACCGTTTCGGCATCAATCAGCCGGGCAAATGGCGTGAGGTGCTGAACACCGACTCCATGCATTACCACGGCAGCAACGCGGGCAATGGCGGGCTGGTGCAGAGCGATGAGCAGGAGAGCCATGGTCGACCACAGTCCCTGAGCCTCACTCTGCCGCCGCTGTCCACGATCTGGCTGGTGCGGGAGGGGGAATGACGCAGCTCGCTGCAGGTAACCCGGCGCCGCTCGGCGCACGCTACGATGGCAAAGGGGTGAACTTCGCCCTCTTTTCCGCCAATGCGGATCGGGTTGAACTCTGCGTGTTTGACGAGAAGGGCATTGAACATCGTTACGATCTGGTGGGCCGCAGCGGCGATATCTGGCATGGCTACCTCGAGCATGCCCGGCCAGGCACCCATTATGGTTTCCGGGTGCATGGTCCCTGGGATCCGGCCAAAGGGCTGTTCTTTAACCCGGCCAAGCTGCTGCTCGACCCTTGTGCGTATCAGGTTGAAGGCACGCTGAAGGACGATGTTCTGCTGCACAGCGGCAAAGTGACCGCCGATCACCGGGACAGTGCCGCGGTGGCGCCCCGCAGCGTGGTGGTCAGCGACGATCGCTACGACTGGGAAGAGGACGCCGCCCCCAATACGCCCTGGGGCAAGACGGTCATCTATGAAGCCCACGTGAAAGGGCTGACGTATCTGCACCCTGGCATTCCGGAGGCGATCCGCGGCACCTACCGGGCGCTCGGTCACCCGGTGATGATTGCTTATTTTAAGCATCTCGGGATCACCGCCCTGGAATTATTACCGGTAGCCCATTTTGCCTCCGAGCCGCGACTGCAGCGCCTCGGTCTCAGCAACTACTGGGGCTATAACCCGATGGCGATGTTTGCCCTCGACCCGCGCTATGCCTCGCATCCCGAGCGGGCCCGGGATGAGTTTCGTGATGCGGTGAAGGCGCTACACGAAGCGGGTATTGAGGTCATTCTGGATATCGTGCTCAACCACAGTGCCGAGCTGGATCTGGAAGGCCCGACGTTCTCCCTGCGCGGAATTGATAACCCTAGCTATTATTGGTTAAGAGAGGATGGCGATTACCACAACTGGACCGGTTGCGGTAACACCCTCAATCTCAGCCATCCGGCGGTGGTGCAGTACGCGTATGAATGCCTGAAGTATTGGGTGGAAACCTTCCATATCGACGGCTTTCGTTTTGACCTGGCGTCAGTGATTGGACGCACGCCGGAATACAGCCCGCAGGCGCCGCTGTTTGAGGCAATTAAGAACTGCCCGCTGCTCTCGGGCGTGAAGCTGATCGCGGAGCCCTGGGATATCGGCCCGGGCGGCTACCAGGTGGGGAATTTCCCGCCGCCGTTTGCCGAGTGGAACGACCACTATCGTGATACCGCGCGCCGCTTCTGGCTGGCGCGCGATCTGTCACTCGGCCAGTTTGCCGGGCGTTTCGCAGCTTCAAGCGATCTGTTCAAGCGCAACGGGCGACTGCCCTCCGCGTCGATCAACCTGGTCACCGCGCACGACGGGTTCACCCTGCGTGACTGCGTTTGTTTCAATCAGAAACACAATGAAGCCAATGGCGAAGAAAATCGTGATGGCACCTTCAATAACCACAGTTTTAACCATGGTATCGAAGGATTAAGTGGCAATCTGAATGTGATTGAGCGGCGCCGCGCCAGCGTGCACGCGCTGCTCACCACGCTGCTTTTGTCGCAAGGAACGCCGATGTTGCTGGCAGGCGATGAACATGGCCACAGCCAGCACGGTAACAACAATGCGTATTGCCAGGATAACCCGTTAACCTGGCTGGACTGGCAACAGGCCAACAGTGGATTAGCCGACTTTACCGCTGCGCTGATCCATCTGCGTCAGCAGATCCCGGCGCTCACCCTGAATCAGTGGTGGGAAGAGGGCGATGGCAATGTGTGCTGGCTGAATAAAGAGGCGCAACCGTTGGAAGCGCGTGAGTGGCAAAGCGGCGTGCCGTGCCTGCAAATCCTGCTTTCGGATAGCTGGCTTATCACGCTTAACGCCACAGATGAGGTCGCAGAAATTGTTTTACCCGAAGGGGAGTGGCGGGCCATCCCCCCATTTGCCGGAGAGGATAATCCGGTCGTTATGACTGCCTGGCATGGGCCTGCGCACGGTGTATGTGTATTCCAGAGATGATAATAAAAGGAGTTGATCATGGTTAGGTTAGATAAGAACGACCCTCTAATGTTGGCGCGTCAGCTGCCATTGAAGTCTGTTGCCCTGATTCTTGCTGGCGGCCGCGGTACCCGATTAAAAGATTTAACGATTAAGCGCGCCAAGCCCGCCGTCCACTTCGGCGGTAAATTCCGTATTATCGATTTTGCCCTGTCAAACTGCCTGAATTCAGGCATTCGCCGTATTGGCGTGATCACCCAGTACCAGTCACACACGCTGGTGCAGCATATTCAGCGCGGCTG
The DNA here is from genome assembly GCF_049974505.2 of Leclercia sp. TB492. Taxonomy (NCBI): domain Bacteria; kingdom Pseudomonadati; phylum Pseudomonadota; class Gammaproteobacteria; order Enterobacterales; family Enterobacteriaceae; genus Leclercia; species Leclercia sp. TB492. The sequence goes on along the minus strand of NZ_CM127572.1, from coordinate 4,364,284 downwards.
GTCGTTCTTCAGTGAGGAGATGAACGAGTTTGTCGACCTGTTACCTGCCCAGCAGCGCGTGCATGGCGAAAACTGGTATCGCGGTACCGCTGATGCGGTGACGCAAAACCTCGATATTATTCGTCGCTACGATGCCGAGTACGTGGTGATCCTCGCCGGGGACCACATCTACAAGCAGGACTACTCGCGCATGCTCATCGACCACGTCGAAAAAGGGGCACGCTGCACCGTGGCTTGTATGCCGGTGCCCGTTGCCGAGGCGACGGCGTTTGGCGTGATGGCGGTGGATGAAAACGACAAAGTGATCGATTTCGTTGAAAAACCGGCGAACCCGCCATCCATGCCGGGGGACGACACCAAAGCGCTGGCCAGTATGGGGATCTATGTCTTTGATGCTGATTACCTTTATCAGCTGCTGGAAGAGGACGACAAGGATGAGAAATCCAGCCACGACTTCGGCAAAGATATCATTCCGAAAATCACCAAATCTGGCATGGCCTATGCACATCCGTTCCCACTGTCCTGCGTACAGTCCGATCCTAATTCAGAACCTTACTGGCGCGATGTCGGCACCCTGGAAGCGTACTGGAAGGCGAACCTCGATCTGGCCTCGGTGACCCCGGAACTGGATATGTACGACCACAACTGGCCGATCCGTACCCATATGGAATCCCTGCCGCCGGCGAAATTTGTGCAGGACCGCTCGGGCAGCCACGGCATGACGCTGAATTCGCTGGTCTCCGGCGGGTGCATTATTTCCGGCTCGGTGGTGGTGCAGTCGGTGCTGTTCCCGCGCGTGCGGGTGAACTCCTTCTGCAACATTGATTCGTCAGTATTGTTACCCGACGTCTGGGTTGGCCGCTCGTGCCGCCTGCGTCGTTGCGTTATCGACCGTGCCTGCGTCATTCCGGAAGGCATGGTAATTGGAGAAAACGCGGAAGAGGACGCGCGCCGTTTCTACCGCTCAGAAGAAGGCATCGTGCTGGTTACGCGTGAAATGCTGCGTAAACTGCAGATCAAACAGGAGCGATGATGCAGGTTTTACACGTTTGTTCTGAGATGTTCCCGTTGCTGAAAACCGGCGGGTTGGCGGATGTGATTGGGGCGCTACCGGCGGCGCAAATTGCCGGTGGGGTCGATACTCGCGTGCTGTTACCCGCTTTTCCCGATATTCGTCGCGGCATCCCTGACGCCCAGATCGTCAGCCGCCGCGATACCTTTGCCGGGCGCATCACATTACTGTTTGGTCATTACAACGGTGTGGGCATTTACCTGATTGATGCCCCGCATCTGTATGACCGCCCAGGGAGCCCGTACCATGACACCAACTTATTTGCCTATACCGATAACGTGCTGCGTTTTGCGCTGCTCGGCTGGGTCGGGGCGGAGATGGCCTCCGGGCTGGATCCGTTCTGGCGCCCGGACGTAGTGCACGCCCACGACTGGCACGCCGGGCTGGCTCCGGCGTATCTGGCGGCGCGTGGCCATCCGGCGAAGTCGGTCTTTACCGTGCATAACCTGGCCTATCAGGGGATGTATTTAGCCAAACATATGGATGACATCGATCTGCCATGGTCGTTCTTTAATATCCATGGGCTGGAGTTTAACGGGCAGATTTCATTCCTTAAGGCCGGGCTGTATTACGCCGATCACATCACCGCCGTGAGTCCGACCTACGCGCGGGAGATCACCGAGCCGCAGTTTGGCTACGGCATGGAGGGGCTGCTCGCGCAACGCCAGCGCGAAGGACGTCTGTCGGGCATTCTCAACGGCGTGGATGAAAAAATCTGGAGTCCGGAGTCGGACCTGCTGCTGACCGCGCGCTACAACCGCGATTCGGTGGAAGATAAGGCCGAGAACAAACGTCAGCTACAGATCGCCATGGGGCTGAAGGTCAACGAAAAGGTGCCGCTGTTTGCGGTAGTGAGCCGTCTGACCAGCCAGAAAGGGCTCGATCTGGTGCTCGAGGCGCTGCCGGGCCTACTGGAGCAGGGCGGACAGCTGGCGCTGCTGGGTGCCGGCGATCCGGTATTGCAGGAGGGCTTCCTCGCGGCCGCGGCCGAGCATCCGGGTCAGGTGGGCGTGCAGATCGGCTATCACGAAGCGTTTTCGCACCGCATCATGGCGGGCGCCGACGTTATCCTGGTCCCGAGTCGTTTTGAGCCCTGTGGCTTAACCCAGCTGTATGGCCTGAAGTACGGCACGCTGCCTCTGGTGCGTCGTACCGGCGGGCTGGCGGATACCGTATCCGACACCTCGCTGGAGAACCTGGCAGACGGAATCGCCAGCGGATTTGTCTTTGAGGACAGTAATGCCTGGTCGCTGTTACGCGCGATTCGGCGTGCCTTCGTGTTGTGGTCCCGTCCCTCTTTGTGGCGTTTTGTTCAGCGCCAGGCGATGGCCATGGATTTTAGCTGGCAAGTTGCGGCGCAGTCCTACCGCGATCTTTATCAACGCTTGATGTAACAATGCTGGAATCAAAGATATGAATGCACCTTTTTCCTATGCGTCTCCCACGGTAAGCATTGAGGCGTTAAAGCACTCAATCGCTTACAAGCTGATGTTCACCATCGGCAAAGATCCGGTGATTGCCAACAAACACGAATGGCTTAACGCCACCCTGTTTGCCGTGCGCGACCGGCTGGTTGAACGCTGGCTGCGCTCTAACCGCGCCCAGCTTTCACAGGAGACCCGTCAGGTTTATTATCTGTCGATGGAGTTTCTGATTGGCCGCACCCTCTCCAATGCGCTGTTGTCGCTGGGTATCTATGACGACGTAAAGACCGCACTGGAAGAGATGGGGTTAGATTTAGAAGAGCTGATTGACGAAGAGAACGACCCCGGCTTAGGCAACGGCGGTCTCGGTCGTCTGGCGGCCTGTTTCCTCGACTCGCTGGCAACCCTCGCCCTGCCGGGACGCGGCTACGGTATCCGCTACGATTACGGCATGTTCAAACAGAACATCGTCGATGGCCGGCAGAAAGAGTCCCCGGACTACTGGCTGGAGTACGGCAACCCGTGGGAGTTCAAGCGTCACAACACCCGCTATAAAGTCCGCTTTGGCGGCCGTATCCAGCAGGAAGGCAAAAAGAGCCGCTGGGTCGAAACCGAAGAGATCCTGGCCGTGGCCTACGACCAGATCATCCCGGGCTACGACACCGACGCGACCAACACGCTGCGCCTGTGGAATGCCCAGGCCAGTAGCGCGATTAACCTCGGTAAATTCAATCAGGGCGACTACTTCGCGGCGGTGGAAGACAAAAACCACTCCGAGAACGTCTCCCGTGTGCTGTACCCGGATGACTCCACCTATTCCGGGCGCGAGCTGCGTCTGCGTCAGGAGTACTTCCTGGTCTCAGCGACCATTCAGGACATCCTGAGCCGCCACTACCAGCTGCATAAAACTTACGCCAACCTGGCGGAAAAAACCGCCATCCACCTCAACGACACCCACCCGGTGCTGTCGATCCCGGAGCTGATGCGCCTGCTGATCGACGAACATAAGTTCAGCTGGGAAGAGGCGTTCGAGGTGACCTGCCAGGTCTTCTCCTACACTAACCACACGTTGATGAGCGAAGCGCTGGAAACCTGGCCGGTGGATATGCTCGGCAAAATCCTGCCGCGCCACCTGCAGATCATTTTTGAGATCAACGACTTCTTCCTGAAAACCTTGCAGGAGCAGTACCCGCACGACACCGGCCTGCTGAGCCGTACCTCGATCATTGATGAATCCAATGGCCGCCGGGTGCGCATGGCGTGGCTGGCGGTGGTGATCAGTCACAAGGTCAACGGCGTGTCGGAGCTGCACTCCAACCTGATGGTGCAGTCGCTGTTTGCCGACTTCGCGAAGATCTTCCCGATGCGTTTCTGCAACGTGACCAACGGGGTAACGCCGCGCCGCTGGCTGGCACTGGCGAACCAGCCGCTCTCCGACGTGCTCGACGAGAACATCGGCCGCAACTGGCGTACCGACTTAAGCCAGCTAAGCGAGCTGGAACAGCACGCCGATTTCCCGACGGTGAATAAAGCGGTGCGTGATGCCAAGCTGCTGAATAAAAAGCGGCTGGCGGTGTGGATGGCGCTGCATCTCAACGTGGTGGCCAACCCGAAAGCGCTGTTCGACGTGCAGATCAAACGTATCCACGAGTACAAGCGTCAGCTGATGAACGTGCTGCACGTGATCACCCGCTACAACCGCATCAAGGCCGATCCCGATGCCGACTGGGTGCCGCGTGTGAATATCTTTGCCGGTAAAGCGGCCTCGGCCTACTACATGGCGAAGCACATCATTCACCTGATCAACGACGTGGCGAAGGTGATCAACAACGATCCGCAGATTGGCGACAAGCTGAAGGTCGTCTTTATCCCTAACTACAGCGTGAGCCTGGCCCAGCTGATTATCCCGGCCGCCGATCTCTCCGAGCAGATCTCCACCGCGGGCACCGAAGCTTCCGGCACCAGTAACATGAAGTTTGCTCTTAACGGCGCGCTGACCATCGGCACGCTGGATGGCGCAAATGTCGAGATGCTGGAGCACGTGGGCGAAGAGAATATCTTCATCTTCGGTAACACCACGGAAGAGGTTGAGGCCCTGCGTGCCAAAGGCTACTCGCCGCGTGATTATTACGAGAAGGATGAAGAGCTGCGTCAGGTGCTGACCCAGATCGCCACCGGGGTCTTTAACCCGGACGAGCCTGGCCGCTATCGCGACCTGGTGGATTCGCTGATCAACTTCGGGGATCACTACCAGGTGCTGGCAGACTACCGCAGCTATGTGGATTGTCAGGACAGGGTCGACGAGCTGTACCGCAAGCCGGAAGAGTGGACCACCAAAGCGATGCACAACATCGCCAACATGGGCTACTTCTCATCCGATCGCACCATCAAAGAGTATGCTGAGACCATCTGGCATATTGATCCGGTGAAGTTGTAAAAAATGCCGGGTGGCGGCTCCGCCTTACCCGGCCTACGATCCTGTGTCTTTTGTAGGCCCGGTAAGCGTTAGCGCCACCGGGCATTACTCTCAGGACGCCAGCGATAACTCACGCTTTCCCGTCCGCTCGGCCAGCCACAGCGCCACGCGGGACTGCTGCTCCGCATTCAGCCACATCCCCTCTTTGGTGCGACGCCACAGCGCATCGTCCGCGCGGCGTACCCACTCGTGGTCGGCTAAATAACGTAATTCCGCCTCGTAGAACTCGTGACCAAAATGTTCGCCCAGATCGCTGAGATCCTTCGCGTCCCTCAGGATCAGCTCACTGTTGCTGCCGTAGGTGCGGGCAAAGTGGCGGGCCATGGATTCGCTGATAAACGGATAGCGACGGCGCAATTTCGCCGCGTAGTCATCGCGGTTGCCGCCGATATCACCGCCCGGCAGCACTGCGCCTTTAGTCCACGCCGGGCCGATACCCTGATAGAACGGGGCCAGTTTTTCCATCGCATGCTCTGCCAGCTTGCGATAGGTGGTGAGCTTACCGCCAAACACCGACAGCAGCGGCGCCTTGCCGTGGTCATCGTGAATATCGAGGGTGTAGTCGCGGGTGATGGCCTGCGGTGAGTCAGACTCGTCATCGCACAGCGGACGCACCCCGGAGTAGCTCCAGACCACATCGTCACGCGCCAGCGATTTCCTGAAGTGCGCGTTATACACCTTCAGCAGATAGCTGATTTCGCTTTCGTCGATAGCGACGCTTTTCGGATCGCCTTTGTACTCCACGTCGGTAGTACCGATGATAGAGAACTCATCCATCCATGGGATCACAAACACGATACGCTTGTCTTCGTTTTGCAGAATATAGGCCTGCTTCTGGGTATGTACCCGCGGCACCACGATGTGGCTGCCTTTAATCAGACGGATGCCATACGGCGACGGCAGCTGCATCCCCTCGTCGAAGAACTGCTTCACCCACGGGCCGGTGGCGTTCACCAGACCGCGGGCCTGCCAGCTGAAACGCTCGCCGGTATCAATATCTTCGGCCTCGACGATCCACAGCCCTTTTTCCCGGCGGGCGGAAATGGCACGGGTACGGGTTTTCACCTCGCCGCCTTTGCGTTCAACCATTTGCGCGTTGGCGAGCACCAGGCGGGCATCATCCACCCAGCAGTCGGAATATTCGAATCCGCGCACGATTTCAGGCTTCAGCACCGAATCTGAGCCAAAACGCACACCGGCAGAAGCGGGCAGGCTGGTGCGTTTGCCCAGGTGATCGTACATAAACAGGCCAATGCGGATCATCCAGGCCGGACGCAGATGCGGGCGGTGCGGCAGACGAAAACGCATCGGAGTCGCGATATGGGGGGCCATTTTCAGCAGCACTTCACGCTCGGCCAGCGCCTCACTGACCAGGCGGAACTCGTAGTGCTCCAGATAACGCAGGCCACCGTGGATCAGCTTAGAGCTGGCGGAGGAGGTAGCGCAGGCGAGATCCTGCGCTTCCAGCATCAGGACAGATAATCCGCGCCCGGCAGCGTCCGCCGCAATGCCCGCTCCGTTGATTCCGCCACCGATAACAATCAGATCTTTGGTTTCCATTGTTTCCTCACGCACTTTCGTTAAAGCTCAAAAATGTTCGATATCGCTCATACTAGCAAAGGAAATGGATTTTAGTAACATCAAAAAAACAAATTTGAGTGATACAGCTAACATAATGGCGTTTACCCGCCGCCAGGACGTACACTAGCCGATAAGATAGTGAGGGCATCAGGCCGCACTGCACCTGCACAAACAACAGAGAGCACCATGGAACAATTTGAATGTATTAACGTAGAAGAAGCCCACCAGAAGATGCACCAGGGACTGGCGGTGCTGGTGGACATTCGCGATCCGCAAAGTTTCGCGATGGGCCACACGCCGGGCGCGTTTCATCTGACCAACGCCTCCCTGAGCGAATTTATGCGCGATAACGATTTTGAAACGCCGGTGATGGTGATGTGCTATCACGGCAACAGCAGCAAAGGCGCGGCGCAATACCTGCTGCAGCAGGGCTTTGAAGCGGTCTACAGCGTGGACGGCGGATTCGATGCATGGCACCGTCATTTCCCGGCAGAAGTCGAGCACGCCGGCATTTAGGGTATATACTGTCCCCTTTTGTGTGGAATAAGCGACTGCCGCCGATGCTGATGATTACCTCTTTTACCAACCCGCGCGTCGCCCAGGCGTTTGTCGATTACATGGCGACGCAGGGTGTTATCCTCACCATTCAACAACATACCCAGACCGACGTCTGGCTGGCGGATGAGAGCCAGGCCTCCCGGGTCAACGCCGAGCTGGCGCGTTTTCTGAAGAATCCCGGCGATGCGCGCTATCTGGCGGCAAGCTGGCAGTCCGGCCATACCGGCAGCGGGCTGCACTACCAGCGTTTTCCTTTTCTGGCGACCGTGCGTGAACGCGCGGGGCCGTTCACCCTGGTCTTAATGGCGGCCTGTATTCTGGTCTTCATTCTGATGAGCGTGGTGGGCGATCAGCAGATCCTGCTGATGCTGGCCTGGCCGTATGATGCCTCCGTTGAGTTCGAGTTCTGGCGCTACTTCACCCACGCGCTGATGCACTTCTCGGTGCTGCATATCCTCTTTAACCTGCTGTGGTGGTGGTATCTCGGCGGGGCGGTGGAGACACGGCTCGGCAGCGGCAAGCTCATCGTGCTTACCCTTATCAGCGCGCTGCTCAGCGGCTTTATCCAGCATAAGTTTGGCGGCCCATGGTTTGGCGGCCTCTCTGGCGTAGTTTACGCGCTGATGGGCTATGTCTGGCTGCGCGGCGAGCGCGATCCCGCGAGCGGCATCTACCTGCAGCGCGGTTTAATGGCCTTTGCGTTAATCTGGATTATTGCCGGATGGTTTGATCTGTTTGGCATGGCGATTGCCAACGGCGCACACATGGCCGGGCTGGCAGTCGGGCTGGCGATGGCGTTTGCCGATACGCTAAATGCGCGAAAACGAACATAATTCTGGCAGGGAACTCTGATGAAACAAACACAACGTCATGACGCCATTATTGAACTGGTGAAAAAGCAGGGATACGTCAGCACCGAAGAGCTGGTGGAGCAGTTTGCCGTCAGCCCGCAGACCATTCGTCGTGACCTCAACGATCTGGCCGATCAGAACCGTATCCTGCGCCATCACGGGGGCGCGGCGCTGCCGTCCAGCTCGGTGAATACCTCCTGGCACGATCGCAAGGCGACGCAGACCTCTGAGAAAGAGCGTATTGCCCGCAAGGTGGCGAGCCAGATCCCCAATGGCGCGACGCTGTTTATCGACATCGGCACCACGCCGGAAGCGGTGGCCCACGCCCTGCTGAACCATGAGAACCTGCGGGTCGTCACCAACAACCTCAACGTGGCCACCACCCTGATGCAGAAAGAGGATTTTCGCATCATCCTGGCGGGCGGCGAGCTGCGCAGCCGTGACGGCGGCATTATTGGCGAAGCGACCCTCGACTTTATCTCCCAGTTCCGCCTCGACTTCGGCATCCTCGGCATCAGCGGGATCGATACCGATGGCTCATTGCTGGAGTTTGATTATCACGAAGTACGCACCAAGCGGGCGATTATCGAGAACTCGCGCCACGTGATGCTGGTAGTGGATCACTCCAAGTTTGGCCGTAACGCGATGGTGAATATGGGCAGTATCAGCATGGTGAACGCGGTTTACACCGACGTGATGCCGCCAGCGGGTGTGTTGAAGGTCATTAAAGATAATAACTTGCAGTTAGAACTGTGCTGAGTTTGTGCCGGGTGGCGGCTTCGCCTTACCCGGCCTACAAAACCGTAGGCCCGGCAAGCGTAGCGCCGCCGGGCAATGAATGGCAACAAAACCGTAGGTCCATGCAAGCGTAGCGCCGCCGGGCAATGAATGGCAACAAAACCGTAGGCCCGTGCAAGCGTAGCGCCGCCGGGCAATGAATTACACCCCGTATCCCATCATCTTCAACAGCTGCTGCGCATGCAGCACCGCGTCCTGGCGGTGGGCGACACCCAGCTTCTGATACAGATTCCGGATATGCGTTTTGATGGTGGTGGCCGCCACGGCCAGCTCGCCGGCGATCTGCTCGTTGCTGTAACCTGAGTAGATCAGCCCCAGCACCTGCCACTCACGCTGGGTCAGCGGGCTGGTGCGGATCAGTTCCGGCACTTCCGGATGGGTCAGCAGACGCTCCACGAAAGTCTCATCGAAATGCGCGAACTTGTGGCGGTGATGCTGGTTAATCTCCCGCAGGATGCGCTGGGCGCGATGCTGGTCCAGCTCCGGCAGAGTATTCAACTGAATCAACTGGCGCAGCTGCTGCGCCATGGTCTCGCCTTCAATCACAAAGTGGCTGATAAACCCGGTGCGGTTCGCCAGCTGCAATGCTTCCAGCAGCACGCGCTGGGCGTCATTCTTGCGACCGGCCTGCCAGTAAAGCTGGTTCTGCAGCAGCAGGTTGCGGTTGAGATCGCTCATCAGTCGCAGGCTGCGGGCATTTTCATTTAACTCTTCCAGCACCATTTCGGCCGGTTCAAATTCGCCTAACAGGATCTGCGCCCGGGCAATATTGCGCCACTGGCTCTGCAGGAAGTGGTTATTAGCAAACTCCGGCTTCGGCGTCTGGCGCAGCCAGTTGGCCGCCGATTTCTTGTCGCCGGTCATCTGCCAGTAAATCACCCGCACCTTATCGGCGTTGGATACCCAGTCGCTGTGATACTGACCGTTGCCGAGCAGGTTCTCCAGACGGTTAAGGTGGTTACGGGCGTTATCCAGATCGCCGCGTGCCAGCGAACACTGCACCAGCAGGCCCAGACACTGCAACTGCTGCTGCGGCTGATAGGTGGAGAGCACGTCGACCCCATGACGGGCGGTGCTTTCGGCTTCGTCCAGGCGGGCCCATGCCCACAGCAGCTGGGCGCGGATGCGCAGCAGGAACTCGTGCATCGGCAGCTGTTCCAGGTGCTGATCGCGGATCAGGGTGAAGGCTTTCTCCTGGGTCTCCCAGGCGGCCTGCAGGAAGCCCTGGGCAAACAAAATTTCGCTCTGCTGGATCAGGCTCCACAGGGCGTAGTGCCAGACGTCATGGCGGCGCGCCATCTGCTCCGTCTGCTGCATCAGCGACAGGGAGCGGGTGAGATCGCCTTTACAGTGCAGTACTTCGCCGTGCACCGAGGTGGCGACGATGCGGCTGTAGAAGTTCGCCAGCGGCAGCTCCTCCAGCGCCCCCAGGGCCAGGCGCTGGGCCTCTTCCGGGTTGCCGTCGTTGATGGCCACCTGCGCGCGCAGGGCGTTGAATTCGCCGTGCAGGGCGGCGTCCATCTCGCCTTTCATCTCCTGCTCGGCGCGGGCCAGCAGGGTATTCACTTCGCTGTAGCGGTGCTGGCTCTGCATCAGCCAGGCCTGCAGCAGCACCAGACGCGGATTCTCCAGCAGGCTCTCCCACGGCAGGGCGCGGAGCGACTCCTCCAGCAGGGCCAGCTCGCTGTGGTTAAACAGGCTCCAGGCATGGTTGAGCAGAATATCGCGCAGCATATGGGCATCGCCCGCCGCCAGGGCGTGGTGAATGGCCTCGCTCGGGAAACCCTGCGCCATCCAGCTTTCGGCGGCGGCGCGGTGGATTTCCGGTAATTCGGTTGCCAGCTCCCACTGACAGCGCTGGCGCAGGAAGCTGCCAAACAGCGGGTGGTAGCTGAACCACTCCCCGGAGTCGTCCATGCGCTGCAGGAACAAGCCCTGACGTTCTATCTCCTCCAGGCGCATCTGGCCGTTGTCTTCGCCGGTGACGCGCACGATCAGCGCATCGTTCATCGAGCGCAGCAGGGAGCTTTTCAGCAGGAACTGACGGGTGGATTGATCGACGCTGTCGAGCACTTCATCCACCAGGTAATCGGAGAGGTGGCTGGCATTGATCCCCGACAGACGACGGGCGGATTGCTGCGTCGAGCTGTTGTTATGTCGGGCCGACAGGGCAATCAGCTGCAGGGCGGTGGCCCAGCCTGCCACGTCGTCGCACAGGCGGCTGCTTTCGGCCACTTCGATTGGGGATTTCAGGCGACAGTCAAAGAACTGCTTCGCTTCCTGATGGGTAAAGGAGAGCTGTTGGCTGCCCACTTCCAGCAGCTGATCGCGCACGCGCAGGTTGGCAATGCCCAGCTGCGGCAGGTTACGCGACAGGATCACCAGGGTCAGGTTTTCCGGCTGGTGGCGCAGGAAAAAGCGCATCGACTCATGGATAACCGGATTGGTGATCAGATGGTAGTCATCAATGACCAGGTAGAGCGGGCGGTGCCATTCGGCCAGCTCGATAAACAGTTGGGAAAACAGGGAAGAGAGGCTGGCGTACTGACGCTTTTGCACCATCACTTCGCTGGTCACACAGTGTCCGTTGGTCGCCTGCTGAATGGCGGCGATCAAATAGCTGGCAAAACGCTCCTGCTGGTTGTCGCCCTCATCAAGGGAGTACCAGCCGAGATCGGTCTTACCGGAAGCCCACTGTGAAATGAGCGTGGTTTTGCCGTAGCCGGCAGGGCTCGTTACCAGCGCCAGTCGAAAATTGTTCGCGCCGGAAAGTTTCGCCAGCAAGCGTTCGCGGACCACAGTATGGTCAAGACGAACCGGGCGACTTAATTTGGACGGAATCAACATAGTTTTCACTTCACTGTGTGGAAATCGAGATTTTTGATTTTTTTTGCGCTTCGTAATTAATCCTTATAAGGTCGGTCAGAAACCCTTTTATTGCAAGTTATGTCCGGGTTTTATGTCCCTTAATTTGCACTCGGTCACAAAAATATATCGATGGGGGAGGGAACTTTTCCGATGGGCCTCGAAAGCGCATGGATACTGGCGTGGCGTGTTTCCAGGAGGTTAAGCATAAAAAGGAATATAGAAGCGTAAAGGCGGTGAAAAGTTAATAAAGTTCCGGGAAGGTTACGGGGGTGAAATAACATTCTGCGATGCAGTAAATTCTGAGCAATATTACGTCGGGTAAGTAATTATTTCCGCATGCCTATATTTCAGGCGAAACCGCATTTCATTTTTTTGACTCCCTTCCCGGAAATCGCGGCCTGAATGCCCCACACTTTCGCCGCAGAAGGTGGCCGCGATCACACTTTAGCGCTCATCCCCGCTACTCCTCCCTGTCTAATCCCCGCCAGGAGGAGGAAGAGGCATGAGGAGCCAGGCACACTAGCACCAACGCCTCATTTTCTCTCTACAGGATGCAGATTCCCTATGTCACAGCCTACTTTCAACAAAGCTCAATTCCAGGCTGCCCTGACGCGTCAGTGGCAGCGTTTTGGTTTAAACGCCGCCGAAGACATGACCTCCCGCCAGTGGTGGCAGGCCGTCAGCGGAGCGCTCGCCGAGCTGCTGAGTGCCCAACCCGCGGTGAAGCCCGTCGAAGGCCAGCGCCACGTTAACTATATCTCTATGGAATTCCTGATTGGCCGTCTGACCGGCAACAACCTGCTGAACCTCGGCTGGTATCAGGAGGTCAGCGATGTACTGAACACCCATAACATCCACCTGACCGACCTGCTGGAAGAGGAGATCGATCCGGCGCTGGGCAACGGCGGTCTGGGTCGTCTGGCGGCCTGCTTCCTCGACTCGATGGCGACGGTAGGCCAGTCGGCGACCGGCTACGGTCTGAACTATCAGTATGGCCTGTTCCGCCAGTCCTTTGCGGGCGGCCAGCAGATGGAAGCCCCGGACGACTGGCATCGCGGCAGCTACCCGTGGTTCCGCCACAACGAAGCGCTGGACGTGCAGGTTGGCATTGGCGGTAAAGTGACAAAAGCGGGCCAGTGGGAACCGGGCTTTACCATTACCGGCCAGGCCTGGGATCTGCCGGTGCTGGGCTACCGTAACGGCGTGGCACAGCCGCTGCGCCTGTGGCAGGCGACCCACGCTCACCCGTTCAACCTGACCAAATTCAACGACGGCGACTTCCTGCGTGCTGAGCAGCAGGGCATCGACGCCGACAAGCTGACCAAAGTCCTCTACCCGAACGACAACCATCTGGCGGGCAAAAAGCTGCGCCTGATGCAGCAGTACTTCCAGTGCGCCTGTTCCGTGGCCGACATCTTGCGTCGCCACCACCTGGCGGGCCGCAAGCTGGCGGAGCTGGCGGATTACGAAGTGATCCAGCTGAACGATACTCACCCGACCATTGCCATTCCGGAACTGCTGCGCGTGCTGATCGACGAACATCAGCTGAGCTGGGACGACGCCTGGGCGATCACCAGTAAGACCTTCGCCTACACCAACCACACCCTGATGCCAGAGGCGCTGGAGTGCTGGGACGAGAAGCTGATTAAAACCCTGCTGCCGCGCCATATGCAGCTGATCAACGAGATCAACAACCGCTTTAAGAAACTGGTGGATAAAACCTGGCCGGGCGACAAAGCAGTATGGGCGAAGCTGGCGGTGGTGTTCGACAAGCAGGTGCGTATGGCTAACCTGTGCGTGGTCAGCGGCTTTGCGGTGAACGGCGTGGCCGCGCTGCACTCTGACCTGGTGGTGAAAGATCTGTTCCCGGAATATCACCAGCTGTGGCCGAACAAGTTCCACAACGTCACCAACGGCATCACACCGCGTCGCTGGATCAAACAGTGCAACCCAAAACTGGCCGCGCTGCTGGACGCCTCGCTGGATAAAGAGTGGGCTAACGATCTCGACCAGCTGATCAACCTGGAGAAGTATGCCGACGATGCGGCGTTCCGCGAGACGTACCGCAACATTAAGCTGGACAACAAGGTGCGTCTGGCGGCGTTCGTCAAAACCCGTACCGGGATTGAGATCAGCCCGAACGCGATTTTTGATATCCAGATTAAACGTCTGCACGAGTACAAGCGTCAGCACCTGAACCTGCTGCACATTCTGGCGCTGTACAAAGAGATCCGCGAGAACCCGCAGGCCGACCGCGTGCCGCGCGTGTTCCTGTTCGGTGCGAAAGCGGCGCCGGGCTACTACCTGGCGAAAAACATCATCTTCGCTATTAATAAAGTGGCCGACGCGGTGAACAACGATCCGAAGGTGGGCGACAAGCTGAAGGTGGTCTTCCTGCCGGATTACTGCGTCTCGGCGGCGGAGCTGCTGATCCCGGCGGCGGACGTCTCTGAGCAGATTTCTACCGCGGGCAAAGAGGCCTCCGGCACCGGCAACATGAAGCTGGCCCTGAACGGCGCGCTAACCGTCGGTACGCTGGACGGCGCTAACGTTGAGATCGCCGAGCAGGTGGGCGACGAGAACATCTTTATCTTCGGCCATACTGTGGAAGAGGTGAAAGCCATCAAAGCCAAAGGTTACGACCCGGTGAAATGGCGTAAAAAAGACAAACTGCTGGATGCGGTGCTGAAGGAGCTGGAGAGCGGCAAATACAGCGACGGCGACAAGCATGCGTTCGACCAGATGCTGCACAGCATCGGCAAACAGGGCGGCGATCCGTACCTGCTGATGGCTGACTTTGCGGGCTACGTTGAGGCCCAGAAGCAGGTCGATGTCCTGTATCGCGACCAGGAAGCCTGGACCCGGGCGTGCATTCTGAATACCGCGCGCTGCGGCATGTTCAGTTCTGACCGTTCAATCCGCGACTACCAGGCCCGTATCTGGCAGGCAAAACGCTAAGGAAGCGCGATGGAAAGTAAACGTCTCGATAATGCCGCCCTGGCGGCGGGGATCAGCCCCAGCTATATCAATGCTCATGGTAAACCGCAGTCTATTGGTGCTGAGACCAAGAGGCGTTTGCTGGATGCTATGCACAAAGCCAAACCCGTCGCGAAAGCGGCGGTCACCGCCGTCCCGAACGTGATGGTCTATACCGCGGGCAAAAAGATGCCGCTGATGATTGAAGGCAGCGGCGACTTTAGCTGGCTGCTGACCACCGAAGAGGGGCATCAGCACAAAGGCCACGCCACGGGCGGCAAAAATCTCAACCTGCCGGCAAAACTGCCGGAGGGTTACCACACCCTGACGCTGACTCAGGATGCCCATCGCTGGCACTGCCGGGTGATCGTCGCGCCAAAACGCTGCTACGAGCCGCAGGCGCTGAAAGAGGGCAAGAAACTGTGGGGCGCCTGCGTGCAGTTATACACGCTGCGCTCGAAGGCTAACTGGGGCATTGGCGACTTCGGCGATCTGCAGAAGATGCTGGCCGACGTCGGCAAGCGCGGCGGGGCCTTCATCGGCCTCAATCCGATCCATGCGCTCTATCCGGCGAATCCGGAGAGCGCCAGCCCGTACAGCCCGTCATCCCGCCGCTGGCTGAACGTGATTTACATCGACGTTAACGCCGTGGAGGATTTTCGCAACAGTGACGAGGCGCAGGCCTGGTGGAAGATGGAGACCACCCGGCAGGCGCTGCAACGCGCCCGCGATGCCGAGTGGGTCGATTATGCTTCGGTCACCGCGCTGAAGATGGCCGCACTGCGCATGGCGTGGAAAGGCTTTGCCCGGCGTGACGACGAACAGATGGTGGCCTTCCGGGCGTTTGTTGCCCGCGAAGGGGAGAGCCTGTACTGGCAGGCGGCGTTCGATGCGCTGCACGCGTATCAGGTGAAAGAGGACGAAATGCGCTGGGGCTGGCCGGTGTGGCCTGAGCAGTACCAGTCCGTTGATTCCCCGGCGGTGAAAGCGTTTTGCGAAGAGCATACCGATGAGGTCGATTTCTACCTCTGGCTGCAGTGGCTGGCGTACACCCAATTTGCCGCCTGCTGGCAGGAGAGCCAGGGCTACGATATGCCGATTGGCCTGTACCGTGACCTGGCGGTCGGCGTGGCCGAGGGCGGGGCAGAGACCTGGTGCGATCGCGAGCTCTACTGCCTGAAAGCCTCTGTCGGTGCGCCACCGGATATTCTTGGCCCGCTGGGTCAGAACTGGGGCCTGCCGCCGATGGATCCGCACGTGATTGCGGCCCGCGCCTATGAGCCCTTTATCGAACTGCTGCGCGCCAACATGCAGAACTGCGGCGCGCTGCGTATCGACCACGTGATGTCGGTCCTGCGTCTGTGGTGGATCCCCTACGGTGAAACCGCCGACCACGGGGCCTACGTGCATTATCCGGTCGACGATCTGCTCTCCATCCTTGCGCTGGAGAGCAAGCGCCATAACTGCATGGTGATCGGGGAAGATCTCGGCACCGTGCCGGTTGAAATCGTCAGCAAGCTGCGTGACAGCGGCGTTTACTCTTATAAAGTGCTCTATTTTGAAAACGACCTTGAGAAGAACTTCCGCGCGCCGGAGGCGTATCCAGAACAATCAATGGCAGTCGCGACGACGCATGACCTTCCTACGCTTCGTGGCTGGTGGGACAGCGGCGACCTTACCCTGGGCAAAACGCTGGGCCTCTACCCTGACGAAGTGATGCTGCGTGGGCTGTATCAGGATCGCGAGCTGTCGAAGCAGGGGCTGCTGGATGCGTTGCACGCGCACGGCTGCCTGCCGAAGCGCACCGGGCGCAAGGCATCGCTGATGTCGATGACCCCGACGCTCAACCGCGGATTGCAGCGCTACATTGCCGACAGCAACAGCGCCCTGCTGGGGCTGCAGCCGGAAGACTGGATTGATATGGCGGAGCCGGTCAACATCCCGGGCACCAGCTATCAGTACAAGAACTGGCGTCGCAAGCTGTCTACGTCACTTGAAGCGATGTTTGCCGATGACGGGGTGAACAAGCTGATTAAGGATTTGGATAAGCGGCGCAAAGCGGCTGCGAAGAAGAAGTGATAAAAAACCCGCCAGATGGCGGGTTTTTTATTGACCCTGTAGGCCGGGTAAGGCGTAGCCGCCACCCGGCACCGTTACATCAAACCACCGCACCCAGCAGCAGACACCCGATCAGCCCGCAGACGGAGATGATGGTTTCCAGCATCGACCAGGACTTGATGGTCTCACCGATGGTCAGGTTGAAGTACTCTTTGAACAGCCAGAAGCCCGGATCGTTCACGTGAGAGAAAATCACGCTACCGGAACCCACCGCGATAACCATCAGTTCTGGGCTGACGCCGGTGGTGGCAATCAGAGGGGCAACGATACCGCCCGCGGTAATGGCCGCAACGGTCGCAGAACCCAGGGCAATACGCAGCACCGCCGCGATAGACCACGCCATCAGGATTGGAGAGATGTTGGTGTCATGCATCATGGAGGCGATGTATTTGTCCACGCCGCTATCAACCAGAACCTGCTTGAACGCACCGCCGCCACCGATGATCAGCAGCATCATGGCGATGATTTTGATCGACGAGCTCAGGGTATCGTTAATCTGATCCATGGAGCGGCCACGGTTCAGACCAAAGGTGAACAGCGCAATCAGGACCGCAATCAGCGTCGCCATCACCGGGTCACCGAGGAACTCCGCCACGCCGAGAACCGGATGGCCTTTCGGCAGCACCATTTCACAGACGGCGCGCAGGGCCATCAGCACTACCGGTACCAGAGAGGTCCAGACGCTGACGCCAAAGCTCGGCATCTCTTCTTCGGTAAAGGTTTTCGCGCTGTACAGACCTTCCGGGATCGGCTTATCGATGCCTTTCAGGCAACGCGCAAACACCGGCCCTGCGAGGATAACGGTCGGGATCGCCAGAATGGTACCGAACAGCAGGGTTTTACCCATGTCCGCATGGAAGATGGTGGCGATAGCGGTTGGGCCCGGGTGCGGCGGCAGGAAGCCGTGGGTCACGGACAGCGCAGCGGCCATTGGCACACCCACGTACAGCAGCGGGATGCTGGCAGAAGCGGCGATGGTGAACACCAGCGGCAGCATCAGCACGAAGCCCACTTCGTAGAACAGTGCAAAACCGACGGTGAAGCCGGTTAAGACCACTGCCCACTGAATATTATTTTTGCCGAACTTTGCAATCAGCGTGGTCGCGATGCGCTGTGCGCCACCGCAGTCAGCCAGCATTTTGCCGAGCATAGCGCCGAAGCCCATGATCAGCGCGAGGCTACCGAGCGTACCGCCCACACCGGCTTTAATGGAGCTGATAACTTTTACCAGCGGCATCCCTTGCATCAGGCCGACAGCAAGGGCCACCAGTACAAGGGCAATGAAGCCGTTCATTTTGAAACGGATCATCAGGAGCAGTAACAGGACTACACCGATAGCGACGATGACTAATGGCATGATTATCTGGCCTTTAAAATTGTTATGGGTAACGTCATTGTTTCAACGACATATTAATGTTGCCCCAACTGGGAACAGCGTACTTCCTGGCACAAAGACAGGCTGCCTTCTAAATCATTAAGCTTAGTCGGTCGGCGTGAAGGTGTTTGAGTGCCCGCGAGAATGATACGGGTAACATGTGCGGATTGAGAATGACCCTGGCGGTCAAAATGTGAAATCTGAGACGCAGGTCATGTTCTGAAGCAGGGGAGAAGGGGGAGAGGCCCGGATCGCTACGCGTCACCGGGCAACAGATAACGGCAACTTAATAGTAGGAGTGTTCGCCGCGCTGGTGTTCGGTGAGATCGCGCACGCCTTTCAGCTCCGGGAACTCGTTCAGCAGCTGCTTCTCGATCCCCTCTTTCAGGGTCACGTCGACCATGGAACAACCGTTACAGCCGCCGCCAAACTGCAGAATGGCCAGACCGTCTTCGGTGATCTCCATCAGAGTGACGCGGCCACCGTGGCCTGCCAGCTGCGGGTTAATCTGGGACTGCAGCAGGTACTCAACGCGCTCCATCAGCGGGGCGTCATCGGTCACTTTACGCATTTTGGCGTTGGGTGCTTTCAGGGTTAACTGGGAACCCAGTTGGTCGGTCACAAAATCAATTTCCGCATCTTCCAGATACGGGGAGCTCAGCTCATCGACATAGGCAGTGAGTTGCTCAAATTTCAGGGCAGTGTCAGTTGCTTCCACAGCATCCGGTGGGCAATAAGAGACGCCGCATTCTGCATTCGGGGTGCCCGGGTTGATCACGAACACGCGGATCTGGGTCCCTTCTTCCTGATTTGCCAGCAGTTTGGCAAAGTGCGCTTGTGCAGCATCGGAAATACGGATCATAGCATTGGCCTAATAGTTGACTAAAATACCTGGGTATAATACGCCCAACCTGAGGGCGCTACAAGGTTCGACACAGACACCATACCTGAACCGAAGCCGCGCCGCTTCGCAAAAGCAGGCGGGAGAGTTCCGCGACGGTAGCGCCTGTGGTCACGACATCATCCACCACAGCGATATGGCGCCCGACGACCGGTAATTCAAGAGTAAAAGCGTGCTGCAGGTTGCGTTTACGCAATCTGGCGCTGAGCTGATGCTGGGCCGGGGTAGCGCGGTTGCGGCGAATGGCATCGGGAACATAGCAGCAGCTCAGCCAGCGGGCCAGCAGGCGACAGAGCAGGTCGCTCTGGTTAAACCCGCGCCGCCAGTGACGCCGTGACCAGAGCGGTACGCAGACCAGCATATCAACGTCCGGCAACCCCCGGCTGCGCCTGGCGCGCAGCAGCGCCAGCAGTAACAGCCTCGCCAGCGGTTTTGCCAGCTGACTGCGGCGGGAAAACTTCAGCTGATGCACCAGCTGGCTCAGCGGCGGCGTATAGCCGCTCACCGCCACCAGCGCCTGCCAGGGCGGCGGTCTGCGCAGGCAGCGGCCGCAGGGCAGGTGGGGATGAATGGCCGGTAAACCGCACTGCGGACAAACACCTGTCCGCCCTGCCAGCCCCTTTTCGCACACGGAACAGACGCCCCAGTGGCTGAGCGCAAGCGGCATCCGGCATAGCCAGCACAAGCCGGGCACTGTTAGCATAGACAACCTCCTTGTGAAAAAAGAGAACAGTAATCGATGAATAACCTTTGGTGGCAGACCGTCGGGACAGGAAATTGCCATCTTGTGCTGCTGCACGGATGGGGGCTGAATGCCGAAGTATGGCGTTGCATCAGCGAGGAACTGGCCTCGCAATTCACGCTGCACCTGGTGGATCTGCCGGGCTTTGGCCGCAGCCGTGATTTCGGCGCAATGCCTCTTGCCGACATGGCGGAGCAGGTGCTGGCGCAGGCCCCGGATAAGGCGATCTGGCTGGGCTGGAGCCTGGGCGGGCTGGTGGCGAGCCAGATAGCCCTGACGCATCCTGAGCGAGTTCAGGCCCTGGTGACCGTCGCCTCCTCCCCGTGTTTTAGCGCCCAGGCGGAGTGGCCGGGAATCAAACCCGAGGTGCTGGCCGGTTTCCAGCAGCAGCTGAGCAACGATTTCCAGCGCACGGTGGAGCGTTTTCTTGCGCTACAGACCATGGGCACCGAAACCGCACGCCAGGACGCCCGGACGCTGAAAACCACGGTGCTGGCGTTGCCAATGCCGGAGGTGGAAGTGCTGAATGGCGGGCTGGAGATCCTGAAAACGGCCGATCTGCGCGCGCCGCTGGCGTCGCTGACGCTGCCGCATCTGCGTATTTATGGTTACCTCGACGGGCTGGTCCCGCGTAAGATCGTGCCGCTGCTGGATGAGCAATGGCCGCAGAGCGAAGCCCTGATTGTCGCCAAAGCGGCGCATGCGCCCTTTATCTCTCACTCCGCCGAGTTTTGCGCGGCGCTGATTGCCTTAAGTCAGCGTTTAAACTGATTATTTTTCATTCCCGCTGGAAAAAGTGACATACCGCAACAATACTCAATATATCGTTGCGGGTATCCCGCCTTCGATAATCAAAACTACAATCCTCTTTGGGAGTCATGGCTATGAAACTTGTTACAGGTATTGTTGCTTCTCTGGTTATTGGTTCACTCTCTTTTGGCGTTATGGCGGCAGAAGAGATCCAGAAAGATAAAGTGAAAGAGATGAATTTGACGAAGGTTGGCGATATCTCTACATCTGATACCACCGCGCCAATGGATGCGAGAAAAGAGCTTTCCAAGAAAGCAGATGAGCTGGGCGGTAAGTACTATGTCGTCACCAGCGCCAACAAAGATCAGAAAGACATCCGCGCGACCGCAGACGTCTACAAATAAACACATAAAGCCGGGCAGAGTTGCCCGGCTTTATTAACGATTAACGCAGCGCCCACCACTCCCTGAGGCAGGCTTTTCCTTCAGGACAGCTTTTACAGCTGCCGGATAAGCAGCCGTCGGGATCCTCCTGGATGCGCTGCGCTTTCCCCATCGCCTCCAGACGCTCCAGCATGGCCTCGATCATCGCCTGCGGCATGCGCAGGATCTGGCTGAGCTGGGTGGCTTCCATTCTCCCCTGTAGCGCCAGTAAATCACGAACCTCAATTAACGATGCCATGCCGCCTCCTAGTGACAGTCGCTGGCCGGGCTGTCACAGCAGGCCGCTGCGGTTCTGCCTTTCGCCAGCAGGTTAACGTCCACGCGGCTGCGCGCCCGGCGTAACAGGCCCATCACCACCACGTTAAACAGCACCACCGCCAGGATACAGACCAGGCTGTAGTGCGGATGCTGGCTGAAATTGACCGTCTGGTAGTACACCGTTGCCAGCGAGTAAGCGATATTCAGCCCCCACAGGACGGAGAAGCCCATCCAGCCGCGGCTCGATTCGCGGGCAATCGCCCCCATCACCGAGATGCACGGGATGTAGAGCAGGACGAAGATCAGGTAGCTGTAGGCCGCCGAGGCGCTGCCAAACTTCTCGCTCATCACGCCCATCGCCCCGGTCGCCATCTCCCCGTCGCCTTTGCTGGCTTCAATCGGGTTCGCCAGCACGCTCAGGCTGAAGGTCTCTTTCAGGCTCTGCCAGGTTTCATCCACGGCGCTGAACAGTTCGTCCCCGAGGTGAAACGCCGCCGGGTTAAACGCCTCTTCCTGAATATTCTCTGCGGTGTAGAGGGTGTTCAGCGTGCCGACCACCACCTCTTTCGCCATCGCGCCGGTGAACAGCCCGACGGTGGCCTGCCAGTTGTCTTCATGTACGCCAATCGGTTTAAACAGCGGGGTGATGACGCGGCTGACGGAGGCCAGCGCCGAGTCGTTAATGTTGTCTACCGCCTTGCCGCTGAGTGAGAAGCTGTTCAGCGCGCTGAGGAAAATACTGACTACCACAATCACTTTACCCGCCCGCAGGACAAAACCTTTCAGCCGCTGCCAGGTCTGGATCAGCAGGCTTTTCAGGTGCGGAACGTGATAGACCGGCAGCTCCATCACGAACGGCGACGCCTCGCCACGCATGATGGTGTGTTTGAGCATCAGGCCGGTGAGGATCGCCATCACGATGCCGAGCACATACAGCGAGAAGACCGCCAGCGCCCCCTCCTGGCCGAAGAAGGCCGCGGCAAACACCGCGAAGATCGCCAGCCGTGCGCCGCAGGACATAAACGGCGCCATCATGATGGTCATCAGCCGTTCGCGAGGCGCATCCAGAGTGCGGGCACCCATCACCGACGGCACGTTGCAGCCGAAGCCGACAATCAGCGGTACAAAGGATTTGCCGGGCAGGCCGAGCGCCTGCATCAGGCGATCCATCACAAAGGCCGCACGGGCCATATAACCGGAGTCCTCAAGGAACGAGAGAAACAGATACATCATGCCGATCTGCGGCACCAGCGGCAGCACGGTGTTGATCCCGCCGCCCAGCCCCTGGGCGAGGAAAATGGTCAGCCATTCCGGCAGGTGCAGGGTGTAACCCAGCCACTGAATGCCGTGAATGAAGATGGCCACCGAGCCGACATCAAACAGCGGCTGTAGCGCGCCGCCGATGTTAATGGCCAGCAGGAACATCACGTACATCACCAGCAGGAAGACCGGCAGGCCGAGAAAACGGTTGAGGATCAGGGTGTCCATCGCCCGGGTAAAGCGGCTTGGTTCGGCGGTGAGGGCGTTGCTCACCACGTCGCAAATGGCATTGATGCTCTGATAGCGCGCATCGGCAATGTGCAGGGCCGGGTCGTCCAGCTCATCGTTCAACCGTGCGAGGGAGACATCCAGATATTGCGCGGCATCACCGGCATAGGCGCGGCTGTAGATATCGCCTTCCAGCATCTGCAGGCCGAGCCAGTGACGCTGTTTGAACGGCATGCTGTGCGCCATCTCCTGGGCGAGGATCCCGGCTTCCCGCAGCAGCGGCTGGGCGTAATGCACCAGCTCCACGTCGGCATTGCGGGTGTGGCGGTCAATGGCCAGCTTAAGGGCGTCGATCCCGCGGGCGCGGGTGGAGACCAGCGGCACCACCGGGCAGCCCAGACGGGCGGAGAGGGCGTCGACGTCGATGCGGATCTGCTGCTTTTCCGCAATATCGAGCATGTTCAGCGCCACCACGCAGGGGATGCCCAGCTCCAGCAGCTGTAACGTCAGGTAGAGGTTGCGCTCTAGGTTCGAGGCATCCACCACGTTGATCAGCAGGTCGGCGTCGCCGCTGAGAATGTAGTGGCAGGCGATCTGCTCATCCAGCGAGGTCTGGGAGGAGATGGTGGTTAATGAGTAAGTGCCGGGCAGATCGACGAGGGTGACCTGATTATCGGTGGTGGCGAACTGGCCCTCTTTACGTTCGACCGTCACACCCGCCCAGTTACCGACCCGCTGACGCGCGCCGGTAAGCTGGTTAAATAAGGTGGTTTTGCCGGAATTCGGATTGCCAATTAAGCCAATGGTTAATTTTTTCATTCTATTCGACTCGCTGCGGGAGCTGGCGTGTTATTGAGACAGGGCTTCAACTTCTATTAAGGCGAGATCTTTCTTACGCAGAACCAGATTCACACGTCGGGTTTCGATATGCACCGGATCGCCCAGCGGGGCAACGCGCACCACCAGGAAAGAGGAGCCGGGTAGCATCCCTAATGAGAGCAGTTTCTGCCGATAGGCCGGGCTTATTTCGCGGGTGAAGCCGGTAATTTTCCACGCGCTGGCTGGAGTGAATTGCATAGTGCCTACTTAACGGACGGTTAAATAATCAACAGGCACAATGGTAATGAGAATGGTTTCTCTCATCAATATTAAATATGTGACGGAATGTAGATACGGCTATTAATTTGCGGGCTGATTGACCTTGCTCAATATTTTCGGGCAATGATGGTAAGCGATAAAAAGATTTATTGTTAACGGAGTGATAATTATTGGTTTAAATACGGATATGCAATCGGTTCCATATTTATAAGAAATAAGAGAGTTTTTTTATTTTAATTTTTGCGGTCTGTTTGCCGGGCGGCACTGCGTTTGCCCGGCCTACAAACCGTAGGCCCGGTAAGCGAAGCGCCACCGGGCACTGCCTATGTTAGCGCTTTTTACCCATCGCCGCCGCCAGCGCATCCATCATCGCGCTGTTGCCGGATGGCTGTGCTTCACGCCCGCGCGGTTTCGCCGCTGGACGCTGCTGCTGGCGCGCATCGCTGTTGCCGCCGCCACGACGGGCGTTGGTCTCGCCAGGCTGCTCGTCCAGACGCATGGTCAGGGCGATACGCTTGCGCTGCAGATCCACCTCCAGCACCTTCACCTTCACGATGTCGCCGGCTTTCACCACGGTATGCGGATCTTCCACGAATTTATCGGCAAGAGAGGAGATATGGACCAGGCCATCCTGATGCACGCCAATATCGACAAAGGCACCAAAGTTGGTGACGTTGGTGACTGCACCTTCCAGCACCATGCCCGGCAGCAGGTCGTTCATGGTCTCGACGCCTTCGGCGAACTGCGCGGTTTTGAACTCCGGACGCGGGTCGCGGCCCGGCTTCTCCAGCTCTTTGATGATGTCGGACACCGTCGGCACGCCGAACTTCTCATCGGTGAAATCCACCGCTTTCAGATGACGCAATTCGCTGCTGTTGCCCATCAGCACTTTCAGCGCCTGCTGGGTGGCAGCCAGAATGCGCTCGACAACCGGATAGGCTTCCGGGTGAACGGTGGAGGCATCCAGCGGGTTGTCGCCGTGGTTGATACGCAGGAAGCCCGCGCACTGCTCGAACGCTTTCGGCCCCAGACGGCTCACCTTCAGCAGCTGTTGGCGGTTCTGGAACTGACCGTTCTCATCACGCCAGGCGACGATATTCTGCGCCATCATCCGGGTTAACCCCGCCACGCGGGTCAGCAGGGCGACGGAGGCGGTGTTCAGATCAACGCCGACGGCGTTCACGCAGTCTTCCACCACCGCATCCAGCTTGCGCGCCAGCTGCGTCTGGCTGACGTCGTGCTGGTACTGGCCCACGCCGATGGATTTCGGGTCGATCTTCACCAGCTCAGCCAGCGGATCCTGCAGGCGGCGGGCGATAGAGACCGCACCGCGCAGGGAGACGTCCAGATCCGGGAACTCCTGCGCGGCCAGCTCGGACGCCGAGTACACCGACGCGCCCGCTTCGCTGACAATCACTTTTTGCGCCGTCACTTTCGGGAACTGCTTTTGCAGATCGAGGAAGAAGCGCTCGGTTTCGCGCGAGGCGGTGCCGTTGCCGATCGCCACCAGCTCCACGTTGTGCTTCTCGCACAGCGCCGCCACGGCGACCGCAGCTTTGGCTGCCTGGCCGGTGTGCGGATAAATGGTGTCGGTGGCAACCAGTTTGCCTGTGCCATCCACTACCGCCACCTTCACGCCGGTACGCAGGCCCGGATCGAGACCCATGGTCGCGCGCAGGCCTGCCGGGGCGGCCATCAGCAGATCGTGCAGGTTACGGGCAAAGACGTTAATCGCTTCGTCTTCGGCGCGTTCGCGCACGGTGCCCATCAGTTCGGTTTCGAGATGCATCAGCACCTTGATACGCCAGGTCCAGCTCACCACCCCTTTGCGCCAGCTGTCCGCCGGAGCGTTGTTCAGGCGCAGGCCAAGATGGTCGGTGATGATCTGCTCGCCGTGGCTCTCTTTCGGCGGCTCGTCAAACTGCGGGTCGGCATTCAGTGAGAGTTGCAGCACGCCTTCATTGCGGCCGCGGAACATTGCCAGGGCGCGGTGAGAAGGGGTGGAGGAAATCGGTTCATGATGATCGAAGTAGTCGCGGAATTTCGCCCCTTCTTCCTCTTTGCCGTTCACCACGGTGGAGACGATATGGGCGTTCTTCCACAGGTAATCACGCACTTTAGCCAGCAGGGCGGCGTCTTCGGCAAAGCGCTCCATCAAAATGTAGCGTGCGCCATCGAGGGCGGCTTTAGTGTCGGCCACGCCTTTATCGGCATCGATAAACTTCGCGGCTTCGGTTTCCGGGTCGTGGGACGGCGTCGTCCACAGCAGATCCGCCAGCGGCTCCAGACCGGCTTCAATAGCGATCTGCCCGCGGGTGCGGCGTTTTTGTTTGTACGGCAGATAGAGGTCTTCGAGTTCAGTCTTATTCAGGGTGCCGTTGATGGCTTTGGCCAGCTCGTCGGTCAGCTTGCCCTGTTCACCGATGGATTTCAGGATCGCCTGACGCCTGTCTTCCAGTTCACGCAGATAGCCAAGGCGGGTTTCCAGGTTACGCAGCTGCGTATCATCCAGACCGCCAGTCACTTCCTTACGATAACGTGCGATAAACGGCACGGTGTTCCCTTCATCAAGCAGGCGAACGGCAGCTTCTACCTGTTCAGCCCTTGCCTGAAGTTCACCCGCAATAAT
The DNA here is from genome assembly GCF_049974505.2 of Leclercia sp. TB492. NCBI lineage: Bacteria > Pseudomonadati > Pseudomonadota > Gammaproteobacteria > Enterobacterales > Enterobacteriaceae > Leclercia > Leclercia sp. TB492. The sequence goes on along the minus strand of NZ_CM127572.1, from coordinate 4,337,878 downwards.
GCGGCAGAGCGAATCTTTCATCATGGCTATTTCATCTTGTGGGTCGAAAAATCAGGGGATAGTTATACGGACTGGCACGGCAAAATGCCAGTCGCCGCGCCAGGCTCTCGGATTGTTCCGGCGGGTTATTTCACATAGTCGATGGCGTTCACATACCAGGTCGCTTCCCCGGCCGGAGTGTGCACGACGGCCAGATCGCCGACCTCTTTTTTCAGCAGCGCTCTGGCCATGGGCGAGTCGATGGAGATGTAATCCTTACGACCAAAAATTTCATCGTAGCCGACAATCCGAAAGCGCTTAAGATCGCCGTCGTCGTTTTCGATCTCCACCCACGCGCCGAAAAAGACTTTGCCCTCCTGCTGCGGGGAGTAATCGACGATTTTCAGGTTCTCAAGGCATTTGGTCAGATATCGCACCCGGCGGTCGATTTCGCGCAGCCGTTTCTTGTTGTACTGGTAGTCGGCGTTTTCACTGCGGTCACCGAGGCTCGCGGCCCAGGTCACTTTTTTGGTCACCTCCGGGCGCTCTTCCCGCCACAGCGTGTCCATCTCTTTCTTCAGATTTTCATACCCTTCGCGGGTGATCAGGGGCGTTTTCATTCTCTGGCCTTACGACTTAGGTTGCATACCTTGCGCACATTACGTATCACTTAGCTTAACAGACAGGATTAATAATGAGTTATGTGATGAAATGTGCAGATAAGCTCCTGTTAAATATGCTTTGTAACAATTTCGACTAGAATTTATACCAGAATTAGCTGGTCGTGAACGCCCACTTTTTTAGAATACGCTGTTCAAGATTATCCGAACCTTTGGGAGTACTGACAATGCAAGAGAATTATAAGATTCTGGTGGTGGATGACGACATGCGCCTACGCGCACTGCTCGAGCGTTATCTGACCGAGCAGGGCTTCCAGGTTCGTAGCGTTGCCAACGCCGAACAGATGGATCGCCTGTTGACCCGCGAATCCTTCCACCTGATGGTGCTGGATCTGATGCTGCCTGGCGAAGATGGCCTCTCCATCTGCCGTCGTCTGCGTAGCCAAAGCAACCCGATGCCGATCATTATGGTGACGGCGAAAGGGGAAGAGGTTGACCGTATCGTGGGCCTGGAAATTGGCGCCGACGACTACATTCCAAAACCGTTTAACCCGCGTGAACTGCTGGCGCGTATTCGCGCCGTACTGCGTCGTCAGGCGAACGAACTGCCTGGTGCGCCGTCGCAGGAAGAGGCAGTGATCGCCTTCGGTAAGTTCAAGCTGAACCTCGGTACCCGCGAGATGTTCCGTGAAGACGAGCCTATGCCGCTGACCAGCGGCGAGTTTGCGGTACTGAAAGCCTTAGTCAGCCACCCGCGTGAGCCGCTCTCCCGCGATAAGCTGATGAACCTGGCGCGTGGCCGCGAATATTCCGCGATGGAGCGTTCCATCGACGTGCAGATCTCCCGCCTGCGTCGCATGGTGGAAGAGGATCCGGCGCATCCGCGCTATATCCAGACCGTCTGGGGTCTGGGCTACGTGTTTGTCCCGGACGGCTCTAAAGCATGAGGCGAATGCGTTTCTCGCCGCGTAGCTCGTTTGCCCGCACCCTGTTACTGATCGTCACCCTGCTGTTTGTCAGCCTGGTGACGACCTACCTGGTGGTGCTGAACTTTGCGATCCTGCCGAGCCTCCAGCAGTTTAATAAGGTCCTGGCCTACGAAGTGCGTATGCTGATGACCGATAAACTGCAGCTGGAAGATGGCACGCAGCTGGTGGTGCCACCGGCGTTTCGCCGTGAAATCTACCGTGAGCTGGGGATATCGCTCTATTCCAACGAAGCGGCGGAAGACGCAGGCCTGCGCTGGGCGCAACACTACGAATTCCTCAGCCAGCAGATGGCGCAGCAGCTGGGCGGCCCGACGGAAGTGCGCGTTGAGGTCAACAAAAGCTCCCCGGTAGTCTGGCTGAAAACCTGGCTGTCACCCAACATCTGGGTGCGCGTGCCGCTGACCGAAATCCATCAGGGCGACTTCTCGCCGCTGTTCCGTTACACCCTGGCGATCATGCTGCTGGCGATAGGCGGCGCCTGGCTGTTTATTCGTATCCAGAACCGACCGCTGGTCGACCTGGAGCACGCGGCGCTCCAGGTCGGTAAAGGCATTATCCCGCCTCCGCTGCGCGAGTATGGCGCGTCGGAAGTGCGGTCGGTGACCCGCGCCTTCAACCATATGGCGGCTGGCGTTAAACAGCTGGCCGACGATCGTACCCTGCTGATGGCCGGGGTCAGCCATGACCTGCGCACTCCGCTGACGCGTATTCGCCTCGCCACTGAAATGATGGGCGAGGAGGATGGCTACCTGGCGGAGTCCATCAACAAGGACATCGAAGAGTGCAACGCCATTATCGAACAGTTCATCGACTACCTGCGCACCGGGCAGGAGATGCCGATGGAGATCGCAGAGCTGAACGCGGTGCTGGGCGAAGTGGTGGCGGCCGAAAGCGGTTACGAGCGTGAGATTGAAACCGACCTGCAGCCGGGCGATATCACCGTGCGCATGCACCCACTCTCCATCAAGCGTGCAGTGGCGAATATGGTGGTTAACGCCGCCCGCTACGGCAACGGCTGGATCAAGGTCAGCAGCGGCTCTGAACTGAACCGCGCCTGGTTCCAGGTTGAAGATGATGGTCCGGGCATCAAGCCGGAGCAGCGTAAACACCTGTTCCAGCCGTTTGTGCGCGGAGACAGCGCGCGCAGCACCAGCGGCACCGGTTTAGGCCTGGCGATTGTGCAGCGTATCGTGGATAACCATAACGGTCTGTTGGAGATTGGTACCAGCGAGCGGGGCGGATTAAGTATCCGCGCGTGGCTGCCGGTTCCGTTTACCCGTGGACAGGTGAAAGAGAGTTAAAAATACGCCGGGTGGCGCAGCGCCACCCGGCACAGCCTCTACAGCTTAGGCCCCGCACTCACCAGCGCCGCACCTGCCGGCGTATCGGTGTACTTCTCGAAGTTTTCCACGAACAGTTTCGCCAGGGTGGTGGCTTTTTCCTGCCACTGCTCCGGTGAAGCGTAGGTATTGCGTGGATCGAGGATACGGCTGTCCACGCCCGGCAGTTCGGTCGGGATCGCCAGATCAAACATCGGCAGGGTGAAGGTTTCCGCATCATCGAGCGAACCGTTCAGAATGGCGTCGATAATAGCGCGGGTATCTTTGATTGAGATACGCTTGCCGGTACCGTTCCAGCCGGTGTTGACCAGATACGCCTGGGCGCCAGAAGCCTGCATGCGTTTCACCAGCACTTCGGCGTACTGCGTCGGGTGCAGCGACAGGAAGGCCGCGCCGAAGCAGGCGGAGAAGGTCGGGGTCGGCTCAGTCACGCCACGCTCGGTACCGGCCAGCTTGGCGGTAAAACCGGAGAGGAAGTGATACTGGGTCTGGCTGGCGGTCAGGCGTGAAACCGGCGGCAGCACGCCAAACGCGTCGGCGGTGAGGAAGATCACCTTGGTCGCATGGCCTGCTTTCGACACCGGCTTAACGATGTTATCGATGTGGTAGATAGGGTAGCTGACGCGGGTGTTCTCGGTTTTCGACGCATCGTCAAAATCGACCGTGCCGTCGGCACGCACCGTTACGTTCTCCAGCAGCGCATCGCGACGGATGGCCTGGTAGATATCCGGCTCCGCTTCTGCTGACAGACGAATGGTCTTGGCGTAGCAGCCGCCTTCGAAGTTGAACACGCCGTCATCATCCCAGCCGTGTTCGTCGTCGCCAATCAGGCGGCGTTTCGGATCGGTGGAGAGGGTGGTTTTACCGGTGCCGGACAGGCCGAAGAACACCGCCACGTCGCCTTTCTCGCCAACGTTCGCCGAGCAGTGCATGGAGGCAATGCCCTGTAACGGCAGCAGGTAGTTCATTACCGAGAACATCCCTTTCTTCATTTCGCCGCCGTACCAGGTCCCGCCGATCAGCTGGATACGCTCGGTCAGGTTAAAGGCGACAAAGTTCTCCGAGTTCAGCCCCTGCTCTTTCCAGTTCGGGTTGGTGCACTTCGCGCCGTTCATCACCACAAAGTCAGGTTCGAAGCTCCGCAGCTCTTCATCGGTGGGGCGAATGAACATGTTCTTCACGAAATGCGCCTGCCAGGCGACTTCGGTGATAAAGCGGACGGAAAGGCGGGTGTCGGCGTTAGCGCCGCAGTAAGCATCGATGATGAACAGACGCTTGCCGGAGAGTTGTTGGGTAACGAGGGATTTCAGCTGCTGCCAGGTTTCAGGGGAGATCGCTTTGTTGTCGTTCTTCCCTTTGCCATTATCTGACCACCACAGGGTGTCGCGGGTGGTGTCGTCACGGACAATGTACTTATCTTTCGGCGAACGGCCGGTAAAGATACCGGTATCGACAGCGATAGCGCCGGTGGTCGTCAATATACCGCGTTCGTATCCTTCCAGTGCTGGATTGAGCTCTTCCTGGTACAGCGTATCGTAATCGGGGTTGTAGACGATATCGTGAGCGTCGTTGATACCATAAGCCTTGAGATCTTGCGGGGTTAAACCATTAACACGCATATCACTGCTCCTTAGCCAATATATACTGCCTGAAATTGTAGGGTTTTTCCTCGAATGTTAACCGCGACCGGGCTCATAGATTTGCGTATCTGGACAAAAACCCTTTATGACGGAAAACGCTGTGACTCCTGTCACTTCGCGGAGCAGATTATGGCAGGAATCACTTTTTGGTTGGTGAAAATGTTCTGAAAAGGTTAATTGCTGGTAAATTTAACTGCGAGAATGTGAGTGTAAGCGCATACATGAAAGAAAGTTACGAAAGTCTTTCATCACTGATAACGATTCAGCAGGTGAGGGGAAATAGTGAATGAAATGAAAGGGTAGCCGAGCGGAAGGAAAGGTCAACTGCCCCCACGTGAGAGGGCAGTTAACGGGACAACTTAGTGCAGCTGAGGATCGGCCGGGGAGGCGTTATTGCGGATCTCGGCAATGTCCATCGAATTGAAGACGTAATGCGAACCGCAGTAGTCGCAGTGCATGTCGATCTCGCCCTCTTCCGCCATGATGCTGTCGATCTCTTCATCCGGCAGGGTTTTCAGCGCGCCCGCGCAGCGTTCACGGGAACAGGTGCATTTGAACTCGACGTCCTGCGGATCGTACAGCGTCACCTCTTCTTCGTGGTACAGGCGCCACAGCACTTCGTTCGCTGGCAGGGTGAGCAGCTCTTCGGCTTTGATGGTTTCGGTCAGCGTTGCCAGATGCTCGAAATCATTGGTCTGAGCATCCTGCGCAGGCAGAACCTGGAGCAGCATACCGCCGGCTGCAGGCTGGCCATCCACTTCACCGGTACGGATGAACAGGCGGGTTGGCAGCTGTTCGGAACGCATGAAGTAATCTTCCAGGCAGGCGGCAAGCGTATCGCCTTCCAGACCGACCACGCCCTGATAGCGTTCACCCTCTTCCGGAGAGATGGTGATCACCAGGTAGCCGTTGCCGACCAGCGTTTTCAGGTCTGCACCTTCCGGGATTTCGCCCTGTACGCGCGCCACGCCGCGCATCTGCTGCTGGTTGTTGCCGTTGATCACCGCCAGGCTCATCGGGCCATCGCCCTGCAGCTGCACGGTGATATCACCGGCGAATTTTAGGGTTGCGGTCAGCAGGCTGGTGGCAACCAGCAGCTCGCCCAGCATGGTTTTCACCGGCAGTGGGTAGTTGTGGTTTTCCAGGATCTGTTTCCAGGTTTCGGATACCGTCACCAGCTCGCCGCGAACGGCAAATTGTTCAAACAGATAGCGGTGTAATTGGTCGTGTTGGGCCATAGTCATCTCTCGTTCAGCAAGAATCACTCATTCTCGCCATTTTTAAATTTAATCAGATCGCGACGTTCTTTCTTGTCCGGTCGCCTGTCGGGATGCGGCATGGTCAGGGCATTCAGCTTACGTGCCTGCGCCATCTTCTCTCGCTTTTCAACGCTCTCGGCCGTCTCTTCATACAGGGTGCTGGCTTCCGTTGCCGGGCGACGCTGTTCGGTGACGTTTTTCACGATCACTGTCCGTTCGTCGTTGCCCTGACGCAGGGTCAGGGTGGCGTTCAGCTCCACGAGCTTGCTCGGTTTGCTGCGCTGCCCGTTGTAATGCACTTTGCCGCCTTCAATCATTTCCCGGGCGAGGGCGCGCGTTTTATAAAAGCGGGCAGCCCACAGCCATTTGTCCAGTCTTACCCCTTCGGAGGGCTTCTCTTTCATGGCTTCTCCTTCACGGTGAGTGAGGGGATCATCCGGCGATAGTCGTTCAGCCCCGGATGCCGCAGATAGCTTTTTTCAGCCAGGCCAGAATCAGGATTGGTCACGCCAAGGCAATAACGAATGCCAAAGGTTGCCGCCGCATCCAGAATCGGTTCGCTGTCATCAATGAACAACGTTCTCTCTGGTTGCAGGCCGGTCTCTTCTGCCACCGCCTGCCACAATCGCTGATCCTCTTTCGGATAACCAAATGTGTGGGTGGAAAGTAATAAATCAAGGTGTGAGGCCAGACCGGTATGTTCCAGCTTCACCGCCAGATTATGCGGATGCGCGTTGGTCAGCAGGATGCGCCGCTTGCCGCTCGCTTTCAATGCATCAAGAAAAGGAACGGTATCTTCACGCAGCACGGCGTGCGGGCCCTGAGCGGTAGTCATCGCGCAAATATCCAGACCGAGGCGTTCGCTCCAGTAGTCCAGGCAGTACCAGTTTAGCGTATGTTGTACGGCGGTATATTGCTGGCGTATGAATTCCTGCGCTTCTGCCGGGGAGATCCCCTGCTGCTCGCCGTAGGTCTCCGGCACCAGTTTTTGCCAGAAGTGATTATCAAACGCGAGATCGAGCAACGTGCCGTCCATATCCAGCAGGACGGTATCGACGTCCTGCCAGGCGATATCAAAATGCATGGGGGAATACTCCAGCCAGAAGAAACGTGCGCGACAGGGTAGCATATCCTGTCGCGCGGGAGCGTTATCCGATCAGGCTCTCAGGCGCGGGGATAAGCTTCGGGTTGAGGCAATTTTCGTAGTATTGCTGAATATCGGCCAGGCGGGTGCGCGAGCGCTGATAGCGGCGCAGCGCCATAAAGGCGTTCCAGAGCATGCAGACCACCATCGTCAGCATCAGCAGCGAGGTAGCGATATAGCGCCATAACCCGGCGCTGTCCGGCATGCTGTGCAGCTCGACATGGCGGGTACCGTTGGCATCGGTAAAGAGGCCGGTCACAATCCCTTCGGCGCTGAACGGCGTACGCATCAGCATCTGCGCCAGGCGCTGGAACTCGCCCCACTGCTGCTGGGCCGGGTAATCATACAGCGCTACCGATGGGTAAGGCTGATCGACCAGCTCGCTGCCTTCGTCGCTGACGATCACAAAGCCGCCGGGGGCAGGGCTGTTAAGTGCCTGGGCAGCACGTGAGGTTTCGCGCATGACGAACGGCGCGGTAGAGGTGGCGACCAGATTTTCCAGCGACTCTGCGCTGACCGGACGCAGCAGCACGTTGACGCCATCGAGACGGCCGCCATCGGCACGTTTCACCAGCGCCTCCCAGTCTTTGCTGTTGCCGAGGTTAACCAGCGCATTTTTCAGCCTGACGCACTCGTCCTGCTCTGCACACAGCTCCTGAGTTTTCAGGACGATATCGCCAAAGTCATCCAGCAGGATCATGCCGGACTTCTGAATAGCGGAGCGTAATGCCGGGCTGACGCGTGAATTATCTTCCGGTTTGGGATGCAGCTGGCTCGTCAGGGCCTGGGTCAACGCCGTGGCTTTGTTGACGATATCGGATTCCGGCAGCGGCAGGGGCGCCGCGTCATTCCAGATCACCTGCGAGCAGTCAAACGGTGTAAAGGGTGAGCTCTGGCGGGCGTTCCAGGTTCCAGGAGCATGGATATTACACATCCCGGTACCCTTCAGGCGCAGCGTATCGCCAATACGTACACCTGCACTTTCGAGCTCCCCGACGCTGGTGGCTTCAATGGTCTGGGCGCCTTTAATCCACGACAGGATAAATTTGATCGGCATATCCAGCGGGACGAGGAAAACCAGCATCGCCAGCACCAGCCCGGCGCCACCGGCAATCACCGTGCTGCGCAGCCAGTGCTGCAGCGGGAAATTTTTGACCTCATCATGCAGGGATAGATAGCGGCCCTGGCGTACGACGTGCCGGTCCAGATAGATATCAATATCGGTTTTTTGCCCTAAATCCTGGGCCAGCCACGGCTGCCAGTGGCGGGGATAGATCAGATCGATAATGCCCAGCGAGATATTGTTGACGTGATCCTGATCGTTTTCGCCAAACAGGCCCCAGCGTTTTGGCGTGCCGCGCAGGCAGTGGATCTCACGCAGCGCATTTTTGGCAGGCGGGGCGAATAATCCCCAGAGTCCCGCCGCCAGTAGCAGCACGCCGCCCCCGGCAAGCCAGGGAGCAAAAACATCAGGGCTCATCAGGCAGAAGAAGAAGAGCAGGAACGCGGCGACAATCAGCAGCGCTTCCCGAATGCCATCCGGGCGGCTCAGGGCGTACTCTTCGTGGGTTTCCTGACGAATATTCAGCAGCTCAATCTGCTCGGTCTCTTCGCCACGAATCGACGCCTGGGTTGAACTGACATGCTCCAGCGCAAAGTGGGGCGCTTCCTGGACATACTCCGCGATGGAGTGACCATTGAGGGCGATCACCAGCGGGATGGAGTCGGTGTGGATCAGCTCAACGCTGTTTTCATCATTAATGTACTGTTCCCAGAACGGCGGCAGATGCACCTCAGCCGAGTCGAGGTAGTAACGCCATTTATTGGGGTCGTCAGTGGTAATACCGTAGCGGGTAATGGAGCGCGTCACGCAGAGCACGGTGTTGCTCTGGGCATTGAGGCTTAACGAGACCGGCGCGGCGCTGGCGCCTGTCGCTGGCGTCTGCTGGATGCGGTTAAAGGACTCGAGATATTGCTCAATCGCGCTGCGTTCTTCAGCGGTGAGCTTGCGGGTGTTCGCCCCGGCAAAGGCATTGAGATACGGCAAGCGATATCGACGCTGTGCCCGACGCCTGTACAACCACCCTGCAATGAATGCGCAGGCCAGCATAGCAGCGATGACAATTACAATGGTGCTCATGCTTTCCCCATCTTACTTTTTCTTACAGGTGTAGTCAGTAGCACCTTATTTAACAGTGAACGCGTGTCTGTGGTTGGCTATCGGCATGTAAGGTGTTGAACTTGAGCAATATGAAGCGCATCCCAGTGATCGCTGATAATAGCAAAGCTAACCCTGACGGGATATCAGCAAATTCCTGGAATAATTTCAAGCTCTTGACTTTTGACCTGAAATAAGGAATGAATCTGCACAGGTTACATAAATGTAAATAAAGCGCGATTGACATTGCCGAAACCGTGCGGCGTATCGCACAATGACGCCAGTTCACTCAGCAAAGACCCGTCAAAATGAGCAAACCTTTACAAAAGCCCACCATCCTGAATGTTGAGACCGTCGCGAAATCGCGTCTGTTTAATGTTGAAAGTGTGGACCTGGAGTTCAGTAACGGCGTGCGCCGCGTCTACGAGCGTATGCGTCCCTCCACGCGCGAAGCCGTCATGATTGTGCCCATTGTTGACGAGCATCTGATCCTGATCCGCGAATATGCGGTGGGGACCGAGTCATACGAACTTGGCTTCTCCAAAGGGTTGATCGATCCCGGTGAATCGGTTTTTGAAGCCGCGAACCGCGAGCTGAAAGAAGAGGTTGGGTTTGGTGCGAAGGAGTTAACCTTCCTGAAAAAGCTCAGCATGGCTCCCTCCTATTTTTCCAGCAAAATGAATATCGTGCTGGCGGAAGATCTCTATCCGGAATCGCTGGAAGGGGATGAACCCGAGCCGCTGCCGCAGGTGCGCTGGCCGCTGGCGCATCTGATGGATCTGCTGGAAGAGCCCGACTTTAACGAAGCCCGGAACGTGAGTGCGCTGTTCCTGGTGCGGGAGTGGCTGAAAGGGCAGGGAAGGCTGTAGCCGAAGGATCCCCCTCTCCCAACGGGAAAGGGGGCAGACGTTTAGAACAGTTCTTGTGTCTCGCCGTTGTCAATCAGCGTTGTACCCACCTCATGCACCGCCTGATGCGTTGGCTGCGTGCCTTCGATGAAATACTCTTCCCGGCTGCTGCCGCCATTGGACAGCTGACCGCTGTAGCGATCGATATTGACCGTCACCACGCCTGGCGGTGGCGTTAATGGCTGCTCTGGCACGCCGTCCAGCAGCATCTTCATAAAGGCATCCCACGCGGGCTGAGCGCTTTTGGCCCCGCCTTCGTAACCGGAAATTTGATCCTTGATCGCCCCGGAGGCCGTGGTACGACCTAAATCACGGCGGTGATCGTCAAAGCCGATCCACACCGAGGTCACCGCGCCTGGACCATAACCCGAGAACCAGGCATCTTTCGAGCTGTTGGTGGTCCCGGTTTTGCCGCCGATATCCTTGCGCTGCAGATCGCGACCGGCACGCCAGCCCGTACCCTGCCAGCCTGGCTCGCCAAAGATATTGCTGTTCAAGGCGCTTTTGATCAGGAACGCCAGCGGTGTGTTAATCACGTGCGGGGCGTACTCCTGAGCACCGGTCTGCGCAACCAGCGCCTGGTTTGCCTGCTCGAGCTGCGGCATTGGCACTGCCGCGTTTTGCTGCGCCTGAGAAATGGCGACATCTTCCATATCCTGGTTGTTCAGGGATTCTGATTTAGGGGTATCGCCATAAATCACCGGAATGTCACACTCTGCGCAGGCGATTTTCGGTTTCGCTTCGAACAGGACACCGCCCTGATCGTTCTCGATTTTGCTGATGAAGAACGGATCGACCAGGAAGCCGCCGTTCGCCATTACCGCATAACCGCGCGCAACCTGCAGCGGGGTAAAGGAGGCAGAGCCCAGCGCCAGCGACTCGGTATGCACAATATTCTGTGCCGGGAAGCCAAAGCGTTGCAGATACTCCGCCGCATAATCGACCCCCATGGCGCGCATGGCGCGAACCATTACCACGTTCTTAGACTGTCCCAGACCCTGACGCAGACGAATCGGCCCGGCGTACTCGGCCGGTGAGTTCTTCGGTCGCCAGTCGGAACCGGCCCCGGCATCCCAGCGGGAGATGGGCACGTCATTGAGGATGCTGGCGAGGGTCAGGCCTTTATCCATTGCCGCGGTGTAGAGGAACGGTTTGATATTGGAACCGACCTGACGCAGCGCCTGGGTGGCACGGTTAAATTTACTCTGGTTGAAATCGAAGCCGCCGACCAGCGCCAGCACCGCGCCGTTATGCGGATCGATAGAGACCAGCGCGGAGTTAACGTCCGGGATCTGCCCCAGCCACCAGGCGTCGTTAACCTGACGGACCCAAATCTGCTGACCCACCTGTACCGCATCGGTCACTTTGCGCGGGGTCGCGCCCTGTTGCGTATCAGAACGATACGGACGCGCCCAGCGGACGCCCTCCATGCGCAGCGACACCGAGGTGCCGTCCGCGAGCATCGCGGTGGCTTCCTGCGGACTGGCCTGGGTCACGACAGCCGCAACAAACGGCCCGTAGCCCGGGAGCGGTTTCAGGGTGTCGGCGATCTTTTTACTGTCCCAGGCGGATTCACCTACCTTCCACAGCACGTTTGACGGGCCGCGGTAGCCGTGGCGCATGTCGTAATCAATCACGTTATTACGCACCGCCTGCTGCGCGCCCTGCTGGACGTTGCGGCTGATGGTGGTGTAGACGCGGTAGCCATCTTCGTAGGCCTGCTCGCCGTAGCGGGAGACCATCTCCTGACGCACCATCTCGCTGAGGTACGGCGCGGAGAACGCAATTTCCGGCGCATGGTAGTTGGCGTCAATCACGTCGCTGCGGGCCTGATCGTACTGGGTCTGGCTGATATAGCCTTCGCTCAGCATACGCGACAGCACCACGTTGCGGCGGGCGGTAGCGCGATCCAGCGAGTAGAGCGGGTTGAAGGTGGAGGGGGCCTTCGGCAGACCGGCGATGGTGGCCATTTCACTCAGGGTTAACTGGTCAATGGATTTGCCAAAATAGACCTGCGCCGCCGCGCCCACGCCGTAGGCACGGTAGCCGAGATAGATCTTGTTGAGGTAGAGCTCGAGGATCTCATCTTTATTCAGCATCTGCTCAATACGGATTGCCAGGAACACTTCCTTGATCTTACGCATCAGCGTTTTTTCAGGACTCAGGAAGAAGTTACGCGCCAGCTGCTGGGTGATAGTACTCGCACCCTGAGAGGCATGGCCGGAGAACAACGCCACGCTTGCGGCACGGAAAATCCCCACCGGATCGACGCCATGGTGCTCATAAAAACGGCTGTCCTCGGTGGCAATAAAGGCTTTCACCATGACGGGTGGGATCTGATTCAGGGTCAGCGGGATACGGCGCTTTTCACCGTACTGGGCGATAAGCTCGCCGTCCGTGCTGTACACCTGCATCGGGATCTGGAGTCGTACATCACGAAGCGTAGCGACATCAGGCAGTTGCGGCTCAATATATTTGTACAAACCAAAAATCGAGCCTGCTCCAAGCAGAATGCAACAGACTGCAAGGATCAATAAATACTTTACGAACTTCACTGGAGATTTCCCATTTAGTTTGAACTGGGCAGTTTCTAAACAATCGCGCGGTAGTATAAAGGCAAGCCTGTAGCATTGATATAGCCGTTATCCCCCGGGACGATAAGGAGATCGTGAAACATGGCGTTTAAAACATGGCATACAGGCGTTCATATTCAACAGGATAAGGTTCTGGCCGTCGCGCTGGTACGCGAAAAGTCGGGGTGGGGATTGCGCCGCTGGTGGCAGCTCCCCCTGGCGGCGGACATTATCCGCGACGGGCAAATTCTTCAGCCCGAACAACTGGCTGCGGCACTGCGCGAGTGGCGCCAGATGCTACCTCATCAACATCGAATCTTTCTCGCCTTTCCGGCCGCCCGCACTCTACAGCGCACGCTACCGCGCCCTTCGATGACCCTGCGCGACAGCGAACGGACCGCCTGGATCGCCTCGGCGATAAGCCGTGAGCTGGAGATGCCCCCCGACGCCCTGCGGTTTGACTATGCGGAGGATACCTTCAGCCAGGCTTATCACGTAACGGCGGCACAGAATAAGGAGATTGCGACGCTGCTCGAACTGGCCCAGGTGCTGCGTCTGCGGCTGGCCGCGATCACGCCCGACGCCGGAGCGCTGGCCCACCTGTTGCCCTTTGTGCAAGCTCCGGCCCAGTGCGTCGCCTGGCGCGACCGGGATCAGTGGCTATGGGCGATGCGTCACCAGTGGGGCAGGCGCGGGCTGGCGGAGGCTCCTGACGTCGATCGGCTGGCTGCTCTGCTGGCACTCAGGGTCGACGAGATCGCCTGCTGTGGTGCAGGCAGTTTTGACCCCTGGTGCGCGTTATCCCGCACGCAGCCGCCGCTGCCTGAAAATGGGGCGGATTTCAGCGTCGCGCTGGCGCTGGCGACCGGAGAACACTCGCGATGAGGACGGCCAATCTTCTGCCGTGGCGCCAGCGGCAACAGCGTCGCTGCCTGCGCTACTGGGGGCTGATGTTTACCGGTTCGTTGCTGGTGACGCTGATGCTCTGCGCAGCCAGTCGGGCCTGCGATCCTCTGGTAACACGCGCCAGCGCGCTGCGGCATGCCAGCGATCTGGCGCTGCGTCAGGGGCTGGAGCAGCGGCAAAAGCAGTGGACGGCTTTACAGGCCCGGCATCAGCAACAGCAGCGGTGGGCGCTGCAAAAAGCGAAAACGGAAGCCTGGCAACCGGCATTGATCGCCTTATCCCGCCTCCTGCCGGAGCAGGCATGGCTGGCGCAGCTGCACTTTCAGCAGTCGACCCTCTCGCTGACCGGCTATGCCGCCACGCTGCCCGCCCTTGCCGGGCTGGAGACGGCGCTCCGCCAGGTGCCGGGCTTTACCCCCGGAGCACCGGGCGAGATGCGACAGGACGCCCTGGGGCGCTGGCTGTTCAGCTGGACGTTGACCCGCAAGGAGCGTGCTGATGCGGATCCATCCTGACAGCTGGTATGCCATGACGCCGCGCGGGCGCTGCCTGTGCTGGGGCATCAGTTCAGCGTTACTCCTGGCTGGCGTCACCGGATGGCAGTGGCGAATGCAGGATCGGCAGATAGCGACGCAGGAGGCCAGGCTGGTGCGGAACGCAGAGACCCATTCCCGGCTGTGGACCGCGGTGCGTAAGCTCTCCCCCCCTGACAACGCGCAACCTTCCGTGGCGGCACTGCCTTTTTCACCGCTGGCGTTTGATACCGATGAGCTGCGGATGGTTCGCTGGCAGCCCAGGGGAGCAGGAGGAGAACTGGTGATTAAGGCGACCTGGGCGCAGATCCCCTCGCTGTTTGCCACTCTCGCCCGGCGAGATATGGCGGTGGGGCGCTTTAGCATTCAGCCAGAGCAGAACCGGTTACAGATAGTGATGCAGCTGGAGCGCCAGGATGCGGGTTAAGTGCAGAGTGCTGCTATTACTGCCGCTGCTTCTCGGCATGCGCGATCCTTTTCAGGCCCCGGTCTCACGCTGCCCGGACGCCGCGCTGCGGCAGTGGCGCTATGCCGGGGTGGTGCTGGGTCCGGTGCCGGTGGCGATCGTCAGAGATGAAAAGTCGCGCTGGCTGCGCCTTCGTCGCGGCGACACGCTGGCGCAAGGCGGGAAGGTGAGGGCGTTGGACGAAAAGGAACTGGTCATCGATATGCCCGGGGCGTGTGAGCCCTCGCAGTGGCGATGGCAACGACAAGGAACCAAACAGGATGAAAACAGGGATCGTGGGATTACTGCTGACAGGCAGTCAGGCGCTGGCCGCGGGGCCAGCGCCGGTGAGCCTGGTGGTGGATGAGGTGCCGGTGGCCCAGCTTCTGCAGGCGCTGGCGGAGCAGGAGAACCGCAACATGATTATCTCCCCGGACGTCAGCGGCAATGTCTCTCTGCGTCTGCAGGAGGTCCCCTGGCTGCAGGCGATACAGACGGTGGTCACCGGTGCCGGGCTGGTGATGCGCCAGCAGGCGGGCATTTTTTATATCCACACCGCCGCCTGGCAGCAGCAACAGCAGGCCAAAAAAGAGGCCGAGCGAACAAAGCGGCAGCTCAGCGCGCCGCTGGAGGCGCGCAGTTACCCCCTCTCCTATGCTGATGCCGGGGATTTGCAGTCAGCTGCCGAAAAGCTCCTCAGCCCGAAAGGCAGCCTGGCGGTAGACAAGCGCACCAATCGCCTGCTGGTGCGCGACAACCGGGCTGCGCTGGAGGCATTACAACACTGGGTGGCGCAGATGGATCTTCCTGTGGCTCAGGTAGAACTGGCCGCGCACATCGTTAGCATGAGTGAAAAAAGCCTGCGTGAGCTGGGGGTGAAGTGGAATCTGGCCCAGGGGCAGCAGGACGGTAAGCCAGGGCAGCTGACGATGCTCAGCAGCGATCTGGCCGTTACCAACGCCACCACCCAGGTGGGATTCAATATCGGGCGGATTAATGGCCGGTTACTGGATCTCGAACTTTCCGCCTTGGAACAAAAACAGCAGGTCGACATTATCGCCAGCCCTCGCCTGCTGGCCTCACACATGCAGCCCGCCAGCATTAAGCAGGGCAGCGAGATCCCCTATCAGGTCTCCAGCGGCGAGAGCGGCGCGACCTCGGTTGAGTTTAAAGAGGCGGTGCTGGGGATGGAGGTGACGCCGGTGGTACTGGCCAACGGGCGCGTGCGCCTGAAGCTGCGCATCAGCGAGAACGCCCCGGGCCAGGTTTTGCAGCAGGCCGACGGCGAAACGATGGCAATAGATAAGCAGGAGA
This sequence comes from Leclercia sp. TB492, assembly GCF_049974505.2. Lineage (NCBI taxonomy): Bacteria > Pseudomonadati > Pseudomonadota > Gammaproteobacteria > Enterobacterales > Enterobacteriaceae > Leclercia > Leclercia sp. TB492. The sequence continues at coordinate 4,322,070 of NZ_CM127572.1, read as the reverse complement.
TTGAAACTCAGGTAGAGGTCAAAAGCGGTGAAACGCTGGCCTTAGGCGGAATTTTTTCCCAGAGGCATAAAACCGGCAGCGAAAGTGTGCCAGGCTTGAGCCGTATTCCCTTACTAGGGAAACTTTTTCGCCATCAGGGGAAAGACAACGAACGCAGGGAGTTAGTGGTTTTTATCACCCCTCGTCTGGTTGCGACGCCATAATGTCCCGCGATGCCCCGCGTGATTTTGCATTCTGTTTGTTGCAGATGTTTGACGTGGGGCATGAATTAGCATACAAGGAGTACCGATTTGAGAATCAGCTTACTCAATCACACTCCTTAATAACTTAAGCGGCAAGCCTGATGATTTAATCTGTTGCCAAACAAGCCGGAGTATTGAGATAATTTTTAGTCTGACTCTCGCTCTATCGCATATGAGGTTTCAGTTCATGTCCTGCTACGCCCGATATCGGTGAAGCGGGTTTACCATTAACGAATAGTCTTAGTAGTACCGAAAAAATGGCAGAGAAACGCAATATCTTTCTGGTTGGGCCTATGGGTGCCGGCAAAAGCACTATTGGGCGCCAGTTAGCTCAACAACTCAATATGGAATTTTACGATTCTGATCAAGAGATTGAGAAACGAACCGGAGCTGATGTGGGCTGGGTCTTCGATGTAGAAGGCGAAGAGGGTTTCCGTGACCGTGAAGAAAAAGTCATTAATGAACTTACGGAAAAACAGGGCATTGTGCTGGCAACTGGCGGCGGCTCTGTAAAATCTCGCGAAACTCGCAACCGTCTCTCCGCCCGCGGTGTCGTGGTCTATCTTGAAACGACCATCGAGAAACAACTGGCGCGTACGCAGCGTGATAAAAAACGCCCGTTGCTGCAGGTTGAGACGCCTCCACGCGAAGTTCTGGAAGCCCTTGCTGGTGAACGCAATCCGCTGTACGAAGAGATTGCCGACGTCACCATTCGCACAGACGACCAGAGCGCTAAAGTGGTCGCAAACCAGATTATTCATATGCTGGAAAGCAACTGATTCTGGCTTTATATACACTCGCCTGCGGGTAAAAGCATTTAAGGTGGATGTCGCGCTATGGAGAGGATTACAGTCACTCTCGGTGAACGGAGTTACCCTATCACTATCGCGGCTGGTTTGTTTAACGACCCAGCTTCCTTCTTACCACTGAAAGCGGGTGATCAGGCAATGCTGGTCACCAATGAGACTCTGGCTCCGCTTTATCTCGACAACGTGCGTCAGCGCCTTGAACAGGCTGGCGTAAAGGTCGACAGTGTGATTCTGCCTGATGGCGAGCAGTATAAAAGCCTGACGGTACTGGATACCGTCTTTACCGCATTACTGCAAAAACCGCATGGTCGCGATACCACACTGCTGGCATTAGGCGGCGGTGTTGTTGGCGATCTTACGGGGTTTGCTGCGGCAAGCTATCAGCGCGGCGTCCGTTTTATTCAGATTCCTACCACGCTGTTGTCGCAGGTCGACTCATCTGTTGGCGGCAAAACGGCCGTTAACCACCCGCTTGGCAAAAACATGATTGGCGCGTTCTACCAGCCCGCTTCGGTGGTGGTGGATCTCGACTGTCTGCAAACGCTGCCTCAGCGTGAGCTGGCTTCAGGTCTGGCGGAAGTGATCAAGTACGGCATTATTCTGGACGGCGCATTCTTTAGCTGGCTGGAAGAGAATATGGATGCCTTACTGCGCCTGGATGGTCAGGCGATGGCGTATTGTATTCGCCGCTGCTGTGAGCTGAAAGCAGAAGTCGTGGCCGCAGACGAGCGCGAAACAGGCTTACGTGCTTTACTGAATCTTGGGCACACCTACGGTCATGCTATCGAAGCCGAAATGGGCTACGGTAACTGGCTGCATGGCGAGGCCGTTGCGGCGGGGATGGTGATGGCCGCGCGCACCTCGGAGCGTCTGGGTCAGTTCAGCAAGGCGGATACGCAGCGCATTATCACGCTGCTTGAGCGTGCCGGGTTACCGGTTACGGGGCCGCGTGAAATGTCGGCGCAGGCCTACCTGCCGCATATGATGCGTGATAAAAAAGTATTAGCAGGCGAGATGCGTCTGGTGCTCCCGCTTGCAATAGGTAAGAGTGTAGTGCGTGGCGGTGTGCCGCACGATGTGGTTCTTGGCGCTATTGCTGATTGCCAGCAGGCGTAACTATTAGAAAGGTCCGGCTGCGGTAAAACGTAGCCATTTTGCTTCAGGTGATGTGCAAAGTCGTAGGCATAAGCCTTTTAGTGGGGTGTTAAATGGATGAATTCAAACCAGAAGACGAGCTGAAACCCGATCCCAGCGATCGTCGTACTGGTCGTACTCGCCAATCTTCAGAACGTGATAACGAGCCGCAAATTAACTTTGACGAGGTCGATCTCGAAAACGATGACCCTCGTCCTTCGCGTGGCCGTGCTGCCCGCGACGAGCGTGAAGAAGAAGATTTTGAGTCTGAAGATGATTCAGTGGATGAAGTGCCCGTAGAGCGCCGCCCGCGTAAGCGTAAAGCCGCGCCGGCGAAGCCCGCTTCCCGCCAGTACATTATGATGGGGCTGGGCGTGCTGGTCCTGCTGCTGCTGATTATCGGCGTCGGCTCTGCACTCAAAGCCCCGTCGAGCAATCCGGCCGATCAGACCGCCTCTGCTGAGAAGAGTGTCGATCTGTCCGGCAATGCGGCCGATCAGGCCAACGGCACCCAGCCTGCGCCGGGTACCACTTCCGCCGAGCAGACTGCCGGCAATACCCAGCAGGAGATCTCTCTGCCGCCGGTCGCGTCCACGCCAACGCAGGGTCAGACACCGGCAACCCCGGCAGGCCAGCAGCGTGTTGAAGTGCAGGGCGATCTGAACAATGCACTGACGCAGCCGCAGAACCAGCAGCAGGTCAACAACGTGGTGGTCAACTCCACGCTGCCGACCGAGCCTGCGACCGTGGCGCCAATTCGTGGTGCGACAGGGCAACAGCAGACGGCGGCGACAGAGAGTGCGCCACGTCAGACTAAGCCTGCCCAGCATCAGGAACGTAAGCAGACGGTGATTGAGCCGAAGCGCGAAGTGAAGCCGCAGCCTGTTGCGAAAGCGGAAGAACCGAAAGCGACTGCCCAGTCGAAGCGTAGCGAAACCGTGACCAGCGCACCGGCGAAAGCCCCTACTACGACAGCGACGGCACCGAAAGCGACCGCAACGCCAGCCCCGACGGCGACAGCCTCTGCGCCAGCGGCGGCAGCACCAGCGGCCACTGCCAGCACCGGTAAAACGACAGGGAATGTAAGTTCACTGAAGTCTGCCTCATCCAGCAACTACACGCTGCAGTTGAGCAGTTCTTCCAGCTATGACAACCTCAACAGCTGGGCGAAAAAGTCGAACCTGAAAAACTTCGTTGTCTATGAGACTACCCGTAACGGTCAGCCATGGTATGTGCTGGTGAGCGGCGTGTATGCTTCGAAAGATGAAGCAAAACGCGCGGTCGCAACACTGCCGGCTGATGTTCAGGCGAAAAACCCGTGGGCGAAGCCGATCCGTCAGGTTCAGTCCGATTTGAAGTAATCTGTGAAGCGCAGGATGCTGTCGGAGCTTTCTCCACAGCCGGAGAAGGTGTAATCAGTTAGTCAGCATGAAAAAAAATCGCGCTTTTCTGAAATGGGCAGGGGGGAAATACCCCCTGCTCGATGATATTAAACAACGCCTGCCTGCGGGCGAGTGTCTTGTCGAACCCTTTGTGGGCGCGGGCTCGGTATTCCTCAATACCGACTACTCCCGTTATATCCTGGCGGATATCAACAGCGACCTTATCGACCTCTATAACATCGTAAAGCTGCGTACCGACGAGTACGTTGATGAGGCGCGCAAGCTATTTACCCCAGAGAACAACAACCCGGACGTTTACTACCTGCTCCGCGCTGAGTTTAATCAGTGTCAGGATAAGTTCCGTCGGGCGCTGCTGTTCCTCTACCTCAACCGCCATGGCTACAACGGCCTGTGCCGGTATAATCTGCGTGGTCAATTCAACGTGCCTTTCGGTCGCTACAAGCGCCCCTATTTCCCTGAGGCTGAGCTGTATCACTTTGCTGAAAAAGCGCAGAATGCGGAGTTCCACTGCCTCTCGTATGAAGAGTGTATGGACCGTGCTGACGGTAACTCGGTAGTCTACTGTGATCCACCGTACGCCCCTCTGTCGGCAACGGCGAACTTTACCGCCTACCACACTAACAGCTTCAGCCCTGCCGAGCAGGCGCGGCTGGCAGAAATGGCGGAAAAGCTGGTCAGCAAAAGAATTCCGGTGTTAATTTCGAATCACGACACGCCTGATACGCGCGAATGGTACAAAGCCGCAGAGCATTTTCAGGTCAAAGTCCGGCGCAGCATCAGCAGCAACGGCGGTACACGTAAAAAGGTGGACGAACTGCTGGCTCTCTATCTACCCTGAGCCGTTTCGCCCGCCGTTAAACAAAGTTCAAGGAGATGCGGATGAAACAGTATTTGATTGCACCCTCAATTCTTTCGGCTGATTTTGCCCGGCTGGGCGAAGATACCGCGAAAGCCCTGGCTGCCGGTGCGGATGTCGTTCATTTCGACGTTATGGATAACCACTACGTGCCTAACCTGACCATCGGCCCGATGGTCCTCAAGGCACTGCGCAACTACGGCGTGACCGCCCCTATTGACGTGCACCTGATGGTGAAGCCGGTCGACCGCATCGTGCCGGATTTTGCCGCCGCGGGTGCCAGCATCATCACCTTCCATCCTGAAGCCTCCGAACACGTTGACCGCACCCTGCAGCTGATCAAAGAGCACGGCTGTAAGGCGGGCCTGGTATTTAACCCGGCCACCCCGTTGAGCTATCTCGATTACGTGATGGACAAGCTGGACGTGATTCTGCTGATGTCCGTCAACCCCGGCTTCGGCGGGCAGTCTTTCATCCCACATACTCTGGATAAGCTGCGTGAAGTGCGTCGTCGCATCGACGAATCAGGCTTTGATATCCGTCTCGAAGTGGACGGCGGCGTGAAGGTAAGCAATATTGGCGAAATCGCCGCGGCGGGCGCAGATATGTTCGTGGCCGGTTCGGCGATTTTCGATCAGCCGGACTACAAAAAAGTCATTGATGAAATGCGCAGTGAACTGGCGAAGGTAAGTCATGAATAATTTGCAGGCAATTCGGGGCGTTGCGTTTGACCTCGACGGCACGCTGGTGGACAGCGCGCCAGGCTTAACCGCGGCGGTTGACCAGGCGCTGTATGCGCTGGAACTGCCGGTGGCGGGCGAAGATCGCGTGATAACGTGGATTGGTAACGGGGCAGACGTGCTGATGAAGCGCGCGCTGACCTGGGCCCGTCAGGAGCGCGCCATTCAGCGTGCGGCGCAGGGCAAACCTGGCGTCGATCACGCGGATATTCCGCAGGAAGAGCAGATTCGCCTCCTGCGTAAGCTGTTCAACCGTTTCTATGAAGAGACGGTAGAAGAGGGCAGCTTCCTGTTCCCGGATGTGGCCGGTACGCTGAGCGCGCTGCATGCAGAAGGCATGCCGCTGGGGCTGGTGACCAACAAACCAACCGCCTTTGTTGCACCGCTGCTGGAAGCGCTGGATATCGCAAAATACTTCTCGGTGATTGTCGGTGGCGATGACGTGCAGAATAAGAAGCCGCATCCCGAACCGTTGCTGCTGGTGGCAGGAAAATTATCCTTAACACCGGACGCGCTGCTCTTTGTAGGGGATTCGCGCAATGATATTCTGGCGGCCAGGGCCGCAGGTTGCCCGTCCGTTGGCCTGACCTATGGCTATAACTACGGTGAATCCATTACGTTGAGTGAGCCGGATTTCGTCTTCGACCACTTCAAAGATTTACTGCCCGTTCTCGGGCTTTCGCACAGTGAAAATCAGGAATTGAAAAATGACTAAGCCCATCGTATTTAGTGGCGCACAGCCCTCAGGTGAACTGACCATTGGCAACTATATGGGTGCGCTGCGTCAGTGGGTGAACATGCAGGATGACTATCACTGTATCTACTGCATCGTTGACCAGCATGCCATTACCGTGCGCCAGGATCCGCAGCAGTTGCGTAAAGCGACGCTCGACACCCTTGCGCTGTATCTGGCCTGCGGTATCGATCCTGAGAAAAGCACCATCTTCGTTCAGTCTCACGTCCCCGAACACGCGCAGCTGGGCTGGGCCCTGAATTGCTACACCTATTTCGGTGAACTGAGCCGCATGACCCAGTTCAAGGATAAATCTTCCCGTTACGCTGAAAACATCAACGCCGGTCTGTTTGACTATCCGGTACTGATGGCGGCTGACATTCTGCTGTATCAGACCAACCAGGTGCCGGTGGGTGAAGATCAGAAGCAGCACCTGGAGCTGAGCCGCGACATTGCCCAGCGTTTCAACGCGATTTATGGCGACGTCTTCAAGGTGCCTGAGCCGTTCATTCCGAAGTCTGGTGCCCGCGTGATGTCCCTGCTGGAGCCGACCAGGAAGATGTCCAAGTCGGACGATAACCGCAACAACGTGATTGGTCTGCTGGAAGATCCGAAAGCGGTGGTGAAGAAGCTCAAGCGTGCAGTCACCGACTCTGACGAGCCGCCTGTGGTGCGTTACGACGTGCAGAACAAAGCGGGTGTCTCTAACCTGCTGGATATTCTCTCTGCCGTGACTGGCCAGAGCATTCCAGAGCTGGAGCAGCACTTCGAAGGCAAAATGTATGGCCATCTGAAAGGTGAAGTGGCGGATGCGGTCTCCGGCATGCTGACCGAACTGCAGGCGCGCTACCACCAGTTCCGCAACGACGAAGCCTTCCTGCAGAAGGTGATGAAAGACGGCGCCGAGAAAGCCAGCGCACGCGCTTCTGTGACCCTGAAAGCGGTGTATGAAGCGATTGGGTTTGTGGCTAAACCTTAAGTTTTTTTGCCGGGTGGCGGCTGCGCCTTACCCGGCCTACGCGAACTTATAGGCCGGGTAAGCGTAAGCGCCACCCGGCGAGACAGCCGCACTAATAAAAAAACCGGGGAATCCCCCGGTTTTTTTATGCCTGAAAAAGAGCTACTGATTTGCCGCCGGGCCGCAGCCGCCGATGATCTTGGAGATGGAGATCGCCGGGTGCAGCAGGTAGTCGTAGCTGCAGTTATTTTTGGTGTTTTGCACGTGGCCGGTGCACGCCGTCAGGGTAGTTAAGATGCCTGCAACCAGGGCAATCTTTGCCAGTTTGAACATAACGCTTCCTTGTCTGTAACATGAGGGAATATATAGAAAATGTGCTTTCGCGGAAGGTATGTTATCGACAGCGGTAAGCGAGGAGTAGTCCATAACAGGACTACTCATTTCGCGGGGAATATGTTCAGTCTGACTTAATGGTTTGAAAACCAGTTGAGCTTGTCGCGCAGCGCCACCACACGGCCTACGACAATCAGCGCCGGGCTTTCAACCTGCTGCGCCAGGTCGCCCAGCTGGGTCAACACGCCACTGACCACACGCTGTTTGATCGACGTGCCGTTCTCCACCAGCGCCACCGGCATTGCTGCATCCATACCATGTTCGAGTAGCTTAGCCTGAATGGTCGCCGCCTGGTTCAGGCCCATATAGAACACCAGGGTCTGTTTCTCTGCGGCCAGGTTATGCCAGTCCAGCTCGCTGCCGGTTTTCAGGTGGCCGGTAACCAGACGCACGCTTTGGGCGTAGTCACGGTGAGTTAGTGGAATGCCCGAATAGGCAGAGCAGCCTGAGGCGGCGGTAATACCCGGTACCACCGAGAACGGAATACCCGCTTCACAGAGGGTTTCCAGCTCCTCGCCGCCGCGTCCGAAGATAAAGGGATCCCCGCCTTTCAGACGCACCACGCGTTTACCCTTCTGCGCTTCACGCAGCAGGATCTGGTTAATCTCTTCCTGAGGTACGCAGTGATATCCGGCACGTTTGCCAACAAACACCCGATCCGCATCGCGACGCACCAGGTTCATGATGTCGTCGGAGACCAGACGGTCATAAACCACGATATCCGCCTGCTGGATCTGCTGTAGCCCTTTCAGGGTCAGCAGGCCGGCATCCCCTGGACCCGCGCCCACCAGCACCACTTCGCCCCGGTGATCGAGCGGGGCATTGATCAGCTGCTCTGTGGTTTCATCCACGGCTTTCCGATCCTGGTTCGCCAGCGACTGCGCCAGCCGGTCGTTCACAAAGAATTTTTCCCAGAAGCGGCGGCGTTCACCCACGGTGGCGAACTGCTTTTTCACGCGCGAGCGCAATTGCCCGGCATAGTGGGCCACCTGGCCGAGATGCTGCGGCAGGATCGCTTCCAGCTTTTCGCGCAGCAGGCGCGCCAGCACTGGCGACGTCCCGCCGGAGGAGACAGCGACCATCAGCGGCGAGCGGTCGATAATCGACGGCATGATAAAGCTCGCTTCTTTCGGCGCATCCACCACGTTGCAGAAGATCCGCCGCGCTTCACAGGCGTCGCTGACGCGCTGGTTAACCGCATCGTCGTCGGTGGCGGCAATGGTCAGCCAGCAGGTATCAAGCAGTGATTCGTTGAACTCACCCTCGACGAGGGTGAGCATCCCTTCCTGCGCCCACACGGTAAATTGTGGGGCGAAGGCAAGGGCGTTGACGGTGAGCCGGGCACCTGCCTCCAGCAGCAGGCGGGCTTTGCGTTCAGCCACATCGCCACCCCCCACGAGCAGGCAGTCGCGATTGCGTAATTGACAGAATATTGGCAGGTGATCCACGACATTACCTCTTCTTACTGGTTGGCTTTCGCCTGAACGGTTGCGATGGTAGCCGGAGTCGGACGCTCCGCTTTAGGGGTAGCATACCAGTAACCCCAACCCATAAATACAACCCCAGAAAGAGTATTGCCAAGCGTTACCCACAACAGGTTATGGCCGATACCAGACAGGGTATAGGCTTCGCTGTGGTGACCGAACCAGGAGAGGGCAAACAGCGTCATGTTGGCAACAGAGTGTTCGTAGCCGGAAGCGATAAAGGCCAGCAGACACCACCAGATGGCGATGAATTTCGCGGCGCCTTCAGTACGGATTGCCATCCAGATAGCAAGACACACCAGCCAGTTACAGAGCGCGCCTTTGAAGAACAGCACCATCGCCGGTGCGGAGGTTTTTGCCAGCGCGACGGTGTGCACGAGGCTGGTATCGACCGGCAGGAGGCTACCGCCGCCCCAGCTGTAGAGCAGGGCGACAAACACGGAGCCGACCAGGTTGCCGAGCCAGGTTTGCGGCAGGATCGCCCACATCTGGCCCTGAGTGATAGTGCCCGCTTTTACGCCCAGGGTCAGGAACATGGTATGACCGGTGAACAGTTCAGAACCGGCGATGATCACCAGAGTCAGGGCGATACCAAAGGTGGCACCCATCACCAGCGGACGCACGGAGGGATCGAGCAGATTGCCGAGGGTGAAAATTAAAATAATTCCCAGTCCGACATAGGCACCCGCCATGGCGGAGCTGACCCAGAATCCGAGAGGACTGTTTTTACTGAGGCGTGCAATTCGCGCAGCGTTAGCCGCACACTTATTAATAGTGTCTGTAAACATTTGATTATCCTGAGTAATGAAAAAGAAAAGCTAAAAAGTAAATCGTAGGCCGGATAAGAAGCTTGCTTCGCCATCCGGCAATTGCCCGGCGGCGCTGCGCTTGCCGGGCCTACAAAATCAAAAACAAATAACGGGGGCGTTGCATCCCCGTATTAATCAGCCTCTCAGCTGTACCTTGCCGTCTTTGACGCGGACGTCATAGTGCTTCACGGAGTGGCTCTCATCTTCCATGCAGTGACCGTCGCTCAGGCGGAAACGCTGCTTTTTCAGCGGGCTGGCAACCCATAGCTCGCCCTGGTGTTCAGCGATGATCCCGCGGGAGAGCACGCTGGCCTCGAAGAACGGGTCGATATTGCTGATGGCAAAGACCTGTTCGTCGTGGCGTGGACGGAAAATGGCAACCTGCTCATGACCTAACAGCGCGCACACGCCGGTGGCAGGCAGGATCTCGTCGATTTTGCAGATGTTGACCCACTGACTCATACGTTTTCCTCCACCAGCATGACCGGAATGCGTTCATAAGGTGTCGCCGGGCGATGCTGCTCGCGCTCTGGCACCACCTGCACGCTCGGGTCGCGCTGGGTGCTGTTGATAAAGTGTTTGAAGCGAACCTGCGCCGCCGGGGTGTTGACGGTTTCAGTCCATTCACAAATCACGGCGTCACGCAGGCGCGCCATCTCTTCTTCCAGCGTCGCGTTCAGGCCAAGTTTGTCGTCGATAATGACGGATTTCAGGTAGTCGATGCCGCCTTCCAGGTTATCCAGCCACGGTGCGGTACGGGTCAGTTTATCCGCGGTACGGATGTAGAACATCATGAAGCGGTCGAGATACTTGATCAGCGTTTCACGATCGATATCCGCCGCCAGCAGATCCGCATGACGCGGTTTCATCCCGCCGTTACCGCAGACGTACAGGTTCCAGCCTTTCTCAGTGGCGATGATACCCACGTCTTTACCCTGCGCTTCGGCACATTCACGGGTACAGCCGGAGACGCCGAACTTCATTTTGTGCGGGGTACGGATGCCTTTGTAGCGGTTTTCCAGCTCGACGCCGAAGCCGACGCTGTCGCCCACGCCGTAGCGGCACCAGGTGCTGCCCACGCAGGTTTTCGCCATACGCAGCGCTTTGGCATAGGCATGGCCGGTTTCGAAACCTGCTTCAATCAGCTGACGCCAGATTTCCGGCAGGTCGTCTTTCTGCGCACCGAACAGGCCGATACGCTGGGAACCGGTAATTTTGGTGTACAGATTAAACTCGCGGGCGATGCGGCCCACTGCCACCAGGCCTTCCGGGGTAATTTCACCGCCGGCAGAGCGTGGGATGACGGAGTAGGTACCGTCTTTCTGGATGTTCGCCAGGAAGTTGTCATTGGTGTCCTGCAGCGGGGTGTGCTGCGGCTTGAGCACATACTCATTCCAGCAGGAAGCCAGCAGAGAACCGACGGTCGGTTTACAGACTTCACACCCATAACCCTGGCCATGTTTCTGCAGCAGCTCGTCGAAGGATTTGATGCCTTCAACGCGGATCAGGTGGTACAGCTCCTGGCGAGAGTAAGCGAAGTGCTCGCACAGGTTGTTGTTTACTTCGATACCCTGTTTCGCCAGCTCGGCGTTGAGCACCTGAGTGACCAGCGGGATACAGCCGCCGCAGCCGGTACCGGCTTTGGTTTCGGCCTTCAGCGCCGCCACGGTGTGGCAACCTTTGTTGATGGCGGAAATCAGCATGCCTTTGGTGACATCGAAGCAGGAGCAAATCTGCGCGCTGTCCGGCAGTTTATCGACACCAATCGAAGGCTTACCGCTGCCAGCGTGGGCAGGCAGGATCAGCGCGTCCGGGTTTTCCGGCAGTTCGATGGCGTTCAGCACCAGCTGCAGCAGGTTGCCAAAATCGCTGGTATCACCCACCAGCACCGCACCGAGCAGGGTTTTGTTATCCGGGCTGACGATAAGACGTTTATAAACTTCTTTGCTTTCATCGAGGTAGACGTAGCTGCGGGAGTTTGGCGTGCGGCCGTGCGCATCGCCGATACCGCCCACGTCAACGCCCAGCAGTTTCAGCTTGGCGCTCATGTCTGCGCCTTCGAAGGCGTTTTCATTGCCGAGGATATGGTCAACGGCGACCTGCGCCATTTTGTAGCCAGGGGCAACCAGACCGTAGACGTGATTTTCCCAGCTGGCGCACTCGCCAATGGCGTAGATATCCGGATCGGAGGTCTGGCAGGTGGCGTTGATCATAATGCCGCCGCGCTGGGCAACCGCCAGGCCGCACTGCGTAGCCAGCTTGTCGCGCGGGCGAATACCGGTGGAGAAGACGATGAAGTCGACTTCCAGCTCGCTGCCGTCAGCAAAGCGCATGGTTTTACGCGCCTCGGTGCCTTCCTGCACGATCTCTTTGGTATTTTTGCTGGTGTGAACTTTCACACCCATGCTCTCAATTTTGCGTTTGAGCTGATCGCCACCCATGTGGTCGAGCTGCTCTGCCATCAGCATCGGGGCAAATTCGATGACGTGGGTTTCAACGCCTAAGTTTTTCAGCGCGCCAGCGGCTTCGAGGCCGAGCAGGCCGCCGCCGACTACCGCGCCGCGTTTGCTGCGGCGGGCGCAGGATTCAATAGCGTTGAGATCTTCAATGGTGCGATAGACGAAGCAATCCTGAGTTTCTGACCCTTTGATCGGTGGGATCCACGGGTAAGAGCCAGTCGCCATGATCAGTTTGTCGTAAAAAACCGTGCGTCCCGCACTGGAATGAATCACTTTTTCCTGACGGTTGATGGTAATAGCGCGTTCGCCCACCAGTACCTTCACGCCATGTTTCTCGTAAAAACCTTCGCGTACCAGAGAGAGCTCTTCGGCGGTGTGGTGAGAGAAATAGGAGGAGAGGTGCACGCGGTCGTACGCCTTACGGGGTTCTTCACAGAACACGGTAATGTCGAACTGGGCGGCATCGGCTTTATCAAGAAGATCCTCAATAAAGCGGTGACCGACCATGCCGTTACCGATAATCGCGAGTCTGACTTTGCTCATTTTTGCCTCGATTTCTTTTCTATTACTGCCTACCTTAACGATTCAGCAAAGCCACTTATTGATGCAAATCAAATACGCCTTCAACTACTCCTTAGTGAGTAGATGGCTGATTTGTCAGGTTTTTTCTAAGTAGCGGAATTAGCAGGCTTTTCGTGATAGCCGATTTTGTGTACAAATTAGGGGCCTAATCTTTAATTTTCGTTACCTCTAAATTTCAGCCCTCTTTTTCGGGAGAATATGATGTCTACAGCACCGCTTTGGCTTATCCAGAACGTCCGATTACCGGGTCGGGACGGGTTATGGCAACTGGCTATTGAGAACGGTCGTTTTGGCAAAATCACCCCGACGGGCGAGGGACAGAGCGAGAGCTATGAAGTGTTAAACGCGCGCGGTGGGCTGGCCCTGCCGCCGTTTATCGAGCCGCATATTCATCTTGATACCACCCAGACCGCGGGTGAGCCGAACTGGAACCAGTCCGGCACGCTGTTTGAGGGCATCGAGCGCTGGGCAGAGCGCAAGGCGCTGCTCAGCCATGAGGATGTCAAAACCCGGGCGTGGAAGACCCTGAGATGGCAGATCGCCAACGGCATCCAGTTTGTGCGTACCCATGTGGACGTCTCCGACCCGACCCTCACCGCCCTGAAGGCGATGCTGGAGGTGAAGCAGGAGGTGGCCCCGTGGATCGAGCTGCAAATTGTCGCCTTCCCGCAGGAGGGGATCCTCTCTTACCCCAACGGCGCCGCCCTGCTTGAGGAAGCGTTAAAGCTGGGGGCCGACGTGGTAGGCGCCATTCCGCACTTTGAGTTCACCCGCGAGTACGGCGTGCAGTCGTTGCATCTCGCCTTTGAACTGGCGAAGAAGTACGACCGGCCGCTGGATATTCACTGCGATGAAATCGACGACGAGCAGTCGCGATTTGTCGAAACGGTAGCAACGCTGGCGTACGAGGCCGGGATTGGTTCGCGCGTCACCGCCAGCCATACCACCGCGATGCACTCTTACAACGGGGCTTATACTTCACGGCTGTTTCGTCTGCTGAAGCTCTCCGGGATTAACTTTGTGGCCAATCCGCTGGTGAATATCCATCTGCAGGGGCGCTTTGACGACTATCCGAAACGGCGGGGTATCACCCGCGTGAAGGAGCTGCTGGAGGCGGGGATTAACGTCTGCTTCGGTCATGATGACGTGTTTGACCCCTGGTATCCGCTGGGCACCGGCAATATGCTGCAGGTCCTGCATATGGGGCTGCACGTCTGCCAGATGATGGGCTATCAGCAGATCGACCGCGGTCTTGACCTGATCACCCACAACAGCGCGCGTACCTTTGGCCTGACCGATTACGGTATTGAACCGGGGAACCCGGCGAATCTGGTGATCCTGCCTGCGGAGACGGGTTTTGATGCGGTGCGTTGTCAGGTGCCGGTACGCTGGTCGATTCGTCAGGGGCGGGTGATAGCCACCACGCAGCTGGCACAGACGTGGATACAGACGGATCGTGGGGGAGAAGAGGTGTGCTTTACCAGAAACTGCCCCTCTGCAGAAAGCAAAGGGGCGTAAGGGATCAGTGAGACGCTGCCGCTGTGTTGTGCTGGCGGTGGCGGGTCACAAAGCCCAGCACCAGGCACATCACGAACACCACGGCATAGAGGCCGTTAGCGGTGTGTAACGCTGCCAGCGGGCCGCTGTGCGCCACAATCGGGCCAGTGACCACGAAGGTCAGCATGGTGCCGATGGTGCCGCAGGTGAGCACGAAGTTAACCAGTTTTGGCGAGGCTACTTTGGTCTGCAGGGAGCCCAGGGTAATGATCGAGGTGTAAATGGCGCTGGAGAAGAAGCCAAGCGTCAGGATAAACCACGGCATATGTTCCGGCGAACCGTTGATAAACAGGTACATCAGCACGGTGGCGGCACCCGCCAGCACGGTGAGGATCCGCTGCAGATCGAAGAAGCGCAGGATAAAGCTGAATGCCCACATGCCGAACATGTACGACATCCAGAAATCACTCACCAGCTGACCAGCATCGTTCAGGCTCATTCCCAGCCCTTTGGCATACTCCGGCACCCAGGAGATAAAGCCCAGCTGGCCGAGGATGTAGCACAGGGCGGCAACGGCGAGGAACAGCACGCCGACACCCCACTTCTCTTTCACCACCGGCTCGCTGGTGGTCTGGGCTTTTTTACCGAGAACCGGGAAATCACAGCCGAAGGTCAGGACAAAAATCGCCACGTAGACCAGGCCAATGCAGGCATAAACCCAGTACCACTCAATGCTGCGTGCCAGCAGCGCTGCGGCTACCATCGGGAAGATCATCCCTGCCATGCTGAAGAAGGAGTCGGTAAACAGCAGACGCGCGCCGCGCTGGCGGCCTTCATACATGTGGGTAATGAGAAATGTCCCGATGGACATGGTGATCCCGCTCACCAGCCCGAGCACAAACATGGCGGCGGAGAACAGGGCGATGCTGTGGCTGAGCATCAGGCCGGCGACGGCAAGCACCATCAGCACAAAGCCGAAACGCAGCTGTGTCTTCAGGGGGACGATTTCCATCAGCCAGGCGTTCAGGAAGATGGAGATCAGGATCCCGGCGTTCAGGAAGGTGAAGGTGTTACTCATGCTGGAAACGGGCAGGTTGAAATAGTCTGCGATATTTCCCATCACCATCCCGGTGACGATCACCAACGCACCGGTAAGGGCGTAGGAGAAGAAGCTGATCCATGTGAGCTTGATACGATTGCTGTTAGTCATGACTGGCCTGTGAATAGAAATGTAAAGCGCGTTGACGGCGCTGCGAGCGGCCAGATTTTAAGCGCGAATGTGATCTAATTAAATCTTTTATGATTAATTAAACGAAAATTGCAGTTTTCAGTGTGATTTAGATCACGTTAATGACCCTGGTGCCAGTTTGCCCGACGGTTACATCTGTTTCAAATGCGTAAAATTAGGTAAATGGCTGGCCTGGATTCATACTGCTCTTTAGAATCAAGCCATTCGCTTTCTTTACTGCGCTTTGTTAAGGAATTCTCATGCTCAAATCAACCCTGGCGGCTGTCGCGGCTGTACTTGCTCTCTCAGCCCTCTCTCCTGCTGCGCTGGCAGCCAAAGGAGACCCGCACGTTCTGTTGACCACCTCTGCCGGTAACATTGAGCTGGAACTGAACAGTCAGAAAGCCCCTGTTTCTGTGAAAAACTTCCTCGATTATGTGAACAGCGGTTTTTATAACGGCACCACCTTCCACCGCGTGATCCCGGGCTTTATGCTCCAGGGCGGCGGCTTCAACGAACAGATGCAGCAGAAACAGCCGAACCCGCCAATCAAGAATGAAGCGGATAACGGCCTGCGCAACAGCCGCGGCACCATCTCAATGGCGCGTACCGCCGATAAAGACAGCGCCACCAGCCAGTTCTTCCTCAACGTGGCGGATAACGCCTTCCTCGACCACGGCCAGCGTGATTTTGGTTATGCGGTCTTTGGTAAAGTTGTGAAAGGCATGGACGTGGCCGACAAAATTTCTCAGGTACAGACGCACGACGTCGGCCCTTACCAGAATGTGCCGACAAAACCGATAGTTATCCTCTCTGCGAAAGTCCTGCCTTAATCCCTGCTGGCGCGGGCAGGCATTGCCCGCGTTGCCTTTACCTTCCTGCGAAACCGCAGTTTGCTGCTTATACTTGTGGCAACACGAGCACAATCAGGGAGGTAACAGGTGAAAAAGCTCACTGAAAAGCAAAAATCCCGTCTCTGGGAACAACAGCGAAACGCGAATTTTCAGGCCAGTCGCCGCCTTGAGGGGGTCGACAGCCCGTTAGTTACCCTCAGCGCAGATGAGGCGCAGATCCGTCTTGAAGCGTTAGGGAGGCAGCATGAGCGATAAATACGGCAACGATCGCGATCCTTATCTCTATCCGGAACTGAATGTGATGCGTAACCGGTTGGGCATTCGTCAGGCTGAGCGTCTGGCGCAAGCGGCGTATGAATTCACCGCGCTACGTGCGGCAACCCTGAGCCTGGGGCCGCTGTTGCGCGGTCTGCCGCACCTGTGCGCCATCCACCACCATCTCTACCAGGATATTTTTGACTGGGCGGGAGATATTCGTGAAATGGATATTTACCAGGGCGACACCCGGTTCTGCCACTTTGCCTATATCGAAAAAGAGGGCAATGCCCTGATGCAGGATCTGGAGGAGGAGGGGTATCTCGTCGGGCTTGAGAAAGCGGATTTTATTAACCGCCTCAGCCACTACTACTGCGAAATCAACGTTCTGCATCCTTTCCGCATCGGAAACGGGATTGTTCAGCGCATCTTCTTTGAACAGCTGGCGATCCATGCCGGTTTCCAGCTCGACTGGCGCGGTATCGACCCGGAAGAGTGGGCGCAGGCCAACCAGAGCGGTGCGATGGGCGATCTGAGCGCGCTGAACACAATCTTCAGCAAAGTGGTAAGCGAAGCCCGGGAAACTGAGTAGAATAGGGCGGCCATTTTTTCGGGAGCCGCCATGATTCTGCTGATTGATAACTACGATTCCTTCACCTGGAACCTGTACCAGTATTTTTGCGAGCTGGGGGCGGAGGTGGTGGTCCGGCGCAACGACGTGCTCTCTCTGGAAGATGTCGCTGCGCTGAACCCGCAGAAAATCGTTATCTCTCCCGGCCCCTGCACGCCGGATGAGTCCGGTATCTCGCTGGCGGCGATCGAGCACTATGCCGGTAAATTGCCGATCCTCGGCGTCTGCCTAGGGCATCAGGCCATCGGTCAGGTTTTTGGCGCGACCATTGTTCGTGCCGCTAAAGTGATGCACGGCAAAACCTCTCCCGTCACCCACACCGGTACGGGGGTCTTCTCTGGCCTCAATAATCCTCTTACCGTGACCCGCTATCACTCCCTGGTTATTGACCCGCCCACCTTACCCGACTGCTTTGAAGTTACCGCCTGGAGCGAGACCCGGGAGATTATGGGTATCCGCCACCGGGAATGGGATCTGGAAGGGGTGCAGTTCCATCCGGAAAGTATTCTTAGCGAACAGGGCCACCAGCTGCTGGCTAATTTTCTGCATCGTTGATTTTTAGTTGCCATAAAGTGATTTTTTAAGCATATTTCGTGATTATATTTTCACTTCTGCTTCTTGCTTAAAAAAGGGTGGGGTTACATGGCAACTGAACAATCTGCAATTACGCGCGCAACATTCGATGAAGTTATCCTGCCAATTTATGCACCGGCTGAGTTTATCCCGGTGAAGGGGAAAGGCAGCCGCGTCTGGGATCAGCAGGGTAAAGAGTACATTGATTTTGCGGGTGGCATTGCGGTGACGGCGTTAGGCCACTGTCACCCGGCGCTGGTCGAGGCGCTCAAAACGCAGGGCGAAACCCTGTGGCACACCAGCAATGTCTTTACCAACGAACCGGCGCTGCGTCTGGGGCGTAAAATTATCGACGCTACCTTTGCCGAGCGCGTGCTGTTTATGAATTCCGGCACCGAAGCCAACGAAACGGCCTTTAAGCTGGCGCGCTACTACGCTTCCACCCGCCACAGCCCGTTCAAAACCAAAATCATCGCCTTCCACAACGCCTTCCATGGCCGGTCGCTGTTTACCGTGACCGTGGGCGGACAGCCAAAATATTCTGATGGCTTTGGCCCGAAACCGGCCGACATTATTCACGTCCCGTTTAACGATCTGCATGCGGTGAAAGCGGTGATGGACGATCACACCTGCGCGGTGGTGGTGGAGCCGATTCAGGGCGAGGGCGGCGTAATGGCGGCGACCCCGGAATTCCTGCAGGGGCTGCGCGAGTTGTGCGACCAGCACCAGGCCCTGCTGGTGTTTGATGAGGTGCAGAGCGGCATGGGCCGTACCGGGGATCTGTTTGCTTACATGCACTACGGCGTGACGCCAGATATCCTCACCAGCGCCAAAGCGCTCGGCGGCGGTTTCCCGGTCAGTGCGGTGCTGACCACCCAGGATATCGCTTCGGCGTTCCACGTGGGTTCTCACGGCTCCACCTACGGCGGTAACCCGCTGGCGTGTGCCGTGGCTGGGGCAGCGTTCGATATCATCAACACCCCGGAGGTGCTGAGCGGCGTCAACACGAAGCGCGAGCAGTTTGTGAAGCACCTCCAGCAGATCGATGCCCAATACGATGTCTTCAGCGATATCCGCGGCATGGGGCTGTTGATTGGCGCCGAGTTGAAGCCGCAGTACAAAGGCCGGGCGCGCGATTTCCTCTACGCTGCCGCCGGTGAAGGGGCAATGGTCCTCAACGCCGGGCCGGACGTGATGCGCTTTGCGCCGTCGCTGCTGGTGGAGAGCGAGGATATTGATGAAGGGATGAACCGCTTTGCCGCCGCGGTGAAGCGGGTGGTTCAGAAGTAGCTGTGTTGCCCGGCGGCGCTACGCTTGCACGGGCCTACGGTTTTGTAGGCCGGGTAAGCGCAGCGCCACCCGGCATTTAGTACGGCGTCCGCTTCAGCCGTCGAATCAACCAGATCCCATGATGCGGGCGTTGACGCCATGCCACCGACGAAATGGTGTGCATGGTGTTCAGATGCCCAATGGTGCGCTGCAGATGCTGCTCCAGCGTACTCATGGGGCCTTGCGTCAGGGTCTCTGGCGCTTCCAGAATATTGCTGTCCCCGCTTTCGCCCGGCGCGTCATACTCCAGACGCTGCTGGCAGCGCTGAAGCGCAATTTCACACGACTGCAGATATCGCTGCGCCAGGTCTGGCGTCAGCATCGTATGCTCCCGCGCCAGGGTCGTCATCGCGTTGATATGCTCGACGATAAACTGGCTGTGCGTCACCCACAGCTTCATGTCCGCCAGATACGCCGAATTGAAGCCCGGCTCCTGCATCGCCTGGTTCAGAGAGTTGAACAGCGCGTTGTGCGCCTGATTGACCTTCATGCGTTGCCACGCCAGCGGCGTCGGCTGCGGATCGTCGCTGAGGATCAGGCGGATAGCCTCCTGATCCGCTTCCAGCGCGTCGTGGGCATTCTGCCGCAGAAGCCCGCTCTGCCACTGCGGCCATAGCCAGACCATCCCCCCGAAGGCGATCAGGCAGCCAATCAGGGTATCGGCCAGCCGGGCGACAATAAACTGCTCGCCGTTCAGGGTCAGCAGCTGCAGGGTGTACACCGCCGTGACCGTAAAGCCCACCGTCGCCCAGCCGTAGCTCTTGCGAATGATCAGGTAGCTTACCAGCGTCACCATCAACATCCCGGCAAGGGTGTAGCCTTCCGGGACGTGGAAGTGCAGGGTCACGCCGGCAATAATCAGCCCCGCCAGCGTGCCGGCCGCCCGGTGGAGAATACGCACCCGCGTCGCGCTATAGCCGTTTTGCGTCACCAGCAGCACTGTCATTAAGATCCAGTAGGGTTTCGGCAGGTGCAGCGCCACGCCCATCAGGCTGGCGATACTCAGCATCACGCTGATGCGCGCCGCGTTACGCAAGGCGGCAGACTTCAGGGACAGATAGCTTCTCAGGGCCGGGATCAGCGGCAGGCGTTTCTGTTTGTCGGCCATCAGGTCGCGCGGGTAGAGCGGACGCTGCGTGCGCAGCACGCGGGCAATACGGCTGAAGTGCCAGGCGCAGAACTGACCTACCGGGTTGTCCGGGTGCTGATGGGCGATTTTCTCCAGCGCGCCGAGCTGCTTGTCCATGGTGAAACGGGTGGGGTAGCGATGATAGAGAATGTCGTCTGCCAGCACCCGCAGGCGTGCCGCAACGGTCTGCGCGTTCCAGCGGATCACCGCTTCAGCGTGACTGCGCTCCACCAGCTTCTGCACCTCCTTCGGGTGATGCAGACTGACGGAGATGTGCTCCTGTAGATCCAGCCCCACCAGGAAGGTGCGCAGCAGGCGTTTGTATTCATGATTCCTGTTGGCCGCCAGCATATGCAGCTGTTGGTAACAGAGGCTGATCAGATCCACCACCTTCTGCTGGCGGGCCAGCAGCGGCGGCAACGATTTTTCAGGGTCGGTGTGCTGCGTCAGCAGGGTATATTTGGCTTCGCAATATTCCGCCAGCTGCCGATAGAGCATGCTCAACGACTCACGCAGCGGCTGTTCGCGCCACATCCAGAACCAGAACCAGTTAAACAGTCCGTACCAGAGGGTGCCCAGGATATAGAGCAGCAGCGGCTCCCAGACCGGCATGTTTCCCGCCAGGCTGAGAGTAAAGATCGCCGCGATCAGCGAGGCGGGCAGCAGTCGGGCATGCAGGGCGCTGATCTCCGCCGTGACCCCCAGCGTCATCGCCAGCGCGGTCAGAATGAGGGGCAGCGGAATATCCCGCGCCAGCAATAGCTGTACGGCCAGGCTACAGCCCGCAAACAGGCAGCCGCCAATCGTCAGACGTTTAAAAAAGCGTTTATGGGGTGTGTCCAGGCCAGCAATATTGCAGCAGGCAGGAACGAGGGAAAAAAGCAGACCTTGTTGCAGATGACCGAGGATCAAACCCACAGCCACGGGGAGACACAACACCAGGGTTTGCCGCAGTGCGTAGTTAACTTCCGGGTGATAAATGAGCCTGCGCCACATGGGGATAGAGACAAAAACGGCGTGTCATCGTGCGATGCCACGCCGTTTTAGCGGAATTAACGCGTTCCGTAAACCACGATGGTTTTACCGTGGGCAGAAATGAGGTTTTGATCTTCCAGCATTTTCAGGATACGACCCACTGTCTCGCGAGAACATCCGACGATCTGACCAATTTCCTGACGGGTAATTTTAATTTGCATACCGTCCGGGTGGGTCATGGCGTCTGGCTGTTTCGCCAGGTTCAGCAGAGTCTGGGCGATGCGGCCTGTTACGTCGAGGAAGGCGAGGTTACCCACTTTCTCGGACGTGACCTGCAGACGGCGAGCCATCTGCGAAGAGAGGCGCATCAGGATATCCGGATTCACCTGGATCAGCTGGCGGAATTTCTTATAAGAGATCTCAGCCACTTCACAGGCCGTTTTTGCACGAACCCAGGCGCTACGCTCCTGACCTTCTTCAAACAGGCCCAGTTCGCCGATAAAGTCTCCCTGATTCAGGTAAGAGAGGATCATCTCTTTGCCTTCTTCATCTTTGATCAGCACTGCCACTGAGCCTTTGACGATGTAGTACAACGTTTCCGCTTTTTCACCCTGGTGAATCAGCGTGCTCTTCGATGGGTACTTATGAATATGGCAATGAGACAAGAACCATTCGAGAGTCGGGTCTGTTTGCGGTTTGCCAAGCACCATGCGCTGTTATCCTCTGTTATAAGCTGTCTCCAGAGTCTGGCTATGTACCTGTACTCTGGGGTTGCAATCGAATTCTTCCCCCTGCCTGGGGTCTGGCTGGCACAATAATTAGCAGCCTGTAATGTGTGATGTCCTCTGCATACATGTGTAACGTCAATGTATTACTGTAGCATCTCGACTGTTTTAGCATAGCTTTTGCCGCGTGTCTCCTGGTGTCTCGCTTCAGCTTGATGCAGGTCGACTTCCGTTGTCAGAATTGTTACTGGCGCGTAATCTGTCAGGAAAAATGCAATCCTGGAGTTAATAAAAATGCAAGCACGTGTGAAATGGGTTGAAGGGCTAACGTTCCTCGGTGAGTCGGCTTCCGGGCACCAGATTTTGATGGACGGTAACTCCGGCGATAAAGCGCCAAGCCCGATGGAAGTGGTCCTGATGGCGGCAGGAGGATGCAGCGCGATCGACGTGGTGTCGATCCTGCAAAAAGGGCGTCACGATGTGACCGACTGTGAAGTGAAACTGACCTCAGAGCGTCGTGAAGAGGCGCCGCGCCTGTTCACCCATATCAACCTTCACTTCGTGGTCACCGGCAAAGCGCTGAAAGACGCGGCGGTATCCCGCGCGGTCGATCTTTCTGCGGAGAAGTATTGCTCCGTGGCGCTGATGCTGGAGAAAGCGGTAAATATTACCCACTCGTATGAAGTGATCGAGGCGTAAGCCTTGCTAAAACGCCGGGCGGCACTTCGTTTGCCCGGCCTACAGAGCCCGTAGGCCCGGTAAGCGTAGCGCCACCGGGCAACAAGGCTTCAATCGATTTTTTTGCCTTCCATCAACCGCTGCACCAGCGGCATCATGATTAACTCCATCGCCAGCCCCATCTTCCCGCCCGGAACCACCAGCGTATTGATATGCGAAATAAACGAACCCTGTAGCATCGCCAGCAGCCAGGGGTAATCGATATTGTCCAGATTGCGGAAATGGATCACCACGAAGCTCTCGTCCAGGGACGGGATAGCCTTGGCGGCAAAGGGGTTCGAGGTGTCTACGGTCGGAACGCGCTGGAAGTTAATGTGGGTGCGGGAAAACTGTGGCGTCAGGAAGTTAATGTAATCTTCCATTGAGCGCACCACGGAGTCCATCACCGCTTCGCGGGAATGGCCGCGCTCGCTGGTATCCCGCGTCAGCTTCTGGATCCACTCCAGGTTAACAATCGGCACCACGCCCACCAGCAGATCGACATGGCGCGCCACGTCGTGTTGCGGCGTGACCACCCCGCCATGCAGGCCTTCATAAAACAGCACGTCGGTGGGTTCCGGCAGCGGCTGCCAGGGTGTGAACGTGCCCGGCACCTGGTTCCAGGGGACCGCTTCGTCATAGGTGTGCAGGTATTTGCGCGCCTGACCGGTGCCGCTTCGCCCGTATTCAGCGAAGGTTTGCTCCAGCAGGCCAAAGTCGTTGGCATCCGGGCCAAAGTAGCTGATGTGTTTGCCGAGATCGCGGGCCTTGCGGATCGCCATATCCATTTCAGGGCGGGTAAAGCGGTGAAAACTGTCGCCTTCCACTTCCGCGGCGCGCAGATGCAGCTGCGAGAAGATCTTACGAAAGGCGAGGCTGGTGGTGGTGGTACCCGCACCACTCGACCCTGTAACGGCAATAACCGGATGTCTGGCGGACATAGCAACTCCCTGAATGGAAAGATGTCGCGGTTAACCGCGAAATTGATTGCGAGGCATGATGTTGACGGTTTCGTGCAGCTCGGACCATACGACCAGCACCTCACCGCTTTGCAGCTGGCGCCTGACGTCGGCGACCTTCTGCTCAAGCGAAAGCTCCTGTTCACCATAATCGGTGCCTTCGCGTAACACAAAGCTTTCAATCAGATTATCCAGCGTTTCGGGAGCCAGATCTTGCCAGGGAATAATCATCTTATCGGTTCCAGGTATGTGGTCAGCCAGTCCGGGATACGCGTTTCCAGCCACATCGTCGGGCGACGCAGCGTGCCGCCGACAAAACCCACGTGTCCGCCGTGTTCGGTCAGCTGATATTGCACGTTAGCGGGCAAAAATTCCTGCGCGGGTATCGAGTGATGATCCATAAAGGGATCGTCTTTAGCATGAATAATCAGCACAGGTTTCGTGATGTTGCTGAGCAACGGCATGGCGCTGCACTGGCGATAGTAGTCAATAGCATCGGCAAAACCGTGAATTTTGGCGGTGATCAGATCGTCAAATTCGCGCAGGCGACGCACTTTTTTCAGCTGTCGCAGACTGACCGGCAGCGTATCCGGGTATGCCTTCAGTTTGCGTGCCGCATTAGCTTTGAGCAAGTTAAGCAGATAACGCTGATAAACGCGCGAAAAGCCCTTATCCATATGATAGCTGCAGTGTTCCAGCATGAACGGAGCAGAGACGATGGCGGCGGCGTCCAGAGGAATATTGTCGCCCTCTTTTGCCAGCAGGCAGGCGAGCATGTTTCCGCCCAGCGAATAGCCCACCGCCGCCGTGGGGGCCGGGCCGTGGGTCTCTGCCAACCAGCGCAGGAACCAGGTGCCATCTTCTGTTTCGCCGGAGTGATAGATGCGTTTCTGGCGATTGGGTTCGCCGCTGCATCCCCTGAAGTGCATCACTACCCCCAGCCAGCCGCGCGCTTTCGCTGCCTGAATCAGGCCGTGGGCATAGGGGCTGTGCAGGCTGCCCTCGAGGCCATGAAAGACCACCAGCCGGGGTTTGTGCCGGGCCTGAAGCGGATCTTCACTCCATGCTAAATCAACGAAGTCATCATCCGGCAGGTCAAGGCGCTGCCAGACGGGGGTGAAAAGCACTTTACGACGGATGAGGCGCGGCAGCATGGTCTGCAGATGGCGATTAGCCACGCCCCGCATGGGGACAAATTCTGCGCTCTCGTCGGGTGCAATGTTGAAGTCTGATGGAATGATTTGGGCCATAAAGGTGATGCTAATTATTGTCTGTTATTTACGATACCTTCCGAATTGTACCCCGTTTAGCCTGGTTTTCCGAAACATGAACTGATCCCGATCACAAATATTTACCTTGATTATTACTCTCAGGCTAATGATTCCCCTGCGCGCTTAATTGATGACTTTATCACCAGGGTGCACACTTAACTCAACGTTAAGCAAACCTAAAGATGTGCTGAATCAGGAGGTTAACAATGTTATCAGGGCAAACGCCAGCCCGGAACTGGAACACGCGTCGCACTGAAAAAGCGCGCCGCCTGGCTTCCGTCCCGGTGCAGGGCAAGGTACTGCCAACAGGCGACCTTGTCGCCATGCTGGAAAAACTGATCGCCCCAGGCGACAAAGTCGTACTGGAAGGGAATAACCAAAAACAGGCAGACTTCCTCTCCCGCTCGCTGGCCGAAGTGAACCCGCAAATTGTTCACGATCTGCATATGATTATGCCGAGCGTCGGCCGTAGCGAGCACCTGGATATTTTTGAGAAGGGCATCGCCCGCAAACTCGACTTCTCTTTCTCAGGTACCCAAAGCCTGCGTATTTCGCAGCTGCTGGAAGACGGGCAGCTGGAGATCGGTGCCATCCACACCTACATCGAACTCTACTCCCGCCTGTATGTCGATCTCTCGCCGAACGTGGCGCTGATTGCCGGTTTTAAAGCCGACCGTAAAGGTAACCTTTATACCGGTGCCAGTACCGAGGATACCCCGGCGCTGGTCGAAGCCGCCGCCTTCCACGACGGCATCGTCATCGCTCAGGTGAACGAGCTGGTGGACGACGAGTGCGATCTGCCGCGTGTGGATATCCCCGGCTCCTGGATTGATTTCGTGGTGGTGGCAGACAAGCCGTTCTTTATCGAACCGCTGTTCACCCGTGACCCGCGCCTGATCAAACAGGAACACATTCTGATGGCGATGATGGCCATCAAAGGCATCTATGCGGAACACCAGGTTCAGTCCCTGAACCACGGTATCGGCTTCAACACCGCCGCTATTGAGCTCCTGCTGCCGACCTACGGCGAGCAGCTCGGCCTGAAAGGCAAAATCTGTAAGCACTGGACGCTGAACCCGCATCCAACGCTGATCCCGGCTATTGAAAGCGGCTGGGTGGAGAGCGTGCACTGCTTCGGCGGTGAGCTGGGAATGGAAGAGTACATTCGTGCCCGCCCTGACATCTTCTTTACCGGCGCCGACGGCTCCATGCGCTCCAACCGCGCCTTCTGCCAGCTGGCAGGGCAGTACGCGGTGGATATGTTTATCGGCTCCACGCTGCAGGTTGATGGCTATGCCAACTCCTCTACCGTGACCCGCGGCCGTCTTTCCGGCTTCGGCGGCGCGCCCAACATGGGACACGACCCGCACGGTCGTCGTCATGCCACCCCGGCATGGCTGAACATGATCACCGAACCTGACCCAATGCAGCGCGGTAAAAAGCTGGTGGTGCAGATGGTGGAAACCTTCCAGGCGGGCGTGAAACCGACCTTCGTCGAAAAACTCGATGCTGTCGAGGTGGCGAAAGCCTCCGGTATGCCGCTGGCCCCGGTCATGATCTACGGCGATGACGTCACCCACGTGCTGACGGAAGAGGGGATTGCTTACCTCTACCGGGCCAAAGATCTTGAGGAACGTCGTGCCATGGTCGCAGCCGTCGCGGGTATTACCGACATCGGCCTGGGTGTGGACGCCAAACGCGTCGCCGAACTGCGCCAGAGTGGCAAAGTGCTCTACCCGGAAGATATGGGCATTCGCCGCACCGACGCCACCCGCTCTCTGCTGGCGGCTGGCAGCGTGTCTGACCTGGTTGAATGGTCGGGCGGTCTGTACAACCCACCTGCGAAATTCCGGAGCTGGTAATGAAACTTCTGCCCCGGATCCAGGTTGAAGGCGGTGCCGAATGGCTGGCGCAAACCGCCACGCAGTGTCTGATTGACGAAGCGCGACTCAGCCCGAAACCCGGTCTGGTGGACAGCCGGGGGAACGGCGCGCACCACGATTTATCGCTCGCGCTGATGGAGCGTTCGGCGCATAGCCTGACCCCCACGTTTCAGGCGCTGGCGCTGCAAAGCTGGCAGCGTCCGGTCGATATCGCGCTACGGCAGACCGTGGGGCGGCTGGGGCGCGAAGGCGAGCAGCAGATGATGGCCGCCACCGGCGGGGTGAATACCCACCGGGGCGCTATCTGGGCGCTGGGCTTGTTAGTCAGCGCCGTGGCGATGCTCGGTGGCAATGCGCCAGCCCGGACGATAGCCGACACCGCCGCGCAGCTGGCGAAACTGCCGGATGACGCCGCGCCGAAAGTGTTCAGTAAAGGACTGCGCGCCACTCACCGTTATCGGGTGCCGGGCGCGCGCGAAGAGGCGCAGCAGGCATTTCCGCACATTATGCAGCGAGCGTTGCCTCAGCTTCGCCTGAGCCGGCTTAACGGCGGTACCGAAGCCCATGCCCGGCTCGATGCGCTGATGGCGATCATGACCTCGTTAACCGATACCTGCGTGCTCTCCCGCGCCGGTATGGAGGGGTTAGACACCATGCAGGACGGGGCCAGGGCGGTATTAGCCGCCGGCGGCACCGCACAGCCAGAGGGGCAACGCGCGCTCGCCGTATTAGATAAAAAGATGCTCTTGCTCAATGCCTCTCCGGGCGGCGCGGCCGACCTGCTTGCCGCCACGCTGTTCCTTGACCGCATAGAGACGCCTTATTTAGCGAATTAAGAGGATGTTATGGAAAAAATTACATTAACTCTGCCCGCCAGCCGTAACCTGAACGGCAAAGCGCTGGCAGGCGTTGTTGGCTCCGGGGATATGGAGGTGTTATTTACCGCCGACCAGGGCCAGTCATTAACCATCGAGATCACCACCTCGGTCGATAACAGCCGTAACCGTTGGGATGCGCTGTTCAACAGACTGCAAACCGTCAGCAGCCTGCCAGCGGGCAAACTGACCATCCACGACTTTGGCGCCACGCCGGGCGTGGCACGCATTCGTATCGAACAGGTCTTTGAGGGGGTGAGCCATGCGTGATGACAGCAGCTTTATCGAATTAAAAGCGCGCCAGCGTGCGCAGGCCCTGCTCGACGAGGGCAGCTATCGCGAACTGCTGGATCCGTTTGAAGGGATTATCTCTCCGTGGCTGGGGCCGCAGGGCATTGTGCCGCAGGCCGATGATGGCATGGTGGTGGCGAAAGGCACCATCAACGGCAAACCCGCGGTAGTCGTGGCAATTGAAGGCGCGTTCCAGGGCGGCAGCATGGGCGAAGTGTCCGGTGCAAAAATGGCGGCTGCGCTGGAGCTGGCGGCGGAAGATAACCGTAACGGCATTCCAACCCAGGCGGTATTAAGCCTTGAAACCGGCGGCGTACGTTTGCAGGAGGCGAATCTCGGCCTCGCGGCGATTGCCGATATCCACGCCGCGATTGTCGATCTGCGCCGCTATACCCCGGTCATCGGCATTGTCGCCGGTACCGTCGGCTGCTTCGGCGGGATGTCCATTGCGGCCGCGCTGTGCAGCTATCTGATTGTGACCCGCGAAGCGCGTCTCGGCCTCAATGGCCCGCAGGTTATCGAGCAGGAAGCGGGCATTGAAGAGTATGACTCCCGCGACCGTCCGTTTATCTGGAGCATGACCGGGGGCGAGATTCGCTATCAAAGCGGGCTGGTGGATGCGCTGGTGGGCGATGGCGTCAACGCGGTGAAAGCGGCGATGAACGACGCGATTGCGAAAGGCGTGCCGGCAAAACACCGCACCGACAATTACGACTGGTATCTCGAACGCCTGACCAACTTCGATACCCGCAAACAGGCGGATACTGAACAGATTCACGCGCTCTTTGCCCGGGAGGTGAAATGATGAGTACTTCAATTAGCCGTGGTGAGCTCTGGCTGGAAACCCTTGCGCCGAATGCCAAACGTCTGGAGGGGCTCTGCCCGTCGGTTCAGGCGGCGGACGGCGAGCTGAATGGCGAAGCGGTGCGCTTTGTTGCGGTGGTACCGGATGCCAACAACCACTATCCACGTGCGGCACGAGGCGAAGTCGGTCTGCTGGAAGGCTGGACCCTGGCCAAAGTGGTGAGTGAAACCGTCGCGGCCGATGCTGACAAAGCGGTTAAACGCCCGATTGTGGCGGTGATCGACGTACCGAGCCAGGCTTATGGCCGTCGCGAAGAGGGATTTGGTATTCACCAGGCGCTGGCCGGTGCTGCGGCGGCCTATGCTAACGCGCGTCTGGCGGGCCATCCGGTGATTGGCCTTATCGTCGGGAAAGCGATGTCCGGGGCGTTTCTGGCCCACGGCTATCAGGCCAACCGGCTGATAGCCTTCAACGACCAGGGCGTATTAATCCACGCGATGGGGAAAGAGTCTGCCGCGCGCATCACGCTGCGTACCGTAGAGGCACTGGAAAAACTGGCGGCAACCATCCCGCCAATGGCGTATGACATCAGTAACTACGCCACCCTGGGGCTGCTGGAAAACCTGCTGGATATCAGCAATCCGGACGCACCTTCATCTCTCGATCTGGCGCTGGTTAAAACCACCTTACAACAGGCCATTGATGACGCTCGCCGGGATCCGACGCTGAAGAGCCGTCTGGGTGCCGACAATCGCCACAGCTCGGCTCTCGTACGCGAACGTATGCGAGCCAGCTGGTAACACCAAAAAGAAAAGACCTGCCAGATGCACGCCCCGTGGGCGCACCCGTTGCGCCCACGAGGGAACCTGCATCCTGAAAATAATAACCATCGCGTCAGTGCTTAAACTTCTTTTTTTACAGGTGATTTATGACTTATGTGATTGTTCATGCCCTTGCACCCATTTTTGTCATCATGCTGCTCGGCTTCTGGGCCGGTAAAGCCAAAATGGTGGATAACAAAAATGTGTCTCTGCTTAATATCTTCGTGATGGATTTTGCATTGCCCGCCGCGCTGTTCAGCGCCACGGTGCAAACGCCCTGGACAGGTATCATTGCCCAGTCGCCGCTGATCCTGGTCCTGACCCTGGCGATGTGGATAACCTATGCGGCCATCTACTTCCTCGCCACCAAAGTTTTCAAAAAGTCACCGCAGGATGCCGCCGTGCTGACCCTGACCGTGGCGCTGCCGAACTATGCGGCGCTGGGCCTGCCGATTCTGGGCAGCGTGTTGGGCGAAGGTTCTGCAACTTCACTCTCCGTGGCGGTTTCCATTGCCTGTGGCTCCGTGCTGATGACGCCGTTCTGTCTGCTGATTCTGGAACGCGAGAAAGCGCGTGCGGAAGGCGCAAACGGCGGTTCTACCCTGGCGATGCTGCCGGTTCTGATGTGGCGCTCAATTAAGAAACCAATCGTGATGGGCCCGCTGCTGGGTGTGATTTTGTCCGCGATTGGCATCAAAATGCCGGACCTGGTGCTGGCAGCGATTAAACCGCTCGGCCTGGCAGCAACTGCGGCAGCGCTGTTCCTGACCGGCGTGATCCTGTCGGCCCGTAAGCTGCAGATCAACACCATGGTGATTAGCGCGACCATCACCAAGCTGCTGATTCAGCCAGCGATTGCCTGGGGCATCGTGCTGGTATTCGGTCTGCACGGTTCAGTGGCCATCACCGCGATCCTGATGATTGCCCTGTCTGCCGGTTTCTTCGGCGTGGTGTTTGGTAACCGCTTTGGCGTACAGTCGCCGGATGCGGAAGCCGTGCTGCTGTTAAGCTCCGTCCTGTGTATCCTGTCGCTGCCGCTGTTTATCTCGCTGACTTCAGGAATGTAATCATGACCACAACATTACGCCCGCACGACTTAATCTGGTTGACCACACGTGATGCGCTGGAGGATATCCACGAGTCCTGGGTGGATACGGCCTGGCATACCGGGCTGCCGGTAGTGGTGCGGCGTGATGTTGATGGTAACGGGCGTATACCGGTCGGGGTACGTGGCCTTAAGCGCGATCAGCGCGCGGCGGGCTGGGTTAACCCCCACCAGATTGCCCGTATCGTCTCCCCCGAACAGCTGAGCGCAGAAGAGAGTCTGCTGCGCTCGCCCTTTATCACTCAGCCACCGGTTCAGGTGGCGGTACAGCTTTCCCGCACCTCGTGGCCCTGGACATGGGGCATCACCGGCAGCACCGGCTATGCGCTTGCAACCGGCATTGCGGTGATCCACGCCGACAGCGATCTCGATCTGCTGATCCGCGCGCCGCAGCCGCTTTCGCGTACGGTGTTACTCAGCTGGCAGTCACAGCTTGAGGGGGCGCTCTGCCGGGCCGATACCCAGGTCGAGACGCCGCTGGGCGGCTTTGCGCTCAACGAATGGCTACGTGATGGAAAAACGTTGCTGAAAACCGACCGGGGGCCGCGCCTGACGGCGAACCCCTGGGCATGGGAGGAACAATGAAGATCCTGTTTACCTTTCCAGGTCAGGGGACGCAGCATCCCGGTATGCTGCAAAACCTGCCGGGAACCGAGCTGGCTCAGGCGCGTGAAGTGCTGGGTGCCAGTGAAGTGGACGCGCTGGACTCCCCGGCGGCGCTACAGCACACCCGCGCGGTACAGCTGGCGCTGTTGATCGCGGGCGTCGCCTGGGCGCGTGAGCTGGCACGTCGCGGCGTGGCGCCGGATATCGTCAGCGGCCTCTCTATCGGCGCATACCCTGCGGCGGTCATCTCCGGGTCGCTCGATTTTGCTGATGCCCTGAAGCTGGTGGCCCTGCGTGGCGATCTGATGGAGCAGGCTTATCCGCAGGGCTACGGCCTGACGGCGATTATGGGGTTAACCCTTGCGCAGGTCGAAACCCTGATGGAAGGCACCGGCACCTATATTGCCAACCTGAATGCCGAGACGCAGATTGTGATCGCCGGTGCCGATGATGGCATGGCGGAAGTGGCGGCGCGCGCACTGGCGAAAGGGGCCAATAAAGCCCGCCGTCTGACGGTAAGCGTCCCTTCGCACTGCGAACTGCTGGCTGAACCGGCGCAAAAACTGGTCGCGGCCTTCAGCCGGGTCACGCTCTCCCGTCCCTGCTGCGCTTATCTGAGCGGCAGCACCGGGCGCGTGCTCTGGCAGCCTGAGAAAATAGCTGATGACCTGGCCATGAACATGGCCCGGACGGTGCGCTGGCAGGAGGCGGTGATTGCCGCTAACGAGCGTGAAGCGCGGCTGGCGATTGAGATGCCACCCGGCGGTGTGCTCACCTGTCTGACGCGTCAGGCGGCCTGGGACGGGGAGTCTGTCTCTCTGGAGCGCAGCGGCATCGACGTCGCGGTGCATCTCGCACGGCGTCTTAAGGCGTAGCGTTCTGCTCAAGGCGGCGGGCGTACATGCGGCCTTCCGCCGCCAGCGCCCGCAGGCTCGGATCCTGCTCGCGGTTGCGGGCAAAGACGATGGCGATCAGCTGCTGCATTTGATAAGGCGGGGCCAGCTTTAACAGCTGTACCGAGTTTTCATACACCTTTTTCATCCTGCCCGGCATCAGCGTAAAGCCCACCCCCGCCTGCACCAGACTCAGCATCGAAAAAATATCGTTTACCCGGGTGACGATCTCCGGCTCGAAACCGGCGATATGAAACGCCTCCTGGAAGCCCGCGTAGGTGGCGAAGCCCTCAGCCAGAGCAACAAACTTCTGGTCCTTATAGTCGCGTAGATCTGCCAGCTCGTCGGTATTGAGCTGCGCCGAGGCCGGGGCGGCAAGACAAATATCATCGTGGAACAGGGGCAGCACTTCGAGGTTGTTACGGTCAATTTCGCTTTCTGAGATTGAGATGAGAATGGCATCGAGCGAGCCTTCATCCAGCATATGCAGCAGGGTGTCGTTGGATCCCATGGTGAGATCCATCTCCAGATCCGGGCGACGCAGCTTCATGCCCATAATCAACTGCGGCACCGTTTCGAGCGTCAGAGAGTAGAGCGTCCCCACCCGCAGACGGCCCTGGCCGATGCCAGCCGTTTTACGTGCCTCTTCCAGCCCGCGCTCCATCACCTGCATCACCTCCTGGCAGTACTCCAGCAGCGTCCAGGCGGCGGGCAGGGCGATCAGATTCCGGCCTTTGTGGGTGAACAGCGGGCAGCGGACGTTCTCTTCCAGGGTGTGCAGGGCACGATGGACGCTGACCCCGCTGAGGTTCAGTACCTCAGCGGCACGGGCGATATTGCCCGTCTCCATAAAGGTCATGAAGATGCTAAGTTTGCGGAAGGTAATCTCGCTGGTCAGGTCCGGTATCATTGCCCCTCTCCCGGGTTAGTCGCTCTGGAGCATCCCTTCGAGCTGTTCCTGTGCGTCCAGCCAGGCCATCTCGCACTCCTCAAGGCTGGATTTGGTTTTGGCCTGCACCTGCAGACATTCGGTCAGCTCTGCTTTGCGCGTCTGGTCATACAGCCCGCTGTCGCCCAGCTTCTCTTCAACTGTGGCAAGCGTGGCGTTGAGCTTCTCCATCTCTTTTTCCAGACGGGTGATCTCTTTACGCAGCGGCTGGGTTTGCGTACGCAGCTCCGCGTCGCGGCGCTTCTGGTCTTTACGCGCCTGGGCGCTGTTGGCGTTCTCTTTCGCTGTCTCTTCCGGCTGGTTTTCCTGCTTCTGCACGTCCGTCAGCCACTGCTGATAATCCTCCAGATCGCCGTCGAAAGGCTCAACTTTACTGTCGTGTACCAGGTAGAGATCGTCGGTGGTGGAGCGGATCAGGTGACGATCGTGCGAAACGACAACCAGCGCGCCTTCAAACTCAATCAGCGCTTCGGTCAGCGCCTGGCGCATGTCCAGATCCAGGTGGTTAGTCGGTTCATCGAGCAGCAGCAGA
Source organism: Leclercia sp. TB492 (assembly GCF_049974505.2). Lineage (NCBI taxonomy): Bacteria > Pseudomonadati > Pseudomonadota > Gammaproteobacteria > Enterobacterales > Enterobacteriaceae > Leclercia > Leclercia sp. TB492. The sequence continues at coordinate 4,288,565 of NZ_CM127572.1, read as the reverse complement.
TTCGGGCGCTGCCAGACGATAAGCGCCAGCACCAGACGGGCTTTTTCACCGCCGGAGAAGCGCTCGGTCTTCTCGGTCACTTTATCGCCCTGGAAGCCGAAGCCGCCCAGGTAATCCCGCAGCTTCTGCTCCATCTCCTGCGGGGCCAGACGCGCCAGGTGCTGCAGCGGCGATTCATCCGCGCGTAAAAATTCCAGCTGATGCTGGGCGAAATAGCCCAGCTTGATGCCCTTCGCCAGACCGATATCCCCGCGGACCGGGGCCAGTTCGCCCGCCAGCAGCTTAATCAGGGTCGATTTACCGGCACCGTTGCGCCCGAGCAGACCGATACGGGAGCCCGGGACCAGGTTGAGCTTAATCGAGTCGAGAATGATGCGGTCACCATAGCCGGCGCTGACCTTTTCCATTTTCAGCAGTGGATTGGGCAGGCTTTCCGGGGCGCGGAAGCTGAAGTGGAACGGGTTGTCGACGTGTGCCGGGGCAATCATCTCCATCCGTTCCAGCATCTTGATGCGGCTCTGGGCCTGTTTGGCTTTGGAGGCCTTGGCCTTGAAGCGATCGACAAAGCTCTGCAGATGCGCCACCCGCTGCTGCTGGCTTTCGTACATCGCCTGCTGCTGGGAGAGACGCACCGCGCGCTGGCGCTCAAAGGAGCTGTAGTTGCCGGTATATTCGAACATCGATTCCTGTTCGATATGAATAATTTTGTCCACCACCGGGTCGAGGAAGTCACGGTCGTGCGAAATCAGAATCAGAGTGCCCTGATAGCTTTTCAGCCACTTCTCCAGCCAGATAACGGCATCGAGATCGAGGTGGTTAGTCGGTTCATCGAGCAGGAGCAGATCGGAGCGGCAGATCAGCGCCTGGGCCAGGTTGAGACGCATACGCCAGCCACCGGAGAAGTCGCTGACCGGACGTTCCAGCTGTTCATTGCTGAAACCCAGCCCGTGCAGAAGCGTGGAGGCGCGGGAGCGGATGGTCCAGGCGTCGATAGCGTCGAGTTTGCCGTGGACGGTGGCAATCGCGTGGCCGTCGTTACGTTCGTTGGCGGCGTGCAGTTCGGCTTCCAGCTTGCGGTACTCCCGGTCGCCGTCAATAACATAGTCCATCGCCGGTACGCTCAGGGCAGGCGTCTCCTGGTTTACCCAGGCCAGCTGCCAGTTGCCAGGGTAGGTAAAGTTACCGCCGTCGGCACCGATCTCGTTTTTCAGCAATGACAGTAACGTGGATTTACCGCAGCCGTTTTTGCCCACCAGGCCCACTTTCTGGCCCGGGTTAATGGTGGCTGTAGCGTTGTCCAGCAGGACGCGTACGCCGCGACGAATTTGTAATGAGGAGAAAACAATCATAGAGCGCCGTATGTTCCGACTATGTTAAGTTGTCATTATAATCAGGTTAAATGTGCCGCCACGCGCCGCGTGGGTGTGCCATGGTAGCCCAAAATAACAGTGATGACGACCCGGGAGAGGAATGATGTCCCAGACAGCAAAAGTGCTGCTGCTGTATGCCCATCCGGAGTCGCAGGACTCGGTCGCCAACCGGGTTTTGCTCCAGCCGGCATTACAGCTCAGTAATGTGACGGTGCACGATCTCTACGCGCACTACCCCGATTTTTTTATCGACATCCCTCATGAGCAGGAGCTGCTGCGCCAGCACGACGTCATCGTGTTCCAGCATCCGCTTTATACCTACAGCTGTCCGGCGCTGCTGAAAGAGTGGCTGGACCGCGTGCTGAGCCGCGGCTTTGCCAGTGGCCCGGGAGGAAACCAGCTGGCGGGAAAGTACTGGCGGAACGTCATTACTACCGGCGAGCCGGAGAGCGCGTATCGCCACGATGGGCTTAACCGCTACTCAATGAACGATATCCTGCGCCCGTTCGAGCTGACGGCGGCCATGTGTCGCATGCACTGGCTGAGTCCGATCGTTATCTACTGGGCGCGTCGGCAGCATCAGGATGAGCTGGCCAGCCATGCCAAAGCCTACGGCGCCTGGCTGGCTGCACCCAATCTGACGGGAGGCCGCTGATGGAAGGTTCCGATCTGTTACTGGCGGGAGTGCTGTTTCTGCTCGCCGCCGTGGTGGCGGTGCCGCTGGCTGCGCGACTGGGTATTGGCGCGGTGCTCGGCTATCTGCTGGCGGGTATCGCCATTGGCCCCTGGGGGCTGGGATTTATCAGTGATGTGGAAGAAATCCTGCACTTCTCGGAGCTGGGCGTCGTCTTTCTGATGTTTATTATCGGCCTGGAGCTGAACCCGGCGAAGCTCTGGCAGCTACGGCGCTCCATCTTCGGCGTGGGCGCCGCACAGGTGATCGGTAGCGCGGTGATCCTTGGTGGGTTGCTGATGCTGGACCATTTCTCATGGCAGGCGGCGGTAGTGGGCGGGATCGGGCTGGCGATGTCCTCCACCGCGATGGCCCTGCAGCTGATGCGCGATAAGGGCATGAACCGTAATGAGGCGGGGCAACTGGGTTTCTCCGTGCTGCTGTTTCAGGATCTGGCGGTAATCCCGGCACTGGCCCTGGTTCCGCTGCTGGCTGGTTCAGGCGACGAACATTTCGACTGGATGAAAATCGGCATGAAGGTGCTGGCCTTCGGCGGCATGCTGGTGGGCGGGCGCTATCTGCTGCGCCCGGTGTTCCGCTTTATTGCGGCGTCCGGGGTGCGGGAAGTGTTTACCGCCGCCACGCTGCTGCTGGTGTTAGGCTCGGCGCTGTTTATGGATGCGCTGGGGCTGTCGATGGCGCTGGGGACCTTTATTGCCGGCGTACTGCTGGCGGAGAGTGAGTACCGACACGAGCTGGAGATCGCCATCGATCCGTTTAAAGGACTGCTGTTAGGGCTGTTCTTTATCTCGGTCGGTATGGCCTTGAATCTGGGCGTGCTTTATACCCATATCCTCGCCGTGGTGCTGGGCGTTGCGGTGCTGATCGCCGTTAAAATGCTGGTACTGTACGGGCTGGCGCGGGTATATGGCCTGCGGCACCCGGAGCGCGCGCAGCTCGCCGGGGTGCTGAGTCAGGGGGGAGAGTTCGCTTTTGTGCTCTTCTCCACAGCATCGTCCCAGAGATTGTTTCAGCATGATCAGATGGCGTTGCTGCTGGTGACCGTCACGCTGTCGATGATGACCACGCCGCTGCTGATGAAGCTGATTGATAAACGCCTGTCGCGCCGTATTAATGCTGCTGACGATGAGCATGAAGCGCCCTGGGTGGACGATGACAAACCGCAGGTGATTGTGGTGGGCTTCGGACGTTTTGGTCAGGTGATTGGCCGCCTGCTGATGGCCAACAAAAAGCGCGTCACGGTGCTGGAGCGCGATATCAGCGCGGTTAACCTGATGCGAAAGTACGGTTACAAGGTCTATTACGGTGATGCCACCCAGGTCGAACTGCTGCGCTCTGCTGGCGCAGAGGCGGCGGAGTCGATCGTCATCACCTGTAACGAGCCGGAAGACACCATGAAGCTGGTGCAGATCTGCCAGCAGCATTTTCCGCATCTGCATATCCTGGCGCGAGCCCGCGGGCGCGTAGAGGCCCATGAACTGCTCCAGGCCGGGGTGAAGCAATTTACCCGCGAGACTTTTTCCAGTGCGCTGGAGCTGGGGCGCAAAACACTCGTGACGCTGGGTATGCATCCGCATCAGGCCCAGCGCGCGCAGTTACACTTTCGCCGTCTGGATATGATGATGCTGCGCGAGTTGATGCCGGTGCATACCGATACGGTGCAAATTTCCCGGGTACGGGAAGCGCGCCGCGAGCTGGAAGAGATCTTCCAGCGCGAGATGCAGCAGGAGCGTCGACAGCTGGACGGCTGGGATGAATTTGAATAACGAGGTAGAGAATGGCGGTACGTAAACGCTTTATCGCCGGTGCGAAATGCCCGGCCTGCCAGGCGCAGGATTCCCTGGCCATGTGGCGAGAGAACAATATCGATATTGTTGAGTGTGTTAAGTGCGGACACCAGATGCGTGAAGCGGACAAAGAGGCTCGCGAGCATGTACGCAAGGAAGAGCAAGTAATCGGGATTTTTCATCCGGACTAGCGATATGCCCTGAGTTTTTTTAAGCTAAAGGGTACACGGGTGCAGATTTCCGTTACAATCTGCGCCAGCAATTTTCCCACGCTCAGGAGATATCATGAAAGTAGCAAAAGACCTGGTGGTCAGCCTGGCCTATCAGGTACGTACAGAAGACGGTGTGTTGGTTGATGAGTCTCCGGTGAGTGCGCCGCTGGACTACCTGCACGGTCACGGTTCCCTGATTTCCGGTCTGGAAAACGCGCTGGACGGTCACGAAGTTGGCGACAAATTTGACGTTGCTGTAGGCGCAAACGACGCTTACGGTCAGTACGATGACAACCTGGTGCAGCGCGTTCCTAAAGACGTGTTCATGGGCGTTGACGAACTGCAGGTTGGCATGCGTTTCCTGGCTGAAACTGACCAGGGTCCGGTTCCAGTAGAAATCACTGAAGTTGAAGACGACCACGTTGTGGTTGATGGCAACCACATGCTGGCTGGCCAGAACCTCAAATTCAACGTTGAAGTGGTTGCAATCCGCGAAGCCACTGAAGAAGAGCTGGCTCACGGCCACGTTCACGGTGCGCACGGTCATGACCACGATCACGATCATGGTCACGACGGTTGCTGCGGCGGCCACGGCCACGATCACGACCATGGTCACGACCACGGTAAAGGTGGTTGCGGTAATGGCGGCTGCGGTTGCCACTAAGCTTCAGGCTCAAAAAAAGCGGGAATATCCCGCTTTTTTTACGTCTCAATAATGGGGCGGTGGCGTCTCTTCCGACTGCGACGCAATGTGCGATGACTGCGACGCTTTTACTTTTTCGGTTAACAGACGCAGCAGATCCCGCAGCTTTGCCATCTCCAGCTCGTGGGCCGTCACGGTCTGGTTCAGCTCATCGATGGTGATCTCCTGAAAAGCCAGGCGGCTTTCAAGCTCAGCCAGTCGTGCTTCCATATCTGTATCCTGCATGATTCACCTCGTTGGTCTCGTTTACCCCGTCCGGGGCTGGCGGCGGCGAATTTTACCCGAGAATATCCTCGCGCGCAGTAAACATCCCATTGCTGCGAAACTAATTTAAACAAAAATAGTCTGAAATGTGGTGCTAATCAGGGGTGTCTACCTGTAGATTTGTTCCTCAACGTTTTATAGTACGCTTCTCATTTACGCTTAATACGGGGTGAGAGTCCCCGGCCCTGGAGAAATGGATGAAATCACTGTTTAAAGTAACGCTGCTGGCGACCACGATGGCTGTCGCTCTGCATGCGCCGCTGACTTTCGCTGCCGATACTGCGGCGAAGCCTGCTGCGGCTGCTGACAGTTCTGCGGCGTTCAAAAATGACGACCAGAAGTCAGCCTATGCGCTGGGCGCATCTCTGGGCCGTTACATGGAAAACTCTCTGAAAGAGCAAGAAAAACTGGGCATCAAACTGGATCAGACTCAGCTGATCGCCGGTGTTCAGGATGCGTTTGCTGATAAGAGCAAACTGTCAGACCAGGAAATCGAGCAAACTCTGCAGGCTTTCGAAGCGCGCGTGAAAGGCGCAGCGCAGGAGAAGATGGAGAAAGACGCGGCTGAAAACGAAACGAAAGGTAAAACCTACCGTGAAGCTTTCGCTAAAGAGAAAGGCGCTAAAACCTCTTCTACTGGCCTGGTCTATAAAGTAGAGAAAGAAGGTACCGGCGACGCACCAAAAGACAGCGATACCGTTGTCGTAAACTACAAAGGTACGCTGACCGACGGTAAAGAGTTCGATAACTCTTACACCCGTGGTGAGCCGCTCTCCTTCCGTCTGGACGGTGTTATCCCTGGCTGGACTGAAGGCCTGAAGAACATCAAGAAAGGCGGTAAAATCAAGCTGGTCATTCCACCGGATCTGGCCTACGGCAAAACTGGCGTCCCGGGTATCCCGGCTAACTCCACGCTGGTATTTGACGTAGAGCTGCTGGATATCAAGCCAGCGCCAAAAGCGGATGCCAAGGCGGACGCGAAGTCAGAAGCGCCTGCTGAAGCCACCAAGAAGTAAATCGGTAACAACCGCCGCCTCTGAAGCGGCGGTTTTTTTATTATGGTGCAGATATAATTAACACTGGAAGCGCTACCTACGCTGTATTAATTTAGTTGCCCGTGTAAATAATGAGCCTGCCCTGAAAACCTACCGACAGGCTCCTGAAAAGGAGTGTTTTTTTCATGACCAGGTCGCTTTTAACCAACGAAACCAGCGAACTTGATCTGCTGGATCAACGTCCTTTCGATCAGACCGATTTCGATATTCTGAAATCCTACGAAGCGGTAGTGGACGGGTTAGCGATGCTCATTGGGTCCCACTGCGAAATCGTATTGCACTCCCTGCAAGATCTGAAATGTTCTGCCATCCGCATTGCCAATGGTGAGCATACTGGCCGTAAAATTGGCTCGCCAATCACCGACCTTGCACTGCGTATGCTGCACGACATGACCGGCGCGGACAGCAGCGTCTCAAAATGTTATTTCACCCGCGCGAAGAGCGGTGTCCTGATGAAGTCCGTGACGATTGCTATCCGCAACCGCGACCATCGGGTGATTGGTTTGCTGTGCATCAACATGAACCTCGATGTACCGTTCTCCCAGATCATGAACACCTTCATTCCGCCAGAAACCCCGGATGTCGGATCCTCCGTTAACTTTGCCTCCTCGGTTGAAGATCTTGTCACCCAGACGCTGGAGTTCACCATCGAAGAGGTGAATGCCGATCGCAATGTGTCTAACAATGCCAAGAACCGCCAGATCGTGCTTAACCTTTATGAAAAAGGCATTTTCGATATCAAAGATGCGATTAACCAGGTAGCCGATCGTCTCAATATTTCCAAACATACGGTGTATCTATATATCCGTCAGTTCAAAAGCGGCGATTTCCTGGGGCATGAGAAGTAATGCGTTTTGCGTTAATGGTGACAGGCCCGGCTTACGGTACGCAGCAGGCCAGCAGTGCGTTGCAATTTGCGCGCGCGCTGCTTGCAGCAGGACATGAGCTGGTCAGCGTCTTTTTTTATCGGGAAGGCGTCTATAACGCCAACCAGTTGACGTCACCCGCCTCTGATGAGTTTGATCTGGTGCGTGCATGGCAATCGCTAAACCAGCAGTACGGCGTTGCGCTGCACATCTGTGTGGCGGCTGCGCTGCGTCGCGGCGTGAGCGATGCGAACGAAGCGCAGCATCTGGGCCTGCCTGCCGCCAATCTTAATGACGGCTTTTCACTTAGCGGCCTCGGGGCGCTGGCAGAAGCTGCATTAACCTGCGACCGAATGGTGCAATTCTGATGAACCGCGTTGCTTTTGTCTTTACCTCTGCGCCTCATGGTAGTGCCGCCGGAAGGGAAGGGCTGGATGCATTACTGGCGACCTCCGCGCTTACTGAGGAGATCGGTGTTTTCTTTATTGGCGACGGTGTGTTTCAACTGCTTACCGGGCAACAGCCGCAATCTGTGCTGGCGCGCGACTACATCGCGACCTTTAAAGTCCTGCCGCTGTATGACATCGAGACGTTTTACGTCTGTGCTGCCTCCCTGCAGAGGCGCGGTTTGAGTGAAAACACGCCTTTTGTTCTCGACGCCACGGTGGTTGTGCCGGAGGTGTTGCGTGAACATCTCTCCCACTTCGACACTATCCTGACATTCTGAGGCCGTCATGCTCCATACCCTGAGCCACTCTCCCTGGCAATGTGACATCGAAAGCCTGTTAAGCATGGTGCGTGAAGGCGATGCTCTACTGTTGATCCAGGATGGGGTCCTGGCGGCGGTAGAAGGCAGCCGCTTTGTTGATATTCTCAATAATGCCCCCATCTCTGTCTCTGCGCTTAAAGATGACATCGATGCCCGCGGTCTTGCTGGTCAAATTTCAACCAAAATTAACATGGTTAGCTATACTGATTTCGTTAATCTGGCTGTCCAGCACACCGGTCACATGAACTGGTGATGCGAGATCGCTGTATATTTCTTGACACCTTTTCGACGTAGCCCTAAAATTTCGCGTCCTCATATTGTATGAGGGCGTTTTATTACGTGTTTACGAAGCAAAAGCTAAAACCAGGAGCTATTTAATGGCAACAGTTAACCAGCTGGTACGCAAACCACGCGCTCGCAAAGTTGCAAAAAGCAACGTGCCAGCGTTGGAAGCCTGCCCGCAGAAACGTGGCGTATGTACTCGTGTATATACCACCACTCCTAAGAAACCAAACTCCGCACTGCGTAAAGTATGCCGTGTGCGTTTGACTAACGGTTTTGAAGTGACTTCCTACATCGGTGGTGAAGGTCACAACCTGCAGGAGCACTCCGTGATCCTGATCCGTGGCGGTCGTGTAAAAGACCTTCCGGGTGTTCGTTACCACACCGTTCGTGGTGCGCTTGACTGCTCCGGCGTTAAAGACCGTAAGCAATCTCGCTCCAAGTATGGCGTGAAACGTCCTAAGGCTTAATGGTTCTCCGTTAAGTAAGGCCAAACTGATTTATCTTAATGTCATACTAAACTCTTAGAGTTTTGGACAATCCTGAATTAACAACGGAGTATTCCCATGCCACGTCGTCGCGTCATTGGTCAGCGTAAAATTCTTCCAGATCCGAAATTCGGATCAGAACTGCTGGCAAAATTTGTAAATATCCTGATGGTAGATGGTAAAAAATCTACTGCAGAAGCAATCGTATACAGCGCGCTTGAGACCCTGGCTCAGCGTTCTGGTAAAAATGAACTGGAAGCTTTCGAAGTCGCTCTCGACAACGTTCGCCCAACTGTAGAAGTTAAGTCCCGCCGCGTTGGTGGTTCTACTTATCAGGTTCCAGTTGAAGTTCGTCCGGTTCGTCGTAATGCTCTGGCAATGCGTTGGATCGTTGAAGCTGCTCGTAAACGCGGTGATAAATCCATGGCTCTGCGTCTGGCGAACGAACTTTCTGATGCTGCAGACAACAAAGGTACTGCAGTTAAGAAACGTGAAGACGTTCACCGTATGGCAGAAGCCAACAAGGCGTTCGCACACTACCGTTGGTAATCCCTTCGGAGTCTTAGTCACCAGGCGGGCGCTTCAGCGAAGCAGCCCGCTTTGGGTTACTTAACTGAACGCCTAAAAAGATAAACGAGGAATCAAATGGCTCGTACAACACCCATCGCACGCTACCGTAACATTGGTATCAGTGCGCACATCGACGCCGGTAAAACCACTACCACCGAACGTATTCTGTTCTACACCGGTGTAAACCATAAAATCGGTGAAGTTCATGACGGCGCCGCTACCATGGACTGGATGGAGCAGGAGCAGGAGCGTGGTATTACCATCACCTCCGCAGCGACTACTGCATTCTGGTCTGGTATGGCTAAGCAGTATGAACCGCATCGCGTAAACATCATCGACACCCCGGGGCACGTTGACTTCACAATCGAAGTAGAACGTTCCATGCGTGTTCTTGATGGTGCGGTAATGGTTTACTGCGCAGTTGGTGGTGTTCAGCCGCAGTCTGAAACCGTATGGCGTCAGGCAAACAAATATAAAGTTCCACGCATCGCGTTCGTTAACAAAATGGACCGTATGGGTGCTAACTTCCTGAAAGTTGTTGGTCAGATCAAATCCCGTCTGGGCGCGAACCCTGTTCCGCTGCAGCTGGCAATTGGTGCTGAAGAAGGCTTCACCGGCGTTATCGACCTGGTGAAAATGAAAGCCATCAACTGGAACGAAGAAGACGCAGGCGTTACCTTCACCTACGAAGATATCCCAGCAGACATGCAGGACCTGGCTGACGAATGGCACCAGAACCTGATCGAGTCCGCAGCGGAAGCTTCAGAAGAGCTGATGGAAAAATACCTGGGTGGTGAAGAACTGACTGAAGAAGAGATCAAAAAAGCTCTGCGTCAGCGCGTTCTGAACAACGAAATCATCCTGGTAACCTGTGGTTCTGCGTTCAAGAACAAAGGTGTTCAGGCGATGCTGGATGCGGTAGTAGACTACCTGCCATCCCCGGTAGACGTTCCTGCGATCAACGGTATCCTGGACGACGGTAAAGACACGCCGGCTGAGCGTCACGCAAGTGATGATGAGCCGTTCGCTGCTCTGGCGTTCAAAATCGCTACCGACCCGTTCGTAGGTAACCTGACGTTCTTCCGCGTGTACTCTGGTGTGGTTAACTCCGGTGACACCATCCTGAACTCCGTGAAATCTGCACGTGAGCGTTTCGGTCGTATCGTACAGATGCACGCGAACAAACGTGAAGAGATCAAAGAAGTTCGTGCGGGCGACATCGCTGCTGCTATCGGTCTGAAAGACGTGACTACTGGTGACACCCTGTGTAACCCAGATCACCCAATCATTCTGGAGCGTATGGAGTTCCCTGAGCCGGTAATCTCTATCGCCGTTGAACCAAAAACCAAAGCTGACCAGGAAAAAATGGGTCTGGCTCTGGGCCGTCTGGCTAAAGAAGACCCATCATTCCGCGTATGGACTGATGAAGAATCTAACCAGACCATCATCGCTGGTATGGGTGAACTGCACCTCGACATCATCGTTGACCGTATGCGTCGTGAATTCAACGTTGAAGCTAACGTAGGTAAACCTCAGGTTGCTTACCGTGAAGCGATTCGTCAGAAAGTTTCCGATGTTGAAGGTAAACACGCTAAGCAGTCTGGTGGTCGTGGTCAGTATGGTCACGTTGTGATCGACATGTACCCACTGGAGCCGGGCTCTAACCCTAAAGGTTACGAGTTCATCAACGACATTAAAGGTGGTGTGATTCCTGGCGAATACATCCCTGCCGTTGATAAAGGCATCCAGGAGCAGCTGAAGTCTGGTCCACTGGCTGGTTATCCGGTAGTAGACATGGGTGTTCGTCTGCACTTCGGTTCTTACCATGACGTTGACTCCTCTGAACTGGCGTTTAAACTGGCTGCTTCTATCGCCTTTAAAGAAGGCTTTAAGAAAGCGAAACCAGTTCTGCTTGAGCCGATCATGAAGGTTGAAGTAGAAACTCCTGAAGAGAACACCGGTGACGTTATCGGTGACTTGAGCCGTCGTCGCGGTATGCTGCGTGGTCAGGAATCTGAAGTAACTGGCGTTAAGATCCACGCTGAAGTTCCGCTGTCTGAAATGTTCGGATATGCAACTCAGCTGCGTTCTCTGACCAAAGGTCGTGCATCATACACCATGGAATTCCTGAAGTATGATGATGCGCCGAACAACGTTGCTCAGGCCGTAATTGAAGCCCGTGGTAAATAATCCACAGGATTAAAACCTAAGTCCCGTGCTCTCTCCAAAGGGGAGAGCACTATAGTAAGGAATATAGCCGTGTCTAAAGAAAAATTTGAACGTACAAAACCGCACGTCAACGTTGGTACTATCGGCCACGTTGACCACGGTAAAACTACCCTGACTGCTGCAATCACTACCGTTCTGGCTAAAACCTACGGCGGTGCTGCTCGTGCTTTCGACCAGATCGATAACGCACCAGAAGAAAAAGCTCGTGGTATCACCATCAACACTTCCCACGTTGAATATGACACCCCGACTCGCCACTACGCACACGTAGACTGCCCGGGCCACGCCGACTATGTTAAAAACATGATCACCGGTGCTGCGCAGATGGACGGCGCGATCCTGGTTGTTGCTGCGACTGACGGCCCTATGCCTCAGACCCGTGAGCACATCCTGCTGGGTCGTCAGGTAGGCGTTCCTTTCATCATCGTGTTCCTGAACAAATGCGACATGGTTGATGACGAAGAGCTGCTGGAACTGGTTGAGATGGAAGTTCGTGAACTCCTGTCCCAGTACGACTTCCCGGGCGACGATACCCCAATCGTTCGCGGTTCCGCGCTGAAAGCGCTGGAAGGCGAAGCAGAGTGGGAAGAGAAAATCATCGAACTGGCTGGCTACCTGGATTCCTATATCCCAGAGCCAGAGCGTGCGATTGACAAGCCGTTCCTGCTGCCTATCGAAGACGTATTCTCCATCTCCGGCCGTGGTACCGTTGTTACCGGTCGTGTAGAGCGCGGTATCGTTAAAGTTGGCGAAGAAGTTGAAATCGTTGGTATCAAAGAGACTGCCAAGTCTACCTGTACCGGCGTTGAAATGTTCCGCAAACTGCTGGACGAAGGCCGTGCCGGTGAGAACGTTGGTGTTCTGCTGCGTGGTATCAAACGTGAAGAAATCGAACGTGGTCAGGTTCTGGCTAAGCCAGGCTCCATCAAGCCGCACACCAAGTTCGAATCTGAAGTGTACATCCTGTCCAAAGACGAAGGCGGCCGTCATACTCCGTTCTTCAAAGGCTACCGTCCACAGTTCTACTTCCGTACTACTGACGTGACCGGTACCATCGAACTGCCAGAAGGCGTTGAGATGGTAATGCCAGGCGACAACATCAAGATGGTTGTTACCCTGATCCACCCAATCGCAATGGACGATGGTCTGCGCTTCGCAATCCGCGAAGGCGGCCGTACCGTTGGCGCGGGTGTTGTTGCTAAAGTTCTGGGCTAATTAATTATCCCTGAATTAAAAAGGACGCTTCGGCGTCCTTTTTTGTTGTCTGGCGCTTCTCCCTGTCACAAATTTTCGCATTTTTTGTTGGCCCCCGCCCCGTATCTGCGCGCTTGTGCTATTGTAATCATAATTATTCTCACTTACACTTTGCGCATATTTTGAACGGGAGTGGTTATGTACGTTTGCTTATGTAATGGTGTGAGTGATAAAAAAATTCGTCAGGCCGTTCGCCAGTTTCAACCACAATCTTTTCAGCAGCTGCGTAAGTTTGTTCCAGTGGGAAATCAATGCGGTAAGTGCGTTCGCGCTGCCCGTGAGATCATGCAGGACGAATTGATGCAGATCCCGGAATTCAAAGAGATTGCCTGAGGCTCGTTCTTTTTTTTGACATCCCTGTAGCCCCATCTACGCTTCAATAAGTGGAAGCGGAGGGACTATAATGAAAGGTGATATTAAAATCATAAGTTATCTCAATAAATTATTGGGAAATGAGCTTGTCGCAATCAATCAATACTTTCTCCACGCGAGAATGTTCAAAAACTGGGGCCTGACTCGCCTCAACGATGTTGAATACCATGAATCCATTGATGAAATGAAACACGCCGATAAGTACATTGAGCGTATTTTGTTTCTTGAGGGGATCCCCAACCTGCAGGATCTCGGCAAGCTGGGTATTGGTGAAGACGTCGAAGAGATGCTGCGATCCGATCTGGCGCTGGAACTTGATGGAGCAAAAGATCTTCGTGAAGCTATCGCTTATGCGGATAGCGTTCACGATTACGTCAGCCGCGACATGATGATTCAGATCCTGGCCGATGAAGAAGGGCACATCGACTGGCTCGAAACTGAGCTGGATCTTATCGGTAAAATCGGCCTGCAAAATTACCTCCAGTCGCAGATTAAAGTGGAAAGCTGACCAGGCTTTCTCCACCTGTCATCAAACCTGCTGCCGCCATGAAAGGTCCAAAAGGCAGCGGGTTTTTTAATACCTGTTCCCCGGGTTTAAACAGAGATAGTATCAAAAGATACAGTGCCGCCAGCAGGGCTGCCGATAATGCCAGAGCAGGAAGCACACACCAGCCATGCCATGCGCCCAGCGCTCCCAGATATTTCACGTCACCGTATCCCAGCCCTTCTCGTTTGCGTATCAGTTTATAAGCCCAATAAATAATCGCGAAGCCGGCATATCCCGCGATCGCACCTAAGACCGCACTTGTCAGGAAATCGGGATGAAGACAGAGGTGATACAGCAGACCTGCCCAGAGAAGGGGGCAGAGGTATTTGTCCGGAAGCAGATGCGAACGAATATCCTCTCGGACTAATAAACAGGTTAAACCCAGGTACACAAACAGGAAGGGGAGGGTGGTGAGCATCGTTCATGGCCTCTATATAATGTGTGCGGCCATACTCCACTCAATCCGTAAGGTTAAACAAACCGCAAAACAAAACTCTGCGTAAAGCCTTCCCGACTATCGACATGCCGCTGCAATATCACAAAATAATTACGAGCCGCCACGCAAAACTGAACGGTGCCGTCTATTTCCTAAACGGGGCTTGCGTCCTGCCCAGATTTACGTATAATGCGCGGGCTTGTCGTAATTGACAGCTGGTTCAATCTGAACCCAGGCAACACTGTTTTTCGTTGCCTAACAATGCTCCCAATTGGGGGGCTACGTAAGAACGGTTACACTCTCCCATCAATCGTAATGGGTTTGAGTAGTAATCATTTTCGTTTATAAAATAATTGGAGCTCTGGTCTCATGCAGAACCAAAGAATCCGTATCCGTCTTAAAGCGTTTGATCATCGTCTGATCGATCAATCAACCGCGGAAATCGTCGAGACTGCTAAGCGCACTGGTGCGCAAGTCCGTGGTCCGATCCCGCTGCCGACCCGCAAAGAGCGCTTTACCGTTCTGATCTCTCCGCACGTTAACAAAGACGCGCGTGATCAGTACGAAATCCGCACTCACAAGCGTCTGGTTGACATCGTTGAGCCAACCGAGAAAACCGTTGATGCTCTGATGCGTCTGGATCTGGCTGCCGGTGTAGACGTGCAGATCAGCCTGGGTTAATCAGGTCATCGAGCGATTGAGAGGTTGATACAATGATTGGTTTAGTCGGTAAAAAAGTGGGCATGACCCGCATCTTCACTGAAGATGGCGTATCTATCCCAGTAACCGTAATCGAAGTTGAAGCAAACCGCGTTACTCAGGTTAAAGACCTGGCTAACGATGGCTACCGTGCCGTTCAGGTTACCACTGGTGCTAAAAAAGCTAACCGTGTAACCAAACCGGAAGCGGGTCACTTCGCTAAAGCTGGCGTTGAAGCTGGCCGTGGTCTGTGGGAATTCCGTCTTGCTGAAGGCGAAGAGTTCACCGTAGGTCAGGACATTAGCGTTGAGCTGTTTGCAGAAGTTAAAAAAGTTGACGTAACCGGTACCTCTAAAGGTAAAGGTTTTGCTGGTACCGTTAAGCGTTGGAACTTCCGTACTCAGGATGCCACGCACGGTAACTCCTTGTCCCACCGCGTTCCGGGTTCTATCGGTCAGAACCAGACTCCGGGCAAAGTGTTCAAAGGCAAGAAAATGGCAGGTCAGCTGGGTAACGAACGTGTGACCGTTCAGAGCCTGGACGTAGTACGTGTTGACGCTGAGCGCAACCTGCTGCTGGTTAAAGGTGCAGTTCCGGGTGCAACCGGTAGCGACCTGAT
Source organism: Leclercia sp. TB492 (assembly GCF_049974505.2). Classification (NCBI taxonomy): domain Bacteria; kingdom Pseudomonadati; phylum Pseudomonadota; class Gammaproteobacteria; order Enterobacterales; family Enterobacteriaceae; genus Leclercia; species Leclercia sp. TB492. The sequence goes on along the minus strand of NZ_CM127572.1, from coordinate 4,273,349 downwards.
CGTTAAACCAGCTGTGAAGGCGTAAGGGGATAGCAATGGAATTAGTATTGAAAGACGCGCAGAGCGCGCTGACTGTTTCCGAAACTACCTTCGGTCGTGATTTCAACGAAGCGCTGGTTCACCAGGTTGTTGTTGCTTATGCAGCTGGTGCTCGTCAGGGTACTCGTGCTCAGAAGACTCGTGCTGAAGTAACTGGTTCCGGCAAAAAGCCGTGGCGCCAGAAAGGTACCGGCCGTGCGCGTTCAGGTTCTATTAAGAGCCCGATCTGGCGTTCCGGTGGCGTGACCTTCGCTGCTCGCCCGCAGGACCACAGTCAAAAAGTTAACAAAAAGATGTACCGCGGCGCGCTGAAAAGCATCCTGTCCGAGCTGGTACGTCAGGATCGTCTGATCGTTGTCGAATCTTTCTCTGTAGAAGCGCCTAAAACTAAGCTGCTGGCACAGAAACTGAAAGACATGGCTCTGGAAGATGTGCTGATCATCACCGGTGAGCTGGACGAGAACCTGTTCCTGGCCGCACGTAACCTGCACAAGGTTGACGTACGCGATGCGACTGGTATCGACCCGGTTAGCCTGATCGCCTTCGACAAAGTCGTAATGACTGCTGATGCTGTTAAGCAAGTTGAGGAGATGCTGGCATGATTCGTGAAGAACGTCTGCTGAAGGTGCTTCGTGCACCGCACGTTTCTGAAAAAGCGTCTGCTGCGATGGAAAAAACAAACACCATCGTTCTCAAAGTTGCTAAAGACGCGACCAAAGCAGAAATCAAAGCTGCTGTGCAGAAACTGTTTGAAGTCGAAGTCGAAGTCGTTAACACCCTGGTAGTTAAAGGGAAAGTTAAACGTCACGGACAGCGTATCGGTCGTCGTAGCGACTGGAAAAAAGCTTACGTCACCCTGAAAGAAGGCCAGAACCTGGACTTCGTTGGCGGCGCTGAGTAAGTCGGAGGAGTAATACAATGGCAGTTGTTAAATGTAAACCGACATCTCCGGGTCGTCGCCACGTCGTTAAAGTGGTCAACCCAGAGCTGCACAAGGGCAAACCTTTTGCTCCGCTGGTTGAAAAAAACAGCAAATCCGGTGGTCGTAACAACAATGGCCGTATCACCACTCGTCACATCGGTGGTGGTCACAAGCAGGCTTACCGTATTGTTGATTTTAAACGCAACAAAGACGGTATCCCAGCTGTTGTTGAGCGTCTTGAGTACGATCCGAACCGTTCCGCGAACATCGCGCTGGTTCTGTACAAAGATGGCGAGCGCCGTTACATTCTGGCCCCTAAAGGCCTGAAAGCTGGCGACCAGATTCAGTCTGGCGTTGATGCTGCAATCAAAGCAGGTAACACCCTGCCGATGCGCAATATCCCGGTTGGTTCTACCGTTCATAACGTAGAAATGAAACCAGGTAAAGGCGGTCAGCTGGCACGTTCCGCTGGTACTTACGTTCAGATCGTTGCGCGCGATGGTGCTTATGTCACTCTGCGTCTGCGTTCTGGTGAAATGCGTAAAGTCGAAGCAGACTGCCGCGCTACCCTGGGCGAAGTTGGCAATGCTGAGCATATGCTGCGCGTTCTGGGTAAAGCAGGTGCTGCACGCTGGCGTGGTGTTCGTCCTACCGTTCGCGGTACTGCGATGAACCCAGTCGACCACCCACATGGTGGTGGTGAAGGTCGTAACTTTGGTAAGCACCCGGTAACTCCGTGGGGCGTTCAGACCAAAGGTAAGAAGACCCGCAGCAACAAGCGTACTGATAAATTTATCGTACGTCGCCGTAGCAAATAATATTAGAGGATAAGCCATGCCACGTTCTCTCAAGAAAGGTCCTTTTATTGACCTGCACTTGCTGAAGAAGGTAGAGAAAGCGGTGGAAAGCGGAGACAAGAAGCCCCTGCGCACTTGGTCCCGTCGTTCAACGATCTTTCCTAACATGATCGGTTTGACCATCGCTGTCCATAATGGTCGTCAGCACGTTCCAGTCTTTGTTTCCGACGAAATGGTCGGTCACAAACTGGGTGAATTCGCACCGACTCGTACTTATCGCGGCCATGCTGCTGATAAAAAAGCGAAGAAGAAATAAGGTAGGAGGAAGAGATGGAAACTTTAGCTCAACATCGCCATGCTCGTTCTTCTGCTCAGAAGGTTCGCCTTGTTGCTGACCTGATTCGCGGTAAGAAAGTGTCGCAGGCCCTGGACATCCTGACCTATACCAACAAGAAAGCTGCGGTATTGGTTAAGAAGGTACTGGAATCTGCCATTGCTAACGCTGAACACAACGATGGCGCTGACATTGACGATCTGAAAGTCGCGAAAATCTTCGTAGACGAAGGCCCAAGCATGAAGCGCATTATGCCGCGTGCGAAAGGTCGTGCAGATCGCATCCTGAAGCGCACCAGCCACATTACTGTGGTTGTGTCCGATCGCTGAGACTCTGGAGACTAGCAATGGGTCAGAAAGTACATCCTAATGGTATTCGCCTGGGTATTGTAAAACCATGGAACTCAACCTGGTTTGCGAACACCAAAGAATTCGCTGACAACCTGGACAGCGATTTTAAAGTACGTCAGTACCTGACTAAGGAACTGGCTAAAGCGTCTGTATCTCGTATCGTTATCGAGCGTCCAGCTAAGAGCATCCGTGTGACCATTCACACCGCTCGCCCTGGCATCGTAATCGGTAAGAAAGGCGAAGACGTAGAAAAACTGCGCAAGGTCGTAGCGGATATCGCTGGCGTTCCTGCACAGATCAATATCGCTGAAGTTCGTAAGCCTGAACTGGACGCTAAATTGGTTGCTGACAGCATCACTTCACAGCTGGAACGTCGCGTTATGTTCCGTCGTGCTATGAAGCGTGCTGTACAGAACGCAATGCGTCTGGGCGCTAAAGGTATCAAAGTTGAAGTTAGCGGCCGTCTGGGCGGCGCGGAAATCGCACGTACCGAATGGTACCGCGAAGGTCGCGTACCGCTGCACACTCTGCGTGCTGACATCGACTACAACACCTCTGAAGCGCACACCACTTACGGTGTAATCGGCGTTAAGGTATGGATCTTCAAAGGTGAGATCCTGGGTGGTATGGCTGCTGTTGAACAACCGGAAAAACCGGCTGCTCAACCTAAAAAGCAGCAGCGTAAAGGCCGTAAATAAGGAGCGTCGCTGATGTTACAACCAAAGCGTACAAAATTCCGTAAAGTGCACAAAGGCCGCAACCGTGGTCTGGCGCAGGGTACGGATGTTAGCTTCGGCACTTTCGGTCTGAAAGCTGTTGGCCGTGGTCGTCTGACTGCACGTCAGATCGAAGCAGCACGTCGTGCTATGACCCGTGCAGTTAAGCGTCAAGGTAAAATTTGGATCCGTGTATTCCCGGACAAACCAATTACCGAGAAGCCGCTGGAAGTTCGTATGGGTAAAGGTAAAGGTAACGTGGAGTACTGGGTTGCCTTGATCCAACCGGGCAAAGTCCTGTATGAAATGGACGGTGTTCCGGAAGAGCTGGCCCGTGAAGCCTTCGGCCTGGCAGCAGCGAAACTGCCTATCAAAACCACCTTTGTAACTAAGACGGTGATGTAATGAAAGCAAATGAGCTGCGTGAAAAAAGCGTAGAAGAGCTGAACGCTGAGCTGCTGAACCTGCTGCGTGAGCAGTTCAACCTGCGTATGCAGGCTGCAAGTGGCCAGCTGCAACAGACTCACCTGCTGAAGCAGGTTCGTCGTGATGTTGCACGCGTTAAGACTTTACTGACTCAGAAGGCGGGTGCGTAATGACCGATAAAATCCGTACTCTGCAAGGTCGTGTTGTTAGCGACAAAATGGAGAAATCCATCGTTGTAGCTATCGAACGTATTGTGAAACACCCGATCTACGGTAAATTCATCAAGCGTACGACCAAACTGCACGTACATGACGAGAACAACGAATGTGGTATCGGCGACAAGGTTGAAATCCGTGAATGCCGTCCACTGTCCAAGACTAAGTCCTGGACGCTGGTTCGCGTTGTAGAGAAAGCGGTTCTGTAATAGAGTAGCCTTCTCGATACGAATAAACGGCTCAGCAATGAGCCGTTTATTTTTTCTACCCATATTGCAGAAGCGGTGTTATAATGCCGCGCCCTCGATATGGGGCTTTTTAACGGCTCTGATTTTAGAGTCTCAGGTAGTAGTTGACATTAGCGGAGCACTGAAATGATCCAAGAACAGACTATGCTGAACGTCGCCGACAACTCCGGTGCACGTCGCGTAATGTGTATCAAGGTTCTGGGTGGCTCGCACCGTCGCTACGCAGGCGTAGGCGACATCATCAAGATCACCATCAAGGAAGCAATTCCACGTGGTAAGGTCAAAAAAGGTGATGTGCTGAAAGCGGTAGTGGTGCGCACCAGGAAGGGTGTTCGTCGCCCTGACGGTTCTGTCATTCGCTTCGATGGTAATGCATGCGTTATTTTAAACAATAACAGCGAGCAGCCTATCGGCACGCGTATCTTTGGGCCGGTAACTCGTGAACTTCGTACTGAAAAGTTCATGAAAATTATCTCTCTGGCACCAGAAGTACTCTAAGGAGCGAATCATGGCAGCGAAAATCCGTCGTGATGACGAAGTTATCGTGTTAACCGGTAAAGATAAAGGTAAACGCGGTAAAGTAAAAAATGTTCTGTCTTCCGGCAAACTCGTCGTTGAAGGTATCAACCTGGTTAAGAAACATCAGAAGCCGGTTCCGGCCCTGAACCAGCCAGGCGGCATCGTTGAAAAAGAAGCTGCAATTCAGGTTTCTAACGTTGCAATCTTCAATGCGGCAACCGGCAAGGCTGACCGTGTAGGCTTTAGATTCGAAGACGGCAAAAAAGTCCGTTTCTTCAAGTCTAACAGCGAAACTATCAAGTAATTTGGAGTAGTACGATGGCGAAACTGCATGATTACTACAAAGACGAAGTAGTTAACAAACTCATGACTGAGTTTAACTACAATTCTGTCATGCAAGTCCCTCGGGTCGAGAAGATCACCCTGAACATGGGTGTTGGTGAAGCGATCGCTGACAAGAAACTGCTGGATAACGCAGCAGCTGATCTGACAGCAATCTCCGGTCAAAAACCGCTGATCACCAAAGCACGCAAATCTGTTGCAGGCTTCAAAATCCGTCAGGGCTATCCGATCGGCTGTAAAGTAACTCTGCGTGGCGAACGCATGTGGGAGTTCCTTGAGCGCCTGATCTCTATTGCTGTTCCACGTATCCGTGACTTCCGTGGCCTGTCCGCTAAGTCTTTCGACGGTCGTGGCAACTACAGCATGGGTGTCCGTGAGCAGATCATCTTCCCAGAGATCGACTACGATAAAGTCGACCGCGTGCGTGGTTTGGATATTACCATTACCACTACTGCGAACTCTGACGAAGAAGGCCGCGCTCTGCTGGCTGCGTTTGACTTCCCGTTCCGCAAGTAAGGTAGGGTTACTGAATGGCTAAGCAATCAATGAAAGCACGCGAAGTAAAGCGCGTAGCTTTAGCTGATAAATTCTTCGCTAAACGCGCTGAACTGAAAGCGATCATTTCTGATGTGAACGCTTCCGACGAAGATCGTTGGAATGCTGTTCTCAAGCTGCAGTCTCTGCCGCGTGATTCCAGCCCGTCTCGTCAGCGTAACCGCTGTCGTCAAACAGGTCGTCCACATGGTTTCGTGGGCAAGTTCGGGTTGAGCCGTATCAAACTGCGTGAAGCCGCCATGCGCGGTGAAGTACCAGGCTTGAAAAAGGCTAGCTGGTAATTACCAATTGAATCACGGGAGTAAAGACAGATGAGCATGCAAGATCCGATCGCGGATATGCTGACCCGTATCCGTAACGGTCAGGCCGCGAACAAAGTTGCGGTCACCATGCCTTCCGCCAAGCTGAAAGTGGCAATTGCCAACGTGCTGAAGGAAGAAGGTTTTATCGAAGATTTTAAAGTTGAAGGCGACACCAAGCCGGAACTGGAACTTACTCTTAAGTATTTCCAGGGTAAAGCTGTTGTAGAAAGCATTCAGCGTGTCAGCCGCCCAGGCCTGCGCATCTATAAGAAAAAAGATGAGCTGCCAAAAGTTATGGCCGGCATGGGTATCGCAGTTGTTTCTACCTCTAAAGGTGTTATGACTGATCGTGCAGCGCGCCAAGCTGGTCTTGGTGGCGAAATTATCTGCTACGTAGCCTAATCGGAGGAAAAAATGTCTCGTGTTGCTAAAGCACCGGTCGTTATTCCTGCCGGCGTTGATGTAAAAATCGACGGTCAGGTTATTACGATCAAAGGTAAAAATGGCGAGCTGACTCGTACCCTCAACGATGCTGTTGAAGTTAATCATGCAGACAATGCTCTGACCTTCGGCCCACGTACTGGTTACGTTGATGGCTGGGCTCAGGCAGGTACCGCGCGTGCCCTGCTGAACTCAATGGTTGTTGGTGTTACCGAAGGCTTCACTAAAAAGCTTCAGCTGGTTGGTGTAGGTTATCGTGCAGCGATCAAAGGGAATGCAGTAGGCCTGTCTCTGGGCTTCTCACACCCTGTTGAGCATCCGCTGCCGGCCGGTATCACTGCAGAATGCCCGACTCAGACTGAAATCGTGCTGAAAGGCGCTGATAAACAGCTGATCGGTCAGGTTGCAGCAGATCTGCGCGCCTACCGTCGTCCTGAGCCTTACAAAGGCAAGGGTGTTCGTTACGCCGACGAAGTCGTGCGTACCAAAGAGGCTAAGAAGAAGTAAGGTAACACTATGGATAAGAAATCTGCTCGTATCCGTCGTGCGACCCGCGCACGCCGCAAGCTCAAAGAGCTGGGTGCAACTCGCCTGGTGGTACATCGTACCCCGCGTCATATTTACGCACAGGTAATTGCACCAAACGGTTCTGAAGTTCTGGTAGCTGCTTCTACTGTAGAAAAAGCTATTACTGAACAATTGAAGTACACCGGTAACAAAGACGCCGCTGCAGCTGTAGGTAAAGCTGTTGCTGAACGCGCTCTGGAAAAAGGCATCACAGTTGTGTCCTTTGACCGTTCCGGGTTCCAATATCATGGTCGCGTCCAGGCACTGGCAGATGCTGCCCGTGAAGCTGGCCTTCAGTTCTAAGGTAGAGGTGTAAGATGGCTCACATCGAAAAACAGGCTGGCGAACTGCAGGAAAAGCTGATCGCGGTTAACCGCGTATCTAAAACCGTTAAAGGTGGTCGTATTTTCTCCTTCACAGCTCTGACTGTTGTTGGTGATGGTAATGGCCGCGTTGGTTTTGGTTACGGTAAAGCGCGTGAAGTTCCAGCAGCGATCCAGAAAGCGATGGAAAAAGCCCGTCGCAATATGATTAACGTCGCGCTGAACCACGGCACCCTGCAGCACCCAGTTAAGGGTACTCACACGGGTTCTCGTGTCTTCATGCAGCCAGCTTCCGAAGGTACCGGTATCATCGCCGGTGGTGCAATGCGCGCCGTTCTGGAAGTTGCTGGAGTTCATAACGTTCTGGCTAAAGCATATGGTTCCACCAACCCGATCAACGTGGTTCGTGCAACTATTGATGGCCTGGAAAATATGAAATCTCCAGAAATGGTCGCTGCCAAGCGTGGTAAATCCGTTGAAGAAATTCTGGGGTAATTGACCATGGCAAAGACTATTAAAATTACACAAACCCGCAGTGCAATCGGACGTCTGCCGAAACACAAGGCAACGCTGCTTGGCCTGGGTCTGCGTCGTATTGGTCATACCGTTGAGCGCGAGGATACTCCTGCTGTTCGTGGTATGGTCAACGCGGTTTACTTCATGGTTAAAGTTGAGGAGTAAGAGATGCGTTTAAATACTCTGTCTCCGGCCGAAGGCTCTAAAAAGGCGGGTAAACGCCTGGGTCGTGGTATCGGTTCTGGCCTCGGCAAAACCGGTGGTCGTGGTCACAAAGGTCAGAACTCTCGTTCTGGCGGTGGCGTACGTCGCGGTTTCGAGGGTGGCCAGATGCCACTGTACCGTCGTCTGCCGAAGTTCGGCTTCACCTCTCGCAAATCAGCGATCACAGCCGAAGTTCGTCTGTCTGACCTGGCGAAAGTTGAAGGCGGCGTTGTAGACCTGAACACGCTGAAAGCAGCAAACATTATCGGTATCCAGATCGAGTTCGCGAAAGTGATCCTGGCTGGTGAAGTTTCTACTCCGGTAACTGTTCGTGGCCTGCGTGTTACTAAAGGTGCTCGTGCTGCTATCGAAGCTGCTGGCGGTAAAATCGAGGAATAAGTAGCAGATGGCTAAACAACCGGGATTAGATTTTCAAAGTGCCAAAGGTGGCTTAGGCGAGCTGAAACGCAGACTGTTGTTTGTAATCGGTGCGCTTATTGTGTTCCGTATTGGCTCTTTTATTCCGATCCCTGGTATTGATGCCGCTGTACTTGCCAAACTGCTTGAGCAACAGCGTGGCACCATCATTGAAATGTTTAACATGTTCTCTGGTGGTGCTCTCAGCCGTGCTTCAATCTTTGCATTGGGTATCATGCCGTACATTTCGGCATCGATCATTATCCAGCTGCTGACGGTCGTTCATCCGACCTTGGCAGAGCTGAAGAAAGAAGGGGAGTCTGGTCGTCGTAAGATCAGCCAGTACACCCGTTACGGCACTCTGGTGCTGGCAATATTCCAGTCGATCGGTATTGCTACCGGTCTACCGAATATGCCTGGTATGCAGGGCCTGGTTATTAACCCAGGCTTTGCATTCTATTTCACCGCTGTTGTAAGTCTGGTCTCAGGAACCATGTTCCTGATGTGGCTCGGCGAACAAATTACTGAACGTGGTATCGGTAACGGTATTTCGATCATTATTTTCGCTGGTATCGTTGCGGGACTCCCGCCAGCCATTGCCCATACTATCGAGCAAGCGCGTCAAGGCGACCTGCACTTCCTCCTGTTGCTGTTGGTTGCAGTATTAGTATTTGCAGTGACGTTCTTTGTTATCTTCGTTGAACGTGGTCAACGCCGCATTGTGGTAAACTACGCAAAACGTCAGCAAGGTCGTCGTGTCTATGCTGCACAGAGCACACATTTACCGCTGAAAGTGAATATGGCAGGGGTAATCCCGGCAATCTTCGCTTCCAGTATTATTCTGTTCCCGGCGACCATCGCGTCATGGTTCGGGGGCGGGACTGGTTGGAACTGGCTGACAACAATTTCGCTGTATTTGCAGCCTGGGCAACCACTTTATGTGTTACTCTATGCGTCTGCGATCATCTTCTTCTGTTTCTTCTACACGGCGTTGGTCTTCAACCCGCGTGAAACAGCAGATAACCTGAAGAAGTCCGGTGCATTTGTACCAGGAATTCGTCCGGGAGAGCAAACGGCGAAGTATATCGATAAAGTAATGACTCGCCTGACTTTGGTTGGTGCGCTTTATATTACTTTTATCTGCCTGATCCCGGAGTTCATGCGTGATGCAATGAAAGTACCGTTCTACTTTGGTGGGACTTCACTGCTTATCGTTGTTGTCGTGATTATGGACTTTATGGCTCAAGTGCAAACTCTGATGATGTCAAGTCAGTACGAGTCTGCATTGAAGAAGGCGAACCTGAAAGGCTACGGCCGCTAACAGGGCGCCCGAGAAGTTACGGAGAGTAAAAATGAAAGTTCGTGCTTCCGTCAAGAAATTATGCCGTAACTGCAAAATCGTTAAGCGTGATGGTGTCATCCGTGTGATTTGCAGTGCCGAGCCGAAGCATAAACAGCGCCAAGGCTGATTATTTCGCATATTTTTCTTGCAAAGTTGGGTTGAGCTGGCTAGATTAGCCAGCCAATCTTTTGTATGTCTGTACGTTTCCATTTGAGTATCCTGAAAACGGGCTTTTCAGCATGGTGCGTACATATTAAATAGTAGGAGTGCATAGTGGCCCGTATAGCAGGCATTAACATTCCTGATCAGAAACATGCTGTGATCGCATTAACTTCGATCTACGGCGTCGGCAAGACCCGTTCCAAAGCCATTCTGGCTGCAGCGGGTATCGCTGAAGATGTTAAGATCAGTGAGCTGTCTGAAGAACAAATCGACACGCTGCGTGACGAAGTTGCCAAATTTGTCGTTGAAGGTGATCTGCGCCGTGAAGTTAGCATGAGCATCAAGCGCCTTATGGATCTTGGTTGCTATCGCGGTTTGCGTCATCGTCGTGGTCTCCCGGTTCGCGGCCAGCGTACCAAGACCAACGCACGTACCCGTAAGGGTCCGCGCAAACCGATCAAGAAATAATCGGGGTGATTGAATAATGGCAAAGGCACCAGTTCGTGCACGTAAGCGTGTAAGAAAACAAGTCTCTGACGGCGTGGCTCATATCCATGCTTCTTTCAACAACACCATCGTTACTATTACTGATCGTCAGGGTAACGCACTGGGTTGGGCAACAGCCGGTGGTTCCGGTTTCCGTGGTTCACGCAAATCAACTCCGTTCGCAGCTCAGGTTGCAGCAGAGCGTTGCGCTGAAGCCGTAAAAGAATACGGCATCAAGAATCTGGAAGTTATGGTAAAAGGTCCGGGTCCGGGTCGCGAATCTACTGTTCGTGCTCTGAACGCCGCTGGTTTCCGCATCACTAATATTACTGATGTGACTCCGATCCCTCATAACGGTTGTCGTCCGCCGAAAAAACGTCGCGTATAACGCGTTCGTTTTCTAGGATTGTTGGAGATAGAAAATGGCAAGATATTTGGGTCCTAAGCTCAAGCTGAGCCGTCGTGAGGGCACCGACTTATTCCTTAAGTCTGGCGTTCGCGCGATCGATACCAAGTGTAAAATTGAACAAGCTCCTGGCCAGCACGGTGCGCGTAAACCGCGTCTGTCTGACTATGGTGTGCAGTTGCGTGAAAAGCAGAAAGTTCGCCGTATGTACGGTGTGCTGGAGCGTCAGTTCCGTAACTACTATAAAGAAGCAGCACGTCTGAAAGGCAACACCGGTGAAAACCTGTTGGCTCTGCTGGAAGGTCGTCTGGACAACGTTGTATACCGTATGGGCTTTGGCGCCACTCGTGCTGAAGCACGTCAGATGGTTAGCCATAAAGCAATCATGGTAAACGGTCGTGTTGTTAACATCGCTTCTTATCAGGTTAAAGCGAATGACGTTGTTAGCATTCGTGAGAAAGCGAAAAAGCAATCTCGCGTGAAAGCCGCTCTGGAGCTGGCTGAGCAGCGTGAAAAGCCAACCTGGCTGGAAGTTGATGCTGGCAAGATGGAAGGTACGTTCAAGCGTCAGCCGGAACGTTCTGATCTGTCTGCGGACATTAACGAACACCTGATCGTCGAGCTTTACTCCAAGTAAAGCTTAGTACCAAAGAGAGGACACAATGCAGGGTTCTGTGACAGAGTTTCTAAAACCGCGCCTGGTAGATATCGAGCAAGTGAGTTCGACGCACGCCAAGGTGACCCTTGAGCCTTTAGAGCGTGGCTTTGGCCATACTCTGGGTAACGCACTGCGCCGTATTCTGCTCTCATCGATGCCGGGTTGCGCGGTGACCGAGGTTGAGATTGATGGTGTACTTCATGAGTACAGCACCAAAGAAGGCGTTCAGGAAGATATCCTTGAAATCCTGCTCAACCTGAAAGGGCTGGCGGTGAGAGTTCAGGGTAAAGATGAAGTTATTCTTACTCTGAATAAATCTGGCATTGGCCCTGTGACTGCAGCCGATATCACCCACGACGGTGATGTCGAAATCGTCAAGCCGCAGCACGTGATCTGCCACCTGACCGATGAGAACGCAGCTATTAGCATGCGTATCAAAGTTCAGCGCGGTCGTGGTTATGTGCCGGCTTCTGCCCGAATTCATTCGGAAGAAGATGAGCGCCCAATCGGCCGTCTGCTGGTCGACGCATGCTACAGCCCTGTAGAGCGTATTGCCTACAATGTTGAAGCAGCGCGTGTAGAACAGCGTACCGACCTGGACAAGCTGGTCATCGAAATGGAAACCAACGGCACAATCGATCCTGAAGAGGCGATTCGTCGTGCGGCAACCATCCTGGCAGAACAACTGGAAGCTTTCGTTGACTTACGTGATGTACGTCAGCCGGAAGTGAAAGAAGAGAAACCAGAATTCGATCCGATCCTGCTGCGCCCTGTTGACGATCTGGAATTGACTGTCCGCTCTGCTAACTGCCTCAAGGCAGAAGCTATCCACTATATCGGTGATCTGGTACAGCGTACCGAGGTTGAGTTGCTGAAAACGCCGAACCTGGGTAAAAAATCTCTTACCGAGATTAAAGACGTGCTGGCTTCACGTGGTCTGTCTCTGGGCATGCGCCTGGAAAACTGGCCACCGGCAAGCATTGCTGACGAGTAACCGGATCACAGGTTAAGGTTTTACTGAGAAGGATAAGGTCATGCGCCATCGTAAGAGTGGTCGTCAACTGAACCGCAACAGCAGCCATCGCCAGGCTATGTTCCGCAACATGGCAGGTTCACTGGTTCGTCATGAAATCATCAAGACGACCCTGCCTAAAGCGAAAGAGCTGCGTCGCGTAGTTGAGCCGCTGATTACTCTTGCCAAGACTGACAGCGTTGCTAATCGTCGTCTGGCATTCGCCCGTACTCGTGATAACGAGATCGTGGCAAAACTGTTTAACGAACTGGGCCCGCGTTTCGCGAGCCGTGCCGGTGGTTACACTCGTATTCTGAAGTGTGGCTTCCGTGCAGGCGACAACGCGCCGATGGCTTACATCGAGCTGGTTGATCGTTCAGAGAAAGCAGAAGCTGCTGCAGAGTAATCTGTAGTAACGTAAAAAAACCCGCCCCGGCGGGTTTTTTTATATCTGCTGGATCCCCACTTTCCTACAATAGTTATATTCTTTCCATTCTCTGCGGAGTTTTGCTATGTGGTTACTCGACCAGTGGGCAGAACGACACATTCTTGATGCCCAACGCCAGGGCGAATTTGATAACCTGCCCGGAAGTGGCCAACCGCTGATACTGGACGATGATTCACATGTTCCTCCTGAGTTGCGGGCAGGCTATCGGATGTTGAAAAATGCAGGTTGCCTGCCACCAGAGCTTGAGCAGCGTAAAGAGGCGGTTGAGCTTACCCAATTACTCAATACGGTCAGTCAGGGCTCTGCCGAGCACATGGAGTACAGCCGTCGTCTCACGCTTCTCGAGCTTAAGCTTCGACAGGCGGGCGTGAGTACAGAATTCCTGCACGGCGACTACGCTGATCGGTTAGCGCAAAAAATGAGTGAGGACTAATGATGTATCGTATTGGTGAAATTGCGAAGCTGGCTGACGTCACGCCTGACACCATTCGTTATTACGAAAAGCAGCAGATGATGGAGCATGAGGTACGCACTGAAGGGGGCTTTCGGCTGTATACCGATAAGGATCTTCAGCGTCTGAAATTTATTCGCCATGCCCGACAGCTGGGATTTACCCTGGAATCGATCCGCGAGCTGTTGTCGATCCGCATCGATCCTGAACATCATACCTGCCAGGAATCAAAAAGCATTGTGCAGGCGAGGCTGAGTGAAGTCGAAGCGCGCATTGAAGAGTTACAGACGATGCGTCTGTCTCTGCAGCGGCTGAATGATGCCTGTTGTGGCACTGCGCACAGCAGCGTTTACTGCTCCATCCTTGAAACACTTGAACAAGGTGCAAATGGAGGAGCGCACGGCTGTTGATTTTATTGCCAACGACTTCTACACTTGCGTCGATTTACATTATACCGGAGAAATTATGAGCCATTATCAGCATAAGAAAGGTCAAATCAACGATAACGCTATCGAAGCATTATTACATGATCCTTTATTCAGGCAGCGGATTGAGAAGAATAAGAAAGGGAAAGGAAGTTATCTGCGTAAAACTAAACATGCAAAACGGGGTAACTGGGAGGCCAGTGGCAAGCAAGCAAATCGCTTTCTTACCACTGGCCTTCTTGCTTTCAGAGTCTTACAAAGTGCGGTTGGTCTGCGCTTTCAGTAAGTCACGAATTTCAGTCAGCAACACTTCTTCTTTCGATGGAGCTGCAGGCGCAGCCGGTTCTTCTTTTTTCTTACGGTTCAATCTGTTGATGAGCTTAATAGCCATGAAGATGGCGAAAGCAACAATCACAAAATCAAATACGTTCTGAATAAACACGCCGTAGTGCATGACTACCGCAGGTATATCACCCTGGGCTTCACGCAGGGTTATGGCGAATTGTTTGAAATCAATCCCGCCAATCAATAGTCCGAGTGGGGGCATGATGATATCGGCAACCAGTGATGAAACGATCTTACCAAACGCTGCACCAATAATTACACCCACAGCCAAATCCACTACATTTCCGCGCATCGCAAATTCGCGAAACTCTTTAATAAAACTCATTATGTTCTCCTTGTGCCAGCTGACAGATACAAGTTTAACAAATCATTAGCGGATTGCCATTGAAGAGAGACATGCGTCACAGAAATATAACCCTTACATATTATTGGGTTAAAAAGAAAAGGTGCTGATAACAGCACCTTTCTGGTATTACAGGAAGAAAGGACTTGGCTGGAACAGGCGTTCGACGTCGGTAATAAACTTTTTATCAGTCAGGAACATGATGACGTGATCGCCCTGCTCGATACGCAGATTGTCATTGGCGATCATTACATCATTACCCCGCACTACCGCACCAATGATAGTACCCGGCGGGAGCTTGATCTCGTCAATGGTTCGTCCAACTACGCGGGACGTGCTCTCATCGCCATGAGCCACGGCTTCGATAGCCTCCGCAACTCCACGACGCAGGGAAGACACCCCCACGATATCCGCTTTACGTACATGGCTCAGCAGGGCAGAAATGGTGGCCTGTTGTGGGGAAATCGCAATATCGATAACGCTTCCCTGCACCAAATCGACATAGGCTTTGCGCTGGATGAGCACCATGACCTTCTTCGCACCCATCCGTTTTGCCAGCATCGCTGACATGATGTTGGCTTCGTCGTCGTTGGTGACCGCAATGAAAAGATCGACTTGATCGATATGTTCTTCGGCAAGCAGCTCCTGATCCGACGCATCACCATAGAAAACGATCGTATTCTGCAGTTTTTCTGCCAGCTCAGAAGCACGCTGCTGATCGCGTTCGATCAATTTTACGCTGTAATCTTTTTCCAGCTGCCGAGCCAGACCGGCACCGATATTACCGCCCCCGACCAGCATGATCCGTTTATAGGGTTTCTCCAGTCGCTGAAGCTCACTCATCACGGCACGAATATGCTGCGATGCGGCAATAAAGAAGACTTCATCCCCGGCTTCGACAATGGTAGAGCCTTGCGGTCGGATAGGGCGGTCATGACGGAAAATCGCGGCAACACGGGTATCGATATGCGGCATATGTTCGCGCATGGTGGAGAGCGCGTTACCAATTAATGGGCCCCCGTAATAGGCTTTCACCACCGCAAGGCTGACTTTGCCTTCCGCAAAATTCACCACCTGCAGCGCGCCCGGGTATTCGATAAGCCGGTAGATACTGTCGATAACCAGCTGTTCTGGCGCGATCAAATGATCGATAGGAACCGCATCGGAATTGAACAACTTATCGGCGTCACGCACGTAATCCGGGGAACGGATGCGTGCGATGCGGTTCGGAGTGTTGAATAGCGAATAGGCGACCTGACAGGCAACCATATTGGTTTCATCTGAACTGGTAACAGCAACCAGCATGTCGGCATCATCAGCACCGGCTTCACGTAACACCCGCGGATGAGAGCCATGCCCCTGAACCACGCGCAGATCGAATTTATCCTGCAGGCCGCGCAGACGATCGCCATTGGTATCAACGATAGTGATGTCGTTATTCTCACCGACCAGGTTTTCTGCCAACGTTCCGCCCACCTGTCCCGCGCCCAGAATGATTATCTTCATATCTTGTGACCCGTTATCAACATCACTCTTTGATTAGCTTAGCGTAAAAGAAGCCGTCGCCTTCTTCTGCCCCAGGCAGGTTTTGTTTGCCGGGCTGCTCTGGTGTACCGGTCAGATGCAGACGGGCATCAGGCGTACGCTTCAGGAACGCCGCGATCTGTTGACAGTTTTCCTCTGGCAGTACGGAACAGGTAGCATAAACCAGCGTGCCACCTGTTTTCAGATGTGGCCAGATGGCGTCCAGGATCTCTGACTGCAGCTGCGCCAGCTCATTGATATCCCGGTCACGGCGTAACCATTTAATATCCGGATGACGGCGGATCACTCCGGTAGCGGAACAAGGCGCATCCAGTAAAATACGGTCGAACTGCTCATCTCCGCACCACTGAGCAGGCGTCCGTCCGTCGCCCTGCTTAACCTCGGCCTTCATGCCCAGACGTTTGAGATTCTCATAAACACGGGAAAGACGCTGTTCGTCAACGTCGACGGCCATAACGCTTGCCTGCGGTGCGACTTCAAGGATATGCGTGGTCTTGCCGCCTGGTGCGGCGCACAGATCGAGAATACGCTCGCCATTTTGCGGTTCAAGCCAGGTCATACAACCCTGGGCGGAGGCATCCTGAACGGTAACCCAGCCTTGTTCAAATCCAGGAAGAGCATGCACCGGCGCCGGTGCGGCCAGACGAACCGCATCGCTATAATCCGGATGCGGGAATCCGCTCATCCCGGCTTCTTCCAGCAGTGCCAACCAGGCATCGCGAGAGTGGTGGTTGCGGTTGACGCGTAACCACATTGGCGGCCGCTGGTTATTGGCCTCAATCAGCGTTTCCCACTGCTGCGGATAGGCTTTTTGCAGACGCTTTAATAACCAGTCAGGATGCAGGAAGCGTTTTTCCGAGCGGGCAAATTCAGCCAGCAACTCATCCTGTTGGCGCTGGAACTGACGTAACACGCCGTTAACCAGTCCTTTAAGCTGCGGGCGCTTTACCGCAACCGCACCTTCTACTGTCTCGGCCAGTGCAGCATGAGGCGGAATACGGGTATGCAGTAACTGATAGAAACCGACCATGATCAGATAGTGAAGCACGCGCTGTTTACCCGCCATCGGGCGTGCCATCAGTTTGCCGATCAGCCACTCCAGCTGGGGCAGCGTGCGCAGGACGCCAAAGCACAACTCCTGAAGCAGTGCCTTGTCTTTATCGGAAACTTTTTGCTGGAACGGTGGCAGGACATTGCTCAGTGATTGGCCCTGTTCGACCACTTGCTCAATCGCCTGTGCTGCAAGGCTGCGTAAATTTTGTTTTTTCATAAGTGCAAAAATAAAAATGCCCGGAAACACCGGGCCTTAAATGGAGATGATCTCAGGCGAGACTATTGCCAGGCGTAAACCATTCACGGCGTGAGTTCAGAAGGTCCTGCGCGCTCATGGCTTTTTTACCTGCAGGTTGTAAGGATTCCAGATTCAGGATCCCTTCAACAGTTGCGACCTGAATACCCTGCTTGCTGGCTTCAATAATCGTGCCGGGAGCGGCGCTTGCCTGTCCGGCAATTACGGAGGCCTGCCAGACTTTCACCGGCTGCCCGTCTATCTCCAGCCAACTCATTGGCCAGGGATTAAATGCGCGGATGCAACGTTCAAGCTGAGCAGCGGAAAGTGACCAGTCGAGGCGAGCCTCTTCTTTGCTGAGCTTTTCGGCATAGGTCACTAGGGCTTCGTCCTGGACTTCAGGCTGAGTACGGTTATCTGCCAGCTGTTGCAGCGTCTCAATTAGACCTTTTGGCCCAAGCTCCGCCAGTTTGTCATACAGCGTAGCGCTGGTGTCTTCGGCAGTAATCGGGCAAGACAGCTTATAAAGCATGTCGCCAGTATCCAGACCCACGTCCATCTGCATGATCGTCACACCTGTATCGGCATCCCCTGCCCACAACGAACGTTGTATTGGTGCCGCACCGCGCCAGCGCGGAAGCAGTGAGCCGTGGACATTAATGCAACCCAGGCGCGGCATATCCAGTACCGCTTTTGGCAGGATGAGGCCATATGCCACAACCACCATGACATCCGCATTTAAATCAGCGACCAGCTGCTGGTTTTCCTGCGGCCGTAACGAAGCAGGCTGAAACACCGGTAAGCCGTGTTCTTCTGCCAGCACCTTAACCGGGCTCGGCATCAATTTTTTACCGCGGCCTGCCGGGCGATCGGGCTGAGTAAAAACGCCAACAACCTGATGGCCAGACGACAACAGCGCGTCCAGATGACGCGCTGCGAAGTCAGGTGTTCCTGCGAAGATGATACGTAGTGATGTAGACACGTTATTCCTTGTATCCGGGGTCACGTTATGCGCGAGCGCGCATGCGATCCAGTTTCTCTACTTTCTGACGAATGCGTTGCTGTTTCAGTGGAGAGAGGTAATCGATAAACAGTTTACCAACCAGATGATCCATCTCGTGCTGAATGCAGATGGCCAGCAGATCGTCCGCTTCCAGTTCGAATGGCTTACCGTCGCGATCGAGCGCGCGGATTTTGACTTTCTCTGCACGAGGAACCAGCGCTCTCTGCTCAGGAATAGAGAGGCAGCCTTCTTCGATACCGGTTTCGCCGCTTTTTTCCAGTAATTCCGGGTTAATTAATACCAGGCGTCCTTCACGGTTTTCGGAGACATCAATCACGATGATGCGCTGATGAATATCAACCTGCGTAGCCGCAAGACCGATGCCTTCTTCGGCATACATTGTATCGAACATATCATCGACGATACGTTGAATTTCTGCATTCACTTCTTTAACCGGCTCGGCGACTTTGCGAAGGCGCTCGTCCGGGATATGTAACACTTGCAAAACTGCCATATTTTTCCAGAGTCGTGTTCAGGAGTTGATAAGAATATACCCTCTATTCTAGACAAAACCCCCTCTGATTGACAGCATCAGTGACCAATCGCAAAGATTGCTATAGCGGCTTGTGGCAGGGGAAAGGATGACATCCACAGAGATATGGTTACGCCTCATAAGCATTGGGGATTTGTACGGCGATAAGATGGTGGCAATAGCGCAGCAGCTGCAGCGCGAGACCCATATTGACGACGCTGTGCTGGCAGGAATGGGGCTGACCCAAAAGCAAAAGACGCGGTTTTTTTCATTTTCGCCGCGTGAAATTGAGCGCAGCATGCAGTGGTTGGCTGAGCCGGGTCATCATCTGATATGTGCAGATAGCGTCCTGTACCCAGCCCAGCTACGCGCAATTGCGGACTATCCGGGTGCACTTTTCGTCAGGGGGAACGTGCAGGCGCTGTCGAGCCTGCAGCTGGCTGTCGTTGGCAGTCGTTCCCACTCCTGGTACGGGGAGCGCTGGGGAACGATTCTTTGCGAACAGCTAGCCCAGGCGGGCCTTACGATTACCAGTGGTCTGGCATGCGGGATTGATGGAGTCGCGCATCGTGCCGCACTCGCCGTTAAGGGGAAAAGCGTGGCGGTTTTGGGGAATGGCTTATCAGAGGTCTATCCACGCCGGCATACTTCGCTGGCCACGCGCCTTGCTGACAGCGGTGGCGCCGTAGTTTCGGAGTTTCCCCTTGCTACATCCCCCTGGCCCGGTAATTTCCCCCGGCGCAATCGCATCATTAGCGGCCTCAGTCAGGGGGTATTCGTCATAGAAGCCCAGATAAGAAGCGGTTCACTCGTTACCGCGAAATGCGCACTTGAACAGGGACGTGAAGTCTTTGCGCTGCCGGGCGCGATAGGAAATCCCGGATGTGAAGGTCCTCACTGGCTAATAAAACAAGGCGCCACGCCAGTGACGGAGGCAGCCGATATTCTGGAAAGTTTGCGACATGGCCTTAACTGGTTGCCTGAGGATCCCGAAAACTGGCTTTATTCATCAGATCAGGACCAGGTAGCATTGCCATTTCCTGAGCTCCTGGCTAACGTAGGAGATGAGGTAACACCTGTTGACGTTGTCGCTGAACGTGCCGGCCAACCTGTGCCAGTAACGGTAGCACAGCTACTCGAACTGGAGTTAGCAGGATGGATCGCAGCTGTACCCGGCGGCTATGTCCGATTAAGGAGGGCAAGCCATGTTCGACGTACTCATGTATTTGTTTGAGACTTACATCCATAACGAAGCTGAAGCACGCGTGGATCAGGACAAACTTACACGCGATCTTACCGATGCAGGTTTCGAACGGGAAGATATTTACAACGCGTTAATATGGCTGGAAAAATTGGCTGATTATCAGGAAGGCCTTGCCGAACCGATGCAGTTGATTTCCGACCCGCTGTCTGTACGCATCTATACGGCTGAAGAGTGTGAAAGGCTGGATGCCAGTTGCCGGGGATTTATCTTATTCCTTGAGCAGATTCAGGTGCTAAACCTCGAAACGCGAGAAATGGTGATAGAGCGTGTCATGGCGCTGGATACGGCAGAATTTGAGCTGGAAGATCTGAAATGGGTCATCCTGATGGTTCTGTTCAACATTCCAGGCTGTGAAAATGCCTATCAGCAAATGGAAGAATTACTCTTTGAAGTGAATGAAGGTATGCTGCATTAATTCACGATGCAGCACCAAGAGTTGTTATGGCCAAATCAGCACTATTTACGGTGCATAAAAACGAGCCCTGCCCGCAGTGCGGGGCAGAGCTTGTTATCCGGTCCGGTAAGCACGGGCCGTTTCTCGGTTGTTCACATTATCCAGACTGTGATTATGTCCGTCCCCTGAAAAGCCAGGCGGATGGGCATATTGTTAAAGTTCTGGAGGGACAGGCATGCCCGCAATGTGGCGGCGATCTGGCGCTACGTCAGGGCCGTTTTGGCATGTTTATCGGCTGCAGCCGCTATCCTGAATGCGATCACACTGAACAAATTGATAAACCCGATGAAACAGCCTTAGCCTGTCCGCAATGCGACAGCGGCCATCTTGTTCAACGGCGTTCACGTTATGGTAAGACATTCTACTCCTGCAATCGGTATCCTGAATGTCAGTTCGTTACCAATTTCAAACCGGTGGCGGGGAGTTGTCCTGAGTGCCACTACCCGCTACTTATCGAGAAGAAAACGGCGCAAGGCACGAAGCTTTTTTGCGCCAGTAAACAATGTGGAAAGCCGGTTTCGGCGGATCAAAAAAGTGAATAATAACCTGCAATCAGGCTCCATTGCGCATGCGGTGGACGTACTGAATAACGAAGACGTCATCGCTTATCCAACAGAAGCTGTTTTTGGGGTGGGATGCGATCCCGACAGCGAAATTGCCGTAACGCGCCTGTTAACACTCAAGCAGAGACCGGTTGAAAAAGGGCTGATTCTCATCGCTGCCAGTTTCGAACAGCTTAAACCTTATATTGATGACTCCACGTTGACGTCAGCGCAGCGTGAGACCATTTTTGCGGCCTGGCCGGGTCCTGTGACCTTTGTATTCCCGGCTCTGCCAACAACGCCGCGTTGGCTGACGGGACGGTTTGATTCACTCGCCGTTCGCGTGACAGACCATCCATTGGTGATCGAACTCTGTAATCGTTTTGGTAAACCGCTGGTCTCTACCAGCGCCAATCTGACGGGCTTGCCTCCGTGCCGCACTTCAGAAGAGGTGTTGGCGCAGTTTGGTGACGATTTCCCTGTGGTTATCGGTGAAACCGGTGGCCGCCTGAATCCGTCAGAAATCCGTGATGCTTTGACCGGCGAACGTTTTCGCCAGGGGTAATCAAATGGAAGCATACGCCGTTTTTGGTAATCCAATCGCTCACAGCAAGTCACCGTTTATACATCAGCAGTTTGCGCAGCAGCTGCGGATCGAGCACCCGTATGGTCGTGTGCTTGCGCCTGTTGATGCCTTTGTGACGACGCTGGATAGCTTCTTTGCTGGTGGCGGAAAAGGGGCCAATGTCACCGTGCCTTTTAAAGAGGAGGCATTCGAGCGCGCCGATGAGTTAACGGAGCGTGCGTCCCTGGCAGGCGCTGTGAATACCCTTAAGCGGCTTGAAGATGGTCGGATTCTGGGGGACAACACGGACGGTATTGGCTTACTGAGCGATCTGGAACGCCTGTCATTTATCAAACCTGGCGCACGTATTCTGCTGATCGGTGCGGGTGGTGCTTCGCGTGGGGTGATCCTCCCGCTGCTCTCGCTGGATTGCGCAGTGACCATTACCAATCGTACTTATTCCCGTGCGGTAGAGCTGGCCACCCTGTTTGCCCATACCGGCAGTATTCACGCAGTAGCCATGGACGACCTGAGCGGGCATGAATTTGATCTGATCATTAATGCAACCTCAAGCGGTATTGCTGGCGACGTTCCCGCCGTTCCCTCTTCATTAGTTAACGCGCAGGTTCACTGCTATGACATGTTCTACCAAAAGGGCAAAACGCCTTTTCTGAACTGGTGTGAACAGCAAGGCGCAAAACATCTCGCTGATGGGCTGGGGATGCTGGTGGGGCAGGCCGCACATGCCGTAATGCTGTGGCACGGTGTATTGCCTGCAGTAGCTCCGGTTATTGAAAAGCTTAAACAGGAACTGTCAGTATGAATCAGGCGATCCAGTTTCCGGATCGGGAAACGTGGGACGATGAAAACCTGGCCGTCTGTTTTCCCGCTCTGGTGCATGGCATGCAAATGATGTGTGCTATTGAAGGGGCAACGCTGGTGCGTCGTTTTGGCGACGGTCTTCCACTGGATCTTTTTCGCGAACATCGCTGGGATCTGGAAGAAGAAGCCAGCGATGTGATTCGCGCGGGTGAAGAAGACGATCAGGGATGGTTCTGGCTCTGCTGATCCAGATAGTCATTCTTCCATTTAACATAGTTATTGGCTGAATACTTCAGACCTTCCTTTTCCGCTTCCGTCAGGGGGCGGATCTGTTTTACCGGACTGCCTAAATAGAGAAAGCCACTTTCCAGCCGTTTGTTTTGCGGCACCAGACTCCCGGCACCAATCATCACCTCATCTTCTACTACTACCCCATCCAACAAAATCGATCCCATACCCACCAGAACGCGATTGCCAATCGTGCAGCCGTGCAACATCACTTTGTGGCCGACAGTTACTTCTTCGCCAACGATCAGTGGATTGCCTTCGGGGTTATAAGAGGATTTATGGGTGACATGCAGTACGCTGCCATCCTGAATATTGGTGCGTGCGCCAATAGAGACGTAGTTAACATCGCCGCGTATAGCGACCAGGGGCCAGATACTGACGTCATCGTCCATTCGGACATCGCCAATGACCACACTACTGCTGTCGATCATGACGCGATCGCCTTGTTTAGGGAAAAGATCTTTATAGGGACGGAGTACTGCGGACATATCAACCTCTACTAATGAGCACTATATAGAAGACTGTGATCCTATTATTCGGCTTGATCAAGGGAGAATTGCGTCATTATTTGAGCGGATCGCGTGGGATTTCGGCGAAAAGAACGAAAAAAGAACAGTCGGCAGAAAAGATCGAAAAAATGCTTGTGCTAAAAACTGGGATCCCTATAATGCGCCTCCATCGACACGGCGGATGTGAATCACTTCACACAAACAGCCGGGTCGGTTGAAGAGAAAAGCGAAAATAAACGCTTGACTCTGAAAGAGGAAAGCGTAATATACGCCACCTCGCAACGGTGAGCGAAAGCCGCGTTGCACTGCTCTTTAACAATTTATCAGACAATCTGTGTGGGCACTCAAAGTGACATGGATTCTTAACGTCGCAAGACGATAAATGAATACCAAGTCTCTGAGTGAACATACGTAATTCATTACGAAGTTTAATTCACGAGCATCAAACTTAAATTGAAGAGTTTGATCATGGCTCAGATTGAACGCTGGCGGCAGGCCTAACACATGCAAGTCGAGCGGTAGCACAGAAGAGCTTGCTCTTCGGGTGACGAGCGGCGGACGGGTGAGTAATGTCTGGGAAACTGCCTGATGGAGGGGGATAACTACTGGAAACGGTAGCTAATACCGCATAATGTCGCAAGACCAAAGAGGGGGACCTTCGGGCCTCTTGCCATCAGATGTGCCCAGATGGGATTAGCTAGTAGGTGGGGTAACGGCTCACCTAGGCGACGATCCCTAGCTGGTCTGAGAGGATGACCAGCCACACTGGAACTGAGACACGGTCCAGACTCCTACGGGAGGCAGCAGTGGGGAATATTGCACAATGGGCGCAAGCCTGATGCAGCCATGCCGCGTGTATGAAGAAGGCCTTCGGGTTGTAAAGTACTTTCAGCGAGGAGGAAGGCATTGTGGTTAATAACCACAGTGATTGACGTTACTCGCAGAAGAAGCACCGGCTAACTCCGTGCCAGCAGCCGCGGTAATACGGAGGGTGCAAGCGTTAATCGGAATTACTGGGCGTAAAGCGCACGCAGGCGGTCTGTCAAGTCGGATGTGAAATCCCCGGGCTCAACCTGGGAACTGCATTCGAAACTGGCAGGCTAGAGTCTTGTAGAGGGGGGTAGAATTCCAGGTGTAGCGGTGAAATGCGTAGAGATCTGGAGGAATACCGGTGGCGAAGGCGGCCCCCTGGACAAAGACTGACGCTCAGGTGCGAAAGCGTGGGGAGCAAACAGGATTAGATACCCTGGTAGTCCACGCCGTAAACGATGTCGACTTGGAGGTTGTTCCCTTGAGGAGTGGCTTCCGGAGCTAACGCGTTAAGTCGACCGCCTGGGGAGTACGGCCGCAAGGTTAAAACTCAAATGAATTGACGGGGGCCCGCACAAGCGGTGGAGCATGTGGTTTAATTCGATGCAACGCGAAGAACCTTACCTACTCTTGACATCCAGAGAACTTAGCAGAGATGCTTTGGTGCCTTCGGGAACTCTGAGACAGGTGCTGCATGGCTGTCGTCAGCTCGTGTTGTGAAATGTTGGGTTAAGTCCCGCAACGAGCGCAACCCTTATCCTTTGTTGCCAGCGGTTAGGCCGGGAACTCAAAGGAGACTGCCAGTGATAAACTGGAGGAAGGTGGGGATGACGTCAAGTCATCATGGCCCTTACGAGTAGGGCTACACACGTGCTACAATGGCGCATACAAAGAGAAGCGACCTCGCGAGAGCAAGCGGACCTCATAAAGTGCGTCGTAGTCCGGATTGGAGTCTGCAACTCGACTCCATGAAGTCGGAATCGCTAGTAATCGTAGATCAGAATGCTACGGTGAATACGTTCCCGGGCCTTGTACACACCGCCCGTCACACCATGGGAGTGGGTTGCAAAAGAAGTAGGTAGCTTAACCTTCGGGAGGGCGCTTACCACTTTGTGATTCATGACTGGGGTGAAGTCGTAACAAGGTAACCGTAGGGGAACCTGCGGTTGGATCACCTCCTTACCTTAAAGAACCTGCCTTTGCAGTGCTCACACAGATTGTCTGATGAAAAGTAACGAGCAAGACGGCTGCGAAGTCGCGACACATCGTGTCCCCTTCGTCTAGCGGTTAGGACTCCGCCCTTTCACGGCGGCAACAGGGGTTCGAATCCCCTAGGGGACGCCACTTGCTGGGTGTGAGTGAAAGGCACAACCAATCAGTATCTCAAAACTAACTCTCTGAGTTACGTTTGAGATATTTGCTCTTTAAAAATCTGGATCAAGCTGAAAATTGAAACGACACGCCGTGTCTGTTCTCCGTAATAAGAGCAGATAAGCGGTGTGTCAGAGTCTCTCAAATTTTCGCAATCATGAAGTGAAACATCTTCGGGTTGTGAGGTTAAGCGACCAAGCGTACACGGTGGATGCCTAGGCAGTCAGAGGCGATGAAGGACGTGCTAATCTGCGATAAGCGTCGGTAAGGTGATATGAACCGTTATAACCGACGATTTCCGAATGGGGAAACCCAGTGTGACTCGTCACACTATCGTTAAGTGAATACATAGCTTAACGAAGCGAACCAGGGGAACTGAAACATCTAAGTACCCTGAGGAAAAGAAATCAACCGAGATTCCCCCAGTAGCGGCGAGCGAACGGGGAGCAGCCCGGAGTCTGAATCAGCATGTGTGTCAGTGGAAGCGTCTGGAAAGTCGCAGGGTACAGGGTGATACTCCCGTACACGAAGATACACTTGCTGTGAACTCGAAGAGTAGGGCGGGACACGTGGTATCCTGTCTGAATATGGGGGGACCATCCTCCAAGGCTAAATACTCCTGACTGACCGATAGTGAACCAGTACCGTGAGGGAAAGGCGAAAAGAACCCCGGCGAGGGGAGTGAAAAAGAACCTGAAACCGTGTACGTACAAGCAGTGGGAGCACCCTTGTGGTGTGACTGCGTACCTTTTGTATAATGGGTCAGCGACTTATATTCTGTAGCAAGGTTAACCGTATAGGGGAGCCGAAGGGAAACCGAGTCTTAACTGGGCGTTAAGTTGCAGGGTATAGACCCGAAACCCGGTGATCTAGCCATGGGCAGGTTGAAGGTTGGGTAACACTAACTGGAGGACCGAACCGACTAATGTTGAAAAATTAGCGGATGACCTGTGGCTGGGGGTGAAAGGCCAATCAAACCGGGAGATAGCTGGTTCTCCCCGAAAGCTATTTAGGTAGCGCCTCGTGAACTCATCTCCGGGGGTAGAGCACTGTTTCGGCTAGGGGGCCATCCCGGCTTACCAACCCGATGCAAACTGCGAATACCGGAGAATGTTATCACGGGAGACACACGGCGGGTGCTAACGTCCGTCGTGAAGAGGGAAACAACCCAGACCGCCAGCTAAGGTCCCAAAGTCATGGTTAAGTGGGAAACGATGTGGGAAGGCACAGACAGCCAGGATGTTGGCTTAGAAGCAGCCATCATTTAAAGAAAGCGTAATAGCTCACTGGTCGAGTCGGCCTGCGCGGAAGATGTAACGGGGCTAAACCATGCACCGAAGCTGCGGCAGCGACACTATGTGTTGTTGGGTAGGGGAGCGTTCTGTAAGCCGTCGAAGGTGTGCTGTGAGGCATGCTGGAGGTATCAGAAGTGCGAATGCTGACATAAGTAACGATAAAGCGGGTGAAAAACCCGCTCGCCGGAAGACCAAGGGTTCCTGTCCAACGTTAATCGGGGCAGGGTGAGTCGACCCCTAAGGCGAGGCCGAAAGGCGTAGTCGATGGGAAACAGGTTAATATTCCTGTACTCGGTGTTACTGCGAAGGGGGGACGGAGAAGGCTATGTTGGCCGGGCGACGGTTGTCCCGGTTTAAGCATGTAGGCGGAGGTTCCAGGTAAATCCGGAGCCTTACTAACGCTGAGGTGTGATGACGAGGCACTACGGTGCTGAAGCAACAAATGCCCTGCTTCCAGGAAAAGCCTCTAAGCATCAGGTAACATCAAATCGTACCCCAAACCGACACAGGTGGTCAGGTAGAGAATACCAAGGCGCTTGAGAGAACTCGGGTGAAGGAACTAGGCAAAATGGTGCCGTAACTTCGGGAGAAGGCACGCTGATGTGTAGGTGAAGCCCCTGCGGGTGGAGCTGAAATCAGTCGAAGATACCAGCTGGCTGCAACTGTTTATTAAAAACACAGCACTGTGCAAACACGAAAGTGGACGTATACGGTGTGACGCCTGCCCGGTGCCGGAAGGTTAATTGATGGGGTTAGCGGTAACGCGAAGCTCTTGATCGAAGCCCCGGTAAACGGCGGCCGTAACTATAACGGTCCTAAGGTAGCGAAATTCCTTGTCGGGTAAGTTCCGACCTGCACGAATGGCGTAATGATGGCCAGGCTGTCTCCACCCGAGACTCAGTGAAATTGAAATCGCTGTGAAGATGCAGTGTACCCGCGGCAAGACGGAAAGACCCCGTGAACCTTTACTATAGCTTGACACTGAACACTGGTCCTTGATGTGTAGGATAGGTGGGAGGCTTTGAAGCGTGGACGCCAGTCTGCGTGGAGCCATCCTTGAAATACCACCCTTTAATGGCTGGTGTTCTAACGTAGACCCGTTACCCGGGTTGCGGACAGTGTCTGGTGGGTAGTTTGACTGGGGCGGTCTCCTCCTAAAGAGTAACGGAGGAGCACGAAGGTTAGCTAATCCTGGTCGGACATCAGGAGGTTAGTGCAATGGCATAAGCTAGCTTGACTGCGAGAGTGACGGCTCGAGCAGGTGCGAAAGCAGGTCATAGTGATCCGGTGGTTCTGTATGGAAGGGCCATCGCTCAACGGATAAAAGGTACTCCGGGGATAACAGGCTGATACCGCCCAAGAGTTCATATCGACGGCGGTGTTTGGCACCTCGATGTCGGCTCATCACATCCTGGGGCTGAAGTAGGTCCCAAGGGTACGGCTGTTCGCCGTTTAAAGTGGTACGCGAGCTGGGTTTAGAACGTCGTGAGACAGTTCGGTCCCTATCTGCCGTGGGCGCTGGAGAATTGAGGGGGGCTGCTCCTAGTACGAGAGGACCGGAGTGGACGCATCACTGGTGTTCGGGTTGTCATGCCAATGGCACTGCCCGGTAGCTAAATGCGGAAGAGATAAGTGCTGAAAGCATCTAAGCACGAAACTTGCCCCGAGATGAGTTCTCCCTGACTCCTTGAGAGTCCTGAAGGAACGTTGAAGACGACGACGTTGATAGGTCGGGTGTGTAAGCGCAGCGATGCGTTGAGCTAACCGATACTAATGAACCGTGAGGCTTAACCTTACAACGCCGAAGCTGTTTCGGCGGATTTGAGAGATTTTCAGCTGATACAGATTAGTCACTGCGCCTGCGGGCGGGGTGAACAACAGAATTTGCCTGGCGGCTGTAGCGCGGTGGTCCCACCTGACCCCATGCCGAACTCAGAAGTGAAACGCCGTAGCGCCGATGGTAGTGTGGGGTCTCCCCATGCGAGAGTAGGGAACTGCCAGGCATCAAATTAAGTGTGCTGATATGGCTCAGTTGGTAGAGCGCACCCTTGGTAAGGGTGAGGTCCCCAGTTCGACTCTGGGTATCAGCACCAGTTTTTAGGTTAAAGTTCGGCGCTTAGAAAAGAATTTGTCTGGCGGCTGTAGCGCGGTGGTCCCACCTGACCCCATGCCGAACTCAGAAGTGAAACGCCGTAGCGCCGATGGTAGTGTGGGGTCTCCCCATGCGAGAGTAGGGAACTGCCAGACATCAAACAAGTGAAAAGGCCATCCGAAAGGATGGCCTTTTTGCGTTTGCGCGATATAAAAATGCCAGACCCGGGGCGCAAAGCGCCACCGGGCAGGGTATTTAGTGAATAACCTGGGATAAAAACGCGCGCGTACGTTCTGATTTCGGGTGGGAGAAGAACTCTTCCGGCGGTGCCTGCTCGACGATTTCCCCGCGATCCATAAAGATCACCCGATCCGCTACGGTTCTGGCGAAACCCATCTCATGCGTCACACAGAGCATTGTCATTCCCGATTCTGCCAACCCTATCATGGTATCCAGCACCTCTTTCACCATCTCCGGATCCAGAGCTGAAGTGGGCTCATCGAACAACATAATTTTAGGTTTCATGCACAGAGAGCGGGCGATCGCCACGCGTTGCTGCTGCCCACCTGAGATCTGCCCCGGGAATTTATGGGCATGTTCTGCAATGCGTACGCGTTCCAGATAGTGCATGGCAAGCGCCTCCGCTTCCTTTTTCGGCATTTTACGCACCCAGATGGGCGCCAGGGTGCAATTCTGCAGCACGGTCAGGTGCGGGAATAAATTGAAATGCTGGAAAACCATGCCGACTTCCTGGCGAACACGCTCCACGTTACGGATATCATCGTTCAGCTCGATACCATCAACAACGATCCGTCCCTGCTGATGCTCTTCCAGATGGTTAATACAGCGGATAGTCGTGGATTTACCCGAGCCTGAAGGCCCACAAAGAACAATACGCTCGCCTTGTTTCACTTTCAGGTTAATGTCTTTCAGAACGTGAAATTGCCCGTACCACTTATTCACATTATCCAGGGTAATCATCGCGTCAGCGGGGGTCATAGTTATCTGGCTCATAGGTTCCTCAGTGCGGTGTACGCCCGGTGTTAAAGCGCTTTTCCAGATGCTGGCTGTAGCGCGACATGCTAAAACAAAAAATCCAGTAGATAAGTGCTGCAAAAACATAGCCTTCTGTCGACATACCGAGCCACGCCGGGTCAACGGTAGCCTGCTGCACGCTACTGAAAAGATCGAATAATCCAATGATGATCACCAGACTGGTGTCTTTGAACAGCGCGATAATGGTGTTCACCAGCCCGGGGATCACCAGCTTTAGCGCCTGCGGCAGGATCACTAATCCCTGGGTTTTCCAGTACCCCAGCGCCAGCGATTCGGCGGCTTCGTACTGGCCCTTAGGCAGCGCCTGTAACCCACCGCGTACGACTTCAGCCACATAGGCAGACTGAAAAAGAATGACGCCAAACAGGGCGCGGAGCAGTTTGTCGATGGTAGTGCCCTCCGCCATAAACAGCGGCAGCATCACCGAAGACATAAACAGCACCGTGATCAGCGGAACGCCGCGCCAAAACTCAATAAAAATCACCGAGAGGACGCGAACGACCGGCATGGTTGAGCGGCGGCCCAGTGCCAGCAAAATGCCTAATGGCAATGCGCCGGCGATCCCGACCGAGGCGATGATCAGCGTCAGCGTCAGACCACCCCACTGCCGGGTTTCCACCCGCTCAAGTCCCAGCATCCCGCCATACAGCAGGAACCAGACGATAAGCGGATAGACCACCGCCCAACAGGCGATGTACCGTCCCCGCTGCGGCATTCCTTTCCAGAACATCGGGATAATGGAGAGCAGCCCGACGAGCAGCGCAAGATTGATGCGCCAGCGCTGGTCGTGCGGGTAGAGCCCATACATAAACTGGCCGAAGCGCTGATGAATAAAGACCCAGCAGGCTCCCTCTTTCGTACAGTCGGCGCGGGTGGTGCCGACCCAGTTAGCCTGCAGAAACGCCCAGTTGAGCAGCGGCGGGATCAGCTCCCACATCAGCCAGAAGCAGAACAGGGTGAGCAGGCTGTTGCTCAAGCTGGAGAACAGATTTTTACGTGCCCAGAGAATAATGCGCCCGTTGCCGGTAGTGGCCGGACGCGCAGGGTGAGACAAGACGGCTTTTGTCATCATGGTTCCTTAGCGTTCAACCAGGGCGATGCGACGGTTATAGATATTCATCAGCAGGGAGATGGTCAGGCTGATAATCAGGTAGACCGACATGGTGATGGCGATAGTCTCGATGGCCTGGCCCGTCTGGTTAAGGACGGTGCCGGCAAACAGAGAAACCATATCGGGATAGCCAATCGCAGCCGCGAGGGATGAGTTCTTCACAATGTTGAGATACTGGCTGGTCAGCGGCGGAATGATGACCCGCAGAGCCTGGGGGATAATGACCTGACGCAGCGTGATCGGATTCGGCAGGCCGAGTGAGCGGGCGGCTTCATGCTGACCATGAGGTACGGCCTGGATCCCGGCGCGAATAATCTCTGCGATAAAGGCCGAGGTGTAGATCGAGAGTGCCAGCGTCAGAGCGGCCAGCTCCGGAATCAATACCATGCCGCCGCGGAAGTTAAAGCCCTGTAAATGCGGCACATCCCAGTGCATCGCCGGGCCCACAATCACGTGCGCCAGACCCGACAGGATCACCAGCAAGGCCAGCGTGACAGGCCAGGTGCGTCGTAGCTGCCCGGTTTTCATCTGATGCATGCGGTTGTAGCGGAACAGCCCGACTGAGACCACCGCCACACATCCCAGAGCCGCCAGCAGCGCCAACATCCCTTCGGCAATCTGCGGCGCTGGTATATACAAACCGCGATTGCTTAAGAAAGCCAGCTCGAACGCATCCACCGCCTGACGTGGCCCGGGCAGGTTGCGCAATACGGCGAAATACCAGAAGAAGATCTGCAGTAGCGGCGGAATATTACGGAAGGTCTCGATATAAAATGTGGAGAGCTTACGCAGCAGCCAGTTATCAGACAGGCGAGCGAGCCCAAGGAAAAAGCCCAGCAGAGAAGCAAAAACAATGCATAACCCGGAGACCAGCAGGGTATTCATCAGGCCGACCAGGAATACGCGGCCGTAAGTATCCCCTTCATCGTAATCAATTAAATGCTGAACGATGCCAAATCCCGCACTGCGGTCAAGGAAGGCAAAGCCCGAAGTAATGCCGCGTGTGCTCAGGTTAATAACCGTGTTATGGAACAGGTAGATCGCGACGGCCAGGACAGCGAGAACGGCGAGGATCTGGAACAGCCAGGCGCGAACCGCAGGATTGGAAAAGGAGAGGGCTCCTTTCAGGGCTAAGCGGCGATGGAACATAAAAAACCTCGGGTAACCATGACTCTGGACTGGGCACCGCACCGGCAGTGCCCGTTACAGCAAGCTGCTTAGCGTACTGGCGGTGCGTACTGGATACCGCCATTGTTCCAGAGGTTATTCTGACCGCGGCTGATCTTCAGCGCGCTTTCAGAGCCGACGTTGCGCTCGAAGATCTCAGCGTAGTTCCCCACCTTTTTAATGATGTTGTACGCCCATTTGTTATCCAGTTTCAGATCCTTGCCGTAATCCCCTTCTTTACCCAGCAGGTGGGCCATATCCGGTGTGGATGGATTGGCGGCTTTCTCATCGACGTTCTTCGAGTTGACGCCCATCTCTTCTGCGTTGAGCATGGCAAACAGCGTCCAGCGCACAACCGAGTTCCACTCCTCATCTCCGCGGCGTACCACCGGCCCCAGCGGCTCTTTGGAGATCACTTCCGGCAGAACGATCCACTCTGCCGGATTACTTAGCTTGATCCGCAGTGCGTACAGCTGGGACTGATCCGAAGCGAGGGTGTCGCAGCGGCCCGATTCCAGCGCTTTGGCGGATTCGTCAGAGCGGTCGAAAGTGACTGGCGTATATTTCATGTTGTTGGCTTTGAAGTAATCCGCGACGTTCAGCTCGGTATCAGTACCTGCCTGAATACAGACCGTCGCGCCATCCAGCTCTTTTGCACTCTTCAGGCCTGCTTTATTGTGGGTCAGGAAGCCAATGCCGTCATAATAGGTCACGCCGGTAAAGGACATGCCCATACCGGTATCACGGGACGAGGTCCAGGTAGTATTACGCGACAGCATATCCACTTCGCCGGATTGCAGGGCGGTAAAACGCTCTTTCGCCGTCAGCGGGGTATATTTCACTTTGGTGTCGTCGCCTAATACCGCGGCAGCAACGCCACGGCACACGTCGACATCGATACCGGAGAATTTACCGTTGGCATCTGCATAAGAGAAACCCGGCAGACCGTCGCTGATCCCACATTGCACAAAACCTTTCTGCTTAACGGCATCCAGAGTCGCACCCGCCTGAGCCTGGCCGGTCATTGCAACAAGCACACCTGCAGCGGCGAGGCTGGCCATCATCATCTTTTTCATAATGCATCCTGTGTGGCGAAAAATTATCGTTATAGTGAAGCGCTTATAAACGCTTTAACCTGTCTGTGGCTGTGGCCGACGTTAATAAAGCAAACGCGATGCCAGGTTTTGCATTTGACGTAATAAACGATTACGCAACGCGTAAAGCAGAGTGTAGACAGTGATAATTAAATCGAGCGCCCTGAAATGGTGCGAAATTACAACCTGCGCCACAAATCAGAGCAAAAGTCTGATTTAGAAAAGAGGAATTTAAGGGGCGTTTTATGGCGTGAATATTAGAAGTCAGCAAGCTGTGAATAACATCACGTCGCTGGATTGAAAAGAAAATAAAACAGCAAAAAGATGTGAGTAAATGCAGGTTTATTTATTAACCTAAATCGGAAAAAGCAAAAGCGCGAACGAATTCGCGCTTTCCGGATTACTTAGACACGGCAATGATGCCCAGCGTCAGGCCTGCAACAGCTGCTGCGCCACCGGCTATCGCCCCTGCAGTTTCCCAGTTGTCCTGTGTGGTCCCTTTCATACAGGTATTGGTATGAACCAGTCGGCCTTGATCGTCGTATGTCGGTACGCACGGAGAGTCGTGCGCGCAGCCCGCAAGTAACGCGGTAAGGAGTGCAACCGAAATGAATCTTTTCATGGTGTTACCTCAAAATGAAATCTAACTTTGCGATATAGTCAGTAAGGTCTTCTGCAAAGCTGATGGCTATATTACCACCGCTTAAAAACAGCCATGAAGAGTGAATAATCTCAAATTATTTGGATTGTAAAAAAGATGGAGGAATCCTTCTTACTAATGCCAATTATGGAGAGATAAGGGAGGCGGATTGATTAAATGTGCAAGTTAAAAATCGCAAGCAAACAATTCATTGGCGTGCTAATTAATAAGAAGAATATATAGGTAAAACGAATTTTTTGTTTATTATCATAAATAAAGGCGCCGAAGCGCCTTTATCGATTACTGTTCCTGATGACGCGTAAAGCGTCTGCGAACCACCACAAAGAAGACCGGCACAAAGAAGATAGCCAGCAGGGTGGCCGACAGCATGCCGCCCATCACCCCGGTACCGACGGCGTTTTGCGCGCCGCTGCCAGCTCCGTGGCTGATGACCAGCGGCATCACGCCGAGAATAAACGCCAGCGAGGTCATCAGGATCGGACGCAGGCGCATGCGGGATGCCTCCAGCGTGGCTTCAACAATGCCTTTCCCCTCTTTCTCCATCAGGTCCTTGGCAAACTCGACGATCAGAATGGCGTTCTTTGCCGACAGGCCGATAGTGGTGAGCAGACCCACCTGGAAATAGACATCGTTATTCAGCCCACGCAGGGATGCGGCCAGCAGGGCACCTACCACCCCTAAGGGCACCACCAGCATCACCGAGAACGGAATCGACCAGCTCTCATAGAGTGCAGCAAGGCAGAGGAACACTACCACCAGCGAGATGGCGTACAGGGCGGGTGCCTGGTTGCCTGACAGCCGCTCCTGGTATGACATCCCCGTCCAGTCGTAACCAATACCCGTAGGAAGCTTCGCCGCCAGTTGCTCCATTAACACCATCGCTTCACCGGTACTTTTCCCTGGCGCGGCCTCACCGAGGATCTCCATGGACGGGGTACCGTTATAGCGTTCGAGGCGCGGCGAACCGTAGATCCAGTGCGACTGGCTGAATGCCGAAAGCGGCACCATTTCACCGCTGGCGCTGCGAACATACAGGCGATTGATATCCTCGGGTAGCATCCTGAATTGCGCATCCGCCTGGACATAAACTTTCTTCACCCGGCCACGATCGATGTAGTCGTTAACGTAGGTCCCCCCCAGGGCGGTAGAGATGGTCTGGTTGATGTCCGACACGCTAACCCCCAGCGCCTGGGCCTTTTCCTGATCGATATCCAGCTTAAACTGCGGCGTATCTTCCAGACCATTAGGCCGCACGCGAACCAGCAGATCGGAGTGGGCTTTGATCATGCCCAGCAGCTGGTTTCGGGCCTGCGTCAGCTGGTTATGACCCAGGTTGGCCTGGTCAATCAGCTCAAAGTCAAAACCTGTCGCGGTACCCAGTTCGATAATGGCGGGCAGGTTAAACGGGAAAACCAGCCCATCTTTGATCTGGCTGAAGGCCCGCGTGGCACGGCTGACGATGGCCCCAACGCTGTTAGCGGCACCCGGGCGCTCCTCCCAGGGCTTAAGGCTGATAAACGCCACGCCGGCATTTTGCCCCTGGCCGCTGAAGCTGAAGCCGTTAACGGTAAAGACCGACTCGACGTTGGCTTTTTCGGTGGTGAGATAATAGTGCTCAACCTGATCCAATACCTGCTGAGTGCGGGTTTGGGTGGCGCCCGCCGGGAGCTGCACCATGGTCATAAAGACGCCCTGGTCCTCTTCTGGCAGGAACGAAGTCGGCAGGCGCAGGAACAGTACCGCCATGCCGCCGACAATCAGGACATAGATAACCAGGTAGCGGCCGGTCTTACGCAGAATATGGCTGACGCTGTTGCTGTAGTGCGCCACGCTCCTGTCGAACAGGGCATTAAACCAGCCGAAGAAGCCGCCTTTGTGCTCATGATGCTCGCCCGGCGCTTTAAGCAGGGTGGCGCACAGCGCTGGGGTGAGGATCAGCGCCACCAGTACGGAAAGCGCCATCGCGGAGACAATCGTCAGGGAGAACTGACGATAAATCGCCCCGGTAGAACCACCGAAAAAGGCCATCGGGATGAACACCGCCGACAGCACCATGGCGATACCGACCAGCGCCCCCTGGATCTGCGACATCGATTTTTGCGTTGCCTCTTTTGGCGGCAGCTTCTCCTCCACCATCACGCGCTCGACGTTCTCCACCACCACGATGGCGTCATCCACCAGCAAACCTATCGCTAACACCATGCCAAACATGGTCAGGGTGTTGATGGAGAAGCCAAACGCCGCCAGTATCGCGAAAGTGCCCAGCAGCACCACCGGCACGGCGATGGTCGGGATCAGTGTAGCCCGCAGGTTTTGCAGGAACAGGTACATCACCAGGAAGACGAGAATAATGGCTTCAAACAGCGTCTTCACCACTTCATGAATGGAGATCTTCACAAAAGGCGTGGTGTCGTAGGGGTAGACCACCTTCAGCCCCTGCGGGAAGAAGGTCTGCAGCTGCGCCAGTTTGCTTTTGATAGCCGCAGCGGTATCCAGCGCGTTGGCACCGGTGGCGAGCTTGATCCCCAGCCCGGTCGCCGCCTGGCCGTTAATTTTGGTCACCATGTTGTAGTTTTCACCGCCGGGCGCAATCCGGGCCACATCTTTCAGATGCACCATCGACCCGTCCTGATTGACCTTCAGGGTGATGTTGCCAAACTCTTCGGCGGTTTTCAGGCGCGTCTGGGCGATGATCGAGGCGTTGAGCTGTTGGCCCGGCACCGACGGCGTACCGCCCAACTGACCGGCGGCAATCTGGTTATTCTGGGTTTTGAGCTGATTGATCACGTCCAGCGGCGTCAGCTGATAGGCGTTCAGCTTATTCGCATCCAGCCAGATACGCATCGCATACTGCGCGCCAAATAGCTGCACATCCCCCACGCCGGAGGTGCGGCTGATGGCATCCTTGACGTTAGAGGCCACATAGTCAGAGATATCGTCCTGGCTCAGGTCCTTATTGTCCGAGACGAAGCCCGCTACCAGCAGGAAGCTGCTGCTCGATTTCTCCACGCCGATCCCCTGCTGCTGTACTTCCTGCGGCAGCAGCGGCATCGCCAGCTGCAGCTTGTTCTGCACCTGAACCTGGGCGATATCCGGGTCGGTACCCGACTGGAAGGTCAGGGTGATGGTCACGCTGCCCGCCGAATCGCTGGTGGAGGACATGTACATCAGATTATCGATGCCGTTCATGTTCTGCTCGATCACCTGGGTCACCGTATCCTGCACCGTCTGCGCGTCTGCGCCGGGGTAGGTCGCCGAGATCGCCACGGCAGGCGGGGCAATGGTGGGATACTGGGCGATCGGCAGCTTCAGGATCGCCAGCCCGCCCGCAATCATCAGGATGATGGCAAGAACCCACGCAAAAACCGGGCGCTGAATAAAGAAGTTGGCCATGCTCTGTTCCTTATCCCGCTTTCTGCGCGGCGGTATCTGGCGTTGCGATAACCGCGACGCCAGGACGCACTTTTTGCAGCCCGCTGACGATCACCCGATCGCCCTCCTGCAGGCCGTCAGCGATCAGCCATTGATCGCCAATTGCCTGAGGGGCGACAACGCTTCGCGCTTCGGCCTGATTTTTCGCATTCACCACCATCACGCTGGCCTCACCGCGTGGGGTGCGAGTGACCCCCTGCTGCGGCACCAGGATGGCGTGGGGCTGGGTGCCCTCATCAATGCGCGCCCGGACAAACATGCCGGGCAACAGGATATGCTGCGGGTTGGGGAAGATCGCCCGCAGGGTAATGGAGCCGGTGCTCTCGTCCACGGTGACATCGGAGAACTGCAGCGAGCCTTTCAGCGGGTACGGCTGCCCATTCTCCATCAGCAGCTGTACGCTGCTGGCACCATCGCCCGTCTGCAGGCTGGACTGCTTAAGACGCATAAAATCGTTGCTGGATTGGGTCACATCGACATAAATCGGATCCAGCTGCTGCACCGTAGCCAGCGCCGAGGCCTGGCCGTTCGCGACCAGCGCTCCTTCGGTGACGCTGGATTTGCCGATACGCCCGCTGATAGGGGATGTCACTTTGGTATAAGCCAGATTAATGCGCGCGGTCTCGACGGCCGCCTTGGCCGCAATCACCGAAGCATCGGCCTGCCGGGCGGTGGCAACGGACTGATCGTACTCCTGCTTACTGACGTACTGGGTGCCCATGAGCGGTAAATAGCGTTTCACGGTCAGGTGGGCGATGTTGGCAGCGGCCTGAGCTTTGGCCAGCTCGCCTGACGCACTGTCAAAGGCAGCCTGATAGGTGGCCGGATCGATCTGATACAGCGATTCCCCTGCTTTTACGTCGCTGCCCTCGGTAAAGTTACGCTTCAGGACAATGCCGCTCACCTGGGGGCGAACCTCTGCGACGCGATACGCATCGGTACGGCCTGGCAGTTCGGTGGTAACAACCAGCGGTGCGCTTTTCACAACATGGACCACAACCTGCGGTGAAGGCGGCTGCTGGGCTTGTTCACTGTGGTCATCACAACCCACGAGTAATGCGGCACCGATGATAAAACCGGATAAGGGTAAATACCTGAAATGAGGCGTCATGGCTATTCCTTCAAAATCATCAACCCGCATTAACCGACAGCGGTTAAGCGTTAAGAGGAGGTAAACAGAAAACGGCGGGCGCCATAATAAAGAATGGCCGGGCGGCTTTTTGATTTATAAGTGCGGAGAAAGAATTGAAGAGAAAAAAAACGGGGCTGAATGTGATTAAACAACGGGATAGCATTTCAGATTATGGATTCACATCCGTTTTGCTTTAGATGTACATATGTGTTTAATGAATGAAATCATATTCAAATATCATTGAGATCTATAAATTAAGCGCGTTGACGTTTTTTGTTCAAAATTATTTTCCGCAGTGATGGATAATTCACGTTCTGACGATTATCACCGTTGTTTGATAAATGTAATTAATCCGTTAATAGAGTGACTCCCTATGGCGCGCAAAACGAAGGCCGAGGCGCAGAAGACACGCCAGTTGTTGATTGAGGCAGCGATAGAGCAGTTTGCCGTACGGGGTGTGGCAAACACCACGCTGACCGATATTGCTGATGCCGCCAGCCTGACCCGGGGGGCCGTTTACTGGCATTTCAGCAGCAAAACGGAGATATTTAATGCCATCTGGCAGGAGCAATGCCCGCTGCGCGAGATAATCCGCGGTTTGTTATCTCAGGGAAAAGAGGACGATCCATTATTTATTTTACGTGAACTGTTTGTTACCGCTTTGCAATATATTGCCCGGGATCGTCGCCAGCGCACGCTATTGCAGATCCTGTATCACAAATGCGAATTTGAATCGGGCATGATTTCAGAATATGAAATTCGGGAGCGGATCGGCTTCAACTATGAAAACGTTCGCCAAATCCTGAAAAAATGCATTGCGGCAGGGCGTATTTCAACGCAGATCAATATCGATATGACGTTAATTGTTTTTCACGGCTTTTTTTGCGGGCTGATTAAGAACTGGTTAATGAGCCCGGAAAGGCTGGATCTGTATCAACAGGCCCCGGAGCTGGTGGATAACATCCTCTCGACGTTACCGGCGGCCCCGGCGGCGCGCCGGTTTTTTGAGGCCGCCTCGTAGCGGAACCGGCCCGGTCAGCTTTGCTGCGCCAGCATGGCTTGCGGATCGTGGCTCAGGGCCTTAATGGTCTGCGCCGAAACGGGTTTTCCCAGCAGATAACCTTGCAAGGTGTTACACCCCAGCTCGGTCAAAAACGTTTGTTGCTCCTGGGTTTCCACCCCTTCGGCAACCACCTTCAGGTTGAGGGTCTTTGCCAGCGCCACAATGGCGGAAACGATAGTGGCATCGTCACCTTCGCCGTTGAGATCTTTGACAAACGCCCGATCGATTTTCAGCTCACAGGCCGGCAGCTTTTTCAGGTACAGCAGGCTGGAATAGCCCGTACCAAAATCATCGATGGACGCTTTCACCCCCGCCTGCGTCAGTTCGGTCAGCACCCGCACGCTCTCATCCGGGTTATTCATGGCCGTCGTTTCGGTCACTTCCAGGATCAGGGTATGGGGCGGAATTCGGTGTCGCGCCAGGCTGCTCATCACCGTATCTACCAGCTGGGGCTGTTCAAACTGTAGCGTGGAGAGGTTCACCGCCATCGACCATTCTGTATGCCCTTCAAGATGCCAGACGCGGAGCTGGCGGCAGGCCTCATCGATCACCCAGTTACCGATAGGGATAATCAGCCCGCTCTTTTCTGCCAGCGGCAGGAACTGGTCAGGGGATAACAACCCCTGCGAAGGATGCTGCCAGCGCAGCAAGGCCTCAAAGCCAACGATGGGGCCAACCGGGGCCTGGAACTTCGGCTGATAAACCAGATGCAGTTCCTGGCGATCCTGCGCCAGCCAGAGATCGTTCATCAGCTGCAGCTGTTTCTGCGCCAGGGTGTTCATCGACGGCTGGAAGAAATGGTAGCCGTTACGCCCCATATGCTTGGTGTGGTACATCGCCGCATCGGCGTTAAACATCAGCTCCCGCTGGTTTTTACCATCGTGCGGATAGATAGCAATCCCCACGCTGAGGGTCACCATCAGGTCGTACAGCTCAAGGCTGAAGGGCTGGTCGATCGCATGCACCAGCGAGCTTGCCAGCGATGCGGCATCATTCGGGGTATCGATCTCGGCCAGCAGCACAAACTCGTCGCCGCCAATACGGGCAAGGGTGTACTGACCTTTCAGCGGCAGTTCCAGACGTTCGGTAACGGCAACCAGCAGCTTATCACCGGTGTCATGCCCGTAGGCATCGTTGACGGCTTTGAAGCCGTCCAAATCCATAAACAGCAGCGCGAAGAGCTTCCCTTCGCGATCGGCTTTGTTAATCGCCTGTTCAAGACGGTCCTCCAGCAGGACGCGGTTTGGCAGGCGCGTGAGCGTGTCGTGCAGCGCCAGCTGCGCCAGTTCGCGGTTCGCTTCCGCCAGCGACGAGGCCAGAAGGGCGGTGCGGGCCTGTAGCCTGGCATCAAACATCGAGACCAGCAGCGTAATGCCCAGAATGGAGAGCGCAACGACGCTCACCAGCACCGCCAGCCAGCTGCCGTTTACGCCCTGATGATGCATATGGGTCTGAACCGGGAACTGGGCGGCCTTCATCCCCGTGTAGTGCATGCCGGCAATGGCAACGCCCATCAGCACGGCGGCACCCGCACGCATCAGCGCGACCTGGGCGGCATCGCGACGCAGACGAAACGTGAGCCACAGGGCGGCCAGCGAGGCGAGCAGGGCAATCACTACCGACAGCGCAACCCAGCGCATATCCCAGACGATAGCGGGCTCAACCTGCAATGCCGCCATTCCGGTGTAGTGCATCGCGACGATGCCGGTGCCCAGAATCACTGCGCCGGTGGACAAACGACGCCTGCGCAAGTGATCCCGGCTCACCAGCCAGAGGGCGAACAGTGAGGCACCGATAGCAATGAACATCGAGAGGGCCGTTTGCGGCAGGTTATAGTTCAGCCGCATGGAGACATCCATCGCCAGCATGCCGATAAAATGCATGGCCCAGATGCCGATACCCATGGCAATACCGCCGCCCGTCAGCCAGATACGTGCCGCGACGCCCGTACTGCCAACAACCCGGCCTGCCATATTCAGGGCGGTGTAGGAGGCAAGAATGGCGACAACAAAAGAGATAACCACAAGAAGTTGGTCGTATTGGCTAACCAGCATGATCTCATCAACTCAGACGCAGGGAGGTATTACGTGATACCGGGTGTGACGGGCTGAGACATTATCATCCAACAGGGATGCCTCAAAGGCTTTTAAGCCCGCACATTTTTCGAGGGAAACCAGGGGATTAATCCAGATCCGAGCAATTGATGAGCTTGAGTGGGTTCACCGAATCCATGTTGCGGCATTTGTCCGTTTCCGTAGACATCAACTCAATCCACTGCATTATCAGTGCATCAAAAAGGAAAACGCTAATCGCGAAGACGACTAACCACCCATACTTACGGATCATTCGGAGTTTCCGACAACAAAGGAAAAAGAGTGCAGGAAATATACACGAAAAATAGCGGCTGAGAAGTGGGCAGACGGATGTTTACGTTTCGGCTGTTAGCAGCGTGATGAGGGGAGCAAAACGGGGAGAGGCAGGGCATAAAAAAAGGCGCTTCCCCATGCCGGTTCGCGCCTTTTTATACAAGCATTTAGCTAATCGAAATTAGTTCATGCCGTACTTTTTCAGTTTCTTACGCAGCGTACCACGGTTGATGCCCATCATCAGGGCAGCACGGGTCTGGTTACCGCGGGTGTATTGCATCACCATGTCCAACAGGGGCTGTTCAACTTCAGCCAGTACCAGCTCATACAGGTCGTTAACGTCCTGACCATTCAGTTGAGCAAAATAGTTCTTCAGTGCCTGTTTAACCGAGTCACGCAGGGGCTTTTGAGTTACTTGATCCTGAGAGTTAACGGTGGAAACGGTCAGTACGTCAGAATTTACGCGTTGTTCGAACATAGTTCTGTCAGCTCTTTATTTCATTACGCAAGATTTTCGAAGTATGCCTCCAACGCCTCCAGCTGATCGCTGGCATCCTCTATGGCGTTGAATGTGCGCCGAAACTGGTCATTTGGAGCGTGCTCCTGGAGATACCAGGAGACGTGTTTACGCGCAATTCGGTACCCTTTTGTCTGACCATAAAAGTCATGCAATTCCCGAACGTGCGAACAAAGCAAGCGCTTAACCTCTGCCAGCGGCAGCGGGGCAAGCAGCTCCCCAGTGTCCAGATAATGCTGGATTTCCCGAAAGATCCAGGGTCTTCCCTGAGCCGCACGTCCTATCATCAGAGCATCAGCTCCCGTATAGTCGAGCACAGCTCTGGCTTTAAGCGGGTCAGTAATGTCGCCATTCGCGATAACCGGAATGGAAACTTTCTGCTTAACTGCCCGAATGCTGTCGTATTCAGCTTCGCCGTTGAACAAACAGGCGCGGGTGCGTCCATGTATGGTCAGGGCCTGAATGCCACAATCTTCGGCCAGTTGGGCAATCTCTACACAGTTACGGTGATCCGGCGACCAACCCGTGCGAATCTTCA
Source organism: Leclercia sp. TB492 (assembly GCF_049974505.2). Taxonomy (NCBI): domain Bacteria; kingdom Pseudomonadati; phylum Pseudomonadota; class Gammaproteobacteria; order Enterobacterales; family Enterobacteriaceae; genus Leclercia; species Leclercia sp. TB492. Next base: position 4,230,521 of record NZ_CM127572.1, on the reverse strand, counting down.
ACGTAACAGGAACGTCCACTGCGCTGACAACCGCCGTCAGGATGGACTTCACCTGGTCGGGGTATTGCAGAAGGGCTGAACCTGCAAGCTTGCGATTCACCTTTTTGGCCGGGCACCCCATATTGATATCAATAATCTGGGCACCACTTTCCACGTTAATACGCGCGGCGTCTGCCATCTCTTCAGGCACGCTCCCGGCAATTTGCACGGTGCGGATACCTGGTTCGTCAATGTGCACCATCCGAAGACGGGATTTATCGCTTTCCCAAACCTGCGGGTTAGACGACATCATCTCAGAAACGGTTAATCCTGCTCCCATCTCATAGCACAGCGTCCTGAAGGGCCGGTCGGTAATACCTGCCATAGGTGCTGCGATCAGGCGATTTCTGAGCTGGTGGTTTCCGATACGCATGAGTTAAGAAATGACCATACTGTGACTGCAAGGCGGCGTATCTTACGCATTTTTTGCACGAGATGAAAGGCCAAACTTTGAACAATCACCTGTTGCAGATCATGGAATCAGGCACAAAGCATAAGTCATGAAATTATATTCCATATAAATCATTCACTTAAATGCGTGTGGCGATTTTATGGTCGCTTACAATTTCCCAAAACTTCTCGTTTTTTCTTAAAGAATGAAACCTTAAGCGGAATAATCTGCTGTTTTAAGCAGCAGATTTCCGCGGTTCTTTGCGATCTGCGTCGCATTTTAGAACATGATCGTGATAGCTGGATTGCCTGTTCCTTAACCAAAAGGGAAGTTTAAAAAACAGGCAAACGAATAACCACTTACTTTTTACGACCGGTAATGCGGCACCACTCTTCTTTTTCAACCACCGGGTCGAGTGCGAAGAGATCGGTGTAGGCTTCGCATACGCTTTCAGCCTGGCTGGCAAGAATACCGGACAGGCCCAGCAGACCGCCCTCAACGGGCAGGACGCTGATTAACGGTGCCAGCTCGCGTAGCGGGCCAGCCAGGATGTTGGCGACCACCACGTCGGCTTTCATCACCGCTGGCTGGTCATTCGGCAGGTAGAGCTCAAGACGGTCGGAGACGCCGTTGCGCTGCGCGTTATCGCGGCTGGCCTGAATCGCCTGCGGATCGATGTCGATCCCGATCGCTTTTGCGGCACCCAGCTTCAGAGCGGCGATAGCGAGGATCCCGGATCCGCAGCCAAAGTCGATCACCGTTTTACCGTCCAGATCCAGACCATCCAGCCACTGCAGGCACAGGGAGGTGGTCGGGTGAGTGCCGGTACCGAACGCCAGGCCCGGATCGAGCATCACGTTTACCGCATTTTCGTCCGGCACGTCGCGCCAGCTCGGGCAGATCCACAGACGCTTGCCGAACTGCATCGGGTGGAAGTTATCCATCCACTCGCGCTCCCAGTCCTTGTCTTCCAGCTGTTCAATCTTGTGCGCAAAACCGGCGCCCAGCAGCGGGTGATTTTCCAGAATCGCGACCACTTCGGCCATATCAGTTTCGGCATCAAACAGGCCGATGACGTCGGTATCGCCCCACAGGCGGGTTTCACCCGGCAGCGGTTCAAACACCGGAGTGTCATGCGTGTCCTGGAAGGTGACAGAGACCGCACCGGTCTCTACCAGCGCATCACTCATCTCTTCGGCGTTAGCACCGGTTGTATTCAGTTTTAGTTGGATCCACGGCATGGCAAAACTCTTTATTTATCAGTAGAAATCACGGCTGCCTGCGGCAGGGATTGGCCGAAACGGTTCCCTACCACAAACGCCAGCAAACTTAGCAGTAGCGAGGGCACAATCGGATGGAAGCCCAGGTACTGAATTTTAAAGGAGGCGAGCACGGCATAGAGCACGCCACCGACGAGCATTGCGCTCAGGGCACCGGCCGCGTTGGCGCGCTCCCAGTAGAGGCCCAGCACCAGCGGCCAGAGGAACACCGCTTCCAGACCCCCAAATGCCAGCAGGTTCAGCCAGATAATCATCTCAGGCGGCTTCCACGCGGCCAGCAGCAGCAACGCCCCCAGCACCAGTGTGATCACCGCAGACATCCGCTTCAGGCGACGCTCATTAGTCATCTGCTCCGGGCGCATGTTCAGGTAGAGATCTTTAATGATCGTAGCGGAACTTTGCAGTAGCTGGGCGTTAATTGTCGACATGATCGCCGCCATGGGTGCAGCAAGGAAGATGCCGGCAGCAAACGGAGGCAGTACTTTTACCATCAATGTTGGGATCACCAGGTCCGGCACGGTTAAGTCCGGGATCACCGCCCGGCCCAGTGCCCCGGCCAGGTGCATACCGAGCATCAGGATCGCCACCACGATGGTGCCGATGATAATCCCCCGGTGTACTGCCTTGCTGTCTTTATAAGAGATGCAGCGCACCGCGGTATGCGGCAGACCAATCACCCCGAAGCAGACCAGCACCCAGAAGGAGGTCATAAAGGTAGGGGAGAGGATGTCATCCGCGCCCTGCGGCGATACCAGCTTCGGATCGATGGTCTGCAGCGTTTCCACCGCATGGGTTAAACCCCCCGCTGTATGCACCACGCCTACCAGCAGCACAATGGTGCCAATCAGCATCACCATGCCCTGCATGGTGTCGTTGAGCACGCTGGCGCGGAAACCGCCAAACGCGGTGTAGAGCGCGATACTGATACCAAAAATCAGCAGCCCCGTTTCGTAAGGGATCCCGGCGGCAGTTTCTAGCAGGCGCGCGCCGCCGATAAACTGCACGGTCATGGCGCCGATAAAGGCCACCAGCAGGCTCAGGCTGGCCAGCCAGACCAGCAGGCGGCTCTGATAGCGGGCAAACAGCATGTCGTTGAGGGTCACCGCATTATAGCGGCGCGCCAGAATCGCGAATTTTTTCCCCAGAATACCCAGCGAGAGCCAGACGGCAGGCAGCTGGATCATCGCCAGCAGCACCCAGCCCAGCCCGTACTTATAGGCTGCACCCGGGCCGCCAATAAAGGAGCTGGCGCTGATATAGGTGGCGGTAAGGGTCATCGCCAGCACAATACCGCCCATCGAGCGGCTACCGAGGAAATACTCGTTCAGGAAGGTGCCCGCCGTTCTTTTACGCATGGCGTAAACGGACAGACCAAAAACAACAAACAGATACGCGACGAGCGGCAGGATTACTTCAAGCTGCATTATCGTCATCCTCCAGCGGAATATCGCGATAGATGAACTTCACCATCGCCCAACAGAGCAGAATAAACACCAGCGGGATCAGCAGGCAGGCCATCTCAAACCAGTGCGGAAGGCCGGTAACACCGATAGCAGAATCAGGTAAGTAAGCAGCTACTAACCACGCGGCGAGATAGAGAAGGGTTAACCACAGCGCCCAACGCGCTTCTTTGTGGGCCTGAACAAAACGTTTGTCCATTTTTTGTCCCTTGTGGATGAAGAAAGCGGGGATTGTACATGATGGGGCGTTCCAGGCCCCAAAAATAAAAAAGGCCGGATTATCCGGCCTTTTAGTAAAGATGCTGTATTACTTCTCGTTCAGACCGAGTTTCTTCTCCAGATAGTGGATGTTGGTGCCACCATGCTGGAAGTTCTCGTCGCTCATAATACGCATCTGCAGATCAACGTTGGTTTTGATACCGTCGATGATCAGCTCCTGCAGGGCGTTCTTCATGCGGGCAATCGCCACGTCACGGGATTCGCCGTAGCAGATCAGCTTGCCGATCATTGAGTCATAATACGGCGGTACGGTGTAACCGGCGTAAATATGGGACTCCCAGCGCACACCAAAGCCACCCGGCGCGTGGAAACGCGTGATTTTACCCGGGCTCGGCAGGAAGGTGTTCGGATCTTCGGCGTTGATACGGCATTCCACCGCATGGCCTTTAACCTGAACTTCTTCCTGCTTGATGGAGAGCGGTTGACCCGCCGCGATACGCAGCTGCTCTTTGATCAGGTCAACGCCGGTGATCATTTCGGTGACCGGGTGTTCAACCTGAATACGGGTGTTCATCTCGATGAAGTAGAACTCGCCGTTTTCGAACAGGAACTCGAAGGTACCTGCCCCGCGATAGCCGATATCCACGCACGCTTTGGAGCAACGCTCGCCGATGTAGCGACGCAGTTCCGGAGTGATACCCGGCGCTGGTGCTTCTTCGACCACTTTCTGGTGACGACGCTGCATGGAGCAGTCACGTTCCGCCAGATAGATCGCGTTACCCTGACCGTCTGCCAGCACCTGAATTTCGATGTGGCGTGGGTTTTCCAGGTATTTTTCCATGTATACCATGTCATTGCTGAAAGCTGCTTTCGCTTCCGCTTTGGTCATGGAGATGGACTGAGCCAGTTCAGCATCGCTGCGCACAACGCGCATACCGCGACCGCCGCCGCCGCCAGACGCCTTGATGATAACCGGGTAGCCAATGCGTTTCGCATGAGCACGGTTAGCATCCATGTCGTCGGTCAGAGGACCGTCGGAGCCCGGTACGGTTGGAACACCGGCTTTTTTCATCGCGGTGATCGCAGACACTTTGTCGCCCATCAGGCGGATGGTGTCGGCTTTCGGGCCGATGAAGATAAAGCCAGAACGTTCTACCTGTTCAGCAAAGTTGGCGTTCTCAGAGAGGAAGCCATAACCCGGGTGAATCGCTACCGCGCCAGTGATCTCAGCGGCGCTGATGATAGCCGGGATGTTCAGATAGCTTTTTACGGACGGAGCCGGGCCGATACAGACCGTCTCATCCGCCAGTAATACGTGTTTCAGATCGCGGTCCGCGCTTGAGTGCACAGCGACGGTCTTGATGCCCAGCTCTTTACAGGCACGAAGAATACGCAGTGCGATCTCGCCGCGGTTGGCGATAACAATTTTATCCAGCATGTTCGCCTCGTTACTCGATGACGACCAGCGGCTCGTCAAATTCAACCGGCTGACCACTTTCGACCAGAATCGCTTTCACAGTACCTGACTTGTCAGCTTCGATCTGGTTCATCATTTTCATGGCTTCAACGATGCACAGGGTATCGCCCGCGTTAACTTTCTGGCCCACTTCGATGAACGCTTTAGCGTCCGGGCTCGGGGTGCGGTAGAAAGTACCAACCATTGGGGAACGTACGATGTGACCACTGATTTCCGCTGCTGCTGGCGCTTCCATTGCTGGAGTAGCCGCCGGAGCGACAGCGTTAGACAGAGCTGGCTGCTGCATCATTGGTGCAGCATAAGCTTGTTGCATAACCGGGAAGCCTGCGTTTGGCGCGGCACGGCTGATGCGTACAGACTCTTCGCCTTCAGAAATTTCCAGTTCGGAGATGCCTGATTCTTCAACCAGCTCGATCAGTTTTTTAATCTTACGAATATCCATGAGTGGGTTCCGTACTCTTTGTTTAGTGTGATTGTGACAGGCGTTTTACCGCTGTCTGTAAAGCGAATGAATAACCGTCAGCCCCCAGTCCACAGATGACGCCAGAGGCGATATCCGACAGGTAGGAGTGGTGGCGGAACGGCTCCCGCGCATGCACGTTGCTGAGGTGGACCTCAATAAATGGGATGCTCACTGCCAGCAGCGCGTCGCGAATAGCAACACTGGTGTGCGTAAACGCGGCCGGATTAATCAGGATATAGTCCGTTGTGTCTTTAGCCTGATGAATGCGGTCGATGAGTGCGTACTCCGCGTTTGACTGAAAATGGTCAAGTTCCACATTGAGCGTCGCCGCTTCGCTACCCAGACGGTTAACAATATCGGTTAACGTCAGCGTGCCATACTTCTCGGGTTCACGGGTGCCGAGCATATTCAGGTTCGGTCCGTTTAAAACTAAGATGTGAAACTTGTCAGCCATTGTGCCGCTATCTCCTGCGATTCTCCGGTAAAAAACAAAATATACCTTCGATGCGCGATTGTCACCCTTTCCGGGTCTGAAAAACCCGTCGGGGAAACCAAAGTCGCACATTATAACGATTTCGTAGCATTTGGCAGCTAAATACTGGTCTTATCAGGGAAGATTATCAACAGCATTCGGATAAACACCCGGGAAGGATAAACGATCTGCGGGAATCAGCACATTTTCGCCCGTTATCGCCACCACTGGCGAAACTTCTTATAACGCCATGCCAGAAGCACGCCTGCCAGCACAGCGTAGATGATCGGCTGCGGCGAGAGGATTTTCACTGACCAAAGGTAGTGGATGGGGGCAAGGATCGCGACAAGATAGACAAAATTATGCAGAAGTTGCCAGCGCCTTCCCAGTTTTCGCTGGGCGTACTGGGTAGAGGTGAGGGTCAATGCCAGTAAAATTATCCAGCTGATAATCCCCAGGGTTAAGTAAGGACGAGTCACCAGTTCGCGTCCCAGCAGAGCCAGATTGTTAATCCCGAGCTCCAGAAACGCATAGCTGGTGAGGTGCAGCGTCGCCCAGGCGAAACACCATAGCCCAAGCAGGCGGCGGGTGCGGATCAGTAAGGGCTGTTTCGCGTAGCGCGCCAGAGGGGAAACCAGCAGGGTCGCCAGTAAAAATTTCAGCGCGGTGCGGCCGGTAAAATGTTGAATATCTTTTGCCGGATCGGCACTCAGGCCGCCATGATTGATGGCCCAGAATAGCCATATAAAAGGAAGCAGCCCCGCAAGATGCAGGGCGACCTTCAGCCAGGTAATCTGTTTTGCCGTCAGACGCACTTAGAAAAACTCCCGTAAGTCGAGACCGCGGTAGAGCGATGCTACCTGGTCGGCATAGCCGTTAAACAGCAGGGTGGGCTGACGTTTGACATCCAGCGCGCCGCCCGAGCCAATAAACCGCTCGGTGGCCTGCGACCAGCGCGGGTGATCCACGTGCGGGTTCACGTTAGCGTAGAAGCCGTACTCATTCGGGGCCGCGAGGTTCCAGGTGGTAGGTGGGCGCTCGCGGGTCAGCTTGATACTGACGATCGATTTGATGCCCTTAAAGCCGTATTTCCACGGCACGGTCAGGCGGATGGGGGCGCCGTTTTGCGGCGGCAGGGCTTTACCGTAGACGCCAACGGTAAGCAGCGTCAGCGGGTGCATCGCCTCATCAATACGTAATCCCTCCACGTACGGATAATCGAGTCCGCCGCCAATGAACCGGTCTTTCTGACCGGGCATGATCTCCGGTGCGTAAAGGGTCTGAAAGGCGACGTACTTCGCGTTGCTGGTGGGCTCTACCATCGCCAGCAGTTTATGCAGCGGAAAACCAATCCACGGCACCACCATCGACCAGGCCTCGACGCAGCGCATGCGATAGATACGCTCTTCCAGCGGGAAGCGGGTAGTCAAATCGTTATAATCAAGGGTCAGGGGTTTTGCCACTTCCCCGTCGATTTTCAGCGTCCAGGGATCGGTCTTCAGGCTGCCGGCGTTGGCCGCCGGATCGGCTTTATCCAGGCCGAACTCATAGAAGTTGTTATAGCCTGTCACTTTCTCTTCAGGGGTTTTGGCGAGGTTGCTTTGCCACTGGGCGGGCTGGGTAAAGGTCAGGGGCTTCCCGGAGGGCGCTTTCGGACGATCGTTGCCCTTAAACCAGTCCAGCAGGTCGGCCTGGGCGAGAGGCGAGAGCGTCAGCGCACCGGCACCGATCCCCAGCATCTTCAGGATCTGGCGGCGCTTGAGCATAAAAACGGATTCCGCGGTGATATCGGCTTCCGTCAGGGGTTTCACTTTCATGGCATCCTCCGTCATGCGTTTTTCTAAGCATGACGGAGGAGCAGGGTTAAAGCGAATATGTCACGAAAATTTGAAGATTAACCCAGCTTCACCAGCGTACGGCCCTGGATCTGGTTACTGATGATCTTCGCGGCATACTCCGGGGCCTGCTCAAGGCTAATCTGGGTGGCGCTTTGCGTATAGAAGGAGGCTGGCAGATCGCGAACCAGTCGCTCCCATGCCTGGGCGCGACGCTCTGGCGGGGTCATCACCGAATCGACGCCCTGCAGGCGGACGTTGCGCAGAATAAACGGCATCACCGTGGTCGGCAGGGCAAATCCGCCCGCCAGGCCGCACGCCGCCACGCAACCGCCGTAGTTCATCTGCGCCAGCACTTTCGCCAGCACTTTATCCCCGACGGTATCGACGGCACCGGCCCAGATCTGTTTCTCCAGCGGGCGGGTCTCAGCGAACTCGTCGCGGCCCAGAATGCGGCTGGCACCCAGGGAACGCAGATAGTCATGGGTGCTTTCACGGCCTGAAACCGCCGCCACCTGATAGCCCAGCTTGTGCAGCAGGGCAACCGCGGTACTGCCGACGCCGCCGCTGGCTCCTGTTACCACTACCTCACCGGACTGCGGGGTGACCCCGGCCTCTTCCAGCGCCATCACGCACAGCATGGCGGTAAACCCGGCGGTGCCGATGATCATCGCCTTGCGGCCATCGAGCCCGTTCGGCATTGGCACCAGCCAGTCGCCGTTGACGCGTGCCTGCGCGGCCAGCCCGCCCCAGTGATTTTCGCCCACGCCCCAGCCGGTCAGCAGCACCTGCTGGCCGACATGGAAACGCGGGTCTTCGCTGGCGTGCACGCGGCCCGCAAAGTCGATACCTGGAACCATTGGGAAATTACGAATAATCTTGCCGGTGCCCGTAATGGCGAGCGCGTCTTTGTAATTCAGACTGGACCAGTCGATATCAACGGTCACGGCCCCTTCCGGCAGGCGGCTCTCTTCGATAGATTGCACTGATGCAAGAGTTTTGCCTTCCTGCTGTTCTAAGATCAAAGCCTGCATACGAATTCCTTACTCAGCATGATGATTGGAAAAAAATTTTTGAAGACTATACTCGCTCATTGACATGCAATGCCGATTTAACGCAATAAATTGCCAGATACACCGGATTTGGTAGTATGCCGATGCCGTATTGCGAGTTAGTGCTCACTTGCTATCCTCATCAACTCACGGAGTAATCTCAAGGATGCGATTATCGACGAAGTTCTCCGCTTTTATCGCCTTGCTAACCGGGTTGACCATCTTTGTCACCCTGATCGGCTGCTCGCTCAGTTTTTATAATGCGATCCAGGGAAAGCTGGTGAACCGCGTCCAGTCCGTGGCGTCGGTGGTTGACTCCCGCCTTGTCAGCACGCCCTTTCCAGAACTTTCCCGTCAGCTGGACGAGCTGATGGCTCCGGTTGATATCACGCGTGTGGAGATTAAGCAGGGCGGAAAAACCATTTTCAGCCACAGCGGGCAAAAGGGTTATCGACCGGCCGGTGCGCCCCCCCAGATTTTCGAGCTAACCGTCCCCTCCCTGAAAAACCCCGGTATGACCATAAGCCTGGCCTATCTGGACCCGATGAACAGTTATTTTCGTTCATTGATGACCACTGCGCCGCTGACGGTGGCGGTGATCTTCGTGGTGGTGCTGATCTTCCTGGCGGTGCGCTGGCTGCGTCGCCAGCTCTCGGGGCAGGAGCTGCTGGAGTCGCGTTCGGTACGGATCCTTAACGGAGAACGTGGGGCCCAGGTGCGCGGGTCCGTCTATGAATGGCCGTCACGCACCAGCAGTGCGCTGGATGTTCTGCTGTCCGAAATTCAGTTTGCCAGCGACCAGCGCAGCCGAATGGATACGCTGATCCGCTCCTATGCCGCCCAGGACAACAAAACCGGCCTCAACAATCGTCTTTTCTTTGATAATCAGCTGGCTACCCTGCTGGAAGATCCTGAGAAAGTGGGCTCGCACGGGGTGGTGATGCTTGTCCGCCTGCCGGACTTTGACCTGCTGAAAGACAACTGGGGGCGGGCGGTGGCGGAAGAGCATCTGTTTATGCTCATCAATATGCTTTCCACCTTTATGATGCGTTATCCCGGCGCGCTGCTGGCACGCTATCACCGCAGTGATTACGCCGTGTTGCTGCCGCATCGCACCCTGAAAGAGTCAGAGAGCATTGCCAGCCTGCTGTTAAAGTCGGTGGATGCGCTGCCGCCCAGCAAAATGCTGGATCGTGATGACATGGTGCATATCGGCATTTGTGCCTGGCGCGGCGGTCAGACCACCGAGCAGGTGATGGAGCACGCGGAAGCCGCTACTCGCAATGCCGTATTGCAGGGAGCCAACGGCTGGGCGGTTTATGATGACTCCCTGCCGGAGAAAGGGCGCGGCAACGTGCGCTGGCGGACCTTGATTGAACAGATGCTTACCCGCGGCGGGCCGCGGATTTACCAAAAGCCGGCGGTACTGGCCAACGGCCAGGTCCATCACCGGGAGCTGCTCTGCCGCATCTTTGACGGCAACGAAGAGGTGGTGTCGGCGGAGTATCTGCCGATGGTATTGCAGTTTGGTCTGTCCGAAGAGTATGACCGCCAGCAAATTTCGCGATTGATGCCATTCTTATCCTTCTGGCCGGAAGAACATCTGGCGCTGCAGGTGACGGTAGAGTCGTTGATCCGCCCGCGATTCCAGCGCTGGCTGCGCGATGTGCTGATGCAATGTGAAAAATCGCAGCGTAGACGGATTATTTTTGAACTTGCAGAGGCGGATGTTTGTCAACACATCAGTCGGTTACAGCCGGTCGTTCGGCTGATCAATGCGTTGGGGGCTCGTGTGGCGGTGACGCAGGCGGGTCTGACTCTGGTCAGCACCAGCTGGATTAAGGCGCTGGAGGTAGAGCTGCTGAAGCTGCATCCGGGGCTGGTAAGGAATATCGAAAAACGTACGGAAAACCAGCTGCTGGTACAGAGCCTGGTTGAAGCCTGTAAGGGAACGCAAACGCATGTATTTGCCACAGGTGTACGGTCACGAACGGAATGGCATACGTTGACAGAGCGCGGAGTTACAGGGGGTCAAGGAGATTTTTTTGCGGCCTCTCAGCCTCTTGACAGCAATGTGAAAAAATATTCGCAAAGATACTCTGTTTAACCTGCCGTTTAGTGAGTTTTCACGTAGAATATCGCGCCTGTAGCGTGATGTATGACGAGCAAAATGACAGTGAGCGACCTTTAACGGGTTACAAATGAACGTGAGGAACGCTGTTTTTTCTCAGCCCTGAGGGAGTCAGGCGACGATTTGTAACAAAGGAAACGTGCTGCACAAATTTTCACCGTAGCAGGCGATTTTTGCGCCTTGTCGCTGCTGCGTGTGGTTGGTAAAGTAAGCGGATTTTGTTTTCCGCCCCAGCTTTCAGGATTATCCCTTAGTATGTTGAAAAAATTTCGTGGCATGTTTTCCAATGACCTGTCCATTGACCTGGGTACCGCGAATACCCTCATTTATGTAAAAGGACAAGGCATCGTACTGAATGAGCCTTCAGTTGTGGCCATTCGTCAGGATCGTGCTGGTTCACCGAAAAGCGTAGCGGCCGTCGGCCATGACGCTAAGCAGATGCTTGGTCGTACGCCGGGTAATATCGCTGCCATTCGTCCGATGAAAGACGGCGTTATCGCTGACTTCTTCGTGACCGAGAAAATGCTTCAGCACTTTATCAAACAGGTGCACAGCAACAGCTTTATGCGTCCAAGCCCGCGTGTACTGGTGTGTGTGCCGGTTGGCGCTACCCAGGTAGAACGTCGTGCTATTCGTGAATCCGCTCAGGGCGCTGGTGCGCGTGAAGTCTTCCTGATTGAAGAGCCAATGGCTGCCGCTATCGGTGCTGGCCTGCCGGTTTCCGAAGCGACCGGCTCCATGGTGGTGGATATCGGTGGCGGTACCACTGAAGTGGCCGTTATCTCCCTGAATGGTGTGGTTTACTCCTCTTCCGTACGTATCGGTGGTGACCGCTTCGATGAAGCCATCATCAACTACGTTCGCCGTAACTACGGCTCTCTGATCGGTGAAGCCACCGCAGAGCGTATTAAGCACGAAATCGGTTCTGCTTACCCGGGTGACGAAGTGCGCGAGATCGAAGTGCGCGGTCGTAACCTGGCCGAAGGCGTTCCACGTGGCTTTACCCTGAACTCCAACGAAATCCTCGAGGCGCTGCAAGAGCCGTTGACCGGCATCGTCAGCGCCGTCATGGTTGCCCTCGAGCAGTGCCCGCCGGAACTGGCTTCCGATATCTCTGAGCGCGGTATGGTTCTGACCGGTGGTGGTGCGCTGCTGCGTAACCTCGACCGCCTGTTGATGGAAGAGACAGGAATTCCTGTCGTAGTTGCAGAAGATCCACTGACTTGCGTAGCCCGTGGCGGTGGCAAGGCGCTGGAAATGATCGACATGCACGGCGGCGACTTGTTCAGCGAAGAGTAGTCAGGTGTGAAAGGGTAGCGGATGGCTACCCTTTCTCTCTGACGCGAGAGTACGCATAGCCTATGAAGCCAATTTTTAGCCGTGGCCCGTCGCTACAGTTTCGCCTGATCCTTGGGGTGTTGGTAGCGCTTGGTGTCATTATTGCCGATAGCCGCCTCGGTACGTTCAGCCAGATCAGAACGTACATGGATACCGCCGTCAGTCCTTTCTACTTTGTATCAAATGGTCCCCGTGAATTACTCGACAGCGTCTCGCAAACCCTGTCCTCACGCGATCAACTCGAACTTGAAAACCGCGCGTTACGTCAGGAACTGCTGCTGAAAAACAGCGAGATACTGATGCTGGGCCAGTACAAGCAGGAGAATGCTCGTCTGCGTGAGCTGCTGGGTTCCCCGCTGCGTCAGGATGAGCAGAAGATGGTGACCCAGGTGATCTCCACCGTTAACGATCCGTACAGCGATCAGGTGGTGATCGACAAGGGCAGCGTCAATGGTGTGTACGAAGGCCAGCCGGTGATCAGCGATAAAGGCGTCGTCGGCCAGGTGGTTGCGGTCGCGAAGCTGACCAGCCGCGTGCTGCTGATTTGTGATGCCACCCATGCGCTGCCGATCCAGGTACTGCGTAACGATATTCGCGTGATTGCGGCCGGTAACGGCTGTACGGACGATCTGCAGCTGGAACATCTGCCGGCGAATACCGATATTCGCGTGGGCGATGTGCTGGTGACATCGGGTCTGGGCGGTCGCTTCCCGGAAGGTTATCCGGTTGGGGTGGTCTCCTCCGTGAAGCTGGATACCCAGCGCGCCTACACCGTGATTCAGGCTCGTCCAACGGCGGGTCTGCAGCGCCTGCGCTATCTGCTGCTGCTGTGGGGTGCCGATCGTAACGGCACTAACCCGATGACCCCGGAAGATGTGCATCGCGTGGCGAATGAACGTCTGATGCAGATGATGCCGCAGGTTCTGCCTGCGCCAAACTCGATGGGGCCGCCTGCGCCAGTTCCTGCGCCAGCAACCGGGCTGACCCAGCCGCCGCCTGATGCGCCACCGCCACCGCAACTCTCCCCGGGAGGGCAATAGTGGCAAGCTACCGTAGCCAGGGACGCTGGGTTATCTGGCTCTCGTTTTTGATCGCGCTGTTGCTGCAAGTGATGCCCTGGCCGGACGACATTCTCGTTTTCCGGCCAAACTGGGTGCTGCTTATTCTGCTCTACTGGATCCTCGCCCTGCCGCACCGCGTAAATGTGGGCACAGGTTTTGTGATGGGTGCCATACTGGATCTGATTAGTGGCTCAACGCTTGGCGTTCGCGCTTTGTCCATGAGTATCATCGCATACCTGGTCGCTCTGAAATTCCAGCTCTTTCGTAATCTGGCGCTCTGGCAACAGGCGCTGGTGGTGATGTTGTTATCCATGGCCGCGGATATCATTGTTTTCTGGGCAGAGTTTTTAGTGATCAACGTCTCTTTCCGTCCGGAAGTGTTCTGGAGTAGTGTAGTAAACGGTGTGCTCTGGCCATGGTTGTTCCTGCTGATGCGTAAGGTTCGCCAGCAATTTGCCGTGCAATAAAAGGTTTCTATGACGTCTTTGTATCTCGCTTCCGGCTCCCCGCGCCGTCAGGAACTCCTGACGCAGTTAGGGGTATCTTTTGAACGCATCGTCACCGGCATTGAAGAGCAACGTGCCGAGGGTGAAAGCGCACAACAGTATGTTTCCCGTCTGGCGCGGGAGAAAGCGCAGGCAGGCGTGGCGCAGGCGCCGCGTGATTTACCGGTGCTGGGCGCAGATACCATCGTGATCCTTAACGGTGAAGTCCTCGAGAAACCGCACGACGATAAGCATGCGTTTACGATGCTGCGCAAATTGTCCGGCCATACGCATCAGGTGATGACCGCCGTCGCGCTGGCAGACCGCCAGCACGTGCTCGACTGTCTGGTGGTCACCGATGTCACGTTCAGAGTACTCACAGAAGAGGATATCGCCGGTTATATCGCCAGCGGTGAACCAATGGATAAAGCAGGTGCATACGGTATTCAAGGGTTGGGTGGCTGTTTTGTCAGGAAGATCAATGGCAGCTATCACGCCGTAGTCGGCTTACCGCTGGTGGAAACGTATGAGTTGCTAAGCAATTTTAACTCACTGCGTGAGGGAAGGGATAATTATGACGGCTGAATTGTTGGTAAACGTAACGCCCTCGGAAACCCGTGTGGCCTATATCGATGGCGGAATTCTTCAGGAAATTCATATCGAGCGTGAAGCGCGGCGCGGAATAGTAGGCAATATCTACAAAGGTCGTGTCAGTCGTGTACTACCGGGTATGCAGGCGGCATTTGTAGATATTGGCCTGGATAAAGCGGCATTTCTGCATGCCTCCGATATCATGCCGCACACCGAATGTGTGGCGGGTGAAGAGCAAAAGCAGTTTACCGTCCGTGATATCTCCGAGCTGGTGCGTCAGGGCCAGGATCTGATGGTGCAGGTGGTAAAAGATCCGCTGGGCACCAAAGGCGCGCGTCTGACAACCGACATCACCTTACCTTCCCGTTATCTGGTCTTTATGCCTGGCGCCTCTCACGTTGGCGTTTCCCAGCGTATAGAGAGCGAAAGCGAGCGCGACCGGCTGAAAAAAGTGGTTGGCGCCTACTGTGATGAGCAGGGCGGGTTTATCATTCGCACCGCCGCAGAGGGGATCAGCGAAGAAGACCTCGCCTCGGATGCCGCCTACCTGAAACGCGTCTGGACCAAGGTGATGGAGCGTAAAAAACGCAACCAGACGCGCTATCAGCTGTACGGTGAGCTGGCGCTGGCCCAGCGCGTACTGCGCGACTTCGCCGATGCCCAGCTGGATCGCATCCGCGTCGATTCCCGTCTGACCTATGATGCGCTGCTCGAATTTACCGCCGAGTACATTCCGGAAATGCCGGGTCTGCTGGAGCACTACACCGGACGCCAGCCGATCTTCGATCTCTACGATGTCGAAAACGAAATCCAGCGCGCGCTGGAACGTAAAGTCGAACTCAAGTCCGGTGGCTATCTGATTATCGACCAGACCGAAGCGATGACCACCGTGGATATTAATACCGGGGCGTTTGTCGGTCACCGCAATCTGGACGACACCATTTTCAATACCAATATTGAAGCGACGCAGGCCATTGCGCGTCAGCTTCGTCTGCGCAATCTGGGTGGCATTATCATCATCGACTTTATCGATATGAGTAACGAAGACCACCGCCGCCGCGTGCTGCACTCCCTGGAGCAGGCGCTGAGTAAAGATCGCGTGAAAACCAGCATCAACGGCTTCTCCCAGCTTGGGCTGGTTGAGATGACCCGCAAGCGCACCCGTGAGAGCGTGGAGCATGTGCTGTGCAACGAGTGCCCGACCTGTCATGGCCGCGGCACGGTGAAGACGGTGGAAACGGTCTGCTATGAGATCATGCGGGAGATTGTTCGTGTGCATCACGCCTACGACTCCGACCGCTTCCTGGTCTATGCTTCTCCTTCGGTGGCGGAAGCCCTGAAAGGGGAAGAGTCCCACGCGCTGGCAGAAGTGGAAATCTTCGTCGGCAAACAGGTAAAAGTGCAGATAGAGCCGCTCTATAACCCGGAGCAGTTTGACGTGGTGATGATGTAATCCGCAGGTACTGCGAGACAAGAACGGCTGACAAGGAGAGACGCGTGAGGCGACTGCCGGGGATTTTACTGCTTACAGGGGCAACGCTGATCGTGATTGTCGCGCTGCTCGTAAGCGGGCTGCGCCTCATATTGCCGCATCTGGACGCCTGGCGCCCGCAGGTGCTGGAGAAGATCGAATCCGCGACTGGCATGCCCGTCGCGGCCAGCCAGCTCAACGCGAGCTGGCAGAATTTCGGCCCGACTCTTGAAGTGCGCGACATCAACGCGCAGCTGAAAGACGGCGGCCATCTGAAAATCAAACGCGTGACCCTGGCGCTGGACGTGTGGCAAAGCCTGCTGCACCTGCGCTGGCAGTTTCGCGATCTTACCTTTTATCAGCTGCAGTTTCTGACCAACACCCCGCTGCGCAGTGACGACCAGGGCGAAGGCTTCGAGGCCAACCGCGTCAGCGATCTGTTCCTGCGCCAGTTCGATCATTTCGATCTGCGCGACAGTGAAATCAGCTTTATTACTCTCTCAGGACAGCGTGCCGAACTGGCGATCCCTCAGCTTACCTGGCTCAACGGCAAAGAGCGGCACCGTGCGGAAGGCCAGGTCAGCCTCTCCAGCCTGAACGGACAGCATGGCGTGATGCAGGTGCGGATGGATCTGCGTGATGACAAGGGGCTGCTGAATAACGGCAAAGTATGGATGCAGGCCGATGACGTGGACGTCAAACCCTGGCTGGGTGAGTGGGTGCAGCAGAATATGCAGCTGGAAACCGCGCGCTTCAGCATTGAAGGATGGATGACCCTCACCGATGGCCAGTTCGCCAGCGGCGATATCTGGCTGAAGCAGGGGGGCGCCAGCTGGCCGGGGAAGGCGCGCCAGCATCAGCTTTCGGTTGATAATCTGACCGCGCACGTCACCCGCGAGAAAGAGGGCTGGCAGTTCGCCATTCCGGATACCCGCATTACCATGGACGACAAGGCGTGGCCGCGCGGGGCGCTGGCCCTGGCCTGGATCCCCGGGCAGGACGTGGGCGGTGCTAATAACACACGCAGCGACGAGCTGCGCATTCGCGCCAGCAATCTGGAGCTGTCAGGCCTTGAAGGGCTGAGAACCATTGCAGCGAAGCTCTCCCCGTCGCTGGGCGACGTCTGGCAGGCCACCCAGCCGGTGGGAGCGATCAACGCCCTGGCGCTGGATATTCCACTGCAGGAGACGGAAAAAACGCGCTTCAACATCGCCTGGACCGATCTCGCCTGGAAGCAGTGGGAGCTGCTGCCGGGTGCCGAGCATTTCAGCGGCACATTGCAGGGCAGCGTGGAAAATGGCCGCCTGGTGGCCCATATGCGCGATGCGAAAATGCCTTACGAAACCGTCTTCCGCGCCCCGCTGGAGGTGGAGAAAGGCACCGCTACCCTCCACTGGTTGAAGAACGAGAAGGGTTTCCAGCTCGACGGACGTGACATCGACGTGAAAGCCAAAGCGGTGCGTGCCCGGGGTGATTTCCGCTATCTGCAGCCGGCTGGCGATGAGCCCTGGCTGGGGATCCTGGCGGGCATCAGCACCGACGATGGGTCACAGGCCTGGCGCTATTTTCCTGAAAACCTGATGGGCAAAGCGCTGGTGGACTACCTGAGCGGCGCCATTCAGGGCGGGCAGGCGGATAACGCCACCCTGGTGTATGGCGGTAACCCGCACCTGTTCCCCTACAAGCACAACGAAGGCCAGTTCCAGGTTCTGGTGCCGTTACGCAACGCCACCTACGCCTTCCAGCCTGAGTGGCCGGCGCTGAAAAACCTCGATATTGAGCTTAACTTCATCAACGACGGGTTGTGGATGAAGACCGACGGCGTGGCGCTGGGCGGGGTAAAAGCCAGTAACCTGACCGCAGTGATCCCGGACTATTCGAAAGAAAAGCTACTGATTGACGCTGATATCAACGGGCCCGGAAAAGCCGTTGGGCCGTACTTTGACGAGACGCCGCTGGATGATTCCCTGGGCGCTACCCTTCAGCAGCTCCAGCTGAATGGCGATGTGAATGCTCGCTTACATCTGGATATCCCGTTCGACGGCACCATGACCACCGCCAAAGGCGACGTCAGGCTGAAGAATAACAGCCTGTTCATCAAGCCGCTGAACAGCACTATTAACAATCTGAGCGGCCAGTTCAGCTTCGTGAATGGCGATCTCAAAAGCGGGCCGCTGACCGCAAGCTGGTTTAATCAGCCGGTGAATATCGACTTCTCCACCACCGAAGGCGCGAAAGCCTATCAGGTGGCCGTGAATCTCGATGCCAGCTGGCAGCCTTCGCGGATGGATGTGCTGCCAAAAGTCATCAGCCAGTCGCTGGAAGGCCGCCTGCCGTGGAACGGCAAAGTCGCGATTGAGCTGCCTTATCGTGGCGATGCCCAGTATAAAGTGGATATCAGCGGCGATCTGAAGAACGTCAGCAGCGACCTGCCGTCGCCGCTGGAGAAAAGCGCGGGTGAGCCGCTGCCGGTGAAACTGAACGTCGACGGGGATCTCAACAGCTTTACCCTGACGGGCAATGCCGGTGGTAAGAATCACTTCAACAGCCGCTGGTTGCTGAACCGCAAGCTGACGCTGGATCGCGCCATCTGGACCAGCGACAGCCGCACGCTGCCGCCGCTGCCGGAACAGGCGGGCGTCGAACTCAACCTGCCGCCGATGGATGGCGCCGAGTGGTTAGCCCTGTTCCAGAGCGGCGTCGGGCAAAACGTGGATGAGTCAGCACAGTTCCCGCAACATATCACGGTACGCACTCCGGCCCTGACGCTGGGTGGACAGCAGTGGAATAACCTGAGCATCGTCTCGCAGCCGACCCTGAACGGCTCAAAAGTCGAGGCGCAGGGGCGGGAGATCAACGCCACCCTGCTGATGCGCGACACCGCGCCATGGCAGGCGGCGATCCGCTATCTCTATTACAATCCGGCGAGCGTCACTGCCGGGAAAGGCAATACAGTTTCGCCGTTAGCCAGTACCACGCGGGTTAATTTCAGCAGCTGGCCTGATTTACAGCTGCGCTGTGCTGAGTGCTGGCTGTGGGGGCAGAAGTACGGTCGTATCGATGGCGATTTCACCATTAAGGGCAACACCCTTACCCTGGCGGGCGGACTGATTGATACCGGCTTTGGTCGCCTGACCGCCAACGGCGAGTGGGTGAACGGTGCCGGGGAGCAGCGCACCTCGCTGAAAGGGCAAATCAAAGGCAACAAGCTGGATGCGGCATCAAATTATTTCGGTATCACCACGCCGATTCGCGGTTCGTCGTTTGATCTCGACTACGATCTGCACTGGCGCGACCAGCCGTGGAAGCCTGACGAAGCCACGCTGAACGGCATTCTGAAGACCCGGTTAGGCAAAGGTGAAATAGCGGATCTGAGCACCGGCCATGCGGGGCAGCTGCTGCGTCTGCTCAGCTTCGACGCTCTGCTGCGCAAGCTGCGCTTTGACTTCAGCGATACCTTTAATGAAGGATTCTACTTTGACTCTATCCGCAGCACCGCGTGGATTAAGGATGGGGTCCTGCACACGGATGATACGCTGGTCGACGGGCTGGAGGCGGATATTGCCATGAAAGGCTCCGTCAATCTGGTGCGTCGAGAACTGGATATGGAAGCGGTGGTGGCACCGGAAATCTCCGCCACCGTTGGCGTGGCAGCAGCCTTCGCCGTTAACCCGATTGTCGGCGCGGCGGTGTTTGCCGCCAGTAAAGTGCTGGGGCCGCTGTGGAGCAAAGTCTCTATTCTGCGCTACCACATCACCGGCCCGGTCGATAAACCGCAGATTAATGAAGTGCTGCGTCAGCCACGCAAAGATGCACAGCAATGATTTGACGCGGGCAATTAATTGCCTCACTCTCAATAGATAAGATCTTAGATACGTCCTGTGGACGGCAACGAACGAGTAGCAAAACGATGAGTCTGAACCTGGTAAGTGAACATCTGCTGGCAGCGAACGGCCTGAGCCATCAGGACCTGTTTTCCATTCTTGGTCAACTGACCGAACGCCGTCTCGACTACGGCGATCTCTACTTTCAGTCGAGCTATCACGAATCCTGGGTTTTAGAAGACAGCATCATCAAAGATGGCTCTTATAACATCGACCAGGGCGTTGGTGTCCGCGCCGTTAGCGGTGAGAAAACCGGTTTTGCCTATGCGGACCAGATTAGCCTGACTGCTCTGCAGCAGAGCGCGCAGGCAGCACGTACCATCGTGCGCGACAGCGGTGATGGCCGGGTGAAAACCCTGGGCGAAGTGCAGCACTCTGCGCTCTACACCAGCGTCGATCCGCTGCAAAGCATGAGCCGCGAAGAGAAGCTGGATATTCTGCGTCGGGTAGACAAAGTCGCCCGTGCGGAAGATAAGCGCGTGCAGGAAGTCTCTGCCAGCCTGAGTGGCGTATATGAGTTGATTCTGGTGGCGGCAACCGACGGCACCCTGGCCGCCGACGTGCGTCCGCTGGTCCGTCTCTCCGTCAGCGTGCTGGTGGAAGAGGACGGCAAACGCGAGCGCGGCTCCAGCGGCGGTGGCGGTCGTTTCGGTTACGAATGGTTCCTGAACCCGGTTGAGGGCGAAGTGCGCGCCGACGCCTGGGCGAAAGAGGCGGTACGGATGGCGCTGGTCAATCTCTCTGCCGTCGCGGCACCTGCGGGTACTCTGCCGGTGGTTCTGGGCGCAGGCTGGCCTGGCGTGCTGCTGCACGAAGCGGTGGGTCACGGGCTGGAAGGCGACTTCAACCGTCGCGGCACCTCGGTCTTCAGCGGCCATATGGGCGAGCTGGTGGCCTCTGAGCTTTGCACCGTGGTGGATGATGGCACCATGACCGATCGTCGTGGCTCGATCTCCATCGATGATGAAGGAACGCCGGGTCAGTACAACGTTCTGATCGAGAACGGTATCCTGAAGGGCTACATGCAGGACAAACTGAATGCGCGTCTGATGGGTGTGGCGCCAACCGGTAACGGCCGTCGCGAATCTTACGCGCACCTGCCGATGCCGCGTATGACCAACACCTATATGCTGGCGGGTAAATCCACGCCGCAGGAGATCATTGAGTCGGTTGAATATGGCATCTACGCGCCAAACTTCGGTGGCGGCCAGGTGGATATCACCTCCGGTAAATTTGTCTTCTCAACCTCAGAAGCCTATCTGATTGAGAAGGGCAAAGTGACCAAAGCGGTGAAAGGGGCGACCCTGATTGGCTCCGGCATCGAAGCGATGCAGCAGATCTCGATGGTCGGTAACGATCTGAAGCTGGATAACGGCGTCGGCGTCTGCGGTAAAGAGGGCCAGAGCCTGCCGGTGGGCGTCGGTCAGCCGACCCTGAAGGTGGATAACCTCACCGTCGGCGGTACCGCATAATTCCCCTTCCGAAATACCCTCTCCCTGTGGGAGAGGGTTATTCCTTCCTTCCCCGCATCTCCTGAAACAGCGCCGCCACCTGCACGAAATAATCCGTCAGATAGTTAATGCACACCTGCACCTTCAGCGGCAGTTTGTCCTTTTCGGTATAGACCGCATAAACCGGGCGCGGGTCCGACTGATAGCGTGGGAAGAGGATCTCCAGCTCGCCGCTGTTGATCTCGTTGATCACCCACATCAGCGGGACGTAAGCGATCCCGGCCCCGGCCACCAGCCAGCGGGAAATAGTCATCGGATCGTTGGTAACAAAGCGCCCCTGCGGCAGCAGTTTTGTCGAGAGCCCTTCCGGCGCGACCAGCTCAAATTCATTATCCGGGCGCACGCTATACTCCAGCCAGGCGTGATTACTGAGATCCGCCGGCTTCTCCGGGCTCCCCGCTCTGGCGAGATACTTTTTCGCCGCGCATACCACCATCGGCATACTGCCCAGGCGGCGGGAAAAGAGGCTGGAGTCCTGCAACGCCCCGACCCGGATCACCACATCCAGCCCGTCGGCAATCAGATCCGGGGCGGGAATACCAGTGACCAGATTGACCGTCAGCCCCGGGTACTCCTGCAACATGTCGGCGGTCATTCCGGCCAGCACATTTTGTGCCATAGTTGAAGAGCACCCGATACGCAGCGTACCGATGGGAGTGTTGTTGAAGGCGTAAAGTTGCTCATGCACCGACTGGGCCTCATACAACATCCGCCGACAGCCCTGATAATAGATTTTGCCGGCTTCGGTCAGACCAAGGCTGCGGGTGCTGCGGTTGAGGAGTTTCACCTGGAGGTCATCTTCCAGTTTGGCGACGGTCTGACTGATTGACGAGACGCTCATTTGTAGTTGCCTGGCCGCGGCTGTGAAGGAGCCCAGCTCAACGACTTTGGCAAAAACCGACATCCGTTTTAGACGTTCCATTATTCACTCTGGCTTAAAAGTGATTTAGATCACATATGATAGATAACAGCATAACAGTTACGCTAATATATTATTAATACATTATAGCTACGCCACTCTCGCCCGGCTTTTCTTGCCCCTTCTGCGGTGCCGTATGCTGAATAATTCTTTCGCCTGCTCGCTCTAATCAAGGTCAACATGAGTCTGTTTCCCGTTATCGTGGTGTTCGGATTATCGTTCCCCCCGATATTCTTCGAACTTCTTTTATCACTGGCGATTTTTTGGCTGGTGCGAAAGGTGCTGGCTCCTACCGGGATCTATGATTTCGTCTGGCACCCTGCATTGTTCAATTCCGCGCTGTATTGCTGCCTGTTCTATCTGGTATCGCGCCTGTTTGTTTGAGGTAGATGTGAAAACGCTAACAAGAAAAATCTCCCGTACCGCCATTACCCTGGCTCTGGTTATCCTCGCGTTCATCGCTATTTTTCGCGCGTGGGTTTATTACACCGAGTCGCCCTGGACGCGCGATGCGCGCTTTAGCGCCGACATCGTCGCCATTGCTCCGGACGTGGCGGGCCTGATCACTGCCGTCAATGTGCATGACAACCAGCTGGTGAAAAAGGATCAGGTGCTGTTCACCGTCGATCAGCCTCGCTATCAGAAATCGCTGGAAGAAGCGGAGGCGGATGTCGCCTACTACCAGGCGCTGGCTGCGGAGAAACGCCGTGAGGCGGGGCGCCGTAATCAGCTGGGGGTGCAGGCAATGTCCCGCGAGGAGATCGATCAATCCAACAACGTGCTGCAAACCGTGCTGCATCAGCTGGCGAAGGCCGAAGCCACGCGCGATCTGGCGAAGCTCGATCTTGAGCGTACCGTGATCCGCGCGCCGTCCGACGGCTGGGTGACCAACCTCAATGTCTATACCGGGGAATTTATTACCCGCGGCTCTACCGCCGTGGCGCTGGTCAAACAGCACTCCTTCTATGTGCTCGCCTATATGGAAGAGACCAAGCTGGAGAACGTCCGTCCGGGCTATCGGGCGGAAATCACCCCGCTGGGCAGCAACCGTGTCCTGAAAGGGACGGTCGACAGCGTGGCGGCAGGGGTGACCAACTCCAGCGCCACCCGCGACAGTAAAGGGATGGCGACCGTCGACTCCAATCTTGAGTGGGTGCGTCTGGCGCAGCGCGTGCCGGTGCGTATTCGACTGGATGAACAGCAGGGCAACCTGTGGCCTGCGGGCACCACCGCCACGGTGGTGATCACCGGTGAGAAAGATCGGGACGCCAGCCATGACTCGCTGTTCCGCAAAATTGCCCACCGCCTGCGTGAGTTTGGTTAATCGCCATGGGCATCTTCTCCATCGCCAATCAGCACCTGCGCTTTGCGATTAAGCTGGCCTTCGCCATCGTGCTGGCGCTGTTTGTTGGCTTTCACTTTCAGCTGGAAACGCCCCGCTGGGCGGTACTGACCGCGGCGATTGTCGCCGCAGGCCCGGCCTTTGCGGCGGGCGGGGAACCTTACTCCGGCGCAATACGCTATCGCGGGATGCTGCGTATTGTCGGCACCTTTATTGGCTGTATCGCCGCGCTGACCATCGTCATTCTGATGATCCGCACCCCGCTGCTGATGCTGATGGTGTGCTGTATCTGGGCCGGTTTTTGCACCTGGATCTCCTCCCTGGTACGGGTGGAAAACTCCTACGCCTGGGGGCTTTCCGGCTATACCGCGCTGATCATTATCATCACCATTCAGACCAACCCGCTGCTGACGCCGCAGTTTGCCGTGGAGCGCTGCAGTGAGATCGTGATGGGGATTGTCTGTGCGATCGTGGCGGATCTGCTGTTCTCCCCCCGCTCCATTAAGCAGGAGGTGGATCGCGAGCTGGATGCGCTGATCGTCGCCCAGTATCAGCTGATGCAGCTGTGCATTAAGCATGGCGACAGTGAAGAGGTCGATAACGCCTGGAGTGCGCTGGTGCGACGTACCACCGCGCTGGAAGGGATGCGCAGCAACCTCAATATGGAGTCGTCGCGCTGGTCGCGAGCCAACCGCCGCCTGAAGGCGCTCAATACCGTCTCCTTAACGCTGATCACCCAGGCCTGCGAAACCTATCTGATCCAGAATACCCGCCCCGAAGCGATCACTGATACCTTCCGGGAGCAGTTTGCCACCCCGGTTGCCACCGTGCAGGATGTGCATAAACAGCTCAAAAGGATGCGGCGAGTCATCGCCTGGACCGGCGAGCGTGATACTCCGGTCACCATCTATACCTGGGTTGGGGCGGCGACGCGCTACCTGCTCCTCAAGCGTGGCGTGATTGGCAATACCAAAATCAGCGCCACCGAAGAGGAAGTCCTGCAGGGCGAGGTAGTGGTTAAAGCCGAGTCGGCGGAACGTCACCATGCGATGGTCAACTTCTGGCGCACCACGCTCGCCTGTATGCTCGGGACGCTGTTCTGGCTATGGACCGGCTGGACCTCCGGCAGTGGTGCGATGGTGATGATCGCCGTGGTCACTTCGCTGGCGATGCGTCTTCCCAATCCGCGGATGGTGGCGCTCGATTTTCTCTACGGCACCCTGGCAGCACTGCCGCTTGGGGCCTTCTATTTCCTGGTGGTTCTGCCCTCGACCCAGCAAAGCATGCTATTGCTCTGTATCAGTCTTGCCGTAATGGCCTTCTTTATTGGTATCGAAGTGCAGAAACGACGCCTGGGCTCGCTCGGGGCGCTGGCCAGCACTATCAATATTCTGGTGCTGGATAATCCGATGACGTTCCACTTCAGCCAGTTTCTCGACAGCGCGCTAGGGCAGATTGTCGGCTGTTTCCTCGCGATGATGGTCATTCTGCTGGTGCGTGATAACTCGCAGGCCCGCACCGGACGCGTGCTGCTGAACCAGTTTGTTTCTGCCGCCGTCTCTGCGATGACCACCAACACCGCCCGGCGCAAAGAGAACCATCTGCCCGCGCTCTATCAGCAGCTGTTTTTACTGCTGACCAAATTCCCGGGCGACATCGCCAAGTTCCGTCTGGCCCTGACCCTGATCATCGCCCACCAGCGTCTGCGCAATGCGCCGGTGCCGGTTAATGACGATCTCTCGGCGTTCCACCGCCAGCTGCGGCGCACTGCCGATCATGTCATTTCGGCCACCAGTGACGATAAGCGGCGCCGCTATTTTGCTCAGCTGCTTGAGGAGCTGGACATCTACCAGGAAAAACTGCGCATCTGGGAGGCACCGCGACAGGTGACCGAACCGGTGCAGCGGCTGGTGGGGATGCTGCATCGCTACCAGAATGCACTCACCGACAGCTGATCCTCCTGAAAACCGACGCCGTAAGCGTCGGTTTTTTTGTGACTATACTTATTCGGGCAAGTACTTAAACCCGGAATGGGAGGATACATGACTACCCAGGCTCTTCAGGACAGTGCGCTATTTCAGACAGGATATCTGGTTGATGGCGTATGGAAAACGCTCGACACCACATTCGATGTACTTAACCCGGCCACCGGCGAGGCGATCGCTAAAGTGGCAAAAGCGGGCACCAAAGAGACCGAAGAAGCTATCGCCGCCGCAAGCCGTGCTTTTCCGGCCTGGCGGGCCAGAACCGCAAAAGAGCGCTCGACCATTCTCTATCGCTGGTATGAATTAATCATTGAAAACAAGCAGTGGCTTGGACAACTGATGACCACCGAGCAGGGCAAACCGCTGAAAGAGGCGGAAGGCGAGGTGGAGTATGCGGCCAGCTTTATTCAGTGGTTCGCCGAGCAGGCCAAACGCGCCAACGGCGAAATCATTCCCCCGGTTAAACCCGGCTCCCGCATTCTGGCCACCCGCGAACCGGTTGGCGTGGTGGCGGCCATCACGCCGTGGAACTTCCCGATGGCGATGCTGACCCGCAAGCTGGGTCCGGCGCTGGCAGCAGGCTGCACCGGGGTGATCAAACCAGCTAACAATACGCCGCTCAGCGCTTTTGCACTGCTGACCCTTGCCAAAAAAGCGGGCGTCCCGGACGGTGTACTCAATGCGGTGGCGGGCAACACCTCTGAGATAAGCGATGCGATCATGGCCAGCCATGAAGTGCGCAAAATCTCCTTTACCGGCTCGACGGCGGTCGGCAAAACGCTGGTGCGCAATGCCGCCGAGACCATGAAAAAAGTCTCAATGGAGCTGGGCGGGAATGCGCCTTATATCGTCTTCGACGATGCCGATATTGATGCTGCGGTAAAAGGAGCCATCGCCAACAAATTCCGCAATGCGGGCCAGGTCTGCGTCAGCGTTAACCGTTTCTATATTCAGGAGTCAGTGTATGACGCCTTCGTCAGCCAGCTCGCCGCCGCCGTCAACGACTTAAAAGTGGGTAACGGCCTGGAGGAGGGCACCGTTGTCGGTCCGCTGATTGAACCTGCCGCAGTAAAAAAAGTGCGTGAGCATGTCGAGGACGCGGTCGCCAAAGGGGCGACGGTACTGGCAGGGGGCAAGGCGCACGATCTGGGCGGCAATTTCTGGCAGCCGACGGTATTGGGCGATTGCCATGAAGGGATGGCGCTGGCCAGCGAAGAGACCTTTGGGCCCGTGGCGGCCTGCTTCCGTTTCACCTCGGAAGAGGAAGTGATTCAGCGCGCCAATAATACGCCCTTTGGTCTGGCCGCCTATTTCTATACCCAGAATCTGCAGCGGGTGTTCCGCGTTTCGCAGGCCATTGAGAGCGGGATGATCGGGATTAACGAATGCGCGGTCTCCACCGAGCTGGGGCCGTTTGGTGGGGTAAAAGAGTCAGGGCTGGGTCGTGAGGGCTCTGTACTGGGACTGGAGGAGTTCCTTGAAGTGAAAACCCTGCATATCGGGGGATTATAATCGGCAGGGCGGCATCAGCCGCCCGCCTGGACGGGGTGGCGGGAAATGAATATTTATACCTTTGATTTTGATGAAATCGACAGTCAGGAAGACTTTTACCGTGAGTTTTCACGTACCTTTGGCATCGCGCGGGAGAGTGTGACCAACCTGGATTCTTTATGGGAGATCGTCACCGGCAATCAGCTGCCGCTGCCGCTTGAAATCGAGTTTACCCATTTGCCGGAGAAGCTGCGCAGACGCTTCGGCGCGCTGATCCTGCTGTTTGATGAGGCGGAAGAGGAGCTGGAAGGCCAGATCCGCTTTAACGTTCGCCCGTAAAAAGGCAAAAAAAAGCCCCTGCGAAGCAGGGGCAAGTCGTAGTTCAATACGACGAGGGTTTATTTGTACAGCTCAGCGGTTGCATGCCAGTGGTCACCGGTATTCAGCTCGGTAACGCGATAGCTGCTGGCACCCGCTTTTTCAGCTTTTGCTGCCAGGGCCTGACGGATATCCATCGGGGAACCGGCAACTTCGGTAACGCCTACGCTACCCATTGATTGCAGGCCTTGTGCTTGTTCCGCGGTAACCTGATGCACAGCTGCACTGGCACCGAATGAGAGAACGGAAGCTAAACCAAGGGTGGCGATAATTAATTTAGTGTTCATAGTCTTTACTCCTTACAGGGCACATTCAACGACCAGAAGGGTTGTGCTGCTATTTTTATACCTGGTGTCGTTGAACTGAGATAACGGGTATATCGGATATTGCTCGGTACGGCTTATTTGTACAGCTCAGCAGTAGCATGCCAGTGGTCACCGGTACGCGCTTCGATAACGCGATAGGAGGAGGCACCCTGTTCCTGCGCTTTCTTGTTCAGCATCTGATTCATGTCCATCGGAGAAGTACCGACTGCACCAACAGAAACGGTACCAATTGACTCACGGGACTGAGCCTGATCGGCGTTAATCGCATCGGCGGCAAAAGCACCGAAAGACAGAACAGAGAGAATGCTTAGTGTGGCTACGGTAGTTTTGATTTTCATGATTTTCTTCCTCGTCATATTCTTTACTGGGGTCTTCGTTTCGTGACCTTCATCACAAAATCAAGTATACACTAATAACGGCAAAAATTAATACCATGCTAATTGTTTCTCGTGAAATTACGCATTAAGAAGATGAATTTTTATAACTGATAGGAATAAAAAAGGCGTGGTTAAACGCGTGGTATCGATTTATTTCCATTAAAATCATGGGGATGAGATGATTTGATTATTTGTGCGGTCGCGCCGCGGATCATCCACTGTATGAATGAATTGAACCAGAAAAACGCACTATTTGTTAAATCACAGATAACAGATTGTAAGGGGAAACGAGGCGGGAGCCGAAGATTCCCCGCTGCGCGACCGCAGCAGGGCAGGGGGATCAGAGTTCCTGTTCGAACAACACCAGAATGGCTTCGTAGAGATCTTTCACCGAGAAACCATTGGCCGGGGTAGTGAAGATGGTATCGTCCCCGGCGATAGTGCCGAGAATACCTTCTGCTTTGCCGAGCGAGTCGAGCAGACGTGCAATCAGCTGGGCTGCGCCCGGGCTGGTGTGGATCACCACCACGGCATCGTTATAGTCGATATCCAGCACCAGATTCTTCAGCGGGCTTGAAGTTGTCGGTACGCCCAGCTCAGCAGGCAGACAGTAAACCATCTCCATTTTGGCGTTGCGGGTACGCACCGCGCCAAATTTGGTTAACATGCGGGAGACTTTCGACTGGTTGATATTTTCGAAGCCTTCTTCCTGTAAGGCCTGGACGATCTCACCCTGAGAACTAAACTTTTCTTCTTTAAGCAGCGCTTTAAACGCCTTAACCAATTCTTCTTGTTTAGAAGAGATTCGCATAAATCACCCGAAATATAGCGGTAGAAACAACATTATTATGCACATGGATGAATTTTTATGCAAACTATCTGCCCAATCTTAGGCTGAAATAATGTTATGAAAGGGAGTGATTTTATCAAATTTCGTTATCAAGGAACATGCCTGCGTCACGCCTCGCAAATAAGGTTAAAAGTAAATTAAATGTTATCAAATTGATGTTGTTTTGGTGGCTGGCGAGGGTGTATTGTAATCCCCTCTTAATTCGTTGCTTAGTTATCGCATAACGCCCGATAGTCTTCCGGCAGAGGCGAAAAGCGCGTGACCGCTAATTCTCACATTATGAAGATTGTAATTATTGATCTGCTGAATTAAGGTCGCCGCGACGGAGTAACAGAAAGTTAGCTCACCATAATAAGGAGTTTAGGATGAAAGTCGCAGTCCTCGGCGCTGCTGGCGGTATCGGCCAGGCGCTTGCCCTACTACTGAAAACTCAGCTGCCTGCAGGCTCAGAACTCTCTCTGTACGACATCGCCCCGGTAACCCCTGGTGTGGCGGTTGACCTGAGCCACATCCCGACGGCTGTCAAAATCAAAGGCTTCTCCGGTGAAGATGCGCGCCCGGCGCTCGAAGGCGCAGACGTTGTGCTGATCTCCGCAGGCGTGGCGCGTAAGCCTGGTATGGATCGTTCCGACCTGTTTAACGTGAATGCGGGTATCGTTAAGAACCTGATTCAGCAGGTAGCAACAACTTGCCCGAAAGCCTGCATCGGTATCATCACTAACCCGGTTAACACTACCGTGGCTATCGCAGCAGAAGTGCTGAAAAAAGCGGGTGTGTATGACAAGAACAAACTGTTTGGCGTGACCACGCTGGACATCATCCGCTCCAATACCTTTGTGGCGGAACTGAAAGGCAAGCAGCCAACCGAGCTTGAAGTGCCGGTTATCGGCGGCCACTCTGGCGTGACCATTCTGCCATTGCTGTCCCAGATCCCAGGCGTGAGCTTCACCGAGCAGGAAGTGGCTGACCTGACCAAACGCATCCAGAACGCTGGCACCGAAGTGGTGGAAGCGAAGGCGGGTGGCGGCTCTGCAACCCTCTCTATGGGTCAGGCTGCAGCACGTTTCGGTCTGTCTTTGGTGCGCGCCCTGCAGGGCGAGCAAGGCGTGGTGGAGTGTGCGTACGTTGAAGGCGACGGCGAGCACGCGCGCTTCTTCTCTCAGCCGCTGCTGCTGGGTAAAAACGGTATCGAAGAGCGTAAATCTATCGGCACCCTGAGCGCGTTCGAGCAGCAGGCGATGGCCGGCATGCTGGACACGCTGAAGAACGATATCGTCCTGGGCGAAGAGTTCGTTAACAAGTAAGCGACTCGCTTCCCATCAGGGCAATAAAAAACCGGAGCCAATGCTCCGGTTTTTTTATCTCTGCTGACTCAGTTGGTGGCCGGGTATTCCTGAATGGTCACCTGCAACGTCAGTTTCTTATCATCCCGCATCACTTCCACCGGAATGATGGAGCCAGGCCTGATTTCAGCCACCTGATCCATGGTCTCGAGGGCCGATATCGCCGGTTTACCGTTCACCGAGACGATAACGTCGTTGACCTTGATGCCCGCTTCCGCCGCCGGACCGCCAGAGGTGACTTCGTTCACTACAATCCCCTGAATCTGGTCGATGCCGCCACCCTGGGTATGCAGCGGAGCAATCTCACGCCCGCCAATGCCAATGTAGCCACGGATAACCCGTCCATCGCGAATGAGCTTATCCATAATCTTGTTGGCCAGCTGGAACGGGATGGCGAAGCCGATGCCTTCGGGGGTTTCCCCATCGTTGCTCTTATCAAACGAGAGGGTATTGATGCCCATCAGTTCGCCCAGCGAGTTCACCAGCGCGCCGCCGGAGTTGCCGTGGTTAATGGAGGCATCCGTCTGCAGGAAGTTCTGCCGCCCGGAGGGGTTCAGGCCAATACGCCCCGTCGCGCTAATAATCCCCTGGGTGATGGTCTGCCCGAGGTTATAGGGGTTACCGATCGCCAGCACCACGTCGCCAATATGCGGGGTACGTTTACGGTTGATGGGGATGACGGGCAGGCCGCCCGTGGCGGTGATTTTGAGGACCGCCAGATCCGTCAGGCTGTCGGAGCCGACCAGCAGGGCTTCAAAGACGCGGCCATCCTGCAGCGCAACGATGATCTGATCGGCATCGTTGATCACATGTTTGTTAGTAATGATGTAGCCGCGTTCATCCATAATTACCCCGGAGCCCAGAGTGCGGATCTCCAGCTGATTATGGCTGGTGCTGTTCAGCCCACGGTTATAGACGTTAACCACCGCAGGGGCGGCGCGGCGTACTGCCTGATTGTAACTGGCAGGCGTTTCATCTGCGCTGTCAAACTGCGGCGCAGCCAGCTGATTAAACTGACGTAAAGAGGGCATCGCGGCCAGTAACAGGCCACCTACAACCAGGCCGATGGCGACCGAACGAATGAGCTTTAAAACCATGATACGGGCGTCGTTAAGGGAAGATCGCAAGCAGCATAGCATGACTTATCCGGACATCACACGGGGTGATGCCCGGACGCGTACAGGCTTAACGCAGCAGAATATAGAGTGTGTCGTTGCCGCGCACGATCTGCAGGGCAATAACGGTAGGTTTACTTTCCAGCACTTTGCGCATTTCGGCAATGGACTGCACGCGAACGCGGTTCACCCCGACGATCACATCATTCTCATGCAGACCGGCCTGCGCGGCAGGGCTGCTTTTCTCGACGCTGTCGAGAGTGATGCCTTTGGTACCGTCTTTTAACTGCCCGTCGCTTAATGTCGCCCCCTGCAGTGCAGGGGCAATCATCTCTGCGCTGGCCGATGATGAGGTGCTTTTATCCAGCGTGACCTGTAGATCCAGCGGTTTGCCGTCACGCAAAATACCGAGCTTAACCGTGGCACCCGGCTCCGTGGTGGCAATGCGCGAGCGCAGTTCGGCAAAACTGCTTAACGGTTTATCATTCAGGCTAACGATCACGTCCCCGGATTTGACCCCCGCTTTTGCCGAGCCGGAATTCGGTATCACTTCGCTGACGAAAGCGCCGCGCTGAACGTTCAGGTTGAACGCTTTGGCAATATCTGCGCTCATTTCCGTGCCTTTAATGCCCAGCAGCCCGCGCTTCACTTCACCAAACTCAATCAGCTGCTGTGCCAGGGTGCGGGCCATGTTGCTGGGAATCGCAAAACCAATCCCCACGCTGCCGCCGCCAGGCGCTAGAATGGCGGTGTTAATGCCGATCAGCTCCCCGTTCAGGTTCAGCAGCGCGCCGCCGGAGTTGCCGCGGTTAATGGAGGCGTCGGTCTGGATAAAGTTTTCCAGACCCTCAAGGTTTAGGCCACTGCGGCCCAGCGCAGAGACGATGCCCGAGGTAGCCGTCTGGCCCAGACCGAAAGGATTACCGACCGCGACGGCGAAATCCCCAACGCGCAGCTTATCGGAATCGGCGATGGCGATTTGCGTCAGGCCGGTTGGGTTCTGTAACTGCAGCAGGGCGATATCGCTCTGATCGTCCCCGCCAATCAGTTTGGCGTCAAACTCACGGCCATCGTTCATCTGAACGCTAATTTTATCGGCATGACTGATAACGTGGTTATTGGTCAGCACGTAGCCTTTCGCGGCATCGATCACCACGCCGGAGCCCAGCCCTTCAAAAGGCTGCGCCTGGTCGGGGGCATCGTCGCCAAAATACTTTTTCAACTCTTCCGGGATGCGCTGGCTTTGCACGGCGGTGCCTTCGACCTGCACGCTGACCACCGCGGGCAGGACTTTTTCCAGCATCGGCGCAAGGCTCGGAAGCGCGGCCTGGCCCGGAACCTGTGAAGGGATGGCTGACGCCGCTGGATACGATGCCGACAGCGATAATCCGATACTCAATGCTAACGCGCTCAACAGCTGATTTTTTTTGTTCATTTATGCTGGCTCTCGCAACCTGGAATGGAGGAATAACGGCCCTGAAACAGTCTGATGTTATTGAATTTTAAAACGCTGAACAATGAGGTGTTTGACTAAATAATAGCTGGGGTCAGGAAGAAAGGACGGGCGCAATGGCTGCGCCCGTAAAATTTATTTGCGATGTGCGATTAATCGCGCTTTGCGCCACCGCGCAGCAGGCCGGATGCGCCTTCGGAGTAGTCACGTGGCATCTGCACTGGCGCCTGATCATTACCGGCTTCGGACTCTGCCAGACGGTTGCGGAACGGGTTGTTCTCTGCGCTCATCTCCGGCAGCAGGCTGCTGGAGCTTTTCGCCATGTGCTGATAAAGCTTGCGGTAATCATGAGCCATGTTGTCCAGCAGCTCGGCGCTCTGGGCAAAGTGGTTTACCAGCTCTTCACGATACTCATCCAGTTCAGCTTTGTTCTTTTCCAGTTCGTACTGCAACGCCTGTTGCTGGCGCAATTTGCGATTTCCAAAACGCATGGCCACGGCACCGATAGCGATGCCGACGACTAAACCAATTAGCGCATATTCCCAGGTCATGAACTTCTCCCGTTGTCTTGTGGTTCCGTAGGGTATTGGCTCGGCTTCATGCCTGTGCCTGATTATGCCACTATAACCGCTATTTCCTTAGAAGTGGAATCCCACCGCATCATCGCGTACTGTAGAACGGCCTTTTTTTCGCCAACTGAACAGGCTGGCGGGTATTAATTGAAGGAATAACAATAAGATTATGCAAAGCCTTTCCCCAACATCGCGTTACCAACAGGCCCTGAACGAGGGCTCCCACCAGCCAGATGATGTACAGCATGAAGCGGTAAGGCGTCTGGACAGCATCTGGCAGGCGCTGACCACCCAGCCGGCCGAAGCCGCGCCTGCTGGGGGACTCAAAGCCGCGTTTGGGCGGTTATTGGGGAAGAAAGCGCCGCAGAGCGTCACGCCGGTACGCGGCTTATATATGTGGGGAGGGGTCGGACGCGGCAAAACCTGGCTGATGGATCTGTTCTATCAGAGCCTGCCGGGAACGCGTAAGCAGCGCCTGCATTTTCACCGCTTTATGCTGCGGGTACATGAAGAGCTGACGGCCCTGCAGGGACAGAGCGATCCGCTGGATATCGTTGCCGAGCGTTTCAAAGCCGAAACCGACGTGCTGTGCTTCGATGAGTTTTTTGTCTCTGACATTACCGACGC
Organism: Leclercia sp. TB492; assembly: GCF_049974505.2. Taxonomy (NCBI): domain Bacteria; kingdom Pseudomonadati; phylum Pseudomonadota; class Gammaproteobacteria; order Enterobacterales; family Enterobacteriaceae; genus Leclercia; species Leclercia sp. TB492. Next base: position 4,196,583 of record NZ_CM127572.1, on the reverse strand, counting down.
CATGCTGCTGGGCGGGCTGATGAAAGCGCTGTTTGCTCGCGGCATTACGCTGGTAGCAACCTCCAACATCCCACCGGATGAGCTGTACCGTAACGGTCTGCAACGCGCCCGCTTCCTGCCCGCGATCGATGCGATAAAAGCGCATTGCGACATTATGAATGTGGATGCCGGCGTCGATTATCGTCTGCGCACCCTGACCCAGGCCCATCTGTGGATTTCACCGTTAAACGATGACACGCAACAGCAGATGAACAAACTGTGGCTGGCGCTGGCCGGGGCCGAGCGTGATAACGCCGCCGTGCTGGAGGTGAACCATCGCCCACTGCAAACCCTGGGCGTTGTCAATCAAACCCTCGCGGTGTCGTTTGCCACCCTGTGTGTCGATGCCCGCAGCCAGCACGACTATATTGCGCTCTCGCGCCTGTTCCATACGGTGATGTTGTTCGATGTGCCAGTGATGACCACGCTGATGGAGAGCGAAGCCCGACGCTTTATCGCGCTGGTTGATGAGTTTTACGAACGCCACGTCAAGCTGGTGGTGAGCGCCGCCGTCCCTTTATATGAGATCTATCAGGGGGAGCGACTAAAGTTTGAGTTCCAGCGTTGCCTGTCGCGCCTGCAGGAAATGCAAAGCGAAGAGTACCTGAAGCGCGAACACATGCCATAAATGCCATCCTCGAAACACCCATTAGCCGGGTAAGACGTAGTCGCCACCCGGCTTTTCGACCTACCCGGAAAAACCCGCGTCAAATCACAATTAGGGGTCGACCTTTACCCCCGACTTCTCTATAATCTTGCGACCCCACGTTACAAGAAGGTTTTTTTCCCAAAACTTTCTCTGCGCCGGCATAGGCTATTCGAAGGGGTAGGTTTGCTGGACAATGTCGTGTGAACCTCAACTACTAAACGTTTGGGTGTTCACCAACGTGTAACTTATTTATTTGGGTAAGCTTTTAATGAAAACTTTTACAGCTAAACCAGAAACCGTAAAACGCGACTGGTATGTTGTTGACGCGACCGGTAAAACTCTGGGCCGTCTGGCTACCGAACTGGCTCGTCGCCTGCGCGGTAAGCACAAAGCGGAATACACTCCGCACGTAGATACCGGTGATTACATCATCGTTCTGAACGCTGACAAAGTTGCTGTAACCGGCAACAAGCGTACTGACAAAGTGTACTATCACCACACCGGCCACATCGGCGGTATCAAACAAGCGACCTTTGAAGAGATGATTGCCCGCCGTCCTGAGCGTGTGATTGAAATCGCGGTTAAAGGCATGCTGCCAAAAGGCCCGCTGGGTCGTGCTATGTACCGTAAACTGAAAGTTTACGCAGGTAACGAGCACAACCACGCGGCACAGCAACCGCAAGTTCTTGACATCTAATCGGGATTATAGGCAATGGCTGAAAATCAATACTACGGCACTGGTCGCCGCAAAAGCTCCGCCGCTCGCGTGTTCATCAAACCGGGCAGTGGTAAAATCGTTATCAACCAACGTTCTCTGGAACAGTACTTCGGTCGTGAAACTGCCCGCATGGTAGTTCGTCAGCCGCTGGAACTGGTCGACATGGTTGAGAAACTGGATCTGTACATCACTGTTAAAGGTGGTGGTATCTCTGGTCAGGCTGGTGCGATCCGTCACGGTATCACCCGCGCTCTGATGGAGTACGACGAGTCCCTGCGTGGCGAACTGCGTAAAGCTGGCTTCGTTACTCGTGACGCGCGTCAGGTTGAACGTAAGAAAGTCGGCCTGCGTAAAGCACGTCGTCGTCCACAGTTCTCCAAGCGTTAATTGGTTTCTGCTTCGGCAGAGTACAATTGGCGAAAAACCCGCTTCGGCGGGTTTTTTTATGGGTAACGTAGAGGTTATCCACATGCAGACGTCCTTTCTGACCTCTTTTTCCGCATTTCCAGAATCCCCTCACCACAAAGGCCGCAAAATCTGGTAAACTATCATCCACTTTTCTGTCCAAATAACGGTGAATGCTCGATTTTTGTTCTCTTTTTGAACAAGAGGAGAAATTCTCAGGGATGGACAACAAAACATCTGGCTGGCCTGTATGGCTGGTAGCAGTAAAAATTCTGAATATACCTGGAGGTTTTCATGGCTGTCGCTGCCAACAAACGTTCGGTAATGACGCTGTTTTCTGGTCCTACTGACATTTATAGCCATCAGGTTCGTATCGTGCTGGCCGAGAAGGGTGTCAGTTTTGAGATCGAGCATGTGGAAAAGGATAACCCGCCTCAGGATCTTATCGATCTCAATCCAAGCCAGAGCGTACCAACGCTGGTGGATCGTGAGCTGACCTTGTGGGAATCCCGTATCATTATGGAATACCTGGATGAGCGTTTCCCGCATCCGCCGCTGATGCCGGTTTACCCGGTTGCCCGTGGTGAAAGCCGCCTGTACATGCAGCGTATCGAGAAAGACTGGTATACGCTGATGAACGTTATTGTGAACGGTTCTTCTTCAGAAGCCGATGCTGCACGTAAACAGTTGCGTGAAGAGCTGCTGGCGATTGCGCCCGTGTTCGGTCAGCGTCCGTTCTTCCTGAGCGACGAATTTAGCCTGGTCGATTGCTACCTGGCTCCGCTGCTGTGGCGTCTGCCGATTCTGGGCGTGGAATTTAGCGGCCCGGGAGCGAAAGAGCTCAAAGGCTACATGACGCGTGTCTTCGAACGCGACTCTTTCCTTGCTTCTCTGACTGAAGCTGAACGTGAAATGCGTCTCGGCCGGGGTTAATAATTGTGGAAATGTCACAGCTGTCTCCGCGCCGTCCGTATCTGCTGCGTGCCTTCTATGAATGGCTGCTGGATAACCAGCTCACGCCGCACCTGGTAGTGGATGTGACGTTACCCGGCGTGCAGGTTCCTATGGAATATGCGCGTGACGGGCAAATCGTACTGAACATTGCACCGCGTGCGGTGGGTGGTCTTGAGCTGGCGAACGATGAAGTTCGCTTTAACGCGCGTTTTGGCGGTGTGCCGCGCCAGGTATCTGTACCTCTGGCTGCTGTACTGGCGATCTACGCACGTGAGAACGGCGCAGGCACCATGTTTGAGCCGGAAGCGGCGTACGATGAAGAGGTTACCAGCCTGAATGATGAAAACGGCGTGGCCGAGAGCGAGAGCGAAACGGTGATGTCGATCATTGATGGTGATAAGCCGGATCATGATGACGATCCGGATGATACGCCGCCGCCTCGCGGTGGACGGCCAGCTTTACGCGTGGTGAAATAACCTCACTCCCGATCTAAATAAAGCCACGTTCTCAGGAACGTGGTTTTTTTATGCCCCTTATTTATGAAATATTAATTATGTATATTTGCGTTACATAGAATATGTGTAATTTATATATTCACTTATAGTTAATCTTTTATGAAGGAAATTTTATTACAACAACGCGTAATTAAATGTAAGAATTCATTTTCTATATTTTATGGCCCAGTCAGCTACGTTAAGTAATGTTATTTAGGCCGTGAAATATATCGATATATGGATAGTCGTTATTCATCAAAAAGGGAACACAAATGAATTCATTCAAAGCGAAACTTTCCACCTTAGGTTTATGCCTGGTGGCGTTAACCTGTGCAAACGCGAATGCAGCAACTGACGCAACCTTAACCGTTTCAGGGAATTTTGTTCCGGCGGCCTGCAACGCTACGCTGAGTAATAGTGGGGCGGCGGATTATGGCACCATGAATCACAGCATGCTGAATTCAGCATCGGCGGGAAATAGCCTCGTTCAACTGAATCATAAAACCATTACATTAACGGTAACCTGTGATGCCGCAACCACTATCGGTGTCGTTGCCCAGGATAACCGCGCAAGTTCTAAGGTGAGCCTGTCTTCTACTAGCTATATTGATAATTATATTGGTATCAACGACCTGACTAATACCAATTCCGCGTTTGGGCTGGGTACTGTCGGCAGCGCTAAAATTGGTGCCTATGCCCTTACTGCTGTAGCAGACGATACCACTGCTGACGGCGCTTCTGTTGGGATGATTATCAAAGACACCGATGTCAGTGACGTGTGGGTGAATTCCGATGCTGGCGGCCTGTTCTACCCTGACGGCACCCGTATTGTTACCGTTGCTGAAAAAGGTAAAACTGCACCACTGGCATTTAGTGAGCTGGTTATGCCACTGGAAATCTCGCCAGCTGTGCAGACTAAATCCGTACTGGGTTCTTCAGAAGTTAAGCTTGATGGCAACGCAACGCTGAGCCTGGTTTATCTCTAATCGTTATATAAAATTATCAAGGCCCAATAAATCATATTTTTATTGGGCCTTATTTATCAATAATAAAAAACATATTTACTATTTTTTCTCTGGTGGGCTTTTTTATTAATAATTGAATTGTGGCGCTCTATGAAAAAATATATTTTGCTGTCCCTCTCGCTCCTCGTTTCTCACTGCTTTGCAAATGGAATGCAACCTGAGACTTCCGTTTTACTGGTTGATGCCAAAAAAGGGGAGGCGAGTATGAATATTACTAATACTGATACCTACCCTTCCTTGCTCTATACCAAAATTGTTGATTTACCAGGCAGCAATAAGGCTGTCCATTTAAGGGTTACTCAACCCGTTGTTCGGGTGGAGCCCGGGCAAACACAGCGCGTGCGGTTTATGCTGCAGACTGACCAACCTCTTCAGCAAGAAGAGCTCAAGCGCGTGACGTTTGAAGGCATACCGCCAAAAGGGCAGGGCACGAATGAACTTAAAGTCACTATTCGTCAGGATTTGCCTGTCATTATCCATCCTGCGGGCCTTGCAGAAGATTTAACGCCATGGAAGCACCTGATCTGGCGTAAGAAAGGCGAACTGCTTGAGGTCAGTAATCCCAGCAAGTACGTGATACGTATGGTTGCGTCATTTACCGCCTTACCCTCTGGAAAGGGGGGCGTACTGAATCAAACATATTTGCTGCCCAACACGAGCCTTACGGTGAAGTTACCCGCGTTGACCGATAAGCAGATCGAGTTTTATCCGGCAAGCCGTTATGGGTACAAAGGAGAGCGCTACGTCGCGACGATTCAGTAGGAACTGTTCAAGGATGAACATTTATGCTCAGGAAAACTCTGTTGGCATGCGTCATTGGCATGGGTTGTTCGCAGGCGGTCAGAGCGGATAATACAGAATCGGCGGTTGAATTCGACCGTGAAACACTCAAATCTTTAGGGATGGATCCTGAAGTAGCAGGATATTTTGCCCATCAAGCTCGATTTCTTCCCGGCAAACGATCGGTATCGCTGTCAATCAACGGCAATCCGGTAGGGTCTGTTATTGCCGTTTTCGACGAGGCCGGGCAACTTTGCGTTGATAAGGCCTTTATGGAACAGGCCGGTATTCGTCTGCCGGCCCGTTATACGGATGGCTGTTATGACTATGTGTCGGAAAACCCCGGCACCGTTATGACATTACTGCCCGCGCAGGAGTTAATTACACTGGTGCTTCCTCACGACCAGCTCGAAAAACAGGGGCGTGAGATGGGTGATTTTAACGCCGGTGGCACAGCAGGCCTGTTTAATTACACCTTTCTCACCTCACGCAGTAACTACGACGGTGGGCACTCAGATTATTCACAATTGATGCTGGATGGCGGTCTTAACGTTAACGACTGGCTTTTTCGTTCTCATCAGTTGATCAGTCAGTCTGAGGGGAAGTATTCCAGCCAGAACTCACAAAACTACCTGCAACGCACCCTGATTAACTGGAAAGCCACGATGAAAGCGGGTGAAGTCAGCCTGAATAATCGTCTGCTGGAAGGCAGCAGTATTTACGGTATCGAACTGGCACCGGAGGATGCGCTTTCAGAACATGCCGATGCTGTACAGGTGACGGGGATCGCCAGTACCGCTCAGGCACGGGTCGAGATCCGCCAGCAGGGCATCCTGGTGTATTCAACGCTGGTGCCCGCAGGCCCCTTCACGCTAACAGATATCCCGTTGCGCAATTACACCAGCGACCTGAACGTTACGGTACAAGAGACTGACGGGACGCAACGCAGCTTTACCGTGCCTGCCACCCTTTATGGCAGAAACCCAGGCACGCCGGCGGGGTATTATATTTCTGCGGGTCGCGTCAGCGATAATTATGACAAAAGGCCCTGGGTAGCCAGTATCTCCGGTGGTTGGCGGATCGCACCTTCGCACAATGCCAGCGCGGGGATCCTCGTTGCAGACGGTTACCAGGGGATTGGCTTGAGTCTGGACTCTGCTCTGCTACCGCAAACCTTATTCACGCTACAGGCGAACCAGTCGGTGGATCGCAGTCATGCGTTGCAGGGACAAAAATATCAACTTACCGCCAGTACGGCACTGCCTCTTGATCTTTCGCTCACGGCGTCAGTCATCAAAAAAACAGCCCGCTATCGTGACTTTACGCAGACGCTTAACCACAGCGCCAGCGATCATAATAAGTACGAGTATTCGCTTGGCATCGGCTGGAGTAACGAGTTTGTGGGAACGATGAGCGCCAGCCTCTATGAAACCCGGGCCTATAACCGGGACGATCGTTCGCGCTTCGTCTCCGTTAACTGGGGAAAAAGTTTCGACAACTTTTCTCTCTCCACCAGCTGGCAGCGACAGCTCAATGGCGGACAGTCAGCTCAGAAGAGTGAAGACACGGTTTTCATCAATCTCTCCATTCCTTTCGGACGCCATAGCGTCAATGGCTGGTCACGACAGCAAAAAGGCCAGGATCGTTACGGTTTAAACACTACGGGCCAGTTAACCGAAGATACCACTTACACCCTTGGCACAGAGCGCGATGCACAACAGCGGCAGAATAACGTCACGGCAGGGATAAACAGCAACCTGCATTATGCCCAACTGAGCGCGAACGTCAGTACCAGCGGCTCTCGCAGCAACAGTTATTCCGGGACATTGCAGGGAGGGGTGGTGGCGCACAGCAACGGTGTGACCTTATCGCCGCTGTCGGTGCGTGAGACATTCGCCATTGCACAGCTCGATAAGCCGGTGGCCGGCGTACGCCTTGATACCCCGCAGGGACCGACATGGACTGATTTTCGTGGTCAGGCCGTTATTCCGGCGGTGAATGCCTGGAAAAACTCGCGTGTAGAAATCAGCACTGAGACGTTACCTAAAAATATGGATATCGGTAACGGCACCCGAATGCTTAAGCAGACGAAGGGCTCCGTCGGACGAGTGAATTTTGGCGTGCTAACGCAGCGTCGTGTGCTGCTGAACGTCACCCTGAACAACGGGAAAGCCCTGCCTAAGGGCATCGCCATTACTGATACCGCAGGTCGCTACCTGACAACCTCCGTCGACGACGGCGTAGTTTTCCTCAACGATGTTGAGGGCCAGAAAACGCTGGTTGCCATGCTTGAGGAGGGAACTTGTCGCCTGACGCTATCGCTGCCAGAGGTAACGAGTGTCGACGCCGGGTCGTTTTATGAAAGCGCAAAGGGAGTATGCCAATGAAATATTCACTCTTGCTGTTGATGCTGTTGCCCCTGGCGTTCAGCGCTCAAAGCGAATGTCGACTGGTCGCCAGCCAACACTCTGTTTCCTGGGGAACGATCAACGCCGCGGAACGTCAGACGGCGGGGAGCAAACCTGTTGAACTGCCGGAAAAGTCTCTACAGCTCAATATTAACTGCGATGAAGCACAGCGCGTGCGCCTCTTTTTCAACAGCGCAATGCCACACAATAATACCTTTGCACTGGGTTCTCAGGGGCAAATGCGTTTTACGGCACTCAAAGCAACGGTTGACGATCGCGAGGTGTTGCTCGCGCCAGTGCGTACGCCAGATAGCGTGCTCTCTTCATCAGGCACTCAACAGGCGGCCATTACCCTCAATGAAGGTATCGCTTTCGTCAGCGGAGATGAGGTTCGTGGCAAGAACATTGCCCTCACTGTCGCTGTCGTCGGGCATTTTAAAAACGAGGCCATCACCGAAAAAGTGAATTATCACGGTAACTTGCTCATTAAGGTGGATGCACAATGAAACACGCCTTTACCGTTTTATTCGGCCTTATGGTTAGCCTGTCGGCAAGTGCCGGCGATTCAGTCAGCATCAATTTTGACGTGTCTGCCCAGGCTGCAGCCTGTACCCCCACTCTGAGCCATAACGGCACTGCGGATTACGGTACGCGACACGTAGCAACCTTATCGACACGGACCTTTACCCAGATTGGAACGCGGGACATCACGTTATCCATCCGGTGTGAATCTGCGACAGGCATTGCCATCACCGCCAGAGATTCGCGTGCAAGTTCTGTCCTCTCCGGAAAGGACGATCGCGGCGAAGAGGGGGCGCGTTTTCAGATCAACGGCGGTGGATACGTTAGCGATAAGACAAGGCTTTTTGGGCTGGGATTAGGCCCGGATAAAAAACCAATTGGCAGCTATGCGGTTCAGATTATTGCTGATGGAGTGACGGCGGTGGAAGGGGAGCAGTCGGTCAGCGTAGCTATTGGCGGATCGGCCAGCAAGAATGGGCCGTGGGAAATCACCTCGCTGCTGCCGTTACCGGCAAATCAGGACTACTTCTACACCTTCATTAAAAAAGGGACGTCAGAACCCCAACCGATTACCAGTGCTATCGTGCCATTGCAGGTAAGTGCGGCTATATCGCCTGATATCGGACGAGGACAGACAGTGACATTAGACGGGAGTGCGGTGATTAGCCTGGTATATCTCTGAGAAGCAACGCCTGCGGACCGGACGGTCCGCAGGCGCGGGATTAGACTTCCAGATAGTTCATGATGCCATCTGCCGCTTTACGGCCTTCGGCAATGGCGGTCACCACCAGGTCGGAACCGCGAACAATATCGCCGCCGGCGAAGATTTTCGGGTTGCTGGTCTGGAACGCGTTGTCGCTGCCTTCCGGGGCGATGATGCGGCCCTGAGAGTCCAGCTCGACGCTGTGCTTCGCCAGCCACTCCATGCTGTGCGGACGGAAACCAAACGCCATGACCACCGCGTCTGCCGGGATCACATACTCGGAACCGGCCACGATCTCTGCGCGACGACGGCCTTTCGCATCCGGTGCGCCCATTTCGGTACGCGCCATCTTCACGCCGCTGACCTTGCCGTTGGCATTCACTTCAATACCCAGAGGCTGGATGTTGAACTGGAACTCCACACCCTCTTCACGCGCGTTCTTCACTTCGCGTTTTGAGCCCGGCATGTTCTCTTCGTCACGACGATAGGCGCAGATAACGTGCGCTGCATTCTGACGAATGGAAGTACGTACGCAGTCCATCGCGGTATCACCGCCACCGAGAACTACAACGCGCTTACCTTCCATGCTGACGTACGGTTCTGCAGCAGTTTCGCCGTAACCCATCATCTGCTTGGTGTTGGCAATCAGGAACGGCAGGGCATCGAATACGCCTGTGGCATCTTCGTTTTCCAGCCCGCCACGCATCGACTGATAGGTACCGACGCCCAGGAACACGGCGTCGTAATCCTTCAGCAGATCGTCGAGCTGCACGTCGCGGCCCACTTCCACATTCAGTTTGAACTCAATGCCCATGCCGGTGAAGATCTCACGGCGACGGGTCATGACCTCTTTTTCCAGCTTGAAGGCCGGGATACCGAAGGTCAGCAGACCGCCGATTTCCGGGTGACGGTCAAATACCACCGCCTTCACGCCGTTACGGGTCAGCACGTCGGCGCAGGCCAGGCCTGCCGGACCGGCACCGATGATCGCCACGCGTTTGTCGGTCTGACGTACGCCGGTCATGTCCGGGCGCCAGCCCATCTCGAACGCTTTATCGTTGATATAGCGTTCGATGTTGCCGATGGTCACTGCACCGAACTCGTCATTCAGGGTACAGGAACCTTCACACAGACGATCCTGAGGACACACGCGGCCGCACACTTCCGGCAGGGTGTTGGTCTGGTGAGACAACTCAGCGGCCTCGAAAATACGCCCTTCGTTGGCCAGCTTCAGCCAGTTCGGGATGTAGTTATGGACCGGACACTTCCACTCGCAGTACGGGTTGCCGCAGGACAGGCAGCGGTCTGCCTGTGCTTTGGCCTGGCCTTCGGAAAACGGCTCGTAGATTTCAACAAATTCAATTTTACGGATCTTCAGCGGCTTCTTCGGCGGATCCACACGCTGCAGATCGATAAACTGGTAAACATTCTGGCTCATCTGAATTCCTTACTGCGCCTGCACACGCAGCTCTGCTGCGCTACGACTACGGTGACCCAACAGGGCTTTAACATCGCTGGACTTCGGTTTAACGAGCGCGAATTTCGCAGAGAACGCCGGCCAGTTGGCCAGGATCTCTTCGCCGCGCACGGAACCGGTATGATGCACGTGCTCGGTGATCAAACCACGCAGGTGCTCCTCGTGGATCGCCAGGCTTTCAACATCCAGCACTTCCACCAGTTCCGGGTTCACGCGTTTGCGGAAGTCACCGCTTTCGTCCAGGACATAGGCGAAACCACCGGTCATACCTGCGCCGAAGTTAACGCCGGTTTTGCCCAGCACGCAGACAATCCCACCGGTCATGTATTCACAGCCGTTATCGCCGATGCCTTCCACCACGGTGATGGCGCCGGAGTTACGCACCGCGAAACGTTCACCTGCACGCCCAGCGGCAAACAGACGACCACCGGTGGCACCGTACAGACAGGTGTTGCCGATGATGCTGGCATCACAGCTGCGGAAGGCCGAGCCGACCGGCGGACGCACCGCCAGCAGACCGCCCGCCATGCCTTTACCGACGTAGTCGTTGGCATCGCCGGTCAGATACAGCTCAACGCCGCCCGCATTCCACACGCCAAAGCTCTGGCCTGCGGTACCGCTGAAGTGCGCCGTAATCGGGTCGGCAGCCAGGCCCTGGTCGCCGTGCGTCTGTGCAATGTAGCCCGAGAGCGTTGCGCCTACTGAACGGTCGGTGTTGCGAATATCAAACCAGAAGGTTTTGCTCTGCTTGTCATCCACAAACGGCTTCGCCTGCTGCAACAGCTGCGCGTTCAGCACGCCATTGTCGAACGGTGGGTTGTTCTCGGTGCAGTACACCGCTTTGCCCGGATGTGGTTCAGCCGTTTCCAGCAGACGGGACAGCTTCAGGTTCTGCTGCTTAGCCGTGAACCCTTCCAGCTCTTTCAGCAGGTCGGTACGGCCAATCAGATCCACCAGACGCGTTACGCCCAGCTGCGCCATCAGCTCGCGGGTTTCGCGGGCGATGAAGTCAAAGTAGTTGGTCACTTTGAACGGCAGGCCATGGTAGTGGTTCTTACGCAGCTTCTCGTCCTGGGTTGCAACACCGGTTGCGCAGTTATTCAGGTGACAAATACGCAGGTATTTACAGCCCAGCGCCACCATCGGGCCGGTACCGAAGCCAAAGCTCTCTGCGCCGAGGATTGCCGCTTTGATGATGTCGAGGCCAGTTTTCAGACCGCCATCCACCTGCAGACGGATCTTGTGACGCAGACCGTTAGCCACCAGCGCCTGCTGGGTTTCCACCAGGCCCAGTTCCCACGGACAACCCGCATATTTCACGGAGGAGAGCGGGCTTGCACCAGTACCGCCGTCGTAACCGGCGATGGTGATGAGATCCGCATAGGCTTTCGCCACACCGGTGGCGATAGTGCCCACACCCGGCTCGGAGACCAGCTTCACGGAGATCATCGCTTTCGGGTTGACCTGTTTCAGGTCGAAAATCAGCTGCGCCAGATCCTCGATAGAGTAGATATCGTGGTGCGGCGGCGGGGAGATCAGCGTCACGCCCGGCACCGAGTAGCGCAGTTTGGCGATGTACGGGGTCACTTTGTCACCCGGTAACTGACCGCCTTCGCCCGGTTTCGCACCCTGGGCAACTTTAATCTGAATCACGTCGGCATTAACCAGGTACGCCGGGGTCACCCCGAAGCGACCAGAAGCGACCTGCTTGATGCGCGACACTTTGTTGGTGCCGTAGCGCGCCGGATCTTCACCGCCTTCGCCGGAGTTGGAGTTCCCGCCGATGCTGTTCATCGCTTCTGCCAGGGCTTCGTGGGCTTCCGGACTCAGCGCGCCGATAGACATCGCGGCGGTATCAAAGCGTTTGAACAGTTCACTCGCCGGTTCAACATCATTGATGCTCACCGCGGTATCGCCCGGGTTCACTGCCAGCAGATCGCGCAGCGTGGCCGCCGGACGGTTGTTCACCAGCTCAGCATACTGCTGATAATCGCTGTACTCGCCGCTCTGGACGGCCTGTTGCAGGGTGCGCACCACGTCCGGGTTATAGGCGTGGTATTCGCCGCCGTGGACATACTTCAGCTGCCCGCCCTGATCCAGCGGTTTACGTGCCAGCCAGGCGCGTTTGGAGAGGTTCAGCAGATCCTGCTGGAAGTCGCTAAAGCCCGCACCGCCGATACGGCTGATCACGCCCTGGAAGCACAGGTCGGCAACATCGTCATGCAGACCGACAGCTTCGAACAGCTTCGAGCAGCGGTAAGAGGCGATGGTCGAGATGCCCATCTTGGACATGATCTTGTACAGGCCTTTGTTGATGCCGTTACGGTAGTTCAGCATCACGGTACGGTAATCTTTGTCGATGGCCTGGCCGTCGACCAGTTTTGCCAGCGTTTCGTAGGCCAGGTACGGATAAATTGCCGTCGCACCGAAGCCCAGCAGCACCGCGAAGTGGTGCGGGTCACGTGCGCTTGCGGTTTCCACAATGATGTTGGCGTCGCAGCGCAGGCTCTTATCAACCAGACGCGTCTGGATAGCACCGACGGCCATTGGCGCCGGAACCGGCAGACGGTTCTTCGCAATGTTGCGGTCGGACAGCACCAGCAGAACGGTACCGTTACGCACCATCTGTTCCGCTTTATCACACAGCGCCTTCACCGTCTCTTCGAGGGTCGCTTCGGTCGCGTCGAACGTAATATCGAGCGTGTCGGCGCGGTAGTGCTCCTCTTGCATGGTGGTGAGCTGTTTGAAATCGGAGTACAGCAGGATCGGCGATTTAAAGGTCAGACGGTGGGCCTGGCCTTCGGCTTCGCAGAAGACGTTCATCTCACGACCGATGCTGGTGGCCAGAGACATCACGTGGGCTTCACGCAGCGGATCGATTGGCGGGTTAGTTACCTGCGCAAACTGCTGGCGGAAGTAGTCGTAAATGATACGCGGCTGGCTGGAGAGCACGGCAAACGGGGTATCGTCACCCATGGAGCCGACCGCTTCCTGGCCGTTTTCACCCAGCACGCGGATAACGGAGTCCAGCTCTTCCGCGCTGTAGTTAAACTGTTTCTGGTAGCTGGCGAGGGTATCATCATCCAGCTCGCGGCTGCCCACGTCCTGATCCGGCAGATCTTCAAACGGCACCAGACGGCGAACGTTTTTCTCCATCCACTCTTTGTACGGATGACGGCTTTTCAGGTCGTTATCGGTTTCCGCGGAGTGCAGAATGCGACCGCCACGGGTGTCGATCACCATCAGTTCGCCAGGCCCTACGCGGCCTTTTTCGACCACTTCGTCAGGCTGGTAATCCCAGATCCCCACTTCAGAGGCGCAGGTGATCAGCTTGTCTTTAGTGATGACGTAGCGCGCCGGGCGCAGGCCGTTACGGTCGAGATTACAGGCCGCAAAGCGCCCGTCGGACATGACGATACCGGCCGGACCATCCCACGGCTCCATGTGCATGGAGTTGAAGTCGAAGAAGGAACGCAGTTCAGGATCCATATCCGGGTTGTTCTGCCAGGCTGGCGGAACCAACAGGCGCATGGCGCGAACGATGTCCATCCCGCCGGCCAGCAGCAGCTCCAGCATGTTATCCATTGAACTGGAGTCAGAGCCGGTTTCGTTGACGAACGGCGCTGCATCGTGCAGATCCGGGATCAGCGGGGTCTGGAATTTATAGGTACGGGCGCGGGCCCACTGGCGGTTACCGGTGATGGTGTTGATTTCACCGTTGTGCGCCAGATAGCGGAACGGCTGAGCCAGCGGCCAGCGTGGTACGGTGTTGGTGGAGAAGCGCTGGTGGAACAGGCAAATGGCCGATTCCAGACGCAGGTCCGCCAGGTCCAGGTAGAAGCGCGGCAGGTCAGCCGGCATACACAGACCTTTATAGATGTTCACCAGGTTCGAGAGGCTACAGACGTAGAACTCTTTATCTTCCTGGAGACGTTTTTCAATGCGGCGACGGGCGATAAACAGGCGGCGTTCCATATCACGTGGACGCCAGCCCGCAGGCGCGTTGACAAAAATTTGCTCGATACGAGGCAGCGAGGAGAGGGCGATTTCACCGAGTACCCCTTCGTTGGTGGGCACTTCGCGCCAGCCGACGATAGACAGGGTTTCGCGTTGAAGTTCTTCTTCGACGATGCGGCGTGAGATAGCTGCTTTTTCCGCGTCCTGATTCAGGAACAGCATGCCGACAGCGTAGTTTTTGGCTAAACGCCAGCCGCGCTCTTCCGCCACGATGCGAAAGAAACGATCCGGTTTTTGCAGCAGCAGACCGCAACCGTCTCCGGTTTTACCATCCGCAAGGATAGCGCCACGGTGCTGCATACGGGCCAGTGCGTGTATAGCGGTACGCACTACCTTGTGGCTAGGTTCGCCTTCTATGTGGGCGATCAGGCCGAAACCACAGTTATCCTTCTCAAGGGATTTATCGTACAACATATCAGTGAACCTCCCCAGGCTCTTCGGGACTTCTCTCTGGACCGTGGCGCACAGGCACAGCAAGAGCGCGGCGACGGGGTTTGCGTTTCATACGCGTACCTCGCATTCGCCCTCTTAATATCCTTTTCGCACAGGTCAAACAAGTTTGAGGACTTGCTTCAGAGGGAATCTCAACTACTGCATAAATATGATGAGCAGGCTGCTCATCCAGAAAGCTTCCAGCGGATTTCCAACTTATCGGGAATCCGTACACAGGTCAAATGGCAATCTTATTTATACAGAAATGTGCTAAGGGGAGGTTATCAATCTGATTTTGTTAGTTATTTAACGTGTTTCACATCCCTGCAACCTTCCTGTGGGCTTTAAGGTAGTGTGATCTGACTCACTATATGAAAGCGGTATTATCGCTGTAGCATGCTGAATAGTGCGATTTAAGCAGGATATAATCCTACCACAGGGGGAAAGCCCGCATGATGTCACTGTTTTTCAGCGCAGACGATATAAATGAAAAAATCCTGCAGAACATAAGGAAAAGTAATTAGAAAGGCGATGAATGAAATTGCAATTATCTTGGTTAATTATGCAAAGGATAAAAGCACGCCGGGACGATTGATCCAGGTCATCGCCGTCGGAGGTTAAAAATGGCAGGCTTGCCCCCTTTCAACGGGGCGGTCTATCAGATTATGCAGTTACAGAAATTAGTCAATATGTTTGGTGGGGATCTTTCACGCCGGTACGGGCAAAAGGTTCATAAGCTGTCGCTGCACGGGGGTTTTAGCTGCCCGAATCGCGACGGTACTATCGGGCGCGGCGGCTGTACCTTCTGTAATGTGGCCTCGTTTGCCGATGAAGCGCAGCAGCATCAGTCCATTGCGGCGCAGCTTGCCCACCAGTCGGCGCTGGTGAATCGGGCGAAACAGTATCTGGCCTATTTTCAGGCCTATACCAGCACATGGGCAGAAGTACAGGTGCTGCGCTCGATGTATCAACAGGCGGTGAGCCAGGCCAATATCGTCGGACTCTGTGTCGGCACCCGGCCTGACTGCGTGCCGGAGGCGGTACTCGATCTGCTCAGCGAATACAAAGAGCAGGGGTATGAGATCTGGCTGGAGCTGGGCTTGCAGACCGCGCACGATAAAACGCTGCATCGTATTAATCGCGGCCACGATTTTGCCTGCTATCAACGTACCACCCGACTGGCGCGGGAACGCGGGCTGAAGGTCTGTACCCATCTGATTGTCGGCCTGCCGGGTGAAGGGCAATCCCACGCCCTGGAAACCCTGCATAAGGTGGTGGAGACCGGCCTTGATGGTATTAAGCTGCACCCGCTGCATATCGTGACGGGAAGCATTATGGCTAAAGCCTGGGAGGCCGGGCGACTGAACGGTATCGAGCTGAACGAGTATGTAGTGACGGCCGGGGAGATGATCCGCCACACGCCGTCGGAAGTGGTGTATCACCGCATCTCCGCCAGCGCCCGCCGCCCAACGCTGCTGGCACCGCTGTGGTGCGAGAACCGCTGGACGGGGATGGTGGAGCTGGACCGCTATCTGAACGCGCATGGGGTTCAGGGCTCGGCGCTGGGCGCACCCTGGGTGCCCGCGTTATCTTCGGCGTCCGCCTAATAAGCTGCCCAGCACACCGCGTACAATCTGATTCGTCACCTGACGCGCCGCGCTTTTCGCCATGGTTTGCACCACCCCGTCGCGTTTACCACCGCGTGGACCGGTGCTGCCAAACAGGATGTCCTTCAACCCGCCGAGGATCCCGTCATCGACCGCAACGGACTGGCCTTTCGCGGCGGGGGCCTCCTGCTGCGCCGTACTGGCTTGCACCCCTTTTTGCAGCATCTCAAAGGCAGACTCTCTGTCCACCCGATCCTCGTACTTTCCGTAGACAGGCGAATGGTTGATCAGCCCGTTACGCTCATCGTCGCTCACCGGTCCCATCCGGGAGTTGGGGGCGATAACCATCGCGCGCTCCACCACTGACGGGCTGCCTTTGGCATCGAGAAAGGAGATCAGCGCCTCGCCGGTTCCCAGCGCCTGAATAGCCGCTTCGGTATCAAAGGCGGGGTTGGCGCGCATGGTCTGCGCAGCGGCTTTCACCGCCTTCTGGTCTTTCGGCGTAAAGGCGCGCAGCGCATGCTGGACGCGATTGCCCAGCTGGCCCAGCACGTTGTCGGGAATATCAGACGGATTCTGCGAAACAAAATAAACGCCCACCCCTTTGGAGCGGATCAGGCGGATCACCTGCTCGATCTTGTCCAGCAGCACCTGTGGCGCATCGCTGAACAGCAGATGCGCTTCGTCAAAGAAGAAGACCAGCTTCGGTTTTTCCAGGTCGCCGGCTTCAGGCAGTTGCTCAAAGAGCTCGGAGAGCATCCAAAGCAGGCTGGCCGCGTAGAGCTTCGGCATCTGGTAGAGCTTCTCTGCACTGAGGATATTGATGATGCCTTTGCCGTTGCTGTCGGTACGCATCCAGTCTTTGATATCCAGCATAGGCTCGCCAAAGAAGTGTTCGGCGCCCTGTTGTTCCAGCGTCAGCAAACCGCGCTGGATAGCCCCCACGGAGGCGCTGCTGATATTGCCGTACTGATTCTGAAACGATTTGGCGTTATCCCCGATGTATTGGGTAATGGCCCGCAGATCTTTGAAGTCGAGCAGCAGTAGCCCCTGATCGTCGGCAATGCGGAAGATGATGTTCAGCACGCCGGACTGTACCTCGTTCAGATCGAGCAGACGCGCCAGCAATAGCGGGCCGAGATCGGACACGGTGGCGCGCACCGGATGGCCTTTTTCACCGAAAATATCCCAGACCACCACCGGATTACTCTCCGGTTGCCAGTCGGTGATGCCGATATTGTTCAACCGTTCAAGAAGCTTCTCTGAGCCGACACCCTCCCGGGCAACACCGCTGAGATCGCCTTTCACGTCAGACATAAATACCGGCACGCCGATACCTGAAAATGACTCGGCCAGCTTTTGCAGCGTCACCGTTTTACCCGTGCCGGTAGCGCCGGTAATCAGGCCATGACGGTTTGCCATTGCGGGCAGGAGATAGAGTTCGTTATCCAGCGTCCGGGCAATCAGCAGGGGTGTACTCATGATCGGCTTCCTCGTTCAGTCCTGCGTGGAGTATAGGCAACCTGACGGTAAAAAGAGCGGGTCAATTTCTGACTTTGCGGCGCATTACGCAACGCGGACTATGCTTTTACACAGGGTAAACAACATATTGGAAAGCTATGTCCAGATTCTTCTTTAACGACCGCAAACAGCTGGTTAATGACGCCATTGAAGGTATGCTCATTTCCGCCCCGCATGGCAATCTCGTCAAACTGGATAGCGATCCGGCTATCCGCGTCGTGGTGCGCGCCGACTGGGATAAAAGCCGCGTGGCGGTGATTTCCGGGGGCGGATCCGGCCATGAACCGGCGCATGCGGGATTTGTGGGTAAAGGGATGCTGACTGCTGCCGTCTGTGGCGATCTGTTTGCTTCACCGAGCGTAGAGGCGGTGCTGAATGCCATCGTGGCGGTGACGGGCGATCGTGGCTGTCTGCTGATCGTCAAAAACTACACCGGGGATCGCCTCAACTTTGGCCTCGCGGCGGAAAAAGCCAGGTGCCTTGGGCTCAAAGTGGAGATGGTGATTGTGGCCGATGATATCGCCCTCCTGGATAACAAACAGCCGCGCGGCATCGCCGGAACCGCGCTGGTGCATAAGATTGCCGGGTACGCCGCCGAACAGGGGAAATCGTTAAATGAGGTGCGGGACATGGCTCGTCAGGCCTGCGACAACCTCTGGAGCCTGGGCGTAGCGATGCAGACCTGCAACCTGCCGGGCAGCGACGATGAAGAGGGGCGTATCAGGAAAGGCCATGTTGAGCTGGGGCTTGGGATCCACGGTGAGCCCGGGGCCTCGGTGGTCGAGACGCAAAACAGCAGGGCGATTATCGATACGCTGGTGAAACCCTTGCTTGCGCAGGCAGGTGTTGGGCGGCTGGCCGTGCTGATCAATAACCTCGGCGGCGTCTCGGCGCTGGAGATGGCACTGCTGGCCAAAGAGCTGGCGCATTCGGCCCTGAAGGATCAGATCGCCTGGTTGATTGGCCCGGCGCCGCTGGTGAGTTCGCTGGACATGAAAGGCTTTTCGTTATCCCTGCTGAAGCTGAATCCGGCCTTTGAGCAGGCGATTACCGCGCCGGTGGAGACGCTGGGCTGGCAAAAGCCGGTGGCCTTCGCGCCGCTGCGCACGCTGACGCACACTCCGCTGCATGACAGCGTGGAGTTTACGCCGTCGGCGAACGCAAACGTTGCGCGGTATCTCGCCGCTGCCACGGGCTGCTTAATCGCCCTGGAAAATCGCCTTAATGCCCTGGATGCGAAAGTAGGGGACGGCGATACGGGATCGACCTTTGCGCAAGGCGCGCGGGATATTGCGCAATGGCTTGAAGAGGAACGCCTGCCGCTGAACGATCTGCCGCAATTGTTGCTGGTGGTGGGGGAGCGGCTGGCGACGGTGATGGGGGGATCGAGCGGGGTGTTGATGTCGATCTTCTTTACCGCCGCCGGGCAGGCGCTGCGTGGCGGTAAGTCCTTGCCCGATGCCTTACTGACCGGACTTGCGCAAATGAAACATTATGGCGGGGCCGATCGCGGCGATCGTACCTTGATCGACGCACTCCAGCCCGCGCTGGAAGCGCTGCAGAGCGGGGATCTTGAGGCCGCCGCCAGTGCGGCGCAGCAGGGCGCTGATGCCACAGCAAGCATGAGCAAAGCCGGAGCGGGGCGCTCGTCCTATGTGAATAAGGAGAATCTCGATGGGGTAGCCGATCCTGGCGCGGTGGCGGTGGCCGAGGTGTTTGGCGCGTTAGTGCGGTAGTGGTTAAATGCCCGGTAAGCGTAGCGCTACCGGGCAACAACAGCTTAAAAGTCTGCTTTCAGCACCACGCGGTAACGGGCTTTGCCGTCACGAACGTGCTGGAGCGCTTCGTTGATTTTCGACATCGGATACATCTCGATGGTCGGAGAGACTTTGGTGCGGCCGGCAAACTTCATCAGCTTACGCAGCTCATAAGGTGTGCCTGTTGCAGAACCCGATACGCTGCGATCGCCGCCAATCAGCGTGAACGCAGGAACCGGCAGTGGCTTCAGGACGGCACCGACGGTATGGAAGTTGCCGCCGTAGGCCAGCGCTTCAAAGTACGGCTGCCAGTCGAGATCGACGTTCACGGTATTGATGATTAAATCAAACTGACCTGCCAGGGCTTTCAACAGCTCAGGATCCCGGCTGTTCACCACCTTATCAGCCCCCATTGCCAGCACTTCTTGCTCTTTTGCCGGGTTGGAACTGAACGCCGTCACTTCGCAGCCCATGGCATGCAGAAGCTTGATGGCAATATGGCCCAGACCACCGATACCAATGACCCCCACGCGGCTGGTGGCGGTGATATGGTGCATCAGCAGTGGTTTGAAAACCGTGATCCCGCCGCACAGCAGTGGACCGGCGGATTCGATATCGATCTGATCAGGGAGAGGAATGACCCACTGCCAGTCGGCGCGCAGTTTGTCGGCGAAACCGCCATTATTGAGGATGGTAGGCGTGGCGCCTTCCAGACAGTTAATCTGGTTGCCGCTGATACAGGCGTCACAGTGACCGCAGCTGCGTGCGGTCCAGCCAATGCCCACGCGCTGGCCAACCTTCAGCCCTTTTTCCTGCGCGGCACTGCCCAGGGCCACCACGCGGCCAATGACTTCGTGCCCGGCAATCAGCGGGTATTGCGAGAAGCCCCATTCATTGTCGATCATAGACAGATCGGAATGGCAGACCCCGCAGTAATCGACCTGAACTTCAACGTCTTCTGCTTTCAGCTCGCCCGCATCGTATTCGTACAGCTCAAGCTCTGCACCCGCCTGCGGTGCGGCGTAGCTTTTTATCTTCGACATGATATTACCCCCTGATGGTGTGGAACTGAGAGTGTAGAGCATTCAGTTTACAGTCGCTTAACAGAAGGGGGCAGGAAAGGAATTATAACGTTTTTAACATCCGCACTTCGCAATCAACATGTCCGGTACATCCCAGCGGCTGGTCGATATGCTCAAAGCCGAGATGTTCGTACAGTCTGATGGCGTCGGTCAGAAAGGCAGTGGTTTCGAGATAGCAGCGTTTAAAACCCTGCTCGCGGGCATGATCCAGCGCCTGTAACGCCAGTTTTTTTGCTAAGCCTTGTCCACGGACGACGGGCAGGAAGTACATTTTTTGCAGTTCGCAGATGTCCGGCTCGCTGCAGGAGAGCGGCGCAACGCCGCCGCCACCCACAACCTGGCCGTTCTGCTCAACAACCCAATAGGCATGCCCCGGCTGGCTGTACACCGAATACAGTTCGTCGAGATTGGGATCCGCAACGGTATAGCCTTTATCGGCCGTCAGGCCGTATTCGGCTGATACCCGGCGGATAACGCCGGCAATTGCCGGGTTATCCGTGGCGGTGATACGGCGCAGATGCGCCGTTACAGAGGCATTTACATGCATAGCTTCACTCATCACAGCGCGCTAATGACAGCCTGTTGCTCAATCAGTTTCGCTTTCGCATCGGCGAAACCAACCAGACGCTCACGCTCTTTAGCGATAACCGCTTCCGGTGCGCGGGCGACAAAGCCTTCGTTAGACAGTTTGCTTTCGATCTTACCGATTTCGATTTCGACTTTGGCCACTTCTTTCGCCAGACGTGCCAGCTCAGCATCTTTGTCAACCAGGCCAGCCATCGGGATCAGCAGCTCGGCGCCGTCGATGATTTTGGTCACGGAGACCGGACCTTTATCATCCGCAGGCAGCACGGTGATGCTCTCCAGACGTGCCATGGTCTGCAGGAAGGTGCTGTTCTCGGTGACGCGACGAACCGCCGCCTCGCTGCAGCCACGCAGCAGCAGCGCCAGCGGTTTACCCGGGGAGATGTTCATCTCTGCACGGATGTTACGCACGGCAACGATCGCCTGCTTCAGCCACTCGGTATCGGCGGCTGCGGCCTCATCAACCTGCGCAGCATCGAATTCCGGGAACGGCTGCAGCATGATGGTGTCGGCACTGATACCGGCAATGACCTTCACACGCTGCCAGATGGTTTCGGTGATGAACGGGATGATCGGGTGCGCCAGGCGCAGCAGACCTTCCAGCACGGTAATCAGGGTATTGCGCGTGCCGCGCAGTTCCGCTTCAGTTCCGCCGTTCATTACCGGTTTGGTCAGCTCCAGGTACCAGTCACAGAACTGGTTCCAGGTGAACTCGTACAGGATGCCTGCCGCGATATCGAAGCGATAGCTATCCAGCGCCTCACGGAACGCTTTAGTGGTCTGGTTGAATTCCGCCAGGATCCAGCGGTCGGCCAGCGACAGGGTCATTTCGCCGCCGTTAAAGCCGCAATCCTGATCTTCGGTGTTCATCAGCACAAAGCGGCTGGCGTTCCACAGCTTGTTACAGAAGTTGCGGTAACCTTCCAGACGCTTCATGTCCCAGTTGATGTCACGACCGGTAGAGGCCAGCGCCGCCAGGGTGAAACGCAGGGCGTCGGTGCCGTGTGGCTCGATGCCGTCCGGGAACTGCTTCTCGGTACGCTTGCGGATCTTCTCAGCCAGCTGCGGCTGCATCATGTTGCCGGTACGTTTCTCCAGCAGGTCTTCCAGCGAGATACCGTCAACCATGTCCAGCGGGTCAATAACGTTACCCTTGGACTTGGACATCTTCTGGCCTTCGTCGTCACGGATCAGACCGGTCATGTAGACGGTATGGAACGGAACCTGCGGCTTGCCGTCTTCATCTTTGATGAAGTGCATGGTCATCATGATCATGCGGGCGATCCAGAAGAAGATAATGTCGAAGCCTGACACCATCACGCTGGTTGGGTGGAACTGACGCAGCGCGTCGGTGTTCTCTGGCCAGCCGAGCGTGGAGAAGGTCCACAGCGCGGAGGAGAACCAGGTGTCCAGCACGTCCTCGTCCTGACGCAGGGCAACGTCAGCGCTCAGGTTGTTTTCCTGACGCACTTCGTCTTCAGTGCGACCAACGTAGACGTTGCCTTCGTTGTCATACCACGCCGGAATGCGGTGACCCCACCACAGCTGACGGGAGATACACCAGTCCTGAATATCGCGCATCCAGGAGAAGTACATGTTTTCGTACTGTTTCGGTACGAACTGGATGCTACCGTTCTCAACCGCTTCAACCGCCGGTTTCGCCAGCACGTCGGCGCGGACGTACCACTGGTCGGTCAGCATCGGTTCGATCACCACGCCGCCACGGTCACCGTAAGGAACGGTGAGGTCGTGCGGTTTGATCTCTTCCAGCAGGCCCAGAGCATCAACAGCGGCAACCACTGCTTTACGCGCGGCAAAACGCTCCAGCTTCTGGAACTCAGCCGGGATGTCGCTGGAATAAACGTCAGACTCTTCGCCTTTGGTGTCATACACTTCCGCGCTTTCACGGATGTCGCCATCAAAGGTCAGGATGTTAATCATCGGCAGGGCGTGACGACGACCGACTTCGTAGTCGTTAAAGTCGTGCGCCGGGGTGATCTTCACGCAGCCGGTGCCTTTTTCCATGTCAGCGTGTTCATCGCCCACAATCGGAATGCGGCGGTTTACCAGCGGCAGCACCACGAACTTGCCAATCAGATCTTTATAACGCGGATCTTCCGGGTTCACGGCTACGCCGGTATCGCCCAGCAGGGTTTCCGGACGCGTGGTGGCGACCACCAGATAATCTTTACCGTCTGCGGTTTTCGCACCGTCGGCCAGCGGATAGCGGATGTGCCACATGGAGCCTTTAGACTCGCGGTTTTCCACTTCCAGGTCAGAGATGGCGGTGCGCAGTTTCGGGTCCCAGTTTACCAGGCGCTTGCCGCGGTAAATCAGGTCTTCTTTATACAGACGGACGAACACTTCTTTTACGGCGTTGGAAAGACCTTCGTCCATGGTGAAGCGCTCGCGCTCCCAGTCCACGGAGTTACCGAGACGGCGCATCTGACGGGTAATGGTGCCGCCGGATTCTGCTTTCCACTGCCAGATTTTGTCGATAAAGGCGTCGCGGCCGTAGTCGTGACGGGTTTTACCTTCTTCAGCGGCAATCTTGCGTTCGACCACCATCTGGGTAGCAATACCCGCGTGGTCAGTACCGGCCTGCCACAGGGTGTTTTTACCCTGCATGCGCTGGTAACGGATCATGGTGTCCATGATGGTCTGCTGGAAGGCATGACCCATATGCAAACTGCCGGTGACGTTCGGCGGCGGGATCATGATGCAGAAGGACTCTTTGCTTTCATCGCCGTTAGGCTTGAAATAGCCCTGCTGTTCCCAGTGCTCGTAAAGCGGCTGTTCGATATCGCGTGGGTTGTATGTCTTTTCCATTATTTCCAGGTTGCCGTATTCAGGTTAAAACCAGCCAGGCGGTACGCTTTATAGCGTTCGCGCGCCAGTTGTTTCAAAGAATCTTCGTGAGGGACAAAGTCTACCACTTCTGTGAAAGCGGTGGCAAAATCTGCAAAGCCGGTACGCAGGCTGATTAAAATATCCCGCGGGCTGCTGTTGCGTTTTTGCGGCCAGGCGATCTCCACCGGCGCGCCACCGCGCGGTCCTTCCCCCGCGAGATTATGCGGAACAAAACTTTCTGACGGTCGTGCCCACAGGGCTTCATCCAGACGGATGGCCTGCTGTTCATCTTCGCAGGCAATGAGCACGCGTTTTCCACCGCGCCAACGTTCTGCGGCAATCTCACACACCAGCTGTTCGACGGCGCTTAAGCCATCCTGTTGCGTGTCATTGTCCAGAAGATAGAACGTTGCGTTTTTCATATATGGGGCTTCTTGTTTTGGATTTAAATGCAAAGCCGGGTGGCGCTATGCTTACCCGGCCTACAAACGGCATTTTCCGTAGGCCCGGTAAGCGTAGCGCCACCGGGCAACAGACGATGAATTACTCTTCGCCGTTAAACCCGGCGCGGTTCAGCAGGAACTGCGACAGCAGAGCAACAGGGCGGCCGGTAGCGCCTTTGGCTTTACCGGAACGCCATGCGGTACCGGCGATGTCCAGGTGGGCCCAGTTGTATTTGCGGGTAAAGCGCGCCAGGAAGCAGGCGGCAGTAATGGCTCCGCCAGGACGCCCACCGATGTTGGCCATATCCGCAAAGTTGGACTCCAGCTGCTCCTGGTACTCATCGGCCATCGGCAGACGCCACGCACGGTCACCCGCCTGTTCAGAGGCGCCAATCAGCTCGTGGGCCAACGGGTTGTGGTTCGACATCAGACCGGTGATGTGATGCCCCAGCGCAATTACACAGGCGCCGGTCAGAGTTGCCACGTCAATCACCGCTTCTGGCTCGAAGCGCTCAACGTAGGTCAGTACGTCGCAAAGCACCAGACGGCCTTCAGCGTCGGTGTTCAGCACTTCCACGGTCTGCCCCGACATGGTGGTGAGCACGTCGCCAGGACGATAGGCGCGACCACCCGGCATGTTTTCACAGCCGGCCAGCACGCCGATCACGTTGATTGGCAGCTGGAGTTCCGCGACCATGCGCATCACGCCGTAGACCGCTGCCGCACCGCACATGTCGTACTTCATCTCGTCCATGCCTTCGGCAGGCTTGATAGAGATACCGCCGGAGTCGAAGGTCAGGCCTTTACCGACCAGTACAATCGGACGCACATCTTCAGACGGGCTGCCCTTATACTCAATGACCGACATCAGGGATTCATTTTGTGAACCGTTCCCGACGGCCAGATAGGAGTGCATACCCAGCTCTTTCATCTGCTGCTCGCCAATCACGCGGGTAACAACGTTTTTGCTGTAGGAGTCTGCCAGCTGGCGCGCCTGGGAGGCGAGATAACCCGCGTTACAGATGTTTGGCGGCATATTGCCGAGGTCTTTCGCAGCCTTGATCCCGGCAGCGATGGCCAGACCATGCTGGATGGCGCGCTCGCCGCTGGTCAGCTCACGACGGGTCGGGACGTTAAAGACCATTTTACGCAGCGGACGACGGGGTTCGCTTTTGGTGGTTTTCAGCTGATCAAAGCTGTACAGCGTCTCTTTTGCTGTCTCAACCGCCTGACGCACTTTCCAGTAGGTGTTGCGGCCTTTGACGTGCAGTTCGGTCAGGAAACACACGGCCTCCATTGAGCCAGTATCATTCAGCGTATTAATCGTTTTCTGAATAACCTGTTTGTACTGGCGCTCATCCAGCTCGCGCTCTTTGCCACAGCCAATCAGCAGGATACGCTCGGACAGTACGTTCGGCACATGATGCAGCAGCAGCGTCTGTCCCGGTTTGCCTTCCAGCTCGCCACGGCGCAGCAGGGCGCTGATGTAGCCGTCACTGATTTTATCGAGCTGCTCTGCGATCGGAGAGAGTCTGCGGGGTTCAAACACGCCGACAACGATGCAGGCACTCCGCTGTTTCTCCGGGCTACCGCTTTTTACACTGAACTCCATGAACTACGCTCCTGAATCTTAAAGACAACAGCAGCAGCTACGGATAGAATTGAAACCTTTCGTAACTCATGCCCGCTGTTGCGGTGACTTCGTGTTAATCTTACGTTATTACGGTTTCGACACGTCATAGCAACTGCTGAAGCGCGAATCCGCCGGGTGTTCTAATCTTAGCGATGATTTCGACGACTCAAGAGAATAAATGACGTTTAAGCCATGAAACAAGCGATTTTCCTGCAAAAAGACGGGTTTTTACGGGCGTATTTAATGTGATAATCATAAGATATCTGGTGCGGGAGACGCTAAAAAGCCAGCTGGCGATACTCTTCATCCTGCTTCTGATCTTTTTCTGTCAGAAACTGGTGAGGATCCTCGGCGCGGCTGTCGACGGCGAAATTCCCACAAATCTGGTGCTTTCTCTGCTTGGGTTAGGCGTGCCTGAAATGGCGCAGCTTATCCTGCCATTAAGCCTTTTCCTCGGACTGCTGATGACGCTCGGTAAACTCTATACCGAAAGCGAAATCACCGTCATGCATGCCTGTGGTTTGAGTAAAGCGGTTCTGATTAAGGCCGCCATGGTCCTGGCGCTGTTTACCGGCATCGTCGCCGCGGTGAACGTGATGTGGGCTGGTCCTGTCTCTTCCCGTCATCAGGATGAGGTGCTGGCTGAAGCGAAAGCGAACCCCGGCATGGCCGCACTGGCGCAGGGGCAGTTCCAGCAGGCTACAGATGGTAATTCCGTGCTGTTTATCGAAAGCGTGGATGGCAGCAGCTTTAACGAGGTTTTCCTCGCGCAAATCCGCCCTAAAGGAAATGCTCGTCCGTCGGTGGTGGTAGCCGACTCCGGTCAGCTCGCGCAGGGTAAAGACGGTTCGCAGATCGTGACCCTGAATAAAGGCACCCGCTTTGAGGGCACGGCGCTGCTGCGCGACTTCCGCATCACCGACTTCCAGAACTATCAGGCGATTATTGGTCATCAGGCGGTGGCGCTGGATCCCAGCGATACTGAGCAGATGAGCATGCGTACGCTGATCAATACCGATACCAATCGTGCCCGCGCGGAGCTGCACTGGCGTATTACTCTGGTATTCACCGTCTTTATGATGGCGTTGATGGTGGTGCCGCTCAGCGTGGTCAACCCACGCCAGGGCCGCGTGCTTTCCATGCTGCCCGCGATGCTGCTGTATCTGGTGTTCTTCCTGCTGCAAACCTCGATCAAATCGAATGGCGGTAAAGGAAAAATCGACCCGTTTATCTGGACCTGGGTGATTAACGGACTCTATCTGCTGTTGGCCGTCATCCTCAACCTGTGGGATACCGTGCCGATGCGCCGTGTACGAGCCCGGTTTACGCGTAAAGGAGCGGTGTAATGCAGGCGTTTGGCGTTCTTGACCGCTATATCGGTAAAACCATTTTTACCACCATCATGATGACGTTATTCATGCTGGTGTCTCTCTCCGCCATCATCAAGTTTGTCGACCAGCTGAAAAAGGCCGGGCAGGGGAGCTATGATGCGTTGGGGGCGGGTATGTATACCCTGCTCAGCATTCCGAAAGATGTGCAAATCTTCTTCCCGATGGCGGCGCTGTTAGGCGCCCTGCTGGGGCTGGGGATGCTGGCGCAGCGCAGTGAGCTGGTGGTAATGCAGGCGTCGGGCTTTACCCGTATGCAGGTTGCGCTGTCAGTGATGAAAACCGCAATCCCGCTGGTATTGCTGACGATGGCGATGGGCGAGTGGGTTGCACCGCAGGGCGAGCAGATGGCGCGTAACTATCGCGCACAGATGATGTATGGCGGCTCGCTGCTCTCTACTCAGCAGGGGCTGTGGGCGAAAGACGGCAATAACTTTGTCTATATCGAACGTGTTACCGGCGATAACACGCTCGGCGGCGTGAGCATCTACAGTTTTAACGATCAGCGCCGTTTGCAGGCGGTTCGTTATGCCACGTCGGCCACCTTCGATACCGATAAAAAGGTCTGGCGTCTGTCCCAGGTGGATGAGTCAAACCTGCAGGATCCAAAGCAGATCACCGGTTCGCAAACGGTCACTGGCACCTGGAAAACCAACCTGACCCCCGACAAGCTCGGCGTAGTAGCCCTCGATCCGGATGCGCTGTCCATCAGCGGGCTGCACAACTACGTGAAGTACCTGAAGTCGAGCGGCCAGGACGCCGGACGTTACCAGCTCAATATGTGGAGCAAGATCTTCCAGCCGCTTTCCGTGGCGGTGATGATGCTGATGGCGCTGTCGTTTATCTTCGGCCCGCTGCGTAGCGTTCCCATGGGGGTACGCGTCGTCACCGGCATCAGCTTCGGCTTTGTTTTCTACGTTCTCGATCAGATCTTCGGTCCGCTGACGCTGGTTTACGGTATCCCGCCAATTATCGGCGCGCTACTGCCGAGCGCCTCCTTCTTCCTGATCAGTCTCTGGATGCTGTTGAAGCGCTCCTGACCCTACACACCTCATCTCCTCCTTTGGGAGGTGAGGTGCCTCCTCTGTTTTACCCCTCACTTTTTTGCACAACCTTCAACGTCTTGCCTGGAATTTGAGTATTATTGTGCGATGACGTCGTGAAGAGATCCCCTATGAAGCAAATTCGGTTACTGGCGCAATACTATGTCGATCTGATGATGAAGCTTGGCCTGGTCCGCTTCTCCCTGTTGCTGGCGCTGGCGCTGGTGGTGCTGGCGATTGTGGTGCAGATGGCCATTACCATGGTCCTGCACGGCCAGGTTGAGAGCATTGACCTCATCCGGTCTATTTTCTTCGGCCTGCTGATCACCCCCTGGGCGGTCTATTTCCTCTCGGTGGTGGTTGAACAGCTGGAAGAGTCCCGCCAGCGGCTAACCCGGTTGGTGGAAAAGCTGGAGGAGATGCGCGAGCGCGATTTGAAGCTCAACGTGCAGCTGAAAGATAACATTGCCCAACTGAACCAGGAGATCTCAGACCGCGTAAAAGCGGAGGCCGAGCGCCAGACCACGCTGGAACAGCTGAAAATCGAAATGAAAGAGCGCGAGCAGACGCAGATCCAGCTTGAGCAGCAATCCTCATTCCTGCGCTCGTTCCTCGATGCCTCCCCGGATCTGGTCTTCTACCGTAATGAAGACAAAGAGTTCTCAGGCTGTAACCGGGCGATGGAGCTCCTGACCGGTAAAAGCGAAAAGCAGCTCGTCAGCCTGCGTCCGCAGGACGTCTACTCACCCGAGGCGGCCGCCAAAGTTATCGAAACCGATGAGAAGGTATTCCGTCATAACGTCTCCCTGACCTACGAACAGTGGCTCGACTACCCGGACGGGCGTAAAGCCTGTTTTGAAATCCGTAAAGTGCCTTATTACGACCGCGTCGGGAAACGCCACGGGCTGATGGGCTTCGGGCGAGACATTACCGAGCGTAAGCGCTATCAGGATGCTCTGGAGCGCGCCAGCCGCGATAAGACCACCTTTATCTCCACCATCAGCCATGAGCTGCGTACCCCGCTCAACGGCATCGTTGGCTTAAGCCGCATTCTGCTCGATACCGAACTGACGACCGAGCAGGAGAAATATCTGAAAACAATCCACGTTTCAGCGGTCACGCTCGGTAATATCTTCAACGATATTATCGACATGGATAAGATGGAGCGGCGCAAAGTCCAGCTGGATAACCAGCCGGTGGACTTCACCAGCTTCCTTGCCGATCTGGAAAACCTCTCCGGCCTGCAGGCGCAGCAGAAAGGGCTACGCTTTGTGATGGAGCCAACTCTGCCGCTGCCGCACAAGGTGGTGACTGACGGCACCCGCCTGCGTCAGATCCTGTGGAACTTGATCAGCAACGCGGTCAAGTTTACCCAGAACGGACAGGTTGCGGTTCGCGTGCGTTACGGCGAGGGCGAGATGCTGCACTTCGAGGTGGAGGATTCCGGTATCGGTATTCCGCAGGAGGAGCAGGACAAGATCTTCGCCATGTATTATCAGGTTAAAGACAGCCAGGGCGGCAAGCCAGCCACCGGCACCGGCATTGGCCTGGCGGTATCACGCCGGCTGGCGAAGAGCATGGGGGGCGACATTACCGTAGCCAGTAATCCTGGGCACGGCTCCCTGTTTAAACTCAGCGTTCACGCTCCGGCCGTGGCGGAAGAGGTCGAGGATACCTTTGCTCACGATGATATGCCGCTGCCTGCCCTGCACGTGCTGCTGGTGGAAGACATTGAACTGAACGTGATTGTTGCGCGTTCGGTGCTGGAGAAACTCGGCAGCAGCGTGGACGTCGCCATGACCGGTAAAGCCGCGCTGGAGATGTTCACCCCGGGAGAATACGACCTGGTGCTGCTGGATATTCAGCTCCCGGACATGACCGGGCTGGACATCTCCCGTGAACTGACCAGCCGCTACGCCAGCGACGAGCTGCCGCCGCTGGTGGCGCTCACCGCCAACGTGCTGAAAGACAAAAAAGAGTATCTCGATGCCGGTATGGACGACGTACTGAGTAAACCGCTGGCGGTACCGGCCTTAACCGCCATGATTAAGAAGTTCTGGGACACCTGTGACGAAGAGGAGAGCACCATGACGACGGTAGATACGGGAAAAGCGCAGTCTTTGCTGGATATCGAAATGCTGGAGCAGTACATCGATCTGGTGGGTCCGAAGTTGATCACGGACGGTATAGCCATATTCGAAAAGATGATGCCGGGTTATCTGAACGTGCTGGAGTCTAATCTGACGGCGCGGGATCAGAAAGGCATCGTTGAAGAGGGTCATAAGATCAAAGGTGCCGCCGGATCTATCGGATTGCGCCATCTACAACAGTTAGGTAAGCAGATCCAGTCCCCGGATTTACCGGCGTGGGAAGATAACGTGGGTGAATGGGTTGAAGAGATGAAGCAGGAGTGGCAAAACGATGTGGCCGTTCTGAAAGCCTGGGTGGAGAGCAGAAAAAAATGACCCCGGCTAAACCGGGGTGCGCGAATACTGCGCCAACACCAGGGAAATCTTGGCTGCGCCTTAAGACGTTATTTTAGGATAATGGCGTAGCCGGAAAATTCAGGCCGCAAGCAGTTAAGATAGCAAATCTTAAATACTTTGTTACATGAATCAGTTAAATGTGTGAAGCACACCGTTTTAATCAGAATTTTTAATGTGCATGTAACATTTTTCGAGAGGGATCGCAGGATGAAAAAGGTTGGTGTAGTACTGAGCGGTTGCGGTGTTTACGATGGTTCTGAAATTCATGAGGCGGTTCTGACGCTGCTGGCGCTGGCGCGTAACGGCGCAGAAGCGGTCTGTTTTGCCCCCGACAAAGCCCAGTCCGATGTTATTAATCACCTGACCGGCGAACCGCTGGCGGAAAGCCGAAATGTTCTGACTGAAGCGGCGCGGATCGCGCGCGGGCAGATCCGCCCGCTCAGTGAGGCGCGTGCCGCGGAGCTGGATGCGCTAATTGTCCCGGGCGGTTTTGGCGCCGCAAAGAACCTCAGCGATTTTGCCCACCAGGGCAGCGCCTGCCGGGTGGAGAACGATTTAAAAGCTCTGGCGCTGGAGATGCATGAGGCCGGGAAACCGCTGGGCTTTATCTGTATTGCTCCCGCGATGCTGCCGGCTATCTTCGATATCCCGCTGCGTCTGACCATCGGTACCGACATCGATACCGCCGAGGCGATTGAGGATATGGGCGGTGAGCATATCACTTGTCCGGTGGACGACATCGTGGTTGATGAAGAGAACAGGATTGTGACCACCCCTGCGTACATGCTGGCGCAAAATATTGCGGAAGCCGCGACGGGCATTGAGAAGCTCGTCGCTCGCGTACTGGTGCTGGCGGCATGAGATTGAAGCGTCCCCGATCCGGCTGGGTAAGACGGATCGTCATTCGCGTTTTGCTGGTGATGGCGGTCTTCTGGGGGGGCGGCATCGCCCTGTTTAGCTTTGTGCCGGTGCCGTTTTCGGCGGTGATGATTGAACGTCAGCTGGGAAGCTGGCTGAGAGGGGATTTCAGCTATGTTGCCCATTCTGACTGGGTGAGTATGGATGAGATCTCGCCGTGGATGGGGCTGGCCGTTATTGCCGCCGAAGATCAGAAATTCCCGGACCACTGGGGGTTTGACGTGGGGGCGATAGAGAAGGCGTTAGCGCATAACGAGCGTAATGAGAGCCGTATTCGCGGCGCATCGACGCTTTCTCAGCAAACGGCGAAAAACCTGTTTTTGTGGGATGGACGCAGCTGGATGAGAAAGGGATTTGAAGCCGGGCTGACGCTGGGGATCGAAACGGTGTGGAGTAAGAAACGCATCCTGACGGTGTACCTGAATATCGCGGAGTTTGGCGAGGGCGTCTTTGGTGTTGAAGCCGCCGCCCAGCGTTATTTCCACAAACCTGCCAGCCGCCTGTCGGCATCTGAAGCCGCGCTGCTGGCCGCCGTGTTACCGAACCCAATCCGCTTTAAGGCCAGCGCGCCCTCAGGCTATGTACGCAGCCGTCAGGCGTGGATCCTGCGCCAGATGCGTCAGCTGGGTGGGCAAGGGTTTATGCAGGCAAATAAGCTGCATTAATCCTCATCAAATCCGGCGTTAAACAGCGCAATCACCGCCGCCAGCGCCTCGACTTCCTGCGGGCCGGTGGCTTCGATTTCGATCTGGCGGCCCTTGGCGGAGTCCAGCATCAACAGCGCAATCACGCTGTTGGCTTCGGCTTCGGTGCCTTCGTCATTACGCAGCAGAACTTCCGCGTCAAACCCCTGCATCAGTTCAAATAACTTCATCGCCGGGCGTGCATGCATGCCCAGCTTATTGGTGATCTCAACGGTCTGCTTTACGGTCATGTTTTACGTTTTTCCAGCGTACGATGACGGGACTGCACGTTTTTGCCGCGCGAGCGGAAATAGTCAGCCAGTTGCTCAGCTATGTAGACCGAACGGTGTTTGCCCCCGGTACAGCCAATCGCCACCGTCAGGTAGCTGCGATTGTTTGTCTCCAGCATCGGCAACCAGAGTTCAAGGTAGCTGCGCGTCTGATAGATAAAGTTATGTACTTCCGTATGTCTGTCAAGGAACGCGGCAACCGGCTTATCCAGGCCGGTCATCGGACGCAGCTTGGGATCCCAGTGCGGGTTCGGCAGGAAGCGCACGTCAAACACATAGTCTGCGTCGATAGGGATGCCGTGCTTAAAGCCGAAGGATTCAAAGACCATCGTCAGCTCACGCTCGCGTTTGCCCAGCAGGCGGGTACGCAGCATCTCCGCCAGTTCATGGACGGACATTTCAGAAGTATCGACGATCAGATCGGCGCGGGAGCGCAGCGGCTCCAGCAGATCGCTCTCCTGGTCAATGGCGCTTTCCAGCGACAGATTTTTGCTGGAGAGCGGATGCAGACGGCGGGTATCGCTGTAGCGACGGATCAGCGTATTGCGATCGGCATCAAGGAACAGCAGCTGAGGTGAAAATGCCTCTGGCAAATTGCTCATCGCCTGCTCAAAGATCTCCGGCGATTCAGGCATGTTACGCACGTCGATGCTGACCGCGGCCGAAATCTGCCGATCGGCCAGCGATTTCGCCAGCTCGGGCAGCAGCACCACCGGCAGGTTATCTACGCAGTAAAAGCCCATATCTTCCAGCGCTCGCAGGGCGACCGATTTTCCGGATCCCGAACGACCGCTGACGATCATCAGCACCATGTACCATTTCTCCTCAGGACTACAGATGTCAAAGCCATCACCCGATTACGCATCATCCTGATTGCCTGCCGTTTCCGTAATGATTTGATAGAGCTCCTCATCGCTCTGTGCCGCACGCAAACGGCGACAGATGGTTTTATCCGCCAGACGTTTGGCCACCAGCGAGAGGGTATGCAAATGTGTTTTGGTCTGATCCGCGGGTACCAGCAGGGCAAACAGCAAATCGACAGGCTGGTTATCAATGGCATCAAAGGCGATAGGTGTTTCCAGCTGAACAAACACGCCTACAGCACGCAGAGTATCCTCTTCAAGTTTGCCATGGGGAATGGCAATGCCGTTGCCGATGCCGGTACTGCCCATTTTTTCACGGGTCAGGATCGCTTCAAACACCACCTGGGGCGGCAGGCTCAGCTGCTTTGCGGCCAGTTCACTGATGATCTCCAGCGCACGTTTTTTGCTCTGGCAGTGGACGGCACTGCGGGTACATTCCTGATTAAGGACACTGCTCAGTTGTAGAGTTGAATCGTTATTCATCATAATTTCACCTAAGCGCTAACTGTACAAAGGGCCCGTTGTGTTTCACAACAGGCCAACCTGCACCCGTTAACTGCCCGGACAATTAGTGTTGTTTCAGTTTATCTTTATGTTTGTTTAGCTGTCGTGCCAGCTTGTCAATCAAGCCGTCGATAGCCGCGTACATGTCTTGCCCTTCCGCACTGGCATGGATTTCGCCCCCGTTGACGTGCAGGGTCGCATCCGAGATATGAGTCACTTTTTCCACTTTTAACACAATGTAGACCTGATTGATCCTCTCAAAATACTGCTCAAGCTTAGCGAATTTTGCATTCACAAAATCGCGCAGGGCCTCAGTGATTTCGACGTTGTGTCCAGTGATGTTGAGCTGCATAGTGTCTTCCTTATCGGTAGAGTCAGACCAGTTGTTTACGCTGGTTTGACGGCGGAATGGATAAAGACTCTCGATACTTCGCAACAGTGCGGCGTGCAACCATGATACCTTGATCGGACAGCATGGTGGTTAACTTACTGTCGCTCAGTGGTTTCGCGGGGTTTTCCGCGGCGATCAACTTTTTCACCAGCGCCCGGATGGCCGTCGACGAAGCTTCGCCGCCGCCTTCGGTGTTGACATGGCTGGAGAAAAAATACTTAAGCTCAAAAATACCGCGCGGACTATGCAGATACTTCTGCGTCGTCACGCGGGAAATCGTCGATTCATGCATCTCGACGGCCTGGGCGATATCGGCCAGCACCATCGGCTTCATAAATTCTTCACCTTGTTCAAAGAACGCCTGCTGCTGTTCCACGATGCAACGGCTGACGCGCAGCAGCGTATCATTGCGGCTCTCGAGGCTTTTGATCAGCCAGCGCGCTTCCTGAAGATTACTGCGGATATATTGGTTATCCGAGTCGTTCCGCGCGCTGGTGCACATCGAGGCGTACTGCTGATTTATTTGCAGGCGAGGGATGCTGTCGGAATTCAATTCCACGGTCCACAGGCCGTTATGCTTGCGCACCAGTACATCGGGAATGACGTACTCGGGCTCGCTGGTCTGGATAGACTGCCCCGGACGCGGATCCAGCGACTGAATCAGATTGACCGCTTCTTTCAGGATCTCTTCCTTCAGCCGCGTCACGCGCATCAGGGAGCGGAAGTCGTGGTTGGCCAGCAGATCCAGATGCTCGCTGACGATCAGGCGAGCCTCTTCCAGCCACGGCGTCTCTTTAACAAACTGCGAAAGCTGAATCAGCAGGCAGTCACGTAAATCGCGTGCCGCGACGCCGACCGGATCAAAACGCTGAACGCGCTTCAGAACCGCTTCGATCTCTTCGAGATCGATCTCATCATCACCGATGCTTTCCAGAATGTCGTCCAGCGACACGGTCAAATAGCCGGTCTCATCGACGGCATCGACAATGGAGGTGGCGATGGCGCGATCGGTATCGGAAAAGGGCGTCAGCTCCACCTGCCACATCAGGTAATCCTGCAGCGACTGGGTAGTCTCGCCCTGATACACCGGCAATTCATCATCCTGGTAGTCTGCGCGCGTGCCGGATGGCGTGCCGGCGGTGTAGATCTCATCCCAGCTGGCATCAAGAGGAAGCTCGTCAGGCATCTCTTTTTGCTCCAGCGCATCAACGCTGTCGAGAGTTTCGTTATCCTGGGTTTGCTGAGTTTCTACCTCATCGTGAAGATCGGTTTGCTCAAGCAGGGGATTACTGTCCAGCGCCTGCTGGAGTTCCTGCTGAAGTTCCAGCGTTGACAGCTGCAACAGACGAATAGCCTGTTGTAACTGCGGCGTCATTGCCAGCTGTTGGCTGAGCCTTAATTGCAAACCTTGCTTCATGTTCAGAGCATTTTTCTCCGTTTACGCGAGACTGAACTTCTACCCTATCAGAGTCTGAAGTCTTCCCCAAGATACACGCGCTTAACATGCTCATCTTCGAGGATCTGTTGCGGTGTACCGTGGGCAATAAGATGGCCCTGGCTGACGATGTAGGCTCGCTCACAGACCGCCAGCGTCTCGCGTACGTTGTGGTCGGTGATAAGCACGCCCAGGCCACTGTCGCGCAGATGCTCAATAATACGTTTGATATCGATAACCGAAATCGGGTCAACACCCGCGAAAGGTTCATCGAGCAGGATAAATTTCGGGTTGGCCGCCAGCGCGCGGGCAATTTCCACACGGCGGCGTTCACCACCGGAGAGCGCCTGGCCCATGCTGTCGCGCAGATGTTCGATATGGAACTCTTCCATCAGCTCGTTGGCGCGATCCTGGCGCTGTTCGGAGGTCAAATCGTCACGGATTTGCAGCACCGCCATCAGGTTGTCGAAGACGCTGAGACGGCGAAAAATTGAGGCTTCCTGCGGCAGGTAACCGATGCCGCGGCGCGCACGCGCGTGAAGGGGCAGCAGGCTGATATCTTCGTCATCAATGATGATGTTGCCCGCGTCGCGCGGCACAATGCCTACCACCATATAAAAGGTGGTGGTTTTACCTGCACCGTTAGGACCCAACAGGCCGACAATTTCGCCGGAGTTGACGGTCAAACTGACATCTTCCACTACGCGACGGCCCTTGTAGGCTTTGGCGAGATTCTTTGCAGTTAATGTTGCCATAACGAATTAGTTACTCTTTTTCTGTGCCGGGGCCTGAGTGTTGTTTTTGTCCTGCAGCTGCGATGGAACCAGAACGGTCGTCACGCGTTTGCCTTTTTCACTGAAGGCCTGCATTTTTTGCTCTTTCACCAGATAGGTAATCTTGTCGCCCTTGATGTTGCTGTCGAGCTGCTCCAGGAACGCATTACCGGTCAACACCACGAAGTCTTTCGCCAGCTCGTAGTGCATCTGGGAGGCGTGCCCTTTCACCGGCTTGCCGTTGTCCTGCATCTGGTAGAAGGTAGCCGGGTTGCCGTAGCCATCGATAATCTCTTTACCGTCTTCACCGCCAGGACGCGTCACCACCACCTTGTCGGCGTTGATTTTGATGGTGCCCTGAGTCACGACGACATTGCCGGTAAAGGTCACAACGTTACCCTGCATATCGAGCGATTGCGTATCGGATTCGATATGAATCGGCTGCTCGGTATCACCCGTCACAGCAAGCGCAGGCAGGCTGACGGCCAGCAGCGCGCTGGCAATAACAAATTTAAGGCTGAGTTTGTTTGCTTGGAATTTCATAGGAGGTTCTAACCTTTTCAATCAGCTCTGCGTTCTTGCTGCGTAAGTTCCCGCGCATTCTCAGACCGCTGGAATTAAATGTTGTGCCGTATAGCGTAACCAGATCCTGCGACGTGACATCCTGCGTCACAAGGTTAATCTGTGCGTTATCGGTTGTGATTTTGCGCAGCTGTGAGTCTGCGGTCAGCGCATTCACCTCAACATGACCATACAGATAAAGCATACGGTCATTCGTCAGTTTTGCCCGGTCTGATTTAATCGACCAGGTCGGAATTTTATTGACATCAAAGGTGGTCATCACCGGTTGGGTAAACCAGGAGACGCCCTGTTCGGAAAAATACTCAACATGCTGAGCGATAAGGCGATAATTCAGCGCCCCTTCCGGACTGTAGACCACGGTATCGCTATGATCGCTTTTATATGTTGGATCGTTAGTATTGACCGTCGGCGCTTGTTCGTCGTCCCGGTCAGCGAGATTCACGCCAATCAGTACCAGTGCTACCAGCGAAAGCAGAATAATAACCCAACGTCTGGTTTTACTCATATCGATTGCCCTTTGGCCTCATCAAGCTTACCTTGCGCCAGCAGCAGCAGGTCGCAGACTTCTCTCACTGCGCCGCGGCCACCGTTAATACGGGTGACATAGTCAGCGCGCGGGATCAAAAGCGGATGCGCATCGGCAACGGCGACGCTGAGTCCCACTTCTGCCATCACTGGCCAGTCAATAAGATCGTCTCCGACATAGGCGACGTTTTCCGGGGCGATGGCAAGTTTACCAAGTAAGTCCCTGAAAGCGACCATCTTATCGGACTGCCCTTGATAGAGATGGGTAATGCCCAGCGTTTCGCAGCGATCTTCTACCAGTTTAGCCTTACGCCCGGTAATAATGGCAACTTCTATGCCAGAAGTGAGCGCACAGCGAATACCGTAGCCATCACGTACGTTGAAGGCTTTCAGCTCTTCGCCATTGTTGCCCATATAAATCAGGCCGTCAGACAGCACGCCATCCACATCCAGGATCAGCAGGCGAATGTTTTCGGCCTGCGACATCATCTGCGCACTGACCGGGCCATAACAGGTTGCAAGGGATGCACCCGCATTAATCATTGTCTTATCCTTCATTACACTACGCCTGCGCGCAGCAGATCATGCATATGTACCACACCCAGCAATTGGTCGCCATCAGCAACCATAACGGAGGTGATATTGCGGGACTGCATCAGGTTTAATACTTCAACAGCAAGCAGGCCGGGACGCACCCGAATCCCCCCGGGGGTCATCACATCGGCGATACCCAGCTTACGAACATCTACCCCCATATCGAATACGCGGCGTAGATCCCCATCGGTGAAAATCCCGTCAATTTTCATCTGCTCGTCGCAGATGACGGTCATACCAAGATTTTTACGGGTGATCTCCAGCAGCGCATCGCGCAGGGAGGCGTCTTTACTGACGCGCGGAATTTCATCCCCGGTGTGCATGATGTCATTCACCCGCAGCAGCAATTTACGCCCCAGCGCGCCGCCCGGATGGGAGAGGGCGAAATCTTCGGCGGTAAAACCGCGGGCTTCGAGCAGGGCAACGGCCAACGCATCCCCCATTACCAGCGCAGCGGTGGTGCTGGAAGTCGGAGCCAGCCCCAGCGGACAGGCTTCTTTTGGCACTTTAACGCACAGATGGATATCCGCAGCGCGCGCCATGCTGCTCTCAGGACGGCTGGTGACACAGATGAGGGCAACGTGAAGTCGCTTCAGCACCGGGATCAGCGCCAGGATTTCATTTGATTCGCCGGAGTTCGATAACGCGATAACGATATCCTGCGCCGAGACCATCCCCAGGTCACCGTGCGCCGCTTCACCGGGGTGAACGAAAAAGGCGGTCGTGCCGGTACTGGCGAACGTGGCTGCCATTTTACGACCAATGTGCCCGGATTTGCCCATTCCCATCACCACGACTTTGCCGGTGCAGTGGAAAAGTTTTTCACACGCGAGGCTAAAGTCCTGATTAATGTATTGATCTAACTGCGCCAGACCTTCACGTTCTATCTCCAGAACTTCTTTTCCTGCTTTCTGAAAGTCAAAACCCGGCTGCAATTCTATTTGCGACATAATGCGTTTCCGTTTACCCAGAGAGAAGAGGCGAGAGCCAGTACAGCATCGCCATCCATACGATAAATCCCACCGTCAGCAGCGCGCCAGCACCCTGACCAATCTGCCTTTTACGCCGCCAGCAGAGCAGAGCGAAGATGACGCTGACTAACAGCATCACCCCATAATCCCGGCTGAACGCCAGCGGATTAAACGCGCCAGGGGCAATCAGGGCCGGCAGGCCCAGCACGATGGCAATATTGAAAATATTGGAACCGATAATATTACCAATCGCCATGTCGTCTTCGCCTTTACGCGCGCCGGCAATCGCCGTGGCAAGCTCAGGCAGGCTGGTGCCAATGGCAATCACCGTCAGGCCGATGGTCAATTCGCTCATGGCGAAGTAGTTGGCCAGCACCGTAGCGTTATCAACGATCATCTGTGTCGCCATCGGCATGATGATTAACGCTACACCCAGCCAAAGCAGCGCGACGGGTAAATTCCCCTCACGCGGCAGTTCGGCAACCTGCTCGCGGGTCAGGGAGTCATTGCCCTGCTTCTCCGCCGCCCGGGCCAGCTTAACAATGTAAAACAGCCAGATGACCGCCAGTGCCAGCAGGAAAATGCCATCGCTAAGGGTTAACTGTCCGTCATATAACACGTAACCAGCGAGCAGACTGACAATTAACATTAGCGGCAATTCACGCCGCAGAACATCAGAATGCACGCGAAATGGATGCAGCAGCGCAGCAAGCCCCAGGATGAGTAAAATATTGACGATATTGGAGCCAATGGCCGTTCCCACGGCGAGATCAACTTGATCGTGCAGCGAGGCGGCGACAGAGACGATGATCTCCGGCAAGGAGGTGCCAACGCTGACCACCGTCATCCCAATAATTAGGGGGGGTATGCCCAATAAACGACACAGTATTGATGCGGAGAACACCAGACGGTCGGCACTGTAGACCACCAAAAGTAAACCAATTATTAACAGTGCCGTTGCAAGAAGCATCAAAAGTCCTTTCTTCAGGTATACTCGCCGGTCCACCGAGAAAAAATCTCTGCCGCTGCATACTGTCTGTAGACGTAACGTATTCCTAATTTTGACTTTATGCGTTGTAAAAGTAAAACAAATGCCAGCTTTCGCTTACCTGCAGAGGTAATATTCTGTAAAAATGTTGGGTTTGCGGCGAAATCAGGCATCAAGCCGATCCTGAACCGGCAATAGAAAGGAAATGTACATGAGCCTGAATGGGGCGAATATAGTCGATGTCCGTGGCGTCAGCTTCACGCGCAGCAGCCGGGTCATTTTTGACAACATCTCTCTCACCGTGCCTCGCGGTAAAATCACCGCCATTATGGGGCCCTCCGGCATTGGTAAAACGACATTACTGCGCCTGATTGGCGGGCAGATCCCCCCGAGCCAGGGCGAGATCCTCTTTGATGGCGAAAATATTCCGGCCATGTCCCGCTCGCGCCTCTACACCGTGCGTAAACGCATGAGCATGCTTTTTCAGTCCGGGGCGCTTTTTACTGACATGAATGTCTTCGATAATGTCGCCTATCCGCTGCGTGAGCATACCCACCTGCCGCCGGAACTGTTGAAAAGCACCGTGATGATGAAACTCGAGGCCGTCGGCCTGCGTGGTGCCGCTAAACTGATGCCTTCCGAACTCTCTGGCGGCATGGCCCGTCGTGCGGCCCTGGCGCGCGCGATCGCGCTGGAACCCGATCTGATCATGTTCGATGAGCCGTTCGTCGGCCAGGACCCCATCACCATGGGCGTGCTGGTCAAACTGATCTCTGAACTGAACAGCGCGCTGGGCGTGACCTGTATTGTGGTCACCCACGACGTACCAGAAGTGCTGAGCATTGCCGATTACGCCTATATCGTGGCGGATAAGAAAATTGTGGCGCACGGTAGCGCGCAATCATTACAGAGCAACAGCGATGCGCGTGTCCGTCAGTTCCTCGACGGCATTGCAGATGGCCCCGTGCCGTTCCGTTATCCGGCGGGCGATTATCATAAAGATTTATTGGGAATAGGGAGTTAAGCCACTCATGCTGTTAAATGCGTTGGCCGCTCTCGGACACCGTGGCATAAAAACCATCAGGACGTTCGGGCGTGCCGGGTTGATGTTATTCAATGCGCTGGTCGGGAAACCGGAATTCCGCAAACATGCCCCTCTGCTGGTACGCCAGCTGTATAATGTCGGCGTGCTGTCGATGCTCATTATCATCGTTTCCGGCGTCTTCATCGGGATGGTGCTGGGGCTGCAGGGTTATCTGGTTCTCACCACCTACAGTGCGGAAACTAGTCTCGGAATGCTGGTGGCGCTCTCCCTGTTGCGTGAGCTGGGTCCGGTGGTCGCGGCGCTGTTATTCGCCGGGCGTGCCGGTTCGGCGCTGACGGCGGAAATCGGCCTGATGCGCGCCACCGAGCAGCTCTCCAGTATGGAGATGATGGCCGTGGATCCGCTGCGTCGGGTGATCGCGCCGCGCTTCTGGGCGGGCATGATCTCGTTGCCGTTGCTGACTATTCTCTTTGTTGCGGTCGGGATCTGGGGCGGATCGATGGTTGGCGTGCAGTGGAAAGGGATCGATGCCGGCTTCTTCTGGTCTGCGATGCAAGGTGCGGTTGACTGGCGTCTGGATCTGGTTAACTGCCTGATTAAAAGCGCGGTATTTGCCGTGACGATCGCCTGGATTGCACTGTTCAATGGCTACGATGCAATCCCGACGTCTGCCGGTATCAGCCGGGCAACCACCCGCACTGTTGTTCATTCGTCGCTGGCCATACTGGCTCTGGATTTTGTGCTCACCGCACTGATGTTTGGGAAATGAGTTCATGCAAACGAAAAAAGTAGAAATTTGGGTAGGCGTATTTGTTTTGCTGGCACTGCTGGCCGCACTGTTTTTAAGCTTCAAAGTGGCGGATGTTACGACGATCCGCACCGAGCCCACATATCGCATCTATGCCACCTTCGATAATATCGGCGGCCTGAAAAGCCGTTCTCCGGTGCGCATTGGCGGGGTAGTGGTAGGGCGTGTGGCCGATATCACCCTCGACGAGAAAACCTATCTGCCGCGCGTCGCGCTGGATATTGAAGAGCGCTACAACCACATCCCGGATACCAGCTCCCTGTCTATCCGTACCTCCGGCCTGTTAGGTGAACAATACCTGGCGCTGAACATCGGTTTTGAAGATCCCGAACTGGGAACGACTATCCTTAAGGACGGTGGCGTAATTCAGGATACGAAGTCAGCCATGGTGCTGGAAGATATGATTGGTCAGTTCCTTTACAACAGCAACAGTAAAGGGGGTGACGAGAATCAAGCTGCTCAGACACCTGCGCAGAGTGACATTACGCCGCCTGTTGGCACGACGAATTCATCTCAGGAGAAGTAATTCATGATTAAACGACTGTTAATGGTTGCCATGCTGATGATTGCCCCTTTGACTGCTGCTAACGCAGCCGACCAGAGCAATCCTTATCAACAGATGAATGAGGCGGCTAAGAAAACCTTCGATCGCCTTAAGAACGAGCAGCCGAAAATTCGTTCCAATCCCGACTACCTGCGCGATGTGGTCGATCAGGAGCTGCTGCCGTATGTTCAGGTAAAATATGCCGGGGCTCTGGTGTTGGGTCGTTACTACAAAGACGCCACGCCAGCGCAGCGCGATGCTTATTTTGCTGCGTTCCGTGAGTACCTGAAGCAGGCCTACGGCCAGGCGCTGGCCATGTACCACGGCCAGACGTATCAGATTGCGCCGGAACAGCCGCTGGGCTCAGCCACCATCGTTCCTATCCGCGTGACTATCGTCGATCCAAACGGTCGTCCGCCAGTGCGTCTGGATTTCCAGTGGCGTAAGAACAGCCAGAACGGTAACTGGCAGGCTTACGACATGATTGCCGAAGGCGTCAGCATGATCACCACCAAGCAGAACGAATGGAGCGATCTGCTGCGTACTAAGGGCATTGATGGTCTGACTGCTCAGCTGAACAGCATCTCGCGTCAGAAAATTACCCTGGATGAGAAAAAATAATGACGTCGCAGCTCAGCTGGACCCGAGAGGGTGAGACGTTGTTACTCACTGGCGAGCTGGATCAGGATTATCTGAATCCTCTGTGGGATGCGCGCCATGAAGCCATGCAGGGCGTCTCCTGTATTGACCTTGGCGGCATTTCCCGCGTGGATACGGCGGGCGTCGCGCTGCTGGTTCATCTGGTGGCGGCAGGCAAAGGGCAGGGCAAGCAGGTAGCGCTTGCGGGCGTCAGTGATAACGTCATCACCCTGGCTCAGCTCTATAATCTGCCGGAAGACGTATTGCCTCGCTAATTTTTTCAGTACGTTACTATCAAAAGCCCCGACTGTTTCATCGTCGGGGCTTTTTGCTTGTTTAAGACCGCGCCACTTTGCTCTAAGATGTTGGGCTTGTTTTCACACCAGATGATAGAGATCCCATGGAAAATCATGAAATCCAGACCGTGCTGATGAATGCACTTGCCCTCCAGGAAGCCCACGTCTCCGGCGACGGCAGCCACTTTCAGGTTATTGCTGTGGGAGAGATCTTTGACGGCATGAGCCGCGTGAAAAAGCAGCAGGCTGTATACGCGCCGCTGATGGAATATATCGCGGATAACCGTATTCATGCCCTGTCGATCAAGGCGTTCACCCCGACTGAGTGGGCACGCGATCGCAAACTAAACGGTTTTTGAGCTGAGGGTGATTTGCCCGCAGCACGGTTGAATTCATACAGAGAGTAAATCATGGACAAATTTCGTGTTCAGGGGCCTACGCGTCTCCAGGGCGAAGTCACAATTTCTGGCGCCAAAAACGCCGCGCTGCCGATCCTCTTCGCCGCACTGCTTGCGGAAGAGCCGGTAGAGATCCAGAACGTTCCTAAACTGAAAGACATTGATACCACCATGAAGCTGCTCGGCCAGCTGGGTACCAAGGTGGAGCGTAACGGATCCGTGTGGATCGACGCCAGCAACGTGAATAACTTCTCCGCGCCGTACGACCTGGTGAAAACCATGCGCGCCTCTATCTGGGCGCTGGGTCCGCTGGTGGCCCGTTTTGGTCAGGGTCAGGTCTCTCTGCCTGGCGGCTGCGCTATTGGCGCGCGTCCGGTCGATCTGCATATTTTCGGCCTCGAGAAGCTGGGTGCTGAAATCAAGCTGGAAGAGGGCTACGTCAAAGCCTCCGTCAATGGCCGCCTCAAG
This sequence comes from Leclercia sp. TB492, assembly GCF_049974505.2. Lineage (NCBI taxonomy): Bacteria > Pseudomonadati > Pseudomonadota > Gammaproteobacteria > Enterobacterales > Enterobacteriaceae > Leclercia > Leclercia sp. TB492. The sequence goes on along the minus strand of NZ_CM127572.1, from coordinate 4,151,850 downwards.
GGCGCGCATATCGTGATGGATAAGGTGAGCGTTGGCGCGACCGTCACTATCATGTCTGCGGCTACGCTGGCAGAAGGCACCACCATCATCGAGAACGCCGCGCGCGAACCGGAGATTGTGGACACCGCCAACTTCCTGAACACCCTGGGGGCGAAGATCACCGGTCAGGGTACCGACCGTATCACCATCGAAGGCGTTGCACGTCTGGGTGGCGGTGTGTATCGCGTTCTGCCTGACCGTATCGAAACCGGGACCTTCCTGGTCGCAGCGGCCATCTCCGGTGGGAAGATCGTCTGCCGTAATGCCCAGCCTGATACCCTGGATGCGGTACTGGCTAAACTGCGTGAGGCGGGTGCCGACGTCGAAACCGGTGAAGACTGGATCAGCCTGGATATGCACGGTAAGCGGCCTAAAGCCGTCAACGTGCGGACTTCCCCGCATCCGGCCTTCCCGACCGATATGCAGGCGCAGTTCACGCTGCTGAACCTGGTGGCCGAGGGTACAGGTGTGATCACCGAAACGATCTTTGAAAACCGCTTTATGCACGTACCGGAGCTGATCCGTATGGGCGCGCATGCTGAGATCGAAAGCAACACCGTGATTTGTCATGGCGTGGAAAAACTGTCCGGTGCGCAGGTGATGGCGACGGATCTGCGTGCATCTGCGAGCCTGGTGCTGGCGGGCTGTATTGCTGAAGGTACCACGCTGGTGGACCGTATTTATCACATCGATCGCGGCTATGAACGCATCGAAGATAAATTGCGTGCACTGGGTGCAAATATTGAGCGTGTGAAAGGCGAGTAATCGTTAAGGCAGCCCCCTGCCATCTCGACCGGGGGGTTGCTATTCCCGTTTAATGGAGCGTCATTGTTGGCGCTCTTTTTCTTGTCTTCTCTGGCGCATCATGCGCGTTCTGTCGACAAACTCATGGGTTATCGGGTCATGGTAACGTGATGGCCAAATTACCCAGGGATCGGTACCTAACGCCGTGGCAATGATCAGTTCTCCCTTCGGCCAGGGGCGCGTCAGCGCATTTGCCAGAGTAGATGAACTGAGACCATTACGGCGGGATTCTGCAGCCAGTGATGTTCCCTTCTTGCGCAGCGCGGCAATAATATCGGCCGAGTGCCAGTCGATAAATTTCTTATCCATACAGTAGTCCCTCTGTTCTGGTACGTTCACGTCATTTCAATTAAATGACGTATTTACTATACCTTCTTCGAACAGCGGTTCTAAAAAGTTCGCATTACTGGAAGCAATATTCAGATTTTGCCAGGGCTTTAATCATGCGGCCTGTAAGCGGATTCTTTAACAACGTTATGGCTAGTATTTGGAACTTACAGGAACTCTATTTTCATGTAAAAGAGAGTTCCCTTGTCCTTATCGATCGCGCTGAACAGCGATATGCGCGAGACCGATCAGAGCATCTCGCCATGGGCTGTCTGGGATAACCTGAAGTGCGGTGATGGCTTTATCGGCCTCTTCCTCGGCACGCTGACGGGTCCATTCCAGAGAACCACAGGTCGCCATTGCTTCCAGTACGGGTTCCAGAAGGTGTCGGCCGTTTCCTTGCTCAATGGCTTCACGGATCAGGTTTGCCTGCTCAGGAGTGCCGTTACGCATGGCATGCAGCAGCGGTAGCGTCGGTTTGCCCTCGTTGAGGTCGTCACCGACGTTTTTGCCCAGGGTTTCGCCATCGGCGCTGTAATCGAGCAGATCGTCGATCAGCTGGAAGGCGGTGCCAAGGTAGCGTCCGTAGTCCTGCAGGCCACGTTCCTGCTCCTCAGTACAGCCAGAAAGGATACCAGAGCACTGTGCGGCAGCCTCAAACAGACGCGCGGTTTTGCTGTAGATCACCCGCATGTAGTTCTCTTCGGTGATGTCCGGGTCGTTGACGTTCATGAGCTGCAGAACTTCGCCTTCCGCGATCACGTTCACCGCTTTGGACATCACTTCCAGGACCTTCAGCGAACCGAGGCTGGTCATCATCTGGAAGGCGCGGGTATAGATAAAATCACCTACCAGTACGCTGGCAGCATTGCCAAACGCCGCGTTGGCGGTGGCTTTGCCACGACGCATATCGGACTCATCGACAACGTCATCATGCAGCAGCGTGGCGGTATGAATAAATTCGATCAGCGCCGCGATCGTGACGTGCGCATTCCCCTGATAACCTACCGCGCGAGCGGCGAGTACCGCGATCATCGGACGGATGCGTTTACCCCCGCCGCTGACGATGTAGTAACCCAACTGATTGATTAGGGAAACGTCAGAATCGAGCTGTTCCAGGATCGCTGCATTTACACCCGCCATATCTTGCGCGGTTAACTCATTGATTTTTTCTAAATTCATCGCAAAAGCCGGGCTTGTAGTCCTGTTTTCCACATTTCAAATGGGCTAACGTAGGGTTCGGTTTATCAATAGTAGCGCTGATTGTACTGAAAAAACGCCTCAGATAAACGTTACCGTACGTGTTGTGTTTTTTTTCTTCATGTATTGACGGTAGCACTTGTCAAAGGCTCGCGTTTTGCGTAATATTCGCGCCCTATTGTGAATATTTATAGCGCACTCTGAATCACACGAGGATGTGCGCGGAAGCGGAGTTTATATGTACGCGGTTTTCCAAAGTGGTGGTAAACAACACCGAGTAAGCGAAGGTCAGACCGTTCGCCTGGAAAAGCTGGACATCGCAACTGGCGAAGCTGTTGAGTTCGCTGAAGTTCTGATGATCGCAAACGGTGAAGAAGTCAAAATCGGCGTTCCTTTCGTTGATGGCGGCGTTATCAAAGCTGAAGTTGTTGCTCATGGTCGTGGCGAGAAAATTAAGATCGTTAAGTTTCGTCGTCGTAAACACTACCGTAAGCAGCAGGGCCACCGTCAGTGGTTCACTGATGTGAAAATTACTGGCATCAGCGCCTAAGACCTGAGGAGAGATTTAAATGGCACATAAAAAGGCTGGCGGCTCCACACGTAACGGTCGCGATTCAGAAGCTAAACGCCTTGGCGTTAAGCGTTTCGGTGGCGAAACCGTTCTGGCGGGTAGCATCATCGTTCGTCAGCGTGGCACCAAATTCCACGCTGGTAACAACGTAGGTTGCGGTCGTGACCACACTCTGTTTGCTAAAGCAGACGGTAAAGTGAAATTTGAAGTTAAAGGCCCGAACAACCGTAAATACATCAGCATTGTTGCTGAGTAAGGTTTTCTCGGTCCGGTAACGGATTAAAGCCCCGCAACGTGTTGCGGGGCTTTTTACATTGGAAACCCGGTAATTTTTTCTGTAGGGAAAACGGGCATGAAGCAGCAGGCCGGCATCGGTATTCTTTTGGCGCTCACCACCGCAATGTGCTGGGGTGCACTGCCAATTGCAATGAAGCAGGTACTGGAAGTGATGGAGCCGCCTACGGTGGTGTTCTACCGCTTCCTGATGGCCGGTATAGGGTTGGGAATTATCCTTGCGATAAAAGGTAAGCTTCCCCCTCTGCGCATCTTTCGTAAACCGCGTTGGCTGGTGATGCTGGCGATTGCGACAGGTGGCCTGTTTGGCAACTTCATATTGTTCAGTTCTTCCCTGCAATATCTCAGCCCTACGGCATCGCAGGTTATAGGCCAGCTTTCACCGGTCGGTATGATGGTGGCCAGCGTCTTCATCCTTAAAGAGAAGATGCGCGGTACGCAGATTATCGGGGCAATGATGCTGCTTTGCGGTCTGGTGTTGTTCTTCAATACCAGTCTGATAGAGATATTTACTCGCCTGACGGATTACACCTGGGGTGTGATTTTCGGCGTGAGTGCGGCGGCGGTGTGGGTAAGTTATGGCGTCGCGCAAAAGGTGTTATTGCGTCGCCTGGCGTCACAGCAGATCCTGTTTTTGCTGTACACTTTATGTACTATTGCACTGTTGCCGCTGGCGAAGCCGGGAGTGATTACCCAGTTAAGCGACTGGCAGCTGGCGTGTCTGATCTTTTGTGGTCTGAACACGTTAGTCGGTTATGGCGCGCTGGCAGAAGCGATGGCGCGCTGGCAGGCAGCACAGGTGAGCGCACTGATTACGCTGACCCCGCTGTTTACGCTGTTATTTTCAGATTTATTATCAATGGCCTGGCCCGATTTCTTCGTCAAACCGATGTTAAACCTGTTGGCTTATCTCGGTGCGTTTGTCGTGGTTGCGGGCGCGATGTATTCCGCCATTGGTCATCGTCTTTGGGGACGTTGGCGCAAAAATGAAGCGGCTGTAGTGTCCCCCGCTCAGGCGAATGATTTACGGAGAGTAAAATGAAGTTTGTTGATGAAGCAACGATCCTGGTCGTGGCAGGTGATGGCGGTAATGGTTGCGTAAGCTTCCGCCGTGAAAAATATATTCCCCGTGGCGGCCCTGACGGCGGCGACGGCGGTGACGGCGGTGACGTATGGCTTGAAGCCGACGAAAACCTTAACACGCTGATCGATTACCGTTTCGAGAAAGCATTCCGCGCAGAGCGTGGCCAGAACGGCCAGAGCCGTGACTGTACCGGCAAACGCGGGAAAGACGTCAGCGTGAAGGTACCGGTCGGGACACGCGTTATCGATCAGGGTACGGGCGAAACCATGGGTGATATGACCAAACACGGTCAGCGCCTGATGGTCGCAAAAGGCGGCTGGCACGGCCTGGGCAACACCCGGTTCAAATCCTCCGTGAACCGTTCCCCGCGTCAAAAAACGATGGGTACACCGGGCGACAAGCGCGATCTGCAGCTCGAACTGATGCTGCTGGCAGACGTCGGGATGCTGGGGATGCCGAATGCCGGTAAATCTACCTTCATCCGCGCGGTCTCTGCGGCCAAGCCGAAAGTAGCGGACTATCCGTTTACCACCCTGGTGCCAAGCCTCGGCGTGGTGCGTATGGACACCGAGAAGAGCTTCGTGGTAGCCGATATCCCGGGCCTGATCGAAGGCGCCGCGGAAGGTGCTGGTTTAGGGATCCGCTTCCTGAAACACCTTGAGCGCTGCCGTGTTCTGCTGCACCTCATCGATATCGATCCGATCGACGGTTCCGATCCGGTGGAGAACGCCCGCATCATTATTGGCGAGCTGGAAAAGTACAGCGATAAGCTGGCTGCTAAGCCGCGCTGGCTGGTCTTCAACAAGATCGACCTGATGGACAAAGCAGAAGCCGAAGCGAAGGCGAAAGCCATTGCTGAAGCGATGGGCTGGGAAGATAAATACTATCTCATCTCCGCTGCAAGCCAGATGGGCGTGAAGGATCTGTGCTGGGACGTGATGACCTTTATCATCGAAAACCCGGTTACTCAGGCAGAAGAAGCGAAACAGCCTGAAAAAGTCGAATTCATGTGGGATGACTACCACCGTCAGCAGCTTGAAGAGCAGACGGAAGAAGAAGACGACGAAGACTGGGATGACGACTGGGATGAAGACGACGAAGAAGGCGTCGAATTCATCTACAAACGTTAAGACCGTCAATGGCCCCCTTATCAAGGGGGCTTTTTTTTAGTTCAGTTTTGTCGGTAGCCAACAGCCGACCGTCAGCCCGCCTTCAGGACGGTTTTCCAGCGTCAGTTTACCGCGGTGCAGCTGCACGATACGCTGCACGATGCTCAACCCTAGCCCGCTACCGCCATAACGTTGATCGATACGACGAAACGGTTCGGTAATGGACTGGCGATGTGCCTCATCAATGCCTGGCCCCCGATCGCAGACGCTCACCAGCGTGCCATCGTCGACTTCCTGCATTCTGACTTCAATGGTGGTTCCCGCCGGGCTGTAACGCACCGCGTTCTCCAGCAAATTGCGCAGCATCAGTCGTAGCAGGGTTGCGTCCCCCTGAACGCTCTGGGAGCCCGTCTGCGGCCAGATCACTGTGTGATCCCGGGTATCATTCTCCAGTGCCAGCGGCGCAAAAATAGATCCGCTCCAGTTAACCGTATCGTAATGCCCACTGGCCAAAGCCTGGCCCGCGCGAGCCAGCATCAGGAGTTGCTCCAGGGTATGCATCAGCTGGTCGATACGGGCAATCAGCGTTGTCGCCTGGGGCGAGCCTGACTGCGCCATCAGCTCCAGGTGCAGACGGATACCCGCCAGCGGCGTTCGCAGCTCGTGTGCGGCGTCAGCGGTGAAGAGGCGCTCCTGTTGAATGGTTTGATCCAGCCGGGCAAGAAGCTGATTTAGCGAGGTGGTGACGGCGCCAATTTCTTCCATGTCGGAATACATCGGCAGCGGGGAGAGATTATCAGCAGAGCGGTTTGCCAGGCTGGAGCGAAGCTGGTTGAGCGGGCGGGTGATCCAGCTGACCGCCCAGAAGGAGAAGAGCAGCGTAAAACCGACCATCACCAGCGAAGGTACCAGCAACGAGGCGATCGCCTCCCGGATCTCTTTCTCCACATGCTGGTTGCGCGCTTTGGCGGAAAGCGTCTCGTTGACCAGAAAGCCGATTTGCTCCCGGCTTTCATGCCAGAGCCAGATAACGCTGACCAGTTGAAAGAACAGCAGAATGACTGCCAACAGCACCATCAGACGACGGCGCATGCTGTTCATTTTTGGCTCTCCAGACGATAGCCCACGCCGCGCACGGTTTTGATCCGATCTTTACCCAGCTTACGCCGGAGGTTATGAATATGAACCTCCAGCGTGTTCGAGCCGGGATCGTCCTGCCAGGAATAGATGTCCTGCTGTAAGGTTTCACGGTGGACGGTCTGCCCGGTGCGCATGATGAGCCGCGTCAGCAGGGCGAACTCTTTTGGTGTTACCTCTACCGGCTGGGACTGTTGTAACACCTGCTGCGTTTGCAGATTCAGCGTCAGATCGCCGTCACTGAGCAGGTTATCGCTGTGCCCCTGATAGCGCCGAATCAAGGCTCTGGCCCGCGCCTGCAGTTCCGCCAGGGCAAAGGGTTTCACCAGATAGTCGTCAGCGCCGGAGTCCAGGCCGTTGATCCTGTCTTCCAGGGCATCACGCGCCGTCAGGATCAGCACTGGATTATCCACCCCGCGACGACGCCACTGGCTGAGCAGGGTGGCTCCGTCTTTATCCGGTAACCCAAGATCGAGGATTACAAGGCCATATTCACCGCTCTGGATAAGGCCATCAGCCTCGGCGGCAGTGCCAGCACAATCAAGCGTATAGCCCTCGGCTGAGAGCGCCAGAGCCAGTCCTTCCTGTAGCAGCAGATCGTCTTCAACAATGAGTAATTTCATCGCTAGTTATTCTGATAAATATCCTTGTAAAGCCGGCTCTCAAAGCGCACCAGCGGGATACGGCGATTGCGTTGGTCTGCAGGTTCAACCGCGTAGCCTGAAAGATACTGCACAAATGCCATCCGCTGCCCACTGGCCGTGGTGATAAATCCGGCAAGGTTATATACCCCCTGCAGTGAGCCCGTCTTAGCGGAGACTTTGCCATCCACACCCGCGGCATGCAGGCCGGCCCGGTACTGCAGGGAGCCGTCATAACCGGCGAGCGGCAGCATCGAGATAAAGTTTAGTTCAGTGTCGTGCTGAGCAATGTACTGAAGGACCTGCATCATGGTGGCAGGCGAGATCAGGTTATGGCGCGAAAGACCGGAGCCATCGACCGCGATGGTATTCCCGAGCTCAATACCGGCCTGCTGACGCAGGATCTGCCGGACCGCATCCGAACCGGCACGCCAGGTGCCTGGTACGCCGAAGCGGGCATGGCCGATCATGCGAAACACGGTATCGGCGATCATGTTGTCTGATTTTTTCAGCATGATCTTCAGTAGATCGTGCAGCGGTGCCGATTGCTTACTGGCAATCACGGTGCCCGGTTCGTTGCTCTGAGTCTGGCGCAACAGCGTGCCGCTGTAGGTGATATTGGCCTGCTTCAGTTCGTCTTTCAGGATCGCTCCGGCATAGCCTGCGCCATCCTGAATAGCGAAGGCCAGCGGCAGCGGATCGGCGCGTTGCGTCAGACAACCGGTTAGCGTAAAGCGGTTGAGATCGCCCGGGACCACATCCAGCTCGCAGTACTGCGCTTCCGGCGATCCTTTCGCCAGGGTTCGTACCTGGCTGAACATGTTGACCGGATAGTAGGACGCCACGCGGATAAAGGCTAAATCGTTGGGTTTTGGCGCGCTGTACAACGAAATGGAGAAGCAGTTGCGATCGACGATCGCGGCCGCAGGCGGTGCGCTAAAGCACTGGGTCATATCGTTCCACGGCCAGCCCGGGGCCTTATCGTGGCTGGCGAAGATGGAGGTGTCGATAAGCACATTGCCTTCAATGCGCTGCACGCCCGACTTCTTTAGCACGGCGACCATGTTGCGGATATCCTGACGCTTAAATGTCGGATCGCCGCCAAAACGGGCAATAAGATCGCCTTTGAGCACGCCGCTCTCGACGTTGCCTTTGCTTTCAAGCGTGGTGGTGAAGCGAAAATCGGGCCCCAGCTGCAGCAGGGCGGCCAGCGCCGTGATCACCTTTTGCGTACTGGCGGGCAGGGCCATTTGCTGACTGTGATAATCGATCTCAGGCGCCTGGGCGCCGACCTTCTGCACCATCAGGGCAAGGTTGGCGCCATCGGGCAGCTGATTAATATACTCGTCCACGTTCGCTGCCTGGACAGTGAACGCAATCGTGGTGGTCAATCCGATGATAAATCTGGAAAATCGCATAATCTCGCGCTAACAACCCGGAAACAAACCGTCATACTACGGCCCAACGCCCTGTAAAGTAAACGATGACCCATACTGAACTTCGCGGTAAAATACGTATCAAATTGAAAAATTACTGCTGACCTGGAACTTTGCTTCCGGGTCAGTTTTCTTTTGCTTCTGACCTGTGCCAGGCTGTGATGCCTGCGGGGCCAGTCGTCGGGTCGGTTACCCGTACCCAACAGGAATGTCAAAGAGGTATAACAAATGCAAGCTATTCCGATGACCTTACGTGGGGCTGAAAAACTGCGCGAAGAACTGGATTTTCTGAAATCTGTGCGCCGCCCTGAAATCATTGCCGCTATCGCGGATGCGCGTGAGCATGGCGATCTGAAAGAGAACGCTGAGTACCACGCTGCGCGTGAGCAGCAGGGTTTCTGCGAAGGGCGTATTAAAGATATCGAAGCTAAGCTGTCGAATGCGCAGGTGATTGATATCACCAAAATGCCGAACAACGGGCGTGTCATTTTTGGCTGCACCGTCACCGTGATCAATCTGGATAACGATGAAGAGGTTTCTTACCGCATCGTGGGTGATGACGAGGCAGATTTTAAGCAGAATCTGATCTCGGTAAACTCGCCGATTGCCCGCGGTCTGATTGGCAAAGAGCAGGACGATGTGGTCACTATCCGCACCCCGGGTGGGGAAGTGGAGTTCGAAATTATCAAGGTTGATTACCTGTAATTCGCATCTCCCGCCAGATGTTGATACATTGTAAAGATAGGAAAAAGGCCGCTTAGCGGCCTTTTATCAACTCAAGGAGCATGGCATTTTGCTCACCTGCTAAAGAAAAACCCCTCGTTTTACACAGAAAATGTGTTCAATTCAGGATAATCTTAGCGTGGCAGCGAGATTTTACGCTCTTTAGATGGGCGGTAGAGCACCAGCGTTTTACCGATGACCTGTACATTACAGGCGCCGGTTTCGCGCACGATTGCTTCCACGATCAAAGTCTTGGTCTCTCTGTCTTCAGAGGCGATTTTCACTTTGATTAATTCGTGGTGCTCCAGCGCTTGTTCAATCTCGGCCAGTACCCCTTCGGTCAAACCATTGTTGCCAAGCATTACTACAGGCTTGAGCGGATGTGCCAGACCTTTAAGGTGCTGTTTTTGTTTAGTACTCAGATTCATCGTATATTTTTGCTTACGTTGGGATTGAAAACGGTTCATTCTACCGCCATCTCCCTAATATCGCCAAATTGCTGAGTGGAAATTTACACCACAGGCTACGATGAACCAGGACGGAAAGTTAAATGACAGGTAAAAAGCGTTCTGCAAGCTCGAGCCGCTGGCTCCAGGAACACTTTAGCGATAAATATGTTCTACAGGCACAGAAAAAGGGGTTACGTTCCCGTGCCTGGTTTAAACTTGATGAAATACAGCAAAGTGACAAACTCTTTAAGCCGGGGATGACGGTTGTCGACCTCGGTGCAGCGCCCGGTGGATGGTCGCAATATGCGGTGACACAAATCGGCGGAACCGGCCGAATCATCGCCTGCGATCTTTTGCCTATGGATCCCATCGTTGGTGTGGACTTCCTTCAGGGCGATTTTCGTGATGAATTAGTACTGAAAGCGTTACTTGAACGGGTAGGTGACAGTAAAGTTCAGGTTGTCATGTCCGATATGGCGCCAAATATGTGCGGAACACCGGCGGTGGATATCCCTCGCTCCATGTATCTGGTAGAACTGGCGTTAGAAATGAGTCGTGATGTATTAGCGCCGGGTGGTAGTTTTTTAGTGAAGGTGTTCCAGGGCGAAGGTTTCGAGGAGTATCTGAAGGAAATTCGCTCCCTGTTTACGAAGGTCAAAGTTCGTAAGCCGGACTCTTCACGTGCGCGTTCACGTGAAGTGTATATTGTAGCGACCGGGCGAAAATGATAGCCGGTGGATTTCAGGCGAAAGTTTGAAATAAATCGGATACAGAGTATCCTGACGCTGTTTTTAACACAGTTGTAATAAGAGGTTAATCCCTTGAGTGACATGGCGAAAAACCTAATACTCTGGCTGGTCATTGCCGTTGTGCTGATGTCAGTATTCCAGAGCTTTGGGCCCAGCGAGTCTAATGGCCGTAAGGTGGACTACTCTACCTTCCTGCAAGAGGTCAACCAGGATCAGGTTCGCGAAGCGCGTATCAACGGACGTGAGATCAACGTTACCAAGAAAGATAGTAACCGTTACACGACTTACATTCCGGTGAACGATCCTAAGCTGCTTGATAACCTTCTGACTAAAAACGTCAAGGTGGTAGGTGAGCCGCCGGAAGAGCCAAGCCTGCTGGCTTCTATCTTCATTTCCTGGTTCCCGATGCTGCTGCTTATCGGCGTCTGGATCTTCTTTATGCGTCAAATGCAGGGCGGCGGTGGCAAAGGTGCCATGTCGTTCGGTAAGAGCAAGGCGCGTATGTTGACGGAAGACCAGATCAAAACCACTTTTGCTGACGTCGCAGGCTGCGATGAAGCAAAAGAAGAGGTGGGTGAACTGGTTGAATACCTGCGTGAGCCGAGCCGTTTCCAGAAACTGGGCGGTAAGATCCCGAAAGGCGTTCTGATGGTAGGTCCTCCTGGTACCGGTAAAACCCTGCTGGCGAAAGCTATCGCCGGTGAAGCGAAGGTACCGTTCTTTACCATTTCCGGTTCTGACTTCGTGGAAATGTTCGTTGGTGTCGGTGCATCCCGTGTGCGTGACATGTTCGAACAGGCCAAGAAAGCGGCACCGTGCATCATCTTTATCGATGAAATCGACGCCGTAGGCCGCCAGCGTGGCGCAGGCCTGGGCGGTGGTCACGATGAACGTGAGCAGACGCTGAACCAGATGCTGGTTGAGATGGATGGCTTCGAAGGTAACGAAGGCATTATCGTTATCGCGGCAACTAACCGTCCGGACGTTCTTGACCCTGCGCTGCTGCGTCCAGGCCGTTTTGACCGTCAGGTTGTGGTCGGTCTGCCAGACGTTCGTGGTCGTGAGCAGATCCTGAAAGTGCACATGCGTCGCGTACCGCTGTCTCCGGACATCGATGCGGCAATTATTGCGCGCGGTACCCCGGGCTTCTCCGGTGCCGATCTGGCTAACCTGGTGAACGAAGCTGCACTGTTTGCTGCTCGCGGCAATAAGCGTGTGGTCTCGATGGTGGAGTTCGAGAAAGCGAAAGACAAAATCATGATGGGTGCGGAACGTCGCTCCATGGTGATGACGGAAGCGCAGAAAGAGTCCACGGCTTACCACGAAGCAGGTCATGCGATTATCGGTCGTCTGGTGCCGGAACACGATCCGGTGCATAAAGTGACGATTATTCCGCGTGGTCGTGCGCTGGGCGTAACGTTCTTCCTGCCGGAAGGCGATGCCATCAGCGCCAGCCGTCAGAAACTGGAAAGTCAGATTTCAACCCTCTACGGTGGTCGTCTGGCAGAAGAGATTATCTACGGTGTGGAACATGTTTCGACCGGTGCGTCCAACGACATTAAAGTCGCGACTAACCTGGCACGTAACATGGTGACCCAGTGGGGCTTCTCCGACAAACTCGGTCCGCTGCTGTATGCGGAAGAAGAGGGCGAAGTCTTCCTCGGCCGCAGCGTGGCGAAAGCGAAGCATATGTCCGATGAGACAGCGCGTATCATCGACCAGGAAGTGAAGTCGCTCGTTGAACGTAACTACGGTCGCGCGCGTCAGATCCTGAATGACAATATGGATATCCTGCACGCGATGAAAGATGCGCTCATGAAATATGAGACTATCGATGCACCGCAGATCGACGACCTGATGGCACGCCGCGATGTGCGTCCGCCAGCGGGTTGGGAAGATCCAGGTACGTCCAACAACTCTGACAACAATGGCACGCCACGTGCGCCGCGTCCGGTCGATGAACCGCGTACGCCAAACCCGGGCAACACCATGTCAGAACAGTTGGGCGACAAATAAGTCACCGCTGTAGATGATGTTCTCTTTACCTGAAACCCTGGGGCTTGCCCCGGGGTTTTTCTTGTCTGCTTAACCAAAAACTCAGGGATTTGCCATGAAACTCTTCGCCCAGGATTCTTATCTCGATCTGACTCATCCGCATGTGATGGGGATCCTGAACGTCACGCCAGACTCTTTCTCCGATGGCGGTACGCATAACACGCTGATTGAGGCGGTCAGGCATGCGAATCTGATGATCAACGCCGGGGCGACCATCATCGACGTTGGCGGGGAGTCGACGCGACCGGGCGCGGCTGATGTTAGCGTGGACGAAGAGTTGTCCAGGGTGATCCCGGTGGTCGAAGCCCTTGCGCAGCGTTTTGAGGTCTGGATCTCGGTGGATACCTCTAAACCTGAGGTCATTCGCGAATCAGCGAGAGTGGGCGCTCACATTATTAATGATATCCGCTCCCTTACCGAGCCGGGGGCACTTGAGGCCGCCGCAGAGACTGGATTGCCGGTTTGTCTGATGCATATGCAGGGCCAGCCGAAAACCATGCAGGATGCGCCGAAATATGACGACGTGTTTGCTGATGTGAACCGCTATTTTGTTGAACATATTGCGCGTTGTGAGCGTGCCGGCATCTCAAAAGAGAAATTGCTGCTCGACCCGGGATTCGGTTTCGGTAAAAATCTCTCTCATAACTTCGAGCTTCTTGCGCGCTTATCTGAGTTTCACCATTTTGGCCTGCCGCTACTGGTCGGGATGTCACGAAAATCAATGGTAGGTCAGTTGCTTAACGTTGGGCCTTCAGACCGCCTGAACGGGAGTCTGGCCTGCGCGGTCATTGCAGCGATGCAGGGAGCGCATATAATTCGCGTCCATGACGTAAAAGAGACAGCAGAAGCCATGCGAGTGGTGGAAGCCACACTGGCAGCTAAGGAAAACAACCGCTATGAGTAATCGTAAATTTTTTGGTACCGACGGCATTCGTGGACGCGTGGGCGATGCGCCAATCACACCTGAGTTTGTGCTGAAGTTAGGCTGGGCGGCTGGCAAAGTGCTGGCAAGCCACGGCTCGCGCAAAATCATTATCGGCAAAGATACGCGTATCTCTGGCTATATGCTCGAATCGGCGCTGGAAGCGGGTCTTTCCGCGGCGGGGCTCTCAGCCTCCTTTACCGGTCCAATGCCGACGCCAGCCGTAGCCTATCTCACCCGAGCCTTCCGCGCAGAAGCGGGAATTGTAATCTCTGCATCTCATAACCCGTTCTACGATAACGGCATCAAATTCTTCTCAATCGACGGCACCAAACTGCCGGACGATGTCGAAGAGGCCATCGAAGCGGAAATGGAAAAAGAGCTGACCTGCGTTGACTCCGCTGAACTGGGTAAAGCCAGCCGTATCGTCGATGCTGCGGGCCGCTACATTGAATTCTGTAAAGGCACTTTCCCGAACGAGCTGAGCCTCAGCCATCTGAAAATTGTGGTCGACTGCGCGAACGGTGCAACCTACCACATCGCGCCAAACGTGTTCCGCGAACTGGGTGCGCAGGTTGTGGCCATTGGTTGTGAACCTAACGGGCTGAACATTAACGCTGAAGTGGGGGCTACGGATGTTCGCGCACTGCAGGCGCGCGTCCTGGCAGAGAAGGCCGATCTGGGCATCGCCTATGACGGCGACGGCGACCGTGTGATCATGGTTGACCACGAAGGTAATAAGGTCGACGGGGATCAGATCCTCTATATCATTGCCCGTGAAGGCCTGCGCCAGGGGCAGCTGCGCGGCGGTGCCGTCGGGACGTTGATGAGCAACATGGGCCTGGAGCTGGCGCTCAAACAACTCGGTATTCCGTTTGTGCGCGCGAAAGTGGGCGATCGCTACGTGCTGGAAAAACTGCAGGAGAAAGGCTGGCGCATCGGTGCGGAAAACTCCGGTCACGTGATCCTGCTCGACAAAACCACCACCGGTGACGGCATTGTGGCAAGTCTGCAGGTGGTCGCGGCCATGGTACGTAACCATATGTCCCTGCACGATCTGTGCAGCGGGATGAAAATGTTCCCGCAGATCCTGGTTAACGTCCGCTTCACGGCCGGTAAAGGCGATCCGCTGGAAAACGACAATGTTAAATCGGTGATGGCTGAGGTCGAAGCGGCCCTGGGCTCACGTGGCCGCGTCCTGCTGCGTAAGTCTGGCACCGAGCCGCTGATCCGCGTGATGGTGGAAGGGGAAGACGAAGCGCAGGTGACTGAATTTGCGCATCGCATCGCCGATGCCGTAAAAGCAGCATAATTCTCGTTAAGTGTCTAAAAAGGCGGCGCTTGCCGCCTTTGTTTTGCTCAGTGGCTGCGGTTTTGCTGTTTTTTTCCGCACTTGATACAATGAGCTGAAATTGCCCTTGCGAAGGTCATTCGCTTTGGTTAGTATTCACACCCGCTTCAGTGGGAAAGCAAAACTCCTGCTTATTGGTTGAAGCATTGGTATGCGGCAAATCCGCAAGGAACAGGTTGATTATGTACGAAGCTCTTTTGGTAGTTTTCCTTATTGTAGCCATCGCTCTGGTAGCGTTGATTATGCTGCAGCAAGGTAAAGGCGCTGATATGGGGGCCTCTTTTGGAGCAGGCGCTTCTGGTACGCTGTTCGGTTCAAGTGGTTCTGGTAACTTCATGACCCGCGCAACGGCGATTCTGGCAACGCTGTTTTTCATCATCAGTCTGGCGCTTGGCAATATCAACAGCAACAAGACCAGTAAAGGAAGCGAGTGGGAAAATCTGAGCGCACCGGCGAAATCCGAGCAGACTCAGCCAGCTGCACCGGCTAAGCCGACCAGCGATATCCCGCAGTAATAGAAGTAACAGTGCTGAGGTGGTGGAATTGGTAGACACGCTACCTTGAGGTGGTAGTGCCCTAACGGGCTTGTGGGTTCGAGTCCCATCCTCAGTACCAATATTCCGAAGAAAAGACGTCGCAAGACGTCTTTTTTTTCGTCTGTAGTTTGTGATATTGCCCGGCGGTGCGATGCTTGCCGGGCCCGGGAAAACACAACTACAAAAAAGGCGCCCTCAGGCGCCTTTTGCATTTTTTGTTCGCGATTACTGCTTATCGCTGTTTTCCAGATTCTCGACCTGCGGCAGACCGTTACCTGTTGATACGGAGAGCAGACCATTCTCGGTATAGGTGAACAGCTTGGCGCGAGTATCGGTGATATCCAGGTTGCGCATGGTCAGCTGACCGATACGATCGTCCGGGGAGAAGACGGACTCGCCTTTTTCCATGGTCAGACGCTCTGCCTGATAGGTCAGGTTGTCAGACACGGTATTCAGAATCGAGTAGTCATTACCGCGACGCAGTTCCAGGGTCACTTCACCGGTAATCGCGCTTGCCACCCAACGCTGCAGGGCATCACGCAGCATCAGCGCCTGCGGATCGAACCAACGGCCCTGATACAGCAGTTTGCCCAACTGACGGCCATGAGAGTGGTACTGCTCAATGGTGTCTTCGTTGTGAATACCGGTCAGCAGACGCTCATAAGCGATGTGCAGCAGCGCCATCCCCGGCGCTTCATAGATGCCACGGCTTTTCGCTTCGATGATACGGTTTTCAATCTGATCGCTCATGCCCAGACCATGGCGGCCGCCGATGCGGTTTGCTTCCAGCATCAGTTCCACATCGTCAGAGAAGGTCTGGCCGTTCAGGGCAACCGGGTGGCCGCGTTCAAAACGCACGGTCACTTCTTCCGCCTGGATTTTGACGTTTTCGTCCCAGAACTTCACGCCCATGATCGGGTTAACGATCTTCACGCTGGAGTTCAGGAATTCCAGGTCTTTTGCTTCGTGCGTTGCACCCAGCATGTTGGAGTCGGTGGAGTAAGCTTTCTCGACTGACATTTTGTAGTCAAAGCCACAGGCGATCATAAATTCGGACATTTCGTGACGGCCACCGAGTTCGTCGATGAAGTCAGTATCCAGCCATGGCTTGTAGATCTGCAGTTCAGCGTTAGTCAGCAGGCCATAGCGGTAGAAACGCTCAATGTCGTTGCCTTTATAGGTGCTGCCATCACCCCAGATGTTAACGCCATCGTCTTTCATCGCGGCAACCAGCATGGTGCCGGTAACGGCACGGCCCAGCGGGGTGGTATTGAAATAGGTCAGGCCGCCGGTAGTGTTATGGAATGCGCCACACTGAATGGCAGCGATACCTTCGGCAACCAGCTGCTTACGGCAGTCAATCAGGCGTGCGTTCTCTGCACCGTACTCCATGGCACGACGAGGGATCGCATCATAATCGTCCTCATCCGGCTGACCCAGGTTCGCAGTATATGCATAAGGAACCGCTCCCTTCTGGCGCATCCACAGCAGTGCAGCGCTGGTATCCAGGCCGCCTGAAAAAGCGATGCCAATACGTTGTCCTTGCGGAAGATGCTTGAGAATCGTCGTCATAAAATAAAACCCTGCTTGATTGACTGATGAGTGATCGCTTTCACCCTAAATGCATTTTTATGCAGAATAAGTGAGTTTTCATTTAATCATCTTTTGGCAAGTACCGAAAGTGATTCGTGTATTTTTTGTAAAAATTTCCCGCCTGAATCGCTGTGGTTCACAGGGTTGACAGGCGGCGTCCGCTATCAATATACTGTACGCCGATTTTACGTCCCGTCCTCGGTACCAAATCCCAGCATTATTTGCATTTTTTACCCACAGCGAGTAGAATTTGCCACGTTTCAGGCGCGGGGTGGAGCAGCCTGGTAGCTCGTCGGGCTCATAACCCGAAGGTCGTCGGTTCAAATCCGGCCCCCGCAACCACTTTCCTATAAAGTCCTTTTTCAAATATACTGTGAAGACTTAGCGCCTTCGTAGCTGGATTTGAAAAAATTCTTTTTGAAAGTGCTCCAGGCCACTGTTGTGGCTATAGGGTTCAGTTAT
This sequence comes from Leclercia sp. TB492, assembly GCF_049974505.2. Lineage (NCBI taxonomy): Bacteria > Pseudomonadati > Pseudomonadota > Gammaproteobacteria > Enterobacterales > Enterobacteriaceae > Leclercia > Leclercia sp. TB492. Next base: position 4,134,368 of record NZ_CM127572.1, on the reverse strand, counting down.
CTAAAGCCCCGATTTATCGGGGTTTTTTGTTATCTGACTACAGAATAACTGGGCTTTATGCCCTTTTTTTACGTCTTGGGGGTGGGCTTGTCCACATTAGACCAAAAATTAACAGAGATGATTAAAGCACCAGTCGAAGCACTGGGCTACGAACTGGTCGGCATCGAATTCATTCGCAGCCGTACATCCACGCTGCGCATCTATATTGATAGTGAAGATGGCATCAATGTTGATGATTGTGCTGATGTTAGCCACCAGGTGAGTGCGGTTCTTGATGTTGAAGATCCCATTACCGTCGCCTATAACCTGGAAGTTTCCTCGCCTGGTCTGCATCGCCCGCTGTTCACTGCTGAACACTACACTCACTACATTGGTGAAGAGGCGGCTCTCGTTCTGCGTATGGCTGTACAAAACCGCCGTAAATGGCAGGGCGTTATTAAGGCCGTTGATGGTGAGATGATCACAGTAACAGTCGAAGGCAAAGATGAAGTGTTCGCGCTGAGTAATATCCAGAAGGCGAACCTGGTTCCCCACTTTTAACAGTCTGGATGAGGTGAAAAGCCCGCGATGAACAAAGAAATTTTGGCTGTTGTTGAAGCCGTTTCCAACGAAAAATCACTGCCGCGCGAGAAGATTTTCGAAGCGCTGGAAAGTGCACTGGCTACGGCAACCAAGAAAAAATACGAACAAGAGATCGATGTCCGCGTTGAAATCGATCGCAAAAGCGGCGACTTCGATACATTCCGTCGTTGGGTTATTGTTGAAGAAGTCACCCAGCCTACGAAAGAGATCACCCTGGAAGCGGCACGTTTCGAAGACGAAAGCCTGAACCTCGACGATTACGTTGAAGATCAGATCGAATCCGTAACCTTCGACCGTATCACCACCCAGACTGCTAAACAGGTTATCGTTCAGAAAGTACGTGAAGCTGAGCGCGCCATGGTCGTTGACCAGTTCCGCGAGCACGAAGGCGAGATCATTACCGGCGTGGTGAAAAAAGTTAACCGCGACAACATCTCCCTGGATCTGGGTAGCAACGCCGAAGCAGTTATTCTGCGTGAAGATATGCTGCCGCGCGAAAACTTCCGCCCGGGTGACCGCATTCGTGGCGTACTGTACTCCGTGCGTCCAGAAGCACGTGGCGCACAGCTGTTCGTAACCCGTTCTAAACCTGAAATGCTGATCGAACTGTTCCGCATTGAAGTGCCAGAAATTGGCGAAGAAGTGATTGAGATTAAAGCCGCTGCCCGCGATCCGGGTTCCCGTGCGAAAATCGCGGTGAAAACCAACGATAAGCGTATCGATCCGGTAGGCGCTTGCGTCGGTATGCGTGGCGCGCGCGTTCAGGCTGTTTCGACTGAACTCGGCGGCGAGCGTATTGATATCGTTCTGTGGGACGACAACCCGGCGCAGTTCGTGATTAACGCGATGGCACCGGCTGATGTAGCGTCTATCGTAGTAGACGAAGACAAGCACACCATGGATATCGCCGTTGAAGCAGGTAACCTGGCGCAGGCTATCGGCCGTAACGGTCAGAACGTCCGTCTGGCTTCACAGCTGAGCGGTTGGGAACTCAACGTAATGACCGTTGACGACCTGCAGGCTAAGCATCAGGCAGAAGCCCATGCAGCCATTGATACCTTCACTAAGTACCTGGACATTGACGAAGACTTCGCCACCGTTCTGGTTGAAGAAGGTTTCTCAACGCTGGAAGAGTTGGCCTATGTGCCAATGAAAGAACTGCTGGAAATTGACGGTCTGGATGAAGCAACCGTTGAAGCCCTGCGTGACCGCGCTAAAAACGCACTGACCACCCTGGCACTGGCTCAGGAAGAAAGCCTTGGTGATAACAAGCCGGCTGATGACCTGCTGAATCTGGAAGGTCTTGATCGTGCGATTGCGTTCAAGCTGGCTGCCCGTGGTGTTTGTACGCTGGAAGATCTCGCTGAACAAGGCGTTGATGACCTGGCTGATATCGAAGGTTTAACCGACGAGAAAGCCGGCGAGCTCATCATGGCCGCACGTAATATTTGCTGGTTCGGCGACGAAGCGTAATAAACTGTAGCAGGAAGGAACAGCATGACTGATGTAACTGTAAAAACGCTGGCTGCTGAGATTCAGACTTCCGTGGACCGCCTGGTACAGCAATTTGCTGATGCAGGGATCCCGAAGTCCGCTGATGACTCAGTGACCGCGCAAGAGAAACAAACCTTATTATCGCACCTGAACCGTGAACACGGTTCAGCGCCTGATAAACTGACGTTACAGCGTAAAACGCGCAGTACGTTAAATGTTCCAGGTACCGGTGGAAAAAGCAAATCGGTACAAATCGAAGTCCGCAAGACGCGCACCTTTGTAAAACGTGATCCGCAAGAGGCAGAACGCCTTGCCGCGGAAGAGCAGGCACAGCGTGAAGCGGAAGAACAAGCTCAGCGTGAGGCAGAAGCAACTGCCAAGCGTGAGGCAGAATTAAAAGCTGAACGTGAGGCCGCAGAAAAAGCGAAGCGCGATGCCAGTGATAAAGCGAAGCGTGACGCGGCGGAAAAAGACAAAGTGAGCAATCAACAGACTGACGAAATGACCAAAACAGCCCAGACGGAAAAAGCCCGTCGTGAAAATGAAGCTGCTGAACTGAAGCGTAAAGCGGAAGAAGAAGCTCGCCGTAAGCTGGAAGAAGACGCACGTCGTGTTGCTGAAGAAGCGCGCCGTATGGCAGAAGAAAACGAGAAGAATGGTGTTAATCCTGTTGAGCAGACAGAAGACACCAGTGATTACCACGTAACCACTTCTCAGCACGCGCGCCAGGCAGAAGACGAAAACGACCGTGAGGTTGAAGGTGGCCGTGGCCGTACCCGCACCGCATCGAAAACTGCCCGTCCTCAGAAGAAAGGTAACAAGCACGCTGAATCCAAAGCCGATCGCGAAGAAGCGCGTGCAGCGGGTCGCGGCGGTAAAGGCGGCAAGCGTAAAGGTTCCGCGCTGCAGCAAGGCTTCCAGAAGCCAGCTCAGGCCGTTAACCGTGACGTAATCATTGGCGAAACCATCACCGTTGGCGATCTGGCTAACAAGATGGCTGTTAAAGGCTCTCAGGTCATCAAAGCGATGATGAAGCTGGGCGCTATGGCGACCATCAACCAGGTTATCGACCAGGAAACCGCACAGCTGGTTGCCGAAGAGATGGGCCACAAAGTTATCCTGCGTCGTGAAAACGAGCTGGAAGAAGCGGTAATGAGCGACCGTGACACTGGCGCAGCCGCTGAGCCGCGTGCACCGGTTGTGACCATCATGGGTCACGTTGACCACGGTAAAACCTCTCTGCTGGACTACATTCGTTCCACGAAAGTGGCCTCCGGCGAAGCAGGCGGCATTACCCAGCACATCGGTGCCTACCACGTAGAAACCGACAACGGGATGATCACCTTCCTGGATACCCCGGGCCACGCCGCGTTTACCTCTATGCGTGCTCGTGGTGCGCAGGCAACGGATATCGTTGTTCTGGTGGTAGCAGCAGACGATGGCGTGATGCCGCAGACAATCGAAGCTATCCAGCACGCTAAAGCGGCGCAGGTGCCTCTGGTTGTTGCAGTGAACAAAATCGATAAGCCAGAAGCGGACATGGATCGCGTTAAAAACGAACTGTCCCAGTACGGCGTTATGCCGGAAGAGTGGGGCGGCGAGTCTCAGTTCATCCCGGTTTCTGCAAAAGTGGGTACCGGTATCGATGACCTGCTGAACGCTATCCTGCTGCAGGCTGAAGTTCTGGAGCTGAAAGCGGTTCGCAATGGTATGGCAAGCGGCGCGGTGATCGAGTCCTTCCTGGACAAAGGTCGTGGCCCGGTTGCTACCGTTCTGGTACGTGAAGGTACCCTGAACAAAGGCGACATCGTGCTGTGTGGCTTCGAATATGGCCGTGTTCGTGCAATGCGCGACGAACTGGGTCGTGAAGTTCTGGAAGCAGGTCCGTCCATTCCTGTGGAAATCCTGGGCCTGTCCGGTGTTCCGGCTGCCGGTGATGAAGTGACCGTTGTCCGTGACGAGAAGAAAGCGCGTGAAGTTGCGCTGTACCGTCAGGGCAAATTCCGTGAAGTCAAACTGGCTCGCCAGCAGAAATCTAAACTCGAGAACATGTTTGCCAACATGACCGAAGGCGAAGTTCACGAAGTGAACGTCGTTCTGAAGGCGGACGTGCAGGGTTCTGTGGAAGCGATCTCCGACTCTTTACTGAAACTGTCTACCGACGAAGTGAAAGTGAAGATCATCGGTTCTGGCGTAGGTGGTATCACCGAAACCGACGCAACCCTGGCTGCAGCGTCCAACGCAATTCTGGTTGGCTTCAACGTCCGTGCCGATGCTTCTGCGCGTCGCGTGATCGAATCGGAAAGCCTGGATCTGCGTTACTACTCCGTCATCTATCACCTGATCGACGAAGTGAAAGCGGCGATGAGCGGTATGCTGTCTCCGGAACTGAAACAGCAGATCATCGGTCTGGCTGAAGTACGTGACGTGTTCAAATCACCGAAATTCGGTGCGATCGCGGGCTGTATGGTTACCGAAGGTAACATCAAGCGTCACAACCCAATCCGCGTCCTGCGTGACAACGTGGTTATCTATGAAGGCGAGCTGGAATCCCTGCGCCGCTTCAAAGATGACGTTAACGAAGTCCGTAACGGCATGGAATGTGGTATCGGCGTGAAGAATTACAACGACGTTCGCGTTGGCGATATGATCGAAGTGTTCGAGATCATCGAGATCCAACGCAGCATCGACTAATCCCCTGCGGATAAGTCCACATGTAAGCCGGGATCGCCTCGCGCCACCCGGCAAGAATTAATAAAAAGGGGCTAAGAGCCCCTTTTTTGTCTGGAGAATTTATTATGGCGAAAGAATTTGGTCGCCCACAGCGCGTTGCCCAGGAGATGCAAAAAGAGATCGCAATCATCCTGCAGCGCGAAATTAAAGACCCACGCCTGGGCATGATGACGACAGTGTCCGGTGTTGAAGTGTCCCGCGATCTGGCCTATGCCAAAGTGTTCGTGACCTTCCTGAACGATCAGGATGAAGCCGCGGTTAAGCTGGGCATCAAAGCCCTGCAGGATGCCTCCGGTTTTATCCGATCTCTGCTGGGCAAAGCCATGCGCCTGCGTATCGTGCCGGAACTGACCTTCTTCTACGACAACTCACTGGTTGAAGGGATGCGCATGTCCAACCTGGTCACCAGCGTGGTCAAGCAGGATGATGAGCGTCGTGTGAACCCGGACGATAAAAAGGAGGACTGATGAGTCGTCCTCGTCGTCGCGGTCGCGACGTGCACGGCGTGCTGCTGCTGGATAAGCACCAGGGTGCTTCCAGCAACGACGTGCTGCAAAAAGTAAAACGTCTCTACAATGCTAACCGTGCCGGTCATACCGGTGCGCTGGATCCGCTGGCGACCGGCATGCTGCCGGTTTGCCTGGGTGAAGCGACGAAGTTTTCCCAGTACCTGCTGGATTCTGACAAACGCTACCGGGTTATCGCGAAGTTGGGCCAGCGCACGGATACTTCCGATGCGGATGGTCAGGTCGTAGAAGAGCGTCCGGTAACGTTCAGCCCTGAACAGCTTGAAGCTGCACTGGAGAGTTTCCGCGGCGACACCGAGCAGGTGCCGTCGATGTATTCCGCACTGAAATACCAGGGCAAAAAACTCTACGAGTATGCGCGCCAGGGTATCGAAGTGCCGCGTGAAGCCCGCCCGATTACGGTGTACGAGCTGCTGTTCATTCGCCACGAAGGTGATGAGCTGGAGCTGGAAGTTCACTGCTCAAAAGGCACTTACATCCGTACTATCATTGACGATCTGGGCGAGAAGCTGGGCTGTGGCGCACACGTGATCTATCTGCGTCGTCTGGCGGTCAGTAAGTACCCGGCGGAACGGATGGTGACGCTGGAGCAGCTGCAGGCGCTGGTTGAGCAGGCACAGGTGCAGGGTATCGATGCAGCCGATCTGCTGGACCCACTGCTGATGCCGATGGACAGTCCAGCTTCGGACTATCCGGTGGTCAATTTGCCGTTAACCTCGTCTGTTTACTTTAAAAATGGTAATCCGGTGCGCACCACTGACGTCCCTCATCAGGGGCTGGTACGCGTTACGGAAGGCGATGACAACACCTTTATCGGCATGGGTGAAATCGACGACGAAGGTCGTGTTGCACCGCGCCGTCTGGTGGTCGAATATCCGGCATAAGCTGACGCCTTACCTTGCGATAAGCAGGGGAGGCGGGTAGAATATTGCCGCTTAACGTCTGGTGAATTGTTTAACAATTGGCAAGCGTTATACATGGGATAGCTGAATTAGAGATCGGCATCCTTTCATTCTTTATACTTTGGAGTTTTAAAATGTCTCTAAGCGTTGAAGCTAAAGCTAAAATCGTTTCTGAGTTTGGTCGTGATGCTAACGACAGCGGTTCTACCGAAGTTCAGGTTGCACTGCTGACTGCACAGATTAACCACCTGCAGGGTCACTTTGCAGAGCACAAAAAAGATCACCACAGCCGTCGTGGTCTGCTGCGCATGGTTTCTCAGCGTCGTAAACTGCTCGACTACCTGAAACGTAAAGATGTTGCACGCTACACCGCGCTGATCGAGCGTCTGGGCCTGCGTCGCTAAGTCTTGCGAGTTTCAGAAAAGGGGGCCTTATGGCCCCTTTTTTCAACCAGACCGCAGCAATTCACTGGAAACTAATGTATTGTTGCTATAAATGATCTTCATTGCAGAGGTTCGCGCGGCTAATGAGAGGCTTCACCCATGGGGGTGTCGGTTGTCATTAGTCGCGAGGATGCGAAGAAGGTCCGGTTAAACGTCAGCACGCCTCTGGTGTGCTGTCATTCATTTAAGAAAGGACAGAATCTTGCTGAATCCGATCGTTCGTAAATTCCAGTACGGTCAGCACACCGTCACGCTGGAAACCGGCATGATGGCGCGTCAGGCTACTGCTGCCGTTATGGTAAGCATGGATGACACCGCGGTATTCGTAACCGTGGTTGGCCAGAAAAAAGCAAAACCAGGTCAGGACTTCTTCCCTCTGACCGTTAACTACCAGGAGCGTACCTACGCTGCCGGTAAAATCCCGGGTGGCTTCTTCCGTCGTGAAGGCCGTCCAAGCGAAGGCGAAACCCTGATTGCGCGTCTGATTGACCGCCCGGTTCGCCCGCTGTTCCCGGAAGGCTTCGTTAACGAAGTTCAGGTTATCGCGACCGTTGTTTCCGTTAACCCACAGGTTAACCCGGACATCGTGGCGATGATCGGCGCATCTGCAGCCCTGTCCCTGTCTGGTATTCCATTCAACGGTCCAATTGGTTCTGCTCGCGTGGGTTACATCAACGACCAGTACGTTCTGAACCCGACTCAGGACGAGCTGAAAGAGAGCAAGCTGGACCTGGTTGTTGCGGGTACAGAAGCGGCGGTACTGATGGTTGAATCCGAAGCAGAACTGCTGAGCGAAGACCAGATGCTGGGCGCGGTGGTCTTTGGCCACGAGCAGCAGCAGATCGTTATCCAGAACATCAACGATCTGGTGAAAGAAGCCGGTAAACCACGTTGGGACTGGCAGCCAGAAGCGGTTAACGAAGCGCTGAACGCGCGCGTTGCTGCCCAGGCTGAATCACGTCTGAGCGATGCTTACCGCATCACCGACAAACAAGAGCGTTATGCTCAGGTTGACGTCATCAAATCTGAAACCATCGCTACGCTGGTTGCAGAAGATGAGTCCCTGGACGCGAACGAGCTGAGCGAAATTCTGCACGCTATCGAGAAAAACGTTGTTCGTAGCCGCGTTCTGGCTGGCGAGCCGCGTATCGATGGCCGTGAAAAAGACATGATCCGTGGTCTGGATGTGCGTACTGGCGTTCTGCCACGTACTCACGGTTCCGCACTGTTCACCCGTGGTGAAACTCAGGCGCTGGTTACTGCGACCCTGGGTACTGCCCGTGACGCACAGAACATCGACGAACTGATGGGCGAGCGCACTGACAGCTTCCTGTTCCACTACAACTTCCCTCCGTACTCCGTTGGTGAGACCGGTATGGTAGGTTCGCCGAAGCGTCGTGAAATTGGTCACGGTCGTCTGGCGAAGCGCGGTGTTCTGGCTGTTATGCCAGATGCTGATAAATTCCCGTACACCGTTCGCGTGGTTTCTGAAATCACCGAATCTAACGGTTCTTCTTCCATGGCTTCCGTGTGTGGTGCTTCTCTGGCACTGATGGACGCGGGTGTTCCGGTGAAAGCTGCCGTTGCGGGTATCGCGATGGGTCTGGTGAAAGAAGGCGACAACTACGTTGTTCTGTCTGACATCTTGGGCGACGAAGATCACCTGGGCGATATGGACTTCAAAGTTGCGGGTTCCCGCGAAGGTATCTCTGCCCTGCAGATGGATATCAAAATTGAAGGCATCACCAAAGAGATCATGCATGCTGCGCTGAACCAGGCGAAAGGTGCACGTCTGCACATCCTGAGCGTGATGGAACAGGCGATTAACGCGCCACGTGGCGACATTTCTCAGTTCGCACCACGTATCCACACCATCAAGATCAGCCCGGACAAGATCAAAGACGTTATCGGTAAAGGCGGTTCTGTTATCCGTGCTCTGACCGAAGAGACCGGCACCACCATCGAAATCGAAGATGACGGTACTGTGAAGATCGCAGCGACCGACGGCGAGAAAGCGAAATTTGCTATCCGTCGTATCGAAGAGATCACCGCAGAGATCGAAGTGGGCCGTATCTACAGCGGTAAAGTGACCCGTATCGTTGACTTTGGCGCATTCGTTGCCATCGGTGGCGGTAAAGAAGGTCTGGTTCACATCTCTCAGATCGCTGACAAGCGCGTTGAGAAAGTGACCGATTACCTGCAGATGGGTCAGGAAGTTCCGGTTAAAGTTCTGGAAGTTGACCGTCAGGGCCGTATCCGTCTGAGCATTAAAGAAGCGACTGAGCAGTCATCTGCCGCTGCACCGGAAGCTCCGGCAGCAGAACAGGGCGAGTAAGGTTGCTGTTTGCCCTCCGCGCAAGCGGGGGGCTTGTTATCAGGCAGGACGCCTTGTTGAGCCGCCGGGGGACAGGACGTTCATCCAATAGTTGTCTTCGGGAGTGGGAAATGAAGCCTTTTCTGCGCTGGTGTTTCGTTGCGACAGCTTTGACGCTGGCAGGATGCAGCAACTCTGCCTGGCGTAAAAGTGAAGTCCTCGCAGTGCCACTGCAACCGACTTTGCAGCAGGAAGTGATTCTGGCACGCATGGAACAAATTCTTGCCAGTCGGGCTTTAACCGATGACGAACGCGCACAGCTTTTATATGAGCGCGGAGTGTTGTATGATAGTCTCGGTCTGAGGGCACTGGCGCGAAATGATTTTTCACAAGCGTTGGCGATCCGACCGGATATGCCGGAAGTATTCAACTACTTAGGCATTTATTTAACGCAGGCAGGCAATTTTGATGCTGCCTATGAAGCGTTTGATTCTGTACTTGAGCTTGATCCAACTTACAACTACGCGCACTTGAATCGCGGGATCGCCCTGTATTACGGCGGTCGTGACAAGTTAGCGCAAGATGATCTGCTGGCGTTTTATCAAGACGATCCTAACGACCCTTTCCGTAGCCTGTGGCTTTACCTTGTTGAGCAGAAGCTCGATGCGAAGCAGGCCAAAGACGCGTTAAACCAACGCTTCGAAAAATCGGACAAGGCACAGTGGGGATGGAATATTGTCGAGTTCTACCTGGGCAACATCAGTGAAGCAACGCTGATGGAAAGGCTCAAGGCAGACGCAACGGATAACACCTCGCTCGCTGAGCATCTCAGTGAAACCAACTTCTATTTAGGTAAGTACTACCTAAGTCTGGGGGATATGGACAGCGCCACGGCACTGTTCAAATTAGCGGTTGCTAACAACGTACACAACTATGTTGAGCACCGTTATGCATTGTTGGAATTATCGCTCTTGGGCCAGGAGCATGACGACCTGGCAGAATCGGACCAGCAATAGCTGACGACATAAACATCAGCCCGTAATCATTTTTTGATTGCCATCATCTTAACGGGTGAGGGCGTTGTTGTTCGTCAATACACCTACTTTGAGCCGGTTCACACTTTCAATGAAAATTACCGAAAATTTTCACGATGAGTTATGTAGACTGGCCGCCATTGACATTGAGGCACTCGTACTACATGGCTGAATTCGAAACCACTTTTGCAGATCTGGGCCTGAAGGCTCCTATCCTTGAATCCCTTAACGATCTGGGTTACGAAAAACCATCTCCGATCCAGGCAGAATGTATCCCACATCTGCTCTCTGGTCGTGACGTGCTGGGCATGGCCCAGACTGGTAGCGGTAAAACTGCAGCGTTCTCGCTGCCGCTGCTGAACAACATCGATCCGGACCTGCGTGCACCGCAGATCCTCGTACTCGCTCCGACCCGTGAACTGGCTGTTCAGGTTGCGGAAGCGATGACTGAATTCTCTAAACATATGCGCGGCGTAAACGTGGTTGCCCTGTACGGCGGCCAGCGTTATGACGTGCAGTTACGCGCCCTGCGTCAGGGCCCACAGATTGTCGTCGGTACGCCGGGTCGTCTGCTGGATCACCTGAAACGCGGTACGCTGGATCTCTCTAAACTGAGCGGTCTGGTGCTGGATGAAGCTGACGAAATGCTCCGCATGGGCTTCATCGAAGACGTAGAAACCATTATGGCGCAGATCCCGGAAGGTCATCAGACCGCTCTGTTCTCTGCAACCATGCCGGAAGCGATCCGTCGTATTACCCGTCGCTTCATGAAGGATCCGCAGGAAGTGCGTATCCAGTCCAGCGTAACCACTCGCCCGGACATCAGCCAGAGCTACTGGTCTGTATACGGCATGCGTAAAAATGAAGCGCTGGTTCGTTTCCTGGAAGCAGAAGATTTTGATGCGGCGATCATCTTCGTTCGTACCAAAAATGCGACCCTGGAAGTGGCTGAAGCCCTGGAGCGTAGCGGCTACAACAGCGCCGCGCTGAACGGCGACATGAACCAGGCCCTGCGTGAGCAGACTCTGGAGCGTCTGAAAGACGGTCGTCTGGATATCCTGATTGCAACCGACGTGGCAGCACGTGGTCTGGACGTTGAGCGTATCAGCCTGGTTGTTAACTATGACATCCCGATGGACTCCGAGTCTTACGTTCACCGTATCGGCCGTACCGGTCGTGCAGGTCGTGCGGGCCGTGCGCTGCTGTTCGTTGAGAACCGCGAGCGTCGTCTGCTGCGTAACATCGAACGCACCATGAAGCTGACCATTCCAGAAGCTGACCTGCCTAACGCAGATCTGCTGGGCAAACGCCGCCTGGAAAAATTCGCCGCGAAAGTACAGCAGCAGCTGGAAAGCAGCGATCTGGATCAGTACCGTGCGCTGCTGGCGCAGATCCAGCCAACCGCTGAAGGCGAAGAGCTGGATATGGAAACGCTGGCTGCCGCTCTGCTGAAGATGGCTCAGGGTGAACGTTCCCTGATCGTGCCACCAGATGCACCGATGCGTCCTAAGCGTGAATTCCGTGACCGTGACGATCGTTTCGAACGTCGTGGCGACCGTAATGACCGCAACGATCGTGGCCCGCGTGGCGACCGTCCAGAGCGTGGTGGTGAAGACCGTCCACGTCGCGAACGTCGTGATGCTGGCGAAATGGAACTGTACCGCATTGAAGTGGGCCGTGATGACGGTGTTGAAGTTCGTCACATCGTTGGCGCGATCGCTAACGAAGGCGACATCAGCAGCCGTTACATCGGTAACATCAAGCTGTTTGGTACCCACTCCACCATCGAGCTGCCAAAAGGTATGCCGGGCGAGGTTCTGCAGCACTTTACCCGTACCCGCATCCTGAACAAGCCGATGAACATGCAGCTGCTGGGTGATGCTCAGCCGCGTCCGGACCGTGGTCCGCGTCGTGAGGGCGATCGTCCTGCTGGCCGTGGTTTCGGTGGCGGTGAGCGTCGTGAAGGCGGCCGTGGTCCTCGTCGTGAAGGCGCTGCACCAGGTGCAGGTCGTTTCAGCGGTGAGCGTCGCGAAAGCCGCGGCCCACGTCGTGAAGATGGCGGTGCTCCAGCCCGTCGTCGTGACGCGTAAGCCTTACGCTTCAGTCGTAAAGTAAAATATACAGCCCCGATATTGTTATCGGGGCTTTTTTTATTCCCTTTGTACTATTGTACTGGTACAGTGCAGCACATTAAGATGCAGGTCCCAAATTATTGACTGGAGAATAGGCTGTATGGCGACACTAACCACCACCCAAACGTCACCCTCACTGCTCGGCGGTGTGGTGATCATCGGCGGTACCATCATTGGCGCAGGGATGTTCTCCCTGCCGGTGGTGATGTCCGGGGCGTGGTTTTTCTGGTCGCTGGCAGCGCTGGTCTTCACCTGGTTCTGTATGCTGCATTCAGGCCTGATGATCCTTGAAGCAAACCTCAACTATCGTATTGGATCGAGCTTCGACACCATCACCCGCGACCTGCTCGGCAAACGCTGGAACATCGTCAACGGCATCTCCATTGCCTTTGTGCTCTATATCCTGACCTACGCCTATATCTCGGCGAGCGGCTCGATTCTGCATCACACCCTCTCGGAGATGTCGCTGGACGTTCCGGCGCGGCTGGCGGGGCTGTGCTTTGCGCTGGGCGTGGCGTTTATTGTCTGGATGAGCACCAGGGCGGTCAGCCGGATGACAGCCATTGTGCTGGGTGCGAAGGTCATCACCTTTTTCCTGACCTTCGGCAGCCTGCTGGGGCACGTCACGCCTGCCACCCTGTTTAACGTGGCGGAGAGCAACACCTCGTACTCGCCGTATCTGCTGATGACTCTGCCGTTCTGTCTGGCGTCGTTTGGCTATCACGGCAACGTGCCGAGCCTGATGAAGTATTACGGCAAAGATCCGCGCACCATCACCCGCTGCCTGGTCTACGGTACGCTGCTGGCGCTGGGTCTGTATGCGATCTGGCTGCTGGGGACGATGGGTAACATCCCACGTCCGGAGTTCATCGGTATTGCGGAGAAGGGCGGTAATATTGATGTGCTGGTGCAGGCGTTGAGCGGGGTGCTGAACAGCCGCAGTCTGGATCTGCTGCTGGTGATCTTCTCCAACTTTGCCGTGGCCAGCTCTTTCCTCGGCGTGACCCTGGGCCTGTTTGACTATCTGGCCGATCTGTGTGGCTTTGATGATTCTGCCCTGGGCCGTCTGAAAACTGCGCTGCTGACCTTCCTGCCTCCGGTGATCGGTGGTCTGCTGTGGCCGAACGGTTTCCTGTACGCCATCGGCTATGCAGGGCTGGCGGCAACCATCTGGGCGGCAATTGTGCCAGCGCTGCTGGCACGCAAATCACGTAAACGCTTTGGCAGCCCAAAATTCCGCGTCTGGGGCGGCAAGCCGATGATTGCGCTGATTCTGGTGTTTGGGATTGGTAACGCGCTGGTGCATGTGCTGTCGAGCTTTAATCTGCTGCCGGTGTATCAGTAAGTTTTGTGCCGGATGGCGGCTACGCCTTATCCGGCCTACGCGATCCCGTAGGCCCGGTAAGCGAAGCGCCACCGGGCAAAAAGGCTACCCCACCAACTCTTCTTTCACCTGCATCGCCAGATCGAACGAATGCAACCGCGCCTGGTGATCGAAAATCTGCCCGTTCACCATGATCTCGTCGGCCTGGGTTTCACGCAGCACCGCCTCCAGCCCGTGGCGCACTTTTGCTTTATCTCCCACCAGCGACATGCTCAGTGCCTGCTGGACGCCATACTGCTCTGAGGCGGACCACAGCTGATGCATATTCTCCACCGGCGGCGGCAGCTGTCCCGTTTCGCCGCGGCGCAGCTTCATAAATGCCTGCTGCATGGAGGTAAACAGGAATTCCGCATCGCGGTTGCTGTCGGCGGCAATGATGTTGATACAGACCATCGCGTACGGTTTTTCCAGCCGCGCAGAAGGTTTGAAGTTCGTGCGATAGAGATGCAGCGCCTGATGCAGCATATCCGGTGCAAAGTGCGACGCGAAGGCAAACGGCAGTCCCAGTTGGGCGGCCAGCTGGGCGCTGTACAGACTTGAGCCCAGCAGCCAGACCGGGATCTGCTCGCCGTAGCCCGGCACCGGACGTACCTGCGGGTTCGGATCCTGAGCGTCAAACCAGTCCACCAGCTCCGCCACATCGCGCGGGAAGTTATCAATATCACCACTCATATGACGGCGCAGCGCGCGCATGGTCGGCTGATCGCTGCCCGGCGCACGGCCCAGCCCAAGATCGATGCGGCCAGGGTAGAGCGTATTCAGGGTGCCAAACTGTTCGGCAATCACCAGCGGGGAGTGGTTCGGCAACATCACGCCGCCCGAGCCTAAATGCAGGATAGTGGTATTGGCCGCCAGATAGCCGAGCAGCACCGAGGTGGCTGCGCTGGCGATCCCGACCATATTGTGATGCTCCGCCAGCCAGTAGCGATGATAGCCGCGCTGTTCAGCCAGGCGGGCGAGATCCAGAGAGTGGGTAAAGGCTTCTCTTGCCGAGGAGCCTTCAGGGATCGGCGCCAGGTCCAGCACCGAAAACGGAATCGATTTATCAGTCATAACAGCTCACTTTGTCGACGGTGAATCTTCAATATTGCATTAAAGTTTACCCATCATTGTTAACAAAGTGAGCCTTTTTTAGGCCTGCAGCTCCAGCCCGGCAAGGCGTCGCCAGTAGCCGTTGCACTCGCTGTTCGCGGTAAGCGGCAGCGGGGCAGCGCCATTCTCGTTGGCGCGGAAGGCGTTAATCATTGCGAACACGCTGTTGTCCAGCGGCGACAGACGCACCATATCCACCAGCCCCTGCATTGAGGCCAGCTCGTTACCGAGGTTGTAAACGTAACCGCTCATGGTCTGAATGCCGTTCAGGACAAACACCTGCTGATTCTCCTGCGACAGCATGCTGCGCCCGTTCGGGTATTTGATGCAGCAGGTTTCGCACTCGTCTTTCGGCAGGTTCTCGGAGCGCGCGGTAAAGCAGCGGGCGGAGTATGCCAGCGGCAGATGGCCGTAGCTCAGCACCTCCACCTCAAACTGGTTGCGGATCCCCAGCTCGTCGCACTGGGCCAGTATGTTGACCAGCCAGTCACGGGAAAGCTCAACCGGCATACACCAGCGCGTCATGCCTTGTTTAAGCAGCAGACGCAGGGTAACGGCGTTATAGCAGTTCAGGGCATGCCCGGCGACAAAGGGCAGTTTGCGCTCGGCGCACAGGTTCACCACGCCCAGATCGCTGGCTTCCAGCAGAAACTCGCCGTTATCGACGTAGCGTTTCAGCTCGTTCAGTTCCGACGAAGCCTGCACCAGCGCCAGGGTGGAAAGCACCACCTGCTTGCCGCTGTCGGCCAGGCGTTTCGCCATATCCAGCCAGTCGCCCACTTTGGTGGCGCGACGCTTACTGCATACTGTCTCACCCAGATAAATCACATCGGCCTGGCTGGTTGCCGCCTGCTGGTAGAAATCCTCCAGCGCCTCTTTTGACCAGTAGTAGAGCACCGGCCCTAATGAATATTTCATGCGTTATCTCACTGCCATTTACGGTGATACGCGCCCAGCGTGGTCTGGGTACCTTCGGACATCGCGCCCAGGGTCTCCATCCATGCGGGCTGCGGTGCATATTGCTTCGGATCCGCCATGCAGCGATCGATCGCCTGGCGCCACACTTTTGCTACCTGACTGACGTATGCCGGGCTGCGCTGGCGACCTTCGATTTTCACCGACGCGATATTGGCGGCCAGCAGCTCCGGCAGCAGCTCCAGGGTGTTAAGGCTGGTAGGCTCTTCTAGGGCATGATAGCGTTCGCCATCCACCAGATAGCGGCCTTTACAAAGCGTCGGATAGCCGGCGTTCTCATCGTCCTGATAGCGGTCGATCAGCACCTCGTTCAGCCGTGATTCCAGCCCCTGCGGCGTTTGCTGCCAGCGCACAAAGCGAGCCGGAGAGCAGGCGCCCACGGTATTGGGAGATTCCCCGGTTAAGTAGGAGGAGAGGTAACAGCGTCCTTCGGCCATAATGCACAGGCTGCCAAAGGCAAAAACTTCCAGCGGCACTGGCGTGACGCGCGCCAGTTGCTTAACCTGATGAATAGAAAGCACTCGCGGCAGCACCACGCGCGCCACGTCAAAGTGACGATGGTAAAAGCGAATGGCCTCTTCGTTGGTGGCCGATGCCTGAACCGAGACATGGCGCTCAATATGGGGATAGCGTTCGGCGGCATACTCCAGCATGGCGAGGTCGGCAAGGATCAGCGCGTCGGCACCCAGCTGTGCCGCCATATCCACCGCGCGCTGCCAGCGTTGATAGCCGTCGGGGTGAGCAAAGGTATTAATAGCGATATGCAGCTTGCGGCGGTGCTGGTGCACGAAGCTCACCGCTTCCTGCAGCTTTTTCTCGGTAAAATTGAGACCAGCGAAGTGACGGGCATTGGTATCGTCCTTCAGCCCGATATAAACCGCATCGGCGCCGTTTTCGATGGCCGCCTTAAGCGCCGGTAGATTTCCAGCAGGGCAGAGCAGCTCCATAATTTATCCTGACGTTCGCAGCCCCATGGGGATGCAAAATTGTTATCGAACAGCGATTTTAATTAACCATCAGGCGACAATTTTTGATTTAAGGCAGCTAATGGCGTATTGATGGCACCAATAATGGATTACGCCGGACGCCACTTTGTTGATTTACGCCGCTATACCCACGACTGGATATGGCAAAATATCAGGACTATAGATATCAGGGAGTATTGCTCGTGCTGGATAAACTGCGTTCACGTCTCGTACAATTTGGCCCGTCGCTGCTGAGCGTGCCGGTGAAACTGGCGCCCTTTGCGCTAAAGCGCCAGGTGCTGGAGCAGGTGCTAAGCTGGCAATTCCGTCAGGCGCTGGCGGAAGGCGAGCTGGCGTTTCTGGAAGGGCGCTGGTTAAGTATCGAGGTGCGGGATATCGGCCTGCGCTGGTACACCTCCGTTGAAAACGAACAGCTGGTGGTACGCGAATCCGCAGAGGCGGATGTCAGCTTCAGCGCCGACGCCAGCGATCTGCTGATGATCGCGGCGCGTAAACAGGATCCCGACACGCTCTTTTTCCAGCGCCGTCTGGTGATTGAAGGCGATACCGAGTTAGGTCTGTATGTCAAAAACCTGATGGATGCCATCGAGCTGGAGCAGATGCCAAAGCCACTGCGCGTGGCGCTGCTGCAACTGGCCGATTTTGTCGAGGCGGGTTTGAAAACTCCGCCGGAGAGTAAACACACTTCTGTAGGTGAGCCATGTTGATTCGAGTAGAGATTGGGATCGATGCGCCGGGTATCGATGCCTTATTACGCCGGACCTTCGAAGGGGACGGAGAGGCGCAGCTGGTTCAGGACCTTCGTGAAGATGGCCTGATTACCCTGGGCCTGGTGGCTACCGACGATGAGGGGCAGGTGGTGGGCTACGTCGCCTTTAGCCCGGTCACCGTGCAGGGTGAAGAGCTGCAGTGGGTTGGCATGGCGCCGCTGGCGGTGGATGAAAACTACCGCGGACAAGGCCTGGCGCGTCAGCTGGTCTATGAAGGGCTGGATTCGCTCAATGAGTTTGGCTATGCCGCCGTGGTAACGCTGGGCGATCCGGCGTTCTACAGCCGTTTAGGCTTCGAGAAAGCCGCTCATTACGATCTGCGCTGCCGCTGGCCGGGCACAGAGTCGGCCTTCCAGCTGCACGGTCTGGCTGATGATGCGCTTAACGGCGTCAGCGGCCTGGTCGAATACCACGACCACTTTAATCGCTTTTAATTAGCGGCGTTTGCAGGCTCTCGCGTAGCGCCTCAAACGTTCCATCTCCGCTGACGAGGCGCTCTTTCTGGCGCTTCGTCAGCTGTTTGATCCGGTACTCCAGTCTCAGCGCCAGCGAGCGATCCCCCACGACGGCGGAAAATGCCAGCGTCAGCTCCCCTTTGCCGCGTAACGCCTTCGCCCCTTTTCCGGTTTGATGTTGCAGGAAGCGACGCGGGACATCGGTAGTAATGCCCGTATAGAGCGCATTATCAGCGGTTCGAACAAGATAGAGAAACCAGCACACGGCGAAAGATTCAGTATGTTAAGGTGAACGCACCTTAGCACGAGAGAGAAGCGAAATGGAAACTCTGGCCGCCATCAACCGCTGGCTGGCGAAGCAGCATGTCGTCACCTGGTGTGTTCACCACGAGGATGAGCTGTGGTGCGCAAATGCCTTTTACTATTACGACCCCCAGCGCGTGGCCTTTTACGTTTTAAGCGAAGATAAAACCCGCCATGCGCAGATGAGCGGCAAGCAGGCCAAAGTAGCGGGCACCGTCAACGGGCAGCCGAAAACCGTGGCGTTGATCCGCGGGGTGCAGTTTAAAGGGGAGATCCGTCGTCTGGAGGGGGAGGAAAGCGACGCGATGCGTAAGCACTATCTTCGTCGCTTTCCGGTTGCCGCGGCCATGCCAGCTCCGGTATGGGAGATCCGCCTGGATGAACTCAAGTTCACTGACAACACCTTAGGCTTTGGTAAAAAACATCACTGGCTACGCGCCGAGTAAGCGCAGCGCCTCACGATTAAAGGCGATAAGATCTTCCGGCGTCCGGCTGGTGACCAGCTGATCCTTATCGACCACCACCTCCTGATCGTGAAAATCCGCCCCGGCGTTTTTGAGATCGATGGCAATCGATTTTACGCCCGTCAGTTTGCGGCCGCGCACCACTTCGGCGCTGATCAACAGCTGCGGGCCGTGGCAGATGGCAAATACCGGTTTGCCGGAAGCGACAAAATCACGGGTAAAGGTCACGAAGCGCGAGTCGCTGCGCAGCGAGTCCGGGGAGTGGCCGCCGGGCAGCAGCAGAGCATCAAAGTCTGCGGGCCGTACCTCGTCGATGGCCTTATCAATAGGAACGCTGGCTTCGCCTTTGTGGCCTTTCACCGTTTTCCCCGCCTGTTTTTCGATTGTGATCACCTCATGCCCCGCTTTGCGAAACGCCTCGGCAGGCGAGGTGAACTCTGAATCTTCAAACTCGTCGGTGATCAAGACTGCAATTTTCTTGCTCATGTTTCCTCCGTTGTTTTGGCTTCAGACAGCTTTTTCTTCGCTTGTGGTAGATACTTAGCGATGAGACTACTAAGTGTGGTTGAGGGATGTGAAATCGCATACGGACTAATCTGCAAAGGAGGAGTCATGAGTCAGGTTTTAATTACCGGTGCGACCGGCCTGGTGGGCGGGCACCTGCTGCGGATGCTTATTCAGGAGCGGAAGATCAACTATATCGCCGCCCCGACGCGTCGCCCGCTGGGCGATATTGAAGGGGTGTTTAATCCGCACGATCCGCAGCTGACCGATGCGCTGGCCCAGGTTCAGGATCCGGTGGACACCGTCTTTTGCTGTCTGGGCACCACACGGCGTGAGGCGGGCAGCAAAGAGGCCTTTATCCATGCCGACTACACCCTGGTGGTGGATACGGCCCTGACCGGCAAACGGCTCGGAGCGAAGCATCTGCTGGTGGTCAGCGCGATGGGCGCTAACGCGCACTCGCCGTTCTTCTACAACAAGGTGAAAGGCAAGATGGAAGAGGCCCTGATCGCCCAGAAGTGGGAGCGGCTGACCATCGTGCGTCCGTCGATGCTGCTGGGGGAGCGGGAGAAGCATCGCTTCAGCGAATCGCTGTTTGCACCGCTGTTTAGCCTGTTGCCCGGCAATCTGAAGTCAATAGACGCACGGGATGTGGCGCAGGTGATGCTGCAGGAGGCGCTGGGGGCGTCACCGGCTGGCGTCAATATTATTTCGTCAGCGAAGCTCAGGGAGATGGCGCAGGGCGAGGGGTAATGGCCCTCTGCCGATGGCAGAGGGCAGGAGAGAACTACTTCAGGTAGGTAAAGGCGGTGGTAACGTGCTTGACGCCGCTCACCCGGCTGGCGATATCCGCCGCCGCTTTCCCTTCACGATCGGTTACCAGGCCGAGCAGGAACACTTCGCCGTTCTCGGTGGTCACTTTCACGTTAGACGATTTCACCTGATCGCTGCCCAACAGCTGGGAGCGCACTTTGGTGGTGATCCAGGTATCGTTGGATGCATCGCCCAGGCCAATCGGCTGGCCCTGACGCACCTCGTTAAACACCTCGGTTGTGCCCTCTACGCCCATGGCGATCTGCTTCGCGCGGGCAGCAAGTTCGGTATTCGGTGCCTGGCCTGCCAGCAGCACTTTGCCCTGGTAAGCCGTGACGTTGATGCGCGCTTCTTTCTTGATCTGCTGGTCTTTGGACAAGGCGCTGTTCACGCGCAGTTCCAGGGTGCTGTCATCCACCTGTGTGCCCACGGAACGCGGGTCAGTCGCGGCTTTAGTGCCTACTGCGGCAGTACCCACTACCGCTGCAGCCACACATCCCTGAAGCAGCAGCGCAGAAATAAGGACTGCGAGGGGCGAAAATGCCTTCATGTATACTCCTTAATCATCCTGGTGAGGGAAAAGCGTGTTATCGATCAGATCGCATAAACAGTTCACCGTCAGCATGTGCATCTCCTGAATGCGCGCGCTGCGGTGGGAAGGAATACGGATCTCAACATCATGAGGACCTAACAGCCCCGCCAGCTCGCCGCCATCGTAACCGGTCAGGGCGACGATGGTCATATCGCGCGTGACGGCGGCTTCAACGGCCTTGACGATGTCGCGGCTGTTGCCGCGCGTAGAGATCGCCAGCAACACATCACCGGCATGCCCTAACGCACGCACCTGTTTGGCATAGATCTCATCATGGAGACGATCGTTAGCAATCGCCGTTAAGACCACGTTATCGGTATTAAGTGCAATGGCAGGTAAACTGGGGCGCTCTGTCTCAAAACGATTGATCATACTGGCAGCAAAATGCTGTGCGTTGGCGGCCGAGGTGCCGTTGCCACAACAGAGGATTTTGTTGCCGTTGAGCAGGGATTGTACCAGCGTCATCGCCGCACGGGAGATGGCGTCCGGCAGCGCTTCTGCCGCTGCGATCTGAGTCTGAATGCTTTCGGTGAAGCACACCTTAATTCTTTCGAGCACGATATCCCTTAACGATCTGATTTACGCGTCTGCGCCGAAGGCGTTTTTGAACCATTCGATGGCGTTTCCGGTGAAGGCTACCACATCGAACCGGCAATCCACAGTATCAAAGCTGCCATTATGCCGGACAAGCCACAACTGGGCGGTGAGTAATAATTTTTGTTGCTTGGCCCGGGTCACGCTGGCAGCGGCACCGCCATAGCGGGATGACTGGCGGTAGCGCACCTCAATGAACACGATGGTCGGGCCGTCCTGCATGATAAGGTCAATTTCACCGCCGCGAACGCGAACGTTCGCGGCGATAAAGCGCAGTCCTTTGCGCTCAAGCCAGCGACGCGCCTGAAGCTCGCGCGCGTCGCCGGTCTGTTTGCGGGTTAACTCGCCGGAACGATCTGTCCCTGCTGGTATTTGAGCCATGATAACTTCCTGTTAATCACGCAGTCCTGAGTGGCGGTGAGATCGCCGGTATTGCCGTTAAGGGTGAAGCCTGGCACCTGGCGCATCTGGGTGAAATGGTTCGCCAGCGCCCATGCGTCCACGCCCATGGCATACAGACGCGCCAGCGAGTAGTCGTTACGTACGCTGCTCAGCGCCTGCTGCATTAGCGCCGGGTTGGCGCCTGCCAGCATTGGAATTTCGCTGTACTGCAGGCCCTCCATCTCAAGACGGAAGTCCGGGCCGGCGGTGCCCTGCGCGCTGCGCGAGCTGGCATACAGCGACACGCCAGCCTGGCTGCCGTTACGCATGGCGATCATCGGTTTGATAAAGGCGATCTCTTCCGGGGTGGCAACGATGTAAGCCGCATCGACATTGCCGCCGCCGCTAATCTGCGCGTCCGTTGGCGGTGCCGGGATGGTCAGGCCACCAATCGTCACGCCCTGCTGCTGCGGCAGGCTGGAGGTGACCGGGCTACCGGTCAGAGCAATACCTGCCCCGCCGTTAACGCCTGCACGCAGTTCAGAGCTTGAGCCAAACTTCTGCTGCAGAACAATGCCGCCGCCCAGCTGCTGCCACTCCTCGGCAAAGGCGGTGGCGACGCGATCGCCCAGCTGGCTGCGCGGGATCAACAGCAGAGGAGCCTGCTTACCTTGCTCGTGGATATGGCGCGCGGCATCGCGGGCTTCGTCTTCTGGCGACAGGGCGAAGTAGCAGACGTTAGGGAGATTCTGTACCTGCTCCGGCTGGTTCAGCGCCAGCACGTTCAACGAGGTATTGCTCTTCATCAGCTCTTCGACGTTGTTTTTCAGCAGCGGGCCTACCACGATGCTGGCGCCATCCTGCTGGACCTGGTTCAGCACCTGGTCGAGCGGCTGGGTACTGGTGTCATACACTTTCACCTCGGCGGCCGGGTTGGCGAGTGCCGTGGCCTGAGGTGACTGCGCGGCGACAGGAGCCTGCTGCGGATCCTGCACGGTGTTATCCGGCGCGGTGACGGGCTGGGTGGTTTCAGGGGCCTGGACCGGCTCCTGCATCGTACCTTCCTGGGCGATGACAGGTTGGGCCGTGGTCAGATCGTTGGTTTCGGCACTGGACGGGCTCACCACATCGCCGGCGTTGGCAGCCTGGGCAACCTGGGCAGGGACGGCGCTACCGGTGACGGCCGCCGTGCCATTTCTCGCTGCGTCAAAACCTTGCTGGATAGTGCGGCCAAAGACGGCGGCCTGGCCATCCAGCGGCAGCAGTAGCGCGATTTTGCTGGTGGAGGCAGGCTTGAAGTTCTGCACATTGACCAGCTGCGTTGGCAGCATGGTCGCCCCCGGGTTGTTCGGGTAGCGGGTCTGCCAGTCTTTGATCCCGGCTTTCAACATATTGGGATCGTTGCGGTTATCGAACCAGACGCGCTGCAGATCCAGCCAGCCCTGCAGGATATTTTCGTCGGCATTGATCACCAGCGCATTGGCCTGATCGGGATTCATGGCGGAGAGCGCCTGCCAGGTGGCATCGATATTTTTCTGTTTTTCGGCGGCGGCGAGCAGCGGCTCCTGGGCAATCAGCGCCCGCAGCAGCGTCAGGGAAGGGCGCCCCTGTTCCGCGGCAATACCGGCCTGCCAGAAACGTGCCTGCTGGTTTTTATCGAGCGTGCTGAGGTCGATATTCCCGAGGATCTTCTTCGCTCCGGCAACGTCGTTCTGCGCAATTTTCAGTTCAGCGGCCAGCAGCGACTGCTCGCGGCGCTGGGTGTCGCTCAAATCCTGCGGCAACTGATTAAACAGATCGGCGGCATGCTGGGTTTTACCCTCTTTCAGCAGTGCACGAATGGCGAGTAATTGCCAGTTGATCCGGGTATCATCTGAGCTCTGCTCCATCTGGTGCAGATAGAAGCCGGAGTCAGCCTGCGCTGTACCCTCCATATGGGCAGCACTTTGATCGGGCGCCTGGGTACCGCAGCCAGCAAAGATCAGGGCTGCCAGCACCAGCGGAAGGCTGCGCGTGACTTTATTATGAAGAAACGTTAAGGGTACCATACTGTATCCAGTGATATTTTTTACGCAATGCTCAATATTAAATCGGCAATACGGATGAAACAATGAAACAACACGAAACGGCAGATAATTCTCAGGGTCAGCTTTATATTGTACCTACTCCTATCGGGAATTTATCTGATATTACCCAACGTGCGCTCACCGTGTTGCAAAGCGTTGATCTTATTGCTGCTGAAGATACCCGGCACACCGGCCTGCTTCTGCAACATTTCGCGATTAACGCCCGCCTGTTTGCCCTGCATGATCATAACGAGCAACAAAAAGCCGAAACGCTGGTGGCGAAACTGAAAGAGGGGCAGAACATCGCCCTGGTATCCGATGCCGGTACGCCGCTGATCAACGACCCGGGGTATCACCTGGTCCGCACCTGCCGCGAAGCCGGTATTCGCGTCGTGCCGCTGCCGGGTCCGTGCGCGGCCATTGCTGCCCTGAGCGCCGCGGGCCTGCCGTCGGATCGTTTCTGCTATGAAGGTTTCCTGCCTGCCAAATCCAAAGGCCGTCGCGACGTGCTGAAGGCGCTGGAAGCCGAACCCCGCACCCTGATCTTCTACGAATCCACCCACCGTCTGCTGGAGAGTCTGGAGGACATGGTGGCGGTCTGGGGCGAAGCCCGTTACGTAGTGCTGGCGCGTGAGCTGACTAAAACCTGGGAGACCATCCACGGCCTGCCGGTGGGCGAGCTGTTGGCCTGGGTGAAAGAGGACGAAAACCGCCGCAAGGGCGAAATGGTGCTGATTGTCGAAGGGCACAAAGCGACAGAAGACGCGCTGCCTGCCGACGCGCTGCGCACGCTTGTGCTGTTGCAGGCCGAGCTGCCGCTGAAGAAAGCGGCGGCGCTGGCGGCGGAGATCCACGGCGTGAAAAAGAACGCGCTGTATAAGTATGCCCTGGAGCAGCAGGGGGAGTAACCTGGTGAGCCGTTATCAACCCCCTTTTACGATTACCTCTGCAATCCTAAATCTGGTGGTTGAGACGGGAGAATTGCTGGGGCATTGGGCTGCGTATACGGGGCGAGCTTCACCTCTGCTGCGCAAAGAGAACCGTATTCGTACCATCCAGGCGTCGTTAGCCATTGAACATAATTCGCTGACTACCGGGCAGGTTACAGCAATTATGGATGGAAAGCGGGTATTGGCCCCGGCAAAAGATATTCAGGAAGTCAGGAACGCCATCCAGGCCTATGAGCATCTGAATATCTGGCAAGCCAGTCGTCTGAAAGATTTGTTAAGTGCTCATCGGTTGTTGATGAAGGGACTTATAGATGACCCCGGGCAACTGCGTCGGGGGGATGTCGGGATCTACCGTGGTAACCAACTGGTGCATATGGCGCCTCCTGCGTCTCAGGTCCCTCGTCTGGTGGATGAGCTGCTTGGCTGGCTGAGTATAACAGACCTGCACCCGCTGATTGCCAGCTCCGTATTCCACTATGAATTTGAATTTATCCATCCATTTGCCGACGGCAATGGCCGTATGGGGCGCCTCTGGCAGACTCTTATTCTCAGTCAGTGGCGTGCCGAACTGGCCTGGCTGCCCGTAGAAACGCTGATCCACTTTCAGCAAGAGCGGTACTACGCCATCCTTGGGCAGTGTGACAAAGCCAGCGACTGCACGGCTTTTGTGGAATTCATGCTACGGAATCTTGCCGATGCGCTGCGTGAAAGCATCTCGTCGCCACATACAATGTCGGAAAGAATGTCGGAACAAATGTCGGAAAAAGAGGATACCATCCTGCAACTTCTGATTGCCCAACCAAAGATGACCGCTTCCACCCTGGCCTCAATGCTTGGAGTGACCTCCCGTACGGTAGAACGCTATCTCAGTGCGTTACAAAGCAAGGGTAAGGTACAACGAGTCGGTGCCAGAAAAGGAGGATACTGGCAGGTCTTAAGATAGCCTGCCCGTGTCCCGCCTGACGATAATCAGAACCAAAGGCAAAAAAAAGCATGGCCGGAGCCATGCTAAAAGAGGTTTACTGCAAACTCAGGTCACAGGTGCCGGGTTAAAGACCGCCAGCTGATTGTGTAATCCCCACTGATCGGAGAAGGTTTTCTTGCGGCCGCTGGCCACGTCGAGAATGAAGTGGAACAGCTTCCAGCCCACGTCCTCAATGCTCTCTTCGCCGGTGGCGATGGTGCCCGCGTTGATATCCATCAGATCAAACCAACGGTTAGCCAGTTCGGTACGGGTCGCCATTTTAATGACCGGAACCGCCATCAGGCCGTACGGGGTGCCGCGCCCGGTAGTGAACACCTGAACGGTGATCCCGGAGGCCACCTGTTGGGTGCCGCAGACGAAATCGCTGGCCGGCGTGGCGGCATAGATCAGGCCGCGTTTGGTTGGGCGCTGGCCCGGGGAGAGCACCTCGACAATGGCGCTCTGGCCCGATTTGGCGATAGAGCCCAGGGCTTTTTCCACCACGTTCGCCAGGCCGCCTTTCTTGTTGCCCGGGGAGGGGTTAGCGCTGCGGTCGGTTTTGCCCATATCGAGATAGTTATCGTACCAGGCCATCTCTTCCAGCAGGCGTTTGCCTACCTCTTCGTTAATGGCGCGTGGGGTGAGCAGGTGGATCGCATCGCGCACTTCGGTGACTTCCGAGAACATTACCGTTGCGCCGCAGCGCACCAGCAGATCCGAGGCATAGCCCACGGCCGGGTTAGCGGTTACGCCGGAGAAGGCGTCGCTGCCGCCGCACTGCATCCCCACCACCAGCTCAGAGGCCGGGCAGGTTTCACGCTTGCGCTGATTCAGTTTTGCCAGATGGCGCTCTGCAACCTGCAGAATATCATCGACCATCGAACGGAAACCGACGTGCTGATCGTCCTGCAAACGCACAATGCTGGCGCTATCCACCGGGATAGCCTGGGTATCCTCGGTGCCCTGCAGCAGTTTTTCAGGCACGAGTTTTTCGCAGCCAAGGCCCACCACCATCACTTCGCCGCCGAAGTTCGGGTTGAGGGCAATATTGTGGATGGTGCGGATCGGCACAATGGCCGCCGGGGCGTTGATCGCCACGCCGCAGCCGTACAGGTGGTTCAGACCGACCACGCCGTCAACGTTCGGGTATTTTGGCAGCAGGTCGCGCTCGATGATCTTCACTACAAAATCGACAACCCCCGCCACGCAGTGCACGCTGGTGCTGATGCCGAGCAGGTTTTTGGTGCCGACGCTGCCGTCTGCATTGCGATAGCCTTCGAAGGTGTAGCCTTCCAGGGCTGGCATTGGCTCCGGCACGCGGGTCGCCAGCGGCAGGGTGTTCAGCGGCGGTGCTTCCGGCAGGGCTACCAGCGACTCGTCAATCCAGCTGCCCTGCGGGATCGCCCGCACGGCATAGCCAATGACTTCGCCATAGCGCACGATTTCGCCCTGCGCCGGGATATCGACCAGCGCCACTTTATGGCCCTGCGGAATATGCTCGATCAGTTCAAGCCCGTCAGGGAAACGCGTTCCGGCTTTTAACCCCTGATCGTTAACAATAATCGCCACGTTATCGGTGTCGTGCACCTTAATATAAAACGCGCCCGGCGACGTTTGTCGAATTTCGATGTCGGCCATTGTCCAGTATTCTCCAGCGAGTGGGGGATAATTAATTCGTAAAAGAGTACGTGTATTTTCTTGTTATCGGAAATAAAGACTCTGCTCAGTGGAATAAAGAATGTCAGGCGCAGGGAATTAAAAACGTGATCGCGATCACTCATTTTTGACCTTAGTCTGTGCATAAGGGGGGCAATAGCGAAATCTGTGCATCAGCGCCCAGGGTGTTGTGCATATGCTCAAAATAATATTCACAAGACCTTGTATAATTGAGCGGTTACACAATGCGCGTCCTGGGGTGGTTGATTATACTCATTAACGATTTCATGGTATCGGATTAATTATCCGTATTTGCCTGCCATTACTGAAATAATCAGGAATGCCTCTTTCTTAAAATAATAAAAATAATTTCGCTGATGTGCCAGAGGAAATAAAAATGTTGCTGGATACTACCGTTGAAACAAAAAAGGTTGCCCCAACCCGCTATTTAATATTGCTCATTATATTTATTGTAACCGCGGTCAATTACGCCGACCGCGCCACGCTCTCTATTGCCGGTACGGAAGTCGCCAAAGAGCTCCAGTTGAGCGCCGTGTCGATGGGCTACATCTTCTCCGCCTTCGGCTGGGCCTACTTGCTGATGCAGATCCCCGGCGGCTGGCTGCTGGATAAGTTCGGTTCGAAAAAGGTTTATACGTACAGCCTGTTCTTCTGGTCGCTGTTCACCTTTATGCAGGGCTTTGTCGATTTCTTCCCGCTGGCATGGGCGGGCATCTCGATGTTCTTTATGCGCTTTATGCTCGGCTTCTCCGAGGCGCCGTCCTTCCCGGCCAACGCCCGTATCGTGGCGGCCTGGTTCCCGACCAAAGAGCGCGGTACGGCCTCTGCCATCTTTAACTCTGCACAATATTTCTCGCTGGCGCTGTTCTCCCCTCTGCTCGGCTGGCTGACCTTCGCCTGGGGCTGGGAACATGTCTTTACCGTGATGGGGGTGATTGGTTTTGTCCTGACCGGGATGTGGGTGAAGTTTATCCACAACCCAACCGACCACCCACGCATGACCGCGGAAGAGCTGAAGTTCATTAAGGACGGCGGCGCGGTGGTCGACATGGATCATAAAAAGCCGGGCGACAAAGCGGCCAGCGGTCCGAAGCTGCATTACATCAAACAGTTATTGTCCAACCGCATGATGCTGGGCGTGTTTTTCGGGCAATACTTTATCAACACCATCACCTGGTTTTTCCTCACCTGGTTCCCGATTTACCTGGTGCAGGAGAAGGGGATGTCGATTCTGAAGGTGGGTCTGGTGGCTTCCATTCCGGCGCTGTGCGGTTTTGCCGGTGGCGTGCTGGGCGGGGTGTTCTCGGATCACCTGATTAAGAAAGGCAAGTCGATTACCCTGGCGCGTAAGCTGCCGATTGTGCTGGGCATGCTGCTGGCCTCCTCAATCATTCTGTGCAACTACACCAATAACACCGCGCTGGTGGTAGCCCTGATGGCGCTGGCCTTCTTCGGTAAAGGGTTTGGTGCCCTGGGCTGGCCGGTGATTTCCGATACCGCACCAAAAGAGATTGTTGGGCTGTGTGGTGGTGTGTTTAACGTCTTTGGCAACGTAGCGTCAATTGTCACTCCGCTGGTGATTGGCTATCTGGTCAGTGAACTGCATTCGTTCAACGCGGCACTGGTATTCGTAGGCTGTTCCGCGCTGATGGCGATGTTCTGCTACCTGTTCGTAGTGGGTGACATCAAACGTATGGAATTGCAGAAATAAGCAAAGGTATAAGCGATGAGTAACGATATTTTCCCGAACAAATTTAAAGCGGCCCTCGCGGCACATCAGATTCAGATCGGCTGCTGGTCGGCGCTGGCAAGCCCAATCAGCACCGAAGTGCTGGGGCTGGCAGGTTTTGACTGGCTCGTACTCGACGGTGAACATGCTCCGAACGACGTCACCACCTTTATCCCGCAGCTGATGGCGCTGAAAGGCAGCCACAGTGCGCCGGTGGTACGTGTCCCGACCAATGAGCCGGTGATCATCAAACGCCTGCTGGATATTGGCTTCTACAACTTCCTGATCCCGTTTGTGGAAAACGTCGAAGAGGCTGTGCAGGCGGTGGCGTCCACCCGTTATCCGCCAGAAGGCATTCGCGGCGTGTCGGTCTCCCATCGCGCCAATATGTTTGGCACCGTGCCGGACTACTTCGTCCAGTCGAACAAAAACATCACCATCCTGGTGCAGATTGAGAGCCAGCAGGGCGTGGACAACGTCGATGCGATCGCCGCCACTGACGGCGTCGACGGCATCTTCGTCGGCCCAAGCGACCTGGCGGCCGCCTTTGGTCATCTGGGGAATGCGAATCACCCGGAAGTCCAGCGCGCCATTCAGCATATCTTTGCCCGCGCCAAAGCGCACGGTAAGCCGTGCGGCATCCTGGCGCCGGTCGAGGCCGATGCGCGCCGTTACCTGGAATGGGGCGCGACTTTTGTTGCCGTTGGCAGCGACCTTGGCGTGTTCCGCTCCGCGACTCAGAAGTTAGCGGATTCCTTCAAGAAATAATCACCACCACTGAATAAAGAGAGACGCAATTATGACACTGAAAGTTGGTTTTATTGGCCTGGGCATCATGGGTAAACCAATGAGTAAAAACCTCATCAAAGCAGGTTACTCACTGGTGGTTGCTGACCGTAACCCGGAAGCCATTGCCGAAGTGATTGCCGCAGGCGCAGAGACCGCTACCACGGCAAAGGCGATTGCGGAGCAGTGCGATGTGATCATCACCATGCTGCCAAACTCCCCACACGTGAAAGAGGTGGCGCTGGGCGAAGGCGGCATTATTGAAGGGGCCAAACCGGGCACCGTGCTGATCGACATGAGCTCCATTGCACCGCTGGCCAGCCGTGAAATCAGCGAAGCGCTGAAAGCGAAAGGCATCGACATGCTGGATGCGCCGGTGAGCGGCGGCGAGCCAAAAGCCATCGACGGCACCCTCTCTGTAATGGTGGGCGGCGACAAGGCGATTTTCGACAAATATTACGATCTGCTGAAAGCGATGGCCGGCTCCGTGGTGCACACCGGTGAGATTGGCGCAGGTAACGTCACCAAGCTGGCAAACCAGGTGATTGTGGCCCTGAACATCGCGGCGATGTCCGAAGCCCTGACCCTGGCGACCAAAGCGGGCGTTAACCCGGATCTGGTGTATCAGGCGATCCGCGGCGGCCTGGCGGGCAGCACCGTGCTGGATGCTAAAGCACCGATGGTGATGGATCGTAACTTCAAGCCTGGCTTCCGTATCGATCTGCACATCAAGGATCTGGCCAACGCCCTGGACACCTCCCACGGCGTGGGTGCCCAGCTGCCGCTGACCGCGGCGGTGATGGAGATGATGCAGGCCCTGCGTGCCGACGGGCTGGGGACTGCTGACCACAGCGCCATTGCCTGCTATTACGAAAAACTGGCGAAAGTGGAAGTCTCTCGCTAACAAAGACGGGCGCGGGAACGCGCCCGCTATTTTTGCCTTAAGCGGTAACAGGCTATAACTATGAAAATCGTAATCGCCCCTGACTCTTACAAAGAAAGCCTGTCTGCCACCGAGGTAGCGCGGGCGATAGAAAAAGGCTTTCGGGAGATCTTTCCCGATGCAGAGTATGTTTCGGTTCCCGTGGCGGATGGCGGGGAAGGAACGGTTGAAGCGATGATTGCCGCCACCAACGGCACGATGCAGCACGCGGTTGTGACGGGACCACTGGGCGAAAGCGTTAACGCCTGCTGGGGGATCTCCGGCGATGGCGTGACGGCGTTTATTGAGATGGCAGCGGCAAGCGGACTGGCTCTGGTTCCTCCGGCCCAGCGCAACCCGTTGATTACCACCTCCCGCGGCACGGGCGAGCTGATCCTCGCCGCACTCGATAAAGGTGCGCGCAATATTATTATCGGGATTGGCGGCAGTGCCACCAACGACGGCGGCGCCGGAATGGTGCAGGCGCTGGGTGCAAAACTGACTGACGCCAACGGCACCGATATCGGCCACGGCGGCGGCAGCCTGATGGCGCTGAACAATATTGATATTTCGACGCTCGATCCGCGCCTGAAAACCTGCGCGATCCGGGTGGCCTGTGATGTGAGCAATCCGCTGATCGGCGAGCAGGGCGCATCCCGCATCTTCGGCCCGCAGAAAGGGGCCACAGAAGCCAACATCATCGAACTCGACAACAACCTCGCCCATTTCGCCGATGTCATCCATGCTTCGCTGCGTATTGACGTCAAAAATGTCCCTGGCGCGGGTGCGGCAGGTGGCATGGGGGCCGCGCTGATGGCATTCCTCGGCGCGGAGCTGAAAAGCGGTATCGAAATTGTCACCCAGGCGTTGAATCTCGAAGAGCATATTCATGACTGCACCTGGGTGGTGACGGGTGAAGGTCGACTGGACAGTCAAAGCATTCACGGCAAAGTGCCGGTAGGCGTGGCGCGCGTCGCCAGCAAGTATCATAAGCCGGTGATCGGTATTGCCGGCAGCCTGACCAGCGATGTCGGCATTGTGCACCAGTACGGTATCGACGCGGTGTTCAGCGTCCTGACCAGCATCAGCACTCTCGAAGAGGCATTCCGCGGCGCGTTTGACAATATTTATCGCGCTTCGCGCAATATTGCCGCCACCCTGCGGGTCGGGATGCTCACCGAAGGGTGACAGCGGGGCGCAAACCCTCTATACTGCGCGCCGAAGCTGACCAGACAGTCGCCGCTTCGTCGTCGTCCCTTTCGGGGGAGACGGGCGGAGGGGAGGAAAGTCCGGGCTCCATAGGGCAGGGTGCCAGGTAACGCCTGGGGGGGAAACCCACGACCAGTGCAACAGAGAGCAAACCGCCGATGGCCCACGCAAGTGGGATCAGGTAAGGGTGAAAGGGTGCGGTAAGAGCGCACCGCGCGGCTGGTAACAGTCCGTGGCACGGTAAACTCCACCCGGAGCAAGGCCAAATAGGGGTTCACATGGTACGGCCCGTACTGAACCCGGGTAGGCTGCTTGAGCCAGTGAGCGATTGCTGGCCTAGATGAATGACTGTTCAACGACAGAACCCGGCTTATCGGTCAGCTTCACCATTTTCAAACAAAAACCCGCTTCGGCGGGTTTTTGCTTTCTGCATTCTCTGCCGGTTCTTACATACAAAATTGTTTATATACTTCATCACTGATCGACATCCGTAATTGAAAAATACTTCGGGGGTTCTTCCCTGACAGATAATTAAGGATCGTGAGATGAAAAAGATTTTCCGTATCGCGCTGATGACGGCAGCCCTGACGGGTGTTATGGGTGTGGCGCAGGCGGCAGAGGACGCCACCGCGCCCGCGCCGACGCAGGATCCGATCGTACAGCAGCTGAAACTCAGCAGTGAGCAGACCACGAAAATCAAGGCTCTGCACCAGCAGCTGGAAGATAACGTCGCTAAGATCTCAACCGACAACGTGAAAAATGGCACTCTGATTAACGTCATCCAGTCAGGCAAGTGGGATGAAAAAGCGGTCAAAGATCAGCTGGCGGCGTTCAGCCGTATTGAAGAGCAGGCGCGTTACTACCGCGTAAAATATTACTTCGATGTGAGCCAGGTGTTGACCCCTGAACAGCGCGCCGAGGTCCGCTCGCAAATCGCTCAGGCGATGACCCAATAAGCGACTCGCCTCTGACAAGAGAGCATCAACCCGCGCCTGTCGCGGGTTTTTTATTTCTTGAAGTGCATCACAATGAGAAAATAGCCTCTCTTCTCATTTTATAAAGAGTATTTTTTTCTCTGAATCGGCAAAATCCACATTAATGTTGTGACTTTTTTCTCTTCCTCTCCCGGTATGATTTTTCCATTCAAATAACAAACACCTGCACCTCTCTGAATCATTATCGCTGATGAGCAGATACCCATAAAAATAACTGTCTACCCTACAAAATAAGCGAGAGCCTAATGGATACGGCGACAAACAGCAGCGTGATTGTGAACGACTCCCCGGCGGCAAGACGGGCAGGAATGAGTGAAAGTGAATGGCAGGAAGCGATTAAATTCGACAGTACCGATACCGGTTGGGTCATCATGAGTATCGGGATGGCCATTGGCGCGGGCATTGTTTTTCTCCCGGTGCAGGTTGGCCTGATGGGACTGTGGGTTTTTCTGCTGTCCTCGATTATCGGTTATCCGGCCATGTACCTGTTTCAGCGGTTATTTATTAACACCCTGGCGGAATCACCGGAGTGCAAAGACTACCCGAGCGTGATTAGCGGCTATTTAGGCAAAAACTGGGGCATCTTATTAGGGGCGCTCTATTTCGTGATGCTGGTTATCTGGATGTTCGTTTACTCCACGGCGATCACCAATGACAGCGCATCCTATCTGCATACCTTCGGCGTGACCGACGGCCTGCTGTCAGAGAACCCGCTCTATGGTTTATTTCTGATCTGTATTCTGGTGGCAATCTCCTCGCGCGGCGAAAAGCTCTTGTTTAAAGTTTCCAGCCTGATGGTGCTTACCAAATTGCTGGTGGTGGCTGCGTTAGGATTATCGATGATCGGCATGTGGCATCTGTATAACGTCGGGACGTTACCGCCGGTGGGGCTGTTGATTAAAAACGCCATTATTACACTGCCCTTTACCTTAACCTCCATTCTGTTTATTCAGACGCTCAGCCCGATGGTGATCTCCTACCGCTCACGTTCGAAATCGATTGAAGTGGCGCGGCATAAAGCCCTGCGGGCGATGAATATCGCGTTTGGCATTCTGTTTGTGACCGTCTTTTTCTACGCGGTTTCTTTTACCCTTGCGATGGGGCATGACGAAGCGGTTAAGGCCTATGAGCAAAATATCTCTGCCCTGGCGATTGCCGCGCAGTTTATCAGCGGTGACGGCGCGGGTTGGGTCAAAATCGTCAGCGTGGTGCTGAATATCTTCGCAGTCATGACGGCATTCTTTGGTGTCTATCTCGGCTTTCGTGAAGCCACTCAGGGCATCGTCATGAACATCCTGCGTCGCAAATTGCCAGCGGAAAAAATCAATGAACGTACCGTACAGCGCGGCATTATGCTCTTCGCCATTCTGCTTGCCTGGAGCGCCATCGTATTAAACGCGCCGGTGCTGAGCTTCACCTCTATCTGCAGCCCCATTTTCGGCATGGTGGGCTGCTTAATTCCGGCGTGGCTGGTCTACAAGGTCCCTGCGCTGCACAAATACAAAGGCGTGTCGCTGGTGATCATTATCATTACCGGGCTGCT
The DNA here is from genome assembly GCF_049974505.2 of Leclercia sp. TB492. NCBI lineage: Bacteria > Pseudomonadati > Pseudomonadota > Gammaproteobacteria > Enterobacterales > Enterobacteriaceae > Leclercia > Leclercia sp. TB492. The sequence continues at coordinate 4,100,053 of NZ_CM127572.1, read as the reverse complement.
GCTTTGTGTTTCTCCTTTCCTCGCATTTTCGTGAGGCGCAATGAAGGTCGTAACGATGTCTGAGCAAATGAATCCTTTGTGGAACCTGTTTATTCATGCGGTGCAGGAAGAGGTAAAACCTGCGCTGGGATGTACGGAGCCTGTTTCGCTGGCGCTGGCCTGTGCTATAGCGGCTAAGCAGTTGAGTGGTGAAATTACACAAATAGAAGCGTGGGTTTCACCGAATTTAATGAAAAATGGACTGGGTGTGACGGTGCCAGGCACCGGAATGGTGGGGCTACCAATTGCTGCTGCGCTGGGGGCTATCGGTGGCAATGCCCAGGGCGGGCTGGAGGTGTTAAAAGATGCCTCCGCAGAGGCCGTCACCCGAGCGAAAGCGTTACTTAAGGCTGGAAAGGTGCAGGTGAAGTTGCAGGATCCCTGTGACGAGATCCTCTATTCCCGTGCACGTGTTTATGCCGGAGATAAATCGGCAAGCGTCACCATTGCAGGTGGTCATACCCGGGTTGTGCAGATTGATTGTCAGGGTAAAACCTGTTTCAGGCTCGATGAGCAACCGCAGGGGTGTACCGACGATCCGCTGGCGATGCTTTCGCGCGCCACGCTGTCGCAGATCCTTGATTTTATTGAGCATGTGCCGTTCCCGGCGATCCGTTTTATTCTGCAGGCGGCGCGTCTGAATGATGCGTTATCCCGGGAAGGATTATCCGGCAAATGGGGGCTACATATCGGTGCGACCTTGCATAAACAGCAGGCGACCGGTTTTTTTGCCCGGGATCTTGGCTCGGAAATTGTGATCCGCACCAGTGCCGCGTCGGATGCCCGCATGGGCGGTGCGACGCTGCCCGCCATGAGCAATTCCGGATCGGGTAATCAGGGGATTACTGCCACCATGCCGGTAGTGGTGGTCGCTGAGCATGTTCAGGCTGATGACGAAAAACTGGCGCGGGCGCTGATGCTTTCGCACCTGTCGGCGATTTACATCCACTATCAGCTTCCTCGTCTGTCGGCTCTGTGTGCGGCAACCACGGCAGCCATGGGGGCAGCGGCAGGTATGGCATGGCTACTGGATGGCCGTTATAACGCTATCGCGATGGCGATAAGCAGTATGATTGGTGATGTCAGCGGGATGATCTGTGATGGTGCGTCTAACAGTTGTGCGATGAAGGTCTCGACCAGCGTAAGCTGCGCCTGGAAGTCGGTGATGATGGCGCTCGATGACTCTGCTGTTACCGGCAACGAAGGGATTGTGGCGCATGATGTCGAACAGTCTATCGCCAATCTCTGCTCACTGGCATGCCGCTCAATGCAGGCGACCGACCGGCAGATTATCGAAATAATGGCGCAAAAGGTGTCCTGAAATGATGCCCCTCTCTCCTTGCGGAGCGAGGGGCCGTCTTAGACCGGCAAATCAATCAGCAGCGCCCGCAGGGGCGTATCGGCCACCAGGGTGATATTCGCCTCGTCGCGGATAAATGCCCCATCCCCGCAGGTCAGCGCTTCCCGCTCTTCGGCTGGCGTTAACGCATGCACCATGCCATGAATGGACTGCAGATAGGCGCGCGGGCCATGCAGCTGGAAGCTCAGGCGCTCACCTTTATTCAGCTCGATATGATGCACCCACACCTGCTGGCGTAACTGCAGGCTGCCTGCGCTGCCGTCGGGCGAGGCCAGCAGCTGCTGCTTCCCTTCCAGCAGATCGATCTTCTGGAGCGGCGGGTTTTCACGCTCCGGGCAGGCATCCAGCCACAGCTGCATCCGCGTCAGCGTCTTATCTTTGCTGAGGTTGTGCTCGCTATAGCTAATGCCTGGCTGAGTGGCTATCAGCAATGCTTCACCGGCTTTCGCCTGGACATGGTTGCCCTCGCTGTCGCGATACTCTGCTTCGCCTTCAAGAATCAGGTTCAGGATATCCACTTTTGGATAGGTACGCGGCTGGAACGAGGCCCCGGGTGCGAGTACCTCCTGATTCAGTACGCGCAAAGAGGCATAGCCCAGCAGCTTCGGGTCAAAGTAGTGTCCAAAGGAAAAGGTGTAGCGGGCCTGCAGCCAACCGAAATCGGCTTGTCCGCACTGTTTGGCTGTTCTTGTCGTAATCATAAAACTTGACCTCTCTTTACACTAAAACAATGGTAAAGGTATGGACGCTGCATTGTTAGCCAGATATTCTGCCCGGTATGTTCAAATTTACTGAATGAGAACGCCATGGCTAAAGAGAGAGCATTGACCCTTGAAGCACTGCGGGTGATGGACGCGATCGATCGACGCGGTAGCTTCGCCGCAGCAGCGGATGAACTGGGGCGCGTGCCATCTGCCCTGAGCTATACCATGCAGAAGCTGGAAGAAGAGCTGGATGTGGTGCTGTTTGACCGCTCCGGTCACCGAACAAAATTCACCAACGTCGGGCGAATGCTGCTGGAGCGCGGTCGCGTACTGCTGGAAGCGGCGGATAAACTGACCACCGACGCTGAAGCCCTGGCCCGCGGCTGGGAAACGCACCTGACGCTGGTCACCGAGGCCCTGGTGCCCACCACTGCGCTCTACCCGCTGGTGGATCGCCTGGCGGATAAAGCCAATACCCAGCTGTCGATTATCACCGAGGTACTCGCCGGGGCGTGGGAGCGTCTGGAGCAGGGACGGGCCGATATCGTCATCGCCCCGGACATGCACTTCCGCTCTTCGTCCGAAATCAACTCCCGCAAGCTCTATAAAGTGTTGAACGTCTACGTCGCAGCACCAGATCATCCGATCCACCAGGAGCCGGAGCCGCTCTCCGAAGTGACCCGCGTGAAGTACCGCGGCGTGGCGGTGGCGGATACCGCCCGCGAGCGCCCGGTATTAACTGTCCAGCTGCTCGATAAACAGCCGCGTCTCACCGTCAGTACCCTGGAAGACAAGCGTCAGGCGCTGCTGGCCGGGCTGGGCGTGGCCACTATGCCGTATCCCTTTGTGGAAAAAGATATTGCCGAAGGACGGCTGCGGGTTGTCAGCCCGGAGTACACCAGTGAAGTGGATATCATAATGGCGTGGCGACGTGACAGCATGGGCGAAGCCAAATCCTGGTGTCTGCGCGAGATCCAGAAGCTGTTTACCCAGAAGTAATCTGAAGGCCCGGCAGGCGCAGCGCCGCCGGGCAATCCATCAGTTGTTTAGCAGCGGATCCGGCCCAAAACGGTTTTCACCTACCGTTCCGCGTTGGCAGTTGAAGATCAAAATAATTATCCAGCCGAGTACCGGGATCAGTACCAGCAGCAGCCACCATGCCGACCTGTCGGTATCGTGCAGTCGGCGAAACAGTACCGCCCACCCCGGCAGAAACACCAGCAGGCCATATACCGTGGTGAGAATGCCCTCGCCGCCAGCCCGCTCCCAGCCCAGCATTTTGTCAATGAGGCCCAGGACGCAGATCAGAATGAAGTTCACCAGAATAAACATCCAGTATTCTTTGCGCCGGGCGCGCCCTTTAAACCCAATATAATTTCGCAGTACTTTTAGATACCAGTCCATTTGTTGTGGCCTCAGTAGCAATTAATCACTTGTTTTCTAAGGGTGCAAATAAAGCATAGACGGGAATAAAAGAGGGGTAAAGGGCGCCAGAAAAGCGCCCCTGAGGCTTAGTCGAAGCGAGCGTCGCGGCCGTGCGGTTCAGTCAGATCCTGCCACGGGCCGATGGAAATAATGCCCGTCGGATTAATGGTTTTGTGGCTGCGGTAATAGTGGTTACGGATGTGGTCAAAATCGACCGTCTCCGCAATTCCCGGCATCTGATAGATGTCGCGCAGGAAACCGTACAAGTTGAGGTAATCGCTGATCCGGCGTTTGTCGCACTTAAAGTGGGTCACGTAAACCGGATCGAAGCGAACCAGAGTGGTCCACAGGCGAATATCGGCTTCGGTCAGCTGGTTACCGGTCAGATAGCGGTGCTGACCCAGGATTTGCTCCAGACGCTCCAGTGACGCAAAGACGTTATTCACGGCTTCGTCATAGGCTTCCTGGCTGGTGGCAAACCCGGCCTTATAGACGCCGTTATTGACGTTGTCGTAGATCCAGCTATTCAGGTCATCAATTTTATCGCGCAGCGCTGGCGGATAAAAATCGCCCGCCCGGGCGCCGTGAGCATCAAACGCGGTGTTCAGCATGCGGATAATCTCCGCCGATTCATTGCTGACAATGGTCTGATTTTTCTTGTCCCACAGTACCGGAACGGTTACCCGGCCGGTGTAGTGCGGGTCGGCGCGCAGGTAAAGCTGATAGAGAAAATCGTGGTGATAGAGTGAATCGCCGGTGGCCGCCGGGAAATCGCTGCCGAAGGTCCAGCCATTTTCCAGCATCAACGGATGCACCACCGAGACGGGGATCAGCGTCTCCAGCCCCTTCAGGGCGCGGACGATCAGCGTGCGGTGTGCCCACGGGCAGGCAAGCGAGACATAGAGATGGTAACGATCTTTCTCTGCCGCAAAGCCGCCTTCGCCGCTCGGGCCAGGTGCGCCGTCCGCGGTAAGCCAGTTACGGAAGGCCGAAACGGAGCGCTTAAAACGCCCTCCGGTGGATTTGGTGTCATACCAGGTATCCTGCCAGACGCCGTCTACGAGTTGTCCCATCTTTTCCTCCTTAGATAGCAAAAGCGAGGAGATATCTCCTCGCTTTTTGATTCAGTATAGCGTGCTTACCACTTCTTATTCAGAACGCGGTCAATGCTGTATGCACCCGGGCCGGTGATGGCCAGCAGCAGGAAACCGCCTGCGATGGTCAGGTTTTTCATGAACATCAGGGAGTTCACGCCTTCCGCAAAGTTGCTGTGGAACAGGAACGCCGTCAGCAGGGTGAAGCCTGCGGTAAACAGTGCCGTAGTGCGGGTCAGGAAACCGAACAGGATCGCCAGACCACCCCCAAACTCAAGCAGAATGGTCAGCGGCAGCAGGAACCCCGGAACGCCCATCGCTTCCATATACTGTTGCGTACCGGCGTAGCCACCGATTTTGCCCCAGCCTGCGGTAATAAACAGGATTGGCATCAGGATACGCGCAACCAGTACACCAACATCTTCTAATTTTTTCATCTTACTCTCCAGGGAACCACTTGGGCTATAAATACTATTTAGTGTGCAAAATCGGGCGGATGCCGCGGTCTCGCTGTCGATGGAGAGAATCATAAACGGGGTGAATGGGGATTGTTAGCAAGGAAAACTGTCAATCTTTTTCAAAGATATTGAGCAAGGCGGGACGGCACAAAAAAGTAAAGCGCCAGAAGGCGCTTTACCGGGTGAGGCAGAGGACAACGTCAGCGTGCGTCGGATTTGCGTAACTGCTGCTGATTAATCGTCGATTTCACCAGCTTCCAGGCACTCCAGATACCGAAACCGCGGCGCGCCCAGCGGATCAGCATGTTCGGATGTCGGACTGCCCGCACCGCCATAATGCTGCTCGCCACCAGCGCCCAGGCGCGGAGACTCAGGAAGGTATTCCAGCCACGGTCGTAAGCGTGGGTCGCTTCCAGCCAGTCGCGGCTGCCTGCTGACAGATCAATCCGCTGCTGCTGGATCTGGCTTAGCAAAAATGCCTTCTCTCGCTGACGTTCTGATCTGCTTCTGCTCACTTTTTCTCATCCTCCAGCAATGACCGGTCGTTAGCCAGTTCCTTACGGGTATGGTGCAACAGGGTCGAGTGGCGCACCTTGCGCATCGTCCATATTCCACCTATCAGAGCGGCGAGCAGCAGTACCACGGTTGTGCCAATCATCACATTGAGGCGGTATTGCGGATCGACTGCCCAAATAATTAATACCATAAGGCTCATCAGGCCAAACGCGGCGAAGAGCATGGTCAACCCCAACATCAGTAGCAGCTGGAAGATGTTTGCTTTCTCTTCTTCCAGTTCAACCACTGCCAGACGGATACGCGTCTCCGCGATGCCGACGAGAGTGGTTAAAATCCGCTGTCCGATACCGAGGACGTTTTTTGCGGGCCCTTGTGGTTGACGTGAATCTTCCATAATTAACGTCGCGTAAGGAGCATGCCGATGACGACGCCAACCGCAGCACCGATACCTACCCCGGCCCACGGATTTTCACGTACGTACTCATCGGCGCGCGCAGCGGCTTCACGGGTCTGTTTCGCCAGCACATCGCTGGTTTCGCCCAGACGGTAACGGCTCTCATGCAGGGCCTGCTCCGCTTTATTGCGCAGTTTACTCAGCTCTTCTTTCGACTTACTGCTCGAGGAGCTCAGCACCTCTTCCAGGGTATCCGCCAGGGACTTCAGTTCAGCGCGTAAATGGTCTGACGTAGTATCTTTTGACATGATTCTCTCCTGTTAAGATGTCCATTAAATCAGTAATCGCGAGACTCCAGCGCTTTCAGCTCGTTCTGCGCCTCCAGCAGCTTATGCTCACGTTTTGTAATCTTGTCCGCATCGCCTTTCTCTTTTGCCTCCGCCAGATCCTGGCGGCGTTCAGCAATCTCCTCTTTCTGATCGGCAATTTTGCGCTGATGATCGGCACGCAGCTTGCTGTCTGAACAGTTAGCTTTAACTTCGCTAAGGGCCTTCTGCAGCCCGTTGATTCGACTCTGATTGTTATGCTTTTCAGCGTAGCTGATCTCGCGTTGAATGTCCTTTTCCTTCTCCTGACACAGAGAAGACGCGAATGATGCTGCGCTTAAAGAAAAAAGGGCGAGGCCCAGGGCGATGCGGTAATTCATTATGAAAACCTTCCATTGTTTTTCGACATAACCTGCGGGAATGTCGATTTCCAGAGTTGTGCGGAGTACGAGTGGGAGGTGCTCCGCGTACTTAAGCATAGTAAGTAAACGGTGATATCACCAAAGTGAGTGAAAAGATTCAGAATAGTGGAAATTTAGCCTAACAGGCGCGAGGTATCACGCAGACGCGTCAGCCAGGCGGACGCCTGATTACCCTCATCCTGTTGGGCAATGATATAACCGTGCGGCAGGCTTCGGTCGAGCACCTTCTTCGCTGCGGCGCTCTGCACGCTGGAGTCGAAGGTGATCAGCAGCACGTCATTCTGTGGGGTAATGCTCTTGAACTGAATGCCGTTCGCATCCAGATGGTGCCAGATGGAGAAGCCATCTGGCATGCTGGTGCCCTGATTAACGGAGCGGATCGCCAGCGTTGATTCCTGCTTTTGCAGCGCCGTCCAGGCCAGCAGCAAGGCGCTGAACATCATCAGCGCAACCATGGCGTAAGAGAGACGGCGCAGTGACGGGGTTGAATTGCTCATTGCTTTAACCCTGACTTCCATGTTTTTTCTTCCACAACACCACCAGCGAACCAATCAGGCCAAACACCAGCAGCACGACGGGCAGCAGCATCAGGCAGGACATCAGCTGATCTTCGTACTTCAGGAATACCGGGGTCTTACCGAGCAGGTAGCCGAGGGTAGTCAGGATCAGCACCCATAGCAGGCCGCTCATCCAGTTAAAGAACTGAAAACGGGTGCTGCTGAGGCCGGAGAGCCCGGCAATCGTTGGCAGAAGGGTACGGACAAAGGCGATAAAGCGGCCCACCAGCAGCGCGGAGAGCCCGTGCTTATGGAACAGATGGTGCGCTCGCTGATGATAGTGTGCCGGGAGATGGGAAAGCCAGTTTTGCACGATGCGCGTATTGCCGAGCCATCGCCCCTGGATATAGCTCAACCAGCAGCCGAGGCTGGCGGCAATGGTTAGCAGCAGCACGGTTTGCGGGAACTGCATTGCCCCTTTTGCACAGAGCACGCCCACCAGCACCAGCAGACTATCGCCGGGCAGGAAAGCGGCAGGCAGCAGACCGTTTTCAAGAAACAGGATCATAAACAGGACAAAATAGAGCATGCCAATCATGGAAGGATTGGCCAGCGTTTCGAAATCCTGAGCCCATAAGGCGTTCAGTAGTTGGGTCAAAAGTTCCATTCAGTGTTCCTGAAAATCGGTTAACGGCACACCTGTCAACCGGGTCAAACAGCACGGCGACATTTTTTATAATTTCATTATGGTCGCTCGCGGACACAATGTGTGGCCAGAACTGTTCCCTGTTAAGTGGCAAAGTAAGCAAGCACTAACTAACAAGCTAAACGGCTAAATGCATCTAATTGTAACAAAGCCTGAAGGGATTCGTCACAGTATTTGCATCATTCCAGGATTGATTTTGGCTTAACCCAGGCAGGGGACGCGAGGTCTTTTACAAACGCTGACACTCTAAAGGTTTGCTTACCCACCGGGGCCGAAAGGCGCAGCGAAGCGCCTGCCGGTAGAAAAAGGGGCTTATTTTGCGTGACTGACGGCAGTATCGAGATGAACCACCGGATTCTCCGCAAAAAGATAGCGGTCGGCGTTGAATTCGAAGTCGTCGCTGGTTTCATTGAACAGCATCTGTTTGGTGTTCTCGAGATGCTGCCACATCGCCAGTTTTGCCGCATGCGGGTCTTTACGGATCAGGGCCTTGAGGATCTGGTCATGATCGTCGCACCAGTTATCCACGGTACGGGAATCGATGTGATCGTGCAGTTTTTTCCAGTACGGGTTATGAACGCGCTGAGTCCACATTTTTTCGACAATTGCCGCCAGGGCGGTATTTTGCGTGGCGAGGGCCACCTGGACGTGAAACTGCAGATCCCACTCGGAGTCGCGGAAGCATTTTTCTTTACGCGCGTTATCCTGGATCTCCATCAGCTTCATGATGTCCTGCTTGGTCACCTGCGTCGCCGCGAACTCGGCGATATTGCTTTCGATAAGCTGACGAGCCTGGAGCAGCTCAAAGGGACCGTAGTTGGCAAATTCCAGATTTTCGTCCGGTGCCGGGGAGTGTTTTGCCTGACTGGAGATGACATGAATGCCTGAACCCTTACGCACTTCAACATAGCCTTCAACTTCCAGCATGATGATGGCTTCACGAACCACGGTGCGGCTTACGCTCTTCTCATCAGCAATAAAACGCTCGGCGGGTAATTTGTCACCTACCAGATACACGCCTTGCTCGATACGAGCTTTCAGCTCGGCAGCAAGTTGCTGATAAAGACGACGGGGTTCGTTGATTTCCATATGCGCTCCAGGCAGGGTATGGCTAATGATTTGTTATACCACTTTTACCCGTTTGTCTCCAGATTTGACCCGCAAAAAAGCCGCTCAGAAGCGGCCTTTATATGCCCGGCGGCGCGGGCCTCCGGGTTCTGTAGGCCGGGTAAGCGCAGCGCCACCCGGCATTACACATGCGCTAACTCTGCGTTGCCGGCCTTCCAACAGACTCTTGCTGCAACTCATCCGCAGATTTGTTTTTCAGCACCGTCCAGATAAGCACCGCACCCATCAGGTCGAACACCGCCAGGACCGCGAACAGCGGGCTGAAGCCGATGGTGTCAGCCAGCGCACCTACCACCAGGGCAAACATGGTGCTGGCAGTCCAGGCAGCCATCCCGGTCAGGCCGTTGGCAGTCGCCACTTCGTTCCGACCAAAGACGTCAGAAGAGAGCGTAATCAGCGCACCGGACAGAGACTGGTGAGCAAAACCACCGATACAAAGCAGACCAATTGCCACGTATGGGCTGGTGAACAGGCCGATCATACCCGGGCCAATCATCAGCAGGGCGCCCATGGTCACCACCATTTTACGGGAGACGATCAGGTTCACGCCAAACCAGCGCTGGAACAGCGGTGGCAGATAGCCGCCGACGATACAGCCGAGGTCAGCAAACAGCATTGGCATCCAGGCGAACATGGCGATCTCTTTCAGGTTAAAGCCGTAGACTTTAAACATGAACAGCGGGATCCAGGCGTTGAAGGTACCCCAGGCCGGTTCTGCCAGGAAGCGCGGCAGGGCGATACCCCAGAACTGACGGGTGCCGAGGATCTGCAGAACAGACATCTTCTTGCCGTTGTTGGTCTGGTGCTGAGACTCCTGGCCGCCGATGATGTAGTCGCGTTCTTCTTCAGAAAGCTTCTTCTGATCGCGCGGGTGTTTGTAGAAGATCAGCCAGGACATTGCCCAGGCGAAGCTCAGCACGCCGGAGAGAATAAACGCCAGCTGCCAGCTGTGCATCACGATAGCCCACACCACCAGCGGCGGAGCAATCATTGCGCCGATAGAGGAACCCACGTTGAAGTAGCCCACCGCAATGGAACGCTCTTTCGCCGGGAACCACTCGGACGCCGCTTTCAGACCCGCAGGGATCATCGCCGCTTCCGCCGCACCGACTGCGCCGCGGGCCAGCGCCAGACCGCCCCAGCTGCCTGCCAGCGCGGTTGCGCCGCAGAAGATAGCCCAGGTGACGGCGAAGACCGCGTAGCCGACCTTGGTACCCAGAATATCCAGCACGTAGCCTGCTACCGGCTGCATGATGGTATAAGCCGCGGAGTAGGCCGCGATAATATAAGAATATTGTTGCGTGGAGATGTGCAGCTCTTCCATCAGCGTCGGTGCAGCCGCCGCTATGGTGTTACGCGTCAGGTAGCCCAGCACGGTGCCGAGCGTCACCAGTGCGATCATGTACCAACGTAACCCTTTAATTTTACGCATGTAAAACCTCATCGTTATGTTATTGCCGCACCGGAGTACGGGCATCCCTACGCCAGGCGTGAGATGTTTATCAACGGGAGGGTGTTACCGGGATGACTCCCGGAACGACCCGAACCTTGCCATAAGTAAACGTGCATAAGTCGGTATCCTTACCGCTGAGTCCGATGCCTGTGGCACCGGTAACGCATTCCGTCGGCTTATAATTTGCGACGGCGAAAAGATAACTTGTCATACAACTTTAAAAGGTGAGTGACATCACAAAAGTGTCAATCTTTGTAAGGACAATGTCTCTGCTCTGTCAGGCCAGAGCTGGCGCGGGGTTTAGCGGTATTTACCACTTTGGATGTAGATTATTTGTCGACGTTTATTGATCTAACTCACGAAAAAATCATCGGCCTCTGGAAATTGGTGTGATAACTTTGCAGCATCTGAACATTACTTTTCTGACGCACTCGTAGGCTCGTAAGAGGAAGACGATAATGACCCCGTTTATGACTGAAGATTTTCTGTTAGATACCGAATTTGCCCGCCGTCTGTATCATGATTACGCAAAAGACCAGCCGATTTTCGACTACCACTGCCACCTTCCGCCGCAGCAGGTTGCCGAAAATTACCGTTTCAAAAACCTGTATGACATCTGGCTGAAAGGTGACCACTACAAGTGGCGTGCTATGCGCACTAACGGGGTGGCGGAACGCCTCTGTACCGGCGATGCCTCCGATCGTGAAAAATTCGACGCCTGGGCCGCAACCGTGCCGCACACCATCGGTAACCCGCTGTACCATTGGACCCATCTGGAGCTGCGCCGTCCGTTTGGCATTACCGGCAAGCTGCTCTCTCCGGCTACCGCCGATGAGATCTGGAACGAATGCAACGAACTGCTGGCGCAGGACACCTTCTCTGCCCGCGGCATCATGAAGCAGATGAACGTCAAGATGGTCGGCACCACCGACGATCCGATCGACTCGCTGGAACATCACGCCGTTGTCGCGAAAGACAGCTCGTTTGACGTTAAAGTGCTGCCAAGCTGGCGCCCGGACAAAGCCTTCAACATTGAGCAGGCGACCTTTGCTGACTACATGGCGAAGCTGAGTGAAGTCTCTGATACCGAGATCCGCCGTTTCGGCGATCTGCAGACCGCGCTGGCGAAGCGTCTGGATCACTTTGCGGCTCACGGCTGTAAAGTGTCTGACCATGCCCTGGACGTGGTGCTGTTTGCCGACGCCAACGAAGCCGAGCTGGACAGCATTCTGGCGCGTCGTCTGGCCGGTGAAAGCCTGAACGAACACGAAGTGGCGCAGTTCAAAACTGCGGTACTGGTCTGGCTGGCGGCAGAATATGCCCGTCGCGGCTGGGTGCAGCAGTACCACATCGGCGCGCTGCGCAATAACAACCTGCGCCAGTTCAAGCTGCTGGGCGCTGACGTCGGTTTTGACTCCATTAACGACCGTCCGCTGGCGGAAGAGCTGTCGAAACTGCTGAGCAAACAGAACGAAGAGAATCTGCTGCCGAAAACCATCCTCTACTGCCTGAACCCGCGTGATAACGAAGTGCTGGGCACCATGATCGGCAACTTCCAGGGCGAAGGGATGCCAGGCAAGATGCAGTTCGGTTCCGGCTGGTGGTTCAACGACCAGAAAGACGGCATGGAGCGTCAGATGACCCAGCTGGCGCAGCTCGGCCTGCTGAGCCGCTTTGTCGGGATGCTGACCGACAGCCGCAGCTTCCTTTCTTATACTCGCCATGAATATTTCCGCCGCATTTTGTGCCAGATGATTGGCCGCTGGGTGGCAGCGGGCGAAGCCCCGGCCGATATCCAGCTGCTGGGCGAAATGGTGAGAAACATCTGCTTTAACAATGCGCGCGACTACTTCGCTATTGAACTGAACTAAGGCCTTCTGAGGGTTGATATGCAATACATCAAGATCCATTCGCTGGATAACGTAGCGGTCGCGCTGGCCGACCTGAGCGAAGGTCTGGACGTGACGTTTGATAACCATACCGTCACGCTGCGCCAGGACGTGGCGCGCGGGCACAAGTTCGCCCTGCAACCCATTGCCAAAGGGGAGAACGTCGTTAAATACGGTCTGCCTATCGGCCATGCGCTGGCGGATATCGCGGCGGGTGAATTCATTCACTCCCACAATACGCGCACCAATCTGAGCGATCTGGATGAGTACAGCTATCAACCTGAGTTACAGGCTGAGGCCAGCCAGGCGGCGGATCGTGACGTTCAGATCTACCGCCGCGCCAGCGGGGAGGTGGGGATCCGCAATGAACTGTGGATCCTGCCGACCGTCGGCTGCGTCAACGGCATCGCCCGTCAGATCCAGAGCCGGTTCCTGAAAGAGACCGGGCAGGCAGATGGGACTGACGGCGTTCATCTGTTCAGTCACACCTACGGCTGTTCCCAGCTGGGCGACGACCACGTCAACACCCGCACCATGCTGCAAAACATGGTGCGCCACCCGAACGCCGGGGCGGTGCTGGTGATCGGCCTTGGCTGCGAGAACAACCAGGTCGATGCCTTCCGCGAAACGCTGGGGGATTTCGATCCGGCACGCGTGCACTTCATGGTCTGTCAGCATCAGGATGACGAAGTGGAAGCCGGGCTGGAGCATCTGCATCAGCTGTATGAGGTGATGCGTCACGACAAACGTGAAGCGGGCAAGCTGAGCGAGCTGAAGTTTGGTCTGGAGTGCGGCGGCTCGGACGGCCTGTCCGGCATTACCGCCAACCCGATGCTGGGTCAGTTCTCCGACTACGTCATCAGCAACGGCGGCACCACCGTGCTGACCGAAGTGCCGGAGATGTTCGGCGCGGAGCGCATTTTGATGAGCCACTGCCGCGACGAAGCGACCTTTGAAAAGACCGTTACCATGGTCAACGACTTTAAGCAGTACTTTATCGCCCACAACCAGCCGATTTACGAGAATCCATCCCCGGGTAACAAAGCGGGCGGGATCACGACGCTCGAGGAGAAATCCCTCGGCTGCACCCAGAAAGCGGGCGCCAGCCAGGTGGTGGATGTCCTGCGCTACGGCGAGCGGCTGCAAACTCACGGGCTGAACCTGTTAAGCGCGCCGGGCAATGACGCCGTGGCCACCAGCGCCCTGGCGGGTGCGGGCTGCCATATGGTGCTGTTCAGCACCGGTCGCGGCACGCCGTACGGCGGTTTTGTGCCGACGGTAAAAATTGCCACCAACAGCGAGCTGGCGGCGAAGAAAAAGCACTGGATCGATTTTGACGCCGGTCAGCTGATCCACGGCAAAGCGATGCCGCAGCTGTTAACGGAGTTTGTGGATGTGATTGTTGATATCGCTAACGGCAAGCAGACCTGCAACGAGAAAAACGACTTCCGCGAGCTGGCGATCTTTAAGAGTGGTGTGACGCTGTAAGTGTGTTTGCCGGGCGGCACTGCGTTTGCCCGGCCTACGAAAGTAAAAGGCCCGGTCACTGACCGGGCCTTTTTTATTAGCTGCGCAGCGCGTTTTTCGCCAGACGCGCGTCTTCAGCCTGACAGGCCGCGGCGGTAAACAGCACGTCAGTCGAGGAGTTCAGCGCCGTTTCACAGGAGTCCTGCAGCACGCCAATGATAAAGCCGACCGCTACGACCTGCATGGCCACTTCATTCGGGATACCGAACATATTACAGGCCAGCGGGATCAGCAGCAGCGAACCACCCGCCACACCCGATGCGCCGCAGGCGCACAGCGATGCCACGACGCTCAGCAGCAGCGCGGTTGGCAGATCCACCGGAACACCCAGAGTATGCACAGCCGCTAAGGTCAGCACGGTGATGGTGATCGCCGCACCCGCCATATTGACGGTCGCACCCAGCGGGATGGAGACGGAGTAGGTGTCACGATCCAGGTTCAGCTTCTCGGCCAGGGCCATGTTCACCGGAATGTTTGCCGCAGAGCTGCGCGTAAAGAAGGCGTAGACGCCGCTTTCACGCAGGCACGTCAGCACCAGCGGATACGGGTTACGGCGGATCTGCCAGAACACCAGCAGCGGGTTGATCACCAGCGCCACCAGCAGCATGCAGCCAACCAGCACGAACAACAGCTGGGCGTAGCCCCACAGGGTTTCAAACCCGGTGGTTGCCAGGGTGGAGGAGACCAGGCCGAAGATACCGATCGGCGCAAAGCGGATCACCACTTTCACCATAAAGGTCACCGCGTTGGACATGTCGTTAACCAGGTTTTTGGTGGTGTCGTTACCGTGGCGCAGGGCAAAGCCCAGCCCGACGGCCCACACCAGAATGCCGATGTAGTTAGCATTCAGCAGAGCATCAATCGGGTTAGAGACCATGCTCATCAGCAGGCCGCGAAGCACCTCGACAATGCCGGATGGCGGGGTGATATCACCCGCGGCAGAGGTGAGGTGCAGCGTGGACGGGAACAGGAAGCTAAACACCACCGCCGTCAGGGCAGCAGAGAAAGTACCCAGCAGATAGAGGAACAGAATCGGACGAATGTTGGTTTTCTGGCCGTGCTGGTGGTTGGCAATGGAGGCCATCACCAGCATCAGCACCAGCACCGGTGCGACGGCTTTTAACGCGCCAACGAACAGAGTGCCGAGCAGGCCGGTGGCAATAGCGGCCGGTTTAGAAACCAGTGCCAGTAAAATACCCAGCACCAGGCCTATCAGTATTTGTTTGACGAGGCTGCCCTGCGTCAGACGCGCGAGCAGACCAGAAGATTGTGTGGTCATAGAAAATTCCTTCAGTGAAATTGCGTTCCGTCCCGGAGGTGCTCTCAGGCACTTATCATCCCGGTTAGAGGTGTGTGTTTTGCAAGATTGAGTATATTGAAAGCGCAATGCGTGGGAAGCGTAAAATGCTGGGTTTTACGTGCTGCGTCATATTTTTTAACTATTGCTTTACATTTTTGTCGGGTAGACCCGGCCTGGAAAACCGTAGGCCCGGCAAGCGTAGCGCCGCCGGGCACCAGACCGCACAATCCTCTTACTGGATCTGCCGCTTTTTATCGTTCTGGTGGTTCACCCAGGCGTTGATAAGCAGGGTCAGGACCAGGATACCAAACACCACGCCCAGCGAGATGGCGATCGGGATGTGGTAGAAATCGACAATCATCATCTTGATACCGATAAACACCAGGATCACCGACAGGCCGTACTTCAGCATGGTGAAGCGCTCCGCCACGCCCGCCAGCAGGAAGTACATGGCACGCAGGCCGAGGATCGCAAAGAGGTTCGACGTCAGCACGATGAACGGGTCAGTAGTCACCGCGAAGATCGCCGGAATGCTGTCGACCGCGAAAATCACGTCGCTCAGCTCCACCATGATCAGCACCAGCAGCAGCGGGGTAGCGAACAGCAGCCCATTCTTGCGCACGAAGAAGTGCTCGTTCTCGATGGTGTCGGTCATGCGCAGGTGGCCGCGGATCCAGCGCACCAGCGGCTTCTCACCAATACCGGTTTCGTCTTCCTTCGCCAGCGCCATCTTCACACCGGTAAACAGCAGGAACGCGCCGAAGATATAGAGCAGCCATTCGAACTGCGAGATCAGCCAGCTGCCGGCGAAGATCATGATGGTACGCAGGACGATCGCGCCCAGCACGCCATACACCAGCACCCGACGCTGCAGGGCAGCCGGTACGGCAAAGTAGCTGAACAGCATCAGCCAGACGAAGACGTTATCCACCGCCAGGGCTTTTTCAATCAGATAGCCCGTCAGGAACGCCAGCGCCTGGGGATCGGCCACCGCGCGGCCCTGAGTGATAGAGAGATACCACCAGAAGGCGGCACAGAAGAGCAGGGAGAGGGTGACCCACACCAGCGACCAGGCGGCCGCCTGTTTCATGGTCATGCCATGTGCGCCGCGACGCCCCTGTAAAAAGAGATCGATCGCCAGCATGATCAGGACCACGACTGCGAATCCGCCCCACATCAGCGGAGTACCGACAGTATTCATAAAATTTTCCTTCCTGTACGAGCCTACCCCACAAGGCTATTTTGCTTGCCATTTTGAACCTGGGCAGTGCTCGCAATCCTCACGTACTACGTGTACGTTCCGGTTGCTGCGCGCTGTCCGTGTTCAAACTGTCTGCGCCAATTACGCCTTCTGGGGTAGGCTCTAAAAAACAAAAACGGCTATGGTCAGAAGACGATAGCCGTTGCGTTTTTTATGCATAGACCTCGCCTTCCGGCAAGGTCTCACTTACAACAAGAAAGGAATACGTTAATCGCATTCCTTTTTCGTTGCCCGGCGACCGGATGCGGGATTAAACGCATCGTAATGACGATCCACCGGCCAGGAAGTTACTCCCCTTTGCAGGTAACAAAATATGTCAGGCCATTGATTTCGTCAATGGCCTGCGCGAATTCATTACACAGCTTTACGCGGTAACTTCTGCATTCAGGCCATCCGCCGGGAACACCACCCCCGTCTGACGACGGATCTCGGTCTGTAGCTTCGCCGTGGTACGGCTCACCGCAAGGCCCGGATGGTTCACTTCCTGGGTTTCGACCAGACGCGCAAACACCTCTGCCTCATACAGCATAGTGTTGATATGTTGAGGCTGCGTCAGCTCCTGCGCCTTGCCGCCGCGCGGCACGTAGCTCAGCTTCTGGCACTCGGAGATCTTCTCAACCACCAGCGAGCCGTTTTCTCCCTGAATCTCGCTCGGCAGCACCGAGTCGCTCACCTTGGAGTGCTGCAGCGTGACGCTGAAATCACCGTAGTCCAGCACCACCAGACCGTGGGCATCAACACCGCTCTCCAGCAGGCTGGCGGTTGCCTGCACCCGGTGCGGCTCGCCCCACAGCGCGACCGCCGAGGCCAGGCAGTAGAAGCCGATGTCCATAATCGAGCCGTTGGAAAACGCCGGATTAAAGGTGTTCGGGTTCTCGCCGTCGAGATAGCGCTGATAGCGCGACGAGTACTGGCAATAGTTAATAAAGGCTTTGCGTACGCGGCCCACTTTCGACAGGGACTGCTGCAGCAACAGGAAATTCGGCAGGCTGGCGGTTTTAAACGCTTCGAACAGCACCACCTGGTTTTCCCGCGCAAGCGCAATGGCGGCTTCCACTTCCTCAATATTGGAGGCCAGCGGCTTCTCGCAAATCACATGTTTTTTGTGGCTGAGGAACAGCTTCGTCTGCGGAAAATGCAGCGAATTCGGGCTGGCAATATAGACCGCGTCAATGGCATCGCTTTGCGCCATCGCCTCCAGAGAGGTAAACAGATGCTCGACGAAATAGTCGTTAGCAAAGGCCTGAGCCTGTTCAAGGCTGCGGGAATAGACTGCGGTGAGCTTATATTTGCCGGTCTCATGGGCGGCATCGACGAACTGGCGAGTGATCCAGTTCGTCCCAATGACTGCGAAACGTATCATAAACGTTCACGAACTCCGTAGCTGGGAACCTTTAGCCACTGTAGCACGTCAGAATGACAAAACGAGTGCGCTAATCCGCATTACTATTTAACGATAAATGCGTAAGCCACAAACGGGTATCAAACTCCAGCTGGTGATACTGCGGTTCCATATGGCAGCACAGGGAGTAGAACGCTTTGTCGTGCTCTTTCTCTTTCAGGTGCGCCAGCTCATGCACCACAATCATGCGCAAAAAGGCTTCCGGTGCGTTGCGGAACACGGTCGCCACGCGGATCTCGGCTTTGGCTTTCAGCTTGCCGCCCTGCACGCGGGAGATGGCGGTGTGCAGACCCAGGGCGTTCTTCAGCACGTGGATCTTGTTGTCGTACATCACCTTATTGATCGGCGGGGCGCTCTTCAGGTACCGGCTTTTCAGATCCTGCGTATACTGCCAGAGGGCTTTATCGGTAGCGAAATCGTGGGTCCCCGGGTAGCGTTTTTCCAGCACCGCGCCCAGCTTCTGCTCGGCAATCAGGCTGCGAACCTGAGAAAGTAAATGCTCCGGGTAGCCCTGGAGATAAGTCAGTTGGTTCATCAAAGCCCCAAAATAATTTGAAAACGGGTATACTCACGCACCCTTTTCAGGGATAACGCCGAAATTTTACCATTCAGGAGGGCCGATGAGCCACTTAGACAACGGTTTCCGTTCACTCGACTTAAAACGTTTCCCGGAAACGGACGACGTTAACCCGCTTCAGGCGTGGGAAGCGGCGGATGAATATCTGCTGCAACAGTTGGATGAGACAGAAATTAGCGGCCCGGTTCTGATCCTGAATGATGCTTTCGGCGCATTGGGTTGTGCGCTGGTCGAACATACACCGTACAGCATCGGTGATTCCTATCTGAGCGAGCTGGCGACGCGCGAGAACCTGCGCCACAACGAGCTCGATGAAGGCAGCGTGAAGTTCCTCGACAGCACCGCAGAGTATCCGCAGGCGCCGGGCGTGGTGCTGATTAAGATCCCGAAAACCATGGCTTTGCTGGAGCAGCAGCTGCGTGCCCTGCGTAAGGTTGTGACGCCAGAGACGCGCATTATTGCGGGCGCAAAAGCGCGTGATATCCACACCTCGACCATTGAGCTGTTCGAGAAAGTGCTGGGTCCAACCACCACCACGCTGGCGTGGAAAAAAGCCCGCCTGATCAACTGCACTTTCAGTGCTCCGCAACTTGCCGACGCGCCAGAAACCCTGAGCTGGAAGCTGGAAGGCACCGACTGGACTATCCACAACCACGCCAACGTCTTTTCACGTACCGGGCTGGATATCGGCGCGCGCTTCTTTATTGAACATCTGCCGGAGAACCTGGAGGGGGAGATCGTTGACCTCGGCTGCGGTAACGGCGTGATTGGCCTGACGCTGCTGGCGAAGAATCCGGAGGCCAGCGTGGTCTTCAGCGACGAGTCGCCGATGGCGGTGGCCTCCAGCCGTCTGAATGTGGAAACCAACATGTCGGAAGCGCTGGATCGCTGCGAGTTTATGATCAACAACGCGCTGTCGGGCGTGGAGCCGTTCCGCTTTAACGCGGTGCTGTGTAACCCGCCATTCCACCAGAAGCATGCCCTGACGGATAACGTCGCCTGGGAGATGTTCCACCACGCGCGTCGCTGCCTGAAAATTAACGGTGAGCTCTATATCGTGGCTAACCGCCATCTGGATTACTTCCACAAGCTGAAGAAGATTTTCGGCAACTGCACCACCGTAGCCACCAACAACAAGTTCGTGGTGTTGAAGGCGGTTAAGCTCGGTCGCCGTCGTTAAGATTGTTATGCCGGGCGGCGCTACGCTTGCACCGGCCTACGGTTTTGTAGGCCCGGTAAGCGCAGCGCCACAATGTAGGCCGGGCAAGCGAAGCACCGCCCGGCAATGCCGTTAAATCTCCAGCGCTAATTTCGTCCCCTGGGCAATCGCCCGTCTTGCATCCAGCTCCATCGCCACGTCGCACCCGCCAATCAGATGCACCGTTTTACCTGCTTCGCGCAGCGGATCCGCCAGATCGCGCTTCGGCTCCTGACCGGCACACAAAATCACATGATCGACGCGCAAGAGCTGCGGTTCACCGCCGATCAGTACGTGAAGTCCTTCGTCGTCTATCTTCTGATAACTGACCCCCGGGATCATCTTCACACCGCGCGAGAGCAGGGTGGTGCGATGGATCCAGCCGGTGGTTTTCCCCAGTCCTTCGCCCGGTTTGCTGGCCTTACGCTGGAGCATCACGATCTGACGCGCGCTTTTCGGCTGCTGCGGCCCCTCCGGACGCAGGCCGCCCACCTGATTCAGGCTGGTGTCGATACCCCACTCCTCGCAGAATTCCGCAATATTCTGGCTGGTGGGCTCGCCTGCCTGGCTCAGGTACATGGCGGTATCAAAGCCGATCCCGCCGCAGCCAATAATTGCCACCCGATCGCCCACCGGTTTTTTATCGCGCAGCACGTCGAGATAGCTCAGCACTTTCGGATGATCGATGCCCTCGATCGCGGGGGTGCGCGGGGCGATCCCGCTGGCGAGGATCGTTTCGTCAAAGTCGATCAGATCCTGCGCGCTCACCCACTGGCTAAGCCGCAGATCGATCCCGGTGAGGTCGATCATCCGCGCGTAATAGCGCAGGGTCTCGTAAAACTCCTCTTTGCCGGGGATCTGTTTGGCGATATTAAACTGCCCGCCGATTTCAGCAGCGGCATCAAACAGCGTCACGCTGTGCCCGCGCGCCGCGGCATTCACCGCAAACGCCAGCCCCGCCGGACCTGCACCCACGACCGCCAGCCGTTTCTTATTTACTGCCGGCACCACCGGCATTCGGGTTTCGTGGCAGGCACGCGGGTTGACCAGGCAGGAGGTGACTTTGCCGACGAAGATCTGATCCAGACAGGCCTGGTTGCAGCCGATACAGGTGTTGATCTCATCCGCACGGCCGCTCTGCGCTTTGGAGAGGATCTCCGCATCGGCGAGGAAAGGCCGCGCCATCGACACCATATCGGCATCGCCTCTGGAGATCACATCCTCCGCCACCCGGGGATCGTTAATGCGGTTGGTGGTCACCAGCGGGATCGACACTTTGCCTTTCAGCCTGCGCGTCACCCAGCTGAACGCCGCGCGCGGCACCGGGGTGGCGATGGTCGGGATCCGCGCCTCATGCCAGCCGATCCCGGTGTTGATGATGGTTGCGCCTGCGGCTTCAATGGCCTGCGCCAGCTGGACGGTCTCCTCAAAGGTGCCGCCGCCCTCCACCAGGTCGAGCATCGACAGGCGGAAGATAATAATAAAGTCGCTCCCGGCGCGTTCCCGCACCGCGCGTACCACTTCGATCGCAAAGCGCATCCGCCGGGCATAGTCCCCGCCCCATTCGTCATCGCGCTGGTTGGTACGCGCGGCGAGGAATTCGTTGATCAGATAGCCTTCGGAGCCCATCACCTCCACGCCGTCGTAACCCGCCTCGCGGGCCAGGGCGGCGCAGCGGGCGAAGTCATCAATCAGGGTCAGAATTTCATCATGGCTGAGGGCATGCGGCTTGAAGCGGTTGATTGGGGCCAGGATCGCCGACGGGGCTACCAGGTTCGGCTGATAGCTGTAGCGTCCGGTATGCAGAATTTGCAGGGCGATTTTGCCGCCCTCCTGGTGGACGGCATCGGTAACGATCCGGTGGTGCGGCAGTTGTGCCACATCGTTCAGCACCGCGCCGCCCTCCATCGTGACGCCAGAAAGCGCAGGGGCCACGCCGCCGGTGACGATCAGCGCCACCCCGTGACGGGCACGCTCGGCATAGAAGGCCGCCAGCCGCTCCGCGCCGTCCGGCCGCTCCTCCAGACCGGTATGCATCGAGCCCATCAACACACGGTTTTTGAGCGTGGTGAACCCCAGATCAAGGGGGGCGAACAGCGACGGGTAGTGGCTCATAAACGCTTCCATTGTAAAATTATTGTTATGTGGTCGGATGAGTTACTAATTTAGCCAGCGGCGGGGGAAAGGTAAAAGCGGGATTAAATGATTGTGATGGGATTCAAAGAAAGCCCCCGGTGGCGCTGCGCTGACCGGGGCGACCAAACCGTAGGCCGGGCAAGCGTAGCGCCGCCCAGCGTTTAGCGTGCTGCGCGCACCAGCCCCGGTGCCTGCCACATCGACGTGGTCAGCCCGCTGTCCACCAGCCCCAGCTGGTCGGCGTACACCGCCTGCCATTTCTGCATCATGCCGTCGTACAGTTCCCGGTGCGACGGGTTCGGCGTAAACTCCCGGCTCCACTTCACCAGCTTCTCGCCCGTGGAGGCCATATCGGCATACAGCCCGGCCCCGGTTCCGGCGGCAATGGCGCACCCCAGCGCGGTCGCCTCTTTCACCTCCGGCACCCGCACCGGCAGGCCGGTAACGTCGCTTAAGATCTGGCTCCACAGCGCCCCTTTCGCGCCGCCGCCGGCAAACACCAGGCCGTCAAAATTTACGCCGGAGAACTGCGATATCTGCGCCAGATTGCAGGCGGAGACAATCGCCGCATTCTCCTCCAGGGCGCGGAACAGGGTGGCTTTGTTGCATTTTTCCGGGTCGATGGAGAGGTTAATAAAAGACGGCGCAGCGTGGTACCACTGCTTAAAATGCATGGCGTCGGAGAAGATCGGCATCACCCCGTGGGAGCCCGCCGGCACCCGGCTGGCCATCTCCTCCATCAGAGCGTAAGTGTCCATCCCCATCCGCCCGGCAATCAGCTTCTCTTCGGCGCAGAAGGCGTCGCGGAACCAGCGCATGGTCAGCCCGGTGAAGAAGCTGATCGACTCCGCCTGGGCCATGCCGGGGATCACGTGCGGGTTCACCCGGATGTTCATCTGCGGATCGGTGCGCACCTGCGGCAGGTTGACCACCTGCTGCCAGAAGGTGCCGCCCAACACCGCGGTCTGCCCGGCGCGCACCACCCCCAGCCCCAGACAGCCCAGCTGCACATCGCCGCCGCCCATCACCACCGGCGTGCCTTCCCGCAGGCCGCTCTGCTGCGCAGCCTCTTTGTTGATCGCGCCCAGCAGGGTGCCGGTCTCTTTAACGGGAGAAAGAATGTCGGCACGCAGCCCGGCCATATCCAGCAGCGCCGGTCGCCAGTCGCGGGAGAAAAGATCCAACATCCCGGTGGTGCCCGCGTTAGAAGGGTCGACGGCCAGCTCGCCGGAGAGCTTCGCCGCCAGCCAGTCGCTGATCATAGTGATGGTGGCCGCTTTGCGGTAGATGTCCGGGCGATGGTGCGCCAGCCACAGCAGGCGCGGCATGGCGCTCAGGGCCAGGGTCTGGCCGGAGACGTCATACACTTCGGATTCAAAGCGGAAGTCGTGGATCTCTTTCAGCTCGGCCACTTCGCGGCTGGCGCGGGCATCGACGTTGGCACAGGCCCAGATGGCGTCGCCGTTGCGGTCGTAGAGGACGATCCCTTCCCGCATCGAGCAGCAGGCGACGGACTGAATATCCGCCGCGCTCAGGTGCGCCCGCTCAAGCGCCTGGTGGATACACTGGCAGGCCAGCCGCCAGTTGGTGTCGAGGTCGAACTCCATCGAGCCGGGGACGTTCTCCACGCTCAGGTGTTTCCACTCCGCCTGGCCGACGGCAACCTGATTGCCCTGCAAATCGAAAATAACGGCGCGAACGCTGCCTGTCCCTGCATCTAACGCTAAAAGGTAACTCATGAGCTTGCCTCGTGTCAGGCGCAGGGCGACTCTTATCCGGCCAGAGCCAGCACCGCGCGGGCTGTCGTCTCTTCCGTCACCAGGCCATTGATACGGCGACCGTTCAGTGCGGCATAAATCGCATCGGCTTTCTCTTCTCCTCCGGCGACCCCGACGATGACCGGCAGCTGCGCCAGTTCATCAAGGGTGACGCCAAGTAATTCCCGGTGGATCTCCAGCTCTTCTACCCGCTCGCCGTTGGCGTTAAGGAAATAGCCCAGAATGTCGCCCACCGCGCCTTTACGGGCAAACATCAGCTGCTCGCCCTCGCTGATATAGCCGGAGCGCAGTATGGTGGCGTCCCGGCGCTGGTTCACTGAACCAATCCCCACCACCGCCACATCGGCAGCGGTGGCGGCGAGGATCACGTCCCGCACGCTGGTTTCCCGCTTTAAGATCCCGGCCACTTCCGCCGAGGACACCCGCAGCGGGGCGGGGATCATGCTGATACTACAGGCGGCATCCAGCTGGCCGATGCCGGTCATGTAGGGCCCGACGCCGCCGGAGAGGGTCACCAGCCGCACCTGCTGGGAGCTGATAAAGCCGCTTAAGTGCTGAATGCAGCTCATGGTGGTTTCACCAAATCCCACCGCCAGCAGCTGGCCGGGCTCCAGCACGCCCATGAGCGACTGCGCGGCGCCAATCCCTAAGCGCACGCTCATTGGCGGGGTGTTGAGGGCCGGCAGCACGCGGGTAAGCCGCAGGCCGAAGCGCTGCTGAAGTTCGGTCTCCAGCGCCAGACAGCCTTCGTAGCGGGAGTTGATCTGCACGCGGATCACCCCGGACTGTCGACCCTTTTCCAGCAGCCGCGAAATCTTGAGCCGCGGTAATCCCAGCCGCTCGCCGATATCGTTCTGCGTCAGGCCGTCGTGGTAGTAGCACCACGCCACGCGCGCCACCAGTTCCTCTTCCGTCAGCGCCAGTCCGGCAAATCGTCCCTCTTCGGCAACGCGTTTCTCAGCCATATTTGAACTCTTATCAAAATTTAGATCATATGTTCGCCCTGCCGCAGGATGAATGTGTGAGCCACACGGCAAAACGGATATTCCGGAATGTTTCTGCATTATCGGGATCATATCCATAAAACTGTGATCCCTGCACGGTTGTAAATATAGTTCACCGTCTACGCTTTTGAACATTATTAATTTGAAAAATCATTTGTTCAATAGCGGAGCGATAATGACAGCACTTATCGAGGCGCGCGGGATCCAGAAGCAGTTTTCCGGCGTTCCTGTATTGAAAAACATTGATTTCACTCTGCTTGCGGGCCAGGTGCATGCCCTGATGGGCGGCAACGGCGCCGGGAAATCCACCCTGATGAAGATTGTCGCCGGGGTCGAAACTGCCGACCGCGGTGAACTTTCTATCGCCGGTCAGCCTTTTGCTCGCCTGAAGCCAGGCCAGGCGCACCAGCTCGGCATCTATCTGGTGCCGCAGGAGCCGATGCTGTTTCCGAATCTCAGCGTGCGGGAAAACATCCTCTTCCGTCTGCCGCGCGGGCAGGCCACCGCCCGGCGTCTTGCCGATAAGCTGGAGCAGCTTCAGTGCCAGCTCAATTTAGAGGCCGCCGCCAGCACCCTGGAGGTGGCGGATCAGCAGATGGTGGAGATCCTGCGCGGGCTGATGCGCGAGGCGAAGATCCTGATCCTCGATGAACCCACCGCCTCGCTGACGCCCGGCGAAACCGAACGCCTGTTCCGCCAGATCCGCGCCTTACAGGCGACGGGGGTCGGCATCGTCTTTATCTCGCACAAGCTGCCCGAAATCCGCCAGCTCGCCAGCCACGTCTCGGTGATGCGCGACGGGGCGATCGTCCTGAGCGGCGAAACCGCGCAGTTCGATGACAATGCCCTGATCGCTGCCATGACCCCGGTCAGCCGCGACCAGGGCCTGAGCGACACGCAAAAGCTGTGGCTGGCCCTGCCGGGCAATCGCCGCACCCAGGCCCAGGATTTTCCGGTGCTGCGGGTGGAGAGCCTCACCGGGGAAGGATTTATCGATCTGAGTCTTGAGATCTACGCCGGGGAGATCGTCGGGCTGGCCGGATTAGTGGGATCCGGGCGCACCGAGTTTGCCGAGACGCTCTACGGCCTTCGCCCGCCGCGTGGTGGCAGGATCTGGCTCGAAAACCAGCAGATCGACAACGATCCGGTCAGCACCCGGCTGGAGAAAGGGCTCGTCTATCTCCCGGAGGACAGGCAGGCGTCCGGCCTGTTTCTCGATGCGCCGGTACGCTGGAACACCGTTGCCCTTAACGAGCCTTCCCTCTGGCAGCAGCGCAAGCGCGAGTCGGCGGTGGTGGAGCGCTATCACCGGGCGCTGGGGATCAAACTCAATAGTGCCGATCAGACCGTGCGCACCCTGTCGGGGGGTAATCAGCAGAAGGTACTGCTGGCGCGCTGCCTGGAGGCCAATCCGCTGCTGCTGATCGTCGATGAGCCGACCCGCGGGGTGGACGTCTCGGCCCGCGCCGATATCTATCAGCTCATCAAAAGCGTGGCGGCGCAAAACGTGGCGGTGCTGATGATCTCCAGCGACATGGATGAGTTTCCGGGCCTCGCGGACCGCGTGCTGGTGATGCATCAGGGCGTGCTCAGCGGAGAACTGCCGCGTCACGCCGTCAGTCTGGATCGGATGATGGCTCTGGCCTTCGGAGGGCAGGCATGAAAACACTGCTGAAAAACCGAGAACTTACTGCGCTGCTGGCGATCCTGGCCCTGTTTGTGGTGCTGGTGGCGCTCAACCCGGCCTATCTCAGTTTGCAGACCCTGGGGATGATCTTTGCCAGTTCACAGATCCTGATCCTGCTGGCGCTCGGTGCCGGGCTGGTGATGCTGACCCGCAACATTGACGTCTCGGTCGGCTCGATAGTCGGGCTGTGCGCCATCGCCGTGGGAGTGGCGCTGAACAACGGTTACGGCCTGCCGGTGGCGATCCTGTTTGCGCTGGCCATCGGGGCGCTGGCGGGCGCCTTCAACGGCCTGCTGGTGGTGGGGCTGCGCATTCCGGCGATTGTCGCCACTCTCGGCACGCTGGGGCTGTGGCGCGGGGCGATGCTGCTCTGGACCGGTGGGAAATGGATTGAGGGCCTGCCGGTGAGCCTGAAATCCCTGTCGGAGCCGGTGGCGCTCGGGGTCTCTCCGCTGGGTATCGTGGTGCTGGTGATTGCCGCTTTCGGGGCATGGACGCTGTCGCGCACCGCCTTTGGCCGCGATTTTTACGCCGTCGGGGATAACCTCGCCGCCGCCCGCCAGCTTGGCGTGGCGGTCAACCGCACCCGGATGGCGGCCTTCACCCTCAACGGCGTGCTGGCGGCCTGCGCCGGGATCGTCTTTGCCGCACAGATCGGCTTCGTACCGAACCAGACCGGCAGCGGGCTGGAGATGAAAGCCATTGCCGCCTGCGTGCTGGGGGGTATCTCCCTGCTCGGCGGCACCGGGACCTTAATCGGCGCGCTGCTGGGGGCCTTCTTCCTGACCCAGATCGATACCGTGCTGGTGCTGTTCCGCCTCCCGGCCTGGTGGAACGACTTTATCGCTGGCCTGGTGCTGCTGGGGGTGCTGGTGCTCGACGGGCGGCTGCGCCAGGCGCTGGCGCGTCATCAGCGGGCGCTGAAGTACGGCCGCTTCCAGCCGGGCAACAAAGGGGGGAAGCACGTCACCCCGTTTCGCAAACGCAACAAAGAGGTGGCGTAAATGAAGCTTAACTGGGAGTGGGCGCTGCTGCTGTTACTGGTGCTGGAGATCCTGCTGTTTGGCACCCTCAACCCGCGGATGCTCGACATCAACATGCTGCTCTTCAGCACCAGCGATTTTATCTGTATCGGGATTGTGGCGCTGCCGCTGACGTTAGTGATCATCAGCGGCGGGATCGACATTTCGCTCGGTTCGACCATCGGCCTGTGCGCCATCGCGCTGGGGGTGATGATGCAGTCCGGCGTGCCGATGGCGGCGGCGATCCCGCTCACCCTGCTGCTCGGGCTGCTGTGCGGCCTGTTCAACGCCGCACTCATTCACTACACCGGGATCAGCCCTTTAGTGATCACCCTCGGCACGCTCTACCTGTACGGCGGCGGGGCGCTGCTGCTTTCCGGCATGGCCGGAGCCACCGGCTACGAAGGCATTGGCGGCTTCCCGGAGAGCTTCACCGCCTTTGCCAACCTGACGGTTATAGGGCTGCCGATCCCGCTGGTGCTCTTCGCGTTCATCACCTTCTTCTTCTGGCTGATCGTCCACCGCGGGCGTTTTGGCCGCCACCTGTTTCTGATTGGGCAAAACCCGCGTGCGGCGCGGTATGCGGCGCTGTCGGTGAACGGGTTGCCCTATGCGCTCTATGGCCTGGTGGGCGTGGCCTCGGCGATCGCCGCCCTGGTGATGGTCTCCTATTTCGGCTCGGCGCGCTCCGATCTGGGGCGTGACCTGCTGATGCCTGCGCTCACCGCGGCGGTGCTTGGCGGGGCGAATATTTATGGGGGTTCAGGTTCGGTACTGGGTACGGCGCTGGCGGCATTGCTGGTGGGGTATCTGCAGCAGGGGTTACAGATGGTCGGCATCCCCAACCAGGTGTCGAGCGCGCTGTCAGGGGCGCTGCTGGTTGTGGTGGTGATGGGGCGTTCGCTGAGTCTGCACCGTGATTGGGTGCGGTCTCTTCTCACAAAAAATACCCGGAGCGTATGATGAAAATAAAACTGATGGTGCTGGCCGTGGCGTTAAGCGTGGCGACGGCGCAGGCGGCGGATCGCATCGCGTTTATCCCGAAACTGGTGGGGGTCGGCTTCTTTACCAGCGGCGGTAACGGCGCGAAAGAGGCCGGGAAAGCGCTGGGGGCGGAGGTCACCTACGATGGCCCGACCGAGCCGAGCGTCTCCGGGCAGGTGCAGCTGATCAATAACTTCGTCAACCAGGGCTACAACGCCATTATCGTCTCGGCGGTGTCGCCGGATGGGCTCTGTCCGGCGTTGAAGCGCGCCATGCAGCGCGGGGTGAAAGTCCTGACCTGGGATTCCGACACCAAACCGGAGTGCCGCAGCATCTACATCAACCAGGGCACCCCGGAACAGCTCGGCGGCCTGCTGGTGGATATGGCCTCGAAGCAGGTCACCAAACCGGCTGCCAAAGTGGCGTTCTTCTACTCCAGCCCTACCGTTACCGATCAGAACCAGTGGGTAAACGCGGCGAAAGCCAAAATCGCCAAAGAGCACCCCGAGTGGCAGATCGTCACCACCCAGTTTGGCTATAACGATGCCACCAAATCCCTGCAGACCGCCGAAGGGATCTTAAAAGCGTACCCGGATCTGGATGCGATCATCGCCCCGGACGCCAACGCCCTGCCAGCGGCGGCCCAGGCGGCAGAAAACCTGAAGCGTGAAGGGGTGGCGATTGTCGGTTTCAGCACGCCAAACGTGATGCGTCCGTACGTCGAACGCGGCACGGTGAAAGCCTTCGGCCTGTGGGATGTGGTGCAACAGGGCAAAATTGCGGTCAATGTCGCCGATCGTTTGCTGAAAAAAGGCGATCTTAACGTGGGCGACAGCGTGGAAGTAAAAGATATCGGCGCCCTGAAGGTCGAGCCGAACAGCGTCCAGGGCTATCAGTATGAAGCGAAAGGCAATGGCATCGTGCTGCTGCCGGAGCGGGTGGTGTTCACCAAAGAGAACATCAACAACTACGACTTCTGACAGGGGGGAACATGGCTGATTTAGACGACATCAAAGAGGGTAAGAACTTTGGCATCGACCGGCCGCAGCAGAACGTGCCCTTCACCCTGAAGGGCTGCGGGGCGCTGGACTGGGGGATGCAGTCGCGGCTGGCGCGTATCTTTAACCCGGCCAGCAATCGTACGGTGATGCTGGCCTTCGATCATGGCTACTTTCAGGGGCCGACCACCGGGCTCGAGCGTATCGATCTCTCCATTGCGCCGCTGTTCGCCGAAACCGACGTGCTGATGTGTACCCGCGGCATTCTCAGGAGCCAGGTGCCGCCCGCCACCAACAAACCGGTGGTGCTGCGCGCCTCCGGGGGTAACTCGATGCTGGGGGAACTTTCCAACGAGTGCGTGGCGGTGGCGATGGAGGATGCCCTGCGGCTCAACGTCTGCGCGGTGGCGGCGCAGGTCTATATCGGCAGTGAGTATGAGCACCAGTCGATCAACAACATCATCAAGCTGGTGGATGCGGGCAATCGCTACGGTATGCCGACTCTGGCGGTGACCGGGGTCGGTAAGGAGATGGCCCGGGACGCGCGCTACTTCTCGCTCGCCAGCCGTATTGCCGCCGAGATGGGGGCGCAGTTTGTTAAAACCTATTATGTGGAAGAAGGGTTCGAGAAAGTGACCGCCAGCTGCCCGGTGCCCATTGTTATCGCCGGGGGCAAAAAGCTGCCGGAGCACGAGGCGCTGGAGATGTGCTTCCGCGCCATCGACCAGGGCGCGTCGGGTGTCGATATGGGGCGCAATATCTTCCAGTCCAGCGCGCCGCTGGCGATGCTGAAGGCGGTGAAGAAGGTGGTGCACGAGAAGATGAGCGCCCGCGAGGCGTACCAGTTCTGGCAGGAGGAAAAACAGGGAGAATCACAATGAACGTGACTTTAGTGGAGATCAACATTAAGCCGGACCGGGTGGACGAGTTTCTGGAGGTATTTCGCGCCAACCATGAGGGGGCGATCCAGGAGCCGGGCAACCTGCGGTTCGACGTGCTGCAGGATCCGCGGGTGAAAACCCGGTTCTTTATCTACGAGGCTTACAGGGATGAGGAGGCGGTGCTGGCGCATAAGCAGACCCCGCACTATCTGGCGTGCGTGGAGAAGCTTGAGGACCTGATGTCGGAGCCGCGTAAAAAACGCTGTTTTGTCGGGTTGATGCCAGCGTAAAAAACGCCCGGTGGCGGCTGCGCCTTACCGGGCCTACGGGATGGTGCGGGTGGTTTTGTAGGCCGGGCAAGCGCAGCGCCGCCCGGCGTTTTTCAGGCCAGCGCCAGCAGCTGAACCCGCGCCGTGGCACCCGGCATCAACTGCTGCAGGTTGCTGACCAGCTCATCTCCGGCTGCTTCCAGCGCCGCTAACGGCATGGCGGGCAGGCTTTCGAGAATAAACCACATGGTCTGCGCCTGGCTGTCGAGGCGAGTACGCACCCCTTGCCGCCAGTTCCAGCGTCGGCAGGTCACTCCCACGTCGTCGCGCCAGATAACTTCGCCCACATCGGGATGCCCCACGCTCGGTTGACCCTCTTTAAAGGTATCAAAAGGCTCACTGCCGTCGGCCAGCGTCAGCCGCGGTGCGCCAGTGTAGGCGGCGAGATTCTCCCCGCCCACCGGAATGGCGTAGCGGATGCTGACCGCATTATAGATATCCACCACCGGATCGAGCGGCGGCAGCGTGCCGTCTTTCAGCACCCGCTTGCGCAGGGCGCTGGCGGAGCAGGGAGTACGCTTCGGTTTAGCGCCAAAGGCTTTAAATGCCTCATCCCACGCGGCGAGATGCGCCTCGGCCCAGGGAAAATCATCGTTCAACATCTGCTGGCAGGCCTGGGCTAACGCGGCCGCGGCCACTTCCGGCGCGGTAATGGGTGCAGCTTCAACCACGATGCTCAGCGCGCGGAAGCCTGGCGCGATCCCGGCAAGACGCGGATCTATTGACGGCGTGAGGAGGGACATAAATAATCCTGTATCGACTGTTTTATACCATGGTAATGACCAGTGACCGATAAAGTCAATATAATGACTGCGCAGGGCGCAGATGTGGCCCAGGTAAGCCTGGCGGTCGCGAACCGTATCCGCAACTGGCGGAAAGAGAAAAGGCTGTCGCTGGATGAGCTGTCGCGCCGCGCCGGCGTCAGCAAGGGGATGCTGGTAGAGATCGAAAAAGGGGCCGCCAACCCCAGCATTGCGATCCTCTGCAAACTGGCGGCGGCGCTGGGCGTGTCGGTGGCCGATATCGTTAACGTCGCCAGCGAGCCGCAGGTGCACATTATTGAGGAGGCGGCGATCCCGGTGCTCTGGCAGGGCGAGAAGGGCGGCAGCGCCCGATTGCTGGCAGGCACCGCTGGCCCGGATATGATTGAACTCTGGCGCTGGGAGATGCAGCCCGGGGAGAATTTTAGCTCGCCCGGTCATCCGGCAGGCACCTTTGAACTGCTTCATGTCGAGGCGGGGGTATTAACGCTGAAGATTGAACAGAGCATCACGCAGGTGAACGCTGGCGCGTCGGCGGTAGCGAAAACCGAAGCGGCGCACAGCTATGCGAATGAAGGGAAGAGCGTGCTGCGGTTCACCATGACGGTGGCGGAGTTTCACCGTTAACATGAGATGCCGGGGGCGCCACGCTTGCCCGGCCTACAAAATTCCGCAGAATCATGTAAGCCGGGCAAGCATCGCACCGCCCGGCGCTTTTTACGCTTCAGCCACGCTCACCCGCAGCGCCGCCAGCGCCTTACGGGCCGCTTTCAGCACCTGCTCACACTGCTCAACGGTCAGCGTCAGCGGCGGTTCAATGCGAATGGTTTTCGAGTTGTTGAGCGTTCCCGCCACCAGCACCCGCTGGCGGAACATCTCACTCGCGAAGCTGTAGCCGGTTTCGTTATCGACAAACTCAATCGCCATCAGCATCCCTTTGCCGCGCGCGTCCTGCACCAGGTCCGGGTATTCACGTCCCAGCTGGCGGAAGCCATCCAGCAGCATGTCGCCTTTCTGCTCCGCCTGGGCGGGCAGGTTCTGCTCCAGCAGCACGTTGATGGTTGCCAGCGCCGCGGCACAGGCCAGCGGGTTGCCGCCAAAGGTCGTAGTATGCAGGAACGGGTTGTCGAACAGCACCGAGAACACCTCTTCGGTGGCGACCGTGGCCCCAATCGGCATCACGCCGCCGCCCAGCGCTTTGGCCAGGCACAGAATGTCCGGCTGCACGTTCTCGTGCTCGCAGGCGAACATCTTGCCGGTACGCCCCATCCCGGTCTGCACTTCATCGAGGATCAGCAGTGCGCCAAACTCATCGCACAGCTTACGCACCGCAGGCAGATAGCCCACTGGCGGCAGGATCACCCCACCTTCGCCCTGGATAGGCTCAAGGATCACCGCGGCTACGTCGTCGCCAGTTTTACGGCATTCGGACAGCGCGGAGCGCATGGCGTTGATATCACCGAACGGCACGTGGCGGAAGCCCGGCAGCAGCGGCATAAACGGCTTACGGAAGGCGGATTTCGCCGTGGCGGAGAGGGCCCCTAACGACTTGCCGTGGAAGGCGCCGCTGGTGGCAATAAAGGTGAATTTCCCGCGCGGCGACTGGTACGCTTTGGCGAGTTTGATCGCCGCTTCGACCGATTCCGTGCCGCTGTTACAGAAGAAGCTGTATTTCAGTTTGCCTGGCGTCAGTGCCGCCAGCGTTTTTGCCAGCATCGCCCGCAGGGGATCCAGCAGTTCCTGGCTATGAAGGGGTTGTTTTGCAAGCTGATTTTGTACGGCGGAAACCACTACTGGATTACGGTGCCCCACGTTGAAAATACCAAATCCACCCAGGCAATCTATAAACTCCTGTCCCTGGGTGTCGACAAGCGTATTAAGACTTCCCGCCTGCCACTCTACGGCTCCGTAATCCCCGCCTGCTGTTACCGATTTTCTGTATTCCAGGAATCCAGGATTAACATGCTCTTTGAAGTAATCAATCACCTCGCGGTTAAGTTGTTTCATCTCCTCATGATCAAGCGTTCGCTTCTCAATGAGATTCAGGGCGTGCGCGGTACAGGCAAGAGCCGACGCGCTGGAGGGTAACCTGTTCAAGATGTGCTCCCGGGAATGGCGTATCACATGATACTGGATTAAGTATTGCAGGCTTTGCGCCACATCCGATGCGGGGGCAAAAATCGGGATAAACGCCAGGTTAAAATAATGTTACACAATATTTAATCATGCGAAACGGGATTCCGGCGGCAGCGCCACGGCATTTTCAGAA
Organism: Leclercia sp. TB492; assembly: GCF_049974505.2. Taxonomy (NCBI): domain Bacteria; kingdom Pseudomonadati; phylum Pseudomonadota; class Gammaproteobacteria; order Enterobacterales; family Enterobacteriaceae; genus Leclercia; species Leclercia sp. TB492. The sequence goes on along the minus strand of NZ_CM127572.1, from coordinate 4,066,528 downwards.
AGCAGAATGCGCGTTTGCAGTGCATTCGCCCTGTTTTAGTGCGATTCGGATCGACAGGAGTACGAGCGGATTCTCCTTCAGGAGTAATTTCGTTATGAAACCATTTAATTTCAATGAATTAAAAAAGCGTACAAAAAATGCGGTTTAGTCCCGTTTTGCGATCCAGAGCATGTTTAACAACTAAAGATAAAACCGTTAACGCCGAAAAATCCTTACGCAACAAAAATAACATTCAAGTAACCTGCAAGGGATGCCTATGTCGCCTCACAACTTTGTCACACAGTGTGAATACCCGCTGAAAGATGACACCACGCTGATGTCCACCACCGATCTGCACAGCTACATTACCCAGGCCAATGACACCTTCGTCCAGGTAAGCGGGTACTCGCTGGGCGAACTGGTGGGTCAGCCGCACAACCTCGTTCGCCATCCTGACATGCCAAAAGCCGCCTTTGCCGACATGTGGTACACCCTGCAACAGGGGGAACCCTGGAGCGGTATCGTGAAGAACCTGCGTAAAAATGGCGATCACTACTGGGTGCGCGCTAACGCCGTACCGATGGTGCGCAACGGCCAGACCACCGGGTATATGTCCATCCGCGTGAAAGCGACCCCGGAAGAGATTGCCGCCGTCGAACCTTTATATAAGGCACTGAATGAAGGGCGCTGTAATAAGCGGGTGCATAAGGGGCTGGTGGTGGCGAAAGGCTGGATCGGCAAGCTGCCGGCGATGCCGCTGCGCTGGCGGGTGCGCAGCGTGATGACCCTGCTGTGGCTGGTGCTGGCGGGAGCCCTGTTCGCCACCGGTGCGAGCTGGGCGGCAATGGGGGTCAGCGCGCTGGTGATGCTGCTGGGAACAATGCTGTTTGAGCAGCAGATTGTGCGTCCGGTCGAGAACGTGGCGCGTCAGGCGCTGAAGGTGGCAACCGGCGAGCGCAACAGCGTGGAGCATCTTAACCGCAGCGACGAGCTGGGGCTGACCCTGCGTGCGGTGGGGCAACTCGGCCTGATGTGCCGCTGGCTAATCAATGACGTCTCCAGCCAGGTAGTGAACGTGCGTGACGGCAGCGACCAGCTGGCGAAGGGGAATGATGACCTCAACGATCGCACCCACCAGACGGTGTCAAACGTGAAACAGACCGTGGAGACGATGAACCAGCTGGCGATGACGGTGCAGAACAACACCCGAACCGCGGTGGATGCCGATAAGCTCTCCATCGCCGCCAGCGACGCCGCCACCGAGGGCGGGCACGCGATGCAAACCGTGGTCAACACCATGGACGAGATTGCCGACAGCACCCAGCGTATCGGCTCGATCACCAAGCTGATTAACGACATTGCCTTCCAGACCAACATCCTGGCGCTGAACGCGGCGGTAGAAGCGGCCCGGGCGGGCGAGCAGGGGAAAGGCTTTGCGGTGGTGGCCGGGGAAGTACGCCACCTGGCCAGCCGCAGCGCCAGTGCCGCCAACGATATCCGCAAGCTGATCGACGCCAGCGCCAGCAAAGTAATGTCGGGTTCCGAGCAGGTGCATGCCGCCGGACGCACGATGGACGATATCGTGGAGAAGGTGCAGAACGTCACCCGGCTGATCGCGGAGATCAGCCAGTCGACCTCGGAGCAGGCCTCCGGGCTGTCGGAGCTGACCCGCGCGGTAGCCGAACTGGATTCCATTACCCAGAAAAACGCCGCGCTGGTGGAAACGAGCGCGCAGGTTTCCGCAATGGTGAAGCACCGCGCGAAACGTCTGGAAGATGCCGTCACCGTGCTCCATTGAGTCAGTAACGTTCCAGAAAGCCGTTTGCTCCTGACGGAGTGAACGGCTTTGTTATTTGTGAGTTGTGATTATTTTTATCGGTTACTGTTAATGTAATATTAAATAACTAAAAAAAACGCCTCAGTTAATTATTCCTGCCTAAGTCAGTTTTCCCCGATGCTCTGTCAAAAATCCCCGTTTCCGTGGTTACGTAACGATCGATGCGGCGAAATTAATAGCTAACGCCTATCTTTTGTCGGAATTATTGAAGAAAAAAGCGATCAAAGTCATAAAGTTAGCGATGAAGTTACCGATAACGCTGATCGTCTGAGAAATAATCACATCGATGGAGTAAATATGTTCTTACATGACGTAAAAATCGGCACGAAATTATTTCTGGCGTTTGGGTTCTTTATTGTCCTGATGGGAATAAGTGCAAGTTTATCCCTGTTAAGCCTTAATCGGGCAAATAACGGGATGCAATCCATTATCACCAGCGATTATCCCACCACGGTAAAAGCGAACCAGTTAATCGACAACTTCCAGGAATTTATTAGCACCCAACAGCTCATGCTGCTGGACGATCGGGGCACGTACAGGGCCCAGTCAGAACAGCAGCTGAAGGCGATCAGCGAACGTATCACCGGGATCCTCGGCGACCTGAACAGTGCCCTGCAGGATAAAGCGTCCCAGCAGGTGCTGAGCGATATCCGCGGGGTACGCCAGCAGTATCTCGACTCCCGCTACCGTATCCTGCAGGCGGTGCAGAGCAACGATCGGGCGGGTGCGATTCAGGAGATGATGACCAATACCCTCAGCCTGCAGCAGGCCTATAAGGCGAAAGTGCAGGAGCTGATTGCCATACAGAACACACATATGCAGCGCGCAGGCGTGGAGGTAGACGGCGACTTCAGAACCAACCGCCTGCTGCTGATCCTTATCACTCTGTTCAGCGTGGCGGTGGGCAGCCTGATGGGGTGGTTTATCGTGCGCTCGATTACCCGCCCGCTGGGCGAGGCGGTCAATTTTGCCCAGTCTATTGCCGATGGCGATCTCACCGGGAACATCGCGTCGCACGGTAAGGACGAAACCGGCCAGCTGCTCTCTGCGCTGATGGAGATGAAAAACCGTCTGCTGGAGATTGTGCAGCAGGTACAGTTCGGCTCGGAAAATATCTCCACCGCAGCGGCGCAGATTGTGGCGGGCAACCAGGATCTGGCCGCGCGGACGGAAGAGCAGGCCAGCTCCGTGGAACAGACGGCAGCGTCGATGGAGCAGATCACCGCGACGGTGAAAAACACCGCATCACATACCGGTGAAGCCACTCATCTCTCCGCGGATGCGGCTCGGGTGGTGAAAAGCAACGGCGAGATGATGAAGCAGGTCACCAGCAAAATGCGCCTGATTAACGAGACCTCCAACCGGATGTCCGACATCATCAACCTGATCGACTCTATCGCCTTCCAGACCAATATTCTGGCGCTGAACGCGGCGGTAGAGGCGGCGCGCGCGGGTGAACACGGCCGCGGCTTTGCGGTGGTGGCCGGTGAAGTTCGCCAGCTTGCCCAGAAGAGCGCCACCTCGGCCAGTGAAATTCGCCAGCTGATTGAGAGCTCAACCAGCCAGACCCAGGACGGGATGGCGCTGGTGGAAAAAGCCAGCGGGCTGATTAACGGCATGGTGGGTAACGTCGAGGAGATGGATGGCATCCTGCGCGAGATCCGCCAGGCAAGCCATGAGCAGACGGAAGGCATCTCGCAGATCAACAGCGCGATTGGCCTGATTGACTCCACCACCCAACAGAACTCCGCCCTGGTGGAGGAGTCTGTCGCGGCGGCCTCATCCCTTAACGAGCAGGCGATAAACCTGAAAGATCTGGTGAAAGTGTTCCGCGTTCGCGCAGAAGCCACCGCTTAATCCAGCTGGGAGATCTCCAGCGCCGCGCGGTCGATCACGCCGATAATCTGTTTGATCTGCGCGTCGCTGGTCTCTTCCTGATTCACCTTCAGATCCAGCACCGCCTTGAAGTTATCCAGCGCCCGCTTCATCTGCGGGTTTTTACGCAGCTGGAATCCCACGCAGCGTGCTTTGACGCGCTCCTGAATGTGCTCCAGATGTTCCAGGTTTTCCTCCAGCCACTGCTGTCCGGCAAGGGTAATTTCAATCTTTTTACGCCCGGTCTCCTCCTCGGTGAGGGTGATAAACTGCTGATCCTGCAGAAAATCGAGCGTCGGATAGATCACGCCCGGGCTGGGCGTGTAGTTGCCCTGAGTCAGGGTCTCAATCGCCTTGATCAGCTCGTAGCCGTGGCTGGCGTTGCGGGTCAGGATATCGAGGATCACCAGGCGTAATTCGCCGTGCCCAAAGAAACGCTGACGGCGGCCGCCGCCGTGATGGTGCTCGCCGCCCCGTCCGCGGTGGTGGTGCTCGTGGTTGTCGCTGCCGTGAGAGTGTCGCATCGTCTTTCTCCGTGTTTTTGATATATCTAATTTATATCTTAAATGTGAAAAGTAGCAATTCCAGCAAGAGATATTAATTTAAGTAATTGAAATTAAACTGTTTAATTTTTGCTTTTTGAATCAATGCACGCGATCGCAGACTATATCAAAAAAATTCTTGCAATCTGTTTAATTAGCAATCATTATCATTTAACTTTCATTTTCGATATATCTGTTTCACTTTCACGAAGGCAAATTATGACCACATCCCGCTACCCCCAACGTGTCCGTAACGACCTGCGCTTTCGCGAGCTGAACGTGCTCCGCGTTGAGCGCGTCAGCGCCGGTTTTCAGCGCATCGTGTTAGGCGGCGAGGCGCTGGAGGGCTTCAGCTCCCTCGGCTTCGACGACCATTCCAAAGTCTTTTTCCCGGAAAAGGGCACGACCTTTGTGCCGCCGGTGGTAACGGACGAGGGCGTGGACTGGGGTGATAGCGTGCGTCCGCAGGCGCGGGATTACACCCCGCTGTATGACGCGGCCCGTCACGAGCTGGCGCTCGATTTCTTCATCCACGACGGTGGGGTGGCAAGCAGCTGGGCGGTAGAGGCGAAGCCGGGAGACACTCTCTCCATCGGCGGCCCGCGCGGTTCGCTGGTGGTGCCGGAAGATTACGCCTGGCAGCTGTACGTCTGCGATGAGTCGGGCATGCCCGCGCTGCGCCGCCGTCTGGAGGCGCTGCGCGCGCTGCCGGTGCGCCCGGAGGTTCACGCCGTGGTGACCGTTGCCGATGCCGCCTGTCAGGACTATCTGGCCCACTTAAGCGAGTTCAACATCAGCTGGGTGGTGGGGCATAACGAGCAGGCGGTTGTGGATCGTCTGGCGACGCTCAGCGTGCCGGCAGAAGATTACTTTATCTGGCTGACCGGGGAAGGGAAGGTGGTGAAAAACCTGAGCCGCCTGTTTGAAACCGACGCCATCGATCAGAAGCTGGTGCGTGCCAGCGCATACTGGCACGCCAAATAATCAGGCCACGTCGTCGAGCTGCGCTTCGCTGACCTGATGTTCGAGCGAGGCGCGCACCTCGTGCAGGGCCTTCTCCTGCTGGGCAAAGTAGGCTTCCATATTGCTCAGCGAGGAGACCAGCAGCCAGGACTCCTCTTTTTCCAGCTCCGCCAGCTCGCTCAACAGGGTGTCGATCTGCTCCCGGACCTGGGCCATCTTTTTGCGGATACGCGTCAGGTCGTTCAGTCTGTCGCTGGCCATCAGCGGCTCCAGCCCCTGATGCAGACGGGCTACCAGGGAGCGGATCGCTTTTACATCGCCACGCTGCTTCGCCTGGTTCAGCTGTACCATCATGGCGTTCGCCTCTTCCTTCAGCTCGTCCGCCACCAGATCCGGGTGACAGAGCTTGCTCGCCTGGCGCCAGAGCCGTTTTAGCTCATTCTGATCCTCTTCCGACAGATCCTTGCCCTTGCGCAGGCGGATCTCCGCTTCATGCTGCTGCTCGCGGTATTTTTCATACTCGTCATTGGCTTCGTCCCGCGCCTGACGGGCGGGCTCCTCTTCGCGGGTTAAGCCTGTTTCCAGCTCCTGGGCTTCGGCCAGCAGGTTGGCGATGAGGTTGCTTTGCTGTTGCAGATGCTTACGCGCCGCGGCGGCCTGCACCGAGTCGGCGGGCAGATCGCGCCAGTGTTGGGTCAGCGTGGTCAGCACCTCCACCGCCTGAGCAACGTACTGCTGGCAGCGGCGATAATCCGCCTCCCGGCGACGCGCCTCCGCCTGCTGGCGGCGCAGATTAAGCTCCGCCAGGGTTTTGCGCAGGGCGAGGATCTGGCTCATCAGCGGGCCGAGACGGGTGAGGTAGATATCGTTAAATTCATCCAGCTGCTGAACGCGGGCGTTACGCCTGTCGATCAGATCGCGCAGGCGTTCTTCCAGCGCTTTCAGCTCCAGCTTGCTGGCGGCCAGCTGCGGATCGCGCCACGTTGTCACGGCACGCTGGCTTTGCAGCCAGTGGGTAATGGCCGCCATCGCCCCGGTGTAGTTTTTCTGCTCAAGCGCCACGACGATCGCCCGCAGCTCCTCGTCAAAGGCTTCGCTTTTCAACCGTGCCAGCTGACTCTCGATGATGTCGTCATCTTCCAGTTCAATGGCATTTTTAATGATTTCCAGCCGTTTGATCGGTGTGCTCATGATGCTTTTCGCTTTGGCGCTTAAGTATTTGAGTTAAGGATAGTTGTCAGGAAAACAACAGGGAATAATACACATGTCTGATGAATGGCGCGACGGGGGAATGCGTTAATTTTGCGCCAGGTAATGGTATGAGGGTTATGCGACTTCCACCTCCAGTACTACGACTTTTCGCGTTTTTTCATAAATCCTGCTTATAGTTACTCTCCGGTATTTAACCGCAATTACACTATTTTTCTGTTCAAATGTTTCAATTAAGTAACATAAAACAACATTTTATGTTTAAGTTGTAGGTTGTTAATGGGGAAAAGTGGAGAAAATGTGTGATCTATCGATAAGCTTGTAGATAGTATTAGCTCTACGTAATATGCATTAGAATATTCGGTAAACAAATATTAGCGCCAGCGATGGCGGGGCGATGATAGTTGTTAACCCTTCACTCCCTTTACATGTTCGTAATCCCATAAAACTGTTGTCCCTGGCAAAGTCATGCAGGAAACAAAAATACTGACTTGTGAATCAAGAGTAATACCATGAAAAATTATGATGATTTGCAGCGTTTTAAGGATAAAACGCGCACCGGTGACATCCACTTTAAGGACCTGTCAGCGCAAAACAAACAGGCCTCAAGCAGCGGCTGGGCGATTATCAACCAGCTGGCGGGTGTGGACAGTGACGCAGTGCTGGCTAAGGCTGGCAGCATTGCGGTGCCCGTGCCGCAGGCCGTTAAGCCCGGCGAACTGGATGCTGCTTTTGCCAGCCTGACGAAGACGCCCGTGGCGGAGCCTGCCGGTTCAGCCACGTCTATCCTGCAGAGCATAACCAGCGGCAGCGCAGATAAAGAGGCGCAGACGCAGCTTCATCCGGCGTCACCCTCTTTGTTCGATCAGCTGCGCCCTGAGGCGGCCCCCCAGGCGGCCGTGAAAGAGACGCCTGTTGCGGCGGCGCCATCCGCTTTCCATTCAGCTCCCGCGCTGGCGCCGGTACCTGCATCTGTACCCGTGTCTGCTGCGGCAGTGAACACGCCGAAACCGGCGGAGCCGGTGCGCTTTGAGCAACTGTTCGCGACTAAAACGTCCGGGCGTGCCAGCCATCCGGTGAAAGATCTTCCGTTACAACCGCTCCTGGAGAAAATCGCTTCATGCCGTTAGTGTGTATTTGCTCGCCAAAAGGCGGAGTAGGGAAAACCACGGTCACGGCCAACCTCGCTTATGCTCTGGCACGTTCCGGCAATAAAGTTCTGGCCATTGACTTCGATGTACAGAACGCGCTGCGTCTGCATTTTGGCGTACCCTTGTCTGACGGGCGCGGCTACGTTGCGCGTGCCAATGAGTCGGCAGACTGGAGCCAGTCGGTGCTGACGGCGGGCAGCAATATGTTCGTCCTGCCCTATGGCGAAGTGACGGAAGAACAGCGCCTGATCTTTGAGCATAATTTGACCAGCGACAGCAACTTCCTGGCGCGAGGCTTAAGCTCCCTGCTGAACTACCCGGGGCTGATCATCCTGGCCGATTTCCCTCCGGGGCCGAACCCGGCGCTGAAGGCGATCTCTCCGCTGGCCGATCTGCATCTGGTGACCCTGCTGGCCGACACCGCATCACTGTCTCTGCTGCCCCACATCGAAAATCACCGGCTGACCGGCGGCGAACCGCCAGAGAACAAGGCCGGATACTATTTCCTGGTTAACCAGAGTGACAACCGGCGCCATATCAGTCGTGACGTCACCGCCTTCTTACAGCAACGCCTCGGTGACCGCCTGCTTGGTGTGATCAACCGGGATGAAAGCGTGCCTGAGGCCAATGCCTCACAGCAATCGATACTGGATTTCAGCGCCACCTCGGCGGCTGCGTTTGATATCGAGCTGGTGAGTAAGCGTATCGCGGGTATTTTGGGTATCCAGGTCGGTGACGGCGCCGTGCACGCCAGCCTGAGAACCTCCAGTTTCTGACGACAATTTCAGGACGTCCTATGAAAAAGGCGCTGTTTTATCTACTGCTATTGGTCTTAGCACCCATCGCCGTATTAATTATTATCACCCCAATGGATAGCCAGAAGCAGTATATCTTCGGTCTAATCACTATCGGGGTACTATTCCTGCTGGGCTTTAGTAAACATCATCGTATATCGATAATCATGATGGTGGTGGCGGTATTAATGTCCACCCGATATATCTGGTTCCGCGCCACGCAGACGCTGCACTTTAATTCCGAAATAGAAACCATACTGGGCATCGGGTTATTTCTTGCCGAGCTCTACATCTGGGTAATTATTATTTTAAGTTACCTGCAAAACCTGTTTCCTCTCCAGCGCAAGATTGTGCCGCTACCCGATGATATGGCGCAGTGGCCGACGGTGGATATCTATATTCCGTCATACAACGAAAGCCTGGAGGTGGTGCGCGATACCGTACTGGCGGCGCAGTGTCTCGATTACCCGGCAGACAAGCTCAAGATCTATCTGCTGGATGACGGTAAACGCAGCGAGTTTGCGGTGTTTGCCGCCAACGTCGGGGTAGGGTACATCACGCGTAACGATAACTCCCACGCCAAAGCCGGTAACCTCAACCATGCCATGAAGCTCACCAAAGGCGAGCTGATCTGCGTCTTTGACTGCGACCACGTGGCGACGCGTATCTTCCTGCAGGCGACGGTCGGGGCCTTCCTGATCGATCCTAAACTGGCGCTGATGCAGACCCCGCACTACTTCTACTCGCCGGATCCGTTCGAGCGTAACCTTTCCGCAGGCCGCGATATCCCTAATGAAGGCCAGCTGTTCTACGGGCAGATCCAGCGCGGTAATGATAACTGGAATGCCACCTTCTTCTGCGGCTCCTGCGCGGTGATCCGTCGCAGCGCGTTAGAGGAGATTGGCGGCTTTGCGGTGGAGACCGTGACCGAAGATGCCCACACCGCGCTGAAGATGCAGCGTCTGGGCTGGAAGTCGGCCTATCTCGATATCCCCCTGGCGGCAGGGCTGGCAACTGAGCGTCTGGTGGTGCACGTCATTCAGCGTACCCGCTGGGCGCGCGGCATGACGTAGATCCTGCGTGTCGATAACCCCCTGTTTGGCCGCGGCCTGAAATGGCAGCAGCGTCTTTGCTATCTGAACGCCATGCTGTCGTTCCAGTTTGCTCTGCCGCGCGTGGCGTTCCTCACCGCCCCGCTGGCTTACCTGCTGTTTAACCTGAACATTATCCACTCCTCGGCGAGCCTGATTTTCGCCTACATGTTGCCGCACCTGTTCCTCTGTATTTATGTGAACTCGCGGGTCAACGGGCGTTTCCGCTACAGCTTCTGGGGGGAGATTTACGACCTGGTGCTGGCTTTCCATCTGGTGTTGCCGACGGTGATTACCCTCATCTTCCCGAAGCGCGGCAAGTTCAACGTGACGGATAAAGGCGCCCTGCTGGATGTGGGCTACTTCGATTTCAGTATTGTCCGCCCGCACCTGATCATTGCGCTCCTGCTGGCGGCAGGGGTCATTGCCGGGATTGTGCGCGCCGTCGCCCACGACTACTTCAGCGTGGACCCGATGGTTATCGCTCTCAACGTCGGCTGGGGCCTCTACAGCCTGATCTTCCTGCTGGCGGCCATTGCCGTGGCGCGGGAAACCCGCCAGACGCGTAAAACTATCCGTATCGATGCCAACGTGCCGGTGGTGATCCACTACGCCAGCGGGATCTCCTCCCGTAGCCATACCCTGGATCTCTCCATGGGCGGCTGCCGTATTGCGGTCGTGGACGATCGTCACCTGACCGATGAAATCGAAGAGATTGAGCTGCAGCTGCAGTCCGGGGCCATCAGTATTCCGGTCAGCGTGATTGCGCACGATGAGCAGTATATTCGCCTGATGTTTGCCGAAATCCCGCTGGATCGCCGCCGCGAACTGGTGCGGGTGGTACTGGCGCGCGCCGATGCGTGGATCAACCCGCCAAAACAGCAGGACAACCCGTTCCGCTCGTTGTTGATCATTATTCGCAGCGTATTCGATCTGTTCTGGCTGACCTGGAAAGACCGTCGTGATAAGCGTCGTCGCAGTCATGAGGACGCACGCCGCAGGAATAAAGCCAACGAGGATACCGCTGTATGAAAGGGATGACCCGTAAAGCGCTGCAGTTGATGCTGATGTTCGGCGTGCTGGTGCAGTCGGTCACGGCGGAAGAGCCGACCACCGTCGAATCGCTGCTGCCGGTGGATCTCCCGCCGCCGGTAACGGACGCCGCGCAGCCCGCTGCTGATGCAGCGCCTGCTGCGGACGAAGCGGTTCCGGCGGCCCTGCCTGCTCCCGATACCCTGCCAGCCTTCCAGACCCCGCCAGTGGCGGAGGCTGTTCCGACGCCGGATGCCGCGCCTGCGATGCCGGCACCGATGGGCATCACTCCTGGCACCACCAGCAGCATCACCGTTGCCCAGATGGGACAGCCAAACGGCGTGGTGTTGAGCGGCGGCCAGCTGCAGGGCGGGATCGATTTTACCCTCTCGGCAGATCAGGTGATCACCAACGCCCAGCTGGAGCTGAACCTGAAGGTCTCCCCGGCGATGGCGGCACGCAACACCACTCTGCAGCTGATGCTCAACGGCCAACCGCTGGGGACGGTGCCGCTGGGCTCCGCCGACAGCAATGTCTCAAACTATCAGCTGGATATTCCGGCGGCGATGGTGGTGTCACGCAACAACATTAGCTTCAAAATCAATGACGGCGATGCGCTGCTGTGCCAGCGCGATCTGTCGGACAGCTACCAGGTCACCATCATGCCGAATACCCGGCTGGATCTGGAGGCGCAGCAGCTGAATATCGGTGCGGATCTGAGTCACTTCCCGCGCCCGTTCCTCGATGAAATGCAGATGACCCCCACCCGGCTGACCTTCGCGTTTCCGGGCAAAACCCTGCCGGAGCAGGTAGGGGCGGCGGCGCTGATCGCCTCCTGGCTGGGCATCGAAGCAGACTATCGCGGTATTTCCTTTGATGCGCTACATGACCAGCTGCCGGAAAAAAACGGCATCCTGTTGGGTAAACCGGGTGAGTCTATCGGTGGGTTAACGCTGCCGGCCTCGAACGGGGCCACGCTGCAGGTGGTCGATAACCCCGTTAACCCGATCTACAAGCTGCTGCTGGTGGTGGGCAATAACGAGCAACAGCTGAGAAGCGCCGCGTGGCGTCTGACGCGTGGGCAGTTCCACGCCCAAACCACCAGCCTGCCGGTTGAGGCGCAGAACATCCCGCTCAGCAAACCCTATGATGCGCCGCGCTGGATCGCCACCGATCGCCCGGTGCTCCTGAGCGAGCTGATGCGTAAGGATCAGAGCCTGACGGTGACCGGCATCTGGCACGAATCGCTGTCCCTGGCATTCCGTGCCGCCCCCGACCTGTTTATGTGGGATGGCGACACCATTCCACTGAAAATTTCCTATCGGTTCCCGTCCGAGAGCTGGATTGACGAGCAGCGTTCGTACCTGTCGATGACCTTCAACGGCGCCTTCCTGCGTAACCTGCCGGTCAATAAACAGGGGCTGCTCGAAAGCCTGTGGCATAAGCTCGGCGGCGATGCGCGCCAGGAGCATATTAATATGCCGCTGGAGCCGTACCTGATCTACGGTGACAACCAGCTGCAGCTCTATTTCAATATTGAGACCAAAGAGGCCGCGCCATGCAGCGTGCTGCTCAATAACAACATCAAGAGCCGTATTGACGAAGACTCCAGCATCGACCTGAGCAAAACACGCCACTTCACACTGCTGCCTAATCTCTCTTACTTCGTCGGTGCGTCGTTCCCGTTCACCCGCCTGGCGGACTTCTCGCAGACGGTGCTGTTGCTGCCGGAGAACCCGAGCGAAAGCGAGATCGGCACCCTGCTGGATCTCTCTGCCCGTTCCGGTAACGCTACCGGCACCGCGCTGAACAATAACCGCGTGATCTTTGGTCTGCCGTCCGGCGGGGCGAACCTGCTGCGCCTGAGCGAAAGCGACGTGCTGGCGGTCTCCTCTCTGGATCAAACCGCCTTTAACCGCGCCCTGCTGGCCCAGTCGCCGTTTGTCAGTAACGAGCACACCTTTGGCGTGCGCGAGCCTAAGCTGCTGGAAAAAGTGCAGAGCTGGCTGGAGGGCGACTGGAACGCGTCGGGGGTTGATGCTGACCGCTACTTCTCGTCGAACGAGTCCTGGCGCGGCTTTGTCAGCTTCCGCTCTCAGTGGAACCCGGAACGTCTGGTGGTGATGGCGATCGGCAGCAACGACGAACAACTCTCCCGTCTGCATACCGACCTCAACTCCGCCCGCATCAATGCCGGGATCCGCGGCGATACGGCGATCATCACCGATGAGAACGGCGTGCGCAGCTTCCGCGTTGGCCCGCAGTTCCCGAGCGGCCAGATGCCCTGGTACATGATGGTGGTGTGGTATGCCACGCAGCACTCCGCCATGCTGGCGATTTTTGGACTGCTGTTCGCGACGATTATTGGCCTGAGCCTCTACTCGTTACTGAAAAAACGCGCGCACAAACGTCTTAACCCACAGGATTCAGATCGTGAGTAAGGGTGGTAACACTATGGAAAATAAAAACAAAACCGCCGGACATCTGCCTGTGCTTTGCCTGTTCAGCGGGCTGGCGATCGGGGGCATCCAGGGTGCCCAGGCGGCGGACGCCGCGCAATCCGCCAATAACCCGGCGCTGAAAGCGTTATTCGACCAGGCGAACTACTGGCACGAAAAATCTCACGATAACCTGGCGATGGAATCGCTGAAAAAAGTGCTGATGGTGGATGCCAACAACACCCAGGCGTTGTACCTGATGGCCCTGTGGTCGCAGCAGGCCGGTGATATCAAAGGGGCGGCCCAGTGGCGCGAGCGCTTAAAGGCGATCTCGCCGCAGGATGCGAATTTGCAGGCGCTGGATAACGCCAAACAGATGCAGCAGGTGCCGCGTGGGCAGCTGGAGCTGGCCCGTCAGCAGGCGCGCAGCGGCAACATTCCCGCCGCGCTGACCACCTGGCAGACCCTGTTCACCGGCAGTCAGCCGCCACCGAGCCTGGCTCCGGAATACTATCTGACCATGGCGGGGGATAAGTCCCTCTATTCGCAGGCGGTAAGCGAGCTGCGTCAGCTGCGGGTGCAGTATCCGCAGGATAACAACGTCAAAGTTGCGCTGGGCAAAGTGCTGACCTATCAGGAAAGCTCCCGTCGCGAGGGGATGAACATCCTGCAGGATCTGGCCAGCGGCAGTCAGGATGCGGATAAATCGCTGCGTCAGGCCCTGCTGTGGCTCGGGCCGCAGGCGGGCGACGAAGCGTATTACCAGACGTACCTCCAGCGTCATCCGAACGATACCGCCGTGCAGGATTACTATCGCAAGAGCATCGGCGGAGCGGCAAAGGGCGAAGGCTATGTGGCGCTGAACAGCGGCAATACCGATACCGCCCGCAGCCAGTTTGAGCAGGTGCTGAAGACCAACCCGGAAGATGCCGATGCGCTGGCCGGGATGGGCTACGTGGCCCTGCGCAAGGGTGACTACGCCGCAGGCGCGCAGTATCTGAGTCGCGCGGCCAGCCTCGGCGGCACCGCTTCTGACGAGCGTAAGCAGCAGGCGCAGGACGCTGAATTCTACGGCCAGCTGGCGCAGGCGCAGGCGGCCTACAAGCAGGGTAACGTCAGCCAGGCGCTGGCCCTGAGCGCCCCTCTGACCCAGCGCAGCGGCGAGCAGGGCGCGGCGGCAAAGCTGTTCCGTGCCGACGTCCAGCGGCATAACAAAGATTACACTGCGGCAGAACAAACCCTGCGCGGCCTGCTGACCGAGCAGCCGAATAACGGCTCGGCGCGGGAAAACCTCTACTACGTCCTGCGCGAGCAGAACAAAACCGCCGAAGCCCAGGCGATGTTGCAGACCCTTCCCGGCAGCCTGCAGGCAAAATTGCAGCCGCGCGTCTCCGGGGGCAACCCGACCGATCCGCTCCGTCGTCAGGCCCAGCAGGCCGCATCCAGCGGCGATCCGCAGCGCGCTATCGCCCTGTTACAGCAGGGCACGGCGCAGTATCCGTCCGATCCCTGGCTGCGTCTGGATTTAGCTCGTCTGCTGCAGAAGCAGGGGCGTAGTGCGGAGGCGGCCAACGTCATGACGCCGGCGTTCCGCCCGAACGCCAGCAACAGTGAACTCTATGCCGCCGCCTTGTTCGCCAGCGAAAACAACGCCTGGCAGCAGTCGCAAACGTTGCTGTCACGCATTCCGGCCTCGAGCCAGAACGGCGATATGCGCGAGCTGTCCCGGCGGGTCAATTACAACCTGCAGATGGACGTCGCCGAACGCTATCTGGCCCAGGGCGACCGGACCGCGGCAGCCAACACCCTGAAAGCGCTGGCGGCACGACCGCCGCAAAGCCCGGCCGATGCCGGCAAGCTGGCGCGAATGCTGGCCCAGAGTGGCGATGTCACCACCGCGGTGAGCGTGGTGCATGACAACATGCGCCGCGGCGTGCAGGGTAACGCCGGGGATTATGCCGATCAGGTGGCGGTTCTGAACCAGGCCGGCCTGGGCAGCGAAGCTCAGGCCTGGCTTGCCAGCCCGGAGCTGCAGTCGCGCAGTACCCCGACCCAGTTGGCGAGCATTCGCAATGGCTACGTGATCAACGAGGCCGATCGTCTGCGCGTGCAGGGCAACTACGCGGCGGCCTACGACAAGCTGATCCGCGCCATGCAAAACGATCCGCAGAACACCGATCTGATGTTTGCCATGGCGCGCGTCTATCAGTCCGGGAAGATGAACAAAGAGGCGGGGGTGGTTTACGACTACCTGATGACCCGCGATACGCCGCAGCAGGATGCGCGCGCCGGGGCGATCGACGTGGCGCTGGCCAGCAACAACGTGGATAAAGCGAAGCAGCTTTCCGCCGGGCTGACCAACGACAGCACTCCGGAACGCTTACTGCTGCTGGCCCGGGTCTCCGAAGCCCAGGGCAATCATCAGCAGGCGATGAGCTACCTGCGCACCGCGCGCGGCAAACTGCTCGGCCTGCAGAACAACAACGGCGAAACGGCGCCGATGTTGGGTGGCCTGGCGCTGGCCGACAACCCGTTTGTCGGGACGTCCAGCACGGGCACAGTGACAGATTCTACGTCACTCTACGGCCAGGCGATGCCGTGGCAGGTGGCGCAGCTGGCTCGTAATCCACAGACCGCGCCGCCGGGCACCGTGCGCACCGATCTGCCGGTGGAAACCGCCCAGGCCGGGACGCTGCGGCAGGTGGATAACATGATGGAGATGCTGGTCGACAAAACCGCCACCTGGGCGCGGGGTTCAACCTCCCTGCGCGCGCGTGACGGTGAAGAGGGGCTGAGCAAGCTGACGGAGATCAAGGCGCCGCTACAGTGGTCCACCGTGCCGTTCGGCGATTCGCGTCTGGATGTTAACGTCACGCCGATCAGCCTCGATGCCGGCACCTCGTCCGATGAATCCAGCCGCCGGTTTGGTACCGGGGCGCTGATCCAGGGAATGGTGGCCGAAGAGCTGTATGACGCCTCCACGACCACGCCGCCTGAGCTGCCGAATATCGACAAAATCAAGGTGCCGTCGCAGGGCTCGCAAAGTGCGCAGGGCGTCGAAGTGGCGATGGCGCTTACCGGCGAGCAGTACAAAATTGATGTTGGATCCACGCCGCTGGGCCAGGATCTGAATACCCTGGTGGGGGGCGTGCAGTGGTCGCCGCAGCTGACGGATTACCTCAAGCTGGTGCTGACCGGCGAGCGTCGCGCGGTGGTGGACAGCCTGCTCTCGTATGTCGGGGTGGAAGACAAGTACAGCGGCAAGAAGTGGGGTCAGGTTACCAAAAACGGCGGCAGCGCCCAGCTGAGCTATGACAATACCGATGCGGGCTTCTACGCCGGGTTTGGCGTGTATGACTACATCGGGGAAAACGTCCCGAGCAATACCAGCGTCAACGGCTCGGCGGGGGTCTACTTCCGTCCGTACTATGCCGCCGATCGCGAGTTAAAAGCCGGCATCAACATGAACTACATGAACTTCGACAAGAACCTGAGCTACTTCAGCTACGGTCAGGGGGGGTATTTCAGTCCGCAGGATTATATCAGCGTCTCCTTCCCGGTGGATTACACCCAGAAGTTCGACAGCTGGAAGCTGGGGCTGGGAGCCTCGGTGGGCTATCAGTCCTACTCCCAGGATGAGAGTCCGTACTTCCCGACGGATAAAGCTATGCAGAATCAGCTGGAAGATTACGTGGCTCGCGGCTTTGCCAAAGAGGCGTTCTACAAAGGCAACAGCGAGAACGGTCTGGGGTACACGCTGCGCGCGTCGACGGACTACAAACTGAATAAAGACATGACCATCGGCGGGCAGGTGGGTTATGACACCTTTGGTGATTACAACGAAAGTACCGCGAGCCTCTACTTCCGCTACCTTCTGGGGAATAAGTAATGAATGACCAACAGCTTTTGCAGTATTACCAGAATCAACAGACGCAGTCGGGTTGGTTTTCGCTGATCCACGTGATGATTGAGAGTATGGTAGCCAACGTCGGCGAAGCGCAGAGCCGCTCGTTCCTCGTGCAGATGGGCGACTCGCTGGGCGAACGCTTCCCGCTGGCGCTGGCCCATACCGTGGGCGATCTCGAAGCGCAGATCAACGCCCGGCTCGCGGCCTTTAACTGGGGCTATATCGATATCGATGCCAGCGACACGGCGATCCGCATCGCGCATACGGCATTGCCGGTTCCGCCTGAAGAGGCGAAGCAGATGGCGTGGAACCACGCCTTCAGCGCGGTGCTGGAGGGGCTCTACGCCCGCTGGCTGCGCGAGCAGGGCGGAAAATCACACGTATCGCTGTGGCGGGAGGCATCCCCCTCGGCTACGGTTATCCATTTCAGATATCAAAATAATCAATAAGGATCGGCCATGTGGCAGCGAAGTAAAACCCTGGTTCTGGTGCTGGGGCTGATATTAAGTCATCAGGCCTTTGCCGGCCCCGCCTGGGACAGCTACAAAGCGCGATTTTTGATGGCGGACGGTCGCATCATTGATACCGGCAACAACAGTGTGAGCCACACTGAGGGGCAGGGCTTCGCCATGATGATGGCGGTGCGTAACAACGATCGCGCCGGTTTTGACAAAATCTGGAACTGGACGAAAAAGAATCTGCAAAACCCGCAGACGGGCCTGTTTTACTGGCGCTTTAACCCGGTAGCGGCCGATCCGATTATGGATAAAAACAATGCCACCGATGGTGATACCTTTATTGCCTGGGCGCTGTTAAAAGCGGGAACCCAGTGGAACGACAGCAACTATCTGAACGCCTCGGATGCCATTACCAAATCGCTGCTGGCCCGCAACGTGATCAGCTTTGCCGGTTACCGCGTGATGCTGCCCGGCGCGAAAGGGTTTAATCTCAACAGCTATGTGAATCTTAACCCGTCCTATTTCATCTTCCCGGCATGGGAAGACTTTGCGAAACGCAGTCATCTGACGGTGTGGCGTGACCTGATCAATGACGGGCAGAAGCTGCTGGTGAAAATGCGTTTCGGCAATACCCAGCTGCCGGCGGACTGGGTTTCTCTCTACGCCGACGGTCACGTGACCCCGGCAAAAGAGTGGCCGGCGCGCTTTAGCTACGATGCGATCCGCGTGCCGCTGTATATCAAGTGGGCGAATGCCTCCAGCCCGCTGATGGCCCCGTATACCGCTTACTGGGGACGCTTTGCCCGTAACCAGACGCCTGCATGGGTGAATGTCACCACCAACGATCCGGCGCCCTATATGATGGAAGGCGGCCTGCTGGCGGTGCGTGATTTGGCGATGGGGCAGCTTCCGGCGGGCGATCCGCAGATTACGGCTCAGGAGGATTACTACTCTGCGAGCCTGAAGATGCTGGTGTCGCTGGCGAAATAAATGCAGTAAAAACCGGCCCGATTACGGGCCGGTAGCAGGATTAATGCGCCAGACCGAAGGTGTATTTGATAATCGCCGACAGGAAGGTGAAGTCCGGATCGGCAAAGGTTACCGCCGTCACGCCCAGGTGATTAAACAGCGGCAGAACCAGCGCCGGCAGGAAGCACAGCAGCAGGCCATTCACGAAGCTCGCCAGTACCGCCCCACGGAACCCACCGGTTGCATTACCAAAGATCGCCGCGCTACCGCCGGTAATAAAGCTCGCCATAATGCCCGGGATAATGATCGGCAGACCGATAAACGGGAAGATCGCCACGCAGCACAGTTCCGCCACAAAGCTCACCAGGAACCCAACCAGTACCGCGTTCGGTGACTTGTCGAACAGCACCATCGGATCCACGGCCGGAACAGAACCCGGCGCCACGACCTGCGAGAAGCCTTTGAAAGCCGGGACGATCTCTTCGGTGAACATCACCACGCCTTTTTTGGCGATATATAACCCGCCCGCGAAGGTGGCGGATTTCTCCAGCAGCCAGACAAAGTAAGGTTTATTCGCCAGCACGTTGTTAAGGAAGGCTTCTTCCGCAAAGATGGAGGAGATCCCCAGCAGGAAGAACATGGTAATAAAGGTCGCCACGTCCGGGTTTTTCAGGAAGCTGAATTTACCGCTGACTTTCACCTCTTCGACGTTGACCGAGGTATCACCAAACCATTTTCCGAGATACGAGCCGATAATATAGGAGCTGGAGGCGGCGTGGGCGATACAGTAATCGTTATGGCCGATAATTTTACGGCTAAAGCGTGACAGGATAGTCGGGAATACCGCCATATACGTGCCGATGACCAGCGAGCCGAAAATAATAGCGAACTGCTCGCTATAACCTAATCCCACCAGGGCGGCGGTCACCGAGAAGGCCATAAAGACGATCAGGTGCAGCGACAGGTAAATAGATTTAAAGCGGGTGTAGCGGGCCAGCAGCACGTTAATGATCATCGCGAAGAACAGGATGAACGCCGCCGGTCGGCCCAGCGTGTCGATGGTCAGCGCCATAATCGCTTCGTTGCTGGGCACGACCCCGCGCAAGCCAAACGCATTGGTAAAGATATCGCTGAACATGGTTAATACGCCGCCGAGAATACTCCCGCCGGTTTTAATTAATACAAAACCAATAAAGGCGAGGAGGGTGCCTTTAATAATGTCGGTGAGGCTACTTCTTTGTAGCGCCAAGCCTAAAAAAGCAATGAACGCGACGATAATCGCGGGCGTGCCAAGTATTTTAATAATGTAATCCACGATAGTTTTCCGTATTTAAGAGATATCAAAATAGTTAATAAAAAATTATCAGGCCGAGCGAATGCCACCATCGTAATGACGCTGGTTATTTTGTTGGCGCTGTAATAATAAAATGTTAAATCCGTGTGTTGGTTTTAAATAAAAGCGCTAATACATGCTCCTCGTTTCTCACACCTGTTAGTTATCTGCACAAAAACCTTACTGTCTGTATGGGCGGATATCTTAACAACTTCCGAAAAGCAAATTGTGATGAAGATATCTAAAACGCTATTTCATTTTACAAAAAATGACGATTCGTTTTTGCAGGGAGAGATGAAACGGGAGAAGGATTCTACTTTTGACGGGTTGGGGAGAGGCGTAGGATGAGGGCGTTGCAGGAGAAACTGCAACCGGGCGCAGGAACCTGAACAACTCGACGGAGGTTGCCTTGTGGCTACGATCCCAACCTTGTGTTATCCCGAATTTGACGAAAGCGTTACTCATCATCTGGTCACTGCACCGCTTCCCGCCACTGCCGTCCTGTTTTTATCCCGCTGGGCTGGTTTCATTACCCCTTGAGGACTTTTTTGCCCAAGGTAAAACAATCGCGCAAAATAATCCTCCACCTGCACAAACATGCTTAGCCTCTCAAAAATAGTGCCATGTTAGTTTACCCCCATTGTTTATTACTGCTTACCATGCCGGTATCCAGATAAGGGTTGCAACACATGGCCAGTTGTTCTTTTTCCTGTCCTCAGATCTATTTTGGCGAAGAGGCGATCACCTCGCTGAGCCAGTTTAATGATAAACGCGTCGCGATTGTCACCGACGATTTTATGGTGACATCAGGTAAAACCCGTTATTTGATTGATTACATGCCCCAGGCATCAGTCTCTATTTTTGGCGAGGTCAAACCCGATCCCGATATTGATATTCTGATCGCGGGAGCGGCACGTTTTAAAACCTTTAAACCTGACGTGATTATTGCTCTCGGCGGCGGTTCCTCGCTGGATGCGGCGAAAGGGATCAAAGTGACGCTGGAAGAGTATTTTACCGATCATCACATCGAACTCATCGCCATTCCCACCACCAGCGGCTCCGGATCGGAAGTGACCGCCTATGCGATCGTTTCCGATCCGCATAACGGGCGTAAATATCCGCTGATCTCCGGACATCTGGTGCCGGATATCGCCATTCTCGATCCGAACCTGGTATTAACCGTGCCGCGCCATGTGGCGGTGGATACCGGTATGGATGTGCTGACCCATGCCATCGAAGCGTTTGTCGCCACTGGCGCGAACGACTTTAGCGATGCGCTGGCGGAAAAGGCCATCGCGCTTACCTGGCGCTACTTGCCGCAGGTGTTTAACGATGAAAAAGACATTGTGGCGCGTACCCATATGCACAATGCCTCCTGCATGGCCGGGATGGCATTTAACGCCGCCGGGCTGGGGCTGGTCCACGGCATGGCCCATGCCATTGGCGGCATGCTGCATATTCCCCACGGCAAAATTAACGCCATGCTGCTGCCGATTGTGATCGACTTCAACAGCCAGCAGGTCGCTGCACACACCCGCGATCGCTACCACCGCTGCGCGCAGATCATGGGGATCGAGCATGCCGCTCCCGGGCAGGCTATCACGCAGATGACGCAGGCTATCCGTCAGATTAACCGCCATTTCGGTATTCCCGCCACGCTGAGCGAGTTGGGCATTGACCGGGCGAAAATCAGCGCGCTGCGAGCGGCACTGGTGAGTTCCGCGCTGGCCGATGGATGCACCGCGTCGAACCCACGGTCTGCTAACGCCCGGGACGTTGAAGCGCTGCTTGATCAGGTGACGGGCTAACGGGACACATTTGTCCTGCTCGCATGAAGCGGGCAAAAAAGTCCTGTTGATCAACAAATATCGGGCGTCGTGACTCCCTATCCTGATGAACAGACGCTCAGTAACCACGCGATAACCCAATAACCAGGTCGTTTCCGTTATGAATTACACCGAACAACAAGCTGAATGGATCACTCAGCAAATCCTTCAGGAACTCGCCACCGGTAAAAGCCCGGCTGCGCCCGTCGCCGCACCCGTTGCGCTGGATATTCCGGTGGGCGTGTCTAACCGCCACGTTCACTTGTGCCGGGAAGATATGGACATCCTGTTTGGCTACGGCTCCACGCTGACCCGTTTTAAAGCCGTCAAACAGCCCGGGCAGTATGCGGCCGAAGAGATGGTGACGCTGCGCGGCCCGAAAGGCGAGCTGAGCAAAGTGCGGGTATTAGGCCCGTTGCGTAATACCACCCAGGTGGAGATCTCCGTCGCCGATGGTTTTGCGCTGGGTGCCCAGGCGCCGGTGCGGATGTCGGGCGATCTACTGGATTCGCCGGGAATTGACATCATCGGCCCGAAAGGGCGAGTGGTGAAGCACAACGGCATGATTGTCGCCTGGCGGCATATCCACATTTCACCTCAGGAAGCCGAGCTGCATGGCCTGCGCGACGGGATGGAAATCGACGTTCAGACCAACGGCCCACGCGGCGGCGTGCTGAGCCACGTGGTGGTGCGCGTCACGGCGGATGCGGTGCTGGAACTGCATATTGATGTGGAAGAGGCCAACGGTTTCGGTCTGCGCAATGGCGACAGGGTGCGCGGTATCAAACAGGATGTGCGTCATGGCTGACAACCCCGAAAACCGCCGATTGCACGCCCTGGCTGCCCTGATTGACAGCGGTGAATGTCGGCCCTGCACCGGTGCGTTGAAGGTGGGGGTGGATCTCGGTACGGCCAATATCGCGATAGTGGTGGTGGATGAAGATAACCAGCCGGTGGCAGGAGTGACCTACCCCTCCAGCGTAGTGAAAGACGGCGTGGTGGTGGATTACCTCACCGCCAGCCGGGTCGTATCGCGACTGAAAAGCCTTCTCGAAGAAAGGCTGGGCCGCACCCTCGATCGCGCGGCAACCGCCATTCCGCCGGGCATTTCCGACGGCAACACAAAGGTGATCGTTAACGTTGTGGAGTCGGCGGGCTTTACCGTCACTAACGTGCTCGATGAGCCGGTGGCGGCCGCCAGCGCGTTGAATATTAAAAACGGTGCGGTGGTGGATGTCGGAGGCGGAACTACCGGAATGAGCATTTTAAAAAGTGGCAAAGTGACCTTTAGCGCCGATGAACCCACTGGTGGCAGCCATATGACGCTGGTTATCGCGGGGGCGCTCGACCTTGAATATGCCGAGGCGGAAGCGATGAAAAAAGATCCGGCGCTGGAAGCGCAGGTCTTTACCCTGGTGCTGCCGGTGGCGCAAAAAATGGCCAGCCTGGTATCGGGATGGCTCACCACGCAGCGGGTGAAAAATATCTATCTGGTGGGCGGCGCCAGTAGCTTCAGCCAGTTTGCCGCGGTGTTCAGCAAATACACCGGCAAAAACGTGGTTCCGTCGGTGGAGCCACTGTTAGTGACGCCGTTAGGTATCGCAATGAATGCGGGGTAAATGAGAGCAGATGGACAGCCAGACCTTATCGCAGCTGCTTGACCGGGTGATCGCCGAATTGCTGGCGCAGTCCGTGGCGCAAAAAAATGTTCGCGTGGTGGTGACCGGTGACGACCTTTCTTCGCTCCCTGAAACCCTGAACTGTCTCGCGGCGCTGGAGCAGGCGGGCTATGCGCTATGGGTGAGTTTTTCCCACAGCGCCAGCCAGTCGGCGCTGAAAGCGGCCTGCATCTACGCGTTACGCCAGCGCGGCTCCCGCGCCGGATTCGACCGCCAGCGCGCAGATTACGATGCCCTCTATTTACCGGCACTTTCGGTCAACAGCATGAGCAAAAT
Source organism: Leclercia sp. TB492 (assembly GCF_049974505.2). NCBI lineage: Bacteria > Pseudomonadati > Pseudomonadota > Gammaproteobacteria > Enterobacterales > Enterobacteriaceae > Leclercia > Leclercia sp. TB492. The sequence continues at coordinate 4,043,169 of NZ_CM127572.1, read as the reverse complement.
CGCGCTGGGTATCCGCGACAACTTGGCATGCGAGGCGGTATTTCAGGCCTTGCAGCAGCGTAAACAGGCGATCGCCACGCTGCATCCGCAGTGCCATGACAACCGCTTGCCGCTGACGCTGTTGGCCCGGCTGGCCGGTTACGCTCAGGTACTGGAAAGCTACGGCGTGAAGATTGCTGGCAAAAAAATGGCCCACGTCGATCCTGACCCGGTAAGCCTGTCCGTACCCTCCACCAGCCTGCCAACCGCCGGGAAAAAACGCTTAATTACCCTGCGCGATATTCGCCTGCTTGCCCCCGGCGAAGAGCTGTGGGTCGAGCGCGATACGCTGATCACCCCTGCCGCCAAAGATGAAATCTCGCGGCGCAATCTCACCCTTATTTACGGCTAGCCGGAGGAAGTATGTACCTCGCAAAAGTCACGGGTGCGTTGGTTTCCACTACCAAACACACCTCTCTGAATGGCTCGAAACTGCTGATGGTGGCGCGCCTGGATGAAAACTATCAGCCTACCGGCCACGCTCAGGTGGCCGTGGATACCGTCGGCGCGGGTAACGGCGAGATTGTTATCGTGACCACCGGTAGCTCGGCGCGGATGAGCAACAGCAAAGAGCACTCGGTGATTGATGCTGCCGTGGTGGGCATCGTCGACTCGCTTGAACTGAACGGCAAATAGCGGCGATCCAGGGAGAATAAGGTATGGCTACACACGATGCTGTGCTCGACAACTGGATCAATGACGCCATCGCTACGCAAATTCCGGAGCGGCAAATGTCCCTGAGCCTGGACGATGCTGAACTGCTGGCGAAGCTGGTGCGGGAGGCCGCTACGGCCTGCCATGTGCCTGTTGTTTTCAGCCTGGCGGATGCCTGCGGGCATCAGCGGTTTTTTTTCAGCATGGATCGCGCTCTGCTGGTGAGCCATACCCTGGCACCGCAAAAGGCCTGGACCGCCGTGGCGCTAAAGATGGCGACGCATGAACTGGCGAGGCGGGTACAGCCGGGCGGAGAGTTATACGGTCTTGATAAAGAAAAAGGGATCTGTTGCTTCGGCGGCGGGTTTCCCTGCTGGTCAGGCGGACGCCTGCTCGGCGGGATTGGCGTCAGCGGCGGCAGCGTGGAAGACGATATGCGTATCGCCCGCCAGGCGATGGCGCGGTTTAGCGCGCTGCGTTTTCCCCTCGCAATAACCTGTTAATTTTCATCGCAGTCCATATCAGGGGTCATCATGTCCTTAGCTTGTGTATTAGTCATTAACTGTGGTTCTTCTTCGATGAAGTTCTCGGTCATCCCCCAGGATGCCGATCGGCCGGTGCTGTCTGGGCTGGCGGAGCGGTTGGGGATTGATCGTGCCACCATCACCTTTAAAGATCGCGACGGTAATTCATCCAGCATGGCGCTGGCGGAAGCCAGCCATCAACATGCGTTAGACGTCCTGTTCGGGAAGCTCGCGGAGCGGCAACTGCTGAACAGCCTTACCGCCATCGGTCATCGCGTGGCGCACGGTGGGAGTGATTTTAAACGCTCGGTGCGGGTGACCGACGAGGTGATTGAAAAAATCCGTGCGCTGTCGGCCCTGGCGCCGCTGCACAATCCCGCCAACCTGATCGGCATTGAGGCGGCGCGTGCGCTGCTGCCTGCGCTACCGCAGATTGCAGTGTTCGATACCGCGTTCCATCAGACGTTATCCCCGGCCGCCTATACCTACGCCATTCCGCTGGAGTACCAGCACGATTATCAGGTGCGTCGCTACGGTTTCCACGGCACCTCCCATCGCTATATCGCCAGCGAAGCGCTGAACGCGCTGGAACTTGACCCGGCAGATCACGGTATCGTGATTGCTCATCTGGGGAATGGCTCTTCCCTTTGCGCCGTACAGAACGGCGAGAGTGTCGATACCTCAATGGGCATGACGCCGCTGGAGGGGCTGGTGATGGGCACACGCTGCGGCGATCTGGATTTTGGTGCCGCCGCCTATCTGGCGAAGTGCACCGGGCAGCCTGTCGATGCGCTGTACAAAATGGTCAACAACCAGTCCGGCTTACTGGGGATTTCAGGGTTATCCAGCGATTGTCGTACGTTGCAGGAAGCCCGGGCGGCGGGGCATGCGCGGGCGACGCTGGCCATCGAGGTGATGGTACACCGCCTGGCCCGGCATATCGGCGGCCATGTCACGGCGCTTAAACGCTTCGACGCCCTGATTTTTACCGGCGGCATTGGCGAGAACTCGGCGCTGATCCGTGAACTTACCGTACAACGCCTCCAGGCGTTGGGGCTGGAGCTGGATAACGCGCGCAATCAGCAGTTATTCGGTGGCCGCGGCGGGCTGATTTCCAGAACGGGCTCGACAAAGATTGCGGTTATCCCGACCAATGAAGAAAAAATGATTGCCACAGATGCGGCGGACCTCGCCCGTTGCGCGGCATAGAAATAAGGCGGTTATTGCCGCAGGCAGGTGGATTTTATTGTCGGGAAGATGATCCTGAAAACAAGATAGTCCGGCTAGCGCGCAAAACATTTTGTCCGAATAACCTTAGTATCAGAATGCATAAATAATTAACGCACAGGGCCAATCTATGGATTGCTATTCCTGTGTGCACATTTTCTTTCAAGCGGAAATATCGAGGTTGGTATGCAACAAGAAGCATTAGGAATGGTTGAAACGAAAGGCCTGGTCTCGGCAATCGAAGCAGCAGACACCATGGTGAAATCCGCCAACGTGACCCTGGTGGGCTATGAAAAAATCGGTTCCGGCCTGGTAACTGTGATGGTTCGCGGCGATGTAGGGGCCGTAAAAGCCGCTACTGACGCCGGGTCTGCCGCTGCGGGTAAAGTGGGCGAACTGGTCTCCGTACACGTTATTCCGCGTCCGCACATTGAGGTGGAAAAAATTCTGCCGAAGGCCGTCGGTTAATAACAAAAAAGGATACTGATCATGAGAGATAATCTTGTTGAGCAGATTATATCTGACGTAATGAATAAACAAACCGACACGAAGCCGAAGGCTAAAACCGCCGCCAACTTTGCCGGTTGCGGAATTACGGAATTTGTCGGCACTGCGTTGGGGCACACTATCGGCCTGGTGATTGCCAATGTCGATAATCAGTTGCATGAAATTATGAATATCGACAAGAAATATCGCTCGATCGGTATTCTGGGGGCACGTACCGGCGCAGGTCCGCAAATTTTTGCGGCGGATGAAGCCATCAAAGCGACCAACAGTGAAATTATCTCTATCGAGCTGGCTCGCGACACGGAAGGTGGCGGCGGGCACGGCTGCTTAATTATTTTTGGCGCGTCTGATGTTTCCGACGTCAGACGTGCGGTGGAAGTTGCGCTGGCAGAAATTGAACGCACCATGGGCGACGTCTACGGCTCGCCGGCAGGCCACCTTGAATTTCAATACACCGCACGCGCCAGCTATGCGCTGCATAAAGCGCTGGGCGCGCCGATTGGCAAATCCTTCGGGATGACCTGTGCCTCGCCTGCGGCGATTGGCCTGGTGATTGCTGATGCTGCGGCGAAATCCGCCGTTGTTGACCCGGTGGGCTACGCCAGTCCGTCGAAAGGCACGAGCTTCAGTAACGAAGTGATCTTTACCTTTTCCGGTGATTCCGGCGCGGTACGCCAGGCGGTGATTGCTGCACGAGAAGTGGGGCTGCAACTGCTCTCCACGCTAGATCCGGCGGAAATTAAATCCACCACGACGCCGTATATCTAAGCCGCGGGAGACGACGCGCGACGCGGTCGGTAGTAAGGAATTTAAAGATGAATGATATTGAAATCGCTCAGGCTGTCTCGACCATTCTGAGCAAATTCACCAAAGCAACACCGGATACGGTTCCGGCAGTGACTCCCGCCACCTCAGAGGCAGGGCGGGTTGAAGGCCTGGATGATATCGTCGCTAAGGCGCTGGCGCAGCAGCAGTCCGGGCGCGCCGCCAGTGCACCGTCTCAGGTCGCAAGTGCCGGAACGGGCGCATTCGAGACCATAGACGAGGCGATTTCAGCGGCCGTGCTGGCGCAGGTGCAGTATCGCCACTGTTCTATGCAAGATCGTGCCACGTTTATTAATGGCATTCGCGATGTCTTCCTGCAGGAGGATGTGCTGCGCGCCATTTCCCGTATGGCGGTGGACGAAACCGGCATGGGGAATTACGAGGACAAACTGATTAAAAACCGCGTCGCCGCGCTGAAAACGCCAGGTCTCGAAGACCTGGCCACCCGCGCGATAACCGGAGACGGGGGGTTAACGCTGATCGAGTACTCTGCGTTCGGGGTGATTGGTTCGATTACACCCACCACTAATCCGACCGAGACCATCATTAACAACAGCATCAGCATGCTGGCGGCGGGCAACACCGTGGTGTTTAGTCCCCACCCGCGTTCGCGGAAAGTCTCGCTGTACGCGGTTGAGCTTATCAATCACAAGCTGGCTCAGCTGGGCGCGCCGGCAAATATGGTCGTCACGGTGACGAAACCCTCTATCGAAAACACTAACGCCATGATCAACGACCCGCGCGTCAACATGCTGGTGGCTACTGGCGGTCCGGCCATTGTAAAAACCGTTATGTCATCCGGCAAGAAAGCGATTGGCGCAGGCGCAGGCAACCCGCCAGCGGTGGTGGACGAAACGGCGGATATCGAAAAAGCAGCGTGCGATATCATCAAAGGTTGCAGCTTTGACAACAACCTGCCGTGCGTGGCCGAAAAAGAGGTGATTGTGGTGAATCAGGTGGCTGATTATCTGATCCACTGCATGAAGAAAAGCGGCGCGTATCTGCTGTGCGACAAGAAGCTGATACAGCAATTGCAGACCCTGGTGCTGAACGAAAAAGGCACCGGGCCGAATACCGGCTTTGTCGGTAAAGATGCACGTTACATCCTTCAACAACTGGGTATCACCGTGGGTGATGACATTAAAGTCATCTTAATCGAGACGGATAAAAACCATCCCTTTGTGGTGCATGAGCTGATGATGCCGGTCCTGCCGGTGGTACGCGTCGATAACGTTGATGAAGCCATCGAACTGGCAGTGCACGTAGAGCACGGCAATCGCCATACCGCGATTATGCACTCCACCAACGTCGAAAAGCTGACCAAAATGGCGCGCCTGATCCAGACCACCATCTTTGTGAAAAATGGTCCCTCTTATGCGGGGATCGGGGTGGGTGGCGAAGGGCATGCCACCTTTACGATCGCCGGGCCGACCGGTGAAGGGCTTACGTCAGCACGCGCGTTTGCACGGCATCGTCGCTGCGTAATGGTTGAAGCGTTGAATATTCGCTAACCATCGTGAAGGGTAACGCAAAGATGAAAAAACGGATCATAAACGCGCCGACCCCGGAGATCCTGGCCATGTTGAAGCGGCGCATGCCCGGGGAGTTTCGTTCGCGTCTGGAGTTGATTCGCATTGACGCCATTGGATTGTTAATGCTGCCGGTTCCGGATCTCTATTTTTATGCCGATGTGGCCAGCAAAAGCGCCAGTGTGGTGGTATCGGAAATCTTTGGCAGTTGCCCCCAGCACGTCACCACCCTGGCCATTTTCGGCGAAGTCGCGGCGGTGCATGAAGCCATGCGAATCATTGAGGAAGACGATAACCAGTTTTGAGAGTTCGCTTATGAAAAAGATATTACTTATCGCAGGCGATTTCTCTGAAGACTATGAAGTCATGGTGCCATGGCAGGCATTAAGCATGTTAGGTTTCAGAGTGGATGTTGTATGTCCGGGTAAACGAACCGGCGAGTTTATTAAAACCGCGATTCATGATTTTGAAGGTGACCAAACCTACACTGAAAAACCCGGACACCTTTTTAGATTAACCGCATCATTTGACGAAATAAAGTTACAGGAATATAGCGGTGTGTATATTTCAGGCGGGCGTTCACCAGAATACCTGCGATTAAATAAATCGGTCCTGAATATTATGCACTACGCAATGAATTTCTCATTACCTGTTGCCGCAATTTGTCATGGCCCACAAATTCTGGCCGCTGCGGGGGTAATAAAAGACAGGAAATTGACAGGCTATTTTACGGTGCAACCGGAAGTGGAGATGGCGGGTGGCCTGTGGGTCACTGCTGCGGATGATGAGGCCGTCGTTGATGGCAACCTCATTACGGCGGCCACCTGGATGGGGCATCCGGCAATATTACGTCACTTTATTACACAGACAGGTATCAGCATTATTCATTAATACCCCGGCACCGCCGCAAGGTTATCAAAATATATTCGGGAGTTTTATATGTTAGAGAAAGGCTTTTCTAATCCGACCGATCGTGTTGTACGACTGAAAAATATGATTCTGACGGCGAAACCGTATGTGGAATCAGAGCGCGCTGTGCTGGCAACACAGGCCTATAAAGAGACTGAACAACTGCCAGCCATTATGCGGCGTGCAAAAGTTGTAGAAAAAATCTTTAATGAATTGCCAGTGACGATTCGCCCGGACGAATTAATCGTGGGCGCAGTAACCATTAATCCACGCTCGACTGAAATCTGCCCGGAATTCTCTTACGACTGGGTAGAGAAAGAGTTCGGGACGATGGAGCACCGCGTCGCCGACCCGTTCATTATCTCGAAAAATACCGCTCAGGAGCTGCATGAAGCGTTCAAATACTGGCCGGGTAAAACCACCAGTTCTCTGGCCGCCTCTTACATGTCGGACAGCACCAAAGAGAGTATGGCGAGCGGCGTGTTCACCGTGGGCAACTACTTCTTCGGCGGTGTCGGCCACGTTAGCGTTGACTACGGTAAGGTGCTGAAAATCGGTTTTCGCGGCATCATTTACGAGGTGACCCGCGCTCTCGACGCGCTGGACCGCACCGAACCTGGTTATATCAAGAAAGAGCAGTTCTATAACGCGGTATTGATAAGCTATAACGCGGCGATCCGTTTTGCCCATCGCTATGCGGAAGAAGCATCCCGCCTGGCGCAGCTGGAAAGCAACCCGACCCGTAAACGCGAGCTGGAGCAAATCGCGCAGAACTGTACCCGCGTACCGGAATACGGTGCGACCACGTTCTGGGAAGCGTGCCAGACCTTCTGGTTCATCCAGAGCATGTTGCAGATCGAATCCAGCGGTCACTCTATCTCCCCGGGCCGTTTCGACCAGTATATGTATCCGTATCTGGCGGCGGACAAGTCCATCTCACGCGAATTCGCGCAGGAGCTGGTCGATTGCTGCTGGATCAAACTCAACGACATTAACAAAACCCGTGACGAAGTGTCTGCCCAGGCGTTCGCCGGGTATGCCGTGTTCCAGAACCTGTGCTGTGGCGGCCAGACCGAAGACGGGCGTGACGCGACCAACGATCTGAGCTACATGTGTATGGAAGCGACCGCACACGTACGTCTGCCGCAGCCGTCTTTCTCCATCCGCGTATGGCAGGGCACCCCGGACGCTTTCCTCTATCGCGCTTGCGAACTGGTGCGCATGGGCCTTGGCGTGCCGGCGATGTACAACGATGAAGTGATTATCCCGGCGCTGCAAAACCGTGGCGTATCGCTGCGTGACGCGCGTGATTACTGCATCATCGGTTGTGTGGAGCCGCAGGCACCGCACCGCACCGAAGGCTGGCATGACGCGGCGTTCTTTAACGTGGCAAAAGTGCTGGAAATTACCCTTAACAACGGCCGCGTCGGTAGCAAACAGCTGGGTCCGGTAACGGGTGAACTTACGCAGTACACCGGTATGGATGATTTCTACAGTGCGTTTCAGAAACAGATGGCGCACTTCGTTCATCAACTGGTTGAAGCCTGTAACAGCGTGGATATCGCCCACGGAGAACGCTGCCCGCTGCCGTTCCTCTCTGCTCTGGTAGACGATTGTATCGGTCGCGGTAAATCCTTGCAGGAAGGTGGCGCTATCTACAACTTCACTGGCCCGCAGGCGTTCGGCGTTGCTGACACTGGCGACTCCGTCTACGCCATCCAGAAGCAGGTGTTCGAAGATCGCAAGCTCTCCTTGAGCGAGCTGAAAAGCGCGCTGGAGAATAACTTCGGGTACCCGGTAGGTGCTAACCCGCACACTCCGGCAGCGAAATCCTCGCTTAATGAGCAGGACATCTACGAGGTGGTGAAACGCATCATTGAGCAGCATGGCGCGCTGGATCCGACGGCGATTAAAAACGAAGTCTATCGTCAGCTGACATCCGACAATGCGGCTGCGGCACAATCCGGCAACCTGTCCCGTCATGAAGAAATCCGCCGTATCCTGGAAAATACCCCATGCTTCGGCAACGATATCGACGACGTGGATTTAGTGGCCCGCCGATGTGCCCTGATCTACTGCCAGGAAGTGGAGAAATACACCAACCCGCGTGGCGGCCAGTTCCAGGCCGGTATCTACCCGGTGTCCGCGAACGTGCTGTTTGGGAAAGACGTTGCCGCGCTGCCGGATGGCCGACTGGCGAAAGAGCCGCTGGCCGATGGCGTGTCACCACGTCAGGGTAAAGATACTCTCGGCCCAACCGCCGCAGCCAATTCGGTGGCCAAGCTTGACCACTTTATTGCCTCCAACGGCACGCTCTACAACCAGAAATTCCTGCCGTCTTCACTGGCTGGCGAGAATGGTCTGCGTAACTTTAGCGGCCTGGTGCGTAACTACTTCGATAAGAAAGGGATGCACGTCCAGTTCAACGTGATCGATCGCAACACCCTGATTGAAGCGCAGAAAAACCCTGAGCAGCATCAGGATCTGGTGGTGCGTGTGGCAGGTTACAGCGCTCAGTGGGTCGTGCTGGCGAAAGAGGTGCAGGACGACATTATTAGCCGTACGGAGCAGCAACTGTCGTAAATAACATACGGGCCAGGGAGTTTCCTCTGGCCCGCTATTATTCATTGTTACACCGTCTGGTTTTTATTTTACCTGTAAGGGTAATTTAACTGGCTACTATAGAGTGATGTTATGAATAAAGTTGAGTACGAAACCGAAGGCGTCATTTTTAATATTCAACGCTATTCTTTGCATGATGGGCCGGGCATTCGCACCATCCCTTTTTTTAAAGGTTGCCCGCTTTCCTGCAAATGGTGTAGTAATCCTGAATCACAACGTCCGCAGCCAGAGCTGTTATTTAAAAAGAACGATTGTATTCGCTGTGGAAAATGTATTGATGTCTGTCCGCAACAGGCATTGTCAACCAGCAATAGCTGGTTTATCGATCGTGACCGCTGTATCCAGTGCGGGAAATGTACCGATGTCTGCCCGACCCGCGCGCTGGAAATGAAAGGCAAGCGGATGTCGGTAGCGGCAGTCATGCGCGAGCTGGAAAAAGAAGAGAACTTGTACCGTCGTTCCGGCGGGGGCATTACCCTGTCTGGCGGCGAACCCCTGGCGCAGCCTGAATTTGCCCGCGAGCTGCTGAAAGCCTGTAAGGCGAAGGGCTGGCATACCGCCATTGAAACCACCGGTTTCACCACTAAAGCCGTGATTGACGCAGTGTTTCCCTACGTGGATCTGGCACTTACCGATATCAAAGCGATTGATCCCGAAGTTCATCAGCGTAACACCGGTGTGAATAACAGCGTGATTCTGGAAAACCTGCTGCGCATTTCATTTTTAACCAAAGTGGTGGTGCGTATTCCGGTGATCCCCGGCGTGAACGACAATCCGCAGGAGATTCATAATATCGCTGAATTTGCTCGCTTAATGCAAAATGTCGATACCATACACCTTTTGCCTTATCACAGCTTTGGTGAAAATAAATATAATTTATTGGGTCGGCAATATCCGCTGAGCGAGGCGAAAAGTATTGCTGAAGCCAGCATGGCAACTTTAAAAGCGACGATTGAATCATCAGGTTTTAACTGTCACATCGGTGGTTAATTAACTGATTTATTATGGCGCGGCACAATAATGCTGCGCTTTTTTATTTTTTCAATACATCTTATTTTAATTATAAATATACCCGGAGCCATTCTGCATTCTGCATTTCATTGACGTTGTCCTTTACTTTAATCCCATTACAGAGGTGAGCTATATGAATAGCTTAGATATTCTCGTTGCCTTTGGCGGCGGCATATTCGGCGCGGCGATTGGCGCGCTGGCGGCGTTTGAATTTGTTGGACTGCTGGTGATCGCCATGGCGGTCGTGCAAATTATTACCGGCGCACCGTCAGATTTTATTACCTTCCCGTTTGGGCTGTTTGGGCCGCATACCGGCGGATTTGCTGCGGGCGTGGCGGCGACGGCGTACGCGGCAAAGAGAGGCAAACTGGGCTCGGGACGCGATATCACCGCCGGGCTGAGCGGGCTGGCGGCCTATGATGTGCTGCTGGTGGGTGGGATTTTCGGGGCGGGGGGCTATGTCATTGCCTGGGTGCTCAACCAGATCCCAGCGTTCCCGTCCGGTAATGCCTGGACCGATACCGTGGCGCTAACGGTGGTGATCTCCGGGGTAATTAGCCGACTGGTGTTCGGAAAAACAGGCCTGTTTGGCAAGCCGGAGCAGGGGATCCGCCACTGCTACCCGCCGCAGGATAAATGCTGGATGCCTTATCATAGTCGCATTCCGCAGCTCTCAGTGCTGGGGCTGGGTATCGGCCTGATGGCCGGATTTTTAGGGCTCAAATTCGGTGGCAACGGCGCGCTGCTGGCGTTCGGCATTTCTGCGTTTTCACTGATCTTTTTGCATTTCAATACCCAGGTGCCCGTGTCGCACCACATCGCGCTGCCCGCCGCGCTGGTAGCGGTGCTGTCCGGCAGCCTGCTATGGGCGGGAATTGTCGGTATTATTTGCGCGCTGTTAGGCGAACTGATGTCGCGTATCTTCCTGGTTCATGGTGATACCCATATTGATCCGCCGGCAATGGCCATTGCCATAATGACAACAGCGGTTAACCTGCTGGCGACTATCGGGCTGTTCACGCTGATTCCGCTCATGTAATGCCTTGAGAGAGAAAAAAAGCCAGCGGGGTAACCCGCTGGCTTTTTTGTTTTACTCCCGATAGCGTTATTTTTTCTTCGGCCCCGGACGCGGCCCTTTCTTCACGGGATCGTGCGGTGTTTCTTCAGCAAGGTCCATGCAGGATGCATCGTTAGAGGTATCAATATTGATTAGCGGGATAGTCTGCACTGGCGTTTCTTCAATCTGATGGGTGACAGCAGGCGCTGGCGTTTCAGGTTCAGGCCGCACGATGCCGACCGTCTCTGTCGAGTGAATAATATGCTCAATATGCTGCGCGGTGCGGGCGATGACCTTGTGGGCGTATACGCTACCCACCCGGCCCGCTGCGCTGATGGCTGCCGCCACGGCGGCGTTTATCGCCCCAATTTCCCCTTCCAGCTTCACCGTGACCATCCCGCCGCCTTTGGTTAACTCATAGCCCACCAGGCTGACGTTAGCGGATTTCATGGCGGCATCCGCGGCTTCCACCGCCGCAGCCATTCCGACGGTTTCGATCAAGCCTAAACTTTGCCCGGACATATACTTCTCCTGTAGAAAAATTCACATTATGCTGCGCGCGCGTCGGCTTAACGGCCAACGTCTTCGCGTAATAGCGCCGCTTTATCCGTGCGTTCCCACGGAAAGCTGTCGCGACCAAAGTGGCCGTAGCAGGCCGTTTTACGATAGCGGGGGACCAGCAGGTCGAGCATGCTGATGATGCCGTAGACGCTGAGATCAAAATGGCGGTTAACCGCCTGCTGCAACGCCTCCGTTGACACGACTTGTGTGCCAAAGGTGTTGATCCTGACGGAAACGGGGCGGGGGAGGCCAATAGCCCATCCCAGCTGCACTTCGCAGCGCGACGCAAGGCCGGCAGCGACAATATTATTCGCCACATAGCGAGCGGCGTAGGCTGCAGAACGATCGACCTTTGAGGGGTCTTTACCGGAAAATGCGCCACCGCCGTGGCAGGCTGCTCCGCCATAGGTATCGACAATGATTTTGCGCCCGGTTAACCCACAATCGCCCACCGGGCCGCCAATCACAAAAGCGCCTGCCGGGTTGACCAGAAAGCGGGTATGGGGCGTGAGCCAGTGTGACGGCATGACCGGTTTGATGATCTCTTCGATAACGGCTTCACGCAGTGTCGCCAGCGAAATATCCGGGCTGTGCTGGGTGGACACAACCACAGTATCCACCGAATGCACCAGGTTATCCTGATAGCGCAGGGTGACCTGGCTTTTGGCATCGGGAAGTAAAAACGCCAGCCGCTGAGACTTACGCAGCTGCGCCTGGCGCGCCATCAGACGATGGGCGTAAACCAGCGTGGCGGGCATCCGTTCCGGGGTTTCATCGCAGGCGTAACCGAAGGTGATGCCCTGGTCGCCTGCGCCCAACGCGTCCGGGGTGTGACTGCGAATACCGTCGGCAATATTGCTGGACTGTTTGCCGAGAATATTCAGGACGCCACAGGTGTTGCCGTCGAAGCCCAACCGGGAATGATCGTAGCCAATCTCTTTAATGGTGTTGCGGACGATCTGCTCGATATCCACCGTGGCGTGGGTGGAGATTTCGCCTGCGACGATAGCGACGCCGGTTTTGACCAGGCATTCGCAGGCCACTTTGCCCCAGGGGTCCTGCAGGAGAATGGCATCCAGAATGGCGTCGGAAATCTGATCGGCCATTTTGTCGGGATGCCCTTCGGCAACGGATTCGGAGGTAAACAGGTAATCGTTCAAAGCGAGTCACTTGTCTGGAAGTTTTATTCCTATCTTAGGAGGCAACCAGACAAGGGGGCGTACACTATCTTGCGGGTCTGTTGGACTATTTTGTTTTCATTTACGGGCCAGCGCAAAATTACGCCACGGCCTCATCCTCTCCCGATGTCACGATTTTCCGATAATCAGACGGTGCCATGCCGGTCTCTTTTTTAAAGATCCGACAGAAGTAGTTGGCGTCCTGGTAGGCCAGCTCCAGCGCAATGGTATTTACCTTCAGATCGCTGAACTGCAACAACGATTTGGCGATAGCGATCTTGCGCATGGCAATATAATTCGAAAACCCAATGCCGGTGATTTTCTTGAACGCCCGGCTCAGGTAGCAGGAGCTGACGAAGGATTTCGCCGCTATGTCGTCCAGAGTCAGGTTGCGGAGGATGTTTTTCTCAATATGAAATTTTGCACGCTCAATAAAATCGATATTGCCGGTATAGCCTTTGAACGCGTAATCAAACAGCTCCTCGCTGAGGATCAGCAGACCGATCATCACCCGAAAGTAACGGCTCTCAGTAACACCGTACTGATTAACGTCTTTGAGCAGGGCGGCGACTTTACGTTGGGCGGGGGCTAACTTTTCACCCTGTGCGATCACATACTGGCTAATGATTTCCAGAAAATCGATGACTTCTTTGCGTTTGTCCTCGTCAGGCCTGTCCAACGTACACGCGCCATTAATCATATCGAAAATCAGGCTGTGCCACGGGGCATAATGGCATTCGTCGATCAGGGTAAACACTTTTTGCTTCATCGCCCGGGATTTTTCGTTATCGCCTTCATCAACGTCGAGGGTTTTTTTAATGGTATCGGTCAGGATGCTTTTTTTCACCGGCTTCAGCAGATAATCATTCACTTTGAGGTTATACATGCTGCGCACGATATCGAAATCATCGTTCGCCGTGGTGACGATGACTTTGGTCTCGGTGTTTTTTTTCCTCAGGTATTCAATAACCTGATTGCCGTTTGGCAACGGAATGTTGATATCCACAAAGATCATGTCGATGTGGTTTAATTGATCAATTAACTGAATCGCTTTTTTGCCGGTGGAGGCTTCGTGAATCACGGCGTTTTCCACGCACTGGGAAACGATCCGGTTCAGGGATTCAAGCTCAATAGGCTCATCTTCAACGATAACAATGTTAAACATATGTCCTCTTTTTGCTATCAGGCTTCCAGCATCGGGAACCGCAGTTTAATAGTGGTGCCCATCCTGGGCTTGTGGGCGCTCATGATCTCCAGGCCATAGCTCTCACCAAATAACAGCTTTAATCTATTTTTTATGTTGTTGATGCCGATGCTGCCTTTTTGCAGATTTTGGTCGCCGGATAAAATCTGATCGATGGCATTCGCAGAGATGCCGTCGCCATTATCGGTGACCTCTATAATGACATCCTGACCGTCATCGGTGGCGCGGATCAGCAGATGGCTGCTGGTGTCGCGTGGTTCTACTACGTAGTTGAAGAAGTTCTCTACCAGCGGTTGCAGGATCAAAAAGGGGCAGACTACATCCAGATATTTCTCGGGGATGTCGTAACGATAATCGAAGCGGTCGCTCATGCGCACTTTTTGAATCGACATATAGCTGTTGACGTAATTCATCTCATTGCGCAGCGTAATCAGCCCATGATTATTTTTGCGTAGCAGGTAGCGCATCATGTCGGAAAAATCATGCACCATGGTTTCGGTACGCTGGGCATCTTCAAGAAACGCCAGACGACCAATGGTGTTTAATACATTAAATAAAAAGTGTGGGTTGATCTGATAAGAGAGCGCTTTAAATTCTGCTTCATGTAATGAACGTTCAATTTCAACACGGATTCTTAATTCATTCGTTAACTCCTGGTCCTTTTTACGCAACTCACGTTGAATATTATTGGCGTGTGCCTGTTCCACCAGATAGGACGAAACGTGTAATAGCGTTGATGCTGTGGATTCAAAACGCTCATAGTTCATTCGGCGCGTATTTTGATGCAAATTAATCAACCACGGATTTTCTTCCCAGATTTCATTGTTATTCAAAATATAAGGAATGCTGCGCTCTTTTTCCTCTTCTACTTTGACCTGGCCGGAAATAAATGCCCCGAGGTAATGATCGTTAATCATGATAGGAACGGCAAACTCGACAAAACCGCAGTAGCAGCGATACACCACCGGCTCGCGCGCCTGCATTGCGGCACGCCCGCCAGCTTTGTCGCTTTCATAACAGTGATGAGTCAGGTTAGGGTTGAGGCGCGAGCGCGCGCAGAAGTCTGAAAACCCGCTGGGCCTGGTGACGGGAACGCCGTTTTCATCCACTACGACCAGCGCGATCATCATCGATTTTGAAAAGTTATCCTGCAGAGTCTGAAGTCGTTGTACGTCCAAAAATTCATGTAGCTTGTAATGAGTCATCATACTTTCAGCCTGCATTTTTAAAGTCCTGTCGCATATTTAAAACTAAACGATCTGGTGCAGGAAAATATTGAAATGGGTCACGGCAATAAAAATGGTATTAAAATTCATGTTAATATCATGTCGATAATGTTGGGCAAATGTAACGGAAATAGATAATTATCCGGATATTGGATTAATCTTAATAACAATCGGATGTGTTCAGTTTAGAGGTTATTTTAATGTAAGCCGCTAATACGCGAGAGAGATATTATGGGTAATAAGGCGATCCTGATGTCAGGAGATTGCTCACGCGTGTAAGGGAAAAATAAGGCTACAGTCAGGAATTCAGAAGCGATACAAAGCAAAAGGGCCGGAGATTTCTCTCCAGCCCTTGCTGTATCTGGTGGCCCCTGCTGGACTTGAACCAGCGACCAAGCGATTATGAGTCGCCTGCTCTAACCACTGAGCTAAGGGGCCGTGGCGGAGGATTATAAAGTAACTCCTCGCCGCAATCCAGACCTACCCACCTGCCTGCTGTTTTTATAAACAACCCATTTTCAATCTCTTATACTTAGAGCCTGAACCATTAAGCGGGAGTAATCATGATCAACGACATCCTTGCGCCAGGCCTGAGGGTGGTGTTCTGCGGCATCAACCCGGGAAAGTCCTCCGCCCATACCGGTTTTCATTTTGCTCACCCCGGAAATCGCTTCTGGAAGGTGATCTACCAGGCCGGGTTTACCGACAAGCTGCTGAAGCCGGAAGAGGAGCAACAGTTGCTGGACACGCGCTGCGGCATCACTATGCTGGTGGAGCGGCCGACGGTGCAGGCGAGCGAGGTGAATCTGCATGAGCTGCGCAGCGGCGGGCGGGAACTGATTAAGAAGATTGAGGACTATCAGCCGGCAGCGCTGGCTATCCTGGGTAAACAGGCGTACGAGCAGGCTTTCAGCCAGCGGGGCGTACAGTGGGGAAAGCAGAGTATCACCATCGGCGTGACCCAGGTGTGGGTGTTGCCTAATCCGAGTGGGCTGAACAGGGCGACGGTGGAGAAACTAGTGGAGGCGTATCGGGAGCTGGATGAGGCGCTGGTGACGCGCGGGCTTTAGCTCCTTTGCTGGCTGATGCCCTCAGCCTGACCTCTCTATGGGAGAAGGCGCGAACTGCCGGATGGCGGCTACGCCTTACCCGGCCTACGGGATCCGTATGCCCGTGCAAGCAAAGCGCCGCCGGGCGTTTTTTAGGGAGCACTCTGCCACAGAGCGAAGTGAAAAAAGCCAAAAAAAAGCTCCCCGTAGGGAGCTTTTTACGTTCAGGACGCTTAGTCGTCCAGGAAGCTACGCAGCACTTCAGAGCGGCTTGGATGGCGCAGTTTACGCAGCGCCTTCGCTTCGATCTGACGGATACGTTCACGGGTAACGTCGAACTGTTTACCCACTTCTTCCAGCGTGTGGTCGGTGTTCATGTCGATACCGAAACGCATACGCAGGACTTTCGCTTCACGGGCGGTCAGGCCAGCCAGCACGTCGTGCGTGGCGGCACGCAGGCTCTCGGTGGTCGCAGAGTCCAGCGGCAGCTCGAGGGTGGTATCCTCGATGAAATCACCCAGATGCGAATCTTCATCGTCGCCGATTGGCGTTTCCATGGAGATTGGCTCTTTGGCGATCTTCAGCACCTTACGGATCTTGTCTTCCGGCATCAGCATGCGCTCGGCCAGCTCTTCTGGCGTCGGCTCGCGGCCCATTTCCTGCAGCATCTGGCGGGAGATACGGTTGAGCTTGTTGATGGTCTCAATCATATGCACCGGAATACGGATGGTGCGCGCCTGATCCGCGATAGAGCGGGTAATTGCCTGACGGATCCACCAGGTGGCGTAGGTGGAGAACTTATAACCACGACGGTATTCGAACTTATCAACCGCTTTCATCAGACCGATGTTGCCTTCCTGAATCAGATCCAGGAACTGCAGGCCACGGTTGGTGTATTTCTTGGCGATAGAGATAACCAGACGCAAGTTCGCTTCAACCATCTCTTTCTTCGCACGGCGGGCTTTCGCTTCACCGATGGACATGCGACGGTTAATGTCTTTTACCTGCTCAATGGTCAGGCCGGTCTCTTCTTCAATCTGCTGCAGCTTCTGCAGGCCACGATGGACGTCGTCAGCCACATCACGCAGCTTTTCAGACCATGGCTTGTTCATCGCGATAGCCGCGTTGAACCAGGTTTCGCTGGTTTCGTTGCCGGTGAACAGGGTGATGAAGTTCTTCTTCGGCATTTTGCACTGTTCAACGCACATTTTCATGATGATGCGTTCCTGGGTACGGACGCGGTCCATCATGACGCGCATGCTGTTAACCAGGTAATCGAACTGTTTTGGCACCAGACGGAACTGTTTGAACACTTCAGAAAGCTTCAGGATCTCTTCCTGAGCGGCTGCGTGGCTGCGGCCTTTGGCTTTAATGGTGTCGCGGGTGACTTCATACTGCGTACGCAGCTCACCGAACTTCTCACGCGCCAGTTCAGGGTCGATGCTGTTGTCATCGTCGCTGCTGTCGTCGTCGCCGTCTTCTTCATCTTCGTCTTCGTCATCATCCATCTCTTCCTGAGACAGTTCAGACCCGACGTGCGTCGCCGTTGGCGCCATGTCTTCTTCCGCGTTCGGATCGACAAAGCCGGTGATCAGATCGGACAGACGCGCTTCTTCTGCTTCCACGCGATCGTACTGCTCGAGCAGATAGGTGATGGCTTCAGGGTATTCGGCAACGGAACACTGAACCTGGTTGATCCCGTCTTCGATACGTTTAGCGATGTCAATTTCGCCTTCGCGGGTCAACAGTTCAACGGTACCCATTTCACGCATGTACATGCGTACCGGGTCCGTCGTGCGGCCGATTTCAGATTCAACGCTCGACAGAACCTGTGCAGCAGCTTCTTCTGCATCTTCATCGGTGTTGTTTGAGTTTTCAGCAAGCAACAGATCATCGGCATCAGGGGCTTCTTCCATCACCTGAATACCCATGTCATTGATCATTTGGATGATGTCTTCGATCTGATCGGAGTCGACGATATCTTCCGGCAGATGGTCATTGACCTCGGCATAGGTCAGATAGCCTTGCTCCTTACCACGTTGGACAAGAAGTTTCAGCTGTGACTGCGGGTTTTGCTCCATAAGACGGTATCCACACTTATTCGTTTGATTGGTGTCGGCGATACGGCTGCCAACCTTTAAAGCGAGGGCGTACTTGTATTTTTGCCGCTGCCTCTCAGTGCGGCTGTCGGGATCTACCCGAACGATATTCGGCACTTAAGCCGTTAAATTCATTTCCGGGCACGTGCTTCAGTAATCACACGCACCTCTTCGCGTTCTGCTGGCGTTAACCCATGGGTCCGCGAGCGGGCGATCAATTCAGAGAGCCGTAGCTCAAGCATCGAATCAAACATATGGTTGAGCGAGTCGGTGAAGGTCTCTTCAGCGATATCTTTATCTGCTATATCGTCCCACATCGACAGTTTTTCAAGGGTTGCGGACGCTTTTGTTCCGCGATAGTGCTCTAAAAGTTGCCCGGTGGTCAGACCTGGCTGTGAGAGACAAGTGTTGACCAGTTCTGCAAATAAGCCAAGTCCCGGCAGCTTTTCATGGTCCAGACCTGCCAGGGAAGGCACTTTCGGTGCCAGTTCCGGATTCTGCACCAGCAGTCCTATCAGTATACGCATGGTTGTGCGTTTTAGCTGAGGCGCGGGGCGAGCCGCTCCGCTCTCCGCCAGCTTTGGCATTAAACGTTCAAGCTGACTGTCATCCAGAATGCCGAGTTTTTTACCCAGCTCCTGACGCAGATAGATGCGCAACGTTTCGCCCGGCACCTGAGTAATCAGCGGCAAAGCCAGCGTGCTCAGCTGGGCGCGGCCATCCGGGGTGCTCAAATCCACCTGCGGCATCAGGCTGTTAAACAGAAACGTGGAGAGCGGCTGAGCCTGCTCCATCCGCGCTTCAAAAGCCGCTTTGCCCTCTTTACGCACCAGCGTATCCGGGTCTTCGCCGTCGGGCAGAAACATAAAGCGTAGCTGACGCCCGTCGGTCATATAAGGCAGTGCCGTCTCCAGCGCGCGCCAGGCGGCTTCGCGCCCGGCCCGGTCGCCGTCGTAACAGCAGACCACGGTGTTGGTCACCCGAAACAGCAGCTGAATATGGTCGGCGGTCGTGGAGGTGCCCAGAGACGCAACGGCATAGTTAATGTCGAACTGCGCCAGCGCCACCACATCCATATAGCCTTCGACCACCAACAGGCGCTGCGGTTCAGCGTTATCCTGCTGGGCTTCATACAGGCCGTACAGCTGGCGGCCTTTATGGAAAATGTCGGTTTCCGGGGAGTTAAGGTATTTCGGCAGGGCATCGCCCAGCACGCGTCCACCAAAACCAATTACCCGGCCACGCTTGTCGCGAATGGGGAACATCACCCGTTCGCGGAAGCGGTCATAGCTGCGTCCCTTGTCATTAGTGACCAGCATGCCCGCGTCGATGAGGGATTTACGATCTTCGCTATTGCCGCCAAAACGCTTTAACACGTTATCCCAGCCGGGAGGGGCGTAACCAATAGCGAAACGCGCAATAACATCGTCGCTCAGTCCGCGCTGGTTCAAATATTGACGCGCAGGCTCAGCGGCAGGTTGCTTAAGAGACTGTTGATAAAATGCGTTCAGGCCGTCCATCAGCTGATACAGCGTTTGTCGTTGATGACGCTCTATCTGGCTTGGCCCGCTGCCTGCTTCATACGGCACTTCAAGGTTGTGCATGGCAGCCAGCTCTTCGACGGTTTCAACGAACTCGAGCTTGTCGTAGTTCATCAGAAAGTCGACGGCGTTGCCGTGCGCCCCACAGCCGAAGCAGTGGTAGAACTGTTTTTCACCGTTTACGGTGAAAGAGGGGGTTTTTTCGTTATGGAATGGACAGCACGCATGGTAGTTTTTGCCCTGCTTCTTCAGCTTTACCCGCGCGTCGATAAGATCGACGATGTCGGTTCTTGCCAGCAGATCATTGATAAATACGCGTGGGATTCGTCCAGCCATAGGCCCCGTGATTACACTTCATCCTTCAAACTGTCTCTGCGTTGGCTGCGCTCGTTCACCCCTGTCACTTACTTAAGTAAGCTCCGGGGATTCACTCACTTGCCGCCTTGATACAGTGTGAATGATTTTGTGTAAATCCTGATTCATAAACGAAAACAAGCCGCGCATTCCTTCCGGAAGCACGGCCTTACGACTACTACTCTGTCTGACAATTGAGGACGCGCGTCCTCAAAAGATTAGTACAGACGAGTACGGCGTGCGTTTTCGCGAGCCAGTTTCTTCGCGTGACGTTTCACAGCAGAAGCTTTAGCGCGCTTACGTTCGGTCGTTGGTTTTTCATAGAACTCACGACGACGAACTTCAGCCAGAACACCTGCTTTCTCGCATGAACGCTTGAAGCGACGCAGTGCTACGTCGAACGGCTCGTTTTCACGTACTTTAATTACCGGCATGTAACTCTCACCTTTATAAATTCGGTTTGCCGCTGGCATCAACGCCAGCTTATTTCAAAATGGTGCGGAATTTTACTGCAATTGCTGCTGCTTTGTAAAGCACCGCGGCCGTTTTTGAAAGGGACTTTTATAAGGGTGAGGAGTATACACGAAGAGAACTCCAGGGGTGAGGAAAGTTTTACATCAACCCGCCCAGGCTCTACACTGCGCGGTATCTGAGTGAGGTAAAACAAGTCATGCGTGTACTGGGTATTGAAACATCCTGCGATGAAACCGGCATCGCAATTTACGACGATGAAAAAGGGCTGGTCGCCAACCAACTGTATAGTCAGGTGAAATTACATGCTGACTACGGCGGCGTGGTGCCGGAGCTGGCCTCCCGCGACCATGTGCGTAAAACGGTGCCATTGATTCAGGCGGCGCTGAAAGAGGCGGGCTTAACGGCAAAAGATATCGACGCCGTGGCCTACACCGCCGGTCCGGGTCTGGTCGGCGCGCTGCTGGTGGGCGCGACCATCGGGCGTTCGCTGGCGTTCGCGTGGGATGTGCCGGCGATCCCGGTTCACCATATGGAAGGGCACCTGCTGGCGCCGATGCTGGAAGACAATCCACCGGCATTTCCGTTCGTGGCGCTGCTGGTTTCCGGCGGCCATACCCAGCTGATCGGCGTCACCGGAATCGGTCAGTATGAACTGCTGGGCGAATCTATTGACGATGCGGCGGGTGAAGCCTTCGACAAAACCGCCAAGCTGCTGGGGCTCGATTACCCTGGCGGCCCGATGCTGTCGAAGATGGCGTCGCAGGGTACGGAAGGGCGCTTCGTCTTCCCGCGCCCGATGACCGATCGTCCGGGGCTCGATTTCAGTTTCTCCGGTCTGAAAACCTTTGCGGCGAATACCATCCGTAATAATGAAAACGACGATCAGACTCGCGCCGATATCGCCCGTGCCTTTGAGGATGCGGTGGTGGATACGCTGATGATCAAGTGCAAGCGCGCCCTGGATCAGACCGGCTTTAAGCGTCTGGTGATGGCGGGTGGCGTCAGCGCCAACCGTACCCTGCGCGCGAAGCTGGCGGAGATGATGCAAAAGCGTCGCGGTGAAGTGTTCTATGCCCGTCCGGAGTTCTGCACCGATAACGGGGCGATGATCGCTTACGCCGGGATGGTGCGTCTGAAGCCCGACGCGACGGCAGATTTGAGCGTCTCCGTTCGTCCGCGCTGGCCGCTGGCTGAACTGCCTGCCGCCTGATGGCAAACGCCCGGATGTCATATAACGATATCGAACATCCGGGTTTTGGCTAACAGACAGTAAAGCTGACAGCCGTTTTTCACCCCCAGCTTCTCCATCGCCCGCATTTTATGCGCACTCACGGTTTTGATGCTCAGATGCATACGCCGTGAAATATCCGTCAGGCTTAACCCTTTGCAAATCAAACGCAGCACTTCTGTTTCCCGTGGCGAGAGCGCCTCGTTGCTGGTTTTACCTTTCTGAAAGAGGGTATTCATCAGGGTGCGCTCGACAAACACCTCGCCGCTCATCACCGATTGCAGCGCCTGGCCAAGGATTTTCTCATTCGTATGCCGACTGAGATAAGCCCTGGCACCCGCCTCCAGCGCCAGGCGGATCATCAGCGGATTGGTATCGGGCGAGAGCATAATGACCTTTAGCGTGGGGTAGTGATGCATTAACCATTTCACCAGCGTCAGCCCCTCCATATCGTTCAGCGACTGGATGAGGGTGTAGCCCAGCAGCAAAATATCGATTTTATTCTGTGCCAGCAGGTTCAGCAGCTCGCTGGTTGATGCCGCCTCGCCAGTAACGCAAAGGTTAAGCGGGGAGTGGGTGTCCGTCAGATGCGTATGGTTGTCCATGATCATGGCGCGCACACCCCGACGAATAATGGTGTGTTCATCCGCAATCGCAATCTTGATTGTCATCGGGGTTCCTTTTGCGTGCTACCGCACTATTTTGATGTGCTCAGATAAAAAGCAATTTTACCGGATGTGTTTATTTTGCTGTTGCGCTGGAATAAACATTTTTATTATAAAGTGTCCTTGCGCGGTTATTTTAAGTGAGATGCAGGTAGGTAATAAAGTTTTCCATCAGGTATTTAAGTTAATTTTATTCTCAGTCGTCATTGACATCTTTTATATTTCATTATTCCTTCATCCTGACGTCTTGGCAGGAAAATTCTTGCTTTCTTGCCAGAGCGCTCTTATTGGTGGTGGGGCGTTTTTAATTCAAGCTGAAAAAAGGATGTGTGTTTATTTATGACCTAATGGAATATTGGCTAAAATGAAAAAAAGTATATTGTCCCTGCTAATTTGCGCAGCCGTCACCTGTTCAGCCTATGCAGAAACGGCCCCGCAGGTAGAACTCGCTCAGAACGGCGAATCTTATGTCGCCATTGTGGTTAAACTGAAGCCCAGCAAACCGCTTTTGAAATCAACCGGCACGACCAGCGCCAGCACCACGACTAACCAGCTGACCCTGAGCGATCCATCGCTGGTGCCGACCAGCATGTTCCGTCCGAACAAACTGCGCAGCACCCAATCCGATGAGTTCGCCCAGCTTAATGCGCGGTACGGTTTCGATCGTTATCTGCGTATTGAATTACCGGAAAGTAAAGCGACCGACAGAACCTATATCAATAATATGATTGCGGAGCTGGAACAAAACCCCAATGTCGACATCGTGTATCCCGAAAGCCTGCCGGTATCGCTGGATAAATATCATGTTGGAAATGAACAAAACCAGCCGTTGCTGAAATCCACGGTGCAAAGTTCAGTCGGTGCCTCAACGGTGCCAGATTTCCGTCATCTGCAATATTACACTAAAGCGCCAACGGACAAACGCCA
The DNA here is from genome assembly GCF_049974505.2 of Leclercia sp. TB492. NCBI lineage: Bacteria > Pseudomonadati > Pseudomonadota > Gammaproteobacteria > Enterobacterales > Enterobacteriaceae > Leclercia > Leclercia sp. TB492. The sequence continues at coordinate 4,019,759 of NZ_CM127572.1, read as the reverse complement.
GGGATATTATATGGGCGGGGTCAACCGTGACAGTGTGAATCAATATCCGGGTAATGCAGGCGAAGGTGTGACCATTATTTCCATGGAAAACGATATCTGGAATGTGAACCACATAAATCTGCCGACGCCTGCGTTAACCCAGGGAAATACGAAGTACATCGACGATCACGATACCGCTTCCGTGGCGATTATGGCGGCCAAAGATATTGGCGCTGGGGTGCGTGGTCTCAGCTGGAAAAGCCGTGTCGGCTTCTCAGACTGGAAGTATAACAACCTCTATAACATGATCCCTTTGCTGAAAGCGGGCGACGTGGTGCAGATCGGGATGCAAACCGGCGGCGGGGAGATAACCGGTTGTACCACTAAAGACTGCTATGTCCCGCAGGAAAACGTGCAAAGCTATTACGACGTGATTAAGGCCCTGACTGACAAAGGCGTGTACGTCATAGAAGCCGCGGGGAATGGCAATATCAACCTCGACCATTCGGCGTTTAAGGGGAAATTTGACGTTCATACCCGCGATTCAGGTGCCATCATTGCCGGAGCATTCTGCGCCAAAGACGGCAAAAAAGCGTCGTTCAGCACCTACGGATCGCGTGTGACCAGCTCCTCATGGGGGTGCTGGGATGTCGTGACTGCCGGCTACGGTAGTCTTTATAATGCCGCAAACGCGCAATATACCAACACCTTCGCTGGCACCTCCTCCGCCAACCCTATCATTGCAGGCGTCGTGGCCAGCCTGTCAGGGATTGCCAAAGCGAACGGTATCACCGTCACCCCGGTGCAGATGCGTCAGATCCTCCAGGACACCGGCACCTCGCTGGCGAACGGAGAGTCGGCTAAAGTGGGAACCCATCCTGATATGGAACGTGCGGTCGCGCGGATCCTGGCCCTGAAGGATGGCGGCAAAACCGCCCCAGCCCCGACAGCAGCCGCAGGTGCCGACTACACCATGGTTTCACCTGCCAGCGGCGTAAGCACTTATCCGCTGGATGGCAGTAAGAGCCTGAACGTGAAGTCGTTTAACTGGAGCGTCACCAAAGGGGCCGGCACCTTCTGGCTGCAGGAGAAGCTGAACGGCTCGCTGGTCAACAGCGTGAACAGTGCGCATGCCTGGGCGGTGATCCCGGCCAATACCGAAGGTGAAGTGACCTATACGCTGACCACTACCGGCGAAGACGGGCGTACCGCGCAGGACAGCATGACCATTAAGGTCAGCAAACCGGCAGCGCCAGCGCTGGATGTCCCGGCCTATAACGCAAAAATCGCCTATCCGACCAAATGCACGAAAGTGTCGTATAACGGCAAGATCTGGATGAATCAGTGGTACGTCAATCCGGGCCAGGAAACCCCGGGCACTGGCGGCACCTGGGGCGTGTGGCGTCAGCCGGGCGCAACGGGCAACAGCTGTAAATAACATCCACAGCCTGGCGTCACGCCAGGCTTTTTTTACATCTTCAGCATCCCTTTCTCTTCCAGGAAGCCAATAATCGTTGCCAGCCCGTCGCCCGCTTTCAGATTAGTGAAGGTCCAGGGACGCTCGCCGCGCATCCGGTTGGTGTCACGCTCCATGACCTCCAGCGATGCGCCGACATAGGGGGCGAGATCGGTTTTATTGATCACCAGAAAATCGGATTTGGTGATCCCCGGCCCGCCTTTACGCGGGATCTTTTCCCCTTCCGCCACGTCGATCACGTAGATCGTCAGATCCGCCAGCTCCGGGCTGAAGGTGGCGCTCAGGTTATCTCCGCCGCTCTCGACAAAGATCAGGTCCAGATTGCCGAACTTCTCGCTTAACGCTTCCACTGCCGCCAGATTCATCGAGGCATCCTCGCGGATCGCAGTGTGCGGGCAGCCGCCGGTTTCCACCCCGACAATGCGCTCCGGCTCGAGTGCCCCCGCTTCGGTGAGGATGCGCTGATCCTCTTTGGTGTAGATATCGTTGGTCACCACCGCCAGCTGATACCGATCGCGCATCGCTTTACACAGGGCTTCCAGCAGGGCGGTTTTGCCCGACCCCACCGGGCCGCCGACGCCTACGCGCAGGGGGTGTTTGTACTCAGACATAGAGACTCCTCAGGAACGGAATAACCGTGAATATTGGGTTTCATGACGCGCCGAAGCGATGGCGGAGAGCGGCGTGGCTGCCCCCAGCTGGTCATCGCGGCGCAAAAGCGCCTGCTCCAGCCCGTCGGCAAAGCGATCGCAGAGTTCGATGATCAACAGCTGGGCCGCCTGCTGGCCGAAGGGCACCAGCTTGACGCCCGCCATTACCGCGCTCTCAATCCAGCTGTAGCCGAGGCTTAACGCCAACTCGCGCAGGCCGATTCCCCAGCGCACGCCGAGCCATGCCATGCCGCACAGCTGGCTTTGCGAGAACAGCGGCAGCCAGTCGGGCGGGCAGTCCGCCTCCCAGCTTTTGATCAGCCGGGTGAAGGCCGCTCCGCGGTTACGCTCCTCTTCCCGAAGTTCGCGAGTCTCGCGGCAGGCCAGCAGGTATGCCGTCCAGCGCGAGGCGGCAGCGATATCGTTCTGCTCGCAGGCGCGATACAGACGGGAAAACAGCGGCAGATCGACGCAGAAAAAGCTCTGCTCCATCTGCTGACATTGCCAGGCTTTGAACGCGGCCGGGGTGGTGACCCAGCCCGCTTCCGCCGCCCACTCCAGCCCCTGCGACCAGGTATAAGATCCCACCGGCAGGCTGCTGCTGGTGAGCTGCATCAGGCGCAGCTGGCGGGAGGGCTCCATCAGCTCATCAGCGCCAGCAGAGCGGAGGCGATCAGCCCGCCGCCGAAGGTTTTACGCAGCCCATCGTGACGGCGCAGCAGCATACCGGCAGCAAAGCTGACGCACAGCACCGCCGCGCTGGCGAGCATAAAGCCGCTGGTGAAAAGCCAGAAGCTGTGGCCTGCCATCTCGACGCCGTGGGCCCAGCCGTGGAACATCGCCAGCGCCGGTACGGCCAGCAGCAGACGGTTTTCGGTTTTGAACATCATCACGCCGCACACCGCCAGCGAGGCGATAATCAGCATCTCCATGCCGCTAAAGCCCCCCAACAGGCTGCCCGCGACGGCGCCGGTCAGCATCATCCCGAGGGTGGCGAAGGGCATCAGCAGCCTGCGGCCGCTCAGGGCGGCGAGCACGCCTGCGCCGGTCAACATCAGCAGATGATCCAGCCCGGTCAGGGGATGGAAAAAGCCGGCCTGAAAACTGTCGCTGCCGTGCCCCGGATGGGCCAGCGCGGGCAGGGAGAAGGCCAGCAGCAGCAGGGGTAATAACTTACGCATGATGGATCCTTAATGTGAATGTGCGTGAGAGTGCGAATGGGAGTGGCCTTCGCTGGCGTAGGCGCCCGCTTCCGGCTCAAAAGGCAGGCTGGCGAAAGTCACCTCGAGATCGAACAGCTTTAGCATCTCGTCCAGGACATGATCGTGGTGATAGCGCAGCTCGCCGGGCAAGATTTGCAGCGGCACGTGGCGGTTGCCCAGGTGATAGCAGGCGCGGGCCAGCAGGAAGGGATCGTCGCAGCGCACCACCGACAGCGGCTCGGCGGCGGCAACGACCTCCACCACCTCACGCTCGTCGTCGCTGGCGAGCAGGTCGCCGCCCCGCAGCAGCAGGCCGCGCGGCAGTATCAGCCCGGCATCGCGCCCGTCGTCCAGCACCACGCGGGCACGGCTCTTGACCCGGACATCAATCGGCAGCGTCACGCGGGCGGTCACGGCATGGGGATGGTCAAGGCGTTGGGTTAAGGTGATCATGATTCCTCCTCAGAACAGAAAATAGCGTTGCGCCATCGGCAGGATCTCTGCCGGCTCACTGGTGATCGGTTCCCCGTCGATGCGCACCTCATAGGTTTGCGCGTCGACGATAATGTTCGGCTGCAGGCCGTTGTGGATCATGTCGGCCTTTTTCACCGTCCGGCAGCCTTTGACCACCGCGATGGCGCTTTGCAAATTCAGCTCCTGCGGGATGCCGTTGTCGGCAGCGGCCTGCGAGACAAACGTCAGGCGAGTGGCATGACGGGCGGCGCCCAGCGCGCCAAACATCGGCCGGTAGTGCACCGGCTGCGGGGTGGGGATCGAGGCGTTAATGTCGCCCATCGGCGCGCAGGCGATCATCCCGCCTTTGACGATGGTGGCGGGCTTCACGCCAAAGAAGGCTGGGGACCAGACCACCAGATCCGCCAGCTTTCCGGCCTCAATCGACCCGACCTCGTGGGCAATGCCGTGGGTCAGCGCCGGGTTGATGGTGTACTTGGCGATATAGCGCTTCACCCGCAGGTTATCGTTATCGCCGCGCTCGTCCGCCAGCGGGCCGCGCTGCACCTTCATGCGGTGCGCCACCTGCCAGGTACGGATAATCACTTCGCCCACCCGGCCCATCGCCTGCGAATCCGACGAGGTGAGGGAGAAGGCGCCGATGTCATGCAGCACGTCCTCGGCGGCGATGGTCTCCCGACGAATGCGCGATTCGGCAAAGGCCACGTCCTCAGCGATATCCGGGTCGAGGTGATGGCAGACCATCAGCATGTCCAGATGCTCGTCGATGGTGTTGACCGTGTAGGGTAGGGTCGGGTTGGTGGAAGAGGGCAGAATGTTAGGGTGTGCGCAGGCGGTGATGATATCCGGCGCATGGCCCCCGCCCGCCCCTTCGGTGTGGAAGGTATGGATGGTGCGCCCGGCGATAGCCGCCAGGGTGTCTTCGACAAACCCGGCCTCGTTGAGGGTGTCGCTGTGCAGCGCCACCTGGATATCCATCTCATCCGCCACCGTCAGGGCGCAGTCGATCGCTGCGGGCGTTGAACCCCAGTCCTCATGAATTTTCAGGCCGATGGCCCCTGCGGCAACCTGCTCGCGCAGGGCATCGGGGTTGGAGCCATTGCCTTTTCCCAGCAGGCCGATATTCACTGGCAGCGTATCGGCGGCCTGGAGCATCCGCGCGATATACCAGGGTCCTGGTGTGCAGGTGGTGGCATGGGTGCCGGCAGCAGGTCCGGTGCCGCCGCCGATCATGGTGGTAACTCCGGAGACCAGCGCCTCTTCCGCCTGCTGCGGGCAGATCCAGTGGATATGGGTATCGACCCCGCCTGCGGTGACGATCTTGCCTTCGGCGGCGATCACCTCGGTGGCCGCGCCAATCGGGATGGTTACGCCGGGCTGAATATCCGGGTTACCGGCTTTGCCCACGGCGACGATCCGGCCGTCCTTCACGCCGATATCGGCTTTGACGATCCCCCAGTGATCGACGATCAGCGCGTTGGTCAGCACCAGATCCACGCACTCCTGCGCCGTCATCTGCCCCTGGCCCATGCCGTCGCGGATCACCTTCCCGCCGCCGAATTTGACCTCTTCGCCGTAGAGCGTCAGATCCTGTTCCACCTCGATCCATAGCTCGGTATCGGCCAGCCGCACCTTATCCCCGGTGGTGGGGCCAAACATGTCGGCATAGGCCTGACGCGAGATCTCAGCCATGATCCACCTCGCCCATCACCGCGCCGCGAAAGCCGACAAGGCGCTGCGCGCCCGCCACCTGCACCAGCGTGACGGCGCGCTTTTGCCCCGGCTCGAAGCGCACGGCGGTGCCCGCGGCAATATTCAGCCGGTAACCTTTGGTGGGCTCACGATCGAACTTCAGGGCCGGGTTCACCTCGTAAAAATGGTAATGGGATCCGACCTGGATCGGACGATCCCCGTGGTTCTCGACGATCGTCGTCAGCGTGTTGCGCCCGGCATTAATAACGATCTGCCCGGGTTGTATCTGATATTCGCCTGGGATCATGCTCCCCCCTTACAGGATCGGATTGTGAACGGTGACCAGCTTGGAGCCGTCCGGGAAGGTGGCCTCCACCTGAATGTCCGGGATCATCTCCGGCACGCCCTCCATCACCTGGCTGCGGGTCAGAACGTGGCGACCGGCTTCCATTAATTCCGCCACCGTCTGCCCGTCGCGCGCGCCTTCCATAATGAAGGCGCTGATCAGGGCCACCGATTCCGGGTAATTGAGCTTTACGCCGCGGGCGAGACGGCGCTCGGCCACCAGCGCGGCGGTAAACAACAACAGCTTGTCTTTTTCTCTGGGGGTCAGTTCCATCGTGCGTCTCTCAGGTGTGCCAGATTCGGGGCGAGCAGGGGGCTTTGGCGGTGAGCTGCGGGCGCAGGCGTTGCCAGATCTCGCGCATCGCCTGCTGGCAAATCAGGTTGTCATGGGCCAGAAAACGGACCGACAGCAGGCCGTCGGTGAGGGTAGCGCCCGCAAAATCGTTCAGTGGGGTCAACAGCTCACGGGCATCATCCAGCTGCGTTTCGGTTGCCGGATAAAACAGCAGGGTGCCGATCCAGGGGTGTTCCGCCACCGGCGACAGATCGCCGTCCGCCAGATGCTGGCGCTCGATCAGCAGCGGTTCGCCCTCGAGCCAGATTTCAAGGCGGCTCTCAATGCGTCCGTGGCTGAAGGGCTCATTGATCACCGGGCGACCGAGGCAAAACAGCTCCCAGGCCAGCAGGGTGCTGCTGCGCTGCAGATGAAACACCGAGCGCAGGGCGGCATTCGCGCCGGGGAAGAAAATGGTGTCCTGCGGTAGCCACTCCAGAATGGCGTTTTCGTCCAGCGTTAAGTGCTGATCCAGCCGCGCCAGCGCGCCAGTGCTGCGATAGAACTTGCTGGCGCCGGGCATGGTGATCAGCGCATGGCTGCGGGCCTCAAGGTGGATGTCGATCGTCAGTTCATCCCCGCCAACAATCCCGCCCGGCGGATGCAGCAGATAGAGGTGGCAGGTCTCGCCTTCGGGATAGAACGGACGTTGTACGGTAAGGGGACCGACGTGACGGGCAGCGTGAAGGAGGGTTTTTTCAGGGGTGTGACAAAACTGCAAAGCAAGCGACGCCTGCCAGCCTTTTACTGTTTTATCAACCATCTGAGTTGCTGACATGCTTCATCCATCTGCTCGCCATCGGGGTGTTTTTTAGTATGCCCTGGCGGAAATGAAGGCTGTCATATGAGTCACTTATGGATGGATTGGTAACGGTGGAATTTTCCGTTCACTATCACTCCTCTGCTCCCATTCCGCATATCTGCGGTGAACGTGCAAAGGGGGCTCGCCGCCGCCCCCTTTGCAATCCCCGCGGCCCCGCGACGAAATCGGTGCTTCGCACTACGCTCACCTCCCGACCTGATGCCTGCGGTCGGCTCAACTCGACATCCTGTCTCGATTCGCCTCTGGCCGCCATCCCTGGCGTCCAGCCCTTGTCATCCGGTCTCCGGTTCGCCGATTTCAGCGGGGACTCAACACCCGTGCCACTTTCAAACTGCAGAGAAGGTTGAGGGAGCGAAAGTCCGGCTGAAAATCGCTGAGGCGTTGACCGCAGGCCGGGGCGAGGCGCATGGATGCGCCGAGAGGGCGTGACCTACATGGATGTAGGATCACGCCCGACCCGATAGCCGAAGGGAATAAGCCGAAGGCACCGCGAAGCGGCGATTTTCTTTGTCGGGAGCCGGGATTGTTAAGGGGGCGGCGGCAGCCCCCTTAACACGTTCACCGCAGCGGGTTATACATAAAGCAGAGGAGTGATAGTGAACGGAACGATTCCACTCCTTGAAAAGAGAAACTCACCGATAATCCTCCGCATCAATATCATACCCGGAGGGCTCCCAGCGGATCGCCAGCAGCGAAACCAACCCAATCAGCGGCGCCAGGGCGATCACCCAGAACACAGCCGTATCCATCGAGGCCACCAGCAGCGGGAACATAAACAGCGACAGCGTTGAGCTGCTGCGCATCAGCGTCTGGTTCAGCCCCACACCCACACCGCGCAGCGAGGTCGGGTAGCTGAGCGAGGCAAAGGTCATCGTATGCGCCCCCGGGCCAAAGCCCTGGCCGAACAGGAACAGGGCCAGCATCGCCACCGCCGCGATCCCCTCCGCCGCGCCTTCCGGGCGACCGATAATCGCCAGCACCAGCAGGGCAATCAGCTGACAGCTATAACCCCCCAGCGACATCCGCCAGGCGCCAAAACGCGGTACCAGCCGCACCGCCAGCAGGCCGCCGACAAAGGCGAACAGCAGGTTCAGGGCCAGGGAGATCAGAATCGTGGTCAGCATCGACTGCACAAAGAAGCTGGAGATAATCACCGGCAGGCCAAAGGCCACGGCGTTATAGGCGAAGGACGACACAACCGACAGCAGCGTGGCAAGCGTAGTGCGGCGCAGATAGACCCCACGGAACAGATTCAGGTAGTTACGCCAGCTGGCTTTGTTCACCACCGGGGCGGGCTGATCGAGCGCCTCCTGCGGCACGTGGGCATTAATGTTATACGCCTTGCGCAGAATCGAGGCCGCCTCTTTCAGGTTGCCCTGATTCGCCGCCCACACCGGCGATTCGCTCATGTACTTACTGCGGATGGCAATGATCACCAGCGCGGGGATCGCCCCGAAGCCGAGGATAATTCGCCACAGCCAGTCACTGTGCGTCTCCGGCAGCACGCCATAGAAGAAGAGCACCAGCAGGTAAGAGATGCTGATTGCGGCATACCAGGTGGGACACCACATGGCGACGCTGGCGGCTTTGTTGCCGGGGCCTTTCAGCCTGGCGAACTCGCTTAAGAAGGCCATCGCCACGGGGAGGTCGATCCCCACGCCCAGGCCCATCACAAAGCGCGCCCCTGCCAGCACGTACTCGTTCGGGGCAAACGCGCAGGCGATGGCCGCGACTACAAAGAACACCATGTCGGCCATAAAGACCCGGTAGCGACCGATTTTATCCGTCAGGTAGCCGCCAATCAGCGCCCCGACAATTGCGCCGAAGGTGATCGCCGAGGCCACCATGCCGGTGCCTGCGGGCGTAAGGTTGAACTCGCGGGTAATGTCTTTGATCCCGAACGCCAGCGCGCCCAGGTCGTAGGCATCCAGGAAGATACCGCCCAGCGCAATGCCGATGACGATGCGCGCATTGGCCCGGCCCTGGGAGCCTTCATTAACCAGTTGGGTGACGTCCGCTGCGTTACGGACCCATTTGATCTCCCCGTCGGGAGTTTTTCCTGCCGTTGCAAGTGAGGTTGGATCTGCGATCTCTGTCATTTTCTTATGTTGTGTTGGCTGTACGAACAAAAAGAGTACTCACCGCAAGAAAACGATCTAAATCACATTTGGTTATAAGGCATAACTAAGGGGGCAGGCGAAAGGGGGGCAGAGTCGCCTTACTGCGGATCTTTCTTCTTTCTCTTCAGCCTGGCCCAGATTTTGGTCTCCTGACGACGCCACAGGCGCTGGATATTGTCATGATGACGCAGCAGGATCAGGCAGGAGAGCATCGACACCGGGAAGGTGAACTGCGGTTTGAACCACCAGACGTAAAACGGGGCAATCAGCGCGCTGACGATAGCGCCAAGAGAGGAGTAGCCGCTGAGCAACACGCTGAGCAGCCAGGTTCCGGCCATTACGCCGGTGAGATCCCAGCCAATAGGGGCAATGGCGCCGAATGCGGTGGCCACGCCTTTACCGCCTTTGAAACCGAAGAATACCGGCCAGATATGGCCCAGGCAGGCAGCGATGGCAATCAGCCCCAGCCAGAGTGGCGTCACGCCCAGCGCATACGCGCCCCAGACGGGAAGCATGCCTTTCAGGACGTCAAAAATCAGAACCGCTACGGCTGCTCCTTTGCCGCCAATTCGTAGTACATTGGTCGCCCCCGGATTCCCGGAGCCGTTCTCGCGTGGATCGGGTAATCCGGCGATACGGCAGACCAGAATGGCGCTGGAAATTGAGCCGCAAAGGTAGGCGAGGAGGATCATTCCAGGCGCGATTGCACTCATAACGCTGTTCCGTTTTGAAAATATCGTTTTGTACTTAGCATCTGTGGATAATACGCATAATTCGCCGGGAGTGGTATCCGGTTTAGCCAAAAACCAGGCAGGTCGTGATGGATATAGTATTTATAGAGCAACTTTCGGTAATCACCACTATCGGGGTGTATGACTGGGAACAAACCATCGAACAGAAGCTAGTGTTCGATATCGAAATGGGCTGGGATAACGTCGCCGCCGCGAAAAGCGATGATGTGAACGATTGTCTCAGTTATGCCGACGTCAGCGAAACCGTCATTAGCCACGTGGAAGGTCAGCGTTTTGCGCTGGTGGAACGCGTGGCGGAAGAGGTGGCGGAGCTGCTGCTCAGCCGCTTTAATTCCCCGTGGGTGCGCATCAAAGTCAGCAAGCCGGGCGCGGTAGCCCGGGCGGCCAATGTGGGCGTCATCATTGAGCGTAGCCAAAATCTGAAAGGAAATATTTAACGGTATAATAGTTAAACCAATTCCTGTTAAATCAGTCTTACAGCTGTTCCTTCTGCGGTTGCCCCCCGGGTAACCCGTTTTTTTGTCTTTTTAGGGGTTTATTGATGAGCGATATGCACTCCCTGCTGGTGGCAGCAATACTGGGTGTAGTCGAAGGATTGACAGAGTTTCTGCCGGTTTCCAGTACGGGCCATATGATTATCGTCGGCCATCTGCTGGGGTTTGAGGGCGAAACGGCGAAAACCTTTGAGGTGGTGATCCAGTTAGGCTCCATTCTGGCGGTCGTGGTGATGTTCTGGCGCCGCCTGTTCGGGCTGATTGGCATTCACTTTGGTCACCCGCCGCATGAAGGCTCCGGCAAAGGGCGTTTGACCCTGCTGCACATTCTGCTCGGGATGATCCCGGCAGTGGTGCTGGGTCTGGTGTTACATGACACCATTAAATCGCTGTTTAACCCGATTAACGTGATGTACGCGCTGGTGGTCGGTGGCGTACTGCTGATTGCCGCGGAGCTGCTGAAGCCAAAAGAGCCGCGCGCGCCGGGTCTGGATGATATGACCTACCGCCAGGCGTTTATGATTGGCTGCTTCCAGTGTCTGGCGCTGTGGCCGGGCTTCTCCCGCTCCGGGGCGACAATTTCAGGCGGGATGCTGATGGGCGTGAGCCGCTATGCCGCCTCTGAGTTCTCGTTCCTGCTGGCGGTGCCGATGATGATGGGAGCGACCGCGCTCGATCTCTACAAGAGCTATCACTTCCTGACCGTAGGCGACATTCCGATGTTTGCCGTGGGCTTTATCACCGCCTTTATCGTGGCGCTGATTGCCATCAAAACCTTCCTGCAGCTGATCAAGCGTATTTCGTTTATCCCGTTCGCCATCTATCGCTTTATCGTGGCGGCCGCGGTCTACGTGGTCTTCTTCTGATGACCGACTGCCCTCAGTCTTTTGGCTGAGGGCAACGCTGTTCCTTCCAGTCCGCTACCGCCTGAATCCGCCGTTTCGTTAACTCTTCCCGAATCTCTGGCCCTTTAAATCCGGCCTCGACCACCGCTTTGGTCGGCACGGCTTTCGCCACCTCCCAGGCTTCGCGCAGCAACCGCCCCTGCGGATAGTCGCTGGCTTCAAACCCGGTGCGCCCGCGCACGTCGGCTTCGCTGGTCAGGGCGATCTGCTCCACGCGCTGCGGCTTACGCCAGGCGTCGATGCTGTCGAACAGCTTGACGATGGTGGCCGGTTTGAGGATGGGGAAGGTGTGGATCAGGTCATGGAACTCGGCGACCAGCTTTGCCAGATCGCGGATCTCGTTCGGCACCCGCATGCGCTGGCAGACTTTTTCAACCAGCCTGACGCCGGCCGGGCCGTGGCCGTGATGGCGCGGCCACAGTTCGGGTGGTGTTAAGCCCTTGCCGAGGTCGTGACAGAGGGTGGCAAAGCGCACGTCCACGTCGGGGCTCAGCATCGCCGCCATGCTCAGGGTCATCAGGGTATGGATGCCGGTGTCAATTTCGGGGTGCCACTTCGCCGGGGCAGGCACGCCGAACAGCGCATCCACTTCCGGGAACAGCACTTTGAGCGCCCCACAGTCGCGCAGTACCTGGAAGTATACCTGCGGATTGCGGGTGGTGAGCGCATTCTCGGTCTCTTTCCACACGCGCTCAGGCGTAAGGTGTTCCAGCTCGCCCGCGTCGGTCATCGCCGTCATCAGGGCCATGGTTTCGTCGGCAATGCGGAAGCTCAGATGGGCATAGCGGGCAGCAAAGCGCGCCACGCGCAATACGCGGAGCGGATCTTCCGAGAAGGCAGGGGAAACATGGCGCAGGATGCGGTTTTGCAGATCCTGTTTACCGCCGTAAGCATCGACGATATGACCGTTTTCATCCTGTGCGAGGGCGTTGATGGTCAGATCCCGGCGCTGCAAATCGTCTTCGAGGGTGACATCAGGGTCGGCATGGCAGATAAACCCGGTATAGCCGACGCCGGATTTGCGCTCGGTACGCGCCAGGGCGTACTCCTGACGGCTATGCGGGTGCAGAAAGACAGGGAAATCGCGGCCTACCTGCTGGTAACCCGCATCGAGCATGGCCTGAGGGGTGGCTCCCACCACCACCCAGTCCTTATCTTTGACCGGCAGACCTAACAACGCATCACGAACCGCACCACCGACCAGATAAATCTTCACGCCACACTCTCCCGTATCAAATATTGGCAAAATAATACGTAAGTGTGGCAGAGATGGCGACTTAGTTCATCCAACGGTCTTTACGTTTACGGCTCGGCACCAGATGTGGCAGCACCAGACCCAGCAGCAGACCCATACCCAGCACGCCGCCGCCATACATAAACCACTGCATGATGATGGTGCGCTGTTTGTCATCCAGCTGCAGGTTGGCCGCGCTCACCTTTTTCTGGGCGACGATCAGCTCGTTCTTCAGCTTCTGGTTCTCATCTTTGAGGCCGTTGATCACCCCGTCGCTCTGGGCCACTTTCTGCTGCATTTCAGCGGTGCGCTGGTTCCAGGTGGCGTCGATATTGGTCAGCTTGTCGGTCAGGGTTTTGACCTGGTTTTCCAGATCCGGCACGCGGGTGCGCAGGCTCGGGTCGGTGCTAAGCTCTTTCAGGGGGATCCAGGCGGTACGGCCGCTGCTGTCGCGTACCTGGCCATAGTTGGATTCCGCATTGCTCTGCAACAGCACCACTTCCTCGCCGGCATTAATCGTACCCACGAGGCGATAATTGTCACCCGGACCACTGCGTACCCAGGTGTTCAGTTCGTCAGAAACGTAGCGCTTCTCTTCTGCGTGGACCACGGTCGCGGCGCTTAAAGCAAGTAATGTCAGTCCGATCAGGCGTAATTTAGGCATCAGGCAGTCGTTATTTTCATAAAAAGTGGAACGATATTAGTGGAAACAGTCTTCAGGCTCAAAGGATTCGTCAGCATTCGGAATCCTCTGTGCCCTGATGGCCACTGTAGCAAACTTTACGCCCGTCAAATTGCCCATTGCGTGGCAATCTGGCGCAAAATACTATCTACTGACAAAAAAGTGGCGAGTAAGTTCGCCGTAATTTACCCCGCGATGTTGCAATCAAAAGAACAAGGCCATGGCTCAGGAAATCGAATTAAAGTTTATCGTTGAAAGCGGCAGCGTTGACGCGCTGCGAAATCACCTGCATCAGCTGAACGGCGAGCATTACGCGCCGGTGCAGCTGCTCAACATCTATTACGAAACCCAGGACCTGTGGCTGCGCCGTCACGACCGGGGTCTGCGCATCCGCGGCGTGGACGGGCGTTATGAGATGACCATGAAAATCGGTGGTCGCGTGGTCGGCGGCCTGCATCAGCGCCCGGAATACAACATTGAGATTGGCCAGCCCGAGCTGGAGCTGGCGCGCTTCCCGGCGGAAGTGTGGCCGGAAGGTGGGCTGCCAGACGGGCTGTCGGAGAGCGTCAGCCCGCTGTTCAGCACCGATTTCTGGCGCGAGAAGTGGCTGGTGAACGAAGGTAAAAGCCGGATCGAAATCGCCCTCGACCTGGGTGAAGTAAAAGCGGGCGAGTTCCAGGAGCCGATCTGCGAGCTGGAGCTTGAGCTGTTGGAAGGCCACGCCGATGACGTGCTGAAGCTGGCCCGCAAGCTGGTGACCCAGAGCGGCCTGCGTCAGGGCAGCCTGAGCAAAGCCGCTCGCGGCTATCATCTGGCCCAGGGCAACGCGCCACGCCTCCTGAAGCCGACCGAAATTCTGCGCGTCGCGCCGAAATCTTCCGTCGAGCAGGGCTTTGAAGCCTCGCTGGAGCTGGCGCTGAGCCAGTGGCAATACCACGAAGAGCTGTGGATCCGCGGCGTGAAAGGCGCAAAAGAGCACGTGCTGGCGGCGATGGCGCTGGTGCGTCACAGCCTGACGCTGTTCGGCGGCATTGTGCCGCGTAAAGCGAGTGCTCACTTACGTGATCTGCTGACCCAGGCCGACGCCCTGATGGCCTCTGATGTTTCTGCCGAGACGGCGGTCTACAGCCCGCAAACCGCTATCGCTAAGCTGGCGCTCACCGAGTTCCTGGTGACCCGCGGCTGGCGCAGCTTCCTCGATGCGAAGGGGGAGACCAAAATGGCGGAAAACTTCAAGCGTTTCGCCGACATCCACCTGTCCCGTCACGCCGCTGAACTGAAAACCATTTTCGGGCATCCGCTGGGCGATCAGTATGGCGATCAGCTGATCCGGCTGGCGCGTAACGTCGACAGCATTCTGCTGCTGGCAGGGGCCTATGACGGACCGGTCGCCCGCGCATGGCTGGAGAACTGGCAAGGGCTGCTGTATGCCATCAAGACCCGCCAGCACATTGAAATTGAGCATTTCCGCAACGAAGCCATTTCGCAGGAGCCATTCTGGCTGCACAGCGGAAAACGTTAACGCAGGCAAGGAACCCCCATGATGCCGCTTTCTTCACCCTTACAGCAGCAGTGGCAGACGGTATGTGAGCGTCTGCCGGAAGCATTACCCGCCTCGTCGTTAAGCGATCAGGCCCGCCAGGTGCTGACTTTCAGCGACTTTGTGCAGGAGAGCGTTACCGCCCATCCTGACTGGCTGGCGGAGCTTGAGGCTTCGCCACCCCAGGCGGACGAGTGGCAGCACTACGCGCAGTGGTTACAGGACGCGCTGGCGGAAATCAGCGATGAAACCGCGCTGATGCGCGCGCTGCGCCAGTTCCGTCGTCGGGTGATGGTGCGCATCGCCTGGGCGCAGGCGCTGATGCTGGTGAGTGAAGAGAGCACGTTGCAGCAGTTAAGTCACCTGGCGGAGACGCTGATCGTCGCCGCCCGCGACTGGCTGTACGACGCCTGCTGCCGCGAATGGGGCACCCCGTGCAGCGAGGACGGCACCCCGCAGCCGCTGCTGATTTTAGGCATGGGCAAACTGGGCGGCGGCGAACTCAATTTTTCCTCGGACATCGATCTGATCTTCGCCTGGCCGGAGAAGGGGGCCACCCGCGGCGGACGTCGCGAGCTGGATAACGCCCAGTTCTTCACCCGGCTGGGACAGCGGCTGATCAAGGCCCTGGATCAACCAACCCAGGACGGCTTTGTCTACCGGGTGGATATGCGCCTGCGCCCGTTCGGCGACAGCGGCCCGCTGGTGCTGAGCTTTGCCGCGCTGGAGGATTATTACCAGGAGCAGGGGCGCGACTGGGAACGCTACGCGATGGTGAAGGCGCGGATCATGGGCGATACCGGCGATGCGTATGCCAACGAGCTGCGCGCCATGCTGCGTCCGTTCGTCTTCCGTCGTTACATTGATTTCAGCGTCATTCAGTCGCTGCGCAACATGAAAGGAATGATTGCCCGGGAAGTGCGTCGTCGCGGCCTGAAAGACAACATCAAGCTGGGGGCGGGCGGCATCCGCGAGATCGAGTTTATCGTTCAGGTATTCCAGCTGATCCGCGGCGGGCGCGAGCCCTCGCTGCAGTCCCGCTCCCTGCTGCCCACCCTGGCCGCCATCGCCCAGTTGAACCTGCTGCCGGAAGGCGATGACCGGATCCTGCGCGAGGCCTACCTCTTTTTACGGCGGCTGGAGAACCTGCTCCAGAGCATTAATGACGAACAGACCCAGACCCTGCCGGGGGATGAGCTTAACCGCACCCGCCTCGCCTGGGGGATGCGGCTGGACGACTGGCAGGCGCTGATCGACGCGCTGGATGCGCACATGGCGGCGGTGCGCCGCATATTTAACGATCTGATCGGCGACGACGAGAGCGAATCCCAGGACGATGAGCTGTCCGAGCACTGGCGCGAGCTGTGGCAGGATGCGCTGCAGGAGGACGATACCACCCCGGTGTTGACCCATCTCAGCGATGACGATCGCCATCGGGTAGTAGCGCTGATCGCTGATTTCCGCCTTGAGCTGAACAAGCGCGCCATTGGCCCACGCGGTCGCCAGGTGCTGGATCACCTGATGCCGCATCTGCTCAGCGACGTCTGCTCCCGGGCCGATGCCCCGGTGCCGCTGTCGCGTCTGACCCCGCTGCTGAGTGGGATCATCACCCGTACCACCTATCTGGAGCTGCTCAGCGAGTTCCCGGGTGCGCTCAAGCACCTGATTTCGCTCTGCGCTGCCTCGCCGATGATTGCCAGCAAGCTGGCGCGCTATCCGCTGCTGCTGGACGAGCTGCTCGATCCCAACACCCTTTACCAGCCGACGGCGACCGACGCCTATCGCGATGAGCTGCGCCAGTATCTGCTGCGCGTGCCGGAAGAGGACGAAGAGCAGCAGCTGGAGGCGCTGCGTCAGTTTAAGCAGGCGCAGCTGCTGCGCGTGGCGGCGGCGGATATCTCCGGGACGCTGCCGGTGATGAAAGTGAGCGATCACTTAACATGGCTGGCGGAAGCAATTATCGATGCGGTAGTCCATCAGGCGTGGGTGCAGATGGTGGCCCGTTACGGCCAGCCGAAGCATCTGGCCGATCGCGAAGGACGCGGTTTTGCGGTGGTGGGCTACGGCAAACTGGGCGGCTGGGAGCTGGGCTACAGCTCCGATCTGGATCTGATCTTCCTGCACGACTGCCCGGTGGATGTGATGACCGACGGCGAGCGCGAGATCGACGGCCGTCAGTTCTACCTGCGCCTCGCCCAGCGCATCATGCACCTGTTCAGCACCCGTACCTCGTCCGGCATTCTGTATGAGGTGGATGCCCGTCTGCGTCCGTCCGGGGCGGCGGGGATGCTGGTTACCTCTACCGATTCCTTCGCGGATTATCAGCAGAACGAGGCCTGGACCTGGGAGCATCAGGCCCTGGTGCGCGCCCGGGTGGTGTATGGCGATCCGCAGCTGAAAGCGCAGTTTGATACCATTCGCCGCGACGTGCTCACCGCCACGCGCGAGGGGCCGACGCTGCAAACCGAAGTGCGCGAGATGCGCGAGAAGATGCGCGCCCATCTGGGAAATAAACACCGGGATCGCTTTGATATCAAAGCCGACGAGGGCGGCATCACCGACATTGAATTTATCACCCAATATCTGGTGCTGCGTGACGCCCACAGCAAGCCGAAGCTCACCCGCTGGTCGGATAACGTGCGCATTCTGGAGCTGCTGGCGCAAAACGACATTATGGACGAGCACGAGGCGCTGGCATTGACCCGCGCCTACACCACCCTGCGCGATGAGCTGCACCATCTGGCCCTGCAGGAGCAGCCGGGTCATCTGCCGCTCGACTGCTTTAACGCCGAGCGAGAGCTGGTGCGGACCTGCTGGCAGAAGTGGCTGGTGGAACCGTGCGTAACAAAACAAGTGTGATATTATCGCGCGCAAATTGTGAATCTTTCTGGAGTCAGGAATGAAAGTAACACTGCCAGAGTTTGAACGTGCTGGAGTTATGGTGGTTGGCGATGTGATGCTGGATCGCTACTGGTATGGGCCAACCAGCCGCATTTCCCCGGAAGCCCCGGTCCCGGTGGTGAAGGTGGATACCATTGAAGAGCGTCCTGGCGGCGCGGCAAACGTGGCGATGAACATTGCTTCTCTCGGCGCGCATTCGCGTCTGGTGGGGCTGACCGGCATCGACGACGCCGCGCGGGCGCTGAGTAAGACGCTGGCGGATGTGAACGTCAAATGTGATTTTGTTTCTGTCCCGACGCACCCGACCATCACCAAGCTGCGCGTGCTGTCGCGTAACCAGCAGCTGATCCGCCTCGACTTTGAAGAGGGTTTTGAAGGCGTGGATCCTGAGCCGCTACACGAGCGCATCAACCAGGCGCTGGGCAACATCGGCGCGCTGGTGCTCTCCGATTACGCTAAAGGGGCGCTGGCCAGCGTGCAGCAGATGATTACGCTGGCGCGTACTGCCGGTGTACCGGTGCTGATCGACCCGAAAGGCACCGACTTCGAGCGCTATCGCGGGGCAACGCTGCTCACGCCGAACCTGTCCGAATTCGAAGCCGTGGCGGGTAAATGCAAAACCGAAGATGAGATCGTTGAGCGCGGCATGAAGATCATCGCCGATTTCGACTTCTCCGCGCTGCTGGTGACCCGCTCCGAGCAGGGGATGACCCTGCTGCAGCCGGGCAAAGCGCCGCTGCATATGCCAACCCAGGCGCAGGAAGTGTATGACGTCACCGGTGCCGGTGATACGGTTATCGGCGTGCTCGCAGCCACCCTGGCCGCGGGTAATACGCTGGAAGAGGCCTGCTACTTTGCCAATGCCGCCGCAGGCGTGGTGGTGGGTAAGCTGGGGACCTCTACCGTTTCGCCAATCGAACTGGAAAACGCGGTGCGCGGTCGCGCCGATACCGGTTTTGGCGTGATGAGCGAAGAGGAGCTGAAAGTGGCGGTAGCCGCGGCACGTAAGCGTGGCGAGAAAGTGGTGATGACCAACGGCGTGTTCGACATTCTGCACGCGGGCCATGTCTCTTATCTGGCGAACGCGCGCAAGCTGGGCGACCGTCTGATTGTGGCGGTCAACAGCGATGCCTCCACCAAACGCCTGAAAGGCGAGACCCGGCCGGTGAACCCGCTTGAGCAGCGCATGATCGTACTCGGCGCGCTGGAAGCGGTGGACTGGGTGGTCTCGTTCGAGGAAGACACGCCGCAGCGCCTGATTGCCGGGATCCTGCCGGATCTGCTGGTCAAAGGCGGTGACTACAAGCCTGAACAGATCGCAGGTAGCGAAGAGGTGTGGGCCAACGGCGGAGAAGTGATGGTGCTCAACTTTGAGGACGGGTGTTCAACCACCAACATCATTAAGAAGATCCAGAAAGACAGTCAGTAGTCGTCTGTAAATGCCCGGCGGCGCTACGCTTACACGGGCCTACAGATCGTGCGGTGTGTAAGCCCGGTAAGCGAAGCGCCACCGGGCATTACAGGCTGCACTTATGCTTCATCATCCACCGGTGGGATTGCCGGAGCCGGTTTCACTTCGTCAACGACGCTGCGGTTTTCCAGCTCGGTCAGACGCTGTTCCAGCAGGGCGATTTTCTCGCGGGTACGCAGCAGCACCTGCGTCTGCACGTCAAATTCTTCACGGCTGACCAGATCCAGACGCATCAGCTGAGACTGCAGCACCTGGCGGATCTTCTTCTCAACATCATCACCAAACTCACGTACGCCTTTCGGCATGGATTCATGGACCTGGCGGGCAAGTTGTTCAATTTTTTTTGGGTCGATCATGGTAGTTCCCTTGAAGAAAAGGTGTTAACGACCATTGTAGCGCGTAACCGCGATCCTTAAACCAGAATTGTGTGAAGCTTATGCGTTGCCGAACATAATCATTAGCGTTATAGTTATCCCGCTTATTCTCAGGGCGGGGCGAAATTCCCCACCGGCGGTAAATCAGCGCTACGCTGAAAGCCCGCGAGCGCTTTGGGTGCAAACTCAAAGGTCAGCAGATCCGGTGTAATTCCGGGGCCGACGGTTAAAGTCCGGATGGGAGAGAGTAACGAACCAGCCGGGCGAGGCCCGCTCACGTTATTTTTTTGCCGTACTACGGCGCTCCTAAGACTGCCCTGATTCTGGTAACCATAATTTTAATGAGGTTTTTTTACCATGAATCAGACGCTCCTTTCCTCTTTCGGCACCTCTGCTGACCGTGTAGAACACGCGCTTGCTGCGCTTCGCGAAGGTCGCGGCGTGATGGTGCTTGACGATGAAGATCGTGAAAACGAAGGCGATATGATTTTCGCCGCCGAAACCATGACCGTTGAGCAGATGGCGCTGACCATCCGTCACGGCAGCGGTATTGTTTGCCTGTGTATTACCGAAGATCGCCGTAAGCAGCTGGAACTGCCGATGATGGTAGAGAACAACACCAGCGCCTATGGCACCGGTTTTACCGTGACCATCGAAGCGGCCAGCGGTGTGACCACCGGCGTGTCTGCTGCTGACCGCGTGACCACCGTACGTGCAGCCATTGCCGATGGCGCAAAACCTTCTGACCTGAACCGTCCGGGCCACGTATTCCCGCTGCGCGCGCAGCCGGGCGGCGTTCTGACTCGCGGCGGCCACACCGAAGCGACCATCGACCTGGTGACCCTGGCCGGCTTCAAGCCTGCCGGTGTGCTCTGTGAACTGACCAATGATGATGGCTCAATGGCGCGCGCGCCGGAGTGCATCGAGTTTGCCGGCAAACACAACATGGCTGTGGTCACCATCGAAGATCTGGTGGCGTACCGCCAGGCGCACGAGCGCAAAGCCAGCTGATAACGCATCATAAAAAACGCCGGGTTAACCCGGCGTTTTTTTTAGCCAATTCCTGCCGTCTGGAGTAGCACCAGACTGAGCCCCATCACCGACATTCCACACAGTACCCCATAGCTGGGATTGTTGTTCGGGTCGATCTCTTTGGCGAGCGGCATCAGCTCATCCACCGACAGCGCCACCATAATCCCTGCCACCGCCGCCATAATGGCTGCCATCACCACCGGCGAAATCAGGCTGCCGAGGATCAACCACGCCAGCACGCCGCCCGCGATCTCCGCCATGCCGGAAATACCCGCCCAGAACACCGCTTTACGCTTGGAGCCGGTAGCGGCATAAACCGGGCCCGCCACCGCCAGCCCCTCGGGGATATTGTGCAGCGCCACCGCCAGCGCAATGCCAAAACCCAACTCCAGATTATTACTGGCAGTCACGTAGGTGGCGACGCCCTCAGGGAAGTTATGCAGGCTGATGCCCAGAGTCAGCAGCAGCGCGGTGCGTCGCAGGTTACCGGGCAGCGGCTGACTGCCTTTTTGCATCAGATCCTGCGGGTGCGCGTGGGGTAACATCTTATCCAGCGCAAAGTAGCCCAGCAGGCCAATGACAAACATTCCGTAGCCCAGCACCGGCGACATGCCTTCCGTGCCGAGGGCTGCGGGCAGCATCTCCATCAGGGAGATAAGCAGCATAATGCCGGCCGCAAAGCCGAGAGAAAAGGCCAGTAGCCGGTTAGAGGGCTTCTGGCCCAGTACGCCGAGCATGGCGCCGATAAAAGTGGCTGCGCCTGCAAGAATAGTCAGAATCAGGGGAACTGACATTCACCTCTCCTTATGATAATGATTCTCATTCATATTAAAGGCTAAACGCGCGTAACGCGAGCGGGTACAGACGCCTTTACAGATCCCTTACATTCAAATTTCCTGATGATCTTCATCATGGTTATCTGAGTTCATCTTATCCGGATTACGGGTAAGGTAAAGCTATCAAATCGACACCTTGTGTAAGGATATCATCATGACTTCATCTCGTATGCCAGCGCTGTTTTTGGGTCACGGTAGCCCGATGAACGTGCTGGAAGATAACGTCTACACCCGCGCCTGGCGGCATCTGGGCGAGACGTTGCCGCGTCCGAAGGCTATCGTGGTGGTGTCTGCACACTGGTTTACCCGTGGAACCGGCGTCACCGCCATGGAAACACCGAAAACCATCCATGATTTTGGCGGTTTCCCGCAGGCGCTTTACGACACCCACTATCCGGCACCGGGATCCCCGGCGCTGGCGCAGCAGCTGGTAGATCTGCTGGCCCCGATCCCTGTCACCCTCGATAAAGAGGCGTGGGGGTTTGACCATGGCTCCTGGGGCGTGCTGATCAAGATGTACCCGGATGCCGACATCCCGATGGTGCAGCTCAGCATCGACAGCACCAAACCTGCGGCCTGGCACCTGGAGATGGGCCGTAAGCTCGCGACTCTGCGTGATGAAGGTATTATGCTGGTGGCCAGCGGCAACGTGGTGCATAACCTGCGCACCGCCCGCTGGCACGGGGAAAACACGCCTTATCCGTGGGCGACATCCTTCAATGATTACGTGAAAACGAACCTGAACTGGCAGGGTGCGGCAGAAGAACATCCGCTGGTCAATTATCTGGCGCACGACGGCGGCTCGCTCTCGAACCCGACGGCGGAACACTTCCTGCCGCTGCTCTATATCCTGGGGGCGTGGGACGGTAAGGAGCCTGTTACCATACCGGTGGATGGCATCGAGATGGGCAGTTTGAGTATGTTGTCGGTGCAGGTGGGGTAAATCGCCCGGCGGCGCTGCGCTTGCCGGGTCTGCGGATTTGTAGGCCGGGTAAGGCGAAGCCGCCACCCGGCACCACAAACTACTCCACAAAAATATGCGGATAGAAGCGGGACAGATCCTGGGTGATCAGCGCCCGATCTTCACGAATACCAATCCCGGCTGGCTGATCGTTGATCAGCCAACTGCCGATCAGCATATAGCTGTCGCCATACTTCGGTAGCTGACAGAACTGCTGGACGATCATCCCCTCTTCGCCATACGGGCCTTCTACCGCTTCCACGGTATTACCGTTTTCGATAATCGACACGTTGGCACCCTCGCGGGAGAAAATCGGCTTTTTGACGTACTTATCCATCTGCGGATAGTCATCTTCCGCGAAGTACGCCGGCAGCAGATTCGGATGATCCGGGAACATCTCCCACAGCAGCGGCAGCAGGGCTTTGTTGGAGATAATGCTTTTCCACGCCGGCTCCAGCCAGCGCACGCCCGCATCTTCCAGCTTGGTGGAAAACACTTCGCGCAGCATGTATTCCCACGGATAGAGCTTGAACAGGTTACTGATCACCTGATCCTGGGTGTCGGTGAACTGACCTTTTTCGCCCAGCCCGATATCTTCTATATAGAGGAATTCAGTGGCGACCTCCGCTTCGGCGGCGCAATCCTGCAGATACTGCACCGTGCCGCGATCTTCGACCGTGTCACGACAGCAGGCAAAGTGCAGCAGATTGAAGCCGTGCTGCTCGCGCAGTTCAGCGAAACGTTCGATCAGCTTTTCCTGCAGGCTGTTGAACTGATCGCTGCCTTCCGGCAGACGGCCCGCGTTCTGCTGATCTTCCAGCCAGATCCACTGGAAGAAGGCCGCTTCATACAGCGAGGTGGGCGTATCGGCGTTGTTCTCGAGCAGCCTGGGCTCGCCGGTGCCGTCCCACGCCAGGTCGAGGCGCGAGTAGAGCGATGGCTGATGCGTCAGCCATGACTGACGCACAAAGCCCCAGGTGTGCTTCGGAATGCGGAATTTGGTCAGCAGTTCATCGCTGGCAATGACCTTTTCCACGACCTTGAGGCACATCTGATGCAGCTCTGCCGTGACCGCTTCCAGCTTTTCAACCTGGGCGAGGGTCAGTTGGTAATAGGCATCTTCACACCAGTACGGCTCGCCGTACATGGTGTGAAAGTTGAAACCGTATTCGGTGGCTTTTTCGCGCCAGTCCGGGCGCTCAACAATACTGACTCGTTCCATTCTCAGCCGCCCATAGAGCGTGTTGAGGTACCGGCCGCGCTACGCTGCATGGTGTTCTGTTTGGCAACAGAATCACCGAAGCCGCCGCGGGTAACGGTGCTGGTGGTGGCCGGTTTTGGCGCCATCGCGGTCTTAGGTACGTTCATGGTGCGGCCTGGCTGGGCTGCACCGTAACCTTTACCGCTGGCATCGGTGTACTGGCCGTAAGCCGGGCTGGCCGGATTCTTCGAGCTGAACAGCGGCTGCTGCTGATAGCCTGCGCCGCCGCTCATCAGACGGCCCATCATGTAACCCGCCATCAGCGGCATCCAGAAGCTGCCGCTGGACTGTGCCTGCGCCTGGTTTTCTGCTGGCGCGGTGCCTGCCTGAGCCGGGGCCGGTGCCTGCTGGCACTGGCCTTCACCGAACTCTGCCACGCAGTCTTCACGGCTGGCGTATTTCGGCGCGGTACGTTCCGCTTCCTTCAGGGCGTTGTTGTACGAGGTAGTACACTCCGCGCTTTTGCCGGTAGCGGCCGCACAGTCATCGGCATTCTGATAGAGAGAAACCGTTTCGTCGGTTTTTTCACAGCCTGCCAGCATAAACGCGGCGCTCAGCGCCAGAGCGACAGGGGTGAAATGACGCGCGTTCCAGCTTTTGCGGAACGAGGCGTGATTAATGGATTTTGTCCGTTTCATAATTGTCTTCCAGGACCCAGTGGTAAAACACAGAAAATAACGCTCAGAATAGAGGATGAGTGGTGGAAATTGAAGCGACGGGGGCGAAACTGGGGGATCTTTACGTTGGCTTACGTATTTTTGTCGGACTGGGAGGATTTACCCGGCCTGGTGAACCCAGACCGGGTAGCAGCATCAGTTGCTGGTGGTGCGTGCAGCAGCGGCGGTGTAACCGTCAGCAGAAGCATCCTGCTGTGGGTTTTCCGGCGCCACGGCTTCTGGCGTAGTGGAGATCGGCTTACCTAATGAACCGTTCAGCGCCACCAGATCCTGCTCGTTCAACGTACCCAGCGCTTGCTTGATGTTCAGCTGGTTGATCAGGTAGTTGTAACGCGCATTGGAGAGCTGTTGTTTAGCGTTGTACAGCGTGGTGGTCGCGTCCAGCACGTCAACAATGGTACGGGTACCCACCGAGTAGCCGGCTTCCGACGCATCCAGTGAGCTCTGGGCAGAGACCACGGCCTGTTTGTAGGCGTTGATGCTGCTGACAGAGGCGTTCACGTTGTTGAAGGAGGAACGCACGGTCTGCACTACGCTGCGGTGCGCGCTTTCCAGCTGCTCGCTGGCACCCACAAAGTTGTACTGCGCCTGTTTGACCTGCGAATTGACCTGGCCGCCCTGATAGATTGGCAGGGAGAAGTTCAGGCCGATTTTGTTCTGGCCAACGTCGCTGTCGTTGTACTGACCATTACCGGTTCTGGAACCGCTGTAGCTGGTGTTAGAAATGCTGCTGGAGGCGCTCAGGCTCAGGGTAGGCAGATGGCCATCCTGCGCCAGGCGAATCTGCTCGCGGGCCAGATCCTGGCTCAGACGAGCCTGCAACAGGCTGAGGTTACGGTTTTCAGCCTCTTTCAGCAGGGCATTCACCGCCTGCGGCTTTTCGGCTTTGAAGTGCTCAACGTTCAGCGATGCCAGCTGCGGGTAGTAGTTACCGGTGACCTGACGCAGCTCTTCGACGGCGTTATCCAGGTCGTTACGCGCGGTAACTTCGTTGGCCAGCACATTATCGTATTGTGAACGGGCGTTCTGCACGTCGGTGATCGCCACCAGGCCCACGTTGAAACGCTGGGTGGTCTGATCGAGCTGACGATAGATAGCCTGTTTCTGTGCTTCAACGTAGGAGAGCGTATCGATCGCGCTCAACACTCTGAAGTAGGCGGTTGCGGTATTGAGGATCAGCGTCTGCTGGTCGGTCTGATAGGTGACATCCTGAATACCGGCAGATTTTTCCTGCAGGCTCAGGTTACGCCATCTGGACATATCAAACAGCGTCTGGGTTAGCTGGAGCGAACCGCTGGTGACGTTAGAGTCGACGCCGTTCGCATCACGGTAACCGTTATTGTAGGTGTAGTCGGCACCCAAACCCAGCTGTGGTAATAATGGGCTGCGTGCTTCATTAATTTTTTCAAAGGCAGCATCACGATCGGCAGCGGATTTACGCAGTTCCGGGTTGCTCAGACGTGCCTGCTTGTAAACCTGTATCAGGTCTTCTGCCTGACTCAACGCGCTGAAACCCGTCAGGCTCAGGCCGATGAGGATGGGGAGCAATTTCTTCATTTGCTTTCCTTGTTGTGAAGCTTAGTTAGCGCTGATCTAATTAAAAAATATCTACCGATTCTAGCAGACTTCGCCACTGCAAAAGGTTGGCGTTCCGTGCCATGCGGCAGTAACTTGCACCAATTTACCATACTGTAGTAGAAACCGCAGTTTAGCAGAATTGAATTTAACCTTAACGCCACCATTTATACCAGGATGCAAATATGGATAAACCAGAAAAGTTGCCAGTGACTTTTACAAAAAACGATGTAGAAATTATTGCACGAGAAACGCTCTACAGCGGATTTTTTTCACTGGAATTATACCGTTTTCGCCATCGTTTGTTTAACGGTGAAATGAGTGGCGAAGTCAGACGCGAAATTTTTGAGCGCGGGCATGCCGCAGTCTTGCTACCCTTTGACCCAGTGCGTGACGAAGTGGTACTGATAGAGCAGATCCGCATTGCCGCGCTGGATACCAGCGAAAGCCCGTGGTTACTGGAGATGGTGGCCGGGATGATCGAAGAGGGCGAAACGCCGGAAGATGTCGCCCGCCGCGAGGCAATAGAAGAGGCCGGGCTGGACGTTGGTCGGACAAAACCGATCACCAGCTATCTGGCAAGCCCCGGGGGCACCAGCGAGCGCCTGTCAGTTCTGGTTGGCGAAGTGGACGCCACGACCGCGCAAGGGATTCACGGTCTGGTTGATGAAAACGAAGATATTCGTGTTCATGTGGTAAGTCGGGAGCAGGCTTATCAATGGGTAAAAGAGGGGAAAATCGACAACGCGGCTTCTGTCATCGCTTTGCAATGGCTACAGCTGCATTATCAGGAATTACGAAACGAGTGGAAAAAATGAAGCGTTATACACCTGACTTCCCTGAAATGATGCGCCTGTGCGAGACCAATTTCGCACAATTGCGCCGATTACTGCCACGTAACGACGCGGTCGGTGAAACAGTGAGCTATCAGGTGAGCAACGCGCAGTATCGGTTAACCATTGTTGAATCAACCCGTTACACTACGCTGGTGGAAATTGAGCAAACCGCGCCGTCCATCAGCTACTGGAGCCTGCCGTCAATGACGGTGCGGCTCTACCATGACGCGATGGTCGCTGAAGTGTGTTCAAGTCAGCAGATCTTCCGCTTTAAAGCGCGGTATGATTACCCAAATAAAAAGTTGCATCAACGTGACGAAAAGCATCAAATTAACCAGTTTTTAGCCGACTGGCTAAGATATTGTTTAGCACATGGAGCAATGGCGATTCCGGTTTGTTAGCGTCGTAAACCTACCTAAGGACACCATTTGGAAAGCCTGTTGAACCTGACTGTTGCTGGTGGGGCGCCAGTCAGGGTATTGCAAATTACTGATACTCACCTGTTTGCCAAAAAGCATGAAACCCTGTTGGGTGTTAATACCTGGGAGAGTTATCAGGCTGTTCTGGAAGCCATTCATGCCCAGAAGCGCGAATGCGATCTGATTGTCGCCACGGGCGATTTGGCGCAGGATCAAACCTCCGCGGCTTATCAGCATTTTGCTGAAGGTATCGCGAGCTTTAACGCGCCCTGCGTCTGGTTACCCGGTAATCACGATTTTCAACCTTCGATGTACAGCGCGCTTCAGGATGCGGGGATTTCCCCTGCGAAGCGGGTCCACTCGGGCGACAACTGGCAAATCCTGCTGCTCGACAGCCAGGTTTTTGGCGTGCCGCACGGCGAGCTGAGCGAGTTTCAGCTGGAGTGGCTCGAAGCAAAGCTGGCGGCCGATCCTGAGCGCCATACTCTGCTTTTATTGCATCATCATCCGTTGCCGGCAGGATGCAGCTGGCTCGATCAGCACAGCCTGCGCAACTCTGCCGCTCTCGATCAGGTGCTGATGAAATTCCCGCGGGTTAATAACTTACTCTGCGGCCATATTCACCAGGAGCTGGATCTCGACTGGAACGGTCGTCGCCTGCTGGCTACGCCGTCCACCTGCGTGCAGTTCAAACCGCACTGCGCAAACTTCACTTTAGACACCATTGCCCCAGGCTGGCGCTGGCTGGAACTGCATGCCGACGGCTCGTTAACGACCGAAGTCTGCCGCCTGCAAAGCACGCAGTTCCGCCCGGATACCGCGTCAGAAGGCTACTGATGTCTGCGCTTCTCTATTTGCACGGATTCAACAGTTCCCCGCGCTCGGCTAAAGCGACGCTGTTTCGACAGTGGCTGGAGGTGCATCATCCCCACGTCGAGATGATCGTGCCTCAGCTGCCGCCGTACCCGGCCGAAGCCGCCGAAATGCTGGAGGCGATTGTCCTGGCGCACGGCGGCGAGCCCTTTGGCGTGGTGGGGTCATCCCTCGGCGGCTACTACGCCACCTGGCTGTCCCAGTGCTTTATGGTGCCCGCGGTGGTCGTCAACCCGGCGGTACGGCCTTTTGAGCTGCTGGTGGGCTATCTGGGGCACAACGAGAACCCCTACACCGGACAGCAATATGTGCTAGAGTCACGCCATATTTACGACCTCAAAGTTATGCAGATTGATCCGCTGGAAGCGCCAGATCTTATCTGGCTGCTGCAACAGACGGGTGATGAAGTGCTGGATTACCGCCAGGCGGTGGCGTACTACGCCTCTTGCCGCCAGACTATAGAAGAGGGCGGTAATCATGCCTTCACGGGCTTTGAGGATCATTTCACCCAGATTGTCGACTTTCTTGGTCTGCACAGCCTCTGACAATCGCTGCGAATTGCTAGTTTAAATCATGACGCAAACCTATAACGCTGATGCCATTGAGGTACTCACCGGGCTTGAGCCGGTTCGCCGCCGTCCGGGGATGTACACCGATACCACGCGCCCAAACCATCTGGGCCAGGAAGTAATTGATAACAGCGTCGACGAAGCGCTGGCGGGTCATGCCAAACGCGTCGACGTTATTCTGCACGCCGACCAGTCGCTGGAAGTGATCGACGACGGTCGCGGCATGCCGGTGGATATTCACCCGGAAGAGGGTGTCCCGGCGGTTGAGCTGATCCTCTGCCGTCTGCACGCGGGCGGCAAATTCTCCAACAAAAACTACCAGTTCTCGGGCGGTCTGCACGGGGTAGGTATCTCCGTGGTCAACGCCCTGTCAAAACGGGTTGAAGTCACCGTGCGCCGCGACGGCCAGGTGTACAACATCGCCTTTGAGAACGGCGACAAAGTCCAGGATTTGAAGGTCATCGGCACCTGCGGCAAACGCAATACCGGCACCAGCGTCCACTTCTGGCCGGACGAGAGCTTCTTCGACAGCCCGCGTTTCTCGGTCTCACGCTTAACGCACATTCTGAAAGCGAAAGCGGTCCTCTGCCCTGGGGTGGAAATTACCTTTAAGGATGAGGTCAACAACAGTGAACAGCGCTGGTGCTATCAGGACGGTCTGAACGATTACCTGGGCGAAGCGGTCAACGGCCTGCCAACCCTGCCGGAAAAACCGTTCATCGGTAATTTTTCTGGTGATACGGAAGCGGTGGACTGGGCGCTGCTGTGGCTGCCGGAAGGCGGCGAGCTGCTGACCGAAAGCTACGTCAACCTGATCCCAACCATGCAGGGCGGGACGCACGTTAACGGCCTGCGCCAGGGGCTGCTGGACGCGATGCGCGAGTTCTGCGAATACCGCAATATCCTGCCGCGCGGCGTGAAGCTGTCGGCGGAGGATATCTGGGATCGCTGCGCCTATGTGCTGTCGGTCAAAATGCAGGATCCGCAGTTTGCCGGGCAAACCAAAGAGCGTCTCTCCTCGCGCCAGTGCGCGGCCTTCGTCTCCGGCGTGGTGAAAGATGCTTTCAGCCTGTGGCTGAACCAGAACGTTCAGGCTGCGGAAATGCTGGCCGAGATGGCGATTTCCAGCGCCCAGCGTCGTCTGCGGGCGGCGAAGAAAGTGGTGCGTAAAAAGCTCACCAGCGGTCCTGCGCTGCCGGGCAAGCTGGCGGATTGTACCGCGCAGGATCTGAACCGCACCGAGCTGTTCCTGGTGGAAGGGGACTCGGCGGGCGGATCGGCCAAGCAGGCGCGCGATCGTGAATATCAGGCGATCATGCCGCTGAAGGGTAAGATCCTCAACACCTGGGAAGTCTCTTCCGATGAGGTGCTGGCGTCGCAGGAGGTGCACGACATCTCCGTGGCGATCGGTATCGATCCGGACAGCGAGGATCTGAGCCAGCTGCGTTACGGCAAGATCTGTATCCTTGCGGATGCGGACTCCGATGGCCTGCACATCGCCACCCTGCTGTGTGCGCTGTTCGTGAAGCACTTCCGTACGCTGGTGAAAAACGGTCATGTCCACGTGGCGCTGCCGCCGCTGTACCGTATCGATCTCGGCAAAGAGGTCTATTACGCCCTGACGGAAGAAGAGAAGGCGGGCGTGCTGGAGCAGCTCAAGCGCAAGAAGGGCAAACCGAACGTGCAGCGCTTTAAAGGGCTGGGCGAGATGAACCCGCTGCAGCTGCGTGAAACCACGCTCGATCCTAATACCCGCCGTCTGGTGCAGTTGACCATCAGCGATGAAGACGAGCAGCAGACAAACGCGGTGATGGATATGCTGCTGGCCAAGAAGCGCTCGGAAGACCGCCGCAACTGGCTGCAGGAGAAGGGCGATCTGGCGGACATTGAAGGTTGATAAAATGCCGGTCGGCAGGGATCGTGCGGGCTATTTGCCCGGCGGCGCTTCGCTTGCACGGGCCTACGGGACTTGCGTGGGCCTACGGATTTTGTAGGCCGGGTAAGGCATCGCCGCCACCCGGCATCTCCTCAGGCTGCATGATTCTTTCTATACTGTAAGGGCGTCTCTCCGATGCCCTTTTTAAATGCGCTGATAAAATAGGTCACATCCGAAAACCCCACCCGCGCGGCAATATCCCGCACGCTCGCCTCCGAGTGCAGCAAACTTTCGCAGGCTTTGCGCAGGCGTAACGTATTCAGATAATCGTGAATTTTTTCCCCCGTTTCGGCATGGAATTTCCGTGACACGTAGCTGCGGGATTTCCCCAGCTCGCCTGCCAGCGCATCGAGGCTGAATTTTTGCTGGTAATGCTCATCCAGCCAGAACATCACCTGGCTGGCGATCCCCTGACTGTTACCGGGCTGGCCTTCGTCATCGTGCGGCAGCATGGCAAACAGGCCGATCAGCAGGCTGGCGACGCGCTCGCTGTTCATCGGCGGCGGATAACAGCTGAACAGATGATCGAGATGGCTGTGGCAGTGCGCCATATCCGCCACCCAGGCCTCCCCTCCGCGCTGCGACAGCTTCTGTAGCCGCTGCTGGGTTTGCGGAAAATCACGCAGCGCCTTCAGGACCGCATGCTGATCGAGATGAATAATGGTGCGGCGATAGTTCGCTTCGGCCTGAGGATCGACCATCACCTTGTGCAGGGTAAAAGGCGGAAAGAAAAACAGCCGTCCCGGGCGCATGGTGTAGTGGCGATTATCGACAATCGCTATGCCAAATCCTTCTTCGACATAGAGAATTTCCAGACACTGGTGCCAGTGATGGTAGCGCACGGTGTTGGCGAACAGGCGACTGAACGACACGATGGTATCGTTCAGGGCGATCAGCTCAAGATGTTCCGCCGTGGGTGTTTTGCGCATAGTGCAATAAAACTCAATTTTTCCCTTTTCCTGCCTCTTTATAAACCACCTTTTTAAATTTCCTCAACTGCGGGTTTATTCATCTCTCACACCTGTGACCCGGCTAACATTTCTGTCCCTCGCTGATTAACTATTCTTTGCCGCAGTTGATTACGAGGACGACCCTATGTGCGCGGCAAACAAAGAAAAATCAAATCCGTTGTCATCCCGTCAGGATCTGGTGGCGGCGCTGAACACTCTGCTGGAAGCAGTGGACACGCAGTTCCCGGCGGGTAGCTCCCGCTTTTCGCTGGGCGATACCAGCGCGCACTACGCCACGGATGTGGCGCAGATGGAGGGGCTGTCCCGCGTGCTGTGGGGGCTGTTTCCGCTGATGGCCGCAGGCGACAGCACGCCGTTCAGCGACAAGTACATCGCCGCCATTAAGCAGGGCACCAACCCGCAAAGCACAGGCTACTGGGGCGAAGCCGGGCCTTACGATCAGCGTCTGGTGGAGATGGCGGCCTACGGTCTCGGGCTGGCGCTGCTGCAGGACAAACTCACCGATCTGTTCAGCGAGCGCGAGGTGATGAACCTTCACGCCTGGCTGAACCAAATCACCGATGCGACGATGCCGGACAGCAACTGGAACTACTTCGCCATCATGGTGCAGCTCGGCTTTAAGCGTGCCGGGCTGCCTTATGACCAGCAGGCCATCGATCGCCGCTTCGCGATGATGGACGCCTACTATCTGGGGGAGGGCTGGTACTCCGACGGTCCGGGGCGGCCAAAGGATTACTACATCTCAATGGCGTTTCACTTCTATGGTCTGATCTACGCCACCCTGAGCGGCGATGAGGCGCGGGCAGAGGTGCTGCGCCAGCGTTCGCGTCTGTTTGCTGAAGACTTCATCTACATGTCCGCCGCTGACGGTGCCTCAGTGCCCTTTGGCCGCAGCCTGACCTACCGCTTCGCGATGGTCGCCTTCTGGAGCGCGGTGGCCTTCTCCGGGCTGGAGGTGTTCACGCCGGGCATCGTGAAGGGGATTATCCTCCGCCATCTGCGCTGGTGGCAGCAGCAACCGATTACCGATCGCGACGGGATCCTGACCCTCGGGTTCGCTTACCCGAATCTGGCGATGTGCGAGGACTATAACTCCCCCGGCTCGCCGTACTGGACGCTGAAAACGTACCTGATCCTGGCCCTGCCGGAGAGCCATCCGTTCTGGCAGGCCGACGAACAGCCGCTGCCAGCGCTGGCCGAAAAGCGCGTTATCCCCCATGCCCAGCAGATCCTGATCCACACCGATCATGTGACCCTGCTCACTGCCGGACAGCTGGAGCTGAACAACTACGTTAATACCGAGGCGAAATACACCAAATTTGCCTACTCCAGCCGCTTTGGTTTCACCATTGAGCGCGGGCGTTTCGGCCTCAAGCACGCCGCCTGCGATTCCATGCTGCTGCTGGCCGATGGCGATAACTACTTCCGTGGACGCCGCGAGTGCGAGGAAGTCCGTGTTGACGAAAATTGTATTTTTTCGCGCTGGTCGCCGTGGCATGACGTCCATATCGAGAGCTGGCAGGTGCCCTTCGGCGAGTGGCATCTGCGTCTGCACCGCATCAACAGCGCACGCACGCTGCAAACGGTCGAGGGCGGGTTTGCAGTGATCAAAGCTGAGCCGCAGCTGCACGGTCGGGGCAGTTATCTGAGCGCGGACAACGGCAGCAGCGCCATCGTCGATCTCTCACCAAACATCACCCGCCAGCCCGACAGCGTGGTGACGCCGCCAAACAGCAGCATCATGTTTGCCGAATGCGCCGCTATTCCGGTGCTCAGCACCACCATTCCTAAAGGGGAGAGCTGGCTCTGCTGCGCGGTGACGGCCTCTGCACAGAATAAAAACCGGGCGGAAAGCCCCCAACTGCACATTAACAATAACCAGGTGGTGATTCGCGCACCTGGAAGCGAACGTCAGCTGTCGTTCATTTTATAAAGCCCTTACCCTGGATATCGGCGAGGATGGTATGAATAACAAAACTGAATATTACAAAATCAGCAGTTTTATCTTTCTCTATTTCTTTACCTGGTCGGCGAGTATTGGCCTGCTGGCGATCTGGCTCGGACAAAAAGCCAATCTCAGCGGGTCGGTGATCGGTACCGTATTTGCGGTTAACGGGATCTTCTCCGTTATTCTGAAACCGATCTACGGCTATATTCTGGATAAGATCGGCATGAGCAAATACCTGCTCTATTTTGTGGTGGCGATGTCCGCCCTGATGGCGCCGTTCTTTATTTACGTTTATCAGCCGCTGTTAATGTCCAACACCATGCTGGGGATTATTATCGGCGCGCTCTATTTAAGCTTCGCCTGGTATGCGGGCGTGGCGGCGTGCGAATCCTATTCTGACCGTTTCAGCCGCCTTAATGGCATGGAGTTTGGTCAGATCCGCATGTGGGGTTCATTGGGTTGGGCGGTGGCTTCCTCGTTCTCCGGCCTGCTGTTTAACCTCTCCCCGGCGTACAACTTTATTATGGGCAGCGTGGCGTCGGTGATTATGCTGATCGTCCTGCTGAACCTGAAAGTGAACACCAACTCGGCCCATGCCGGTGAGGTGCTGACCAAAGAGAAAATCGCTCCGGCGGACGTCTATGCCCTGTTGCGCAGCCGCAAGTTCTGGGCCTTCTGCCTGTACGTGGCGGGGGTAGCGTGGATGATGTTTATCGCCGAGCAGCAGTTCTCCCGCTATTTCGTCACCTTCTTCGATGATATTCACCAGGGTAACGCGGTGTTTGGCTATCTGGGTACCGTGCAGTCGGGGATGGAATTCGTCATGTATATGGTGATCCCGCTGTTCGTTAACTTTATCGGGGCCAAACGCGGACTTTTGATTGTCGGCCTGATTGTCGGAGCGCGACTGATTATTTCCGGGATGTGCGACTCGCACCTGTTAATTTCGGTTCTCAAGCCGCTGTACGGTCTGGAAATCTGTCTCCTGCTGGTGTCGGTATTTAAATATATCGCCGAGCATTTCGATAAACGCGTCAACGCCACCATGTATCTGCTGGGCTATCAGGCGATGCTCTACGTCGGCAACGTCGTGGTGTCCTCACCGGCCGGTTATATGTATGACCGCATCGGCTTTGAGCAGACCTATATCATCATGGGCGCTACGGCGCTGACCTTTACCCTGATTTCTGCGTTTACCTTATCCGCCTGCCAGAGCAAATGGCGCGGCGCTAAAACGCTGAACGTTGCAGAACACCACTAATTTACGCCGTCAAAGAAGGAATCGAATTATGTTAAGTCATATCACCGAGGAACGTCTGGCCGATATTCCCGCCCCCGTGGATGAACGCGCCTTTAGCGATGAGTTAAGCTCGGCGCGCAGCCACGTCCTCGACCTGATTAGCCGTCATTTAACGGAGTTCGGCGACAAATTTCCGGCAGAAACCTGCAAGGAGGGGTATTACCCGCTGACGGAAAACGTCGAGTGGACCACCAGCTTCTGGACCGGGCAACTGTGGCTGGCGTGGGAGATGAGCGGTGATGAAAAATTCCGTGCCATGGCCGAGAAACACACCCGCTCGTTTGGCCTGCGCATCGCCGGGCGCAGCGACACCAACACCCACGATCTCGGTTTCCTCTACACGCTCTCCTGCGTGGCGGACTGGCGACTGACCGGCAGCCGTGAGGCGCGCGGTTTCTCGCTGCTGGCCGCCGAAGCGCTGCTGGAGCGCTTCCACGAGAAAGCGAAGATCATCCAGGCGTGGGGGGATCTGGCGGATCCGGAACAGGCCGGGCGGATGATTATCGACTGCAACATGAACCTGCCGTTGCTCTACTGGGCGACCGAGCAGACCGGGGATCCGCGCTTTGCCGAGGCCGCTAAAGCCCACGTGATGCAGGCCGCGACGTATCTCATCCGCGAAGATGCTTCGACCTTCCACACCTACTATATGGACGTGGTTACCGGCGCACCGCGCTACGGCAACACCCAGCAGGGCTATGCGGATGACTCCTGCTGGTCGCGCGGCCAGGCGTGGGGGATTTACGGTTTCCTGCTGAGCTATATCTATACCGGCGACGCGACCATGATCGCCCTGTCAAAACGGCTGGCGAACTACTTCCTCAACCGCCTGCCGGAGGATCATGTCTGCCACTGGGATCTGGCTCTGGTGGGCACCGACGCCCTGCGCGATTCGTCATCGGCGGCGATTGCGGTGTGCGGCCTGCTGGAGCTGGTGAAGCATCTGCCGGCGACCGACCCGGACCGCGAGCGCTATCTGGCGTGGGCGAAAGGGATCATGTCCTCGCTGACGAAGCACTATCTGATGGGCAAAGAGGAGAAGGGCAACGGTCTGCTGAAGCACTCGGTTTATCACCTCGCCAGCAATAAGGGCGTGGATGAGTGCGCCAGCTGGGGGGACTACTTCTATGTAGAAGCTCTGGTGCGTTTTACCCAGAGCTGGAAATTGTACTGGTAAATAAAAGCTGGGGTGAGGTCACCACCCCAGCACCTCTTTTATGACTCGCCGGTAAGGCGTGTCGATCTGCTCCGGCACCTGGTCGATGTAGTTCCGCGCGTGCTGGCGGGTCTCGCCGCTCAGGCTGTCCAGATAGACAATGGCTTCGTCCACGGTGGGCACCCGGCCCTCCAGCGAGGCGCTTCTCGGCGGCAGTCCGGTCCAGATCACCGCCTCGATACCTC
The DNA here is from genome assembly GCF_049974505.2 of Leclercia sp. TB492. Lineage (NCBI taxonomy): Bacteria > Pseudomonadati > Pseudomonadota > Gammaproteobacteria > Enterobacterales > Enterobacteriaceae > Leclercia > Leclercia sp. TB492. The sequence continues at coordinate 3,983,715 of NZ_CM127572.1, read as the reverse complement.
TCTCCACTGCCCATTCTGAAAGCAGACCGGTGTGGCGACCGGCGATCGGCAGCGAGCCGATGCCGTCACAACGTTCCTCCGGGATCCCCTCGCGCTCGCGCAACGCCTGACAGGCCACGCTCAGCGTTTCCGCGTTGAGCCACGCCCAGAGCACCGGTACGGCAGGGGCATTCATACAGATGGCGGTAGCCAGTTCACCGCCGTCGCTGACCCGGCAAAACTCGACGGGCAGCGACGGCCCGTCGGTTTTCCACTCCCCGGCGACGGGGAGTGAGCCGCTTTTCCATATCAACGAGCCCCAGCCCAGACAGGCTATCTTCATTATCGTCCCTCTGTGCGACGCTATCAGGCTTCAGGAATACGCAGCGTCTGCCCCGGATAAATTTTATCGGGGCTGGAGAGCATAGGGCGGTTGGCTTCAAAGATTTTGTTGTATTTCGACGCATCGCCATACACGGTTTTGGAGATGGCGCTCAGGGTGTCGCCCGATTTTACCGTGTAGTAGGTGGCTTCATGCTGGGTGTCGGTGGCGGTGATGGTGTTCTCCACCTCGCTGACCCCTGCGATGTTCCCCACCGCGACCTGGATTTTCTCCTTCTGCTCCTGGGTCAGCCCGTCGCCCGTCACCACGGCCTTACCGTCGTTGACGTTGACCTGCACCTTTTCGGCACCCGGTATGTTGAGCTTTTTAAGGTGCTCCGAGACTTTATCACTTTGACCTTTGTGATCGGTCAGGTTATCCCACAGCTTTTCACCTGCTTCTTTAACGAAGTTAAAAATTCCCATTCCTTCCTCCAGATAACAATGAAATCAGGAATAAGCATAGCAGCTGCGCTTTAAGGTGATAAAAAAAGCCCGGTAACCTAAGGTTACCGGGCTTCTGTTTTGCCCGGTGGCGCTACGCTTACCGGGCCTACAAAACCGTAGGCCGGGCAAACGCAGTGCCGCCCGGCGATACCGTGGAGGTTAAACCCCCTGCTCCAGAATACGGATATGGGTTTCCAGAACGTCACCTTTCACCGCCTCGCTCCACGCTTTCATGTGCGGGGTTTGCAGGTGGGCTTCGAGGTGGGCCACGGTCTCCCACAGCTCAACCATCACAATGGAGTCCGGGGCGGTGGTCTGGAAGCTGACGCCTGCGGCGGTGTCCACCATCGGCGCGTAGCCGTGGCAGCCAGCCTCTTCTAAAACGGTTGGGATAATTTTTGCGAACTGATCCAGCACCGCCTGACGGTGATGTTGCCCAGGACGGGTGCGAATTTCAGCAATAACGGTAAGCATGGTCATTTCTCCTGATAACATGCCATCAGTTAAGCAAAAATTTCCGCGAGATGCTTGCGATATTCTGCGATATAGCGTGGCACATCCGGCATTTTGATCACGTCATTGGTGATAAAGGTCGGCAGGGCTTCCATTCCGAGGAACTGGTTAGCCTTGTGGAACGGCAGATAAACACCGTCAACGCCCACGCCGTGGAAGAACTGATCTTCTTCGGTGAAGGCTTCCATCGGTGCGTTCCAGGTCAGGGAGAGCATGTATTTTTTCCCCTGGATCAGGCCGCCGGAGCCGTATTTCTTCGATGCATCAGAGCGGGTGCGGCCGTCGCTGGCATACAGCGCGCCGTGACCTTCGGTAAAGACGTCGTCCATGTACTTTTTCACGGTCCATGGCGCGCCCATCCACCAGCCAGGCATTTGCCAGATTACGACGTCGGCCCAGAGGAAGTTCTGCACTTCGGCCTGGATATCGTACTCACCGTCGGTGCGCACGACCTTAACATCATGCCCGGCGTCGCGCAGGAAGCCGTCCGCGACCTCGGTCAGGGTGTCATTCAGTTGGCCATTGGAGTGGGCGAATTTTTTCGCGCCGTTGATAATCAGGATATTGCTCATTAAGTTGTCCTCAGAGTAGCGAGTCTGAGGGCCATTCTACGCGCGACAGCGGTGCGGTGAAATTAGCAAAATGTGCAAAGTCTTTTGCTGAAAAAGCAATAATGCCTTACCAGCCGATCCTGACCTCAAATCCGCCATTCTGCCCGTTGCGTAGCGAAACCGTCATTCGGTGCAGGGCGGCGATGCGCTTCACAATCGACAGACCCAGGCCGCTGCCGGTCTGATCCTGACCGGGTGGGCGATAAAAACGCTCCCCGATCCGCGCCAGGGCGTCGGGGGAAATACCCGGGCCGGTGTCGCGTACGGTCACGCTGTGGGCGTCGAGCGTCACCTCCACCTGGCTACCGCGCGGGCTGTAGCGCACGGCGTTGTCCAGCAGGTTGCGCACCAGCAGGCTCAGAAGTAATTGCTGCCCGGGACGGGTGACCTGCGGGGCGTGGATGTTGAGCCGAATGTCGATTCCGGCCTGCTGCGCCAGGTGATAGATATCCATCACTGCCGACTGGAGTAAATCGGCCATGTTAAGGGTTTCGACATCGTCCAGATTTTCCAGCGAATCCAGGCGCGACAGCGTCAGGAGCTGTTCAACCAGCCTTGATGCCCGGTCGATCCCGGCATGCAGCTGGGTCAGGGCTTTCGCCTGCGCCTGCGGATCGTCCAGCGACAGCTGGGCCACCTCGGTCTGCACTTTCAGGGCGGTTAACGGGCTGCGCAGCTCGTGGGCGGCATCCGAAGTAAAACGACGCTCCCGAGCCATCATCTCCTGGGTGCGGGCGAAAAGCTGATTCAGCGCGTCCACCAGGGGGCGAACCTCAACGGGCACGCCATGCGTCGCCAGCCGGTCAGTGGCATCGGGGGAGCGGGCGCGCAGGGTTTGGGTCAGCTTTTTCAGCGGCCAGAGTTCACGGCTCAACAGGACGATCAGCAGCAGCAGCATCACCGGCAGGGCCACCAGCCACGGGGTGAGCTGCGATCTCACCACGTCCAGCGCCATCTCCTGGCGGTACTCCCGCTCCTGGCCGACCACCACCCGGTACTTTCCGTCCGGCGCGGTGAGCCATAAGAATCGCCATTCGTCGTTATCGTCGTTGAGCTGGCCGTTATCAAAACCTTCCCGGCGATAGTGATAGGGAATATCGCGCCCGTTTTCACCGTCGTTGAGCACCATTTTGCCGTCGGGGGTGTAGATGGCGAAGGCCAGCGCATCGTCGTCCAGATGCCCGTGTTTCGCTTTTTTCGGCACCTCGCGCATCCGTTGCGGGGCGCGGAGCTCATCCAGATCCATGGTCAGCAGCCGTTTGGCAAACAGCATCTGCTGGGTGTCGAACAGCTTATCGAGCTTATCGCTGGTCTGGTGCCAGGCGACCAGGCTGGCGGCAAACCACGCCGTCAGCGACAGGGCGAGGAACAGCAGCGTGAGGCGCAGCTTGAGGCTCAGGCGTTGGGTCAGTTTCATGCGTCACCCAGGGTGTAACCGATGCCGTGCACGGTGCGGATAAAATCGCTGCCGAGCTTGCGGCGCAGATGGTGAACGTGGACTTCTATGGCGTTGCTGGAGACATCGTCGTCCCAGGTATAGAGCTTCTCTTCAATCAGCTTGCGCGGCAGCACGCGGCCCGCGTTGCGCATCAACAGCTCCAGCAGGGCGAACTCTTTGGGCTTGAGCACCAGGGTTTCGCCATTTAGGCTGGCCACCAGCCGGCTGGGATCGAGCGTTACGCCGCCGTGGCGCAGTTTGCTGCGCGCCTGGCCGTGGCTGCGGCGCACCAGCGCTTCAAGACGGGCGGCCACTTCGATCAGGGCAAAGGGTTTGCAGAGATAATCGTCGGCCCCGAGGCGCAACCCTTCGACGCGCTGGTTGAGCGCGTCCCGCGCGGTCAGGATCAGCACCGGCTCGCTGCGGCCCCGTTCCCGCCAGTCGCGCAGGATCTGTAGCCCGTCGATGCCGGGTAGGGTCAGATCCAGCACCACGGCATCATAGGGGGCGCTGTAGAGCGCCGCTCTGCCGGTTTCACCCTCGGTGAACCAGTCCACGCTAAAGCCCAGTTTTGTCAGCCCGGCCTTAATGCCGTCGCCAATCAGCTTGTCGTCTTCTACCAGTAAAATGCGCATGTTCCCTCCCTGTTGCGGCCAGTAAACCCTCTGTCACGCCCGGCTGTACAGTAAAAAAATTTAAATTTTCCGCTTAAGAAGTTGTTAAGGTTTACCCTGTTTAATGGACTGCGAAACAACATCAACAGCCTATCCCGTTAGGCTATTTTATTTGCCATTTTGAACCTGGGCAGTGCTCACAATCCTCACGTACTTCAAGTACGCTCCGGTTGTTCCGCGCTGTCCGTGTTCAAACTGTCTGCAACAAATACGCCTACCGGGACAGGCTCTAAAGGGAGAGTTAAGATGAAAAAATACGCTGCGATTGCTGCCATCATGATGATCACCACTGCGCCGGTTTTTGCGGCTCAGGGCGGGTTTAACGGCCCGTCGGCCACGGCAACCCAGACGCAAACCCAGCAGGGCGGTTTTGTCGATAACGACGCCAACCTCACCACGGCGCAGAAGGTCAAGGATCAGAAGGACGACAGCTGGGTGAAACTGCGCGGGAACATCACCGAGCGCTTGTCCGATGACCGCTACACCTTCCGCGACGAGAGCGGTACGGTGGTGGTCGAAATTGACCACAAGCGCTGGAACGGCGTGACCGTTACCCCGCAGGATAAGGTTGAGCTGCAGGGTAAAGTCGATAAAGAGTGGAACGATTTCGAAATCGACGTGAAACAGGTTATCAAGCTGAGTAAATAACCCGAAAAAGGGCCGCCATTGCGGCCCTTTTTCTCTGTGACTCGACTCGCCAGATAAGGTAGTATCTGCGGCAATATTGCCTGAAACCAACCGGTTTCTGAGTTGAGGAATCCCATTTAATGAGCGATATGGCAGAGCGCCTCGCGCTACATGAATTCACGGAAAACGCCTACCTGAACTACTCCATGTACGTCATCATGGACAGGGCGTTGCCGTTTATCGGTGATGGGCTGAAACCCGTTCAGCGCCGCATCGTTTATGCGATGTCTGAGCTGGGTCTGAACGCCAGCGCCAAGTTTAAAAAATCCGCCCGTACCGTGGGCGACGTGCTGGGTAAATACCATCCGCACGGCGACAGCGCCTGTTATGAAGCCATGGTGCTGATGGCCCAGCCGTTCTCTTACCGCTATCCGCTCGTCGACGGCCAGGGGAACTGGGGGGCGCCGGACGATCCGAAATCCTTCGCGGCGATGCGTTACACCGAATCCCGCCTCTCTAAATATGCCGAACTGCTGCTCAGCGAGCTGGGCCAGGGCACCGTGGAGTGGGTGCCGAACTTCGACGGTACGATGCAGGAGCCGAAAATGCTGCCTGCGCGTCTGCCGAATATTCTGCTGAACGGCACTACCGGTATTGCCGTGGGGATGGCGACGGATATTCCGCCGCACAACCTGCGTGAAGTGGCGAAAGCGGCCATCACCCTGATTGAACAGCCAAAAACCTCGCTGGATGAGCTGCTGGATATCGTCCAGGGGCCGGACTACCCAACCGAAGCGGAGATCATCACCTCCCGCGCGGAAATCCGCAAAATCTACCAGAACGGTCGCGGCTCCGTGCGCATGCGCGCGGTGTGGACCAAAGAGGACGGCGCGGTGGTGATCACTGCGCTGCCGCATCAGGTTTCCGGCGCGAAAGTGCTGGAGCAGATCGCCTCCCAGATGCGCAATAAAAAGCTGCCGATGGTGGATGACCTGCGCGATGAATCCGACCACGAGAACCCGACCCGTCTGGTGATTGTGCCGCGCTCCAACCGCGTGGACATGGAGCCGGTGATGAATCACCTGTTCGCCACCACCGATCTGGAAAAAAGCTACCGTATCAACCTGAACATGATTGGGCTCGACGGACGTCCGGCGGTAAAAAACCTGCTTGAGATCCTCACCGAGTGGCTGACGTTCCGCCGCGATACGGTGCGCCGTCGTCTGAACCATCGCCTGGAAAAAGTACTCAAGCGCCTGCATATCCTCGAAGGTTTGCTGGTGGCGTTCCTCAACATCGACGAAGTGATTGAGATCATTCGTACCGAGGATGAGCCGAAGCCGGCCCTGATGTCGCGCTTTGGCATCAGCGAAACTCAGGCCGAAGCGATCCTTGAGCTGAAACTGCGCCATCTCGCCAAACTGGAAGAGATGAAGATCCGCGGCGAGCAGAACGAGCTGGAAAAAGAGCGCGATCGGCTGCAGGCGATCCTCGCCTCCGATCGCAAGATGAACAACCTGCTGAAGAAAGAGCTGCAGGCGGATGCCGACGCCTTCGGCGACGACCGTCGCTCTCCGCTGCACGAGCGCGAAGAAGCGAAAGCGATGAGCGAGCATGACATGCAGCCGTCCGAGCCGGTGACCATCGTGCTGTCGCAAAGCGGCTGGGTACGCAGCGCCAAGGGGCACGACATCGACGCCCCGGGTCTGAGTTACAAAGCGGGCGACAGCTTCAAAGCTGCGGTGAAGGGCAAGAGCAACCAGCCGGTGGCCTTTATCGACACTACCGGGCGCAGCTACGCCATCGATCCGATTACGCTGCCGTCGGCGCGCGGGCAGGGCGAGCCGCTGACCGGCAAGCTGACGCTGCCGCCGGGTGCGACGGTTGAGCATATGCTGATGGAAGGTGACGAGCAGAAGCTGCTGCTGGCCTCCGATGCGGGCTACGGCTTTATCTGTACCTTTAACGATCTGGTGTCGCGTAACCGCGCGGGCAAGGCGTTGATTAGCCTGCCGGATAACGCCCGCGTCCTGACGCCGCTGGTGATTGAGGACGAGAGCGACATGCTGCTGGCGATCTCCGCCGCAGGCCGGATGCTGATGTTCCCGCTCAGTGACCTGCCGCAGCTGTCGAAAGGTAAAGGTAACAAGATCATCAACATCGCAACGGCGGAAGCGGCCGCAGGTGAAGACAGCCTTTCGCACCTCTTTATTCTGCCGCCGCAGAGCACTCTGACCATCCACGTGGGTAAACGCAAAATCAAACTGCGCCCAGAAGAGCTGCAGAAAGTGGTGGGCGAACGTGGACGCAGAGGGTCGTTGATGCGCGGCCTGCAACGCATCGACCGCGTGGAGATCGACTCTCCGAACCGCGGTAATGCGAGCAACAACGAAGCGTAACAGAGCACCTCCCCCTCCGTTCAGGAGGGGGTCTCGCGTTAAACATCCGTTATAAAAACAAAAGAGTTACCAGTGAACAGTTGCAGTATAATCGTCAGCTGTCAGGGGTTTTTGAGGTCGCTATGCTATTAATTGTTCGTTCCATTCTTGCCGTTATTTACTGCATTCTGGTCTGTATTTTCGGCTGTATTTACTGCCTGTTCAGCCCGCGTAATCCAAAACACGTTGCCACTTTTGGCCACATGTTTGCCCGTCTGGGGCCACTGTTTGGACTGAAAGTAGAAACGCGTCTGCCGGAAGGGGCAGAGAAACATGGCAACGCTATCTATATCGGTAACCATCAGAACAACTACGATATGGTCACCGCGGCAAAAATCGTCCAGCCGCCAACCGTTACCGTGGGCAAAAAAAGCCTGCTGTGGGTGCCGTTCTTCGGTCTGCTCTACTGGCTGACCGGCAACCTGCTGATCGACCGTAACAACCGCGCCAAAGCGCACGGCACCATCGCCGAGGTGGTAAACCACTTCAAAAAGCGCAGAATCTCCATCTGGATGTTCCCGGAAGGGACCCGCAGCCGCGGTCGCGGCCTGCTGCCGTTCAAAACTGGCGCGTTTCACGCCGCAATTGCGGCAGGTGTACCTATTATTCCGGTGTGTGTTTCCAATACATCGAATAAGATTAACCTCAACCGCCTGCGTAACGGTCTGGTTATCGTCGAGATGCTGCCGCCGGTCGATGTCAGTAAATATGGCAAAGATCAGGTGCGCGAGCTGGCGGCCCACTGCCGCGAATTAATGCTGAATAAAATCGCTGAACTCGATAAAGAAGTCGCAGAGCGCGAAGCCGCTGGCAGGGTTTAAGCCGGCTTAAAGGGAAAACGAGTTCCCGCGTTGTTAGTACGTTTATACATGGAGCTAATATGTCACTCAGTCGCCGTCAGTTTATTCAGGCATCGGGTATCGCCCTTTGTGCAGGTGCGGTTCCGCTGAGGGCAAACGCCGCCGGGCAGCAGCAGCCGCTGCCCATCCCGCCGTTACTTGAATCCCGCCGCGGTCAGCCGCTGTTCCTGACATTGCAGCGCACCCACTGGTCGTTCACCCAGGGGACGCGGGCGAACGTCTGGGGCGTTAACGGACGCTACCTTGGCCCGACCGTGCGCGTCTGGAGCGGCGATGACGTCAAACTGATCTACAGCAACCGCCTGGCGGAGAACGTCGCCATGACCATCAGCGGCCTGCAGGTGCCGGGCCCGCTGCTGGGCGGTGCGCCGCGCATGATGTCCCCGAGCGCCGACTGGGCGCCGGTTCTGCCGGTTCGCCAGAACGCCGCCACCCTCTGGTATCACGCCAACACCCCAAACCGCACCGCGCAGCAGGTCTATACCGGGCTGGCGGGGATGTGGCTGGTGGAAGATGAGATCAGCAAATCCCTGCCGATCCCGAATCACTACGGGGTCGATGACTTCCCGATCATCATTCAGGACAAGCGACTGGATAACTTCGGTTCGCCGGAGTACAGCGAGCCGGGCAGCGGCGGTTTTGTTGGTGACACGCTGCTGGTGAACGGCGCACAGAGTCCGTATGTTGAGGTGTCACGCGGCTGGGTGCGCCTGCGCCTGCTGAATGCATCCAACTCACGCCGCTATCAGTTGCAGATGAGCGATGGCCGGGCGCTACACGTGATTGCCGGGGATCAGGGCTTTTTACCGGCCCCGGTGCCGGTGAAGCAGCTGGCGCTGGCCCCGGGCGAGCGGCGCGAAATTCTGGTGGATATGACCAACGGCGATGAAGTGTCGATCACCTGCGGCGAGGCGGCGAGCATCGTTGACCGCCTGCGCGGCTTCTTTGAACCGTCGAGCATTCTGGTCTCGACCCTGGTGTTGACCCTGCGTCCAACCGGCCTGTTACCGCTGGTGACCGATACCCTGCCGATGCGCCTGCTGCCGGACGAGGTCCTGAGCGGGACGCCGGTGCGCACCCGGGATATCAGCCTCGGTGACGATCCGGGCATCAACGGCCAGCTGTGGGATGTGAACCGCATTGATATCACCGCCCAGCAGGGCACTTGGGAGCGCTGGACGGTGCGCGCCGATATGCCGCAGTCATTCCATATCGAAGGGGTGAAGTTCATGGTGCGCAACGTCAACGGCGCCATGCCGTTCCCGGAAGACCGGGGCTGGAAAGATACCGTCTGGGTCGACGGGCAGGTCGAACTGCTGGTCTATTACGGTCAGCCCTCCTGGCCGCACTTCCCGTTCCTGTTCCACAGCCAGACGCTGGAGATGATGGACAGGGGCTCGGTGGGGCAAATGTTAATCAATCCGGCACCGTAAATCTTGCCGGGTGGCGGCTTCGCCTGACCGGGCCTACAGGCCCGTAGGCCCGGTAAGCGCAGCGCCACCGGGCATTAACATCCCCGCACAATACTCCTTCATTTCCCACATTGATCCAGCGTATAATCCCGCTCCTTTTGTCTATTTTTTCTTCGGAAGCATTATGAGCGCAATTTCCCTGATCCAGCCGGATCGTGACCTCTTCTCCTGGCCCCAGTACTGGGCGGCCTGCTTTGGACCGGCACCGTTCCTGCCGATGTCTCGTGAAGAGATGGACCAACTTGGCTGGGACAGCTGCGACATTATTCTGGTGACCGGCGATGCCTATGTCGATCACCCGAGCTTTGGCATGGCGATCTGCGGTCGTATGCTTGAAGCCCAGGGCTTCCGCGTCGGGATCATTGCCCAGCCGGACTGGAACAGCAAAGAGGACTTTATGCGCCTCGGTAAACCGAACCTGTTCTTCGGCGTCACCGCGGGCAACATGGACTCGATGATCAACCGCTACACCGCCGATCGAAAACTGCGTCACGACGATGCCTACACCGCGGATAACGTTGCGGGCAAGCGTCCGGACCGCGCCACTCTCGTGTACACCCAACGATGCAAAGAAGCATGGAAAGACGTGCCGGTCATCCTGGGTGGCATCGAGGCGAGCCTGCGCCGTACCGCCCATTACGACTACTGGTCTGATACCGTACGCCGTTCGGTGCTGGTGGACTCCAAAGCCGACATGCTGATCTTCGGCAACGGCGAGCGTCCGCTGGTGGAGGTGGCGCACCGTCTGTCGCAGGGCGAGCCGGTAGGCAACATCCGCGACGTGCGCAACACCGCGATCATGGTGAAAGAGGCGCTGCCGGGCTGGAGCGGGGTAGATTCCCGCATCATCGATATGCCGGGCAAAATCGACCCGATCCCGCACCCGTACGGCGAAGATCTGCCCTGTGCCGATAACAAGCCTGTTGAGCCGAAGAAAGCCGAAGCCAAAGCGATCACCGTTCAGCCGCCGCGTCCAAAGCCGTGGGAAAAGACCTACGTGCTGCTGCCATCCTTTGAGAAAGTCAAAGCTGACAAAGTGCTCTACGCACATGCGTCGCGCATTCTGCACCATGAAACTAACCCGGGTTGTGCCCGTGCGCTGATGCAAAAGCACGGCGAGCGTTATATCTGGGTCAACCCGCCGGCGATCCCGCTCTCCACCGAAGAGATGGACAGCGTCTTTGCCCTGCCGTACAAGCGCGTGCCGCACCCATCATACGGCGACAGCCGCATTCCGGCGTATGAGATGATCCGCTTCTCTATCAATATCATGCGCGGCTGCTTCGGCGGCTGCTCCTTCTGCTCCATTACCGAGCACGAAGGGCGCATCATCCAGAGCCGTTCCGAAGAGTCGATTGTCAACGAGATCGAAGCCATTCGCGACACGGTTCCGGGCTTTACCGGCGTGATCTCCGATCTGGGTGGCCCGACCGCCAACATGTATATGCTGCGCTGTAAGTCGCCGCGTGCGGAACAGACCTGCCGTCGTCTCTCCTGCGTCTATCCGAGCATTTGCGAGCACATGGACACCAACCATGAGCCGACGATTAACCTGTATCGTCGCGCCCGCGACCTGAAAGGCATCAAGAAGATCCTCATCGCTTCCGGCGTGCGTTACGACATCGCCGTGGAAGATCCACGCTACATCAAAGAGCTGGCGACCCACCACGTGGGCGGCTACCTGAAGATTGCTCCTGAGCATACCGAAGAAGGCCCGCTGTCGAAGATGATGAAGCCGGGGATGGGCAGCTATGACCGCTTCAAAGAGCTGTTCGACACTTACTCCAAACAGGCCGGAAAAGAGCAGTACCTGATCCCGTACTTCATCTCCGCTCACCCGGGTACGCGTGATGAGGATATGGTGAATCTGGCCCTGTGGCTGAAGCAGCGCCGCTTCCGTCTGGATCAGGTGCAGAACTTCTATCCGTCACCGCTGGCGAACTCCACCACCATGTATTACACCGGCAAGAACCCGCTGAGTAAGATTGGGTATAAGAGTGAGGATGTGGTGGTGCCGAAGGGGGACAAACAGCGTCGCCTGCATAAAGCCCTGCTGCGCTATCACGATCCGGCTAACTGGCCGCTGATCCGCCAGGCGCTGGAAGAGATGGGTAAAAAGCACCTGATCGGCTCACGTCGCGACTGCCTGGTGCCTGCGCCAACGCTGGATGAGATGCGCGAAGCGCGTCGCCAGAATCGTCATACCCGCCCGGCGTTGACCAAGCACACGCCGATTGTGCATCAGCGTTCGAACGCGGGGGCAACCGCGAAGAAACCCGTAAAACGCAAAGCGTAAAATAAAACCCCGGCTCGCCGGGGTTTTTTATTTATCCGCCAAACTGGTCCGGATCCGGCCCTAAACGCTTGCCTTTATCCAGCTTCGCAATTTCACCCAGCTCATCTTTATCCAGACGGAAATCCCACACCTTGAAGTTTTCCGCGATGCGCGACGGGGTGACGGATTTCGGGATCACCACCAGGCCGCAGTCCAGATGCCAGCGAATGACAATCTGTGCCGGGGTTTTGCCGTACTTATCGGCCAGGTCGCGGATGATTTTCTGATCGAACACCCCTTCGCCGCCCTGTGCCAGTGGGCTCCAGGATTCGGTCTGGATCTTGTGGGTCGCATTCCAGGAGTGGAGTTGACGCTGCTGCATCAGCGGGTGCAGTTCAATCTGGTTGATGACAGGGGCCACGCCCGTCTCATCAATCAGGCGCTGCAGATGGTGAACCTGGAAATTACAGACTCCGATGCTCTTCACCAGCCCTTCTTTCTGCAGCTCAATCATCCCTTTCCAGGCGTCGACATAGTGATCGATCGCCGGTACCGGCCAGTGCATCAAGTAGAGATCGACGAAATCGAGTTGCAGCTTGTCCAGGCTCTCCTGGAGCGCTTCTGCAGGGCGCTTCTGGTCGTCGTTCCACAGCTTGGTGGTGATGAATAACTCATCGCGTGACACACCGGCGCTGGCCAGCGCTTTGCCCACGCCGTCCTCATTTTTGTAGGCGGCCGCGGTATCAATGGAGCGATAGCCGACTTCCAGTGCTTTATGAATGGCGGACACGACCTCGTCGTTACCGGCTTTCCATACGCCGAGCCCCAACTGGGGCATTACGTTGCCGTCCTGAAGCTTGATTACGGTTTGGTTTGCCATTTTTCCTCCTTCATTGGACATCCACCAGAGGTACTCCTCTGGTGGCGTATGTGCATTAAGCCTGGCCTAAATGCCGAAAAACGAAAGGTAAGCGTGCAAAATCGCTTAGCGAGCGGCCTCGTAAATACGGCGGCTCACGTCGAGGGTAATGTCGTGATGCTCACCGATCTGGGTCATGCCGTGTTCTTCCAGTTTCGCCAGCAGGGCAGGGATGGAGCTGCCGTCCAGGCCGTAGCCGGAGAGGCGAGTTGGCACGCCCATCTGCTCGAAGAAGTTGCGGGTGGCGGCGATAGCGGCATCGATGCGCTCTTCTTCCGAACCGGCGGTGATACCCCATACGCGCTCAGCGTACTGCAGCAGTTTGCCGCGCTTGGTGTCGCGTTTCTCATTCCACAGCGCAGGCAGAACGACCGCCAGGGTCTGGGCGTGATCGAGGCCGTGCATCGCCGTCAGCTCGTGGCCCAGCATGTGGGTGGCCCAGTCCTGCGGCACGCCGGCACCAATCAGGCCGTTCAGCGCCTGAGTCGCGGCCCACATCACGTTGGCACGCACTTCGTAGTTTTCTGGCTCTTTCAGCGCCACCGGGCCGTCTTCAATCAGAGTCAGCAGAATACCCTCGGCGAAACGATCCTGAATTTTGGCGTTCACCGGGTAAGTGACGTACTGCTCAACGGTATGAACAAAGGCGTCCACTACGCCGTTCGCCACCTGACGCGGCGGCAGGGTGTAGGTGTAAACCGGATCCAGTACCGCAAACACCGGCTGCACGTGCTCGTTCATAAAGGCCTGCTTGTCGCCGGTGGTTTTACGGGAAATCACCGCACCTTTGTTGGACTCAGAGCCGGTTGCTGGCAGGGTCAGCACGGAGCCCATCGGAATGGCGCTTTTGATGTCGCTGCCGCCGGTCTGCAGGATGTGCCACGGGTCGATGCCGTCAGGATAGTGGGCCGCCGCAGCGATAAACTTGGTGCCGTCCAGCACCGAGCCACCGCCCACCGCCAGCAGGAAGGTGATCTTCTCGTCGCGGGCGATTTTCACGGCGTTCATCAGGGTTTCGTAAGAGGGGTTCGGCTCGATGCCGCCAAACTCACGCACGTCCAGACCTTGCAGGGCGCTATAAACCTGATCCAGCACGCCGTTTTTCTTCACGCTGCCGCCGCCATAGGTGACCAGCACGCGGGCGTCTGCCGGGATCTGCCCGCGCAGATCGGCGATAGCGTCTTTACCAAACAGAATACGGGTCGGGGTATGCAGATTAAAATTGTTCATTGTTCGTTCCCTTAGGTGGGTGAAAATACCGGGCTAACTGATGGTGCCCATTGTGGCGAGCGCAGGCTCTCCTCTCAATGCACATTCCTGCCGTTGTCTTGCCCATTTCTACACGGAGCTGGAGAAACTGCGAAAAACCGCGCACACTGCAACAGTCGGAAACCTTGGACGGATCGAGCAAAGATGAACCGCGATGAAACCTGCCTGCAGCTAACGGCGCAAATTAACAGACTGAAAGATAATGCAAATAATCTCGGCGACCTGCTGCCGGACGTGCGCCTGCTGTACGGCACTCAGCCCGGCACCCGCACGCCGGTGATGTACCAGCCGGGTATCATTTTTCTCTTTTCCGGGCATAAAATTGGCTATATCAACGAGCGAGTATTCCGCTATGACCCGCGCGAATATCTGCTCCTGACAGTACCTTTACCCTTTGAATGTGAAACCTTCGCGACAGAAGCCGTGCCGCTGGCGGGGATTCGTTTAAATGTGGATATCCTGCAACTGCAGGAGCTGCTGATGGACATTGGCGAAGACGAGCTGTTTTGTCCGTCTATGGCGGCAAGCGGAATCAACTCCGCCACGCTGACGGATGAGATCCTCTGCGCCATTGAGCGTCTGCTGGATGTGATGGAGCGGCCGCTGGATGCCCGCATTCTGGGTAAACAGATCGTGCGTGAAATTCTCTATCACGTGCTGCTGGGGCCTGGCGGCGGGGCGCTGCTGGCACTGGTCAGCCGTCAGACCCACTTCAGCCTGATCAGCCGGGTGCTGAAGCGCATCGAGAGCCAGTACACCGAGAACCTGAGCGTCGATCAGCTGGCGGCAGAGGCCAACATGAGCGTCTCGGCGTTTCACCATAACTTCAAATCGGTGACCAGCACCTCGCCGCTGCAATATCTCAAGAGCTACCGCCTGCACAAGGCGCGGATGATGATGATTCACGACGGGATGAAGGCCAGCGCGGCCGCGCTGCGGGTGGGGTATGAAAGCGCGTCGCAGTTCAGTCGGGAGTTCAAACGTTACTTCGGGGTGACGCCAGGGGAAGATGCGGCGCGGATCAGGATGATGCAGGGGTAGGGTGTTCAAGTTCCCTCTCCCCTATGGGGAGAGGGTGAAGAGTATAGCTGTCAGGCGTTGCAGTACTTCTTACGGATCACCACCACGATGGTTCCCACCAGCCCTGCTACCAGCAGGAACAGCGGCAGGATCATCAGGAAGGTCATGACCTGATCTTCGTGGCGTTTCACGAAGGGGATCATGCTCAGCGCATAGCCGAAGGTGGTCACTACGCCGACCCACAGCAGCGCGCTCAGCCAGTTAAAGAACTGGAAGCGGCGGTTAGAGAGGCCGGAAATGCCCGCCATGGTGGGCAGCAGGGTGCGCACAAAGGCCAGAAAACGCCCGGCGAGCAGCGCCAGCAGGCCGTGGCGATCGAACATGCAGGTCGCCCGCTGATGGTATTTATGCGGCAACTGCGCCAGCCAGCTTTTGACCACCCGCGTATTGCCCAGCCAGCGGCCCTGCAGGTAGCTGAGCCAGCAGCCCAGGCTGGCGGCAGAGGTGAGGATCACCATCGTCGGCGCAAAGTCCATTACCCCTTTACCGATTAACGCTCCCGCCAGCAGCAGCAGGCTGTCGCCCGGTAAAAATGAGGCAGGCAGTAACCCATTTTCCAGAAACAGCGTGGCGAACATCACCAGATAAACAATCCCAACCACGTGAGGGTCCGCCAGTGCTGCAAAATCGTGTTGCCAGAGTGCAGCGATAATATCTTGAATAACAGCCATGGGCTTTCCTGTGGAACAGCGTATATGAAGTTATTGTACTCCCTATTTAGCCCGATGGGTTTGATCGAGGACCCAACAAATCAGACTTTTCTGGAGGTGGTGTCCAGAAATGCCTACTTTGCGGCCTCTTTTGTCCACGAGCTATTCGATACGAGCAAACCCGGCCTCTAAATCCGCAATCAAATCGTCGACGTTTTCCAGCCCGATATGCAGACGGATCAGGGTGCCGGTAAAGTCCACTTTTCCGCCCGGACGCAGCTCGGCAATCTGCTCTGGCTGGTTCGGCAGGATCAGCGACTCAAAGCCGCCCCATGAGTAGGCCATGCTGAACAGCGAGAAGTTATCGAGGTAGTTGGCCAGCTCGTCATTGCTCAGACGCTTGTTGAGCACAAAGGAGAACAATCCGCTGCTGCCCGTAAAGTCACGTTGCCAGAACTCATGGCCCACGCTGCCCGGCAGGGCTGGATGGTTAACGCGCGCCACCTGCGGATGCTGCGCCAGCCACCGGGCGACTTTCAGGCTGCTTTCATGATGCTGACGCAGACGAACGCTCAGGGTGCGCAGGCCGCGGCTGGTCATGTAGGCGGTATCGGCATCCACCATTTGTCCCATCAGATAGGCATTTTCACACAGTTGCTCCCAGCAGCGGGCGTTGGAGACCGCCGTACCGATCATGCCGTCCGAGTGGCCAATCAGGTATTTGGTCGCCGCCTGGATAGAGATGTCGATACCAAAATCGAGCGCCTTAAACAGCACGCCTGCCGCCCAGGTGTTATCGATCATAATGATGGCGTCCGGCGCTTTGCTGCGTACCGCCTGCACAATGGCCGGCACATCATGCACTTCCATGGTGATGGAGCCCGGCGATTCAAGGAACACGATCCGGGTGTTGGGCTGGATCAGATCGGCAATATTGGCGCCGATCTGCGGATCGAACCAGCCGGTGGTCACGCCCAGCTTGCTGAGGATTTTGGTGCAGAAGTCCTGGCTGGGCTCGTAGGCGGTGTTGGTCATCAGAATGTGATCGCCCTGCTCGACAAACGCCAGAATGGTATTGGCCACCGCCGCCGCGCCACAGGGGAACAGCGCACAGCCTGCACCGCCTTCCAGCTCGCACATCGCTTCCTGCAAAGAGAAGTGGGTCAGCGTCCCGCGACGGCCGTAAAAAAGCTCGCCCTTCGCCCGGTTACGGGTGGCGTGCTTTTTGGCCTCGACGGTATCAAACACCAGCGAGGAGGCGCGCTGAATAACGCTGTTTACCGAACCGAGGGTGTATTTCTTGCTGCGTCCCGCCTGGACAAGGGTGGTATCAAGATGCTTCTCTTTCATGTCTGCGCAACCTGTTTTTATACGTCTGGACGTCCACACTATCACGAAAGTAAAAAAGGTCGCGAGGAGGGGGATAGGATCAGCGGAAAATTTTTTAAAATTTGTTTCCGGGAAATTTTTCCTGCGTAAGCGCAAGGAAAATGAAACGAATTTACGGCAGTATGTAAATACTAATGAGAACTACTATCAATTCGACGCTGTTTTGATATTATTATGCTCAGATTTTGTGATTTGCGTCCTGGAGATACCGAGTGGGTAATAATTTGATGCAGACGGACCTCTCCGTCTGGGGCATGTATCATCATGCCGACATCGTAGTGAAGATTGTGATGATCGGCTTGATTCTGGCGTCCGTCGTCACCTGGGCTATTTTCTTTAGCAAGAGCGTAGAGCTTATCTCGCACAAGCGCCGTCTTAAGCGCGAGCAGCAGCAGCTGGCCGAGGCCCGCACCCTGAATCAGGCGAGCGACATGACCTCTTCCTTCCAGGCCAAAAGCCTGACCACCCAGTTAATCAACGAAGCCCAGAACGAGCTCGAACTTTCTGCAGGCAGCGAAGATAACGAAGGGATTAAAGAGCGTACCGGCTTCCGCCTCGAGCGTCGCGTTGCGGCCATTGGTCGTCATATGGGCCGTGGTAACGGCTACCTGGCGACTATCGGTGCGATTTCACCGTTCGTTGGTCTGTTTGGTACGGTCTGGGGCATCATGAACAGCTTCATCGGCATCGCCCAGACGCAAACCACTAACCTCGCGGTTGTGGCACCGGGCATCGCAGAAGCCCTGCTGGCGACGGCGATTGGTCTGGTTGCAGCTATCCCGGCGGTAGTCATCTACAACATCTTCGCCCGTATGATCGGCAGCTACAAAGCCACCCTCGGTGACGTTGCCGCTCAGGTCCTGCTGCTGCAAAGCCGCGATCTGGACCTCAGCGCCAGCTCGGTGAAGCCGGTCCGTTCTGCTCAGAAATTACACGTAGGTTAATTCGTCATGGCAATGCGTCTTAATGAAAATCTGGACGATAACGGCGAAATGCACGAAATCAACGTGACGCCGTTTATCGACGTCATGCTGGTTCTGCTGATTATCTTCATGGTTGCTGCGCCGCTGGCGACGGTGGACGTGAAGGTCAATCTGCCCGCGTCATCCAGCCAGCCGCAGCCGCGCCCGGAAAAACCGATTTATCTGTCCGTGAAAGCCGATAAATCCATGTTCCTGGGTAACGATCCGGTGACTGAGGAGTCGGTGATCCCGGCGCTGAATACCCTGACCGACGGCAAGAAAGACACTACCGTCTTCTTCCGTGCCGATAAGACCGTCGACTACGAAACCATGATGAAGGTAATGGACACGCTGCATCAGGCGGGTTACCTGAAGATTGGCCTGGTCGGCGAAGAGAAGACAGTCGCGAAATAAACAAAAACGGCAACCCCAAGGGTTGCCGTTTTTGTATTTGCCCGGTGGCGCTACGCTTACCGGGCCTACGTTCAACATGTAGGCCGGGTAAGGCGAAGCCGCCACCCGGCGCTGCACCACTACCCCAGATGTTCCCCGCCGCACACCCCGTGCACTTCCGCCGTCACATAGCTTGACTCCTGACTTGCCAGATAGACATACACCGGTGCCAGCTCCGCAGGCTGCCCTGCGCGCTTCATCGGGGTCTGCTGACCAAACTGTGGGATTTTCTCCTGAGTCTGGCCGCCGGAGATTTGTAGCGCCGTCCAGATAGGCCCTGGGGCCACCACGTTGACGCGCACGCCGCTCTCTGCCACCTGTTTCGCCAGCCCGCGGCTGAAGTTAAGGATAGCCGCTTTAGTTGAAGCGTAATCCAGCAGATGGGCGCTGGGCTGATAGGCCTGGATCGACGAGGTGGTGATAATGCTCGCCCCGGCGGGCAGCAGCGGCAGCGCTTCCTGGGTTATCCAGAACAGCGCGAACACGTTCACCGCGTAGGTCTGCTTAAACTGCTCCGTCGTCAGGTCGGCAATCTTTTCGACCGCAACCTGCTTACCGGCCACCAGCGCCAGCACATCCAGCCCGCCCAGTTCCTGATGGGCTTTATGCACCAGTGAACGAGCAAATTTTTCATCGCTCAGGTCGCCGGGGATCAGCACCGCTTTGCGTCCAGCTTCTTCAATCAGCTGCTTCACCTGCTGCGCATCTTCTTCTTCGGCAGGCAGATAGTTAATGGCGACATCCGCTCCTTCACGCGCGTAAGCGATGGCGGCAGCGCGTCCAATGCCTGAATCGCCCCCTGTCACCAGTGCCTTACGATCCTGTAGTCTGCCGCTGCCCTTATAGCTCTTCTCGCCGCAGTCCGGCACCGGCTCCATCTTGCTTTGCACCCCGGGGGCAGGCTGCTTCTGCTGTGGATATTCGCCGGTGTGGTACTGGGTTTTAGGATTCTGAATTTTGCTCTGGGAATTTGCCATTGAGGTTCTCCTTGAGTGGTTAGTCAGGCTTTAAGCTTAGGAGAATCACCCAGGAAGTGAGGATCATTCAGGATAATCCTTAAATCAGCAACGGGCGAGGCGGTACGAACTGGCGGGGTTTACGGCTTTTGCGGAGGGATGTCGGCTTTCGCGGCCAGCACGTCTTCATTCAGTGCGACTGTGGTCACGCTGGATGTGCGATAGCCCTGATCGGCCAGCTTACGGGTAACACGCAGGGTGGCGGTTTCACGTGCCCGCAAATACTGATAATTGGTTTCCAGGCGGGCCAGTATTTTATCTTTTAAGTCTGGTCGCTGCTGCATAATGGCGTTTATTGTCGCGCCGTAGATCTCTTCTTTAACCTGCAAAGGGTAAATTTCACGACGGTTTTGCCATTTCAGACGCACCAGACCGGCGGGAATGGAGAGCAGCTCTTTCGCAATGCGTTGTATTTCCGCATTTTTAATCTCTTTAAGTGCAGCCAGGTTTTGCTCTAAGATAAATTCATCGCTCTTTTTATCATCTAAAGCTAAATAAACGTTGTTGTTATCAACATCCTTCACGTTATTCATCCCCTAGCTTATAAAAAATGGGCGTGTTTTTTTCGCAAGTAATTAGATTCAGCCAGATGTCATTACCGGCTTCGTTTATCTCATCGGTTTTTTCCGTCAATATTTGACTTAGTGCTTGCGCGTCTATTTCCCCCTCCGCTTGCAGATCATTGAGCAAACGGGCGAAGACCTCGATTTTAACTACCCGGAATAACCGGTCCTTTATATGGCGGTCGTGCTCTTCGAGCAACATATTGCGGGAGTTACCGGTACGGGTAACACCAATTAATATATCGGGCGCATAATCTGCGAGTGTTCTTTTCCCCTTAGTGAAATTTGCATTGCTTTCTGCTTCTGGTGGTTTCGGTTCCACGGAAGAAATGTGAAACTTAGCCGGGACCAGATTGTCGGGCAACATTTTATATTTCCTTTAATTTCAACAGGGTAGGGTTGTCTGGAGTGTGAGATTCGTTGACAATAACATGAGGCAAATTTAAAATCAAAAAAAATGGAGCCTGCCTATATGAACAGCATTTTTTATACTGTCATTACTTTGTTATTGCTTACTGCCGTAGTTCTTTTATTGATGCGCGAGTTCAATAAAAGTAGCGAAGCGGAGAACGCGCACGCCTCTGCCCAGCCAGAGCGGATGTCAAAAGAAGAGGGCGAAGACCATTTTTCGGTGTTAATGAATGCGATTACGCCGGTTTGGTACTGGCGTGTTAATCATGAATATATTGATTTCCTCCATGCCACAATTAAACGAATGAATATGGTGGAAATAAATAGCATTCCTGACCTGTTTGAGGCGCAGCGTCGTTGCAGCGATCTTAACTCGGCGGTCTACAAATATTACGACAATATCAAGAAGCGCTGCCTGAATGGTGAGAAAGTGTCGCATTCCGATCTGGAGGTAATGAACCTGAGCCAGTGTTTTCGTGAGTTCAGCCTTGAGGCTTATCCATCGCTGGTCGTACTGGTTTGGCCGGAATATCAACGTCCTGTCGTTAAGCCGGAGCAGGTATAGGGGCGTTGTTGTTTAGTTGTTGCAAACACTTTACCCCGTTGCGATATACTGCGCGCTGGTTTCGTTTGCAGACAGGACTCTATGGAACGCTTCTTTGAAAACGCAATGTACGCCTCCCGCTGGCTGCTGGCCCCGGTCTATTTTGGCCTCTCGCTGGCGCTGGTGGCCCTCTGTATTAAATTCTTCCAGGAAATTTTTCACGTCCTGCCGCATATATTCAGTGTCGCAGAATCCGACCTGATCCTGCTTCTGCTGTCGCTGGTGGATATGACCCTGGTAGGCGGCCTGCTGGTGATGGTGATGTTCTCAGGCTACGAAAATTTCGTCTCGCAGCTGGATATCTCCTCTGATAAAGAGAAGCTGAGCTGGCTGGGTAAAATGGACGCCTCGTCGCTGAAAAACAAAGTGGCCGCCTCGATTGTGGCCATCTCGTCGATCCACCTGCTGCGGGTGTTTATGGATGCCAAGAACATCCCGGATAACAAGCTGATGTGGTACGTGATTATCCACCTGACGTTTGTGCTGTCGGCGTTTGTGATGGGATATCTGGATAAGCTGAGCCGCAAGTAAATACGCGGCCGGGATCCTCTCTCCCCGACGGGGAGAGAGGCAAACACTATTTATCTGATGACGCCTGCCACAGATTCAGCTGCCCGTCGGCCACGTGCCGATCAATCCGCTGCAACTCATCCTCGCTAAAGTGCAGATTATTCAGCGCCTGCACGTTCTCCTCCAGCTGCTCCGTCCGGCTGGCGCCAATCAGCACTGACGTCACGCGCTCATCCTTCAGCAGCCAGCTCAGGGCCATCTGCGCCATCGTCTGACCGCGTTCCTGCGCCATCTCATTCAACAAACGCAGGCTGTTGAGGTTAGCGTCGGTGAGCATATTCTCGGTCAGGCCGCGCGCTTTTTTACCTTCGCGCTGCATACGGGAGCCGTCAGGAATGCCGTTGAGGTACTTCCCGGTCAGCAGCCCCTGCGCCAGCGGCGTAAAGGCGATACAGCCGGTGCCGTTAGCCGCCAGGATATCCAGCAGGCCGCTCTTGTCCACCCAGCGGTTGAGCAGGTTATAAGAGGGCTGATGGATAAGCAGCGGGATTTTCCACTCGCGCAGCAGCTCCGCCATTTTCTGGGTGCGTTCCGGTGAATAGGAGGAAATGCCGACGTACAGCGCCTTACCGCTCTGTACCGCCTGCGCCAGCGCCGAGGCCGTCTCTTCCATCGGCGTGTTCTCATCCACCCGGTGCGAGTAGAAGATATCGACGTAGTCCAGGCCCATCCGCTTCAGGCTCTGGTCGAGACTGGCGAGCAGATACTTGCGCGAGCCGCCCGCACCGTACGGGCCCGGCCACATGTCATAGCCTGCTTTGGTGGAGATAATCAGTTCATCGCGATACGCCGCGAAATCATCGCGCAGCAGGCGGCCAAAATTTTCCTCCGCGCTGCCCGGCGGTGGGCCATAGTTATTGGCGAGATCGAAGTGAGTAATGCCGCAGTCAAAGGCTTTTCGCAGCAGAGCGCGCTGTGAATCGAGGGCGTGGACGTGGCCGAAGCTGTGCCACAGGCCGAGTGACAGGGCGGGTAAGCGCAGGCCGCTTTTTCCACAGTAACGGTACTGCATGGTCTCGTAGCGGTTCGGGGAGGCGTTCCAGGGCATGATGTCTCCTTTCTGATGATTGATTTTCGAAACAGCGTTTCTATTCTATCCTTTGTTCGTTCACAATTCATGGAGATATGCGATGACGCGTATGACCGCCAAAGACTTTCCTCAGGAATTGCTCGACTACTACGATTATTACGCTCACGGCAAAATCAACAAACGTGAGTTCCTCAATCTGGCTGCCCGCTATGCTGTCGGCGGCGTCACGGCGCTGGCGCTGTTCAATATGCTCAAGCCCAATTACGCCCTCGCAGAGCAGGTGAAGTTCACCGATCCCGACATTTTGCCCGAGTACATTACCTATCCCTCGCCGGACGGTCATGGCCAGGTGCGCGGCTATCTGGTGAAACCGGCTAAAGCCACCGGTAAAGTCCCGGCGGTGGTGGTGGTGCACGAAAACCGCGGCCTTAATCCCTACATTGAGGATGTGGCGCGTCGGGTGGCGAAAGCGGGGTACATCGCGCTGGCGCCGGATGGCTTAAGCTCGGTGGGCGGTTATCCCGGTAACGATGAAGAAGGGAAGGTCCTGCAACAGAAGGTTGATCCAACGAAGTTGATGAACGACTTCTTTGCCGCCGTCGGGTTTATGGAAAAACACCCGGACGCCACGGGCAAGGTAGGGATCACCGGTTTCTGCTATGGCGGTGGGGTCTCTAATGCCGCAGCGGTCGCCTGGCCGGAACTGGCCTGCGCGGTGCCTTTCTATGGTCGCCAGCCCCCAGCGGCGGATGTTGCCAAAATCAAGGCTCCGCTCCTGCTGCATTACGCCGAACTCGACAAGAATGTTAACGAGGGCTGGCCTGCTTATGAAGCCGCGCTTAAATCTAACGGCAAGGTATATGAAGCCTGGATCTATCCTGGCGTAAACCACGGATTCCACAATGATTCTACCCCGCGTTACGACGAGCCCGCCGCGGAATTAGCCTGGAAAAGAACCCTGGGATGGTTTGAGAAATATTTGAGTTAACCTGCCTGAAAATGCCCGGCAGGCATCCCACTGCCGGGTCCGCATTATTTATTGCGCCCGACAATAGTCTTTTTGCTTTATGACATTTTTATTACCGTCAGATAACAGAAATGCAATGCTACTCATCCCTTAATCATTATGCGGGTAAAGGTGGAATAGATGCTTTATATTTGCAACTTTATGAAATATAAAGGCAGGTTATTTTAAGGGGTAATGCCACCAATGCCGCATCTTAATTTCCACACTTATTAAACAGAAATAAAAAGTTTTATAAAATTAGCCAATAAAAGTACCGCTTCGCATTTTATTGCCGATAACGAGGGTAATACTCGCCTCCGGGCGATATCTCCCTCATGGCAAGGAAATAAATATGCAGGTGTTTCGTAATTTCACGATCCGGTTCGTCATGCTGACGATTCTGGGGATTTTCTGTTTAATGTGGGCGGGCGTTGGGCTGTACGGCTCCTGGGCACTGTCCCGCGTTGCCGATGGCAATGAGGTCGATCGGCAGCTGGTCAAACAGATGACGGTGCTCAGCCAGGGTAACGATCAGTACTTCCGCTTCGTCACCCGTCTGAGCCGGGCGATGGACGTGCAGGCGGCGGGCGGTACGGCGGATCTCACCTCCGTCCAACAGGCGCTGGACACCATGAGCAATAAGCTCGAGGAGATGAAAGCCATGTCGCCGGGGCCGATGGATGCGCAGATCTCATCCCAGGTGATCGCCAGCTGGCAGGCGCTGCTGGAGAACGGCGTAAAGCCCCAGATGCAGTTCGCGCAGCAGGGCAACGTTGATGCTTATCGCCAGCAGGCGAATAACGTCACCCCACCGCTGAGCCGGGCCTTTGGCGACAGTGCCGGAAAATTCAATAAAGCTGCCGACAGCATTCTCGACAGTACCCGCGTGACGGTGGACGGCCTGACCAGCTTCACCCGGACGGTGATCGTCACCGCGACCATCATCGGTCTGCTGATCCTGCTGTTCGCCGATCGCTACCTGGTCGCCATGCTGGTGAAACCTCTGGATCAGCTCCGCCACCACTTTCGTCAGATTGCCCAGGGCGATCTCAGCCAGCCGATTGCCCCCTTTGGCCGTAACTGCGTGGGCCAGCTGGTGCCGCTGCTGACGGCGATGCAGGACAGCCTGCGCGAAGCGGTCAGCACCATCCGCAGCGGTAGCGAGAATATCTGGCGCGGCGCCACGGAGATCTCCAGCGGCAATAACGATCTTTCGTCGCGTACCGAAGAGCAGGCGGCGGCGCTGGAAGAGACGGCGGCCAGCATGGAGCAGCTCACCGCCACGGTGAAGCTGAACGCCGACAATGCCCGTCAGGCCAGCGAGCTGGCGGATCTGGCCTCTCTCACCGCCAGCCGCGGCGGGGCGCTGGTGGATAACGTGGTCAACACCATGACCGGCATCTCCGTCAGCTCGAAGAAAATCGCGGAGATCACCAGCGTCATCAACAGCATTGCCTTCCAGACCAATATTCTGGCCCTCAACGCAGCGGTAGAAGCGGCGCGCGCGGGTGAGCAGGGGCGTGGTTTTGCAGTGGTGGCGGGCGAGGTACGTAATCTCGCCAGCCGCAGCGCCAGTGCGGCAAAAGAGATCGAAGGGCTGATTACCGATTCCGTCTCCCGGGTGGAGGAGGGCGCCCGACTGGTGAACGATACCGGCACCACCATGGAGGCGGTGATGCGTGATATTACCGGCGTGACCACCATCATGAAGCAGATTGCCGCCGCCTCGGAAGAGCAGAGCAAAGGCATTTCGCAGGTGGGGGTGGCGATCACTCAGATGGACGGCGTGACCCAGCAGAACGCCTCGCTGGTGGAGCAGGTGTCGGCCGCGGCCTCCGCGCTGGAGCGTCAGACCGAGGAGCTGCAACGCTCGGTGCAGAAGTTCCGTCTGGCGAGCTAGCGGCGGCCGGGCTGCACGTCGCTGATCAATTGGGTCACCTGTGAAAGGTGACCAATTTTCACTTCACTGGACCGCTGAAACTTGCTTTTGTCGATTAACAGCAGCGACTGGCTGGCACGGCTGAGAAGCTGCGACTTAAAACCCGCGCTGTGCGGGGTGGGATCCCACATCACACCCTGCTCATCCACCCCTTCGCACGAGAAAATAAACAGGTCGATCTCCAGCGCCTTCAGCTGCGTCACCAGAGCCGGGTTCACATAGCAGCGATATTTCCGCTCCAGCGTTCCGCCCGAGCAGATCAGGGTGATGCGTTCGCGCTTCGCCAGCTCAAGGCAGATGGGCAGGCTGTTGGTAAATACCGTCAGGGCGATATCCGGCAGCTGCCGCGCCAGATGAAAACAGGTTGAGCTGGCGTCCAGGGCCAGAGTCATCCCGTCGGTGACCCAGTCCAGGGCGTGACGGGCAATGTCGGCTTTGTCGGCGTAATGGCTTTTCAGCCGCGCACCAAAGGGTTCGCCGCCGTCGCGGTGGTCCGGGTGAATGGCCCGCGCTCGCCCGTGATGGCGAACAATCTTGCCCTGCTGCTGAAGCTGTTTCAGATCCCGGCGAATCGTCTCTTTGCTGACCCTAAGCTCCGCGGCAAGGGCGTCTGTGGTCAGCCAGTCGGACGCCGCCAGCAGGCGGATAAGGTCCTGATGACGGGTGCTTTTCATGACTGCGTTCCGGTTCGGGAGACAGAGATTAGCGTCTGGCCAATCGCCACGCCATTCTTGCCGGTGTGCTTGATCTGGTACATCGAGCGATCGGCGCGGCGCAATGCATCGACGAAATCATCCTGCTCCTGCACCTCATCGATCCCCACCGAGGCCCCCACCTGCGCCTGGCCGTTATCCAGCTCGAACGGCGTCAGGGCCGCATTCAGGCAGAGGTGTGCGGTGCTGTTTACCAGCAGACTGGCGAGCGGGAAGGGCAGCAGCAGGACAAACTCGTCCCCACCCAGACGCCCGACCACAGCGCCCGGCGGGCAGGTGTCGCGCAGACGCTGGCTGAGCTGGATCAATAGCTCATCGCCGCTGCGGTGACCGAAGGTATCGTTCACCGTTTTAAAATCATCCAGATCGATAAAAGCAATGCACAGCGCCCCCTGGGCTTTGAGCTGCGCGAAGTGCGTGAGCAGCGCATGGCGGTTGGCAAGGCCGGTGAGCGGATCGTGGTTCGCCAACTGGGCAAGCTGCTCCTCGTACTGCTTCTCTTTAGTCATGTCGATGTGCGTGCCAGTCACCTTCAGGGGGTTCCCCTGCTCATCCCATTCGGTGACGCGGCCGCGATCCAGCACCCAGGTGACGGTGCCGTTTTTGTGCTGCATCCGGTGCAGTGCTTCGTAGAAGGGGGTTTTGCCGTGCAGATGATCGTAGAACGCATCAAGCACGTTCTGCCTGTCATCGGGGTGCAGATGCTCACGCCAGATCTCAAACTGCGCGCTCAGCTCCTTGGGCTGATAGCCCAGCATGGAGCCCCAGCGGCGGTTATAGATAATCAGCTTCCCGGTCGGAACATCAAGCTGCCATAAACAGAGACCCGTCCCGTCGAGCGCAGCGCTGAGCTTGTTGCGGGCGTCACGCGCCAGCCTGGCAAGCCGGGCGTTGTGCTTTTTGAGAATCTGAATCTGATGTTCCAGCGCCTTTTCTGACATGCGAATAATCTGAAGAAAGAAATTATTGATGCCAGTTTACCGGATGGTTGTAAATATGCTGTTGAAAAAAGAGGGAGGTTTGCGTTAAGGCCTGTTACCCCTAAAGAAGGCAAGAAGGCATAATCGCATCGCTGTATAATGTTGTATATAGCGAATGCGAGGACATGATGAAACAGCAATTATGGCAAGCTTTAACCCTGGGCGTAGTGGCTTTACTGCCTCTCTCTTCTCAGGCCTCCCGCACGATCACCGACCAGACTGGACGCACCGTGACGATCCCCGATGAGGTTGACCGCGTGGTGGTGCTTCAGCATCAGACCCTGAACCTGCTGGTGCAAATGAACGCCAGCGACAAAATCGTTGGGGTGATGGCGAACTGGAAACAGCAGCTGGGCGACGGCTATGCGCGTCTGGCCCCCGAGCTGAACCAGAAAACGACCCTGGGCGATCTGACCCACGTCGACCCGGAAAAGCTGGTGGCCCTGAAGCCAGATGTGGTGTTTGTCACCCACTACGCGCCGCAGGAGATGATCGACAAGATAGCCAGCCTCGGTATTCCGGTGGTCGCCATTTCTCTGCGTCACGATGCCGCGGGTGAAAAAGCGAAAATGAACCCCACGATGGCCGATGAAGAGCAGGCTTACGATCTCGGGCTACGTGAAGGGATTACCTTGATCGGCGAGATTGTTAACAAGCAGCCCGAAGCGAAAGCGCTGATTGACGCCACCGATCGGGGCCGCAGGATGGTCAGCGATCGTCTGAAAGATATTCCGGCGGAAAAACGTGTTCGCGCCTACATGGCTAACCCGGAACTGACCACCTACGGCGCCGGGAAATACACCGGGCTGATGATGGCGCATGCGGGGGCGGTTAACGTGGCGGCGGCGACCATTCAGGGCTTCAAAGCCGTGGCAATGGAGCAGGTGATCGCCTGGAACCCACAGGTGATTTTCGTCCAGGACCGGTACCCGTCCGTGGTCAACGAAATCAAAACCGGCGCGCAGTGGCAGACCATTGACGCGGTGAAAAATCAGCGCGTCTACCTGATGCCGGACTACGCCAAAGCCTGGGGCTACCCGATGCCGGAGGCGATGGGCATCGGCGAGCTGTGGATGGCGAAAAAGCTCTACCCGGAGAAGTTTAAGGACGTGGATATGCGCAAAGTGGCCAACGAATGGTATCAGCGCTTCTATCGCACCACCTGGCAGGGGATCGACTGATGCGCGTGCTGGCGGCAGGCAGCCTGCGCAGGGTATGGCCGCAATTACTGGCCCACTTTCCGGAACCGGTTGAAACACGGTTCGGCCCGGCTGGGCTGTTACGGGAACGTATTGAATTGGGGGAGGCCTGCGATCTCTTTGCCTCGGCCAATCTTGCCCACCCGCAGTCGCTGCTGGCTGCCGGACGGGCGCAATACGTGGCGTTGTTCGCCAGCAATAGACTCTGTCTGACCGTGCGCAGTGAGGTGCTGCGCGAGGACGATGACTGGCGCTCGGTGCTGAACCGGGAAGAGCTGCGCATTGCCACCTCGACGGCGGGCGCCGATCCGTCCGGGGATTACACGCAGACGCTCTTTACCCGGATGGGGGGCGCTGGCGGGGCGGTGAAGAGACGGGCGATGGCCCTGGTGGGGGGGCGAGGATCGGCCCCCGTTCCGGCGGGCAAGCTGGCAGCAGAGTGGATTATCCAGAGCGGGCAGGCGGAGGTCTTTATCGGTTACGCCAGCTACGCGGCCACATTGCGCGAGATAGCCGGGCTGACGGTTATCGACATCCCGGCACCCATTAACCCACGTGCAGAATATGCCTGCGCGGTGATGACGGCGCAGGGGCAACGGCTGGCGGATTTTCTACGGTCGGATAAGGCAAAAGCGATCCTGCACCAGGCGGGTTTCGGTGCGTAATTCTGCCGGGTGGCGCTGCGCTTACCCGGCCTACAGGTTCGTAGGCCCGGCAAGCGCAGCGCCGCCGGGCAATGGGTCAGCGCATTAACCCTGACGTTTGTCTTCGGTATTGGTATCAAAATCGCTCGCCGCATGACGCTCATGCAGCTGCTCGTTCAGCTCGCCGTTAGTGCGGTTGACGATACGCCCGCGCTTCACCGCCGGACGGCTGGCGACATCTTTCGCCCAGCGCTGGACATTCTTGTAGCTCTCTGCGTCGAGGAACTCCGCCGCGCCATAGACCTGGCCGAGCGCCACGCTGCCGAACCACGGCCAGATGGCGATATCCGCAATGCTGTACTCTTCCCCCGCCACGTAGCGGCCGCGCGCCAGCTGTTTATCCAGCACGTCGAACAGGCGTTTGGCTTCCATGGTGAAGCGGTCGATCGCGTACTCAATTTTCACCGGCGCGTAGTGATAGAAGTGACCAAACCCGCCGCCGAGGAACGGGGCGGCGCCCTGCAGCCAGAACAGCCAGTTCAGGGTTTCTACCCGGCCCGCCGGATCTTTTGGCAGGAAGTGACCGAACTTCTCCGCCAGATAGAGCAGGATATTGCCGGATTCGAACACGCGGGTGGGCGGCGTGGTGGAGTGGTCGCGCAGGGCCGGAATTTTGGAGTTCGGGTTGACCTCAACAAAGCCGCTGGAGAACTGATCGCCCTCGCCGATGCGGATCAGCCAGGCGTCATACTCTGCACCGGTGACGCCCAGCGCCAGCAGCTCTTCCAGCAGGATCGTCACCTTCTGGCCGTTCGGCGTGCCCAGGGAGTAAAGCTGCAGCGGATGCGAACCGACCGGCAACGCTTTGTCATGCGTGGCGCCCGAGATCGGACGGTTGATGCTGGCGAACGCGCCGCCGTTGGGGTTCTGCTTCCATTCCCAGACTTTCGCTGGCTGGTAGTTGTTGTCGGACATGTTGATCTGCCTTTTTGGGATGTGTTGAGGCAGTTTAGCAGGCATTACGTGAACGGTTTAACGAAGTGAGCGCATAAGCATATGCACTATTCCTTCTGGCGCTTATATATATAAATTCCGCATAAGCTTAATCAAAAACGGCATTTTCATTGTTAATGCGTAAGGGCTTAAAGCTGAATATGATGCGCAAACAGATATCTGTGAAAAATAAAAATTAGCAGTTAAAAAAACTTTCAAGGCAAGGAGTTAGTGAGATATGCGTAAGCCATTAGTATCTGCTGTTCTGGTCGCGCTGGCGCTGGTTGCCGCGGGCTGTGATGATGCCAAAAATAAAGAGACTGCGTCGGCCCCGGCTGCCAAAAGCGATGCGCCGAAAGAGGGTGGTTCACTGATTATCGGCATCACCTCCGGCGACCCGCTGGCCGTTAACCCGCTGTATGCCAGCGACCGTACCACCCTGACCATCATGCAGGCGCTCTATGCCCCGCTCTACAGCTTTAACGATGGCAAAATCGAATGGGGTCTGGCCGAAAGCCTGACGCCATCCGCCGATAACCTCAGCTATACCCTGACCTTAAAACCCAATCTGAAGTGGCAGGATGGCCAGCCGCTGACTGCCGATGACGTGGTGTTCACCTTCAACAAACTGCTGGAGGAGAAGCAGCACAGCTTCTTCCGCAGCATGTTCACCTACGGCGGCAAGCCGGTGGTGGTGAGCAAGGTCGACGATCGCACCGTTAAGTTCACCCTGCCGCAGGTGAGTGCCGCCTTTACCGGCACCCTGGTGCAGATCTACCCGATCCCGCAGCACGTGTTTGCTCATGAAGCGGATCTGGAAAAGAGCACCAAAAACGATGCGCCGGTGGGTTCCGGGCCGTTCAAATTTAAGGAGTACCGCGCCGGGCAGTATTACGCCCTGACCCGTTTTGACGACTACTGGAACGGCAAAGCGAAGCTCGACTCCGTGACCTACCGTTTCGCCAAAGACAGCAACTCCGCCAACCTCGCGCTGCAAAACGGCGAGATCAACCTCAAGATGGTCGATCCGCAGGATGTGTCGCGTCTGAAGAATACCGGCAAGTTTGATTTCGTGGTCTACCCGGAAGGGCGTCTGGCCTACATGACCTTCAACCAGAACGTGCCGGTGATGAAGAGCAAGGAGTTGCGCCAGGCCATCGCGTATGCCATCAACAAAGACGAACTGACCCAGACCGCGTTCACCTCGCTGGACTACGCCAAACCGGCAACCTCGTTCCTGACTCCGGATACGCTGTACCAGACTGACGACGTGGAGCAGTACAAGTTCGATCAGCAAAAAGCCAAAGATTTGCTGAAAGCCTCAGGCGCCCCGGCAAACCTCAAACTGCGTCTGGCCTATGTGAATACCAACAAAACCCAGGAGAGCCAGGCGCTCTACATTCAGCAGGCGCTGAAGGGCATTGGCGTGAACGTGGAGCTGATGCCGCTCGACTCCAACGCCATGTCCCAGCGCAGCCTCGACATGAACAATACCGCCTGGGAGCTGAACCTCGGCGGCTACATCATGGGTGCCGAGCCGGATGGCTACAAATCGCTGTTCATGAGCAACGAAGCCTACAACTACGCCCACTACAAGAACCCGCAGTTCGATGCCCTGTGGGATAAAGGTGCTGTAGAAACTGACGCTGGCAAACGCGCTGAGATCTACAAGCAGATCCAGCAGACCGTGGCTAACGACATGACCTACTACCCAATCTCCTACACCAACGCCACCGTGGCCGTGGATAAACGCTTTGGCGGCACCAAAGAAGCGGAGCCGAAGCCGGTGTATCTGTTCCAGGATCTGTCAAAAATCTACCAAAAATAAGCTGTCGCCCCGGTCAATCGATCGGGGCGTTGTGTTGGGTAAGTCGTAAGGGCATGTCGTGAACACACTACTGATGCGTCGGCTGCTGCAACTGGTGCCGATGCTGTTCTTTATCTCGCTGGTGGCGTTTTTGCTGGTCAAACTCGCCCCGGGCGATCCGGTGGCGGCGTACATCACCCCGCGCATGGCGCCAGAGGATATCGAGCGTATTCGCCAGAGTCTGGGGCTGGATAAGCCGCTGGTGACGCAATATTTTCTGTGGCTGAAAAATATTTTGCAGGGGGATCTGGGCTATTCGCTGATCTATCACCGCCCGGTGCTGGCGATGATTGCCGAGCGCATTCCGGCCACCCTTGGGCTGATGGGGGCCTCGCTGCTGATGGCGATTATCCTCGCCATTCCGCTGGGGCTGCTGGCCGGGGCGTTTAAGCACCGCTGGCTGGATCATGTTCTGAACCTGTTCGCCTATATTGGCATCTCGGTGCCGATCTTCTGGTTTGGTATTCTGCTGATCACCGTCTTTGCCGTGCAGCTCAACTGGTTCCCCAGCATGGGGATGCGCACCATCGGCATGGAAGATAACTGGCTGGACGTGGTGCGCCACGGCGTGCTGCCGTGCATTGCGCTTACCTTCTATAACCTCTCCAGCTACGTGCGCTACATCCGCTCCAATACCATTTCGCAGCTTTCGGCCGACTACGTGCAGACCCAGCTGGCCTATGGAGCCACCCGTTCCAGCATCCTGTTCCGCCATGTGCTGAAAAACGTGCTGCTACCGGTGATCACCCTGCTTGGCCTGTCGTTTGGCGAGCTGTTTGTCGGAGCCTATGTCACCGAGAGCGTCTTCTCCTGGCCGGGGATGGGGCTGCTGGGGATCCAGTCGATCACCTCCCTCGACTACCCGCTGATTATGGCGATCATCATGCTCTCGTCGCTGATGCTGATCGTCGGCAACCTGATCGCCGATCTGTTATATCGCTTCGCCGATCCCCGCATACGTACCCTGAGGTAATCCCGGATGAGCAGACGCTGGCAACAGGTTCGTCACCAGCTGCGCCGCAATCGTCCGGCGCAGTTCTCGCTTTTTGTCCTTTTTATTTTTGTCATCGCCGCGCTCTGTGCGGGGCTGAGCCCGTACGATCCGGATCGGATGTCGCTGGGTGCGCGCACCCTGCCGCCCGACGGTGCCCACTGGTTCGGCACCGACGAGTACGGACGCGACTACTTTACCCGTGCCCTGTACGGCGGGCAGATCTCGCTGATGGTCGGCTGTCTGGCGATGGTCTTTTCGACGCTAATCGGCACGATAGTCGGCACGGTAAGCGGCTACTTCGGCGGCTGGCTGGATAACCTGATGATGCGCGCGGTCGACATCCTGATGGCGATCCCGGCCTTCTTCCTGCTGCTGGTACTGAATGCGTACCTGAAGCCCGGCGTGGACAACATCATCATGATCATCAGCCTGCTGACGTGGATGAATATGTCCCGGCTGGTGCGTGCCGAAACGCTGTCCGTTAAAGAGCGCGAGTATGTGCTCTATGCCCGCGCCTCCGGGGAACATCCGCTGCGGATTATCCTGCGCCATATCATCCCCGGCGTGCTGCCGACCATTATCGTCGCCGCCACCCTGAATATCGCCTCGGCCATTCTGATGGAATCCACCCTCAGCTTCCTCGGCCTCGGGGTGCAGGCGCCTGCCGCCTCCTGGGGCAGCATGCTCAATAACGCCCAGTCGTATATCGGCGAGGCCTCCTGGCTGGCGATGTTCCCCGGCATTCTGATTCTGTTGACGGTATTCAGTTTTAACGTGTTAGGCGACGTGTTCCGCACCGCCTTTGAGCCGGGAGCGAACCGCGATGAATAACTTACTTGAACTCGACAACCTGCAAACCACCTTCCGCACCCGCGATGGCGATGTCCACGCGGTGCGCGGGGTGAGCTTTCACGTTCAGCCGGGCGAGCTGGTGGGTATTGTCGGGGAGTCCGGCTGCGGTAAGAGCGTGACCTGCAAATCCATTATCCAGCTGCTGGGCAGCAACGGGCGCATCACCGGGGGGCAGATCCGTTTCGACAATGACGATCTGGCGCAGAAAACCCCGGAGCAGATGCGCGCCATTCGCGGGAACCAGATCGCGATGATTTTTCAGGATCCGATGACCGCCCTGAACCCGGTGGTGACCATCGGCAAACAGATGGCTGAGATCCTGATGCGTAACAAAGGCCTGAACAAAAAAGCGGCCCGCGCGGCGAGCATCGCCATGCTGGAGCAGGTGGGCATTGCCGAAGCGGAGCGCCGTTACGACCAGTACCCGCACGAGTTCAGCGGCGGGATGCGTCAGCGGGTGATGATCGCCATCGCGCTCTCCTGCGATCCCAAACTGCTGATCGCCGATGAACCCACTACCGCGCTGGACGTCACCATTCAGGCGCAGATCCTGCGGCTGTTAAAAAGTTTGCAGCAGAAAACCCACACCGCCATCCTGCTGATCACCCACGATCTTGGTGTTGTCGCTCAGGTATGCAGTCGGGTGGTGGTAATGTACGGCGGGCTGGTGATGGAGGAGGGCAGCGTGGAGGATATCTTTTACCGTCCGGCACACCCTTACACCCAGGGGCTGCTGGCGTCCCTGCCGCACCCGGAACAGACCAGCCATCGTCTGTCGCCCATCGAAGGATCGCCCCCGGGCCTGCTCAATCCGCCCCCGGGCTGTCCGTTTGCCGAACGCTGTCCGCAGCGGATGCCGCAGTGCGAGCGTCAGCCCGCGTTTTACAGCCCCGAACCGGGGCACCGCGCGGCCTGCTGGCTGCTGGCCGATAAGGAGGTTCAGGCATGAGCGAACAACATTCCCCGCTGGTCAGCGTGCGGGACCTGCATAAGCACTTCACTCTCAACGGCGGCCTGCTGCGCAAAGGGGTGGTGGTGAAAGCGGTGGACGGCGTCAGCTTTGATATCCGCCAGGGGGAGACCTTTGGCCTGGTGGGCGAATCCGGCTGCGGCAAATCGACCCTCGGGCGCGCCATTCTGCGGCTGTTTGATATCACCTCCGGCGAGATTGATTTTGCCGGGCAGGCGATCGCCCAGGCCAGCGAAAAGCAGCTCAAGCCGCTGCGTAAGCGGATGCAGGCCATTTTCCAGGATCCTTATTCGTCGCTGAATCCCGGGATGACCGTCCAGCAGCTGGTGGCGGAGCCGATGCAGATCCACGGCTACAGCCGCGAGGAGCAGCGGGAGCGAACCGAAACCCTGCTCTACAAGGTGGGGCTCAAGCAGGAACATCTTCAGCGCTTCCCGCACGAGTTCAGCGGCGGCCAGCGCCAGCGGATCAGCATTGCCCGGGCGCTGTCGGTGCGCCCGGAGTTTGTCCTGTGCGATGAGCCGCTGTCGGCGCTGGATGTTTCGGTGCAGGCGCAGGTGGTGAACATCCTTCAGGATCTGCAGCAGGAGCTGGGGCTGACCTATCTGTTTATCGCCCACGATCTGTCGATGGTGCGCCATATTTCGACGCGCATCGGGGTGATGTACCTCGGCAAGCTGGTGGAGGTAGCGCCCGCCGATACCCTGTATCAGCATCCGGCGCACCCCTATACCCGGGCCCTGTTAGCCTCGGTACCGCAGCCCGATCCGCGGATCCGCAATCTGGAGCAGGCGACCTTACGCGGAGAGATCCCCGGCCCAACGTCCGTGCTGCCGGGCTGTAAGTTCTGCAGCCGCTGCCCGCACGTGATGCCGGTCTGCCGACGCGAAGCGCCCGCGATGCAGGAGATTGCTCCCGGCCACTTTGCGGCCTGTTGGTTGTTTAAGGTTTAAGGGTGATGTGCCAACATCCGCCGGGTGGCGGCTTCGCCTTACCCGGCCTACAAAACCCTTAACCCGGTGCAAAATCGTAGGCCCGTGCAAGCGCAGCGCCGCCGGGCAACGGCAACCGCGTAAACCGTTTCGGACTATCCTTCAGAGAACCCCTTCATTCTGCCGGAGTTGACCATGAAACCCTTCTCGATCCTGTCCGCCGCCGTCGTCCTTTCCCTCTCTCTCTTTACCACCCACGTTGAGGCTGCCCTCGAGGCAGGCAGCCATGCGCCCAACTTCACGCTGCAGGGCGCGCTGGCGGGAAAACCACTGACCTTCTCCCTGCAACAGGCGCTGCAAAAAGGGCCGGTGGTGCTCTACTTCTTCCCGGCAGCGTTCAGCAAGGGTTGCAACATCGAAGCCAACGCCTTTGCCGAAGCGACCGACGAATTTAACAGTCTTGGCGCCAGCGTGGTGGGTGTCACCGCCGGGAATGTCGAACAGGTGGATGAGTTTTCCAGAAAAGAGTGCCGCGATAAATTCACCGTTGCCGCCGATCCCGGGGCGAAGGTCGCCAGGCAGTACCAGACGCTGATGCAGCTGAACGGCAAAACCCTCTCCGAACGCACGTCGTTTGTCATTGCGCCCGATGGTAAAATCCTGCTGAGCTATACCGACCGTAGCCCCGAAGCGCATATCCAGAAAACGATGGCAGCCGTTAAGCAGTACGCCGATTCGCATTCGTAGCGCCGTGGGGGTGTCATAAACAGGAGAGGGCATGACCCAGGCAATAATGCTGCAGGGAACCGCGTCCGATGTGGGAAAAAGCGTGCTGGCCGCCGGCCTGTGCCGCATTTTTTATCAGGACGGCTGGCGCACCGCGCCGTTTAAATCACAGAACATGGCCCTCAACTCCGGCATCACGCCGGACGGTAAAGAGATGGGCCGGGCGCAAATCATGCAGGCCGAAGCGGCCGGGATTGTGCCGGATGTGCGGATGAATCCGGTCCTGCTCAAACCCTCCGCGGGCGGTCAGGCTCAGGTGGTGCTGATGGGCGAGGTGGCAAGCAGTATGGATGCGGCCCGCTATCACGACTTCAAGCCGCGCCTGCGGGAGCAGATCGCCGGGGTGTATCATAGCCTGGCGCAGGAGCATCAGATCCTGGTCCTGGAGGGGGCGGGTAGCCCGGCGGAGATCAACCTGCGCGATCGCGATATCGCCAATATGGGGATGGCGGAGATCGCCCGGTGTCCGGTGATCCTGGTGGCCGATATCGATCGGGGTGGAGTGTTTGCCGCCATCTACGGCACCCTGGCTTTGTTGCAGGAGCACGAGCGCTGGCGGGTCAAAGGCGTGATCATCAACAAGTTTCGCGGCGATGTGGCGCTGCTCTACTCCGGGTTACAGCAGATTGAGTCCTTAACCGGCGTACCGGTGCTGGGGGTGATGCCGTGGCTGGATCTCGATCTGGAGGAGGAGGATGGCGTGGCGCTCCAGCGGGGCAATACGCGCCATCGTCAGGCGCGTGAGATCGACATTGCCGTAGTGCACCTGCCGCATATCGCCAACTTCACCGATTTTAACGCCCTGTCGGCGCAGCCGGACGTACGCGTGCGCTACGTCAGCCAGCCGCAGGAGCTGGACGAGGCCGACCTGCTGATCCTGCCGGGCAGCAAAAACACCCTTCACGATCTGAACTGGCTGCGGGACAGCGCGATGGCGCATGCCCTGCTGAAGCGACACCGGGACGGCGTGCCGCTGCTCGGGATCTGCGGCGGGTATCAGATGCTGGGCGACACCCTGATTGATGAGGTGGAATCCGGCCTCGGGCGGATGCCCGGTCTGGGGCTGCTCGATACCGTAACGCAGTTTGCCCGTCACAAAACTACCACCCAGGTCAGCGCCCGGATGGCGGCGTCGCTGCCCGGCTGGCTGGCCCCTCTCGCCGGAATGGCGGTGCGCGGGTATGAGATCCACATGGGGCAAACCGCGCGGGCCGACGGGGCACAGCCGGCGCTGTGGCTGGAAAAAGAGAATGCGCAGGTTGCCGACGGGGCGGTGAGCGACGATGGCCTGGTGTGGGGCACCTATCTGCACGGTCTGTTCGACAGCGACGCTTTTACCCGCGCGCTGGTGGACAGCCTGCGGGCACGTAAAGGGTTACTTCCTCTCGAAACCGCGCCAGAATACGCCAGCTATAAAGCCCAGCAGTTTGACCAGCTGGCGCAGGCGATGCGCCAGCACGTTGATATCGCCAGAATCTATCAGATCATGCGTGAGCATCAGGAGTGCAAGGAATGATTGTTGTGACCGGAGGGGCGCGCAGCGGTAAGAGCGCCCACGTTGAGGGGCTGGTCGCCCGCCACTATTCACAGGTTTTATATATCGCCACCTCCACCGTCACCGACGAGGAGATGGCGGCGCGTATCGCCCGGCACCGCGCCCAGCGGCCCGCCCACTGGCGCACCCTGGAGCGATATCGCGATCTGGGGGCCGCTATCCACCAGCAGGTTCAACCCGGCGAAGCGGTGGTGATCGAGTGCATCACCACGATGCTGGCGAACCTGCTGTACGACGCCTCGGGCGGGGCCGATCCCGACACCCTGGACTTTGCGGCGCTGGAGTCTGGATTGCAGCAGCAGATCGACGATCTGATTGCCGCCTGCCTGGCGACCCGCGTCCCGGTGTACATCGTTACCAATGAGCTGGGGATGAGCATCACCCCGGAAAACCGTCTGGCGCGGCATTTTGTCGATATTGCCGGACGGGCAAATCAGAAACTGGCCCAGGCGGCAGAAGAGGTCTGGCTGGTGGTCTCAGGGATTGGAGTCAAAATTAAATGAGCTTAGCGATGTTGTGGGCGACGCTGCGCCTGATGTCACGCATTCCGGTGCCGGAAAAATGGGCCGACGGGGTGGAGTTCCGCCAGCTGGCCCGCGGGGTGCCATGGTTTGTGCTGGTTGGCGCGACGATCGGCGCGCTGGCCGGGCTGCTGGCGCTGGTGGTGAGCCAGACCGGCGGCGGGATCTATATTGCCGCCGCCGCTTACGTGCTGGCGCTGGTGCTGCTCACCGGCGGTTTTCATCTGGACGGACTTGCCGACACCTGCGACGGCATCTTCTCGGCCCGCAGCCGGGAGCGGATGCTGGAGATCATGAAGGACAGCCGGCTGGGCACCTTTGGCGGCCTGGCGCTGGTGTTTGCCATTCTGCTGAAAGTCTTCGCCGTGATTGGCCTGGCGCATCTTCCCACCAAAGAGTGGTTCATGCTGTTGGTGTGCGCCCCCATCGCCGGACGCGCCACGCTGGTGCTGGGGATGTACGGCCAGCGCTACGCCCGCGAAGGCGAAGGGATGGGCAGCCTTTATATCGGCCAGGTGAGCTTCCGTAATGCGGCGCTGACCCTGCTGGGCGGGGCAATAGCTGTGGGGCTGATCGGCGGGCTGCACGGGCTGGCGGCGATGCTGGTCACTTACGTCGTGATTTATGGTCTGGTGCACTATCTCCGCCGCCGTCTCGGCGGGCAGACCGGGGATACCCTGGGGGCGCTGGCCGAAACCGCAGAGATCGTCTTTCTGCTGGCATTAATGTGGGTCTGAACATGCGATTTTTTCTGGTTCGTCACGGACAAACCGCGGCCAACGCCAGCGGCCTGTTCTACGGCAGCACCGACGTGCCCCTGACGCCGCTGGGGATTGAGCAAAGCACGCGGGTGGGCGCTTTACTGGCGGAGGTGTCGTTCAGCGAGGCGATATCCAGCCAGCTGCAGCGCGCGCAGCAGACCGCGGAATTGATCGTCCCGGTGACCGGGAGCGATCCGCGGCTCAACGAGATGGATTTTGGCCGCTGGGAGATGCGGCATTTCAGCCATATTGCCGAAGAGGAACCCGAAGCCTGGCAGACCTGGCTGGATGACTGGCAAAACGCCACCCCCAGCGGCGGCGAGCCCTTCCCGCACTTTGCCGGGCGGGTGAAGGCCGTGGCGGATGAGTTAACCCAGCGCCAGGAGCCGGGCGACATGCTGATCGTGGCGCACCAGGGCGTACTTAGCCTGCTGCTGGCCCACTGGTTAAAGATGCCGACTGACTCCCTGTGGCACTTCCCCTTCCGGCAGGATGCTTACACGATGGTAGAAAATCGCGGCGGATTTATGCTGCTACGCGCCTTTAACGACCGGAGTCCTTTCCGGGAAGAAGAATGAGAACAATACCGATGCAGACAATACAGGACCTGCTGGCCGCTATTGCGCCGCTGGATAAGAACAAACAGGCGCAGGCGGCACAGCATATCGATGGTCTGGTGAAACCGCTCAACAGCCTGGGACGGCTGGAAACCCTGGCTATCCAGCTGGCGGGGATGCGGGGCTTAACCCGGCTCGACGATCTGCAAAAAGAGATCGTTGTGATGTGCGCCGATCACGGCGTCTACGAGGAGGGGGTCGCCATCAGCCCGCAGCAGGTAACGTATCTGCAGGCGCTGAATATGTTGAAAGGCACCTCCGGCGTCTGCGTGCTGGCGAAAAACAGTGGCGCGACTGTGCTGCCGGTAGATATCGGCATCGACTGCGAGCCGATCGAGACGATGCTGAGCCTGAAGGTGGGGCGTGGCAGCGGTAACATCGCCCGCGGCCCGGCGATGAGTCGTGATGACGCCGAACAGCTGCTGCTGCGCAGCGCCCGGCTGGTGCAACAGCGTGCCGCAGAGGGGATCGCGGTGTTTGGCACCGGCGAGCTGGGTATCGCCAACACCACGCCGGCCTCGGCGATTATCAGCGTGCTCAGCGGCTGCGATCCGCAAGAGGTGGTGGGGATTGGCGCTAACCTGCCGGCGGATCGGATCCAGCATAAAGAGGTGATTGTCCGTCAGGCGATTGCGGTCAATCAGCCCGATCCCGGCGATGCCATCGATGTACTGGCGAAAGTGGGCGGCTACGATCTGGTGGGGATGACCGGGGTCATTCTCGGCGCGGGAGCGTGCGGGCTGCCGGTGGTGCTGGACGGTTTTCTCTCCTATGCCGCGGCGATGGCCGCCTGCCAGCTTGCGCCTGAGGTGACAAGCTACTGCATCCCATCGCATTGCTCGGCGGAAAAAGGGTCCCGACGGGCGTTAGACCACCTTGGCTTGACCCCTTATTTGTACCTGGATCTGCGTCTGGGCGAGGGGAGCGGGGCAGCGCTGGCGATGTCGATCGTCAGCGCCGCCGGAGCGATGTATTGCCAGATGGGGGTACTGGCTGAGAGCGGGATCAGCCTGAAAGCGTAATCTGCCGCTGATGCCATCGTCCGAGGAGCAGTACCGTGGTGAGCGCGCCGAGCAGGGCGCAGAACATATCGGACTGCGTATCCCAGGGATCGCCCTGGGTGCCGAGGAAATCATCCGCGCCCTGGCCCATCGCCAGCGCCGCCCACCACTCGATCAGCTCGTAGGTGGCGCTGATCGCCAGCGCAATACAGCACACCAGAAAGGCCGTCATCTTGCGGCCGGTGACGTAGCCGCCGCGCACCAGGATCTCCCGGGCCGCCAGGGCAGGCACCAGCCCCTGGAAAAAGTGCCCCAGCTTGTCGTACGGGTTGCGGCTCAGGTGGAACATCTCCTGAACGTCAAAGCCGATGGGGACTTTGGCGTAGGTGTACATCCCGCCCACCATCAGGATGATGGCATGCCAGAAGATCAGCGTGTAGAGCAGGGGAGTCAGCGGGTAGCGCCGTTGGGTGGCGAGCAGCAGCGGCACAATGATGATAACCGGCGTCACCTCCATCAGCCAGGTGGTGCGGTCCGCGGTCATCAGGCCGGTATAAATCAGGATCAGCAGTAAAAGCAGCGCGCCGACCTTTAATCCAGAGGAGAGTGCAGTTTGCGTCATGTGAGTTAACTGTTGAGTAAAAACAGACACTATCGACCGACGCGGCGAAAAATACAATGTCTGGCAGCTGAGCATAAAAAAACGGGGCCATTCGTGGCCCCGTTGATCGTTCATAACAATCAGAACGACTTGCGTAAACGCAGACTGAAGGTGTGCGCCTGGTAGCGGTCGCCGGCCTGCAGATCGTAACGCGCGTCGAGGCTCAGATCGTTGGCGTCATACAGGGTGGTGCCCACGGCTACGCCCGCCATATCTTCCACCGGAGAGGCCCCTTTGGTGATAAAGCTGGTTTCACCGATAGCATCGGCGGCGTAGGTCGCATGGCTGCTGACCTGACGGTTATCGTACTGGTGGATCCAGGAGACCTGGGCGAACGGCGTCAGGTTACCCAGGCCGGTGGCGAAGGTCTTCCCGATGCGGGCACCGATATCGCTCACCACGGACTGCGCGTGGGTGCTGCTGACATCCAGCGCCATGCCGTTGCCGCCGGTTTCGCTGTAACCATCCACATGCTGATAGCCATAGGTCAGGCCCGCCAGCGGGGTCAGGACCACGTCAGCCGGCAGGGCAATTGGATAGCCAAGCTCGCTTTGCAGGGTGATGGACTGACCGTTGAACTTGCCGTGGGCAGCGCCGGAGAAGCCGGTGAAATCAGCGCGACGCACGGAGCTGTAGTTCTGACGGTTCAGACCTGCGGAGAGGTTCAGGTACCACGGATTGCCGGTGTAACCCGCGTAAGCAATTACCCCATAGTTATCGGCGGTAGAGTTGTTGCCGCTCAGGTTGTCTTTACCGTGCACGGAGGTGTTGCTGTAGTTCAGGGCTGCGCCCAGACGCCAGTCGTCACCCAGCGCGCGGTCGGCACCGATGATCAGGCCGCCAAACTTCGCGGTGTAGCCGCTGACGTTGTCGGTGCTGTCCTGGC
Source organism: Leclercia sp. TB492 (assembly GCF_049974505.2). Classification (NCBI taxonomy): domain Bacteria; kingdom Pseudomonadati; phylum Pseudomonadota; class Gammaproteobacteria; order Enterobacterales; family Enterobacteriaceae; genus Leclercia; species Leclercia sp. TB492. The sequence continues at coordinate 3,941,207 of NZ_CM127572.1, read as the reverse complement.
GAGCGTAACCGCCGAACGGCTGACCCCAGACGATCCAGTTGTTGGCGTAGTCATCACCGGTTGCCACGCCGCTGGCGCCGGAGGCCTGCGGGTTACGTACGGCATCGATGTGAGCACCCACTACGGCCTGAGCAGTTGAGGTCGCAACGGTGGCTGCGGAGCTGGTGTTCAGGTTCTGGCTGGTAGAAAGACGCTCCCCGACGCGGTTCGCTTCCTGTTTACCTTCAATCGCCAGGGAGGCGTTGTACAGATTCAGCAGCTGTGGGGAGGCGATACCGGAGTAGTTCGCCAGCCCGCCGAGTGCCGCCGTGGCGCTCGGAATAGTGGCATAACCCCGTTTGGTCGGCTGAGCAGGTGCAGGTTCCGCTGGCGCAGGCTGCGTCGGCGGCGTTGGCACCGTGACGACCGGGGCAGTGACGTCGGGCTCTGTCACGACCGGCGGGGTGACTTCGGGTGTTGGCTCTGGCTGAGGCTCTACCGGCTCGGTGATGACCGGCTCTGCACCCAGGGTTAACACCAGGGCCTTGCTTTCATCCAGTTCAGCGACGCTGCCGTTGACCGTACCGCGATAGCCGAGGGCTTTGTAATTCAGCCGATCGGCGTGGTAGTCGGTCTCTGCGCCTGCGGCATTGATGACCACATAACGCTGGCCTTCGGCGAACTGGTAAGTGCTGCCGGTGCGCAGCAGATTAACGCTGGAACCCGCATCGATAATAGCATTGCCGGTGACGTTGAGGCGGCCATAGCCGGTATCGGCCAGCAGATCGCCGCGAGCATCCGCCAGATCGGAGACACCGGAAATCAGCGTCGCGGCGGCTTTCTGATGGTAATCGCCAGCGATGTTGATGCTGTTGTTTACCTGCAGGGAAGCCGCTTCGTTCACCACGGTGCCGTTTGATACAGGCTGCTCATCGCTCATCTGGAGTGACATCAGGCCGAATTCAGGCGTGCTGGTAACGATATTATCGTTCAGCAGCAGCGAGCCGGTGCCGAATATCACGTCGGAACCCTTAATGGTCCCTGTCGCGCCCTCGAGGCCGGTCAGCGTGCCCATGGTGGTGGTGCCACCGTTAATGTTTAATGTTGTCGCGTTTAAGGCGTAAATCTCACCAGCAATAACGCCACTGTTGGTCAGGGTCACGCCATCGCTGCTATTGCTACCGACCAGCAGCGCATAATAGCCGCCCGTTAACAGGCCATTGTTAACAATCTGCGTCGTTGCGCTCTGGTTGTAGTAGTTCCAGATATAGATCCCGCTCGAGTTGCCTGACAGCTCACCGTTGTTGATGATTGAACCAAGGGCGCCGTTGCTATAGATAGCGGTAAAATTGCCGGTGATTTGGCCGTTATTTTCAATGGTGTCGATAGTGCCATAGGTATTAATACCGGCGAAGCTGCCATTAATTTTATTATCATTGACGATGGAATTAATGGTGCTCTGGTTATCTATCCCGGAACTGCCGTAATTATCGGTCGCACCACCGTCAATCGTACCGGTGTTGTGCAACGTGCCAATCGTACCGTTATTAAAAATGGCGCTGTTTTGGCCGCTGTTGACGTTATTTTCGGCTGGGGTGAAGGAGATCACACCCGCATTGGCTAAGGTATCAATGGTTCCCTGGTTACTGATGGCGCGGGAACCAGAGATCTTACCTTCTGCGGTATTGATTAAGGTATTAATGGTCCCGGCATTGTCTATCGTGCCATTGTTATATGAATTGAAGTCGTAGTTATTGTTGTAAGTATTCTGAACGCCCTTCATGGTGCCGCTGTTGGTGAGGGTGTTAATCACCCCCGATGCGCTTACCGCAACCACTTTGCCATTCTGGTACTGATTGAGGCTGGAAATGGTTCCGTTATTGTTAAGCTCACCCACGGTTCCATCAATCTGCACAACACTGCTGCTCAAAAATAATGGAACACTGACAACGTCGCTGATGGTGCCGTCATTGGTAAGTGTTGTGACAGTCACTCCCGAATTAACGGTTAAGGCCGAATCCGGGGCGCCCGTTACGCTCCCCGTCTGGGTGATATGCATTAACTCTTTTGCGTCAGCGATCTGAACGCTGCTTGCCGGTGTGTCGATAATTAATTCATGAGATGTGGCGTAGGCCTGCGCGGTCGTTGATGCCACCAGCAGAGAGATCAGCTGGCTAAGACGTTTCTTTTCCATGGTGTACCATCATAAAGTTGCGATGTTTGTGCAAAATGCAATTGTGATTTCTTCGGATTAATCCGATATCTTCGGGCGCAGAATATACAATTTGTTGCCGAAAACAATAAGCACCGCTTAATTATTTCCGGTTGAATTCTTTCCACATATTTGGTCATGTTGATAATTTGAGTTAAGGCTGGTGCGGTATGAGGATATATCCTCACATTTTGCAGGGAACGATATTGATTAGTTTATCTTTATTATTTTCAGGGTGTATTACCGCCGATCCGCTCAGTGCTGCGCATAAAATAGCCAATGAAAGTGGTCTGATCAGTGAGAAATTTGACACAGATCCATTCCCTGTTGTTACCTGGCACCGGATTACGCCACCAGTGCAATCCCTGCGGGTCTACATCGAAGGAGATGGCTTTGCCTGGAAGAGCCGCACAACGCCCTCTGATAATCCGACGCCGCGTCATCCGATCGGCCTGATGCTGGCCGCGGCGGACAGTCAGGCAAATGTGTTTTATCTTGCCCGGCCCTGCCAGTTCATCGGGCCGCCGCTGCCGGCTAACTGCCGCGTAAATATCTGGACGCAGGATCGTTTCTCGCCTGCGGTAATAGATGCGATGAACGAGGCGCTCAACCAGATGGTCCTGCGCTATCCGGGCGTGCAGCTCGATGTGGTTGGCTACTCCGGGGGCGGCAATATCGCCGCCCTGCTGGCGGAACGCCGGGATGATGTGCGCTCCCTGCGCACGGTGGCTGGCAATCTCGACGTGGCGTATGTCAATGCCCTGCATCGTGTCACCCCGATGCCCGCAGCCGAGAGCGCCATCGATCGTGCTTCCGCGCTTCGCGCCCTGCCGCAGATCCACTACAGCGGCGAAGCCGATACCACCGTGCCACCCGCCGTCGCCCGACGTTTTCAACAGGCGGTGGGGGGAAGATGTGTGCAAACGGAGGTAGTCAGCGGGATGAAGCATGGTTCGGACTGGGCGGCCATCTGGCCGCGACTGCTGGCGCAAGGTTTGCCGGACTGCTGATGTGTGATCAAAGTTGAATGACTTCAGGACGAACAATGAAAAAGAAAGAGTTTGTGACCCAGGATCTGCTGAGCAAAATCTATCAGGACACCACGGCGGGGCCACGCAAACTCCCCCCTGAACGGCAGCTGGCCGAAGAGTATGGCGTCTCGCGTTTCACCATCCGCCAGGCGCTGGAAAAACTGGTCAGTATTGGCGTGGTGCGGATCGTGCAGGGATCGGGGATCTGGATCAACGAGCACGCGCGCAATAATCCACTGATCTACAACTCGATCACGGAAAAGCGATTCGATCAGATGCGCTACCGGATGATCAGCCTGCATAAGACGAGGCCAGATCGCGCGGCGCAGCAGATCTTTGGCATCGATGAAGAGAGTTTTATCTGGCACTTTTGCCGCCTGCGCTACGTCGATGACCAGCCCGTACAGCTGGAAGTGTCCAGCATGCCGGCCGCCGATTTTCCCGATCTCAATCAGCAGGCGATTGAGCGTTCCATTCAGCAGTACGTATTAAATAAAGGGATGAACATTTCCCATATGTTGACCACCTACCGGGCGGTCAGCGTCAGCCGCGAGCAGGCGGTGATCCTGGGCTGCAAAAAAGGCAGCCCGGCAATGCATATTAATAATCGCGGGATCCTGGAGGGGGGCCGGGTATTTGAGGTAAGCGATATTATCGATATCAACTACACCTGCACCTGGGTCAGCCCCTATAACCGCGATAATTTCGCCTGGCGACAAAATCAGGGCGTATGAAGGGTGCCGTCCGGCAGGCGGCTTTGCGTCCACTCGTGCGGGCGATAGACCACCGGATACGCCAGGGCCAGCTCTTCATTAAAGCCGGTGCCGATGCCGGGCGCTGTCGGCGGATAGACAAACCCGTCCTTCACCTCAGGCGCGCCAGGGAAGACGCTGTCGGTGGACCTGGAACGCGGAATAAATTCCTGAATAGCCGCATTATGCAGGTGAATGTTCAGGTGCGTATTCACCGCCACGCCGATAGGCGTCATATCGCCGGGGCCATGCCAGGCGAGACGCACGCCAAAGGCCTGACACAGATGCGCCAGCTTCAGTGCCGGGGTGATGCCGCCGATCTGCGAGATGTGGCAGCGAATAAAGTCGATACGGCGATTGACGATCAGGTCGTGCCATTCAGCCGGATTATTGAAGAGCTCGCCCATCGCCAGCGGCACACAGCTCTGCTGGCGAACCTGTTCCAGCCAGGCGCTCTGCTGTGGCGGCAGGATATCCTCAATAAAGTAGGGCTGGTAAGGCTCAAGCTGTTTTGCCAGCTGCACTGCCTGCTGCGGGAATAAACGCTCGTGGACATCGTGTAAGAAATGGAGCTTCCGGCCATATTTTTCGCGCAGGGCGCGGAACATCTCCACGGTATTTGCCATGTACTCATGCTGATCGAACCAGGCACCCGGCGTCGGGTTCTCCGGAGCATGCAGCGCCGATGGCGTGCCGCCATAAAAACCGAGCTGACAGCGGATATGGCGATAGCCTTGCGCTACAAACTTATCAACGGAGGCAAAGAGTTCCTCCAGCGTCTCGCCGCTGGCGTGGCTGTAAGCCGGGATCGCATCGCGGGATTTTCCGCCCAGCAGCTGATACAGCGGCATGCCGGCCTGTTGCCCTTTAATATCCCACAGGGCCATATCCACGCCGGAGATCGCGTTGTTCATCGCCGGACCGTTACGCCAGTAGGCGTTCACGTTCATCATTTGCCACAGATCTTCGATGTTATTGGCATCCCGGCCAATCAGCAGCGGTTTGAGATACTCATCCACCAGGGTTTTAACCGCCAGCGGGCGCTGCTGGAAGGTGGCACAGCCGTGTCCGACGGGGCCATGCTCCGTGGTAACGCGAACGGTGACCAGATTATGACGGTCCGGACGGGTAATAAAACACTCGATATTTTTGATAATCACAGGCGTCACGAGAAACTCCTTTGCGGCTCTGTGGAAATATGGAATGGGAATATCATCGCCCTAAAAATGTTTGCCGGTAAACCGTTTTTTTATTATTTATTTTGGTCAGTTATTTGATTCTATTTTAATTAAAAACCATACCAATTTTGGATTGATGGCGGTTTTATAGCTCTTTGCATGGTTAAATGTGAGCGATATCAACTTTTATTGGTTTGTTTTGCCTGGTTGGTTTATCTATTCTCGTGGCATCAATAAAACAACAACCATACCGGCAGGAGTCTTTATGGGGACGCAAGAAGCCATCAACAATATTATTCGTCTGGTCGGCGGCCAGGGGAATATTAATAAAGTCTGGCACTGTATGACGCGGCTACGGTTTGATCTCATCGACGATAATAAAGTCGACCAGACCGCGATCAAAAATCTGCCGGGGGTGCTGGGCGCGCAGCTGCAGAGCGATCAGTTTCAGGTGATCATTGGGCCGAAGGTGAACAGCTGGTACGAGCAAATGCTTAATGTGCTCGGTCAGGGAGCTGATACAGCGCCGACGGCGACAAAGGGGCGTAAAAGTCTGGTTTCCCTCTTTATGGATACCGTCTCGGGGGTGTTTGGTCCGATTGTCCCGGCCATTGCCGGTGCCGGGATGATAAAAGGCTTGCTGGCCGGGCTGATCGCGCTGAAGGTGGTGTCGGCGAAAAGCGATACCGTCATGGTTATCGACCTGATTGCCAGCGGCGTCTTCTATTTCCTGCCGTTCTTCCTCGCCGTGTCGGCGGCGAAGATCTTCAAGACCAATGAGTATCTTGCCGCGGCGGTTGCCGCCTGTCTGATGTATCCCTCCTTAATAGAAGCAGCGAAAGCGCTGGCGACGCATCAGGAAGGGGCGGTCAGCGCCCTCTGGTTAATGAATGCGATCCCGGTATCCGTCTTTAACTATGCCTCGAGCGTCATTCCGGTGATCTTCTCAGTGCTGGCATTGAGCTATATCCATCGCTGGGTAGACAGCATCATGCCGGATGTATTGAAAACCGTGTTCACGCCGACGCTTACTCTCTTTATAGGCGCTTTGGCGGCGCTGGTGGTGATCGGTCCGATTGGCATCTGGCTGGGTAAAGGACTCGCCTTCTTTATAGAAGGGCTGTTTGGCGTGTCGGCCAGCTTCGCCGGACTTATCGTCGGGGCCATCCGTCCGGTGGCGATCCTGACCGGTATGCATCACGCTATGACGCCGATTGCCCTGCAGAACTTTAGTGACCGCGGCTACGACATGCTGATGCCGATGATGTTTATGGCCAATATGGCGATTGCCGGGGCGACATTCGCTATCTGGCGTCTGAGCCGGGATCGTCAGGAGAAGACCGTTACGCTGTCGGCAGCCATCTCTGCGCTGCTGGGGATTACCGAACCGGCACTCTTTGGTGTCCTGACGCGCTACAAGAAAGCCTTTATTGCCGCCACGGTGGCCAGCTCGCTGGCATCAGCCTTTATTGCCTTCTTCGGCGTGCGTCTTTATGGCTACATTCTGTCGAGCATCTTCAGTTTGCCTGCTTATATAGGTCCGTACTTTGTCTTTGCTTTGGCAGGCGTGGCGATATCTTTGGTTCTCTCCTTTATGTTAACCACCATTCTGGTGAAGAAAGAGCAAGCCGCAGCGTGATTCAGAACCCGTTTTAGCGTATGTGTCGCAGGGAATATCAGCGCGTTTGTGGATAACTCTGTGGGCAAATGCGTATAAGGCGGGGTTTTGCTGGGGAATGCAGCAGTCAGTCATTTTTCTGTCATTTAAGGGTTGCGGCCCCGGGAGAACTCCCTATAATGCGCCTCCATCGACACGGAACAACGGCAAACAAGCCGCCGGGTCAGCAGAGAAAAGCGTGAGATTATCGCTTGACTCTGAAAGAGGAAAGCGTAATATACGCCACCTCGCAACGGTGAGCGAAAGCCGCGTTGCACTGCTCTTTAACAATTTATCAGACAATCTGTGTGGGCACTCAAAGTGACATGGATTCTTAATGTCTCCGGACAATAAATGAATACCAAAGTCTCTGAGTGAACATACGTAATTCATTACGAAGTTTAATTCACGAGCATCAAACTTAAATTGAAGAGTTTGATCATGGCTCAGATTGAACGCTGGCGGCAGGCCTAACACATGCAAGTCGAGCGGTAACACAGGGAGCTTGCTCCCGGGTGACGAGCGGCGGACGGGTGAGTAATGTCTGGGAAACTGCCTGATGGAGGGGGATAACTACTGGAAACGGTAGCTAATACCGCATAACGTCGCAAGACCAAAGAGGGGGACCTTCGGGCCTCTTGCCATCAGATGTGCCCAGATGGGATTAGCTAGTAGGTGGGGTAACGGCTCACCTAGGCGACGATCCCTAGCTGGTCTGAGAGGATGACCAGCCACACTGGAACTGAGACACGGTCCAGACTCCTACGGGAGGCAGCAGTGGGGAATATTGCACAATGGGCGCAAGCCTGATGCAGCCATGCCGCGTGTATGAAGAAGGCCTTCGGGTTGTAAAGTACTTTCAGCGAGGAGGAAGGCGGTGAGGTTAATAACCTCATCGATTGACGTTACTCGCAGAAGAAGCACCGGCTAACTCCGTGCCAGCAGCCGCGGTAATACGGAGGGTGCAAGCGTTAATCGGAATTACTGGGCGTAAAGCGCACGCAGGCGGTCTGTCAAGTCGGATGTGAAATCCCCGGGCTCAACCTGGGAACTGCATTCGAAACTGGCAGGCTAGAGTCTTGTAGAGGGGGGTAGAATTCCAGGTGTAGCGGTGAAATGCGTAGAGATCTGGAGGAATACCGGTGGCGAAGGCGGCCCCCTGGACAAAGACTGACGCTCAGGTGCGAAAGCGTGGGGAGCAAACAGGATTAGATACCCTGGTAGTCCACGCCGTAAACGATGTCGACTTGGAGGTTGTTCCCTTGAGGAGTGGCTTCCGGAGCTAACGCGTTAAGTCGACCGCCTGGGGAGTACGGCCGCAAGGTTAAAACTCAAATGAATTGACGGGGGCCCGCACAAGCGGTGGAGCATGTGGTTTAATTCGATGCAACGCGAAGAACCTTACCTACTCTTGACATCCAGAGAACTTAGCAGAGATGCTTTGGTGCCTTCGGGAACTCTGAGACAGGTGCTGCATGGCTGTCGTCAGCTCGTGTTGTGAAATGTTGGGTTAAGTCCCGCAACGAGCGCAACCCTTATCCTTTGTTGCCAGCGGTCCGGCCGGGAACTCAAAGGAGACTGCCAGTGATAAACTGGAGGAAGGTGGGGATGACGTCAAGTCATCATGGCCCTTACGAGTAGGGCTACACACGTGCTACAATGGCGCATACAAAGAGAAGCGACCTCGCGAGAGCAAGCGGACCTCATAAAGTGCGTCGTAGTCCGGATTGGAGTCTGCAACTCGACTCCATGAAGTCGGAATCGCTAGTAATCGTAGATCAGAATGCTACGGTGAATACGTTCCCGGGCCTTGTACACACCGCCCGTCACACCATGGGAGTGGGTTGCAAAAGAAGTAGGTAGCTTAACCTTCGGGAGGGCGCTTACCACTTTGTGATTCATGACTGGGGTGAAGTCGTAACAAGGTAACCGTAGGGGAACCTGCGGTTGGATCACCTCCTTACCTTAAAGAACCTGCCTTTGCAGTGCTCACACAGATTGTCTGATGAATGATGAACTTCTAAATGTACTTCCGAGTGCATTGAGAAGTTTTGCTCTTTAAAAATCTGGATCAAGCTGAAAATTGAAACGACATGCCCTGTCTGTTCTCCGTAATAAGAGCAGATAAGCGGTGTGTCAGAGTCTCTCAAATTTTCGCAAGTCGATGATGAATCGAAAGAAACATCTTCGGGTTGTGAGGTTAAGCGACCAAGCGTACACGGTGGATGCCTAGGCAGTCAGAGGCGATGAAGGACGTGCTAATCTGCGATAAGCGTCGGTAAGGTGATATGAACCGTTATAACCGACGATTTCCGAATGGGGAAACCCAGTGTGACTCGTCACACTATCGTTAAGTGAATACATAGCTTAACGAAGCGAACCAGGGGAACTGAAACATCTAAGTACCCTGAGGAAAAGAAATCAACCGAGATTCCCCCAGTAGCGGCGAGCGAACGGGGAGCAGCCCGGAGTCTGAATCAGCATGTGTGTCAGTGGAAGCGTCTGGAAAGTCGCAGGGTACAGGGTGATACTCCCGTACACGAAGATACACTTGCTGTGAACTCGAAGAGTAGGGCGGGACACGTGGTATCCTGTCTGAATATGGGGGGACCATCCTCCAAGGCTAAATACTCCTGACTGACCGATAGTGAACCAGTACCGTGAGGGAAAGGCGAAAAGAACCCCGGCGAGGGGAGTGAAAAAGAACCTGAAACCGTGTACGTACAAGCAGTGGGAGCACCCTTGTGGTGTGACTGCGTACCTTTTGTATAATGGGTCAGCGACTTATATTCTGTAGCAAGGTTAACCGTATAGGGGAGCCGAAGGGAAACCGAGTCTTAACTGGGCGTTAAGTTGCAGGGTATAGACCCGAAACCCGGTGATCTAGCCATGGGCAGGTTGAAGGTTGGGTAACACTAACTGGAGGACCGAACCGACTAATGTTGAAAAATTAGCGGATGACCTGTGGCTGGGGGTGAAAGGCCAATCAAACCGGGAGATAGCTGGTTCTCCCCGAAAGCTATTTAGGTAGCGCCTCGTGAATTCATCTCCGGGGGTAGAGCACTGTTTCGGCTAGGGGGCCATCCCGGCTTACCAACCCGATGCAAACTGCGAATACCGGAGAATGTTATCACGGGAGACACACGGCGGGTGCTAACGTCCGTCGTGAAGAGGGAAACAACCCAGACCGCCAGCTAAGGTCCCAAAGTCATGGTTAAGTGGGAAACGATGTGGGAAGGCACAGACAGCCAGGATGTTGGCTTAGAAGCAGCCATCATTTAAAGAAAGCGTAATAGCTCACTGGTCGAGTCGGCCTGCGCGGAAGATGTAACGGGGCTAAACCATGCACCGAAGCTGCGGCAGCGACGCTTATGCGTTGTTGGGTAGGGGAGCGTTCTGTAAGCCGTCGAAGGTGTGCTGTGAGGCATGCTGGAGGTATCAGAAGTGCGAATGCTGACATAAGTAACGATAAAGCGGGTGAAAAACCCGCTCGCCGGAAGACCAAGGGTTCCTGTCCAACGTTAATCGGGGCAGGGTGAGTCGACCCCTAAGGCGAGGCCGAAAGGCGTAGTCGATGGGAAACAGGTTAATATTCCTGTACTCGGTGTTACTGCGAAGGGGGGACGGAGAAGGCTATGTTGGCCGGGCGACGGTTGTCCCGGTTTAAGCATGTAGGCGGAGGTTCCAGGTAAATCCGGAGCCTTGTTAACGCTGAGGTGTGATGACGAGGCACTACGGTGCTGAAGCAACAAATGCCCTGCTTCCAGGAAAAGCCTCTAAGCATCAGGTAACATCAAATCGTACCCCAAACCGACACAGGTGGTCAGGTAGAGAATACCAAGGCGCTTGAGAGAACTCGGGTGAAGGAACTAGGCAAAATGGTGCCGTAACTTCGGGAGAAGGCACGCTGATGTGTAGGTGAAGCCCCTGCGGGTGGAGCTGAAATCAGTCGAAGATACCAGCTGGCTGCAACTGTTTATTAAAAACACAGCACTGTGCAAACACGAAAGTGGACGTATACGGTGTGACGCCTGCCCGGTGCCGGAAGGTTAATTGATGGGGTTAGCGGCAACGCGAAGCTCTTGATCGAAGCCCCGGTAAACGGCGGCCGTAACTATAACGGTCCTAAGGTAGCGAAATTCCTTGTCGGGTAAGTTCCGACCTGCACGAATGGCGTAATGATGGCCAGGCTGTCTCCACCCGAGACTCAGTGAAATTGAAATCGCTGTGAAGATGCAGTGTACCCGCGGCAAGACGGAAAGACCCCGTGAACCTTTACTATAGCTTGACACTGAACACTGGTCCTTGATGTGTAGGATAGGTGGGAGGCTTTGAAGCGTGGACGCCAGTCTGCGTGGAGCCATCCTTGAAATACCACCCTTTAATGGCTGGTGTTCTAACGTAGACCCGTTACCCGGGTTGCGGACAGTGTCTGGTGGGTAGTTTGACTGGGGCGGTCTCCTCCTAAAGAGTAACGGAGGAGCACGAAGGTTAGCTAATCCTGGTCGGACATCAGGAGGTTAGTGCAATGGCATAAGCTAGCTTGACTGCGAGAGTGACGGCTCGAGCAGGTGCGAAAGCAGGTCATAGTGATCCGGTGGTTCTGTATGGAAGGGCCATCGCTCAACGGATAAAAGGTACTCCGGGGATAACAGGCTGATACCGCCCAAGAGTTCATATCGACGGCGGTGTTTGGCACCTCGATGTCGGCTCATCACATCCTGGGGCTGAAGTAGGTCCCAAGGGTACGGCTGTTCGCCGTTTAAAGTGGTACGCGAGCTGGGTTTAGAACGTCGTGAGACAGTTCGGTCCCTATCTGCCGTGGGCGCTGGAGAATTGAGGGGGGCTGCTCCTAGTACGAGAGGACCGGAGTGGACGCATCACTGGTGTTCGGGTTGTCATGCCAATGGCACTGCCCGGTAGCTAAATGCGGAAGAGATAAGTGCTGAAAGCATCTAAGCACGAAACTTGCCCCGAGATGAGTTCTCCCTGACTCCTTGAGAGTCCTGAAGGAACGTTGAAGACGACGACGTTGATAGGTCGGGTGTGTAAGCGCAGCGATGCGTTGAGCTAACCGATACTAATGAACCGTGAGGCTTAACCTTACAACGCCGAAGCTGTTTCGGCGAAGAGACAGACACTCAACTTTCAGCTTTGATACAGATTTAACAGAATTTGCCTGGCGGCTGTAGCGCGGTGGTCCCACCTGACCCCATGCCGAACTCAGAAGTGAAACGCCGTAGCGCCGATGGTAGTGTGGGGCCTCCCCATGCGAGAGTAGGGAACTGCCAGGCATCAAATTACGCGAAAGCCCATCCTCACGGATGGGCTTTTTGCGTTGCGGCGGGAAAAACCCGCCGGGTGGCTGCGCCTTACCCGGCCTACAAGCTATTATCCTTTCTGCAGTAGAGTTACCTTCCATGTAAATGAGATTTATTATCAATAATACTTTACAGGCGAAACATAAAGATGTATTTTAAATACATGTTTAAAGCCGGAGGTACTTATGAGCCATCACAGAATTCCCAAAAACTGGACCATCAAACGTTCCACTCCCTTCTTTACTAAAGACAATGTCCCCGCAGCGCTTCTGAGCCACCACAACACTGCAGCCGGAATTTTTGGCCAGCTTTGTGTAATGGAAGGGACTGTAACCTACTACGGCTTCGCCAATGAAGAGGCGACGGAGCCAGAAGTAAAAGTCGTGATTAAAGCAGGCACCTTTGCGACCAGCCCACCGCAGTACTGGCACCGTATTGAGATGACCGATGATGCGCAGTTTAATATCAATTTCTGGGCTGAACCGGCGTTCTCAGGTGAAGAAGTTTACAGCGCGAAAAAGGCATAATCCCGATGCTCCCTTATCCTTAATAAGGGAGCCCCTTCATACGGTGTGAAAGCGTTATGATCACTTTCTTCAGACACTCTTCAACGCGGGTCGACTACGGCGAACAGGAATCCTGTGGGGAGCAACTTCTGCTGCACGTGGCTGAATACCAGGAATATCTCTCCTGTGAAGCCCCATTTTGCCCGACCATAAATCACGATCGACTGGCCGATCCTGCTTCAGCGGATCCATTTTCAGGAGGATCGCTGTGAAGATCGTTGCTATTGAGGCCAATATTGCTGCGGGGAAAAGCACCCTGCTGGTACCTCTGGCGGCGGCGTTAACAGAAAAAACAGGCGCAAACTGGAGTGTAATAAAGGAGCCCGTGGATGAAGATCCGGTATTTCTTGAGCTGCTTCAGGTGTTCGTTGAGAACCCGCACGACGCTGACGCCAGAGTGGCCTTTCAGCTCTATATCACCGCTTCCCGCCAGCGTCTGTTAAACAACATCCCGGAAGGCAACTACGTTATAGAACGTTCCCTGTTCAGCGACATCGTGTTCTGCCATGTGAATTTCCTGATGACTGAACAGCCATCGGCCCGCTATATGTCCTATTTCTACCAGATTAAGGATAACCTGCGGCGCTATCCGCATATCGATTTGGTGGTCTATATCGATCGCGACGCCACGGCCTGTTTTAACGACTGTATGGCGCGAGCACGGCCTGGGGAGGATAAATACACGCTGGACTACTTTGAGGACGTTAAAGCCTTTCACGACGCCTGTCTGCCGCAAATTACCCGTCAGTATGGCTCAACGCTGCTGACGCATCGGGTTCGGTCGGGGTTTGCATGCCCTGAAGCGCTGGCAGATGCGGTGATAGGGAAGCTGAAGAAGTTATAAGATTCTGTTTCTCCAAAAGCAAAAAACCAGCCCGTAGGCTGGTTTCTTTAAATAGTGGTGCCCGGACTCGGAATCGAACCAAGGACACGGGGATTTTCAATCCCCTGCTCTACCGACTGAGCTATCCGGGCAACGGGGCGAATTAAACCCGATCCGCCTCGTGCCGTCAATGGAATTTGTTGATTTCGCTACTGACCGCACACTCTGTCGCCAGTTTGCTGCGATCTCAGGCAAAAAACGCGGTCCACAGGGCGGAAAGCGGCATAGCGATCACCAGCGCAGGCAGCATATTGACTACCGCAAACATCTTAATTCCGCAGATCCGCAGCCCGGTTGCCAGCAGCAGCAGACCACCAACGGCGGTAAAGTCCGCCATCATTGCTGGCGTGGTCAGCGGTAAGATTAATGTGGCGCAGGTCGCGAGGGCGAGCTGGATAAGCAGCATCGGCACGCAAATCGCGGCAACCGCGATACCCAGGGTGGTCGCAAAAATGGTGGCAGTAAAGAAATCCAGGAAGGCTTTAGCGATAAGAATGCTGGGGTCGCCGGTCATCCCCTCCTGCATCGAGCCAAAAATCCCCGTGCCGCTGGCGCAAAACAGAATGATGATGGCGACATAGTTCTGAATAAACGCGTCGTGACCACCGCCTTTCTGTTTCCCACGGGAAAGCAGATTTTTCGCTTTGCTGACGGCGCCGTTAATCCCCTTCTCCAGATAGCAGAACTCTCCAATCAACGCTCCGAGCAGCGTTGCCAGCACCATCACCGGCAGGTTGGCGCACTTGATGACCAGCAGAATACCAATCCCCAGTGAGGCGAGGCCAAAGATTGAAGGCATCGAGGAGCGAATACGCTCCGGTAGTCGCTGGCTTAGCACGGCGCCAAGTACGCCGCCCAGCAGCACGGCTCCCGCATTAATGAACGGTCCAATAACCACTGTGAACTCCTGTTATTTACTCATTGATATTGCATTATTATTACTCTTTTCAGTGAGTAATCGCCAAGTTAATCCCATTTTTTGCATAATGATTCCTTCTTGCGCCCCCTGGCGAAAGGTGACATTATTGCGCGAATTTTCTCCTCTCAGATACGAGGCCGCCAATGCACAGACTCTCTCTCGCTCAAATGGCTGGCCGTATCGACACATCTTATTCTACGCTCACCATGCGGTGAGGGTAACGCAGGCTCACTGCAGGACAACAGTAAAACCAGACGCGTTCTGCTTTTACTGATGTCTGGCGGTCGGAGCTGAACTCCGGTCAGACACATTCGTTGGGCAGGGGGACTCCCTGTCCGGGGCTTTTTCACGCCTTGCACGGGTATTTGCGCTTATGAAATCAATGAAAATTGCCGTCAGCCGCGAGCTGGCGTCCGCCTTATCCACACACCGGGAAGTGGTGACGCTGGATAACACAGATTTTACGGATGTGGCGGCAGTCGTCATTACCGTCGCTGAAAGTCACAGCGGCATCCTCGCATTACTGAAACGAACCGGTTTTAACCTGCCTGTATTTATGTTCTCGCCACAGCCTGTTGAAACCCCTGCGGGTGTCGATGCTGTGATCGATGGCAAAGCGCAGGAGTGGTTAGAGCTGGAAGCCGCGGCCTGTCGCTATGAAGAGAACCTGCTGCCGCCGTTTTTCGACACTCTCAGCCAGTACGTGGCGATGGACAACAGCACCTTTGCCTGCCCGGGGCATCAGCACGGGGCATTCTTTAAGAAACACCCGGCAGGCCGCCAGTTCTTCGATTTCTTTGGTGAGAATGTCTTTCGTGCCGATATGTGCAACGCCGACGTGAAGCTGGGCGATCTGCTGATCCATGAAGGTTCTGCCAAGCATGCGCAAAAGTTCGCCGCAAAGGTGTTTAACGCCGACAAAACCTATTTCGTCCTCAACGGCACCTCGGCCGCCAATAAGGTGGTGACCAATGCGCTGCTCACCCGTGGCGATCTGGTGCTGTTTGACCGCAACAACCATAAATCCAACCACCATGGCGCGCTGATCCAGGCCGGAGCGACCCCGGTTTATCTCGAAGCGGCGCGTAACCCGTTTGGCTTTATTGGCGGCATTGATGACCGCTGCTTTGACGAGACCTATCTGCGGGAGCTGATCCGCGAAGTGGCGCCGGAAAAAGCCCGTGAAGCGCGTCCGTTCCGTCTGGCGGTGATCCAGCTCGGCACCTATGACGGCACCATCTATAACGCCCGCCAGGTGATCGACAAGATCGGCCAGCTGTGTGACTACATCCTGTTTGACTCCGCGTGGGTGGGTTACGAGCAGTTTATTCCGATGATGGCGGATAGCTCGCCGCTGTTGCTGGATCTCAATGAGAAGGATCCGGGGATTTTTGTCACCCAGTCGGTGCACAAACAGCAGGCCGGGTTCTCCCAGACCTCGCAGATCCACAAAAAGGATAACCATATCCGCGGTCAGGCGCGTTTCTGCCCGCATAAGCGCCTCAACAACGCCTTTATGCTTCACGCTTCCACCAGCCCGTTCTATCCGCTGTTTGCAGCTCTCGACGTTAACGCCAAGATCCATGAAGGGGAGAGCGGACGTCGGCTTTGGGCCGAGTGCGTTGAGCTGGGTATCGAGGCGCGCAAGGCGATTATCGCCAACTGCAAGATGATTAAGCCGTTTATCCCGCCGGTGGTGGCCGGGCGTCCGTGGCAGGATCATCCTACCCATGCGATTGCCAGCGAGCTGCGTTTCTTCAGCTTTGAGCCGGGGGCCAAATGGCACGGCTTTGAGGGCTATGCCGAGGAGCAATACTTTGTCGACCCGTGCAAGCTGCTGCTGACCACGCCGGGTATCGATGCTGAAAGCGGGGAGTATACTGACTTTGGCATCCCGGCGACCATTCTGGCGCACTACCTGCGTGAGAAAGGCATCGTTCCGGAGAAGTGCGATCTTAACTCCATTCTGTTCCTGCTCACTCCCGCGGAGAGCGCAGAGAAGATGGCGCAACTGGTGGCGATGCTGGGCCAGTTTGAACAGCACATTGAGGACGACACCCCGCTTGCGGATGTCCTGCCGACCATCTGGAAGAAATACCCGGTGCGCTATCGCGACTATACCCTGCGTCAGCTCTGCCAGGAGATGCACGATCTGTACGTCAGCTTTGACGTGAAGGATTTGCAGAAAGCGATGTTCCGTAAAGAGAGCCTGCCCACCGTGGCGATGAACCCGCAGGATGCTAACCAGGCCTTTATTCGCGGTAACGTCGAGCTGGTGCGCATCAGCGAAGCCGAAGGGCGTATCGCGGCGGAGGGGGCGCTGCCATACCCGCCGGGCGTGCTGTGCGTGGTGCCGGGCGAACTCTGGGGTGGGGCGGTGCAGCGTTACTTCCTGGCGCTGGAAGAGGGCGTCAATTTGCTGCCCGGTTTTTCACCGGAACTGCAGGGCGTTTACAGCGAGAAGGATGCGGACGGGATTAAGCGGTTGTACGGGTATGTACTGAAGTAAAAAAATTCCCCCCTCGCAGGAGGGGGGAACCTAACAGATTAATGCGCGACGGTCTGCGCACCTGTTGGAGTACGAACATGTTTGTACTTGAACAGCGCCATGAAGGCGAAGGCCAGCACCAAAGAGTAGCCTGCGAAGATCAGCCACACCGGCTGCCAGTCAGTAATACCGTTAGTGGTATACATCTCCACAACCTTACCGCTCACCACGCCGCCGAGAATACAGCCGAAGCCGTTGGTCATCATCAGGAACATGCCCTGGGCGCTGGCGCGGATTTCCGGACGAACCTCTTTCTCCACAAACACGGAGCCGGAGATATTGAAGAAGTCGAAGGCGCAGCCGTAGACAATCATCGACAGCACCAGCAGCACGGTACCGAAGGCTGACGGGTCGCCGTAGGCAAACAGACCGAAGCGCAGCATCCACGCGAAGATACTGATCATCATAACGTTCTTAATGCCGTAGCGGCTCAGGAAGAACGGGATGGTCAGGATGAACAGCGTTTCGGAGATCTGGGAAATCGACATCATCACCGACGCATGCTCTACGATAAAGCTCCCAGAGAACAGCGGGTCGTTATCGAAGCTGTGCAGGAAGGTATTGCCGAACATGTTGGTGATCTGCAGCTCCGCACCCAGCAGCATGGAGAAGATAAAGAAGATCGCCATGCGTTTGTTTTTAAACAGCGCGAAAGCATCCAGGCCGAGCATGGTGCTCCAGCTCTGGTTTTTCTGCTGGTTAGAGACCGGAATGTGCGGCAGGGTCAGGGTAAACAGCGCCAGCACCACGGAGAGTACCGCCCCGATATAGAGCTGCATGTGGCTCAGTTCGAAGCCCGCGAAGCTCACGCCCCACATCGCCATGATAAAGCCGATGGTGCCCCAGATACGGATCGGTGGGAAATCGGTGACGATATCCATACCGGCGTCTTTCAGACGGTAGTAGGAGATGGTGTTAATCAGGCCCAGCGTTGGCATATAGGCCAGCGAGTTAAGCAGGATCACCATAAACATCGCCCCTGGCGTGGTGACCTCGGCCGCCATAAACAGCGTACCCGCCCCCACCAGATGGCAAAGCGCATACACCCACTTGGCGCTTATCCATTTATCCGCCACGATCCCGAGCAGGGTCGGCATAAAGACGGCAGCGATACCCAAAGAGCTATAGACCGCGCCGATAGAGGCACCGTCGAATTTGAGCGTGACAAACATGTAGGAGCCGAGCGTGGTTAGCCAGCTCCCCCACAGACAGAACTGCAGAAACGACAAGATTTTAAGCTGCAGCTTAAGGTTCATGTTACTTTCCTCACAAGAGAGCGGGCTGTATGTTGGTGTAGAAACATTTGGGTTTTGTATTTGATGCAATTCTATCAGCGAGTGGCGTGATGTTTTGTTACCTCCCGCAAAAAAATGCAATCAACATTAATTTGCAGTTTGGATTGTGATGCAAATAACACTTTCCTATGGATGAGGCCTGCACTGCTGGAGAGGATCTTTACCCTCTCCGGGGAGGAGAGGGTAAAAGAGAGAAGGCTACTTTCTACGATAGTTCTTTTGCGCCGTATTGACCTTATAAAGATAGCGGCGTGACTCGGCGGCGGGGTGACGGGTGGTCAGGGTCTGGTAAACATCCCCTGGCGACATGCTGTTGATAATGCTCGCCGCCTTCAGTTTATCGCTGGAGAAGACCCGCAGCACGCTGCCCGCACCGCCGTTATAGGCGGTGATGACCGCATAGCGACGCGAGGTCGGGTTATCAATGCCGCTCAGGTAGACGTTGTTCAGCATCGCCAGATAGGCGGTACCGGTATCAATATTGCTGGCGGGATCAAAGAGATAACTGCGGCCTGGCATGCCAGATTTCCCCTGCGCGCGGAACACATCTTTTCCGGCGCTGTGCTGAACAACCTGCATCAGGCCCAGGGCGTCGGAGCGGCTCACCGCATACGGGTTAAACGACGATTCGGTCTGCATAATCGCCAGGATCAGCGACTCATCGACACCGTATTTACGCGATGCCTGACGGACCATCCCCACATATTTGTGCGCACGTTTATCGAGGTGGTTTGGCACCAGGTTAATGGTCACGCTGTAGATAACGCGCAGGCCGTTGCTGCGGCTTTTCAGGCGGGTTTGTAGCAGATAGTTGGCAAAGTTGTTGGCACGACCTTCCCAGCGAATGGACTGACCGGTTTGATCCACCACCTGGCCGTACAGGAACGGCTCTTTCGAGATGGTGATGTCGTCGGCGTCGGAGTAAAGGTCGATAGAGCCCGGATCGTCACCCATCAGCAGGGTTTTGACGATCGCCTCACGTAAACGTGCCGCAGGATCGGTTCCGGCGATGGTCTCGACGGTGATGGTACCCTCGTCAAAGTTGATGTGGCTTCGGGTCTGGTAAGCGTCGGTGTACTTAACGTAGTCTTTCGGTCCGGCGATCAGAACTTCGTTAAATCCCCATATGTTTTCGATGTTGTGGGCAAACTGCCCCATCAGAATGTCAAAACCGTTGGTGTCCTTCACCCAGGCTTCGTTATAGCTATCGCCTTTATTACTGGAGGAACACGAAACAAGTAACGGTGCAACAAGAGCAAGCGCTAAAAATTTTTTCATCATTCCGGGAGTGCGTGTTGTGTTGTTTTTGGGGCTGTTTTGCCGGGTGGCGCTTCGCTTACCCGGCCTGGTTATCGTGGGCCCGTGCAAGCGTAGCGCCGCCGGGCATCAGCCTGCACGATATTATTTTTCCGGTGGCGTGTAGCCTTCGATGTGGACGTCTTTGCCTTCAAACAGGAAATTCACCATCTCCTCTTCCAGCTGCTTGCGGTGTTCAACGTTCATCATGTTGAGCTTGCGCTCGTTAATCAGCATGGTTTGCTTGTGCTGCCACTGCGCCCACGCCTCTTTTGAGATCTCGTTATAGATGCGCTTACCCAGGTCGCCCGGATAGAGCTGGAAGTCCTGGCCTTCTGCGTCGCGTTGCAGGAAGGTACAAAAAATTGTTCTGGCCATACTGATTCCTCTTTGTCGCCCGGAGCTAAACCGTTGCCCCGACACGTAATTGCTGTAACAGGCGCTCTACGGGAGCTGCCAGCCCCACTGACGGCGGTTGCGCTAAGTTATACCAGAGAGCGGTGCCTTCATCCATGCACGAGGTGAATGAGGACACGGGAAGCCACATTGGAACAATATCCAGATGGAAGTGGCTAAAGGTATGGCGAAACGCGTTGAGCTGCACAAGAGTATCGGCAGGGATGCCGCGTTGCGCCAGCCAGTCGCGAAGCCCATCCTCATCTTCAAACTGCGGGAAGCAGAATAAGCCGCCCCATAAACCGCTTGGTGGACGCTGGGCGAGCCAGACCGTCTCCTCGTGCTGCATCAGCAGAAAATAGCCGGTGCGCTCGGGCAGCGTCTGCTTCGGCTTTTTACCGGGATACTGCGCCCAGCTGTGGTTGGCATAGGCCACACACAGATTATTCAGCGGGCAGAGTTCGCATTTGGGCTTCGAGCGGGTGCAGACCATCGCCCCCAGATCCATCATCGCCTGGTTAAAGCGTTCAACGCCGTGAGCGGGAGTGACCGCCTCGCTGATTTCCCACAGCCGCTTTTCCACCTCCTTCTTGCCCGGCCAGCCGCCAACGGCATAGCAGCGTGCCAGCACGCGCTTCACGTTGCCGTCGAGAATGGGGAAGTGTTTCCCCAGCGAAAGGGAGAGAACGGCTCCGGCGGTAGAGCGGCCGACGCCCGGCAGGGCAGCCACTTCATCGAAGGTTTCCGGGAATTTACCCCCGTGCAGCGACACCACCTGCTGGGCGGCTTTATGCAGATTGCGGGCGCGGGCGTAGTAGCCGAGCCCGGTCCACAAATGCAGCACCTCATCGAGCGGGGCGTTTGCCAGATCGGTCACGGTAGGAAAACGCGCCATAAAGCGCTCAAAGTAGGGGATAACGGTAGCGACCTGCGTTTGTTGCAACATCACCTCGGAGAGCCATACTTTGTAGGGTGTTTTTTCAGTTTGCCAGGGCAGGGTTTTACGCCCGTATTTGTCGTACCAGTCCAGCACCTGGGCTGAAAATTGAGAGGCTTGCATGGTCTTCGCTTCGCGATATCAGGGACGCAGATTGCAGCACAGCGGCATGCGGCTGTAAACCGGATCTTTCCCATGCTTGCATCCCATCATTAACTTTGGATAATGCCCGTTTCCCGAACATTCTCACAAGCAGACTACTCTTTTATGAAAAACGACGTCATATCACCGGAATTTGATGAAAACGGCCGCCCGCTACGCCGTATTCGCAGCTTTGTCCGCCGTCAGGGGCGCCTGACAAAGGGGCAGCAACATGCGCTGGATAACTACTGGCCGGTGATGGGCGTAGAGTTCACCGAACAGCCGCTCGACTTTGTTGAGCTGTTTGGCCGCGACGCGCCGATTACGCTGGAGATCGGTTTCGGCATGGGCGCTTCGCTGGTGACCATGGCAAAAGCGCGTCCGGAGCAGAACTTCCTCGGTATCGAGGTTCACTCACCGGGCGTGGGTGCTTGCCTGGCGACGGCCCATGAAGAGGGCGTCGAGAATCTGCGGGTGATGTGTCATGACGCGGTAGAAGTGCTGCACAAGATGATCCCTGACAATTCTCTGAACATGGTTCAGCTCTTTTTCCCTGACCCATGGCACAAAGCACGTCATAATAAACGCCGTATCGTTCAGGCACCGTTTGCCGAACTGGTCAAAAGTAAATTGAAGCTGGGTGGCGTTTTCCACATGGCCACCGACTGGGAACAGTATGCGGAGCATATGCTGGAAGTGATGTCGACGCTCGACGGGTATAAAAACCAGTCGGCGAGCAATGATTATGTGCCGCGTCCTGACTCACGTCCGGTAACGAAATTTGAACAGCGTGGCCATCGTCTTGGTCACGGCGTATGGGACTTAATGTTCGAGAGGGTGAAATAATGGCAAAGAACCGTAGCCGTCGTCTGCGTAAGAAAATGCATATCGAAGAATTCCAGGAAATTGGGTTTTCGGTTGCATGGCGTTTCCCGGAAGGCACCAGTGTAGAAAAAATTGATGAAGACGTGGATGCCTTCATCAATGAAGTTATCGAGCCGAACAAGCTGGCATTTGACGGCAGCGGCTACCTGGCGTGGGAAGGTTTGATCTGCAAACAAGAGATCGGCCAGTGCACCGAAGAGCATCAGGCTATCGTACGTAAGTGGCTGGAAGACCACAAATTCGAAGACGTGCGCATCAGCGAACTTTTCGATATTTGGTGGGACTAATAGAGCATCAGGGGCCAGCAATTGCTGGCCCGTTTTGTATGAGGGAGAATATATGATGCGCAAAACGCTGCTCGCTACGGCTTTAATGACTACGGCTCTGACCGCTCACGCAGACTATAAATGCGAAGTTACGCCGCGTGACGACGTGATCCTGAGCCCGCAAACCGTGCAGGTAAAAGGTGAGAACGGCAATCTGGTGATCACTCCGGATGGCAACGTCATGTTTAACGGCAAGCAATACACGCTGAGCGCAGCCCAACGTGAACAGGCCAAAGATTACCAGGCCGATCTGCGCAGCGCGCTGCCGTGGATCGACGAAGGCGCTCTGACCCGTGTGGAAAAAGGCCGTGTCGCGCTGGATAAGATCATTGCTAAAGAGGTAGGAGAGAGCAGCAATATGCGCTCGCGCCTGACCAAACTGGACGCGCAGTTAAAAGAGCAGATGAACCGGATTATTGAACATCGTACCGATGGCCTGACGTTCCACTATCAGGCGATCGATCAGGTACGTGCCGACGGCCAGCAGCTGGTAAATCAGGCGATGGGCGGCATTCTGCAGGACAGTATCAACGAGATGGGCGCT
The DNA here is from genome assembly GCF_049974505.2 of Leclercia sp. TB492. Classification (NCBI taxonomy): domain Bacteria; kingdom Pseudomonadati; phylum Pseudomonadota; class Gammaproteobacteria; order Enterobacterales; family Enterobacteriaceae; genus Leclercia; species Leclercia sp. TB492. Next base: position 3,918,341 of record NZ_CM127572.1, on the reverse strand, counting down.
AAAGCAGTGCTGAAAGGCGGCGGCAACCCGCTGCAGGGCGTGCTGGGTAGTCTGGGCGGGCTGCAAACTTCCATTCAGAACGAGTGGAAGAACCAGGAAGCGGATTTCAAGGAATTTGGCAAAGACGTGTGTAAACGCGTGGTATCGCTGGAAGAGAGCCGCAAGGGGCTGGTCAGCGGCCTGAAATAAGCCACATTATCCAGCAAAGGGGATCTCCCTTTGCTGGTCTGAACTACATCAATCCCAACAGTTGCGGGATACACAACGAAATTGCCGGGACATAGGCGATAAGCATTAGCGCTATCAACAGGGCCGCGTAGAACGGCAACAACGGTTTGATCAGCTGTTGTATATTTACCCCTGAAATTGAACAGCCGACAAACAGCGCACTTCCCACAGGCGGTGTCAGCAGGCCAATACAGAGATTGGCCACCATCATGATGCCAAAATGCACCGGATCCATCCCCAAATCCTGGGCTATAGGCAAGAAGATGGGCGTGAAGATCAGGACCGCAGGGGTCATGTCCATAAAGATCCCCACAATCAGCAGCACGATGTTTATCAACAGCAGAATAATCAGCGGATTATCAGAAATGCCCATAAGGGTATCGCTGATTAAGTAAGGGATATCCGCGTTGGTCATTGCCCATGACATGCCCACGGAAAAGCCGATCAGCAGCAGGACTATGGATGTCATCACCACCGACTCCAGAATAAGCCTGGCTAAATCTCGCCATTTCACTTCACGATAAATCAGCACCGACAGGATGAAGGTGTAGATCACGGCAATGGCTGAGGCTTCGGTAGCCGTAAAGATGCCGCCAAGAATACCCCCCATAACGATGATCACCAGCAGCAGGCTCGGCAGAGCATCGAGCATCGAGCAACGCTTTTAGCGCCTGTGCGCAGGTGGGACGCTCAGCCAGTGGCCAGCCGCGGCGCTTAGCAATGACCGCGCAAACGAGCATAATCGCCAGCCCCATCAGGATCCCCGGCAGGTAGCCCGCCATAAATAAAGAGGCTATCGAGACGCCGCCTGCGGTGAGGGAGAAAACAATCAGCACATTGGAAGGCGGAATGAGCAGGCCGGTGATACAGGATGAGACGTTTACCGCGGTGGTGAAGGCGGGATCGTAACCCTGCTTTGTCTGGATGGGATGAAGCGTACCGCCAACGGCCGCGGCCGCCGCAACCGCAGAACCTGAGATAGAGCCAAACATCATATTCGCCAGCACGTTCACATGGCCGAGCGAGCCGGGCACCCGACCCACCATCACCTGCGCCAGCCTGATCAGCCGTATGGCGATCCCGCCGCTGTTCATCAGCGTGCCCGCAAAAATAAAAAAGGGGATCGCCAGCAGCGAGAAATTATCTAAACCGTTCGCCAGGCGCTGGGAAACCGTAATGACGGCGATCTCCCATGGAAACATCAGCAGCATGGAGGCCACGGTGGCGATACCGATTGAAAAAGAGATCGGTATCCCGATGAAAACCAGCACAAAAAAGCTGCCAAAAAGCATCAGCGCTACTGCGTTTTCCATTATATCGTCCCCGGAGATGTACTCTTAAAATGTAGAAAGCTCTGACACACGAAGTTCAGGGCATAAAACATCATGACCAGGCCGCTAAGCGGCAGTATGAGATACACGTAACCCATCGGGATCTGCATCGCTGCGGAGACCTGTGCCGTCTCAAAGGTTTTACTTATCAGCCTGATGCCTCCCGTCACGATGACCAGGCCGGCAAAAACAAAAATCATCACATTCACAAACAGGTTCAACAGGGCCTGCTTAGGACGGCTGAGTGATAACGCGAGAAGATCGATTGAGAGGTGTCGCTGAGCGCCAACGGTATAGGCCGCGCCGAGCAACCCAACCCATATCATTAAAAACCGTGCCAGCTCATCGGTGAGTGTGCTGGGCTGGTTAAGGACGTAGCGGCTGATTACCTGCCACACGACACAGACGACCAGTGCAACCATTACTATCACGCAAAAAGCAGCAATGACGCGGTCTACCGCAGCCTTAAGGCGGTTTAATATCATGGCGAATATCCCGTTAAAACAGGGTCTGAACAGACCCTGTGAAAAATTACTGCTTCGCAGCGTTTTCAAACTTCGCCAGCAGGGCGGCTTGTTTGGGATCTTTTTTGAAATCATCGAACAGCGGCTGAACTGCGGCGCGGAAAGGGGCTTTATCCACTTTAACGATTTCACCACCCATCGCTTTTGCCTGATCGCGGGTATCAGCATCAATCTGCTCCCACAGTTTTTGCTGATAGGTCTGAGAGTTAAGGGCGGCTGTCGCCAGAATGTGTTGTTGTTCAGCTGTCAGGGCATTCCAGGTTTTGGTGGCGATAACCAGAAAGTCCGGGATAGCTGCATGTTCATCCTCAGAGAACACCTTAGCGATTTCAATATGGCGCGTTTGTACCCATGACGGAACGTTATTTTCCGCCCCATCAACCACACCCTGCTGCATGGCGGTATAGACTTCGCCGAAGGAGACCGGGGTTGGCGAGCCGCCCATTAGCTCCACCATTTTGATCGTGGTTGGGCTTGGCTGAACACGAATTTTGAGCCCCTTCAGATCCGCCGGTTTAGTAATGGGTTTTTTAGCATAGAAACTTCGGGTACCCGCGACATAAGCGGATAAAGCAAAGAAGCCTCTCTCTTTAGTGGATTCCATAATATATTTGCCGATCTCGCCAAATACAACGGAATTAAAATGCTGCTGATCGTTAAATAAGAAAGGTAAATTATAAATAGCATAAATATTGTCAAAGGATTCCAAATCACTGGCCGATCCTTTGGTCATATCCAGCGCGCCATTTTGTAGGAGCTCCATTGTTTCACGGGCATTCCCCATTTGACTGCTGGGATATATCCGCACGGTCATTTTGCCGCCGGATAACTGGTGTACATCTTTCGCCAGGGCTTCGAATGCGCGATGGACGACGTGGCTGCGTTCAAGGTTATGTGCGAGTTTAAGGGTCACTCTCTCTGCTGCGCTGGCAGGAAAAGTGAATAAGGTCATCAGAAAGGCCCATAACACTAAAAATAGATGCGTTCTTTTTTCCATTATTAAGCTCCATGCTAAAAGATGTCAGAATGAATTCCGTTACGCGATGCTCTTATTTGTATGACAGATTTACAAAGTTGTCGTACATCTGCCGCAATCATAATCACAATTTTCAGCTGGGGAGTGCTTTATTATTAAAATGTGCGCTGGATTGGAGAAATAAAACGAGAGAGATTAATGGTTTTAGTAATAATATCCGGCAGGCGCCCGGTTATGATTAAAATATCGTGCAGGATAGTCGGTTTTACCGATATATATGGATAATGCGCCCGAAGGCGCATCGAAAATTACTCGGCGAGGAACAGCTCCAGCAGGGAATTGAGAAACAATTTACCCTGCTGAGTGATCTGCCAGTCGTGTTCGCACTCGGTCAGATAACCTTTGGCGATGGCTTCATCCAGCTGAGGACGAATCACCGTTTCAGGTAACCCGGTATACAACGCAAACTCCGCGCGCGGCGCGGCTTCCAGCAGACGGAAGCGGTTCATAAAGAACTCAAACGGCTTATCTTCGGCCTCGACGTCATGGCTGCGCTCCAGATAGCGCCCTTCCATATAGCCACGCGGATGGCGCGTTTTGGCGGTTCGCAGAATACGCCCGTCCGGGAAGGTTACTTTGCCGTGGGCACCGCAGCCAATCCCCAGGTAGTCGCCAAAACGCCAGTAGTTCAGGTTGTGCTGACACTGGTAGCCCGGCTTTGCGTAGGCCGAGGTTTCGTACTGCTGATACCCGGCGGCAGTCAAAAGCCTATGGCCCTGCTCGAAAATATCCCACAGCGCGTCATCATCAGGCAGCACCGGCGGGCGCGAACCAAACAGCGTGTTCGGCTCAATGGTCAGCTGATACCAGGAGAGATGCGGCGGGTTCAGTTCGATGGCCTGGCGTAGATCGTCCAGCGCTTCTTCCAGGGACTGATCCGGCAGGCCGTGCATCAGGTCGAGGTTAAAGCTGCGCAGGCCCAGCCCGGTCGCCAGATGTGCAGCGCGCTTTGCCTCACCCGGGCCATGAATACGCCCCAGACGCTTTAACTTCGGCTCGCTGAAGCTCTGTACGCCAATGGAGATCCGATTTACACCGGCACGCTGATACTCGACAAAACGATCGGCCTCTACCGTACCCGGATTGGCCTCCATGGTAATTTCTGCATCCGCTGCCAGATTGAGGCGCGCACGCACGCCATCCAGCAGCGTCTGCATCGCCGGGCCTGAGAGCAGGCTCGGCGTACCGCCACCAATGAAGATAGTCTTAACTTCACGTCCCTGCGCGTAAGCTACGTCGGCGTCCAGATCGGCAAGCAGATGCTGAACGTAATCGTCATGAGGCACTTCGCCTTTCAGCGCATGCGAATTGAAATCGCAGTACGGGCATTTCTGCACGCACCACGGGATGTGAATATAAAGACTCAGAGGTGGCAAATTAGCCATTACGTAACGCTTCCAGTAACAGTTTCAGTGCGCGCCCACGATGGGAAATCGCGCTTTTTTCGTCGCGGGTCAGTTCCGCAGCGGTTTTGCCCTCGGTCGGGACAAAGAAAATAGGGTCGTAGCCAAAACCGCCGTTGCCTGCCGCCTCGCGGGCGATGACACCCGGCCAGCTGCCGTGGCAGACAATCGGGGTAGGATCCTCGGCATGACGCATATAGACCAGCACGCAGTGGAACTGCGCCTGGCGCTGCTCATCCGGTACATCCTTGAGCGCGTCCAGCAGCTTTTCGAGGTTCTGCCGATCGCTGGCATCGACGCCGGAATAGCGGGCGGAGTAGATCCCTGGCGCACCGCCAAGCACGTCCACCGCCAGACCGGAGTCATCGGCAATGGCCGGCAGACCGGTCACCTGCGCCGCATGGCGCGCCTTCAGAATGGCATTTTCGATAAAGGTCAGGCCGGTCTCTTCGGCCGAGTCCACGCCCAGCTCGGTCTGCGCGACCACATCCAGACCGAAATCATTTAACAGCGAGGCCAGCTCGCGCACCTTACCGGCATTACCGGTAGCGAGAACAACTTTTTGCATGTGTTAATCCTGTTGTATCAGAGCCGCGACTTCCGTCGGGATTTGTTGCGGATTAAGAATTTTGACCTGCTTGTGGCGGCCCAGTTCCCCCTTCTCGATCAGCACCTGGCTTTTCGCGACGCGAAACTGTTTTGCCAGATACTTCACCAGATGGGCATTGGCCTGGCCATCCACAGGAGGGGCGGTGATGGCGACTTTTACTTCGTCGCCATGCAGCCCGATGATAGTGTCGCGGCTGGCTTTCGGCTGAATATACAGCCGTAAAACCAGCCCGTCGGCGCAGGTGCTGACAGCACTCATAACGCCATCCACAGCCCCGGCAGCAGGATGTTGCCCGTGGACTGCAGCAGTTCAGCGATACCCATGTTGATCACGTACAGCAGCAGCACGAGGATCATCGGGGAGAAGTCGATCCCGCCCATGGCAGGCAGCAGGTTACGGATCGGGCGCAGCAGCGGCTCGGTAAGCTGAATAAGGGAATATTCTACCGGGCTACGACCACGGCTGACCCAGCTCATGATCGCCATCACCATTAGCACCCAGAACACCAGCAGGCCGATCGTTTTTAGCAGGATCAACACCGCCGCGATCCAGATGATCGGCTGGAAGGTGATGACCATAAACAGCACGATCGCTTTTACCACGCACAAAATCAGCGCCACCAGCAGAGAGGCGCTGTCAATCGGGCCCATCGGCGGGATCACCCGGCGCAGCGGCCCGATAATCGGCTGGGTCACTTTGACGACAAACTGTGAGAAGGGGTTGTAAAAATCACAACGGGCCCACTGCATCCAGACGCGCAACAAAAGCACCATCGTATACAGTTCAATGACGGTTGAGAGCAGGAAGGTCAACGTCTTCATGGCGTTCCTCAGGTTTCCTTATTATTGGGTGTAATCGCGCGCACCGAAAATTGCTGTGCCGATGCGCACCATGGTGCTGCCAGCCGCAATCGCGGCAGCCATATCGTCCGTCATGCCCAGTGAAAGCGTGTCGACCGTTGGGAAGCGTGTTTTAAGCGCCTCAAATGCTACAGCCATTTGCCGGGCGACGGCAAACTGCCTGTCGTAATCTGACTCCGGGGCCGGGATCGCCATTAACCCGCGAAGCCTGAGGCCAGGCAGTACCGCCACCTGATCCGCCAGTTGTTCCAGTTCCTCCAGAGCAATACCTGACTTGCTGTTTTCATCGCTAATGTTGATTTGAATCAGCACGTTAAGCGGTGGCATCTCTGCCGGGCGCTGCTCGCTCAGACGGCTGGCGATACGCAGACGATCCACCGTATGACACCAGTCAAAATGCTCCGCCACCAGCCTGCTTTTGTTCGACTGTAATGGCCCGATAAAGTGCCACTGCAGATCCGCGGTGCCTTTTTCCCGGAAATGGCGGATTTTTTCCACCCCTTCCTGCACGTAGTTTTCACCGAACATGCGCTGGCCTGCATCGATCGCTTCTGCGATGGCGCTCGCAGGCTTGGTTTTACTGACTGCAAGCAACGTAACTTCTTCTGAACTACGGCCGCAAACTGTTGCCGCGGCTGAGATTTTGTCCCTGACCTGTGCCAGGTTATGCGCAATGTCGTTCATTTTCCGAGGATCATTAAATGGATATGGAAGAAATTGTGGCCCTTAGTGTAAAGCATAATGTGTCGGATCTACACCTGTGCAGTAACGCACCACCGCGCTGGCGGCGGCGAGGAGAAATGGAATTCGCCCCTTTTCCGGGGCCGGATGTGGTGATGCTGCTCAAACGCTGGCTCAGCGACGAACAGCAGGGGGCATGGTGCGCCCAGGGGCAGGTGGACTTTGCCGTTACACTGGAGTACCACCGGCTGCGGGCCAGCGCCTTCGCCCATACGCAAGGGTGTTCGCTGGCGCTCCGGCTGTTGCCCGAAAAGTGCCCTCAGCTGTGTACCCTGGACACGCCGCGAGCGATCCCCGAGCTGCTCACCAGCGATAACGGGCTGATTCTGGTAACCGGGGCCACCGGCAGCGGTAAATCCACCACGCTTGCGGCCATGGTCGACTTTCTCAATCACCACAGCGACGGGCATATCCTGACCCTGGAAGATCCGGTGGAGTTTATCCATCAGAGCAAGCGTTGTCTGGTGCAGCAGCGGGAGATTGGCCTGCATTGCCCCTCTTTTGCCGATGGGCTTCGGGCTGCGCTGCGTGAAGATCCTGACGTGATCCTGTTAGGTGAACTGCGCGACAGCGAAACGATCCGCCTTGCGCTCACCGCCGCAGAGACCGGACATCTGGTGCTGGCGACCCTGCATACCCGGGGGGCCGCCCAGGCGATAGAGCGGCTGGTGGATGCCTTCCCGGCCGAGGAGAAAGAGCCGGTACGTAAGCAGCTGGCCGGCAGCCTGCGGGCGGTGCTGGCGCAAAAGCTCGAAAGGGATAACCAGCAGGGACGCGTCGCGCTGTTCGAGCTCCTGGTTAACACTCCTGCGGCGGCCAATTTGATCCGCGAAGGTAAAACCTGGCAACTGCCCGGCGTGATCCAGACCGGGTTGCAGGCAGGGATGCAGAACTTTGAGCAGAGCCGTGCTGAACGCAGGGCACAGGGGCGGCTTTAATACGGCAGAGAATGAATTTCGCGGCCTTGTATCCTTCTGCATGGGCGGTAAAATCGAGCCTCTGATTGCACACCTTGAAAGCGGCTATGTCATCACAACCGAACCAAAGTCTTATCGACGGCATTCGCTGTCTGCAATATCTGGTTTCCAGCGGCCGCGCCATCGGCTGTCGTGAACTTGCGCGGCTAATGGGGATCAACACCACCCGTGTGAACCGTTTGTTGATGACCATGGCCTCTATTGGCCTGACCATGCAAGACGAGCACCGACGCTACCTGCCTGGTCCCGGCATTCATGCCCTGGCGGCTCAGTCAATACGCGGCTCCGAGCTTTTCTCCCGCGCCTTGCCCCGGCTGGAACGCAATGCGCCACGCGATATCGTGGTGGCGCTGGGCGTGCTGTGGGAGGATCAGGTGATCTATATCTGGCACTCCGTGCCCGGCAGCCAGACCACCCAGGCGCTGGCCGGTTTCCACATGCTGCCTGCCTGGCAATCAGTGATAGGCATGTCGCTGCTGGCGAGTGAGACGGACGAGGCGCTGATACCGCGCTTTACGTCCGAGCAGTGGCAAAACCTTGCCCCGCATGTGGCGCAGCAGCGTCAGCAGGGGCATGTGGTCTGGCACCATGATGACGGCGAAGTGTCGATGGCTATACCCGTGGGCGTGCATCATGCCGCGCTGGCCTTTGCCGGTATGTGGAATGTTGAGGATGAGCATGTCCGCACGCGTCTGGCTGAGCTGACGGCGCTCAACGCCACGTTGCTGGAAGAGTAAGGGATATTTGCCCGGCGTAGCGGGCAAAGGGAAGGGGATCAGTAACCCTGCTCGAAGAAGCTTTCGAGGATAATCACCGCCGAGGCGGAATCGACGCTGCCTTTAGTGAGCGCGCGAAAACCGCCGTGCTCAAACAGGCCGGCGCGGGCTTCTACCGTGCTCAGTCGTTCATCGTGCAGCTTAATCGCCACGCCAAAACGGCCATGAATTTTATTGGCAAAATTGCGTGCGCGTGCAGTCAATGGCTGTTCGGTGCCATCCATATTCAGCGGCAGCCCGACAATCACTACCTCCGGCTGCCACTCTTTCAGCAGACGCTCAATCAGGTTCCAGTCCGGCGTGCCGTTTTGCGCCTTCAGCGCCGTCAGCGGACGGGCGGTGCCGGTGATGCGCTGGCCGATCGCCACGCCGATACTTTTGGTGCCGAAATCAAACGCGAGAAGCGTGCCGCTCATCAGGCATGCCCCGCTACGCCAGGCATGGTCTGGATATCAATGCCAATCAGCTTAGCCGCATCACGCCAGCGATCGGCGATAGGCGTTTTAAACAGGATGTTTAAATCTGCCGGGGCCGTCAGCCAGGCGTTATCCAGGATCTCCTGCTCAAGCTGGCCTTTTTCCCATGAGGAGTAGCCAAGCGCCACCAGCACATCGGCAGGCTGCTTTTCCGTGCCCAGGGTTTCCAGCACGTCGCGGGAGGTGGTGATCACGGTGTTGTCAGAGATACGGATACTGGAGGAAAAACCTGGCGGCGTATGCAGAATAAAGCCGCGATCTTCCGCCAGCGGGCCGCCCAGCATCACCGGTTTGTCGAGACGAATTTCTGGAACTCGTTCGTCCTGGGAAATTTTTAATTTGTCCAGAATGCCTTCAACAGACAGATTTTCCAGCGGTTTATTGATGATAATACCCATCGCGCCATCTTCGCTGTACTCGCAGATGTAAACGACCGCACGACGGAAAATCGGATCCTGGAGAGCAGGCATGGCAATAAGAAAGTGATGCTGTAAATTCATTGTCAGAGGTTCTGTTTCCTGGTTTAAAAAGCGACAGCACCCAGTATGCGTACAAACCTGAATGCTGTCACTAACAGTATTGGCTGGGTTATTACTGCTTCAGACGTTTTTCGATCGCATCCATCAGCATGCCGGTAATGGATACCGGGAACGCGGCTTCGATTTCGCGAATACAGGTCGGGCTGGTAACGTTCACTTCCGTCAGGCGATCGCCAATGATGTCGAGGCCAACAAAGATCAGCCCTTTGGCTTTTAACATCGGGCCGACGCGGCGGGCAATTTCCCAGTCGCTTTCGGTCAGCGGACGCGGTTCGCCACGGCCACCGGCCGCCAGGTTACCACGGGTTTCGCCGCCCTGAGGGATACGCGCCAGGCAGTACGGCACCGGCTCACCATCCACCACCAGCACGCGCTTGTCGCCGTCGACAATCGCCGGGATATAGTTCTGCGCCATGCAGTAGCGGGAGCCATGCTCGGTCAGGGTTTCGGCGATCACGCCGAGGTTCGGGTCGCCCTCTTTAACGCGGAAGATAGACGCACCGCCCATGCCGTCCAGCGGTTTCAGGATGATATCGCCGTGTTTCTGCCAGAAGGCTTTCAGCTGCGTTTTGCTGCGCGTCACCAGCGTCTCTGGCGTCAGGTCGGAGAACCAGGCGGTGTAGAGCTTCTCGTTGCAGTCGCGCAGGCTCTGCGGTTTGTTGACGATCAGCGTCCCTTTCTCTTCTGCACGCTCAAGGATATAGGTGCAGTAGATGTATTCGGTGTCGAACGGCGGATCTTTACGCATCAGGATGACGTCGAGTTCGGCGAGGGGCAGATCCTGCTCGGAGCCGAATTCGTACCATTTATCGTAATTCTGCTCGACGTTGACGATGCGGGTGCGCGCACGGGCTTCGCCGTTAATCAGATACAGGTCGCTCATCTCCATATAGTGGAGCTGATAGCCGCGACGTTGCGCTTCCAGCAGCATAGCGAAGCTGGAATCTTTCTTGATATTGATGCTTGTGATGGGATCCATCACGATGCCGAGCTTAATCATTGTCTTCTCCGTTAATGCTTCAACCTAAATCGCCAAAACGCACCTGCAGGGCCGTAATGGCGGTTAGCGCGGTGGTCTCAGTACGCAGAACGCGGGGTCCCAACAGAATATCAGTAAACTGGTAGTGTGCGGTCATGGCGATCTCATCCGCCGACAGGCCTCCTTCCGGGCCAATCAACAGCCGCACGCGTTCAACCGGCAGCGGCAGGGTGTTGATGCTGGCGCTGGCGCGAGGATGCAGGTTGAGCTTCAGACCCTGTTCCTCTTCCGCACACCAGGCTTCAAGATCCATTGCCGGGCGGATCTCCGGGACGCGATTGCGGCCACACTGTTCACAGGCGGCAACGGCGATCTTCTGCCACTGCTGGAGCTTCTTATTCAGACGTTCAGCATCCAGTTTAACGCCGCAGCGTTCAGAAAAAAGTGGCGTAATGAGGCTTACACCCAGTTCGATCGATTTCTGGATAGTGAATTCCATTTTTTCGCCGCGCGACATCACCTGGCCTAAGTGAATATGCAGCGGCGATTCACGATCGTCGATTTCGCCACGCAAGATACTCACCTGCACGCTTTTTTTATCGGCGCGGGTGATTTCTGCGTCAAACACCTGGTTTGAACCATCAAACAGCTGAATCGCCTGACCTGCACCCATGCGCAGCACGCGGCCAACGTGGTTGGCCGCCTCTTCAGAGAGGGCAATTTCACTGCCTGCGGCAATCATTTCGGGATGATAAATACGAGGAACACGCATAGTTAAGAAGTCCATCAAGAGCTGAGCCCCTTGCACATTCTGCCCCCTCTTTCCTGTGGGAAGAGGGGGAGAGTGAGGGGGACGCAAAGAAACAATTGCCGCTAGTGTAGGTTAGCTCTTTTGCGCCTGGCAAGCGCGCTGGACGTACGGGTTGTGATTCCCCTGCACTTTGGCAATGCGCTCGTCGCGCTGGCACTCCCAGGCGGTCACCAGATAGAGTTTATCCCAGGCGTTAAAGAGCTGGGTTTGCTGGCGGGAGAGATTGAGGTCATAGCGATCGCGCATATAGAAGTAGGTGCGGGCGATGCTGCCCCGGGCGCGGGCTGGCGGTTCGGCGAGCTTCTCTTTGAAATCCACCTTCATCGCACACTGACCATACTGGCCTTCACCGCCGTTCCACTGGCTGTACATAAAGTTGCCGCGATCGCCATTCACTTCGCCCACGGCGGGTTGCAAGTTATGCATATCGCTCTCTATCTGGCGATAGACCGGGTCTTTGGCGCAGTTTTTACGCCCGCCATCCTGCCAGCACTGACGCTGGTGGCCAAACTGCCAGGCTGGGACCACATGTTCCCATTCGATACGGCTGGCGCGGTTCTCATTTTTACGCACTTTGTAGCCGCAGGAGGCCAGATCCACGACCCCTTTTTTGCCCTGCCAGTTAATTTTGCAGCCACAGTAAAAATCGCCCGCGACGTCAGCATTGACCTTCACGCCTGCGGCTTTTGCCTGAGAGAAGCTGTGGATACCTTCGGCCAGCGCATGGCCTGAGAACGCGGTCGTCAGAAACGCGACCGCGAGAGAGAAATTACGGGACATCGTGAACTCCGTGTCAAAACGAGCCCGCAACGTAACGAAAGTTGTTCCTGTATGCAATCAGGTAGATCAGGAATGTTCCTGATAATTCTGCCGCTTACTCCGCAATAAGGGGTTCGCCGCACTTCACGCAGCGGTAGGTGGCTTCGCCGCGCACCACCCGGTTATGGCGACGCACGGTGAGCTGGTGCTGCTGGCACTGGCAGCGGTAAGGGAAGGTATTGCGCCGTACTGAATCAAGCTCGAACTGGTGCGTGCGGCGAGCTGGAACGCCCAGCACCGCTTCCATCATCCATTTCCACTCTTTACCGTGGGGCGCCACGCGGCCAAAGTGCTTCCACACCAGCAGATGCGCCAGCTCATGCGGGATCACTTCGTCGATAAAAGCCTGCTGGTTTTCCAGCATCAGGACCGGGTTGAGGCGGATCTCATACGCGTCCAGCCAGGCGGTGCCTGCTGCGGTGCCGCGCTGCTGCCAGACCAGTGTCGGTTCAGGGTAGTTCCGGGAGAGCTTCAGGTTGGCCTGCGCCAGGTTATCACGCAGGCTGCGCATGGCGGCTTGCTGGAGCGCAATGGGGAGACGGGGTGTTTTCATAACGGCAGAGCATAGAGCCTGTAGCGGGGCGGTGCAAGCGGCTTCCTCCCGGACGGGAGGAAGCCGGAAGGATCAGTCGTGAGCGCCGATTTCGCGCAGCGGACGACCTTTCATCAGGTTACGTTCAATACGTTCCAGCGACACATGTTTGGTTTCAGGAACCAGCCACAGCGTCAGTACGATAAACACCACGTTCAGACCGCCGTACACCCAGAAGGTGTTGGCATTGCCAAACGTATCGAGCATGGTCAGGAAGGTTGCACCGACGATCATGTTGGCGATCCAGTTGGTAGCGGTAGAGCAGGTGATCCCGAAATCGCGTCCTTTCAGCGGCTGGATCTCGGAACACAGCACCCAGATCAGCGGGCCTGCGCTCATCGCAAAACCAACGATAAACATCAGCAGCATCCCGACGGCCACGTACTGCATGGCAGGGGATTCGATACCGACATGCAGCATCGTACCCAGCACGCCCATACCGACAGCCATGACCAGGAAGCCCAGCGTCAGCGTCGGTTTACGACCCCAGCGATCCACCAGGCCGATAGCGATAAAGGTCGCCAGCACGTTGGTCATACCGACAATCACCGTGCCCCACATCTGCTCGGTAGTGTTGCTGTAACCCGCCAGCTCAAAGATTTTTGGCGCGTAATACATGATGACGTTCATCCCGGTGAACTGCTGCATCACCTGCAGCAGCACGCCCAGGAACACCGCCCGGCGGAAGTTGCTGTTCTCTTTAAACAGTGCCCAGCCGCTCTGTTTAACCTTCAGGCTTTCGCGGATCTCTTCCAGCTCGCGTTTCGCTTCTGCACTGGTGTCGCGCAGGCGCAGCAGCACGCGTTCCGCATCGTTAAAGCGTCGTTTGGCGGCAAACCAGCGCGGGCTATCGGGCAGGAAGAAGACGCCAATCAGCAGCAGGATCGCCGGGATAATAATCACCCCCAGCATCCAGCGCCATGCTCCGCTGTAGCTGAATGCGGTGTCGGAAAGATAGGCACCGAGAATACCGATGGTGATCATCAGCTGATACATGGAGATCATGCTGCCGCGAATTTTCTCCGGCGCGATCTCTGACAGGTAAAGCGGCGCGGTGTAAGAGGCAACACCCACCGCCAGGCCGAGCAGCACGCGGGAGACAATCAGCACTTCCACGTTAGGGGCTGCTGCGGAGAAGAGAGAACCGGCGACAAAAAGAATGGCACCAATCATCAGGCTCTTTTTACGCCCGAGTTTGAAGGAGAGCCAGCCGCTGCCGACCGCGCCGACCGCCGCACCGAACATCATCGAGCTGACCACCCACTCCTGAGTGTGAGAGCTGATCTGGAATTCATCTGTGATAAACGGTAAGGCCCCGGCAATGACGCCGATATCAAGACCGAAAAGTAATCCTGCCAGGGCGGCAAGGAAGCAGACGAAGAACGTCATCGTCTTGTTGGACGTCCGCCCCTGTTTTTTATTGTCAGGCATTTTGCCCTCCATTTGGCTTAGCTGTTTCATCAATGTAAAGATTTGATTAGGAAACAGTAAAAGTATGTCAGAGGGGGAGGGGTGACAAAGAGAGTATTCCGAAAGAAGGCTGATTTTATCTGGATGTAAGCGATTTCATGGAGGGCGTTATGCAGCAGAAAACAAAAAGGCCAGCACGGGGCTGGCCTTTCAGGAGCGCGGTCAGTCGATTATTTCAGACCGGCAGCTTCACGCAGCAGAGCGGCTTTGTCGGTTTTTTCCCATGGGAAATGTTCGCGACCAAAGTGACCGTAAGCGGCGGTTTCTTTGTAGATTGGGTGCAGCAGATCCAGCATCTGGATCAGGCCGTATGGACGCAGGTCGAAGAACTCGCGCACCAGCAGGGTCAGCTGCTCTGAAGGCACTTTTTCGGTACCAAAGGTTTCAACCATGATGGAGGTAGGTTCCGCCACGCCGATGGCGTAGGAGACCTGGATCTCACAGCGGTCAGCCAGACCCGCAGCAACGATGTTTTTCGCAACATAACGTGCTGCATAGGCTGCGGAACGGTCTACTTTAGATGGATCCTTACCGGAGAAGGCGCCGCCACCATGACGCGCCATGCCGCCGTAGGTATCAACGATGATCTTACGACCGGTCAGACCGCAGTCGCCCATTGGTCCACCGATAACAAAGCGGCCCGTTGGGTTGATGAAGTATTTGGTAGAGGCGTTCAGCCACTCGGTCGGCAGAACCGGCTTGATGATCTCTTCCATCACCGCTTCCTGCAGGGATTTCTGGTCGATATCTTCAGCGTGCTGCGTGGACAGAACCACCGCGTCGATGCCGACAATTTTGCCGTCGTCGTACTGGAAGGTCACCTGGCTTTTCGCATCCGGACGCAGCCACGGCAGGGTGCCGTTTTTACGCACTTCAGCCTGACGCTGCACCAGACGGTGAGCATAGGTGATTGGCGCTGGCATCAGCACGTCGGTTTCGTTGGTGGCGTAGCCAAACATCAGGCCCTGATCGCCCGCGCCCTGCTCAAGCGGATCGGCACGGTCAACGCCCTGGTTGATGTCCGGGGACTGTTTGCCGATGGCGCTCAGTACGGCGCACGAGTTGGCATCAAAGCCCATATCAGAATGCACATAGCCGATTTCACGCACGGTGTTACGGGTGATCTCTTCGATATCAACCCATGCACTGGTGGTGATTTCACCGCCAACCATCACCATGCCGGTTTTGACATAGGTCTCACAGGCGACGCGCGCTTTTGGATCCTGCTCGAGGATCGCATCCAGCACCGCATCAGAGATTTGGTCAGCAATTTTATCAGGATGTCCTTCTGATACGGACTCGGACGTAAACAGGTGTTTTGCCATGTTTTAATTTACCTAAGGAGAATTTGTTTAGCTCAAACTGTCGTGTGGGATAGCCGTGGCAGGTTTTTCCACCAGGACTTGCAGATGATGACACTGGCAGTCTGAGTGTTAATCAGTATGGATGGATTAACATCTGGATGGCTATTTTAGGTCACTTCTTAGCCCCATTTCCAGTTTTTTTTGAATCCATGCGCACGCCATTGAAAACCCGACTGGAAATTTTTGCTGACGGTCCCGGCAATGCGCACATTTATATTTTGCATTTTCCCTGTCTTGTCGGTATAAAACGCGGCGCGCGGCTCATACAAAAAAGCACACGACGATTCTTCGTGTCGCCACTTCCAGCCGGGTAAAGCAGTGAACTTTTAGCTTTAACTTGTCGCGGGTTTGCTTAAGCTTGCGTGGAGGTGATACGAGATAATGAACCGTCGTTTTCCGCTTAGTCAGTTCTGCCTTTCAGGCCGGAACATGTTCCCCGCCATTCGCATTTCTAATCTGCAAACCTGCCGATGTTATACCCATCTCGGCGCTTCTCAGGATTCCAGGGCAGGCACTACGCTTTGTGAAGTCTGAACAAGGGCGCTCTTGTAAATACAAGAGTTTTCTCGTGGTTTCGCCGGACCTTGTCATACAGAGTTCGGATACGTGTTTTACAATGATATGAATAAGAAACCGGTCGCACGCCCCGGCTTTCAGCATTCTGTGCTGGAAATCCGGTCGGATAATGGGTTGTTATCGCAGATTGACGCTGCGATAGTAGTCAACTGTTTTACACTGAATAGTAAGAGTTGAGGTTCGCTATGTCTGACGACATGTCTTCGTTTTCGCCTTCGTCAGCAGGCGAACAGGGTGTACTACGTTCTATGCAGGAGGTTGCGATGAGCTCCCAGGAAGCCAGCAAGATGCTGCGCACTTACAATATTGCCTGGTGGGGCAATAACTACTACGACGTCAACGAACTGGGCCACATCAGCGTTTGCCCGGATCCTGACGTACCGGAAGCGCGCGTCGATCTCGCCAAACTGGTGAAAGCGCGTGAAGCGCAGGGGCAGCGTCTGCCTGCACTGTTCTGCTTCCCGCAGATCCTGCAACACCGTCTGCGTTCCATCAACGCCGCCTTCAAACGCGCGCGAGAATCTTACGGCTACAACGGCGACTATTTCCTGGTCTATCCGATCAAGGTGAACCAGCATCGTCGCGTTATCGAATCCTTAATTCACTCCGGTGAACCGCTGGGGCTGGAAGCTGGCTCCAAAGCAGAGCTGATGGCGGTACTGGCCCATGCCGGCATGACCCGCTCGGTGATCGTCTGTAACGGCTATAAAGACCGTGAATACATTCGTCTGGCGCTGATCGGCGAGAAGATGGGCCACAAGGTCTATCTGGTCATCGAGAAGATGTCCGAAATTAATATCGTGCTGGAAGAGGCCGAGCGTCTGAACGTGGTGCCACGCCTTGGCGTGCGTGCTCGTCTGGCCTCGCAGGGTTCCGGTAAATGGCAGTCCTCCGGCGGCGAAAAATCCAAATTCGGCCTCGCGGCGAACCAGGTTCTGCAGCTGGTCGAAATCATGCGTGAGCGTGGTCGTCTGGACAGCATTCAGCTCCTGCACTTCCACCTCGGTTCCCAGATGGCCAACATCCGCGATATCGCTACCGGCGTGCGTGAGTCGGCCCGGTTCTACGTGGAGCTGCACAAGCTGGGCGTGAACATCCAGTGCTTCGACGTAGGTGGCGGCCTGGGCGTGGACTATGAAGGGACCCGCTCGAAGTCCGACTGCTCGGTGAACTACGGCCTGAACGAATATGCCAACAACATCATCTGGGCGATTGGCGATGCCTGTGAAGAGAACGGTCTGCCGCACCCGACGGTGATCACCGAGTCCGGTCGTGCGGTTACCGCGCACCACACGGTACTGGTGTCTAACATCATTGGCGTTGAGCGCAACGAATACACCGAAGCGACCCCGCCGGAAGACGATGCACCGCGCGCGCTGCAAAGCATGTGGGAAACCTGGATTGAGATGCACGAGCCGGGCACCCGCCGTTCCCTGCGTGAGTGGCTGCACGACAGCCAGATGGACCTGCACGATATCCATACCGGCTACTCCTCCGGCACATACAGCCTGCAGGAGCGTGCCTGGGCCGAGCAGCTGTATCTGAACATGTGCCACGAAGTGCAGAAACAGCTCGACCCAAGCAACCGCGCACACCGTCCGATTATCGACGAGCTGCAGGAGCGTATGGCGGACAAGATGTACGTCAACTTCTCGCTGTTCCAGTCGATGCCGGATGCCTGGGGTATCGATCAGCTCTTCCCGGTACTGCCGCTGGAAGGGTTGAATCAGGTACCTGAGCGCCGCGCGGTGCTGCTGGATATCACCTGTGACTCCGACGGGGCTATCGATCACTATATTGACGGTGACGGTATCGCCACCACCATGCCAATGCCGGAGTACGATCCGGAGAACCCGCCAATGCTGGGCTTCTTTATGGTCGGGGCATATCAGGAGATTCTGGGTAACATGCACAACCTGTTCGGGGATACCGAAGCGGTAGACGTGTTTGTCTTCCCTGACGGCAACGTGGAAGTGGAGCTCTCTGACGAGGGTGACACCGTGGCGGATATGCTGCAGTACGTGCAGCTCGATCCGAACAAGCTGCTGACCCAGTTCCGCGATCAGGTGAAAAAGACCGATCTGGACGATACCCTGCAGAAACAGTTCCTGGAAGAGTTCGAAGCAGGTCTGTACGGCTACACGTATCTGGAAGACGAGTAAGACATCCGCCTTTCCCCTCACCCCAGCCCTGTCCCCAAAGGGGAGAGGGGCAGGGTGAGGGGCAAAGACCGCGCGATGCCTTATACTCACTTGAACCCGTATGAAATAGCGGCGATAATCCGCCGCAACAGGCACTATTCGAATCAATCCCTTCCTCGTCGGGTTTAACGACGCGGAGGGGATTTTTTTTCATCTTTTTTCAATGCACCGACGTTATAAAGAGGTCAGGACATGAGCACTTTAGGGCATCAGTACGATAACTCTCTGGTATCTAACGCTTTTGGTTTTTTACGCCTTCCGATGAACTTCCAGCCGTACGACAGCGATGCGGACTGGGTGATCACCGGGGTGCCATTTGATATGGCGACATCCGGTCGTGCCGGTGGCCGTCATGGCCCGGCGGCGATTCGTCAGGTCTCTACCAACCTCGCCTGGGAGCACAACCGTTTCCCGTGGAACTTCGACATGCGCGAGCGCCTGAACGTGGTTGACTGCGGCGACCTGGTGTATGCCTTCGGTGACGCGCGTGAAATGAGTGAAAAACTGCAGGCCCACGCCGAGAAGCTGCTGGCTGCCGGCAAGCGTATGCTCTCCTTCGGCGGTGACCACTTCGTGACCCTGCCGCTGCTGCGCGCCCACGCGAAGCACTTCGGTAAGATGGCGCTGGTGCATTTCGATGCCCATACCGACACCTACGCGAACGGCTGCGAATTCGACCACGGCACCATGTTCTTCACCGCGCCGAACGAAGGCCTGATCGATCCTAATCACTCGGTGCAGATCGGGATTCGTACCGAGTTCGATAAAGACAATGGCTTCACCGTGCTGGACGCCGGCCAGGTGAACGATCGCGGTGTGGATGACATCATCGCGCAGGTGAAGCAGATCGTTGGCGACATGCCGGTGTACCTGACCTTCGACATCGACTGCCTGGATCCGGCCTTTGCTCCGGGCACCGGTACCCCGGTGATCGGCGGCCTGACCTCCGATCGCGCCATTAAGCTGGTACGCGGCCTGAAGGATCTGAACATCGTTGGCATGGACGTGGTAGAAGTGGCGCCTGCTTACGACCAGTCCGAGATCACCGCGCTGGCCGCGGCGACCCTGGCACTGGAAATGCTCTACATTCAGGCGGCGAAAAAAGGCGAATAATAGAGAGGCCGGGACATGTTGCCCGGCCTTTTTATCGAGGTTACTTAATGCCGTCTGCGGACATGCGATCGCGAATATGCTGCGCACGCGCTGCAGAGGCAGGGTGATCGTCAAACATTGAGCTTTGACGCCCCGCTTCCTGCTGGGCCAGTTTTTCGAAGCTGGTGGCTAAACCTGACGGATTGATGCCGCGTTTGCGCAACAGATCGTAAGAGTAGTCATCGGCTTCAGATTCCTGACGCTGGGAGAACTGGGAGTTGACCAGTTTTTCACCGAGATCGCCAAGCTGCGACTGGGAGAGGCTCCCGACAATGCCGCCGGCAGACGCTGCCGCCACGCGAACGGCGTTGGTGCCAAGCGCAACCTGCATCCCTTTCTTCACGTGGCCAAGCGCAACGTGACCCATTTCATGCCCGATAACCGCTTCGACTTCGTTGTCGTTCATCATGTCCATCAGCCCGCTGTAGACGCGGATGCAACCGTTGGCCATGGCGAAGGCGTTGACGTCTTTAGCCATGTAGACCTTATAGTTCACCGGCTGGCCATTGATGTTGTCACCAAGAGCAGAAGCAATCTTATCCAGACGCTGAGCGTAAGTGCTGCCTGCCGGCGCGATGGTGGCTTTACCGTCCATCTCCTTACAGGCCTCATCGCTTAATGTTTTAACCTGAGCATCGCTCAGGGAGTAGGCCTGAAAAGCCTCTGCCCCGGAGCTCATCAGACCGCCAGAGTCCATATTCTGACACCCGCTCAGCAGGAGCGTCGTTCCCAGAGCCAGCACTATTGCACGCATTTTCATTAGGTTGCTTCCGCACTCGTTAAACACGATAAATTCTGAAAGTACATCACGGCAGCGAAGCCGGAGTATGGCTAAGTATAAAGAATATAAACGGAGGCGGGCGAGAAGATTGCGCAACGTGCGAGCCTGTTCCAGAGATTTCTTAACCGGCAAAAGAATGGTCCATGTACATGCTTTGTCGCTTGGGTTACATTGTTGGCACTTTTTTCTGGCGTAGCCCAAAACGCGCTGTCGTCAAGCCGAAACGGGTATGGCCTTCAACATCCGATCTGGAGTCAAAATGTCCTCACGTAAAGAGCTTGCCAATGCTATTCGTGCGCTGAGCATGGATGCTGTACAAAAAGCTAAATCCGGTCACCCGGGTGCCCCGATGGGTATGGCTGACATTGCCGAAGTGCTGTGGCGTGATTTCCTGAACCACAACCCGCAGAACCCGGCCTGGGCTGACCGCGACCGCTTCGTGCTGTCCAACGGCCACGGCTCCATGCTGATCTACAGCCTGCTGCACCTCACCGGCTATGACCTGCCAATCGAAGAGCTGAAAAACTTCCGTCAGCTGCACTCCAAAACCCCGGGTCACCCGGAAGTGGGTTACACCGCAGGTGTTGAAACCACTACCGGTCCGCTGGGCCAGGGTATTGCTAACGCAGTGGGCATGGCGATTGCTGAGAAGACGCTGGCGGCGCAGTTCAACCGTCCGGGTCACGACATTGTTGACCACTTCACCTATGCATTCCTCGGCGACGGCTGCATGATGGAAGGTATCTCTCACGAGGTATGCTCCCTGGCCGGTACCCTGAAGCTGGGCAAACTGGTTGCGTTCTATGACGACAACGGCATCTCCATCGACGGCCACGTTGAAGGCTGGTTCACCGACGATACCGCAGCACGTTTCGAAGCCTACGGCTGGCACGTGGTGCGTGGCGTTGACGGCCACGATGCTGAAGCGATTAAACGCGCAGTAGAAGAAGCCCGTGCTGTGACCGACAAACCGTCCCTGCTGATGTGCAAAACCATCATCGGTTTCGGTTCCCCGAACAAAGCCGGTACCCACGACTCACACGGTGCCCCGCTGGGTGACGCTGAGATCGTTCTGACCCGCGAACAGCTGGGCTGGAAACACGCCGCGTTTGAGATCCCGTCTGAGATCTACGCGCAGTGGGATGCAAAAGAAGCCGGTCAGGCCAAAGAAGCGGCCTGGAACGAGAAATTTGCTGCCTACGCGAAAGCCTTCCCGCAGGAAGCGGCTGAATACACCCGTCGTATGAAAGGCGACATGCCGTCTGACTTCGACGCGAAAGCGAACGAGTTCATCGCTAAACTGCAGGCGAACCCGTCCAAAATCGCCAGCCGTAAAGCGTCCCAGAATGCGATCGAAGCTTTCGGCCCGTGGCTGCCAGAGTTCCTCGGCGGCTCCGCTGACCTGGCGCCTTCTAATCTGACTATCTGGTCTGGTTCTAAAGCGATCAATGAAGATGCTGCCGGTAACTACATCCATTACGGTGTACGTGAATTCGGCATGACCGCGATTGCCAACGGTATCTCCCTGCACGGCGGTTTCCTGCCGTACACCTCCACCTTCCTGATGTTCGTGGAATATGCCCGTAACGCGGTGCGTATGGCTGCGCTGATGAAACAGCGTCAGGTGATGGTCTACACCCACGACTCTATCGGTCTGGGCGAAGATGGCCCGACTCACCAGCCGGTTGAGCAGGTCGCTTCCCTGCGTGTTACCCCAAACATGTCTACATGGCGTCCATGTGACCAGGTTGAATCCGCGGTAGCGTGGAAATATGGCGTTGAGCGTCAGGACGGCCCGACCGCACTGATCCTCTCCCGTCAGAACCTGGCTCAGCAGGATCGTACCGAAGAGCAGCTGGCGAACGTCGCCCGCGGCGGTTACGTGCTGAAAGACTGCGACGGTCAGCCACAGGTGATCTTCATCGCGACCGGTTCTGAAGTTGAACTGGCCGTTGCGGCCTGGGATCAGCTGGCAGGCGAAGGCGTGAAAGCTCGCGTGGTTTCCATGCCGTCTACCGACACCTTCGACAAGCAGGACGCGGCTTACCGTGAATCCGTGCTGCCGAAAGCCGTTTCTGCCCGTGTTGCTGTCGAAGCGGGTATCGCTGACTACTGGTTCAAATACGTGGGCCTGAACGGCGCTATCGTCGGCATGACCACTTTCGGTGAGTCTGCTCCGGCTGAGCAGCTGTTCGAAGAGTTCGGCTTCACCGTTGAGAACGTGGTCGCGAAAGCGAAAGAACTGCTGTAATTACATAAGCAGAGCACATGAAGGGTCGCGAAAGCGGCCCTTTTTTATGGCAATAACCGACCCGCCTCCAGACGAACCACGCGCGAAAAATGACGTCGGGTAAAGGCCGCGTCATGGCTGATCGCCACGACGCTGGTTCCGCGCTGACGACACACCGCCAGCCAGTTTTCAAATACCGCCAGCCAGTGGGAATCAAAATCCCGGCTGGGTTCATCCAGCAGTAGAACCTCTGGCGCCATCGCCTCGAGACTGGCGACGGCCACCATCCGCCGTTGTGCCGTGTGTAGATCAAGCGGATGGGCGTCGGCAACCTCCTCTAGCCGGCACAGCTGTAAGGCGTCCTGAGTACGGCGCGCAATGTCAGCCGCCGGTAATTTTTGCAGCTTCAGGCCAAACGCCACCTCTTCGGCAACCCTGCTGTGGAAAATCTGGTTTTCCGCCTCCTGAAACAGCACGCCAATATGACGGGCGCGCTGGCGGTTTTTCAGCTGCGCTATCGGGTCAGCTTTAAAGGTCACCGCGCCAGAGGAGGGGATGAGAAGCCCGGCCATAATGCGCAACAGCGTGGATTTTCCCGCGCCATTATCACCCGTTAGCGCCAGCCATTCGCCCTCCCTGAGCGTAAGCGAGATGTCGCGGAGGCACTCATCTGCCGCACCTGGCCAGCGATACTTGACCTGATTCAGGATTAACATAAAGGATGTAAAGCTCCGTTGCGCAGCTGCCAGACCTGCTGACAGTGGATAATAAAAGGGGAAGGATTGCGCTCGAAAAGCACAATCAGAGAGCGGTGTTCCAGCGCCCAGTGGCGCAGCCGTTCCAGCAGCCTGTCGGCGGCTTGCGAGGTCAGGCGGCTGAAGGCTTCATCGAGAATTAACAGTCTGGGCTGCATGGCGAGCGCGCTGGCGATCACCACGCGCTGGGTTTCGCCGCCGGAGAGCGTGCCGGGATGACGATGGCGCAAAGGCTGACAGTCGGTCAGGGTGAGCGCTGCGTCAATGCGCTGCAAAATTTCCGCTTCGTCGAGGCAGAGGTTTTCCGGGCCAAACGCCACCTCCTCCTCAACGCTGAAAGTACAGCCGGAAAGCTGCAGATAAGGCGACTGCTGCACCAGCTGGATGGCGGATGAACGCTCCACGAGGGATAACTCTCCGACCGGGGTTCCCAGCAGCAGCCCCTTGCCTTCAATCTTGCCGGGCAGAAAGTCCGGATACCAGCCTGCCATAAGCTGCGCCAGAGTGCTTTTTCCGCTGCCGTTATCACCCAAAACTGCCACCATTCCCGGCCCGGAACAGTGGAAATCCAGGCATGAAGGCGAGTGGGTAGCATGGAGGGGGAGAAAGCGAAACTGCTTTAGCGTAACCATAACCAGACCCCCGTTTCCGTCACCATCAGCAGAACCATGCCGTAGCGCGCCAGGCGCTGTAGGGTACTGTCATGCGGAGCCCACAGCGTGGTGCGCGTGCGATGCAGGCGAAAGCCCCGCATATCCAGCGCGGCACCGCGTACGGCTAAATCATTGAGTGCATTGTGGGTGAGCGGCACAATCAGGGCGGGGATTGCGGCAAGACGCTGATACCAGGCTTCGTCCAGCGGTACGCCGCGCGCTCGCTGGGCCTCATGGATTATCGTCAGCTGGCGTTTAAGCTGTTCAACCACCAGCAGCGGGCCGGCAAACAGGTAGGCCACGCCAGGCGGCAGACGGGAGGCAAACAGCGCCCGGATAAATCGTTGAACCGGCACGTATGCCATCCACAGCTGCGACGTCGAGACAATGGCCAGAATGCGCAGCCACAGCGTGATGGCGTGCGCCCAGCGCTGCGGATCGCGAGGCTCGCCGCTGACCCACTCCACCAGCATGCCGCCATGTACCAGCCATAAACCCATTCCAAAAGGGATCATCAGTAAGGCAACATATTTTGCCCGCCGTCGGGTGAGTTTAAGCCCCACCAGGCAGAGAAAAGTGGCCCCGCTGTACACGGGCAGCAGGGTCTGGGGTGGCAGCAGCAAGGTGCTGCAAGCCGCCAGTGCCCATAGGGTTAACGAGGTAAACGGATGCATCTAACGCACGGCTGCCATTGTCGGGAAATGGCGCGTGGTGCGTAGAGGCAGCTGGCGCAGCAGGATCCACACCAGCACTGCGGTCAGCACTTTATCAACCAGATTGGCACCCAGCACGGTGATGGCGACAGACTCCACCAGCTTTTGCCCGACGGCCTGCAACCAGGCGACAAACAGGTCGGCACCGCCACCGGTTACGCCGCCAAAGAGAGCGGTGCGTAACGGCACCGCTACCAGCGTGACGGCGAGGGTAATAACAATCCCGCTGACCACCACTTTCGGCAGGGTGCGAAACCAGCCTGCCCGCGCCAGCCAGCCGGCAACCAGGCCGATCACCATAGCCACAGGCGCAAAGGCGGCGGCAATAGGATCGGTTAACAGCCCCCACAGCAGGTTGGTCAGCAGACCGGTCAACATGCCGATAACCGGGCCGAGCAGCACGGCGCTGATCAAGGTGCCGATGGAGTCGAGAAAAATAGGTAGCTTAAGCATGCTGATCAGCTGACCGCCGATCATGTTGATGGCAATAGCGATCACAATCAGGACCAGAGCCTGGCTGGAAAACGGGCGACGGGACATAGAGAAACCTCTTGCTGAGTGGTCAATTAACGGGGGGAGATATGCAGTTCGTCATAGCCGGAAAGCGGGCAGGGCTGGCGGCTGAATGCCAGCTCTTTCAGCTCGCCGATCACTAACTCAAGGGTGGTGCGCACGGTACAGCCCGGCATCATATGGCCTCCGAGCATTCTCCCTTGCGGATCTGAAACGCTGAGGTGCAGATGTTCACCGGTCAGCTCGAGCGTGCCATTGAGGGAGATAATTTCCCAGGTACCGGTTAGCAGGGTGGTGGCCTCCTGTCCGGCATAGCGCAGCGCGACGTCGGTCAGGCTACCGGTACAGCCGGCAATCCAGGCGGCGAGTAGTTGATGCTGTTGCACAAAGGCGTGCAACTGCGAAAACACCTCCTGGCCGGGAAGCAGACGAAGGGCATAAAAGCGGGCTTCTGATGAAGAGGCGTGAAGCATAGTCATAATTTGCAGGACTCCGAGACTCGGACGTGCCGCACATAGTATCGGCGCCGGGGGATGTGCTTTCTGATATAAATCAGGATTTACGCCGCGACAACGAAAAGATCTTGCTACGCTTATTCACGATTCTGGAATATGGAATAAAACCGGCGATAATTGCACGCTAAATGTGACGTGCGTCATATAGCTGGCTTATTGGTCTGGACAGAGATTTCCTTTATTCCATGTTTCGCTTATTCTAGCTGAAGCGTTTCAGTCGATTAAACGTTCGACAAATGACCAATCAGTTGGAGTTTGTGACAGGCGAGGATTCCCCTCAGAGCGTTGCTGGATTACTCTGTCAGCCACCTCGAATCAGGGAAAGCTTTGCAGGAGACTTATGACCGTACGCGTAGCGATTAATGGTTTCGGTCGCATCGGACGCAACGTGGTTCGTGCTTTATATGAATCCGGGCGTCGGGCGGAAATGACCGTGGTGGCCATCAATGAACTGGCGGATGCCGCAGGCATGGCGCATTTATTGAAGTATGACACCAGCCATGGGCGCTTTGCCTGGGACGTTCGTCAGGAGAGAGAGCAGCTGTTCGTTGGTGATGACGTGATTCGTGTGCTGCACGAGCAGACGATCGACGCCTTACCCTGGCGTGAGCTGGGCGTGGATGTGGTGCTCGACTGTACCGGCGTCTACGGCAATCGCGGACATGGCGAAGCCCATCTGGCGGCTGGCGCGAAGAAAGTGCTCTTCTCACATCCCGGCAGTAACGATCTCGATGCCACGGTGGTTTACGGCGTTAACCATCATGAGCTGCAAGCGGAACACCGCATCGTCTCCAATGCCTCCTGCACCACCAACTGTATTATTCCGGTCATCAAACTGCTGGACGATGCCTATGGCATTGAATCGGGCACCGTGACCACGATTCATTCCGCCATGCACGATCAGCAGGTCATTGACGCATACCACCCGGATCTGCGACGCACTCGCGCGGCGAGTCAGTCCATTATCCCGGTGGACACCAAACTGGCGGCCGGTATTACCCGAATTTTCCCCCAGTTTGAAGACCGTTTTGAAGCTATCGCCGTGCGTGTTCCTACCATCAACGTGACGGCGATCGACCTCAGCGTGACCGTGAAAAAACCGGTAAAAGCCTGTGAGGTCAACCTGTTGCTGCAAAAAGCGGCACAGCAAGCATTTCATGGTATAGTTGACTATACGGAATTACCGTTGGTCTCAGTAGATTTTAACCACGATCCGCATAGCGCCATTGTTGATGGCACCCAAACGCGCGTGAGTGGGGCGCATCTGATCAAAACGCTGGTCTGGTGTGATAATGAATGGGGCTTTGCTAACAGGATGCTCGACACCACGTTAGCCATGGCCGCACAAGGTTTCAGGTAAGGCGCGTATTGCGTCTGCAAAACTTTAAGAATCAACGAGAGGATTCACCATGTCTGTAATTAAGATGACCGATCTGGATCTGGCAGGTAAACGCGTTTTCATCCGTGCGGATCTGAACGTACCGGTTAAAGATGGGAAAGTGACCAGCGACGCGCGTATCCGTGCATCTCTGCCAACCATCGAACTGGCACTGAAGCAGGGTGCGAAAGTGATGGTAACCTCCCACCTGGGTCGTCCGACCGAAGGCGAGTACAACGAAGAATTCTCTCTGCTGCCGGTTGTTAATTACCTGAAAGACAAACTGTCCAGCCCGGTACGTCTGGTTAAAGACTACCTGGACGGCGTTGAAGTTGCTGAAGGTGAGCTGGTTGTTCTGGAAAACGTTCGCTTTAACAAAGGCGAGAAGAAGGACGACGAAACCCTGTCCAAAAAATACGCTGCCCTGTGCGACGTGTTCGTAATGGATGCTTTCGGTACTGCTCACCGTGCACAGGCTTCTACTCACGGTATCGGTAAATACGCTGATGTCGCCTGTGCAGGTCCACTGCTGGCTGACGAACTGGAAGCGCTGGGCAAAGCCCTGAAAGAACCAGCTCGTCCAATGGTGGCTATCGTTGGCGGTTCTAAAGTGTCTACCAAACTGACCGTTCTGGACTCTCTGTCCAAAATCGCTGACCAGCTGATCGTCGGTGGCGGTATCGCCAACACCTTCGTTGCCGCTCAGGGCCACAACGTAGGTAAATCCCTGTACGAAGCAGACCTGGTTGACGAAGCAAAACGCCTGCTGACTACCTGTGATATCCCTGTTCCGACTGACGTTCGCGTAGCGACTGAGTTCTCTGAAACCGCAACCGCTGAACTGAAATCCGTCTCTGACATCAAAAATGAAGAGCAGATTCTGGACCTGGGCGACGCCTCTGCAGAGAAACTGGCTGAAATCCTGAAGAATGCGAAAACCATTCTGTGGAACGGCCCGGTTGGCGTGTTTGAATTCCCGAACTTCCGTAAAGGTACTGAAATCGTGGCTAACGCGATTGCAGACAGCGAAGCATTCTCCATTGCTGGCGGCGGTGATACCCTGGCAGCAATCGATCTGTTCGGTATTTCCGACAAGATCTCCTACATCTCCACTGGCGGCGGCGCATTCCTCGAATTCGTGGAAGGCAAAGTTCTACCAGCAGTAGCCATGCTCGAAGAGCGCGCTAAGAAGTAAGCCATTTTAGGGCAGGGGAACCTGCCCAATTTTCAGCGCGCTTTTAAGAGCACGCCCCTTTCCAAGGCCGAAGATACAGGACTCGCAACATGTCTAAAATTTTTGATTTCGTAAAACCTGGCGTGATCACTGGTGATGACGTTCAGAAGGTGTTCCAGGTAGCAAAAGAAAACAACTTTGCTCTGCCAGCTGTTAACTGCGTCGGTACCGACTCAATCAACGCCGTACTGGAAGCCGCAGCAAAAGTTAAAGCACCGGTAATCGTTCAGTTCTCCAACGGCGGCGCTGCGTTTATCGCAGGTAAAGGCGTGAAAACTGACGTTCCTCAGGGCGCGGCAATCCTGGGCGCAATCTCTGGCGCACATCACGTACACCAGATGGCTGAACACTACGGTGTTCCGGTTATCCTGCACACCGACCACTGCGCGAAGAAACTGCTGCCGTGGATCGACGGTCTGCTGGACGCGGGTGAAAAACATTTCGCAGCAACCGGTAAACCACTGTTCTCTTCTCACATGATCGACCTGTCTGAAGAGTCTCTGGAAGAGAACATCGAGATCTGCTCCAAATACCTGGCGCGCATGGCCAAAATGGACATGACTCTGGAAATCGAACTGGGTTGCACCGGTGGCGAAGAAGACGGCGTGGACAACAGCCACATGGACGCTTCTGCCCTGTACACTCAGCCAGAAGACGTTGATTACGCTTACACCGAGCTGAGCAAAATCAGCCCGCGTTTCACCATCGCTGCCTCCTTCGGTAACGTACACGGCGTGTACAAACCAGGCAACGTGGTGCTGACCCCAACCATTCTGCGTGATTCTCAGGAATACGTTTCTAAGAAACACAACCTGCCGCACAACAGCCTGAACTTCGTCTTCCACGGCGGTTCCGGTTCTTCTGCTCAGGAAATCAAAGACTCCGTAAGCTACGGTGTTATCAAAATGAACATCGATACCGACACCCAATGGGCAACCTGGGACGGTATCCTGCAGTACTACAAAACCAACGAAGCTTACCTGCAGGGCCAGCTGGGCAACCCGAAAGGCGAAGACCAGCCGAACAAGAAATACTACGATCCGCGCGTGTGGCTGCGTTCAGCCCAGTCCTCTATGGTGACGCGTCTGGAGCAGGCATTCAAAGAGCTGAACGCGGTTGACGTTCTGTAATTTGTGCTGCTAAAAGCCTCAGAAAGCCCGCGTTAATCGCGGGCTTTTTTTATGCTTTTTCAACTGGCTACAGGCACTATTTATGTGATCTGTTTGGCAAAACTCCCCGCTTTTGTTTACCCTTTACTAACTTGCCTGCCTCGATGGGGGATGCATTTTTATGGTCTGGCTTAGATAAGGAATATTGAATGGAAGATCTCGGTGTTGTAGATAGCATCAATAACGCGGGCTCCTGGCTGGTGCGTAACCAGGCATTGTTGTTGAGTTACGCCGTTAACATTGTGGCGGCCATCGCCATTATCGTCGTCGGTATGATCGTGGCGCGCATCATCTCTAATGCGGTTAACCGCGTGATGCGGGCGCGTCATATTGATGCCACGGTGGCGGATTTCCTCTCCGCCCTGGTACGCTACGGCGTTATCGCGTTTACGCTGATTGCGGCGCTTGGCCGGGTCGGGGTACAAACTGCGTCGGTTATCGCTGTACTGGGTGCCGCCGGTCTGGCCATTGGTCTGGCGCTGCAGGGGTCGCTGTCGAACCTGGCGGCCGGGGTACTGCTGGTGACCTTCCGTCCGTTCCGCTCCGGTGAGTATGTCGATCTGGGCGGCGTGGCCGGTACCGTGCTGCAGGTGCAGATCTTCTCTACTACCCTGCGTACCATCGATGGCCGCATCGTGGTGATCCCGAACGGTAAGATCATCGCCAACAACATTATCAACTTCTCCCGTGAGCCGGTGCGTCGTAACGAGTTTATTATCGGGGTGGCCTATGACTCTGATATCGATAAGGTAAAGCAGTTGCTCACCAACATTATCGAGTCTGACGATCGGATTCTGAAGGATCGTGACATGATTGTCCGTCTGAACGAATTGGGCGCTTCATCGATCAACTTTGTGGTGCGCGTCTGGAGCAACAGCAGCGATTTGCAGAATGTCTACTGGGACGTACTGGAGCGCATCAAGCGTGACTTCGATGCCAACGGTATTAGCTTCCCGTATCCGCAGATGGACGTGAACTTTAAGCGCGTGAAAGAATCAGAGGAATAACCGCTTCTCAACGACCCGGCAGGCGCAACGCTGCCGGGTTCTAATTAGCTTAGCTAATTGCCAATTAATATTATCCATTTCCTCTAATTATCCTGCCGCAGTATAGTCTGCCTTCAAGACAGCTTTCTGAGATTAATTTCCATGTTCTCTTTTTATATTCAAGGCCTTATGATTGGCGCGGCAATGATCCTGCCCCTCGGCCCGCAAAATGCGTTCGTCATGAATCAGGGGATTCGTCGCCAGTATCATCTGATGATTGCGCTGCTCTGCGCGATGAGCGATATGCTCCTGATCTGCGCCGGGATTTTCGGCGGCAGCGCGCTGCTGATGCAATCCCCCTGGCTGCTGGCGCTGGTCACCTGGGGCGGCGTCGCGTTTCTGCTGTGGTACGGCTTTGGTGCCCTGAAAACGGCAATGGGCAGCAATATTGAGCTGGCCAGTGCCGAAGTGATGAAGCAGGGGCGCTGGAAGATTATCGTTACCATGCTGGCGGTAACCTGGCTCAATCCGCACGTCTATCTGGATACCTTCGTGGTGCTGGGTAGCCTGGGAGGACAGCTGGATGCCGAACCGAGGCGCTGGTTTGCGCTGGGTACCGTGAGCGCCTCTTTCCTGTGGTTCTTTGGCCTGGCGCTGCTCGCCGCCTGGCTGGCTCCCCGCCTGCGCACCGCCAAAGCCCAGCGGATTATCAACGGCCTGGTCGGCGTAGTGATGTGGTTTATCGCTTTCCAGCTGGCGAAAGAGGGGATTCATCACATTCGTGAACTATTCTACTAAGCGTTGTCTTATGGACATTCGACCAGCAGCCGCTAAGCTTGCTGGCATGCGCCCTGCTACATGGGCACTCTTCGCAACATGGAGGAATAAAAGTGAAGTTGAATGTAATCGCCCTGGCGGCATTAATGGGTTTAGGCGCAACATCCGTTCAGGCCAGTGAGCTGCCTGACAGTCCGCACATTGTCACCTCCGGCACCGCAAGCGTGGATGCGGCACCGGATATCGCGACCTTAGCCATCGAGGTGAACGTGGCGGCAAAAGATGCGGCCACTGCCAAGAAACAGGCCGACGATCGCGTTGCGCAATATCTCTCTTTCCTGGAGCAGAACGGCGTTGCTAAAAAAGATATCAACTCTGCCAACCTGCGTACCCAGCCGGATTATGACTATAAGGATGGCAAAAGCATCCTGAAAGGTTACCGCGCGGTGCGTAGCGTGGAAGTCACGTTGCGTCAGCTTGATAAGCTCAACTCCCTGCTGGATGGCGCGCTGAAAGCGGGTCTGAACGAAATCCGTTCTGTCTCCCTGGGCGTTTCGCAACCTGAGAAGTATAAAGATGAAGCGCGTAAAGCGGCGATCGATGATGCGGTGCGTCAGGCGCAGCAGCTGGCTTCTGGCTTTAACAGCAAGCTGGGTCCGGTTTACAGCGTGCGTTACCACGTCTCTAACTATCAGCCGAGCCCGATGGTGCGCATGATGAAAGCGGAAGCGGCACCGGTCTCCGCGCAGGATACTTACGAACAGCCAACGATTCAGTTTGACGATCAGGTTGACGTGGTGTTCCAGCTGGAGCCAGCGCAGGGTCAGCAGCAGAATGAGCAGGCTCAGCAGAACCAGCCGGTACAGCAGAATCAGCAACAGGATACGGCGACCAAAGCACCGTAAGTTTTGTTTGTCAGCACCGATAACAGGCCGGGTCAGCGTGAATGCGACCCGGCTTTTTTATTAATCCTGGCGCAGGACTTTATGTCCATGAGCCAGCAGCGCATCGGTGACGTTGCGCATCATCCGGCTTTCCGGCGCAAAGCGATGCCAGTAGAGCATACGGCGCTGGTGTAAGCCCGGCGTCAGGTCGATCAGCTCGCCGCTGTTCAGCTCTTTCTCGATCTGCAGATGCGGGATCATGCAGCAGGTGGTGCCCTGACGTGCCAGCTGCACGAAGGCTTCGGAGGAGTTAACGATATGGCAGGGTACGCTACCGGGCGGCAGGTCGAAGTTCTGCTGTAAAAACGCCTGATGCATATCATCCAGATGGTCAAAGGCCACGGCAGGCGCTTTCAGCAGTGCCGCGCGGGTGACGCCGTTCGGGAAGTAACGCTCGGCAAAGGCTTTCGAGCCGACGAAAAGATAATCCAGCGCCCCCAGCTGATCCACCAGACAGCTAGGCAGCGCCTGAGGCTGGATACTGACTGCGCCCACCACTTCACCGCGGCGCAGACGCTCCTGGGTACGGGTTTCATCTTCTACCTGTAAATTCAGACGGATAGGCGAATCGGCCAGCACCGGGGCGAGGGCAGGGAGGAGCCAGGTTGCCAGGCTGTCGGCGTTGACCGCCAGAGAGAGCAGCAGCGGCGTGGAGCCGGTCTGTTCATCCCCCAGCCACTCATCTTCCAGCAGCTCAACCTGCCGCAGCAGCGCCAGCAGCTTTTGCCCCTGTTCGGTTGGACGCGGCGGCACGGTACGAACCAGCAGCGGCTGCCCGAACATGTTCTCAAGCTGTTTGATTCGTTGTGAAACCGCGGATTGGGTAATGCACAGCTTTTGGGCTGCGCGTTCGAATCCGCGTTCACGAATAACGGCATCAAGCGCCTGTAATGTTCTGTAGTCCGGACGTTTCATTGCTCTGGCTGACTCCCAAAAAATTCAATACTTCGCACTATGACATAAATTTATGTTTGATACAGACGAAATTGGTGACCTCGCAGATCACATGCCACAGGCGAATGCTCTATAATGCGCGTCACGCAAAATCACCACGGGCAAGAGATCATGACGCAGGATGAACTGAAAAAAGCAGTAGGATGGGCCGCTCTCCAGTATGTACAGCCGGGTACCATTGTCGGCGTGGGCACAGGGTCAACGGCAGCACACTTTATTGATGCGCTGGGCACGATGAAAGGCCAGATCGAGGGCGCAGTGTCGAGCTCCGATGCATCCACGGAAAAGCTGAAAAGTCTGGGGATCACCGTTTTCGATCTGAACGAAGTTGACCGTCTGGGAATTTATGTCGACGGCGCGGATGAGATCAACGGCCATATGCAGATGATCAAGGGCGGTGGCGCGGCGCTGACGCGCGAGAAAATCATCGCCTCCGTGGCGGATAAGTTTATCTGTATCGCCGATGCCTCCAAGCAG
Organism: Leclercia sp. TB492; assembly: GCF_049974505.2. Lineage (NCBI taxonomy): Bacteria > Pseudomonadati > Pseudomonadota > Gammaproteobacteria > Enterobacterales > Enterobacteriaceae > Leclercia > Leclercia sp. TB492. The sequence goes on along the minus strand of NZ_CM127572.1, from coordinate 3,884,797 downwards.
GTGGATATTCTCGGCAACTTCCCGCTGCCGGTTGAAGTGATCCCGATGGCGCGCAGCGCGGTTGCCCGTGAGCTGGTGAAACTGGGTGGCCGCCCGGAATACCGCCAGGGCGTAGTGACGGACAACGGTAACGTGATTCTGGATGTTCATGGTCTGGAGATCCTCGACGCCGTGGCGCTGGAGAATGCCATCAACGGCCTGCCGGGCGTGGTAACTGTAGGGTTATTCGCCAACCGTGGCGCGGATGTCGCCCTGATCGGCACCGCCGATGGCGTTAAAACCATCGTGAAATGATCTGACGGGGGGAGCCTCCCCCCGCTAACTTTTTTTGCAAAAGCGATATTCGGTGACTTGTGTCACATTTCTAACCCTCTTCTGACGATCCTGCCGCTTTCTTAATGCTCTGCAGCATTATTCACTGCCAATTGACGCTGTATGACATTTCTTCAGAGTGCCGACGCAAACGTTCATATTGCTGCAATAGTTTTTTTTGATATGTTGGCTGGAGCGGATTTCAATCCAGCACAACAACAGTTCAGACAATCAGACAGGGTCGGGGAAATGGCAAAGGTATCACTGGAGAAAGACAAGATTAAATTTCTGCTGGTCGAAGGGGTGCATCAGAAAGCACTGGATAACCTTCGTGCGGCAGGTTACACCAACATCGAATTTCACAAAGGCGCGCTGGATACCGAACAGCTAAAAGAGTCGATCCGTGATGCCCACTTCATTGGCCTGCGATCCCGTACCCACCTGACCGAAGATGTGATTGCCGCAGCAGAAAAACTGGTCGCGATTGGCTGCTTCTGTATCGGTACCAACCAGGTTGATCTCAATGCTGCCGCGAAGCGCGGTATTCCGGTGTTCAACGCGCCATTCTCCAATACCCGTTCCGTGGCGGAGCTGGTGATTGGGGAACTCCTGCTGCTGCTGCGTGGCATCCCTGAAGCTAACGCCAAGGCCCACCGTGGGATCTGGAATAAACTGGCATCCGGCTCTTTTGAGGCGCGTGGTAAAAAACTGGGCATTATTGGTTACGGCCACATCGGCACGCAGCTGGGCATTCTGGCGGAATCGCTGGGGATGCACGTCTTTTTCTACGACATCGAAAGCAAGCTGCCGCTGGGTAACGCTACCCAGGTTCAACATCTCTCCGACCTGCTCAACATGAGCGACGTGGTGAGCCTGCACGTGCCGGAAAATGCCTCCACCAGGAACATGATGGGTGCGGAAGAGCTGGCGCTGATGAAGCCGGGCTCGCTGCTGATCAACGCCGCGCGCGGTACGGTAGTGGATATCCCTGCGCTGTGCGAAGCCCTGAAAAGCAAACATCTGGCAGGGGCGGCCATTGACGTCTTCCCGACCGAGCCGGCGACCAACAGCGATCCGTTCAACTCGCCGCTGTGTGAGTTCGACAACGTGATCCTGACTCCGCACATCGGCGGCTCCACTCAGGAAGCGCAGGAAAATATCGGTCTCGAAGTGGCCGGTAAGCTGAGCAAATATTCCGACAACGGTTCAACACTTTCTGCGGTCAACTTCCCGGAAGTGTCTCTGCCGCTGCACGGTGGACGTCGTCTGCTGCACATCCACGAAAACCGTCCGGGCGTGCTGACGGCCATTAACCAGATCTTCGCTGAGCAGGGCGTGAACATCGCCGCACAGTATCTGCAAACTAACGCGCAGATGGGTTATGTGGTTATCGATATCGAAGCGGATGAAGATGTTGCCGAGAAAGCGCTGCAGGGAATGAAGGCCATCCCAGGCACCATTCGCGCGCGTCTGCTTTACTGATCCTGCGGTTTGTGGTGTCGGGTGGCGCTTGCGCTTACCCGACCTACAAAGTCCGAGGGTTTATGTAGGCCGGGTAAGGCGTAGCCGCCACCCGGCTTTTTCACCATTCCCAAAGCTTCGACGGCGTCACCACCGCCGGCAGCGGAATATCCCATTTCTCCACCGGTAGCTTTTCAACGCCCTGACAATCATGCGCGTAGCCTACGGGCTGTAAGCCATGCTGCTGCCAGTTCTGCAGCGTGCGATCGTAAAAACCGCCGCCCATCCCCAGACGTTGACCACTCTCATCAAAGGCCACCAGCGGCGTCACCAGCACGTCCAGCTGCTCAAGCGGCAGCACGTCGCGCACGTCCAGCTTCGGTTCGGTGATTTTCAGACGATTCACCACCAGCTCGCTGTGAGGATGGTAGTGCAGGAACAGCAGGTTCCCGGGACTGAAGGGGTGGAGTACCGGCAGATAGACCTTTTTCCCTGTGCGCCAGAGTTCATCGATCAGCGGTTGGGTATCAAGTTCGCCATCAAAAGAGAGGAACAGGGCAACGGTATGCGCCATTACGACGGGCGGATAAGCCATCATGCGGGCCGCGGCTTGCTGGGCGAAATGGGCTTGCTGTTGAGGCGTTAAGGCTCTGCGTTGCTGACGGATAAACTGACGAATGTGTTGGCGTGAGGCAGGGACTTCAGGAAGTTGCGTCATGGTAGTCGCTGGGTAGAAAGGTGAGGGAATCTCCGAGATGCCGCCGCAGGCTGTAACCCTTGAACCCTTGGTTCAAGGTGAATGTGTCGTCATAGTTTTAAGGCTTCTCGGACGAACCGAGCATGCTCACCAACCATGGAGCGCCACATTCTTGTGGTATGAAATATCGGCTCAGGGGACTGGCCCGCATGCGAACATCTCAGAGAAATTTTTCCTTCAGGGTCACTCTACCATAGTAGACCACGAAGTGTTATTCAAAGTTTTGCCCCGGTCTGTCTGTTATGCGACCCTGATCAAGCAATGCCTGTTCAATGGTCTGCTGGAGCATTTTAATACGTTGTTCCATGCTCGCCGCGTAATCGCGGGTCTTCGCTTTTTCCTGAGTCAGTTCATAACTGATGTTCAACGCGGCGATGAAGACCAGCTGCTCAGTATTTGTGACTCTAGTGCGTTCTTTTAAATCTTGCAACCGCTGATTCAAATCATCCGCAGCCTGATTCAAAGCATCCCTTTGTTCAGGCGGACAATTCACTCGCAGCGAACGGCCAAAAATTTGGATATCGACGGGTTGTGCAGACATGCCACCTTCCTGCTGTTTGACTGCGCTGCCTTCACATCCGCTTCCGGGGGCTGCGAAGGGGCGACACTATAGCTACCCTGGCGCGTAGAAACAAGCCCTATTCTGGTTCACCAGGGTCCAAAGTGGTAGCATATCATGAATATTCCTCCCATTGATGATGAATGCTCATGTCTATACAGAACGAAATGCCTGGTTACAACGAAGTCAGCCAGTTACTGAACCAGCAGGGCGTGGGTTTAACCCCGGCTGAAATGCACGGTCTGATCAGCGGGATGCTGTGTGGTGGAAACAACGACAGCTCATGGCTGCCGCTGGTTCACGACCTGACGAACGAGGGTCTGGCGTTCGGTCACGATCTCGCTCAGGCGTTGCGCAATATGCATGGCGCAACCAGCGATGCGCTGGAGGATGATGGCTTCCTTTTTCAGCTTTATCTGCCTGATGGCGACGACGTCAGCGTGTTCGATCGCGCCGATGCGCTGGCAGGCTGGGTCAACCACTACCTGTTAGGTCTGGGCGTAACGCAGCCTAAGCTGGAAAAAGTGACGGGCGAGGCGGGAGAAGCTATCGACGATCTGCGTAACATCGCTCAGCTGGGCTACGATGAAGACGAAGACCAGGAAGAGCTGGAGATGTCACTCGAAGAGATCATTGAGTATGTGCGCGTGGCGTCTCTGCTCTGCCACGATACCTTTACGCGCGCAAAACCGACCGCGCCGGAAGTGCGCAAACCAACCTTACATTAATAAAAATTCCAGGAGGGTGTCATGACTCAGCAAGAGTATCTTCGCCGCCGTCAGGCATTGCTGGCCACTATGCAGCCGGGCAGCGCCGCATTGATTTTTGCCGCACCGGAAGCCACGCGCAGCAACGATAGCGAATATCCGTACCGCCAGAGCAGCGATTTCTGGTACTTCACCGGCTTCAACGAGCCGGAGTCGGTGCTGGTGCTGATTAAAAGTCACGATACCCACAACCACAGCGTGCTGTTTAACCGCGTTCGCGATCTCACCGCCGAGATCTGGTTTGGCCGCCGTCTGGGCCAGCAGGCCGCGCCGGAAAAGCTGGGCGTGGATCGCGCTCTGGCGTTCAGCGAAATCAACGATCAGCTCTACCAGTTGCTCAATGGTCTGGATACGGTCTACCACGCGCAGGGTGAATACGCGTATGCCGATGAGATTGTCTTTGCCGCGCTGGATAAGCTACGCAAAGGCTCCCGGCAAAACCTGAAAGCGCCCGCAACCCTCACCGACTGGCGTCCTGCCGTCCACGAGCTGCGCCTGTTTAAATCGGATGAAGAGCTGGATGTCATGCGTAAAGCGGGGGAGATCAGCGCCCTGGCCCATACCCGGGCGATGCAAAAATGTCGTCCAGGGATGTTCGAATATCAGCTGGAAGGCGAAATTCAGCATGAATTTACCCGCCACGGCGCGCGCTTCCCGGCCTACAACACCATCGTCGGCGGGGGTGAAAACGGCTGCATCCTGCATTACACCGAAAACGAGTCTGAACTGCGGGATGGCGATCTGGTGCTGATTGACGCCGGTTGCGAATTTAAAGGCTATGCCGGGGATATCACCCGCACCTTCCCGGTGAACGGCAAATTCACCCCGGCGCAACGCGCCATCTACGACATCGTCCTGCATTCGCTGGACACCGCGCTGATGCTGTTCCGCCCCGGCACCTCCATCCAGGAGGTTACCGGCGAGGTGGTGCGCATTATGGTTAGCGGGCTGGTGGATCTGGGGATTCTTAACGGCGACGTCGATCAGCTGATCGCGGAGAACGCGCACCGTCCCTTCTTTATGCATGGCCTGAGCCACTGGCTGGGGCTGGACGTGCACGACGTGGGCGTCTACGGCCCGGAACGTTCGCGTGTGCTCGAGCCGGGAATGGTGCTGACCGTTGAACCGGGGCTCTATATCGCCCCGGATGCCGATGTGCCCGCCGAGTATCGCGGGATCGGCATCCGTATCGAAGATGATATCGTGATCACCAAATCCGGTAACGAAAACCTGACGGCTTCGGTGGTAAAAAACGCCGACGAGATCGAAGCCCTGATGGCGGCAGCGCGCCCATGAGCATCATCATCGTTGGCGGAGGCATGACGGGCGCCACCCTGGCGCTGGCGATCTCCACCCTGACCCAGGGCAAGCTTCCGGTCCACCTGGTTGAGGCCGTGGCGCCGCAGTCGAGTGGTCATCCGGGGTTCGATGGCCGCGCCATCGCCCTGGCTGCGGGCACCTGCCAGCAGCTGGCCCGCAGCGGTATCTGGCAGGCGATAGCCGATTGCGCCACCGCTATCGAAACCGTTCATGTCAGCGATCGGGGACACGCCGGGTTTGTCACCCTCGAAGCGCAGGACTATCGCATTGATGCGCTGGGGCAGGTCGTCGAGCTGCACGACGTGGGTCTGCGCCTGTTCCGCCTGTTGCAGGATGCTCCCGGCGTGACGCTGCATTGCCCGGCGCGCGTGGAGCACTTTACCCGCAGCGAAACCTCGGTCAGCGTTACGCTGGATGACGGCAGTAAGCTCGAGGGACAACTGCTGGTGGCGGCCGACGGCTCACGTTCGGCGCTTGGCCAGCAGTGCGGGATCCAGTGGCAGCAGCAGCCTTACCATCAGCTGGCGGTGATCGCCAACGTTGCTACCGCCGAGCCGCACCGTGGCCGCGCTTTTGAACGTTTTACTCAGCATGGCCCGCTGGCCATGTTACCGATGTCGCAGGGGCGCAGCTCGCTGGTCTGGTGTCATCCGCTGGAAAAGGCGGAGGAGGTGCAGGGCTGGTCTGACGAACGCTTCTGCGTCGAGCTGCAAAAAGCCTTTGGCTGGCGACTTGGGCGCATCACCCATGCCGGGAAGCGTTCGGTCTATCCGCTGGCATTAACCACGGCGTCGCAGTCTGTCTCCCATCGCGTCGCGCTGGTGGGCAATGCGGCCCAGACGTTACACCCCATTGCCGGACAGGGCTTTAATCTCGGGCTGCGGGACGTGATGAGCCTTGCCGAAACGCTGGCGCAGGCCTTTGCCCAACAGCAGGATTGCGGCGCGTATTCGGTGCTGGGCCAGTATCAGAAACGACGTCAGGCAGATAAAGAGGCCACCATCGGTGTGACCGACGGGCTGGTACATCTGTTTGCCAATCGCTGGGCGCCGCTGGTTGCAGGGCGTAACCTGGGGTTGATGGCGATGGAATTATTCATTCCGGCACGTGATGTGCTGGCGCAGAGGACTCTCGGTTGGGTCGCTCGCTAAGGAGTAAACAAAGTGCAGAATGTTGATGTTGCCATTGTCGGTGGCGGAATGGTAGGACTGGCGCTGGCCTGCGGTTTGCAGGGCAGCGGTCTGCGCGTGGCGGTACTGGAGCAGAAACAACCTGAGCCTGTCGCTTCCGATGCGCCGCCAGAACTCCGGGTCTCTGCGATTAATGCCGCCAGTGAAAAGCTGCTGACCCGCATCGGCGTCTGGTCAGAAATTGTCGCCCAGCGTGCGAGCTGCTACCACGGGATGGAAGTGTGGGATAAAGACAGCTTCGGGCATATCGCTTTTGATGATGAGAGCATGGGCTACAGCCATCTCGGCCATATCATCGAAAATGCGGTGATTCACCATGCGCTGTGGCAGAAAGCGCAGCAGTGTAGCGACGTCACGCTGATTGCCCCCGCGCAGCTGCAGCAGGTGGCCTGGGGCGAAAACGACGCCTTTATCACCCTGCAAAGCGGCGACATGCTGACCGCGCGCCTGGTGGTGGGGGCCGATGGGGCGAACTCCTGGTTGCGCAACAAAGCCGACATTCCGCTGACGTACTGGGACTACCGCCATCATGCGCTGGTCGCCACCATCCGCACTGCGGAGCCGCATCAGGCCGTGGCCCGACAGATTTTCCATAACGATGGCATCCTCGCCTTCCTGCCTCTCAGCGATCCGCATCTCTGCTCGATTGTCTGGTCGCTTTCCCCCGAGAAGGCCCAGCAGATGCAGGAGGCGTCCGCCGACGAGTTCAATCAGGCCCTGTGCGTGGCCTTTGATAACCGGCTGGGGCTCTGCACCGTCGAAAGCGAGCGTCAGGTATTCCCGTTAACCGGTCGCTATGCGCGCCAGTTTGCGGCGCATCGTCTGGCGCTGGTGGGCGACGCGGCGCACACCATTCATCCGCTGGCCGGGCAGGGAGTGAATCTGGGCTTTATGGACGCTGCCGAGCTGGTGAATGAATTGCGTCGTCTGCATCGTGACGGCAAAGATATCGGGCAGCATCTTTATCTGCGCCGATACGAACGCAGCCGTAAGCACAGTGCCGCCATGATGCTGGCGGGCATGCAGGGGTTCCGCGAACTCTTTGCCGGTGCCAACCCGGCGAAAAAACTGCTGCGCGATCTCGGCCTGAAGCTGGCTGATACCCTCCCGGGCGTCAAACCGCAACTCCTGCGTCAGGCGATGGGGCTTAACGATCTCCCGGACTGGCTCCGTTAAAATACACTGCATCCTTCAAGCTGCCTCTGCGTTGGCTGCGTCTGCTCACCCCAGTCACTTACTTGTGTAAGCTCCTGGGGACTCTCAGACTTGCCGCCTTGATGCAACTTGAATGACTTTGTGTATTGACCCCCGTCACACTTTATTCTGTCGGCCTGTGGGTCGGCAGAATTCCCTCGTTTGAAATAATCTAATTTCACCGACTTTTTCGCATTAGATTAACTAATCTGGCTGTTTTTATGTTACGGAAATTTCGCGCATTTTTCCGCAGTAAATATCAGCCTGTGCTAAATCCCATCTTATCTACTTTGCTTTTGTGCGGAACGATTCGCATTTTTATAGTGAATAACTCTGTACGCTTTGCTGGCATTTTTGACCATAAGCTAATGTGATGGCCCATTGTGCCTTATGGTTAACCACCGTTTTCGGTGGTAAGTTCAGGTAAAAGAGAACGTTTGCGTCGGCGTCCGGGAGCGATGCCGATGCCGGGTTTTATGGTGGATTTTTCAGCATAAAACGCAAGACAGCCCAGCTTATTCAACGAGGAAAAGATGGCTCAACAGACGCCTTTATACGAACAACACACCTTATGCGGTGCGCGCATGGTCGATTTCCACGGCTGGATGATGCCGCTGCATTATGGTTCGCAGATTGATGAGCATCATGCAGTGCGCACCGATGCCGGTATGTTCGACGTCTCGCATATGACCATTGTCGATCTGCACGGCAGCCGCACCCGGGAGTTTTTGCGTTATCTGCTGGCAAACGACGTGGCGAAACTCACGAAGCCCGGCAAAGCGCTCTATTCCGGCATGCTGAATGCCTCTGGCGGCGTGATTGACGACCTGATTGTGTATTACCTCACCGAAGATTTCTTCCGCCTCGTTGTTAACTCCGCCACCCGTGAAAAAGACCTCGCCTGGATCACCCAGCACGCTGAACCTTACGCCATCGACATCACCGTGCGTGATGACCTGTCGCTGATTGCGGTGCAGGGGCCGAACGCGCAGGCGAAAGCCGCATCTCTGTTCACTGATGAGCAGCGTCAGGCCACCGACGGCATGAAGCCGTTCTTTGGCGTGCAGGCGGGCGATCTGTTTGTCGCCACCACCGGCTATACCGGTGAAGCGGGCTATGAAATTGCGATGCCAAACGAAAAAGCGGCCGATTTCTGGCGTGCGCTGGTGGAAGCGGGCGTTAAGCCGGCAGGTCTGGGCGCGCGCGATACGCTGCGTCTGGAAGCCGGGATGAATTTGTACGGCCAGGAGATGGACGAAGGCGTCTCTCCGCTGGCAGCCAACATGGGCTGGACCATTGCGTGGGAACCGGCCGATCGCGACTTTATCGGTCGTGAAGTGCTGGAACAGCAGCGTGAGAAGGGCACCGAACAGCTGGTTGGCCTGGTCATGACCGAGAAGGGCGTGCTGCGCGGCGAGCTGCCGGTGCGTTTCACCGATGCCAATGGCAACCACTGCGAAGGCATTATCACCAGCGGCACCTTCTCCCCGACGCTGGGTTACAGTATTGCTCTGGCACGCGTGCCGGCGGGTATTGGCGAGACTGCCGTGGTGCAGATCCGCAACCGCGAAATGCCGGTCCGCGTGACCAAACCGATTTTTGTTCGCGCCGGTAAGCCGGTCGCCTAATTATTTTTATCAGGAGAAATTCAATGAGCAATGTGCCAGCAGAACTGAAATACAGCAAAGAACACGAGTGGCTGCGCAAAGAAGCCGACGGCACTTACACCGTCGGGATCACCGAACATGCTCAGGAGCTGTTAGGTGACATGGTCTTCGTGGATCTGCCGGAAGTGGGCGCGACCGTCACCGCGGGCGACGACTGCGCCGTGGCCGAGTCGGTAAAAGCGGCTTCTGATATCTATGCGCCAGTGGGCGGCGAAATCGTGGCGGTTAACGACGCCCTGAGCGACTCCCCGGAGCTGGTTAACAGCGAGCCATACGGCGAAGGCTGGATCTTCAAAATTAAAGCCAGCGACGAAGCGGAAGTTGCCGCTCTGCTGGATGCTACTGCGTACGAAGCCTTACTGGAAGACGAGTAAACCTTTCCCTCTCCCCTATGGGGAGAGGAGAGTCAACGTAGGCCCGGTAAGCGTTAGCACCACCGGGCAACAGAGTTACAAACAACTACGATTCACTGCACGTTTCAGGAACCATCGCTCATGACACAGACTTTAAGCCAGCTTGAAAACCGTGGCGCCTTCATTGAACGTCACATTGGGCCGGATGCTCAACAACAGCAGGAGATGCTGAAGACGGTTGGCGCGGATTCGCTCAACGCACTGATCGGCCAGATCGTGCCAAAGGATATTCAGCTCGCCACCCCGCCGCAGGTGGGTGAATCGACCACTGAATACGCTGCGCTGGCGGAACTGAAAGGCATTGCCAGCCTTAACAAGCGCTTTAAGTCTTACATTGGCATGGGCTACACCAACGTGCAGTTGCCGCCGGTTATTCTGCGCAACATGCTGGAAAACCCGGGCTGGTATACCGCCTATACCCCATATCAGCCGGAAGTGTCTCAGGGCCGTCTGGAAGCGCTGCTCAATTTCCAGCAGGTCACCCTGGATCTGACCGGTCTGGACATCGCCTCGGCATCGCTGCTGGATGAAGCCACCGCCGCCGCAGAAGCGATGGCAATGGCAAAACGCGTCAGCAAACTGAAGGGCGCAAACCGCTTCTTCGTTGCCGCCGACGTTCACCCGCAAACCCTCGACGTGGTGCGTACCCGTGCTGAGACCTTTGGTTTTGAGGTGATTGTTGATGACGCTGACAAAGTGCTGGATCACCAGGATGTGTTCGGCGTGCTGCTGCAGCAGGTGGGCACCAGCGGTGAGGTCCATGACTACGGCACCCTGATTACCGAACTGAAAGCGCGCAAAATCGTCGTCAGCGTGGCGGCCGATTTTATGGCGCTGGTGCTGTTAACCGCCCCGGGCAAACAGGGCGCAGACATCGTCTTTGGCTCTGCGCAGCGCTTCGGCGTGCCGATGGGCTACGGCGGCCCACACGCGGCCTTCTTCGCCGCGAAAGATGAATTCAAACGCTCCATGCCAGGCCGTATTATCGGCGTATCAAAAGATGCCGCCGGTAACACCGCCCTGCGCATGGCGATGCAGACTCGCGAGCAGCACATTCGTCGCGAGAAAGCGAACTCCAACATCTGTACCTCGCAGGTGCTGCTGGCCAACATTGCCAGCCTGTATGCCGTCTTCCACGGCCCGGTGGGCCTGAAGCGTATCGCCAGCCGTATTCATCGTCTGGCCGATATCCTGGCCTGCGGCCTGCAGCAGAAAGGTCAAAAACTGCGCCACGCGCACTTCTTCGATACCCTGTGTGTCGAAGTGGCCGACAAAGCGGCGGTGCTGGCGCGCGCCGAAGCCGCAGAGATTAACCTGCGCAGCGACATCCTCAATGCGGTGAGCATTACCCTGGATGAGACCACTACTCGTGAAGATATTCAGATCCTGTTCAACGTCCTGCTGGGTGACGACCACGGCCTGAATGTGGATACTCTCGACAAAGAGGTGGCGCATGACAGCCGCTCTATCCAGGCGACCATGCTGCGCGACGACGCGATCCTCGCCCATCCGGTGTTTAACCGCTACCACAGCGAAACCGAGATGATGCGCTACATGCACTCCCTGGAGCGCAAGGATCTGGCGCTGAATCAGGCGATGATCCCGCTGGGCTCCTGCACCATGAAGCTGAACGCCGCCGCCGAGATGATCCCGATCACCTGGCCGGAATTCGCCGAGCTGCACCCGTTCTGCCCGGCAGATCAGGCGGAAGGCTACCATATGATGATTAACCAGCTTTCCGACTGGCTGGTAAAACTGACCGGCTACGACGCCCTCTGCATTCAGCCGAACTCCGGCGCCCAGGGGGAGTACGCGGGTCTGCTGGCAATCCGTCACTATCACGAGAGCCGCAACGAAGGTCATCGTGATATCTGCCTGATCCCAAGCTCTGCCCACGGTACCAACCCGGCCTCTGCCCAGATGGCGGGGATGGAAGTGGTGGTTGTCGCCTGTGATAAGAACGGCAACATCGATCTGGCTGACCTGCGTGCCAAAGCAGAACAGACCAGCGATAAGCTCTCCTGCATCATGGTGACCTATCCGTCCACCCACGGGGTATACGAAGAGACCATCCGTGAAGTGTGCGAGATCGTGCACCAGCACGGCGGCCAGGTTTACCTCGATGGCGCCAACATGAACGCCCAGGTAGGGATCACCACGCCAGGCTTTATCGGCGCGGACGTGTCGCACCTGAACCTGCACAAAACCTTCTGCATTCCGCACGGCGGTGGCGGCCCGGGTATGGGTCCGATTGGCGTGAAAGCGCACCTGGCCCCGTTCGTACCGGGTCACAGCGTGGTGCAGATCGAAGGCATGCTGACCCGTCAGGGCGCGGTCTCTGCGGCACCGTTCGGCAGCGCCTCCATTCTGCCAATCAGCTGGATGTATATCCGCATGATGGGCGCGGAAGGGCTGAAGCAGGCCAGCCAGGTAGCGATCCTGAATGCCAACTACATCGCGACGCGTCTGAAGTCTGCCTTCCCGGTGCTCTACACCGGTCGCGATGGCCGCGTGGCGCACGAATGTATTCTGGATATTCGTCCGCTGAAGGAACAGACCGGTATCAGCGAGCTGGACATTGCCAAGCGTCTGATCGACTACGGCTTCCATGCCCCAACCATGTCGTTCCCGGTCGCGGGCACGCTGATGGTTGAGCCAACCGAATCCGAAAGCAAAGCCGAACTGGACCGCTTTATCGACGCGATGCTGGCGATCCGCATGGAGATCGATCGCGTTCAGGATGGCGAATGGACGCTGGAAGATAACCCGCTGGTCAACGCCCCGCACACCCAGCACGAGATGGTGGCGGAGTGGAATCACGCTTACTCCCGCGAGCTGGCGGTCTTCCCGGCAGGCGTTGCCAACAAGTACTGGCCGACCGTGAAGCGTCTTGATGACGTCTACGGCGACCGTAACCTGTTCTGCTCCTGCGTGCCAATGAGCGAATACCAGTAACCTTTCTGCCATACTGTAGGCCGGGTAAGCGCAAGCGCCACCCGGCTTTTTTTGTTTCTGGAGAGTCTTATGGCAATTGCACTTGTAACCGGCGCCAGCCGCGGAATTGGCAAAGCTACGGCGCTGCAGCTGGCGAGCGAAGGCTATACCGTGGCGGTGAACTATCACCACAACATCAAAGCCGCCACCGACGTGATCGCGCAGATTGTGAAAGAGGGCGGCCGGGCCTTTGCCCTACGTGCGGACATCAGCGATGAAGCGCAGGTCATGGCGATGTTTGACAGCCTCGATCGTGAAGGCGAGCCCCTCACCGCGCTGGTTAACAACGCCGGCATTCTGTTTGAGCAGAGCACCATCGAAAATCTCTCTGCCGAACGTATTAACCGCGTGCTGGCCACCAACGTGACCGGGTATTTCCTCTGCTGCCGTGAGGCGGTGAAACGCATGGCGCTAAAGCATGGCGGGAAAGGCGGGGCGATTGTGAACGTCTCGTCCGCGGCCTCACGACTCGGCGCGCCGGGGGAGTATGTGGATTACGCGGCATCGAAAGGGGCCGTGGACTCCCTCACTACCGGGCTAGCGCTGGAGGTGGCGGCACAGGGCATTCGGGTTAACTGCGTCCGTCCGGGGCTGATTTATACCGAAATTCACGCTTCCGGCGGGGAGCCAGGACGTGTGGATCGGGTGAAGTCGATGCTGCCGATGCAGCGCGGCGGCCAGCCTGAAGAGGTGGCGCAGGCGATTGTCTGGCTGCTGAGCGAGAAGGCGTCGTACGTGACGGGCAGCTTTATTGAGTTAGCGGGCGGGAAGTAAATCCCACCCGCATCATTTGTAGGCCGGGTAAGGCGAAGCCGCCACCCGGCGTTACAGAATTAAAGTTCCTCGCCGTTGCTGGCGATCACCGCTTTGTACCACTCAAAGCTCTTCTTACGCGAACGGGACATGTCGCCGGTGCCGTCGTCGTGCTTGTTCACGTAGATAAAGCCGTAGCGTTTGCTGTACTGGCCGGTGGTGAAGGACACGCAGTCGATGCAGCCCCACGGGGTGTAGCCCATCAGATCCACGCCATCATGGGTCACGGCTTTTATCATCTCTTCGACGTGGGCGCGCAGGTAGTCGATACGATAGTCATCGTTGATGCTGCCGTCCTCTTCCACTTTGTCGTAAGCGCCGAAGCCGTTTTCCACGATAAACAGCGGCTTCTGATAGCGCTCATACAGCTCGCACAGGGCGTAGCGCAGACCCACCGGGTCGATCTGCCAACCCCAGTCCGAGGCTTTCACGTGCGGGTTCGGAACGCTGCCTTCGAAGCCGGAGATTGCATCGCCGGTGCCGCCTTCCGCTTTCACCGCGTTGGTCATGTAGTAGCTGAAGCCCAGATAGTCGCAGGTGCCTTCACGCAGGATCTGCTCATCGCCCGCTTCCATATTGATGGTAAAACCGCGACGCTCCCACTCGTTCAGGACGTAAGACGGGTAGTAGCCACGCAGCTGCACGTCGGTAAAGACATAGCGTTCACGCATCGATTCCTGAGCAAACATCACGTCTTCTGGCTTGCAGGAGAACGGATAGAGCGCCACCATCGCCAGCATGCAGCCGACTTTCATTTCCGGGTTGATACGGCGGGCGGCTTTCACCGCCAGGGCGCTGGCCACGAACTGGTGATGCAGCACCTGGTACATGGTCTCTTCCGGGTTCTGATGCTCGGTATAGACCACGCCGGAGCAGCAGTAGCCGAACAGCGGGGCGCGCCAGTTACGCTGGTTGTTGATCTCGTTGAAGGTCATCCAGTATTTGACCTTGCTCTTGTAGCGCTCAAACACCACTTCAGCGAAATTAACGAAGAAGTCCACCACCTTACGGTTGGTCCAGCCGCCGTACTCCTGCACCAGGTGCAGCGGCATTTCGAAGTGGGAGAGGGTGATCACCGGCTCGATGTTGTACTTCAGCAGCTCATCGAACATGTCGTCGTAGAACTTCAGCCCCTCTTCGTTCGGCTGGGTTTCGTCACCTTTCGGAAAGATACGGGTCCAGGCAATGGAGGTGCGGAAGCATTTGAAACCCATCTCGGCAAACAGCTTGATGTCTTCTTTATAGTGACCATGGAAGTCGATGGCTTCATGGTTCGGGTAGTATTTGCCCTCAACCACTTCCTGGGTGATCTCACGCGGTACGCCGTGTGCGCCACCGGTCAGCACGTCACAAATGCTTGGGCCTTTGCCGCCTTTGTTCCAGCCGCCTTCAACCTGATGCGCCGCGACCGCGCCGCCCCATAAAAAGTCTTTTGGTAAAGTGAGTTTTTTCATCTTTGCTAATCTCATTTATTGTCTTATTTTGAGTCTAACAAAGGGGAATAAAAAGTCACGATATAACAATTTGCAGAAATTGTAATTTGTCACTTCTAAAAAACAGGGTGTTTTATTCTGTTAATTTCTTCGCCAGTTTGCGTCCCAGTGATTCAAGAATATAAATCACCGGGATTTGCGTCGTAATATCGTAGACGCCTGCGATACGCGTTTGGGGTACATGCCAGGAGAGATTAAAGTCCGCCAGTTTCGCCAGCCGCGAATGTTCGTGGCTGGTGATCGACAGAACCTTGCAGTGATGCAGGCTGAACTGGCTGGCGAAGCGCAGGATCTCTTCGGTTTCGCCCGAGACCGAGAGGACAATCGCCAGGGCGTTTTTCGCCATATCGTTGGTGACCGGGAAATAAGGATCGTCGATATGGTTGCTGAATTTACCAATATTGGAAAAGAACCGCGCACCGTATTTTGCCAGCGAGCCAGAAGTGCCTGCGCCGACAAATATAATACGCTCCGACGATAAGATAATATCCACGGCGTTATTTAAAAGCGTATCAAATTCATCGTTGTTTACGCTTTTGAAAAAACTGATAATCTCACTGGCACCAAAATTGGCCTGCTGCGGTTCGTTTTGTTCGAGATATAATTTAAACCGCACGCGGAATTCAGAATAGCCATCGCAATTGAGTTTGCGGCAAAAGCGCAGCACGGTGGTGGTGGAAACCCCTGCCGCATCCGCCAGTTCGCGGATGGTCATGTACATCACCCGATCGCGGTTTTTAATGACGGTGTTGTAGACCATCATCTCCAGATTATTGAGACTGGCAATGGCGGAATGGGAGAACATGCTCACAGTGGCTAAACTCACTCATCAACTTCATCTTCAGGGAATAATAACATGCAGCCAAACGACATTACTTTTTTTCAGCGCTTTCAGGATGACATTCTGGCCGGACGTAAGACCATCACCATCCGTGATGAGAGCGAGGCGCACTTTAAAGCGGGTGATGTTCTGCGCGTGGGGCGTTACGAAGACGACGGCTACTTTTGTACCATTGAGGTAACGAATACCTCGACCGTGACGCTGGAAACGCTGACCGAAAAACATGCTCAGCAAGAGAACATGACCCTGGGAGAACTTAAGCGGGTCATCGCGGAGATCTATCCGAATCAGACTCAGTTTTATGTCATTGATTTTAAATGTCTTTGATTTTTAACCTGAACAGGTGTTAGCTGAAAATATCACTCAAATATATGATTATATTAAATAAATGTTTATATGATATTTATTTTAGCTAACAGGTGTTCACTGGAATCATTCTCAGTTAGCATAGTCAGCGATGCAGTATTCACTTATGTTTTCCCGGAGTTCTCTATGGTTAGCAAGCCATTAACCGCACAGGGATATTCGCTGGCTGAGGAAATAGCCAACAGTATTAGTCACGGGGTCGGTCTGGTGTTTGGCATCGTCGGGCTGGTATTGCTGCTGGTCCAGGCCGTCGACACCAACGCCAGCGCGCTGGCGATCACCAGTTACAGCCTGTATGGCGGAAGCATGATTCTGCTGTTCCTGGCCTCCACCCTTTACCATGCCATTCCGCATCAGCGGGCCAAGATCTGGCTGAAAAAATTCGACCACTGCGCCATCTATCTGCTGATTGCCGGGACCTATACGCCGTTTTTGCTGGTGGGGCTGAATTCGCCGCTGGCGCGCGGACTAATGATCGTTATCTGGAGCCTGGCGCTGCTGGGGATCCTGTTTAAGCTGACCATTGCGCACCGTTTTAAGGTGCTGTCGCTGGTGACCTATCTGACGATGGGCTGGCTGTCGCTAATTGTGGTCTATCAGCTGGCGGTAAAACTGTCGGCGGGCGGGGTGACGTTGCTGGCGGTGGGCGGAATTGTCTATTCGCTGGGGGTGATTTTTTACGTCTGCAAGCGCATTCCCTATAACCACGCGATATGGCACGGTTTTGTGCTGGGCGGCAGCGTGTGCCATTTCCTGGCGATTTATTTGTATGTAGGGCAGGTTTAATTAAGATTGTTTTTGCCCGGCGGCGCTACGCTTGCACGGGCCTACGGGTTTCGTAGGCCGGGTAAGGCGAAGCCGCCACCCGGCACTAACACCATCACTCTTCCAGCGAATACGGCAGCGGCTCGATGCTCAGGGTATTCACATCTTCGCGCACGCGGAACACGCTGTCGGGCTCCATGTCATTGTTCATGACGGCCTGCACCAGCAGACGACCATCATCGAGCTGAACGGCGGCGAGCACGGTGCCGGTCCGGCGCCAGTTCTCACCCATTTTCAGCTCCAGATCTTCACCGGCTTCCGGTACACGGCTGGCCTGGCCCGCCAGATACCACAGCGCGCGTTTGTTGGCGCCGCGGAACTTCGCCCGGGCCACCATCTCCTGGCCGGTATAGCAGCCTTTTTTAAAGCTGATCCCGCCGAGTGCCTGCAGGTTGGTCGCCTGAGGAATAAACTGCCCGCTGTTGGCGGCATCGATTACCGGGATGCCCGCTTCAATGTTCAGCGCCAGCCACTGCTGGCTGTTATTCAGCTGGGCTTCGCCACGCAGGGCCTGGGTCACGCGCTCTGCGGTAGCAACATCGGTTACCAGCAGGAAGCGTTCCGCCGGGTGTTCAAACCACAGCAGCGAGGTGGCTCCGTCGTGAGTCACCTGTTTTTCGGCATCCGGCAGTTCGCTGAACAGATTTTTCAACGCCGCGCGCGCCTGGAACCCGGCTACGCCCAGCAGCACCAGCTCGTCATCGGCAGCGATGGTCACTTTTGAGAACACCGCATACTTTTTCAGCTCCGCGAGCTGCGCGTCGCGCAGGCTGCGGCGTTCGATCAGGGCAAACCCGTCCTGACGGCGGAAGAGGCGCAGGTTGCTCCACATCTTGCCTTTTGGATCGCAGTGCGCGGCCAGCAGGTGTTGGTGTTCGGTCATCTGACTGACATCAGCGGTCACCTGGCCCTGCAGGTACTTTTCGCTGTCCAGGCCGACGAGGGTTGCCAGCGCCCAGTCATCAAGGGTCATAAGCGTCAGCGGCAGACGCGCAGAGGCGACAGGCTGGCGCGGGGAGAAAGGTGTAAATGCCATAGTGAGGTCCTGAATTGCATAACGCTTTGTTAATGCCTAATGGTAAAAGAGACTGTAGCCAATGCAAGCGGTTTCAACAGGCTATTCGTGCCCTCGCGCTGTTCTGCGTAGCACGACGCAAAACGGATGAACACGCTTTTTTGTTGTGGTTTTTTCTGGAAGAGTGCGGCAGGAACGTAATATTCCAGTAATGAAACAGCAAAAAACACGTTACACTAAGAGCCGTTTCTTCCCGGTAGATTCTCTTTCTTAACCGATACGAACGAAACACTGCCTGAACTCAACGTTATGCAGGAAAAATGCACATGGACATTACTAACAAAGCCCGCATTCATTGGGCATGCCGTCGCGGCATGCGCGAACTCGATATCTCCATCATGCCGTTCTTCGAATACGAATACGACACCCTGAGCGATGAGGACAAACAGCTCTTCATCCGTCTGCTGGAGAACGACGATCCTGATTTATTTAACTGGTTGATGAATCACGGCGAACCTGCCGACGCCGAACTGCAACGGATGGTGCTTTTAATTCAAACACGGAATCGGGAACGTGGTCCTGTGGCAATCTGATTTACGCGTCTCGTGGCGCGCCCAGTGGATGTCTCTTTTGCTCCACGGCCTGGTTGCGGCTTGCATTCTGTTGATGCCATGGCCGCTGAGCTACACCCCATTATGGTTAATCTTACTGTCGCTGGTGGTGTTCGACAGCGTGCGCAGTCAACGACGCATTAATTCCCGTCAGGGCGAAATCAAACTGTTCATGGATTCCCGACTGCACTGGCAGGGCAGCGAGTGGGAGATTGTCGGCACGCCGTGGATGCTAAATGCCGGCATGATGCTTCGCTTACGCAAAGGCGACGGGAAACGCTACCAGCATTTGTGGCTTGCGGCAGACAGCATGGACGAAGGGGAGTGGCGGGATCTGCGCCGGATGCTGTCGCAGCAACCGACGCAGGGGCGATAGCGGTTAACTAAACTGCTCCGCCATTTCGCCGAGGATCTGCTCGCACCAGTTTTGCAGGCGCTCTTCGCTCAGATCGTATTGATTAGTCTCATCAAGGGCCAGCCCGACAAACAGCTGGCCGTCGGCAATGATCGGTTTCTTGCTGGTAAACTCATAGCCTTCGGTCGGCCAGTAACCGATGAAGGTCACCCCTTTCGGCGCCAGCTTGTCATGCAGCATCCCCAGCGCGTCGAGGAACCACTCGCCATAGCCTAACTGATCGCCCATGCCGTACAGCGCGATAATTTTGCCTTCCAGCTTCAGGGAATCAAGCTGTTCCCAGATGGCTTCCCAGTCTTCCTGCAGTTCACCAAAATCCCAGGTCGGGATACCCAGGATTAGCACGTCATACTGTTCCATCATCGTCGGGGCGTCGTCTTTGAGATTATGCAGGGTGACCAGTTCCGGACCGATAATGTCGCGAATTTTCTCTGCGGCCATCTCGGTGTAGCAGGTGCTGGAACCATAAAACAGACCAATATTCATCGCTAAAATGTCTCAATACTTGCTATGACTTTGCGAGTAGTGTACCAGAAACAACCCGCATTCAGGCATAATGCCCCCATTGCAGAACGAAAGAGGCTGACGTGGAAAAGGATCTCGCACTCATCGAGCAGTTTCTCGATGCGCTGTGGCTGGAGAAGAATCTTGCCGAAAATACCCTCAGCGCCTACCGACGCGATCTGGCGATGCTGGTGGCCTGGTTGCATCATCATGACCTCTCTCTTACTACGGCCCAAAGTGACCATTTGCAGGCGCTGCTTGCCGAGCGCATGGAGGGGGGCTATAAGGCTACCAGTTCCGCGCGGCTGCTGAGCGCCATGCGGCGTCTGTTTCAGCACTTGTATCGTGAGAAATTGCGCGCCGACGATCCCAGCGCCGCGCTGGCCTCGCCCAAGCTGCCGCAGCGTCTGCCGAAGGATCTCAGCGAAGCACAAGTTGAGAGATTATTACAGTCGCCGGTGGTTGACCAACCGCTGGAGTTGCGCGATAAAGCGATGCTTGAGGTCTTGTATGCGACGGGGCTGCGCGTCTCTGAGCTGGTCGGGCTGACGATGAGCGATATCAGCCTGCGTCAGGGCGTGGTGCGGGTGATCGGTAAAGGCAACAAAGAGCGTCTTGTGCCGCTGGGTGAAGAGGCGGTGTACTGGCTGGAGAGTTATCTCCAGCATGGACGTCCGTGGTTGCTCAACGGTGTCTCCATTGATGTGTTATTCCCGAGTCAACGTGCGCAACAGATGACGCGTCAAACCTTCTGGCATCGCATCAAACATTACGCCACACTGGCGGGTATAGACAGTGAAAAACTTTCGCCGCACGTTCTGCGTCACGCTTTTGCGACCCACCTTCTGAATCATGGCGCCGACCTGCGCGTGGTCCAGATGCTGCTTGGGCACAGTGACCTTTCAACGACGCAAATCTACACGCATGTCGCGACGGAACGCCTGCGGCAGCTACACCAACAGCATCACCCACGTGCGTGATGACTCGTAACAGGAACCAATATGAAAAAGTCTTTAGTGCTGTTCTCTCTGCTGGCAACCTCATTATCTGGTCTGGCGCACGCTGACGATGCGGCCATCAAACAGTCTCTGGCGAAGCTTGGCGTTACCGGTAGCGATATTCAGCCTGCGCCGATCGCCGGAATGAAAACCGTGATGACCAGCGGCGGCGTGCTGTACGTCACCGAAGACGGTAAGCACTTTCTGCAGGGGCCGCTGTACGATGTGAGCGGCGCCCAGCCGGTCAACGTCACTAACCAGATGCTGATGAAAAACCTGAACGCGCTGGAAAAAGAGATGATTGTCTACAAAGCGGCGCAGGAAAAGCACGTCATCACCGTGTTCACCGACATCACCTGCGGCTACTGCCACAAGCTGCATGAAGAGATGAAAGACTACAACGCGCTGGGCATCACCGTGCGTTATCTCGCTTTCCCGCGTGCGGGCGTGCAGAGCCAGCCTGAGCAGGACATGAAGGCCATCTGGTGTGCGAAAGATCGCAACAAAGCCTTTGATGACGCCATGAACGGCAAAGGCATTCAGGCCGCTTCCTGCGATATCGACATTGCCAATCACTACGCGCTGGGCGTGCAGTTTGGCGTGACCGGTACGCCAGCCATCGTGCTGAGCAACGGGTATGTCGTGCCGGGCTACCAGGGACCGAAAGAGATGAAAGCGTTCCTTGATGCGCACCAGAAACAGTTTGGCGGTAAATAATTCGCGTGAAATCTTCGATACAACTCCGTCGTCGTGAAGTGGACGACAGCGCCGTCTTACCCGCGGATCTGTCGCCTCTGTTGCGTCGACTGTACGCCAGCCGTGGCGTGAAACATGCAGACGATCTTGAGAAAGGCGTAAAAAATATGCTGCCCTGGCAGCAGCTGAGTGGCGTCGATACGGCCACGGAGCTGCTGTACAACGCCTTTCGTGAAGGAACGCGCATCATCGTGGTGGGGGATTTCGATGCCGATGGCGCCACCAGTACCGCGCTGAGCGTGCTCAGCCTGCGGGCGATGGGGTGCGATAACGTCTCCTACCTGGTGCCTAACCGCTTTGAGGATGGCTACGGCCTGAGCCCGGAAGTGGTCGATCAGGCCCATGCCCGCGGCGCGCAAATGATCCTCACCGTCGACAATGGGATCTCGTCCCATGCCGGTGTCGATCGTGCGCACAAGCTGGGGATCCCGGTGCTGGTCACCGATCACCACCTGCCTGGCGACACGCTGCCGGCGGCGGAAGCGATCATCAACCCCAACCTGCGCGACTGCGACTTCCCGTCAAAATCGCTGGCGGGTGTGGGCGTGGCCTTCTACCTGATGCTGGCGCTGCGTACGAAGCTGCGGGATAAAGGCTGGTTTGAGGCGCAGGGCATTGCCGCACCGAATCTGGCGGAATTCCTCGATCTGGTGGCGCTGGGCACCGTGGCGGACGTGGTGCCGCTGGATGCCAATAACCGTATTCTCACCTGGCAGGGCTTAAACCGCATTCGGGCCGGCAAATGCCGTCCGGGCATTAAGGCGCTGCTGGAGATCTCCAACCGGGATCAGCAGCGGCTGGCGGCCAGCGATCTGGGCTTTGCCCTCGGCCCGCGTCTCAACGCCGCCGGGCGTCTGGATGATATGTCGGTGGGCGTGGCGCTGTTGCTGTGCGACAACATCGGCGAAGCGCGCGTGCTGGCCAACGAGCTGGACGCCCTGAACCAGACCCGCAAAGAGATCGAGCAGGGGATGCAGGCCGAAGCCCTGACCCTGTGCGAAAAGCTGGAGCGCAGCGGCGAAACGCTGCCCGGTGGGCTGGCGATGTATCACCCCGAGTGGCACCAGGGAGTGGTTGGGATCCTGGCCTCGCGCATCAAAGAGCGTTTTCACCGTCCGGTTATTGCCTTTGCTCCGGCCGGAGACGGCACGCTGAAAGGATCGGGCCGATCCATTCAGGGGCTGCATATGCGCGATGCGCTGGAGCGCCTGCATACGCTGCACCCGGATCTGATGATCAAGTTTGGCGGCCACGCGATGGCGGCGGGCTTGTCGCTGGAAGAGGCGAAATTCGATCGGTTCCAGCAGCTCTTCAGCGAGCTGGTCACCGACTGGCTGGATCCGGCCCTGTTGCAGGGCGAGGTGGTCTCCGACGGTCCGTTAACCCCCGCTGAAATGACCATGGAAGTGGCGCAGATGCTGCGTGATGCCGGTCCGTGGGGGCAGATGTTCCCGGAGCCGCTGTTTGATGGCCGCTTCCGTCTGCTGCAACAGCGGCTGGTGGGTGAACGCCATTTGAAAGTGATGGTAGAACCGGTCGGCGGCGGCCCGCTGCTGGACGGGATCGCCTTTAACGTCGATACCACTATCTGGCCGGACAACGGCGTGCGCGAAGTCGAACTGGCCTACAAACTGGATATCAACGAGTTTCGTGGCAACCGCACGCTGCAAATCATCATCGACCATATCTGGCCACTTTAGCATCACTATTCCGCTATAAAACAGGGCGTGAATCCGGTACAATTCCGCCCTTATCTCCGCATTTTGACTAGTCCATAAAAGAAAACAGACCATGTTTGAAATTAATCCGGTAAAAAACCGCATTCAGGACCTCACGGAGCGCTCCGACGTTCTTAGGGGGTATCTTTGACTACGATGCCAAGAAAGAGCGTCTCGAAGAAGTAAACGCCGAGCTGGAACAGCCGGACGTCTGGAACGAACCTGAACGCGCACAGGCGCTGGGTAAAGAGCGTTCCTCTCTGGAAGCTATCGTCGATACGCTTGATCAGATGGCGCAGGGTCTGGATGACGTGTCCGGCCTGCTGGAGCTGGCCGTTGAGGCCGACGACGAAGAGACCTTCAACGAAGCCGTGGCAGAACTCGACGTGCTGGAAGAGAAGCTGGCCCAGCTGGAATTCCGTCGCATGTTCTCCGGTGAATACGACAGCGCCGACTGCTACCTGGATATCCAGGCCGGTTCCGGCGGCACAGAAGCACAGGACTGGGCCAGCATGCTGACCCGTATGTACCTGCGCTGGGCTGAAGCCCGCGGCTTTAAGACCGAGATCATTGAAGAGTCTGAAGGCGAAGTGGCAGGCCTGAAATCTGTCACCGTTAAAATTATTGGCGATTACGCCTACGGCTGGCTGCGTACCGAAACCGGCGTTCACCGCCTGGTGCGTAAGAGCCCGTTCGACTCCGGCGGCCGTCGTCACACCTCTTTCAGTTCCGCGTTTGTCTATCCGGAAGTGAAGGACGATATCGATATCGAAATCAACCCGGCGGATCTGCGTATCGACGTTTACCGCGCCTCCGGTGCGGGCGGTCAGCACGTTAACCGTACGGAATCCGCGGTGCGTATTACTCACCTGCCGACCGGGCTGGTAACACAGTGCCAGAACGACCGTTCCCAGCATAAAAACAAAGACCAGGCCATGAAGCAGATGAAAGCGAAGCTTTATGAACTGGAGATGCAAAAGAAAAATGCTGAGAAGCAGGCGATGGAAGATAACAAATCTGACATCGGCTGGGGCAGCCAGATCCGTTCTTACGTCCTTGATGACTCCCGCATCAAAGACCTGCGTACCGGTGTCGAAACCCGTAACACGCAGGCGGTGCTGGATGGCAGCCTGGACCAATTTATCGAAGCAAGTCTGAAAGCAGGGTTATGAGGAACCAACATGTCTGAACAACAAGCACAGGGCGCTGACGCGGTCGTCGATCTTAACAATGAACTGAAAACCCGCCGCGAGAAGCTGGCTGCACTGCGCGAGCAGGGCGTGCCGTTCCCGAACGATTTCCGTCGCGATCGTACCTCAGACCAACTGCACGCTGACTTCGACGCTAAAGAGAACGAAGAGCTGGAAGCGCTGAACATCGAAGTGGCTGTTGCAGGCCGCATGATGACCCGTCGTATCATGGGTAAAGCCTCCTTTATCACGCTGCAGGACGTGGGTGGCCGCATCCAGCTGTACGTTTCCCGCGACGATCTGCCGGAAGGGATCTACAACGAGCAGTTCAAGAAATGGGACCTGGGCGATATCCTCGGCGCTAAAGGCAAGCTGTTCAAAACCAAGACCGGCGAGCTGTCCATTCACTGCACCGAGCTGCGTCTGCTGACAAAAGCCCTGCGCCCGTTGCCGGACAAGTTCCACGGCCTGCAGGATCAGGAAGCGCGCTACCGTCAGCGCTACCTGGATCTCATCTCTAACGATGAATCCCGCAACACCTTCAAAATTCGCTCCCAGATTATGGCTGGCATTCGTCAGTTCATGGTAGCCCGCGACTTTATGGAAGTGGAAACCCCAATGATGCAGGTGATCCCGGGCGGTGCGTCCGCGCGTCCATTCATCACCCATCACAACGCCCTGGACCTCGACATGTACCTGCGTATCGCGCCGGAACTGTACCTGAAGCGTCTGGTGGTTGGTGGTTTCGATCGCGTATTCGAGATCAACCGTAACTTCCGTAACGAAGGCATCTCCGTACGTCATAACCCAGAGTTCACCATGATGGAACTCTATATGGCGTATGCGGATTACAAAGATCTGATCGAGCTGACCGAATCCCTGTTCCGCACCCTGGCGCAGGATATTCTGGGCACCACTGAAGTGCCTTACGGCGAAGAGGTCTTCGACTTCGGCAAGCCGTTCGTTAAGCTGACCATGCGCGAAGCGATCAAGAAGTACCGTCCGGAAACCGAGATGGCCGATCTGGATAACTTCGATTCTGCGAAAGCGATCGCCGAAAGCATCGGCATCAAGGTTGAGAAGAGCTGGGGTCTGGGCCGTATCGTAACCGAGATCTTCGAAGAAGTGGCCGAAGCGCACCTGATCCAGCCGACCTTCATCACCGAGTACCCGGCAGAGGTTTCTCCGCTGGCGCGTCGTAATGACGAGAACCCGGAGATCACCGACCGCTTTGAATTCTTCATCGGTGGCCGCGAAATCGGCAACGGCTTTAGCGAGCTGAACGATGCAGAAGATCAGGCGCAGCGCTTCCAGGATCAGGTTGATGCCAAAGCCGCAGGCGACGACGAAGCGATGTTCTTCGACGAAGACTACGTGACCGCGCTGGAGCACGGCCTGCCGCCAACAGCGGGCCTGGGTATTGGTATCGACCGTATGGTTATGCTGTTCACCAACAGCCACACCATCCGCGACGTGATCCTGTTCCCGGCGATGCGTCCGGTGAAGTAAGCCGTTAAGATGTAAAAAAAGCCCCGAAAGGGGCTTTTTTATTGCGCCGCGAAGGCTCTGAGTGCCTCGCGAGCCGTACTCGCTTCCATGACCATCCACGGGCTAAAGGCCCAGGGCGTGGCATCCAGCGCGCGGAATAACGCCTCCAGCTCAACCCACTGAAAGTCCATCACTTCATCATCATTTATTGTTATTTCATTCGTGATGCGAGCGGCAAATACCGGGCAAATTTCGTTTTCAACAATCCCGGAAGGGTCAATTTTACGGTAGCGAAACTCAGGCGCAACGGGGGTGATATTGGCAATTTCGGCACCCACTTCAAAACGGCAGCGGCGGATTATTGCCTGTTCTGTCTCTTCGCCAGACTGCGGATGGCCGCAGACCGAGTTCGTCCAGACGCCGGGCCAGGCTTTTTTGCTCAGTGCGCGTCGGGTAATCAGGCATTCATCGTTGGCGTTAAAGAGCCAGGAGGAGAATGCCAGGTGCAGTGGGGTATAAGAGGTGTGTGCGGCATATTTTTCCTGAGTGCCAATCACCATTCCCTGGTCGTTTACCAAAATAACGTGTTCTTGAATACTCATTCGTGCTCCAGTACCAAACATGCCAGATGGTTCAGCACCATCAGCGGCATTATTATACTGCATTCTTATACGAACGGTTTGTCGCCCAGAGCGGAAAAGGGCTGACCCATATCAGTCGGGGCTGCTATCATAGCGCGGCCATTCACGTTGACCGAGGAACTGTTTTGTTTGCAGGAAGCCCGATGAAAAAACCCGTTTCTGCTCTGTTTTGCCTGATCCTGGCCCTGTTGCTGGCGGGATGCGCGGGCAATCAGGCATCGGATTCTGGTCCTGTGTATACCGTTAAACGCGGCGATACGCTGTACCGCATCTCGCGTACGACCGGCACCAGCGTGAGGGATCTGGCGCGTCTGAATAATATTTCGCCACCTTACACCATTGAAGTGGGACAAAAGCTGAAGGTAAACGGCAGCAGCGCCACGGCCAAAAAATCCTCTTCAAAGAGTAAAGGTAAAACCGCCGCGGTCACGCCTTCTTACGCCGTACCTAAGTCCTCCTGGCCGCCCGTCGGGCAGCGCTGCTGGGTCTGGCCTGCCAGCGGAAAAGTGGTGATACCCTACTCCACCGCAGAAGGGGGAAACAAAGGGATTGATATCGCCGGTACCCGCGGGTCGCCTGTGTATGCTTCTGATGCGGGCAAGGTGGTCTATGTCGGCAACCAGCTGCGCGGTTATGGCAACCTGATCATGATTAAGCATGGCGAGGACTACATCACCGCCTATGCCCATAACGACACTCTGCTGGTGAATAACGGACAAAACGTGAAGGCCGGGCAGAAGATCGCCACCATGGGCAGCACCGGCTCCAATACCGTGGCGCTGCATTTCCAGATCCGTTATAAGGCGACGGCGATCGATCCGGTACGCTATTTACCGGCGCCGGGCGGCAAACCGAAGTGCTAAGTGGTTATTAAATCGCCGGTTAGCGTACGGGAGTCTTGTCAGAAGAGGCGTAAGGTCTATAATGCTTTACGCACCTCAAAGCGGGCGTAGTTCAATGGTAGAACGAGAGCTTCCCAAGCTCTATACGAGGGTTCGATTCCCTTCGCCCGCTCCATAATTCCTTTGTCTGTTCCCTTACTCCCTGCAAACCTACGCCAGTAAGATCTGAATCAGCATCTGTACAAAATAGAGCGCACAGGCGATCTGTATTACCCGAAACCCCCATCTGACATAGCGCCATGCGTTGCGTTCCCTGGCATCAGCGTGTGCAATGGCTGGGTCAGCAGATCGTTTTTTTCGCTTTGTTTTGATTGCGTCCCATGCCCAAAAGGCAAGCAATATAACAACTAATCCTTTCAAATAGAGGGGGTTATCCATCGTCATTCAGGCGCTCCGGGCAGTCTGCTGATAAAGAAAACAGACTACCCTAAAGACAATACAATAAACATGGTTATCAGCGGTTTATCGCATTACGCCCAAAAAACCATGGATCCCCATATAAATCCCCACCAGCCCAATCAGCACGCTGGAGAAGTAGGGGGCTCTCCTGGCCATTGTATTAAACCCGCTCCAGCGTTTTGCCACCTGACGTACGCTCACCGCGGCCCCTACGCCAACGGTCACCAGGGTAAGGGCCAGCCCCATGCTGAAACTGACCACCAGCGTTGCGCCCAGGGCTAAGGCTTTCAGCTGGATACAGATAAGCAGTACGGTGATGGCGGCCGGGCAGGGGATCAGACCTCCGGTGAGGCCGAACAGCAGGATCTGCCCGTTAGTTACCTCTCTGCCGGCGAAGCGGCGCTGAATATCATGGGCATGAGCGCGCTCGTGGGCATCCTGATACGCCTTCGAATTGACCTCCAGCCCTTCCAGCTCGGCACGATCGTGATCGTGATGATGATCATGGTGGTCATGGTCATGGTCATGGTCATGGTCATGGTGGTGATCATGGTGGTGGTGGTCATCATGCCCCTGCATCTCCGCCAGCCAGCTCTTTTCCCCTTGCCATGTGCGCCAGAACATCCACACCGCGGTGCTCAGAATAACGATCGCAGAGATCACCTGTAGCCAGGGTTCAGCCGATTCCGCGGTGAACCTGTTGCTGAGGTACATCCCGCCAAAGGCAATCAGCCAGACGATGGCGGTATGGGAAATCGTCGCGGCCAGCCCAAGCATCACGGCCTGCCGCACCGTGCCTTTAATGGCGATGATAAAAGCCGCCATCATGGTTTTGGAATGGCCGGGCTCCAGGCCGTGTAAAGCACCTAATAAGATGGCGCTGGGAATAAAAAACCAGGCATTACCTTGCTGAAGAAGAGCGGTAAATTCGTTCATGAGAAGCGTTGTTTGTGAGTTGTTGGTGCCTGGATTCTACTCCCCCCCAGTACAGTATACTACCCCCCAGTAGATCGTCGATGTTACAATCAGCGTTGATTTTTCGGTTAACGAGGTGCCACGTGTCGCATACCATCCGTGATAAACAGAAGCTTAAAGCCCGTACCAATAAAATTCAGGGTCAGGTCGCGGCGCTGAAAAAGATGCTGGACGAGCCGCACGAATGTGCTGCGGTGCTGCAGCAGATCGCGGCGATCCGCGGGGCGGTAAACGGCTTAATGCGGGAAGTGATTAAGGGCCATCTCACTGAGCATATCGTTCATGAAGGCGATGAAGTGAAGCGGGAAGCGGATCTTGATGTCGTGCTGAAGGTGCTGGATTCATACATTAAATAAATGTTAACTTTTTGAAGCTGCACGCCAACGCTATGCTTGTTCCCAAACTCATAATAATTACAGAGGCAATGTCATGGATAACGATCTCCTGCAAGCGGGATACCGGGCCTATACCGGTGAGAAAATTGATGTCTACTTCAATACCGGTATTTGTCAGCACGCGGGAAACTGCGTGCGTGGCAGCGCCAGACTCTTCAACCTGAAACGTAAGCCGTGGATCATCCCTGATGAAGTGGATGTTGATACGGTTGTGCGTGTGATCGACACCTGCCCAAGCGGCGCACTCAAATACCGCCACAAATAAGCGAGAACCCATGGAAATTCAGGAAGGCCATAACAAGTTTTATGTGAATGATGCCGATGGCAACCAGGTCGCGGAAATTGTCTTTGTTCCCACCGGCGAACACCTCAGCATTATTGAGCATACCGATGTCGATCCCAGCCTGAAAGGGCAGGGCGTGGGCAAACAGCTGGTGGCGAAGGTGGTAGAAAAGATGCGCGCAGAGAACCGCAAAATCATCCCTCTGTGCCCGTTTGCGAAACACGAATTTGATAACACCCGCGAGTATGACGATATCCGCGCCTGAGACCGCACGGGTACGGCTCCGGCAATGGCGACCAGAGGATCTGGCGCCATTTGCCGCGCTGAACAGTGACCCGGAGGTGATGGGCTGCTTCCCCGCGCTCCTGAGCCGGGAAGAGAGCGATGCGCTGGCAGAGCGCTTTCACGCGCTCATTGACCTCAACGGCTGGGGATTCTGGGCGGTGGAGGAGAAGGCCAGCGGGACCTTTCTCGGCATGGTCGGCCTGCATCATCAGCCTGACCGTTTTTCATTTTCACCCTGCACTGAAATTGGCTGGCGACTGGCAAAACCGTTCTGGCACAAGGGGTTTGCCTGTGAAGCCGCAATGGCCTGCCTGGCGTATGCCTTTGAGGTGCTGGAGCTGGACGAGGTGGTTTCTTTTACCTCCATCCACAACGTCTCTTCTGAGTCGTTAATGCAACGCCTGGGAATGATTAAACAGGGGCACTTTCTGCACCCGTCGCTGCCGGCCGATCACCGGCTTGCCACTCACGTGCTGTATGGCCTTTCCCGGCAGCGTTATCACACTCATCCCCGCTTTAAGCAATAAACATTACCGACACGCACAACACCCCGACAATCAGCGTCAGCACATTACCGACGGAGCGGTAGGGCTTCAGGGCCGGGATCAGGAAGGTCGACAGGGTCGGCATGATAAACAGGATCATGGCGATAAGCGGCCCGCTGATAGCGTAGATCATCGAGATAGCATTAGGGTTAATGCAGCACACCGCAAAGGTGATCAGCGAGACGCCCATCACCGACACGGCCCGGTTAAAGGCCCGGCTTTTCTTCACCCCAACCTGATTTAATCCTGATTTCACTATCTCCGTTGCCCCCTCAATCACGCCAAAATAGGTGCCGAGAAACGACTTCGACATCGCGATAATAGCCACCACAATCCCGGAAATCCCAAGCCAGGAAGGGGAGGAGGGCATCATCGAGAGCGCGGAGAGAATAGTGACCCCTTCCTCTTTGGCGGCGACGATATAGGACGGCGGGATCGACAGCAGGCAGCTGAAGACAAAGAACAGCACGCTCAGGCAGATGATCAGGTACGCCACCTTCATGATGCGGGTGCATTTGCCCATCGCGGCGTCGCCATATTTCTCCTGCCGGTCGACGGCAAAGGTCGAAATAATCGGGGTATGGCTGAAGGCGAACACCATCACCGGAATAGAGATCCATACCTGGTGCAGGGTGTGCTTATCCACCGTCATCTGGCTGGTGAGCAGCGAGGGCTGCCAGCTGTGGGTGAGGTACAGCGACACCAGCAGGAAGTAAGCTATCAGCGGAAAGACCAGAAAGCCCATCACTCGGATGGTGACATGACGCCCCATCAGAAAGATCAGATTCAACGCCAGCACGACGCCCAGGCTGACCAGCACTCGCACGGTGGTGTCCACCGTTATATGCTTCGCCAGCTGTTCGGTCAGCGAGTTGGTGATCGCCACAGCGTAGATCTGCACCACCACAAAAAAGGCGACAAAGTAGAGCGTGGTGATCAGATTGCCGATCTTTTTACCGTAGTAGTGGGTGACTGCACCGGTGATCCCTTCGCTGCCTTTTGTTTTCGCCGAGAGGATGAACTGGCATAGCGCTTTGTGGGGCCAGTAGGTGAATGGATATGCCACAAGGGCGGTGATAAACAGGACGACAGCGCCCGCTGATCCCAGCTGGATGGGCAGAAACAGGGTTCCTGCGCCCACGGCCGTGCCGTACAGGGCAAAGCTCCAGAGGGTCTCTTCTTTAGACCAGATTTTCGACATGAGAGAAAAGTATCAACTATAAAACCAACAAAAAGGAGACTATTTTACCATAATCATCAGTTGGCGTGGTGGCTGAGGCGGGTTTAAGCAGGCCGGAAAGCATTTCCAGCCGGAGGGATTACCAGGTTGCAGGCTGTCGCTGCTGGCGTCGCTTCATGACGCGATCGCGCAGGGTGTCGTACGCCCAGTTATAGACCATGGTGTACGGCAGGAAGAAAATAAAGAAGCCAATCTCTAAGGTAAACGCCTGCAACAGGCTTACGCCCAGCACCAGCGACACAATGCCGACGCCGATAAAAATAAACCCGACCTCAAAGCCGAGGGCGTGGAGGGCGCGAACTTTGGCGGTGCGGGTAACGATATGCCGCGGCCACAGCCTGTCAAAACCGGCGTTATAGATGATATTCCAGATCATCGCAGTGGTGGCGAGCAGAATAGTCAATCCGCCCATCTCCAGCACCGGACGCTGCATCAGCCAGGCGGTGGTCGGGGCGAGGATCGCCGTGGCGATGCCCTCGAAACAGACGGCGTGGAAGATACGCTCCGGCAGTTTTCGGTGTTGAATATCGTTGTGCTGCATAACCTGATACCTCATTAACCTGCCAGGATGGGCAGAATCAGGCCGCTATTTTTATCGCTAAAACTGATATATAAAAGTTGGATTCCATCGATAAAGTAGATACATCATGCGCTACTCCCCCGAAGCCTTAACGGCGTTTGTCGAGACGGTTGCCGCCGGCTCGTTCTCCGCTGCCGCCCGCCGCCTGCGCAAAAGTCAGTCCACCATCAGCACCGCCATCGCCCATCTGGAAGATGACCTCGGCTTCGCGCTGTTCGATCGCAGCGCCCGTCAGCCGGTGCTCACCGCCCAGGGTAAACAGGTGCTGGGCTACGTTCAGTCGATCCTCGCCGCCAGCGCGCGGCTTGACGAGCTGGCGGTCTCCCTCAGTGAAGAGACCGAAGCGCGGCTGGCCTTTGTGCTCTCAGACACCCTGCACCCGGACGTGCTGGAGGAGATGCTGTTTCGTTTTGACGAGCGTTTTCCCCATACCGAATTCGAATGCCTCATCGGTGAAGAAGAAGATGTCATCGACCTGCTGCAAAAAGGGCGGGCGCACATCGGCCTCACGGAGGCGCGGGAGAGCTATCCCACCGACATTGCCGCCGTTCGCCTGCCGATGCAGACCCACATGGCGATCTATACCTCCGCCACGCATCCCCTCGCCGCGCAAAAGCGCACTGAAGCTGATGAACTGCACGGCTGGCGGGAGCTGCGCCTGAACACCTATCTGGAGCGCGAACCGGTGCTGGCCCAAGGGCCGGTGTGGTCTGCGCCCAACTACCTGATGTTGCTCAGCATGGCAGTGCAGGGCTTCGGCTGGTGCGCGCTGCCCTGTGCGCTGGTGGCAGAGTTTTCCCCTGCGAAAGCCCTGGTGCAGCTGAACGTGCCGGGCTGGCCGCGTTCGGTAGCGATCGATCTGGTGTGGAATAAGCGCTCTCCGCCGGGGACGGCGGGAAACTGGCTGCGGCACTGGCTCCAGCACCAGGCGGATCCTGTGTGATGAATACGACATTCCCCTGATCGGTACCGAAATCTAAAAGGACTACACTTGATGGGGTGAATTAACCGTCGAGAAGAGACATGGCCGCTAAAAATACCATTACGCCCCGGGTGCTGCTGCTCTCAGCCAGAGACTGGGTGCCTAATAATCCTCATCTGCCGGTGCTGATCTATAAAGGGGTAATATCGGAAGGCGATTTTGCCAGCCAGTTTGAACAACGGTTTGCCGACAACGGATGGCCGCCCCAGTGGCGCGATGGGATTTTCGACTATCACCATTACCACTCGACTGCTCATGAAGTGTTGGGTGTTGCCCGGGGAACGGCGCGCCTGGTGATTGGCGGTCCTGGGGGTGAAGAGATGGAGGTCGAAGCCGGGGACGCCCTGTTATTGCCTGCGGGAACCGGGCACTGCCGCTTATCTGCAACGCTCGATTTTCAGGTAGTAGGGGCGTATCCGCCGGGGATGGAGTTCGATCTGTGTAAGCAGGCGGCGACGCCGGCAATACTGGCGCGTATCGTGGCGCTGCCGTTTCCTGAGTCGGATCCAATTAATGGTAACGAGCCTGCCTTAACCCAGTACTGGAAATCTCCGCCCTTCAGTGGCTGAAGGGCGGTACACCATTACTTGCCGGTGTAAATATCGAAGCTGAAGTATTGTGAGGCGAGCTTTTTGTAGGTCCCGTCCGCCAGGATCGCCGCGATAGCGCCGTTCAACTCCTGGCGCAGCTGGTCATCCTCTTTGCGCAGTCCAATGGCCGCCCCGGCGCCAAACAGGGCATCGTCCTGCAGCGCATTGCCGACAAAGGCAAACTCTTTACCCTGCGGCTTATTGAGGAAGCTGTATTCCGCCATCACCCCGGAGAGCACGGCGCCATCAATACGCCCGGACTCGAGGTCGCGGATCACCTGATCGGCACCCTGGTAGGCCACCACGTTAACGCCCTTGCCGCGCCACTGCTCATTGGCATAAGTTTCCTGGGCGGAACCCTGCTCAACGCCAATGGTTTTCCCCTTCAGCTGATCCACGCTGTTGCTGGCGAGGCTGTTTTTACGTGCCACCAGGAAAGCCGGGCCGCTGTAGATCTTGTCGCTGAAGGCAATCTGCTCTTTACGCTTGTCGGTGATGTACATCCCGGAGAGGATGGCATCAAATTTACGCGCCTTCAGGGACGGAATGATGCCGTCGAAGTTGCTTTCAACCCAGACGCATTTCGCCTGCAGTTGCTTACAGATGGCATTGCCCAGATCGATATCAAAACCGACCACTTCGCCCTGCGGGTTTTTCGATTCAAAGGGGGCAAAGGTCGGATCCACGCCAAAACGCAGCTCTTTGGTCTCTGCTGCCAGGGCAGACGACGTTGCCAGCAGTGCCACCAGCGGTAAAAGGTATTTTTTCATTATCTGTCACTGTCTTAACGGCAATAGTTTTCAACCAAACGGGCAAAGAAGGAGGCCCCGGTGGTAATGATCTCATCATTAAAGTCGTAGCCCGGGTTATGCACCATGCAGCCGCCTTTTTCCCCTTTCTCGCCGTTGCCGAGCAGGAAATAGCTGCCCGGACGTTGCTGGAGCATAAAAGCGAAATCTTCACTGCCGTTGGACGGGGAGACGCTCTCGAGTACCGCATCCTCGCCAAAGAATTCGACGGCCAGCTGGCGGGCGAAGGCGGTCTGTTCCGCATCGTTCACCAGCACCGGGTAGGAGTCATAGATCTCCACTTCGCTGGTGGCGCCGTAGCTGCGGGCGGTGAAGTCGGTGAGCTCCTGAATCCGGCGGATCAGCAGGTCGCGGATCTCCGGCTTCATCGAACGCACCGTCAGCTCCATCACCGCGCTGTCCGGGATCACGTTAGAGGCAATGCCCGCCTGGAAGGTGCCGACGGTCACCACCGCGGTTTCACCCGGCGGCACGTTACGCGCCACAATGCTCTGCAGGGACATGATCAGGGCGGCCCCGGTCACAATCGGATCCACGGTGCGTTCCGGGTGCGCACCGTGACCGCCGTACCCTTGCAGGGTAATTTTCACGGTGTCGGCGGAGGCCATAAAGTTGCCTTCATAGAAACCAAACTTACCGGTCGGCAGATAAGGCATATTGTGCAGGGCGAAAATACGGTCGCAGGGGAAGCGGTCAAACAGCCCGTCTTTAATCATTAAATCCGCGCCGCCAATCGCCTCTTCGGCAGGCTGGAAAATAAGGTGTACCGTGCCGTTAAACTGGCAGGCATCTGAGGCAATATATTTCGCCGCGGCCAGTAAAATCGCGGTGTGGCCGTCGTGGCCGCAGGCGTGCATTTTGCCCGGTACGGTACTGGCCCACGGCAAATCGGTGGCTTCAAAGATCGGTAAGGCATCCATATCGGCGCGCAGGCCGATGGATTTGCTGCCCTGGCCTTTGCTGAGCGAGCCGACCACGCCGGTTTTTCCGATCTCCCGCGTCACCTGATAGCCCCAGCCTTCCAGCTGGCGAGCCACCAGATTGCTGGTATTAAACTCTTCGAGACTTAATTCGGGATTGGCATGTAAATGACGGCGGATGGCGATGATTTCTTCTTCTGATTCTTTTATTTCTGGAATGATACAGTCGGACATTTGTTACTCCAGTGTAAACGCGTGTTTGCCACTCCTAACTTATCGTCGTGCCGTCATAATGCAAATGCGTTCTCTTATAATTAGCGCGGAAATTATAAGTTGTGTGAATACATGCAGGGCTTTACATCCGGGCCTGCAAAATGAGTGCGCGATCCTTTGTGATAAAACTCACTTTTTTTAAACAATTACATCATTAGTTGATAACAATACTCTACTATGTGCGGTGTCATTTTGCGCAGAGGTTGAGATGAAAGACGTCGTGATAGTGGGTGCGTTGCGCACAGCAATTGGCTGTTTCCAGGGAGCGCTCTCACGCCACTCGGCGGTAGATCTGGGCAGCGTGGTGGTCCGCGCGCTGGTGGAGCGCAGTGGCATTGAGGCCCACGAGATCGACGAGGTGATCCTCGGTCAGGTGCTGACCGCAGGGGCCGGGCAAAACCCTGCCCGTCAGGCCGCGCTGAAAGGGGGATTACCCAACACCGTCTCTGCCATTACCATCAACGACGTCTGTGGCTCCGGGCTTAAGGCGCTGCACCTGGCAACCCAGGCGATCCAGTGCGGTGAAGCCGACGTGGTGATCGCCGGTGGTCAGGAGAACATGAGCCGCGCGCCGCACGTTCTGACCGACAGCCGCACGGGCGCTCAGCTGGGGAACAGCCAGCTTATCGACAGCCTGGTGCACGACGGGCTGTGGGATGCCTTCAACGATTACCATATGGGCGTTACGGCGGAAAACCTGGCGCGGGAATATGGTATCTCCCGTGAACGACAGGACGCCTACGCCCTCAGCTCACAACATAAGGCCCGGGCCGCCATTGACGCAGGCCGTTTCCGGGATGAGATTGTCCCGGTCAACGCGCAGAAGCAGAACGGTGAACATCTGCTGGTGGATACCGATGAACAGCCGCGTACCGATGCCAGCGCAGAAGGGCTGGCGTTGCTCAATCCTGCCTTTGAACTCACCGGTTCGGTCACCGCCGGGAATGCCTCCTC
This sequence comes from Leclercia sp. TB492, assembly GCF_049974505.2. Classification (NCBI taxonomy): domain Bacteria; kingdom Pseudomonadati; phylum Pseudomonadota; class Gammaproteobacteria; order Enterobacterales; family Enterobacteriaceae; genus Leclercia; species Leclercia sp. TB492. The sequence goes on along the minus strand of NZ_CM127572.1, from coordinate 3,848,357 downwards.
TATCAACGACGGCGCCGCCGCCGTGATGATGATGAGCGAGAGCAAAGCCGAAGCGCTGAATCTGCCGGTGCTGGCGCGCATTAAAGCCTTTGCCAGCGTCGGCGTGGATCCCGCCTTAATGGGGATAGCCCCGGTGCATGCGACGCGCCGCTGCCTGGAGCGGGCAGGGTGGCAACTGGCGGATGTCGATCTGATCGAAGTCAATGAAGCCTTTGCTGCCCAGGCGCTTTCGGTAGGGAAAATGCTGGAGTGGGATGAGCGCCGGGTTAATGTCAACGGCGGGGCGATAGCGCTGGGCCACCCCATTGGCGCGTCTGGCTGCCGTATTCTGGTCTCGCTGGTGCATGAGATGGTGAAACGTGATGCCCGCAAAGGGCTGGCAACGCTGTGCATTGGCGGCGGGCAGGGCGTGGCACTCGCCATAGAACGCTAATTCGCTTTGATATATATCAACCCAAATAAGCCTCCCGTCACGGAGGCTTATTCGTTTGTGAGCTCCATCATATTTTTACCCTTGTAAGTAGATTCTCAAACTTCCTCGAAATATTTACCGCATTCTCTGAGTCGCTAATAAAACTTTAGTGTGATCCCGATCCGTTAAATTCCGCTTAAAACCCCTCTTTTGTTGATATTGCTCACGCCTGGCTTTGCCAAAAAAAATGAAACAAATAATTACGATCATGATCACTAAAATTACGTATTTAAAAAAATAAAATGCAATTCCATAAAAACGAAACATCATTTTAAACGAGGGTTTGTCCATGTTTAAGAAATCTCTGGTCCTTGCTTCACTTATTGGCGCTTCTTTCGCAGCTCAGGCTGTCACCGTGGATCTGCGTCACGAATACATTGATACTGGTACCAACGCAGACCGCGTGGCAGTTTCACACCGTTTCGAAAATGGTTTTGGTTTTTCAGTAGAAGCGAAATGGAAATCCGGCGGCGATAAAGCTGACCAGCCGTTTTCCGATGTGGTAGGTAATGGTCACGAAGACCAGATTAGCTGGCGCTGGAAAGCAACCCCGAATATTGCGTTAACACCAGGCTTTACCGTTGAAAGTAAAGACAGCTTCACCATTTATAAACCGTATCTGCATGCGCAATATAGTTTTGATAATGGCTTCTACGTTGCCGCACGTTACCGTTATGACTACACCCGTTATCCGTCAAGCTCGAATAAAGACGACGATAAAGTTAACCGTGGCGATGCGTGGGTTGGCTGGGTGATGGGCGACTGGCGTACCGAGCTCAATTACGTATACGCGAAAAGCTCCGAAGGCACTATCCGTAATAACAACAAAGATTACTCCCAGGAATATAACGTCAAGCTGGCGTACAAAATTGATAAAAACTGGGCCCCATATGGTGAAGTGGGTAACGTCGGTGTGAAAGAGACCGATGAGCGTCAGACCCGTCTCCGTGTCGGTGTAGCATATTCGTTCTAATAACAAGCAGTACCTCCGGGATTAACCGGCTCGAACGAGCCGGTTTTTTTATGCCTGCAATTTATAACTTCACCGATCGACAGATAAAAAAAAGCCCTCCATAAAGAAGGGCAAGGCCAGTTACAGGAACACAAACACAAACTTTTATTCACGCAACAGTTCAGGTTGCTCAGGAAGCTTCGCAATATAAAGAGCAGGTTTGCCGTCTTTATCGGAACTAAACAGGACCGCTTTATCATCTGGGGTAAAGGATGGATGCGGATGGGTCACCTGGCGGCTGTTGGCCACGGTTGCCCAGGAGGTATCGTGACGCGCAACGCGGAAGTAAGCTTTTTTCGCCACGTCAAACGCATACAGGTAAGGATCGTTATCGATGGTATAGCCGCTGGTGTCTTTCACATCAACCGGCGTGCCGGAACCATCACCCACCAACAGCGTGCCGTCAAAGTTACTCATCAGGTGCGAACAGGCCGGCATCTGCATCACTGCGCTGTTCTCGCCGGTATCCGGATTGAAGCTATACACCGTACGGCCTTGTTGGCCTTTCAGGTAAGAGACATACACCAGCGCCGAGCCGTTCGGTACCCAGAACTCGTGGGTGCAGCTTTCGCCTTCAGCATGCTCTTTAACCTTACGCACGTTGCTGCCGTCTTCGTTAACCAGCCACATGCGGGCATCCACCAGATCGTGCGGGCCTTCATGGCAGAACGCGACGGTGTTGTCATCAAACGGACGGTAGATCGGGTGACCGAGCCAGTTTTTCTCTTCGTGGATCACGCTGCTTTCGCCGGTCTGCAGATCGACGCGCAGCAGGCGGCAGTGCGGCCCTTTATGGAAGAAGTCGTGGAAGATTTTCCAGTCGTTCAGCGGGGTCCAGTCGCTCTTCGCAATTTCGATACCCACCAGTTTGGTGCAGTCAGAGTTGGCCACCCAGGTGCCGTAGCCGACCCAGTCGTCGCTCACGCGATACACTTCGCGCTCAACCAGCGTCGTCAGATTGACTTCCAGCAGGGTGCGATCATTCTTAACGTAATAGAGGGATTTATCATCCGGCGACAGGAAGCCGCCAAAGGTGTTGTCGCCCGCGCCTTCGGTTAACTGCACCGCTTCGGCCTTTTTCAGATCCAGCAGATAGTAGTTCCAGTGGCCATCGAATTCACCAGCAAACAGCAGATGACTACCGTCGTTGAAAAAACACTTTTGATAGAAGTAGTTACGATGACAGGTAACTTCAGGGGGGGTCAGGCGGGTGACTTCCACGCCTGTATCCGGATCGCGACTGACCTCATAGTTCAGTTTGACCCGCATGCCTTTTGCCATGATGCACTCCTTGAATTCGACGACAGGGTTTTACCTGCAGTCCGATCGGTAAAATATGAGTTTAAAAACTGGGTGTTAAAATATCAAAACATCGTTTCAGTGTGTGTGACTGGTGGCGCACTTCTGAAGGAAAAGCCCGCGAATTCATCATTCTCTTTACATCTGTTCAGATTTTTATCATCCCGCCGTCAATTTTTTATTCCTTTATAAGTTATTGTTTAATTTAAAAATTAGAGTGTGAATTTTAAAAATTAGTTTTAAGAAAGCGATGTCAACTCCCTGACAATCGTGATCGCAACTGCAATTTTGAGATTAACTAACAGAAAAAGTGAAACATCGTTTTAAATGTAATTGAAAACCCATTTCACAGCAGATAATATGTGCCCATCACGAAAACGGAACACCGTTTTGTTAATTATCCTGGCCTTCGGGGCCGATAAATTCTGGAGGTTAATGTGGAAGTCAGACAAAGCATCCACAGCGCGCATGCAAAAACGCTGGATACCCAGGGTCTGCGCGATGAGTTTTTAGTTGAGAAAGTATTTGTCGCTGATCAATACACCATGGTGTACAGCCACATTGATCGCATCATCGTTGGCGGCATCATGCCGGTGGCCAAAACGGTCTCCGTCGGTGGTGAAGTGGGCAAGCAGCTCGGCGTCAGCTTCTTCCTCGAGCGTCGTGAGCTGGGCGTGATTAACATCGGCGGCCCGGGCACCATCACCGTTGACGGTCAGTGCTATGAGATCGGCCATCGCGACGCGCTGTACGTCGGGAAAGGCGCGCAGGAAGTGGTCTTCGCCAGCGTCGATAGCGGCAAACCGGCGAAGTTTTACTACAACTGCGCCCCGGCACACACGACCTATCCGACCAAAAAAGTGACCCCGGCGGAAGTCTCACCGGTCACCCTGGGTGACAACCTCACCAGCAACCGCCGCACCATCAATAAATATTTCGTTCCTGATGTGCTGGAGACCTGCCAGCTCAGCATGGGTCTGACCGAGCTTGAGCCGGGCAACCTGTGGAACACCATGCCGTGCCATACCCACGAGCGCCGCATGGAAGTGTACTTCTACTTCAATATGGAAGAAGACGCCTGTGTATTCCATATGATGGGTCAGCCGCAGGAGACGCGCCATATCGTGATGCATAACGAGCAGGCCGTCATTTCTCCAAGCTGGTCTATTCACTCTGGCGTAGGTACGCGTGCCTATACCTTCATCTGGGGCATGGTGGGTGAAAACCAGGTCTTCGATGATATGGACCACGTAGCCGTTAAGGATCTGCGCTAGTCGCGGACAGTTAAGCACAAACTTGCCTGTTCGTTCAGGCGCTGAAAGATAAAGGATAAAAAATGATTCTTGATGCATTTTCTCTGCAAGGTAAAGTTGCGGTCGTTACCGGTTGTGATACCGGTCTGGGCCAGGGTATGGCGGTCGGCCTGGCGGAAGCGGGCTGTGACATCGTCGGGATCAACATCGTTGAGCCGCAGGAGACCATCGAGCGTGTGACCGCGCTGGGCCGTCGTTTCCTGAGCCTGACCGCTGACCTGCGCAAAATCGACGCCATTCCTGAGCTGCTGGATCGTGCTGTGGCTGAATTCGGTAAAATCGACATTCTGGTCAACAACGCCGGTCTGATCCGTCGCGAAGACGCGATCAACTTCAGCGAGCAGGACTGGGACGACGTTATGAACCTGAACATCAAGAGCGTGTTCTTCATGTCTCAGGCGGCAGCGAAGCACTTTATCGCGCAGGGCAACGGCGGCAAAATCATCAACATCGCTTCCATGCTCTCCTTCCAGGGTGGCATCCGTGTGCCTTCTTACACCGCCTCCAAAAGCGGCGTAATGGGCGTTACCCGTCTGCTGGCGAATGAATGGGCGCAGCACAACATCAACGTGAACGCCATCGCTCCGGGCTACATGGCTACCAACAACACCCAGCAGCTGCGTGCTGATGAAGAGCGCAGCGCGGCGATCCTTGAGCGTATCCCGGCGGGTCGTTGGGGTCTGCCGAGCGATCTGATGGGGCCGGTTGTGTTCCTGGCTTCCAGCGCGTCTGACTACATCAACGGCTACACCGTCGCGGTTGATGGCGGCTGGCTGGCGCGTTAATTCTCGCCACTGCCGAAAAACCTCTGCCTTGGGCGGAGGTTTTTTTTGCCCTGAATTAGCCATTGTCCATATGAATAAAAGAGGAAAATCCATAAGCATTTTACGAAAATGACAGGTGTCACATATTTATTGTTTATAAATCATGTTTTTAACAAAAAGTGGTGAATATTAACCTCTGTTTTAAAGTGTAATGTCCATCACAGATCGCACCCTACCAGCCGATAAATCCATATTTTCACGTTATACGACCTGACACTTTTTCCGGGTTTCTCGTAATTTCGTTTAACGTCTTACGCTGTTCAGGCAGGAAAATATGACATCTATTAATGACTCTACCTTTATGCCCCGTGCCCTTCGTGATACCCGAAGGATGAACCTGTTTGTCTCTGTTTCCGCCGCGGTGGCCGGTCTGCTGTTTGGTCTGGATATCGGCGTTATTGCCGGTGCGCTACCTTTTATCACCGATCACTTTACGCTCAGCAATCGCCTGCAGGAGTGGGTGGTGAGCAGCATGATGCTGGGCGCAGCAGTGGGTGCCTTGTTCAACGGCTGGCTCTCGTTCCGCCTGGGGCGAAAATACAGCCTGATGGTCGGGGCGGTTTTGTTTGTCGCTGGTTCGATTGGCTCTGCGTTCGCCTCAAACGTGGAGGTGCTGCTGCTCTCCCGCGTGCTGCTCGGCGTGGCCGTGGGGATTGCCTCCTACACCGCCCCCCTGTATCTCTCGGAGATGGCGAGCGAAAACGTTCGCGGCAAAATGATCAGCATGTACCAGCTGATGGTAACGCTCGGGATCGTGCTGGCCTTTCTTTCTGATACGTATTTCAGCTACAGCGGCAACTGGCGCGCGATGCTGGGTGTACTGGCATTACCGGCGGTATTGCTGATTGTGCTGGTGATCTTTTTGCCTAACAGTCCACGCTGGCTGGCGCAAAAAGGGCGTCACGTCGAGGCGGAAGAAGTGCTGCGGATGCTGCGCGATACCTCTGAGAAAGCGCGGGAAGAGCTGAACGAGATCCGCGAAAGCCTCAAGCTGAAACAGGGTGGCTGGTCGTTGTTCAAAATAAACCGCAACGTCCGTCGCGCGGTATTTCTCGGCATGCTCCTGCAGGCGATGCAGCAGTTTACCGGCATGAATATCATCATGTATTACGCGCCACGTATTTTCAAAATGGCCGGGTTCACCACTACCGAACAGCAGATGATCGCCACGCTGGTAGTGGGGCTGACCTTTATGTTTGCCACCTTTATTGCGGTGTTTACCGTCGATAAAGCGGGCCGTAAGCCGGCCCTGAAAATTGGTTTTAGCGTGATGGCGCTGGGAACACTGATCCTCGGCTACTGCCTGATGCAGTTTGATAACGGTACGGCGTCCAGCAGCTTATCCTGGCTCTCTGTGGGGATGACGATGATGTGCATCGCGGGATACGCGATGAGCGCCGCGCCGGTGGTGTGGATCCTGTGCTCCGAAATTCAGCCCCTGAAATGCCGCGATTTCGGGATCACCTGTTCCACCACCACTAACTGGGTGTCGAACATGATCATTGGCGCCACCTTCCTGACCCTGCTGGATTCTATCGGCGCGGCAGGGACCTTCTGGCTTTATACGGTGCTGAACGTGGCCTTTATTGGTATCACCTTCTGGCTGATTCCGGAAACCAAAGGTGTCACCCTGGAGCATATTGAGCGCAAGCTGATGTCAGGGGAGAAGTTAAGAAACATCGGCGTGTGAGGGTAATGCCCGGCGGCGCTTTGCTTGCCGGGCCTACAAAACCGTAAGCCGGGTAAGGCGTAGCCGCCACCCGGCTTTTTTCACACCCGGGCGAGATAGAGCGCCGGCATCCCTTCTTCGTCCGAGGTGTACAGCACCCACTTATTGTCCGGTGAAAACGACGGATGCGGGTGGGTCACCTGGCGATCGCCGTCCAGCACTTTCCAGCTGGTGTTGTGCTGGCAGATGGCGGTTTGCGTGCCTTGTTCAATATCGAATACCCAGATAAAGGGATCGTTGAGGCTGATATCGCCGGTATTGTGCGGCGCGCCGTCACCGACGATCAGCGAGCCGTCGTGGTTACTCATCAGGTGAGAGCAGGGCGGGATCGCCATCAGCTGGCGATTCTCCAGCGTTTGCGGATCGGCGCTGAACAGGTAGCGCTGCGGATCGTTCTCCTTGTGCGCCACGTAATAGAGCGCTGAGCCGTCCGGCACCCAGAACTCGTGGGTAAAGCTCTCGCCCGCGGCATGCTGGCGCACCTTGCGCAGATTGCGGCCATCTTCGCCGATCAGCCACATGCGGGCATCGATCGCGTCGCGCGGGCCTTCATGACAAAATGCCACGGTGCTGTCGTCGAACGGACGGTAAATCGGATGTCCGAGCCAGCGTTTTTCCTGCAAAATCACCCGCCGTTCACCGGTTTGCAGATCGATGTTGATCAGGCGGCATTCCGGGTTGGTAAAGTAGAACGCGCGGAATTTGCTCCAGTCGGTGAGCGGCTGCCAGTCGCTTTTCTTAATCTCGATGCCCACCAGCTTCGTACAGTCAGAGTTCGCCACCCAGGTGCCGTAGGCCACCCAGTCGTTATCGACCTCATACACCACATACTCTTCAAGACTGTCGAGATCGACGCGCCTGAGTTCGCGGCTATTTTTCACGTACCACAGAGATTTATCGTCCGTTGAAAGGAAACCACCGAAGGTGTTGTCTCCGGCGCCGTCGGTCAGCTGGGTCGCTTTTTGCTGCTCAATGTCCAGCAGGTAGTAGTTCCAGTGGCCCTCAAAGGCGCCGCCAAAGATCAGCTTGCTGCCATCGCGGGTAAAGCATTTCTGATAGAAGTAGTTACGGTGACAGATGATGTGCGGAGGCGTCAGCCGTATCACGTCGTGGCCGGTCTGGCTGTCCTGACGGGCACGGAAATTCAGGGGGATGATTTTTCCTTTCATGGTATGTTCCTTCAGATAAAAAAATCCCCCACCGCGTAGCGGTAGGGCATTGATAATCTAAGATAATTAACGCATTGCGCGTTTCAGGATACGTTCAGCCTGGCGCTGGAAGTCAGCAGCAGTCTCTTCTACCGTTTTCTGACCATAGTCGATGTACTGCAGGGAGGTGCCGAACTGAGCCACGATCTGCGGATCGTCAAAGTATGGCGATACGGAGAGTTTGGCTGGCAGAGACTGCGCCAGGCGCAGACCCGCAACCGCCGGATCGTTCTCTTTAATGTCGCCGTTTTCAGTCAGGTATTTTACCGCTACTTTGCTCAGCGGCACGCCACGCTCCAGGCCCAGCGTCTCCACACCCTCTTTGCTGTTGAGCAGGAAGTTAATCACCTTCGCGGCCGCTTCCGGGTTTTTGGTGGATTTACCAATAGAGAGCATCTGGGCCGGTTTAAAGAACAGACCGGCATCGGTTGCACCCGGCAGCATCGGGTAGCTGCCCAGCTCCAGCTTCGCTGGTGGCTTCAGGTTGTCGGAATATTTTTTGATGGTGGAGTTCCACATATAGGTGCCGCCCCATTCGCCCTCGATCCACGGCTTCATCTCATACATGTTGCTCTTACCGAAGGACGCGTAGTACTTGGTGTCAGGCATCACGTGGCTGTCGATGAGCTTCTTATAGGTCTGGAAGAACTCAACCCACTGCTCTTTGCTGTAGGAGAATTTCTTCGTCTTCTCGTCAACCGCCGGGATGTTGTACTTCTGGATCATGTAAGAGTTCAGCAGCGCCAGGGTATCCTGGTGCTCCAGAATGACCGGGTAGTACTGTTTGCCCAGTTTGCTCTCAAAAGCTTTACCCGCCGCCATCAGCTCATCCCAGGTTTTCGGGTATTCAACGCCCGCTTTTTTCCAGGTCTCATCGTTGAAGTAGAAGACGCGCGCGGTCACGGAGATCGGGATCCCGTTCAGCTTGCCGTTCACCGTGGTGGACTGCAGCTCTTTAGGATCGAACTGCGTCAGATCGATCACGTCCTTCATTTTGTTCAGGTCGTAGAAGCCGTCGCCGGTTTTGGAGAAGATCGGCAGCCAGTTCCAGTTGGTCTGCATCACGTCCGGCTCGGTGCCGCCCGCAATCTGCGTGGTCAGACGTGACAGGTGACCATCCCAGCCGGTGTATTCCGACTTAACGTTAATATCCGGGTTCTGTTTGTGGAACTCTTCCAGAGCTTTCAACGTGACCTGGTGACGGCCATTGCCGCCCCACCAGGACATACGCAGATCGGTGCTGTCCGCAGCAAAAGTGGGTAGGGCACTCATTCCAAAAGTAGCGGAGATAACGGCGCTTAAAAGCACTTTTTTCATTTTTATAACTCCATTAGAGAGAGATGTTCTGTTCAGTTTTCGCGTCAAAGATATGACACTTATTCATGTCGAACTTAAAGTACACCTTACGGTGAAGGCCTTTGTTAATCATCGGCTTAGCTTCATCGGAAGGAATTCGGGCAGTCAGTTCGTACTCGCCAACTTTCAGGTAAACGAAGAATTCATGTCCCATGTTTTCGGCGCGGACCATTTCGCCGCTGCAGCTGCCCTGGGCGAAGGGCTCATCGGAAATTGAGACAAAATCAGGGCGGATACCGTAGAAAATGTCCTGATCAACATGCGCGGCGACTTTCTCTTTCAGCTCCGGGCTTAACGGCATGGTCTGGTTGCCGATGGTCAGGGAGAGTTGGCCGTCCTGCTGCACCAGTTTGCTGGCGCGGATGTTCATCTCCGGTGAGCCAATAAAGCCGGCCACGAACATGTTTTTCGGTTTGTGGTACAGGTTGTCCGGGGTATCCACCTGCATGATATGGCCAAGCTTCATCACGCAGATGCGGTCGCCCATGGTCATCGCTTCGGTCTGGTCGTGCGTCACGTAGACGGTGGTCGCCGGTTTGCCGGAGGCCTTCAGCTGCTTGTGCAGATCCGAAATACGGATACGCATCGAGGCACGCAGTTTGGCGTCGAGGTTAGAGAGCGGTTCGTCGAACAGGAACACGTCCGGCTTTTTCACAATCGCACGGCCTACGGCCACACGCTGGGCCTGACCGCCGGAGAGCTGGCGCGGCAAGCGGTCGAGCAGCTCATCCAGCTCGAGGATTTTGGCCGCTTCGTTAACCTGAGCCTCAATCTGCGCTTTTGGCAGCTTGCTCAGCTTCAGGCCAAAGGCCAGGTTTTCACGCACGGTCATATGTGGATAGAGCGCATAGTTCTGGAACACCATCGCAATCCCTCGCTCTTTTGGCGCCAGGTTGTTGACGATCTTGTCGCCGATGCGCACTTCGCCGCCGCTGATGGTCTCCAGACCGGCCAGCATACGCAGGGTGGTGGACTTCGCGCAGCCGGACGGGCCGACGATCACCATGAATTCACCTTCAGCGATTTTCAGGTCGATAGCATGTACCGCTTTGAAGCCGTTGGAGTAAACCTTTTCCAGTTTGTTGAAAATAACTTCAGCCATGATATTTCCCTCTTAACCTTTAATTCCGCTGCTGGTTACGCCCTGTACGAAGTAGCGCTGTGCCAGGAAGAAGACAATGATGGATGGCAGAATGGAGATGCTCGCCATTGCCAGAATTTCGTTCCACGGCGCACCTTCGGTGACGTCGATGGACATTTTCAGAGCCAGTGCAATCGGGTATTTGTCCACGCTGTAGACGTAAATCAGCGGCCCGATAAAGTCGTTCATTGACCACATGAACTGGAACAGTGCCACGGAGATGATGGCCGGCTTCAGGATAGGTACCACCACGTACCACAGCACCTGAATGGAGTTACAACCGTCAATCTGCGCCGCCTCTTCCATGTCACGCGGTACGCCGCGCAGGAACTGGATCAGCATGAAGACGAAGAACCCTTGCGTAGCGAAGGCCAGCGGCAGGTACAGCGGCATGTAGCTGTTCAGCATGCCCATTTCACGGAACATCAGGTACTGAGGGATCAGCAGCACGGTGCTTGGCAGCAACATGGTGGTGATCAGCGTTGCGAACCAGAACTTCTTCCACGGGATCTCGAAGCGGGCAAAGCCGTACGCCACGATGGTGGAGGAGATAATGGTCAGGATCACTTTCGGGATCACATACTTGAAAGTGTTCAGCATGTAATGACCGAAGTTGTACTCGGTACCGGTTTTCCAGCCGTTAATGAAGCCGTCCCAGGTAGCGTGTGCCGGCCACAGGCTCAGGGTGGTGAAGATCTCGTGGTTCGGTTTGAACGACGCCGAGAACATCCACACCAGCGGGTAGAGCATCAGCAGGCCAACAAACAGCAGGATCACATAGCGAATGCTGGCGCTAATTTTTTCACGACGCAGCGTCCGCGCCACTTCACGTTCTGCGATGCTTCTCGCCGTGGAGAGTTGTTGAATATCAGCCATTTTTGCCTCCCTTATCGGCGGAGTAGAACACCCAGTATTTCGAAGACTTAAAGGCGATAGCGGCGAAGACAGCGACTACCAGGAACAGGACCCAGGCCAGTGCCGCGCCGTAACCCATGTCAAAGTACTTGAATGCGGTGTCGTAGATGTACAGTGAGAACAGGTAGGTGGAGTAGGTTGGTCCACCGCCGGTAATAACATACGGACCGGTAAATTCCTGGAACGCCTGGGTGGTCTGCATGATGAAGTTGAAGAAGATCACCGGTGTAATCAGCGGCACGGTCACTTTCATGAACATCTGCCACTTGGACGCGCCGTCGATCATCGCCGCTTCATACTGCGACTGCGGGACGTTCTGCAGGGCGGCGAGGAAGATCACCATCGCGGAGCCGAACTGCCATACGCGCAGCAGGGTCACGGACATCAGCGCCAGAGAAGGTTCGCCAAGCCAGTTCACCGCGTCAAAACCAAACACGCCGATAAAGCTGTTAAGCAGGCCATCAATGGCAAACAGAGCGCGCCACAGAACGGCAATGGCCACGGAGCTGCCGAGGATCGATGGAATATAGTAAGCGGTACGGAAGAAGCCGATGCCGCGCAGTTTAAAGTTCAGAACAAACGCAATACCCAGCGCAAAGGCCAGTTTCAGTGGGATAGTTAAAAAGACATAGGCAAAGGTCACGCCCATGGATTTCCAGAAGAGGGTGTCTTCCGTAAACATGTAGCGATAGTTCTCTATGCCGTTAAATACCGGCGGGCTCATCAAATCGTACTCAGTAAAACTGAGGAAGAAAGATGAAACAAAGGGGAAGGCGGTGAAAAGTATCAACCCAATTATGTAGGGTGATATCCACGCCAGCCCCAACATCTTGTTTTCATTCATACATACCTACCTGGTAATTAATGGTTTAAAACGGAATCTGTACGGGTGCTGCTGGCCGTTGTTTCAATTTTTTAAAACTTATGAACCACCGTTTTCAATTTGTAAAACGACGTTTTAATTTATTTTATTGTGATTTAAATCCACGTCATTCAATAAATAGTGGAAATGTGATCGCGGTCGAAACAGCGTTTCAATAAGGTGAGATGGATGGCATTTTTATCGACTTGCGCGGAAAGGCGATGAGAAAAAACCAGCTAAACAGAGGACTTTGCTCACATATTCTGGGAATTATCGCCAGTAGATACAAACTACTAATATTTGTAGCAAAAATGTAACATGGGAATTAAGGTAGCGAGGATATAGTTAACTTGTTGAATGATTACTTTGCTGAGATAAAGCTAATTGCACTTAAGCAGAAAAAAGGGCGATGCGGTTGCATCGCCCTCTTCATTATTTCAGGAAATCTTCACGAACCGGGGTAAAGGTATCCAGCAGGGTGCCCGGCTTCAGGCAAACGCAGCCGTGCATAATGTGCGGTTGCTTATACAGCGTATCCCCGGCGGTAACGACATGCTTCTCTTCACCGATGGTGAATTCGAATTCGCCGGATAACACATAGGTCAACTGCTCGTGCGGGTGGTTGTGCATCGGGCCTACGGCACCCTGTTCGAAATTGACCTCTACCGCCATCATTTTGCCGTCGTGCGCCAGAATACGGCGGGAGACGCCGTTACCCAGATCTTCAAGTTGAGTTTCTTTGTGGAAAATAAACATGCTCATGTCCTGTTATATAGTGAAACATCGTTTCATTTAATTTATCCCAGTGCCGGGTAAAAGGAAATGTGGAACCAGAGAACTGGAAACTCGATCACAAGTTTGCTTCACTGGGTGAAACCGGAAAGGAGAGCACGATGAAAACGATTGGCCTGTTGGGAGGAATGAGCTGGGAATCCACCATTCCGTATTATCGTCTGATTAACGAGGGGGTGAAACAGCGCCTGGGAGGATTGCACTCGGCCAGCCTGCTGCTGCACAGCGTCGATTTTCATGAGATAGAAGCCTGCCAGTCCAGCGGCGACTGGGAGAAGGCCGGAGAGATCCTCGCTGAGGCAGCGCTGGGATTGCAGGGGGCAGGGGCGGAGGCCATTCTGCTGTGCACCAACACCATGCACAAAGTCGCCTCGCAGATTGAAGCGCGCTGCTCTCTGCCGTTCCTGCATATCGCCGATGCTACCGGGCGGGCCATCACCGCGGCGGGCATGAACCGCGTGGCGCTGCTCGGCACCCGCTACACCATGGAGCAGGATTTCTACCGCGGGCGGCTGACGGCGCAGTACGGCATCGAAAGCCTGATCCCGGACGAGGCAGATCGGGCCCGCATCAATCAGATCATCTTTGAAGAGCTTTGCCTCGGTACCTTTAGCGAGGACTCACGCCAGTACTATCTGAGCGTGATCCAGACGCTCGCCGATCGAGGGGCGCAGGGGGTGATCTTCGGCTGCACCGAGATTGGCCTGCTGATCCCGGCGGATGAAAGCCCGATCCCGGTGTTTGATACCGCCGCGATCCACGCCGCCGATGCGGTGGCGTTTATGCTTTCGTAGCGTGCGAGGTTAACAGCCGCTCCAGCGGATCAATAATGGTATCCAGCCCCTGCTGCAGATGGGCGCTAAAGGTATCCACCAGCGCCGAGGCCGGGCGGTGCAGCGGCCTGATCAGGCTCACCGTAAAGGGCACCGAAATACTGAAGCGGCGGATCGCAATCCCGCTGTCGGCATAGTCCAGCGCCGTCAGCGGGTTCACCACCGAAATCCCCACCCCCGCCCGCACCATGGCGCAGATCGAGGCGGCGCTGTGGGTCTCCACCACCATCCGTCGTTTCACCTGATGCTCGGCAAAGAGCGTGTCCAGCAGCTGCCGGTAACTGTCGGTGCGCGACAGGCTGATGTAGTTCTCGCCCTGAAAATCCGCCGGGGTCAGCACCGCTTTTTCAGCAAGCCGATGTCCGGCAGGCAGGACGCACACCTCATCTAATGAGAGCAGCTCATGGCGGGCGGTACCCGCCGGGGTGGCGAGGGTTTCGGTCAGCCCAAGATCGTGGCGCTGGGCCGAGAGCCACTCCTCCAGCAACGGCGACTCCTGCGGGACGATGGTCAGGTTCACGTCCGGGTAGCGGGCGAGAAACGGCTGCAGCAGGGCGGGCAAAAACGACTGGGAGAAGACCGGCAGGCAGACGATGGACAGCTCGCCCTGGCGAAACTCGCGCAGGCTGTCGGCGGCGCTGACGATGCGGTCCAGCCCGTACCAGGAGCGCTGCACCTCCTCGAACAGCCGCAGCCCCTGCACCGTGGGGTGCAACCGCCCGCGGGTACGCTCGAACAGCGTCAGGCCGATCACCTTCTCGAAGCGAGCCAGCTCGCGGCTCACCGTCGGCTGGGAGGTGTGCAGCAGGCGGGCGGCTTCGGTCAGGTTTCCGGCGGTCATCACCGCGTGGAAAATTTCAATATGGCGTAAATTTACAGCGGGCATGGGAGGCGACCTGGTTGCGCGTAATCCATATCATTTTTGCATAGACTGGCGATAAAACGATATTTTTTATTCTCTTCGCGCTGTGGCGTAATCATAAAAAATCGACTTCCCGGAGAGCACCATGCCACGCCCGCTGCACAACACCGATACCGATCTGAATGCCGACAATTTGCTGCGACTGCCTGCGGAGTTTGGTTGCCCGGTCTGGGTTTATGACGCGCAGATTATCCGCGACAAAATTGCCGCCCTGCATCAGTTTGACGTGGTGCGTTTTGCCCAGAAAGCCTGCTCCAACATCCATATTCTGCGCCTGATGCGCGAGCAGGGCGTCAAGGTTGACTCCGTATCGCTGGGTGAAATCGAGCGCGCGCTGGCGGCAGGCTACGATCCAAAGATCGACCGCGACGCCATCGTCTTTACCGCCGACCTAATCGACAGCGCCACCCTGGCCCGAGTGCATGAGCTGCAGATCCCGGTCAACGCCGGTTCGGTGGATATGCTGGAGCAGCTGGGGCAGGTGTCGCCGGGCCATCGAGTCTGGCTGCGCGTCAACCCGGGCTTTGGTCACGGCCACAGCCAGAAGACCAACACCGGCGGCGAAAACAGCAAACACGGCATCTGGTATAGCGATCTGCCTGCGGCACTGACCGTACTGCAGCGCTATAACCTGAAGCTGGTGGGGATCCATATGCACATTGGCTCCGGCGTGGACTACGGTCACCTTGAGCAGGTGTGCGGCGCGATGGTGCGTCAGGTGATCGAATTCGGTCAGGATCTGGAGGCGATCTCCGCAGGCGGTGGCTTATCTATTCCCTATCGCGAAGGGGAAGAGGCGATCGATACCGATCACTACTATGGCCTGTGGAACGGCGCGCGCGACAAAATTGCCGCTCATCTGGGGCATGCGGTGAAGCTGGAGATCGAGCCGGGGCGTTTCCTGGTGGCGGAATCCGGCGTGCTGGTGTCCCAGGTGCGCAGCGTGAAGGCGATGGGCAGCCGTCACTTCGTGCTGATCGACGCGGGCTTTAACGATCTGATGCGTCCATCTATGTACGGCAGCTATCACCACATTACGGCCCTCGCGGCCGACGGCCGGGATTTAACCCAGGCGCCAGTGGTAGAGACGGTAGTGGCAGGCCCGCTGTGCGAATCCGGGGATGTCTTCACCCAGCAGGAGGGCGGGAAAGTGGAAACCCGCGCGCTGCCGCAGGTTGTGCCCGGGGATTACCTGGTGCTGCACGATACCGGTGCCTACGGCGCGTCCATGTCCTCGAACTACAACAGCCGTCCGCTGCTGCCGGAAGTGCTGTTTGATAAAGGTGAGGCGCGGCTGATCCGTCGTCGTCAGACCATTCAGGAACTGCTCGCCCTCGAACTGTTCTGATCGAACCAGGGTCCCGCCGCTACCGAATCACGTAACACCAGCGTGCCGGTAAAGGGCGGGATCGCTTCGATCGGCTCGCTTTTCGCCAGCCGGATCGCCTGATCGATGGCGGTGGTGATCATGTTATCGATCGGCAGATAGACGGTAGATAACGCGGGCTCCAGCCACCTGGCGCAGGGCGCGTCATCAAAACCAAATAACGACACATCCTGCGGAATATGCAGCCCGGCCTGGTGCAGTGCCTTCGAGGCCCCCAGCGCCATATCGTCATTACAGGCAAACAGGGCGCTGAAGGGCACCTTGTCGTTCAGTAACTCCTGGCACAGTTCATATCCGCGGGTCATTCCCGAATCGCCATACTTCACCCGGCTCTCATCCCAGGGAATGCCGTGCTTTTCCAGCGCCTTGCGATAGCCGGTCAGACGCGCCTTGCCGGTGGGGGTGTGGATCGGTACCGTCATGCAGGCAATCTCCCGGTGCCCCTGGCTTATCAGGTACTCCACGGCGCTGAAGGCGGCTGCCTGCTGCTCGAAGAACACGCAGCGCTCCCGGGCCTGGCTGACGTCGCGGTTAATTACCACCAGCGGCATCTTGACGCTGTTGATGAGCTTCATGATCGCTTTTTCGCTCATGTAGCGGGTGTAGAGCACGATAGCATCGCACTGGCGATCGGCCAGCATCTGCACCGCTTCCTCTTCCCGCTCCGGGGTATCGTGACCGTCGGTGACAATCAGCTGCTTGCCGTGCGTTTCGGTCTGACGTGAGGCCTGCTGCAGCAGGCGCCCAAAGTAAAAACCGTCAAAGGTCGAAACCACCAGACCAATGCTGTTGCTGGTCCGGTTCGCCAGCGATCGCGCCAGAAAATTGGGGCGGTAGCCCAGCTCTTCCATCGCGTTAAACACCTGCTGACGGGTACTCTCTTTGACCTGACCTGTGCCGTTCAGTACGCGCGACACCGTGGCTTTCGACACGCCCGCGCGCAGTGAGACATCCAGCATTGTTGCCATTTGCTCTTCCTGCTTCCACGTTATGCACGCAAGTTTATCACAGACGTTCAGCGGCATAAGCCGGGCGGGAGGGGCAAAACCCTCATCAGGATCACGCTTTCTGGCAACGGGTGTGGGGTCAGGCAAAAGTGGCATACCAAAGTGATTATAAATCACACTCTGGGATACCTCTTGCCGCGTTGAGAGCTTAATCACAGAACAAATCGTGACTGGAAGCTATTTTTGGTATGCCAATAGAAGCCGGCTGTACACCTTATCCCAATAAAGGCCCTTTTACTGAGGTATTACCCCATGGCATTACAGGAAAAACTGATCAACTCTCTGGGCAGTTTCGCCACAAAGTTCAACAGTTATCGCTATATCATGGCGATAAAGTCCGCCTTCATCACCTTAATGCCGGTCATCATCGTGGGCGCATTTTCGGTGCTGATCTCCAATATGGTGCTGGATCCGAAAAACGGCTTAGCCAGCTTTCAGTCGCTCTCGTTTCTCGCCACGCTGAAGCCGATCACCAGCGCCCTGAACTATGCCACGCTGAACTTCCTCAATATCGGGGCCGTGTTCCTGATCGGCATCGAACTGGGGCGTATCAACGGCATTAAATCCCTCTTCCCGGGGCTGCTGGCGGTGATCTGCTTTATCTGCGTCACGCCAACTACCGTTGAGATGATGGTCGACGGCGAAATGCACATGGTAAAAGATGTGCTCCTGCGCCAGTTCTCCGATACCCGCAGCCTGTTCCTCGGCATGTTCATCGCCATCCTGTCGGTAGAGATCTACTGCTGGCTGGAAGGCCGGCCGGGGCTGAAGATCAGGATGCCTGACACCGTGCCGCCGAACGTGTCGGCCTCGTTCTCGGCGCTGATCCCGGCGATCATTACCACCACCCTCATCGCCACCTTCGGCTTTGTGTTCCATCAGGTGACCGGCATGTACCTCTACGATGCGGTCTACCAGGTGGTGCAACAGCCGCTGGAGCGGGTGGTGCAAAGCCTGCCGGGGATCCTGCTGCTGATGTTTGTCGCCCAGCTGTTCTGGGTGATCGGTATCCACGGTAACCAGATGATCAAACCGATCCGCGAGCCGCTGCTGCTGGGGGCGATCACCGTCAACATGAGCGCCTTTGAGCAGGGCAAAGAGA
Organism: Leclercia sp. TB492; assembly: GCF_049974505.2. Classification (NCBI taxonomy): domain Bacteria; kingdom Pseudomonadati; phylum Pseudomonadota; class Gammaproteobacteria; order Enterobacterales; family Enterobacteriaceae; genus Leclercia; species Leclercia sp. TB492. The sequence continues at coordinate 3,830,183 of NZ_CM127572.1, read as the reverse complement.
TCCCGAACATCATCACCATGCCGTTCTGGGACGTCTACATGAGCATCGGCGGCTCGGGTCTGACCATCGGCCTGCTGATCGCGGTGATGATTGGCACCAAACGTAAAGAGATGAAGGAGATCGCCAAGCTCTCCATCGGCCCGGGGATCTTTAACATCAACGAACCGGTGATCTTCGGTATGCCAATCATGCTCAACCCGATTCTGGCGATCCCGTTCATCATCACCCCATTAGTGACCGGCTCCATCGGCTACTTCGCCACCGTCACCGGCTTTGCCGGTAAAGCCGTGGTGATGGTGCCCTGGACCACGCCGCCGCTGATCAACGCCTGGCTCTCCACCGCCGGTTCGATGGGCGCAGTGGTTACGCAGGGTGTCTGCATTATTACTGCGGTGCTGATCTACCTGCCGTTTGTGAAGATCGCTTCACGCCGTGCCGAGCAGGCCGCGATTCAGGCCGCTAACCAGGAGGCAACGAATAACGCATGAGCATTAAACAGATGAAAATCCCCGGGGACTTTATCCTTGGGGCTGCGGCCTCCGCCTGGCAGACCGAGGGCTGGAGCGGCAAGAAAGCGGGGCAGGATTCGTGGATCGATCTCTGGTACAAAAACGATCGTCAGGTGTGGCATAACGGCTACGGTCCGGCAGTCGCTACCGATTTCATTAACCGTTTCCGCGAAGACGTCGCGCTGATGAAGCAGGTCGGGCTGACCCACTACCGCACCTCCATCAACTGGTCGCGTTTTCTCACCGACTATGAAAACGCCACCGTCGATGAGGAGTACGCCGCATATTACGACGCCCTGTTTGCCGAGATGCATCGCCAGGGCATTGAGCCGATGATCTGCCTCGAGCATTACGAGCTGCCGGGCACCTTGCTGGAAACCTACGGCGGCTGGGCGTCGAAGCATGTGGTGGAGCTGTTTGTCCGCTATGCAGAAAAGGTCTTTGCCCGCTATCACCATCTGGTGAAGCGCTGGTTTAGCTTCAACGAGCCGATTGTGGTGCAGACCCGGGTTTACCTCGACGCGCTGCGCTGGCCCTACGAACAGAACACCAGCACCTGGATGCAGTGGAATCACCACAAGGTGCTGGCGACGGCGAAGGTAGTGAAGCTGTTCCGCGAGAAGGGCTACAGCGGCAGCGTGGGCTGCATTCTTAACCCGGAAGTGACCTATCCACGCTCACGTGCGGCCCATGACGTAAAAGCGGCGGAGATCTACGATCTGTTCTACAACCGGGTATTCCTCGATCCGCTGGTGCACGGGCACTACCCGCAGGAACTGTTCACCCTGCTGGAGAAACATCAGGTGCAGTGGGAGTACAGCCCCGAAGAGCTGGCGCTGATTGCCGACAACACCGTTGACGAGCTGGGCATCAACCTCTATTACCCGCACCGGGTAAAGGCTCCGTCCCGGGCCTGGCACCCCGAGACGCCGTTCCACCCGGCGTACTACTACGAGCCGTTTGAACTGCCGGGGCGGCGGATGAACCCTTCTCGCGGGTGGGAGATCGCCCCGCGCATCATTTACGACATGGCGATGCGGATCAAAAACGACTACCGCAACATCGACTGGTTCGTGGCCGAAAGCGGGATGGGAGTTGAAAACGAGGCCCAGTACCGTAACCACGACGGCATCATCGAGGACAACTACCGCATCAACTTTATCAGCGAGCATCTTTATTACACCCTGCTGGCGCGGGAGGAGGGGGCGAACTGCCACGGCTACATGCTGTGGGCCTTCACCGACAACGTCTCGCCGATGAACGCCTTTAAAAACCGCTACGGCCTGATTGAGATCGATCTGGCGGATAACCGCGCCCGACGCGCCAAAAAGTCGGCCAGCTGGTTCCGGCAACTGCGTGATGAGCGCGTCCTGACCCTGACCCTCGATGACGAATGGAAGTAGGCGCAGATCGCGACGCTTCTGGTAACATAGTGCGCAAACTGGCCGCATTAACTCAGAGTACAGGTGATAACGTGGATAAGGCTGTCGTCCCGGCGGAAAAGAAGCAGTACCAGGAGATTGGCGAGGATTTACGCGCCCAGATCATCCAGGGGCACTATCCCGTGGGCTCGCGTCTGCCGCCGGAGCGCAATATTGCGGAAACCTACGGCGTCAGCCGCACCATCGTGCGGGAAGCGCTGCTGATGCTGGAGTTACAGGGTACCGTGGATATCCGTCAGGGCTCCGGCGTCTACGTGATGCGCATTCCCGAAGAGCATGAGAACGAGGAAGAGCGTCTGTTAAAAAGCGACGTTGGCCCGTTTGAGATTTTGCAGGCGCGCCAGCTGCTCGAAAGCAACATCGCCGCCTTTGCCGCCAAAATGGCGACCCGGGCGGACATCGACAACCTGCGTCGCATCATTGAGCAGGAGCAGCGGGCGATCGCCGCCAACGACAACAGCCAGGACAACAGCAAGATGTTCCATCTGGTGCTGGCGGGCGCCACGCAGAACCAGATGCTGCTGGCGACCGTCGAAAGCGTCTGGCACCACATGGACAGCAGTCCACTGTGGCAGCAGTTTAACGTTCATATCGCCAGCAGGGCGTATCGCCTGAAGTGGCTGGGCGACAGGCAGACTATTCTGGCCGCCCTGCGTCGCCGCGACGTGATGGGGGCCTGGCAGGCGATGTTCCAGCATCTGGAAAATGTCAAAAAGAGCCTGCTGGAACTCTCCGATGAAGATGCCCCGGACTTTGACGGCTATCTGTTTGAGTCGGTGCCCATTTTCCAGGGGAAGCTGGTGTGATTATTCAACCGCTGTACGCCGCCCCACAGCATGCGGAGCAGGTGATCGACTGGCTATGGCAGGCCTTTGGCGACGGGCTGCCGCGCGACTTTTTTGCCAGCGTAGTGACTTACAGTCAAACGCCGGGCGCGCTGCCGCTGACCTTTATTGCCACTCAGGGTGAACAGCTACTCGGCACGGTGGGGCTATGGCGCTGCGACCTGATCACCCGCCAGGATCTCTATCCGTGGCTGGCGGCGCTGTACGTGGATGAAGCCGCGCGCGGGCAGGGGCTGGCGGGGAAATTACAGCAGCACGTGCAGAAATATGCAGCCGGGATCGGCTATCGCGAACTGCATCTCTGGTCCGCCTGCCGCGATTTCTATGAACGCTACGGCTGGCACTACATGGGTGACGGTCTGGAGTACCCGGACAAAACCGTGCATCTCTACCGCTATTCGCTGGCGGACTCTGCCGGTGGTGTGACCGAGTGACGACGCACCAGCGTCGGGCTGAAGACATGCGTAATCTCCGGCGGCTGACGTTTGTCCGCCAGTGACAGCGCCAGCTCCGCCGCCTGGGTCGCCATGGTGACGATTGGGTAGCGCACCGTAGTCAGCCGCGGCCGTACATAGCGCGAGATCAGGATGTCATCGAAGCCGATCAGCGAAATATCTCCCGGCACGTCAATCCCGTTATCGTTCAGCACCCCCATTGCTCCGGCGGCCATAGAGTCGTTGTAACAGGCGATCGCCGTAAAGTTACGCCCCCGTCCAAGCAGCTCCGTCATCGCCTGCTCACCGCCGCGCTCATCGGGTTCACCGTAAGTGACCAGACGATCGTTGCAGGGCAGGTCGTTCTCGCGCAGTGCATCGTAGTAGCCCTGCAGCCGATCTTCGGCGTCAGATATGGCGTGATTGGAGCAGAGGTAGCCGATGCGGGTATGTCCCTGCTGGATCAGGTGGCGGGTGGCAAGCCAGGCGCCGTAGCGATCGTCCAGCGACACACAGCGCTGCTCATAGCCGGGAATAATACGGTTCACAATTACCATGCCGGGGATCTGCTTCATCAGATGAACTAGCTCTTCATCCGACAGCTTTTTGGCATGCACCACCAGTGCCGCGCAGCGATGGCGGATCAGCTGCTCAATCGCCTGACGCTCTTTCTGCTCATTGTGGTAACCGTTGCCGATCAGCAGAAAATTGCCGGTGTGGTAGGCGACCTGCTCGACGGCTTTCACCATCGCGCCGAAAAAGGGATCCGACACATCGCCCACCACCAGCCCGACGGTATCGGTGGACTGCTGAGCCAGCGCCCGGGCGTTGGCGTTCGGGTGATAGTTCAGTGACTCCATGGCGGTCAGCACCGCCTGGCGGGAGGTTTCGCTGGCTTTGGGGGAATTATTGATGACGCGTGAAACCGTGGCGACAGAAACACCCGCCAGTCGGGCCACATCCTTAATTGTCGCCATTCTCTACCTTCTCATTGGGGTAAGCGTTTACACACTAAATAGTGTTGCGGAAAAGTCAGGCGTATTCAAGCGCAGGGCGGTGAGGCAATTCACAAAGGTGACACGTGGCTGCGGAAATTGTGTAATCGTTACACAGCGAAGCGTGACAGAAGCGGGTGAATTTGAATCTTTGGTTACACTTTGCCTCAGGCTGTTGCGATTGTCTGCTGGCAGGGATTTAGTCGCCGTTGCTACATTTGAGATCCCAGAGGTATTGATAGGTGAAGTTGACCCGCGGTTAACTGACACGCTTTACACCAGCCTGCGTTCTTACGCAGGTTTTTTTTGCTTGTTGTTCAACATGTAACAGCCGCCGAAGAAATTCACACCTGGTTGCACTTCGGCTCATTCCCTTGCTTTTTTGCGCTGGTGAAGTCGATGGCCTGGATCCACAATCAAGATCCCAGAGGTATTGATTGGTGAGAATTCTTAGTACGTACTGCGTACTCATCTCTTGCACCAGCCTGCGCAGATGCGCAGGTTTTTTTTTGTCTTTATCCGGCTGTCGCTCCTGCTGCACTTCTCGTGTAATCTGCCACAATTTACCGTAACCCGGCTAATTGAAAGGCAAAGGGAGTTGAAATGCTATTTGGGTTCTTCCGCACGCTGTTCCGTATTCTTTTTCGCGTCCGTCTGACGGGCGACACCCGGGCATTGCACGCCGATCGCGTTCTTATTACCCCCAACCACGTCTCCTTTATTGACGGTATCCTGCTGGCGCTGTTTTTACCCGTGCGTCCGGTATTTGCGGTCTACACCTCCGTCAGCAAGCAGTGGTACATGCGCTGGCTGACGAAGCTGATTGATTTTGTCCCGCTCGACCCGACCAAACCGATGATGATCAAACACCTGGTGCGTCTGATTGAGCAGGGGCGTCCGGTGGTGATCTTCCCGGAAGGGCGTATCTCCATTACCGGCTCGCTGATGAAAATCTATGACGGCGCGGGCTTTGTGGCAGCGAAATCCGGTGCCACTGTGGTGCCGGTGCGCATTGAAGGGGCAGAACTGACCTTTTTCAGCCGCCTGAAAGGGCTGGTGAAACAGCGCTTGTTCCCGCGCATCACCCTGCATCTGCTGCCGCCGACCTCCTTGCCAATGCCCGACGCGCCCCGTGCCCGGGATCGACGTAAAATCGCCGGTGAGATGCTGCATCAGGTCATGATGGAAGCCCGGATGGCGGTGCGCCCGCGGGAGACCCTGTATGAGTCGCTGCTGACGGCGATGTACCGCTATGGCGCGAAGAAAAACTGTATCGACGATATCAATTTCGCCCCTGATAGCTATCACAAGCTGCTGACCAAGACCTTGTTTGTGGGCCGTATTCTCGAAAAATACAGCAAGCAGGGGGAAAAGATCGGCCTGATGCTGCCCAACGCCGGGATCAGCGCCGCGGTGATCTTTGGTGCCGTTTCTCGCGGGCGTATCCCGGCAATGCTGAACTACACCGCCGGCGTGAAGGGGCTCGGTAGCGCCATCACCGCCGCGCAGATCAACACCGTGTTCACCTCACGTACCTTCCTCGATAAAGGTAAACTCTGGCATCTGCCGGAGCAGCTCACCCAGGTGCGCTGGGTCTTCCTCGAAGATCTGAAAGCGGAAGTTACCGCTGGCGACAAGCTGTGGATTTTTGCTCACCTGCTGATGCCGCACCTGGCGCAGGTTAAACAGCAGCCGGAAGATGCCGCGGTGATCCTCTTTACCTCCGGTTCGGAAGGGAGCCCGAAAGGGGTGGTTCACAGCCATAAAAGCCTGCTGGCTAACGTCGAGCAGATCAAAACCATCGCCGACTTCACCGCCCGGGATCGCTTTATGTCGGCGCTGCCGCTGTTCCACTCCTTTGGCCTGACGGTGGGGCTGTTCACGCCCTTGCTGACCGGGGCCGAAGTATTCCTCTACCCGAGTCCGCTGCACTACCGCATCGTGCCGGAGCTGACCTACGACCGTAACTGTACGGTGATTTTCGGCACCTCGACCTTCCTCGGCAACTACGCCCGTTTTGCCAATCCCTATGATTTCCACCGCGTGCGTTATGTGGTAGCCGGGGCGGAAAAACTGCAGGAGAGCACCCGCCAGCTGTGGCAGGACAAATTTGGCCTGCGCATTCTGGAAGGCTATGGCGTGACCGAGTGCGCGCCGGTGGTCTCCATTAACGTGCCGATGGCGGCGAAACCCGGCACCGTCGGGCGCATTTTACCGGGGATGGACGCGCGTCTGCTCGCCGTTCCGGGTATCGAAGAGGGCGGACGCCTGCAGCTGAAAGGGCCGAACGTGATGAACGGCTACCTGCGGGTAGAAAATCCGGGCGTGCTGGAAGTGCCGACGGCGGAAAACGTTAACGGTGAAGTGGAGACCGGCTGGTACGACACAGGGGACATTGTGCGCTTTGACGAGCAGGGCTATGTGCAGATCCAGGGTCGCGCAAAACGCTTTGCCAAAATTGCCGGAGAAATGGTGTCGCTGGAGATGGTGGAACAGCTGGCGCTGGCCGTATCGGCAGACAAAATGCACGCCACGGCGGTGAAAGCCGATGCCAGCAAAGGTGAGGCGCTGGTGCTCTTCACCACTGACAGCGAGCTGAAGCGCGAGCAGCTTCTTCAGCATGCGCGTGAACATGGTATCCCGGAACTGGCCGTTCCACGCGATATTCGTTATCTGAAACAACTCCCGGTGCTGGGTAGCGGCAAACCGGATTTTGTCACCCTCAAAGGCATGGTTGACCAGGCGGAGTCGCATAATGAGTGAGTCAGTACCCACTAACACCTCCATCTGGTCGAAGGGGATGATGGCGGTTACTGCCGCCCAGTTCCTCTCTGCCTTTGGTGATAACGCGCTGCTGTTTGCCACCCTGGCGCTGCTCAAATCCCAGTTTTACCCGGACTGGAGCCAGCCGATCCTGCAGATGGTGTTTGTGGGCGCTTACATCCTTTTCGCCCCCTTTGTCGGTCAGGTGGCGGACAGCTTCGCCAAAGGGCGGGTGATGATGTTCGCCAACAGCCTGAAGCTGCTGGGTGCCGCCAGCATCTGCTTTGGCGTGAATCCATTTATTGGCTATACGCTGGTGGGGATCGGGGCGGCAGCCTACTCCCCCGCCAAGTACGGTATCCTCGGTGAACTGACGACGGGCGATAAGCTGGTCAAAGCCAACGGGCTGATGGAGGCCTCGACCATAGCGGCGATCCTGCTGGGCTCGATGGCGGGTGGGGTGCTGGCAGACTGGCACGTGCTGGCGGCGCTGGGGATCTGCGCGGTGATGTATGCCGGGGCGGTGATCGCCAACCTGTTTATCCCGAAACTGCCGGCGGCCCGTCCGGGTCAATCCTGGCGCTTTACCCCGATGACCGCCAGCTTCTTCAACGCCTGCCGCGTGCTGTGGCGGAACGGCGAAACCCGCTTCTCGCTGCTGGGAACCAGCATGTTCTGGGGCGCGGGGGTGACGCTGCGCTTCCTGCTGGTGCTGTGGGTGCCGACGGCGCTGGGCATTACCGATAACGCCACGCCGACCTATCTCAATGCGATGGTGGCAGTGGGCATTGTGCTGGGTGCGGGGGCCGCAGCGAAGCTGGTAACGCTGCAAACCGTCGCACGCTGCATGCCCGCCGGGATCCTGATCGGCGTTGTGGTGCTGATCTTCGCGCTGCAGCATGCGCTGTTGCCAGCCTATGCGCTGCTGTTCCTGATGGGGATCTGCGGTGGTTTCTTCGTGGTGCCGCTGAATGCGCTGCTGCAGGAGCGCGGGAAGCAGACCGTCGGGGCAGGCAACGCCATCGCGGTGCAAAATCTCGGCGAAAATGCCGCCATGCTGCTGATGCTCGGACTTTACTCGCTGGCCGTTAAGGTGGGTGTGCCGGTGGTGGGCATTGGGGTCGGCTTTGGTGGCCTGTTTGCGCTGGCGATTGCGGCGCTGTGGATCTGGCAGCGTCGGCGGTGATAGGGTGGCGGCTACGCCTTACCTGATCTACAAACCCTGCCTTTGACCTGGCGGATGTGTCGGGTGGCGGCTTCGCCTTACCCGACCTACAAACCTTGCCTTTGACTTTGTAGGCCCGGCAAGCGCAGCGCCGCCGGGCAATCAGGCGGCGCCGGAGCGATTTGATGCCCTCTTCCACGAGGCAGAGGAATCCTCAGTAATTTTATTGCCTTTAAAGCAATGAAATAATCACCTGATAATAAAGGGCTTACAGCGACTCCCTGGTCCGGCTGAAAATCGCCGAAGCGTTTCCGGAAGGCCGGGGCGAGGCGGCGAGCCCCCCTGGCACGTTCACCGGTTCAGGCCTGGCAGAGAAGCAAGGAACCTGAGGTGAACGGAACCACCTCCTGAGTCGCATGCTCCCCCTCACCCTAACCCTCTCCCTCAAGGGAGAGGGGATAGTCCGTGTGAATATTTTTGGTGGGGATCCCTTAGCCCACGAGAAGAGGGCGCACCTATTAAAAAGGCAACTTACGTTGCCTTTTTGCTTTTGTCAGGGTGCCGGGTAGGTATACACCTGATGCACCGCTTCAATCTCCGCTAACACCTCTTCGCTCAGCTCCAGATGGATGCTTTCAACGTTAGTTTTCAGCTGTTCCATGGTGGTTGCGCCCAGCAGGGTGCTGGCTACAAACGGTTGACGGCGCACAAAGGCCAGCGCCATCTGCGCCGGATCGAGCCCGTGACGTCTGGCGATATCCACATAGGCCGCCACCGCTTTCTGCGTCTGCTCGCCGCTGTAACGGGTAAAGCGGCTGAACAGCGTATTACGCGCCCCCGCCGGTTTTGCACCGTTGAGATACTTACCGGTCAGCGTGCCGAAACCGAGGCAGGAGTAGGCCAGCAGCTCAACGCCTTCATACTGGCTCACTTCCGCCAGACCCACTTCGTAGCTGCGGTTCAGCAGGCTGTAGGGGTTCTGGATGGTGACGATGCGCGGCAGGTCGTGCTTATCCGCCAGATGCAGATAGCGCATCACGCCGAAGGCCGTTTCGTTAGAGACGCCGATGTAGCGGATTTTCCCCGCGCGCTGGCATTCGGTTAAGGCTTCCAGGGTTTCCAGCAGCGTGACGACCGGTGCGCTGTCGCTCCAGCTGTAGCCGAGCTTGCCGAAGCAGTTGGTCGGACGCTGAGGCCAGTGAACCTGATACAGGTCGAGGTAATCCGTCTGCAGACGCGTCAGACTGGCGTCCAGCGCGGCGCGGATGTTCTTACGATCGAGGATCTGATTCGGGCGAATGCCGCTGTCGTTATTGCGCGACGGGCCGCTGACCTTGGAGGCAACAATCAGCTTTTCGCGGTTGCCGCGTTTTGCCAGCCAGTTGCCGACGTAGGTTTCGGTTAAGCCCTGGGTTTCCGGGCGTGGCGGAACCGGGTACATTTCAGCAACGTCAATCAGGTTAATGCCCTGGCTGACGGCATAATCGAGTTGTGCATGGGCATCGGCTTCGCTATTTTGTTCACCAAATGTCATCGTGCCCAACCCCAGTTGGCTTATCTCAAGAGCGCTATGGGGGATACGGTGATATTGCATAGCCGGCTTCCTTAGTTGACATGTTAAGCGTGTCAGGAAATTCCCGACGAAGGACAATAAACATGGCAGAGGGGAAGCGAAAGGGGAAGAGAAAAATCAAAAGGCCAGCAAGTTGCTGACCTTCAATACTATCTTTCGATAATCTGCGAAACGTCGTCGCGGTTAATCTGCATATTATTACCCTGCTGATCGCGGTAGCTGACCAGACCGGTATCATCGTCGACTTCGGGTTTGCCGTCGGTCAGGATCATGCGGCCATCTTTCGTCGCCATGACGTAATCGCTGCTACAACCTGAAACGGCAAACGCTAAACCAACAGCCGAGATTATCACTGCCCATTTTTTCATTCTTATTACCTCCACCTGGCTCGTATCACATCTTATTGTAGTAATAACCCGGGCATTGGTTTTCACAAAGCGGTGAAATCTGAAAAAACAGGCAAATATGTGATAAACGGCATAATTCTGGCTAAAAAATCAGGTATTCAGTAGAAAGTGACGGGCTAACAGCGCACCCGTGAAGTTCTTTTTCAAATAAAAGCCGCGGGGCAGGGTCAGGATCGGTTCCCCGCGCGCGCCGATGGCCTCGGTGAGGGCTTTACTGTTTGCCGCTTTGGGCCGCAGCTGGAGCACTTCACCGTGGCGGGCGGTGATACGCTCAACCTGACCCAGCACGATCATGTCCATCAACTCCTCCCAGTCCAGGCGCAGCTGACGATCTTCCTCCTCATCCGGGCTCCAGATCAACGGCGCACCGACGCGCCGTGCCGCCAGCGGGATCGCCCGATCGCCCTCCACCGGGATCCACAGCACGCGCTTTAGCTTATGCCGCACGTGGCTGCTCTCCCAGGTGATCCCGGTATTGCCGGTTAACGGCGCCACGCAGACAAAGGTGGTTTCCAGCGGACGGCCCAGGCTGTCGATCGGAATGGTCTTCAGCTCCACCCCCAGCGCGGCAAAATCCTGTTCAGGTTTGCTGCCCGCGCTGGCCCCCAGCCACAGCTCCAGCAGAATGCCCGTCCATCCCTTATCACGCTTAAGATCGGGTGGAATGGGCAGACCGGCCAGGGCGGCGAGTTCTCCCAGCGAGTATCCCGCCAGGCGTTGCGCTTGTTGCAGTAATGCCGCTTCCGTTGCGGGGGGAGACGTCAGGGGAACAAGGGGAAGCATGATCGTTGCCTTCTGGTTAAAAAGTGAACAGCAGTTTTCCACCGCACGGTCTGAGTTTATCTTTTTCTTTTTGCTGGTGCCAGGTGGATGATTTATCAGCCTTTTTATCACCTGTAATTCCGTTTCGCTAAGGGAGCTCTCCCGGTTGTTCAAATCTGGTCACTGACAATAAACAGGATCTTACACCCTGTTATCCACAGAAAAATGGGATAACTGGGAATAACCCCCACTACTGTTTCCATTTACAGCCTTGACGTGGGACGAAAATCGAAAAATCAGACAAAATGTGCCTAACTTATTGGCACAATCTGTGGATAAAACCGACGTTGTTCGATCTTTCATCAGTGCCAGGATCTTTAAGGTGATGTACATCACACTATGCCGTGTAATTCAGGTAATTTATAATTTAACTCCATGAATTATAGTGATTTGTAAAAATCACTCATCTCTGTAATATTCAGAGTGATCTGGGTTGTCCATCGGTAATTCCACACTTCTTCACAACTCTATCCACAGAAAAAGTGAATAAAATTGCCCTTCAGACCGGTCATCTGTTTATAACTCAGCTGATAATTGTGAGTTATTCAAATGTTATTAGGCTCCAGGCCAGAAAGAGAGTGGTTTACCGCCTCACTGGAGTGTGAAACAATCATTTATATATAAGGTTTAGTTTGGGGTAGTCCGGTGATTGATGACGATGGCTACCGCCCGAATGTAGGTATCGTAATTTGTAATCGCCAGGGTCAGGTTATGTGGGCCCGGCGATATGGTCAGCACTCCTGGCAATTTCCCCAAGGTGGGATCAATCCAGGAGAGTCCGCAGAGCAAGCGATGTATCGGGAGCTGTTCGAAGAAGTTGGCTTAAGCCGCAAGGATGTTCGCATTCTGGCTTCGACCCGCAACTGGTTGCGTTACAAGTTACCGAAGCGTTTGGTGCGTTGGGACACAAAGCCGGTATGTATCGGCCAGAAACAGAAATGGTTTCTTCTGCAATTGGTGAGCAGCGATGCGGATATCAATATGCAAACCAGCAGCACGCCCGAATTTGATGGCTGGCGCTGGGTCAGCTACTGGTATCCCGTTCGTCAGGTCGTGTCGTTTAAGCGCGACGTTTACCGTAGGGTGATGAAAGAGTTCGCAAGTGCTGTGATGTTGCTGCAGGAGACCCCTCCTAAGCCGCAGAGCGCACCTGCCTGGCGACGTAAAAGAGGTTAAGCTACGCACATTATGCTCACCCGCCTGCGCGAAATAGTCGAGAAGGTGGCCAGTGCCCCACGGCTCAACGAGGCGCTGGATATTCTGGTCACGGATATCTGCCTTGCGATGGAAACCGAGGTGTGTTCGGTCTATCTGGCCGACCACGACCGCAGGTGTTACTACCTTATGGCCACGCGCGGATTAAAAAAACCGCGTGGTCGTACCGTTGCGCTGGCATTTGATGAAGGTGTTGTGGGTCTGGTCGGGCGACTGGCGGAACCCATCAACCTTGCCGATGCGCAGAAACACCCCAGCTTTAAATACATCCCCTCCGTAAAAGAGGAGCGCTTCCGCGCATTCCTCGGCGTACCCATTATTCAGCGCCGTCAGCTCCTTGGCGTGCTGGTAGTACAGCAGCGTGAGCTGCGCCAGTACGATGAAAGCGAAGAGTCGTTCCTCGTTACGCTTGCCACGCAAATGGCCGCCATCCTCTCCCAGTCCCAGCTGGCAGCGCTCTTTGGTCAGTACCGGCAGACGCGCATTCGCGCTTTACCGGCCTCGCCGGGCGTCGCGATTGCAGAAGGCTGGATGGACGCCACGCTGCCGTTAATGGAGCAGGTTTACGAAGCCTCGACGCTGGATACCGCCCTTGAGCGCGAACGTCTTACCGGCGCGCTGGAAGAGGCCGCCAACGAGTTTCGCCGCTACAGCAAGCGTTTTGCTGCCGGGGCGCAGAAAGAGACGGCGGCGATCTTCGATCTTTATTCGCACCTGCTGTCCGATGCCCGGCTGCGTCGGGAGCTGTTTGACGAGGTCGACAGCGGCTCGGTCGCGGAGTGGGCGGTCAAAAAGATCATCGAAAAATTCGCCGAACAGTTTGCCGCCTTAACCGACGGCTATCTGAAAGAGCGTGCCGGGGATCTGCGCACCTTAGGCCAGCGTCTGCTGTTCCATCTCGATGACACCATCCAGGGGGCCAACACCTGGCCGCCGCGCTTTGTGCTGGTGGCGGATGAGCTATCTGCAACCACCCTCGCGGAACTGCCGCAGGATCGGCTGGCCGGGATCGTGGTACGCGATGGTGCCGCCAACTCCCATGCCGCCATTATGGTGCGTGCGCTGGGGATCCCGACGGTGATGGGCGCGGACATTCAGCCCTCGGCACTGCACCGACGCACGCTGGTGGTCGACGGCTATCGCGGCGAACTGCTGGTCGATCCTGAACCGGTGCTGTTGCAGGAATATCAAAAGCTTATCAGCGAAGAGAATGAGCTGAGCCGTCTTGCCGAAGATGATGTTAATCAGCCTGCGGCGCTGAAAAGCGGTGAGCGAATCAAAGTGATGCTCAATGCCGGGTTAAGCCCGGAACACGAAGAGAAGCTCGGCAGCCGCATCGATGGCATTGGTCTCTATCGCACAGAAATCCCGTTTATGCTGCAAAGCGGCTTCCCTTCTGAGGAGGAGCAGGTCGCGCAGTATCAGGGCATGTTGCAGATGTTCAACGACAAACCGGTGACGTTGCGCACTCTGGACGTTGGCGCGGATAAGCAACTGCCGTACATGCCGATCAGCGAAGAGAACCCCTGCCTGGGCTGGCGCGGGATCCGCATTACCCTCGATCAGCCGGAGATCTTCCTGATCCAGGTGCGCGCCATGCTGCGCGCCAATGCCGCCACCGGTAACCTCAGCATTTTGCTGCCGATGGTCACCAGCATTGACGAGATCGATGAGGCCCGCCGTCTGATCGAACGCGCCGGGCGTGAAGTCGAAGAGATGATCGGCTACGAAATTCCGAAACCGCGTATTGGGGTGATGCTCGAAGTCCCCTCAATGGTCTTTATGCTGCCGCAGCTGGCGAGCCGGGTTGATTTCATCTCGGTGGGTACCAACGACCTGACCCAGTACATGCTGGCGGTGGATCGCAACAACACGCGGGTGGCGAGTATTTACGATAGCCTGCACCCGGCAATGCTGCGCGTGCTGGCGATGATTGCCCGCGAGGCACAAGAGCAGGGGCTTGACCTGCGTTTGTGCGGCGAGATGGCCGGTGACTCAATGTGTGTGGCGATCCTGATTGGCCTTGGCTTCCGTCACTTATCCATGAACGGACGCTCCGTCGCCCGCGTGAAGTATCTCCTGCGCCATATCGACTTCGAAGAGGCGCAGCTGCTGGCGAAACGCAGTCTTGAAGCACAGCTGGCAACGGAAGTACGCCATCAGGTGGCGGCCTTTATGGAGCGTCGCGGCATGGGCGGCCTGATCCGCGGCGGGCGTTAAGCACCGGGTATCCCTTCCTCCTCGGGGAGGGATACAAACTGCGCGAAGTCTCTATACACATCTTTTACATCTCGGGCGCAACCTCCACGCTCGCTTGTGCTATGATTCGCAACTTTGGAGCGCAGGGTACACCTCTGCGCGCATCTCTGCCGCTGTCCACTTTCAGCGGAATAACAACATCTTGTGGTGACAGATGAACAGTGGCTATCTGCATTTTCCGGAGTTTGATCCGGTCATTTTCTCAGTAGGACCCGTTGCGCTTCACTGGTACGGTCTGATGTATCTGGTCGGTTTCGTCTTTGCCATGTGGCTGGCTGGCCGTCGTGCCAAACGCCCTGGCAGCGGCTGGACCAAAGACGAAGTGGAAAACCTGCTGTATGCCGGTTTCCTCGGCGTTTTCCTCGGTGGACGTATCGGCTATGTGCTGTTCTATAACTTCCCGGTCTTCCTGGCCGATCCGCTCTACCTGTTCCGCGTCTGGGATGGCGGCATGTCCTTCCACGGTGGCCTGATCGGCGTCATCCTGGTAATGGTCATCTTCGCCAAACGTACCAAACGCAGCTTTTTCCAGGTGGCTGATTTTATTGCACCCCTGATCCCGTTTGGTCTGGGCGCAGGTCGTCTCGGTAACTTTATCAACGGCGAACTCTGGGGCCGCGTCGATCCGAGCGTATCATTCACCATGCTGTTCCCGCAGTCCCGTGCCGAAGATATCGCGCTGCTGCCGTCGCATCCGGAGTGGCAGTCGATTTTCGATACCTACGGCGTTCTGCCGCGCCATATGTCCCAGCTGTACGAGATGGCGCTGGAAGGTGTGGTGCTGTTTATCATTCTGAACCTGTTCATCCGCAAGCCGCGCCCGACGGGCTCCGTATCGGGCCTGTTCCTGATCGGTTATGGTGCGTTCCGCATCATCGTTGAGTTCTTCCGCCAGCCGGATGCGCAGTTTACCGGTGCGTGGGTGCAGTACATCAGCATGGGACAGATCCTCTCTGTGCCAATGATTGTGGCAGGCATCTTGATGATGGTCTGGGCGTATCGTCGTCCACAGCAACAGGTCTCCTGAGGAATCATGAAACAGTATCTTGAACTGATGCAAAAAGTGCTCGATGAGGGCACGCCAAAGAACGATCGCACCGGCACCGGTACGATCTCCATTTTTGGCCACCAGATGCGCTTCAACCTGCAGGAAGGCTTTCCGCTGGTCACGACCAAGCGCTGCCATTTACGCTCGATCATTCATGAACTGCTCTGGTTCCTGCAGGGCGACACCAATATCGCCTATCTGCGCGAGAACAACGTCTCCATCTGGGACGAGTGGGCGGATGAAAACGGCGATCTGGGCCCGGTCTACGGCAAGCAGTGGCGCGCCTGGCCGACGCCGGATGGCCGCCATATTGACCAGATCACTACCGTGATGAACCAGCTGAAAAACGATCCAGACTCGCGCCGTATCATCGTGTCGGCCTGGAACGTTGGCGAACTGGATAAGATGGCGCTGGCCCCGTGCCACGCGTTTTTCCAGTTCTACGTAGCGGATGGCAAGCTCTCCTGCCAGCTCTACCAGCGCTCCTGCGACGTGTTCCTCGGCCTGCCGTTCAACATCGCCAGCTATGCGCTGCTGGTGCATATGATGGCCCAGCAGTGTGACCTGGAAGTGGGGGATTTTGTCTGGACCGGTGGGGATACCCACCTGTACAGCAACCATATGGAGCAGACCCACCTGCAGCTGACCCGTGAGCCGCGTGCGCTGCCGAAGCTGGTCATCAAACGTAAACCGGACTCCATTTTCGACTATCGCTTCGAAGATTTCGAAATTGAGGGCTACGACCCGCATCCGGGGATTAAAGCCCCTGTAGCCATCTGAGGCTGCAATCCTGACACAACCGGCGCCTTTCGCGCCGGTTTTTTTATGCCCTCGTGATGGTTTTGCGAGCCTGCGTCCGCGTGAATTGCAACGCGCTGAAACTCCCTCGAAAGTGCTGAAGCCGCCTCGTAATCTGCACATCTGCCCCTCGAACTGTTTTTTTCTTCACGGCACACTGCCGCCATGAAAAAGGAAAAGGGCTTTACCCTCATGGAAATGCTGATCGCCCTCTCGCTGATCGTGACGCTCAGTGCGGCAGGGCTGTACGGCTGGCGGCGCTGGCAGCAGCAACAGCAGCTGTGGCAGACGGCGCGCCAGGTACGGGATTACCTGGTGGTGCTGCGAAATGATGCCTGGCGGAATAACCGGGACCATATTGTGACCCTGAAACGGGCGGGCAAACAGTGGTGTCTGTTAAAGACCGGCATCCCGGCGTGCCTGGCGGATAATGCTTTTGTACTCATGCCGCAGTGGTCTGACATTCAGGTCACCGAGCTAACGCCTGCGCTGGGGTTTTACGGTTTACGGGATACCGCCTGGGCCGGAAGAGTACGTCTGCAAAGCCAGGCCGGAGAGTGGCTGATCCTCATTTCCGCATGGGGGCGTATCCGCATGTGCAACGGAAAGGGGGAGTTCGCATGCCGGTAAAGCAGCAGGGATTTTCCCTGACCGAAGTGCTGATCGCGATGGCGATAAGCAGCGTGCTGCTGATGAGCGCGGCGCGATTCTTGCCCGCGCTACAGCGGTCGATAATGGTGCTGACGAAGCAGCAGGAGCTGCAAGAGGAGCTCTGGCTGCGCATAAACGGCATCGGTAAGCACCTGCAACGGGCGGGGTATTGCGCGGGCAAGTGCGAAGGCGAGGCGCTGAAAATTGGTCTGCGCGGCGAATGCGTTATTGTCCAGTGGGATGAAAACAGCAACGGCCGCTGGGAAACCTTACCCTCAGCCGCCGCCGAGCAGACCGGCTTTCGTCTGAACGGCGGCGCACTGGAAACTTTGCGAGGTGCGACGCAGTGCGAGGGTAAGGGTTGGGAGAGAATGACCGACCCTGACAGGATCAGGGTTCAGCGTTTTCAGGTGCAACGCATTTTACGTGCGGGCTTCGCCCCGGAGCTGAGCCTGACGCTGGTGGCCTCCGTCAACGGACAGCGCGATGGCGTGGCCGAGGCGCGCCACGTCGTGACCGGGTTTAATCTGTGAACCGTCAGCAAGGGATGTCGTCGCTGGCGCTGGTGCTCCTGCTGCTGATTCTTGGCAGCCTGATGCTGGCCGGGCTCAACCAGCAGTTGGCTGCCCTGATGCGCATCGTTAGTACGGAACGTCAGGCGATACAGCATCAGGCGATAGCCCAGTCCGCGCTGGAATGGGGAAGAATGCTCTCCTGGCAAACCCAGGCTGAATATGCATGCCGTCAGCATCCGCAGCAGCCCTGGCGCGTCTGCTTACGCATTCTGGAGGAACGCGCGCTGCTTATCGCCAGCAGCGGTAGCGCGACGCTGTGGCGGCTGGGCGAGGTGACGGCCAGCGGCGTACATTTCTCGCCGCAGGGCTGGAGCGATTTCTGTCCCCTGATGGAGAGGGCGTTATGTCAGCAACCGTAGCGAAACAGAAGGGGTTCAGCATCGTTGAGGTCTTACTGGCCATGATGCTGATGGTAATGGTCGTCACCGGGCTGGCGGGTTACCATCGTGTGTTAGCCAGCCGGTTTGTCACCCTTGAGCAGTATCGTCAGCTCTGGCGTCATGTCTGGTCTCAGTCACAGCTGGCCGCCAGGGAGAACCCTCCAGGCTGGCAGGTAAACAGGGTGCAGACAACACCGGCCGGATGTGTCAGCATCTCGGTCTCACTTATTTCTCCATTGGGTCGGCAGGGTCAGATGACGCGCCTGCACTGCCCGGTTAGCCAGTAGTTGGGAGCAGCAATGTTAAGGGTCTACCACTCAAACCGTCTTGATGTGCTGGAAGCACTGATGGAATTTATCGTCGAGCAGCAGCGGCTCGACGATCCCTTTGAACCGGAGATGATCCTGGTTCAAAGCACCGGTATGGCCCAGTGGCTGCAGATGTCCCTGTCGCAAAAGTTTGGCATTGCCGCCAACATTGATTTCCCGCTGCCCGCCAGTTTTATCTGGGATATGTTTGTTCGCGTACTGCCGGAGATCCCCAAACAGAGCGCGTTCAACAAACAGAGCATGAGCTGGAAGCTGATGACGCTGCTGCCGGAGATGCTGACGCATGATGAGTTCGCCATGCTGCGCCACTACCTGAACGACGATACCGATAAACGAAAGCTGTTTCAGCTGGCGTCGCGTACTGCCGATCTCTATGACCAGTATCTGGTCTATCGCCCCGAGTGGTTAACGCGCTGGGAAGCAGGAGAACTGATTGACGGCCTTGACCAGGCGCAGGTCTGGCAGGCGCCGCTGTGGAAAGCGCTGGTGGAACACACTGAAAAGCTGGGTCAGCCGCAGTGGCACCGTGCCAACCTCTATGAACGTTTTATCGCGACGCTGGAGTCGGCCTCTGCGCCGCCTGCCGGATTGCCATCCCGGGTCTTTATCTGCGGGATCTCCGCCTTGCCGCCGGTTTATCTGAGAGCGCTGAATGCGCTGGGCCGGCATATCGATATTCATATTCTTTTCACCAATCCCTGCCGGCATTACTGGGGAGACATTCAGGATGCCCGCTGGCTGGCCCGCATCGTCACGCGCCAGCGTCGTCGCCTGTTTGACGAACGCGCGGTGCCGCTGTTTAAAGACAGCGAGACGGCGGCTGACCTCTTTGACGAACAGGGCATTCAGAACCTGCCGAATCCGCTGCTGGCCTCCTGGGGAAAACTGGGGCGCGACTATATCTACATGCTCTCCGAGCTTACCGCTTCCGGAGAAGGGGATGTCGATGCCTTTGCGGATATCACCCCGGACAGCCTGCTGCATAACGTGCAGCGGGATATTCTGGATCTGGACAACCGCGCGGTGGCAGGCATCACCGCCGCCGAGTTTGCCAACAGCGCCAACAAGCGCCTGCTCGATCCTGACGATCGCAGCGTGACCATTCACCTGTGCCATAGCCCGCAGCGTGAGGTGGAGGTGCTGCATGACAAACTGCTGGCGATGCTGGAGGACGATCCGCAGCTGACGCCGCGCGACATCGTAGTGATGGTGGCCGATATCGACAGCTACAGCCCCTATATCCAGGCGGTGTTTGGCAGCGCGACGGGCGATCGCTACCTGCCGTTTGCCATATCGGACCGCCGGGCGCGTCAGTCGCATCCTGCCCTGCAGGCGTTTGTCAGCCTGCTTTCCCTGCCGGACAGCCGCTTCGTGCCGGAAGATGTGCTGGCCCTGCTGGACGTGCCGGTACTGGCGGCTCGTTTTGATATTGATGAGGACGCGCTGCGCTACCTGCGTCAGTGGGTCAACGAATCGGGCGTTCGCTGGGGGATGGACGATGACAACGTGCAGGAGTTTGAGCTGCCGGTCACAGGCCAGCATACCTGGCAGTTTGGCCTGACGCGTATGCTGCTCGGCTACGCCATGGAGAGCAGCCAGGGAGAGTGGAATGCCGTCCTGCCGTATGACGAATCCAGTGGCTTAATTGCCGAGCTGGTGGGTCATCTGGCTTCGCTGCTGATGCAGCTTAACCGCTGGCGGCGGGAGCTGATGAAGTCGCGCTCGCTCGAGGAGTGGATGCCGGTATGCCGGGAGATGCTCAATGATTTCTTCCTGCCGGATCAGGAAACCGAAGCGGCGATGGCGCTAATCGAGCAGCAGTGGCAGGCTATCATTGATGAGGGGATCTCCTCGCACTATGGCGAAGCGATACCTCTTTCGCTGTTACGCGATGAATTAACGCTGCGTCTCGATCAGGAGCGTATCAGCCAGCGCTTCCTCGCCGGGCCGGTGAATATCTGCACTCTGATGCCGATGCGCTCCATTCCATTTAAAGTAGTCTGCCTGCTGGGCATGAACGACGGCGTCTACCCGCGCGCGCTGGCGCCGCTGGGGTTTGATTTAATGAGCCAACAGTCCCAGCGCGGCGACCGTAGCCGTCGCGATGACGACCGCTACCTGTTCCTCGAGGCGCTGATCTCCGCCCAACAGCAGCTCTATATCAGCTACATCGGCCGCTCAATTCAGGACAACAGCGAACGTTTCCCTTCGGTGCTGGTTCAGGAGCTGGTGGACTACATCGGACAAAGCCACTACCTGCCGGGGGATGAGCACCTCAATTGTGATGAAAGCGAACAGCGCGTGAAGGCGCATATCACCTGCTGCCACAGCCGTATGCCGTTTGATGCCGTTAACTACAAGGACAACGAGCAGCAGAGCTACGCCCGGGAGTGGCTGCCGGCCGCGAAGCGGGAAGGGGTGGCCCATGGCGACTTTATCCAGACGCTGGATCCGCTCCCGTTGGATACGGTCGCGTTTGAACAACTTCAGCGCTTTTGGGCCCACCCGGTGCGGGCCTTTTTCCAGATGCGGTTGCAGGTCCATTTCCGCTCCGAAGAGAGCGAGATCCCGGATGCGGAGCCGTTTATCCTGGATGGGTTAAGCCGCTACCAGTTAAACCAGCAGTTGCTGAACGCGCTGGTGGAGCAGGAGGATGCCCAGAAGCTGTTCCGTCGCTATCGTGCGGCGGGTCAGCTGCCATATGGCGCCTTCGGGGAAATTACCTGGGATGCCCAGTGTGAAGAGATGCAGGCCCTCGCTGGCCGGGTGATTGAGTGTCGCCAGCCCGGCACGAACATGGAGATCGATCTTAACTGCAACGGTATCAATCTGACGGGATGGCTGCAGCACGTACAGCCTGACGGACTGCTGCGCTGGCGTCCGTCAATGCTCAGCGTTTCGCAAGGTTTGCAACTTTGGCTGGAACACCTTGTCTATTGTGCGAGCGGTGGCGAAGGTGAGAGCCGGTTATTTGTACGTAAAGACGGCGAATGGCGCTTCCCGGCGCTGCCTGCCGCCCAGGCCATGGAGTATCTGTCGCAGCTGGTTGAAGGCTACCGGCAGGGGATGAATAAGCCGCTGCTGCTGCTGCCAGAAAGTGGGGGGGCATGGATTAAAACCTGTTACGACGCCACAAATGATGCGATGTTAACGGATGATGCGACCCTGCAAAAAGCGCGCAGCAAATTTTTGCAGGCTTATGAAGGCAACATGATCGTGCGTGGGGAAGGGGACGACGTCTGGTATCAACGCCTGTGGCGAACCCTTGAGCCCGAGTACTTTGAGGCCATCACCGACGAGGCCCGACGCTACCTGTTGCCGCTGTATAAATTTAATTAGTCCTGGCCCTGTGTAAAAATTGCACAGGTTTGGGCATTCATTTATGATGCCCATCTTGTCATGGACTGATGTACGCCACAAAGAGATGCTGGCCTGCCCGGCACAAAGCGTGTTAATGATGATGTCCGTGATGAAGAGGTAGTGAATGCCAGGCAGCACCTTGTTGAAATCGTTAGTTTTGTTCGTCGCTCTTTGGGCCCCCCTCAGTCAGGCAAATACCGGTTGGCAACCCGTTCAGGAAACGATCCGCAAAAGCGATAAAGATACCCGCGAATATCAGGCGATCCGCCTTGATAACGGGATGGTCGTGCTGCTGGTTTCCGATCCGCAGGCCGTAAAGTCACTGTCGGCGCTGGTAGTGCCGGTGGGCTCGCTGGAAGATCCTGAATCCCACCCGGGGCTTGCGCACTATCTTGAACATATGACCCTGATGGGCTCAACCAAGTACCCGCAGCCTGACAGCCTGGCCGAATTTTTAAAAATGCACGGTGGTAGCCATAACGCCAGCACCGCGCCGTACCGTACTGCCTTTTATCTTGAAGTTGAAAACGATGCGCTGGAAGGGGCGGTCGATCGCCTTGCGGATGCCATTGCCGCTCCGCTGCTGGATAAAAAATATGCCGATCGCGAACGCAACGCCGTTAATGCCGAGCTGACGATGGCCCGTACCCGGGACGGGATGCGTATGGCACAGGTCAGCGCCGAAACCATTAACCCCGCGCACCCTGGCTCCCGCTTTTCCGGCGGTAATCTTGAAACCCTGAGCGACAAGCCGGGCAGCCCGGTGCTTGATGCGCTGCACGCCTTCCGCGATAAATACTACTCCGCCAATCTGATGAAAGCGGTGGTGTACAGCAACAAACCCCTGCCAGAGCTGGCGAAACTCGCCGCCGATACCTACGGCCGCGTTCCGAATAAAGATATTACCCGCCCGGAAGTCACCGTGCCGGTCGTCACCGATGCGCAGAAAGGCTTAATCATTCACTATGTTCCCGCGATGCCGCGTAAGGTGCTGCGCGTTGAATTCCGCATTGATAACAACACCGCGCAGTTTCGCAGCAAAACCGACGAACTGGTTAACTACCTGATTGGTAACCGTAGCCCGGACACGCTGTCCGACTGGCTGCAAAAGCAGGGGCTGGTGGAAGGGATCCGCGCGGATTCCGATCCGATCGTCAACGGCAACAGCGGCGTGCTGGCCATCTCCGCCACCTTAACTGATAAAGGTCTGGCCCATCGTGATGAGGTGGTTGCCGCCATTTTCAGCTACCTGTCGCTGCTGCGTGACAAAGGCGTTGATAAACGCTATTTCGACGAGCTGGCCCACGTGCTGGATCTCGACTTCCGTTATCCCTCCATTACCCGCGATATGGACTACGTTGAGTGGCTGGCCGACACCATGATCCGTGTGCCGGTCGAGCATACGCTGGATGCGGTCAATATCGCGGATCGGTACGATGCTGACGCCGTCAAAGCCCGTCTGGCAATGATGACCCCGCAGAACGCCCGTATCTGGTATATCAGCCCGGACGAGCCGCACAACAAAACCGCCTACTTTGTAAACGCTGAATATCAGGTGGACAAAATCAGCGAGCAAACTTTTGCCGACTGGCAGAAGCGATCCGCCGCGATTGCGCTCAAGCTGCCGGAGGTGAACCCCTATATCCCGGACGATTTCGCGCTGATCAAACCCACTAAAGAGTATGCAAAACCGCAGCTGATTGTGGATGAGTCTGACCTGCGCGTGGTCTATACCCCGAGCCGCTATTTCGCCAGCGAGCCGAAAGCCAACGTCAGCATGGTACTGCGTAACCCTGCAGCAATGGACAGCGCCAAAAACCAGGTGATGTTTGCCCTGAATGATTATCTGGCCGGCATTGCGCTGGATCAGCTCAGCAACCAGGCCGCCGTGGGCGGGATCGGTTTCTCAACTAACGCCAACAATGGCCTGATGCTTAACGCCAACGGCTACACCCAGCGTCTGCCGCAGCTGTTCAAGGCGTTGCTGGAGGGTTACTTTAGCTACACCGCTACCGAGGATCAGCTGGCGCAGGCCAAATCCTGGTATGCCCAGATGATGGACTCCGCCGAAAAGGGTAAGGCCTTCGATCAGGCCATTATGCCGGTGCAGATGCTGTCGCAGGTGCCTTATTTCCAGCGCGAAGAGCGTCGGGCGCTGCTGCCGTCCATCACCCTTGACGAGGTGATGGCCTATCGTGCGGCGCTGAAAACCAACGCCAGACCGGAGTTTCTGGTGGTCGGCAATATGAGCGAAGATCAGGCGAAAACCCTGGCGCAGGACGTCCGTACTCAGCTGGGGGCGAAGGGAACCGAATGGTGTCGCAACCAGGATGTGCTGGTGGATAAACAGCAGAACGTGATTTTCGAGAAACCCGGCAGCAGCACCGACTCCGCGCTGGCGGCGGTGTTTGTCCCAACCGGCTATGACGAATACGCCAGCTCGGCCTACAGCGCCATGCTCGGACAGATCGTCCAGCCCTGGTTCTACACCCAGTTACGTACCGAAGAGCAGCTGGGCTATGCCGTGTTTGCTTTCTCGATGAACGTGGGCCGCCAGTGGGGGATGGGCTTCCTGCTGCAAAGCAGTGATAAACAGCCGGATTATCTCTGGCAGCGTTTCCAGGCCTTCTTCCCGCAGGCGGAAGCTAAGCTGCGCGCCATGAAGCCAGAAGAGTTTGCTCAGATCCAGCAGGCGGTGATCGCCCAGATTACGCAGCCGCCGCAAACCCTGGCCGAAGAGGCGTCAAAGATCAGCAAAGATTTTGATCGGGGTAATATGCGCTTCGATTCGCATGATAAAGTAGTGGCCGAGATAAAACAGCTCACGCCGCAGAAAGTCGCCGACTTCTTCCACCAGGCGGTGGTTGCCCCGCAGGGGATGGCGATCCTGTCCCAGGTATCGGGTAGTCAGAGTAAAAAAGCTGACGTTGCCCCGCCTGCAGGCTGGACGGTCTGGAAGAGCGTGAGCGCATTGCAGCAATCTTTGCCCAGGAGTAAGAACGAATGACCGATACCGCCGAGTCCCTTGATCCCCTGGGTTTACCGTTACAGGGGGAACGACTGATAGAGGCCTCAGCGGGAACCGGAAAAACCTTTACCATCGCCGCACTCTATCTGCGCCTGCTGCTCGGGCTGGGCGGCAGCGCAGCCTTCAGTCGCCCGCTCAGCGTGGAAGAGCTGCTGGTGGTGACCTTCACCGAAGCCGCGACGGAAGAGCTGCGCGGCCGTATCCGCGCCAACATTCACGAGCTGCGGATCGCCTGCCTGAGACAGAGCACGGACAACCCGCTGTATGCCAGTCTGCTGGACGAGATTGACGACACACAGCAGGCGGCCCAGTGGCTGCTGCTGGCGGAACGGCAGATGGACGAGGCCGCCGTGTTCACTATCCACGGCTTCTGTCAGCGCATGCTCAGCCTGAATGCCTTTGAATCCGGCATGCTCTTCGAGCAGCAACTCATCGAAGATGAATCCCTGTTGCGCTACCAGGCGTGCGCCGACTTCTGGCGTCGTCACTGTTATCCTCTGCCTCGCGATATTGCCGAAGCGGTACACGCTCTCTGGAAAGGCCCGGAAGAGTTACTCCGGTCCATTGATCGTTACCTGCAGGGTGAAGCCCCGGTAATCAAATCCCCCCCGCCTGCGGACGAAACCCTGGCCTCTCGCCATGAGAAGATCGTCGGCCTCATCGCCACCATGAAGCAGCAGTGGTCCAGCAGTGTGGGGGAAATCGACGCGATTATTGAACGTTCCGGTATCGATCGGCGCAAGTTCAACCGCGGCAACCAGGCAAAATATATTGAGCGCGTCACGGCCTGGGCCCAGGAAGAGAAGCACAGCTACCAGCTCCCTGACGCGCTGGAAAAGTTCTCACAAACGTTCCTGGCGGAGCGCACAAAAGCGGGCGGCGAGGTGCCGGAACACCCGCTGTTTGTCGCCATCGATACTCTGCTGGCTGAGCCATTGACCCTGAACGATCTGATGATCACCCGCGCGCTGGCAGAGATCCGCGCAGCAGTCGCGCGCGAAAAGCGCCGTCGCGGCGAGCTGGGTTTTGACGATATGCTCAGCCGCCTCGATGAGGCGCTGAACAGCGACAATGGCGACGCGCTGGCCGCGGCCATCCGCGGCCGTTTTCCGGTGGCGATGATCGATGAATTCCAGGATACCGACCCCCAGCAGTACCGGATTTTCCGGCGGATCTGGCGTCAGCAGCCTGACACCGCGCTGCTGCTGATTGGCGACCCGAAGCAGGCGATCTACGCGTTCCGTGGGGCGGATATCTTTACCTATATGAAGGCCCGTGGCGAAGTTGCCGCGCACTATACGCTGGATACCAACTGGCGCTCGGCGCCCGGTATGGTAGAAAGCGTCAATACCCTCTTTTCACAGATGAACGACGCCTTCATGTTCCGTGAAATCCCCTTCCTGCCGGTCAAATCCGCCCCGAGAAACGCCGGGCTGCGCTTTGAGCTACGGGGGGAGTTCCAGCCAGCGATGAACGTCTGGCTGATGGAGGGCGAGGGGTGCGGCGTCGGGGATTACCAGGCCTTTATGGCCCAGCACTGCGCGGCGCAAATCCGCGACTGGCTGAGCGCCGGGGTGCGCGGTGAAGCCATTCTGCACCGGGGCGACGAGGCCCGACCGGTGAGAGCATCGGACATTACGGTGCTGGTGCGCAGTCGTCAGGAGGCGGCGCTCGTACGCGACGCGCTGACGATGCTGACCATCCCCTCGGTCTATCTCTCCAACCGCGACAGCGTGTTTGAAACCCTGGAAGCCCAGGAGATGCTCTGGCTGCTGCAGGCGGTGCTGGCGCCCGAGCGTGAAAGCATCCTGCGCAGCGCGCTGGCAAGCTCAATGCTCGGTCTTAACGCCCGGGACATCGACATGCTGAATAACAGTGAAATCCTCTGGGATGAGGCGGTGGAAGAGTTTACCCGCTATCGCGAACGCTGGCAGAAGCGGGGCGTGATGGCGATGCTGCGCGACATCATGGCGCAGCGCAATATTGCCGAAAATATGCTGGCCACCGCGGGGGGCGAACGCCGTCTGACCGATATTTTGCACATCAGCGAGTTGCTCCAGGAGGCGGGAACGCAGCTTGAGAGCGAGCACGCTCTGGTGCGCTGGCTGGCGCAGCATATTGCCGAACCCAACAGCAATGCCTCAAGCCAGCAGATGCGCCTCGAAAGCGACAAACATCTGGTCAAAATCGTCACCATTCACAAATCGAAAGGGCTGGAATACCCCCTGGTCTGGCTGCCTTTTATTGCCAACTACCGGGTGCAGGATCAGGCGTTTTACCACGATCGCAACACCTTTGAAGCCGTACTTGATCTCAGCAAGGCGGAGGACAGCGTCGAGCTGGCCGAAGCCGAGCGGCTGGCGGAAGATTTACGCCTGCTGTATGTGGCCCTGACCCGCTCGGTCTGGCACTGCAGCCTGGGCGTCGCGCCGCTGTTCCGTCGTCGTGGCGACAAGTCCGGTGACAGCGATTTCCACCTCAGCGCGCTCGGACGCTTGATCCAGCGCGGCGAGCCAAAAGACGCGGCCGGGCTGCGCCAGTGCCTGGAAACCCTGTGCAATGACCACATTGCGCTGCAGGTGGCCGGGGTGGCCGATACCGCCCGCTGGCATATGCCGGAGTCGGCGATGCCGGATCTGCAGGCGCGGCAGGTGGCTCGCGTGCTGTTTGACGACTGGCGGGTCACCAGCTACTCCGGGCTGCAGCAGCGCGGGCACAGTATCGCCCAGGATCTGATGCCGCGCCTCGACGTTGATGCCGCAGGCACAGGCGAGGTGGTACAGGAGCCGGAGCTGACGCCACACCAGTTCCCGCGCGGTGCCTCGCCAGGCACCTTTTTACACAGCCTGTTTGAAGCGCTCGATTTTACCCAACCCGTCTCCCCGGAGTGGACGCTGGAGATGCTGCAGAAAGGCGGGTATGACGCCCGCTGGGAGCCGGTCCTTACCCACTGGATCAACCAGGTACTGCAGACGCCGCTCAATGAAGAGGGGATCTCCCTGAGCCAGCTTTCAGCCGCCGATAAACAGGTTGAGATGGAGTTTTATCTGCCGATCGCCGGGCCGCTTACCGCCGATGCGCTGGATGCGCTGATCCGCGAGCACGATCCGCTGTCGCGTGACTGCCCGCCGCTCGACTTTCGCCAGGTGCGCGGCATGCTGAAAGGCTTTATTGACCTGGTATTCCGCCATAATGGCCGCTACTACCTGCTCGACTATAAGTCCAACTGGCTGGGGGAAAACGGCGAGGCCTATACGCCGCAGGCAATGGCCCGTGCGATGCAGTCCCACCGCTACGATCTGCAGTACCAGCTCTACACCCTGGCGCTGCACCGTTATCTGCGCCACCGTATTGCCAATTATGACTATCAGCAGCATTTCGGTGGGGTGATCTACCTGTTTTTACGCGGCGTAGACGGCAGTTCGCCGGGGGCCGGTTGCTTCGCCACCCGCCCGAGTGAAATTTTAATCAATCAAATGGATAGCTTGTTTTCTGCAAGCCAAGAGGAGCTTGTGTCATGACGATGCAGGAATTATTGCTGGAGGCCGTGGAACAGCGCGTATTGCGTCGTCTGGATGTACAGTTTGCGATGATGGTGGCCGGGAACGATGAACCCTCGGTGATGCTGGCGACGGCGATCTTAAGCCGGGATACCGGAGAGGGGCATGTCTGTCTGCCGCTGTCGCGCCTGCAGGCAGAGGCGAAAACCGCCGCGCTGCAGGCCTGTTTTGCCCTGCATGATGAAACCCTGGACTGGTCCGCCACGCTGATGCGTTCGCGCGCAGTGAGCGCAGGGGACGAGCCAACGCCGCTGGTGCTGGTGGGCGATCGCCTCTACCTTAACCGGATGTGGCGCTACGAGCGGGCCGTGGCCGGTTTCTTTAGCGAAGCCAATCAGCCTTTGCCCCATGACAGTGCCGACGTTCAGCGTACCCTGAACGCATTGTTCACCTCTGACGAAGCCGTTAACTGGCAAAAGGTGGCGGCGGCGGTGGCGTTAACGCGGCGTATCTCGGTGATTTCCGGCGGCCCGGGCACCGGTAAAACCACCACCGTCGCCCGCCTGCTGGCGGCGCTGATCCAGATGGCGGGAGAGGAGAAGTGCCGTATCCGGCTGGCGGCCCCGACCGGTAAAGCCGCCGCCCGTCTCACCGAGTCGCTGGGCGGCGCGCTGCAACAGCTTCCGCTGACCGACATTCAGCGTAAGCGCTTCCCGACCGAAGCCAGTACCCTGCACCGTTTGCTCGGCGCCCAGCCGGGCAGCCAGCGTCTGCGTTACCATGCCGGTAACCCGCTGCATCTGGATGTGCTGGTGGTGGATGAAGCCTCGATGATTGACCTGACCATGATGTCTCGTCTGATTGATGCCCTGCCGCCTCATGCCAGGGTGATCTTCCTCGGCGATCGCGATCAGCTGGCCTCCGTCGAAGCGGGCGCCGTGCTGGGCGATATTTGCACCTGGGCCAGCGCCGGTTTTACCGTGCAGCGTGCCCAGGAGCTGGCCGGCATGACCGGATGCCAGATGGAAGGCAACGTCAGCCCGGTGGCGGGCGCCCTGCGCGACAGCCTGTGCCTGCTGCAAAAAAGCTACCGTTTCGGCAGCGACTCCGGCATCGGGCAGCTGGCGGCAGCGGTCAACCGTGGCGATCGTCACGCGCTCCGCTCAGTGTTTGACGGCACGTTCAGCGATATCGAGAAAAAGCAGCTCCAGAGTGGGGAAGAGTATCTGGTGATGCTGGAGGATGCCCTGCAGGGATATCACCATTTTCTCGATCGGGTGCAACACCAGGCCTCCGAAGAGGAGATTCTGGCGGCCTTTGGCGGCTACCAGCTGCTGTGTGCCTTACGGGACGGCCCCTTTGGCGTGGCCGGGCTCAACGAAAGGCTGGAGCAGGTGCTGATGCAAAAGCGCCGCATCAGCCGTCAGCCGCATTCGCGCTGGTATGAAGGACGCCCGGTAATGATTTCGCGCAACGACAGTGCGCTGGGCCTGTTTAACGGGGATATCGGGATTGCGCTGGATCGGGGGCAGGGGCTGCGCGTCTGGTTCCAGATGCCGGATGGCAGCCTGAAGTCCGTACAGCCGAGCCGACTGCCGGAGCATGAAACCGCGTGGGCGATGACGGTGCATAAATCTCAGGGCTCTGAGTTCGATCATGCGGCGCTGATCCTGCCTACCCAGATGTCCCCGGTAGTTACCCGGGAGCTGGTCTATACGGCCATTACCCGTGCCCGTCGGCGGTTGTCGCTGTATGCGGATGACGGTGTGCTGGTGCAGGCCGTTACTACCCGTACGGAACGGCGCAGTGGCCTGAGTGCGATTTTTGAAGCCTTGTAATTTATTCCCTCTCCCCATGGGGAGAGGGTCAGGGGGCTTAACCTAAATCCGCCATCAGCACCTTCGAGCGACGCTGATAGTTGTACATCTCTTTCTTGGTTTCCGGCAGGGAATCAATGTCCACCGGCGTAAAGCCGCGTTCCTGGAACCAGTGAATGCTGCGGGTAGTCAGCACAAAGAGCTTACTCAGCCCCTGCTGCCGGGCCTGAACGGCAATCCGCTCCAGCAACACCTCGCCGCGCGACGAGCTGCGGTAGTCAGGATGCACCGCCACGCAGGCCATTTCACCAATCTTCTCTTCCGGGAAGGGATAGAGCGCCGCACAGGCGATGGTGAGGTTGTCGCGCTGAATAATGGTGAACTTGTCGATCTCCATCTCCAGCTGCTCACGGGAGCGACGCACCAGGATCCCCTGCTGCTCCAGGGGGCGAATCAGCTCCAGAATGCCGCCGATGTCGTTGATGGTGGCGCGACGGATCTGCTCGGCGCTCTCCATCACAATCTGCGTCCCGATACCGTCGCGGGAGAACAGCTCCTGCAACAGGGCACCGTCTTCCTGGTAGCTGATCAGGTGGCTGCGGCGCACGCCGCTGCGGCAGGCTTTGATGGCGCCGCGCAGGAAACGCACGGTGCCAGAGTAGTAATCCCCCTGTTCCTCAAGCGCTTCGACCCGCGCCTGGGCTTCGTTAGGAAACAGCTCAGAGACGATATTCCCCAGCTCGTTAGTGACGCCCTGTGAAGAGCAGAAACCGATCATTTTTTCGGCTTTCAACTTGATCGCCAGCTGGGTGGCAATCTCTTCTGAGGTGAGGTTAAAGCTTTCGCCGGTCACGGAGACGGCGACCGGGCCGGTCAGCACAATCGCACCGCCGTCGAGCTGGCGGTGGATCGCCTCTTCATCGATACGGCGAATACGTCCGCTGTGGCAATAATCCACCCCGTCATCCACGCCAAGCGGCTGAGCGATAATAAAATTGCCACTCACCACGTTGATGTGCGCTCCCTGCAGCGGAGTGTTGTTGAGGCTCATTGACAGCCGCGCGGTAATGTCCAGCTGCAGCAGACCGGCGGCCTGCTTCACCAGCTCCAGCGTTTTGGCGTCGGTAACGCGGGTATGTTTATGGTAGATCGGCTCGTGATGATGCGCGGCCAGATTGGCTTCAATCTGCGGGCGGGCACCATAAACGACAACAAGGCGAATACCCAGGCTGTGCAGCAGGCCGATGTCATTGACTATGCTGGAGAAGTTCTCATGCTCAATGGCTTCGCCGCCGAGCATAATGACGAACGTCTTTCCCCGGTGGGTGTTGATATAGGGAACAGAATGACGGAATCCCTGGACCAGTTCGATTCTACGTTCCTTCACCACGGCACAACCCCTCAATGAATGTTTATTCGCAATTTTTGTATTTTTATTCGAATATGCCCCTGCGCGCAAGCCAAAATTTTCGGCGAAGCAAAGAAAACATTCAGGGAAGTAATCGTTAACGCATGATTGTTTACCCTTTTAAGGATGACAGGTTATGCATCATTCGCTAAAGTTTTCGGTCAATTTGGACGTTATGAGAAGTTATTCGATATCTTTGCTCGGGAGAAGCATGTCGGGATCCAGTAAAGCATTAAGTCGTCGCCGCCTGTTACAAGGGGCCGGGGCAATGTGGTTGCTTAGCGTAAGTCAGGTAGGGCTTGCCGCCGTCAGTCAGGTGGTGGCGGTACGTGTCTGGCCAGCGTCGACCTATACACGCGTGACGGTCGAGTCCAACCGGGTGCTGAACTATAAGCAATTCGCCCTGAGTAATCCGGAGCGGGTGGTGGTGGATATCGAAGGGGTGAACCTCAATTCAGTCCTCAAAGGGATGAGCGCTCAGATCCGTGGCGACGATCCTTTTATCAAGTCCGCACGGGTAGGGCAGTTTGATCCGAAAACCGTGCGCATGGTGTTTGAGCTTAAGCAGAACGTAAAGCCGCAGCTGTTTGCCCTGGCGCCGGTGGCCGGATTTAAAGAGCGTCTGGTGATGGATCTCTATCCGGCCAACGCGACGGACATCCAGGATCCTCTGCTGGCGTTGCTGGAGGATTACAACAAAGGCGATCTTGAGAAGCAGGTTCCGCCTGCGCAAAGTGGTCCGCAGCCGGGCAAAGCCGGGCGCGACCGCCCGATTGTGATCATGCTCGATCCGGGCCATGGCGGGGAAGACTCCGGCGCGGTGGGCAAATACCGCACGCGGGAAAAGGACGTAGTGTTGCAGATCGCCCGCCGCCTGAAGGCGTTGATCGACAGAGAAGGCAACATGCGCGCTTACATGACGCGTAATGAGGACGTCTTTATTCCGCTGAAAGTTCGCGTGGCGAAAGCGCAAAAGCAGCGCGCGGATCTGTTTATCTCGATCCATGCGGATGCCTTTACCAGCCGTCAACCGAGCGGTTCATCGGTGTTTGCGCTGTCGACCAAAGGGGCAACCAGTACGGCTGCAAAGCTTCTGGCAGATTCGCAAAACGCCTCTGACCTGATCGGCGGCGTCAGTAAGAGCGGCGATCGCTACGTCGACCATACGATGTTTGATATGGTGCAGTCGCTGACCATCACCGACAGCCTGAAGTTTGGTAAAGCGGTGCTGGGTAGACTGGGTAGGGTTAATAAGCTGCATAAAAACAGCGTCGAACAGGCCGGGTTCGCGGTACTGAAGGCGCCGGATATCCCGTCGATTCTGGTGGAAACCGCGTTTATCAGTAACGTGGAAGAGGAGCGTAAGCTCAAAACGGCCGCCTTCCAGCAGGAGGTAGCGGAGTCGATACTGGCGGGGATTAAGGCCTATTTCTCGGATGGGGCGACGCTCGCCAGACGAGGATAATCAGGGATGCCGGGTTTATGCCCGGCAAAAGGGCAAACTGCAGATACAAAAAAACACCCGAATGGGTGTTTATTGTTTTCAGAAGTGTTGGTTGCGGGGGCCGGATTTGAACCGACGACCTTCGGGTTATGAGCCCGACGAGCTACCAGGCTGCTCCACCCCGCGTCCGTCATTCTACTTTGTAGAATCTTACTTCTTTAAATTTGATTGGTTGCGGGGGCCGGATTTGAACCGACGACCTTCGGGTTATGAGCCCGACGAGCTACCAGGCTGCTCCACCCCGCGTCCGTCTTTTTGCTTCGTATTTCAAACCACATCTGCGTTGGCTTTCCTCGTTCACCTCAGTCACTTACTGGAGTAAGCTCCTAAGGATTCACTGCGTCGCCGCCTTGCTGTGCTTCGAACTACTTCGCAAAAACTTCTACAGTTGTAGAAGATACTTCATCAAATTTTAATTGGTTGCGGGGGCCGGATTTGAACCGACGACCTTCGGGTTATGAGCCCGACGAGCTACCAGGCTGCTCCACCCCGCGTCCGTGGAAGCGCACTATACTCTGCTGACTTTTTGTTGCAACCCTTTTTCGTAAAAATCACCAAATTAGGTGTTGATTGTACGCTCTGCCGACAGTTCGACTGTTTTTTGCGCAAAATTTGCGTGAGGGGAGGTAATCGCATTTCAATACCCCTGCCGGTTTGTTATCTTCATTGCGCAGAATCGGGCAACTTGAAGACGGGATATAATGAAAGGACGTTGGGCGAAGTATCTGATGACGGGCGCGATGGTAGCAATCCTTGCTGCCTGCTCCTCCAAACCGACCGATCGCGGTCAGCAATATAAAGACGGGAAACTGACCCAGCCTTTCTCTTTAGTGAATCAGCCGGACGCCGTGGGCGCGCCCATCAACGGCGGTGACTTCGCAGAACAGGTGAGCCAGATCCGTACCGCATCACCGCGATTGTACGGTTCGCAGAACGCCGTGTATAACGCGGTGCAGGACTGGTTACGCGCCGGGGGCGATACCCGCACCATGCGCCAGTACGGCCTCGACGCCTGGCAGATGGAGGGCACCGATAACTACGGTAACGTCCAGTTTACCGGCTACTACACCCCGGTGGTGCAGGCGCGCCATACCGCGCAGGGTGAGTTTAAATACCCTATTTACCGCATGCCGCCAAAACGTGGCCGCCTGCCGTCCCGCGCTGAGATCTATTCCGGTGCATTGAGCGACAACTACATTCTGGCCTACAGTAATTCGCTGATGGATAACTTCATCATGGATGTGCAGGGTAGCGGTTATATCGACTTTGGCGACGGCAGCCCGCTTAACTTCTTCAGCTATTCCGGTAAAAATGGCCATGCTTACCGCAGTATCGGTAAGGTGCTGATCGATCGCGGGGAAGTGAAACGCGAAGATATGTCGATGCAGGCGATCCGCGAGTGGGGCGAGAAGCACAGCGAATATGAAGTGCGCGAACTGCTCGAGCAGAACCCCTCATTTGTCTTCTTTAAGCCGCAAAACTTTGCCCCGGTGAAAGGCGCGAGCGCGGTACCGCTGATTGGCCGCGCCTCGGTGGCCTCTGACAAGACGGTGATCCCGCCGGGCACCACGCTGCTGGCAGAAGTGCCGACGCTGGATCACAACGGGAAATTCTCCGGTCAGTATGAATTGCGTCTGATGGTGGCGCTGGACGTGGGCGGAGCTATCAAAGGCCAGCACTTCGACATCTATCAGGGGATTGGCCCCGATGCCGGCCACCGTGCAGGCTGGTATAACCATTACGGACGCGTGTGGGTGCTGAAAAGCGCAGCAGGCGCAGGCAACGTGTTTAGCGGCTGAGTGTGGTAATATTGACGCTATGTTTTCCGGGGTGAGGGGCAACTCTCACCCTTTTTACATCTGAGGTCCTATGTCTGTGGTAATGAGCGAAGCCTGGCGCCAGCGTTTTGGTGGCACCGCGCGTTTATATGGTGAAAAAGCCCTGCAACTGTTTGCCGATGCGCACGTCTGCGTGGTCGGGATTGGTGGCGTCGGCTCATGGGCGGCGGAAGCGCTGGCACGAACCGGGATCGGCGCCATTACGCTTATCGACATGGATGATGTCTGCGTCACCAACACCAACCGGCAGATCCACGCCCTGCGCGACAGCGTCGGGCTGGCGAAATCCGAGGTGATGGCGGATCGCATTCGCCAGATAAACCCGGAATGCCGCGTCACCGTGATCGATGATTTCGTGACGGCCGATAACGTTGCCCAGTACATGGGAGCCGGCTACAGCTACGTGATTGACGCCATCGACAGCGTGCGCCCGAAAGCGGCGCTAATCGCCTGGTGTCGTCGCAATAAAGTGCCGCTGGTGACTACCGGCGGGGCGGGCGGCCAGATCGACCCGACGCAGATCCAGGTGACCGACCTGGCGAAAACCATTCAGGATCCGCTGGCGGCCAAGCTGCGCGAGCGCCTGAAAAGCGATTTTGGGGTGGTGAAAAACAGCAAAGGCAAGCTGGGGATTGACTGCGTATTCTCCACGGAAGCGCTGGTTTATCCGCAGGCGGACGGCTCAGTCTGCGCCATGAAGAGCACCGCGGAAGGGCCAAAACGGATGGATTGTGCCTCCGGGTTTGGCGCGGCCACTATGGTGACCGCTACCTTTGGTTTTATCGCTGTTTCTCACGCCCTGAAAAAGATGATGGCAAAGGCGGAACGTCAGGCCTGACGCGCCGCCTCCAGCACCGCCTCACTCAGCGCAGTCAGCCCCTGGCTGCGCGAGGCGCTCAGCTGGCCGCGTAACCCAAGTGCATCAAACAGCGCCAGCGGGCTTTCGCTAAGGATCTGCGCGGCGCTTTTTCCCTCTATCGCCGTCAGCAGCACGGCCAGCAATCCGCGCACAATGCGGCCTTCGCTGTCGCCATAAAAGTGCAGCTTATCCCCGACGGGCGTCATCCCAAGCCAGACGCGGTTCTCACAGCCGGGGATCTCCTTCGCCTGCGCCTTCAGTTCATCGGACAGCGCGGGCAGCTGCTTACCCAGCAGGATTAGCTGGCGATACTTGTCTTCCCACTGGGTCAGCGGGGCGAAGGTCTGTTTTAACGTCTCTTCAGTGATGACGGTGCCGAACGGATGTCCGGCGAGAGTTGGGCTTGTCATTCATCCACCAGTAAAGCAAGGGCGCGATCGACGGCGGCAACCAGCGCGTCGACGTCGCTTTGGGTGTTATAGGGGGCAAACGAGACGCGCAGCGTGCCGTTAACGCCGAGCGCCGCCAGCAGCGGCTGGGCGCAGTGCTGCCCGGCGCGCAGAGCAATACCGTATCCCGCCAGCAGCGTTACCATGTCGCTGTGATGCACTCCGGCAAAATCGAACGCCAGCAGGCTCGAATCCTGGACGCGGAAAGAGCGAAAACCGGGACGCTTTTTTAGCGCTTCTTCGGCCAGCGTTGCCAGCCCGCGGCTCCAGCTCTCCGCCTGCTGCAGATCGACCTCCGCCAGCCACTCCAGCGCCGCGCTCAGGCCAATCACCCCGGCGACGTTGGGCGTCCCGGCTTCCAGGCGATACGGCACCGCCTGAGT
Source organism: Leclercia sp. TB492 (assembly GCF_049974505.2). Taxonomy (NCBI): domain Bacteria; kingdom Pseudomonadati; phylum Pseudomonadota; class Gammaproteobacteria; order Enterobacterales; family Enterobacteriaceae; genus Leclercia; species Leclercia sp. TB492. The sequence goes on along the minus strand of NZ_CM127572.1, from coordinate 3,793,827 downwards.
TTTGAAGCCGTCGAAGCTCACCTCGGTGATCATCTTGCCGCCGCCGAGCCACGGGGTCATCTGCTCCAGCAGCTCCGCTTTACCATACAGCGCGCCAATCCCGGTCGGCCCGTACAGCTTATGTCCGGAGAAGGCATAGAAGTCGATATCCAGCTGCTGCACGTCCGCCGGAAAATGCACCACTCCCTGTGCGCCATCGACTACCACCACCATGCCGCTGGCATGGGCGAGCTGAATGGCGCGGGCCAGGTCCGGGCAGCCGCCGGTAACGTTGGACATCTGCCCCAGCGCGAGGATACGGCTGCGCGGAGTGATAAATTCGGGCAAGCGGGCGACATCTGCTAATAAATCGGCCCCCAGGGGAAGCTTCACTACCCGCGCGCCGGTCTGCTCGGCCACCATCAGCCACGGCACCAGATTGGCGTGATGTTCCGCCTCGCTGACGATGATTTCGTCGCCTGGCTGGAGGCGTGGACGGGCATAACATTGCGCCACCATATTGATGGCTTCGGTGGTGCCCCGCGTCCAGACAATATTTTTACCGCTTTCGGCATTAAGCAGCTGCGCGACCTGATCGCGGGCAGCTTCATAGCGCGCGGTTAAGCGTTGCGCCTCGGCAAACTGGCTGCGATGCACATTGCCTGCGCTCAGGCTGTAAAACTGGTTCGTGGCCTCGATCACCGCCTGAGGCTTGAGGGCTGTCGCGGCGCTATCAAGATAGACGCCGGCATCGGCCAGCGCCGGGAACTGCGCGCGAAAATGGGCAGGGCTGAATGCGTTCATGGAATTCCTCTTCATCGTGAATAGATCGTCGCGCAAATTCAGCGGCAGGGCAAGGAGGTTGATCTCTATCGGAATTGTCTGTTTATCCTGGCGTAACAGACGAAGCAGGTTATGCTGAAATAGTGTCAGGAGAATGTTTTAGCCTGTTATGAAACACGCTTTTAATAGCATTAATTGCTAAAGGAGAAGAAGATGAAAAAGACTATCGCAATTGCCTCTGCCTGTATGCTGACTTTTGCCCTGAGCGCCTGTTCCGGTAATAACTATGTGATGCACACCAACGATGGCCGCTCTATCGTCTCTGAAGGTAAGCCACAAACCGATAATGATACCGGCATGATCTCGTATAAGGATGCGAACGGGAATAAACAGCAGATCAACCGCAGCGACGTGAAAGAGATGGTTGAGCTGGACCACTAACGGAATTGCAGACAAAAAAAAGCACCGCAATTGGGCGGTGCTACATTAATCACTATGGACAGACAGGGTAAATGTACAGGAAGTGAAAAATTGGTAGCGTCGCTACCGAGGTCTGAATCGCAGACCAATTGCAAACACAACAACACAACATCACAACCGTAAGCCAAAAGCCCTTCAGAACACGCATTCCAAAAAAAGCTTTTCGTTCCGGCTCAGGAAGTGCCGCCACTATAGGTATTTGCTGGTAGTTCCTCAACGGACAATTTATAATGGCTCAGATAAAAAAAACTAATAGGTTAAACGTTGTTTCCTGTTTGTTAAAAGCCGTTAACATCTAAGCCAGATAACCATGTCCAAGCGATTACCACCTCTTAATGCATTACGTGTATTTGATGCTGCCGCCCGCCATTTAAGCTTCACGCGCGCGGCCGATGAGCTTTTTGTGACTCAGGCCGCAGTAAGTCATCAAATCAAGTCCCTTGAGGATTTTCTGGGCCTCAAGCTGTTCCGCCGCCGCAATCGTTCCCTGCTTCTGACGGAAGAGGGGCAGAGCTATTTTCAGGATATTAAAGAGATATTTTCCCAGCTGACGGAAGCGACGCGTAAGTTACAGGCGCGCAGTGCCAAAGGGGCGCTGACGGTCAGTTTATTGCCCAGTTTTGCCATTCAGTGGCTGGTGCCGAGGCTCTCAAGCTTTAACTCAGCTTATCCGGGAATTGACGTCCGAATCCAGGCCGTCGACCGTCAGGAGGACAAGCTGGCCGACGACGTTGACGTAGCGATTTTCTATGGTCGCGGCAACTGGCCAGGGCTGCGTGTCGAAAAATTGTACGCGGAGTATTTGCTGCCGGTCTGCTCGCCACTACTCTTAACGGGCGAAAAAGCGTTAAAGGCACCGGAAAATCTGGCGCAGCATACGCTTTTACATGATGCATCTCGCCGCGACTGGCAAACTTATACCCGCCAGCTTGGTCTTAACCATATAAACGTGCAGCAGGGCCCCATCTTCAGCCACAGTGCGATGGTGTTACAGGCTGCCATCCACGGACAGGGCGTGGCGTTGGCTAACAACGTCATGGCGCAGTCCGAAATTGAGGCCGGCCGCCTGGTCTGCCCCTTTAATGATGTTCTGGTCAGTAAGAACGCTTTTTATCTGGTTTGTCATGACAGTCAGGCAGAACTGGGTAAAATAGCCGCGTTTCGCCAGTGGATCCTGGCAAAGGCGGCCAACGAGCAAGAAAAATTCCGCTTTCGGTACGAGTAACACTTTCTTTTGCGCGCAGGACGCGCATAACTTCAGGACAGAAACATGACCAGCCGTTTTATGCTGATTTTTGCCGCGGTGAGTGGCTTTATTTTTGTTGCCCTGGGCGCCTTTGGCGCACATGTCTTACGCAAATCATTGGGTGTGGTGGAGATGGGCTGGATCCACACCGGTCTGGAATATCAGGCGTTCCATACCCTGGCGATCTTCGGATTAGCCGTGGCGATGCAGCGCCGGATCAGTATCTGGTTTTACTGGAGCAGCGTATTTATGGCGCTGGGCACCGTGCTCTTCAGCGGTAGCCTGTACTGCCTTGCGCTGTCGCATTTACGCCTGTGGGCGTTTGTTACCCCGGTCGGCGGCGTCAGCTTCCTGGTCGGGTGGGTATTAATGTTAATCGGTTCGTTCCGTCTGAAACGCAAGGGCGTTGTTCATGAATAAAGTTGTCTTATATTGTCGCCCGGGCTTTGAAAAAGAGTGTGCTGCGGAGATCACTGATAAAGCCGCGAAGCGCGAAGTGTTTGGTTTTGCCCGCGTGAAAGAGAACGCGGGCTATGTTGTTTTCGAATGCTATCAGGCAGATGATGCGGAAAAACTGGTGCGCGATCTGCCGTTCAGCTCGCTGATTTTTGCCCGTCAGATGTTTGTCGCGGGTGAACTTCTGAAAGATCTTCCGCCTGAAGATCGCATTACGCCGATTGTTGGCATGCTGCAGGGCGTGGTGGAGAAGGGTGGTGAGCTGCGCGTTGAAGTTGCCGACACCAACGAAAGCAAAGAGCTGATGAAGTTCTGTCGCAAATTCACCGTGCCGCTGCGCGCGGCATTGCGTGATGCGGGCGTGTTGACCAACTACGAGACACCAAAACGTCCCGTGGTGCATATCTTCTTTATCGCCCCAGGCTGCTGCTATACCGGTTATTCGTACACCACCAATAACTCGCCGTTCTTTATGGGCATTCCACGTCTGAAGTTCCCGTCTGATGCCCCAAGCCGTTCAACGCTGAAACTTGAAGAGGCGTTTCACGTCTTTATTCCCGCTGATGAGTGGGACGAACGCCTGGCAAACGGTATGTATGCGGTCGATCTTGGCGCCTGTCCGGGCGGCTGGACCTATCAGCTGGTGAAACGCAACATGTGGGTTTCCTCCGTCGACAACGGCCCGATGGCACAAAGCCTGATGGATACCGGACAGGTGACCTGGCTACGTGAAGATGGTTTCCGCTACCGCCCAACCCGCAACAACATCTCCTGGATGGTGTGCGATATGGTAGAGAAACCAGCGAAAGTGGCGGCCCTAATGGCCTCCTGGCTGGTCAACGGCTGGTGTCGTGAGACCATTTTTAACCTCAAGCTGCCAATGAAAAAGCGCTATGAGGAGGTCTCGCAGAACCTGGCCTACATTCAGGAGCAGATGGATGAGCACGGTATTAACGTGGTGATTCAGGCGCGCCAGCTGTACCACGATCGCGAAGAAGTCACCGTGCATATCCGCCGCTGGTGGGCTGCCGTGGGCGGTCGTCGCGACGAGAGATAGTTCCCCTCACCCTGACCCTCTCCCCATAGGGGAGAGGGAACGTTAACGCTCTAACCTGAGCTGCTGCAAATTCCCGTCTAACTGTAAATCGGTCTGCAACCGCGCCACGTCCCGGCAGATAAACGCCATCTCTTTGTGCGCTTCCAGTTTTTTGCGCCACTTCTCCGGCACCGCATCCAGACGGGCGTAAATCCCTTCCAGATCCTGAAAATCGGTCAGCAGTTGGGCCGCGCTTTTCGGGCCAATCCCGGCAACGCCTGGTACTTTAGAGCTGCTGATCCCCGCCAGCCCCCAGTAATCCGGCAGCTGCTGCGGCGAGACGCCAAACTCACTGGCGATAAAGGGGGCGTCGAGCCAGCGTTTCTGGAAATAGTCGCGGATGCGAATGTTGGGAGAAAGCAGCTGGCAGTAGCCCTTGTCGGTCGAGACAATGGTGGCCTGATGCCCGGCGCTGGCAACTTTTACCGCCAGCGTGGCGGCCAGATCGTCGGCTTCGTTGCCCTGGGCCCCCCAGCAGGGAACCCCGCGCTGTTCAAAAGCGGCGCGAATGGCGGGCATTTCGGCGTGCAGATCGTCCGGCATGGGCGCGCGCCCGGCTTTGTAATCCGGCAGGCGCTGGTGTCGCCAGCCGCTGTTACGGGCTTCATCGTCAAACACGGCGACCACGTGACTGGGCTGGCTGTGGCGAATAAGCTGCTCCAGCGCATGCAGGCAGGTATCCTTGCAGGGCGTGCCCTGAACCGCGTGGATGCGCCGGATAAGGTTCAGCGCGTCGACAATAAGCAAATGAACGGCCACAGATTTTCTCCCTTCTGTTCAGTCAAATAAGGGTAACACTGTCGGCGGGGGGAAACTATGTGTGGCGGGGCGTTCGGGAAGGAGCCTCGCAAAACAAGGCTCCTTTTTTGCACTTAGTCGCAGGTGACAATCTTCATCGCCAGACCACCGCGGGAGGTTTCGCGGTATTTGGCGTTCATGTCTTTCCCGGTCTCATACATGGTTTCGATCACTTTATCGAGGCAGACGCGCGGCTCGCTGGTACGGCGCAGCGCCATACGCGCGGCGTTGACCGCCTTGACGGAGGCAATGGCGTTACGCTCGATGCACGGCACCTGTACCTGACCGGCTACCGGATCGCAGGTCAGACCGAGGTTATGCTCCATCCCAATCTCTGCGGCAATGCAGACTTGCGCAGGGCTACCGCCCAGCAGCTCCGCCAGACCCGCCGCCGCCATGGAGCAGGCCACGCCTACTTCGCCCTGGCAGCCCACTTCCGCGCCGGAGATAGAGGCGTTCATCTTGTACAGCGAGCCAATAGCGCTGGTGACCAGCAGATAGCGGGCCAGCGAGTTAGCATTCACTTCGCGGATGAACTTGTCGTAATAGGCCAGCACCGCCGGAACGATGCCGCAGGCACCGTTGGTTGGTGCGGTAACCACGCGGCCACCCGCGGCGTTCTCTTCGTTTACTGCCAGCGCGAACATGTTGATCCAGTCCACCACCGCCATCGGGTCGCAGGTGGTTTTATCGCTGCTGACCAGCATGCGGCGCAGAGCCGCAGCACGACGCGGAACGCGCAGTTTGCCCGGCAGAACGCCCTCGGTAGTGATCCCGCGTTCAATACCGCCGCGCATCACCTCCCAGACGTTAGCAAAGTGCTGTTCCAGCTCTGCTTTGCTGTGTAATGCCAGCTCGTTTTGCATCATCAGGCCGGAGAGTGACAGACCGCTCTCCTGGCAATGGCGCTGGAGATCGGCCGCCGATTTATACGGATAAGGGACCGCAACAGGTGCGCTGTCGCTCTGCCCAAAGTGGTCTTCGTCGACGATAAAACCGCCGCCGATGGAGTAATAAGTTTGGCTGTAAATCACCTTGTCGCCTGCCAGCGCGGTGATCCGCATGCCGTTTTCGTGCAGCGACAGGTTGTCGGCATGGAAATTCATGCAGCGATCAACCGGGAATTCAACTTCATGTTCACCCTTCGCCAGCAGCAAGCGGCTGTGGGTGTTAACGTCCTGGATAAAGCCCGGGATGGCATCAATATCGACGCTATCCGGCAGGTTGCCCGCCAGGCCCATAATAATGGCGATATCGGTATGGTGACCTTTGCCGGTCAGCGACAGGGAGCCGTAAACATCCACCACCACGCGGGTTGTGTCGTGCAGCATTCCGCGTGCAATAAGATCGTCCGTGAACTGTTTACCGGCTTTCATCGGCCCGACGGTGTGCGAGCTGGATGGACCAATACCAATTTTGAAAATATCGAAAACGCTAATCATGATGCGTCCGTTGCTTTACGTCTTGGGAGAAGAGTGCGCCGTCCGAAGACGGCGCGGGAGGAATTAAGCGAACAGCGAGAAGAAGATAGCGGAGATAGCAATCAGACCCATAATCACAACGAAGACGTTGCTGATCTGGCCGCTGTATTTACGCATCGCTGGCACTTTCTGAATCGCGTACATCGGCATCAGGAACAGGATCATCGCGATAACCGGGCCGCCCAGGGTTTCGATCATCCCGAGGATGCTCGGGTTCAGGGTGGCAACCGCCCAGGTGGTCAGCAGCATGAACAGAGCAGTGATCTTGTTCAGCTTGTTGATTTCAATGCTCTTGCCTTTACCGCGCAGAGATTTAATCACCATGCCGTTAAAGCCTTCACGTGCGCCCAGGTAGTGGCCGAGGAAGGATTTGGTAATCGCGATAATGGCGATGATTGGCGCCATCCAGGCAATGACCGGTGCGTTAAAGTGGTTCGCCAGGTAAGACAGGATAGAGATGTTCTGCTCTTTCGCTGCCGCCAGATCCGCCGGAGCAAGGCTCAGTACGCAGCTGAAGACGAAGAACATCACGGTCAGCACCATCATCACGTGAGCGCGAGCCAGGATGCTGGAACACTTCTTCTCGGCACCCTGACCGTACTCTTCACGCTTCGCAACCGCGAAGGAGGAGATGATCGGGGAGTGGTTGAAGGAGAAGACCATTACCGGGATTGCCAGCCACAGGGTCATCCACAGGCCGTTGCCGGTCGCAGATGCGCTGCTCAGGGAGAGGGTTTCCAGCGCCGCGCCGTTCCACTGTGGGATCAGGTAGCAGGCCAGCACCATCAGAGCGATAACGAACGGGAACACCAGCACGCTCATCGCCTTCACAATCATCTGCTCACCGAAGCGCACGATGGTCATCATGCCGACAATCAGGATCAGCGACAGAATTGCGCGCGGCGGCGGGGTCATGCCCAGCTGGTGGGTCATGAAGCTGTCAACGGTGTTGGTGATCGCCACGCTATAAACCAGCAGGATTGGATAGATAGCAAAGAAGTAGAGCAGGGTAATCAGTTTACCGGCGCCAACACCGAAATGTTCTTCAACGACTTCGGTGATGTCTTCGCCCGGGTTTTTACCAGAAAGCACAAAACGGGTCAGGCCGCGGTGTGCAAAGTAGGTCATCGGGAAGGCAATGATCGCCATGATGATCAGCGGAATTAAGCCGCCCACACCTGCGTTAATAGGAAGGAAAAGAACACCAGCGCCGATTGCTGTGCCGTACAGGCCGAGCATCCACATGGTATCTGTTTTACGCCATCCGCTTCGGGTTTCAATCGAAGCAACGGTGCTGGTTTGAGTGGTTTCCATTGTGTCTCCAGGAAGTAGCTAATGTCAGGTTTCTGGTCAAATTCGATGCAAAAAGGGCTAATCGTAATATGAAATTCGCTCAGCGACGGTTTTTATATAATTTTTCTCCGTAACTATTGGCGGGCGGAAAGATACATTTTAGTAATGGATCTATCAGTGATCCCGATCTCAAATGCGATAATCCACTTATGATGTGGGTATCTTTAGACCATTTGTCTGCTAAGAAAACGTCAGGACGAATTTCTGGGCGCGAAGGCTACCATTAACGATATGTGGCGAGATAGATCCGCCTGAAAGATAGGAGGCATACGCTGTAAAAGCGTCGGTTTATAGGATTTTTTCATGCTTTATGGCATTTGTGGCTAATAAATCACGCTCCGGGAAACAACGTAATCGTTTGCGTGGCGTTATAAAATAGCAAAAAGATAAGTAATAGTGATGTTGCAAACCAAGCCATGTGGCTGAAGGTAATAAAAAAGCCGGGAGGCGAAGGGCCATTCCCGGCGGGGGAGAGTGCCCGGCATGCGAGCCGGGCGGGTCGTTACGCAGAAATCTCGTAACAGGGGATATAGGCAGAGCCGGGAAGTTTCATACGGTGCTGGGCGACAAAGCCCTGCAGCAGATCGTCCATGCGGCGCATCATTTCGCGATCGCCATGGATTTTATACGGGCCAAACTCTTCAATGGCCTGGATGCCCACCTCTTTCACATTACCGGCGACGATGCCCGAGAAGGCGCGACGCAGATCGGCGGCCAGCACTTCAACTGGCTGATCGGGATAGAGTTTCAGGTTGGCCATGTTTTCGTGCGACGGCTCAAACGGGATCTGCAGATCCGGTGAAATGCGGATCGACCAGTTAAAGCTGTAGGCATCCCCGGTATCGCGGCGGTTCTCTTTTACCAGCGGCATGGCCTTTTTCATCAGGCGCGCCACTTCCGCGGCATCGTCGATGATGATGCGATAGTGACGGCGTGCCGTCTCGCCCAGGGTATGCACGATGAATTCATCCAGCACGCGGAAGTAATCTGCGCTCTCTTTCGGCCCGGTCAGGATCAGCGGCAGGACCTGATCCTGGTTGGCCGGATGCATCAGAATACCCAGCAGATAGAGCAGCTCTTCTGCCGTACCCACCCCGCCCGGGAAGATGATGATCCCGTGTGCGATACGCACAAACGCCTCCAGACGTTTCTCAATGTCCGGCATGATGATCAGTTCGTTAACCAGCGGATTCGGCGGCTCAGCGGCAATGATTGACGGCTCAGTCATGCCGATGAAACGGCCCTCTTTATAGCGCTGCTGGGCATGACCCACCGCCGCACCCTTCATCGGCGCTTCCATCGCGCCCGGACCACAGCCGGTGCAGATGTTTAGCTCGCGCAGCCCCAGCTGGGTGCCCACGCGACGGGCGTAGAGGTATTCGGTTTCGTTAATGGAGTGACCGCCCCAGCACACCACCATGCTTGGGGCTTCGCCCACGTGCAGGGCGCGGGCGTTGCGCAGAATAGAGAACACCAGGTTGGTGATATGGGCCGAGCTTTCCAGGTTCAGATGCTGAAAACGACCGGCGTTACTGATCTGGCCATTCACAAACAGGATATCGCGCAGTACGGCAAACAGGTTGGCCTGCAACGCGCGAATAATGCGCCCGTCAACAAAGGCATCTTCCGGTGGGTTAATCAGCTCCAGCTTCACGCCACGTTCGCGGCGCAGAACGTTAATATCAAAGCTTTCAAAACGGGACAGCAGCTCTTTGCTGTTGTCGGTGAGGCTACCGGAGTTCAGAACGGCAAGTGAACAGTTGCGAAACAATTGATAAAGATCGCTGCTGGCCGTGCTCTTGAGCATGTCCACTTCCAGCTGCGACAACATATCCATTGAGCCAAGCGGGCTTATATGTGTAATCAAGTGAGCTCCTTACGGGACGTTTATCGTCTTTCCCTGCTGATTACAATAGCCCTGGCTTATGACCTTTCACAACCCAAAGCGCGGAACGGACCGCGCATATTGTGAATTTATTTATCTTACTGACGGACTAAACGACCGATCGCCGGAACAAAATCGCCGTTGCTGCGCCACGGATTGATATCCAGTCCGCCACGGCGGGTATAGCGGGCGTAAACGCTCAGCGTCTCTGGCTGGCAGAAATGCAGAATGTCGTTAAAGATGCGCTCCACGCACTGCTCGTGGAACTCATTGTGGTTACGGAAGGAGACCAGGTAGCGTAGCAGCTTCTCGCGATCGATTTTCGCGCCGCGATACTGGATCTGTACCGAACCCCAGTCAGGCTGATGGGTGATAAGGCAGTTGGATTTCAGCAGGTGGCTGACCAGCGTCTCTTCTACCAGGTTGCCGCTGGCGGCGTTTTCCAGCCAGGCGGTATCAAACTGGTAGTTGTCGATTTCGATCTCCTGATCGTCAATGCAGGTGCCGTGGAAGTGGGCGATCGGCTGACCTTCCAGCTCGTCAATGCGGTAGAGGGCAACGGTTACTTTCCCCTGCGCGCAGGCGCTCAGGTCGCGTTCCAGCGTGCGCTGCACCGCTTCCCAGCTCTCAAAGCGCGTCTGGTTGAAGCTGTTGAGGTAGAGCTTGAAGCTTTTAGACTCCACCAGATTGACGCTGGTGTAATCCAGCTCAACGTGGCCCACCGCCACCTGCGGTAAGCCGCGGGCGTTAAGCCAGGAGAGCTCATACAGCGTCCAGATATCACCGCCGTGAAAGGGCAGGCTATCGGCCTTCAGCCCCAGCGGATCGCGGTTAAGACTGCGAGGTACCCCCTGTAACAGGCTGGCGTCGTAGGTGTCGCGATAGGCGGTGGTTTTGCCCAGGGTTAAGCCTGATAAGGCATCATGATTTTCGTAAGACATGTTTCGTTGTCACTTTAAAGGTAAACTATGCAGCTGAGTGTATCCTGGCTTATATGAAGAGAGAAACCGGTGGATAAAGAGACTGCTGCTGCCTTAACCGCGTTTACGGCGCGTTACTGTGACGCCTGGCATGAACAGAAAGGGACATGGCCGCAAAGCGAGGCGCTGTATGGCGTCCCTTCGCCCTGTATTATCACCTCTTCCGGGGATACCGTGATCTGGCAGCCCCAGCCGTTTACCGCAGAGCAGAATGTAAAGGCGATTGAACGCGCAATGGACATTGTGGTACAACCTGCGGTCCACGCGTTCTATACCACACAGTTTGCCGGGGATATGTGCGCTCGCTTTGATAACGAGATGCTGACTCTGCTGCAAACCTGGAGTGAAGAGGATTTGCTGCGCGTGCAGGAGAACCTGATTGAGCATCTTGTGACCCAGAAGCGCCTGAAGCTATCGCCAACGCTCTTTATCGCCACCCTCGACAGCGAAATGGATATCCTCTCTGTCTGCAACCTCACGGGGAACGTGGTAAAAGAGACGCTGGGCACGCAGAAACGCCAGTTCCTCTCTGCTTCCCTTACGGATTTCCTCAAGCAACTGCATCCCGTCGTGTAATCCTGAATACTACTGCGCGTGTGAGAGATCTCTTACAAAGCTTGTAAGAGATCACCGTAATAACCGATACGCGCAACATATTATGCTGTCAGATAACTCATTAATTATCAGCTTGTTGAGTAAGAATCTGGCAGTAATAAGATGTAACATCTGTTTGATTTAGCTTACGGAGTGCCTTGTAAGACGAAGCGGAATAGGGGATTCTATGTCCGTCGACAGGAAGCCGACACGAGAAACGAACATCAGGATGATGGCGTTTCTTAACGTAGGACACGTCAGGAAGGCGTTACAGGGAAGGCTTCAGGACGAAGCAAAAGGATAACGCAGGATGCGTGAAGGACACCTCCAGGACGGAGAATGAGAGCCGGTAAGGATGTCCGGTGGGTCAGGAAGGCCAGGACGTTTCAGGATGAAACCGTCACATCAGGATGATGTGCGCAGGATGCAGTGGTCGAGGGAAGACCAGACCTTCGGGTCAGAGGAAAAGTTGTCACGGATGAGCAGGGAGCACTAAAAGTAGCTGGATTGCTGCGAAACGAACCGGGAGCACTGTTTTTACAGTGCTCCCTTTTTTTATTTCTGCGTGGTCTTTGCTATGCTGCCCGCCGTTCAGATTTTCAGTTGAGGTTTTCATGACGCATCACGACCATGTGCGCGCGCAGCTGCACGCCATCGAAGCTTTAATGCGCGATCATCAACTGTGGCAGGAGGCGGCGCCGCAGCCTGACGCGTTTGAGAGCACGCAACCTTTCTGCATGGACACCCTGGAGCCGTTTGAGTGGCTGCAATGGGTGCTTATTCCCCGCATGCATGCCCTGATTGAGGGTGGACATCCGCTGCCGCAAAACTTTGCCGTCGCGCCTTATTATGAAATGGCGCTGGACGCTGCCCATCCGTCACGCGACGCGGTGCTGGCGGCATTGCTGGCGTTGGACACGCTCTTTGGCGACGAAGCATGATTGAGATCCTTTACCAGGATGAGTGGCTGGTTGCGGTCAATAAACCTTCCGGCTGGCTGGTGCACCGGAGCTGGCTCGATCGCGATGAAAAAGTGGTGGTGATGCAGACGGTGCGCGATCAGATTGGTCAGCATGTCTTTACCGCCCACCGTCTCGACAGACCGACCTCAGGCGTGCTGCTAATGGGGCTCTCCAGCGAGGCCGGACGACGCCTGTCGCAGCAGTTCGAGCAGCATCAGATCCAGAAACGCTACCATGCGATTGTCCGGGGCTGGCTGACCGAGGCCGCGACGCTCGATTATCCGCTGGTCGAAGAGCTGGATAAAATCGCCGATAAATATGCCCGCGATGATAAAGGCCCACAGCCCGCGGTGACGGACTATCGTGGTCTGGCGACCACCGAACTGCCTGTCGCCATCAGCAAATTCCCGACCACGCGCTACAGCCTGGTCGAACTGGAGCCAAAAACCGGGCGGAAGCACCAGCTTCGACGTCACCTTTCCCATCTGCGCCATCCGATTATCGGCGACAGCAAGCACGGCGATCTGCGGCAGAACCGCAGCGCGGCGGAGCATTTTGGCTGCAACCGTCTGATGTTGCACGCCAGCCAGCTGAGCCTGGTGCATCCGTTTACCTGCGAGCCGCTGACAATCCGGGCCGGGCTTGATCCGGTTTGGATGCAGGCGCTGTCACACTTTGGCTGGTGCGGGCAACTCCCCGAAAATGAAAGGGTTGAGTTTGATCCCGCCAACGTTCAGGATGAGCGTTAATTGCATTCATTGAGGGAGTAAACCATGGCTGTAGTCGGAATTTTTGTCGGCACGATGTATGGCAATTCGCTGCTGGTGGCCGAAGAGGCCGAAGCTATTCTTGCGGGAATGGGCCATAAAGCCACGGTCTATGAAGATCCCGAACTTGCCGACTGGGAAAAATACCAGGGCCAGTATACGCTGGTGGTCACCTCGACAACCGGGCAGGGCGATCTGCCGGACAGTATCGTACCGCTGTTCCAGGGCATCAAAGACAAGCTGGGTTATCAACCGGAGATGCGCTACGGCATCATCGCGCTGGGTGACAGCACGTATGCGAACTTCTGTGGTGGCGGCAAGCAGTTCGACGCCCTGTTACAGGAGCAAAGTGCTCAGCGCGTGGGGGAAATGCTGATGATCGATGCCTCTGAACATCCTGAGCCCGAAAGCGAAGCCAACCCCTGGGTTGAACAGTGGGGTACATTGTTAAAATAAGTTCCTGCCCTCCCTGCTGCGGAGGGCCAGAACCCGTTGCCAGTTAACAAAGCGACCTTACAGCCAGTGTAAGGTCACTGAATCGAGTAAGCATTGGGCAATCGCCCGTAATTCCGTATATTAATAGCGGGTATTGGCAGGCATTTTCACTGCGTCAAGCGACCTGTTTCACACTCCCGTCAATCCCTGCCGCCAGCGTGCCGTTTACCAGCGTGCAGTTTTCATTTCCGTGAAGTCTCTTCCATTCTCCTGGGCTTTTGCCACAAACAACCGCACAGCGGTGTACCAATGTTGTGTTGTTGCACGGTGAGAGGGGTCTTGATCCTTTCTTATACTTTTTCCGCCAGTTAATAAAAATGCAGTCAGTAAGGCAAAAGACCTCAACGTTCAAAACTGCAAAACACATACACGTCATTCTGATTACCCTACGGTTGTGCTGTTCAGAATGAACGTAGCGAAACGCTATGATTCAGGAGTGCAAGAATGAGTACATTAAGCCAGGCGGCGAGCAGCGCTGAAAAGCGCACCAATGCTCGCTATTGGATAGTGGTGATGCTGTTTATCGTCACATCCTTTAACTATGGCGACCGCGCCACGCTGTCGATTGCCGGTTCCGAAATGGCAAAAGATATCGGTCTGGATCCGGTCGGTATGGGGTATGTTTTCTCGGCATTTTCATGGGCCTATGTTATCGGCCAAATCCCTGGCGGTTGGTTGCTCGATCGCTTCGGTTCAAAACGCGTCTACTTCTGGTCCATCTTTATCTGGTCTATGTTTACCCTGTTACAGGGCTTCGTCGATATCTTTAACGGCTTTGGCATCATTGTCGCGCTCTTTACCCTGCGCTTCCTGGTCGGGCTGGCAGAGGCGCCTTCCTTCCCGGGTAATAGCCGCATAGTGGCAGCCTGGTTCCCGGCGCAGGAGAGGGGAACGGCGGTGTCCATTTTTAACTCCGCGCAATACTTCGCGACCGTCATCTTCGCCCCAATCATGGGCTGGCTGACCCACGAAGTGGGCTGGTCACACGTGTTCTTCTTTATGGGCGGGCTGGGTATCGTAATTAGCTTTGTCTGGCTGAAAGTGATCCATGAGCCGAACCAGCATCCGGGCGTAAACCAGAAAGAGCTGGATTACATCGCCGCAGGCGGCGCGCTGATCAACATGGATCAGGCCAAAAGTAAAGAGAAAGTACCGTTCAGCCACAAGTGGGGCCAGATTAAACAGCTGGTTGGCTCCCGTATGATGGTGGGGATCTACCTCGGTCAGTACTGCATCAACGCCTTAACCTACTTCTTTATCACCTGGTTCCCGGTCTATCTGGTTCAGGCGCGCGGCATGTCGATTCTGAAAGCCGGGTTTGTGGCCTCTGTTCCGGCGATCTGCGGCTTTGTCGGCGGCGTGTTGGGTGGGGTGATTTCCGACTGGCTGATGCGTCGTACCGGCTCTCTGAATATTGCCCGTAAAACGCCGATCGTGCTGGGTATGCTGCTCTCTATGTCGATGGTGGTGTGTAACTACGTGGATGCCGAATGGATGATTATCGGCTTTATGGCGATGGCCTTCTTCGGTAAAGGGATCGGAGCGCTGGGCTGGGCGGTGATGGCGGATACAGCGCCGAAAGAGATCAGCGGCCTGAGCGGCGGTCTGTTCAACATGTTCGGCAACATCTCCGGGATCGTCACTCCGATTGCCATTGGTTATATCGTCGGCACCACCGGGTCGTTCAACGGAGCGCTGATCTACGTAGGTGTCCACGCCCTGGTGGCGGTACTGAGCTACCTGGTGCTGGTGGGTGATATCAAACGTATCGAACTGAAACCTGTCGCGGAGCGTTCATAATGAGTATGCAATCAAGCCCTGTTGTAACCGAAATGAAGGTTATCCCGGTTGCCGGTCAGGACAGCATGCTGCTGAACATCGGCGGCGCGCATAACGCCTGGTTTACCCGCAATATCGTGGTGCTGACCGATAACGCCGGGAATACCGGCGTCGGGGAAGCCCCCGGTGGCGAGGTGATCTACCAGACCCTGGTGGATGCCATCCCGCAGGTGGTGGGTCAGGAGGTGGCGCGGCTGAATAAAGTGGTCCAGCGCGTGCACAAGGGCAACCAGTCTGCCGATTTCGATACCTTTGGCAAAGGCGCCTGGACATTTGAACTGCGGGTGAATGCCGTGGCGGCGCTGGAAGCGGCGCTGCTGGATCTGCTCGGCAAAGCGTTGAACGTGCCGGTGTGCGAACTGCTCGGCCCGGGCAAACAGCGCGATGCGGTCACCGTGCTGGGCTATCTCTTCTACCTGGGCGATCGCACCAAAACCGATCTGCCCTATCTGGAACGTTCGCCGGGTAGCCACGACTGGTATCACCTGCGCCATCAGGAGGCGCTCTCCAGCGAGGCGGTGGTGCGTCTGGCGGAAGCGGCCCAGGATCGCTACGGCTTTAAAGATTTCAAACTGAAAGGCGGCGTGCTGCCGGGCGAGCAGGAGATCGAGAGCGCCCGTGCTCTGAAAAAACGCTTCCCGGATGCGCGTATTACCGTCGACCCCAACGGCGCCTGGCTGCTGGATGAGGCCATCGCGTTGTGCAAAGGCCTGGGCGATGTCCTGACCTACGCCGAAGATCCGTGCGGCGCCGAGCAGGGCTTCTCCGGCCGTGAGGTGATGGCGGAGTTTCGCCGCGCCACCGGCCTGCCGGTCGCCACCAATATGATCGCCACCAACTGGCGCGAAATGGGCCATGCGGTGATGCTGAATTCGGTGGATATCCCGCTGGCCGATCCGCACTTCTGGACCCTCTCCGGCGCGGTTCGTGTGGCTCAGCTGTGCGACGACTGGGGCTTAACCTGGGGTTGCCACTCTAATAACCACTTCGATATCTCGCTGGCGATGTTTACCCATGTCGGCGCCGCCGCACCTGGCACGCCAACGGCTATCGACACCCACTGGATCTGGCAGGAAGGCGAAGCGCGCCTGACCAAAAATCCACTGGAAATTAAACACGGCAAGATTGCCGTACCGGATGCACCGGGGCTTGGCGTGGAGCTTGACTGGGATCAGATCCACAAAGCCCACGAAGCCTATAAGAAACTGCCCGGCGGCGCGCGTAATGACGCAGGCCCGATGCAGTACCTTATCCCCGGCTGGACATTTGACCGTAAACGCCCGGCGTTTGGTCGCCACTGATTAAAGGATTGAATTATGAGCACATTTACTACGCCTGTTGTCACTTCCATGCAGATCATTCCGGTTGCCGGCCATGACAGTATGCTGATGAACCTGAGTGGGGCCCATGCCCCGTTCTTCACCCGTAATATTGTGATTATCAAAGACAACTCAGGCCATACCGGCGTGGGTGAAATCCCGGGCGGCGAAAAGATCCGCAAAACGCTGGAGGATGCGATCCCGCTGGTGGTAGGCAAAACCCTGGGGGCCTACAAAAACATTCTCAATGCCGTACGTAATGAGTTTGCCGACCGTGATGCGAGCGGTCGCGGCCTGCAGACCTTTGACCTGCGTACCACTATTCATGTGGTCACCGGCATTGAAGCCGCAATGCTCGACCTGCTGGGCCAGCACCTTGGCGTCAACGTGGCGTCACTGCTGGGTGACGGGCAGCAGCGTACTGAAGTCGAGATGCTGGGCTACCTGTTCTTCGTCGGCAACCGCAAACTGACCCCGCTGCCGTACCAGAGCCAGCCGGATGAGCAGTGCGACTGGTATCGTCTGCGCCATGAAGAAGCAATGACCCCGGACGCGGTTGTCCGTCTTGCAGAAGCGGCCTATGAGAAGTACGGCTTTAACGATTTCAAACTGAAAGGCGGCGTGCTGGCTGGTGAAGAGGAAGCTGAATCTATCATCGCCCTGGCGAAACGCTTCCCGCAGGCGCGCGTCACCCTCGATCCAAACGGGGCCTGGTCGCTGGAGGAGGCGATCCGCATCGGTAAGCGCCTGAAGGGCGTGCTGGCCTATGCGGAAGATCCGTGCGGCGCCGAGCAGGGCTTCTCCGGTCGTGAAGTGATGGCCGAGTTCCGCCGCGCCACCGGTCTGCCAACCGCCACCAATATGATCGCCACCGACTGGCGTCAGATGGGTCATACCCTCTCCCTGCAGTCGGTCGACATTCCGCTGGCGGATCCGCACTTCTGGACCATGCAGGGTTCGGTACGTGTGGCCCAGATGTGCCACGAGTTTGGCCTGACCTGGGGCTCGCACTCAAACAACCATTTCGATATCTCACTGGCGATGTTCACCCATGTGGCTGCGGCCGCGCCGGGCAATATCACCGCTATCGACACCCACTGGATCTGGCAGGAGGGCAACCAGCGCCTGACCAAACAGCCGTTCGAAATCAAGGGCGGGATGGTGCAGGTGCCGACCACGCCAGGTCTGGGCGTTGAACTGGACATGGATCAGGTGATGAAGGCGCACGAGCTGTATCTGCAACACGGTCTTGGCGCGCGCGACGACGCGATGGCGATGCAGTACCTGATCCCGGAGTGGACCTTCAACAACAAACGCCCTTGCATGGTGCGTTAAGTCCGGTGCCGGTTCCTGCGGGAGTCGGCATTTTCTCTTGCGTGACGGGTGTATGCTTATGGTAGTCAACATGCGTAAGGACGGCTTATGAAAATAGTTATCGCACCGGACTCTTATAAAGAGAGCCTGAGTGCCCTGGCTGTGGCGACGGCAATAGAGCAGGGATTTTGCGAGATTTTCCCCACGGCAGAGTACGTCAAACTGCCGGTCGCCGATGGCGGTGAAGGCACCGTGGAAGCAATGGTTGCTGCCACACAGGGAGACATTATTCAGGTGCGGGTAACGGGGCCGCTCGGCGGGCATGTTGACGGTTTTTATGGCCGCTCCGGTGATGGTAAAAGCGCGTTTATCGAGATGGCGGCAGCCAGTGGTCTGGAGCTGGTGCCTCCGGCCCAGCGTAATCCGCTGAAAACCACCTCCTGGGGAACCGGGGAGCTGATCCGCCATGCGCTGGATGCGGGTGTAAAACATATCATTATCGGCATTGGCGGCAGCGCCACTAACGATGGTGGGGCAGGGATGGTGCAGGCGCTGGGCGCGAAGCTGCTGGACGAGCAGGGGAACGCCATTGGTGCTGGCGGCGGCGAGCTGGAAAAGCTGGCGCGCATCGACATCAGCGGTCTGGATAAGCGGCTGGCAGCGTGCCGCATTGAAGTGGCCTGCGACGTTACTAACCCGCTGACCGGAAACAATGGCGCAAGTGCCGTGTTTGGCCCGCAGAAAGGGGCAACGCCGGAGATGATTACGCGCCTCGACGGCGCGCTGACGCAGTATGCCCGCATCATCGCCCGCGACCTCGACGTTGACGTGCTCGGCCTGGCCGGCGGCGGTGCCGCAGGCGGTATGGGCGCGGCGTTATACGCTTTTTGCGGCGCACAGCTGCGCCAGGGCATTGAGATCGTAACCGATGCGCTCAACCTCGACAGCCAGGTGGCCGACGCCGATCTGGTGATCACCGGGGAAGGGCGAATCGACAGTCAGACCATTCATGGCAAAGTCCCGGTGGGAGTGGCAAAGATTGCGAAACGCCACAATAAACCGGTGATTGGTCTGGCAGGTAGCCTCACGGCGGATGTCGGCGTGGTGCACGATCATGGTATAGACGCGGTGTTCAGCGTGATCTACACCATCTGCACGCTTGAAGAGGCGCTGGAAGACGCCGCAGAAAACGTGCGGATGGCAGCGAGGAATATAGCGGCGGTGTTGAAGGTGGGGATGAATGTGTAGCCTCTGATGTTTATTCCCTCTCCCCTTTAGGGAGAGGGTTAGAGTGAGGGGGGACTTACGACCCCAGCACCTTCATCGCTTCCCGTGTGACGTTATCCATCTCATCCAGCAGCTCCAGAAACTCCGGCTCAAGCTCGCTTTCCGGCGTCCCGGAGCGCAGCTGCTGCTCCAGTAAATGACACAGATTTTTCAGGCGCGGCACGCCACTGTATCCGCAGCTGCCGTGCAGCTTATGGATCGCCTCGACAAGATCTTCCGGGTTTTCACCTACCAGCTGCTCTTCCACCTTATTGCGGATCTCCGGCAGGAAGGCCACCAGCATCTGCAGCATCTCCCGCGCGAGGTCATTTTTGCCCGCCGCCTGACGCAGCGCCAGCTGCCAGTCGAGGGTGGCACTGACGTTAACCTGGCTCCCGGCGGCTTCCGGAGGGGCGATCCAGTTGCCTGTCGCCGGGCCAGGCTTGTAACGCAGCAGCAGGCTGTGCAGCTTCTCTTCTTCTATCGGTTTTGCCAGATAGTCGTTCATCCCGGCGCTTAATAACTTCTCTTTCTGGCCCGCCATCGCATGCGCAGTCACGGCGATCACCGGGGTTAGCTGCTGATGGGGCAGCTGGCGAATCAGCTCGCAGGCGCGGATCCCGTCCATGCCAGGCATCTGAATATCCATCATGATCAGATCAAACTGCATCTGCCTCGCCCGCTCAACGGCCTGTAGGCCACTCTCGCAAAGTTCGACATGCTGGACCTGATCCTCCAGCAGGGCGCCAATCAGCTTCAGGTTGGCTGGGTTGTCATCCACCGCCATCACGGTCATCGGCAGCTTGCTCTCATCGCTAACGATTGGTGCGGCGTAATGGTTCAGACGGCAGTATTCGGTCAGGGTTGGCAGCAGGCGCGTGGCGGTGAGCGGTTTCAGCAGACAGGCGGCCGCCCCGTCATGTTTAAGCTCTTCGGCGTTGATCTGCGCATGGCACGGCAGGGCCAGCAGCAGGTAATCGGTCATCGAGGCCGCTTTTGCCAGCCGCTCCTGCTGCATGGTCAGCTCGCCGGTAAAGGTCACCGGGATGCCCATCAGCAGAATGTCGTAATGGTCAAACGGCAGCGCGGAGAACGCCGGACTGTAGATCACCTCCAGCGGGGTGGTGCTTAACACGTCCAGCGTACTTTGCGCGGCGGCGGTATTGGCCTCCACGTACGCCAGCCGTTTACCCTGCAGACAATCCATCGCCGATCGATCGGTCAGGACATTCGGATTCAGGTCGAGGTTGATATGGAACCAGAAGGTCGATCCCCGGTTAGGCTGGCTATGGAAGGAGATATCGCCCCCCATCTCGTTAACCAGTTTCTGGGTGATCACCAGCCCCAGACCGGTGCCGCCATGGCGTCGGGAAATGCTGGCGTCGGCCTGACGGAAGGCCTGGAACAGCCGGGACTGATCGCGTTCCGGGATCCCGATACCGGTATCACGGATCTGCACTTCAAGCTGTACCTTGGTATTGCTGATGGCGCGTTTTTCGACCAGCACGTCAATGTTGCCGCTCTCGGTGAACTTGATGGCGTTGCCCACCAGGTTGGTGATCACCTGCTGCAGGCGCAGCGGGTCGCCAATCACGTTATCCGGCACATCATTCTTAATGTTCAGCGTCAGCTCCAGCCCCTTGTCGTGGGAGGAGTGCGCCAGCAGGGTGACTACCTCATCCAGCGTGTTACGCAGCGGGAACGGGATGCTCTCCAGAATCAGTTTACCCGCCTCGAGCTTGGAGAAGTCCAACACGTCATTGATGATCGCCAGCAGGTTGTTGGCCGAACGTTCAATGGTATGCAGGTGGTCGCGCTGGGTCGGGTTGAGTTCGGTCTTCAGGGTCAGGCGGGTAAAGCCAATCACGCCGTTGAGCGGGGTGCGCAGCTCATGGGACATGTTGGCCAGAAACTCCGATTTAATGCGGGCCGCTTCCTGGGCGCGCTTTTTGGCCAGATCCAGCTCGACGTTCTGGATCTCCATCTGCTCAAGGGTTTCACGCAGGTCGGAGGTGGCCTGATCGACGTTATGCTGCATCTCCTCATGGTAGGCCGCCAGCGACATGGCCATCGAGTTGATGCCATTTTTCAGCATATCCAGCTCGCCCAGCATAAAGCCTTCGACGCGGCTGTCGAGCTGGCCCCGACGGATACGGTCAACAGTATTTACCATGTTGCGGATCGGACTGGTCACGTCGCGCATCAGACGCCAGCCGAAGATAAGCGCAATGCCGATACAAAACAGCATCATCACCGTGGAGATAAAAATTTCCCTGTACTGCTGCAGCCGCACGGACTTGAGATCCAGCTCCAGCGCCACATATCCCAGCATGTTGTTATTGGGCTTGGCATCCGACCCGGCAGATTCATCCGGTGAATAGCTTTCCGAGATGATCGGCGTGCGCAGGATCATCTTCTCGTCCTGGCGGATCACGCTCAGCCGCGCCGGGAAGGGCATACCGGCCGGGAGCTTCAGCGTACCGGGGTCCTGCTGGATATTGGAGGTCACAAACAGGCGATTATGTTGGTCATAGACCGAGATCGCCCGCACAATATCCGAATGACGGCGGTGCAGGATGCTAATGAGCTGGCCAATAGACTCGCGATTTTGCAGGGTCATACCGTACTCGCTGGACACCGCCAGCGGTTCAATAATGCTGGCTCCGGCATCCTCAAGCTGGCGCTGCAGGTCGTTATAACGGTGCACCACAAAGAAGGTACTCAGCAGTAAACCAATGAGTACGGTAGGGGCGAGGATCAAAATCATCATGCGCGCACGCAGGCTGTAGTTGGTCATGGAGTTCCGTTATGGGACAATTAGAGTCAATATGTTCATTTGAGAAAATACCCGGCAATGGCGCAATTCTACTCTGCAAAGCGGCGCGTGACGACGCGTCAGATCATAACTGTTGATGTGACAGACCTCGACCCCTTCGGTCAGGGGGTGGCGCGCCATGATGGTAAGGCCTTGTTTATTCCCGGCCTGCTGCCCGACGAACGTGCGGAGATCGCCCTGACGGAAGAGAAACGTCAGTACGCGCGCGGGCAGGTAAAACGCCGCCTCAACGACAGCCCGCAACGCGAGACGCCGCGCTGTCCGCATTTTGGGGTCTGCGGCGGCTGCCAGCAGCAGCATGCCAGCATCGCGTTGCAGGAGCGCAGCAAAAGCAACGCCCTGGCGCGCTTGCTGAAGCACGACGTCAACGAGGTGATTGCCGATAAGCCGTGGGGCTACCGCCGCCGGGCGCGCCTGAGCCTGAACTATCAGCCGAAAACCGCGCGTCTGGAGATGGGCTTTCGCAAAGCCAACTCCAGCGATATCGTCGATGTGAAACAGTGCCCCATTCTGGTGCCCCGTCTTGAGGCATTGCTGCCAGAAGTGCGCAAATGCCTCTCTGATCTGCAGGGTATTCGCCACCTGGGCCACGTCGAACTGGTGCTGGCAAACAGCGGCCCGCTGATGGTACTACGTCATACTGCACCGCTTTCGGCCAAAGATCGCGAAAAACTGGAACGCTTTTCGCATTCCCATGAGCTTGACCTTTATCTCGCCCCACAAAGCGAGATACTTGAGCAACTGAGCGGTGAAACGCCCTGGTATGATTCAGACGGGCTACGCTTAACGTTCAGCCCGCGCGATTTCATTCAGGTCAATGATGGTGTTAACCAGCAGATGGTGGCGACAGCGCTGGCCTGGCTGGATATTCAGCCGGAAGATCGGGTGCTCGATCTGTTTTGCGGGATGGGCAATTTTACTTTGCCGCTGGCAAAACGGGCGCATAGCGTGGTCGGCGTGGAAGGTGTAGCGGCGCTTGTAGAGAAAGGACGCGACAACGCGATTCACAATGCGCTGCAAAACGTGACATTTTTTCACGAGAATCTGGAAGAGGATGTCACCCGGCAGCCCTGGGCGGCGCACGGCTTCGACAAGATTCTGTTGGATCCGGCACGTGCAGGCGCGCCAGGCGTGATGCAGCATATTATTAAACTCGCCCCTGAACGTGTGGTCTATGTTTCCTGTAACCCGGCGACGCTTGCCCGGGACAGCGAAGCATTACTGGCGGCGGGTTACCAGATTCAGCGTCTGGCTATGCTTGATATGTTCCCGCACACTGGACATCTGGAATCAATGGCGTTGTTTGTACACAACTGATGAATTTCGGCTTGTCGAATTCGACAGGCAAGGGTCCCTAAAGGAGAGGACAATGGTTGCGGTAAGAAGTGCACATCTCAATAAAGCTGGTGAGTTTGACCCACAAAAATGGATCGCAAGTCTGGGGATTGCCAGCCAGCAGTCGTGTGAACGCTTAACCGAAACCTGGGCCTATTGTCTGCGCACCACGAAGGGGCATCCCGATGCGGAGCTGCTGCTGTGGCGCGGGGTGGAGATGGTGGAAATCCTCTCCATGCTGAGCATGGATATCGACACCCTGCTCGCCGCCATGCTGTTCCCGCTGGCCGATGCCGAGGTCGTCTCCGAAGAGGTGCTGCGCGAAAGCGTCGGTAAATCGATCGTGTCGCTGATCCACGGCGTGCGCGACATGGCGGCGATCCGCCAGCTGAAGGCCACCCACACCGACTCCGTCTCCTCAGAACAGGTCGACAACGTTCGCCGTATGCTGCTGGCGATGGTGGATGACTTCCGCTGCGTGGTTATTAAGCTTGCCGAACGCGTCGCCCATCTGCGGGAAGTGAAGGACGCGCCGGAAGACGAACGCGTGCTGGCGGCGAAAGAGTGCACCAATATCTATGCCCCGCTGGCGAACCGGCTGGGGATCGGGCAGCTGAAATGGGAGCTGGAAGATTACTGCTTCCGCTATCTGCACCCGGCGGAATATAAACGTATCGCTAAACTGCTGCACGAGCGCCGTATCGATCGCGAACACTATATCGAGGAGTTTGTCGGCGGCTTACGTCAGTCGATGAAAGAAGAGGGCGTGAAGGCCGAAGTCTACGGCCGGCCGAAGCATATCTACAGCATCTGGCGCAAAATGCAGAAAAAGCATCTCGCCTTTGATGAGCTGTTTGATGTGCGCGCCGTGCGCATCGTGGCCGAGCGTTTGCAGGACTGCTACGCCGCGCTGGGGATTGTTCATACCCACTTCCGCCACATGCCGGATGAGTTTGACGACTACGTCGCCAATCCGAAACCGAACGGCTACCAGTCGATCCATACCGTGGTGCTGGGGCCGGGCGGTAAACCGGTCGAAATCCAGATCCGCACCAAACAGATGCACGAAGAGTCCGAGCTGGGCGTTGCCGCGCACTGGAAGTACAAAGAGGGCACCTCAGGCGGGGCGCGCTCCGGCCACGAGGATCGCATCGCCTGGCTGCGTAAGCTGATTGCGTGGCAGGAAGAGATGGCCGACTCCGGCGAGATGCTCGACGAAGTGCGCAGCCAGGTCTTTGACGACCGGGTCTACGTCTTTACGCCGAAAGGCGACGTGGTTGACCTGCCGGCAGGCTCAACGCCGCTCGACTTCGCCTACCATATCCATAGCGACGTGGGGCACCGCTGCATCGGCGCCAAAATTGGCGGGCGCATCGTGCCGTTCACCTATCAGCTGCAGATGGGCGATCAGGTGGACATCATCACCCAGAAACAGCCGAACCCGAGCCGCGACTGGCTGAACCCGAACCTGGGCTATATCACCACCAGCCGCGGACGCTCCAAGATCCACGCCTGGTTCCGCAAGCAGGATCGTGACAAGAACATCCTTGCCGGTCGTCAGATCCTTGACGACGAGCTGGAGCATCTGGGCATCCACCTGAAAGAGGCGGAAAAGCAGCTGCTGCCGCGCTACAACTTCAACGAGCTGGATGAGCTGCTGGCCGCCATCGGCGGCGGGGATATTCGTCTTAACCAGATGGTGAATTTCCTGCAGGCGCAGTTCAACAAACCGAGCGCGGCGGAGCAGGATGCGGCGGCGCTGAAGCAGCTGCAGCAGAAGAGCTACACTCCGCAGCACCGCAGCAAAGAAAAAGACAACGGCAGGGTCGTGGTGGAAGGCGTCGGTAACCTGATGCACCACATTGCCCGCTGCTGCCAGCCGATCCCGGGTGACGAGATCGTCGGCTTTATTACCCAGGGGCGCGGGATCTCTATCCACCGTGCGGACTGCGATCAGCTCGAGGATTTACAGTCTCACGCGCCGGAACGTATCGTTGATGCGGTGTGGGGCGAGAGTTACTCTGCGGGCTATTCGCTGGTAGTGCGGGTCTCGGCCAACGATCGCAGCGGCCTGCTGCGCGACATTACCACCATTCTGGCGAACGAAAAGGTGAACGTGCTGGGCGTCGCCAGCCGCAGCGACACCCGTCAGCAGCTCGCCACCATCGATATGACCATCGAAATCTATAACCTGCAGGTGCTGGGCCGGGTGCTCGGCAAGCTGAACCAGGTGCCGGATGTGATCGACGCCCGTCGTCTGCACGGCGGGTAATCCATCGCACATTCTTCTCTCCGGCGGCGTGTTGCTTGCCGGGGCTACGCTTTCACGTAGGCCGGGTAAGGCGCAGCCGCCACCCGGCGTTACCGATTTCACAGGATAAGACATGACCCAAATCGACCGCCTGCTCAGCATTATGCAACGTCTGCGCGACCCGGAAACCGGCTGTCCGTGGGATAAAGAGCAGACTTTCGCCACCATCGCCCCCTACACCCTGGAAGAGACCTACGAGGTGCTGGATGCCATCTCCCGGGAGGATTTTGACGATCTGCGCGGCGAGCTGGGCGACCTGCTGTTCCAGGTCGTGTTCTACGCCCAGATGGCCCAGGAAGAGGGTCGCTTTGATTTCAATGATATCTGTGCCGCCATCAGCGATAAGCTGGAGCGTCGCCACCCGCACATTTTTGGCGATGCCACCGCTGAAAACAGTACTGAAGTGCTGGCCCGCTGGGAGCAGATCAAAAGCGCAGAGCGCGCTGAAAAATCGCAGCATTCAGCGCTGGACGATATCCCGTTAAGCCTGCCGGCGCTAATGCGCGCGCACAAGATCCAGAAACGCTGCTCGACGGTCGGGTTTGACTGGACCTCATTAGGCCCGGTGCTCGATAAAGTCCATGAAGAGATCGACGAGGTGATGCACGAAGCGCAGCAGGCGGTAGTGGATCAGGAGAAGGTCGAAGAGGAGATGGGCGATCTGCTGTTTGCTACCGTCAACCTTTCACGTCATTTGGGCGTCAAAGCCGAAGTGGCGCTGCAAAAAGCCAACCTCAAATTCGAACGCCGTTTCCGGGAAGTGGAGCGCATTATCGCTGCCCGCGGCCTGAAAATGACCGGCGTGGACCTTGAGGCGATGGAAGAAGTATGGCAGGAAGTAAAACGCCAGGAATCTGATCTCTAACGAGTTTTTGCGATCAAGCGCAATTTGTGTGATTTTTTAAATGACAAGCGCTTGATTTGCGTCAAAAACATTTACCCAAAAGGGGCTATTTTCTCACTCCCAATATGAGTCAAAGCCTGAGACAGGAGACGGAGAATGAAAGTTTGTGGCGCTCGCCGTGTTCGGGTATACTACTTTCCCGTCCTGGTTATTCCATCGTTTCACCCTAACTTCTCAGGTTCAGCATGACAACGAACTATATTTTTGTGACCGGCGGGGTTGTATCCTCTCTGGGTAAAGGCATTGCCGCAGCCTCCCTCGCAGCCATTCTTGAAGCCCGTGGCCTCAATGTGACCATGATGAAGCTGGATCCGTACATCAACGTCGATCCAGGTACCATGAGCCCGATCCAACACGGGGAAGTGTTCGTTACTGAAGACGGCGCTGAAACCGACCTGGACCTGGGTCACTACGAGCGTTTCATTCGCACCAAAATGACCCGTCGTAACAACTTCACGACTGGCCGTATCTACTCCGACGTTCTGCGCAAAGAGCGCCGTGGCGACTATCTGGGCGCTACCGTTCAGGTTATCCCGCACATCACCAACGCCATTAAAGAGCGTGTTCTGGCAGGTGGCGAAGGCCACGACGTGGTGCTGGTCGAAATCGGCGGTACTGTAGGTGATATCGAATCCCTGCCGTTCCTTGAAGCGATTCGCCAGCTGGCGGTAGATATTGGTCGTGAACACGCGCTCTTCATGCACCTGACCCTGGTGCCGTACATGGCTGCCGCAGGTGAAGTGAAAACCAAACCGACTCAGCACTCCGTGAAAGAGCTGCTCTCCATCGGTATTCAGCCTGACATCCTGGTTTGCCGTTCCGATCGTGCCGTTCCGGCCAACGAACGTGCGAAAATTGCATTGTTCTGTAACGTGCCAGAAAAAGCCGTTATTTCAATGAAAGATGTCGATTCCATTTATAAAATCCCGGGCCTGTTGAAATCACAGGGTCTGGACGATTATATTTGTAAACGATTCAGCTTGAACTGTCCGGAAGCTAACCTGTCTGAATGGGAACAGGTTATTTATGAAGAAGCGAACCCGGCAGGCGAAGTGACTATCGGTATGGTCGGCAAGTACATTGAACTGCCGGACGCCTATAAGTCAGTTATCGAAGCGCTGAAACACGGTGGCCTGAAGAACCGCGTAACCGTCAACATCAAGCTGATTGATTCGCAGGATGTTGAAACCCGCGGTGTCGAAATTCTGAAAGATCTGGATGCTATTCTGATCCCTGGCGGCTTCGGCTACCGTGGCGTTGAAGGCAAGATCGCTACCGCACGCTATGCGCGTGAAAACAATATTCCTTACCTCGGCATTTGCCTGGGTATGCAGGTTGCGCTGATTGAATTTGCCCGCAACGTGGTGGGGATGGAAAACGCGAACTCTACGGAATTTGTGCCAGACTGTAAGTACCCTGTTGTGGCGCTTATTACCGAATGGCGCGACGAAGAAGGTAATGTCGAAGTCCGTACCGAGAAGAGCGATCTGGGTGGCACAATGCGTCTGGGCTCTCAGGCCTGTCAGCTTTCCGACGACAGCCTGGTACGCCAGATGTACGGTGCGCCGACAATCACTGAACGCCATCGTCACCGTTATGAAGTCAACAACCTGCTGTTGAAACAAATTGAAGCTGCGGGCCTGCGTATTGCGGGCCGCTCCGGGGATGATCAGTTGGTCGAGATCATCGAAGTGCCGAACCACCCATGGTTCGTCGCCTGTCAGTTCCACCCGGAATTTACTTCTACGCCGCGTGATGGACATCCGCTGTTTGCTGGCTTTGTGAAAGCCGCCAATGAGTTCCAGAAGCGTCAGGCGAAGTAAGAAAAGTTAGAACGGCAGCGCGTACCAGGGGTACGCGTTGTTTGTCTGGAGTTTTAGTTTAACTTGTACTGAGGAAAATCTAATGTCCAAAATCGTTAAAGTCATCGGTCGTGAAATCATCGACTCCCGTGGTAACCCGACTGTTGAAGCCGAAGTACACCTGGAAGGTGGTTTCGTCGGTATGGCAGCTGCGCCGTCAGGTGCATCTACTGGTTCCCGCGAAGCGCTGGAACTGCGCGATGGCGACAAATCCCGTTTCCTGGGCAAAGGCGTAACCAAAGCTGTTGGCGCGGTTAATGGCCCAATCGCACAGGCAATCCTTGGCAAAGACGCCAAAGACCAGGCTGGCATCGATAAAATCATGATCGATCTGGACGGTACTGAAAACAAATCTAACTTCGGTGCGAACGCAATCCTGGCTGTTTCCCTGGCGAACGCCAAAGCAGCTGCTGCTTCTAAAGGTCAGCCACTGTTCGAACACATCGCTGAACTGAACGGCACTCCAGGCAAATACTCTATGCCAGTTCCGATGATGAACATCATCAACGGCGGCGAGCACGCAGACAACAACGTTGATATTCAGGAGTTCATGATTCAGCCAGTTGGCGCGAAAACCCTGAAAGAAGCAGTACGTATGGGTTCTGAAGTGTTCCACAACCTGGCTAAAGTTCTGAAAGCTAAAGGTATGAACACTGCTGTAGGTGACGAAGGTGGTTATGCACCTAACCTGGGTTCCAACGCCGAAGCACTGGCTGTAATCGCTGAAGCGGTTAAAGCAGCAGGCTACGAGCTGGGCACCGACATCACCCTGGCGATGGACTGTGCAGCATCTGAATTCTACAAAGACGGTAAATACGTTCTGGCTGGCGAAGGCAACAAAGCCTTCACCTCTGAAGAGTTCACTCACTTCCTGGAAGACCTGACCAAACAGTACCCAATCGTCTCTATCGAAGACGGTCTGGACGAATCTGACTGGGATGGCTTCGCATACCAGACTAAAGTACTGGGCGACAAAATCCAGCTGGTTGGTGACGATCTGTTCGTAACCAACACCAAGATCCTGAAAGAAGGTATCGAGAAAGGCATCGTTAACTCCATCCTGATCAAATTCAACCAGATCGGTTCTCTGACCGAAACTCTGGCTGCGATCAAAATGGCGAAAGACGCTGGCTACACTGCCGTTATCTCTCACCGTTCAGGCGAAACTGAAGACGCGACCATCGCTGACCTGGCTGTTGGTACCGCTGCTGGCCAGATCAAAACGGGTTCTATGAGCCGTTCTGACCGTGTTGCTAAATACAACCAGCTGATTCGTATCGAAGAAGCGCTGGGCGAAAAAGCACCATACAACGGTCGTAAAGAGATCAAAGGTCAGTAATTCATTCTGAACCTTCATCTTTAGAAAAAACCCGCTTCGGCGGGTTTTTTTTTATCATGACACCGTCGGTACGCGATGACGTGTACATACCGCCTGTTCAATAATATCGGCAGCCCGTGCTGCCCCTCCGGCGTTTATCAGTTGAGTCTGGAGAGCGGTGATGCGCTGCGTGTACTGCTTATTTTCCAGCAGGTCGAGAAGATGCTGGCTGAGCGTGCGGCTCGGCGAAAAACGGCAAGCCTTAAGGCCAATGCCGCTGAAGACGACTCGGGCGGCGACGCCTGGCTGATCAAACGCCAGAGGCACGGCGAGGATCGGCGTGGCGGTGGCGATGGCATCCATAACCGTATTCAGCCCTGCGTGGGTGATGACGGCGCTGGCATCGCGCAATACCGCCAGCTGATCGGTAAATCCTATGGTATGCGCCCCCGCATGTGCCAGCCGGGCGGTTTGACTGGCATTTAGTCCGTCACAGTGGGCAATAAGCAAGGGCACTCCAGCCTGTCGGCAGGCGCGGGCAATCTTGCGGAACAGCCCATAGCGATAGCCCTGGAGCGTGCCTAATGACGCAAAAACAAACGGCTTTTTATTGCCGGAAGAAACCCTTGGCGGATCGTAGCGTAGCGGGCCTACCGCATGGAAGCAGGCGGGCAAGGTGCGTGGAAAATCAAAGCCTGGGATGGTCTGGCTGATTTGCGCCAACGGAGACAGGCATTGATCCAGCCTGGTGCGCGAGGCCAGGCCAAATGCCCGGGCATGACGGGCAATGACCCGCCCCTGTCTCGACATCAGCCAGTCATAAACATCCGCGCTGGAGGCGTATAATTTCCGGCTGCGATCGCTGGTGCCATAGCGAAAAGGCATCACCGGCAAGGGGATGGTGTTATCCCGGTTTACCGGCAGGGCGCAGCAGATGGAGATAAAGGGCAGGTTGAGCGCTTGAGCAACCAGCCCTCCTGCCGGCTCCATCTGATCGACAATCACGGCGTCAATATTGTGCCGTTGGAAGGCGAGGGGCAGTTCACGGCACAGCATATCGGTAACGCTTGCCATACCTGATATCAGGCGAAAAAACCCCGGCTCGTTCATCGCTGACGACGTTGGGTGACCCACTGCGATGAAGTTTGCCTGCGGTTCCCTAAGCAAGGTGCGAGCCTCTTCCTGCTGAAAAAAAGTGACCCGATGGCCGCGCACGATAAGGTGTTTTGCCAGTGCTTCCATAGCGTGCATATGGCTGTATAACGGTAGCGTTATTACCGCAAAATGGCTCATTCTGCTTGTCCAGTATTCTGATGGCTACTCAGTCAAGGGGGTTAACATCGACGCGAGCCGGGTGGGCGATATCTTAAAAGCGTAGCGTAAGTTTTCATGTTTTTAACATTGCCTTCCGACGACGGCTTTCCACCTTAAGGCTGTTAACCTGGCTATCCTTAAACTGACAGGAATAAAATCGTGGCCAGGGTTGTTTTGCCTGATTATGTGCGATCTGCAATAATGCCCACCTGTAAATCTGACCAGAGATAACTATGCAGTACCCGATTAATGAGATGTTCCAGACCCTGCAAGGCGAGGGTTACTTCACCGGCGTTCCCGCTATCTTCATTCGTTTGCAGGGATGCCCGGTTGGCTGTGCCTGGTGTGATACCAAACATACCTGGGAAACGCTTAGCGATCGGGAAGTGTCACTGTTCAGCATCCTGGCCAAAACCAAAGAGAGTGATAAATGGGGCGCGGCGAACCCGGAAGATCTGCTGGCGATTATTGGTCGTCAGGGCTGGACGGCGCGCCATGTGGTGATCACCGGCGGGGAACCCTGCATTCACGATCTCTTGCCGCTGACCACACTGCTCGAAAAAAATGGCTTTAGCTGCCAGATTGAGACCAGCGGAACGCACGAAGTGCGCTGCTCCCACACCACCTGGGTGACGGTATCGCCAAAAGTGAATATGCGTGGCGGTTACGAAGTGTTGTCCCAGGCGCTGGAGCGTGCCGACGAGATTAAGCACCCGGTAGGGCGCGTTCGTGATATTGAAGCGCTGGATGAACTGCTGGCGACGCTGACCGATGACAAACAGCGGGTGATTGCTTTACAGCCGATCAGTCAGAAAGAGGACGCCACGCGTCTGTGCATTGAGACCTGTATTGCGCGTAACTGGCGACTGTCGATGCAGACTCACAAATACCTGAACATTGCCTGATAAAAAGCCCGGTGGCGCGAACGCTTACCGGGCTTATAACGCTTGCCGGTCTGATTACCCGCGATACACACAGCCTGCCGTGCAGGTCTCTTTGATCATCACTGCGCTCAGCAGGGGCACCAGCGGCTTAATCTCATCCCAGATCCACTTCGCCAGCACTTCGCTGGTCGGATTCTCCAGTCCTGGAATATCATTCAGATAGTAGTGATCGAGGCGGTTATAGGTTGGCTTAAACGCGGCCTTCAGCTCGGCAAAATCCATGATCCAACCGGTATGCGGATCGACTTCACCCGTGATCTCCAGGCGCACCATAAAGGAGTGCCCGTGGAGGCGACCACATTTATGCCCTTCCGGGACGTGAGGGAGATGGTGGGCGGCTTCGAAGATGAAATCTTTAAACAGTGTGGTGGACATCATGAACTCTCAAAAATGCGGAAAAAACCGCCGCATAATACCGGAAAGGACATTTTTTATCATTACCTAAAACGGCCATTCATAACCGGCTGGTTTTTCGAGACCACTAACTCGGTTTTTTCCTATAATTTTCAACTGGTTAATTAATCGCTTTTATCGTTAAGAACGATAGCAAAAACAGGTTAGTCCATTTGGTTATTTATTATTTCCATCCCGTCTTTAATTGTTATGATCCGCGCCGTTAACCTTACACTCTGTTCTGTCTTTCAGATAAAAATTCAGCTTTGCTACTGGAACATAACGACGCATGACAACACAGGCCCCACCTTCAAATTTGCTTCCCCTGAACCCGGAGCAACTGGCACGCCTGCAGGCGGCCACCACTGATTTTTCGCCTACCCAGCTTGCCTGGGTCTCCGGTTATTTCTGGGGAATGCTCAATCAACAGCCGGGTGCTGTGGTGAGTGCACCGGCTGCAGCCGTTGAGATCCCGGCAATTACGCTTATCTCCGCTTCGCAAACCGGCAATGCCCGTCGCGTGGCGGAAGCCCTGCGGGACGATCTGCTCGCGGCCAAACTGAACGTGAACCTGGTGAACGCCGGGGATTATAAATTTAAGCAAATCGCGTCAGAGAAGCTGGTCGTTGTCGTGACCTCTACCCAGGGTGAAGGTGAGCCGCCTGAAGAAGCGGTTGCGCTGCATAAGTTCCTGTTCTCGAAAAAAGCGCCAAAACTGGCGGGCACCGCCTTTGCGGTCTTCGGCCTTGGCGACTCCTCCTATGAATTCTTCTGCCAGTCGGGCAAAGATTTTGACAGCAAGCTGGCCGAGCTGGGCGGTGAGCGCCTGCTGGACCGCGTAGATACTGATGTCGAATACCAGGCCGCGGCTGCCGAATGGCGCGCGCGCATTGTCGATGTGCTGAAAGCCCGCGTGCCGAAAGAGACGCCTGCGCAGGCAACCCTCACCGCGACGGGCGTGGTCAACGATATTCACACCAGCCCGTACACCAAAGAAGCCCCGCTGACGGCGAGCCTCTCGGTTAACCAGAAAATCACCGGTCGCGACTCTGAAAAAGACGTGCGCCATATCGAAATCGATTTGGGCGACTCCGGCCTGCGCTACCAGCCGGGCGATGCCCTTGGCGTCTGGTATCAGAACGATCCGGCGCTGGTCAAAGAGCTGGTTGAGCTGCTGTGGCTGAAGGGCGATGAGCCGGTCAGCGTAGACGGCAAAACCCTGCCGCTCTCTGAAGCGCTGCAGTGGCATTTCGAGTTGACCGTCAACACCGCCAACATTGTGGAAAACTACGCCACCCTGACCCGCAGTGAATCCCTGCTGCCGTTGGTGGGTGACAAAGCCAAACTGCAACAATATGCCGCTACCACCCCAATCGTCGATATGGTGCGTTTTGCCCCGGCACAGCTGGACGCCGACGCGCTGATTGGCCTGCTGCGCCCGCTGACGCCGCGTCTGTATTCTATTGCCTCT
The DNA here is from genome assembly GCF_049974505.2 of Leclercia sp. TB492. NCBI lineage: Bacteria > Pseudomonadati > Pseudomonadota > Gammaproteobacteria > Enterobacterales > Enterobacteriaceae > Leclercia > Leclercia sp. TB492. The sequence goes on along the minus strand of NZ_CM127572.1, from coordinate 3,760,046 downwards.
GCGCAAGCCGAGGTGGAGAGCGAAGTCCACGTCACCGTGGGTGTCGTGCGTTATGACATCGAAGGCCGTGCCCGTGCCGGTGGTGCCTCCAGTTTCCTGGCGGATCGCGTGGAAGAAGAGGGCGAGGTGCGGGTCTTTATCGAGCACAACGACAACTTCCGTTTGCCAGCCAACCCGGAAACGCCGGTAATTATGATTGGCCCGGGCACCGGCATTGCGCCGTTCCGCGCCTTTATGCAGCAGCGTGCCGCCGACGAAGCGCCGGGCAAAAACTGGCTGTTCTTCGGCAACCCACACTTCACCGAGGATTTCCTCTACCAGGTGGAGTGGCAGCGCTACGTGAAAGAAGGGGTTCTGAGCCGCATCGATCTGGCCTGGTCCCGGGATCAAAAACAAAAAATATACGTACAAGACAAACTGCGCGAACAGGGCGCAGAGCTGTGGCGCTGGATCAATGACGGTGCCCACATTTATGTCTGCGGCGACGCCAATCGCATGGCGAAAGACGTTGAGCAGGCGTTGCTGGAAGTGATTGCTGAATTCGGTGGCATGGATACTGAATCGGCGGATGAATTTTTAAGTGAGCTGCGCGTCGAGCGCCGTTATCAGCGAGATGTCTACTAATGAGCGAAAAACATCCTGGCCCTCTGGTGGTCGAAGGCAAACTGTCTGATGCCGAGCGCATGAAGGTTGAGAGCAACTACCTGCGCGGCACCATTGCTGAAGATTTAAACGACGGTCTGACCGGCGGTTTCAAAGGCGACAACTTCCTGCTGATCCGTTTCCACGGCATGTACCAGCAGGACGATCGCGATATCCGTGCCGAGCGTGCTGAGCAGAAGCTGGAGCCGCGTCACGCGATGCTGCTGCGCTGCCGTCTGCCGGGCGGCATCATCACCACCAAACAGTGGCAGGCGATCGACAAGTTCGCCCATGACAACACCATTTACGGCAGCATCCGTCTGACCAACCGTCAGACCTTCCAGTTCCACGGTATTCTGAAGAAGAACGTGAAGCCGGTACACCAGATGCTGCACTCCGTCGGGCTGGACGCGCTGGCGACCGCCAACGACATGAACCGTAACGTGTTGTGTACCTCCAACCCGTACGAGTCCGAGCTGCATGCCGAAGCCTACGAGTGGGCGAAGAAGATCTCCGAACATCTGCTGCCACGCACCCGCGCCTATGCCGAGATTTGGCTGGATCAGGAGAAGGTTGCGACCACCGACGAAGAGCCGATCCTCGGTCAGACCTATCTGCCGCGTAAGTTTAAAACTACGGTGGTGATCCCGCCGCAGAACGATATCGATCTGCACGCCAACGACATGAACTTCGTGGCGATTGCCGAGAACGGCAAGCTGGTGGGCTTTAACCTGCTGGTGGGCGGTGGTCTGTCGATTGAGCATGGTAACAAGAAAACCTACGCCCGCACCGCGAGCGAGTTCGGCTATCTGCCGCTGGAGCACACCCTGGCGGTGGCCGAAGCGGTAGTGACCACCCAGCGTGACTGGGGTAACCGTACCGATCGTAAAAACGCCAAGACCAAATACACGCTGGAACGCGTGGGCGTTGAGACCTTTAAAGAAGAAGTGGAGCGTCGGGCCGGCATCAAGTTTGAGCCGATCCGCCCTTACGAATTTACCGGTCGCGGCGATCGCATCGGTTGGGTAAAGGGTATCGACAATAAATGGCACCTGACGCTGTTTATTGAGAACGGTCGTATTCTCGATTATCCGGGCCGTCCGCTGAAAACCGGCCTGCTGGAAATTTCGAAGATCCACAAGGGCGAGTTCCGCATTACCGCCAACCAGAACCTGATCATTGCCGGGGTGCCGGAAAGCGAGAAAGCGAAGATCGAGAAGCTGGCGCGGGATCACGCTCTGATGGACGCGGTCAAACCGCAGCGTGAAAACTCGATGGCCTGCGTCTCCTTCCCGACCTGTCCGCTGGCGATGGCTGAAGCCGAGCGCTTCCTGCCGTCGTTCACCGATAAAGTGGAAGCGGTGCTGGAAAAACACGGCATTCCTGATGAGCATATCGTGATGCGCGTAACCGGCTGCCCGAACGGCTGTGGCCGTGCGATGCTGGCAGAGCTGGGTCTGGTGGGCAAAGCGCCCGGGCGTTATAACCTGCACCTGGGCGGGAATCGCAGCGGGACGCGCATTCCGCGTATGTATCGCGAGAACATTACGGAACCAGAAATTCTAGACTCCATAGACCTGCTTGTCGGGCGCTGGGCGAAAGAGCGCGAAGCGGGTGAAGGCTTCGGCGACTTTACGGTGCGTGCGGGCATCATTCGCCCGGTGCTCGATCCCGCAAGGGATTTCTGGGAGTAACATCCCACGGGTTTATCAGTTGTAGGCCGGGCAAACGCAGTGCCGCCCGGCAAAACAGGCAAACGAGGTTCTTATGTCCGTACTCGATCTAAACGCCCTTAACGAACTGCCGAAAGTCGAACGTATTCTGGCCCTGGCAGAAACCAACGCCCAGCTGGAGAAGCTGGATGCCGAAGGCCGCATCGCCTGGGCGCTGGAAAATCTGCCAGGTGAATACGTGCTCTCGTCGAGCTTTGGTATCCAGGCGGCGGTCAGCCTGCATCTGGTGAATAAGATCCGCCCGGACATCCCGGTGATCCTCACCGATACCGGATACCTGTTCCCGGAAACCTACCAGTTTATTGACGAGCTGACGGACAAGCTCAAGCTGAATCTGAAGGTCTACCGCGCGGAGCAGAGCGCGGCCTGGCAGGAGGCGCGTTACGGCAAGCTGTGGGAGCAGGGCGTGGAGGGCATTGAGAAATACAATGCCATCAACAAAGTCGAGCCGATGAACCGGGCGCTGTCCGACCTCAACGCTAAAACCTGGTTTGCCGGTCTGCGCCGGGATCAGTCCGGTAGCCGGGCATCACTACCGGTGCTGGCCATTCAGCGCGGGGTGTTCAAGGTGCTGCCGATCATCGACTGGGATAACCGGACCGTTTACCAGTACCTGCAGCAGCATGGCCTGAAATACCACCCGCTGTGGGATCAGGGCTATCTGTCGGTGGGGGATACCCACACCACCCGCAAATGGGAGCCGGGTATGGCAGAAGAAGAGACCCGTTTCTTTGGCCTTAAGCGCGAGTGCGGATTGCACGAAGGGTAAGTTTTGTGCCCGGGGGCGCTGTGCTTACCGGGCCTACGGTTCGTGCCGTTTTGTAGGCCCGGTAAGGCGTAGCCGCCACCGGGAATGACCTTATGCCTTTCCTGCCTTCGCCAGCTCTTTCACCAGCGGCAGCATTACGCGCACCACGTCCCGGCTGCGGTGCTCGATCCGTTTTGGCAGCGCCTCGTCAATGTACTGCAGATTATCCAGCCTGACGTTATGCCAGCTGGTTCCCTGCGGGAAGGCTTTCGATTTCGCCCGCTGCTGATAACCGTCTTTCTTACCTAATGACCAGTTGGTCGCCTCGACATACAGCACCGGGATCCCGGCTTTGTCGAAAACCTCACCGTCATTGCAGCAGCCGGTCCCTTTCGGGTAGTTGGCGTTGCCGCCCGGATTGGTGGCGGCGAAGATACCCTGGGTGCGGGCAATCGCCAGCGCGCGGTCGCGGGTTAATTTGCGCACCGGGGCAGGGGTGGTTTTGCCGCTGTTAAAATAGAGCTTATCGCCCACGATAAGGTTATCGAGGTTGATCACCAGCAGCGTGTTTTTCTTCTCGGCCGCGCTCATGCGGTTAAGCACGTTCTCGGCGCCCAGACGTCCCTCTTCTTCACCGCTGGTGGCGATAAATCGGATGCTGTACTGCGTTGGGATATTTTTCAGCTGCTCCGCCAGCTCCAGCATCACCCCGACGCCAGCGGCATTATCATCAATGCCCTGTAACGTGAGGCCGCCGAGGTTGTTATCGGCATCGCTGTCGCTCATCGGAGCGTAGGTATCCAGATGCGCCAGGATAATAATTTGCTGCGCGGCTTTACCTTCATGGGCAGCAATCACGGTGCTGCCGGTCACGTTGTGCCAGTTTTTGCTCTGGTTACGCGAAGTGTAGATATAGCGGCTCTGGAAGGTGCGGATATCGCTCTGGTAACCCATTTCGGCGAACTGCTGGCGCACATAGTCAGCGGAGAGCATCTCGGCGGGGGTGCCGGTCATACGGCCCGGGAAAAAGGTCGCTATATGACGCGCCTGCGTCGCGGCGATCTCACCCGGAAGAGGGGTTTTAGCCTGAACCGTTCCGATCAAGCAAACGCCGATCGCCAGGGCAGCGATACGGTGGCGCATTGCGGAAAACATAGTGAGTCCTTAAAAAATAGAGCAAAATTTTACCGCGCTTAGTATGAAACTGTGACCGCGCTTACACAATTTGAATTGCTCTTAAATGCCCGTAATTACGCATGTTAAGCACTTTTTGATATTTGCTTTTCCAGAGCGTTATTCCATTGAGTAACTACTCATTCCAATTCGTAATTTCATTCGCTATGAGCAGCCCCCTATAGTCCCACTATTCCTGGTTGTTAGCGAGTTGTAGCATTGTGGATTACCTTCCTTTATTTGCTGACATAAAAGACCGTCCGGTACTGGTGATCGGCAGCGGTGAAATTGCCGAGCGCAAAATTGCCTTTTTACATCGGGCAGGCGCGCGCGTGCAGGTGATTGCCGAAGCGGACTTTGATGAAGCGCAAATCGACAATGTGGTATTGGTCATTGCCGCAACCGAAAACCGTGCGCTCAACCAGCGCATCTCTGATGCCGCCCACGCCCGTCACCGTCTGGTGAACGTGGTGGACGATCAGCCGCTGTGCTCGTTTATCTTCCCGTCGATTGTCGACCGCTCGCCGCTGTTGGTGGCGATCTCCTCCGGCGGCACCGCACCGGTGCTGGCGCGCGTCCTGCGGGAAAAAATTGAAGCGTTGCTGCCAACCAGCCTTGGCCGGATGGCAGAGAAAGCCAGCTTCTGGCGCAACCACCTGAAAACCCGCCTGACCAGCGTGGCGGAACGCCGTCGCTTCTGGGAGCGGGTGTTCCGCGGCCGCTTTGCCAGCCTGATGCAGGCCGGTAATGAGACGGCGGCGCAGCAGCTTCTTGAGGACGAACTGGATAACCCGGGCAGCACCAGCGGGGAGATCATCCTCGTCGGAGCGGGGCCGGGCGATGCCGGGCTACTGACGCTTCGCGGCCTGCAGGTACTCCAGGATGCGGACGTGGTGTTCTACGACCATCTGGTGACCGAGGGTATACGCGAGCTTATTCGTCGCGACGCCGAGCAGATCTGCGTCGGCAAACGCGCGGGCGGACACGCCGTACCGCAGCACGACACTAATCAGATGCTGATTGCCGCAGCGAAAGCGGGCAAGACCGTGGTGCGTCTCAAAGGCGGCGATCCCTTTATCTTTGGCCGCGGCGGCGAAGAGCTACAGGCAGCCGCCGAAGCGGGCGTACCCTTCCAGGTGGTGCCGGGGATCACCGCGGCCTCCGCGGTAACGGCCTATGCCGGTATTCCGCTGACGCACCGGGATTACGCCCAGAGCGTCACCTTTGTCACCGGTCACTACAAGGCCGACAGCACCCCGTTCGACTGGACCCATCTGGCCCAGAGTCGTCAGACGCTGGCGATCTATATGGGCACCATGAAGGCGGCGGAAATCAGTGAACAACTTATTCACCACGGGCGTGATGCAAACACGCCCGTGGCGGTGATATCCCGCGGCACGCGCGTCGATCAGCGCGTGGTGACCGGCACACTACAACACCTTGCAAGCCTGGCGAAAGACGCCCCAATGCCCGCCCTGATTGTGGTGGGTGAAGTGGTGCAGCTGCACAGCACGCTCGCCTGGTTTCAACACACTACCGACACAGAAGGGTTTGGCTCTTCTGTCGTAAATTTGGCTTAGCCCTGGAGCAACAGGCTATTTTATTTGCCATTTTTGCCCCGGACTGTGCTCGCAATCCTCACGTACTTGAGTACGCTCCGGTTGCTGTGCGCAGGCCGTGACAAAACTGGCTGCAACAATAACGCCTGTTGCACCAGGCCTTATAAGGAACGGTTATGGATCAAAAACGACTGACTCACCTGCGGCAGCTTGAAGCGGAGAGTATTCATATCATCCGCGAAGTGGCCGCCGAGTTCGCTAACCCGGTAATGATGTACTCCATCGGGAAAGACTCCAGCGTGATGCTGCATCTGGCGCGTAAAGCGTTTTATCCGGGCACGCTGCCGTTCCCGCTGCTGCACGTGGATACCGGCTGGAAATTCCGCGAGATGTATGAGTTCCGTGACCGTACCGCCAAAGCGTATGGCTGCGAACTGCTGGTGCATAAAAACCCGGAAGGGGTGGCGATGGGTATCAACCCGTTCGTGCACGGCAGCGGCAAACACACCGACATCATGAAGACTGAAGGGCTGAAGCAGGCGCTGAACAAATACGGCTTTGATGCGGCCTTTGGTGGCGCCCGTCGCGATGAAGAGAAATCCCGCGCCAAGGAGCGTATCTACTCCTTCCGCGATCGCTTCCATCGCTGGGATCCGAAGAACCAGCGCCCGGAGCTGTGGCACAACTACAACGGCCAGATCAATAAAGGCGAAAGTATTCGCGTCTTCCCGCTCTCCAACTGGACCGAGCTGGATATCTGGCAGTACATCTATCTGGAAAATATTGAGATCGTTCCTCTGTATCTGGCGGCTGAACGTCCGGTACTGGAGCGCGACGGCATGCTGATGATGGTGGATGACGATCGTATCGATCTCCAGCCTGGCGAAGAGATCAAACAGCAGATGGTGCGCTTCCGTACCCTCGGCTGCTGGCCGCTGACCGGCGCGGTGGAATCCAACGCACAGACGCTGCCGGAGATCATCGAAGAGATGCTGGTGTCGACCACCAGCGAGCGACAAGGGCGCGTGATTGACCGCGACCAGGCAGGCTCGATGGAGCTGAAGAAACGTCAGGGTTATTTCTAAGGAGCCGCCATGAATACCACTATTGCTCAACAGATTGCGGATGAAGGCGGCGTTGAAGCCTACCTGCACGCACAACAGCACAAAAGCCTGCTGCGTTTTCTGACCTGCGGCAGCGTTGATGACGGTAAAAGTACGCTGATTGGCCGTCTGCTGCACGATACCCGTCAGATCTATGAAGATCAGCTCTCCTCCCTGCATAACGACAGCAAACGTCACGGCACCCAGGGTGAGAAGCTCGATCTGGCCCTGCTGGTGGATGGCCTGCAGGCGGAGCGCGAGCAGGGCATCACCATCGACGTGGCCTATCGCTACTTCTCCACCGAGAAGCGCAAATTTATTATTGCCGACACCCCGGGGCACGAGCAGTACACCCGCAACATGGCAACAGGCGCGTCTACCTGCGACCTGGCGATCCTGCTGATCGACGCCCGTAAAGGGGTGCTGGATCAGACCCGCCGTCACAGCTTTATCTCCACGTTGCTGGGGATCAAGCACCTGGTGGTGGCGGTCAACAAGATGGACCTGGTCAACTTCAGCGAAGAGAAGTTTAACGAGATCCGCGAAAGCTACCTGACCTTTGCCGAACAGCTGCCGGGCAACCTCGATATCCGCTTCGTGCCGCTCTCGGCGCTGGAAGGGGATAACGTGGCTTCCCAGAGCGTAAGCATGCCGTGGTACAGCGGCCCGACGCTGCTGGAGGTGTTAGAGACCGTCGAGATCCAGCGCAGTGTGGAAACGCAGCCGATGCGCTTCCCGGTGCAGTACGTTAACCGCCCGAACCTCGATTTCCGCGGCTTCTCCGGCACCATTGCCTCCGGCAGCGTGCAGGTGGGGCAGCGCGTGAAGGTGCTGCCCTCAGGCGTAGAATCTGCGATTATCCGTATCGTCACCTTTGATGGCGATCTGCAGGAAGCCGGGGCAGGCGAAGCCGTTACTCTGGTGCTGAAAGACGAAATCGATATCAGCCGTGGCGACCTGCTGGTGGATGCCGCAGAAACGCTGCCTGCGGTGCAAAGCGCCTCTATTGATGTGGTGTGGATGGCCGAGCAGCCGCTGAGCCCGGGCCAGAGCTATGACATCAAAATCGCTGGCAAGAAAACTCGCGCCCGCGTGGACGGCATTCAGTATCAGGTGGATATCAACAATCTGGCGCAGCACAGCGTCACTGAACTGCCGCTGAACGGCATCGGCCTGGTCGATTTCACCTTCGACGAACCGCTGGTGCTGGATCAGTATCAGCAGAACCCGGTAACCGGGGGCTTAATCATTATCGATCGCCTGACCAACGTCACCGTGGGCGCCGGGATGGTGCGTGAGCCCAAATCGCAGGCGAACGCGGTGCCGTCAGAGTTCAGCGCCTTTGAGCTGGAGCTGAACGCGCTGGTACGCAAACACTTCCCGCACTGGGGCGCACGCGATCTGCTGGGAGGCAAGTAATGGCCCAGCATGATGAGAACGTCGTCTGGCATCCTCATCCGGTCACTGTAGCCGATCGCGAACAACTCCACGGTCACCGTGGGGTTGTGCTGTGGTTTACCGGGCTCTCGGGCTCCGGTAAGTCCACCGTGGCGGGCGCGCTGGAGGAGGCGCTGCATAAAGCGGGTGTCAGCACCTATCTGCTGGATGGCGACAACGTGCGTCACGGGCTGTGCAGCGATCTCGGCTTTAGCGATGCGGATCGCAAAGAGAACATCCGTCGGGTGGGTGAAGTGGCCAGCCTGATGGCCGATGCCGGGCTGGTGGTGTTAACGGCCTTTATTTCGCCGCACCGCGCCGAGCGGCAGTTCGTGCGCGAGCGCGTCGGCCAGAACCGCTTTATTGAAGTCTTCGTCGATACCCCGCTGGAGATCTGCGAGCAGCGCGATCCGAAGGGGCTGTATAAAAAAGCCCGCGCGGGTGAACTGAAAAATTTCACCGGTATTGACGCAGTTTATGAAACCCCCGATGCGCCCGACATCCATCTGGAAGGTCAACAATTGGTAACAAATTTAGTGAGCCAATTATTAGACCTGCTCAGACAGGGCGATATTATCAGATCCTGAGATGGTATTGATGGGGTGATTAACCCCATCGATATGTCATGGTCACAGGATCAGCTATGCGAAACAGTGAGAACTACATTATCACCGGGGCGGACAGGGTATCGACAAATGACGACACGACCTGGTCTTTCCCTGGGGCGATTGTCGGCTTCGCGTCATGGCTGATGGCACTGGGTATCCCTTTCCTGTTTTACGGCAGTAATACCCTGTTCTTTTTCCTCTATACCTGGCCTTTCTTCCTGGCGCTGATGCCCGTTGCCGTCGTGGTGGGGATTGCGCTGCACTCTCTGCTCAACGGCAAGCTGCTCTACAGTTCATTCACCACCGTAATGACGGTGGTGGCAATGGTCGGACTGTTATTTTTATGGCTCATGGGATAAGTTCAGCCATAATTCAAACCGTCACTAACTGTGTCACGTTGAAGGCTGCGCGAATCTGCAAAAAAAATGTGGTACATTTGCCCGCAATGGTGCGGCATCTCTGTAGCCCCGATGTAGAGTCGTGGGGAAAGTTATGGGATGATGATGCCGTTTTTCAGGGGGCAGGATGGGTAAACTTACGCTGCTGTTGCTGGCATTGCTGGTCTGGCTTCAGTATTCACTGTGGTTCGGTAAGAACGGCCTTCACGATTACAGTCGCGTCAGCGATGACGTGACGGCGCAGCAGGCAACAAACGGCAAACTTAAAGCGCGAAACGATCAGCTGTTTGCGGAAATTGACGATCTCAATGGCGGACAAGAAGCCATTGAAGAGCGCGCGCGCAACGAACTCAGCATGACTAAGCCGGGCGAAACCTTCTATCGTCTGGTGCCGGATGCGTCTAAACGCAACCAGGGCTCAGTACAAAACACCCGATAATCAGGCCCAGGATTATTAGCCATGGCAGTCACTTTTTCAAACGTATGCGCCGTTGTGCCAGCCGCCGGGTTTGGCCGGCGCATGCAGACAGAATGTCCTAAGCAGTACCTTTCAATTGGTGATAAAACGATCCTTGAGCACGCCGTAGCGGCGCTGCTGGCGAACCCACGCGTGACGCGGGTCGTTATCGCCATCAGCCCGGGCGACGCCCGCTTTGCCGCGCTGCCGCTTGCCCGCCATCCGCAGGTCACCGTTGTAGACGGCGGCACGGAGCGCGCCGACTCGGTACTGGCAGGTCTCCAGGCCGCCGGTGAAGCGCAGTGGGTGCTGGTGCATGACGCGGCGCGTCCGTGTCTGCATCAGGACGACCTGGCGCGTCTGCTGGCCATCAGCGAAACCAGCCGCGTCGGCGGCATACTGGCAACGCCGGTACGCGATACCATGAAGCGCGGCGAGCCGGGAATTCCGGCCATTGCCCATACGGTAGATCGTGTTGACCTCTGGCATGCGCTGACGCCGCAATTTTTCCCCCGCGAGCTGCTGCAGGCCTGCTTAACCCGTGCGCTGAATGAAGGCGCAACCATCACCGACGAAGCCTCAGCGCTGGAGTACTGCGGTTTCCACCCGGAACTGATTGAAGGGCGCGCAGATAATATAAAAGTGACGCGCCCCGAAGATTTACAGCTGGCAGAATTTTATCTTACCCGTTCGACCCATCAGGAGAAGGCATAATGCGAATTGGACATGGTTTTGACGTACACGCCTTTGGCGGCGAGGGCCCAATTATCATTGGCGGCGTACGCATCCCTTATGAAAAAGGACTGCTCGCGCATTCTGATGGCGATGTTGCCCTGCACGCGTTAACCGACGCGCTGCTGGGTGCGGCGGCGCTGGGCGATATCGGCAAGCTGTTCCCGGACACCGATCCGGCCTTCAAAGGGGCCGACAGCCGCGAACTGCTGCGCGAAGCCTGGCGTCGTATTCAGGCCAAAGGTTTTACCCTCGGTAACGTGGACGTGACCATTATTGCTCAGGCACCAAAAATGCTGCCGCATATCCCGCAGATGCGGGTGTTTATTGCCGAAGATCTTGGCTGCCACATGGATGACGTCAACGTCAAAGCCACCACCACCGAAAAGCTCGGCTTTACCGGTCGCGGTGAAGGTATCGCCTGTGAAGCCGTGGCGCTGCTGGTGAAGGCGGCCAAATGACGGATTTCGATAACCTGACGTACCTGCACGGTAGACCGCAGGGCACGGGCCTGCTGAAGGCCAATCCGGAAGATTTCGTGGTGATCGAAGATCTGGGCTTTGAGCCGGACGGCGAGGGCGAACACATTCTGGTGCGGATCCTGAAAAATGGCTGCAACACCCGTTTTGTGGCCGAGGCGCTGGCTAAGTTTCTGAAAATTCACGCCCGCGAAGTGAGTTTCGCCGGGCAGAAGGACAAACACGCTGTCACCGAACAGTGGCTCTGCGCCCGGGTGCCCGGTAATGCAATGCCTGATTTAAGCCAGTTCCAGCTTGAAGGCTGTAAGGTGCTCGAATACGCCCGTCACAAGCGCAAACTGCGCCTCGGCGCGTTAAAGGGCAACGCCTTTACGCTGGTGCTGCGTGAGGTAAGCAACCGCGACGAGGTCGAAAAACGTCTTACTGCCATCACCGGGGAGGGCGTGCCGAACTACTTCGGTGCCCAGCGTTTTGGTATTGGCGGCAGTAACTTACAGGGTGCGCTGCGCTGGGCGCAAAGCAATGCCCCGGTACGTGACCGCAATAAACGCAGTTTTTGGTTGTCGGCAGCCCGCAGTGCGTTGTTTAATCAAATCGTGAGCGAGCGTCTGAAAAAAACGGACGCGAATCAAGTTGTTGTTGGCGATGCGCTACAATTAGCGGGGCGCGGCAGCTGGTTCGTCGCCACCGACGAAGAAATGGGTGATTTGCAGGCGCGCGTCAATGCGAAAACGCTGCTGATCACCGCGGCCCTGCCGGGTACCGGCGAATGGGGTCCGCAGGGCGAGGCGCTGCAGGCGGAGCAGGCAGCCGTCGCCGGTGAAACAGAATTATGCTCTCTGCTGGTGCGGGAAAAAGTCGAAGCGGCACGCCGGGCGATGCTGCTCTATCCGCAACAGCTGAGCTGGAACTGGTGGGATGACGTAACCGTTGAGTTACGTTTTTGGCTACCGGCAGGTAGCTTTGCCACCAGTGTTGTCAGGGAACTTATCAACACTTCGGGTGACTATGCGAATATTGCTGAGTAACGATGACGGGATCCACGCGCCGGGCATTCAGACGCTGGCTAAGGCGCTACGTGAGTTCGCTGAGGTGCAGGTTGTGGCTCCCGATCGTAACCGCAGCGGTGCCTCTAACTCGTTAACCCTCGAGTCGTCCCTTCGCACCTTTACCTTCGACAATGGCGATATCGCCGTTCAGATGGGCACCCCGACGGACTGTGTTTTTCTCGGCGTTAACGCCCTGATGCGTCCGCGTCCGGACGTGGTGGTCTCCGGCATTAATGCCGGGCCCAATCTGGGCGATGATGTGATCTACTCCGGCACCGTGGCGGCCGCCATGGAAGGGCGACATCTCGGTTTCCCTGCGCTGGCCGTCTCGCTCAACGGGCATCAGCATTACGACACCGCTGCCGCGGTGACCTGCTCCATTCTGCGCGCGCTGAGCCGCGAGCCGCTGCGCACCGGGCGGATACTCAATATCAACGTCCCGGACCTGCCGCTGGATCAAATTAAAGGCATTCGCGTGACGCGCTGCGGTAGCCGTCATCCGGCGGATAAAGTGATTCCGCAGGAAGATCCGCGCGGCAATACCCTGTACTGGATTGGCCCGCCGGGTGAAAAACATGATGCCGGCCCGGATACCGACTTCGCCGCGGTGGACGAAGGGTACGTTTCCGTCACGCCGCTGCATGTAGATTTGACCGCGCATAACGCGCAAGATGTGGTGTCAGGCTGGCTGGATCGCGCCGGAGTGAGCTCCCAATGGTAAGTAAACGTGTACAAACACTCCTGAATCAATTACGCACTCAGGGTATCGCTGATGAGCATGTGCTTAATGCCATTTCGCTGGTGCCGCGTGAAAAGTTCGTCGATGAGGCGTTTGAGCACAGTGCGTGGGAAAACGTCGCCTTGCCAATAGGCCAGGGGCAGACCATTTCCCAGCCTTATATGGTGGCGCGAATGACCGAGCTGCTGGAGCTGACTCCGGACTCGCGGGTGCTGGAGATCGGCACCGGGTCAGGATACCAGACCGCCATTCTGGCGCACCTGGTGCATCATGTCTGCTCGGTTGAACGTATTAAAGGCTTGCAGTGGCAGGCGCGTCGGCGCCTGAAGCAGCTTGACCTACATAATGTTTCTACCCGTCACGGCGATGGCTGGCAGGGCTGGAAGGCTCGCGGCCCGTTTGATGCCATTATCGTGACGGCCGCACCGCCGGAAATCCCGGCTGCGCTTATGGCGCAACTGGACGACGGCGGGATCCTCGTTTTACCGGTGGGCGATGAACATCAGCTGTTGAAGCGTGTTCGTCGACGGGGCGACGAGTTCATCATCGATACCGTAGAAGCCGTACGTTTTGTGCCTCTGGTAAAAGGAGAGCTGGCCTGAGACTCGGATTTTTCCAGGGTTATTCAGGCCAATTCAGCGTATGGTGTGGCGCAAAAGCGCGTGACATTACGGTTAATTTTAAGTCACTGGTAACTAATAATATTCCTGGGGGATAAATGAGCGCGGGAAGCCCAAAATTCACCATCAGCCGTGTTGCGGCACTGTCACTGGTTTCACTGTGGCTGGCAGGTTGTACATCCTCGAATAACGCCCCTGCGCCGGTGAGTTCAGTTGGCGGCAACAGCGGTACCAGCACCGGCAATTCATCCGGCGGCATGCTGATCACTCCTCCGCCTAAGATGGGCACTACAGCACAACAAATACCTCAGATTCAGCCTGTTCAGGCACCGGTAACCCAGCCAACGCAGATTCAGCCAGTGGATCAGCCTGTCCAGACGGAAAATGGCCGCATTGTGTATAACCGTAAGTATGGGAACATTCCGAAAGGGAGCTATACCGGCGGCAGCACCTACACCGTAAAACGTGGCGATACATTGTTCTATATCGCCTGGATCACCGGGAACGATTTCCGTGACCTTGCACAACGAAATAACGTTCAGGCCCCGTATGGACTGGAAGTTGGCCAAACGCTGCAGGTAGGTAACGCAACGGGCAAACCGCTTACGCCAGGCAATACCGTGTCGGTTGCTGACGTGACGGCGCAAAATAACAGTGTGACGCCTGCGCAAAAATCAAGCACAGTGGTTGCGTCGCAACCGACAATTACGTATTCTGAGGACTCAGGTGAACAGAGTGCTAACAAGATGTTGCCGAATAATAAAGGGTCTGCGGCTGTGGTCACAGCGCCCGTTACGGCACCTGTCGTTAGCTCTACCGTGCCCGTTGCCAGTAGTCAGACGTCCAGCTCGCCAATCTCTTCGTGGCGCTGGCCGACTGAAGGCAAGGTTATCGAGAACTTTTCTTCCTCCGAGGGGGGAAATAAAGGGGTCGATATCGCAGGAAGTAAGGGACAGGCTATTATCGCGACCGGAGATGGACGCGTGGTATATGCCGGTAACGCTCTGCGCGGTTACGGTAATCTTATTATCATAAAACACAACGATGATTACCTGAGTGCCTACGCCCATAACGATACGATGCTGGTCCGGGAACAACAAGAAGTTAAGGCGGGGCAAAAAATAGCTACTATGGGTAGCACCGGAACCAGTTCTACACGCTTGCATTTTGAAATTCGTTACAAGGGGAAATCCGTAAACCCGCTGCAATATTTACCGCAGCGATAATTTGGCGGGACATACCACTTCGGGTGTCTCGTTCAGGGATCACGGGTAGGAGCCACCTTTATGAGTCAGAATACGCTGAAAGTTCATGATTTAAATGAAGACGCGGAATTTGATGAGAACGGAGCTGAGGTTTTTGACGAAAAAGCCTTAGTAGAAGAGGAACCCAGTGATAACGATTTAGCTGAAGAAGAGCTGTTATCGCAGGGCGCCACTCAACGTGTGCTGGACGCGACTCAGCTTTACCTTGGAGAGATTGGATACTCTCCACTGTTAACAGCAGAAGAGGAAGTTTACTTCGCGCGTCGGGCATTGCGTGGTGATGTGGCATCACGCCGCCGTATGATTGAAAGTAACCTGCGTCTGGTGGTCAAGATTGCCCGTCGTTACAGCAATCGTGGTCTGGCTCTGCTGGATCTGATTGAAGAGGGCAACCTGGGGCTTATCCGCGCGGTAGAGAAATTTGACCCTGAACGTGGGTTCCGTTTCTCAACATACGCGACGTGGTGGATCCGACAGACTATCGAACGGGCAATCATGAACCAAACCCGTACGATCCGACTGCCTATTCACATCGTGAAAGAGCTGAACGTCTATCTGCGTACCGCACGCGAGTTGTCCCATAAGCTGGACCACGAGCCAAGCGCGGAAGAGATTGCCGAGCAGCTTGATAAACCGGTTGATGACGTAAGCCGTATGCTGCGTCTCAACGAGCGTATTACCTCCGTCGACACCCCGCTGGGTGGCGATTCCGAGAAAGCGCTGCTGGACATCCTGGCCGATGAAAAAGATAACGGCCCGGAAGACACCACGCAGGACGATGATATGAAACAGAGCATCGTCAAATGGCTGTTCGAACTGAACGCTAAACAGCGTGAAGTGCTGGCACGTCGTTTCGGTCTGCTGGGGTATGAGGCTGCAACACTGGAAGACGTCGGTCGTGAAATCGGCCTGACCCGTGAACGTGTTCGTCAGATTCAGGTAGAAGGTCTGCGTCGCCTGCGTGAAATCCTGCAGGGGCAAGGGCTGAATATCGAAGCGCTGTTCCGCGAATAAGCAACTTTTCGTCAAAAAAAGGCCCGTCGAGAGACGGGCCTTTTTCTTTTGTCTTAAGGCTGCGTGGTTTCGTGCAGCAGACGCCAGGTTATCGTATCGCCTTCCTGATTGAGTACCGCGCTGGACCAGCGCACGTTGACCGGCTGATCGGGGCGGGTTTGTGTCTCGCGATAGTGAAGCACCGCGCCGTTATCCCAGGTCTGCAACGTCGTTAATTCATCAATCACGATCTTCAGTCCAGGACGGCTGCCGCGCTGAGTCTCCAAAAAACGCGCCAGCGCGGGGTGATCCAGATGTGCGCCGCTGGGAGCAATCATCAGAAAGTCCTCGCGAAAACGGGCGAGCAGGGCGGCAAAATCGCCTTCACCCTGGCCTAACCAGTTTTCTAATGCAATGTGAGCATCAATAATTTCTGTTTCATAGCGGGTCATTCTCTCTCCTTTACCATCATTTTGCGGACCAAATCCGTAAACTGGCGACGCTCCTCGGCGGTTAAACGCCCCAGAAAAGCCTCATCGACGTTATTCCCTACCGGCTTGCAGCTCCCGAGCAGCGCTTCACCTTCCGGCGTTAAGAAGACAAACCGTCGGCGCTTATCGGCCGGATCGGCTTCGCGCGTCACCAGCCCGCGTGATTCCATACGGCTCAGCATTTCCGCAAGGGTGGCTTTGGTACTGACAGCGGCTTCGGTCAGCGCCACCTGCTCGATACCGGGATGTTCGGCGATGGAACGCAGCACCGCATATTGCGGCTTGGTCAGCTCGGGCAAGGCCTGCTGCCAGTGCGCGGTATGCTGCTGAAAAAGCTGACGTAACAGGTGGAACGCTTCTTGTCTCAGTTCCATGAACTCTCCGGCGTAAAAATCACCTCTCTATGATAGCCGTTATCAGCCGGGAATTTAACGCGACCCTTTTTAGCATTACGTGTGATCGTATACGAACGATATTGCGAGGTGGCGTATCCAGGCGTAGGGTAAACAACACGTTCGTATACGAACAAATGAGATGAGGTACTGAATGCGATTGATTGTTGGGATGACAGGAGCGACCGGCGCGCCGCTCGGGGTGGCACTGCTACAGGCGCTGCGCGAAATGCCGGAAGTGGAAACCCATCTGGTGATGTCGAAGTGGGCCAAAACGACGATTGAGCTGGAAACGCCCTACACCGCTCAGGATGTAGCCGCGCTGGCCGATGTGGTCCATAGCCCGGCCGATCAGGCCGCAACCATCTCATCCGGATCCTTTCGTACCGACGGCATGATCGTCATCCCCTGCAGCATGAAAACGCTGGCGGGTATCCGTGCAGGCTATGCAGAAGGGCTGGTGGGGCGTGCCGCCGACGTGGTGCTGAAAGAGGGCCGCAAGCTGGTGCTGGTTCCGCGGGAAACGCCGCTCAGCACTATTCATCTGGAGAACATGCTGGCTCTTTCCCGCATGGGGGTGGCGATGGTGCCGCCGATGCCCGCTTATTACAACCACCCGCAAACCGCCGATGACATCACCCAACACATTGTGACCCGGGTGCTCGACCAGTTTGGTCTGGAGCATAACAAAGCCCGTCGCTGGAAAGGCTTACAGGCGGCCAGAAATTTTTTACAGGAGAATGAACATGGCATTTGATGATTTGAGGAGCTTTTTGCAGGCGCTTGATGAGCAAGGGCAATTGCTGAAAATCACGGAGCAGGTCGATGCGGAGCCGGATCTGGCGGCGGCAGCCAACGCCACCGGGCGCATTGGCGACGGTGCGCCTGCGCTATGGTTTGACAATATTCGCGGCTTTACCGACGCCCGCGTGACCATGAACACTATCGGCTCCTGGCAGAACCACGCCATCTCAATGGGCCTGCCGCCGAATACGCCAGTTAAAAAGCAGATCGACGAGTTTATTCGCCGCTGGGATAAATTCCCGGTCGCGCCGGAGCGCCGCGACAACCCGGCATGGGCAGAGAATACCGTCGACGGCGAGGCAATCAACCTGTTCGATATTCTGCCGCTATTTCGCCTGAACGACGGTGACGGTGGGTTCTATCTGGATAAAGCCTGCGTGGTCTCCCGCGATCCGCTCGATCCGGATCATTTTGGCAAGCAGAACGTCGGCATCTACCGGATGGAGGTGAAGGGCAAACGCAAACTCGGCCTGCAGCCGGTGCCGATGCACGATATCGCCCTGCATCTGCATAAAGCGGAAGAGCGCGGACAGGATTTGCCGATTGCTATTACCCTTGGCAACGATCCGATCATCACCCTGATGGGGGCCACGCCGCTGAAGTACGATCAGTCGGAATATGAGATGGCGGGCGCGCTGCGTGAAAGTCCGTACCCGATCGCCACCGCGCCGCTGACCGGTTTTGATGTGCCCTGGGGCTCGGAAGTGATCCTCGAAGGGGTGATTGAGGGCCGCAAACGCGAAATCGAAGGGCCGTTCGGGGAGTTTACCGGACACTACTCCGGTGGCCGCAACATGACCGTAGTGCGTATCGACAAAGTCTCATACCGCACCAAACCGATTTTTGAGTCGCTCTATCTTGGCATGCCGTGGACCGAAATCGACTACCTGATGGGGCCGGCAACCTGCGTGCCGCTCTATCAGCAGCTGAAAGCCGAGTTTCCGGAAGTGCAGGCGGTAAATGCGATGTACACCCACGGTCTGCTGGCGATTATCTCCACCAAAAAACGCTACGGCGGCTTTGCCCGTGCCGTTGGCCTGCGGGCGATGACCACGCCGCACGGGCTGGGCTACGTGAAGATGGTGATCATGGTGGATGAGGATGTTGATCCGTTCAACCTGCCGCAGGTGATGTGGGCGCTGTCGTCGAAAGTGAACGCTGCAGGGGATCTGGTGCAGTTGCCGAACATGTCGGTGCTGGAGCTGGATCCGGGTTCAAGCCCGGCGGGGATCACCGACAAACTGATTATCGACGCCACCACGCCGGTTGCCCCGGATCTCCGTGGACATTACAGCCAGCCGGTGCAGGATCTGCCTGAAACCAAAGCCTGGGCTGAAAAACTGACCGCGATGCTGGCCGCACGTAAATAAGGAGGGAAAAATGATTTGTCCACGTTGTGCCGATGAACATATTGAAGTGATGGCGACGTCGCCGGTTAAAGATGTCTGGACGGTGTACCAGTGTCAGCACTGCCTGTACACATGGCGAGATACCGAGCCGCTGCGCCGCACCAGCCGCGAGCACTATCCTGACGCGTTTCGCATGACGCAGAAAGATATCGACGATGCCCCGCAGGTGCCCACCATTCCGCCGCTATTGTAAAAAAAGCCGGGCGGCGGCTACGCCTTACCCGGCCTACGCGGTTCCAGTAGGCCCGGCAAGCGCAGCGCCGCCGGGCGATACAAGCCGCAGCGATCTACACCAGATTCTTTAAGCGATAAATCCACTCCAGCGCCTGACGTGGCGACAGGGAATCCGGATCGAGGTTCTCCAGGGCCTCCAGCGCCGGTGAGGTCTCTTCGGCTGGCATCAGCAACGACATCTGCGTCCCGTCCACCTGAGTGGCCGCCGCGTTAGGCGCGAGGCTTTCCAGCTCGCGCAGTTTTTGACGCGCACGCTTGATTACCTCTTTCGGCACCCCCGCCAGCGCCGCCACGGCCAGACCGTAGCTTTTGCTCGCCGCGCCATCCTGCACGCTGTGCATAAAGGCAATGGTATCCCCGTGCTCCAGCGCATCCAGATGCACGTTCGCCACGCCCTCCATCTTCTCTGGCAGTTGGGTCAGCTCAAAGTAGTGGGTGGCAAACAGGGTCAGCGCTTTGATTTTATTAGCCAGGCTTTCGGCGCATGCCCACGCCAGCGAGAGCCCGTCATAGGTGGAGGTTCCGCGGCCAATCTCATCCATCAGCACCAGGCTGTATTCCGTGGCGTTGTGCAGTATGTTGGCGGTTTCGGTCATCTCCACCATAAAGGTCGAACGACCGCTCGCCAGATCGTCCGCCGCGCCCACGCGGGTAAAGATACGATCGATGGGACCGAGCTCCACCTTTTGCGCCGGAACGTAGCTGCCGATATAGGCCAGCAGGGCAATCAGCGCCGTCTGTCGCATATAGGTACTTTTACCACCCATATTCGGCCCGGTAATGATCAGCATCCGCCGCTGCGGCGACAGGTTCAGCGGGTTAGCGATGAACGGTTCGTTCAGCACCTGCTCCACCACCGGATGACGGCCTTCGGTAATGCGCACGCCGGGCTTATCGCTAAAGGTCGGGCAGCAGTAGTTCAGCGTCTCGGCGCGTTCCGCCAGGTTGACCAGCACATCCAGCTCGGCCAGCGCGGTGGCGCTCTGTTGCAGATCCGCCAGATGCGGCATCAGCATATCGAACAGGGCGTCATACAGCTGTTTTTCCAGCGCCAGCGCTTTGCCTTTTGAGGTGAGGACCTTGTCTTCGTACTCTTTCAGCTCAGGGATAATATAACGCTCGGCGTTTTTCAGCGTCTGACGGCGCACGTAGTGAATGGGTGCCAGGTGGCTCTGCCCGCGGCTGATCTGAATAAAGTAGCCGTGTACGGCGTTATAGCCAACCTTCAGGGTATCCAGCCCGAGACGCTCGCGTTCGCGGATCTCCAGCTTATCGAGATAGTCCGTTGCGCCATCGGCCAGCGCGCGCCACTCGTCCAGCTCTTCGTTATAGCCCGGGGCGATAACGCCGCCGTCACGCACCAGCACCGGCGGGGCTTCGATAATGGCGTTTTCCAGTAGTTCACGCAGTTCGCTGAATTCGCCCATCGCCTCGCGCAGCTTCTGCACCGGCGCGCTGTCGATCTCTGCCAGCTGGCTGCGCAGTTCTGGCAGTTGCTGGAACGCGTGACGCATCCGGGCCAAATCGCGCGGGCGTGCGGTGCGCAGCGCCAGACGTGCCAGAATACGCTCCAGATCGCCCACCTGGCGTAACACCGGCTGTAGATCGCTGTACCGATCCTGCAGAGCGCCGATGGTCTGCTGGCGTCCGGTGAGCGTAGCGGTGTCGCGAACCGGCATGTGCAGCCAGCGCTTCAGCATCCGGCTACCCATTGGGGTGACGGTGCTGTCGAGCACCGAGGCGAGGGTGTTTTCCACGCCGCCGGCCAGGTTCTGGGTGATCTCCAGATTGCGACGGGTGGCGGCATCCATGATGATGCTGTCCTGCTGGCGTTCAATGGTAATGGAGCGGATATGCGGCAGGGCAGTGCGCTGGGTGTCTTTCACGTACTGCAGCAAACAGCCGGCAGCGCAAAGGCCACGCGGGGCGTTTTCAACCCCAAAGCCGGTCAGATCGCGGGTGCCAAACTGCAGGTTGAGCTGCTGGCGCGCGGTATCGATCTCAAACTCCCACAGCGGACGGCGACGCAGGCCGCGACGGCCTTCGAGCAGCGCCATCTCCGCAAAATCTTCGGCATACAGCAGCTCCGCCGGGTTGGTGCGTTGCAGCTCGGCGGCCATGGTTTCCCGATCGGCCGGTTCGCTCAGGCGAAAGCGTCCGGAGCTGATATCCAGGGTGGCATAGCCGAAACCTTTGCTGTCCTGCCAGATGGCGGCGAGCAGATTATCCTGACGCTCCTGCAGCAACGCTTCATCGCTGATGGTGCCGGGCGTCACGATGCGCACTACTTTACGCTCGACCGGGCCTTTCGAAGTGGCCGGATCGCCAATCTGTTCGCAGATGGCAACCGACTCTCCCTGATTAACCAGCTTTGCCAGGTAGTTCTCAACCGCGTGATGCGGGATCCCGGCCATCGGGATCGGTTCCCCGGCGGAGGCGCCGCGTTTGGTCAGCGAGATGTCGAGCAGCTGTGACGCGCGTTTCGCATCGTCATAAAATAGCTCGTAAAAGTCACCCATACGGTAAAACAGCAGGATTTCCGGATGCTGAGCTTTCAGCTTCAGGTACTGCTGCATCATGGGGGTGTGCGCGTCGAAATTATCAGTAGTGGTCATGGAGTGATGATGTCCATTTCTTTGAAAATAGTGCTGTTCAGGCGACGTTAGCGTCGTGTATTGCCGCTATTGTCGCATGAAAAAAAGACCCGGCGCAGCAAAATGTCGCGACTTTACGAGGCCTCTTCCACAACCAGTTCGATCACTAATTTTCCCTGTTCTACCAGCACCCGTACCCGGGAATGGGTTTTAAAACCCGCCTCTTCCAGCCAGTCGCCTTTTAGACTTAGCGCGGCGTGCACGCTGTAGCGCGTTGGGATCTTGGTCTTGCGATCCTCGTGACGTTTTCTGAAATAGCCCACGGTGAGATGACGGCTGGGTCTGGAAATACACATATCCGACATAGAAACTCCTTTTTCTCAGGGAAGGATCCGGTGAAATAAACACCTGTATAAAATGCCAGTAAAAAGAGGCGGAGACAAACGCATAACTGCGAAGCGCCTTCAGAAAACGAAATGTAAAATATGAAATCTGGCTGAATATCCGGTCTGAAAAATGTATTATAAATGCAACTTATCAGTGGGTATCAGGCTATGTCAGGAAAACGTATCGCGCGCGAAAAAGAGACCATCCGCAAGATGATCGCGCTCTATGAAAAGCAGTGCCCGCAGGCATCGAAAGAAGCTGGGCACTATCCGGCACTGAATGATTATGCCGACAAGCGGCTGGATAAATGCGTGTTTGGCGAGGAAAAACCGGCCTGCAAACAGTGCCCTGTTCACTGTTATCAGCCGGCTAAACGGGAAGAGATGAAACAGGTGATGCGCTGGGCGGGGCCGCGGATGCTCTGGCGACACCCGATTTTAACGGTTCGCCACCTGATAGACGATCGCCGCCCGGTGCCGGAGCTGCCGGAAAAATACCGTCCGAAAAAATAACGCTCAGGCGCGTGGCCTGCGCATTGGCCGACAGATAACGACCATGGCGAGGGCGCTGCAAAACGGAAACACCGCCAGCACCAGCCACGGGTACATCGCCCCGACAGAGGGTGTCAGCGCCCGATCGAGCAGATCACCCAGCAATAAATTCCCCGCCAGCACCGCGCAGCCGCCTGCGGTCGCCAGCGCGCCGTAATGCGCGCCTAAGGTCGCTTCGCTGGCAAACCACGGCACCACGTCTTTGCCCGCCGGCACCAGCAGCATCTGCCCGGTAGTCAGCAGCGTGACGAAGCAGGCCGCAGGTAGCAGACGCAGCCAGCCGGCCGCTGGTTCTGATGGCGCAAAGAGCGCGACGCTCAGGAACGATACGGCAATCAGCAGAAAGCCCACCGGCAGGATCCGCACTGCGCCCACCCGTCGGGCAAAGCGCGCCAGCGGCAGCTGAAAAAGGATCACCAGCCCCGACGCCAGCATAAACAGCGGGCCGAGATCTTTTTCGCTGCCTCCGGCACGCTGGATCTCGACCGGCAGCGCCAGATAGAGCTGGTTATAGCTTAACAGCCAGCTGCTCCAGGCGATGATGAACGCCACGAACCGCGGCTGGCGAAAGGTGGTCCACCACGGGGTTATCTGCAGCGGCTGGTTTCTTGCCGACCCGGCCGGCAGGCAGAAGAACAGCACGATCAGCGCCACCACGAAGACCGCGGCCCCTGCCAGCGCCACCTGGCGAAAGCCCAGGCCAGTGAGCAGGGCGCCCGCCACCGGCCCAAGCACTGCCCCCAGCTCGCCGCACACCGCAAACAGCGCGAACCACTCGGCGCGGCTGCGTTTGCCCTGCGCCTCGCTGCGGGTTCCGGCTTTTGCCAGTAAGGCTTCAATGGAGGGGGAAAATAGCGCGCCGCCGATCCCGGTGAGGCACGCTCCGGCGATGATAACGGGCAGACTGTAGCCAAAGGCCAACAGCAGGTAGCCCACCACCCGCACCACGCAGCCGCAGAGAATAATCACGCGCGCGCCGTAGCGGTCGGAGAGGGCACCGCCGACGATAAACATCCCCTGCTGGGAGAAGGTTCTCAGCCCGAGCACCAGCCCGATAAGCCCGCCCGAGAGCAGCATATCGTCGCGTAAAAAGATCGCCAGAAAGGGGACAACGGCATAAAAACCGATGTTGAAAACAAACTGGCTGCCCAGTAAGACGGGCGGCCAGAGTTGTGTTGCGGGACGGATCGGGAACACGGCTTACCTCGCCTCAGACGAGGTAGTGAATATGTTTTTTGCCGTGATAAGGCGACAGCTCAATGCGGGTTTTCACCCGGAACACCTCCCACAGCAGCTCTTCGGTAAGAATTTCCTGCGGCGTGCCGGTAGCAACAATGCGCCCTTTCTGCATCACAATCAGCGCATCGCAGAACATCGAGGCGTGATTAAGGTCGTGGATGGCGACGATGCTGGTGACCGGCAGCTGGCTGATCAGCTGCATCAGCTGCATCTGATGATGGATATCCAGGTGGTTGGTGGGTTCATCCAGCAGGATCTCGGTCGGCATCTGGGCCAGCGCCCGGGCGATATGCACGCGCTGGCGTTCACCACCGGAGAGGCTCTGCCAGCCCTGATCGCTGTTATGCAGCATATCCACCGTCTTCAGCGCCGAATTGACGGTCTCGTCATCCTGCGCCGTCCAGCCGGAAAACGGGGAGTGGTGCGGAATACGCCCCAGCTTCACCACGTCCCGCACGCGCATGTTGGCATCGGTCATACCGTGCTGTTCCACAAAAGCCACCCGACGGGCGAGCTGCTTTTTGGCGATCCCGGCAATGCTTTTGCCATCCAGCGCGACGGTGCCGGTATGCGGGCGACGCAAACCGGCAAGGATCCGCAGCAGCGACGATTTGCCGGAGCCGTTTGGCCCCAGCAGACCGACGGTCTGCCCCTGCGATACCGCCAGCGAGACATTATCGACGATGACCTTTTTACCCACCTTCCAGGTGATATTTTCAGCAGTGATGCTCATCACTTATTCCTTGAACGATAGATAATCATGGCAAAGAACGGGACGCCCACCAGCGCGGTGACCACGCCAACCGGCAGGCTTTGCGGGGCGATCAGAAGTCGGGAGGCGATATCCGCCAGCACCATCAGGATCGCGCCGGCCAGCGCGCTGGCGATAAGCAGCGTGCGGTGCAACGGGCCAAAGAAGAAGCGCATCACGTGCGGTACCACCAGGCCGACAAAGCCAATGGAGCCCGCCATGCTGACGATGGTCGCGGTCATTAACGCGGTGACGATAAACAGGATCAGGCGCACCCAGGGCACGGCGATCCCCAGCGAGGCGGCGGCATCGTCGCCAAAGGTGAAGGCGTCGAGCGCGCGGGCGTAATAGAGGCAGATCGCCAGACCTACCAGCACCATTACCAGGACCAGCTGGAACTCGGGCCATCTCACGCCGCTAAAGCTGCCCAGCAGCCAGAACATCACGTCGCGCGCCTGCTGGGCGCTGGCCGAGGTGCTGACGGTCCAGGCGGTGATGGCGTTAAACAGCTGCGAGGCGGCCACCCCGGCAAGAATGGTGCGTTCACTACCGCCGCGCGCGCCGTTGGTCAGCAGGGCCACAAACGCAAAGGCGGCAAAGGCTCCGGCAAAGGCCCCGGCGGAGAGGGTGATGGTGCCGCTGCCAACGCCCAGCACCACCACGGCGACCGCGCCGGTGGACGCCCCGGCAGACACGCCCAGCACGTAGGGCTCAGCGAGGGCGTTTTTCAGCAGGCTTTGCAGTACCGCGCCGCAAATCGCCAGCCCCGCGCCGCAGCAGGCCGCCACCAGCGCCCGGCTCAGGCGGAAGTCCCAGATCACGCTCTCGTAGATGCGGTTGAGCGGAACCTCGGTTAAGCCGATTTTATTGGTAATGGCATAGAACACGCTCTGCAGGGGGATCGACAGCTCCCCCACGCTGACGCCGATGGCGATCACCAGCAGTAACGCCACTATCGCCAGAAAACCCGATGCCGGCAGCAGCCAGCTATGTCGGGTCTGTTGAACCACTGCGGTCATTAATTAAGTCCCATCTTTCTGAGCTGTTCACCGACCTGTTCCGCGCCGTAGATAGTGCGGATGGTTGGGTTCATCGCCTGGCCGTCCATGATTACAATGTGACCTTTTTTAACGGCTTCCAGCTGGCTGACGGCCGGATCGCTCTTCAGGAATTTGATTTTCTCCTGGGCATCGTCCAGCGCCCAGCGATTACGGTCGAGGCTGGAGACCACGATCACGTCCGGGTTGGCGGCAATAATGCTTTCCCAGCCGACGGTCGGCCATTCGGTTTCGGAGGTGATGGCGTTGTGGCCACCCAGCACGTTGGCAATAAAGCCGGAGGCGCTGTTTTTCCCGCCGACGTAGGCGTCAGAAGAGGGGGAAGAGCTGGAGAACCAGAAGACGAAGGAGAGGTC
Organism: Leclercia sp. TB492; assembly: GCF_049974505.2. Lineage (NCBI taxonomy): Bacteria > Pseudomonadati > Pseudomonadota > Gammaproteobacteria > Enterobacterales > Enterobacteriaceae > Leclercia > Leclercia sp. TB492. The sequence goes on along the minus strand of NZ_CM127572.1, from coordinate 3,734,045 downwards.
TTTTTTGTTTTTGCTGAATTCGCTGCGCAGATCGGCTTCGCGCTTTTTGAAGTCGGCAATCAGCGCCTGGCCGCGATCTTCCACGTTAAAGATTTTGGCGAAATCTTCGATCTCTTTGTACAGGAAGGTCATATCCCACAGCTTCTGGCGGCTGCCGTACATATCGCCAATATCTTTTTTGGTGGCGCACATGCCCGGCGACATATAGCTGTTCACGCCCACGGTCGCCAGATCTTCGCGTTTGGCGACTTTACTCTCCGGGCCCAGCAGCAGCGGCAGCTGCGCCGGAACGAAGTCCGGGTTTTGCGCCAGGATAGACTCCAGAGTGGGGATCTCGACGGTCAGCGTTTTGACTTTTTTGTTCTGTTCAGCCAGCTGCGGCAGCACTTTGGTTGGCCAGAAGGCGCTGGCGGCTACCTTATCTTCAAGGCCCAACAGCAGCAGAATTTCAACGGTATTTTGTCCCAGCGCCACGACGCGTTCCGGCGCTTTGGTGAAGGTTTCTTTATATCCGCAATTCTCAATCGTCAGAGGATACGTGGTCGCAAAAGCCGAGCCTGCTGTTGCGATCAGCAATCCTAATGCGCTGATGACCTTTTTCATGGAACGCTATCCTTCATTAATGTAGTTATGGCAGCCCGGGCACCTGGCTGAGAATGAATATCATTTATTTCGGCGGAGTTTTATACAATGATATATTCATGGTGTCAATGAACGATAATAACGCCATGAAACTATTGGTTTGAGAGGACGTTTGTGGGCCGGGCAAGCGCAGCGCCGCCCGGCGAAGGGGGATTAATCTAAATCTGCACCGTTGCTGGCGATCACTTTCTTATACCACCAGAACGATTTTTTGCGTTTGCGATCGAGGGTGCCGTTCCCGGCGTCATCGCGATCGACATAGATAAAGCCGTAGCGCTTGCTCATCTCGCCCGTTGAGGCGGCCACCAGATCGATGCAGCCCCAGCTGGTGTAGCCGATCAGCGGGATGCCGTCTTCAATCGCATCGCCCATGGCGCGGATGTGCTCCCGCAGGTAGCTGATGCGGTAGTCGTCGTTGATCTCGCCGTTAGCGTCAATCTCATCTTTCGCCCCGAGGCCGTTCTCTACCAGGAACAGCGGCTTCTGGTAGCGATCGTACATCATGTTCATGGTGATGCGCAGGCCCAGCGGGTCGATGCCCCAGCCCCATTCGCTCACCTCGATGTGCGGGTTGCGCAGGGACTTAACGATGTTGGCCGCGCTGGTGTTGCCCGCGTTCATATCAGCCGAGGCGCAGCGCGAGGCGTAATAGCTGAACGACACAAAATCGACGGTGTGTTTCAGCAGATCGTCATCGCCGGGATCTTTGACAATCACCACCCCTTTTTCGCGGAACACGCGGGCAGAGTAGGCCGGATAGCTGCCGCGGGCCTGCACGTCGATAAAGAACAGGTTCTCGCGGTCTTTCTCCAGCGCCATCCACACGTCTTCCGGTTTGCAGGAGTACGGGTAGAAGTTACCCCCCGCCAGCATGCAACCGACCTGGTTTTCCGGGTTCACCTCGTGGGCAATTTTGGTCGCCAGCGCGCTCGCCACCAGCTCGTGGTGCGCCGCCTGGTACTTGACCTGATCTTCGTTTTCGCCTTCCTCAAACACCAGCCCGGCGCCGGAGAAGGGGCTGTGCAGCATGATGTTGATCTCGTTGAAGGTCAGCCAGTACTTCACCAGCCCGTTGAACTCCTCGAAGCAGGTGCGGGCATAGCGGGCGAAGAAGTCGACCATCTTGCGGTTGCGCCAGGAGCCGTACTCGGTCACCAGATGCATCGGCACGTCGAAGTGGCACAGGGTCACCAGCGGCTCGATGTTGTACTTTTTGCACTCTTCGAACACCGCCCGGTAAAAGGCAATTCCCTCTTTATTAGGCAGCGGCTCGTCGCCGTTCGGGTAGAGACGGCTCCAGGCAATCGAGGTACGGAATACCGTGAAGCCCATCTCGGCCATTAAGGCGATATCTTCTTTATAGCGATGGTAAAAATCGATCGCGTTGTGGCTGGGATAGAACTCGTCGTCACGCAGCGAAAAGCGTTTTTCCTTGCCGACTTTTACCGCCAGGCGGTTAGCGCCGTGGGGGATCATATCGACGGTGGTCAGGCCCTTGCCGCCTTCACGGTATGCGCCTTCGCTCTGGTTAGCGGCCAGTGCGCCGCCCCATAAAAATCTTTGTGGAAAAACTGACATTGTTACCTCGCTATACATTTATGCTTGTGCTGCTTTGGCCTGAACCGGTGCGGTTTGCAGCGCGCGCGCTTTTTCCGCTTCCTCTTCTACCGGGATATCTTCAAAGCCCAGGATCAGGGTCAGCACGAAAGAGAGCACCACGGCCAGGGCCATCACCCCGAATACCCAGACGATAGACATCGGGTTAGCCGGGTCGAAGAACTGGACGCTGGTAAACAGACCCGGCGCCGCCATTGAGTGGCTGGCCAGTCCGGCAATCCCGGCGACGGCGCCGCAAATAAAGCCGCTGATCAGGCTCGCAATCAACGGGCGTTTCAGGCGAACCGCCACGCCGTACAGCGCCGGTTCAGAGATCCCCGCCATGATGGCAGAAGCCGCTGCGGCCAGCGCCGTCTGACGCAGTTCCGGGTTTTTGGTTTTCCACGCCACCGCCAGCGATGAACCGCCGAGTGACAGGTTGGCGCCGATTTCAGACGGCATCACCATCCCTTCTTTGCCGGTTTCGGCAATGGTCTGAATGATGGTTGGGGTAAAGACGCGGTGCATCCCGGTCATCACCAGCAGCGGCCACAGCGCGCCCATGATGGCAACGGACAACCAGCCCAGATAGCCGTGAATGGTGTAAACCAGGGAAGAGATGCCGCTACCGATCCAGATCCCCAGCGGCCCAATCAGGACGATGGCGAGCGGGGCGGCAATCAGCACGATCAGCATTGGTTTTAGGAAGTTTTTGGTGACCGCCGGGGTAATTCTGTCCACCCAGCGTTCGATATACGACAGGCACCAGGTCATCACCAGCGCCGGGATCACCGTGTAGGTGTACTTCACCGCGGTGACCGGAATGAACGCGAACTCGACGTGCTCGCCCTGCGCCGCTTTGGCCATCAGCTCGATAAAGCTCGGGTGCACCAGCACGCCGGCAATGGCAATCGCCAGCGACATGTTGGTTTTGAATTTTACCGCGGCAGAGGCAGCCACCATCAGCGGCAGGAAGAAGAACGCCCCGTCACCGATCACCGTCAGAATGGTCAGCGTCGGTTCGCCTTTGGTCAGCACGCCGGTCATCTCGAGGATCATCGCCAGCAGTTTGACCATCGATCCGCCGATGATCGCCGGGATCAGCGGTGACATGGTGCCGATCAGCGCGTCGAGGATCCCGGCGCCAATGCGTTTCAGGGTCAGCTTTTGCGGCCCCTGCGGCGCGGCAGGCTGCATGTCGGCGGGCAGCAGATTGACCACCTCGCGATACGCCTGGGAAACGGTATTGCCGATGATCACCTGGCACTGGTTGTCGTTGCGCACTACCCCCAGCACGCCGCTGATGCTCTTAAGCGTGGCGCTGTCGATCAGGCTCTCGTCTTTCGCCACAAAGCGCAGTCGGGTCATACAGTGGGTGACGGCGACGATGTTATCTTTGCCGCCGAGCGCGCTGACAACGGCATTCGCCAGCGCAGCATAATTTTTGGCCATCGGGTTGTATCCTGTTTTATCAGTAAGGTACGTCTTCACCGTGTGCAACGATGAAACTTATATAGGAAACCGGTTCCACAAAATCATGAAGAGTTTCCTGAGATCAAACAAGATCACGTTTCGACCATTTTTTATATTCGTGATGACGATCACCTAACGCCATAAAAAGCGTGCGATCCACGCTGCGACAATTTTTACGCGGTGCAGTACACTGCCGCTCACTGGATTAAGACGGAACAGATTGATGACCACGATGCTGGAAGTGGCGAAGCGGGCAGGGGTCTCGAAGGCGACGGTTTCCCGGGTGCTTTCAGGCAATGGCTACGTGAGCCAGGAGACAAAAGACCGGGTTTTTCAGGCGATTGAAGAGAGTGGCTACCGCCCCAATTTACTGGCGCGCAACCTGGCCACCAAACGCACGCAAACCCTCGGGCTGGTAGTGACTAACACCCTTTATCACGGGGTCTATTTCAGCGAGCTGCTGTTCCACGCCGCCAGAATGACCGAGGAGAGAGGGCGTCAGCTGATCCTTGCCGATGGCAAGCACAGCGCCGATGAAGAGCGGGAGGCGATTCAGTATCTGCTCGATATGCGCTGTGATGCGATCATTATCTACCCGCGTTTTCTCAGCGTCGATGAGATGGATGAGATCATCCAGAAGCACGAGCAGCCGGTGATGGTGCTCAACCGTCGCCTGCGCAAAAACAGCAGCCACTGCGTCTGGTCGGATCATAAAGCCTCCAGCCAGGCGGCGGTATCGACCCTCATCGAACAGGGCCACCGCGATATCGCGTTTATCACCGGATCGCTGGATTCTCCCACCGGGATTGAACGTCTTTCCGGCTACAAGGACGCGCTTGCTGCACACCGCATTCCGCTACGCAAATCGCTGATTGTCGAGGGCAAATGGACCCCGGCCAGCGGGGCGGCAGGGGTGGCGACGCTGCTGGCGCGCGGGGAGAGTTTTACCGCGCTGGTGGCGAGCAACGACGACATGGCGATCGGCGCCATTAAGCAGCTCCACGACAGCGGCATCGCCGCGCCGGGGGTGGTTTCGGTGGTCGGTTTCGATGACATTGCGATGGCCCCTTACGTGGTGCCTGCGCTCTCCAGCGTGCGCGTGCCGGTGACGGAGATGGTGAAAGAGACCATCAGCCGCCTGATCTTTATGCTCGACGGCGGGGAGTTCACCTTCCAGCAGACATTTGCCGGGGAGCTGATCCTGCGTGACTCGGTGATCCCCGGCCCGCACCGCCGATCATAATGCCGCCGCCGGAGGCAGCCAGGCGCGGGTAAAATCGAGCCAGCCGCCTGCGGTCAGCACCATATCCTGCACGTTTTCCAGGGCGTTGATCCGGTAGCGATAATGGAACAATGGCGTGCATCGGCCCTCCGCCAGCAGGCGCTGGAAAAAGGGCGTCAGATGGGCGTGAAAATGCGCTTCGCTGTCGCTGTTTTGCATCAGCTGCTGTTTCGCGATCGCCCAGCCCGCCTCGCCCAGCGCCGTCGCCCAGGCGGGTTCATAGATAAACCATTCTGCCAGCGCAAAGGCTGCCATTCCGGTTGCCAGATGATCCCCCAGCAGCAGATCGGCGTCCGCCAGCGTATCGGGGGCATACCAGCCATCACGATCTTTCCACTCGGTGTGCAGCTCACAGCCGTGCGGCTGTAACTGGTGCCGCCAGCTTTCAGCCAGTTCGCGCAGTTCAGGCGTGTTGTAGCACACCAGTTTCAGCCGGGGCGGCAGGTCGATATCAGCGGGCGCGGGCAGGCTGGGCACCTGTAGCCCGGGGAGGATTTCAGTGTGGATCTGCAGATCTTCACGTCGGCCAAAGCGCTGCTGGTTGAGGGTCAGGGCGGTCTGGCGCAGATACGCGGCCAGCGCTTTGGGCAATGTTGCATTCACCATCAGCCATGCAAAACCGCCGCTGGTTGAGGTCACCGCTTCCTGCGGGGCGCTGCCTTTCCCTACCGTGATCCATGCCGGTTTATCGGTTACCGTGCCGGTGCGCCAGAACTCAATGGCGTGCAGCAGCGGATGGGCGGCAAAGTACCAGGGCTGGCGCTCGAGGCGCAGAAAATGCGAGTGATGACGGGCAATGGCGAACGGCCCGGCGCCGACCTCCGGTTGCCGGGGGTGCGGCAGACGGCAGATCGGATGGGCGAGGCGATGGGCCAGCAGCGCATCCGGGGCATGCAGATACACCGCCAGGCACCAGGGAGCGACGAGGGTGACCGTGTCGATATGCATCAGCCCGCTATTGCGCGCCGGATCGGCCAGCAGCAGCTGCATCGCACTCAGAATATCGTCGTCGCTCAGCGGCTGACCGTTGTGCCAGTGAGCGCCGCTGCGCAGGTAAAAATGCCAACGCAGTCCGTCCTCAGAGCAGGCCCAGTGGTGCGCCAGATCGGCCACCGGCTGCGCCTGGCCCGGTTCATAACGGGTTAACCCGGCGTGGACCGCGCAGATAATATGCTGCTCGGCGCGCCGACGATGCAGCGCCGGATGCAGGGAGGTGAGCGGGCGATACCAGGGAATGCGCAGCGTTGGCTGATGCTTGAGCCATTTGCCGCCGAGAAACGGAGTGATGATGTGATGCAGGCTGGCCGGATCGCCGTCCGCCAGCTGGAGGGCGCTCTGATAATCGCCTTTCTCCAGGCAGGCGTGCATCAGCGGGGCGCTGAGTTCACTGGTGGTCACCAGGCAGTGCAGGGTGGCGCGATGCCCGCGCCCCGGCTGCGCCTTCCAGCTTAACCAGCCGCTTTCCGCCAGCTGGCGTAGCAGCGTGCGGGCGTGGCGTTCGCTGCACAGGGCGACTTCCGCCACCTCGGCGATAGTGGTGAGTCTGGCGCTTAAACCGTAATGCACGGCGAGCCGCTGGTACTGGCGGATTTTCTGGATCTGGCGCATGGCGGCATCCCTGACAAAGGCGTTGCGAAGAGTGTAGGGCTTTTTGCGCGATAATAAACGTTTTGCCGGGTGGCGCTTCGCTTACCCGGCCTACGGGACGGGTGCTGGCTGCTTTGCCGGGTGGCGCTTCGCTTACCCGGCCTACGGGACGGGTGCTGGCTGCTTTGCCGGGTGGCGCTTCGCTTACCCGGCCTACGGGACGGGTGCCGGCTGCTTTGCCGGGTGGTGCTTCGCTTACCCGGCCTACGGGACGGGTGCTGGCTGCTTTGCCGGGTGGCGCTTCGCTTGCCCGGCCTACGGGACGGGTGCTGGCTGCTTTGCCGGGTGGCGCTTCGCTTACCCGGCCTACGGGACGGGTACTGGCTGCTTTGCCGGGTGGCGCTTCGCTTACCCGACCTACGGGACGGGTGCTGGCTGCTTTGCCGGGTGGTGCTTCGCTTACCCGGCCTACGGGACGGGTGCCGGCTGCTTTGCCGGGTGGTGCTTCGCTTACCCGGCCTACGGGACGGGTGCTGGCTGCTTTGCCGGGTGGCGCTTCGCTTACCCGGCCTACGGGACGGGTGCTGGCTGCTTTGCCGGGTGGCGCTTCGCTTACCCGGCCTACGGGACGGGTGCTGGCTGCTTTGCCGGGTGGTGCTTCGCTTACCCGGCCTACGGGACCCTGTAGGCCCGTGCAAGCGTAGCGCCGCCGGGCAATCAGTGCTTGATCTGACTGACTGGCAGCATCAATTCGCGCAACCGCTCGATGCGCGCTTCCGGGCTGAGATAGAGCCAGCGAAAGAGAATACGTTCATGTTTCTTTGCCTGTCTGAACCAGGCAGCAAGATAGTTAAGTTCCTGGGTGAAGTTTTTCATTGGCGGTCTCCGGCTGACGAGTACCGCAACAGAGTAGGCCGTAAACAGGGATTAAAACAGGACAGGGTTTGACAGCTGTTCCGCATTAAAAAAGCCCCGGGGCACCGGGGCTGCGAAAGGCAAAATCGGACAAGCATACAACGAGTAGAGCAAGAGTTTGAGGGTTAAACAGATAATGATTTCAGCAGGGCAAAGGCCTCCTTCATGCGATCTTCACTGACCACGAAGGCGCGCAAATTGCCTTCGCTGTCCGCCCCTTTCGCCACCATCCCCTGGGGTTCGATGGCGATCTGCCAGTTCAGGTCCTGGCGCTGGGTTTCGCCTGCCAGATGCAGCGGCAGTTCCGGCGTTTTCACCTTCACCAGCATCGCAGGCAGTTTCAATGGCGTGTTGGCTCCGAGCAGGTTCTTCGCCAGATACATGGCGCTTAACTGGATCGGCTGCAGGAAGGGCAGCACCTGACCGTTAATTTCGGCGCAGTCACCCAGGGCATAGATATCCGGCTGGGTGGTTTGCAGATAGCTGTCGACCTTCACGCCGCGGTGGGTTTCTGCCCCCGCCCGCTGAGCCAGTCCGATCTCCGGACGCAGGCCGGTGGCGGCAATCACCACATCCACTTCGATACAGCGGTCACGATCCAGCAGGGCGCAGATGCCGGTATCGGTTTTGGTCAGGCTTTGTAGCTGGGATTTCAGCTGCAAATGCACGCCCATATCGGTCAGCCGGTGTTGTAAGCGACTGCTTACTTCGGCTGGCATCAGCGCCGACAGAATGCTGGCGGAATGGTCAACCAGGGTGACCGCTTTCCCGGCGCGGCAAAAATCCATCGCCAGTTCGCTGCCGATAAGCCCCGCGCCGACAATCATCACCCGCTGGGCGTCACGCAGCGTGGTTTCGCAGGCCCGGTACTCCATCTGGCTGTTGAGGGTCAGCATCAGCTCGCGGCCCGGAACCGGCGGCACAAAGGCCGCGGCCCCGGTGGCCAGAACCAGTTTGTCATATGACCACTGCTGGTCTTTCCCTTTAACCACGTGCGCTGCGGCATCAATGTCGGTGACCCAGGTGTAAGGGAACAGGCGCAGGTTAAACTGTTCGGCAAACTCCCCCGCCGTCTGGCGGGTGAGGTCGTCGGCATGCTGACTCTGGCTGATCACGTGGCTTAAGTCAGGCTTGTTGTACTCATCCATGCTGTCCGCGGCAATCAGCGTCAGCGGGACGTTCGCATCCTGTTTACGGATATTTTTTACCAGCTGGCGGGCGGCGAAGCCCGAGCCGATAATCACAATGCCGTGGCTCATTTTGCCTCCGATGCCAGTTCGTCAAAGACGTCTTTACCGAGGGAACATTCCGGGCACAGGAAGTTATCCGGCACGTCGCTCCACGGTGTGCCCGGCTGGACATCCTGCAGCGGTTCGCCGAGGGCCGGATCGTAGATCCACTGGCAGACGCTGCACTGCATGCAAGGGCCGAGGTCGGCTGCGGCGGCACAGGCGCAGGCTTCCTGCTCTGGGGTGGCTTTAGCGGTCGCTTCTGGCAGAGGAGCGAGCGCCCACTGACGTGCAATGTCGCGGCCGTGCTGGCGGCAGATTTCCAGCGCATCCAGATCCGGACGCCATTTCGCCTTCAGGCTCATCGACATTTCAAAGCCCGCGTCCTGCAGACGGGTAGAGAGACGGTCAACCGCACCGCCGCTCCAGCCGTGGGAGCCGAAGGCGCTGGCGCGTTTGTTGCGGAAGCGCAGGCCGGTCATCTCTTCCACCAGGCCGGCAATTTTCGGCATCATCACGTTGTTCATGGTGGAGGTGCCCACCAGCACGCCTTTGGAGCGGAAGACGTTGGTCAGAATGTCGTTCTTGTCGCTGCGCGCCACGTTAAAGATTTTCACCGCCACGTTCGGATCCACTTCATTGATGCCCTGAGCAATCGCGTCGGCCATCATGCGGGTGTTGTTGGACATGGTGTCGTAGAAAATGGTGATGCGATCTTCCTGATAGTCCGCCGCCCACTTCAGGTACTGCTCGACGATCTGGGTTGGGTTCTCACGCCATACCACACCGTGGGAGGTCGCAATCATATCCACCGGCAGGTTGAAGCCGAGGATTTCGGTAATTTTTGGCGTAACCAGACGGCTGAACGGGGTCAGGATGTTGGCGTAGTAGCGCTGACACTGCTCGTACAGCTCGGCCTGATCCACTTCGTCGTTGAACAGACGTTCGTCGCAGTAGTGCTGGCCGAAGGCGTCGTTACTGAACAGCACGGCGTCGCCGGTCATGTAGGTCATCATGCTGTCCGGCCAGTGCAGCATCGGGGTTTCAACGAAGATAAGCTGTTTGCCGTTGCCGATATCCAGTGAATCACCGGTTTTCACCACGTTGAAATTCCACTCCGGATGGTGGTGATGACCATTGATGGAGTCGATGGCGTTATTGGTGCAGTAGATTGGGGTGTCCGGGATGCAGGACATCAGCTCGGTCAGGGCACCGGCGTGATCTTCTTCAGCATGGTTAATGATGATGTAGTCGATATCGGCCAGGTCAATTTCACTGCGCAGGTTTTGCACGAACTCACGGCTGAATTTATTATCGACGGTGTCGATCAGCACGTTTTTTTCTTCCCGGATGAGATAGCTGTTATAGCTGCTGCCGCGCAGCGTTTTGTATTCCGTTCCGTGAAAATCACGTACTTCCCAGTCACGTTGACCAACCCAATGAATATTGTTTTTAACCAGAATAGACATAGCAACCTCAACTTAATACAGCGAAATTAAACGAAAGATGTAATGGTAATTGCAGGTTGCGTGCCAACTTTTTAACTTATTGAATTTAAATGGTTTATAAAATAATAACTCCTGATGGGTAGTCAATTTGACTGTCATTGATATAGTCAATATGACAAGATGTATTGTCAAAATGACAGCGAGGCGAGAATGAGTTTTTCTGTAGAGGTGCTGGCGAAAATCGCCATTGAATTGCAGAGCGGCATCGGGCATCAGGATCGTTTTCAGCGGCTGATCTCCACCCTGCGTCACGTCCTGGATTGCGATGCCTCGGCGCTGCTGCGCTACGAAGGGCGGCAATTTATCCCGCTGGCGATCGACGGCCTGGCGCAGGACGTGCTGGGAAGGCGCTTTACCCTGGAGGGCCACCCGCGGCTGGAGACCATCGCCCGCGCCGGGGATGTGGTGCGCTTCCCGGCCGATAGCGACCTGCCCGATCCCTACGACGGGCTGATCCCCGGCCAGGAGAGCCTGAAGGTGCATGCCTGTATCGGCCTGCCGCTGTTTGCCGGGCAGAACCTGATTGGCGCTCTGACCCTTGACGGCATGTCGCCGGATCAGTTTGATACCTTCAGCGACGAAGAGCTGAGGCTGATCGCCGCCCTCGCCGCCGGGGCATTGAACAATGCCCTGCTCATTGAGCAGCTGGAGAGCCAGAACAGCCTGCCCGCGGGCCCGGCGGTGTTTGAGCAGGTGAAAAACACCGAGATGATCGGCCTGTCGCCGGGCATGATGAGTCTGAAAAAAGAGATTGAGATTGTCGCCGCCTCCGACCTGAACGTGCTGATCGAGGGCGAAACCGGGACCGGGAAAGAGCTGGTGGCGAAAGCCATCCATGAGGCCTCACCGCGGGCGGTCAATCCGCTGGTCTACCTCAACTGCGCCGCCCTGCCGGAGAGCGTGGCGGAGAGCGAGCTGTTCGGTCACGTCAAAGGGGCCTTTACCGGGGCCATCAGCAACCGCAGCGGCAAGTTTGAGATGGCCGATAACGGCACCCTGTTCCTCGATGAGATTGGCGAGCTGTCGCTGGCGCTGCAGGCCAAGCTGCTGCGGGTGTTGCAGTACGGGGATATCCAGCGGGTGGGCGACGACCGCAGCCTGCGGGTTGACGTGCGGGTGCTGGCAGCCACCAACCGCGATCTGCGCGAAGAGGTGCTGGCCGGGAATTTCCGCGCCGACCTGTTCCATCGCCTGAGCGTGTTCCCGCTTTCGGTGCCGCCGCTGCGCGAGCGGGGCGAGGATGTGGTGCTGCTGGCGGGCTATTTCTGCGAACAGTGTCGGCTACGGATGGGATTATCCCGGGTGGTGCTCAGCCCCGGCGCCCGGGCGCACCTGCTGAGCTACGGCTGGCCGGGCAATGTGCGCGAGTTGGAACATGCCATTCACCGGGCGGTAGTGCTGGCCCGGGCCGCGCGGCTCGGGGATGACGTGGTGATCCACGCGCAGCATTTTGCCCTGCATGATGAAAGCGCCCCTGCGGTGACGCCGGAAACCCCGCTGGTGGTGAATCAGAACCTGCGTGAGGCGACGGAAGCGTTCCAGCGCCAGATGATTAGCCGGGCGCTGGAGCAGAACAGCCGCAGCTGGGCGGCGAGCGCGAGGGCGCTGGAGACCGACGTCGCCAACCTGCACCGGCTGGCGAAACGTCTGGGTCTGAAGGGTTAGAGGATGCCTGCCTGGTAGAAATCCTGCAGGTTGATGGCGCCGCACAGGCGGCCCGCTTCATCCACCACCGGGGCGGCGGTGATTTTGCGCTTCATCAGCAGCTCTTTGGCTTCGATGGCGCGGCTTTGGGCATTCAGCGTCAGGCCGCCGCGGGTCATGGCGCTGCTGACGTTCACTTCCAGTTGGCCACCGCCCACCAGCCAGCGACGCAGGTCGCCGTCGGTAAAGACGCCTTTCACCTGGTTGTCGTCATCGCAAACCGCCACCAGGCCGAGCCCGGTACGGCTCAGCTCCAGCATCGCATCCATCACGCTGGTATTCAGCTTCACCTGCGGGATCGCCTCATTAGTGCGCATCAGGTGATGCACTTTATTCAGCAGACGCGCGCCCAACGCACCTGCCGGATGAGAGCGGGCAAAATCTTCTTCGTTAAAGCCGCGGGCCTGCATTACTGCCATCGCCAGCGCATCGCCCATCATCAGGGTGTTGACGGTGCTGGAGGTCGGGGCCAGATGCATCGGGCAGGCTTCGCGCTCCACCGAAATATCCAGCGTGGCTGTGGCGGCCAGCGCCAGCGGCGAGCGGGATTTTCCGGTCATCGCCAGCAGTGCAACCGATTTTTCCTGCAGGCGGGGCAGGATCAGATCCAGCTCTTTCGCCGAGCCGGAGTAGGAGATAAACAGCAGCACGTCGCGGCTTTCTATCATCCCCAGGTCTCCGTGCAGGGCCTCGGCCGGATGGACGAAAAAGGCCGGGGTGCCGGTGCTGGCCAGGGTCGCGGCAATCTTCTTGCCGATATGCCCGGACTTGCCGATGCCCGCGACGATCACTTTACCTTCGCACTGAATAATGGTGTTTGCCGCACGAACGAAATCCTCACCCAGACGTTCCGGCAGGCGGCTGGCCTCCTGCAGTTCCAGCATCAGGGTTTGACGACCCGCGTTTAACAGAAAATCACTCATCTCTCTCTCCGGTTACAATCACTTCGATTCCTTTCTCTTCCAGCGCTTTTTTGAACGCCGGATCGATACCCGCGTCGGTGATCAGCTTATCGACGCTCTCAAGGCTACAGACAATATTCGGACTTTTACGGCCAAACTTCGACGAGTCGGCCATCAGGATCACTTCCCGGGCGGCGTTGCACATCGCTTTGCTGACGCTGAACACCTCGTTGAAGGTGGTAACACCCGCGTTGAGGTCGATACCGTCGGTGCCCATAAACAGCCTGTCAAAGCTGAAATGGTCGAAGGCGTTCTCCGCCAGCTGGCCGTGAAAGGAGGCAGATTTTTTACGGAAGGTGCCGCCGGGCATCAGGATGGTTTGTTCGTTGTCGAATTCGGACAGGGCGTTGACGATATGCAGGCTGTTGGTCATTACCGTGATGTTATTAAAGCGGCTCAGCATCGGCACCATCTGCAGCACCGTACTGCCCGCATCGAGGATAATGGAGTCACCGTCATGGATATACTTTACCGCCGCGTCAGCGATTAACGCCTTCTGGTGGGTGTTGATCAGGGTTTTATGATCGATAGGCGGATCGGCCTCGTCCTTATTCAGCACCACGCCGCCATAGGTGCGGATCACCGCCCCGGAGTTCTCCAGGATCACCAGATCTTTGCGGATCGTGGTGCCGGTGGTGTCAAAGTAGTGGGCCAGATCCTCAACCGAACACTTTCCCTGCTTTTGCAGATGGTCAAGAATGGCCGCCTGCCGCTGACGGGGTTTCATAGGCGTTGAGTTCCTCAGGTTGCGAAATGATAATTTCGCAAGCTTATAGCGTTCAGAACGAAATTATCCATGTTTCAATTTAAGCGCTAATGATAGTGCATCCTGACAGAGTGAATCATTGGGAAAGATCACATCAGGCTCTAATTCCTGCAGCGCCGTGCCGTTAATCGCTGCAATTTTCACCGGTCGGGCAAAGACCGTCAGCCCACGCATCATCAATGAGTCACAGACCCGGTGATTATCGTCCAGCGCAATGGCGACAATCACCCGCGGTTTAAAGCGCCCGCCGGAGCGGCCCACGCCCACGCGGCCTTTCTGGCAGAGGGCGTCGAAGGCGCGGTTAAAGCGGTGGATTTGCCAGCCGCCGAGCGCCAGCTGGCACAGCCAGGCGATAACGGCGACGGTGATGAGAGTGGTGACCATATCAGCTCCTTAATTGCCGGGCGGCGCTTCGCTTGCCCGGCCTACGATTAATCTTCCTCTCCCTGTGGGAGAGGGGAATAAACTCAGAACATCACCTGCCCGCCGGTGATGTTAATCGACTGTCCGGTGCAGTAGGAGGCTTTCGGGCTGGCATAAAACAGCAGCATATTCAGCACGTCCTGATAGTCACACCCGCGCTTCAGGGGCACTTTGTCAATGTAATACTGCTCCACTTGATCCGCCTCGATGCCCAGCTTGGTGGCATATTGTGGCAGCAGGGACTGGAACATCGGCGACTTCAGCAGGTTGCCCAGCATCAGCGAGTGCACGGTAATGCCGTACTCCGCCAGATCCAGCGCCAGAGACTGGGTCAGCCCCACGCCGCCGAACTTGGCCGCGCTGTAGCCGGAGTTGTGCTTGCTGCCCACCTTGCCGGATTTAGAGTTGATCTGAATGATGCGCCCGGCGATGCCGTCGCGGATCATCAGACGCGAGAACTCCCGGGCGCAGAGGAAGTAGCCCACCAGGTTTACCTGCAATGAGCGATCGAAATCCCCCAGCTCCACGTCGCTGATAAACGCCGCTTTGGCGATCCCGGCGCTGTACACCAGCAGATCGACGCGGCCAAAGATCTCATTCACCCCGTGCGACAGCGCCATTACGCTCTGCTCGCTGGTGGCGTCGGCGCCAAAGCCGTACGCCTTGCCTTCACCAAATTCCTGGTTGATCTCGCTGGCGACCCGGGCGGCTTTTTCGCTCTGAATGTCCACCACCGCCACGCGATACCCTTCTGCGGCCAGCCCGCGGCAGAGATATTCCCCTAAGGTTTGTCCCCCGCCAATGACAACTGCAACCTGTTCCATGTTTCTCTCCTTTAATTACGCCACAAATTTCAGTACACAACCGGCTGCCACCGCCTGCGGAACCGGCCCGGCAACGTGCACGGTGCCCGGGTATTCCGCTGCGGTCTGGCCATCAAAACGCAGGGTGATATGCCCCAGCTCGCGCAGGTTTTGCTCTGCGACATCACCTACCGCCGTCACCGGATAGCGCGCGTCGCCCAGCGTGAGCTGGCTGCCCGGCCGGAGCTCGCCGCTCAGCTCGCCGTGGCAGTGGATAAAACAGAACTCCTCGATATCCGCTGGAGCCCCTTCACGGAAGGTGATCAGCATCTGGTCGCTCAGGGCATCCGCGGCGCTCTGGCCAATGCGGGTAATGGTGGTCTGGTAAATCACGGTCATCACGAAGTCCTCTTATTGATAAATAAAGCCAGAGACGAACCAGGCAATCAGTACGGTTGGCGCGCCGGTCAGGAAGCGGCTCACCAGCACGGAAGGAACGCCGACGCGCACGGTATCCTGGCGCGCTTCGGCCAGCGACAGCCCCACCGGGATAAAGTCGCAGGCGGCCTGGGCATTAATGGCAAACAGCGCGGGCAGGGCGAGGTGCGGGGGAATATTGCCGAGCCCAATCTGCACGCCAATCAGCACGCCGATCACCTGGGCGATCACCGCCCCTGGGCCGAGGAACGGCGACAGCAGCGGGAAGGAGCAAATCAGCGCCAGGGTCACCAGCCCGAGCGGATGGCTGGCCAGCGGGGCGAGGCCGTGGGCGATCCAGTCTCCCAGGCCGGAGGCCATGATGATGCCGATCAGCGCCGAGACGAAGGCCATAAACGGCAGGATGGTTTTCAGCACCGTGTCGATGGTGTCGCGCCCGGACTGGAACAGTACCGCCACCGCAGAGCCCATCCCCATCCCGACTTTCGCCAGCAGGCCGTCGCTCTGCTCGGTGATCTTTTTGCTGGTGTCATACTCGCGCGGCGCGCTCTTCTTCGCCGGGGCGGCACCCTCTGCCAGGGTGATGTTCTCCTCTTTCACCCCGGAGACGTAAATGTCCTCCACGATGTACTGCGCCAGCGGGCCGGATTTGCCCGTTGAATGGATATTGACGGTGGGAATGCGCCGTTTCGGGTAAATGCCGCAGCGCAGGGTGCCGCCGCAGTCGATCACCGCCACGCCGATCTCTGCTTCCGGCGGCTCGCCCTCCTTAAAGCCATCCACCGCGTCCCAGCCGGTGAGTTCGCGCAGCTTGTCGACAATCGCCGGACGGGTGCCTGCGGTGATATAGACGATCTTCTTCTCAGTGGTCGCGTCGAGCTCCAGCGGGCCGCCCCAGCCGCCCACGCCTTTTTCAATCCGGATACGGGTCATGCTGTGGCTCCTGCAAGCTGGACTTTCTGTTCAAGGTGGATGCCCATTTTCTTTTCGAAAATGGCGGTGGTGAGATCGGTCACCCAGCCGCGGAAGAAGTTGGTCACCAGGCCGACCAGCAGGTAACTCACCGCCAGCGGGCCGAGCGGCAGGCCGAGAGTAGTCAGCCCGCTGGCGATCCCCAGATAGACGAACAGCTCGCCGGGATTGATGTGCGGAAACAGGCCGTTCATCGAGTGGCAGCTGTAGGACGCCGCGGCGTAGTAGCTCGGCTTGTAGCGCTCGGGCATAAAGCGCCCGAGGCTCAGGGTCATCGGGTTACAAAACACGAAGGTGCCGATGCAGGGCAGCAGCAAATAGCGGGAGACCGGATTACCGGCGCAGCGCTGGGCCAGTTTTTCGATCCGATGCTGACCAATAAAGTTGATCAATGCATTCATGATCACCAGCAGGCTGATCAGCAGCGGCAGGATCCCGGTGACCATGCTGGTAAAGACCTCGCCACCTTTCTGAAACAGCCCGATAAACCACTCGGCGCCGTGGGTGATGGTTTCTATCATTGTTTTCTCCTGTAGGGTGAGTTCATCTCTGACGGGCCAATAATAATCACTTTGAAAGGTATTAAAGTGTTAAACAGATCTCACAATGAAAGAAAAATGTATTATTTTGAAAGATAATGAGCAAGGCGAGGGCAGCGCGGTTGAGAAGAGGACGAATTTGTCTTTAGGCAGCGTAAAGATTTTGCCCTGCGGGTTCGCATCTCTTCCTTGAGGTGTCCCGGATGCTTTACCATACTTGCCACTTATCGAATTCGTTGAATGGATGTCTCATGCTCAAGCGTCGTTACGCAGCCATACTGCCTGCGCTTATCCTGCTCTCTGCCTGCAGCAGCAAACCTAAGACCGAAGAGGTCCAGCAACAAACGGCGGGCGTACCGTCCGGCGGCTTCCTGCTGGAACCCCAGCATAATGTGATGCAGATGGGGGGCGACTTTGCCAACAATCCCGCGGCGGAACAGTTCATCGACAAAATGGTGAGCAAGCACGGCTTTAATAAAGCCCAGCTGCAGGAGATCCTCTCCCAGGCGAAACGTCTGGATTACGTGCTGCGACTGATGGATCGTCAGGCCCCGACCACCCAGCCACCGGCCGGGCCGAACGGGGCATGGTTACGCTATCGCAACCAGTTTATTACCCCGGACAACGTGCAGAATGGCGTGGCGTTCTGGAACCAGTATCAGGATGCGCTGACCCGCGCCCAGCAGGTTTACGGCGTGCCGCCGGAGATTATCATCGGGATTATCGGGGTAGAAACACGCTGGGGCCGCGTGATGGGCAAAACCCGCATTCTGGATGCGCTGGCGACCCTCTCCTTTAACTACCCGCGCCGGGCGGAGTACTTCTCCTCCGAGCTGGAAACGTTCCTGCTGATGGCGCGCGACGAGCAGGACGACCCGCTGGATCTGAAGGGCTCCTTTGCCGGTGCCATGGGCTACGGCCAGTTTATGCCGTCCTCCTATAAGCAATATGCGGTTGATTTCAACGGGGACGGGCACATCAACCTGTGGGATCCGGAAGATGCGATTGGCAGCGTCGCCAACTACTTCAAAGAGCATGGCTGGACGCCAGGTCAGCCGGTGGCTGTAATGGCTAACGGCCAGGCGCCAGGGCTGGAGAACGGCTTTAAAACCAGCTATACCCCGGCACAGCTGACGGCCGTAGGGTTAACGCCGCAGCAGCCGCTG
The DNA here is from genome assembly GCF_049974505.2 of Leclercia sp. TB492. Classification (NCBI taxonomy): domain Bacteria; kingdom Pseudomonadati; phylum Pseudomonadota; class Gammaproteobacteria; order Enterobacterales; family Enterobacteriaceae; genus Leclercia; species Leclercia sp. TB492. The sequence goes on along the minus strand of NZ_CM127572.1, from coordinate 3,716,040 downwards.
AGCGGTAACCAAAAGGTCAGCCTGCTGCGTCTGGATATCGGCACTGGCTATCAGTACTGGTACGGTTTGCCGAACTTCTACACCATCACCCGCTACAACCACAGCACGCACTATGCGATGGCGGTCTGGCAGCTGGGGCTGGCCGTGGCGCAGGCGCGGGCGGCATCGCCGTTCAGTTAATACTGTCTCTTCCTGCCGAAAAAGTGAGTGGCGTTGTTCCACTCACTTTTTATTCTTAACCGCTCGGCCTGCTTAATTTTTTTTCTGAAGCGCCCTCGTAAAACCTTCACCTCACCCTCATATCTACCGACTAAAGTGCTATCTTGTGCTGCACGTTTTTAAGGAGTCAAAACGCTATGACTGACCATGAATTGATGCAGCTCAGTGAGAGGGTAGGGCAGGCGCTGAAACAGCGCGGTGCGACGGTCACTACGGCGGAGTCCTGTACCGGCGGGTGGGTGGCAAAAGCCATCACCGATATTGCCGGCAGTTCCGCCTGGTTTGAACGCGGGTTTGTCACCTACAGTAATGAAGCAAAAGCGCAGATGATTGGCGTGCGTGAACCCACCCTCATCGAACATGGCGCGGTCAGCGAACCGGTCGTCATTGAGATGGCGATTGGCGCCCTGCGTGCCGCCCGGGCGGACTATGCTATCTCTATTAGTGGCATCGCCGGGCCGGACGGCGGCAGCGCGGAAAAGCCTGTCGGGACGGTCTGGTTTGGCTTTGCGACGGCGCAGGGCGAGGGCGTTACCCGTCGGGAATGCTTCAGCGGCGACCGCGAAAGCGTGCGTCGTCAGGCTACCGTTTATGCGTTAAAAACGCTCTGGCAACAATTTCTACAAAACACTTGATACTGTATGAGCATACAGTATAATTGCTGCAACAGAACAGAAATCCAAGGTGAAGCGCAGTTGTTTCACCCGGCATGAGAGGAAAAAATGGCTATCGACGAAAACAAACAGAAAGCGTTGGCGGCAGCACTGGGCCAGATCGAAAAGCAATTCGGTAAAGGTTCCATCATGCGCCTGGGTGAAGATCGTTCCATGGATGTAGAAACTATCTCCACCGGTTCGCTTTCTCTGGATATTGCACTGGGTGCTGGCGGCCTGCCTATGGGTCGTATCGTAGAGATCTACGGGCCAGAATCCTCCGGTAAAACCACCCTGACCTTACAGGTTGTGGCGGCTGCACAGCGCGAAGGAAAAACCTGTGCCTTTATCGATGCTGAGCACGCGCTGGATCCGGTCTACGCACGTAAACTGGGTGTTGATATCGACAACCTGCTCTGCTCCCAGCCGGATACCGGTGAGCAGGCACTAGAAATCTGTGACGCGCTGGCGCGCTCTGGCGCAGTAGACGTAATCATCGTCGACTCCGTTGCAGCACTGACGCCAAAAGCAGAAATCGAAGGTGAAATCGGTGACTCTCACATGGGCCTCGCGGCACGTATGATGAGCCAGGCGATGCGTAAGCTGGCCGGTAACCTGAAGCAGTCCAACACGCTGCTGATCTTCATCAACCAGATCCGTATGAAGATTGGTGTGATGTTCGGTAACCCGGAAACCACCACCGGTGGTAACGCGCTGAAGTTCTACGCCTCCGTGCGTCTGGATATCCGCCGTATCGGTGCCGTGAAAGACGGTGAGAACGTGGTGGGTAGCGAAACCCGCGTGAAGGTTGTGAAGAACAAGATTGCTGCACCGTTTAAACAGGCTGAATTCCAGATCCTCTACGGCGAAGGTATCAACTTCTACGGCGAACTGGTTGACCTGGGCGTGAAAGAGAAGCTGATTGAAAAAGCGGGCGCCTGGTACAGCTACAACGGCGACAAGATTGGTCAGGGTAAAGCGAATGCTATCTCCTGGCTGAAAGAGAACCCGGCGGCAGCTAAAGAGATCGAGAAGAAGGTGCGTGAGCTTCTGCTCAGCAACCAGGATTCTAAACCGCAGTTCGCTGTTGATGGCGAAGGTGTTGAAGAAACCAACGAAGATTTCTGATAAACAGATGTAATAAACAAGGGTCGCTTAGTGCGGCCCTTTTTGCTTTTTAATTTTTGCTTTTATTGCAGCAGGTTTATCTATGAATGAATCCACAGCACGTCGTCCGGCTTATAACCGTCTGCTGGATCGGGCGGTACGCATTCTTGCTGTTCGTGACCACAGCGAGCAGGAACTGCGCCGCAAACTCGCCGCGCCGGTAATGAGCAAAAACGGGCCAGAGGCTATCGATGCCACGGCAGAAGATTACGATCGGGTCGTTGCCTGGTGCTATGAGCACAGCTATCTGGACGATACCCGTTTTGTCTCACGCTTCATCGCCAGCCGCAGCCGGAAAGGCTACGGTCCGGCGCGCATCCGCCAGGAGCTTAATCAAAAAGGTATCCCGCGTGAAACCAGCGAAAAGGCGATGCGTGAATGCGAGATTGACTGGTGCGAGCTGGCGCGGGAACAGGCCGTGCGGAAGTATGGGGAACCTTTGCCGCGTGATTTTTCAGAAAAAGTCAAAATCCAGCGCTTTTTGCTTTATCGCGGCTTCCTGATGGAGGATATTCAGGATATCTGGCGTAATTTTACCGATTGAACGCATGCGGGATTTTACTTCCCTTTAAAGAAAACTTATCTTATTCCCACTTTTTTCAGTAGCTGGTCCGTCCAACAAATGTTGTGTAGTGACCGGCTGTGACATTTCGTTAGCTTGATTTCAGGATAATTATGAGCAAGAGCACCGCTGAGATCCGACAGGCGTTTCTCGATTTTTTCCATAGTAAGGGACACCAGGTTGTTGCCAGCAGCTCCCTGGTACCGAACAACGATCCAACTTTACTGTTTACCAACGCCGGGATGAACCAGTTCAAGGATGTCTTCCTGGGTCTCGACAAGCGTAATTATTCTCGCGCAACCACCTCGCAGCGCTGCGTGCGTGCGGGCGGTAAACATAACGATCTGGAAAACGTCGGTTACACCGCACGTCACCACACCTTCTTCGAAATGCTGGGTAACTTCAGCTTCGGCGACTATTTCAAACATGACGCTATCCAGTACGCATGGGAACTGCTGACCGGTGAAAACTGGTTCAACCTGCCGAAAGAGCGTCTGTGGGTTACCGTCTACGAAACCGATGACGAAGCCTATGAGATCTGGGAAAAAGAAGTGGGTATCCCGCGCGAACGTATTATTCGCATCGGCGATAACAAAGGCGCTCCGTACGCGTCTGACAACTTCTGGCAGATGGGTGACACCGGCCCATGCGGTCCGTGTACCGAAATCTTCTACGATCATGGCGATCACATCTGGGGCGGCCCTCCGGGCAGTGCAGAAGAAGACGGCGACCGTTACATTGAGATCTGGAACATCGTCTTCATGCAGTTCAACCGTCAGATCGACGGCACCATGGAGCCGCTGCCTAAGCCATCCGTGGATACCGGTATGGGTCTGGAGCGTATTGCCGCAGTACTGCAACACGTCAACTCCAACTACGACATCGATCTGTTCAGCACCCTGATTAAGTCTGTTGCCGAAGTGACCGGCGCAACCGACCTGAGCAACAAATCCCTGCGCGTTATTGCCGACCACATCCGTTCCTGTGCCTTCCTGATTGCTGACGGCGTGATCCCGTCGAATGAAAACCGTGGCTACGTGCTGCGCCGTATCATTCGTCGTGCTATCCGTCACGGCAACATGCTGGGCGCGAAGGACACCTTCTTCTACAAACTCGTTGGGCCACTGGTTGGCGTGATGGGCGCAGCTGGCGACGAACTGAAACGTCAGCAGGCGCAGGTTGAACAGGTTCTGAAAACCGAAGAAGAGCAGTTTGCCCGTACTCTGGAACGTGGTCTTGCCCTGCTGGACGACGAACTGTCGAAGCTGAAAGGCGATACCCTGGATGGCGAAACCGCCTTCCGTCTGTACGACACCTATGGCTTCCCGGTTGACCTGACGGCTGACGTCTGCCGCGAGCGCAACATTAAAGTTGACGAAGCGGGCTTCGAAGCCGCCATGGAAGAGCAGCGCCGCCGCGCGCGTGAGTCCAGCGGTTTTGGTGCCGACTACAACGCGATGATCCGCGTTGATGGCAGCAGCGAATTCGAAGGTTACGAGCATCTCGAAACCAACGGCAAAGTGACTGCCCTGTTTGTTGACGGCAAAGCCGTGGACAGCATCAGCGCAGGCCAGGCTGCGGTTGTGGTTCTGGACAAAACCCCGTTCTACGCAGAATCAGGCGGCCAGGTTGGCGATAAAGGCGAGCTGAAGGGCAGTGATTTCAGCTTTACCGTGAACGACACGCAGAAATACGGTCAGGCGATCGGCCACCAGGGTACGCTGGCATCCGGCATGCTGAAAGTGGGCGAGGGCGTTCAGGCTATCGTTGACGAAGCACGCCGCGCACGTATCCGTCTGAACCACTCCGCGACGCACCTGATGCACGCCGCGCTGCGCCAGGTTCTGGGCACGCACGTTGCGCAGAAAGGCTCGCTGGTAAACGACAAAGTGCTGCGCTTTGACTTCTCCCATTTCGAAGCGATGAAACCGGCGGAAATCCGTGCGGTGGAAGATCTGGTGAATGCCCAGATCCGTCGTAACCTGCCGATCGAAACCAACATCATGGATCTCGACGCGGCGAAGAACAAAGGCGCAATGGCCCTGTTCGGTGAGAAGTATGACGAACGTGTACGCGTACTGAGCATGGGCGATTTCTCCACCGAACTCTGTGGCGGTACGCACGCCAGCCGTACGGGTGACATCGGTCTGTTCCGCATTGTGTCCGAATCCGGTACGGCGGCAGGCGTGCGTCGTATCGAAGCGGTCACCGGCGAAGGCGCGATTGCGCTCCTGCATGCAGAGAGCGATCAGTTGCACGACATCGCGCAGCTGCTGAAGGGCGACAGCCAGAACCTGGGCGAGAAAGTGCGCAGCGTGATGGAACGTACCCGTCAGCTGGAAAAAGAGCTGCAGCAGCTGAAAGAACAGGCCGCCGTTGCCGAGAGCGCAAACCTCTCCAGCAAAGCGGTTGAGATTAACGGCGTCAAACTGCTGGTCAGCGAACTGGCTGGTGTTGAGCCGAAAATGCTTCGTACCATGGTCGACGATCTGAAGAACCAGCTCGGTTCAACCATCATCGTTCTGGCAACGGTAGCGGAAGGTAAGGTTTCTCTGATTGCGGGCGTATCTAAGGACGTGATCGATCGTGTGAAAGCAGGGGAACTGATTGGTATGGTCGCTCAGCAAGTGGGCGGTAAAGGCGGTGGTCGTCCGGACATGGCGCAAGCCGGTGGTACAGACGCAGCAGCCCTTCCAGCGGCGCTGGCCAGTGTTGAAAGCTGGGTAAGTTCTAAACTGTAATAATTACAAAGCGTACACAGACGCCATAACGACAACGTTATGGCGTACTGCGCTCTACGCTATCGATAATGATAAAGTCAGGTTGAGTTTGTGTATATCGGCTAAACTTACGTTTAACAGATTGTGATGCCGTGACTACCTACACATTACGTGTTTGTCATCGCTTACTTTTTGGCGTTATATGATGGATAATGCCGGGATACAAGAGACCCGACTCTTTTAATCTTTCAAGGAGCAAAGAATGCTGATTCTGACTCGTCGAGTTGGTGAGACCCTCATGATTGGGGATGAGGTCACCGTGACAGTTTTAGGGGTAAAGGGCAACCAGGTACGTATTGGTGTGAACGCCCCTAAAGAAGTCTCTGTTCATCGTGAAGAGATCTACCAGCGTATCCAGGCTGAAAAATCCCAGCAGTCCAGTTACTGATATTATCGCGTCTCGCTGTCTGGCGAGACGCAACCCTCCTGATATATTCCTTGTCAAAAGTTACCGTTCGATTTCAATTGCTCTCTTTTTAACCTTCTGTCACACCCTTTCTCTGTCCGACATCCCTTTTATACCCCTACATAACTGCCAGCAGGCCTGCAAAATCCGTTTATAAAACACCCTCTTTGCGGGTTTTACATGCGAATTGCCTGTGATTTGTGCAAACGATAAAAGCTTGTGGAAAATTGTTTGACTTATAAGTCCCAGAAAGTAATATATGCGCCACGCAGCGACGAGAAGCTCTTAACGAGTTACTCGAAGCACTCGAAAGAGGCGTTGTGTGGTGAGGTGGCCGAGAGGCTGAAGGCGCTCCCCTGCTAAGGGAGTATGCGGTCAAAAGCTGCATCCGGGGTTCGAATCCCCGCCTCACCGCCATTTTGCATCCGTAGCTCAGCTGGATAGAGTACTCGGCTACGAACCGAGCGGTCGGAGGTTCGAATCCTCCCGGATGCACCATATTCTCCGAGATAGCAGTTAAACTGTTGTTTCATGTTCTGCGAGATAATCGCGAGCACCAGGGAGGATAGCGTTGCTTTAGCAACGACCCGTAGGGCGAGGCGCAGCCGAGTAATACTCCCGGATGCACCATCTATTACTTCATATTGCTTTAGAAGTGATATGAGTATCGAGTAGTACAGTAGTAAATCCTGATGCATCCGTAGCTCAGCTGGATAGAGTACTCGGCTACGAACCGAGCGGTCGGAGGTTCGAATCCTCCCGGATGCACCATCTTTTACTTTGTGTTGCTTATGAAGCAATACTGAGTATCAGCAGTAACAGCAGTAAATCCCGATGCATCCGTAGCTCAGCTGGATAGAGTACTCGGCTACGAACCGAGCGGTCGGAGGTTCGAATCCTCCCGGATGCACCATTTACTATTTTCTAAAGAAGTGCCCTGATGCATCCGTAGCTCAGCTGGATAGAGTACTCGGCTACGAACCGAGCGGTCGGAGGTTCGAATCCTCCCGGATGCACCATCTTCTCCCTCATTGTTTATTCCTTCGACGTTCCGTCAGCAATCATCTTCTCTGTCAGCGACAAAACTCCTTGTTTACGATAAAGTAACGTTTTGTAATCCTTCTGCGAGAGCACGATGTACGCACAGTATGACGGTTTGATCTTCGATATGGATGGCACCATCCTGGACACCGAGCCAACGCATCGTAAAGCCTGGACTGATGTCCTCGGCCGTTACGGAATGCGTTTCGACTTACAGGCGATGATTGCCCTCAACGGATCCCCCACCTGGCGTATTGCGCAGGCCGTGATTGAACTGAATCAGGCCGATCTCGACCCCCATCTGCTCGCGCGTGAAAAAACCGATGCGGTAAAAGCGATGCTGTTAGACACCGTGCGCCCTTTGCCATTAATTGAAGTGGTAAAAGAGTGGCACGGACGTCGTCCGATGTCGGTCGGGACGGGCAGTGAGAGCGCGATCGCAGAGGCACTGCTCAACCATCTTGGCCTGCGCCACTATTTTTCTGCCGTTGTCGCCGCCGATCATGTTAAAAACCACAAGCCCGCCCCGGACACCTTTCTGCTGTGCGCAGAGCTTATGGGTGTGCCCGCTGCCAGGTGCGTCGTATTTGAAGATGCCGACTTCGGCATTCAGGCAGCGCACGCTGCCGGCATGGATGCGGTGGACGTTCGCTTACTGTGAGTGACCTGCTGTCACTGACCTCACTCTTCGCCAGCAGTTTTTTAAGCGCCACTCTCCTGCCGGGAAATTCGGAAGTGGTACTAGTGGCGATGCTGTTGTCCGACGTAAGTCAGCCCTGGTTGCTCGTGTTAATAGCAACAATGGGTAATAGCTTTGGAGGGCTGACTAACGTTATTCTTGGGCGATTCTTTCCGCTACGCAAAACATCGCGCTGGCAGGAAAAGGCAGTCGGCTGGCTAAAACGCTATGGGGCTGCCACGCTTTTACTAAGCTGGATGCCGGTAATCGGTGATTTACTGTGCCTGCTGGCGGGATGGATGCGCATCTCCTGGGGGCCCGTGCTCTTTTTTTTATGCCTCGGCAAGGCGCTGCGCTACGTTCTCGTGGCGGTTGTGACTTTACAGGGCATGACGTGGTGGCACTAATTGGACTGTTTGTGACCATGAACCATTACAATTATGCTAAATAAAATGATTTTGACAGGCGGGAGGTCGAATTGATCCCGGACGTATCACAGGCACTGGCCTGGCTGGAAAACCACCCTCAGGCTCTGAAGGGTATTCAGCGTGGTCTTGAGCGCGAAACGCTGCGCGTTAACGCGGATGGCAGTCTTGCAACGACGGGCCATCCAGAGGCGTTGGGTTCAGCGCTGACCCATAAGTGGATCACGACTGATTTCGCTGAAGCGCTGCTTGAGTTCATCACCCCGGTCGATGGCGATATTGACCACATGCTGAAGATTATGCGTGATATTCACCGCTACAGCGCCCGCAATCTGGGTGATGAGCGTATGTGGCCACTCAGCATGCCTTGCTATATTGAGCAGGGCCAGGACATTGAACTTGCGCAGTACGGCACGTCAAATATTGGTCGTCTGAAAACGCTCTATCGCGAAGGGCTGAAAAACCGCTACGGCGCGCTGATGCAGACGATTTCTGGCGTGCATTATAACTTCTCACTGCCGATGGCATTCTGGCAGGCGAAGTGCGGCGAGACGGACAAAGAGGCGATCTCTGCGGGCTACTTCCGCCTGATCCGTAACTATTATCGCTTTGGCTGGGTCATTCCGTATCTGTTCGGCGCATCGCCGGCGATTTGCTCCTCATTCCTGCAGGGCAAACCGACCACGTTGCCGTTCGAGAAGACCGATTGCGGCATGTATTACCTGCCGTACGCGACCTCCCTGCGCCTCAGCGATCTGGGTTATACCAATAAGTCGCAAAGCAATCTCGGAATTACCTTTAACGAATTGCACGAGTATGTGGCAGGATTGAAGCGGGCGATCAAAACGCCGTCGGAAGCGTACGACGAAATCGGGCTCGAGAAAGACGGTAAGCGGCTGCAAATCAACACTAACGTTTTGCAGATTGAGAACGAACTTTACGCGCCGATCCGTCCAAAACGTGTCACCCGCAGCGGCGAGACGCCGTCAGATGCTCTGCAACGCGGCGGTATTGAGTACATCGAAGTGCGCTCCCTGGATATCAACCCGTTCTCACCGATTGGTGTGGATGAGCAGCAGGTACGCTTCCTCGATCTGTTTATGGTCTGGTGCGTACTGGCGGATGCGCCAGAAATGAGCGCTGACGAACTGCTCTGCACCCGCACCAACTGGAACCGGGTGATCATCGAAGGGCGCAAACCTGGCCTGACGCTGGGCATCGGTTGCCAGACGGCGCAGTTCCCGTTACAGCAGGTGGGTAAAGATCTGTTCCGCGATCTGAAGCGCGTCGCCCACACGCTGGACAGCGTTTACGGTGGGGAAGAGTATCAGCAGGTTTGCGATCGGCTGGTCGAAAGCTTTGATAATCCTGAGCTGACATTCTCGGCGCGCATTCTGCGTTCTATGATTGATCAGGGGATTGGCGGTACAGGTCGTGCGCTGGCGGCAGAGTATCGCGATATGCTGCAGCAGGAGCCGCTGGAGGTGTTAAGCGAAGCCGATTTTGCGGCGGAGCGCGACGCGTCAGTGGTGCGTCAGAGAGAGATTGAAGCGGCGGATACCGAGTCGTTTGCCGATTTCCTGGCGAAACAGGCCTGACAGAAAAGAAAAAGGCCACATCTCTGTGGCCAAAATAACATCTCTGAAGAACAGGGATGATGATAACAAATGCGCGTCTTTCATATACTCAGACTCGCGTTGAAAAGAAGAGTTCATTTTTTTTAAAAAAAAATCACTATCGGAGGTGACGTATGCCGTTATTAGATAGCTTTACTGTCGACCATACCCGTATGGAAGCACCAGCTGTACGCGTTGCGAAGACCATGCATACCCCGCACGGCGACACGATCACCGTTTTCGACCTGCGTTTCTGCGTACCTAACAAAGAAGTGATGCCGGAAAAAGGTATTCACACTCTGGAGCACCTGTTTGCCGGTTTCATGCGCGATCACCTGAACGGCAACGGCGTTGAGATCATTGATATCTCCCCAATGGGTTGCCGTACCGGTTTCTACATGAGCCTGATTGGCGTGCCTGAAGAGAAACGCGTCGCAGATGCGTGGAAAGCTGCGATGGAAGACGTGCTCAAGGTAAAAGAGCAGAACCAGATCCCTGAGCTGAACGTTTACCAGTGCGGTACATACCAGATGCACTCTCTGGAAGAAGCCCAGGAGATTGCTCGTCATATTCTTGAGCGTGACGTTCGCGTTAACAGCAACGAAGAGCTGGCGCTGCCTAAAGATAAACTGCAGGAACTGCACATCTAGAAAATTACCCGGCCCTCAGCAAGGAGTGTGCCGGGTAATATTAGTTTCTTTATAAATTCCTAAAAGCCTATCTCTCGTTGTGCATCCTTCTCTTTCTCTCTATTATTGCAATCAACGCATGATAGTTATTTATATATATTATATCTATGGATGATATGTTGGCGCTCATTCACTGTAATTATAGATGCGTTAATATTTCATGGAATAGATAATAATTCAGAGGGATTTATGAAAGTTTATTTGACTGGCACCGCGATTCTTTTTTCCGCTCTTCTCCTGTCTGCCTGCAGCTCTAAACCCGTTACAACGCCGATCGCCAAAGCGCCCGCTGAGCGCAAGCAGGAGGTGCAGTGCTACCAGGAGTTCTCCGCGCTGCAAAAGCTCGATCCGGCGGCATATGAGTCCTATCGTAAGCAATTTGATAATATTAATAAAAACTATAAAATTTACGAATCGAATAAATCTCTGGTTGATGATAACGCTTCAGAAGTTATGCTGACCGAAATTAATAAAAAACTGTCGCTGGTATGCGTAAGGATTCGTAATACGGTTTATACCAACATGATGAACCGTGCCAATGAAATGAATAAGTTATGAATAAATACTTTAGCGCAGCATTGTACTGCGGATTGTTATTATCGGGTGGAAAAGCATTTTCAGCCGGAACGGATTTGTTGGAACGTTTAAATAACGAAAAAATTATCGGCAACGGTTCAACCAATCCTTTCATTGCCTCAGAAGCCAACACGAATCCCCCGGACGCGGCGCCGCCGAAAGCAGAGCCCGCCCGCCCGTCGGCGCGTGCCGTGCCCGATAAAAAAGACAAAGCCATTGCAGTAGACCAGGCCAAACTTTCCCGCCTCACCGAGGCGCTTCGCCAGGCTAATGCCACCATTACCGGATTAGATAAACAGCTGAGCGCGGTAGAAAGCGAAAAGTCGTTACTGGAACAGGCTGTTGCCCACGAGAAGGAGCGCGTCGCGGAAAAGGAGCAGGCAATCGCCCGACTTAAATCACAGCCGGAAGGCAGCGCACAAAAACTTGCTGTCGAAAGCCTTATCGCGACGTTGCCGAAGCCAGCTGGCGTCGATCAACAAAAATATGCCGAACTGGCAGAGCAACTGCGTAACGCCAACGTACAACGCGCCGAACTGACTAAAGCCCTGAGCGAGCTGCAGGTACAGAAAAATGCGCTGGATACGCAGTTGAGCGCTCTCAAGGCGAACAACGCCCAGGCCATCGACGTGGCGAAAGAGCTCGACGCCTTAAAAGCCCAGCTGTCAGCGCTGAATCTGCAAAAAGCCACCCTGGAAACCCGGCTGGCCGAACAGGAAAAAGTGTTCAGCAGCGAAAAGACAAAGTCTGAGATTGCCCAGAACCAGCTTGAGGACGCCAAAAAAGTCATCGCTTCGCAGGAGTCCCAGCTGGCCGCGCAGAAAAGCAGCGCCGGAAGCGACAAAGAGAAGCTGCTTCAGGAGCTGACCGGCCTGCAGACGCAGAAGAAAGCGCTGGATACTCAGTTGGCCTCCCTGAAAGAGGCCAGTGCGAAAAACGCGGCTCTGACCAAAGAGCTGACCGACCTGCAGGCCCAGAAGAAGGTGCTGGATACCCAGCTGGCCGCGCTGAAAGCGGCCAATGAGAAAAGCGACTCGCTGGCGAAGGAGATGGCTGACCTGCAGACGCAGAAAAAGGCGCTGGAAACAGAGCTGGCGGGGCTGCAAGAGACCCGCGAGAAAAACATCACCCTGACCAAAGCGCTGGCCGATCTGCAAACGCAAAAGAATGCGCTGGACGCACAGCTCGCCACCCTCAAAACCAGCAGTGACAAGAGCAGCGGCGCGGTGAAAGAGGTTGATGCCTTAAAATCCCAGCTGTCGGCGCTAAACCTGCAAAAAGCCACTCTGGAAACCCGGATGGCTGAGCAGGAAAAACAGCTTAAAAGCGAGAAGTTCAAGGTCGATATTGCCCAGAACCAGCTGGAGGACGCCAAAAAAGTCATCGCTTCACAGGAATCCCTCTTGGCGCTTCAGAAAAATAACGTGGGCAGCGAGAAAGACAAAAGCGGTGCGCTGGTCACCCAGCTGGCTACCGCCGGGAAAGAGACGGCGGAGCTGAAAAAGCAGCTGGCTCTGCTCCAGACGCAAAAAGCCTCGCTTGAGGAGCAGCAGAAAACGCAAAGCGCCTCTCTGGCAACGCTGACAGCCGAAAACCAGAAGCTGAAAGAGAGCCAGTCTGCACCTGCAAAAGAGGGCGCGGATAAGCAGCGGATGAAGATCGATAAAGCTGCGGCAAAAGATACCCTGACCAGCTACGCCATTGGCACCTGGTATGGCGATGCGGCAGGGCGTGAGAAGAGCAAGCTCGACGGGCTGAACAAAAAACTCGATCTCAACGCCTTTATGCAGGGCTTTGACGATAAGGTAAATAATAAGCTCCAGCTGACACCCGCTGCGCTTTCGAAGGAGCTGGCCGCGCTGGACCAGGTACAGAAAAAGCAGTTTGTCGCGACGCAAAGCGAAAATGAAAAGCAGAGTAAAGCGATCATGACTAAGGCGGCGAATGAGAAGGGGGCCAAGCGACTGCCGGATGGCGCCATCTACCGGGTGATTCAGCAGGGTGAGGCACCTCTGGTTACGGGCAAGAATGAGATCATTACCGAAATTGATGAGGTGCTGGGCACCGGAAAAGTGATGTCCAGTAAAGAGGTTCGCGCCAGCCGGGTTAAAGACTTACCGCCGCTGTTCCAGACGGTAGTGAAAAAGCTCGGGCTGGGCGGGGAGGCAAAACTGCATATTCCTGCGAAGCAGGCCTACGGTGAAGCGGGCGTTCCCGGTTTTGTACCGCCAGGCACGGTCTCGATCATTACGATTAAAATTATCGGCATTAAGTAAGCTTAATCGCTCCCATAAAAAAACGGATCTGCATGCAGATCCGTTTTTCTTTTCAGCCGTTTAGTGCGCGCCACCGCCTCCGCCGCCCGCGCCGAATGGCGGTTTGGCGAACCATATTAGCCCTAATAGCACAATGAACACGCCCGCCGATAGCCAGAAAATCTCGTTAGCCGAGATGATCAGCCCCTGCGCGGTGATCTGCTGCGCTATCCAGCCCGAAGCCTGCTGCTCGGTCATGCCCATCCCCTGCAGCTGGCTGTACACCTCCTGCGCCTGCGGATTGAACACGTTCACCGATTCAGTCAGCTGCGCATGGTGCAGCGACTCGCGGTTGGTCCACATGGTGGTGGTCATCGAGGTACCGATGGAGCCCGCCAGGGTACGCATAAAGTTCGACAGACTGGAGGCCGCCGCCATCCGTTCCGGCGGCAGGCCGGAGAGGGTGATGGTGGTCAGTGGCATAAAGAAGCAGGCTACCGCAAAGCCCTGAATGAACTGCGGCCACGCGGAGGCACCAAAGTCCATGCCCGGCTCAAAGGTATAGGCGCGCCAGTAGAAGCACACCGCATACATAATGAAGCTGAAGGTCACCAGCCGACGCATATCCAGCTTATGGGCAAAGCGGCCGATGATCGGCGACAGCAGGACCGGGATCACCCCGACCGGCGCTGACGCCAGCCCCGCCCAGGTGGCGGTATAGCCATATACCTCCTGCAACAGCTGCGGCAGCAGAACGATAGCGCCGAAGTAGAGCATGTAGGCAAGGCTGATACACAAACAGCCTATGGTGAAGTTGCGCGACTTAAACAGCGATAAATCGACTATCGGGTTGTCATCCGTCAGCTCCCAGACAATCAGGAAGCTTAGCGCCACCACCGCCACGACCGTCAGGACGATGATCTCCTGCGAGGCGAACCAGTCCAGCTCTTTCCCGCGGTCGAGCATGATCTGCAGGCTGCCGATGCCCAGCACCAGCAGCGCCAGCCCCACGCCATCAATACGCCGTTGTTCGGTGCGGGTTTCGCGACCGCGCAGCGACTGCAGGGTCAGCAATACCACCACCGCGCCAATCGGCACGTTGATAAAGAAGATCCAGCCCCAGTGGTAGTTATCGCTGATATAGCCGCCCAGAATCGGGCCGCAGATCGGGGCGACGATCACCGTCATCGACCACAGCGCCAGCGCGATGGAGCGTTTGGCCGGCGGGTAGTTGTTGAGGAGCAGACTTTGCGACAGCGGGATCAGCGGTCCGGCGACAATCCCCTGGATCACGCGGAAGAAGATCAGCATGGTCAGGCTGCTGGACATCCCGCACGCCCAGGAGGCAATAACAAAGGCGATGGTCGACCAGAGGAAGAGTTTTACTTCCCCGACGCGCTTTGCCAGCCAGCCGGTAATCGGGATGGAGATGGCATTCGCCACCCCAAACGAGGTGATCACCCATGTCCCCTGGCTCAGGGATGAGCCAAGGTTCCCGGCGATGGTCGGGATCGCCACGTTCGCGATGGTGGAATCCAGCACCTGCATGAATGTCGCCAGCGATAGCGCAATGGTCATGATGACCAGCTGCGCGCCTTCCAACGGTTTTTGCGGTTTTTGCTGCTGCATAACGCTCACCTTCGGATTAACCGGCGTTTGCCTTCACGATCTCATCGATCAGCTTATTCACCGGCTCAAGGCTGATCTCGCGGGCATTACTTTCGTAGGCCGGGTTAGAACGCGCCTGGTTTGCCAGCATCTGACCGTCGCGGTTGGCGGTATCGACCGTCACCAGCGTGGAGAGGCCAATACGCAGCGGATGGTCCGCCAGCTGTTTCTCATCCAGCTCAATACGCACCGGCAGACGCTGAACCACTTTGATCCAGTTCCCGGTGGCGTTCTGGGCAGGCAGCAGGGAGAAGGCGCTACCGGTACCCATATCCAGGCCGACAACTTTACCGGTGTATTTCACCTCGTCGCCGTAGATATCACTGACCACCGTCGCGCTCTGGCCGATACGCATATGCGCCAGCTGCGTCTCTTTGAAGTTAGCATCCACCCACAGGTTAGTTGCTGGCACCACCGCCATCAGCGGGGTTGAGGAGCTGATCTGCGCGCCAGGCTGCACCGAGCGACGGGATACGTAACCGGTCATCGGGCTGACAATTTTGGTTCGCTCCAGGGCCAGCCAGGCGTTGCGTACTTCGGTCGCCGCCTGTTTCACCGCAGGTTGTTGATCGAGGGTCGTGTCCAGCACCACCGCCTGGTTGGCGTTATACTGCTGGATGGCGACATCAAGCTGGGCCTGCGCGCTGGCCACCGCATCGCGGGCATGTTGCAGCTCTTCACGGCCAATCAGATTGGCGGTGCCGAGCGGAACGCGGCGATTAAAGTCGCTCTGCGCCTGGGCGAGGGCGGTCTTCTGCACGGTGATGTTGGCCTGCAGCTGCTTGCTGTTGATCATCTGCTGGCGGGTCTGACGTACGCTCGAGGCCAGCCCGGTCTGCGCTTTTTCAAACGCCTGCTGGGCATCGGTCGGATCCAGCGTCACCAGCACGTCGCCTTTTTGCACAAAGTCGGTATTGTCAGCCCAGACTTTCGTCACGCTGCCCGACACCTGCGCCATAATCTGAACCTGGTTCCCTGCCACGTACGCATCATCCGTCTCTTCACTATGACGCAGTACTAAAAACCAATAGATCCCATATGCCACGGCAATGATAATAAAGAGCAAGGTCAGCAGCAGAAGGGCGCGCTTGCGTTTGCCTTTCTTGTTGTTGACCGGTTGCTGCGGGGTTGTGTTCTCCGCATTTGCGCTCATGATTTTCTCCACGATCTTATTATTTCACATCGGCTGAGCCGACCTGTTATCAGAAAGGCCAGCACTATGATGTGCTGGCCTGTCGGTTTTCTTATGAATCTGGATTTTTGGAGCGTGTCGTCGCGTTAGCGCAGCGCCTCAAGAACAGCGCCGTCTTCATCCATCTGGTCCAGACGGGTGAGAAGCTTGCGGGTGATATGCTCGAGCTGCTCTTTCTCGGTACCGCTTAAAGACGACCAGAGTTGATGCAGACAGTTGTGCTGAGGTGGAAGTACCTCGCGCAGGAATTCGTGACCTTTCTCGGTCAGTTGCAGATGCAGACAACGGCGGTCGTTATCGCTTTCACGGCGTTCGATCCAGCCGCGTTTTTCCAGCTCATCGGCAATACGGGTTGCATTGGTACGAGACGAACCCAGGGCGCAGCTCAGCTCGGAAGGCTGGATGCTGTGATTCTCCTGAGACTCCAGCGTAATCAACGCCATAAATAACGTCTCGTTAATCCCTTGAGCTTTCAGCATTTTATTGCGATTTTCCAGCAGCTTGCCCTGCATATGCATGCAGAGACGGGTCAGCAGGATCTCCTGATACGGGAAATCTGCATAGCGACTGGCGCGAAATTTAAGCATTTGTTCAATGGGCGTAAACGAACTATCCATTTGGGCATAACCTCATTAATTACAGCCGATATAGTAACGACAGTGACAAATAATGTAAATGAATTATTTGTGCGGCTAAAATCCATTAGACAAATTTCACCGTCATCAAGAGCCGGGTAGATCCGTGACCCGGTAAGCACAGAAAAGAGGGGATGGCACTGGCAAAACGGGGATGGGTCTTCGGGCGTAAGCTATTCATGCGGTATTCTAATATATTACCCACA
Organism: Leclercia sp. TB492; assembly: GCF_049974505.2. Classification (NCBI taxonomy): domain Bacteria; kingdom Pseudomonadati; phylum Pseudomonadota; class Gammaproteobacteria; order Enterobacterales; family Enterobacteriaceae; genus Leclercia; species Leclercia sp. TB492. Next base: position 3,699,271 of record NZ_CM127572.1, on the reverse strand, counting down.
TAAAAATTTCCGGAATAAATGATTACGCCACCATAACAGACTGAGGGGCTCCTTAACACCCTGAGGAGCCCCAAACTTATGTAAACCTTATTGAATTGCCTCCTGGCGATGGTAGCCGCGCCACCAGACCAGCAGGTTAACCAGCGCCATCACCGTCCCAACCGCACACACGCCTGCCCAGCCGGCATGCTGCCACGCGTAGGCCGAGATCAGTGACCCGGCGGCACCGCCGATAAAGTAGCTGGTCATGTACCCGGCCGTCAGACGGTTACGGGCGTCCGGCTTAACGCGGTAGATCACGGTCTGATTGGTGATATGCACCCCCTGCACGGTAAGGTCGAGCACCAGAATGCCGACAATCAGCGCCAGCACCGAGACATGCCCGTACCAGATCGCTGCCCAGGAGAGCAGGAGCATCACCAGCCCGACGGTGGTGGTGAGATGCGATTTACCCTTATCCGCCAGGCCACCCGCAGGTCGTGCGCCCAGCGCGCCTGCGGCACCGGCCAGGCCGAACAGGCCGATCATCCCCTCAGAATAGTTAAACGGCGGGGAGGCCAGCAGGAAGGCCATTGAGGTCCAGAGGATGCTGAAGTTAGCAAAGGTGAAACAGCCCAGCAGCGCCCGGGTACGCAGCAGTTTATCGTGCGTGAACAGGCTGAAAACGGACCCCAGCAGCTGAGGGTAGTTAAGATGGGTTTCTGACTTCACCTTCGGCAGGCCGCGCCACAGGGCGAGAGCCATCACGACCATCAGCACCGACGCCACCCAGTACACGGTGCGCCAGCCGCCGATGCCCGCCAGCAGACCCGCGACGGTGCGCGCCAGCAAAATCCCCAGCAGCAGGCCGCTCATAATGGTCCCCACCACCTTACCGCGTTTTTCCGGCGAGGCGAGGGTGGCAGCGAGCGGGACCAGAATCTGGGCCACTACCGAGAACAGGCCCGTCAGGGCGGTGCCGAGGATCATCATTGCCAGCGACTGGCTGGAGGCGGTGATCAGCATCCCTCCGGCAGCCAGCAGGGTCATGGAGACAATCATCGCCCGACGTTCAAACATATCCCCCAGCGGCACGAGGAACAGCAGACCCACGGCGTACCCCAACTGGGCGGCGGTGACGATAAAACCGGCCGAGCTGGCCGAGAGCGAAAAATTGCGGGCGATGGTTTCCAGCAGCGGCTGGGCGTAATAGTTACTGGCGACCGCCAGGCCGGTTGCCACTGACATCAGCAGAATAAGTGCGGGGCTAAGCCCTTGATTAGGTTTTGTCATCAGGTTTTTGAAATCATTAGTTGAGTGATTATTTTTTCAAGAACCATAATAACGGATGAATAAGGGAGGCGGGGAGATGTTGAGTGATGGATCGTGCGATCCAGGCCCCTCACCCCGGCCGGGATGAGGGGACACTGCGTGCTCTTACTTCTGCGCGGCCAGCGCCTCATTCACCCACGCATCAAACTGCTGCTGGTGGGCTTTGATCCAGCCGTCAACGTGACCCTGGACATCGGCTTCAGAGGATTTGCCCGCGTGCATCATCGCGTTCTGGGCGTTGATGTCCGCCAGCGGGAGCTTCATTACCGAGAACAGCTTCGCCGCCGCCGGGTTTTTCTCAGCCCAGGCTTTGTTGGCGACGATGTGCATGGTGTTCACCGGGAAGCCATAGTTCATGCCGTTCGGCAGCTTGGTGTCGATATCCTTCTGCTCGCCCGGCAGGGAGGAGAACGGCACCTGCAACCAGACCACATCTTTACCCGGCTTCAGCACGTCGCTCACCCAGTACGGCGTCCAGGTGTAATAGATAACCGGCTTGCCTTCCTTAAAGCGGGCGATGGTGTCGGCCATCATTGCGGAGTAGTTGCCGTGGCTGACGTCCACGGTTTTCGCCAGATCGAAGGCTTTGTTCTGGTGGTTAATCACCGCTTCGCAGCCCCAGCCCGGGGAGCAGCCCATCATGTCGGCTTTGCCGTCACCGTTGGTATCAAACAGTTTGGCGATCTTCGGATCCTTCAGCTGTTCGATATTGGTGATGTGGTACTGGTCGGCAGTTTTCTTGTCGATCAGATAACCCTGCGCCGCGCCCGAGACAAAGGTGCCTTCGCGGTAGAACTTCTTGTCGCCGCCCGCCGCGCTGTACATGTCGTCATGCAGCGGCTGCCAGTTTACGGCCGTAAAGGTGGCATCGCCGGAGGCAATAGAGGTATAGCCCACGTTGTAATCCACTTCGCTGGGCTTACTGACGGTATACCCCAGCTTTTCCAGCGCCCGGCTGACCAGCCCGGTCTGGAACGACTCTTCGGAGATGGTGCTCTGTACCGGTTGCACGGTAATGCCTTTGCCCGGCAGGTCGGCAGCAAATGCGCTGGTGGAGGCAAGGGTGGCAAACGCTGTGGCAAAAATTACGCTATGTCGCATCGTTGTTCCTTATTTTGCTTTTGAGAAGGGACGGGTGATTAACCCGACAGGGCCGGTGGTGTACCAGCGACGGTTGCCGCGACTGCGTGAATCACGACCGACAGCCTGGGTCAGGCGGTCAAGAATAATGGCGAGGATCACGATCCCGACGCCGCCCACGGTGGCGAGTCCCATATCGAGACGACCAATCCCGCGCAGCACCATCTGACCAAGACCCCCTACGGCGATCATCGAGGCGATCACCACCATCGACAGGGCCAGCATCAGGGTCTGGTTCACACCGGCCATAATGGTCGGCATCGCCAGCGGCAGCTGCACTTTGAACAGCATCTGGCGCGGGCTGGCGCCAAACGAGCGCGAGGCTTCGATCAGGTCGGCGGGTACCTGGTTGATCCCCAGAATGGTCAGACGCACAATCGGCGGCAGGGCGAAGATAATGGTCACAACCACGCCCGGCACGTTACCGATGCCAAACAGCATCACGATAGGCACCAGATAGACAAACGCCGGGGTGGTCTGCATCGCATCCAAAAGCGGCCGGATAATTTTGGCCGCCCGCGGACTGCGCGCCAGCCAGATCCCCATCGGCAGGCCAATCACCACGCAGAAGAGCAGGGCGGTCAGCACCAGCGCCAGGGTGATCATCGCCTGCGACCAGGCACCGATCGCGCCGATCAGGATCAGCGAGATCAGGGTCGCGATGCCCATCCCTGCGCTGCCAAACTGCCAGGCAATCAGCGAGAACAGCACGATGGCGACCGGGGCCGGCATGCCCAGCATCAGCTGCTGGAAGCCGTTAAGGATGTAATCCACCGGGACGCGGATCCCCTGAAACACCGGGCGGAAGTGCGTCACCACCCAGTCGATCCCCTCTGTCACCCAGCTGTCGAGCGGGATCAGGGTTTTATGGAACGGATCCATAATATTGAAATGTTCTGGCGCCGGCGCCGGGGCGCTGGTCAGCCAGTCGGCACTGCCGCCGTCCGCAGGAGCCGTCGCCGGAGCGGTACCCCACGCGTCGGCGGATTGTGCCGCGCTGTCGGCGGCCTCAGTGGTGCCCCACGGGTTAGATTGATCAGCCATTGTTTGCCCCCTCGCGATCTAAAGCCTGCAGCAACATGCGTTTTGAGATGATGCCGACGTACTGTTGTTCCTCTCCGACTACCGGTACCGCGCAGGGCGCCTGACCGACATGGGAGAGCAGCTCGCTGAGCGGCGTTTCGGCATCCACAGCAAGCGGAGCGTCAATTAACGCCGCATCGATTCCTGCGTTTTCGCTAAGCGCGGTTTTCAGGGAGTCGATGGAGACAACACCTACAAATTTATTACCGCGTTCAACCAGATAACCGTATTCGCGGTCTTCATCCTGAAGCAGTTTGAGCGCCGATCGCGGGCCGAAGCCTGGCGTTTTACGGATAATGCCGTTCGGCGTTCGGCGGGCAATATCTTTGGCGCTGAACACCTGGCTAATATCCACGCCGCGGAAGAAGGTACGCACATAATCATTCGCCGGATTATTGAGAATTTCATCCGGGGTTCCCACCTGCACCACTTCGCCGTTTTGCATAATGGCAATACGATCGCCAATTCGCATGGCTTCATCGAGGTCATGGGAAATAAAGACAATGGTGCGCTGATGCCGCGACTGCAGTTTTACCAGCTCATCCTGCATCTCGGTACGAATTAAGGGATCGAGCGCCGAGAAGGCTTCGTCCATTAATAATATATCGGGGTTGATCGCTAATGCGCGGGCTAATCCTACGCGCTGACGCATCCCGCCGGAAAGTTCATCCGGGTAGGCGTGAGCGTAATTTTCCAGCCCCACCTGACGCAGCGCATCCAGCGCTTTTTCCTGGCGCTCATTGGCCGCAACGCCGGCTAATTCCATACCAAAGGCGGTGTTATCTAATACCGTCATATGCGGCATCAGAGCGAACGACTGAAACACCATCGCGATCTTTTTTCTGCGCACCTCGCGGAGCTCGGCGTCCGATATTTTGGCGATATCCACGCCATCAATCAGCACCTGTCCGCGGGTGGGTTCAATCAGGCGATTGAGAAGGCGAACCATAGTGGATTTACCCGAACCGGATAACCCCATGATGACGAAAATCTCGCCTTCTTCAATGGCCAGACTGGCGTCTTTAACGCCAAGCGACAGCCCGGTTTTTTCCAGAATATGTTCTTTTGAAAGTCCTTTTTCAATATATTTGAATGCGCGCTGCGGGTGCTCGCCAAATACCTTATAAAGATTTTTAACTTCTAATTTAATTGCCATGCAATAAAGAATGTCCCGTTATTTATTTATGTCGATATCATTACCAGTGAATATAATTAACCGGCCATACCCTAACATACTCAGAATCTGAGACAACCCTGGATTGGCTTGTGGCATGATTTTTGCCGCGCGCGAATCGGCGCAATTTCCCATGAGATAAGGGCTGAGCGCGATATGAATTTTTCTTGAGAAATGTCTTATTATGGAGAAATTCGCGGAGCGAAAACAAAAATGCACAGGAATATGACAGGGGAATGACGCCGGTAAGGGCAGGGAAATAGCACCCCGAAAACATGAGAATTATATTCCACTCATGCGGATGATATTTCCCTCCTGCGTCCTACAAAATAGCGTTCTTATCGATTCCCAGGCGCTTCATGCGCGACAGGAGCGTGGTGCGCTTCAGGCCCAGGCGTTTGGCAGCGCCTTTTGGCCCGGCGATCACGCCGTTGGTCTCTTTCAGCACCCGCATAATGTGTTGATACTCCTCCTCGCCTTCGCGGATCGGACTGACGGGCGTCTCCGGCACTGCGGCGCTGACAAAGCGTGGATAATCGATATCCGGGAGCGACAGTTGCAGGACGTTGCCGCGGGTCAGGAGCACCGCCCGCTCAATCACGTTTTCCAGCTCGCGCACGTTGCCCGGCCACTCCATCTTACTGAGCTGACGCAGTGTCTCCGCCGGGATACTGTCGATATTGCGCCCCAGCCGGTGGGCAATCTTGAAGGTGAACGACTTCACCAGCAGGGGGATATCTTCCGGGCGTTCCCGCAGCGGCGGGAGGAAGATCGGAAACACGTTGAGCCGGTAGTAAAGGTCGCTGCGAAACTCACGATCGGCGACCATTTGCGTTAAGTCGCGGTTGGTGGCGGCGATCAGGCGCACGTCAGTGTGGATGGTGCGGTTGCTGCCGAGCCGTTCGAATTCCTGCTCCTGGAGCACGCGCAGCAGCTTGGGCTGGAGCTCAACAGGCATATCACCCACTTCATCGAGGAACAGCGTGCTTTTGTCCGCCAGCTCAAAGCGGCCAATATGCTGGGCGCTGGCGCCGGTAAAGGCCCCGCGCTCGTGGCCGAAGAGGTCGCTTTCCAGCAGACCGGCGGGCATTGCCGCGCAGTTCATCTTCACCATCCGGCGGTCGCTGCGTCCGCTGAGGTTATGAATGGCGCGGGCAATCAGCTCTTTACCGGTCCCGGTCTCGCCGAGGATCAGCACCGTGCTGTTGCTGTGGGCGACCATCTCCACCTGCTTCATCACCGTCATCATCGGCGAGCTGCGGCCAATGATTTCGCCAAAATCAGTAGCGACGTTGTTGATCTGCTCGGTCAGGGCGAGGTTTTCGTCGATCAGCCGCTCCTTGAGGTGGCTGATTTCGCGGTAGGAGAGGGCGTTATCTACGGCAATGGCGATGCGTTCGGCAATCTGGTTCAGCAGCTCCAGATTCGAGGCGGTAAAGACCTGGGCCTGGCACTGGGCCAGCTTCAGGGTGCCGAGGATCCGATCGCGGAAAATCAACGGGAAGAGGCACAGGGTCTGATCCTGTTCGCCCCACATATCAAACAGCATGCGTTCGTACGGGGCGTGTTGATCGCGACTGTGCAGATTAAGCATCAGCATCTTTTTGTTACGCATGACTTTTTCTGACAGCGTGCCCTTCTCGTCCACCTCGCTCTGATCGTAGAGCGGGGCGTTTTTATCCAGGTAATGGGTGGAGTAGACGAGGAGCTTGCCCTTGCGCTCGCTGCGCAACACCATGCTGATGGAATCAATGCCGAAGTTGCGCTGGATCTCGCGGGAAACCTCTGTCACCAGCTCGTCGAGATCGAGTTTGGACAGCACCGCGTTGGTGATGGCGACCAGCAGGCGGAAATCGTTACGTTCACGGCACAGCACGTCATAGCTGTCGCTGTTATTCTGCCGGGCCAGGATCTGCTCCACCGCCAGACCGGCCGCCTGGGTCAGGGTTTGCAGCCGGGAAAAATCGCTGTCGCTCCAGGGGCGATCCTCACTGCGCAGGAACTCGCAGCCGCCGAAGATCCGGCCGTCGGCCGCCAGCGGGGTCAGGCAGTAATGGGCAAAAGGCGCATAGAGATCCAGCCCGGCCAGCGCCGGCCAGGTCTCTTTAAAGGTGTCCGCCGGACAGTGCAGCACGTCCGGGCGCGACAGCATGCGGCGAAAAGGTCCGTTCGCCAGCAGCGGCTCATTTTCATAGCGGATATCCCGATCCTGCTCGTCGGTGCTGTACAGATAAACGCGACGCTGCTCTGACTGCCAGAGCAGAATATTGGCGCGATCGGCCAGGTTCATCTGCCGTGCATGCCAGGTCAGCGCCTGCGCCAGGGCGCAGAGATCGGGCTGTTGCAGCAGGCTACGGGTAATATCGAACAATCCTTGATCGATGGGATCGTTCGTGGGTGTATACGACATGCGTTATATCCAGAAAAATGAGAAGCTAATGAGTGCTGCCGGGATCAGCAAATACGCGGTAGCGGTTCGGCATGTGGCAAATTCAGGGTTCGCTTCACGCCGTACAGTCCGGTGAGCCTGACACCTTTGCGCTCGACCACCTCGCCGATGATGGCCGCGTCCTGGCCCAGAGGATGCTGGCGTACTAAGCCTAGCACGCGCTCCGCTTCATGGCGTCCGACCGCAATCACCAGTTTGCCTTCGTTGGCAAAGTTAAGCGGGTCCAGCCCCAGCAGTTCGCATGCGCCGCGCACGGCGGGCTTCACGGGGAGCGCCCCCTCCTGTAATTCAATCCCACAGCCGCTGCTGGCGGCAAACTCGTGGGCAACGGCATTTACGCCGCCGCGGGTGGCGTCGCGCAGGGCTTTGATGCCGGGCTCTGCCCGCAGCGCCTGAATGAGCGGTGTCAGGACGGCGCAGTCGCTTTGCAGGTCGCCATCCAGACCTAAGCCTTCGCGCAGGTTCAGGATAGTCGCGCCGTGATCGCCCAGCGTGCCGCTGACCAGCAGCACATCGCCTGGCGCAATCTGGCGCATCCCCCAGTTTACCCCCTCGGGAATCGAACCGATACCGGCGGTGTTAATAAACACTTTATCCGCCGCGCCGCGCGGGACCACTTTGGTATCGCCGGTGACGATGGTGATACCCGCCGCCGCCGCTGTTGCGGCCATGCTGGTAACGATGCGCTCCAGCGTCGCCATCTCCAGCCCCTCCTCGAGGATAAAGCCGCAGGAGAGCCAGCGCGGGATCGCCCCGCTTACCGCCACGTCGTTAGCCGTACCGCAGACAGCCAGCTTGCCGATATCGCCCCCCGGGAAGAACAGCGGGTCAATCACGTAGCTGTCGGTGGAAAAGGCCAGCCTGTCGCCGTGAGCGGTGAGTTCATGCAGGGGAATACGGGCCTGATCTTCCTGCTCGTTCAGCAGCGGGTTGGCGAAGGCGCGCATAAAAAGCTCGCCGATCAGCTGTTGCATGGCCTGTCCGCCGCTCCCGTGGGCGAGGGTTATCTGTTTCAACTTTCACACTCCTGAGAACGGTACTGATACCAGGCGCTACACGCCCCTTCCGATGACACCATCAGCGCGCCAAAGGCGCTTTGCGGCGTGCATTTGTTACCAAACAGCGGACACTGGGCCGGTTTACAGCGCCCGGTCAGGACCGCGCCGCAGCGTGCCTCAGGATCGTCACAGATGTCTTGCGCACGGGTGCTGAAGTGGCGCTCGGCGTCGAACTGGCGATACGCGTCGGTGAGATGCACGCCGGAGTGTTCAATCACCCCCAGCCCGCGCCATTCGCTGTCGCCTTCTATACCAAACACCTCTGCGATGGCGGCCTGGGCCACGGCGTTGCCGTTTTCAGGCACGATGCGGCGATATTGATTTTCGACCTGGCTTACGCCCGCGATCTTCTGCTCCACGATCATCAACACCCCCTGCAGCAGATCGACCGGTTCAAAACCGGCGACCGTCAGCGGGCGCTGATGTTCCGCCGCGATAAAATCGTAGGCGTGGGTGCCAATCACCATGCTGACGTGCCCCGGTGCCAGGAAAGCGTCGATGCCGTTTTCCGGCTGTTCCAGCAGGCTTTTCAGCACCGGGATTAGCGTGATGTGCTGACAGAAAAAGAAGAAGTTCTGTACGTTAGCGGCCTTCGCCTGACGCAGGGTCAGGGCGGTGGCCGGCATGGTGGTTTCGAACCCCAGGCCGAAGAACACCACTTTCCGATCCGGGTTCTGCCGGGCCAGCTTCAGCGCGTCGGCGGGGGAGTAGATGATCCGCACATCCGCGCCGCGCATCCGCGCATCCAGCAGGGAGCCGTTTTTACCCGGGACCCGCATCGCGTCGCCGAAGGTGCAGAAAATTACCTCCGGGTGGCTGGCGATCTCAATGCAGGTATCGATCCGCCCCATCGGCAGGACGCACACCGGGCAGCCGGGGCCGTGGATAAACTCAATATTCTCCGGCAGGAGCCGATCGAGGCCGAACTTAAAGATGGCATGGGTATGGCCGCCGCACACCTCCATAATCCGCAGCGGGCGGGCCGGGGTGTAGGGCAACGACGCGGCGCGGGTTTTCAGCGTCTCAATCAGACGCATCACCTTTTGCGGGTCGCGGTATTCGTCTACAAAGCGCATCAGCGGGGCTCCTCGCCAAACAGCAGCGGGCCCACGTCCGGCTCAACGTCGAACATATTCTGCAGCGCGGCGAGGGTGTCCAGCGCCTCCTCTTCATTAATCACGCTCATCGCGAAGCCGACGTGGACCAGTACCCACTGGCCGAGACGGCTGTTGCCGTCGTCGTCGTGAGCGCCGACCAGGGTCAGATCCACATCGCGCAGCACGCCGCAGACCTCGACTTTGGCCTGCATACCGTCCGCAATGGCGGTGATTTTACCTGGAACGCCTATGCACATCGCTGCGCCTCCAGCCAGTCAAGCCAGGCGTCCATCCCGTCACCCCGCGTGGCGGAGACCAGCAGGATCGCGATATCCGGGTTCACTTCCCGGGCGGCGGCGAGGCATTTCTCCACGTCAAAGTTGAGGTACGGCAGCAGATCGACCTTGTTGAGCAGCATGATGGAGGCGGCGGCGAACATGTGCGGATATTTCAGCGGCTTGTCCTCGCCCTCGGTAACGGAGAGCACCGCCACCTTATGGCGCTCCCCGAGATCGAAGCTCGCCGGGCAGACCAGGTTGCCGACGTTCTCGATAAACATAATCCCGCCCTCGTCCAGGGGCAGGCGCTGCATCGCGTCAGAGATCATCTGCGCGTCCAGGTGGCAGCCTTTGCCGGTATTAACCTGGATCGCCGGGGTGCCGGTGGCGCGGATCCGCTCGGCGTCATTCACGGTCTGCTGATCGCCTTCGATCACCGCGCAGGAGACGCGCTGCTGTAAGCGCGTTAAGGTCTCGGTCAGCAGGGTGGTTTTACCGGAGCCGGGGCTGGAAACCAGATTCAGCGCCAGCTGCTGCCGGGCACGGAACCGCTGGCGGTTACCTTCGGCAACCTGATTATTTTTGCTCAGCACGTCGATCTCAATCTCGACCATCTTGCGCTGGCTCAGGCCCGGCGCGTGAGTGCCTGCGGCCCCCTGGCCGTAATCAAGCTGGCCTGGCTGCTGTTCTGTGGGCGCAAAATCGCCGCCGCCGATCCGCGTGAGGTGAAACGTCTGGCGGGGTGCCGGAGAGAAGGGGGCGCTGCGAAAAGCGGAATGGGCATTCCGCTCGTCGCCTTCTATATAGAGGTTGCCGTGGGCGCAACCGCAGGTGGTACACATGATTTACTCCTGTTCAATTTCCAGACGCGTGATGTGCAGTCCGTCGTCAGCGACGATATTCAGACTCGCGCCGCCGCATTGCGGGCAGCGTCGCACGCGATGGGTTAGCAGCTGGACATATTCCTGGCAGTCCTGACACCAGCATTCCGCCTGCTGTTCTTCGAGATGCAGCCCGCAGCCTTCGGCCAGGGTGCCGCGGCAGACCAGCTCAAAGCAAAATTCCAGCGCGCTGCTTTCCACGCAGGAAAAAGCGCCGACGCGTAGCCAGACATCCGTCACCCGCTTCGCGTGATGCTGATGGGCCTGTTGTTCGATCAATTCCAGCGCCTGCTGGCAGAGGGTGATTTCGTGCATTGTGCTATTCCCGGTGAAGTCTTGCGGGGTAAAGCAATATTGATGCCAGCTTTTAGTGAGGAGAAAGTGCGGGGGAAGACTGAACCCTGACAAAGATGACGAAATGACATGTCATTTTTTGTGATCGGGCAGGCTTTAAAAAATAAAAATGCATAAAATCAATGCGTTAAAAAATGGCATGAAATGTGCTTAGTGAAGCGAACTCTTTACATATGACGCATCAGGTACATCACCATGACACTTTCAGAATTGAGCGAAAAAGCCAATTTTATAGCCGGGCAACAGCGCGTGCTCCGCGCCCACTGGAACCACTACGGTAATTCACTGGTTCAGGCCATTACCCTCTCTAAAGCCAGTCTGCACCTGAGTGTGGGCTGCAATAACGACACCGGGCTCGGTTTCTGGCTGTTCGACCACTTCCTTATCCGCGTGACGCCTGAACAGGCGTTCAACGGGCATATCTTCAATTACACCATCGAAGCGCGTGACAACGACGAGAGCGTGCTGATTGGTCGCGCCCGGCTGAGCGACGACGGGATGCTGGACGGCAGCATTCACATCGACCAGCGCGAAGCGGTATTCAACCATTTCCTTGGGAAAATCAACGGCGTCTATGCCGCGCTGTTTGAGGCCACCGAACGCGGCGAATCGCTGACCCTGGCGGCGCTCGCGCAGCACCACGCCGCCGCCTGAATTCGATGTCGTCAGGTGTCGAAAATGACACTTCCGCCATTTTTCGTCAAAAATGACTATCACCAGAGGAAACCAGGTGAATCGTTTTGTAATTGCCGATCCCACGCTGTGTATCGGGTGCCACACCTGTGAGGCAGCCTGCTCAGAAAACCATCGCCAGCATGGCCTGCAAAGCCAGCCGCGACTGAAAGTGATGCGCAACAGCCAGGACTCTGCGCCGCAGCTTTGCCATCACTGCGAAGATGCCCCCTGCGCCCAGGTGTGCCCGGTCAATGCCATCACCCGCATTGACGGTGCCATCCAGCTTAATGAAAGCCTGTGCGTCAGCTGCAAGCTGTGCGGTATTGCCTGCCCGTTTGGCGCCGTTGAGTTTGCCGGGAGCCGCCCGCGGGCCATTCCTGCCAACTGTAATACCAGCAAGGCGCCGATGGCCGCCCCGGCACCCGCCCGCGTCAGCCCATTCCTCGACTGGGTGCCTGGCGTGCGCGCCATCGCGGTGAAGTGCGACCTCTGCTACTTCGACCCGGACGGCCCGGCGTGCGTCCGCACCTGTCCGACCAAATCCCTGCGTCTGATTAATAACGAGGACATCGCGCGCGCCAGCCGGAACAAGCGCGAACTCACCCTGCATACGGATCTGGGCGATCTGTCGCTGTTCCAGTCGCAACAAGGAGAGCTTTGATGAACGCCTTATCGTTAATTAACCAGGCGCTGGCGTGGTATGTCATCAGCGCGGTGCTGGCCCTCATTTTTTGCGCCAACCGGCCAATCAGCGGTGCCATCGCCGGGATCGGCGGCGCCATCGCCAGCGCCATGACGGTGGGGGCAGGGGCGATCGCGCTGCTCTCCTCGCAAACCGGGCCGCTGCACGCAGAGATAACCTGGCTGCACCTCGGCATGCAGATGACCGGCATCCGCGCGGTATGGCTTATCGCCATCGGCCTGCCGGCGTTTCTTATCAGCCTGTTTACCATTGCCTGGCACCGCCACCCGCAGGCGAAAGCTAACGGCCTGCTGACCAACCTGCTGATGGCTGCCGCCGTGGCCGCCATCATGGTCGATAACCTCGGCTGGCTGGTGGTGATGGCGGAAGTGATGGCCCTGTGTGGCGCGTTTCTCACCGGCTGCGCCCAGTCCGGCAAGCTGTGGTTTGTGCTGGGTCGTCTGGGGACCCTCCTGCTGGCCATCGCCTGCTGGCAGGCGTGGAGCTTCTACGGCACCCTGAACTTCGGGGCGATGAATGCTCTGGCTACCGCCCAGGCACCGGGGGCCAGCATCTGGCTGCCGGGCCTGGCGGGCTTTGGCCTGCTGGCGGGGGTGATCCCGCTGCACGGCTGGGCCCCGCAGGCGCATGCTAATGCCAGCGCCCCGGCTGCCGCGCTGTTCTCCACGGTCGTCATGAAGGTTGGCCTGTACGGCATGCTCACCGTTGCGCTGAGCGGGGCACTACCGCCGCTGTGGCTCGGGGTGTTGCTGCTGGTGATGGGCATGCTCACCGCCTTTATCGGCGGGCTGTACGCCCTGATGGAGCACAACATCCAGCGCCTGCTGGCGTACCACACCCTGGAAAACATCGGCATTATCCTGCTCGGCCTCGGGGCGGGCGTCACCGGTATTGCGCTGCACAGCAACCTGCTGATTGCGCTGGGCTTTACCGGCGGCCTTTACCATCTGATTAGCCACGGGCTATTTAAAACCACGCTGTTCCTCGGCGCGGGCGCGGTGTGGTATCGCACCGGCCATCGCGACATCGAGAAGCTGGGCGGCATCGGCAAAAAAATGCCGCTGATCTCGCTGGCCATGCTGGTGGGGCTGATGGCGATGGCGGCCCTGCCGCCGCTGAACGGCTTTGCCGGGGAGTGGGTGATCTATCAGTCCTTCTTTAATCTCGGCACCCATGACGCCTTTGTTGCCCGCCTGCTGGGGCCGCTGCTGGCAACCGGCCTGGCGATTACCGGCGCGCTGGCGGTAATGTGTATGGCGAAAGTCTATGGCGTCACCTTCCTCGGCGCACCGCGCACCGAAGAGGCGGAAAACGCCTGCTGCGCCCCGTGGCTGATGACCGTCAGCACCGTGCTGGCGGCGCTGTTCTGCGTGGCGGGCGGCGTGGCGGCCCCGTGGTTCCTGCCGATTATCAGCGGCCTGTTCCCGGTCAGCGGCGGGGAGATGTCTACCGTCTCGCAGCCGATGATTACCCTGCTGCTGATCGCCGGTCTGCTGCTGCCGTTTATCCTGATGGTGCTGTTCAAGGGCGACCGCCTGGCGAACCGCTCCCGCGGCTTTGCCTGGGTCTGCGGCTACGATCACGAAGCCTCGATGGTCATCACCGCCCACGGCTTTGCAATGCCGGTGAAAGAGTCCTTCGCGCCAGTGCTGAAGCTGCGCAAATGGCTCAACCCGGTGCGCTTTATCCCCGGCTGGCAGTGCGACAGCACCGCCGTGTTATTCCACCGTATCGCCCTGATTGAGCTGGCGGTGCTGGTGGTTGTCGTTATCTCCCGAGGAGCCTGAGCATGACCCTCATCTTCGCTTTGATTCAGGCGCTGGTGCTGTTTGCCGCTGCGCCGCTGCTGGCGGGCATTACCCGCGTGGCGCGTGCCCGTCTGCATACCCGTCGCGGGCCGGATATCTTCCAGGAGTACCGGGATCTAATCAAACTCCTGGGCCGCCAGAGCGTGGCCCCGGCGGCGTCCGGCTGGGTGTTCCGTCTGATGCCGTTTGTGATGGTGGCGGTGATGTTCGCCATTGCTACCGCACTGCCGGTGATCACCGTTGCCTCTCCAGTGCCTGCGCTGGGGGATCTGATCACCCTGATCTACCTCTTCGCTATCGCACGCTTCTTCTTCGCCATCGCCGGGCTGGATACCGGCAGCCCGTTCACCGGGATTGGCGCCAGCCGTGAAGCGATGCTCGGCGTGCTGGTGGAGCCGATCCTGCTCCTGGGTCTGTGGGTTGCCGCGCAGGTGGCGGGCACCACCCACATCAGCGCGGTGACTGCGACCATCTACCACTGGCCGGTGGCCCACACCCTGACGCTGTTACTGGCGATGTGCGCCTGCGCCTTCGCCACCTTCATTGAGATGGGCAAGCTGCCGTTTGACCTTGCCGAGGCCGAGCAGGAGCTACAGGAAGGCCCGCTGTCGGAATACAGCGGCGCGGGCTTTGCCGTGCTCAAGTGGGGCATCAGCCTGAAACAGCTGGTGGTGATGCAGATGTTTGTCGGGGTGTTTATCCCCTGGGGACAGATGACCCACTTCTCCGCAGGCGGCCTGCTGCTGGCGCTGGTCATCGCGGTGGTCAAGCTGGTCGTGGGCGTACTGGTGATTGCCCTGTTTGAGAACAGCATGGCGCGCCTGCGCTTTAACGCCACCTCACGGATTACCTGGACCGGTTTCGGTCTGGCATTTTTAGCTTTCGTCTCCTTGCTGGCGGCGTGACTGTAGAGAATACCCATGTCTGAAGAAAAAGTAGGTCAACACTATCTCGCCGCACTGCATCAGGCCTTCCCTGGCGTAGTGCTGGATGAAGCCTGGCAGACCAAAGATCAAATCACCGTGACGGTGAAAATCAACTACCTGCCGGAAGTGGTCGAGTTCCTGTACTACCAGCAGGGCGGCTGGCTGTCGGTGCTGTTTGGCAACGACGAACGCCAGCTCTGCGGCAGCTATGCCGTCTACTACGTGCTGTCGATGGAGCAGGGCACCCGCTGCTGGCTCACCGTGCGCGTGGAGGTGGACGCCGACAAACCGGAGTTCCCGTCCGTCACCCCGCGCGTGCCCGCGGCGGTGTGGGGCGAGCGCGAAGTGCGCGACATGTACGGCCTGGTGCCGGTGGGCCTGCCGGACGAGCGCCGTCTGGTGCTGCCGGATGACTGGCCGGACGAACTCTATCCGCTGCGTAAAGACAGCATGGATTACCGTCAGCGCCCGGCCCCGACCACCGACAAAGAGACCTATGCGTTCATCAACGAACTCGGGGATAAGAAGAACAACGTGGTGCCGATTGGCCCCCTGCACGTCACCTCAGATGAGCCGGGCCACTTCCGCCTGTTCGTCGACGGCGAGAACATTATCGACGCCGACTACCGCCTGTTCTACGTCCATCGCGGGATGGAAAAGCTGGCCGAAACGCGGATGGGCTATAACGAAGTGACCTTCCTGTCGGATCGCGTCTGCGGTATCTGCGGCTTTGCCCACAGCACGGCCTACACCACCTCGGTGGAGAATGCGATGGGGATTGTGGTGCCGGAACGCGCCCAGATGATCCGCGCCATTCTGCTGGAGGTGGAACGCCTGCACTCGCACCTGCTGAACCTCGGCCTGGCCTGCCACTTCGTCGGCTTCGACTCCGGCTTTATGCAGTTCTTCCGCGTGCGTGAAACCTCCATGAAGATGGCGGAGATCCTCACCGGGGCGCGTAAAACCTACGGCCTGAACCTGATCGGCGGCATCCGTCGCGACCTGCTGAAAGACGACATGATCCAGACCCGCCTGCTGGCCCAGCAGATGCGCCGCGAGGTGCAGGACCTGGTGGATATCCTGCTGAGCACGCCGAACATCGACCAGCGTACCGTCGGCGTGGGTCGTCTCGACCCGCAGATCGCCCGCGACTTCAGCAACGTCGGCCCGATGGTCCGCGCCAGCGGTCACGCCCGCGACACCCGCGCCGACCACCCGTTTGTTGGCTACGGCCTGCTGCCGATGGAAGTTCACACCGAGCAGGGCTGCGACGTGATTTCCCGCCTGAAGGTGCGCATCAACGAGGTCTACACCGCCCTGAACATGATCGACTTCGGCCTCGACAACCTGCCGGGCGGCGAGCTGATGGTGGAAGGCTTTACCTATATCCCGAACCGCTTTGCGCTGGGCTTCAGCGAAGCGCCGCGCGGGGATGACATCCACTGGAGCATGACCGGCGACAACCAGAAGCTGTGGCGCTGGCGCTGCCGGGCGGCCACCTACGCCAACTGGCCGACGCTGCGCTATATGCTGCGCGGCAACACCGTCTCCGACGCGCCGCTGATTATCGGCAGCCTCGATCCGTGCTACTCCTGCACCGACCGCATGACGGTGGTGGACGTGCGCAAGAAGAAGAGCAAGGTGGTGCCGTACAAAGAGCTGGAACGCTACAGCATTGAACGCAAGAACTCGCCGCTGAAATAACCCGGAGCATTCATGTTTACCTTTATCAAAAAAGTCATCAAAACCGGCACGGTGACCGAGTCGTATCCCCTTCAGCCGATTGCGGTCGACAAAAATATGCGCGGCAAGCCGGAGCACGACCCTAAGCAGTGTATCGGCTGCGCGGCCTGCGTGAACGCCTGTCCGTCGAACGCTCTGACGGTAGAGACGGATGTGCAGTACGGTCAGCTTGCCTGGCAGTTCAATCTGGGGCGCTGCATCTTCTGCGGGCGCTGCGAAGAGGTCTGCCCGACCACCGCCATCAAACTCTCCCAGGAGTATGAGCTGGCGGTGTGGAGCAAGGCCGATTTCCTTCAGCAGTCACGCTTTGACGTCTGCCACTGCCGGGTGTGTCAGCGCCCGTACGCGGTGCAAAAAGAGATCGACTACGTCATCGAACTGCTGCGCCACAACGGCGACAAACGCGCGGAACATCACCGGGAGAGCTTTGAAACCTGCCCGGACTGCAAGCGCCTGCAGGGGCTGACCCCCTCGGACAAAATCCATCTGACCCGCGAGATGAAGGAAGCGACACGATGAGCGAACTCTTAGGCCCACGTAACGAACAGGGGATCCCGGTGCCGGTGACGGTGGATGAGTCCATCGCCCGCATGAAGGCCTCGCTGCTGAAAAAAATCAAGCGCTCCGCCTATGTCTACCGCGTGGACTG
The DNA here is from genome assembly GCF_049974505.2 of Leclercia sp. TB492. Lineage (NCBI taxonomy): Bacteria > Pseudomonadati > Pseudomonadota > Gammaproteobacteria > Enterobacterales > Enterobacteriaceae > Leclercia > Leclercia sp. TB492. The sequence goes on along the minus strand of NZ_CM127572.1, from coordinate 3,681,942 downwards.
CGGCGGCTGCAACGGCTGCGAGATTGAGATCTTCGCTACCCTGTCGCCGATCTTCGACACCGAGCGCTTCGGCATCAAGGTGGTGCCATCCCCGCGCCACGCCGACATTCTGCTGTTTACCGGCGCAGTCACCCGCGCGATGCGCTCCCCGGCGCTGCGCGCGTGGGAATCGGCACCGGATCCGAAAATCTGTATCTCCTACGGCGCCTGCGGCAACTCCGGCGGTATCTTCCACGATCTGTACTGCGTCTGGGGCGGCACCGACAAAATCGTCCCGGTGGATGTGTACATTCCCGGCTGCCCGCCGTCGCCTGCCGCCACCCTGTACGGTTTTGCCATGGCGCTGGGGCTGCTGGAGCAGAAGATCCACGCCCGCGAGCCGGGGGCGCTGGACAACCAGCCCGCCGAGATCCTGCATCCGGAGATGGTTCAGCCCCTGCGGGTCCGCATCGATCGCGCCGCGCGCCGCCTGGCGGGCTACCGCTACGGCCGCCAGATCGCCGACGACTTTATGCGCCATCTGCTTGAAGGGGATAAAAGCGTGGCGGCCTGGCTGGCCCGGGAGAACGATCCGCGCCTGAATGAGATCGTCGGCAATCTCCTTGAGGTGGTCGGGCAGGAGCGTATCTGATGAGCGAAACCGTGGTCTTCAGCCAGCTCAGCCGCAAGTTCATTGACGAAAATGACAACACTCCCGACGACGCCCAGCAGGTGATCTACTATGGGCTGGCCATCGGCCACCATCTGGGGGTCATCGACTGCCTGGAGGCGGCGCTGACCTGTCCGTGGGAGGAGTACCTGGCGTGGATCGCCACTCTGGAAACGGGGAGCGAGGCGCGGCGCAAAATGGAGGGCGTGCCGCGCTACGGGGAGATTGTGATCGACGCTAACCATATTGTGATGCTGGCCAGCGCCTTTGACGCCGCGATGGCGCGGCAGACGGCGCAACAGCAGGAATGGAGCGAAGCGATGCTTGGCATGCTCCACGCCATTCACCAGGAAAACGCCATCTATCTGATGGTTCGGAGGCAACGTGACTGATGTTTTACTCTGCGTCGGCAACAGCATGATGGGCGACGACGGCGCCGGTCCGCTGCTGGCCGAGATGTGCCGCGAAGCGCCGCGCGGCGACTGGGTAGTGTTCGACGGCGGCAGCGCCCCGGAAAACGACGTGGTCGCGATCCGCGAGCTGCGCCCGGCGCGACTGCTGATTGTCGATGCGACGGATATGGGATTAAACCCGGGTGAAATCCGCCGTATCGACCCGGACGACATCGCCGAGATGTTTATGATGACGACGCACAATATGCCGCTGAACTACCTGGTGGATCAGCTCAAGGAGGATGTGGGGGAGGTGGTTTTCCTCGGGGTACAGCCGGATATTGTGGGGTTTTATTATCCGATGACGGAGAAGGTTAAAGAGGCGGTGGAAATTGTTTATGAAAGCCTGGCGGAGAGGGATGGGCCGCTGGGATTTGGGGAGTTATAACGCGTAATCACGAAGGTACCTCTCTGGAAATGCCCGGTGGCGGCTAGCGCCTTACCGGGCCTACGAAAAATGCGTCATTTGTTAACATCCTGGGTTTTGTAGGCCGTGCAAGGCGTCAGCCGCCGCCCGGCATAAGCGAGCACAATATTTAAACCAGGTTGCTGATTACGTGTACCTCTCTGGAATTGCCCGGTGGCGGTTTACGTCTTACCAGACCTGTACCTGTGTTTTTTATTCGTTCCGATCTTCGTGAAGGGGCAAACCGAAATTAATTTTAACGGGTATACGAGCACAGGAGTTTAAGGCGTGAGATCGCATGAAAGAGCAGGGAAGATGTTTATGCTTGCCGTCGTGGTCAGCCTGGTCGCAGGTTGCGCGCCGTTACAGCCTTCGGGATGCCACAAAACCTCGGCAACAGGGAGTTGCAGTTCGGGCCGCTGGGACGATCAGGATGAATGGGGGGCGCAGGCGCGGGGTATTAAGGCTGCAATAGAAGATAACATTGCCGAGCCACAACGCTGGAAGGGCAAAAAATGCAGGCTGCATATGGAATTTGCGCAGGATGGTACGGCGTTGAAGGTATCAACCAGTAATGGCAACAAAGAGTATTGCGAGGCGGTGAAACTGGCGGCTCAAAAAGCGAAGTTCCCGGCGTTTAACAATCCAGAGGTGTTTAGGGATTTTCAGAAGGTTGGGTTTGATATGCGGGGGTAGGTGGGGGACTATTGTTGAAGGGGCGGCTTTGTGTCATAAGTGGACGGCATTAATCCAGTTCATATCAAAGATTCAGAAGCTTTTTATGTTAAAAGAAAGCACTTCAGCTTAATGTCTGGTACAAGGGATGGCGTAGTTTGTACTGTCAAGACTAACTGTATTTACGCACTGCTCATTTGCCTTAACTACGGAACGCAATTGCAGTCTTGTTCAAAAACCATACTTTGCTGTCAATTCGTAATACATGGTATTTATAAAGTAAGACAGATAGTTACAACCATCGAGATGAATTGAAGAAGGTTTGAAGTAGATAAGTGAATGTGAGTTATTGATTTCCCTGAATTATTTTTTAGTGGTATTAAATATGGAATATAATCCGGTAAAGATAAAAAGAAATCTGAGCATAGGCGATCTTGATGCCGAAACTGATAATGAATTCTTAGATACCTGCTTTGTCGATAAAGGATATCTTGAAGATTTGTTAGATGTTAAAAACCCCTGCTCGATTATTGTTGGTAGAACTGGTGCTGGAAAAAGTGCTCTCCTCTATAAAGTTAGTACCTCTATAGATAATTATAAGAAAATCGATCCTAATGATATATCTGTAAAGTTTCTAGAGCACTCTGACATAATCCAGTTCATGGACAAATTAGGCGTTAACTTAGATTTGTTTTACAAAATGCTATGGCGGCATATTTTAATAATAGAATTAGTCCGCCTGAGATATAAAATCAAAAACGAAGAAGAAAATGATAATTTTTTTAGAGGGTTAATTGAAAGATTTAATAGGGATGAAATTAAACAAAAGGCCATCTCTTACTTTAGAGAGTGGGGTGATAAGTTCTGGTTGGATACAGATGAGCAATTGAAACAAATCACAAGAAAACTTGAAGATGAGACAAAAGCTAATTTAGGAGTTAAATATTCTGGAGTTGATGTTTCTTTAAGCGGAGCAAGTAAATTAAGTGACGAGCAAAAAACTGAAATTACTCAAAGAGCAAGCCAAGTAGTTAGTAGTCTACAAATAAAGCAATTGAATGAAATGTTAGACATGCTGGCAGAGTACTCTTTTAAAGATCCGCAAAAGCATTATTATTTATTGATAGATCAACTTGATGAAGATTGGGCTGATACTGCCACCCGCTGCAAATTTATTAGAGCTTTAATCGAGGAGGTAAAAGGTTTTCGGAAAGTAAGGCATGTGAAAATATTGGTTGCGCTTAGAAAAGATTTGATCGATATGGTATTTGATAAAACCCGGGGGGCGGGTTTTCAGGAGGAAAAATACGAATCTTACATTTTGCAAATCCATTGGGGTCATGAAGAACTAGTTGATCTTGTTGAAAAAAGAGTAAGAGAAACATTTAGGAGAGTTTACACAAAAGATCAGGTAGCTATCTCTGATATATTTCCAGAGGCTAGAAAAGTTGCTCATGGTAAAACCGCAATGGAATACATGTTAGAGCGAACATTGCTTCGACCAAGAGACATTCTTCAATTTATTAATGAAACTTTTAAAGCTGGATTCGATAAAGATAAAATAACTTGGACTTTGATTCATGAGGCTGAAAAAACTTATTCAGAAAAAAGATTAAGATCTTTAAAGGAAGAGTGGGGTGAAACTTATCCATCTTTCGAAGATACAATCGAAATCTTAAGGGGCAGAAAATCCACTTTTGACTTTAGCGATTTTAAAAATTCTCAGTTTGAAGCGGTCATCACCAAACTTTCAACCAAACAAAATGAGGATCCTTGCGTAATTACTGCAAGAAGTTATTTTGAGGTTAATGGCTCCTCTGAAGATGAAATTCTTAGTACTATATTGGCATGCCTCTACAAAGTAGGAGCTATTGGTATAAAGCTTGAAACTAATAACTCTTTCATCTGGTCTTATAGAAATAAAAGCGCAATATCGGCAGGCGAGGCTGAAAGAGCTAATCAGCTTAAAATACATAAAATGCTACATAAAACATTAGATGTAAGATCTAATAATATTTGATGTCCTTTGAGATGCCCAGGTAGGTTACTTGGTGCATCTTGATTGTTTATAACCTTCGACTCGTTAATTATCATGCGTCATTATTGGTGGGCTTTTGCCAAATATAATTACAGCAGTTAACGTCAGCTTCTTGCTCTTAACAGACACTCGTTGTCTCATACAAAACAATTAATATTGCCAGTGTATAATAAAACCGAATATTAGACCCCACTACTAACCTCATCCCTCAAACGTATTAAGGGGCCCACCACAGCCCCTTTCCAAATCTGAATTCAAAAAACCTTCACCGACTAACAGCCGCACTCAATGCACCGTAATATACGGCTCCTTTACAAACTCATTCAGCAGCCAGACCAGATCATGCAGCAGCCCCGCCAGTTCTTTCTCGACGCTGGCGGGCAGGGTGCCGCCCAGAATGGCGTGCGTCAGTGCCAGGGCGTAGTCCACCTGGGGAGCGGTTTCCTGCCAGCAGTCCGGCATACAGGAGGTGAGCTTTTCCCCCTGGATCAACTGCACGACAAGATGCGGCGGGAGTTCGGCATCACAGCGTTCACGCAGCTGGCGCAGCGCGTGCAGTAGACCTTCGCAGAGCGCAGTGCGGGATGCTCTGTCGTCCGTTTCGATCAACACGCTCACCAGCGCGGCGCAGCGATCGGCGACCTCAAAGAGATCCGCAGCAGCAGAAAGTGGCGTAGTCAGGGAAGGGGGAATAACCTGTTCTTCAGATTGCGGGTAAGGCAGGGTTGGGATAGTAGTCATCATGACATCCTCTCTGTATTAATTGATTTAACCATCCTAAGAGTTCCTACGCTCAAAGGAGGCAGCACTGACGGAGGTAGGAATGCCGCCTACAGAGGAAAACGGCCAGTCTCACGACTGCTCCGCCAGTGCCACCATGATTTTACGGGATATGCACTGTCGCGACATACAAATATCGCTCTGTAGAATACGGGTTCCTACACCCGATTGCGGATGTGCCGCAACGCAGTCACTTTACGAGCCTGTTTTCGGGATTAAAAGCCTTAACCCTGAATTACATAAGGTTACTTTAAGGTTTGCGAGGCTCCTTCCAGAAAGGCCTTACCGGGGGCGCTTCGCTTGCCTGGCATGGAATGTTAACACTGCTGCTTCTCATGAAAATGATATTTCCCGCACCTTTAGCACCCACAGCGAAAATACCAGAACTATCATCGTGACTTATGTCCATGACAGCACCTATAAATGCTATAGCTATTATGCGGATCGTTTAAAAGTTCTGTTATAAGCGTATTACTTGCAAAATGTTATTTGCTTATTTACTCATCAGATTTTAGTTCTTATACTCGCCATGATAACTTAAGCTAAATTGCCAGGGGCGGCTATGAATTATAACAATGACGTTATTAGCTATTTACAAGCAAACAATATTCTTGCGTTAAAGCTCGATCGTGCACTAACAGGCGTTAAAGAAATGGTTTCCAGGCAGATAGAAACCATAGGCGCAGGTGCTAAACGTGCACTTTATTACACCTCCTGTTTTACTGATGATTATCAGGATGTTTGTAGAAACCAAAAGAGTGAAGATATTCGTTTTGCAAATGGCGTTGTTCATGTCTTTCAGAACAACGATATTGCTTATGAAATGCTTCGTATTTATTTTGATGATATATTTCAGTACAAAACGTCAGAACAGCTAGAGTATATCAAGCGTAAGTTAATGGCGGTTAACATTCATATTGCCGCAAGTTCTCTCACCAACGCCGGATTCGCGCTAGCGGTCGCTTACTGTGTCGCTATTGGAATGAACTTACGTCTCGAAATGAGTGCCCTGGTAGGTGGTAAGGCCAGAGGGGTTGTTGCCGTTGCGGGTATGTATGGCGCCGTTCAGAAAGCGGCTGACAGTGCGCAACGTCTGAAATATCTATATCCAGCCTATTACGCAGCGTTGTACTCACGGGAGCTTGAAATGATGTATTTCCTGATAGAGCCATTATTTGAACGAGCCGGAGCATTCTCTCATTCAACATCGGATAGCGATATAGCCGATATCATCACTAAGATGATTAGATAATCATGAATATTATATATAGAATATTCAGGCGAATATTTAGGTCTTTGCTCGCCGACTACGGTCCGGGTATATTAACAATATTATTCGCATTCGTGCTGTTACATTTTTTTCCAAACGGTCCTTTATGGCCTGTTCCTGTCTTTTTTTTAGTTGTTTTGATTTTCATTAAATGGTAAGCCCATCTTTTTTTGAAATAATAAGGACGTTATATGTCTACACCCGCTCATTTATGGCTTGAGGATGAAAATGGATCTCCAGTTGTAGGTGGCTGCATTATGCCGCTACGGTTAGGTTCAATTGAGCTTAAGTCGTTTTCCCACGGCGTCACTATTCCGGTGGATCCGAACCTGGGAAAGCTTACCGGGACACGTATCCATCGTCCCATCACTATAGTAAAAGAGTTCGACCGAACCACGCCTCTTCTTTATCGTGCGGTATGTGAAGGAAGAACGATGAAGAAAGCCATAATTAAGATGTACCGAATCCTCGATTCAGGTATAGAGGCTGAGTATTTTAATATCCTTCTGGAGAATGTGAAATTTACTACGGTTGCACCTTATCTGGCTCCGAATGGAATGAGTAGCACTCATCTTGAAACGCTGGAGTTACGTTATGAGGCGATCACCTGGAAATACACGGATGGGAATATTATCTACCGTGACGCATGGAACGATCGATGTTGTGGATGAAGGGAAAGAGTAACAGGCTGCACCAGCAGCCTGTTTCCGGCGTTCTCTTGTAACAGGACCTGGTTATATCTTTCTGCTGATGTTATCGCTTCGCAAAAAATTCCACTCACGTGTGTTCATCATTCAAAGCGAATACGTCAATCCTGTCATCGTCACTTATGACGATGACAGCCACTTCACCAAATAAATTCCTTTAATTTCAAAATATTAATTTCTGGCCCATTTTATGCATACCTCCGGCAAGCTAACCATCATTCCCGGAGATTAAGGATGAACCGTTTCATCATCGCCGATGCCAGCAAATGCATCGGCTGTCGTACCTGTGAAGTAGCCTGCGTGGTGTCGCACCACGACACCCAGGACTGCGCCTCGCTGACCCCGCAGAACTTCCTGCCGCGCATTCACGTCATCAAAGGCGTCAACGTCTCCACGGCCACCATGTGCCGCCAGTGTGAAGACGCCCCTTGCGCCAGCGTCTGCCCGAACGGGGCCATCACCCGCGATAACGACTTTGTTCACGTCCACCAGGAGCGCTGCATCGGGTGCAAAACCTGCGTGGTTGCTTGCCCGTACGGCGCGATGGAAGTGGTGCTGCGTCCGGTTGTGCGCAGCATTGGCGCCGGGCTGAATGTGATGTCAGAGAAGGCCGAGGCCAACAAGTGCGACCTCTGCTACCACCAGCCGGACGGCCCCGCCTGCATTCAGGCCTGCCCGACCAATGCCATTGTCTGCATCGACAGGCAGAAGCTTGAGCAGTTGAGTCTCGAGAAACGCCGCCGCGCGGCGCTGGACTCCGTTTCCTCGCAGATGCTGTAAGCCTCTGCCTCTCTTTTCACTTTTAGCAGGTCTGTTACTGATGAAAAAAATCACCAGCGTCTGCCCGTACTGCGGTGCGGGCTGTAAATTAAAACTCGTTGTCGACAACAATAAAATCGTTCGTGCGGAGGGCGCGCAGGGCGTCACCAACCAGAATCAGCTGTGCCTGAAAGGCTATTACGGCTGGGATTTTCTCAACGACACCCGGCTGCTGACGCCGCGCCTCACCCAGCCGATGATCCGCTACCAGAAGGGCGGCAAGTTTGTGCCGGTCTCCTGGGAGGAGGCGATTCGCTACACCGCCCAACGCCTGAGTGACATCAAGGCTAACTATGGCCCGCGCGCCATCATGACCACCGGATCGTCCCGCGGCACCGGGAATGAAACCAACTATGTGATGCAGAAGTTTGCCCGCGGAGTGCTCAACACCAACAACGTCGACTGCTGCGCCCGGGTCTGCCACGGCCCGAGCGTGGCCGGACTGCAGGAGACGCTGGGCAACGGGGCGATGAGCAACTCCATCAGCGATATCGAAAACTCAAAATGCCTGCTGATCTTCGGCTACAACTGCGCCGACTCGCACCCGATCGTCGCCCGCCGGGTGATCAAAGCCAAACAGAACGGTGCCCGGGTGATCGTCTGCGATCCGCGCAAAATTGAAACCGCGCGCATCGCCGACCGGCATCTGCAGCTTAAAAACGGCTGCAATATGGCGCTGGTGAATGCCTTTATTTATACCCTGCTGGACGAGAGCCTCTACAACAGCGACTACGTCGCCCGCTACACCGAAGGGCTGGAGGCGCTGCGCGAAACGGTCAGCGCATACGCCCCGGAAAACGTCGAGGAGATAACTGGCCTCACCGCCCGGCAGATCCGCGAGGCGATGCGCATCTACGCCGCCGCCCCGTCCGCCACCGTAATGTGGGGGATGGGCGTGACCCAGTTCGGGCAGGCGGTGGACGTGGTGAAAGGGCTTTCTACCCTGGCGCTGCTCACCGGCAACCTCGGCCGCGAGCACTGCGGCGTTGGTCCGGTGCGCGGGCAGAACAACGTCCAGGGCGCGTGCGACATGGGGGTGATCCCCAACCAGTTCCCTGGCTATCAGGACGTGACCGACCCGCAGGTGCGGGAGAAATTTGCCCGGGCGTGGGGCGTCGATCCCGCATTGATGGATGACCAGGTCGGCGTGCGCATCACCGAAGTGCCGCACCTTGCGCTGGAAGGCAAGGTCAAAGCCTATTACATCATGGGGGAAGATCCGCTCCAGACCGAAGCCGATCTGGGGCTGGTGCGCAAAGGGTTTGACGCCCTCGACTTCGTGGTGGTGCAGGACATCTTTATGACCAAAACCGCCGAGGCGGCGGACGTGCTGCTTCCGGCCACCTCCTGGGGCGAGCACGGCGGGGTCTTTACCTGCGCCGACCGCGGCTTCCAGCGCTTTGAAAAAGCCGTTGCGCCGAAGGGCAACGTCAAGCGCGACTGGGAGATCATTAGCCTGATTGCCACCGCGATGGGCTACCCGATGGCGTATCGCGACAACCAGCAGATCTGGGACGAAATGCGTGCGCTCTGCCCGCTGTTCTACGGCGTGACGTACGAAAAAATGGGCGACATGGGCCATATCCAGTGGCCCTGTCCGACCCTCGATCACCCGGGCACGCCGTGGCTCTATGCGGACAACCGCTTCGACACCCCGAGCGGCAAAGGCCAGCTGTTTGCCGCGCCGTGGCGTAAACCGGCAGAGATGCCGGACGCCGACTATCCGCTGGTACTCTGCACCGTGCGCGAGGTGGGGCACTACTCCTGCCGCTCGATGACCGGCAACTGCGCGGCGCTGCAAACCCTGGCGGATGAGCCGGGCTTTGTGCAGATGCATCCACGGGACGCAGAGAAGCTCGGTGTCCGCGATCGCCAGCTGGTGTGGGTCAGCTCCCGTCGCGGGAAGGTGATCAGCCGCGCCGACGTCAACGATCGCATCAATGAAGGGGCGGTCTACATGACCTATCAGTGGTGGATTGGGGCCTGCAACGAGCTGACCCAGGACAACCTCGATCCGGTCTCCAAAACGCCGGAAACCAAATACTGCGCGGTGAAGATCGACGCGATTGCCGATCAACACTGGGCAGAAAATTATGCCCAGACCACCTACAGCGCGATGAAACAACGCCTTCGTGAGGCGGTAGAGAGTTAATTAATGAGTACAAACGGCACGCTGCTGCGCATCCGCGGCAAAGTCCAGGGGGTGGGTTTTCGCCCCTGGGTCTGGCAACTGGCCCGGCAGCTGGGACTGAAAGGCGACGTCTGCAACGACGGGGCAGGCGTGGTCGTACGCCTTGTCGCCGAGACGCAGGATTTCATTACCCGGCTGGCGGCCGGTGGCCCGCCGCTGGCGCGTATCGACGACATCAGCGAGCAGCCGTGGCACTGGGCCTCGTTGCCGGAAGCGTTCACCATTCTGCCAAGCGGGCAGGGGCAGATGGCCACCCAGGTGGTGCCGGATGCCGCGACCTGCCCGCAATGTCTGGCCGAGATGAACGACCCGGGCGAGCGTCGCTACCGTTATCCGTTTATTAACTGCACCCACTGCGGGCCGCGCTTCACCATTATCCGGGCGATGCCGTATGACCGCCCGGCCACCACCATGGCGGAGTTTGCCCTGTGTCCGGCCTGTGAGGCGGAGTACCGCAACCCCGCCGACCGGCGCTTTCACGCCCAGCCGGTGGCCTGCCCGGACTGCGGGCCGCAGCTGAGCTGGGTGTGCGGCGAGGTGCGTGAAGAGAAAGATAACGCCCTGCGGGCCGCGGTAGCGGCGCTGACGCAGGGCGGGATCGTGGCGATAAAGGGGCTCGGTGGGTTCCATCTGGCCTGCGATGCCGGCAACGCGCAGGTGGTTAACCGACTGCGCGCGCGCAAGCGGCGTCCGGCGAAACCGCTGGCGGTGATGATCCCGCCACGATTAGCCGCTGCACTTCCCGCAGAAGCTCAGGCGCTGCTGCGTTCGACGGCAGCACCGATTGTGCTGGTGGATAAACGGCTCTTCTCCTTTGATGAGGCCATCGCCCCGGGGCTGAACGAGGTGGGGGTGATGCTCCCGGCCAACCCGCTTCAGCACCTGCTGATGCAGGATCTGGATCGCCCCCTGGTGATGACCTCCGGCAACCTTAACGGCTCTCCGCCAGCGCTGACCAACGAGCGGGCCATACAGGATCTGGACGGGATTGCCGACGGCTGGCTGCTGCATAACCGCGACATCGTCCAGCGCATGGACGACTCGGTGCTGCGTGCCAGCGGTGACATGCTGCGCCGCTCCCGGGGCTTTGTCCCGGATGCGCTGCCGCTGCCGCCCGGTTTTGACCATGTGCCGTCCCTGTTGTGTCTGGGGGCGGATATGAAAAACACCTTCTGCCTGGTGCGCGGCGGGCAGGCGGTGTTGAGCCAGCATCTGGGCGATCTGGGCGATGACGACGCGCTGGCCCAGTGGCAGCAGGCCCTGACCGCGCTTCAGGAGCTCTGGCAGTTTAGCCCCGAAGGGGTGGTGACCGATGCCCATCCCGGCTATCGCTCCACCCGGCTGGGGGAGCAGATGCCGTATCCGCACCATCGCGTGCTGCATCACCATGCCCACGCCGCGGCCTGCCTGGCGGAACACGGCTGGCCGCGTGACGGCGGGGATGTCATCGCCCTGGTGCTGGACGGTATCGGCCAGGGGGAGAACGGCGAGTTATGGGGTGGGGAGTGTCTGCGGGTCAACTACCGCCGCTGCGACCGGCTCGGCGGCCTGCCCGCGGTAGCGCTGCCCGGCGGTGATCTTGCGGCACGCCAGCCGTGGCGCAATCTGCTGGCCCAGTGGCAGGCGTTCGTCCCCGGGTGGCAAACCCGCCCCGAGGCGCAGGTACTGCTGGATAAACCCTGGCCGCCGCTGGCTCAGGCGATCGCCCGCGGGGTGAACTGCCCGCCGGCTTCGTCCGCCGGGCGGTTGTTTGATGCGGTGGCCGCGGCAACAGGCTGTGCCCCGGCGCAGCTCAGCTACGAAGGGGAGGCCGCCTGTCAGCTGGAGGCGCTGGCGCTGCGTAGCGGGCCGGTCAGCCACCCGGTGACGCTGCCGGTGCGCGACGGCGAGCTGGATATGACCACCTTCTGGCAGCAGTGGCTGGACTGGCAGGCCCCGGCTGAGCAACGCGCCTGGGCGTTTCACGACGTGCTGGCCCACGGGCTGGCGACGCTGGCAGCGGAGCATGCCCGGGCGCAGAACCTCGGCACCATCCTGTGCAGCGGCGGAGTGGTGCACAACCGGCTTCTGCGGGAGCGCCTGCAGTTCTGGCTAGGCGATTTTACCGTGCTGTTTCCCGGGCGGCTGCCCGCCGGGGATGGCGCGATTGCATTTGGGCAGGCAGTCATTGCTGCCGCGACATTTTCTTGAATCGGGATATCACGATGTTTATCAAATATTTCAACAACCACCCCAAAGCCATGGCGCTGATGCTGGCCTTGATCGCCACCAATATTCTCGCCTGGGGGACGGCGTTTTACCTCTTTCACAACACCCCGTCGCTGATGGCCGCCAGCCTGCTGGCCTGGTGTTACGGCCTGCGCCACGCGGTGGATGCGGACCATATCGCCGCCATTGATAACGTCACCCGCAAGATGATGCAGCAGGGCAAACGCCCGTGCGGCGTGGGGGCCTGGTTCTCGCTGGGGCACTCCTCCATTGTGGTGCTGGCCTCCATTGCCATCGCTGCAACCGCCACCGCGTTCAGCCGCAACATGGAGTGGTTCCACGAGACCGGCGGCACCATCGGCACGGCGGTGTCGGCCTTTTTCCTGCTGGCGATGGCGCTGGTCAACCTCGCGATCCTGCGCGACGTCTGGGGCAGCTTTAACAAAATGAAGCGCGGCGAGAAGGTGCCGGAAGAGGTCTCCTTTGCCCGCGGCGGGGTGATGAACTGGCTGTTCCGCTCGGCGTTTCGCCTGGTAACCCGCAGCTGGCATATGTATCTGGTGGGCTTCCTGTTTGGTCTCGGCTTTGATACCGCCACCGAGATTGGCGTGCTGGGGATCTCCGCCGCCGGGGCCTCCAGCGGCATGTCGGTGTGGGCGATCATGGTCTTCCCGCTGCTGTTCACCAGCGGCATGGCGCTGATCGACACCCTCGATAATCTGATCATGGTGGGTGCTTACGGCTGGGCCTTCAACAAGCCGCAGCGCAAGCTCTACTACAACATGACCATCACCGGTACCTCGGTCGTCGTGGCGCTGTTTATCGGCGGCCTGGAAGCGCTGGGCCTGCTGGCCGATAAGTTTGGCCTGACGGGTGGGCTGTGGAACGGCGTGGCGGCGCTCAATGACAACCTGGGCAACGCCGGGTTCGTCGTGGTCGGGCTGTTTATCCTCTGCTGGATCGCCTCTCTGATTAACTATCGCTTCAAAGGCTACGACGCGCTGGTCGTACGCTAACGTCATCGCTGTCCGTTCGTCATGACATTTATGACGAACGGACGCTTCCTCGCAAAGCTCTCCTCATATTTTCCAAATAATTCAGTCATTTAAATGGTAATCCCATGCTGGCACACTTAATGCATACCACTGAGGACATATTACTAACGGAGTAACTACCGATGAAGAAAGTCGTCACGGTTTGCCCCTATTGCGCATCGGGTTGCAAAATCAACCTGGTGGTCAATAACGGCAAAGTCGTCAAGGCTGAAGCGGCACAGGGTAAGACCAATCAGGGCGATCTCTGCCTGAAAGGCTATTACGGCTGGGATTTTATCAACGATACGCAGATCCTGACCCCGCGCCTGAAATCCCCCATGATCCGTCGCGAGCGCGGCGGCAAGCTGGAGGCCGTCTCCTGGGACGAAGCGCTGGATTACGTTGCCACTAAACTCAGCGCCATCAAAGCTGCCCACGGCCCGGATGCGATCATGACCACCGGGTCATCGCGCGGTACCGGGAATGAAACTAACTATGTAATGCAAAAATTTGCCCGCGCGGCAGTCGGCACCAATAACGTCGACTGCTGCGCGCGCGTCTGACACGGCCCATCGGTTGCAGGTCTGCACCAGTCGGTCGGTAACGGCGCAATGAGTAACTCCATTGTTGGCATTGAGAATGCCGATATGGTCTTTATTTTCGGCTACAACCCGGCGGATTCGCACCCTATCGTGGCGAACCGGGTGATTAAAGCCAAACGCAAAGGGGCGAAGATTATCGTCTGCGATCCGCGCAAAATTGAAACTGCGCGCATCGCTGATATGCATATCGCTTTGAAAAACGGCTCCAACATCGCGCTGCTGAATGCGATGGGGCACGTGATTATCGAAGAAGAGCTGTACGACCGCGCGTTTGTGGCGTCGCGTACTGAAGGCTTCGAAGAGTATCGCAAAATTGTCGAAGGCTATACGCCGGAGTCCGTCGAAGAAATCACCGGGGTTAGCGCCCAGGAGATCCGCCAGGCGGCGCGGATGTACGCTGCGGCAGAAAACGCGGCCATTCTCTGGGGCATGGGCGTGACCCAGTTCTACCAGGGCGTGGAAACCGTGCGTTCCCTCACCAGCCTGGCGCTGCTGACGGGTAACCTCGGCAAGCCGTCCGCGGGGGTTAACCCGGTGCGCGGTCAGAACAACGTGCAGGGCGCGTGCGACATGGGTGCACTGCCGGATACCTATCCGGGCTATCAGTACATCAACAATCCGGAAAACCGGGCCAAGTTCGCCAAAGCCTGGGGCGTGGAATCTCTGCCTGCGCATACCGGCTATCGCATCAGCGAGCTGCCTCACCGGGCCGCTCACGGCGAAGTGCGCGCCGCGTACATCATGGGGGAAGATCCACTCCAGACCGACGCCGAGCTGTCTGCGGTGCGTAAGGCCTTTGAGGAGCTGGAACTGGTCATTGTGCAGGACATCTTTATGACCAAGACCGCCGCCGCTGCCGATGTGATCCTGCCGTCCACCTCCTGGGGTGAGCACGAAGGGGTTTACACCGCCGCCGACCGCGGATTCCAGCGCTTCTTCAAAGCGGTAGAGCCGAAGTGGGATCTGAAAACGGACTGGCAGATCATCAGCGAGATCGCCACCCGGATGGGCTATCCGATGCACTATGACAATACCCAGCAGATCTGGGACGAACTGCGTCATCTGTGTCCGGATTTCTACGGTGCTACCTACGAGAAGATGGGCGAGCTGGGTTATATCCAGTGGCCGTGCCGCGACGAGTCAGAGGCCGATCAGGGGACGGATTACCTGTTCGAAAAAGAGTTCTCCACTCCGAACGGGCTGGGGCAGCTCTATACCTGTGACTGGGTAGCGCCAATCGACAAGCTCAC
This sequence comes from Leclercia sp. TB492, assembly GCF_049974505.2. NCBI lineage: Bacteria > Pseudomonadati > Pseudomonadota > Gammaproteobacteria > Enterobacterales > Enterobacteriaceae > Leclercia > Leclercia sp. TB492. The sequence continues at coordinate 3,666,861 of NZ_CM127572.1, read as the reverse complement.
CGAAGAGTACCCGCTGGTGCTGTCAACGGTGCGCGAAGTCGGCCACTACTCCTGCCGCTCGATGACCGGTAACTGTGCGGCGCTGGCTGCCCTGGCCGATGAACCTGGCTATGCGCAGATCAATACCGCCGACGCGAAGCGCCTCGGTATTGAAGACGAAGCGCTGGTGTGGGTCACATCGCGCAAAGGCAAGGTCATTACCCGTGCCCAGGTCAGCGATCGTCCGAATATCGGGGCGGTGTACATGACCTACCAGTGGTGGATTGGGGCCTGCAACGAGCTGGTGACGGAGAACCTGAGCCCGATTACCAAAACGCCGGAGTATAAGTATTGCGCCGTGCGCGTGGAGCCGATTGCCGACCAGCAGAGGGCGGAACAGTATGTGATTGATGAATATCACAAGCTGAAAAAGCACTTAAGGGAACTGGCTAAAGTGTAAAAAGCAGCCCCGAAGGGCCGCCCGGCGGCGCTTTGCTTGCACGGGCCTACAGAAACGGTAGGCCGGGTAAGCGCAGCGCCACCCGGCAAAAATGCGGGCACTTTGTCATCATAATCAGCAGCCCCCAAGGGCTGCTTTTTTTGCGCTCATACTTTATTTGGGAATATATTCCTCCGATCGGAAAATGTGGAAATTTAAAAGGACAGAGGATATATCAGCCATTCAGCCATCCGGGTGTTTAAACGGGTAAAATAAATAATATAAACATTGCTTAGCTCATTTTTATATGTCTTAATAGCGCCATCGGTTTGGAAAACAGACCTTACGAAAGCAGTTTTAGTAAAGCAGTCCTCAGTTCAAGTGTTATCCACAGATACCCTTCTTCATGAGTCTCCTCCTAAGTGCCAGGTAAGTAACTCTCGCAATACAGGCCATCATCGCCGCGTTTAAGTGGCTCATCATTAAGGAATTATCTATGTCTAATAAAATGACTGGTTTAGTAAAATGGTTTAACGCAGATAAAGGTTTTGGCTTTATCACCCCTGATGACGGCAGCAAAGATGTCTTCGTACACTTCTCTGCTATCCAGAGCGATAGCTTCAAAACCCTTGAAGAAGGCCAGAAAGTCTCCTTCACCATTGAAAATGGCGCTAAAGGTCCTGCTGCCGGAAACGTCACAGTCCTGTAATCTGCGTTAATTATCAGTAGTTATTACGATAGCGATGAAGGTAATAGCCTGAGCAGTTAATAATTGCTGATAATAAAATAAACCCGCCCTGAGCGGGTTTTTTATTAACTTAATTTCGCATGACAGCGGTTCGCTTATTTTGCCGCCTGGCTTAATAACGGCATTGCTACGTTTAATCCGGACGGTATTTCCCTTTCTGCTGCAGGCCGTAAATCTGTTTCTGGCTCGTAGTCGACAGGGTCGTTATCATCCCGGGCACTGACTCTCCAGCCACTCACCGACGACAGGCCATAATTTCTCTGCACATCGCGTACGAAAAAAGCCCATGTGGCCGACGCCTGAGAGACCGAATTCCGCGTGCCGTATCTCCTGGCGTTCAATTTTTGCGTGCTGTACCGGCTCCAGCAGGCGTGTAATGGCTTCGGGGTTAGCCCAGGGATCGTCATCAAAACCCATCACCAGTAAGGGTAACCTTATCTCGCTTGCCCGTTGGCGCGCATCCCAGTCTGGATCGTCGTAAAAGTAACCCGGCATTGCGCTCCAGCGTCCCCACTGTAGCATCACAGGCGCGGGTAAATCTTCTCCCAGCCCGAGGCGCCTGGCAGGCATATACCCAAAGATACGGCATAGCGCTGGCGCGAGAATACGCAGTAAGCACCATACGCGTACCTTTTCTGCCGTATGTTTGATGGTACTGGTCACCCCGGCGTGTGATGCCACAATGACCGCCGCCTTCAGGGAGTGGGTGGCCGTCGAAAGAAGAACGGCGTGCCCACCAATGCTGTGACCCACTGCCAGCAGGCTAAGCCCGGGGAAACGCGCCTTAGCCCAGGCCGTTATGCAGCCTACATCGTGCTCGATCCAGTCTGACATGGAGACGCTGTAGTGACGGAGCATTCCCGACTTCGAGCGACCCGTCCCACGGTAGTCGTAAGTCAGAACGCTGAATCCCATGTTGTTAAGATACTCTGCGAAGCCTTTGTAAAACGCCTGCACAACCGCCGTAGCAGGATGAAGGATAACCAGTGCTCTGGCATCGTTTTTTTCCCATAACGTGGCAGCCAGAAATCCGCCTTCAGTGACCGGTATTATTATCGAATTCATCAGGTGAGCCTTTTTTTGTGTGGTCATACCAGTTGGAGCTGTATTGACTGTAGCTTTTACTCACTCATCTGGCGATTTTTTTTGTTCTGTATCCTGATGCCCGCTTTGCGCTCACAGCGGCCTGAACGCTCCAGGCGGCCCACCCTCATCGTTGCCGGCCCGGCATTGCCTGTTTTTAAAGAGGGGCTTGCGAGCAGAAACGCTATCTGAGAAGGGCATTAATGAATTATTTGCATAACTCCTGTCAGGCTCTGCCTCTTAATCGCCACCGTCTTTGTCCTTTAGAATGGCTGTTTGACAGCGCAGAGGAGTTCAATCGTGGAATATGCAGAATTAAGCAACGGCATGAAAATGCCGATGGCCGGTTTCGGTGTTTTTCAGGTTACCGACAAAGAAGAGTGTAAACAGTCCGTGCTGAGCGCGATTCGGGCAGGCTATCGTCTGATCGATACGGCTGCGGTCTATGGCAATGAAGATGCCGTGGGCGACGCCGTTCGGGAAGCCATTGCCGGGGGCCTGTGCACCCGGGAAGAGCTGTTCATTACCTCGAAACTGTGGGTGCAGGACATGGCCAGCGACGAGACGGCCAAAGCGGGTATCGACGCGTCGTTAGAAAAATCGGGGCTGGAGTACTTTGATCTCTACTTGCTGCATCAGGCCATGCGGGACTATTTCAGCGCGTGGCGGGCGATGGAAGAGGCCTATGAAGCCGGTAAACTGAGAGCGATTGGGGTGTCCAATTTTTATCCTCACGTCTTAGCCAACTTCTGTGAAACCGTCCGAATCAGGCCGATGGTCAATCAGGTTGAACTGCATCCGTACTTTGCCCAACCTGCCGCCCTGGAAACCATGCGCTATTACAACGTGCAGCCTGAAGCCTGGGCGCCCTTGGGCGGCGGGCGACACAAGCCGTATGAAAATGCGATGCTGCAGGGCATTGCAGATGCCCATAAAAAGAGCGTTGCTCAGGTGGTCCTGCGCTGGAACGTCCAGCGCGGCGTGATCGTCATTCCAAAATCGACCCATCAGGAACGTATCGAAGAGAACGTTGCTATCTGGGATTTCTCCCTGACTGAGAGCGAAATGGCGCAGATCGACGCCCTCGATTTGGGCTACGTCGGGGATGCCGTGAAGCACTTTAACCCTGAGTTTGTTCGCGCTTGCGTGGGCGTCAACATTCACGACTGAGCCGTTGCGCCACTCTTTCACCCCTTTTCGGGGTGAAATTATTAGAAATTCCAATCCTCGTCTTCGGTCTCCACCGCTTTACCCATCACATACGACGACCCCGAGCCCGAGAAGAAGTCGTGGTTTTCGTCGGCATTCGGCGAAAGTGCGGCGAGGATGGCCGGGTTGACCTCGGCCATCTCCGGCGGGAACAGCGCCTCGTAGCCGAGGTTCATCAGCGCCTTGTTGGCGTTATAGCAGAGGAAGGCCTTCACATCCTCCTCCCAGCCGGTTCCGGCGTACAGCTCTTCGGTATAGGCCAGCTCGTTGTCATACAGATCCATCAGCAGATCCAGCGCAAAGCCTTTTAAATCCTCGCGCTCTGCCGCGCTCACTTTCTCCAGCCCCTTCTGGTACTTATAGCCAATGTAGTACCCGTGTACCGCCTCATCGCGGATGATGAGCCGGATCAGATCCGCGGTATTGGTCAGCTTGCCCCGGCTGGACCAGTACATCGGCAGCCAGAAGCCGGAGTAGAAGAGGAACGATTCCAGAAACACGCTGGCGATCTTCTTCTTCAGCGGCTCGTCGGCGCGATACTGTTCCAGCACCCGCTGGGCTTTGCGCTGCAACGCGTCGCTCTCCTCGCTCCAGCGGTAGGCGGCATCCACGTCCCGGGTCTGACAGAGAGTGGAGAAGATCGAGCTGTAGGAGCGGGCATGCACCGCCTCCATAAAGCTGATGTTCGACATCACCGCCTCTTCGTGCGGCGTCAGCGCATCGGCGATCAGGGCCGGAGCGCCCACCGTGTTCTGCACCGTGTCGAGCAGGGTCAGGCCGGTAAAGACGCGAATGGTCAGCTGCTGCTCGGCGTGGCTCAGGGTGGCCCAGGCCTGGACGTCATTCGACAGGGGCACCTTTTCCGGCAGCCAGAAGTTGCTGGTCAGGCGGTTCCACACCTCCAGATCCTTATCATCTTCAATCTTGTTCCAGTTAACGGCGTGAACCCGTGACAGTTTCATCCTCTCTCCTTAAAGCGCGCAGGACACGCAGCCTTCTGTTTCGGTGCCTTCCAGCGCAAGCTGGCGCAGGCGAATGTAGTACAGGGTTTTGATCCCTTTCTTCCACGCGTAAATCTGCGCTCTGTTGATGTCGCGGGTGGTGGCGGTGTCCGGGAAGAACAGCGTCAGCGACAGCCCCTGGTCGACGTGCTTCGTCGCCTCGGCATAGGTATCGATAATCTTTTCCGGCCCAATCTCGTAGGCGTCCTGATACAGGGCCAGGTTCTCGTTGGTCATAAAGGGGGCAGGGTAGTAAACGCGCCCGGTTTTGCCCTCTTTGCGGATCTCGATTTTCGAGACGATAGGGTGAATGCTCGAGGTGGCATGGTTGATGTACGAGATCGACCCGGTAGGCGGCACCGCCTGCAAATTCTGGTTGTAGATGCCGAACTGCATCACGTCGTCCCGCAGCTGCTGCCACATCTCCCGCGTCGGCAGGGTAATGCCGGCCCGGGCAAAGAGTGCGCGCACCTTCTCCGTTTTAGGCTGCCAGTCGTTTTCCAGATACTGACTAAAATACTCCCCGCTGGCGTAGCGCGACTGTTCGAAGCCCGCGAAACGCCGCCCCTTTTCGCGGGCCAGCATCATCGAGGTGTTCAGGGCGTGCCAGGTGATGGTGTAGAAATAGAGGTTGGTGAAATCCAGCCCCTCCGGGCTGCCGTAGGCGATCCCCTCCCGCGCCAGATAGCCGTGCAGGTTCATCTGCCCGAGGCCGATGGCGTGCGAGGCGGCGTTCCCGGCCTCCACCGACGGCACGCTGCGGATGTGGCTCATGTCCGACACCGCCGACAGGCCGCGCACCGCAGTTTCGACGGTACGGCCAAAGTTGGGGGAGTCCATGGTGTGGGCAATGTTCAGCGAGCCCAGATTGCAGGAGATATCGTGCCCGATCCGGGTGTAATCCAGATCTTCGTCATAGGTTGAGGCGCTGTTGACCTGCAAAATCTCCGAGCACAGGTTGCTCATGTTGATGCGCCCGGCAATGGGGTTGGCGCGGTTAACGGTATCTTCATACATGATGTACGGATAGCCGGACTCAAACTGGATCTCCGCCAGCCGCTGGAAGAAGTCGCGGGCGTTGAGGGTAGTCTTACGAATGCGCGGATCCGCCACCATCTCGTCGTACAGCTCGCTGACCGCCACATCGCCAAACGGCTTGCCGTAAATCCGCTCCACGTCATAGGGTGAGAACAGCGCCATATCGGCGTTCTCCTTCGCCAGCCGGAAGGTAATATCCGGGATCACCACCCCCAGCGACAGGGTTTTGATACGAATTTTTTCGTCGGCATTTTCCCGTTTGGTGTCGAGAAACCGCAGGATATCCGGGTGATGGGCATGCAGATAGACCGCCCCTGCCCCCTGGCGCGCGCCCAGCTGGTTGGCGTAGGAGAACGCATCTTCCAGCATTTTCATCACCGGGATCACCCCCGAGGACTGGTTCTCAATGCGCTTGATCGGCGCCCCCGCTTCCCGCAGGTTCGAGAGTAAAAACGCCACGCCGCCGCCGCGTTTGGAGAGCTGCAACGCTGAGTTCACCGCCCGGCCAATGGACTCCATATTGTCTTCGATACGCAGCAGGAAGCAGGAGACCAGCTCCCCGCGCTGGGCCTTGCCGCAGTTGAGGAAGGTGGGCGTCGCGGGCTGGAAGCGTCCGGCGAGCATTTCGTCGGTGAGCTGGCGGGCGAGGGTTTCATCCCCCTGGGACAGGGTCAGGGCCACCATCACCACCCGATCCTCGAAGTGTTCGAGGTACTGCTTACCGTCGAAGGTTTTCAGCGTATAGCTGGTATAAAACTTCCATGCGCCGAGGAAGGTCTGAAAACGAAAACCGCTGGCGTGAGCGTGGGCAAACAGCCCCAGCACGAAGGCACGATCGAAGCGTGCCAGCACCCTCGGATCGTAGTAATTCTCGCTGACCAGATAATCGAGACGCGCCTGCGGGCTGGTAAAGGTCATGCTGTTGGGGTAGACGTGGGCGTTAAAAAAGGCGTCCACCGCCTCATGATCTTTGCTGAACTGGATCTTCCCGTCCCGATCGTACAGGTTCAGCATGGCGTTCAGCGCATGGAAATCGGTTGATCTCTGCATCACGCGCTCTGCGGTTGTCGTTGCCAAAATTCGTTCACTCCTTTACGCACGTTGTCGACGTCCTGCTGGGTCCCCATCAGCTCGAAGCGATAGAGGTACGGCACGCCGCATTTTTGTGAGATGACGTCCCCGGCGCGGCAGAAGGCCTCACCGAAATTACGGTTGCCGGCGGCAATCACCCCGCGGATAAGCGCCCGGTTATGTGGATCGTTGAGAAAGCGGATCGCCTGCCGCGGCACCGCCCCGGCCGTTCCACCCCCGCCGTAGCTGGGCACCACCAGAATAAAGGGCTCGTCTACCTGGAGCCGCTCCCGCTCTTTAAGCGGGATCCGCACGGCGGGCAGCCCGACGCGCGCGATAAAGCGGTGCGTGTTCTCCGAACTGCTGGAGAAGTAGACGAGCAGGCTCATGCCCGGGCGGCCTGGGCAGGCTGGGGCAGACGGTTAATCAGATCCGGGCGGAAGCCGGACCAACGGGTTTCCCCGGCGATCACCACCGGCAGCTGGCGGAACCCCTGGGCTTTGAGCGTCTCTGCCGCGTCAGGAACCAGGTCAACATTCACCATTTCAAAGGTCACGCCGCGGCTCTCCATGGCGCGTTTGGTAGCATGGCACTGCACACAGTCGTTTCGAGTGTAAATAATAATGCGCATGATTCGTATTTCCATCTAGAATAGGATTCCGACGCCAGTTAGTGCGTCACCAGGAGTCTGTCTTGCTAAAGAGAATACTAGATGTAGTTATCGTAAGTTTCAACCATACAAGATATGGGAAAATGTCAGGGGTTCACTGTCGGTGATGCGTTCAGCGGGAGAGGGAGACGCTCGGGCTTAAAAAAGAAAAACCCCCACACCGCAGGGCATGGGGGCAAAGGAGGATAGAGCCGGATCGGAGATTATTTGCGCAGAGCAAGCAGCGCGCCGATAAAGATCCCCACCGCGGCGACGGTCCCTACCGCACACATCGGACGTTCACGGATAAAGGTGTTAGCGCAGCCAATGGCATCGCAAGCGGCCTGCTTGCCGGTCGAGCGACCCTGCAGACGCGCGCGGGTTTCACGCAGCAGCGATTTGGCTTTACGTCTGGCGTCGTCCGCTTCGCCCTTCGCATCCGATCCCCAGGATTTCAAAACGCTTTCCAGCGAATCCGCTAATTTCCTGACATCGTTATGGATATCCTGAACATCGTCGTCAACATCGTTTCGGTTCGAACGGTTAAACATATGCTTCTCCCTTGTATTTGCGGTAATTAATAGTTTAGACCACCTTTTTAATATCTGAAGCCGGTCACGGCTTATCAGGCCGTTTATGGATTTTTCTGAAAGCGCTGCTATTGCTGAATACGGTAAGGTTGCCCGGCAGGAAATGATAACGAGGAAAGAATATGTATTTACGACCCGATGAGGTTGCGCGCGAACTTGAAAAAGCGGGATTTACCGTGGATGTGGTAACCCAAAAAGCATACGGGTACCGTCGTGGCGATAATTATGTTTATGTGAACCGGGAAGCCCGTATGGGGCGCACGGCGCTGATCATTCACCCGACGCTGAAAGAGAAAAGCCTTTCCTTTGCGGACCCTGCTTCAGAGATGAAAACCAGCGACCATTATGAGCAGTTCCCGCTCTATTTAGGGGGCAATAACCAGGAACATTATGGTATTCCGCATGGCTTCAGTTCCCGCATGGCGCTGGAACGCTTTCTGAAGGGCCTGTTTGGCGACGCGCAATAATGACGCGACTGGCTTGCGCCAGTCGCCGTGCTTTACGCTTTGACCTGTTGATACTGGCTGACTTTGAACAGACGTCGGCAGTAATCGAGGAAATAGCCGTAGACCGCACCCATCATCATCGACACCACGATATTTGAACTCACCGCCGCGGCAATCTGGTGCCAGTCGGCTCCCACCGTTAACAGGATCGCGACATACACCGGCGACTGAAAGGTGACGTAGGCCACCACGTCCGCCAGATTTTTCATCCAGCCGGTGGGCGAGTAGCGACGGGCAACGCGCATCACCGCATCGCGATAGAAACCGTATGGCCATGCAATAAGGATATTCACCGGGACGGCCACCAGGCGGGAGGAAAGCGACTGCTCGAAGGTCATTCCGGAGAGGAATATTTCAATCAGCATGTTCACCACCGAACAGTAGACCACCATGGCAAAGGTATCCGCTACCGCGTGACGCAGGCGAGACTGCCGAGAGAACATGTCCTGACTCCTTAAAGGTTGTATAACAGAGAGGCTAAAGCAGGGTAGGTTAGTGCTTTAGTTTGCATTATTTTTCGTGTATAGAGTATCTCTCTGCATTGAAACCTACAATTAGCGATAAATTTTTATTTAAAGGCGTTTTGTCCGTAAAATTCTCTAAGCCAATCGGTTTTGCCAGCGCGGCGGCATTTTCTCTTCGTTCTTTGTTTTTCTTTTTGATAAACAATGGGTTGTATTTTTTATTTTCAGCGGCTGGCATCTGCTGTGTCCCGGGGCGAAAAATCCCGTGCTTTGCTTGCTGCTCATGCTGTCAGTTTGAGATTGGTTGGAGTGAAACTCCGGAAAATGAGTTTTTGTTTTATGCGCCAGAAGTGAATAAATAGTCGTTATGCCGACAAGAGAAAAGGCCCAGGCAATTACCCTGGAAAGGTTCAGGAATTAAATAATCATTAAACAGGTTATCAGGATAAATCATACAAAAAGAGAAGCATCGCACTGACTATTTTCTTTATTTCATTTAATTTGAGATAAATTATATTTTCGTGCGCTGTTGTCTGGATGTTCATAAACAAATGAATTACCATGGCCGCTATTGTTTATTTTATCGACTTGAAAAGGTTTTCATTTTATATGACTTCGCTGTTACAGAATCTTAATAATATTCGTACCCTGCGCGCAACGGCGCGTGAATTCTCGCTGGACGTGCTGGAAGATATGCTCGAAAAGCTGCGCATTGTCACGGAAGAGAAACGTAATGAACAGGCTGAAGTTGAACAGCAGCGTGCCGAACAGAGTCAGAAAATTAACGCCCTGCTGGAGATGATGAAAGCCGACGGTATTTCGGCAGAAGATCTGCTGAGTTCCGATCTGCTGAACGCCCCGGCACAGCCGAAAAAACGTCAGGCGCGCGCGGCAAAATATCGCTTTACCGATGTCGACGGTCAGGAAAAAACCTGGACCGGTCAGGGCCGTACGCCGAAGCCTATTGCCCTTGCACTGGCAGAAGGAAAATCACTGGATGATTTCCTGATTTAAACTGTGCATATCGGGCGGAGTAATACCGCCCGGTAGCGTCTGCTTAGCAGACCCCAAAATCACCGTCTTCTTTATACAGCGTTACGTCCGCTGCCTTCAGGGTGAATTTCTCCCCTTGCTCGTTACTTGCCTGCACAGCCACAATCTGATCTTCATGCACTTCGATGACTTTAAGTTTCGGCCCGCCCATGCGCGGTTGTACGAGATCGCCAACAGAAAACATAATTACCTCCTTCAGGATTGATGTGTCCCTGAGCTTAGCCCAGGCGCAGGCCCGGGTACAGCATCCCGCGCGGATTACCCCTTAATCGCCAGACTAAACCTGTGTAAAGAGGGTAAAAGAGGGTAAAACTTCACGCGAACGCTGGCGGCTGGGCGTAGACTCACTACGCTTAAGGTAAAAGCTCTTCTTTTACAATGACCTGACTGCTTGCATGGAGAATCTATGGGTTTCTGGCGTATCGTAATTACCATCATTTTACCGCCCCTTGGCGTGCTGCTGGGTAAGGGCTTCGGCTGGGCGTTTATTCTGAACATCATCCTGACCCTGTTGGGTTACATCCCCGGCCTTATCCACGCGTTCTGGGTGCAGAGCCGCAGCTAATCCCGCCACAGTAAATCGCTGTAGATCCCGGTCAGCACCCCCTGAGGCGCAAACTGCTGTTTGATCCAACGGGTGACCTGACCGGTAGCCGCATGCTGCGTGGCGAGCAGCATGCGCGAATCCTGGCGCGGGTTATTAATACGTCGCGTCACCAGCAGTCCTGCATCCACCGCCTCTCTCGCCATATGCTCCGGTAAAAAACCAATTCCTTCTCCGAGGATCTGACACTGGCACTTGGTATTGAAATCCGGAACCAGGATCGCCTCCTGGCCGTGCAGCAGCCAGCCCACTTTTTTATTGATGGTGTGCGCCGTGTCTTCAACCATGATGTTGGGATACAGGCGCAGCTGGCTCTCGGCCAGCGGCTCCGGGGCCAGCGCCAGCGGATGGTCCGGGGCGATGGCGAACACCCAGCGGATGGCGCCAATCTCGGTGTAATCAATCCCGCCGCCGTCGAGCAGGGTATCCGGAGCGCCAATGGCGATATTCGCCTGGTTATTGATGATCGAATCCCAGACCCCGTTGTACACCTCGGTCGTGACCGTGATCTGACAGGTGGGGAACTGCTTTTTCAGCACCTGTAACAGGCGAGCGGTGTGGCGCGGGGTGTAGAGCAGCTGGTTGATGCAGATCCGCACCCGGGTCTCAATGCCCTGCGAAATAGTGTCGATCCCACGCTTGATGGCGTGGAAGTCGTTCAGCAGGTCTATGGATTTGCGGTAGAAGTAGAACCCCGACTCGGTCAGCTCGATGCTGCGGGTGTTACGCACAAACAGCACCACGTCGAGGCCGGTCTCCATCCGCTTGATGGTGTAGCTGATGGCTGAGGTGGTCACCCCCAGTTCTGCGGCGGCTTTGCTGAAGCTGCCAAAACGCGCCGCGGTGGTGAAGGCCAGCAGGTTCTCTTCGGTAAAGATGGAATTCATATTATGGCTCCCGGCACCCATCAGTTTTGAACATATTTTAACAAAGTGGTTACAACGCATTTGACGCCGGTCACAGTTCTGCTAATTTGCTGCGAGCCGCACGGCACAAGGGCTGCGTAAACATAAGCAGAATGCAGCTTAGGGGCTTAAAAAGCGGTAAAACATAAGGAAAAGGTTGCACAGACGCACATTTTGACTCCACTGTTAAATTTAACTCAACAATGAATTCGCTGTCGATGAATCCTTTTTAAGCGGATTCTTTTCTGACCAGGCCGTTGCTATGCTCAGTCCATCAGAAAGGAAAACCAGGAGTGTGGATATGTCCAGCAATGAGCTTGTTACTGAATTTCTGCTAGCCGCCGAACAGGGAAATGCCGACGCATTAAAAGCCTGTCTGGAAAAAGGGGTGGATATTAACGCCACCAACCGGCAGAAAAGAACCGCCATTATTATTGCCAGCCTGAATAAACATTATCCCTGCGTGGAATTACTGATTGCCGCCGGGGCCAATATCGACCAGCAGGATCAGACCTGTTTCAACCCGTTCCTCATCAGCTGCCTGACCAACGATCTCACTCTGCTACGCCTGGTGCTGCCGGCCAACCCGGATCTCGACAGGCTGACCCGCTTTGGCGGCGTGGGCATCACCCCGGCCAGCGAGAAGGGGCATCTGGAAGTGGTGCAGGAGCTGCTGACCCACACCGACATCAACGTTAACCACACCAACTTCGTAGGCTGGACGCCGCTGCTCGAAGCCATCGTTCTCAATGATGGCGGTGCCCGCCAGCAGGCGATTGTGAAGCTGCTGCTCGACCACGGCGCCAACCCGCACATGACCGACAAGTACGGCAAATCCCCCCTCGAACTGGCGCGGGAAAAAGGCTTCAACGAGATCGCCGACCTGCTGATCGCCGCCGGCGCGTAATACCCCCGGCCAGCCGTTTCGGGCTGGCCTGAAATTAAAACCGGACCGTTTTTCCATCATGCCTTCGGGCGTGATGTGGCCCCCTTTTGCCCGCATCCAGGAGGACGTAATGCCCACCAAAATCGTAATAAAAAAGAATACTTATTTTGATTCTGTATCGCTGATGTCGGTTTCCACCAAAGCCAATAAATTGCCCGGCGTGGAACAGGCCTTTGTCGCCATGGCCACTGAAATGAATAAAGGCGTATTAAAAAATCTCGGCCTGCTGACGCCGGAATTAGAAGACGCCAAAAACGGCGACCTGATGATCGTCATTAAAGGCGAGGCCGCCAACGACGACACCCTGGCCGCCATCGAAGCCCTGTTCACCCGCAAAGAGAGCGGCGGCAGTCACGAAGCGCGCTACGCCACCCTCGCCAGCGCCAAAACCCATCGCCCGGAGAGCAATCTGGCGGTGATCTCCGTCAACGGCACCTTTGCCGCCCGCGAGGCGCGCCAGGCGCTGGAGAACGGCCTCAACGTGATGCTGTTCTCTGATAACGTCTCGCTCGACGACGAGCTGGCGCTCAAGCAGCTGGCCCACGAGAAAGGGCTGTTGATGATGGGGCCGGACTGCGGCACCGCCATCATTAACGGGGCAGGGCTGTGCTTTGCCAACGCGATGCGTCGTGGCTCGATCGGTATCGTCGGTGCCTCCGGTACCGGCAGCCAGGAGCTGAGCGCGCGCATCCACGAGTTCGGCGGCGGGATCTCCCAGCTGATCGGCACCGGCGGCCGCGATCTGAGCGAAAAAATCGGCGGGCTGATGATGCTCGACGCCATCGGCATGCTGGAAGCCGACGACGCCACCCAGGTCATCGCGCTGATCTCCAAACCGCCTGCGCCTGCGGTGGCCGAGAAAGTGCTGGCCCGCGCCCGCGCCTGCCGTAAACCTGTGGTGGTCTGCTTCCTCGGTCGCAATGAACCGCCGGCCGATGAAGACGGATTACAGTTTGCCCGCGGCACCAAAGAGGCGGCGCTGAAAGCGGTCCTGCTCACCGGGATTAAAAAAGAGTCACTGGACCTGCACCCGCTCAACTGGCCGCTGATCGAAGAGGTGCGCGCCCGTCTGACCCCGCAGCAGAAGTACATTCGCGGCCTGTTCTGCGGCGGCACCCTGTGCGACGAAGCCATGTTCGCCGCGCTGGAAAAATACGATGATGTCTACAGCAACATTCAGCCGGATCCGACCAAACGTCTGGCAGATATCAACGTCAGCCAGGCCCACACCTTCCTCGACTTTGGTGACGACGACTTCACCAACGGCAAACCGCACCCGATGATCGACCCGACCAACCGCATCAGCCGCCTGCTGCAGGAGGCCCGCGATCCGGAAGTGGGGGTGATCGTCATGGATTTCGTCCTCGGGTTCGGATCGCACGAAGATCCGGTGGGGGTGATGATCGAGGCGATCAAGGAGGCGCAGGCGATCGCCAGAGCCGACAACCGTCCGCTGGAGATCCTCGGCTATGTGCTCGGCACCGACCAGGATACCCCGTCTCTCAGCCAGCAGTGCCAGCTGCTGACCGATGCGGGCGTCATCTGGGCCAGCAGCAGTACCAATACCGGATTACTGGCACGTGAATTTGTCTGCAAAGGGGAGAAAGCCTGATGACCACCTTATTTAACCAGCCGCTTAACGTCATTAACGTCGGCATCGCCCTGTTCAGCGACGACCTGAAGAAGCAGCACGTCCCGGTTACCCACCTCGACTGGACCCCGCCGGGGCAGGGCAATATGCAGGTGGTGGAAGCGCTGGATCAGCTGGCGGATAAACCGCTGGCGGAGAAAATTGCCGCTGCCAACAAAATCGCGCTGGAGCGCATTATCCAGTCTCACCCGGTGCTGGTGGGCTACGACCAGGCCATTAACGTGGTGCCGGGGATGACCCGCACCACCATCCTGCACGCCGGTCCGCCGGTGGCCTGGGAAAACATGTGCGGAGCGATGAAAGGGGCCGTTACCGGGGCGCTGGTGTTTGAAGGGCTGGCAACAGATCTCGAGGACGCGGCACGGCTGGCGGCCTCCGGGGAGATCACCTTCTCGCCGTGTCACGAGCACGACTGCGTGGGCTCGATGGCGGGCGTTACCTCCGCGTCGATGTTTATGCACATCGTCGAGAACAAAACCTGGGGCAACCGCGCCTTCACCAACCTCAGCGAGCAGATGGCGAAGATCCTGCGCATGGGTGCCAACGACCAGAGCGTGATCGACCGTCTGAACTGGATGCGCGACGTGCTTGGCCCGATGCTGCGCGATGCCATGAAAATCATCGGCGAAATCGACCTGCGCTTAATGCTGGCTCAGGCCCTGCACATGGGCGACGAGTGCCACAACCGCAACAATGCCGGTACCACGCTGCTGATTCAGGCCCTGACCCCGGGGCTGATCCAGGCGGGCTATCCGGTGGAGCAGCAGCGCCAGGTGTTTGAGTTTGTCGCCAGCAGCGACTACTTCTCCGGCCCGACGTGGATGGCGATGTGCAAAGCCGCGCTGGATGCCGCCCACGGCATCGAGTACAGCACCGTGGTCACCACCATGGCGCGCAACGGCTACGAGTTTGGCCTGCGCATCTCCGGCCTGCCGGGGCAGTGGTTCACCGGCCCGGCGCAGCAGGTGATTGGCCCGATGTTCGCGGGCTACAAGCCGGAAGACTCCGGGCTGGATATCGGCGACAGCGCCATCACCGAAACCTACGGCATCGGCGGCTTTGCGATGGCGACGGCCCCGGCGATTGTCGCCCTGGTAGGCGGCACGGTGGAGGAAGCTATCGACTTCTCCCGCCAGATGCGCGAGATCACCCTCGGTGAAAACCCGAACGTTACCATTCCGCTGCTGTCGTTCATGGGCATCCCGACCGCCATCGACATTACCCGCGTGGCGGGCAGCGGCATCCTGCCGGTGATCAACACGGCGATTGCCCACAAAGACGCCGGGATCGGCATGATTGGGGCGGGCATCGTTCACCCGCCGTTTAGCTGTTTTGAAAAGGCGCTGTTGACCTTCCGCGATCGCTACTTCTTATAAGGTAAGCATCCATGAAAAGCATGAAACTGGAGTGGAAAAGAGGTGACTGGGCGGCGTACTTCGGGTTGATGACCAACAACCTGACGAACCTGCTGACCATGATGGGGCTGCTCATTTTTGTCGTCGGCATCCCGAAAGAGATTGTTTATGGACGTATTGCGCCGGCCTTCGGGCTGGCGGTACTGGTGGCGAGCGTCTGCTACGCGTGGTTCGGTTTACAGATGGCGCGCCAGACCGGGCGTAACGACGTGACCGCACTGCCGTCGGGGCCGAGCGCGCCGTCGATCTTCACCGTGACCTTCCTGGTGCTGATGCCGGTCTATCAGCAGACCGGCGATGCGGATTTTGCCATCCAGATTGGTCTGGTGTGGTGCTTCGTGGAGGCGATGATCCTCGCGGGCGGTTCCTTCCTCGGCGAAACCATCCGCAAGATGATCCCGCGTACCGTGCTGCTGTCGTGCCTGTCCGGTCTGGGTCTGCTGCTGCTGGCAATGAACCCGATGCTCCAGGCCTTCGAAGCGCCGACGGTCTCCTTCATCGTGCTGCTGCTGATCTTCATCAACTGGTTTGGTAAAAAGCCGATCTTCGCCCGCATCCCGACCGGTCTGCTGCTGCTGATCGCCGGTACCGCGCTGGCGTGGATCTCCGGCCTGCAAAGCCCGGAAGCGATCAAAGCCTCGATGTCCTCCTTCGGTTTCAACCCGCCGGAAGTGCATATCGACAGCTTTATGCAGGGTCTGCCGCACGCGTTGCCGTATCTGGCGTCGGCGGTTCCGCTGGGGCTGGCGAACTACATCTTTGACCTTGAGAACATCGAAAGCGCCCACGCGGCGGGGGATGAGTACCCGACCCGCAAGGTGATGCTGGCTAACGGTCTGGCCTCGATGCTCGGCTGCCTGATGGGCAACCCGTTCCCGGTGACGGTCTACGTCGGCCACGCGGGCTGGAAAGCGATGGGGGCGAGCATCGGCTACACGCTGGCCTCCGGCGTAACCATGTTCATCGTGCCGCTGTTCGGGCTGGGGGCCTTTATGCTCGCCATCATTCCAATGACCGCCATCGTGCCGATTCTGGTCTTTATCGGCGTGGTCACCGCCAACCAGGTGGTGAGGGAAACGCCCAAAGTGGAGGTGCCCGTCATCTTTATCTGCCTGTTCCCGTGGATCGCCAACTGGGCGCTGACCATGATGAACAGCGTGATGGGGGCGGCGGGAACCAACGCGGCGAAAATCGGTACCGACGTGCTGCACAGCAAAGGGATTTACTACGAAGGGCTGATGCACCTCGGCAACGGCGCACCGCTCGCCAGCATGCTGTGGGGCTGTATCGCCATCTTCGCCATCATCAATAAACCGCTGCGCGGTGCGGTCGCTGCCGCCGTCGGGGCGCTGCTGGCCCTGTTCGGGGTGATCCACGCCCCGGTGGTTGGCTTCGCCGAGGGCAGCTCGCTGACCTTCGTGCTGGCCTACCTGATGATGAGCGGCATGTTTGTGGTGAAGCATTTTCTCGATAGCCGCGAAGCCGCGAGCGTTGAACCAGCCCCTGTTGCGAAGGAAAACGTATGAAAGAACTCATGGTCGTCGCCATCGGTGGCAACAGCATTATCAAAGATAACGCCAGCCAGTCGATTGAGCACCAGGCGCAGGCGGTGAAAGCGGTCGCGGACTCGGTGCTGGAGATGCTGGCCTCCGACTATGACATCGTCCTCACCCACGGCAACGGCCCCCAGGTGGGGCTGGATCTGCGCCGGGCGGAGATCGCCCACGAGCGGGAAGGGCTGCCCCTGACCCCGCTGGCGAACTGTGTGGCCGACACTCAGGGCGGGATCGGCTACCTGATCCAGCAGGCGCTGAACAACCGTCTCGCCGCCCGCGGCGAGCAGAAGGCGGTGACGGTGGTGACTCAGGTTGAAGTGGACCAGAACGACCCGGGCTTTACCCATCCCACTAAACCGATTGGCGCTTTCTTCAGCGAGGCCCAGCGTGATGAGCTACAGCGCGCCCATCCCGACTGGCATTTCGTTGAGGATTCTGGCCGCGGATACCGCCGCGTGGTGGCCTCGCCGCAGCCGGTGCGCATCGTCGAAGCCGACGCCATCAAGGCGCTGACGCAAAAAGGCTTCGTGGTGATTGGCGCGGGCGGCGGCGGCATTCCGGTGGTGCGTACCGCACAGGGCGACTACCAGAGCGTGGATGCGGTGATCGACAAAGATCTCTCCACCGCGCTGCTGGCCCGCGAGATCCACGCCAACGTGCTGGTGATCACTACCGGCGTGGAGAAAGTGTGCATCCACTTCGGCAAGCCCAACCAGCAGGCGCTGGAGACGGTGAGCGTGGCGCAGATGACGCGCTACATGGAAGAGGGCCACTTCCCGGCGGGAAGCATGCTGCCAAAAATCGTTGCCAGCCTGGAATTCCTGCACCACGGCGGCACGCGGGTGATCATCACCTCGCCGGACTGCCTGCCTGCGGCGCTGCGTGGCGAAACCGGTACCCATATTGTGGCTTAACCCCGGCGGGCTTCCTGCCCGCCGCGAGACAGTAAAAGGACAAGACAATGAGTGAAAATAAAAGCCGCCGGGAGTTTCTCAGCCAGAGCGGCAAAATCGCCACCGCTGCAACCGCCTGTGCGCTGTTTGGCGCCACCGGCTCCGTCGCGTATGCTGCTGACACAGCAAAACCGACCTGCGAGACGGGCAAACCGATGAACATCACCGCGACACACTACTATCTGGACAACGTGCTGCTGGAGGCCGGATTTAACGTCGACGGCGACGTGGTCGTCAGCACCCGCACCGAGCTGAAAACGCTGGAGATCAAGGACGGCAAAATCGCCGCCCTGCTGGATAACAACAGCCACGCCGACGCCACGCTGCCGCACTACGATGGCGGCGGCAAGCTGCTGCTCCCGACGATGCGCGACATGCACATCCATCTGGATAAGACCTTTTACGGCGGCCCGTGGCGCTCGCTGAATCGCCCGGCGGGGACCACCATTCAGGACATGATCCGCCTCGAGCAAAAGCTGCTTCCGGAGCTGCAACCTTACACTCAGGAGCGCGCAGAAAAGCTGATCGACCTGATCCAGTCGAAGGGCTCCACCATCGCTCGCAGCCACTGCAATATCGAGCCCACCTCCGGGCTGAAGAACCTCGAGAATTTACAGGCGGTACTGGCGCGGCGGAAGCCTGGATTCGACTGCGAGATTGTCGCTTTTCCGCAGCACGGCCTGTTGCTCTCGAACTCGGAGAAGCTGATGCGTGAGGCGATGCAGGCCGGGGCGCACTATGTCGGCGGGCTGGACCCCACCAGCGTCGACGGCGCGATGGAGAAATCCCTCGACCTGATGTTCCAGATTGCACTGGATTACGACAAAGGGGTGGATATCCACCTGCACGAAACCAGCCCGGCGGGGGTGGCGGCGGTGAACTACATGGTGCAAACCGTGGAGAAAACGCCGGAGCTGAAGGGCAAGCTGACCATCAGCCACGCCTTTGCCCTGGCGACGCTCAGCGAGCAGGAAGTGGACGCCCTGGCCCCGCGCATGGCGGCGCAGCAGATCACTATCGCCTCTACCGTGCCGATCGGCACCCTGCATATGCCGCTCAAGCAGCTGCGCGATAAAGGGGTGTTTGTGATTACCGGCACCGACAGCGTGATCGACCACTGGTCGCCGTATGGCCTGGGGGACATGCTGGAAAAAGCCAATCTCTATGCCCAGCTCTATATCCGCCCGAACGAGCAGACGCTGTCCCGCGCGTTAGGTATTGCTACCGGCGACGTGCTGCCGCTGAACGACAAAGGCGAGCGGGTATGGCCGAAAGCGCAGGATGCCGCCAGCTTTGTGCTGGTGGACGCCTCCTGCTCCGCCGAAGCGGTGGCGCGCATTTCCCCGCGCACCGCGACCTTCCATAACGGCAACCTGATGTGGGGCACGGTGGGCTGATGTTGTGCCGGCTGGCGGCTACGCCTTACCCGGCCTGGGGTTCGCGATTTTTGTAGGCCGGGTAAGCGAAGCGCCACCCGGCAATTGCAAACGACTCAATAACCCACCTTGTAGACCCGCCCGCTCTGCACCCCTTCCACGCTGCGGCGATAGGCCTGGGCAACGGTGGCGGCGGGCACGCTTTCGAAGCCCGGGAAGAAACCGTCGTAGGCTTCGGCCGATTCGGTAAGCACCGTCGGGCTAATCAGGTTGATCCGAATTCCACGCGACAGTTCGCACGCTGCGGCGCGGACAAAGCCCTCCAGCGCGGCATTGACCGTGGTGGCATTCACCCCCTGGGCAATCGGCTCGTGAGCCACAATGCCGCTGATCAGGGTTATCGACCCGCCTTCATTCAGATAGTGCTGCCCGGTCAGCGCCAGCCGCACCTGGCCCAGCAATTTATCCTGTAGCCCCTGGTTGAACTGGCCGTCGGTCATAGTCGACAGCGGGCCAAAGTACAGCCCGCCGCTGGCGGAGACAATCGCATCCACCGGGCCGATCTTTTCGAACAGCGCCTGCACGCTGGCCTGCGAGGTGATATCCACCTGATGATCGCCTTTTGTGCGGCCCACGCGAATGACTTCATGACGACGACTCAGCTCTTCTGTAACGGCCTGACCGACCGTACCACTGGCACCAATAATGACGATTTTCATAGCCGACTCCTCTGTGTTGTGAGCCTTGATTGTTTAACAAACCGCAGAGCGGATAAACTGGGCTAAAGTTAGATCATTATTAACCAGAGGTTTGTAATATGGATAAGCTTCGCGGCATGGAAACCTTTATCGCGGTGGTGGAGAGCGGCAGCTTTACCGGTGCCGCCGCCCGGCTGGAGATGTCGGCGGTGATGGTCGGGAAGTATATCGCCTGGCTGGAGGCGCAGCTCGGCACCCGGCTGCTGGAGCGCAATACCCGCCGCCAGAGCCTGACCGACGCCGGGCGGGTCTGGTTTGAGGAGGCAAAGCGGGTTATCGAGCAGGTCGCCATCGCCGAACGTTCGGTGGAGCGTCTGCGTACCGCACCCGCGGGCACGCTGCGGGTGACCGCGCCCACCTCATTCGGCGGGTGCGTGATTGCCCCGCTGACCGCCACCTTTTTGCAGCGTTTCCCGGAGGTGCGCGTCGAGCTGGATCTTACTAACCGGATGGTCGATCTGGTGGAGGAGGGGGTGGATCTGGCTATCCGCATTGGCGATATCCACACCGGGGATCTGGTAGCGAAATACCTCTGTCCTTACCGGATGGTGATCTGCGCCGCGCCGGACTATTTAGCCCGTCACGGCACACCGCAAACGCCGGACGATCTGGTGGAGCATCTTTGTCTCTCCCACACCGTCTGGACCGCGCGCAACGAGTGGCGGCTGCCGGGTGTGGAGGGGGAAGTGCGCTGGAAGCGCGATGCGATCTTGCGCTGTAACGACGGGTATGGGCTGCGGATGGCGGCGATTGCCGGGGCGGGATTGCTGTTACAACCGGAGGTGCTGGTGGCGGACGAGCTGGCGAATGGTCGGCTGATACGTGTTTTGGAAAGTTACACGCCACAACCCCGACCGGTGCATCTTTTATGGCGTCAGGATCTGCGGCCGCTGCCGAAGTTAACCCAGTTTATCGCCCATATTATGCAGGCCGGGGAATAGTGCGGTCTGTAATGCCCGGCGGCGCTGCGCTTGCCGGGCCTACAAAACCCTCGGACCGTAGGCCGGGTAAGGCGTAGCCGCCACCCGGCATCAGGGCGCACCAATCAGAAGCTGTAACCCACACCCAGGTTCCAGCCGTTGATCCCGTAGTCATCGCCCAGGTCGGCAGTGGTACCTTCGTAACCGACGTGGATCGCCAGATCAGGCGTTGCGTTGAACTGTACGCCCGCGCCGTAGGCGAAAGAGGTCGATTTCTCATCGATGCCGTTGCGCTCGGTATAGTTGTCGCCGCCGTTCACCCAGGTGGTGTGGCCGTCTGCTTTCACGCGAGCAACGCCGCCCAGCGCATACAGGGAAACGAATTCATTAAGGCGATACGCCGGGCCTGCCATCAGGGAGTAATATTTCACTTCGATGTGATTTTTAATGGAGTCGGAAGCGAGATAATAATGCTCGTCCTGATCGCCGCTCATATAGGTAAATGAACCCACCAGGCTTACCGGGGAATCCCACTCGTAGCGATACTGAACGTTCACGCCGCGGATATTTTTAAAGTCTTCAACGTTACTCTGCGCATAACCCACCGAAACGGTGTGATTATCCGCCAGAGCAGCGCCGCTTGCCAGACTCGCCGCAACGCATACCGCCAGGGTAATTTTTTTCATTTTCCGTAATCCTTGTTGTCATTTTTTATGTGTAATGCCATATATCCCCAGCCATCAGGCTGGAGATATTCCACTGCAAATTAAGGCGATAAAATTGTTGGTTGTTTTGGCAGGCGATGAAATAGGGAATAATCTTAAAGGCCAGAATAGTCCTGGGATTTGCCTCCCCTATATTGGTAGGGTGTTGCGCTTAGTCGTCATATTTTATTGTCTACTAATCGCCGTATTTAAAATCAATCGTGATTCTGAGCGTTTCAACATCGACCGTTATTTCACAGGCGTGCCAGAACGCGGGCTGTTGTGATGAGATGTTATCAATAAAAAATTTCCTCAGCTCAACCAGAAGGTCCAGCAAATCAGCATTGGCCTGTGCGCCTGCAGTAAACCAGTTTGTCTCACCTGAGGTGCTGTCCACATAATCAAACTCACATTTGCAGTGGTCATCTTCGGGCGACAGCTCAGCGCGCGCGATGATTTTTGCGGCGTTATCGGGCGCTGCGGCTATTAAGACCGAGCCAATATCATTATAAATAGCCTGGGATTCGCGCATATTTTCTCGCCCTTACTTCGTCATAGTTGAACACTTAATTACATTTTCCCGTGGGGGCTTTGAGCGGCCCGCACTCATCGAAGCCCAGCACCACATATCCTTTATCCTGCATGCAGGCTTCCACTTTTTCTACCCGGGCAAATATTGCTTTGTGGTCTTCCCCGGACAGATACTGCCTCTGCCCCATGCTGGACTGTCTACATCGATATTTTTATCGACGCCGCAGGCATAAAGATCGGCTTTACGCTGTACCCGATCGGTATGGCCCATTGTTGCAGGCTTCTGGAACGTCCAGGAGTAGGGAAAGGCGGTGTGGTTGGTAGAGTCCATATCGGCCACCACGCAGCCACTCAGTAAAAAAACGATGCCAGGAATAAGACGTCCCATTTGCAATTCCCGGTATTAATCCCTGTCAATTAACCTTAGCTGGATGTTGCTACCATCGGGAACATCTCTTATTTGCAGTGCAATATTGGCTCTTGCTTTCATTGCTACTGCCGATTTTTCTAAGTAAAGGTTATCAGGCTCATACTCGCCACCCGCAACAAACGGAATTTTGGGAACCAGGCGATAACCCGCAGGTATTGAACCATACTTTTTCTGCCATGCGTTTGCCAGTGGGTAGCCCGTTAATATCTCATAGTCTTCAAGTATTTGTTTACACCATTCATTGATATCAGGCGCAAGGTAATCAAAAGAGCCTGTCTCTGGATCGAACGTGTATATGCCATCTTGTTTTATACAAAATTGACCGCCAAAAACATCTTCAGCAAAGAAAATGGCGTTATGAGCAAGATCATCGTAACAATCAATCCATAACCTATGGTCATTCCAGTCAATTACGCCGATCTCTTCCCCATTTGTCTCTAAAGGGAAAACATGCAAGGCTGACTCAAAACCATAAAAGCCGTTTCTGTTGTTTAATAAAGTCGTTAAATCATCAATCAGCGGGTAATTATGAAAGCCTGAGGTTAGTTTATGCCCCTTGCATGATGAAATATCACCACTGCAAACGGATAAGAGTTTTTCCAAATACATAGTCATTTTAGTTCTCATATTTAAAGTCAATGTTAATCCTGAGTGTTTCAACGTTTACTGTTACCTCACAGCCCCGCCAGAAGGGCTTTCGAGTGATTGAACGTTATCAACAAAAAAATTCCTCAGTTCGACCAAAAGATCTAAAAGTCTTGCACTGGCATTTGCTGTTTCAGTGACCCAATGCTGGTGACCCTGTTTATCGACATAGTCATAAGTAAACTCACCGCAGTATCAGGCGCGATCGAGAGCAATCCTGAACCAATGTCATTATAAATATCCTGGGATTGACGCATCATTCCTCCTGAAAGATAAATTAACTCAAATGAGGCAATATTTATGCCCGTAATCTCTATACACCAATCCGGGCTAAAGTTTGATAAAAACCGTTACAAATAATGGTTTTTTAATTTTTAATCAACGTTGCGTGACACAGGTGATTATGCTCCGTGTACTGAAGATGTACTGAGTGGTTGCCGTAATCATACTTTGACCAGCCATTGATCCACCCAAGGAGCATGTCGACTTTGCCTTCGCCAGACAAAGTGGGTTTTCCAGACAATTTTGTAATAAATGCCCTGTCCATCCCTCCTTTAATTCCGGGGATAAAATTGCCTGTAAAGGGTGAATATCCATCTTCATTGCCAAAGTAAAAATGAATATGATTTAAGCAGTCTTTCCGAAACCCCATCTCGATACCAGACTGATAAAATTTATAGTGCTTCGTTTTTCCATCGGGATCGTTATATTCGCCAGCATCAGCTGATATAACCGGGGATTCACCGATAGCATGACACAGGTTGATAACTTCAACAGAATTTTCCCTTTTACCAAGAACATCTATAAAATGAGCCCATTCCACTGTCATTTTGTAACTCCTGTCTGGCGTGTACTTCTCAACAATAATATAACCTGGTTGTTAAAGAACAAATTCATAGAAACCACCTACGAAAGCGGGATTTTTATTCAGGAAAGAAGGTTAAACAGGTCGCGTCTGAGCTGAGCGAGTTCATCGTTTTCATCCATCAAAACCTTTCCGTTTCTGTACAATACGAGATCGTTCAGAGATCCCATGCCGCCATAGAAACTTAGAAAAATGTATTTTATTTCATCACAGTCGACGCGTTTTTCAGGTAATGTCCAGGGTATGAGGGCAATACCAGGACCCTGGCGTTTTTGGAGCACCGCTTCTACAGGTGCTCCAAAAATCATCTTTTATGGCTACGGGGTTTTCCAGATAAATATTTACCTTGACTTACCTTAGTTGCCATCGATCCAGACATCTTTCACCCAGGCGGCTAAATCAGGCCATTGCTCTTCACTAGCACCATCGCCAATCCAATATTGGACACGACCTTGTTGGTCTAAACAATAATAACTACCGTTATCTTCACATATGGGTAGCCACGATTCAGGCACGCCAAGTTCTTTCGCATCATTTATAGCCGTTAACAACTCGCCATAGAATTTTTTGTCTTCTGTGACAGATAATAGTTCGATTGTTCCATAATAGATATTGCCAACTTCCTTAAGAAGTTTCTTGTAGTCAGGTGAAAAAGAAAAGCCTGTTTCTCCTTCATATTTAGAAATAATATCATCATCCGGTAAAGGAATATTACTTCTCTCGTTCCCGGACACTACCTTTAACTCTTCAATAACGTCATTCAGGCTATTAGCCATACCGTCACCTGTTAAAATTGTTTGCTCGCTGCTCCCCGGCCCCCAATTTTTCCATCTTGTTATAGAACCAGTAACCCATCATTATTTCCCTTTACCCAAGGATATTTGCTCCCTTTATGGAATACGGCAGTATAGCAGGATAAAGACTACTACCAATATTTAAGCCCGTAATCGCTTTACATCGATCCGGACTAAAATTTGAAAAAAGATTATAAATCAGGACGTTCTAATTTTTAATCAACGTTTCGTGACACAGATGATTATGCTCTGTGTACTGAAGATGCACTGAGTGGTTGCCGTAATCATACTTTGACCATCCATTGATCCATCCAGGGAGCATGTCGACTTTGCCTTCGCCAGCATCAGCTGATATAACCGGGGTTTCACCGATAGCCTGACACAGGTTGATAACTTCAACAGAATTTACCTTTTTACAAAGAACATCTATAAAATGAGCACATTTCACTGTCATTTTATCACTCCTGTCAGGCGTGTACTTCTCAACAATAATATAACCTGGTTGTTAAAGAATAAATTCATAGAAACTACTTACGAAAGCGGGATTTTTGTTCAGGAAAGAAGGTTAAACAGGTCGCGCCTGAGCTGAGCGAGTTCATCGTTTTCATCCATCAAAACCTTTCCGTTTCTGTACAGTACGAGATCGTTCAGAGAGCCCATGCCACCATAGAAATTTAGAAAAATGTGTTTGGTATCATCAGGATCAAGCTCATATTTTTTAGCCAGTTTAAAAATACTAGCTGACCATTCGGCATAACCACCTAATTCTAATAGAGTAGCCATACGTTGCATTTTATCTACGATTAGAGTCGTTTTCTCGATAGTCACTTTACCGTCTTAATCTCCGTATTTTCAGAGCTTTTAAGTTCATAACATAGATACTGCAGATTTTTCCCCCACAATAAAGTCAATTCTGCGTATCGGAAAGTGTTTTAACAAAGTCATTATAGGCTTCATGAAGATGATAAAAATAAGCATCGGGCTCATTTTTAACAACCTCGAATCGTGCTAACAATTTAGTGAATAGCCCTTCGGGAACGGGATAAGGTGTGGCTTCGTTTTTATCACAACAAAAATAAAAAAACGACTTTTCAAGTTCCGGGATAGAAAGTCTTTCCGCCTGGCTATAAAGATACTGATACGCGAAATTCCATTCACTAGACAGTAGTAAGAAATCAAGTGCGGCTGATTTTAGTTCATCATTGACCTGGGACTGCTGCAAAAAACTCTGGCAATACTTTAGCGCTGTGGGTTGATCATCCACGAGCAGCATGCCCAGATATTCCAGAGCATCATCATTCGGATCGTTAAATGAATTGGATTCGACATAGCCATTTGATTGGTAACAATCTAATCCTGCCCGTAGTTGGCCAAGTGATTTGTTTGTCATTAAAATTAAAGCCTCCTGTCTTCACTATAGATAATCGTTTCGTTCCATCTGGCAATATTTTTTTCAGGGAGCGGCAAAACTTTTCATCATCCCGGTTGCGCCATCGGGACAGATGGAAGTCTCGCCAGTGAATTCAAGGGAAATAACCATATCAGCGATAACCCGAATCAGACAATCTATGTAAATATCAGATCCTTTCTTCGACTACTTTTAATGAAAAACTAAGGTTTTTATATAAATTTAGTGTTTTGTGAAATGAATGGACAATTTAATCGCCCATTCATTGAAGGTAAATTAATCATTATAGGAGAAGTTAATATTTATTTTCCCTTCAGGTATGTCAATGATTATCTCACAGTTTGTCCATGCAGGCTTACCATTAGTCATATTATTTTGCAGGTGAAAATCCCGCATTCTCACTAACAGCAATCTCAGATCGTAACTGGCTAACTTGTCAGGAACAAACCAGTCTTCATGATCGTCTTGATCAATATAATCATATTCATACTCGCAGGATTCGCCATCCAGCGCTAATTTAGCGCGAGTGATAATCTTCTTAGCATTAGCTGGCCCTGCATCAGACAGTAACTGGCCAATTTTATTATGCAGATCGTCTAGTTCTTTCATTTTATCCCTCCAGGTGAGTTGCTGATATCTTTGATAACAGGACGACCTCCATCAATAGAGTAAATTACGTTAAAGCTGTCAGGGCGGTTATTCGTTCCTGTGTATACCGGCTCGATTTTAACTTGTACTTTTTTACCATTTCTCAGTTCATTAGCCCATAGATTTTCCATCTTTTTCCATTCACGTTTGTTAAGGCTGCCATCCATAGGAACTAGATTGAGCTTCTCACCTGGGCCATTAAAGATACTGGCAATTAAATGACCACCCTCATCACCTTCGAGGCCACATTTACCAGCCTTACATTGTTGATAAGTATTACGATCGCTTTTAGACAAGGAGAGTGTGCTTTCGACGCTCACTGTCCTTCCTTGCGCATCTGTTTTAAAGGTATGAGCATCACCAAACTTGTAAACTTCATTTGGTTTTGGATTATTTAGCTCTTTGCTCCAGTTACCTTTACTGCCCGCAACGTAGGTAATCTCATCACTGGCCTGGTTAATCAGCTTAGACGCCGCTTCCAGATCGCCTGCTTTAAGCGCCTTTTCCGCACCCTTAATGGCTTTGCCCGCAACATCCCCTGCGCCAGGAATGATGCCAATCGTTGCAGCCAGATAATCAAGCGCACTGTGCGCTTCCGCAAAGCTCTTGATATCACCCACGACCGGGACAAAATCTACGCCAAACAACGCCATATCCTTCAGCGCTTCCCGACGCTCGGTATACATTTTAACCGCGCAGGCTTCGGCGCTCATCCCGGCACAGTTTTCGCGCTTATAGCGTTCATTTTCGGCCTTCACCTGCTCTTCGGCCACCTGCGCGGTGGTTTTACCCTCCTGCAGTGCCGCGACGATGTCGCCAACGGAGTTATTCTCAACCGTCGTTTTACCCGCCTGCGCCCCGGCAACAATGGAAGCTGAGCTGTCGCCCACCAGCCCACCGGATAAGCCTGCCGCCAGCGTCGCCAGCGCAGAAACCGTCTGCTTCTGCGTTTCATCCAGCTTATCGGCAGATTTGCCGTACATCTCGAGGGCGATCATCCCCACCAGCTCGCCCGTGGTGGCGCCGGCGGCACCCGCCAGCGCGTTTTGCCCCTGGGCGGCGGCCAGCGCGGCGTTGACCACCGCGTGGGCGGCAACTTTGCCCTCGTTGCTCAACCCGCTGCGGTGACCAATGACATACGCCAGGTACGGTGCAGCACCGCCCGCGAGAGCGGCGCTGAGATCGCTCCCGGCCAGCCCCTGAACCGCCGCCGTCGCCGCCTGAATCGCCCGCTGATACTCCCCGCCGGTGCCAAAGCCGGAGGCATTCATCGCATCGTTGTACGCCGTCTGGTAGATCTGGCCGTTAATATCTTCCAGCGTCGCGGTTTTGCCCGGGTTGGCTTTCTCCCACGCCGCTTTCGCCTCCTGCAGGTCCTGCGCGTTGACGTTTTTAAGCTTCTCTTTCGCCACGTTGGTGGCGCGGATGCTGCCCTCGGTGCGGGCAATATCCGCCACCTGATTGCCGATCTCGCCGATCAGCTGTGCCTGCTGGAGTCGCTCCTGCTCTTTCTCTTTGTCGAAGATAGGAGAGAGCGTCTGGTTGGCGTGCTCCACGTCGCGGCTGAGCTGGTTAATATCCTGCACCTGACGAGTCGGGTCGCGGACGATCAGCGTACCGTCCGATACCGCTGCGTGCGTGGTGCTGCTGTCATGTCCGTCGCGGTTGGCGCCCACCAGCAGGCCGTTAGCCATGTTGCCGGCAAACTGGCTGCCGATGCTGCCCCCGGTGCTCATGCCCACGCTCTGGTGTTCCACTTCGAAATCGGCGCGGTTTTCAATATCGCTGAAGCCAATGGTGCCGGTATCGAGACGGTTTTTATCGGCGGTCGCCGTCGAGCCAATCACCGCCCCGTTGAGCTGGGTATGCTCGCCCACGGTCACGTCATAGCCGCCTTTGCCCGCGAAGATCCCGGTCTGTTCCACCACCGAGTCGTAGTTGCTGTGCATCTTGTCGCGGCTGAGGTTGACGCTGGCCGAGCCGGTCATGGTGCCGATGCTGAAGCTCCCGCCTGCGCTGGCGTTCTGCTGTTTTGAGTCGTAGCGATCGCTGTCCTGCTCGGAGGTGAGCGTCAGGTTGCGGCCAATGTCCGCTTTCACGGTTTCGCCGCTCACCTGCGCCCCGGTCAGGGTGGCATCACGTCCGGTCAGAAGATTCACCTGGCGGCCCGCATCCACGGTGGTCTCGCTGTGGGTGGTGCCGTTGCCGCTCTCGTTGCCTTTGCCGCGGTTGACGCTGGCGGAGATGTTGATGCCCGCGCCGCCGGAGCCGTATCCGATGCCAACCCCGACGCTGCCGCCCTTGCTCTCGTTTTTACCGTCCAGCAGCTGGGTGTTTTGCGCCGAGCGCAGGTACAGATCGCGGTTGGCGGCAAGCGTGATATCGTTGCCCGCCTTCAGCTGGCTGCCTTCCACGGTCAGATCCCCATCCGCGCCGCGCGCGCCGCTGCCGGTGGCGATCACGCTGAGATCGCGCCCGGCGTTGAGGGTGCTGCCCTGAGCGGTGTTCTGCTCGCTGTACTGGGTCGATTTCGACGACTGGCTGCCGTAAGAGAGGCTAATGCCCACCGTGTTGGTGTTTGATTCGTCTGCGCCCAGCGCCTGGTCCATCCGTGCGGCCTGGGCGGCCTGCACGCCGGAGAGCGCCGCCTTCACGCCCTGCAATGCCTGCAGGCGGCCGCTGCCGGAGGATTTCGCCTGCTGCGAGGCCTCGACGGCGCTGTTCAACGCGCTGCCAACGGTACCGGAGAGCGCCAGCGTCAGCCCGGAGGTTTTCTGCTCCACCTCGTGGGTCTGCTGGCTGCGGTTGTTCACCGCCGTGATGTCAACGTTTTTACCGCTGAGGGCCATGTCCTGACCGGCCACCAGATCCGAGCCGCTCACCGTCAGGCGATCTCCCGCCCGCAGGGTCAGGTCGCCGTCAACGCTGCCGACGGTACTGCCCGCCTGGGTGGCGTCCGCGCCGGTGTCGGTGGTTTTGATACTCTGGGTGCCGACGCTAAAGCCGATCCCGCCCGAGCTTAACAGCCCCGATTTTTTCTCCTGCTTCTGGTGCAGCTCGTTATTGCGCTCGGCCTGGGTCTCCACGGTCAGGTTGTTGCCTGCCAGCAGGGATACGTCCCCGGTGCCCGCCACGTTGCTGCCGCGCACGGTGAGATCGTTTCCGGCGGTGAGGTTAACGGTATTGCCGTTCAGCTCGCTGCTCTGCACCGTCTGACGGTCAATCTGGTCGCGGGTGGTGGTGGTGGTTTTCGACAGGAAGCCGTTACCGCCCACTACTTTATGCCGTTCGTCCAGATCCTGCGTGTTTTCGCCTGCCGTCAGGGTCAGGTTATTCCCGGCGCTGACGTTAAGCGCCTCTCCGGCGGAGAGGGCGGCGGCACGGGCGTTGAGATCGTTACCGGCGGCCAGGGTGACGTCGCCTTTACCGGTCACTTCGCTGCCCACGCTCTGGGTCTGCCCCTGCTTCAGGCTGTTGTCGGCATCCCACACCAGGTTATCGCGGCTGGCGGTTTCCACCGTGTTCAGGGTCATATCCCGCCCGGCCACCAGCTGCGCTTTGCCGTTCTCGCCGCTGGCGATCACCTGCGCCCCGGTCAGGGTCATATCCCGCCCGGACTGCAACGCCAGCTTACCGTCGTCGCCCTGCACGTAAATGCCGGAGACGCTGTCGATGGTGGTGCGGGCGAAGCTGTTCTCGCCGTTAACGCTGTCGGCGCTGGTGGTGGTGCTGATGAGATTGATGTCGCGTCCGGCGCTGGCCAGCACGCTGCCGTCGCCCACGATGGCACCGCCAAGGTTGTTGATATCGGTGCGGGCGTTCAGGTTGACGTCCGCCCCCTGAAGGGTGCCGGTCTGGTTGGTGATGTTGTCGGCATCCAGCTGCAGGACTTTGTGCCCGGCAATCGTCCCGCGGTTAAACAGGTCCCCGTTAAGCTTGATGGAGACATTGTTGCCGGCAATCAGCGCCCCGGAGCCGTCGATATCTCCCTGTTTCACTTTGGCGTAGACCTGCGGCACCAGCACGTTCTCCATCGAGCCGTCCGGCATCTTCACCCGGGTGTTAACCAGCCAGACGATATCCCCGGTCAGGAGCGCCATCTGCTCTGGCGTCAGCGCCACGCCGATCTTCAGGTCGTACTGCTTGCCGAAGGTAATGCCGCGATCCATCAGCGCCTTGTACTGCTCTTCGTCGTTGTTGTAGCCGTCCAGATAGCGCTGGCCGGTAATGCCAATCACCTGCTCGCGGATCAGGCGCTGCTCGTAATAGCCATCCCCCAGCCGTTTCTGGGTGTTGTCGCCATTGGCGGTAAAGGCGTCCTGCATATAGTCGCTGCCGAGCCACTGGCGCTCGTTGGTAAAGCGCGGGTCGGTCTCCACCAGGTACGGCACGTCCGCCGATGGGTTCACCTTGAACAGGCTGTTGTCCGGCAGGGTGGTATTCGGGCCGATAATGCGGATCGCGCCGTCGGCCGGGGTCACTTCAAACTGCTGTCCGGCCGGCGGGGTCACCGGCTCGCCCGGCGAAACGGTCTGCTGCGGCGCGGGTTTCACCCCCGCGGCCTGTCCAATGGTGACGTCCGTTCCCTGCAACACCAGCGGAGTGATACTGAGATGACTCCCCTCGACGCTGCCGTTGCTGACCAACTGGCCCGGTTTGAGGGCGATATCCTGAATGGTGGTTGGCGGGGTGTAGGCCGTGCGATCGCGACCCTGCTCATCGTCGCCTTTGTGGCGAATACGGTAGTAGTGGGTAACGGTGCCTTCATCGGTGGTGAAGCGCTGGCCGGGCACGTCCTCGTTCTTCACGCTGCCCATCTGGTCAATCGCCAGGGTGCCGCCCGCAATCACCTGGCTCTTGTCGTTAAACAGTTTGTCGCCGGTCATGAGCAGGTTGCCCCCGGCGAGGATCTTCGCCGGGTCGCTCTCTTTGATGCGCGTTTCGTCAATCGTACGGGTGTAGTCGTACTGGTTGAAGTTATCGTTATTGGCACCGGTATTGTCTGGCGTATTCAGGTTACGCAGCCCGTCAGAGGAGTTGCCGTCCACCCAGACGCCGTCCTCTGTCGAACTCCAGCGGTTGGTGGAACCCGTGTGCTGATAGTCGGTCAGATCTTCCTGTGACACCCGCACCACCTCGGTGGAGAAGTGGTCGTTGATGTTGTTGATCTGCCCGGCGGCAATTGCCATATCCCCGGCGGATTCAATGGTCGAGCTGTGGTTATTAATGGTACCGGCGCGGCCCGTGACGGCGGCATTGTCGTCCAGCGCGCCGCCAATGGTCATGCTGCCGGCGCTGTACATCAGACCGTGATCGGCATTATTCAGGGTCTGCACGCCGAGGTTCACGCGCTCGCGTCCCGCCAGCGTCGCCGCGGTGCCGTTTTCGGCGAGGTTATTAAAGGTATCCACATTTACCCCCACCGCATCGCCGTAGATCCGTCCGGTGCCGATGTTGGTCAGGGTATTGGCGTTGATGCGGGTGGCAATGCCGTCAATCAGACCGGTATTGCGTACCGTGCCGGTGGCGGTCAGGGTAGTGCTGCCCGCGTTGATTTCGCCGCTGGCGAGGTTGGTCAGGTTGGCGCTCTGCACGTCGAGCGCGCTGCCCGCCATCAGCTGGCCGCTGTTGGTGAGGTCCCCGTCGGTAGTGAACGTGAGGTTGCCGTTAGCGATGGTGGAACCGGTATTGTTCACGCCGCTGGTGCTGTGAAGATCCATATCCCCCAGCGACAGCAGCTGGCCGCTGGCATCGAGGGACGTTGCGTCCACGCTCAGGGTTTTACCCGCTTTCAGGGTGCCGCCCGCATTCACCAGATCCAGCCCGTTGCCGCTGAGATCCAGCGTGCCGCCCGAGGCCAGCGCCCCGGCGCTGTTGTTCAGCATGCCGCTGTTATCAATATCCAGCGTATTATTTGCAAGGATGCTGCCGCGCTGGTTATCCAGCGCACCGGTGTTCAGCGTCAGGCTCTGGCCCTCCAGCCCCTGGTTTGCACCGAGGGTATCCTGGTTAACAAAGCGCAGGGCGTTGAGGGTCACGCTTTTGCCGCTGCGGATCAGCCCGGAGACGTTATCCACCGCACCCCGGGCACTGTCGAGGAGCAGATCGCCCACCGACTGGATCTGCCCGCCGCCGTTTTGCAGGTTCTGGCTGTGCAGGGCGGTATCGGCCTCGCCAATGACCCGCCCGCCGCTGCGGTTATCCAGATTCGTGGCCGCAATATCCGCCGTACCGCTGGCCGCCAGGGTACCGGCCTGGTTATTGATGCTCTCTGCCGAGAGGTTCAGCGCACCCAGGCTGTTGAGGGTGCCTGAGCCATTATCGAGGGTGCCGGAGGTGATATTCACGCCGTCGCCCTGCAGTACGCCGCTCTGGTTATTCAGGCCGGTGATTGCCAGCGAGAGGCTCTTCGCCGCCGCCAGTTGCCCGGCGGTGTTGTTCAGCGTGTCGCCGTTAAAGGCGAGGCTGTCGCCGGAGAAGGTGGTGCCCTGGCTGTTATCCAGCAGGCCGCCGCTCAGGGTCATGACCCCGACCGATTTCAGCGCGCCGCCGTTATTGCTGAGCGTGTCGAAACCGGCAGTCAACGTTCGGTTCGCACCGATCTGGCCGTCGGTGTTGTTGATAGCACCCGCGTTGAGGCTAAAGTCGCCGTCGCTTGCCAGGAAGCCACTCTGGTTGTTCAGCGTACCGCTCTCGAGGTTCAGGGAACCCTGAGAGAGCAGGAAGCCGGCACGGTTATCAAAGGCATTCAGGGCCAGGGTCGCGCCGTCGGCAACAATCACCCCCTGCTGGTTGTCGAGGCTCCCGGCACTGATGCGCTGGGTTTTCGCCGCCTCGATGCGGCCTTTAGCGTTGTTCACCGCCTGCTGGCTGGCGATCTCGCCGTCGCCCGCAGCGGCAGAGATTAGCCCCTGCTGATTGTTTACACTGCCGGCCTCAAGCCGGGTGTTGCCCGCCACCGCCACGATCTGCCCGGCGGTGTTGTCGATTTTTTCAGCCTTAAGCTGCACGCCGTTGGCCGCGCCAATCTGCCCCTGCTGGTTATCGAGTTTGCCCGCCAGATCCACCGCCAGGGGGCTGCTACCGCTGTGGGCGATTTTGCCTTGCTGGTTGTTGAGGTCGTGAGCGCTAAGGTTAACTGTCTCCGCGCTCAGCGTGCCCGCGCTATTGTTGAGCATTTTCCCGCTGCGGATAGTCAGTTTGCTGGCGTTGACCCTCGCGCTGGCGGTGCTGACATCCCCCGCGCCGCCATCCAGCAGAACGCGTTTCGCCTGGGTCTGGCTGCCGCTGACGTCTACGCCCTGGCCGCGCGCGCTGAGCGTCCCCCCCGCCAGGGTTTGCCCGTGAGCGCTCAGCTGGCCGCTGGTGCTGATTTCCAGATCCCCCGCGTCGGCGAGCTTGCCGTCGCTTTTCACCCCGGCGGCCAGCACGCTCTGCTGGCTCCCGGTGAGGCTTGCCGCGCTGACCCGGACATTGTTCGCGGCGGTAATTACCCCGCTGTTGTTCAGCTCGCTGGCGGTTTGCAGGTGGGCATCGTCGCCCGCGCGCAGGGTACCGCTGTTCTCGATGCGCCCGTCGGCAGAAAGGGTCACGCTGCCCGCCTGGGCGCCGATAGCCCCGGCGTTACGCACCCCGACGCCGGTCTCGGTGCCGACCATGCGGATCTTGCCTGCGTACATGCCGCCGAGGCTGGCCACGTCCACCGCCAGCTGCGGGCGGGTGGCCGGATCGTCACTGCCTTTCTCAATCACCTCGTGGGCGGCATCCACCTTGTTGCGCCCGGTGGTGACTTTCAGATCGTTGGCCCACAGCCCGGCGTTAACTTTCACCGAGCGGGCGATGATGTCGGTGTAATCCGCGCCGGAGGTGTCCATCCCCGCGCCGTCCACCACCACTTCGCCGCGCTCGACGTTAAACCCGGTCAGCGCGCCATCTTTCATCTGCGGCTGGCCGGTGGTGAGGGTGGCGCGGTTGGCGTTAATAAAGCCGCAGCCGCTACAGGTGATGCCCGACGGGTTGGCGATCACCACCTGGGCTTTTTTCCCCGCCACTTCGATCATGCCGTTCAGCTTGCTCGGGTCGCGGGAGCTGACCTCGTTGAGGATCACTTTGGCTTCGCCTTTCGCCAGCCACGGGTTGCCCGCCACCATGCCGCCGATATTGGTCTGCACGTTTTTGTGCGAGTTGTTGAGGATCGCCCCTTTGTTGTCCACGTCAAACTGGGTGTAGTTGTTACGTGACACCCCGGCTGCGGACGGGGTCTGGATATTGACCTGCGGCGTGCCGTTGGCGCTGTTGATGACCGTGGGCTGCTGGTTTTTTGGCGCACCAGCGTCCGCCACGATAGTGGCCTGCGCCGTCTGCACGGCCCCCATCGCCAGCCACAGGCTCAGGCTGATGGCGCTCACCTTGCCGATAAGCTGGCCGTGGGTATGGCCGATGCCGGAAGAACGGGACGAACCGGCGCGGCCGGAGCGGGCGATATCCGCCACCACCATCAGCATGCCGCGCGCTTTGTTAAAGACAATTCGGTACAGGTTCTTATTCATGGTTCGTTCCTTTAAACGCTTCCGGCAGGCTTACGGTGAGCGGGTGATTCTGTTGCCACTCTCTGGCGTGTTGACGGCTGACGTGGCTGCCGTGGAACAGCATCACGCGCTTGCCACGCTGCGCGCCGCGGTGATAAAGCGCGCGGCAGACGTGGTCGGGGAAGATATCGCGGCGCATCAGGTTGTACATCGCGGGGGTATGGCCGAAGGGGGCGATCCAGTCGCAGAACCAGATCCGCTCCCCGCTGTCCCAGTCCTCTTCTCTCATCTCGATGGCCGGGCGGGTGAGGTAGCGGGCTTCCGCCTCCTCGTTCAGCCAGGCCCAGCTGAGGAAAAAGATCGGCCGGTCGTTTTCGCTCACCAGCACGTACTGCTGGCGCTTAATGATGGGCAGCAGCAGGGTGGGGAGGGCGTGCAACGGGGCATCCCGGTGCATCGGGGAGTGCATCCACAGCCAGACGGTGGCCCCCAGCACTTCGGCCTCGCTCTCCTGCCCGCCGAGGATCAGCGGCGCTTTGATATCCAGATCTCCGACGCGCATCACCAGCTCCAGTTCAGGTTAAAGCCGAGCGTGAGATCGCTGGTTTCAAAGCCGTCCGGCTTCGAGAACGGCGTTCCGGCGAACAGGTCGTAGCCGGTGTTAAAGGCGTTGCCGCGCAGGCCCGCCACGCCGCCCGCCAGGTGTTTACCCACCTGCAGATCCGAGCTGTAGCCGCCCACTTCGCCGTAGTCGGCACCCAGATAGAACTCCTGATTTGGCAGCGGCGTGCGCCAGGCCAGATCGTTACGCACGTACCAGCCGTGGCTGGCGCTCAGGGTGCGCTCGCCGTCAAAGCCGCGCACCGTCCAGCGGTTGCCGATGGCAAACTGATCCTGCGGCGTCAGCGGCGTGTTGCTGATCTGGCGCAGGTACTGCACGTTGTAGCGGAAGTTCTGCGTGCCGATGGCAAACGGCAGGTCGAACTGAGCGCTGAGCTGGGTAATTTTGCTCAGGGCAGTAGCATCGCCCCAGTACTCTTCCGGCGCAGGCTGGGCACCAAACCAGCGCGTGCCGCGCTGATAGCTGATGCCTGCATCCAGCGTCGCCTGGCCGATGTAGTGGCGGTGATCCAGCCCGATGCGCCAGCCCGCGGTCTGACGGCGCTGGACGCCCACTTCCGTATCGTCGATAAAGTTGCGGGTCTCCCGCGCCAGCACGTCGTAGCTGAAGGTGGTTTTTTGCGAGCCGCTGCGGTGCAGCACGCGGCTGAGCTGAATGTCGAGGTTTTTGCTTTTACCGCTGTAGCGATAATCCTCGTTCAGGCCGGCGACGGTCTGGTGGTAGTCGTAGTCGCTGCCGGTGATGCCCAGCATCCAGTAGCCAAAGGGCACCGAGTAGTGGGCGGTGTAGTTTTTGCTGCCTTTGCCGCCCTTGTCGTTCAGATCGTGGCTGGCAGAGACATACAGCAGGTCGCTCAGGGAGAAGGGGTTATCCAGCGACAGCGTGACGCCGCCCTGGTAGCGCCCGGTGGTTTCGGTCCCGGCATCGTCCAGCGACAGGCCGATACGCCACATTTTGCTCTGCTTACGGGCGATCACCACATCGCTCTCGCCCGGGTTTTCCCCCGGCAACAGCTCCATGCTGGCCTCCACCGTCGGCAGACGTTGCAGGTTTTCCAGCCCCTGTTCAATATCGCGCAGATCCAGCAGGTTCCCCTCGTGGGCCGGAAAGGCGCTGTAGAGCTGGATATAGTCGTCACTCTCTTCGGTCAGCTTCACGTGGCGGATGGTGCCCGGTACGATGGCGAGTTTCAGCGTCCCGCTCTTCAGATCCTGAGACGGGGCCAGCACGCGGGTGGTGATCCAGCCGTGGTCGACGATGCGGTTCTGCATTGTACTCATCAGCAGGTTGATCCCTTTTCCGCCCAGACAGCGCCCCTGGGCCTGGTCCGCAATACGCTGGAGCGGTAGCCAGTGGGGCAGAGCCTCCTCGCCGCTCAGCTCGACGCGGTTAATCGGGAAGCAGGGGGATTCCGTCGGGAAAGCAATTTTGCCAAAGCCGGATGAGGGCTCAGAAAGACGCACATCGGGAACGGGCGGGGTTAATTGCTGCTCCAGTGCTCTCTGGCGCTGCTGCTGAATAATAAATTGATTATCCGGCTCTGCCGCCTGGGCAGGGAACATTAAGGACAGGCCAGCGGCTGACGTTATTATCAGGGCGATATTGTGTGGGGCTTTCATCGGCAGATCCGTGCTGTGTAAGCAAAATGAATACAATGTGAATTTGTGTAAAATTGTTTAAGTATTGCGAGGGGAAGGAAAGAGGGATTAATCCTAAAGCCCGGAATTATCCGAGTTTTGGGCTCCTTAATTCTGGTAGGTTAGTATCGGGAAAGAATATATCGGGGCGTTTCACGTGGATGTCAGGAAATATCCACGCGAAACTTAAGTGAAATTACACGCTATTTCTGAATGCGGTCGACGCGAACGACTGGCGGGTTCATCTTTTTATCCAGACTGCCGTTAATGCTGATCATATTGTCAGGCTTGACTTCACGCCCATCAAATACAGCCTGAGGAATAATGGTATCGATTGTGCCGGTTTTATCGCGGAATTTAAATTTATCGCCGCCGGAGCCATCAATTAAATTCCCGCGCAGGGAGATGGTCGCGCCATCGTGCATCTCTTTGGCCTGCTCCACGGTCATGGTTCGGGCATCCTCGGTACCGCGGTAACCCTCATCCAGCGAATGCGGTGGTGGCGGGGCAGCATCTTTCTTCAGTCCACCATTATCATCGGCATATGCCGCTGAGATTAAAAGACAACACAATAAGGGTGCGACGGTTAATTTCATACTGCCTCCTTGGTTTAACCTGCTTGACAGATTAAGCCTGGTTGCTATTTTTTATTTTGCAAACAGGAACAGTCTTAATCAAATTTATCTATAAAAATCATCTGGCTGTATAATCTTAATAAACGAAGCGGTGAGGTGATATATGGCGAAAGTAAAAGAAAATTCCCCTCCTTTACCCGGCGTGAAACAAAGCCATGCCGCACTGCAGTTTGAATACGACGCCCACCGCTTCGGTTTCGTTCTGTTATTGCTGATTATTGCCGCTGCGCTGTTGGGGCTTTTTTCGGGCGGTTATTTTAGCGAAGCGACAAAAACCAACGCCGCCAAAAGCGTGCAGGTGGAATACCAGCGTTTTGGCCGTCTGCAATCTCCCCTGGAGTTGAAAATTACCCTGCCGGGGCAAAGTAATGCCCCTGTGACAGTGCGTATTGGCGGGGAATATATGGCGCGGACGCAAACCGATAATATCTGGCCGCAGCCTGACGAAATGCACAGCGAGGGCGGGGAGCTGGTGCTGGTTTATCAGGAGGCGAAACCACGTCAGGATTTTACCGTCTGGCTCTATAGCACGCCGGATCAACCCGGTAAAACCGTCACCACTGTCACGTTAAATAATCAGCCGGGTCTCTCTTTCTGGCAATTTATCTATCCGTAGGGGACCAGTATGGAAATGATACTCAGGGCGGCGGCGATTTATCTGATTTTGCTGGTGGTCTTTAAAATCGCCGGAAGGCGGGCGCTGCTGCAAATGACCAGCTTTGATTTGATCCTGTTATTGATTATTAGTGAGGCCACCCAGCAGGCGCTGCTGGGGGAAGATTTTTCGGTAACCGGGGCCATGCTCACCATTATTACGCTGGTGGTGATTGATATGCTTTTCGGCGTGGCAAAAAAATATATTTCTGGCGCGGAATCGATGCTTGATGGCTCCCCGGTTATTCTGGTAGTGCACGGTGAATTACAGAACGAAAAATTAAAAAAGGTGGATGTCTCCTGCGATGACATTCTGGTGTCGGCCCGACAAAACCACGGAATATATCAGCTGGAAAAAATTAAATACGCAATCCTTGAACGCAATGGGCATATTTCGATTATTCCCGAAGAGAGTGAATCATGAAAGAAAATATCTGGAACCAGGCCAAAACCACCAAGGAACTTACCAGTCAGGTGTCGACGGTGTTAATCGATTTAGGCTGGCTGCTCACCACGGCCGAGTCCTGTACCGGCGGCAATGTGGCCTCTGCGCTCTGTGCAGAAAAGGATACCGCCTCGTTCTTTGGCACCGGCGTGGTGACCTTCAACAATGAAGCCAAGCACAAGGTGCTGGGGGTCAGTAATGCCACCCTGGAAAAGTACACCGCCGTCAGTAGCCAGACGGTGGGCGAGATGGCCGAAGGGGCGCTGAAGCTGGCCGATGCGGATGTCAGCATCGCCATCAGCGGCTACGCCGGGCCGGACGGCGGCGAGGATGGCACCCCGGCGGGTACCGTCTGGTTTGGCTGGTGCTTCCGCGGCGAGGTGACCACCGCCGTGCAGCACTTCACCGGCGAGTGTGAAGACGTGATTGAGAAAGCGGTTCGCTACGCGCTTTCTGAACTGTTGCGGCAGATCCCGCACTGGAAAAAGCAGCTGCATTAAGGAGAGGCTATGAGTGTGGTGGTAATTACCGGCGCAACGGCTGGGGTAGGCAAGGCCACGGCGCTGCGTTTTGCAGCGGCAGGCTACGACGTGGGCCTGATCGCCCGGGATAACCACAGCCTGGAAGCCACGCGGGCGGAGGTGGCGAACTATGGCGTCAACTGCCATGCGGTGAGCCTGGATGTGGCCGATGCCGCGGCCTTAAGCGGGGCAGCGCAGACGCTGGCCGACCGGCTGGGCGCTATCGACGTGTGGATAAACAACGCCATGTGTACCACCCTGGCCCCGTTTTACAGCATCACCGACGATGAGTTTCGTCGGGTGACGGAGGTGACCTATCTGGGCTGCGTCAACGGCACCCGGGCCGCGCTGGAGCAGATGATACCCCGCGACAGTGGGGTGATTATCCAGGTCGGTTCCGCGCTGGCCTACCGCTCCATTCCACTGCAATCGGCCTACTGCGGCGCCAAGGCGGCGATCCGCGGCTTTACCGATGCGCTGCGTACCGAGCTGATGCATGAGCGCAGCGGCGTGCATCTGGCGATGGTGCAGATGCCGGGACTCAACACCCCGCAGTTTGACTGGGCGCGGAATAAGTTCGCTTACAGCATGCGCCCGGTGGCGCCGGTATTTCAGCCGGAGGTCGCCGCCGAGGCCATCTTTGGCGTGGCGCAGAGACCGGTGCGCGAGCTGTGGGTGGGGCGCAGCACCATCGGAGCGATTGTTGGCCAGTTCCTGTTCCCCGGTTTTCTCGACCGGATGATGGTGAAAAAAGCCTGGGAAGGGCAGATGGACGAGGCGCTCAACCCACCTGAACGGCGGGACAACCTGACCGAACCGGTCGGCGGCGAACACCGGATACACGGGCGTTTTTCCCCGGAGGCTAAACCCCGCGCTGCGGCGATGACCTCCGGCGTGCCGGGCAAAGCCCTGCTCGGCACCGTCGCGCTGGCGGGGCTGCTGCTGATTGGAAAATGCCTCGGACGCCGGAAGTAGTTCGTAGGCCGGGTAGGGCGTAGCCGCCACCCGGCTT
Source organism: Leclercia sp. TB492 (assembly GCF_049974505.2). NCBI lineage: Bacteria > Pseudomonadati > Pseudomonadota > Gammaproteobacteria > Enterobacterales > Enterobacteriaceae > Leclercia > Leclercia sp. TB492. The sequence goes on along the minus strand of NZ_CM127572.1, from coordinate 3,625,868 downwards.
TTTATTGCGCACCGGGCCTTATGCGACAATGCCCGGCGGCGCTGTGCTTGCCGGGCCTACGGATGGTGCATGGTGCGGGTGTGGTAGGCCTGGTAAGGCGTAGCCGCCACCCGGCTTTTTTATCGCGCACCGGGCCTTATGCGACAACGCCCGGCGGCGCTGTGCTTGCCGGGCCTACGGCTCGTGCATGCTGCGGGTGTGGTAGGCCGGGTAAGGCGTAGCCGCCACCCGGCTTTTTATTGCGCACCGGGCCTTATGCGGCAACGCCCGTGCTTGCCGGGCCTACGGCTCGTGCATGGTGCGGGTGTGGTAGGCCGGGTAAGGCGTAGCCGCCACCCGGCTTTTTTATCGCGCAACGGGCCTTATGCGACAACGCCCGGCGGCGCTGTGCTTGCCGGGCCTACGGATGGTGCATGGTGCGGGTGTGGTAGGCCGGGTAAGGCGTAGCCGCCACCCGGCGATGTTGCAGCTTAGTGGTAACCCTCGGTATCCGTCACCTTGCCGCGGAACACGTAATAGCTCCAGGCGGTGTAGACCAGGATCAGCGGGATGATCAGCAGCGTGCCCACCAGCATAAACAGCTGGCTGGAAGGCGGGGCGGCCGCGTCCCAGATGGTGATGCGTGGCGGGATAATGTTGGGCCACAGGCTGATACCCAGCCCGCTAAAACCAAGGAAAATCAGCCCTAGGGTGAGAAGGAAAGGCCGGGCGTGGCTGTGCGGGTTGCGGGTGAGCCGCCAGATCCAGATCCCAAATACCGCCACCAGCAGCGGCACCGGCATGAAGTAAAAGAAGTTAGGCAACGAGAACCAGCGTTCGGAAACATACTGCCAGCCGAGGGGCGTCCAGATACTGACCACCGCCACGACCCCCAGCAGCGCCAGCAGCACATGGCGGGTCAGTTCCCGCATATGACGCTGTAACGCCCCTTCACTTTTCATGATAAGCCAGGTGGTGCCCAGCAGGGTATAAGCCACCATCAGCCCCAGACCGCAGAAGAGGTTGAAGGGCGTCAGCCAGTCCAGCGCGGAACCGGCAAAGCGACGGCCCTCCACGTCGAAACCGTTAATCATCGCCCCCACCACAATGCCCTGGCTGAAGGTCGCCAGCAGCGAACCGCCGGCGAAGGAGTAGTCCCAGAAGGCGCGGTGGGACGGCGTGGCTTTGAAGCGAAATTCAAAGGCCACGCCGCGGAAGATCAGGCCGATCAGCATGGCGGTCAGCGGGATCGTCAGGGCGTCGATAATGACCGCATAGGCCAGCGGGAAGGCGCCGAACAGCCCCGCGCCTCCCAGCACCAGCCAGGTTTCGTTCCCATCCCACACCGGGGCGACGCTGTTGACCATCACGTCCCGCGCCTGCGGGTCACGCTCAAAGTAGAAGAGCATCCCGATACCTAAATCGAACCCATCCATAATGATGTACATCAGGGTGGCGAAGACGATGATGGCAAACCAGATCACTGAGATATCGACGCCCATTATGGTTTCTCCTCTTCCGGTACCGGTTCAGCCGCTGAGAGCGGACGCGCGGGCCTGCCGTCGGTATTCAACGAGAGATTGTCGGTCGGCTGCGGTCCCTTCTTAATCAACCGCACCAGATAGACATACCCCACGCCAAACACCGAGCAGTAGACAACGATAAACGCCAGCAGGCTGATGCTCATCTGCAGGGTGCTGTGCAGCGACACCGCGTCAATGGTGCGCAGATAGCCATATACCACCCACGGCTGGCGGCCCACCTCGGTAGTGATCCAGCCCGCGAGGATCGCCACCAGACCGGCGGGGCCCATGCTCAGGGCGAACCAGTGGAACGGACGGGAGTGGTACAGGCGGTGTCGGTGGCGCAGCCACAGGCTGATAACGCCCATCAGGATCATCAGCAGCCCGAGGCCCACCATCACGCGGAACGACCAGAAGACGATCAGCGAGTTGGGTCGCTCATCTTTCGGAAAATCTTTCAGCGCCGGAACCTGCTTATCCAGGCTGTGGGTAAGGATCAGGCTACCGAGCGCCGGGATCTCCAGCCCGTATTTGGTGCGTTCCTCTTCCATATCCGGTACGCCAAACAGCAGCAGCGGCGTGGCTTCACCGGGTGGATTTTCCCAGTGGCCTTCAATGGCGGCAATTTTCGCCGGCTGATGTTCCAGGGTGTTCAGGCCGTGCATATCCCCGACAAAGGCCTGAATCGGTGCGACCAGCAGCGCCATCCACAGCGCCATCGAGAACATTTTGCGCACCGCCGGGCTGTCGTTACCGCGCAGCAGATGCCAGGCTCCCGATGCGCCCACAAACAGGGCGCTACTCAGGAAGGCAGCGATGGACATATGGATCAGGCGGTAGGGGAAGGAGGGGTTAAAGATAATGGCGAACCAGTCCTCGGGGATCACCTGGCCGTTCTCGATGCTGAAGCCCTGCGGGGTGTGCATCCAGCTGTTGGAAGCGAGGATCCAGAAGGTGGACATCAGGGTGCCGAGCGCCACCATGCAGGTGGCAAAAAAGTGCAGGCCGGGCCCGACCTTGTTCCAGCCAAACAGCATCACGCCGAGGAAACCCGCTTCGAGGAAGAAGGCGGTTAACACTTCATAGGTGAGCAGCGGGCCGGTGATGCTCCCGGCAAACTGGGAAAAGCCGCTCCAGTTGGTGCCGAACTGGTAGGCCATCACCAGACCGGAGACCACGCCCATGCCGAAGTTAACGGCGAAGATTTTTAACCAGAAGTGATACAGCGAGCGCCAGACGTCATTCTTCGTCTTCAGCCACATGCCCTCGAGCACCACCAGATAGCTGGCGAGGCCGATGGTTAAGGCCGGGAAGATAATGTGAAACGACACTGTGAAGGCGAACTGAAGCCTGGCGAGATGGAATGCATCGAGTTCGAACATCGTACTCTACCCCTGTCAGCGAAATGCCCCGTAAGAAACGGGGCATCGTGGTACAGCATTTACTTCGGCGCGGGGTTACGGTTTTTTCTTACCGGCCCCCAGCTCCGCGCCAGTCAACGGATTGGCCTTCGGATCCGACTCGGTGCGCGATGCCATCGCTTTCAACAGAGCGGCCTGCTCTTTCGAAAGCGAGACCTGAGCGCTCCCGTCGCCACCGTCAACGGCAGGTTGCGGATCGGCAACGTACTCGAAGTTTTCGTCGCTGTTCCAGCTACCGCGAAGATCGTCACCCGCAGACATATTGTAGTAGGTGGTTGAATATTGTTCGATAGGCGGCAGTTTCCCCGGTGGGAAATTATTGCGAATCGACTGCAGCGCCTTCTCAAACGAGAGCTGGTGCGCGGCTTCACGGGTCATCAGGAACGCGAGGGCATCTTTTACCCCGACATCGTCAGTGACGTTAATCAGGCGTTCATAGATGATCTTGGCGCGCGCTTCCGCTGCGATATTCGAGCGCAGGTCAGCGGTAGGTTCGCCAATGGTGTCGATATAGGCCGCGGTCCAGGGTACGCCGCCGGAGTTGGTCAGCGGTGGCCCACCCCCGTACAGCAGGGAGGTGATATGGCTGTCGTTACCGTTGGCCGTCAGGGAGCGATAGAGCTCCGCTTCCTGTTCGGTGCCTTCTGCCAGCTCGCCTTTAGCACCTTTATTCAGCATACCGACCAGCGTCCCGATGATTTCGAGGTGGCTCAGCTCTTCGGTAGCGATATCCATCAGCATCTCTCTGCGGCCTGCATCGTCATCGCCCAGACCCTGGGTGAAGTAACGGCAGGCGGCAGCCAGCTCGCCCTGAGGGCCGCCAAACTGCTCAAGCAGCAGGTTCGCGAGGCCGGGATTTGGCTCAGCGACGCGAACGGTGTATTGCAACTGTTTTACGTGTCGAAACATAGGCTCACTCCTGGGTTATTTTTTCGCTTCAACGCCTTCGGCGTCAGAGCGCAGGAGGAATTGTTCCGTGGTATCCGGGATATGCTGGATAAGCCAGTCGGCCATGCGCTGCTCTTCCGCGAGGATAGATTCGATGGCAGGGATCGAAGCCACGTCTCCGGCTTTTTTCGCCGCGGCCAGCAGGGAGGTATAGCAGGCGATTTCGAACTGCTCGAAAACGTAGCCGCTAATCGAACCTTTCACGATCTCATCCGATGCGGCCATGCCACCCATCGATTGGCCGAACGCCATCATTTTGCTCATGGAGTCTTTTAAAACCGAGCGGGAAATATCGTTACGATCGAGGATCTCTTCCAGCAGGGTAATCTGGTGCTTGGTTTCAGAAATATGCTGTTCAATTCGGGCGCGTACATCAGGGTAATTATCGATGCGGCTGGCCATTGATTCGAGCATTGATTCGGCTTGCTTTTCCATGGCGTGAGCATCGCGTAGCCAGTCATGGTAGTGTTCTACGTGATTCATATTTTCTTCCTCGGGTTCGGTTAATTCAGGCTTACTTTTCCGCTTTCTGATTAATATTACCGACGGCCAAATCGGTGAGTTTAAGATCGGTGGATTTCTCTTCTTCCAGCGTCTCGGCTAATAATTTTACCGCCTGGGTATAGCCTAATTGCTCGGCCAGTGTGGCGAGCGTGCCATAGCTGGCAATTTCGTAGTGCTCGACTTTTTGCGCCGCCGCGATCAAGGCTGCATCGCGTACTTCATTTTTTTCTGTGCTTTCAAGGACTTCATTGGCTTCTTCAATTAAGCCTTCCATTGCCACGCACTTCATTCTTTTCAGTTTAATATTGGGCGTTTTCTCCACGATCTGATCGATACGCTCAATCTGGCCGTGGGTCTCTTCCAGGTGCGCTTTAAACGCAGCGCTCAGATCCGGGCTGGAGGCTTCGCGGGACAACTTTGCCAGCGCACGGGTTAGCTGTTTTTCTGCACTGTAGGTGTCAGATAGCAAGTGAATAAACACATCTTCTATGCTTTTCATATTCATACGCTTTTCTCCAGTGACATAAAAATTCTGCGAGCCCGCGGACCCGCAGAGTACCGATTAAAGTGAATAACAGGCTTTAATAATGAGATGAATTAAGAGTTGTCAGATTTACGTCCGCCACCATGGCTATGCTGACCCCCCTTTTTGCCTGCTTCAGAAGCGCGCTGCGGATCATTTTTGAAATTACCGCCGCTTTGCTGTCCACCTTTTTTCCCTGCTTCAGAAGCCTTTTCACGATCCTGTGCGAAATTACCTGAACCACCACGTTGCTCTGCCATATTATGTTTCCTCATATACATCGTTTATGTCAGTAAGATACGTTTTCATTCGTATCCGTTGTCGTTCAGAATTAAATTTAGCCGCTATTTTTGAAGAGTCAAACGAGAATTTTGAAATAATTTCCAGTCCATCTGATGAGTTGGAGGAAATATCGGTTCGCTTGTTTTTAGAATATTTTCCTTCAAGGTGATGTTATCAAACGACCTTCCGGGATAACGGCTTAACGCGTTTTTCTCTGTCTCGTTGAAACGCGCGATGCCAGGCGTGGCGGGGCTCTTTACTGAAGTTTACAATTAGGGTAAGCGATGCATAGCGCATAAAAAATAAAAATACGTGGGATTAGTCTTAATTGATTTCCTATATTATTCGCAGCGCGTAAGAGTGACTAAAAAATAATCTAGCGAAGCGGTTGAGTATATTATGCATGGATTACAGTGATTCATGGAAAATGCTACTTCATAAAGAGTAAACGAAGGGCAGGATTAAATACCCTGATAAAGTATGATGGTGAATCGGGTACGTTGGTCAATACTGAGCCGGAGCGGTGACGCGGTGTCATCCTGCTAGCTGCAACGGTGAGCCATATGATTGATTTCGTTTCGGGTGTCCTGATCCACACTCCCTTCTGGGTCTATCTCATCCTGCTGTTTCTGATAAGCCGGGGCATCAAGGCGCGCAGGCCCGCGACCGTGGCGCTGGAGAAGCTGGCCATCATCCCGGCTATTTTTCTGCTCTGGGATATCTACGATCTGCTGGTTTTCCGCAAGCTGACGCTGGCGACCGGCTCCCTGTGGCTGGTGGGATTACTCAGCGGCGCGGCGATGGGCTACATCCTGATCAAACGCACGGCGGTGGCCCGCGCCGCCGCGCCGCGCAGCATCTATCGTGAGGCGGACTATTCGGCCCTGCCTTTTATGATGCTCGCCTTTGCGGTGAAGTATGTGCTGGGGGTGATGAGCGCCATCGCGCCTGATGTGCTGCTGCGCCCCGGAGTGAGTGCGTTCGCCATCATCACCGGCGGGCTGTTCGCCGGGGTGTTTGTCGGCAAGTTTGTGCGCTATGTGCGGGTGTATCTGGCGGCGGAGATGCGGGAAGTGGGGTGAGAGGGATCCCCTCTCCCTGGAGGAAGAGGGCTGGGATGAACGTGCCGCGTAATGGGATACTCCGTTAGCCGACGTTAACAAGTTCAGCTTTCTTTGTTGGCCCAACGAGGTCCATCTCTTTTTCCCGCTGGCCCACTTGTGCAAGTTTGTTGCCGTCAATAGTTGCCCAGAAGTCTGCGGCGCGTTTGGCAGCAGCAGTCGCTTTAACAGAATCGATTTTTTTGTTTTGCTTGATCATAACGTCTCCCGGTTGGTTTTTAACCATTTCATCAGAGTTTACAGCGGTCGCGTTTGCCTGACAAACAGTCGATTTTTATCTCAGTGGATACCCATCACTTTGCGTCGAATCGTTGTCTGAATATCAGCGACTGCAGAGGACATTTTGTTGGGGGCGTAAAACACTTGTGAGAATCCATACGATCGATAGCGTGGTTTCATCTCCTCCAGGGGGTCATGTATCACCACATCATCAAGTTCCATCATGCTGCAAAATGTTGTCGAATAGATCAGAGCAATAATAAAGACGTTACCTGTAAGCGCACTCTTTTTGTGAGCTCTCAGATTTTCCAGCATGCAAATGGCGAACTCCTTCCTGCGAGCATCATATTTGCAAAGTATTGCTGCATGCAGGACAGCATAATCATATCCCTTCGTACTCAAAGGTAAGTTTTGTCTTCCTCGCTTAACGAACCTACGATGATGCTATCCCAACCGAAGCTCTGAATGATTTTTTGAGTAGTATGAAGGCAGTGTTCATGTATTTCCTGGAGCGATAAATTGCTCATGTCATCAGCCATCCTTAGCTGTCATCTTCCCCTCACGCTATCGTGAGGGGAAACATTCACATTAGTTAATCCACTCCACTCCCGCATCGGTTGTCAGCCAGCGTGGCGCCTTCAGGCGATCGGCAAAATAGCCGGTTAACTCTGCCAGCAGATCGCTCATGGTGCGGGCGGTATCCGGTGCCAGCGTATTGCTGATTAACAACCGGGCGATCGCTTCACAATAACCGCAAAGCGCATCGGATTCCGGTGCGAACTCCGGCTGATGCAGGGGCAGGGAATCAACGGTGAGATATGCCTCAAGATCCCGGGGAATGGGCTCATGCAGCGTCGGTTTCAGCAGTGCCAGGCAGGCAGCGAGGCGGCCGCACAGGGCGATTTTCATTGTCGGATCCTCTTCGCACAGCATCGCTTCGCAGAAGCGTTCGCAGTTATCGGCCAGTTCAGTGAAGTCGGTGTTGTGGTCGAAGGGGGCGGTAATGAGCGGGTTGATAGTAGCCATATAAATAACCTCAGTATGTGTTTATCGCCGCCACAGGAAATGCCAATTTCCATTGGTGGCGGAGCCGGACGAGGTTGGCATAACCGGACATACTGATAACCGGCGCGCTTTTCAGCGCCCTCGCCCGGCCCACCCTAGAGTGTAGCCGGACGCATAGCGCAAAAAAAGCCTCGCGCTACCAGTATGTTATGCAGGATGCCAATCCCGACGCCAGATGTTGCTGACGTACAGACACCCTACGCCGCAAATAGCCATTGTTAAAGCAGGGATATAAGGCAGATTTCATTCCTGCGAGGCGTCTTCAGGAAAAGATGTGAATGCGATGAATTGTTGCAGTTCAGCGGGAAGAAGGAGCTCAACAATGATGTTGCACGTCATTATCCTGGTTTGTTGTTCGCGGTGCTCTTGTCACACTTCGTCTCTGTAAGGATCAGAGATAATTAGGGTCGATACACTTCACAGGAGAGGAAAATGGTATATATCAGCAACATCATGATGATTGAAGGGCAACCGGCCATCATTACCTTTGAAGCTGAAATCGGTGCGTTTCGCGGTAAGTTCCTGAATGTCGCTGGTTACTGTGATTTTGTCGCGGACAGTATCGCCGGTCTGCATAAAGAGGGAGAAATCTCTTTGGCAGAATATTTACAGGATTGTCGTGAAGAAGGTATTCAGCCGTTTCGTGAAGAACAACAGGAACGGCTGACTGTTCGGGTATCTGGACGCCTGGGTGCCCGCCTGACGGCAGTTGCTAAACAGCATTCAATCTCTAAAAACCAGTTAATCGTTGAAGTGTTAGAGCGGGAACTGGCGTTGGTCTAACCGCGGCCGAAAAAACGAGTATTCCATTGCGGGCCAATACAGGGCCCGCATTCATAAGTTTATGCTCTCTTAGAATTACGCTACAGACTGCTGCGCTTTCTTCCTCTCAACCATCTCCGCCGCAGTAATGATCTGCTGATGTTCTGCCTGCATGCGCTCGTCGTGCTGAATTTCCCAGATATCCACGTTCAGCTGCAAGTTCAGCCAAAACTCAATGGTGGTATCAAAAGCCCGGGCTAGCCGTACGGCCATGTCCGTGGTCAGTTTTCGGTTGTTATTGACCAGCGCGCTGACGCTGTTTCTGTGCACGTTAAGCATCTCGGCCAGATCGGCAATTTTTAAATGCAGCGGCTCAAGAAACTCGTGAAGCAGAATATCGCCGGGTGTGGTCGGTTTACGGGTGCTGTTTGTGAATGCCATTTTATGACCTGCCTTGTTTAGCGGATGTCCCCATACGCATCGCTCATCGGTGAGCATTGTAGGTATGAGGATCAAGATAAATCCCTTTCGCCTTACCGCCTGACCAGATGAAAATCAGTCGGTATTGCCTGTTCACGCGTATCGAATAACAACCCAGAAGCGGCGAGCTCAACGCTTCAAGCTTGTTGCCGGGTGGGCTACGCAGATCCCGATACGAGGTCGCTGCGTTGATGATGTCGAGTTTTCGCATCAGAGCTGACGCTATCTCTGCCGGGATTTTTCCATGTGGACGTCCATATAGAAAAAAGTCCTCAAGCCAGGTATCGCGAAAGTCAGAGATGCTCCTTAACGTAAGTGGTGTGGTCATTCTCCATCCTGGTGAACGTAGGTCAGTTTAATGCACTTATGCACTGTGCGCAAGTGCGTTTGTTTACATGTTCTGTAATGGCAAATTAACCTGGAGTTTTAGCGTGGGGAAGCGTAGCGCTGGGGAGAATGTAAGGTTTGCGAGGCGTCTTCAGAAAAGGGGAAGTGCGTAGGCCGGGTAAGGCGTAGCCGCCACCCGGCGATGTTGCAGCGTTAAAGCGTAAACACCCCTTCCATGGTAATGACACAGCTGCCGCCCACCCGAACCACGGGTTTTCCTGACGAGGCGTCATACCCCGAATAAAGCAAACTTGCCCGCCCCATATCAACGCCCTGGCTCACCTGTAGCGACAGCGTGGTTTGATCCTGAAGCAGGGCCAGCAGGGCGGTTACCGCGGCGGTGGCGCTACCGGTCGCCGGATCTTCCGTCATGCGCGGGGTCAACATCCGCGCCTGGAGATCGCCCTGTTCACCGGCATCTTTATCAAGGGTATAGGCATACACAGAGACCGCGCCATCCAGCGGCAGCACCGCGCGGAACCCCTGCAAATTCGGCACGCAGCGGCGAAGCGCGTCCCGGGAGGCGAGTTCCACCACCAGAAACGGCAGGCCAACCGAGGCGACAAGCGGGTTATGCACCTCGGTGCGAATATCTTCTGCAGTCAGCGACAGGCAGGCGGCAACCTGTTCCGGGCTGACTTCCGAGCGACAGGATAAGGCTTCCGGCGTGACCAGTTCGCCACCGGTCACCGTGCCATTGTCTTTTAACAGCCTGACAGGAACCAGCCCGGCGATTTCCTCGAACAGCAGCGTCTCAGGCAGAGGCGTGTCATTCATCGCCGCATAGATTGCCAGCACGTAAGCGGTGCCGACGTTGGGATGGCCCGCGAACGGAATTTCACGCGAGGGGGTAAAAATCCGCACCCGCGCGGTATGGGCAGCATCGTCCGGCGGAAGCACAAAGGTTGTTTCACTGTAGCCAAACTCAACGGCAATCCGCTGCATTTGCTCCGTGCTCAGATCCTCTGCGTCTAAAACGACGGCGACGGGATTGCCCTGAAAGGGGGTATCAGTAAAAACATCAGCCACAACATAACGTCTTTTCATTTACTGTCCTGAATGAAGTGATTAAAAGCAATCCATGGATGGTACTTCCTTAGCATGCAAATTAACAAAGACACTCACGGGGAAATGAAAAACGTCAGGGCAGATAGACTAAGGCGCATTGACGAACCTTCCACAGGAGAGCGCCGGATGTTCACCCATATGCGAATTGCCAGACCCGTTACCGACCCCGAACGATCGTTCCAGATGTACAGCCAGGGACTGGGCCTGCAAAAGATTGCTGACTTCCAGGATCATCAGGGATTCAGCGGGATTATGGCAGGCAAGGAAGCGTTGCCCTGGCACCTCGAGTTTACGGTGTGTCACCATCATCCGGTCCAGCCCTCCCATACCGAAGAGGACCTGTTCGTTCTCTATTATCCCGATAAAGCGGAGTGGGAGCAGGCCTGCGCCCGGATGATCGACGCAGGTTTTACTGGCGTGGATTCCTTTAACCCCTACTGGGACGTTAACGGACGGACGTTCGTGGATCACGATGGCTACCGGGTCGTTTTGCAGAACCGGGCATGGTGATTTGACGCAGGGCTTATCACCTTCAGAACGGGCTGGCATGGCGGGCGACGATCGGCTCCCCGCTGACGGGATGGGCAAAATGCAGCTCGCTGGCGTGCAGCATAAGCCGCGGCGTCCGTTCGGTGCCGGGCGGCAGGAGCCCGCCATACAGATCGCAGCCCAGGATCGGGTGGCCCAGCTGCTGGCAGTGAATGCGCAGCTGGTGGGTGCGCCCGGTCTCCGGGGTAAGCGCAACCCGCGTCACCGGCACCGTCCCTTCGTGATAAAAACGCTCCACCACACGATAGCGGGAGCGGGCAGGTTTGCCGTTGATAGCGCAAATCGACATCAGCGGAAACAGCGCCGGATCTTTCGCAATGGGCGCATCTATCACCCCTTCGTCATCGGCCAGATGGCCGCAGAGCAGGGCGGTGTAGATCTTGGTCACGCTGCGCTGGCTGAACTGCTGGCACAGGGCGGCATTGATCGCCTTGTTGCGGGCAATCACCATCAGCCCGGAGGTGCCGAAATCCAGGCGATGCACCAGGGTGCAGCCGGGGAAGGTCTGCACCAGCCGGTAATGCACGGAATCGAGATTTTGCGGATTCTTCCCCGACAGGCTGAGCAGCCCGCTGGGTTTATTGATCAGCACCAGATGATCGTCCTGCCACAGCGTCTCTATCGGGTCGTGGCACGGCGGGGCAATAAAGGTATCGATAATGGCAGACATCAGGCTGACCGGCGGATAAAAGAGGCGAGGATAATAACCAATTTGCCGCGGGCTGGCGAATCGGCTCTATTTGCCGGGTGGCGCTACGCTTACCCGGCCTACAACACCCTCGTAGGCCCGTGCAAGCGCAGCGCCGCCGGGCATTATGTTGCCTGCGCAGGTTCTTCTTTCGTTTCCGGCGTTCGGCTGCTGGAATAGATAAAGAACAGGGCGATCCCCAGACAGACGACAGCCCCCAGACGGCTCATCGAAAACGGAATCGCCGCATTACCCAGCCAGCCGAAATTGTCGATCAGCATGCTCATGGTCAGCTGACCGAAAATCACCGCCACGGTAGCGACCGCCGTACCGATACGCTGCACGGCCAGCACCATGATCACGATGTAGGGCACGCCAAACATTGCGCCCAGCAGCTGCCATTTCGGCACGTCCAGCAGGGTCACGGCCTGTTTCGGTTCAAAGAAGAAGATCAGCAGGGCGGTGATCAGCGCGCCGACGGAAAAGGTCAGGAACGCACTTTTGAAGACGCCTACTTTGCTGCCCAGCTGGCCGTTGATGGCGGCCTGAATGCTCAGCGTCGCACCCCCGATAACCGCCAGAATAATCATGATAAATGTCATACTGTTACCCCTGTGCAACCAGAACCAGCGCGGCGATGATGAACCCCAGCGCGATGATGCGTTTACTGTCAATTTTGCGGTGCGGCGTGCCCAGCAGGCCGTAGTGGTCGATGATCAGGCTTTTAAAGACCTGGCCCGCCAGGATGCCAATCATGGTCATGGCGATGCCGATCGCCGGGGTGGCGATGGTCAGAATAATGACGTACACCGGGCCGAGCACCCCACCCAGCAGCTGCCATGAGGGCTGGGCAAAAAACGACGGGCTGTTGCGCGGGCTGAAAAACAGCATCAGCAAAAACGTCAGGGCGGCACCGACGCCGAACACGCTAAAGGTGGCCCACAGATCGCCCACTTCACCGCCGAGCGGGCCCAGCAGTCCTGCCTCGACGGACAGCCCCATGCCGCCCGCGATCACCAATAAAATCAATATAAGTTGCATACCACGTCGTCTCTCCGTTGTTGAGGCCGGGAAGCGTACGCCTGAACATCCGTGAGAAAAATGCCATAATGCAATAAACACCTGTGCAGGAAATGCATTAATGGACGATGTCGCAAATATCAGTGTTCGCTGGCTGCAGATCTTTATTGCGGTTTATGAAACCCAGAACTTTTCCGTGGTGGCGCGTCGGGAGGGGATTTCGGCGTCGCAGGTTTCCCGCGTTATCCACCAGCTGGAAGATGCCCTCGGCCAGCAGCTGTTCTACCGCAATACGCGGGCGATTATCCCGACCGAGAGCGGCCATCTGTTTATTCGTTTTGCCCGCCAGATGCTCGGCAATCTTGACGAGGCGCGCCGGGAGCTGGACGAACGCAAGCGGGAGCCTTCTGGCGTTATCCGCATCAACACCCCGGTCTTTTTCGGCCAGCGGCATATCGCCCCCTGGCTGCCCGGCCTGACGGAGCGTTATCCCCGTCTCAGCATCGAACTGACGCTGACCGATGACTTTATTGACCCCCATCGGGATGCCGCCGACGTGATCTTTCGCATCGGTGCGCTGACCGACTCCTCTTTTCACGCCCGGGTGCTAGGCCAGCAGTTTTATCACCTCGCCGCCGCTCCGGCGTACCTGCGCAAATACGGCACGCCGAAAACGCCGGACGACATTATGGGGCACAAATGCCTGGTCTACCGCGGCTCGTCCGGCCCCAACCGCTGGCTGCTGCGTCGGCCCGGCGAGGCGTGGATCCACTATCCCGTTACGCCGCTGATGTCCTCCAATAACGCCGAAACCCTGCTTATCGCGGCGCTGGGCGGGATGGGGATTGTGCTGTTTCCGGACTGGCTGATTGGCGACCGGTTCCACAGCGGTGAGCTGGTGAAGCTGCTGCCGGACCACGAGACCTCCATTAATACCGAGCCCCTAAACATTGCGGCGATCTACCCCCATACGCGCCACCCGCCGCTGAACGTGCGGGCGGTCATTGATTACTACGTGGAAGCGTTTGGGTCGCCGCTTTACTGGCAGTCTGGGGCGAAGGGGGCATAACAGGAATCAAGCATGTCTGAACAGAATTTATCCAGAATGGGTGCGGCGAACGTCACGCTGATCGGCGAGGAAGAGGGCCACCAGGTCATCGAAAAATATCCCGTCAGTGAGGTGGAGTTTGCGTTTTATCACTCCGCTGCGCCGCGACTTCGCCATGCGGGGATCGCTTCTCCTGCGCTGCTGTTCGCTGATGCCTCCCGGCGCAAAATAAGGCTGGAATATATTCCCCACCCGGTGGATCAGGACGCTGTAGCAGGCGATGAGGTGCTGTCGATGCTGGCCCGCCTGCACGATCATCCGCCGGATCCTTCATGGACTTATCATCCCCACGGCTGGTCAGCTGCCGCGCTTGAGGCCTCCCTCGCGCTGTTGGCCTTACCAGAAAGCGCAGCACAGCAGATGCGCCGTTTTCATCAGCACAGCGAGGCGCTGTTTCGGCATCCGGGTTTAATTTCCGGCGACAGTAATGCGGGTAACTGGGGCCAAAGAGATAACGGCGAGTGGGTGCTTTTTGACTGGGAACGGTTTGGCACGGGAAGCCCGGCTATCGACCTCGCCCCCCTGATTAAGGGGATGGGCACCCTTCAGGCATTCAATACGCTGGCCGATCGTTATAGTCTTATTGCCTGTTATTCCGACGCGCGTGACTTAGCCAAAGAGATCGCCATAGCGAAAGCCTGGATTGTGACGGAGGTGGTTTTACTGCTGCATGCGCGGCAGAAAAGCGATTTTCAGGCCTACCTCAGCTGGTACAGAGAGCATCTTCCTGGCTGGTTAGCGCGCACCGTCAACATACTCTGAATACCTGCATGGGGAATAGTAATGCGTCAACTGTCTGTCCTGCTCTGTCTGCTGTTACTCACCGGCTGCGTCGTCAACTCGCCGCAGAAAGCGCAATTTAATGCGGAGTATCCGAACCGCCAGGATATTCGCAGCCACACGGTGTACCGCTTTATGACGAAACCGCTTCAGCCGGGCGGGGGAAAATACTACGGCGCAAACGATCTGGCCGAGACTCTGTATGTCAGAGCCGACAACGCGGCGATGGTGGAGTTACGCTTCAACTATCCTGGCAGATCGCTGCAGGTGAAATCGCTGGATGCGCAAAACAGAACGCTGCGGGAGGAGACCTACGCGCTGCTGGATGAGTCGGCGGCAAAACCGTCCGATGCCGAAAGCCGGTACTTCTTCCTGAGCAAAGAGGGCGTGCTGTTAACGAAGTTTAAAAATTGCACCCCGGATATGAGCGTCGGTTGCCGCTGGCAGGACCGGACGCTGTTTATTACCCGCAACGGCGATATGGCGGTGCAGTTAGCCAGCGGAACGGCGGGCATGGCGTTTCTGGTGATCCCGTTTTATGGCTCGGAGAAATATCTGGAGATTTTCCCGAAGGTTTCGGGTACGTAGCGCTTGTGCGACAACGCCGGGTGGCGGCTACGCCTTGCCCGGCCTACAAAACTCATCAATTGTTATTATTGTTTTTACTCATGGAGCTAATAAGACTGTAACTACGTTCATTATCTTCCAGGGTTACGCACATGTTTGTGTCATGGTGGTTAATTGTTCCTGTCGTTACAGGGGTCGCGATACTCTTCATTATGGTTTCCCGTCTCTCCAATGAAGTGGATAAACTTGAAACGGCGTTAGAAGAGAGCCGGGGACAGCTGAAGTCCCTCGGCCATAACGCTGAGGCGTTCAAACAGGCGAATCGACGCGTGTCTGAAAATTTGCTGCGGGCAAAAAGTTAAACACGGCAGACGGTTCAGCCCCCTTAAATAAATCATCTTCTATACTCTGATACGTTTAGTGGAATATGCCGCTGTTCTTCATACTGCGCTGTTTTTTTAGCGTGTACGAGAATGAAAATAGCTGCAACTGCCCATGAAAACGCCGTTTGAGTGACTTGTTTATTTTATAAGGGGACTTCCTGGTATGTTGCACTCTCAACCCTCCCGCGTCGGCAGCATATTGCTGTTGCTGGCCGCGGTCATTGGCTTCGCGGTGGCGTTATATGCCTGGCTGACACCGCTTACAGGCGTCACCGGCACTATTGGTGCGCTGGGCGTGGCCATCGCCTGCGTATTTCTGGCAATACTGAGCTTTATTTTGCGTGCCGCAACCCGTCGCGGCGGGCGCATTTTCCTGATTATTGTCACCCTCGTGTTCTTGTTTGGGATTGGTTTTGCAGCCGCGCTGCTGCACCAGTACATCATTACGGCAGCTATGGTGGTCGGCCTGATTGGTCTGATTATGCTGAGCAGCAATTCCGTTCGTCACAATCCCCGCGTCAGAGCCTGAGGAGCCACCCGTGCATAACGATAAACACTATTCCGTCTTTAAGGTCAGCATGACAGCGCTGGCGCTGCTGGTTACTCCACTCTCGCTGCAGGCGCAGGATAAAGCCGCTGAAGCCTCTCAGGGGACTCAGGAAGAGCTTAATGTGGACGCGGCCGATCAGCAGGCGCCGGGCACCACAAAAACCACTGACGAGGCATCAACCGGTCAGGAAGGCGGAGAGAAAGCCGCGTCGGTCAAGCAACCTGCGTCCCCGCTGGTGCCCTCTGCGGCCACCTGGGACAGTTTCCATGGGCAGCTTAACGCGCAGAAATACAGTCCGCTGACGCAGATTACGGCGGATAACGTCGGTAAATTAACAAAAGTCTGGGAGTTCCATACCGGCGACGTCTCGGATGGCAAAGGCGACACCCCGGCTACCGTCTGGTCCGCCACGCCCATCTTCGCAAATGAGACGCTCTACATCGGTACCCCTTTCGATCGCCTGATTGCGCTGGATCCGGGCACGGGTAAAGAGAAGTGGCACTATGACACCAAATCGTCACGCAAGGCGCTGACCCAGCCGGTGCTGAAAAACCGCGGCGTCTCTTACTGGCAGGCAAAAGATCCGGTCGCCGGAGAGGCGTGTCAGAAGATGGTTTATATGGGCACCGTTGACGGTAAGCTCTTCGCGCTGGATGCCGATTCCGGCAAGCCGTGCAGCGGCTTTGCGGACAATGGCGTGCTGGACATCAATCAGTGGAACACGGTTAATGCCAAGTACCCGCTATCTATCCTGCAGCCGCCGACCGTCGTGGGCGACCATCTGATTGTGGGCTGGGCCGGTAAAGACTGGGCCTATGCCGAAGCGCCTCCGGGCAGCGTATTTTCCATCAATGCCCGCACCGGCGAGCGCGAATGGACCTTTGATGCGATCCCGGCTGAGATCCGCCAACGTACCGGGACGGCCAACGTCTGGACGCACATGTCCGCCGATGAGGCCAACGGCCTGGTCTATCTCCCGGTTTCATCTCCGTCCCCCAACTACTGGGGTGGCAACCGCGTCGATCCTATTCCACTCGGCACCTCTACCACCGCGCTGGACATCAACACCGGTAAAGTCGTCTGGTCTCGTCAGTGGGTGCACCACGACGTGTGGGATTACGATATCAACTCTGCGCCGACGCTGATGGATATCACCGTAAACGGTAAGCAGATCCCGGCGCTGATTCAGGCCACCAAGCAGGGCTTTTTGTTTGTGGTTAACCGTCTGACGGGCGAAGACGTCTGGCCTATCGAAGAGCGTCCGGTACCGCAGGGCGATGGTTCGGTGCAGGGCGAAGTTCTCTCGCCAACGCAACCTTTCCCGACGAAACCTGCGCCGCTGCTCGATCAGTCGAAAAAACCAGAGATCTGGAAGCTGGCGGATGTCGTCGGTGCCGGGCAGTGTACTCGCCTGTGGGACAATCTCACCTATGACGGCATGTACACGCCGCCTGTCACCAAAGGCGAAGGCACGCTCACCTATCCGGACAGCGCCGGCGGCGTACAGTGGGGCGGGGTGGCGTTCGATCCACACAAGCAGATTGCTATCGTTAACACTTCCCATATCGTGCAGTACGTGAAGCTCTACAGCCGTGAAGATTACGATAAAGCGGATAAAAGCGCCGGGAATGAGAGCGGTTTTGCGCCTCAGGAAGGGGCACCTTATGGTCTGCGCCTGATGGTGGCGAATAACTGGCTGGGTATGCCGTGCTGGAAGCCGCCGTTTGGTGAAATCGTGGCGCTGGATATGCATACCGGTGATGTGAAGTGGCGTCGTCCTGTTGGCGCATCGCAGCAGTATGGCTTCTTTATGCCGGAAAGCTGGGGTTCACCGACCATTGGCGGCCCGGCGGTGACGGCGGGGGGCGTGATCTTTATCGGTGCCTCGATGGATGCCAAAGTGCGCGCCTACTCTGTTGAGAGCGGTGAAGAGCTGTGGGCCGATCAGGTTGAAGCCCCTGCGGTAGCGAACCCGTCGGTCTATGAGTACAAAGGCCGTCAGTATGTGGCGTTCGTCGCAGGCGGGAATACTATCCTGAAGGATCAGGTGGGCGATCAGGTGGTGGTGTACGCATTGCCTGAATAATGCCGTTCACATACCCCAAGGGCTGAATTATCCCCGGTAATTTTATTGCCTTTAACGCAATGGAATAACTCACTGATAATAAATGGCCTACAGCGGCGCCCTGGTTCGGCTGAACCTCGCCAAAGCGTATTCGGAAGGCCGGGGCGAAGCGCAGGGACGCGCCGGGAGGGCATAGCCTGCAGGGATGCAGGCTGGTGAACAGCTTACCGGGGATCCTACGCCCCGGTGGGCGAGGGCATCGACCGTGCAACCCCGAAACTCATCAAAGGTTAACGACCCGATTTGCCGCGTCGCTTTGGCTCTGAACGCTTCACCGCAGAATATCAGCGCTTCGGTACCATATTTGGCAGGTGAACAACGATAGATACTATGAAAGGATAAATATGAAGGTTAGCCTTTATATCCTGGACGCTCAGGGACGCTACTTCACCGGATGGCGTCCTTTTTTTGATTCATAGAGTATGCATGAGCCTGATAGCGGATTAAGCAAGACTCAATGCTTTCCTCGACATGGAGGCGCGGATGAAAATCTACTGGACGTTAAAAAGCATTCCTGAACTTTCACATCTTACGTTTCAGGAGCGCGGCAAGCGCTGGCGAAGCGCGTATAAACTCATTTTTCGTCACTGGCAAACATGGTGTGGACTGCTGATCTGTGGTCTGTGCGTGGGGGCAGGCTCTTCTTATTATGGTACGCCGGGCCTGATAATATCAGGCGGGTTGGGCGGCTTCATATACGGGAATATCGCGGTTTATGTTGCTCGCCGCTATTATCGGGATAAGTTTATCCGCTAATAAGTATGACCCGGCATTCTATCTCCTGCGGCAAACCCATTAATTCTTTCGTCTCTACTTACCTGAAGCTATCCAGCGCAAATGCACCCAGGATTCGCTACAGTTCGACCCTTGATTTGGCGCAGGACAGGATGTTTTCAAAGCGCTTACGCGACTGATTGAGCATGCAGATCCATCCTGACGCACATAGCTGATACCGTGAAGCGTTGGACGGTGTTGTTTCAGGCCGGGTGAGGCGTAGCCGCCACCCGGCAATACTTCCGGTTCACACCAGCCCTCTCTCAAAAGGAGAGGGTAAACACTATCTTTCCCTCAGCGCCTCTTTCGCCCGGTTGAACGGCTTAATCATATAATCCATCACCGATTTCTCGCCGGTCTTGATATCCACCGTGGCAATCATCCCCGGGACGATGGAGAAGTGCCGGCCCGCTTTGTTGACCAGGTAATCCTGGCTGGTGCGGATAAATACCCGGTAATAGAACACTTCCGGTTTGGCCTCATCCTGGATGGTATCCGGCGAGATGGTCTCCACCACGCCGTCCAGCCCGCCGTAGATGGCGTAATCGTAAGCGGTGATCTTCACCAGCGCCTTCTGGCCGGGGTGGATAAAGGCGATATCGCGCGGCGACAGGCGAGTCTCAATCAGCAGGTGGTCGTCCACCGGCACAATCTCCATCATCTCGCCGTTCGGCGGGATCACGCCGCCGATGGTGGTCACCTTGATGTTCTTCACGATACCGCGCACCGGAGAGGTTACCGTCAGGCGGGTGACCGAGTCCTCACGCCCTTTCAGCACCGCCGAGACCATATCCACTTCGGCATTGGATTTGGACAGCGCCTCCCGGGCCTGGACGTAATACTGCGAGCGCAGGTCGGTGAGTTTCAGCTCCAGATCGCTCTTCTGACGCTGCAGGCGCAGGGCTTCGACGTGGCTGGCGGCGCCGGTTTTCACCAGTCGCTGGGTGATGGCGAGTTCCGCGTTAACCAGCTCCAGCGCCTGGCGCAGCTCGCGGCGCGAGTCTTCCAGCTGCTGGCGGCGGGAGTTGTAGAGCCGGGTTTCGGCGGCGATCAGGTCGGTCCATTTCGCCAGCTCGGGTGGGAAAGTGAGCGGCAGATCGTTCACCTCCGCATGCAGACGGGCGCTGGAGGCCAGCGACGCCCGGTAGCGGGCGGCGCTTTCACCGACGTTGGATTCGGAGCGGGTCGGGTCGAGGCGCGCCAGCACCTGGCCGGCCTGCACCTGATCCCCCTCGTGGACCTTCAGCTCGGCGAGGATCCCGCCGTCGAGGGACTGTAACACCTGCTCGCGGGAGCTGGGGATCACCTTCCCGGTGCCGGTGGAGACCTCGTCGAGAATGCTGTACCACGCCCACACCCCGGCGACGACAAACAGCAGCAGGCTGAAGATCACAATGCTTCTGGCCCCGGTATAGCCGCTCTCGGAGCCGAGGGCGTTATCCAGGTCGTCCATCGCGGCGGCATCATGCTGATTGATTTTCATTTTTCCACTCCCGGCCATTCGCCTGCTGTTGCTGCTGCATCCGGCTGTTGCTCAGCGCCTGGGCTTTCGGCGCATCCATCACCAGCATTCCCTCTTTCAGCACCACCACGCGCTCCACCAGCTCCAGCATCGGCACCCGGTGGGTGGCGACGATCAGGGTCCGGTTGCCCAGCCACTGGCTCAGGCGCTGGATAAACTCGCGTTCGGTATGCTCATCCAGCGAGGCGGTAGGTTCGTCCAGCAGGACGACGTTGGGATCGCGCAGGAACATACGTGCCAGCAAAATCGACTGGCGCTGGCCGCCAGAGAGCCCGACGCCGTTCTCCATGATCGGATGGTCCAGCCCCTTCGCCAGCTTCTGCACAAAGGTGGCCGCGCCGCACATCTCCAGCACGGCAAAAATCTCTTCGTCGGTGGCGCGCGGCATCCCGAGGGTGATGTTTTCGCGCAGGGTGCCGTAAAACAGCCGCGCGTTCTGGCTCATCAGGCCGACGTTGCGGCGCACGTCCGCCATGTCGAGATGGGGCAGGCTGAGGTTGTCGAGCCGCAGCTCGCCGCCGACCAGATCCATACCGCCCACCATCGCCTGCAGCAGGGTCGATTTGCCCGCGCCGTTACGGCCCAGGATCGCCACGTGCTCGCCGGGTTTGATCTCCAGCCGGTTGATGCGCAGGGCCGGGTTTTGCGCGTCGCCCGCGTAGGCGAACTGCGCCTGATCGAACAGGTAGTGGCCGCGCAGCACGTCCTGGCGGATCGGCGTCTCTTCACGCTGGTTCTCGGTCGGCAGCTGCATGATGTTGTCCAGCCCCTCTTTGGCGGCCTTGACCTGCTGCCAGCGGGCCAGCACACCGCACAGGGTTGCCATCGGGGCGATCATCCGCGAGGCCAGCATCGAGGCGGCCACCACCGCACCGGTGGTCATCTCGCCTTCGATCACCATCGGGGCGCCCACCACAATCACCGCGGTGTAGACCAGACTCTGAATGGTCATCCCCCAGCTGATCAGGCCCTGGGTCAGCTCGCGGGTCTTCAGGCCCGACTCGGCGGTGATCTGAACGTAGCTGTTCCACTGTTGCAGGAAGCGGTTCTCCGCCTGCATCAGCTTGATGTCCTCCAGCCCCTGCACGCTCTCCACCAGCACGGCGTTGCGCAGGGTCGATTCATGAGCCGCCTGCTTTGCCAGCGCCGCCAGCTTTTTCTGCAGCAGCAGGCCCGGGAGCACCATCAGCACCGCCGCCACCGGGGCGATCCACGCCAGCGACGGGGCAATGATCGCCAGCACCCCCACAAAGAGGAAGAAGAAGGGCAGGTCGACAATGGTGGAGATGGTCGAGGAGGTCACCATCTCGCGGATCTGCTCCAGCTCGCGCAGCTGGGAGATAAAGCTGCCGGTGGAGCGGGGCACCGCGCTGTTGCGCAGGCGCAGGGCATGGCCGAACACCCGGTCCGACACGCGCAGGTCAGCGCGTTTTCCCAGCAGGTCCATAATGTGGCTGCGGGCGAGACGCAGGATAAAGCCGAACAGGGTGGCGATGAGCACCCCGATGGTCAGCACGTACAGGGTAGGGTAGGACTGAGCCGGGATCACCCGGTCATAGACCTGCATCGAGAACAAAATTCCGGCCAGCGACAGCAGGTTGATGAACAGCGCCGCCAGCATTACGTAGGTGTAGGGGCGCAGGTCGCGCATCACCAGGCGGTAGAGCCAGTCCGGGCGGTACTTTGAGATATAGGCATCCACGCGGCTGTCTTTCAACGCCGCCAGCGGGCGCAGGGCCACCACCTGATGAATGGCCGGCAGCAGCTTCGCCAGCGAGATGCGGTTGGTCTGCGCCTTGCCGTCAAAGAAGCAGACGTCGAGCATGTCTTCGCCGTCGAAATGTTCAATCACCCCGATCTTGCCGTCGTTTAGCTCCACCACCACCGGCAGACGCCAACTGTTGATGGACTCTTCGCCGTTGCTCAGCAGCCGAAAGGAGAGCCCTGCCTCGCGGGCCAGCCCGGTGAGGGCCGGGGTTTTGCTTTTCCCCTGCAGCCAGGGGGCACCGGCCACCAGCGCGCCCGGGGAGCAGGCCACCCGGTAGCGGGTGGCGACATAGCCAAACGCCTGCGCCCAGTGCTCCAGCGCCTCCTGCGTCAGTGGCTCCTCGTGAAGGATATCGTCTCGCGTCATGGCTGGATCTCCACTGACTGAATGGTGTGGTTTTCAAGGTCGAAGGCGTTGCGCATCCGCCCGGTGTTATACAGGCAGTTGATCTGCAGCTGATGCAGCTGTCCGGCGGTTTGCCACTGGGTAAAGCGAGTCTGGAAGACCTCCTGCTCGGCGTTCAGCACGTCCAGCAGCGGGCGGGAGCCGAGATCCAGATACTGCTGCTGATAGAGTTCGCGGGTGCGCTGGCTGAGGGTCTCCTGGCGGGACTGAATTTGCAGGGTGCTCATCAGGCTCATCACCTGGCTTTTGGACTCCAGCAGTTTCTGCCGCACATCCAGCCGGGTGCGCTGCACGTTGGACTGGGCCGCCTCCACCGCGTGGCTGGCGGCGTTGCGCCGGGCGCTCAGGCCGCCGCCCTGGTAGATGGGCATCTCGACGTTGACCGACACGTTGTACTGGGTTTTATCCAGGGTGTCGTGACCGGGGTAGCGATTGTTTATGTAGTGGCGAACCTCCGGCTCCAGCGAGACGGTGGGGGTCATCTGGGCGTTGGCGTAGTCGAGATTCGCCTGGGCCACGTTGGCCTGTGCCCAGGAAGAAAGCACCGCGGGCACCAGCCGGTCATCCGGCTCCTTGATGTCGCAGCTTTGGGCCAGTTTAGCCGGGAAGGCGTTGCTGACCGCGTTGAGGTTGCTCCAGCCGAGGTTGCTCATCAGCGTGGCGCGGGCGCTGTCGAGATTCGCCTGATACTGCATCAGCTGCGAGCGCGCCCCTTCGATACGGGCGTCGGTCTGCACCACGTCGGAGAGCGAGGTGGCCCCTTCGTCATTGCGCTGGCGCGTCAGCGTGCCGATGCTGCTCAGCGCCTCAAGCTGCTCTTCGGCGGTCTCCACCATCTGCTGCCACATCTGCACCTGCACCAGCGCGGTGGCGGTATCCCGGGCGATGGTATCAATGCTCAGCAGCACGTTGGCCTGCTGCTGGACCACGCCCGCGTCTTCGGCCCGCACCTGGCTGGCGACCTTGCCGAAGTCATAGAGCATCTGGGAGAGGGAGAGCACCACGGAGGGGGTAAAACCGGTGTCGCTGGAGTTATTGCTGTAGCCGTTGTTGATGCCGGCGCTGATCTGCGGGTAGTACTTCGATTTGGCGACGTCGACCTGCTGGATCTGTTCGTAGAGTTTGCCCACCGCTTCGCGAATGGTGGGGTGCCAGTTAACGGCGCGTGTCACCGCATCGCCCAGGGTTAAGGTGCCGGGCGCGGCCTGGCTTGTCGGCAGGGCGACCCGTCCATTCAGAGAGGGCAGCTCCTGGTTTTCGCTTAATTGCCCAAAATTAATGACCGCAGGCGAGTCGGCCGCCAGGGCGTGCCCGGACAACAGGCAGCACCCCAGCCACCAGCAAGGTACTTTGTTCATGGCATTATCCCTAAAAAACTGAACAACTTTATAATGTTAAGCCCGGGCGACGTGCGCCCGGGTCTTGTTATTAGCGCTATCCGGTGATGATGTGTTGTTGGTTAACCAGCTCCTCGTAGGTTGTCTGAACGTTATCCAATGTTACCAGTGTAGTATTGGTGTAAATATTTGCCGCTCCGTCTCGGTCGACGGAGATCACGGTATTGCCATTGCTGTTAGTGACATGCAGATAGTTACCCAGCGTTGCGCTGCTGCCGTTCCAGCCCACCAGCAGATCGCTGATGTCGATCTTGTCTCCCTGCGCCAGGGAGAAGTTGGTCCAGTGGTCGTTGCTGCCGTTGCCCGCCGTACCGTTACCCGCCGTGTTGTTCAGCACCTCGTAAATCAGCGTGTCGCCATAGGCGCTACCGGTGAAGGTATCGCTATGCTCGGAGCTGACAAACTTCGGTGCCATGTCGATGGTCAGGGTCGCGGTATCGGTGGTGCCGTTGTCGCCGGTCAGTTTGTAGGTAAAGGTCTCCTTCGTGGTCATCGAGGCCAGCGAGACGCCGCTGTTGAGGGTGTAGGTGTAATGCCCATCCACCCCGATGTTCAGCACGCCGTAATGCCCCTGAATGTTGGCGGTGGCCGTGGCGGTGGTGTACGGATCCAGGGTGGTGACGGTGCCGGTATAGCTGGTGATGCTCAGACGGCTGTCCACCGAATGGAGCTGATCCAGCACGCCGCCCGAATCCGAGCCGTCAAAGATATTGCCGGTGACGGTGTGGCCCGCAGTGGTGAGCTCACTGTTCAGGAACACGGTGGTACCGGTGACGTAAGGGGTGATGGAGATCTGGCCTAACCCCAGCGGGCCCATAGACCCGGTAAAGCTCAGGGTGTAGGTCCCGGCATTCAGATCCAGATCCGGGAGGTTAATGGTGGCTGTGCCCCCCAGCAGCAGGCCGCCGTTGAAGGAGCCGGTTCTGGTCACCCCTGCCCCGGTAATGGTCCAGTTCACGCTCAGGCCGCCCAGCGACAGCAGCGAGGCGACGTTGAAGTGGAGCACGACGTCATGCAGGGCGGTGTTGGCCGCCACCACAAACTCGCCGCTCCCTCTGCCCGAGGTAGAGGCCAGCAGGGCCGCGTTCCAGTTCGCGCTACCCACCGAATCATCACGATAGGCTGCGACCTGCGAGGTGGTTTCGAAGACCAGCGCATCGCTGACGTCACTGACCGCATCCAGCGGCACCGGCGTTGGGGTGATGTTCAGCGAGGCGGTGTCCTTATCGCCATTCGGTGCCGTCACGGTATAGACGAAGGTGTCCGGCGTGCTGATCAGGTCGGCGCCCACCCCGTTGCGCAGGGTATAGGTGTATTTCCCCTGTGCGTCGATCTCCAGGTCGCCGTACTGCCCTTCGATACGCGTGGTGCCGGTGGCGTTAACGTTAATACCGTTCACCTGGGTGACGAGCGTGCCGGCCGGCACCACGTCACTCTGCAACACGTCGCCGGTCGTGGCGGCGGCGATGCTGGAAACGGCATAAACATGATCTTCCAGGATGTTGATACTGTAGCCGGTCAGCACCGTGATCCCCGCCGCGGTGTTCATCAGGAAGAGATATTCACCCGCCGGCAGGGTCAGCGTCAGCGGTGCCGAGGTGCCGCCCAGCAGCGGCGCCCGCAGCCAGCCTGCCTCGGTGCGCATCCGTTCGTAGCTCTGGGTCGCCGGGTTGAACTTGTAGATATACAGGTCAAACACCGAGGCCAGCGCGACCCCACCAACGCTTCCCTGGATGGTCATGGTGCGGGTGGTGCCCTCCTCCACGCTGTACTTCATGGTTTCGCTGCGATCGTCCAGCAGGTTGAGGTTCAGCACGTTACCCAGGTTGACGCCTACCACGGTAAAGCCGCTCTGGCTCGATGGACCGTAGTCGATGGCCTGTACCTGCGTGTTGAAGGTCAGCGAGGCGGTATCGTCCACCGCCGTGACGCTGTTTCGCACCGTGTTTTCACCGAGGGTGATGATCAGTCGGGCGTCGTCCGTGGCCCCTTTCCCGGCGATGTTGTAGGTGAAGGTATCGGTCCGGCCCAGCACCGTGGCGCGGGTGTCGGTCAGGGTGTAGGTGTAGCTCCCGTCAGCGTGCAGGGTCAGGGTGCCGTACAGCCCGTTGATGGTAGTGCCCGCCGCGCCCGACGCCACGTTGGTGGTGATGCCGTTGGCGTTGGTGACGCTGGTGACTACCGTGCCGTTCGGGGCGCTGTCGCTGCCGCTTACCGGATCGGTATCGGTGATGACGTTGCCGTTTTGCACCAGGGTACCGGTCAGGGTGCCCGCGGTGGTTTGCGTGACGTCCACATCAAGGCTGGTGTACGACCCGGTCGCCAGCAGGTTGGTGTTGTAGCTCAGGACGCGATACTGCCCGCCCGGCAGGCCGGTCAGGTTCAGGGTCACGCCGCTGGCGCCGAGGGTCAGCAGGTTAGCGAACTGCGGCAGGCCGGTATCTACCTCAGTGGTCCAGGTGGTGCCGTTCCAGCGTTGAACAACGATCTCCAGGGTGTTGAGCAGGGAGAGCACAATACCGGTGGCGCTGGCGTTGATCTCCATATCCGCGCTGCCGCCGGTAGGTACGGTGAAGGTCACCTGGGCGGAGTTATCCCCCAGCAGCGACAGCACGTTGCCGACGCCGCCTACCAGCTGGACGCCATAGTCGCTGTACTGGGCAGTGCTGACGGTGGCGTTAGTGGTCAGATCCAGCCCCACCACGTTGTCGCTGGCCGACAGCGGCAGGTTTGGCGCAATCACCGTCCCGGTGGCGGAGGTGTTACCCGCCGCATCGGTGGCAGAGAGGGTGATCCGCTCCCCTTCGGACTGCTTGTCGAGGAAGGTGTAGCTCCAGTTGCCCTGGGCGTTGGCGGTGGTAGTCACCACGCTGTTATCGCTCAGGAGCAGGGTGATGGTGCTGCCCGCTTCGGCGGTCCCGCTCAGCACGCTGCCGTCGGCGTTAAAGGTCCCCTGCGGCGTGCCCGGGGCGACGGTATCCACCACAATCGAGCTCAGCGGCGTGGCCGGGCTGGTGCCGACCGCGTTGCCCGCGGTGGCGGTAAAGGCGTGATTGCCATTACCCAGCGGCACGGTTGGGGTATACGTCCAGATCCCCGCGCTGTTGGTGGTCACCGTGGCTAACAGCACGTTGTTGTCATACAGGGTGATGGTGGAGAGCGGCTGCGCGGTCCCGGTCAGGGTTGGGGTGGTGTCGTCCGTGACTTGCCCGTTCAGCAGGTTGCCGATGATGCTGCCCGCGTTGTCGTTGACGCTGGCGATGACCGGTGGGTTCGGCACCAGCGAGTACGGCATTCTCAGATCCACCGCCAGACCTGCGTTTCCGGCCCGGTCGGTGGCAAAGACGTGCAGCAGCTCAGCGTTAACCTGCGGCGTGGAGAGCGCAATGCTGAACCTCCCGCTGGCGTCGGCGATGCCGGTACCCAGCACCGTCACGTTGTCGGTGCCGAGAATGGTCACGGTGCTGCCCGCCTCGGCGGTGCCGTTGACCCGGCCGCCGCTCTCGAGCACGGTGAAGGCGCCAGGCGCCCCCGGGGCGACGGTATCCACGGTGACCGACGCGACCGGTGAGGCCGCGCTGAGGTTGCCCGCCGCATCGGTGGCGGTAGCGGTGAAGTTATGCACCCCGTCGGTAAGAACGGTGGTGGTCTGCGGCAGGGTCCACTGACCCTGGGCGTTGGCCGTCACCTGGCCCACGAGGGTGGTACCGTCGTAGATGCGCACCACGGCGTTGGCTTCGGCGGTGCCGTTGAGGGTCAGACGGTTGTCGTTGGTCGGATTGCCGCCGATCACCGGGCCCTGGATCGTGCCGATGTCATCCACCACCGAGGTGATGACCGGCGCGCCCGGAGCGGTGGCATCGAGGTTAAGGTTAAAGGCCGCAGTCGACAGACTGACGTTGCCCACCGCGTCGGTGGCGGTCACCGTCAGGGCGTGCTGACCGTCGGCCAACGGCGTGGTTGGGGTAAAGCTCCAGGCGCTGTTGGCGTCGGCTACCACGCTGCCCAGCAGCAGATTGCCGTCATAGATGTTCACCGTCGAGCCTGCTTTCGCCGTGCCGTTGAGGGTCGGTCTGGCGTCGTTGGTCAGCTGGCCGCTGGTGAGAGACACCACGGTGCCGACATCATCCACCACCGAGACCAGCACCGGTACCGCTGGCGGCAGGGTATCCACCGTCAGGGTGAAGGTGGCGGACGGATCGCTGATGTTGCCTGCCGCATCCGTCGCCACCGCGGTGAAGTTGTGGGTGGCGTTGGTGAGCGGCGTGGTCAGCGGAATCGACCAGTTGCCGCTGCTGTCTGCGGTGGCGGTGCCCAGCAGCGTCTCGCCTTCAAAGATCTGCACCCGGGCATTCGGTTCGCTGGTGCCGGTGAGCACCGGCAGGGTGTCATCGGTGCGCTGACCGCTGGTCAGGGCGCCGGTGAGGGTGCCAGCGTCGTCCTGGGCCAGGGTGATGACCGGGGCGAGCGGTTTGAGGCTATCGACAATCACCGTGAAGCCCGCCGAGACCTCGCTGAGGTTGCCTGCCGCATCGCTGGCGCTGGCGGTGAAGATGTGGCTGCCGTTGCTCAGCGCGTTTTCCGGCGTGAAGCTCCACTCGCCAGCGGCGCTGGCCTGCACGCTGCCGAGGAAGACGCCATTGTCATAGACGGTGACCGTGGCGTTGGCGGCAGCGCTGCCCGACAGGGTTGGGGTGGTGTCGTCGGTGACCTGGCCGGAGACGGTGAGCGGGGTCTGGATCGGGCCCACGTTGTCGGCGGCCGCGAGGATGGTCGGTACGGCTGGTGCCTGGGTATCCACCGTCAGGGTAAAGGCCCCGCTGACAGGGCCGGTATTTCCGGCGAGATCGGTGGCGGTCAGGGTCACGCTGCGCAGCCCGTCCTCAAGGGCGGTTTCCGGCGTGAAGGTCCAGCTGCCCGTGGCGTTGACCACCGCGGTGCCGATCTCCTGTCCGTCAACGAGGATGCGAACCGTGGAGCCTGCTTCGCCGGTGCCGTTAAAGGTTGGGCGGTTGTCGTCGGTGACGCCACCGTTGTTCACCGCACCGGTGAGGGTCCCGACATCATCCACCACGCCTGTCAGTACCGGAGCCAGCGGGGCGACGGTATCAACATTCAGCGAGAAGGCCGGGGAGGTGCCCGAGACGTTACCTGCGGCATCGGTGGCGCTGATGCGCAGTTCGTGCGGCCCCTGGGCCAGATCGCCGGTCGGAGTAAAGCGCCAGTTACCGCTGTCGTCCACCCGCGCGGTGCCGATCTCCTGGCCGTTGTCCAGGATATGCACGGTGCTGCCCGCCACGCCGGTACCGGTCAGTTCCGGACGGGCATCGTTGGTGAGCTGGCCGCTGGTCAGCGGGCCGGTATTGCCCGCCACGTCGTCATTAACGCTGACCAGCACCGGGGTGGCCGGTGGCGTCATGTCGACGGTCAGGGTGTACGCCCCGGAGGCCTGGCTGAGGTTGCCTGCGGTGTCGGTGGCGATAGCGGTAAAGCTGTGTTCGCCCTCTGCCAGTACCACCGTTGGGGTGAAGCTCCAGATCCCGCTGGCGTTGGCCAGCACGGTGCCGAGCAGTCTGCTGCCTTCATAGATGGCGACGCTGCTGCCTGCTTCCGCGCTGCCCGACAGGGTCGGGGTGTTGTCGTTGGTGACGCCGCCGCTGACCACGTTGCCGGTGACCGGGCCCACGTCATCGTTGGCCCCGGTGATAACCGGCGCAGCGGCCACGGTATCCACCACCAGCGAGAACGGATCCGAGCGCAGGCTTTCGTTGCCGGCCGGATCGGTGGCGCTGAGGGTCAGGGTGTAAGTGCCGTCATCCAGCGCCTGAGGCAGGGTAAAGCTCCAGGCCCCGGTGGCGCTTACCGTGACGTTCCCCAGCAGGGTATCGCCGGAATACACATTAATCACATCCCCCGGCGTTGCCGTGCCGTTCAGGACCGGCTGGCTGTCATTGGTTGGTCTGCCGCTGACCACGGCCCCGGTGACGGTACCCACGTCATCCACCAGGGTGCCAAATACAGGCGCAGCCGGTGGCGTGAGATCGATATTTACCGTCGCCTCTGGCGACTGGCCGCTGGTCTGGCCGTCGACGGTGGCGGTCACGCTGAAGCTGTGGCTGCCTTCCCCGAGGGCGGAGACCGGGAACGACCAGGCGCCGGTGGTGGCATCGGCGGTGACGCTGCCCAGCGCCGTGGTGCTGCCGTCCAGATAAATCGTGACCAGGCTGCCCGGGATCGCCGTCCCGGTCAGGGTTGGGGTGGCATCGTTGGAGCTGCCGCCTTTGACGTTGACGCTGCCGCCGGTGCCGTTGTCATCAAGGATGGCGACGATAACCGGCACGTCCGGCAGCGCAGGCGTCGCCGGAACCTCAAAGGTAGCCGGGAGACTGGTGTTGCCCGCCACGTCGCTGGCGGTCAGGCTGAGGGTCACCTCGCTGCTTTGCGGCGGGGTCAGGGCCACGGAGAACTGCCCCTGGGCGTTGGTGACGCCGGTACCCAGCACCACGTTGTCCGGGCCGGTCACGGTGATGATGGAGCCCGCCTCGGCGGTGCCGGTCAGTGGCGTACCGCCGGAGACGATGTCGGTCACCGCTGGCGTACCCGGCGCCTGGGTATCAACGATCAGGTTCACCGGCGCGCTTTGGCTGGTATTGCCCGCGGCATCGTTCGCCACCAGGGTGACGGTGTGCGGGCTATCGGACAGCGGCGTACCGCCCGGGATCGGCAGCGTCCACTGTCCCTGGGCGTTGGTCTGTACCTGACCCAGAGACTGGCCGTCGACCAGGACGGTGATGGTGCTCAGCGGCTCGCCGGAGCCGCTCAGGGTCGGGGTGCTGCTGTTGGCGTAGAGCTGGCCCCCGGCCAGGGTACTGTTGGAGATATCCAGCAGCTGCGGGATCGCTGGCGGCACAGTATCGATAGTGAAGGCAAAGTTACTGCCCGCCTCGCTGACGTTCCCGGCGGCATCCATCGCCGCCACGGTCAGGGTGGTCGCGCCATCCCTCAGTACCGGCGTGGTGATGGTCCAGCTGCCGTTGCTGACGAGGCCGCGGCCCACTTCGATGCCGTTGCTGTAGAGGATCACGGTGGTGCCGTTCTCCCCGGTGCCGGTGACGGTCGGGGTGGTATCGTTGGTGCTGCCGCCCGCTGCGATGTTGCCGGTGACCGGCCCGACGTTGTCATTCACGCTACTGATAACCGGGATCGCCGGCACCAGGCTGTCGACGGTCACGGTCATGGCGTCCGACACGTCCGAGACGTTGCCGGCCCGGTCGGTGGCGGTGAGGGTAAAGCTGTGCGACCCCTCCGCCAGCGGCGTCTCTGAACGCCACGTCCAGTTGCCGTTGATGTCCACTACCGCTTCGCCTACCAGCACGTTACCGGTGGTGGTCTGGTCGTAGATGCTGATGGTGTCATCCGGGGTGCCTGTACCCGTCAGTACCGGACGGGTGTCGTTGGTGGCACCGTCGTTGCCCACCGGGCCGGTAATGTCGCTGACGTTATCGGTCACCACCGGCAGCCCCGGTGCGTCCGGGGCCTCGGTATCGATGATGATGGTTACGGGATTCGACGGGGCGCTCTCGTTGCCCGCGCCGTCGCTGCTGGTCACGATCAGGACGAGGTTATAGGTCCCATTCGGCAGATCCGCTGGCGGCGTCCAGGTCCAGGTTCCGCCAGGCTGAACGGTGGTTTCGCCGATTGGGGTGGTGCCGTCGTAGATGGTGACAAGATCGCCCTCATTCCCGGTGCCGCTCAGGGTTGGCCGGGTATCGCGGGTGCTGTCCCCGCCGGTGAGGGCCGTCTCTCCCTCGCCGTCAGGGTTGACGGTGATGTCCGGGATAGCCGGTGTGGCAGGAGGAACGTTATCCACCACCAGGTTAAAGGTGCCGGAGGTAGCGGTGTTGCCTGCCGCATCGCTGACCGTCGCGGTCAGGGCGTGCGTGCCGTTACCCAGCGGAGTCGTCAGCTGCACGCTCCATGCCCCCGTCGGGCTGGTGGTGGCGGTGCCGAGCAGGGTGGTGCCTTCATAGAGGCTAATCTGCGCGTTGGCCGGGCCTGTCCCCTGGATCAGCGGCAAGGTTTCGTCTGTCGGCTGGTTGCTGACCACGTCGCCTGTGACGGTGCCGGTGTTGTCCACGGCCAGGGTGATGACCGGGGCGGCCGGCGGTACGGTATCAATGGTGATGTTAAAGGCCGCAGACGGCAGGCCGGTATTACCGGCGGCATCCGTCGCCACCACGGTGATGGCGCGTAGCCCTTCGGCGAGGGCGGTCTCTGGCGTGAAGGTCCACGCGCCACCCGCGCCCACCACGGCGGTGCCCACTTCCACGCCATCCACCCGAATGCTGAGGGTGGCGCCCGCTTCCCCGGTGCCGTTCAAGGTCGGACGGCTGTCGTTGGTGGCGGTGTTGTTAGCGATGGCTACCGGGCTGCCGGAGAGATCGTTGATCGCGTTGACGATCGTCGGGGCGTCCGGGGCGGTGGCATCGACCACGATGCTCCAGCTGTTGGACGCGGCGCTGTTATTGCCTGCGGTGTCCACGGATTGTGCCGTCAGGACGTGGCCGCCGTCAGGCAGGGCGGTGGTGAGCTGGATCTCCCAGGTGCCTTCTGCGCTGACCTGCGTGGTGCCGACCAGATCCGAGCCGCTGTAAAGCTGGATAGTGGCATTGGCAGGGCCGGTGCCGCGGATCAGCGGGGTCGCATCGTTGGTGGTCTGTCCGTCGGTAATGGTGCCGGTGACGGCGGTCACGTTATCCACCACGTCGGTAATGACCGGAACGGCCGGAGGCGTGGTGTCAGGCGCCACGAACTGGCCTTCTGCGCCACTATTCCCGGCGCTGTCGGTAGCGGTGGCCGTCAGCAGTTCCCCGTTCGCTTTCGGCGTGGTGAGGGTAATGGAGAAGCTACCGGTGTCATTGACGACCCCGGTGCCGATCACCGTGTTGCCATCGCGCACGGTGATGGTGCTGCCCGCTTCCCCGCGGCCGGTGAGGGTGTTGCCGTTATTGAGGATAGTGAAGCTGTCCGGGGCCCCCGGGGCGATAGTGTCGACGGTAATCGAGGTCACCGGCGACGCCGCGCTGAGGTTGCCCGCCGCATCGGTGGCGGTAGCGGTGAAGTTATGCTCCCCGTCTTCGAGGGCGATGCTGGTTTGATCCAGCGTCCACTGGCCCTCGGCGTTAGCGGTTGTCTCGCCCACCAGGGTCTCGCCGTCGTAGATGCGAACAGTTGCGCCTGCTTCGGCGGTACCGTTAAGGGTTGGACGGGTGTCGTTGGTCGGGTTGCCGTTGAGCACTGGCCCCTGCACCGAACCGGTGTCATCCACCACCGAGGTGATGGCTGGCGCGACCGGGGCGGTGGCATCGACGTTGATCACGAAACCGCTGGTTGCCGGGCTGACGTTGCCCGCCGCGTCGGTAGTGGTCACCGTCAGGGTATGTTCCCCGTCGGCCAGCGGGCTCTGCGGGGTAAAGGTCCAGGCGTTGTTCGCCCCGACGGTGGCGCTGCCCAGCAGGGTAGTGCCGTCGTACACGTTCACCGTGGTGCCCGCTTCCGCCGTGCCGCTGAGGGTCGGCCTGGCGTCGTTGGTCAGCTGGCCGCTGGTGAGGGCCACTTCGGTGCCGACATCGTCAAGAACCGAGACCAGCACCGGGGCGACAGGTACCAGCGTATCCACCGTCAGGGTGAAGGTGGCGGACGGATCGCTGGCGTTGCCTGCGGCATCGATCGCCACGGCCGTGAAGCTGTGCAGGGCATCGCTGAGCTGCGTGTCCAGCTCGATCGACCAGTTACCGTTGCTGTCTGCCTGGCCTTCGCCAAGCAGGGTCTCACCTTCAAAAATCCGCACAAGGGCGTTCGGTTCGCTGGTGCCGGTGAGCACCGGCTGCGGGTCGTTGGTGGTGCGGCCGCTGGTGAGCGGGCCGGTCACCGGGCCGACGTCGTCAATCGCCAGGGCGATCGTTGGCGGGGTTGGTTTCAGGGTATCGACGATCAGGGTGAAGCCCGGCGAGGTTTCGCTGAGGTTGCCCGCCGCATCAAGGGCGGTGGTGGTGAAGGTGTGGCTGCCGCCGGTCAGGGCGTTGTCCGGCGTCCAGCTCCAGCTGCCGGTTTCGGTGGCCTGTACGGTGCCGACGAGGGCTCCGTTGTCGTAAATCGCCACCGTGGCGTTGGCTTCGGCCTGGCCGGTCAGCGTTGGTGTGGCGTCATCGGTAGCCTGGCCGGAGGTGGTGATCGGATCCTGAAGGGGGCCCACGTTATCACTGATGGCGGTCAGCGTTGGTGCCGCCGGGGCCAGGGTATCCACCGTCAGGATAAACGGATCGCTGGCAGGCCCGGTGTTCCCGGCGGTGTCGGTGGCGGTAAAGCGGATGCTGCGGGTGCCTTCATCCAGCGCCGTTTCCGGGGTGAAGGTCCAGCTGCCCGAGGCGTTAACCACCGCGGTGCCGATCTCCAGCTCGTCGACAATGATGTGGATGGTGGCCCCAACTTCGCCGCTGCCGGTCAGGGTTGGCTGCGCGTCGTTGGTGGTATCGCCGCTGTTCAGGGTGGTAGTCGCGGTGCCGACATCATCCACCGCAGTAAGCAGGATCGGTGCCTGCGGGGCGGTGGTGTCGATATTCAGCGAGAACGCTGGCGAGGTGCCGGAGACGTTGCCCGCGGCATCGGTGGCGCTGACGCGCAGATCGTGCGGCCCCTGAGCCAGATCGCTGGTCGGGATAAAGCTCCAGCTGCCGCTGGCGCTGACC
This sequence comes from Leclercia sp. TB492, assembly GCF_049974505.2. NCBI lineage: Bacteria > Pseudomonadati > Pseudomonadota > Gammaproteobacteria > Enterobacterales > Enterobacteriaceae > Leclercia > Leclercia sp. TB492. The sequence continues at coordinate 3,591,202 of NZ_CM127572.1, read as the reverse complement.
AGCGCGGTGCCGATCTCGATACCGTTATCCAGGATGTGGACAGTGCTACCCGCCACCCCGGTACCGGTCAGTTCCGGACGCACATCGTTAGTCACTTGCCCGTTAGTCAGCGGGCCGGTATTGCCCGCCACGTCGTCGTTGATGCTGCTGATCACCGGGATGGCCGGTGGGGTCATGTCGACGGTCAGGATATACGCCCCGGAGATCGGGCTGACGTTGCCCGCGCTATCGGTGGCGACGGCGGTAAAGACGTGCTGACCTTCCGCCAGCACGGTGGTCGGGGTGAAGCTCCATGCACCCGTGTCGCTGGCGGTGACGGTGCCAATCAGCTTAATGCCGTCGTAGATAGCGACGCTGCTGTTGGCTTCTGCGGTGCCCGACAGGGTCGGGGTGTTGTCGTTGGTGCTGCCGCCGTTGGCGACGTTGCCGGTGACCGGGCCCGCATCATCGTTGGCCCCGGTGATGACCGCTTCGCCCGCGGTGGTATCCACCACCAGAGAGAACGGCGCCGAACGCGGGCTTTCGTTCCCGGCCGGATCGGTGGCGCTGAGGGTCAGGGCGTAGGTGCCATCATCCAGCGGTTCGGTCAGGGTAATGCTCCAGGCCCCGGTGTTGCCCACCGTGGCGGTGCCGATCAGGGTATCGTCCGCGTAAAGGCGGATCACATCTCCCGGCGTGGCCGTGCCGCTGAAGGTTGGCTGGCCATCGTTGGTCGGGCTACCGCTGACCACCGTACCGGTCAGCGGGCCCACGTCGTCCACCACGGCACCAAAGGCCGGAGCCTGCGGCGGGGTGAGATCGATATTGACCGTCGCCGCCGGTGACTGGCCGCTGGTCTGGTCCTGGAAGGTGGCGGTCACGCTGAAGCTGTGGCTGCCTTCAGCCAGGGCGGCTACCGGGTACGACCAGGCACCGGTCGTGGCGTCGGCGGTGACGTTGCCCAGCGCCGTGGTGCTGCCGTCCAGGTAAATCGTGACCAGACTGCCCGGGATTGCCGTACCGGTGAGGGTCGGGGTGGTGTCGTTAGAGCTGCCGCCTTTGACGTTGACGTTGCCGTCGGTGCCGTTGTCATCAAGGATGGCGTCGATTGTCGGCACGGCTGGCAGCGCAGGCGTCTGCGGAACCTCGTACGTCGTCGCCGGGTCGCTGGCGTTGCCCGCCGGATCGCTGGCGGTCAGTGTGAGGGTGACCGCATCGCTTTGCGGCGGGGTCAGGGCGATGGAGAACTGCCCCTGGGCGTTGGTCACGCCGGTCCCCAGCACCACGTCACCCGGGCCACGGACCGTAATGGTGGAGCCCGGTTCGGCGGTGCCGTTCAGCGGCGTGCCGCCGGAGACGATCCCGGTGACCAGTGGCGCATCCGGTGCGTCAGTGTCGATCACCACGCTAACCGGGCTGCTTTCGCTGGTGTTACCCGCCGCGTCGCTCGCCACCAGGGTGATGGTGTGGGTGTCATCCGGCAGTTCAGTGCCGGCCGGCAGCGGGAAGGTCCACTGCCCCTGCTCGTCGACCTGCACCTGGCCGAGAGAATTGCCGTCAACGGAGACGGTGATGGTGCTCAGCGGCTCCCCGGTGCCGCTCAGGATCGGGGTGCTGCTGTTGGCGTACAGCGTGCCGTTGGCGAAGGTGCTGTCAGAGATCCCCAGCAGCTGCGGGTTGCCCGGCGGCACGGTATCGATGGTGAGGGCAAAGTCGCTGCCGGTGCCGCTGACGTTCCCGGCGGCATCCAGCGCCGCCACCGTCAGGGTGGTCGGGCCGTCATTCAGCGCTGGCGTGGTGATGGACCAGCTGCCGTTGGTGACCAGGCCGCGTCCCACCTCGACGCCGTTGCTGTAGAGGATCACCGTAGTGCCGTTTTCGCCGGTCCCGGTGACGGTTGGGGTGGTGTCGTTGGTGCTGCTGCCCGCGGCAAGGGTGTCATTCACGCTGGCGATCGTCGGGATCTCCGGCGCCTGGCTATCAACGGTCACGGTGATGGTGTCCGAGACCACCGAGGCGTTGCCCGCCGGGTCGGTGGCGACAACGGTAAAGCCGTGCGTCCCCTGGGCCAGCGGCTCATCGGCGCGCCAGGTCCAGTTGCCGTTGATGTCGACCACCACTTCGCCCACCAGCACGTTACCGGTCGCGGTCTGGTCGTAGATGCCGATCACGTCATCCGGCGTGCCGGTGCCGCTCAGCACCGGACGGGTGTCGTTGGTGGCACCGTTGTTGCCCACCGGGCCGGTGATTTCGCTCACGTTATCGGTGACCACCGGCACGTCAGGTTGATCCGGCGCTTCGGTATCAATGGTGATGGACACCGGTTGCGATGGGGCGCTTTCGTTGCCCGCGCCGTCTTTGTTGGTCACGGTCAGGCTGAGATCGTAGGTGCCATTTGGCAGACCTGCTGGCGGGGTCCAGGTCCAGTTGCCGCCCGGCGGAATAGTGGTTTCCCCGATTTTGGTGGTGCCGTCGTAGATGGTGACGATATCGCCTTCCGTACCGGTACCGCTCAGGGTTGGGGTGGTGTCGCGGGTGCTGCCCCCGGAAGTGAGGGTCTCTTCCGTGCCCCCCTCAGGATTAACGGTGATGGCCGGGATGCCCGGCGTGCCCGGGGCCAGGGTATCGACCACCAGATTAAAGCTGTCAGAGGTGGCGATGTTGCCCACCGCATCGCTGACGGAGGCGGTCAGGACATGGGTGCCGTTACCGAGCGGGGTGCCGAGCTGAAGGCTCCAGGCGCCATCCCCATTGCTGATGGTGGTGCCGAGCAGGGTGGTGCCTTCGTAGATGCTGATCTGCGAATTCGCCGGACCCGTCCCCTCGATCACCGGCCGGGTTTCATCGGTTGGCACATTGCTGGTGACGTCGCCTGTGATGCTGCCGGTGTTGTCCACGACCCGGGTAATCACCGGGACATCCGGTGCCACGGTATCAATGGTCAGGGTAAAGGTTCCGGAGGCGAGGCTGCTGTTACCGGCTGCATCCTTCGCCACCGTGGTGATCTCATGCAAACCATCCTCGAGGGCGGCGTCAGGCGTGAAGATCCACTCCCCGCCGATGCCGACCTGCGCGGTGCCGACCTCCACGCCATCCACCAGAATGCTGATGGTCGAACCTGCTTCACCCGTGCCGTACAGGGTCGGGCGGTTGTCATTGGTGGTGCCGTTGTCAGCGATGACTACCGCGGTCTCAGGTAGATCGTTGATCGCCTGGACGATCGCCGGGGTGGCCGGTGGGGTGGCATCAAGAATGAAGCTCCAGCTGTTGGAAGATTCGCTGAGGTTGCCTTTGCCGTCCACGGCTTGTGCCGTCAGGACATAGCCGCCGTCGCCGCTCAGTTCCACTTCGGTGGACCAGTTGCCGTCGGCATCCACTTCGGCGGAACCCACCAGGATCTCGCCGTTGTAGATATTAATGGTCGCACCCGGCTCGCCGGTACCGGTGATTAGCGGCCGGGTGTCATTGGTAACCTGCCCGTCAAGGATCGCGCCGGTGCCAGCCTCCACGTCATCCACCATGCTGGTGATGACCGGGGCCTGCGGCGGGGTCACGTCCGGAGCGATAACGTTGGCTTCCGGCCCGGTATTGCCCGCTGGGTCGGTGGCGGTAACCGCCAGGTCTTCCCCGTTCCGGCGCGGGGTGGTGAGGATAATTTCGAAGCTGCCGTCAGGGCCGGCGACGCCTCCGCCGATCACGTCGTCGCCATCGCGAACGGTAACGGTGCTGCCCGCTTCCGCCTTCCCGGTGACGGTGGCGCCGTCCGCAGAGATCTGAAGATCGGTTGGCGCATCAGGCGGGGTGATATCACTCACCACGGCGGTTGCTGGCTGGCTCGGGTTCCCGGCAGCATCAGAGGCGACCACGGTGAAGGTATCCCCCACGGCTTGCGCTTCCTTGAGGTCAACGCTGAACTGGCCGCGAGCGTCGGCCGTGCCGCTGCCAATCACCGTGCCGAGCGAGTTGAAGATGGTGATGGTGCTGCCTGGCTCGGCGGTGCCGATGACCTGGTTGCCGTTAGGGATTTGAGTGATGGTCGGCTGGTCCGGCGGCGTGCGGTCAATGGTAAAGTCAAATGAGGCGGAAGGCGCGCTGGTGTTGCCCGCCAGATCGGTCTCCGTCAGGGTGATGGCGTGTGCGCCATCGGCAAGCGGCGTCTCTGGCGTAAAGGACCATTTGCCGTCGGTGCCGACGGTTGCCTGGCCCACGGGCTGGCCGTTGTCATAAATCGTGATGGTGCTGCCCACTTCGCCCGTGCCGCTGAGGGCAGGGCGGTTGTCATCGGTGCTTTGCCCGGCGGTCACCACGCCCTGTTGCGTGCCGGTGGTGTCACTGACCGTCACGCCGGAAGGGGCGTTCGGAGCAGTGGTATCGACGGTGATGCTGAATGCCGGGGATGCCGGTCCGGTGTTGCCCGTGCCGTCGGTGGCCCGGGTGGTGATTTGGTGCGCCCCTTCGCCCAGCGCGGTGGCCGGGGTGAAGCTCCAGCTGCCGTCGCCGTTGACCTGCGCGGTGCCAATGGCGGTGCCGTTGTCGTAAATCGTGATGGTGCTGCCTGCCTCGCCGCTGCCGCTAAAGGTTGGGCGGGCGTCATCGGTCGTCTGGCCGCTGGTGAGCGACCCGGTTACGCTGCCCACATCGTCGGCAACGGTGTTGATGACCGGGGCCTCCGGCGGGGTGGTATCGGCGGCGGTCACCGGGGTGCCTGGACCGACGTTGCCGGCACCGTCGGTGGGTGTCGCGGTCAGGGTTTCACCGTTAGTGTACGGCTTGTCCAAATCGACGGTGAACTCACCGTTGCTATTGGTCTGGCCTCTGCCGACCACGTTGCCGTTGGCATCGGTGATGGTGATGCTGCTGTTGGCTTCGGCGCTCCCGCTAAGTTGCGTGCCATCTGCTGAGAATTTGAGGTTGCCGGGCGCGCCCGGAGGAGTGGTGTCGTTCGGGTCGGTGCCCGGCAGCGGCGGGTTAGTACCATTGCCGCCGTCACTGCCGCCGTTACCGCCCCCGTCACCACCACCGCCATTGCTGCTGTCCCCGTCGCTCCCGCCACCGCCACCGCCACCGCCGCCACCTGCGGCCAGCGCAATGCCGCCTGCCACCGCCACGCCACCCAGGGCCCACGGCCAGATCGCCGCCTCACCTGCCGACGCGGTAGTGGTGCCTGCCAGCAGGACATCAAGTGAGGCGATTGACTGGTAGCTCTCTGCCGCGATGGGATCGGCAATCCACCACAAGGCGCCGTTATCCTCCTGCAGCACCAGCTGGCTGATACCCTGCTCACCGCTGACGAAGAAATTTTTGAGTATCAGGGTTTCGCCGTCGGCCAGCTTAACGATCAGGTCGTTACCGCTGCGTTCATAGTCGAGAATGTCGGCGCGTTCGGCGTTGATCTTAACGATGGAGGAGTCATTCAGCGTAACCTGAGACCCGTCTGTTACCGTTTCCTTGTGCGTCAGTTTGGAGATGACAGTGATTTTACTCATGTGTATTACTCCCGGCAGAGTGCAATGAAATGGCGAGCTATTCAGGCCATTTCTATTGAGCGGATTGAGCGCCACCCGTAGGGAAACTGTTTATTTACAACAATGACCCAGGGTAATTATTTAAAAGTTATTAATAGCTGCCGATAAAGCGATGGTGGCAGCGACATTTTGCCCTTGGTATTCAGGGGGGTAAGGCGATAGGGAATATATTTCTCGGCGGTAAAATTCTTGTCTTTAATATTGGTAACAATTTCGGATTGACTAAATTTGATATAGCCAGAAAGTACTAAAAGTGCAAATTAAGCACCGGTTAATAAAGGGTTAGCGTTGTTGAAGAGGTTATTTCTGTACGGGTGTTGTTCGTGGGTCCAGGCGGGGTGCGGGCTGGCAGGGGTGGTGAAGCGCGGGGTACAGGCGTTTATTTTAGCGTTAATTTAATGGGTTAGGAATAATCTGGATGTGCAAAACGGGCGGATTTATATTTTAGCGGAGCTGTGTAAATAATTAAGTCACAGTAAAAGAGATATTGAATATGATATATTTCTTGCTGATTTTTAATATTAATATGCTGGTTTGCATTATTAAAATCATCTGCTATTTAGAGCATCGTTTAAGTTAAGGCAATAATGGTATTTGGTAGAAAAAATATTATGGCGGGAAGGTCACAATATTAATGGCATTAAGTTTGGGGTTATTTCAGGTATTTTGACGTTGTAGGCCGGGTAAGGCGTAGCCGCCACCCGGCGATGTTGCAGGCGTGCGGTCTGATTGCCCGGCGGCGCTACGCTTGCCGGGCCTACAAGGTCAAAGGCCGTGCCTGGCTAACCGGTAATGATGTGGTTCTGGTTTACCAGCTCCTCCCAGGTGGTCTGAACGTCATCCAGCGTCACCAGGGTCGCTGGCGTATAACCGGTGCCGACCCCGTCCCGGTCGATGCCGATCACCGTGTTGCCATCACTGCTGCTGACCTGGATATAATCCCCCAGCGTGGCGCGATCGCCGTTCCAGCCCACCAGCAGTTCGCTGATGTCGATTTTATCTCCCGCCGTCAGCGAGAAGTTGCTGACGTGGTCGCCGCCGGTTTCACTGAGCACGTTATAGATCAAGGTTTCGCCCGTGGTACTGGCGCTCAGGGTGCTGACTACCGGCTCCTCGCTCTGGGCGAATGCCGCGGTTGCCACCGTTGCGGGCGGCGGGTTCGGGGCAGCCGGGTCGACGTTAATTGACCAGATATCGGACTTATCACTGTGATTGTTGCGACGGTCAACGGCGTCTGCGGTCAGGGTGTGAGGTCCGTCCGTCAGACTGGCCGGAACCTGGAACGACCAATGGCCCGTAGAATCGACCTGCGTCATCCCGATCTGGATATTCTGGCTGTAGATAAAGATGGTCGTGTCCAGTTCACCGGTGCCGGAGATCAGCGGGGTGCGGTCGTCGGTGAGCGACCCGCTGGCGATAGTGCCGAGAGTGGAGGGGACGTCATCCCTCACGTCGGTAATGATCGGTATGGCCGGAGGAGTAACATCCCTGGCTTCTATCGAACTGACATCGCTGGTGTTGCCCGCGTGATCGGTGGCGGTCAGGCTCATGAGCTCACCGTTCAGCCTGGCGGTGGCCATCGTGAAGGAGAAGCGGCCTGATTCGCCAACCACCACTTGATCGAGCTTGGTGGTGCCTTCCATAAGGACCACGGTGCTGCCCACTTCCGCAGCGCCGGTGAGCGTCACGTTATCAGCCGCGATCGCCAGTTCCGCAGGGGCGTCCGGAGGCGTGGAGTCCGTGGCGGTGGCCTGGCCTGGCTCGCTTCGGTTCTGGTCTGCGTCGGTGGCATATACCGTCAGCACTTCACCGTTGAGCTGGTTGGGAGTGATGCTGGCGGTAAACTTACCGTCGAGGCCCACGGTCCCGGTGCCGAGAGTCGCACCCGTAGCGTCTAAAACGGTGATTTGCGCCCCGGCTTCGGCTGTACCGCTCACGCTGTCGCCCGTTGTGGCCACCACAAGGTCGGTGGGTGCTGCCGGTGCGGTGACGTCCCGGGCAATCACTTCGGCCGCAGGGCCTTCGTTACCCGCTCTGTCGGTGGCCGCCGCGCTCAGCGTCTCGCCGTTAAGCTGAGCCGCGTTCAGGGTAACGGAAAACGCCCCACTGGCATCCGCGACTGCCGTGCCTAAGGTGATGCCCAGATCGTTGCTGACCGTGACGGTCGAGTTGGCTTCCGCCGTACCGGTGAGGAGGGTCCCTTCGGTATTGAGCACCAGACCGGTGGGGGCAGGCGGTGGCGTACGGTCGATGGTAAATTCAAACGGCGCGGAGACGGCGCTCAGGTTACCCGCCAGATCGGTCTCCGTCAGGGTGATGCTGTGCAGCCCATCCGTCAGGGCCACTGGCGGGGTGTAGCTCCAGGTGCCTTTGTCGTCGACGACCACTTCCGTCACCAGCAGGCCGTTGTCATAGATCGCGATGGTGCTGCCCGGATCGCCCGAGCCGCCAAGCTCAGGTTGGTTATCATCGGTAAAGCCACCGTTAGTGAGCAGACCCTGAAGGGTGCCCTCGTCGTCCGTCACTTCCAGCACCGGCGCATTCGGGGCGAGGGTGTCAATAGTGAGGTTAAACTCCTCCGAGTCCGGGCTGATGTTGCCCGCGGCGTCGGTGGAGGTGGCGGTGAACTGGTGGAAGCCGTCAGCGAGATTGGCGCTGGGGGTGAAGGTCCAGCTGCCGTCGCTGTTCACCACCGTGGTGCCGATGGACTTACCGTTGTCGTAAAGAGTGACGGTGGTCCCGGCCTCGCCGCTGCCGCTGAAGACCGGGCGGGGATCGTCGGTGGTCTGGTCGCTGTTGAGCGCGCCGGTCAGGCTGCCGACAACATCGTCCGCGAGAATAATCATCGGCGTATCCGGCGCGGTGGTATCCGCGGCGGTAATGCTATTCGACGGGCTGACGTTGCCGGAGCTGTCGTTGGCGACAGCCGTCAGGGTCTCGCCGTTGGTATAGGGAATGCCCAGCTCAACGGTAAAGTCGCCATTGCCGTTGGTTTTCGCCTTGCCCACCACGTTACCGCTGGCATCGGTAATGGTAACCGTGCTGTTGGCCTCGGCATTACCGAGCAGCTGAGTACTGTCTGAGGAGAAGCGCAGATTGGTTGGGGCGGCTGGTGGCGTGGTATCGAGCGGTACCGGGCCGGGATCGATACGGTCGCTACCCCCGCCGCCGCCACCGCCGCCACCGCCAGCCGCCAGGGCAATGCCGCCTGCCGCCGCCACGCCACCCAGCACCCACGGCCAGATTGGGGTATCCCCGGATGAATTACTGACGTTGCCCGCAATCAGGGCATCGGTTGAGGGGATCGACTGATAACGCTCAACCGCGAGCGGATCGTCAATCCACCACAGCGCGCCGTTTTCATCCAGCACCAGCTGGTGGTTGTTGGCGAAGTAGTTTTTCAGCGTCACGGTTTCGCCGTTGGTCATCCTGACCAGCAGATCGCTGTTGCTGCGGGAATAGCTGGCGATATCACCCCGGCCGGCCTGAAGCTTCACGACGGAATCTTCGCCCAGTATGATCTGGTTTCCTTCGGCTACCGTTTCTTTATGCGTCAGTCTGGAGATGACAGTGAATTTACTCATGTGTATTACTCCCAACAGAGTGAAAGAAATGCTGTGTGTTTAAATTCATTTGTTATCAGCAGATTTTAAGCGCCCCGAAAGAGGCACTATTTGTCAGAAATAGTGACCTGCTGAAATGTTTTTAAAGCGGCTCATGCCAGGCGTGATGTTTGCCATCCCTGTTATTAATATTACGATCGTCTCATTAATGCTTAAAAATGATATAGCCAGAAAGCACTATAAGCGCAAATGACGAAGCGGTGAAATGAATTATAAGCGAGAAATAACGGGCTTGTAGTCTGATTAAAAGTGCCTGGCAGGAGGTGGTTCGAGTCAGGGCCTTATGGTATGCGGGATGGCGACCTGCTGGGCCTGTTTATTATGGCTGGGTAAAGGTTATGGAAATTGAGGTCTGTCACAATTTATCGCGATAAAAGTGCTGCCGGGTGATGTTTATTAACTGCGTATTATGAAATATGAATATTTATTATTTTCGGGATTGTATTTTTTGTTGTGGGGTTTATTAGTTCAGATGGTGTGAATGAGAATAATACAAAAGCATGATTTTTTAGCTTTATAAATGGCCGATCCGTAAATAGCGCTACGACACAGGTACTATTTTCTGCAGGACATATTATCCTGTGGGGGAGGGCTTCGCCTGGATCTCAATGGCAATGGCGATCCGATCGTCCACCACCAGCGCAAAGCGATCCATTTTATAGGCCGACCGGGAGATGGCGGTGGTGGCATGCAGGGCGATCGTTTCTCCCGTCAGACGATCGAGCCGGGCATCGAGGATCACCGGACGGCTGAGATCCCGGACGGTGAGCGTACCGAAAGCGCGGTAGCGATCCGGGCCGAGCTTCACCACCCGGGTGCTGGAAAAGGTGATGGTCGGGTAGCGGGCGGCGTCAAAAAACATATCGCTTTTCAGCTGCCAGGTGAGCAGGTTATTAGAGGCCTGTAGTGTCGCCACCGGAACGGTGACGTTGATGCGGTCATCAAATTCATTGTCCGGGTTCAGCGTGACCGTTCCCGTTACCCCCTTCAGATGCGCCCACGACGGTATACCTCCAAAGGCGCGCCACGACAGCTTGATCGCGGTTTTGTCCGTGTCGATGGTATGGGCGACCGGCACGGCAAAAAGCGGCGGGCAAACCAGCGTGACCACCAGCAGGAGAAGAAGGCGCAGCATATGATCTTCCTTTCATAGAGTGAGATAAGCGTAGAAAGGCGAAAACGCATCGGCAAGGAGGCGTGCTACAGTGAGGTATTAAAATGTGAGCTGACAAGGGTATACGATGGATTTGATCGATGGCTTAAACAAGAAATATCCGGGCGCTCAGGCATGGGCCTTCGGGGATAGTCCTGAGATGGCAAACGCACTGGCAGCCCTGGTCGTCAAAGGAGTAAAGACCGCCTCCTGCTGCTCGCTGGCCTCTTTTAATGCCGATGACGCCGCCCCTGGCCCCGGGAGTTACCATATTATTCTTAATGGGCAGGGCGCGCCGGTATGCGTCATCAGAATCGTGTCTCTGCGTCTGGTGCGTTTCTCAGAGGTGACAGAGGCCTTTGCCCGGAAAGAGGGGGAAGGGGATTTGAGTCTGGACTACTGGCGCGAGGAGCATAAGGCGTTTTTCACCCGGGAAGGGGTTTATGCGGATGATATGGAGCTGGTGGCTGAGGAGTTTGTGGTGGTTGAGGTGCTGTGAGGTATTGCAACGCCGGGTGGCGGCTACGCCTGACCCGGCCTACGAACAGTAGGCCCGGCAAGCGAAGCGCCGCCGGGCAGAAAGGCCGCACCGCGGTGGCAACACCGGCATGTGACCTTATCAAATCTCTTTAAACGCCAGCTCAAGACGGGCCATCAGCGGTTTGAACAGGTAGCTCAGGAAGGTGCGCTCCCCGGTTTTGATGGTCACGCTGGCGGGCATCCCGGCTTTAATCTTGTGATCGCGCAGCAAACGCACCCCCTCGGGGGAGACCTGCACTTCGGCCAGGTAATAGGGCTGCTGGGTCACTTTGTCGGTCAGACGATCTGCCGAGACGGTGAGCACCCGGGCAGGGACCGACGGTAGCAGGGCGTGGTTCAGGGCCGGGAACATCACGTCCACGGTCAGCCCCGGGGCCATTTTATCGATGGCCTGCACCGGAATTTTGGCGTCGATTTGCAGCGGCTGTCCGGCGGCCACGATATCCATCAGGTGTTCCCCGGGCTGGATCACCCCGCCCACGGTGCTGACTTTGACATCCAGCACAATGCCGTCGATGGGCGAGCGGATCACGGTGTTATCCAGCTCGTGGCGGGTCGACTGTAACTCATCCTCCAGCATCGCCACCTCTTTTTGCTTATCCGTTAACTCGGACTCCACCTCCCGCTGGTACTGGTGCTGCACCTGGTACGCTTTGATCCGCAGTTCGTTCTGCTGCGACTTGAGTTTGGCGATGTTGAGAATATCCTCCGAGACGGTGCTGGAGATCTCCGCCGCCTCACGCTCCAGCACCATCAGCTGGGCTTTGGGATAGTAGTTCTTCTCGCTCAGCGCCCGGATGGCCCCCAGCTCTCTGTTGATCAGCGTGAACTGATGCTCGCGGTAGCCTTTAATCTTATTGAGGTTCTCCGTCTGCCCGACCAGCCCGTCGAGGGACTCGTCGATCATCGACAGCTCATCCTGAATATTTTTCCGCCGGGTCTCAAAGAGTTTGGCCTGGAGCTGCTGGCTCTCCGTCAGGCGTTTATTGTTGGCGAAGTTTTTGAGCAGGGTTTCGCTGAAGGTGATGGTCTCTGCGCCGTTTCGCTCTGCCAGCAGCCGGTCTTCGCTGGTTTTGGCGGAGATATACTGGGCACTTAACGCGCTGTAGCGCATATCCAGCTGCAGGGTGTCGAGGCGCATTAACACCTGGTTCTTTTTCACCGCTTCCCCTTCTTTCATAAAGATATCGGTCACCCGGCCGCCGCTTAAGTGCTGGATGGTTTTGCGGTTGCTGGAGACCGTCACCGTGCCGTCGGCCACCACCCCGGCATCCAGCGGCGCTTTCACTGCCCAGAGTAAGAAACCGCCGACGGCAATGAGGATCACCGCCAGGCCGCGAATCAACGGCGGCCAGATATTGATATCGACGAGGTCGGCGTCTGGCATCTCAGGGCCTTTATTCTTGTTGTTCATGATAATGCCTCACGTGGGGATGGTTGGGTTTCAACAGGTGCCGGGCTTTCGGCTGCGGGTGCGACGGGGACCGATTTCAGCATGTTGGCCTGGCGCAGGTTGGCAAACACCTGCTCCCGCGGGCCGAAGGCCTGAACGGCACCTTCATTAATCAGCAGCACTTTATTCACTACCCCCAGCAGAGTCGGACGATGGGAAATCAGCACCACCGTCTGCCCCTGAGCGCGCAGGGCATTGATGGCCTTGATCAGGGCCATCTCTCCGGCGTCGTCGAGGTTGGCGTTGGGCTCATCGAGGACGATAAAAGCGGGGTTGTTGTACACCGCCCGCGCCAGGCCGATGCGCTGACGCTGCCCGCCGGAGAGCTGATGGCCGCTGGCGCCAAGCGGGGTGTCGTAGCCCTGCGGCAGCCGCAATATCATCTCGTGAACCCCGGCCAGCTGCGCCGCGGCCACGATAAGCTCGCTGTTGGCCTCGCCAAAGCGGGCGATGTTCTGGGCGATACTGCCGTCAAACAGCTCCACGTCCTGCGGCAGATAGCCCATCGACGGGCCGAGCAGGGTTTTATCCCACTGGCAGATGTCGGCGCCATCCAGCCGCACTTTACCGGCCATGGGCTGCCACACCCCCACCAGCAGCTTCGCCAGCGAGCTTTTGCCGGAGGCGGAAGGGCCGATGATCCCCAGCACTTCGCCCTGTTCGAGCTGGAACGAGACGTTGCGCAGGGTGGCGACTTTCTGTCCCGGAGGGGCGGCAAACACCGCTTCGACGCTGATGACGCCTTTCGGGGTCGGCAGGGTGAGGATCGCTTTCGGCGCCGGGTACTCTTCCAGCAGGCGGGTGAGCTGCTTCCAGCTGCTGCGGAACTGCACAAACTGCTTCCAGCTGCCGATGATCTGCTCCACCGGGCTCAGCACGCGTCCGAGGATGATCGAGGCGGCAATCATCAGCCCGGGGGTGATTTCACCGGCGATCACCAGCAGGGCACCGGCTCCCAGCGACACGGACTGTAGCAGCACGCGGACAAACCGGCTCAGGCTGCTGTAGACCGCCGATTTATCGGCAATATGGGTCTGGATCACCATCACTTTGGTATGGCCTTCCAGCCAGTGCTTTTTCAGGGTGGCGAGCATCCCCATCGCTTCGATGGTGTCTGAGTTCTGCAGCTGCTTGTTAAGGATGATGGAACTGCTGACGCTCAGCATCTGCGCCTGTTGAATCGGCGTTTTGGTGGAGAGCTCCGTGAGCAGCGTCAGGCAGAGTAAAATCAGGATCCCGCCGAGGGACAAATAACCCAGCAGGGGATGGACCAGGAACGCCACTAATAAATAGAAGGGCGTCCAGGGAATATCGAGCAGGGCAAACAGACTGTTGCCGGAGAGGATCTGGCGGATCTGCGCCAGCTCGTTCAGCGCCTGCGCCGGGTTATTATCGCCCGTCGCAATTTTGCGCTTAAAGGCGGCATTAAAGACCAGCTGATTTAACTTCACGTCGAGACGGTTGCCCAGCCGGGTCATCACGCTGGAACGGGCGAACTCAATCATTCCGATGACGGTATATAATCCGATAATCAGTAACGTGAGCATCAGCAGGGTGGTGGTGTTCTGGCTGGCCAGAACCCGGTCGTACACCTGTAGCATATAAATTGCCGGCGCCAGCATAAGCATATTTATCACGCTGCCAAAAAACAGCAGGGTAATAAATGCAGGCCTGGTCCCCTTGAGGGCTTTTTTCAGTTCTGTTGACTTATACTGGCGCGGCATAGGGTGCTCCTTATTAAATCAATGAGGTCTGTCTGCTATTTATTGACGTCGTGAGTTAACTGAACTGGAAATCAGTTCCTGTTATTGAGCTCACCGCCGTATTCAGTAAGGTGATTCGTTCACCACTCGCGAAGCTCAGAACCGTCGACGTCCCATTGGCCGTTACCGAGATGCTGTTAAGGTAATTGCCCGCAGTAAGACCCCTGCCTGCCAGGTTAATGACGTCCTGGCCCCCGGCCGCGTTACTGTCGAAATCGGTAATGATGTCCTGCCCGAAAGAGGCGCCGAAGATAAAGACATCGTTGCCGCCTGCGCCGGTGAGGGTGTCATTTCCGCCCGCGCCGTTCAGCCGATCCACGCCCGTACCGCCGGTGATAGTGTTCGCCAGGGCGTTACCGGTCCCGGTGAAGCCACCGTTGCCGGTAAAGGTCAACACTTCGACGTCCTGGCTCAGGGTAAAGGTGTTGAGACTGACCCGGACGGTATCGGTCCCGCCATTGACCCCTTCCACCACCGTATCGCCCGCGTTATCCACGGTATAGAGATCGTTTCCGAGTCCGCCGGTCATGGCGTCGGCGCCCTGGCCGCCGTCAAGGCTGTCGTTACCGTTCCCACCGATCAGGGTGTCGTTCCCGGCCAGACCGAACAGGGTATCGTCGCCATCCATCCCGTTCAGGGTGTCGTTCCCTCTGCCGCCGGTCATGGTGTTGGCCAGCGCGTTGCCGGTACCGTTGAAGTTGCCTGTTCCGCTATAGGTCAGGTTTTCAAGGTTATCGGCCATCACGTAGCTGGCGGCGGTGACCTCGACCAGATCGGTCCCGGCGTTGGCCCCCTCCGTGATAACGTCGCCTGCGTTATCCACGTGATAGGTGTCGTTGCCGACGCCGCCCGCCATCTGGTCAGCACCCTCGCCGCCGTCCAGATCGTCATTGCCCGTCCCGCCGATCAGCACGTCGTCCCCCGCCAGGCCGAGCAGGGTATCGTTACCCGCGCCGCCGTCGATGTAGTCACTGCCGGATGTCCCGAACAGGGTGTTCGCCCCGTTGTTACCGGTCAGCAGATTACCGACCAGCTGGGTCGGGGCTGAGGTCAGGGTCACCGACGGGTTGCCCTCATCGTCGGTCACGGTGACGATCACCCGCAGCTGCCGCTCTACCGTCGCCTGGGTCGGAATAAAGGTGGCCGCCGTGGCCCCGGCAATGTTGACGAAGCCCAGACCGGCACTCATCTGCCACTGGTAACGGAAGTTGTTGCCGTTGGTCAGGCCATCGCCATCGGTAATGCCCGAGACGTCAGCCGTCAGAGCCAGGGTGCGGGTCGGCGTCAGGTCGCTGACCACCGGCACGCCGCGAGTCGGTTGATCCCGTGGTCCTACCGTGCCAGTGATCGCCGACACCAGAGATTCGGCATCGCCCATCCGGTCGGTGAAGCTGGCGGTCACCCGCAGCTGCGACCCAAAGAGGTTATTGCCCACCCGGAACTCGGTGCCGGTGGCCTGGTCGAGCCACTGGCCGCCAATCAGCGCCTGCCAGGTGTAGGTGATCGGCAGGTTGTCCGCCAGGCCGTTGCCATCCGCCAGGTTAGCGGTGCTGACCCGCAGCAGATCGCCCACCCCAGGCGCCTTATTGCTGATATTGACGTCGCCGCTGGCCTTTTGCGCCGTCACCCACAGCTGGGTGTTGTCGCCAAACTCCAGTTTTTCGATATTCAGCAGGCGGTCGGTGCCGTCACCTAAAGGCAGGTTGGCGGAGACGGTGGCGTGGTTGACCGTCAGGCTGCCGTCGGCGTTGCGGGTAAAGTTGTAGTTACCGTTAACGTCGCGGTAGAGCGCAACGTCGGTTTCGCCATTGTTACCGTCATTGAGGATCTCACGCACGATGTGCAGCTGCCCCGGGTTGATCACGCGGTTCAGCATGTCGGCATTGAGTTCTTTCATGCTGTCGACGCTCTTGATGACCCCGCCCTGTGCGTCACGCACTTCGATCCGCACGTTCAGCCAGGCGTCGCCATCAATGATGTCATTCCCCGCTTTACCCATGATGCGGTCGCTGCCGCCGCCGCCGAGAATAATGTCCGCGCCGTTGTCCGGGTTCAGCACCACGCCATCCACGGCGCCGTTGATCAGGCTGCTGCCGACCACCTTATCGAGGCCGTTGATCCGCGCCACCCCTTCCAGGGTGAGGTTGTTGGAGAGCGGCGTTCCCTGAACCGGGGCGGTACCAAGCGGCTGATCGGTGCCGGTGAGCACGTCGTCAAATTTCCAGCCCGACAGCCCTTCTACCAGGTCGAAGCGGTCCCGCAGGATAAACTCCTGCTGGTTAACGAAGATCGGAATACCAAGGTCAGAGTTGGCGCCGACAACGTCGCCTTTATGGATTGCCCAGTCGAAGCCCGCCATCCCGTTGTTACGCTGGATGCCGGCCCCCTGAACCATGATGTCATCACCCGCTTCGCCGTCGTAGTCAGTGTCGTTCCCCTGACCGTTCAGCACGTCGTGACCGACAATGGTACTGTTGAAGAACAGCTCGGAGTTTTCACCCGTCAGGGAGTCAAAGCCGTCGCCGCCTTCAAGCCAGTCATCACCTTCGTTCCCCAGCAGCGCGTCGGCACCGGAGCCACCCATGATGAAGTCATTGCCCAGACCGCCAAACACCTCCTGCGCATCCTCGCCCACCACAATAAAGTCCTGGCCGCTGCCGCCGAAGCTCAGGTCGTTACCGTTGCCGGAGAAGATGACGTCGTTTCCGGCATCGCCGTGCAGGAAGTCCGCTCCGCCAACCGGCGTACCGGTGTCGGTGATGATGTCGTCCCCGTCGCCGCCGTGCACGGTATCGGCTTCATCGCCGCCGTCGAGACGGTCGTTGCCGCCGTCGCCCCACAGGCTGTCGATCCCTTTACCGCCGATTAAGGTGTCGTTACCGGCAGAGCCCCCCAGTACTACGTGCCCGTCGCCGATGTATTTCAGGTAAGCGCCATCCGCCTTGCCATCGCCGTCAACGTCCGCCCCGGCCGCTTTGCGTACCACCAGCGGGGTGAGCAGGTCTTTCAGCGCATTACCCCATTTAGGATCGGCGCCAATCTGTACCCCGGTGTTCACTTCCAGAATATGATCCGGGGTCATGAACAGTTTCGCATGCACGTGAGAGGAGCCTTCATTGCCGAGGTCGCTGTTACGCATCACCAGGGCGGCAAAGGAGTTGGCCTCCAGCTGGGTCAGCATGTTCAGGCCCTGGGTACGGCTCAGGTAGTAGAAGCGGTCCCCGTCCTGCAGCATCTCCATCTGCGTCTCAAAGACGAAGTTGAAGGTGGATCCGAGCATGCCGCCGAACTCATTTTTCCGCTCTGCCAGGCCGCCAATCCAGAAGTCGACCATGTTCAGGCCCGTTTCTTTGTTAGCCCATGCGCCCGTGCTGTTGAAGAAGTCAAACGCATCGGCGCGCCGTGGATCGTTGGCATCACCAAACAGCAGGAAATCTACCGCTGCGCGTTTACCTTCGATGGTCTGTGCATCCAGGATCAACTGATGCTGTCCGTAGGCGGCCATAAAGTTGAGGATCGAGGCGGTATTTTTCAGGTAAACAGCAAAGTCAGCCCAGCTCTCGTAGGGTTTCAATTCGCTGTTGCCCGTCAGTTCGAAGAACTGTGCACGGGCCTGATTGAGGGTGGGCATAAAGGTGTCGCGGCCGCGGGCGATGTTAAGTGCGCCGAGATCCAGCGGCAGACCGACCAGGTTATTGCGCAGGGCACCGGTCAGGAACTCATCGATCTCATTCCCCACCTGACGGGTCATCCCCCTGACAATCGCGCCGATGGCGGCATGACTTTCCATCGAGCCGTCGTTATCGAAGGCCAGTGGGTTAAGGAAGGCCTGAATGAGCCCGAGGTCGTCACTTGCCATATCCATGCCGATACGATCGACGCTCTCGGTGAGCATCGAGTGGCCGAAGCGGTAGACCACGTGGGCGAACTCGGCGAAGATCGCCGGGTTGATGTCGGCGGTGTTCGAGAAGACAAAGGGGTCGACCGCCGGTTGGACGGCGCGGGCAAACTCTTCAAATACCAGGTGCTGGTATTCCATCTCGGTCGTGAAGCGACCGGCCTGGAACAGGTATTCGCCGTTCCACACCAGGGTGCTGGTATCCGCCGGGATCTCGGTGATCTGGTGGTTCGGCATCAGCCACTGGTTGATCACGCTGATATCGCCGGAGCCCAGAATGGTGGCTTTGTACTGCTCCACCAGACGGTTATGTTCGTCGTGGAACACCGAGTGCACCGCGGTTAAGCCGATGTTCTCGTTGCCGCGACCGTCACCGGTAATGAAGTGGCGATCGAGCAGTTCGTTGTCGTAGGTGCCGGCTTCCGGTGCGCCGCCAATCACATCGTTGGCATCGGCCAGCAGGACGCCGTTGGCGTCAACTTTCGGCACGGCGGTGTGGGCGATGTCATCGAGGAAGGCATGGCCTGTACGCAGGGTGTCAGAAGGCAGCAAGCCGCCGTTGGCCTCAACCAGCCCGTGGAGGGTAACAATCTGCACCTTGCCGTTGGCGCTTAACATCAGGTTGCCGTAGCGGTCGGTCGCCAGCAGAGGCACGTTGAAAATATCCGCATCGGTCAGCTGAATACCAAGGAACTGCAGGGCATGAGCTTTGACCTCCCCCCAGGTGGCGATCCCGTGCGCGCCATCCAGCAGATTACCGGTGGGCTCAGGCTTGCCATCAATGATGGTGAATTCGCGCAGGAAGATCTGGTGCGACGGATGGGAGGTGTAGGTCTGGTTCTGATCGATCCACGGGGTGGTGGTGTTCACCGTATTATGGGTGGCATCCACTTTGGCCCGGGTGAGGATCATGAAGTTCGTCGGGGAGCCCTCTTTGTACAGCGGATCGTCAGGCATCAGCGGAATAAACACGATCCCGTTGCCCTCTTTGGGGATCAGATCCAGACCGTGGTCAAAGAACTGGCCGAAGAAGGTCATCCAGCCGTTGAAGGCGGGCGACAACCCGACATCCGGGGAGAGGTTAGGGATGGACAGACTGCCGTTCTCGCTGGTGCCGCCCCCCGGGGCGTCTTTGAGTCCTTCCGCCGCATCCACTGCCGCCGGGTTATTGGCGGTCTGGTCGGAAATAATATTACTGATGGTGCGCGGGTCGGAATCGGTCACCACGCCGTTAGGGCCGGAGGTGCTCAGATATTTAGCCAGCTCTGGATTGTTCTGAATGGCTTCCAGATCCAGCGGCACCAGCCTTGGCATGGTCTGGTCGGCAGAACCGTACATCTCCTGACCCGGTAACAGGTTGTTCCAGGAGCCGTCCACGGTACGTATGCCGTACGGGAGCAGCGGGTCACCTACCGCATCACGCAGCGCGTCGCCGTTGACGGTGCCGTCGGCATTCGTGGCGGATTCGGAGATCTTGATCTGCTTGAGAATAAATTCGAGGTCATGCAGCGTGACAGTAAAATCATATTGTTCGGCCATAATTAATTACCTCAATCTTGAATCGCTATCATCATTGCTTTTCGCTGTTTAAAAATTATGCGAAAAGAACGTGCCGGGTCGTGCGGGATTAATCCAGGGTCGGTGATTGCATTAATGCGCTCCGTGTTAAGTCGTTAATGACAGTGCCCTTTCCCCGTTATTACCGGGGTTGCAGGGGTAAATTTTGGGTAAGTTTATTTATCCCTCCTGTGGAGAGATAAATAAAATCACTGACGGACTCGACGCTTCGAATGTGCAAACACATTCAAAAGGTTAGGGCCACAGGCATGACAAGGTTTTAGCGGGGCTTAACGAATGTTTAAAAGTGTTATCACATGTTACTGTCTCGCTATTGAGATAACTATGAAGGGTCTTTATCTTCCCACAATAATACTTTTTTATGAGCACTCAGAGGCGCGGTTATTATTTTTTCTACGCCATTTTTGCAGAGTTGTACAAATTGAATGACGCTGTCTATATTTTCGAAATTATTTTCCCGGCTATTTCTGTGAAATGTTAAAGTTATTTAGCAGGCGAATTTATTTTTTTAAATTCCTGGGGCGGTAACAACAATATTACCCTGCGAAGGAATATTTGAACGGTTGGTCAAATTTAATAATAGCCAGTGAATATTTAATCGTTTCTGTAATTGATAATTGTTCAGGGTGTATTGCTTCCGTTCGCCTATCACCTGGCAGGAAGGCCTGTGTTATGATAAAGAACTCTTTAACTCAACTTCTTACGATGTAACGTCTATGACTTTGTCCCGCGAAAAACAGGCAGAAACCTCCCCGGAAACCATTGGGCGTGCATTACGCCGTCGTCCGCTGGCGCGCAAGAAATTGTCCGAGATGGTGGAAGAAGAGCTGGAGCAGATGATCCGTCGCCGGGAGTTCGCCGAAGGGGAGCAGCTTCCTTCCGAGCGCGAGCTGATGGCCTTTTTTAACGTGGGTCGGCCCTCGGTCCGCGAAGCGCTGGCAGCGTTAAAACGCAAAGGGCTGGTGCAGATCCAGAACGGCGAGCGCGCCCGCATTTCGCGGCCGTCTGCGGATACCATCATCAGCGAACTTTCTGGCATGGCGAAGGATTTTCTGGCCCATCCGGGCGGAATTGCCCACTTCGAGCAGCTGCGCCTGTTCTTTGAATCCAGCCTGGTGCGCCATGCCGCCCAGCATGCCAGCGAGGCGCAGATCGCCCTGCTGGAAAAAGCGCTGGAGCTGAACAGCCAGTCGCTGGATGACAACACGCTCTTTATCCGCTCTGACGTCGAGTTTCACCGCGTGCTGGCGGAGATCCCCAATAACCCTATCTTTATGGCCATCCACGTGGCCCTGATCGACTGGCTGATCGCCGCCCGTCCTGCGGTGCCTGAGCAGGCGCTGCGCGAGCATAATAACACCAGCTATCAGCAACATATCGCCATTTTTAAGGCGATCCGCAGCCAGGATCCCGATGCGGCTGAACAGGCCCTGCAGGCGCACCTCACCAGCGTTTTCGCCACCTGGCACGCCTTCGATCAGAACAAGAAGCGTCGCAAGTAATCCCCACGATCGTTTAGTGAACTGGATCGCGTTCTGCGCATTTCGATGATCTTTGTTTCGGTCTTGCTGGTATAACAGGTATAAAGGTCTACAGTCATAACATCATCACCACACACTCGAGGTTTGTATGTCAGTTACGCTGAAAGGGGTTATGCCCGCGCTTCTTACACCGTTTAATGACCAGCAGCAGCTGGATACCCAAAGCCTGCGCCAGCTGGTGCGGTTCAATATTGCCCAGGGGATGGACGGTCTCTACGTCGGGGGTTCCACCGGCGAAGCCTTTGTGCAGAGCATTGCGGAACGTCAGGAGGTGCTTGAAATCGTGGCCGAAGAGGCGAAAGGGAAAATTACCCTGATTGCTCACGTCGGCACCGTCAGCACCCATGAAAGCCAGCAGCTCGCCCAGGCCGCCAGCCGTTTTGGCTATGACGCCGTCTCCGCCGTGACGCCGTTCTACTATCCGTTCAGCTTTGAAGAGCACTGCGATCACTACCGCGGGATCGTTGATTCTGCGGAAGGGCTGCCGATGGTGGTGTACAACATTCCGGCCCTCAGCGGGGTGAAGCTCTCTCTGGATCAGATCAACACCCTGGTCACTCTGCCGGGCGTGGGCGCCCTGAAGCAGACCTCCGGCGATCTTTTCCAGATGGAGCAGATCCGCCGGGCACACCCGGATCTGGTGCTCTACAACGGTTACGATGAGATCTTCGCATCCGGCCTGCTGGCGGGGGCAGACGGCGGGATCGGCAGCACCTATAACATCATGGGCTGGCGTTATCAGGGGATCGTGAAAGCCCTGAAAGAGGGGGATATCGCCACCGCCCAGGCGCTGCAGACAAAATGTAATGAGGTTATCGACCTACTGATCAAGGTCGGCGTGTTCCGCGGCCTGAAAACCGTTCTGCACTACATGGGCGTGATTGAAGTTCCGCTGTGCCGCAAGCCGTTTGCGCCGGTTGATGAAAAATATCTGCCCGCGCTGCGGACATTAGCGCAACAACTTCAACAAGAAAAAGAACAAGGTTAAGACAACGCCTGATGCCGGGCCTGTCCGGCATCACTGAAGCTGTACCCTACAAAAACAGCGTATGGGTTTACCCATTGCGGAGACTGACATGAATACAATGACACAAAATGTCCCGTGGTATCGTTGCCTCAACCGTCAACAGTGGCGTGCCTTTTCTGCCGCCTGGGTTGGCTATGTTCTGGATGGTTTTGATTTTGTTCTGATCGCCCTCGTCCTCACCGATATAAAAACCGAATTCGGCCTGACCACCCTGCACGCCGCGAGCCTGATCTCCGCCGCCTTTATCTCCCGCTGGTTCGGCGGTCTGATGCTGGGCGCGATGGGGGATCGCTACGGTCGCCGCCTGGCGATGGTGAGCAGTATCGTCCTCTTTTCCGTGGGCACTCTGGCGTGCGGCCTGGCCCAAGGGTACACCACCATGTTCATTGCCCGTCTGGTGATCGGCATGGGGATGGCGGGGGAGTACGGCTCCAGCGCGACCTACGTGATCGAAAGCTGGCCAAAGCACCTGCGCAATAAAGCCAGCGGTTTTTTGATTTCTGGCTTCTCCGTCGGGGCGGTAGTGGCGGCCCAGGTTTACAGCCTGGTGGTGCCGGAGTGGGGCTGGCGGGCGCTGTTCTTCATCGGCATTCTGCCGATTATCTTTGCCCTGTGGCTGCGTAAAAACATCCCGGAAGCGGAAGACTGGAAGGAGAAACAGCAGAGCAAAACCCCGGTCAAAACCATGGTGGATATTCTTTATCGCGGCGAACATCGGGTCATTAATATCGCCATGACGCTGGTGGCGGCTGTCTCGCTGTGGTTCTGCTTCGCCGGCCAGCTGGACAGCGCCGCCATTGTCGCCGTGCTCGGCCTGCTGTGCGCGGGGATCTTTATCAGCTTTATGGTGCAGAGCAATGGCAAACGCTGGCCGACCGGCGTCACCCTGATGGTGGTGGTGCTGTTTGCTTTCTTATACTCCTGGCCTATCCAGGCGCTGTTACCCACGTATCTGAAAACCGATCTGGCTTACGATCCCGCCACCGTCGCCCAGGTGCTGTTCTTCAGCGGCTTTGGATCTGCGGCAGGCTGCTGTGCCGGCGGCTTCCTCGGGGACTGGTTAGGCACGCGGAAAGCCTATGTCTGGAGCCTGCTGGCCTCGCAGCTGCTGATAATTCCGGTATTCACCATCGGCGGCAGCAGCGTCTGGGTGCTGGGCCTGCTGCTCTTCTTCCAGCAGATGTTCGGTCAGGGGATCTCCGGGATCCTGCCTAAACTGATCGGAGGCTATTTTGATACCGAGCAGCGCGCGGCCGGGCTCGGCTTTACCTACAACGTGGGCGCATTAGGTGGCGCGTTAGCCCCGGTGCTGGGGGCGTTTATTGCCCAGCGTCTGGATCTGGGTACCGCGCTCTGTTCGCTCTCGTTTGGCCTGACCTTTGTCGTCATCCTGCTGATTGGCTTTGATATGCCGTCCCGCGTACAGCGCTGGCTCCATCCGGAGGCCCTGCGTACCCATGATGCTATCGACGGTAAACCTTTTAGCGGCGCTCTGATTGCTGGCGAAAGGGCCAGCCAGTTTGTCAAAAATAAAGGCTGAAGCTGAATTTCTTAATGGAGGTGTTATGTCATTCCTTGACGAGTTGGATGCAAAAGTGAAAGCCCAGGGCGGGCTGATTGTCTCCTGCCAGCCGGTGCCGGATAGCCCGCTGGATAAACCGGAGATTATCGCGGCGATGGCGCTGGCGGCCGAACAGGCGGGGGCCGTGGCGCTGCGCATCGAAGGGGTTGAGAACCTGCGTGCCGTACGCGCCGTGGTGACAATCCCGATTATCGGCATTGTGAAACGCGATCTGCCCGACTCCCGGGTGCGTATCACCCCCTGGCTGGAGGACGTGGATGCTTTAGCCGAAGCGGGGGCCAGCATCATCGCCTTTGACGGTACGCAACGCCCGCGCCCGGTACCCGTTGAGGCACTGCTGGCGCGCATTCAGCACCATCAGCTGATCGCCATGGCCGACTGCTCCTCGCAGGAAGAGGGGCTGTATTGTCACCAGCTGGGGACGCAGCTGATTGGCACCACGCTGTCGGGTTACACCTCATCGGAGACGCCTGATGAGCCGGATCTGGCTCTGGTGGCCTCGCTGAGTCAGGCCGGTTGTCGGGTGGTGGCCGAGGGGCGCTATAACTCGCCGGCCCTGGCGGCACAGGCCATCGGGCAGGGGGCATGGACCGTCACGGTCGGCTCGGCGATCACCCGGCTGGAGCATATCTGCCAGTGGTATCGGGATGCCTTACTGGGAGCGACAAAATGATCGTCCTGGCGATAGATATCGGCGGGACCAAGCTCGCCGCGGCGCTGGTGGACAGCGCCCTGCAAATTATCGCCCGCCGGGAGATCCCCACTCCCGCCAGCCAGACGCCGGATGCGCTGGAGGCCGCGCTGCGCGACCTGGTGACGCCGCTCTTTTCACGGGCGCAGCGCTTTGCCATCGCCTCGACCGGGATTATTCAAAACGGGGTATTAACCTCGATCAACCCGTCCAACCTCGGGGGGCTTTCGCACTTTCCGCTGGTGGACTCTTTATCTGCCCTGACCGGGCTCCCCGGCGTGGCCTTAAACGATGCCCAGGCCGCGGCGCTGGCCGAGTATCAGCAGGTGCCGCGCGCCATCCGAGACATGGTGTTTATCACCGTCTCGACTGGGGTAGGGGGAGGCGTGATCCTTAACGGCAGGCTGGTGACCGGATCCGGTGGGCTGTCCGGCCACTGCGGCCACACCCTGGCCGACCCGAACGGGCCGCGCTGCGGCTGCGGACGAATCGGCTGCGTGGAGGCGATCGCCTCGGGGCGGGGGATCGCCGCGGCGGCGGAAGGAGAGCTGGCCGGGCTGGATGCAAAAGCCATATTCGCTCACGCCACCCAGGGCCATGAACAGGCGGTAGCGCTGGTTGCGCGTTCCGCCAGAACGCTGGCGAGGTTAATTGCGGATCTGAAAGCCCTGACCGACTGCCAGCGTGTGGTGATTGGCGGCAGCATCGGCCTGGCCGACGGCTATCTCCCGCAGGTGCAACACTACCTGGCGCAGGAACCCTCTGCGTACCAGACCGAACTCTGTTCAGCCAGCCATAAGAGTAATGCCGGGCTGCTGGGCGCGGCATTATGGGCACAAGGAACTTTGTCATGATTGTGGGTAATATCAGGCAACTTCAGGCCGCAGGCCTGCCAGCGGCGTTTTGTCAGGCGATCGACCAGGCGCTGAGCGCCGGGATTGCGAATCTGGCACCGGGAAGCTATCCGCTGCAGGGGGATAAGGTGTTCGTCAACGTGATGGCGTTTGCGACGCAACGCGCGGAGGAGAAACGCGCCGAACTGCACCGCGGCTACATTGACATCCAGATCCTGCTGGAAGGGGAAGAGCATATTTATTACGGCCTGGCGGGGAGCGCCCGGGAGTGTGATGCGTGGCACGAGGAGGAGGATTATCAGCTCTGCCAGCACATAGAGAATGAACAATCCGTGACGTTAAAGCCGGGGATGTTTGCCGTCTTTATGCCGGGAGAGCCGCATAAACCCGGCTGCTATCGCACCCGTTCGGGCATGGTCAAAAAAGCGGTGATTAAGGTGCATCGCAGCGTGGTGCTTTAAGCGCTTGAACACAAAGCCCGCCGGGAATACCGTGCGGGCTTGCTGGACGTTAATCCTCTTCGCGCTCTTTGATGGCGCGCTGGCGTTCGTAATACTCATCTTCTGCCGAAACGATCTCATCCAGCAGAGAATCCATATCCACATCATGAACGTCTTCGACAAACAGCCCGGTGAGCGGGGTTTCCGGGGTTAATTTCCCGTCTTCATAGAGCATCCAGATCTCTTTTCCGTAGCGCGTTTTCAACAGCTGCGGGGCGAACTGACCGTAATACTCGGTGATGTTATTCACATCGCGTTCAAACATGGACTGGGCGTGGTTGTTCGCGGCGGCATCCACCGCCTGCGGCAGGTCGATAATGACCGGCCCCTGGGCATCAAGCAGCACGTTAAACTCTGACAGGTCACCGTGGACAATACCGGCACACAGCATGCGCACGATGTTGCGGATCATGGTGTCGAAATCTTTTACGGCTTCTGCTTCAGTTAAGGACACATCGCTCAGGCGTGGCGCAACGGCGCCATCACCGTCCGTGACCAGCTCCATCAGCAGCACGCCGTCCAGACACATATAGGGCTGCGGCACGCGTACCCCGGCGTTCGCCAGGCGGAATAACGCATCAACCTCTGCCGTGTGCCAGACCTCTTCTTGCTGTTTACGGCCAAATTTAGAGCCTTTTTGCATGGCGCGGGCATCACGCGTATTCCGCACCTTGCGGCCTTCCTGATACTGTACGGCCTGCTTAAAGCTGCGCTGTGACGCTTCCTTGTACACTTTGGCACACTGGATTTGGTCCCCGCATAGCACGGTGTAAACGTCAGCCTCTTTGCCGCTTTTCAGGCGTTGAAGCACGTTGTCTATCAGGCCGTCATCGACCAGGGGCTGGAGTCTGTTTGGGATTTTCATGCGGCTTTTATAGCGCATTTTTGCCGCTTTTCGTATCAAAAAAGCAGGCAAATATCGTCTTCCAGAGGATTAACGTGTTGCCTGCCCCTCACAGCAGGCTTTGACCGCCTCATACAGTAACCTGACGCCTGTGGAGAGCTGTTGGCGATGCGGGCAGATCATGTTCAGCGGCACGCTTTCGCCCTCATAGTCTTTCATTAAAACCCGCAGCCGACCGGCGTGGACATCCTCTGCGACATCCAGCCAGGATTTGTACGCTACCCCCGCTCCGGCGACCGCCAGGCGGCGGATCACCTCGGCATCATCACTCATCATGCTGCCGCTGACGTTCACGCTGTGCGTCTCGCCGTCACGGAAAAACGTCCAGCGATCGTGCAGGCGTCCGCGCAGGACAAAGGTGAGGGCGTTGACCCGGCTTAACGCCTCGGGATGCGGCAGATCGCCGTGGCGGGCGACCCACCCGGGCGACGCCACCAGCACGCGGCGGTTGTCGGGAGCGACGGGGAGGGCGATATAGGAGGCATCTTCCGGTGTGCCGTAGCGAAAGGCGATATCGACCGGATCCTTAAAAACATCCGCCACCTGGTCGGAGAAAAAAATGCGCAGCCGTAATGCGGGATAGCGTTCGTCGAACGCCTGAAACACCGGCAGCAGCAAATTGCGGCCTAAATCCGACGGGACGGCGATCTGCAGGGTGCCGGAGATCTCCTGTTCCGGGGCCTGGATTTTTTGCATCCCGGCGTACATGGCATCCAGCATCTGTCGCGCGTAGGGAAGCCAGGCCTCGCCCTCCGGCGTTAAGCGCAGGCTGCGGGTGGAGCGCGCAAACAGCCGGATAGCCAGCGACGACTCCAGCCGTTTGATAGCGGCGCTGACCTGCGCTGGCTGGACGCCCGCCTCTCGTGCCGCATCGCTGAAGCTGCTCAGGGCAGCGACGCGTACGAACAGTATCAGATCCTCAAGCCGCACCATTTTCATCTCCCGAGTATAAGTCTTGTCTCTGCGAGGCTATTTTTCCCGTCACTGCTTCGCTTTACCATCAAATTATTGCGACACAGTGGATAAAATGCCGGAGAGATTATGAAAGCCATTGCTATTACCCGTTCTGCACCAGACAACATCGATTTCCTGCACGAGATTGAGCTGCCGCAGCCGACGGCAACAGGGCATGACCTGCTGATTGAAGTGAAAGCTATCTCCGTCAACCCGGTGGATACCAAGGTCCGCGCCGGGTTTAGCGGGGATACGCCGCGGGTTCTCGGCTGGGATGCGGTAGGAACTGTTACCGCCGTCGGTGAGGCGGTGACCCTTTTCTCGCCGGGTGACGAGGTCTGGTATGCCGGGGCGCTGGGCCGGGCGGGCAGCAACAGCGAGTATCAGCTGGTGGATGAGCGCATTGTGGCCCTGAAGCCAAAAACGCTGGACAACGCCGCCGCCGCCGCGATGCCGTTAACGGCGATCACCGCCTGGGAAATGCTGTTCGATCGGCTGGCCGTTCAGGAGCAGGGCAACGAAGGCGATACGCTGCTGATCGTCGGCGCCGCAGGCGGGGTGGGGTCGATCCTCGTTCAGCTGGCACGCAAGCTGACAAAGATGACCGTGATCGGCACGGCGTCGCGCCCGGAAAGTCAGCAATGGGTACGGGAGGCGGGGGCGCATTATGTTATCGACCACAGCAAGCCGCTGTCGGAAGAGCTTGCCGCGCAGGGGATCAACGAGGTGACTCACGTCGCCAGCCTGAACCACACTGCCGCGCACTATGCGGA
Organism: Leclercia sp. TB492; assembly: GCF_049974505.2. Classification (NCBI taxonomy): domain Bacteria; kingdom Pseudomonadati; phylum Pseudomonadota; class Gammaproteobacteria; order Enterobacterales; family Enterobacteriaceae; genus Leclercia; species Leclercia sp. TB492. The sequence continues at coordinate 3,562,864 of NZ_CM127572.1, read as the reverse complement.
AATTATTAAGGCCCTGGCGCCGCAGGGCAAACTGGCGCTGATTGACGATCCCGAAACGCTGGATGCCCGCCCGCTGAAGGCGAAGAGCATCTCCCTGCACTGGGAGTTTATGTTCACCCGCTCGATGTTTGAAACCCGGGATATGATCGCTCAGCACCAGCTTTTGACCCGCGTCGCAACGCTGATTGATGAGCAGGTGATCGCTACCACGCTGGGTGAACACTACGGGACGATCACGGCGGCGAATGTGCAGAAGGCCCATGCGCAGTTAGAGACCGGACGTGCGGTTGGGAAGATTGTGCTGGAAGGGTTCTGACGGGGCTAATGGCTTTCGCTGGATAAATTGAGGATACAAAAAAGCCCGCAGGCTTGCACCATGCGGGCTTTCATGACTTCGTATCAGGCTCTGGTGACCATCTACAAAGAATTTTGGTGGAGCTGGCGGGAGTTGAACCCGTATCCGAAATTCACTTAAGATATTGAATATTAATGATTTATTAATCTCAAAATACCTTGAGTGCATTTTAGGTGCATATCGTTGTCTTCTTAACGTCCTGATTCTGTCCAACATTTTGAAATATTTACTCCACTACAGAGCTGCTGACATCGCAGTTTTACCGTCATACTCAGCCAGGTATGAGCCATAGTGGCGAAACAGCATCTCCGGCCCTTTATGGCCCATCTGACCAGCCAGCCAGAATAGGTTAACGCCCTGGCTGATGTGTCGCGTGGCAAAAGTATGTCGGGTCTGGTAAGGGTTCCGATAGCGTACACCGGCCTTTTTAAGGGTAGGTACCCATGCTTTCTTACGAATGGCGTCAGCGTTCGCCCATGGCATACCCGTTTTTGGATCGCTGAAGATGAACTCACTTTTCATGAAAGTGAATTGCTTTTGTGTCTGCAGTGCCGTCAGCGCCTCACTATTCAGCTCAACTTTACGAGTACCGGCTTTTGTTTTGGTGCCCTTCAGCACACCCACGACACTGGCCGCCTGCACGTGAGCGGTGCTCTCGATAAAATCGATGTCAGACCAGCGCAGCGCGCACAACTCAGAGCTGCGCAGCCCGGTATTGAATGCGAACCGGAAAAGGTTCTCCCACTCCTGGAATTTGCAGTGCTGATAAATGGCGGTGGTTTCTGCTGGCGTGAACGGATCAACCTCGTAATCGTCGGCATTCGGGCTGTTGTCGATCACGTGGTACCGGCTGGCGCTGACCAGAGTCACCGGGTTAATCGTCAGCAGACCATCCGTCACAGCCTCATCAATGGCACTGCGCAGGAATGAGAGGTTATTTCGGATCGTTTTCAGCTTTGTTTTCCGGCTGGCTATCCAGTTTTTCAGGACGGCTGGCGTCAGCTCCGAGACATGCAGTTTATGCAGGGAAGACAGCGCCGAAAGGCATTTTTCATAACCGCCAATAGTGGACGGCGAAAGGTTGCGATTCCCGCAAATTTTCAGGTATTCGTCGAGATAGGACTTAATATTTTTGGTTTTCTTCACTACCCCGAACAGCTCCAGTTTTTTGGAGTTGGGGAAGTATTTCGCATAATCGAATGTGCCGCCGGCGATCTGGTTCTGTATTTCCCCCAGCAGGCGCTCGGCATACTTCACACCGCGCGCGTTTGCTTCCATTCTGGAAAGGGGCTCCCGGCAGAGAACCCCCTTGCAGGTGAATGTGATCACCAGAGTATCGCCAGTTTTATGCTGGCGAATGGTTACTCCTCTTGGGAGAGATAATGATCCTTGTTCTTTCTTGCCCATTTTGAAACCTCCGTTAAGTCTATCCAGCGTTCTTTAACGCCATCGACTTTTAATACATGGACACCCTCTTTCCATAACCCCCTTTGTATCCGTTTGTTAACGGCTTCTACCGTTTCTCCTGCGTCCCGGCAGTAGGTTGAAAGTGGTACGCAATCAAGACTCATGGCCGACCTCCCGCCCAAATGCCTAGGCATTTTCCAGTTCATTTGCCGCATAGATAAGTGCGTTGTGATGAGCCCGAAAACCGCCGTCAAGTTCGCGCGCAGCTCTATCACGTAAGAAGTCGATCGCTGGCTGGTAATCGGCTTTATGTTGGGCCTGTTTTTCACCCCGGCAGACGGTATTCATTTTCTGTCCTTCAATTTGCTGTATCGCTCATGGCTCATTACTTCCCAGTTCTGGCCCCCGTCACGGGACAACAGGCGCCAGCGAAGATTTACCCTCAGGCTCAGATTCCCCGATCCGTGCATACGGCAAGGATGAATACGTCTGGCTCTGTATTGCCTGAGCACCTGAATTGCCTGTGAATGAACCCATTCAGGAATGCGTATTGCTGTCAGGGCCATTGTCCTTATCTCCCGCTGGTGGAATGACGGTGTAGCCGGCGCGTTCTGCCATCCATAAAAAGGTTTCCAGAGTCGCTGTTACTTCGCCTCCTTGGACTGGGCGCGAATGAATGACCTTCCCGTTCTCGATGGTGAGCACCACGTCAATCGGACCGTGCTCTACTGAATAATTAACATCAGCCATTTGATGTCTCCTGAATACGCAGCTCCATATCACGAGCCATTTCAATAAACGTGTCCAAAGAACAGATATGTTCATCGGGAAATAACCGCCGATCACATTTCACCTGGCCGTTTTCGATGTAGAGAACGACGCGGCCAGTGAAGTCAGGCAGAACATGCAGGTCGATATTTAAAACAGGGGAGGGGATTTGAACCCCTCGGCATAAAATCATTTGCTGTCCAGCCATTTCACCATGCCTCGTTTATATTGCTGCCTGGCGTATGCTTCCAGCTCAGCAAGCAATTCATCTATAATTAGCTTTCCTGTCTCGGTTAAATATTCAGTGTGTCCATTTATATCGGGACTGTTTAAATAGGTTTTCCGGATGAATTCTGGCGATTCCTTTCCGAATTCAGATGCGGATTGCTTTTCGAATCTGATTAGTAGTTTCTGAAACACATCTTCATCGAGGGCAATTGTCTCTATTTCCTTATTTGGCAGATTGATCACCAGACAATAGCCACCTGTTTTGCGTTTCATTCTGTGCAGTGCTGCTATAGCAATGCGGCGACGATAGATTGCAATAACGTTGTTTTTCATTGTTAACACCCGTAGGCTTTTCGCAGATATAAATTTGCAATTAACCACTGCCCGAGTGATGCGTACAGCATCGCTGTTTTATAAGCAACTTTATTTTTCATAATAAATACCCATTAAAAGGATGTAATATTACCCAGCGATAAAGCTGTATTTATTCCAGATTAGTTTACGGTGTGGTTATTTGTTGTTGACTTTTACAGCCTGTTCTTCGATTAACCAAGTACATACATCACCTGTGAGTCTGCGCAGTAACGAGGCAATAGCTATCACTTCGGAATCAGCCATTCTGTCAGGATAAGACTCCATCATACGACAAATAATTTCCGCTTGATGCGCGCGTTCAGTTACCTGCTCTAAAGAAATTTCATGCGCCATGGTTCCCATCCTTTACGCCGGATAGATAAGCCGCGGTTTGTGATATTTTATTTGTAGCAATCGCCAATTCAGCGAGAGATGAAATAATAGTGGAAAGATTGCTGATTTTTTCTTTATCAGTTTCATCATCCTCAGTTAAAGAGAAAATATTCAAGCTGATATGATTAATAGCATCAAGCAAACTGATAGTTTTGGTATCGCAATCAGAGGCGAGATCAGCATATCCAATATCAGAGCAATTACCTTCACTCCGAAAACCCTTGATATCTACTAACTGATAAAACTTATTGGTGGTCGGTTTAGCTGTCATTTTATTGGCTCCATTGTTTGCCGATGAAATAAGCATACGATCACCATAATTGTCTGTCAAACATATTTATGCGTGGTAAACATATTTTAGGTGTAATCAACTGTTTTCATGACTTTAAAAGATATGTTTCAAAAGCAAAAAAAAGAGCCGGAAGGCTCTTTAGTATGTGCGGGGATGATGGGTTATGCGTGGCGTCGGAACTGTTGTGATTGGCTTAAAAGTACCTTTCCGCAAACGTGGAGCATATCCATCTCTTCATCAGTGATCTGCCATTCTCTATAGAGCGGGTTGTCAGACAGCACGTGAAGTTGAGTTTTGATTTTCTGAAGCCGTTTTACAAAGAGATCGCCGCTAAAATCAAAAACATATATACCGTCACCGTCGAAATGGTTGACACCGACATCAACAAAAATGAGATCACCAGGCTCGATGGTGCCCTGCATGCTATCGCCGCGAACGTTAATGAGCTTGACCTGATTTGCTGGCCTGTGGCCAAAGAGGTTTCTTGCTTCTTCGGTAACATACTCGATCGAACTAATAACTTCGATGAAGTCGCGGGTAGAGTTCCCATTGCCAGCGCTTGCAGAAACGTCCATAACATCAACCCGATACACGTCCCTTCTCCTTTCCGACGAAAGTGAATTGATACTGTATGTTTCTACAGTATCTTTTTTATCTTGGAAAGAAAATAGTTCGGAGAGTGGAACTTCTAACGCCTCGGCAATTTTTTTGAGGCTGGCTTCACTGTAGCCCTGCATACCTCTTTCGAGCCGTGAAATGTTGCCGACATCCCAATCAGTCAGGGACGCCAGCTGGTTTATAGTCATTTTCTTTGCTTTTCGCAGCTCTCTAATCCGTTGCCCTACGTTCATCGAAGCACCCCCGCCAAATGTTATTTAATTTGTATTTTATACATAATTTTGCAACTCACACAACTCAACTTGCATAATATGTTTTTGACGCATATTATGTCTAAAACACAAATGGAGTTATGCGCATGTTCACACCGCTACGCAAAGCTCGCCTCAAAGCAAAGATGACCATTCAGGAGGTTGCATCATCCATTAAGTGCGACCCCGGTAATCTTAGTCGAATGGAGCGAGGTATACAGAGGCCTTCTCCAGAAGTTGCTGAGAAGCTGGCCAAGTTGTTCGACGCAGAATTGACAGAAATTCAGATCCTCTATCCCGAAAGGTTTAGCTCTGATGGATATCAACCGTAATGAGCACCTGGTTATGCCTGACAACCATAGCCAGGCAGATTCGGAATGGATTAAACAGCAACTATTAACCCTGGCACCATCCGCACGACAAAAAGCAATGCAGCGTTATGCAGCTGTGTACCAGGAATCGTATGAAGCCGAGCCGGTTTCTTACCGCAAGGAGAACCGGGCAAGGCATGAAGCAAACACACGGCTTCGCCTGTTCGTTAGAAATCACGGTAGAGCTTTACAGGGGTATACCGCCGAACCTCCCCTGGCTGGAACGCAAGCGCGTTTTTGATTGTTTCGGGTTTAAAGGTACCCGGACAGATGCAGGCTTAAAGGTGTCTGCTCAGGTTGGCAACCACCAGAACCTCATCCCCATTTGTACTAGGGAAGTAGTGCGTTTTTATGGGGAAGAGGGAAAGGGGGGTAAGGGGGGGATTGGGTGCAGGGGAAGGAATAGGTCCTTTTCCAACAGGAGAGATCCATAGGTTAGGTAGATCTCAGTCTTAAGGGCTGAACCACAAAAAGCGCTGTATCAGCAAGGTAGTACGCAAGCTGAAAGCGCACAGAAACGAGGAAGGTTCTTCCTGGAAGAGTGAATTTCAGGGGAGCTGATTCAGAAGGGAGGCTGGCAGCCTTTGGGGAGGCCGCCAGCCATGTGAGGGGAATCCATGAAAACCACATCACAGAATTATTATCTCATCACCGCGGGGGCAGCACAATGCAGCTGACGATCACACCGAATTTTGCACAGGAACGCGCGCTTAACATGCTGCGTCGGGACTGGAAGGCAAACCACACCTTCATGGTGTACTCGCCGACCGGTAGCGGCAAAACGGGGCTGGCCGCATTCATCGTTGCCGGGTTCGTCAGCCGTGGCAAGCGCGTTCTGTTCTGCGCGCCATACACCATCCTGATCGGTCAGACGGCAAACCGCTTTGTTGAATATGGATTACCGGGTGACGAAATCGGGTACATATGGGCAGATCATCCAAACTACGATCCGTCACTGAAAATCCAGATTGCCAGCGCCGATACGCTTATTCGCCGCGTGTTCCCTGACAACATCGATCTGCTGATCATCGACGAAGCGCACCTGCGTAAAAAGCGCATCCTGCAGAACATCGAACGCCTGCGCGCCAACGGTGTGAAAGTGATTGGCCTGTCAGGTACACCGTTTTCGCCGTTCCTCGGTAAATACTATGACCGCCTCATTAAACCGACCACCATCGGCGAGCTGATCCAGCGCGGCGATTTGAGCAAATACGAGTTTTACGCACCGACTAAACCGGATCTAAAAGGCGTTAGAACGGCCTCATCACTGGAGTTCGGCAGCGACTACAACGAGGCTCAGCTGGCGGAGATCATGTGCGGTTCCACGCTGGTGGGCGATATCGTCCAGAACTGGCTGGAGAATGGCCGTGACCTGCCGACAATCGCGTTCTGCGTGAACGTAGCCCACGCCAATTTCCTCACCATTCAGTTTAACCAGGCTGGCGTTAATGCCGAGGTGATGACCGCTGACACCCCGGTGGAGGATCGCCAGACCATCATTCACCGCTTCGAGACTGGTGCCACGAAAATCATCGTGAGCGTCGGCGTTCTTGTGGCCGGGTTCGACAGCGACGTTCGCTGCATCATCTACGCCAGACCAACCAAAAGCGAAATTCGCTGGCTGCAGGCGTTGGGTCGCGGTCTGCGCACCGCGCCGGGTAAAGAATCCTGCCTCATCTTCGATCACAGCGGCACCGTACATCGCCTGGGTTACCCGGACTCTATCGAGTATGACGACCTTCCGGGCAAATCTGACGGAATGGATGAAAGCACGCGCCGGGCTGCTGAAGAGCGCGAAGAGAAGCTGCCGCACGAATGCTCGCAATGCCACTACATGAAACCAGCTGGCGTCTACGTCTGCCCGAAATGCGGCCACAAGCCGCTGGCCGGTGAAGATATCGATACCGACACCGGGCGGAAACTCAAAAAGCTGGGCAACGAGCAGCGTCAGCCCACAAAGGCCGAGAAACAGGCCTGGTGGAGCCAGATCAAGTTTTACCAGCGTCAGCGCGAATCTCTGGGCAAAAAGCCGGTAAGCGATGGGTGGTGTAAGCACACATTCCATGATCGCTTCGGAGAGTGGCCCAACGGCCTGAGCGACTACCCGATGGACATCACCCCTACGGTATCGAACTTCATCAGGCACAAACAAATCGCCTTTGTGAAAGGGAAGGCTAAACACCAGCAGGATGTAGCAGCAGAACCTGCGACTTCCCGCATTCGCCACGCGCATAACACGATTAACGAAATCAGGCAGCAGTTAGGGAAATAAGCATGAAGACGGCAGCAGCGGCTAAAGGCCAGTGGGCCATGATTTTTGAACATTATGGGCTTCCGCCGATCACCGGCAAAAACCACTTCAGAGGGAAATGCCCGCTATGTGACTCAACTGGCAAATTCCGCATCGATGACCGTGATGGTGCGGGAACGTGGATCTGCACCTGCGGCAGCGGCGATGGGTTGAAACTGGTTACGCAAACCCAGGGCAAACCCTTCAATGAGATCTGCCGTGAAATCGACGAGTTGATCGGCAATACCTTTGCTCGCGAAAAAATACCGGTCACCAGCAACGCTGGCAGCCTTCGTAAAAGGGTGATCAGCAAGTTTTCGAAGCTTGCACCGCTGCGCGGCACATCCGGCGCTGAATATCTCAGCTCCCGTGGCGTCTACCAGCTCCCGCAGGACGCTATCAGATTCAACGACCATGAGCGCTACGGCGGCAAGGTTTTCCAGAGCCTGTATTCACTCGCAACAGATGACAAGGGCGAGCTTTGCTATCTGCACAGAACCTTGTTGGACGGAAACCGGAAGGCCCAGTTGAAGGATTCATCCAGGGCGAAGCGTCAAAAATCACTGCAGGAAGAAAGTTACCTGGATCACGCGCGGTCGGTGGCGATCCGTATGTTCCCCGTATCCACCACGCTGGGCATCGCCGAGGGCATCGAAACAGCCCTGTCAGCGCACCAGCTCTACGGCGTAAATACTTGGGCAACCATGACCAGCGGATTTATGAAGAAATTCCGGGTACCCGCGGGCGTGAAGAATTTCATCATCTTCGCAGACCGTGACATCAACAGCGCGACTGGTTTAGCTGCTGCTATGGAATGTGCCCATGCCAATTTGCTGGCAAAAAACGATCTGGAGAAGGTCAGTATCTACTGGCCGGATAACGGAGACTTCAACGACATGCTCACGAACGGCGATCAGGTCCGTGAAATGGTTTTCTATAAAAAACAGCAGGTGGCCGCATGAAACTGGAAGCATCACTCAAACATTTCAGCCCTCAGGGAATGCACATCAGCGACAGCGTGAAAGGTACATCACCGGATCGGCTCACTGGCACTGATGTTATGGCGGCCATAGGTACCACCAGCAGCCGGGCACGTTTCGGCCTGGCGGCATTCTTCGGCAAAGCCGGGATCAGCAAAACGGATGAGCAGATGGCGGTTCAGGCGCTGGCCCGTCATGCAATGGATACCGCACCAAAGAACGTGCGTAAAGCAGCGGGTGCAGAGTTCGGTTGGTGTATGCAGCTTCTGGCGCAATTTGCCTTTGCAGAGTATTCCCGTTCGGCGGCCACCAGCGCGCCGTGTAACAGCTGCGGCGGCACCGGCTTTACGGACCAGCCTGAGGATGTAATCAAGCACCCTGGAATTTTCGATGCAGACGGTGCTGAAGTTGTGGCCCCGAAGATTAAGCGTGAGCTGGTGAAACGTACATGCGGAACATGCGGCGGTAAGGGAGTGATCCATGCCCGCTGTCGTTGCGGAGGTAAAGGCGAAGTGCTCGACCGTGCAGAGACTAAGAAGAAAGGTGCCCCGGTGTTTAAAACCTGTGAGCGTTGTTCTGGAAACGGATTTTCATCGGTGCCCTCTACAGCTGCGCATAAAGCGATTCTTAAACGTTTGCCAGATCTGCATGTAAGGACATGGACGCGCAACTGGAAACCTTTTCTGGAGGCGCTGGTGGACATTTGCCAGCAGGAAGAAGGGAGGGCTGCCAGAGAATTTCAGGCTGCAACCACACTTTGCGAAGAAGCCTACAAAATTTAGCATTTTATCTACAAAAAACTTGCTTTTGTCCGAAGTTGTCGTGTAAGCTTCAAATCGTGGGATATAACGCCTGCACGCAATTAAACCCGCCACAGTGCGGGTTTTTTTATGGGCAACTTGCACATGTTTAGCCCGCCATGAGGCGGGCTGTAGGGTCGCTTAGCGTCCGAGGCTACGCAGAAAAGATTCGAAATGCGCAAACTCACCTTCTGGGGCGGTAGAGGAGTTTTTCAATTTAGCGCTAATGGCCGAAAGATTTTTTTTGGTGAGAAATTTTCCTGCTTCGTGCAGGAGTGATTTGAGCTGCTTTATACGCTCATCAATGTTATTAGCGCGTTGAGCCAGATCTGAAATCACGGGGCTACCGGCCTTGCTTAAATCGACCTGGCGGATTGATTTAATATCCTCAGCAATAGAAACAAAGCGATTCTTTAAGTTATTTTCGGGTAACAATACATGAACGAAAGATACTTTACCCATAATGTAATCGCTAGTGGCTTCACCAGATTCACGCATATGTCTGTTCGCTGTGAACAGAAGAGATCTCGCCCACTTCGCCGTCTCAACTTCGGTAAGGATAACTGTACCATCCTGATTCTTTGCTAAGAGTCTGATCTCCGTTGACGCTAAACGGCCAGAGTGGTTGGCATTTTGTATCTTTTCAATGTTCGAGGCGCAGCTATCAATTGAAGGCTTAACTTTCCTGAACCCTTCGATAGTGGAAGCCCAGACATCGCATTTTTTCTTGGCTTCAGAAACAATCATCTTATTCGTTTCAAGCCTCATGAAATTATCGAACTGCTCAGTCAGTTCCTTAAATTTCACACCGAATTCATCAGCCCCACAAATGTTACCAATATTGGTTTCAATGCCATCATCGGTACGCACGATATACCCCAATTGATGAGGCTGATTGCAACCTTTCAGGCCGCAGTGAATTTTATCTTTAAAACGATAGAATCCGATTATTTCGGAAAGTTTGTGTTCTGACTTTGATATTTTGTTAGAGAAGTTTGGCCGATTTGTGATTTCTTCCCAGAGTTCGACCCGCTGGCTACCTGATGCTGTGCGTACAAAAATCATGAACCGCTCCATTCGATAGTGGACCGTTCATTTTATCTCCATGCAAAAAAGATAACCATATCTTGCTTATAGATTTAACTGAGGGCTGCCGTTTGGTGGCCTTTTCTTTTTCAGGCTCCCGGAATCCCTATCACTCGTTTTGTCGTTAATACATCCGGAGGGCTCAACCAGAAATAATCAGATAAGGTTAGCCTCCTTAATGGAAAGCGATTAGGCTATGTCAGTGGTGAATCCCCCTATGCGGTGGGGCGTCCAGACAGGCAGGTGAGTAGCGCGGTTCTGTGGTCTGGCGCAGAGCCACCGGGAGGCACCCGGCACCACAACCTCAATATCATCTATTTCTAAGGCTGCCGATTGGCGGCCTTTTCTATTTCAGGCTCCCGGAACCCCCATCACTCGTCTTGTCGTTAATTCATCCGGTGAGCCTGATCCTTCACATATAACACCCGCGAACAGCGAGGTGAGAGAAATGTCCCGTATGAGCAAACTTGTCACCGGAGTCGCCCTCGGCACCTCAGGAGGAACCATCCTGAACGGCGTCCTCACAAAACTGAGTCCTGACGAATGGAGCGCCATCGGCGTACTGGCAGGTATTGCCGGGATAATCGTTACCGGACTCATTAACTGGTATTTCAAACGCAAGGTCGCCAATGCGCAGGTCAAGGCGCTGGAGAAATACGGCCCGGCAGTGAAAGTTGGAGAAGACTGATATGCCAATGACAAGCAGCCTTCGCAATAAACTGATCGCCGCAGCGGGTGGCGGCGCAATGCTGATTGCCTCGCTGTTCCTCGGTGGGCAGGATGGCGTAGAAGGGCGGAAGTACGAAGCCTATAAAGACGTCGCCGGGGTGTGGACTGTGTGCGACGGCCATACTGGTCGGGATATTGTGAGAGGGAAGAAGTATTCCGATCGCGAGTGTGACCAGTTGCTCTGGAAAGACCTCCAGCCAGCAAAACGCACCGTAGACAATCTGGTCAGGGTGCCGCTGGGCGAGTATCAGCGCGCCGCGCTTTACAGCTTTGTCTTCAACGTTGGTTCTGACGCGTTCTCTAAGTCCACGCTTCTGCGCAAGCTGAACAAAGGTGATCACGACGGTGCGTGCGAAGAAATGCGCCGTTGGGTTTACGCTGGTGGCATGAAGTGGAAAGGCCTCCAGAACCGCCGCGAGATGGAGCGCAGCATGTGCCTGGCGGAGAGCAAACATGACCTTTAGCCTTCGAACGATTCTGCTGATTACTCTCGCAGCCGTTCTGCTGGCAGGTGGCTATGGCGAGCTACGTTACCGGAATGGCTGGTACGCCCATGCCGACCATATCAACGTGCTGGCTGCTGATAGGCGGGCCAAAGCAGAAAAGGCTATTCAGCCTGTCGAACTGAAGGCCGCTCAGGCCAGAGACGAAGGCCGTATTATCTACCGAACCATAACCCGCGACGTGGTGAAATATGTCCAGGATCCAAATCGTACCGTTTGTGATTTTGATGATGAGTCTGTCCGGCTGCGCCGAGAGGCTATCGACGCTGCCAACTCCATCAGCGGATTTGATGCAGGAACCCTGCAAGGGAAGTGATGCCGGGACTAATAGCGACGAAGACCTTCATGCCGATATCGAGACTGCTGAATGCCTACGTCAGCTGCGCCTCGATAAGTACCGCTGGCAGGCATGGTATAAAGCTGTGAAGTGAATACCGGGCAAAGCTGATCTGCTGGTGGCCTTGCTTGCCTTGAAAAAATATCCCTTCCGAAATGAAATCCTACAGTTCGGAAGGGAGACCAATAGGGTCAACAGTACAAGGAGGATATGAATGTAGTGCATGACTCAACAAAAAGCCGAAGTATTAAAATAAAAATGTAAATCAGGCGTTTTCCAGATTGGGCTAATACCTTCTGAGTATTTATTGTTTTGACTAAGCAAAAAGTTTTATACAACTCACATTAAAAATTTCGCCATCAACTACATTCAAAGGGCATGAGTGATTCGACATCTTTGCCATTTAAGCCAATCCCCCTAAGCGGTGGGGCAACCAGTAAATGCTGGACGTATGCGAATTTGCTTACTGGAGTAAGTTCACCGGGAGGCACCCGGGGTTTGAGGGGAAGACTGAAGGAACAGGTATAACGTCGAACTTTGTGCAAAAGCTATCTACATTGCTGCATGACCCTGACCAGTTCTGTCCGAGCTGGTCTTTTTTTGGCAAAAAAAAGCCCCCTGGAGAGAGGGCAACACATGCTATGGACGGATGTTTCTGAGTGTGCTCATGCGGGTCATGAGACAGTTCCATGGGATTCCCTAGTGTAGGTAGGAGCCTTGCAGGGAGTTATAAATATGGTACGTGGTTCTGATTTAACAAGCGGAAGCGGTAACACCAGGATGATTCTCAATACATAAAAGCAAACGTCCTGATATAGGGTCATATGCTTGATTAAAGCCTTAACTCTGAGGCTCTAACACCGTCTCTCTTCTGGACTGTAAGCATAGAGAATTCTTAGCCTCGAAATCGAGAGGCTCTTTAAACACCGAGGAATAAGCATGACAGTAATTCTTACAGCAAAACAGATTGAGGACCTGGCAGCCTTCGCCAAAGAAGACGGTCAGCCACAATACACAATCACTACTGTGACAATCCCGGAGTTCGAAGCGGATGATGGCGAGATTATCCCTGAATATACTGGACTGATTGCATACTCCGACTCACTGGAACATGGTGTATTGCAACTCGACGGCTAGCCATTACAAAGCCCATCTGATGGTGGGCTTGATAATGGATATCCCCTCTGGCGGATAAATCGAAAATATACCCTTCAGGGGATAAAACACAGCCTCGCTCACGCGGGGCTTTTTTATTGGAGCCAACAATATGCCTGCAGCTATCCCTCGTGCCTGCCGTAAGCGTGGATGCTCTGGCACTACCACTGACCGTTCCGGCTACTGCGAGGCGCACCGTAACGAAGGATGGCAGCAGCATCAGCGCGGCCTGAGCCGCCACCAGCGTGGCTACGGCAGTAAGTGGGATATCATTCGCGTCCGCATCCTTAAGCGTGATCGACACATCTGCCAGCAGTGCCTGCGCAACGGCAGGCCACGCCCTGCGGAAACGGTCGACCACATCATTCCGAAAGCTCACGGCGGCACAGACGAAGACAGCAATCTCGAATCGCTGTGCTGGCCATGCCATAAACGCAAGACCGCGACGGAGAGAACCCGATGAGCTATACGCGTTGCACCTACTGCGGCTCGACGCTGCACACCGTAGCGAATTGCCCAAAGACATGGGGTGGCTCAGCCCGCCGTGCGAACCTGCGCTGCGGTTACTGCGGTCAGTCAGGCCATAACTCCAGCGCCTGTCCGCACAATGCCAGTAGCGCGCGGCGACGCAACCTCAGTGATGACTTCCATCTCGACTGATGTAATGCAAAATGATTTCAAATGTAATCATCTTGATATGAATGATAGCAATTCTCACTACCGGGGGAGGGCGGGTCAAAAGTTCAGGCACCTGCCTGCTGAGGACCGCCGCCTAACTTTTTTTCACACCGCCGCAGGTTAGAAAACTTTTTTATGGGGATCCCCACCATCGATTAATAGGAGTTTTCGATTATGCCAGGACCACCGAAAACCCCGACACATCTGGCTTTGGTGAAGGGGAACCCATCAAAACGAGCTGTCAACAAAGACGAGCCTAAACCCGCTTCTGGGGTACCCCCAGTTCCGAAGCATTTCGACAAGATGGGGAAGTACTGGTTTAAGCGAATTGGCGAAGAGCTTGATGCTGTCGGGGTGATGACCACTCTGGACGGTAAAGCACTTGAACTGCTGATCGAGGCTTACACAGAGTACCGGAATCACTGCGAGACGTTAGAGCGGGAAGGTTACACCTACGCCGTCTACAGCGAGGATGAGCCGGACGAAGGGAAAGAGCGGGAAATCAGGATGATTAAGCCGCACCCGGCGGCAGTGATGAAAGCCGATGCGTGGAAGCGCATCAGGGCAATGCTCGCTGAATTCGGCATGACCCCGGCCAGCCGGTCCAAGGTTGGCGCTAAAGGCCCGGCTGAGGCCGATCCACTGGATGAATTTCTTAAAAAGCGCAAATGATGAATGGCAACGGTTTCGGAAGGTATTCAGTACGCCGAGCGCGTGCTGTCTGGCGAGATTGTTGCTGGCGAACTGGTGCGCCTGGCGTGCCAGCGATTTCTTAATGATTTAGAGCATGGGCCTGGGCGCGGCATCTACTTCAGTGAGGAACGCGCCCAGCACATCCTCGATTTTTATAATTTCGTCCCACACGTTAAAGGGGCGCTGGCAGGCAAGCCGATCACGCTGATGGCCTGGCACGTTTTTATCCTGATCAACATTTTTGGTTTCGTCGTTCCGCTGATTGATGAGATGACAGGCCTGGCTGTGATCGATGATGACGGTGACACGGTCATGGTACGCCGCTTCCGTACGGCTTATGACGAGGTGGCGCGTAAAAACGCCAAATCCACGCTTTCGTCTGGCATTGGGTTGTACATGACCGGTGCCGACGGCGAGGGAGGCGCTGAGGTTTACTCAGCCGCCACGACCCGCGACCAGGCGCGGATTGTTTTTGATGATGCCAAGAACATGATCAAGAAAGCCCCCCGCACGCTGGGCCGTCTTTTTGGTCACGTTAAGCTCAACATTCACCAGGAGCGTTCGGCCTCTAAGTTTGAACCGCTCTCCAGCGATGCCAATAACCTCGACGGCCTGAATATACATTGCGGCATTGTTGACGAGCTGCACGCTCACCGTACCCGTGATGTCTGGGACGTTCTGGAAACAGCTACCGGTGCGCGCCTTCAGTCCCTGCTTTTCGCAATAACGACGGCGGGTACCAATAAAGAGGGCATCTGTTACGAGCAGCGGGATTACGCCATCAAGGTGCTGCGCGGCGTGGTGGAGGATGACACCTATTTTGCCCTGATTTATACCCTCGACGAAGGCGACGATCCCTTTGACGAGGCCAACTGGCCGAAAGCTAACCCCGGCCTCGGTATCTGTAAGCGCTGGGACGACATGCGCCGCCTTGCCAAAAAGGCAAAGGAGCAGGTCGCGGCGCGGCCGAACTTCTTTACCAAGCACCTGAACATCTGGGTAACTGCCGAGAGCGCCTGGATGGACATGGACCGTTGGGCAAAAATGCCGGGCATTGCTTCGGAAGCTGAGCGTAAGGCGTGGCCACTGTGGGTGGGGGTCGACCTCGCCAACAAAATCGATATTTGTGCAGCGGTGAAAGCCTGGCGCGATCCTGCAGGTGAAACTCATATGCAGCCACGCTTCTGGATCCCGGAAGGGCGACTGGAAACAGCGCCAGCCCATATTGCAGAACTTTACAGGAAGTGGGCCGACGCCGGATATCTCGAGCTGACTGACGGGGACGTTATCGATCACGGCATGATTAAAGCCGACATTGTGGAGTGGGTGAAGGGCGAGAACATAAAGGAGATTGCTTTCGACCCCTGGAGCGCGGTGCAGTTCAGCCTGTCACTTGCGGAGGAAGGCTTGCCGCTGGTGGAAGTCGCACAGACGGTCAAAAACCTTTCTGAGTCCATGAAATCAGTGCAGGCGGAGATTTACGGCAACAAGTTCCACCATGACGACAACCCTGTAATGCGGTGGATGATGTCAAACGTCACGGTTAAGCCGGACAAAAACGACAACATCTTCCCGAACAAGTCCACACCTGAAAACAAAATTGACGGACCGGTTGCACTGTTTACGGCTAAAAGCCGGATGCTGGTCAATGGTGGTAATGATGCTCAGGATCTGAGCGGCTTCTTTGAAAATCCAATCATGGTAGGTTTCTGATGAAGAAAAGTAAGCAGCCGGGCAAGGTAAAAAGTGCCCTGCTCAACTGGCTGGGCGTGCCCATCAGCCTGACTACCGGAACGTTCTGGCAGGAGTGGTACGGCACGAGCAGCAGCGGCAAGGTTGTCACGGCAGATCGGGCGATCCAGCTTTCGGCCGTCTGGGCCTGCGTCCGGCTTCTGAGCGAGTCGGTGTCCACGCTGCCGGTTAAGATTTACACCCGACAGGCTGATGGCTCGCGCAAGCTGGCGCAGAACCATCCGGTATACCAGGTGCTTTGTCGCCGTCCCAATCTGGAAATGACGCCGTCGCGCTTTATGTTGATGGTGGTGGCCAGCATCTGCCTGCGCGGTAATGCCTTTGTCGAGAAGCTGTTTATCGGCAATAAGCTGGTGTCGCTGGTGCCACTGCTGCCCCAGAACATGGTGGTGAAGCGGCTTGATACCGGGCGGCTGGAATACACGTACACCGAGGATGGCAGGCAGCGCGTAATTCCCGAAAAGAATCTGATGCACATCCGTGGGTTCGGCCTCGATGGT
The DNA here is from genome assembly GCF_049974505.2 of Leclercia sp. TB492. NCBI lineage: Bacteria > Pseudomonadati > Pseudomonadota > Gammaproteobacteria > Enterobacterales > Enterobacteriaceae > Leclercia > Leclercia sp. TB492. The sequence continues at coordinate 3,546,324 of NZ_CM127572.1, read as the reverse complement.
GTTTGCGGCATGATGCCACTGAGTTCCGGCCGGGATGTAATTGGTGCGGCGATGGCGGTAGAAGAGTCGGCAGCAAAAATTTTTGAAAACGGGCTTCAGAGTTCCGGCTTTCTCTCTGCTGATATGGCTCTGGATGATGATCAGCGTGATCGGCTTCGTCAGTACATGGCTAAGTTCACCAGTTCCCGGAACGCCGGGAAAATCATGGTGCTTGAGGGCGGACTGAAATATCAGAACGTCACCATGAACCCGGAAGCGGCGCAGATGCTGGAAAGTCGCTCTTTTGGCATTGAGGAAATCTGCCGCTGGTTCCGCGTGCCGCCGTTTATGGTCGGGCATACCTCGAAGCAAAGCAGCTGGGCATCTAGCCTGGAGGGGATGAATCTCCAGTTCCTGACCCACACGCTGCGCCCGCTGCTGGTGAATATTGAACAGGAGATTTCCCGCTGTCTGCTGAATGGTGAAGAGGAACTCTTTGCCGAGTTCTCGGTAGAAGGCTTGCTGCGCGCCGACAGTGCTGGCCGGGCAGCGTACTATACCAGTGCGCTGCAGAACGGCTGGATGTCCCGTAACGACGTGCGTCGCCTGGAGAACATGCCACCGATTGAGGGCGGCGATCTTTATACGGTACAGCTCAACCTGACGCCGCTTGAAGACCTGAAGCAAAACAGCCAGGCAGCACAGGCTTTCGCGCTGCGTCAGGTCCATAACCACGTATTCCCCGATATCCCCTTCGAACAGTCCCCGCTGAAACAGGCGGCTTAGGAGCATCCATGACAATTAAAAGCCTTCCGGCGGCGCCGGAGGGGCGACCTTTTGCGCGCGAAAAACCTGACCTGCCGGCAGCGGCAATGGAGCGCTGGAACGGCGGCATCCGCGCCGCCCGGGACGGTGACAACAGCATTTCTATCTTCGACGTGATCGGCGCGGACTACTGGGGCGACGGGGTGACGGCCAGCCGCATTGCCGGAGCGCTTCGCTCCCTTAATGGCGCTGACGTGACGGTTAACATCAACAGCCCCGGCGGCGACATGTTCGAGGGGCTTGCGATTTATAACCTGCTGCGCGAGTACGAAGGCAGGGTCACTGTGAAGGTGCTGGGCCTGGCAGCGTCGGCGGCGTCGGTCATCGCGATGGCCGGTGACGACGTGCAGATCGGGCGCGGTGCATTCCTGATGATCCACAACTGTTGGGTCTATGCCATGGGTAACCGTCACGACCTGGCGCAGATCGCTGCTGATATGGCGCCGTTTGATAACGCCATGAGCGATATCTATCAGGCGCGCAGTGGCCTCGATGCCACTACGGTCAACAGGATGATGGACGGCGAAACTTATATCGGCGGCAGCGAAGCGGTGGAGAAAGGTTTTGCTGACAGCCTGCTTTCTGCCGACGAAATCGCGGACGACGACGAAAGCCCAGCTGCAGCGCTGCGTAAGCTCGATGCGTTGCTGGCGAAAGCAAACACCCCCCGCTCTGAGCGGAGAAAACTTCTTAAAGCCTTATCAGGGAGCACGCCGGGCGCTGCTGTCACCCCTGACGGTACGCCGAGCGCTGCCACCATCGAAAACGAAACAATAGACCGACTGGAAGCCGCACTCAGCGGCCTGAAAGCGGCTGCCCAGTAAAAACGGAGATGTTATGTCTGATGTAAATGAGATCCTGAAAAAAGTTAGCGCCAGCATTGAAGAGGCGACCGGCAAATTTAATGCCAAGGCAGAAGAAGCGCTGAAAGAAGCAAAGAAAAACGGCGAGCTGTCAGCGGAAACCAAAGACACCGTCGACAAAATGGCAGTGGAATTTAATGCCCTGAAAGATGCTGAAAAAACGCTTAAGGCGGCGCTCGGCGAACTTGAGCAGCAGGTTGCTCAGATGCCGCTGGCCAACGCTGCAAAGGTGATCGAGACCGTTGGTCAGACCGTCATCAGCAGCGAAGCACTGAAAGCATTCGCGGCAAGCGTGGAAGGCGGTAAGCGCGTCAGCGTGCCTGTGAACGCCGCGTTGATTTCCACGGATGTCGCCACTGGCGTGGTTGAACCGCAGCGCCTGCCGGGTATCGACACCGCACCGAAACAGCGTCTTTTCATCCGCGATCTGATTGCTCCGGGCCGCACCTCGGCGCCAGCCATCTTCTGGGTGCAGCAGACCGGATTCACCAATGCGGCGAAAGTCGTGCCGGAAGGTACTGCCAAACCGTACAGCGATATCCAGTTCGCCACGCAGATCACTCCGGTCACCACCATCGCGCACATGTTCAAGGCGTCCAAACAGATCCTGGATGACTTCGCGCAGCTGCAGTCCACTATCGACGCCGAGATGCGTTACGGTCTGAAGTATGTAGAAGAGCAGGAAATTCTCTTCGGCGATGGTACCGGCGCGCACCTGAAAGGCATCGTACCGCAGGCCTCGGCGTATGACGCTGCGTTCACCGTTGAACAGCAGAACGGCATCGACGATCTGCGCCTCGCAATGCTGCAGGCGCAGCTGGCGCGCTTCCCGGCTTCCGGCCACGTCCTGCACTTCATCGACTGGGCGAAGATTGAACTCACCAAGGACACGCTGGGCCGCTATATCCTGGCGAACCCGGCGGCCCTGACCGGGCCAACCCTGTGGGGCCTGCCGGTGGTTGCGACCGAAGCCGCAGCATTCCAGGGCAAGTTCCTGACCGGAGCATTCAACGCCGCGGCCCAGCTGTTCGACCGTGAAGATGCCAATGTGGTGATCTCCACTGAGAACGCCGACGACTTCGAGAAAAACATGATCTCGATTCGTTGCGAAGAGCGCCTGGCGCTGGCGGTGAAACGGCCGGAAGCGTTTATTTACGGAGCCTTCACTGCGCCTGCTGCAGGTGGCGGTGCGTAATCCTTAACGGCGGCCTGCGGGCCGCTTTTCTTTTCCTTTAAGGAGACAGCCATGAAGCTGATCGCTATCAAGCCCATTTACTTTGAAGGCAGCGTGCTTACTGAAGGCACCGAGTTCGAGACGCTGGAGCAGCATGGTCGCGAGCTGGTGGCACGCGGTTATGCCGCAGAACCCGGCGCCAAAAAACCGGGACCGGATAAAGACCCCGATCCAAAAGGAAAAGGCAAAGGTAAGTAAGGGGCGCGCATGCTGACTAAAGAGCAGGTTAAGACGCACTGTCGCATCGATGCCGAAAACACTGCAGAAGATGCCTGGATTGAAACCAGCATAAAAGCCGCGGTGCGGTATGTGCAGAGATGGACCCGCCGCCGGATTTATGAAAAGGCTGATGACCCGCTTTATATGGCCGATCCCGACGCGTTGCTTTATGGCGAAGATATCGAAATTGCTATGTTAATGCTTATCGCACACTGGTACGCAAACCGGGAGGCGGTAATCACTAATGGCACTTCATCCGCTGTTGACCTGGCGGTTGAGTCGCTACTTCAGCCATATCGGATTTATGGGGTATAGGTGGCGGAATGGCTTGTCGGGGTTGCGCTGCTCGACGAGAGTGGCTGAAAAAATGGATGGAGATTGCCTATGAACGAGCAACAGGTAAACGAACTGCTGAAAGCGCTGGAGCTACAGACAAAAGCGCAGAAAGACCAGACCGCTGCGATAAACCGCCTGGCGGAATCCAGTGAAGCCCTGGCTGCCGTGATTTACCAGTCGATGGTCTCTGATGAGGACGACGACGGGTTACCACCGCAGACCTATCTGAGCGGTAAACCCAGGGGTTAAACATGCAGGCAGGCAAACTGAACAAGCGTGTGAAGCTGCAGAAGCCTGTGAAAACGCAGAGTCCGGCCACCGGCGCGGTGGTTAATGGCTGGGCTGATGTTGCTGAACTCTGGGCTAACGTTACAGACCTTTCCGCGCGCGATTTTGTGGCCGCACAGGCGGGGCAAAATGAGATCACGACCCGGATCACCATCCGCTGGCGTGAAGATGTCACCGATAAACACCGTATTCTTTACCGCGGACGAGTCTACGACATTCAGGGTGTGCTGGAAGACGATAAAAGTGGTCTGGAATATTTAACGCTTCCATGCTCCCGGGGGGTTAACGATGGCTGATGGCATTGATGTTCAGATCACCGGCATTGAGTCGCTGAAGCAGAAACTCAACGAGGTGAATGACGACCTGAAGCGAAAGGGCGGGCGCGCTGCGCTGCGCAAAGCAGGCAACGTTATTGTGAACCAGATTAAGGCGAATGCACTGCGTCTGGACGATCCGAAAACGGCGCGCAGTATTGCAGATAATGCGGCGCAGCGCTGGAACGGGAGGCTGTTTAAGCAAACCGGCAACCTCGGCTTTCGGATTGGCATTCTGCAGGGGGCAAAGCTCAAAAAAGATCCCAGCCTGGCCGCAGATGCACCCACCCCGCACTGGCGTCTGCTGGAGTTTGGTACGGAAAAAATGACACCGAAACCCCTTGTTCGCGCAGCGGCAACATCCCGCACCCAAGAGGTGATCGCCACGTTCGCCACCGAGTATGAAAAAAGCATTGACCGGGCGTTGCGACGAGCGCGCCGAAAAGGAGGCGGATCGTGATTGCTCCCCTGTTTTCTGTGTGCGCGGCCAGTCCGGCAGTGCGGGCGCTGATTGGCGATTCGCCCGTGCGGCTTTACCCGTTCGGACAGCAGGACAATAGCGTGATTTATCCCTATGTCGTCTGGCAGAACGTAAACGGCGCACCTGAGAACTATTTCGGCCAGCGCCCGGATGCAGATACCTGGTCACTTCAGGTTGATGCCTGGGCGGATACCCCGGATGAGGTGATTGCTGTGGCCGCCGCGCTGCGTGATGCCATTGAACCCCACGCACATATAACCCGCTGGGGCGGGCAGGAACGAGACCCCGAAACAAAGCGCTATCGCTATTCCTTCGATGTTGACTGGATAGTGAAGCGATAACCCCTCAATACACCGGCCCGGCGCCGGTTTTTTTATGCACGGAGAAAACCATGTCTGTACTGACTCAAGGCACTCAGTTTTTTGTGCTCGCCCAGGGCGCGGTAAGTGAAATCGAATGCATCACCAGTTTTTCACCGGGCGGCAACCCGGCGGATCAGATTGAAGACACCTGTCTTTCTGAGCGAAACAGCCGCACCTATAAGGTCGGTCTGCGTACGCCCGGCCAGGCGACGGTGGGTCTGAACGCTGACCCGGAAAACGCCAGCCACATTATGCTGCACAACCTGGCGAACTCGGACGACCACGAAGAACTGACGTTTGCGGTGGGCTGGTCTGACGGCACTGCATCTCCGACGGCAGCCGCCCAGGGCGCAGCAGGTTCAGTGGATGGCCTGACGCTACCGGAAAGCCGCACCTGGTTTATTTTTCGCGGCTATGTCTCTGACTTCCCGTTTGACTTCTCCGCCAATACGGTGGTGACCACTTCAGCAACCATTCAGCGTTCAGGCGGATCGGTCTGGGTACCTAAGGCGGGTGATTAATGAAACTGACTCTCGATGCACTTAAACAGGCCGGGGCATTCACCGGCCGCCCGGTAGAAAAGCAGATCACCTGGCGCCAGGGCGAGGAGGAGTTCAGCGCTACTGTCTTTGTTCGCCCACTGGGCTATCACTCGGCGATGACGGATGTGATGGCGGCAAACGGGCGCGTGGATGGCGTGGCAGGACGGATCGCCGCGTCCGTCTGCGATGAGAACGGGAAACCGGTATTCACCCCGGCGGACATTACCGGCGAGGCAGACCCGGAACGCGGTGCGCTGGATGGTGCGCTCACTATCGCTCTGCTGTTAGCCATCCAGGAGGTTAACGATCTGGGAAAGATGAACTCAACGCCGACGATGAATTCTGGTGCGAACTCGTCCTGAATGGTATAGGCGGGCATACCATCGCCCAGGCTCAGGAAGTTCTCAGTTTCCGGGAATTTCAGATATGGGTGAAATACCGTGAGCGTTACGGGAGCCTCAATCCGATGCTTCGCACGGAATGGGCTGGCGGGATGATCTCCAGCACTATCGCCAACGTGAACCGTGGTAAAGACGCACCGCCTTTCAGCGTCACTGATTTCACCCTTCACTTTACCAAAACAACGGCCACCACAGACCCCGTCACGCTTGATGAGGCTAAGCGGACCTGGTCTTAAACACTCACGGAGACGGTATGGCAGCCAGATCACTTGGAACCCTGACTATTGACCTGATTGCCAATATCGGGGGCTTCGCGGCGGGCCTTAACCGGGCGGAGCGGCAGTCTCAAAAATGGCGCCGTCAGGTACAGGAGGATGTCCGTCTTGCCGGTGCCGCACTGGGGTCGATGGCAACCATCGCGGCCGCAGCAGCGGTATCTGCAGGCGTGGCAGGTATCAACCTGTTAAAAACCACATCAAAGCAGATCGCTGAAACTGACAGGCTCGCCAAATCCCTGCGTATGTCCACACAGGACTTACTGGCCTGGCAGTTCGCCTCTCAGAAAGCTGGCGTGTCAGGCGAACAAATGGCCGACATCTTCAAGGATATCGGCGACAAGATTGGTGATGCGGTTCTTAACCAGTCGGGTGAGGCCGTCGATGCGCTGAATGCTCTCGGCCTGTCAGCGAAGAAGTTGTCCACGGAAACGCCCGACCGACAACTGCTGGCAATCGCCGGGGCGCTGGAAAAGGTAGGTACTAACGCCGAAAAGATCACCATACTCGAAAGCCTGGGCAACGACCTCTCAAAACTGTTGCCGCTTTTCGATAACAACAGCCAGAAGCTTCAGCAGTTTCTTAAGCTGTCACGGCAATACGGCGTAGCGCCGGATCCCCAGTCCATTGATGATCTGGTCAAAGTAAACTCACTTTTTGAGGATATGGAGACCCAGGCGCAGGGATTAAAACTCGAAATAGCAACAGGTCTGGCGCGTGTGGACCTTTCACCCTTACAGGCCGGACTGAGTGATTTGCGGGCAGTATTTACCGATCCTAAAGTCCTTCAGGGCCTGGCAGATATGGTAGGAGGAATTGCTTCCCTTGTCGGCTGGCTGGGCAAAGCCGCGTCTTCGCTGGGTAGCCTTATTGATAATTATCAGGGCGGGCAAAAATTATCCGCGAACGCCTCGTTGTTTGAAGTTGAACGGCGGATCAGAAACCTTGAAGCCGATCTGAATGACGAAGGTTTCCTGGCGGGTGTTAATCGCCTCGGCATGGATACGGAAGGGAAGCAGAAGGAGCTGAGCGAACTACTGGCGCAGCGTACGCGCCTAAAGTCGATTGCTGCAGCGGCGCCTGTTATTTCCTCCGCAACATCTCCTGTTACCGCCTCGGGTAATTACACCCTCGCACCAGGCGAGTCCAACGGAAAAGTGACCCCTGACACGGGTGCCAAAAAGCTGGAAAGCGCCTTCAAATCCATGGAGCTGGGCTACCTGCGCCAGATTGCACTGTTCGACACCACCGGCCAGAAAACAGCAGAGGTGACCGAGCAGCAGAAACTTCAGTTTGATCTGGCGGAGGGAAAGCTTACCGATATTAACGACGCCCAAAAAGTCCGGCTGCAGCAGCTGGCTCAGGAAGTGGACCGTCTGAATCAGCTTAAAAAAGCCAATGAAGAAAACGCGAAAGTGGCGGCGTTCATCGCAGGCCTGCAGGCGCAGAACGATAATGCCCGCGCGGATTTGAGCGTGGATATTCAGGGGGCCGGAATCGGCAATAAACAGCGTGAACGGCTCAGGGAACGACTGGGTATCGAGCGAGACTATCTCGACCAGCAGCGGGAGCTTCAAAAGCAGTATCAGGCTGGTGATATCAGCCTGACGGTTTATGACCGGGAAACGCAGGCTTTAAAGGATGCGCAGGCTGAAAGGCTGGAAATCCAGGAGGATTACTACAAACAAATTGATGCGCTACAGGCTGACTGGATAACCGGTGCGCGGGACGGCCTTGCCGACTGGGTTGATGATTCCACGAACTATGCAGCGCTGGCGGCCGACGCCATGCAAAGCGCGCTATCAGGTATCAGCAGCAACATTGTTGACATGCTCAACGGCAACAAAGCGAGCTGGAAAGACTGGGGCATCAGTGTCATGAAAGTCATTGAACAGGTAATGGTGAACATGATGATCGCCAACGCGGCCAGCTCCATCGGTTCGCTGTTTGGCGGCGCTGCCTCGTCTTCCGCAGGCAGCGGCACTGCGCTTCAGTCATACGGGGCAAATCTGCAGTTCAACGCCAAAGGTGGTGTTTACTCTTCAGCAGATCTCAGCCAGTACAGTAATTCTGTCGTGAGTTCCCCCACAATGTTTGCGTTTGCCAAAGGTGCCGGACTGATGGGGGAGGCTGGGCCGGAAGCCATCATGCCGCTTACCCGCGCAGCCGATGGTTCCCTGGGCGTACGTGCTGTCGGAAATGGCGGCATTACGCCGGGCCGCGGTGGCGCGCCGCAGGTCAATATCCATATTGATGGCAACGGCAACACCCAGACGCAGGCGAGCGGGGGTTATGAGCAGTTCGGGCGTGAAGTGGGCAACTTTGTCGATCGGCGTTACCGCGAGCTGATTAGCCGTGATATGTCCCCGGGTGGCGCGCTCTGGAATCTGGCAAAAGGAGGTCGCTGATGGCTCTTGAAACGTTCAGCTGGTGTCCACGAATCAATGCGGAACAGGAGGTAAATTTTCGCCGTCGTACCGCGCAGTTTGGTGACGGGTACCAGCAGGTGTCCGGGGACGGGATTAATCCCCGGTCGCAAAAGTGGAATCTTCAGTTCACCGGTACCGAAGCGTACATCGCGGCGATTAAAGCCTTTCTCGATCGCCATCAGGGTGTGAAGGCATTTCAGTGGCACCCGCCACTTGAGCCAGTGGGGTTATATCGTTGCAACACCTACACTCCGACTTCGCTGGGCGCCGGACTCTTCAACCTTTCCGCAACTTTTGAGCAGGCTTATAAACCATGAGCTTAAACAGTGATTACCAGAAACTTGAGCCGGGCAATGAGGTACGGCTTTTTTCTGTAGATGGCACGGCGTTCGGCACCGGAGAAGTGCTGCGTTTCCACAGCTACAACGTTCCGCATACAGAAGCAGAGATTGTGACCGCTGGTGGTGATGAATCGAAACTACCCGCCAAAAGCATCTGGTGGCAGGGGCAGGAATACAAAGCATGGCCGTGCCAGATTGACGGGGTCGAAGCGTCAACCAGCGGCAGCAGCGCACAACCGAAATTATCGGTAGCTAACCTCGACGGTTCAATCACCGCACTATGCCTGGCGTATGACGACCTGCTTCAGGCTAAAGTGACGATTCACGACACACTGGCGCAGTACCTTGATGCACGTAATTTCGCCGATGGAAACCCGGCGGCTGACGCCACGCAGGAAAAGCTGCAGGTCTGGTATATCGACGCAAAAACGTCTGAAACAAACGAAGTGGTGGAGTTCGTGTTATCCAGCCCGATGGATCTGCAGGGCCTGATGATACCGACACGCCAGCTCCATTCTCTTTGCACCTGGTGCATTCGTAATAAATACCGTACTGGGGATGGTTGCGATTACGCCGGGGCCCGCTATTTCGATAAAAACAACAATCCGGTCAGTGATCCTTCTCTGGACGAATGCAACGGCACTCTTTCTGCCTGCAAACTTCGGTTCGGTGAAAATAACGAACTCTCATTCGGCGGTTTCCCGGGCACATCATTGATCAGGAGTTAACATGCGTAAAAAGACTGTCACGGCCATCATGGCGCACGCTGCGGAAGAATATCCGCGCGAGTGCTGCGGCGTGGTAGCGCAGAAGAGCAGGGTAGAGCGATATTTTCCCTGCCGTAATCTGGCCACGGCTCCAGAGGACAATTTTGTCCTTTGCCCGGAAGACTACGCCACCGCCGAAGAATGGGCACCCGTGACCGCCATCGTTCACAGCCACCCCGATGCAACCACCCAGCCTAGCGAAATGGATAAGGCACAGTGTGATCTCAACGGGCTACCCTGGCACATCGTCAGCTGGCCGGAAGGTGACTTACGTACCATCTTACCGCGGGGAGAGATCCCCCTCATAGAGCGGCCTTTCGTCCTGGGCGTGTACGATTGCTGGGGGCTGGTGATGAGCTATTTCAGGCAGACGCACGGCATCGAGCTGCATGACTACAGGGTGAATTATCCCTGGTGGGAGGACGAGTACCCGGATAATTTCTACCAGGAATGCTGGTATGAATGCGGGTTCCGCGAGTTCGACGGCGCGCCGCAGCCTGGTGATATGGTAATCATGCAGGTTCAGGCCAATAAGTGGAATCACGCGGGTATTCTGCTGGAAGGCAATATGCTTCTGCACCATCTATACGGACACCTGAGCCAGCGCGTGCCATACGGCGGCTACTGGCAAGACAGGACGATGAAGGTTCTACGCTATAAATCTCTATGCTAACCTTTTGCTCAACTTAACAAGAGGATAGGGACATGAAAAATATTTTTTTAGCGCTTTTAGCCTTTGGGTTGGTTGGATGTTCAACAACACCAGTTTCTCCACATGAAGCTAAAGAAGTGGCTCCGATCATTAAATATCAGAAACAACAGGGATTAATACCAGTCACTATCATAAGGGATAAAGGCATCATCGCATCAGCATGCGCAATAACCACGTATATTAACGGGGATCAGATAGCAAATCTCGATACTGGTGAAAAAGTTGTTGCATATGTCCAGCCCGGAAACATTGTTGTTGGAGCTGGTTTTATTGGGTCAGGACTTTGCAATGGCCCTGAACGTAAAGAAAGATATTTTAACGTTACTACCGGAGAATCAACGATTCTCCGGGTATTTACTGACCAGCATGCAAACGTAGATATCTTACCAACAACCTTAAAATAAAATAAAACCACCTTTGGGTGGTTTTTTATTGGTGAGAAGAATGAAAGAAATAATGGCTAATATAGAGCTGTGCGGCGTTCTTGGGAAAAACTTCGGCAAACAACATAAACGTTTAGTCTCTACAACCTCCGAAGTAATTAAAGCCTTATGCTGTACAATCCGAGGTCTTGAAAACTATTTGAATACAAGTAAGCAGCGAGGGTTAACTTTTGCCATATTTCGAGGAAAGAAAAATATTGGGGTTGATGACTTAGGCTTTCCTTTGACAGAAGACGTTGTTCGTATTGTTCCAGTAGTTATTGGTAGTAAAAAAGCAGGGGTATTGCAGACTATTTTAGGCTCAGTTTTAGTAGCGATTGGTTTCGTCTTAACATTTACTCCGGCCGCTGCGGCTTCACCATTTTTTTATCAGGCAGGGGCTGCAATGATTTTGGGTGGAGTAGTCCAAATGCTTTCCCCTCAACCTACAGGCCTAGCCAGCAAACAGGATGCCGATAACCGGGCCTCTTATGCATTCGGCGGCGTAACAAACACTGCGGCACAGGGTTACCCGGTTCCGCTGCTTTACGGGCGTCGGCGAATCGGCGGGGCGATTATTTCTGCCGGAATTTACGTCGAAGATCAGCAGTAAAAATAAACCTTTCATTCGGCCACCTTCGGGTGGTTTTTTTATGGGCGCAATATGGCAAACGCAACAGCTATCCGGGGCCGCAAAGGTGGCGGCTCCAGTTCCCGCACTCCCACCGAGCAGCCAGACGATCTGCAGTCTGTAGCGAAGGCCAAAATCCTGATAGCGCTGGGAGAGGGCGAGTTTTCCGGCCAGCTCACCGGCAAAAATATTTATCTCGATGGCACGGCGCTGGAGAACGCCGACGGGTCGCAAAACTTTAGCGGCGTGACGTGGGAGTTTCGTCCCGGTACTCAGGCGCAGAAATACATTCAGGGCATACCCGGAACTGAAAACGAAATCAGCGTGGGCACCGAAGTTTCCAGCACCACCGCCTGGACGCGCACGTTTACCAACACCCAACTGTCAGCCGTTAGACTTCGCCTGAAATGGCCCTCGCTGTTCAAACAGGAGGACGACGGCGATCTGGTCGGGAACTCGGTTAACTACGCGATTGACCTGCAGACCGACGGCGGCACCTGGCAGACGGTGCTGAATACCAGCGTGACCGGGAAAACGACATCCGGTTATGAGCGCAGTCACCGTATCGATCTCCCGCAGGCGGGCAGCACCTGGACCATTCGCCTGCGCAAACTTACCGCTGATGCTAACAGCGCGAAGATCGGCGACACGATGACGCTGCAGAGCTTTACCGAGGTGATTGATGCCAAGCTGCGTTACCCGAACACCGCGCTGCTGTATATCGAATTCGACTCAAGCCAGTTCAACGGCTCTATCCCGCAGATCTCCTGCGAGCCGCGCGGGCGCGTGATCCGCGTACCTGACACCTACAACCCGGAAACCCGTACCTACACCGGTACCTGGACCGGGGCGTTTAAGTGGGCGTGGACCGATAACCCGGCGTGGATTTTTTACGACCTGGTGGTTTCTGACCGGTTCGGCCTGGGGCACCGGCTCACCGCGGCGAATATCGACAAATGGACGCTCTACCAGGTGGCCCAGTATTGCGATCAGCCTGTACCGGACGGCAAGGGCGGCAGCGGTACCGAGCCGCGTTACATCTGCAACGTATACATTCAGGACCGGAACGACGCCTATACCGTTCTTCGTGACTTTGCGGCCATTTTCCGGGGCATGACGTACTGGGGCGGCGATCAGATTGTTGCCCTGGCGGATATGCCGCGCGATGTGGATTACAGCTACACCCGCGCTAACGTGATTGACGGCCGCTTTACCTACGCCAGCAGCACCACCAAAACGCGCTATACCACGGCGCTGGTGTCCTGGTCCGATCCAGCTAATGCCTACGCTGACGCGATGGAACCCGTATTTGAGCAGGCTCTGGTGGCGCGCTACGGGTTTAACCAGCTGGAAATGACGGCCATCGGCTGCACCCGGCAGTCAGAGGCGAACCGCAAAGGCCGCTGGAGCATTCTCACCAACAACAAGGATCGCGTCGTTTCGTTTGACGTTGGTCTGGATGGCAACATACCTCAGCCCGGGTACATCATCGCCGTCGCTGATGAAATGCTCTCCGGCAAGGTCACCGGCGGGCGTATCAGCGCGGTGAATGGCCGGGTGATCACCCTGGACCGTGCGCCGGATGCGAAGGCAGGTCACCGCCTCATTCTCAACCTGCCGTCCGGCGCATCGCAGGCCCGTACAATCCAGGCTGTGAACGGAAAAGCAGTAACGGTCAGCACCGCCTACAGTGAAACGCCGCAGGCAGAAAGCGTCTGGGTGGCGGAATCCGATGAGCTGTATGCCCAGCAGTACCGGGTGATCAGCATCAGCGACAATAACGACGGAACGTTTACTGTTACCGGGGCGGCTCACGATCCGGATAAGTATGCCCGCATCGATACGGGGGCCATTATCGACCAGCGCCCGGTGAGTGTCATACCGCCAGGTAACCAGTCGCCGCCAGCTAACATCGTGATCAGCTCGTTTTCAGTGGTTCAGCAGAATATCAGTGTTGAAACCATGCGCGTGAGCTGGGACCAGGCGCAGAACGCCATCGCCTATGAAGCCCAGTGGCGACGCAACGATGGTAACTGGGTCAACGTGCCGCGCAGCTCCACCACATCTTTCGACGTACCGGGTATTTATGCCGGGCGCTACCTGGTGCGCGTGCGCGCCATTAACGCCGCCGAGATTTCCTCCGGGTGGGGTTATTCAGCAGAGAAGACGCTGACGGGCAAAGTCGGCAATCCGCCGAAGCCAGTGGGGTTTGCAGCCTCTGACAATGTTCTTTTCGGTATTGAGCTGAACTGGGGTTTCCCGGCCAATACCGACGATACATTAAAAACTGAAATCCAGTACAGCCCCACCGGGAGCGCGGATAATGCGTTGTTGCTGGCCGATGTGCCATATCCCCAGCACAGATACCAGCAGATGGGGCTCAGGGCGGGACAGATATTCTGGTACCGCGCGCAGCTGGTTGATCGGACCGGGAACGAATCGGGCTACACCGACTGGGTGCGCGGAATGTCGAGCGATCAGGCCAGTGATTACCTGGATGCCATTAAAGACGAAGTGCTGCTGGCGCAGGACGGCAAAGCATTAACGGAACAGATCGACTTTAACATCGCAGGCGTCCTGCAGAACACCCTGGCTGGCATCCAGGGGGCGAAAATCACCTTCCAGCAGTTCGGCGCGGCGTATGCAGAAATCTCAAATGCGCAGATCATGATTGCTGATGCTAACCAGGCGTTTGCGCAGTTCCGGGAGCTGGTTGCCGTTCAGTTTGCCGATAATGCCGCAGAGATTAATGAGGTTAAAACTGCGCAGGCAACGGCTGATGAAGCGTTTGCTGAATATCAGCTCACTGTGGCCGCTGACTTCAGGGGCGTGAACAGCAGCATCACCACCCTTCAGCAGGCGCAGGCCAGCGCTGACCAGGCTTTCGCGCAATACCAGCAGCAGGTGACGGCTAAGTTTTCGGATCAGCAGTCAGCCATCAACCAGAAGATGACGGCGTATGCTGATGCAGCCACTGCCAATGCAATTTATACCCTCAAGGCCGGAGTGAAATATAACGGCAATTACTATGACGCCGGTATAAGCGTTGCAGTCATTGCAAACGGAAATGCCATTTCTACCCGTGTGGCGATCAATGCCAACGAGTTTGTGATGCTGTCCGGCAACGGAACCGCAAATATGTACTCGCCGTTCGCTATCGTGGGGGGGCAGGTCTTCCTGAACAGTGCATTCATCCAGGAGGGAACAATCACAAGTGCCATGATTGCTGGCTATATCCAGTCAACCAACTACGTACCCGGATCGGCTGGCTGGCGGCTGGATAAGGCTGGCACACTTGAAATGAACGGGAGTACGGTCGGCGGTCAGCTTAAGGTTAATTCGGACAGAATTGTATTTTATGACGCCTCTAACAGACCCCTGGTGGTAATGGGTAAACCGTTATGATGCAAATGTTTATTGAGGGAACCAGCTTCGACGCGACAAACGCTATGGGATTCACTTATGTGATAGATCATATTGTCGTGACTGGGGCCGGTTCGAAAACATATTCCACGTCAGGGTTTAATCTCGACGTGACCGCAATGAATAACACCCTGGCAAACAATGAGCAAAATAACACAATAACCGCTTCAGTTTCAGGCAACACGTTGTCATGGAACACCACTGTCCCGTTGCGACTGATGGTGACAGCCACAGCGAAGACAGGCGCTGATACGGGATACGCCGGGTTTGCTCTTTACGAGTATCCAGCCGGTGTGAAAACTGTAAAGCTGGCTCCGGACTTCACGCCTTATGTTCTGGTGAACGTCATTGATATTGAGGCTGGCGCCAGAACAGTTGATACCGGCGTTCCTGTAGGGGCAGGGATTATGGTTTTCATGCGGAACCGCAATAACGAAGGGGGGGCACTCAGCCGATCTTTATTTAACCAGATTGAAAGTGGCGGGACATATCAGCTGCAGTTTGCTAATGCCGGGCAGAATCAGTACCCGACCAGAGCTTATATATTTTCAAAGGTGCTACCTCCCGTTCCTGCGGCGGGGTTCTATATGTACCGCGACGGGGTAATGGTGTGGCACAACAACTGCCTGCCGCTGGACGCAAAATTCATAACTCAGTCTTATATGGAGTCAGACCGACCGCTGGCAGTGACCACGGGGATAACGAGTTTTATGTATATCCCCCAGGACCCGGCAAACCCAAGCTATGGATTTTCAAATTACACCTGCTCAGGTGCTGGCATCGCCAGTAATGGTAAATGGAGAACGAACAGTACGGAGGTTTATCAGTCAACGCTTGGAAGCATAAGCCTGACAGTAAAACCATGGGTCGTGGGAACACGAATTATGTATATAGACTGCGATCCCTACGACAGCTACTACAGACAATCCCTTAAAAAGTAGTCCCCTCCCTCAATTTACATAACCCAGCTCAGGCTGGGTTTTTTTATGGAGCAAATATGTCCGCAGGCACAATCAGGCTTACTAACGGCTCTACTGCAGTAGTCGGTACCGGCACTGCATTCACCTCAGATCTGAAATCGGGAGACGTTATTACCGCAACGGTCGGGGGGATCTTCTTCACGCTATTTGTCGACGCCGTGACGAGTAATACTGCCCTTACACTAACCGACCCATTCACCGGGCCGACAATGTCAGGGCTGGCCTGGGTTGCCGTTCCGCAGCTGACGCTCAACCGCATTACCGCCGCACTGGCTGCTCAAACTGCCGAGTCAGTACGCCGGGTGCTGCAGGAGAACGCTAACTGGCAGGCTTTCTACACTGGTACTGGTGATATCACGGTTACGCTCCCAGATGGTTCACCCGCGGGGCGTCCGATAGCGGGACCATCCTGGAAAAAAATTACTGACCTCATTAACGCTTCCGATTTGAACGCGATTCAGTTGCTGGCTAGCGCCACCCAGGCGAATGCAGCCCAGGCGGCGGCCGATGCAATCAGCGCCAGTAATTCAAAGGGCGCCGCGAAAACCTCTGAAACCAACTCGAAGACTTCAGAAACTAACTCCGCTGCCAGCGCCAGTAGTGCCGCAGCATCGCTGGCCGCCGCGCAGCAGCTGACGTCTGTACCCTATGAGGCAGCGCCGTTCCCTGACGTATGGGCACCGCTCAACGACGATCTGCGCCTGGAAGCTGGCTTTGCGCCTTATGACAAGCTGACCATCTCGGGGCAGGCGCTGGAACTGGCAACAAGATCAGCGGGTTTTACCAGATCAACCACGGCGACATATATCGATAAATCCGGCGTATTGCAGACCGCTGATATTAACGAGCCGCGTTTCGAGCGTGACGGTTTATTAATGGAAGGTACTGCCACCAACCTTGCGTTGAACTCTGCTGACTTTGGCAACGCGTATTGGCCAAAGGCCCGGGTAACAACCACGCCTGGATTTACAGCGCCTGACAATAGTGCGAATGCGGTTAAGTTAATACCAACTGCGGAAGAAGCATCGTCTCACTATATTAGTAAGCCATTTAATGTGACAGCTGGCAATGCTCACGGTTGGAGTATTTTTGTTAAAGCGGGCGAGTATACAAAATGCAGACTTAACTTCTCTGGGTCAGCCGTGACCAACAATATGAGCTGCGATTTCGACTTGATTGCGGGAACGGCTACGGGTGTCACATCGGACGGCATACCTACAATTACAGCATTGGGGGATGGCTGGTATCGTATTTCAGCGAGAACTGAAACAATAGCAGCAAACGGCACGGTTAACGCAAACATCTGGGTCATGGATCAGAATACAACCACATTTACTGGTGATGGTGTTAAAGGGATTTATATCTGGGGGGCTCAGTTTGAAATAGTCCATACAACCAGTTATATACCCACATTTGCATCAGCAGTTACCAGAGCCGGGGAATCATTAACTATTCAAGCGGCATGTAATGTTGGTTATAAAATTGTTGGAGACTCGTTTAACAGGACATTAGCATTCGAGATATCTGTCGATTCTTTCTCTCCAATTGGGGCCGGTTACTTTAATGTACTCAATACTGCCGGGGTATCCTATGACGTTGCATTAAGAGCTGTTTCGACATCTTTAAACTCACTCAGAAGTAGTAGCGGAATACTTCCAACGATAAACGTAACGTATCCATTCTATAAACAGATATTTGTGCAAACAATCGACACGGCAAACAAACTCACAGCTTATTTTGGGGGGCAAGCTGGCACCAGAACCGGGCCCCCGCCAACACCAGCGGGCAGTCCCACTTCGCTTGTTTTCGCCACAACGAATTCACTGGTTTACCACATTCGTAATTTCCGTATCTGGCACCGCTTGTTGACGGCTAATCAAATCAAAGGACTCCGTTAATGAAAGACCTCTATCTGAAAGACATCTATCTGCGCTTTGCTGATGCCGATGAAATGCATACACAATTAATCGCGGCGGGATTTATTGATGATGAACAGCAGGGGTATTTATACCACCCGGATATCAGTCTGGATATCATCGGCGCTATTACCATCGTCAGCGATATTGAAAATCCTAGTCAGGAAAACGAATTAATAAAATATGCCAACGAACCCGGCTATCACGCCAATATCAGGGTAATGAATGACGGGCTTGATTTATCACCTCTGGATGAATTCATCGTGACTCCAAAAACGCCTGCTCGCGTCTGGGCATAAGGAAATTACATGTCAAACAGAATTGATAGCATAACCATTAAGGCAGCGGACGTTTCTGGTTTAGGGAACAGCGCCACCAGAGACGTCGGGGCAACTCCAGGGAAGGTGGCCGCAGGTGACGATTCGCGGCTAAATACGATCGACGGTAAAACAGGCGGTAAAGTAAAAGGTGATTACATTGTGCTCGATAATACCTACGGGCATACGACGCAACTAATGACGTATAACCCCGGCTCTGCTGGAACTCATTTCGGCGGAATGGTGATGAAGAGGCCGAACTCGCAGGGTTACGTGCTCAGTCAATACTCTACATCAGATTATGAGGTTGCCTCCGTAACTATTGGTATGGATGGCCCTGGCGGAAGCGTCTCCTGGGCGTTCAACCGGAATGGTCAGGCCGTGGGTAACTGGCAACCAGCATCCGATCGTCGAATCAAAGACAATATCAAACGTATCGCCGATCCGTTAGCTGCAATGCGCTCCATATCAGGTTGCGAATGGGACCGCCTGGATAACGGGTTGCACGGCTATGGGTTCATTGCTCAGGAAGTTGAGGTCATGTTTCCACAAGCCGTAACGGTAGCGGGTGATATTAAGCTGAACGATGACTCTGTTGTTGAGGACGCGAAAACGGTCGACACGTTCGGCCTGTCAGCTGCGCTTCACCATGAAGCGATTCTTGCTCTTATGGATACTGTCGATAGCCTCACAGCGATGGTCGCGCAGCTACAGGCTGAGGTTCAGGCGCTGAAATCGTAACAGCATCATGATGTTCAGCAGTAATCATCATCAGCCGTATTTTCGATATCGCTGAAGAGAAAAAAAGCCCGCACGGGAGCGGGCATGACTCCCTTAGCTTTGTTATCAACCCCGCGTTCAGGACACAGGTCATTAACATATCGGCAGCATTAGCCATTACTTTAGGCAGGAAGCATTAGCGCTTCGTTCAAAAGCATCTAAAGTTAATGAAGGTGAATCCCCCTGTGCGGCGGGGCAGTCCAGTTGTGTAGATGTAAATATGCTTGCGGCTCGTATAACTGGTAACGAGTCACCGGGAGGCACCCGGCACCTGTATCAGAGTAAGCTGTTTGTTTGTGCTGATTTCATTTGCCTGCCTATTCGGCAGGCTTTTTTTCAGACTTGATGGGGAGTCTCGGATGGCAAATGTTGCGTTGTTAGCCGTTTGGCTTGTGCTTATCGTGTCAGGTCTTATCAGTCTTTTGAGTGCGTTATTGAATATCTGGTGCGATCCGGAGCGCCATTAAAACCATTCAGGGTGACGCCAGGCACGACTATAACTATCCGTAACCGCGTGGTATCGGGCGAGAATCGCTTACGTGATTTATGAACGCCATCAGTTGCGAGCTATGCTGGCTCATTGCACCTGGTCATGTTAGTTAATTAGTGCTTGTAAGAGCGGCTACAGGAACATTAAGAAATGTTAACCATTGCTCCTTTAGTTATAACGAAGCGGTGTATGATGCTGGTTCAGCCAATGGTCCGGAGGCGTCATACTCGTTATGAAATTCATCTGTCCTGTTTGCAGAAGTAACCGGTTCTTTTTCACCTCCTTTAATCCTGTGCTAAACCTGCCACACGGTGCGTTATGTTCCGTATGCGGAACCCGGCTGACTACGCGCTCAATCCTTCCCACGCCGCGCAAAAGGCGCTGGCCTAAACAAGTGGTTTAATCATTTGGGACACGAAGCGGCTTGTAATGATCGGTGCAGTCCTTAGGGGTTTACATAGCTCATTCCGAAACCAGCCACATATTGGCTTCTTCGTAAACCTCTTCAAGCATGCCCGGCATCGGCTTAACCTCTGTCTCCGAAAAAATTCTATGCACTCGCTTGGTTAATTCGGCAGTACAACCAGATGTTCAGCAGTAATTATCAATAGGCACAGTCACTTTTCGCTGGCTCTTCTATAACCACTGTGTAGGTGCACAGCCAAATAATAAGGAGGATTTATGCCACGCAGAAGCGATACTGAAGGTGCCTTTCGCGCCGCCATTAAACGAAAGCCCAGTGGATGCCAAACGGTCTCGACGCAGGACCTTGTTATGCAGCTGGTAATGGTCAACTGGGATTGGTCGTTAAAGGAGGCTAATGAGTAGATCGAATGCCACGTAACGGCTTTTAAAGGCATCTCACCCAACGAGAGCCAGCCGCGGACCTTCATGATCTACAACCCGAACGGAGGGTTATAGTGCAAATTGCTCTGTGTTTTTAAATTTTTTTCAAGAAATACAGCAGGTAAATTTTTTCGTTTAACTTTGCCATTTTCTTCTAAAGGTTCAGGAGGGCTTGCCGATAGTAAATTCAACGGCGCAGGAGCCTAAAGGTGGAAGCCGTAAACTTAAATTACGACCAGTCAAACAGGAATTGTAATCATGGCACAAGTTATTAATACCAACAGCCTCTCGCTGATCACTCAGAACAACATCAACAAAAACCAGTCTTCAATGTCTACTGCCATTGAGCGTCTGTCTTCTGGTCTGCGCATCAACAGCGCAAAAGATGACGCTGCTGGCCAGGCGATTGCCAACCGCTTCACCTCTAACATCAAAGGTCTGACTCAGGCAGCCCGCAACGCCAACGACGGTATCTCCGTTGCACAGACCACTGAAGGCGCATTGTCTGAAATCAACAACAACCTGCAGCGTATCCGTGAGCTGACTGTTCAGTCTCAGAACGGTACTAACTCCCAGCAGGACCAGGACTCTATCCAAGACGAAATCAAATCCCGTCTGGACGAAATTGACCGCGTATCTGGTCAGACCCAGTTCAACGGCGTGAACGTGTTGGCAAAAGACGGTTCCATGAAAATCCAGGTTGGTGCGAACGATGGTCAGACCATTACTATCGACCTGAAACAAATCGACTCTAAAACTTTGGGTCTGACAGGCTTCAACGTTAACGGCGAAGGTTCAGTTGCCAATGCTGCAGCTACTAAATCAGATCTGGCAGCGGCTCAGCTTACTAAAACAGCTGCTGGCGCTATTATTGCTGCCCCTGCTGCAGATGCTAATGGCGTAACTAAGTATACGGTAAGTGCGGGTTTGAAAGAGTCTACAGCAGCTGACGTGCTTGCTGGTTTAGGCGACAAAGCAATTGTAAAATCTGCTATTACGAGCGGTTTCGACTCAGTTACAGGAAATAACTACACCTACCATAAAGATACTAATGATTTCACTTATACTGGAAACATTGGTGCAGGTGACGCAGCAACAAATCCAAGTAATAGCGCTAAACTTCAAGCTTTTCTAACGCCTAAAGCAGGCGATACCGCGAATCTGAGCGTTAAGATTGGCAATACTTCTGTAGATGTTGTTCTGGCGAGCGATGGTAAGATTACCGCGAAAGATGGTTCTGCACTTTACATCGATACTACAGGTAATCTTACTCAGAACAGTGCTGGTCTGGGCGCTGCAAACCTGGCCACTCTCGATGGCCTGACTAAAAACCACAGTGCTCCTGCTGGTGCTGGTGCTGCTGTTGCTGTTGCTGTTGATATCACTACCGAAGACGGTGCTAAAATCCATATGGATGGTGACGTTGCTGCAGCAGGTGGGCCTGCAACTGGAGTTGGTGGCGCTATCACTGTAACTAACGCACGAATCAGCGCTGATTCTCTGCAATCTGCTACTAAAGGTATTGCTACTACAATTGATGCTGACGGTGATGGTACTGCTTCTGAAGCAGGCGATATTCAGATTGACGCAAACGGTGCTGTTAAAACTACTACTGACGGTACTGCTTATACCTCAGCTTTCACTAAAACTGATGGCAAACTGACTACCAGCAATGAACAGGATATTTTCCTGCAGAAAGATGGCTCCATTACAAATGGTTCTGGTAAAGCAGTTTATGTAACAAAAGACGGCACGTTTACATCAGATGCAGCTACCAAAGCCGCAACCACTACTGACCCACTGAAAGCACTGGATGACGCTCTGAGCTCCATCGACAAATTCCGTTCTTCACTGGGTGCTATCCAGAACCGTCTGGATTCTGCAGTAACCAACCTGAACAACACCACCACCAACCTGTCTGAAGCGCAGTCCCGTATTCAGGACGCCGACTATGCGACCGAAGTGTCAAATATGTCTAAAGCGCAGATCATCCAGCAGGCCGGTAACTCCGTGTTGGCTAAAGCTAACCAGGTTCCTCAGCAGGTTCTGTCTCTGCTGCAGGGCTGATGTAGCACTACTGAAACGCAAGGCCCTGCACATGCAGGGCTTTTTTATCGAATGAATATAGCTGAACATAGCGGGTATATTCATTCAATAAAAAACTAATCATCATTTAAACTAGTTCTTCTCAAAATGAGCGTATATAGGTTCTATTGTGATTAAGAAACAGGCGTTTAAATTTTTGCTTGAACCAAATAAAAATCATATTAATGACTTTTTGGTTTTCGCAGGTTCCTGTCGATTTGTATACAATAAAGGACTTGCTCTTATTAATGAGAATTATGAGTCGGGCAAGAAGTTCATGAACTACAATCAACTAGCATCAGAATTAGTTAATTGGAAAAATGAAGAATGCCTCGCATGGCTGAAAATGGCTCCATCTCAGTGCCTACAGCAATCATTAAGAGATCTGGACAGAGCTTTTAAAAACTTCTTTTCGGGAAAGTCACAATATCCTCGATTTAAAAAGAAAGGACGTAATGATTCTTTTAGAGTACCCTGCCAAAGAGTAAGGCTGGACCAAGAAAAGCATTTAGTATCATTGCCGAAACTAGGTTGGGTTAAGTATCGTAAAAGCCGAGAAATAACGGGAGTATTAAAGAATGTTACTATTTCGAGAAAGTTTGATAAATGGTATATAAGCTTTAATACAGAAACAGTTGTTCCTGAGCCTGTACATCCATCAGCAAGTAAAACCAAAATTTTGTTAAATGATGAATGCTTAAAGCAACTCTCATTGAATGAGAATCAGGCCGAGCAATTTACCAACATGGAAGGTAATAAAAAGCTAAGGAATCTGAATAATATACTAGGAAGAAAAGTAAAATACAGTAGTAACTGGCTAAAAACTAAAAAGAAAATTGACGGCATAAAAGCAAAGTCAAGCAGGCGCAGACTGGATGCCTTACATAAAATAACTACAACAATATGCAAAAAACACGCTATTGTAGAGTTTGTTAATTTAATGGATCCTGTATCTGATAAAAGTAATACTTCTAGAAACATGATATATGAATTTGTTAGACAGTTAATGTATAAGCAAGAATGGTTAGGTGGTAAGGTAATTAAGTTAGGCGATTAGGGTATTTTAATAATGATTAAATAAGGCTTATATCGACTATTTATATAACCTTAAATGAATTGTTGGCGGCAGGGCATGTCGTGTCGGTTTGTGGAGGAGGGTTAATAAAACTTCCGTTGAAGCAAAAATCTCTGTTATCAGTAATGAGAATGTCAACGTCTGGTCCATACTTTGTCAACCAGATTGTGCATCTTTAGTAATACAGTCATCGATCGTCGATGAAATATTACTGTGATTGCATACAGTGTTCGCTGCGAAAAAAAAAGCCTTAAGACGAATTGCGAGCAAAAAGATGAAAGTTTTTTGTTACCCTTAGTTACAAATAGAAAAAACCCAGACTGTGAGATCTGGGGTTTTTTTAAAGTGCACGTGCATTTCACGTGTATATTTTTGTCTTTTCTCGGTCTGCCTGCTGTCTGGTCAGTGTCCGTAAGTGGCTGTTTTTATTGCCGCTGTCCGGGTGCAGTCCTATCAAAAGTGGTGGAGCTGGCGGGAGTTGAACCCGCGTCCGAAATTTCTACATCCTCGGTACTACATGCTTAGTCAGTCTTTACATTCGCACGCCAGCTGCGGACAGACACGCCACTAACGAACTAGCCTGATTAGTTTTAACACTTCAGCCCCAGGCAGGACATCCATGCGATCTCTTTTGGGTTTGACCTCTCTTTGATCCCCGTCTTAAGAGCGGAAGCTAGGGAGAGAGGGCTCTTAGCAGGTTATTAAGCTGCTAAAGCGTAGTTTTCGTCGTTTGCGACTATTTTTTTGCGGCTTTTTACGAGGCAAACCGCCCCTCGGCATGCACCTTGGGTTTCGCAAATCCCGTCGAATCCAGAATCAGCCCCAATAGTGTTACAGCAAGTATACCAGAATTATCAGCCCGGATACCAGTCCGGAACGCTAACTTATTGAATCGCTCAATAAGTATCCGGAAATTAACGGCCTGCGTGCTTCATGATGCGCGCTTTATCGACCTGCCACTCGCGATCCTTGGCATCGTTACGTTTGTCGTGCTGCTTCTTACCTTTCGCCACGCCGATTTTCACTTTGCACCAGGCGTTCTTCCAGTACAGCGACAGGGCGAGCACGGTATAACCTTCGCGATTGATTCGTCCGAAGAGGGAATCCAGCTCGCGCTTGTTCAGCAGTAGCTTACGGGTGCGGGTAGGATCGCAAACGTAGTGAGAAGAGGCGACCGTCAGCGGCTGAAAGTTTGCGCCAAACAAAAAGGCTTCGCCGTCTTTGAAGATCACGTAGCTATCACCGATGTTGGCTTTTCCCGCACGCAGCGATTTAACTTCCCAGCCCTGCAGCGCAAGGCCAGCTTCGAATTCTTCTTCAATGAAATACTCGTGGCGGGCACGCTTGTTGAGCGCAATGGTTGCCGAGCCAGGTTTATGTGCTTTTTTCTTCGTCATAAGTGTCGTGAAGCCGTAGGTAATCTGATGTCAAAAAGTCACCTCATTGCGTCCTGTGAGGTCTAACGCGCTATATTAGCACGAGATGAGGCTCAGCGTTTTTTTAACAGGTGATAAATGTTATTATTTGTTGGTTGTTTGATCAGGAAAAATGTTATGCCTCAGATTAGTCGTACTGCGCTTGTCCCCTACAGTGTGGAACAGATGTACCAGTTAGTGAATGACGTTCAGTCATATCCGCAGTTTATCCCGGGATGTACCGGGAGCCGCGTGCTGGACTCAGGCCCGACGCAAATGACGGCAGCGGTGGATGTCTCCAAAGCCGGGATCAGCAAAACCTTTACCACCCGCAATACGCTGACCGATAACCAGAGTATTCTGATGCATCTGGTGGATGGGCCCTTCAAGAAACTGATGGGCGGATGGAAGTTTGTCCCGCTCAGTGCCGATGCCTGCCGGATCGAGTTTCATCTCGACTTTGAGTTTACCAATGCCCTGATTGAGCTGGCGTTTGGACGCGTATTTAAAGAGCTGGCGGCGAATATGGTTCAGGCCTTCACGGTGCGCGCTAAAGAGGTCTACAGTGCCGGCTAACATCGTGGTGGAAGTAGCCTACGCGCTGCCGGAAAAGCAGTATCTGCAGCGCGTAACCCTGGAAGAGGGCGCCACCGTTGAAGAGGCGATCCGTGCCTCTGGCCTGCTGACGCTGCGCAGCGATATCGATCTGGCGAAAAACAAAGTCGGGATTTACAGTCGTCCGGTCAAACTGGGAGACAGCGTCAAGGACGGCGATCGGGTTGAGATCTATCGCCCGCTGATTGCCGACCCGAAAGAGCTGCGTCGCCAGCGTGCGGAGAAGTCCGCAAAATAAACTGGTTACTGATAAAACAAAAAAGGTGCTCAATGAGCACCTTTTTGCGTTTCTGAAACCTTACTCTTTGGTGAGCGCCGGTTTGTTGTCGATGTTGGTCAGCACGCCGCTGCTGTTGAAGGTCAGCGTAAGAGTCTGCTGTGACACGTCTTCATGGCCAGGCTTCTGGCGGAACACGTAGAACCAGGTGTTAGTGCCGAACGGATCGGACATCATCGGCGTGCCCAGGGCATAGGCAACCTGCTGCTGCGTCATACCGACACGGATTTTAGACACATCGTTAGGAGCGAGATAGTTCCCCTGGTTGATGTCAGGGCGGTAAACCACTTTTTCCAGAGTGGAGCAGCCTGCGGTCATCATCAGAAGAACCGCTGCGGCAGCGGTCAGCGTTTTACAGCGCATAGTGATTTGATTCCTTTTCGGGCCCGGGCAATACGCGACGGCTCATATGTAATATGCCGATGATAATAGACCTTTCACCACATTAAAACCTCTGGCGTCCGGTCTGTCGGCGTTTTTATTGTTCTGTATGACCCTGAGATACCGAAAAAGTTTAGGCAGCAAGCAGTTCTTTCGCATTCGCCAGCGTGTTGCGGGTGACTTCGCTGCCGCCCAGCAGACGGGCCAGCTCCTGCAGACGGGCGCGTTTGTCCAGCGGCTGCATGTGCGTTTCGGTCATCTCACCGTCGGTTTCTTTGCTGACAAAGAAGTGATGGTGGCCGCAACCAGCAACCTGCGGCAGGTGGGTCACACACATGACCTGGGTGGACTCGCCAAGCTGACGCAGCAGTTTACCCACTACCGCCGCGGTCGGGCCGCTGATACCGACATCCACTTCATCGAAGATCAGCGCCGGGGTTTCCATTTTCTTCGCGGTGATCACCTGAATCGCCAGGGCGATACGCGACAGCTCACCGCCGGACGCAACGCGGGAGATCGCCTGCAGCGGCTGGCCCGGGTTGGTGGTCACGCGGAATTCAATGCGGTCTGCGCCCTCTGCCGTCAGATGGTTGGCTTCAAACTTCACATCAATGGTGAAAACGCCGTGCGGCATCGACAGCAGATGCATGCTCTCCGTGATGTGCTGGCTGAGTTCCTGAGCGTAACGCTGACGAACATTGTGCAGCTGCGTGGCGGTTTGCATCGCCTGCTGATGATGCACGCTAACGGCCAGAGAGAGGGTCTCCAGCGAGTCGGCCTGATCGTCGAGTTGATGCTGCTCATCAAGCAGGGACTGGTGGAAGGCAGGCAGTTCTTCCGGCGAAACGTGGTGCTTACGCGCCAGGGAAATTTGACGCGAAATGCGCTGTTCCAGCTCAAACAGGCGGTTTGGATCGAGATCCAGCCGCTCGCAGTAGTGGCGCAGCTCGTCGCTGGCTTCGGAGATCTGAATCGCCGCCTCTTCCAGCATATCCAGCATGCCGGACACTTTGCTGTCCATACCCGCCAGTTCGGTCACGAGCTGGCGCACGGTGTAGAGCTGGCTTTGCAGATTCACATCCTCGCCGTCTGCCATTAAGTTCAGCGCCTGCTGGCTGGTGGAGAGCAGCTGACCGCTGTTGGCGAGGCGTTTGTACTCTTCGTCGATCTGCTCAAACTCGCCCGGCTGCGGGCTAAATTCGTTCAGCTCTTTCAACTGATAGGCCAGCAGTTCGGCGCGAGCCGCCCGCTCCTGGCTCTGCTGTTGATGCAGCGCCAGCTCACGGCAACTTTGATGCCACTGACGATAGTGCGCTGCCATCAGCTGCATAAGGTCAGACTCACCGGCATAGCCGTCGAGTAATGACTTCTGCTGCTCAGGCTTGATCAGCTGCTGATGAGCGTGCTGCCCGTGGATCTGAATTAACAGCTGACCCAGCTCGCGCAGCTGGGAGAGCGGTACCGCGGTGCCGTTGATAAAGCCGCGGGAGCGGCCGTCGCTACTAAGAACCCGGCGAAGTAAGCACTCACGTCCATCTTCGAGCTGGTTCTGTTCAAGCCAGCGCAGGGCGGCAGGCGTATCTTTCAGGGAGAAACGGGCGCAGAGATCGGCGCGGCTGGCGCCAGCGCGAACCATGTTGCCATCAGCACGACCGCCAAGGCACAGCCCGAGCGCATCAATCGCAATAGATTTACCGGCCCCGGTTTCCCCGGTGATAGCCGTCATGCCGCTGTTGAAATCAATTTCGAGCTCACGAACGATGGCGAAGTTGCTGATGGTCAGTTGTGCCAGCATAAACGTTTTCCTGTATGAAAAACCATAACTGTGTTTGTGTACAGTATAAACTGGTTTTTTATCCAGTAAAGTGCTGGATGCTATTTCAGAACAATTTTTTCGACCAGCCGAGCTTGGAGCTTAATGTGTTGAAATAGCTGTAGTCTTTCGGGTGAATTAAATTGAGGTGATAATCGCAGCGGCGGATCAGCACGTCTTCCCCTTCCTGGATCGGCAGCGCGATTTGGCTGTCGCAGCTGATCTCCAGGTCGTTACGGCGGTGAGAGAAGCGCAGACGAATGGTGCTGCTGCTGTTGATCACCAGAGGGCGAGCCGAGAGGGTATGCGGGAACATTGGCACCAACGTGATGGCATCCAGCGACGGAGTCAGGATCGGGCCGCCCGCCGAGAGCGAGTAGGCCGTGGAGCCGGTAGGGGTAGAGATAATCAGGCCATCGGAGCGCTGCGAGAAGGCGAAGATTTCGTCGATATAGACCTCGAACTCAATCATATGCGCCACTTTTCCCGGGTGCAGTACCACTTCGTTAATGGCGGTGCTGATCCGTTTCTGGCAATCCTGCTGGCACACCTGGGCTTCCAGCAAAAAGCGTTTTTCACTGATGTAGTGGCCTTCCAGCACGTCTGCGAGCTGCTGCTGGGCGTTATCCGGGTCAAGGTCGGTCAAAAAGCCCAGGTTGCCACGGTTGATGCCGATGACTTTAATGTCGTAACGGGCGAGGGTTCGCGCGGCACCAAGCATATTCCCGTCGCCCCCGACCACCACTGCCAGGTCAGCCTGCTGACCGATTTCCGCCAGCGTGCCGGTTTTTACGTTTGTTAGCTGCAGTTCCTGGGCAATCTGTTGTTCAACAATCACATCGTAATTTTTCGCACACAGCCAGCGATAGAGCATTTCATGTGTCGTCAACGCTGTAGGGTGACGTGGATGACCGACAATCCCAATACACTTGAAATGGTTGCTCATTTTCTGAAGGTCCTTGTGCGATTGAATGATGACAATGTGGCTTGTTCCCTTGAATCCCGGAAACTGATCCCCATAATAAGCGAAGTTAGGGAGTTGAATGCAGAAAAACGCGGAGAAATTCATGAGTAGTAAAGAACAGAAAACGCCTGAGGGGCAAGCCCCGGAAGAAATTATCACGGAGCAGCACGAAGAGGTTGAGGCTGCAGAGCCTGAGGCTGGTGCTGAGCAGGTGGATCCGCGCGATGAAAAAATTGCGAATCTGGAAGCTCAGGTCACTGAAGCCCAGAATCGCGAGCGCGATGGCATCCTGCGTATCAAAGCGGAAATGGAAAACCTGCGTCGCCGTACCGAGCTGGACGTTGAAAAGGCGCATAAATTTGCGCTGGAGAAATTCGTCAACGAACTGCTGCCGGTGATCGACAGCCTGGATCGCGCGCTGGAAGTAGCGGATAAAGCGAACCCGGACATGGCTCCAATGGTTGAAGGGATCGAACTGACGCTGAAATCCATGCTCGACGTGGTGAAGAAGTTTGGCGTCGAAGTGGTTGCTGATACCAACGTGCCGATGGATCCGAACGTGCACCAGGCGATTGCGATGGTAGAGTCTGAGGACGTTGCTGCCGGTAACGTGCTGATGGTAATGCAAAAAGGCTATACCCTGAACGGTCGTACTATTCGCGCGGCGATGGTCTCCGTAGCGAAAGCAAAGGCGTAATTTGCCTCCCGTAGTGCCGGGCGGCGGCTTCGCCTCACCCGGCCTACAACAGCTTACTCCGCGACGCTCTCCCTGAGCGGTTTCACCGGCAATACTTTTACCTGCTTAATCATATTGTCCTGCACGTCCAGGATATCAATATCGTACTGGCCAATACGCACCCGCGTACCTGCTGCCGGGATCTCCTCCAGCGCTTCCAGAATCATGCCGTTAATGGTACGAGCCTCGTCTTCCGGCATCTGCCAGTTAAAGGCTTTGTTGAGTTCACGGACGTTCGCGCTGCCGTCAATCAGCACCGAGCCGTCATTTTGCGGCGTGACCTCTTCAGCGAGGGAAGGGGACATGGAGGTGGTGAAGTCGCCCACAATCTCTTCCAGAATATCCTCGACCGTCACCAGACCCTGGATATCGCCATACTCATCGACCACCAGCCCCACTTTCTTTTTATTGCGCTGAAACTTGATCAGCTGGGTGCTGAGCGGGGTGCCTTCCGGGATGTAGTAAATCTCATCCGCTGCGCGCAGCATCACCTCTTTGGTGAACTCTTTCTTCTCGGTCATCAGCCGATAGGCTTCGCGCACGCGCAGCATGCTGATGGTGTCATCCAGGGAATCACGGTACAGAACGATGCGGCCATGCGGGGAGTGGGTCAGCTGGCGAACAATGGCTTTCCAGTCATCATTGATGTCAATACCGACGATCTCATTGCGCGGCACCATGATGTCGTCGACGCTGACCTTTTCCAGGTCCAGCACCGACAGCAGCATATCCTGATTGCGGCGGGAGATTTGCGAGCGCGACTCATGCACGATGGTGCGCAGTTCATCTTTGCTCAGCGCGCTGCTGATCACCACATCCGCTTTAATGCCCATCATACGCATCAGCACTCGCGTCACGCCGTTTAACAGCCAGACCAGCGGCATCATCAGAATGAGTAACGGCGCCAGCAGGAAGCTGCTGGGATAGGCGACCTTCTCGGGGTAAAGCGCGGCAACGGTCTTCGGCAACACTTCGGCAAAGACCAGTACTACAAAGGTCAGCACCCCGGTGGCGATAGCGACCCCGGCGTTGCCGTACAGGCGCATGCCGACAATGGTTCCCAGCGCGGAAGCGAGAATGTTGACCAGGTTATTGCCGATAAGCACCAGGCTTATCAGGCGATCCGGTTTACGCAGCAGTTTTTCCACGCGACGTGCGGCCCGGTTACCCTGTTTGGCGCGATGACGTAACCGGTAGCGGTTCAGCGTCATCATGCCGGTTTCCGAGCCGGAGAAATAGGCAGAGATAACCACCATGACGATCAGGGTGACGATCAGCGTGGTGGTGGAGATGTGTTCCAGGGGGAACTCCTTGGTTACTTAGCCGGCGAGTTGCTGGATGACGCGGCTACCAAAATAAGCCATTGTCAGGAGGCCTGCTCCCGCAACGTTGAACCAGACCACGCGGCGACCGCGCCAGCCTTCATGATAATGGCCCCATAACAGGACAATATAGACAAACCACGCGATGATGGAGAGTACGGCCTTATCGATATTCTCCATGCTGAAGAGATTGTGCATGTAAAACAGGCCGGTACTCAGCGTCAGCGTCAGCAGCACAACCCCGACCTGGGTGATGTGAAACATCTTGCGTTCGATGGTCATCAGCGGCGGCATCTCGTTACTGAAGACCAGCTTTTTGTTTTTGAGCTGGTAGTCAATCCAGGCCAGCTGGAGCGCGTACAGTGCGGCAATGATCAGCGTCGCATACGAGAACAGCGACAGGCCAATATGCACCATCATACCCGGCGTGGTTTCCAGATGGGTGATGAACTCATTCGGCACGAAAGTGGCAAAGGCGAGGTTGATCAGCGCAAAAGCGTAGACAATCGGCAACAACAGCCAGCCGCGGTTTTTCGAGGCCACGATGGTCATTACCGTACAGATCATCAGGCTGACCAGCGACCCGACGTTGAGCAGGCTCAGGTTTTGTCCGCTGCCGTCGCCCGGCAGAATGCGCGCTTCGAGCGCAAAGGCGTGACTTATCAACGCGATGACAGCCGACAAAATAGCCATTCGCCGCCAGCCGCTGTTTTTTTGTAGCAGGCCAGGGATAATCAGCGCGAGGCTGACAGAGTACGCCACAAGAGCGATCAGTGCGAAAACAGGCATATAGGTGTCGACAGTTGTCCTGATGAGAAAGAGAGGCAGTATAACGTTACGTGAGGCGTGCTCCAACCGTTGCATAACAACAAAGGCGCCTTCATGTTATACTGCGGCAAAATTCTGTGTACGTGTCGCGCCAGCGACCTAACGTTTCTACCCCAGGCGAGAGACAATGTTTGATAATTTAACCGATCGTTTGTCGCGCACGCTGCGCAACATCAGCGGCCGTGGACGCCTTACTGAAGACAATATTAAAGAGACGCTGCGTGAAGTGCGCATGGCGCTGCTTGAAGCAGACGTTGCGTTGCCGGTCGTGCGTGACTTTATCAACCGCGTTAAAGAAAAAGCGGTTGGTCATGAAGTCAACAAGAGCCTGACCCCGGGTCAGGAGTTCGTCAAAATCGTTCGGAACGAACTGGTTTCGGCGATGGGCGAAGAGAACCAGAGCCTGAACCTGGCGGCGCAACCGCCAGCGGTAGTGCTGATGGCCGGTCTGCAGGGTGCGGGTAAAACCACCAGCGTCGCTAAGCTGGGTAAATTCCTGCGCGAAAAGCACAAGAAGAAAGTGCTGGTCGTCTCTGCCGACGTCTATCGCCCGGCGGCGATCAGACAGCTGGAGACCCTGGCTGAACAGGTTAGCGTCGACTTCTTCCCGTCTGACGTGTCGCAGAAGCCGATCGATATCGTTAACGCGGCGCTGAAAGAAGCGAAGCTGAAGTTTTTCGACGTGCTGCTGGTGGATACCGCCGGTCGTCTGCACGTTGACGAAGCGATGATGGACGAAATCAAACAGGTTCATGCCGCGATCAATCCGGTAGAAACCCTGTTCGTCGTCGATGCCATGACCGGTCAGGATGCGGCAAACACCGCGAAAGCGTTTAATGAAGCGCTGCCGTTAACCGGTGTGGTACTGACCAAAGTGGACGGTGACGCCCGCGGCGGTGCGGCACTCTCTATTCGTCATATCACCGGCAAGCCAATCAAGTTCCTCGGCGTCGGCGAGAAGACCGAAGCGCTGGAGCCGTTCCACCCGGATCGTATCGCTTCCCGTATTCTCGGCATGGGCGACGTGCTGTCGCTGATCGAAGATATCGAGAGCAAGGTTGACCGCGCGCAGGCCGAGAAGCTCGCCACCAAACTGAAAAAAGGCGACGGTTTCGATCTGACCGACTTCCTGGAGCAGCTGCGCCAGATGAAGAACATGGGCGGTATGGCGAGCCTGATGGGCAAGCTGCCGGGCATGGGTCAAATCCCGGACAACGTCAAATCGCAAATGGATGACAAAGTGCTGGTGCGTATGGAAGCGATCATCAACTCGATGACGCTGAAAGAGCGTGCCAAGCCGGAAATCATTAAAGGCTCCCGTAAGCGCCGTATCGCGGCAGGCTGCGGGATGCAGGTTCAGGACGTTAACCGCCTTCTGAAGCAGTTCGACGACATGCAGCGCATGATGAAGAAGATGAAGAAGGGCGGGATGGCCAAAATGATGCGTGGGATGAAAGGCATGATGCCACCGGGATTCCCTGGCAGATAAATCGTGTTTAATGCTCAGCATCAAGATGCTGATTGCATTTTCCCCAGAAATCAGTAAAATTTTCGGGCTTTTAATATGACACCGGGCTCCTTCCCTCGATGGGGCCCGGTG
The DNA here is from genome assembly GCF_049974505.2 of Leclercia sp. TB492. Taxonomy (NCBI): domain Bacteria; kingdom Pseudomonadati; phylum Pseudomonadota; class Gammaproteobacteria; order Enterobacterales; family Enterobacteriaceae; genus Leclercia; species Leclercia sp. TB492. Next base: position 3,513,040 of record NZ_CM127572.1, on the reverse strand, counting down.
TTTTATTCACACAAGAGGATGTTATGGTAACTATTCGTTTAGCACGTCACGGCGCGAAAAAGCGTCCGTTCTACCAGGTTGTTGTTACTGACAGCCGTAATGCACGCAACGGTCGCTTCATTGAGCGCGTTGGTTTCTTCAACCCACTGGCCGCTGGCGCAGAAGAAGAAACCCGTCTGGATCTGGATCGTATCGCTCACTGGGTTGGCCAGGGCGCTACCGTTTCCGATCGCGTTGCTACGCTGATCAAAGCAGCAAACAAAGCAGCTTAATCTGTCACGGTGGTCATGATGAGCAAAAAAGCACCTGTTGAACCGATCGTATTGGGCAAAATGGGTTCTTGCTACGGTATCCGTGGTTGGCTCAGAGTGTTTTCCTCCACCGAAGACGCCGAAAGCATTTTTGACTATCAGCCCTGGTTTATCCAGAAGGCGGGTCAGTGGCAAGAGGTCGAGCTGGAAAGCTGGCGTCACCACAATCAGGACATCGTTATCAAGCTGAAAGGCATTGACGATCGCGATGCCGCGAATGCACTGACTAATTGTGAAATTGTCGTGGATTCGTCGCAGTTGCCTGAACTGGAAGAGGGCTACTACTGGAAAGACCTTATTGGTTGCCAGGTAGTGACTACTGAAGGTTACGGTCTGGGGAAAGTCATCGATATGATGGAAACCGGATCCAATGACGTTCTCGTCATTAAGGCAAACCTGAAAGATGCGTTTGGCATCAAGGAGCGGCTGGTTCCGTTCCTCGATGGGCAGGTTATCAAGAAAGTCGATCTCGCTACTCGTACTATCGAAGTAGATTGGGATCCTGGTTTTTAAATTCTCCTGAAAACGGTAAAAGACGGCGCTATGTGGATTGGCATTATTAGCCTGTTTCCTGAAATGTTCCGCGCGATTACTGATTACGGGGTAACTGGCCGGGCAGTAAAAAATGGCCTGCTGAGCATCGAGAGCTGGAGTCCACGTGACTTCACTCATGACCGGCACCGTACCGTGGACGAACGTCCTTACGGCGGCGGACCGGGGATGCTTATGATGGTACAACCCTTACGGGATGCCATTGCAGCAGCAAAAGCCGCGGCAGGTGAAGGCGCAAAGGTGATTTATCTGTCACCTCAGGGACGCAAGCTTGATCAAGTGGGCGTCAGCGAACTGGCAACGAATCAGAAATTGATTCTGGTGTGCGGTCGCTACGAAGGGATAGATGAGCGCGTAATTCAAACCGAGATTGACGAAGAATGGTCTATCGGCGATTACGTTCTCAGCGGTGGTGAGTTACCGGCAATGACGCTGATTGACTCCGTTTCCCGGTTCATTCCGGGGGTACTGGGCCATGAAGCATCAGCAACAGAAGACTCTTTTGCTGATGGACTGCTGGACTGCCCACACTATACCCGTCCTGAAGTGTTAGAAGGGATGGAGGTTCCGCCGGTATTACTGTCGGGAAACCATGCCGAGATTCGTCGCTGGCGCCTGAAGCAGTCGCTGGGCCGTACCTGGCTTAGAAGACCTGAACTTCTGGAAAACCTGGCTCTGACTGAAGAGCAAGCAAAGTTGCTGGCCGAGTTCAAAAAAGAACACGCGCACCAGCAGCAGAAACATGATGGGATGGCCTGAGGCCCCCGAATATCAGTTTACCCAGGATAAGAGATTAAATTATGAGCAACATTATTAAGCAACTTGAACAAGAGCAGATGAAGCAGGACGTACCTTCCTTCCGTCCGGGTGATACCGTGGAAGTGAAAGTATGGGTTGTTGAAGGTTCCAAAAAACGTCTGCAGGCATTCGAGGGCGTGGTTATCGCTATTCGTAACCGCGGTCTGCACTCTGCATTCACTGTTCGTAAAATTTCCAACGGCGAAGGCGTTGAGCGTGTCTTCCAGACTCACTCTCCGGTAGTTGACAGCATTGCTGTTAAACGTCGTGGTGCTGTACGTAAAGCTAAACTGTACTACCTGCGTGAGCGTACTGGTAAGTCTGCTCGTATTAAAGAGCGTCTGAACTAAGATTCGCTTAAGCGACATCCTGTAAAAAGGGCTGGCCGAAAGGCTGGCCCTTTTTTTATCTCTCTGTGCTCTGCACGTTAACGTATCCGTCATAAATCGTTTACAATGCCCCGCTCTGACGGAGGGGAAGTGACGACTAAACAGCATCAGGCACAGTGGCAACGTATCGCGGCAGGTCTCGCGTTATTTGCGATCCTGATGATCGTCTTCGCGCCGCTGGTCTCTGTCTCGTTGCAAAAAGATCCCATGAGCGCGATGCCCGGCATGCATCATGACATGAGCATGATGGCGGAGCACCACCACGCACCGTCTGAAAGTGTGCCTGTCGACCATGCCGAAGCCTGCGGTTACTGCGTCCTGCTGGCCCACGTTCCGGGCGTCATCCTGGCGCTGGTGCTGCTGTTATGCGCAGTCTTACTCAGACAGCGCCTCACGCCGCCGCGACCCGCCGTACACCACTGGCATTTCTTCCCCTGGCTCTGTCCCGATACCCGCGCGCCGCCGCACCTGTCTGCTTAATCCATGTAAAAAAACGTGCACCCCGGTGTACCGATAACTTTTTGCCTTAAAAAGGGAAAGCATGACTACCTGCACTCCGCGCGCAGCATGGGGCCACCTGCTGCGTCGTCTTCACTTCTATATTGGTCTGTTTGTCGGGCCGTTTATCTTTATCGCCGCGCTCTCCGGGACGTTGTACGTCGCCACGCCGCAGCTGGAAAACGCGCTTTATCATCATGCGCTGTTCAGCGAGACCGGGGGCGCGATACGTCCTCTTGCTGAGCAAATTGCGGTAGCGGAAAAGGTCACCGGCGGGGAGCTACGGCTACAGGCGGTACGTCCGGGCCTGACATCAGGAGAAACCACCCGGGTGATGTACATTGACCCAGGGCTGAAAGCCTCGGAGAACCGGGCCATCTTCATCGATCCGGTCAGTCTGGAGGTGCGCGGGGATATGACCGTCTACGGCACCAGCGGTATCCTGCCGTTACGCCAGAAAATTGATTATCTGCACCAGTCTTTGCTGCTGGGGGATGTGGGGCGAATTTACAGCGAGCTGGCCGCGTCCTGGATGTGGATCGCCGCGCTGGGAGGGATTGCCCTGTGGTTCTATACCCGGCCAAAACGGCGCATCAATAACCGCTTCCAGAACCGCCGTCGTCTGCACGTTTCCCTCGGCTGGAGCCTGTTGCTGGGTATGCTGCTCTTCTCTGCGACCGGCCTGACCTGGTCCCAGTGGGCGGGCGGTAATGTGGATAAACTGCGGGCAGAGATGAACTGGCTCACGCCGCAGGTGAATACGCAGCTGCATGGCCCGGCGGAAGCCGCCGATCCGCATGCTGAGCACCACGGTCATCACATGACCATGCCGATGCCGGAGATGAAACCTGACCTGTCCCTGTATGACGGCGTGCTGCGGGCGGCAAATGCGGCGGGGATTAATGCCACGAAGCTGGAGATACGTCCGGCGAAGAGTGCCTCAACGGCGTGGACGGTGACGGAGATCGATCGCAGTTGGCCTACTCAGGTCGATGCGGTTGCCGTTGATCCCACTACCCTGAAGGTTATTGATCGCACCCGGTTTGGGGATTACCCGCTGATGGCTAAACTGACCCGCTGGGGCGTGGATTTCCATATGGGCGTGCTGTTTGGCCTGCCAAATCAGCTGGTGCTGATCGCCTTTGGTATCGCGCTGTGCGTCATGATTGTGTGGGGCTACCGGATGTGGTGGATGCGTCGGCCCCGGCAGACGGCAACGGATCCTGCGCAGACTCTGTGTCAGAGCTGGCTGGCGTTGCCGCTGGGGGGACGCGTGGTCTCTTTAACCATCAGCGTAGTACTGGGGCTCATAATGCCGGTAATGGGCTGTAGCCTGGCGCTGTTTGTGGTTATTGACTGGCTGCGCTGGCGCGCGGCAGTGCGTGTGTCTCTGACCGAATCGCGGGAATAACGCTTCAGGGCGTGCTGATCACCACCGCCACGCGGCGGTTTTCGGCACGTCCCTGGCCGGTTTTATTATCCGCGACAGGATATTGCTGACCCAGGCCCTGGGTCGTCAGATTACTGCGTGGAATAGTGGCACCCTGCGCCCAGGCATCGGCAACCACATTGGCCCGCTTCAGGGATAACGCTTTGTTGTAGCTCTCTTCACCGTAGTTATCGGTATGGCCGTCCATCCGGGCGTGTTTCAGGCCTGTCGCGGCAAGGCGCGCTGCCATGCTTTTAATCTGCTGCTCGCTTTCAGGCTGCAGCTTATACTCGTTTTTACCAAACAGGATCTTTGCCGAAAGACCAAGCGACCAGTCCCCGTTTATCTCATTAAAGCCGTAAGACTTCATGGTGGCGACCTGCTCAGCGGTAAATTTGCCCTGTGGCGTCTGGCATCCAGCCAGCAGCATTGATGCCATAAAGAGCGGTGCGACGTATCGCCTTAACATAATGTGTTCCTTTCTACGGTGTGATTTTTTGAACGTTGATGCTTCACCAGATACATATTCCGGTCGGCTTGCTCCAGTAAGGCTTCAACGGAGTGATGCTGCCAGCTCAGCGCGAAGCCAATACTGAGCGACATTCGGGAGGAGAACCCGTTGTGCAGGTCATAGGACGGGCTAAATTGTTGCGTCAGCGCGGCGCAGAGACGCAGCACTTCGTGTTCTGAATGGACGCCATACAGAATGATGGCAAACTCATCCCCACCCAGACGGTAAGATTGATGTTGTTCGCCGCCAAACTCGACCATTCTGCGGGCTACTTCAATCAGTACACAATCGCCTGCGGCATGGCCCCAGGTATCGTTAATACGCTTAAAGTCATCTCCGTCCAGGAAGAGCAGAGCGGAGTTGGTCCGCGCGGAGGAATCACTCATCAGCGCGGCGATGCGGGTGCGAAAAGCGGCCCGGTTAGCCAGTCCGGTGAGCGGATCGTGCATGGCGGTGCGCATCAGCTGGGCGTTTTTAGCCTGCAACTTTAGCTGCCACTCTTCCATTTCATCCAGCAGGCTGTTGAAGTCCTGACCGAAGCGATGAAATTCATCAATGCGCTCCTCGGATACCCGGCGGGAGAAGTTCCGGTTTGTACGTACGTCATGCACCACATCGGTAATGTTTTGCAGGGCGGTCACCACGCCATTGTGCAGTGCACGGGTGATGGTTATTGCCACCAGGGAGGCAAACAGAAGACAGCCGGTTAATACCGCCAGCGAGGTCCAGAGAAAGTGGCCGATCAGGCTATCCCGTGCGGTGAGATGTAACTCGCCGATCGGTAAGTTGTTGTGCCAGATGCGCTGTCTGATGGGATGGGGGAATAACCACTGGCTGGCCAACTGGCTGAGCGGATCCGCTTTGTCGTTCGGCCCCATCGACCAGCTGGCAAAGCGATGATCGTAGCGATCCAGCAGTTCCGCTGCTGAGAACTGCCCTTGCTTGCCAAGAGAGGCCAGCGCTTCGTTAGCAGCGGTAGCATCATTGAAGACCAGCGCTGCCTCCAGACTGCGGCTCATGGTGGCGCTGGTTAATTCAAGGTTGCGTTGCGCATACTGTTTCAGCGTCACCACAGAAGCAATGCACAATAATAACCAGATGAGCGTCATAGTAATTAGGACGCTAATTATACTGATGCGCCGCAGAGTCCTTTTGAAAGTTGGACGCGGCGCTGAAGTAATTTCCTTATTCATGCTTAGTATTCCGTGCGAGCATTAACACATCAGGATTAACTCTGACTCCGCTGCGCGACAGCATATCCAGATTGACGGAAAATCTTACTCTGGCGCTGTCTATTATCAGGCAGAAAGCACTACCTATAAGGCACTGCGGGTTTTGCTCCGCAATTAATAGTAACGGTCTGGCATGAAACGCCTGACTTAATTCAAGCTGGTGGGTCGGGGATTCGCTGCCAAAATAGAGCGCGTGACATTCTGCACTCAATGCTTCCTGGTCGTCATGAATAATGACCGGGGTGTAGGGCAGCGCGTCCGGACCATCGGCACTGAGCGCCTCAACATAATGGGAGGAGGCGAAAATACACAGGTTCGGCTTGCCGGAAAGCGCAGGCCAACGGGTGTAACTGACGATCCCGGAGACAATAGAACGTACCGATTTATCCGTTTCGGATAAGGTTCCGCCAATAGCGAGTCCACAGGGCATTGATAACATCAGTACTAATGCCGCACGGTGCCACGAGATAAGAAAAAAGTTACACACCAGAATCCGCCATACCACTCTGGAAATAGTAGTCCTTGAGTTTCGCTGGCAGATTACCATTTTTTGCCCGTACAGTCATTATGCCAAAAGCATATTCAGGTACTTAAGTAAAATCTCACGCTCTTAATTAACAGAAATGGCGTTGACAGAATTAATTTAAACGGTTGGCTTTTGTTCCTTCATTCATTCCCTGTTGCCAGGCGGTGCGAAGGGTGGTCGCGTTTTCCGCGGTGTCACAGCTGGCGGGGAATATTCGGCCAGCTAATCCCCAGGCGTAAACAAAATTTTCCTGACATATTTTCTGTTGGCCGTCTTTATATCCGCTGAGATAGTCAGGGCGATCCACTTTAGGGTCGTTAAAATTAGCGGCAAGGGTTTCATTGGATTTTACCCCCACGCCATTCATGGCGTCTTCTTTACCGGCATCATACCAGTCGGTTCCCGTCCAGTGGGGCTGATGGGTATAAGGATCGATCTGACAGGCGGTTAAAAACAGGCACAGTAGCGGGGTGACAATCAGGCGCATAAGACATTCTCCCTTTTTCATTGAGCATAGCCTGGCGGCAAGAATGCAGACTGTAATTTTTACGTTACATGATAATTGAATGTTTTTTGCTTTAAAGTGGGTGATGTAAAGTATTATTTACGTATTTTGGATTGAAATCTTTACTTGGTGTGGTATCGTTGGGCTTCCTCATCGAGGAAACAACTATCGCAAACGAGCTTCCAGGATCGCAATCATGCAAAAAGACGCGCTGAATAACGTACATATTAGTGATGAACATGTTCTGATCACCCCGGATCAACTGAAAGCGGAATTCCCGCTGAGCGTTGAGCAAGAGGCGCAAATTGCGCACTCCCGCCAGACCATCTCCGACATTATTGCCGGGCGCGATCCGCGTCTGCTGGTGGTATGTGGTCCGTGCTCCATCCATGATCCAGAAACTGCCATCGAATATGCGCACCGTTTTAAAGCCCTGGCCGAGGAGGTCAGCGATAGCCTCTACCTGGTCATGCGCGTCTATTTTGAAAAACCTCGCACCACCGTCGGCTGGAAAGGGTTAATTAACGATCCGCACATGGATGGCTCGTTTGATGTGGAAGCTGGCCTGAAGATTGCGCGTAATCTTCTGGTGGAGCTGGTTAACATGGGGCTGCCGCTGGCAACTGAAGCGCTGGATCCGAACAGCCCGCAATATCTGGGCGATCTGTTCAGCTGGTCCGCCATTGGCGCGCGTACCACTGAATCGCAGACGCACCGTGAGATGGCCTCAGGCCTCTCCATGCCGGTCGGCTTCAAAAACGGTACCGACGGTAGCCTGGCAACAGCTATCAACGCCATGCGTGCCGCAGCGATGCCGCACCGTTTTGTCGGCATCAACCAGGCCGGCCAGGTCTGTCTGCTGCAGACCCAGGGCAACCCGGATGGCCATGTCATTCTGCGCGGCGGCAAGGCGCCAAACTACAGCCCGGCAGATGTGGCCCAGTGTGAAAAAGAGATGGAACAGGCAGGACTGCGCCCGGCACTGATGGTAGATTGCAGTCATGGTAATTCGAATAAAGATTACCGTCGTCAGCCGGCGGTGGCGGAATCCGTCGTCGCGCAGATTAAAGATGGCAACCGTTCGATTATTGGCCTGATGATTGAAAGCAATATCCATGAAGGCAATCAGTCATCCGAACAGCCGCGCAGCGCCATGAAGCATGGAGTTTCCGTCACCGATGCCTGCATTAGCTGGGAAACCACCGACGCGCTGCTGCGTGAGATCCACAAAGATTTGAATGGCCAGCTGGCGACGCGTCTGGCTTAAGAGGTTTGTTATGGTTGCTGAATTGACCGCTTTGCGCGATCAAATTGACGAGGTGGATAAGGCGCTGCTGGATTTGCTGGCGCGCCGCATGGCACTGGTTGCTGAAGTTGGCGAAGTGAAAAGTAAATACGGTTTACCGATTTACGTACCGGAGCGTGAAGCCTCCATGCTGGCATCCCGACGCAAAGAGGCCCAGGCGCTGGGTGTCTCGCCGGATCTGATTGAGGATGTGCTGCGCCGCGTGATGCGAGAGTCCTACTCAAGCGAAAACGACAAAGGCTTTAAAACCCTTTGTCCGACGCTGCGCCCGGTGGTGATTGTTGGGGGCGGTGGGCAGATGGGGCGTCTGTTTGAGAAGATGCTGACGCTCTCTGGCTACCAGGTGCGCATCCTCGAAAAAGAGGACTGGGCGCGGGCGCAGACGATGGTTGCCGATGCGGGTATGGTCATTGTCAGCGTGCCGATCCACGTCACCGAAGAGATTATTGCCAAACTGCCACCGCTGCCGGAAGACTGCATTCTGGTCGATCTGGCCTCGGTGAAGAATGGCCCACTGCAGGCGATGCTGGCCGCGCATAATGGCCCGGTGCTCGGGCTCCACCCGATGTTCGGCCCGGACAGCGGCAGTCTGGCGAAGCAGGTAGTCGTCTACTGCGATGGTCGTCAGCCTGAAGCCTACCAGTGGTTCCTGGAGCAGATACAGGTGTGGGGCGCGCGGTTGCACCGGATCAGCGCCGTCGAACATGACCAGAACATGGCCTTTATCCAGGCGCTGCGCCACTTCGCGACCTTCGCGTATGGCCTGCATCTGGCGGAAGAGAATGTTCAGCTTGAGCAGTTGCTGTCGCTGTCTTCACCTATCTATCGCCTCGAACTGGCGATGGTCGGTCGACTGTTTGCCCAGGATCCGCAGCTGTATGCAGATATTATTATGTCTTCGGGCAATAACCTGGCACTGATCAAGCGTTACTACCAGCGTTTTGGTGAGGCGATCACTCTGCTGGAGCACGGCGATAAACAGGCGTTTATCGACAGCTTCCGTAAGGTTGAACACTGGTTTGGCGATTATGCCCAGCGCTTCCAGAGCGAGAGTCGCATTCTGCTGCGGCAGGCGAATGACAGTCGCCAGTAATCTGATGATGTATATACTGAAAGCCAGCACTGCTGGCTTTTTTTATTTTGGGGATCTGTCATGGCTGAACCACGCGTTTTGTTTGACTATACGGGGCACTTACCGGAGTGCCCGACCTGGAGCGAAGTGGAAAGCGCCCTTTACTGGGCGGATATTCTGGAAGGTGAGATCCATCGCTATCACCTCTCCACGGGTGAACATACGGTTTTATCCTTCCACGAAGAGGTAGGTTGCTTCGCATTGCGCGAGGGCGGGGGATTTATCGTCGCCATGCGCACGGGCATCTGGCTGGCGGACAAGCATGGCCTGCTGCAACGGAAAGTCTGTGATAATCCGTCGAACCCGCAGCTGGCGCGTTTTAATGACGGGGGAACCGATCATTTTGGCCGCTTCTACGCGGGCACCTTCTGGGCACCGGGGGACTACAACGGCGCCCTGCTGATGCGGATCGACAATGACCTGACGCCGGAGGTCATCCAGTGTGATATCCACGGGCATAACGGTCTGGCCTTCAGTGACGACAAGCGCTGGATGTATACCTCCGATACCCCTAATGCGGTGATCTACCGCACGCCGCTGGATGAGCAGGGCGAGCCGGGTAAACGGGAAGTTTTTCGTCGGTTCCAGCCGGGGGAGGGGATCCCGGATGGTGCGGCAGTGGATGTGGAAGGCTGTTACTGGAGCGCACTGTTTGACGGCTGGCGTATCGCACGCTTTTCACCGCAGGGTGAACAGCTGGAAGAGTATCGGTTGCCGGTGCGCTGTCCAACGATGGTCTGTTTCGGTGGTGATGATATGCAGACGCTGTTTATCACCACCACCCGTGAGAACATGGAGCCGCAGGAAGTGGCGGCATATCCTTTGTCGGGCGCCATTTTCACCCTGCCCGTCAGCGTGGCAGGGGTGAAGAAAGGGCCATTTATTGCGCGTTAAACCGGATCAACCGGGACCACGTTTTCGCTCGGATAGCAGCCCAGCACCTTCATCGAACGGGTGATCTCACCCAATTCACGCAGGGCTTTCTGCAGGGATGCAGATTCCAGGTTGGCCTGGATATCGAGATAAAACATCTCTTCCCACGGGTTGCCGTGAATCGGGCGCGATTCCAGTTTGGTCATGATCAGATTGTGATTGCGCAGCACCAGCAGGGCTTCTACCAGCGCACCGGCCTGCTGACCGGTCGCCATCAGCAGAGTGGTTTTGGCCGGAACCTGATCGGAGACGTTTATCGCCTTACGCGCCAGCACGATGAAGCGGGTAATGTTTTGCGTCTGGTTTGCCAGGTTACGCTCCAGCACCTGTAAACCATACAGCGCGCCGCCCGCTTCGCTGCCCAGCGCGGCCACTGTATGGGAGTTGGCCTGCGCGACCTTTTCCATGGCCGCCGAGGTGCTCTCGGTATACTCAATTTTCCAGCCCGGATAACGGTTCAGGAACTGACTGCACTGCTGGAAAGGTTGCGGGTGGCTATAGACCGTCTCGATTTTGTCGAGGTCGGTGGTGCCGGAAACCAGCACGCAGTGGTCGATAGGGATCGTCATCTCGCCAACCAGCGACAGGGTCGTGTGCTGGAGCAAATCGTAAACGTCATTGATCGCGCCGGAACTGGTATTCTCGATCGGCACGACGGCGTAATCCGCTTGTCCGGTTTCCACCTGGTTGAAGATATCCGCGAACTTCGCGCAGCCGCTCTCAATAAACTCTTCGAAGTGACGGGCCGCATACTGACGTGCGGCGAGGTGGGAATAGGACCCTTTCGGCCCCAGGAAGGCAATTCGCGCCGAGTGCGGGTTGGTCTTGTTCAGGTGCTGTTGCAGCAATGCCTGCTGCGTCAGAACGGAATCTTCAATGATCAGCTGGAACAGGCGGGTGATGTAATGCGCATCCAGATGGTGCGTTTTGCCAAGGTTAATCAGGCGTTCCAGCAGATCGCGCTCCCGATCGATATCGCGTACCGGACGATGCGACGCCAGCTTTGCCTTTCCTACCTCAACGGCCAGCGCACGGCGTTCGGCCAGCAATGAAAGTAACTTTTCATCCAGAGCGCTGATCTTGTCTCGCAGATCCAGTAATGGGTTTTCCGGTGTCATAGCGTTGCCTTAATCATATTATCGTTATCAATAAAAAAGGCCCCCCGGTATGGGAGGCCTTGTTGTTCGTCTTCGCATTCTTTATCACACGACGAAACGCCTCCCAATCAGGGGAAGGTAAAAAAGAATGCGAAGAAAAACGGCTTAACGGTCATGAATGATTCCTTCAGAAGACAGACTTAAAGTACCCGTACTGTTTTCACCCTGTCAATAAAAAACAAAAAACGCGCCCGAAGGCGCGTTGGCGATAGACTCAATGTAAAGGATTATTCATCTTCAGCTTCAACTTCTTCTGCGAAGCTAGCGTCTTTCACCGATGTTGTGGCGCGACGGGCTTCACCTTTGTGTTGCACTTTATTGAGCTGCCGTTCCAGCTTGTTAATCAAATCGTTGATTGCGGTGTACATATCCTCATGTTTCGCGCTGGCGACCAGGTGGCCGTTTGGAGTATTGATAGTTGCGTCAGCGATGAAACCTTGTGGCTCCTTAGAGAGAATGATATGCGGGTTAATCAAGTGTGTTTGCCATTTATCCAGTTTGGCGAGACGGTCTGCGACGTGCTGGCGGATTGCCGGAGTAATTTCCATTTGTTTACTGGTAATGTTCATTGTCATAAATTTTACCTCTTGTCTTTCCCGTCTTGGTGATTCCAGCATACCGTTCTCAATGTCAATTTGTGTGATCCAAATCACATTTTAATGTCCATTTTTGTCAACGGATTCTTTTTGTGAGGCAGGACAGGAAGAAGTAAGTTTTACCTTGTCGCCGGAAGAAATTGCGGCCATAGTTGATAGGATTGGTGCGGGCTAAACCGCTTCAGCTTAGTCCGAAAATGGATAAAAAAACGGCAGCCCCTGGGCTGCCGTTTTGCATCTTACTGAAGGATCAGGAGCTGCTGCTGTTAGCGGCAATGATCTTCGCGACTTTGTCAGCCTGGGAATTCATCTGCAGTTCACGATAAGCATTTTCCATCAGCTTCAGGCCATCACGCGTTGCCTGAGTATCAGGATAATCACGCAGCATGCCTTCAACACGGTTCACTACGGCAACGTATGCGCCACGGCGGGTATAGTATTCCGCAACAGAGTATTCGTATTTCGCCAGACGGTCTTTCAGGAACACCAGACGCTTGCTGGCATCCGTCACGTACTGGCTGTTCGGATAGCCGCGTACCAGTTTGGAGAAGTCATTGAACGCATCGCGGGCGTGCTGAGGATCGCGGTCTGAACGGTCAACCCCAAAGAAGCCCTGCAGAGCGCTGTCGTCCAGCGCCATGTTGGTCAGGCCGCGCATATACATGACGTAATCAATATTGGGATGAGTCGGGTTCAGACGCATGAAGCGATCAATCGTCGCCTGGGCCAGTGGCAGATCGGCATTTTTATAGTAGGCGTAGATCAGATCCAACTGTACCTGCTGGGAATACGGGCCAAATGGATAACGATTATCCAGCGCTTCCAGTTGCGTTATCGCCTGTTTCCAGTTACCGTCCTGCAGCTTTTGCTGAGCAGTCGCATAGATTTCATTCGGCGGATTGTCAGGGACCTGTTCATTCGAACCGGAGCAGCCCACCAAAGCCAGGCTCAACGTGGCCGCTGCCACCAGATATTTCATGCGCGTCATGACGTTTTGACTTTCCTCAAATGTTTGTCCGGGAGAATCTCTTTCCTGCTCCCGATTAAGACCAGCTACAATAGCACACTATATTAAACGGCAAAGCCGTAAAACCCAACGTTAAACGAAGAAGCAGTCTATGGCACAACGAGTAGAACTCACCGCAACAGTCTCCGAAAAACAGCTCGGACAACGCTTAGATCAGGCTTTGGCCGAAATGTTCCCTGATTATTCGCGTTCACGTATAAAAGAATGGATTCTTGACCAGCGCGTGCTGGTAAACGGCAAGATCTGGGACAAGCCAAAAGAGAAAGTGTTGGGTGGGGAAGTGGTCGCCATCAATGCTGACATCGAAGAAGAAGTCCGTTTCGAACCTCAGGATATCCCGCTGAATATCGTCTACGAAGATGACGACATTCTGGTGATCAACAAGCCACGTGACTTTGTTGTACACCCTGGCGCAGGCAACCCTGATGGCACAGTGCTGAATGCGCTGCTGCACTATTATCCGCCAATCGCTGACGTCCCGCGTGCCGGGATTGTTCACCGTCTGGATAAAGACACCACCGGTCTGATGGTCGTTGCGAAGACCATTCCGGCGCAAACGCGTCTGGTTGAGTCACTGCAGCTGCGTGAAATTACCCGTGAGTACGAAGCAGTCGCGATTGGTCATATGACCTCTGGCGGCACGGTAGAACAGCCTATCAGCCGCCATCCAACCAAGCGTACCCATATGTCCGTTCATCCGATGGGCAAACCGGCGGTCACGCACTATCGCATCATGGAACATTTCCGCATTCATACGCGCCTGCGTCTGCGTCTGGAAACCGGCCGTACTCACCAGATCCGTGTGCATATGTCGCACATCACCCATCCGCTGGTGGGCGATCAGCTGTACGGTGGCCGTCCGCGTCCCCCGAAAGGGGCATCCGAGGAATTTATCGCCATGCTGCGTAAATTCGATCGTCAGGCTCTGCATGCGACCATGCTGCGTCTCTATCATCCGATCACCGGCATTGAGATGGAGTGGCATGCGCCAATCCCACAGGACATGGTGGATCTTATCGACGCCATGCGCGCCGATTTTGAAGAGCATAAGGACGACGTGGACTGGTTATGACCAAACTGATTGTCCCGGAGTGGCCAGCGCCAGAAGGCGTAGCGGCCTGCAGTTCCACCCGCATAGGTGGCGTGAGTGAGGGAGCCTGGGAGTCATTAAACCTGGGCGCGCACTGTGGCGATAATCTCAATCATGTGGAAGAGAATCGTAAGCGGTTGTTTGCAGCAGGGCAGTTGCCGTCGAAACCGGTCTGGCTTGAGCAGGTTCATGGTACGGCTGTTCTCGGTCTTACCGGCGAACCCTATGCCTCGAAACGCGCCGATGCCTCTTACAGCAATACTCCGGGTACAGTCTGCGCCGTTATGACCGCCGATTGCCTGCCGGTACTTTTCTGCAACCGTGCAGGCACCGAAGTGGCTGCCGCCCATGCGGGCTGGCGTGGATTGTGTGCCGGCGTGCTGGAAGAGACCGTTGCCTGTTTTGCTGACAGCGCGGATAACATTCTCGCCTGGCTCGGCCCGGCGATTGGCCCGCAGGCCTTTGAAGTGGGTCCGGAAGTTCGTGAGGCCTTTATGGCGCATGACCCGCAGGCGGAGAGTGCTTTTTGTCCGGCGGGGGAGAAGTACATGGCGGATATTTATCAGCTTGCCCGTCAACGCCTGACCCATCTCGGTATCAGCCAGATCTATGGCGGCGATCGCTGCACTTTCACCGAAAAGGGTGATTTCTTTTCCTGGCGCCGCGACAAGACGACCGGGCGTATGGCAAGTTTCATTTGGCTGATATAACCTATAGAATCAAGACGATCCGGTACGCGCCGTTTTCTTTTCGCATAATTCAGGTCATTCACCTTGAATAATTGAGGGATGACCTCATTTAATCTCCAGTAGCAATTTTGACCTGTTATGGGAGGAGTTATGCGTCTGGATCGTCTTACTAATAAATTCCAGCTTGCTCTCGCTGATGCCCAGTCACTCGCACTGGGGCACGACAACCAATTTATCGAACCTCTTCATCTCATGAGCGCCTTACTGAATCAGGAAGGGGGATCGGTTCGTCCTTTACTCACGTCTGCCGGCGTTAATGCGGGCCAGTTACGTACCGCCATCGATCAGGCATTAAGCCGTTTACCCCAGGTAGAGGGCACGGGCGGGGATGTACAACCGTCCCAGGATCTGGTTCGCGTATTAAACCTTTGTGACAAACTGGCGCAGAAACGCGGCGACAACTTTATTTCGTCAGAGCTCTTTGTTCTGGCGGCGCTTGAATCACGCGGCACCTTGACTGACCTGCTGAAAACGGCCGGCGCAACTACCGCCAACGTGACGCAGGCGATTGCACAGATGCGCGGAGGGGAAAACGTGAACGACCAGGGTGCTGAAGACCAGCGTCAGGCATTGAAGAAATATACGGTCGACCTGACCGAGCGCGCCGAGCAGGGCAAGCTTGACCCGGTCATTGGCCGTGACGAAGAGATCCGCCGTACGATTCAGGTCCTGCAGCGCCGGACCAAAAATAACCCTGTACTGATCGGTGAGCCGGGTGTCGGTAAAACCGCCATTGTTGAAGGGCTGGCGCAGCGCATCGTTAATGGTGAAGTCCCGGAAGGTTTGAAAGGCCGTCGCGTGCTCGCGCTGGATATGGGCGCGCTGGTGGCGGGGGCAAAATACAGGGGCGAATTCGAAGAGCGCTTAAAAGGTGTACTCAACGACCTGGCGAAACAGGAAGGCAACGTCATTCTGTTTATTGACGAGCTGCACACCATGGTCGGTGCCGGTAAAGCGGACGGCGCCATGGATGCCGGGAACATGCTGAAACCAGCGCTGGCACGCGGTGAGCTGCACTGTGTCGGGGCCACCACGCTCGATGAGTATCGTCAGTACATTGAAAAAGATGCCGCACTGGAACGCCGCTTCCAGAAAGTGTTTGTGGCTGAACCGACAGTGGAAGACACCATCGCCATTCTGCGTGGTCTGAAAGAACGCTATGAGCTGCATCACCACGTGCAGATCACCGATCCGGCCATCGTGGCGGCAGCGACCTTGTCACATCGTTATATTGCTGACCGACAGCTACCGGACAAAGCGATCGACCTTATTGACGAAGCCGCTTCCAGCATTCGTATGCAGATTGACTCGAAACCGGAAGAGCTGGACAGGCTCGATCGGCGTATCATTCAGCTCAAGCTTGAACAGCAGGCGCTGAAGAAAGAGTCTGATGAGGCGAGTAAGAAGCGCCTGGATATGCTTAATGAAGAGCTGGAAGACAAAGAGCGTCAATATTCTGGCTTAGAAGAGGAGTGGAAGGCGGAGAAAGCCTCCCTTTCCGGTACTCAGACGATTAAAGCCGAGCTTGAGCAGGCGAAGATTGCCATCGAGCAGGCGCGTCGCGTGGGCGATCTGGCGCAGATGTCTGAGCTCCAGTACGGCAAAATTCCGGAGCTGGAAAAACAGCTGGCGGCGGCGACCCAGCTGGAAGGCAAAACCATGCGTCTGTTACGTAATAAAGTGACGGAAACAGAAATCGCCGACGTGCTGGCGCGCTGGACCGGTATTCCGGTCGCCAGAATGATGGAGAGCGAGCGCGACAAATTACTGCGTATGGAGGAAGACCTTCACCATCGGGTTATTGGCCAGGATGAAGCGGTGGAAGCGGTATCGAACGCCATTCGCCGTAGCCGTGCGGGTTTGTCCGATCCTAACCGTCCGATTGGCTCCTTCCTGTTCCTCGGGCCGACCGGGGTAGGTAAGACGGAGCTTTGTAAGGCGCTGGCAAACTTCATGTTCGACAGTGATGATGCAATGGTGCGCATTGACATGTCCGAGTTTATGGAAAAACATTCCGTGTCGCGTCTCGTAGGGGCACCTCCGGGCTATGTTGGTTATGAAGAGGGCGGGTATCTGACAGAAGCGGTTCGCCGTCGTCCGTATTCCGTTATCCTGCTGGATGAAGTTGAAAAGGCGCATCCGGATGTGTTCAACATCCTGCTGCAGGTGCTGGATGATGGTCGCCTGACGGACGGGCAGGGGAGAACGGTCGATTTCCGTAATACGGTCGTCATTATGACCTCGAACCTCGGTTCCGATCTGATTCAGGAACGCTTTGGTGAGCTGGATTATGGTCATATGAAGGATCTGGTGCTGGGCGTGGTGAGCCACAGCTTCCGTCCTGAGTTCATCAACCGTATCGATGAAGTGGTGGTCTTCCATCCGCTGGGTGAGAAACACATTGCCTCGATTGCCCGTATTCAGCTGCAACGTTTGTATAAACGTCTGGAAGAGCGTGGATATGAAATGCAAATTGCGGATGACGCGCTGCAGCTGCTGAGTGCGAACGGGTACGATCCGGTGTACGGCGCTCGTCCTTTAAAACGCGCTATTCAGCAACAGATAGAAAACCCGCTGGCTCAGCAAATCCTTTCCGGGAAGCTAATCCCGGGCAAAACGATACAGCTGATGAAAAAAGACGACCAGATTGTGGCAGTGCAGTAAGTCACAAAAAGGCAAAAACGAGCCCCCAGGGGCTCGTTTTTGTTTAAAAACCAGGCAAGAATACAGGTCTGGATACAGAGTTGCCTGGAAAGTGAGCGGTCAGTAAATAATTTTCACTTTATACTTGCCAGCCCAGAAGAACTGCCTATAATGCGCCTCCACTGACACGGAACAACGGCAAACAAGCCGCCGGGTCAGCAGAGAAAAGCGTGAAATTATCGCTTGACTCTGAAGCGGGAAAGCGTAGTATGCACAACCCGCGCCGCAGCGAAAAACGAAGCGGCACTGCTCTTTAACAATTTATCAGACAATCTGTGTGGGCACTCAAAGTGACATGGATTCTTAACGTCGCAAGACGATAAATGAATACCAAAGTCTCTGAGTGAACATACGTAATTCATTACGAAGTTTAATTCACGAGCATCAAACTTAAATTGAAGAGTTTGATCATGGCTCAGATTGAACGCTGGCGGCAGGCCTAACACATGCAAGTCGAGCGGTAGCACGGGGGAGCTTGCTCCCTGGGTGACGAGCGGCGGACGGGTGAGTAATGTCTGGGAAACTGCCTGATGGAGGGGGATAACTACTGGAAACGGTAGCTAATACCGCATAACGTCGCAAGACCAAAGAGGGGGACCTTCGGGCCTCTTGCCATCAGATGTGCCCAGATGGGATTAGCTAGTAGGTGGGGTAACGGCTCACCTAGGCGACGATCCCTAGCTGGTCTGAGAGGATGACCAGCCACACTGGAACTGAGACACGGTCCAGACTCCTACGGGAGGCAGCAGTGGGGAATATTGCACAATGGGCGCAAGCCTGATGCAGCCATGCCGCGTGTATGAAGAAGGCCTTCGGGTTGTAAAGTACTTTCAGCGAGGAGGAAGGCGGTGAGGTTAATAACCTCATCGATTGACGTTACTCGCAGAAGAAGCACCGGCTAACTCCGTGCCAGCAGCCGCGGTAATACGGAGGGTGCAAGCGTTAATCGGAATTACTGGGCGTAAAGCGCACGCAGGCGGTCTGTCAAGTCGGATGTGAAATCCCCGGGCTCAACCTGGGAACTGCATTCGAAACTGGCAGGCTAGAGTCTTGTAGAGGGGGGTAGAATTCCAGGTGTAGCGGTGAAATGCGTAGAGATCTGGAGGAATACCGGTGGCGAAGGCGGCCCCCTGGACAAAGACTGACGCTCAGGTGCGAAAGCGTGGGGAGCAAACAGGATTAGATACCCTGGTAGTCCACGCCGTAAACGATGTCGACTTGGAGGTTGTTCCCTTGAGGAGTGGCTTCCGGAGCTAACGCGTTAAGTCGACCGCCTGGGGAGTACGGCCGCAAGGTTAAAACTCAAATGAATTGACGGGGGCCCGCACAAGCGGTGGAGCATGTGGTTTAATTCGATGCAACGCGAAGAACCTTACCTACTCTTGACATCCAGAGAACTTAGCAGAGATGCTTTGGTGCCTTCGGGAACTCTGAGACAGGTGCTGCATGGCTGTCGTCAGCTCGTGTTGTGAAATGTTGGGTTAAGTCCCGCAACGAGCGCAACCCTTATCCTTTGTTGCCAGCGGTCCGGCCGGGAACTCAAAGGAGACTGCCAGTGATAAACTGGAGGAAGGTGGGGATGACGTCAAGTCATCATGGCCCTTACGAGTAGGGCTACACACGTGCTACAATGGCGCATACAAAGAGAAGCGACCTCGCGAGAGCAAGCGGACCTCATAAAGTGCGTCGTAGTCCGGATTGGAGTCTGCAACTCGACTCCATGAAGTCGGAATCGCTAGTAATCGTAGATCAGAATGCTACGGTGAATACGTTCCCGGGCCTTGTACACACCGCCCGTCACACCATGGGAGTGGGTTGCAAAAGAAGTAGGTAGCTTAACCTTCGGGAGGGCGCTTACCACTTTGTGATTCATGACTGGGGTGAAGTCGTAACAAGGTAACCGTAGGGGAACCTGCGGTTGGATCACCTCCTTACCTTAAAGAACCTGCCTTTGCAGTGCTCACACAGATTGTCTGATGAAAAGTAACGAGCAAGACGGCTGCGAAGTCGCGACACATCGTGTCCCCTTCGTCTAGCGGTTAGGACTCCGCCCTTTCACGGCGGCAACAGGGGTTCGAATCCCCTAGGGGACGCCACTTGCTGGGTGTGAGTGAAAGGCACAACCAATCAGTATCTCAAAACTGACTGTTAAGTCATGTTTGAGATATTTGCTCTTTAAAAATCTGGATCAAGCTGAAAATTGAAACGACATGCCCTGTCTGTTCTCCGTAATAAGAGCAGATGAGCGGTGTGTCAGAGTCTCTCAAATTTTCGCAATCATGAAGTGAAACATCTTCGGGTTGTGAGGTTAAGCGACCAAGCGTACACGGTGGATGCCTAGGCAGTCAGAGGCGATGAAGGACGTGCTAATCTGCGATAAGCGTCGGTAAGGTGATATGAACCGTTATAACCGACGATTTCCGAATGGGGAAACCCAGTGTGTTTCGACACACTATCGTTAAGTGAATACATAGCTTAACGAAGCGAACCAGGGGAACTGAAACATCTAAGTACCCTGAGGAAAAGAAATCAACCGAGATTCCCCCAGTAGCGGCGAGCGAACGGGGAGCAGCCCGGAGTCTGAATCAGCATGTGTGTCAGTGGAAGCGTCTGGAAAGTCGCAGGGTACAGGGTGATACTCCCGTACACGAAGATACACCTGCTGTGAACTCGAAGAGTAGGGCGGGACACGTGGTATCCTGTCTGAATATGGGGGGACCATCCTCCAAGGCTAAATACTCCTGACTGACCGATAGTGAACCAGTACCGTGAGGGAAAGGCGAAAAGAACCCCGGCGAGGGGAGTGAAAAAGAACCTGAAACCGTGTACGTACAAGCAGTGGGAGCACCCTTTGGGGTGTGACTGCGTACCTTTTGTATAATGGGTCAGCGACTTATATTCTGTAGCAAGGTTAACCGTATAGGGGAGCCGAAGGGAAACCGAGTCTTAACTGGGCGTTAAGTTGCAGGGTATAGACCCGAAACCCGGTGATCTAGCCATGGGCAGGTTGAAGGTTGGGTAACACTAACTGGAGGACCGAACCGACTAATGTTGAAAAATTAGCGGATGACCTGTGGCTGGGGGTGAAAGGCCAATCAAACCGGGAGATAGCTGGTTCTCCCCGAAAGCTATTTAGGTAGCGCCTCGTGAATTCATCTCCGGGGGTAGAGCACTGTTTCGGCTAGGGGGCCATCCCGGCTTACCAACCCGATGCAAACTGCGAATACCGGAGAATGTTATCACGGGAGACACACGGCGGGTGCTAACGTCCGTCGTGAAGAGGGAAACAACCCAGACCGCCAGCTAAGGTCCCAAAGTCATGGTTAAGTGGGAAACGATGTGGGAAGGCACAGACAGCCAGGATGTTGGCTTAGAAGCAGCCATCATTTAAAGAAAGCGTAATAGCTCACTGGTCGAGTCGGCCTGCGCGGAAGATGTAACGGGGCTAAACCATGCACCGAAGCTGCGGCAGCGACACTATGTGTTGTTGGGTAGGGGAGCGTTCTGTAAGCCGTTGAAGGTGTGCTGTGAGGCATGCTGGAGGTATCAGAAGTGCGAATGCTGACATAAGTAACGATAAAGCGGGTGAAAAACCCGCTCGCCGGAAGACCAAGGGTTCCTGTCCAACGTTAATCGGGGCAGGGTGAGTCGACCCCTAAGGCGAGGCCGAAAGGCGTAGTCGATGGGAAACAGGTTAATATTCCTGTACTCGGTGTTACTGCGAAGGGGGGACGGAGAAGGCTATGTTGGCCGGGCGACGGTTGTCCCGGTTTAAGCATGTAGGCGGAGGTTCCAGGTAAATCCGGAACCTTGTTAACGCTGAGGTGTGATGACGAGGCACTACGGTGCTGAAGCAACAAATGCCCTGCTTCCAGGAAAAGCCTCTAAGCATCAGGTAACATCAAATCGTACCCCAAACCGACACAGGTGGTCAGGTAGAGAATACCAAGGCGCTTGAGAGAACTCGGGTGAAGGAACTAGGCAAAATGGTGCCGTAACTTCGGGAGAAGGCACGCTGATGTGTAGGTGAAGCCCCTGCGGGTGGAGCTGAAATCAGTCGAAGATACCAGCTGGCTGCAACTGTTTATTAAAAACACAGCACTGTGCAAACACGAAAGTGGACGTATACGGTGTGACGCCTGCCCGGTGCCGGAAGGTTAATTGATGGGGTTAGCGGCAACGCGAAGCTCTTGATCGAAGCCCCGGTAAACGGCGGCCGTAACTATAACGGTCCTAAGGTAGCGAAATTCCTTGTCGGGTAAGTTCCGACCTGCACGAATGGCGTAATGATGGCCAGGCTGTCTCCACCCGAGACTCAGTGAAATTGAAATCGCTGTGAAGATGCAGTGTACCCGCGGCAAGACGGAAAGACCCCGTGAACCTTTACTATAGCTTGACACTGAACACTGGTCCTTGATGTGTAGGATAGGTGGGAGGCTTTGAAGCGTGGACGCCAGTCTGCGTGGAGCCATCCTTGAAATACCACCCTTTAATGGCTGGTGTTCTAACGTAGACCCGTAATCCGGGTTGCGGACAGTGTCTGGTGGGTAGTTTGACTGGGGCGGTCTCCTCCTAAAGAGTAACGGAGGAGCACGAAGGTTAGCTAATCCTGGTCGGACATCAGGAGGTTAGTGCAATGGCATAAGCTAGCTTGACTGCGAGAGTGACGGCTCGAGCAGGTGCGAAAGCAGGTCATAGTGATCCGGTGGTTCTGTATGGAAGGGCCATCGCTCAACGGATAAAAGGTACTCCGGGGATAACAGGCTGATACCGCCCAAGAGTTCATATCGACGGCGGTGTTTGGCACCTCGATGTCGGCTCATCACATCCTGGGGCTGAAGTAGGTCCCAAGGGTACGGCTGTTCGCCGTTTAAAGTGGTACGCGAGCTGGGTTTAGAACGTCGTGAGACAGTTCGGTCCCTATCTGCCGTGGGCGCTGGAGAATTGAGGGGGGCTGCTCCTAGTACGAGAGGACCGGAGTGGACGCATCACTGGTGTTCGGGTTGTCATGCCAATGGCACTGCCCGGTAGCTAAATGCGGAAGAGATAAGTGCTGAAAGCATCTAAGCACGAAACTTGCCCCGAGATGAGTTCTCCCTGAGCCTTTAAGGCTCCTGAAGGAACGTTGAAGACGACGACGTTGATAGGTCGGGTGTGTAAGCGCAGCGATGCGTTGAGCTAACCGATACTAATGAACCGTGAGGCTTAACCTTACAACGCCGAAGCTGTTTCGGCGAAGAGACAGACACTCAACTTTCAGCTTTGATACAGATTTAACAGAATTTGCCTGGCGGCTGTAGCGCGGTGGTCCCACCTGACCCCATGCCGAACTCAGAAGTGAAACGCCGTAGCGCCGATGGTAGTGTGGGGCCTCCCCATGCGAGAGTAGGGAACTGCCAGGCATCAATTAAAGAAACCCCGTACCGCAAGGTACGGGGTTTTTTGCTTTTCCCTCGGTCCGGGCAAAATCAACAATCTCTGGCTAAAATAACAAGATACGCATTGTCAGCGAGGTTATTTTGCCGAACCCCCCCTTTAACTACGACCAAGATTTTGCCAACACCAACTTTCGTGACCACCCCGAACTTTATCAGGTAGGACGGGGAGAGCAGGGTGTTCTGCTGGTTGAACCTTACAAAAGTGAAATCCTGCCCCACTGGCGATACAAAAATGCTGAAGTTGCGACCAAATCTGCTCAGGAGATTTACGCGCTGTTTGAGGAATACCGCGCGCAAAATGATTTCGTCGGGATGGATATGGCAAGAAAATTTATTCAAATGGGATATACCCGCGCCAGGCGCTACGCCAACCACAAAGGCGGGAAAAAGTACGATGATGAACGCAATGTTCGTCCGTTAGATCACGATCCTGTTAAAGCCGAAGCGGCAAAAATCTTTAAAGGATGGTGGGATAAAATTCGCGCCGACGGAGATTATTTGCAAAGAAAACAAGCGCATCAAAAAAAGTGGGGATAATGATATAACTCGCGACAGCGCCCGTTTTATGATGTGTCTCACAAAATGAAATGAAACATAAAAGAAACAATTTTTTTACCTAACGTTAAATTTTAAATCTGGTTTTACTGGAATGGGTGCAATGGCCCGCAATGTAAGACAGGGGATTTAAAATGACAGAAACCGTAGCAAGTACAGATACGGATAGTAAAAAAGCAGCAGACGGCGATACTCGCCGCAGGATCTGGGCAATCGTCGGCGCCTCTTCAGGTAATCTGGTTGAGTGGTTCGACTTTTACGTTTACTCGTTTTGCTCACTCTATTTTGCCCATATCTTCTTCCCATCCGGCAACACTACTACTCAACTGCTGCAAACCGCAGGTGTCTTCGCCGCTGGCTTTTTAATGCGTCCGATTGGCGGCTGGCTGTTTGGCCGCATTGCCGATCGAAAAGGGCGAAAAGCCTCCATGTTGATCTCCGTCTGCATGATGTGTTTCGGCTCTTTGGTAATCGCATGTCTGCCCGGCTATGACGCGATTGGCACATGGGCACCGGCCTTACTGTTGCTGGCGCGTTTGTTCCAGGGGCTCTCAGTCGGTGGAGAATATGGCACAAGCGCGACCTATATGAGTGAAGTTGCAGTGGAAGGGCGTAAAGGCTTTTATGCCTCATTTCAGTACGTGACGCTGATAGGCGGTCAGCTGTTGGCTATCCTGGCGGTGGTGATCCTGCAGCAGGTATTGAGTGATGAAGATCTCCGTGCATGGGGATGGCGTATTCCTTTCGCGCTCGGCGCGGTACTTGCCGTGGTGGCGTTGTGGTTACGCCGCCAGCTGGATGAAACCTCCCGAAAAGAGGTGAGAGCGTTAAAAGAGGCAGGTTCATTTAAAGGTTTGTGGCGTAACCGAAAGGCATTTTTGATGGTGCTCGGCTTTACGGCAGGGGGGTCACTCACCTTCTATACCTTCACGACCTACATGCAGAAGTATCTGGTTAATACCACGGGTATGCATGCTAACGTAGCGAGTATGGTCATGACGGTGGCGCTATTTATCTTTATGCTCATTCAGCCCATCATCGGCGCGCTGTCGGATAAAATCGGACGGCGTAGCTCTATGCTAATTTTTGGCGGGTTGTCGACGTTGTGCACTGTGCCCATTCTCACGGCACTTCAGCATGTCTCCTCTCCTTATGCCGCTTTTGCTCTGGTGATGGTAGCGCTGGTCATTGCCAGTTTTTACACCTCTATCAGCGGCATTCTTAAGGCAGAGATGTTTCCGGCGCAGGTACGTGCATTGGGCGTTGGGTTGTCTTATGCGGTGGCTAATGCCCTGTTTGGCGGCTCAGCGGAGTACGTCGCGCTGTCACTAAAATCGGCAGGCAGTGAGACGGTCTTCTTCTGGTACGTCACGCTGATGGGTGCGCTGGCATTTATTGTCTCGTTGATGCTGCACCGAAAAGGGAAAGGGGTCCGCCTTTAGTGCTCTGCCAGTTGCCACAGGGTATAGCCGGTCGTAGCCCCGGCGATATCCCAGGCAAAATCTTTCCAGCTCCAGCCGCTCCCCGCCGGGCGGCTGTCCCACAGCTCCTTCGATGCTCCCAGGCTTACCGAAAACATCAGGCCGTATGCCGCGCTGCGATCGCGACTAAAACCCTGGCGTTGAGCGTATTCATTGCCCGCCGCCGATAGCATCGCCGAGGCTAAAAAGTGTTGCGCTTTATCCTGACCAGACCAGCTATCCTGAGCCATATGGCTGCAGCCAGACAGTACCAGACAGCCCATTAACAGGAAATAACGCACAACGACCTCCATAAAAAAGCCCCGTCGAAGACAGGGCTGAAGATTACAAAATGCGGCTAATCAGGCGATCGATTCGGATCCTGCGCAGGCGGCGGATCAACTTTCTGACCTTGACCGGGTAATCAGCAATGCTCTGCAGATCGCGGTAGTGGTTAACCACAGTGGTGTGGGTGCGGATCAGCTCCAGCTCGCGATCGCGCTGAGCGGCCAGCTCGTGACGAGGGTCGTGGATCAGAATGGCATTCTCCAGATCCAGTCGCCATGCGCGCGGGTTGAGGTTATTCCCCGTCAGCAGCATCCACTCATCATCAACCCACATCCCTTTCAGGTGATAGCTGTTGTCTTCATCTTTCCAGAGACGCACCACCAGCTGATCGGTATTTACATAATACTGCAGGCGACTGAGGAAGCGGCGAAGGTTGATCTCATACAGATAAGGCAGGGCGCCGATAATCTTAAACGGCTGATCTTCCGGGATGAAGAAATCGTTCGCGGTTTTATCGCCGACGATAATCTCAACCTTTTTACCGTCGCGTAAAAGCTGAATGATATTACGCACCAGCACGGCCGGCAGGTTGAAGTACGGCGTACAGATGGTCAGCT
Source organism: Leclercia sp. TB492 (assembly GCF_049974505.2). NCBI lineage: Bacteria > Pseudomonadati > Pseudomonadota > Gammaproteobacteria > Enterobacterales > Enterobacteriaceae > Leclercia > Leclercia sp. TB492. The sequence continues at coordinate 3,487,238 of NZ_CM127572.1, read as the reverse complement.
TATGCTCGGTGCACGGCATAAGATGAAAGATGGTTTTGTTGAGCAGGCTTGATTTGCCCAGACCCACCAGCGGGGTCACCGCAAGCTGTTCGTTATCTGCATCGCCCTGGAAATGGAACATGGCATCGCGCAGTTCCTGACGGAAAAGGCGAATATCATTTTTAATCTCCGGGCTTTTTGGACGATGAGGATCGTCAAGGCGATTCACGCCGCGACCGTGCACCAGATGCTGATCCACCCACTCGAACATAACGTCTGCCATGCGGGCATTACGCACCAGGTGATAGCGATCGTAACGGTATTTATCGAGCTGATGCAGATAAACGTCATTCAGACTCGCGCCGCTATACAGCACGCTGTCATCAATAATGAAGCCTTTGAAATGGAGGACACCGAGTGCTTCGCGGGTGTTAACCGGAACACCATAAACCGCGACTTCTACGCCAGGGTTCTCCTGCGCCATGCGGCAATACCAGTCGGCATTGGTGTTGGATGCGGCCGCACCAATACGGCCGCGCTGGGCGCGGTGCCAGTCAACCAGGATGCGTACATCCAGTTCCGGGCGCTGACGTTTGGCCTCGTATACCGCACGTAAAATGGCGCTGCCGCCTTCATCCTGTTCCAGATAAAGCGCGATAATGCAGATACGATGCGTTGCGCTGGCAATTTTTTCCAGTAGCGTCTCCCGAAAATCGGCGGGAGCATAAAAGAACTCTACATCATCAACTGACTGAGAAATCTTCGGTAGTTGAGCAAGGTGTTGTTGATGTTTATTACGCTTAAATTTGGACAACATCACAGTGCGTTTCTTCTCTGTTCATTGAAGGATTATATGGACTATGCAGACAACAGAAGCGGGCAATCATACCATCAGTGCCGTTTAATGTGGTCAACATTTCCAGTACCTTACTCTTGTTTACCTGCCGACATCAGCGCCAGCGTCAACCCGACAATGCCGTCTTCCAGCTGAACATCAACGGTAAAGCCTAATTTTCGCGCCAGGGCGATCATGCCACGGTTGTTGGGCATAGTAATCCCATTGAGGCGGATAAGTCCGTGATCGCGCGTATAACCGATCAGCTTTTCCATTAACCGTCTTCCTAACCCCAGGCCTTTTAGATCGGAGCGAACCAGCACCGCAAACTCCGCATCGACGTTATCGGGATCGGAGATCGCACGCGTGACGCCAAGGATCTCATCGCCCTCATCCGTGCGGCGGACGGCAACAAAAGCCATTTCCCGATCGTAGTCGATCTGCGTCATATTGGCTAAATCTTCGTGGGTAAATTCGTTGATTTCACTAAAGTAGCGGTAGTACAGATCTTCTTTTGTTACCTGATCGATAAAGCGCTGCAGCTGGGGTTCATCTTCCGGAAGGATGGGGCGAAACAGCGACTGCTCGCCGTTTTTCATCTCCACCCACTCTTCAAGCTGATGGGGATAAGGGCGGATCGCGAGAAGGCTTTCGCGATCGCCGGTAAAGGCAGCCACATCCATTGTCACATCCAGCGCCGTCAGCTCGCTGCCGGATGCCAGCAGAGGATGAATATCCAGACGCTGGATTTCCGGGCTGTCGACAATCAGGTTCGATACCTGGACCAGGAACTGGCTCAGGGCGGCGATATCCAGTGGTCGCAGGGCGCTGCGCCCGCGGATCTTCTTACTCTTGATCGCCTGGATCACGAGATAACGTGCGAGGTTCATGTTCAAGGGAGGCAGGGCCACCACCGCCTGATCTTCAGGGCGCCACTCCACGCCCCCTTCACCCAGCATGATCAGCGGGCCGAAGACCGGATCGTGTTCGACTACAACCCGTAACTCCTGCGCCCCTGCGCGGTTGGCCATGCTTTGCACCAGCAGGCCGTGAATGCGCGCCTGGGGCCAGGTCATTTTGACGCGATCGATAATTGCTTCCGCCGCCTGCTGCACTTCCGCCGCGGTGCGCAGGTACAGCATTACCCCCTGAACTTCTGACTTATGCGGGATATCGGGGGAGCGCAGTTTCAGCGCCACCGGATAACCAATTTGCTCTGCGATATGTACCGCTTCCGCGCTGTCGCTGGCGATCCAGGTCGGCAGGGTATGCATGCCGAAGGCATTCAGGATCGGCTGCACCTCATGGGTATCCAGCGAGCGCGCGCCCTCATCAATGGCGCGTTGCAGCAGGGCCCGGGCATGTCCGGTATTGGCCGTCAGATTACCGGGGAGCGCCGGTGTTTCCCGCAGCTGTTTCTGGTTACGCCGGTACTCCACCATATGCATAAAGGCGGTGATTGTGCCTTCCGGCGTGCGGTATGTCGGCAAACCTGCCTCGCTGAACAGGCGCCGCGCCTCCTGCGAAGAAAACTCCCCGCACCAGTTAGTCAGAAGCGACACGTATTTCCCCCGCGGATGCTTTTTCACGGCCTCAATCAGCGAACGGGCGCTTTCGCTACCCGGTGCCGCGGCGCTCGGAGAGTGAATGACCATCAGGGCATCAAAATCCTGGCTTTCCAGCAGGATGTTGAGGGCGCTGATATAGCGATCGCTGCTGGCATCATCGCGCAAATCAAGGGGATTACCCGGCTCCACGCCAGGCGGTAGCGCATCACGCAGGCGCTGAAGCGTCTCTTCGCTGAGCGCGGCCAGCTTCCCGTTGCGCAGCCAGAGTTCGTCCAGAGCCAGCGCGGCCGGGGCGGCGCCGTTGCTGATAATCATCAGCCGCTCACCCCGCAGCGGGCGCATATGGCTCAACGTTTCGACAGCGGAAAAGAGTTCGTGGGTGTCCTGAACGCGCAGTAAACCGGCGCGCTGGATGGCGGCATCCCATGCCGGATCCATCCCGGAATGCGAGTGCAAAAGACGCTGGGCGGCAGGGCTGCGTCCGCTTTTGATCACCAGAATCGGTTTATTACGCGAGGCGCTACGGGCCGCCGACACAAAGCGTCGCGCGTCGCTGAGATGTTCAAGATAGAGCAGAATAGCGCTGGTTTTGGTGTCACGCGCCAGGAAATCCAGCAGCTCGTCGACATCGATGTCCAGCCCATCACCCAGCGCGATAAAGTAGGAGAACCCCATCTCGCGCTGCTGGGCCCAGTCGAGGATCGTATTGGAGACCGCTGCCGACTGGGAGATGAAGGCAAGTTTGCCTTTCCGTATCGGAACGGGGGAGAAACTGGCATTCAGCCCCTGCCAGGGTGCCAGCAGGCCAAGGCTGTTTGGCCCCAGCAGCCGCATCTGGTATCGCGCCGCGCAGGCCAGCAGCTCTGCCTGCTGTTCCGGCGGCGAGGAGAGAATAATGCAGGTTTTACAGCCTTTTTTCCCCAGCGCCTCAAGTAGGGCAATATTGCGTCGGGCGTGAGTACACAACACCGCGAGATCGGGGATAAAGGGCAGACTGTCCACGTCTGGCCAGGCCAGGACGCCCAGCACCGCTTTATAAGCAGGTGTTACCGGCAGGATCGGGCCGTTAAAACCGCCTGCGAGCAGGTTTCGCATCATCAGGTAACCGGCGCGTTCGGGTTTCATCGACGCGCCAATCACGGCGATGGATTTAGGGCGGAGTAAGGCTTCTAACCCGCGCTGGCTCATACAAGTCTCCTGAAAAGGCGAGTGACCTGATGATTTTAAACGCTTTCCGGCTCCGCTGCTGTGATGCTTCCCTTATGAATGGTTTTTCCGGCCAGATAGCGTTCGCGAAAACGGGTGAAGTGATCGCCCAGCGCACTTGCCGCCTGAACATCTCCCGCCAGATCCAGCAGGGCAATCGCCACTTCGGCGGTGCAGTACTGGCCTTCCGCGTGGGCTTCGCGGAGGCGGTAAGCGGAAACGCGCGACAAATCGACGGAGATAACCGGCAGGGCATCCAGGTAAGGACTCTTGCGAAACATTTTGCGCGCCTCGGTCCAGGTGCCATCCAGCATGATAAACAGCGGCGGCTTACCGGATGGTGGGGCGGCAAGAACCGGACGGGTATCTCCCGCATAGGAGGCAGGGAATACCACCATCGGTTGATAGTCGGGGCTGGCGACCAGATCGAGCAGCGCCTGCGGCGGCTCAGTGCGTGACCACTGGAAGGCGGCGGTATCCGGTAAAATATCGGCAATCAGCCGCCCGGTATTGCTGGGTTTCATCGGTTCGGTATCAAACATCACCAGACAGAAACGGCTGTGGGCATGGCTGGGGGCCAGGGTCGCGCACAGGCACTGCTTAAGCGGCAGCAGGCAGCGCTGACAGCGACGAATACGGTTACCACGGGCAAGAAAGGGGCGGGTCGCACGCGCCAGGCGTTCGGCGCGCAATTGCAGTACGGCGTTATCAGTCATGGGGGAGTGCGCAGAAAAAACGCCATTCTCGCAGAGGGGAGAACGGGGCACAAGTTACATGCCCCGGAATATCAGAGGGATTCGTTCAGCCAGCTGTCAAACGGAGCTTTTGGAACGGCACCGTTCAGCATATCGACAACTTCACCATTCTTGAAAATCATGATGGTCGGGATACTGCGGATGCGGAAGCGGGCGCTTAGCTCGCGTTCGGCCTCAGTGTTCACTTTCACGAAACGCATTTTACCGCTACGCTCTTCTGCGACATCTTCAAAGATCGGCGCAAAGTTACGGCACGGACCGCACCACGGCGCCCAGAAATCGACCACTACCGGCAGATCGTCCTTCAGCAGTTTATCCAGAGTTGCACCGGTAGCATTAATGACATCACCATCGAACAATTCATGACCGCAGCGTCCGCATTTTGCTCCATCATCAATTCGATCATCCGGAATGCGGTTAAGAGCCTGGCAGTTGGCACATACGGTATTCATAACTAACCTCAGGTAGAGCAGGGGGACAAAGCGGCACTATGCCGGTTATGTTTCCAATATGTTACATATTATCAACGACCCTGTTTGAAACGACAATGCGTTTTATTCAATGAGAACAATAGTCACAGGCTTTTATACGAAGTAATGGCTATGCGCGGGTACATCGGGTAATCTGCGCGCTTCGCGCAGCGCTGGTGGAGAAAAGCATGAACGACGAACTGAAAAACAAAAGCGGCAAGGTCAAAGTGATGTATGTCCGCAGTGATGATGACTCTGATAAACGCACCGAAAATCCGCGTACCGGAAAAGGTGGCGGGCGTCCAGGGCCATCTCGTGCAGACGGTGGCCGTCGCCCCGCCCGCGATGAGAGAAACAGCCGCGGTGATGACCGCAAACGTGACGACCGTAAGCGTGACGATTTCAAACGCGACGATTTTAACCGCGACGCTTCCCCGTGGCGCACCGTTTCCCGCGCGCCGGGCGATGAGTCAAAGGCTCCGGTCGATCACGGCAGCATGGCCGGTAAAACGGTTATTGATCCAGCAGTGATCCGTCGTCAGCGCGCGGAAGAGACCCGCGTCTACGGTGAGAACGCCTGTCAGGCCCTGTTCCAGAGCCGCCCTGATTGCATCGTTCGCGCCTGGTTTATCCAGAGCGTTACGCCGCGTTTCAAAGAAGCGCTGCGCTGGATGGCGGCTAACCGCAAAGCCTACCACGTTGTAGACGATGCTGAGATCACCAAAGCCTCTGGCACCGAACACCACGGTGGCGTTTGCTTCCTGATTAAGAAACGTAACGGGACTACCGTTAAGCAGTGGGTTAGCCAGGCGGGTGAAGATGACTGCGTACTGGCCCTGGAAGACGTGGGTAACCCGCACAACCTCGGCGCGATGATGCGCAGCTGCGCCCATTTCGGCGTGAAAGGGGTACTGTTGCAGGATGCGGCTCTGCTGGAGTCCGGTGCGGCAATCCGTACGGCGGAAGGCGGCGCAGAGCACATTCAGCCGATCACCGGCGACAGCGTTCTGGAAGCGATTGAGCAGTTCCGTAAAGCGGGCTACGCCATTGTAACCACCTCCAGCCACAAGGGCACCACGCCGCTATTTAAAGCGACACTGCCGCGTAAAATGGTGCTGGTTTTGGGTCAGGAGCGTGATGGTCTGACCGATGCGGCACTGTCGAGCGCCGATCTGAGCGTCTCAATCGATGGCACCGGCAACGTAGAAAGCCTCAACGTATCCGTTGCGACCGGCGTTCTGCTGGCGGAGTGGTGGCGTCAGAACAAAGCGTAATCCCGCTTTGCCTGTAGGCCGGGTAAGGCGAAGCCGCCACCCGGCAATATGCCCGGTGGCGCTACGCTTACCGGGCCTACATATTTTATCTATTCACTTTCAGCCGGTAACTCTGGCATCCAGTCAATCGGCGTTTCGCCCTGTTTCTCCAGCCACTCATTCGCCAGCACGAAATGATTGCATCCAAAAAAGCCGCGATGCGCTGACAGCGGTGACGGGTGCGGTGCTTTCAGCACATGATGGCGCTGGGTATCAATGATCGCCCCTTTCTTCTGCGCGTGCGAGCCCCACAGTAAAAACACCACCCCTTCCCGATGCTGGTTAATCAGGCTGATAACTTTATCCGTAAAGGTCTCCCAGCCGAGGCTGGCATGGGAGTGCGCCTGTCCGGCTCGAACCGTCAGCACGGTGTTCAGCAGCAGGACCCCCTGACGCGCCCAGCTTTCCAGATAGCCATGTGCAGGCCGGGTAAAGCCAGGAACCGAGGCTTCCAGCTCCTTATACATATTCAGCAGGGAAGGAGGGGTCGCAACGCCCGGACGCACGGAAAAGGCCAGACCGTGCGCCTGACCCGGCCCGTGATAGGGATCCTGGCCCAGGATCACCACTTTGACATCGGCCAGTTCGGTAAAACGAAAGGCGTTAAAAACGTCTTTCTGTGGCGGATAGATGGTGACGCCATCCTGACGTTCGGCGGCTACCGTGTTCAGGGTGTTGACGAAGTAGGGCTGTTTTTTCTCATCGGCCAGTACATCGTGCCAGGTTAAAGGTGTTGTCATCTCGCTCTCCTGCGAATTTTCTCTGCCTCTAGCTTAACTGCTTATGACGAGGGAGCAAAATTGCCGGGGGAAAAAGGTCATCTAATTGAAAAATATTTAAAAATTGCGAGATTTTTTGAAGTCTGCTTTTGAGGAAAATTGATATAAAACAATAATCTCCCTCTATCACCCTTTTGCTGGTATGGTTTTTATTGATTTAAGTCAATGAATGACGGGGGGTTGACTGATATATATACACTCAAGCAACAATGGTTTTACCAATTGCCCTAAACAATGGGCGACACCCAATAGTGTAGTTTAAGGGAGGCATCACATGATTACTGGTATCCAGATTACTAAAGCTGCAAACGACGACCTGCTGAACTCTTTCTGGCTGCTGGACAGCGAAAAAGGCGAAGCGCGCTGCGTATGTGCAAAAGCAGGCTTTGCTGAAGACGAAGTTGTCCAGGTTAATGCCCTGGGTGAATTCGAATATCGCGAAATCCCAATGGAAATAAAACCGGAAGTCCGTGTGGAAGGCGGTCAGCATCTGAACGTTAACGTACTGCGTCGCGAAACGCTGGAAGATGCCGTCAAGCACCCGGAAAAATATCCGCAGCTGACCATCCGTGTTTCTGGCTATGCCGTTCGTTTCAACTCACTGACTGCAGAACAGCAGCGTGACGTTATTGCGCGTACCTTTACTGCCAGCCTGTAATCGTAGTCAGTACGCAGATAACAAAACGCCGGGTTAACCCCGGCGTTTTTTTTACTCTTCTTTCTGTGAAGCCGGTGCGCTTCCGCTCGGCTTACGGCGCTTGCCCACGTTTTTGGAATCACGGTGGCGTTCCTTAACGCGCGGTTTCTCTTTTTCTTTCGCTTTTTTCTCTGCGCGTTTGGCGAGCACTTTCTTGGACGGTTTACCCGTCATTTTTTCACTTGGTGGACGTGTAGTCGGGCGTAGTTCATCAATCACGCGCGCTTTCACCGGCTCGTCGATGTAGCGGCCCACTTTCTGCAGCAGCAGATAGTCATGCGCCTCTACCAGAGAGATCGCCGTGCCTTTAAGGCCGGCACGTCCGGTACGACCGATACGGTGGAGGTAGACATCCCCGCTGCGCGGCATGTCGAAGTTAATCACATGGCTCACTTCAGGAATATCGATACCACGCGCTGCCACGTCGGTAGCAACCAGCACGTTTACGCGACCTTCGGTCAGGCGTTTAATCCCTTCGGTACGTTTAACCTGCGCCATCTCGCCTTCGAGATAACAGTTGTTAATCCCTGCGGCACGGAGTTGTTCAGCCAGCTCATGCACACGCTCGCGTTTACGTACAAAGACGATGGTACGCGTCGTATCATCTTGTTTTAACAGGTGCTTAAGTAACTCGAGCTTATGCTCGTAGTTATCGGCACGATAATACCACTGGTGAATTTTTTTGCGCTCGCGCGTGGACGGCGTGGCAGAGACCTCTGCCGGATCGTCAAGCAGACGCTCAGCGAAGTCCTTAATAGCATCGCCTTCAAGCGTCGCGGAAAACAGCATTGTCTGTTTGCGCCAGCGTGTTTCGCCCGCGATATGTTCAATATCCTGCGCGAAGCCCAGTTCCAGCATGCGGTCCGCTTCATCCAGAATCAGCGTTTCAACAGCACGACAGTCAAAGTTTTCTTCTTTGATGTACTGCATTAATCGCCCGGTCGTGGCGACCACGATATCCTGGTTCTCGCTGAACACTTCGGCGTGGTTCATGTAGGCTACGCCACCGGTGATTGTCGCAATATCCAGATGGGTATTGGCGGCCAGTTCACGCGCATGCTCCGCAACCTGAACGGCTAACTCACGTGTCGGGGTCAGAATAAGGATGCGCGGCGGCCCGGATTTCTTACGTGGGAAATCAATAAGGTGCTGCAAGACGGGCAGCAGGTACGCCGCTGTTTTACCGGTGCCTGTCGGCGCTGAACCGAGTACGTCGCGGCCTTCTAACGCAGGCGGAATGGCTGCCGCCTGGATGGCAGTCGGGCGTGTGAAGCCTTTATTCTGGAGTGCTTCCAGAAGGCTTTCGTCGAGTTCAAGTTCGGAAAAAGTCGTTACAGTCATGTTCTACCTCTGTGTGGGGCGCTGATTATAGACGTTATGGCTGCGATCTTCATCTGTTTGTGTGGATATCCCTTTTCCCTCGTTGCGCTTTCACCTATGCTACTCCCGTTTCATTTTGAAGGTTGCTCTGACATGTCTCAACTCAAAGCGCAGCTGCGCCGCGATGGTTTTACCTTTAAGCAGTTCTTTGTCGCTCACGATCGCTGTGCGATGAAAGTCGGCACTGATGGCATTTTACTGGGGGCATGGGCACCGGTTGCAGGCGTTAAACGTATCCTCGACATTGGCAGCGGCAGCGGGTTATTAGCCCTGATGCTGGCGCAGCGTACCGGGGAATCTGTTACCCTGGATGCGGTGGAGCTGGATCCGCAGGCGGCCGAACAGGCGGCGGAAAACGTGGCTGAATCACCCTGGGCTTCTCGTATTACTCTCCATTGTGCGGATGTTCTCACCTGGGCGCCAGAGCAAACGGCTCGCTATGACTTAATTGTCAGCAATCCTCCCTATTATGAACCCGGCGTCGGATGCGCAACGCCCGAGCGCGAGCAAGCACGTTCAACCGGCTCGCTCGATCACAGCGCACTGTTAGCCTGTGCGGCAGCGTTGATCACCGAAGAGGGTTTTTTCTGCGTGGTATTACCGGAAAGCGCGGGCAGTGCGCTTATCAATAACGCACTGGAGATGGGCTGGTATTTACGTCTGCGCACCGATATTGCTGACACGGACGGCAGGCTTCCGCACCGGGTGCTGGTGGCGCTGTCGCCGAAAGAAGGGGAGTGCTTCAGCGACAGGATGGTGATCCGTGGGCCGGATCAGCGTTATTCCGAGGATTACACGGCGCTGACCCATCCGTTCTATCTGTTTATGTGAGTCAGCGGAGAGAGCACCGACGGCCCGGAGTACTCAAGTTGTTCCGGGTAGTCGAGCGTATAGTGCAGCCCGCGGCTCTCTTTACGCATCATGGCGCAGCGCACAATCAGCTCGGCTACCTGAACCAGATTACGTAACTCCAGCAGGTTGTTCGAGACGCGGAAGTGGGCGTAATACTCGTCAATCTCCTGCTGTAGCATGGTAATGCGGCGCAGGGCGCGCTCCAGCCGCTTGGTGGTGCGCACAATCCCAACGTAATCCCACATAAAGAGGCGCAGCTCGTGCCAGTTATGCTGGATCACCACCAGCTCATCCGGGTTTTCCACGCGGCTCTCATCCCAGGCAGGCAGGTTTTCTGCCTGGCGGGCATAAGGCATGCGTTTGGTAATATCTTCCGCTGCCGACCAGCCGTAAACCAGACACTCCAGCAGGGAGTTCGAAGCCATACGGTTGGCGCCATGCAGGCCGGTATAGCTCACCTCTCCGATGGCATACAGGCCGTCGACATCGGTCCGGCCATGATCGTCCACCATCACCCCGCCGCAGGTATAGTGCGCTGCGGGCACTACAGGCATCGGCTCTTTAGTGATATCGATGCCTAGCCCCAACAGTTTTTCATAGATAGTCGGGAAGTGCTGACGCACAAATTCTGCCGGTTTGTGGCTGATATCCAGATACATGCAGTCCACGCCCAGGCGCTTCATTTCATGATCGATAGCGCGGGCCACGACATCGCGCGGAGCCAGTTCGCCGCGCTCGTCGAAGTCCGGCATAAAGCGCGTGCCGTCCGGGCGTTTCAGGTGCGCACCTTCACCGCGCAGGGCTTCGGTCAGTAAAAAATTGCGGGCCTGAGGATGGAACAGGGCGGTGGGGTGGAACTGGTTAAATTCCAGGTTGGCCACGCGACAGCCCGCACGCCAGGCCATGGCAATCCCGTCGCCTGAGGAGATATCCGGGTTGGTGGTGTACTGATACACCTTGGAGGCACCGCCTGTTGCCAGCACCACGGATTTGGCCCGGCAGGTTTCAACCGTCTCTTTATTCCGGTTCCAGACCCAGGCACCCACAACGCGGCGCGTGCCAGGCAGGCCAATCTTGTCGGAAATGATCAGGTCCACCGCATTGCTGCGTTCCAGCACCTGGATATTCGGATGGCTCAACGCCTGGCTGACCAGCGTCGTTTCCACCTCTTTACCGGTGGCATCCGCAGCGTGCAGGATGCGGCGATGACTATGCCCGCCTTCCCGCGTCAGGTGATAGCTCTCTTCACCGTTGGCCTGCACATGCGTATCAAACAACACACCCTGATCGATAAGCCACTGTACGCAGTGGCGAGCATTACTGGCGACAAACTCCGCGGCGTGTTTATCCACGATACCGCCACCGGCAATCAGGGTATCTTCTACATGCGAGTCGATACTGTCCGTTTCATCAAACACAGCGGCAATCCCGCCCTGTGCATAGAAGGTTGAGCCTTCGCTGATGGGACCTTTGCTGAGGACAATCACTTTCTGGTGTGGGGCGAGTCGCAGCGCCAGTGAAAGGCCGGCGGCACCGCTACCGATAATCAGTACGTCACAGGAGAGTTCAGAAATTGCGTTCATGATGTGTGTTTAATTTACTAAACAGTGTTTGGTCAGCATAGCACCCGAATGCGATGAATCGCACGTTTTTTTTGCGGCTTGTTGCAATGACTAAACAGCCAGCGTGGCGGAGAAGAAACATAAAAAGGGCGAAAATATTTTGCGAAGCAGGTCGTTAGCTTCAGATTTTGTGGTGAAATAAAGCCCGTCTTGCGGTACCCTGCAAGCGGTAAAATGCCAATTCTTATCAGAAACTGGGTGCGTTTCAGTATCAGACTTATAATGATAGAAAATGAACAGTCTGCGACGCGATTAACAAAAACAAAGGCGTGACGGAACTTTTTGAAAAAAAGACCCTCAAAGCAACTGCTTGCTCACAGTGCAGTGTTTGGAGTGGCGTTTCGATAACGCGTGGATTTTAGGTTTGGGGAGACATTACCTCGGATGAGCGAGCAGTTAACGGACCAGATTCTGGTTGAACGGGTCCAGAAGGGAGATCAGAAAGCCTTTAACTTACTGGTGGTGCGCTACCAGCATAAAGTGGCGAGTCTGGTGTCCCGCTATGTACCGTCAGGGGATGTTCCTGATGTGGTGCAGGAGTCTTTTATCAAGGCCTATCGCGCGCTGGAATCTTTCCGGGGAGATAGTGCTTTTTATACCTGGCTGTATCGTATTGCTGTCAATACTGCCAAGAACTACCTCGTCGCTCAGGGGCGTCGTCCGCCTTCAAGCGATGTTGACGCAATCGACGCCGAAAATTTTGAAAGCGGCGGTGCGTTAAAAGAAATTTCGAACCCTGAGAACTTAATGTTGTCAGAAGAACTGAGACAAATAGTTTTTCGCACCATCGAGTCGCTCCCGGAAGATTTACGCATGGCAATTACGTTACGGGAGTTAGATGGCCTGAGCTATGAAGAGATAGCCGCTATCATGGATTGCCCGGTCGGTACGGTTCGCTCACGAATTTTTCGTGCGCGAGAAGCTATTGATAATAAAGTTCAACCGCTAATCAGGCGTTGACGATAGCGGGATACTGGAAAAGGTATTAGGCATGCAGAAAGAACAACTTTCCGCTTTAATGGATGGTGAAACGCTGGACAGTGAGATGCTCAACGAGCTCTCTCGCTCTCCTGAGATGCAAAAAACCTGGGAGAGTTATCATCTCATCCGCGATACCCTGCGCGGCGATACCGGCGAGCTCCTCCATTTTGATATCTCATCTCGCGTAATGGCTGCCATCGAGAATGAACCTGTTTCTCAGGCCACTCCGCTGATTCCTGAAGCCCAACCGGCGCCGCACCTGTGGCAGAAGATGCCTTTCTGGAAAAAAGTGCGTCCCTGGGCGAGTCAACTGACGCAAATGGGCGTCGCTGCTTGCGTATCGCTTGCAGTTATTGTTGGCGTCCAGCACTATAACACCCAATCTGAAGTCAACCAGCAGCCAGAAGCGCCAGTGTTCAATACGCTGCCGATGATGGGCAAAGCCAGCCCGGTAAGCCTGGGTATTCCTTCTGACGCATCGGCAGGCGCCGGTCAGCAGCAGCAGGTACAAGAGCAACGCCGTCGTATCAATGCGATGTTGCAGGACTACGAATTGCAGCGTCGTCTGCATTCCGAACAGCTTCAGTTTGAGCAGGCGCAAACCCAGCAGGCTGCTGTGCAAGTGCCCGGAAACCAAACTTTAGGAACGCAATCGCAGTAATGAAGCAACTTTGGTGCGCCATGTCTCTGATGGCGGGTAGCCTGTTGTTCACTGTCAACGCCTCGGCTGATGTATCGTCCGGGGCGTTGTTACAGCAAATGAACCAGGCCAGCCAGTCACTCAACTACGAGCTGGCTTTTATCAGTATCAATAAGCAGGGTGTAGAGTCGTTACGCTATCGCCATGCCCGTCTTGATAAACAGCCGCTTGCCCAGCTTTTGCAGATGGATGGTCCGCGCCGCGAAGTCGTGCAGCGTGGCAATGAAATCAGCTACTTTGAGCCGGGTCTCGAACCCTTTACGCTGAACGGCGATTACATCGTTGATTCGCTGCCTTCGCTCATCTATACCGACTTCAAACGGCTTGCGCCTTACTATGACTTTATCTCCGTAGGGCGTACCCGCATCGCCGACCGGCTCTGTGAAGTGCTGCGCGTGGTCGCAAGAGACGGGACGCGTTACAGCTATATCGTCTGGATGGATGCGGAGACCAAGCTGCCTATGCGGGTCGATCTGCTCGATCGTGATGGCGAGACGCTGGAACAGTTCCGGGTGATCTCTTTTACCATTGACGATCAGGTCGGCAACAGCATGCAGAATCTGGCAAAAGCTAACCTGCCGCCGCTGCTCTCTGTACCGGCGGGCGATCCTGTCAGCTTCAACTGGGCGCCAAACTGGATCCCGCAGGGCTTCAGCGAAGTCTCCAGCAGCCGACGCCAGCTACCGACGATTGATACCCCGGTCGAATCCCGACTTTATTCCGACGGTTTGTTCAGCTTCTCGGTTAACATCAACCGTGCAACGCCGGTGAGCGCCGATCAGATGCTGCGTACCGGACGCCGGACCGTGAGTACCACCGTGCGTGATAGCGCCGAGATCACCGTCGTGGGCGAGCTGCCGCCGCAAACGGCTAAACGCATCGCAGACAGCATTAAATTCAGGGCCGGACAATGATCAAAGAGTGGGCAACTGTCGTTTCATGGCAGGAGGGCGTTGCGCTGGTTAGCTGTGACGTGAAAGCGTCCTGTAACAGCTGCGCCTCCCGCGCCGGTTGCGGAAGCCGGGTGCTTAACAAACTCGGGCCGCAGACGTCGCACACCATCAGCGTCCCCAGTGCAGAGCCGCTGGTGACAGGACAAAAAGTCGAGTTAGGGATCGCTGAAGGCAGCCTGCTGGGCTCGGCGATGCTGGTCTATCTCTCTCCGCTGGTGGGGCTGTTTGCTCTGGGCGGCGTATTCCAGGTGCTGTTCGGCACCGATCTGGCCGCGATGTGCGGCGCAGCCCTGGGTGGCGTGGGTGGCTTTTTACTGGCCCGCGGCTTTTCATCGAGGCTTGCCGTTCGCGAGGAGTGGCAGCCTGTTATTCTCAGCGTCGGGTTGCCCCCCGATGAGCTTCGCGTTGAAATGCTCTCTTCTGAAGCCCGGTGATGTCACCGGGCTTTGCTTTATTTACATCTCATAAAAGAAAACGCTGAATCTTCACGCTAAGCTTGCTGGAAGAGCATTTCCCGGTTAAGGAGATGTAGTGTAGAATGCTGCGTTTTCGCACTGAAAAACGTCAGGCTAAGAACAGCGGCCTCCAGGAATTCGTAAGGCATAATTATTTAACTATATGAAGAACATACGTAACTTTTCGATCATTGCTCACATTGACCACGGTAAGTCGACGCTGTCTGACCGTATTATCCAGATTTGCGGTGGCCTGTCTGATCGTGAAATGGCAGCCCAGGTTCTGGACTCCATGGACCTGGAACGCGAACGCGGTATCACCATTAAAGCGCAGAGCGTGACGCTCGACTATAAAGCGTCTGATGGCGAAACCTACCAACTTAACTTTATCGACACCCCAGGCCACGTAGACTTCTCCTATGAAGTTTCCCGTTCGCTGGCCGCCTGTGAAGGCGCGCTGCTGGTGGTTGATGCCGGGCAGGGCGTAGAAGCCCAGACGCTGGCCAACTGCTATACCGCGATGGAAATGGATCTCGAAGTGGTGCCGGTACTGAACAAAATCGACCTGCCAGCCGCCGATCCTGAGCGCGTAGCGGAAGAGATTGAAGATATCGTCGGTATCGACGCGACGGACGCAGTGCGCTGCTCCGCCAAAACCGGCGTAGGTGTAACCGACGTGCTGGAACGTCTGGTGCGTGACATTCCGGCCCCGGAAGGTGACGCTGATGCGCCGCTGCAGGCGCTGATCATCGACTCCTGGTTCGATAACTATCTCGGCGTTGTCTCGCTGGTGCGTATTAAAAACGGCACCATGCGTAAAGGCGACAAGATTAAAGTGATGAGCACCGGACAGGTCTATAACGCCGACCGTCTGGGGATCTTCACGCCAAAACAGGTTGACCGTACCGAGCTGAAATGCGGCGAAGTAGGCTGGCTGGTTTGTGCCATCAAAGACATCCTCGGCGCGCCGGTTGGCGATACTCTGACCCAGGCACGTAACCCGGCAGATAAAGCGCTGCCAGGCTTCAAAAAGGTGAAACCGCAGGTTTACGCGGGTCTGTTCCCGGTCAGCTCCGATGATTACGAGAACTTCCGTGACGCGCTCGGCAAGCTGAGCCTCAACGATGCTTCCCTGTTCTATGAGCCAGAAAGCTCAACGGCGCTCGGCTTCGGCTTCCGCTGTGGCTTCCTCGGCCTGCTGCACATGGAGATCATTCAGGAGCGTCTGGAGCGTGAATACGATCTGGATCTGATCACCACTGCACCGACGGTAGTTTACGAAGTTGAGACCACCTCGAAAGAGGTTATCTACGTCGACAGCCCGTCCAAGCTCCCGCCGCTGAACAATATTCATGAGCTGCGTGAGCCGATTGCAGAGTGTCACATGCTGCTGCCGCAGGAGTTCCTGGGTAACGTCATCACGCTGTGCATCGAAAAACGCGGCGTGCAGACCAACATGGTTTATCACGGTAACCAGGTTGCGCTGACCTATGAAATTCCGATGGCGGAAGTGGTGCTCGACTTCTTCGACCGCCTGAAGTCAACCTCCCGCGGCTATGCGTCGCTGGACTACAACTTCAAACGCTTCCAGGCCTCCAACATGGTTCGTGTGGACGTGCTGATCAACAGCGAGCGCGTCGATGCGCTGGCGCTGATCACCCACAATGACAATGCTCCGTATCGCGGTCGCGAACTGGTCGAGAAGATGAAAGAGCTCATCCCTCGCCAGCAGTTCGATATTGCGATTCAGGCGGCCATTGGCAACCACATCATCGCCCGTTCGACGGTGAAACAGTTGCGTAAAAACGTTCTGGCAAAATGCTATGGCGGCGACGTCAGCCGTAAGAAAAAGCTGCTCCAGAAGCAGAAAGAAGGTAAGAAGCGTATGAAGCAGGTCGGTAACGTCGAGCTGCCGCAGGAAGCGTTCCTCGCCATTCTGCACGTGGGTAAAGACGGAAAATAATCCTATAAGGAGTTGGCATGGCGAACATGTTTGCCCTGATCCTGGTGATTGCCACCCTGGTGACGGGGCTGTTGTGGTGTCTGGATAAGTTTATCTTTGCCCCGAAACGTCACGAACGTCAGGCTGCCGCACAGGCTGCCACGGGCGACCAGTTGGATGCGAAAACCCTGAAAAAAGTCAGCCCGAAGCCGGGCTGGCTGGAAACGGGCGCTTCGGTCTTTCCGGTGCTGGCGATTGTGCTGGTGGTGCGTTCGTTTATCTATGAACCTTTCCAGATCCCATCCGGTTCGATGATGCCAACGCTGCTGATCGGTGATTTTATTTTGGTGGAGAAGTTTGCTTACGGCATTAAAGATCCAATCTACCAGAAAACGCTGATCGAAACCGGTCATCCAAAACGTGGCGATATCGTGGTGTTTAAATATCCGGACGATCCGCGTCTGGATTACATCAAACGCACCGTTGGCGTACCGGGCGATAAGGTAACCTATAACCCGGTCTCCAAAGAGGTGACGGTTCAGCCTGGATGCAGTTCCGGTACGGCCTGCGGAAGTGCGCTGGCGGTAACCTATTCCGGCGTTGAGCCAAGCGACTTTGTGCAGACCTTTGCCCGTCGTAACGGCGGCGAAGCCACCAGCGGATTCTTCCAGCTGCCGAAAGGCGAGACCAAAGAGAACGGTATTCGTCTGAACGAGCGCAAAGAGACGCTGGGGGATGTTACGCACCGTATCCTCACTGTCTCCATCGCTCAGGATCAGCTGGGGATGTACTATCAGCAGCAGGGGCAGCAGCTGGCAACCTGGATTGTGCCGCCGGGACACTACTTCATGATGGGTGATAACCGCGACAACAGCGCGGACAGCCGTTACTGGGGCTTTGTGCCGGAAGCGAATCTGGTTGGCAAAGCGACCACTATCTGGATGAGCTTTGAGAAACAGGAAGGCGAGTGGCCGACCGGCGTACGGTTAAATCGTATTGGCGGCATCCATTAATTCCTGATAAATGAGCACGTAGTCTCTTTAATCAGAGGCTACGTGAATTATTTAAGGGATAAATCTCTTCTGACTAACGACAACCCCTGTCGTTGCGTATAGAATATTCCCCCGAAGTTTAAGGTTGGCGCTGATTCAGTGCCACGGCACACGAAACCGCGTTGGCTCCCTCAGGACGGTTTCGTGTGCTGCATTTTTGACGCATTTATTCTATTGGTATCGCATGAACCCCATCGTAATTAATCGGCTTCAACGGAAGCTGGGCTACACTTTTCAGCATCAGGAGTTGTTGCAACAGGCATTAACCCATCGCAGTGCCAGCAGCAAACACAATGAGCGACTCGAATTTCTGGGCGACTCCATTTTAAGTTTTGTTATTGCGAATGCGCTTTATCACCGTTTCCCGCGCGTGGACGAAGGTGATATGAGCCGCATGCGCGCAACGCTGGTACGTGGCAATACGCTTGCCGAAATTGCCCGTGAATTTGAACTGGGTGAGTGCCTGCGACTCGGGCCTGGGGAACTGAAAAGCGGCGGCTTCCGTCGTGAATCTATTCTCGCGGATACCGTCGAAGCGTTAATCGGTGGCGTTTTCCTCGACAGCGATATCCAGACGGTTGAGCAGCTGATCCTGAACTGGTATCAGTCGCGTCTGGATGAAATCAGCCCGGGTGATAAACAGAAAGATCCAAAAACCCGTTTGCAGGAGTACCTGCAGGGTCGCCATCTGCCGCTGCCATCCTATCTGGTGGTACAGGTTCGTGGCGAAGCACACGATCAGGAATTTACCATCCATTGCCAGGTCAGTGGCCTGAGTGAACCGGTGGTTGGCACAGGTTCAAGCCGTCGCAAGGCGGAACAGGCTGCCGCCGAACAGGCGTTAAAAATGCTGGAGCTGGAATGAGCGAAGAAAAGAGTTACTGCGGTTTTATTGCCATCGTCGGACGTCCGAACGTTGGCAAATCGACCCTGCTGAATAATCTGCTGGGTCAGAAGATTTCCATCACCTCCCGTAAGGCGCAGACCACTCGTCACCGCATCGTCGGTATCCATACCGAAGGGGCGTATCAGGCTATTTATGTCGATACCCCGGGTCTGCATATGGAAGAGAAACGCGCCATTAACCGCCTGATGAACAAGGCGGCGAGCAGCTCTATCGGTGACGTTGAGCTGGTGATTTTCGTTGTCGAAGGCACCCGCTGGACTGCCGACGACGAGATGGTGCTGAACAAGCTGCGCGACGGCAAAGTGCCGGTGATCCTCGCGGTCAACAAAGTTGATAACGTGCAGGAAAAAGCCGATCTGCTGCCGCATCTGCAGTGGCTGGGTAGCCAGATGAACTTCCTCGATATCGTCCCGCTCTCTGCCGAGACCGGTCTGAACGTGGATACCATCGCGGGCATCGTGCGTAAGCATCTGCCGGAAGCGATTCATCACTTCCCGGAAGATTACATCACTGACCGTTCTCAGCGCTTTATGGCGTCTGAAATTATCCGTGAGAAATTGATGCGTTTCCTCGGCGCTGAACTGCCGTACTCCGTGACCGTGGAAATCGAGCGTTTCCAGACCAACGAGCGCGGCGGATATGACATCAACGGGCTGATCCTCGTTGAGCGCGAAGGGCAGAAGAAGATGGTGATTGGCAATAAAGGCGCCAAAATCAAAACCATCGGTATTGAAGCCCGTAAGGACATGCAGGAGATGTTTGAAGCTCCGGTTCACCTGGAACTGTGGGTGAAAGTGAAATCTGGCTGGGCCGATGACGAACGCGCGCTGCGCAGTCTTGGTTACGGCGACGACGTATAAGTCACTAAACCGTGGATGGATGGCAAAGAGCCTTTGTCCTTCACAGCCGTCCGTGGAGCGAAACCAGCCTGATGCTGGACGTCTTCACGGAAGAGTCAGGCCGCGTGCGCCTTGTTGCCAAAGGCGCACGTTCCAAACGTTCTAACCTGAAGGGCGCTCTGCAACCCTTCACACCGCTGCTGGTGCGCTTTAGCGGACGTGGGGAAGTGAAAACCCTGCGCAATGCCGAAGCCGTCTCTCTGGCGCTCCCCCTCTCTGGTATTACGCTGTACAGCGGTCTGTATGTGAACGAGCTCATCACGCGCGTTCTTGAACATGAGACCCGCTTCTCTGAACTCTTTTTCGACTATCTGCACTGTCTCCAGGCGCTGGCAGGCGCAACCGGCTCGCCGGAACCGGCGCTGCGTCGCTTTGAGCTGGCGTTGCTCGGGCATCTGGGATACGGCGTCGATTTTCTGCACTGTGCGGGCAGCGGCGAGCCGGTCGAAGACTCCATGACCTACCGCTATCGCGAAGAGAAGGGCTTTATCGCCAGCATTGTCATCGACAACAGCACCTTCACCGGACGGGATCTGCGGGCGCTGGCGGAACGTGAGTTTCCCGACGTCAGCACCCTGCGGGCGGCAAAACGCTTTACCCGCATTGCACTCAAGCCTTATCTTGGTGGCAAGCCCCTAAAGAGCCGCGAATTATTCCGGCAGTTTATGCCGAAACGTTAGACCACAGAACAAAAGAAATCCGAGGATTGTCATGGCTGAATTACTGTTAGGCATCAACATCGACCACATTGCTACCCTGCGCAACGCGCGCGGTACGGCATATCCTGATCCGGTTCAGGCGGCATTCATCGCCGAGCAGGCGGGGGCCGATGGCATTACCGTGCATTTGCGCGAAGATCGCCGTCATATCACCGATCGTGACGTTCGTGTCCTGCGTCAGACCCTGGACACCCGCATGAATCTGGAGATGGCCGTCACCGAAGAGATGCTGGCGATCGCCGTTGAGACCAAACCGCACTTCTGCTGCCTGGTACCGGAAAAGCGTCAGGAAGTGACCACCGAGGGTGGGCTGGACGTGGCCGGTCAGCTGGATAAGATGCGTGACGCCTGCAAACGCCTGGCGGACGCCGGGATCCTGGTGTCGCTGTTTATCGATGCCGATGAAGCGCAGATCAAAGCAGCAGCCGACGTGGGCGCGCCGTACATCGAGATCCACACCGGCTGCTACGCCGATGCTGAAGACGATGCCACCCGGGCGAAAGAGCTGGATCGCATCGCCAAAGCGGCCACCTATGCGGCAGGTCTGGGTCTCAAGGTTAATGCCGGCCACGGCCTGACCTACCATAACGTCAAAGCCATTGCCGCCATCCCGGAGATGCATGAGCTGAACATCGGCCATGCGATTATCGGTCGCGCGGTGATGAGCGGCCTGAAAGAGGCGGTGGCAGAGATGAAGCGGCTGATGCAGGAAGCCCGCAAGTAATGGCCATCCTCGGCTTAGGCACGGATATCGTCGAGATTGACCGTATCGAAGCGGTGATTGCCCGTAGCGGCGATCGCCTTGCCCGCCGGGTGCTCAGCGATAACGAATGGGCCATCTGGGAGACGCACCAGCAGCCGGTGCGTTTTCTTGCCAAACGTTTTGCGGTGAAGGAGGCTGCGGCGAAAGCCTTCGGCACCGGGATCCGCAACGGTCTGGCCTTTAATCAGTTCGAAGTGTTTAACGATGAGCTGGGCAAACCGCGCCTCAGGCTATGGGGCGAGGCGTTAACGCTGGCGGAAAAGCTGGGCGTGGCGCATATACACGTGACGCTGGCCGATGAACGTCATTACGCCTGCGCCACGGTGATTATCGAAAGTTAAATCTTATCCGCGTGGTGCATCAGGACAAACTTGTCCCACAGCTGCTCTTCGGATTCTGAATGTGCCGGATCCTTCAGGATGGTATTGGGGATCGGGCACACCTTCTGGCAGGTTGGCATCTCGTAATGGCCAATGCATTCGGTGCAGCGGTCGCTGTTAATCTCATAAATGCTGTCCCCCATCGAAATCGCCTGGTTCGGGCATTCAGGTTCGCACATATCGCAATTGATGCATTTTTTGGTGATTAACAGCGCCATCAGGAAATTCTCAGAAACAACACAAACAGGGCGGGCATTATACGCTCGGTCATTCCCTGCTCAAACCAGTTTTTTTACCAGCGCCTCACTGTGGCGGATGCGTTCCGGAGCCCGCTCCAGATCCTGCTGAACCAGCGCCATAAACAGCAGGTCGGTCAGCATCATCTGCGCGCTGGTGGAGGAGATGGCCGCGCTGCGGGTGGCCTGCTCTTCGGCAATGGTGTACAGACAGCGGGTGGCCCGCTGCTGCAGGGCATTGGGGGTAAAGCCGGTGATAGCCAGAATTTTCCCGCCCACGCGCAGGGCTTCATCGGCGGCCAGGTTAATCTCCCGGCGCTCGCCGGTATAGGAGATAGCCAGCAGCAGATCGTCAGGTGCCATCGCCTGCACGGTAGCCAGCAGGGCGTGCATATCCTGTTCGACAATGGCGATCAGGCCGATCTTGTTCAGCTTCCAGCCAAAATTACGTGCCACCAGGCCTGAAGCGCCGATCCCGGTGAGGATCACCCGCCGTGCCGCGTGCAGCATGGCAACGCTTTCCAGCAGTTTCTCTTCGCTGTTGACGTCCAGCGTGGCGTGCATCGCTGCGACGTTCTCCTTGATCAGCTTTTCGCCCACCAGACGCATCGGATCGTCGCCGCGGATCTGGTTGTGCACCGGCATGGATTGCGGATTCGGGTTGCTGGCCAGGGCTTCGCTCAGCGCCAGCTTTAGCGCCGGAAAGCCTTTAAAACCAATTTTTTGCGCGAACTTAACCACGCTGGATTGGCTCACGCCCGCCTCGCTTGCCAGCTGCTGGGAGCTGAGATGGCGGGCACGATCGGGTTGGGTGAGTAAAAAGTCCGCCAGTTTTTTATCGCTCTGGGCAAAGCCGGCGTAGCGCTGGCGGATTCGAATTAAACAGTTCATAAGGACTCCTGGCGAAATGTGATGACTGCAGCAAATGCGAATTCTGCTCGCCTGAATGAATTTTATATTCCATTATAATGCGACTATTATGAATTAAAAATTCTTGAGGCACAAAAAAATGAATCTCGGCTCACTGGTATCAGAATCCCGCAATCCACAAACCCTGGATCTCGACGCGCTCTCCACGCTTGACCTGGTTAATCGCTTTAACCAACAGGATACGCTGGTCGCGCAGGCAGTGAAAGAGACATTGCCCGAGGTGGCAAAAGCCGTGGATGCGGCAGCCGACGCGCTGAAGGCGGGCGGGCGCATCATCTACATGGGGGCGGGCACCAGCGGGCGTCTTGGGGTACTGGACGCCTCAGAATGTCCGCCGACCTTTGGCGTGCCGCATGGCCTTGTCATCGGCCTGATTGCCGGGGGGCCGGGGGCGCTGCTGAAGGCGGTGGAAGGGGCCGAGGACAGTAAGGAGCTCGGTGAAGAGGATCTCAAAGCCCTCAACCTGACCGCGCAGGATCTGGTGGTCGGGCTGGCGGCCTCCGGACGTACGCCGTACGTGATTGGCGGCCTCGAGTATGCGAACCAGACCGGCTGCACCACCGTGGCGATCTCCTGTAATCCGGGCTCACCCATTGCCCAGGTTGCCACCATCGCCATCTCGCCGGTTGTCGGCCCGGAGGCGCTGACCGGCTCCACTCGTCTGAAATCCGGCACTGCGCAAAAGCTGGTGCTGAACATGATCTCCACTGGCGCGATGGTGAAGTTTGGCAAGGTCTACCAGAACCTGATGGTGGACATGAAAGCCACCAACGTGAAGCTTATCGACCGGGCCTGCCGCATGGTGGTGGAAGCCACCGGTACCACGCGGGAAGAGGCGGAAGAGGTCTTGAAACAGACCGGATATGACGTCAAACCGGCCATTCTGATGATCTTAAGCGGGCTGGATGCCGCGGCGGCGCGCGCCAGACTCGACGCGCATCAGGGATTCTTACGTGCGGCATTAGAGAACTAAAAGAGGCGTACATGGAAAAAACAGCAGCCCTCGCCAGCGATATCCTTGCGGGTATTGGCGGGGAGAACAATATCCGGCGTCTGGAAAACTGCATGACGCGGGTGCGGGTGGAAGTTCAGGATGATGACAAGCTCGATCTGGCGCGGCTGAAAAAACTGCCCGGGGTCAGCGGCTATGTGAAGCAGGGGGAGCAGCATCAGCTGATCGTCGGCCCCGGCAAGGCTGCGCAGGTGGTGGATGCCATGCGTTCGCTGATGGGCGGGGCGGTGATGGATGACGCCGAGCGCACCAAAGCCCAGGTGAAGGCCAAATACAAAGCCCCGATGAGCGACGCATTGCGCCAGCTGGCCAACGTCTTTATTCCGCTGATCCCGGCCTTTATTGCCTCGGGGCTGATCACCGGGATCATCAATATCCTGAAACGCCCGGACATTGTCGGTGACTTCGCGACCCACTATCCCAATCTGCTGGGGATCCTCGGCATTTTCGGCAGCGCGGTCTTTGCCATCATGAACATTCTGGTGGGGGTTAACACCGCCAAAGTGTTCGGCGGCTCGCTGGCAATGGGCGGGGTGATGGCGGGGATCCTCTCCAGCCCACAGCTGGCGCAGATCACCCTGTTTGGTGAAGCGCTGCAGCCGGGGCGGGGCGGGGTGATCGCCGTGCTGCTGGTGGTGGTGTTGATGTGCTGGATCGAGAAACGGCTGCGCAATATCCTGCCGGGCTCGCTGGAGCTGATCTTCAATCCGCTGCTGACCACCTTAATCACCGGCAGCGTGGCGATTATCGCCCTGCAGCCGCTAGGGGGCCTGATCTCCGAATCCATCGCCCACGGTGCCTCCTGGGCTATCGATCGCGGAGGATTCCTGGTGGGCGGGGTTCTCTCGGGCACCTTCCTGCCGCTGGTATTGACCGGCTTACATCAGGGCCTGGTGCCGATCCACGTTGAGCTGGTGCAGGCCCATGGTTACAACGCGCTGTTGCCTATTCTGGCGATGGCCGGTGTCGGACAGATCGGCGCGGCGATTGCGGTGCTGATGAAAACCCGTAATGAACGCCTGAAAAAGGTCATCAAAGGGGCGCTGCCGGTCGGGCTGCTGGGGATCGGTGAACCGCTGATCTTCGGCGTCACCCTGCCGCTGGGCAAGCCGTTTATCGGCGCCTGTCTTGGCGGCGCGGTCGGCGGGGCGCTCATCAGTTACTGGAAAGTGGCAACCGTTATCACCTTTGGTATTTCCGGATTACCGCTGGCATTAACCATCGTGACCGGAAAAGTCATGCTCTATCTGTTAGGCTATCTGGTAGCGGTGATCGCCGGGTTCCTGTTTACCTGGCTGTTAGGGTTCAACGATCCAGAGGAGTAAGGTTTGGTCAATCACGAGCGTCGCGTAGTCTTTTTCGATCTGGACGGAACGCTGCATCAGCAGGATATGTTCGGCACCTTTATGCGCTATTTGCTGCGCCGACAGCCCCTGAATGCCCTGCTCGTGTTACCCCTGCTTCCCATCATCGGCGGCGCGTTGCTGATTAAAGGCCGCGCCGCCCGCTGGCCGATGAGCCTGCTGCTGTGGGGCTGCACCTTCGGTCACAGCGAAGCGCGACTCAAACAGCTGGAGAAAGAGTTTGTCACCTGGTTTCGCGGGCATGTCACCGCCTTCCCGGTGGTTCAGGAGCGGCTCACCAACTACCTCAACGCCAACGATGCTGACATCTGGCTGATCACCGGCTCGCCGCAGCCGCTGGTCGAGCAGGTCTATTTCGATACCCCCTGGCTGCCGCGCGTCAACCTGATTGCCACCCAGATGGGGCGCGCGTACGGTGGCTGGGTGCTGACCATGCGCTGCCTCGGCCACGAGAAGGTGGTGCAGCTGGAGAAAAAAATCGGCACCCCGCTGCGGCTCTACAGCGGCTACAGCGACAGCAAGCAGGACAACCCCCTCCTTTACTTCTGCCAGCACCGCTGGCGCGTCACGCCCCTTGGTGAACTGCAGCAACTGGAATGATTTTGTGATTATGCATAGCGGGTGTGTATAATGCGCCCGCTTTTCAGACTGGAGTATGCTGCGTTGTCCGACCTTGAACTCAATCATGAATACTGGATGCGCCATGCGCTCCAGCTTGCCAAACGCGCCTGGGAAGAGGGTGAAGTCCCGGTGGGCGCCGTGCTGGTCCACAATAACCAGGTGATTGGCGAAGGCTGGAACCGCCCGATTGGGCGTCACGACCCGACTGCCCATGCCGAAATCATGGCCCTGCGCCAGGGCGGACTGGTACTGCAAAACTACCGCCTGCTGGACACCACGCTCTACGTTACCCTCGAACCCTGCGTCATGTGCTCCGGTGCCATGATCCACAGCCGGATCGGCACGGTGGTGTTTGGTGCGCGGGATGAAAAAACCGGGGCGGCAGGTTCGCTGCTGGACGTGCTCAGACATCCCGGCATGAACCATCAGGTCAATGTGTTGGGAGGGGTGCTGGCACCAGCGTGTTCGGAGATGCTAAGTGAGTTCTTTCGAATGCGGCGTCAGCAGAAAAAGAGACAAAAGGCAGAATTGAAGTTATCGGGCGAGTAAGCTCATCCGGCGATACTACCGGATAACTTTGCGCCAGCTGCTGTGCCGCCTGCGCCTCTCTCTCTTTCTCCATCAGATACCCCACCAGGCTTATCTGGTATTTGCGGATATTCTCCACGTAGGCGTACGCCTCGTGGCCGCGCGCATAGCCATAGGTTAACTTGCTGTAATACGGCTTCTGACTCAGCAGCGGCAGGCGCTGTTTGACGTCAGACCAGCTGTCGGGATTGCCTTTGGTTTTTGCCGTCAGGGCGCGGGCATCGATCATATGGGCGTATCCCATGTTGTAGGCCGCCAGCGCAAACCAGATCCGTTCTTCTTCCGGCACCGTCTCCGGCACCTTAGCCATCATATCCTGCAGATAACGTGCGCCACCGCTGATGCTCTGCTCGGCATCGGTGCGGTCGGTCAGGCCCAGGCTCTGGGCGGTGTTTTTGGTCAGCATCATCAGGCCGCGCACGCCGGTAGGTGAGGTAGCCTGTGCGTCCCAGTGCGACTCCTGATACGAGATAGCGGCCAGCAGACGCCAGTCAATCTCCTGCGCATATTTCTCAAACAGCGGCTTCAGATCCGGCAGCACGTTATCCACGGCGCGCAGGAAGCTGCGGGTATCAACATAGTCAAAGTCATCCCCGTGGCCGAGGTATTTCTCCTCCAGCCGCGCAAGGGTGCCGTCCTCATTCATCCCGTTGAAGAAATCGAGCATCGCGGCAGAGAGCGTCTGGTCGGCATCAAGGGGGCTGAACCAGGTGACGGGCTGCTCGTCAGTGACGTCCAGCGCCACCGCCAGCTCCGGGTGGACACGCTGGAACAGGCTAATGGCGACCGAATCAGCGATGGTGTAAGGCAGTTTGCCGTCGGTGACCTGCTCCAGCAGCGCCGTGGTGCCCCGCTTCTCATCCACCGTCCAGTTGAGGTTAGGGTACTTCTTCTCTTTCAGCGCCCGCAGGTCGTCAATTACCACATGCCCCGGTGCGACGGTGAGCTGTTCTGCTGTCAGACCGGCAAGGGTGCGCGGGCGCAGGCTGCCTACGCGATAGACCAGCTGCTGTGAGACAGAGTAATAGGTGGGGCCCGGCTGATAGTTCTTGCTACGTTCGCTGTTATAGACCAGCCCGGCGGCCAGCAAATCGGCATCGCCATTATCCAGGTCGTCAAACAGCTGACTGATGTTCTGGCGTACGGTCACTTTGAGCTTTACGCCCAGGTAGTCTGCAAAGTGCTGCGCCAGTTCGTAATCCAGGCCAATCACTTTATTGTTGATCGCGCTATAGGTCAGCGGTGAGGACAAGGTACTGACGCGCAGCTCCCCCCGCGCCTGAATAGCGGCGATGCGGTTTTCGGCTTTGCTGAACCAGGGGATTGAAGGCCACAGGGCCGTTGCCAGCAGCAAGGTCACTATGCCGATGAACAGATAATTAATCTTTAATTTTTTCAATAAGTTGATTCTATGTGCTGTGTATTGTTCTGGTTTATGTGGGCCATAGTAAAAACAAGTATTACCAAAGATTTCGCGGCATTTTGCGCAAAGTAACGCCACTTGGCAACTTATTAGCGGGAGCTGCAACATCTCCTGCTAAATGACAACGTCGATTTTATTACGACGCAAACGGTTTCGTCGGCGCGCAGGATCCACTATAATGGCGCCCGTTTTCCCCCCTTGCGCACACTGTAAGCGCCTCCGGCGCTTCGAAGACGAGAGACTTATGATGGAAATTCTGCGTGGTTCGCCTGCACTGTCTGCCTTCCGTATCAACAAACTGCTGGCACGTTTTCAGGCGGCCGACCTTCCGGTAAGCAATATTTACGCTGAGTATGTCCATTTTGCTGACCTGAATGCTCCCTTAACGGCAGAGGATTTAGTCCGGCTTGAGCGCCTGCTGAAGTACGGCCCAAGCCTGAGCAGCCATACCCCGAACGGTAAACTTCTGCTGGTTACGCCTCGTCCGGGCACCATCTCCCCCTGGTCTTCTAAAGCAACCGACATCGCCCGCAACTGTGGTCTGAGCCAGATTGATCGTCTGGAGCGCGGCGTGGCGTATTACGTTGAAGCCTCCACTCTGACCGACGCCCAGTGGGCCGTTGTGGCAAGCGAACTGCACGACCGCATGATGGAGAGTGTGTTCGCCTCTCTGGATGACGCACAGCAGCTCTTCTCCCACCATCAGCCTGCGCCAGTCCAGAGCGTGGACCTGCTGGGCGAGGGCCGTCAGGCACTGATTGACGCCAACCTGCGTCTGGGCCTGGCGCTGGCCGAAGATGAAATCGACTACCTGCAGGACGCGTTCGTTAAGTTGAACCGCAACCCGAACGACATCGAACTTTATATGTTCGCGCAGGCCAACTCTGAACACTGCCGCCATAAGATCTTCAACGCTGACTGGGTTATCGACGGCGAGCAGCAGCCGAAGTCGCTGTTCAAAATGATCAAAAACACCATGGAGAAAACTCCTGACCACGTGCTGTCTGCATACAAAGACAACGCCGCGGTAATGGAAGGTTCCGAGGTGGGCCGCTTCTTCGCCGATCGCGAAGCAGGGCGCTATGACTTCCACCAGGAGCCTGCGCATATCCTGATGAAAGTCGAAACGCATAACCACCCGACGGCGATCTCGCCATGGCCGGGTGCCGCAACCGGCTCCGGCGGCGAAATCCGTGACGAAGGTGCCACCGGACGCGGGGCTAAACCAAAAGCGGGTCTGGTGGGCTTCTCCGTCTCCAACCTGCGTATCCCGGGCTTTGAACAGCCGTGGGAAGAGGACTTCGGCAAGCCGGAGCGCATTGTTACCGCCCTGGACATCATGACCGACGGCCCGCTGGGCGGCGCGGCCTTTAACAACGAATTTGGTCGTCCGGCCCTGAACGGTTACTTCCGTACCTACGAAGAGAAAGTGGACAGCCACAACGGCGAAGAGCTGCGCGGGTACCACAAACCGATCATGCTGGCGGGCGGGATCGGCAACATCCGCGCCGATCACGTGCAGAAAGGCGAGATCGTCGTCGGTGCGAAGCTGATCGTGCTGGGTGGCCCGGCGATGAACATCGGCCTGGGCGGCGGGGCGGCTTCGTCGATGGCCTCCGGTCAGTCTGATGCGGATCTCGATTTTGCCTCCGTACAGCGCGACAACCCGGAGATGGAACGTCGTTGCCAGGAGGTGATCGACCGCTGCTGGCAGCTGGGCGATGCCAACCCAATTCTCTTTATTCACGACGTGGGCGCGGGCGGTCTTTCCAACGCCATGCCGGAGCTGGTGAGCGATGGCAACCGCGGCGGCCGCTTCAACCTGCGCGACATCCTGAGCGATGAGCCAGGCATGAGCCCGCTGGAGATCTGGTGTAACGAATCCCAGGAGCGCTACGTGCTGGCCGTTGCGCCGGATCAGCTGCCGCTGTTCGATGAGCTGTGCCGCCGCGAGCGTGCGCCGTACGCGGTGATCGGTGAAGCCACCGAAGAGATGCATCTTTCCTTAAGCGATACCCACTTTGACAACCAGCCGATCGATCTGCCGCTGGACGTGCTGCTGGGCAAAACGCCGAAGATGACCCGCGACGTACGGACCCGTAAAGCCAGCGGCAAAGCCCTCGACCTGCAGGGTGTGACCGTTGCCGAGGCGGTTAACCGCGTTCTGCATCTGCCGGCCGTGGCGGAAAAAACTTTCCTCGTTACCATCGGTGACCGCACCGTGACCGGCATGGTTGCCCGCGATCAGATGGTAGGTCCGTGGCAGGTGCCGGTGGCGAACTGCGCGGTAACCACCGCCAGCCTCGACAGCTACTACGGTGAAGCGATGGCGCTGGGCGAACGTTCCCCGGTTGCGCTGCTGGACTTCGCGGCCTCTGCCCGCCTGGCGGTGGGTGAAGCGCTGACCAACATCGCCGCCACCCAGATTGGCGATATCAAACGCATCAAGCTCTCCGCCAACTGGATGGCCGCAGCCGGTCACCCGGGCGAAGACGCCGGGCTGTATGAAGCGGTGAAAGCGGTGGGGGAAGAACTCTGCCCGGCGCTGGGCCTGACCATTCCGGTGGGCAAAGACTCCATGTCGATGAAAACCCGCTGGCAGGAAGGCAGCGAGCAGCGTGAGATGACCTCGCCGCTGTCGCTGGTGATCACCGCCTTCGCTCGCGTGGAAGATGTGCGTCACACCATCACCCCGCAGCTATCCACCGAAGACAACGCCCTGCTGCTGATTGACCTGGGTAAAGGTCATAACGCGCTGGGTGCCACCGCGCTGGCACAGGTTTACCGCCAGCTGGGAGACAAGGCTGCTGACGTGCGCGACGTGGCGCAGCTGAAAGGGTTCTACGACGCCATTCAGGCGCTGGTAGCCCAACGTAAACTGCTGGCCTACCACGACCGTTCCGACGGCGGCCTGCTGGTTACCCTGGCCGAGATGACCTTCACCGGCCACTGCGGCGTGGAAGCCAACATTGCCAGCCTGGGCGACGATCGTCTGGCGGCGCTGTTCAACGAAGAGCTGGGTGCCGTGATTCAGGTACGTGCGGCCGATCGCGAAGCGGTGGAAGCGCTGCTGGCCCAGCACGGTCTGGGCGACTGCGTACACTACATGGGTAAAGCGGTGACCGGGGATCGCTTTGTTATCGAGGCCAACGGTCAGACCGTCTTTGCCGAAAGCCGCTCTACGCTGCGCATGTGGTGGGCAGAAACCACCTGGCAGATGCAGCGTCTGCGCGACAACCCGGCGTGTGCCGATCAGGAGCACGAGGCGAAAGCTAACGACCAGGATCCGGGCCTGAACGTGAAGCTGTCGTTCGACATCAATGAAGACATTGCCGCGCCGTATATCGCGAAGGGTGCCCGTCCGAAAGTCGCGGTTCTGCGCGAGCAGGGCGTGAACTCCCACGTGGAGATGGCGGCCGCCTTCCACCGTGCGGGCTTCGATGCCATCGACGTCCATATGAGCGACCTGCTGGCAGGCCGTACCGGTCTGGCCGATTTCCAGGCGCTGGTGGCGTGCGGCGGCTTCTCTTACGGTGACGTGCTGGGTGCGGGCGAAGGCTGGGCGAAATCCATCCTCTTTAACGACCGCGTTCGCGACGAGTTCGAAACCTTCTTCCACCGTCCGCAGACTCTGGCCCTGGGCGTCTGCAACGGCTGCCAGATGATGTCGAACCTGCGCGAGCTGATCCCGGGCAGCGAAGCCTGGCCGCGCTTTGTGCGTAACCAGTCCGATCGCTTCGAAGCGCGTTTCAGCCTGGTGGAAGTGACCCAGAGCCCTTCTCTGCTGCTGCAGGGCATGGTGGGTTCCCAAATGCCAATCGCGGTATCTCACGGTGAAGGGCAGGTGGAAGTACGTAACGCCGCGCATCTGGCGGAGCTGGAGAGCAAAGGTCTGGTGGCGCTGCGCTTTGTCGATAACTTCGGTAAAGTCACGCAAACCTACCCGGCGAACCCGAACGGTTCAGCCAATGGCATCACCGCAGTGACCAGCGAAAGCGGTCGCGTTACGGTGATGATGCCGCACCCTGAGCGCGTATTCCGTACCGTCAGCAACTCCTGGCACCCGGAGAACTGGGGCGAGGACAGCCCGTGGATGCGTATCTTCCGCAACGCGCGTAAGCAGTTAGGTTAAGAGATCGTTGTTGTGCCCGGTGGCGCTTCGCTTACCGGGCCTACAAAGCCGAGTGAGGTTTTGTAGGCCGTGCAAACGCAGTGCCGCCCGGCAATTCCCCAGTGTCGCAAATGTGCGACAACCCTCACATTGTGATGTCGCCAATTGACGACATTTAACCTGTTGATTTTTATAGGACGCAGAATAACCCTGCAAGGGTGTTGCTAATAAGCGACAGATAGCCTGAAAATCATCCCATCCGAAATTACCGCTGGCATCTATAAAAAATCATATAAATTAACACTTTAATATTTTTATTTGCATTATGGCACATCTGTTGCATAATAGTAGCCAGTGGCTCATTCACCCTCTTATGTCAGCCCCTTCGGGACGCGCTACATAAACTTCGAATGACGCACAAAAAGGTGCCTGCCGTCCAACTGCTGATCATAGCTCTGCTTTATCAGACCCGGGGCGAAACGTCGAGTTAGGCACCGCCTCATTCCATAACAAAGCCGGGTTTTTAACCCGGCTTTGTTGTATCTGAAGGGCTGTCCAGCTAGCATCCTCTTACCCCCTCGCAAAAAAGAGTAATGCGTTGAAACGCTGGTCTGTTTTCCCTCGCTCCTTGCGACAGTTAGTCATGATGGCATTCCTGCTGATCCTGCTGCCTTTGCTGGTCCTGGCATGGCAGGCATGGCAGAGCCTGAACGCGCTCAGCGCCCAGGCAGCGCTTACCAACCGTACCACCCTGATTGATGCCCGCCGCAGCGAGGCGATGACCAATGCCGCGCTGGAGATGGAGCGCAGCTATCGGCAGTATTGCGTGCTCGACGACAGGACGCTGGCAAACGTGTATCAAAATCAGCGTAAGCGCTACAGCGAAATGCTTGATGCCCATGCAGGGGTGTTGCCGGACGACAAGCTGTATCAGGCGTTGCGTCAGGATATCAATGCGCTGGCGCAGTTGCAGTGCCTCAACAGCGGCCCCGATGCGATGTCCGCCCTCCGGCTGGAGGCCTTCGCCAACGCCAATACCGAAATGGTCCAGGCGACCCGGGCGGTGATCTTCTCCCGCGGGCAGCAGCTCCAGCAGGAGATTGCCGAGCGCGGCCAGTTCTTTGGCTGGCAGGCGCTGGTGCTGTTTCTGGTTAGCCTGGTGCTGGTCCTGCTCTTCACCCGCATGATCATCGGCCCGGTGAAGGGCATTGAGCGGATGATCAACCGGCTGGGGGAGGGGCGCTCGCTGGGCAATACCGTGGTCTTTACCGGCCCGCGCGAGTTGCGCTCGGTCGGACAACGCATCATCTGGCTCTCCGAACGGCTGGCGTGGCTCGAATCCCAGCGTCATCAGTTTTTACGCCACATCTCCCATGAACTGAAAACCCCGCTCGCCAGCATGCGCGAGGGGACCGAGCTGCTGGCCGATGAGGTCGCCGGGCCGCTGACGCCTGAGCAAGGGGAAATTGTTGAGATCCTCGATGCCAGCAGCCGTAATCTGCAAAAGCTGATTGAGCAGCTGCTCGACTACAACCGCAAACTGGCCGACGGGATACCCGAGCTGGAGCGGGTGGAGCTTGCACCGCTGGTGGATATGGTGCTATCCGCCCACAGCCTGCCTGCGCGGGCTAAAATGATGCATACTGAACTGGCACTTTCGACGCCCGCCTGTTTAGCCGAACCTATGCTGCTGATGAGCGTGCTGGATAATCTTTATTCCAACGCGGTGCACTATGGCATTGAATCCGGTACCATTTATATTCGCAGTTTTACGCACGGCTCGCGTGTCTGTATCGATGTCGCCAACACCGGAAACCCGATCCCCGACGATGAAAAAACGATGATCTTCGAACCCTTTTTCCAGGGGAGTCATCAACGCAAAGGGGCGGTTAAGGGAAGCGGTCTGGGGCTGAGCATCGCCCGCGACTGTATTCGTCGTATGCAGGGAGAGCTTAATCTTGTCACTGACGACCGTACCGATGTCTGTTTTCGCATCGAACTGCCGCTTGAGTCGGAAAAATCACTGAAATGAATCTAAGTCTGGTGAGTATGTCACACGTCTTTTCCCGCGCCATTAACGCGGTATTTTCCGGCCACTTTATCCGCCTGAGCCTTCCCTGCCTGCTGCTGGCCGGATGCGTCACCCACGCGCCGACGCCTGCCATCAGCGACAAGCAGGATGAAAAATTGCCTGAACATCAGCTGGCGGACTTCCTTTCTACCGACTGCAATAATATCTGGCAGCTGCATGGTCAGGAAACCGACAGCAACCCGCTCTACTGGCTGCGCGGCATGGACTGTGCGGATCGCCTCTCACCCGCCGCGGCGCGTGCAGAGGCGCGGACCTGGAGCGATGACACCTGGCAGGAGAGCTTTAAACGCGGGCTCCTGCTGGCAAATGCCAAAATTAACCCGGTGGAGCGGCGGGTGTTGACCACCCGGCTGGATGCGCTGAGCCCGCAGATCCCCGCCCAGGTGCGCCCGCTCTATCAGCTATGGCGACACGGGCAGGTGCTGCAGCTGCAGCTGGCGGAGGAGCGTTCACGCTACGGCAAGTTACAGCAGACGACCGACGGTGAGCTGGATAACCTGCGCCAGCAGCAGCAATATTTACGCTCGCAGCTGGACACCACTACCCGGAAGCTGGAAAACCTGACCGATATTGAACGGCAACTCTCCACCCGTAAGCCGGTCAGCAACTATCTGCCGGATGCGCCAAAGAGTGCGACGCCGCCCGCTGACGGCGACGCGGCGGATACCCCGAAACAAGAGGACGGAAAGCCATGACAAGCCGAAAACCTGCGCATCTTTTGCTGGTGGATGACGACCCCGGCTTGCTGAAGCTGCTGGGCATGCGTCTGGTAAGCGAGGGCTACAGCGTGGTGACTGCCGAAAGCGGTCAGGAAGGGCTGAAGGTGCTGGGGCGCGAGAAGGTCGATCTGGTCATCAGCGATCTGCGGATGGATGAGATGGACGGCATGCAGCTGTTTACCGAGATCCAGAAGCTGCAACCCGGTATGCCGGTGATTATCCTCACCGCCCACGGCTCAATCCCGGATGCCGTGGCGGCCACCCAGCAGGGGGTCTTTAGCTTCCTCACCAAGCCGGTGGACAAAGACGCGCTCTATAAGGCGATCGACGATGCGCTGGAGCACGCCGCGCCGTCAGGCGATGAGACGTGGCGGGAGACGATTGTCACCCGCAGTCCGATCATGCTGCGGCTGCTGGAGCAGGCGCGGATGGTGGCGCAGTCCGACGTCAGCGTGCTAATTAACGGCCAGAGCGGCACCGGGAAAGAGATCCTCGCCCAGGCGATCCACAACGCCAGCCCGCGCGGCAAAAACGCCTTTATCGCTATTAACTGCGGCGCGCTGCCCGAGCAGCTGCTGGAGTCGGAGCTGTTCGGTCATGCGCGTGGGGCCTTTACTGGCGCGGTCAGCAGCCGGGAAGGGCTGTTCCAGGCTGCGGAAGGCGGGACGCTGTTCCTCGATGAAATTGGCGATATGCCGGCACCGCTGCAGGTCAAACTGCTGCGTGTGCTACAGGAGCGCAAGGTCAGGCCGCTCGGCAGCAACCGCGATATCGACATCAACGTGCGCATTATCTCCGCCACTCACCGGGATCTGCCCAAGGCGATGGCGCGCAACGAGTTCCGTGAAGACCTCTTCTATCGCCTCAACGTCGTCAACCTGAAGATCCCGGCGCTGGCGGAGCGGGCGGAAGATATTCCGCTGCTGGCGACGCAGCTGCTGCGCCAGTCCGCCGAGCGGCATAAGCCGTTTGTGCGGGCCTTCTCCACCGATGCCATGAAGCGGCTGATGACCGCCAGCTGGCCCGGTAACGTGCGCCAGCTGGTGAACGTGATTGAGCAGTGCGTAGCGCTCACCTCCTCGCCGGTGATCGGCGATGCGCTGGTGGAGCAGGCGCTGGAGGGGGAGAACACCGCTCTGCCGACCTTCGTTGAGGCCCGCAACCAGTTTGAGCTCAACTATCTGCGTAAATTACTGCAGATCACCAAAGGCAACGTGACCCACGCCGCGCGGATGGCCGGACGCAACCGCACCGAGTTTTATAAGCTGCTGTCGCGCCATGAGCTGGAAGCAAACGATTTTAAAGAGTGATGCGCTAAATTCCGCCTGAATATGATACTGTGAGCAACCGATTACGAGGCAGCTGACAGGCATAAGTTTAAGGACCACCATGAAAAAGATTGATGCGATTATTAAACCTTTCAAACTGGATGATGTACGCGAAGCGCTGGCGGAAGTCGGCATCACCGGCATGACGGTGACAGAGGTGAAAGGCTTTGGTCGTCAGAAGGGCCACACTGAACTGTACCGTGGCGCGGAATACATGGTTGATTTCCTGCCGAAGGTAAAAATTGAAATCGTGGTGTCGGACGACATCGTGGAGACCTGCGTGGATACCATTATCCGCACCGCGCAGACCGGCAAAATCGGTGACGGCAAAATCTTCGTCTTTGACGTGTCGCGCGTGATCCGTATCCGTACCGGCGAAGAAGACGACGCCGCGATTTAACGCAGTACTGCCCAATGAACCCGTAGGCCCGCGCAAGCGCAGCGCCGCCGGGCAAAAAAAAAGCCCCTCGTGAGAGGGGCTTTTTGCATTACAGCACTTTATGCGGCCCAAAACATTCGTAGTGAATGTTGTCTTTATTCACGCCCAGCTCAACCAGCTGCGCCGCGGCATACTGCATAAAGGCCACCGGGCCACAGACGTAGAACTGCATCTCCGAGGCGTGGAACTGCTCTTTATGCTCGCTTAACGCCATCAGGCCTTCGCTGTCGAAGCGTGCTGCGGCACGGTCGTCATCCGACGGCAGGCGATACCAGGTATGGGCGGTAAAGTGCGGCAGACCGGCAGCCAGGGCTTTCACTTCATCAGAAAATGCATGCACTTCACCATTCTCTGCGGCGTGGAACCAGTTAACCTGCGCCTGATGCTGCGATTTCGCCAGGGTATCCAGCATCGCCAGCATCGGGGTCTGACCGACACCGGCGGAGATCAGCGTCACCGGAGTATTGGCATCCACCGCCATAAAGAAATCGCCCGCTGGCGCGGCCAGATGCACCACATCACCGACGCTAGCTTCGTCGTGCAGCCATGTGGAGACCTGACCACCGTCCTCGCGTTTCACCGCAATGCGGTAGCCTTTTCCGTTTGGCTTACGGGTCAGGGAGTACTGGCGGATCTCCTGATGCGGGAAGCCTTCCGGCTTCAGCCACACGCCCAGGTACTGGCCCGGCTGGTAATCGGCCACCGGCTGGCCGTCCACCGGCTCAAATTCAAAGCTGGTAATCAGCGCGCTGCGCGGGGTTTTTTCCACGATACGGAACGCGCGCGTACCTTCCCATCCACCATTCTTGCTGGCATTTTCGCTGTAGATCTGCGCTTCACGGTTGATAAAGACGTTAGCCAGCACGCCATAGGCTTTGCCCCATGCGTCCAGCACTTCCTGACCCGGGCTGAACATCTCATCCAGGGTGGCCAGCAGATGGCTGCCAACAATGTTGTACTGCTCGGGTTTGATCTGGAAGCTGGTGTGTTTCTGGGCGATTTTTTCCACCGCTGGCAGCAGCGCCGGCAGGTTCTCGATGTTGCTGGCGTACGCGGCAATGGCGTTAAATAACGCTTCGCGCTGGTCGCCGTTGCGCTGGTTGCTCATGTTGAAAATCTCTTTGAGCTCCGGGTTGTGCGCGAACATGCGATCGTAAAAATGGGCGGTAAGTTTAGGACCGGTTTCGACCAGCAGGGGAATAGTGGCTTTAACGGTAGCGATGGTTTGAGCGTCTAACATAGCAGCTTCCTTCAAATGTTACTTTAATGATGTATTTTATATGCATCTTATAAAAAATAACCCTGCGTTGTAAATGGTTCTTTGCAACTTGAATTAACTGCATCACAAACCTGAAAAGAAATCCACTTTACAGGGCGAGAGCGTTATTCCTCAAACCCTTGCGTGGCGGGCAGGTAAACGTTTGCGTAAAATCGTTTGTCAAGACCTGTTATCACTCTGCTAATCAGTTATACTGTTGCCCGTCGTCCAACTGGACTGCCTTTTTCAGGCAAAAATTTACTTGTTAGCTGAGTCAGGAGATGCGGATGTTAAAGCGTGAAATGAACATTGCCGATTATGATGCCGAACTGTGGCAGGCTATGGAGCAGGAAAAAGTACGTCAGGAAGAGCACATCGAACTGATCGCCTCCGAAAACTATACCAGCCCGCGCGTTATGCAGGCGCAGGGCTCTCAGCTGACCAACAAATACGCTGAAGGTTACCCGGGCAAGCGCTACTACGGCGGTTGCGAGTACGTAGATATCGTTGAACAGCTGGCGATCGACCGTGCCAAAGAGCTGTTTGGCGCAGACTACGCTAACGTGCAGCCGCACTCCGGCTCTCAGGCTAACTTCGCGGTCTACACCGCGCTGCTGCAGCCGGGCGATACCGTTCTGGGTATGAACCTGGCGCAGGGCGGTCACCTGACTCACGGCTCCCCGGTTAACTTCTCCGGTAAACTGTACAACATCATCCCTTACGGTATTGATGAGTCCGGTAAAATTGACTACGAAGACATGGCGAAGCAGGCCAAAGAGCACAAGCCGAAGATGATCATCGGTGGCTTCTCCGCTTACTCCGGCGTAGTTGACTGGGCAAAAATGCGTGAAATCGCAGACAGCATCGGCGCATACCTGTTCGTCGACATGGCGCACGTTGCCGGTCTGATCGCCGCAGGCGTTTACCCGAACCCGGTTCCACATGCTCACGTGGTCACCACCACCACCCACAAAACCCTGGCGGGTCCACGCGGTGGCCTGATCCTGGCGAAGGGCGGTGACGAAGACCTGTATAAAAAACTGAACTCTGCCGTTTTCCCAAGCGCGCAGGGTGGCCCGCTGATGCACGTGATCGCGGCGAAAGCCGTGGCGCTGAAAGAAGCGATGGAGCCTGAGTTCAAAGTTTACCAGCAGCAGGTTGCTAAGAACGCAAAAGCGATGGTGGAAGTGTTCCTGAACCGTGGCTACAAAGTGGTCTCCGGCGGGACTGAAAACCACCTGTTCCTGCTGGATCTGGTTGATAAAAACCTGACCGGTAAAGAAGCTGACGCTGCCCTGGGCCGCGCCAACATCACCGTCAACAAAAACAGCGTACCAAACGATCCGAAGAGCCCGTTCGTTACCTCCGGTATCCGTATCGGTTCCCCGGCAGTGACTCGCCGCGGCTTCAAAGAAGCGGAAGTGAAAGAGCTGGCTGGCTGGATGTGTGACGTGCTGGACAACATCAATGACGAAGCCGTTATCGAACGCGTGAAAGCCAAAGTGCTGGATATCTGCGCGCGCTTCCCGGTTTACGCATAAGTCTGCTTCGCAGAACAAAAAGGCCGCGTATGCGGCCTTTTTTTATGGCTAACGCCGGTCGATGGAGATAGCGCCCGGCCCGGCCACCGCCAGCAGCAGAAATCCGCCAGCGATACTGATGTTCTTGAAGAAGTTAATCATATTGGGCATCACCGCATCGCCGCTCATATCCCAGTAGTGGTGGCCAATCACCGCCGTACCCAGAGTATAAAAGACGAACAGCACCGCCAGCGGGCGGGTAAAAAAGCCGAGCACGATCAGAATCGCAGCGGGCACTTCCATGATCACCGCCACAATGGCCGCCAGCATCGGCATCGGGGCGCCCAGCTTCGCCATATATTGCACCGTGCCGTCGAAACCGAACATTTTTGGCACGCCGAAAATGATAAACAGGAGGATAAGGGCGAGACGGGCGATTAACAGGATCAGCGCCCGGGACTGACCGAAATCGAAATACCGTATAGCGTTCATAGCGGCATGACCTATGTGAGCAGGATAATTAAACCCTAATACAGATTTGTGCCGCTTGCCATGAGCCATTCGGGTCACTTTTTTTGTTAAGCAACAGTTAATTTATAGCAGGCTATCTACTTGCTTAATTAGCGCTTTATCGCCAGACTATCGCCTCCAAAACGGGAGGGATTCATGGTTTTGCATTCCACACGCTGGCTGGCGCTCAGCTACTTCACCTACTTTTTTAGCTACGGTATTTTTCTGCCTTTCTGGAGCGTCTGGCTCAAGGGAATCGGCCTCACCCCGGAGATGATAGGCGTCCTGCTGGGCTCGGGCCTGGTGGCGCGTTTTCTCGGTAGCCTGCTGATTGCGCCGCGCGTCAGCGATCCCTCCCTGTTAATCAAAGCCGTGCGCGTGCTGGCCCTGCTCACCCTGGTGTTTATGGCTGGATTCTGGGTCAGCCAGCAGTTTGCCTGGCTGGTGGTGGTGATGGTGGGCTTCAACCTCTTCTTCTCGCCGCTGGTGCCGCTGACCGATGCGCTGGCCAATACCTGGCAGAAGCAGATCACCATGGACTATGGCCGGGTGCGGCTGTGGGGCTCGATCGCCTTTGTGATTGGCTCGGCGCTGGTGGGCAAGCTGGTGAGCCTGTACGACTATCGCGCCATTCTGGCTCTGTTGAGCCTGGGCATTATGTCGATGCTGCTCGGGATGCTGCTTCGCCCCTCGGTGATGCCGCAGGGCGAGAGCCGCCAGCAGGAGAGCGCAGGCTGGCCGGCATGGCGCTCGCTGGTGGCCCAGAGCTGGCGTTTCCTCGCCTGCGTCTGCCTGCTGCAGGGGGCGCATGCCGCCTACTATGGCTTCAGCGCCATCTACTGGCAGGGCGCCGGGTATTCCGCTTCGGCCGTCGGCTATCTCTGGTCGCTGGGCGTGGTGGCGGAAGTGATCATCTTTGCCCTCAGCAACCGACTGTTCCGCCGCTTTGGCGCCCGGGATCTGCTCCTGCTCTCTGCCGTCTGCGGTATCGCCCGCTGGGGGATCATGGGCTGGACCACCGAGCTGCCGTGGCTGATTGTGGCGCAGATCCTGCACTGCGGCACCTTCACGGTGTGCCATCTGGCGGCGATGCGCTATATCTCGGCGCGCGAGGGCAGCGATGTGATCCGCCTCCAGGCGGTCTACTCGGCGGTGGCAATGGGGGGCAGTATTGCGATCATGACCGTCTTCGCCGGCTTCCTGTACCAGCATCTCGGTCACGGCGTATTCTGGGTGATGGCGCTGGTGGCGCTGCCCGCGGTTCTGCTGCGTCCGCGGGTAGCAGCGCGCTAAGATTCCAGCATGGCGCGAATATGTTCCTGCTGCTGCGCATTCAACGCCTCGACGGCGTGGATGAGCGGCGGCGAGAACAGGGGCAGGGCGGTGGTATAGGGCGTGACCACCAGGGCGGCCTCGCGCGGGGCCCCCTCCTTCTGAAAGGCCTGTAGCGTCACATAGCGAATGTTCAGCGGCAGCAGGGTCAGCTCCCGCAGCTGCTGTTCAATCAACTCCTCGCAGGCTTTATCCTCCCCGGTCAGCAACACCACCTGCTTTTCATGCAGATCGTTCTCCTGCATCAGCCAGGCGCCAAAGATCACCGCCACCAGGCTCGACTCCTCCTCAGAAAACCGCAGGCCAAACTCCGCCTCCAGCTCGAACAGCACCTCGCGGGTGGTACGCATCAGGCGCGGATAGAGGCGATGGATCTCTTCGGGCAGGCTGTTGTCGATACCGATGCCAAACAGCGAGCGGTCCAGAGCCTGCGCCAGATGAATATAGAGCTGATCGATAAGCCCCTGCTCGTCGCTGAACTGCATGCCGGTTTGCC
Source organism: Leclercia sp. TB492 (assembly GCF_049974505.2). Taxonomy (NCBI): domain Bacteria; kingdom Pseudomonadati; phylum Pseudomonadota; class Gammaproteobacteria; order Enterobacterales; family Enterobacteriaceae; genus Leclercia; species Leclercia sp. TB492. Next base: position 3,446,052 of record NZ_CM127572.1, on the reverse strand, counting down.
CATGAAAGCGGGCGATCATGCGGGTGATGGTGCGACGCAGACGGTCATCTTCCAGGTGCGTATCGCGAAGGGGATCCGGCGTGCGGAGCATCATAAACAGCAGCGCCAGAAAAGGTTGCTCATCGGCGTGAGGCGCCTGCGCCACGCGGCGCTGCCAGTGGCGGATAATCTCCTGCGCCATCAGATATTCGCTGCGCGACTGGGTCCAGTTACGCTGAACCACCGAAAATTCGGGGCTCTGGCCCAGCTGGTGCTGGAGCAGACAGTACTGCAAATAGAGCTGCAAAAACTGCGTGTCCCGGCATTCAAACTGGCGCTGCAGGCGGCGGGAGCAAAAGTTAATCAGCGCCCGCAGGTTGGTATCGTCATATAAAGTGCGGGCGATGCCGAGCTGCTTTAGCGCGATTTTCAGAGATGGGGTAAACTGCTGCGCGACGAAGTGGGGGCAGAGGCGTAACGCCCGGCGCAACCAGTGCAGCAGGCACAAGCGTTGGTTCAGGTGGCTACCTTCCAGCAGGTAGCAGCCATCATGCTGTGTCGCAATGTCGAGCTGGTGATAGCGCTGGATCTCCATGCGCATCTCGTCGATATCCTGCCGGCAGAGGGCATCATCGACACCGTTGATTTCACCGATGCTTTGCAGGGTGGCGCGAAAGCCTGGCACATAGAGCATCAACAGAACCTGGCAGCGGCGCTGCGAACTGGAAAGTGCAGATGGCATTTCGAGAGTCGTCATCATCTGTCGGGTTCCAGTGAGTGTGTTTGATAAGAATAGCTAAAGGATGTACCCCGTAGCACGTGTTGCCGGGCTTTCCTTCAGGAATGCGGGTGAACATCACAGAATTTTTGACGTGAGGATGAGATGCAAACAGTGAAACGCAGCGCAACGACGCTTTTTTTGGCGGTTTTATCTTTTACCGCCGCCGCGCACCCTCACAGCTTTATCACCCTGAAAACGCAGATCATGGTGAAAGACAACCAGCTTACCGGGCTGAAGATGCGCTGGGCGATGGATGAGCTGACCTCCGCCGATCTGCTTTACGATGCCGGAAACGCAAAGCCGGGGGATGAGATCTGGAAAAAGCTGGCGGCGGAAGTCATGGCCAATGTGCTCGGTCAGCACTACTTTACCGAGTTCTGGCATAACGGGCAGAAGGTGAAATTCCTCAACCGGCCCACCCAGTACGGCATGACCCGTCAGGAGCATCAGGCGGTGCTGACCTTTATTTTGCCGCTGGCGGAGCCTCAGCCGCTGGCCGGACAAAAATATACCTTCTCCACCTTCGATCCCTCCTATTACGTGGACATGAGCTACGCCGAGGATGACGATGTGTCGCTGCCTGCTGAGCTGCAAAAAAGCTGTTCCGTCAGCGTGGACACCCCGGAGCCCAGCGATGAGACGCTGAACTTTGCCAGCTCGCTGGATAAAGACGATGCGCCGCCGGAGGATATGGATCTCGGCAAACAGTTTGCCCAGACGGTGACCCTGCAATGTCAGTAGTACGCGCGCGACGCGGGTGGGATCTCTGGCCGCTGGGGCTGTTTCTGGTTGCGGCGGTGGCGGGCGCTGTCTGGCTCTGGCAGGCGTGGCCGCAGGTGATGCGCCAGAGCATTCTCTGGCAGCGGGACGTCAACCAGCAGATGAGCGGCCTGCTGAAGGCGGTGGCCGACAATCCGACGGCGGCGGGTGGGTCGCTGCTGCTATTCAGCTTTGTATACGGCGTGTTGCACGCCCTGGGGCCGGGCCACGGCAAAATTGTCATCGCCACCTGGCTTGCCACCCATCCCTCAAAACTGAAATCGAGTATTGGCTTAACCCTGGCCTCCTCTTTGTTACAGGGAGTGGTGGCGATCGCCCTGGTGGTAAGCGTGTTAACGCTGCTGCAGCTCCCGGCGCGGGATCTGCACATGAGCAGCTTCTGGCTGGAGAAGGGAAACTATGCCCTGGTGGGCGTGCTGGGGCTGATGCTCTGCTGGCGGGCGCTGAAAAAACTGCGCGGCCTGCTGCGTAAACCGACCTTCAAAGCCTTTACTCCGCATCACGTCCACGATGCAAACTGCGGCTGCGGCCATCAGCATCTGCCGAGCCCGACGCAGATCCAGCGCGCTGACGACTGGCGGGCGCGGATGATGATTATCCTGTCCATGGGCATGCGACCCTGTTCCGGGGCGATTATGGTGCTGCTGTTCAGTAAGGTGATCGGCGTGTTCAGCTGGGGCGTGGCTTCGGCGCTGGCGATGGCGGCGGGAACGGGATTAACCATCTCTTCGCTGGCGCTGCTGGTGCACGGCTTTCGTCAGCTGGCGGTCAGGCTTAGCGGCAACAAAGCGCCGGTACTGTGGCGACAGATCGGATGGACAACGCTGGCATTAGCGGGTGGAGTGGTATTGCTGGTAGCGGCGGTGATGATGTGGATCAGTGCGGTGCCGGTGGGCAGGGGAATGCGGCCGTTTTAAAATGCCGGGCGGCACTTCGTTTGCCCGGCCTACGGTCTTGTAGGCCCGGTAAGCGCGAGCGCCACCGGGCAAGACAACCAGAATTAACGCTTCAGCGCTTCGCTCAGTTCGTCACGCATGTTCGCCAGCATCGCTTTCACAACGCGTGGGTTACCTGCAACGATGTTGCCGGACAGCATGTAGTTGTGGCCACCGGTGAAATCGCACACCAGGGCACCCGCTTCACGGGCAATCAGTTCGCCAGCAGCGAAGTCCCACGGCTTCAGGCCAATTTCAAAGTAACCGTCCACGCGGCCAGCGGCAACGTAGGCCAGGTCCAGCGCAGCGGAACCGGTGCGGCGGAAGTCAGCGCACTCGGTGAACAGTTTGCCCAGAATTTTCATGTAGGCAGGTGCGTGCTGTTTGGCTTTGAACGGGAAACCGGTCGCCAGAATGGTGCCGTCGAGGTCGCGAGCGTTGGTGCCGCGCAGACGGTAGCCGTTCAGCTGTGCGCCCTGACCACGGGTTGCGGTGAAGAGTTCGTTACGCATTGGATCGTAAACCACAGCCACTTCAGTACGGCCTTTGATGCGTACGGCGATAGAGACAGCGAAGTGTGGCAGACGTTTAACGAAGTTGGTGGTGCCATCCAGAGGATCGATAACCCACTGAACATCCTGATCTTCGCCTGCATGCTCACCGCTTTCTTCGGTGATGATGGTGTGCTGCGGGTAAGATTTGCGAATGGTTTCGATAATAATCGCTTCTGCGGCTTTATCGACGTTAGTCACAAAGTCATTGCTGCCTTTCTGGCTGGTTTCTACGGAATCTGGGGTCTCGTAGTGTTTGGCAATTACATTACCCGCCTTGCGCGCTGCGCGCACGGCGATGGTCAACATAGGATGTTGCATCGGTTACTCTCACTGGATGTTAAAGAACGGGGATACGAAAACGGCGCAGAGTATAGCAGCGGGATCGGAATATGTCTTCCGTTTATGATAACATCACCGAATATTCTCCAGACTCAGAAAAATTATGCTGCAAAATATCCGAATCGTGCTGGTCGAAACATCGCATACCGGCAATATGGGCTCCGTGGCCCGTGCTATGAAAACCATGGGCTTAACCAATCTCTGGCTGGTTAACCCGCTGGTCAAACCCGACTCGCAGGCCATTGCGCTGGCCGCAGGTGCCAGCGACGTGATTGGCAATGCGCAGATCGTCGATACCCTGGATGAAGCCTTAGCCGGTTGCAGTCTGGTAGTCGGAACCAGCGCGCGTTCGCGCACCCTGCCGTGGCCGATGCTCGATCCGCGTGAATGCGGGCTGAAAAGCGTTTCCGAAGGCCAGCATGCGCCGGTGGCGCTGGTGTTTGGCCGTGAGCGCGTGGGGCTGACCAACGACGAGCTGCAAAAGTGTCATTATCACGTCGCCATTGCCGCTAATCCGGAATACAGCTCGCTGAACCTGGCGATGGCCGTGCAGGTTATTGCCTACGAAGTGCGGATGGCGTGGCTGGCAACGCAGGAGAAAGAGACTTACGCTGCGCCGGAAGAGACCCCGTATCCGCTGGTGGATGACCTGGAGCGTTTCTATGGCCATCTGGAGCAGACCCTGCTCGCCACCGGCTTTATCCGCGCCGGGCATCCGGGGCAGGTGATGAACCGACTGCGCCGCCTCTTTACCCGCGCGCGTCCGGAGAGCCAGGAGCTGAACATCCTGCGCGGTATTCTGGCGTCGATTGAGCAGAAGAATAAAGAGTAGTGCCGTTTGCTTGCCGGGTGGCGCTGCGCTTACCCGGCCTACAAGACCGTAGGCCCGTGCAAGCGAAGCGCCGCCGGGCAAAACTCATGAGCGCACAGAAGGTTAAATACCTGACTAAAACAGTCAAGTAAATAGTTGACCAAATTAGTCGGGAATGTCAGACTTGGCCCTGCTATGCAATACCCCCACTTTACAATAAAAATCCCCGGGCAGGGGCGAGTTTGAGGTTAAGTAAGACATGAGACTGACATCTAAAGGGCGTTATGCCGTGACCGCGATGCTGGACGTTGCGCTCAACTCCGAATCGGGCCCGGTTCCGTTGGCTGATATTTCTGAACGTCAGGGAATTTCCCTCTCTTATCTGGAACAGCTGTTCTCCCGACTGCGTAAAAATGGCCTGGTTTCCAGCGTCCGCGGTCCTGGCGGCGGATATCTGTTAGGTAAAGACGCGGGCAGTATTGCCGTTGGCGAAGTCATTAGCGCAGTTGACGAATCCGTCGACGCGACTCGTTGCCAGGGTAAAGGCGGCTGTCAGGGCGGCGATAAATGTCTGACTCACGCGCTGTGGCGCGATCTGAGCGACCGTCTGACCGGCTTCCTGAATAACATCACCATTGGTGAACTGGTTAACAACCAGGAAGTGCTGGACGTCTCAGGTCGTCAGCACTCGCACGAGTCCCATCGTAATACCCGCACGCAAGACGCTATCGACGTTAAACTGCGCGCGTAATAAAAAACGATAAGTATTTTAGAATCAGGCCGGGGCGTTCGCGCGCCCCGATGACCCGGTCGTACATCCAGCCGGTTGCCTGGTTCCTTGCATTGAAGCGATGTACGGAGTCTATAGAGCAATGAAATTACCTATCTATCTCGATTACTCCGCAACCACGCCGGTGGACCCGCGTGTTGCCGAGAAAATGATGCAGTGTCTGACCCTGGACGGAAACTTCGGTAACCCGGCTTCCCGCTCCCACCGTTTTGGCTGGCATGCTGAAGAGGCGGTAGATATCGCCCGTAATCAGATTGCCGAGCTGGTTGGCGCCGATCCGCGTGAAATTGTTTTCACCTCAGGCGCGACCGAATCCGATAACCTGGCGATCAAAGGTGCGGCCAATTTCTATCAGAAAAAAGGCAAGCACATCATCACCAGCAAAACCGAACACAAAGCCGTGCTGGACACCTGCCGTCAGCTGGAGCGTGAAGGGTTTGAAGTAACCTACCTCGCCCCGCAGCGCAACGGTATCATCGACCTGAAAGAGCTCGAAGCGGCAATGCGTGATGACACCATTCTGGTCTCCATCATGCACGTCAACAACGAAATCGGCGTGGTGCAGGATATCGCCACTATCGGCGAACTGTGCCGTGCGCGCGGTATCATCTACCACGTTGATGCGACCCAGAGCGTGGGCAAACTGCCTATCGACCTGAGCCAGCTGAAAGTGGACCTGATGTCCTTCTCCGGCCACAAAATCTATGGCCCGAAAGGCATTGGCGCGCTGTACGTGCGTCGTAAGCCACGTATCCGTATCGAATCCCAGATGCACGGCGGCGGTCACGAGCGCGGCATGCGTTCCGGTACTCTGCCTGTTCACCAGATCGTGGGTATGGGTGAAGCCTACCGTATCGCCAAAGAAGAGATGGAAACCGAGATGGCGCGCCTGCGTACGCTGCGCAACCGTCTGTGGGAAGGCGTGAAGGATATGGAAGAGGTCTACCTGAACGGCGATCTCGAGCAGGGCGCACCGAACATCCTCAACGTCAGCTTCAACTATGTTGAAGGCGAGTCGCTGATCATGGCCCTGAAAGACCTGGCCGTCTCTTCCGGTTCTGCGTGTACTTCCGCAAGCCTGGAGCCGTCCTACGTACTGCGTGCGCTGGGCATGACCGACGAACTGGCACACAGCTCTATCCGCTTCTCTTTAGGTCGTTTCACTACCGATGAAGAGATTGACTACACCATCAAACTGGTTCGCAACTCCATTGGCCGTCTGCGTGAACTCTCTCCACTGTGGGAAATGTTCAAAGAAGGCGTGGATCTGAACAGCATTGAATGGTCACATCACTAATCGGTTTGTAAGGAGAATTCAACATGGCATACAGCGAAAAAGTTATCGATCATTACGAGAATCCACGTAACGTGGGCTCCTTCGACAACAGCGACGACAGCGTAGGCAGCGGCATGGTGGGTGCACCGGCCTGTGGCGACGTGATGAAGTTGCAGATTAAAGTCAACAATGAAGGTATCATTGAAGACGCGCGCTTCAAGACTTACGGTTGCGGTTCCGCAATCGCCTCCAGCTCCCTGGTCACCGAGTGGGTGAAGGGCAAATCTCTGGACGAAGCGCAGGCGATTAAAAATACCGATATTGCTGACGAACTCGAACTGCCGCCGGTGAAAATTCACTGCTCTATCCTGGCGGAAGATGCGATTAAAGCTGCAATCGCGGATTACAAAAGCAAACGTGAAGCAAAATAATTAGTTGAGGTTGTTATGTCGATTACCCTTAGCGACAGCGCTGCCGCGCGAGTAAGCTCCTTCCTGGCAAACCGTGGCAAAGGCTTCGGCCTGCGACTGGGTGTACGCACCTCCGGCTGTTCCGGTATGGCGTATGTACTGGAATTTGTTGACGAACCTGCGGCGGAAGATACCGTATTCGAAGACAAAGGCGTGAAGGTGGTGGTCGATGGTAAAAGCCTGCAGTTCCTGAACGGCACTCAGCTGGACTTTGTAAAAGAAGGCCTTAACGAAGGGTTTAAATTTACTAACCCGAACGTTAAAGACGAGTGCGGCTGCGGCGAAAGCTTCCACGTTTAATTGCGTATCACCTGCTAACCCCACCGCAGCCAGACTGTGTGTGGGGTTTGTTTTAATCAGCTAACCCTGAGATTGTTATGGATTACTTCACCCTCTTTGGGTTACCAGCCGGGTATGAAATTGATACTCAGGCGCTGGCGGCCCGTTTCCAGGATCTGCAACGTCAGTATCACCCGGATAAGTTCGCCAGCGGCACGCAGGCGGAACAGCTGGCGGCGGTGCAGCACTCTGCGACCATCAATCAGGCGTGGCAAACCCTGCGCAATCCGCTGAGTCGGGCAGAATATCTGCTTTCGCGCCACGGGTTTGATCTCTCCAGCGAGCAACACACCGTCCGCGACACCGCCTTCCTGATGGAACAGCTGGAGCTGCGTGAAGAGCTGGATGAGATCGAACAGGCCAAAGACGAAGCCCGTCTTGAGCGCTTTATTAAGCGCGTAAAAGGGATGTTCGATACCCGCCATCAGCAGATGGTTGACCAATTGAATAACGAGACGTGGGACGTGGCGGCGGACAGCGTTCGCAAGCTGCGTTTTCTCGATAAACTGCGAAGCAGTGCTGAACAACTCGAAGAAAAGCTGCTCGATTTTTAATTTCGGAAGCAATTATGGCCTTATTACAAATTAGTGAGCCGGGCTTAAGTGCCGCACCGCACCAGCGTCGTCTGGCGGTAGGCATCGACTTAGGCACCACCAACTCGCTGGTGGCGACCGTGCGCAGCGGCCAGGCTGAGACGCTGGCGGATGCGCAGGGTCAACACCTGCTGCCCTCTGTGGTCCACTATCAGCCCCAGGGCCACAGCGTGGGCTTTGATGCCCGCGCCAACGCAGCCCAGGATCCGGCCAACACCATCAGCTCGGTAAAACGCATGATGGGCCGCTCGCTGGCAGACATCCAGAGCCGTTATCCGCATCTGCCGTATCAGCTGCAGGCAAGTGAAAATGGCCTGCCGATGATCGCCACCGCCGCGGGTTTACTGAACCCGATCCGCGTCTCTGCCGATATCCTTAAGGCGCTGGCCGCCCGCGCAACCGCGACCCTTGAAGGCGAGCTGGATGGCGTAGTGATCACCGTTCCGGCCTATTTCGATGACGCCCAGCGTCAGGGCACCAAAGACGCGGCGCGTCTGGCGGGCCTGCACGTGCTGCGTCTGCTTAACGAGCCGACGGCTGCCGCCATTGCCTACGGCCTCGACTCCGGTCAGGAAGGGGTGATTGCGGTCTTCGATCTCGGCGGCGGGACCTTTGATATTTCGATTCTGCGCTTAAGCCGCGGGGTGTTTGAAGTGCTGGCGACCGGCGGCGACTCTGCCCTCGGTGGCGACGACTTTGACCATCTGCTGGCGGATCACATCTGTGAGCAGGCGGGGATATCCGATCGCAGTGACGCGCGTCTGCAACGTCAGCTGCTGGATGCGGCCATTGCCGCCAAAATCGCCCTCAGCGATGCTGCCTCCGTGACCGTTGAGGTCGCGGGCTGGAAAGGCGACATCAGCCGTGAACAGTTCAATGCGCTGATCGCCCCGCTGGTGAAACGCACCCTGCTGGCCTGCCGTCGCGCGCTGAAAGATGCGGGCGTGGAAGCAGAAGAGGTGCTGGACGTTGTCATGGTCGGCGGTTCGACCCGCGTTCCACTGGTACGCGAACGCGTGGGCGAATTCTTTGGCCGCACGCCATTAACCTCTATCGATCCGGATAAAGTGGTCGCCATTGGCGCCGCTATCCAGGCCGATATCCTGGTCGGCAACAAGCCGGACAGCGAAATGCTGCTGCTGGACGTGATCCCGCTGTCCCTCGGGTTAGAAACCATGGGCGGCCTGGTGGAGAAAGTGATCCCGCGTAACACCACCATTCCGGTGGCGCGCGCGCAGGAGTTCACCACCTTTAAAGACGGCCAGACCGCGATGTCGATCCACGTGCTGCAGGGCGAGCGCGAGCTGGTCCAGGACTGCCGTTCGCTGGCGCGTTTCGCGCTGCGCGGGATCCCGGCACTGCCTGCGGGCGGGGCGCATATCCGCGTCACCTTCCAGGTGGATGCAGACGGCCTGCTGAGCGTCACGGCGATGGAAAAATCGACCGGTGTCGAATCCTCCATCCAGGTGAAACCGTCCTACGGTCTGACCGATGGCGAAATCGCCACCATGATTCAGGACTCAATGAGTTTTGCTGCGCAGGATGTGAAGGCGCGTATGCTGGCGGAACAGAAAGTTGAAGCCGCACGCGTGCTGGAAAGCCTGAACAGCGCACTCACTGCTGATGCCGCGCTGTTAAGCGCCGCAGAACGTCAGGCCATTGACGATGCCGTCGCGCAACTGAGCGCGGTGGCGGTTGGCAATGACCCTGACGCCATAGAACAAGCGATTAAAAACGTTGATAAGCAAACCCAGGAGTTCGCCGCTCGCCGCATGGACCAGTCTGTCCGTACCGCGCTGAAAGGCCACTCCGTGGACGAGGTTTAATATGCCAAAGATTGTTATTTTGCCTCATGCGGACCTCTGTCCGGATGGCGCAGTTCTGGAAGCTGAGACCGGCGAAACCATCCTTAACGTTGCCCTGCGTAACGGTATCGAAGTGGAACACGCCTGTGAAAAATCCTGTGCCTGCACGACCTGCCACTGCATCGTCCGCGAGGGTTTTGACTCTCTTGCGGAGAGCACAGAAGATGAAGACGACATGCTGGATAAAGCATGGGGTCTGGAGCCTGAAAGCCGTCTGAGCTGTCAGGCGCGCGTCACCGATGAAGATCTGGTGGTTGAACTTCCGCGTTATACGCTTAACCACGCACGCGAGCATTAATATGGGACTGAAGTGGACTGACAGCCGTGAAATCGGCGAGGCGCTGTACGACGCTAACCCGGATCTCGATCCGAAGACCGTACGCTTCACCGATATGCATCAGTGGATTTGCGATCTGGAAGAGTTTGACGACGATCCCAACGCATCCAATGAAAAAATTCTGGAGGCGATTCTGTTAGTCTGGCTGGACGAAGCAGAATAAAAACGTAACGGGCTGCCTTCAGGCGGCCCGTTTGCTTGTTGCTAATAAGGATAAATAAAAATGACCGAAGCGATGAAGATTACGCTCTCTACTCAGCCTGCCGATGCGCGCTGGGGTGAAAAAGCCACTTACAGCATCAACAATGACGGTATTACCCTGCACCTGAACGGCAGCGACGATGTCGGTCTGATCCAGCGCGCGGCGCGGAAAATTGACGGCCTGGGCATTAAACATGTGTGTCTCGACGGCGAAGGCTGGGACACCGATCGCAGTTGGGCATTCTGGGCGGGCTATAAAGGTCCAAAAGGCACCCGTAAAATTGAGTGGGCGAACCTCGACGACGCAGGAAAGACAGAGCTGGAAAGCCGTCTGACCATCATCGACTGGGTGCGCGATACTATCAACGCCCCGGCGGAAGAGTTAGGCCCGGAACAGCTGGCGCAGCGCGCGGTGGATCTGTTGAGCAAAGTCGCTGGCGACAAGATGTCTTACCGCATCACCAAAGGCGAAGATCTGCGCGAGCAGAACTACATGGGCATCCACACCGTTGGCCGCGGCTCCGAGCGTCCTCCTGTGCTGCTGGCGCTGGATTACAACCCAACCGGTGATAAAGCGGCACCGGTATTCGCCTGCCTGGTCGGGAAAGGTATCACCTTCGATACCGGCGGTTACAGCCTGAAGCAGAGCGCGTTCATGGACTCCATGAAGTCCGACATGGGCGGCGCGGCCACCATTACCGGCGCGCTGGCCTTTGCCATCACCCGCGGTCTGAACAAACGCGTCAAGCTGTACCTGTGCTGCGCCGACAACATGGTCAGCGGTAACGCCTTCAAGCTGGGCGACATCATTCGCTACCGCAACGGCAAGAACGTCGAAGTGATGAACACCGACGCCGAAGGCCGTCTGGTGCTGGCCGATGGCCTGATTGACGCTTGTGCGCAAAAACCAGAGCTGATCATCGATATGGCAACCCTGACCGGGGCGGCGAAAACCGCGCTGGGCAACGACTACCACGCGCTGTTCAGCTTTGACGACAAGCTGGCGAACCGTGTGCTGGCAAGCGCTGCCGCCGAGAACGAACCGTTCTGGCGTCTGCCGCTGGCCGAGTTCCACCGCAGCCAGCTGCCGTCTAACTTCGCCGAACTGAACAACACCGCCAGCGCGGCCTACCCGGCAGGGGCGAGCACCGCCGCCGGTTTCCTGTCGCACTTCGTTGAGAACTATCGTGAAGGCTGGCTGCATATCGACTGCTCCGCTACCTACCGCAAAGCGGCGGTTGAGCAGTGGTCCGCCGGTGCGACCGGTCTGGGTGTGCGGACCATCGCGAACCTGTTGACCGCAGAGTAATTGACGTGCCCGGCGGCGCTGCGTTTGCCGGGCCTACAGATTACCGTCTTGCCGGGTGGCGCTGCGCTTACCCGGCCTACAAAACCCGTAGGCCCGTGCAAGCATAGCGCCGCCGGGCGATTTTGAAGTAACGAAACTATGTCAGAAACCAAAAACGAATTAGAAACTTTGCTGGAGAAAGCGGCCACCGAGCCTGCCCATCGTCCGGCATTTTTCCGCACGCTGCTGGAGTCCATCGTCTGGGTGCCTGGCACCGCCGCGGAAGGTGAGCAGGTTGTTGAGGACAGCGCCCTGGATCTTCTGCACTGGGAAAAAGATGACGGCACCTCGGTGATCCCGTTCTTCTCCTCCCTTGAAGCCTTACAGGAAGCGGTTGAAGATGAGCAGGCGTTCGTGGTGATGCCGGTGCGCACCCTGTTTGAGATGACGCTGGGCGAAACCCTGTTTCTGAACGCCAAACTGCCGACCGGGAAAGAGTTCACCCCGCGCGAAATCAGCCATCTGATTGGCGAAGAGGGTAACCCGCTCAGCACCCAGGAGGTGCTGGAGGGCGGTGAGTCGCTGCTGCTGTCGGAAGTGGCCGAACCACCGGCGCAGATGATCGACTCCCTGACCACCCTGTTCAAAACCATCAAACCGGTGAAGCGGGCGTTTCTCTGCTCGATCAAAGAGCAGGCCGACGAACAGCCGGTACTGCTGATTGGCATTGAGGCGGATGGCGAGATCGACGACATCATCCAGGCCGCGGGCAGCGTGGCGACCGACACCCTGCCGGGCGACGAGCCCATCGATATCTGCCGGGTCGTAAAAGGCGAGAAGGGCATCAGCCACTTTATCACCGAGCACATCACGCCCTTCTATGAGCGCCGCTGGGGTGGCTTCCTGCGCGATTTCAAAAACAACCGTATTATCTGAGCCCTTGCGGGGTGAACACTCACCCCGTTGCCTCCAGCAGCAGTAAATCCATCAGCAGCACCAGGTTCGACTCAAACGATGTCACTCCTGCGGCCTCGGCAGCGAAATGCACCGCTTCGTCGTATAAGGCAAAATGCAGATCCGCCATCCCCGCCAGGGTATTCGCCGACGCCCGGGTAAAAGCCACCACCGTCATCCCCACGTTCTGCGCGATCCGCGCCTTATCCAGCACCTGCTCCGTTTCCCCGCTGCGCGAGACCGCGATGAACACCTGATAGCGCGAGGCGTTGCTGAGAAAGATGTTGCGGCTGTCGCCAGGGCCGGAGATAAATGCCGTCTTGCCCAGCACCTGCAGTTTCTTGGTCAGGTACTCGGCAAACAGATAGGAGAAGCCCGCGCCGTAGAGGAAAAAGCTCTCTTTGTCGCGCAGCAGTTCGGCAAACCGGCGGCGTTTCTCCGCCGTTGCCCACTGAAAGGTCTGCTGATAATTGGCGATAAACTGATTAAACAGGGCGGGTAATTCCGCAGGTTGCCGGGTTTCGGCGGCAATGTGCGGGGTATCGCTTAACAGCTGCTTGCAGTGCCAGATAAACTCGCTAAAGCCGCTGAACCCCAGCTTGCGGCACAGGCGCATAATAGTAGCGGTGGAGACAAAGGTCGCCTGCGCCAGCTCCCGTACGGTGATCTGGCCCACCAGCAGCGGATGCTCGGTGAGATGGGCCAGCACGCGATACTCTGCGCGGGTCAGAGACTCCCCGCGCGTTAACAGTGTCGCCAGACGGTTATCCATTACCGGGACGGTTCAACCGGCAGATCGTCCCGGGCACCCCATTCACTCCACGCGCCGTCGTACAGCGTGACGTCGGTTTTGCCGAGGGTCGCCAGCGCCAGAATAACGACACAGGCGGTGACGCCGGAGCCGCAGCTGGCAACGACCGGCTGATGCAGATCCACGCCCTGGCGAGAGAAAATTTCACGCAGCTCGTCGGTGGTTTTCAGTTCACCCTCAAACACCAGATCGCCCCAGGGCACGTTACGCGCGCCAGGGATATGGCCGCGCTTAAGGCCCGGGCGCGGCTCGTCGGCTTCCGCGTTAAAGCGCGGGGCCGGGCGGGCATCGACAATCTGCGCGGTCTGCTCGTGGCTTGCCAGCAGCACGTCGGTGACACGCTTGATCGCCCGGGCATCGAAGGTGGCTTCAAAGTCGCCGTCCGGCAGGGAGACATCGCCCTGCTGGAGAGGTAACTCGGCCCGCTGCCAGCCGGCAAGACCGCCCGCCAGAATCGACACCTTTTCCACGCCAAAGGTTTTCAGCATCCACCACGCCCGTGGAGCGGAGAAGAGATTCCCTTCATCGTAAATCACCAGATGCTTGTCGTGGCTGACGCCCAGCTCGCGCATTGCCACCGCAAAAGCTTCCGGGCGCGGCATCATGTGCGGCAGGGGAGAGGTATGATCGGAGAGGGCTTCGATATCAAAAAATACCGCCCCCGGCAGATGCCCGGCGCGGTATTCGGCAGAAACGTCACGATGCTCCTGGCCAGGCGGCGCCATGCGCGCGTCGAGGATCTGGACTTCAGGGTCATCACTGTGCTCAATCAGCCAGTCGGCTGCGACAAAATATGAGGTGGACATGGGTGCCTCCATTAATGAATCCATTGATGGATTGTCGGTGTTTTTTCTGACACCGACAAGCGAACCACGTTCAACTCGCGAGCAAGCCCTTATTTTTTCACCGCTTCCCCATCCTGCCAGGCTTTTTGCAGCGCAGGCCAGTATTCCCGGTTGGCCTCAATCATCTCATCCAGAATCGCTTTGGCATGTTCCATCGTCGGCACGGTGCGGTTCAGGGTGAACGCCTGCAAGGCTTTCTCATAGCTGCCTTCTATGGTGGCTTCCACCAGCAGCTGCTCCGAGGCTAGCTGCTGTTGCAGCAGAGTCTGGTGGAACAGCGGCACCCGGCCGATGCGGATCGGCTCTGGCCCTTCGCTTGTGATATAAGCCGGGACCTCAACCATCGCGTCGTACGGCAGGTTGACGATCGCCCCCCGGTTTTCCACCATCACCAGATGGCGCTGGCGCAGGTTAAACGCCAGCGAGCGGGCCACATCCACGATAAACTCGCCGTGCACCCCCACGTGGAATGCATCCGGCAGGATCCCGGTCTGTTTATACTCTTGTGCGGCGGCAAACAGCTTTTTCTCGCGACCGTTCATCACTTCGTTGGCGCGGGTATAGTCCGGATTCTGGTGCTCAACGATCTGATTCGGCATCAGGTAGTACTGCAGATACGGGTTCGGCAGATACTCCGGGAAGTTATCCATGATCGGCTTGATATTGCGCCAGGTTTTCACCCACGACGGATCCGAGTGCTGCGGGTCAGTTTTGGCCGCATCTTCGGTCAGCAGACCAAATTTTGCGACATGGCGACGCAGCTCCGGCAGTTTATCCTCGCCGTCCACCAGCACGCGGGTAAACCAGCCGAAATGGTTCAGGCCGAAGTAGTCCACCTCCAGCTTGTGGCGATCCACACCCAGAATGGCCCCCATGTTACGCATCGCCGCTACCGGCATATCGCAAATGTTCAGTACCCGGGCGTCAGGACGCAGGCGACGTACGCCCTCGGCGACGATGGCCGCCGGGTTGGAGTAGTTGACGATCCACGCCTTCTCATGGGCATAGCGGTCAACCATGTCGATCAGCTCAACCATCGGCAGGATGGTACGCAGGCCATAGGCCAGCCCGCCCGGGCCGCAGGTCTCCTGACCGACCACCCCATGACGCAGGGGGATCTTCTCATCCTGCTCGCGCATTTTATACTGGCCGACGCGCATCTGGGCGAAGACGAAATGGGCCCCGCTGAACGCCACTTCCGGGTCGCTGGTAACGGTAAATTTGATGCTCTGGCTGTGATCGCGAATGACCTTCTCCACCACCGGCGCGATGGTGTTTTGCCGTGCGGCATCAATGTCGTAGAGGCGAATTTCCGCCAGCGGGAATTTATCCAGCTGTACCATCAGGCTTTTCACAATCCCGGGCGTATAGGTGCTGCCGCCACCGGCGATAGAGAGAATAAATGGGGGTGTAATCATGTTTATCTCCTTCAGAGAACCGTCTCGACCGCTTCTCGCATTTTTTTGACATGCAGCCCGTAGACCACCTGAACGTTGTTACCTTGCTTGATAATGCCTTTCGCGCCCGTCGCCTTAAGCCGTGGCTCGTCGATGATGGCAACGTCTTTCACCGTGACGCGAAGGCGGGTGTAGCAGTTGTCTACCACCTCGATGTTTTCGCGTCCGCCGAGGCCGACCACAATCGCCTCGCCGAGACCATCATTGCTGCCTTTCGCCTGGTACTCCTGCTTGCTGTACAGACGGGTCTCCTGATCCTCTTCTTCGCGTCCCGGCGTCTTCATGCGGAAATGCAGGATCAGGAAGCGGAAGATCGCGAAGTAGAGGGCGAACATGATCAGCCCGACCAGGATGTACATCGGCCAGTTGGATTTTTCGGTGCCCAGCGGCAGGTTATAAAGAATGAAATCGATAATGCCGTTGGCCCCGATGGCGTGCACCCCCAGCAGATAAAAGAGCATCATGCCGATCCCGGTCAGCACCGCGTGCACCACAAACAGCAGCGGGGCGACGAACAGGAAGGAGAACTCGATCGGCTCGGTCACCCCCACCAGCAGGGAGGTGAGCGCCGCCGGGATCAGAATCGCTTTCGCTGCGGCTTTACGCTCCGGTTTGGCGGTGACATACATCGCCAGCGCGGCGGCAGGCAGGCCAAACATCTTGCTGATGCCGCGGGCATCCCACACCGCAGTGCTGCTGAGCTGCTTCACCTCCGGGCAGGCCATCTCGGCAAAGTAGATATTGCGCGCGCCCTGATAGGTTGCGCCGCAGACCTCCTGGGTGCCGCCCAGCTCGGTATAGAGGAATGGGGTGTAGACCAGATGGTGCAGGCCGGTCGGCACCAGGATGCGCTCAAGGAAGCCGTAAATCGCTACCCCAAACGCCCCGGAGCCTTTAATGGCTAAGGCCATGGCGCTGATCCCGTTCTGGGCAAACGGCCACAGCTCACTCATCACCACCCCAAGCAGCATGGAGACCGGGAGCATAATGATGGCGACGAAGCAGTGCCCCGAGTAGATAGCCATCGCGCCGTTAAACTGCACGCCGGAGTATTTGTTATACAGATAGCCCGACAGCGCCCCGGTGAGGATCCCGGCAAACACGCCCATCTCCAGCACCTGCACGCCCAACACCATGCTCTGTCCGGCCGCTTTCATCTGGTCCGCCGGGGCCAGCGCGCCCTGCAAATTCAGGGTCACGTTCATGGCGTTAATAAACACCACGAAGGTCACCAGGCCTATCAGCGCCGCGTAACCTTTGTCACGCGTTGCCAGACCGATGGGGATGCCCACGGCAAACACCAGCGCCAGGTTCACCAGCACCGAGACGGCGGATTTTGAAATCAGCTGGCCGATGCTCTGGATCAGCGGATGGCCGAGGAACGGCAGATAACCGGCAAGGGCGCCGTTACCCAACACATTACCAAAAGCAATGAAAAGACCGACAATAGGCAGGATAAGTACCGGTCCGTACAGTGATTTTCCGAAATTTTGTAGGGCGTTCACGGCTCGTTTCATGACGTTCTCTCTTATTGAACCGCGCACTCAGGGTGCGTCATAACGTTAAAATTAGCAGGGCAAACGCGAACTTAGCCAGCTATCTTGTTGTTTTAAAAACAAATGACGTTAAAGGTTACATGTAACCTTTAACGCTGTGATCGCGCCAGCAGCCAGAATGTTATCCACGCAGAAAACTTTGCGAGACGCTGTCCAGAATTGAAATCGACACTTTTGTATTAATGAAACTTGCGGATAATACTTATCCCGACGACGACCAACAGGCCCGCAAGGCCAGGGATAAAGGATGAAACCGTTTCGCCTTGCCGCGCTGTCATTAGCGCTGCTTACCACCATCACGCTTGTCGGCTGTGATGACAGTGACGACAAGACCTCTTCAGCGGCACCCGCCACAGCTACCGCTTCCACCTCTACGCCAGCGCCTGCCTCTGCGCCGGCAAAGCCGGACAACGCCACGCTGGAGAAACTGGCCGCGCAAAGCATGGGTAAAACGCTGACCCTGCTGGATGCGTCTGAGATCCAGCTGGACGGGGCCGCTGCCCTGGTGCTGACCTTCTCGGTGCCGCTCGATCCATCGCAGGATTTCGCCCGGACGGTGCACGTGGTCGACAAAAAAAGCGGCAAGGTTGATGGCGCCTGGGAGCTGGCGCCGAATCTGAAAGAGCTGCGCCTGCGCCATCTGGAGCCGAACCGCAACCTGGTGGTCACCGTCGAGCGCGATCTGCTGGCGCTGAACAAAAACACCTTTGGCAGCGACGTCGAAAAAGCCATTACCACCCGCGACATTGAGCCGAGCGTCGGTTTTGCCAGCCGCGGCTCGCTGCTGCCGGGTAAGGTGGTGGAAGGGCTACCGGTGATGGCGCTGAACGTGAATAACGTCGATGTGAATTTCTACCGGGTTAAACCTGAATCATTAGCCGCCTTTGTCAGCCAGTGGGAGTACCGCAACTCGCTCACCAACTGGGAGTCCGATAATCTGCTGAAGATGGCGGATCTGGTCTACACCGGCCGTTTCGACCTTAACCCGGCGCGTAATACCCGTGAAAAACTGCTTCTGCCGCTGGCGGATATCAAGCCTTTACAGCAGGCGGGCGTCTATATCGCGGTGATGAATCAGGCCGGACATTACAACTACAGTAACGCCGCCACCCTGTTTACCCTCAGCGATATTGGTCTTTCCGCACACCGTTACCATAACCGGCTGGATATCTTTACCCAGAGCCTGGAGAACGGTGCGGCGCAATCGGCAATCGAAGTGCAGCTCCTGAACGATAAAGGGCAGACGCTGGCGCAGGCCACCAGTGACGCTGACGGCCACGCGACGCTGCAGACCGACAAAGAGGCGGCGCTGCTCCTCGCCCGCAAGGACGGGCAGACCACGCTGCTGGATCTCACTCTTCCGGCGCTGGATCTGGCGGAGTTTGCCATCTCCGGCGCGCCAGGCTTCACTAAACAGTTCTTTATGTTTGGTCCGCGGGATCTCTACCGCCCGGGCGAAACGGTGATCCTCAACGGCCTGCTGCGCGACAGCGACGGCAAACCGCTCCCCGACCAGCCGGTGAAGCTGGAGGTGCTGCGCCCGGACGGCCAGGTGGCGCGCACCCTGGTCAGCCAGCCTGCAAATGGCCTCTACCGCTTTGACTACCCGCTTGAGAGCGGGGCGCAAACCGGGATGTGGCATGTCCGCGCCAGCACCGGCGATAACCAGCAGCGGATGTGGGATTTCCACGTCGAAGACTTTATGCCAGAGCGCATGGCGCTCAATATTGCCGGACAAAAAGCGCCGGTTTCACCGCAGGATCCTGTCGCGTTCGATGTGACGGGGTATTACCTGTACGGTGCGCCCGCTAACGGCAACAGCCTGCAGGGGCAGCTCTTCCTGCGTCCATTGCGGGAAGCGGTGGCCGCCCTGCCGGGCTTCCAGTTCGGGGACATTGCCGAAGAGAACCTGAGCCGCAGTCTCGATGAGGTGCAGCTGACCCTCGACGATCGGGGGCGCGGGCAGGTGAGCAGCGACAGCCAGTGGAAAGAGACTCACTCCCCGTTGCAGGTGGTTTTGCAGGCCAGCCTGCTGGAGTCCGGCGGCCGACCTGTCACCCGACGGGCGGAGCAGGCCGTCTGGCCAGCGGCGACCCTGCCGGGCATCCGTCCGCAGTTCGCCAGCAAAGCGGTCTATGACTACCGCACCGATACCACCGTCAACCAGCCGATTGTCGAGGAGAACAGCCAGGCCGGGTTCGATATTGTTTATGCCGATGCCAGCGGGGCGAAAAAAGCGGTCTCTGGCCTGCAGGTGCGCCTGATCCGCGAGCGCCGCGACTACTCCTGGAACTGGTCCGAGAGCGACGGCTGGCAGTCGCAGTTTGATCAAAAAGATCTGATTGAGGGCGAACAGGCGGTGGACCTGGCCGCCGACGAGACCGGAAAAGTGAGCTTCCCGGTGGAGTGGGGCTCCTATCGTCTGGAGGTGAAAGCCCCGGATGAGGCGGTCAGCAGCGTGCGCTTCTGGGCAGGCTACAGCTGGCAGGACAACAGTGACGGCACCGGGGCGGCACGTCCGGACCGGGTGACGATGAAGCTGGATAAACCGGCCTATCAGCCCGGGGAGACCATCAAGCTGCACATTGCCGCTCCGGCGGCAGGTAAAGGCTACGCGATGATCGAATCCAGCGAAGGGCCGCTGTGGTGGAAGGAGATCGACGTCCCGGCTGAGGGGCTGGATATGACCATCCCGGTGGATAAAGCCTGGAAACGTCACGATCTCTATCTTTCCACGCTGGTGGTTCGCCCTGGTGATAAATCAAAATCGGCCACGCCAAAACGGGCGGTGGGCCTGCTGCATCTGCCGATGGGCGATGAGAGCCGTCGCCTGAGTATTGCCCTGGACAACCCGCAAAAAATGCGGCCAAACCAGACCCTGGCGGTCAAAGTGAAAGCCAGCGTGAAAGAGGGGGCGACCCCGCAGAAAATCAACGTGCTGGTCTCGGCGGTGGACAGCGGCGTACTCAACATTACCGATTACGTCACGCCCGATCCCTGGCAGGCATTCTTTGGTCAGAAGCGCTATGGCGCGGACATCTACGATATCTACGGCCAGGTGATTGAAGGTCAGGGGCGGCTGGCGTCGCTGCGCTTTGGCGGTGATGGCGATGAGCTCAAACGTGGCGGTAAACCGCCGGTCAACCATGTGACCATCATCGCCCAGCAGGCGCAGCCGGTGGAGCTGGACGCCAACGGCGAGGGCACCGTTTCGTTGCCGATTGGCGACTTTAACGGCGAGCTGCGTCTGATGGCCCAGGCCTGGACCGATGACGATTTCGGCAGCAGTGAGAGCAAAGTGGTCGTTGCCGCACCCGTGGTTACCGAGCTGAACACGCCGCGCTTCCTTGCCAGCGGCGATAACGCCAGGCTGACGCTGGATCTGACCAACCTTACCGATCGCCCTCAGACCCTGAACGTGGCGCTGACCGCTGGCGGCAATCTGGCGCTGGAAGGCGCCCAGCCGCAGCCGGTGCAGCTGGCGGCCGGTGAACGCACGACGCTGTTTATTCCGGTGCGGGCGCTGGAGGGTTACGGCGAGGGCGAAGTCGCCGCCCAGGTCAGCGGCCTGACGCTCCCGGGTGAAACCTTTGCGCCACAGCAGAAGAGCTGGAAAATCGGCGTGCGTCCGGCGTTCCCGGCGCAAACGGTGAATACCGGTACGATGCTCAAGCCGGGTGAAAGCTGGCACGCGCCGGAACAGCACCTCGCTAATTTCTCATCGGTGACGTTACAGGGGCAGCTTATGCTCAGCGGTAAGCCGCCGCTCAACCTGGCCCGTTACATTCGTGAACTGCAGGCCTATCCGTATGGCTGTCTGGAGCAGACAGCCAGCGGCCTGTTCCCGTCGCTCTATACCAGTGCCGCACAGCTGAACGCGCTGGGTATTAAGGGCGACAGCGACGAGAAGCGTCGGGCAGCCATTGAGATCGGCATCTCCCGCCTGCTGCAGATGCAGCGTAACGACGGCGGCTTCGCCCTGTGGGATAAAGAGGGGCCGGAAGAGTACTGGCTCACCGCCTACGTCACCGATTTCCTGGTGCGCGCGGGTGAGCAGGGCTACAGCGTGCCGGCGGATGCCGTTAACAATGCCAACAACCGCCTGCTGCGCTACCTGCAGGATCCGGGCATGATGGCGGTCCGCTACAGCGACGATATTCAGGGCAGCAAGTTTGCGATCCAGGCCTATGCTGCGCTGGTGCTGGCACGTCAGCAGAAAGCCCCTCTCGGGGCATTGCGCGAAATCTGGGAGCGTCGTGCGCAGGCAAAATCGGGCCTGCCGCTGATGCAGCTGGGGCTGGCGCTGAAGCTGATGGGCGATGCGCCGCGCAGCCAGCAGGCGCTGGATCTGGCCCTCAAAACACCGCGCAGCGAAACGCAGAGCTGGATGGCCGATTACGGGAGTCCACTGCGTGATAACGCGATGATGCTGAGCCTGCTGGAAGAGTACAACCTGCTGCCGGATGCGCAGAGCACGCTGCTGAACGTCCTGTCTCAGCAGGCGTTCAGCCAGCGCTGGCTCTCTACCCAGGAGAGCAATGCCCTGTTCCTGGCGGGTCGTTCCCTGCAGACTCTTTCCGGGGCGTGGCAGGCCACTACCACGCTGGCGGAAGGCAACGTCCGTGGTGACAAACCGCAGGTGCAGAACCTCGATGCCGATCGGCTGGCCGCCCTGCAGGTTACCAATACCGGCACTGCGCCGCTGTGGGTGCGCCTGGACAGCAGCGGCTATCCACAATACGCGCCGCAGCCTGCTGCTAACGTGCTGAAAATCGAACGTCAGATTCTGGCGACCGATGGCAGCAGTAAATCCCTCTCCTCCCTGAAGAGCGGCGAGCTGGTGCTGGTCTGGCTGAACGTGACCGCCAGCCAGAACGTGCCGGATGCCCTGGTAGTTGACCTGTTGCCTGCCGGGCTGGAGCTGGAAAACCAGAACCTGGCCAGCAGCAGCGCCAGTCTGCAGGAGAGCGGGAGTGAAGTACAGAACCTGCTCAGCCAGATGCAGCAGGCCGACATTCAGCATATGGAGTTCCGCGACGATCGCTTTGTCGCCGCCGTGCCGGTCAATGAAGGCCAGCCGGTGACGCTGGTCTATCTGGCCCGCGCCGTCACGCCGGGAACCTATGCGGTGCCCGTGCCGCTGGTGGAATCGATGTACGTGCCGCAGTGGCGGGCAACGGGTGCGGCCAGCGGCCCGCTGATCGTCGTTCCGTAACGTGCAGTATCGGAAATGGACAGGCTCCCGCTGGCTATGGCTGGCGGGGGCGATACTTCTGCTGTGGGGCGGCGTCATTGCTGCCGATCGCCTGTGGCCGCTGCCGCTACACGAGGTCAATCCCGCCCGGGTGGTGGTGGATGAAAAGGGGATCCCGCTGTGGCGATTTGCCGATCGCGACGGGATCTGGCGCTATCCGGTCACCATCGAAGAGGTCTCGCCGCGCTATCTCGAGGCCCTGATCCAGTATGAAGATCGCTGGTTCTGGGATCATCCTGGCGTTAACCCGTTCTCGGTGCTGCGTGCCGCCTGGCAGGATCTGACTGCCGGGAAGGTGGTGTCGGGCGGCAGTACGCTGACCATGCAGGTAGCCCGCCTGCTGGATCCCCATCCCCGCACCCTGGGCGGCAAAGTGCGTCAGCTCTGGCGCGCGCTCCAGCTGGAGTGGCACCTCTCCAAACGTGAAATCCTGACCCTCTATCTGAACCGCGCCCCCTTTGGCGGCACGCTGCAGGGGGTTGGGGCCGCCAGCTGGGCCTACCTGGGGAAAGCCCCTGCGCAGCTGAGCTATTCCGAAGCCGCGCTGCTTGCCGTCCTGCCGCAGGCCCCGAGCCGTTTGCGCCCGGATCGCTGGCCGGAGCGGGCCGAGGCGGCGCGCAACAAGGTGCTTAATCGCATGGCCTCGCAGGGCGTCTGGCCCGCGCGTCAGGTAAGCGAGTCGCAGGAGGAGCCGGTATGGCTGGCCCCCCGGCAGATGCCGCAGCTGGCGCCGCTGTTCTCACGCATGATGCTCGGCAAAAGCCGTGACACCAAAGTGGTGACAACCCTTGATGCCACGCTGCAGCGCCAGCTGGAGGAGCTGGCGTTGAACTGGAAATCCCGGCTGCCGCCCCGCAGTTCGCTGGCAATGATCGTTGTCGATCACAGCGATATGAAGGTGCGCGGCTGGGTTGGATCGGTCGACATTACCGACGACAGCCGTTTCAGCCATGTGGATATGATCTCGGCGATCCGATCTCCGGGATCGGTGCTTAAGCCTTTTATCTACGGCCTGGCGATGGACGATGGGCTGATCCACCCGGCCTCGCTGCTGCAGGATGTTCCGCGCCGCACCGGCGATTATCGTCCCGGGAATTTTGACAGCGGTTTTCATGGCCCTATCAGCATGAGCGAGGCGCTGGTGCGATCCCTTAACCTGCCCGCCGTGCAGGTGCTGGAAGCCTACGGGCCGAAAAAGTTTGCCGGAATGTTGCGCAATGCCGGATTACCGCTGCTGCTTCCCGCAGGCGCTCAGCCGAACCTCTCCCTGATCCTGGGCGGCGCCGGGGCACGTCTGGAAGATATCGCCGCGGCATACAGCGCCTTTGCCCGTCAGGGGCGGGCAGGAAGACTGCGCATGCAGCCGGACGCCCCGCTGGTTGAACGGCCCCTGCTGTCGCCCGGTGCGGCGTGGATCATCCGCCGTATTCTGGCCAACGAGGCGCAGCCGCTGCCGGACAGCGCGCTTGCCCAGGTGGTGCCTCTGGCGATAAAAACCGGTACCAGCTATGGCTACCGCGATGCCTGGGCGATAGGGCTGAATGCGCGCTACGTGATCGGGATCTGGACCGGCAGACCGGACGGCACGCCGGTGGCCGGGCAGTTTGGTTTTGCCAGCGCGGTTCCGGTGTTAAATCAGGTCAATAACCTGCTGCAGTCGCGCTCGGCGCTGGATGAGGCGCGCCTGCCGCGCGATCCGCGTCCGGCCTCGGTGAGCCGCGGCGTGATTTGCTGGCCGGGCGGGCAGTCCCTGCCTGACGGGGACAGCAACTGTCGCCGCCGCCTCGCGACCTGGCTGCTTGAGGGGAGCCAGCCGCCGACGCTGTTGCTGCCGGAGCAAGAGGGCATCCGCGGGATTCGTTTCCCTGTCTGGCTGGATAACAGCGGTCAACGCGTGGCGGCGGATTGCCCGCAGGCACAGGAACGCACCCTCGACGTCTGGCCGCTGCCGCTGGAGCCGTGGCTACCGCAGGCGGAACGGCGGTCTGCGCGTATCCCGGCGGCATCTGCAACCTGCCCGCCGCTCGGCCAGGCCTTCCCGGCACCGCTGATCCTTTCAGGCATTCGCCAGGGAGCGGTGATTAAGCGTCTGCCGGGGGAGGCGCGCGTGTCCTTACCGCTGCAGGCCAGCGCAAGCGACGGGGCCCGCTGGTGGTTCCTCAATGGTGAACCGCTGAATGCGCAGGGGCGGACGTACAAACTGCATCTTGAAAATGCAGGTGATTATCAACTGCTGGTGATGGATGAGGCGGGGCAGGTGGCAACCGTAGATTTTACGTTGCAGTAAATAAAACAGGTTTTAGCCACGATCTGTTGTTAAAACTCGTCTTATTTTAAAAAAATGTTACATGCATCCATAGGCAATGGCGTGAATGCTCATTATAATCCGCGCCATATATTTCGCATGAATGCAAAACAACAGAACAAATCACAGAGGTAATCATGGCTATTGAACGTACTTTTTCCATCATCAAACCAAACGCGGTGGCAAAAAACGTTATTGGCAGCATCTTTGCTCGCTTTGAAGCGGCAGGGTTCAAAATCGTTGGTACTAAAATGCTGCATCTGACCGTTGAGCAGGCTCGCGGTTTCTATGCTGAGCACGAAGGTCGCCCATTCTTCGACGGCCTGGTTGAGTTCATGACCTCTGGCCCAATCGTGGTTTCCGTACTGGAAGGCGAAAATGCCGTTCAGCGTCACCGCGATCTGCTGGGTGCAACCAACCCGGACAACGCTCTGGCAGGTACTCTGCGCGCCGATTACGCTGACAGCTTCACCGAGAACGGCACCCACGGTTCCGACTCCGTAGAATCTGCTGCGCGCGAAATCGCTTTCTTCTTTGCTGAAGGCGAAGTGTGTCCACGTACCCGTTAATATAACGGTTTCGTTTACACATTATTTTCGTAAATGCCGCGTGCAGACGTGGCATCCCTGCGCCAGACTTTGTACAATGCAACGCCCCGGATGAGCAGACTGCTTGCCGGGGCGTTTCTTTTTAACCCTCCACGGGCCATAACGTGTAACAACGAGGCCGGAATATATTATGTCTGAACTAGTTAATACCTCCGAAGTCGCCGTTCCTGCGGTTCCAAATAAAAATGGAAAAATCAACCTGCTGGACCTGAACCGTCAGCAGATGCGTGAGTTCTTCAAAGAGATGGGCGAGAAGCCGTTTCGTGCCGACCAGGTTATGAAATGGATGTATCACTATTGCAGCGATAACTTTGATGACATGACAGACATCAACAAGGTCCTGCGCAACAAACTCAAAGAAGTAGCCGAAATCCGCGCCCCGGAAGTGGTGGAAGAGCAGCGTTCAGCTGACGGCACCATCAAATGGGCGATTGCCGTAGGCGATCAGCGCGTTGAAACGGTCTATATCCCGGAAGATGACCGCGCCACGCTGTGCGTCTCTTCCCAGGTCGGTTGTGCGCTGGAGTGCAAGTTCTGCTCCACGGCGCAGCAGGGCTTTAACCGCAACCTGCGCGTGTCGGAAATCATCGGCCAGGTCTGGCGTGCGGCGAAGATCGTCGGCGCGGCAAAAGTGACCGGCACCCGTCCTATCACTAACGTGGTGATGATGGGGATGGGCGAACCGCTGCTGAACCTCACTAATGTGGTTCCGGCGATGGAAATCATGCTCGATGACTTCGGTTTTGGCCTGTCCAAACGTCGCGTGACGCTCTCCACCTCAGGTGTTGTACCTGCGCTGGACAAGCTCGGCGATATGATTGACGTTGCGCTGGCGATTTCGCTGCATGCGCCGAACGATACCATCCGTGATGAGATCGTGCCAATCAACAAGAAGTACAATATCGAAACCTTCCTGAACTCGGTGCGGGGCTACATTTCGAAGTCCAACGCTAACCAGGGACGCGTCACCATTGAGTACGTCATGCTGGATCACGTCAACGACGGCACCGAGCATGCGCACGAGCTGGCGGCACTGCTGAAAGATACGCCGTGCAAGATTAACCTGATCCCATGGAACCCGTTCCCGGGCGCGCCGTATGGCCGTAGCTCAAACAGCCGTATCGACCGTTTCTCCAAGGTACTGATGGAGTACGGCTTCACCACTATCGTGCGTAAAACCCGCGGTGACGATATTGATGCCGCCTGTGGTCAGCTGGCCGGTGATGTTATCGACCGCACCAAGCGCACGCTGCGTAAACGTATGCAGGGCGAAGCTATCGACGTCAAGGCCGTGTAATTATTACGCTGCCGCGGCGCATTATCTGCGCCGTGGCAGCGTAAGATGCGAATAAACAGTCATTGCACCGGTGTATGGGTAATAATTACGGTGCGTTTTATATGACTTTAAGGCAGTATGTAACGACGCAACAACAGTTTAGCCTCACTGACAAGCCGCTTCTGTCAACGAAAACCTGACAGTATTGTGCTGTCTTACTAAGGTTAACTGACCAGAAGTTTCGCGGTGCGGGTGGCATTGTGACACCGGCGCCAGGATCCTCAATTTTCACGTACCAGTAGTTGTAGCGAATGAATACTGAAGCCACTCACGACCAAAATGCAGCACTTTCCACTGGCGTTCGTCTTCGCAACGCCCGTGAACAACTCGGACTAAGCCAGCAAACCGTTGCGGAACGCTTATGTCTGAAGGTTTCCACGGTCCGCGATATTGAAGAAGATAAGGCACCTGCCGATCTTGCTTCAACGTTTCTGCGTGGTTATATCCGCTCCTATGCGAAACTGGTGCATATCCCTGAAGACGAACTGCTGCCGATGATGGAAAAACAGGCACCGGTCAGAGCGGCGAAAGTCGCGCCGATGCAGAGTTTTTCGCTGGGCAAACGTCGTAAAAAACGTGATGGCTGGCTGATGAGCTTTACCTGGCTGGTCTTGTTTGTGGTTATCGGCCTGACGGGCGCCTGGTGGTGGCAGAACCACAAAGCGCAGCAGGAAGAGATCACCACCATGGCCGATCAGTCCTCCGCCGAGCTGAATAACTCAGCGGGCGAGGGCGCTCAGAGCATCCCACTGAATACCGACGCCTCAGCAAACGCCAGCGAACCGCAGGCCCCTGCTGCTGGCACCACGGATGTGGCAACGGCGCAGGCAACTGCGCCAGTGGCTAATCAAACAGCCCAGGCTCCGGCTGACAGTGCCGTCGTTTCGCCTTCCCAGGCGAACGTCGAGACTGCCCCGGCAGCCACCGCGGATAACGCGGTTCAGCCTCTGCCATCCGATCCGGCTGGCGTCGCGGCGGCACCGGCCGACCCAAACGCGCTGGTGATGAACTTCAGCGCCGACTGCTGGCTGGAAGTGACCGATGCGACCGGCAAGAAGCTGTTCAGCGGACTGCAGCGTAAGGACGGCACGTTAAATCTGGCAGGCCAGGCGCCCTATAAGCTCAAGATTGGTGCTCCGGCAGCGGTCCAGATCCAGTTCCAGGGTAAACCTGTCGATCTGAGTCGTTTTATCAGAACTAACCAGGTTGCGCGTCTGACCCTCAATGCCGAACAATCAGCAGCACAGTAAGTAACAGACAGGCAACGCGGGAGATTTTCCATGCATAACCAGGCTCCTATTCCACGTAGAAAATCGAAACGTATTTACGTCGGGAATGTGCCAATTGGCGATGGTGCTCCCATCGCCGTTCAGTCGATGACCAACACCCGTACCACCGATGTGGCGGCAACGGTCAATCAGATCAAAGCGTTAGAACGTGTGGGCGCAGACATTGTCCGCGTTTCCGTGCCGACAATGGACGCGGCAGAAGCGTTTAAACTCATCAAACAGCAGGTCTCCGTTCCGCTGGTTGCCGATATTCACTTCGATTACCGTATCGCGCTGAAAGTAGCGGAATACGGCGTCGATTGCCTGCGTATCAACCCTGGCAACATCGGTAGCGAAGAGCGCATCCGCGCGGTCGTTGATTGCGCCCGCGACAAAAATATCCCCATCCGTATCGGCGTGAATGCCGGTTCGCTGGAAAAAGATCTGCAGGAAAAATACGGTGAACCGACCCCGCAGGCGCTGCTCGAATCGGCCATGCGTCATGTGGATCATCTCGATCGTCTGAACTTCGATCAGTTCAAAGTCAGCGTGAAAGCCTCGGACGTTTTCCTCGCCGTTGAATCCTATCGTCTGCTGGCGAAGCAGATCGATCAGCCGCTGCACCTCGGGATCACCGAAGCCGGCGGCGCGCGCAGCGGTGCGGTTAAATCAGCGATTGGCCTTGGCCTGCTGCTGAACGAAGGCATTGGCGACACCCTGCGTGTCTCGCTGGCCGCCGATCCGGTGGAAGAGATCAAAGTCGGTTTCGATATCCTGAAGTCACTGCGTATTCGTTCCCGCGGCATCAACTTTATCGCCTGTCCGACCTGTTCGCGTCAGGAGTTCGACGTCATCGGTACGGTGAATGCGCTCGAGCAGCGTCTGGAAGATATCATCACCCCGATGGACGTTTCGATTATCGGTTGTGTGGTGAACGGTCCGGGTGAGGCGCTGGTGTCGACGCTGGGCGTTACGGGTGGTAACAAGAAAAGTGGTCTCTATGAAGATGGCGTCCGCAAAGATCGTCTGGATAATAACGACATGATCGATCAGCTTGAAGCCCGCATCCGCGCCAAAGCCACCATGCTGGATGAAGCGCAGCGCATTAGCGTGCTACAGGTAGAAAAATAACGAGATGGGAAGCGGTTCGCTTCCTGTGTATGATTGAACCCTTCGGTTATGAACCCCAGGGTTCATTTTTGTCTATAGAAAGAGAACAAACGTGGCAAAGAACATTCAAGCCATTCGCGGCATGAACGATTATCTGCCTGCCGAGACCGCCATCTGGCAGCGCATTGAAGGCACCCTCAAGCAGGTGCTCGGCAGCTACGGTTACAGTGAAATCCGTTTGCCGATTGTAGAGCAGACCCCGTTATTCAAACGCGCTATCGGTGAAGTCACCGATGTGGTTGAAAAAGAGATGTACACCTTTGAGGATCGTAACGGCGACAGCCTGACCTTACGTCCGGAAGGTACGGCGGGATGTGTACGCGCCGGCATCGAGCATGGTCTCCTGTACAATCAGGAGCAGCGCCTGTGGTATATCGGCCCAATGTTCCGTCACGAACGTCCTCAGAAAGGTCGCTACCGTCAATTTAACCAGCTGGGTGTCGAAGCCTTTGGTCTGCAGGGCCCGGATATCGACGCGGAGCTGATTATGCTCACCGCCCGCTGGTGGCGCGCGCTGGGTATTGCCGATCACGTCTCCCTGGAGCTGAACTCCATCGGTTCTCTTGAAGCGCGTGCAAACTACCGCGATGCGCTGGTGGCCTTCCTCGAGCAGCATAAAGAGAAGCTGGACGAAGACTGCAAGCGTCGCATGTACAGCAACCCGCTGCGCGTGCTGGATTCCAAAAACCCGGACGTGCAGGCCCTGCTGAACGACGCGCCTGCCCTGGGCGATTATCTGGACGAAGATTCCCGCGAACACTTTGCCGGTCTGTGCAAACTGCTGGAAGCTGCCGGTATTGCTTACACCGTTAACCAGCGCCTGGTACGCGGTCTGGACTACTACAACCGCACCGTGTTTGAGTGGGTTACCACCAGCCTCGGTTCACAGGGAACGGTCTGTGCGGGCGGTCGTTACGACGGTCTGGTGGAGCAGTTAGGCGGTCGTCCTGCACCGGCAGTAGGCTTCGCCATGGGTCTTGAGCGACTTGTTTTGTTAGTTCAGGCAGTTAATCCGGAATTTAAAGCCGATCCTGTTGTCGATATATACCTGGTGGCCTCAGGCGCGGAAACGCAGTCTGCGGCAATGCAGCTTGCCGAACGCGTGCGCGATGCGCTGCCAGCGGCTAAGCTGATGACCAACCACGGCGGCGGCAACTTTAAGAAACAGTTCGCCCGTGCCGATAAGTGGGGCGCGCGTATTGCACTGGTACTTGGCGAGTCAGAAGTGGCTAACGGCGAAGTGGTGGTGAAGGATCTGCGCTCTGGTGAGCAAACAACAGTAACGCAGGACGGCGTTGCGGCGCACTTGCGCACTCTACTGGGCTAAGGAGAAGGACTGCGTGGAAATGTACGAGAACGAAAACGACCAGGTCGATGCGATTAAACGCTTCTTTGCTGAAAACGGCAAAGCGCTGGCTGTTGGGGTTATTTTAGGTGTTGGTGCCCTGGTGGGCTGGCGTTACTGGAACAATCATCAGGTCGATTCCGCGCGTGGCTCCTCCTTACAGTATGAAAATACCGTGAGCGCCATTCAGGCCGATCGGCCGGAAACCCTGGCGGCAGCAGAGAAATTTGCCGCCGACAATAAAAATACCTATGGCGCGCTGGCGTCATTGGAAGTGGCTCAGCAGTTCGTTGATAAAGGCGAGCTGGACAAAGCGGCAGCTCAGCTGCAGCAGGGTCTGGCAGCCGCAGGCAACGATAACCTGAAAGCGCTCATCAATCTGCGTCTTGCCCGTATTCAGGTGCAGCAGAAGAAAACAGACGAAGCGTTGAAAACCCTCGACTCTGTTAAGGGTGAAGGTTTTGCCTCGATTGTTGCCGACCTGCGTGGTGAAGCACTGCTGAGTAAAGGTGACAAACAAGGCGCGCGCAGCGCATGGGAAGCGGGCGTGAAAAGCAACGCCTCGCCAGCGCTGAGCGAAATGATGCAGATGAAAATAAATAATTTGTCCGTCTGAGAGGGACCCGATGCAATTGCGTAAATTACTTCTGCCAGGACTGCTTTCCGTTACGTTATTGAGCGGCTGTTCACTGTTCAGCGGCGAAGAAGATGTTGTCACCATGTCTCCACTGCCAACGGTTGAAAACCAGTTTGCGCCGTCTACCGCATGGAGCACTTCCGTCGGTGACGGTATTGGCGAATTCTACTCCAACCTGCATCCGGCTTCTGCGGACGGCGTTGTCTATGCGGCTGACCGCAAAGGCATCGTCAAAGCGGTAAACGCCGATGATGGCAAAGAGGTGTGGTCGATTAATCTGGCAGAAAAAAGCGGCTGGCTGTCACGCACGCCGGCTCTGCTGTCAGGCGGTGTGACGGTTGTCGGTGGTCATGTCTATATCGGCAGCGAGAAGGCCCAGGTCTACGCCCTTAACGCCAGCGACGGCTCCATCGCATGGCAGACCCGCGTCGCGGGCGAAGCGCTCTCCCGTCCGGTGGTCAGCGACGGCATGGTGCTGGTGCATACCGCCAACGGTCAGCTGCAGGCGCTGAATGAAGCTGACGGTGCGGTAAAGTGGACGGTTAACCTCGATATGCCTGCGCTCTCCCTGCGCGGTGAATCTGCGCCAGCCACTGCCTTTGGTGCGGCTATTGTCGGCGGTGATAACGGTCGCGTTAGTGCCGTATTGATGCAGCAGGGCCAGATGATTTGGCAGCAGCGTATCTCTCAGGCAACCGGTCCGACCGAAATCGACCGCCTGAGCGATGTGGACACCACGCCGGTCATCGTCAATGGCGTGGTTTACGCTCTGGCCTATAACGGCAACCTGACTGCGATGGATCTGCGTAGCGGCCAGGTGATGTGGAAACGCGAGCTGGGCTCCGTGAATGATTTCGTGGTGGACGGCAACCGCATCTACCTGGTCGATCAGAACGATCGCCTGCTGGCGCTGAGCACCGAGGGTGGCGTGACGCTGTGGACGCAGAGCGATCTGCTGCACCGTCTGCTGACCGCACCGGCGCTGTATAACGGCAGCCTGGTGGTAGGTGATAGCGAAGGCTATATGCACTGGATTGACCCGAGCAACGGTCGTTTTGTCGCCCAGGAGAAAGTCGACGGTTCCGGTTTCCTGACCGAGCCGGTGGTGGCTGACGGCAAACTGCTGATCCAGGCAAAAGACGGTACGCTGTACGCGATCACGCGTTAATCACCGCGGTTGTAGTATACTCAACGGCTCCTGTTGCTTCAGGGGCCGTTTTGATTTTTTAAAAAACGCCGCAAACGCGACGTGATATCGAATTTTATGAGGCTTTAAACATGGTACCTGTGGTCGCGCTTGTCGGGCGCCCGAACGTTGGAAAATCCACTCTTTTTAACCGTTTAACACGCACCCGTGATGCGCTGGTTGCGGATTTCCCGGGGCTCACGCGTGACCGTAAGTACGGTCGTGCAGAAGTGGAAGGTCGTGAGTTTATCTGTATCGATACCGGCGGTATCGACGGGACAGAAGACGGCGTTGAAACTCGCATGGCGGAACAATCTCTGCTGGCGATTGAAGAAGCGGACATCGTGCTGTTTATGGTTGATGCGCGCGCGGGCCTGATGCCTGCCGACGTTGCCATCGCTAAGCACCTGCGCTCACGTGAAAAATCCACCTTCCTGGTGGCGAACAAAACGGACGGTATCGATCCCGATCAGGCGATGGCCGATTTCTGGTCATTAGGTCTGGGCGATATCTACCCGATCGCCGCCTCTCACGGTCGTGGCGTGACCAGCCTGCTGGAAACCGCGCTGCTGCCGTACGTTGACGAGATCAACCCGCCGGAAGAGGTCGACGAAGACGCCGAGTACTGGGCGCAGTTCGAAGAAGGCGAAGAGGGTGAAGAGGAGCCGGAAGACGACTTTAACCCGCAGGATCTGCCGATCAAGCTGGCCATTGTCGGTCGTCCGAACGTCGGTAAGTCAACGCTTACTAACCGCATCCTCGGTGAAGACCGCGTGGTGGTGTATGACATGCCGGGCACCACTCGCGACAGTATTTACATCCCGATGGAGCGTGACGAGCGTGAATACGTTCTGATCGACACCGCGGGCGTGCGCAAGCGCGGGAAAATCACCGATGTGGTGGAAAAGTTCTCGGTAATCAAAACTCTGCAGGCGATTGAAGACGCCAACGTGGTGATGCTGGTGATCGATGCCCGCGAAGGTATCTCCGATCAGGATCTCTCCCTGCTCGGCTTTATCCTTAACAGTGGGCGTTCGCTGGTTATCGTCGTCAACAAGTGGGACGGCCTGAGCAACGAAGTGCGTGAGCAGGTTAAAGAGATGCTGGACTTCCGTCTGGGCTTTATCGACTTTGCCCGCGTCCACTTCATCTCTGCCCTGCACGGCAGCGGCGTTGGCAACCTGTTTGAATCGGTGCGTGAAGCCTACGACAGCTCCACCCGTCGTGTCGGTACCGCAATGCTGACCCGTATCATGACCATGGCGGCAGAAGACCATCAGCCACCGCTGGTGCGCGGTCGCCGCGTGAAGCTGAAATATGCTCACGCCGGTGGTTATAACCCGCCTATCGTGGTTATCCACGGTAACCAGGTAAAAGATCTGCCGGATTCTTACAAACGCTACCTGATGAACTACTTCCGCAAATCGCTGGACGTAATGGGTACGCCGATCCGTATTCAGTTCAAGGAAGGGGATAACCCGTTTGCCAACAAACGTAACACCCTGACGCCGAACCAGATGCGTAAGCGTAAGCGTTTGATTAAACACATTAAGAAAAGCAAATAATCTTTGCTGCTTTGCCGAAAAACCCGCGCCTGTCGCGGGTTTTTTTATGCCTGAAAGGGACGAATAATTATTGATGTGATGTCAATCACTATTCATGTTTATCCAACATAAAATCTAAGAAATAAGACGATTGTCGAACTTTCATCTTTTGGTGGTGGGGTGGGGGCTGGACAAAAGTTGCCTCAGGTTATCAAATGGTTAAATAACATTTCGCCGGATGTAAAAAAGCCGCCCGATTGCTAACCGGGCGGCGGGCTTCCGGTGTTTACAAGTAAGACGACACATCATCTCGGGAGAATTATGCAATCCTCTGTTAATAAAAACGAAAGCCGAACTTTCTTCGGCCATCCTTATCCACTCGGCGCGCTGTTCTTCACGGAGATGTGGGAGCGCTTCTCGTTTTACGGTATTCGTCCACTCCTGATCCTGTTTATGGCGGCCACGGTGTATGACGGCGGCATGGGGCTGGCGCGTGAAAATGCCTCCGCTATTGTTGGTATCTTCGCCGGAACTATGTATCTGGCGGCGCTGCCGGGTGGCTGGCTGGCGGATAACTGGCTCGGCCAGCAGAAAGCGGTCTGGTACGGTTCGATTCTGATTGCACTCGGCCACCTGTCAATTGCGCTGTCGGCGGTGATGGGTAACAACCTGTTCTTTATCGGTCTGATGTTTATCGTCCTGGGCTCGGGCCTGTTCAAAACCTGTATCTCGGTGATGGTGGGCACGCTGTATAAGAAAGGCGATGCGCGTCGCGACGGCGGCTTCTCGCTGTTCTATATGGGCATCAACATGGGGTCCTTTATCGCGCCGCTGATCTCCGGCTGGCTGATTAAATCCCACGGCTGGCACTGGGGCTTTGGTATCGGCGGTATCGGGATGCTGGTGGCGCTGGTCATCTTCCGCCTGTTTGCCGTGCCGTCGATGAAGCGCTATGACAGCGAAGTGGGGCTGGATTCAACCTGGAACAGCCCGGTCGCGAAGAAAAACGGCGTCGGCGGCTGGTTACTGGCGCTGGCGGCGGGTATCGCCATTATCGTTACCCTGATCGCGCAGGGCGTGATCGTCATTAACCCGGTCGCGGTGGCCAGCGTGCTGGTATACGTGATTGCCGCCTCGGTGGCGCTCTACTTCATCTGGCTGTTTATGTTTGCCGGCCTGAACCGCAAAGAGCGCGCCAGACTGCTGGTCTGCTTTATCCTGCTGGTGTCTGCGGCCTTCTTCTGGTCTGCATTTGAACAAAAGCCAACCTCGTTCAACCTGTTTGCCAACGATTACACCAACCGCATGATCGGTGATTTTGAAATCCCGGCGGTATGGTTCCAGTCAATTAACGCCCTGTTTATTATCCTGCTGGCACCGGTCTTTAGCTGGGCCTGGCCGAAGCTGGCGAGCAACAACATTCGCCCGAGCAGCATCACCAAGTTCGTGATCGGCATTCTGTGTGCCGCAGGGGGCTTTGGCCTGATGATGCTGGCGGCGCAGAATGTCCTGAGTAACGGCGGGGCGGGCGTGTCGCCGTTCTGGCTGGTGGGCAGTATCCTGATGCTGACCCTCGGCGAACTGTGCCTGAGCCCGATTGGTCTGGCGACCATGACGCTGCTGGCCCCGGAAAGAATGCGCGGCCAGATGATGGGCCTGTGGTTCTGCGCCAGCGCTCTCGGCAACCTGGCGGCGGGTCTGATTGGCGGTCATGTGAAAGCCGATCAGCTGGATATGCTGCCGGATCTCTTCGCACGCTGCTCCATCGCGCTGCTGATTTGTGCCGCCGTTCTGACGGTGCTCATTGTTCCGGTGCGTCGTATGCTGGAAAATACGCAGACGAAAAACGAGCCGAAACCGGTAACCAACGCCTGATATCAGCCTGAGCTGGCCGGAGCGTGCGTTACGCTCCGGCCTTGCCAAAACAGAGGTGATATATGCAGATTGGGTTTGTTGGACTTGGCGCGGTGGTTGAAACCGCCTACTTACCCGCACTACAAAACACCTTCGGCGCTTCTCTCCGCTGTCTGGGCTTTGATATCCAGGCGACAAGAACACTGGATGGAATTACCCGCTGCTCAACGCTTGCCGATCTCCTCGCCCAACCCCTCGATACGCTGTTTATCACCACCGCATCGCTGCAGCACCTTGAGGTGCTTGAGCTGGCGCTGGCATCCTCCATCCCGCGCATTGTGGTTGAAAAGCCGATTGTCGCCACCCTTGCCCAAATCGCCAGGCTGAAAACGCTGCTGGCGAAACCGGAGGCGGCCGCCCGGGTGCTGGCGCTCGATCACTGGATGGCGCGTATTAACCTGGTGTCGCTGGGGTTGGTCGGGACCTTTTCGGATATCGTCCGCATTGAGGGCTTTTTACAGGAGCCGAGCGGGTTTAACGCGGCGGGGGAGCCCATCGCGCTCAACTTTGCCACCGGGAAACCCGATACCCGAACGCTGCGTCATCCTGACGGGGTGATCCTGGATATCGGCACGCACGTGCTGGCGATGATGCGCGAAACGGTGCGCTACCTGGGAGGCAATGGCGATATTGCCTTGCAGGTTGTAACGGCTAAAGACCGTCTGGGGCGCGATATCGCCAAAGGCGATCTGACCACGGCGGAAGGCGAGGCGCATCTTCAGGGGCAGATCGGCGGTGTGCCGGTGAATATCTGGCTCAACAAATATGCCGGGCCGTCCGGCGGGCAAAAAGGGCTGCGGCTGCATCTGCGGGACGGTCGCGTCATCAGCCACGACCGGCGTGGGGCAGAGGATGTGCTTGACCTGATCGATGGCGATAAAATTCAGTCCTGGCGTTTTGGCGGCACGATCTACGAACGCTGTCTGGCGGAGCATATTCTGGGGGAGCAAAGCCTGTTTACACGCGATCCGGACGAGGTGAGCCGCACGACGCAGCGCAGGCTGGAAGAGGTGGAGATCCTGCTGACGTTACAGCAACAGCTACGTGGCCCCCACTAAACGCATCGTGTTAAAATCAGGGCAGAACTGAATGTCCTTTGAAGGAGTCATCATGTCGATTACCTGCCCGGATTGCCATGCGGAGATTGAACCGCAAAACGGTGTGGCGCACTGCGAGAATTGCCACAAAGATATCGCCCTGGAAGCGCGCTGCCCGGAATGCCATCAGCCACTCCAGGTGTTAAAAGCCTGCGGTGCGGTGGACTATTTCTGCCAGAACGGCCACGGTCTGATCTCGAAAAAGCGCGTGGAGTTCGTCAGGACTGACGCTTAATCGCATACGCAACCCTCGCCTTTTTGCCAGAGCTCGACCAGCGACTCTGGCGCTTCCTGCTCGGGAACCAGTACAATGATGTCGGTGTATTGCGCCTGATTGTGCCGGGTCCAGATTATCTGGATGCGAAAATAGCGCTGGTCGCCGCCGCCGGGTGACGAGCGCTGGCCGGGCGGCTCTCCCCGCGGAATAGCCTGCTCCAGTATATTTACCACGCGCTGGCGCTGGGCGCTGTTAAGCGTCGAGAGCGCAATTCGCCGCAATCCGCTGAGATGGGGAATATAGGCCACGCCGCCTTCACGCGCCAGCTCGACCACCGCGTCATCCGTCAGTTCCGGAACCTGCATTTACAACACTCCCACCTGTTTCCAGGCTTGCTCAATGGCTGCGGCGACGTCACCACCCGATCGCTTTTCACCGTGCGCCACCGTCAGTTTCGCAAAGGCGTCAAAATCTGCATCTTGCGCCAGCTGTCGATCGCAAACTGTGTCATACCAGGCATAACCGGCTTTCTCCCAGGCATGGCCACCAATGGCCGTCGCGGCAAGATAAAACGCGCGATTAGGAATACCCGAATTAAGATGCACGCCGCCGTTATCTTCGCGCGTTTTGATAAAGTCTTTCATATGCCCGGGCTGCGGATCTTTGCCGAGCAGGGGATCGTCATAGGCGGTTCCGGGTTCTGACATCGATCGCAGCCCTTTGCCATTAATCCCCTTAGCCAGCAGCCCTTCACCAATCAGCCAGTCGGCTTTGTCGGCCGTCTGCTTCAGGTGATACTGTTTCACCAGCGAGCCGAAAACGTCAGATAAAGACTCGTTCAGCGCACCCGATTGTTCAAAGTAGATAAGCCCGGCTTCGGTTTCGGTCACCCCATGGCTAAGTTCATGTGCCACAACGTCAATGGCAATAGTGAAGCGGTTAAATATCTCGCCATCACCATCACCAAATACCATCTGCTGACCATTCCAGAAAGCGTTCTGATATTCCCGCCCATAATGAACGGTGCCCGTCAGTATCAGCCCTTTATTATCCAGCGAGTCGCGATGATAATTTTTCCAGAAAAAATCATGGGTGATACCTAAATAATCATAGGCTTCATCAACAGCAATATCCCTGTTTGACGCCTGTCCCTCATAACGCACCTGGGTGCCCGGCAGTTCCTGGGTCTGTTTTGCATCATAAATATCACGCTCCAGCTGCCCGGCTTTATTAACGTGCGGCGCAGCGGGTTTACCTGGCATATGTGCCATCAGCGTTTGTACATGCGTCAGCGTCTGGCGGGCGCAACGCTGCTGCGGCTCAGAGCCACTCTCAATAATACGACGAAGAATATAGGGCGGGATCACGCTAAAGGTTCGGGTCATGCGTCTCTCCTGTTATGGCAATGCCGAAAAAAGAAACACTTTGAGTGTAAATGATGAAGCCGGGAGCGGGGAGAAGTCAGAGTATTCGTACCGGTAAAAACTGGCACAACGCCTGCTCAGCGTTTAGGTTTTTACTGCGGGTAAAAAGAGGGGCGTAATGAACAGACCGATTGCACTGGGTATAACCGGGTTCTCATTAATCGCGGTGACTTACGGCATGGCGAGATTTTCTTGGGGGCTGATGTTGCCCGATATTCGTCAGGCCATCCCTTTCTCGCCCCAGGTTGCCGGGGGGATTGCAGCCTGTAGCTATGCGGCTTATTGCCTGTCAGTCCTCTTTGCCTCTTTCCTCACTTACCGTTTCGGCTCCCGCGTACCGGCTTTGCTGGCAGCCGTCACGGCAGCATGCGGGCTGTTTATTCTGGCATTCTCGTCGCTGCCGCTCACCCTTGCGACAGGATTATTTATTGCCGGATTAAGTTCGGGGCTGGCCTCACCCGCGCTTGCCGGAGCCGTAGATGACACCATTGCGCCAGATCGCCAGACCCTGGTGAATACCGTCATTAATGCCGGAACAAGCGCCGGGATCATCCT
Source organism: Leclercia sp. TB492 (assembly GCF_049974505.2). NCBI lineage: Bacteria > Pseudomonadati > Pseudomonadota > Gammaproteobacteria > Enterobacterales > Enterobacteriaceae > Leclercia > Leclercia sp. TB492. Next base: position 3,407,231 of record NZ_CM127572.1, on the reverse strand, counting down.
CTCGGTGCCGGTTCTGTTTTTTATGCCGGGCGGCTGGCGTGCGGCCTGTATCGTCTTTGCCCTCCTGGCACTGCTCTGCCTGCTGGCAGCGTGGCGTTATCTGCCGGGTCGGGCTACGCGCAAGCGTGAACAAACACCCTCCTGGCGCGATTTGCTTCGCAAGCCGGGTATGTGCCGTCTGTTAATGATTACTTTCGTGAGCGGCATTGCCAGCGCCGCCTGGTGGAGTTTTGGCCCGGAGTTGCTAACGAGCCATACCGGGCTTGATAGCGCCGTGACGCGGGTTCTGTGGCTGGTGAGCGGCGGGGCAGGGATCGTCGCCGTGTTTACCGGAAGCGCGGCAAAACGTATCGGGATGCGCGGCGTTTATCGAGTTTCGCAGATTTTCATGGCCGCCTCGCTGCTGGCTCTTGCGCTAATAGAAGGGTTTGCCTGGTGGCTGGTCCCGGTGGTGGCGATGAGCGGGGCGGGATACGTGATTTTGTCCGGCGTACTGCTGGTGCAGGGCGCGGTTATTACCCATCCGTCACCTGCTGTGGGTGTCAGTATGGCTTTTCTGATGCTGGCAGCCGGACAGGTTATCGGCTCCGTAGCGTTTGGCCTGTTACTGGGAATGGCAGGCGCAGCGGTAGCGCTGGTCATTTTTTCCGGGCTGTCCTGGGGGCTGCTTGCCGTCACGCCTGACGGCAAACCATGATCACGCTTTTTTGCGGGCGCGGGTTTTCTTCACTGGCGTCACGCCTTTCACTTCGCTTTCCACCCAGCCGTCTGACAACCGGGTGGTGAGCACATCCCCGGCTTTGACCTGTTTGGTCTGCTTCAGCACTTTGCCATCGTTCGCGGTGGTCACGCTGTAACCGCGAGCCAGCGTCGAGAGCGGACTGACGGCTTCCAGATGGGTGACCGCCTTACCGAAGCGCTCGCGGGTGCTGCTCAGTTGCGCGCGCAGGTTTTCCGCGAGGCGATACTCCAGCTGCTGAATACGCGTTTGCGCGCGCCAGATGCGCGGCTGCGGGTTGTGCTGGTTCAGGCGCTGAGTGGTGCGCTGCTGACGCTGCACCGCCCGTTTAAGCTGACTGTCCACCGCGAGGTTCATCCGCTGGCGCAGACGTTCCAGTACGGTTTGCTGACGGGCCAGACGCAGCTGCGGGTGCTGCTGCTGCAGGCGATGATGCAGCTGGGTAAAACGACGGGTGCGGTTGGCGAGGAAATAGTCCATCGCCATCTCGAGGCGCTGTTGGCCGTTTTGCATCTGGCGCAGCAGCTCGAGCTGGTTACGGCTCACCACTTCTGCCGCGGCAGACGGCGTCGGCGCCCGCAGGTCGGCGACAAAATCCGCAATGGTGACGTCGGTTTCGTGCCCGACGGCGCTAACCACCGGGATCTGGCTGGCAAAAATTGCCCGCGCCACGCGTTCGTCGTTAAAGCTCCAGAGATCTTCCAGCGAACCGCCTCCGCGCCCGACGATCAGCACATCACACTCCTGACGGGCGTTGGCAAGCTGAATGGCGCGGACAATCTGCCCGGGCGCATCGTCACCCTGCACTGCGGTCGGGTAGATAATGACCGGCAGGGAAGGGTCGCGGCGTTTCAGGACGTGCAGAATGTCATGCAGCGCGGCGCCGGTTTTCGAGGTAATCACCCCTACGCAGTGGGCAGGGGAGGGGAGTGGCTGTTTATATTGCTGATCGAACAGTCCTTCCGCCGAAAGCGTGGCTTTCAGCTGCTCATATTTCTGCTGGAGAAGCCCTTCACCCGCTGGCTGCATGCTCTCAACGATAATCTGATAATCACCGCGCGGCTCGTACAGGGTGATACTGGCGCGAACCAGCACCTGCTGCCCGTGCTGCGGCCGGAAGGTCACCCGACGGTTGCTGTTGCGGAACATCGCGCAGCGCACCTGAGCGGTATTGTCCTTCAGGGTGAAGTACCAGTGACCGGATGCCGGCTGGGTGAAATTGGAGATCTCTCCGCTAATCCACACCTGGCCAATTTCCTGCTCAAGCAGCAAACGGACCGTCTGATTCAGGCGGCTAACGGTATAAATTGAGGGGGATTGAGAGGATAACATGTGAGCGGGATCAAATTCTAAATCAGCAAGTTATTCAGTCGATAGTAACCTGATAAGAGGCAATCGCAAGCATTTTTTATAAAAAAGTGTAGATGCAATCGGTTACGCTCTGTATAATGCCACGGCAATATTTAACCACCCAGGTCAGAGATATTGCCCATGCTACGTATCGCTAAAGAAGCACTGACGTTTGACGACGTCCTCCTCGTTCCCGCTCATTCCACCGTTCTGCCGAATACTGCCGACCTCAGCACGCAGTTGACCAAAACCATTCGCCTGAACATTCCTATGCTCTCCGCGGCAATGGACACCGTGACTGAAGCGCGCCTGGCTATCGCCCTGGCTCAGGAAGGCGGCATTGGCTTTATTCATAAAAACATGTCTATCGAGCGTCAGGCGGAAGAAGTTCGCCGCGTGAAGAAACATGAATCTGGCATCGTTACCGATCCACAGAGCGTTCTGCCAACCACCACCCTGCACGAAGTGAAAGCGCTGACCGAGCGTAACGGCTTTGCAGGCTACCCGGTTGTGACCTCCGATAACGAACTGGTGGGTATCATAACCGGTCGTGACGTGCGTTTCGTCACCGACCTGAACCAGCCGGTCAGCGTCTACATGACCCCGAAAGAGCGTCTGGTTACCGTGCGTGAAGGCGAGTCCCGCGACGTGGTCTTCGCAAAAATGCACGAAAAACGCGTTGAAAAAGCGCTGGTTGTGGACGACAGCTTCCACCTGCTCGGCATGATCACCGTTAAAGACTTCCAGAAAGCAGAACGTAAACCGAACGCCTGTAAAGACGAGCATGGCCGTCTGCGCGTCGGCGCTGCGGTTGGCGCGGGCGCGGGCAACGAAGAGCGCGTTGATGCGCTGGTAGCTGCCGGCGTTGACGTGCTGCTGATTGACTCCTCTCACGGCCACTCCGAAGGCGTACTGCAGCGTATTCGCGAAACCCGTGCAAAATATCCTGATCTGCAAATTATTGGTGGCAACGTGGCCACCGGCGCAGGCGCTCGTGCCCTGGCTGAAGCGGGTTGCAGCGCGGTGAAAGTGGGCATTGGCCCAGGCTCCATCTGTACCACCCGTATCGTCACCGGCGTGGGTGTTCCGCAGATCACCGCGGTATCCGACGCGGTAGAAGCGCTGGAAGGTACCGGTATTCCGGTTATCGCTGACGGCGGTATCCGCTTCTCCGGCGACATCGCCAAAGCCATCGCGGCCGGTGCGGCAGCGGTAATGGTTGGCTCCATGCTGGCCGGTACCGAAGAGTCCCCGGGCGAAATCGAACTGTTCCAGGGCCGTTCTTATAAATCTTACCGCGGCATGGGTTCTCTGGGCGCGATGTCCAAAGGCTCCTCCGACCGTTACTTCCAGACCGATAACGCTGCCGACAAACTGGTGCCGGAAGGTATCGAAGGTCGCGTGGCCTATAAAGGCTACCTGAAAGAGATTATTCACCAGCAGATGGGCGGCCTGCGCTCCTGTATGGGTCTGACCGGCTGTGGTACCATTGACCTGCTGCGTACTAAAGCGGAATTCGTGCGTATCAGCGGTGCAGGTATCCAGGAAAGCCACGTTCACGACGTGACGATCACCAAAGAGTCTCCGAACTACCGTATGGGCTCCTGATTAATTTCCGCGCCCGGCTTTGAGCCGGGCGCTCTGTTTTTGTTTCACTTGCCTCGGAATTAGCGTCAATGACGGAAAACATTCATAAACATCGCATTCTCATCCTCGATTTCGGTTCTCAATACACTCAGCTGGTGGCGCGTCGCGTGCGTGAGCTGGGCGTTTACTGCGAACTGTGGGCGTGGGATGTTACGGAAGCTCAGATTCGCGAGTTCAACCCAAGCGGTATCATCCTTTCCGGTGGTCCGGAAAGCACCACCGAAGATAACAGCCCGCGTGCACCGCAGTACGTGTTCGAAGCCGGCGTGCCGGTGTTCGGCGTCTGCTACGGCATGCAGACCATGGCGATGCAGCTGGGTGGTCACGTTGAAGGTTCTAACGAGCGTGAATTCGGCTACGCGCAGGTTGAAGTGCAGACCGACAGCGCCCTGATCCGCGGTATCGAAGACTCCCTGACCGCCGACGGCAAAGCGCTGCTCGACGTCTGGATGAGCCATGGCGACAAAGTCACCGCTATCCCGTCCGACTTCGTGACCGTTGCCAGCACCGAGAGCTGCCCGTTCGCCATCATGGCTAACGAAGAAAAACGCTTCTACGGCGTGCAGTTCCACCCGGAAGTGACCCACACCCGTCAGGGCCTGCGCATGCTGGAGCGTTTTGTCATCGACATCTGCCAGTGTGAAGCCCTGTGGACGCCAGCAAAAATCATCGACGATGCGGTTGAGCGTATTCGCCAGCAGGTCGGTGATGACAAAGTGATCCTCGGCCTGTCCGGCGGCGTGGACTCCTCCGTGACCGCAATGCTGCTGCACCGTGCCATCGGCAAAAACCTCACCTGTGTCTTCGTGGACAACGGTCTGCTGCGTCTGAACGAAGCCCAGCAGGTTATGGACATGTTCGGTGACCACTTCGGTCTGAACATTGTTCACGTGGAAGGCGAGAAGCGCTTCCTGGAGGCGCTGGAAGGCGAAAACGATCCAGAAGCAAAACGTAAAATCATCGGCCGCGTCTTCGTAGAAGTTTTCGATGAAGAAGCGCTGAAGCTGGAAGACGTTAAGTGGCTGGCGCAGGGCACCATCTACCCTGACGTGATCGAGTCCGCGGCTTCTGCCACCGGTAAAGCACACGTCATCAAATCTCACCACAACGTGGGCGGCCTGCCGAAAGAGATGAAGATGGGTCTCGTTGAACCGCTGCGTGAGCTGTTCAAAGACGAAGTGCGTAAGATCGGTCTGGAGCTGGGTCTGCCGTACGATATGCTCTACCGTCACCCGTTCCCGGGTCCGGGTCTGGGCGTACGCGTGCTGGGCGAAGTGAAGAAAGAGTACTGCGACCTGCTGCGTCGTGCCGATGCGATCTTCATCGAAGAGCTGCACAAAGCGGATCTGTACAACAAAGTGAGCCAGGCGTTCACCGTGTTCCTGCCGGTTCGCTCTGTCGGCGTAATGGGCGATGGCCGCAAGTACGACTGGGTTGTCTCCCTGCGTGCGGTGGAAACCATCGACTTTATGACTGCCCACTGGGCACACCTGCCGTATGACTTCCTGGGCCGCGTGTCTAACCGCATCATCAACGAAGTTAACGGTATTTCTCGCGTGGTGTATGACATCAGCGGTAAGCCACCAGCGACGATCGAGTGGGAATAATCCCCGCCCGTTAATCGTTCTCTATTCAAGCCCGCATCCTGCGGGCTTTTTATTGCCTGTTTCACTTCACCGCTTGCTCAATCACCCGGGCAATCTCCTCCGGCTGGCTCACCATCGACACATGGCTTGCCGCTACCTCTGTTGACTTGGCACCAATCTTCTTCGCCATCGCACGCTCAAGATCCGGGTTGATCATCCGGTCATTCTTGCTGACCACATACCAGCTCGGCTTATCGTGCCAGGCCGCATGGGTCACCTTTTGCGCAAAGGCGTCGGCGCGGATCGGGCCCTGAGTGACGGTCAGCGTGCTTTGCTCACCTGCCTTAATATCCGGTGCAAAATCCTCGCGTACCGATTTGGATGGCAAATAGAGAAAACCGTCTGCGGTTTTAGCAATGCCTGCGCTACCCGGTGGGGCAGGGTAGCTCCCCGCCAGATCCCCTGTCGACTGGCCCGAGTCCGGGGCAAACGCCGCCACGTAAACCAGCGATTTTACCCGCGCATCGTTGCCCGCTTCGCTAATCACCGTCCCGCCCCAGGAGTGGCCCACCAGCACCACATCCCCGTGAGCCCGGGCGATGGCGCGCTGAGTCACGGCGACATCCTCTTTTAACGAGGTGAGCGGCAGCTGAACGGCAATAACCTCGGTATGCTGGCGTTGCAGTTTGTCGATCACCCGTTTCCAGCTGCTGCCGTCGGCAAAAGCGCCGTGCACCAGTACCACGGTTTTACTGTTCGCCAGCGCCGTGCCGCTGGCGGCGGCCAGCAGCAGGCCCGCCGCTAAGGTATTGATAGACAGTTTTTTCATGATTACGCCTCAACGATAAATATCCGCAGTGCCTGACAGGGTGTTATTTCCCCCAGCGGAGGTAATGCGAAACGCGCTGGCTCCCGCTTCGGCGGCTTTGGCCTGCAGTTTCGCCTCCAGATCCGCGAGCGACCTTGTGCCGCTGCTGTCGGAAACGGTGCCAATTTTTTGCAGCCCCTGAGGCTGGTTAACTTCCTGGGCGGCGAAAGCGGAAGAGGCCATTGCAGCAGTAAAGGTCAGTACAGCAATCAGTAATGTTCTCATGGTTTAAATCCTTAAAAATAAGTGAGTGGCTGCGTTCAGTGCGTAACCGCGGCATGCGGCGGCACGGTGAATTCGATGGTTTTACGGTCAACAGGTTTATGGGTTGGGTCGGCGAGAATAAGAGTCACTTTGTGAGGGCCTGCGGGCAGCCCCACCAGAATGACCGGCTCGCCGCTGGCATCGGCCCAGTGCCAGGGATTGTCATCCACGATGACGTGGATATGGCCGATGCGCGGCGTTACTTTGAGCGCCTCGGGCCCGAATACGGGTTCAATGCGCATGTTCTCGGTGCGGTATTGAATAAAGACTGCGCCTTTACTCAGCGGGCCCGCCAGCGGCGGATCCACAATCAGCCTGGCCGGGGGCTGAGGCTGATCGAGCGGTGCAACGGCGGCCGGGCCGTTAACATCTGCGGCACTGAGCCCGCTTAACGGTGCGGCCCAGGTGCAGCCAGATGTCAGCGCGAACAGAGTGAGCAGTAAATGTCGACGCATCATTCGGGTATCTCCTCTTCAGGTCATCAATGGCGACAGATACAGAAAACCATTTTTATGTATCGGGTCTGTTTGCTGCGGGTGGCTTTTTTGTATGGCTGCGTAAGCAGGGCGGCGTGGATACAGTGCGATACATTCCACGCATGCGCGGGGCTGTTTCTGCTGGCAGTGTGTATGCCATGAGTAAAGCGGCAGTCGCCTCGATGGTGCAAAACCTCGCGCTGGACCTGGCGCCACGCCGCATCACCATTAACAACATTCAGCCAGGACCCATCGCCACCGATATGACTGCCGGCATGGCGGAGCAGATCGTCGGTAGCATTCCGCTGCAGCGGATGGGCGAGCCGGACGAGATCGCCTCGCTGGCGGCATGGCTTGCTGGTGAATCGTCTGGCTATATGACGGGTTCAAGCCTGACCATTGACGGCGGATTCGTACTTTAGTCGCTAAGGGCAGGGATGCCCTGACTGTGATGCGAAGCCTGACCCTTCACGATAGCCACCGCCAGCCCGGCAATCACCAGCGTCAGCCCCCACGACAGCCCCATCGCGCCGAACGTCCCAAACGCCCGGTTTAACCATGCATAGGCCAGCGGGGAGGCCGCCGCCATCAGCTGGGCCGGGATCAGCAGTACCCCCGTGCGCCTGGCGTACTCTTCAGGGGCAAACAGCTGCAAGGGCAGGGTGGCTTTCACGATGGTCACCAGCCCGTTTATCGCCCCGTAGCCCAGCACAAAACCGGCGGCAGACCAGAGGAAGAGCGAACTGCTCAGCCCGAGCATAAAGCACACCGGCATGGCAAGGGCGGTGAGCAGCGTCAGGCGCAGCGGGGTGAGTCTCGCCCCGGCAACTACCTCCAGGAACCGCGCCCCGGTCTGCCCAATCCCCCATAGCATGCCGATGGTAACCGGCAGGCCGACGCTGGCGATAAATTCCGGCAGGTGCGTGGAGGTGCCGTTAGAGACAAAGGTGATCAGCGCAATAAAGGCGGCATATAGCCAGCCGTTGCGGCGATCCTGTCCACCGGCAGGCGGGTTGGGTTGTTTTACTGGCGGGAGGGTTTGATTGGGTAATGACAGGGTTAACGCGGCGCTCAGCAAGCCGAACAGAGCATAAACCAGCAGCGCGCTCCGCCAGGTCATAATCGTCAGCAACGCCTCTCCCAGCGGCCAGAACACCACCGAGGCCAGCCCGCCCGCCAGCGTCACGCGGGAGATGGTTCCCCGCGCCTGCTGGCCGTAAAGATTGACCAGCGCCGCGAACAGCGCGTCGTACAGCGACAGGCGCATGCCGATGCCGGTCACCATCCATGCGGCATACCAGACGACAAGCGATTGGGCATAAGCCATTACCACGCAGCTGGCGGAAATCAGCAGCGATCCGAGCATCACCACCCGTTGCCCACCCGCCCGCGCCAGCAGCTTAGCGACAAACGGCGAGAGGGCGGCCATCACCAGCATGGCCAGCGTCAGGCCCGAATAGATCGCCGGTGAAGACCAGCCGCTGTCCGCCGTGATTGCCCGGGCGAACGTGCCCGGCATATAAAAGGAGATCCCCCAGTTGATAAGCTGGTTACAGCCGGTAGTCAGGGGGAGCGCGCGGGGCATGGCCAGGTTTTTCATTATCATTCATTCCTTCAGACAGTTATCCTGAGCATATCCCGCGCATCAGGATGCTGGCAGGCCGGTGCGTTTATGGCTTCTATAAGAGAAACTTTGTGATGACGACGCTGAATCTGGGACAGCTGGCAACCTTTCGACTGGTCGTGCAGCGGGGCAGTTTTTCTGCGGCAGCGGACGTGCTTGGGCTTTCACAGCCCGCAGTAAGTTTGCAGATCCGCCAGCTGGAGCAGTTTCTTCAGGCGCGATTAATCGAGCGTACCGGAAGGGGCGTCAAAGCCACGCCGGCCGGGCTGGCGTTGTTGATCCACGGCGAGCGGATAGAGCAGGCGGTAGACGAGACGATCCGGGCGGTGGCCGCGTTCAGCCATGAGGTGAGCGGAACGATCACTGTCGGGATGGGGGCTACGGCCTGTATCCATCTTTTGCCGCCGCTGTTGCAGCAGCTACGTCAGGATCACCCCCTGCTGCGGGTCGGCGTCACCACCGGCAATACCCTGGAAATTGTTCGCGCCATAGAAGAGAACCGTCTCGACCTGGGACTGGTGACCTTACCCGCTGCGGGCTCGGCGCTGGCGATCGCGCCGGTGCTGGATGAAGAGTTTGTGTTTATTGCCGCAGAGGATCGGCAGGGGCTGTTTACCACGCTGACCGCCACTGCGCTACAGGCCCACCCCTTTATCGCCTTTGGTGCCGGGAGCAGCACCAGGGCGGTGATCGACGCCTGGTTCCAGGCCAGCGGTGTGGACGTTGAGCCGGTAATGCAGTCGGGAAGTATCGAAGCCATCAAACGTATGGTTCGCGTCGGGCTGGGGTACAGCATTATTCCCCGCATGGCGGTGGATTGTACGGAAGACAGGCAGGGGTTATGCGTGCGATCGCTTACGCCGGTTTTACAGCGTCAGCTGGCCATCGTTATGCGTCAGGATAAAGTGCTGAGTAAAGGCATCAGCGAAATTATTCGATTATTACAAACGGCGAAATAATTAAACTAGCCCATAAAAACAACAGGATTAATTAATTGTTGTGGAGGAACGTTCGACGTATTCGCCAGAGAGGCTGGATTGTTGCGCCTGCTTTTTTTCCTGGTGGTGATACCAGGCACCAATGGAGGAGTAAACGAAGCGGCCCACAAAAAAGAATAAGCTGATAAGGAGTATGATACGCGTCATCCGAGTGTTAAACCGATGTCGTTTTCGCATACGTGTAGCCTGACTCACTGTCGTTTTCCTGAAAATACCCTGCGGGCGATGTGCCATTAAGGCATACGGGGCAACAGGGGTCAATTATTCGGAATGTAAAATTCTGTCAACGATTAAGCCGACAGATGTTATATATAATAATTAGTTTATTTACGCCATTGATAATTAGCACAAAAGTAGGGTTAAAAAATGTGAATATTCTTTTCTGGAATTAATCTGTTTGATTTAAGTCAAATCTCGCTCGCCATGGCTTACTAAAATCTTTGCTCCTTTCGTGCAAACGTTATTTCGTCTGCACGGCAACGTCGTCAGGTTGGATGCCTGTCAGAACTGCCCCTGGATGAGCGGGTTAACCATGGCATCTATGACTATTTTCTCGTTATACAAAAAATATAAAGACCGCTGGTGGGCGCTGCCGTTGATTTTGCCGGTCGTTCTGCTGCCCGTCGCGCGCCTTGCCACTACCTACACCCAGGTTCAGGGGAATATGGTGGTGCTCTATTACATGCCGCTGGCTTTTTTATTATCGCTGATGCTCTTTTACGGCATGGCGGCGGTGCCGGGCATTGTGCTTGCGCTCTTTGTTCGCTACTACCCTTCGGTGGGCGGTTACGAGACCGCCGTGGCGATTGGCCATTTTTTGATCCCGATAACCCTCAGCTGGGGCGGATATCGGGTTTTTGCCCCTCGCCGCAATAAAGTCTCCTATGGTGACGCACGGTTAATGGCGCAACGGATGTTCTGGCAGATGTTCTGTCCAGCCACGATTTTCCTGCTGCTGTTCCAGTTTGCCATCTATCTTGGCGTCTATAAGACACGCTTTGACCTGGCGGGTATCAGCATCCCCGGGATCCGCTCGCTGATTAACTATCAGGGATTACTGGTCGGGTGCCTGACGGGCGTGCCGTTCTGCTACCTGATCATCCGTACCCTCCGCCATCCCCGCTATTTACGAAGCCTGCTGTCGCAGATTCGGTGCCAGATCGACCGTAAAGTGACGGCGTCGGAGGTGGCTATCTGGCTGGTAGCAACCAGCGCATTGCTGGCTTTGCTTCTGTGGCCCATCACCGAAAACAGCACCATCTTCAGCACTAACTACACGCTGTCGCTGTTGATGCCGGTGATGCTGTGGGGATCGATGCGCTTCGGCTATAAGCTGATGTCCCTGATCTGGACGCCGGTGCTGATTGTCTCAATTCACTTTTTTGACAGCTACATCCCCCGGGCGCAGGGCTATGACATTCAGCTCACCATCACCTCCTCCAGCTATCTGGTCTTTACCTTCGTGGTGGTTTACATGTCGATGCTGGCGACGCGTCAGCGGGCGATCAATATTCGCGCCAGACGACTGGCATTTCTCGATCCGGTGGTGCATATCCCCAACCTGCGGGCGCTCAACCGCGCCCTGGGGAAAAAACCCTGGTCGGTGCTCTGTTTCCTGCGTATCCCGGAGCTGGAAGTGCTGGGGCGTAACTACGGCGTCTTGCTGCGTATCCAGTACAAACAGAAACTGGCCGCGTGGATTAACGGCTATTTGCAGCCGGATGAGTGTGTGTATCAGCTGTCCGGGCACGATCTGGTGCTGCGTCTGAATACCGAGTCGCATCAGTCCCGGATTGACGAGCTGGATTTGCATATCAAGCGCTTTCGCTTCCTCTGGGACGGTATGCCGCTCCAGCCGCAGGTGGGGGTCAGCTATTGCTATGTGCGCTCACCGGTAGTGCATCTTTATCTGCTGCTGGGCGAGCTGAGTACCATCGCCGATCTCTCCCTGGCGACCAATCACCCGGAAAACCTGCAGCAGCGGGGCGCCATCAATCTGCAACGCGGCCTGAAAGACAAAGTCGCGATGATGAACCGCCTGCAGCGTGCGCTTGAAAAAGATGAATTTACTCTGCTGGCGCAGCCCGTGCAGGGGATCCGTGGCGATGACTATCACGAGGTACTGCTCCGGCTGCAAAACGATGGCGCCGAGCTGATTTCGCCCGATGAATTTCTGCCCGTCGCGCAGGAGTTTGGCCTCTCCTCACGTATTGATCTGCTGGTGCTGGAGAAGACGCTGCAGTTTATGGCCGACAACCGGGAGAGTCTGCCGGGACAGCGGTTTGCTATCAACCTGTCGCCCTCATCCGTTTGCCGTGCGCAGCTGCCGCTTGAGGTGAGCCACATGCTGCAAACCTATGCTATTGAGAGCTGGCAGCTGATATTCGAGATCACCGAGAGCAGCAGTTTTGGCAACGCCGGGCTGGCCATGCAGACCATGAACCATTTGCAGGAGATGGGATGCCGGGTCGCCATTGATGATTTTGGCACTGGCTATGCCAGTTACGCCCGTTTAAAAAGCGTGGATGCCGACATCCTTAAGATCGACGGCAGCTTTATTCGTAATATCGTCAGTAACAGCCTGGATTATCAGATAGTGGCCTCGATTTGCCATCTGGCGCGGATGAAGAAAATGCTGGTGGTGGCGGAATATGTCGAGAGCGAAGAGATTCGTTGCGCCGCAGAGGCGCTGGGGATTGATTATTTCCAGGGTTATTTAATCGGTAAACCCGTACCGCTGGACGCTTTACTGCCTCTTCAGGCGCTCACGAAGAGCGCCTGAAGAGGAGATTACGCGGCAACGTTTGGAGAGTGCTCTTCCTCAATTTTCAGGCACCAGCCAGTGACGGCACTCCAGTACTGCTGCTCTCTTTCCAGATCCAGCAGCACCAGCGCGTTCTGGCTAAACCAGTCGTGCGGGAAGCTCAGCGTCCAGTGGTTATCGTCCGTGGTGAGCGTCAGCGTTGGCGGCGTGGTTGTCGCCTGACGCTGGTTGTTAAGCAGCACCCCCAGACGTAACAGCTGGATCAGCGGCAGGAACTGTTTTTTCTTGAACAGCGTAAAGCGCGGCAACTCGTCCAGCTTAACGGCTTTGCGATGATAGCGCACCAGCGAGGCCATCATGGTCTGCTGCTCCTGATTAAAGCCTGGCAGATCGCTGTTTTGCAGAATGTAGGCCGAATGGCGGTGCATCCCGCTGTGATTGATGTTCAGCCCGACTTCGTGCAGCATCGCCGCCCACTTCAGCAGGGCCGCCAGCTGCGGATGCGCCAGTTTGGGGTTCTGGGTTTCCCACTGCTCATACATATGGGTAGTGGTTTCCAGGACCCGCTTCGCCTGCTCGCGGTCGATGTTGTACTGATTCGCCAGGCTCTGCGCGGTACGGCTGCGAATATCCTGGTGACGGAATCGGCCTTCCATCTCATACAGCACGCCTTCGCGCAGCGCACCGTCAGACAGGCGCAGCTCGCGAATGGCCAGCGCATCGAACACGCCGCACAGGATCGCCAGACCCGGAACAAACACCGCTTTGCGCTCTTCGGACAGGCCAGGCAGGCTCAGAGCTTCAAAGCTCTTATGCTTGATCACCTCTTCCATCAGCATCGACAGACGCTCCGGGGTGATAAAGCCATCTTTTTCACCCATCTCCACCAGCACTTCATGTGCGGCTTTAATCGTACCCGAGGCGCCAAGCGCCACGTTCCAGCCCTGCAGTCGGTACTGCCAGGCGAGCGACTCCAGCTTCTGCACCGCGGCCATGCGCGCACGCTGGAAGTTTTCCCGGCTGATTGTTCCGCCCGGGAAGTAGATCTGGGCGAAACTGACGCAGCCCATCCGGCGGCTTTCGACCAGATGCGGCTCAAAGTTTTCGCCAATCACCAGTTCGGTAGAGCCACCGCCGATATCGATCACCAGCTTGCGGCCTTTTTCCGGCTGAGTATGTTCCACACCCATGAAGATCAGACGGGCTTCTTCATTCCCCGAAATGATCTCGATAGGGTAGGGGATCACCTGCTCCGCACGTTTTAAAAAGTCCGTGGCGTTCGCCGCCTGGCGAAGGGTGTGGGTTCCGACAATGCAGACGCTCGACGGGGTGAAGCCCTGCAGGCGTTCGGCAAACAGCGACAGGCAGTTCAGCCCGCGCTCCATCGCCTCTTCGCTGAGCATGTTGTCGGCGCCCAGGCCGTCAGCCAGGTGGACGCGCTGTTTCAGTCGACCGATGATCTGCATTGCGCCATCAACCTCACGGGCAATGACCATGTGGAAGCTGTTAGAACCAAGGTCGACCGCAGCAAACTCCTGCGGTCGTGGGGTCTTATCGTTTATCGGCATAGGTTAATCGGGTTGCTCGAGTGATTTGATATAGTCGTAAATCGCCAGCTGTGACCGCACCTTACGGCGATTGCCGCGCGGCACATAGCGGTTACTCAGTTCTTTATCGATATAGCGTGCTTTTACGGTATCGTTTAACAGTAAATCAATAATATCAAGTACTTGTTGCTTAAGCCGCGGATCGAGCAGCGGCGTCGCTACTTCGATGCGATAGTCGATGTTGCGTGTCATCCAGTCGGCGGAAGAGAGGTAGACCTGTTTATCGCCACCGTTCTCAAAAATATAGGTGCGATCGTGCTCGAGGTAACGGTCAACGATGCTGATGACGCGAATATTTTCGCTGATACCCTCCAGTTCGGGGATCAGGGAGCACATGCCGCGGATCAGCAGATTGACCGGAACGCCTGAGCCGGAGGCGGCATACAGGCGATCCACCAGCCCTTTATCGACCAGGTTGTTGAGCTTCAGCGTAATGCCGGAAGGCAGGCCTTTCTGCGCATTAGCGATCTCACGGTCGATCATGTCATACAGCAGGCGACGGGAGTTCTGCGGCGACACCAGCAGATAGTCGAAGCTGACCGGACGGTACGGGTTCTCAATGAAGTTGAATACCCGGCGCACCTCGTTGGTGATGCGCGCATCGGCGGTGAGCAGCGAGTAGTCGGTGTAAATTCGCGCGGTCTTCTCGTTGAAGTTGCCGGTGCCGATATGGGCATAACGCACCACGTCATCACCCTCTTTACGGGAGATGAGGAACAGCTTGGCGTGGATCTTCAGCCCCGGGGCCGAGAAGATCACGTGTACGCCCGCCTCGGTCAGACGGCGGGCCCAGTGGATGTTCGCCTCTTCGTCGAAACGCGCCTGCAGCTCTACCACCACGGTCACTTTCTTGCCGTTATGGGCGGCATGGATCATCGCATCAATGATGCGGGAGTCTTTCGCCACGCGGTAGATGTTGATTTTGATCGCCAGCACGTTAGGGTCGAACGACGCCTGACGCATCAGCTCCAGCACGTGCTCAAAGGTGTGGTACGGATAGTAGAGCAGGACGTCGCGCTCGCGGATTGCGTCGAAGCCGTTGCGGAACTTATCGAACCAGATATGGCGCAGACGCGGCAGCGGCTTGTTCACCAGGTTGGCCTTGCCGACGTTCGGGAAGCCGATAAAGTCTTTGAAGTTGTGATAGCGACCGCCCGGCACGATGGAGTCGTAGCGGGAGATGGTCAGCTTTTCACGCAGCATCTCGACCATCGCGTCCGGCATATCGCGCTGATAGACAAAGCGCACCGGCTCGGCGGTCAGACGCTGCTTAAGGCTGGAGGACATCAGCTCCATCAGGCTGGCCTCCATCTCGTGCACCAGGTCGTACTCGGCGTCACGGGTCATCTTCATCGAATAGGCGTTCAGGGCATCATAATCGAAGAAGCCCTTGAAGATGTCGTCCAGGCAGTAGCGCAGGATGTTATCCAGCAGGATCATCGGCTTGCGACGGCGCGGCGTTTCCGGCGGCAGGTTGACGAAGCGCGGCACCTTGTCGGACGGGATCTCCAGCAGCGCATAGCGAATGCTGTCGCCGCGGATAATCTCCACCGCCAGATAGGTGTAGTCGTCCTTCAGGAACTGCACCAGATCGGTTTCACGGTTAATCAGAATAGGGGTGATGTGCTGGCGCAGATACTGTTTGAAATAGTGGCGCAGCCAGCTCTGCTGGTTGACCGAGAGCTGTCGCTCGTTGATCAGGAAGATTTGGTTGCGCGCCATCTCCAGCAGCAGTTCGTTATACAGGCTGTCAAATTCCTGATCGGCTTTCAAGACCCGGGACTGGATCTTGCCCAGCAGATGACGCGAATTCGAGTTTAAACCCTGCTCTTCGCTAATGATGATTCGACGCTTCAGTTCAGCAAAGCGAACTTTATAGAACTCGTCCAGGTTATTGGAGTAAATCCCCAGAAAA
The DNA here is from genome assembly GCF_049974505.2 of Leclercia sp. TB492. Taxonomy (NCBI): domain Bacteria; kingdom Pseudomonadati; phylum Pseudomonadota; class Gammaproteobacteria; order Enterobacterales; family Enterobacteriaceae; genus Leclercia; species Leclercia sp. TB492. Next base: position 3,391,393 of record NZ_CM127572.1, on the reverse strand, counting down.
CGCATGCGCTCAATCAGCGGGTTACTTTTATCCGCCGCTTCCTGAAGCACGCGCTCGTTGAATGCTAACCAGCTTAGCTCTTTCTCGATGTATAACTTTTCCTGACCCATTACTACTCACACTCCAGTTCAATCACAGGACGTGGTAAATCCGTCTCGCCTTTATTATGGCGAGCATTTCCACTATATGTCCAACTGTGTCAGAAAAGTATGACAGTTAAATTTATTCTTGAGGGATAATAGAGGGTTGAAGCGATGGTGCAACGGCTGTCGGGTGGCGCTATCGCTTACCCGACCTACGTACCGTAGGCCCGTGCAAGCGTAGCGCCGCCGGGCAAAAAACTACTCTTCCGCCGCATGTCCTTGCGGAGGTAACGGCGCGCCGTCCAGCCAGGCGGCGCCGTCGCGCATTTCCAGACGGCCATCAACAAACCAGCTCACCACCAGCGGGTAGATGGCATGCTCCTGGGCCTGAACCCGGGCGGTGACGTCATCTTCGCTGTCGCCTGCAAACACCGGCACTTTCGCCTGCAGGATCACCGGGCCGCCGTCCAGTTCGTCGGTGACGAAATGGACCGAGGTGCCGTGCTCCTCGTCGCCGTTATCCAGCACCTGACGGTGGGTATTCAGGCCGGGATATTTTGGCAGCAGGGAAGGGTGGATGTTCAGCAGACGTCCGGCATAGTGCGCCACAAACGCCGGGCTGAGGATCCGCATATAGCCCGCCAGCACCACCACATCCGGGGCGTAGGCGTCGATCTCCTGCACCAGCTCGCGGTCAAAGGCCTCGCGGCTGGCAAACTGGGAGGCGCTGAGCGCATGGGCGGCAATGCCCGCCTCGCGGGCACGCTCAAGGCCGAAAGCATCGGCCTTGTTACTGAATACTGCGCGGAGGGTGCCGTTGATTTTCTTCTGTTTGCAGGCATCGATGATAGCCTGCAAATTACTTCCGTTACCGGAAATGAGCACCACTATGTTTTTCATTCAATGACCACACGCTGTTCGGAATCAGAAGCTTTGATGATACCGATTTTCCACGCGTTTTCACCTTTCGCCTGCAGCAGCGCCAGGGCATTGTCCACTTCGCTGGCCGGCAGGGCGATCAGCATCCCTACGCCGCAGTTGAAGGTGCGATACATTTCGTGATCGCTGACGTTACCGGCATCCTGCAGCCAGTTGAACACCGCCGGCCACTGCCAGGATGACTCGTCGATCACGGCCTGGGTGTTGTCCGGCAGCACGCGCGGAATGTTTTCCCAGAAACCGCCGCCGGTCAGGTGGGCGATAGCGTGAACGTCCACGTTCTCGATCAGTTCCAGAATGGATTTCACATAGATGCGGGTCGGTTCGAGCAGATGATCGGCCAGCGGTTTGCCTTCCAGCTCGGTTGTCAGCGGGTCACAGCCGCTCACTTCGACAATTTTACGCACCAGTGAATAACCGTTGGAGTGCGGACCGCTGGAACCCAGTGCAATCAGCACGTCGCCGTCGGTCACTTTGCTGCCGTCAATGATCTCTGATTTTTCGACAACGCCCACGCAGAAGCCGGCGACGTCGTAATCTTCGCCGTGATACATCCCCGGCATTTCAGCGGTTTCACCGCCGACCAGCGCACAGCCAGACTGCAGGCAGCCTTCCGCGATACCGCTGATCACGCTGGCTGCGGTGTCGACGTCCAGCTTGCCGGTCGCGTAGTAGTCGAGGAAGAACAGCGGCTCAGCGCCCTGAACCACCAGGTCGTTAACGCACATGGCGACCAGGTCAACACCGATGGTGTCGTGGCGTTTCAGATCCATTGCCAGACGCAGCTTGGTGCCCACGCCGTCAGTGCCCGAGACCAGAACCGGTTCACGGTATTTTTGCGGCAGCGCGCACAGGGCGCCGAATCCTCCCAGCCCACCCATGACTTCCGGGCGGCGGGTTTTTTTAACTACCCCTTTGATACGGTCAACCAGCGCATTACCTGCGTCAATATCCACACCGGCATCTTTGTAGCTGAGAGAAGTTTTGTTGGTCACGGCTCAAGTCCCCACGCGATTGCATTGCGATAGTAAGAAAAATCGGCGCAATTCTAACAGTCCAGGCAAACGTTTGCGAGCCCATTCTGCAACAGAAAAAAGCGCCTCTGAAAATCCAGAGAAAATCGCACTCTGGCGCACAAACTTGAACCCGTTCACGAAAATGAAACCGGGTACATTCTTATTCTTGCAACCCCTTCGCTGAATGCACATCATTTTACTGAAACCGGTTTCTGTACTCTTTTTTGCCGATAATTAACGCTGAATGAGGGATATCGCATGTCAGGATTCAAAGAGGGTTTTCTGTGGGGCGGCGCGGTGGCGGCGCATCAACTTGAAGGCGGCTGGCAGGAGGGCGGGAAGGGCCCGAGCGTCGCAGACGTAATGACCGCAGGCGCGCACGGCGTTCCGCGCGAAATCACCGATGGCGTGCTGCCGGGCAAAAATTACCCCAACCATGAAGCCATCGATTTCTATCACCGGTACAAAGAAGATATCCAGCTGTTCGCGGAAACGGGCTTTAAATGCTTCCGTACCTCGATAGCCTGGACGCGGATTTTCCCCAAAGGCGACGAACAGCAGCCCAACGAAGCGGGCCTGCAGTTTTACGACGATCTGTTTGACGAGTGCCTGAAGCACGGCATCGAGCCGGTTATTACCCTCTCGCATTTCGAAATGCCTTATCACCTGGTGAGCGAATACGGCGGCTGGCGTAACCGCAAACTGATCGACTTCTTTGTGCGCTTTGCCAGCGTGGTGTTTAAGCGTTATCAGCACAAAGTGAAGTACTGGATGACCTTCAACGAGATCAACAACCAGGCCAACTTCCACGAAGATTTCGCCCCGTTCACCAACTCCGGCCTGAAATATCAGCCGGGCGAAGATCGCGAGCCGGTGATGTTCCAGGCGGCGCACTACGAGCTGGTAGCCAGTGCTCTGGCGGTAAAAGCCGGGCGTGATATTAATCCGTCCCTGCGAATCGGCTGCATGATTGCCATGTGCCCGATCTACCCGCTGACCTGCGCCCCGGACGACATGATGATGGCGATGAACGCCATGCATCGCCGCTACTGGTTCACCGACGTACACGTCCGCGGCGCCTATCCGCAGCACCTGCTGAACTACTTTGCCCGTCGCGGTTTTGATCTTGATATCACCGAAGAGGATAAAGCGGCGCTGAAACAGGGCTGTGTGGATTACATCGGCTTCAGCTACTACATGTCGTTTGCCACCAAAGCGACGGCGGATAATCCGCAGCTGGATTACGACGAAAGCAAAAGCCTGGTCTCCAACCCCTACGTGCAGAAATCGGACTGGGGCTGGCAGATTGACCCCGTTGGGCTGCGCTACTCCCTGAACTGGTTCTGGGATCACTATCAGCTGCCGCTGTTTATTGTTGAGAACGGTTTTGGCGCCATCGACGTGCAGGAGAGCGACGGCACGGTGAACGACCAGTACCGCATCGACTATCTCAGCGCCCATATCCGTGAGATGAAGAAAGCGGTGGTGGAAGACGGCGTGGATCTGATGGGCTACACCCCATGGGGTTGTATCGATCTGGTCTCTGCCGGCACCGGCGAAATGAAAAAACGCTATGGCTTTATCTATGTTGATAAAGATAACGAAGGCAACGGTACGCTGAATCGCAGCAAGAAAAAGTCGTTCACCTGGTATCAGAAGGTGATCGCCAGTAACGGCGAGTCGCTTTAATTTCTTATTGCCGGGTGGCGGCTTCGCCTTACCCGGCCTACAAAATCGTAGGCCCGTGCAAGCGCAGCGCCGCCGGGCACAAAATCCGCCGCTCCCCCTCCAGATTTATTTGTCTGTTTTATAATCTGTAACGGTCTGTTATTCACTTTGGTTGATCCCGGTCAAGCAAGATGGGTATGGCGCTGTCCGAAAAAAGCGGTATAATCCGGCGATTTTTTTTGTGGCTGCCACCCGAAGGAGAAAGAGAATGAAGATTGTGGAAGTGAAACACCCACTCGTTAAACACAAGCTGGGCCTGATGCGTGAGCATGACATCAGCACTAAGCGCTTTCGTGAACTTGCCTCTGAAGTTGGCAGCTTACTGACCTATGAAGCAACCTCCGATCTGGAAACTGAAACTGTCACCATCGAAGGCTGGAACGGCCCGGTACAGGTTGAGCAGATCAAAGGTAAAAAAATTACCGTTGTGCCAATCCTGCGTGCGGGTCTGGGCATGATGGAAGGCGTGCTGGAGCACGTTCCGAGCGCGCGTATCAGCGTGGTCGGTATCTACCGTAACGAAGAAACTCTGGAGCCAGTACCGTACTTCCAGAAGCTGGTGTCCAACATCGACGAGCGTATGGCGCTGGTCGTTGACCCGATGCTGGCGACCGGTGGTTCGATGATCGCCACTATCGACCTGCTGAAAAATGCCGGCTGCAGCAGCATCAAGGTGCTGGTACTGGTTGCCGCGCCTGAAGGCATCGCCGCGCTGGAAAAAGCGCACCCGGACGTTGAGCTGTACACCGCCTCTGTCGATCAGGGGCTGAACGAGCACGGGTATATCATCCCGGGCCTCGGCGATGCCGGCGATAAGATTTTTGGTACTAAGTAATCGCATAACGATAAAGAAGCCGACTTTGATAGTCGGCTTTTTTTTGAATAAAACACACACAACCAATAATACTCAGAGGAAAACATTATGACGCGCCGTGCTATCGGGGTGAGTGAAAGACCGCCGCTTTTACAGACTATCCCGCTTAGTTTGCAGCACCTGTTTGCGATGTTTGGCGCAACCGTGCTGGTGCCAATCCTGTTCCACATTAACCCGGCCACCGTGCTGCTGTTTAACGGTATCGGGACGCTGCTGTACCTCTTCATCTGTAAAGGTAAAATCCCGGCCTATCTGGGCTCAAGCTTTGCCTTTATCTCCCCGGTACTGCTGCTGCTGCCGTTAGGCTACGAAGTGGCGCTGGGCGGTTTTATCATGTGCGGCGTGCTGTTCTGCCTGGTGGCCTTCATTGTGAAGAAAGCGGGTACCGGCTGGCTGGATGTGATGTTCCCGCCTGCGGCAATGGGCGCAATCGTTGCCGTTATCGGTCTTGAGTTAGCCGGTGTTGCGGCGAACATGGCAGGCCTGCTGCCTGCCGACGGTCAGTCGCCGGATACCAAAACCATTATCATCTCGCTGGTAACGCTGGGCGTGACGGTCTTTGGCTCCGTGCTGTTCCGTGGCTTTATGGCGATTATCCCGATCCTGATTGGCGTGCTGGCGGGCTATGCGCTCTCCTTCGCGATGGGCGTTGTCGATACTACCCCGATCGCGCAGGCCCACTGGTTTGCCCTGCCAACCTTCTATACCCCGCGCTTTGAGTGGTTTGCGATTTTCACCATTCTGCCTGCGGCACTGGTGGTGATTGCCGAGCACGTTGGCCATCTGGTCGTCACCGCGAACATCGTCAAGCGCGACCTGATTCGTGACCCGGGTCTGCACCGCTCGATGTTTGCTAACGGCTTCTCGACCATTATCTCCGGTTTCTTTGGCTCCACGCCAAACACCACCTACGGTGAGAACATCGGCGTGATGGCGATTACCCGCGTTTACAGTACCTGGGTTATCGGCGGCGCAGCGATTATCGCTATCCTGCTCTCCTGCGTCGGTAAACTGGCGGCAGCCATCCAGATCATCCCGGTGCCGGTGATGGGCGGCGTTTCGCTGCTGCTGTACGGGGTGATTGGTGCTTCCGGTATCCGCGTCCTGATCGAATCAAAAGTCGATTACAGCAAAGCGCAGAACCTGATCCTGACCTCGGTGATCCTGATTATCGGCGTCAGCGGCGCCAAAGTTCATATTGGCGCAGCAGAGCTGAAAGGCATGGCGCTGGCGACCATCGTTGGTATCGGCCTGGCGCTGATCTTCAAACTGATCTCTGTCCTGCGTCCGGAAGAAGTTGTACTGGACGCCGAAGAGAGCGAAAAAATCTCGCATTGATCGTCCAACCGGGCGGTCGATCCGCCCGGTTCTCTCCCCGCTTGTTCCGTGTTAAACTCTGGGCCGATTCTGAGTAAGACCTGGTTGAGGTATTTCTGAACGCACCGGCACAGCTCTCTTTGCCACTCTATCTTCCCGATGACGAAACTTTCGCGAGTTTCTGGCCGGGTGATAACCCCTCTTTACTGGCTGCACTGCAAAACGTGTTGCGCCAGGAGCACAGCGGTTACATCTATATCTGGTCACGCGAGGGCGCGGGGCGTAGCCATCTGCTCCATGCTGCCTGCGCCGAACTCTCACTGCGCGGGGATGCGGTCGGCTATGTGCCGCTGGACAAGCGCACCTGGTTCGTGCCGGAAGTACTCGATGGGATGGAACAGCTGTCGTTGGTCTGCATCGACAATATCGAATGCGTGGCGGGGGATGAGCTGTGGGAAATGGCGATTTTTGATCTCTATAACCGCATTCTGGAGTCCGGTAAAACCCGGCTGCTGATCACCGGCGATCGTCCACCGCGCCAGCTGAATCTGGGGCTTGCCGATCTGGCTTCACGTCTCGACTGGGGACAAATCTACAAGTTACAGCCGCTTTCCGATGAAGATAAACTCCAGGCTTTGCAGCTGCGGGCGCGGTTGCGGGGGTTTGAACTGCCGGAAGACGTGGGGCGCTTTCTGTTAAAGCGGCTGGATCGCGAGATGCGCACGCTGTTTATGACTCTCGATCAGCTGGATCGGGCATCCATCACCGCCCAGCGGAAACTCACCATTCCCTTTGTAAAAGATATTCTTAATCTTTAGGCCCGGCACAGGCAGACTACCGGGCCACTTCATGCTTACTTCACAATCTCCAGCACCTGTTCAGGCGGACGGCCAATACGCGCTTTGCCGTTTGCCACCACAATCGGGCGCTCGATCAGCTTCGGATTATCCACCATCGCCTGAATTAACGCGTCTTCACCGAGCGCGCTGTCAGCCAGGCCCAATTCTTTGTAAAGCTCCTCTTTCTGGCGCATTAACTCTCTGGCGCTGGCCATTCCCAGCTGGCCTAACAGCGTGCGAAGGGTGTCCGCATCCGGCGGCGTATCCAGATAGAGCACCACCTGCGGCTCAACGCCGTTGGTTTTCAGCAGGGTCAGGGTTTCGCGGCTCTTTGAGCAGCGAGGGTTATGGTAGATCGTAACCGCGTCAGACATCTCTTCTCCTTTTACATCTTTTCATACGGGCGGTAGCGCTGCTGCAGCTGGCGCAGCTGATCGATGCGGGCATCGTAACGGGCCTGCTGCAGGCTACCGAGTTTCACCTGCGAGCTGGCGCTGCTCAGCAGGGAGATGGCCTGGTCCAGGCGTCCGGCCAGGGCGTAGCCTTCGGCGCGGGCCGCCAGCTCCTGATCGCGATGGCCAAGCGCGGCTTCTACCTGGGCCAGCAGATCCCAGCCGTTAGGATCATCTTTATTATTAAAGGTGTAGCGGTTGAGAATGGGGGCGGCTTCCTGCGGCTGTCCACTTTGTAAGTAAGCATTCGCCAGGTTGAGTTGCAGAACCGGATTGGTGCGCAATTCCCGGGCACCTTTCAGACGGTTGATCGCATCCTGGCCTTTTTTCTGGCCTAAATCGATGTCGGTGGCCAGATCGAGATACCAGGCATTGTTCGCCTCTGCGGTCAGCAGCGGCTGCAGATTTTTTCGGGCCTCATCATAGTTGCTGGCCTCCATCGCCTGTAACGCCCGGCCATACTGGGCCGCACGCTGTTCACGCACGTTGCCTTTGGCCAGCGCGTCCAGCAGATCGTTGGTCAGCTGGTTGCGCCCGGAATTGTACATGCCGAGGGTTCTGACCTTCGCCATATAGAAATCTTCTGAGGACTGCACCACCACCGGACGCATCTGGTTGGCGCGGTTGCGGGCATCCGAGAGGCGGCTTTCCGGCAGGGGGTGAGTCAGCAGAATTTCCGGCGGACGCGAAGAGTAGCGCGCCCGGTCGAGTAACTTTTCGAGGAAGTTCGGCATCGCCTGCGGGTCGAACCCGGAGCGTTGCAGTACCTGAATCCCGATGCGGTCGGCTTCCTGTTCGTTTTGCTGGGTAAAGCTGATCATCCCCTGACGCGTGCCCGCCAGCGTACCGGTCAGCGCCGCCATCCCCGCCTGCGGGCTGGCCATCGCCAGCAGAATGGAGCCCAGTGCGCCCACCCAGGTCAGCGGGGCGCTGCGCTTCTGATCTTCCATTGCCCGCGCCAGATGTCGCTGGGTAACGTGAGAAATCTCGTGCGCCATCACCGAGGCAAGCTGGCTTTCGTTATCGGCATAGCGGAATAACGCCGAGTGCAACACCACATTGCCGCCGAAGAAGGCGAAGGCGTTGATCTCATCGTTATTGATTAAAAAGAAGTGGAAAGGGGTCTTCACCGAATCTGCATGGGAGACAAGACGCATCCCCAGGGAATTGATGTACTGCACCAGCAGCGGATCGTTAATCAGCGGCGCACTGCCGCGCAGCTGGCGCACATAATAGTCGCCCATTTGCATCTCCTGACCAATGGAGAGCGTGCTGCCTGCCGAGGTGCCCATGTCCGGCAATGATTCTGCAGAGTCAGCGAACGCGGGCATCATCTGGCCGGCGGTCAGCGCAGCGATGAGCGTCGCAACCAACGTTTTTTTCAACTGCCTGAACATAACCTCTGTCCTGTCTGGTGAGTGTGCTAATTTGACCGAAGAACCCGCATATCGTTCATCTGCGGCTGCTCTGCGAGTGTAGCCGCGTCAGGGCGATAAGAAAATCCCTCTTTTCAGGCTTTTGCGTTTTGTGACAGAGCAAGAAAAAGCGAAAGTCTTTTCATTGACTCTCCGATACAATTCATCCTTTACGTCCAGCCATCATCTTCAGGGAAGGGTTGCATGCTCGAGTTATTAATGCAGTGGTACCGCCGACGCTTTAGCGATCCCGAGGCCATTGCTTTGCTGGTTATTCTGGTTGCCGGTTTTGGCATCCTTTTCTTCTTTAGCGGGCTGCTGGCCCCGCTGCTGGTGGCGATTGTGCTCGCCTATCTGCTGGAGTGGCCGACGGTGCGGCTGGAAAATATCGGCTGTTCCCGCCGCTGGGCCAGCATCATCGTGCTGGTCTTTTTTGTCGGTATCCTGCTGGTGATGTCCTTTGTGGTGCTGCCGATCGCCTGGCAGCAGGGGATCTACCTGATTCGCGACATGCCCGGCATGCTCAGCAAGCTCTCTGATTTTGCCGCTACCCTGCCGCGCCGTTATCCGGCCCTGATGGATGCGGGCATTATTGATGCGATGGCGGAAAACATGCGTACCCGCATCATGACCATGGGGGACACGGTGGTGAAATTCTCCCTCGCATCGCTGGTGGGTCTGCTGACGCTGGCGGTTTATCTGGTGCTGGTGCCGCTGATGGTCTTCTTCCTGGTCAAGGACAAAGAGCAGATGCTGAACGCGGTGCGCCGCGTGCTGCCGCGTAACCGTGGCCTGGCAGGGCAGGTGTGGAAGGAGATGAACCAGCAGATCACCAACTATATCCGTGGCAAAGTGCTGGAGATGATCGTCGTCGGGGTCGCCACCTGGATTGGCTTCTTTATCTTCGGCCTGAACTATTCGCTACTGCTGGCGGTCCTGGTGGGCTTCTCGGTGCTGATCCCTTACATCGGGGCCTTTGTGGTCACCATTCCGGTGGTGTGCGTGGCGCTGTTCCAGTTTGGTCTGGGCACCGAGTTCTGGAGCTGTTTCGTCGTCTATCTGATTATTCAGGGGCTGGACGGTAACCTGCTGGTGCCGGTGCTGTTTTCGGAAGCGGTGAACCTGCATCCCATCGTCATTATTCTGTCGGTGGTGATTTTTGGCGGATTATGGGGATTCTGGGGCGTGTTCTTTGCCATCCCGCTGGCCACGCTGATTAAAGCGGTGGTGCATGCCTGGCCGGATGTGCCGGCGGTTGAGGAGTAATGTTTTCGCCGGGTGGCGCTTCGCTTACCCGGCCTACAAATCCTGTAGGCCCGTGCAAGCGTAGCGCCGCCGGGCGGCAAGCCGAATCAGGCGTTCTCTTTCACCCAGTTCAATACCACGTCGTGGTGATTGCTGGTTTTGAAGTCGTCAAACACGTGTTCAACCTTACCTTCGGCATCGATCAGGAAACTGATGCGGTGGATACCGTCGTAGGTTTTGCCCATAAAGGTTTTTTCACCCCAGATGCCAAACTCGCTGCAGACCTGATGGTCTTCGTCGGAGAGCAACGTGAAGTTGAGCAGCTCTTTTTCGGCAAAACGAGACAGCTTTTCAGGCTTATCGGTACTGATACCCAGCACTTCTACACCTGCGTTTTTCAACTCGTCCATGTTATCGCGTAGACCGCACGCTTGTACGGTACAGCCTGGCGTCATGGCTTTCGGGTAGAAATAGACCAGAACACGCTGTCCCTGGAAGTCGGTTAAATTTACTTGCTCACCGTCTTGATCGGGCAAGCTAAATTTCGGTGCGATGTCACCGGCTTTCAGTGGATTCATTACTCAACTCCGTCTTGTTCATGCTGGGAATAATTGACGACGTTTATACTGCCTTGCGCATTTAATTCTGTACAGAGGGCTTTGAACGCTTGCTCGATATTTGACGCATCCTGAGAGGCCGGGCTGTGCGCGGTGATCTGGATGAACAGTTTAGGGATGGTGTCGCCTTCACCCGGCTGGGTACGGGAGACCAGTTCGGCAATGTTCATCTGATGGCTATCAAACAGGGCGGTAAAGCGTTCGATTAAGTGCGGGGAGTCAGTCACTTCCACCTGAACCCAGACGGTTGCCGGCAGGGCCGGCTGCGGGCGCGCGGTGGTGCGCTTCATCACGATCAGCAGATCCAGCTCTGCGCCTTTTAACGGCAGGGTCGATTCAATTAAGGTAATCGCATTCCACGATCCGGAAAGCAGCATGATGAAGGTGAACTCTTCTCCGAGCATCGCCAGGCGGCTGTCTTCAATGTTGCAGCCGCAGCTACTGACGTGGCGGGTGATGGTATTCACGATCCCCGGCCTGTCGGCACCCAGCGCAGTGATAACCAGGTAATGTTGTGATGAGGTTGTCAAACCTGTTCTTCCTTTGCGTGGTTTAGTCTTTCTAAGGAAAGCATAAAAAAAACCGGCATACAATAACCTGGAGGCCTCATGTCCCTTGCTTTTATTACAGCACCAAACGTACCATTGAGACTCTTGTACGCACAGAGGATGGCCCATGTTCACGGGAAGTATTGTCGCGCTTGTTACACCGATGGATGAGAAAGGTAATGTCTGCCGGTCAAGCCTGAAGAAACTGATTGATTATCATGTCGCCAGCGGAACCTCGGCGATTGTTTCGGTAGGGACTACCGGTGAATCTGCTACGCTGAGCCATGAAGAGCATGGTGAAGTGGTCATGATGACCCTCGAACTGGCTGACGGGCGTATCCCGGTTATTGCCGGTACGGGCGCCAATGCGACCGCGGAAGCCATCAGTCTGACCCAGCGTTTTAACGATAGCGGCGTAGTGGGTTGCCTGACGGTAACGCCGTACTACAACCGTCCGACCCAGGAAGGTCTGTTCCAGCATTTCAAAGCCATCGCTGAACATACTGACTTGCCACAAATCCTGTATAATGTGCCGTCGCGCACTGGCTGCGATATGCTGCCAGAAACGGTTGGCCGCCTCGCGAAAGTAAAAAATATTATCGGTATTAAAGAGGCGACCGGGAACTTAAGCCGTGTTCATCAGATCAAAGAGCTGGTTTCAGACGACTTTATTCTGCTGAGCGGTGATGATGCGACCTCGCTGGACTTCATGCAGCTCGGCGGCCACGGCGTAATTTCCGTGACCTCCAACGTTGCAGCCCGCGATATGGCTGAAATGTGTAAACTGGCAGCTGCCGGTCACTACCAGGAAGCGCGCGTGATTAACCAGCGTCTGATGCCGCTGCACAACAAATTATTTGTCGAACCCAATCCGATCCCAGTGAAATGGGCATGTAAGGAGTTGGGACTTGTAGCGACCGATACGCTGCGTCTGCCGATGACCCCGATTACCGACCACGGTCGCGAAACGGTCACCAGCGCGCTGAAGCATGCCGGTCTGCTGTAAAGTTTAGGGAGATTTGATGGCTTACTCAGTACAGAAGTCGCGCCTGGTGAAGGTTGCGGGTGTTTCGCTTGTTATGCTGCTCGCGGCCTGTAGCTCAGATTCACGCTACAAGCGCCAGGTGAGCGGTGACGAATCCTATCTGGATGCTGCGCCGCTTGCTGAACTTCATGCGCCCGCTGGCATGATCCTGCCGATTCAGAATGGCGACTACAATATTCCGGTCACCAACGGGAGCGGCGCGGTAGGCAAAGCGCTTGATATCCGTCCACCAGCACAGCCTCTGGCGCTGGTGAGCGGGGCGCGTACTCAGTTCACCGGCGATACCGCGACGCTGCAGGTTGAGAGCGCGCGTAATGCCACGCTGTGGCCGCAGGTTGTCAGCGTGATTCAGTCGAAGAACTACACAATCACGCAACGCGACGACGCCAGCCAGACGCTGTCGACAGACTGGATCGAATGGACCCGTCTGGATGAAGATCAACAGTACCGTGGACGTTATCAAGTCTCTGTTAAACCTCAGGGTTACCAGCAGGCGGTCGTGGTTAAGCTGCTGAACCTGGAGCAGGCGGGCAAGCCAGTCTCAGATGCCGCGTCCTTGCAGCGTTACAGCACCGAGATGCTTAACACCATCGCTGCGGGCCTCGACAAAAACGCAACCGACGCTGCCAATGCTGCCCAGAGCCGCAATGGCGCAACCTTCGACGTGCAGAGCGCTGCCGACGATACCGGTCTGCCAATGCTTGTCGTACGTGGTCCGTTCAACCAGGTCTGGCAGCGCCTGCCTGCAACGCTTGAGCGCGTCGGCATGAAAGTGACCGACAGCACCCGCTCAACCGGCAGCATGGCGGTGACCTACAAGCCGCTGTCTGATAGCAGCTGGGAAGAGCTGGGCGCACGCGACCCGGGTCTGGCTTCCGGCGACTACAAACTTCAGGTCGGCGACCTGGACAACCGTAGCAGCCTGCAGTTTATCGATCCGAAAGGTCACACCCTGACCCAGTCGCAGAACGATGCGCTGGTGGCTGTCTTCCAGGCAGCATTCAGCAAATAAAAAAGAGGGCTGGTTAATCCAGCCCTTTTTATTTTAGTGCTACGCAAACGTGTGCGTGGCATAATATCTCCAGTTTTGAACACAAATCATCACACCAGGAGTAATGAAGATGCAGAAGCAAGCTGAGTTGTATCGTGGCAAAGCGAAAACCGTATACAGCACGGAAAACCCGGATCTGTTGGTGCTCGAGTTCCGCAATGATACGTCAGCAGGAGATGGCGCGCGCATTGAACAGTTTGATCGTAAAGGGATGGTGAACAACAAGTTCAACCACTTCATTATGAGCAAGCTGGAAGAAGCGGGTATCCCGACGCAGATGGAAGCGTTGCTGTCCGATACCGAATGTCTGGTGAAAAAGCTGGATATGGTGCCGGTGGAATGTGTCGTCCGTAACCGCGCCGCAGGCTCCCTGGTGAAGCGTCTGGGTATTGAAGAGGGTATCGAGCTCAACCCGCCGCTGTTCGACCTGTTCCTGAAAAACGACGCCATGCACGATCCGATGGTCAACGAATCTTACTGCGAAACCTTTGGCTGGGTGAGCAAAGAGAACCTGGCGCGTATGCAGGAGCTGACCTTTAAAGCCAACGACGTGCTGAAGAAGCTGTTTGATGACGCGGGCCTGATCCTGGTCGACTTCAAACTGGAATTCGGATTGTTTAAAGGTGAGGTGGTTCTGGGTGATGAATTCTCCCCGGACGGCAGCCGCCTGTGGGACAAAGAGACGCTGGATAAAATGGACAAAGACCGCTTCCGCCAAAGCCTGGGCGGTCTGATCGAAGCGTACGAAGCCGTAGCCCACCGTCTGGGCGTCAAACTCGATTAATCCCGCCTTACCGCCAGGGGAACCTCTGTTCCTCTGGCATCTCACCCCTGTTTGCAGTGGTAATCTTGCCCCGAACCGCCTACGATCATACTTATTATCAAGATGATATTTTCGAGGTGGTTATGCGCTGGCAAGGGCGTCGTGAAAGTGACAATGTGGATGACAGACGCAGTAGCGGGGGTCCATCGATGGGCGGCCCGGGATTTCGCCTGCCGGGAGGCAAGGGCGGCATCATTATTCTGCTGGTAGTGGTGGTGGCCGGCTACTACGGCGTCGACCTGAGCGGATTGCTGACCGGGCAACCGATGCAGCAGCAGCAGTATCAGTCGCCGCGCTCCATCAGCCCGAATGAAGATGAAGCGGCGAAATTTACCTCAGTGATCCTTGCTACCACGGAAGATACCTGGGGACAGCTGTTTGATAAAATGGGCCGCACCTACCAGCAGCCGAAGCTGGTGATGTACCGCGGCGCCACGCGTACCGGCTGCGGGACCGGGCAGTCGGTAATGGGACCGTTCTACTGTCCTGCCGATTCGACCGTCTATATCGATCTCTCCTTCTACGATGACATGAAACGCAAGCTGGGCGCTGATGGCGACTTTGCTCAGGGCTACGTTATCGCCCATGAAGTGGGCCACCACGTACAGAAACTGCTTGGCATCGAGCCTAAAGTTCGTCAGCTACAGCAGAACGCCAGCGAGAAAGAGGTCAATGCGCTGTCGGTGCGTATGGAGTTACAGGCCGACTGCTTTGCCGGCGTCTGGGGCCACAATATGCAGCAGGAAGGCGTGCTGGAAGCAGGCGATCTGGAAGAGGCCCTCAACGCCGCCCACGCCATTGGCGATGACCGTTTGCAACAGCAAAGCCAGGGGCACGTCGTACCGGACAGCTTTACACACGGAACTTCGGAACAGCGCTATAGCTGGTTCAAAAAAGGTTTTGACGGCGGCGATCCGGCACAATGCAACACCTTCGGTAAGGCCATGTAATTCTCAATGTCAGGGATGAATTTCTCAGGATTGCCTGAACAACTGGCGCGAAAAGGGCACCGGCGATTGCTGGTGCTGAGCGGTGACGAGGCGTGGACACAGCAGCAGGCGCTGCTGCTGAAGGGGAATTATCCTGGCGACTGGCTGTGGGTAGGCGACGATGCCCCACAGCTCCCCTCATGTTCGCCCCAGGCGCTGAATCAGCTGCTGGGCCGCGAGTTTCTCCATGTTATTTTCGATGCCCGTCACGGCTTCGACGTCTCGGCCTTTGCGGCCGTAGGCGGCACGCTGCGTGCCGGAAGCCTGCTGGTATTACTTACGCCAGCCCTGGAACATTGGCCGGAGAAAGCCGACCAGGATTCGCTGCGCTGGAGCGACAGCCCAGACCCGATCCCCACGCCACGCTTTATTGAACATTTTTGCCGCCACGTTTCGCGCGATCCGCAGGTTATATGCTGGCAGCAGGGCGCACCTTTTCCTCATCTGCACAATGCATATGCCCCCGACTGGCACCCGGCCAGCGGTGAGCCGCAGCGCGAGCAGGCCGGGATGCTCCATTATCTGACAACGATGCCAGAAGGGGTGGCCGCCGTGACCGCAGCGCGCGGACGCGGAAAGTCGGCGCTGGCGGGCATGCTGCTGCAACGTATTACCGGTCATGCCATTGTGACGGCCCCCGCCAGAGCGGCGACGGAGGTTATCGCCCGCTTCGGGGGTGACCGCTATCACTTTATGGCTCCTGACGCGCTGCTGGCCTCTGACCAGCGCGCCGACTGGCTGATCGTCGATGAGGCGGCAGCGATCCCCGGCCCGCTGCTGGCGCGGCTGGTAACGCGCTTCCCCCGGGTGCTGCTGACCACCACCGTGCAGGGGTATGAGGGCACCGGCAGAGGATTTCTGCTGAAATTCTGCGCCCGTTTTAGCGGGCTGCGATACTTTACCCTCAGCGAACCGGTGCGCTGGGCGGCGGGCTGTCCGCTGGAGCGCATTATCGCAGAGGTGCTGCTGTTTGATGATGCGCCCGACGACAGCCTCCCGCAGGGGGAGATCGTGTGTACGCCGCTGGAGCAGGAGGCCTGGAGCCGCGATCCTGAACTGCCGGCGGCGGTCTATAAATTGCTCTGCGCCGCTCACTACCGGACCTCACCCCTCGACCTGCGGCGCATGATGGACGCTCCCGGGCAGCATTTTTCCGTGGCCCGGGCCGGCGAGCGCGTCTGCGGCGCGCTGTGGCTGGTGGAGGAGGGCGGTCTGAGCCCGGCGCTCAGCCAGGCGGTGTGGGCGGGCTATCGCCGCCCACGCGGCAATCTGGTGGCGCAGTCGCTGGCGGCCCACGGCGGCTCACCGCAGGCCGCCACCCTTACCGCCCGACGGGTAACCCGCGTTGCTGTCCATCCTGCCCGCCAGCGCGAAGGCATTGGCCGGGCGCTGGTTGCCGCTGCCAGCCAGCAGGTGAACATCGACTACCTTTCCGTCAGCTTCGGCTACACCGAAGAGCTCTGGCGCTTCTGGCAGCACTGTGGCTTTGTGCTGGTGCGCATGGGAAGCCACCGCGAGGCCAGCAGCGGCTGCTACACGGCGATGGCGATCCTGCCCCTCAGCGCGGCGGGGCAGGCGCTGTGCCAGCGCGAGCATCAGCGGCTCTGTCGTGATGCGCCGATCGTTGAACGCTGGAACGGTGAAAAGATCCCGGTAGTGCCAGCAGGTGGGGCTACCCTTAATGATGATGACTGGCTGGATCTGGGCGGGTTTGCCTTTGCGCATCGCCCCCTTCCTGCGGCGATGGCCAGCCTGACGCGACTGCTGCAGGCGACGGATCTGCCGCTGGCAGGACTGCGGGGCAGGATTGAGCAGGGGCTGGACGATAGCGCCCTGAGCCGCGCGTTGTGTCTTAGCGGGCGCAAAGCCTTGCTGAGCCATCTGCGTACCGAGACGGGCCAGGCGCTGACGCAGCTGGACAACGAACGTTGTCAGAGGCTGAAGCACCGCGTTTTGCAATGGCAATTTTTTCAATGACTTCATCAGTAAACCGGCATGTTCATTCTGCCTGTCAGGCGTAGAATCCCGCTTATCAATCAAGGAGACTGCCATGAAACATGACCATTTTGTTGTCCAGAGCCCCGATCGCCCGGCTAAACAGCTGTTGCTGCTGTTTCATGGCGTCGGCGATAACCCGGCTAATATGGCGCAGATTGGCAGCTGGTTTGCGCCTCTATTTCCCGATGCCCTGGTGGTGAGCGTGGGCGGCGTTGAGCCGTGCGGTCCGAATGGCCGTCAGTGGT
Source organism: Leclercia sp. TB492 (assembly GCF_049974505.2). NCBI lineage: Bacteria > Pseudomonadati > Pseudomonadota > Gammaproteobacteria > Enterobacterales > Enterobacteriaceae > Leclercia > Leclercia sp. TB492. The sequence continues at coordinate 3,374,169 of NZ_CM127572.1, read as the reverse complement.
TTTCGGTGCAGGGCGTGACCGAAGAGAACCGTCAGGAGCGTGTGGATGCGATCATGCCGACCTTTGTTGACACGGTGCGTTACTGGCAGCAGCAAAGCGGTGTCGGGGCAAATGCCACCGCGCTGATCGGTTTTTCTCAGGGCGCGATCATGGCGCTGGAGAGCGTGAAGGCCGAGGCGGGATTAGCCTCCCGGGTGATTGCATTCAATGGCCGCTATGCGACCCTGCCCGAGCGGGCGACCACCGAGACCACTATCCATCTTATCCACGGCGGAGAAGATCGCGTAATTGAGCTGTCTCATGCGGTTGCCGGTCAGGAGGCGCTGATCCGCGCGGGCGGCGATGTGACGCTGGATATTGTCGACGATCTTGGGCACGCCATTGACGACCGCAGCATCCAGTTCGCGCTGGACCATCTGCGTTTTACCGTGCCGAAACACTATTTCGATGAAGCGCTCAGCGGCGGCAAGCCGAACGACGACGGTATTGTCGAGTTTTTCTGAGGATAACCCTCTCCCCGCAAGGAGAGGGTAAAGGCGTTACTTCTTCTGGTCCTTTTTCGGCCAGTCGTCTTCGTCGTCCCACTTGTCGTTAAAGTCACGATGCGGAGGGAGGTCAGGTTTGTTGGCGAGGAATTTCTTGTGGTCAACGCGCTTGAGATCCTTGATCACGTTCAGCAGCACGCCTACCAGAAAAACCAGTACCAGGATCCACCAATATTTAGCCAGCCAGTCCATTCGCTTATCCTTCTTGGGGGCAACCGTCAGGCGACGAGCTGCTCCATGATTCGTTGATACATACGGGCCAGCAGCTGCAAATCAGCGGCATTCACGCATTCATTGATTTTATGAATCGTGGCATTTACCGGCCCAAGTTCCACCACCTGCGCACCCATACGGGCAATAAAACGTCCGTCGGATGTGCCGCCCGTGGTCAGCAGTTGCGGTTTAATTTCATTATAGTGCGCGATAGCGTTAACCACCGCATCCACCAGCTTACCGCGCCCGGTGAGGAATGGCTGACCGGAGATCCACCAGTCCACGCTGTAGCGCAGCTGGTGTTTCTCCAGCAGTGCCGCGACGCGGGCTTTAATCATCTCGTCCGTCAGCTCGGTGCTGAAGCGGAAGTTAAACTGCACAAACAGATCGCCGGGGATGACGTTGTTGCTGCCGGTGCCGGCCTGGATATTGGCAATCTGCATACTGGTTGGCGGGAAATAGTCGTTACCCTTGTCCCACTCGATACCCACCAGCTCGTTGAGCATCGGGGCGGCGCGGTGCACAGGGTTATCGGCCAGATGCGGATAGGCTACGTGGCCCTGAACGCCGTGAATAGTGAGATTACAGGTCATGGAGCCGCGACGGCCATTTTTGACCACGTCACCCACCACTTCGGTGCTGGACGGTTCACCCACCAGGCAGTAATCCAGGCGTTCGTTACGCGCCATCAGCGTTTCTACCACCTTCACGGTGCCGTTTTTGGCACTGGCCTCTTCATCAGAGGTGATCAAAAACGCCAGACGGCCTTTATGATTCGGGTATTGCGCCACGAAACGTTCGGCGGCAACCACCATCGCTGCCAGAGAACCTTTCATGTCCGCCGCGCCGCGACCAAACAGCATGCCGTCGCGGATCGTCGGTTCGAAAGGAGGATTGATCCAGCGGTCAGCGTCACCGGCTGGCACCACATCAGTATGTCCGGCAAACGCCAGCGTTTCGCCCTGACCACGCCAGGCCCAGAAATTTTGCGTATCGCCAAAATCCATAGGTTCGACGGTAAAACCAATCGCCCGCAGGCGTTCGATCATCAGCGCCTGACAACCCGCATCGTCCGGGCTCAGGGAGGGGCGGCGAATAAGCTGCTGAGTCAGCTCAATGACCGGGCATGACATAGACTACACCTCAATAAAATAGGTTTGGTATTGGTTTTCGTTGAAACCCAGCAGCATAGGCTTACCGGGCGCCCAGAGCAATGGGCGTTTGATGATTGCTGGCATTTCAACCATTAAGGCGGCGGCGCTGTCGGCATTGTCGATGCTGGCGCGCAGGCTCTCATCCAGTTTGCGCCAGGTGGTACCGCGGGTGTTCAGCAGGGCTTCCCAGCCCAGTTCCGCGATGAATTTTTGCATTAAATCCGCATCAAGACCGTCGGCGCGATAGTCGTGAAAACGGTAATCGACGTTGTTTGCCTCCAGCCAACGGCGGGCCTTTTTGATGGTGTCGCAATTTTTGATGCCGTAAAGGGTAATCATGGTGAATCCTTTTGTCTTAACAGGGAGCGATTGCTCAGTATTTTCGATGTTTAAGCGATTGCGAAAATATAACACATTTGTTTTATTACTTAATTTTATATTGAGGGGTGGTATAAATAATGTACAGCGCATGAATATTATTTCACCTTTATCGCATAGAAGTCCAAGTGCTAAAAAGTCGTGTAAGAACAGCCGCTAATTAATTTTTTCGTCGTTAATTAAGGTTATTTCAAAATATTGCAGTTGGTCACATAAAATTTATCGGACTGGACCCATATTATCTACAAGCCAGTCGTACCAACGGGGGTAGAGCAGTATCACTGATTAAAAAGTCTTCACAATGATGATATATTCTCGTAGAATGGCCATAATAATAAGAGAGGTAGTTATGATTGAACGTGAACTGGGGAACTGGAAAGATTTTATCGAAGGCATGCTTCGTAAATGACATTCAGGAAGAACTGCAAGAGCACTTAATTAGCTAAATAACAATAATGTGAAAATAAACACATAAAAAAGGCGGCCGGTAAGGACGCCTTTTTCATTTTCAATATCTTATTTCTGTTTTTCCTTTAGCGGGAAACGTCGGCGGACCAGCACAAAGAACAGCGGAACAAAGTAAATGGCGAGGATGGTGGCGGAGATCATCCCGCCCATTACCCCGGTTCCCACCGCGTGCTGGCTGCTCGATCCCGCCCCAGAGCTGGTGGCCATCGGCAGCACGCCGAAGACAAACGCCAGCGAGGTCATCAGGATCGGACGCAGGCGCTGGCGACAGGCGTCAAGGGTCGCAGCCATCAGCTCCTGGCCTTTCTCATTCATCTCGTTAGCAAACTCGACGATGAGAATGGCGTTCTTCGCGGAGAGGCCAATGACCGTTAACAGCCCGACCTGGAAGTAGACGTCATTCTCCAGCCCGCGCATCCAGGTGGCGAGCAGGGCACCGATTACCCCCAGCGGCACCACCAGCATGACCGAGAACGGCACTGACCAGCTCTCATACAGGGCGGCCAGACAGAGGAACACCACCAGCAGCGACAACGCATAGAGCGCCGGCGCCTGGGCACCGGAGAGGCGCTCCTGATAGGACATCGCGGTCCACTCAAGGCCAAACCCGGCAGGCAGCTGCTGCACCAGATTTTCCATCACGTCCATGGCGGTGCCGGTACTGACCCCCGGCGCGGCCTCACCGACAATCTCTACCGCTGAATAGCCGTTGTAGCGTTCCATACGCGGAGATCCGGTCTCCCAGCGCGAGGTGGCGAAGGCCGAGAAGGGCACCATGCCGCCGTCTTTGTTGCGCACGTACCACATGTTGATATCGTCCGGCAGCATGCGGTATTTGGCTGCCGCCTGCACGTAGACCTTTTTCACGCGGCCCCGATCCATAAAGTCGTTCACGTAGCTCGAGCCCCAGGCGGTTTGCAGGGTGTCATTGATATCGTCAATGTCCACGCCCAGCGCCTGCGCCTTACGCTGATCAATATCAATCTGCAGCTGCGGGCTGTCATCCAGACCGTTGTGGCGCACGCGCGTGAGGGAAGGATCCTCCCCGGCCAGCTCCAGCAGTCGGTCGCGGGCGGCCATCAGCGCCACATGCCCGGCTCCGGCGTGATCCTGCAGCTCCATATCAAAACCTGCCGAACTGCCGAGCCCGCTGATGGCCGGTGGGCTGCTGGCGAAGACCCGCGCCTCTTTGATGTGGCTGAAGGCTTTGGTGGCGCGCTCGATGATGGCGAATGAACTGCCGGTTTTGGCATCGCGCTCATCCCAGTCTTTCAGGCGCACGAACATACGCGCCACGTTCTGCCCGTTCCCGCCAGGGCCAGAGCCCACGGTAGCAAACACCGACAGCACGTTGTCTTTCTCTTTGGTGAAGAAGTAGGACTCCACCTGCTGAACCACCTTCAGGGTCTGCTGCTGGGTAGAGCCGCTGGGCAACTGCACCGAGGTGATAAACATGCCCCGGTCTTCAAGGGGCAGGAACGAGGTCGGCAGACGCAGGAACAGGAACACCATACCGCCCAGCAGAAGGACGTAGATCAGCACCCAGCGCAGGCTGCGGTGCAGGATCCGCCCGACGCCCGCCTCATAGCGCGCGGCGTTGCGGTTAAACATGCGGTTGAACCAGCCAAAGAACCCTTTCTGGCCGTGCTGTTCGCCCTTATGCAGCGGTTTAAGCAGAGTGGCGCAGAGGGCCGGGGTGAGGATCATCGCCACCAGTACCGACAGCACCATGGCTGAGACGATGGTAATGGAGAACTGGCGGTAGATTGCGCCGGTGGTACCGCCAAAGAAGGCCATCGGCACGAATACCGCCGACAGCACCATGGCAATACCTACCAGCGCCCCCTGAATCTGTTTCATCGATTTTCGTGTCGCTTCGCGCGGGGAAAGCCCCTCTTCGCTCATGATACGCTCGACGTTCTCCACCACCACGATGGCGTCATCCACCAGCAGGCCTATCGCCAGCACCATGGCAAACATGGTGAGGGTGTTGATGCTATAGCCAAAGGCGTAGAGCACCGTAAAGGTGCCCATCAGTACCACCGGCACGGCGATGGTCGGGATCAGCGTGGCGCGGAAATTTTGCAGGAACAGGTACATCACCAGGAACACCAAAGCGATGGCTTCCAGCAGGGTTTTCACCACATCTTCAATCGAGGCCTTCACGAAGGAGGTGGTTTCATAGGCGATTTTGTACTCGAGCCCGTGAGGGAAATAGTGCGACAGCTCATCGAGGCGGTTAATGACCAGTTCTGCCGTGGCCATTTCGTTGGCGCCGGAGGCCAGCTTTACCCCCAGCCCGGAGGCCGCTTTGCCGTTAAAGCGGCTCAGGTAATCGTACTTCTCGGCACCCATTTCGACGGTGGCGACATCGCCCAGCCGCACTTCCGAACCATCCTGGTTGACGCGCAGGGTGATATCGCGGAACTGCTCCGGGGTCTGCAACAGCGACTGGGAGTTAATGGTGGCGTTCAGCGCCTGCTTATCAATGGACGGCGTCCCGCCCAGCTGGCCGACCGCAATCTGCGCATTTTGTGATTCGATGGCGTCGGTAACATCTTTCGCCGTCATCTGAAAACTGTTCAGCTTCGCCGGGTCGAGCCAGATGCGCATCGAGTATTGTGAGCCGTAGGCGTCGATATCCCCCACGCCGTTGATGCGGCTGAGCGGATCCTGAATATTACTGGCGACATAGTCAGCGATATCCTGCTTATCCATCGATCCGTCATTGGAGACAAAGGCGATGGTCAGAATGTTGGTATCACCGGTTTTACGCACCGTCACGCCCTGATTCTGCACCGCCTGCGGCAGCTTACGCAGCGCGGACTGCAGCTGGTTTTGCACCTGCTGCACCGCTTCATCCGGGTCAGCGCCCGCGGTAAAGCTCAGCGTGACCGTCGCCTGCCCGGTGGCGCTGCTCTGGGAAGACATGTACATCAGGTTGTCGAGGCCGGTCATGTTCTGCTCGATCACCTGGGTGACGGTGTTCTCCAGAGTTTGCGCGGATGCCCCCGGATAGTTAGCCGTGATCCGCACGTTAGGCGGGGCCAGATCCGGGTACTGCTCAACAGGAAGGGAAAAAATGGCCAGCGTGCCGGTCAGGCACAACAAAATTGCCAGCACCCAGGCAAAAATGGGGCGATCGATGAAAAAATTCGCCATTAAAATAAGACCTCGTTTTGCTGCGCGTCGTCATTGTACATTGCCCGCATAACTCTAGCGGCAAGGCGGATGCCAAACGTGGAGAAATAAAGGAGATAATGTAAATTATCATGCGCTTTATTCGCGTCGTTGCCCGTTGTGAAGCGGTGAGTATTGTCTATCCGCATGGCTGACTGGTGACATTCCCCCCGTTTTTACCGTTATTTACCCTCGGTAGCGGCTGACGAGCGGAAACAGACGCTGACCTGCGTCCCTCCGCCGGGCGGCTGCGAGAAGTGCAGGGTGCCCCCCAGCCTGTCGGCGCGCTCGCGCATGATATTCAGACCGTAGTGACCCGGCGGCTCGCTGGCGTCGCCAATCCCGATACCGTTGTCGCAAATGTTCACCCTATGGCTACCGTCCGGGGCGGTAACGCAACTGACCTCAATGTCGCTGGCCTGGGCGTGCTTGATGGCGTTTAGCACCGCCTCGCGCACAATTTGCAGCAGGTGGACCTGCATCTGGGCGTCCAGCGCCAGGGAGGAGAGCTGGCAGTCGAGGCGCAGTGTTGCGCCGGTCTGCTTCTGGAGATCGTCCAGCGTCTCCTGTAGCGCAGCGGGCAGGTTGGCCTGGTTCAGCGTCAGGCGGAAGGTGGTAAGCAGCTCGCGCAGCTGGCGGTATGCGGCATTCAGCGCCCGGGAGAAATCGGTAATGATCGCCTGCGCTGCCTCGTTTTCCTCCGGCACCGCATGTTTAAGCAGCGTCAGCTGAATGCGCAGATACGACAGCACCTGCGCCAGCGAGTCGTGCAGCTCGCGGGCGATGGTGGCGCGCTCCTCCATCAGCAGCAGCTGGTGGTAGTGCTTTTGCGCCTGGTTGGAAAAGAGGCCGCGCCCGAGCATGGTGGCGACGCTTTTCATCAACGGGATCGGCACGGCGCGCTGCTCGCTTTGCCAGCGTAGCTCACCGAACCGGGTCTCCAGCATAATGACCGGCAGCACCTGCGTCTCCAGGTGCTCGGCGGCCTCGCCCTCCTGCATTTTCCAGCCGTCGCTGGTATGCAGCGCCAGCCAGGCGATCCCGGTGTATTCGCGCACGGTCTGCAGGATATGACGGAAGCAGTGGCTGTCGATCTTGCTGGTGTTCATCTCCTGCGAGCAGGTAAACAGCATCTCCAGCTGCTGGTGGGCCTCGTGCAGATGGTGCGTCTTCTCTTCAACCGAAATTTCCAGAGAGCGGTACAGGGTGTGCAGCTCGGCGGCCATATGGTTAAAGGTGCGGGAAAGCAGGCCAAGCTCGTTCGGCAGATCGGTATCCGGCACCGGGGTATCAAACCGGCCCTGTTCGATGTGCAGGCTGGAGGCGACCAGACGATTGAGCGGGGCGACCACCTGCTGGCGGATCCGCCGCAGCGTGCTGAGCGCCAGCAGAATGATGCCGATCGCGCCGGCAAAGGAGATGGCGAACACCAGCTGGATTTTATGTTCGGCGTAATGCTGCAGGGAGAGGACAAAGGCGTCGATACGCGCCACATACTCATCCATATGGTTCTGATACCAGGCGTAATCACCCTGATCGAGTTTCTCGTTAACACCCTGCCACGCCAGCTGCAGCAGGTGATAACGCTGTTGAACCTCATCCGGCACGTACCAGCTTTTCAGGGTGAGCAGGGCGGGGGCATTCAGCGTTTGCTGCCAGGCCTGTCGATGAGGCAGCAGATCGGCGCTGCCCCGTTGTATATCGTAACCCAGGCGATAGCTCTGCATCCGCAGTGACCCCGCCAGGTTGATCGCTTCGGCGTCGCGCTGGCTGCTGGCGAGGGTAAACAGCGCAATGGCGCTCGTCAGCAGCGACAGGGCAATGATGGCGAAAAAGGCCCGGGCAAGGCTGCGTGAAACCGGTTGTTTAACTATCACAAATCGCGTCCTGAGCTAATACGAAACAGACCTGAACAACGTTTCCGTAGGGGGAATGAAACGTCATTTCATCAGGAATGAAATTAATTGATCTGACACAGGTTCAGGCGAAATAGTTCGCGTTCCTGGGCAATTGAACATTGCCTCAACCCGTTGCGGTGGGTAAATACATTATTCATACAAAGAATAAGGTTATTTAGGCCAGCAGGGGAACCGTGATGAATCATTTTATTATGGCTAATAGCCAGTTATGCATTGGATGTCGAGCCTGCGAAGTGGCGTGCGTCATGGCGCATCATAATGAACAGCATGCCCTCAGCGCGCGCCATTTTACCCCCCGTATCACCGTGGTGAAAGAGGGCAATAAGCACAGCGCTGTTACCTGCCACCACTGTGAAAACGCCCCCTGTCTACAAAGCTGCCCGAATGGCGCCATCAGTCGGATGCGCGACAGCGTGCAGGTTGATGAGCAGAAGTGTATCGGCTGTAAAGCCTGCGTGGTGGCTTGCCCGTTTGGCACTATGGAGGTGGTCACCGGGGCGCAGTCGGCCACCGCGCAGAAGTGCGATCTCTGCCTGGATCGCCCCGAGGGGCCGGCCTGCGTGGCGAACTGCCCGGCGGATGCCTTATCAAGGGTCACGCCCGATACCCTGAATCAGCTGACCCGTACGCGGCAGGTGCGCACGGCGCGCCATGAGGCGCAGCCGTGGCAGACCGGGGCGGCGGTGACTCCCCGGACGATCGGCAAGCGCGAGCGGATGTATGCCCTGGCCGCGCGCGGCGAGCCGGATAAACTCTCCCCCGAGGCGCGGGCAGGTAATTTCGACGAAATCTATCTGCCGTTCCGTCCGGCGCAGGCGCAGCGTGAAGCCGACCGCTGCCTGACCTGCGGGGAACATTCGGTATGCGAATGGACCTGCCCGCTGCACAACCACATTCCCCAGTGGATTGACTGCGTCAAGGCCGGGGATATCGACGCTGCGGTGGAGTTATCCCATCAGACCAACTGCCTGCCAGAGATAACCGGCCGGGTCTGTCCCCAGGACAAACTGTGCGAAGGGGCGTGCACGGTGCGCGACGTTGCCGGGTCGGTGACCATCGGCAACATCGAACGCTATATCTCCGACCAGGCGCTGGCCAAAGGCTGGCGGCCCGATCTGAGCCAGGTCACGCCCGTCAATAAGCAGGTCGCCATCATCGGGGCCGGGCCCGCCGGGCTGGCCTGCGCCGATGCGTTAATCCGCCGCGGCGTTAGCGTCACGGTCTTTGACCGCCACCCGGAGATCGGCGGCCTGCTTACCTTCGGCATTCCGGCCTTTAAGCTGGATAAATCGCTGCTGGCCCGCCGTCGGGAGATCTTCACGGCGATGGGCATCCGCTTCGAGCTGAACTGCGAGGTGGGTAAAGATCTCCCGCTGACGCAGCTGCTCAGCGAGTACGATGCCCTGTTTGTTGGCGTGGGCACTTACCGTTCGATGAAGGCGGGCATTCCCCATGAGGATGCGCCCGGGGTCTACGATGCCCTGCCGTTCCTGGTGGGCAACACCCGGCAGCTGATGGGGCTGGCCCCGTCGGTAGAGGAGCCCTTTGTCGATACCACCGGGCTGAACGTGGTGGTGCTGGGCGGCGGCGATACGGCGATGGACTGCGTGCACACCGCGCTGCGTCACGGGGCCGCCAGCGTCACCTGCGCCTACCGCCGGGATGAAGCCAACATGCCGGGCTCGAAAAAAGAGGTCAAAAACGCCCGGGAAGAGGGGGCCGCCTTTGAGTTTAACGTGCAGCCGGTGGAGCTGACCCTCGACGAGACCGGGCAGGTTAACGGCATTCGCCTCCTGCGCACCCGGCTGGGCGAGCCTGATGCCCAGGGCCGCCGCCGTCCGGTGCCTGTCGAGGGTAGCGAGTTTGTCATGCCTGCCGATGCGGTGATCATGGCCTTTGGCTTCAACCCGCATGCCATGCCCTGGCTACAGGCGCAGGGGGTCGAGGTGGATGACTGGGGGCGGATCGCCGCCAGCGTCGAGACGCGCTACCGCTATCAGACCAGCAACCCGCAGATCTTTGCCGGTGGCGACGCGGTGCGCGGCGCCGATCTGGTGGTCACGGCAATGGCGGAAGGGCGGCATGCCGCCCAGGGCATCGCTGACTGGCTTGGGGTCGAGGCACCCGCCCCGCATTAACCTGACGGACGACAACGCGGGCTTCTCAGCGTAGTATGACCAGCATGACGCGTAACGGAGCCCGTATAAACTTGAAAATTGAACTGATTAAAGACAAGTGCCTCTCGGATAACTATTTCATTCTGCGCAACCTGACCTACGATTTGACGCGGCGTAACGGCGAAGTGGTGCGCCACAAACGTGAAGTCTACGATCGGGGTAACGGCGCTACTGTCCTGCTCTACAACACTGAGAAGCAGAGCGTGGTGCTGATCCGCCAGTTCCGCATCGCCACCTGGGTGAACGGCAATCCCGACGGGCGACTGATCGAAACCTGCGCCGGGCTGCTGGATAACGATGAGCCGGAAGTCTGCATTCGCAAAGAGGCGATCGAAGAGACCGGTTTTGTCGTCGGTAACGCGCGCAAGGTGTTTGAGCTGTACATGTCCCCCGGCGGCGTGACGGAAATCGTCCATTTCTTCGTGGCGGAATACAGTGACGCCCAGCGCGCAGGCAAGGGCGGCGGGATAGAGGACGAAGAGATCGAGGTCCTGGAGCTGCCCTTCAGCGAGGCGTTATTGATGGTTCAATCGGGTGAAATACGGGACGGCAAAACGGTGATACTCTTACAGTATTTGCGCAGCTCCGGGTTAATGGATTGATATTATTATTCTTAATAAGATGTATTTCATATAAATCTATCCGATAAATCTGATTGAGTAACCCCGGCCTGAGCAGGAAGATACGGTCTGTTTGTCTGTCTTTGCTTCCGGGATCCTGCTATTCATGCGTCACAGCCTTTTTCTTATCTTTATGCTCAGCGTGCTGCCCGCGGCTCTGGTTCAGGCGGCACCTGCACAGCAGTCGTTTACTGACTGGCAGGTGACCTGCAACAACCAGAACTTTTGTATCGCGCGCAATACCGGTGAGCATAACGGGCTGGTAATGACGCTGAGCCGCAGCGCCGGGGCAAAAACCGATGCGGTGCTGCGCATCGATCTCGGCGGGCTGGCCACGCCCGACCCTAAACAGCCCGCTATCGCGCCCCGCCTGCTGCTTGACGGCGAGCCGCTGCAGCTTGCTCCACCGCACTGGCAGGTGACTCCCTGGCGTCTGACCACCGATCATGCCGCCACTATTACTGCTCTGTTGACCACGCTTCAGCAGAAAAAGGCCATCACCCTGGCGGATGGCAAGCAGGTCATCTCCCTGGATGGGCTGAAAGAGGCCCTGCAGTTTATCGATGCCCAGCAAAAGCGTGGCGGGAGTGAAACCGCGTGGATCAACAAAGGCGCGCAACCGCCGCTGAGCGTACCGCCCGCGCCAGCGCTGAAAGAGGTTGCCGTAGTCAACCCGACCCCCACGCCGTTAACCCGCGAAGAGCGCAGCGATCTGACCGACTATGGCACCTGGCGCATTAACAACAGCCAGTGCTCACTCGACCCGGCGCGTCGTGAAGTGCGGGTCACCGCCTTAACCGATGACAAAGCGCTGCTGATGATCAGCTGTGAGGCTGGGGCCTATAACACCGTCGATCTGGCCTGGCTGGTGTCGCGTAAGAAGCCGTTTGCCTCCCATGCGGTGCGCCTGCGCCTGCCGTTTGTGCCGTCGAGCGACAGCAGCGAGATGGAGTTGATGAACGCCAGCTTCGATGAGAAGAGCCGCGAGCTGACCACCCTCGCGCTGGGACGCGGCATTGCCGATTGCGGGATCCAGACGCGCTGGCGCTTTACCGGACAGCGTTTCCGTCTGGTGCGTTATGCGGAAGAGCCGAGCTGCGATAACTGGCATGGACCCGATTCCTGGCCCACGTTGTGGATCACAAGATAAAAGCAAAACGGTAACCATAAGGTTACCGTTTTTTGGTTTTGTAGGCCCGTGCAAGCGTAGCGCCGCCGGGCAAGGCACTTACAGTAAGGCCTGCGCCTTCTCTACCACGTTCTCAACCGTAAAGCCGAAGAACGGGAACAGCTTGTCGGCAGGCGCCGATTCACCATAGCCGGTCATCCCGACAATCTTCCCTTTCAGCCCGACATACTTGTACCAGTAGTCCGCAATACCCGCTTCGACCGCCACGCGCGCCGTAACGTCCGACGGCAGCACCGACTCGCGGTACGCCTCATCCTGAGCATCAAAAATATCCGTTGAAGGCAGGGACACTACCCGCACCGCGTGGCCTTCCGCGGTCAGCTTCTCCGCCGCCTTGACGGTGATCTCCATCTCCGATCCGGTGGCAATCAGAATAATATCCGGCTTGCCGCCGCTGTCTTTCAGGATGTATCCCCCGCGGGCAATATTTTTCACCTGCTCCGGGGTACGCTCGATCTGCGCCAGGTTCTGACGGGAGAGGATCAATGCCGTCGGGCCGTTGTGGCGCTCTATTGCCAGCTTCCAGCCCACCGCGGCTTCAACCTGATCGCACGGACGCCAGGTGCTGAAGTTCGGCGTCAGACGCAGGCTGGCCAGCTGCTCCACCGCCTGGTGGGTCGGGCCATCTTCCCCCAGCCCGATGGAGTCGTGGGTATAGACCATGATCTGCCGGGCCTTCATCAGCGCCGCCATACGCGCGGCGTTACGCGCATACTCCACGAACATCAGGAAGGTGGCGGTGTAAGGCACAAATCCGCCGTGATGGGCGATGCCGTTGGCAATGGCGGTCATGCCGAACTCGCGCACCCCGTAGTGGATGTAGTTCCCGGCGATATCTTCTTTAAGCGAGGTTGAGCCCGACCAGATGGTCAGGTTGCTCGGGGCCAGATCCGCCGAGCCGCCCAGCAGCTCCGGCAGGATCGGACCAATGGCGTTGAGGGTATTCTGCGAGGCCTTACGGGTGGCGATCTTCGCCGGGTTGGCCTGCAGGTTTTCGATCAGCGCCTGGGTGGTCTCTTCCCAGTTCTCGGGAAGCCCGCCGCTCATGCGACGGCTAAACTCGGCCGCCAGCTCCGGGTGCGCTTTCTGGTAGGCAGCAAATTTGTCGTTCCAGGCCGCCTGCGCTTTTTCGCCCTCTTCGCGGGCATCCCAGGCTTTGTAGATCTCTTTCGGGATCTCAAAGGCCGGGTATTTCCAGCCCAGCTTCTGGCGGGTCAGGGCCACTTCCTCTTCGCCCAGTGCCGCGCCGTGCGACTCCTCTTTGCCGGCTTTGTTCGGGGAACCAAATCCGATGACCGTGCGACAGATAATCAGCGACGGTTTATCGGTCACGCTTTGCGCTTCCTGGATGGCCGCCTTCAGCGCCTCAGGATCGTGACCGTCAATCTCATGCACCACATGCCAGTGGTAGGCTTCAAAGCGTTTTGCCGTGTCGTCAGTGAACCAGCCCTCGGTCTCGCCGTCGATGGAGATACCGTTGTGATCGTAGAAACCAATCAGCTTGCCCAGCCCCAGCGTGCCCGCCAGGGAGCAGACCTCGTGGGAGATCCCCTCCATCAGACAGCCGTCGCCCATAAACACATAAGTATTGTGATCGACAATCTCATGTCCCGGCTGGTTAAACTGCGCCGCCAGCGTGCGCTCGGCAATCGCCAGCCCGACCGCATTCGCCAGCCCCTGACCCAGCGGGCCGGTAGTGGTCTCCACCCCAGGGGTGTAACCCAGCTCCGGGTGACCCGGGGTTTTCGAGTGCAGCTGGCGGAAGTTTTTCAGCTCCTCAAGCGGCAGGTTATAGCCGGAGAGGTGCAGCAGGCTGTAGAGCAGCATCGACGCGTGACCGTTAGAGAGAATAAAGCGGTCGCGGTCGTACCACGTCGGATCGTTGGGGTTGTGCTTCAGGAAATCATTCCACAACACTTCTGCGATATCGGCCATACCCATTGGTGCGCCTGGATGACCGGAATTGGCTTTTTGCACGGCATCCATGCTGAGGGCGCGAATGGCATTGGCTAACTCTTTACGGGACATAGTTCACTCCATGGCAAGGTTACAGTTTGGCGGCGAGCAGATCTTCGAGTTTGCGTTGGTCGACCGCGAAAAGACGGATCCCTTCTGACAGCTTATCGACCGCCATGGCGTCCTGATTATGCTCCCAGCGGAATTCGGCTTCGGTCATTGGTTTTGGTTTTGGCAACACCGTTGAAGAAGGCACCAGGCGACGGACCACCTCTTCCTCTTTCTCCTGTAACTCCTGCAGCAGGTTAGGGGAGATGGTCAGGCGGTCGCAGCCGGTAAGGGCAAGGATCTGCTCGGTGCGGCGGAAGCTGGCGCCCATCACGATGGTTTCGTAGCGGTGCTGCTTATAGTAGTCGTAGATATTGCGAACGGATTTTACGCCCGGATCTTCCTCTACTACGTAGGGGTCCATCGGCTGGCGGGCCTGATACCAGTCGTAAATACGCCCGACGAACGGTGACACCAGGAACACCCCGGCTTCGGCGCAGGCGCGTGCCTGAGCAAAGGAGAACAGCAGCGTCAGGTTGCAGTTAATTCCCTCTTTCTCCAGCACTTCGGCGGCGCGGATCCCCTCCCAGGTGGAGGCCAGCTTGATCAGAATGCGCGATTTTTCGACATCCTGCTCCTCGTAGAGCTTCACCAGATGGCGCGCTTTGGCGATGCTTTTTTCCTGGTCAAAGGAGAGGCGTGCGTCCACTTCGGTAGAGACCCGTCCCGGAATGCTTTTCAGAATTTCGCTACCAATATTAACCGCCAGCTTATCGCTGGCCTCAGCGACCTGTTGCTCTTTGGTTTTCCCCCGTCCTTTACCGTACGCAATGGCGTCGTCAATCAGGTGCGAGAAGTGCGAGAGCCCGGCGGCTTTCAGCAGCAGCGATGGGTTGGTGGTCGCATCCTGTGGCTGGTAGTGGCGGATGGATTCGATATCACCGCTGTCAGCAACGACCGTGGTGAATTGTTTGATGCCGTCTAGTTGGTTCATAAGTAATGACTCCTTGAAAATAAAAGAGTTGGTGGAGTGTGTTAGATCACACTTCTGTGAAATTCGCGATGTACTTAACAAAAAAGCATAGCAGACGGACATGGTCTTGCTTTGATGGGCAGGTAACATGATTGTTATAAATTGATAACAATTTTTGTTTTTTGATGGTGAGAGTTTGGCAGCCTTCAAAGTTTGAGCGGCGGGCAGCAGCGATACTATCCGCCATCCAGGGTGAACTCAGACCATAACAACATCACCCATTTTGAACGATACGTGAAAGGAACCTTACAATGGACGAGCAGTTAAGACAGAGTGCCCTCGATTTTCATGAATTCCCCGTACCTGGCAAAATTCAGGTCTCTCCGACCAAACCCCTCGCCACCCAGCGCGACCTGGCGTTAGCCTATTCGCCGGGCGTGGCCGCGCCCTGTCTCGAAATCGAAAAAGATCCGCTGGCGGCCTACAAATACACCGCCCGCGGCAATCTGGTGGCGGTGATCTCCAACGGCACTGCGGTGCTGGGGCTGGGCAATATCGGGGCGCTGGCCGGTAAACCGGTAATGGAAGGCAAGGGCGTGCTGTTCAAGAAATTCGCCGGTATCGACGTGTTTGATATTGAAGTGGATGAGCTGGACCCGGACAAATTCATCAACGTGGTGGCCGCGCTGGAGCCGACCTTTGGCGGCATCAACCTCGAAGACATTAAAGCGCCGGAATGTTTTTATATCGAGCAGAAGCTGCGCGAGCGGATGAACATTCCCGTGTTCCACGATGACCAGCACGGAACGGCGATCATCAGCACCGCCGCTATTCTGAACGGCCTGCGGGTGGTGGAGAAGAACCTCTCTGACGTGCGGATGGTGGTCTCCGGCGCGGGCGCGGCAGCCATCGCCTGTATGAACCTGCTGGTGGCGCTGGGGATGCAGAAGCACAACATCGTGGTCTGCGATTCCAAAGGGGTGATTTATAAAGGCCGCGAAGCCAATATGGCGGAGACCAAAGCTGCCTACGCCGTGGACGACGACGGCAAGCGCAGCCTGGCGGATGTGATGGACGGCGCGGATATCTTCCTCGGCTGTTCGGGCCCGAAAGTGCTGAACGAAGAGATGGTGATGAAGATGGCGCGCGCACCGCTGATCCTCGCCCTGGCGAACCCGGAGCCTGAGATCCTGCCGCCGCTGGCAAAAGCGGTCCGCCCGGATGCGATCATCTGTACCGGCCGTTCCGATTACCCGAACCAGGTGAACAACGTCCTCTGCTTCCCGTTCATCTTCCGCGGAGCGCTGGACGTCGGCGCGACCGCCATTAACGAAGAGATGAAGCTGGCGGCGGTTCACGCTATTGCCGAGCTGGCACATGCGGAGCAGAGCGAAGTGGTGGCTTCCGCCTATGGCGATCAGGATCTGAGCTTCGGCCCGGACTACATTATTCCGAAACCGTTCGATCCGCGTCTGATTGTCAAAATCGCCCCGGCGGTCGCCAAAGCGGCGATGGACTCCGGCGTGGCGACACGGCCTATCACCGACTTCGATGCCTATGTCGATAAGCTGACCGAGTTTGTCTATAAAACCAACCTGTTCATGAAGCCGATCTTCTCCCAGGCGCGCACGGACGCCAAACGTGTGGTGATGGCAGAAGGGGAGGAGGCGCGCGTCCTGCACGCCACTCAGGAGTTGGTGAGCCTGGGGCTGGCGAAGCCGATCCTGATTGGTCGTCCGAGCGTGATCGAGATGCGTATCCAGAAGCTGGGGCTGCAAATTAAGCCGGGCGTGGACTTCGAGATCGTCAACAATGAGTCCGATCCGCGCTTTAAGGAGTACTGGAACGAATACTACGCCATCATGAAGCGCCGGGGGATCACCCAGGAGCAGGCCCAGCGGGCGGTGATCGGCAACACCACGGTGATCGGGGCGATCATGGTTCACCGCGGTGAAGCTGACGCGCTAATCTGCGGCACCATTGGCGACTATCACGAGCACTTCAGCGTGGTGCAGGAGATCTTCGGCTATCGCGAGGGGGTACATACCGCCGGGGCGATGAATGCCCTGCTGCTGCCAAGCGGCAACACCTTTATTGCCGATACCTACGTCAACGACGATCCTACCCCGGAGCAGCTGGCGGAGATCACGGTGATGGCTGCGGAAACGGTGCGTCGCTTCGGTATCGAACCGAAGGTGGCGCTACTGTCGCACTCCAACTTTGGCTCCTCCAAATCGGCGGCCGCGTGCAAAATGCGCCAGACCCTGGAGCTGGTGCGCGAGCGCGCGCCGGAGCTGATGATCGACGGAGAGATGCACGGCGACGCCGCGCTGGTGGAGAGCATTCGTAACGAGCGGATGCCGGACAGCCCGCTGAAAGGCTCAGCCAACGTGCTGATCATGCCGAACGTCGAAGCGGCGCGTATCAGCTATAACCTGCTGCGCGTCTCCAGTTCGGAAGGGGTGACCGTTGGGCCGGTACTGATGGGCGTGGCGAAACCGGTGCATGTGTTAACCCCGATTGCGTCCGTGCGTCGTATTGTGAACATGGTGGCGCTGGCGGTGGTAGAGGCGCAGACCCAGCCGCTGTAATGGGGATGGGTCGGGTGGCGCTTTCGCTTATCCGACCTACAGGTTTTGTAGGCCGGGCAAGCGAATGCGCCGCCCGGCAATTAAATCCAGTCCCGAACCTTAATAAACTCCTTCAGGGCAGCCTCGCGGCTGCCTTCTTTCGGATCAAAGTTATACTCCCAGCGCACCAGCGGCGGCATCGACATCAGAATCGACTCCGTGCGCCCGCCGGTCTGCAGGCCGAACAGCGTGCCGCGGTCCCACACCAGATTGAACTCCACGTAACGCCCCCGACGATAGAGCTGGAACTCGCGCTCGCGCACGCCGTAATCGTGGCTTTTACGCCGCTCGACAATGGGTAAATAAGCGTCGGTATAGCCGTTGCCCACCGCCTGCATAAAGCTAAAGGCGGTATCAAAATCCGGGGTGTTCAGATCGTCAAAGAACAGCCCGCCAATGCCGCGCTGCTCGTCACGGTGCTTCAGATAAAAGTACTCATCGCACCATTTCTTGTATTTCGGGTAGACGTCCTCACCAAAGGGCTGGCACAGGTCATGCGCGGTCTGGTGCCAGTGGATTGCGTCTTCCTCAAACCCGTAGAAAGGCGTTAAGTCGAAGCCGCCGCCAAACCACCACACCGGATCGGCACCCGGTTTTTCGGCGATAAAAAAGCGCACGTTGGCATGGCTGGTGGGCACGTAGGGGTTATGCGGATGCACCACCAGCGAGACCCCCATCGCTTCGAAGCTGCGGCCCGCCAGCTCCGGGCGGTGCGCGGTGGCCGAAGCGGGCATGGCATCGCCGTGAACGTGGGAAAAGTTAACCCCGGCCTGCTCGAACACGCCGCCGTTACGCAGCACGCGGCTGCGCCCGCCGCCGCCGGCTTCGCGCTGCCACTCATCCTGCTGAAATTCACCGCCATCGACGGCACTCAGTTTCTGGCAAATTTCATCCTGCAACTGCAGCAGAAAGGTTTTGACCAGCTGTGCATTGGGTTTCATTAACGTTTCCTGGAGTGCGCTTTCTGGTTATCGAACCAGTTGAAGTAACTGATGATCCCGGAGGCGATGGCGTTGGCGATCTTCTGGCGAAACGCCCTGGTGCCCAGCAATCGCTCTTCTTCCGGGTTGGTGATAAAGGAGGTTTCCACCAGCACAGAGGGAATCGACGGGGATTTCAGCACCACAAACGCCGCCTGCTCGGTACCCTTGCTGTGCAGACGGTGCACCGGCTTAATCTTCTTCAGAATATGCGAGCCGAGGGTCAGGCTATTCTTGATGGTGTCGGTTTGCACCAGGTCAAACAGCACCTGCTGGAGCAGATGATCTTTGTCGGTGGTCTTCTTTCCGGCCACTTCATCCGCACGGTTTTCACGGTCAGAGAGGTATTTTGCCATGGCGCTACTGGCGCCACGATTGGAAAGGGCAAATACCGAAGCACCCGCCGCCGAGGGGTTAGTAAAGCCGTCAGCGTGGATCGACATAAACAGATCGGCACCGTGCTGGTGGGCAATCTCCACCCGGTCGTACAGCGGAATAAAGGTGTCGCCGGAGCGGGTCAGGCGGGCGTCAATGCCGTTGCTGCGTAAAATCGCCCGGACGTTTTTTGCAATCGCCAGCACGACATGTTTTTCTTTAGAGCCGTTACGGCCTATGGCGCCGGTATCGATGCCGCCATGGCCCGGATCGAGCATTACCAGACGCTTCGCACCGGGCTTTTTAGTTTTCGGCTTGCTGTGTCCGTTACTGGTTTTAAGGGTGCTTTCGTCTTTTGCCTGAGCCTGCTTTGCAATGCCCGTTAACGTTAAGGCCGCCAGCCCCGCTTTGAGAACCTGACGACGCGATGTGAGTGCTTTTAATGGTTTGAATGTGCTCATGCGGCCTGAATTGTAAAAATTGGGGTCCTGGTGTTATATCGTATCGTCTTTTCCGTTACGACAGTCCATGTGGCGAATTGTTTTACTTTTCATTTCAATACGTGACAAAGTGCCATTATGCCAAATTTCCTGACCTTTTTCGCTGGATATTGGCGAAAGAGGGCGTTCGCGTCATAATCACTGTTTTTAAACCCAAAAAGGCGGTTAATACCATGGAGATACGCGTTTTTCGCCAGGCAGACTTCGAAGAGGTGATCACCCTTTGGGAGCGCTGCGATCTACTGCGACCGTGGAACGATCCGGAGATGGACATCGAGCGCAAGCTCAACCATGACGTCAGTCTGTTTCTGGTCGCGGAAGTGAATGGCGAAGTAGTGGGCACGGTGATGGGCGGCTACGACGGGCATCGTGGTTCGGCGTACTACCTGGGGGTTCACCCGGAGTTTCGCGGGCGTGGCATTGCCAACGCGCTGCTCAATCGTCTGGAAAAGAAACTGATCGCCCGGGGCTGTCCGAAGATTCAGATCATGGTGCGTGAAGATAATGACGTGGTGCTGGGTATGTACGAGCGTCTCAACTATGAACATGCCGACGTGCTGACGCTGGGCAAACGCCTGATAGAAGATGAAGAGTATTGATTTTCACCCCGGGGACTATGACAGCCACGGTCGGGTTCGCCTGCCGTTTCTGTTCTGGTGCGTGCTGCTGCTTCAGGCGCGCACCTGGGTATTGTTCGTGCTGGCCGGGGCTTCCCGCGATCAGGGCAATACCCTGCTGAACCTGTTTTATCCGGACCACGATAACTTCTGGCTCGGGCTGCTGCCGGGGATCCCGGCGGTGCTGGCCTTTTTACTGAGCGGGCGGCGCCATCTCGTGCCGCGCCTGTGGCGCGCGCTGCGCTGGCTGTTGATCCTCGCCCAGGGCGTGCTGCTGGGCTGGCAACCCCTGCTGTGGCTCAACGGTGAGGCCGTGAGTGGGCCGGGCATTGCGCTGCTGGTAGCCGATATCGTGGCGCTGCTGTGGCTGCTGACCCATCCCCGCCTGCGCGCCTGTTTTACGCCTGAAAAAGATTAAACGGCACTTTTTAGCGATGCTGCACTCCAACAAGCGTCAAATTAACCAGAAAGGATCTCCCGATGAAATCGCTGCGTTTACTGTTATGCGCGCTCCCCGTTGTCCTGACGGGCTGTTCAACGCTCTCCGCCGTGAACTGGTCTGCGGCCTACCCCTGGAACTGGTTCGGTTCATCCACGGAGGTGACCGAGCAGGGCGTGGGGAATCTCAGTGCCGCTACGGCGCTGGAACAGAGCGCCATCGAATCGGCGTTAGGCGGCGATTACCGTCTGCGTAGCGGCATGAAAACGCAGAACGGTACCATCGTGCACTACTTTGAAGCGATGAAAGATGACCAGCTGGCGCTGGTGATTAACGGTGATAAATCCACTGTCGGGCGCATGGAGGTGCTGGACAGCGAGATCGAAACCGACAATGGCGTGAAGATCGGGACCCCGTTCAGCGACCTGTATCAGAAAGCCTACGGCAACTGCGTCAGCGTGCCGGGTGATGACAGCGTAACGGTGGAGTGTAAGGCCGACGGCAGCCAGCATATCAGCTACCAGTTTAGCGGAACCTGGAGCGGCCCGGAGGGGTTGATGCCGTCTGACGACACGCTGAAGAACTGGAAAATCAGCAAAATTATCTGGCAGCAGTAAATTGCGCCTGGACAAGCCGCCTCGCTGAAAAAGCGGGTATAATCGCCGCCAACAATGCCACGACGTCGTGGCATCTTTTTTTCAGGAGGAGCGATGTCTCAGGTTCAGAGTGGCATTTTGCCAGAACATTGCCGCGCGGCGATTTGGATTGAAGCCAATGTCAAAGGGGATATTGATGCCCTGCGTGCGGCCAGCAAAGTTTTTATCGATAAACTGGCCACCTTCCAGGTCAAATTCCCGGATGCCCACTGCGGCGCGGTGGTGGCGTTCGGCCACAACGTCTGGCGTCAGCTGAGCGGTGGGGAAGGGGCCGAAGAGCTGAAAGACTTTGTCCCTTACGGCAAAGGTCTGGCCCCGGCCACCCAGTACGACGTGCTGATCCATATTCTCTCCCTGCGTCACGATGTGAACTTCTCCATTGCCCAGGCCGCGATGGCCGCCTTTGGCGATTGCGTCGAAGTGAAAGAAGAGATCCACGGTTTCCGCTGGGTGGAAGAGCGCGATCTGAGCGGCTTCGTTGACGGCACCGAAAACCCGGCAGGGGATGAGGTCCGTCGTGACGTGGCGGTCATCAAAGAGGGCGTGGACGCGGGCGGCAGCTACGTGTTCGTCCAGCGCTGGGAGCACAACCTCAAACAGCTTAACCGTATGAGCGTACACGATCAGGAGATGATGATTGGCCGCACCAAAGAGGCCAACGAGGAGATCGACGGCGATGACCGTCCGGCGACCTCGCACCTGAGCCGTGTGGATCTCAAAGAAGACGGCAAAGGGCTGAAGATTGTGCGCCAGAGCCTGCCGTACGGCACCGCCAGCGGTACGCACGGTCTCTACTTCTGCGCCTACTGTGCGCGTCTGTATAACATCGAACAGCAGCTGCTGAGCATGTTCGGGGATACCGACGGCAAGCGTGACGCCATGCTGCGCTTCACTAAGCCGGTCACCGGCGGCTACTACTTTGCGCCGTCCGTTGAGCGTCTGCTTGCACTGTAATTCCCTCAGCCTGACCCTCTCCCCACAGGGGAGAGGGGAGTAATGCCTTATTCCCTTTTCTGCTTCTAAATCACCAAACGGTATATAAAACCGTTACTCCTTTAGTACTCGTTATAAATATGATGACCCTAAGAAAATCATCACAACTCTTAGGGTGCGCAATGGCCGTTACTGTACTGAAAAAAGGATCTCTGGTGCTGGCAGCTTCAGTGTTGCTGGTCGCTCAGGCGCAGGCAACCGAGCTGCTGAACAGCTCTTACGACGTCTCCCGCGAGCTGTTTGCCGCCCTGAACCCGCCGTTTGAACAGCAGTGGGCGAAGGATAATAACGGCGACAAGCTGACCATCAAACAGTCTCACGCCGGTTCGTCCAAACAGGCGCTGGCGATCCTGCAGGGGCTGAAAGCGGATGTGGTGACCTACAACCAGATTACCGACGTGCAGATCCTGCACGACAAAGGCAAGCTGCTCCCGGCCGACTGGCAGAGCCGTCTGCCCAATAACAGCTCGCCGTTCTACTCCACCATGGGCTTCCTGGTGCGTAAGGGAAACCCGAAGAACATTCATGACTGGAACGACCTCGTGCGTTCTGACGTGAAGCTGATTTTCCCGAACCCGAAAACCTCCGGCAACGCCCGCTATACCTATCTGGCCGCCTGGGGGGCTGCGGATAAAGCTGACGGTGATGATAAGGCCAAAACCGAGCAGTTCATGACCCAGTTCCTGAAAAACGTCGAAGTGTTTGATACCGGCGGACGCGGCGCGACCACCACCTTCGCCGAGCGCGGTCTGGGCGATGTGCTGATCAGCTTTGAATCGGAAGTGAACAACATTCGCAAACAGTATGAAGCGCAGGGCTTCGAAGTGGTTATCCCAAAAACCAACGTGCTGGCGGAGTTCCCGGTCGCCTGGGTGGATAAAAACGTGCAGGCAAACGGCACTGAGAAGGCGGCAAAAGCCTATCTCAACTATCTCTACAGCCCGCAGGCGCAGACCGTGATCACCGATTACTACTATCGCGTGAATAACCCGGACGTGATGAACAAGCTGAAAGATAAGTTCCCGCAGACCGAGCTGTTCCGCGTGGAAGACCATTTTGGCTCCTGGCCTGAGGTGATGAAAACGCACTTCGCCAGCGGCGGTGAGTTGGACAAATTGTTGGCGGCGGGGCGTAAGTAATGTTTGCAGTTTCCTCCAGACGTGTGCTGCCGGGCTTTACCTTAAGCCTCGGGACCAGCCTGCTGTTCGTCTGTCTGATTTTGTTGTTACCGCTCAGTGCGCTGGTGGTCCAGCTCTCTGAGATGAGCTGGTCCCAGTACTGGGAGGTGATCAGCAACCCGCAGGTGGTGGCGGCCTATAAGGTGACGCTGCTGTCGGCGTTTGTCGCCTCCATCTTCAACGGCGTGTTCGGCCTGCTGATGGCGTGGATCTTAACCCGCTACCGCTTCCCGGGCCGCACGCTGCTGGATGCGCTGATGGATCTGCCGTTTGCGCTGCCTACCGCCGTGGCCGGTTTAACCCTGGCCTCGCTGTTCTCGGTGAACGGGCTTTACGGCGAGTGGCTGGCGAAGTTTGATATCAAAGTGACCTATACCTGGCTTGGCATTGCGGTGGCGATGGCCTTTACCAGCATCCCGTTTGTGGTGCGTACCGTGCAGCCGGTGCTGGAGGAGTTGGGTCCGGAATACGAAGAGGCGGCAGAAACCCTCGGCGCGACGCGCTGGCAGAGCTTCTGCAAAGTGGTCATGCCGGAGCTCTCTCCCGCGCTGCTGGCGGGCGTAGCGCTGTCGTTTACCCGCAGCCTCGGTGAATTTGGCGCGGTGATTTTTATCGCCGGTAATATCGCGTGGAAAACGGAAGTCACCTCGTTGATGATTTTTATCCGGTTGCAGGAGTTTGATTACCCGGCGGCAAGCGCGATTGCCTCGGTGATCCTGGCGGCCTCGCTGCTGCTGCTGTTCTCAATTAACACTCTGCAAAGTCGCTTTGGTCGACGCGTGGTAGGTCACTGATGGCGGAAGTTACTGAATTGAAGCGCTACGACGCGCCCCGTATTAACTGGGGGAAATGGTTCCTGATAGGGACGGGCGTGCTGGTGTCCGCCTTTATTCTCGTTGTGCCTATGGTGTACATCTTTGTCCAAGCGTTCAGCAAAGGGATCATGCCCGCGCTGCAAAATCTGGCCGATCCGGACATGCTGCATGCCATCTGGCTGACGGTAATGATTGCCCTGATTACCGTGCCGGTGAACCTGGTTTTCGGCGTTTTGCTGGCCTGGCTGGTGACGCGCTTTAACTTCCCGGGCCGCCAGCTGCTGCTGACCCTGCTGGATATTCCGTTTGCGGTGTCGCCGGTGGTGGCCGGTCTGGTCTATCTGCTGTTCTACGGCTCCAACGGCCCGCTGGGCGGCTGGCTGGATGAACATAACTTACAGATCATGTTCGCCTGGCCGGGCATGGTGCTGGTGACGGTATTTGTGACCTGTCCGTTTGTGGTGCGCGAGCTGGTGCCGGTGATGCTCAGCCAGGGCAGCCATGAAGACGAAGCGGCGGTACTGCTGGGCGCATCCGGCTGGCAGATGTTCCGTCGCGTGACGCTGCCCAACATCCGCTGGGCGCTGCTGTATGGCGTGGTGCTGACTAACGCCCGCGCGATTGGTGAGTTTGGCGCGGTGTCGGTGGTTTCCGGCTCGATCCGCGGCGAAACCCTGTCGCTGCCGTTACAAATTGAATTGCTGGAGCAGGACTATAACACCGTCGGTTCCTTTACCGCCGCAGCCCTGCTGACGCTGATGGCTATTTTGACCCTGTTTTTAAAGAGTATGGTGCAGTGGCGTTTAGAGAATCAGGCCAAACGCCAGCATCAGGAGGGAAATCATGAGCATTGAGATTGCCAATATTAAGAAGTCCTTTGGTCGCACCCAGGTGCTGAACGATATCTCGCTGGATATCCCTTCCGGACAAATGGTGGCGCTGCTGGGGCCGTCTGGCTCCGGTAAAACTACGCTGCTGCGTATTATTGCCGGTCTGGAGCATCAGACCAGCGGGCATATTCGCTTCCACGGTACCGACGTCAGCCGCCTGCATGCGCGCGATCGTAAGGTGGGCTTCGTGTTCCAGCATTACGCCCTGTTCCGCCATATGACGGTGTTCGACAACATCGCCTTCGGCCTGACGGTACTGCCGCGTCGTGAACGCCCAAACGCCGCCACCATCAAAGCGAAAGTGACCAAACTGTTGGAGATGGTGCAGTTGGCACACCTGGCGGACCGTTATCCGGCCCAGCTCTCCGGTGGGCAGAAACAGCGCGTGGCGCTGGCCCGTGCCCTGGCGGTTGAGCCGCAGATCCTGCTGCTGGATGAGCCCTTCGGCGCACTGGATGCACAGGTGCGTAAAGAGCTGCGTCGCTGGCTGCGTCAGCTGCATGAAGAGCTGAAATTCACCAGCGTCTTCGTCACCCACGATCAGGAAGAGGCGATGGAAGTGGCCGACCGGGTGGTGGTGATGAGCCAGGGGAATATCGAGCAGGTTGATGAGCCAGAGCACCTCTGGCGCGAACCGGCTACCCGCTTTGTGCTGGAGTTTATGGGCGAAGTGAACCGTCTGCACGGCCATATTCGCGGCGGTCAGTTCCACGTTGGCGCCCATCGCTGGCCGCTGGGTTACACGCCTGGCTATCAGGGGCCGGTGGATCTCTTCCTGCGCCCGTGGGAAGTGGACGTCAGCCGTCGCACCAGTCTGGATTCCCCGCTGCCGGTACAGGTGCTGGAAGCCAGTCCAAAAGGCCACTACACCCAGCTGGTCGTGCAGCCGCTGGGCTGGTACAACGAACCGTTGACGGTGGTCATGCGCGACGAGGAGCCGCCATACCGCGGCGAACGTCTGTTTGTCGGGCTGCAACATGCGCGCATTTATCACGATAAGGATCGTATCGAGACGCGTGGAGATCTTGCTCTGGCGGAATCTGCCTGATAGGTTAAGCCCACGTAGTTTTGCCGGGTGGCGCTGCGCTTACCCGGCCTACCATATGCTCTCTGTAGGCCCGGTAAGCGTAAGCGCCACCGGGCTTTTTATTGGACAGCGATCATGAATACATTAGAACAAACCATCGGCAACACCCCTCTGATCAAACTGCAGCGCATGGGACCGGACAACGGCAGCGAAATCTGGATCAAACTGGAAGGCAATAATCCGGCGGGATCGGTCAAAGACCGCGCCGCGCTGTCGATGATCGTTCAGGCGGAAAAGCGCGGCGAAATCAAACCCGGCGATGTGCTGATCGAGGCGACCAGCGGTAACACCGGCATTGCGCTGGCGATGATTGCTGCTCTCAAAGGCTATCGCATGAAGCTGCTGATGCCGGATAACATGAGCCAGGAGCGCCGTGCCGCAATGCTGGCCTATGGCGCCGAGTTAATTCTGGTCAGTAAAGAGCAGGGGATGGAGGGGGCCCGCGATCTGGCCCTCGAGATGGCGAACCGGGGTGAAGGCAGGCTGCTGGATCAGTTCA
Source organism: Leclercia sp. TB492 (assembly GCF_049974505.2). Taxonomy (NCBI): domain Bacteria; kingdom Pseudomonadati; phylum Pseudomonadota; class Gammaproteobacteria; order Enterobacterales; family Enterobacteriaceae; genus Leclercia; species Leclercia sp. TB492. The sequence goes on along the minus strand of NZ_CM127572.1, from coordinate 3,347,690 downwards.
ACAACCCCGATAACCCTTATGCGCACTACACCACCACCGGCCCGGAAATCTGGCAGCAGACCGAGGGCCGCATCACCCATTTCGTCTCCAGTATGGGCACCACCGGCACCATCACCGGCGTCTCCCGCTTTCTGCGCGAGCAGGATAAGGCGGTTACCATTGTTGGTTTGCAGCCCGAAGAGGGCAGCAGCATTCCGGGTATTCGCCGCTGGCCTGCGGAGTACATGCCGGGCATTTTTAATGCCTCGCTTGTGGACCAGGTGCTGGATATTCATCAGCGCGAGGCGGAAAATACCATGCGTGAACTGGCCGTGCGCGAAGGGGTTTTCTGCGGCGTCAGTTCTGGCGGCGCGGTAGCCGGCGCTCTGCGGGTAGCCGCGGCAACGCCGGGGGCGGTGGTGGTGGCGATTATTTGCGATCGCGGCGATCGCTATCTGTCTACCGGCGTGTTTGGTGAGGAGAGCTATGCGCAGGGCGCAGGGATCTAAACGCTATGGAAATGATTTTATTCCGGGACAAAACCCGGGCGCAGCAGACCGACATTGTGGCGGTGCAGTCGCAGGTGGTGTACGGCAGCGTCGGTAACAGCATTGCGGTGCCCAATATTCGCCAGCATCACCTCAACGTGACGGCGATACCGACGGTGCTGTTCAGCAATACCCCGCACTACGACACTTTTTATGGCGGGGTGATACCCGACGAGTGGTTCAGCGGCTACCTGAAAGCGCTGGGCGAGCGCGATGTGTTGCGTGAGCTGAAAGCGGTCACTACCGGCTATATGGGCAGCGCGAGCCAGATTGCTCTGCTGGCGGAGTGGCTGGGTGCGGTCAAGGCGCAGCATCCCGATCTGCTGATCCTGGTGGACCCGGTGATTGGTGACACCGACAGCGGAACCTACGTCAAACCAGAGATCCCGGAAGCTTACCGCCAGCACCTGCTACCGCTGGCGCAGGGAATTACGCCGAACGTCTACGAACTGGAAGTTCTCAGCGGCAAGTCGTGCCGGGACAATACCAGCGCCATTGCCGCCGCCAAAGGCCTGTTATCCGATACGCTACAGTGGGTGGCGATCACCAGTGCGCCGGTTGCCGGTGATGCTAACAGCATCCACGTGGTGCTGGTTTCACACGACAACGTGACGGTCAGCGCCCACCCGCGCATTAAAGCCGATCTGAAAGGTACCGGGGATCTTTTCTGCTCAGAGCTGGTGAGCGCCCTGGTGCAGCGCGAAAGCGTGGCCGCAGCGATAAGCCGGGCAGGTGATCGGGTAACGCAGGTGATGCAGCACACCCAGGAGAAAGGGTACGACGAGCTGGTTCTGCCGGCCTGACAAACAAAAATGGCGCCCGAAGGCGCCATTTTTCTGTGCGGCAAGAAATTACTTCTTGATGCGGATAACCGGGGTTTCACCCACGGTAACGCTGCCGGACAGTTTGATCAGTTCTTTGATTTCGTCCATGTTGGAGATAACAACCGGAGTCAGGGTAGACTTGGCTTTCTCTTCCAGCAGTGGCAGATCGAATTCAATAACCGGGTCGCCAACTTTAACGCGCTGGCCTTCTTCAGCGATACGCTTGAAGCCTTCGCCTTTCAGCTCGACGGTGTCGATACCGAAGTGAACGAACAGCTCAATACCGCTATCAGATTCGATAGAAAATGCGTGGTTGGTTTCAAAAATCTTACCGATGGTACCATCAACCGGCGCAACCATTTTGTTACCGGTCGGTTTGATAGCAATGCCATCACCAACAATTTTCTCTGCAAACACGACATCCGGCACGTCTTCGATGTTGACGATTTCACCAGACAGCGGAGCAACAATCTCAATAGTTCCGGTGTCGCTGTTGCCTTTGTCACCGAACAGTTTACTAAATAACCCCATTAGCCATCTCTCCTAAGCAGTAAATTGGGCCGCATCTCGTGGATTAGCAGATTGTTTTTTCTTCAATGAACTTGTTAACCAGCGTCATTAACTCGTCCGTTGTCGGTTGAGCAAGAGCCTGCTCTGCTAATACCTTCGCATCTTCGAAGTTCGTGTTACGGATAATCTTCTTGATGCGCGGGATGGAAATGGCGCTCATAGAGAACTCGTCCAGACCCATACCCAGCAACAGAAGTGTAGCACGTTCGTCGCCTGCAAGCTCACCACACATGCCAGTCCATTTGCCTTCGGCATGAGAAGCATCAATAACTTGCTTGATAAGCGTCAGCACGGACGGTGACATTGGCTGGTAAAGATGTGAAATCATATCATTACCACGGTCAACTGCCAGAGTGTACTGGGTTAAATCGTTGGTACCAATACTAAAGAAATCGACTTCTTTCGCTAAGTGACGGGCAATCGTCGCTGCGGCTGGGGTTTCCACCATGACGCCAACTTCGATAGCTTCGTCGAAGGCTTTACCTTCGTCGCGCAGTTCCTGTTTGTAGATTTCGATCTCTTTCTTCAGTGCACGCACTTCTTCAACAGAGATGATCATTGGGAACATGATGCGCAGTTTACCGAAAGCGGAAGCACGCAGGATGGCGCGAACCTGGTCGCGCAGGATCTCTTTACGATCCATGGCGATACGCACCGCACGCCAGCCCAGGAACGGGTTCTCTTCTTTCGGGAAGTTCATGTACGGCAGCTCTTTGTCGCCACCGATGTCCATGGTACGGACGATAACCGCCTGTGAGCCACAGGCTTCAGCTACCGCTTTGTAAGCAGCAAACTGCTCTTCTTCGGTTGGCAGGGCGTCACGGTCCATGAACAGGAATTCGGTACGGTACAGGCCTACACCTTCCGCGCCGTTGCGCTCTGCGCCATCAACGTCGCGTACGGTGCCGATGTTGGCACAAACTTCAACCTGATGACCATCCAGCGTAATTGCCGGCAGATCTTTCAGTTTTGCCAGTTCGGCTTTCTCGGTCGCAACCTGTTCCTGAACGGCACGCAGCTGTTCAATTTGGTCGTTGGTTGGGTTGACGTAAACCAGATTGTTTACGGCATCCAGAATCAGATAGTCGTCGTTTTTAACCTGTGCGGTCACGCTACCGGTACCCACGATGGCAGGCAGTTCCAGAGAACGCGCCATAATAGAGGTGTGGGAGGTACGGCCGCCGGCGTCAGTGATGAAACCCAGCACCTTGTTCAGGTTCAGCTGTGCGGTTTCTGACGGGGTCAGGTCAGCAGCAACCAGGATCACTTCATCCTGAATCGCGCTCAGATCGATGATGGCCAGGCCGAGGATGTTGCGCAGCAGGCGCTTACCGATATCACGCACGTCAGCCGCACGTTCTTTCAGGTACTCATCGTCCAGCTCTTCCAGGGCAGTCGCCTGACCTTCGATAACTTCATGTGCAGCCGCATCGGCCGTCATGCCTTTATCTTTAATCAGGGCTATGATTTCCTGCTCCAGCTCCTCATCTTCGAGCAACATGATGTGCCCTTCGAAGATGGCTTCTTTTTCTTCACCGAAAGTTTCGCCAGCTTTAGTTTTGATCGTTTCCAGCTGCGCAGATGCTTTTGCACGGCCACTCAGAAAACGCTCAACTTCCTGATTTACCTTATCAGCAGAAATTTTTTTCCGGTCGATGACGATCTCGTCTTCTTTCAGCAGCAGTGCTTTGCCGAAAGCGATACCCGGGGATGCTAAAATGCCTGAAATCATAACCCTACCTTACTTGTGACTGATTTTTACAAAGAACCCGGAAACTTACTCGAGCTCAGCCATCAGTTTTACCAGATGCTCAACTGCTTTCTGCTCGTCTTCGCCTTCAGCGGAGATGGTCACAACAGTGCCCTGAGTCAGACCCAGAGTCTGCAGTTTGAACAGGCTTTTTGCGCTGGCGCTTTTGCCGTTGGAAGTCACAGTGATCTCAGAAGTGAAGCCTTTCGCTTCTTTAACAAACTGAGCAGCAGGGCGGGTGTGCAGACCGTTCGGAGCGGTAATGGTAACTTCTTGCTGGAACATTGTATTTCCCCAACTTATTGGTTTAGTGTTGTGGAACTAAAGTCTAGCCTGGCGGCAGGACTTTAGCCTGTATTGTTAGCACCGGCTTAACGGCACGAGGCACAGATGTGTCAAACGTATTTCCGGTACTGGCATGTCAGGCTGCTGACGTCTCGTTCGACATTAAACATTATGCCGCGAAAGCAAGACTTGAACCAAATCATAAAATCGATTCAGCAGCGGGAATTCGTGTATCGATTAATTTCGAGCTTCAAAATAATTGTCAGCTTAAATACCAGAGCTAACAGGGTGAAGCAATGCCAGACGAGATAAAACTTTGAAGCAGGCCACAAAAAAGCACCCGGATGGGTGCTTTTTTACGCGATATTTACATTCTGGCACTACTGTTGCAGTTCTTTCTCTGTGAAGAGATCGGCAAACAGTGCAGTACTTAAATAACGCTCACCCGACGATGGAAGAATAACCACGATATTCTTATTGGTAAAGGTTTCATCTTCAAGTAATTGCAGCGCCGCGGCTACAGCAGCACCGGAAGAGATACCAGCCAGAATACCTTCTTCTTCCATCAGACGACGGGCGGTAGAGATGGCTTCATCGTTGGTGATAGCCACCACTTTATCAATCAGTTTCAGATCCAGGTTGCCCGGAATGAAGCCTGCGCCGATACCCTGAATTTTATGCGGGCCTGGTTTCAGCTCTTCACCTGCCAGCGCCTGGGCAATCACCGGGGAGTCTGTTGGCTCAACGGCAACGGTAATCAGATCTTTTTTACCTTTTGTGCCTTTAATATAGCGAGACACGCCGGTGAGCGTACCGCCGGTACCCACACCTGAAATAAAGACATCAACCTGACCGTCGGTATCTTCCCAGATCTCCGGGCCGGTGGTCTTCTCGTGAATTTCCGGGTTAGCCGGGTTGCTGAACTGCTGGAGCAGCAGATATTTAGCCGGATCGCTGGCAACAATCTCTTCAGCTTTCTGGATAGCGCCCTTCATCCCTTTTGCGCCTTCGGTTAACACCAGGTTCGCACCCAGCGCCTTCAGCAGCTTGCGACGTTCAATACTCATGGTTTCCGGCATGGTCAGCGTCAGCTTGTAACCGCGCGCGGCGGCCACGTAGGCCAGAGCAATACCGGTGTTACCGCTGGTTGGCTCAACCAGCTCAACGCCAGGTTTCAACACGCCACGCTTTTCCGCATCCCAAATCATATTGGCACCGATACGGCATTTTACGCTGAAGCTTGGGTTACGAGATTCTACCTTCGCCAGGATGCGTCCATTACCGATACGGTTCAGTCGAACCAGGGGCGTGTGACCGATAGTCAGCGAGTTGTCTTCAAAAATCTTACTCATGGCCTGTCCTTAACTGTTTGAAATTGGGATACCGACCCAGCATACCTGTTGAATAAGTATGGGGAAGTAAGGAATTCGCATATCTATATGCTGCGTGGAAATAATGGGGATCAGTATGGAATAAGGGATGGCATAAGCCATCCCCCGTTTACACATTTTTGCATTATTTCCATAACGCGTGTTTATCACGGTAACAGTCAACCCACATCGCCGTTGCGCCGCAAACCGCAACCGGCATGATGAACAGGTTCAGGAACGGGATCATGGTGAACAGGCTGGTCAGCGCGCCAAACTGCATATTGGTCATTTTGCGGACACGCAGGGCGGTACGCATCTCTTTAAACGGGACTTTGTGGTTATCGAACGGGTAGTCGCAATACTGGATCGCCAGCATCCACGCGCTGAACAGGAACCATAGCACCGGGGCAACCGTCTGCCCGATCCCCGGAATAAAGTAGAGGATCAGCAGCACGATAGCGCGGGGCAGGTACCAGGCGAACTTCTGCCATTCACGTTTCATAATGCGCGGCAGATCTTTCATGATGCCCAGAACGCCGGTGTCCGGCGGCGTAGCGCCCGTCAGCCGCGCTTCCAGCTGTTCAGCCAGCAGGCCGTTAAAGGGCGCGGCTATCCAGTTAGCCAGGGTTGAGAAAAAGTAGCCAAACACCAGCAGCACCGAAACGATCGCCACGGGCCACAGCAGATAGCTCAGCCACTGCAGCCAGTCGGGAACGTGGCTCATGAGAGCCGGGATCCAGGTGTCCAGGCGGGTAAACAGCCACCAGAAGGCGCCCCCCATCAGCAAAATGTTAATCAGCAGCGGGAGGATCACAAAGCGCCGGATACCCGGCAGCGAAACCAGTTTCCAGCCCTGAGAAAAGTACCAGACGCCGCTGCGGGGAGGGGAAGATGTTGATGAAACCATAACCAGGTTGAGCTCCTTTTATCACAACCAGTGAAATTGCCTGCCTATATTAGCCAGTTGCGGCGCGTTGACCAGTTCGGAAATGTTCGAAAAAACAGCAAAAAGCACGATTTAGTTCATCTTTATGCTGCGAATGCTCCCCATACACTTGCACTTGACGTAATCGGCAAATACTCTTAGTGAGTAAATGTTTGCCGTGGTGGCAAGGTGTTAGAACAACAGAGAATATAATGATGCAGGATTTGCGTCTGATATTAATCATTGTTGGCGCGATCGCCATAATCGCTTTACTGGTACATGGTTTCTGGACCAGCCGTAAAGAGCGCTCTTCTATGTTTCGCGATCGCCCACTGAAGCGCATGAAGTCTACTCGTGACGACGATAGCGATGACGATATCGAAGAAACGGAAGACGAGGGTGTGGGTGAAGTACGCGTTCATCGGGCCAATACTGCGCCCGGCGCAGGCCATGGGGAGCAAGAAGCGCCTCGTCAGCCTCCGCAGCATCAGTACCAGCCGCCTTACGCATCTGCTCAGCCACGTCCTGCTGCACCGCAGCCGGTGGTCGAGCCGGTACACCAGCCGCAACCGCAGCAGCATGAGCCTGTGCGCCAGCAACCTGTGCAGCAACCTCAGTATGCCGCTCAGCCTGAACCGCAGCCGGTTGTGCAGCAGGCACCTCAGCCTGTCGCACCAGCGCCGCAACCGCAGCCGGCCCCTGCGCCTGCACCTGTTGTCGAGTCGGAACCGGTAGTTGAAGCTGCGCCAGTGGTTGAAAAGCCGCAGCGCAAAGAGACGGTTATTGTCATGAGCGTGGCGGCCCACCAGGGCACGACCATCAATGGCGAAGTGCTGCTTAACAGCATCCACCAGGCGGGCTTCAAATATGGCGATATGAACATCTTCCATCGCCATCTGAGCCCGGACGGAAGCGGCCCATCGCTGTTCAGCCTGGCGAATATGGTTAACCCTGGAACCTTTGATCCGGAGATGACCGGTGATTTCACTACCCCGGGCATTACCATCTTTATGCAGGTGCCGTCTTATGGCGATGAACTGCAAAACTTCAAGCTGATGCTGCAGTCTGCCCAGCATATCGCGGACGAAGTCGGCGGTATGGTGCTCGACGATCAGCGTCGAATGATGACGCCGCAGAAACTGCGCGAGTATCAGGACCGCATCCGCGAAGTTAAAGAAGCTAACGCGTAAACTTCCGCGTTTTGTTTCACACCTCCTCAACCCCCGCATGTCGGGGGTTTTTCTCATTAATGGTGCGACACATGGACTCAATCGAACAACAACTTACCGAACTGCGAACCACGCTTCGCCACCATGAATATCTTTATCATGTGATGGATGCGCCCGAAGTGCCGGACGCGGAATATGACCGTTTGATGCGTGAACTGCGCGAGCTTGAAGCGCAGCGTCCCGATTTAATTACCCCGGACTCACCGACTCAGCGTGTCGGCGCCGCGCCGCTGGCCTTTTTCAGCCAGGTGCGTCATGAAGTACCGATGCTGTCGCTGGATAACGTGTTCGACGAAGAGAGCTTCCTCGCCTTCAACAAACGCGTCCAGGATCGCCTGAAGCAGACCGATGCCCTGAGCTGGTGCTGCGAGCTGAAGCTGGATGGTCTTGCCGTCAGCATTCTGTATGAAAACGGTGTGATGACCCGGGCCGCCACTCGCGGCGACGGCACCACCGGCGAGGATATTACCACCAACGTGCGCACCATCCGCGCTATCCCGCTTAAGCTGCATGGTGAGAACATTCCGGCACGTCTGGAAGTGCGCGGGGAAGTGTTCCTGCCGCAGGCGGGCTTTGAAAAAATTAACGAAGAGGCGCGCCGCACCGGTGGCAAAATCTTCGCCAACCCGCGCAATGCTGCGGCAGGATCGTTGCGCCAGCTGGATCCGCGCATTACCGCAAAACGCCCGCTGACCTTCTTCTGCTATGGCGTAGGTATCCTGGAGGGGGGCGAGCTGCCCGATACCCATCTGGGCCGCCTGCTGCAGTTTAAGGCGTGGGGGCTGCCGGTGAGTAACCGTGTGCAGTTGTGCGACTCACCGGAAGCGGTACTGGCGTTTTATCGCCAGGTCGAAGCAGATCGTCCGACGCTGGGCTTTGATATCGACGGGGTGGTGATCAAAGTTAACTCCCTCGCGCTTCAGGAGCAGCTGGGCTTTGTCGCCCGTGCACCGCGCTGGGCGGTAGCCTTTAAGTTCCCGGCGCAGGAGCAGATGACCTTTGTGCGCGACGTGGAGTTCCAGGTGGGTCGTACCGGGGCAATAACGCCGGTTGCGCGTCTGGAGCCCGTTCAGGTGGCAGGGGTGCTGGTCAGCAACGCGACCCTGCATAACGCCGATGAAATCGACCGTCTGGGGCTGCGTATTGGCGATAAGGTGGTTATCCGCCGTGCCGGGGACGTGATCCCGCAGGTGGTGAACGTGGTGGAGTCAGAACGTCCTGAAGATACGCGCGCGGTTGAATTCCCAACCCACTGTCCGGTGTGCGGTTCAGACGTTGAACGCGTTGAAGGCGAGGCTGTGGCCCGCTGTACCGGCGGTTTAGTCTGCGGCGCTCAGCGCAAAGAGTCGCTGAAGCACTTCGTCTCTCGTCGGGCGATGGACGTTGACGGCATGGGTGACAAAATCATCGATCAGCTGGTTGAGAAAGAGTACGTCCATACGCCGGCTGACCTGTTCCGCCTGACGCCGGGTAAGCTGACCGGACTGGATCGGATGGGGCCGAAATCCGCGCAGAACGTGGCCGACGCGTTGGAAAAATCCAAAGAAACCACCTTTGCCCGTTTCCTCTATGCACTGGGTATCCGTGAAGTGGGCGAGGCGACCGCGGCGGGGCTGGCAGCGTATTTTGGTACGCTGGAGGCGCTTGAAAAGGCCACGATTGACGAGCTGCAAAAGGTGCCGGACGTCGGCATTGTGGTCGCCACTCACGTCTTTAATTTCTTCTCGGAAGAGAGCAACCGCGAGGTGATCGGTCAGCTGCTTAACGAAGGCATTCGCTGGCCGGCGCCGCAGGTGATCAATGCCGAAGAGATCGACAGCCCGTTCGCCGGGAAAACCGTCGTGCTAACCGGTAGCCTGAGCCAGCTTTCTCGCGATGATGCCAAAGCGCGTCTGACGGCGCTGGGGGCTAAAGTGGCCGGCAGCGTGTCGAAGAAAACTGACCTGGTGATTGCCGGGGAAGCGGCGGGCTCCAAGCTGGCAAAGGCTCAGGAGCTGGGTATTGACGTGATTGATGAAGCAGAGATGCTGCGTCTGTTGGGAGAGTAACGTGGATAAAGCGCAGCTTATCGAGATAGCCAATACCGAAATGCCCTTCGGGAAGTATAAAGGCCGTCGACTGATTGATGTGCCGGAAGAGTATCTGCTATGGTTTGCCCGTAAGGATGAGTTTCCTGCCGGGCATCTTGGCGAGCTGATGGCGCTCACGTTGCTGATTAAAACCGAAGGGCTGACCCAGCTGGTTCAGCCCCTGCGTCGTCCTTAAACTTTTGCCGTGCGGGCCTGCTCCTGGGCCTGCAACTCGTCGGTCTGGCGTTTGTAGCGACGCGCCATGACCGCGCAAATCATCAGCTGCAGCTGGTGGAAGATCATCAGCGGCAGCACCATCATCCCAATCACCGAAGTTGGAAACAGAATGTTGGCCATCGGGATCCCGTTCGCCAGGCTCTTTTTCGAACCGCAGAAGACAATAGTGATCTCATCGGCTTTGTTAAACCCGAAGCGGCGCGCGGCAAACACGTTGATACCAATAATAATTGCCAGCAGCACCAGGCTGACCACCACGATAAACAGCAGCGATCCGATCCCGACTTTATGCCAGATACCATTGACTACGGCTTCGCTGAAGGCGGAGTAAACCACCAGCAGAATCGATGACTGATCGGTTTTGGCAATCCACTTCTTATGCTTCGCCACAAAGGCTCCGATCCACGGACGGGAAAGATGTCCCAGCACAAACGGCAGCAGCAGCTGCAGCATGATTTTGCCCACCTGCTCCAGACTCCCTTCCGCCCCGTGCATATCCATCACCAGGCCAACCAGCAGCGGCGAGAGGAAAATCCCCAGCAGGCTGGAGGCGGACGCCGAGCAGACGGCCGCCGCCACGTTGCCACCCGCCATTGAGGTAAAGGCGATGGCTGACTGCACCGTAGCCGGCAAAATACAGAGATACAGGAAGCCGGTATAGAGTGCCGGATCGACATTGACCGGCGCCCACCAGGCAAAGAGCACGCCCAGCACCGGGAAAACGACAAAGGTGCTGCACATTACCCACAGATGCAGTCGCCAGTGGCTACCGCCGGAGATAATTGCTTCCCGGGAGAGCTTTGCCCCGTGCATAAAAAACAGCAGCGCGATGGCGGCGGTGGTAAGGCCTTCAAAAAACGGCACAAAGCCACCCTCGGCGGGGAAGAAGGAGGCGAGCAGGACAACCACGATAAGGGTGATGGTGAACGGATCGAGAATGCGGAAAAGTTTCATAAACACTCCTGAAAACAGATAGCGCTATTGTGCTTTCTTCCTTTTGAGAAATAAAATTGATTTATTGCATCAATTCATGAGTAAAACAGATGAATTACTCGTTACGACAGTTGCGTGTTTTTGTTACCGTCGCGCAGGCGAGAAGTTTTAGCCGTGCAGGGGAAATTATCGGCCTGAGCCAGTCGGCGGTCAGCCACAGCGTGAAAGAGCTGGAGCAGCAGACCGGCGTGCGGCTGATCGACAGAACCACCCGGGAAGTGATGCTGACCGAGGCGGGTCATCAGCTGGCGGCCCGGCTGGAGAGGATCCTCGATGAGCTCTCCAGTACGTTGCGGGACGTGGGCCGGGTAGGGCAGCAGCTCTCCGGGACGGTGCGCGTCGCCGCCAGCCAGACCATTTCGGCACATCTCATTCCTCACTGCATCGCGCAGAGTAATCAGCAATATCCGGATATCAATTTTGTGCTGCACGACCGACCGCAGCAGTGGGTACTGGAGAGCATCCGTCAGGGGGAAGTAGATTTCGGCATCGTTATCGATCCGGGGCCGGTCAGCGACCTCGAGTGCGAAGAGGTGCTCTCGGAGCCCTTCTTACTGCTCTGTCGTGACGACGATCCTCTTGCCGCTCATGAGCAGGTCACCTGGCAGGCGCTGCAGGGGGCAAAGCTGGTGTTACAGGATTACGCCTCTGGCAGCCGGCCCCTTATTGATGCAGCCCTTGCAGAACAGCAGGTAAAGGCGACGATTGTGCAGGAGATCGGCCATCCCGCCACGCTCTTTCCGATGGTGGAAGCCGGGATTGGCATCAGCGTGCTTCCTGCACTGGCGCTGCCGTTGCCCCAGGGGAGCCGGTTAACGGTCAAACGTTTCACGCCGATCGTCGAGCGTAAGCTGATGCTGGTACGGCGTAAGAACCGTTCTTTGTCAGGGGCGGCACAGGCACTGTGGGAGGTGGTTCGTATGCAGGCGCAGCGGCTGACCGAGGCCCGCATACGGGATCCACTGTTTACGGCCGGGGAGCATTAAACGTAGATATCAATCTGGTGATCGGCAGAAGGGGTATTAATGCCTTCCGCTTTGGCCTGATTTTGTTCTTGTTTCTGTTGTGCTTCTTCAGCCTGACGATGTTGCAGTTGGGCCAGCTGCGCCTCCAGCATGGCGATCTGATTCTGAATAAGCTCTTGCTGTTTCTTTTTTTCCTCAGCGCTACCGCTTCCATCGGCAAGTTCTTTGAGCTGCTGGGTCAGTTTAGTTATCTGGGCCGTGATGCGGCTGATCTGAGAAGCGATATCGTTGCCGCCGGAACTGCTGCTGCCACTGCTTTGAGTTTGTATGGAAGGTGTGGAGGCCTGGATGGTGGTCATGCGTATTTCCTCTGCCAAAGAAAGAGATATCGGCAGAGTAAAGAATGGCTTGAGGGGAATTACCAGTTTTGGCAGGTACGAATTGTCTATATCGCAGATAGCAAAAAAGCGCCTTTAGGGCGCTTTTTTACATTGGTGGGTCGTGCAGGATTCGAACCTGCGACCAATTGATTAAAAGTCAACTGCTCTACCAACTGAGCTAACGACCCGAAATGGTGGGCGATGACGGGCTCGAACCGCCGACCCCCTCCGTGTAAAGGAGATGCTCTACCAACTGAGCTAATCGCCCATTTCGGAACTGCTATCGATAAGGTGAGAATGGTGGGCGATGACGGGCTCGAACCGCCGACCCCCTCCGTGTAAAGGAGATGCTCTACCAACTGAGCTAATCGCCCATTCTCAATTCTTATCTACACTGCGGCATCTATCGAAGTAGATGGTGGGTGATGACGGGCTCGAACCGCCGACCCCCTCCGTGTAAAGGAGATGCTCTACCAACTGAGCTAATCACCCCCGCTGTGTGGAGTCGCATTATAGGGAGAGTTGAAAATGAGTCAACGGCTTTTCTAAAGATTTTGTTCGTTCGTCGTAAAATTAAACAAAACGATCGCGAAACCACCAGTGATGCATGATTTCTAAACAAAAACGGCTATGAATAAGGATCTGACAGCAACAAGATTGAGGAATCAGGCGGGAGTGATAGAATATTGCCCACTTTCGTTTCCAGGATATGCCGGTTGTCGGCATCTTTATCACTGTAAGGCCACTTCATGAAAATCAAAACTCGCTTCGCGCCAAGCCCGACCGGCTATCTGCACGTCGGCGGCGCGCGTACTGCTCTCTATTCCTGGCTGTTTGCTCGCAACCAGGGCGGTGAGTTTGTGCTGCGTATCGAAGACACCGATCTCGAACGCTCCACGCCGGAAGCAATCGAAGCCATTATGGATGGTATGAACTGGCTTAACCTGGAGTGGGATGAAGGCCCATATTTCCAGACCAAACGTTTTGATCGCTATAACGCGGTTATTGATGAGATGCTTGAAGCAGGCACGGCGTATAAGTGCTACTGCTCGAAAGAGCGTCTGGAAGCCCTGCGTGAAGAGCAGATGGCAAATAATGAAAAGCCACGTTACGACGGTCGCTGCCGCCACGATCATCAACATCACGCCGCGGACGAGCCGTGCGTGGTGCGTTTCGCAAACCCGCAGGAAGGTTCGGTCATTTTTGACGATCAGATCCGCGGCCCGATCGAATTCAGCAACCAGGAGCTGGACGATCTGATTATCCGCCGTACCGACGGTTCTCCAACCTATAACTTCTGCGTCGTGGTCGATGACTGGGATATGGCGATCACCCACGTGGTGCGTGGCGAAGACCATATCAACAACACCCCACGTCAGATCAACATCCTTAAAGCGCTGAATGCCCCGGTTCCGGTTTACGCGCACGTGTCGATGATCAACGGCGACGACGGTAAAAAACTGTCCAAACGCCATGGTGCAGTCAGCGTGATGCAGTACCGTGACGACGGCTATCTGCCGGAAGCCCTGCTCAACTATCTGGTGCGTCTGGGCTGGTCCCACGGCGATCAGGAGATCTTCAGCCGTGAAGAGATGATCCAGCTCTTCACCCTGAGTGCGGTGGGTAAGTCTGCCAGTGCGTTCAATACCGATAAACTGCTGTGGCTGAACCATCACTACATCAATACTCTACCACCAGAGTACGTTGCGACCCAGCTGCAGTGGCACATCGAGCAGGCAAACATCGATACCCGCAACGGTCCTCAACTGGCCGACCTGATTAAACTGCTGGGTGAACGTTGTAAGACCCTGAAAGAGATCGCGGAAAACTGCCGCTACTTCTATGAAGAGTATGACGAGTTCGATGCCGACGCCGCGAAGAAACACCTGCGTCCGGTTGCGCGTCAGCCGCTGGAAGTGGTTCGCGACAAGCTGGCCGCCATTACCGAGTGGAGCGCTGAGAATGTGCATCATGCTATTCAGGCGACAGCGGATGAGCTGGAAGTCGGAATGGGTAAAGTCGGCATGCCGCTGCGCGTAGCCGTTACCGGTGCCGGTCAGTCTCCTGCTCTGGACGTTACGGTACACGCGATTGGTAAAACCCGCAGCGTGGCGCGTATCAACAGAGCGCTCGACTTTATTGCTGAGCGCGAAAGCCAGCAGTAATCAGGAAGTAAAAAAATAAAACGGCAGGTTTCCCTGCCGTTTTTTAATTCTCAGGCTGATGAATGCTCAGCCGCACGAGAAAACCTTGTATCCCTTCCCGTGTAAGCAGCGTTTCAAGCCGCTCCTGTTCCGTTAAGGTCATATTCTCCAGCGCGTTGATGATCCCAGGAAGCACGGCAACCGGCTTGGCGTCACCGTAGCTGGCCGTGCTCTCTGCCAGCTGGTAGAGGGCCTGTCGTTTACGAATGGCGGGAATATTCATGATGTGCGCACGCACCTGCGCATCAATATAGATAAGGCGCGCCCGCCCACCTTTTACGCCATTGATCCCTTCCGTCTTCCAGCCATTTTTGCGCACCCAGCGGTTTACGGTCTGTCTGGCGACGCCCAGCGTATCCGCCAGCTCCTCGGTGGTCATTTTGCTACGTAATCTTTTCATATCAGTTCTGATCGCGAATCCCTAAGCGTTGCAACAATCCGGTGATCCCTTCCCGGAGTAATAAAGAGGTAAGTTGTTTCTGTTCTGTCGGTGTCATTTCGTTGGCCAGCGTGATCAGCAGGGCCTGCAGCGAGTTATCCGGGGTTGCTTCCAGTAAGGTCGCCACATCCGGGGCTCGACGCGCATTGCGAATAAATTCCCGTACTTTCTCATTAACATGGACCAGACGCGCTTTACCGCCCTGAACACCAGGTTTTGGCGATGTGGACCATCCCTCTTTACGCACCCATTTATTGATGGTCTGTCGGCTATAGCCAGTGAGCCGGGCCAACTCTTCTGGCGTCATTCGTTCCTTGATCATGCAATTTCCTGAGTAAGAGTGTGGGTAATGAGTGGTTCATTTTATAACACCGTTTTACTGGAAAACGTGACAAGATTAACTCATGACTGCGAGCATTCTCGCAATGTGATTCATTTGCATGAATTTTCAGCGGTTGAACGCCAGAGTGATAATTTGCCGTTGACACTCAGCAAGGGAATTCATATTATGCCGCCCGTCAACACGACACGCTTTACGCGATGGGGCTATAGCTCAGCTGGGAGAGCGCTTGCATGGCATGCAAGAGGTCAGCGGTTCGATCCCGCTTAGCTCCACCAAACTCTGAACCCAACAGAGTCTGGCGCGTAAACAAAATTGTGGGGCTATAGCTCAGCTGGGAGAGCGCTTGCATGGCATGCAAGAGGTCAGCGGTTCGATCCCGCTTAGCTCCACCAAAATTTGAACCCTCGCCGAATGGCGGGGGTTTTTTTATGCCTGCAATAAATCCTTTACTATCACCACGTTGACAAATACATCGCTTTTTTGGGTAAAAACTTTACTTTATGTAATGACTTTTCCTGGCCTGGAATGTTGAATCACGGTTTTAAAGAATCTATTATTAATATGGATTTAATTTCGCCAGGTAAACAGTTAAATAAAATTAATGAAAAACATAATTGATATTAACGGAAAGAGCTTCCTGCTTGCTCTGGCGTTATGCATGATTGTCGTGCCTTTTTCCCGCCTTATTTCACCCAAATCTATTGTCGATGGCTTTGAGGTTTATCTTGCTTGGATGCCGCTGAGCGTCATGCTGGCGATCGTATTATTATTTGGTCGTCAGGCCATCCTGCCGATTATTATCAGCTTTGCCATCCTTAACGAATGGAATTTACAGCTGTCGGCAAAGCAGGATCTTATCCTGCTTTTTTGCCAGGTATTTAGTACTTTAGCGGTATGCGCCATACTCCGCTGGCAGGTGGGGTCGCGCTGGCGCTACCATGTCCCCAGCCGGTTCATGGCGGCGCGCATTGCGTGGCTGGGGTTTGTTCTGCCGCTGGCAATAAAACTGTCGATGTACCTTGCAGGCTATATTTGCGATTTTCCCGTTACCCTCGCCAATTTCACCGACCGGGGCTCAGTAATATATCATGTTGTCGATGTTCAGAGCCTGGTTTGCGCCGTTATCATCTTTACCATGCTGTTCTATTATCCGTTAAGAATGATTATTAATCCGAATTATGCGCGCGCCTTCTGGCGAAGAAATATACATAATTCCTTTTCGTCCCGAAACCAGTTATTTACATCTGCATTACTTATTTGCCTTATTGTTGGGCTTCTTCTGCTCTGCTTACCCTTTACGTCAGATATTATTGCCGGCTATCTGGTGCCTGTTATTTTCATTTTATTTACAATTGGCATCAGTCGATTTCGCTATCCGCTGATAATCCTGGGTTGGGCGTTGAGCGCATTGATGCTGCTGACCTATAACAGCAATTTTTTGCAGGGCGTGCAGAATGGTTACTCGCTGGCGTTTGTGCTGTCGGTACTTATCTCCTTCGCCATCTGTCTGGCTTACATGTCGCGCATTTATCAGCGCAGCGAATGGCTTAAGCGTGGCTGGCAGGAGAGGGCGCTGGTCGATCCGCTGACCGGCTTGCGTAACCTGCGCGCCCTGGAGTCCTTTCTGACCGACAACAAGGGCATCACCCTGTGCTGTTTGCGAATGGATAATCTGGAGTTTCTGAGTCGTCATTATGGCCTGATGATGCGGGTGCAGTGTAAACGCGCCATCATTCGTGAGTTGCAGCCGTTGCTGATGCCTAATGAATATGTTTTCCAGATCCCCGGTAATGAACTGGTGGTGGTGCTCAGCGGCCCGGAAACGGGGGCGCGGTTACAGCACATTGTTGATCATCTGAATAGCCGTAAAATCTACTGGAACAACACCGGGCTGGATATTGAGTTTGGCGGCGCCTGGGGAGGCGTGGAGTACAAATGCGGCGAAAGTCTCTACCATACGCTGGGTCAGCTCAGCTGGCTGGCCGAAAAGTCCTGCCCGGCGCATCAGGTTTTGTCGCTGAATAACAGCCTGGAGACGGTCTCAGGACAGACGACGGAGCGCGTGCTAATGCTCAGCCGGGTCAAACGGGCGCTGGACGAGGGCGGCTTACGCCTGTATGCGCAGCCCATCCAGAGAGGCGATGGCGTGGGCTACCACGAAATCCTTTCGCGTCTGGAGAGCGAAGGGGAGATCCTGACCCCCGATAAGTTTCTGCCGCTGGTGGCGCAATTTAACCTGAGTCGGCGCTTCGATATCAGCGTGGTGGAGGCGCTGCTGGCATGGCTGCGGGATCACCCCTCGGAAAATTGCTGTGCGCGTTTCTCGGTGAACCTGATGCCCTTGACGCTGATGCAGAAAGAGGTCGCGACGGAGATCATTGCCCTGTTTGAACGCTACGGGATAAGGCCGCAGACGGTGATCATCGAAGTGACCGAAGAGCAGGCGTTCTCTAATTCGGAAGTCAGTATCGCCAACATTCAGCAGCTGCGTCACTACGGCTTCAAGCTTGCCATCGACGATTTCGGTACCGGTTACGCCAATTATGAACGTCTCAAGCGCCTGCAGGCGGATGTCATCAAAATTGATGGCTGCTTCGTGAAGGATATTTGTAGTGACAGTATGGATGCGATGATCGTGAAGTCCATCTGTAACCTGGCGAAGACCCGGTCCCTGTGTGTGGTGGCGGAGTATGTTGAAACGGAGGAGCAGCGCGAGATGTTGCTCGCCTCGGGGGTAGATTATCTTCAGGGGTATTTAGTGGGCAAACCGCGCCCGCTCAATGAATTACAGGCGTAAAAAAACCGGGGAGGATAAGTCCCCGGTTTTTTTAGCTGATTACAGAACCAGTGCAGCGATAGACGCAGACAGGACGCTGACCAGCGTGGAGCCGTAAACCAGTTTCAGACCGAAGCGGGAAACCACGTTACCCTGCTCTTCATTCAGGCCTTTAATCGCACCGGCGATAATACCGATAGAAGAGAAGTTGGCGAAGGAGACCAGGAACACGGAGAGAATGCCTTCGGCGCGCGGGGAGAGGGAACCGGCGATTTTCTGCAGATCCATCATCGCGACGAATTCGTTAGAAACCAGTTTGGTTGCCATAATACTGCCCACCTGCAGCGCTTCGCTTGCCGGCACACCCATTACCCAGGCTACCGGGTAGAAGATGTAACCCAGAATGCCCTGGAAGGAGATGCCCAGCACGGCAGCAAACAGGGCGTTCAGCGCGGAGATCAGGGCGATAAAGCCGATCAGCATCGCCGCAACGATAACCGCTACCTTGAAGCCTGCCAGGATGTATTCACCCAGCATTTCGAAGAAGCTCTGACCTTCATGCAGGTTAGCCATCTGCAGGTTCTCTTCACTCTCATCCACGCGGTACGGGTTGATCAGTGACAGAACGATAAAGGTGCTGAACATGTTCAGAACCAGCGCAGCAACCACGTATTTTGGCTCGAGCATGGTCATGTACGCGCCCACGATAGACATGGAAACGGTGGACATTGCCGTGGCCGCCATGGTGTACATGCGATTGCGGGACATTTTGCCGAGGATATCTTTATAGGCGATGAAGTTCTCAGACTGACCCAGGATCAGGGAACTTACGGCGTTGAAAGATTCCAGTTTGCCCATGCCGTTCACTTTAGACAGCACGGTACCGATAGCGCGGATCACAATTGGCAGAATGCGAATGTGCTGCAAAATACCGATCAGGGCAGAGATGAAGACGATAGGGCACAGCACCTTCAGGAAGAAGAATGCCAGACCTTCATCGTTCATTTTACCGAACACGAAGTTGGTCCCTTCGTTAGCGAATCCGAGCAGTTTTTCGAACATCTCGGAGAAGCCTTTCACAAAGCCCAGCCCCACGTCTGAGTTCAGGAAGAACCAGGCGAGCAATACTTCAATAACCAGTAACTGAACAACATAGCGAATGCGGATCTTTTTGCGATCGCTGCTGACCAGCAACGCAAGCACGGCAACAACAACGAGTGCCAGGACAAAATGTAGGACGCGGTCCATATTTGCTCCAAATATGAGGCAGGTTTAATTTCGCTGCACATTCTATGAAACAAGCGTAAAGAAAACGAGATCAAAGCCACACTATAGTCACGTCCTGTGACGAGACTCAAAAATAGTGACATACGATACATTTTCGTTATGTTGTGTAAATGAATTAAAAGTTAAGTTTCTGTGCTACGCTTCACAAAGGTTGCGTGCATTTTTTGCCCGTCAGCCTATCCACGAGTCCAGCCTGCTTATTGTTCTTCGCTATCACTGTAATCAATACAAACAAACTAAATGAACTTGATAATCATTCGCATTTTGATAGCATTAAACATAGCAAAGGCTATATTTCTGAGGCAAAAATGACCAATAGTCGCGTTGATGAGAGTAGCAGTGGCAGAGCAGCACGCAAAATGCGGTTTGCATTAATGGGACCTGCGTTTATTGCCGCCATTGGCTATATCGATCCCGGTAATTTTGCGACCAACATCCAGGCCGGGGCCAGCTTCGGCTATAAGCTGCTGTGGGTGGTGGTGTGGGCCAACCTGATGGCGATGATGATCCAGGTGCTGTCGGCCAAACTGGGCATTGCCACCGGTAAAAACCTCGCAGAACAGATCCGCGACCACTATCCGCGTCCGCTGGTCTGGTTTTACTGGGTGCAGGCCGAGATAATCGCCATGGCGACCGACCTTGCAGAATTCATCGGAGCCGCGATCGGCTTTAAGCTGATTCTGGGCGTATCGCTACTGCAGGGCGCGGTTTTAACCGGTATCGCCACCTTCCTGATCCTGATGCTGCAACGACGCGGGCAGAAGCCGCTCGAAAAGGTGATTGGTGGCCTGCTGCTGTTCGTGGCGGCGGCCTATATTGTTGAGCTGATTTTTTCCCAGCCTGACTTCGTACAGTTAGGTAAAGGGATGGCGATCCCGAGCCTGCCCACCACCGAAGCGGTCTTCCTGGCGGCCGGGGTTCTGGGGGCGACGATTATGCCGCACGTGATTTACCTGCACTCCTCGCTGACCCAAAACCTGCACGAAGGGTCGCGCCATGAACGTTACTCTGCAACCAAATGGGACGTGGCGATCGCCATGACTATCGCCGGTTTTGTTAACCTGGCGATGATGGCCACCGCCGCGGCGGCATTCCACTTCAACGGCCATACCGGTGTTGCCGATCTCGATCAGGCCTATCTGACGCTGGAACCTTTACTCAGCCACGCGGCGGCCACCATTTTTGGCCTGAGCCTGGTGGCGGCGGGACTCTCGTCGACGGTGGTCGGAACCCTGGCGGGGCAGGTTGTGATGCAGGGATTTGTGCGCTTCCATATTCCCTTATGGGTGCGTCGCGCCGTCACTATGCTGCCGTCCTTTATTGTGATCCTGATGGGGCTGGATCCAACCCGCATTCTGGTAATGAGTCAGGTGCTGCTGAGTTTTGGTATTGCGCTGGCGCTGGTGCCGCTGCTGGTGTTTACCAGCGACAAGACGTTGATGGGCGATCTGGTGAACAGTGCATTGGTCAAACGGGCAGGGTGGGCGATAGTGGTGCTGGTGGTAGCCCTGAATCTGTGGCTGCTTATCGGCACGGCGTTGGGGTTATAAAAAAAGGCGCCGCGAGGCGCCTTTTTTATATTAGTGACGATGTCCGTGTCCGTGACCTTTGCGGCCGCGATGGTCATCACGATCCCGCCAGCCTTCGCGGTAGCCGCGCTCATAGGCGTTACGTTTATCCCAGCCACGATGGTAGCCGTTGTCATGTTTGTGCCAGCGTTTGCCACGCCATTCATAATTACGATGCCAGTAGCCGCGGTCACGCCAGCCGCCACCGTCCCAGTAGTTACCGTAATTATCGCGATCGCCAATTTGTAATTTTACTGATGGCAACAGGGTGATTTCGCCAGCATTAGCGACCAGCGGAGCTGAAGCCATTAATACTGCTGCCAGAATCAGGGACCTGAACATTATTATTCTCCTTCACGATCGGAGCCGTAATCGGCTTGTTAACGCAATATTAAGGGGCGGTAAAGCCCCGGATAATCGCTTTAACTCCTAATTCAGAAGGCATAGCACTTTTTGCTAAAAGTGCTTTTAATTCGCGCTGAACAGGATAGATTCTATTTCGTTCAGTTCCTCAGGCGTGAAGTGACGATTCGCCAGCATACCTACGGCGTCGTCGATTTGCGCCGTTTTGCTGGCACCAATCAGCACTGAGGTGATAGCTTCGTGATGTAATACCCAGGCCAGCGCCATCTGCGACAATTTCTGATTACGGCGTTCGGCCAGCGCATTGAGTTTACGGACCTTCACCAGCTTTTCTTCCGTGATCTGATCCGGGTTCAGGAAGCGGCTGCCGCTGGCCGCGCGGGAATCTGCCGGGATCCCGTTCAGATAACGGTCGGTCAGCTGGCCACCCGCGAGCGGCGAGAATGCAATGCATCCCACCCCTTTCTGCTTAAGCACATCCAGTAATCCCTCCTCAGGCGCGCGTTCCAGCATCGAAAATTTAGGCTGGTGGATCAGGCAGGGGGTGCCTAAATCATCGAGGATTTCGATAGCCTGTTGGGCCAGCTCTGCCGGGTAGTTGGACAGCCCGACGTACAGCGCCTTGCCCTGACGCACGACGTGGTCCAACGCTTTCATCGTCTCCTGCAACGGCGTTTCCGGATCCGGGCGATGATGATAGAAGATGTCGACATACTCCAGTCCCATCCGTTTCAGGCTTTGGTCGAGGCTGGCAATCAGGTATTTACGCGAGCCCCAGTCGCCGTAAGGCCCGTCCCACATGGTATAGCCCGCTTTGCTCGAGATGATCAGCTCATCGCGCAGGGCGCTGAAATCTTCCTGCAGGATCCGCCCGAAGTTACGCTCTGCCGATCCCGGCGGCGGACCGTAGTTGTTGGCAAGGTCGAAATGGGTAATGCCCAGATCGAAGGCACGATGTAAAAGTTGACGGCTGTTTTCAATCAGGGTGGCGTCGCCAAAGTTGTGCCACAGCCCGAGGGAGATGGCGGGCAGCTTAAGACCACTTTGCCCACATCGTTGATACACCATTGATTGATAACGATTTTGATCTGCCTGGTAACCCATGAGTTTTCCCTCTGCGTCAGAAAGTCATTCAGTGTATACGTTTACACCACTACCGAGGCAAACAGATTACCGCGCAAAAATACGTAAAGCATGGTTTCCACGCTCTGATTATTACCATTCCTGGACAGCTATCACGCTTCTTCAATACTCAAAGTGAAGTCAACATTATAAGGATAATAGTCATGCTTACCCCCTACACCGTCGCCGATTACCTGCTGGACCGCCTTACAGATTGTGGTGCCGATCATCTGTTTGGTGTGCCAGGCGACTACAACTTACAGTTCCTCGATAACGTTATCGCCAGCCCGGATATTGGCTGGGTGGGTTGTGCTAACGAATTGAACGCCGCCTACGCCGCGGATGGCTACGCGCGCTGCAAAGGGTTTGCCGCGCTGCTGACCACCTTTGGAGTGGGCGAGCTTAGCGCCATGAACGGTATCGCGGGCAGTTTCGCCGAGCATGTACCGGTTCTGCATATCGTGGGTGCGCCGGGAAGCGCCTCGCAAAAAAGAGGGGAGTTGCTGCACCATACCCTCGGTGACGGCGAGTTTCGTCACTTCTATAAAATGAGTGAGCCCGTGACCGTCGCGCAGGCGCACCTCACCGAACAAAATGCCTGCTATGAAATCGACCGGGTATTGACCGAAATGCTCCGGGAGCGCCGTCCCGGCTACATCATGCTACCTGCTGATGTGGCCAAAAAACCTGCCAGTCCGCCTGTAAGCGCTCTCATTGACCGTCTTTATGAAAGCGACAGCTTCCGCCTCGATGCCTTCCGCCAGGCGGCAGAGAAACGGCTGGCTGCGAGCGACCGCACCGCGCTGCTGGCCGATTTCCTGGTCCTGCGCTACGGTCTGAAAAACCAGCTCCAGCGCTTGGTGGAGCAGACGCCAATGGCGCACGCCACCCTGCTGATGGGGAAAGGAATTTTTGACGAGCGCAAACCGGGCTTCGCGGGCACCTATAGCGGTTCTGCCAGTGCGGGCGACGTCAACGAGGCCATTGAAGGCGCCGATACGGTGATCTGCGTGGGGACACGATTTACCGATACGCTTACCGCCGGGTTCACCCATAAGCTTACGCATCAGCAGACGATTGACGTTCAGCCCCACGCCTCGCGGATCGGGGATGTCTGGTACACCGGGATCCCAATGTCCCAGGCGATTGAGGTGCTCTCGAGCCTGTGCCATCAGTACGTCAGCGCCACCGCGGCGAACCGTCCGGCACGGCAGCTGCATGCGGTCCATCCCGGCACGCTGACGCAGGATAGTTTCTGGAAAACGCTGCAAACCTATATTCGCCCCGGGGATATTATTCTCGCCGATCAGGGCACCTCGGCCTTTGGTGCCGGCGCGCTGCGGTTACCCGAAGACGTGAATTTTATCGTTCAGCCGATCTGGGGCTCGATTGGCTATACCCTTGCCGCCGCCTATGGCGCGCAGACGGCCTGCCCGGATCGCCGCGTGATTGCCATCACCGGCGACGGCGCGGCGCAGCTCACGATTCAGGAGCTGGGCTCGATGCTGCGGGATAAACAGTGCCCCGTGATCATGGTCCTGAACAACGAAGGCTACACGGTGGAGCGTGCCATTCATGGCCCGAATCAGCGCTATAACGACATTGCGCTGTGGAACTGGACGCAGATCCCGCAGGCCCTCAGCCTGGATTGTCAGGCCGAGTGCTGGCGGGTGAGTGAGACGGTGCAGCTGGAAGAGGTGCTGGAGAGAGTGGCGCACCCGGAACGGCTTTCGCTGATTGAGGTTATGCTGCCGAAAGCCGATGTTCCGCCGCTGTTGAGCGGCATCATCCAGGCGCTGGAAGCGCGTAAAAGCGCCTGATTACTTATCTTCGCGCCAGGCAATCATCATCGGTCTGCCCGCCAGCAACAGCCAGGCGGGCAGCATCACGATACAGAGCAATGGCAGCAGGGTGGTGTCTGGCACCACCACTGCCGCCATAAACAGGCTCAGCCAGGCATCCCGGGTAACAACCAGCACCAGCCCCAGAATTGAACAGGAGATGGTGATCGCCGCCGGTACCGCCTCGACGTGCTCATGCAGCATCAACCCCAGGGCGACGCCGATAAAGACCGCCGGGAAAATGCGCCCCCCGCGAAAACCGCAGGCCGCTGCCACCACCAGCGCCGCCAGTTTGATCAGCGCAAAGAGCAGATAATCTGAGACGCTGAACAGCTGGCCGAACGCCATCTGCTGCATCTCATCCAGTCCTTTGAACAGCGTAATCTTGCCCCCGATAGCACCGAGGATCCCCAGTATCAGCCCACCCACACCAAGAATAAGTACCGGGTGCTTCAGGCGATGCATCAGCCGGTGCAGGCGCGGCAGACACCAGACCGCCACCATCCCCAGCGCGATGGCAATGGCGGCGACAATCGCCCCGCTAAAGATATCCACCAGCTGCATCTGGCTGTAGTGGGCGAGGGGCAAGGAGAAGTGGGGATGGAAAAACAGGCTGGTGGTCAGAGCGCCGGCGGCCGCAGACAGCAGCGGGGCGAACAGGCGATCCCAGAGGGGGATCTCGGCGTTGCCGCTCAGGGTCTGGGAGAATATCAGGGCCGCTGCGACGGGCGTGCCGAACAGCGCGCCTATGGTGCCCGCCGAGGCGAGAATGGTCCAGTCCAGGGCGTTAACCCGGGGAAAGACACGCGAACCCACGGCAACGGCGAGGGCGATATTCACCGCCATCACCGGATGCTCTGGCCCGAGGCTGACGCCCCCCGCGAGTCCGATAATCAGGGCGATAATCAGCCCGGGCAGGGCTGCGGCGTCCACCGGCGCGCCAATCAGCGGTTCTGTCGCCGGGTCCGGCCCGGCGTGGCCCGGGCTGTAGCGGATCACCAGCCCTACGGCGATACCGGTCAGGGTCAGGGTCAAAATCACCCAGGTCGGGGAGCTCGCGCTGAGGCCGACCGTGGAAGGCAGTGACGTCCACAGAATTGACTGTAATACTGAGGCGACTTTCATAATCACAATCAGAATCAGGCTGGAGGCGACGCCAATAATCAGCGCGGGAGGGGCCAACAGCAGCATCGTTCTGGCTCGCGGATGGAGCATGATGATTTCCTTGTAAAAATTGGCGGTCTTTACTTTGCACGCTCAGACTGATGCTAATAGTGCAAATGGTGCTGAAACGGTAAAGTGAATCTGTGACGAAGATCGATAATCCTGGGGTGCTTTTATTCAGGTCGTTGTTGTTATCGGGCCTTGAATTTAGAGTGTGCCAAAGAGTTATTTTGACTTTAGCGGAGCAGTAGAAGAATGACAAAGTATGCTTTGGTAGGTGATGTAGGAGGCACTAACGCGCGTCTGGCGTTATGTGACGTCAACTCGGGGGAGATCTCCCGCGCCAAAACCTATTCCGGGCTGGATTATCCCAGCCTTGAAGCGGTGGTTCGTGTCTATCTGACCGAGCATGATGTCAGCGTTGAGGATGGCAGTATCGCCATTGCCTGCCCGATTACCGGTGACTGGGTGGCGATGACCAACCACACCTGGGCGTTTTCCACGGCGGAGATGAAAGCCAACCTTGGCTTTGCGCATCTGGAAATTATTAACGACTTTACCGCGGTGTCGATGGCGATCCCGATGTTAAAACCGGAACATCTGATCCAGTTCGGCGGTACCCAGCCAGTGGAAGGTAAGCCGATCGCCGTTTACGGTGCCGGCACCGGTCTTGGCGTCTCGCATCTGGTACACGTCGACAAGCGCTGGATCAGCCTGCCAGGCGAAGGCGGCCACGTGGATTTCGCGCCTAACAGCGAAGAAGAGGGCATTATCCTCGAAGAGCTGCGCGCAGAGCTCGGCCACGTGTCGGCGGAGCGCGTGCTCTCGGGCCCGGGGCTGGTGAATCTCTACCGGGCAATCGTCAAGTCTGACGGGCGTCTGCCGGAAAACCTGCAGCCGAAGGACGTAACCGAACGCGCGCTGGAAGATAGCTGCACCGACTGCCGTCGTGCGCTGTCGCTGTTCTGCGTCATCATGGGGCGTTTTGGCGGCAACCTGGCGCTGAATCTGAGCACCTTTGGCGGGGTCTACATCGCGGGTGGGATCGTACCGCGCTTCCTCGACTTCTTTAAATCCTCCGGCTTCCGCGGCGGGTTTGAAGACAAGGGCCGCTTCCGCGACTACGTTCGGGACATCCCGGTATACCTGATCGTGCATGACAACCCGGGCCTGCTGGGTGCCGGGGCGCATCTGCGCCAGACCCTCGGCCAGGTGCTGTAATCCTTCCTCCCCGGTGAACGTCCGTTCACCGGGGATCGCCTTCACAGGTGCATCAGCTGGCGAAAATCTTTCACCTTGCTGCGACTTACCGGCACCTGAAAATCCAGATCCTTCAGCCGCAAAATGTAGGTGTTGTTAAACCAGGGCTCGATCTCGCGGATCTTGTGCAGGTTTACGCAGAACGAACGGTGGCAGCGGAAAAAATGGCTCGTCGGCAGCTTGCTGCAGAACTCGGTGATGTTCATCGGCATCACGAACGACTCGCGACGGGTATAGACAAACGTCATCTTCTCATGCGCTTCGGCGTAATAGATATCGTCCACCGGCGTCACGATGATGCGCTCGTCCTTGATCAAATTGATGGTGTCGTTTTCACGCGTGACCGGTGAGGCTGCGACCTGTCCCGCGCCCGACTGCTGGTGCCAGGCTTGCTCAAGCTTTTGCAGCATGCTGACGATCCGCGACTCCTGATACGGCTTCAGAATATAGTCGAAGGCTTCCAGCTCGAACGCCTCCACCGCATGCTCTTTCCATGCGGTAACAAAGACGATAAAAGGCTTACTGGCAAACTGGCTGATGTTTTGCGCCAGCAGCACGCCGTCCAGCGACGGAATATTGATATCCAGAAAAATGGCGTCGACCCTGTTGTGCTGAAGGTATTTCAGCACGTCCAGCCCGTCCTCAAAGGTGCCGACAATCTCCATCTGGCTATGTTCTTTGATAAGCCAGCTCAGCTCCTGTTGAGCGAGTATTTCATCTTCCACAATGATGACTTTCATGGGCACTCTCTCTACGACAATAACAACGTCTGCGCATGAACGGCGGAGCGTTCATTAGGCACATAAAAGGCGATCTCGGTGCCCGGCTCAAGGCGGCGAATGTGCAGCCCTTCACCATAGAGCAACTTCACGCGGTGGTGAACATTCAGCAGGCCAATTTTATTGCCGGGCATTTCGTTCGACTCCACCCGCTCAATCACTTTCGGATCGATACCGTGGCCGGTGTCGCGTACCGCCACCCGCACGCGGTTACCGCACTCCGCCACGCTTATCGTCACTACGCCTTTACCCTTACGCGGCTGAATACCGTGGACAATGGCGTTCTCCACCAGCGGCTGGATCAGCAAACTCGGGATCACACAGTTCACTTCCTCATCGATGTCGTAGATGACGGTGAGCTTATCGCCAAACCGCGCCTGCTCGATAGCGATGTAATCCTTAATCTGGTAGAGCTCTTTTTTGATGTCGATCTGCTCATCATCCTTCAGCTCAATGTTGTAGCGCAGGTAGCGCGACAGATTAAAGATCAGCTGACGGGCGGTGTCCGGATTCAGGCGGATCGACGAGGAGATGGCGTTCAGGGCGTTGAACAGGAAATGGGGATTAATTTTACTCTGCAGGGCGCGTAGCTCGGCTTTGTTGGCCATCTCCCGCAGCTGCTCGGCACGGGACACCTCCAGCTGGGTGGAGATAATCTGCGACAGCCCGACCGCCATCTCCTGCAAGGATGAGGTGATCTGGTGCGCGTGGCAGTAGTAAATTTTTAGCGTGCCGGTGACGATCCCTTTCTCCCACAGCGGGATCACCAGCATGGAGTGGATCTCCGGGGTGCGGTGGGCTTCATCGTTATTCTTGATGATGATTTTGCCGTCGCTGATGGCCTGTCGGGTGGTGGGGCTAACGGTATCGTCATTATCCCGGTAGTTATGCTCGCCCACGCCCACGTAGGCCAGCACCCGGTCAATATTGGTAATGGCCACCGCATCGGCGTGAATATCGCTGCGGATGATGTCGCACACCTGACGCAGTGATTCGGCATTAATATCGCGAAACAGCGGCAGGGTTTTATTGGCAATATCCAGCGCCAGCTTGGCCTGCCGGGCGGCGCTGGCCTCTTTTTCACCCTCCACGCTCTGCACCAGCAGCACGATAAAGCCGATGCAGACAGTGCCGAGGATCATCGGGATGCCGATTTTCGACACAATATCCAGCCCCAGTTCGGCGGTCGGCGCCCAGGCCACCACCAGAATCATGGTCATCGTTTCACAGACCATCCCGCCGATAATGCCCGCCCGCCAGTGCTGCTTTTTGGGGAATTTGCGGTTGATCCAGCCCGACATCGCGCCCGCGATGACGCAGGTGATAAGGCAGGGAACAGCCGTCACGCCGCCGATATCGATCAGGTAACGGTGAAGCCCGGCGATAACGCCAGTGATAATCCCCACCCAGGGGCCAAACAGGATCCCGCCTGACATCACGGCAATAATACGCACGTTGACCAGGGAGCCTTCCACCGGCACCCCGGACCAGGTGCTGAACAGGGCAAACATCGAAAAGATGACGGTGACCGCCAGCAGCTCGCGCGGCGAGTGGGCTGATTTATGCAGCAGCTCGCGGAACAGGCGGATACGGATCAGGAAGAACAGGCAAATCAGCATTAATGCCGCGCGATCGAAGACCGCCAGCAGCATATTGAATATTTCGTGCACGGGTAAACCTGGGAAAACGGGAAAGAACCATGATAAAAAACCTGACGCCCAATGACCAGCCATCCGTAGAATTTATGAAATGAGGATAAACCATACAGTTAAAAGGGGATAAATTGAGGTTCACCTGAAAGTTGTACTTGTGAGAAAAACCACCCAAAAGTCGTAAATCCATTGATATTAAAATGTTAAGAAAAAGGCATCAGAGATGCCTCTTTTTATTATCACTTCCCGTTTTAGCTGCAGCAGTGTTCCCGTTTTAGCGCTACGTTTTTTTTTATTTTTGCCTCTCGACAAGTCGATTTTTTTCAGGTTATTTTCTAAGCACGCCACACATCGTGGCGACGTCGCTCGGACGGTCCGGGCGCTAACGTTATCTGAGGTAGGTATGGCTGATTCCAGTCCTGAACGCCGTTTTTCGCGTATCGATCGTCTCCCCCCGTATGTGTTTAATATTACCGCTGAACTGAAAATGGCTGCGCGTCGGCGCGGCGAAGACATTATTGATTTCAGTATGGGCAACCCGGACGGCGCCACGCCGCCGCATATCGTGGAAAAACTCTGCACGGTCGCCCAGCGCCCGGATACGCATGGCTACTCCACCTCCAAAGGGATCCCGCGTTTGCGCCGTGCCATCTCGCGCTGGTATCAGGACCGCTATCAGGTTGATATCGATCCCGAGAGCGAAGCCATCGTTACCATCGGCTCGAAAGAGGGGCTGGCGCACCTGATGCTGGCGACGCTGGATCATGGCGACACGGTGCTGGTGCCGAACCCCAGCTACCCGATCCACATTTACGGCGCGGTCATTGCCGGCGCGCAGGTACGCTCCGTGCCGCTGGTGGAAGGCGTCGACTTTTTCAACGAGCTGGAACGCGCTATCCGCGAAAGCTATCCGAAGCCGAAGATGATGATCCTCGGTTTCCCCTCCAACCCGACCGCCCAGTGTGTCGAACTCGATTTCTTTGAAAAGGTGGTGGCCCTGGCGAAGCGTTACGATGTGCTGGTGGTCCATGACCTGGCCTACGCCGATATCGTCTATGACGGCTGGAAAGCCCCGTCGATTATGCAGGTTCCCGGCGCACGCGACGTGGCGGTGGAGTTCTTCACCCTGTCGAAAAGCTACAACATGGCGGGCTGGCGTATCGGCTTTATGGTCGGCAACAAAACGCTGGTGAACGCTCTGGCGCGCATTAAAAGCTATCACGACTACGGCACCTTTACCCCGCTGCAGGTGGCGGCCATTGCTGCCCTGGAAGGGGATCAGCAGTGCGTGAAGGATATCGCCGCTCAGTACAAACGCCGTCGCGATGTGCTGGTTAAAGGGCTGCATGAGGCGGGCTGGATGGTCGAGATGCCGAAAGCCTCGATGTACGTCTGGGCAAAAATCCCGGACGCCTACGCCGGAATGGGCTCGCTGGAGTTCGCCAAGAAACTGCTGCAGGACGCGAAGGTCTGCGTCTCACCGGGCGTGGGCTTTGGCGAGTACGGCGATACGCACGTGCGTTTCGCGCTGATTGAGAATAGCGACCGTATTCGTCAGGCGGTGAGGGGGATCAAGAGCATGTTCCGTGCCGACGGGCTGTTGCCCCAGGCGACAAAAACCTCGCCAGAGCAGGCCGGTCAGTAAGCGCCAAAAAAACAGGAGCCAGTGGCTCCTGTTTTTTTAACTGCATTTTCTTCGCTCAGTTCATCATCAGGGCAAAAGTGCCGACCCAGGCGAACACAATAACCGAAAAACCCATAAAGAAATATTTCACGTTCATCGCTCCGCGTATATCGTGATACGCATTAAATACAGAGTCCAACTGAGTATAGAGAGGTGAAGTCAGGCCAGGACGGAAATGAGAATTATCCCCGTTATGGCGTCAACTCCAGCTCAGAATTCTGCGCTTCCCGCTGCCAGACGGCGCTAATGTACGCCTAAATTTCAGGGGTGACAAGAGGCATTTTTTTAAATAATTTCCGCGACTTACGAGTGTCGTGGAACGGCGACAGTTTAATTTCGTGGGGTAATAAATCGCGCTTGAGCAACATAGCGTGCTAACGATAAAGCGGGGTGATTACAGGTGATTGAAAAGGTTAGTCTCAAGGCGAAACTAACCTTCGGCAGAGGCTTAACGATAGAGGGACGCCTCGCCCTCGGGACGAGTTTTGAAGCGGCGATGCACCCACAGATACTGTTCTGGCGCACGCATGATCTCTTTCTCGATCACCTTGTTGATCCAGGCTGCGGCAGCAACCTCTTCCTGCGGATAGTTTTCCAGTTCCGGCATGATAAACAGGCGATAACCGCTATTATCCGTTTTTCTCACCATTGTGACGGTCAGCATCGTGGCTTTGGACAGGCGTGAAATCACGAAGGTTCCGTTAGTCGTCGCGACATCTTTCACCGCAAAGAACGGGGCGAAGCTGCTGCCATTGCGGCCATAATCCTGGTCCGGGGCAAACCATACCGCTTCCCCTTTTTTCAGGGCACTGACCAGTCCGCGTAAATTATTACGGCTGATCATCGCCTTATTAGAACGCATACGACCGCGGGTCTGTACCCACTCCATCAGCGCGCTGTTGTGCGGCCGATAGGTGGCCATCATCGGCTGGCACAGCCCCATCACGCGACCGCCCAGTTCCAGCGACATAAAGTGCACGCCGATCACCATCACTCCACGGTTTTTGGCCTGCGCACGCTGTAAATTTTCCAGACCTTCGACATCGAACCACTTGCGTACCCGTTTGTCCGGCCAGAACCAGGCCATCCCCGTTTCCAGTAACGCCATGCCGATGGATTTAAAGTTTTCAGTAATCAGATGTTCGCGCTCTTCGGGCGATAAGGCCGGAAAACAGAGCTCGAGGTTTCTGCGGCCAATGGATTCCCGACGTTTCAGAAAACGACGCGAGAGACTACCGAGCGTGGCACCCAACCAGAGCAGCACCGGGTAGGGAAGTTGTACGAGCAGCCACAGAACACCCAGACCAAACCACGTAAACCAGTAACGGGGATGCAGAAGGGTGAGTGTGAATTTGCATTGAGACAAGATAAGACAACCTTTATGAAGAGTGTGGAGGTAGCGCCAGACGGGCGATACGCCGTACTGCTTTTATGACCCGTATTAATACTAACGGTTCCGGGCTGTTACCGTACAGGTCGACTGGTCTGATAATGCGAGTTGCCGTTGGGCGGCGTAATGTAGCACTGAATATATCTTAACTGCTATCACTACTTTGTGCTCAAAAAACAGCAGTAAAAGGCGTCGAAAACGGGCCGATTCAATGTCCCAAAAAAGACATTAGTTTTCATGTGTTTCATAGCCAAAATCAAAGCCCATCAGCAGGTTTTGGCGCAGGGCGTGATTCAACGGATAGCTGTAACTTTGTCCGATGCTGACCGCATGAATAACCCGTAACAGTGTCCCGCCGCCCAGCCTCGAGGGTTCGTCGGTGATCGCCACCTCTGCCCCCTGCAAGCCATGACGTAAGGCGTGATAAGCCGGAGAGGCCGTGATGCTGTTATTCATCATGCTAAACACGCCCGGCAGTAGGCAAATCAACAGCACCGGGAAGGTCAGCGGATGGCGATTGAGCAGGCGAACCGGCCGCCAGGAGGTGATATAGAGCAGGGCCGCGCTCAGGGGGAGCAGCAGCAGATAGAGCAGTTTTGCCAGATGGGTGAGGGCACCGAGCAGCGAGAACATTAACGCAATCGGCGGGACAATCACCGCCCGCGCCGCATCCTCTCCCTGCTTTTCATTCGCGCCGCCCGCGCCGTAGCTTGCCAGCTCGGCCTGCAGGCGCGGGATCTGCTGTTGCACAGCGTAATCAAGATGGGGTGCCTGTAGTTCAAGCGCAAACAGTTTCAGGGCGTCGTCTTTGGGGTACTCAGAAAGGATCCTGCTCTGGCGGGGGAGGGACAGCTTGTCACGCAGCGTTTTCTGCACCACCTCCAGCATGAAAAACGCCTCCCAGTCGAGCCGGGCAGGGATTATCTCCCCCTGATAACGCACCTCTTTCTGTGAAACATCGTAGTAGTCGAGATAGTCCCTGTAAATTTCCGCGCGCGCCACCAGCCAGGCTTTGTAGTAGCCGAGGAGCCCCCCCTCCTGGACGCTGATGCTGTCACGCAGGTTCTGCGCCGCCTCGCTTTCGAGCAGTTCGTGATAGCGGCTGACCGAGCTCATCAGAAGCGGCAGCATAGCTAAAAACGCTTTCCCCGACGGGCTGGTCCAGGTCTGCCGCTGCCCGCCGTCGGGATCCAGCGGGATCCCCTCCAGCGTCTGATGCCCGTCGATTAAGGATTGCTGGTAGAGCTGCGCCAGCAGCGCCTTATGCCGAAATTCGCCGGTGCTTTGCGCAACCTGATGCTCAATCACCCGTTCCACCGTCTGCCAGGTCACCACGCCTGCCAGCAGGCAGAGCGAAAACACCATGCTTGCCACATACAGCGCGGGAAAATCGATGCCACGTTTTTTCAGCCAGGCGTTGCCGCCCAGCACCAGCTGCAGTACCAGCAGGGACGCGGCGATGGCGGTTAACGCCCGGCCGTAGCGTTCCATACTGTGGATTTCATCGGGCGTGGAGAGACTTCCCACCAGATCCAGCAGGCGCGAGTTGAATGCCAGCTCGCAGATGAGATAGGTAAGGGTGAGGATAATTACCAGGACGTTCTGCCAGAGAGGCAGCGTCGGGCGCTTGATCTCAGGGCGGCTGCTCAGTTCACCGATGACGCGTTCCGTCATGATTTCAGCTCCAGACTCGTCTGACGGGTTATCGCCGGTTGCCAGATCTGCTCGGGCAACGAATTGTCCAGCACCGGCATTGCCCTGGGCTGTGGTTGGTCTGCGGCTTTGATCTGCGGCCGTTTTTTCACTTTCACGGGTGGCGGCTCGTCCTCTGGCATTTCGCTGAACGATTCCTGCACGCGCTGCACGGGCATCACCGGGGGATGAACGTACCCAGGGCGATAGTATTTTTGTACCGGCCGTGCCCGGCTGGAGGCATTTTCATGGGAAGAGCACCCGCTTACGCCCAAGAGTAGCGCTAACAGCATCAGCCCGCAGCGGGGTATTTTTTGCAGTGGCACGCTCATCAGTTTGTCCTGACCCTGTTCACAGCGGAGGGATGTCTCCTTAACTGTAATCGGGAATTTTAAATCAGGCAGTTGTATCGCCTGAAAATTCGCCATTTTCGCCATTTTCGCCGCTTCGGTGAGGCGGCGACATGGTCAGTATGTATTCAACGCCAACATTTATTCCTCATGATTTTTTATTATTCATTTCAGGACCATCAGTCTGGGTGATGAGACAAAAGCTCATGGTCAGCCTGCGTTTATCACTACCACGGGCGGGGGCGCAGGGTTGTATCCTCAGGATTTTGGGATATGTCCGCGCTGCGGACAAAGACGAATGGCGTTGACCGCGGCATTACCCAGCAGATTGTGGTACATCGGCGGGGCGGCGGGGCGTTCCAGCAGTTCCACCCGGTGGCCATGTTCCCGCAGCGCAGCGGCAAAGCGCGCCTGCAGATCGAACGGCGTATTGCGATCCTGTGGGCTGCCGATCACCATGATCAGCCGCAGAGGATCGGCGGCGATCCCGTCAAGATGATCGAGCGGATCCCATGGGTGCGGGAGCCCGGTGGTGTCCAGTGCCGGTGTCAGAGCTTTGCCCTGGCGCAGACGTAAACGCTGCGCCCGCTCCAGCAATCCCCAGGCGCCGGAGGAAAGTACCGCGCAGTCGATATCGCGACGGCCGGTGGTCAGCAGCGCCGAGGCGGCGGTTGAGCCGCCGCTGTGACCGCTGAGGATAAAACGCTGAATACCGTAGCGGGCTTTGATGGCGTCAAGGGCGGCCGCGATCGCCTGAAACTCTTCCAACTGACGACGACGGTAGTGGTTGCCGCTGGAGCCGTAGGTGCCGGGGCGGGCGATAACAATCGTTGGCAGCCCGGTCTGGCGCAGCATGGTGCGGGCCAGTCGGCGCTGGGCACCGGCAGTGTTGCCGGGGATGGCGTCGGGTGAACGCTTTATCTGTGAGACCCGGTCGCCTTTCAACACCACCAGCGCCAGCGGGGCGTCACGCAGATTCCCGGCGCTGAAATAGCGCATGCAGGCCTCGCCGCTCGGGTACTGCACCCAGGCGGCGTCGTTGCTGGAGGGGCAGTGTTGTCGGCTGGCCGGTTGGTTCCACAGCAGCGGCTCTTCAGCGTGAGCGAAAGCGCTTATCAGCAGCAGAAACCCTACCCTGGAACATCGACTCACAATACCTCCCCGGCAGAAACAATAGACATACAGAATACACAACGCATTACACATAATGTTATCATCGGTTAGGATTTTTCTGACAGGATTCCTCTGGCGTTATCAGGAGTTAACATGCCGCTCAGCGACTTACTTGCGCAGACCCGCCCGGCGATGGAATTGCTGGACGTTGCGCCTAAACCGCCCGTTTGCCCCTCCTGGGCGATCTTTTTTAGTGCTTCCGACAGTCAAAACCGTGCGCACATTGTGCAGGGTCATGGCGATACCTTTGATCAGGCCTGGCAGCAGGGCGCCGGGGCGCTACAACAGTGGCAACAGCAGAGCGGAGCTAACGTCCGCTGGCTGCGGGTTGACCTCGTCGATAAAGTGAAAGCGCTGCGCTGGGACACGCTGCAAGCCCAGTTAGCCAAAACAAAACGTAACTATTTTCGCTATGGCCTGAGCTTCGATCCGGCATTTCGCTACGCCATGCTGGAGCAGGAAATTGCCGCCAACGCGCTGCTCTATCACGGCGATCACGGCGTCGCCACGCCGAATGCTAACAACCTGGCCCATTTTACCCGTCGTCGCTTCGGGGCGGTGCTGAGCTGGCCCGAACAGCCTGACCAGGCACTCTGGCGTTTCACCACCCGGGCCTTTTTCTGCGATGGCGAGCAGCTGTTGCCTGTTGAGTCGATCGGGCGTAACAGCGGTTACCGCCAGCTACCCGACTGGCAGGCGACGGCGCTGGATCCGATGATCGCCTCGGCCACTGATTATCTGGCGCGCCAGATTACCCCTTCCGGGCGCTATCAGTACGGCTGGTTCCCCTGCTTCGATCGCGCCATTCCGACCTATAACGCCCTGCGCCACGCCAGCTCAACCTATGCGCTGCTCGAAGGCTGGGAGGTGACGCGACAGCCTGCGCAGTTCGCGGCCATCGAGCGGGCGCTGGCCGATCTCTGCACCAGCTTTATTCGCACTTATACCCTGCCGGATGGCAGCGAAGCCGATTTCCTGGTGGATACCGGGGATGAGATCAAGCTGGGCGGCAACGCGGTATGCATCCTGGCGATGGCGAAATACAGCGAGCTGACCGGCGATCCCCGCTACCTGGAGCAGATGGCGCGGCTGGCGAACGGGATTGGCTTTATGCAGGATCCCCAGACGGGTGGGTTTGTGCATGTGCTGAACGGCCAGGATCTCTCCCTGAAGGCGGCGCACCGCATTATCTATTACGACGGTGAAGCGGCCTTCGCGCTGATGCGTCTCTACGGGCTGACAAAGGCGCCGCGCTGGCTGGCAATGGTCGAGCGGGCAATGGATCACTTTATCGAACAGAAGCACTGGCAGGCCCACGATCACTGGCTCAGCTACTGCGTGAACGAGCTGACGCTGTACCGGCCGCTGGAGCGTTATTACCAGTTTGGGCTGGATAACGTGCGCGACCACCTCGATTTTGTCCAGAACCGGGTTACCACCTATCCCACGCTGCTGGAGCTGATGATGGCCGCATCACGGATGATCGCGCGGCTTGAAACCTCGCCGCATAAACACCTGCTGGCGGGCTTCGACATGGCGGTATTTAATCAGGCGCTGGAGACCCGCGCCCGCTACCTGGCTAATGGCTTTTTCTGGCCGGAGCTGGCGATGTTCTTTAAAAACCCGCCACGTATCGTCGGCAGTTTTTTTATTCGCCACCATAGCTACCGGGTGCGGATCGACGATGTTGAGCACTACCTGTCTGGCTATGTCGCGTATCGTCAACGCTGGCGCGCCCGGTCAGGCGAGCAGTAAGCCGCTCCCATGCGACCTCTGCGTTCCTTCATCTCAGTGCAGTGTCGACGTTGGTTGTCGCTCTGGCTGGTGGCATTGCTGGTTATCTCCCCCGGGCTCGGCGCCGGGTGGGATTTCAGTGCCATCAGCACCCGCACCGAGCGGCTGTATGGCCCGGCCACCCCCGCCGCGCGGCAGCGGATCGATGAGTGGGCGGCCTTGCTTAACAACCCAGCGCAGGGCACGATCCAGGACAAGTTAAAGCAGGTTAATCAGTTTTTTAACGCCAGAATGGCCTTCCGGGATGATATCGTCGTCTGGAAGCAGCAGGATTACTGGGCAACGCCGATTGAATTTCTCCGTAAAGGGGCAGGGGACTGCGAGGATTTTGCGCTGGCGAAATATTTTACCCTGCGCGAAATGGGCGTTCCTGCGAACCAGTTACGTATTACCTATGTAAAAGCACTCGAACTGAATCAGGCGCATATGGTGGTGACATGGTATTCCACCCCCACGGCGATCCCGCTGGTTCTGGATAATCTTAAAACCGCCATCCTGCCGGCCACCCAGCGTACTGACCTGCTTCCGGTGTACGCGTTTAACGGCGAAGGGCTCTGGCTGCCGCAGTCCGGCGGCAACAAACGCGTGGGCGACAGCAAAAGGCTCTCCCGCTGGCAGGATCTTCTCACCCGAATGCGTGCAGAAGGATTTGTAATTAATGAATAGGATAGGGCCATGTCTCTTTATAAACAGCTACTGATTGGCATCTGTTTATTTACGTTCGTCATTTTCTGCGGGAACTTCGTGGTGACCCTGGAAAGCTCACGGGAGCAGTACCGCAACCAGCTCAGCGCCCACGCGCAGGATGCGGCGACGGCGCTGGGGCTGTCGCTGACCACCCATATCGACGACCCGACCATGACCGAGCTGATGGTGAACTCCATCTTCGACAGCGGCTATTTCTATCGCATTCGCGTGATCGACATTAAGACCAATAAACCGATCATCGAGCGCAGCGATGTGCCCCAGGATACCCGCGTCCCGCAGTGGTTCGTGCGGCTGGTGCACCTTAGCCCTGGCGAAGGCGATGCCATCGTGATGCGCGGCTGGACCCAGGTCGCCCGGGTCGAAGTGGTCAGCCATCCGATGTTTGCCCTGGCGCGCCTGTGGAACGGCATTGTCGCCAGCTTTTTGTGGCTGACCGGCTGTAGCCTACTGTTCCTGCTCGCCGCCACCCTGCTATTACGCCGCAGGCTGCGCCCGCTTAACTATATTGTCGACCAGGCGATGGCCATCTGCCGCCGCGAGTTCCTCAATGTGCCGGCCCTGCCGAAGACCCCGGAGCTGCGCCGGGTCGTTGAGGCCACCAACATGATGGTGACCCAGCTTAAAGCGTTATTCAGCGAGCAGGCCCGGCGCACCGAGTCCCTGCGTCAGGAGGCCTATCATGACAGCCTGACCGGTCTGAGCAACCGCCGCGCGTTTGATATGCAGCTACAGTCGCGCCTGAGCGATGAAGAGAACGTCGGCGGGCACATCCTGCTGCTGCGGGTCCAGGATTTGATGGGCCTCAACCAGCGTCTGGGCGGGGCGAAATCCGATCGGCTGCTGGTGGCGGTGGCGGATATTCTGACCGGCCTGCAGCGCAACTATTTTCACAACGAAGGCTTTGTTGCCCGCGTGCGCGGCGGGGAGTTCGCCATTATCTCCCCGCAGATCCTCGGGCAGGATCTCGATAACCTGAGCAACACCCTCAGCACCCAGCTGAAGGCGCTGTCTGAGACGGGCATGAGCGACGTGACGCCGGTCGCCCACTTCGCGCTGGTTCCTTTTAACGTGGGCGATACCCCCCAGGCGGTGCTGGCGCAGGCGGACCAGGCGCTGGCGAGAGCGGAAACCGAGATGCGCTTCTTTGCCAGCTCCGATACCGTACCGACCGGAGAGCGCGAAGAGGATCATCACAGCTGGTACACTCGCCTGGATACCGTGCTGACCAATGGCACCTTTGAGCTGTTCTCGCAGCCGGTGTATGAGTGCAACAACGCGCATGTGGTGCTGCACCATAAGATCCTTGCCCGCATTAAAACCCGTGAGGGTGAGCTGGTGCCGGCGGGGCGCTTTATGCCGTGGATCCACCGTCTCGATCTCAGCCGTCGCATGGACATCGTGATGCTGCAACAGACCCTGCAAGAGCTGGCAAAATCGCCGCGCCCGCTGGCGCTCAGTATCAGCGGCGCCAGCGTCGGAGACGACCAGAGCCTGAACGCTCTGCTGCAACCGCTGAAAGGTGCACCGCAGCTGGCAACATGGCTGACTCTTGAGCTGGATGAAAATGAGCTTCCCGATGTTGAGCGCGTAAACGTGCTGGTCAGTCGTCTGAAGGCATTGGGTTGTCGTCTGGGGATCCAGCATTTTGGTGGTCGTTTCCACCTTATCGGCAATTTACCGCAGTGGGGTCTGGCCTGGATTAAAGTTGATGGCAGTTATATTCGCGATATAGACAGCGAGGACGATAAAAAACTGTTTATTGAGGCAATTTACTGGGCAACACGCCAGATTAACCTGCCGCTTATTGCCGAACGTGTGGAAACAGCTGGTGAACTGACGATTCTGGAAAAAATTGGCCTTCATGGCGCGATGGGTCGCTATTTCGCTGACGCCAGTACGCTGGGCGGAAATTAACCTCACAGGCTGAACGGAGGCTGAAAATGTATTACGTAGAACGCGATACGGAAAGACGAATTATTCGGGTGGAGCTGACCCCTTTTTCCACGATGACGGAACAGCATGACCTGTGCACACCCGAGATTGACGAGTGGATGCGTCAGCGAGAGATCCGCGAAGCCACGCTGTATCAACTGCGGCAGAGCGACCTTGAAATGGTGCGCGTGCTTGAAGACTTGATCGAGGTGCTGATGAGCAAAGGCGTGATCACCATTACCGATCTGCCGCCAGCTGCGCAGGCGAAACTCACCAGCCGTGCGCAGGCGCGCCGCTCGCTGAGCGGTCTGGAAGGGTTAATCGCAGAGGATG
Organism: Leclercia sp. TB492; assembly: GCF_049974505.2. Lineage (NCBI taxonomy): Bacteria > Pseudomonadati > Pseudomonadota > Gammaproteobacteria > Enterobacterales > Enterobacteriaceae > Leclercia > Leclercia sp. TB492. The sequence continues at coordinate 3,307,712 of NZ_CM127572.1, read as the reverse complement.
ATGAAGGGCTTATTTAATCCCTATCGTTACGTGAAGGGATTAATCAACAATGACCAGGGGGCGATGGTCTGGCTCCCTGTTTTGATAGGCATACCTTTTAAAATTTCTTTTCATTCATGTCATCTATTAATATAAGGCCCTGACTCGGGCCTGCATCAATAAATTTGTTGCTGAAAGGCGTATCGTAGTCAGAGTTGCACAGCAAATTACTAATACAGATTTAATTCTCTTTTAGCATTCTAAGCCTGAGCAATGGATGAATTGGGCGTGAAAAGGATTGAGGGATAAATATATGAGCGGCGTATCCGGGATCGTCAAAGCAGTAATAGGGCAGGTATTCGCAGTCAGTCCTGATGGCAGCACGCGGTTGCTGACGGAAGGTGACAGGGTCCTCGACGGGGAACAAGTCCAGACGGGAGCAACTGGTGCGATTACCTTATCGCTGGCGAACGGCAAACAGTTAGATCTGGGCCGTGACAGCCACTGGGACAGCGCAGGGCATGTGGCCACCGACGCCACAGCGGCCCAGCAGCAGGACGTTGCAGCTATTCAGCAGGCCATTGCCGACGGGCAGGACCCGACGCAAACCCTGGAGGCGCCGGCCGCAGGTCCTCAGCCCGGTGATTCTGGGGGTGAGCCAGGCGGCAGCGGCGGAGGGTCGCATACCCACGTCGTGCTCGATTTAACCGCTGAGATTGTCGACCCTAATGCAGGTTACCCGACGATCGGCCTTGATTTTCCTGATGATGAGCCCCCGGAAGAATTAACGCTGCTCGATACTGACGATTCGGATGCAGATGCAGATGCAGACGCAGACGCTGATGCCGACGCGGATGCAGACGCTGACGCCGATTCCGATTCCGATGCTGATGCTGATGCTGATGCCGATGCCGATGCCGATGCGGATGCAGATGCAGATGCAGATGCTGATGCGGATTCTGACGCCGACGCGGATGCAGATGCCGATGCGGATGCAGATGCCGATTCTGATGCCGATGCCGATGCTGATGCAGACGCGGATGCGGACTCTGATGCAGATGCGGATGCCGATGCGGATGCCGATGCCGATGCCGATGCCGATGCGGATGCGGATGCGGATGCGGATGCGGATGCGGACGCCGATGCAGATTCTGACGCTGACGCTGATGCGGACGCCGATGCCGATGCGGACGCCGACGCCGATGCAGATTCTGACGCTGACGCTGACGCTGACACTGACGCTGACGCTGACGCTGATGCGGACGCCGATGCCGATGCGGACGCTGACGCAGATGCAGATTCCGATGCGGACGCCGATGCAGATTCCGACGCCGATGCGGATGCCGACGCGGACGCCGATGCAGACGCAGATGCCGATTCTGACGCTGATGCCGATGCGGACTCCGATGCGGATGCGGATGCGGACGCCGATGCGGATGCAGACGCCGATGCCGATGCCGATGCTGATGCCGATGCTGATGCTGATGCTGATGCTGATGCCGATGCTGATGCCGATGCCGATGCCGATGCCGATTCCGATGCGGACGCCGATGCGGATGCAGATTCCGATTCTGACGCTGACGCTGACGCTGACGCTGACGCTGACGCTGACGCTGATGCGGATGCGGATGCCGATGCCGATGCGGATGCCGATGCCGATGCGGACGCCGATGCGGATGCAGACGCTGATGCTGATGCCGATGCCGACGCGGATGCCGATGCTGATGCTGATGCTGATGCTGATGCAGATGCAGATGCAGATGCAGATTCTGATGCTGATGCAGATGCTGATGCTGATGCTGATGCAGATGCAGATGCAGATGCAGATTCTGACGCTGACGCTGACGCTGACGCCGACGCCGATGCAGATTCCGACGCCGATGCGGATGCGGATGCGGATGCGGATGCCGACGCGGACGCCGATGCAGACGCAGATGCCGATTCTGACGCTGATGCCGATGCGGACTCCGATGCGGATGCTGATGCAGATGCAGATTCCGATGCAGATGCCGATGCGGACTCCGATGCGGATGCAGATGCAGATGCCGATGCTGATGCTGATGCTGATGCTGATGCTGATGCAGATTCTGACGCTGATGCGGATGCGGATGCCGACGCCGATGCTGATGCAGATGCAGATGCAGACGCAGATGCGGATGCAGATTCTGACGCTGATGCCGACGCCGACGCGGACGCTGATGCAGATGCAGATGCAGATGCCGATTCTGATGCCGACGCCGATGCCGATGCGGATTCTGACGCCGACGCTGACGCTGACGCGGATGCCGATGCTGATGCTGATTCTGACGCCGATGCAGATGCAGATGCAGATGCGGATGCAGATGCGGATTCTGATGCGGACGCCGATGCTGATGCAGACGCCGATGCTGATGCCGATGCGGATGCGGACGCCGATGCGGACGCTGACGCAGATGCCGATGCCGATGCGGATTCTGACGCTGATGCGGATTCTGACGCAGATGCCGATGCCGATGCGGATTCTGACGCTGATGCGGATTCTGACGCGGACGCCGATGCCGATGCAGATGCAGATGCGGATGCGGATGCGGACGCCGATTCTGACGCGGATGCAGATGCAGATGCCGATGCGGATGCAGATTCTGACGCCGACGCCGACGCCGACGCGGATGCTGATGCGGATGCGGATGCCGACGCGGATGCCGATGCCGATGCGGATTCTGATTCTGATGCCGATGCCGATGCCGATTCCGATGCCGATGCCGATGCAGATGCGGACGCCGACGCCGATGCCGATGCAGATGCCGACGCAGATGCCGATTCTGACGCGGATGCCGATGCAGACTCTGACGCCGATGCTGATGCCGATGCGGATGCGGATGCAGATTCTGACGCCGACGCCGACGCGGATGCTGATGCGGACGCAGATGCGGATGCCGACGCGGATTCTGATGCTGATGCCGATGCCGATGCCGATGCCGATGCCGATGCGGATTCTGATGCGGACGCCGACGCCGATGCGGACGCTGATGCCGATGCCGATGCCGATGCCGATGCTGATGCTGATGCGGATTCTGATGCAGATTCTGATGCAGATTCTGACGCTGACGCTGACGCTGACGCCGACGCCGACGCCGATTCCGACGCAGATGCTGACGCCGATGCCGATGCAGACGCAGATGCCGATGCCGATGCGGACGCTGACGCTGATGCCGATGCCGACGCCGATGCCGATGCCGATGCCGACGCCGATGCCGATGCCGATGCCGATGCGGACGCTGATGCCGATGCCGATGCTGATGCTGATGCGGATTCTGATGCAGATTCTGACGCTGATGCGGATGCGGATGCGGATGCAGATTCTGACGCTGACGCCGACGCCGATTCCGACGCCGATTCCGACGCAGATGCTGACGCCGATGCCGATGCAGACGCAGATGCCGATGCCGATGCTGATGCCGATGCTGATGCTGATGCTGATGCTGATGCGGACGCTGATGCCGATTCTGACGCTGATGCCGATGCCGATGCCGATGCCGATGCGGACGCCGATGCGGACGCCGACGCCGATGCGGACGCTGATGCCGATGCTGATTCTGACGCCGACGCCGACGCCGACGCCGATGCGGACGCTGATGCCGATGCGGATGCAGATTCCGATTCTGACGCTGATGCGGATGCCGATGCCGATGCCGATGCCGACGCCGACGCGGATGCAGATGCCGATGCTGATGCCGATGCGGACGCTGATGCGGATGCGGATGCCGATGCTGATTCCGACGCCGACGCTGATGCTGATGCTGATGCTGATGCGGACTCTGACGCGGATTCGGATGCGGACGCTGATGCGGATGCGGACGCCGATGCCGACGCCGATGCGGATGCAGATGCAGATGCCGATTCTGACGCGGATGCTGATGCGGATGCGGATGCGGATTCTGATGCCGATGCCGATGCCGATGCCGATGCGGACGCAGATGCAGATTCCGATGCGGACGCCGATGCTGATGCAGACGCCGATGCAGACGCGGATGCCGATGCAGATGCCGATGCCGATGCCGATGCGGACGCCGATGCGGACGCCGATGCGGACACAGATTCCGATTCTGACGCTGACGCGGATGCGGATGCCGACGCTGATGCCGATGCCGATGCAGATGCTGATGCCGATGCCGATGCCGATGCGGACGCAGATTCCGATTCTGACGCTGACGCTGATGCGGATGCAGACGCGGATTCTGATGCAGACGCAGACACTGATTCCGACGCCGACGCCGACGCTGACGCGGATGCCGATGCGGATGCAGATTCCGATTCTGACGCTGACGCTGACGCTGATGCGGACGCAGATGCGGATGCGGATGCGGATGCGGATGCGGATGCGGATGCGGATGCGGATGCGGATGCGGATGCGGATGCGGATGCCGACGCGGATGCGGACTCTGACGCGGATGCCGATGCGGATTCTGACGCCGATGCAGATGCGGACGCTGATGCTGATGCCGATGCTGATGCCGACGCGGATGCGGACGCCGATGCCGATTCGGATGCGGACGCTGATGCGGATGCAGATTCTGACGCGGATGCAGACGCCGATGCCGACGCGGATGCCGACGCGGATGCCGACGCGGATGCAGATGCTGACGCGGATGCAGATGCTGATGCAGATGCCGATGCGGATGCCGATGCGGATGCAGATGCAGATGCAGATGCGGATGCAGATGCAGATGCGGATGCAGATGCTGATGCTGATTCCGACGCCGACGCCGACGCCGATGCAGATTCTGACGCTGATGCCGACGCGGATGCCGATGCGGACGCTGACGCAGATGCCGATGCGGACGCCGATGCGGACGCAGATTCCGATTCTGACGCTGACGCGGATGCGGATGCCGACGCTGATGCCGATGCTGATGCTGATGCGGATGCCGACGCTGATGCCGACGCTGATGCAGATGCAGATGCAGATGCAGATGCAGATGCAGATGCAGATGCAGATGCAGATGCAGATGCGGATGCCGACGCTGATGCTGATGCAGATGCAGATGCAGATGCAGATGCCGATTCTGACGCTGATGCTGATGCGGATTCTGACGCCGACGCGGATGCAGATGCCGATGCGGATGCAGATGCCGATTCTGATGCCGATGCCGATGCTGATGCAGACGCGGATGCGGACTCTGATGCAGATGCGGATGCCGATGCGGATGCCGATGCCGATGCCGATGCCGATGCGGATGCGGATGCGGATGCGGATGCGGATGCGGACGCCGATGCAGATTCTGACGCTGACGCTGATGCGGACGCCGATGCCGATGCGGACGCCGACGCCGATGCAGATGCAGATTCTGACGCTGACGCTGACGCTGACACTGACGCTGACGCTGACGCTGATGCGGACGCCGATGCCGATGCGGACGCTGACGCAGATGCAGATTCCGATGCGGACGCCGATGCAGATTCCGACGCCGATGCGGATGCCGACGCGGACGCCGATGCAGACGCAGATGCCGATTCTGACGCTGATGCCGATGCGGACTCCGATGCGGATGCGGATGCGGACGCCGATGCGGATGCAGACGCCGATGCCGATGCCGATGCTGATGCCGATGCTGATGCTGATGCTGATGCTGATGCCGATGCTGATGCCGATGCCGATGCCGATGCCGATTCCGATGCGGACGCCGATGCGGATGCAGATTCCGATTCTGACGCTGACGCTGATGCGGATGCGGATGCCGATGCCGATGCGGATGCCGATGCCGATGCGGACGCCGATGCGGATGCAGACGCTGATGCTGATGCCGATGCCGACGCGGATGCCGATGCTGATGCTGATGCTGATGCTGATGCAGATGCAGATGCAGATGCAGATTCTGATGCTGATGCAGATGCTGATGCTGATGCTGATGCTGATGCAGATGCAGATGCAGATGCAGATGCAGATTCTGACGCTGACGCTGACGCTGACGCTGACGCCGACGCCGATGCAGATTCCGACGCCGATGCGGATGCGGATGCGGATGCGGATGCCGACGCGGACGCCGATGCAGACGCAGATGCCGATTCTGACGCTGATGCCGATGCGGACTCCGATGCGGATGCTGATGCAGATGCAGATTCCGATGCAGATGCCGATGCGGACTCCGATGCGGATGCTGATGCAGATGCAGATTCCGATGCAGATGCCGACGCGGATGCCGATGCCGATGCTGATGCCGATGCTGATGCCGACGCCGACGCCGACGCCGACGCGGATTCGGATGCAGATGCAGATGCAGATGCAGATGCAGATGCAGATGCCGATGCTGATGCTGATGCTGATGCTGATGCTGATGCTGATGCAGATTCTGACGCTGATGCGGATGCGGATGCCGACGCCGATGCTGATGCAGATGCAGATGCAGACGCAGATGCGGATGCAGATTCTGACGCTGATGCCGACGCCGACGCGGACGCTGATGCAGATGCAGATGCAGATGCCGATTCTGATGCCGACGCCGATGCCGATGCGGATTCTGACGCCGACGCTGACGCTGACGCGGATGCCGATGCTGATGCTGATTCTGACGCCGATGCAGATGCAGATGCAGATGCGGATGCAGATGCGGATTCTGATGCGGACGCCGATGCTGATGCAGACGCCGATGCTGATGCCGATGCGGATGCGGACGCCGATGCGGACGCTGACGCAGATGCCGATGCCGATGCGGATTCTGACGCTGATGCGGATTCTGACGCGGACGCCGATGCCGATGCAGATGCAGATGCGGATGCGGATGCGGACGCCGATTCTGACGCGGATGCAGATGCAGATGCCGATGCGGATGCAGATTCTGACGCCGACGCGGATGCGGATGCGGATGCAGACTCTGACGCCGACGCCGACGCCGACGCGGATGCGGATGCAGACTCTGACGCCGACGCCGACGCCGACGCCGACGCGGATGCGGACGCCGATGCCGATGCTGACGCCGATGCGGACGCAGATGCCGATGCCGATGCGGATGCGGATGCAGATTCTGACGCCGACGCCGACGCCGACGCGGATGCTGATGCGGACGCAGATGCGGATGCGGATGCCGACGCGGATTCTGATGCAGATGCTGATGCAGATGCAGATGCAGATTCTGACGCTGACGCCGACGCCGATGCCGATGCAGACGCAGACGCAGACGCAGATGCAGACGCAGACGCCGACGCAGATGCCGATGCTGATGCCGATGCTGATGCCGATGCCGATGCAGATTCTGACGCCGATTCCGACATCAAACTGACCGTTACCGTCACGCCAGGCAGTAAAACGACCGAGACGTCAGATGACAAGATCATCCACATTAACGGCGGCAGCGGCGATCCGAACGGTTACGATATTCAGAACGGCGTGATCGTGGCGATCGGCAGTAATGTGCACGTCTGGCTGACCCCGGATAGCCCGGACGGCAAGGTGCAGGGCGACTTCGTGCCGAAGGCTGACAGCGCGGATCAGATCCACTACTACAACAGCCAGGGTAACGCCAACGCCAATAACGGTGATAAGACCCATACCGATATCTTTGTGGTCGGTGACCATACTGGTGGCTACTACCAGCAGAGCGACTGGCCGCAGGATCGCTATGACTTCCGGCCGCTCAACGGCATTACCGGCAACCAGGGCTTACCGCAGAGCAGCGTAGGTAAGGACTATATCTTTGTTCAGGGTAATGAGGCTGACTACACCGTCACCGGGGTCGATCATCCACAGAACGGCAAAAACAACGACATAGATAACCTGCATGTGGTTGATAATGAGACCGGGAAGTCGCCGTTCCAGAACGCCAACGGCATTGAGGGCGTTATTTTTGGTGACGGGCCATCCTCTTCGCACGGGGGCAGTACCACCGTTACCACAACGGCTACCCTGAACCTTGACGTGAATCTCGAAAGCTCAGACAGCACCGACCACCTGAGGAGCATCACGCTGGACGGTATTCCTGAAGGTGCGACCTTTACGGGTAACCACACCAGCGTCACTTACGATGCGGAAAAAGGGGTCTACATCCTGACCTTTGATAACGATACCTCGCACTATACCGGCCAGGTCAGCGTCGAACTTCCGGCCGGTAGCAGCGATTTTGGTAAGGTCACGCTGGAAGTGGACTCTACCGCTGTCGAACAGCACGAAACCGAATTCACGGTTGACGGCAAAGAGGGCGGAACCTTCGTCAGCGAAAGCCACGGTGGGGAAGAGCATGCCGATGACGCTGTTGACGACGATCGTTCTCTGATGGCCAGCCACAGCGTCGAGGAGAGTCATCCCGATCATGACGGTGAGGAGAGCGATAAGCAGACGCACACCAGCAGCCTGGATGCTGACGATCGCGCCGCCTCGTTAATCGATGACGACAATCTGATGCTCAACACCACGAACGCAGAGCACAGCGAGACGTCGACGGCATCGGCCGATCATGCCAGTGATGCGTTGTTGGGCGATGCGCAGAGCGAGTCCCTCGCCACGCTGCAAAGCGCCAGCCCGGGTCAGGAGGAGCAGCTGAACTTCAGCGATCTCATCCACGACGAGGAGCATAACGATCTCAGCAATCTGATTCAGGCCGGTCCGCAGAGCGATGGGGCAGAGGGACCGGCGGAGGTCGAACATGTTCCCGCTGAAGGCGGTGAGATAGCCGGAGCGGACGGTTACGATGCCGGTAACGACGCGATGCTGGATAATCTGATCGCGAAACCGGAAGAGCACGTCTGATCCGCCGCCGCGCAGGGTGCAGTTGGGCTCTGCGCGGCAACAAAAATGAGATGAATTCAGGTCAGACGAGGGATCCCGTCCGATCATAAACTCGCAGGATGCATTTTTTCCCTCGGTCTAATGGGATTTTCTCTGGTGGGTATTGACCAACAATCAAGGGATATGAAGGAAAAACAGCAAGATGAAACAGTATAGTCAGATTGTGATGGGTGCGGCGCTGGTGTTGAGCGCCACGCAGAGCCAGGCCACTACCCTGGAGCAGGCCGTAAAAGATAGCCTGTTATGGCACCCGGAAGTTAACGCGTCGGTCAACAGCCGCTATTCCGCAGATCAGGATCTCCGCGCCGCCAAAGGCGGTTATCTGCCGACGCTGGATCTCACGGCCGGTACCGGCTGGGAGCAAACCGATAACGCCAGCACCCGTGCGGCAGGGGATCATCTGCGTGATTTGCACCGCAGCGAGTCCGCCATCAACCTGCGACAGAACGTCTTCAATGGATTTGCGACCACCAGCGAAGTGGGCCGCCAGAAAGCGACGGTCAACTCGCGTGCCTGGACGGTGCTGAATACCAGCGAATCTACCGCCCTGCAGGCGATCCAGAGCTATCTCGATGTCCTGATGCGCCAGCAGATGGTGGCGCTGGCAGAAGATAACCTGAAGAATCACGAGCGGGTGTTCGATCAGATCCGCCTGCGTACCGAGCAGGGCGTGGGCCGTCAGGCAGACTTCGATCAAGCGGAAGCACGCCTGGCGCAGGCGCGCAACAACCTGCTGACCGAGCAAACTAACCTCGAAGACTCCCGTGCCAACTACCAGAGCATTACCGGCAAAGAGCCTGATACGCTGGTGATGCCCACTAAAATCGTGGTTCCTGCCTCGCTGGACGCCGCGCGTTCGGTGATGCTGGAAAATAACCCACTGCTGAAGCAGGCCGATGCCGATGTGGAAGCGACCCGCCAGCAGTACGAGGCGGCAAAATCGCGCTTCTACCCGGATGTGAATGTTGAAGTCGGTCGTACCATGGATAACAACATCGATGGCACCCGCGGGCACAGCCAGGAGTGGCAGGCGATGCTGCGTATGCGCTACAACCTGTACAACGGCGGCAGCGACCAGGCCACGCTCACCTCTTACGCCTACAAAATGAAAGAGGCGCAGGATGTGAAAAATAACGCCCAGCGTCAGCTGAACGAAGAGCTGCGTCTGGCCTGGAACGCCCTGAAAAACGCCAGGCAACAGGTGCCTATCGCCAAAGACTATGCCGATCGCAGCGTGAAGGTGCGGAGCGCCTATCAGGAGCAGTTCAGCCTGGGCGACCGTACCTTGCTCGATATGCTGGACAGCGAAAACGAAGTGTTCAGCGCCCAGCGCCGTTACGTCGAGCTGCAGTTTGTGGACATGTTTACCACCTACCGGATCAACGCCCGAACCGGCGAACTGCTTAAGAGCCTGAATATTCAGGCGCCGTCGGCAGCGCAACCGCTCGATCAGGCACAGCGTTCACAGACGGAGCTGCCTGAATTAAAATAAGCCGCCCTTAAAGGCTGACGGGGTTATTGCCGACACAACGACCGGTAATAACCCTCTTTTTTTTACCTGCGGCAGACGTCTGCAGAACACTGAGGCAGAGAATGACGCCTGACATTGACTCCCCCGATCGCATCGAGATGACCCCGCAGGCGCAGGGCAGACAGGATCCGCGGCAAAGCCATGACGATCCGCTGCTGGATGCGCTGATGATCGTCTGTAAACTGCATAACATTGCCACCAGCCGCAACGTCCTGACCACCGGTCTGCCGCTGGAAGCCCACACCCTGACGATTGAGAGCTTTCCGCGCGCCGCCGGGCGGGCAGGGCTCAAGGCGCGGGTGGTGCAACGTCCGCTGGAAAACATCACCGCGATGTCACTGCCCGCCGTTCTGCTGCTGAAAAACAATCAGACCGCGGTGTTGATTGGCTGGGATCAACAGCAGCGCGCGCGTCTGCTGCCCAGTGAAACGGAAGGCGGTGAGATTACCGTCTCGCCCGAGACGCTGGCGGAGAACTACAGTGGCCGGGTGATTTTCATCTCCCCGGAACATGAGTTTGATGCGCAACCGACGGCCACGCTGCCGCGCACCAAAGCCTGGTTCCAGGACACGCTCAAACTGTCGAAATTCCTCTACCTGGATGCGGTGGTCGCCAGCTTCCTCGTTAACCTGGTGGCACTTGCCGCCCCGTTGTTCGTGATGAACGTCTATGATCGGGTGGTGCCCAACCAGGCCACCGCTACCCTGTGGGTGCTGGCGATCGGCATCAGCATCGCGTTTGTGTTCGACTTTGTGCTGAAGATCCTGCGGGGCATTTGCCTCGACCTGGCGGGTAAAAAGACCGACCTGGTGGTCTCCTCGGCGCTGTTCGAGCGGCTGCTGGGGATGAAGATGAAGCTCCGCCCGCAGCGGGTGGGGAGCTTCGCGCAGAACTTTCAGGAGTTCCAGTCGATCCGAGACTTCCTGTCATCGCTGACGCTGACCGCCTTTATCGACCTGCCGTTTACCCTGCTGATCCTGCTGGTTATAGGCATCATCGGGGGGCCGCTGGTCTTTATCCCGCTGCTCTGCTATCCGCTGGCGCTGCTGGTGAACTGGCTGATCCAGCGCCCGCTGATGTCGCGGGTCAAGAAAACCTATCAGCTCTCCAACGAACGCCAGGCGATGCTGGTGGAGACGCTCACTGGCCTGGATGCCATCAAGATCAACAACGCCCAGAGCGAGCGCCAGTATCAGTGGGAACACCTCACCGGTCAGCTCAGCAAGCTGGAGTTACGGGTGAAGTCGCTCTCCTATGTGGCGGTGAACTTTACCGCCTGGCTGCAGCAGTTCAGCGGGGTGGCCATTATCGTGGCCGGGGTCTACATCATTATTGGCGGCAACCTGAGTATGGGTGGGCTGATTGCCTGCTACCTGCTGCACCGCCGCGCCATGATGCCCATCGGCCAGCTTTGTAGCCTGATCACTCGCTATCAGCGGGCAAGAATGACCAAAGGCACCATTGACCGAATGATGGGCCTCGAGCAGGAGGTGCAGGACAACGAGGTGCCGCTGAAGCGGGAAACCCTCTCCGGTGCCATTGAGCTGCGCGACGTCACTTTTATCTACCCGGGCAATCAGTATGCCTCGCTCAGCAATGTCTCGCTGACGATCCAGCCCGGCGAGAAGGTAGGGATCATCGGCCGCAGTGGGTCGGGCAAAAGCTCGCTGGCGAAACTGCTGGTCGGCTTTTATCAGCCGGACAGCGGCAACGTGCTGATCGACGGCATTGATGCCCGCCAGATAGACGTCCACGATCTACGCCATAACATCGGCTATGCCCCTCAGGATATCCACCTGTTCAGCGGTACCCTGCGGGAGAATCTGGTCTACGGCGCCAGCTACGTTGACGACGAGACCATGCTGCGGGTCGCCACCCTGACCGGGGTACATGAGTTCGCCCGTCGCCATCCGTCCGGTTACAACATGCAGGTGGGCGAGCGGGGGATGAGTCTCTCCGGCGGCCAGCGGCAGGCGGTGGCGCTGGCGCGCGCGCTGCTGCTCGATCCCCCGGTGCTGCTGATGGATGAACCTACCAGTTCGATGGATAACACCAGCGAAGATCTGATTAAAAAAGCGCTGATACCGGTCATCAGCAACAAAACGCTGCTGATGGTGACGCATCGTGCCTCGCTGCTGACGCTGGTGGATCGTCTGATTATCGTCGACAACGGCAAAATCATTGCCGATGGTCCGAAAGAGAGCGTTATGAGCGCGCTGAAGAAGGGACAAATTCATGCGAATCGTTGAGTCGCTTAGCCGTCTGATGAGCTGGCTGTCAGGAGATAAACAGCCGGCACCGTTCACCACCAATGAGGTGAACAAAGCCTTGTTGGATGATGCCCCGCGGGTGGTACGCGTGACGCTGTGGGCCATTCTCGTCTTCTTTATCGCCATGATCCTCTGGGCCTCGCTGGCCAGTATTGATGAGGTGACGCGCGGGGAAGGGCGGGCTATTCCCTCCTCCCGTTTGCAAAAAGTGCAGAACCTCGAAGGGGGGATCGTGGCCGAGGTCTTTGTGCATGAAGGTGAGGTGGTGAAAGCCGGGGCGCCGCTGCTGCGTCTGGATGATACCCAGTTTCGCTCCAACGCCGGGGAAACCGATGCCGATCGGCTGGCGCTGCAGGCGCGGATCCAGCGTCTGACCGCGCAGCTTAACGATGCCACCACCCTGACCCTGGCGCCGGAAATTGTTCAGCAGGCACCGGATATCGCCAGTGGCGAGATGGAGCTGTTCACCAGCGTTAACAAACGCATTCAGAGCGAGCTGGCCGGGCTTAACGAACAGCTGGTACAGAAGAAGCAGGAGCTGCTCGACTTCCAGGGCAAGGTCAGCCAGTACCGCCGTAGCCTGGGGTTGCAGCAGCAGGAGGTCAGCATGTCTGAACCGCTGGTGGCCAAAGGGGCAATCTCAAAAGTAGAAGTGCTCCGTCTGCGTCGTGGCGTGGTGGAAACCCAGGGGCAGCTGGACTCGGTGCTGCTTGCCATCCCCCGGGCGGAAGCGGCCATCAAGGAGATTGAGAGCAAGGTCAGCGAAACGCGGGGCCGTTACCGCAGCGAGGCGCTGGGGCAGCTCAACGAGGCGCGAACCGATCTCAGCAAAATAGAGGCTTCGGGTAAGGCGATTACCGACCGGGTGAATCGCACCCTGGTGACGTCTCCGGTGCGCGGCGTCGTCCAGCAGCTGCTGGTGAACACCATCGGCGGCGTGATCCAGCCGGGTAACGACCTGGTGGAGATTGTACCGCTGGACGACAAGCTGCTGGTGGAGGCCAAAATCCGTCCTCAGGACATCGCGTTTTTGCGTCCGGGTCAGGAGGCGACGGTGAAGTTCACCGCCTACGACTATACGATCTATGGCGGGCTGAAGGGCACGCTGGAGCAGATCAGCCCCGATACGGTGACCGACAAAGACGGGAAGAGTTTTTATATCATTCGTCTGCGCACCGACAAAAACCATCTCGGCACGGATGAGAAGCCGCTGCTGATTATTCCGGGGATGGTGGCCTCGGTGGATATCATTACCGGCAAGAAAACGGTGATGGCCTATCTGCTGAAACCGATCCTGCGGGCGAAAGCGGAGGCGTTCCGCGAGCGTTAAGAAGGGAGAAAGACCACCTCTCCGGGAGGTGGTCTGTCTGGGTTACCACATCAAATCATCAGGCACGACAAAATCAGCATAGGGATCGTCTTCGTCCTTCGCTTCCTGAGTCAGCTCGCTGCTTAATACGATATAGCTCGCATCTCGCTGGGAAATTTTCTCGGCAACGATGGCGGGGATAATTGCATATTCGCTCTCACGGCCCGCTTCGGCAACCAGTCGCGCAATGGCGAGACGGCCATTGATCAGCTGCGCCTGGGTGGTCTTATCGACATAGATTTTTTTAATCAGATTATTGTCGGTGAAGTTAAAACCGATATCGCCTTTTGCCACTACGACCCGGTTCATCTCAATTAACTGCTTGATCTGCGCCTTATACTCTTTCGCCAGCGTGGCCTGCTTCTGCTGCTCGCTCAACTCTTTATCGCGTTCAAGTTGCGCCTGCTTGTTTACTTCCACCGCTTCGCGCGCCTCGCGGGCCTGCACGCGGGATTTTTTGGCGGTGCGCTGCACTTTCGCCATTTTTTTGCTGGAGACTAAGCCAGCTTTAAGCATCTGCTCTTGTAGTGTGAGTTTGGTCATGTTCGTTTCTGAAATCTGTCAAATGATTGGCAGATTATACCCTGGAGGACGGCACAGGGCACAGTATTCAGGACAGCTGCAACGCGGTGGCGTCGGTAACCTGCGCAAAACCAGCCTCAAGCAGCGCCAGAGTGACATCATGAATGGCCTTCGCGCTGAGCTGAGATTTTTCCAGCTCAAAGCTGAGCACCGCATCTTTTAGCACCGTCATCTTTAACCCAAGGTCGGCACCCATTCTGACGGTGGAGTTAACACAAAATCCTGCAACGGCACCGATAACCACCACCTCTGAAATATTTGCCTCCTGGAGATGAGCCAGTAATCCCGTTGAGCTGAACGCAGAAGAGGTGTGTTTGATAAATACCGGCTCGCCCGGGCGTTCCTCAAATGAGGCAAGGGGCTGGCTTGAGGGGGAACCGTGATGAAGAGGCGAACCCTGCTCAGGCGTCTGGTGGCGTACGTGGATGACAGGTCGGCCAGAGGTTCTGAATTGTTCAATTACAGAGGTCATGTTTTCAATGCTGTTCTGAGGGAAGTAATCCACCCCCTGTTGAATTCTTTCCGACACAAATTTTTGCATATCGATGATGAGTAGCGCTTTTGACATATTACTCTCTTTAAACCGGACTGGTGGCATGGTGAGTCAGTGCTCAAGAGTAACTGTTTTTGCTCAGGGGCGTCAGCGCCCTGGTTTGGTGGGGTGAGCTCCGGTATTCCGGAGCCCTAAACATCTTATCGAATCACGTTACCGTGCTGTACGCAGCGTCCATCGTTGCAGTTAACGGCATCCACTCTGGCGGCACGGTGGTTTCTTGCCTGCGCGGTGACCGTCGCGGCAGCAACGGGGTGATCGGAATTCGCTACCACGGCAGCGCGCTCAACCGGGTGAAAGATAACCCCGGCAAAGGCTGAGCAAGGGGCGATTAATGCCATAACGATGAGGATTCTTTTCATTCCATTTCTCCGTTGTTTTTTTTTGAGGCGTGAATGCGTTTAACGGCGGGAGAGTACAGCACAGCGGCACATAACGTTGTGTGTATGGGTGCTATTGGTTGGAAAGGGGAGATAAAGCTGGTAAGGAAGGTAGGCAAATGTCCCCTGCAGGAATCGAACCTGCAACTAGCCCTTAGGAGGGGCTCGTTATATCCATTTAACTAAGGGGACGAAGCGGCACGAGTATAACGCCATTTGTACCAGGCGTTAAGCACGCCGCCGCCTGACTGCTTAAAGTGTCGCCATTCAGGCCGATTTTTTATTCTCTTCCGCTTCCTCCTGCCGGGCCTGCTCTTTGGCTTTGATCTCGGCTTTGCGCTTATTCGACATATCGTTACGGATTTGCGCATGGCTCAGCAGGGCAAATATAAAGGTGCCGCCGCAGATGTTACCAGCCAGGGTAGGGATGGCGAAGGGCCAGAAAAACTCGCTCCAGTGAATGGTGCCGTTAAAGACCAGATATAAAATCTCCACCGTGCCCACCACGATATGAGTGGTATCGGCCAGTGCGATAAGCCAGGTCATCAGGATGATGACCACAATTTTGGCCGAACCGGCAGCCGGGAACATCCATACCATGGTGGCGACGATCCAGCCGGAGATAATGGCGTTGGAGAACATTTCTATAGGGCTGTTTTCCATCACCCCCGTCCCGATTTTTACAAAGGCATCGCGGGTAGCCTCGTCAAAAATCGGCATATATTCAAACGCCCAGGCTGCGACGCCGGTTCCGATAATATTCCCGAACAACACCACGCTCCACAGGCGCATCAGCAGGCCGAAATTGCCCCATGTCGGGCTCTGCATCACCGGCAATACCGCGGTGACGGTATTCTCGGTAAACAGCTGCTGGCGCGCCATGATCACGATAATAAAGCCAAAGGTATAACCCAGGTTTTCCAGTACCATCCCGCCGGGGATACCTTCAAACTGAACGTGAAAAATCCCTTTGGCCAGAAAAGAGGCGCTCATTGATAACCCGGCAGCGATAGCCGACCACAGCAGGGCCATGGCATCGCGTTCCAGCTCTTTTTCACCGTCCTGGCGAATATGTTCGTGGATGGCCATCGCGCGCGAGGGGAGTTGGTCCTCATCGACCTCAATCTTCTTTCCCCGGCGCTTCTCCTCGCTTTCAACTTCCAGTTCTTCGGTATGGTTATCTATTTTCTCTTCTTTGAGTTCGTCCATTATGGTGCTCCAGAGGTGGCTGATACCTTTAAGCGTAGCGGTTTTTGTCCTAACGCCCGTGGGTATGCTCTTAAATTCCTGCAATGACAATAAAGGCGATACATCTTCGGCAAAGGCCGTATAAAATTGCCAGCCAAACGAAACTGCAAAGCCAGGCTATTCTGAGATCATAAAGAGGGTGTTTATTGCCCTGATTTGTGGTCGTAGACATCAGTAAGCGTGCTGATACAATCACTTGCACATCTACAGACGGAGCGCGAAAGCTCCAGTACGGATGGCTTTCGAAGATAGCCATACTTAACAGGGAGAAAGATATGAAACTTCAGCTGTCGGCGGTTGCGCTGGGCACCACGTTGCTGATGGGCTGCGCCAGCTCTGGCGAGCAGCAGGGGCGCTCCGATCCTCTGGAAGGATTTAACCGCACCATGTACAACTTCAACTATAACGTGCTGGATCCCTATCTGGTGCGTCCGGTTGCGGTAGCATGGCGTGATTATGTTCCACAACCTGCCCGTAACGGGCTGAGCAACTTCACCAGCAACCTTGAAGAGCCTGCGGTGATGGCGAACTACTTCCTGCAGGGCAATCCTTATCAGGGGATGGTCCACTTCACCCGCTTCTTCCTGAACACCCTGTTAGGGATGGGCGGCTTTATAGACGTTGCCGGGATGGCGAATCCGAAGCTGCAACGTGAGCAGCCCCACCGTTTTGGTAGTACCCTGGGTCATTACAATGTGGGTTATGGTCCGTATGTGCATTTACCGTTCTACGGCAGCTTCACCCTGCGTGATGATGGTGGTGATGCGGTCGATACCCTCTATCCGGTACTGTCGTGGCTGACCTGGCCACTGTCGGTGGGTAAATGGACGCTGGAAGGCGTGGAGTCGCGCGCGCAGCTGCTGGATTCAGACGGACTGCTGCGTCAGTCTTCCGATCCGTACATCATGGTGCGTGAAGCCTACTTCCAGAACCATGACTTTATTGCTAACGGCGGCAAGCTGAAACCGGAAGATAACCCGAACGCGAAAGCAATCGAGAATGAACTCTCCGAGATTGATGCGGAATAAAAAAGAAAAGGTGAGCGCGAAGCTCACCTTTTTTTATCGCTACGTGATTAGAACGCGTAGTTGAAGTTCATGCCATACAGCCAGGCTTTACCTTCAGAAGAGAACTCATACGGACCTTCCTGGAACGTCACTTTCTGACCATGCATATAAGAGACACCCGCATCGATTGAGGCATCTTTGTTGAATGCATAGGTCGCGCCGGCGCTCAGCCAGAAGCGATCCTGATCCGGAATGGAGATAGAACGTTTGTCTGCCGGAACCGGGCTGTCATCGAAGGCAATACCGGTACGGAACGTCCAGTTATCATCCATATAGTAGGTGGTACCCAGAGCGATGCGGTAAGCGTCACGGAAGCTTTCGTCTTTAAAGAACAGCGTATCACCGCCGCTGTTGGTCGCTTTCAGCTCCTGGAACTGGCTCCAGCTCGTGTAGGTCAGGCTATAGTGGATGGCCCATTGCGGCGCGACTCTGTTGTAACCGGACAGTTCCCACATCTCAGGTAAGTTCAGGGTCAGAGAACCGCCAGTGGTGCGGCCATCCGTCCCCATTGGCAGACCAAAGTTGCCGAGGATCTGGTTGTAGGCTGAAGGCAGGCTGCTCTTATAGTCGCCATCGAAATCGATTTTTACTTCAGAACGGTAGGTAAAGCCATAGCGGTTGTTCTTGTCGATTTCATACAGAATACCGGCGTTCCAGCCAAAGCCCCACTCATCACCCTTCAGGTAGGCAATCTGAGTATCTCCAGGGATCCCCGCGACCGGTCTTGCCAGGGCTGGAGGTAATGCGCCGGAACCTGCGACGATTCGACCCAGGTCACCCGCGTAGCGCTCAATTTTCGCTTTCGCATACACAGCATCAAAGCCAACACCGAAACTCCAGTGATTATCCAGGCGATAAGCACCGCTCAGGTTCAGGTTGAGGGTTTCCAGGTCGGTTTTACCGCCGTATGCCCCTGCTGCGTAGTTGTTATTGAACTCGGTTGCCAGTCCGTAGTTAGAGGTAACGGACGCGCCCCAGCCAAATTGTTCATTGATTGGCGCGACAAAGTGCAGGTTTGGAACCCATGCTGTTGGCGCGATGTTATCCGCGTTCAGGCTTGCGCCCGTTGGTGAACGTCCGGTGATATCCACGCCAGGGTCAACAAAAATGGCACCCGCGGAGAAGGTTGGACGATCAAACATCATGATCAGGGCAGGGTTACGGCTCGCATTTCCTGCGTCATCAGCGATAGCGCCTTCCCCGGAATAGGCACGACCCAGGCCTGAGGAAGAAAACTCGTTAAGCTGAAAGCCCGCAGACCAGGCGGAGGTGGAGACGATTGCCACTGCGACTGCCAGCGCAGTTTTGTTGAACAGAGTTTTCTGGCTCATGACCATAACCTCATTGAGTTATTTTTATTCAATATTTGTTACATACCGTAACAGGAGCGCGAAGTGTAGGGTCTGTCGTAACACTTAGAAATCAGACCAGTGGCGAGAGTATAGGTCTGACCAGATAGAATGTTGCAAGTCTGTTTATTAATATTTACTGATATGTTTTTCGAAACGGGATCTGGTTGGCAAAATTGTGACCAGTTCGCTTACTCCAAACGGGTGATTTTTGTTTTAGATCATTTTTACGTGTGATATTGCTCACTTACCCGCGTTTAGGCCATTAACGACTGGAGCCACTCCCGAGCGGGGCGTAAAATATCAGCATTGTGTCTATTTCGCGCCGTGCGCGACTACAGAGGAAATCTACTATGAGTAAATGCAGTGCTGATGAAACCCCGGTTTGCTGCTGTATGGATGTGGGTACCATCGTGGATAACACGGATTGCACCGCCTCTTACAGCCGTGAGTTCGCCAGCCGTGCTGAAGCCGAAGAGACGCTGGCCGCACTGACTGCCAAAGCCCGCGGCGTTGAGTCTGAACCGTGCGACATCACCTCCACCTTCACTGAAGTGAACGGCGGGGTGCGCCTGGACATCGATTTTGTGTTCAGCTGCGAAGCTGAGTCCCTGATTTTCCAGCTCGGTCTGCGTTAATTTCCCTTCAATGCCCCCATTCATGGGGGCGTTTCGTTTGTGCTCTGTGGCTTCGCTCGCAATTTTTCTTCTCCCCGATTGGCTAATGTAAAAATTTGGTTAAGACTGTTATCAGGTCAGACCACTTTGCGCATTTGTTATTCACAGGGGAGCGTTATGAGTCAGGCATTACCGCTAATCACCCGTCAGGGCGATCGCATTGCCATTGTCAGTGGATTACGTACGCCATTTGCCCGTCAGGCGACGGCGTTTCATGGCATACCTGCCGTCGATCTGGGAAAAATGGTGGTGGGGGAGTTGCTGGCTCGCAGCGAAATACCTCCTGAGGTGATTGAACAGTTGGTCTTCGGCCAGGTGGTGCAGATGCCAGAAGCGCCGAATATCGCCCGTGAGATCGTGCTGGGCACCGGAATGAATGTCCACACCGATGCCTACAGCGTCAGCCGCGCCTGCGCCACCAGCTTTCAGGCGGTGGCGAACGTTGCGGAAAGCCTGATAACGGGCACCATTCGCGCCGGAATTGCCGGGGGGGCCGACTCCTCGTCTGTCCTGCCGATCGGCGTCAGCAAAAAGCTTGCCCGCGTGCTGGTGGACGTCAATAAGGCCCGCACCACCGGGCAGCGCTTATCCCTCTTCTCGCGCCTGCGTTTGCGCGATCTCCTTCCTGTCCCGCCTGCGGTCGCGGAATACTCCACCGGCCTGCGGATGGGTGATACCGCCGAACAGATGGCGAAGACCTACGGCATTACCCGCGAACAGCAGGATGCGCTGGCGCACCGCTCGCACCAGCGCGCCGCTCAGGCCTGGGCGGAGGGCAAGCTGGCGCAAGAGGTGATGACTGCCTACACCCCGCCGTACCGTGAGCCCTTAAGCGAAGATAACAATATCCGGGGCACTTCAACGCTGGCGGATTACGCGAAACTGCGTCCGGCATTCGACCGTAAGCACGGCACCGTGACCGCCGCCAACAGCACGCCATTAACCGATGGCGCGGCGGCAGTGATCCTGATGACCGAATCCCGGGCCAAAGAGCTGGGCCTCACCCCGCTCGGCTACCTGCGCAGCTATGCCTTTACCGCCATTGATGTCTGGCAGGACATGCTGCTGGGGCCGGCCTGGTCCACGCCGCTGGCGCTGGAGCGTGCAGGGCTCACTATGAACGACCTGACGCTTATCGACATGCATGAAGCCTTTGCCGCCCAGACCCTGGCCAACCTGCAGCTGCTGGCCAGCGAACGCTTTGCCCGCGACGTGTTAGGGCGTGCCCATGCCACAGGCGAGGTGGATGAAAGCAAATTTAACGTGCTGGGGGGCTCCATTGCCTACGGCCACCCCTTTGCGGCAACCGGGGCGAGGATGATCACGCAGACGCTGCACGAGTTGCGCCGTCGCGGCGGCGGGTTTGGCCTGGTCACCGCCTGTGCGGCGGGTGGCCTGGGCGCCGCAATGGTTCTGGAGGCAGAATAATGGAGATGACAACGGCGTTTACCCTCAATGTGCGTCCGGACAACGTGGCGGTGGTCACCATCGATGCGCCAGACGAAAAGATGAATACCCTGAAAGCCGAGTTTGGCGGTCAGGTCCGCGCGATCCTGAAGCAGGTGCGGGAAAACAAAACCCTGCGCGGGCTGGTATTTATCTCGGCCAAGCCGGACAACTTTATCGCCGGGGCCGATATCAACATGATTGCCCGCGCCAACAGCGCGCAAGAGGCGGAAGATCTTGCCCGTCAGGGGCAGCAGATCATGGCCGAAATTCATGCTCTGCCGATCCCGGTGATTGCGGCGATCCACGGCGCCTGCCTCGGTGGGGGTCTGGAGCTGGCGCTGGCCTGTCACGGACGAATTTGTACCGACGACGGCAAAACGGTGCTGGGTCTGCCGGAAGTGCAGCTCGGCTTACTGCCCGGCTCAGGTGGCACCCAGCGTCTGCCGCGGCTGGTGGGCGTCAGCACGGCGCTGGAGATGATCCTCACCGGCAAGCAGCTGCGTCCGCGTCAGGCCCTGAAGGTGGGGCTGGTGGACGAGGTGGTCCCGCATGCCATCCTGCTGGAGGCCGCAGTAGCGCTGGCTCTGAAAGACAAACCGGCCGGTCGTCAATTACCGGTGCGCGAGCGCGTGCTGGCAGGCCCGCTGGGCCGCACGCTGCTATTTAAGATGGTAGCGAACAAAACCGAACAAAAAACGCAGGGGAATTACCCGGCGGCAAAACGCATTCTCGAAGTTATCCATACTGGTCTGACACAGGGCAGCAGCAGCGGCTATGCCGCAGAAGCCAAAGCCTTTGGCGAGCTGGCGATGACCCCGCAGTCACAGGCGCTACGCAGCCTCTTTTTTGCCAGCACCGAGGTCAAAAAAGACCCGGGTAGCGAGGCAGATCCTGCCCCGCTCGACGCCGTCGGCGTGCTGGGTGGCGGGCTGATGGGGGGCGGTATCGCCTTCGTAAGCGCCAGCAAGGGCAAATTACCGGTGCGGATCAAGGACATCAACCCGAAGGGGATCAACCATGCCCTGCAGTACAGCTGGCAGCTGCTTGATAAGAAGGTCAAACGCCGCCATATCAAAGCCAGTGAGCGCGATCGCGAGCTGGCGCTGATCTCCGGCACCACCGATTACAGCGGCTTTCGCCATCGCGATGTGGTGATTGAGGCGGTATTTGAGGATCTGGCGCTGAAACAGCAGATGGTGGCTGAGGTTGAAGCGCACTGCGCGCCGCACACCATCTTTGCTTCTAACACCTCGTCGCTGCCGATTGGCGATATTGCAGCGCAGGCTGCGCGTCCTGAACAGGTGATCGGGCTGCATTTCTTTAGCCCGGTTGAAAAAATGCCGCTGGTGGAGGTCATTCCGCACGCTGGCACCAGCCCGCAGACCGTTGCCACCACTGTTAAGCTGGCAAAAATGCAGGGCAAAACGCCGGTGGTGGTGGCCGATAAAGCCGGGTTCTACGTCAACCGCATCCTGGCACCCTATATCAATGAAGCCATGCGCCTGCTAACCGAAGGGGAGAAGGTGGATCACATTGATAATGCGCTGGTGAAGTTTGGTTTCCCGGTCGGCCCAATCCAACTTTTGGATGAGGTGGGAATAGATACCGGCACTAAAATTATACCTGTGCTGGAAAGGGCTTACGGGGAACGATTTAGCGCCCCTGCAAACATTGTTTCTGCAATTTTGAATGACGATCGCAAAGGCAGAAAAAATGGACGCGGTTTCTATCTTTACGATCCAAAAGGGCGTAAAAGCAAGAAGCAGGTAGACCCGGCGGTTTATGGGCTTATTAAGCCCACCGGCGAGGGCAAACTCTCTGCACAGCAGTGTGCAGAACGTTGCGTCATGATGATGCTCAACGAGGCGGCGCGCTGCTTTGATGAGCGGGTAATCAGAAACGCTCGCGACGGAGACATTGGCGCGGTGTTTGGCATTGGTTTTCCACCTTTCCTGGGTGGCCCGTTCCGCTATATGGATAGCATTGGCGCGGGTGAAGTTGTTGCGATTTTACAACGACTGGCTGTGCAATATGGGCCGCGGTTTACACCGTGTGACACATTGTTGCAAATGGCGGATCAGGGGCTGCGATTTTGGCCAGCAAAGGAAACTGACCCGGTAAATTAAGGTCAAATAAGAGTAAATCCGCCGTTGAAGGGTCTGGTCCTGTCTAATTTGTAAACTGACATTGACTATACTTACGCCGTTGAGGTAAAAAACAGCGTTTCATTCAACGGATGGATCAGGCACAATGCCCGGCCATCGGGTTTTCTACCTCGTGATGTGTTCACGCGGGGTGTTAACGCCGGTGATCCTGGTCAACAAAAGCGGTGCAATATGCAAGTTTTTATCATGCGTCACGGTGACGCGGCACTCGATGCTGCCAGTGACTCTGTTCGTCCTCTTACGCCTTGCGGCTGTGACGAGTCCCGTCAAATGGCAACCTGGCTGAAAGGGCAAAAAGTGGATATTGAACGTGTCCTCGTCAGCCCGTTCCTGCGTGCTGAACAGACACTGGAAGTGGTAGGGGAGTGTATGAACCTGCCTGCCGGTGTCGATGTTCTGCCCGAGCTGACCCCCTGTGGCGATGTGGGTCTGGTCAGTGGCTATCTTCAGGTGCTGTGCAATGAAGGCGTCGCCTCTGCGCTGGTGATTTCCCATCTGCCGTTAGTCGGCTACCTGGTATCTGAACTCTGTCCGGGCGAAACGCCGCCGATGTTCAGCACTTCCGCCATTGCCAACGTCACTCTCGATGAAAAAGGTGTCGGCGTGTTCAACTGGCAAATGAGCCCCTGCAATCTGAAGATGGCGAAAGCTATCTGACGTAAACCACATCCAGGCGGGTAGCCTCAGCCACCCGCCTGCCTGTCAGGGCAGCTCAGGCGGTTGCCACTCTTCCACTTCAATCAGCACCAGCAAGGCGGCATCACCGCCGTACTCTTTGGGTGCCTGATGAAAAGCCATCACGTGCGGATGCTGGGCAAGCCACAGTGGGGTTTGCTGCTTGAGGATATGCTTTCCGTGGCCGTGCATCACGCAGGCGCAAAAGACATGTTCCCGGCGGCAGGCCGCAATCAGCGCGCCCAGCTCCTGTTTGGCCTGCATCTGCGTTAAGCCGTGCAGATCGAGAAACAGTTCCGGCGAATAATCCCCACGACGTAATTTTTTCAGCTCGAAATGGCTGACGTCCGATCGCACATACTTTACCGCGCCCTCGGTGTTCAGCAGCGGCTGGAACTCATCGGAAAAATAGTGGCTGGCGTCTGCCTGTTCCTGGATCAGCCGTTTTACCGGAACTTCACTCACTTTTTTGCGTAACGGAGGGTGGACGATGGTGTCCTGCTTGATTTTACGCGTGCCGGTCATCAGCTGACGAAACAGCGTTTGATCCTCCTCGCTCAGCGATGTTTTCTTTTTCATGGGTCCGTCTCATCTCTTATTTCCCACAGTGTACCTGACTCGCCGCGCGGCAAAACGCATTTTTTACCCGCAAGGCGTTAGCGACAGTGCTGATTTATCGCCGTCTTCGTGGCACACTAGCCGCCGAAAATTTAGCGAGCATGCCCTGGAGAATATAGTGGATAAAATTTTTGTCGATGAAGCGGTGAATGAGCTGCAAACCATTCAGGACATGTTGCGTTGGGCGGTCAGCCGTTTCAGCGCGGCCAATATCTGGTACGGTCACGGTACCGATAACCCGTGGGATGAGGCGGTGCAGCTGGTTCTGCCGTCCCTCTATCTGCCGCTGGATATTCCTGAAGATATGCGCTCTGCGCGCCTGACCTCCAGCGAGAAACACCGCATCGTTGAGCGCGTGATCCGCCGCGTTAACGAACGTATCCCGGTGGCCTACCTCACCAATAAAGCCTGGTTCTGCGGCCATGAGTTCTTTGTCGATGAACGCGTGCTGGTGCCGCGCTCGCCGATCGGAGAGCTGATCAACAACCATTTCGCCGGTCTGATTGACCATCAGCCGGAGCACATTCTGGATATGTGTACCGGCAGCGGCTGCATCGCCATTGCCTGCGCCTACTCCTTCCCGGAGGCGGAAGTGGACGCGGTGGACATCTCACCTGATGCGCTGGCGGTAGCGGAACATAATATTGAAGAGCACGGCATGATCCATCACGTGACGCCGATTCGTTCCGATCTGTTCCGTGACCTGCCAAAAGTGCAGTACGACCTGATCGTCACCAACCCGCCATACGTTGACGCAGAAGATATGTCCGACCTGCCAAACGAGTATCGCCACGAACCTGAGCTGGGTCTGGCGTCCGGCTCCGACGGCCTGAAGCTGACCCGCCGCATCCTTGCCTGTGCACCGGATTATCTGACCGACAACGGCATTCTGATTTGTGAAGTGGGTAACAGCATGGTACATCTGATGGAGCAATATCCGGATGTGCCGTTCACCTGGCTCGAGTTCGACAACGGTGGCGACGGCGTCTTCATGCTGACCAAAGCGCAGCTTCTCGCCGCGCGCGAACACTTCAGCATCTACAAAGATTAATCCAACGGGCTTCGGCCCGTTTCACATTGCGCAAACACAGAAAGCTCAAACACAGAACAACGAAAACGGAGCCGTGATGGCAGGAAACAGTATTGGACAATTATTCCGCGTGACCACCTTTGGTGAGTCGCATGGTCTGGCGCTGGGTTGCATCGTTGATGGCGTACCGCCAGGCATCGAACTGACCGAAGCCGATTTACAACACGATCTCGACAGACGTCGTCCAGGGACATCGCGCTACACCACCCAACGCCGCGAGCCGGATCAAGTCAAAATCCTGTCAGGCGTCTTTGAAGGACGCACCACCGGCACCAGCATTGGCCTGCTGATTGAGAATACCGATCAGCGTTCGCAGGACTACGGCGCCATCAAGGACGTGTTCCGTCCGGGCCATGCCGATTACACCTACGAGCAAAAATACGGTTTTCGCGACTATCGCGGCGGCGGACGCTCCTCCGCCCGTGAAACTGCCATGCGCGTTGCCGCAGGCGCTATCGCCAAAAAATACCTGGCGCAGAAATTTGGCATCACTATTCGCGGCTGTCTGACCCAGATGGGCGATATCCCGCTGGCGATCGCAGACTGGGATCAGGTCGAGCAGAACCCGTTCTTTTGCGCGGATGCGTCAAAGCTGGAGGCGCTGGACGAACTGATGCGCGGCCTGAAGAAAGAGGGCGACTCCATCGGCGCCAAAGTCACGGTCGTAGCTGACGGTGTACCGCCGGGCTGGGGTGAGCCGGTCTTTGACCGCCTCGACGCCGACATCGCCCATGCAATGATGAGCATCAACGCGGTGAAAGGGGTAGAGATTGGCGACGGTTTTGACGTTGTGGCCCTGCGCGGCAGCCAGAACCGCGACGAGATTACGAAAGAGGGCTTCCAGAGCAACCACGCGGGCGGCGTGCTCGGCGGGATCAGCAGCGGGCAGCAGATTGTCACCCATATTGCGCTGAAACCGACCTCCAGCATTACCGTACCGGGGCGCACCCTTAACCGTGCGGGCGAGGAAGTCGAGATGATCACCAAAGGACGTCACGATCCGTGCGTCGGGATCCGCGCGGTGCCGATCGCAGAAGCGATGCTGGCAATCGTGCTGATGGATCACTTCCTGCGCCAGCGCGCGCAGAATGCGGATGTGACGACCCCACTTCCACGCTGGTAACCATGAAAAAAACCGCAATTGCTCTGCTGGCGCTGCTTGCCAGCGGGGCCTCGCTGGCGGCAACGCCGTGGCAGAAAATCACTCATCCGGTCGCGGGGAGCGCCCAGTCGATTGGTGCGTTTTCCAATGGCTGCATCGTCGGCGCCCAGGCGCTGCCGCAGCAGTCCAGCACCTACCAGGTGATGCGTACCGATCAGCGCCGCTATTTTGGCCATCCGGATCTGGTGCTGTTTATTCAGCGGCTGGGCAATCAGGTGCATAACCTGGGGCTGGGCACGATGCTGATTGGCGATATGGGGATGCCAGCAGGCGGTCGCTTCAACGGCGGCCACGCCAGCCATCAGACCGGGCTGGATGTCGATATCTTCCTCCAGCTGCCGAAAACGCGCTGGAGTTCAGCACAGCTGATGAAACCGCAGGCGCTGGATCTGGTGGCGCGGGACGGTAAAAACGTCGTGCCGTCCCTCTGGTCACAGGATGTCTCCAGCATGATCAAACTGGCGGCGGAAGATAACGACGTCACGCGCATCTTCGTCAACCCGGCCATCAAGCAGCAGCTCTGCCAGGATGCCGGCACCGACCGCGACTGGCTGCGCAAAGTGCGACCGTGGTTCCAGCATCGCGCGCATATGCACGTGCGCCTGCGCTGTCCGGCGAACAGCCTCGAGTGTGAAGATCAACCGTTACCGCCGCCAGGGGATGGCTGCGGCGCGGAATTACAAAGCTGGTTTGAGCCAGCAAAACCTGGACCCAAGCCTGAGAAGAAGACACCGCCTCCGTTGCCGCCTTCCTGCCAGGCGCTACTGGATGAACATGCCCTGTGATGGACCAATTTACTGAGTTGTTTATGGTGTCGCCGCTGCTGCTGGTGGCGCTGTTTTTTATCGCCATGCTGGCCGGTTTTATTGATGCTCTGGCCGGCGGCGGCGGGCTCCTGACCGTTCCGGCGCTGCTGGCGGCAGGGATGAGCCCGGCGCAGGCGCTGGCGACCAACAAGTTACAGGCCTGCGGTGGTTCGTTATCGGCGTCGATCTACTTTATCCGCCGCAAGGTGGTGAGCCTGGCCGATCAGAAGCTCAATATTCTGATGACCTTTATCGGGTCGACCTCCGGCGCGCTGCTGGTTCAGCACGTGCAGTCCGACATACTGCGCCAGATTTTGCCGATCCTTGTGATCTGTATTGGTCTCTACTTTTTGCTGATGCCCAGGCTCGGGGAAGAGGACCGTCAGCGCCGCCTGCACGGACTGCCGTTTGCCCTGATCGCTGGCGGCTGCGTCGGCTTCTATGACGGCTTTTTCGGCCCCGGCGCCGGGTCGTTCTATGCCCTGGCCTTTGTGACGCTGGCCGGGTTTAACCTCGCCAAATCCACCGCCCACGCCAAGGTGCTGAACGCCACCTCTAACCTGGGCGGCCTGCTGCTGTTTATCATCGGCGGGAAGGTGATCTGGGCAACCGGCTTTGTGATGATGGCCGGCCAGTTCCTGGGCGCACGGGTAGGATCGCGCCTGGTGTTAAGCAAAGGGCAACAGCTCATCCGTCCGATGATTGTCATTGTCTCGGCCGTCATGAGCGCCAAACTTCTTTATGACAGCCACGGACAGGAGATCCTCCACTGGTTGGGGATGAACTAATGAACAGTACGCATAAATATGAACAGCTGATCGCGATTTTCGACGGCTGTTTTGCCGATGATTTTAATACCCGTCTGATTAAAGGCGACGACGAACCGATCTATCTTCCTGCAGATGCTGAGCTTCCGTTCAACCGGATCGTTTTCGCACACGGATTTTATGCCAGCGGTTTGCATGAAATATCGCACTGGTGTATTGCCGGAAAAGCGCGTCGCGAGCTGGTGGACTTTGGCTACTGGTACTGCCCGGACGGGCGAGACGCAGCGACCCAGGGGCAGTTTGAAGATGTGGAAGTGAAACCCCAGGCGCTGGAGTGGCTGTTCTGCGTGGCGGCAGGATTTCCGTTCAACGTCAGCTGTGACAACCTCGAAGGGGACTTCGAGCCAGACCGTATTGTCTTCCAGCGCCGCGTTCACGCGCAGGTGATGGACTATCTTGAGAACGGCATCCCGGAACGTCCGGCGCGCTTGATCAAGGCTTTACAGAATTATTACCACACGCCGGAGATCACGGCGGAATGCTTCCCGTGGCCGGAAGATCTTTAATAGAGGAAAGAAGATGATCGCAGAGTTTGAATCACGCATTCTGGCGTTAATTGATGACATGGTAGAACATGCCAGTGACGATGAGCTGTTCGCCAGCGGTTATCTACGTGGACACCTGACGCTGGCCGTTGCCGAGCTGGAAGCCGGTGATGACCATTCACCACAGGCGGTGCACGCTGAAGTGTCCCGCAGCCTGGAAAAAGCCATTCTGGCAGGCGAGCTCTCTCCGCGCGACCAGTCGCTGGTGCTGGGGATGTGGGAAACCTTGTTTCAGAAAGCCAGCCTGACGTCATAAGTTAGCGCCTGTAGGCCGGGCAAGCGCATGCGCCGCCCGGCGTGAAAACGGCTCCTCTGCCAGACGCCCGGTGGCGCTACGCATACCGGGCCTACGCTTTCACCATCTTCCCTTTCAACAACTTCCTCACCCATAACCGGTTCGGATTCAGCGCCGCCAGCGTATGCGCATCCAGCGGGATCGGCTCGTGGCTCATCTGCGCGGCGAGTATTTCCGCCGTCAGCGGCGCCGTACAGAGCCCGCGTGAACCCAGTCCGCCCAGCATAAACAGATTGCGGAATTCCGGGGCATTCACTGCCTGGTCCTTGTTGTGGGCTAAATCCTGATACGCCGCCAGGGTGGCGTCATAGTCCGGCACCGCCCCGGTCATCGGCAGGTGATCGCGGGTGGCGCAGCGAATACCGTTGCGCGCCTCTCCAGCGCTGACGTCTACCTCTTGTGCCCATGTCGCCTGGGGTAAACAGTCGATCAACCGCTGGCGGTTATGCTGCTGATCCTCGTCGCTGTACTGCGGCTCCGTCTGTCCACGGTGATAGCTCGCACCGATACAGTGGTGGCCGTTGGTCGGATTTTGCGGCGTCAGATACCCGTCGTAGCAGAGTACCTGACGCAGCTGGCTCAGCTGCGGGGCGGCCGGGATATGGCTCACCTGACCGCCCACCGGATAAACCGGCAGCTGTTCGGTCTGGCTGAACTGGCTGATGCCATGTCCGTTGGCCAGCACCACGCTGCCGTGTTGCACGTGCTCGCCCCCGGCGAAGTGCAGCGTCCAGCGCGCGTCGGTCTGCTCAAGCGACGTCACCTTGCGACCGTACTGCACCTGCAGACCGAGCGTTTGCGCCTCGGCAATCACCGCCGCGGTAAGCTGCGCCGGACACAGCCAGCCGCCGAGCGGATACTGGATCCCGCCGCAGCCGGTCGGCACCCCGATACTCTCTTCCACCTGTTGGGCGTTGACCGCAACGGCGATCTGCTCGGGCAGGCCCAGCGCAAGCATCTGGTTGATTTTCTGCTGACTCTTCTCGTCCCAGCCAAGCTGGGTGACGCCGCACCAGGCATGATCAAACGCGACCGGCAGGGCATCGTACAGACGACGGGCAAAGGTAAATGCCGTCGGGAAAAACTGGCTGAGCGCCGCATCGTGCGCGCTTAGCAGAGGGTAGAGCGCACCCTGGCGATTGCCGGAGGCACCCGTCGCCGGAGCCAGGTCGGCGCAGTAGAGCGTCACCTGCCAGCCGCGGCGCAGCAGCGCCAGCGACAGCAGGGCGCTGGCGATCCCGCCGCCCACCACGGCGGTTTCTCGCCCGTCACTGGCGGTGCGGGCAAACCACGGCGTGCGGGCAGGGGAGGGGAGATCCTGCTCCATCACCCCGACGAGCATTTCCCGCTTGCGGCCAAAGCCTTTGGTTTTTTTCATCGTGAAGCCGGCTTCCTGCAGGCCGCGGCGGACAAATCCGGCGCAGGTGAAGGTAGCAAGCGTAGCCCCGGGCCGCGCCAGGCGGGCCATCGCGGCAAACAGCTCCGGGCTCCACATGTCCGGGTTTTTAGCGGGAGCGAAGCCGTCGAGGAACCAGGCATCAACCTGCTGGTTGAGGGAATCATCCAGTTTGTCAGTGAGTTCGTTGATATCACCCAGCCAGATATCGAGGGTGACGCGCCCGTCGTCCAGCAGCAGGCGATGGCAGCCCGCGATGGGCAATGGCCACTGGGCCTGGAGCTGCTCTGCCCAGGGTGCTAATTCCGGCCAGTGCTGATGCGCCAGACGCAGGTCGGCGGCGGCCAGCGGGAATTTCTCAAAACTGATGAAATGTAACCTTTGCAGCGTAGCGTCAGGGTGAGCCGCACGGAAGCGATCGAACGCCTGCCAGAGGGTAAGAAAGTTCAGGCCGGTGCCAAAACCGCTCTCCGCCACCACGAACAGATCGCGGGGATGCACCGGAAAACGGGCGTTCAGCTGATTTCCATCGAGGAAAACATAACGTGTCTCTTCCAGTCCGTTATCATTAGAGAAGTAGACATCATCATAATCTCGGGAAACAGGTGTACCCTCAGCGTTGAATTCGAGGTTGGCAGGTTGTATGGCGTTTTGTTTCACGTAAGTTACTCGTCTGACAGGCTGTGCCGCGATCTTAACGATGTGCGTCTGTTGGTGCAAATTTCCGCAGAAATTGGCTGATCGGACTTGTTCGGCGTACAAGTGTACGCTATTGTGCGACTCGAAACTTAAAATAGTGCGACTTACAGAGGTATTGAATGAAACGTGCAGTGATTACTGGCTTGGGCATCGTTTCCAGCATCGGTAATAACCAGCAGGAAGTCCTGGCATCTCTGCGTGAAGGACGCTCCGGGATCACCTTCTCTGAAGAGTTTAAAGATTCTGGCATGCGCAGCCACGTCTGGGGTAATGTCAAACTGGACACCACGGGCATGATCGATCGCAAAGTGGTCCGTTTCATGAACGATGCCTCTATCTACGCTTACCTCTCCATGCAGGAAGCCATTGCTGATGCTGGCCTGAGCGAAGACGTTTATCAGAACAACCCACGCGTGGGTCTGATTGCTGGCTCCGGCGGTTCGTCAAAAGCGCAGGTCTTCGGTGCTGACGCTATGCGTAGCCCGCGCGGCCTGAAAGCGGTGGGTCCATACGTGGTGACCAAAGCGATGGGCTCAGCGGTATCCGCCTGCCTCGCCACCCCGTTCAAAATTCACGGCGTAAACTACTCCATCAGCTCCGCATGTGCCACCTCCGCACACTGTATCGGTAACGCGGTAGAGCAGATCCAGCTGGGCAAACAGGACATCGTGTTTGCTGGCGGCGGCGAAGAGCTGGGCTGGGAAATGGCCTGTGAGTTCGACGCGATGGGCGCACTGTCCACCAAATATAACGAAACGCCAGAAAAAGCCTCCCGTACTTACGATGCAAGCCGCGACGGCTTCGTTATCGCCGGCGGTGGCGGTATGGTTGTGGTTGAAGAGCTGGAACACGCTCTGGCCCGTGGCGCGCACATCTATGCTGAGATCGTGGGCTACGGCGCAACCTCCGACGGTGCAGACATGGTTGCTCCATCCGGTGAAGGCGCAGTGCGCTGCATGAAGATGGCGATGCACGGCCTGGATACCCCAATCGACTACCTGAACTCCCACGGCACCTCTACTCCGGTAGGCGACGTGAAAGAGCTGGGTGCTATCCGCGAAGTGTTTGGCGACAACAGCCCGGCCATCTCCGCGACCAAAGCCATGACCGGTCACTCTCTGGGTGCGGCTGGCGTGCAGGAAGCTATCTACTCCCTGCTGATGCTGGAACACGGCTTCATCGCCCCAAGCATCAACGTGGAAGAGCTGGACGAGCAGGCTGCTGGCCTGAACATCGTTACCGCGACAACCGAGCGCGAGCTGAATACCGTGATGTCCAACAGCTTCGGTTTCGGCGGCACCAACGCCACGCTGGTCATGCGTAAGCTGAAAGCATAAGCGTTTGATGTATAGTAAGAGGGAGCCTGTGGCTCCCTTTTTTTATGCCTGAACATGGAGTTATGCATGACGGACGTTACATCAGATAAAAACGCCTCCTCCGGAAACGTCTCGCTGTTTCGTATCGCCTTTGCGGTATTCCTGACCTATATGACCGTTGGCCTGCCGCTGCCGGTGATCCCGCTGTTTGTTCACCAGGAGCTGGGCTATGGCAATACCATGGTGGGTATCGCCGTGGGTATTCAGTTCTTAGCTACGGTGTTAACCCGCGGCTACGCCGGACGGCTGGCGGATCAGCATGGTGCCAAACGCTCGGCGCTGCAGGGCATGTTTGCCTGCGGGCTGGCGGGCGGCGCATGGCTACTGGCCGCGCTGCTGCCGGTGGATGCTGCCTGGAAATTCGCGCTGCTGGTGGTGGGACGCTTAATTCTTGGTTTTGGTGAAAGTCAGCTGCTGACCGGCACTCTGACCTGGGGGATGGGGCTGGTAGGGCCCGCACGTTCCGGCAAAGTGATGTCCTGGAACGGGATGGCCATCTATGGGGCGCTGGCCGCTGGCGCACCGCTGGGTCTGTTGATTAACAGCCAGTTTGGCTTTGCGGCACTGGCCGCCACCACCATGGCTCTGCCGCTGCTGGCATGGGCGTTTAACGGCACGGTGCGTAAAGTTCCGGCCCATAAAGGCGAACGACCTTCCCTGTGGAGCGTTGTGGGGCAAATCTGGCAACCGGGTCTGGGCCTTGCCCTGCAGGGTGTCGGCTTTGCGGTGATTGGTACCTTCGTCTCGCTCTACTTTATGAGCCGCGGCTGGGCGATGGCAGGGTTTACGCTTACCGCCTTTGGCGGCGCGTTTGTTCTGATGCGGGTGCTGTTCGGCTGGATGCCGGATCGTTATGGTGGCGTAAAGGTGGCGGTGGCCTCGCTGGTGATTGAAACCCTTGGCCTTGTGCTGCTCTGGCAGGCCCCAAACGCGCCGGTGGCGCTGCTGGGCGCAGCCCTGACCGGCTGCGGCTGTTCGCTGATCTTCCCGGCACTCGGTGTCGAGGTCGTTAAACGCGTTGCCCCGCAGGTACGCGGCACGGCGCTGGGCGGTTATGCCGCGTTTCAGGATATCTCATACGGGGTCACCGCGCCGCTGGCAGGCCTGTTAGCGACGTCATTTGGTTATCCATCGGTCTTCCTGGCAGGGGCGGTTTCTGCGGTGGTGGGAATAGTGGTGACGCTGGTGGCGTTTCGTAAATCTTAGCGGTTTGTTGCCGGGTGGCGGCTACGCCTTACCCGGCCTACAGGTTGTCTTTTTGTAGGCCCGGTAAGCGTAGCGCTACCGGGCAAAATATCAGACGACCAACCAGAAAATCGCCAGCGCAATGATTAACGCAATTAACATCAGTCCCGGACGGGCAGAGAGCGTTCTGAAGGTTTCCACCACCGGGGCAAACAGCGGGCTGTAGATCGGCTGGATATTGCGCACTTCAATTACGCCAGCTTCACGCTCGGTGCGGCGGGTAAAGATCGCATTAAGCAGATCCTGAACCTGCGCGGTGGTCAGCACCGTCTGCGGCGTCGCCTGCCAGTTCTGGTGGGCATAATCCTGAATGCTGTCCCACTCCTGCGGCTCCAGCGGCTGTTTCAGCGCTGCCTGCAGGGTGTGCAGGGTTGGCGCGCTCTGGCTGCTCAGGGTCTGGCGTGCCTGCAGCCAGGTGGCAAGATGGGTAAACTGTCTGGCCGGGATCAACTCTCCCGCTTTTACGCCGGACAACTCCAGCATCGACTGCCAGATCAGTTTGGTCGGCTCACCCGTGGCGGCGGCCAGCTTGGTCACCATCTGCTTGAGCGTATTGTGTTCAGCAGGCAGCAGCGGGCGCTCAGTGGCCGGACGCTGTTGCGGCTGCGGAATGGCGAGCTGGTTATTTTGCAGCAGCGTCAGCACCGTCTTAAGCTGCTCGGGCGTCAGTTGGCTAAGTGCCGTCTGACCGTACTGCTGACGAATAAAATCGCTGGTCGCCTGACGGTTATTCCCCTGGCTTAACAGCTCCGTCAGCTGCGAGACCATCTGCCGGGTGGTGTGGTTTTGCTGCGCGGTATTCAGGCGCTGGTTCAGGTTTTGCTCTGCAGCAGGGAAGTGACGCGACAGCATGGGCGCATCGCCCTTCAGGCCCAGATCGTGTTTGACCCCAGCCCACACTTCCGCATTTTGCTGCGACGTCAGGGCAATCAGCCGGGTGATCAGGCGTTCCAGTACGGTGCGCTGCTGTGTGGAGAGGGGCTGTTCGCCTGCGACATGAGACGGACGCGGGCCGTCACCCGGAGGTTGCGGCGGCGTACCTGAAATGGGCTGCATCGTCAAAAAATCCTTAAGGTCGTTACTCTGCGTAAACCAGGTTACGTATATGCCTGGCGGCCAGATTATGGCACACTTGACCGGTTAACTTCCTCTCAAACAGGTACTCAGACGTGAAAATCCTCGTTGATGAAAATATGCCTTACGCCCGCGAGCTGTTCAGCCGCCTGGGTGAGGTTAAGGCCGTTCCCGGACGCCCGATCCCGCTCGCTGAGCTGGATGATGCCGACGCGCTGATGGTGCGCTCAGTGACCAAAGTGAATGAGGCGCTGTTGTCTGGTAAAGCGGTGAAGTTTGTCGGTACGGCAACCGCGGGAACCGATCATGTGGATGACGCGTGGCTGAAGCAGGCGGGGATCGGTTTTTCCGCCGCGCCGGGCTGTAACGCCATCGCCGTCGTGGAGTATGTTTTCTCTTCCCTGCTGATGCTGGCCGAGCGTGACGGGTTTAGCCTGGCCGATCGCACTGTCGGTATTGTCGGAGTGGGTAACGTCGGCAGTCGCCTGCAAAAGCGCCTCGAGGCGTTAGGTATCCGCACGCTGCTGTGCGATCCCCCGCGTGCCGATCGTGGTGATGAGGGCGATTTCCGCAGCCTGGACGAGCTGGTGGCGGAATGTGACGTCCTCACCTTCCATACTCCGCTGTTTAAAGACGGGCCGTATAAATCCCTGCATTTGGCCGATGAGGCGCTGATGAGCCGCCTGAAGCCGGGCACTATCCTGATCAACGCCTGTCGTGGCCCGGTGGTGGACAACGCCGCGCTGCTGAAGCGTCTGGACGCTGGTCAGGATCTCAGCGTGGTGCTGGACGTCTGGGAGCCGGAGCCGGATCTCAACGTGGCCCTGCTGAATAAAGTGGATATTGGCACCGCGCACATCGCCGGCTACACCCTGGAAGGCAAAGCGCGCGGCACCACCCAGGTGTTTGAGGCTTACAGCGCCTTTATTGGCAAATCGCAGCAGGTGGCGCTGGATACCCTGCTGCCGACGCCAGAATTTGGCCGCATTACCCTGCATGGCCCGCTGGATCAGGCAACGCTGAAAAGGCTGGTGCATTTAGTGTATGATGTGCGCCGCGATGACGCGCTGCTGCGAAAAGTAGCGGGTATGCCGGGTGAGTTCGACAAGCTGCGCAAGCACTATGTGGAGCGCCGCGAATGGTCTTCCCTGTATGTGATGTGTGATGACGCAGCGGCGGCATCACTGTTGCATAAGCTGGGTTTCAACGCCACTCATCATCCGGTTCGTTAATGTCTTCTTAATGCTCCCTGGCGGATAACCCGCCGGGGACGCTTTTTTATTTCTGGAGTAAACCACCATGTCTGAAGGCTGGAACATTGCCATACTGGGCGCAACGGGCGCCGTGGGCGAAGCCCTGCTCGAAACCCTTGCCGAGCGTCAGTTCCCGGTGGGGGAGATCTTTGCCCTGGCGCGTAATGAGAGCGCAGGTGAGCATCTGCGTTATGAGGGCAAATCGGTTCGCGTTCAGGATGCGGCTGAATTTGACTGGACCCAGGCGCAGCTGGCCTTTTTCGTCGCCGGTGCTGAAGCTTCCGCAACCTATATTGAAGACGCCACCAATGCGGGCTGTCTGGTGATTGATTCCAGCGGCCTGTTCGCTCTTGAGCCGGACGTGCCGCTGGTGGTGCCGGACGTCAACCCGTTCGTGCTGGCCGACTACCGCAACCGTAACGTTATCGCCGTCCCTGACAGCCTGACCAGCCAGCTGCTGACCGCCCTGAAACCGCTGATCGATGATGGCGGCTTATCCCGTATCACCGTCACCAGCCTGCTGTCGGCCTCCGCTCACGGTAAAAAAGCGGTGGATGCGCTGGCCGGACAGAGCGCGAAGTTGCTGAACGGTATTCCGGTAGACGAAGAGGACTTCTTTGGTCGTCAGCTGGCCTTCAACATGCTGCCACTATTGCCGGATCGCGAAGGCAGCGTTCGTGAAGAGCGCCGTATCGTCGATCAGGTACGCAAGATCCTACAGGATGAAGGGCTGATGATCTCCGCCAACTGCGTGCAGTCGCCGGTGTTTTACGGCCATGCCCAGATGGTGAGCTTCGAAGCGATGCGCCCGCTGGCGGCGGAAGAGGCGCGCGACGCCTTTGCCCGCGGTGAGGACATCGAACTGTCCGAAGAGAGCGAGTTTCCGACCCAGGTGGGCGACGCAACGGGCAACGCCCGCCTCTCCATCGGCTGCGTTCGCAACGATTACGGCATGCCGGAGCAGATCCAGTTCTGGTCGGTGGCCGACAACGTTCGTTTCGGCGGTGCGCTGATGGCGGTGAAAATTGCCGAGAAACTGGTGCAGGAGTATCTGTACTGATGTCAGAAGTGGAACAAAAGCCGGTCCATAAAATTGCTCTCGGGATTGAGTACGATGGCAGTAAATATTATGGCTGGCAGCGTCAGAACGAGGTGCGCAGCGTCCAGGAGAAACTGGAGAAAGCGCTCTCTCAGGTGGCGAATGAGCCCATAAATGTCCTGTGCGCGGGGCGTACCGACGCCGGAGTCCATGGTACGGGGCAGGTGGTTCATTTTGAAACCACCGCGGTGCGTAAAGACGCGGCCTGGACGCTGGGAGTAAATGCGAATTTGCCTGGTGACATCGCAGTGCGTTGGGTCAAAACTGTGCCGGACGATTTTCACGCCCGCTTCAGTGCCACCGCGCGCCGGTACCGTTACATCATCTATAACCAGCGTCTGCGGCCGGCGGTGTTAGGCCAGGGCGTAACGCATTTCTACGAGCCGCTGGATGCCGGGCGCATGCATCGCGCAGCGCAGGCGCTGATTGGCGAAAACGACTTTACCTCGTTTCGTGCGGTGCAGTGCCAGTCGCGCACCCCGTGGCGCAACGTGATGCACATTACCGTCAGCCGGTATGGCGCGTATGTGGTGGTGGATATCAAGGCCAATGCCTTTGTACATCATATGGTGCGGAATATTGTTGGCAGCCTGATGGAAGTGGGCGCCGGACACCAGCCGGAGAGCTGGATTGCAGAGTTGCTGGCAGCAAAGGACAGAACCCTGGCAGCAGCAACGGCGAAAGCGGAAGGGCTGTATCTGGTCTCGGTCGATTACCCGGATCGTTTTGACCTTCCGAAACCGCCAATGGGCCCGCTGTTTTTAGCGGACTGATAGCCGTGCAATAAAGGTTTAGACAATATGGATTTTATTCGCTTTCTGATTGATTTTATTCTGCATATTGATGTTCACCTGGCAGAGCTGGTCGCTGATTATGGCGTCTGGGTGTATGCCATTCTGTTCCTGATCCTGTTTTGTGAAACCGGACTGGTGGTGACCCCGTTCTTACCGGGCGATTCGCTGCTGTTCGTGGCGGGGGCGCTGGCCTCCCTGGAAACCAACGACATCAACGTTCACCTGATGGTGGTTCTGATGCTCATCGCCGCGATCCTTGGCGATGCGGTGAACTACACTATAGGGCGGCTGTTTGGCGAGCGGTTATTCAGTAATCCGGACTCGAAGATTTTCCGTCGCAGCTATCTCGATAAAACCCATGCGTTTTATGATAAACACGGCGGTAAAACCATTATTCTCGCGCGTTTCGTGCCGATCGTCAGAACCTTTGCCCCCTTTGTTGCGGGAATGGGACACATGTCGTACCGTCATTTCGCTCTCTATAACGTGACGGGCGCGCTGTTATGGGTGCTCAGCTTTACCTACGCGGGATATTTCTTCGGTACCATTCCTATGATTCAGGAAAATCTCAAGCTACTGATCGTAGGGATTATTGTGGTCTCCATCCTGCCGGGCGTGATCGAAATTATTCGTCACCGGCGCGCGGCGGCAAAACAAGCAAAATAAAAGCACGACTGCGGTTCGACCACTTTTTTATCCAAAGTTTCGGGCTGTTATGTTTTAATGTGCAACATTCATGGTCTGTCGGGGGCAAAAATGGCATTATGCGCCCCTTACAGCAAACCTGGTTCAGGCAGAAAGGTTATCAATGAGCTGGATTGAACGAATTAAAAGCAATATCACCCCAACCCGCAAAGCGAGTATTCCTGAAGGGGTATGGACCAAATGTGACAGCTGTGGCCAGGTTCTGTACCGCGCCGAGCTGGAGCGTAATCTGGAAGTTTGTCCTAAGTGCGATCACCACATGCGTATGTCGGCGCGTAACCGCCTGCATAGCCTGCTGGATGAAGGTTCTCTGGTTGAACTGGGCAGCGAGCTTGAGCCGAAAGATGTGCTGAAGTTCCGCGACTCCAAGAAATACAAAGACCGTCTGGCCTCTGCGCAGAAAGAGACCGGCGAGAAAG
Organism: Leclercia sp. TB492; assembly: GCF_049974505.2. NCBI lineage: Bacteria > Pseudomonadati > Pseudomonadota > Gammaproteobacteria > Enterobacterales > Enterobacteriaceae > Leclercia > Leclercia sp. TB492. The sequence goes on along the minus strand of NZ_CM127572.1, from coordinate 3,268,257 downwards.
ACGCTCTGGTGGTGATGAAAGGCACCCTGCACGAGATGCCGGTTGTCGCAGCGGCATTTGAGTTCTCCTTTATGGGCGGCTCAATGGGTTCCGTGGTTGGCGCGCGCTTCGTGCGTGCGGTTGAGCAGGCGCTGGAAGACAACTGTCCGCTGATCTGCTTCTCTGCCTCCGGCGGTGCCCGTATGCAGGAAGCGCTGATGTCGCTGATGCAGATGGCAAAAACCTCCGCAGCGCTGGCGAAAATGCAGGAGCGCGGTCTGCCGTACATCTCCGTACTGACCGACCCGACCATGGGCGGCGTATCGGCGAGCTTCGCGATGCTGGGCGATCTGAACATCGCTGAACCGAAAGCGCTGATCGGCTTTGCCGGCCCGCGCGTTATCGAACAAACGGTACGTGAGAAACTGCCGCCGGGCTTCCAGCGCAGTGAGTTCCTTATTGAGAAAGGCGCTATCGACATGATCGTTCGCCGTCCGGAGATGCGCCTGAAGCTGGCAAGCATCCTGGCGAAGCTGATGAACCTGCCGTCGCCGAGCCCGGATGAACCGCGCGAAGGCGTGGTAGTACCGGATCAGGAACCCGAGGCCTGATAACTGAAAAGGGCAGGGCCAATGGCGCTGCCCTTTTGCTTTCTAACCGTAACTGAAAAGCGCGCAACATGGAAAATATCACTCTTCCCCAAGCCACGTCGCCTCTGGCCGCGTGGCTTTCTTATCTGGAAAGCCTGCACAGTAAAGCCATCGACATGGGACTTGAGCGCGTCAGCCAGGTCGCGGCGCGCCTTGACGTTCTGAAACCGGCCCCCTTTGTCTTCACCGTGGCGGGTACTAACGGCAAAGGCACCACCTGCCGCACGCTGGAGTCCATGCTGATGGCGGCGGGCTACAAGGTGGGTGTCTACAGCTCGCCGCATCTGGTGCGCTACACCGAGCGCGTGCGGGTGCAGAACGCAGAGTTAGCCGAATCAGCACATACTGCCTCGTTCGCAGAGATCGAAGCCGCGCGCGGCGACATTTCGCTGACCTATTTCGAATATGGCACCCTGTCGGCGCTGTGGTTGTTCAAGCAGGCGCAGCTGGACGTGGTGATCCTTGAAGTCGGCTTAGGCGGGCGTCTGGACGCCACCAACATTGTGGATCCGGATGTCGCCGTGGTGACCAGCATCGCGCTGGATCATACCGACTGGCTGGGGCCCGATCGCGAAAGCATCGGCCGTGAAAAAGCCGGTATTTTCCGCGCGGGTAAACCGGCGATTGTCGGTGAGCCGGAGATGCCGCACACCATCGCTGACGTGGCGCAGGAGAAAGGGGCGCTGTTGCAGCGTCGCGATGTCGACTGGCGCTACAGCGTGACCCAGAGCGGCTGGCGCTTTGAAGATGCCAAAGGCGCGCTGGACAACCTGCCGCTGCCGCAGGTGCCGCAGCCGAACGCGGCGACGGCGCTGGCCGCCCTGCGCGCCAGTGGTCTGGCCGTAGACGAGCAGGCCATTCGTGACGGCATTCAGCAGGCGATCCTTGCCGGGCGTTTCCAGATTGTCAGCGAATCGCCGCGTCTGATTCTGGATGTGGCGCATAACCCCCATGCCGCGGCTTACCTCGCCGGACGTCTCAAATCATTGCCAAAAACCGGGCGCGTGCTGGCGGTAATCGGTATGCTTCATGATAAAGATATCGGCGGCACGCTGGCCTGCATGGAGACTGTGGTCGATAGCTGGTATTGTGCACCTCTGGAAGGCCCGCGCGGGGCAACGGCTGAACAGCTGATGGAACACCTCGGCCAGGGCCAGACCTTTGCCAGCGTGGAGCAGGCATGGCGCGAGGCGATGGCGGACGCCAGACCAGAAGATACCGTGCTGGTGTGTGGATCTTTCCACACGGTGGCACATGTCATGGACGTAATGGATGCGGGGAGAACCGGTGGCAAGTAAGTTTCAGAACCGTTTAGCAGGCACCATTGTGCTGGTGGCGCTGGGGGTGATTATTCTCCCCGGGCTGCTTGATGGACAGAAAAAGCATTACCAGGATGAGTTTGCGGCGATCCCGCTGGTGCCTAAACCCGGCGACCGGGATGAGCCGGACATGCTGCCGGCTGCGACCCAGGCATTACCTGCTCAACCGCCTGAAGGGGCGGCTGAAGAGGTGCGGGCTGGCGATGCTGCGGCGCCATCTTTAGATCCGTCGCGTCTGGCGGCCGGAAATAACAACGAGCTGGATCCAGCCCCGGTCGAGCAGTATGCGCCGAAACCGGTGCAAAAACCGAAACCGGTTGAGAAACCGCAGCCGAAACCGCAGCGCGACAACACCAGCCAGCAGCTGGCGGCGGCTACGGAAACCCCGCCGGCTAAACCGGCTGCAGAAGAGAAGCCGGCCCCGACCGGTAAAGCCTACGTTGTGCAGCTTGGTGCGTTGAAAAATGCCGATAAGGTCAATGAAGTGGTGGCCAAACTCCGTGGCGCGGGGTATCGCGTTTACACTTCGCCTTCGACGCCGGTACAGGGTAAAATCACCCGTATTCTCGTGGGCCCGGATGCATCAAAAGATAAGCTGAAGGGGTCGCTTGGGGAGCTGAATCAGCTCTCCGGCCTGAGCGGCGTAGTGATGAACTACAGCGTGAATTAATGTACGTATTATTCTCCTCCTACCGACGTTTTTCCTGAAAGGAGAGGGCCGGGGGAGGGCGAGGCAGGCGTCCGAAGAGACGTAACGGCCTGGGGCGTTGATTATTTTTTCAGCGCCTTTTTTATTTACGCGCGGGAAGGAAATCCCTACGCAAACGTTTTCTTTTTCTGTTAGAATTCGCCCCGAACTGGATGACAGGGCGTTTAATCGTGGGACGTATATGGTCTGGATTGATTACGCCATCATTGCGGTGATAGGTTTTTCCTGTCTGGTTAGCCTGATCCGTGGCTTTGTTCGTGAAGCGTTATCGCTGGTAACCTGGGGCTGTGCCTTCTTTGTTGCCAGTCATTACTACACTTACCTGTCTGTCTGGTTCACGGGCTTTGAAGATGAACTGGTTCGAAACGGAATCGCCATCGCGGTGCTGTTTATCGCGACGCTGATTGTCGGCGCCATTGTTAACTACGTGATAGGCCAGCTGGTTGAGAAAACCGGTTTGTCGGGAACGGACAGGGTGCTTGGGATCTGCTTCGGTGCATTGCGCGGGGTGTTGATTGTCGCCGCGATACTGTTCTTCCTTGATACCTTTACCGGGTTCTCAAAAAGTGAAGACTGGCAGAAATCGCAGCTGATCCCGCAGTTCAGCTTCATCATCAGATGGTTCTTTGACTATCTGCAAAGCTCGTCGAGTTTTTTGCCCAGGGCATAAACCCTGAGATGTGGCTTAACGAGGAAATGACGAATGTGCGGTATTGTCGGTATCGCCGGTTTCATGCCGGTAAACCAGTCTATTTATGACGCATTATCGGTGCTTCAGCACCGTGGGCAGGATGCTGCGGGTATCATCACCATTGATGCACACAACTGCTTCCGTTTACGTAAGGCTAACGGCCTGGTAAACGATGTGTTTGAAGCCCGCCATATGCAGCGTCTGCAGGGTAACATGGGTATTGGTCACGTTCGTTACCCTACCGCAGGCAGTTCCAGCGCCTCTGAAGCGCAGCCTTTCTACGTTAACTCCCCGTATGGCATCACGCTTGCCCACAACGGCAACCTGACCAACGCCCACGAGTTACGTAAAAAGCTGTTTGAAGAGAAGCGTCGCCACATTAACACCACTTCTGACTCTGAAATTCTGCTTAACATCTTTGCCAGCGAACTGGATAACTTCCGTCACTATCCGCTGGAAGCTGACAACATTTTTGCTGCCGTGGCGGCCACTAACCGTCTGATTCGTGGGGCCTATGCCTGCGTCGCGATGATTATCGGCCACGGTATGGTCGCGTTCCGCGATCCGAACGGGATTCGCCCGCTGGTGCTGGGTAAACGCGATATTGGCGATGGCCGCACCGAATATATGGTGGCCTCCGAAAGCGTGGCCCTGGACACCCTGGGCTTTGAGTTCCTGCGTGACGTTGCTCCGGGCGAAGCGGTTTACATCACCGAAAAAGGCCAGCTGTTTACCCGTCAGTGTGCGGAAAACCCGGTCAGCAACCCGTGCCTGTTCGAGTACGTCTACTTTGCCCGTCCGGACTCCTTCATCGACAAGATCTCCGTCTACAGCGCCCGTGTGAATATGGGCACCAAGCTCGGCGAGAAGATTGCCCGCGAGTGGGAAGATCTGGATATCGATGTGGTCATCCCGATCCCGGAAACCTCCTGCGATATCGCGCTGGAGATGGCGCGCATCCTGGGTAAACCCTATCGCCAGGGCTTCGTGAAGAACCGCTATGTTGGCCGCACCTTTATCATGCCAGGCCAGCAGCTGCGCCGTAAATCGGTGCGCCGCAAGCTGAACGCCAACCGCGCTGAGTTCCGCGATAAGAACGTGCTGCTGGTGGATGACTCCATCGTGCGTGGCACCACCTCTGAGCAGATTATCGAGATGGCCCGTGAAGCGGGTGCGAAGAAGGTTTATCTGGCCTCTGCGGCACCGGAAATTCGCTTCCCGAACGTCTACGGTATCGACATGCCGACCGCCAACGAGCTGATCGCTCACGGTCGTGAAGTGGATGAGATCCGCCAGATCATCGGCGCCGATGGCCTGATTTTCCAGGATCTGAACGATCTGATCGACGCGGTGCGCGCAGAGAACCCGGATATCCAGCAGTTCGAGTGCTCGGTGTTCAACGGTATTTACGTCACCAAAGATGTGGACCAGAAGTATCTGGACTACCTCGACTCTCTGCGTAACGACGATGCGAAAGCCGTGCAGATGGCGAACGATCTCGAAAGCTTAGAGATGCACAACGAAGGTTAATCCTTATCACAGGCGAGGGCATCTGCCCTCGCTTGCAACTCCCGCCAAAATCCTGCACAGTCTGCCCTGTTACAGCAAGGGCGATAATCATGAAACGATTGATAGTAGGGATCTCAGGGGCCAGCGGCGCGATTTACGGTGTCCGTTTGCTGCAGGTATTACGCGACGTCGCTGACGTTGAAACCCATCTGGTGATGAGCCAGGCCGCGCGTCAGACTCTCTCTCTCGAAACTGATTACTCCCTGCGCGACGTTCAGGCCCTGGCCGACGTGGTGCATGATGCCCGCGATATCGCCGCCAGCATCTCCTCCGGGTCGTTTAAGACTTCGGGTATGGTGATCCTGCCCTGTTCCATTAAAACCCTTTCCGGCATTGTTAACAGCTATACCGATACCCTGGTGACCCGCGCCGCCGACGTGGTGTTAAAAGAGCGCCGCCCGCTGGTGCTCTGCGTGCGCGAAACCCCGCTTCATCTGGGTCACCTGCGACTGATGACTCAGGCTGCTGAGCTGGGCGCGGTGATCATGCCGCCGGTCCCGGCGTTTTATCACCGTCCGCAAAGCCTGGACGACGTCATCAATCAAACCGTAAACCGGGTTATTGACCAGTTCGACATTGAACTGCCGGACGATCTCTTCGCCCGCTGGCAGGGCGTCTGACGGGAAAGGTGTCCTGCCCTGGAGCAGGTCAGCGCAACGTGCCCTGTTTCAGGGCAATTCTGCAACCGCGATCATATCCTCAACATTTAATTCCTTTTTTCCATTCTTCCCACTGCGGTTCGTTTGGCAGACCTGCTATCTTTCACCATTAAGGCAATCTTGCAACCTTTCGTTAACATATTTAACGCCGTAATTTTGCGCCACACATAATCTGGCACAAGACCTGCAAGGGATCGCCTGCAACAACACACAACATCATCTATTACAAAATAAAATCACGACACTTGAGGGTAATGTATGAAGAAGACGGTTCTGGCTCTGTCTTTGCTGGTGGGATTAAGCGCAGCGGCAAGCAGCTATGCAGCGCTCCCACAGACCGTACGTATCGGTACTGACGCGACCTATGCGCCATTCTCATCGAAAGATGCGAAGGGCGACTTTGTCGGGTTTGATATCGACCTGGGGAATGAGATGTGCAAACGCATGTCCGTGAAATGCACCTGGGTGGGCAGCGACTTTGATGCGCTGATCCCATCGCTGAAAGCCAAGAAAATCGACGCGATTATCTCTTCGCTCTCTATCACTGAGAAACGCCAGCAGGAGATCGCCTTCTCTGAGAAGCTGTACGCAGCAGACTCGCGCCTGATTGCGGCGAAAGGCTCGCCTGTCCAGCCCACTATTGATTCGCTGAAAGGCAAACACGTTGGCGTCCTGCAGGGCTCCACGCAGGAAGGCTTTGCCAATGCCAACTGGCGCGAGAAGGGCGTCGATGTCGTGGCTTACCAGAACCAGGATCTGATCTATTCCGATCTGGCGGCAGGGCGCCTGGATGCGGCTTTCCAGGATGAAGTTGCGGCAAGCGAAGGCTTCCTGAAACAGCCGGCAGGGAAAGAGTTTGCCTTTGCAGGCCCGTCGGTTAAAGACAAAAAATACTTTGGCGACGGTACCGGGATTGGCCTGCGCAAGGACGACGCCGAGCTGAAAGCGGCCTTTGATAAAGCCTTTACCGAACTGCGTAAAGACGGCACCTACGACAAACTGGCGAAGAAATATTTCGACTTCAATGTCTACGGCGACTAACTCTAACTGACGGTGCGCACCATAATGGTTCACTGTTATGGTGCGCTGATTGCCTTTGCGAACCACGATGGTGCAAATCCTGCGCCGCGTTGGTTATAAAGTGAATAGTTAAGCACTGATAATGCACTTTTTCGCGTCAGCCGGGCATAATCTTTTGCCTTGCCGCGGCGATTAATGGCACATTAAAGGCAACCCCCGTCGGCGTTAAAATCCCGTAAGAAGACAGTCTGTTGAGGATAGATATGAAAAAACTGGTGTTGTCACTTTCCCTGGCTCTGGCATTTTCCAGCGCTACTGCGGCATTCGCAGCAATTCCGCAAAAAGTACGTATTGGTACTGACCCGACTTATGCCCCCTTCGAATCGAAGAATGCACAGGGTGAACTGGTAGGATTTGATATCGATTTGGCAAAAGAACTGTGCAAACGTATCAAAACAGAGTGTACCTTCGTTGAAAATCCTCTGGATGCGCTGATCCCTTCGCTGAAAGCGAAAAAAATCGACGCTATTATGTCTTCACTCTCTATCACCGAAAAACGCCAGCAGGAGATTGCCTTCACTGACAAACTTTATGCAGCGGATTCCCGTCTGGTGGTAGCAAAATCCTCTGATATCCAGCCGACCCTGGAGTCACTGAAAGGCAAACGCGTAGGCGTGCTGCAGGGCACCACCCAGGAGACCTTCGGTAACGAGCACTGGGCACCGAAGGGGATCGAAATCGTCTCTTACCAGGGCCAGGAGAATATCTACGCTGACCTGACCGCAGGCCGTATCGATGCCGCTTTCCAGGACGAAGTCGCAGCCAGCGAAGGCTTCCTGAAGCAGCCGGTAGGTAAAGATTATAAGTTCGGCGGGCCGTCCATTAAGGACGAGAAACTCTTCGGCGTGGGCACCGGTATGGGGCTGCGTAAAGAGGACAACGAACTGCGCGAAGCGCTGAACAAAGCCTTTGCCGAGATGCGCGCGGACGGTACTTACGAAAAAATGGCGAAGAAATACTTCGACTTTGATGTCTACGGTGGCTGAATACCCCACTGAATAACGTGCGGCCCCTCCCGCTACGGGAGGGGAAAAGACACGGCGTCACCACTCACGACACGACAGGGCAGGCGGTATGCTGTACGGATTTTCTGGCGTAATTTTACAAGGCGCACTCGTCACCCTTGAACTGGCTCTCAGTTCGGTGGTGCTGGCGGTGTTGATAGGCCTGGCGGGCGCGGGCGCGAAGCTGTCGACCAATCGGGCAATGGTTCTGCTGTTTGAAGGCTATACCACCCTGATCCGTGGTGTGCCTGACCTGGTGCTGATGTTGCTGATTTTCTACGGTCTGCAAATCGCGCTGAATGGCGTCACGGATGCCATCGGTATGGCGCAGATTGATATCGATCCTATGGTGGCCGGTATCATTACCCTGGGCTTTATCTACGGTGCCTACTTTACTGAAACCTTCCGCGGAGCCTACCTCGCGGTGCCGAAAGGGCATATCGAAGCGGCCACGGCATTCGGTTTTACCTCCTCTCAAACATTCCGCCGTATTATGTTTCCGGCCATGATGCGCTTTGCGCTGCCGGGCATCGGCAACAACTGGCAGGTTATCCTCAAAGCGACGGCGCTGGTCTCGTTATTGGGACTGGAAGATGTGGTGAAAGCCACGCAGCTGGCGGGCAAAAGCACCTGGGAACCGTTCTACTTCGCCATCGTGTGCGGGGTCATTTATCTGGTGTTTACCACCGTCTCCAATGGTGTGCTGCTGCTGCTCGAGCGTCGCTACTCCGTGGGTGTGAAGAGGGCTGACCTGTGATCGAGATTATTCAGGAATACTGGAAATCGCTGCTGTGGACCGACGGATACCGTTTTACCGGTGTGGCGATCACCCTCTGGCTGTTGATTGCATCCGTGGTGATGGGCGGCATTCTGGCGATATTTCTCGCCATTGGCCGCGTGTCGAACAACAAATACATTCGCTTTCCCATCTGGCTGTTTACCTATATTTTCCGCGGTACGCCGCTCTATGTGCAGCTGCTGGTCTTCTACTCCGGGATGTACACCCTGGAGATCGTGAAAGGCACCGAGATGCTGAACGCCTTCTTCCGCAGCGGGCTGAACTGTACCGTCCTGGCGTTGACGCTGAACACCTGCGCCTATACCACCGAGATTTTCGCGGGGGCGATCCGTTCCGTTCCCTATGGCGAGATTGAGGCGGCGCGGGCCTATGGCTTCTCCTCCGTGAAGCTCTACCGCTGCATTATTCTGCCGTCGGCGCTGCGCATCGCGCTGCCTGCCTACAGCAACGAAGTGATTTTAATGCTGCACTCCACCGCGCTGGCCTTTACCGCCACCGTGCCGGATCTGCTGAAGATTGCCCGCGACATCAACTCGGCAACCTATCAGCCGTTTACCGCCTTCGGGATCGCGGCGGTGCTCTATTTAATCATTTCTTACGTCCTGATTAGCCTGTTCCGCAAAGCGGAAAAACGCTGGTTGCAGCACATAAAACCTTCTTCGACGCACTGAGAATTAAGATGGCTGAGAACAAATTAAACGTTATCGATTTGCACAAACGCTACGGCGAACATGAAGTGCTGAAAGGTGTGTCGCTGCAGGCAAATGCAGGCGATGTGATCAGTATTATCGGCTCGTCAGGGTCGGGTAAAAGTACCTTCCTGCGCTGCATTAACTTCCTCGAAAAACCGAGTGCCGGCAAGATTGTGGTCAGCGGCGAGAACATCAATCTGGTGCAGGACAAAGACGGACAGCTCAAGGTGGCGGACAAGCACCAGCTGCGGATGTTGCGTACCCGTCTGACGATGGTGTTCCAGCACTTCAACCTCTGGAGCCACATGACGGTACTGGAGAACGTGATGGAAGCGCCGGTGCAGGTTCTGGGCTTAAGCAAGCAGGAAGCCCGCGCCCGTGCGGAGAAATACCTGGCGAAGGTGGGTATCGACGCGCGTCAGCAGATTAAATATCCGGTGCATCTGTCCGGCGGCCAGCAGCAGCGCGTCTCTATCGCCCGTGCGCTGGCGATGGAGCCGGAAGTGCTGCTGTTCGACGAACCTACCTCCGCGCTCGACCCTGAGCTGGTAGGCGAAGTGCTGCGCATCATGCAGCAGCTGGCCGAAGAGGGGAAAACCATGGTGGTGGTTACCCACGAGATGGGCTTCGCCCGTAACGTCTCCAACCACGTGATTTTCCTGCATCAGGGCGTAATCGAAGAGCAGGGGCACCCGGATGAGGTGCTGGCGAACCCGAAGAGCCCACGCCTGCAGCAGTTCCTGAAAGGGTCATTGAAGTAGTTTTTTGCCCGGTGGCGCTACGCTTTCCGGGCCTGGGGGTTTTGTAGGCCGGGCAAACGCAGTGCCGCCCGGCACTCAGGCCGCACCCAACTCCAGCCGGTACACCCAGTCGTCATACCGCACGCCGTTAATCTCATACGCCTGTTCCAGCACCTGGGTGCGCACAAAGCCCGCTTTTTCTAATACCCGAACCGAACCGCCGTTATCCGCCAGCACATAGGCATTAACCGCCTTTATTCCCATCCGGATAAAGGCATATTCACACACGGCATGCAGCGCCTCGCTGGCAATCCCCCGGCCCTGCGCGGCAGGGATCACCGTGTATCCAATATCGGCCTCTTCAGGATACTGAGCGCTGATTTGCAACCCTATATCCCCCAGCGGGGTGTCATCATCGTGGGTGCGGATCACAAAGGTATGCGGCGTCGTCAGGCGGGCGGCAAACAGGCGTCGGGTCTCTTTTTCCGGGGCGATAGCGGCCATATAGCGCATAATCTCGGGCGATTCGCGAAGCCGCAGAAAAAAGGGCCAGTCGGAGGGCTCAAAAGGGGAGAGCGTCAGCCTGAAAGTGGTGATTGTGGCCATCGTAACGCCTTAAACGGGGATCGGGCATAGTAATTTAACACAGCCGACCGGGCAGGTTTAACCTACCACATCTCCCAGGGCTTCTTCTAAATCGTACCACCGGAAGGCAAACCCGGCCGCCTCCAGACGCTTCGGCAGCGCGCGCTGGCCGCCCAGCACCAGCACGGCGGACTCTCCTATCAGCAGGCGAATTGCGGTGGCCGGAGCGCGAACCACGGCGGGGCGATGCACCGCATGCCCCAGGGCATGGGCGAACTGTTCGTTGCGAACCGGGTAGGGAGAGACCATGTTGAACGGGCCCCGCAGGTCGTTATCCAGCAGCCAGATAATGCCATTCACCATATCGTCGATATGGATCCATGCCAGATACTGACGGCCATTGCCGACCGGCCCGCCGAGACCCAGCTTAAAGACCGGCAGCATCTTCCCCAGAATCCCGCCTTTCGGCGCCAGCACCACGCCGGTGCGCAGCAGGCAAACGCGGGTCCGATCGCTCTGCGCTCCGCAGGCAATCTGCTCCCAGCGGGCGCACAGCTTATGGGTAAATTCGTTGTGCGGCGGCTCCTCTTCGGTGACCACCACTTCGCCTAAATCGCCGTAATAGCCCGATGCTGAACCGGAGATAAACACCGACGGCGGCGTGTCGCTGGCCTTGAACATATCCACCAGCCGCTGGGTGATAGTCCAGCGGCTGTTGCACAGCCGCTGCTTATGTTCTTCCGTCCAGCGTTTATCGGCGATGGGTTCCCCCGCCAGATTGATTACGGCGTCAAAGCCGTTGAGATCCTGATGCTCGGTGAGCCCTTTCCAGATATCGATGCCGGAGCCGAGTGTCTGACGCGCTTTCTCGGGACTGCGCGTCACCACCGTCAGCTCATGGCCCAGCGTCTGCAAGCGGGGGATCAGATGCCGGCCAATCAGGCCGGTACCGCCGGTTACCAGGATCTTCATACAACCTCCGGGGGTTGCGCTTAGCGTTGCCAGCTTAACGTCATTGAGACGGAGTCGGCATAGCGCAGCGCGTGAAGTTTATCGATCTCTACTTCAGCATAGGTGACCCAGTGATGTTCGCGTGCGATATCCAGCACATCCTGAGTTAATTTTTCCAGCAAAGAGAAGCGGTTACTCTCGACATGTTGAATGATGCTTTTGGTGACGGTGCGATAGTTCAGGGCGTCATTGATATCCTCACTGTCCCGCGCCTTATCGGCCGGGTAGTGGATCACCACATTAACCACGATATCCTGACGGTTAGCGCGCTCCTCCTCTTTGATGCCGATATAGGTGCGCAGGCGTAAATTTTTAATACGAATAATCGCGTCTTGCTGGGACATTGCAGGCTTCCTCCGTGTCATTATCGCCACCATAATACATGAGGAAACCGTTTATAGCTGCTGCGCTTTTTGCATGGCGCGCTCGGTTGCCGGACGGGTACGAATGCGCTCAAACCAGTTGTTTACTGCGGGCCACGACGCCAGGTCGACGCGATGGTTTTCATGAGTATTGACCCACGGCCAGCAGGCGATATCCGCGATGCTGTAGTGCTCGCCACCCAGCCACGGCGATTTTTCCAGCCGCTTGTTCAGCACGTTATAGAGCCGCTGCGTCTCGACCTGGAAGCGTTCGATGGCGTAGGGGATCGGCTGCGGCGCAAAGTGGTTAAAATGGGCGTTCTGACCGATCATCGGCCCCAGCCCGCCCACCTGCCAGAAGAGCCACTGCAGGGTGACGTGGCGTTCCCGTAATTCGCCGCTCAGCAGCTTGCCGCTTTTTTCCGCCAGATAGAGCAGGATCTCGCCGGACTCAAACAGGCTCAGCGGCGCACCGCCATCGTCCGGCTCATGATCGACGATGGCCGGGATTTTATTGTTGGGAGAAATGGCGAGAAACTCAGGGCGAAACTGTTCGCCTTTACTGATATCCACCGGCAGGATGCGGTAATCCAGCTGGGCCTCCTCCAGAAAAAGCGTGATCTTATGCCCGTTGGGGGTAGGGGCGTAGTAAAGGTCAATCATCGCAACTCCTGTCATAACGATTATCGCGGCATAGGATCGAGTATAGGTGGTGATGATAAATCGTGAGTTTTCATCAAGTGACAGCCGGGGCCGGAGGTTATATTTTGGATATAAACCCATCCCCTGAAGCGTTACGAGGATCTTATGAGCGAACCTGCAATTACCCTGTGGTCAGATGCCGATTATTACTCCCCTTACGTCATGAGCGTGTATGTTGCGCTGGCCGAGAAAGGATTGCCCTTTACCCTGAAGACTGTGGATCTCAGCCGGGGTGAAAACCGGCAGCCGCAGTGGCGAGGCTATGCTCTGACCCGTCGCGTACCGGTGCTGGAAATCGACGGCTTTGAACTCAGCGAATCCTCCGCCATTACGGAATTTCTGGAGGAGAAATTTGCGCCGCCGGAGTGGGAGCGGATCTACCCCCTGGATCTGCAAAAACGCGCCCGCGCGCGCCAGATCCAGGCGTGGCTGCGCAGCGATCTGGTCCCGATCCGCACGGAGCGCTCTACCGACGTGGTGTTCGCCGGGGTGAGAAAACCGGCCCTGAGCGAAACCGCGCAGCGGGCGGCAAACCAGCTCTACGATACTGCCTCCTCGCTGCTTGTCCACGGCCAGCAAAACCTGTTCGGGGAGTGGTGTATTGCCGATGCGGATCTGGCCCTGATGCTCAACCGTCTGGTGCTCAATGGCGATGACGTGCCGCAGCAGCTGGTGGATTACGCAAACTTCCAGTGGCAGCGTGCCTCCGTGCAGCGCTACGTGGCGCTGTCGGCGAAGCGGGCGGGCTGATATTCCGGTATGATGGGGCCGCTTTTCGACATAAGGAGTCTCTGATGAAGTTAATGTTTGCATCGGACATCCACGGCTCGCTGCCGGCGACCGAACGGGTGCTTTCGCTATTTGACCAGAGCGGGGCAAAATGGCTGGTGATCCTCGGGGATGTGCTGAACCACGGCCCGCGCAACGCCCTGCCCGAAGGCTATGCGCCTGCTGAGGTCGCCGATCGGCTCAACGCTTACGCGTCGCGAATTATCGCCGTGCGCGGCAACTGCGACAGCGAAGTTGACCAGATGCTGCTGCACTTTCCCATCACCGCCCCCTGGCAGCAGATCCTGCTGGAGAACAGCCGCCTGTTTGTGACTCACGGCCATCTGTATGGACCGGATAACCTGCCCGCGCTGAATGCTGGCGATGTGCTGGTTTACGGTCATACTCATATTCCGGTAGCCGGGAAACGGGGCGACCTTATACATTTTAATCCTGGCTCGGTCAGCCTGCCCAAAGGCGGCTTTCCCCCCAGTTACGGCATGCTGGAAGGAAACCATTTGTGCGTTATGACGCTGAATGACGGCCAGGTTATTGCGCAGTCAGAGATTAATCCGTAATTTACTCCTCAACAGTAAACGCGCCGCGAGAGCGCTTTAAAGAGAAGGTTTCCCGATGGTGGAGCACAGTCATTTGGCAAGTACGGAATGGGTGGATATTGTCAACGAAGACAATGAGGTAATCGCACAGGCGAGCCGCGAGCAGATGCGGGCGCAGCGCCTGCGTCATCGCGCGACCTATATCGTGGTGCATGATGGGATGGGCAATATTCTGGTTCAGCGCCGTACCGAAACGAAAGACTTCATGCCCGGCATGCTCGATGCGACCGCCGGTGGCGTGGTGCAGGCCGATGAGCTGTTGCTCGATTCCGCCCGCCGTGAAGCGGAAGAGGAGCTGGGGATCGCCGGCGTGCCGTTTGCCGAACATGGCCAGTTCTATTTCGAAGATAGCCACTGTCGCGTCTGGGGAGGCCTTTTCAGCTGTGTCTCCCACGGTCCGTTTGCGCTGCAGGAGGAAGAGGTGAGTGAAGTCTGCTGGATGACCCCGGCTGAGATCACCGCCCGTTGCGACGACTTCACGCCAGATTCGCTGAAAGCGCTGGCCCTGTGGATGAGCCGCAATGCCAGCAACGAGCCGGCGAAGCACGAAGAAGCGTAACGAAGCGAATAAAAAAAGGCGACCCGAGGGTCGCCTTTTTACGTTGGGGTGCTGCTTACTGCTGGGAAGACTGGATCGCGGTCAGTGCGATGGTGTAGACGATATCGTCTACCAGCGCGCCACGAGACAGGTCGTTCACCGGCTTGCGCATACCCTGCAGCATCGGCCCGATGGAGATCAGGTCGGCTGAACGCTGTACCGCTTTGTAGGTGGTGTTACCGGTGTTCAGATCCGGGAAGATGAACACGGTAGCGCGACCGGCAACCGGGGAGTTAGGCGCTTTGGATTTAGCAACGTCAGCCATCACTGCGGCGTCATACTGCAGCGGGCCATCGATAACCAGATCCGGGCGTTTTTCCTGGGCAATACGGGTCGCTTCACGCACTTTCTCTACGTCGCTACCTGCACCAGAGGTACCGGTGGAGTAGGAGAGCATCGCTACGCGCGGTTCAATACCGAAGGCAATCGCAGAGTCAGCAGACTGGATTGCGATCTCGGCCAGCTGTTCAGCGGTTGGATCCGGGTTGATCGCACAGTCACCGTAAACGTAAACCTGTTCCGGCAGCAGCATGAAGAACACAGAAGAGACCAGGGAGCTGCCTGGTGCTGTTTTGATCAGCTGCAGCGGCGGACGGATGGTGTTCGCGGTGGTGTGAACGGCACCGGAAACCAGACCGTCAACTTCATCCTGCTCCAGCATCAGGGTACCGAGAACCACGTTGTCTTCCAGCTGTTCGCGGGCAACGGCTTCAGTCATGCCTTTGCTCTTACGCAGCTCGACCAGACGGGCAACGTAGCTTTCGCGCACCACTTCCGGGTCAACGATTTCGATACCAGAACCCAGCTCAACGCCCTGAGAGGCCGCTACGCGGGTAATCTCATCCGGGTTACCCAGCAGCACGCAGGTCGCGATACCGCGCTCGGCACAGATGGCGGCGGCTTTAACGGTACGCGGTTCGTCGCCTTCTGGCAGCACAACGCGTTTGCCCGCTTTACGCGCCAGCTCGGTGAGCTGATAACGGAAGGCTGGAGGAGAGAGGCGACGGCTACGCTCGGAGGTTGCGGTCAGGGATTCAATCCACTCAGGATTGATGCAACCGGCAACGTACTCCTGCACTTTCTCGATACGCTGATGGTCATCAACCGGTACTTCCAGGTTGAAGCTCTGCAGGCTCAGAGAGGTCTGCCAGGTGTTGGTGTTCACCATGAAGACCGGCAGGCCGGTAGCAAATGCACGTTCGCACAGCTTGCTGACGCGTGGGTCCATTTCATAGGCACCGGTCAGCAGGATCGCACCGATTTCCACGCCGTTCATCGCCGCCAGACAGGCTGCAACCAGCACGTCTGGACGGTCAGCGGAGGTCACCAGCAGGGAACCTGCACGGAAGTGCTCCAGCATGTGCGGAATGCTGCGCGCACAGAAGGTCACAGACTTCACGCGACGGGTGTTGATATCGCCTTCGTTGACGATGGTCGCGTTCAGGTGACGCGCCATGTCGATCGCACGGGTCGCGATCAGGTCGAAGCTCCAGGTCACCGCGCCCAGTACTGGCAGAGAACTGTATTCCTGCAGCTTAGCTGGATCGATTTTCACCACTTTCGCTTTGGAAGAGTCGTCGAAAATTTCAGACAGGTCAGGGCGGGTACGGCCTTGCTCATCCACCGGAGCGTTCAGTTTGTTAACGATAACGCCGGTGATGTTGGCATTTTTCGCGCCGCCGAAGCTGCTGCGGGTCAGCTCAATACGCTCTTTCAGCTGTTCCGGGGTGTCGGTACCCTGGGACATCACGAACACGATTTCCGCGTTCAGCGTTTTGGCGATTTCGAAGTTCAGGGACTGGGCAAACTGATGCTTGCGCGTTGGAACCAGGCCTTCAACCAGCACCACTTCCGCATCCTGTGCGTTAGCGTGATAGTTAGCGATGATCTCTTCCATCAGCACGTCTTTCTGGTTGCTGGAGAGCAGAGACTCAACGTGGCTCATCTTCAGCGGTTCAGCGGCTGGCAGATTGGAGTTCGCACGAACGATAGTGGTGGTCTGGTCTGGGGCATCGCCACCAGCACGTGGTTGAGCGATTGGCTTAAACACGCTCAGACGAACGCCTTTGCGTTCCATCGCACGGATCACACCGAGGCTGACGCTGGTCAGGCCTACGCTGGTTCCGGTCGGGATCAGCATAATAGTACGGGACACGATTTATCCTCTTTCGTTACCGCCGACATCAGGCGGGCTACAAAACAGCACCGCCAGCATTGCTGGCGGTGTGGAATCAGGCAGTCAGACGGCTCGCGTCTTGTGCGATAACCAGCTCTTCGTTGGTTGGGATAACCATCGCAAGACGGGTGCCTTCTTTGTTGATGAAGCCAGACTTACCGAAGCGCGCGGCCAGGTTACGTTCATGGTCAACGTCAAAGCCCAGCACGCCCAGTTTGCCCAGGGACAGTTCGCGCACCATTGCCGCGTTCTCACCGATACCGCCGGTGAAGACCACGCCGTCCAGACGACCGTCCATCAGCGCAGTGTAAGAACCGATGTACTTCGCCAGACGGTGGCAGTAAACGTCCATTGCACGTTTAGCGTCTTCTTTCTCTGCGTAGTTGTCTTCAACGTAACGGCAGTCGCTGGTGACTTCGGTCAGACCCAGCAGGCCAGACTCTTTGGTCAGCATTTTGTTGATATCTTCAACGCTCATGCCCAGGGTATCGTGCAGGTGGAAGATGATCGCCGGGTCGATATCACCGGAGCGAGTACCCATCACCAGACCTTCCAGCGGGGTCAGACCCATAGAGGTATCAACGCATTTGCCGTTACGGATAGCAGAAACGGAACCGCCGTTGCCCAGGTGGCAAGTGATGATGTTCACTTCTTCAACCGGCTTGTTCAGCATTTTCGCGGCTTCTTGCGTCACGTAGAAATGGCTGGTGCCGTGGGCGCCGTAGCGGCGAACGCCGTGCTCTTTGTACAGTTTGTACGGCAGGGCATAGAGGTAAGACTCTTCCGGCATGGTCTGGTGGAACGCGGTGTCGAATACGGCCACGTTTTTGTCTTTCAGATGCGGGAAGGATTTCAGCGCTTCAGCGATACCGATCAGGTGAGCCGGGTTATGCAGCGGTGCAAAAGAAGCGGAGTCTTTAATGCCCTGAATAACGGAGTCATCAATAACCACAGACTTGGTGTACTTCTCGCCACCATGAACGATACGGTGACCGATAGCGGTCAGCTGAGCGGACAGTTCTGGTTTTTGTGCCAGAATAGTGTTAACGATAAAGTTCAGCGCTTCGCTGTGAGCGGCGCCTGCACCTAAAGCCGCTTCCTGTTTGCTGCCGTCCATTTTCCACTTAAGACGTGCTTCTGGAAGATGGAAACATTCGGCCAAACCAGAAAGGTACTCTTCACCGTTGATCGCATCGATGATGGCGAATTTAAGTGAGGAGCTACCGCAGTTCAGAACCAGTACTAACTTACTCGACATGGAAGTACCTATTATTGATACGTGGCTAAAAAAACGTCAGTGAGTCAAGGATCGTAGCGCAAGATATCGCTGACATTTATGATTAACATCATGCCCGAAGTACATTTCGGCATGACGAAAGGAATACATATGATTTTATGCCATTTTGCGCATTTTTCCGGCAATGGCATAATGTGCGATAATTTGACGAGTGAACGTTCCTCGTCTAAGGCCTTTGCAGGCCGGCACAGGATACCTGATACTGGGTAGTGCTGACAAAAGTTTTTGAACGTTGTCATGACCAGTTGTGGTTTTGCACGAATTTTTTAATCTTTATATGTGAAGTTGAGGTAAGCCATGTCGACACCCGTGAACCCTTCCGTGAGCTTTTTCAGCCTGTTTCGCCGGGGACAGCATTATTCTAAGACGTGGCCACTGGAAAAGCGCCTGGCGCCCGTCTTTATTGAAAACCGCGTGATCCGCGCCACCCGGCACGCGATCCGTCTGATGCCGCCCATTGCGGTCTTCACCCTGTGCTGGCAGATTGCGCTGGGCGGGCAACTCGGGCCTGCGGTGGCTACCGCCCTGTTTGCCCTGAGCCTGCCGATGCAGGGATTGTGGTGGCTGGGCAAACGCTCGGTCACGCCGTTGCCGCCGTCGGTGTTGTCCTGGTTCTATGAAGTTCGCGGCAAGCTGCAGGATGCCGGTCAGGCGCTGGCGCCGGTCGAGGGCAAACCCGACTATCAGGCGCTGGCAGATACTCTGAAGCGGGCATTCAAGCAACTTGATAAAACATTCCTCGATGACTTGTGATTGATCATCGAAACGATGACTAAAAGAAGGCACAGTAACTGACCGTTACCGTGTCTTTTTTTTAAAGCTGCCATGTGCAACAGGAGTCGAAAGATGGAAATGACCCACGCTCAGCGTCTGATTTTGTCCAATCAGTACAAAATGATGACGATGCTTGATCCCGACAACGCCGAGCGCTATCGCCGCTTGCAGACTATCGTCGAACGTGGTTTCGGTTTACAGATGCGCGAGCTGGATCGCGAGTTTGGCGAACTTAAGGAAGAGACCTGTCGTACCGTTATCGACATCATGGAGATGTACCACGCCCTGCATGTCTCCTGGACTAACCTGAAAGATGCCCAGACCATCGACGAACGTCGTGTCACTTTCCTGGGCTATGATGCGGCCACCGAATCCCGTTATCTGAGCTATGTCCGCTTTATGGTCAATGTGGAAGGGCGCTACACCCATTTCGATGCCGGTACCCATGGCTTTAACGCCCAGACCCCGATGTGGGAAAAGTATCAGCGCATGCTCAGCGTGTGGCACGCCTGCCCGCGTCAGTACCATCTTAGCAGCAATGAGATTCAACAAATTATTAACGCCTGACGGAGGTTGATGTGCAGTGTAAAGGTTTTCTGTTTGATCTGGACGGTACGCTGGTAGATTCATTACCGGTGGTGGAGCGCTCCTGGTGTCGCTGGGCCGACAGGCACGGCATTGACCATCAGGAGGTGCTGAATTTTATCCATGGCAAACAGGCCATAACCTCTTTACGGCACTTCCTCCAGGGAAGAAGCGAAGCAGATATTCAGGCCGAGTTTACCTGGCTTGAGCAGGTCGAGGCCACCGATACCGAGGGCATCACCGCGCTGCCGGGGGCGCTCGAGCTGCTCAGACATCTGAATGAAGCGGGGATCCCGTGGGCTATCGTCACCTCCGGCTCTGTTCCTGTGGCCCATGCGCGCCATAAAGCGGCAGGGTTGCCGGTGCCGGAGGTATTTATCACTGCGGAGCGGGTGACGCGCGGCAAGCCGGAGCCCGATGCCTTTTTACTGGGCGCGAAGCTGCTGGGGCTGGCGCCGGAAACGTGCGTGGTGGTGGAAGATGCTGCCGCCGGCGTGCTGGCGGGCCTCAACGCTGGCTGTCACGTCATCGCCGTCAATGTTCCGGCCAACTCGCCGCGTCTGGACGAGACGGATCTGGTGCTTAACACGCTAGAGTCCGTTGTTGTCAGCCGCACCGCCGACGGGAATGTAACAGTCTCACGAAAAATGTAATCCCATGATATAGCCCCACATTGTTGGGGCTTTTTTATGGCACTATCGGCTTCACTCTCTTCTGACAAGGATCTGTTTTGAACGGTGAACTTATTTGGGTCTTAAGCCTGCTCCTTATCGCGATTATTCTGTTTGCGACCGGCAAAGTCCGCATGGATGCCGTGGCCCTGCTGGTGATTGTGGCCTTTGTGCTCAGCGGCACCTTAACCCTCCCGGAAGCCTTTTCAGGCTTTAGCGATCCCAACGTTATCCTGATTGCCGCCCTGTTTATTATCGGCGACGGCCTGGTGCGCACCGGCGTGGCGACCAGTATGGGCTCCTGGCTGGTCAGCGTGGCGGGCAACAGCGAAACCAAAATGCTGGTCTTTTTAATGCTCACCGTTGCCGGGCTGGGGGCATTTATGAGCTCCACCGGGGTGGTGGCGATCTTTATTCCGGTGGTGCTGAGCGTCTCGATGCGCATGCAGATCTCGCCCTCGCGCCTGATGATGCCGCTCAGCTTCGCCGGGCTGATCAGCGGCATGATGACGCTGGTGGCGACGCCGCCGAACCTGGTAGTTAACAGTGAACTGCTGCGAGAAGGCCTGGAGGGCTTCGGCTTCTTTAGCGTCACGCCGCTGGGGCTGGTGATCCTGGTGCTCGGTATTGTTTATATGTTGCTGACCCGCTTTGCCCTGAAGAGCGATAAGCAGGATAAACCCCGCGACGGCTGGAAGCGCCGTACCTTCCGCGATCTGATCAAAGAGTATCGTCTCACCGGACGGGCCCGCCGCCTGGCGATCCGCCCGGGCTCACCGCTGATCGGGCAGCGTCTGGACGATCTGAAACTTCGTGAACGTTACGGCGCCAACGTTATCGGTGTGGAGCGCTGGCGCCGTTTTCGCCGGGTCATCGTTAACGTTAACGGCGTATCGGAGTTCCGCGCCCGGGACGTGCTGCTGATCGATATGTCCTCGGCGGATGTCGACCTGCGCGACTTTTGCAGCGAGCAGCTGCTGGAGCCGATGGTTCTGCGCGGCGAGTATTTTTCCGATCAGGCGCTGGACGTGGGGATGGCGGAAGTGTCGCTGATCCCCGAGTCGGAGCTGCTCGGCAAAACCATCCGCGAAATCGGTTTTCGTACCCGTTACGGTTTAAACGTGGTGGGCTTAAAACGCGACGGCGTGGCGATGGACGGTTCGGTGGTGGACGAACCTCTGGAGCTGGGGGATATCTTCCTGGTGGTGGGCAACTGGAAGCTGATCACCCAGCTGGGCCAGCGAGGCCGTGACTTTGTGGTGCTGAACTTACCCATCGAGGTCAGCGATGCCTCTCCCGCCCACAGCCAGGCGCCGCACGCCATTTTTTGTCTGGTGCTGATGGTCGCCCTGATGCTGACCGACGAGATCCCGAACCCGGTGGCGGCGATCGTTGCCTGTCTGCTGATGGGCAAATTCCGCTGCATTGACGCTGAAAGCGCTTACAAAGCGATCCACTGGCCGAGCATCATTTTAATTGTCGGCATGATGCCCTTCGCGCTGGCGCTGCAAAAAACCGGCGGTGTGGATCTGGTGGTGAAAGGGCTGATGGAGCTGGGGGGCGGCTATGGCCCCTATATGATGCTGATGTGCCTGTTTATCATGTGCGCCACTATCGGGCTTTTTATCTCCAACACCGCGACCGCCGTACTCATGGCGCCCATTGCGCTGGCGATGGCGAAATCGATGGGCGTATCGCCTTATCCGTTTGCGATGATGGTGGCGATGGCCGCCTCGGCCGCCTTTATGACTCCTGTCTCGTCACCGGTGAATACCCTGGTGCTTGGGCCGGGTAAATACAGCTTCAGCGACTTCGTGAAGCTTGGCGTGCCCTTCACGATCCTGGTGATGGTGGTGTGCGTGGTGATGATCCCGGTCTTGTTCCCGTTCTGACAGTTTTGCCCGGCGGCGCTACGCTTGCCGGGCCTACGGTTTGGTAGGCCGGGTAAGGCGCAGCCGCCACCCGGCAAAAAACTCACAAGGGGGAATCCTGGCTGATCTCATCCAGCGACAGCTGGAAGCTAGGGACAAAGACTTCCATAAAGTAGTCCATCTCCTGGCTACGGCGCGCCTCGAGCGTCTTTTCCAGCCGGGTTTTCGCCAGTAAAAATTCGTGATTACCGGCAGACAACTCTTCCAGACACTTCAGGTAGGCGCAGAGCGCGTCGGCCTGCTTGACGATCGATCGCTCCTCTTCGCTGTAGCTCTGCTCGTCAATCAGCGGCTCGAAGATATCCCGCAGCTCATCCGGCACCATATCGACCAGTTTTTGCTGGGCGATTTTCTCGATCGCTTTGTACTCCTGGGCGATTTGCGAATTGAAGTACTTCACCGGCGTCGGCAGATCGCCTGTCAGCACTTCGGAGGCATCATGGTACATCGACAGCAGGGCGATACGTTCGGCATTGACCTGGCCGTTGAACTTGCGGTTCTTGATGGCGGCCAGCGCGTGGGCGACCATGGCAACCTGCAGGCTGTGCTCGGAGACGTTCTCGGTGCGGACGTTACGCATCAGCGGCCAGCGGTTAATCAGTTTCAGACGGGAAAGATGGGCGAAGAAATGACTCTGACTCATAAGTTACCTTTTGTCTTGCACTGCGACAGGTTTCATTGTGAGGGGAGGGGCGGTGAGATGCAAATGCGGGTTTTTGTAGGCCGGGTAAGCGAAGCGCCACCCGGCATTAAAGTCGTTACTGATGGTATCCGCCGAGGAAACGCCCGAAGCGGCTGATAGCCATCTCGAGCTCATCCTCACGCGGTAGCGTAACGATACGCACATGGTCCGGCCACGGCCAGTTAAACGCGGTACCCTGTACCAGCAACACTTTTTCCTGCAGCAGGAAGTCGAGCACCATCTTCTGGTCGTCAAAGATGTTGAAGCGTTTAATATCGATTTTCGGGAACATATAGAGCGCGCCGTTTGGCTTCACGCAGGAGACGCCCGGAATATCGTTAATCAGCTCCCAGGCGCGCTGACGCTGCTCGTAGAGACGCCCACCAGGCACGATAAATTCACTGATGCTCTGATAGCCGCCCAGCGCCGTCTGGATCGCGTGCTGAGCCGGTACGTTGGCGCACAGACGCATCGAGGCCAGCATCTCCAGACCTTCGATATAGCCTTTGGCGTGTTTTTTCGGCCCGTTCAGCACCATCCAGCCCTGACGGAAACCGGCAACACGGTAGGTTTTCGACAGGCCGTTAAAGGTGACGGTCAGTAGATCCGGCGCCAGTGCGGCAATGGAGTGGTGTTGCGCCGCGTCGTACAGAATTTTGTCGTAGATCTCGTCCGCGAAGATGATCAGATTATGCTGGCGGGCCAGCTCGACAATCTCCAGCAGCAGTTCTTTAGAATAGACGGCACCGGTCGGGTTGTTCGGGTTGATGATGACGATCCCGCGGGTGCGCGGCGTAATTTTGGCGCGAATGTCATCCAGATCCGGGAACCAGTCAGCCGATTCATCACACAGATAATGCACCGCTTTACCGCTGGAGAGCGATACCGCTGCCGTCCAGAGCGGGTAATCCGGGGCCGGAACCAGCATTTCGTCACCGCTGTTCAGCAGGGCCTGCATCGCCTGGACGATTAGTTCGGAAACACCGTTACCAATATAGATATCTTCTACGGTCACATCGCGCATGCCCTGCGCCTGATAGTGCTGCATGATGGCTTTACGGGCAGAGTAGAGACCTTTGGAGTCGCTGTAGCCTTGCGCCGTCGGCAGGTTGCGGATCACATCAACCAGAATTTCATCCGGTGCATCAAAACCAAATGGCGCCGGGTTGCCGATATTGAGCTTAAGTACTTTATTACCTTCTTCTTCGAGACGCTTTGCCTCTTTAAGAACCGGGCCACGAATGTCGTAACAAACGTTATCTAACTTGCTGGATTTTTCGATGGGTGACATGAATCTTTAACCTTTTCACTGTTATTGCTACTTCCTGCCGTGGAAGTCAGCACGAAACAATGTACTCCTCGCTTGGCCAATTTTGAAGCGTCGGCAGAAGAAGATTTTGTTCATGCCCGAAAAGCCAAGTTGAAGTTTTTAACTGTTTTAAAGGTTTGGTTACATTTTATGGTCCATATTTATGTTGTTATTTGGTGATTTATTTTGGTTGTTGCATATTAAAATGGATTTTACGCTGTAAAAAAGCCGCATGTTGAGAGGCTTACGGTGGTAGTGCTACAGTTTCTTTGAGGAACATTTCGTAAAAGCTGAATGAAATTGAGTAGCGTTTGCGGTCCGGCCTCTTTATATAAAGGTTGCCCGTGTGAAATTAATGTTAAGTATAATTAATCATTAAGTCCTGGTTGAATTATTAGTTATTTCCAAATAAAGGCGAAATCGCAACTTTCGTTAATATAAATAAAATTAGTTTAGCGAGTTATCAATCAGGTTAAATGCCTGGAAACACGATAAGGCTTATAAATAAAAAGGTTTTAGGGTAAGATGTCACCGGGTTTGGCGATAAAAGATAACAGGCCACCAGAGGTCTTGATGCCTGGACCTTTAATAGTTTATTGTTATTGTTAGAATTATCTCTGCCTTGAGAAGTTAAGTGACACCATTGCTGCTTAACCTGTACTGCGATAAAGTTGACGCTGGAAATGCATCTTCTTTAATGGAATTTACATCATCCGACAATCATCTATATATCTCGATCGCTTTTGAGAATAAAAATATCGTCAGATAAGTTGTTTCTGACCACTGATATACCCAGCACAATTACATTATGCAGGCACACTGCCAGACCGGGACGTCAGAGGATTTTGTTCAGAAGGAACTGTATTACTTTTACGCACACAGCTTAAACCCGGGGCAGCTCCGTACGAGCAACCTGTAAGTGAAAAGATATGATTAATGCAAATCGTCCGATACTGAATCTCGACCTCGATCTGCTGAGAACCTTTGTGGCGGTCGCCGATCTGAACACCTTTGCTGCTGCCGCGGCCGCAGTTTGCCGTACCCAGTCCGCGGTCAGTCAACAAATGCAACGACTGGAGCAGCTGGTGGGTAAAGAGCTTTTTGCCCGTCATGGTCGCAATAAGCTGTTAACGGAACACGGTATTCAGCTGCTGGGTTACGCCAGAAAAATCCTGCGCTTCAATGATGAAGCATGTACATCATTAATGTTTAGTAACCTGCAGGGAGTCTTAACCTTAGGCGCGTCTGATGAATCGGCCGATACCATTCTGCCGTTCCTGCTTAATCGGATTAGTTCGGTTTATCCGAAGCTTGCGCTGGACGTCAGGGTAAAACGCAATGCCTTTATGGTCGATATGCTGCAGGAGCAGGAGGTCGATCTGGTGGTTACAACCCACCGCACCGGCCTGTTTGAGAGCCTGACGCTGCGTACATCGCCAACGCACTGGTACTGCGCCGCAGAATTTTCTCTGCAGCGCGGCGAGCCGGTTCCGCTGGTGCTGCTGGACGATCCCAGCCCGTTCCGCGACATCGTGCTGGCCACGCTTAACGCCGCCAACGTGCCATGGCGACTCGCCTATGTGGCCTCCACGCTGCCTGCGGTTCGCGCAGCGGTGAAAGCAGGGCTTGGCGTGACGGCACGCCCGGTTGAGATGATGAGCCCGGATTTACGGGTGCTAGGCAAAGCAGATGGTTTGCCTGCCCTGCCGGATACGGAGTATATGCTGTGTCATAACCCACTCAGCAACAATGAGCTGGCGCAGACCATTTTTAACGCGATGGAAAACTACGACAACCCCTGGCAGTACAACAATGTTACTCCGGAAGGGGGGGATGACTCCCTGGTGATTGAGAGCGATTTCGAGTAAACGAATCTCTAATGATCTGATAACAAATTCGTCCCGGTAAAAAAGAACCACGGAGGCTGATGACCAGCAAAGTGGTTCTTTTTTTGCATTGGGATCGGTGCAGTTTACCTTAGGTGTTTTACAATCCTCTTCTTTATCAACTTGATAGTCATTAATCCTCCCCTGTCTACCCCGCTCACGCGCTTCTTTCCAATGTCAATGGGCATGTTAAAAAAGCAGCAAAGATGTTGCCGTTTTTTTGATTGAATTAACAAAAGCGTGTCACAGATCAAGAAAATACTCCTCTTTGGGGGGAGGAATCAGCGGCAAATCCTGTCAAAATAGACGGGTAATCTTTGTATTAGTTCATTACGGACTCGATTCAACACCCCTACGCAGGAACGCGCCTCACAGTTTTTGAGGGTAAAGGGCATTAAATGTTAATGAAGTTCGAACGATGTAATTTAATGTGAAGAAACTTTTGTTAAAGTTGACAAAAGGTTATAGAAAGGAGTAAAAAACCACATCATTTTGCTGTCTATGTCTCATTTTTCGACAGTTAGTGTACGGTTATTTGTTCCTCCCCATGAATCGATGTGATGCCCATCTGCCAGAAAGAGCAGGGTTTACAGGTATCACTTTTGATGAGTAAGCAATGAGTATGTCAACATCCACAGAAGTCATCGCTCATCACTGGGCATTCGCAATCTTTCTTATCGTTGCCATTGGCCTGTGCTGCCTGATGCTAGTCGGCGGCTGGTTCCTCGGCGGTCGCGCCCGGGCAAGGCACAAAAACACGCCATTTGAATCGGGTATCGATTCGGTAGGGACCGCGCGTTTACGCCTGTCCGCCAAGTTCTATCTGGTGGCCATGTTCTTCGTCATCTTTGACGTGGAAGCGCTTTACCTGTTCGCATGGTCGACCTCCATTCGCGAGAGTGGCTGGGTAGGCTTTGTCGAGGCCGCAATTTTCATTTTAGTGTTACTGGCCGGTCTGGTTTATCTGGTGCGTATTGGCGCGCTGGACTGGACACCTGCACGTTCACGCCGTGAACGTATCAACCCGGAAAACAGTATCTCTAATCGTCAGCAGTAACAGCGAGGCAATAAGATGGATTATACGCTCACCCGCATAGATCCTAACGGTGAGAATGACCGTTACCCCCTGCAAAAGCAGGAGATCGTAACCGACCCCCTGGAGCAAGAAGTCAACAAAAGCGTGTACATGGGCAAGCTCGAAAATGCCATGCACGATATGGTCAACTGGGGTCGTAAGAACTCCATCTGGCCATATAACTTTGGCCTTTCTTGCTGCTACGTTGAAATGGTGACGTCATTCACTGCGGTGCATGACGTTGCGCGTTTTGGTGCAGAAGTACTGCGTGCCTCTCCGCGTCAGGCTGACCTGATGGTGGTGGCGGGTACCTGCTTTACCAAAATGGCGCCGGTCATTCAGCGTCTGTACGACCAGATGCTCGAGCCAAAATGGGTTATCTCCATGGGTGCTTGTGCAAACTCTGGCGGCATGTACGACATTTATTCTGTCGTGCAAGGTGTAGATAAGTTCATCCCGGTGGACGTTTACATCCCGGGCTGTCCACCGCGTCCAGAAGCCTACATGCAGGCTCTGATGCTGTTGCAGGAGTCGATTGGCAAAGAACGCCGTCCGCTCTCCTGGGTTGTGGGCGACCAGGGTGTTTACCGCGCTAACATGCAGTCCGAGCGCGAGCGTAAACGCGGCGAACGTATTGCAGTGACCAATCTGCGTACACCAGACGAAATTTAATTTGCGCCTGTGGGCATGGAGATAACCTTCGCATATCACTATTCAAATAGCGCGAAGCCACGCCCGACAGTCACCACGGACCTTTTGCAATGGTGAACACTATGACCGACTTAACCGCGCAAGACGCCGCCTGGCAAACACGGGATCATCTGGATGACCCGGTCATTGGCGAACTGCGCAACCGTTTTGGGCCGGATGCCTTTACTGTTCAGGCCACCCGCACCGGGGTACCCGTTGTTTGGGTGAAGCGTGAGCAGTTACTGGAAGTGGTTGATTTCCTCAAGAAACTGCCTAAACCTTACGTCATGCTGTTTGACTTACACGGCATGGACGAACGTCTGCGAACTCACCGCCAGGGTCTCCCTGCTGCGGATTTTTCCGTTTTCTACCACCTGATCTCAATAGACCGCAACACGGATATCATGCTCAAGGTGGCATTGTCTGAAAACGACATGCATCTGCCGACCATCACTAAACTTTTCCCGAACGCCAACTGGTATGAGCGTGAGACCTGGGAAATGTTTGGCATGACTTTCGACGGTCACCCGCACCTGACGCGCATCATGATGCCGCCAACCTGGACCGGTCACCCGCTGCGTAAAGACTACCCGGCGCGCGCCACCGAATTCGACCCGTTTGAGCTGACCAAAGCCAAACAGGATCTGGAGATGGAAGCGCTGACCTTCAAGCCGGAAGACTGGGGCATGAAACGCGGTACCGACAATGAGGACTTCATGTTCCTCAACCTCGGTCCAAACCACCCGTCTGCGCACGGTGCATTCCGTATTATTCTTCAGCTTGATGGCGAAGAGATTGTCGACTGCGTACCTGACATCGGCTACCACCACCGTGGTGCTGAGAAGATGGGCGAGCGTCAGTCCTGGCACAGCTACATTCCGTATACCGACCGTATCGAGTACCTCGGCGGCTGCGTAAACGAAATGCCATACGTGCTGGCCGTTGAGAAACTGGCAGGTATCACCACGCCGGATCGCGTTAACGTGATTCGCGTTATGCTGTCAGAACTGTTCCGTATTAACAGCCACCTGCTGTACATCTCCACGTTCATTCAGGACGTCGGCGCGATGACCCCGGTCTTCTTCGCCTTTACCGATCGTCAGAAAATCTACGATCTGGTGGAAGCGATTACCGGTTTCCGTATGCACCCGGCCTGGTTCCGTATCGGCGGTGTGGCACACGATCTGCCGCGCGGCTGGGACCGTCTGCTGCGTGAATTCCTCGACTGGATGCCGAAACGTCTGGCCTCCTACGAGAAAGCCGCACTGCGTAACACCATTCTGATTGGTCGTTCTAAGGGCGTTGCGGCCTATGGCGCGAAAGAGGCGCTGGAGTGGGGTACAACAGGTGCAGGTCTGCGTGCCACCGGTATTGATTTCGACGTGCGTAAAGCCCGTCCTTACTCTGGCTATGAGAACTTCGACTTTGAGGTCCCGGTTGGCGGCGGTGTTTCCGACTGCTATACCCGCGTGATGCTGAAAGTGGAAGAGCTGCGCCAGAGCCTGCGCATCCTTGAGCAGTGCCTCAACAACATGCCGGAAGGCCCGTTCAAGGCGGATCACCCGCTGACCACGCCGCCACCGAAAGAGCGCACGCTGCAGCATATCGAAACCCTGATTACGCACTTCCTGCAGGTTTCCTGGGGCCCGGTCATGCCGGCGCAAGAATCCTTCCAGATGATCGAAGCGACCAAGGGTATCAACAGTTACTACCTGACCAGCGACGGCAGCACCATGAGCTATCGTACCCGTGTACGTACGCCAAGCTTCCCGCACCTGCAGCAGATCCCGGCCGCCATTCGCGGCAGTCTGGTCTCCGACCTGATTGTGTATCTGGGTAGTATCGATTTTGTTATGTCAGATGTGGACCGCTAATTATGCACGAGAATCAACAACCACAAACCGAGGCTTTTGAGCTGAGTGAAGCAGAGCGTGCCGCTATTGAGCACGAGATGCACCACTACGAAGACCCGCGTGCGGCGTCCATTGAAGCGCTGAAAATCGTACAGAAACAGCGTGGTTGGGTGCCGGATGGGGCGATCTATGAGATCGCAAAAGTGCTGGGTATCCCGGCAAGTGACGTAGAAGGCGTGGCGACGTTCTACAGCCAGATCTTCCGTCAGCCAGTGGGCCGCCATGTGATCCGCTACTGTGACAGCGTCGTTTGTCACATCACCGGTTATCAGGGCATCCAGGCCGCTATCGAGAAAAAACTCGATATCAAGCCAGGGCAGACCACCTTCGATGGGCGCTTTACCCTGCTGCCAACCTGCTGCCTGGGCAACTGCGACAAGGGGCCGACCATGATGATTGATGAGGACACTCACAGCTATCTGACGCCGGAAGCCATTCCTGACCTGCTGGAGCAGTACAAATGAAAACTGTAATTCGTACTGCTGAGACTCATCCGCTGACCTGGCGTCTGCGTGATGACAAACAGCCGGTATGGCTTGAAGAATACGAAAGCAAAAACGGCTATGCCGGGGCGCGTAAAGCCCTGAGCGGTATGGCGCCGGATGAAATCGTTAATGCGGTAAAAGACGCTGGCCTGAAAGGGCGCGGCGGCGCAGGCTTTTCCACCGGTCTGAAGTGGAGCCTGATGCCGAAAGACGAATCCATGAACATCCGTTACCTGCTGTGTAACGCCGATGAAATGGAGCCGGGCACCTATAAAGACCGCCTGCTGATGGAGCAGCTGCCGCACCTGCTGGTGGAAGGCATGCTGATCTCCGCCTTCGCGCTGAAAGCCTACCGCGGCTACATCTTCCTGCGCGGCGAGTATATCGAAGCGGCAGAGAACCTGCGTCGCGCGATTGCCGAAGCCACCGAAGCGGGCCTGCTTGGCAAAAACATTCTCGGCACCGGTTTTGACTTCGAACTGTTCGTGCATACCGGGGCAGGGCGTTATATCTGCGGTGAAGAGACCGCGCTGATTAACTCCCTTGAAGGTCGCCGTGCGAACCCGCGTTCCAAGCCACCGTTCCCGGCAAGCTCCGGCGTGTGGGGTAAACCGACCTGCGTAAACAACGTCGAAACCCTGTGTAACGTCCCGGCTATCCTCGCTAACGGCGTGGAGTGGTATCAGGGCATCTCTTCAAGCAAAGATGCCGGTACCAAGCTGATGGGCTTCTCCGGTCGCGTAAAGAACCCGGGCGTCTGGGAGCTGCCGTTCGGCACCACCGCACGTGAAATTCTGGAAGACTATGCCGGCGGCATGCGCGATGGTCTGAAATTCAAAGCCTGGCAGCCGGGTGGGGCAGGGACTGACTTCCTGACCGAAGCCCACCTCGATCTGCCAATGGAATTCGAAAGCATTGGTAAAGCAGGCAGCCGTCTGGGTACGGCGCTGGCGATGGCCGTCGACCACGAGATCGGCATGGTACCGCTGGTGCGTAACCTGGAAGAGTTCTTCGCCCGTGAGTCCTGCGGCTGGTGTACACCGTGCCGTGACGGTCTCCCGTGGAGCGTGAAGATCCTGCGTGCTATCGAGCGTGGCGAAGGCCAGCCTGGTGATATCGAGACACTTGAGCAACTGTGTCGATTCCTGGGCCCAGGTAAAACCTTCTGTGCGCATGCGCCAGGTGCGGTCGAGCCACTGCAAAGCGCGATTAAATATTTCCGCGAAGAATTCGAAGCAGGCATCAAGCAGCCGTTCAGCAATACCCATTCAATCAATGGTATTCAGCCGAACCTGCTGAAAGCGCGCTGGTAAAAACAGAATTTTGATTAACGCTCGGTTTCGACCGAGACAACTGGAAGCATGCTAATGGCTACGATTCATGTAGACGGCAAAGAATACGAGGTCAACGGCGCGGACAACCTGCTGGAAGCTTGTCTGTCCCTCGGCCTTGATATTCCGTATTTTTGCTGGCATCCGGCGCTGGGGAGCGTCGGTGCTTGCCGCCAGTGTGCGGTGAAGCAATATCAAAACGCGGAAGACACGCGTGGTCGCCTGGTGATGTCCTGTATGACGCCAGCCACCGAAGGTACCTTTATTTCTATCGACGACGCGGAAGCTAAACAGTTCCGCGAAAGCGTGGTTGAGTGGTTGATGACCAACCACCCGCACGATTGTCCGGTCTGTGAAGAGGGTGGTAACTGCCACCTTCAGGATATGACCGTGATGACCGGGCACAGCTTCCGTCGTTACCGTTTCACCAAACGTACCCACCGTAACCAGGATCTGGGGCCGTTCATCTCTCACGAAATGAACCGCTGCATCGCCTGCTACCGCTGCGTGCGTTACTACAAAGATTACGCCGACGGCGAAGATCTGGGCGTGTATGGCGCGCATGACAACGTCTACTTCGGTCGTCCGGAAGATGGCACCCTGGAGAGCGAATTCTCCGGTAACCTGGTTGAAATCTGCCCGACCGGCGTCTTCACGGATAAAACGCACTCCGAGCGTTACAACCGTAAGTGGGACATGCAGTTTGCGCCAAGCATCTGCCAGCAGTGCTCCCTCGGCTGTAACACCAGCCCGGGTGAACGCTATGGCGAACTGCGTCGTATCGAAAACCGTTACAACGGTACCGTTAACCACTACTTCCTCTGCGACCGCGGTCGTTTCGGCTATGGCTATGTGAACCTGAAAGACCGTCCGCGTCAGCCGGTTCAACGTCGCGGCGACGACTTCATCACCCTGAACGCTGAACAGGCGATGCAGGGCGCAGCAGATATTCTGCGCCAGTCGAAGAAAGTGATCGGTATCGGCTCCCCGCGCGCCAGCATCGAAAGCAACTTCGCGCTGCGTGAGCTGGTGGGTGCGGATAACTTCTACACCGGTATCGCTCAGGGCGAGCAGGAACGTCTGCAGCTGGTGCTGAAAGTGCTGCGCGAAGGCGGAGTCCATACTCCGGCGCTGCGCGAAATCGAATCTTATGATGCGGTTCTGGTATTGGGTGAAGATTTAACCCAGACCGGCGCTCGCGCTGCCCTGGCGGTTCGTCAGGCGGTGAAAGGGAAAGCGCGTGAAATGGCCGCAGCCCAGAAAGTGGCTGACTGGCAGATCGCGGCGATCCTCAACATCGGTCAGCGCGCCAAGCATCCGCTGTTTGTGACTAACGTCGACAACACCCGTCTGGACGACATCGCGGCCTGGACCTACCGTGCCCCGGTTGAAGATCAGGCGCGCCTCGGTTTTGCTATCGCTCACGCGCTGGACAACAGCGCCCCGGCCGTTGAAGGCATGGATCGCGATCTGCAGAACAAGGTTGACGTGATCGTGCAGGCTTTGGCCGGTGCGAAGAAACCCCTGATTATTTCCGGTACTAACGCCGGTAGCGCAGAGATCATTGAAGCGGCAGCCAACGTGGCTAAAGCGCTGAAAGGTCGCGGTGCTGACGTTGGCGTGACCATGATTGCCCGTGCGGTAAACAGCATCGGTCTGGGCATGATTGGCGGCGGCTCTCTGGAAGAAGCGTTAAGCGAACTGGAATCCGGTTCCGCTGACGCGGTTGTGGTGCTGGAAAACGACCTCCATCGTCATGCTTCCGCTGCCCGCGTGGACGCAGCCCTGTCTAAAGCGCCGCTGGTGATGGTTATCGACCATCAGCGTACGGCGATCATGGACAAAGCGCATCTGGTGCTCTCTGCGGCAAGCTTCGCAGAAAGCGACGGTACCGTTGTGAACAACGAAGGCCGTGCCCAGCGCTTCTTCCAGGTTTATGACCCGGCGTACTACGACAACAGCATCGTGATGCTGGAAAGCTGGCGCTGGCTGCACTCCCTGCACAGCACCGTGCTGAGCCGTGAAGTGGACTGGACCCAGCTCGACCACGTGATCGACGCTGCCGTGGCAAAACTGCCGCAGCTGGCAGGCATTAAAGATGCGGCACCGGAAGCGAGCTTCCGCATTCGCGGCCAGAAACTGGCCCGTGAACCGCACCGCTACAGCGGTCGTACCGCAATGCGTGCCAACATCAGCGTGCACGAACCGCGTCAGCCGCAGGATAAAGACACCATGTTCGCCTTCTCAATGGAAGGGAACAACCAGCCGTCTGCACCGCGTTCGCAGATCCCGTTTGCATGGGCGCCAGGCTGGAACTCCCCGCAGGCATGGAACAAGTTCCAGGCCGAAGTGGGCGGTTCTCTGCGTCACGGCGATCCGGGCGTGCGTCTGATTGAAGCAAGCGAAACCGGTCTGGCGTTCTTCTCCACCGTTCCGGCAAGCTTCCAGGCGGAAGAGGGCAACTGGCGTATTGCGCCGTACTACCATCTGTTCGGTAGCGACGAAATGTCCCAGCGTTCCCCGGTCTTCCAGACCCGTATGCCGCAGCCTTACATCAAGCTCAACCCGGCGGATGCCGCGAAGCTTGGCGTGAATGCAGGCGCGCACATCAGCTTTAGCTACGAAGGCCAGACCATCAGCCTGCCGCTGATTATCTCTGAAGGTCTGACAGCAGGGCAGGTGGGTCTGCCGATGGGTATGCCTGGCATCGCGCCGGTACTGGCGGGTGCGCGTCTTGATAACCTGCAGGAGGCAAAAGCATGAGTTGGTTTACGCCCGATCTTATCGACATCCTGCTGAGCATCCTGAAAGCGGTTGTTATTCTGCTGGTGGTGGTCACCTGCGGCGCGTTCATGAGCTTCGGTGAACGTCGTCTGCTCGGTCTGTTCCAGAACCGTTACGGACCGAACCGCGTGGGCTGGGGTGGTTCACTCCAGCTGGTCGCGGACATGATCAAGATGTTCTTTAAAGAGGACTGGGTCCCGCGCTTCTCGGATCGCGTGATCTTTACTCTGGCACCGATGATCGCCTTTACCTCGCTGCTGCTGGCGTTTGCTATCGTTCCGGTCAGCCCGACCTGGGTTGTGGCGGATCTGAACATCGGGATCCTGTTCTTCCTGATGATGGCAGGCCTCACGGTCTACGCGGTGCTGTTCGCCGGCTGGTCCAGTAACAACAAATACTCGCTGCTGGGTGCGATGCGTGCGTCTGCGCAGACCCTGAGCTACGAAGTGTTCCTGGGTCTTTCCCTGATGGGCGTGGTGGCGCAGGCCGGTTCATTTAACATGACCGACATCGTCAACAACCAGGCCGATATCTGGAACGTGATCCCGCAGTTCTTTGGTTTTGTTACCTTTGCTATCGCGGGCGTGGCGGTGTGTCACCGTCACCCGTTTGACCAGCCAGAAGCCGAACAGGAACTGGCCGACGGTTACCACATTGAATATTCCGGTATGAAATTCGGTCTGTTCTTCGTGGGCGAGTACATCGGTATCGTCACCATTTCCGCGTTGATGGTAACGCTGTTCTTTGGTGGCTGGCATGGCCCGTTCTTACCGCCGTTCATCTGGTTCGCGCTGAAAACCGCGTTCTTCATGATGATGTTCATTTTGATTCGCGCAGCGTTACCGCGTCCGCGTTATGACCAGGTAATGTCCTTCGGCTGGAAAGTGTGCCTGCCGCTGACGCTCGTCAACTTGTTGGTAACGGCGGCTGTCATTCTCTGGCAGCAGCCATAAGGGGCTTTGAGATCATGACCTTGAAAGAATTATTGGTAGGTTTCGGCACCCAGGTACGCAGTATCTGGATGATCGGCCTGCACGCGTTTGCCAAACGCGAAACCCGGATGTACCCGGAAGAGCCGGTATATCTGCCGCCGCGCTACCGTGGCCGTATCGTGCTGACGCGCGATCCGGACGGTTCGGAGCGCTGCGTTGCCTGTAACCTGTGTGCGGTAGCCTGTCCGGTAGGCTGTATCTCTCTGCAAAAAGCCGAGACGGTAGACGGTCGCTGGTACCCGGAGTTCTTCCGCATCAACTTCTCACGCTGCATCTTCTGCGGCCTGTGTGAAGAAGCGTGCCCGACCACGGCGATTCAGTTGACCCCGGACTTCGAGCTGGGCGAATACAAGCGTCAGGACCTGGTGTACGAAAAAGAGGATCTGCTGATTTCCGGTCCGGGCAAATACCCGGAATATAACTTCTACCGGATGGCGGGTATGGCAATCGACGGCAAAGATAAGGGCGAAGCAGAGAACGAAGCCAAGCCTATCGACGTCAAGAGCCTGTTACCGTAAGGAGAGGGGCAATGGAATTCGCTTTTTATATCTGTGGCCTGATCGCCATCCTGGCTACGCTGCGAGTGATTACGCACACCAACCCGGTGCATGCGCTGCTCTATTTAATCATTTCGCTGCTGGCTATTTCCGGGGTGTTCTTTGCGCTGGGCGCACACTTTGCGGGTGCGCTTGAAATCATCGTTTACGCCGGGGCCATCATGGTTCTGTTCGTCTTCGTGGTGATGATGCTGAACCTGGGCGGCTCGGAAATCGAACAGGAACGTCAGTGGCTGAAGCCGCAGGTGTGGATTGGTCCGGCGATTCTGTCGGCCATCATGCTGGCGGTGATCGTTTACGCCATTCTGGGTGTGAACGATCAGGGTATCGACGGTACGCCAATCAGCGCCAAAGCGGTGGGTATCACCCTGTTTGGGCCATACGTACTGGCGGTTGAACTGGCCTCGATGCTGCTGCTGGCAGGCCTGGTCGTGGCATTCCACGTCGGTCGCGAAGAGCGTGCCGGCGAGGTGCTGAGCAACCGCAAGGACGACAGCGCGAAAAGAAAAACGGAGGAACGCGCATGATCCCTTTACAACACGGACTGATCCTCGCAGCGATTTTATTCGTGCTGGGCTTAACCGGTCTGGTTATCCGCCGCAATCTGCTTTTTATGCTGATTGGCCTGGAGATCATGATCAACGCTGCCGCGCTGGCCTTTGTGGTCGCCGGTAGCTACTGGGGCCAGACCGATGGTCAGGTGATGTACATTCTCGCCATCAGCCTTGCGGCTGCCGAAGCGAGTATTGGCCTGGCGCTGTTACTGCAGCTCCACCGTCGCCGCCAGAACCTGAACATCGATTCAGTAAGTGAGTTGCGTGGATGAACATGCTTGCCTTAACCATTATTTTTCCGCTGATCGGCTTCCTGCTGCTGGCGTTTTCTCGCGGCCGCTGGTCTGAGAATCTGTCTGCCACCGTCGGCATGGGCTCTATCGGTCTTGCTGCGCTGGTTACGGCGTATGCGGGTATCGACTTCTTCAGTAACGGACGTCAGGCTTACAGCGTGCCGCTGTGGACCTGGATGTCGGTCGGTGATTTCAACATCGGTTTCAACCTGGTGCTGGATGGTCTTTCCCTGACCATGCTCTCCGTGGTGACCGGTGTGGGCTTCCTGATCCACATGTTCGCCTCCTGGTATTTGCGCGGTGAAGAGGGTTACTCCCGCTTCTTCGCCTACACCAACCTGTTTATCGCCAGCATGGTGGTTCTGGTGCTGGCCGATAACCTGCTGCTGATGTATCTGGGCTGGGAAGGCGTGGGTCTCTGTTCTTACCTGCTGATCGGTTTCTACTACACCGATCCGAAGAATGGCGCAGCGGCCATGAAAGCGTTCGTCGTGACCCGTGTGGGTGACGTCTTCCTCGCCTTCGCGCTGTTCATTCTCTACAACGAACTGGGCACGCTGAACTTCCGCGAAATGGTGGAACTGGCGCCGGCGCACTTCGAAGCAGGCAACAACATGCTGTGGTGGGCAACCCTGATGCTGCTGGGTGGTGCTGTGGGTAAATCCGCGCAGCTGCCGTTGCAGACCTGGCTTGCCGACGCGATGGCGGGTCCAACCCCTGTCTCCGCGCTGATCCACGCCGCGACCATGGTGACCGCCGGTGTTTACCTGATTGCGCGTACCCACGGTCTGTTCCTGATGACTCCGGAAATCCTGCACCTGGTCGGTATCGTTGGTGCGGTGACGCTGGTGCTGGCAGGCTTTGCCGCACTGGTGCAAACCGACATCAAACGCGTTCTCGCTTACTCCACCATGAGCCAGATTGGCTACATGTTCCTGGCGCTGGGCGTACAGGCGTGGGACGCGGCGATTTTCCATCTGATGACGCACGCGTTCTTTAAAGCGCTGCTGTTCCTCTCGTCCGGTTCGGTGATCCTCGCCTGCCATCACGAGCAGAACATCTTCAAGATGGGCGGTCTGCGCAAATCCATTCCGCTGGTTTACGTCTGCTTCCTGGTCGGCGGCGCGGCGCTGGCGGCACTGCCGCTGATCACCGCTGGCTTCTTCAGTAAGGACGAAATCCTTGCGGGCGCCATGGCGAATGGTCATATCAATCTGATGGTTGCGGGTCTGGTCGGTGCATTCATGACCTCCCTGTATACCTTCCGTATGATTTTCATCG
The DNA here is from genome assembly GCF_049974505.2 of Leclercia sp. TB492. Taxonomy (NCBI): domain Bacteria; kingdom Pseudomonadati; phylum Pseudomonadota; class Gammaproteobacteria; order Enterobacterales; family Enterobacteriaceae; genus Leclercia; species Leclercia sp. TB492. The sequence goes on along the minus strand of NZ_CM127572.1, from coordinate 3,230,457 downwards.
TCTTCCACGGTAAAGAACAAATTCACGCTCACGCAGGGAAGGGGATCACCCACCACCTGCCGCTGATTGTGCTGCTGGTACTCTCCACCTTCGTTGGCGCGATGATTGTGCCACCGCTGCAGGGCGTACTGCCGGACACCACCGAGCTTGAGCACGGTCGCGTTCTGACGCTTGAAATCACCTCCGGTGTGGTCGCGATTGCGGGCATCCTGATTGCTGCATGGCTGTGGCTGGGCAAACGTACGCTGGTGACTGCCGTTGCCAACAGTGCGCCAGGCCGTCTGCTGGGCACATGGTGGTACAACGCGTGGGGCTTCGACTGGCTGTACGACATGATCTTCGTGAAACCCTTCCTCGGTATTGCGTGGCTGATTAAACGCGATCCGCTGAACTCACTGATGAACACCCCGGCGATCCTCTCCCGCTTTGCAGGTAAAGGCCTGCTGTTCAGCGAGAACGGGTACCTGCGCTGGTACGTGGCGTCCATGAGCATCGGTGCGGTTGTGGTGCTGGCGCTGCTGATGGTGTTGCGTTGATCGTCGTTAAGTGAATTTTATTCGAATTCGTTGAAAATCAGGCCCCTGCTGGGGGCCTTAAAAAGGAATGCAAATCGCCATGTTACTACCCTGGCTAATATTAATTCCCTTTATCGGTGGGTTCCTGTGCTGGCAGACCGAACGCTTTGGCGTGAAGATGCCGCGCTGGATTGCGCTGATCACCATGGGATTGACGCTTGCGCTTGGCCTGCAACTCTGGTTGCAGGGCGGCTACTCTCTGACCCAGTCCGCTGGGATCCCACAGTGGCAGTCTGAATTCATTCTGCCGTGGATCCCGCGTTTCGGTATTACCATTCACCTGGCGATTGACGGTCTGTCGCTGCTGATGGTGGTGCTGACCGGTCTGCTCGGCGTTCTGGCGGTACTGTGCTCCTGGCGAGAAATCGAAAAATACCAGGGCTTCTTCCACCTGAACCTGATGTGGATCCTGGGCGGCGTGATCGGCGTGTTCCTTGCCATCGACATGTTCCTATTCTTCTTCTTCTGGGAGATGATGCTGGTGCCGATGTACTTCCTGATCGCGCTGTGGGGCCATAAGGCGTCCGACGGTAAAACGCGTATCACGGCGGCAACCAAGTTCTTCATCTACACCCAGGCGAGTGGTCTGGTGATGTTGATTGCCATCCTGGCGCTGGTATTCGTGCACTACAACGCGACCGGTGTCTGGACCTTCAACTATCAGGACCTGCTGAAGACGCCGATGTCCCACGGTGTTGAATACCTGCTGATGCTGGGCTTCTTCATTGCCTTTGCGGTGAAAATGCCGGTGGTCCCACTGCACGGCTGGCTGCCGGATGCGCACTCCCAGGCACCAACGGCGGGTTCCGTTGACCTGGCGGGGATCCTGCTGAAAACTGCGGCCTACGGTCTGCTGCGTTTCGCACTGCCGCTGTTCCCGAATGCCTCCGCAGAGTTCGCGCCAATTGCCATGTGGCTGGGTGTGATCGGTATCTTCTACGGTGCATGGATGGCCTTCACGCAGTACGACATCAAACGTCTGATTGCTTACACCTCCGTTTCCCACATGGGCTTCGTGCTGATTGCGATCTACACCGGCAGCCAGCTGGCGTACCAGGGCGCGGTGATCCAGATGATTGCCCACGGTCTGTCCGCAGCCGGTCTCTTCATCCTGTGTGGCCAGCTGTATGAACGTCTGCACACCCGTGACATGCGTCAGATGGGTGGTCTGTGGGGCAAAATGAAATGGCTGCCAGCGATGTCGATGTTCTTCGCGGTTGCTACGCTGGGGATGCCGGGCACCGGTAACTTCGTTGGCGAATTCATGATCCTGTTCGGCAGCTTCAAAGTGGTTCCGATGATTACCGTCATCTCCACCTTTGGTCTGGTGTTCGCTTCCGTGTACTCGCTGGCGATGCTGCACCGCGCCTACTTCGGTAAAGCGAAGAGCGAAATCGCTGCCAAAGAGCTGCCGGGGATGTCGCTGCGCGAGCTGTTCATCATCCTGCTGCTGGTCGTACTGCTGGTGCTGCTGGGCTTCTATCCGCAGCCGATTCTGGATACCTCGCACTCCGCGATGGGTAACATCCAGCAGTGGTTTGTTAATTCTGCTTCTACTACAAGGCCGTAAATCGCCATGACAATAACTCCACAACAACTGATTGCGCTGCTACCGCTGCTGATCGTCGGATTGACGGTGGTGGTTGTGATGCTCTCCATTGCGTGGCGACGCAATCACTTCCTGAATGCCACGCTGGCGGTTCTGGGTCTGAACGCTGCGTTAGTCTCCCTCTGGTTTGTTGGCCAGGCGGGTGCGATGGATGTCACTCCGCTGATGCGCGTTGATGGCTTCGCCATGCTGTACACCGGGCTGGTGCTGTTAGCCAGCCTGGCGACCTGTACCTTTGCTTACCCGTGGCTGGAAGGCTACAACGACAACAGAGAAGAGTTTTACCTGCTGGTTCTGATTGCTGCCCTCGGCGGTATTCTGCTGGCGAATGCTAACCATCTGGCGGCGCTGTTCCTCGGCATTGAGCTGATCTCTCTGCCGCTGTTCGGCCTGATTGGTTATGCCTTCCGTCAGAAGCGCTCTCTGGAAGCGAGTATCAAGTATACGATCCTGTCTGCTGCTGCTTCGTCTTTCCTGCTGTTTGGTATTGCGCTGATCTACGCTCAGTCCGGTAACCTCTCCTTCATGGCGCTCGGCAAGAGCCTCGGCGACGGCATGCTGCATGAGCCGCTGCTGCTGGCGGGTCTGGGCATGATGATTGTTGGCCTCGGCTTTAAACTCTCTCTGGTGCCGTTCCATCTGTGGACGCCAGACGTTTACCAGGGTGCTCCGGCGCCGGTATCCACCTTCCTGGCGACGGCGAGCAAAATCGCTATCTTCGGCGTGGTGATGCGTCTGTTCCTGTACGCACCGGTAGGCGAGAGCGAAGCGGTGCGCGTGGTGCTGGGTATTATTGCCTTCGTCTCCATCATCTTCGGTAACCTGATGGCGCTGAGCCAGACCAACATCAAGCGTCTGCTCGGTTACTCCTCCATCTCGCACCTGGGCTATCTGCTGGTAGCGCTGATTGCGCTGCAGAGCGGCTCCATGTCGATGGAAACCGTGGGTGTCTACCTGGCCGGTTACCTGTTCAGCAGCCTCGGCGCGTTCGGCGTGGTGAGCCTGATGTCCAGCCCGTACCGTGGCCCGGATGCAGATTCCCTGTTCTCCTACCGTGGTCTGTTCTGGCACCGTCCGATCCTGTCTGCGGTCATGACCGTGATGATGCTGTCGCTGGCGGGTATCCCGATGACGCTCGGCTTTATCGGTAAGTTCTACGTGCTGGCTGTCGGTGTGCAGGCCGGTCTGTGGTGGCTGACGGCGGGTGTCGTTATCGGCTCCGCGATTGGTCTCTACTACTACCTGCGCGTTGCCGTGAGCCTGTACCTGAGCGCGCCTCAGCAGCTCAACCGTGATGCGCCAGGCAACTGGCAATACAGCGCTGGTGGTATTGTGGTGCTGATCTCGGCCCTGCTGGTACTGATCTTCGGTATCTATCCGCAGCCGCTGATCACCATCGTGCAGCACGCGATGCCGCTGATGTAAAAACAAAAAACCCGCTTCGGCGGGTTTTTTTTATTGCCCAGCGGCGCTGCGCTTGCAGGGCCTACGGGTATTGTAGGCCGGGTAAGCGCAGCGCCACCCGGCAAAAGAGCGCCAATCAGGCCAACTGCTTACGGCTAATCAACGGCCCATCAATCTTCTTCGTTGCCCGATCCAGTACCTCTTCAATCACCGATGACAGCTCGTTCAGCTCAAACTTCGCCACATAGCCATCGGCTTTCACCTTGCGGATATGATCTTCGTTGGCATTGCCGGAAAGGGAAGAGTGGATTACTACCGGAATGTCCTTCAGGATGGCGTCGGTTTTGATCTTGCGCGTCAGGGTAAAGCCGTCCATCTCCGGCATCTCAAGGTCGGTCAGCACCAGCGCAATCTTATCGGTGATCGGCACGCCTTCCGCCTGGGCCTGGGCCGACAGGACGTTAATCTTCTCCCACGCCTCTTTGCCGGTGATGTGCATCAGCGCCGGGATCTGCATTGCCTGCAGCCCTTTCTCCAGCATCGAGCGCGCCACTTTGGAGTCTTCCGCCACAATCGCCACGGCACCCGGCTTGATATTGAATTTGGTGGTCTTCAGGTCGGTAGCATGCAGGTCGTGGTTGGCCGGGGTGATGTCATACAGGATCTGCTCAACGTCCAGTACCATCGCCAGATCGTTGGTATCGGTCTTTTCGTCCAGGCAGGCAATGCTGGTGATATAGCGTCCGCTGACGGCGGTTTCTGCCGCGTGCACCTGTTTCCAGTCCAGTCGCATAATGTTTTCGACCGACTCCACGGCAAAGGCCTGCACGCTACGGGCATACTCGGTGATCAGCAGAATATTCAGCCCCGTCGTCGGCTTGCAGCCTGCGACGGCTGCGAGGTCGATAACCGGGATCACCTGGTCACGAATATTGACCATTCCCATCAGGGGTGATTTCATCCCCGCCGGTTTGGTGAAGGCTGGCATGGGCACAATCTCGCGAAGCTTAAAGACGTTGATGCCGAACAGCTCAGATTTGTTTTCATTCAAAGATGTGCCGAGACGAAACAGCAGCAGCTCAAAACGGTTCGACAGGGTCAGATTTGCCCTGTCATCAATGTCTTTCTGGAAGTTATCCATTTTTGCCCCTAAGTGAAAAATACCTGCATGGTAGGGTTATCGGCAGAGTCGGGGAAAAATAGAGCGTTAAACGCGCACCGTAGCAAAATCTTCTGCCAGCTGGCTGTTGGCAAACAGGGCGCGGCACTCGGCCAGCAGCATGGCGCAGCCTTCGGCGTCATAGCGGGAGCTGACGTGGGTGACGAGCAGCCTTTTTACCTGCGCATCGCAGGCAAGCCTGGCCGCCTGACGCGTTGAGCTGTGGCCGCGGCTGTTGGCTTTCTCCTCCATCGCCGCCTCAAGCGTGGCCTCATGCACCAGCAGATCGACGCCCTGAGCCAGCGCGAGGGCGCTTTCGCAGGGGGCAGTATCCCCGAAGATGGCCAGCTTCTTACCGGGGCGGGGCGGGGAGAGATAGTCTGCGCCATCGATTATCCGGCCATCGTCCAGGGTGACGCGCTCCCCGCGCTTGAGCTGCTGGAACAGCGGGCCGAAGGGAACCCCGGCGGCAACAAGCGCTGCGCCATCCAGAGCGCCGGGCTTATCCTGCTCCTCCACGCGATAGCCGTAACACTCTACCGGGTGATTCATCGCCGCTGCGGTCACGGTCCAGGCGTCATCGCTGAACACCACCCCGGCGCTAATCTCGACAATCTCTAGGGGGTAATCGGTCCAGGAGCCGCTGATCCGCAGGCTGGTTTCAACAAACTCACGAATGCCGGGCGGGCCGTAAATGGTCAGCGGGTGGATGTTGCCCGCCATCGAGCGGCTGCACAGCAGGCCCGGCAGGCCAAAAAGGTGATCGCCATGCAGGTGGGTAATGAAGATTTTATCCAGCTTGCCGGGATGGCTGGTGGTGCGCAGCAGCTGGTGCTGCGTGCCTTCGCCGCAGTCAAACATCCACAAACCGCCGCGGGTCGGGTGCTGTAAATCCAGCAGAATTGAGGTGACGTTGCGCGTACGGGTGGGCACGCCAGCGGATGTTCCTAAAAAAAGCAGCTCCATAATGCACTCAGCCTCTGTGCCGGGGACGAAAAGTCATTAGTATAACGGCTACCGACACGATAAGGAGACCCCAATGATCCAGTGGCAAGATCTGCACCATAGCGAGCTGACCGTTCCCGCGCTTTACGCGTTACTCCAGCTGCGCTGCGACGTCTTTGTCGTCGAACAAACCTGTCCCTACCAGGACATCGACGGCGAGGATCTGGTGGGGGAAAACCGGCACATCCTCGGCTGGAAAGATAGTCAGCTGGTGGCGTATGCGAGGATTCTGAAAAGCGACGACGATTTTTCCCCCGTTGTGATTGGCCGGGTGATTGTCAGCAGCCAGGCGCGTGGCGAAAAGCTTGGATACGCCCTGATGGAGCAGACGCTGCGTTCCTGCCAAAAACAGTGGCCTGACAAGGCGTTATACCTGGGTGCGCAGGCGCATTTGCAGGCATTTTATGCCCATTTTGGCTTTCTTCCGGTGACCGACATCTACGATGAAGATGGCATCCCGCATATCGGCATGGCGAAAGAGATACAACAAGCGTAGCAGGCAGAATCGGCAGGTATTGTCTATAGTTAGCGAACTGATGCAACCACAAGGAGAAAACTATGTCCTTCCAATCTTCGGAAACGCATGTTGATGACGATCTGACGCTGTTAAGTGAAACGCTGGAAGAGGTCCTCCGTTCTTCAGGCGATCCGGCCGATCAAAAGTACATTGAGCTGAAGGCGCGTGCCGAACAGGCACTGCACGACGTGAAAACACGCGTCAGCCAGGCGTCGGACACTTACTATTATCGGGCTAAAAAAGCGGTCTATCGTGCAGACGATTATGTCCGTGAAAAACCCTGGCAGGGTATTGGGGTAGGTGCCGCCGCCGGTCTGGTGCTCGGTATTCTTCTCGCCCGCCGTTAACGCTACACACGCACGCTTCTCCCTGCCAAATAGGGGGTACTGCTTTTTCAGGCAACTACCCCGTATAATGTGAGGTTTTTGAGCTGGGAGAAGTTCGCGTGCACTCGATTTCCACCGCGCTGGCAGGCCTTTGCCACCAGTTAGCCGCCGATTTTCCTGATGCACCCGGCCTGCATCATCTCGATGTCTCCTTTGCGCTCAACGATGCGTTTGACCCGCTCGCCTGGCTGAATGCCCAGCATTTTTTCCCCCATTTCTACTGGCAACAGCGTAACGGCGACGAAGAGTACGCCGCGCTGGGAGCGACCCAACACTTCTCCTCTCTCTCTGCCGCCCGTCATTTTTTACAGGGTTATCCGCAGTTCCCTGACCTTCGGGTCGTGGGCATTAATGCGTTCGAGCCTGTGCAGGGCGACCTGTTCCTGCCGCGTCTGCTGTGGCAACGCAACGGCGGAACCGCGACGCTGCGGCTGGTTCTCTGCAGCGCCACCTCGCTGAAAAACGATGCCCGGCACGCGCGCGAATTTATTGGCGCCCTTAAAGAGAGCCAGCCTGTTGACGCTGTTGTCCAGCCGGTAATGAGCGAAACCCAGCGGCCGGAGAAATCCGGCTGGCTGGCGTTAGTCCGCCGCGCAACCGACGCTATTGCTCAGGGGGAATTTGACAAAGTGGTGCTGGCCCGGGCAACGGACCTGCACTTCAGCCTGCCGGTCAATCCTGCCGCCCTGATGGCCGCCAGCCGTCGGGTGAACTTCCAGTGCTACCACTTTTTGATGCGCCTTGATGCCACTCATGCCTTTCTCGGTTCGTCGCCGGAACGGCTGTGGCGGCGGCGCGGAACCCTGCTGCGCACCGAAGCGCTGGCCGGTACGGTCGCCAGCCATTCGGATGAGGTGCAGGCCGCTCACCTGGGCGACTGGCTGATGAATGACGATAAGAACCAGCGTGAAAATATGCTGGTGGTCGAGGACATCTGTCAGCGCCTGCAGCGCGAGGGCGGAGTGCTTGACGTCCTGCCGCCGCAGGTCGTGCGCTTGCGTAAGGTTCAGCATTTGCGCCGCTGCATCTGGACCACGCTGCAACAGCCGGATGATGAACAGTGCCTGATGCTGCTCCAGCCCACCGCGGCGGTCGCCGGTCTGCCGCGTCAGGCGGCACGGGAGTTTATCGCCCGCAATGAACCCTTTGATCGGGAGTGGTATGCCGGTTCCGCCGGCTATCTGTCATTAGCGCAAAGCGAGTTTTGCGTGGCGTTGCGCTCGGCCAGGGTGCAGGAGACCTGCGTGCGCCTGTACGCCGGGGCGGGGATCGTCAGCGGTTCCGATCCCGAGCAGGAGTGGCAGGAGATTGAAAATAAAGCCGCCGGGCTGCGCTCTCTGCTCCTAAAGGATTAATACTGAGTCGTACATACCCGATTCATATCAAAATTACATCTTTTCCTATTATTTATACTAAGTCGCAATATTGATACCGGACAATTCCATGTCAGTGAGTTCTTTTAACCGGCGCTGGGCGGCGGTGATCCTTGAAGCCCTGACCCGCCATGGCGTCAGGCACATTTGCATCGCACCCGGCTCGCGTTCGACGCCGCTGACCCTGGCCGCTGCGGAAAACCGCGCCTTTATTCATCACACCCATTTTGATGAGCGCGGTCTCGGGCATCTGGCGCTGGGGCTGGCCAAAGCCAGTAACGCCCCGGTGGCGGTGATTGTCACCTCCGGTACCGCGGTGGCGAACCTCTATCCGGCGCTGATTGAAGCCGGGCTGACCGGCGAAAAACTGGTGCTGCTGACGGCGGATCGTCCCCCGGAGCTGATCGACTGTGGTGCAAACCAGGCCATTCGCCAGCCGGGGCTCTTTGCCTCTCATCCCACGGAAACGCTGTCATTGCCGCGTCCGACCCGGGATATTCCCGCCCGCTGGCTGGTGTCGACGGTGGATAACGCGCTGGGCGCGCTGCGTGCGGGCGCGCTGCACATCAACTGTCCTTTTGCCGAGCCGCTGTATGGCGAAATGGATGATACCGATCTTGACTGGCAGCAGGCGCTGGGCGACTGGTGGCAGAGCGATAAACCCTGGCTGAGCGCTCCCGCAGAGCTTTCAAGCCCCAAACAGCGCGACTGGTTCTTCTGGCGGCAAAAACGCGGGGTGGTGCTCGCGGGCAGAATGAGCGCAGCGGAAGGGAAAAAGGCGGCAGAGTGGGCGCAAACCATGGGCTGGCCGCTGATTGGCGACGTGCTCTCCCAGACCGGGCAGCCGCTGCCGTGCGCCGATCTGTGGCTGGGCAATGCGAAAGCCGTTACCGAACTGGAGCAGGCGCAGATTGTGGTCCAGCTGGGCGGCAGCCTGACGGGTAAACGACTGCTGCAATGGCAAACCACCTGCACACCAGAAGAGTACTGGCTGGTGGATCCGCGGGAAGGACGGCTTGATCCGGCGCACCATCGCGGTCGTCGGCTGATCTCGAATGTGGCCGACTGGCTGGAACTCCATCCGGCGGAAAAACGCGCCCCCTGGGCCGCGGCGATCCCGGAACTCTCCCGTCAGGCCTGGGAGCTGACGGCGCAGCACAGTGAAGAATTTGGCGAGGCGCAGCTGGCGCACCGTATTCGTCACTATCTCCCCGAGCAGGGGCAGCTGTTTGTCGGCAACAGTCTGGTGGTACGTCTGATTGATGCCTTTTCCCGCCTGCCGGCAGGTTATCCGGTGTTCAGTAATCGCGGCGCCAGCGGCATTGACGGGCTGATCTCCACCGCTGCCGGGGTCCAGCGCGCCAACGCCCGCCCGACGCTGGCGATCGTTGGCGATCTCTCGGCGCTGTACGATCTCAACGCGCTGGCGCTGTTACGCCAGGCCTCTGCACCCTTTGTTCTGCTGGTGATCAACAATAACGGCGGACAGATTTTCTCCCTGCTGCCGACGCCCCAGAGTGAGCGTGAACGCTTCTATCTGATGCCACAAAACGTGCAGTTTGAGCATGCGGCGGCGATGTTCAGCCTCCGCTATCAGCGCCCGACCAGCTGGACGGAGCTGGAGAGCGCTCTGAATACGGCGTGGAGCAAACCCCGCGCAACGCTTATCGAAGTGGTGGTTAACGACAGCGACGGGGCGCAGATGCTGCAGAACCTGCTGGCGCAGGTAAGCCACCTGTGATCCTGCAGGGGATGCACTGCGCCGGCTCGGCAGGAAAACCCTGGCTGGTGTTCCTGCACGGCTTTTCCGGCGATCGCCGCGAATGGCAGCTGCCCGGAGAAGGGCTGGGCGATTTTCCCCGGCTGTATCTCGATCTGCCGGGACACGGCGACTCGGCGCATATTGCGGGGCGTGATTTCAGTGACGTAAGCGGTTTGCTGAATCGCACTCTTATTAGTTACAACATACTTAACTACTGGCTGATAGGGTACTCCCTCGGCGGCCGCATTGCGATGTATCACGCCTGCCAGCGCCCGGAAGGGCTGCAGGGGCTGATCGTTGAGGGGGCGCATCCGGGGCTGCGTGATGACCATGAACGCGCAAGCCGCCGTGCCTCCGATGCCCACTGGGCCGCGCGTTTTCGCCATGAACCCTTAGAGGCGGTGTTTGCCGACTGGTATCAACAGCCGGTATTTGCTTCGTTAACCGAAGCGCAGCGTCAGGCGCTGGTTGCCCTGCGCAGCCGCAATATCGGCGCAACGCTGGCCGCAATGTTGCAGGCGACGTCCCTGGCCGAACAACCCGATTTACGGGCTACGCTCGCTGCGTGCGTGGTCCCTTTTTTCTATCTGTATGGCGAGCGGGATGACAAGTTCAGGGCGATTGCCCGGGAACTTCCCGCGATCGGCCATCAAATACCCCAAGCCGGACATAACGCCCATCGGGAAAACCCCGGTGCGGTGGCTGAGCGTCTGGCTCAGATACTCCGTCAATCCATAAAGGACACTCTATGATCTACCCTGATGAAAACATGCTCTACGCACCGGTGGAATGGCAGGACTGCTCCGAAGGCTACACCGACATTCGTTACCATAAATCGGCGGACGGGATCGCCAAAATCACCATTAACCGTCCCGAGGTGCGTAACGCGTTTCGTCCGGTTACCGTCAAGGAGATGATCAATGCCCTGGCGGATGCGCGTTATGACGATAATATCGGCGTGATTGTCCTGACCGGGGAGGGTGAAAAAGCCTTCTGCGCCGGTGGCGATCAGAAAGTGCGCGGCGACTACGGCGGATACCAGGACGACTCTGGCGTACACCACCTGAACGTGCTCGACTTCCAGCGCCAGATCCGCACCTGTCCGAAACCGGTAGTGGCGATGGTTGCCGGTTACTCCATCGGCGGGGGCCACGTGCTGCACATGATGTGCGACCTGACGATTGCCGCAGAGAACGCCATCTTCGGCCAGACCGGCCCGAAAGTGGGCTCCTTCGACGGCGGCTGGGGTGCGTCCTACATGGCCCGCATCGTCGGTCAGAAAAAAGCGCGTGAGATCTGGTTCCTGTGCCGTCAGTACAACGCCCAGGAAGCGCTGGACATGGGCCTGGTTAACACCGTGGTGCCAATTGCCGATCTGGAGAAAGAGACCGTGCGCTGGTGCCGTGAAATGCTGCAAAACAGCCCGATGGCGCTGCGCTGCCTGAAGGCGGCCCTGAACGCCGACTGCGATGGTCAGGCGGGTCTGCAGGAGCTGGCGGGCAACGCCACCATGCTGTTCTACATGACTGAAGAGGGTCAGGAAGGACGTAACGCCTTCAACGAGAAGCGCCAGCCGGACTTCAGCAAATACAAACGGAATCCGTAATGCGTAGCGTACAGATCTACCGCTGGCAGATACCGATGGACGCGGGTGTGGTGCTGCGCGAACGGCGGTTAAAAACCCGCGAGGGTCTGTTCGTGCATCTGCAGCAGGGCGATCGGCACGGGTGGGGAGAAGTTTCCCCCCTGCCGGGCTTCAGCCGCGAATCGCTGGAGGAGGCTGAAGCCTCGCTGCGGGCGTGGAGTATCGCCTGGGGTGAAGGGGCAGAGCCTCTGTTGCCCGGCCTGCCTGCGGTGGATTTTGGCATCAGCTGTGCGCTGGCGGAGCTCGACGGCTCCCTGCCGGAAGAGGCCGACTATCGCGCGGCCCCGCTCTGTACAGGGGATCCTGACGAACTCTTTGCCGTACTGGCCGCCATGCCGGGCGAAAAAGTGGCGAAGATTAAGGTTGGTCTCTATGAAGCGGTGCGCGACGGCATGGTGGCGAATCTGCTGCTGGAGGCCATCCCGGATTTGCGTCTGCGCCTCGACGCTAACCGAGCCTGGACTCCGCTGAAAGCGCAGCAGTTTGCGAAGTACGTTAACCCGGCCTACCGGGATCGTATTGCCTTTCTGGAAGAACCCTGTAAAACGCGCGCGGACTCGCTGGCGTTTGCCCGGGAGACGGGGATTGCCATCGCCTGGGATGAAAGCCTGCGCGAGGACGATTTCGAATGGATTGCCGAGCCGGGCGTTCGGGCGATGGTGATCAAACCCACGCTCACCGGCAGCATCGCGAAGGTGCGTGAGCAGGTGACGGCGGCCCACGCCCTCGGGCTGACGGCGGTGATCAGCTCGTCGATTGAGTCGAGCCTCGGTCTGACCCAGCTGGCGCGCATTGCTGCTCAGCTCACGCCGGATACCGTTCCCGGCCTGGATACCCTGAACCTGATGCAGGCGCAACTGCTGCGGCCCTGGCCGGGCAACACCTTGCCGTGTCTGGAACGCGAGGCGCTGGAGCCGCTGCTATGATCTTTTCCGACTGGCCGTGGCGGCACTGGGCTGTGTGCAAAGCTGAACAACCGGCACTGCGGCTTAACGGTGAGAGCCTGACCTGGCGCGAACTCTGCCAGCGTACCGATGCCCTGGCGAGCGGCTTTGTGCAGCAGGGACTAAGGGAAGGCGAGGGGGTGATGCTGCAGGCGCATAATCACCCCGACACGCTGCTGGCGTGGCTGGCGTTGCTGCAGTGCGGGGCGCGGATCCTGCCGGTTAACCCGCAGTTGCCGCGTTCCGTGCTGGAGGTCCTGCTTCCGCCCCTGACCCTGCGCTTTGCGCTGGTACTCAACGGCAAGAGTGGTTATTCCGGCCTGTCTGATCTGGAACTGGATCCACAGCAGGGGAGAACGGGAACGGACTGGCAGCCTGAGCGGCTGGCGACCATGACCTTAACCTCAGGCTCGACAGGGCTGCCGAAGGCGGCAGTGCATACCTGTGCCGCCCATCTTGCCAGTGCCGAAGGCGTGCTGGCGCTTCTGCCCTATGCCGGTGAGGACGACTGGCTGCTCTCCCTGCCGCTGTTCCATGTCTCCGGACAGGGGATCCTGTGGCGCTGGTTGCTGGCGGGTGCCCGTCTGACCGTCTGCGAAAAACAGCCTCTGGAGCAGATGCTGCAGGGCTGTACCCACGCCTCGCTGGTACCGACCCAGCTCTGGCGTCTGCTTAACGGCGAGAACGAGGTGGCGTTGAAAGCGGTGCTGCTGGGCGGCGCGGCGATCCCGGGGGAGCTAACCCTGCGGGCTGCCAGCCGGGGCATTCGCAGCTGGTGCGGCTACGGCCTGACGGAGTTCGCCTCCACGGTCTGCGCCAAAGAGGCGGATGGCCTGGCGGATGTCGGCTATCCGCTGCCGGGCCGGGAAGTGAAGCTGGTGGAGGGCGAAGTGTGGTTAAAGGCTGCCAGCATGGCCAGCGGCTACTGGCGTGACGGTCAGCTTGTCACCGTCGCCAACGCGCAGGGCTGGTTCGCCACCCGCGATCGCGGTGAGATTGTTGACGGACGCCTGACGATCCTTGGTCGCATGGATAACCTGTTTTTCAGCGGCGGAGAAGGGATCCAGCCCGAAGAACTGGAGCGAGTGATCGGCACTCATCCTCAGGTCAGCCAGGTGTATGTGGTTCCCCTCGATGATGTCGAGTTTGGTCAGCGTCCGGTGGCGGTCGTCGAGTGCGAAGCGGAGGCAGATATCGCGCAGCTGCCGCACTGGGTCGCTGATAAGCTGGCGCGCTTTCAGCAGCCGGTGCACTGGCTGGTCCTTCCCGCTGAACTCAAAAATGGCGGGATTAAGATCTCCCGACGCGCCCTGCAACAGTGGGTTCATCAGTCGCTAAGAGGGTGATTTGCGAGCCTGCTCGGGAAAGAAACTCAACAAGCTTACCTGCAGCACGCGCTGTGCTATTTTCCGGCGAAAGGAACTGACGCAAGGGAAAATATGCACAGCCCATCAACACCCACACCGCATGACGCGGTGTTTCGTCATATTCTGTCGCAGGCAGAGACGGCGCGTGATTTTTTAGCGATTCACCTACCTGAAAAATTACGCGCACTCTGTGATTTGTCGTCGTTGCGGCTGGAGTCTGGCAGCTTTGTCGAAGAGGATCTTCGTCTCAGCTACGCCGATCTCCTCTGGTCCGTGAAAACCGCTTCCGGCGCCGGGTATATTTATGTGCTGATCGAGCATCAAAGCTCCCCGGATCGGCACATGGCCTTTCGCCTGATGCGCTATGCGATTGCCGCCATGCAGCGGCATCTCGACAAAGGGCACCGGGAGCTACCGCTGGTGATCCCAATGCTGTTTTATCATGGCCGGATCTCGCCTTACCCACGGCCGCTGCGCTGGCTTGATGGCTTTCAGGTGCCTGAACAGGCGGAATCGCTCTACACCGGGGCCTTTCCCCTGATTGACATCACCTGTCTACCCGACGAAAGCATCATGCAACACCGGCGGATTGCGATGCTGGAACTGCTGCAAAAGCATGTCCGGCAGCGGGACATGCTGGAACTCCATGAGCAACTGGTCAGGCTCTTGGCGCTGGGATACACTGGCAACGCCCAGCTTAAAACGTTGCTCAACTATCTTCTTCAGGCCGGCCATACCGCCGATCCTGCAGCGTTTTTGCAGGCATTAGCACACAGGACGAAGGATCATCAGCATAAGGAGACGTTAATGAATATTGCGCAATTTCTCCGGGAAGAGGGCATGGCTCAGGGATTAAGTCAGGGGTTAAGTCAGGGGAGAGCGGAAGGCAGAGCGGAAGGCGTTGAACAGGAGGCGCTTCGCATCGCGAAGGCTATGCTGGAAAAGGGCCTGCCGCCCGAGACCGTCACCCAACTGACCGGGCTGGCACCCGAGATTGTCGAGCAGGCCAGACATTAATCATGCAATAAAAAACGGGAGCCTGAGCTCCCGTTCTGTTTTTACTTCTCTTCGGCTAAGCGCATCAGTGCCGCCTGGACACCCGCTCCGTAGTCAGGATGAACCTCACTGAACAGGGCAATCTGGCGTGCCTGAATAAACGCCGGTACATCCTGCATATCCCCGGCGATACGTTCAAACATTCGCTGGTGCTCTTCCGGGCTCAGCAGTTCAAACAGCTTGCGCGGCTGGCTGAAATAGTCGGCATCTTCACGATGGTTCCAGTGGTCTGCGGCACCCTCAAGCGACAATGGCGGCTCGCTAAAGTCCGGCTGTTCCTGGAACACGCCAAAGCTGTTTGGCTCATAGGTGGCGCCGTTACCGCTGTTGCCATCCACGCGCATCGCGCCGTCGCGATGGTAGTTATGGAACGGGCAGCGCGGGGCGTTTACCGGGATCTGGTGATGGTTTACCCCTAAACGGTAGCGGTGGGCATCGCCGTAGGAGAAGAGGCGCCCCTGCAGCATGCGATCCGGCGAGAAGCCAATCCCCGGGACCACGTTAGCAGGCGACATCGCCACCTGCTCAACTTCCGCAAAGTAGTTATCCGGGTTACGGTTCAGCTCCAGCACACCCACCTCCATCAGCGGATAGTCGCCGTGCGGCCAGACTTTGGTCAAATCGAACGGATTGTAAGGCACCTTCGCGGCATCGCTTTCCGGCATGATCTGCACGTAAAACGTCCAGCGCGGGAAGTTGCCTTTTTCAATAGAGGTAAACAGATCCCGCTGTGAGCTCTCGCGATCTTCTGCAACCAGGCGTTTGGCTTCATCGTCCTGCAGGTTAGCAATACCCTGCTGGGACTTGAGGTGGAATTTCACCCAGAAGCGTTCGTTGTTGTGGTTAATAAAGCTGAACGCATGGCTGCCAAAGCCGTGCATGGTGCGATAGGAGCACGGCAGGCCGCGATCGCTGAAGTCAATGGTCAGCTGGTGCAGCGTTTCCGGCAGTTGAGAGAAGAAATCCCATTTGTAAGTTGGGTTACGCAGGTTGGTACGCGGATCGCGTTTCACCACGTGGTTAAGATCCGGGAACTTCAGCGGATCGCGCAGATAGAAAATAGGGGTATTATTGCCGACCAGATCCCAGTTACCTTCCTCGGTGTAAAACTTGATGGAGAAGCCGCGGATATCACGTTCCGCATCGGCGGCGCCGCGTTCACCGGCCACGGTGGAGAAGCGCACAAAGAGATCGGTTTTTTTACCGACAGCGGAGAACAGCTTCGCACGGGTAAAGGCGGTGATGTCCCGGGTAACGGTAAAGGTGCCGTAGGCGCCTGAGCCTTTGGCATGCATCCGACGTTCCGGGATCACCTCTCTGTCGAAATGCGCCAGTTTTTCCAGGAACCAGACATCCTGAAGCAGCATCGGTCCGCGTGGGCCCGCGGTGGCAACATTATTGTTGTGAACAACGGGGCAGCCGGATGCGGTGGTTAAACCTTTCTTGCTCATATTTTCTCCCTGATGTGTGAGTATTAGTCGGTAAATTTCCGTTTTGAGCAAAAGTTAATCTAAAGAAATGCGTCAGGGCAGGTATTGATCGGACGCAAAGTAACCGGGTGTAACCTGTTTCTCAGGATTTAACATTGTTAAATCCTGTAAGTATCAACTCGTTACAAACTTATTTTTTTATTATCTCACCACAGCGTTGATCGCAGGCCGACTCACGTTAAAATCACGCGTTTTTGGAAGTTATCTAAATAATTGTGCGGGATCACGACAATGAAAAAAGTGGCATTACTGGGCCTCGGCGGCCTGATGTTCGTTTCTGCGGCAGCGAACGCAATTTCCATCAGCGGCCAGGCCGGTGAGGACTACACCAACGTTGGCGTCGGTTTTGGCACCGAAACGTCGGGTCTGGCCGCGAGCGGCAACTGGACCAATAACGACGATGAGGGTGACGTGGCCAGCATCGGTCTGGGTCTGAACGTGCCTCTCGGTCCGTTCCTTGCCACCGTGGGCGGTAAAGGCATCTACACCAACCCGAAAGACAGCGATGAAGGCTATGCGGCAGCGGTAGGCGGTGGTCTGCAGTGGAAAATTGGCAACAGCTTTGGTCTGTTTGGCGAGTACTACTACTCTCCGGACTCCCTCTCCAGCGGTATCGATAGCTACGAAGAGGCCAACGCGGGTGCGCGCTGGACCATCATGCGTCCTGTCACCATTGAAGCGGGCTACCGTTACCTTAACCTGGCGGGCAAAGACGGCAACCGCGACAACGCCGTCGCTGATGGCCCGTACGTGGGCGTAAGCGCAGGCTTCTGATCTCCCGGCGCGGCGTTCTGCCGCGCCTGTTTCTCTCTTCCCCCTACAGCCGATTGCGCTATAGTGTTTTCACCACAAATGCGGGAGAACACAATGATAAACGTGGAGATGCTGTCCACTGGCGATGAAGTGCTGCATGGACAAATCACTGATACCAATGCGGCCTGGCTGGCGGATATTTTCTTTGAGCAAGGATTACCCCTAACGCGGCGTAACACGGTGGGCGACTCGCTGGAGTCGCTGGTCAACGTCCTGCGTGAACGTAGCGAACAGGCGGATGTGCTGATTGTAAATGGGGGCCTCGGCCCCACCAGCGATGACCTGAGCGCGCTGGCCGCCGCCACGGCGAAAGGCGAAGAGCTGGTGCTGCATACCGAGTGGCTCAGCCATATGGAGCGTTTCTTCAGCGATCGCGGCAAAGTGATGGCTCCCAGCAACCGCAAACAGGCAGAAATTCCGGCCAGCGCGGAGTTGGTTGATAACCCTGTCGGTACCGCCTGCGGCTTTGCCGTTCAGCTTAATCGCTGCCTGATGTTCTTCACCCCCGGCGTTCCGTCCGAATTTAAGGTGATGGTGGAAAAAGAGATCCTGCCGCGTCTGCGGCAGCGTTTTACCTTACCGGAACCCCCGATCTGTTTACGACTCACCACTTTTGGCCGCTCGGAGAGCGACCTGGCGCAGAGTCTCGATCATCTGGTGTTACCGCCAGGCGTGACGATGGGCTACCGCTCCTCCATGCCGATTATCGAACTGAAATTAACCGGCCCGGCCACCGAGAAGGCCGCAATGCTGGCCCTGTGGCCTGAGGTGCAGCGCGTGGCGGGTGAGAACCTGATCTTCGAAGGCACCGAAGGACTCCCGGCGCAAATCGCCCGCGATCTACAGGCCCGCCAGCTGAGCCTGACCCTGAGCGAGCAATTTACCGGTGGCCTGCTGGCGTTACAGCTCTCGCGGGTAAGCGCTCCACTGCTGGCAAGCGAGGTGGTGCCTTCCCAGGAGGAGACCCTGGCGCAAACTGCCCACTGGGTGGCCGAGCGGCGCGTGAAACATTTTGCCGGTCTGGCGTTAGCGGTGTCGGGTGCGGAAGAAGATCATCTCAACTTTGCCCTGGCTACCCCGGAAGGCACCCACGCCCTGCGGGTGAAGATGAGCACAACGCGCTACAGCCTGGCAGTCCGTCAGGAGGTCTGCGCGATGATGGCGCTGAACATGCTGCGTCGCTGGCTGAACGGCAAGCCGGTGGCCACTGAACATGGCTGGATCAACGTCGTCGAGACGCTGTTCCTGCCGTGATTTCTGCGCGCCGGGCTCACCGTCCGGCGCGTTGTTGTCCAACCTGTTGTACTCGCTCTGTTTTTTTCTGCGCTGTTCGTCACAATTTTATCCTGCTGTTTGTCCAGCTGGCTGGAACCCTCCGGCGATTTGAACTCGCTCACAAATAAACCCGCCCTCAGCCGCAACACTGATTCCAGTATTCAGGACTGGAGTCCAGCATGTTGGAATCAACCAAAGTACCGGCGCTGACCCGCGCCATCGATATTCTCGACACCATTGCCCGTCTGGGGCCCTGTAGCGCCGCGACCATTATCGACGCGCTGGGGATCCCGAAAAGCACTGCCTATCTGTTGCTGGGTGAACTGAGAAGACAGCGTTTTCTCAGCCTCGACAGCCAGGACAACTACTGCCTGTGGACCCGGCTGGTGGAGCTGGCGGGCCATGCGGTCAGCCGGATGGATCTGCGTGAGATGGCGCGCCCGCGCCTGACGCAGCTGATGGACGAGAGCGGCCTGCTGTGCCATCTCGGCATTATCGATAACGGCAGCGCTTACTACATCCTCAAAATCGAGTCGCCCGCAACCATCAGCGTGCGTTCCCACGAGGGAAAAAGCCTGTCGCTCTCCCGCTCGGGGATTGGCAAATGCCTGCTCGCCTGGCAGCCCGAACGGGTGCAGGAGGCCATTATTGCCAGCCTGGACTGGGAGCGGGTCACCCCTACCACCATCACCAGCGCCGGGCAGATGCGCGACGAGCTGGCACGCATTCGCGCCAGAGGCTGGAGCTTTGACAACGGGGAAGACTACCCCGACGTGCGCTGCGTGGCGGCGCCGGTCTTTAACGCCAGCAACGACCTTACCGCGGCAATCTCGGTGGTGGGTACCCGGTTGCAGATCAACGAGGACAACCGCGATTACCTGGCCGGTAAAGCGATTGCCTGCGCGAAAGATATTTCCCGTTTACTGGGCTGGAAAAGCCCCTTCGATCAAGCCTCATAATATGGAGAACATCATGACCCTACCGAAGATTAAACAGATCCGTGCCTGGTTTACCGGCGGCGCTACGGCAGAGAAGGGCGCAGGCGGTGGCGATTATCACGACCAGGGGGCCAACCACTGGATCGACGACCACATTGCCACCCCAATGAGTAAATATCCGCAGTATGAACAGTCGCGTCAGTCCTTCGGCATTAACGTCCTCGGCACGCTGGTTGTCGAAGTGGAGGCCGACAACGGCCAGACCGGTTTTGCGGTCTCCACCGCCGGAGAGATGGGCTGCTTTATCGTTGAGAAGCACCTCAGCCGCTTTATTGAAGGCAAGTGCGTCAGCGACATCAAGCTTATTCACGACCAGATGCTCGGGGCGACCATGTATTACGCTGGATCCGGCGGGCTGGTGTTGAACACCATCTCCTGCATCGACCTGGCGCTATGGGATCTGTTCGGCAAGGTGGTCGGCTTGCCGGTCTACAAGCTGCTCGGCGGTGCGGTACGGGATGAGATCCGCTTTTATGCTACCGGCGCGCGGCCGGACCTGGCGAAAGAGATGGGCTTTATCGGCGGCAAAATGCCGACCCACCGGGGGCCACACGATGGCGACGCCGGGATCCGCCAGGACGCGGCAATGGTGGCGGAGTACCGCGAGAAATGCGGTCCGGACTTCTGGCTGATGCTCGACTGCTGGATGAGCCAGGACGTGAATTACGCCACCAGACTGGCCCATGCCTGCGCGCCCTATAACCTGAAGTGGATTGAGGAGTGCCTCCCGCCGCAGCAGTACGAAGGCTATCGCGAACTGAAGCGCAATGCCCCGCCGGGAATGATGGTGACCAGCGGCGAGCACCACGGCACCCTGCAATCTTTCCGCACGCTCTCCGAAACCGGGATCGACATCATGCAGCCGGACGTTGGCTGGTGCGGCGGCTTAACCACCCTGGTGGAGATCGCCGCTATCGCTAAAGCGCGGGGACAGCTGGTGGTGCCGCACGGCTCGTCGGTTTACTCCCACCATGCGGTGATCACTTTCACCAACACGCCGTTCAGCGAGTTCCTGATGACCAGCCCGGACTGCGCGACGCTGCGTCCGCAGTTTGATCCGATCCTGCTTGATGAACCGGTGCCGGTGAATGGCCGCATCCACAAATCGGTGCTGGATAAACCCGGCTTCGGCGTCGAGCTGAACCGCGATTGTGCCCTGAAGCGTCCTTATAGCCACTAATCCGTCGCGCCGCGCTCCGGCGTGGCGTCACCTTTTACTGAGGATTGTCCATGAGTATGACTCTGCTCGACAGCGTGGTCAGGAAAAACCGCGCCCGCCTGATCCCGTTCATGCTGGCGCTCTACGTGCTGGCATTTCTGGATCGCTCTAATATCGGCTTCGCCAAAGAGAGCTACCAGATTGATACCGGGCTCAGTAACGAAGCCTATGCCCTGGGCGCCGGGATCTTCTTTGTGGTTTACGCCCTGCTGGGGGTGCCCGCTAACCTGCTGATGCGCAAGTTTGGCGCACGGACGTGGATTGGCACCACCACGTTGCTGTGGGGGTTCCTCTCCGCGGCGATGGCGTGGGCCGACACGGAAAGTAAGTTTCTGCTGATCCGCACCCTGCTGGGGGCAGCGGAGGCAGGCTTCTTCCCCGGCATGATCTACCTCACCTCCCAGTGGTTCCCCCAGCGCAACCGCGCAAGCATCATGGGGCTGTTTTACATGGGCGCGCCGCTGGCGTTGTCGCTCGGATCGCCGCTCTCCGGGGCGCTGCTGGAGATGCACGGCTTTATGGGCCATCCCGGCTGGTTCTGGATGTTTATTATCGAAGGGCTGATTGCCGTGGGGGCAGGAGTCTTTACCTTCTTCTGGCTGGACGATACCCCGCAGCAGGCGCGGTTCCTCACTGCTCAGGAGAAGCAGGTGCTGATTAATCAGCTGGCGGGGGAGGAACAGAGCAAGGCCACGTCCCGGCTGAGCGATGCCCTGCGCAACGGTCGGGTCTGGCAGCTGGCGTTTATCTACATGACTATCCAGATCGCCGTCTACGGGCTGATCTTCTTCCTGCCGACCCAGGTGGCGGCCCTGCTCGGCACCAAAGTGGGCTTCACCGCCTCGGTGGTGACCGCTATTCCGTGGGTTGCGGCGCTGTTTGGCACCTGGCTGATCCCGCGCTACTCCGACCGCACCGGCGAGAGGCGCAACATCGCCACGCTGACTTTGCTGGCCGCCGGTATTGGAGTGGGCGTCTCAGGGCTGGTATCGCCGTGGCTTGCGATGGTGGCGCTGTGCGTGGCTGCGGTCGGGTTTATCGCCGTGCAGCCGGTCTTCTGGACCATGCCGACGCAGCTGCTCTCCGGCACCGCGCTGGCGGCGGGGATTGGCTTCGTCAATCTGTTTGGCGCAGTGGGTGGTTTTCTTGCTCCGCTTATCCGGGTGAAAGCCCAGACCGTATTTGGCAGCGATGCGGCCGGGCTGCTGGCGCTGGCCGGGATTGCGATCCTCGGCGCACTGGCGATTCTGGTGCTGGGCGTGACCCGCAGCGCGCCGCAGGCCGATCGCGTACATCATTAATATCAGGGAGTTATTATGCAAAACGTTCTTTCCAACCCCTTTAAGCAGGCTCTGCGTAACGGTGAAACGCAGATCGGGCTGTGGCTGAGCTCCACCTCATCTTATATGGCGGAGATCGCGGCGACCTCTGGCTACGACTGGCTGTTAATCGACGGGGAGCATGCGCCGAACACGGTGCAGGATCTCTATCACCAGCTGCAGGCGATTGCCCCTTATGCCAGCCAGCCGGTGATACGCCCGGTTGACGGTGACCGCAGCCTGATCAAACAGGTGCTGGATATTGGCGCCAGGACGCTGCTGATCCCAATGGTCGACAGCGCGGAACAGGCCCGGGAGATCGTCTCCGCCACCCGCTATCCACCGCTGGGCGTTCGCGGCGTGGGGGCCGGCGTGGCGCGGGCGGCGCGCTGGGGACGGGTGGAGAACTACATGGCCCGGGCTAACGACGAGCTGTGCCTGCTTATTCAGGTGGAGAGCAAAGCCGCACTGGATAATCTGGATGCGATTCTGGAAGTTGAAGGAATTGACGGGGTGTTTATCGGTCCGGCCGATCTGTCGGCTTCGCTGGGCTATCCCGACAACGCCGGTCATCCGCAGGTGCAGGCCATTATCGAGCAGGCGATCCGCCGGATCCGACACGCGGGTAAAGCCGCGGGCTTCCTGGCGGTGGAGCCTGAGATGGCGACGCGTTGTCTGGCGTGGGGAGCGAACTTTGTTGCCGTCGGGGTTGATACTATGCTCTATACCGGAGCGCTGGACGAGCGGCTGGCGCTGTTCAGATCCGGCAGCGCCCGGGCCAGTAAAAGCAGCTACTGACCGGGTTACATTTCGATTTCGATATCACCTTTTGCCCGGCAGCAGCAGGGCAAAATTTCCCCTTCGTTGATGAAGGCCAGCGGTTCGGTGATCCAGTCGACCTGACCGGTCACCAGGCGGCAGCGGCAGGAGCCGCAATAGCCTTCACGACACTGGTATTCGACCTCAATCTGGTGGGATTCCAGCGCAACGAGCAGGGAAGGGTGTTCTTCCTGGCACAGGAGTTCTGTGCCAGTAAGACGAAGCGTCACGCGGCTCATCAGAGCTGGAAGTCGCTCAAATCGTCGGTGTTGACTTCGGAGTCAATCTGACCGACCAGGTAGGAGCTGACTTCCACTTCCTGCGGTGCCACCTGAACGTTATCGGACACCAGCCAGGTGTTGATCCACGGGATTGGGTTGGAGCGGGTCTGGAACGGCAGGTCGAGGCCCACAGCCTGCATGCGGATGTTGGTGATGTACTCCACGTACTGGCAGAGAATATCTTTGTTCAGGCCAATCATGGAGCCGCCCTGAAACAGGTATTCCGCCCACTCTTTTTCCTGCTGTGCCGCCTGGACAAACAGGTCATAGCTCTCCTGCTTGCACTCTTCAGCAATCCCGGCCATCTCCGGATCGTCCACGCCGCTGCGCAGCAGGTTCAGCATATGCTGGGTGCCGGTCAGGTGCAGGGCTTCATCACGAGCGATCAGACGGATGATTTTGGCATTGCCTTCCATCAGCTCGCGTTCCGCGAAGGCGAAGGAGCAGGCGAAGCTGACGTAGAAGCGGATCGCTTCCAGGGCGTTAACGCTCATCAGGCACAGGTAGAGCTTTTTCTTCAGCTCACGCAGGTTCACGGTGACGGTTTTACCGTTCACGGTGTGGGTGCCTTCACCCAGCAGATGCCAGTAGCTGGTCATCTCGATCAGGTCGTCATAGAAGTGGGCAATACCCTGCGCGCGCTTCAGGATCTGATCGTTGGTAACGATATCATCGAACACAATCGCCGGATCGTTGACGATATTACGGATGATATGGGTGTAGGAGCGGGAGTGGATCGTCTCGGAGAACGCCCAGGTCTCGACCCAGGTTTCCAGCTCAGGGATAGAGATCAGCGGCAGCAGCGCCACGTTCGGGCTACGACCCTGGATAGAGTCCAGCAGCGTCTGATACTTCAGGTTGCTGAGGAAGATGTGCTTTTCATGTTCCGGCAGGGCCTGGAAGTCGATGCGGTCGCGGGAAACGTCAACTTCTTCCGGACGCCAGAAGAAGGAGAGTTGCTTTTCAATCAGCTTTTCGAAGATGTCATATTTTTGCTGATCGTAGCGTGCCACGTTGACCGGCTGGCCGAAGAACATCGGCTCTTTGAGCTGGTCGTTTTTCGTCTGTGAAAAGGTGGTGTATGCCATGAGTGTGTCCTGTGAGAGATTTTGTAGATCGGGCAAACAAAATCGTAGGCCGGGTAAGCGTAGCGCCACCCGGCATTTACATTAAATCTTACATGCGCCGCTTTCGCAGCCATCATCCTGAATGGACGGGGCCAGATCGTCCTGCGCATCTTCCGCACCGTCACGGGTGTTTTGATAGTACAGGGTCTTCACGCCGAATTTATAGGCGGTAAGCAGGTCTTTCAGCAGCTGCTGCATCGGCACTTTCCCGGACGGGAAGCGTGACGGATCGTAGTTGGTGTTCGCAGAGATCGACTGGTCGATAAACTTCTGCATGATGCCCACCAGCTGCAGGTAGCCGTCGTTATTTGGCATTTCCCACAGCAGCTCGTAGTTGTTTTTCAGCAGCTCGTAGTCCGGCACCACCTGACGCAGGATCCCGTCTTTCGACGCTTTGATGCTCACGTGGCCGCGCGGCGGCTCGATGCCGTTGGTGGCGTTGGAGATCTGCGAGGAGGTCTCGGACGGCATCAGGGCAGAGAGCGTGGAGTTACGCAGGCCGTGGGTTTTAATGGACTCACGGAGCGCTTCCCAGTCCAGGTGCAGCGGCTCGTTGGCGATCGCGTCCAGGTCTTTCTTATAGGTGTCGATCGGCAGAATGCCTTTGGCGTAGGTGGTTTCGTTGAACCACGGGCAGGCACCCTGTTCGATAGCCAGATCGTTGGAGGCCTTCAGCAGGTAATACTGAATCGCTTCGAAGGTCTGGTGCGTCAGGTTGTTGGCGCTGCCGTCGGAATAACGCTTGCCGTTTTTCGCCAGCCAGTAGGCATAGTTGATCACGCCAATGCCGAGGGTACGACGACCCATTGCACCGCGTTTTGCCGCCGGGATTGGGTAATCCTGATAATCCAGCAGCGCATCCAGGGCACGTACCGCCAGCACCGCCAGCTCTTCCAGCTCGTCGAGGCTGTTAATCGCACCCAGGTTGAACGCGGAGAGCGTACAGAGGGCGATCTCGCCGTTTTCGTCGTTCACATCTTCCAGCGGTTTGGTCGGCAGGGCGATCTCCAGGCACAGGTTGGACTGGCGCACTGGGGCAACGGCCGGATCGAACGGGCTGTGGGTATTGCAGTGGTCAACGTTCTGGATGTAGATACGGCCAGTGGAGGCACGCTCCTGCATCATCAGCGAGAACAGCTCAACCGCCTTCACGCGCTGCTTGCGGATGCTGTCGTCGTTTTCGTATTGGACGTACAGGCGCTCAAACTCGTCCTGATCGGCGAAGAAGGCGTCATACAGGCCCGGGACGTCGGATGGGCTGAACAGGGTGATGTCGCCGCCTTTCAGCAGACGGGTGTACATCAGCTTGTTGATCTGAACGCCGTAGTCCATGTGACGTACGCGGTTGCCTTCCACGCCACGGTTGTTTTTCAGTACCAGCAGGCTTTCGACTTCCAGGTGCCACATCGGGTAGAACAGGGTTGCAGCACCGCCGCGCACGCCGCCCTGAGAGCAGGATTTCACTGCCGTCTGGAAGTGTTTGTAGAACGGAATACAGCCGGTGTGGAATGCTTCACCGCCGCGAATTGGGCTGCCCAGCGCGCGAATGCGACCGGCGTTGATGCCGATACCGGCGCGCTGGGAAACGTACTTGACGATGGCGCTGGAGGTGGCGTTAATGGAGTCCAGGCTGTCGCCGCACTCGATCAGCACACAGGAGCTGAACTGGCGGGTTGGGGTGCGCACGCCGGACATGATTGGCGTCGGCAGAGAGATCTTGAACGTGGAAACCGCATCATAGAAACGCTTCACGTATTCCAGACGGGTTGCACGCGGGTAGTTAGAGAACAGGCAGGCGGCGACCAGAATGTAGAGGAACTGGGCGCTCTCGTAGATTTCGCCGGTCACACGGTTCTGGACCAGGTATTTACCTTCCAGCTGTTTTACCGCGGCGTAGGAGAAGTTCATATCACGCCAGTGATCGATAAACCCGTCCATCTGCTTGAACTCTTCTTCCGTGTAGTCTTCCAGCAGATGCGTGTCGTATTTGCCCAGCTCAACCATCTTCACCACATGATCGAACAGCGCTGGCGGCTCAAACTGGCCGTAGGCTTTTTTACGCAGGTGGAAAATGGCCAGACGGGCAGCGAGGTACTGATAATCCGGTGCTTCGCGGGAGATGAGATCCGCCGCCGCTTTGATAATGGTTTCGTGGATATCAGAGGTTTTGATGCCGTCATAGAACTGGATGTGGGAGCGCAGTTCCACCTGAGAAATGGATACGTTGTTCAGTCCTTCTGCTGCCCAGTCGAGAACACGATGGATTTTGTCCAGATTGATACGCTCGGTAGCACCGTCGCGCTTTGTCACCAGCAGACTCTGATTCATGTGGGTTTTTACCTGTCCGTGAAAAAAGAAAATATCCCCCGCTTATCCACAGGTTGTTGTGGATAAATACTATATATAGGGGTTTCGCATTAAGCATAACGCAAGATGGTGAGTATTCTAGTAAGGATTCTTTTCAGTACAAGAGTTGATTTTGAGGTTAAATTGAGGTTGTCAAAGCGTAAAAAAGCGTAAGTCCTCGTACCGTAAGGCCTGGACGTGATGTCAATAATTTAGAAAAAAAAATGAAAATTTGATCGACTGCTGATTTCTTCAACGGGTGGTCAAAAATGCGCAACGGGGGGTTGCGCATTCGTTAGAAAAAGAGTGGATATTCTTAGTCTTTTTTTGCGGTGGTATGGAGCATGTAGTTCACGTCCACGCCCGGCGCCAGTTTGAACTTGTCGGTCAGAGGATTGTAATGCAGACCGGTCATGTGCTGCTCTTTCAGCCACGTGCCGTCAACCCAGCTCAGTAATTCCGCCGGTTTGATGAATTTTTTCACGTCATGCGTACCTTTTGGCACCATCCGCAGCACGTACTCCGCGCCGACCACCGCCATCAGCCACGCCTTACCGTTGCGGTTGATAGTGGAGAAGAACACCTGACCGCCCGGCTTCACCAGCGCCGCACAGGCTTTGACTACCGATTGCGGGTCGGGAACGTGCTCCAGCATCTCCATGCAGGTGACGACGTCATACTGCTGGGCATGCTTTGCGGCGTGCTCCTCAACCGTTTCCTGCACATACTCTACCTGAATGCCGCTTTCCAGCGCATGCAGTCGCGCCACCTGCAGCGGCTCGAAGCCCATATCCAGTCCGGTCACCGTGGCGCCTTCGCGCGCCATGCTCTCGGCGAGAATGCCGCCGCCGCAGCCCACATCGAGCACCTTTTTACCGAACAGGCCGCCGGAACGCTCTGCGATATAGCCCAGACGCAGGGGGTTAATGCGGTGCAGGGGTTTGAACTCACCTTCAAGATCCCACCAGCGCGAGGCGACGGCTTCGAATTTAGCGATCTCTTCATGGTCAACGTTGGGAGCCACCGGGGATTTTTCCGCATTCATGGACGCTTTTACTCCGTAATTTAAAGACGAGGAAGTATATCAGGATAACAAAGCAAATTAGTTTAAACCTGAGCGGGTGTGTTATAATTTCCGACCTTTGAATCCGGGATACAGTAGAGGGATAGCGGTTAGATGAGCGACCTTGCGAGAGAAATTACACCGGTTAACATCGAGGAAGAGCTGAAGAGCTCCTATCTGGATTATGCGATGTCGGTCATTGTTGGCCGTGCGCTGCCGGATGTCCGCGATGGACTTAAGCCGGTACACCGTCGCGTACTATACGCCATGAACGTATTGGGCAATGACTGGAATAAAGCCTACAAAAAATCTGCCCGTGTCGTTGGTGACGTAATCGGTAAATATCACCCCCATGGTGATACTGCAGTTTATGACACCATCGTCCGTATGGCACAGCCATTCTCACTGCGTTACATGCTGGTTGATGGTCAGGGTAACTTCGGTTCTGTCGACGGCGACTCCGCCGCGGCGATGCGTTATACGGAAATCCGTATGTCGAAAATCGCCCATGAGCTGATGGCCGATCTGGAAAAAGAAACCGTTGATTTCGTCGATAACTACGACGGCACCGAGCGCATTCCTGATGTGATGCCAACCAAGATCCCTAACCTGCTGGTAAACGGTTCTTCCGGTATCGCCGTAGGTATGGCCACCAACATTCCACCGCACAACATCACGGAAGTGATCAACGGCTGCCTGGCCTATATTGACGATGAAGAGATCAGCGTTGAAGGGCTGATGGAACACATCCCGGGCCCGGACTTCCCGACCGCCGCCATCATTAATGGCCGTCGCGGTATTGAAGAAGCGTACCGTACCGGTCGCGGCAAGATCTATATTCGTGCCCGCGCCGAAGTCGAAGCCGACGCGAAAACCGGCCGTGAGACCATTATCGTCCACGAAATTCCGTATCAGGTGAACAAAGCGCGCCTGATCGAGAAGGTTGCCGAGCTGGTTAAAGAGAAACGTATTGAAGGGATCAGCGCGCTGCGTGATGAGTCTGACAAAGACGGCATGCGTATCGTGATTGAGATCAAACGTGACGCGGTAGGGGAAGTGGTTCTTAACAACCTGTACTCCCTGACTCAGCTTCAGGTCTCCTTCGGCATCAACATGGTTGCGCTGCACCATGGTCAGCCGAAGATCATGAACCTGAAAGACATTCTGAGCGCGTTCGTGCGTCACCGCCGTGAAGTGGTGACCCGTCGTACCATTTTCGAACTGCGTAAAGCCCGCGATCGTGCGCACATCCTTGAAGCGCTGGCAGTTGCGCTGGCGAACATCGATCCGATCATCGAGCTGATTCGTCGTGCACCAACCCCTGCCGAAGCGAAAGCGGGCCTGATCGCGCAGCCGTGGGATCTGGGCAACGTCTCTTCCATGCTGGAGCGTGCCGGTGACGACGCCGCGCGTCCTGAGTGGCTGGAGCCGCAGTACGGTATTCGCGATGGCAAATACTGGCTGACCGAGCAGCAGGCTCAGGCGATTCTGGATCTGCGTCTGCAGAAACTGACCGGCCTTGAGCACGAAAAACTGCTCGACGAGTACAAAGAGCTGCTGGCACAGATTGCTGAACTGCTGCATATCCTGGGCAGCGCCGATCGTCTGATGGAAGTGATCCGTGAAGAGCTGGAGCTGGTCCGCGATCAGTTCGGCGATGAGCGTCGCACCGAAATCACGGCGAACAGCGCTGATATCAACATCGAAGACCTGATCAACCAGGAAGACGTTGTTGTGACCCTGTCTCACCAGGGCTACGTGAAGTACCAGCCGTTAACCGACTACGAAGCACAGCGTCGTGGCGGTAAAGGCAAGTCAGCGGCACGTATTAAAGAAGAAGACTTTATTGACCGCCTGCTGGTGGCCAACACCCACGACACCATCCTCTGCTTCTCCAGCCGGGGTCGTCTGTACTGGATGAAGGTTTATCAGCTGCCGGAAGCGAGCCGTGGCGCGCGTGGACGTCCAATCGTCAACCTGCTGCCGCTGGAGCAGAACGAGCGTATCACCGCTATTCTGCCGGTTCGCGAGTACGCGGAAGGCGTGAACGTGTTTATGGCGACCGCCAGCGGCACGGTGAAGAAGACCGCCCTGACCGAGTTCAGCCGTCCGCGTTCTGCCGGCATTATTGCCGTCAACCTGAACGAAGGCGACGAACTGATTGGTGTGGATCTGACCTCCGGTTCCGACGAAGTGATGCTGTTCTCTGCCGCCGGTAAAGTGGTGCGCTTCAAAGAGAGCGCAGTGCGCGCCATGGGTCGTACCGCGACCGGCGTGCGTGGCATCAAGCTGGCGGGCGAAGACAGCGTCGTCTCCCTGATTGTTCCGCGCGGCGAGGGAGCGATCCTGACCGTTACGCAGAATGGCTACGGTAAACGTACTGCCCAGGACGAGTATCCAACCAAGTCCCGCGGCACGCAGGGCGTTATCTCGATCAAAGTGACCGAGCGTAACGGCTCCGTTGTTGGCGCGGTACAGGTTGATGATACCGACCAGATCATGATGATCACCGATGCCGGTACGCTGGTGCGTACCCGCGTGTCAGAGATCAGCGTGGTGGGCCGTAACACCCAGGGCGTGATCCTCATCCGTACCGCGGAAGATGAAAACGTGGTGGGTCTGCAGCGCGTTGCTGAGCCGGTGGATGACGAAGAGCTCGACTCTATCGACGGCAGCGTAGCGGAAGGTGATGATGAGATCGCACCCGAAGCCGACACCGACGACGATGTAGCGGATGACGCTGAAGAGTAATGTCTCCTGACGATAAAGGGCCGGTCTCCGGCCCTTTTCTTTTGCAGCTACACGCAATTGCAGACAACCGAACATTGCGACCGCGCCCGTTTACCGCTACCTTAAGCCATTCCTTTTGACCCTGATGGCGGAGCCTCGCCCCCTTGAAATACCTCGTCTCCTTTCGAACCACGCTGAAAGTCTCTCGCTATCTATTTCGGGCGCTGGCGCTCCTGATCTGGGTGCTGATCGCCCTGTTTTCGGTGTTTTACATCGTCAACGCGCTGCACCAGAAGGAGTCGGAGATCCGTCAGGAGTTCAACCTCAGTTACGATCAGTCCCAGCGCTATATTCAGCGCACCGCCGACGTCATGAAGGAGCTCAAGTATATCGCTGAGAACCGTCTGACGGCAGAAAATGGCGTACTGGCCAGCCGCGGGCGCGACAGCAAAACCGAGGTGCCCAATTTTGAGCCGCTGTTCCCCGATTCTGACTGCTCGGCGATGGGTTCAGCATGGCGAGGTTCGCTGGAGTCGCTGGCCTGGTTTATGCGCTACTGGCGCGACAACTTCTCGGCAGCCTACGATCTGAACCGGGTCTTTCTGATTGGCAGCGAAAACCTCTGTATGGCCAACTTTGGCCTGCGTGACGTGCCGGTGGATCGTGACAACGCCCTGAAAAGCCTGCACGAGCGAATCATGAAATACCGTAATGCCCCGCAGGATGAGCGCAGCAATAATCTGTTCTGGATCAGCCAGGGCCCACGTCCCGGAGTAGGGTACTTCTACGCGATGACGCCGGTCTACCTGGCTAACCGCCTGCAGGCGATGCTCGGCACCGAGCAGACTATCCGCATGGAAAACTTTTTCACCCCTGGCAATTTGCCAATGGGCGTGACCATTCTCGATGAAAACGGCCATGCGCTTATCTCGCTGGCGGGGCCGGAAACCCGCCTCAAGGTTGACCCTCGCTGGATGCAGGAGCGTTCATGGTTTGGTTATACCTCCGGTTTCCGCGACCTGGTGCTGAAAAAGAGCCTGCCGCCTTCGTCGCTGAGCATCGTCTATTCCGTGCCGGTGGATCTGGTGCTGGAGCGTATCCGCATGCTGATCCTCAACTCGGTGCTGCTGAACGTGCTGGTGGGGATTGCCTTGTTTACTCTCGCGCGGATGTACGAGCGCAAAATCTTTATCCCGGCGGAAATCGACGCCCAGCGCCTCGAAGAGCATGAGCAGTTTAACCGCAAGATTGTTGCCTCTGCGCCGGTAGGGATCTGTATTCTGCGCACCCTGGACGGCACCAATATCCTCAGTAACGAGCTGGCGCATAACTACCTGAATATGTTGACTCATGAGGACCGGCAACGGCTGACGCAAATTATCTGCGGGCAGCAGGTCAACTTCGTCGACGTGCTGACCAGCAACAACACCAACCTGCAGATCAGCTTTGTGCACTCGCGCTATCGCAATGAGAACGTCGCCATCTGCGTGCTGGTGGATGTCTCCGCGCGCGTCAAAATGGAAGAGTCGTTGCAGGATATGGCTCAGTCGGCTGAACAGGCCAGCCAGTCGAAATCGATGTTCCTCGCCACCGTCAGCCACGAGCTGCGCACCCCGCTATACGGGATTATCGGTAACCTCGATCTGCTGCAGACCAAAGAGCTGCCGCGGGGCGTTGACCGTCTGGTGACGGCGATGAATAACTCCTCCAGCCTGCTGCTGAAAATCATCAGCGATATTCTCGACTTTTCCAAGATCGAGTCCGAGCAGCTGAAAATTGAACCGCGTGAATTCTCCCCACGCGAGGTGATGAACCATATCAGCGCCAACTACCTGCCGCTGGTGGTGCGTAAGCAGCTGGGGCTGTACTGCTTTATTGAACCGGACGTGCCGGTATCGCTGCAGGGCGATCCAATGCGCCTGCAACAGGTGATCTCCAACCTGCTCAGCAATGCCATTAAGTTCACCGACATGGGCTGCATTGTAATGCATGTCTCCAGGGCAGGGGACTACCTGAGCATTCGCGTGCGTGACACCGGGGTAGGTATTCCGGCCAAAGAGGTGGTCAAACTCTTCGACCCGTTCTTCCAGGTGGGGACGGGAGTTCAGCGAAACTTTCAGGGTACAGGGCTGGGGCTGGCGATTTGTGAAAAACTGATCAGCATGATGGACGGCGATATCTCGGTGGATACTGAGCCGGGTATGGGCAGCCAGTTCACCATCCGCATTCCGCTCTATGCGGCGCAGTCACCGACCACTGGGCTGGTGGATGGATTAAGCGACAAACGCTGCTGGCTGGCGGTCAATAACGCCTCGCTGTATGCCTACCTGGAATCCCTTCTGACGCCGCACGGCATTCGCGTGGCGCGCTACGCCGGACAAACGCCGGACGCGGAAGATATGCTCATCACCGACGATGAGCTGAAGCAGCCGTGGCAGGGCAAAGCAGCGGTGATCTTCTGCCGTCGCCATATCGGTATTGCCCAGGAGCGCGCCCATGGTGAGTGGGTGAACAGCGTAGCCTCGCCGCACGAACTGATTGCGCTGCTGGCTCGGATCTACCGCGTGGAAATGGATGCAGGCGATGGCTCGGCGGCACTGCCGTCGCCGGAATCGGCGCAGTCGCTGAATGAAGACATGATGATTCTGGTGGTGGATGACCATCCAATTAACCGTCGTCTGCTGGCCGATCAGCTGGGCTCGTTGGGCTATCAGTGCAAAACCGCCAATGATGGTGTGGACGCGCTGAACGTTCTGAGTAAAAACCACATCGACATCGTTCTGAGCGATGTGAACATGCCGAACATGGACGGCTATCGCCTGACCCAGCGTATTCGCCAACTGGGCCTGACCCTGCCGGTGGTGGGCGTCACCGCTAACGCGCTGGCGGAAGAGAAGCAGCGTTGCCTGGAGTCGGGAATGGATAGCTGTCTTTCCAAGCCGGTAACGCTGGACGTGCTCAAGCAGACGCTGTCGGTGTATGCGGAGCGGGTGAGGAAGACGCGGGGATAAAAAAAAAGCCCATTTCTGGGCTTTTTTATTGCCCGGCGGCGCTTCGCTTGCGCGGGCCTACGGGCAGTGTAGGCCGGGTAAGCGTCAGCGCCACCCGGCGTTTTGCACAACTACTCTTTATCAGCAGGACTCAGCGTCACGGAAGAGAGGTAGTTCAGCAGGGCGATATCGTTTTCTACGCCCAGTTTCATCATCGCGGATTTTTTCTGGCTACTGATGGTCTTGATGCTGCGGTTCAGCTTCTTGGCAATCTCGGTAACCAGGAAACCTTCGGCGAACAGACGCAACACTTCGCTCTCTTTCGGTGACAGACGTTTGTCGCCGTAGCCGCCAGCGCTGATTTTTTCCAGCAGGCGGGAGACGCTTTCCGGGGTAAATTTCTTCCCTTTCTGCAGCGCGGCCAGCGCTTTTGGCAGATCGGTTGGTGCGCCCTGTTTCAGGACAATCCCTTCAATATCGAGATCCAGAACGGCACTTAAAATTGCCGGGTTGTTGTTCATGGTCAGCACGATGATCGAAATACTTGGGAAGTGACGCTTGATGTATTTGATAAGCGTAATCCCGTCACCGTATTTATCTCCAGGCATGGAAAGGTCGGTGATGAGCACGTGCGCATCAAGTTTTGGCAGGTTATTAATCAGTGCTGTGGAATCTTCAAATTCGCCGACTACATTCACCCACTCGATCTGTTCAAGTGATTTGCGAATACCGAACAGTACAATCGGATGGTCATCGGCAATAATTACGTTCATATTGTTCATGTATAGGGCTACCTTGCTACAGCAAGCTTTTGACATAGTCGTCAATGTCGCTGATGTATTTTTCTATGCTGGCGGCATCTTTCTCACGAATAAGATGTTCCAGCGTTTCACATAATTGCTTGCCTGGAACCAGATTAAGCATGGCAAACACCCCTTTGAGCCGGTGTGCTGTCTGAGCCAGCGCTGCGAAGTCGTTCGCGGCGGATTCAGTATACAACCTCTTAACATCATCTGGTACTGTGTCTACGAAGAGAGAATAATAGCCGCTGGCCTGCAGTTCGGCATTTTCATTGCCGCCCAGTGGGGATTCCGGGATCGTTTCCTGCGCCAGCTGCTCCTCTATTAGTTGTAGTACAGCTTCCTGCATCGCATTGCTCATATTAAAGTTGACGCGCACCTGGCCGGGGCCAATTTTTCGCACGCCAGGCTCATCATCGCTTAAAAGCAAGCCTGAGGCAGTAAGATTAGACGGATTATCCGTTAAAAAGAGATCATATTCTTGACTTGCCAGCCTTTCGTCCGGGGAAATACAGGTCGCACCCCAGTTTTCCAGCTGGCGAACCACGATACTGCGGATCTCATTCGACGTCACATCCACCATGATCACTACCTCGTCCAGCAGGCCCTCATCATCCTCTGCTTCCTGCGGCGTGGCCGGCATTTTGACGTGCAGTGAATAACGGGTGCCCAGCGATTCACGGGCTTTAATATTCAGGTGGCCGCCAAGCTTACGCGCCAGCTGATCGCACAGCCAGAAGGTGAGGGCGTTGGCTTTGCCGTAATTATCGCTCTGAGTATCATTCAGGAACGGGAAGTGCAGGTTGTCGATTTCACTGGCCGTAACCCCTTCACCGGTATCAAGGATACGGAAGGTGAGACGGTCATCGGCTGATTCATCGCTGCTCACTTCAAGCGTAATTTTGCCGATCTGGGTGGTGGTCACAGCGTACTGGATCAGCATCAGCAGAATACGACGCAGCGCGTCACGGTCGCCGTGGCGTTCATCATTGGCCCGCAGCGGGTTGTTAATCAGCAGCTGCAGCCCCTTACGCTTGATCACCGGCAGCACTTCCGGCACCACTTCATCAATCAGATCCTGAATCGAGAACAGCGTTGTGGTGCTCTTCCAGCTGTCATTTTCCAGCATATTGGCGAGCTGGATCTCATCCACCAGCCGCACCAGCGTATCGGCATGCCCCGACAGCTGCAGGCTTTCCGGGCTGGTTAACTGGGCCGCTTCGCTGGCCAGCGCCTTCAGAGGCAGTTTAAAGGCATCGCCAATATTCTGCATAAAGGCCGCGCGGCCCTGCTGGTTCTTCTCATACAGCCTTTGCGCCTGTTTGAGCTTTTTATTCACCAGCACCTCGCGATCCTGATCGCGAATGATAAAGATCTGCGTGCGTGACGCCACCTGGCTGCGGAACTGGCGGATCTCATACAGCTCATTATTAATGGTGGCCTGAATCACGCCCTGATGCTGATCGGCCATGCTGGTGATGTTCTGCAGATTCAGGTGTGGCAGCAGGTGATCGGCGATTTTGTTGCTGATCACCGTGCGGTTGGCTTCCTGGTCGTGTACCAGCAGGCCGAGCGGCAGCACCGAGACAATCTCTTCATTGAGCGCGCGCAGCACGCGCAGCTCGTTGCTGGTACCTGCGGCGACGGGGGCATCGCTCTGGCGGCCTGGCTGCGAGCGGAAGGTGGTGTAACCAAACAGCGCCAGCGCCAGCAGGCCGATATTAAGCAGCAGCGGCAGCAGGATATTTTGCAGGGTGTCCAGCAACAGGGTACCAAAAGGGACCTGCCAGACCAGGCGCATACCGGTCGTGTTCAGCGAGGAGGCAATCTCGATTTTCGATCCGTTAAAGGAGATCGAGACGCTTTCGGGGCTCTCTTTGTCCGTCGGCGCGCGCAGGTTTTGCCCCGAGGAATCCTGTTCCAGGCGGAAGCTCTCAAGCGGCATATCCGGAGGGATCAGATCGTTGATCGGCAGATCGAAGGCCACCACCGTTGCCAGATGACCTGGCTGATTGAAGGTGGTGCGCAGGGTAAAGTAGTAGCCATTTTGCCAGGCCAGGCGGCGCAGGGAAGAGAAACTTTCACGCTCATCCAGGGCATTGGCCTGCTGCAGCATCTCTGCGCGACGGGAGTCGACAACGGTGCCCACCGACGACTCTTTAAAACCGGAGGAGAGATCTTTTAGCGGCAGGGTGGAGATCAGGATCATGCTGTTGTCCTGGCCGTTGAGATAGTACATCGACCAGGGAACGGTCTCCGCTCCCCATAGCGTATCAAGATAGGTCGACATGCGCTGGGTCATCTCCAGCGTGGCGCTGTCGTGGGAACCGAAAATCAGGGCTTCGGTTTTGCGCCGCGTTTTCTCCAGATAGTAGACATCCTGCTTCAGCCGCGTCTCCTGCAGCCCTTCTGCGGATGCGGTTGTCGGCGTGGCGGCGATGTTGTCGTAAATCTGCCAGGTTGCGTAGCGCCAGGTGTCGATACGTTTATGCAGCGCGTGGCTGATATCGACAATCTGATAGCTTTTATCTTTTAACCAGGTGTTCACCGCGCTCTGCACCATCACGCCCATGGTCACTAACAGCACAACGATCAATAGAAGAAAGAAACGGGTAATGCTGCCCGGAAGCAGGGAGAATTTGTTCGCGGCTGTGGTTTCAGACTGACTCATTGATGTGGTTAACCCGTTATGGCTGCGCTTCAGGCGAATAGGGCAGTATAAAGCGTAATAATCGAATTTCCAGCCTCACGCTACTTCCGGGGCTGACTTTTTCGTCCTGTTGCGCAAGACGAAAAGGATTGTCTTAAATCTGTACGGTTAAACCATAATTGTACAAATAACTAACAATATAGTGGAAAAATAGCACGAATAAACAAGAAATTAAATTACCCGTTCAATTTTCAGGACTAAAAATAGCACCCTAAGATTTAATTAATAGTCGTTATAGTTTCGGGTGGGTAGCACAGATATTTTAAATTTGCGTAAAGAAGGGTAAAAAAAAACCGAATGCATTGCATTCGGTTCAATTCGGGATAAACAGACATTCAAATTTGAATGACGGTAATAAATAAAGTTAATGATGATAGCGAGAGATATTTTAGTAGCCGGCTGCCTTTTTGTTTTGGCAATCAGTGCTATAATAAATTTTTTGTTAACTTATTGATTTTAAATGGTAATTTTAACATTTTGATTTATGGTGCTTTATTTTTTAACTTATTGTGCGGCAAAAAAGTTCCCTCAAATTTACAAAATGAAACATCTATACGGCAATATGAAACATCTTAAAAGTTTTCGTATCATATTCTTGTTGGATTATTCTGTATTTTTGCGGAGAATGAACTTGCCGACTGGTTAAGAGGGTTAATCAGTAAGCAGTGGTAATAAAAGACATATAACAGAGGGTTAAAATAATGAAAGTTAAAGTACTGTCCCTCCTGGTACCAGCACTGCTGGTAGCAGGCGCAGCAAATGCGGCTGAAATTTATAACAAAGACGGCAACAAATTAGATCTCTACGGCAAAGTAGACGGTCTGCACTATTTCTCTGATGACGATAGCGCTGATGGCGATCAGACCTACATGCGTCTCGGCTTCAAAGGCGAAACTCAGGTTAACGATCAGATCACTGGTTACGGTCAGTGGGAATACCAGATTCAGGGCAACACCACCGAGAGCGACGACCAGTCCTGGACTCGTGTGGCCTTCGCAGGTCTGAAATTCGCTGAAGCAGGTTCTTTCGACTACGGTCGTAACTACGGCGTGATTTACGACGTCACTTCCTGGACCGACGTTCTGCCAGAATTCGGCGGCGACACCTACGGTTCCGACAACTTCCTGCAATCCCGTGGTAACGGTGTTGCTACCTACCGTAACCAGGACTTCTTCGGTCTGGTTGATGGCCTGAACTTTGCTCTGCAGTACCAGGGTAAAAACGGCAGCGTCAGCGGTGAAAACGACACCGGTCGTAGCACTCTGAAACAGAACGGTGACGGCTTCGGCGGCTCCCTGACCTATGATCTGGGCGAAGGCTTCAGCGTCGGTGCGGCAGCAGCGTCTTCCAAACGTACCGCAGACCAGAACGCCTTTGGCGTTTACGGCGAAGGTGACCGTGCTGACGTGTACAGCGGCGGCCTGAAATATGACGCGAACAACCTCTACCTGGCCGCGCAGTACTCCCAGACTTACAATGCGACCCGTTTCGGTGACTCTAAGTCCAGCCGTAGCGATGCAATCTATGGTTTTGCTAACAAAGCCCAGAACTTCGAAGTGGTTGCGCAGTATCAGTTCGACTTCGGCCTGCGTCCATCCGTGGCTTACCTGCAGTCCAAAGGTAAGGACATCGATAACTATGGCGACCAGGATCTGCT
The DNA here is from genome assembly GCF_049974505.2 of Leclercia sp. TB492. Classification (NCBI taxonomy): domain Bacteria; kingdom Pseudomonadati; phylum Pseudomonadota; class Gammaproteobacteria; order Enterobacterales; family Enterobacteriaceae; genus Leclercia; species Leclercia sp. TB492. Next base: position 3,192,018 of record NZ_CM127572.1, on the reverse strand, counting down.
GAAATATGTTGATGTTGGTGCGACTTACTACTTCAACAAAAACATGTCCACCTATGTGGATTACAAAATCAACCTGCTGGATGATAACTCCTTCACCGACCGTGCAGGCATCAGCACTGATGACATCGTAGCCCTGGGTCTGGTTTACCAGTTCTAAGTCTTACGCAGTATTGCAAAAGGGGCCAACTGGCCCCTTTTTTTGGTCTTACTATCAGCCCCTTACAAAGCCTGCTTTTTAGTGTACTCTTGCCGGTCTCAGGCTTGAGGATAATAACGAATGGAAATTACTTTTCTGCGTGTCGGCTTTCTGGCGACACTGTTTATGTTGTCTGCGTGCGATGCCCCCGCTCCTCCGGCTAAGGCCGACACCGCCGCAACGGTGCTGGAAGGGAAAACCATGGGTACCTTCTGGCGCGTCAGCGTGATTGATCTCTCTGCTGCCCGGGCTGAAGAGCTACGCGGCAAGATCCAGTCCCAGCTGGATGGCGACGACCAGCTGATGTCCACCTATAAAAATGACTCTGCCCTGATGCGTTTTAACCAGTCCCAGAGCACCTCCCCCTGGCCGGTGAGCGAAGCGATGGCGGATATTGTCACCGAGTCGCTGCGGGTGGGCTATAAAACCAACGGCGCGATGGATATCACCGTCGGCCCGCTGGTTAACCTGTGGGGCTTTGGCCCGAACAAGCAGCCGGTGAAAACCCCCGACCAGGCGCAGATTGACGATGCCCGGGCGCAAACGGGCCTGCAGCATCTGACGGTGATAAATCAGTCCGGCAAGCAATACCTCGAAAAAGATATCCCCGATCTGTTTGTCGATCTCTCAACGGTGGGTGAGGGCTATGCTGCCGATCACCTGGCCCGGCTGATGGCCGAAGAGGGGATCTCGCGCTATCTGGTGTCAGTTGGCGGGGCGCTGGTCAGCCGCGGCATGAACGCCAGCGATAAGCCCTGGCGCGTAGCGATCCAGAAGCCCACCGATCGGCAAAATGCCGTCCAGGCCATTGTCGATATCAACGGCCACGGCATCAGCACCTCCGGCAGCTACCGTAACTATTATGAGCTGGACGGAAAACGCATTTCCCACGTCATTGATCCCCAGACCGGTCGCCCGATTACGCACAATCTGGTGTCGGTGACGGTGATCGCCCCTACGGCGCTGGAAGCCGATGCCTGGGATACCGGTCTGATGGTGCTGGGGGCTGAGAAAGCCAAAGAGATCGCACGTGAGCAGGGGCTGGCGATCTATATGATCGTCCGCGAAGGGGAGGGCTTTAAAACCTGGATGTCTCCGCAGTTCTCCAGCTTCCTCGTCAACGGGGCGAATTAAAAAGCAAGGTTGCGGGTTTTTGTCGGGTGGCGTTCAGGCAGGCTAGGCATATGCTTATATAAGGAGCCGATCATGAAAAAGCCGAACCTGATGAATGACGATCAATGCTGGCTGGCGGTGCTGGCCCGCGATGGCCATGCCGATGGTCAGTTTGTGTTTGCCGTACAGACCACCGGCATCTTCTGCCGTCCCTCCTGCCGGGCGCGCCACGCCCTACGTGAAAACGTTCGCTTTTACCCCGATGCCCGCCAGGCAGCGCAGGCGGGTTTTCGCCCCTGCAAACGCTGCCGCCCGGATCAACCGGATCCCCAGGCGCAGCGGATCGCCACCATCGAAAAAGCCTGCCGGTTACTGGAGCAGGAGCAGCCCCTGACCCTTGAGAGGCTGGCGCAGGAGGTGGCGATGAGCCCCTGGCATCTTCATCGTCTGTTCAAATCCTTCACCGGGATGACGCCGAAAGCCTGGCAGCAGGCGGCCAGGGCGAAACGGCTGCGCGACGCCCTGACGCAGGGTGAAAGTATTACCGACTCCGTGCTGGCAGCAGGTTTTCCCGACAGCAGCAGCTATTACCGCAACGCCGATGCCACCCTGGGAATGACCGCGAAGCAGTACCGCAGCGGCGGGGAGGAAACCACCGTGCGCTATGCTTTGAGCAACTGCACGCTGGGACGTTGCCTGGTGGCGGAGAGCACGCGGGGCGTCTGTGCGATTCTACCCGGGGATGATGACAGCGCCCTGATTGCCGAGCTGGAAACGATCTTTCCTCACGCCCGGCGAGAACAGGCGGATGCCGCCTTCGCCGCGCGCGTCGCCCAGGTGATCGCCAGCGTGGATAACCACGCCGTGGCGCTCGCCCTGCCGCTGGATATTCGCGGTACCGCCTTTCAGCGTCAGGTCTGGCAGGCCCTGCGCGCTATACGTAGCGGAGAGACGGCAAGCTATCAGCAGGTGGCCAACGCCATTGGTCATCCCGGTGCGGTGCGGGCGGTGGCCCGGGCCTGCGCCGCCAACAAGCTGGCGATTATTATTCCCTGTCACCGGGTGGTACGGAGCGACGGCGGGCTGTCGGGCTACCGCTGGGGTACGGCCCGTAAAGCGGCACTGCTGCGTCGCGAAGCCAAAAAAGAGGAGGTGTGATGCTCGATTTGTTTGCAGATGCTGAGCCCTGGCAGGAGCCGCTGGCGCCGGGGGCAGTGATCCTGCGCCGCTTTGCCCTGACGCGGGCCACCGCCTTAATGCAGGGGATCGAACAGGTCGCCAGCGCCTCGCCGTTCCGCCAGATGGTTACCCCCGGGGGATACACCATGTCGGTGGCGATGACCAACTGCGGCGGGCTGGGCTGGACCACTAACCGGCACGGCTACCTCTATTCAGCGGACGATCCGATCACAAATGCGCACTGGCCGCCGATGCCGGACGCTTTTGCTGCCCTGTGCCACGATGCCGCCTGCGCGGCGGGTTATCCCGACTTTCAGCCGGATGCCTGTCTTATCAATCGCTACGCCGTCGGGGCTAAACTGTCGCTGCATCAGGATAAGGATGAGGCCGACCTGCGGGCGCCGATTGTCTCGGTCTCGCTCGGCCTGCCCGCGGTGTTTCAGTTTGGCGGATTACGCCGCAACGATCCGCTTCAGCGCCTGCTGCTGGAGCATGGTGACGTGGTGGTGTGGGGTGGACCATCCCGCCTGTTTTATCATGGCATTCAGCCGCTTAAACCCGGAGAGCACCCTCTGACCGGCGACTGCCGCTACAACCTCACCTTCCGCCAGGCGGCGAATAACGAATAAAAATAAGAATTATTCTTGATGTAAGTGGCGAGCAGTTTACACTGCTGGCTGATTTTTCTTGTCTGGATTGCTCTGCATGGAACTCCTGTTACTGGTCTGGCGCCAATACCGCTGGCCGTTTATCGCGGTGATGGCGCTCAGCCTGCTCAGCGCCGCGCTGGGTATTGGGCTTATTGCCTTTATTAACCTGCGCTTAATTGAAACGGTGGACACCACCCTGATGGTGCTGCCGGAATTTCTCGGCCTGCTGGTGCTGCTGATGGCCGTCACCCTGGGTTCGCAGCTGGCGCTCACTACCCTCGGCCACCACTTCGTCTACCGCCTGCGCAGCGAGTTCATCAAGCGTATTCTGGATACCCAGGTTGAACGCGTCGAGCAGCTGGGCAGCGCCTCGCTGCTGGCCGGGTTGACCAGCGATGTACGCTCAATCACCATCGCCTTTGTGCGTCTGCCGGAGCTGGTGCAGGGGATTATTCTGACCTTCGGATCGGCCGCCTATCTGGCCTGGCTCTCCACCAAAATGCTGGCGATCACCGCTCTGTGGATTGCGATCACCATCTGGGGCGGCTACCTGCTGGTGTCGCGCGTCTACAAGCACATGGCGGTGCTGCGCGAAACCGAAGATAAGCTCTATAACGACTATCAGACAGTGCTGGAAGGGCGCAAAGAGCTGACCCTTAACCGCGAGCGCGCCGAGCACATCTTCAATAACCTCTATATCCCGGATGCCCGCGAATATCGCCACCACATTGTGCGGGCCGATACCTTCCACCTGAGCGCGGTCAACTGGTCCAATATCATGATGCTGGGGGCGATTGGCCTGGTCTTCTGGATGGCCAACAGCCTGGGCTGGGCAGATACCAACGTCGCCGCGACCTACTCGCTGACCCTTCTGTTCCTGCGCACGCCGTTGCTCTCCGCCGTCGGCGCGCTGCCGACCCTGCTCAGCGCCCAGGTAGCCTTTAACAAGCTGCGCAAGTTTGCTCTCGCACCGTACAAAGCCGAGTTCCCGCGACCTGAAGCCTTCCCGGACTGGCAGACCCTGGAGTTGTGCAACGTCACCTTCAAATATCAGGACAACGACTTCTCCGTCGGGCCGGTGAACTTAACCCTTAACCGCGGCGAGCTGCTGTTCCTGATTGGCGGTAACGGCAGCGGGAAATCGACGCTGGCAATGTTGCTGACCGGCCTGTATCAGCCCCAGTCGGGCGAGATCCTGCTGGACGGTAAGCCGCTGAGCGCCGAAAAACCGGAAGATTACCGCAAGCTGTTCTCTGCGGTGTTTACCGACGTCTGGCTGTTCGATCAGCTGCTGGGCCCGGAAGGCAAGCAGGCCGATCCGGCGCTGGTGGAGAAGTGGCTGGCGCATCTGCAAATGTCGCACAAGCTGGAGTTGCAGGATGGTAAGATCCTCAACCTGAAGCTGTCGAAAGGGCAGAAGAAGCGCGTGGCGCTGCTGCTGGCGCTGGCGGAAGAGCGCGACATCATTCTGCTGGATGAGTGGGCCGCCGATCAGGACCCGCATTTCCGCCGCGAGTTCTACCAGGTGCTGCTGCCGCTGATGCAGCAGATGGGCAAAACCATTTTTGCCATCAGCCATGACGATCACTATTTCATCCATGCCGACCGCCTGCTGGAGATGCGCAGTGGACAGCTGACTGAGCTGACCGGCGCCGAGCGTGATGCCGCGTCGCGTGATGCGGTGGCACGTACCGCCTGATTGTCAATATGCCGGGTGGCGGCAAAGCCGCCACCCGGTCTGCAACTGCCGATTTTTTGCTCTTCCCGCCGATTCGTTTATTAAAATTTACACCACCCCGCGCTATGCTTAATGCCAACTCATTTAATGGATTTATGATTAATGTCTGCATTAAGCAAAAACAGCGCACGGCTGCGCGATGAAGAGCGTGCGCGCCTGATCTGGCTGATGACCACCGACAAAGCGCTCACCTCCACCCTGCTGGGTAAACTGACCCTGGCTGAGCAATATGATGTCGGGACCTTAGCCGACGATATTGCTGAGGTAGGGGCGCTGGTGGCGCATTTGCCGCCGCCGGATCTGGCCGACACCCTCGAAGCCTTACCCTCGGAAGAGCGCCATGCCCTGTGGCGGCTGGTGCAGGATCACGAGCGCGGTCAGGTGCTGGTGGAGGCGTCCGAGAACGTCTGGGAAGATCTGATCGATGAGATGAGCGACAACGCGATCCTCGACGCGCTGCGTACCCTGGATATCGACGATCAGATTTACCTCGTTCAGCACCTGCCGCGCAACCTGACCGGACGCCTGCTGGCGTCGCTGCCGCCTCAGGATCGCGCCCGCGTCCACCAGGTCATGCATTATGAGCAGGATCGCGTCGGGGCGATCATGGAGTTCAGCGTGATCACCGTGCGCCCGGACGTAACCCTGGGCACGGTCCAGCGCTACCTGCGTCGGCTCGGCAAAATGCCGAAGAACACCGACAAACTCTTTGTCACCTCCCGGGATAAAACCCTGCTCGGCGAGCTGGAGCTGCAGACCATCCTGCTCAACAGCGCCCAGAGCAAGGTTAGCGAGGTGATGGATCCCCAGCCGATGCTCTTCTCCCCGGAAGATGATGCCGAGAAAGCCGCCCGCACCTTTGAGCGTGACAACCTGCTCAGCGCCGCGGTGGTGGACGCGGTGGGCAAGCTGTTGGGGCGACTGACCATCGATGAGATCGTCGATGTGGTCTATAAAGAGACCGATAACGATATGCGCGCCCTCGGGGGACTCAGCGCGGAAGAGGATGTTTATGCTCCGGTGAGCAAGGCGGTGAAAACCCGCTGGGCTTGGCTGGCGATCAACCTCTGCACCGCCTTTATCGCCTCGCGGGTGATTGACGGCTTTGAACACACCATCTCGCAGCTGGTGGCGCTGGCTTCCCTGATGCCCATCGTGGCCGGCATTGGCGGCAATACCGGCAACCAGACCATCACCATGATCGTGCGCGCCCTGGCATTGCAGCATATTCAGCCGGGCAACTTTACCTTCCTGATTTTGCGTGAGCTGGGCGTGGCGCTGATCAACGGCCTGGTGTGGGGCGGGATTATGGGGGGCGTCACCTGGTGGCTGTACGACGATATGGCGCTGGGCGGGGTAATGACCCTGGCGATGGTACTAAACCTGCTGGTGGCGGCGCTGATGGGAGTGATCATTCCGATGGTGATGACCCGCCTCGGGCGCGACCCCGCAGTGGGGTCGAGCGTGATGATCACCGCCATCACCGATACCGGCGGGTTCTTTATTTTTCTTGGGCTGGCGACGCTGTTTCTGCTGTAGCGGCGCTGCTGCGTCGCAGGTGGGCAGGGAGGATCGCCATGACGATAATCCCGCCCAGCACGCCAATTGCCAGATTGCCGGTTGACACGGTGGCCGCAACGGTCACCAGCATGACCAGGGTTTCCGCAACGGGCGCGCCTTTCACCGCGGCAGGGCGGATGCTCTGCCAGTTGAAGGTCTTAATGGCAACAATCGCCATGATCCCCGCCAGCACCGCCATCGGGATTTTAGCCATCACGTCGCTCAGGGCGGTGACCAACAGCAGCAGCACCAGCCCGGCGGCGAAAGTGGAGACGCGGCTGCGCCCCTTGCCCATTTCAACGTTAACGATGGTCTGACCGATCATCGCGCACCCGGCGATCCCGCCGAAGAAGCCGGCCATGATATTGGCCACGCCCAGCCCCATGCTCTCGCGGCGCTTGCTGGACGGGGTAGCGGTCAGCTCATCCACCAGTTTTGCCGTCAGCAGCGACTCCATCAGGCCGACGAAAGCAATACTTAGCGCGCAGGGCCAGATAATGCTCAGGGTTTGCAGATTGAGGGGCACCAGCATCTGGGTGATCCCCGGCAGGCCGCCGCCGATAGAGCCTTCGTCGCCGACGGTCGGCAGCAGCTGGCCGCTGGTGACGGTAAACAGGGTCAGAACCACAATCGCAATCAGCGGGGAAGGAATACTTTTAATGTAGCGGGGCGCCCACAGCACAATCAGCAGGGTCAGAACAAACAGGCCGACAATCAGCGGACTTTTGCTCCAGAAGTGGGGCACCTGGGCAAAGAAAATTAAAATCCCTAGCGCGTTCACAAACCCGGTCATCACCGCCTGAGGAATAAAGCGCATCAGGCGCGCCATCCCCAGCGCGCCGAACAGGATCTGGATCAGCCCCGCCAGCAGCACCGCCGGCAGAATATACTGCGCGCCATGCTGATGAACCATCGGCCCAATCACCAGCGCCACTGAACCCGCGGCGGCGGTCACCATCGCCGGACGTCCGCCCATTACCGACAGCGCCAGACACAGCACCACCGACGCGAACAGGCTCACTTTCGGATCGACGCCCGCCACCACGGAGAAGGAGATCACCTCCGGAATAAGCGCCAGGGCGGTGATCACACCGGCCAGGATTTCACGCGTCAACAGCGACGGAGAACGCAGAACGGCAAGAGTATGGGGAGAAGCGTGTGTTGGAGACATAGTTTTTCGCAGGTTAGTGGCGGTGGGCAGGATCTGTGCGGCCGATCACAAAGGGCAGCATAGTAGCGGGAAAACGCGCGCGTTTCCAGCGCAGCACGTGCCATGTCCCTACAAATACCGCGACATTAATTATCATAATTACAATAATTATTTAACCTTTAAACAATATTTAAATATTGCTACCGTGGCGCCGCACTCGACTTCATCTGCATAAATAGCGAACAATACGCTTATTACGAAGGCATTAATTATGAAAAAAATGACTGCCCTGTTGCTGGCTGCGGCGGCAAGCCTTAGTGCTGCCCCGATGGCGGCGAAGGCTCAGGCATCGCAGGATCAGGAAACGGACGTTCTGTTAATTGGCGGCGGGATCATGAGCGCCACGCTCGGAACCTATCTGCAGGAGCTTCAGCCGGACTGGTCCATGACCATGGTGGAACGTCTGGACGGCGTGGCGCAGGAGAGCTCCAACGGCTGGAATAACGCCGGGACCGGACACTCGGCCTTAATGGAGCTGAACTACACCCCGCAGAAGAAAGACGGCTCCATCAGTATTGAGAAAGCCGTGGAGATCAACGAAGCGTTCCAGATCTCCCGTCAGTTCTGGTCTCACCAGGTGAACAGCGGCGTGATGCACGATCCGCACAGCTTTATTAACACCGTGCCGCACATGAGCTTTGTCTGGGGCGACGACAACGTTAACTTCCTGCGCGGCCGTTATGCTGCCCTGCAGCAAAGCTCGCTGTTCCGCGGGATGAAGTACTCCGAAGATCACGCCCAGATCAAGGCGTGGGCACCGCTGGTCATGGAAGGGCGTGACCCGAACCAGAAAGTGGCCGCGACCCGTACCGAAATCGGTACCGACGTTAACTACGGCGAAATCACCCGCCAGCTGGTGGGCTCTCTGCAGAAAAAAGAGAACTTCAACCTGTCGCTGAACAGCGAAGTGCGCGGCTTTAAGCGTAACGCGGACAACTCCTGGAGCGTGACCGTTGCCGATCTGAAGCACAATGAAGAAGAGCACGTCATCAAGGCGAAGTTCGTCTTTATCGGTGCGGGCGGCGCGGCGCTGAAGCTGCTGCAGGAGACCGGTATTCCGGAAGCGGATAACTATGCCGGCTTCCCGGTTGGCGGCCAGTTCCTGGTGTCGGAAAACCCGGAAGTGGTGAACCGCCATCTGGCGAAAGTGTATGGCCAGGCCTCCGTGGGCGCGCCGCCGATGTCGGTCCCGCACATCGATACCCGTATCCTTGACGGCAAGCGTGTGGTGCTGTTCGGGCCGTTCGCCACCTTCTCGACCAAGTTCCTGAAGAACGGCTCGCTGTGGGATCTGCTGAGCTCAACCACCACCTCGAACGTGGGGCCAATGGTCGATGTTGGTCTGGATAACTTCGATCTGGTGAAGTACCTGATTAGCCAGGTGATGCTCTCCGATGACGATCGCTTCGAGGCGCTGAAAGAGTACTACCCAGATGCGAAGAAAGCGGACTGGCGTCTGTGGCAGGCGGGTCAGCGCGTGCAGATCATCAAGCGTGACGAAGAGAAAGGCGGCGTGCTGCGTCTGGGCACCGAAGTGGTCAGCGATAAAGAGGGCACCGTAGCCGCGCTGCTGGGGGCATCCCCGGGGGCATCCACTGCTGCGCCTATCATGCTGCACCTGATGGAAAAAGTGTTCAAAGACAAAGTCGCCAGCCCGGAATGGCAGGCGAAACTGAAGACCATTATTCCGTCTTACGGTACGGCGCTGAACGGTAACGTTGACGCCACCGAGCAGGAGCTGGAGTACACCAGCCGCGTGCTGCAGCTGAAGTATGAAAAGCCGCAGGCACCGGATGCGGCGCCTCAGGCTCAGCCGCAGGCGACATCCCAGCCGGAAAGCAAACCGGTCGCGGATATCGCGCTCTGATGCAAAAAAGCCGGGTTAACTAACCCGGCTTTTTTTTAACGCACAACGGCGTTTCCGACCTTCTCATCTGCCTGCCAGACGCGGTATTTCACCTCAATGTTGTCCGGCGTATAGACCACAATCGGCAGCTTACTGTTGTAGCGCAGCAGGCTATGCTCACCCAGATTCGCGGTCACAAATTTGGCGATCTTTTTCCCTTCCGGGCAGGCCATCATGGTGGAGACCGGCGAGGTGACCTTATCAAAGACGTAATAGTCATAGCCCCAGCCTTCCAGCGTCTTGCTGGTTAACTGCCCGCCGAGGCGGTGCACGTTGCAGTCCACTTCCAGCGTCTGGCCGATCAGCAGCTCAACTTTATAATTCGCTTCATCTTTCTGCGCGGGCAGGTCGATAACCTGGCGCTTCATCCCATGCTCCGCCTGCGGATACGGGGCCGTTTTCTCAAGCGGTTGAGCGGCAGGGGCGGCATATGCGCTGGCGCAGGCCAGTGCCATCAGGGCGACGATGCTTTTAGATGCGTTTTTCACAGTCATTCCTTTTTATGTCAAACGGGTCATGCCTACACTATCATATCTGGTGTTTTTTGCCTGTATTTTATTTTTATCTGGTGTATATCACTGATAATTTGCCTTTGTTGTGGTTTTAAATTCTGGGTTGGTGCCGGAGGGCCGATCGTGGTAGGGTGAGCGGCAATCATTGTTATTCATCTGTGAAGGAATAAATGCATGGTACGCCAAAAACTTAACACCCCAGCGGGGAAAAAATTTCTGCTGGCACTGCTGACGGTGTTTCTGATTGCGGTGATTGGGGTGGGGCGTGTGACGATCGTCGGCGTGGTTGAGCAGTACAACATTCCGTTGACGGAGTGGACCACCAGCATGTTCGTTCTGCAATCGGCGATGGTGCTGGTCTACAGCACGGTCTTTACCGTTCTGCTGGCTATCCCGCTGGGGATCTTTTTCCTCGGGGACAGTGAGAAGCACTGAGTTTTCCCGCTTCGATATTAACGATATTTATTCGCATTCCCTCCTGCGCCGTTTTCGGGTTAAATACCTGTTTTCCCGATAGCAGGAGTGGAGCATGGACTCCCGGTTTTCCACGCTGAGCCGGATCCCAAAAGGGGTCTGGGTCGTTGGCGGCGTCAGCATGTTGATGGATATCTCCTCGGAGATCATCCATAGCTTATTACCGCTGTTTATGGTGACCACGCTGGGTGCCAGCGTCATCTTCATTGGTCTTATCGAAGGGCTGGCGGAAGCCACGGCGCTGATCGTCAAGGTCTTCTCCGGCGCCATCAGCGACTATCTGGGGAAACGCAAAGGTCTGGCGCTGCTGGGCTACGGGCTGGGTGCTGCCAGCAAGCCGCTGTTTGCGCTCGCCTCCTCGTCGGGAATGATCCTCGGGGCACGCTTAATCGACCGGGTGGGGAAGGGGATCCGCGGCGCGCCCCGTGACGCGCTGGTGGCCGACGTGACGCCGCCTGAACTGCGCGGTGCAGCCTACGGGCTGCGGCAGTCGATGGACACCCTCGGCGCTTTCCTTGGCCCGCTGCTGGCCGTGGGCATGATGCTGTTGTGGAACGACGATTTCCGCACTATTTTCTGGATCGCCGTTATTCCCGGCGTGCTGGCCGTCGCGCTGCTCTTTTTTGGCCTGCATGAACCTGCCACTCCCGTCACCCATAAACGCACCAATCCGATTAAAAAAGAGAACCTGAAGCGCCTCGGCGCCAGCTGCTGGTGGGTGATTGGTCTGGGCGCGGTCTTTACCCTGGCCCGCTTCAGCGAGGCATTTCTGGTGCTCCGGGCTCAGCAATCCGGTATTCCGCTGGCGCTCATCCCGCTGGTGATGGTCGCCATGAACCTGCTTTACGCCTTTTCGGCCTATCCGTTCGGCAAACTCTCCGATGCCATGAGCCACACCCGTTTGCTGCAGTGGGGGCTGGCGGTGTTGATCGCGGCGGATATTGTACTGGCGCTGAGCACCCACTGGGCGGGGATCATCATCGGCGTGGCGCTGTGGGGCATCCATATGGGAATGACTCAGGGGCTGCTGACCGCGATGATTGCAAAAACGGCACCCGCCGATCTGCGCGGTACCGCCTTTGGCCTGTTCAGCATGGTGAGCGGCGTGGCGCTGCTGATTGCCAGCCTGGGGGCGGGCATTATATGGGAGACGTGGGGCGCGGAATACACCTTCTATGCCGGAGCGGCGATTTGCATCGTGACGCTGGCGTACCTGCTCAGGCGTCCGGCGACCTTGTAAAGCGCACAATAGCGGAAAAGTATTCAGTAAAAAATTCGGCGAGTTAGCACCGTTTTGTTACCAATGTGGTCCTTTCTTTCAGGAGATTTTTATGAAAAGGACCACACTTTATACTGCGCTGGCGTCAGCCCTGCTGCTGCCGTCACTATACGCCCATGCCGGCCCGCAGGCGCACGTCGTCTGCGCTTACAACCACACCCTGGGCGATGACGCCATCATGATGTTTGGCAAAGTCAATCAGGCGATGTGGCACGACTTTTTCGGTAATACCCACACCGATGCTTACTCCTCTTATGATTCGCTGCGCCAGCAGCCAGAAACCACCTGTGATAACAAAGCCGACAGCTCGGCTTACTGGGTGCCCTCCCTGCGTCTCCCGGACGGTACGGTGGTGAAGCCGGCGTATCAGAAAACCTATTATCAGGCCAATAACGTCGATCAGTATCCGCTCAGCCCATTCCCCGCCGGGCTGGAGATGCTGGCAGGCGATCACCATGGTACGAAACCCAACTCGCGGATCACCTTTTTATGCGCCAACGGTAAAGGTTACACAAATACAGTGGGTGAAGTCTGTGGGCTGAGAAAAGCCAATGATGCCGTGCAGTTTAATATCGGGATCCAGTTCCCCAACTGCTGGGACGGCATCAACCTGAAGCCGCACCACGGGATGGCCAATGCCGTTTACGATGTGAAAGGGCAGTGTCCTTCCGGCTTCCCGGTGAAGCTCCCGACGGTGAACATGAACGTGGCCTGGGTGCTGCACGGCATCACCTCTCTGGATACGGCGAAAGCGCAGCTGTCGCTTGATCCCACCATGAATGGCGATGCGCGCGAGGAGCACTGGGGCAGTCTCTATACCGCTCATGCCGACTTTATGAACGGCTGGACTGAAGATGCGGCGCGCTTTATGACCGAGATGTGCATGAATCAGGGCATGGATTGCGGCACCAACGTGCCTTACGGCTATTCGAAGGCGCTGGCGAACGTCTGGGTGAGCAGCGAGACGCCGACCACGCCGGTTCCGACGGCGCAGACCCTGTTAATCCAGGATAACTGGAAAAACGGCGGCCGTACCCGTAACGTGGAGACCATGAGCCTGGTGAAATTTAAGATCCCTGCGCTGCCGGCCGGCCAGGATCCCGCCCTCTTCAAATACAAGATCCGCATCTATGGCGGGAAAGTCGAAGCCAACGGCGCGGATCAGATCTTCTTCTATCCGGTCAGCAACGACTGGGATCCGGCTACCGTCACCTGGAAAACCCGGCCTTCCTGCAACTACAGCTCGGATGCTGTCCTGTATCTCAACAACAAGCGTGAGTACCGGATGGTGGATGTCGATAAGGCGGTGCGTAAAGCCCTGGCCGCAGGCAAGACGGAAATCTCCTGGTACATCGGTGGCGACCGTCAGGGCAACCACTATCAGTTCAGCCCGGCAGATTCAAAAGAGAGCCTGCTGCTGATGCTGACCGGATACAAACATACCCCGGAAATCTAACCAGCAGGATGCCATGCAGCAGCCGGCCCGCTGACGGGCCGGCTTTGTCTTCTTTTACAAATGCTTACATTTGTCGTGAGGGTAAGAAAAAGCCATTCAATTCAGTCGGTTACAAATACGACTGGCTCACGCTTATTTCATCTGAAACACCCATCAAACGCGTTGAAATCAAAAAATACTCTTTAATCATCAACGGCCTGGCATCTCTCCCTGATTCATATCAATAACTTATTAGTTTCCCTTTAAAACAATTTCGTTTGTGAATCACAGCACGCAATGCTAATTTTCATCGCGAATTAACACTGTGTGGTTTTTAAACAGCGTAAAGCACTGTTCAGAGTGCGGCTGACTCTCTGTTTTTCAGCATCTTTCTTTATATTTGGTGGGTACGGGTATGGTTAAAAAATTACTGATCGCTGTTGTGCTTTCCTCGTTAGTTTCCGGGCCAGCAATGGCAATTAACGCCAGTTTCCGCGAGCAGCTTATACGCTCCGGGTGTAATCAGCAGACTGAGATGGACGGCAGCTGTGATGTTCATAAAACCAAAGCGGAGAACCAGAAATCCGCAGAGCTGAACAACTTTCTGCGCGACAGCGTTCGAGGGCAAAAGGTTGATGCAGCTTACAGCGCGCTTGAGGGATATGGTTTTAAAAATACGCAGCCTTTGACCTGGGTAAAGGGTAAGCAAAAGGTGATCCTGAAAATCGATAACGCTGATGTGGTGACCAGCGCCACCGTCGCGCACTGATTCAGTCTGAAAAATTGAATGCCCTCACAGCCCATTTAGGGCTGTTGCTCAGGCATAAAAAAACCAACCGCAACGGGTTGGTTTTTTTTGGGATTTTTGGTCGGCACGGAGAGATTTGAACTCTCGACCCTCGCCACCCCATGACGATGCGCTACCAGGCTGCGCTACGTGCCGACACGTAAAATTTATACTACCCATTTCCGCGTTTAATGCAAGGCCAGTTCAGGCTAACTGATTAATTTTAAATCAATTAGCAATAAACCGTTTTTCATCCGTCAGCACCTGTAACAGCAGGCTGAGCTGTGGCGTCTGGTCGTTAAGTTTCTCACCCTGCGGGTTATAGGTTTTGTAGCTGCCGTTGCTGTTCAGTACCAGCGTCAGGGCTGGCGTCGTGACGGCCAGCGTATTGTTGCTGGCGGCCGTCACCCAGTTATGGCGACGTGTGGCGCTGAACAGATCCTGACCCTGGGAATACTCGTTGGCAGGCGTACTGACGTGGAGCAGACGCTGCATCAGGGTGGTCATCACATCCTTATGATCGGTCAGCATGTTAATACGTTGCGATGGCGTGCCCGGCCAGTGGATCACCAGCGGAACGTGCAGGCGAGGGCGCGACCAGTCGACATCATTGCCCTCGTTGCCCAGCGGCACGCCGTGACCGGCAGTGATCACCACCACCGTATTCTCCAGCTTGCCGGACTCACGCAGGGCATCCAGTACCCGGGCAATCTGCGCATCCACATCACCTGCCGCCTTAGCGTAGCGGCGAGCAAAGGTTTTCTGGTTGCTGTCATCCAGCGTGGTGCCGTTGAGGGCAACCCACGAGAACCAGCGGTTATCGTCCTGCGCATAGCGGTTCAGCCAGTTGATCCACTGCCCGGCGGTCTGCGCGTCGGACTGGCTCTGCGTCGTCGGCAGCGAAAAGTCGGACAGCAGCGCCTGGCGGTACAGCGGGCTGCTGAAGCCATCAGACGAAAACAGCCCCAGCTGATAACCCTGCTGGTTCAGGCCGGTGATCAGCGCCGCCGGGATACGCGACGACAGCACGCCGTCCATATAGCCCGGCGAAATACCGTAGAACAGGCCGAAGATCCCGGTATCGGTGGAGTTACCGGAACTCATATGTTGGGTAAAGTTGATGTTCTTATCGGCAAACTCCGCCAGCGTCGGCATCTGCTTCTCAAAGCGCGAGTAGTTCAGCCCGTCGACGGTGATCAGCAGGACGTTCTGTCCCTGGCCCATGTCACGGTAGCGCAGATCGCTGAGCGGATACTGCACCGATACCGCTTCGGGATCGCCTTGCTCAATCAGGCGGCGCTGGTACTCCTGCGCATCCAGCAGGCCGTGTTTCTCAAGGAAGCGACGGGCGGTCATCGGATAGGAGAGCGGCAGGTTCGCGCGCTGCATGGTGATCGGCCGATAGAAGTTGGCATCTGCCCAGATATACATGAAATGCGAGCCGATAAATGCCACAAAAAACAGCGCGGCAACCGGTTTGGCGTAGCGACGACGGCGCGTCAGGCTGCGCAGCTTTTGCCAGCTCCAGGTAGCAAACAGCATCTCAATCAGCAAGATAATCGGCACGCTGATAAACATCAGCTGCCAGTCACGAGCCGTTTCGTTCTGGTCGGGGTTAATCACCAGTTCCCAGACGACAGGATTAAGATGGAGATGGAAACGGGTAAAGACCTCACTGTCGATCAGTAACAGCGTCATGCCCGCGGTGGCGAGGATGGCGGAGACAAACCGCATCAGCCGCTGCGACATGACGACAAACGTCAGCGGGAACAGGATCAGAAGATAGGTCGAGAACACCAGAAAGCTGAAATGGCCAATGACGCTCATCCAGGAGTAGATACGCCCGGCAAGCGTTGTTGGCCAGTCGGCGACAAACAGATAACGACTGCCAAGCACCATCGCCAACAGAATGTTGAACAGGGCAAACCAGTGCCCCCAGCTAACCATCTGGGAGACTTTTTCACGGTAGCGCTGACGATTCGTCACCATAAACTGTCGTTCGTTTCCCTTAGTGCGCCTGGTCGTCGTTAACCGAGGACTGTAAGGCCTGGGCGAAAGATTTCGCGATCGCCTGGCGCTGGGCCGGCGCAACGCTGGTATTGATAAGGTTCGTCACCATATTTCCCAGAACCATCAGGGAAAGGTCGGTTGGCGCCTTATGTTTTTCCAGTACGTTGAGCAGCTCACTGAGCATTTGTTCAACGTGTTCATCACTATAGCGGGAGAGTTGTGGCATAAATCGAAATCTGTTTGTGGAGGAAAGGGCAACATATTACCGTAGCAACAGCTTTTTTTCCCCTTTTTTATCTTCGGTTGCATACATGACTGGCGGGTGGTTGAATACGGCCCGGTCTAAAAGGAGAGTTTATCATGAGTCTGGATATCAACCAGATTGCCCTGCACCAGCTTATCAAGCGTGATGAGCAAACCCTTGAGCTGGTGCTGCGCGATTCGTTACTGGAACCTACGCCTACTGCGGTTGACATGATCGCGGAGCTGCACCGGGTTTACAGCGCCAAAAACAAAGCCTATGGCCTGTTCAGCGAAGAGAGTGAACTGGCGCAGACGCTGCGCCTGCAGCGTCAGGGCGAAGAGGATTTCCTCGCCTTCAGCCGGGCCGCTACCGGTCGCCTGCGCGATGAGCTGGCTAAATACCCGTTTGCCGATGGCGGGATCGTCCTGTTCTGCCACTATCGCTACCTGGCGGTGGAGTATCTGCTGGTGGCGGTGCTGAACAACCTGAGTAGCATGCGCGTCAATGAGCAGCTGGATATCAGCTCCACCCACTATCTGGACATCAACCACGCGGATATCGTGGCGCGGATCGATTTGACCGAATGGGAAACCAATCCGGAATCGACCCGCTATCTGACCTTCCTGAAAGGGCGGGTAGGGCGCAAGGTTGCCGACTTCTTTATGGATTTCCTCGGCGCCAGCGAAGGTCTGAACGCCAAAGCGCAAAACAAAGGCCTGCTGCAGGCGGTGGATGACTTCACTGCCGAAGCCGAGCTGGACAAGTCCGAGCGCCAGAACGTGCGTCAGCAGGTGTACACCTACTGCAACGAGCAGCTGCAGGCAGGGGAAGAGATCGAGCTGGAGTCGCTGTCAAAAGAGCTGGCAGGCGTCAGCGAGGTGAGTTTCCAGGACTTTACGGCGGAGAAGGGCTACGAGCTGGAAGAGAGCTTCCCGGCGGATCGCAGCACCCTGCGTCAGCTCACTAAGTTTGCCGGCAGCGGCGGTGGGTTAACCATAAACTTTGATGCCATGCTGTTGGGCGAGCGCATCTTCTGGGATCCGGCGACCGACACGCTGACCATTAAAGGCACCCCGCCGAACCTGCGCGACCAGCTACAGCGTCGCACGTCCGGCGGTAAATAACGGCCATAAAAAAACCCCGCAATGCGGGGTTTTTTCTCAACCTGTTAGCGATTACGCGCGAACGAAGTCGATGTGAGACAGTTTTGGCTTGAACGGGTGACGCTGAACAGCCTGAACCTTCACTTTTTCTTCTTTACCGTCAACAACCAGGGTCAGAACTTCGCCGTAAAAACCAGGCTTGTCCTGCAGGTTCCACACTTTGTCGTGGTCCAGTTCGATTGCGATCGGAGCAGCTTCGCCGCCATAGATGATGGCAGGGAATTTGTTTGCTACGCGCAGGCGGCGGCTCGCACCCTTGCCCTGCTCTTTACGTGCTTCTACATTGATAGTTAACATTGATTTCTCTCTGTACATATTATTCCTGCTACAGGCGACCCAGCAGCAGGTAAGTGTTCTGCCTCACGGATGTGAAGCGGGCGGCATTTTATACTCAAATGGCCCGCACATCAATGAAAAGTCCCTTTATCCACGTAATTCGTTGGCCCGGCGATAGCGGCCTTCATAATCGAAAACCTTCTCGCGTACCTGCCAGAACTGCCCTTTTTTGCGCGCAACCACAAAGTCAGGGTGGCGCAACAACGGCTGCTGATGGACGATGTCCGCCGCGGTGATCCAGCGCAGCGGCACCCCCGGCGTGCGGGTATGCGGGCGGATAAACAGCTGCTCAAAGGCGGTACGCTGGGCGGGCGTCTGCAGACGGAAGCGCTCACTCACATCGGCTCCATCCTCATCGTAATAGGTGATTTTCAGCCATTCGCCTTTCTCATCCGCGCCCTGAGCCAGCACCATCCCGCTGCAGCGCAGCACCAGCGCATCCTTCAGCTTCAGGGCCGCTTTCAGCATATCGTCGGGATCAACCAGCACCGTATCGCAGGCGCGACAGCGGCGAGCGGCAATATCGTTTTCGGCGTTACACTGCGGGCAGTTTTTGAAGCGGAAGCGGTAGTCGCACTGCTCGCGATGGCCCTCGTCATCTTCAAACCAGCCCTGACAGCGGCGGCCAAAGTGCTCAATCAGGGTGCCGTCAGCGGTGGTTTTGCCCCAGAAGGTGTTGGCAAACCCGCAGCCGGGACAAAATACCTGTACGGGAACGTTGTCACTTTTTCCCTTCGGCGCGCCCACTTCCGGGGCGTACAGGTCGTGAGGGTTCCCGGCGTAATCCAGAATCAGGCAGTCGGTTTTGCCGGGGGCTAAGCGCAGGCCGCGGCCCACGATCTGCTGATAGAGGCTGACGGATTCGGTCGGACGCAGAATAGCGATCAGATCGACGTGCGGAGCGTCAAAGCCGGTCGTCAGCACTGACACATTGACCAGATAGCGGAACTGCTGCGCCTTAAAATCTTCTATCAACCGGTCGCGCTCGCTGCCCGGCGTTTCGCCGGTGATAAGCCGGGCCTCGCTGGCGGGCAGAAGGCCGGTGATTTCCCGGGCGTGCTCGAGGGTGGCGGCAAAAATCATCACCCCTTTGCGTTCGGCGGCAAACTCCATAATCTGGCTGATGATGTGTGGGGTAATGCGATCCTGCTTTTTCAGCTCGCGGTTGAGATCCGCCTCGCTGAACAGGCCGTTGCTCTGCACCTGTAAACGGCTGAAGTCGTACTGCACCACCGGCATGTCCAGCCGCTCCGGCGGCGTCAGGTAGCCGTGTTTGATCATGTAGCGCAGCGGCAGCTCGTAAATGCAGTCGCGGAACAGCGCCTTTTCATTGCCGCGCACCATGCCGTGATAGTGAAAGCGGTAGATCCAGCCTTTGCCGAGGCGGAACGGGGTGGCGGTGAGACCCAGCAGACGGATTTGCGGATTCACGCTCTTCAGGTGAGTCAGGATCTGCTGGTACTGGCTGTCGTCGTCGTCGCTGATGCGATGGCACTCGTCCACGATCAGCAGCGAGAACTCGCTCTGAAATTTGTCCAGATTGCGCGCCACCGACTGCACGCTGCCAAACACCACCTTGCCGTGGCTCTCTTTACGCTGTAAACCGGCGGCAAAAATATCGGCCTCCAGGCCCAGCGCCAGATACTTGGCATGGTTCTGCGCCACCAGCTCTTTGACGTGCGCCAGCACCAGCACGCGGCCGCGCGCCAGGCGTGCCAGTTCAGCGATCACCAGGCTTTTTCCCGCACCCGTGGGCAGGACGATGGCGGCCGGTTCTTTATGCTGGCGAAAGTGGGCGAGGGTGGCGTCCACGGCTTCCTGTTGATAGGGGCGAAGTGTAAAGGTCATGGTTACTCAGCTTTGTTATCCCGCACATAGTATGCCACGAAACTTTTTCCCTTGAGTGGCGCACAGAGCCCGTTATACTGGGCTGTTGTTAACTGCTTCTTTTCCGGGCGCCCCGTCCGGCTCCCGGCACCTTTAAGGCTAAAATTATTTCATGCGACTTGATAAGTTTATCGCTCAGCAACTCGGCGTAAGCCGCGCTATTGCTGCGCGTCTGATTCGCGGCAGCCACGTTACCGTGGATGACGACATTGTGCGAGACAGCGCGTTCAAACTCCAGCCTGAGCATCAGGTAGAATATGAAGGCAATTCGCTGACTCAGCAGAACGGCCCGCGCTACTTTATGCTCAATAAGCCGCAAGGCTATGTCTGCTCGACCGATGACCCCGATCATCCGACCGTGCTCTATTTCCTCGACGAACCCGTGGCGCACAAGCTGCACGCTGCCGGGCGTCTGGACATCGACACCACCGGCCTGGTGCTGATGACCGACGACGGCCAGTGGTCGCATCGTATTACCTCCCCGCGCCACCACTGCGAGAAAACCTACCTGGTGACTCTGGAATCCCCGGTGAGCGACAGCACGGCAGAACAATTCGCCCATGGCGTCCAGCTGCATAATGAAAAAGATCTGACCAGGCCTGCCGTGCTGGAAGTGATCACCCCTACCGAAGTGCGTCTGACCATCAGCGAAGGGCGCTACCACCAGGTAAAACGCATGTTTGCTGCCGTGGGAAACCACGTTGTTGGTCTGCATCGCGAACGGATCGGAGAGATTGCTCTCGACCCGGAACTTGAGCCAGGCGAATACCGCCCGTTGACGGAAGAAGAAATTGCCAGCGTTGGCCTCTCTTCTCGCTAATTTCAGGAGCTAACTGTGACCACCAGGCCACACTCGTCGTTCAGCATTGTCTTTATCCTTGGCCTGCTGGCCATGCTGATGCCGCTGTCCATCGACATGTATCTGCCCGCGCTGCCGGTGATCGCTGAGCAATTTGGCGTACCGGCCGGTAGCGCCCAGATGACCCTCAGCACCTATATCCTCGGCTTTGCCCTCGGCCAGCTGCTGTACGGACCGATGGCCGACAGCCTGGGCCGCAAACCGGTAATACTGGGCGGGACGCTGGTGTTTGCCGGCGCGGCGGCGGCCTGTGCGATGTCGCAGTCCATCGATCACCTGATTGTGATGCGTTTCTTCCACGGCCTGGCGGCAGCGGCGGCCAGCGTGGTCATCAATGCCCTGATGCGTGATATCTACCCGAAAGAAGAGTTCTCCCGCATGATGTCCTTCGTCATGCTGGTCACCACCGTTGCGCCGCTGGTGGCGCCGATGGTCGGGGGCGCGGTGCTGGTGTGGTTCAGCTGGCATGCGATTTTCTGGATCCTGGCGCTGGCGGCCCTGCTGGCCTCGGCGATGATCTTCTTCTTTATAAAGGAAACCCTGCCCGCTGAGCATCGGCAGAAGTTTCATATCCGCACCACGCTCGGCAACTTTGCGTCACTGTTTCGCCACAAGCGCGTGCTGAGCTATATGCTGGCCAGCGGCTTCAGCTTTGCCGGGATGTTCTCCTTCCTCAGCGCCGGGCCTTTTGTCTACATCGAGCTTAACCACGTCTCACCGCAGCATTTTGGCTACTACTTTGCGCTGAACGTGGTGTTCATCTTTGTGCTGACGATGATTAACAGCCGCTTCGTTCGCCGGGTAGGGGCGCTGAACATGTTCCGCATCGGGCTGTGGATCCAGTTCGTGATGGCGATGTGGATGGTGGTAACCGCCTTCTTCGACGTGGGCTTCTGGACCCTGGTAGTGGGTATCGCGGCCTTTGTCGGCTGTATATCGATGGTGTCGTCCAACGCGATGGCGGTGATCCTTGATGAGTTCCCGCATATGGCCGGGACCGCCTCTTCCCTTGCGGGGACTTTCCGCTTCGGGATCGGGGCCATTGTCGGGGCGCTGCTCTCCCTGGCGACCTTTACCAGCGCCTGGCCGATGCTGTGGTCAATTGCCCTGTGCGCTACCGGTTCAATTCTTTTCTGCCTCTACGCCAGCCGACCACGAAAAGCGGTCAAATAAGGCACAAAAAAGGGTCCCGACGGGGCCCTTTTTTGATGCCGGTCAACCAAAACAGGTTTCGTTGACGCCATGTTTGTTTCTTTTATGTAAAATATATTTGTGTAAATAGTCACAGCTTTGTACCTAAAAAGGTTGTGTTAGATCACAGAAACGGGTACATATAGCGCCGCCATCGATCTGAAACACTGACAAAAAGCCCTGAGAAATAAGACGCCAGAGCCCGTGGGAACTGGGTGTAAGCGTTTTCTTACTCAAAATAGAGCAAGTGTTTAATGATGTGTTACTATAAATGTAAATAGATTGTGAAGTATATTTTGCTTCCGGGGAACAAACGTGAATACATTACAGCTCTCCATTATCCATCGCTTGCCGCAGAGCTATCGCTGGTCGGCGGGTTTTGCAGGCTCGAAGGTTGAACCGATTCCGCAAAACGCTGCGAACAGTGACAACTGTCTGGTGGCGCTCAAGCTGCTGGGGCCGGAAGAGGGCAACGCATGGCCGGTGATGGAAAAGCTGAGCCAGGCGCTGACGGATATTGAGCTTTACAGCTCGGTCCTGGAGTGCGAAGGCGAGCCGTGCCTGTTCGTGAAAAGCCAGGACGAATTCGCGGCAACCTGCCGTCTGAAAAACTTCGGTGTGGCGATTGCCGAATCCGTAGCAGGTCAGGATCCTGTCTGAGCGTCAGCGTAACGCTAATAGCTGACGCGTGTACTCCTGCGTCGGCGCGGCAAACACGCGCTGACACTCTCCTTGCTCGACCACCTCTCCCTGCCGTAACACAATCACCTGGTGACAAAGCGCCCGTACCACCTGTAAATCGTGGCTGATAAAGATATAGGCCAGCCGGTGCTTGTGCTGGAGCTCCTTCAGCAGCGCCAGAATCTGCGCCTGCACGGTTTTATCCAGCGATGAGGTGGGTTCATCCAGAATAATCAGCTCCGGGCGCAGGATCAGCGCGCGGGCAATGGCGATGCGCTGACGCTGGCCACCGGAGAAGGCGGCAGGATAGCGATGCCGGGTCTGTGGATCCAGCCCCACTTCGCCCATTACCCGAATCACTTCCTCTTCCCGCGCCTTAAGGCTGAGCTCGGGTTGATGCACCCGCAGACCCTCCTCAATAATTTGCTGCACGTTGAGACGTGGATTCAGGGAGGAGTTCGGATCCTGAAACACCACCTGCATCCGGTGGCGGACGGGCAGCATCTGTCGGCGATCCCAGCGGTGCAGCGGCCGGTCGTCAAACACAATCTCCCCTTTCGAGGCGATCAGGCGCAGCAGCGCCAGCCCGGTGGTGCTCTTGCCGGATCCGGATTCGCCCACCAGTCCCAGAGTTTCGCCGGGGCGTAACGTGAAGCTGACGTTGTTCAGCACCTGCTTGTTGTCCACCACCCGCCGCAGGAGGCCTTTGCGCACCGGAAACGCTACCGAGAGATCTTTTACGCTCAATAGCGGTTGCGCAGCGTCCGGCAGCGGAACGGGATCCCCGGCGGGCTCGCTGTTGAGCAGCCGCTGGGTATAGGGGTGCTGGGGTGCGGCAAGCAGCGTCGCGGCCCGGTTCTGTTCCACGCAGCGGCCGTTTTGCATCACCGCCACCCGGTCGGCCAGCTTTTTCACGATACTGAGGTTGTGGGTGATAAACAGCAGGCTCATGTTCAGCTCGTCGCGCAGCTCGCGTAACAGCTGCAGGATCTGCGCCTGCACCGTGACGTCCAGCGCGGTAGTCGGTTCATCGGCAATCAGCAATTCCGGGCGGGTCAGCAGCGCCATGGCGATCATCACCCGCTGGCGTTCACCGCCGGAGAGCTGATGCGGAAAATCACCGAGCCGTTTTGCGGCATTGCGGATCCCGGTGCGTTCGAGGCAGTCGAGCATCTCCCCGCGCGCCGCCTCTTTACGCATCCCGCGGTGCAGGGAGAGCACCTCATAGAGCTGTTTTTCCAGGGTATGCAGCGGGTTAAGCGATACCATCGGCTCCTGGAAAATCATGGCGATCTTGTTGCCCCGCACCCCGCGCAGGGTACGCTCGTCGGCATGCAGCAGCGACTGGCCATGGAACAGGATATCGCCCTGGGGATAGACCACCGGCGGGGCGGGGAGAAGGCGCAGAACCGAGAGGGCGGTGACGCTCTTCCCGGAGCCCGATTCCCCCACCAGCGCCAGCGTTTCCCCTGCATCTATTTGCAGGGAGATATCGTTGACCACGGTGCGCAGCTCGCCCTGCTGGCGAAAAGCGATGGAGAGAGCGTCGATGTGAAGCAGAGGCTGGGTCATCTTAAACCGCCTTATTCGGATCAAAGGCATCGCGGACCGCTTCGCCAATGAAAATCAGCAAAGAGAGCAGCACGGCGACGGAGAGAAAGGCGGCGATCCCGAGCCACGGCGCCTGAAGATTGTTTTTGCCCTGTAACAGCAGCTCGCCCAGCGACGGTGACCCCAGCGGCAGGCCGAAGCCGAGGAAATCGAGCGAGGTGAGGGTGGTGATGGAGCTGCACAGAATAAACGGCAGGAAGGTCAGGGTTGCCACCATAGCGTTCGGCAACATATGGCGGAAGATGATCCCGCGATCGCTCACCCCCAGCGCCTGAGCGGCGCGGATGTAGTCGAAGTTGCGGGTGCGCAGGAATTCCGCCCGCACGACGCCCACCAGCGCCATCCAGCCAAAGAGCACCGTAATAGCCAGCAGCCACCAGAAGTTGGGCTGAACCACGCTGGAGAGCAGAATAATTAAGAACAGCGTCGGCATCCCGGACCAGACTTCGATAAACCGCTGCCCCCAGAGGTCAATCTTCCCGCCGTAATAACCCTGAATCGCTCCGGCCAGTACGCCCATCACGCTGGAAAACAGGGTCAGCAGCAGGCCAAACAGAATGGAGATCCGCGTCCCGTAGAGAATGCGTGCCAGCACATCCCCACCGTTGGCATCGGTGCCGAGCCAGTTTTGCGCCGAGGGCGGAGACGGGAACGGCGTGGTGGTGGCAAAGTTAATGCTGGTGGCGCCAAAGCGGACCGGCGTCCACAGCACCCAGCCGTGCTCGCTAAGCTGCGCCTGCAACCACGGGTCCTGATAATCCGCTGCGGTGGCAAAAGGGCCGCCAAAATCGCTTTCGCTGTACTCTTTCACCACCGGAACGTACCAGCGATCGTTAAAGTGCACCAGCAGCGGCTTGTCGTTGGCAATGAGTTCCGAACAGAGGCTCAGGGCGAAAAACAGGGCGAAAATCCACAGCGACCAGTAGCCGCGGCGATTGTCACGAAAGCGAGCCCAGCGGGCCTGGTTGATGGGGCTTAAGCGCGGCATCAGCGACCCTCAAAATCAATACGCGGATCGACCAGCGTATAGCAGATATCGCTGAGGATATTCAGCAGCAGGCCAATCAGGGTGAAAATATAGAGCGTGCCAAACATCACCGGATAATCCCGCGAGACGGTGGCCTCGTAGCCCAGCAGCCCCAGGCCATTGAGCGAGAACATCACCTCAATGAGCAGGGAGCCGGTAAAGAACATGCTGATAAAGGTGGCAGGAAAACCGGCGATCACCAGCAGCATGGCATTGCGAAAAATGTGTTTCCACAGGATGCGTCGCTCGCTCACCCCTTTGGCGCGGGCGGTGACCACGTACTGCTTGCGGATCTCGTCGAGGAAAGCGTTTTTGGTCAACATGGTCAGGGCCGCAAAGCCGCCGATCACCGTCGCCAGCACCGGCAGGGTGATGTGCCACAGATAGTCGGTGATCTTCTTGTACCACGGCAGGCTGCTGAAATCGGTCGACACCAGCCCGCGCAGCGGGAAGATATCGAAGTAGCTCCCGCCGGCAAAGAAGACGATCAGCAGCACGGCAAACAGGAACGCCGGGATCGCATAGCCAACAATAATGAAGGTGCTGCTCCAGATATCGAACCGGCTGCCGTTATCCATCGCTTTGCGGATGCCGAGCGGGATCGAGACCAGATAGATAATCAGGGTGCCCCATAGCCCCAGGGTGATGGAAACCGGCAGGCTCTCTTTAATCAGATGCAGCACCGAGGCGCTACGGAACAGGCTGTCGCCAAAATCAAAGCGCAGATAGTCCCCCAGCATTTTGAAGTAACGTTCGTGGATCGGCTTATCAAAGCCGTAGCGCTGGGTGATCTCGGCGATCACCTCCGGATCCAGGCCGCGCCCGCCGCGATAGTGGCTCTCATTGATATTGCCGACCCCGGTGCGGGCGTGGCTGGCGCGCATGCCTTCATCGCCCCCGCCGGGCATCGTCCCGCTGTTACCGAATTCGATGGCGGCAATCGCCTGATCCACCGGGCCGCCCGGGGCGATCTGCACGATAAAAAAGTTGATGGTGATGATCGCCCACAGGGTGGGGATCACCAGCAGTAAACGACGAAGTAAATAAGCGCCCATTGCGTATCCTTAACGCCGTTCGGCGGGTAATTTCGCCGCTCTGTTAACGTCATACCACCAGTTTTCAAACCCGAGAGCATAGACCGGGCGCTGGGCAGGAAGGGCGAACTTATCCCAGCGGGCCACCCGGTCCTGGCCCATAAACCACATTGGCAGCATGTAATAGTTCCAGGTCAGGACCCGATCCAGCGCCCGCCCGAGGGGTAGCAGCTTCTCTTTATCGCCCTGCGCGGCAACGATCTGCGCAATCAGGGCATCGACCGCCGGGTTTTTCACCCCCGGCGCATTATAGGTTGAGTCAATGTATTCTGAGGACCATGAGATCTGCAGGTCAGTCCCGGGCCAGGGCATCGCCCGCCACAGGCGCGGCATCATATCGTAATCGCGGTTGCGCATCCGGTTGGTGGCTTGAGAATTATCCACCTGGCGGATGTTCATGGTAATGCCCAGCCGTTCAAGGTTGTGCTGGAACGGCAGCACCCACTGGTTATTGCCGCCGGAGGCCAACAGCAGTTCAAAGCTGAGCGGTTTACCGGTTTGCTTGTTGACCCGCTGCTTATTTTTGATTTCCCATCCGGCCTCATCCAGCAGCTGGCTGGCCTTCAGCAGGTTGTTGCGATCGTAGCCGTCGCCTCCAGAGACGGGAGGCCGGAAGACGCGGGTAAAGACCTCCGGTGGAATAGCGCTTTTCAACGGCGCGAGAAGCGTCAGTTCTGCGGCATCCGGATAGCCCTTCGCCGCATACTCCGTGTTCTGGAAATAGCTGTTAACCCTGCTGTATGCACCGTAGAACAGCGCCTTGTTCATCCACTCAAAATCAAAGGCGAGGGTAATGGCCTCGCGGACGCGGCGATCGCTGAATACCGGGCGCTGAATATTAAACGCCAGCCAGCGCGTGTCCTGAGCGGAGTCGTTTTTCAGCGCCTCTTTCACGATAAAGCCGCGGTCAAAGTTTTTCCCGGTGTAGCGCGTGGCCCAGTTTTTGGCGCTGCTTTCGACCCGCATATCAAAGGCACCCGCTTTAAAGGCTTCGAAGGCCACGTTGTCGTCCAGATAGTAGTCGTAGCGCAGGGTGTCAAAATTCCAGCGGCCCCGGTTCACCGGCAGATTGGCCGCCCAGTAATCTTTCACCCGGGAGTAGATCAGATACTGTCCCATCCGCCAGTGGGTAATGCGATACGGCCCACCCGCCAGCGGTGGGGTGGCGAGCGGATCGCTGAGCTTGTGGTCTTTCCAGAACTTTTCGGGCATCACCGGCAGGGTCAACAGGCTCAGCATGTCCTCTTTATTGGGTTTAGGCAGCGTGATGCGCACCGTCAGCGGGGCGATGGCCGTCACCGTCGCCCCTTTATAGACCAGCCGGAACTGCGGCACTCCTTCGGTCATAAATTTATGGAAGGTGAAGGCCACGTCGCTGGCCTTCACCGGCGTGCCGTCATGAAAGCGCGCCAGCGGGTTGATGGTCAGCTCCATCCAGGAAAAATCATCGGCGTAGCGTGCCTGTTCTGCCACCAGCGGATAGTAGCTGCCGGGCTCATCGTCAGAGGTGGTAAAGAGGGTATCGTAAAGGGCGTCGGTGCGCTCGGCCGCCACGCCGCGCAGGGCGTAGCGGTTGAAGTTGTCGAAGGTGCCAATGGCTGCAAGAGTAACGCTGCCCCCTTTGGGCGCGGCAGGGTTGACGTAGTCGTAGCGATCGAAATTGATGGCATATTTCGGCTCGCCAATCACCGCGAACGCGTAGCTCTCTTTGATGGTTTGCGCCTGGCCGAGTCCACTCATCATCGCCATCAGCAGCACTACTATGCGCACAATCATTCCGCTACGTTTTCCTCTTACAGTCTGGCCGGGCCGGATACCTGAATAATAAGTGACGTAGCGGTGGTTGGGAAATTATTCGCGGTCCAGGTGAACATCAGGCTGCCAGACCTGTAGCTGCTCCAGGCGCATCGGGCGGCTGATCCAGTAGCCCTGCAGCATATTGACGCCGTGATCGCGCAGCCACTTCGCCTGCTCGGGGGTCTCGACCCCTTCGGCGATGGTCACCATGTTGAGTCGTTGGGCGAGGGTCAGCACCGTATCCAGCACCGGGGAGGTGACGGTTTCCATGCCGATGGCGTTAACGAAGCCCCGATCGATTTTGAGATAGTCCATGGTAAAACGCTCAAGGTAGATCAGGGCGCTGTGCCCGGTGCCAAAGTCATCCACCGCGATTTCAAACCCTTCCAGGTGCAGCCACTCAAACAGCTTTGTTGCTTCCCGCTGATTCAGCATATCGCGCTCGGTAATTTCGAGCACAAGCTGGAAATGATCCGGTGGCAGCGAGGCGGCAAACTTACGCATATCGTCCTTGAAGCTGTCGGCGTGCAGGTGACCCGGGGAGATATTAATCCCCAGCTTCGAACCCGGGGGAAGGCGTTTTTTCAGCGCCGGGGCGTCGCGCAGGATCAGGTCGAAGAGATGCAGGGTCAGCGGCACAATTAATTTCTGCGCTTCCGCAAAGCTAATAAAGGCATCCGGCGGGATCTCGCCAGCGCCTGGATGGTGCCAGCGCATCAGCACCTCCACGCCGCCCATTTGCATGTTAGTCGCGTCCACGACCGGCTGATAGACGACGTAAAACTGATTCTGCTTAATGCCGGTGAGGATCTCTTTACGCGGGTTGGCGCGGTTCATCAGCCCGTAGAAACAGAGCACCCCAATGCTTGAGCCGCACATCAGACCAAACAGCAGCGCAAATTGCAGATCGGCCAGCGTCCAGGTTTCGGCGTACAGATGAATGGTGAGCGGTAGCCCCTCAATCTGGCTGGCGCGTGCAGGCTGTTCCTTCAGGTCCGAAACAGGGATTAACTGGTTTGAATAGGTCGAAAAAGCGGTCTTGCCGATAATAAGGGCAATACCGGCAAATTCATCCTGGCGGGCGGTATATAACAGATAGGGAGTCAGGTTGAGATTAATAGAGGTAAATACCCCGCCGTTATTCAACAGCGGATTTCGGTGCCATAACACAATGGCCGGTTTTTTCGGCATCATCGGGGTACCGGGCAGCAGGGCCATATCGACCTCTTTATCGACGTCGATATCCGGCACCAGATCGCTGAGCGGGACATGCATCGGCCCGGTTGCTGACGAGCAGAAGGCGATTTTATCTTTTACCAGCAGGAAGGCTCGGACGTTAAGGCTGAATGCGGCGCGGGAGGTTAATTCGGCGCTGACCTCGTGGCACTGGCTTAAGGTCAACGGCTGCAGTTCATCAACGGAGACGCGTAGCTCTTTGAAATAATCCGCAATGTAGTCATGGAGGTCGGTAATCAGGTTATCGAATTTCACTTCCCGTTTGTGATAACTGAAAAAAAACTGCATACCGCCGCAGAGCAGGGCGACAAGAAGACCGACAAGCACGCTGAGCATCAGCACTTTGCGGCGGGTTGATAAACGGCGGGTAAACATAAATGGTATCGGATCCTGATGTGCCGCCCGCGTTATCATGACGGCTAAACTCACGCAACTATCAGACTATAGCCTGGAACGACCAGACCTGATTTCAATGTTGAGGTACAAAAAAAAAGCACTGCATAAGCAGTGCTTTTTTACCATGCTGTCAGCCAAGGGAAACGGACAGCACAGGTGGTTAACTGCGAGTCAGTACACGACGCGCTTCATTGTAGCGCTTCTTCCAGTAGGGCTCGTTCATACTGGAGATCGTCACACCACTGCTGGTGGACGCGTGGACAAACTGGTCGTTACCAATATAGATGCCGACATGACGGCCGGTTGAACCCGCACGGAACAGAACTAAATCGCCGGTGCGTAAGCTGCTACGCGAAATCGATTTGCCCATTTCCTGTTGTTCATAGGTTGAACGCGGAAGTTCTAAACCAAACTGTTCGCGGAAAGTACGCTGTACGAAACCGGAACAATCAATCCCTTTACGTGTTTCGCCGCCAAGGCGATAGCGCACGCCTTTCCAGCTAGCATACTGGTCCATTAATCGGGATTTAATATCCAGATTGCTGACCATCTTTTCAAATTCATCCTGAGAAGCTTGCAGTGAAGAGGCGTCTTCCGACCCCACAACACGCGTCTCAGGATGCATATTCTTTGCGGTATTCGATGCGCTACAAGCTGAAAGCAGAACCGCTACTGCAATCGCCGGGATCACCCGTGAGAAGTATCTCAAAATCGGTTGAGATTTGACCATGTTGTTTATTATCCCTTGAAGTCCTTAACGACAAATATCGTTATAAAAAATGCCAAGCGAGACGAGACTAAATACCTGCGCACTATCAGACAATTCTTTATGGTCAAATCTGTGGCGAATCGCACAAATTTATTTACAACGATAATAATTGTAGCGCTGAGGTAAAACGAGTCTGAGAGTACCCGATCGGGCCAGCCATTGCGAGCAAAAATATCCAATTTTTTATAAGAAAATGTGATACCGAAATTTTGCTGCCGGGATAGCAATATCAGGGAGTAATTTAGGTTAAGGATTGTACAACGCGTTAATTTCTAACGTGATTAATATGACAGGAAGATGACAAGAGCGGGGAGAGCAAGCCGATAATCCATCAGGGATCGGCAATGATCCCTGATGAATACTGTTAATTTCGGTGAGTAACTTGTTTTAAGATTGTTGAATTACCCGGGGCAGGTAGCGATCAAAAAAGGTTATTAAGCGCTCACTCAATGGGGTCATCAGACACCATGGAAGCCCAATCAACGCCACCGAAAGGGATCCGACGGCAATATCGCTGAACCAGTGCGCGCCAATCATTACCCGTGGGAAAGAGAAAACCATAAAAATAATCAGGGCTAATGCGAAAGTCTTATGACCAAAATAGCGCCACATAAACGCGGTGAAAATAAGCAGCATCATCCCGTGATCGCCCGGGAAACTGTCCTTTGAGGCGTCTTTTGTCGAAATATGCAGCAATTCACTGACGCGGTAGATATCCGGGAAAAATAGCGTCGGACTCGCGCGTTTTACCGGAATAAGGGCCTGCGCCAGCTGGTTCAGAACCACCGCGGTCAGCAGCATCACCAGGCCGATCATCAGAATGCGTCGCCGTCCGGCAGCGCTTTCGTTGCGCCAGAAGGTGAGCATCAGGTAGCCCATCGCCAGCAGGGAGCAGACGTCAAAGGCGCGGTTGTTGGTGATCGCCACCAGCCACAGGAAGGCGCGACTCTCCACCAGCTGGTGGTTGAAGAAGTGAAATATCCCGCTGTCCAGCGGGAACCAGAAACCGTGGTTGGCCGGCAGATACCAGGATAAAAAGAGGGCCAGGCCAGCCAGGTTGAGTAATAAAATGGGTAATAGTCGGGTTTTCATTATCATGCCGTCAGCAGTTAAATCAGGGCAACGTTAGTTGCCCGAACTTAAACGAAGCTTCAACAAGCTCGACTGTAAGGCGTTCCAGTCGGTGTTAACCGCACTAATTAACTCTATTCGGCTATCCGGCGGCGCCACGCCCTGCGTCTCGATGTGAAAATCGGCCCCCTGACGATTGACCTGTAAGAGCCCCTCGGGAATACGCATTACCCCTTTCACGCGCTCAACCGGTGCCAGCCGCACCCACTCGAGCAAACCGATAGTGTCAAAGCAGGTGTCGGCGTCGAACACCCAGCCGCAGGCCTGATGCCCCTGGCCGCTGTTCAGGCTGCGACGCCAG
The DNA here is from genome assembly GCF_049974505.2 of Leclercia sp. TB492. Classification (NCBI taxonomy): domain Bacteria; kingdom Pseudomonadati; phylum Pseudomonadota; class Gammaproteobacteria; order Enterobacterales; family Enterobacteriaceae; genus Leclercia; species Leclercia sp. TB492. The sequence goes on along the minus strand of NZ_CM127572.1, from coordinate 3,160,246 downwards.
CGCTGATGCGCAGGCAGGCTTAGCGCGGCCAGCCCCTGTTTTTCGCCGTGGCTGTGGGTATGGGCAGCGCTGGCGGGCAACGCATTCAGATTACGCCGCGGCAGGTCAAGCAAGGTATTGTCGATATTCCCCTGAGTGGTATACGCGAGCTGACGTTCACCGCCGAAGTGCTGCCACCAGATATCCAGCGCGGCGCGGCTTTCCGCGGTGGCACGATCCTCTTTATTGGCGATGATGACGTCGGCGGCGGCAAGCTGATCGCGGAAATTCTCGTTCTGGACATATTTCTCGTCCAGCAGCTGACGCGGGTCGAGCAGACACAGGGTAGCGCGCAAATCGATCCACGGCTCATAGACCGGGGCGGTGAGCAGGTCGAGGATCTGCTTCGGATGGCCCAGCCCGGTGGGTTCAATCAGCAGCCGGTCGGGCTTGCCCTGACGCAGCAGGGTGTTCAGCCCCACCTGCATCGGCAGGCCGTTCACGCAGCACATGCATCCCCCCGGGATCTCCTTCACCAGCGCCCCGTTATCGGCCAGCAGCGCGCCATCAATGCCGATCTCGCCAAACTCATTGACCAGTACGGCCCATTTTTCAGCAGGATCTTTATTCGCCAGCAGGTGCAGTATCGACGTGGTTTTCCCGCTGCCGAGAAAGCCAGTAATGAGATTGGTTTTAGTCACAGGTGCTCCAGGGATGATAAATGTGATGCTATAACAATTATCAGTAATCCTGACGCAAAAGAACAGCCATGGGAAGGGGGAGGGCGAACGGGAGGCTTCCCGCTCGCCTGAAACGCACCGGTTAAAACTGGAGCGTATCGATAATAGCCTGGCGCGCGCCCGTCTGGCGGATGCGCTGGTAAGCTGCGGTGACGGCCGCCACGAACTGCGGATCCTGCGGCAGGTCGGTGCCGAAAATTTCAGTGAGCGTCAGCAGGGCGACGACGCGCTCCTCTTCGCTGCTGGTTTCGACGATGGTGCGAATTTTATCGCTCAGCGGATCGCGGACATCAATGGTATGGCCCGCATCGTCCACGCCGCTAACATAGCGCATCCAGCCTGCCACACCGAGCGCCAGCAGCGGCCAGGCGGTGTCGCGCTGGCGGTGAAGACGAATACTCTTCAGCATGCGCTGAGGCAGTTTCTGGCTGCCGTCCATCGCAATCTGCCAGGTGCGGTGCTGCAGCGCCGGGTTGGCGAAGCGGTCAATCAGGCTGTCGGCGTAGGCGGTGAGATCCACCCCGGTGATGCGCAGCGTCGGGGCCTGTTCATCGAGCATCAGGCGGCGGGCAGCGTCACGCAGCGCGCTGTCCGCCATGCAGTCGTTGATATGGGCGAAACCGGCCAGATAGCCGAGATACGCCAGGAACGAATGGCTGCCGTTGAGCATGCGCAGCTTCATCTGCTCCCACGGCAGGACGTCCTGCACCATCTGTACTCCGGCTACTTCCCATTCCGGGCGGCCGGCGACAAAGTTGTCCTCGATCACCCACTGGATAAAGGGCTCGCAGCTGATGGCGCACGGATCCTCGACACCCACTTCACGGGCGATTTCTGCAAGAGAGTCGTCTGTGGCAGCGGGCACGATCCTGTCCACCATGGTGCCCGGGAAGCTGACGTTAGCGGCGATCCACTCCGCCAGCTCAGGCGAACGCTTGTGGGCCATGCCCAGCACCGCGTTTTTCACCACATGGCCGTTATCGGGAATATTATCGCAGGAAAGGACGCTGAACGGCGAAAGACCCCGCTCGAGACGGCGATGCAACGCTTCGACCAGGATCCCCGGCGCGGAGTGCGGTTCATCGGGATAGTCCAGATCGTGAATGATGCGTTCATTACGGGTATCCAGCTTGCCGGTGGCCGGATCGATGCAGTAGCCCTTTTCGGTAATGGTCAGGGAGACAATCGCCACCTGCGGCTCGCAAAACTTCTCAATAATTGCCGCCAGCGAATCCAGCTTTGCGTTCAGGCATTCATGCACCGCCCCCACGATAATCGGCTGATTACCTTCAGCGCCTTTTTCCAGCACCGTAAACAGATGATCCTGCGCGCGCAGCTGGCTCATCAGCGTATCGCCGCTAAACAGGCTAATCTCACATATCCCCCAGTCGCCGCCTTTGGCGTTCAGCACCCGATCGGTCAGGAGCGCCTGATGGGCGCGATGAAAGGCACCAAAGCCGAAATGGACGATACGGGAGCGTAACGCCTGACGATCGTACTGCGGCTGTAATACATTAGCGGGTAGCGTGGTGGAGGCAATTGTCTTCATGAAATACACACCTGATTAACCATTAATTAACAATGCCAGTGTAAAGTTATATGACAACAAATTGAATTGGTGAGCCGTAATTATCCGGGAACTGTGAGATGGATCAATCAATATAGCGAGACACGTTGACCTCTCTGGTCAGGCATGTATGGTAGTCGTCATCTCGATAGATAATATTGGTATAACAACTTTAGAGGGTGAATCAATGGAACAAACCTGGCGTTGGTATGGGCCGAAAGACCCGGTTTCTCTTGATGATGTGCGTCAGGCTGGCGCAAAGGGCGTCGTCACCGCACTGCACCATATTCCCAACGGTCAGGTGTGGCCGGTGGAAGAGATCAAAGCGCGTCAGGCGCTGCTGGCAGAGAAAGGGCTGACCTGGTCGGTGGTCGAAAGTATTCCGGTTCACGAAGAGATCAAAACCCACTCCGGTGATTACCAGACCTGGATTGCCAACTACCAGCAGAGTATCCGCAACCTGGCGGCCTGCGGTATTGATACCGTGTGCTACAACTTTATGCCAATCCTCGACTGGACGCGTACCGACCTCGAGTACGAAATGCCGGATGGCTCAAAAGCGCTGCGCTTTGACCAGATCGCTTTTGCCGCCTTCGAGCTGCACATCCTGAAGCGCGAAGGCGCAGCGGCAGATTACACCGCACAAGAGCAGCAGCAGGCGCAGGAATGGTTCAACAACGCCAGCGATGCCGAGATTGAAAAACTGACCCGCAACATTATCGCCGGCCTGCCGGGTGCGGAAGAGGGTTATACCCTCGACCAGTTCCGCGCGCGTCTGGCGGAGTATGGCAACATCGATAAAGCCCAGCTGCGGGAAAACATGGCCGTCTTCCTGCGCGCTATCGTGCCGGTGGCGGAAGAGGTGGGCGTGCGTCTGGCGGTCCACCCGGACGATCCACCGCGTCCGATCCTCGGCCTGCCGCGTATCGTCTCCACCATTGAGGATATGCAGTGGCTGAAAGAGACGGTCGACAGCATCTATAACGGCTTCACGATGTGTACCGGTTCCTACGGCGTGCGTGCCGATAACGACCTGGTGCAGATGATCGAGACCTTCGGCGACCGGATCCACTTCACCCACCTGCGCGCCACCTGCCGGGAAGATAACCCGAAAACCTTCCACGAAGCGGCGCATCTTGGCGGCGACGTGAACATGGTGGCGGTGGTCGATGCGATTCTGGGTGAAGAGCAGCGTCGCAAGCGGGCGGGCGATCTGCGTCCGATTCCGTTCCGCCCGGATCACGGGCACCAGATGCTGGACGATCTGCGTAAGAAAACCAACCCGGGTTATTCCGCGATTGGGCGTCTGAAAGGGATGGCGGAAGTGCGCGGCGTAGAGCTGGCGTTGAAGATGACGAAGTATCCAGAACTCCTGTAGGTTCAGCTGCCGGGTGGCGGCTTCAGCCTTACCCGGCCTGGAACAGCACGAATAAAAAAACCGGCTCAATGGCCGGTTTTTTGTAGGCCCGGTAAGCGCAGCGCCACCGGGCAAATGCCACATTAGTCAGCACGACCCATATAGCGTTTTTCTTCGATATGGATGCGGATTTTCTCGCCTGCGGAGAGGTATTCCGGCACCTGTACGACCAGACCGGTGGTCAGGGTCGCCGGTTTGTTACGCGCGGAAGCGGACGCACCTTTGATGCCCGGTGCCGTTTCCACGATCTCCAGATCGACGGTCTGCGGCAGCTCCAGCGCCAGCAGGACGCCGTCCCAGGTCAGGACCTGCATATCCGGCATCCCGCCTTCCGGGATAAAAAGCAGCTCTTCTTCAATCTGATCTTTGGTGAAGATGTACGGGGTGTAGTCTTCTTTATCCATAAAGACGTATTCGTTGCCGTCAACGTAGGAGAAATCGACATAGCGACGGGTCAGGGTAACGGTATCCACGATATCGTCGCCTTTGAAACGCTCTTCAACTTTCAGACCGGTACGCACATCAGCAAAACGCATTTTGTACAGCGTTGCTGCGCCACGGGCGCTTGGTGCCTGAATATCGATGTCTTTCACAATCAGCAGCTTGCCGTTGTAATTCAGCACCATACCTTTCTTAATTTCGTTCGCTCTTGGCATTGCAGTCATCCTGTTTACGGGAAGGTCAAAAATATCGCGTCAAAGTACTCGCGCGCGGCATTTCAGGCAAGTGGATTTCGTGGCTTTTGCTATCAATACGCAAAAGGTGTTACTGTGCGCGTCACGCCCGCGGGAGCGGCTTTCTTTCAGGTAAAGTACGTTTATGGATTGCCGTCCGGACTGCGGCGCATGTTGCACTGCGCCTTCCATCTCCAGCCCCATTCCCGGGATGCCCAACGGCAAGCCTGCCAATACGCCTTGCGTCCAGCTGGACGCACAGCAGCGCTGCAAAATCTTCGGCTCGAGCTTGCGGCCCAAAGTCTGTGCCGGGCTCCAGCCTTCGCTCGAGATGTGCAGCACCTCGCGCGGGCAGGCCATGACCTGGCTGCTCGAACTCGAGGCGCTCACCGCGCCTTAAATGTCCTTAATGCGCGTCAGGCAGAGCGTGGTGAGGATGCACATCCCCAGCGCAATCCAGAATACTGCGTGATAGCTCCAGAACTCGGCCACCACCCCGGCCACAGAACCGGCGATAATCCAGCCCACACGGGTGGTATTGGTGTACAGCGTCGTCGCGGCACCCGCCTGGCCCGGCATCAGATCCTGGAAGTAGAGCATGCCGATCCCGGCGAGAATGCCAATATAAATGGCGTTCAGCAGCTGTAATCCCAGCAGCACCACCGGTGAGTGAGCGGTAAGCATTCCGACGTAAAACAGCAGGCCCGCGACGGCGGCAACGCGCATCAGGAAACGTTTACCGAAGCGTTTTGCGTAGTAGCCCGCAATCAGCATCGTAGGGATCTCCAGCCCGGCGGCGGTTCCCATCATTACCCCCGCCAGCTTCTCGGACAGATGCAGCTCATTAATGATAAACAGCGGCATATTGATGATGTACAGGCTGTTGGTGCCCCACATTAAGGTGCAAACCGTAAACAGCAGCAGGGCATCGCGCCGGTTGCGGCGAGGGGATTCCAGCACTCCGGTCGCCAGCTTCGGCTCTTTGCGCATCGTCGGCAGGAAAAACCACACCATCGCGCCACAGACCACAAAGGCCACGGCGGCGCTGAGATACATCGCCGTGAAACCAAACCCCATCGCCAGGGCGTAGGCCAGCGGCGGCCCGACCACCCATGCCAGGGAGACCTGGGCGCGCAGGATCGAGCTGAACATCACCGCCTCGCGGCCGGTATGGTCGGCATGCTCCCGGGCGAGGGCGAACAGCTGGGGGTTGGCGGTGGAGCCGAAGCTGCTGAGAAACACGCCGACAAACAACAACACGAAATAGTTACGGTTCCAGGCGAACAGCAGGCAGGCAAACACGCCCATCAGGCAGCAAAAGACGATCAGAGATTTGCGGTCGCCTTTCTTGTCCGAACGCCCGGCCAGAAACTGGCTGACCAGGATGCCGATGATGGCGCTTCCGGTAAAGAAGAAACCGACCATGGCCGGACGGGCATGAACCTCGTTAGTAAGGAACAGGCTCAGGGTTGGCGTTTGTAACGCACCGGCAATCCCGGTAAGGAAGGCAACAATCAAAAACGCCGATGAGGTCAAATCAAATGACTTTGGCGAGGCGGCGGCGGGGGTCGTGTGCATGTTTCTGTATCAGTGATATGAAGAGAGGCGGAGTGTACGCCGCTTGTCAGAAAATAGACAGCGCGCAAGGCCACTCACCCCACGAAAAATCAAAATCCCCTTTCAGATTGTTATATGCGTTTGCTGAAGTAGCTGAAACACAGCGGTGAAATTCAAAACAGATAAGAAAAAATGCTTTGTCTGGCAATAAAATGTGCTGCACATCTAAATTTTGTATGCTGAATTGTAACTTTACTTGCAAGCTTTTGTAGAAAGAGCAAGACTTCTTGAAACGTTTCAGCGCTATCGGGTACCTCTGATTCAACCGGAATAGCGTATTTTTTTTCATGTTAGCTGAAACGATTCAATTTCAGCAGGAGTGGAGAACCATGTTCCAGTTATCCGTGCAGGACATTCATCCCGGCGAACAGGCCGGTACTAAAGAAGAGGCCATCCGGCAGATCGCCGCCGCGCTGGTGCAGGCGGGCAACGTCGCCAACGGCTACGTTGACGGCATGCTGGCGCGCGAGCTACAGACCTCAACCTTCCTTGGCAATGGCATCGCCATTCCGCATGGCACCACAGATACCCGCGACCAGGTGCTGAAAACCGGCGTTCAGGTCTATCAGTTCCCGCAGGGCGTACTCTGGGGCGAAGGCCAGGTGGCTTATGTCGCCATCGGGATTGCCGCCAGCAGCGATGAACACCTCGGCCTGCTGCGTCAGCTGACGCACGTCCTGAGCGACGACGCGGTGGCTGAACAGCTGAAATCCGCCACCACTGCCGAAGAGCTGCGCGCGCTGCTGATGGGTGAAAAGCAGAGCGAAGCCCTGAAGCTGGATAACGACACGCTGACCCTCGACGTAGTGGCATCCGATCTGGTGACCCTGCAGGCGCTGAACGCCGGTCGCCTGAAAGAGGCCGGTGCGGTGGATACCGCCTTCGTGGCCCACGCCGTTAACGATAAGCCGCTGAACCTTGGTCAGGGCGTCTGGCTGAACGACTGTGCTGAAGGCAACCTGCGCAGCGCTATCGCGGTCAGCCGTGCGGCCACCGCTTTTGACACCGCCGGGGAAACCACGGCCCTGCTGGTCACCGTCGCCATGGCGGATGACCAGCCGGTTGAGGTGCTGAAGCGCCTCGGCGATCTGCTGCTGAACAAAAAAGCTGAACAACTGCTGAAAGCCGATGCCGCAACCCTGCTGGCGCTGCTGACCAGCGACGATGTGAATACCGATGAACTGCTGAGCGCCGAATTTGTGGTGCGTAACGAACATGGTCTGCACGCTCGTCCGGGCACCATGCTGGTCAATACCATTAAGCAGTTCAACAGCGACGTCACCGTCACCAACCTCGACGGCAGTGGCAAACCGGCCAACGGTCGCAGCCTGATGAAGGTTGTCGCGCTGGGCGTGAAAAAAGGCCATCGCCTGCGTTTTACCGCGCAGGGTGCAGATGCTGAACAGGCGCTGAAAGCGATTGGCGAGGCCATCGCGGCCGGTCTGGGGGAGGGCGCATAATGAGCAGACGTGTTGCCACCATTACGCTGAACCCGGCTTACGACCTCGTGGGCTTTTGCCCGGAAATTGAACGCGGCGAAGTTAACCTCGTGCGTACCACTGGCCTGCACGCGGCAGGTAAAGGGATTAACGTTGCGAAAGTGCTGAAGGATCTCGGGATCGACGTCACCGTCGGCGGCTTCCTCGGCAAAGATAACCAGGATGGTTTCCAGCAGCTGTTCAGCGAGCTGGGGATCGCCAACCGTTTTCAGGTGGTGCAGGGCCGTACCCGCATCAACGTGAAAATGACCGAAAAAGATGGCGAAGTGACCGACCTGAACTTCTCCGGTTTTGAAGTCACCCAGGCCGACTGGGAGCGTTTTGTGAATGACTCCCTGACCTGGCTGGGTCAGTTCGACATGGTCTGCGTCAGCGGCAGCCTGCCGTCCGGCGTCAGCCCGGAAGCCTTTACCGACTGGATGACGCGCCTGCGCAGCCAGTGCCCATGCATCATCTTTGACAGCAGCCGCGATGCGCTGGTAGCGGGTCTGAAAGCCGCGCCGTGGCTGGTGAAACCGAATCGTCGCGAACTTGAGATCTGGGCTGGCCGTAAGCTGCCAGACTTAAAGGATGTCATTGATGCCGCCCATGCCTTACGTGAGCAAGGTATCGCGCATGTGGTGATCTCGCTGGGTGCAGAGGGCGCGCTGTGGGTTAACGCCTCCGGCGAATGGATCGCCAAACCGCCGTCGATGGAAGTGGTCAGCACCGTGGGTGCAGGCGATTCGATGGTGGGCGGGTTGATTTACGGCCTGCTGATGCGTGAATCCAGTGAACACACGTTACGTCTTGCCACCGCCGTTGCTGCCCTGGCCGTCAGCCAGAGCAATGTCGGGATCACCGATCGTACCCAGTTAGCCGCGATGATGGCGCGCGTTGACTTGAAACCCTTTAACTGACAGCAGGAGAGGCATAATGAAAACGCTGCTGATTATTGACTCTGCACTCGGACAGGCCCGCGCCTATATGGCGAAAACCTTGCTGGGTTCGGCGGGACATAAAGCACACCTTGATTTCATCGACAACCCGGGCGATGCCGAACTGGTTATCGTCCTGGGCGACAAGATCCCGGCCGACAGCTCGCTGAACGGCAAAAAAGTGTGGCTGGGCGATATCAATCGCGCGGTCGCTCACCCGGAACTGTTCCTGAGCGAAGCGAAAGGCCATGCGGCGCTGTATACCGCCCCTGTTGCGGCAGCTGTGGCACCGGCAGTGACCAGCGGTCCGAAACGCGTGGTGGCGGTGACCGCCTGCCCGACCGGCGTGGCGCACACCTTTATGGCCGCAGAAGCCATTGAAACCGAAGCCAAAAAACGCGGCTGGTGGGTGAAGGTTGAAACCCGCGGCTCGGTGGGCGCAGGCAATGCCATCACCCCGGAAGAGGTGGCGGCAGCGGACCTGGTGATCGTGGCCGCGGATATCGAAGTGGATCTGGCGAAGTTCGCCGGTAAGCCAATGTACCGCACCTCAACCGGTCTGGCGCTGAAGAAAACTGCCCAGGAGCTGGACAAAGCCCAGGCGGAAGCGAAAACCTTCCAGCCGGCGGGCAACACCGCCTCCTCGGCCTCCGAAGGCAAGAAAGAGTCCGCCGGGGCTTACCGTCACCTGCTGACGGGCGTCTCCTATATGCTGCCGATGGTGGTGGCGGGCGGTCTCTGTATCGCGCTCTCCTTCGCCTTTGGTATCGAGGCCTTTAAAGAGCCGGGTACCCTGGCGGCGGCATTGATGCAGATTGGCGGCGGCTCGGCGTTCGCGCTGATGGTGCCAGTGCTGGCAGGTTACATTGCGTTCTCCATCGCTGACCGTCCGGGTCTGACCCCGGGCCTGATCGGCGGTATGCTGGCCGTGAGCACCGGCTCTGGCTTTATCGGCGGGATCATCGCCGGCTTCCTCGCCGGCTACGTGGCGAAGCTGATCAGCTCGAAGCTGAAACTGCCGCAGAGTATGGAAGCGCTGAAACCGATCCTGATCATTCCGCTGTTCTCCAGCCTGGTTGTTGGTCTGGCTATGATCTACCTGATCGGTAAGCCGGTCGCAGGTATCCTCGAAGGCCTGACCCACTGGCTGCAGACCATGGGCACCGCCAATGCGGTCCTGCTGGGTGCGATCCTCGGCGCCATGATGTGTACCGATATGGGTGGTCCGGTGAACAAAGCGGCTTATGCGTTCGGCGTTGGCCTGCTGAGTACCCAGACTTATGCTCCGATGGCGGCGATTATGGCTGCAGGAATGGTGCCACCGCTGGCGCTGGGCCTGGCGACTATCATTGCTCGTCGTAAGTTCGACAAGGCGCAGCAGGAAGGCGGTAAAGCGGCGCTGGTTCTGGGCCTGTGCTTTATCACCGAAGGGGCGATTCCGTTCGCTGCCCGTGACCCGATGCGCGTTCTACCGTGCTGTATCGTCGGCGGTGCGGTGACCGGTGCCATCTCCATGGCAGTTGGCGCAAAACTGATGGCGCCGCATGGCGGTCTGTTTGTTCTGCTGATCCCGGGGGCGATTACGCCGGTGCTGGGTTACCTGTTTGCGATTATCGCCGGTACGCTGGTGGCAGGTCTCTCTTACGCGGTGGTAAAACGCCCGGAAGCTGAAGCGATCGCCGCGAAAGCAGCATAAATATTGTTTATCCGAAAAGGGCAGAGGCGACTCTGCCCTTTTTTATTGCGTTTAAACGTGCAGCGCCTCGCATTCTTTCGTAGAGTTGAAAACTGTCGCTACAAATAAGTGTGAGTTTGTTCATATTCATTAAACGATCCTCTCTTTGCTCGCTTTACTTTCCCCCTTCTGCACATACCATGAGCACGTGTTTATAAATAAACATGTGCTCTAATAAATATCAACGTTACCAGATCGCTTAATTATCATTGCGATGGCCTGTGCGCCAGAGGATGTTCTATGCGTGAAAAGGATTATATTGTTGTTATTGGTTCTGCAAATATGGATGTGGCGGGATATTCACATGCTTCGCTCAATTATGCCGACTCTAATCCAGGGAAAATAAAATTCACACCCGGCGGCGTAGGCCGCAATATTGCGCAAAATCTGGCGCTACTTGGTAAAAATGTCTGGCTTCTTTCCGCGGTAGGCGATGATTTTTACGGTCAGTCGCTGCTGTCTCAAACCCAGGCCGCCGGTGTGCAGGTTGATAAGTGTCAGGTTATTCCCGGAGAGGGAACATCCAGCTATCTATCGTTGCTCGACAATACCGGGGAGATGTTGGTTGCCATCAACGATATGGCGATTTCTGACCACATTAATCCGCACTATCTGGCCCATCACCTGGCTTTTATCCGCGCTGCAAAAGCGGTGGTGGTGGACTGCAACCTCAGCGAATCCGCCCTCGGATGGATCTTTGAAAACGCAGGCCAGACGCCGGTTTTCGTTGACCCGGTTTCGGCCTGGAAATGCAGCAAGATTAGCGACTGGCTGGGCCATATCCACACCCTGAAGCCCAACCGGCTGGAGGCCGAAACCCTGAGCGGTATCCCGCTGACCTGCGCGGCGGATGCGCCGAAAGTGGCGGCCTGGTTTCACCAGCATGGCCTGTTCCGGCTGGTGCTGAGCATGGGCGGCGACGGCGTTTATTACAGCGAAAAGGCGGGCGAAAGCGGCTGGTCAGCGCCCTTTAAAACCCAGGTGGTCAACGTCACCGGCGCGGGGGATGCAATGATGGCGGGGCTCGCTTTCTGCTGGCTGGACGGTGCCGCATTTAAAGATTCCGTGCGTTTTGCCCAGGGCTGTTCTTCGCTGGCGCTGGCTTCCGTATTTACCAATAACCCTGATTTATCGTCTGAAAACGTTAACGCATTAATGGAGAGAGAACATGTCTGAATTAAAATTGTCTGCTGAGTTCCTGCAAATTTCTCCTGAGGTTCAGGACGCTTTAAATAATAACAAACCGATTGTGGCGCTTGAGTCCACTATTATTTCTCACGGCATGCCTTTCCCGCAAAATGCCCAGACGGCGCTGGAAGTTGAAGATGCGATCCGCCAGCAGGGCGTTATTCCGGCCACCATTGCGATTATTCGTGGCGTAATGAAAGTCGGGCTCAGTAAAGAAGAGATTGAATTATTAGGCCGCGAAGGTCATGCGGTGACCAAAGTCAGCCGCCGGGATTTGCCTTTCGTGGTGGCGGCAGGCATCAACGGCGCAACGACGGTTGCCTCAACCATGATCATTGCGGCGATGGCCGGGATTAAGGTCTTTGCTACCGGCGGGATTGGCGGCGTTCACCGTGGCGCAGAGCACACCTTTGATATTTCCGCCGATTTACAGGAGCTGGCAAAAACCAACGTCGCCGTCGTCTGCGCAGGGGCAAAATCGATTCTCGACCTCGGCTTAACCACCGAATATTTAGAAACCAACGGCGTGCCGCTGATTGGCTATCAGACCCAGTCCCTGCCGGCCTTTTTCTGCCGCACCAGCCCGTTTGAGGTCAGCATTCGTCTCGACAGCGCCGAGGCGATTGCCCGGGCCATGGCGGTGAAATGGCAGACCGGCCTTAACGGCGGCCTGGTGGTGGCGAATCCCATCCCGGAACAGTTTGCAATGGCGGAAGAGACCATCAACGCGGCTATCGACCAGGCGGTGAGGGAGGCGGAAGAGCAGGGCGTCACCGGCAAAGCCAGCACCCCGTTCCTGCTGGCCCGCGTGGCGGAATTGACCGGCGGCGACAGCCTGAAATCAAATATCCAGCTGGTCTTTAACAACGCCCGTCTCGCCTGCGATATCGCGAAGGCTTATCAGCGCCTCGCGTAACCCTCTCACAGGCAGTTTGCCGTCGCCTGTCTTCGCAGTGGAATCACGGATACCCGGCCTGTCGCCGGGTTTTCAGGTAAGGAAATCATTATGGACGTAATGAGAAGTCTGCTGGGTATGGTGGTACTGTTGGCGATAGCCTTCCTCCTGTCGGTCAATAAACGCCGTATCAGCCTGCGCACCGTCGGCGCCGCATTCGTATTGCAGGTGGCGATCGGCGGCATCATGCTCTATTTCCCACCCGGCAAATGGCTGGTCGAGCAGGCCGCGATCGGAGTGAGTAAAGTCATGTCCTACAGCGATGCCGGTAGCGCCTTTATCTTTGGTGCGCTGGTCGGGCCGAAGATGGATACCCTGTTTGACGGGGCCGGGTTCGTGTTTGCCTTTCGGGTGCTGCCCGCCATTATCTTTGTCACCGCGCTGATCAGCCTCCTGTACTACATCGGAGTGATGGGGCTGCTGATCCGCGTGCTGGGCGGCATTTTCCAGAAAGCGCTGCGCATCAGCAAAATCGAATCCTTTGTGGCGGTGACCACCATCTTCCTCGGGCAGAACGAGATCCCGGCGATCGTGAAACCCTTTGTCGACAAGCTGAACCGCAACGAGCTGTTTACCGCCATTTGTAGCGGGATGGCGTCGATTGCCGGTTCGATGCTGATTGGCTACGCGGGCATGGGGGTGCCGATTGATTACCTGCTGGCCGCCTCGTTGATGGCGATCCCCGGCGGGATCCTCTTTGCCCGCCTGCTGAGCCCGGCCACCGAGGAGTCACAGGTCACCTTTGAGAATCTTTCTTTCAGCGAGACCCCGCCGAAAAGCATTATCGAAGCCGCGGCGACCGGGGCGATGACCGGGCTGAAAATCGCCGCCGGGGTGGCGACCGTGGTGATGGCCTTTGTGGCGATCATTGCGCTGCTGAACGGCATGCTGGGCGGCATCGGCGGCTGGTTCGGCATTGAAAGCCTGAGCCTGGAGGGGTTGTTTGGCTACGCCCTCGCGCCGCTGGCGTGGATCATGGGCGTCGAATGGCAGGATGCGACGCTTGCAGGCAGCCTGATCGGGCAGAAGCTGGCGATTAATGAATTCGTCGCCTATCTCAACTTCTCGCCGTATCTGCAGACCGCCGGTCAGCTGGACGTGAAAACCATCGCCATTATCTCGTTCGCGTTGTGCGGTTTCGCCAACTTCGGCTCGATTGGCGTGGTGGTCGGGGCGTTTTCGGCGGTCTCGCCCCAGCGTGCCCCGGAGATTGCACAGCTTGGCGTGCGGGCGCTGGTGGCGGCGACGCTCTCTAACCTGATGAGCGCCACCATTGCCGGGTTCTTTATCGGTTTATCGGGATAGAGGGAACAGGCCGGGTAGCAAAACTACCCGGTTTTTCTACTGCGCGGTCTCCAGTAGAGACCAGGCGTTATCCACCGACAGGGTCGGATTGTTAATGCTTTCGCTGGCGCGGGAGAGGGCCGCGCAGGCGAGGGCAAACCGGGCCGCATCAGCAAAATCGCTCCCGTCGAGGAAGCCGTAGACGAGGCCCGCCATAAAGGCATCGTCGGCACCAAAACGGTCAACAACCGGGTGCGCAGGAGGCGTCAGCAGGAACGGCTCCGCGCCCTGTTCACTGCACAAGACCGTATCATCTTCCAGACACACCACAATCCTCTGCACCCCTTTCTCATGCAGGGCGGTCAGCGCCGCCTGACGCTCGTCGCACTCCGCCAGAATCTGCAGCTCTTTGAGCGTCGGCTTGAGGGTATGGATCCGCGACAGCCAGGGCTTAATTCTGTCAGCTTTAAATTCTGAAACCGTGTCGACAAACACCGGTACATCCCCGGCGAGGGTAAAGACCCACTCCAGGGATTCCGCCGTAAGGTTGCAGTCGGCCAGCACCACCCCCGCATGGGCCAGCAGCTCGCGCGACTGGTTCAGCAGCTGCGGCGTCAGCCCCTGCAGGATATGGGTGTCGTTGATGGCCAGCACGGTATCGTCCTGCGGGTTGGCAATCGACAGATAAGTTGCCGTACTTTGCCCGTGCAGGCGGATCGTGCTCTGGACGTTCACGCCCGCCAGCCGGGTTTGCTCCAGCAGGGTCTCGCCATAAAAATCGCTGCCGACGGCGGAGATCAGGTGCACCTCGCGACCCAGCAGCGCCAGGTTATGGGCGATATTTCGCGCTACGCCGCCCGCCGCGCACTGAATTGCTCCCGGGTGGGAGGAGGGTTCAGGGAAGCGAATGTCGGCCACGCCGCGAATATCCATATTGATGGCGCCGAGCGCCACGCAATAATCCTGTTCGGTGAGGATATAGCCCTTGCCCTTGATCGCCCCTTTACGCATTAAATCCATGATGTGCGCGGCCACGCGCGAGCGGCTGATATCGAGGATCTGGGCGATTTCATGCTGCTGAATAAGAGGGTTGCGCCGCAGGATCTTCAGGATCTGCTTTTCCCTTTCGTTCATCATTATGCGGTGGCCTCGGCGTACTGTTGTGCCTTCAGCCAGGCGATCTCTTCCGCCCAGATATCCGGGTTGATGGTTTCCAGCACCATCGGAATGCCGTCGAAACGCGGGTCCTGCATGATAAAGCGGAACGCGTCGTGGCCGATGTTGCCTTCACCCAGGCTGTGGTGACGGTCAACGCGGCTGCCAAAAGCGCTTTTCGCATCGTTGAGGTGCATGCCGCGCAGGTACTTGAAGCCCACAATGCGCTCGAATTCCGCGAAGGTTTTGCCACACTCTTCACTGCTTCGCAGGTCGTAACCCGCCGCAAAGGCATGGCAGGTATCAATGCAGACGCCGACGCGGGTTTTATCTTCCACGCCATCGATAATGGCCGCCAGATGCTCAAAGCGGAAACCGAGGTTGCTGCCCTGTCCGGCGGTATTCTCAATCACCGCTGTTACCCCTTGAGTCTGTTCCAGCACGATATTGATCGACTCGGCGATCCGTGCCAGACAGGCGTCTTCGTCGATCTGCGTCAGATGGCTGCCTGGGTGGAAGTTCAGCAGCGTCAGGCCGAGCTGCTCGCAGCGCTGCATCTCATCCAGGAAGGCCTCGCGGGATTTATCCAGCGCCTCCTGAACCGGGTGACCGAGGTTAATCAGGTAGCTGTCGTGGGGCAGGATCTGGCCGGGAGTGAAATGGTATTTTTCGCAGGCCGCTTTGAACTCATCAATCACCTGAGTCGTTAAGGGTGCGGCGCGCCACTGGCGCTGATTTTTGGTGAACAGGGCGAAGGCGGTCGCCTCAATTTCGGCGGCACGAATGGCGGCATTCGCCAGACCGCCAGCAGCGCTGACGTGCGCTCCAACATATTTCATAAAGGGACTCCTGTTAACCCGCAAACGCTTATGATAGCGGGTTAACAGGAGAAGTTTGAAGTGGTTTATGCCAGCAGGCTATGAACCGCCAGGTTAATGGCACCCCCGCCAACAATCAGCCAGACAAAGAGCAGCAGCGCCATCAGCAGCGGTTTCGCCCCGGCTTTTTTCAGGGCGCTGACGTGGGTGGTTAAGCCCAGCGCCGCCATCGCCATCGCCAGCAGCACCGTATCCAGCGTCACCAGCATATCGACGGCTGCTTTGGGCAGCAGATGGAACGAGTTAAACACCGCCACCACAATAAACAGGATCGCAAACCACGGAATGGTGATTTTGCTCTTCTCGCCGTTGCCCGCCGGGGCGAGCTGTTTCACCCGCGCCGCCAGGATCAGCAGGAAGGGCGCCAGCATCATTACTCGCAGCATTTTGGCGATCACCGCCGCATTCTCCGCGTCCGGGCTGATGGCATGACCGGCTGCTACCACCTGAGCGACCTCATGCATCGTCGAGCCAATATAAATCCCGTAGGTTTCCGGGCTAAACCAGTGCGCCACCAGAGGATACATCGCCGGATAGAGGAAGATCGCCAGGGTACCGAAGATCACCACCGTCGCGACGGCAACCGTCACCTTGCTGGCCTCGGCCTTGACTACCGGCTCGGTCGCCAGTACCGCCGCGGCACCGCAAATGCTGCTGCCCGCGCCAATCAGCCAGCTGGTCTGTTTGTCGAGCCCGAACACCTTCTGGCCGATAAAGCAGGCCAGCAAGAAGGTGCTGGTCAGGGTTAACACGTCGATGGCGATCCCGCTGACCCCAATGTCAGCAATCTGCGCAAAGGTCAGGCGAAAGCCATACAGGATGATCCCGAGGCGCAGCAGGTGCTGCTTAGCGAAGATCACGCCGCTATCGCAGGGCTTGTAGATGTGCGGATAGACCGTATTCCCGACGACCATCCCCAGCAGGATGGCCAGCGTCAGGGCACTGAAGCCCGCCCCGGCTACCGCCGGAATACTGCCGCCCCATAATGCCACGCCGGTGACCAGCGCGCTCAGCGCCAGGCCGGGAATGTAGTGCCACACTGTACGATGATGCTGCAGGGTGAGTGTTGTCATAACCTTCTCCTTTTCTCTGGCTAAAGGTTACGGCGTGCTGGCTTAAAAATAAAATTGATTATATATTTATAATTAATCTTTATAAGTGGTAAGCAGAGTGCTTACCGTACCGGATGGCAACTATGCACATTACGTTACGCCAGCTTGAAGTCTTTGCCGAAGTGCTGAAAAGCGGGTCGACTACCCAGGCTTCCCAAATGCTGGCGCTATCCCAGTCCGCGGTCAGCGCCGCGCTGACCGATCTTGAAGGCCAGCTGGGGGTTCAGCTCTTTGACAGGGTAGGGAAGCGGCTGGTGGTTAACGAGCACGGGCGCTTGCTCTATCCCCGCGCGCTGGCGCTGCTGGAGCAGACCGTCGAGATCGAACAGCTGTTTCGCGAGGATAACGGCGCCATTCGCGTCTATGCCAGCAGCACCATCGGCAACTATATCCTGCCGGAGGTGATTGCCCGCTACCGCCGCGATTTCCCGTCTTTGCCGCTGGAGATGAGCGTCGGCAACAGCCAGGACGTGATCACCGCGGTGATCGACTTTCGGGTGGATATTGGCCTTATCGAAGGGCCGTGCCACAACGCCGACATCATTGCCGAACCCTGGCTGGAGGATGAGCTGGTAGTCTTCGCCTCGCCGGCCTCTTCTTTATTGCAGCAGGAGGTGACGCTGGAGCGGCTGGCGCAGGCACCGTGGATTTTGCGCGAGCAGGGGTCGGGCACGCGGGAGATCGTCGATTATCTGCTGCTTTCGCATCTGCCGCAGTTTCATATGGGCATGGAGCTGGGCAACTCGGAGGCGATCAAACATGCGGTGCGCCACGGTCTTGGCATCAGCTGCCTGTCACGCCGGGTGATTGCTGAACAGCTGGAGAGCGGCACGCTTGTGGAGATCCCCGTTCCGCTGCCGACTAAGCTGGTGCGTACCCTGTGGCGCATCCATCATCGCCAGAAGCACCTCTCCAACTCCCTGCAGCGTTTTCTGCGCTACTGCGAAATGTAAGCCCGCCCGGCGGCGATTTACCCGCCGGGATCTGTTTCGCACACCGGCGTCATTCTCTGCTTTACTTATAATCCCGGCCCGGTCATGAAGCTCTCTTATAACAGGGCATTTGTGCCGGAAGAGCTGGCGATCGTCTGCTACAATCGCGCCTCATTTTTTGAATGGACAGCATTTTCATATGGTTTCCGAAAATAAAACCACAGAAGCGCCCGCGCTACGTCGCGAACTCAAGGCGCGTCACCTGACGATGATTGCCATTGGCGGTTCTATCGGTACAGGTTTGTTTGTCGCCTCTGGAGCGACCATTTCTGCAGCGGGCCCTGGCGGCGCGCTCTTTTCCTATATCCTGATCGGTTTGATGGTCTACTTCCTGATGACCAGCCTGGGCGAATTGGCGGCATATATGCCGGTATCCGGTTCTTTCTCCACCTACGGTCAGAAATACGTGGAAGAAGGCTTCGGCTTCGCGCTGGGCTGGAACTACTGGTACAACTGGGCGGTCACCATCGCCGTGGATCTCGTGGCCTCGCAGCTGGTGATGACCTGGTGGTTCCCGGATACGCCGGGCTGGATCTGGAGCGCCATCTTCCTCGGACTGATCTTCCTGCTGAACTACATCTCCGTGCGCGGTTTTGGCGAAGCGGAATACTGGTTCTCGCTGATCAAAGTCGCCACGGTGATCATCTTTATCGCCGTGGGCGTGGCGATGATCTTCGGCATCTTCAAAGGCACCGAACCGGCGGGCTGGAGCAACTGGGGGATTGGCGATGCGCCCTTTGCCGGGGGCTTCTCGGCGATGATTGGCGTGGCGATGATCGTCGGTTTCTCCTTCCAGGGAACGGAGCTTATTGGTATTGCCGCCGGTGAATCCGAAAACCCGGAGAAGAACATTCCGCGGGCGGTGCGGCAGGTCTTCTGGCGTATCCTGCTGTTCTATGTGTTTGCCATCCTGATTATCAGCCTGATCATTCCGTATACCGATCCGAGCCTGCTGCGTAACGATGTGAAAGACATCAGCGTCAGCCCGTTCACCCTGGTATTCCAGCATGCCGGTCTGCTCTCTGCGGCGGCGGTGATGAATGCGGTGATCCTGACGGCGGTACTGTCGGCGGGTAACTCCGGGATGTACGCCTCTACCCGTATGCTCTACTCCCTGGCCTGCGACGGCAAAGCGCCGCGTATTTTCGCGAAGCTGTCCCGGGGCGGCGTGCCGCGTAACGCGCTGTATGCCACCACCGTGATTGCCTGCCTGTGCTTCCTGACCTCAATGTTTGGCAACCAGACGGTCTACCTGTGGCTGCTGAACACCTCCGGGATGACGGGCTTTATCGCCTGGCTCGGTATCGCCATCAGCCACTACCGTTTCCGTCGCGGCTACGTGAAGCAGGGCTATGACATTAGCAACCTGCCGTACCGCTCCGGGTTCTTCCCGCTGGGGCCGATCTTCGCCTTTGTGCTGTGTCTGATCATCACTCTGGGTCAGAACTACGAAGCCTTCCTCGCCGACACCATTGACTGGGGCGGCGTGGCAGCGACCTATATCGGTATTCCGCTGTTCCTGATCATCTGGTTTGGCTACAAGCTGGCGAAGGGAACGAAGTTTGTCAGCTATAGCGAAATGGAATTCCCGAATAGCTTTAAAAAATAACCGCAACGCCTCTCTTTAACCCGCTCACCCGAGCGGGTTTTTTTATTTCTCCACACTATGCACTCTTGACATAACTTTTAACAATTGAATTGATAATAGTTATCGTTTGCTTTATCATTAGCAAAGTAATCAAAGGGATGAAGGAGTCAGCATCGTCGCCCTGGTCAGGGGAGGATGTTGTGCCCACACCTGCAAAGAATTACCCGGCCGACCTGCCAGAGAAGCGGGCGGCATGCAATGCAATTGTGAGCAGTACATATTTGATTTTGCTGTGTTTACCTCATGGAGATAGGAAATGTTTAGGTTGAATCCCTTCGTTCGGGGAGGGCTGTGCGCGTCTGCTCTGTCCCTGGCCCTGCCAGTAGTTGCGGCGGAATCTGGCGACACCATGGTGGTGACCGCCTCGGCCAACGAGCAAAACCTGAAAGATGCCCCGGCCAGTATCAGCGTCATCACTCAGCAGGATCTGCAGCGCAAGCCGGTGCAGAACCTGAAAGATGTATTAAAGGATGTGCCGGGCGTGCAGTTAACTGACGAAGGGGACAACCGTAAGGGCGTCAGTATTCGCGGTCTGGACAGCAGCTACACGCTGATCCTGGTTGACGGTAAACGCGTCAACTCGCGCAATGCCGTTTTCCGCCATAACGACTTCGATCTCAACTGGGTTCCGGTTGACGCCATCGAACGCATCGAAGTGGTGCGCGGTCCGATGTCCTCCCTCTACGGCTCCGATGCCCTGGGCGGCGTGGTCAACATCATCACCAAAAAGATCGGCCAGAAATGGACCGGCACCCTCACCGCCGACACCACGATTCAGGAACACCGCGATCGTGGCGATACCTATGGCGGCCAGTTCTATACCAGCGGCCCGCTGGTGGATGGCGTCCTCGGCCTGAAGGCCTTCGGCAGCCTGTCTAAACGCGACAAAGACGATCCGCAGGATTCAACCACCAGCGCTACCGGAGAAACCCCGCGCATTGAAGGCTTTACCAGCCGCGATGCCAACGTGGAATTTGCCTGGACCCCGAACGAGAACCACGATTTCACCGCGGGCTACGGTTTTGACCGTCAGGATCGTGACTCCGACTCGCTGGATCAGAACCGCCTTGAGCGCCAGAACTACTCCCTGAGCCACAACGGCCGCTGGGGCGTGGGCAACAGCGAGCTGAAATTCTACGGCGAGAAGGTTGATAACAAAAACCCGGGCAACAGCAACCCAATTACCTCCGAAAGCAACTCCATTGACGGCAAATACGTCCTGCCGCTGGGGGAGATTAACCAGCTCCTGACCTTTGGCGGGGAATGGCGTCACGACAAGCTGAAAGATCCGGTTAACATCACCGGCGGCAGCAGCAGTAATACCTCGGCCAGCCAGTATGCGCTGTTCCTGGAAGACGAATGGCGGATCTTCGAGCCGCTGGCGCTGACCACCGGCGTGCGTATGGATGACCACGAAACCTACGGCGACCACTGGAGCCCGCGTGCTTATCTGGTCTATAACGCCACCGATACCCTGACGGTAAAAGGCGGCTGGGCGACGGCATTTAAAGCGCCATCCCTGCTGCAACTGAGCCCGGACTGGACCACCGGCTCCTGCCGTGGTGCCTGTGAAATTGTCGGTAGCCCGGATCTGAAGCCGGAAACCAGCGAAAGCATCGAGCTGGGTCTCTACTACAACGGGGAAGAGGGCTGGTTAGAGGGCGTGCAGGGCAGCATTACCGCCTTCCAGAACGACGTTGATGACCGCATCAGCATTCTGCGTACCGCGAACGTCAATCAGGCGCAGGGCTACCCGAACTACGTCGGGCTGAATGCCGATGGCGAACCGGTGTTCCGTTACTACAACGTCAATAAGGCGCGTATCCGCGGTCTGGAGACGGAAGTTAAGTTCCCGATTGCCGAAGACTGGCGCATGACGTTGAATTACACCTATAACGACGGGCGTGATATCAGCAACGGCGAGAACAAGCCGCTCTCTGAGCTGCCGTTCCATACCGCGAACGGCACGCTGGACTGGCAGGCAACCCAGGCGTGGTCCTTCTACGTGCAGGGTAACTATACGGGTGAGAAACGCACCGTTACCGATGGCGCCGCAACGCCGGGCGGTTACGTGGTGTGGAACACCGGTGGTGCATGGCAGGCAACCAAAAACGTCAAGCTGCGTGCGGGGGTCATGAACCTGCTGGATAAAGATCTCAGCCGCGACGACTACAGCTATACCGAAGAAGGTCGCCGTTACTTTATGGCGGTAGATTACCAGTTCTGATCGAGGGATCGCCGGAGCGGTGCGGTCTGTTTGCCGGGCGGCGCTGCGCTTGCCCGGCCTACGGGCTGGTGCGGTCTGTTTGCCGGGGGCGCTGCGCTTGCCCGGCCTACGGGCTGGTGCGGTCTATTTGCCGGGCGGCGCTGCGCTTGCCCGGCCTACGGGCTGGTGCGGTCTGTTTGCCGGGGGCGCTGCGCTTGCCCGGCCTACGGGCTGGTGCGGTCTGTTTGCCGGGGGCGCTGCGCTTGCCCGGCCTACGGGCTGGTGCGGTCTGTTTGCGGGGGCGCTGCGCTTGCCCGGCCTACGGGCTGGTGCGGTCTGTTTGCCGGGCGGCGCTGCGCTTGCCCGGCCTACGGGCTGGTGCGGTCTGTTTGCCGGGGGCGCTGCGCTTGCCCGGCCTACGGGCTGGTGCGGTCTGTTTGCCGGGCGGCGCTGCGCTTGCCCGGCCTACGGGCTGGTGCGGTCTGTTTGCCGGGGGCGCTGCGCTTGCCCGGCCTACGGGCTGGTGCGGTCTGTTTGCCGGGGGCGCTGCGCTTGCCCGGCCTACGGGCTGGTGCGGTCTGTTTGCGGGGGCGCTGCGCTTGCCCGGCCTACGGGCTGGTGCGGTCTGTTTGCCGGGCGGCGCTGCGCTTGCCCGGCCTACGGGCTGGTGCGGTCTGTTTGCCGGGGGCGCTGCGCTTGCCCGGCCTACGGGCTGGTGCGGTCTGTTTGCCGGGGGCGCTGCGCTTGCCCGGCCTACGGGCTGGTGCGGTCTGTTTGCCGGGGGCGCTGCGCTTGCCCGGCCTACGGGCTGGTGCGGTCTGTTTGCCGGGCGGCGCTGCGCTTGCCTGGCCCACGGGCTGGTGTGGGTTTTGTAGGCCCGGTAAGCGAAGCGCCACCGGGCATGAGGGCTGCACTTACTTCAACAACTGCTGCGCATGGAAGCGCAGATGATCTTCAATAAAGGACGCAATAAAGAAATAGCTGTGATCGTAGCCCGGCTGGATACGCAACGTCAGCGGCCAGGCCTTCTGGCGCGCGGCTTCCGCCAGCACCGCCGGCTGTAACTGGCTCGCCAGGAACTGATCGGCATCCCCCTGATCGATAAGCGTCGGGATCGCCTGTTCCGGCTGGCTGGCCAGCATCAGCGCACAGCTGTCCCATGCCTGCCAGGCCTCTGCATCCTCACCCAGGTAATGGGTGAACGCTTTTTGCCCCCACGGCACCTGGGACGGGTTCACGATCGGCGAAAATGCCGATACGCTGACGTATTTACCCGGATTTTTCAGCGCCATCACCAGTGCACCGTGACCGCCCATCGAATGGCCGCTGATTGCACAGCGATCGGATACCGCAAATTCCGCCTGGATCAGCGCCGGCAGTTCATCGCGCAGGTAATCATACATCCGGTAATGACGCGCCCAGGGTTCCTGGGTGGCATTCAGGTAGAATCCGGCGCCTTTGCCCAGGTCGTAACCGGCATCGTCCGCCACCTCGTCACCGCGCGGGCTGGTATCAGGCATCACCAGGGCGATCCCCAGCTCCGCCGCCACCCGCTGGGCGCCCGCTTTGGTCGTGAAGTTCTCATCGTTGCAGGTCAGGCCGGAGAGCCAGTACAGCACCGGCGGTTTTGCTGCGCCGTTAGACGGGGGCAGAAAGATGCTGAACGTCATCGCACAGTTCAGCACCGCGGAGTCATGACGCCAGCGCTGCTGTCGACCTTCAAAACAGTGGTGCTCTTCGAGCAGTTCCATGCAGGGCTCCTTCAGGAAGGTTGTATAGAGAGATGAAGGTCATAATACAGATAATTCAATAACGAGTGAGTAACTTTCACTTCCGCATTAACGACATATCCTGCATCATGAATTTACGAAACTTTAACAACTGGAGTGGTCATGGCGCTGCGTATCGCGCTCAGCGGATTTGTGGTTCTGGTGGTGGCGATGGGAATAGGGCGCTTTGCCTTTACACCACAGGTACCGCTGATGATTGCGGGAGGGCAACTCACCCTGACCAGCGCCGGGCTGGTGGCGGCCATGAACTACCTCGGCTATCTGGTGGGGGCGTGGGATGCCATGCGCGCGCACCGGTTTGTCGAAGGTCGGCTGTGGCTGGGGATTATTGGCGCGGTGGCGCTGACCCTACTTTCGGCGGTCGCAGATAACGCCCTGGTCCACGGGCTGCTGCGCTTTGTGATTGGCTGCATGAGCGGCTGGTCAATGGTGCTGGTGGCCGCCTGGACCAACGAGCGGCTGGCCCATTTCGGTAAACCTGGCCTGAGTGCTGCGGTCTTCGCCGGGCCCGGAGCGGGTATTACCATCAGCGGTCTGCTGGCGGTGTGGATCCAGGCGCACGGGTTATCAGCCGGCGCCGCGTGGCAAATCTACGGCGTGCTGGCGCTGGTGCTGATCGCGCTGGTGGCCCGCTACCTGCCGCGGGCCGGGCAGCTGCATCGTCCGGGCACCACGCCGGAGCCGCTGACGCTGACCCGCGATCTGCGTCGTCTGGTCTGGAGCTACAGCCTCGCCGGGTTTGGCTACATCCTCCCGGCGACCTTTTTATCGCAGATGGCGGCGCTGCGCTTTCCCGGCAGCGCGTTTGCCCAGTTTGTCTGGCCGGTGTTCGGCGTCGCCTCGGTGCTGGGCATTGCGCTAAGTATCGCCCTGCGTCATGTCTCTACCACCCATCGCAGGCTGGCGCTGGTGCTCTGGCTGCAGGCGGTGGGGGTGATTGCCGCCTGGCTGATGCCGGGGATGGCCGGTCTGGTGACCGGTGCGCTGCTGGTCGGCGGAGGATTTTTATGTGCGGTCCAGCTCTCGTTGCTCTACGGGCGTGAACTGGCACCGAATCACACGCGTTATATGGCCGGGTTACTGACAACCGGCTATGCGGTCGGGCAGCTGATTGGCCCGATGACCTCGGCGCTGTCGAGCTGGCTTACCCATCAGCTGGAGCCCGCCCTGGGCCTTGCTGGTATCGCCCTTTTCGTGGCGGGTGGGCTGGTCTGGCAGCGTCAGGTTGAAAGGTAACGGCAATTGGAATAATTATCGCGGTGAATACTGGATTATGCTCGCCGCCTCGCGCACAATGAGTGCACATTTTGCCCCACGGAGGGCAGAAGAGCACCGCACCTGCAGGAGAAAAGAATGTCATCAATGAGTAAAGAAGCAGCTCTCGTCCACGAAGCGCTGGTCGCACACGGTCTTGAAACCCCGTTGCGTCCGCCGGTTCAGGATCTGGACAACGAAACGCGTAAACGTCTTATTTCCGGGCATATGACCGAAATCATGCAGCTGCTGAATCTCGATTTGAGCGATGACAGTCTGATGGAGACCCCACGTCGCATCGCCAAAATGTATGTCGATGAGATTTTCTCCGGGCTTGATTACGCTAATTTCCCGAAAATCACCGTCATCGAAAACAAAATGAAGGTAGATGAGATGGTGACGGTGCGTGATATCACCCTGACCAGCACCTGTGAACACCACTTTGTGACCATCGACGGCAAAGCGACCGTGGCCTATATTCCGAAAGACTCGGTGATTGGCCTGTCGAAGATTAACCGTATCGTGCAGTTCTTTGCCCAGCGTCCGCAGGTGCAGGAGCGTTTAACCCAGCAGATCCTCATCGCGCTGCAAACGCTGCTTGGCACCAACAACGTGGCGGTTTCCATTGACGCGGTGCATTACTGCGTGAAAGCGCGCGGCATTCGTGATGCCACCAGCGCCACCACGACCACCTCGTTAGGCGGCCTGTTTAAATCAAGCCAGAACACCCGTCAGGAGTTCCTGCGCGCCGTACGTCACCACAACTGATCATCAGGGCAGGGTACATGGAAAGAAATGTCACGCTGGATTTCGTTCGTGGCGTCGCTATTCTGGGTATTCTGCTGCTCAATATCAGCGGCTTCGGTCTGCCGAAAGCCGCTTACCTCAATCCCGCCTGGTATGGCGATATTACCCTCAGTGACGCCTGGACGTGGGCGGTGCTGGACCTCTTCGCCCAGGTCAAATTCCTCACCCTGTTTGCCCTGCTGTTCGGTGCCGGACTTCAGCTACTGTTGAAGCGCGGAAAGCGCTGGATCCAGGCCCGCCTCTCGCTGCTGGTGCTGCTCGGGTTTATTCACGGGCTGCTGTTCTGGGACGGTGACATTCTGCTGGCCTACGGGCTGGTGGGGCTGATCTGCTGGCGCATCATCCGCGATGCCCGCGATGTCAAAAACCTCTTTAATACCGGGGTGGTGCTTTTTCTCATCGGCGTTGCCATCCTGCTGCTACTGGGGGTTATCTCGGGCGGCTCTACCAATCGTTCCTGGGTGCCGGATGCGGCCAGTCTCCAGTATGAGCAGTACTGGAAACTGGGCGGCGGAATGGAGGCCATCAGCAACCGGGCCGATATGATTGGCAACAGCCTGCTGGCGCTTGGAGCGCAGTACGGCTGGCAGCTGGCGGGAATGATGCTGATCGGCGCCGCGCTGATGCGTACCGGCTGGCTGAAAGGCGAGTTTAGCCTGCGTCACTATCGGCGTACCGGGCTGTGGTTGGTGCTGGCCGGTTTGGCGATTAATCTCCCGGCGGTGATCGCCCAGTGGTATCTGAACTGGGATTACCGCTGGTGTGCGTTTCTGTTACAGGCACCGCGCGAACTTAGCGCGCCGCTGCAGACGATAGGCTATGCCGCGCTGATGTATGGCTTCTGGCCGCAGCTCTGTCGTTTCCGGCTGGTGATGGCGGTGGCCTGCGTGGGGCGGATGGCGCTTAGCAACTATCTTCTCCAGACCCTTATCTGCACGACCCTGTTCTATCAGTTAGGCCTGTTTATGCATTTTGATCGCCTGCAGCTGCTGGGTTTTGTCCTGCCAGTCTGGCTGGTGAACATCCTGTTCTCGGTTTTCTGGCTGCGCCATTTCCGCCAGGGTCCGCTGGAATGGCTGTGGCGGCAATTGACCGCACGTGCTGCAGGGGTTTCATTAAGTAATACATCCGGATAACGATCTGGATCACAATCATTAACAAAACGGATGTAACCGTTTTCATCCTTGTGAGCTTCTTCACGTAGTCCTCCCTTTCTCGCTGCCAGAATAGTCACCTTGCTAAACACAGGGGGTGTCTGTGAGTTGCTGCAATCTAAATAAGGATGGTGAATATGATCACCATTCGTGACGTCGCGCGTCAGGCGGGCGTTTCTGTCGCCACCGTTTCCCGGGTTCTCAATAACAGCGCGCTGGTCAGTCCGGAGACCCGCGAGTGCGTGATGAAAGCCGTCACGGCGCTCGGCTACCGGCCGAACGCCAACGCCCAGGCGCTGGCGACCCAGGTCAGCGACACCATCGGCGTGGTGGTGATGGACGTGTCGGATGCCTTCTTTGGCGCACTGGTGAAAGCCGTGGACATGGTTGCCCAGGAACACCAGAAAAATGTGCTGATCGGCAACAGCTATCACGAGGCGGAAAAAGAGCGTAATGCCATTGAGGTGTTGATCCGTCAGCGCTGTAACGCCCTGATTGTCCACTCAAAAGCCTTAAGCGATGAGGAGCTGTCTTCTCTGATGGAGCAGATCCCCGGCATGGTGCTGATCAACCGCATCGTGCCTGGCTATGCCCACCGCTGCGTCTGCCTTGATAACGTCAGCGGAGCGATGATGGCGACGCGGATGCTGGTGAACAACGGACATCAGCGCATCGGCTATCTTGCGTCAAGCCACCGCATTGAGGATGACGAAATGCGTCGTGAAGGCTGGCAGAAAGCGTTGCTGGAGCAGGGCATTACCGCATCGGACAGCTGGATTGGTACAGGTGCGCCGGACATGCAGGGCGGAGAGGCGGCCATGGTGGAGCTACTCGGGCGCAACCTGCAGCTGACCGCGGTCTTTGCCTACAACGATAGCATGGCCGCAGGCGCGCTAACGGCGCTGAAGGACAACGGCATTGCGGTGCCACAGCATCTGTCATTGATTGGTTTCGATGATATTCCGATTGCCCGTTACACGGACCCTCAGCTGACCACGGTGCGCTACCCTATTGCCTCTATGGCACGGCTGGCCACGGAGCTGGCGTTGCAGGGGGCCGCAGGGAAACTGGATATCACCGCAACACACTGTTTTATGCCGACTTTAGTGCGTCGTCACTCGGTAGCCCTGCGGCAAATTGTGGCACCGATCACTAACTAATAATTCGCCGTGATGTAACCGTTTTCAATTTGTGAGTAAATTCACAGTAAGTTAACAATGCGCTGTCTATGATGTCAGCGTTTTAGTGACTGAAACGCTATGTAACGGTGAATAATCACTTTCACTATAGCCAGGGCACGTTAAACATCCAAAAAAACGCATTCTGGAGCGTTACCGACCAAGGAAGATAGAAATTTTATAAGTGGACTTCGGCCGGCATTAACGTTTCATTAACATTTGCCCGCCGATCGTTATTCACACGAACTACCCTGCATAAAAAAAACCGGAGATATCATGAATAAGAAGGTGTTGACTCTGTCTGCTGTTATGGCAAGCATGCTTTTTGGTGCAACCGCGCACGCTGCAGATAGCCGTATTGGTGTGACTATCTATAAATACGACGACAACTTTATGTCTGTTGTGCGTAAAGCCATCGAGAAAGAGGGTAAATCAGCTCCAGAAGTGCAGCTGCTGATGAATGACTCCCAGAATGACCAGTCAAAACAGAACGACCAGATCGACGTACTGCTGGCAAAAGGCGTGAAAGCACTGGCAATCAACCTTGTTGACCCGGCGGCTGCAGGCACCGTTATTGAGAAAGCGCGTGGCCAGAATGTGCCAGTGGTGTTCTTCAACAAAGAACCTTCCCGTAAAGCGCTGGATAGCTACGACAAAGCCTTCTACGTGGGCACCGACTCCAAAGAATCCGGCATCATTCAGGGCGACCTGATTGCTAAACACTGGGCTGCTAACCCGAACTGGGATCTGAACAAAGACGGTCAGGTTCAGTTTGTGCTGCTGAAAGGCGAGCCAGGCCACCCGGATGCTGAAGCACGTACCACTTACGTGATCAAAGAGCTGAACGACAAGGGCCTGAAAACTCAGCAGCTGGCATTAGATACCGCCATGTGGGACACCGCACAGGCGAAAGACAAGATGGACGCATGGCTGTCTGGCCCGAACGCTAACAAAATCGAAGTGGTTATCGCCAACAACGATGCGATGGCAATGGGTGCTGTAGAAGCCCTGAAAGCACACAACAAATCCTCTATCCCGGTATTTGGCGTGGATGCTCTGCCAGAAGCGCTGGCACTGGTTAAATCTGGCGCAATGGCCGGTACCGTGCTGAACGATGCCAACAACCAGGCGAAAGCCACCTTCGATCTGGCGAAAAACCTGGCAGAAGGCAAAGGCGCAGCTGACGGCACCAACTGGAAAATCGACAACAAAGTTGTTCGCGTACCGTACGTTGGCGTAGATCAGGAAAACCTGGCGCAGTTCACCGGTAAATAAGTTAAAGCATTCCACTGGGCGCAGTTTCTGCGCCCTTTTATCACGCGACGCGAGGCCGAGAAGGTATAATTATGGTCAGCACAACGACTCAGTCGTCCGGTGAATACTTGTTGGAAATGAGCGGTATCAACAAGTCGTTTCCCGGGGTTAAAGCACTGGATAATGTTAATTTAAAAGTACGGCCTCACTCCATTCACGCCTTAATGGGTGAAAACGGTGCGGGTAAATCAACATTATTGAAATGCTTATTTGGGATCTATCAAAAAGATTCTGGCAGCATTCTTTTTCAGGGGAAAGAGATCGATTTCCATTCCGCCAAAGAGGCACTGGAAAACGGTATTTCGATGGTTCACCAGGAACTTAACCTGGTACTTCAGCGTTCTGTTATGGACAATATGTGGTTGGGTCGTTATCCGACCAAAGGCGTATTTGTCGATCAGGACAAAATGTATCGCGACACCAAAGCAATTTTTGATGAACTGGATATTGATATCGATCCGCGTGCGCGCGTCGGTACATTATCGGTTTCACAGATGCAGATGATCGAAATCGCCAAGGCCTTCTCCTATAACGCGAAAATCGTAATTATGGATGAGCCGACCTCTTCGTTAACGGAAAAAGAGGTGAACCATCTGTTCACCATCATCCGTAAGCTGAAGGATCGCGGCTGCGGCATCGTTTATATCTCGCACAAAATGGAAGAGATCTTCCAGCTGTGTGATGAGATTACGGTACTGCGCGACGGCCAGTGGATCGCCACCCAGCCGCTGGAAGGGCTGGACATGGACAAGATCATTGCCATGATGGTGGGCCGCTCCCTGAACCAGCGTTTCCCGAACAAAGAGAACAAGCCCGGAGAAGTGATTCTGGAGGTGCGCAACCTGACTTCACTGCGTCAGCCCTCCATTCGCGACATCTCCTTCGACCTGCATAAAGGGGAGATCCTCGGGATTGCCGGTCTGGTGGGGGCCAAGCGTACCGATATCGTGGAGACCCTGTTCGGTATTCGCGAGAAATCCGGCGGGACCATCACCCTGCACGGGAAAAAGATCAATAACCATAACGCCAACGAAGCCATTAACCACGGCTTTGCGCTGGTGACGGAAGAGCGTCGCTCGACCGGTATTTACGCTTATCTGGATATTAACTTTAACTCCTTAATTTCTAATATTCATAATTACAAAAACAAAATCGGCCTGTTGGATAATACCCGCATGAAGAGCGATACCCAGTGGGTAATTGACTCGATGCGCGTAAAAACCCCAGGACATCGCACGCAAATTGGTTCGCTCTCCGGTGGTAACCAGCAAAAGGTAATTATTGGACGCTGGTTATTAACCCAGCCTGAAATTCTGATGCTGGATGAACCAACCCGTGGTATCGACGTTGGTGCAAAATTTGAAATTTATCAGCTGATTGCTGAATTAGCCAAGAAAGATAAAGGGATTATTATTATTTCGTCCGAAATGCCGGAATTGTTAGGGATCACAGATCGTATTCTGGTTATGAGCAATGGTCTCGTTGCCGGAATTGTTGAAACCAAAACGACAACGCAAAACGAAATTTTGCGTCTTGCGTCTTTGCACCTTTAAGATTAGGGGCTCCTCATGAGTGCGTTAAATAAGAAAAGTTTTCTTACTTATCTGAAAGAAGGCGGTATTTACGTTGTTCTTTTAGTCTTGCTGGCCATTATTATTTTCCAGGATCCGACATTCTTAAGTCTGCTGAACTTAAGTAACATTCTGACGCAGTCTTCTGTACGTATTATTATCGCCCTGGGCGTGGCGGGCCTGATCGTTACCCAGGGTACCGACCTGTCAGCCGGTCGTCAGGTCGGCCTGGCGGCGGTTGTCGCGGCAACGCTTCTGCAATCGATGGAAAACGCCAACAAGGTGTTCCCGGAAATGGCGACCATGCCTATTATCCTGGTGGTCCTGATTGTCTGCGCTATCGGTGCGATTATTGGTCTGATTAACGGCATCATCATCGCTTACCTGAACGTAACGCCGTTCATCACCACCCTGGGTACGATGATCATCGTTTACGGTATCAACTCCCTGTACTACGACTTCGTGGGTGCATCGCCGATTTCCGGTTTCGACAGCGGCTTCTCCACCTTTGCGCAGGGCTTTATCGCGCTGGGTAGCTTCCGCCTCTCTTACATCACCTTCTAT
Organism: Leclercia sp. TB492; assembly: GCF_049974505.2. Classification (NCBI taxonomy): domain Bacteria; kingdom Pseudomonadati; phylum Pseudomonadota; class Gammaproteobacteria; order Enterobacterales; family Enterobacteriaceae; genus Leclercia; species Leclercia sp. TB492. Next base: position 3,129,051 of record NZ_CM127572.1, on the reverse strand, counting down.
GCCCTGATTGCGGTGGCCTTTGTCTGGGTGCTGTGGAACAAAACCCGCTTCGGTAAGAACATCTTCGCTATCGGCGGTAACCCGGAAGCGGCGAAAGTCTCCGGTGTTAACGTGGCGCTGAACCTGCTGGTGATCTATGCCCTGTCCGGCGTGTTCTACGCGTTCGGTGGTCTGCTGGAAGCGGGCCGTATCGGCTCTGCCACCAACAACCTCGGCTTTATGTATGAGCTGGATGCGATTGCCGCGTGCGTCGTCGGTGGCGTGTCGTTCAGCGGTGGTGTGGGTACCGTACTGGGCGTGGTAACCGGTGTTATCATCTTCACCGTTATTAACTACGGTCTGACCTATATCGGCGTGAACCCGTACTGGCAGTACATCATCAAGGGCGCGATCATTATCTTCGCCGTTGCGCTGGACTCCCTGAAGTACGCGCGTAAGAAATAAGATTGCTGATAACGAAAAAACCCGCGTAATGCGGGTTTTTTTATGCCCGGCGGCGCTGCGCTTGCACGGGCCTACGGTATTGCGGGGTTTTGTAGGCCGGGTAAGGCGAAGCCGCCACCCGGCGATGTGGCAGAGGTGCGGCTGATGCCCGGCGGCGCTGCGCTTGCACAGGCCTACGGTATTGCGGGGTTTTGTAGGCCGGGTAAGGCGAAGCCGCCACCCGGCGATGTGGCAGCGGTGCGGCTGATGCCCGGCGGCGCTGCGCTTGCACGGGCCTACGGTATTGCGGGGTTTTGTAGGCCGGGTAAGGCGAAGCCGCCACCCGGCGATGTGGCAGAGGTGCGGCTGATGCCCGGCGGCGCTGCGCTTGCACAGGCCTACGGTATTGCGGGGTTTTGTAGGCCGGGTAAGGCGAAGCCGCCACCCGGCGAGGTTTATTTCTTCTTCTGCATCTCCAGCAGCTGCTCCGGCGTCACTGCCGGATAACCCTGGGCATCTTCCGGCACTTCGAGCATCGCCGGGATCGGCACCAGCGGGCCTAAGAAGCGCGGTTCGCGTTTGAAGACATACAGATCGGCCAGCGCCCCCAGACGGGCACCAAATTCACGCACCCGCACGGTGAGCATGTCTTTTGGTGACGGGACGGCATAGCACTGCGCCTGAATGCCCATATGCAGGGCAATAAACAGCGCGCGCTCGCAGTGGAAGCGCTGGGTGATGATGATGAAATCGTTGGTATCAAACACCTTACGGGTGCGGACAATGGAATCGAGGGTCCTGAAACCGGCGTAGTCGAGCACGATATCCGCCGGGTCCACGCCTGCGGCAATCAAGTCTTTACGCATGGTGACCGGCTCGTTATAGCTCTGCAGAGCGTTGTCGCCACTCAGCAGCAGGTAGTTGACCTTGCCGCTGTTGTAGGCGTTGAGCGCCCCCTGAATGCGGTAGCGGTAATACTGGTTGATCACCCCGGTGCGGTAATACTTGGCGGTGCCAAGCACCACGCCAACCTGGCGGTAGGGCAGATCCTGAAGGTCATCAAAGATATAGGGGGCTGTTTTCCAGCTCATCCAGCGGTCGAGGCCCAGCGCAGTCAACAGCACGATGGCGATCAGGGCAACCAGGCTGTAAAACACGCGCTTTAACATACAGATGACTCTTACCAAAGGTGAAATTTCACTCAGGCTACTTTACCCGTCTGGTAAGCGCAAGAAACGGCGGTTTAATTGGGGGGATTTTCATCAATTGTGCGGGCATTGCTGCCCGCATCAGAGACTTACGCCAGCAGCACGCGGTCGATGCTGGTACAACCCAGCGCGCGTAGCGTCGCCGCGGTGGCATCCCACTGGATCAGCGGAGCATCGGCTTTTTCCGCCAGAATGGCGCGCTGAATATCCGGGTAGTCGTAACCGTTGAGGCTGAGGAGGTTGAGTGCGCCCTGCAGCGGCGGCAGCGTCGGGTTAAAGGCGGCGTTCTCGGCATAGCTGCCGGTGAAGATGCGGCCATCGCGACACTCCAGCGCCACTCCGCTCGGGGAGTTGCTGTAGGGGGCGTGCGACTGGTTGGCGGCGCGGATAGCGGCCTGGGCCAGCTCGTCTCCGCTCACGGCGTAGCCATGATCCTGCTCATCCATCAGCAGGGATTTTATCTCCAGATCCTTCGGCCCGAAGGCGTCCGGCAGGTAATCCGCCAGCGTATGCGGATCGCGGCCCGGCAGGTTGATGCGCAGCTGCAAACCGCTGTTAAGCTCGTTCATAAACTGACGGCAGTGGCCGCACGGCGTGTAGTTCACGGTGATGGCCTGCAGGGATTTTTCGCCGCGCAGCCAGGCGTGGCTGATGGCGCTCTGTTCGGCATGCACGGTCTGCTGCATGGTCGCCCCGAGAAACTCCATATTGCCGCCGAAGTACCAGGTACCGCTTACGCCGCGCGCAATGGCACCCACGTTGAAATGGGACAGGTCGGCGCGGGCGCAGGCCGCCGCCAGCGGCAGAAGCGCAAAGGCCAGCGCGTCATCATCCAGATCGGTGGCACGTTTCAGTGCGGTGACCTGTTCAGCCGTCAGCAGGGCGGGGAAGTGTGCATCCGCCAGAACCGGGGCCAGGGCTGACTGCAAATTCTCTGCAAGCTGAGCGAAAGCTGATTGAAAACGTGGATGCATGGCGTTGCCTCATAAAGGTTAATGGATCGGTAGTGTACGGAGCCGCCGGGGCTTTATATGTGACTCAGATCTCATTATGTGTGCAACTTATGAAACTCAAATTAAAAATGCGCGACGCGTCGCAAATTTTAGCCCATTACCGCCAGAATAATCGGGAACAGGAACGGCGCAATCAGCGAGGTCATGATCCCGCAGATCACCAGCGCCAGGGAGCTGAACGCCCCTTCCTGATAATCCAGCTCCGCGCAGCGGGCGGTGCCGAGGGCGTGAGATGCGGTCCCCATCGCCAGACCACGCGCAGATTTGGTGCGAATACGCATGGCGTTCAGCAGCGTATGGCCTAATACCGCCCCGAGAATACCGACATAAATCACGCACACGGCACTGATCGCCGGGATGCCACCGAGGCTGCCGCCCACCGCCATCGCGATCGGTGTGGTGACGGATTTAGGTAATATAGAGGCCGCAATTTCCGGGGTTGCCCCCATCAGCAGCGCCACCGAGGTGCCGGTGATCATCGCCACCACGCTGCCCACCAGGCAGATGGTAATGATTGACTTCCAGCGGGCGCGGATCTGGTGCAGTTGCTCATACAGCGGAAACGCCAGCGCCACCACCGCAGGTTGCAGCAGATCGTTGAGGACCTTGCTGCCCTGGAAATATTTTGTGTAGGGGATGCCGGTCAACAGCAGGAACGGAATAATCACTACCATCGCCACCAGCAGGGGGTTAAGCAGCGGGAACTTCAGGCGCACCGCCAGCTTGCGGGCGGCGAAGAATACCGCCACGGTGAGCGGCAGGGACCACCAGATATTGGCCATCATTTTTTCTGTCCTTTTTGCCCAACCACGTTACGTTCCCCGTGCACCAGATGCGTGCTCCAGCTCACCACTAAAAACGCCACCAGCGTGCTGATAGTGCAGGAGACAAATATCGGGCCGAACTGCGCGCTCAGCAGGTCGTAATATTGCATTACCCCCACGCCGATCGGCACAAACAGCAGCGCCATATAGCGGATCAGCACCGAGCAGCCGGGCTTAACCCATTTTGCCGGAAGGATTTGCAGCGCGAGCAGTACAAACAGGATAAGCATGCCAATAATGCTGCCGGGAATGGTGATCGGCAGCAGGGAGGCGAGAAAAATACCCGCATACAGGCAGGCATAAATCAGGATGAAGGCGCGCAGGTATTGCCAGACAACGATCAGTGATTTCTTCATGGTGAAAGTCCTTAATGGAACGCATTCATCATACAATTAAAACCGGAAACGTGCTACGGATCACATCATGACTTTTGAGCATACCAGACATTACTTTCTGGAACGTTGGGCAATTCCCCAAACCGCAGGAGACAACGCGGCGCTGACAATATACGATCGGCAGATAAAGATAATGATGCCCAAATCCGGCCCTAAACCTTTACTGGAGGTAATCAATGCCATCAATTGTCATTAAAACCGCCGACGAGCTGGCCCGCCAGCGCCACGCGGGTGAACTGCTGGCCTCGGTGTTCACCATGCTGGACGAATTTATTAAGCCTGGCGTATCAACCATGGAGATCAACAATCGCGCCGAGGCGTTTATCGTCGAGGAGCTTAAGTCCCGTCCGGCCAGCAAAGGGCAATATGATTATCCCTACGTACTGAACACCTCGGTCAACGACGTGGTCTGCCACGGTATCCCGAAGGAGTCGGAGCATCTCAAATCGGGTGCCATCGTCAACGTCGACATCACCCTCGAAAACGCGGGCATGATCGCCGACTCCAGTAAAATGTATCTTATCGGCGAGGTTTCGCCCCTGGCCCGCAGGCTGGTGAAAGCGACCTACGAGGGGATGTGGAAGGGGATTAAGGCCGTTAAACCGGGCGCGACGCTGGGCGATATCGGCCACGCTATTCAGTCATACGTTGAAAGCCAGGGCTACAGCGTAGTGCGCGAGTACTGCGGGCACGGCATTGGTAAAGAGATGCACGAAGAGCCGCAGATCCTGCACTACGGCAAACCCGGCGAAGGGCCGGTGTTGCAGGAGGGGATGGTCTTTACCATCGAACCGATGATCAATCAGGGCGACAGCCGGATCAAAACGAAGAAGGACGGCTGGACGGTGGTGACCCGTGACAAAAAGCTGTCTGCACAATGGGAACACACTATCGCCGTAACGGCAGACGGTTTTGAGGTGCTAACCCTGCGCCCTGAAGAGACGCTCCCTGAATAAGACCGCAACCCCACACGCATATCTTCCCTGACGCTTCCCACCTCTCGCGGGAGCGGCTACTATAGCGCGTCTTTTTTTACGGGTACTGATATGCGTGTATTACTGGCACCGATGGAAGGCGTGCTCGATTCGCTGGTGCGTGAGCTGCTGACCGACGTTAACGACTATGACCTCTGCATCACCGAGTTCCTGCGGGTGGTGGATATGTTATTGCCGGTAAAATCGTTTTACAGACTCTGCCCGGAGCTGCATCACCAGAGCCGCACCCCCTCAGGCACTCTGGTGCGCGTACAGCTGCTGGGACAATATCCGGAGTGGCTGGCGGAAAACGCCGCCCGCGCCGTCGAGCTGGGCTCCTGGGGCGTGGATCTGAACTGCGGCTGTCCGTCGAAAATGGTTAACGGCAGCGGCGGCGGGGCCACGCTGCTCAAAGATCCCGAGCTGATCTACCGCGGCGCGAAAGCGATGCGCGAGGCAGTGCCCTCCCATCTGCCGGTCACGGTGAAGGTGCGTCTGGGGTGGGACAGCGGCGACAGGCAGTTTGAAATTGCCGACGCGGTGCAGCAGGCGGGTGCCAGCGAGCTGGTGGTTCATGGCCGCACCAAAGAGGACGGCTATAAAGCCGAGCGCATTAACTGGCAGGCCATCGGCGAGATCCGCCAACGACTGACCATACCGGTGGTGGCCAACGGCGAGATCTGGGATCGCGAGAGCGCGCTGGCCTGTATGAAAGAGACCGGCTGCGATTCCATCATGATCGGGCGCGGAGCGCTCAACGTGCCCAACCTCAGCCGGGTGATCAAATACAACGAGCCGCGCATGCCCTGGCCGGAAGTGGTGACGCTGCTGAAGAAGTACTCCCGCCTCGAAAAGCAGGGCGACACCGGTCTGTACCATGTAGCGCGTATCAAGCAGTGGCTGAGCTACCTGCGGAAAGAGTACGACGATGCCCTGGGCCTGTTTCAGGAGATCCGCACCCTGCAAACCTCGGCGGAGATCGCCCGGGTTATTCAGTCAAAATAGGCCAACGTCGATCTGCGTCACGTTTTTTAGCGGGGCGCATTGTGGCATCGAACGAAACTGGTAAAGTGCGCTAACTGGATTGTTACTGCTGCGGCAGGCAAAACCTGATTTTCTGGCATCTGCCGGAGGTCAGGTTTTTTTGTTTCTGGGGCATGAAATGAAAATCGCCAAAATACTGAATAATAATGTGGTGGTTGTTCTGGATGAACAGGGGCGCGAACAGGTCGTGATGGGCCGTGGGCTGGCCTTTCAAAAGCACCCTGGCGACGTGGTCCCGAAAGCGAATATCGAGAAAGTGTTTGCCCTGCAAAGCGACGAGCTGGTGCAGCGGCTGGGGGAGTTACTCAGCCAGATCCCGCTGGAAGTGATGACCACCTGCGACCGCATCATCGGGCTGGCGGCGCAGCGGTTGGGGAAACTGCAGGAGAGTTTGTACATCACCTTAACCGACCACTGCTACTTTGCGATTGAGCGGCAGAAGAAAGGGCTGGCGATCAAAAACGTGCTGCTGTGGGACATTAAGCGGCTCTACCCGAAAGAGTTTGAGCTGGGCCAGCAGGCGCGGGCCATCATCGCTCAACGGCTGGGCGTGGAGCTGGGCGAAGATGAAGCCGGATTTATCGCGCTCCATCTGGTCACCGCCCAGCTGCATAGCGAGATGCCGGAGGTCATGCACGTTACCCGGGTGATGCAGGAGATCCTGCAGCTGGTGAAATACAGCTTACAGCTGGAGTATGACGAGGAGTCGCTAAGCTATCAGCGCTTCGTCACCCATCTGAAGTTTTTTGCCCAGCGGATGCTGACCCGCACCGTGGTCGCGGATGATGACGCCTCGCTGCACTCGGCGGTAAAAGATAACTACGCGAAGGCGTGGATGTGCGCCGAAAAGATTGCCCGGCATCTGCAAAAGAGTTATCAGCGCGAGCTGACCACCGAAGAGATTATGTTTCTCACCATTCATATTGAGCGCGTGAGAAAAGAGGGGCGCTAAGCCCCCGCTACAAACGGATTGTTACTGCACTATGCAGGCAAAACCTGAGCGCGGCTCCCGAAAGGGCGTCGTTCTCGGGTTTTTTTATTTTTACGACTCGGTCAAACCCTGCCTGCGGGCAGTGAAGAAGGAAAAAGAGATGGAATATCAAGCACTGGCGAAGGATATTCTCGGCCACGTTGGCGGCAAAGAGAACATCGTCAGCCTGGTTCATTGCGCCACCCGGCTGCGTTTCAAACTGAAAGATTCTCAACGTGCGGATGCTGAAGGGCTGAAGATCAATCCCGGGGTGATCATGGTTGTCGAAAGCGGCGGCCAGTTCCAGGTGGTGATTGGCAACCACGTTCATGACGTCTGGCAGGCCGTTTGTCAGGAGGCGGGGCTGGCTGATGACGCGGTACCCGCCGCAGAGGATAAAGGCGAAAAAACCAGCCTCGGCGGCCAGCTTATCGATATTGTCTCCGGCATTTTTACCCCCTTTATCGGCGTTCTCGCCGCCTCGGGGATCCTGAAGGGGATGCTGGCGCTGGCGGTGGTGTGCGGCTGGCTGACCACCGACAGCGGTACCTACAAAATCTGGTTTGCCACCAGTGACGCGCTGTTCTTCTTCTTCCCGCTGGTGCTGGGCTACACCGCCGGTAAAAAGTTTGGCGGCAACCCGTTTATCACCATGGTGATTGGCGGGGCGCTGGTGCATCCGACCATGATTCAGGCCTTTGAGGCCAGTCAGCAGGCGGGCGCGGCGGCCAATGCCTTCCTCGCCATTCCGGTGACCTGGTTTAACTACAGCTCGTCGGTCATTCCGATCATCCTTGCCGCCTGGGTCAGCTGCTGGCTGGAGAAGCAGGGCAACAAACGCCTGCCGTCGGCGATGAAAAATTTCTTCACGCCGCTGATCTGTCTCGGCGTCACGGTGCCGCTGACCTTTCTGGTTATCGGCCCGGTGGCCACCTGGCTCAGCCAGATGCTGGCGAACAGCTATCAGTGGATCTACGTGCTTGCCCCCTGGCTGGCTGGCGCGGCGATGGGCGCGGTATGGCAGATATGCGTCATTTTCGGTCTGCACTGGGGGCTGGTGCCGCTGATGATCAATAACCTCGCCGTGTTGGGTCACGATTCGATGCTGCCGATGTTACTGCCGGCGGTGATGGGGCAGGTAGGGGCCGCGTTCGGCGTGTTCCTGCGTACCCGTGACACAAAGCTGAAGATGCTGGCGGGCTCGTCGGTAACGGCCGGGATTTTCGGTATCACCGAACCGGCGGTCTATGGCGTGAACCTGCCGCTGCGTCGTCCCTTTATCTTCGGCTGCGTGGCCGGGGCGGTCGGCGGCGCGATTGTCGGTTTCTTTGACACTCACGTTTACTCCTTTGGCTTCGGCAATATTTTCACCATCGCGCAGATGATCCCTCCTGGCGGGGTAGACGCCACGCTGTGGGGCGGGATTGCGGGCATGGTGGTGGCGCTGGTGCTGAGCTGTGCCCTGACCCTGATTGCCGGAATGCCTGCCAGCCCGGCCGACGCTTCCCCGGTGGTCGCTAACGCCGATGGCGACACGGTGCTCTCCCCAATGCGCGGCACGGTACTGGCGCTGGACCAGGTGCCGGACGCCACCTTTGCCAGCGGCCTGCTCGGTCAGGGCGCGGCTATCGTCCCTGCCGATAACAAAGTGATTGCCCCCTTTGCGGGGGAAGTGGCCTCGATATTTGCCACTAAGCATGCTATTGGCTTGTTGAGCGACAGCGGCATCGAAGTGCTGATCCACGTCGGGATCGACACCGTGAAGCTCGACGGCAAGCCGTTTACCGCCCACGTGAAGGTGGGTGACAAAGTACAGCCAGGCGATCTGCTGCTGGAGTTCGATCGTCAGGCGATTCTCGATGCCGGATACGATCTGGCGACCCCGATTATTATCAGCAATAGCGACGACTACCGTGATGTCGCGACCGTGGCGGCGACTGCCGTTCAGGCCGGCGCGCCGTTGCTTTGCGTAAGCCATCAATAACAGGAGAACCGAATGAAAACTTTCCCGGACGATTTCTTATGGGGCGGCGCGGTTGCCGCGAATCAGGTAGAAGGCGCTTACCTGGACGATGGCAAAGGATTGTCCACCTCTGATGTTCAGCCGCAGGGGGTATTTGGCCCGGTGGTGGAGCGCGTGGCGGGCGACAGCGGCATCAAAGACGTGGCGATCGATTTCTATCATCGTTATCCGCAGGACATCACACTGTTCGCCGAGATGGGCTTCAGCTGCCTGCGCGTCTCCATTGCCTGGACGCGCATCTTCCCGAACGGCGATGAGCAGGAGCCGAACGAGGCCGGACTGGCCTTTTACGACAAGCTGTTTGACGAGCTGGCGGCCCACAACATCACCCCGCTGGTAACCCTCTCGCACTACGAGATGCCGTGGGGGCTGGTGAAGCAGTACGGCGGCTGGGGCAGCCGTCAGGTGATCGGTTTCTTCGAGCGCTATGCCCGCACCGTCTTTGCCCGCTATCAACACAAGGTGAAGCTGTGGCTCACCTTTAACGAGATCAACATGTCCCTGCACGCGCCGATGACCGGCGTCGGTCTGCCGGAAACCAGCAGCAAGGCGGAGGTCTATCAGGCGATCCACCATCAGCTGGTGGCGAGCGCCCTGGCGGTGAAAGCCTGCCACGCGATGATCCCGGACGCCAAAATCGGCAACATGCTGCTGGGCGGCCTGGTCTATCCGCTGACCTGCAAGCCGGACGACGTGCTGGAAGCCCTGCAGGAAAACCGCGCGTGGCAGTTCTTCGGCGATGTGCAGTGCCGCGGGGCGTACCCGGGCTATATGCTGCGCTTCTTCCGCGATAACGGCATTACGCTTGAAATTACCGACGCCGATCGCGAGGCGCTGAAATCGACCATCGACTTTATCTCCTTCAGCTACTACATGACCGGCTGTGTCACCACCGATGAAGCGCTGAACCAGCAGGCGCGCGGCAACATCCTGAGCATGGTGCCTAACCCGCATCTGGCAAGCTCTGAATGGGGCTGGCAGATCGACCCGGTTGGCCTGCGCACCCTGCTGAACGTGCTCTGGGATCGCTATCAGAAACCGCTGTTTATTGTGGAGAACGGCCTGGGAGCAAAGGACAAGCCGGACGCCGACGGGGTGGTGCAGGATGATTACCGCATCAGCTACCTCAACGACCATCTGGTGCAGGTGCGCGAGGCGATTGAGGACGGCGTGGAGGTGATGGGCTACACCAGCTGGGGCCCGATCGATCTGGTGAGCGCTTCCAAAGCGGAGCTCTCCAAGCGCTACGGTTTTATCTATGTCGATCGTGATGACAGCGGTGCAGGCACGCTGGCGCGCAGCCGTAAGAAGAGTTTTTACTGGTATCAGGAAGTGATTGCGACGAAGGGCGCTTCGCTGAAAGCCTGATGACCGCAGGGGCGCCCGGCGGCATATCGGGCGCCTTTTCTGAATATGTAAAGGTATGACAAATTGTGGATTGCCACCGATTCCTAAAAAAATGAAGCGCAGCGGGCGTATTTTGCCCCCTTCTTTTTTATGTGAATAACCTGATGAAACCTTCACGTTTTTACTGTTTCTGCCTGCCTCTTTCTCTTTTTCTGGTTGCCTGCGCCCCTCAACACGATACGGCGACATCGCTTAATCAACAGCTCCCCGTCGCGAACATAGCGTCCGGACTGGCGACCGGCCAGTGGCCAAAAAATGCATGGTGGGAAGCGTTTCACGATCCGCAGCTGACTGCCCTGATCGTCAAAGCGCAGGCCGACGCGCCGGATATGCAAATTGCCCGTCAGCGTATTGCCCTTGCCGAAGCCAAGGCCAAAATGGCGATGGCCGCCGACGGCCCGGAGGTGGATTTCTCTGCCGATGCCGAGCGGCAAAAAATGTCCGCAGAAGGGCTGATGGGCCCCTTTGCGATTACCGATCCGGCGGCCGGTACCACCGGCCCCTGGTATACCAACGGCACCTTTGGCTTAACCGCTGGCTGGGATCTGGATTTATGGGGCAAAAACCGCGCCCAGGTTGAGGCCCGCATCGGCAAGGTCAACGCCCAACAGGCGGAGCTGCAACAGACCCGCCAGCTGCTCGCCACCAGCGTCGCGCGTCTCTACTGGGAGTGGCAGACTCAGGCTGCGGTCGGGAAGGTATTAATCGCCATCAAGCAGGAGCAGGGGAATATTATTCGTACCGACCGGGAGCTGTACCAGAATGGGATCACTTCGTCCGTGGAAGGGGTCGAAACCGACATCAATGCCAGTAAAACCGAGGAGCGGCTGGCGGAGGTGAGCGGCAATATGAAAGCCATTGCCGCGCGCCTGGAAGCCCTCACTAATACCCCGTCGATAACCCTCACCCCGCAGGCCTTACCCGCCGTCGAGACGAAGTTGCCTGCCTCGCTGGGCTACGAACTGCTGGCCCGACGCCCCGATCTGCAGGAAGCCCACTGGTACATCGAAGCGTCTCTGCATGAGGTCGATGCGGCGAAAGCAGCGTTCTATCCCGATGTGAATCTGATGGCGTTTCTGCAACAGGATGCGCTGCACTTAAGCGATCTGTTCCGCTCCTCGGCGCAGCAGATGGGCGTCACCGCCGGCCTGACCCTGCCGATTTTTGACAGCGGACGCCTGAATGCCAACCTCGATATTGCCCAGGCGCAGAGCAATCTGTCGATAGCGAACTACAACAAAGCGGTGGTGGAGGCGGTGAATCAGGTGACCCGGACCGCAAGTGAAGTCGAAACGCTAATGGCGAAAAACCAGCATCAGCAGAGCGTTGAGGCCGATGCCGCGCGGGTGGTAGCTCTGGCGCAGGCGCGTTACAGAGCGGGGATTATCGCCGGTACCCGCGTCAGCGAGGCCAGAATACCCGCCCTGCAGGAACACCTCGCCGGACTCACGCTGCAGGGGCAGTATATCGATGCCACCCTGCAACTCACCTCGGCGCTGGGTGGCGGCTATCAGCACGGGTAGAAAACGAGAATTATCTATACTTACCTCTTTGTGGTTTCAGGAGGTGAGTATGGGTTCAACCAATCGTGTGGCTATTGTGACGGCATCGGATTCGGGGATCGGCAAAACCACGGCGCTGATGCTGGCGGAGCGTGGGTTTGATATCGGCGTAACCTGGCATTCGGATGAAGAAGGGGCGATGAAAACCTGTCGTGAGATCGAGGCGCGGGGGCAGCGGGCAGAGGCCATCCAGCTGGATCTCAGCCAGCTGCCGGACGGGGCTAAGGCGATCGAGAGGTTAATTGAGCGCTTCGGACGTATCGACGTGCTGGTCAATAACGCCGGGGCGATGGTCAAAGCGTCGTTTCTGGAGATGGAGTACGACCAGTGGCGATCCATTTTTAGCGTCGATGTGGATGGCGCTTTTCTCTGCTCGCAGATTGCCGCCCGGCAGATGGTTAAGCAGGGCGAGGGGGGACGGATCGTCAACATCACCTCGGTACATGAGCATACCCCGCTGCCGGATGCCAGCGCTTACACTTCGGCCAAGCATGCCCTCGGCGGCCTGACCAAGTCGATGGCGATGGAGCTGGTGCATCACAATATTCTGGTCAACGCCGTCGCACCCGGGGCCATCGCTACGCCAATGAACGACATGGATGACAGCGAAGTGAAGCCGGGATCCATGCCGAATATCCCGCTGGCAAGGCCCGGGCACACCAAAGAGATCGCCAGCCTGGTGGCCTGGCTGTGCGACAGCGACGCCAGCTACGCCACCGGACAATCCTTTATCGTCGATGGCGGTTTTATGCTGGGCAATCCGCAGTTTAAGCCGGCGGAGTAAGTTAGCTGCGATCCCGGCGTTTGAGCCACCAGCGTATCGCGAGAACCAGCACCACCACCAGGATCAGCCAGATCCAGTGGCGCAGGTGCTGGTTGAGTGAATGCAGCCACGGCTCCAGCACTTCACCACCGACGTAGCCTAAGGTGGTGAAGATCAGCGCCCAGGCGATAGCGCCAACAATGTTCAGCGGCAGGAAAATTTTCGGCGGCAGGCGACTGGCGCCGATCAGCAGCGGGCCAATGATACGGAAACCGTACATAAAGCGGGTGCCAATGACAAACAGGTAAGGGTGACGCTGGATCAGCTGTTGGGCGCGGTCGATTTTCTTCTGATGGCGGGAAAAACGGCGCAGGATCGTCGGACCAAACCGCACCCCAACCAGGTAGAGCAGCTGGTCACCGATCATCCCGCCCAGCGCCACGGCGGCCACCACCAGCGGAAAACGTAATAATCCCTGATGCGCCGCCACGCCACCCAGCAGGGTGATGGTTTCGCCTTCCGCTATGCTGCCAATGACCAACGCGGCATAGCCATACTGTGCAATGAGAGTATTGATATCCATAGGTTAAGCGTAGCGCAGGATACACTATTTCAAAAACAGATAGCCGATAAGCCCCAGAACGGGGACGATCAGTACCGTAAACACAGCCCCTGTCGCCCAGGCAAGAGGGGCAATCTCTTCTTCTTTTTTGATATCGGCCAAACGGGCCAGCGCGCGCTGGCTGTCCGGGGCAATAATCTCTTCAAACTGCTTTTTATAACCCTGTTCGCACAACAGCGACGCCCCCTGCACGTCGGACTTATCAAGTGCAATGATTTTGGTGCCTTTTTGGAAAAAAATGTACTCCGGCATCAGAGACTCCCTCCTGTAAAACCCTGTTTAACATACCAGAACCCCGAACGTTCAGCGGCATTTTTGTACTGTACAAAAAATAATCTCAGGCCTGCATTATACTTGAGTTATCGCTAGCGGGCCGACAACAAGGGGGCGTTATGAACCATGTCTGGGGACTCTTTTCCCATCCCGATCGTGAAATGCATGTGATCAGAGGCGAAAACGAAACGGTCAGTCATCACTATACCCACCACGTGTTGCTGATGGCCGCCGTGCCGGTGATTTGCGCGTTTATTGGTACCACGCAAATTGGCTGGGATTTTGACGACGGCAACATTGTAAAACTCTCGTGGATGACCGGCCTGGCGCTGGCGGTCGTGTTTTATGCCCTGATGCTGGCAGGTGTGGCGGTGATGGGCCGGGTGATTTACTGGATGGCGCGCCGGTATCCGCAGCGGCCTTCGCTGACGCACTGCATGGTGTTCGCCGGTTACGTGGCGACGCCGCTGTTTCTGAGCGGGATTGTGGCGCTTTATCCGATAGTCTGGCTGTGCGCGCTGGTGGGGACGCTGGCACTCTTTTATACCGGCTATCTGCTCTATATCGGTATTCCTACCTTCCTGAGTATCAACAAAGAAGAGGGCCGAAGCTTCTCCGGCTCGACGCTCGCCATTGGCGTGCTGTTGCTGGAAGTGCTGCTGGCGCTGACGGTTATTCTTTGGGGTTATGGATACCGTCTCTTCTGACGTCACTGCATTGCTGGCGTAATTGCCAGCAATGCAGCATCTGTTCACGATTAACTACTGGTAGCAAGGCATCCGGACGGCTATGATGCCTTAGCCAGCCCGCGTTCGCGCCATGACCCGGGCGGTGTACGTTATTACGTGCATGAATAATTATCAGAAATCTCACCATGCTGAAATTCCGCGTTTCTTTACTGAGTCTTGCGCTGTTGCTGGCTGTGCCAGTGGCGACCCCGGCGATCGCCAAACCTGCCGCTGTGGCTACGGCGGCACAGCCGGAGATTGCCTCCGGTAGCGCTATGATCGTCGATCTGAATACCAACAAAGTGATCTATTCCAGCCACCCGAATCTGGTGCGCCCGATCGCTTCGATTACCAAATTAATGACCGCGATGGTGGTGCTGGATGCCCGACTGCCGCTGGATGAAAAACTGCGCGTCGATATCAGCCATACGCCGGAGATGAAAGGGATCTACTCCCGCGTGCGTCTGAACAGTGAAATCAGCCGCAAAAATATGCTGCTGCTGGCGCTGATGTCCTCGGAAAACCGCGCCGCGGCAAGCCTCGCGCACCACTATCCGGGCGGCTATGACGCGTTTATCCGGGCGATGAATGCGAAGGCGAAGGCGCTGGGGATGGTGCAGACGCACTTTGTGGAGCCAACCGGCCTGTCGATTCATAACGTCTCGACGGCGCAGGATCTGACGAGACTGCTGATTGCCACCAAACAGTATCCGCTGCTCGGTCAGCTCAGCACCACCCGCGAAGAGATGGCAACCTTCTCGAACCCGGCGTATACCCTGCCGTTTCGTAATACCAACCATCTGGTCTACCGCGACAACTGGAATATCCAGCTGACCAAAACCGGCTTTACCAATGCCGCAGGCCACTGTCTGGTGATGCGTACGGTCTTTAATGGCAAGCCGGTGGCGCTGGTGGTGATGGATGCCTTTGGCAAATATACCCACTTTGCCGATGCCAGCCGTCTGCGTACCTGGATTGAAACCGGGAAGGTGCAGCCGGTACCGGCCGCGGCCCTGAGCTATAAAAAGCAGAAGGCCGCCCAGATGGCGACCGCGCAAAACGATTGAGTTGTCTGTAAATGCCGGGTGGCGCTGCGCTTACCCGGCCTACTCAACCCGTAGGCCCGTGCAAGCGTAGCGCCGCCGGGCAATACCGCTTTATTCCGGCAGCGTCCAGTCACCGTCGTTGAGGGGGCGCTGCAAAATCAGCGTATCGCGCCAGTCACCTTTCTTGTATCCCACGCTTCTTAGCTGTCCCGCCACTTCGAATCCGTGCTTTTTATGCAGGCGTAAGGAACCGGCATTGTTGGGCCCGTCCCCGACGATAGCGATCATCTGCCGCCACGGCCCCTCTTCACTGCGGGCAATCAGGGCGCTCAGCAACGCGCTGCCAAAGCCGCGCCCGGGCGTGCTGGCCTCGACGTAAATCGACTCCTCAATGGTGTAACGGTACCCGGGACGGGGGCGATAGTGGGTGGCATAACAGTAGCCCACCACAATCCCCCGATAGAGCGCCACCAGCCACGGCAAACCCTGGCTGGTCACCGCGTTCATACGCTGGCGCATTTCGTCTACGGTAGGGGGAACCTCTTCAAAGGATGCGCGACCGTGAAGGACGTGCCAGGCGTAAATGCCAGCAATGGCATGCGCGTCCTCCGCCTCAGCATCGCGAACCTGTACGTCAGTTTCAGAGAAAGTTTCAACAGCCGACATAATATGTCCGCTCCTCATCAAAAAAAGCCAGAGAAAAAGTTTCTCTGGCGACCCGTGGCTACTCTAGTACGATTTGTATGGGCTTAACAGCGGGCCCAATCTGGCTAACTGGTTTGATCAGTAGCTTGCAAGTCATTACTCACTGTTTCAGGTTCCCCTTCCCAGTTTTTATGCTTGGTTGTTTTGCCAATGCCCGGGTTCATGCTGTTTGTCGGGTCGTTGGCGCGATAAAACTGCTTTAATGCGGGCGGGGCTTCGTAAATGTGACCGACATTATGTTCCGCCGGATATTGCGCGCCGCGCGCCTGTAGCAAGGCCAGCATCTGCGCCTTCAGGGCGTGGGCATCGACCCCTTTTTTGACGATGTAATCCTGATGGAAGACGTAACACATAAAGTGGCCGTAATAGAGCTTATGCACCAGCTGGCTGTCGATCTCCGGCGGCAGCTTCTCGAACCAGTCGGTGTCGTTGCGGCGCAGGGCGATGTCCAGGGCCAGAATGTCCTCCACCTCGTCGGCGTGCACCGCCTGATAGCGGATCGCGGCCCCGGCAGCGGCAAAGCGGTGTAAAAAGGCCTTGCTGCCCTCTTCAGGCGTACAGGCGAAGAAATCGCCCTCGGCGGTTTTAAAGAATTCGCTCAGCCAGCTCTGCGCTTCGGCAATACCGTCGCCCGCCATCTTCAACAGCAGGTGATGCTCGTACTTATCCCGCCAGCTTTTCATCCGCGGCGGCAGGTGCGCCGGGAAGGCGTTGCCCAGCTTTTGCATAAAGCGGTCGGTAAAGTGCGGCTTAAACAGCGACACCTTCTCCAGCATCGCATCGGTGCGTCCCTTCATGGTGAAGAAGAAAGGCATCTTGTCGGTGCCGAGCTTGTCGATCATCAGGAAGGTATCTTTGCCGTAGCGTTCGGCAATGTCGTAAATATCCCGGTGCATATACTCACCCGCGACCGGCAGGTGGGTGAACTCCCCGAGAATGTGGCGGCGGATGGTGGTCAGCACTTCAGGCTGGTTGGTGCCGATGTAGAACACCTGCTGGCGTTTCTCGGCCGGGAAGGTGTCGAGGCGCACGGCGAAAACCGCCAGCTTGCCCGCGCAGCCGGACGATTCAAACAGGCGATCCGGGTCGGCGTTATAGCGCGCCGGGGTGTCGGCGTCGATCTCACGCACGCGGGTAATGTAGTCATGGTCGTGGGCGTGGCGTCCGTCGTGCAGCACATCGCTGTCCTTGACGCGATCGTCATCCAGCTTGCTGAGGATCTGCTCCGGCGTGACGCCCAGATCGATACCCAGATGGTTCACTAACGTCAGCTTGCCCTGCTCATCAATGCGGGCGAACAGCGACATTTCAGTGTAGGCCGGGCCGCGCTGTACCAGCGAGCCGCCGGAGTTGTTGCAGATCCCGCCGATCACCGAGGCGCCAATACAGGACGAGCCAATCACCGAATGCGGCTCCCGGCCCAGCGGCTTCAGCGCCTTTTCCAGGGAGTAGAGCGTGGTGCCCGGATAGGCCAGCACCTGCTCGCCCTTGTCCAGCAGATGCAGCTTGTCGAGGCGCAGGGTGCTGATAATCACAATGTCGCGGTCGTAATCGTTGCCGTTCGGCGTGGAGCCTTCGGTCAGGCCGGTATTCGCCGCCTGCATCAGAATAATTTTGTCCGCCGCCACGCAGGCGCTGAGCACCCGCCACAGCTCCAGCAGGGTGCCCGGGAACACCACCGCCAGCGCGTCTCCTTGTCCGGAGCGAAAGCCCTTGCGGTAGCGGGCGGTTTTCGCGGCGTCGGTCAGCAGGTGCGCAGGCCCCACCAGTCGCGTCAGGTCATTAATAAAGTCGGTGTTATTGTGCGGTTGTTCAAAAGACATCATCCACCCCTTGTGGTCAGTCGAATACGTCGTCCAAAATCATAGCGCGATTAATGTTTAAGCGAACCAGTATTCACCAGAAAAATCAGAGAATAAACCCTGCAAGGTTCACAGGGTTTATGGCACACTGCGCTTTTCGTACGGTCTGGCCGCGACTATCCGGCGGTTATTGATGAGAGAGTAAACGAGATGAAATGGCTTTGTTCTGTAGGTGTAGCTGTGAGTCTGGCGCTGCAACCCGCGCTGGCTGACGACCTGTTTGGCAATCATCCGCTGACGCCGGAAGCCCGCGACGCCTTTGTCACCGATCTGCTTACGAAGATGTCGGTCGATGAGAAAATCGGCCAGCTGCGTCTGATCAGCGTCGGGCCGGATAATCCGAAAGAAGCCATTCGCGAGATGATTAAAAACGGGCAGGTGGGGGCGATCTTCAACACCGTCACCCGTCAGGACATCCGCAAAATGCAGGATCAGGTGATGGAACTCAGCCACCTGAAAATCCCGTTATTCTTCGCCTATGACGTGGTCCACGGCCAGCGTACCGTCTTCCCGATTAGCCTTGGCCTGGCCTCCTCCTTTAACCTCGAGGCGGTGAAAACCGTCGGCCGCGTGTCAGCCTATGAAGCGGCGGACGACGGTCTGAACATGACCTGGGCGCCAATGGTAGACGTCTCCCGCGATCCGCGCTGGGGCCGCGCCTCGGAAGGCTTCGGGGAAGATACTTACCTGACCTCGACCATGGGTAAAACCATGGTTGAAGCGATGCAGGGCAAAAGCCCGGCCGATCGCTACTCGGTGATGACCAGCGTTAAGCACTTCGCCGCCTATGGCGCAGTGGAGGGCGGGAAGGAGTACAACACCGTCGACATGAGCCCGCAGCGCCTGTTTAACGACTACATGCCGCCGTACAAAGCCGGTCTTGATGCCGGGAGCGGCGCGGTGATGGTGGCCCTGAACTCCCTGAACGGCACGCCTGCGACCTCGGATTCCTGGCTGCTGAAAGACGTGCTGCGCGACCAGTGGGGCTTTAAGGGCATCACCGTTTCCGACCACGGGGCGATTAAAGAGCTGATCAAGCACGGCACGGCCTCTGACCCGGAAGACGCGGTGCGGGTGGCGCTGAAGTCCGGCATCAACATGAGCATGAGCGACGAGTACTACAGCAAGTACCTGCCGGGTCTGGTGAAGAGCGGTAAGGTCACTATGGCCGAGCTGGACGACGCCACGCGCCACGTGCTGAACGTGAAGTATGACATGGGGCTGTTTAACGATCCGTACAGCCACCTGGGGCCAAAAGAGTCCGACCCGGCAGACACCAACGCCGAAAGCCGTTTACATCGTAAAGAAGCCCGCGACGTGGCGCGCGAAAGCCTGGTGCTGTTGAAAAACCGTCTGGACACGCTGCCGCTGGCAAAATCCGGTACCGTGGCAGTGGTTGGGCCGCTGGCTGACAGCAAGCGCGACGTGATGGGCAGCTGGTCAGCGGCCGGCGTGGCCGATCAGTCCGTGACCGTGTTGACCGGCATTAAAGACGCGCTGGGCGACAAGGGCAAGGTGATTTACGCCAAAGGCGCTAACGTCACCAGCGACAACGACATCGTCACCTTCCTCAACCAGTATGAAGAGGCGGTGAAGGTCGATCCGCGCCCGGCGCAGGAGATGATCGACGAGGCAGTTAACGCCGCGAAGCAGTCCGACGTGGTAGTGGCCGTAGTGGGTGAAGCCCAGGGCATGGCCCATGAGGCCTCCAGCCGCACCGATATTACCCTGCCGCAGAGCCAGAAGGCGCTGATTGCCGCACTGAAAGCCACCGGCAAACCACTGGTGCTGGTGCTGATGAACGGTCGCCCGCTGGCGCTGGTTGACGAGAACCAGCAGGCTGACGCGATTCTGGAGACCTGGTTCGCCGGTACCGAAGGCGGTAACGCCATTGCCGACGTGCTGTTTGGCGATTACAACCCGTCGGGCAAACTGCCGATGTCCTTCCCGCGCTCTGTCGGGCAGATCCCGGTGTACTACAGCCACCTCAACACTGGCCGTCCGTACAATGCGGATAAACCGAACAAGTACACCTCGCGCTATTTCGACGAAGCGAATGGCCCGCTCTATCCGTTTGGCTATGGCCTGAGCTACACCACCTTCACCGTTTCCGACGTGAAAATGTCGGCTCCGACGATGAAAGCGGACGGTAACGTCACCGCCAGCGTCGAAGTGACCAACAGCGGCAAACGCGAAGGGGATACGGTGATCCAGATGTACGTCCAGGATGTCACCGCCTCCATGAGCCGTCCGGTGAAACAGCTGCGTGGCTTCGAGAAGGTGCACCTGAAACCCGGCGAAACCAAAACCGTCAGCTTCCCGATTGACGTGGATGCGCTCAAGTTCTGGAATCAGCAGATGAAATACGCCGCCGAGCCAGGCAAGTTCAACGTCTTTATCGGCGTCGACTCTGCCCGGGTGAACAAGGGCGAGTTCGAGCTGCTGTAAATAACGTCCGGCAGTAAGGTAAAAGCACAGCGGTAACCTCCGGGTTACCGCTTTTTTTGTAAGCCCCAAAGGTACATCTCCACCCGGCAATACGCTAATACGCCTCGCACCGCGCTAAAACCCCGCTTATCGACTACGCTTTTCTCTCAAGCCACTGAAAACGGCGGCAAAATAATGAGGAAAGTGGGATGACTATCTTAAAGGGGATTGTTGGCTCAACGGCGCTGCTGGCGGCGTTGAGCCTGCCTTTGCAGGCAGCAGAGCCGGTAAAGGTCGGGTCAAAAATTGATACGGAAGGCGCGCTGCTCGGCAACATCATTTTGCAGGTGCTGGAAAGTCACGGCGTAAAAACCGTTAATAAAGTGCAGCTGGGCACCACCCCGGTGGTTCGCGGGGCTATCACCTCCGGCGAGCTGGATATCTACCCGGAATACACCGGCAACGGGGCCTTCTTCTTTAAAGATGAAAATGACCCGGCGTGGAAAAATGCAAAGAACGGATATGAGAAAGTCAAAAAGCTCGACGCCGAGCAGAACAAGCTGATATGGCTTACCCCGGCGCCGGCCAACAACACCTGGACCATCGCGGTACGCAAGGACGTGGCGGAGAAAGGTAAACTCACTTCCCTCGACGATCTCAGCCGCTACCTGAAAGAGAAGGGCGATTTCAAACTGGCCGCCTCGGCGGAGTTTATTGAGCGCCCGGACGCGCTTCCGGCCTTTGAAAAAGCCTACGACTTCAAGCTTGACCAAAGCCAGCTGCTGTCGCTGGCCGGCGGCGATACCGCGGTCACCATCAAAGCAGCAGCCCAGCAAACCTCGGGCGTGAATGCCGCGATGGCCTATGGCACCGACGGCCCGGTAGCGGCGCTGGGTCTGCAAACCCTCACCGATCCAAAAGGCGTTCAGCCGATCTATGCGCCGACGCCGGTCGTGCGCGAAGCGGTGCTGAAGGCTTACCCGGAGCTGGACGCGTGGCTGAAGCCGGTATTTGCAAGTCTGGATGAGAAAACCCTGCAACAGCTGAATGCCAGCATTGCGGTGGAGGGGCTGGATGCCAAAAAAGTGGCGGCAGATTACCTGAAGCAAAAGGGGCTGGTGAAGTAGCCCCGGGATAGCGCTGTGCCGATAAGATGCCATAACCGCGTCCTGCTGCTGCTGACGATGATTGCCCTGGCAGCGGGCGCGTTACCTTTCGTCAACTTCGCCCCTAACCGGCTGGTGTCCGGGGAGGGGCGCGCCCTCTGGCAGGTGTGGTCGTTTTCTCCTGCGCTGCTGCTGTTACCGCTGTGCCTGCTGATTGGGTTAACCGTTGCCCGCGGACGCTGGGCGCTGGCGGCGACGCTGGTGGCGTGCGAACTGCTGTTCGCCGCGCTGGTCTGGAGCGCCGGGCTGGCGGCATCCCACCTTGCCAGCAGCGAAAGTCCGCTGGCGCGCACTGCGGTGGGCAGCGGCCTGTGGTTGTGGCTGGCGCTCTGCCTGCTGGCCTGCAGCGATGCCATCCGTCGTCTCAGCCCGCAGCCACTCTGGCGCTGGCTGCTACAGGTGCAAATCTGGATCCTGCCGCTGCTGCTGTTATTCAGCGGCGAGCTCAACAGCCTCTCCCTGTTGAAAGAGTACGCCAACCGCCAGGATGTCTTTAACGCGGCCCTTGCGCAACATCTGACCCTGCTGGTAGGTACCCTGGTTCCGGCGCTGCTGATCGGCGTGCCGCTGGGGATCCTCTGTTATCGTCGCCCGCCGACGCAGGGGGCGGTGTTTGCGGTATTGAACGTCATTCAGACCGTGCCTTCCGTGGCGCTGTTCGGCCTGCTGATTGCCCCGCTCGCCGGGCTGACCCGCGCCTGGCCATGGCTGTCGTCGCTGGGGATTGCCGGGACCGGCATGACTCCGGCGCTGATCGCGCTGGTGCTCTATGCCTTGCTGCCGCTGGCGCGCGGGGTAGTGGCAGGGCTGAGCCAGGTACCCACCGAGGTGCTGGAGAGCGCCGATGCGATGGGGATGAATACCCGGCAGCGCTTCTGGCAGATCCAGCTCCCGCTGGCGCTACCGGTGCTGCTGCGCGGCCTGCGGGTGGTGGCGGTACAGACGGTAGGGATGGCGGTCATTGCGGCATTAATCGGTGCCGGGGGCTTTGGCGCGCTGGTGTTCCAGGGGCTGCTGAGCAGCGCGCTGGATCTGGTGCTGCTGGGCGTGATCCCGACCATCGTGCTGGCAGTGGTGGTGGATGCGCTCTTTGCCCTGTGGATCGCCCTGCTGCGAAGGAGAACCGATGATTGAATTTCATGATGTAAACAAAACCTTTGCCGGGGAGCCCGCGGTCAGCGATCTGAACCTGACCTTTGCCGAGGGGGCTTTTTCGGTGCTGATAGGCACCTCGGGGTCGGGCAAATCGACCACCCTGAAGATGATCAACCGGCTGGTAGAGCACGACAGCGGCCTGATCCGCTTTGCCGGGCAGGAGATCCGCAGCCTGCCGGTGCTGGAACTGCGTCGGCGGATGGGCTATGCCATTCAGTCCATCGGACTGTTTCCGCACTGGACGGTGGCGCGCAATATCGCCACCGTGCCGCAGCTGCAAAAATGGCCCCGGCAAAAAATCAACGATCGGGTGGATGAGCTGATGGCGCTACTCGGGCTGGAGCCGGCGCTGCGCGAACGCTACCCGCATCAGCTCTCCGGCGGACAGCAGCAGCGGGTGGGGGTGGCTCGCGCCCTGGCCGCTAACCCGGAGGTGCTGCTGATGGATGAACCCTTTGGCGCCCTCGATCCGGTGACCCGCAGCGCGTTGCAGCTGGAGATGACCCGCATCCACCGCATCCTGGGCCGTACCATTATTCTGGTCACCCACGATATCGACGAGGCCCTGCGGCTGGCGGACCAGTTGGTGCTGATGGATCACGGCAGGGTGGTGCAGCAGGGAACACCGCTGACCCTGCTGACCCAGCCCGCGAATGGGTTCGTGCGCGAGTTTTTTGGCCGCAGCGAGCTGGGCGTGCGCCTGCTGTCGCTGCGCACGGTGGGTGAATCGATGCGCCGGGAAATCGCACCGGGCGAGGAAACCCCGCTGCGGGTGTCCATGAGCCTGCGGGATGCGCTCTCGGCCTTTGTCAGCAGCGGCAGTGAAAGCCTGCCGGTGGTGGACGACCAGGACAGGCCCTGCGGCACGCTCTGGTTTCGCGATCTGCTGGCCCGGGAGGCGTCATGAGGCGATTACGCGATCCGCTCCTGTGGCTGGTATTGTTGTTCGTGGCGCTGCTGCTGGTGATGCCCTACAGCGCGCCGCTGTTCAGCGCGCTGTTTCCCGAACTGCCGCGCCCGGTCTATCAGCAGGAGAGTTTCGTTAGCCTGACTCTGTCCCACTTCTGGCTGGTGGGAATATCGAGCCTGATAGCGATCGTGCTGGGTGCCGGGGCCGGGATTGCCGTCACGCGTCCGGCTGGCCGCGAGTTTCGCCCGCTGGTGGAGACAATCGCCGCGGTCGGGCAGACCTTTCCGCCGGTGGCGGTGCTGGCGATTGCGGTGCCGGTGATGGGGTTTGGACAACAGCCCGCGATTATCGCGCTGATCCTCTACGGAGTGTTGCCGATTTTGCAGGCGACGCTGGCGGGGCTGGCGTCAGTGCCCGCAGCGGCCATCAGCGTGGCAGAGGGGATGGGGATGAGCGGCTGGCAGCGGCTGCGCAACGTTGAGCTGCCGCTCGCCGCGCCGGTCATGCTGGCCGGGATCCGCACCTCGGTAATCATTAATATCGGGACGGCGGCCATTGCCTCGACGGTAGGCGCCAACACGCTGGGGACGCCGATCATCATCGGCTTAAGCGGTTTTAATACGGCCTATATTATCCAGGGTGCGCTGCTGGTGGCGCTGGCGGCGATTGTGGTGGATCGCGCGTTTGAGCGGCTGGCGCGGAGCCTCAGCCGACACCGCCACGGACAATAAACGAATATCCGGCCAGCATCACGCCCCCAATACCGCTAACGGCCATGAGAAAGAACAGGGTGATAACCGCGACTTTGGTTGCCTTCATAATGTGCTCCTGATGTTAACAGAGCGATTATACGGTGAAGCACGGCTGTTAATGAACCATTAATTGCCTTTTAGCGGGAACACGGGATAGCCATGCGCCTGCCACTGGGTGAGCTGCTGCTCCTGCGCCGCCGTCGGTGACTCGCCGCACCAGACCAGCAGCGTCTGTCCGTCGAACAGCTCCGGGCGCAGCTGCACCAGCGAGTGTGCCAGCACGTCGACGCGCCAGCCATCCTGCGCGGCAATCCACGCCTCCAGCCAAAGGCGGGTGGTATCCTGCACGTTCCAGCCAACAACCAGCGCATCCTTGCTGTTCTTCTTTCGCGCGGTGGCCAGACAGATGCAGATGTAGTTGATCAGCACCCCATCGAGTGCACTTAGAAGCGCCTGCAGGGTAGGCTGCTGCGACTGTAAACGTCGGCGTAACGGAATAAACAGGTGCGAAATTAACGTTTGCGCAGGGTATTCGCTCCCGCGCTCCTTGAGCCAGACGCGCAGGCGATGCAGATGGCCGGACTGCAGGTAACGCAGCAGCACCTCCTGCTGTTCGCGCCAGATGTCCTGCTCCTCCTGACCCTCCGGGCTCAGTAGCGTTTTAACCTTACCGACCTGAACGCCGTTATCGATCCAGCCCTTGATCTCACGGATGCGGTCGATATCCGCATCGGTAAACAGCCGGTGTCCGCCGTCGGTTCGCTGTGGTTTGAGTAATCCGTAACGTCGTTGCCATGCGCGTAACGTTACAGGATTGATATCACACAGGAGTGCCACTTCCCCAATCGTGTAGAGCGCCATGTTATCCCCCGGCTTGCACATACCCAGATTAACTGTAGACGCAGAATGCCGAACCAGGAAGGATCCCTCTTTTTTTGCCCTGTGAATGTGAATTTCAGATTACATTGGGCGAAAGGTGTGATGCCTGGCACGAAAACACATTTTTATCCTTATGCTGCCAGGAAAGTTAACGCGCTTCGGTGTATGTTACGCGGTTTTACAGTTGTGGTTTGTGGGCATGTACGAATTTAATCTGGTGTTGCTGCTGCTTCAGCAGATGTGTGTGTTTCTGGTCATCGCGTGGCTGATGAGTAAAACACGTCTGTTCATCCCCCTGATGCAGGTCACCGTTCGCCTGCCGCACAAGCTGCTCTGCTACGTCACCTTCTCCATCTTCTGCATTCTCGGCACCTATCTGGGCCTGCATATTGAAGACTCCATCGCCAACACCCGTGCGATTGGCGCGGTGATGGGCGGCCTGCTCGGCGGCCCGGTGGTCGGCGGGTTGGTGGGGCTGACCGGGGGGCTGCACCGCTACTCGATGGGGGGAATGACGGCCCTGAGCTGTATGATCTCGACCATCGTCGAAGGGCTGCTCGGCGGTCTGATCCACAGCGTGATGGTCAGGCGCGGTCGCCCGGATAAAGTCTTTAGCCCGCTCACCGCGGGGATGGTCACCCTGGTTGCCGAGCTGGTGCAGATGCTGATCATTTTGCTGATCGCCCGTCCGTTCGAGGATGCCCTGCATCTGGTCAGCAGCATTGCCGCGCCGATGATGGTCACCAACACCGTGGGTGCCGCGCTGTTCATGCGCATTCTGCTCGACAAGCGGGCCATGTTTGAAAAGTACACCTCCGCCTTTTCCGCCACCGCGCTGAAGGTCGCAGCCTCGACGGAGGGGATCCTGCGCCAGGGCTTCAATGAAGAAAACAGCATGAAGGTGGCCCAGGTGCTGCATCAGGAGCTGGATATCAGCGCTGTCGCTATTACCGATCGCGAAAAACTGCTGGCCTTTACCGGCACCGGGGACGATCACCATCTTCCAGGCAGGCCCATTTCGTCCACCTATACGCTTCGCGCCATTGAGACTGGCGAGGTCGTCTACGCCGACGGTAACGAAGTGCCGTACCGCTGCTCGCTGCACCCGCAGTGTAAGCTGGGTTCGACGCTGGTGATCCCGCTGCGCGGTGAAAATCAGCGGGTGATGGGCACCATCAAACTGTACGAAGCGAAAAACCGCCTGTTCAGCTCCATCAACCGTACCCTGGGGGAGGGGATCGCCCAGCTGCTCTCCGCGCAGATCCTTGCCGGGCAGTACGAGCGGCAGAAGGCGCTGCTGACCCAGTCGGAGATCAAGCTCCTGCACGCCCAGGTCAACCCGCATTTTCTGTTTAACGCGCTGAACACCCTGAAGGCGGTGATCCGCCGTGACAGCGAGCAGGCGACGCAGCTGGTGCAGTTTCTCTCGACCTTTTTCCGCAAGAACCTGAAAAGGCCGTCGGAAATCGTCACCCTTGCCGATGAGATCGAGCATGTGAACGCCTATCTGCAAATTGAACAGGCCCGGTTCCAGTCTCGCCTGCATGTCACGCTCTCGGTACCGGACGAACTGGCCTGGCAGCAGCTACCGGCCTTTACCCTGCAGCCGATCGTAGAGAATGCGATCAAGCACGGCACCTCGCAGCTGCTGGGCACCGGAGAAATTGCCATTACCGCCAGCCGCTTCAACCGCTATCTGGTGCTGGATATTGAAGACAACGCCGGGCTTTATACCTCGGCAAAAGAGGGCGGCGGCCTGGGGATGGGGCTGGTGGATAAACGGCTGCGCGCCCATTTCGGTGAGGACTGCGGCATCACCGTGGCCTGCGAGCCCGACAGCTTTACCCGCATAACCTTAAGACTGCCTCTGGAGGAACCCGCATGATGAACGTGCTGATTGTCGATGATGAGCCTTTGGCGCGGGAAAACCTGCGGTTTCTTCTGCAGGAGCAGAGCGATATCGAGATTGTGGGGGAGTGCGCCAACGCCATCGAAGCCATCGGGGCGGTGCACAAGCTGCGCCCCGACGTGCTGTTTCTGGATATTCAGATGCCGCGCATCAGCGGCCTGGAGATGGTAGGGATGCTCGACCCGGAACATCGCCCCTACATCGTGTTTCTCACCGCCTTTGACGAATATGCGGTCAAAGCCTTTGAAGAGCATGCGTTTGACTATCTGCTGAAACCCATCGAAGAGCAGCGGCTGGAAAAGACACTGAATCGCCTGCGCCAGGAGCGCAACGTGCAGGACGTGTCCCTGCTGGCGGAACACCAGCAGCCGCTGAAGTTTATCCCCTGTACCGGCCACAGCCGCATTTATCTGCTGCAGATGGACGACGTGGCCTTTGTCAGCAGCCGGATGAGCGGGGTGTTTGTCACCAGCGGTGAAGGCAAAGAGGGCTTTACCGAGCTGACGCTGCGCACCCTGGAGAGCCGCACGCCGCTGCTGCGCTGCCATCGCCAGTATCTGGTGAACATGGCGCACCTGAAAGAGATCCGCCTGGAAGAGAACGGTCAGGCCGAGCTGGTGCTGCGGGCCGGGCAGACGGTGCCGGTCAGTCGTCGCTACCTGAAGAGTTTGAAGGAGGCGATAGGGCTGTAAAACTGCTACACTGCGCGCCATAGCATCATCGACAGTTAAAGGCACACATGATTAGCAATGACATTCTTCGTAGCCTGCGCTACACCCTGAAAGCAAACAATAACGACATGGTGCGCATTCTGGCGCTTTCCGATATGGAATCCACGTCGGCAGGTTTCGATACCTGGATGACCAAAGAGGATGAGGAGGGTTTTGTTCGCTGCCCGGACATTATCCTGTCAGGCTTCCTGAACGGTCTTATCTATGACAAGCGCGGCAAAGATGAGTCCGCGCCTGAACTGGCGCTTGAGCGCCGGGTGAACAACAACACGGTGCTGAAAAAGCTGCGTATCGCCTTTTCCCTGAAGACCGATGATATTCTGGCCATTATGACCGAGCAGAAATACCGCGTCTCGATGCCGGAAATCACCGCCATGATGCGCGCGCCGGATCATAAAAATTACCGCGAGTGCGGGGACCAGTTCCTGCGTAACTTCCTGCGCGGGCTGACCCATCGAGTGCATCACCCGAAAGCGTGATTTGTTTGCCCGGCGGCGCTGCGCTTGCACGGGCCAACGGGTTATGTAGGCCGGGTAAGGCGAAGCCGCCACCCGGCAAAAAGGCATAAAAAAAGCCGGATTTTAATCCGGCTTTTTCGTTATTTCACCTGCTGACCCGGCTTCGCGCCTTCGTCAGGGCTTAACAGGAAGATATCCTTCCCGCCAGGGCCTGCGGCCATCACCATCCCTTCCGAGATGCCGAAGCGCATTTTACGCGGGGCCAGGTTGGCAACCATCACGGTCTGACGACCAATCAGCACCTGCGGGTCCGGATACGCGGAACGGATGCCGGAGAAGACGTTACGCTTCTCGCCGCCCAGATCCAGCGTCAGGCGCAGCAGCTTGTCAGAGCCTTCCACAAACTCAGCGTTTTCGATCAGCGCCACGCGCAGGTCGACTTTAGCGAAATCGTCGAAGCTGATGGTCTCCTGAATCGGATCGTCCGCCAGCGGGCCAGTTACCGGCGCTGCTGCGGCCTTCACTTCTTCTTTAGAGGCGTCAACCAGAGCTTCAACCTGCTTCATCTCGATGCGGTTGTACAGCGCCTTGAAGGCGTTCAGCTTATGGCCGAGCAGCGGTTGGTTAATGCTGTCCCAGCTCAGTTCGGTATTCAGGAACGCTTCGGTACGCGCGGCCAGCTGCGGCAGAACCGGCTTCAGATAAGACATCAGTACGCGGAACAGGTTGATACCCATGGAGCAGATTGCCTGCAGGTCGGCATCGCGGCCTTCCTGTTTCGCCACAACCCACGGGGCCTGCTCGTCAACGTAGCGGTTAGCCAGATCGGCCAGGGCCATGATCTCACGTACCGCTTTGCCGAACTCGCGGCTTTCCCAGGCTTCGCCAATCACGGTAGCCGCGTCGGTGAAGGTTTTGTACAGGGCTGGATCTGCCAGTTCAGCCGCCATCACCCCGTCAAAACGTTTGGCGATAAAGCCCGCGTTACGGGAGGCCAGGTTCACCACTTTGTTAACGATGTCGGCGTTGACACGCTGGACGAAATCTTCCAGGTTCAGGTCGATGTCGTCAATGCGGGAAGAGAGCTTCGCCGCGTAGTAGTAGCGCAGGCTGTCGGCGTCAAAGTGGTTCAGCCAGGTGCTGGCCTTGATGAAGGTGCCGCGTGATTTGGACATCTTCGCGCCGTTCACCGTTACATAGCCGTGCACGAACAGGTTGGTTGGCTTGCGGAAGCCGCTGCCTTCCAGCATCGCAGGCCAGAACAGGCTGTGGAAGTAGACAATGTCTTTGCCGATGAAGTGATACAGCTCGGCGTCGGAATCTTTTTTCCAGTATTCGTCGAAGCTGGTGGTGTCGCCGCGCTTGTCGCACAGGTTCTTGAAGGAGCCCATGTAACCGATAGGCGCATCCAGCCAGACGTAGAAGTATTTGCCCGGCGCGTTCGGAATTTCAAAGCCGAAGTACGGCGCATCGCGGGAGATATCCCACTGCTGCAGACCGGACTCAAACCACTCCTGCATCTTGTTCGCCACCTGCTCCTGCAGCGCACCGCTGCGGGTCCACGCCTGCAGCATTTCGCTGAACGACGGCAGGTCGAAGAAGAAGTGCTCGGAGTCACGCATCACAGGGGTTGCGCCGGATACCACGGACTTCGGCTCAATCAGCTCGGTCGGGCTGTAGGTCGCGCCGCACACTTCGCAGTTGTCGCCATACTGATCCGGAGATTTACATTTCGGGCAGGTGCCTTTCACAAAACGGTCCGGCAGGAACATGCCTTTTTCTGGATCGTAGAGCTGAGAGATAGTGCGGTTTTTAATAAAACCGTTCTCTTTCAGACGGGTGTAGATCAGCTCCGACAGCTCGCGGTTCTCGTCGCTGTGCGTGGAGTGATAGTTGTCGTAGCTGATGTCGAAGCCAGCAAAGTCCGTCTGATGCTCCTGACTCATATCAGCAATCATCTGCTCCGGGCTGATACCAAGCTGCTGTGCTTTCAGCATGATTGGCGTGCCGTGTGCATCGTCTGCACAGATGAAGTTTACCTGATGGCCGCGCATTCGCTGGTAACGGACCCAGACATCAGCCTGGATATGCTCCAGCATGTGGCCGAGGTGGATTGAGCCGTTAGCGTACGGCAGAGCGCACGTCACCAGAATTTTTTTCGCGACTTGAGTCATAGTAGGTATTACTTCTTTTATCTGTAAAAAGGGTTTTTGATGTTACCCGAAAGGTAATAACTACGCCAAGTGATAAGGGCATTAATCCGTAAATGAATAATTGCTGTCTCTGGGGTAAACTTTGTAGTTACATGTCTTTTTCAGAACAACTACAAAGGAGTCGGGATGAGTTCTCAATCCCAGGCCAAATCACCGGAAGCCTTGCGTGCAATGGTCGCCGGGACGCTGGCTAATTTTCAGCACCCCACCCTGAAGCACAATCTCACCACGCTGAAAGCGTTACATCACGTGGCGTGGCTGGATGACACTCTGCATGTCGAACTGCAGATGCCGTTCGTCTGGAACCACGCGTTTGAGACGCTGAAAGAGGAAACCAGCGCTGAGTTGCTGCGCATCACCGGGGCGAAGGCGATTGACTGGAAATTGTCCCACGCCATCGCCACCCTGAAGCGGGTGAAGAACCACCCGGGCATTAACGGTGTGAAGAATATTATCGCCATCAGCTCCGGCAAGGGTGGAGTCGGCAAATCCTCCACCGCCGTGAACCTGGCGCTGGCGCTGGCCGCCGAAGGGGCGAAGGTCGGTATTCTGGATGCCGATATCTACGGCCCGTCGATCCCGAACATGCTGGGCGCGGAAAATCAGCGTCCGACCTCGCCGGATGGCACCCATATGGCGCCGATCATGGCTTACGGTCTGGCGACCAACTCGATTGGTTATCTGGTGACCGATGACAACGCCATGGTGTGGCGCGGGCCGATGGCCAGCAAAGCGCTGTTGCAGATGTTGCAGGAGACCATGTGGCCGGATCTCGATTATCTGGTGCTGGATATGCCGCCGGGTACCGGTGACATTCAGCTGACGCTGGCGCAGAACATCCCGGTGACCGGGGCGGTAGTGGTCACCACGCCGCAGGACATCGCGCTGATCGACGCCAAAAAAGGCATCGTGATGTTCGAGAAGGTTGAGGTGCCGGTGCTGGGCGTGGTCGAAAACATGAGCATGCACATCTGCAGCAACTGTGGTCATCACGAGGCGATCTTTGGCGCAGGCGGGGCGGAGAAGCTGGCGGCGCAATATCACACCCAGCTGCTGGGCCAGATGCCGCTGCACATTACGCTGCGTGAAGATCTCGACAGCGGGAAGCCGACCGTGGTTAACCGTCCTGAAAGTGAGTTTGCTGAGATGTACCGCCAGCTGGCGGATCGCGTCGCGGCACAGCTTTACTGGCAGGGGGAAGTGATCCCGGCCGACATCGCGTTCCGCGCGGTGTAACACTTGCCCGGCGGCGCTTCGCTTGCGCGGGCCTGAAGGTAGGGTAGGCCGGGTAAGCGCAACGCTACCCGGCACAACAAGCGATTAACGGTGGTAGAAGATATCGCCGTTATACGCTTTGTAGATCTTGCCGTCGGTGTCGCCGACCAGCACGTAGTTCTCACCCATATAGGTCCAGTGCGTGCCAGCCTGCGGTTCAGGCAGGTTGCGCAGTTTAAATTGCTTGATGGTGTACTCAGGTGTCAGATACTGCGCCGGTGCGAAATCACCAATCTTGAATTTCGTAAAATCGGCTACAAACTCCTGTTCCTCATAGGCCTGGATGCCAGAGGGTGCCGCTGCGGCTTGTGGTGCAGCAAAGGCCGCG
Organism: Leclercia sp. TB492; assembly: GCF_049974505.2. Taxonomy (NCBI): domain Bacteria; kingdom Pseudomonadati; phylum Pseudomonadota; class Gammaproteobacteria; order Enterobacterales; family Enterobacteriaceae; genus Leclercia; species Leclercia sp. TB492. The sequence continues at coordinate 3,097,006 of NZ_CM127572.1, read as the reverse complement.
CTCGCCAGTGACATCAGTACGCCCAGAAGTAGAATTTTACCTTTCGTCATTTTTTCTCCAGATTAACCATGGCCATCACTCTTGGTCTGCTGTTTCGTGACCGAGCAACAGATAGACATATTTTATGTTTTGCCGGCTGGCTGGGTGCGTAAAAAATGTAACAAATCAACACATCCCTTCACCTGTTGGGGCGGCTTTAATTATTTTTACCATGAATATAATATTATTTAAACGTTATATTATCGATGGTTTCTTTTATAAAATCCGAAACAAACCTCCACCGCTAATATAGTCGTATCCGGACTATGTTATTTCTTTCCGGGAATGATTATGATACGGCTTAATTCATTGATGCTGTTTTTTTTTCTCCAATTTAAAGAAGTGACCAGACAATGTTCAGCCCGGCTGGTGCGTTTCTTCTGTCAGGTTATTTTTATTATAACTTTCTGATGTTGCTCTGTATTTTTAATATTGAGTACCTGTGGTTATTATTGGAAGTTATCCAGAAATTAATGGGCTATTAACAAAATTCATAGAGTATTATTTATTAATGACCATATCATTCCGCACCGGAGCGGGGTTTTTTGTCGCCCTGTTATTGGCAGGTTGCACAATTACGCCCGGCCAACATATAAATACTTCTGGAAAAAATAACGTTGCTGTTGCCGACAATCCGCTTGATTTGGATAAAAAAGTGGATGTCTGGCCGTTAACGCCGTCCGTCATTGAACAGCTGCGGGGCGAACGCGAGAAATCTCAGGCAAATCCGAATCTGGATGAAGAATTAAAGCGCTGGGAATACCGGATTGGCCCCGGGGACGTGCTGATGATCACCGTCTGGGATCACCCGGAACTGACCACCCCAGCAGGTCAGTACCGCAGCGCCAGCGACACCGGTAACTGGGTGGGCGCGGACGGTACGCTCTTCTATCCCTATGTCGGTAAACTCCATGTTGCAGGTAAAACTCTGGCCCAGGTGCGCAAAGAGATCACCGCCCGGCTGGACAGGGTGATTGAAAGCCCGCAGGTCGATGTCACTATTGCGGCGTTCCGGTCGCAAAAAGCGTATGTAACCGGCGAAGTGGTGAAATCGGGACAACAGCCGATTACCAATATTCCGCTGACCATTATGGATGCCATTAACGCGGCGGGTGGTCTTTCGCCAGATGCAGACTGGCGCAACGTGGTGCTGACCCATGATGGCAAAGATACGCGGATTTCGCTGTATGCCCTGATGCAGCACGGCGATCTGACACAAAACAGGCTGCTCTGGCCGGGCGACATTCTGTTTATCCCGCGCAACGACGCCCTGAAAGTCTTTGTTATGGGCGAGGTGGTAAAACAGAGTACCCTCAAGATGGATCGCAGCGGCATGACGCTGGCAGAAGCGTTAGCCAGCGCCGGCGGTCTGAATCAGGACATGGCTGATGCATCCGGCATCTTCGTGATCCGCTCCACCTCCGGTAAAAGCCGTGACGGCAAAATTGCGCGTATCTGGCAGCTGAACGCCCGCGACGCGTCTGCCATGGTGCTCGGCACGGAATTTCAGCTCCAGCCCTACGATATTGTTTACGTGACCACGGCGCCAGTCTCGCGCTGGAATCGGGTGGTGGCACAGCTGGTTCCGACCATCAGCGGCGTACACGATCTGACGGAAACCGTGCGCTTTATTAAGTCGTGGCCCGAATAATGATTCAATCCATTCTGGTCGTTTGCACAGGAAATATTTGCCGCTCACCCATTGGTGAGCGGCTTTTACAGCAGAAGCTACCCACCTTTACCATCGCCTCGGCGGGCATCTGCGGCCTCGCCGGACGCCCGGCAGATGCCCATGCGCAGAAAATTGCAGCCATGTATGGCGTATCGCTGGCGGATCACGTTGCACGCCCGCTGACGGCGGCAATGATGCGGGAATACGATCTCATCCTTGCCATGGAGTCAGCACAGATTAATCGGATCTCGCTCATTGCACCGGAGATGCGCGGCAAAGCCTTACTGTTTGGGCAATGGCTAAGGGAGCAGGACATTCCCGATCCGTACGGTAAAAGCATGGAAGCGTTTGAATATATTTTTCGCCTGCTTGGCGAAGCGAGTCAGGAATGGGCCAACCGACTTACAGTTAAGGGATTATGTACATGTCGTCGAAAAGCGTAAATGCACAGGGTTATTCAGTGGATAATCATGAGCTGGATCTGGCGCGTCTTCTGGGAGAGTTAATCGATCATCGCGTATGTATTTTTAGCTGTACGCTACTTTTTACGTTGTGTGGGGTGTTGTACGCGTTATTTGCCTCACCGTTATATATTGCTGATGCGATGGTGCAAATTGAAGATAAGCAGCAGAACAGCCTGCTTAAATCGTTAAACCAACTTTCGCCCACCTTATCATCCGATTCGTCCGCCGAAATTCCGCTACTGAAATCCCGCATGATCCTCGGTGAAACCGTGGAGGCGTTGCGCTTGCGGGATGAGGTAACCCCGATCCGTTTTCCCTTGATTGGGGAGGGCTGGGCCAGGCTGACCGGCCAGCAACCCGCTATCCTGAGGCTGGACAGGTTGACGCTGCCTCCCGGGCAGGGCAAAGCGATGTCGCTTACGATCACCGCCGAAGACAACGGAAAATATCTGCTGGAAGGAGCAGGGGTGAGCCTCCAGGGGATGGTCGGCACGTTGGTACAACGTGCCGGGGTGACGATACGGGTCAGTGAAATGTCGGCTCCCCCCGGAACACGTTTCCGGGTGCAACAGCGCACGCAGCTTGAGGCCATCAATGCCCTGAGCCGTCAGTTTAGCGTCACGGCGCAGGGTAAAGAGAGTGGCATGCTGACGTTGAGCCTGACGGGTACCGATCCCATCCGGATCGCCAGCACGCTGAACCACATTGCTGAGAGCTATCTGCATCAGAACATTGCCCGACAGGCTGCACAGGACTCACAAAGCCTGGACTTTCTCCAGCGTCAGATGCCGCAGGTGCGCGGTGAACTGGAGCAGGCAGAGGAACGGCTGAACAGCTATCGCAAACAGCGCGATTCGGTGGATTTATCGCTGGAGGCCAAAGCCGTGCTGGAGCAGATCGTCAATGTCGACAACCAGCTGAACGAGCTGACCTTCCGCGAAGCAGAAGTGTCGCAGCACTTTAAAAAAGACCACCCGACCTATCGGGCGCTGCGTGAAAAACGCCAGACGTTAGAGAGCGAGCGGGAGCGGCTGAATAAACGGATAGGGACGATGCCGTCCACACAGCAGGAGATCCTGCGTCTCAGCCGTGACGTCGATTCTGGCCGGGCGGTTTACCTTCAGCTTCTTACCCGGCAGCAGGAGCTCAACATCTCCCGCTCCAGCGCGATCGGCAACGTGCGCATTATCGATTCGGCGGTGACGCAGCCTGCGCCGATCAAACCACGCAAGGCGCTGATCGTGATTATCACGACCCTGTTTGGCTTCTGCGTCTCGGCAGGCGGAGTGCTGGCAAGATCGGCATTGCGGCACGGCATCAACGCTCCGGAACAGCTGGAAAAAGAAGGGATTAGCGTCTATGCCACTTTGCCCCATTCGGAATGGCTGCACGCTAAAACCCGGGTGGGGAACCGCTATTTCTTCCATTACTGCAAACGACACAAAACCCGCGACGTGCCCTTTTTACCGATAGACAGGCCGCTGGATAATTTTGTCGAAGCGGTGCGCGGGTTACGTACCAGCCTGCATTTCGCCATGATGGATGCCGAAAATAACATTCTGATGTTCAGTGGTCCTTCACAGGACTGTGGCAAAACGCTGGTCAGCACCTCGCTCGCGGCGCTGGTGACCCAGGTCGATCGGCGAGTGCTGTTTATCGATGCCGATATGCGTAAAGGCTACGTGCACAATATTTTTGGTCTGCGTAATGACGCCGGTCTGTCGGACGTCCTGTCAGGGAAAGCGTCCTTCACTGAGGCGGTTCAGACTTACGCCAGCGGCCAGTTTGATGTAGTGACCTGTGGGCAATATCCACCTAACCCATCTGAGCTGCTGATGCATGACCGTTTTCGGGCGTTTATGACCTGGGCCAGCGAGCAGTACGACATGGTGATTGTTGATACCCCGCCTATTCTGGCGGTCACGGATGCCGCGCTGGTGGGCCGGATTGCGGCTTCCACGCTGCTGGTAGCACGGTTCAACGTTACCAGCGTCCGGGAGATGGCGGTCAGCCAGGGGCGCTTGCAGCAGATGGGGGTCAACATTAAAGGGGCAATCCTGAACGACGTCGTAAAGTCGGCGGCCAGCTATTATGCTTTTGGTTACGATGCGTATGGCTATTCCGCTGCGCAGAGCGAAAACGCGAAGAAAAAAGCGGGATAACGAGGGGATAAAGACCCGGCAGCGAACGCTGCCGGGTTGAACAACTTACTTCGCCAGCAGCTCGTGCGCCGTGCGTTCCACCAGTGACAGCAGGACTTTGACATCCTCCAGCGTCACGATTGGGTTCAGCAGGGTCAGCTTCAGGCAGGTGATACCGTTATGCTCGGTTACACCGACGTTGGCACGCCCCGATTCCAGCAGCGCATCACCAATTTTCTGGTTGAGCAGCGCAATGCCCGCATCGTCCAGATTAAGTTCCGGACGGAAGCGGAACAGCACGCTCGCCAGCTGCGGCGGCATCACCAGCTCCAGCTGTGGCTGTTCGGTAACATACGCGGCAACCTGCTGCGCCATGGTCACACCGTGATCGATGATCTCAGCGTATTTCTTCTGACCCAGCGCTTCCAGGCTCATCCACAGCTTCAGCGCGTCAAAGCGACGGGTGGTTTGCAGGGATTTGGAGACCAGGTTCGGTACGCCAGCCTCTTCGTCAAACTCAGAGTTCAGGTACGCCGCCTGATAGCGCATCAGCTCATAGTGACGCGCCTCTTTCAGCAGGAACGCGCCGCAGCTGATGGTCTGGAAGAACTGCTTGTGGAAGTCCAGGGTTACGGAATCCACCAGCTCGATACCGTCGAGGTAATCGCGATACTTCTCAGACATCAGCAGCGCGCCGCCCCAGGCCGCATCCACGTGAACCCAGATATTCTGCTTCGCCGCCAGCTCCGCAATGGCACGCAGCGGATCGATAGCGCCCGCGTCGGTGGTCCCTGCGGTGGCAACGATCGCCAGAATCTGTTCGCCGTTGGCATTGCACTGCTCGATTTTCGCCGTCAGATCGGTCAGATCCATACGCGAACATTCGTCAGTTTTTACCTGAATAACGGACTGATAGCCGAGGCCCATCAGCGCCATGTTCTTCTGCACGGAGAAGTGCGCGCTGTCGGAGCACAGCACCCGGATCTTACGCAGATCGCCCACCAGACCATCCTGCTGGACGGAGTGGCCCTGACGCGCGAAGAAAGCATCGCGCGCCAGCATCAGTCCCATCATGTTGCTCTGGGTGCCGCCGCTGGTGAAGACGCCGGCGTCGCCAGGCTGGTAACCCAGACGGGTACGCAGCCACTCGATCAGTTTTATCTCGATAATGGTCGCAGACGGGCTCTGATCCCAGGAGTCCATGCTCTGGTTAGTGGCGTTGATCATCACTTCCGCCGCCTGGCTTACCACCAGGCTCGGGCAGTGGAGGTGCGCCACACACTGCGGATGATGCACCGCCAGGCTGTCTTTCAGGAAATATTCAACGGCACGCTCGATGGCGGTCTCGTTGCCCAGCCCTTCCGGGCTGAACTCCAGGTTGATGCGCTCGCGCAGCTCGGCGACCGTTTTACCCTGGTACATTTCCGGCTGTTTCAGCCACTGCATAACCGCCTGAGTGCTCTGCTCGATGGCCTGCTGATAGGCTTCGATGCTTTGCGCCGACGACGACAAAATCGGGTTTAAATCTGACATTGTATCCATTGTCTCCGGTTAGACTGGGCGAACGCCCGCAGCAAGCAGCGCCTGCTCAAATTTGTCCAGGAACACGTTCAGCTCCTGATCGCTGATCAGCAGGGAAGGCAGCAGACGCACCACGTTACCGTTACGGCCGCCACGCTCCAGAATCAGACCGGCTTCGAAGCATTTCTTCTGGATCAGCGCGGACAGCTTGCCGTCGCCCGGGAAGCAGCCCATATGGTCGGCAGCTTCGTGCGGTTTAACAATCTCGATACCAATCATCATGCCCAGACCGCGCACGTGACCAATAACCGGATAGCGTTTCTGCAGCTCAACCAGCTTCGCCTTCAGCCACTCGCCCTGGGCGGCAACTTTATCGGCAATGTTCTGCTCTTTGAGGATCTGCAGGGTGGTGAGGCCGGTCGCCATCGCCAGCTGGTTGCCACGGAAAGTACCGGTATGGTGACCCGGAGACCAGGCATCGAACTGCTTTTTGATACCGAGAACGGCCAGCGGCAGACCGCCACCGACAGCTTTGGACATCACCACGATGTCTGGCTGGATACCCGCGTGTTCGAAGGCGAAGAATTTACCGGTACGGGCAAAGCCAGCCTGCACTTCGTCGAGGATCAGCAGGATGCCGTGCTCTTCGGTCACTTTACGGATGCGCTGCAGCCACTCAACCGGTGCCGGGTTCACGCCGCCTTCGCCCTGGACTGCTTCCAGGATCACGGCAGCAGGTTTACGCACGCCGCTCTCAACGTCGTTGATCAGGTTTTCGAAGTAGTAGGTCAGGGCTTTCACGCCTGCTTCACCGCCGATACCCAGCGGGCAGCGGTACTCGTGCGGGTAAGGCATGAACTGCACTTCCGGCATCATGCCGTCAACCGCTTCTTTCGGAGACAGGTTGCCGGTCACGGACAGCGCGCCGTGGGTCATGCCGTGATAGGCACCGGAGAAGCTGATAATGCCGCTGCGGCCGGTCACTTTTTTCGCCAGCTTCAGCGCGGCTTCAACAGCGTCCGCACCGGATGGGCCGGTAAACTGCAGGCAGTACTCTTTGCCCTGACCTGGCAGCATGGAGAGCAGGTATTCTGAGAACGCGTCTTTCAACGGCGTGGTCAGATCCAGGGTATGTAACGGCAAGCCGCTGGTAATGACACTTTGGATGCTTTTCAGCACATCAGGATGGTTATGACCCAGCGCCAGCGTTCCCGCTCCGGCCAGGCAATCAAGATACTCTTTGTTATCCGCATCGGTGATCCACACCCCATCCGCCTTAGTAATGGCTAAAGGCAGCTTGCGCGGATAACTCCTGACATTGGATTCCATTTCGGCCTGACGGGCCAGATAGGTTTCGTTGGTTTTGAAAGAAGAGGCATTCAAAGTATCAATACGGACTTTATCCGTCATCATATCACTCCTACAACCGCAGCTCAGCACGTGGCCACGATTGAATAATTAATTAAGAAAATGAGAAGGGCATCAAAAATCGCGGCCAATATAGAGCCTTTTTGCGCGGGGCTCAATGGTTAATTGTTTATCGTTTTGTTACGCGCGTTGAAACAACGCGCGTAAGCCGTAACCCCGCATGGCTACTGAGGTTTCCTGGGGAGCGCTCTGCAGAAAAAAGTGGGGTATTTTAGAATGCTTTAGGAGTATTTTGAACGACGTTCAGAATCCCATGATCGCGACCCCTGGTTTTATTCCATGACGCATCGGTGATGCCGTCGATATCAAGGGAGATCGACAGAACGTAACCGGCCCCTTTAATTTCGTAGAAGTTCGCATTCGAACGCTTTACCGTGGCTTTTTTGCCATTGATGGTGGCCTGAGTGAAACCATTGTTGATGGTGGCTTTGATGCCGTTGGCGCTAAAAGAGGCTTCACGCAGCGGGTCGCCAATACGCGCTGCCTGCGCATGCTGTATGGCGGCATGAGCATTCTCCAGGGCCTGTTTCTCAGCGGCGGCATTGATGGTGGCCTGACGGTTCTGGTCGGCGATATAGCACGCATCACGGCTGACGCCTTTTGCCTCACACTGTGCTAACCGCTGTTCTTCAGAGACGCAGCCCGCGAGAAGCGCTGCAACCACACCCACCAACAGAATCTTTTTCATACATTAACCTTTATCTTTGTTCTGGAATTTCGTAGCCGGTTTCTATATTAGTAACGCAATCATTGCGCACGGTTACTATCCCGGAAGGCCAGTGCCTTCAGGTTGATGAAGATCACATTTAGCACGAATAGCTAAAGTTATGGGCGTAATCCTGGTGAGGCATCGCGGTAGCAGAAAGGTTCTTGCTATTGCCAGACGCATCCTCTACGCTGCCGTGATTACATCATCTTATGTAATTTGACTCGGGGTGCCCTTCCTTGTGAAGGCTGAGAAATACCCGTACCACCTGATCTGGATAATGCCAGCGTAGGGAAGTCAGATGCCCTCCGGGCAATCGCTTCTTCGCGCAAGGCAGGAGCGATACCATGCAGCCTGACCTGCTTAATTTACACGCCTTACACCACTTCCGAACCCGTTCCCCGCTGACCCACTGCATGACCAACGACGTGGTGCAGACCTTTACCGCTAACGTACTGCTGGCCCTCGGGGCCTCTCCGGCGATGGTGATTGAAGCCGAAGAGGCCGAACAGTTCTCCGCTATTGCCGATGCGCTGCTGATTAACGTCGGGACCCTGACCTCCTCGCGCGCTCAGGCGATGCGCCGGGCGATTGAAAGCGCGGTGGCGGCGGGTAAACCCTGGACCCTCGATCCGGTGGCCGTGGGCGCCCTGGCGTACCGGACCCGTTTTTGCCAGCAAATCCTTGCCCTGAAACCGGCGGCCATTCGCGGCAACGCCTCTGAAATCCTCGCCCTTGCCGGGATGAGCGCAGGCGGGCGCGGGGTGGACACCACCGACACGGCGGCCAGCGCGCTGCCTGCGGCACAGGCGCTGGCGCGGCAGACCAATGCCATTGTGGTGGTGACCGGGGAGGTGGATTACGTCACTGACGGACTGCGTACCCAGACAATTACCGGCGGCGATCCGCTGATGACCCGGGTAGTGGGCACCGGCTGCGCCCTGTCGGCGGTAGTGGCGGCCAGCTGCTCGCTGCCCGGGGACCGGCTGGATAACATCGCCGCGGCCTGCGGCTGGATGAAGCGGGCCGGCGCGCTGGCGGCGGCGCTTAGTCGCGGCCCGGGCAGTTTTGCCCCGGCGTTTCTGGATGCACTGTGGGAACTGGGGGCGCAACGATGAAACGGATTAACGCGCTTACCATCGCAGGCACCGACCCCAGCGGCGGGGCCGGGATCCAGGCCGACCTGAAGACCTTCTCCGCGCTCGGTGCGTACGGTTGCTCGGTGATCACCGCCCTGGTGGCGCAGAACACCCGCGGGGTGCAGTCGGTCTGCCGCATCGAACCCGATTTCGTGGCGGCGCAGCTGGAGTCGGTGTTCAGCGATGTACGCATCGACACCACCAAGATCGGCATGCTGGCCGAAACCGATATCGTCGAGGCGGTGGCGGAGCAGCTCCTGCGTCATCAGGTGAAAAACGTGGTGCTGGATACGGTAATGCTGGCGAAAAGCGGCGACCCGCTGCTGTCACACGCCGCTGTCGACACGCTGCGTAAAAAGCTGCTGCCGCAGGTGGCGCTCATCACCCCCAACCTGCCCGAAGCGGCGGCGTTGCTGGATGCCCCCCATGCCCGTAACGAACAGGAGATGAAAGCGCAGGGTTATGCATTGCTGGCGATGGGGTGCGAGGCGGTGCTGATGAAGGGCGGACATCTGGACGATCCCGAGAGCCCCGACTGGCTGTTTACCCGCGACGGGGCCACGCGCTTTACTGCTCCTCGGGTGAATACCAAAAATACCCACGGCACCGGCTGCACCCTGTCGGCCGCGCTGGCCGCGCTGCGTCCGCGGCACGATAGCTGGGCGGATACCGTCCGCGAGGCCAAAGCCTGGCTCTCCTGCGCACTGGCGCAGGCGGACACGCTGGAAGTGGGGCAGGGCATTGGCCCGGTACATCATTTTCATGCATGGTGGTAGACGGCTGGCAATTTGACGACCCGCAGACCAGGCTTAGGGGGCTTACAATCCTGTGAGCCTGGATAAAACACGCCGACGCTTTGTCGGCACTGACGGGAGGAAAACCATGACTGATATTACGCAATTGCTTGGCAAAGACGCCGACAGCCTGTTACAGCATCGTTGTATGACCATTCCAGCCGACCATCTCTACCTGCCTGGCCACGACTACGTTGACCGCGTGATGGTGGACAACAACCGTCCGCCGGCGGTGCTGCGAAATATGCAGACGCTGTATAACACCGGGCGTCTGGGCGGGACCGGCTATCTGTCGATCCTGCCGGTGGACCAGGGTGTGGAGCACTCGGCGGGTGCCTCCTTTGCCGCCAACCCACTCTATTTTGATCCGAAGAATATCGTGGAACTGGCGATTGAGGCGGGTTGTAACTGCGTGGCGTCCACCTACGGCGTGCTGGCGTCGGTCTCCCGCCGTTACGCGCACCGTATTCCGTTCCTGGTTAAGCTTAACCACAACGAAACCCTGAGCTATCCCACCGAATATGACCAGACCCTGTACGCCAGCGTTGAGCAGGCCTTCAATCTCGGCGCGGTCGCGGTAGGGGCCACCATCTATTTCGGCTCAGAGCAGTCGCGCCGTCAGATAGAGGAGATCTCCGCCGCCTTCGAGCGTGCCCATGAGCTGGGCCTGGTGACCGTGCTGTGGGCGTACCTGCGTAACCCGGCCTTCAACAAAGACGGCACCGATTACCACGTTTCCGCCGATCTCACCGGTCAGGCCAACCATCTGGCGGCCACCATCGGGGCGGATATCGTCAAGCAGAAAATGGCCGAAAACAACGGCGGCTACAAGGCGGTCAAATTTGGTTATACCGACGATCGGGTCTACAGCAAACTGACCAGCGATAACCCCATCGACCTGGTGCGCTACCAGCTGGCGAATTGCTATATGGGCCGCGCCGGGTTGATCAACTCCGGCGGTGCAGCAGGCGGCGAAACCGATCTCACCGATGCGGTGCGCACGGCGGTGATCAATAAACGCGCGGGCGGCATGGGGCTGATCCTTGGTCGCAAGGCGTTTAAAAAGTCGATGGCCGACGGCGTGAAGCTGATTAACGCCGTGCAGGATGTTTATCTGGATAAGAAAGTTACGATCGCGTAACCGTACTCGCAGCATGCACAATACGTAGGCCCGGCAAGCGTAGAGCCGCCGGGCATTGCCGCATCTGGTGCGGTGCGGCAAAAAAGCCGGGTGGCGACTGCGTCTTACCCGGCCTAAAAACTTCATTCAAAGATCCCTCCCGATCCACTTCACACTTCCCCGGTCTTTTGTGAAAAGTGTCACTTCCCCCCGTGCAGATGCACAAGAAATGGTCAGCGCTTAGCGGAATTTGTCTAAGGCAGTGGATGAATTTTGCGCTTACAGTTAGTTTCGAAACAGCTTTTCAAAATGACAGAACATGCTGAACCTACGTTGTTTTAAGGACTGAAAATGAAAATCGAATCTGTAAACGTCACCGTCTTTCAGTATCCCACGCGCCGGGTCTCCGACACCGCCGGACACTCCCACCCGGGACCGGAAGGTCTGGCAAAAATGGCGATGCTGACCCTTACCGCAGACGATGGCACCAAAGGGTATTCATTTGCACCGCCGGAAGTGGTGCGCCCTTTTGTGGTCAACACCTTCTTTCGTAAAGTGATGGTCGGCCAGGACGCGTTTAATCGCGAGAAGATCTGGCAGGAGCTGGCCCACTGGCAGCGCGGCAGCGCCCACCAGCTGACCGAACGCGCGCTGGGTTTTGTTGAGCAGGCGCTGTGGGATCTGATTGGCCGTAAGCTCAATATGCCGGTGTGGAAACTGCTCGGCGGCTACCGCGACAAAGTCCCGGCCTACGGCAGCACCATGTGCGGGGATGACCTGCCCGGTGGCCTCTCGACGCCGGAAGAGTACGCCAGCTTCGCCGAGACGCTGGTGGCCCGCGGCTATAAGGCGATCAAGCTGCACACCTGGATGCCGCCGGTCTCCTTCGCCCCTAACCCGAAGATGGACGTCAAAGCCTGCGCCGCAGTGCGTGAAGCGGTCGGCCCGGACATTGACCTGATGATCGACGGCTACCACTGGTACAGCCGCACCGAGGCGCTGTACATCGGCAAGGAGCTGGAGAAGCTTAACTTCGCGTGGTTTGAAGAGCCGATGGAAGAGGAGAGCATGTCCTCCTACGCCTGGCTGGCGGAAAACCTCTCCATTCCGATTATCGGGCCGGAAAGCCTGGGCGGTAAGCACCACAGCCGCGCCGACTGGATCAAAGCCGGGGCCTGCGACATCCTGCGCGCCGGATCGAACGGCGTCGGCGGTATCTCGCCAACCCTGAAAGTGGCGAACCTCGCGGAGTCGTTCGGCATGGACTGCGAAGTGCACGGCAACGGCGCGGCGAGCCTGGCGGTGATTGGCGCCATCAAGAACTGCCGCTGGTACGAGCGCGGCCTGCTGCACCCGTTCCTCGATTACGACGAACCAGCGGCCTATCTGCACAGCCTGATCGACCCGATGGATGACGAGGGCATGGTCAGCCTGCCGACGCGCCCGGGACTCGGCGAAGACATTAATTTTGCGTATATCGAAGCCAATACCGTCAGCCACGACTGACAGATAAAAACGTACCCTACAGGCGATATATACATGAAACGAACCTCTCTGGCTGGAGCGTGCTTACTTGCGCTCTCGCTGATGATGGGGAGCGGTGCGGCGTACGCGAAAACGCCGCCCGATCAGCTCATCATCGGTATGAATATGAACAACCTGCTGACCCTCGATCCGGCCGCGATGACCGGTAACGAAGTGGTCGGCATTGTGGTCAATCTCTACGATTCGCTGGTGGAACTGGATCCCAATACTCTCACCAACGTCAAACCGGCGCTGGCGAAGTCCTGGGACATTTCCCCGGACGGCAAAACCCTGACCTTCCACCTGCGCGACAACGTGACCTTCCACTCCGGCAACCCGCTCACCGCCGAGGATGTGGTCTGGTCGATGCGCCGCCTGCTGCACCTGAACCTCGCCCAGGCCTCGGTGTGGAAATCTTATGGGTTTTCTAAAAAGAACATCGACCAGCAGATTAAAGCCCTCGATGACTACACCGTGCAGCTCACCCTGCCGAAGGCCAACGATCCGCAGCTGGTGATCTACTCCCTCGGCGCGCTGGGCAACCTCGGCGTGCTGGACCGCAAAACGGTGCTCAGCCACGAGGTCAACAGCGACTGGGGCAACCGCTGGCTGACCACCAACGAAGCCGGTTCCGGGCCGTTTATGCTGGAGACCTGGCAGGCAAAAGACGTGCTGCGCATGCAGCGTAACCCGAAATACTGGCGCGAAGCGCCGAAGATGAACCGCGTGGTCCTGCGCCATTTCCAGGAGTCGCAAACCCTGCGCCTGATGGTGGAGAAGGGCGATCTGGATATCGCCAGCAATATGGCGGTGGCCGACATCAACGCCCTGCGTAAGGATCCGCAGCTGACGGTGGAAGCCGTGCAGAAGGGTACGGTCTACTACGTGGCGATGAGCATGAAGGAGGCGCACTTCGCCAACCCGAAAGTGCGCGAAGCGGTGCGCTACCTGATTGACTATCAGGGCATCAACAAGGCGCTGATGCCGGGCTACGGCGTGCTGCACCAGCGGCCTATCAAGGCGGGGATGCCGTCGACCCTGCCGGACCCCGGTTACAAGCTCGACATCCCCCGCGCCAAAAAGCTGCTGGCGGAAGCGGGCTACCCGGACGGCTTCGACACCACCCTGCGGGTGCTGGCGGATCAGCCGTTCCTTAATATCGCCATCGCCGTGCAGTCCACTCTGATGCAGGCGGGCATCAACGCCAAAATCATCACCGGCACCGGGAACCAGATCTACGGCGCGATGCGCGAGCGTAAGTTCGACATGCTGGTCGGGCGCGGTGGCAGCGGCGTGGAGCCGCATCCGCACTCCAGCCTGCGTGCGCTGGTCTACAACCCGGACAACAGCGACGAGGCCCGGCTGACCAACTTCCAGGGCTGGCGCACCGGTTTTTACGACAAGCCGCTGAACGAGATGATCGACAAAGCCCTGCTGGAGCGCGATCCGCAGAAACAGATCGCCGACTATCAGCAGATCCAGGTGCGTTATGACCAGCTGATCCCGGCCCTGCTCCCGCTGTCGCAGATGGTCGACTCGGTGGTGGTGCGCAACGAAGTGAAAAACTTCCAGTCGCACCCGTCAGCCACCACCTTCCTGCGGGAAGTGTACAAAACCGGAGGTGAAAAATGAGCGTTGTGATCCTCGCCCCGGGCTCCCGCACCCGGCGTTTCTCGAAACGATTAACCCAGGTGCTGGTGACCCTGTTCGGCCTGCTGGTGCTGACCTTCTTTATCGGCCGGGTGATGCCGGTGGATCCGGTGCTGGCGATTGTCGGCCCGGATGCCGACCACAGCACCTATCAGCAGGTTTATCACCAGCTGGGCTTTGATAAATCGTTGCTGACCCAGTTCGGTATCTACCTGAACAACCTGCTGCACGGCGATTTCGGCAATGCCCTGCTGACCGGCAAACCGGTGCTGGACGACATTATGCGCGTCTTCCCGGCGACCCTTGAGCTGGCGACGATGGCGATTATTGTCGGGGCCGGGTTAGGCATTCCGCTGGGGGTGCTGGCCGCCGCGCGTCGTAACAGCGTCTCAGATTATGTAGTGCGCATCATCAGCCTCGCCGGTTACTCCACGCCGATCTTCTGGGTCGGGATGATGGGGCTACTGCTGTTCTACGCCTGGCTCGGCTGGGTGGGCGGCGCCGGACGGCTGGATTTGGGTCTGGATGGCCTGGTGCCGCGTCGCACCGGACTGATGACCGTCGATGCCCTGCTGGCAGGCAATAGCGCGGTGTTCTGGAACGCCATTAACCATCTGGTGTTGCCGGCTTCGCTGCTGGGCTTCCACTCCCTGGCCTACATCAGCCGCATGACCCGCAGCTTTATGCTGGCCCAGCTGTCGCAGGAGTTCATCATCACTGCCCGGGTGAAAGGTTTAACCGAGCGGCAGGTGATCTGGAACCACGCGTTCCGCAACATCCTGGTGCAGTTGCTCACCGTGGTGGCGCTGGCCTACGGCTCGCTGCTGGAAGGGGCGGTGCTGATTGAAACCGTCTTCTCCTGGCCGGGCTTTGGCTCCTATCTCACCGGCAGCCTGCTGCTGGGGGACATGAACGCGGTGATGGGCTGCGTCCTGCTGGTGGGGATGATCTTCGTGATGCTCAACCTGCTCTCCGACATGCTGTATCAACTCTTTGACCCGAGGACGAAATCATGACCGTTTCTCTGGATACACCGCTGCAGCCCGTTCGCAGCGAAGGACGCCAGCGCCTGGCGCGGATGGCCCGTCGCAGCTTCGGCTTTGTCGGGCAGATGGCGCGCAACCCGCTGA
This sequence comes from Leclercia sp. TB492, assembly GCF_049974505.2. Classification (NCBI taxonomy): domain Bacteria; kingdom Pseudomonadati; phylum Pseudomonadota; class Gammaproteobacteria; order Enterobacterales; family Enterobacteriaceae; genus Leclercia; species Leclercia sp. TB492. The sequence continues at coordinate 3,081,678 of NZ_CM127572.1, read as the reverse complement.
CGGCCATTGGCGGCGGCATCATCCTGCTGCTGTTGATTGTTGCGGCCTTCGCGCCCTGGATCGCACCGTACAACCCGCTGGTGCAGGATCTGAATAACGCCCTGGTGGCGCCGAACGCGCAGCACTGGTTTGGCACCGACGAGTTTGGCCGGGATATCTTCAGCCGCCTGGTGTACGGCTCGCGCATCACGCTCTATATCGTGCTGCTGGTGTCGGTCACCGTCGGTCCGCTGGGGCTGCTGCTGGGGGTTACCGCCGGGTACTTTGGTGGCAAGGTCGACGCAGTGCTGATGCGCGTCACCGATATCTTTATCTCCTTCCCGAGCCTGGTGCTGGCGCTGGCCTTTGTCGCCGCCCTCGGTCCGGGGCTGGAGCACGTGGTGATTGCGATTACCATCACCGCCTGGCCGCCGATTGCCCGCCTGGCCCGCGCCGAAACCCTGTCGTTGCGCCAGGCCGATTTTATCTCCGCCGTGCGTCTGCAGGGGGCCTCCCCGGTGCGGGTGCTGTGGCGTCACATTGTGCCGCTGTGCCTGCCGTCGGTGATTATCCGTATCACCATGAACATGGCGGGGATCATCCTGACCGCCGCCGGTCTCGGCTTCCTCGGTCTCGGCGCACAGCCGCCGGAGCCGGAGTGGGGGGCGATGATCTCCAGCGGGCGTACCTACATGATGGAGTGCTGGTGGGTAGTGACTATTCCGGGGCTGGCAATTCTGATTAACAGCCTGGCGTTCAACTTCTTAGGAGATGGCTTACGTGACATCCTCGATCCTCGCAGCAACTGATGCGCCACTGCTGGACGTGCGCGATCTGCACGTCGACTTTATCAACGGACGCGCAGTGACCAACGCGGTGCGCGGCGTCTCCTTTCAGCTCGGGCGCGAGAAGCTGGCGATTGTCGGCGAGTCGGGCTCGGGGAAATCCACCGTCGGGCGGGCGCTGCTGCGCCTGCACCCGGCAAAGGCGCAGATCGCCGCCACCCGGATGCAGTTCGGCGACGTCGATCTGCGCAGCGTCAGCGAAGCGCAGATGCGCGGCATTCGCGGCAAGCGCATCTCGATGATCATGCAGGATCCAAAGTACTCCCTGAACCCGGTGGTCTGCGTCGGGGATCAGATCGCCGAGGCCTGGCTGACCCACCATCCGGGGCGCAAGGCGGAGGCGAAAGCCAAAGTGCTGGAGATGCTGGATGTGGTGCGTATTCGCCAGCCGGAACGGGTGTATCAGCTCTATCCGCATGAGATCTCCGGCGGGCAGGGGCAGCGCATCATGATCGCCATGATGTTAATCACCGACCCGGAGCTGGTGATCGCCGATGAACCGACCTCGGCGCTGGACGTCTCGGTGCGGTTGCAGGTGCTGGGATTGCTGGACGATTTAGTCCAGTCCCGCGGGCTGGGGCTGATCTTTATCAGCCACGATATCAACCTGGTGCGCAGCTTCTGCGACCGGGTACTGGTGATGTACGCCGGGCGGGTGGTGGAGTCGATTGCCGCCTGTGACCTGCACAACGCAAAACATCCCTATACGCAGGGGCTGATCAATGCCCTGCCGGAGATGAACCACCGCCGTCCGGTGCTGCCGGTATTGCAGCGCCAGGCCAGCTGGCTGACCGAATAAGGAGCGAAGATGATCGAGGTAAAAAACCTGAATCTGGCATTCGGCGAAGGCGAGAAACGCAGCCAGGTTCTGTATGACGTCAATATTAACGTCCAGCCGGGGGAGATTTACGGCCTGGTGGGGGAGTCGGGCTCGGGCAAAACCACGGTGCTGAAGTGCCTGGCCGGGTTATTCACCCACTGGGACGGGGCGCTGGCGATCAACGGCCAGCCGCTGGAGCGGCGCATCAGCCCCCAGCGCTGTCGGCTGGTACAGATGGTGTTTCAGGACCCCTACGGTTCGCTGCACCCGCGGCATACCATCGGCGATATTCTGGAAGAGCCGCTGCAAATCCACGGCATCAACGACCGGGATCGCCGTATTTATGCCCTGCTGGATAAAGTCGGCCTCAACCGCGCCTTCCGCGATCGCTATCCCCATCAGCTTTCAGGTGGCCAGCGCCAGCGCGTGGCGATTGCCCGGGCGCTGATCCTCGAGCCGCAGGTGCTGCTGCTCGACGAACCCACCTCGGCGCTGGATGTCTCGGTGCAGGCGGAGATTTTAAACCTGCTGGCGGAACTGCAGCGCGAGTCGAAGCTCACCTACCTGATGGTGACCCACGATTTGGGCGTGATCGCCCATCTGTGCCAGAAGGTGGCGGTGATGCAGTACGGGAAAATCCTTGAAACGCTGACGGTAGATGATCTGGTGGCGGGGCAGGCGCAAACCGATTACACCCGGATGCTGGTCAACGCCAGCCAGCAGTACTCACGTGAGATGGCCAGGGAGGTGGCGGTGTATTAGTGTGGTTTGTTTGCCGGGTGGCGGCTTCGCCTTACCCGGCCTACGAAACCCGTAGGCCCGCGCAAGCGCTGCGCCGCCGGGCAAACTCAGCGCAGAAGCGGGCAATCCGGCGGCAGCCGGCACCGGATCGCGCCCGGTAACAGGGCGATGCGGAAATGGTCGCCGCTCAGCGGCTCGCCGTCCAGGTTAAAGGTCATACCGTGCGGAGCGACGACCTCGAACCAGGCAGACTGTCCGTCAATCACGTTCGGGCTCTCCTCCGGTTTAGTCAGGGTGGTCAGCAGGGCCGGGAGCAGTTCATTGGCAGAAAAAATTCGCAGCTGTAGTTGCCCGTCGTTAATCAGCGCATCCGGACAAAGCTGCTGCCCACCGCCCGCCTGACGGCCATTGCCAATACCGATCACCAGCGCATCTCCCTGCCAGCTAAAGTTCTCGCCGCGAATTTCACAGGTGTCGGGTTTGAGCAAATCCATGCGTGCCAGACCGTGGATCAGGTACGAAACGCCGCCCAGCGCGGCTTTCAATTTTTCCGGGGTTTCGCTGGTAATACGGGTGCCAAACCCGCCCGTTGCCATATTGATAAAGCAGGTTTCATTGTTCACCCGGGCGATATCCACCGCCGTGGCTTTACCGGCGATTGCCAGCTGCAGGGCTTTATCGAGCGCCTCCGGGATCCCGGCGCTGGTAGCAAAATCGTTGGCGGTGCCCAGCGGCAGAATGCCCAGCGCCGGACGCTGCGCCTCTGGCAAGTCAATCAGCGCTGTCGCCACTTCATTTATGGTGCCGTCGCCGCCACCTGCAATGACGGTCTCCACCCCAAGGTCGCAGGCTTCCTGAATATAACGGGCTGCATCACCTTTCTCCCATGTCACGCGGACATGGATCACCACCCCTTCTTCCCGAAGAAGCGTCACGGCTTCGCGCAACAGGTCGTTGCCTGTCCCTTTGCCGTTCAGAATTAATAAACTTGCCGGATAGGTCGCCATCCACATTGCTCCTGTGCTGATCTTTCAAAAGTGTATCGCAGCGCGGACAAAAGCGGGTAAGAAGAGGATGAAAGGATAAAAATTAAATGAGTGGCGAGGCAAAACGTGCGCCACTCGGACCGGACTTTTATAAGGCGATGGCGCCATACGGGCATAACGCGAACACACAATCAGAGTGATGTTTGCAGTGGGTAATAAGGGTGCCATCGTTGCCAGGGCATCCCGAATTCGCGACAAATGATGACCAAAAGGTAGCGTTATAAGGGAAGGTGCGCAGGATGTGAAGCTTTCTTAATGTGCCGTCTACGGCAATTCCGAAGGGACTGGTAATAAGAACCGAGCCGGTGCTGATAAAGTAATCGCCTTTATACCAGATTATCAATCTAAGATTTTTAACAGTCAGAACGTGAATGAATATTGTTCCGGTACGAGGGCACACCATCCTGTTTTCAACCACCCAGTACATAGATTTCTCCTTCTCCTTAAGTGAAATTTCATTCATAAGAAGAATAGCATTCTGGATGTCTATGAATACCCTACCTTTAATAAATTGATGTTTTCAATTACTTCTCGTTGTAAATAAAGAAAAATTTACGTTAGGGACGCTAATGGTTGTATTGCGACAGCAGAGAGTGAAAGGGGGATGAGAGGAATTTCAGGCAAAAAAATTAGCCTGCGTAAGGGAGATTACACAGGCTAAGGAGGTGGTTCCTGGTACAGCTAGCATTTATGGGTTATGTTTTTCAGCGTCATAGATAATACCCGTATCAAACGCAGCGGTATGTGATCGGATTCTAAGAATCATCTCATACCAAAAAATAACCCTTAATCTTAACCGGCGTGAGGATTACGGGTATTTTCCCCGATGAAGTTACGCATCAGCAGGGCATAGTCCAGCGAGATATCTTCCGGCACCGGCAGCCAGACGGTATGTCCGTCTCCCGGCGCGACCGATACCGCTTCCCCTTTACCATTCTCCATATGTTCGAGGGTGAAATTGACGTTGCCCTGCGGGGTCATTAACTCCAGGCTGTTGCCCACGAGGAATTTGTTTTTCACCGCTACCGCCGCAAGAGGACCCTTGCGCTCGCCGGTGAACTCACCGACAAACTGCTGGCGCTCGGAAAGCGAGTGACCGTAGTCGTAGTTCTGGTAATCGTCATGAGTATGACGACGCAGGAAGCCTTCGGTATAGCCGCGGTGCGCCAGCCCTTCCAGCGTTTCCAGCAGGGTCGGGTCGAAGGGTTTACCCGCCGCCGCGTCGTCGATCGCCTTGCGATAGACCTGGGCGGTACGTGCGCAGTAGTAATAGGATTTGGTGCGGCCTTCAATCTTCAGGGAGTGCACGCCCATCTGGGTCAGGCGCTCAACGTGGGCGATGGCGCGCAGATCTTTGGAGTTCATGATGTAGGTGCCGTGCTCGTCTTCGAACGCGGTCATGTACTCGCCCGGGCGCTGGGCCTCTTCAATCATAAACACGCTGTCGGTCGGCGCACCGATGCCCAGCGTCGGCTCAATGGTCTGCACCGGGATAGGCTCGTGTTTATGCACGATGTTGCCCACCTCATCCTGCTTACCTTCCTGGACCTTATATTCCCAGCGGCAGGCGTTGGTGCAGGTGCCCTGATTCGGGTCACGCTTGTTGATGTAGCCAGAGAGCAGGCAGCGGCCGGAGTAGGCCATGCACAGCGCGCCGTGGACGAAAATCTCCAGCTCCATTTCCGGCACCTGGCTGCGGATCTCTTCGATCTCTTCCAGCGACAGCTCGCGGGATAAAATCACACGGGTCAACCCCATCTGCTGCCAGAATTTTACCGTTGCCCAGTTAACGGCGTTGGCCTGTACCGAGAGGTGAATGTCCATCTCCGGGAAGTTCTCCCGCACCAGCATGATTAAACCCGGATCCGACATAATCAGCGCATCCGGCCCCATCTCCACCACCGGTTTCAGGTCGCGGACAAAGGTTTTCAGCTTGGCGTTATGGGGCGCGATGTTCACCACCACGTAGAATTTTTTCCCCTGCGCGTGGGCTTCGTTGATGCCGAGCTGCAGATTCTCGTGGTTGAATTCGTTATTACGCACGCGCAGCGAGTAACGCGGCTGGCCCGCATAGACGGCATCGGCGCCATAGGCGAAGGCGTAACGCATATTTTTCAGCGTTCCCGCCGGGGAGAGGAGTTCCGGTTTAAACATGATTGTTCTCGTTCTGATGACAGGTCAGATGCGCACACCAGGTGGGCGCCGGGAGGAGATCCCATACTTTAAGGGCGGGCATTGTAACGCTGCGGGGCAGGGAGGTAAATCCTTCAGATAACAAAACGCCGACGGCAGGACAGTACCGTCGGCGTTTCATTCACCGGGGCGATTAGAGATCGTCCTGGGTATGATCGACAATAATTTCAAGCGTTTTACGGATGATATCGGCTTTGACGACGTCGCGCGTGGACTCAATCTGCTGGATCAATCGTAAAATAATCGCTTTGTTGGTCAGCGGTTCCTTCGCATCCAGAATTGCGCTCATGACAGATTCCAGCAACGCCCACTCTTCGGCTAACAAACCGCCGGCGCTGCGAAAATAGTTAGACAACGCGTCGTTTGGCAGTTCTTCATAAAAGTCTGATTTCTGGAGCATAGCCTGGCTCATAGGTGTCACACCGGTTTAGTTAATGAATTAATGTTACAGCTAGTGTTTTTTGCTGTTGGCTTGCTGGCTATTGCCAAACAGGGGATACACATTACTGTTGTTTCGACCATCCGTGTCCCAATCCTGCTGTTCACTTTTAGGTTCGCGCCGGGAGCCACCCTTACCGTCGCTGGAAATTTCCAGAATGATTTGGGAAAGCACATTCCGACGCTGGCCGTCTCGCTCTGCCGATAACATCTGTTGCAGCCTCTGCAGCAAGAGCTTCATGCTGATAGGGCCGTTTTCCTTAAGCAGAGAAAGGGTGGCTTCGCCAATAAGTTCATCAGTAAGTCGTTCATGGTCACTTCTGTTCATAACTACGTCTCTGTTGCCACGTCCACCTGCAGGGGGAATCGCGGCATTAAGTCAGTCTGTAGCGACAGTATAAAAAACCTGGCCTGAAGAAAAAACTGACTTGAAAACAATTCAATTAGCGGCTGTGGGCGTACGTCTCTTAACGATCGAACAGCAGGCCAATCAGCGTTTGGTAACGGCTCTCCTCTTCCCGATCCGATGCCTGTTCCATCCGGTAAAGCAGTCGGGTGCAGATGGCTTTCCGGTTGAGGATTTTTCCTTCCCGAAGGATCTCCACCACAATTTGTCCCAGCGTCTCCTGCTGGGAAGGCTGGTTTGCTTTATTAAAATATTGGGCAATGGCATTGGCTGTATTCGGTGCAAACCCGTTCTCGCGCATATGTCACTCCTGAAATTTGCATAGCTAAAAAATGGTTAATGTCTTGTTAACTGGTAAATACTGTACATACTAATTGTACAACTTAACAAATATATTTTGATCATTATGTGCTAACTTATAAATATCAATGTGTTAACTGTAAAAAATTTGGTAAAAAAGAAAAGAAATATTGTACATTTTCGGCGATTTTCGCCATTACTCCCGAAACAGGAAAAGGGCGCGATAGCCCCCGGGTCGGTTAACAAGACTTAGCGCCAACCATCTGATACTGTGGACTTTCATTCACCTCCTCTATTGGAACCCCTATGCTCACTACCATCATTTACCGTAGTCACTTTCGTGACCACGTGCCGGTTACTGTGCTGGAAGACATGGTTGTTGCAGCAAACAAAAAGAACAGCGAAGCCGAAGTCAGCGGCATTCTTCTGTTTAACGGCAAGCTCTTTTTTCAGCTGCTCGAAGGACCTGAGGAGAACGTAAGAGCCATTTACCGCGCGATATGTGAAGACCCGCGCCATCACAACGTAGTGGAACTGCTGTGTGATTATTCCCCCGCGCGGCGTTTCGGCAAATGCGGTATGGAACTCTTTGATTTACGGAAATATATTCGGCATGAGGTGCTGCAAAACGTGCTGGATAAAGGCACGACCAGGTACCAGCTTACCTATAACGACAGGGCACTGCAGTTCTTCAGAACCTTCGTCGAGGAGAGTGAAAAAGAGAACTATTTTGAGCTGCCGTCAGGGGATCACTGGGAGTTTATTGCCGATACCGACGCCCCCAGCGTTCGCTCCCTGAAGCAGCGCTACAGCGAGGTGTGCAGCTTCGCCTTTCAGCCGATTATCGATCCGCTGGCACGGGAAATTGTCTCCCTGGAAGCCCTGATCCGCACTGCGGAAGGGGAGGAGTCCCGCCACTGGTTCGAGGGGCTGGTGGGAGATGAACTCTACGAAGCCGACCTCAAAAGTAAGAGCGTTGCCTTTGCAATGGCCAGCGCGCTGGGGCTGGGGGATCAGAGCCTCTCTGTTAACCTGCTCCCGATGACCCTGGTCAAGGTGCCCAATGCGGTGAGCTATCTGATTCAGGAGATAGAGGCCCATGGGCTGGTGGCCGAGCAGATCGTCGTGGAGTTTACGGAGAACGAAGTTATCTCCCGTCTCGATGAGTTTACCGGCGCGGTGCGTGAGTTGAAGGCGGCGGGCATCGGCGTGGCGATTGACCACTTCGGCGGTGGGTTTGCCGGGCTACTGCTGCTGGCACAGTTCCAGCCAGACCGGATTAAGATCAACCGCGACCTGATCCGCGACGTACACAAGAGCGGCCCGCGTCAGGCTATCGTGCTGGCTATCATCAAATGTTGTACAGCTTTGGAAATTCTGATCTCGGCGGTGGGTATTGAGCAGCCCGAGGAGTGGATGTGGCTCGAATCGGCCGGCGTTTCTCACTTCCAGGGACACCTGTTTGCCCACCCTGAACTGGCCGGGGTCCCGCCAGTTTGCTGGCCTGAGCCGCGCGATACCTTCTGAAAGTGATACACTCCAGGCAGTGATACAATTCTGTTGTACAATATAACGGGTTGTACAGCCCGATGAGATTCGTTACTTTGTTTACAGAATATATCGGTCAGGCATGGGGAATTGATGGCCTTTTACAGTATTGGCGACGTGGCAGAACGCTGCGGTATCAACCCCGTCACACTACGCGCATGGCAGCGCCGGTATGGTCTGCTCAAGCCGCAGCGCAGTGAAGGCGGGCATCGACAGTTCGACGACGACGACATCCTGCGCATTGAGGAGATCAAGCGCTGGATTGAACGTGGCGTGCCTGTCGGTAAGGTTAAAGCCCTGCTCGATCAGGACAAAGCCCCCGAGCCGGGGGACTGGGGCACGCTGCAGGATGAGATGATGGGCACGTTGCGTCAGGTCAGTCCGGGAAAATGCCGTGCCCAGATCGTGACGTTTTGCCTGCATCATCCTGTGGATGCGCTGATCGACCAGGTATTTATTCCTGTCCGGGAAACCCTCAGCCTCGATCAAAATACCGCGGGCATAATGTGCAGCATGCTGGACGGTATTCTGATTGAGCAGGCGGTCACCAGCCTGAGCGAATCACGCGCCAAAGCGGGCAGGGATGCATTGCTGATTGGCTGGAGTGTTGAGGATCGTACCCGCCTCTGGCTGGAGGCGTGGCGTCTTTCGCAGCGTGGCTGGCGTATAAACGTGTTCGCTGAACCACTGGAGTTACCCCATCCGGAGTTCTTCCCCGGACAGCATATCCTCGTCTGGGCCGGGCAAACGTTGACGCCGCAACAGCGCCTGCAACTGGAGCACTGGCAAAAGCAGGGTTATAGCATTACCGCCCACGGGGCAGCCGAAGCTGCCTGAAAGATTACCCGCCGTAGCGGGTCACTTTTCACCTGTCACGCGCCGATCCGGCACGCATCCGCTTCCCAGCGATAACCCACACCGTATACCGCACGAATAAACGACTGATCCGCATCGAGGGATTCCAGCTTGCGACGCAGGTTTTTGATATGGCTGTCGATAGTACGGTCGGTCACTACCCGGTAGTCATCATACAGATGGTTCAGCAGCTGCTCGCGGGAGAAGACCTTGCCCGGCTCGTGCGACAGGGTTTTCAGCAGGCGGAACTCGGCGGGAGTCAGGTCCAGCAGCTTGCTGCGCCAGCTGGCCTGGAAACGGCTTTCGTCGATGATTAACGGACTTTCGGCATCCAGCGCCTGCAGCTCGCGCTGCGGCTTGCAGCGACGCAGAATGGTTTTCACCCGCGCCACCACTTCGCGCGGGCTGTAGGGCTTGCAGATGTAATCATCAGCACCGATCTCCAGCCCCAGCAGGCGGTCGATCTCTTCGATTTTAGCGGTCACCATCACAATCGGCACTTCGGAGAAGCGGCGGATCTCGCGGCACAGGGTCAGGCCGTCGGTGCCGGGCAGCATCAGGTCCAGCAGGATCAGATCCGGCGGGGTCTGGCGCACATAGGGCAGGACCCGATCGCCGTGGCTGATCAGCGACGGGGCATAACTCGCCGCCCGCAGATAGTCGATTAATAACTGCCCAAGCTTAGGCTCATCCTCCACGATCAGGATGCGGGGTGTGTTTTCGTCAATGGGTAACTCAGTCATGCTTCTCTCGATAAATCGCGTTCCAGCGGTAGCTCTACTGTAATGCTAACCCCGCCAAAAGGCGAATGGGCGGCGCGGAGGGTTCCTCCGTGGGCCTCGACGATATTCACGCAGATTGCCAGCCCCAGGCCGGATCCGCCGCTGGCACGGTTGCGTGAGCCTTCGGTGCGATAAAAACGTTCAAACAGCTTGCTGAGCTGTTCGTCAGAGACGCCGGGCGCCGTGTCGGCAAAGGTCAGCGCAAAGCGGTGATCTTCGCATTTGCCGGAAATACGCAGCGCGCCGCCCGCGTCGGTATAGCGCAGGCAGTTTTCCAGCAGGTTGTTGAAGAGCTGCATCAGCCGGTCGCGATCGCCAAACACCACCGCGTTCTCCGGCAGCGACAGCTCGATGCGCAGGTCGCGGCTGGCAAAGCGTTCGCGGAAAACGCCGCTCGCCATTTCCAGAATATTAATCACATCGACAGGCGCTTTCTGATAGGCCAGCGCCCCCTCGTCGGACATCGACAGCTGATGCAGGTCCTCCACCAGCTTGGTGAGGGTGCCCACTTCCGCCTGCAGTGAGGTGACGGATTCAGGGGTGAATTTGCGCACGCCGTCCTGGATCGCCTCCAGCTCGCCGCGCAGCACCGCCAGCGGGGTGCGCAGCTCGTGGGAGATATCGGCCATAAAATCCCGGCGCATCTGCTGATTTTTCTCCAGGGTGCTGGCGAGCTGGTTAAAGTCCTGCGCCAGCTTGCCCAGCTCGTCCTCGCTGCGGGTATCCACCCGTGTGGAGAAATTGCCCGCCGCCAGCTGATGGGTGCCGTCCACCAGCCGTTTGACCGGGGCCAGCAGGCCGCGCGCCAGCGGGAAGGTCGCCAGCGCCGCCAGCAGGGTTGAGAGGGCGACAATCAGCCAGCTGGTCTGGCGCTGCTGCCGGTCGAAGTTGATGTCGGTATTGCGCGTCAAGCGTTCTACCGGGGAGGCGATCACCCAGCCGACGGCAGCGCCATTCACGGTGATGGCGCGCTTCGTGCCGTCCGGCGGCACCGGGGCGCGCGGGCCGACCAGCACCCGCATATCCTGGTCGATCACCCAGAACTGGGTGCGCCAGCCGTGGGGCGGCATGCCGGGGCCGGGGCGATCGTCGTCGGTGTCGTGCTCCAGCGAGCGCAGGATCTGGAAAATAAAGCGGTCATTATTGCGTAAAAAACGCCAGTTGCCGTGCAGGGCGTACTGCTCGGCCAGGGCATCGCTTAAGCCCTGTAAACGCTGCTCATTACCGTGTTTGATGTAGTCGATAAAGCCGCGTTCAAAGCTGACCCGCACCGCCCAGTGCATGGTGATCAGCAACACAATGCAGGTGGCAAAGATGGCCAGAAACAGCTTACCGGTAATGCCGGGCCGCCAGAACTTCATGGTTCACTCCTTTTGCGCCGCCTGATGACGACATTCTTGCTGGTATCATCCGGGACCCGGGCGAAAACAAAGGCCGGCAGGGCGATAATCACCGCCATGCTCAGGTAGGTGTAGAGGAACACCTGATGGACAACGGGGCTGTCCGCCGTCAGGTGATGCTGGCCGTACATGCCCAGCAGCAGCCCGGCAATGGTGACGCCGACGCTCATCGACAGCTGCATGATCATCGACAGCAGGCTGTTGCCGCTGCTCGCCTGCTCATCGGGCAGATCCTTCAGGGTCAGGGTGTTCATGGAGGAGAAGCGGATGGAGTTGATCATCCCCTGGCAGAACAGCACCAGCGGCAGGACGTAGTACCAGCCGAGCAGCGCGACGCCCATAAACAGCAGGCTCACCAGCGCCAGCCCGAGGGTTGAGGCCACCAGCACCCGGCGATAGCCGAGAGCGTTCACCACCTGGACCACAATGCGCTTCATCCCCATGCTGCCGAGCACCATCGGGATCATCATCAGCCCGGCGTGGAACGGCGAGAAGCCGAGGCCAATCTGTAAAAATACCGGGGTCATAAACGGCAGCATCCCGCTGCCGATGCGCCCGACAAAGCTGCCGAGCAGCCCCAGCCGGTAAGTGGTATTGCGAAACAGGCTCAGGCTGAACAGGGCGCGATCGTTATCCCGGGCATGCCACAGATACCAGAGAATGGAAATCACCCCGATGGCGACCAGCCCGGCCAGCGACAGGGTGGAGATCCCCAGCCCCTTTTGACCGTCAAGGGCTAACGTCAGGGTCGCCATCCCTGCCGCCAGCAGGAAGAACCCCACCAGATCGAAACGCCGGGTCTGCATTTTGTAGTTTGGCATCAGCCAGAGGGTGGCTATCGCCCCGATAATGCCCACCGGCAGGTTGATCAGGAAGATCCAGTGCCAGGAAGCATACTCCACCAGCATCCCGCCAAGGGCCGGGCCGAGCAGCGGCCCCACCTGGCCGGGCAGGGTGACGAAGGTCATTGCCGCCATGTACTGCTCACGCGGAACGATCTTCATCACCGTCAGCCTGCCGACCGGGACCATCATCGCCCCGCCGACGCCCTGCAACACCCGGGACATCACCAGCTCGTTCAGCGTTTCCGCCCGGGCGCAGAACAGCGACCCGGCGGTAAACAGCACGATGGCGGTAAAGAAGATATTGCGCACCCCGACCTTGTCCGCCAGCCAGCCGCTGGCGGGCAGCATTACCGCTACCGTCAGCACATAGGCGACGATCACCATATGCATATGCAGCGGGCTCTCCCCCAAGCTCTGCGCCATTGAGGGGAGGGCGGTGTTAACGATGGTCGTATCCAGGGCCTGCATAAAAAAGCCGAAGGCGACAATCCATAGCTGCCAGCGAACGTTGGCGGGGAGATCAGTCATTAGCCGGTTACCGTCTCTTTCTGTTTACGTGAAAAACGCACCCGTAAGCGATCAAAGAACAGATAGACCACCGGGGTGGTGTACAGGGTCAGCAGCTGGCTCATCACCAGCCCGCCGACAATGGTGATCCCCAGGGGCTGACGCAGCTCTGCGCCATCGCCGCTGGAGATCACCAGCGGCAGCGCGCCAAACAGCGCCGCCAGGGTAGTCATCATGATCGGGCGAAAACGCAGCAGGCAGGCCTGGAAGATCGCCTCCTGCGGAGTCATGTTGCCGTTGCGCTGTGCCTCCAGCGCAAAGTCGACCATCATGATGGCGTTTTTCTTCACGATCCCGATTAACAGCATAATGCCAATCAGTGCAATCAGGCTGAACGGGGCGCCAAACAGCTCCAGCGCCAGCAACGCCCCCACGCCCGCCGAGGGCAGGGTGGAGAGGATGGTCAGCGGATGAACGTAGCTCTCGTACAGCACGCCGAGAACGATATAGACCGTGGCGATCGCCGCCAGAATCAGGATCACCTGCGAGTTCATGGTCTCCTGGAACACCTGGGCGGTGCCGGCGAAGCTGCCGCGCACCGTTGACGGCACCCCGAGCTGGGTCATGGCGCGGGTGATGGCCTCGCTGGCTTCCGAGAGTGATTTGCCGGTCGGCAGGTTAAACGACACGGTCGACGCCGCCGACAGCCCCTGGTGATTAACCGACAGCGGCGCGTTAGCGGGCTGCCAGCTGGCGAAGTAGGAGAGCGGGATCGCCTTACCGTCGCTATTAATCACAAACATCTTATCCAGGGCGCTGATGTCCTGGGTATAGCGCGGATCGACCTCCATCACCACCTTGTACTGGTTCATCGGCTGATAGATGGTCGAGATCTGCCGCTGGCCGAAGGCGTTGTTCAGCAGGCTGTTGGCGGCGTTGACATCGATGCCCAGCCGGGACATGGTTTCGCGGTCGTAGGTCAGGGCCATCTCGGCGCCGTTGTCCTGCTGGTCGGAGTTAACGTCCGCCAGCTCCGGCAGGGCCGCCAGCGCCTTGCGGATCTTCGGCTCCCACTCCCTGAGGGCCGCGAGATCGTCCGACAGCAGGGTGTACTGGTAGCTGGCGTTCGACTGACGCCCGCCGACGCGGATATCCTGCACCGCCACCAGGAACATGTTCGCCCCGGGCTCTTTGGCGAGCTTAACCCTCAGGCGGTCGATCACCTGCTGGGCGGTTTCGTTACGCTCGTCGCGGGCTTTGAGAGTGATAAACATCATCCCGCTGTTGACCCGCGACCCACCGGTAAAGCCGGTGACGTTATCCACCGCCGGATCTTCGCGGATGATCTTCATGAAGTCCTGCAGCTTGCCGCGCATCGCCTGGAAGGAGATGCTCTGGTCGGCCTGAATGCCGCCCATCAGCACCCCGGTGTCCTGCTCCGGGAAGAAGGTTTTCGGGATGGTGATGTACATCCAGACGTTAAGCGCAATGGTACCGACCAGCACCAGGCCGACGATCCGGGTGTGGTTCAGCACCCATTTGAGCGATTTGCCGTAGCCCGCCTGCAGCGCCATCAGCATCCGGCCAAAGCCTTTCTTGCGCGGCTGCGACTGGGGCGGGCTGCGCTTGAGCATCCAGCCGCACATCATCGGGGTCAGTGTTAAGGATACGAGCAGCGAAATACCGATCGCCACCGACAGGGTGACGGCGAACTCTCTGAGCAGACGCCCCGGCAGGCCGTCCATCAGCAGCAGCGGCAGGAACACCGCCACCAGCGACAGGCTCATGGAGAGCACCGTAAAGCCCACCTCCCGGCTGCCCTGCAACGCCGCCTGGAGCGGTTTCATCCCCGCTTCGAGGTGACGGGAGATGTTCTCCAGCACCACGATGGCGTCATCCACCACAAAGCCGGTGGCGATGGTCAGGGCCATCAGCGACAGGTTGTTGAGGCTAAAGCCGCACAGGTACATGGCGGCGAAGGTGCCGATCAGCGACACCGGGACCGCCACCGCCGGGATCAGCGTCGCGCGCCCGGAGCGCAGGAACAGGAACACCACCAGGATCACCAGCGCCACCGAGATAATCAGCGACTGCTCCACCTCCTCCAGCGAGGCGCGAATGGTGGGGGAGCGGTCCTGGGCGATCTGCAGGTCAATGGCCGCCGGAATAGTCTCCTGCAGCTCCGGCAGCCGGGCGCGGATGCTGTTCACCGTCTCAATAATGTTGGCTTCCGGCAGCTTGCGGATCATCAGCAAAATGGCCGGTTTGGCGTTGGTCATCCCGGCGTTACGCACGTCCTGCACCGAGTCGGTGACGCTCGCCACGTCGCTTAAGCGCACCGCCGCGCCGTTGTTGTAGTGGATGATTAAGGGCTGATATTCCGCCGCGGTTTTCAGCTCGTCGTTGGTCTGGATCTGCCAGCGGTGGCTGCCGTCCTCCACCGACCCCTGGGGTTTACGCACGTTGGCGTTGCTGATGGCGCTGCGCACGTCGTCCAGCGACACGCCCTGGTTAAACAGCGCCTGCGGGTTGAGCCCCACGCGCACCGCGGGCAGGGAGCTGCCGCCGACGTCGACATCGCCCACGCCGTCGATCTGGGCGATGGTTTGCGCCAGCTGGGTGGAGGCGAAGTCGTACAGCTGCCCCTGGGAGTAGGTGTCCGAGGTGAGCGTCAGGATCATGATCGGCGCATCGGACGGGTTGGCCTTGCGGTAGGTCGGCCGGCTCGGCATCCCGCTCGGGAGCAGGCTTTGCGCGGCGTTGATCGCCGCCTGCACGTCCCGCGCCGCGCCGTTGATGTCGCGGTTAAACTTGAATTCCAGAATGATGCGCGTGCTGCCGAGGGAGCTGCTGGAGGTCATCTCGTTGACCCCGGCAATGCGCCCCAGGGAGCGCTCCAGCGGCGTCGCCACCGATGAGGCCATGGTCTCCGGCGAGGCCCCGGGGAGTGAGGCGCTGACCATAATCACCGGGAAATCCACCTGCGGCAGCGGGGCCACCGGCAGCAGCCGGAAGCCGAGCACGCCGCAGAGGGTGATGGCGAGCGAAATTAAAATCGTCGCCACCGGGCGGTAAATGAAGAGGGCAAAAAACTTCACTTACGCCTCCTCTTCTTCACGTTTCGGGAAGCGGCTTTTGCTCCACAAGGCCAGGCGGTCAAACAGCAGATAGATCACCGGGGTGGTGAAGAGGGTTAACACCTGGCTCACCAGCAGACCGCCGACCATGCCGATGCCTAACGGACGACGCAGCTCTGCCCCGACCCCGGTGCTGAGCATCAGCGGCAGGGCGCCGAGCAGCGCGGCCAGGGTGGTCATCAGGATCGGACGGAAACGCAGCAGGCAGGCCTGATAGATCGCCTCCCGCGGCGGCATGCCCTGCTCGCGCTCGGCGGCGAGAGCAAAGTCGATCATCATGATGGCGTTCTTCTTGACGATACCGATCAGCAGGATGATGCCGATAATCGCAATCACGTCCAGCTCGCTGCCCGCCAGCATCAGGGCCAGCAGGGCCCCCACGCCCGCGGTCGGCAGGGTTGAGAGAATGGTGATCGGATGGATAAAGCTCTCGTACAGCACCCCCAGCACGATGTACATCGCCACCACCGCGGCCACGATCAGCCAGATGGTACTCCCGAGCGCCGCCTGGAATGCCAGGGTACTGCCCTGGAATTTAGTCTGGATGTCGGTCGGGAAGCTGAGGTTTTTCTCCGCGTCGGTAATCGCCTTCACCGCTTCGCCCAGCGAGTAATCATCCGGGACGTTAAACGAGATGGTGGTGGATGGGAACTGATCCAGATGGTTCACCGCCAGCGGCGTATAGCGCTCCTCCACTTTGGCAATCGCGCTCAGGGGCACAACCCCGCCGTCTTTGCTGGTCAGGCGTACCGAATCCAGTGCCGCCAGGCCTGGCGTCTGCCGGGTGTCGTGCTCGAGCACTACCCGGTACTGGTTGGCCTGGGTGTAGATGGTGGAAATCAGGCGCTGACCGAAGGCGTTGTACAGCGCATTATCCACATCCGCCATGGAGATCCCCAGACGGCTGGCGCTGTCGCGGTCGACGTTGATGTACGCCGCCAGCCCTTTGTCCTGCCAGTCACTGCTGACGTCGGAGAGCTGCGGCAGCTGCTGTAGCTCATCCACCAGCTGCGGCACCCAGGTGCTGAGGGCATCGAGGCTGGTGGCTTGCAGGGTGAACTGATACTGGGTGCGGCTCACCGTAGTGTCGATGGTCAGATCCTGAGTCGGCTGCAGATAGAGCGCCACGCCCGGCACTTTCGCCACCGCGCTCTGCAATCGTTCGATCACCGTGTTGACCCGATCGTCACGATCGTCCAGCGGCTTGAGGTTGATCTGCAGGCGGGCACTGTTCAGCGACGGGTTGGTGCCATCGACGCCGACAAACGACGTCAGGCTCTCCACCGCCGGATCTTTCATGATCGCTTCCGAGACCGCCTGCTGGCGCTGGGCCATGCTGGCAAACGACACCGACTGCGGGGCCTGCAATGTGCCCTGAATAATGCCGTTATCCTGAACAGGGAAGAAGCCTTTCGGGATCATCACCCACAGCAGCACGCTCAGGGCCAGGGTGCCCAGCGCCACGCCGAGGGTGGCCCACGGGTGGTTCAGCACTTTCGTCAGCATGCGGCCGTAGGCGGCAATAATGCGCTCGAACATGCGTTCCGAGGCGCGGGAGAAGCGGTTCTGCTTGCGCAGGGACTCATGGCTAAGCATGCGGGCGCACATCATCGGCGTCAGGGTGAGCGACACCACCGCCGAGATTAAAATCGCCACCGCCAGGGTCACTGCAAACTCGCGGAACAGTCGCCCGACGATATCGCCCATAAACAGCAGCGGGATCAGCACCGCAATTAACGAGAAGGTGAGGGAGATGATGGTGAAGCCGATCTCGCCGGCCCCTTTCAGCGCCGCCGCCAGCGGCTTTTCCCCTTTCTCGATATAGCGGGAGATGTTCTCGATCACCACGATGGCGTCATCCACCACAAAGCCGGTGGCGATGGTCAGGGCCATCAACGTCAGGTTGTTGATCGAGAAGTCGAGGAACACCATCACCGCGAAGGTGCCGACCAGCGACAGGGGCACCGCCACGGCGGGAATAATGGTCGCCGGAACGTTGCGCAGGAACAGGTAGATGATCATCACCACCAGCGCGATGGCCAGCATCAGTTCAAACTGGGTGTCGCTGACCGAGGCGCGAATGTTGGTGGTGCGATCCGACAGCACCTTGACGCTGACCGATTTCGGCAGGCTGTCGATAAGCGTTGGCAGCATGGTGCGAATGCTGTCGGCGGTATCGATAATGTTCGCCCCCGGCTGGCGCTGAACGTTCATCACGATCGCCTGCTGCTTGTTGGCCCATGCGCCGAGCCAGCTATTTTCAGCCCCTTGTTCGACGGTGGCGACATCCCCTAAGCGGATCGCCGCTCCGTTCTGATACGCGACAATCAGCTGACGATATTCGTCGGCAGACTGCATCTGGTCGTTGGCGGAAAGCGTCACTGCCCGGGTCGGGCCATCGAGCGAGCCTTTCGCAGAGTTGACGTTGGCGTTGCTGATGGCGGTGCGGATGGTTTCGCTGGTCAGCCCGAGGGAGGCGATCGCCTGGGCGTTCAGCTTCACGCGAACCGCCGGGCGCTGGCCGCCGGACAGGGTCACCAGCCCGACGCCGGAGACCTGAGAGATCTTCTGCGCCACGCGGGTTTCCACCATGTCTTCGACCTGGGTCATCGGCATGGCGGAGGAGGTGACGGCGAGGGTCATGATCGGCGGATCCGCCGGGTTGACCTTGCTGTAGACCGGCGGGTTAGGCAGGTCGGAGGGCAGCAGGTTGGTGGCGGCGTTGATCGCGGCCTGCACCTCCTGCTCGGCGACGTCCAGCGACAGGCTGAGCTGGAACTGCAACGTCACCACCGACGCGCCGCCGGAACTCTGGGAGGACATCTGCTTCAGGCCCGACATCTGCCCAAACTGGCGCTCCAGCGGGGCGGTAATGGCCGAGGTCACTACATCCGGGCTGGCGCCGGGGTAGAGCGTGACCACCTGAATGGTGGGGTAATCCACTTCCGGCAGGGCGGAGACCGGCAGAAAGCGGTAGCCGATGATCCCCGCCAGCAGGATCGCCACCATCAACAGGGTGGTGGCGACAGGGCGCAGGATAAACAGACGTGACGGCCCGCCTGTAGAGCTTGGGGGCATCACCTGCATCAGGCGTTCTCTCCCTGTTTTTTATGTTCGCGTTTTGCAGGCCCGGCAGGGGTGTCGGCGTGGGCTTCCACCACTTCCACTTTCGCCCCTTCGGTCAGACGGTCGATGCCGTCGGTGACCACGCGGTCGCCTGCCGATAATCCGGCGGCAATCACCACGCTCTGGCTGTCCTGAATCCCCGGTTTCACCAGGTGCTTGCTGACTTTGTTATCGCTGTTCAGCACCCAGACGAAGTTGCCTTCGTTACCCATCTGCAATGCCGCGGTCGGGATCACCACCGCGTTCTCTTCGGTGGCAACCAGCATCCGGGCGTTAACGAACTGGTTAGGGAACAGGGCGTCGTCCTGATTGTTAAAACGCGCTTTCAGCTTGATGGTGCCGGTGGTGGTGTCGATCTGGTTGTCGAGGCTCAGCAGGGTGCCGTCGCTCAGCTTCTGCTTGTTGGCCCGGTCCCAGGCTTCCACGGCTAAGCTCTGACCCGCTTTCTGCGCCTGGATCACGGTAGCGATATCGCTCTCCGGCAGGGTAAACACCAGATCGATAGGGTGGGTCTGAGTCAGCACCACGATCCCGGTGGTATCTCCGCTGGAGATCTGATTACCGATATCCACCTGCTTCAAGCCGACGCGCCCGTCGATAGGGGCGGTGATGCGGCTCCAGTCGAGCTGGAGTTGCGCGCTGGCCACGGCGGCCTGATCGGCTTTAATGGTCCCCATGCTTTCGCTGACCAGCGCCTGCTGGGCATCAAGCTCCTGGCGGGAGACGAGGTTGGTTTTCACCAGCTGTTGATAACGGGCCAGATCGCGGCGGGCATTGGCGAGGGTGGCGGTGTCTTTCGCCAGCTGGCCCTGGGCCTGAGCCAGCGCCACTTTGAACTGGCTGGGATCGACTTCCACCAGCAGATCGCCAGCTTTCACCTGTTGCCCTTCCTGGAAGTGCAGGGCGATCAGCTGTCCGTCGACGCGGCTGCGCACGGTCACGGTATTGGCGGCGGTAATGGTGCCGAGCCCGGAGAGGTAGCGCGGCACGGATTTACTGACCGCGGTCGCGGCCTGCACCGGCGCCAGCGCACCGCCACGCATCCCGTGGCGTCCACCGCCCGCCGGGCGCTGCGCCTGGCTGGTCGCACCGGCAGGGGCCGAAGAGTGTTGATGCCAGTACCACGCGGCGGCAAGGGCCACCACAATGATGCCAGCGGCGATTACCCAGCGGGATTTATTGCGGCCTTTCATCGTTATACGTACTCATCCTGAAACTGTGCGGAAAATAATACTAGTTTAGTGAGGCAATGGAGCAGAAAAATGGAGGAAATATGGAAGACTGTCGGGAATTGTCTGAATGGCGCGGGGCGCGGACGGTGCGGTCTGCATGCCGGGTGGCGGCGTTGCCTTACCCGGCCGACGTGTTGGTGCGAATTTTGTAGGCCGGGCAAGCGCAGCGCCGCCCGGCATTTCCACACTAGCTAAAGACTACCTGCGCCCAGCGTGCCAGCCCGGCGGTAACCGAGCCGAAATCATCGCCCCCGGCAATCGGGATGCCCGGCAATTGCTGCGCCAGCGCTTTTTTGATCAGCGGTGAGCGGGCGCTGCCCCCGGTGAGGTAGATCACGTCCGGCTTTTCGTTGCCGTTATCCAGCGCCAGCTGCACCTGTTCCAGAATGCGCTGTAACGGCTGAGCAAGCGCGGCTTCCAGCCCCTGCTGGCTGATGGCGGTCGCCAGCTCGTCGCTGATAAATGGCAGCGTCACGGCGTGCTCTGCGGCCCCGGAGAGCGCGATTTTGCTCTCTTCCGCGCTGCGCACCATCCGGTAGCTCAGGCGCTGGCGCCAGACTTTATGCAGCAGCGCCACTTTGTCGCCGTCCTGGGCGTCGCGCACCAGATCGTTAAGAAAACGCCCGTTGGCGACGCTGTAGAAATCGCTCTGGGCCGGCACGTCGTTGATCGCCACGGCGTTCCACCACGGCAGAATGGGCAGGGCGGTGCCTTTTTCAGTTTGTCCGCCCATGCCGAGCAGCGGCATCAGGCTTTTGAAGGCCAGGGCGATGTCAAGGTCGTTACCGCCGATACGGCAGCCGCTGTGCCCGAGCAGGCTGGTTTCGCGATCGCGACGCTGGCGCCACTGCGGGCCCATCAGCAGCAGCGAGCAGTCGGTGGTCCCGCCGCCGATATCCACCACCAGCACCCGTTTTTCACTACTCAGGGTCGCTTCAAAATCCAGACCGGCGGCAACCGGCTCATACTGGAACACCACGTCGCGGAACCCGGCGCGCTGTGCGGCACGCTCGAGGATCCCCTGCGCCTGCTGGTTCGCTTCATCGCCCCCCAGCCCCTGGAAGTTGATCGGACGACCAATCACCGCCTGGGCGATCTCCTCCGTCAGCTGGGACTGCGCCTGCTGGCGAATATGCAGCATCATGGCGCAGACCAGATCTTCAAACAGCGCCACCTGCTGCGGCTTCAGACCGCTGGCCCCGAGGAAGGATTTCGGTGACTTAACGAAGTACACCTCCTCCGGATCTTCAACGTAGTGACTCAGTGACGACAGGCCAAACTGCACGCTCCCCGGGGTGACGTCGATGTCTTCCTCGCGGTTAAAGTTGACCGCGCGGCGCAGCAGCGCCTGGGTTTCCGTACCGGTGGCCGGAACCTGGTGATGGCGGTACAGCCACTCGCTTACCGCCTCGCGGGTCGGTGCGCAGAGCATCGACGGCAGCAGCGTGCTGTTGTTTTCCATTTTCAGCAGCTGCGGCTGCCCGTTCTGCATTACCGCAACTGAGCAGTTGGCGGTGCCATAGTCAAATCCGATAAACACTTCAACGTCCCCATGCCATTGAGAAGGGGCGAGACTTTAGCGAAATGTCAGGCTGGCGACAACAGGAATATGAAAGCAAGGCGCAACCCGCCATCTCCGTTTATGCTGAGACAGGACAAAATAAGGAGCGATGATGTTTACCCTGACCTGGCAGCCGCCCTATGACTGGCAATGGATGTTGAAATTTCTTGGCGATCGTGCGGTCGCCGGGATCGAAATCGTGACCCCCACCGACTACACCCGCAGTTTTGCCTGCGAAGGCTACCGGGGGGTGATCCATGTGACGCCGCAACCCAGGGGCACGCTGGAGGTGGTGCTCAGCGACGGACTGTTGCCGATTGCCGATCTCTGCCTGGCGCGCATCACCCGCCTGTTCGATCTGCACTGCGATCCGCAGCAGATCGCCGCTGCGCTGGGCACTCTGGGAGCCGCACGGCCTGGCCTGCGCCTGCCGGGCTCCGTTGATACCTGGGAGCAGGGCGTGCGCGCGATCCTCGGGCAACTGGTCAGCGTGGCGATGGCCGCGAAGCTGACGGCTAAGCTGGTGGCGCTCTGCGGTGAACCCCTGCCTGAGGCACCGGGCTATCGCTGTTTCCCGACCCCTGCCGCGGTGGCGGGTGCCGATCCGCTGGCGTTGAAAGCGCTGGGCATGCCGCTGAAGCGCGCGGAAGCGCTGATTCATCTTGCGCAGTCGGTGGTGGCGGGGGATTTCCCCCAGGAGACCCCGGAGGATATCGATAGCGCGATAAAAGCCCTCCAGACCCGACCGGGGATCGGCCGCTGGACGGCGAACTACTTCGCCCTGCGCGGCTGGCAGGCCAAAGATGTCTTTCTGGCGGATGATTATGCGATTAAACAGCGCTTTGCCGGGATGACCCCGGCGCAAATACGCCGCTATGCCGAACGCTGGCAGCCGTGGCGTTCGTATGCCCTGCTGCATATCTGGTATACCGACGGCTGGACGCCATCAGTTGATGGCGAAATAAGTGGTATTTAGCAGGAGTTCCAGCGGCTGCGGCTCACCGATGGTATTGCCGAAGATATAGTCAATACCAATGCCGGAAAGGGTATCCATCATGATCGGCTGATTGCTCGGCCCGGCAATGGTCTTAATGCCCAGACGGCGGGCATGGCCCTGAATAATGGTCACCAGCATCTCATCCATCAGATTACCGTGGACGTTAATCACCAGCTCGGGATCGAGGAGCAGATAATCGGCCATCTGCGCGCTCAGGTGGTTGAACACCTCCATATCGCGGCCCACGTGGCTCAGGATAATCTGGCATCCGGCCTGGCGCAGCTTGTCCAGGTTGTTGCGGCTGTGCTCATCCTCCAGCGTCAGCACGCTGACGTGCACCACCAGATGCAGCAGACGCGGCTGCAGCGGGCTGGCGCTCAGCATCTCCAGCAGTTCATCCACCAGCGTGGCGCTGGCGAGACCGGCCATCGACAGCGGCAGGGCGACCCCGGTGCCTTTGCTGGTCAGTGGCGTGGCGAAATTGCGGAAAAACTCCTGCAAAATACGTCTGTCGAGGGCGTGTACCAGCTCAGGCTCTGCCAGCCCGGCCCGGAAGGCTTGCTCTTCCAGCATCTCGCCGTCGTTGGTCCACAGTCGCAGGGCCAGCATCCAGAAGGTGCTGCTTTCAGGGATCCGCGGCGACGCGACGCTGCGGGCGATCATCAACAGATGGTTGTCTTTGATCATGTGCCACTGTTCGTCGAGCGAGATGGTGCCCGGCGCGTCAGGCATCCGTTCCTGCTGCGGTTCATATACCGTCACCACGCCGCGACCGTTGTTTTTCGAGGAGTAGCAGGCGATATCGGCCTGCGACATCACCTCTGAGGCCTGATTGTTGCGCTCGTCGATCTGGGTGATCCCGGCGCTGGCACCAATCCGGTGCAGGCGGCCCTCCCACATAAAGTGATACTCGTTAATAGCGTCAATGATGCGACCGGCAATATAGCGCGCGCTTTCGGTATTGCAGTCCGGCAGCAGCAGGCCGAACTCATCCCCGCCGAGGCGCGCCAGCATGTCGGTGGAGCGCAGCATACTGAGCATCAGCGACGACAGCTCCCGGAGCAGCGCATCCCCCGCCGCGTGGCCTGCCGTGTCGTTGACCGCCTTAAAGCGGTCGAGATCGATAAACACCAGCGCATGACGCTGACGGGTATCCTGCACGGTGTGTAACATCCGCTTGAGATAGGCTTCAAAGCTGACGCGGTTCGCCAGGTGGGTAAGGGCATCGTGAGAGGCGTTATAGCTCAGCTCGCGCAGCATTTTGCGCGACTCGGTGACGTCCTGAATGACCAGCACTGAGCCAATGTTTTGCCCGTCGAGGGTGCTCAGCGGGGTAATGCTGTAGTGGATGTCGTAGCTGCCGCCGTTGCGGCTGTGCAGCACCACATCCTGTTCAATATCCGTCCGGGACATATCCCCGCTATGAATATTCTCCATCAGCGGGCCGTTATCCCCGAAGGTAATATGCAGCACCGAGAGGATCGGTTGCCCCAGCGCATCCTGCTGCAGCCAGCCGCTCATTTTCTCCGCCACCGGGTTCATAAAAGTGACGTTCATATTCACATCGGTACAGAGCACCGCTTCACCGATGGAGTCGAGAGTAATATGCAGACGCTCTTTTTCCTGAAACAGCGCCTCATTCAGCTCTTTGACCTCGGTCATATCCATATTGATGCCGAGCAGGCGTTCCACTTCCCCCTGCTTATTGAGAACCCGGTTCGCCAGGGCGCGGATATGGCGAATGCCATCCTTCACCCGGATGCGGAACTCCAGCTTGAACGGAATGCGGGCTGCCAGCGAATCACGTACCACCTGTTCTGCCAGGGCGCGATCTTCCGGCAGCATGCACTCGTGCCACAGCTGCCAGGTAGGTTTGACGTGCGCTGGCACTTCGTACATCTCGAACATGCGTTTGTCCCAGCTGATGACGTTAGGTTTAACGTCCCACTCCCAGATGCCGATACCGCCCGCTTCGTTGGCCAGGGTAATACGCTCCATCAGGCGCTTATTGACCCATTCGGTATGCTTGAGATCGTTAATGTCTTCGATCTGGGCGATAAAATAGAGTGGCGTGCCGTCGGCGTGACGCACCAGCGACACCGCCAGCAGCGCCCAGACCACCTCACCGTTACGGGTGTAATAGCGTTTCTCCAGCGAGTAACTGTTGATTTCGCCGTTCAACAGCTGCTCAAGCTGCTCCAGATCGCTTTCAAGATCTTCCGGCCAGGTTAATTGCTGGAAGTTAAGGGAGCGCAGCTCTGACTGGCTGTAGCCGAGGAACTGACACAGCGCCTTGTTGGCCTGTAGCCATTGGCCGTCGGTGCTGACCAGCGCCATGCCGATAACGGAATATTCCATCGCATTACGGAAACGCTCTTCGCTCTCGGTGATGTGCTTACGCTCTGCGCGAAACGCATACATCACCATGGTCATGATGTTAGCGGGGAGCAGCATCATCAGGAACGGCAGCCAGGGGGCGTTGATCATCGCGCTGGCATATTGTGTCGCCAGCGGGGTGGGGTTTTTGGCGATCATCAACGACACCATCATCACCGTGACCAGGAAGACCAGGAAGGCTTCCAGGCGCGGCAGCCGCACGGCGCTCCACATCAGCAGAACGATAATGGCCGTAAACGGCCACGGCAGAAACTGCAGGGAGATCCAGCTCAGAACCAGCGTTACCGCCATGGTCAGCAGGGTTTCAAACAATAACCGCGGATTGCGGTGACGCAGAAGATAGTGCGGCTTGAACAGCAGGCCTAAAGGCACCAGCGCCAGCGAGCCGATAGACTCCGACAGCACCCAGACCAGAAAACTGCGCAGCGGCTCGTCGCCCGGCACCAGCAGATAAATCAGCACCCCGCCCAGCAGGGGAGGGAGGACGGCGCTGCCGATCGCCAGACGGATCCAGTCGGCCAGATTCTGCAGCGGATTGTAGCTGGGCAGCAGTTTACGCAGCAGCAAGGCCCCAACGAAGGCCTCCGCGATGTTAACGCCGGCATACCAGAAGTTGATCGACGCCCAGGAGAAGATCAGCCAGGACGCCAGGATGTTACCGAGGGTGCAGGCGAAGGCGATCCCGGGCCACATCTTCCCGGCGTGGCGGTAAAACGCCACCATCATAATGGAGGTCGGGAACCATAAAGGTGCCAGAAATGTTCCGAAACGGGTTAGTTCGAGCGAGAAAAGAGTGAAGATGAAGGTAACCAGACCAAGACTGACAAGCCGTAGTAAAGGATGTGGCGTAGTTACCAAAACGCGCTGGTATTTTTTATTCATTACCGCTTTATCCGAAGACGCCATGCCGCCAGGAGCCAACTCCGGACGAGTTCATTTTCTAATTTGGATCATGCTAGTACAAACAATTTACAATTAATATGGTATGTGCTCATAATTTGACATCACAGAGTTATTAAATACTTATCCTGCAAAAATTTCACCTTTGACGCTGGAAAAGTAACCGGGAAAATTTACCAGAGGGACGATCGGCACGGACTTTGAACGCGTCTCGCATAACATTTCTATTCGACTGGTATCAGGCCCGTGAAATCCCTATAATTGCCGCGTTTGACGCTCAGGCGTCGTCCTTCCTTACATCCAGGTTACTCAGGTCGCAAAAATTTATGACTGATAAGTCTCATCAGTGCGTCATTATAGGCATCGCCGGCGCATCGGCTTCAGGTAAAAGTCTCATTGCCAGTACACTTTACCGTGAATTACGTGAACAGGTCGGTGATGAGCACATCGGTGTCATTCCAGAAGACAGCTATTACAAAGATCAAAGCCATCTGTCGATGGAAGAGCGTGTTAAGACCAATTATGACCATCCAAGCGCGATGGATCACAGCCTGTTATTCCAGCACCTCCAGGCCCTGAAGAACGGCACCGCCATTGAGCTGCCGGTCTATAGCTATGTCGAACACACCCGTCTGCAGGAAACCGTGCGCATCGCCCCGAAAAAGGTCATCATCCTCGAAGGGATCCTGCTGCTGACCGACGCCCGTCTGCGCGAGTCGATGAATTTCTCGATTTTTGTCGATACGCCGCTGGATATCTGCCTGATGCGCCGCATCAAACGCGACGTGAACGAACGCGGCCGCTCCATGGATTCGGTGATGGCGCAGTACCAGAAAACGGTACGCCCAATGTTCCTGCAGTTCATTGAGCCCTCCAAACAGTATGCCGATATCATCGTGCCGCGCGGGGGTAAAAACCGCATTGCCATTGATATCCTGAAAGCGAAAATCAGCCAGTTTTTTGAATAACACGCGCGAATTGTGTACCGTTCAAAGATAATCGGGTTCGCCCTCCGGCTTTATTGGCCTGAGGGCGCGATGCACGAAAGGAGAAAGTGGCATGCGTCTATGTGACCGAGATATTGAAGCCTGGCTGGACGAAGGCCGTCTGACCATCACCCCGCGCCCGCCGGTCGAGCGGATTAACGGCGTCACTGTTGATGTGCGTCTGGGGAATAAGTTTCGTACCTTCAGCGGACATACTGCGCCCTTTATCGACCTCAGCGGGCCGAAAGATGAAGTCAGCGCCGCGCTCGATCGGGTGATGAGTGATGAAATCGTGCTGGACGACGGCGACGCGTTTTACCTGCACCCGGGTGAACTGGCGCTGGCGGTCACTTTTGAGTCCATCACCCTGCCGGCGGATCTGGTGGGCTGGCTCGACGGCCGTTCCTCTCTGGCGCGTCTGGGGCTGATGGTGCACGTCACCGCGCACCGTATCGATCCAGGCTGGTCCGGACGGATTGTGCTGGAGTTTTTCAACGCCGGTAAACTGCCGCTGGCGCTGCGCCCGGGCATGATGATCGGCGCGTTGAGTTTTGAGCCGTTAACCGGCCCGGCGGCACGTCCGTATAACGCCCGTCAGGACGCCAAATATCGCGACCAGCAGGGTGCGGTCGCCAGTCGTATTGATAAAGATTGAGCTTAAACCCGGTCCATTGAGGAAGCCATGAGAAGAGTTCTGACAACGCTGATGATTTTGCTGGTAGTGCTGGTTGCTGGCCTGTCAGCGTTGGTTCTGCTGGTCAACCCCAATGACTTTCGCGCCTACATGGTGCGTCAGGTCGAGGCGCGCAGCGGTTACGCTCTGAAGCTGGAGGGGCCGCTGCGCTGGCACGTCTGGCCGCAGCTCAGCATCCTGTCCGGGCGTATGTCGCTGACCGCACCGGGGGCGACAGTGCCGTTGGTTGCCGCCGACAACATGCGCCTCGACGTGGCGTTGATGCCGCTCTTTTCGCATCAGCTACAGGTCAATCAGGTGATGCTCAAAGGGGCAGTGATCCAGCTGACCCCGCAGTCTGAAGCGGTACGTAATGCCGATGCGCCGGTGGCCCCGCGTGAAAACACGCTCCCGGATAAAGCGGATGATGCCGGCTGGTCATTCGATATTGGCCGCCTGAAGGTGGCAGACAGCCTGCTGGTATTTCAGCATGAGGGTGACGAGCAGGTCACGGTGCGCAATATCAACCTGCATATGGAGCAGGATGAACATCACAAAGGCAAGATTGACTTTAGCGGCCGCGTTAACCGCAATCAGCGTGATCTGACCCTCTCCTTTGCAGCAAATGTCAACGCCTCTGATTATCCCCACCTGCTCAGCGCCGACATTCAGCAGCTGAACTGGCAACTGACCGGTGTTGATCTGCCTGCGCAGGGCATCAACGGGCAGGGTACGCTGCAGGCGCAGTGGCGCGAAGAGCAGAAGCAGCTCGAGCTTAACCAGCTCAGCTTACAGGCCAATGACAGCGCGCTCACCGGACAGGCGAGCGTGATTCTGGGCAAGGAACCGCAGTGGAACATGAACCTGCAGTTCGACAAGCTCAATCTTGAAAACCTCCTTCCGGCGCAGGACGCCGCAGCCGCCGACGGCGAGGTGGTACAGCAGGGGCAAACTCAGGCTAAACCGCAGCGCCCGGTGATCGCCTCCAGTCTGGAGCAGCCCGATTACAACGGCCTGCGCGGTTTTAGCGCCGATATTCTGCTGAAAGCCAATACCGTTCACTGGCGAGGGATGGATTTTACCCAGGTCTCCAGCCAGATGAGCAACAAAAACGGTCTTCTGACCATTGCTGAACTGAGCGGTAAGCTGGGGGAAGGGCATATCTCCTTACCCGGTACGCTCGATGTGCGTAAAGCCGTTGCCCGGTCGATGTTCCAGCCGCGTCTGGACAACATTGAGATCGGCACCATCCTGAAGGCCTTTAACTACCCGATTTCGCTGACCGGTAGCCTGACCATGGCGGGTGATTTCTCGGGCAGCAAGATTGACGCCGACGCCTTCCGTCACCACTGGCAGGGTCAGGCCCATCTGGAAATGCAGAATACCCGGATGGAAGGGCTTAACTTCCAGCAGCTGGTGCAGCAGGCCGTAGAACGCAGCAGCAATGTGAAGGTGAAAGAGAACGTCGATAACGCGACCCGTCTGGATAGCTTTGTCACCGATCTGCGCCTCGATGAAGGTCAGGTGACGCTGGATGATATGCAGGGCGCCTCGCCAATGCTGACGCTCGAAGGTAACGGCACCCTGGATCTGATCAAGGAGACGGCCGACACCCGCTTCAAAATCCGCGTGCTGGAGGGCTGGCTGGGTGAAGGTAAGCTGATCGATTTCCTGAAAACGACGCCGATCCCGCTGAACGTGTATGGCAACTGGCAGGCGCTGAACTACAGCCTGCAGGTGGATCAGCTGCTGCGTAAACATCTTCAGGATGAGGCGAAACGCCGTCTGAGCGGTTGGGCGGATAAGAATAAAGATTCGCAAAACGGCAAAGATGTGAAGAAGTTACTGGAGAAGCTTCAGTAAGCGCTCATTTCTCTCACACCCCGCCCCGGAAGGCGGGGTGAAAAGTATCACAACTCGTAATCCACATCATCCTGCGTCATTAGCGGGATCAGCTGCACCTTCTGCACCCGGTGGTTTTCCACCTCCAGCGTTTTCAGCGCATAATCCCCCACCTGAACCTCTTCGCCCGGCTGCGGGATCCGCTGCAGATACTCCATCAACAGACCGGCAATGGTGTGATATTCCCGCTTATCGTCCAGCGGCAGCGGCACATACTGGACCAGATCTTCCAGCGGCATATGGCCGTTGGCAGTCCAGCTGCCGTCAGCATTCTTCTGAATATCGTGCCGGGCGTCGATCTCCTCCACTTCGTTCGGCAGGTTCCCGGCGATGGTTTCCATCACGTCGCTGAGGGTCACGAGCCCCTCTACGGAACCAAACTCATCCACCACGAAGGCGAAATGGGTGCGCGCATTACGGAACTGCTCCAGCGCCTGCAGCAGCGGCAGCATCTCCGGGAACACCAGCGGCTGACGGATCAGCACCCGCAGGTTAAGCGGCTCGCCGCGCAGCTGCTGATTGAGCAGGTCGATAACGTGTACCACCCCCAGTAGCTCCTCTTCCTTTTCGCCACCTGTAACCACGATGCGGGTATGCTGGTTTTTATCCAGCAGCGCACGAATGCTGCTCTCGGGTGTGTTGAGGTCGATATGCTCAATATCGTGGCGCGAGGTCATGATGCTGCTGACGGAGCGCTGGTTAAGATGCAGCACCCGCTCAATCATCCGCCGCTCCTGCGGGGCAAAGATCGGGCTGTCGTCGTGGTCGGCCAGCAGCGAGGCGGCCTGCGCATCCAGTTCGGCATCCTCTTTTTTACCGCTCAGCAGACGAATAACCGTGTCGGCGGTACGCTGGCGCAGCGTCTGATTAGCGGAGAGGAAGCGGCGGCGGTTGAAGATCGCCAGCTGGTTCAGGGCCTCGATAATCACCGAGAAGCCAATCGCGGCATACAGATAGCCTTTCGGAATATGGAAGCCAAAACCGTCGGCCACCAGGCTAAAGCCGATCATCAGCAGGAAGCTCAGACATAAAATCACAATCGTCGGATGGTCATTCACAAAGCGCGTGAGCGCCTTGCTGGCCATCACCATCAGCGCAATGGCGATAATTACCGCAGCCATCATCACCGCCAGGTGATCGACCATTCCCACGGCGGTGATCACCGAATCCAGTGAGAAAACGGCGTCCAGCACCACGATTTGTGCGACCACGGCCCAGAATTTGGCTCCGCGCCGCTGGGTGGGGTTCTCGCTGTCCTTGCCTTCCAGCCTTTCGTTGAGTTCGACGGTGGCTTTGAAAATCAGGAAAAAACCACCAAACAGCATGATCAGATCGCGGGCGCTAAAGCCAAAACCGTGGACGGTAAACAGCGGGCGGGTGAGGGTCACCAGCCAGGAGATAGAGGCCAACAGCAGCAGGCGCATCACCATCGCCATTAACAGGCCGGTGATGCGGGCGCGGTCGCGCTGAGCAGGGGGCAGTTTTTCGGCGAGAATAGCGATAAAGACCAGGTTATCGATACCGAGCACGAGTTCCAGCACCACCAGGGTGACGAGTCCGGCCCATATTGATGGATCTGCTATCCATTCCATAGTGTGAGTAATACCTTTCGTTATATGACAATTGTCACATTTCGATCATGGATACTGCGCCTGAAAAATGCAATGCCAGCCGGGCATTTATCTGCACAGATTTTCCTGAATCATGGGGGAAATAAACCCCGCACTCTGTAGGTTAATATTGTGAATAGTCTGTATTCTCGCAAAATAAGAAATATCGCAGGTCGAGATGGCTATCGAATAAAGTCAATATAAAGCTATTCCTAAAAATGCAGAAATGTCGGCGTTAATATTAATCTTAAAAGCCACGCCTTCGTTGATGTTTCCTTGCCTGCTATTCCGTTAGCTGCAACAATTCTTTCAGCATCAAATTGCGCTGCTTCCTGATGCTATTTCTGTGTCGGTTTAATGACGTGAAAAACTTATATCGGGTTCGGAATTTTCCTGCCTTTTATATTTTTACGTTATGCCATATCAAAGAGGGTGTTTATCCCTAACTTACTGTTTATGCAGTGGATTGGTAACTGAAAGCCAAGGGCGGTAGCGTGCCTGAAGGTGTGATGATCAGCCTCGATTATTCTGTCAATAGCCTTAGGGTGAATAAGCTTCTTTTAGGACTGATGCCAGTTATATTTCTCTTTTATTAACTGCATGCTAAAACTAATACGCCTTTAGCTTATTTAAACGCACAGGGTAATTACCTGCCAAAGTGATAAATAATCAATGATGAAATCCAAAATGAAATTGATGCCATTATTGGTATCTGTGACCTTGATGAGTGGTTGTACAATCTTCCCCGGCAGCAATATCTCAACTTCCGGTAAGGATGTGATTAAACAGCAGGATGCTGATTTTGATATCAACCGCATGGTGAATGTTTATCCAATGACTCCGCAGCTGGTTGAACAATTACGCCCTCGCCCGGTCGTGGCGCGACCTAACAATAGCCTCGACCAGGAGATCGCCAACTACCAGTACCGCGTCGGGCCCGGGGATGTCATTAACGTCACCGTCTGGGATCACCCGGAGCTGACCACCCCGGCGGGGCAGTATCGTAGCTCCAGCGATACCGGCAACTGGGTTCAGGCGGATGGCACCATGTTCTATCCCTATGTCGGCAAACTTCGCGTGGCGGGCAAAACGCTCGCGCAGATCCGTAGTGATATTACCGGCCGTTTAGCGCAATACATCGCTGACCCGCAGGTGGACGTTAATATCGCCGCGTTCCGTTCGCAGAAAGTCTATGTCTCCGGCCAGGTGAATAAATCCGGCCAGCAGCCAATCACCAACGTGCCGCTGACGGTGCTTGACGCCATCAACGCCGCGGGCGGGCTCACCGATGGCGCCGACTGGCGCAACGTGGTGCTGACCCATAAGGGCAAAGAGGAGCGTATCTCCCTGCAGGCGCTGATGCAGAACGGCGATCTGAGCCAGAACCGTCTGCTCTATCCGAGCGATATCCTGTTTGTGCCGCGCAATGACGACCTGAAAGTGTTCGTGATGGGTGAAGTGAAGAAACAGAGCACTCTCAAGATGGACTTGAGCGGTATGACCCTGACCGAAGCGCTCGGCAACGCGGAAGGGCTGGATATGAGCACCTCCGACGCCAGCGGTATCTTCGTGATCCGTCCGATTACAGGAAACGCTGGGAAGGGCAAGATCGCCAACGTCTACCAGCTGGATATGTCTGATGCCACCTCGCTGGTGATGGCAACCGGGTTCCGCCTGCAGCCGTATGACGTGGTCTACGTCACCACCGCGCCGATAACGCGCTGGAACCGTGTGATGAACCAGCTGATGCCGACCATCAACAATATCCATACCATGACCGACACGGTACATCAGTACCACAACTGGTGATAACGATGTTTAACAAAATTCTGGTGGTTTGTGTGGGGAATATTTGCCGTTCCCCCACCGCTGAGCGGCTTTTGAAACAGTACCAGCCACAGCTGACCGTCGCGTCAGCCGGGCTGGGGGCACTGGTAGGTAAAGGTGCTGACGAGCGCGCAAGTCAGGTCGCGGCAGAGCATCAGCTTTCGCTCGACGGGCATTGCGCCCGTCAGGTGTCAGCCAGCCTGTGCCGTGACTATGACCTGATCCTCGCCATGGAAAAACGCCACATCCACGCCCTGTGCGATATCGCACCGGAGATGCGCGGCAAGGTGATGCTCTTTGGTCACTGGGATAACGAGCGTGAGATCCCCGATCCGTATCGCAAAAGCCATGAAGCGTTTGAGGCGGTTTACACCTTACTCGACCAGTCTGCCCGCCAGTGGGCACAGGCACTGAACGTTCAGCAGGGATAATAATGACAGCAAACGTAAAACCTTCTGCCGCCCCGAGTGCGGGCAGTGATGAAATTGATATTGGTCGTCTGATCGGCACCGTGGTTGAGGCGCGCTGGTGGGTGATAGGGATCACCGCGGTATTTGCCGTTGCGGCGGTGATTTACACCCTCTTTGCCACCCCGATCTACAGCGCCGACGCGCTGGTGCAAATTGAGCAGAACAGCGGCAGTTCGCTGGTGCAGGACATTGGTTCGGCGCTGGCGAACAAGCCGCCCGCCTCGCAGGCGGAAATCGAGCTGATTCAGTCCCGCCTGGTGTTGGGTAAAACCGTGGACGATCTGGATCTCGATATCGGCGTCAGCAAAAACACCTTCCCGGTGTTTGGCGCAGGCTGGGATCGGCTGATGGGCCGTCAGAACGATACCGTCAAAGTGACCACCTTTACGCTGCCTGCCGGGGGGGCCAGCCAGGTCTTCACCCTCGAGGTGCTGGGCAAAGATCAGTATCAGCTCACCAGCGACGCCGGGTTTAGCGCCCGCGGCAAGGTGGGGGAAATGTTGACGAAAGACGGCGTGAGCATGATGGTCAGCGCCATTCATGCCGAGAGCGGCAGCGAATTTACCGTCAGCAAATTCTCAATGCTGGGGATGATCAATAACCTGCAGGGGAACCTGACGGTCACCGAAACCGGGAAAGATACCGGGGTGCTGAGGCTGAACTTTACCGGGGAAGACAAGGATAAGATCCGCGACATTCTCAACAGCATCACCCGCAATTACCAGGCACAAAACGTGAAGCGCAAGTCGGAAGAGGCGTCAAAAAGTCTCGACTTCCTTGCCAAACAGCTCCCGGAGGTGCGCGGTCATCTGGATGAGGCCGAGAACAAGCTCAACGCCTTCCGCCAGGATAAAGATTCCGTCGACCTGCCGCTGGAGGCGAAGTCGGTGCTGGATTCGATGGTCAACATCGACGCCCAGCTCAACGAGCTGACCTTTAAAGAGGCGGAAATTTCCAAACTCTACACCAAACGTCACCCTGCCTACCGCACGCTGCTGGAAAAACGCCAGACGCTGGAAGAGGAAAAAGCGAAACTCAACGGTCGCGTCACTGCGATGCCAAAAACCCAGCAGGAGATCCTGCGTCTGACCCGCGACGTGGAGTCCGGCCAGCAGGTCTATATGCAGCTGCTGAACAAACAGCAGGAGCTGAAGATCACCGAAGCGAGCACCGTTGGCGACGTGCGGATTGTCGATCCGGCCATCACTCAGCCCGGCGTGCTGAAGCCGAAGAAGGCGCTGATTATTCTCGGCAGCATCATTCTCGGCCTGATGCTCTCTATCGTTGGGGTCCTGCTGCGCTCCCTGTTTAACCGTGGGATCGAAAGCCCGCAGGTGCTGGAAGAGCACGGCATCAATGTCTACGCCAGCATCCCGCTGTCGGAATGGCAGAAAACCCGTGACAACGTCAAAACCACGAACGGGGTTAAACGTTACAAACAGAGCCAGCTGCTGGCGGTGGGTAACCCGACGGATCTGGCCATCGAAGCCATTCGTAGCCTGCGCACCAGCCTGCACTTCGCCATGATGCAGGCCAGCAACAACGTGCTGATGCTCTCGGGGGTCAGCCCGTCGATCGGTAAAACCTTCGTCTGCGCCAACCTGGCGGCGGTGGTCAGTCAGACCAACAAGCGTGTGCTGTTGATCGACTGCGATATGCGTAAGGGCTACACCCACGAACTGCTGGGCACCAACAACGTAAACGGGCTGTCGGACATCCTGCTTGGCAAGGGGGATATCAGCCAGTGCGCGAAACCGACCTCCATCCCTAACTTTGACCTCGTCTCGCGTGGGCAGGTGCCGCCTAACCCGTCGGAACTGCTCATGAGCGAGCGTTTCACCCAGCTGGTGAAATGGGCCAGCGAGAATTATGACCTGGTGCTGATCGATACCCCGCCAATCCTTGCGGTGACCGATGCGGCGATTGTTGGTCGCCACGCGGGTACCACTCTGATGGTGGCGCGTTATGCGGTGAACACCCTGAAAGAGGTCGAGACCAGCCTCAGCCGCTTTGAGCAAAACGGCATTGCGGTGAAAGGGGTGATCCTCAACTCCATCTTCCGCCGCGCTACCGGGTATCAGGATTACGGATATTACGAGTACGAATATAAATCGGACAGCAAGTAATGAGCCATTCGGGGAATACCATGACACCACGCCCTTTGATTTCTATTTATATGCCGACATGGAACCGTCAGCAGCTGGCGATCCGTGCGATAAAGTCGGTATTGCGCCAGGATTACGACCACTGGGAATTGATCATCGTTGACGACTGCTCCTCCTCCTGGGAACAGCTGCAGCAGTTTGTCACTGACCTCAACGATCCGCGCGTAGTCTATACCCACAACGCCATCAACTCTGGCGCCTGTGCGGTACGCAATCAGGCGATTCTACAGGCCAACGGCCAGTACCTGACCGGCATTGACGATGACGACGAATGGACGCCGAACCGGCTCTCGACCTTCCTGGCGCATCAGCACCATCTGGTGACCCATGCGTTCCTCTATGCCAACGACTACGTCTGCGAAGGGGAGGTCTACTCCCAGCCCGCCAGCCTGCCGCTCTACCCGAAATCGCCATACTCGCGCCAGCTGTTCTACAAGCGCAACATCATCGGCAATCAGGTCTTTACCTGGGCATGGCGCTTTAAGGAGTGCCTGTTCGATACCGAACTGAAGGCCGCCCAGGACTACGACATCTTCCTGCGGATGGTGATGGAGTATGGCGAGCCCTGGAAGGTGGACGAGGCGACGCAAATTCTGCACATCAACCACGGGGAGATGCAGATCACCTCCTCGCCGAAAAAGTTCTCCGGCTACTTCCACTTCTACCGCAAGCACCGGGACAAGTTCGACCGCGCCAGCCGTAAGTATCAGCTGTTTACCCTGTATCAGATCCGCAACAAGCGCATGAACTGGCGCACGCTGCTGACGCTGATCTCGGTGCGTAACGGCAAGCGCCTGGCTGACGGACTGCGGGGGAAATAATGGTGCTGGAAGATTGTCGCGCAAACAGCTGGAGCCTGCGCCCCTGCTGTATGGTGCTGGCCTACCGGGTGGCACATTTCTGCTCCGTCTGGCGCAAAAAGAACGTCCTCAACAATCTGTGGGCGGCCCCGGTGCTGGTGCTGTACCGCATCATCACCGAGTGCTTCTTCGGCTACGAAATCCAGGCCGCAGCCACCATCGGACGGCGCTTTACCATTCACCACGGCTATGCCGTGGTGATCAATAAGTTCGTGGTCGCCGGGGATGATTTTACCATCCGTCACGGCGTAACCCTCGGCAACCGCGGCCCGGACAGCCTGGCCTGCCCGGTGATCGGCAATAACGTTGAGCTGGGCGCCAACGTGGTGATGATCGGCGATATCACCGTGGGCAATAACGTCACCGTGGGAGCGGGAAGCGTGGTGCTCGACAGCATCCCGGACAACGCGCTGGTGGTGGGCGAGAAGGCCCGGGTGAAGGTGATCAAATGAATATTCTGCAATTTAACGTGCGTCTCGCCGAGGGCGGGGCGGCAGGGGTGGCGCTGGATCTGCACCAGCGCGCGCTGCAAAAAGGGCTTCAGTCGCGCTTTATCTACGGCTACGGCAAGGGTGGCAAGAAGAGCGTCAGCCACGACCGCTACCCGCAGGTGGTGAAACACACCCCGCGGCTGACCTCGGTGGCGAATATTGCGCTGTTCCGTCTGTTTAACCGCGATCTTTTCGGCAACCTTAACAACCTGTATCGCACCGTGACCCGCACGCCGGGCCCGGTAGTGCTGCATTTCCACGTGCTGCACAGCTACTGGTTGAAGCTGGAGGAGGTGGTGGCCTTCTGCCAAAAGGTGCAGGCGCACAAGCCCGATACCACCTTCGTCTGGACCCTGCACGATCACTGGAGCGTCACCGGTCGCTGCGCCTTTACCGACGGCTGCGAAGGCTGGAAAGACAATTGCCAGAAGTGCCCGACGCTCGGCAACTATCCCCCGGTGAAGGTGGATCGCGCCCACCAGCTGGTGGCGGGTAAACGCCAGCTGTTCCGCGACATGCTGGCGCTCGGCTGCCAGTTTATCTCCCCCAGCCAGCATGTGGCCGACGCCTTTAACAGCCTGTACGGGGCAGGGCGCTGCCGGATCATCAACAACGGTATCGACGTGGCGACGGAAGCCATTCTGGCGGAGCTGACGCCGGTCGCCGTCACGCCGGGCAAACCGAAAATCGCGGTGGTGGCCCACGACCTGCGCTACGACGGTAAGACCAACCAGCAGCTGGTGCGCCAGATCATGGCCCTTGGCGATAAGGTCGAACTGCACACCTTCGGCAAGTTTTCGCCCTTTGACGGCGCCAACGTGATCAACCACGGCTTCGAAACCGACAAGCGCAAGCTGATGAGCGCCCTGAACGGTATGGACGCGCTGGTGTTCAGTTCCCGGGTTGATAACTACCCGCTGATCCTGTGCGAGGCGCTCTCCATCGGGGTGCCGGTGATCGCTACCCACAGTGACGCCGCCCGGGAAGTGCTGGAAAAATCAGGGGGCAAAACCTTCAGTGAAAACGAGGTGCTGCCGCTGGTGCAGCTGTCGAAGGCGGAGATCGCCCAGGCGGTTTTTGGCACTGACCTGGAATCGTTCCGCACCCGCAGCCGCCAGGCCTACAGTGGACAACAGATGCTGGAGGAGTATGTCTCGTTCTATCAGAATCTGTAGCTATCTGCTGCTGCCGCTGATCTACCTGCTGGTCAACGTCAAAATTGCCCAGCTGGGTGAGAGCTTCCCCATCACCATCGTCACTTTTTTACCGCTGCTGCTGTTGCTGTTCGTCGATAAGATCAGCGTGAAAAAGTTGATGATTGCGCTGGGATTGGGCGTCGGGCTGACGGCCTTTAACTACATCTTTGGTCAGTCGCTGGACGCCAGCAAATATGTCACCTCCACCATGCTGTTTGTCTATATCGTGATCATTATCGGTATGGTGTGGAGTATTCGTTTTAAAACTATCTCGCCGCACAATTATCGGAAGATCCTCAGGTTCTTTTATCTGGTCATCGGCATCATTGTTATGATAGCGGCGCTGGAGATGGCGCAAATTATTTTGACGGGCGGCAGTAGCCTGATGGAAATAATTTCGAAATATCTTATTTACAGTAATAGCTATGTACTGAATTTCATTAAATTTGGCGGCAAGCGTACCACGGCACTCTATTTCGAACCGGCATTCTTCGCTCTGGCGTTAATCTCAATTTGGCTCAGCATTAAACAGTTTGGTATCAAAACGCCCAAGAGCGATGCTATGATTCTTGCAGGAATAGTCCTGTCTGGATCGTTCTCCGGGGTAATGACCTTTATTCTTTTTTACCTCCTGGAGTGGGCGTTCCAGTATCTGAATAAAGAGGCCATCAGGAAAAAGTTACCTTTGGCGATCATTTCATTGTCAGTGTTTCTGGTCGGGGTGGTATTCGCCTTCCCGTATATTTCCGAGCGTCTTGGTGATTTAGGAACCGAAGGATCGTCATCCTATTACCGTATTATCGGTCCACTGGTGATGGTGGGTTACTCTTTAACCCATATTGATGGCGTTGTCAGATTTGGCTCACTTTATGAATATGTCGCATCATTCGGAATCTTTAACGGTGCGGATGTCGGAAAAACCATAGACAATGGCTTGTATCTGCTGATTATTTATTTTTCCTGGTTCGCAGTGTTATTAACGGCGTGGTATCTGTTCAAAGTTTTCAAAATGACGATCAGCGCCTTTGGTGATAATCAGAATTTTCGCGTACAGCTTTATCTTTTTACGCCGGTGTCGCTGTTTTTTACCGGGTCAATATTTAGCCCGGAGTACGCATTCTTAATTGTTTGCCCGTTTATTTTGCGCAAGGCGCTTAATATTACGCATTCATAACGAGGTGGTTTATGTTACTCAGCGTTATTACTGTTGCCTTCCGTAACCTTGACGGCGTGGTAAAAACCTGGCGGTCGCTACGCAATCTGGCCCGCGATCCCAGCCTCAGCTTTGAATGGATTGTGGTAGATGGCGGTTCGAACGACGGCACGGCGGAGTTTCTCGAAAAACTGAACGGGGAGTTCAACTTACGTTACGTCAGCGAGAAGGACCGCGGTATCTACGATGCGATGAATAAAGGCATCGATATGGCCCAGGGGCGTTACGCCATCTTCCTTAACTCCGGCGATATTTTTCATGACGACGTGGCGCAGTTTGTACGCCAGCTCAACCGGGTGCAGGGTAACGCCATGGTCATGGGCGACGCCTTACTCGATTTTGGCGACGGCAATAAAGTCCGCAGGGCAGCGAAGCCGGGCTGGTATATTTACCACAGCCTGCCGGCCAGCCATCAGGCGATTTTCTTTCCCCTGAGTGGATTAAAAACGTACCCCTACGATCTGCAGTATCGCGTCTCGTCAGATTACGCCCTGACCGCCAGAATGTATAAAGCCGGTTATCCGTTTAAACGACTGCCGGGCCTGGTCTCTGAATTTTCGATGGGCGGGGTGTCAACCTCGAATAATCTTGAATTATGCCAGGATGCAAAAAAAGTGCAGCGCCAGATATTGCGCATGCCGGGCGTGCTCGCGGAATTATCTTATTTATTACGTCTGAAAACGACGGGTAAAACCAAAGCCTTATATAACAAAGCCTGAATATAAGGAAACACAATGCAGGAATTAAGTGGCTTCTCTGTGCCAAAAGGTTTTCGTGGCGCAGGCGGTATTAAGGTGCAGTTATGGTGGGCAGTGCAGGCAACGTTATTTGCCTGGTCACCACAAATAATGTACCGCTGGCGCGCCTTTTTATTACGCCTGTTTGGCGCAAAAATCGGAAAAAACGCAGTGATTCGACCGTCGGTAAAAATTACCTACCCGTGGAAATTAACCTTAGGGGATAACGCCTGGGTGGGCGATGACGCGGTGTTATATACGCTGGGTGATATTTCGATTGGTGCCAATTCGGTGGTATCGCAGAAGTGTTATCTCTGTACCGGCAGTCACGATTATATGAGTCAACATTTTGATATTAATGCGCAGCCCATCACCCTGGGTGAGAAATGCTGGCTGGCGACCGACGTCTTTGTCGCGCCCGGCGTTTCCATCGGCGATGGCACCGTTGTGGGTGCGCGCAGCAGTGTTTTTAAATCGCTACCGGCAAATAAGCTTTGCCGTGGCAATCCCGCAGTGGCGATACGCGAACGCGTTGAAACTGAATAACTTCTGATAAGTCTGGAGAAAATAAACATGTCTAAAGTCGCTCTCATCACCGGCGTTACCGGACAGGATGGTTCTTATCTGGCGGAACTCCTGCTGGAAAAAGGCTACGAAGTGCACGGAATCAAACGTCGTGCCTCCTCGTTTAACACCGAGCGCGT
This sequence comes from Leclercia sp. TB492, assembly GCF_049974505.2. Taxonomy (NCBI): domain Bacteria; kingdom Pseudomonadati; phylum Pseudomonadota; class Gammaproteobacteria; order Enterobacterales; family Enterobacteriaceae; genus Leclercia; species Leclercia sp. TB492. The sequence goes on along the minus strand of NZ_CM127572.1, from coordinate 3,040,789 downwards.
GGATCATATCTACCAGGATCCGCATGCAGCAAACCCGAAATTCCACCTGCACTACGGTGACCTGACCGACAGCTCCAACCTGACCCGTATTCTGCAGGAAGTGCAGCCGGATGAGGTCTACAACCTGGGCGCGATGAGCCACGTAGCGGTCTCCTTCGAATCCCCGGAATACACCGCCGACGTGGATGCGATGGGTACCCTGCGTCTGCTGGAAGCCATTCGCTTCCTTGGTCTGGAGAAGAAAACCCGTTTCTACCAGGCGTCCACCTCCGAGCTGTATGGCCTGGTGCAGGAGATCCCGCAAAAAGAGACGACCCCGTTCTACCCGCGCTCGCCGTATGCTGTGGCTAAAATGTACGCCTACTGGATCACCGTGAACTACCGTGAGTCCTACGGCATCTACGCCTGTAACGGCATTCTGTTCAACCACGAATCCCCGCGCCGCGGCGAAACCTTCGTCACCCGTAAGATCACCCGCGCTATCGCCAACATTGCCCAGGGTCTGGAATCCTGCCTGCACCTCGGCAACATGGACTCCCTGCGTGACTGGGGCCATGCCAAAGACTACGTGAAAATGCAGTGGATGATGCTGCAGCAGGAAAAACCAGAAGACTTCGTTATCGCCACCGGCGTGCAGTACTCCGTACGTCAGTTCGTTGAGATGGCGGCAGCCCAGCTGGGTATCAAACTGCGCTTTGAAGGCACCGGCGTGGAAGAGAAAGGTATCGTCGTTTCCGTCACCGGCCATGACGCACCGGGCGTGAAGCCGGGCGATGTGATTGTCCAGGTTGACCCGCGCTACTTCCGTCCTGCTGAAGTGGAAACCCTGCTCGGCGACCCAAGCAAAGCGCACGAAAAACTGGGCTGGAAGCCGGAAATCACCCTCCAGGAGATGGTGTCAGAGATGGTGGCCCACGATCTTGAAGCGGCGAAGAAACACTCCCTGCTCAAGTCCCATGGCTACGAGGTTGCCATCGCGCTGGAGTCCTGAGTATGAGCAAACAACGAATTTTTGTTGCCGGTCATCGCGGGATGGTGGGTTCCGCGATTGTCCGCCAGCTGGAACAGCGCGGCAACGTTGAACTGGTGCTGCGCAATCGTGATGAACTGAACCTGCTGGATGCGGGCGCGGTACAGGCCTTCTTTGCCGAACAGCGTATCGATCAGGTCTATCTGGCGGCGGCAAAAGTGGGCGGTATTGTTGCAAACAATACCTACCCGGCGGACTTCATCTACGAAAACATGATGATCGAGAGCAACATCATTCACGCTGCGCATCTGCATAACGTGAACAAGCTGCTGTTCCTCGGATCCTCCTGTATCTATCCGAAGATGGCGAAACAGCCGATCGCCGAGAGCGAGCTGCTGCAGGGCACCCTTGAAGCCACCAACGAGCCCTACGCCATCGCCAAGATTGCCGGGATCAAGCTGTGCGAATCCTATAACCGCCAGTACGGTCGCGACTATCGCTCGGTGATGCCGACCAACCTGTACGGCCCGAACGATAACTTCCACCCGAGCAACTCGCACGTGATCCCGGCGCTGCTGCGTCGTTTTCACGAGGCGACCGTCAGCAACGCGCCGGAAGTGGTGGTGTGGGGCAGCGGCACGCCGATGCGCGAGTTCCTGCACGTGGATGATATGGCTGCCGCCAGCATTCACGTGATGGAGCTGGCCCGCGAGGTGTGGCAGGAGAACACCGAGCCGATGCTGTCGCACATCAACGTCGGCACCGGGGTGGACTGCACCATTCGCGAGCTGGCCGAGACCATCGCTCAGGTGGTGGGATACAAGGGGCGCGTGGCCTTCGATGCCAGCAAACCCGACGGCACGCCGCGCAAGCTGCTGGATGTGACTCGTCTGCATCAGCTGGGCTGGTTCCATGAGGTGACGCTGGCCGCAGGGCTGGCCAGCACTTACCAATGGTTCCTGGAAAACCAGCAGCGCTTCCGGGGGTAGATATGTTTTTAAGTCAGGAAGATTTTGCCACTGTGGTGCGTTCCACGCCGCTGATCTCCATCGATTTGGTTGTGGAGAACGAGCGGGGCGAGTTCCTGCTCGGGCAGCGTACCAACCGTCCGGCGCAGGGCTACTGGTTCGTGCCGGGGGGGCGGGTGCAGAAAGACGAGACGCTGGAAAATGCTTTCGCGCGTCTCACTGAGGCGGAGCTGGGGCTGCGCCTGCCGATGACGGCGGGGCAGTTCTACGGGGTCTGGCAGCACTTCTATGACGACAACTTTTCCGGCACCGGTTTCACCACCCACTACGTGGTGATCGGGTATCGCCTGCAGGTGAATCAGGCAGACCTGCGTCTGCCTGATTCCCAACACGACGACTACCGCTGGCTGAAACCGGACGCCCTGCTGGCAAGCGATAACGTTCATGACAACAGCCGGGCCTATTTCCTGGATCAGGTTGGGGTACCGGGACTATGAAGATCCTCGTGTACGGCATTAACTACTCTCCCGAACTTACCGGTATCGGCAAATACACCGGCGAGATGGTGGAGTGGATGGCCAGCCAGGGTCATGAGGTGCGGGTCATTACGGCCCCGCCTTACTACCCGGAATGGAAAGTGGGCGAGCGCTATTCAAGCTGGCGCTACCGCCGTGAAGAGGGGGCTGCCACCGTCTGGCGCTGCCCGCTGTACGTGCCTAAGCAGCCCTCAACCTTAAAGCGTTTGATTCACCTGGGCAGCTTTGCCCTGAGCAGTTTCTTCCCGCTGATGGCGCAACGTCGCTGGAAGCCGGATCGCATTATCGGCGTGGTGCCGACCCTGTTTTGCACCCCGGGCATGCGCCTGCTGGGCAAACTCTCCGGGGCCCGCACCCTGCTGCACATTCAGGATTATGAAGTGGACGCCATGCTCGGTCTGGGCATGGCGGGCAAAGGCAAAGGCGGCAAAGTCGCGAAACTGGCCAGCGCCTTCGAGCGCAGCGGCCTGCACAACGTGGATTATGTCTCAACCATCTCCCGCTCAATGATGAACAAGGCGCAGGAGAAGGGCGTGGCGGCAGAGAAGGTGATCTTCTTCCCTAACTGGTCTGAAGTGGCGCGTTTTCGCGACGTCACGCCTGAAGACGTGGCGGCGCTGCGCGCACAGCTGGGTCTGGCTGAAGCGCAAAAGATTGTGCTCTATTCCGGCAATATCGGTGAGAAGCAGGGGCTGGAGAACGTCATCGACGCCGCCGCAGCGCTCAGCGATAAGCCCTGGCAGTTTGTGATTGTCGGCCAGGGAGGCGGTAAAGCGCGGCTGGAGAAAATGGCCCGCGAGCGCGGCCTGCAGAATGTTCAGTTCTTCCCGCTGCAGTCTTACGACGCCTTACCGGCGCTGCTGAAGATGGCCGACTGCCATCTGGTGGTGCAGAAGCGCGGCGCGGCGGATGCGGTTCTGCCCTCAAAGCTGACCAACATTCTGGCGGTAGGCGGCAACGCCGTGATCACCGCCGAAGCCCACACCGAGCTGGGCCAGCTGTGCGACACCCTGCCGGGGATCGCCGTGTGCGTGGAGCCCGAGTCGGTGCCCGCGCTGGTGGCCGGGATCGAACAGGCGCTGACAATGCCCAAAGAGAACAGGGTCGCCCGTGACTATGCCGAACGCACGCTCGAGAAAGAGAACGTGCTGAGCCAGTTTATTGCAGATATTCGGGGATAAATCATGAGTAAAAATACGTTGTACCCGGTGGTAATGGCAGGTGGCTCTGGCAGCCGGTTGTGGCCGCTCTCCCGCGTGCTCTATCCAAAACAGTTCCTCTGCCTGAAAGGGGAACTCACCATGCTGCAGACGACGGTGAACCGTCTGAATGGCGTGAATTGTGAAAGCCCGGTGGTGATCTGTAATGAACAGCACCGCTTTATCGTCGCCGAGCAGCTGCGTCAACTGAACAAGCTGACCGAAAACATCATTCTTGAGCCTGCCGGGCGCAACACCGCCCCGGCCATCGCCCTGGCGGCGCTGGCGGCGCAACGCAGCAGCCCGGATTGCGATCCGCTGATGCTGGTGCTGGCGGCGGATCACGTGATCCAGCAGGAAGAGGCCTTCCGCGATGCCGTGCGTTCAGCCATTCCCTATGCCGAAAGCGGCAAGCTGGTGACCTTCGGCATCGTGCCGGATCTGCCGGAAACCGGCTATGGCTATATTCGCCGCGGCAACGTCACGCCGGGCGAGGGCGACAGCCTGGCCTTTGACGTGGCGCAGTTTGTCGAAAAGCCGAATATGGAAACCGCCCAGGCCTACGTCGCCAGCGGTGAATATTACTGGAACAGCGGCATGTTCCTGTTCCGCGCCGGTCGTTATCTGGAAGAGCTGGCAAAGTTCCGTCCGGATATCCTGGATGCCTGCGAAAAAGCCATGGCAACCGTCGACCCGGATCTGGACTTTATTCGCGTCGATGAAGCCGCGTTCCTCGCCTGTCCGGAAGAGTCGGTGGATTATGCGGTAATGGAACGTACCGCTGATGCGGTAGTGGTCCCGATGGATGCGGGCTGGAGCGACGTTGGCTCCTGGTCCTCGCTCTGGGAGATCAGCGCCCAGACCCCGGAAGGCAACGTCCATCACGGGGATGTGATCAGCCATAAAACCGAGAACAGCTACGTTTATGCCGAATCCGGGCTGGTGACTACCGTCGGCGTCAAAGATCTGGTGGTGGTGCAGACCAAAGACGCGGTGCTGATTGCCGATCGCAACGCGGTGCAGGACGTCAAAAAAGTGGTGGAGCAGATTAAGGCCGATGGTCGCCATGAGCACCACATTCACCGCGAAGTCTACCGTCCATGGGGCAAATACGACTCCATCGACGAGGGCGATCGCTACCAGGTCAAACGCATCACCGTTAAACCGGGCGAAGGGCTGTCGGTGCAGATGCACCATCACCGCGCCGAGCACTGGGTGGTGGTGGCGGGTACCGCCAAAGTGACCATCGACGAGGTGGTGACGCTGCTGGGGGAAAACGAATCGATCTACATCCCACTGGGCGCGACCCACTGCCTGGAAAACCCGGGGAAAATCCCGCTCGACCTGATTGAAGTGCGCTCCGGCTCGTACCTGGAAGAGGACGATATTGTCCGCTTTGAGGATCGTTACGGGCGCGTATAGCGCTTACGCATTTGCCCGGTGGCGCTGCGCTTACCGGGCCTACGAAAAGATAAAAATTTAATTGGCCCTGTCCGGGTCGGGCCAACTGTTGCCTGAATAAGGGGTAATGATGCAAAAATTAACCTGTTTTAAAGCCTACGATATTCGCGGCAAGCTCGGTGAAGAGCTGAATGAGGACATTGCGTGGCGCATTGGCCGCGCGTACGGCGAATACTTAAAGCCGAAAACCATTGTGCTGGGCGGCGACGTGCGTCTGACCAGCGAATCCCTGAAGCTGGCGCTGGCGAAAGGGCTGCAGGACGCGGGCGTCGACGTGCTGGACATCGGTTTGTCCGGTACCGAAGAGATCTACTTTGCCACCTTCCATTTAGGCGTCGACGGCGGTATCGAAGTCACCGCCAGCCACAACCCGATGGACTACAACGGCATGAAGCTGGTGCGCGAAGGGGCTCGTCCGATCAGCGGCGACACCGGCCTGCGCGACGTGCAGCGTCTGGCGGAAGCCAACGATTTCCCGCCGGTGAACGAGGCGAAGCGCGGCAGCTATAAAACTATCGATCTGCGTGAGGCCTATATCGACCACCTGCTGGGCTACATCAATCTGGCGAACCTCAAGCCGCTCACGCTTGTGATCAACTCCGGTAACGGCGCGGCAGGCCCGGTGGTGGATGCCCTGGAAGCCCGCTTTAAGGCGCTTAACGCGCCGGTGACCTTTATCAAAGTTCACAACACCCCGGACGGTACCTTCCCGAACGGTATTCCGAACCCGCTGCTGCCGGAGTGCCGGGCCGACACCCGCAACGCGGTGATTGAGCACGGCGCGGACATGGGCATTGCTTTTGACGGCGATTTCGACCGCTGCTTCCTGTTCGACGAGAAAGGGCAGTTTATCGAGGGGTATTACATCGTCGGCCTTCTGGCGGAAGCCTTCCTCGAGAAAAACCCCGGCTCGCGCATTATTCACGACCCGCGTCTCTCCTGGAATACGGTGGATGTGGTCGCGGCGGCGGGCGGTACACCGGTGATGTCGAAGACCGGCCATGCGTTTATCAAAGAGCGGATGCGCGAAGAAGACGCGATTTACGGCGGCGAGATGAGCGCCCATCACTACTTCCGCGATTTTGCCTACTGCGACAGCGGGATGATCCCGTGGCTGCTGGTCACCGAACTGCTGTGCCTGAAGGGCCAGTCGCTGGGTGAGCTGGTGCGTGACCGCATGGCGGCCTTCCCGGCGAGCGGGGAGATCAACAGCACCCTCGCGGCCCCGGCCGAAGCGATTGCCCGGGTGGAGAACCACTTTGCTCTGCACGCGCTGGAGATCGACCGTACCGACGGCATCAGCATGACCTTCCCCCAGTGGCGCTTCAATTTACGCTCGTCGAATACCGAGCCGGTGGTGCGCCTGAACGTGGAATCCCGCGCCGATGCGGCGCTGATGGCGGCGCGAACGCAGGACATTATGGCGCTGTTGAATCAGTAATCCTTGCCCCTCTCCCGACGGGGGAGGGGACCCTGAAACAGGAACAACGATGACAAATCTAAAAAAGCGCGAGCGAGCCAAAACGAATGCATCGTTAATCTCTATGGTGCAGCGTTTTTCTGATATCACCATCATGTTCGGTGGCTTGTGGATGGTGTGTAAACTCAGCGGGCTGCCTTTCCTCTACATGCACCTGCTGATGGCGCTGATCGCGCTGGTGGTCTTCCAGATGATCGGCGGGATGACCGACTTCTACCGTTCATGGCGTGGCGTCAAGATCGCCACCGAGCTCCTGCTGCTGTTGCAGAACTGGACCTTAAGCCTGGTCTTCAGCTTCGGGCTGGTGGCGTTTAACAACGACTTTGATAATCGCTTTGCCACCTATTTTGCCTGGTACCTGCTCACCAGCGTGGGGATGGTGGTCTGCCGATCGCTTATCCGCTACGGCGCGGGCTGGCTGCGCAACCGCGGCTACAACACCCGTCGGGTGGCGGTGGCCGGGAGCATGCCCGCGGGACTGGCGTTGCTGGACGGTTTTCGCAAGGAGCCGTGGCTGGGATTTGACGTGGTCGGGGTCTATCACGACGCGCAGCCCGGCGGTGTCTCTGCTGACTGGGCCGGTAATTATTCCCAGCTGATTGACGATGCCAAAGCCGGCAAGATCCACAACGTCTACATCGCCATGCCGATGAGCGACGAAGCCCGCATCAAAACCCTGATGCGTAAACTGGCGGATACTACCTGCTCGGTGATCCTGATACCCGATGTCTTCACCTTTAACATCCTGCATTCCCGCATTGAAGAGGTAAACGGCGTGCCGGTGGTGCCGCTGTATGACACGCCGCTCTCCGGGCTCAACCGGGTGCTGAAGCGCGCGGAGGACATCGTCCTCTCCTCGATGATCCTGCTGCTGATCTCCCCGGTGCTCTGCGCCATTGCCCTGGCGGTGAAACTCACCTCAAAAGGGCCGGTGATCTTCCGCCAGACCCGCTACGGCATGGACGGTAAGCCGATCATGGTGTGGAAATTCCGCTCCATGAAGGTGATGGAAAACGACGAGGTGGTGACCCAGGCGACGCAGAACGACCCGCGCGTCACCCGCGTCGGTAACTTCCTGCGCCGCACCTCCCTCGACGAACTGCCGCAGTTTATTAATGTGTTAACTGGGGGCATGTCGATTGTCGGCCCGCGTCCGCACGCCGTGGCACATAACGAGCAGTATCGCGCCCTGATTGAAGGCTACATGCTGCGCCATAAAGTGAAACCGGGTATCACCGGCTGGGCGCAGATCAACGGCTGGCGCGGTGAAACCGACACCCTGGAGAAGATGGAAAAACGCATTGAGTTCGATCTGGAGTACATCCGTGAGTGGAGCCTCTGGTTCGATATCAAAATCGTTTTTCTCACCGTCTTCAAGGGCTTCGTGAATAAAGCGGCGTACTAACATGAGTTTACGTGAAAAAACCCTCAGCGGGGCAAAGTGGTCGGCTATCGCCACGGTGATCATCATCGGCCTCGGGCTGGTACAGATGACGGTGCTGGCGCGCATTATCGATAACCACCAGTTTGGCCTGTTGACCGTCTCGCTGGTGATCATCGCTCTGGCCGATACGCTGTCGGACTTCGGCATCGCCAACTCGATTATTCAGCGTAAGGAGATCAGCCAGCTGGAGCTGACCACCCTCTACTGGCTGAACGTTGGCCTTGGGGTGGTGGTATTTGTCGCACTTTTCCTGCTCAGTGATGTTATTGCTGACGCGCTGAATAACCCGGAGCTGGCCCCGCTGATGCGCGCCCTGTCGTTTGCGTTTGTGGTGATCCCCCATGGGCAGCAGTTCCGCGCCCTGATGCAAAAGGAGCTGGAGTTCAGCAAAATCGGCATGATCGAGACCAGCGCGGTGCTGGCCGGGTTTACCTTTACCGTGGTTAGCGCCCATTTCTGGCCGCTGGCAATGACCGCGATCCTCGGGTATCTGGTGAACTCTGCCGTACGCACCCTGCTGTTCGGCTACTTTGGCCGCAAGATTTACCGTCCTGGCTTCCACTTTTCGCTCTCTTCGGTATCGTCCAACCTGCGCTTCGGCGCCTGGCTGACTGCTGATAGCATCATCAATTACGTCAACACCAACCTTTCCACTTTAGTACTGGCGCGTATCCTCGGGGCCAGCGTGGCGGGGGGCTATAACCTGGCGTACAACGTGGCGGTGGTGCCGCCGATGAAGCTTAACCCGATCATCACCCGCGTGCTGTTCCCGGCCTTTGCCAAAATTCAGGACGACACTGAAAAGTTGCGGATCAACTTCTACAAGCTGCTGTCGGTGGTGGGGATCATTAACTTCCCGACCCTGCTGGGGCTGATGGTGGTTTCCGGAAATCTGGTGCCGCTGGTGTTCGGTGAAAAGTGGGTCAGCATTGTGCCGATCCTGCAGCTGCTGTGCGTGGTGGGGCTGCTGCGCTCGGTTGGTAACCCGATTGGTTCCCTGCTAATGGCCAAAGCCCGCGTCGATATCAGCTTCAAATTCAATGTGTTTAAAACATTCCTGTTTATCCCGGCGATCGTCATCGGCGGCCATCTGGCCGGCGCGATGGGGGTAACGCTGGGCTTCCTGCTGGTGCAGATAATCAATACCGTGCTGAGCTACTTCGTGATGATTAAGCCGGTGCTGGGCTCCAGCTATCGTCAGTACATCCTGAGCCTGTGGCTGCCGTTTTACCTGTCGCTGCCGACGCTGGCGGTGAGCTATGGCCTGGGTATCGTCCTTAACGGCCAACTGCCGCTGGCGGCGCTGTTGGCGGTGCAGGTGGCAGCCGGTGCGCTGGCCTTCGCGGTGATGATCGTGCTGTCGCGTAATGCGCTGGTGGTGGAGATCAAGCGTCAGTTCTGCCGCAACGAAAAGATTAAAACGCTGCTTCGCGCAGGCTAATTATTTCCTCCCCCTCACCCTTTGGGGAGGGGAATCTTTTAAGAGGTTATTATGAAATTACTGATTCTGGGCAACCATACCTGTGGTAACCGTGGTGACAGCGCCATTCTGCGCGGCCTGCTGGATGCCATTTACGCTCTGTCGCCGGAGACCGAAGTCGATGTGATGAGCCGCTACCCGGTGAGCTCCTCCTGGCTGCTGAACCGTCCGGTGATGGGCGATCCGCTCTACAGCCAGATGAAACAGCATAACAATGCCGCAGGCGTGATGGGGCGCGTGAAAAAGGTGCTGCGTCGCCGCTATCAGCACCAGGTGCTGCTGTCCCGCGTGACCGACACCGGCAAACTGCGCAACATTGCTATCGCTCAGGGCTTTACCGATTTTGTTCGTCTGCTCTCTGGCTACGACGCTATCATCCAGGTGGGCGGCTCCTTCTTCGTTGACCTCTACGGCGTGCCGCAGTTTGAGCATGCGCTCTGTACCTTTATGGCGAAAAAACCGCTGTTTATGGTCGGCCACAGCGTCGGGCCGTTCCAGGATCCGCAGTTCAACCAGCTGGCCAACTATGTGTTTGGCCACTGCGATGCCCTGATCCTGCGTGAGTCGGTAAGTCTGAATCTGATGCAGCGCAGCGAGATCGATACCACCAAAGTGGAGCAGGGTGTGGACACCGCCTGGCTGGTGGATCATCAGGAGGCGAACTTTACCCCGAGCTATGCCGTGCAGCACTGGCTGAACGTGGTGGGGCAGCAAAAAACCGTCGCCATTACCCTGCGCGAACTGGCCCCGTTCGACAAACGTCTGGGCACCACCCAGGCGGCCTACGAAAAGGCCTTTGCTGAGGTGGTCAACCGGGTACTGGACAGTGGTTATCAGGTGCTGGCGCTCTCCACCTGTACCGGGATCGACAGCTACAACAAAGATGACCGCATGGTGGCGCTCAACCTGCGCCAGCACGTCAGCGATCCGTCCCGATATCACGTGGTGATGGACGAACTGAACGACCTCGAGATGGGCAAACTGCTGGGGGCCTGCGATCTGACCGTCGGCACCCGTCTGCATTCCGCGATCATCTCCATGAACTTTGGTACCCCGGCCATTGCCATTAACTATGAACACAAGTCTGCCGGGATCATGCAGCAGCTGGGGATGCCGGAGATGGCGGTGGATATTCGCCATCTGTTGGATGGCTCCCTGGGCGCGATGGTGGGCGACACCCTCGGCCAGTTGCCAGCGATTAACGAACGCCTGGCGGTAGCGGTAAAAGCCGAACGTGATAACGGCATCAGGATGGTGAAATCGGTGCTGGATCGGGTCGGGGAGGGCAAATGAAGGTTGGTTTCTTCTTGCTGAAATTCCCGCTCTCGTCAGAAACGTTTGTGCTGAACCAGATCACCGCGTTTATTGATATGGGTTATGACGTGGAGATCGTCGCCCTGCAAAAGGGCGATACGCAAAATACCCACGCCGCCTGGACGCAGTACGACCTGGCCAGCAAAACCCGCTGGTTGCAGGACGAGCCGCAGGGCAAGCTGGAAAAACTGGGCTACCGCGCCCGCCAGACCCTGCGCGGGCTGCATCGCCCCGGCACCTGGAGGGCGTTGAATGTTTCCCGCTATGGCGCCGAATCGCGCAACCTGATCCTCTCCGCCATCTGCGGCCAGACGGCACGGCCCTGGCGCGCGGATGTTTTTATCGCCCATTTCGGCCCGGCGGGCGTCACGGCGGCCAAACTGCGTGAGCTGGGGGTTATCGAGGGGAAAATCGCTACCGTCTTCCACGGGATCGACATCTCCAGCCGGGAGGTACTGGCGCACTACACCCCGGAGTATCAACGCCTGTTTCAGCGTGGCGATATGATGCTGCCGATAAGCGATCTCTGGGCCGGGCGTCTGAAAAACATGGGCTGCCCGCCCGAAAAAATCACCGTCTCGCGCATGGGCGTGGATATGGATCGCTTTACCCAACGACCGGTGAAGGCCCCGGGAACTCCGCTGGAGATTATCTCAGTGGCACGCCTGACCGAGAAAAAAGGGCTGCACGTGGCGATCGAGGCCTGCCGGCAGCTAAAAGCGCGCGGGGTAGCTTTTCGCTATCGTATTCTCGGCATTGGTCCCTGGGAGCGCCGCCTGCGCACCCTGATCGAACAGTACGAGCTGGAGGAGTATGTCGAGATGCCGGGGTTCAAGCCCAGCCATGAGGTCAAAGCCATGCTCGATGCTGCCGATGTCTTCTTACTGCCGTCGGTCACCGGCACGGATGGCGATATGGAAGGCATCCCGGTGGCGCTGATGGAGGCGATGGCGGTGGGTATCCCGGTGGTTTCCACGGTACACAGCGGCATTCCTGAACTGATCGAACCCGGCCACTCCGGCTGGCTGGTGGAAGAGAACAACCCCGAGGCGCTGGCCACGCAGCTGGAGCGCTTCGCCGCGCTGGATGACCATGAGCTCTCGCCCGTGCTGCACAATGCGCGCCGGAAAGTCGAGAACGATTTTAATCAACACCTGATCAACCGGCAGTTAGCCACTCTGCTACAGACGCTTTAAAAAGGGAGGCGATATGCCGAAAGAGATGACGCGACGCGCGTTTGTCACTACCTGTTCCGTACTGGCCGCCGCATCCATGACAGGCGTGCGTGCCGCCGCGAGCGGCGCCACGGTGGACATCAGCCGGTATAACCGTCGTGATTGGATCGCAGCCTTCAAAAAGGCCTTTACCGACGGCGACACCGTGGTGGTACCGGCCGGGCTCACCTGCGACAACATCAACACCGCCATCTTTATCCCCGAGGGCAAAACCCTGCGCATCCGCGGCGCGCTGACCGGCAACGGACGGGGACGGCTGGTATTGCAGGATGGCAGTAAAGTGATTGGTGAAGGGGAGGGGCGCAGCGAAAACATCACCCTCGACGTTCGCGGCTCCGACTGCGTGATCCAGGGGCTGGCCATGAGCGGCTATGGCCCGGTAACCCAGATTTACATCGGCGGTAAAAAACCGCGGGTGATGCGCAACCTGCTGATCGACAATCTGCGGGTCACGAAGGCGAACTATGCGATCCTGCGTCAGGGGTTCCACAACCAGGTGGATGGCGCCAAAATCACCAACTGCCACTTCAGCTATCTACAGGGCGATGCCATTGAGTGGAACGTGGCGATCAACGACCAGAACATCCTGATCTCAGACCACGTTATCGACCATATCGACTGCACCAACGGTAAAATTAACTGGGGGATCGGCATTGGCCTGGCCGGAAGCACCTATGACAATGCCTACCCGGAAGACCAGGCGGTGAAGAACTTTGTGGTGGCCAATATCACCGGCAGCAACTGCCGCCAGTTAGTGCACGTTGAGAATGGTAAACACTTTGTTATCCGTAATGTTAAAGCCCGAAATATCACTCCGGACTTCAGCAAAAAAGCCGGGATCGATAACGCAACGGTAGCGATATATGGCTGCGATAACTTTGTCATCGATAATGTTGAAATGGTCGACAGCGCGGGGATGTTAATTGGCTACGGGGTGATCAAAGGCGATTATTTGTCGATACCGCAGAATTTTCGCCTGAACAATATTCACCTCGACAATCATAACCTTGCACGAAAATTGCGCGGAATACAGATCTCCTCCGGCAATGCCACTTCGTTTGTGGCGATCACCAATCTCGAGATGAAGCGCGCCACCCTTGAGTTACATAATAAACCGCAGCATCTTTTTATGCGTAATATCAACGTGATGCAGGACGCAGATAGAGGGCCGGCCCTGAAGCTGAATTTCGATCTGCGCAAGGATGTGCGCGGGAAATTTATGGCTCGCGAAGAGACGCTGCTCTCGCTGGCGAACATTAAGGCGATTAATGAGAAGGGGCAAAGTTCGGTAGATATTGACCGCATCGATCAGCATACGATTAATACGGAGCGGCTGAATTTTAGTCTGCCGACGAAGCGGTAGCAGACAATAAATGGATGAAATTTCAAGAGCCATCCTCTGGAACTCTTGAAATTTTGTTACTGAACTCACAACAATTAAGGACTATAATCCGAGCCATTAAATTACGGACTTCATCCCTTCTAACGCGTGATTCCTCATGAAAGGTACGATACGTTGTCAGGGGATACTTACACATTACAGAATGAGCGGTTTATGAACGAGAAAGTATTATTTATTGGTGCATCTGGTTTTGTGGGCACTCGTTTGATTGAGATTTCTCAGGGCGAGTTTGATGTCACCAACCTTGATAAACAGCAAAGTCACTTTTACCCAGAGATTACCGTGGCTGGTGATGTCCGTAATCAGGAACAACTCGACGCTGCTCTTGCCGGATTCAACACCGTAGTTTTACTTGCTGCAGAACATCGTGATGATGTGAGCCCAACATCGCTTTATTACGATGTTAATGTTCAGGGGACACGCAATGTTCTGGCTGCTATGGAAAAAAATGGTGTTAAAAACATCATTTTCACCAGTTCTGTGGCCGTGTACGGTTTGAACAAAGTTAACCCGAATGAAACACATCCTCATGACCCTTTCAATCACTATGGTAAGAGCAAGTGGCAAGCCGAAGAGGTACTCAGGGAGTGGCATGCTAAAGCGTCGTCTGAGCGTTCTCTGACTATCATTCGTCCGACAGTTATTTTTGGCGAGCGGAACCGGGGTAACGTGTACAATCTGCTCAAACAGATAGCTGGCGGTAAATTTGCTATGGTAGGTGCTGGAACTAACTATAAATCAATGGCATATGTTGGGAATATCGTAGAGTTTATCAAGTTCAAGCTCACTAATGTTCAGCCTGGTTATGAGGTTTATAATTATGTCGATAAGCCAGATCTGAACATGAATCAGTTAGTATCGGAAGTGGAAAAAAGCCTGAGTAAAAAAATTCCATCAGTACATCTCCCATACCCTTTAGGCATGTTAGGGGGCTATTGCTTTGATATTCTTAGCAAAGTGACGGGCAAAAAATATGCTATTAGTTCGGTCCGTGTAAAAAAATTCTGTGCAACAACGCAGTTTGATGCTCATAAAGTTCATAACTCCGGATTTAAAGCGCCTTACACATTATCACAAGGGCTTGACCGTACCTTAAAATACGAATTTGTGCATGAGAAGAAGGACGACATCACGTTTGTTTCTGAGTAGATGTTGAGCGATTGGTCGAAAAAAGGACTGTTACGAGCCAAATATCCTTAATTCCGACTATTCTGGGTCTAACTTTGTTCTGGATCGGGTTAAGTAATACTACTATTCAGCCAAAACGTGATTTGCATATGACGTGTTCAGGCTTTCGCGTCTGGGTTCTATCCTGCGAAACGTCTATACTTCGTCAATCCTCTTAAGGTGGAAAAGGTAATGGTTAATTTGAAAGCGGTCATTCCAGTAGCAGGTTTGGGCATGCATATGCTGCCAGCCACAAAGGCAATCCCTAAAGAGATGCTACCTATCGTTGACAAGCCAATGATTCAGTACATTGTCGACGAGATTGTTGCTGCAGGGATCAAAGAAATCGTTCTGGTTACCCATTCTTCGAAGAATGCGGTGGAAAACCACTTCGACACCTCTTACGAACTTGAGGCCCTTCTGGAGCAGCGCGTTAAGCGTCAGTTGCTGGCGGAAGTCCAATCTATCTGCCCGCCGGGTGTGACCATTATGAACGTTCGCCAGGCGCAGCCGCTTGGGCTGGGTCACTCTATTCTGTGCGCGCGTCCCGTTGTGGGAGATAACCCATTTGTAGTTGTTTTGCCGGATATCATTCTGGACAGCGCATCTGCCGATCCGCTGCGCTATAACCTTGCTGCCATGGTTGCACGTTTCAACGAGACTGGCCGCAGTCAGGTGCTGGCGAAGCGTATGAAAGGCGATCTGTCCGAGTACTCTGTTATTCAGACCAAAGAGCCGCTTGATTCAGAAGGTAAAGTCAGCCGTATCGTTGAGTTTATTGAGAAACCCGATCAGCCGCAGACTCTCGACTCCGATCTGATGGCAGTGGGTCGTTATGTATTAAACGCTGAAATCTGGACTGAGCTGGAGCAGACCGAGCCAGGTGCCTGGGATCGTATCCAGCTGACCGATGCGATTGCAGAGCTGGCGAAGAAGCAGTCTGTCGACGCGATGTTGATGACCGGCGACAGTTATGATTGCGGTAAGAAGATGGGATACATGCAAGCCTTTGTGCAATATGGCCTTCGTAATCTTAAAGAAGGGCAGAAGTTTCGTGAAAGTATGAAGAAGCTATTAACTAACGATTAACGGTTGGTTAGGCGTTGTCTTACGGCAGTGGATCATTCCAGGCTTTTATTGGCTCAGTGAATGGCACTGCCGTTTTTGTTTTTGAATATATTGTTTAATTTCAGTCGGTTAATTGCTGCTTTTTTGTATCGATAGCCTGGTTTTTTCCCTTGTTTCTAACAGCATTTAAGACGACAATTATTAATTGATTTGCGTCCTACCCTGTCACAACTATGCCAGGGTCAGACGGCAAAAAACCTCTATTATGATCACGTTCAGTGCACTGGTAGCTGTTAAGCCAGGGGCGGTAGCGTGTCTGATTTTTGAAAATGCTGTTTGATCTATTTTCAGATTTCAATGTCCTGATGTATTCATTTAACGGAAAATAACGCGTGAAAATACTTGTTACCGGTGGTGCTGGCTTTATCGGCTCTGCAGTTGTACGACATATTATTCAAGATACCCAGGATACAGTGGTCAATGTCGATAAATTGACCTATGCCGGTAACCTGGAATCTCTGGCTGAAGTAAGCAACAGTCAGCGTTACGTTTTTGAACATGCTGATATTTGTGATAAAGCGGCGATGGACCGTATTTTTGCCGAGCATAAGCCTGATGCCGTCATGCATCTGGCGGCGGAGAGTCATGTTGACCGCTCCATTACCGGGCCTGCAGCATTTATTGAAACCAATATCGTCGGCACCTATGTGCTGCTTGAAGCGGCCAGAGCCTATTGGTCAACGCTTGAAGGCGATGCGAAAAAAAACTTCCGCTTCCACCATATTTCCACTGACGAAGTGTATGGGGATCTGCCACACCCGGACGAACATCCTGCCGCTGCAAAATTGCCACTATTTACTGAAGCAACAGCCTATGCACCAAGCAGCCCGTATTCGGCTTCGAAAGCGTCCAGTGATCATCTTGTTCGCGCATGGTTGCGTACTTATGGATTCCCGACCATTGTGACAAACTGTTCTAACAACTACGGGCCGTATCATTTTCCGGAAAAACTAATACCATTAGTTATCCTTAACGCGCTGGAAGGTAAAACTTTACCAATTTATGGTAAAGGCGATCAAATCCGCGACTGGTTGTATGTTGAAGATCATGCACGTGCACTTTATACCGTTGTCACGCAGGGCAAGCCTGGTGAAACCTATAACATTGGGGGTTACAACGAGAAGCAAAATCTGGATGTAGTCCATACTATTTGCGATCTGCTTGATGAGATTGTGCCGAAAGAGGGGTCTTACCGAGATCAAATCTCCTATGTTATCGATCGTCCTGGCCATGACCGCCGTTATGCCATTGATGCAACTAAAATAAATAATGATTTGGGATGGAAACCATTAGAAACGTTTGAGAGTGGAATTCGTAAAACTGTTAATTGGTATTTGGCGAATGAGACGTGGGTCAGCAATGTGAAAAGTGGAGCGTACACCGCGTGGCTGTCCAAACAATATGGAGAGAATAACTAATGAAAGGTATCATACTTGCGGGTGGGTCAGGTACCAGGCTATATCCTATCACTATGGGTGTATCTAAACAGCTGCTTCCCATATACGACAAACCTATGGTGTATTATCCATTATCAGTGCTAATGCTTGCGGGTATAAAAGATATTTTAATTATTACAACCCCAGAAGATCAGGCAGGTTTTATTCGATTGTTAGGTGATGGAACCCAATTTGGAATTAATTTGAACTATGCTATTCAGCCGAGTCCAGATGGATTAGCTCAAGCATTCATTATTGGCGAAAAATTCATTGGTAATGACTCAGTTTGTTTGGTCCTTGGAGATAATATATTCTTTGGGCAAGGTTTTACACCAAAATTACAGATGGCAAGTAGTCGAGCCAGCGGTGCTACCGTTTTTGGCTATCAAGTCATGGATCCAGAACGTTTTGGCGTTGTAGAGTTTGATAATAATTTTAAGGCGTTAAGTATTGAAGAAAAACCTGCGAAACCTAAATCGAATTGGGCTGTGACAGGACTTTACTTTTATGATAATGACGTAATTGATATTTCCAAAAATATCAAACCTTCGGCTAGAGGGGAGTTAGAAATAACGACGGTTAATGAAGTTTACCTGAGTAATAATACCCTTAATGTTGAGTTGTTAGGACGAGGTTTTGCATGGTTGGATACGGGTACTCATGACAGCTTGATTGAAGCTGGCAGTTTCGTTGAAACCGTTCAAAAACGTCAGGGGATGATGGTCGCATGTCCTGAAGAAATTGCATGGCGCAATGGATGGTTGAGTAATGAAGAATTATTAAATATGGGCATGCATTTAAGTAAAAATCATTATGGTCAATACTTAATTAAGTTGGCAAATCATATATGAAAATAGATTTTATTCCGCTCCAGGTACATGGGGACGAGCGTGGCGCATTAGTATCGCTTGAAAGGGAAAGAAATATCCCTTTCGATATTCGAAGAGTATATTATATCTTTGATACTAAACAGGGTGTTACTCGTGGTTTTCACGCTCACCGTAAATTAAAACAAGTTGCAATTGCTGTGAAAGGGAGTTGTCGGTTTATTCTTGATGATGGGAATGAACGAGTAAATGTGATATTGGATAACCCCACGCAAGGTCTACTAATTAACTCCTTTGTTTGGAGAGAAATGACTGATTTCAGCGAAGATTGTGTACTTATGGTCTTAGCTGATATGGAGTATGAAGAATCAGATTATATTAGAGATTATTCTACCTTCAAAATGATTGTACAAGCCCAACAAGGTTAATTGCGACAACACCTTAACTCATTAATAATTGGAATGTTATTCTTTTGGGTTATTATAGCTAAATAATGGTGAAAAAATGGTTGATTTTTTGAATCTGAAAAAGATAAACGAGCGACAAAGAAGTGAATTAATCAGTGCTGTCGAACGAGTGATCGATTCAGGTTGGTATATAATGGGAGCGGAATTACAAGCCTTCGAGCAAGAATTTGCAAAATTCTGTCAGGTTAAATTCTCTCTGGGTGTTGCAAATGGTCTGGATGCACTTACGTTAGTGCTTCGAGCCTGGAAAGAAATGGGTAAATTAAAGGATGGCGATGAAGTTATCGTACAGGCTAATACCTATATTGCTTCCGTTTTAGCTATTACAGAAAATAATCTTGTGCCTGTGCTAGTAGAACCTGATGAGGGAACATTTAATTTAAATATTAATAATGTCCGTGCTGCGATATCTGATAAAACTAAAGTCATTCTGCCAGTGCATTTATATGGCCAGATTTCACCAATGAAAGAAATCATGGCGCTTGCAAAAAAACATGGCTTGTTAGTTCTTGAAGATTGCGCTCAATCACATGGCGCCCAAATTGAAGGCAAACGAGCAGGTAGCTGGGGCGATGCAGCTGGATTTAGTTTTTATCCTGGTAAAAATCTAGGGGCGCTTGGTGATGCTGGTGCCATTACCACTAATGATCAGGAGCTATTTACTGTTGTTAGTGCGTTAAGAAACTATGGATCAGAGAAAAAATATTTAAATATATATCAGGGAGTTAATAGCCGGCTTGATGAAATACAAGCGGCTATGTTACGTGTTAAACTAACAATGCTTGATAATGATATTAAAATCAGGCAAGAAATCGCACAACGTTATCTATCAGAAATTAAAAACCCATTACTTGAATTACCATTTATTGAAAAAATGGAAAATCATGTATGGCATTTATTTGTAGTGAAAACAACTAAGCGAGAAGCATTACAAAACTGGCTCAAGCAACATAATATTCAATCATTAATTCATTATCCTATTCCACCGCATAAACAAAACGCCTATAAAGAGATGAAATCGCTTGTTTTACCTCTTACGGAAAAAATTCATTCACAAGTATTATCGATCCCAATGGATCCGACAATGACCGATGCTGACATAAGTTCAGTTATAAAAGCGTTAAATGGTTTTATGGGATGAGTAAACTCTTAAAAGTTATAGCCTCTACCGGAATTTTAACCTTGGCCAAAATGGCAATGGGATTTGCGATCGCTAAGGTCGTCGCAATTTATACCGGGCCTGCGGGTATGGCTTTACTTGGGCAGATTCAAGGATTTATTACTTCTTTAACAGGGATTATTAACGCACCAGTAAGTAATGGAATCATAAGATATACGTCAGAACAAAAAAAAAATGGCTTCACTGAATGCTCGCCTTGGTGGCGAGCTTCAATACTTTGGGTTTTAACTATTTTCCTGGTTATGCTGCCCTTCTCATTATTGGCATCAAGAAGTATTGCAACTTACTTTTTTGGTGATATTAAGTATTCATGGGTAATTAATTTAGTTGTCTTTTTACTACCCATTTCAGCATTTGGAACGCTTCTCCTTTCAATCATCAATGGGTTACAAAACTTCAGAAGATTCATTATTTTAAACTTTGTCTCAGTGCTAACTTCAAGCATTGTTATGATTTTTTTAATTATCAAGTATAATATTACTGGAGCGATAATTGCGGCCGCCATTCAAACAGCATTGATTGGTGTCATTATTTTACTATCTAATATTGGTCAACAATGGTTAGGGATTAAATATTTTATTGGCACGGTTCACTTTGCTGAGTTCAAAGGCATCGGTAAATATGTACTTATGGCTATGACGAGTGCTTTAGTTATGCCTATATCATTACTTATTGTACGTAATCTATTGGTGCAGTATACCGGATGGCAAGGAACTGGGTTATGGCAAGCTGTCTGGAAAATTTCTGAAGTTTATTTGGGTGTAATAACCATAGCGCTCAGCACCTATTACTTACCTAAATTATCTCAACTATCAGATATAGATAATATATTAAAAGAAATAATATCAACTACTAAAGTTATAATACCAATTATATCCCTAATCGCCGTCACGGTTTTTTTATTCCGTGATTTATTAATTAGTATCTTGTTTACTAATGAGTTTCGTGAGGCAAGGAATCTCTTTGCCATTCAATTAGTTGGGGATGTAATAAAGATTGTAGCTTGGCTATTTGCATTCCCTATGTTGTCGCGAGGTGCTGTTAAGTGGTATTTATTAACCGAACTCTTTTTTGGTGTGGTTTTTATTTCACTTTCATTCATTCTTATTCCTATTTTCATGTTGCACGGTGCCAATTACGCCTATCTTCTTAGTTATATAATTTATGGTGTTATTGTTATAACAAAAATTAGAACTTTCGCAGCATAGGACTTTTAAATTGAACTATCTTAGTAAACTTTATTATACGGTGTTGAGTATTATGTACCTCGTGATTATCAATATTAGTACACGAGGTTCAATTAAATTTAAATCCCCCAAGCTCGGAAAAGGATTAAGTGTTTCAGTATACGGCCGAGCAAAGATTGAAATTGAAAATTTAGTTTCAAGAAATAATTTAAATCTGCTGGTAAGTCAAGGTTGCTTGTCTTTTCAGAAAGGTTGCTTCGTAAATAATAATTGCTCTTTTAATTGCCTTAATAAAATTGAAATTGGAGAAAATACAATTTTTGGTGAAAGTGTGAAAGTATATGATCATGATCATCTAATCAATGATGGATATTTTGTTAGCAAAAACGAATTTGTTACTTGCCCTGTTAGTATAGGTTCCAACTGTTGGATTGGTTCTAACGTCGTAATATTAAAAGGAGTAAGTATAGCGGATAATGTCATTATTGGTGCCAACTCTCTAGTAAATAAATCTATATCCTCTTCAGGCATCTATGTTAGTAAAAACGGCGTACTAACAAAAATTAAGTAAATATAAGGTTTACATGTCAGAAATGGAAATGTTAATAACTGTTGTCGTAATCTCTTATAATTCTGGGAATACTATTGCTGAAACATTACATAGCATTCTTGAACAGACTTATGATAAGAAAAATATTGAAGTAATTATCTCTGATGATGGTTCTCAAGACGATACATTGCTTGTTGCGCAAGAATGGAAAAAACAAAATCAAGCTTTTTTCAAAGAAATCATCATTATATCGCATAAAAAAAATAAAGGGGTTGCGGCTAATTGCAATCAAGGATGGCGGCTAGCGAGTGGAAAGTGGATTAAAACTATTGCCGCGGATGATCTACTATTGCCAGACTGTTTAAAACATAATGCGTGCTTTGTTTCAAATAATCCAGGAGCAAAGATTGTTTTCTCTGATATGATTCCCTTCACTGGCAATGTATATCAAGCACCGATTGTGCATGATAAAAATAAAATATTATGCAACCAGCAACAACAATTTAATAATATACTCTCAGAATGTTATCTGCTTGCACCTACAGCTTTTATCAACAATGAGGTTCTGAAAGAGGTTGGGTATGCTGATGAATCCTATCCGATGATTGAGGATTACCCCCTATGGTTCAAATGTCTTAGTAATGGTTATTTGCTTTCATATCTTGAAGAGACTACTGTACTTTATCGAAAAGGTGACTCTCTATCACAGCAAGGTACGCGAATTGGAAATGCCTCTTACCTTGAGTCTTTTTATAATTTCCAAAAAGAAAAAATATGGCCTAAATTACCATTAAGCAAAATTTTAAAAAAATGGGACGATTATTTGCTTTTTAAACAAAGAATACTTTGGATTCGTTTCTTTGGTAATAAGGTGACATTACCATATCTCATATTGCAAAAATCATTATTTCTAATTAGACCATACCGTTTATATTCATTCGCAAAAAAATTAATGAACAAATAGAGACAAGATGATGGCTATAAATGCATTAATAATATTAATATTTGCGATTGTAACTATATTGGCAAATGTGCGTTTGAGAATGTTTAGTTTCAAACCAACGGTGTTAGGGGCCATTTTTTTACTGGCTTTGTTTGTGCAGATTGTACCGGGTACAATTTTAGTTGCATTTTACAATTATCCAATGTCATTTGGCGTTGATACTGTTATCACAGCAGAAAGCAAAATTGAAACATTCCGTTATACTATAATCTCAATTTCAGTTTTATTATTCATCATTTTTGTATTTTCTTATATTTGCCGTTTTGATGTTGATCTTGAGAAACTGGAAACACATCATATTCGCGCCAAATTGCTGACGTTTTTTTCATTTGCAGTAATTGCTATCAAAATCCTATCGGTTGGAAATATTCCATTCCTGATGGCACTAAGAGGTGACTTTGACGGAGCTGCTTTGGCTAAAGCACAAATACTCAGAAACGAAGTAGGCTTCGGTGGTTTGTTTATTGGTTATATTTTTGTCTACTTCCCATACATTTCAATGGTTTATGCTTATTGCCATAAAAAGCGATACCAGTTTGGTAATTTCATATTCAGAGTTAACTTACTACTCATAACCATATATAGTATTTATGATATGCAAAAGTCAAAGTTTGTAGTTGTGCTTTTCATGTTATTTATACTTTATTTAAAGTTTTCCAAACGCGTCAACTATGTGCTTGTCACTATAATTCCTGCAGTTAGTATTGTGCTTCTCTGTGCTTTCTTTATGTTGTTACATAATATTCCGTTAGGAGAGGTTTTTGATTCTGTTTTAGCAAGGCTATTTATCGGTCAAACTGAAGGTTCTTTCATGATATATCAGGCATTGAAACCTGATATTTCTCGTATCGCATATGGTATGCCTCTGGGGGGCCTTTTTGGTATATATGCAGTGGATCCTGCAGCGGAAATAATTACAATATTCTTTCCAACTGCTGGTGACGCATGGATTAACTCTAACAGTTACTTCCAGGCGCATGCATGGTCAATATTTGGAGATATTTCGCTATTGCTCGGACCTTTAATTGTCAGTCTGAATATTATTGGTCTATACTTCTTAAAAGAGATGTTCAGTAAAATTGATAGGGCATATGCAAGTTGTGTTTATATTGTTTCCATTTTGACATTACCCATTGTAAATGATTTTTCGTATTTCTTGTTCTTTAAATCTTGGTTCTGCATGCTTGTACTGATGCTATTTTATATTATTACTTCTAAAATGATTGAGTTGAGCATTAAGGTAAGAACAAATACTATATCTTAATTGCTCATTATGTTTCTTCCTCACTAATCAACCTACTATTGATTAACTTTTGAAAACTATGATGAAAGTACTGCATATTGTTGGGAATAAGATTGAATCTTCAAATGGCATTGGACGGCTATTACCTGAGATGATTGTGATGCAGAATAATTACAGTTCAGACATGGAGTCTTCGCTTTACTGTATCAATGACACCTACGAAAATGCATCCTTCGAGGTCATCAATTATAATGAAATGAATGATAGCCTCATCGATAATTTCGACATATTTATTTTTCATGGCCTTTACTTTTACCGTTATATCACATTTGCAAAAAAGATTCGCTCAAGAAATAAACCTTATCTCATAAAACCTCACTCTAGCTTAATAACTCACGCTCAGAAAAAATCCTTAATTAAGAAATATTTAGCGAATCTATTATTTTTCAAGGGATTTGTGAAACATGCAAACGCTGTAATATTTACAAATGAAGATGAGGCTAAAAATTCTGTACAATGGAATGACAATATTTTGTATGAAGGTAACGGCTTGCAAAGTATCCAAACAAAAGAGGTGAGACTCAGGAAAAAAAATTCACCATATAAATTTGTATATCTTTCTCGCATAGATTTTTCACATAAAGGAACGGATATCCTTTTAGATGCTTTGATGTTGTTGAAAGAAAGCAATAAAATCGATAATCTTGATCTTGCAATATATGGAAAGGGTTCTCCAGAGGAAGAAAATGAATTAGTGAGACGCATCAATCAATTGAATTTCAAAGATGTATCGTTTAAAGGACCAATATTTGGTCAGCAAAAAAATGATATGTTTTATGAGAAAGATATTTTTATATTAACTTCTCGATACGAAGGTTTCCCGATGGCTATTCTTGAGGCATTAGACTCAGGTTTACCATGTCTGGTTACGCAAGGCGTTAATATGACGAGTATTATTAATAATCATCATGTTGGCTGGGAGTGTCAAACTACTCCACAAAGTGTTGCTGAACTAATTCTCTATGTAATGAACATAGACGAAGAAGTTCTGAATAATATGACTACAAAATCACGGGAGTATATTATTAATCAACATGATTGGTCTGCACTCGTTAAATATTCAGAATCTATTTATGCTGATGTGTATAAGAGGGTTGTGTGAAAAAGAAAATTCTAATTTTAGGAGGTGCTGGTTTTATTGGGGTAAACCTAATTGAACATTTCTTAAACAAAAATTATGATGTAGTTGTATATGGTAGAACACTACCTTTAGGATTTGAAGGTAAGATAATATTTATTGAGGCCGGATTATCTGATGTTTCTGAAAAAAAAGATTATCTTCGAAACCTTAAAATCGACTCGGCAATTTACTTAATTAATACCTTTCCCGTAAATTCAAATGTTTCTGATTATCAATTCTTATTAGAACAGAATAAAAATCTTATTAATAACATTTTTGATGTCGTTGAACGTTTCATCTTTATCTCTTCAGGTGGCCGGGTTTACAAAAGTAGCAATCGCCCTCATCATGAAAATGAAAAGCTTACAGCGATTTGTGATTATGGGAAAAGCAAAATTGCATTAGAGCAATTTGTTTCGTCTTGCGCTAATCATAAAAATAAAAAACACCTTATTATAAGACCTTCTAATCCTTATGGTCCTCACCAGAAACTTACTGGAAACCAAGGGTTGATAGCTGTATTAATTGGTCGGATATTAACTGGGGAACCTATTGAGGTATGGGGAAGTGGGCTTGAAGTAAGAGATTATATTTATATTAAAGACTTTGTTGGGATATTTTATAGCTTATATTGCATTGAAACACCTAAATATAATGTCTATAACATAGGCTCATGTGCTGGCGAGTCGACATTATCTATTTTAGATGCGGTTCGTCTCCAATTGCCTAAGCATGAAATACAAATCAAGTATATTGCGAATGATCAAATAATAAAATCAAATATACTTTGTAACAAGCGTGTTCTTGATGAAATAGGTAACTTTACTTATACAAATCTTAGCTCTGGAATTGCGCAATTTATAGAATGGTTGCATGCTACACCGCATAATAAATGACGTTGAGAATTCTCTTTCAGGATTGGCCATGAAAATTAGTGTATTACTATCTTTATATATTAAAGAATCGCCAGAATTCCTAAATATCTGCCTGACAAGTTTGCATGAGCAAACTCTTGCGCCAGATGAAATAGTGATTGTTTTCGATGGGCCTGTCACGCCTGAGTTGAATGATTGTGTAGTTAAGTGGTCCCACAAATTACCTATCATTATTATTCGATTAGACAATAATGTAGGACTTGGTGAAGCACTTAACATCGGACTTAAATCATGTAGCCATAACCTTGTATTCAGGATGGATACTGATGATGTATGTCACAAAGATCGTTTTTTAAAACAACTGTCCTATTTTGAACATAACCCTACAGTAGGGCTTTTAAGCTCTTCTGTTGGAGAGTTTAAAGAAACTCTTGATGATGTTTATGCATTTCGTAGATTGCCACTAACGCATAATGAAATCATTCGCTATGCTAAAAAAAGAAATCCTTTCAATCACATGGCTGTAGCTTTCAAAAAAGATTTGGTTTTACTTGCGGGGGGCTATAAACGTGAATATTTATACGAGGATTATGCTTTATGGGTAAGAATGATTCAGAATGGCGTGATTACTGCAAATCTACCTGATGTATTGGTTTATGCCAGAACAGGTAATGGTATGGCAGCAAGGCGTTCAGGAATTAAGTATGCCAAATCAGAATATACAGCACAAGTAAATTTCTACAAGACAGGGCATTTGACTTTAATTGAATTGGTCAGGAATCTTTCAATTAGATTACCGTTAAGGCTTATTCCCGTACGACTATTATCAATTCTATACTCAACCATTTTACGTAAGTAAGTTATATTTACACTTTTCGGAAAATGCTCTTAACCAATTAAAATCATAATAAATATTTATTCTAAGACACCTATCCGCTAAGATACAGTGTACATTAATATACTTAGCGCACATAATTGCTGAGAAACACACCTGACAGGAGTAAGTAATGTCCAAACAACAGATCGGCGTCGTCGGTATGGCAGTGATGGGGCGCAACCTGGCGCTGAACATTGAAAGCCGTGGTTATACCGTCTCCGTTTTCAACCGCTCCCGTGATAAAACCGAAGAAGTGATTGCCGAGAATTCAGGGAAAAAACTGGTTCCTTTCTATACGGTTCAGGAGTTCGTTGAATCTCTGGAAACGCCTCGTCGTATCCTGTTAATGGTGAAAGCAGGCGCTGGCACAGATGCGGCCATCGACTCCTTGAAACCGTATCTGGAAAAAGGCGATATCATTATCGATGGCGGTAACACCTTCTTCCATGACACCATTCGTCGTAACCGTGAACTTTCTGCAGAAGGCTTCAACTTCATAGGTACCGGTGTATCCGGCGGTGAAGAGGGCGCGCTAAAGGGCCCGTCCATCATGCCTGGCGGTCAGAAGGATGCCTATGAGCTGGTCGCTCCAATCCTGACCAAAATCGCTGCGGTTGCTGAAGACGGTGAACCGTGCGTAACCTATATCGGTCCGGATGGAGCAGGTCACTATGTGAAGATGGTTCACAACGGTATCGAATACGGAGACATGCAGCTGATCGCTGAAGCCTATTCTCTGCTAAAGGGCGGCCTGAACCTCTCCAATGAACAGCTGGCGCAAACCTTCACCGACTGGAACAACGGCGAGCTGAGCAGCTACCTGATCGACATCACCAAAGATATCTTCACTAAGAAAGATGAAGAGGGTAAATACCTGGTCGATGTGATTCTGGATGAAGCGGCGAACAAAGGTACCGGTAAATGGACCAGCCAGAGTTCACTGGATCTGGGCGAGCCACTGTCACTGATCACCGAATCGGTCTTTGCACGTTACATCTCTTCTCTGAAAGAGCAGCGTGTTGCAGCATCTAAAGTGCTGACCGGTCCACAGGCGAAGCTGGCAGGTGATAAAGCAGAATTTATCGAGAAAGTCCGTCGCGCACTGTACTTGGGTAAAATCGTCTCCTATGCGCAGGGCTTCTCTCAGCTGCGTGCCGCGTCTGATGAGAACAACTGGGATCTGAACTACGGTGAAATCGCGAAGATTTTCCGTGCCGGTTGCATCATCCGTGCGCAGTTCCTGCAGAAAATTACCGATGCGTACGCTGAAAATGCGAACATTGCTAACCTGCTGCTGGCTCCATACTTCAAGCAGATTGCTGATGATTACCAGCAGGCGCTGCGTGACGTTGTGGCTTATGCGGTACAGAACGGTATTCCGGTGCCAACCTTCTCTGCTGCAGTCGCTTATTACGACAGCTATCGTGCTGCTGTTCTGCCTGCAAACCTGATTCAGGCGCAGCGCGACTACTTCGGTGCACATACCTATAAACGTACCGATAAAGAAGGCGTGTTCCATACCGAGTGGCTGGAATAATTTTTTAACTCTCCTGGCAGCACGTAAATCTTGTTGCGATGAGTAGTTAATATTTTAAAGCTGATTAGTTCAACCTAAAAGGCTTTAGAGCCTGAGTTCGTTAATTTGCGGACTCAGGCTTTTTTGTTTAAAGATTTGTGATTATTTTCTAACGCGCTTAATCTAAAACATTAAGGAAGCTATCTGCTATAACAAATGAAATAGTATGAAGCAATGGTAAAACAATTTTTGGCTTACTATCTATCACATTAATTACTTTGCCTCTCGGCATAAAGTAAATGAAATTTAATGCGAGTGCGAGGCTAATGTAGATATATTATTCACCCATAATAGAGCGAATAATTTTAGCCGGATTACCTGCAACAATAACATTGTCAGGGATATCTTTTGTTACAACAGACCCGGCTCCAACGATACTATTGTAGCCTATTGTTATTCCTGGCAAGATTGTTGCGTTCGCGCCAACTGATGCACCTTTTTTTATAAGAGTCTTTGGATATTCAGCTGAATAATGTTTGGAACGTGGGTACATATCATTGGTAAATGCAGCGCAAGGACCAATAAATACATTATCCTCTAATGTAATTCCATCCCATAAATATACACCTGATTTTATTGTTACATTATTGCCAATGAGTACTTTATTTTCTATAAGTGTATGTGCACAAATATTGCAGTTCTCACCAATTACAGCATTTTCAAATATCACTGCATATTGCCAAACAGTCGTACCAGAACCAATGTTCTTCGATTTTACATCACTTAATGGATGAATTTGCATTTTATTCCTGATGAGTTTGATGAATTATTTTTACATTTTAGCAAAAAATAAATTTGGTGAAAAGTGCATTTAAAAACGTAGCTCTATGCGTGAAAGAAGTAGCATTCCCTTATCACAATATTCTGAAATGAAGGAACTGGTTAAACTACCGTTTTTCACCTCAAGTTAGCTGGATTAATCTGATTTAACTCAGTCATGTAGCAATACCTGGTTAAGCTCAGCTGGGTTTTTTATCTATACAATCCCCGTGTTGCCTAACCTGGTTTACCCGAAGGGCTATAATGCAGCATAAACCACTGCAATCGTCCCATTCTGCAGCCAGCCATTCGCCTTGACATCAACTCAGCATACGAGGTACAAACCCCAAAAGTTGCTCATTGCGGTGGGGCGGCAGTCGTCCCCGGACACTTAATCTCAAAGAAGTTAAATCAATGAAAATAACAATCTCAGGAACAGGTTATGTGGGTCTCTCTAACGGGATCCTGATTGCACAGCACCATGAAGTGGTGGCTCTGGATATCGTGCAGGCCAAGGTTGATATGCTTAACCAGAAGATCTCGCCGATTGTGGATAAAGAAATCCAGGATTATCTGACCAATAAACCGCTAAATTTCCGCGCAACCACCGACAAAGTTGACGCCTATAGCGGTGCGGATTATGTGATCATTGCGACGCCAACCGACTACGATCCAAAAACAAACTATTTCAACACTTCAAGCGTAGAGGCGGTGATCAAGGACGTGACGGCAATTAACCCGAATGCCGTGATGATCATCAAATCGACCATTCCTGTCGGCTTTACCCAATCGATTAAAGAAGAGCTGGGCATCGATAATGTCATTTTCTCACCGGAGTTTCTGCGTGAGGGCAGGGCATTGTACGATAACCTGCACCCGTCACGAATCGTCATTGGTGAACGCTCAGAGCGTGCGGAACGTTTTGCTGCTCTGCTGCAGGAAGGCGCCATTAAAAAAGACATCAATGTCCTGTTTACCGATGCGACAGAAGCTGAAGCTATCAAACTCTTTGCCAATACTTATCTGGCAATGCGTGTCGCCTACTTTAACGAGCTGGACAGCTACGCTGAGAGCCTGGGGTTGAACACCCGTCAAATCATCGAGGGCGTCTGCCTTGATCCGCGTATTGGCAACCACTATAACAACCCTTCCTTTGGTTACGGTGGCTACTGTTTGCCGAAAGATACCAAGCAGCTGCTGGCCAACTACCAGTCCGTACCGAACAACATAATCTCTGCGATTGTAGATGCTAACCGCACGCGTAAGGACTTCATCTCCGACTCTATCCTGGCACGACAGCCCAAAGTCGTGGGCGTGTACCGTCTGATTATGAAGAGCGGGTCGGATAACTTCCGTGCTTCATCCATTCAGGGGATCATGAAGCGTATTAAGGCGAAGGGCGTTCAGGTCATCATTTATGAACCGGTAATGAAAGAAGATGAATTTTTCCATTCACGTGTGGTTCGCGATCTGGATGCCTTCAAGAAAGAAGCGGACGTGATCATCTCCAACCGGATGGCGGAAGAGCTGTCTGACGTGGCGGATAAGGTCTATACCCGCGATCTTTTTGGCAGTGACTGATTGCTCTGTAGCATGAAAAAGCCCGGCGTAATCGCCGGGCTTTTTTTTAGACTTTGTAAAATTCGCGATACCAGTCAACGAAGTTCTTCACGCCTTCTTTAACCGAGGTCTGCGGCTTAAACCCGATAACCTCATACAGTGCCGTGGTATCCGCGCTGGTCTCCAGTACATCACCTGGCTGAATCGGCATCAGGTTTTTGTCCGCTTCAATGCCTAACGCCTCTTCCAGCGCCGTGATGTAATCCATCAGTTCGACAGGCGAGCTGTTACCGATGTTATAGACACGATAAGGGGCGGAACTGGTGGCCGGGGAGCCTGATTCAACGGTCCACTCGCTGTCAGCCTGTGGGATCACATCCTGCAGGCGAACAATCGCTTCGGCAATATCATCGATATAGGTAAAGTCGCGCTTCATCTTACCGAAGTTATAAACGTCAATGCTTTTTCCTTCCACCATGGCTTTGGTGAATTTAAACAGCGCCATGTCGGGACGGCCCCAGGGGCCATATACGGTAAAGAAGCGCAGGCCGGTCGTTGGCAGTCCATACAGATGCGAGTAGGTGTGCGACATCAGTTCGTTAGCTTTTTTAGTCGCGGCATACAGCGATACCGGATGATCAACGGAATCGTCGGTAGAGAAAGGCATCTTACGGTTTAGTCCGTAAACGGAGCTTGAAGATGCATAAAGCAAGTGTTGCACTTTATTATGACGACAGCCTTCCAGCACGTTCAGATGACCTACCAGATTTGCTTCGGCATAGGCATGTGGGTTGTCCAGGGAATAACGTACGCCCGCCTGAGCGGCGAGATGGATCACGCGATCAAATTTTTCCGCAGCGAAGAGAGCAGCCATACCTTCTCGATCTGCCAGATCAAGCTTATGGAAAGTAAAGTTCGCGGATGTTAGCAGATCAAGACGCGCCTGCTTCAGGCTCACATCGTAATAGTCATTGAGGTTGTCGATACCCACAACCTGATGCCCGGCATTCAGGAGCCGTTTGCTGACATAAGCGCCGATAAAACCCGCTGCGCCAGTGACCAGAAATTTCATAACTGTCCTCATCTGTTACTTACCATGCCCGGTGCGTTAAATACCGGATTTAAGGTATGATAACGCGATGCGCAGGGTTCCCAAACATCATATTTTCGATATGGCTAATCGGATTCCTATAGAAAATCCGTCAACAATCGATAAACTATATCTGAAACTTTATTATTTGCGCTTTTTGGCCTTCTAAGGATTATATGACGCAGAACAACAATAACGTGGTCACGCGAAGCAGTGACCCTGAGCAGATTGATTTGATTGATCTTTTGGTACAGCTGTGGCGTGGGAAATGGTTAATCGCTGCGTTTGTCGTTATCGCTCTAGTGGTTGCCGGTGCATACCTGGCTTTTGCCAAAGAGAAGTGGACATCTACCGCGATTATCGCTCAACCTGATGCAGCTCAAATAGGCAGTTACAGCAACGCGCTAAATATCCTTTATGGTAGTAATGCGCCGAAATTAACCGAAATTCAAGAAAGCGTAATCACGCGCTATAACGCCTCTTTCTCTGCGCTTTCCCAGACGCTGGAAAACAAGACTGACGCAGAAAAGCTGACTATCGAGCCTGCAGTAAGAGGTCAGGATTTCCCTTTAAGTATCAAATATGTAAGTGGCTCGGCAGAAGCGGCTCAAAAGCAGATGGCGCAATATATTCAGCAGGTAGATGAGCTGATTCAGAAAGAGCTTCAAGTTGATCTTAACGATAACATTAAGCAGCAGATCATCAGCTTGAAGGATGTGCTGAGTAACCAGGAAACCATCGCTCAGGAGCAAAAAGATCTGCGGATCAAACAGATCACGGAAGCATTGAAATATGCTGAGGCAGCAAACGTTACAACCCCAAAAATTCAGCAGACACAAGATGTTACGCAAGAATCAATGTTTCTGTTAGGTACCGAAGCGTTGCAATCCATGATTGCTCATGAATCTTCACGTCCGCTGACGCTGTCCGACAGCTACTATCAAAACAAACAGAAACTGCTCGATATTCAGAAACTGAAAATCGATCCGACCACCATCCATGCGTATCGTTACGTAATGAAGCCAGATCTGCCGATTCGCCGTGACAGCCCGAAACGTTCAATCGTACTGATCCTCGCGGTACTGTTGGGTGGGATTATTGGCTCTGGCGTCGTCTTAGGTCGTAACGCTCTGCGCAACTACCAGACCAGAGCCTGATACAGGCCTGCAAGCTGAAAAAAAACCGGGTTTCCCCGGTTTTTTTATTTGTGTCGCTGACGCAGATTCTCAATTACGGCGGTCAAATCTAACTCCTGATCCTGCAGCAGCACCAGCAGGTGATACATCAGGTCAGAGGCTTCATTCGTCAGCTCAGCCCGGTCGTTAACGGTCGCGGCCAGGGCTGTCTCTACGCCTTCTTCGCCCACTTTCTGCGCAATGCGCTTGGTGCCGCTGGCATAGAGCTTCGCAGTGTAGGAGCTTTGCGGGTCGGCAGTTTTACGCTCGGCCAGCAGTTGTTCCAGCTGATACAGGAACAGCCACTGGTGGCTGGCATCGCCAAAGCAGCTGCTGGTGCCCAGATGGCAGGTCGGTCCGATTGGGTTCACCAGTACCAGCAAGGTATCGTTATCGCAGTCCGGGGTGATGCTGACCACGTTCAGAAAATGGCCGGAGGTTTCGCCCTTGGTCCACAGACGCTGCTTAGTGCGCGAGAAAAAGGTCACTTTACCGCTGTCGATGGTCTTCGCCAGCGCGTCCTGATTCATATAACCCAGCATCAGCACTTCACCGGATACTGCGTGCTGCACGACCACCGGCATTAAGCCGTCAGTTTTTTCCCAGTCCAGCTGCGCACGTTGTTGCTCTGTTAACATACCCTGATCTCCACGCCCTGATTTGCCAGGTACGTTTTTAACTCACCAATATTAATAATCTGCTTGTGGAACACCGAGGCCGCCAGCGCGCCGTCAACGTCGGCATCGCGGAAGGCTTCAAGGAAGTGCTCCATCGTACCCGCGCCGCCAGAGGCGATCAGCGGCACATGGCATACCTCGCGCACTTTTTTCAGCTGCGCCAGATCATAGCCGTTACGTACGCCGTCCTGGTTCATCATGTTCAGCACGATCTCACCCGCGCCGCGCTTCTGCACTTCCTGCACCCAGTCCAGCGTCTCCCACTGGGTGACGCGGGTACGGCTTTCATCGCCGGTATACTGATTGACGTGATATTTGCCGGTGGCGTCGTCAAACCAGGTATCAATCCCGACCACGATACACTGTACGCCAAAACGATCGGCCAGACGGGTGATGAGCTCAGGATCGGCCAGGGCAGGGGAGTTAATGGAAATTTTGTCGGCGCCGAAGGAGAGGATCTTTGACGCGTCGTCTGCCGATTTAATCCCACCCGCTACGCAGAAAGGAATATCAATCACTTCCGCAACGCGCGCGACCCAGCTTTTATCCACCACACGGCCATCGCTTGAGGCGGTGATATCGTAGAAGACCAGCTCATCCGCACCTTCCTCCGCATAGCGTTTTGCCAGGGGAACGATATCGCCGATAATCTCGTGGTTGCGAAACTGCACACCTTTTACGACCTGACCATCACGCACGTCGAGACAAGGAATTATCCGTTTTGCCAGCATTGAATCGCCTCCTTAACCGTAAATTTTTCTTCCAGCAGGGCGCGCCCAACGATGACCCCACGTACACCAGTCCCGCGCAGGGCGGCAATATCGTTCAAATCACCAATGCCGCCGGATGACTGAAACGCCACCTGAGGATAACGGGCACAGACCTCTTCATACAGCGACACGTTAGAACCGGCCAGCGTGCCGTCGCGGGAGATATCAGTGCACAAAACATGCTTCAGACCCACCGGCAGATAGCGCTCCACCAGCGCTTCCAGGGTCACGCCGGAGTTCTCCTGCCAGCCGCTGACCGCGACCTGTTTGTTACCCTGTTCGTCGATACGCACGTCCAGCGCCAGCACCAGCGCGTCGGCGCCAAAGCGCCTGAACCAGCCCTGTACCGTCTCAGGATCTTTTACCGCCGTAGAGCCCACCACCACGCGCGCCACGCCGGCTTCCAGCAGCGCCGCTACGTCCTCTTCGGTGCGCACGCCGCCGCCAACCTGGACCGGAACGTTCACGCCCGCGACCAGTTTTTTCAGCAGTGGGATCTGGCGTTTGGCCGGATCTTTCGCGCCGGTCAGGTCAACCAGGTGCAGCACCTCGGCTCCCTGCGCGGCATAGTCCTGCAGACGCGGCAGCGGATCGTTGCCGTAGTCGCGTTGCTGACCGTAATCGCCCTGGTGCAGACGAACAACCGTGCCGTCAATTAAATCTAAAGCGGGAATAATCATTACATCTCCAGGAAGTTTTTCAGCAACTGCGCGCCAGCGGCCCCGGAACGCTCCGGGTGAAACTGCACGCCGTAGAAATTGTCTTTCTGCACGGCGGCGGTGAAGGGCTCGCCGTAATGGCACTGGGCGATGGTATTCGCGTTTACCGGCATCGCGTAGCTGTGCACGAAATAGAAATACGCTCCGTCCTCAATACCGCGGAACAGTCGATCGCCCGCTTTGGGATAGACCTGGTTCCAGCCCATGTGCGGCAGCGGCAGGCCGTGGTCGGTCATTTTCGGCACGTCCTCGTCGATGATGCCCAGCAGATCCACGCCGTTGGACTCTTCACTGCGACGCCCCAGCAGCTGCATGCCCAGACAGATACCCAGCACCGGCTGGGTACAGGCTTTAATTAGATCCACCAGCTCACGCTGGTGGATCTGATCCATCGCCGCCTGCGCCGTACCGACGCCCGGTAAAAAGAGTTTGCTTGCGTGCAGCACCACATCCGGATCGCGGCTGACCAGCGGGTCGTAACCGTGGCGGGCAATCGCGGATTTCACCGAATTGAGGTTGGCGCAGCCGGTATCGAGGATCACCACGTTCATTACAGCACTCCTTTCGACGACGGCAGGGTATCGCCTTCCACGCGAATGGCCTGGCGCAGGGTGCGGCCGAAGGCCTTAAACAGGCTCTCCACGCGGTGGTGATCGTTCTTACCTTTGGTTTTCAGGTGCAGCGTCAGGCCCATGGTGTAGGAGAGGGAGCGGAAAAAGTGCTCAACCATCTCGGTGCTCAGGTCGCCCACGCGCTGATAGGTAAAGTCGGCTTTATATTCCAGGTGCGGGCGGCCGGAGATATCCAGCGCACAGCGAGCCAGGCACTCATCCATCGGCAGTACAAAGCCAAAACGGCTGATGCCGCGCTTGTCACCCAGCGCCAGCTTCAGCGCTTCGCCCAGCGCCAGGCCGGTATCTTCCACGGTGTGGTGATCGTCAATGTAGAGATCGCCCTTAACGCCGATCTCCATGCGGAAGCCCCCGTGGGTGGCGATCTGATCCAGCATATGATCGAAGAAGCCCACGCCGGTGTGGATCTTGCTGCCGCCTTCGCGATCCAGCCACACCTTGACGTCAATCTGCGTCTCTTTGGTATTGCGCTCCACGTGGGAGTAGCGGTCCCGTTTGGTCAGCTGATCGCCAATCATCGCCCAGTTCAGACCCTCACGCTGATAGCGCAGGCCGGTGATGCCCATGTTGGTCGCCAGCTCGATATCCGTGGCGCGATCGCCGATGACATAGCTGTTGGCTTTATCCAGCGCCGTGTCTGCCAGGTACTGCTCAACCAGCTTCACTTTCGGCTTACGGCAGTCGCAGTTGTCGGCAGGCAGATGCGGACAAATCAACACCTCATCAAACACCACGCCCTGAGAGGTGAGGATCTGCATCATCAGGTCGTGCGGGCCGTCAAAATCAGCCTGCGGGAAGCTATCTGTGCCGAGGCCGTCCTGATTAGTGATCATCACCAGCTTAAAACCGGCTTTCTGCAGTTTCAGCAGCACCGGAATAACGTCGGCTTCAAAGGCCAGCTTGTCGAAACGATCGACCTGATAATCACTGGGTGGTTCCGAAATGATAGTGCCGTCACGATCGATAAAGAGGTACTTCTGGCTCATACTTTCTCCGCATTCAGGGCGTCGATAACGCGCTGGCTCTCTTCCCGGGTGCCCACGGTAATGCGTAAGCAGCCACTCAAAGAGGGTTGTTTGTTCTGGTCTCGTAAGATAATGCCCTGATCCCATAAAGATTTAAACACTGCACTCGAGGCGGTAAAACGCGCCAGAATATAGTTGGTTTCCGAGTCGAAAACCTGCTCCACGCAGGGGATAGTTTTTAACTGGCTGACAAGATACGTACGCTCGTCGACGATCTGCGCCACACGACGCCGCATGGCGGTGATGCCGTCTGGCGACAGCGCCTGGGCGGCGATATCCGCTACCGGCGTCGAGAGCGGATAAGGCGCAATCACCTTCATCAGCAGATCAATCACCTCTTTATTCGCCAGCGTAAAACCGCAGCGCAGCCCGGCAAGAGCAAAGGCTTTTGACAGGGTACGCAGGATCACCAGGTGCGGATACTCCGCCAGCCAGCCGGCAAGCGTCGCCTGCGGGCAAAACTCAATATAGGCTTCGTCGGCCACCACCAGGGCTTTATCCCGGGTCATCTCCAGCAGCGTGCGGATATCCTGGGGGTTAATCAGCTGGCCGGTAGGGTTGTTCGGGCTGCAGACAAACACCACCTTCACGCCATCGAGATTGTCGGCAATGCCCTGTAAATCGAGCTGCCAGTTTTCCAGAGCAGGCACTTTACGCAGCTCAACGTTAAAGGTTTCGGCGCTGACGCTGTACATCCCGTAGGTCGGCGGGCAGTAGAGCACCGCGTCTTTACCCGGCTCGCAGAAGGCGCGGATCAGAAGTTCGATGCCTTCGTCAGCGCCGCGGCTGACCAGCACCTGCTCCGGTTGTACCCCGGCATAGGCGGCATAGTTTTCAATTACCGCTTTCGGCTGACACTCCGGATAGCGGTTCAGCGTCTGCTGGGTCAGCTCGAAGCTGACGGCAGTGGGGAATTCATTGGCGTTCAGCCAGACATCGCCATTACCACCCAGACGGCGGGCAGACTGATATGGGGTCAGGGCGCGAACGTTGTCGCGGGCTAACTCTTCAATACTCATGCTTGCTCCTTCAGGGCGGCAACGCGCAGCGTCACGGCATTTTTGTGGGCGGTCAGACGTTCGGCGGCGGCCAGCGTTTCGATGGTAGAGGCCAGTGAGGCAAAGCCCTCGCGGGAAAGCTCCTGCACGGTCATGCGCTTCTGGAAATCCGCCAGTCCCAGGCTGGAACAGGTGGCGGTATAGCCGTAGGTCGGCAGCACGTGGTTGGTTCCGGAGGCGTAATCGCCTGCGGATTCCGGGGACCAGTCACCAAGGAACACCGAACCGGCGCTGGTGATGCTGTCCACCAGCTCACGGGCGTTGCGGGTCTGAATGATCAGGTGCTCAGGGCCGTAGAGGTTGGAGATAGCGATGCACTGGGCCAGATCCCGGGCCACGATCAGGCGGCTGGCGGAGAGCGCCTGGCGGGCGGTTTCTG
The DNA here is from genome assembly GCF_049974505.2 of Leclercia sp. TB492. Taxonomy (NCBI): domain Bacteria; kingdom Pseudomonadati; phylum Pseudomonadota; class Gammaproteobacteria; order Enterobacterales; family Enterobacteriaceae; genus Leclercia; species Leclercia sp. TB492. The sequence continues at coordinate 3,002,760 of NZ_CM127572.1, read as the reverse complement.
CACGCGGCAGATCGGCCAGCTGACGTTCAACCGCTTCGCCCACGCGTTTTGCCATACCGGCATCCGGCGTCAGCAGGATCACCTGCGAGTCCGGGCCGTGCTCTGCCTGGGAGAGCAAATCGGAGGCCACGAAATCAGGCGTCGCGCCGCTGTCGGCGATGACCAGCACTTCCGACGGGCCGGCCGGCATATCGATGGCCGCGCCGTCCAGCCGCTGGCTGACCTGACGCTTGGCTTCGGTCACAAAGGCGTTGCCCGGCCCGAAGATTTTATCCACCCGCGGCACAGATTCGGTGCCCAGCGCCAGCGCCGCGATAGCCTGCGCCCCGCCGACGTTGAAAATCTCCTGCACGCCGCACAGTTGCGCGGCATACAGAATTTCATCGGCAATCGGCGGCGGAGAGCAGAGCACCACTTTGCGACAGCCGGCGATACGGGCAGGCGTCGCCAGCATCAATACGGTTGAGAAGAGGGGGGCGGAGCCACCCGGAATATACAAGCCCACCGAGTCGACCGGACGAGTTACCTGCTGACAGCGCACGCCGGGCAGGGTTTCCACATCGACGGTTTGCAGCTTCTGCGCGGTGTGGAAGGTATCAATGTTCTGCACCGCGACGGCCATCGCCTGCTTTAACTCATCGCTGAGACGCGCGGCGGCTTCGGCAATCGTCTGCTCGCTCACCTTCAGCGCGCCGACCTCGGTTTTGTCGAATTTCGCGCTGTACTCCCGCAGGGCATCGTCGCCACGGGTTTTCACATTTTCCAGAATTTCCGCCACGGTGCGGGTAATGCTTTCCGACGCAGAGATGGCCGGGCGCATCAGCAATTCACGCTGCTGTTCTGCGCTATAGGTGTTCCAGTCGATAACGGTGTTAAAGGTCATGGTTGTTACTCCATCATCTTCTCAATCGGCAACACCAGGATTGAGCTGGCGCCCAGCGCTTTCAGTTTTTCCATGGTTTCCCAGAACAGGGTTTCGCTGCTGACCATATGCATCGCCACGCGCTGCTGATCCCCTGCCAGCGGCAGAATGGTTGGGCGTTCAGCGCCCGGCAACAGGGCAATGACTTCATCCAGACGCTCGGTCGGGGCGTGCATCATGATGTATTTCGATTCGCGGGCCTGGATCACCCCCTGAATACGGGTCAGCAGGCGGTCAATCAGCTGCTGTTTGGCTTCCGGCATCTCGCCGTCGCGCTGGATCAGGCAGGCTTTGGAGCGGTAGATCACTTCCACTTCGCGCAGGCCGTTGGCTTCCAGGGTGGCGCCAGTGGAGACCAGGTCACAAATCGCGTCAGCCAGGCCGGCACGCGGGGCCACTTCGACAGAGCCGTTCAGCAGACAGGATTTGAACTGCACCCCTTTCTGATCGAGGTAACGCTTCAGCAGGTGAGGGTAGGAAGTCGCGATACGCTTGCCGTTCAGGGAAGCCGGACCGTCCCAGGGTTCGTCTGCCGCGGTCGCCAGCGACAGGCGGCAGCCGCCAAAGTCCAGGCGACGCAGGGTAAAGTAGCGCGGGTCTTCTCCCTGCGCGCGGCGGGTCAGGAGCTCTTCTTCCAGCACGTTTTCGCCAATAATGCCCAGATCCACTACGCCGTCCATGACCAGGCCCGGAATGTCGTCGTCACGCACGCGCAGAATATCAATCGGCATGTTCTCTGCCAGCGCAATCAGACGCTGAGTGTGCAGGTTAATTTTAATGCCGCAGCGGGCCAGCAGTTCGCGGGAATCGTCGCTAAGACGACCTGATTTCTGCATAGCTATGCGTAAACGTGAATTATCTAACATTGTCGGTTCCTCGTGATCCTGTTGTAACTTGCCTGAATACGGTCCAAAAAAAAGCCCCCGGAAGATGATCTTCCGGGGGCTTTTTCTTGCGTTCATGCACCGCTGGAAGATCTAACTGTCTTCCAGCACACATCGCCTGAAAGACTAGTCAGGATGATGGTGATGATGGTGGTGTTTAAATTGAACGCGTGTCATAAAATTCTCGATGAATGCTTATTCATGTGATGTCGTTTAACCTAAACCACTTGCGCTACATAAAGCAAGGGCTTTTTTTAATCATTAAATGATTTCATATTGGTGCTATCAATTGTCAGTTGCGTATGGCTGGCGTAGCCTTAAAGCAGAGGCGTAAACGTCAGGAGAAAACGCATGAAAAAGGTCGCAATTGTCGGTCTGGGATGGCTTGGAATGCCGCTGGCCATGTCGCTACTGGCGCGGGGCTGGGAGGTCACCGGCAGTAAAACCACAGCGGATGGGGTCGAAGCGGCGCGAATGTGCGGCATCGAAAGCGTTGAATTGCGCCTGGAGCCAGAGCTGGTGTGCAACACCGACGATCTGGATACGCTGATGAGTGATGTGGATGCGCTGGTGATCACGCTGCCGGCGCGTCGCACCGGGCCGGGGGAGTCTTATTATCTGCAGGCAGTCCAGGAAATTGTCGACAGCGCCCTGGCGTACCATATTCCCCGCATTATTTTCACCAGCTCCACGTCGGTATATGGCGATGTGGAAGGCGCGGTGAAAGAGAATATGCCGCGCCAGCCGGTGACGGCCAGCGGACGGGTATTAAAAGAGCTGGAAGACTGGCTGCATAATTTACCCGGCACCCAGGTGGATATATTACGCCTGGCGGGGCTGGTGGGGCCCGGTCGTCACCCCGGTCGTTTTTTTGCCGGAAAATCAGCGCCTGATGGACAACATGGCGTCAATCTGGTGCATCTTGAAGACGTGATCGGCGCAATTACCCTGCTATTACAGGCCCCGAAGGGCGGGCACATCTATAATATATGTGCGCCCTCTCATCCAACACGCAGTACATTTTATCCGGTGATGTCGCGTCAGCTCGGCCTGGCACCGCCGCACTTCCACGATGCCCCCGGAGAGGGGAAGGGCAAATTGATTGATGGGAACCGCATCTGTCATGAACTGGGATTTGAGTATCTCTTTCCCGATCCGCTGGTTATGCCTATGGAGTAACGCCGCTGGCGGAGCGTAAGCGCACCACAAGGGGGTGAGCATGAAACCGCTGCTGGATGTCCTTATTATCCTTGATGCACTGGAAAAGGAGGGGAGCTTTGCTGCGGCCTCGGCGAAGCTCTTTAAAACCCCCTCAGCGCTCAGCTACACCGTTCACAAGCTCGAAAGCGATCTTAATATTCAGATCCTGGACCGCTCCGGCCACCGGGCGCGCTTTACCCGCACCGGGCAAATGCTGCTGGAGAAAGGGCGGGACGTACTGCATACGGTACGTGAGCTGGAAAAGCAGGCCGTTAAACTGCATCAGGGCTGGGAAAACGAGCTGATTATCGGAGTCGATGATACCTTTCCGTTTTCCCTGCTGGCACCGCTTATCGAGGCCTTCTACGAGCAACACAGCGTTACCCGTCTCAAGTTTATCAATGGCGTGCTGGCCGGCTCCTGGGAGTCGCTGGTGCAGGGGCGGGCGGATATTGTCGTCGGCGCACTGCATGAGCCGCCGCAGCTCAGCGATTTTGGCTTTGCCTGTCTCGGGCAACTGGAACAGGTATTTGTCATCGCTCCACACCATCCGCTGGCCCAGGAGCCGGAGCCGGTGAATCGCCGGACGATCAAAAATTATCGCGCTATCGTGGTGGGTGACAGTTCCTTACCCGGCTGCGCGGTCTCTTCCCAGCTACTGGACGATCAGGAAGCTATTACCGTATTTGATTATAAAACCAAGCTGGAGCTGCAAATTAGCGGCTTAGGCTGCGGCTATCTGCCACGTTATTTAGCCCAGCGCTTTATTGAAAGCGGTGCGCTGGTAGAGAAACAGGTCATCGCGCAATCCAGCTATGATTCCGTATGGATTGGCTGGAATGAGCAGACCGCGGGGCTTGCCAGTGCATGGTGGCGACAAGAAATTTTAGCAAATAGTGCTATCGCTGCCGTTTATGCACAGGGCGCCGCTGAGAAATCAGGCGATTAAATAAAAATTTAACTTTAGGATGCCTTTCGATCTCTTGCATTTTCACTATCATTTAGGGAAAATGCGCCGCAGCAAACATGGAATAATCGACGATATAAAAGGCGTCGGTTATTTTTTTTTGCATGTAAGAAAACCATTAAATCCAAGAGGCCGGGCTTCGTACCGGATAGATATTTACTAAAATCCGACAGTTGTTGTCGCTGAGGAAGAAAGAAATGGGGCAATCATTCGCTTACGTGGCGGTATTCACCGTAAAGGAGAATAACTATGTCGCATAACGCAACTCCAAAAACCTCTCGCGTGGAATTACGTAAAACGCTTACGTTGATTCCGGTTGTTATGATGGGCCTTGCCTATATGCAGCCGATGACGCTGTTCGATACGTTTGGTATCGTCTCAGGCCTCACTGACGGTCACGTTGCAACGGCATATGCCTTTGCGCTGATCGCTATCCTCTTTACCGCGCTGAGCTACGGCAAGCTGGTTCGCCGCTTCCCGTCCGCAGGCTCTGCGTACACCTATGCTCAGAAGTCCATTAGCCCGGCTGTCGGCTTTATGGTGGGCTGGTCATCCCTGCTGGACTACCTGTTCATGCCGATGATCAACATCCTTCTGGCCAAAATTTACTTCGAAGCGCTGGTGCCTTCCGTACCGTCTTGGATCTTTGTTGTGGCGCTGGTGGCCTTTATGACCATCTCTAACCTGCGCAGCATCAAGACCGTTGCCAACTTCAACACCCTGATTGTTATCCTGCAGATGGGGATTGTTGCGGTGATCGTGGGTCTGATCATTTACGGCGTTTCTCACGGTGAAGGCGCAGGTACGCTGACCAGCACCCGTCCGTTCTGGTCTGAAGGCGCGCATGTGGTGCCAATGATCACCGGTGCGACTATCCTGTGCTTCTCGTTCCTCGGCTTCGACGGCATCTCTTCTCTGTCTGAAGAGACCAAAGACGCTGAGCGTGTGATTCCGCGCGCTATCTTCCTGACGGCATTGATTGGCGGCATCATCTTTATCGGTGCTTCTTACTTCCTGCAGCTGTACTTCCCGGATATCTCTCGCTTCAAAGATCCGGACGCGTCACAGCCAGAAATCATGCTGTATGTTGCCGGTAAAACCTTCCAGTGGGGCGTGCTGATCTTCTCCAGCGTCACCGTACTGGCATCCGGTATGGCGGCACACGCTGGCGTTTCCCGTCTGATGTACGTGATGGGCCGTGATGGGGTGTTCCCGACTCGCTTCTTCGGTTATGTTCATCCGAAATGGCGTACCCCGGCATGGAACGTGCTGCTGGTGGGTGCCATTGCGCTGCTGGCGATTAACTTCGACCTGGTTACCGCGACTGCGCTGATCAACTTCGGTGCGCTGGTTGCCTTTACCTTTGTTAACCTCTCCGTGATCTCTCAGTTCTGGATCCGTGAGAAGCGCAACAAAACGCTGAAAGACCACTTCAACTACCTGCTGCTGCCGGTATGTGGCGCGCTGACTGTAGGTGCGCTGTGGATCAACCTGGAAGAGAGCTCAATGGTTCTGGGTCTGATCTGGGGTGGTATCGGCCTGATTTACCTGGCATGCGTAACCAAAAGCTTCCGCAACCCGGTTCCTCAGTACGAAGACGTAGCATAACAAACCTCCAGGCCCGGCAAGCGTAGCGCCGCCGGGCAAAGCAAAAAAAACCGGAGAACATCGCCTCCGGTTTTTTTATATCCTGCGCTTACACAATCTCCTGCGCATATTGATACAGCGCCTTCAACAGCGCCTGCTTTTCAGCATTGCCTTCATACTCGCCGTAGAGCATCTCCAGCTCCTGGGCGTAAGCCTGCAAATACTCCGGCGTAAACACATTGCGGCGATGCTGCAACCACCGTTCCTGCTCGGCCTCATCCAGCGTGCCGGGGAAATTACGCGCCCGGTAGTTAAAGATCAGCTTGTTGATGCGCTGGTCGGCAAAGGTGATATCCAGTGCGGGCAGGTTACGGGGATCGGTCTGCAAAACGATATTCATGGCAGAGCGGTCAGCATCGCTGAAAAAGCCGTTATAGAGCTGGGCATCAACGTTCTCTGACGGGACAAACGGCTCCGCCTCGGCAAAAATCGCCACCACCTTTTCGCGCACCTGCGGGTTCTCACGCAGCCGTTTCAGGTTGTCCAGGCAGTGCTGACGGTCGATTCCCAGCCGTTCGGCATCGTCCGGACGCAGGGTGTTAGCGGGGGCCAATACCGGGCACTTGTTAATATGCACCAGCTTCACCGGCACGGCAGCATCGTCGCCCAGCGTCTCTTTCGGCGTGTACAGCCGCTCGCGCAGGGCGTCGCTTTCAAGCGTCAGCAGGGGGGTAATATCCCCGGCCAAATCAACCATAATCACCGCGTTGCGGTTTTCCGGGTGCCAGGCCAGCGGGGCCACCCAGCTGGTATTCCCGCGCCAGGCGCCAAACATCCCGGAGATGTGCATCAGCGGCTTCATCTGCGGCACGTCTATCAGGGTGGTGAGTTTCTGTTTACTGCGATGGCTGAGCAGGTACTCGAACAGCTTCGGCTGCCGGGTCTTCACCAGCTTCGCCATGGCGATAGTGGCGTAGACGTCCGCCATCGCGTCATGGGCGTTGCTGTGTTCAATACCGTTCGCGCGGGTCAGATGTTCCAGGCGGAAGCTGGGTAGCCCGTCTTCATTATCAGGCCAGACGATCCCCTCCGGGCGCAGGGCATAGCAGGCGCGCATCACGTCCAACAGATCCCAGCGTGAGTTCTTATTTTGCCAGCTCCAGGCATAGGGATCGTAGAAGTTGCGGTAAAAAATATGCCGGGTCACTTCGTCATCGAAGCGCACGTTGTTGTAGCCCACCACGCAGGTGTTGGGCACGGTAAACAGGTCGTGAATGCGACGGGCAAACTCCGCTTCATTCACCCCTTTCTCCCGGGCTTCCTGCGGCGTAATGCCGGTGACCATCACCGCACCGGGCTGGGGCAGATAGTCATCTGCGGGTTTGCAAAAGAACACCTCCGGCTCGCCGATGATATTGAAATCGGCATCGGTGCGGATCGCGGCAAACTGAGCAGGGCGATCCAGCGAGGGGCTGGTGCCAAAGGTTTCGTAATCGTGGAATAAAAATGTAGGCAGCGCGGCGGAGTCAGACACCAGTAATACCATCCTGTTTATGAGTGACACCACTATGGTAAACCATCCGGCCTGGCACGCCGAAGGAAAAGCGCCCTCAGCCTGCAAATTTGCGAGGCATCGTCCGGGAAAAACCTGCGTGCTGTCACATTTTTTTGCAATTATTCCAGGTATCCAGCGGAAAACTTCCGTAAAAAGGGCAACGATTTTAAATGACCTGAGGATATACCGTTGAAACGCCGTCTGTTTATTGCTGTTTCTTTACTCACTTTGAGCATTTCTTCCGCGCTGGCTGCCGATCCGATTAATTATGCGCCGCAGCCGCCAGCCGTCCAGGCAGGCTCTTGGGTGCTGATGGATTATACGACGGGGCAGATTTTAACGGCGGGCAACGAACATCAGCAGCGTAATCCGGCCAGCCTGACCAAGCTCATGACCGGCTATGTGGTGGATCGCGCCATCGACAGCCATCGCATCACCCCGGACGATATGGTCACGGTTGGACAGGATGCCTGGGCCAAAGGCAATCCGGTGTTTGACGGCTCCTCGCTGATGTTCCTGAAGGCGGGCGAGCAGGTGTCGGTGCGCGATCTTAGCCGCGGTTTGATTGTCGACTCCGGCAACGACGCCTGCGTGGCGCTGGCCGATTACGTGGCGGGCGGACAGCCTCAGTTCGTCACCATGATGAACGACTACGTTAAAAAGCTGAATCTGCGCGATACCCATTTTGAAACGGTTCACGGTCTGGACGCCCCGGGCCAGCACAGCTCGGCGTACGACCTGGCGGTGCTTTCCCGTGCCATCATTCACGGTGAGCCGGCGTTTTATCACATGTACAGCGAGAAGAGCCTGACCTGGAACGGCATCACCCAGCAGAACCGTAACGGCCTGCTGTGGGATAAGTCCCTCAGCGTTGATGGCCTGAAAACCGGTCACACTTCCGGTGCCGGCTTTAATCTGATCGCCTCTGCCGTGGACGGTCAGCGCCGCCTGATTGCCGTCATTATGGGGGCCGAGAGTCCAAAAGGTCGTGAGGATCAGGCGCGCAAGCTCCTGCACTGGGGACAGCAGAACTTCGATACCGTGCAGATCCTGCGTAACGGTAAGCAGGTAGGCATCGAGCGTATCTGGTACGGCGATAAAGAGCAGATTTCGCTGGGCACCGATCAGGACTTCTGGCTGGCGCTGCCGAAGGCGGAGCTGCCGAACATTAAAGCCAAATATGTGCTGGATAAAAAAGAGCTGGAAGCGCCGATTGCCGCGCATCAGCGGGTCGGGGAGATCGAGCTGTACGATCGCGATAAAGTGGTCGCCCACTGGCCGCTGGTGACCCTGGAAGGGGTGGGTAAAGGTGGGATGTTCTCACGCCTGAGCGACTATCTGCACCACAAAGCCTGACGGCAGGATGAGCAGGCTGGCGACTGTGCGAGCCTGCTCGCATAATAGACAGATCATCATTGTTAAACCGCTTTTCTCTGCATTACAGTGTATGTATATACAGTAACCAATCGGAGGCAGCATGGACTACAGCATCAAGCACCAGAATAAACGCAAAATCGCCGGTTTTCATATGGTTGGCCCTTGGGAGCAAACGGTTAAGCAGGGTTTTGAGCAACTGGTGATGTGGGTAGACGGCAAGCATATTCAGCCGCTGGAGTGGGTGGCCGTCTATTATGATAATCCGGATGAAGTGCCCGCTGAAAAGTTACGCTGCGACACGGTGGTCACCGTGCCGGACGATTTTGTCATCCCCACCAACAGTGAAGGGGTGATCCTCACTGAAGTGGCCGAAGGCGAGTACGCGGTAGCCACCGCCCGCGTTGAGAATTATGACTTCGCCACCCCCTGGAACCTGTTTTTCGACAGCCTGCTTGAAGATGGCGATTACCAGATCGCACCGAAACCCTGCTTCGAACGTTACCTGAACGACGGTAACGCCGACGGCTACTGGGATATCGAGATGTTTATTCCGGTACAAAACCGGGTCGCGTAACGCTGCAGGTATGCTCAGTCTTCACAGGGTTTTTCTGCCGGGTGCCACCACTCCGGCAGAAAACGCAGTACAATCAGGGTTTGCCGTAATGCTGGAGAGCGTGTGCGCCCCGACAAGACTCTGACGCCTTTTGAAATTCGACTGTATCGCCATTACCGCACCGTACACGGGTGCCGTATCGCGCTGGCGTTTGTCCTTACCTTTTTACTGGTGCGTCTGCTGGACGTGCCGGAAGGGACATGGCCGCTGATTACCCTGGTGGTCATCATGGGGCCCATCTCCTTCTGGGGCAACGTGGTGCCGCGCGCGTTTGAGCGCATTGGCGGCACCATTCTGGGTTCGGCACTGGGATTGATTGCCCTGAAGCTGGAGCTAATCTCCCTGCCGCTGATGCTGCTGTGGTGCGCGGCGGCGATGTTCCTCTGCGGCTGGCTGGCGCTGGGTAAGCGGCCCTATCAGTCGTTGCTTATCGGGATCACCCTTGCGGTGGTAATAGGCGCGCCCACCGGGGATATGCATACCGCCCTGTGGCGAAGCGGCGACGTGATCCTCGGTTCCCTGCTGGCGATGCTGTTTACCGGTATCTGGCCGCAGCGGGCGTTCCTGCACTGGCGTATCCAGATGGCGAACTATGTCACCGCCTTCAATCGGGTCTATCAGGCGGGCTTTTCCCCTAACCTGGTGGAACGTCCGCGGCTGGAAAAACATCTGCAATCCATCCTCAACGACGTGGTCAAAATGCGCGGACTGATTACTCCTGCCAGCAAAGAAACCCATATCCAGAAATCCATTTTCGAAGCTATCCAGACCGTCAGCCGCAACCTGGTCTGCATGCTGGAGCTGCAAATCAACGCCCACTGGGCCTCCCGGGCCAGCCATTTTGTGATGCTGAATGCCCGGACTTTAAAAGAGACCCAGCAGATGACGCAGCAGACGCTGCTCACCATCGCTCATGCGCTCTACGAAGGTAATCCGCAGCCGATTCTGGCCAATACCGAGCGGCTGAACGAAATCGTTGCCGAGCTGCGCCAGCTGATCAAAGATCAGTCCAGTGAAAACGTGGCGGAAACGCCCATTCACGGCTATGTATGGTTGAGCATGGAGCTTGCGCGTCAGCTGGAACTGTTGTCACATCTTATCTGCCGGGCATTGCGCAAATAAAAAGCGGCTATGCGTGGTTGTGTTGCCTGCTGCTTCGATTCAGCAGAAATTGAGGTTATGATAGGGACAAAGGAAAAATTATTGTCATCAGCAATCGCTGTCAGTAAGGTTAACGGCATCGCGGTTGTTTAAACGAATCCGAATCTCACATTATCAGGGGTGTAAAAATGGAAACTACCAAGCCTTCTTTCCAGGATGTTCTGGAATTCGTCCGCCTGTTCCGCCGCAAGAACAAACTGCAACGTGAAATCCAGGACGTTGAGAAAAAGATCCGTGACAACCAGAAGCGTGTTCTGCTGCTGGACAACCTGAGCGATTACATCAAACCAGGCATGAGCGTTGAAGCTATCCAGGGCATTATCGCCAGCATGAAAAGCGACTACGAAGATCGCGTAGACGACTACATCATCAAAAATGCTGAGATCTCTAAAGAGCGTCGTGAAATCTCGAAAAAGCTGAAAGTCATGGGCGAGATGAAGCACGCTGAAGCCAAAGGCGAATAAGCGTCGCTGAACAAACTAAGCCCTCCGACCTGTCGGGGGGCTTTTTTTTGTCCGCGGTTTGCCGAACCCGGAAAAGCAAAAAGCCTGCTCGAAAGCAGGCTTCTTAAATGTGGCTCCTCTGACTGGACTCGAACCAGTGACATACGGATTAACAGTCCGCCGTTCTACCGACTGAACTACAGAGGAATCGTTGTGGAGCGTTATCTTAGCGGCGAAAAAACTTTTGTCAAACCTGATCTTACCTGATTTCGATCAACTGCTGATTCCGTCGTCAGTTTGACGTAATTACCAACATATTTTTGTGGGAAATACTTTGCAGGATCTGCATTTCTCCCTCATCATTTGAAATGGAGTTTCAACTTTTCTCGCTAAGGTCCATTTTGAACGTCACCTCCGCTTTACGCCAGGCCGTGATGCGCACGCCCTGGTATACCAAACGTAAGAGCTACAAGGTTCTCTTCTGGCGCGAAATCACCCCCCTTGCCGTGCCTATCTTCCTGGAAAACACCTGCGTCCTGCTGATGGGGGTGCTTAGCACCTTCCTTGTCAGCTGGCTCGGCAAAGAGGCGATGGCGGGGGTTGGGCTGGCCGACAGCTTTAACATGGTGATCATTTCATTCTTTGCGGCGATCGATCTCGGAACCACGGTGGTGGTGGCCTTTAGCCTGGGGAAACGCGATCCGCGTCGGGCGAGGGCTGCTGCCAGGCAGTCACTGGTGATCATGACCCTGTTCTCCATTGTGCTGGCGGCGGTGATCCACTATTTCGGTGAAGAGATCATCAACGTGGTGGCTGGCGAGGCCACCGGCGAGGTGAAAGCGCTGGCGCTGTCGTATCTCGAGATGACGGTGTTGAGCTATCCGGCCGCGGCAATTGCGCTGATTGGCAGCGGGGCACTGCGCGGAGCGGGGAACACCAAGATTCCGCTGCTGATTAACGGCGGGATGAACATCCTGAACATTATCATCAGCAGCGTGCTGATTTACGGCCTCTTCTCCTGGGACGGGCTCGGCTTTGTCGGGGCGGGTCTGGGGCTGACAATCTCGCGCTATATCGGTGCCATCGCCATCATCGTAGTGCTGGCGGTCGGTTTTAACCCGTCGCTGCGCATCAGCATTAAGAGCTATTTCAAACCGCTCAACTTCGCCATTATCTGGGAAGTGATGGGCATCGGCGTGCCTGCCAGCATTGAATCTGTGCTGTTTAACGGCGGCAAACTGCTGACCCAGATGTTCGTAGCAGGAATGGGTACCGACGTGATTGCCGGTAACTTTATCGCCTTCTCCATCGCGGCACTGATCAACCTGCCGGGCAACGCCCTCGGCTCGGCCTCCACCATTATCACCGGTAAACGACTTGGGAAGGGCCAGATCGGCCAGGCGGAGCGTCAGCTGCGCCACGTCTTCTGGCTCTCGACGATCGGCCTGACCGCCATTGCGTGGGGAACCGCGCCGTTCGCCAGCCTGATGGCCTCGTTCTACACCCATGAGCAAGACGTTAAGGATGTGGTGGTGATCCTCATCTGGCTGAACGCCGCCTTTATGCCGATCTGGGCCGCCTCGTGGGTATTGCCTGCCGGGCTGAAAGGGGCGCGCGATGCCCGCTTTGCGATGTGGGTCTCGATGCTTGGGATGTGGGGCTGCCGCGTTGTGGCGGGTTATACCCTGGGGATCATGCTGGGGATGGGCGTTGTCGGGGTCTGGCTGGGGATGTTCCTCGACTGGGCGGTACGCGGAGCGCTGTTCTACTGGCGAATGGTCAGCGGCCGCTGGCTGAAGAAATACCCACGACCGCAGCGTGACAATGTGGCGGTTGTAGCGTCAGAACGGGTGGTAAATGCGCAAAGTGGGGAATAAATCGGCAAACGATGCAAAATCTGCATTCTGCCTTTGACAACGCCAGGTGGCATCGCTAATATTCGCCCCGTTCACACGATTCCTCTGTAGTTCAGTCGGTAGAACGGCGGACTGTTAATCCGTATGTCACTGGTTCGAGTCCAGTCAGAGGAGCCATATTTAAGAAGCCCGCTTAAGGAAACTTAAGCGGGCTTTTTGCTTTTGAAGGTTCGCCCTCACCCGGTGGGTGAGGGCGTCAGCCAGACTACCTCTGTACCGGTGCCGTCGCCGCAACCAGCCACGGTAGCGCATCGCTGTTAACGTGCGGCGAGAGCGTCTCGCGTACCTGCTGGTGATACGCATCCAGCCACTGGATCTCTTTTTCGCTCAGCAGATGCAGCTCCACCTGGCTCAGGTCAATCGGCGCCAGCGTCAGGGACGCGAAGCGGCAGAAGCCCGGCAGGCTCTCCACAATCTCCACCTGATTTTCAATGCGGATCCCATACGCATCGGCCAGATAATAGCCCGGCTCGATGGTGATGATATTGCCTGCCACCAGCGGCCACGGATTGACCTTCTTAGCAATACGCTGTGGATTCTCATGGATCAGCAGCTGATGGCCTACGCCGTGTCCGGTGCCATGATCAAAATCGAGCCCCAGCTCCCACAGCCCACGCCGTGCGAAGGCATCTATCTGATGTCCGCAGGTCCCGGACGGGAACTGCAGGGAGATGAGCGATAAAAAGCCTTTCAGCACCGCGGTGTAGTGCAGACGACACTGGGCGCTCAGCGGACCGAAGGCCAGCGTTCGCGTGGCATCGGTGGTGCCGTTATGGTACTGGCCGCCGGAATCGTTCAGATAAAAGTGGTCGCGGGTAATGGCGGCATTGGTCTGCTCGCTGGAGTGGTAATGACACATCGCCGCATTGCTGGCCGAGGCGGAAATGGTGGCAAAACTCTGCTCGATAAAGCCTGGTCTCTGCTGGCGGAATGCCAGCTGCTGGGCCTGCGCTTCCAGCTCCGTAAGGGGATTGCCCGCGGCCTCGCGGCGGGGCACCTCGTGCGCCAGCCAAGCCAGGAAGTTGACCCACGCCACGCCGTCCTGCTGATGGCTGTCGCGGTAGCCCGCCAGCTCGGTCGGGTTTTTATGGGCTTTCATGGCGGTGATCGGGTCGGCGTGCCAGACGATCTCTCCCTGCGGTTCGACGGCAAAACGCAGGGCCACAGGCGCTGAATCGGCGTCCACCATTACGCGTTTCCCCGCACACAGCAGCTGGCTGCGCGGCAGAAAATCGGCTTCAGGAGCCAGCACCAGGCTCTCCAGCAGCGATGCTGACAGACCCTGAGTTTTCCCCGGGATGACAAACCACTCCACCGCGCCCTCGCGGCTCAGCAGGGCAAACGAGTTAGGCACCGGACTGGTCGGAATATCGCTGCCGCGCACGTTCAGCAGCCAGGCAATGTTGTCCGGCTGGGTGATGGCCAGATAATCAGCATTCTGCCCGGCGAGAATGGCGGCGACGCGCTGGCGCTTGTCAGCGCTGCTCTCGCCGCTGATTTCCACCGGCATCTCGCGGATCGCGCCGACGGGCGGGGCCGGGCGATCCTGCCACAGGCAGTCGAACGGCGAATCATTCAGGGCAATCAATTCGCAATGGCTGGCGTTCAGCGCCTCATACTGGGCATTGGTCATCAGCAGCGCTTCAAAGGCAATACGGGAGCCTGCTTCAACATGTCGATCCAGCCACTCCGCGAGCGGATCGTTGTGCAGATGCAGGATCTCAATCTCAGCCAGATCCACCTGTTCGCGGGCCTGTACCTGATAGCGTCCGTCGACAAACAGCAGGGCGCGATCGCGCAGGATCAGGGCGTGGCCCGCCGAGCCGTCAAAGCTGGTCAGCCAGGCGAGAACATCGTCATGCGGGTGGCAATATTCGCTCTGAAAGGCATCGGTACGCGGAACGATAATGCCATCCAGCGCCTGGGTTTCCAGCCACTGGCGCAGGGCAGAGAGCGGGGATGTGGTTTGCATAACTTTCCTTTTTTATGATTAGCGGAACGGCGGCTCGTTAAAGGTGCGCAGTTTGCGCGAGTGCAACTTATCGCCTTCGGCACGCAGCAGGTCGATGGCGCGAATGCCAATCTGCAGATGCTCAGAGATCGCCCCCTCGTAAAAACGGTTCGCCTGGCCGGGGAGTTTAATTTCACCGTGCAGCGGCTTATCAGAGACGCACAGCAGGGTGCCGTAAGGCACACGGAAGCGGTAGCCCTGGGCGGCGATGGTGGCGCTCTCCATGTCGATAGCCACCGCGCGGCTTAAGTTAAAGCGTAGCGCCGAGGCCGAGTAGCGCAGCTCCCAGTTCCGGTCGTCGGTCGTGACCACCGTTCCGGTGCGCAGTCGCTGCTTAACTTCTTCGCCCGGCATGCCGCTCACCTCTTTGGTGGCGTCGTACAGCGCCCGCTGCACTTCGGCAATGCTCGGGATCGGAATGTCCGGCGGCAGTACCGCATCCAGGACATGATCGTCACGCAGGTAGGCGTGGGCCAGCACGTAATCGCCAATCAGCTGGCTTTCACGCAGCCCGCCGCAGTGGCCAATCATCAGCCAGACGTCCGGGCGCAGCACCGCGAGATGATCGCAGATGGTTTTGGCGTTCGAGGGGCCAACGCCGATGTTGATCAGGGTAATGCCCTGACCATCGGCGGTCACCAGGTGCCAGGCCGGCATCTGATGCTTTTTCCACGCCAGGTCGGAGATGGCCTGCTCCGGGGCTTCGGTTTCAGCGGTGATCCAGATCCCACCCGCGCAGGAGAGGGCGATGTACGGGCTGTCAGGATCGAGGATCTGGCTGCAACCCCAGCGCACAAACTCATCCACATAGCGGGTGTAGTTGGTGAACAGCACGAACGGCTGGAAATGTTCCGCCGGGGTGCCGGTGTAGTGACGCAGGCGCGCCAGGGAAAAATCGACGCGGCGGGCGTCAAAGTGCGAAAGCGGGGAAAACTCCGCCGGATGGTAGATCCCGTCGGCGGTCTCATCCCCGATCTGCGACAGCTCGGTGGTCGGGAAGTGGCGCGTCAGGCCCGCGCTCATGGAGCGGTCCAGCGTCAGCTCTGAGCCGTCGATAACATACGGATAGGGGATCTCATGGCGCGACGGCTCCACGGTGATATGGGCGCCGTAATCCTGATACAGCAGCGTCAGCTGCTCTTCCAGATACGGGCGAAACAGCGTCGGGCGGGTAATGGTGGTGGAGTAGCATCCCGCGTGGGTGAATCGCGCATAGGCGCGGGTCTTTGGCGTATTGGTGGCGCTACCATCCCAGGTCACTGAAAGCGATGGATAAACAAAGAGGCCATTGATTCTGGCCTCTGCATCGGGGAGCGTTCCGTCTTTAATATAGTCGCTGATGGCGCTGCGCAGGGCGTTGACCGCCTGGTCGTACAGCGCATCCAGCGTTTCCAGTGCCTGAGCCGGGGTCAGGCTGGAGCCCTTATTATTCATATCTGTCTCCTTGTTCCACAGGTGTACGGCTTTCACCGATAGTATGTCACCTGGATGTGAAACTAAAGTATCAGGATGAAGCCTGTTTCATCAGCAGGGCCGTGGCGGCAGAGAGCAGACAACCGGCCAGCAGATAGATCGCCACGCTGTGCCAGTCGCCGCCGGAGAAGGTCACCAGCGCGGCGGCGATAAATGGCGTAAACCCGCCACCCACCACGCTCGCTACCTGATAGCCAACGCCCGCGCCGCTGTAGCGGTAGCTCGCGCCAAACATCTCGGTGAACATCGGCTGCTGGACGCAGACCACCATGTCATGGGCGATATTCGCCAGCAGGATAGCGAATACCACAATCCAGACTACCGACTGGGCTTCGAGCGCCATAAAGAACGGGAAAGTGCTCAGGGCGCCGGTGAGCGCACCGGTGATATAGACCCGGCGGCGGCCAAAGCGGTCCGCCAGCCAGGCGAAACAGGGGATGGTCAGGCAGCTGATACCGCCCACCAGCAGACCAATATTGAGGAACAGCTCGCGGGGCAGGCCGAGATTCTGGGTGGAGTAGCTCAGGGCAAAGGCCGTGACGATGTACATGGTCAGCAGCTCGCACAGGCGCAGGGCGATGATTTTTAAAAAGGCGCCCGGATGGCGGATCAACGCATCCATCACCGGCAGGCGGCGCTTCTCAGCGGGCTGCTGACGCTGCTGCTCGAATTCGGCGGACTCGTCCATCCCCTTACGCACCCATAAAGCACCCAGCACCAGCACGATGCTGAACAGGAACGGGATCCGCCAGCCCCAGCTCAGGAACTGCTCGTCGGTGGTGAGCGTGCTGATCAGCGACACCAGCCCGGTGGAGAGCAGCAGGCCAACGCCATATCCCACCTGCACGCCGCTGCTGTAGAACGCTTTTTTTCGTGCCGGGGCGCTTTCCACCGACAGCAGCGCTGCGCCGCCCCATTCGCCGCCGACGGCGAAGCCCTGAACGGCGCGCAGGGTGACCAGCAGAACCGGTGCCCACCAGCCAATCGTAGCAAAGGAGGGCAGGATACCAATCAGCGCGGTGGCGATGCCCATCATCCACACCGTCAGCATCAGCATCCGTTTGCGCCCCAGCTTGTCGCCAAAATGGCCAAAGATCACCCCGCCGAGCGGGCGGAACAGAAAGCCGACGCCAAAGGTGGCAAAGGCAGCGAGCGTACCCATTGCCGGGCTAATCTGCGGGAAAAATTCGCGGTTAAAGACCAGCGCGGCGGTAATGCCGTACAGCAGAAAATCGTACCAGTCGACTACCGCACCGGCAAAACTGCCGAGGGCCGCGCGGCGCGCACGATTTAGCGATGGTGTTGCCCCGTCGGGGGACGAGGATGCGAGGGTGGTGTCCATAGTGGTCCTGTCTGACGTTATTTTTTTATTGGTATAGGAAGAAGATCACTCACAATGCGGTCGCCTGAAAATAGCGACGGGTATGAGACTACCCCGACAGCGGGCAGGTGAAAACGTTTTTATCCCCGAGTGAGCTAAACGGGTGATATTTATCAACATGATGATTTGTTATCTGGCGATAAACGCAGCAACAAGGCTATGCTTGTCTGATACGTGGAGCGACAGAGGAAGGGAATGATGCGTCGTAGTACTATTTTGGGCTGTTTTGCAGCATTACTGGTCAGTCAGAGCGCGCTGGCGGTGAGCTACCCGTTGCCGCCTGAAGGCAGTCGTCTGGTGGGAAGCCCACAAACGATCACCGTTCCGGCTGACAACAGGTTGCCGCTCGAAGCCTTTGCGGCGCAGTACGGGCAGGGGCTGAGCAATATGCTGGAGGCCAACCCGGGAGCCGATCCGTTTTTACCTAAATCAGGCTCGCAGCTGATCGTCCCACAGCAGATCATCTTACCGCCGACCGTGCGGGAGGGGATTGTGGTGAACGTGGCGGAAATGCGCCTGTACTACTACCCCAAAGAGGGCAATACCGTTGAAATCTTCCCTATCGGCATAGGCGAGGCCGGACGGGAAACGCCGCGTAACTGGGTCACTGCCGTCGAGCGTAAGCAGGACGGGCCAACCTGGTCGCCAACGCCAAACACCCGTCGCGCCTACGCCAAAGAGGGCAAGACCCTGCCCGCATTTGTTCCCGCGGGCCCGGACAACCCGATGGGGCTGTATGCTCTCTATATCGGCAGGCTGTATGCCATTCATGGCACCAATGCGAACTTTGGCATCGGGCTGCGCGTCAGCCAGGGCTGTATTCGTCTGCGGAACGACGATATTAAGTATCTGTTCGATAATGTCCCGGTCGGAACCCGTGTCCAGCTGATCGATCAGCCGGTGAAAGTCACCACCGAGCCGGATGGCAGTCGCTGGGTGGAAGTCCACGAACCGCTGTCGCGTAATCGTGCAGAGTTTGAATCGACGAATAAAGTGCCGCTGCCGATGACGCCAGGATTACGCGCGCAGATTAACGGTGGGGATGTGGACGCCGTGCGCGTTAGCGAGGCGCTGGAGCGCCGGTCGGGAATGCCGGTGAATATCAGTTGGGGTGCCCGGAGTGCGCCACTGCTATAGGAGTACTCGCTGAGTCGTCGCCTGAATTCAGGCGACTCATGCCGCGCTTGTACCCACGATTGCCTATTTCCAGGCACGATTAAGAATTCATACATATTGATTACGGCGTATAGTTGACGGATATCTATTATTCAGAATTACCGTTGGCTCCTCTTTCTCACCTTAAATCGGTGGGCCACTCTCATTACGTCATTTTTAGCGTTGAGATATTGCAGGTTGTTTGTCAGCTGTTGGAACTGACGGCATCGCAAGTATTCCTCTACCACATCAGTGAGAAGAGATACGATGAAAAGTTACCAGCCGATCTCCCCGCTGCCAAAACCCCCTGTGCGGCGACTCAATGTTTATGCTTTCGATCCACAATCTTCCGTGGAGCTTAAAACCGCGGTTATTAACAATACGGTTATTGAGCTTCCCTGGGAAACCCGTTGGGAGGATCAGTTAGAAACCGGCCCCATCAATGATTATCTTGAAGTAATTGATTACGATCCCAGCTCAGGACTCTTTTACACTCCAACCGATCTCAATGATCCTTTTTTGCTGGCACAGGATGGATTACCCCCTTCCGAAGGCAACCCGCAGTACCATCAGCAGATGGTATTCGCCGTTGCAATGCGAACTATACGTAATTTCGAGCGTGCGCTAGGACGCCTTGTTTTGTGGGCGGGCGATCGTAACGCACCGAAATCCTCACCGGAACGTAATTTTACGCGACGGCTACGTATTTATCCCCATGCTCTGCGTGAAATGAATGCCTATTACAGCCCCACTAAGCGGGCTTTATTATTTGGATACTTTAAGCACCCGGAAGGCGATGTCGCCTTCTGCTCCTGGGTTTTTACCTGCCTTTCGCAGGATATCATTGCCCATGAGACCACACATGCCATTCTCCATGGCATGCAACAGCGTTCGATTGAAGCCTCCAATCTGGACTCTCTGGCTTTTCATGAAGCCTTCGCAGATATCATCGCATTACTACAGCATTTCAGCATGACAAACGTCGTCCGGC
The DNA here is from genome assembly GCF_049974505.2 of Leclercia sp. TB492. NCBI lineage: Bacteria > Pseudomonadati > Pseudomonadota > Gammaproteobacteria > Enterobacterales > Enterobacteriaceae > Leclercia > Leclercia sp. TB492. Next base: position 2,983,124 of record NZ_CM127572.1, on the reverse strand, counting down.
ACCAGTTGGCGCAGAATAAAGGTTCGCTGCGTGAACCTGGATTATTAAACGGACTTGCGCTTCAGTTCGGTCATGCAACGGGTTGCCACGGTGCTTTACGTTATGCGCTGCAATACTTGAGTACCTCTGCGACAGCTCCTGAAGGAGGAGAGCATAACGCTCTCAGCCCGCCCAAAAAATTGTCTGAAACCTTTGAGTCGCATGAGCGGGGCGGGTTTCTCGTTGCTGCTATCTTCGATGCCTTCGTCACGATTTATGAGCAAAGGACCGCCGACCTTTTTCGCCTGGCGTTCTCTGGGGCCGCCTCAAACCAGGATTATCTCCCAACGGAATTGGTTAATCGCCTTGCCATTGAAGCAGCAAAAGCTGCGGATCAAGTGCTACGTATGTGTGTGCGAGCCCTGGACTATATTCCGCCCGTCGATTTACATTTTGGCGAATATTTACGCGCAATTATTACGGCTGATACCGATCTGGTGGCGCATGATCCAATGCGCTATCGCATTGCTTTCGTTGAAGCCTTTAAAAAACGAGGCATAACTGTGCCTGGCTGCATTTCGATGGCACCTGAGAGTCTGTTATGGGATGAACCTGATCTTACGGAAGCTCCCGAATTTGGTTCCAGGGGTCGTAGCCCTGAAGAGGGGTTGAGTAATGTTTTCTCCGGGCTGCTGAATACACTCGAATTATCAGGTTCGATCAAGCCAGGGGAGCCGGGAGCGACGGGCGGCGGGAGACGTAATCTCCGGGAAGCCGCAATGTTATCAATCCAGCGCAATCAGGCACGCATTCACGCCTGGTTCGAGCAGGATAGCCCGTTTGACGAAGGATGGGAAAAGCTGTTGGGTATGCGGCTCATTGCTTTCGATAATCCTATACGTAAGTCGCCCGTCCCCCTTGTTGCTACCCTGTGGACGGGGAGAGCAACACAGAATGGTGAATTTTCTAACGTCCCCACTTTCGAGGTTCATTCTGCACGTATTGCGCGTCGTGTTGGGCCGGAAGGTCAAGAGACGCATCAACTTATCATACAGATCACCCAGAAACGGCGTGGATTTGATGATCCGGCCGATCAGGAGAAAGCGGATGCGGGGAATATCGCACTTTTAACTCGGGATCCTGATTTCTGGTTCCGCGGCGGTGCGACGATCCACATCGACCTGCGAGATGGAAAATTAATCCGCATCATTAGAAAGAATGTTTGCGACAACAAAAGGTTAGCGGTTCAGCGGGCATTCAGGACGGGGCAAACCCTGGGGCTGGCACCAGGGTTATATTCACATGCGAACTGCGAGCCATTCGCCTTCCTGCACAGGGGGCTATGATGACGCAACCAACAATAACGGTTCGCATGTACCGCGCATTAGGCGGTGAGGGTAGTGATTATCGCGGTTATCTGGGCGATTGCTTTCTCATTAGGGTGGCGAACGAACGTAATCCCCCTGCGCATATATTGATCGATTTTGGCGTTCTGATGGGCACGACACAAGCCCATGAGCGAATGCGGAAAATCGCGACTGATATCGTCATTATGACCGGGGGAAAATTCGATGATGAGGGCAAGATAACCCAAAAAGGGACTTTGGATCTGTTAGTGATAACCCATGAACACTGGGATCATCTCTCAGGCTTTTCACAGGCGCAGGATATTATTTTTAGCGGTCTGGCGATCCAGCAACTCTGGATGGCCTGGACCGAGGATGATAATGATGCCTTAGCCAATCAGTTACGTCAGGAGCGGGACCGACGCACACTTTCATTAGCCGCTCTTTCTGAAATGATCCAAAAGGTTGCGGAGGGTCTGAATCCCTCACCACTGGCGGCTGACAGGCAGATTGCGCTTTCCGGGCTTGATGCCTTTTTAGGTCCTTTGGTAGAACCGGTTGAGCAAGAAAGGGCGGATAACGGGCTGGCCGCCAGAACTACCGCACCACGACGCCTTCAAAGCCGGGAGATTATCGCTAAATTAAAAACCGAGGCGGTAAGTAAGGCATTCCTGTCGCCCGGTCAGGTGGTTACCGCACCGGGAGGAATGAAAACCTATGTGCTGGGGCCACCACGTAATATTTCTCGACTGAAAAAGGACAAGCCGTCAGGTACAGCAAAAGAGACCTATTTCGATAATCAGGCGTTAGAGGAAAGGCTGTTCCGAATTGTTGACAATACGCCTCTCGATCCGGATAACGACCAGCCTTTCGCCAAACGTTTCAATTGTTTCCATGTTGAGCAGGTGCATGCGTCGAATGAGGCATCTGCAGGCAGCGACTGGAGTACCTTTCTCTGGTTCAAAGAACACTATTTCGCTCAGACATCCGAAGACGGATGCGATCTGTCGCGCCGAACGATTGATTCGGACTGGATGGGCGCAGCGGGTCAACTGGCCCTCAAGCTCGACGCTGATACCAATAATACCAGCCTTGTCCTGGCTTTTGAGCTTCCTGACGGAACGTTTATGCTTTTCCCGGGGGATGCTCAGGTAGGTAACTGGTTATCGTGGCACGACCAATCATACCTATATGGACATCAGGAGCTTACTGCGGCTGACATTCTTGGCCGCGTGCGATTTTACAAGGTTTCGCATCATGGCAGCGATAACGCCACGATCAAGGAGAGAGGCCTTGGCCTGATGACTCACCCCGATCTGGTCGCGGCAATCTCTACGGATGAGGCTTTTGGCAAGCAACAGGGTGTTAAGGGATGGCATATGCCAGACGCGCGGTTAAATGATGCTCTTCTGGCAGCAACGAAAGGGCGAGTTTTTCGTAACGATGACCCAACAGATACGCTTTACCCGCATTTCGATAATCGGCTGAGTTCCTGCGAACTCTACCTTGAGTACACCGTGTATAACGCAACGGAGTAGACATCATGGTCTTCGATCAAGAGTATGCACAGCGTTTTATTGTGAATGCCTCTTTACCCTCAAAACCCGAGCTGTTCGGTATTGATAAAGGAATGGGAATGCCGGATTTAAAAACATCCAGCAAACAGTCGCTGGTTGTCGGCTCAAATGTTGTTTCTTTCATGGCTGGGGTAGAGGCGGAATTGCGGCAGGCCATTACAGACTCGTCCCTTTTTGCACAGCTCGCCGCGGCGAAAAGCGTTAACGCGGATCCTGATCCGCTGAAGTTCTTTGATGCCTATTTCACCAATCTGGCGGTACTTGGCTGGGTTATTGAGGAAAAAGAAAGTATGGAGCTTCATTATGAGGGAGATACGCTCGACGTTCATCAGGCGATAATTGGCGTGATTACTTCTTTTTTAAGCCCTGTAGCCGGAGCAGTAGAAGCTGTTCTCGCTGTATTGAATGGATTGCGTAGCATGACCAACCATGCGCCATTCATCACCCTTTTTAATCAACAAAGTCGACATGACAATATTGGCCGTTTCCAGTTCACCTGTATATATTCCAGGCCGAATCAAGGTCTCACAGCAAGTGCAATGGCTTTTTCTCTTCGAGCGAATAATACCTTGACGCAGGTTCTGTTTTTTAAACTGCAAAAAGGTCAGGCCTCATTGCGCCAACGCACAGGCGTGCTTTCTATTGATGCTTACGCAATGAAAACGCTGCAATCACAACTGAAAGCGAAATTGGGAGCATATCGCAGCGCGTATATAGCTAATGTTGAACTTGGCACTCTTTGAGAGGAGAAAGATCATGGCAATTTGCCCATTTGCTGAACAGCATACCATCACCGGTAGCAGTGGAAAATATACGGGAGGTATATTCAAAATTGTTCATCACACGACAGAAGGCGGAAGCGCTGAAGGTGCATTTGCTGCGTTTAAGGCTCATCGATCCGATCCGCACTTCACCGTTGATGCCAACAAAATCTATCAGCACATTGATACTGACGTGGCGGCGCGCTCATTACGAAATGCGGCCGGTGGGGTAGAGACCAACCGGGATCGTGCATTACAGATTGAAGTTGTAGGTTTTGCCGGGAAGACAAAGAACAAGGCGACGATGAAGAATCTTGCTCGTCTGTGCCGTTGGCTCGAAGAAACGCATCATATTCCTTTAGTTTGGCCTGCTGGCCTCCCCAAACCAGCCCGGAATGGCAAAGATCCGGGGGGACATGTGCGTAGCACCGAGGCATGGGCAAAAGGCGGGCATTTTGGTCATTGCCATGTGCCTGAAAATACGCACTGGGATCCTGCCTATACGAAGACTGAAGCCGCTTATCTGATGGCCGCAAGATTTGACGCTGCCGGGAAACTCATCAATGCGCAGGATCCCGCCGTACTCGCTCTGGAGCAGCAACCGATCGCGATGGACGGCGACGCAGCGTTCGCGATCATGGACGATCATGCGGACGTTGGCGATGCGAATACGGACACTGTCGAACCCGTTAATGCTGCCGTGCACAAACAGCCGGAACAGGTGCCGCTTTTAATACAACCCGGCGGCGGTCTGTGCCTGTCAGGTGGTGGCTACCGGGCCATGCTTTTTCATGCGGGAAGTTTGCTTCGGCTTTATGAAACGGGTCATCTTTACTCCCTGCAACGTATTTCTAGCGTTTCAGGGGGATCAATCACCAGTGCAGTTCTGGCGCTGGCCTGGAGGCATCTCCCGTTTGATGGCGAACGAGCGTCATTCGAAGCCCGAATAATTATTCCGATAAGAGATCTTGCCCGACGGACCCTCGATGCTGAAGCAATCCTGACGGGACTGCTGCTGCCTGGTACCATTGGCGAGCAAATCGCTGCTGCGTACGACAAGTACCTGTTTCATGGTGCAACATTGCAGAACCTGCCCGTTACGCCGCGTTTTATTATTAATGCAACGAATGTGCAATCCGGCATACTGTGGCGTTTTTCCAGGCCCTATATGGGAGACTATCGGGTTGGCCGTATTGAGAATCCTGAATTCTCGCTAGCCAGCGCAGTTGCCGCTTCCTCCGCATTTCCGCCTGTGTTATCACCGCTTACTATTGGACTTTCTCCAGCCTCCTTTAAATCCGGTTCGGGCGATGATTTGCAGCGGTTCCCCTATACATCTGATGTCGTACTGGCAGATGGCGGCGTTTATGACAACCTGGGCCTGGAGACGGTCTGGAAACGTTACGAGACGGTACTGGTCAGTGATGCGGGGGCCAAAATAAAACCGGAGGAAGAGCCTAAAAAAGACTGGGCACGTCATGCTTATCGTATTCTTGATATCATTGATAATCAGGTACGTAGCTTGCGAAAACGCACGCTCATTGCAAGCTATCAGGCCCTGCCTGACGATCCCGCAAAACGCAAAGGGGCTTACTGGGGGATCGGTGCGGAATATGATCATTATGCCAGGCGAGCGCTGAACCTGCATTGTACGCCGGAACGTATTCAGGAGCTGGCTACTATCGCGACGCGTTTAAAGAAACTGGATGATGAACTGCAGGAGAGGTTAATTAATTGGGGCTACGCCATCACCGATGCTGCATTACGCACTTATGTTGATCCCGAATTGCCTGAACCTGCGGCCTTTCCCTATCCAAAGAGCGGTGTCTGACTCTTGCATCACAATCAGGGGACAAGATTAAAGGATGGGTAAACGCGTAATGTAAAAGCAAAAAGCCCGCTTAAGTTTCCTTAAGCGGGCTTCTTAAATATGGCTCCTCTGACTGGACTCGAACCAGTGACATACGGATTAACAGTCCGCCGTTCTACCGACTGAACTACAGAGGAATCGTGTGAACGGGGCGAATATTAGCGGCGTCACCTGCACTTGTCAAAGGGTGATCCCGCCTGGGTGGATCGTTTGCTGACAAAATCAGCAAGGTGGCGGTTTCAGCAACGAATTGCACGTTTTTGGTGCGCCTATACCCCGAATGGGGCAGATCATAAACCGTTGTTTCATGTTTGAAACCGACGGCAGTGATTAGATTTCCTTATTTTCCGCCGCTTAGCGCACATATCGGACCTCTTCGCAAAACTGGCAAGCATCTTGCAAAACCCTCAGTACATTCGCGCCGGAACCGGCAACGCATTTCGTACAGGGGGCAAAATGAACTTAAGACGACTGAAATACTTCGTAAAAATCGTCGATATCGGCAGCCTGACCCAGGCCGCTGAGGTGTTGCATATCGCACAGCCGGCACTGAGCCAGCAGGTGGCCACTCTGGAAGGTGAGCTGGATCAGCAGCTGTTGATCCGCACGAAACGCGGCGTGACTCCTACCGAAGCGGGCAAGATCCTCTACACCCACGCACGTACCATTCTGCGCCAGTGCGAACAGGCGCAGCTGGCGGTGGGTAATGTCGGGCAGACGCTGAGCGGGCAGGTGTCGATCGGACTGGCACCGGGCACGGCAGCCTCGTCAGTCACCATGCCGCTGCTGCAGGCGGTGCGCGCGGAGCTGCCGGAGGTGCTGGTCTATCTGCACGAAAACAGCGGTTCGGCGCTGAACGATAAATTGCTCGGTGGGCAACTGGATATGGCGGTGCTCTACGATCGCTCGCCCGTGGCGGGGATCACCAGCCAGCCGCTGCTGAAGGAAGATCTCTTCCTGGTGGGAACGCGCGACTGCCCGGGGCAGAGCGTGGATTTGACCGCGGTGGCCGAGATGAATCTGTTTCTGCCTCGCGATTACAGCGCCGTGCGGTTACGCGTCGATGAAGCTTTCTCCCTGCGCCGTCTGACGGCCAAAATCATTGGTGAGATTGACTCTATCTCCACGCTGACCGCCGCTATCGCCAGCGGGATGGGCGTGACTGTCCTGCCTGAATCGGCAGCCCGATCGCTCTCCAGCGCCGCAAACGGCTGGATGGCAAGGATCTCCTCGCCGTCGATGAGCCTGCCGCTGTCGCTGAACGTCTCTGCACGCGGCGCGCTGTCACCGCAGGCGCAGGCGGTAAAAGAGATCCTGATGTCGCTGGTAAGTCGTCCATCGCTGGAGAACCGTGAGCTACAACTGGTCAGCTGATATTCCATAAAGGTATAAGTTGCGGGTTTTTATTATTTGTTCTCACGACGAGCACACTCTAACAATAGCGTTATGTCAGATGCGCCGGAGTGAACCGTGAATTTCCAGCAACTTAAAATTATTCGTGAGGCGGCCCGTCGGGATTACAACCTGACCGAGGTCGCCAACATGCTCTATACCTCCCAGTCGGGCGTCAGCCGTCATATCCGCGAGCTGGAGGAAGAGCTGGGCATTGAGATCTTCATTCGTCGTGGCAAGCGCCTGCTGGGGATGACCGAGCCCGGCAAGGCGCTGTTGACCATTGCCGAACGCATTCTCAATGAAGCCAGCAACGTGCGTCGGCTGGCCGATCTCTTTACCAATGATGCCTCCGGTGTATTGACCATCGCCACCACTCACACTCAGGCCCGCTACAGCCTGCCGCCGGTGATCAAGGCGTTCCGCGAGCTGTTCCCGGACGTGCGTCTGGAGCTGATCCAGGGTACGCCCCAGGAGATTGAAGTCCTGCTGCAAAACGGCGGGGCGGATATCGGCATCGCCAGTGAGCGCTTAAGCAACGACCCGCTGCTGGCCGCGTTCCCGTGGTTCCGCTGGCATCACAGCCTGTTGCTGCCGGTCGAACATCCGCTGACCCAGGTCTCCCCGCTGACGCTGGAGGCTATCGCCAAATGGCCGCTCATTACCTATCGTCAGGGCATTACCGGGCGTTCCCGTATTGATGAGGCCTTTAACCGTAAAGGCCTGACGCCGGATGTGGTGCTCAGCGCGCAGGATTCCGACGTGATCCGCACCTACGTCGAGCTGGGACTGGGGATTGGGCTGGTGGCGGAACAGTCCGGCGGCGAGCGCGAACAGGGGAGCCTGGTGCGCCTTGATACCCGTCATCTGTTTGATGCCAACACCGTCTGGCTCGGGCTTAAGCGCGGCCAGCTGCAGCGCAACTATGTCTGGCGCTTTATCGAACTGTGCAACGCCGGGCTCTCGGTGGATGAGATCAAACGCCAGGTCATGGAGCCGGAAGAAGTGGCGATTGACTACCAGATTTAGGCCAACCAACCCCGCATCGCGGGGTTTTTTCTCTGAAGCGTCTTCGCATTTCTTGTAAAACCTGATTCTGCCTGGAAAATGTACATCATTAAATTCCAATGTTATATTTAAATATAATATCTGGAGGAGTTCTATGTACATAACACGTCTGAAAAAAGTGGGCGGCTCTGTCATGCTGGCAGTCCCTCCAGCGATTTTGAAAACGCTCGACCTGCAACCAGACAGCGAGGTCGGCGTCACTATCGACAACGGCTGCCTGATAGTTGAACCGCAAAAACGCCCGCATTATTCACTTGCTGAACTGCTGGCGCAGTGCGATCCGCAGGCCGAACTCAGTGAAGAAGATCGAGAATGGGTTGATGCGCCAGCTGCAGGCAAGGAGATCCTGTAAATGGATAGAGGGGAAATCTGGCTCGTTTCACTTGATCCTATTGCCGGGCATGAGCGAAGCGGAAAACGTCCGGTGCTTATCGTATCGAAGGCTGCGTTCAATCATCTCACCCGCCTGCCTGTTGTGGTTCCTGTCACCACTGGCGGCAAGTTTGCCCGTACTGCGGGTTTTGCCGTATCCCTGGATGAAGCGGGCTCAAAAACCAGGGGCGTGATTCGCTGCGATCAGCCTCGTACCATAGATATGGGAGCACGGCATGGCATAAAGTTGGAGCGTGTGCCGGATAGCGTAATGAATGAGGTACTTGCGAAGTTGGGTGCTTTGTTAACCTGATGTCGTGCTTAGAAATATCCAGAATAGCAAAAAGCCCGCTTAAGTTTCCTTGAGCGGGCTTCTTAAATATGGCTCCTCTGACTGGACTCGAACCAGTGACATACGGATTAACAGTCCGCCGTTCTACCGACTGAACTACAGAGGAATCGTGTGAACGAGGCGCATGTTAATGGCCCCGCTAGTTTGTGTCAACACTAAATTCAACGCGCTGATTCAATTGATTAATTAAGCTTCAGAGTGCTGATTTAGTGTACTTGCGTGGCAGGATCATCGCCCTGGCCGTCATTTTCACGTAACCGCTGCAGCGGGTCCTGCTGGTAAAACTGACAAAAACGCTGCCAAAGCGCCGGGAAGCGGGGGGCGAAAAGCTCGGGTGCGCTGAAGAAATATTCTGATAACACCGCAAAGCACTCAGCAGGATCGGTGGCAGCATAGGCATCAATGCTGGCAGCGCTTTCGCCCACCAGATCGATCTCATCCTGGATGTTGTTCATCGCAGCGTGCAAATCGTGTTCCCAGCCCGCCACTTCACGCAGGGGGATAAACGGCACGCCGCTGGCGCGATCGCCGTTGCGGGTGTCCAGTTTATGCGCCACTTCATGAATGATGAGGTTAAAACCGGAGGCGTCGAACGAGTCCTGAATGTCCAGCCAGTTAAGAATGATCGGTCCCTGTTGCCAGCTTTGACCGGACTGCACCATTCGCTGACTGTGCACCAGCCCAATGTCGTCCTCCCATTCGTCGTCCACCACAAACGGCGCCGGGTAGATCAGCACTTCATGGAAACCGTCCAGCCATTCGATACCCAGTTCCAGAACCGGCAGGCAGAAGAGCAGGGCAATGCGGGTGCTCTTGCGATCGTCGAGTTCAAAACCCTGCAGCGGGACCAGGCGTTTTTGCTGTAGGAATCGCACGGCAAGCTGCACCAGACGCGATTTATCCTCATCCGATAAAGTGGACAGGACGGGGATCGCCAGCGCCTCTTCCCACGGCAGCGCCGCGCTTCGGGCGGATTCATTCGATTTCCAGGGCCACTTAATCATCGCTTTGCTCGCAAACTCGTCACTTGAACAAAATTGACCGGTTATGGTCTGTTAAAATGCCAAATTACCCGGCATGATGGCAACCATCAAAACGGAGAGATGCCGGAGCGGCTGAACGGACTGGTCTCGAAAACCAGAGTAGGGGCAACTCTACCGGGGGTTCAAATCCCCCTCTCTCCGCCACTTCATCTCTTCAGTCAGTCTTCCTGCTAGCTTTCTCGTCAGACATCCTGTGCGCTGGGTACCTTATCATTCCACTTACGGGTAGTAACAGCCCTTTACCGCTTCAAAACAATATATGTGAACTAAATCAGGATGTTTACCTGAAGAGGTTGTATTGCGGGCGTTACTCCTGGTGGCAATATTGCCGAAGCAGGGCAACCTGCTCGGGGCGCAGACGATAGCGATACACGGGCCGGCCGGTGGCACCATAGTGAATGCTGGTGTGCAGAATGTTGACCTGGGCCAGCCAAATCAGGTATTTGCGGCAGGACACCCGGGAAATATTGACTGCGCTAGCCAGATCGTCGGTCGAAAATTCCGTCCCCGGATGGGCGTCAATCCACAGGCACAGCGTGCGCAGCGTCTGCGGGGTGAGCCCTTTCGGCAGGCGTCGACTGTCCGCCAGCCCTGGCGCGCCGCCGCGCAGCAGCCGGTCAACATCGGCCTGGTCATGATACTGATGCGATCCCATCAGGGCTTTTTTCTCACGCCAGCCGTTCAACGCCTCTTCGAAGCGCGGGAACTGGAACGGTTTGATCAAATAGTCCACCACCCCGTAATGCATGGCGGTCTGAATAGTCGCGGCATCGGAAGCCGAGGTGATCATGATGACATCGGTGTCACGGCCGGATGCCCGGATAACCGGCAGCAGGCTCAGGCCATTATCACGCTGCATGTAGACATCCAGCAGGATCAGATCGACCTGCCGGGCGGGGGCGTTCAGCACGGCCCCGGCCTCTGCCAGCGACGTGGCAATGCCGCAGCAGCAAAAACCGTCGACCCGGTTTACGTACAGGCGGTTAAGATCGGCCACCATGGCATCATCATCAACAATCAAAACATGTATCACGCGCTTTTCCTTTCACTGTCCCAGGGGAGCTGAACAAAAAACTGGGTAAATACGCCCGGCTCAGATTCTACGGCGATCTCCCCGCCCAGGTTTTCGATTTGCTGGCGGGCGAGGAATAGCCCCACCCCCCGGTTTTCCCCTTTGGTGGAAAATCCTTTGTTAAAAATGGCCTGCAGATGGTCGGGGGCGATGCCCGGCCCGTCGTCACTCACTTCGGCACTCAGCCAGCCCTGCTGATAGTGCAGGAGGAGGCTGATTTCCCCCTCGGACTGCGCGGCCATCGCATCCAGCGCATTCTCGATCAGATTACCGAGCACGGTGATCAGCCCCGCGACCTGCTGTTCATTTGGGTTATCCGGCACCAGGCTGGCATCCGAAAGCGTCAGGCTAAATCCCAGCTCTCTGGCGCGGCTGATCTTACTCAGCAGAAAACCGGCCACCACCGGCGATTTCACGTTGCGCTGCAGCGTGCCGACGTCGCTCTGCCAGGCATTGGCGGTCAACAGGACGTACTCTTCCAGTTTGGCATAGTGCTTCATATGCAGTAGCCCGAGGATCACATGCAGCTTGTTCATAAACTCATGGGAATGGCTGCGCAGCACATCCAGATAACTCACCATCCCGTCCAGCCTCTGCAACAGCTGGCTGATCTCGGTCTTATCACGGAAGGTGGTGATGGCGCCCATCAGCTGATTCTCGCTTTTGACGGGCAGGGTGTTGCAGAGCAACAGCCGGCCGTGACAGTTGATCTCCTGATCCTGACGCGGCAGCCCGGTTTGTAATACCTCGCGCAGGTTCGCCAGCAGCGGCGCCTCGTGCAGGGTATGACTGCTGGCGCTGGCATTCAGGATCTGCCGGGCAGCATGGTTTATCATCGTCACATGCCCCTGCTGATCCACCGCGATCACCCCCTCGCGCAGGGATTGCAGCATCGCCTGGCGCTGCTCCAGCAAGGCTGATATTTGATACGGTTCGAGGCCAAACAGCACGCGCTTCAGCATCCGCACCAGCCCCCATGCGCCGAGCGCGCCCATCAGGGCGCTGAACAGCACCAGCCAGATGGCATCCCAGCGGTTGCGGGCGATCTGCTGCTCTACTTTAATCAGGGAGATCCCCACCGCAACCACGCCAATCTGCTGATGCTGTGCGTTATAGACAGGCGTAAACACCCGCAGCGCCTCGTCGAGTACCCCGTGGTTGACAGCAACATTCTCTTTATCTTCCAGCGCAGGCCGAAGGTCGTCCCCAATAAAGGCTTTGCCGAGCAGGGCGCTGTTGGGATGCGAATAGCGGATCCCCCGCATGTCGGTGACAACGGCAAACAGCAGGTTGTTGCGCTGCATCACCGCCCGGGCGACAGGCTGGATGATGTTACTGTCCGGGGGCAGGGACAAGCCGCGGGTCACCTCCGGGCTATCAGCCAGGGTTCTGGCGACCGCCAGGGCGGTATCCCGCACGCCATCGCGCGTAGCCCGGGTGATTTGCGCAAAATAGAGGACAAAAATCACCAGCAGAATCGCGCCCGTCACGCTGTAGACCATCAGCGTGACCAGGGTGTTCAGTTTCATTGGGCGCTTGCGCGTAGGGGGGAGGGGCGGCAAATCGCGCATTGAAACTCCAGGACATACAGAAAGTGGGCATTATGGCTGATGGCGCTAATTTGTTAAAGCTATGTAAATCTGGTGGCGGTTAAAAAGCAAAAAGCCCGCTTCGTAGCGGGCTTAACAGAGTCTTGCCGGACAATCAGAACTGGTAAACGATACCCAGCGCGAACTGGTCGTCAGCAGGCATGCCGGTACGGGCCGCGTCATCATCATCCAGCAGGTTGAATTTATACGCAGTGTAGACATTCATGTTCTTGTTGAAGTAGTACCAGGTACCCAGTTCAACATAGTTCACGAGGTCGGCATTCACGCCGCGAACGCCGTTGCGTTCACCCAGATCTTTGCCTGTGGAGTAGACGTAGCCCAGGGAAGGACGCAGGCCAAAGTCAAACTGGTACTGCACCACGGCTTCAACGTTCTGCGTTTTGTTGGCAAAACCTTTATTGCTCACGTAGGTCATGTTGCGGGTTTCACCGTACATCACCGCAGCGTAGAGATTGTTGGCATCATACTTCGCGGCCAGCGACCAGACTTCAGCGGTATCGCCAAAGCCGTCCAGGGACTGTTTGTTGGTACGGTCAGACTTGCCGTAGACGCCGACGAAGCCAAAGCCATCGAAGTTGTAGGCGAGGGAGGTGCTGTAACCGTCACCGTTGGCTTTTTTCACCTGGCTATCGTGGTCTTTACCCTGGTACTGCAGCGCAAAATCCAGCCCTTCAACCGCGCCGAAGAAGTCCGTGTTGCGATAAGTCGCCACGCCGGTGGTACGGCCAGTCATAAAGTTATCGGTGTGAACCCAGGAATCGCCACCCCATTCCACGAGCATATCGGTGTACGCCCCGGCGTCGTAAGCCACACCGTAGTTGCGGCCATAGTCAAACGAACCGTAGTCACCGAATCTCAGACCTGCGAATGCCAGACGGCTGCTCTCATCCTGTTCGCCTTCCGGGGCGCTGGCACCCATGTTGTACTCAAACTGACCGAAACCGGTCAGGTCGTTGTTGATTTGTGTTTCGCCTTTAATGCCGAAACGGGCGTAAGAGTCATCAAAGTTTTCGCTGTTGCTATCGTCGGTATTGTTCCAGATGCGCTTTCCGACCATTTTTCCGTAAAGATCGAATTTATTGCCGTCCTTGTTGTAGATTTCAGCCGCATTTACCGCGCCAGCGCTCAACAAAACAGGGACGAGAACTGCCAGAACTTTTCTTTTCATTATATATTCCCTTGAATGTATTTTTTTAATGAATATACGCAACCCCCTCCGGGTTACGGGCTCAATACTATTTCAGGGTGGGTTTTTACTGTTTAAAAATAAATGTAACTAAATCATTTAGATTATTTCAAAATATTAATTACGGTGTCATTATATTTTATATTTATGGTTCTGAAAAATGTATTATTGCTTTTTATTGATATGTATTTCAAGTGGTTATTTATTTTCACGGATCTATTGATGAAGAAGGGGTCCTGCGGAAAAGACAATAAAAAGCCCGATAATAGTATCGGGCAAAAATAAAGGGGTAATTTAAGAGTATTTAATAGTGAAGCGATAAAAAAGCACATAACCCCGTCATCATTGCACAGTTATCCGCTTTGGAAAATATGTTCCTTGAATAATAAGAGTGAAATAACGCATTTACAGCCTTGTTTTAGGCTATGACATTTCCCTGACTGCATAAATACTGTGGAATTATAATTATAATCAATACAAAATTGCGAAAGATCAACTTAACGCAAATCGACAGGGGAAAGTTTTACAGGTAGCGTGTTTTTCATCAGAAAATGTGATTTATTTACCGGTTCGAATTGGCGATGTGAATGCGACGGCCAACGTGCCGTGAAAAAGGAAAGGACAACATGGAACAAAAACACGATCGCAGCCTGGGAGGCAAGCTGGCCCTGTGGGTTTTTTACGCCTTTTGCGGCTATTTCATCTGGGCGATGGCGCGCTATTTGTGGATCGTCAGCAAAGTCACCTCGGTATCAGGGCCGCTGATTGAGGACGATCTCGGCTCAACGTCCGGGAAATGGCTTAGTGCCCTGTGCGGTTTTCTGCTTTTAAGCGCGGTGGGGGGAATCCTGGGCGCCATTGCCTGGTACACCCGGCCGCGTGATGTGTCAGAAGAGTAAATAATTGCTATTGTACGGCTTTTCACTTTCTGGAAAGCCGATATGGAACTCGTGCAGTGGCAGCAACGTTTTGAAAACTGGCTGAAGGCGCATCATGCCACCGATGATACCGCCCATGATATCTCCCATTTCCGTCGTGTCTGGAATACCGCACAGCGGTTGATGAAAGATTTGCCGGTCGATCCCCTGGTCATCCTGACGGCCTGTTATTTTCACGATATCGTCAGCCTGCCGAAAAACCATCCGCAGCGCGGCCGCTCGTCGCAGTTGGCCGCCGAAAGAACGATGGCCATCCTGCGCGACGACTTTGCCGATTTTCCTGCCCATCACTATGCCGCGATCCAGCATGCCATCGAGGCGCACAGCTTCAGCGCGGGCATTACGCCGCTTACCGATGAAGCCAAAATCGTGCAGGACGCCGACCGGCTGGAGGCCCTGGGCGCGATTGGCCTGGCGCGCGTCTTTGCCGTGTCCGGCGCGCTGGGGGTTCCGCTGTTCGACCCGGAGGATCCCTTTGCTGATGCGCGCGAGCTGAACGACCGGGCGTACGCCCTGGACCATTTCCAGAGCAAACTGCTCCGCCTGCCCGGGACGATGCAGACCACCGCCGGTCGCCAGCTTGCGCGACAGAGTGCCGATGTGCTGATTCAGTTTATGGCCCGGCTCAGCGCCGAGCTACGCGGCGATTACGAGGGTATTGACGCCGCGGTAGTGCAGCGTTTCCGCGACAGTCTGTAATGCCTTTCTGTGTTACTCTCTCTTAAGTCTTTTTTGGCCCGGTTAAATGTATGCAGGAAAATGTATCAGTGACGGAGTCGGCGCTTGTGCTGGCAGATAAATCAACGGCGTCAGTTCAGGCGTTATTGAGCCAGCTTCTGGAAATTTACGATGCCAGAACGTTGGCTCATCTTCTGGTTGCTCAGGGTGACAGCCACTGGAGTCCGGCGATCCTCAAACGACTGGTGACCAGCGAGCGGGCAGGACATCGCCTTAGCGACGGTGAATACCGCTTCCTGCAAAACCTGCTGCCGCGTCCTCCGGCCTGTCATCCTCACTATGCGTTCCGCTTTGTCGATCTGTTCGCCGGGATCGGCGGCATCCGTCATGGATTTGAGGCGATTGGCGGCCAGTGCGTATTTACCAGTGAGTGGAACAAACATGCGGTACGCACCTACAAGGCCAACTGGTACTGCGATCCGGATGCGCACCAGTTTAATGATGACATCCGCGAAGTGACGCTCAGCCACCAGAGCGGCGTGACGGACGACGAGGCGGCGCAGCACATCCGCAACGCCATTCCGGCGCACGACGTGCTGCTCGCAGGCTTCCCATGCCAGCCGTTTTCGCTGGCTGGCGTATCAAAGAAGAACGCTCTGGGTCGCGCGCACGGTTTTGCCTGTGACACTCAGGGCACGTTGTTCTTTGACGTGGCGCGCATTATTGACGCCCGCCGCCCGGCAATCTTTGTGCTGGAGAACGTGAAAAACCTGAAGAGCCATGACGGCGGTAAAACGTTCCGCATCATCATGCAGACCCTGGACGACCTGGGGTATGACGTGGCGGATGCCGCGGAGAGCGGGCCAGACGATCCGAAGATTATCGATGGAAAACACTTCCTGCCCCAGCACCGCGAGCGCATTGTGCTGGTGGGCTTTCGTCGCGATCTCAACCTGCGGGGCAACTTCACCCTGCGCGATCTCCCGGGGCTGTGGCCGGCACGGCGACCCACAATTGCCGATCTGCTCGAGCCCGTCGTGGACGCAAAATTCATTCTCACCCCGGTGCTGTGGAAGTATCTCTATCGCTATGCGCAGAAGCATCAGGCGAAGGGTAACGGGTTTGGCTTCGGGATGGTCGATCCGACGAACCCGAACAGCGTCGCCCGCACCCTGTCGGCACGCTATTACAAAGATGGCGCGGAGATCCTTATCGACCGGGGCTGGGACAAAGCCCTTGGCGAGCGGGATTTCGACGATCCTGAAAACCAGCGTCATCGGCCGCGCCGTCTGACGCCGCGCGAATGTGCTCGTCTGATGGGCTTTGAAACCCCGCAGGGCTACCAATTCCGCATCCCGGTATCTGACACCCAGGCCTACCGCCAGTTTGGCAATTCGGTAGTGGTACCGGCGTTTGCCGCCGTCGCCCGACTGCTGGAGTCGCGTATTCTGCAGGCGGTAGCGCAACGTAAGGCTGAGACTGTCAATGGCGGACGTACATAATAAGGCCACCCGCAGCAAGAACATGCGCGCCATCGGCACGCGGGATACGGCCATTGAAAAACGGCTGGCTGGTCTGCTGGCGCAGGTCGGCTTTGAGTTCCGCGTGCAGGATACCAGCCTTGCCGGACGGCCTGATTTTGTGATTGATAGCCACCAGTGCGTGATCTTCACGCATGGCTGTTTCTGGCATCGCCACGACTGCTATCTGTTTAAGGTCCCGGCGACCCGCACCGACTTCTGGCTGGAGAAGATTGGTAAAAACGTTATTCGCGACAACCGCGATATCGCGCTGTTACAGCAGCAGGGCTGGCGGGTGCTGGTAGTGTGGGAATGCGCGCTGCGCGGCAGGCTGAAGCTGGATGACAGGGCGCTTACTGAGCGTCTGGAAGAGTGGATCTGCGGCGGCGGCGAGACCGCGCAGATCGACACCCTGGGCATTCGCCCGCTTAGGGTTTCTCCGCCTGACACGGCGTAACCACCGGTTTGGCCGGGAACAGATACTTGCCTAAGGTCACCAGCACCACCGCCATAATAATGATCCCCAGCGCCATCCACTCAACCGGGGAGAGCGATTCCCCACCGAGACCCGTACCCAGCAGCACGGCGACCACCGGGTTCACGTAGGCATAGCTGGTGGCAACCGCCGGAGAGACATTGCGGATCAGGAACATATAGGCATTAATCGCGATCACCGAGCCGAATATCGCCAGATAGCCCACCGCCAGGAAGCCTGACAGGTCGGGAAGGGCAGTCAGCTTCTCGCCGGAAAGCATTGACGCTACCAGCAGCACAATCCCCGCGGTGACCATCTCAATGGCCCCGGCCATCATCCCGGTGGGTAATTCAATGCGCGAGCCGTACACCGAACCAAACGCCCAGCTCATCGACCCGATCAGGATGAGCAGCGCACCCCACGGATTGCCGCTCAGGTTTCCGCCGTTGTTGAGCAGAATAATGCCTGCCATCCCGATGGCGATCCCCAGCCACTCCAGCTTGCGCGTTTTGATGCCAAACAGGCGGCTGAAGCAGAGGGTGAACAGCGGAACGGTCGCCACCACCACCGCCGCGATCCCGGAGGGCACGTTTTGATGTTCCGCGACGGTAACAAAGCCGTTCCCGACAGCCAGCAGCAGGACGCCGATCAGAGCGGCGTTGAGAAGCGGGCGCAGCGGCGGCAGCTTATGGCCGCGCAGGAATAAAAACGCCAGCAGCAGCACGCCCGCAGAAAGAAAACGCACTCCGGCCATCATCAGGGGCGGCCAGCTCTCCACGCCGATACGGATCACGAAATAGGTGGAACCCCAGATGATATAGAGCGCAAACAGCGCGCCCGCTAATGGTAAAACGTGCCTGAAACGCATACTCCCTCACAATGAAATAATTCGGTCGCATAGAGTTAACGTGAAAACTATCGCGCTGGCGAGCGCTTTAATTGTGTTACATAAGTGAATTATTTGTTGACTTAAACGGGATAGTTTCGGGGTTCCGGGTTTTACTCCATACTGTTCAGGTTATTAACAAAAAAGAAGGAACGTTATTTTGGCGGGAAGTAGCTTATTAACACTGCTGGATGATATTGCCACGCTGCTGGACGATATTTCGCTGATGGGAAAACTGGCGGCCAAGAAAACCGCGGGCGTGCTGGGGGACGATCTCTCTCTCAATGCCCAACAGGTCTCGGGCGTGCGCGCCAATCGCGAGCTGCCCGTAGTCTGGGCCGTGGCGAAGGGTTCACTGCTCAATAAAGTGATCCTCGTGCCGCTGGCGTTGCTGATCAGCGCCTTTATTCCGTGGGCCATTACGCCGCTGCTGATGGTTGGCGGGGCATTTCTCTGCTTTGAAGGGGCAGAGAAAATATTGCACTCCCTCGAATCGCGTAAAAATAAAGGGAAGGAGAGCCCGGAAGCGCGGCAACAGCGTCTGGAAGCGCTGGCCGCACAAGATCCTGTCACCTTTGAGCGGGATAAAATCAAGGGCGCGATCCGTACCGACTTTATCCTGTCGGCGGAAATTGTGGCTATTACCCTGGGGATTGTGGCGGATGCGCCGCTGCTGAACCAGGTGCTGGTGCTGTCCGGGATCGCCTTTGTGGTCACCCTGGGCGTCTACGGCCTGGTGGGCATCATCGTCAAACTGGATGACGTCGGCTACTGGCTGAGTGATAAAACCAGCGCGCTGGCGAAGATGACGGGTAAAGCCCTGCTGGTGGTAGCCCCCTGGCTGATGAAGTCCCTGTCGGTAATCGGCACCCTGGCCATGTTCCTCGTCGGCGGCGGGATTGTGGTGCATGGCATTGCGCCGCTGCATCATGCCATCGAGCATTTTTCTGAGGCTCAAGGTGCTGTTATTGCAACTGTTTTACCCACCTTACTGAATCTGGTGCTCGGGTTGATTATTGGCCTCGTGGTGGTCGCGGTGGTGAAACTCGTGGAAAAAATGCGAGGTCGCTCACATTAATAACTTCTGGCTATACCAGGCATAACTGTTATTCCTCGACTAAATTGATACAGTTTCACACTGATAAAGGAGGCGGTTATGGTCTTTCTGGTCAGCGATGAAGTTAAGCCAAAAAACGGCGGTCCACGTATGGTCGTCACCGGCTATGCAAGCGGAATGGTGGAGTGTCGCTGGTACGACGGTTACGGCATCAAGCAGGAAGCGTTTCGTGAAGAAGAGCTTCAGCATGGTGACGGCACCCGGCGACAGGACAAGGCTTAAGTCACGCTACGCCCGGCAATGCCGGGCGTTTTTGTGCGCTATAATCGCTTACAGGCAGTAACATTGCCGTCCCCGCCCATGCGGATGGCGCAGGTGGCTTTCAGGGAGTGTGTGTGCAGCCCGACGATATTGTAAGAAAAGAGGTTTTTTCGGCACGTCATCGTTTTCATCCGGGCCGGGTTGTAAATATTTGCTTTATTGCTGTCCTCATCGTCTCCACGTTACTGACCTGGCGCGAGGCTGTGGTGCTGGAAGACGCCTACGCCGCGACTCAGCACACCCATCTTGAGAACGTGGTCAACTCGCTGGATCGCCAGCTGCAGTTCAGCGTCGAAAAGCTGCTCTTCTTTCGTAACGGCATGCAGGATGCCCTTGAAACTCCGCTGGCCGCGCCTGTGCTGCACGACACGGTCTCCCGTTTCAATGACCTGCGAAACAAACCTTTCTGGCAGTTGGCCTTCGACGAGCGGCGTACTTTACCGCTGAACGGCATTTCCGATGCGTTTGTACAGCAGACCACCAGCCTGATACGCGACGACGAACGGCTCGAAAAGGAGATGAGCGCTGCCTTTGAAATGGGCTATTTGCTGCGGATTAATGCCCCGGCGGCGCACGCGAAGCGCATCGTTTATGTCTCGCGTGCGGGGTTTTATGTCTCGACCGATCCAATCGATACCGTACGCGACATTCCCACCCGCTATTATCAGCTGGTGACCAGCCCGTGGTTTACCCAACAATCAGAGCGCGATAATCGGCCCCGCAGCGTGCGTTGGCTTACGCTGATAAATGAAAAAATTGTTAACGTCAGCATGCCGGTCGACTATCAACGTGACTGGTACGGCGTGCTGGCGATTGATTTTACCTTCCAGGGGCTTAAGAAACTGCTCCAGGATGCGGTAGGGGATAACGGCGAAGGGGAGTTCCAGCTCTACGACAACAGTTTTACTCTGCTCGCCACCTCGGAGAGCGTCGCCAGTCATGTGAACCATTTTGACGAGCGTGAGCGGGCACAAATTGCCAGCACGCTTGAGAACGATACCGTAGGGGAGATTCGGCTGGGGAGCCGTTACGTTAACTGGCAGCATCTGGACCACTTCGACGGTGTTCTGCTGCGCATTCACACCTTACGGGAAGGGGCGCACGGCGATTTTGGCAGCATTACGATTGCCCTGACGCTGCTGTGGCTGCTGTTCACCGCGATGCTGATTGGTTCATGGTTTGTGATCCGCCGGATGGTCAGCAACATGTACCGGCTGCAACACTCGCTCCAGTGGCAGGCATGGCACGACCCTCTGACGCGGATCAATAACCGCGGCGCGCTGTTTGAGCGGGCGAAAGCGCTGGCGAAAAGATGCGAACAGCAGCATCAGCCCTACTCGGTAATGCAGTTGGATCTTGACCATTTTAAAAGCGTTAACGACAGGTATGGTCATCAGGCGGGCGACAAGGTGCTCACCCATGCGGCCAGGTTAATCACCAGCACGATACGGGAGGCTGACGTCGCCGGGCGCGTGGGGGGCGAAGAGTTTTGCGTCGTCCTGCCGGGGGCCGGGCCTGAAGAGGCGATGCGGATTGCAGAGCGGATCCGCGCGCGCATCAACGACCGCGAAATCCTGGTGAAAAAGAGCCAGACGGCGCGGATCAGCGTGTCGATCGGCGTCAGCAGCGCCCGTGAAAGCGATAATTATGACTTTGAGCAGCTGCAGTCCATCGCTGACGCCCGTCTCTACCAGGCGAAACAGCGAGGACGCAACCAGGTTGTTGGTCAGGACGAGAAGAAGTGATCCAGCCCTTCACGCCAGCCCGCAGGGCCGGGCTGTTGGGTATGGTAAACCCGCTCAGGGTCGTCGTTTTTCAGCTGTACGCCCTGGCGGTTAATCCCTTTGACCACCACCGCCAGGTCCACGCTGTCCAGCAGAGGGGCATCGTTTGGCCCGTCACCCAGGCCTAAGGTTGTAGGAAGCATGCCGTCGCGCTGCAGGTACTGCTCGTTGAGCCAGCTGATGGCCTGATCTTTACCGCCCCGGGCATCGAGGATGTGCCAGAAGCGCGCGCCCTGAACAAACTTCAGCCCCAGTTCTAGCAGCGCCGCCTCAAAGGCCGCCATTTTTTCGTCGCTGTCGCGCCAGATCAGCGTTACCGAGGCTTCGTGCAGCCGCGCCAGCATCGCGCGTTCGCGGCTGAGCCCGGTCCACTCGCTAATCACCCGATCGTCGACATCATCGAAGGTAGTGAACCTGTAGCCTGCATCGTCGCGCAGCTGATTGATTACCTGGACGATGTCGGTATGGGGAACGCCGTTGATCAGCCGGGGGGCGTCGGGATGGTCGTTCCAGCGTACATCCAGCTGGATCACCGCGCCGTTTTCGGCAATAAAGGGCAGGCCATCCAGCCCGAGATCGCTCTGGATCTCCAGCATTTCAGCCGCCGTTTTGCTGCTGCAGAGAACGATCGGGATTTGATGGTCCTGCAACCTCTCCAGCCAGCCGGCCGCAGGCTGCCAGTCGTAGGTATGAATATCCAGTAGCGTGCCATCCAGATCGCTATAGATGAGCAGCGGGTCCTCAAGTGAAGGCATAGCATCTCCCGTAACAGATGAAGGTTGCAGATAAGATTTATCTTAAAAAAACAGAGCGGAAAAGTTTCTCTTATGGAACCGATCCCGTTCAGGCCGCGTCCCAGGCTTGTTGGCAACCATAACTAAAACTTTAATTTCGTGTAGTAACTATAAATGTGAAAAATATATCCTTGTCTTACAAAAATTTTGCAGATAATGTCATCACGACATCAGATTTCCTGGTGTAACGAATTTACAAGTGCTTCTTGCATAAGCAAGTTTGATCCCGGTCACCCCATGACCGGGATTTTTTTCGCCTCAGCGATTAACTTCCGTCACGCTAAAATCATGGATATCGAGCTCGAACGCCTCAGCCAGCTCGCGCCAGGTGTGATAATCCCGGTCATTCACTCTCACGCGGGTAGGGTCATCCTCGATCCGTTTTACCTCACTCTCGCTGATTTCATTGATCGCGGCGAGCAGGGCATCAACGTCAACGTTCACTTCGCGTTTTGCCGTTTCGCTGTACTCTTTTGCGGTCTTCATCACTTACTCCTCATTTCACGGGGTGAAGTTATTAGTATAGACCGCCGATAAAAGCGCCAATCACGCGGCAACACGCTGCCAGTTTTCACGTTTTGTTCTACACTGGCTCAAAACCAGAGGAGGATTCTATGAAGGTTAACGATCGGGTGACAGTCAAAACGGACGGCGGGCCGCGCCGCCCGGGTGTTGTCCTGGCAGTTGAGCAGTTTAATGAAGGCACGATGTATCTGGTCTCACTGGAAGATTATCCGCTCGGGATCTGGTTCTTTAACGAGCTTGGCCACCCTGACGGCATTTTCGTCGAAAGCCAGGAGTAAGGCCCGTGTCGGGTAGCGCGGGCTGGCCCGACCCGTTTACAGCAGGGAAAAATCTCTGGCATAGCCAGAGATCGGGGAATAATTGAAAAGGGGAGGGGGTTAACGCAGGTTAACGTAGATTCCGTTGGTCACATTGTCTGTCAGACGGACGACATGATAGATCACTTGCTTATTATGCGTTTTTATCTTCCTTTTAATATTTCCTTTATGTGACGAAACGGTCTTGGCTTTGATATTCATCTGATCGGATATCTGAATGGTTCCCTGTCCTGCCATCCACATTCGCAGCATACTGGATTCAGTCCGGCTTAATGATAAAGTCGGAAAATTAAATTCCGCTACATTCTTTATCTCTTTGCTTAAATAATCCCCCACCAGGTCATCCAGTGACTCGGGCTTAATGGATTTCGAACTAATCAGAAGATTCTGACGTACCCGTAAATATTCGTCGAAATGAAGATTGGCAATTGCCATAAATACAATAAACAGCGTGCCGGGATGTTGATTAATGATGTGCTTTATTTGCTGACTGTTGGCAGGATCGTGAATGAAACAGTCCTCATTAATAAACACCACACCTGGCGCCAGGGCCTCACACGCGGCGGCAAGTCCGTCAACGTTATGTACGTCGTTGATGTCTTTTTTCTTTACCCCTCTGCTGGCCAGATACCCGGTTAACCCTAGCCGGGTGTAACTGCATAAATCCATAATGATCGTTGACATGGCATACCCTCACTCAATGCATAACGATAATTTACCATCGGCCTGAGAGCTCTATAACAGCCATACGGGATGGAATAAATAATTACCTGTGAGCATTACAAGGACTTTCAGGCGAACTCACTATCCCGTAAAGTTACGTATAATTTGCCAGGAAACATCTTAAAGTAAAGTAAATGTTTAATATTGTGAGGTGGGTAAAAACATTCAGGCCGCACCAGATATATCCTGGCAGATGTTTCTCAATTCTTATTTTAGGAATATCCTCAAAGAGACAATATAAAACACAGGGGTTATTACTTTGTCGACAGTTCGCTCAGGATATTGCTCAGCAGATTAAATACCTCACTGAATAAGCGTTCGCAGAAAGGTGCAATAAGGGGCATTAACAGGGAAATAAGCAAAAGACCGACGGTCAGGGTGATTGGGAAACCAATAACAAACACCGAGAGCTGGGGAGCCATACGGTTCAGTAAACCCAGCGCGAGGTTGACGGTCAGTAGCAGGGTGATAACAGGTAGCGCCAGCATCAGGCCATTGAGGAAGATCATTCCGGCCGCGCGGGTCAGGGCCATAAAGGCGTTGCTGTTCACCGGCTCGCCGCCAATCGGCAGGCTATGGAATGTGTCCACCAGTATTGAAATCAGCCACAGATGACCATCAAAGGCCAGAAACAGCAGCATTGCCAGCAGGTCGATAATACGGGCGATGATCGGCATGTTGAGCCTGCTGCCCGGGTCGAAGAAGGTGGCGAACGACAGGCCCATCTGCAAACCGATCAGCTCTCCGGCAGTACGCACGGCGGCAAAGGCAAACTGCATGGTAAAGCCGATGGCCACGCCAATCAGGATCTGCTGCAGCCCAACCCACAGCGCCGGGGCCGAAAAAATCGGCACGTTCACCGGCGGCAGGCTCGGGGCAACGATGATGGTAATAAGAATGCCAAGGCCGATTTTTACCCGCTTGGGGATCGCCCGTTCACTGAAGATCGGCGCGGTGGAGATCAGGGCCAGAATGCGCAGCAGGGGCCAGAAGTAGAGGCCGAGCCACTCAAGCCATTGATCGCTGGTAATTTGCAGCATAGCTAGCCGATGATGTACGGCAGGTTGGTAAACAGATTACGCATGTAATCCAGCATCAGGTTCAGCATCCACGGCCCGGCAACAATGATCGCCACGAACACGGCGATGATTTTCGGGATAAATGACAGGGTCATTTCGTTAATCTGCGTGGCGGCCTGCAGGATACTGATAATCAGACCGGTGACCAGGGCCACCAGCAGCAGGGGAGCGGCAACGGAGATCGCGACCTTCATCGCTTCCGTGCCCATCATCATGACCGATTCTGGCGTCATTGCGCGCTCCTTAACTGTAGAAACTTTGCGCCAGCGAGCCGACCAGCAGCTGCCAGCCGTCCACCAGCACAAACAGCATCAGCTTGAAGGGCAGGGCAATGGTTGCCGGAGGCACCATCATCATCCCCAGCGCCATCAGCACGCTGGCGATCACCAGGTCGATAATCAAAAACGGAATGAAGATCGTAAAACCAATCTGGAAGGCGGTTTTCAGCTCGCTGGTGACGTAGGCGGGCAGCAGAATGCGCATCGGCACCGCTTCCGGACCCTGAATCGGCCCGGCGTTGGCCAGACGGGCAAACAGGGCCAGGTCTGATTCGCGGGTCTGACGCAGCATAAATTCTCGCAGCGGCTGCGCCCCTTTCTCCAGCGCCACCTGCATTGAGATCTTGTCTTCGCTGAACGGCTGATACGCATCGACATAAATCTTGTCGATCACCGGCGACATAATGAAGAAGGTCAAAAACAGGGACAGACCGAGCAGAACCTGGTTCGGCGGTGCCGAAGGGGTGCCCAGGGCATTACGCAGCAGACCAAAGACGATGATGATGCGGGTGAAGCTGGTCATCATCAGCAGGATTGCCGGGATAAAGGTGAGCGAGGTGATAAACACCAGCGTCTGAACCGGCAGGGTCCAGCTCTGGCCGCCCCCGGCCATCGGCGTGGAGATCAGGCCTGGCAACTGGGCGTACACGGCGGGAGCAAACAGGCCAAGGCCTGCAAGCGCAAGGGATAAAACAGGGCGCATCACGATCTCCCGGAACGCTTAAGCAAACTCTTCATCACGGACTGAAAATCCGGTGGAACCTCTGGGCTGCTCCCTTCAGAGACCGGCGCAGGCGGCAATGTATGCAGGATATTGATTTGCGAGGCGGTCACACCCAGCACCAGCCGGGCGTCTTCCACTTCCACGATCACCACGCGTTCGCGCGGCCCCAGCGAGGTGCTGGCCGTAAGCTTCAGCCCGCGCGCACCGGCGGTTTTACCCGCCAGGCCGACGCGTTTTGCCAGCCAGGCGACGATCAAAATAAAAGCAATGATCCCCAGCAGCGCACCGCTGACCTGCAGCAGCGGCGAACCGGGCACTGCAGAGGGTTGAGAGACGGTGGCCTGGGTCTTCATGTTTAGCGGCTCAGACGACGCATACGTTCGGACGGGGTGATGATGTCGGTGATACGCACGCCGTATTTATCGGCGACAACCACGACTTCACCCTGGGCAATCAGGTAGCCGTTGATCAGAATATCCAGCGGCTCACCGGCCAGACCATCCAGCGCCACCACGGAACCCTGCGTCAGGCGCAGCAGCTCTTTGATGGTCATTCGGGTACGACCCAGCTCCACGGTCAGCTTGACCGGGATATCCATAATCAGATCGATATCCTGCAGCGTGCCGCTGACGTCACCGCCGCCCAGCTGCTGGAACACCGCATCGGCAACGCTTTTGCTGGCCGGTGCTTTTTGTTCGTTTAACGCCTCAGCCCACAGATCGTCCAGTGCTCCGTTGTTGTCATCGGACGGATTGTTCATATCACTCATTTGGGCTGTTCCTCATTCAGAGAATTCAAAATCGGGTTAATCAGGTGCTCAACGCGTAACGCGTATTGATTGTTCACGGTGCCATACTGGCTGGTCAGCACGGGCACGCCATCCACATGGGCAATGATGCGATCGGGTTTTTCGATCGGCAGCACATCTCCGGGTTTTAATTTTAAGATCTGCGATAAACGCAGCGGGACGTCGGCAAAGTTCGCTACCAGTTCCAGCTGGGAGTGCTGAACCTGGCGCACCAGGTTCTCACGCCAGTTCTGATCTTCATGGCGGGAGTTTTCCAGCGGCGGGTTCACCAGCACTTCGCGCAGCGGTTCAATCATGCTGAACGGCAGGCAGATATTGAACTCACCGGTCAGGTTGCCGATCTCCACGTGGAACGGGGTGTTAACCACGATGTCGTTTGGCGAGGTGGTGATGTTGGTGAACTTCACCTGCATCTCGGAACGGACATACTCCACGTCCAGCGGATGAATCGCTTTCCACGCGTCGCTATAGCCTTCAAGGGCCAGCTTCAGCATGCGGTTGATGACGCGCTGTTCGGTATGGGTAAACTCGCGGCCTTCCACTTTGGTCGGGAAACGTCCGTCGCCGCCGAACAGGTTATCCACGGCGATAAACACCAGGCTTGGCGAGAAGACGAACAGACCCGTGCCGCGCAGGGGTTTCAGATGGATCAGGTTGAGGTTCGTCGGTACCGGCAGGTTACGGGCGAACTCATGATACGGCTGAATGCGGATCGCGCCGACGGTGATATCCGGGCTACGACGCAGCAGGTTAAACAGCCCCATACGGAACTGACGGGCAAAACGTTCGTTGATGATCTCCAGCGCCTGCAGACGCTCGCGCACCACGCGACGCTGGGTATTGGGATCGTAGGGGCGAATGTCACTTTCGCCCACTTTACCCGGTTTTGGATCGTCGGTCTTATCGCTGTCGCCGTTAAGCAGCGCATCGATTTCCGCCTGAGAAAGAATACTGTCGCCCATGTCGTTACCGCAGAATGAAAGCTGTATACAGAACGTCAGTGACTTCCTGCTTAGGTTGACCGCTTATCAGAGGCGCGGCCAGCGTTTGCTTAATGTCTACCACCAGTTTTTGTTTACCTTCATCGGTAGACAACTGCGCGGCATCCTGACGCGAGAACAGCAGCAGCAGACGGCTGCGCACTTCCGGCAGATATTCACTCAGACGTGCGCGCGTGGCCTCGTCTTTCAGACGCAGCGTAATGCCCACGTAGAACACGTGCTCGGCATCACCCAGATTAACGGTAAAAGTATCCAGTGCGAAAAAGACCGGGGCCGCCGGCGGTGGTGGCTCCGCTTTGGCTGCGGCTGACGGTGCTTTATTCATGCGCCAGTAGCTGTAACCTGCGGTAGCGCAGGCGGCGAGCGTAATTAACACCAGAAGCGGGATCCAGATGGAACGCTTACTTTTCTTGGTGATGGCGGAGTCAGTCATCTGATTCGTGCTTCCTGTTTCGGGACTGCTAATGGGGTGATTATCCCGTGTCCGCTCGCCGTCAAAGGGTCGAAAAGACGGGGATAATCACGCTACCTCTGGCGTTTAGGTTTAGGCGAAGATATCGACAGCGTTGTTTCCACGTGCCGCGGACTGCAGGGAGGCAGGCACTGCCAGCAGCTCATCGCTCTCTTCATCAAATCCGCCCGGCGCCCCGGAGCGGGAAGTTTGCTGCTGATGCTGAGAGGAGGCCTGCTGTTGGCCATTAAAGTTTTCACTGCTGATACTGCTTTGCGTCAGCTCAATGCCGTTTTCCGCCAGCTGGGTACGCAGCACCGGCAGGGCCGCTTCCAGCGCCGCACGAACGTGGCTATGGCCTGACACCATCTGCAGCTGCGCCTGGTTATCATCCAGCTTGAGCGTAATTTGTACCTGACCCAGATCCTCCGGATGCAGACGCAGCTCGGCGCTCTGCTGGCCCTGGCGGGTGAACAGGGTGATGTGCTGGCTGATGGTCTGCTGCCACTCGTTGCTGCCCAACTGGGCGCTGACCACGGGCGCTGCGGCAAAGGTCGGTTGCGCCGAGGTAAGATTGCTGACAATCGGCCCCATAGTGACGGTTGGCCCGGTCGGGGACGGCGCGCTCTCTGCCGCCTGCTTTGTGGTGGACGCGGCAACGGCTGGCGTCAGCTGAGAGTCGGAGGCTAATGCCGCATCTTTATCCTGGGCTACGGCTTTGGCGCTGCGCAGGGCATCGGTATCCAGCGCAGGCTGACGGCCATGATCGCTGGTCAGGGCGGCATCAACGTCCAGGCCCCCGGCGCTCACCGGCTGAGGTGCGGCGGCGGTGGCCGTCTGCTGGTGAGGCAGCATTGCCATCAGGGCGCTTAATCCCGCCAGCTCGTCATCGCTAAGCTCGGTTTTGCTGTCGGCCTCTTTGGCCGCCTGGGTCAGGCTCTTCAGTACGTCGCCTTTAAGCGCGGGCAGCAGGCCGGTGCTCAGACCGGGCTGGGTGACGCCCTCGTCGGTGACGCTGAGATCCTGATGCGCCAGCAGTTCGGCCAGCTTTCCGGCGTCGGTATCAGCATCGATGGCGTCGGCTTTCAGCGCCACGCTTGCCCGCTTGCCGCCCGCTGTCTGCAGATCGTTCAGCGTCAGCCCGGCCTCTTTGCCCTGGCCTTTGGCATCGCTTAACGCGCCCGCCAGCAGGGCAAGAAAGTCCTGCGCGCCGTCGGCCGCTTTTCCGCCCCGGACGCCGCCCGTAAGGTCGGTGTCGCCCGAAAGCAGTTGTTGAAGGGTGATCATTCCGGTGTCCTCATTGTTGCGCGCTGGGCAAATTCATCCATTTTTTTCTGATCGAGACGGCTTTCCGCCAGGGTTGTTGCGGCAAGCTGGCGATCCTGCAAGGTTTGCCAGGCCTGTAAACGCTGCTTCTTCTCACGCCAGAAGTTCAGGGCCCGGTCAACCTTCTCGGTCCACTGAAACACCTGCTGGCGATGCTGATCTATGGCTTTCTCCAGCGTCTGGATGAACTGTTGATAGTTAATCCAGCGCTGGCTGCCGATACCCTGGGCCATGTCCATGTTGAGGTTGGTGCGATACTCATGCTGGTAGTCGATCAACATCTTCAGCTGTTCTTCCGCCTGTTGATGCCCGCGGCGCATCGCGCCAAGCTGCTGTGCGGCATTATCAACGTCTTTCTCGGCCAGATCTTTCAGCGTGGCTAATGCGCCGTGTTGTGCCATGACATTCGCCCTCTATTCTGTTACACCTGCGGGAAAATCATCTCCAGAGCCTGGATCGAGCTTTCCCAGTCGGCTTTTTCAAAAATACCCTGTTGCAGATACGCCTCAAGGTGCGGCCACAGGGCTATTGCCTTGTCGAGCATCGGGTCGCTGCCTTTGGCATAGGCGCCGACGCTGACCAGATCGCGGTTGCGCTGGAAGCTGGAGAGCAGCTGCTTAAAGTTACGCACACGGGCGTAGTGCTTCTCGCTAATCAGCGCCGTCATTGCGCGGCTGATCGAGGCTTCGATATCAATCGCCGGGTAGTGGCCCGCTTCGGCCAGACGGCGCGACAGGACGATGTGACCATCGAGGATCGCACGCGCCGAGTCGGCAATCGGATCCTGCTGATCGTCGCCTTCGGTCAGAACCGTATAAAACGCGGTAATCGAGCCGCCGCCGCTGATGCCGTTACCGGCGCGTTCAACCAGCGCCGGTAATTTGGCAAATACCGAAGGCGGATAGCCTTTGGTCGCCGGCGGTTCACCGATCGCCAGGGCGATTTCACGCTGCGCCATCGCATAACGGGTCAGGGAGTCCATGATCAGCAGGACATGCTGACCCCGATCGCGGAAATCTTCCGCGATGCGCGTGGCGTAGGCGGCACCCTGCATACGCAGCAGGGGAGAGACATCCGCCGGGGCGGCAATCACCACCGACCGGGCGCGCCCTTCGGCACCGAGGATGTTCTCGATAAAATCTTTGACTTCACGGCCACGCTCGCCAATCAGCCCCACCACGATAACGTCGGCCTGGGTATAGCGGGCCATCATCCCGAGCAGCACCGATTTGCCGACGCCGGAGCCGGCGAACAGGCCCATACGCTGGCCGCGACCGACGGTCAACAGGGCGTTGATCGGGCGCACGCCGGTATCCAGCACGTGCTCGATCGGCGTACGTTGCAACGGGTTAAAGGGTTGCGTGATCAGCGCCCCGGTTTCGGCGGTATCGGGGGAGGGCAGACCATCGAGCGGTTTACCGCCGCCGTCCAGCACCCGCCCGAGCAGCGCCGGGCCGAGCGGCAACTGCTTGCCGCTGTGCAGTCCGTCGGCGGATAGGTTTTTGGCGTAAACGCGCGCGCCGGGCAGAACGCCCTCCACCTCTTCCAGCGGCATCAGGAACAGACGCTGGCCGTTAAAGCCAACCACTTCGCTCTCGACTTCGCGGATCTCGTTCCCGTCCTGGCGTTCGATAATGCAGGTGGCCCCCAGCGGCAGTTGCAGGCCGGTCGCCTCCAGCACCAGGCCGGTGGCGCGTGTTAAGCGACCATAACGGCGAACGGACGGCAGCTGCGCCATCTTCGCTTCAAAATTGTCGAGACTGTTGAGCCAGCGGGTGAGGCGTGCGGTCATCAGATGACTCCCGGTGCTGCCAGGCGGCACAGTTCCTGCCAGCGGGTTGCCACGCTGGCGTCCAGATCCCCTTCATCGGCAGAGACTTTGCAGCCGCCGTGATGCAGGGTCGGATCGCCGCGCAGGCGCCAGCCGTGCAGGCTCAGGGTCGCGCCGAGCATCTCTTCCACTCGCTGCAGATCGTCCGGGTGGACGCGCAGCTGTGGTTTGCCGCTGAACAGCGGCTCCTGCTGCAGCAGACCCTGGATCTGTTTAATCAGCGACGAGTTATCTACCGGCGGGGTATGGCCGATCACCTGACGTGCCGCCTCGAGCGCCATCTGCATCAGGCGCGAGGCGATAACGCTGTCCAGCGCGTCCAGCGTATTCTGGAACTCGCTGACCAGCTGCTGCATCCGGGCATGGATCGGCGCCTGCTGTGAGCGCGCCTGCTCTAACCCTTGCGCCATACCCTGGGCCAGCCCTTCCTGATAGCCCTGGTCGTGACCTTTCTGCCGGCCTTCGTTTACGCCGGCGGTGTAGCCCTGATCGTGGGCCTGCATCTGGATCTGCGCCAGCTGCTGCGCGCGCAGCTCCTCTTCGCTCAGTTCAGGCTCTGCGTTCTCCTCATCCATCCCGTCGGAGTCGAGGTTGGCAGGGACAAATTCCGCGCGAGGAGGGGAGAGGTCATCCGGCGTCCAGACCTTCCACGGCAGTTCATCAGACATAGGTATCCTCGCCGCTGCCTACCACCATCTCGCCGGTTTCGGCCAGACGACGCACAATAAGGAGGATCGCTTTTTGTTCGTTTTCCACCTGAGACAGACGCACCGGGCCACGGTTGGCAAGGTCGTCGCGCAGGATATCCGCCGCACGCTGGGACATGTTGCGCAGGAACTTCTCGCGCAGCGGCTGTTCGGCGCCTTTGAGGGCGATAAGCAGCGATTCGGAGTCCACTTCCTGCAGCAGGCGCTGGATACTGCGGTCGTCCACGTCGACCAGGTTTTCGAACAGGAACATCTCGTCGATAATTTTCTGCGCCAGTTCGCCGTCGAACTCGCGCACCGCGGTAATGACGGCCTCTTCCTGCTGCGTTTTCATCAGGTTGATAATTTCTGCCGCCGTTCTCACGCCGCCCATTTTGCTGCGCTTGAGGTTCTGGCCGTCGAGCAGACCGTTCAGTACTTCGGTCAGTTCCGCCAGCGCCGCCGGCTGGACGCCGCCGAAGGTGGCGATACGCAGCATCACATCGTGACGCAGACGTTCGTCGAACAGCGCCAGAATATCGGCCGCCTGACCACGCTTGAGGTGGACCAGGATAGTGGCGATGATCTGCGGATGCTCGTCGCGAATAAGGTCGGCGGCGGTCTGCGGCTCCATAAAGTTGAGCGTTTCGATACCGCTGGCGGTATCGCGGGTCTCGAGAATATCCTCCAGCAGGCTGGCGGCGCGCTCTTCCCCGAGCGCCTTGACCAGCACCGAACGCAGGTATTCGTTGGCGTTGACGTTGAGCGCCGCAAACTGTTCGGCTTCCTGCTCAAACTCCGCCAGCACTTCGGTCAGCTGCTTGTTGGAGATCTGACGCACGTTGGCCATCGCCGAGCTGAGAACCTGCACTTCACGCTGGGAGAGGTGTTTGAACACCTCTGCCGCCCGGTCCTCGCCAATGGTCATCAGCAGGATGACGCTTTTATCCGTTCCGGTAAGGTTACTCATTTTCGTTACTCATCCACTGGCGAATGACCAGCGCCACGACGCGCGGATCGTTATCTGACATTTCGCGAATACGCTGGCTCATCACTTCAGCGCCCATGCGCTGGTTAGCACGGCGTTGCTGCATTTGTTCGTCTTTGCTGAGGCGCACTTCCACCGCTTCCTGTGTCTCTTCGCGCAGCAGGGTTCTCTCTTGCAGCGCTTTGGCCTCTTCTGCGC
Organism: Leclercia sp. TB492; assembly: GCF_049974505.2. Classification (NCBI taxonomy): domain Bacteria; kingdom Pseudomonadati; phylum Pseudomonadota; class Gammaproteobacteria; order Enterobacterales; family Enterobacteriaceae; genus Leclercia; species Leclercia sp. TB492. Next base: position 2,950,108 of record NZ_CM127572.1, on the reverse strand, counting down.
GGCGTACAAGCTGCGGACGTACCGCTTTACGCCACAGCAGCCAGGCAACAATCACCACCAGCAACCAGCGACCGGCTTCAATCAGCAGCTCGATAAATGCCTGCTTCTGCCAGAACGGCAGTTCACCGCTGGTATCGTCAACGGCGCTGAACGGCGAGTTCACGACGTTAAGGGTATCGCCCCGTTTCTCTGAATAACCCATGGCTTCACGGGTCAGGTCTTCGATCTGCTTCATCTGCTCGGTGGTCAGCGGCAGGGGCTTACCATCCGGCAGGGTTTTGTAGTTGACGACGACCGCCACGGAGAGACGCTGCACATCACCGGTGTTCATTTTGGTGTGACGGATGGTGCGATCGACTTCGTAGTTAGTGGTTTCGTTGCGGCTGCTGGTCCGCGGGCCAGCGTTGGCCGCCGCTGCGGTTTGCTGCTGCTGCGCGCCCTGCTGACCGTTCTGCTGGTTCTGCGCCGGGGCGTTAATCGGCGCGGTATTGGCCGGGGCTGGCTGGTTAGAGAGCGCACCCGGTACGCCGCCCGCGTTCGGGCCGCCGATTTGTAAGTTTTCATTCACCTGACGCGAGCGCATCACGGCCTGAGCGGCATCGCCGTTCGGACGATACTGCTCTTCCGTCTGCTCTTTATCCGCAAAATCGATCTGCGCGGTGACCTGGGCATGAACGTTGCTGGTCCCGACAATCGGGCCGAGGATGGCTTCGATACGGCTCTGAACGCGGTTTTCCACGTCGGTGGCATATTTCAGCTGCGCGTCATTCAGATCGCGATCGCTGGTGTTGGATTTGGTTAACAGGCGACCCATCTGATCCACCAGGGTCACGTTACCCGGCGGTAAACCCGCTACGGCGCTTGAGACCAGATGGACCACGGCGCTGATCTGCCCTTCATCCAGCGCACGGCCAGGCTGCAGATTGACGGTAACGGAGGCCGAAGGGGCTTTTTGTTCGCGGACAAACAGGGTTGGTTTTGGCATTGCCAGGTGCACGCGGGCACTTTTCAGCGGGCCGAGGGTTTCGATGGTGCGGGCCAGTTCGCCCTCCAGCGCGCGCTGGTAGTTAACCTGCTCGCTGAACTGGCTGATACCGAATTTTTCCTGATCCAGCAGTTCAAAGCCTACCGCGCCGCCTTTCGGCAGACCTTGCTGGGCAAGACGTAAGCGAAGTTCGTGAACTTTATCGGCTGGGACTTCCAGCGCGCCGCCATTATCCGAGAAACGGTAGGGGACGTTCATCTGGGTTAACTGGGTGACGATAGCGCCGCCATCCTGGTCCGAGAGGTTGCTGAACAGCGTGCGATAGTCAGGCTGTTTGGCCCATAAGACCATCGCGACAACAATAGCGATAGCGGCGGCACCTGCCACGATCAACGGCACTTTAGGGTTCGCGCGCAGGCGGCTCATCCATTCGAGAGATTTAGTTTGAGGGCTGGATGTTGCTGACGCACTCATAGCGCACCTCGTGGCTCATCGTGGATTTCATTATTCGTGTGGAGAAACAAAACAGACTCCCGGGTCGGCAAACACAACAAAAATTCCATAATCATGGCTGTGCCATTATTTGATGAAACGGGAATTTCTATGGGTCAAATAACCTGGTTTTTTAACGCTATTTAGCGCCTTTATCTCATTGACAGACTGGTACTCTTGAGCGCGTAAAAATCCATCAGGGGAAAGTCATGGCAATACAGGGGATTGAAGGCGTCATTAGTCAGTTGCAGGCAACGGCAATGACCGCCCGTAATCAGAACGTGGCTGACGTGCAGTCGACGGTCAGCTTCGCGGGTCAACTGCATGCGGCGCTGGACCGGATAAGCGACACGCAAACCGCGGCGCGCGTGCAGGGCGAAAAATTCACCATGGGCGTGCCGGGCATTGGTCTCAACGATGTGATGACCGATTTGCAAAAAGCGTCGGTATCGATGCAGATGGGCATTCAGGTGCGTAATAAGCTGATGCAGGCGTATCAGGACGTCATGTCGATGCAGGTTTAGTTCCTCTGGTGCTGGCACCAGTCTCGCTTTAATGCCACACTGTTTTTTTCTGCATAAATGGAAAAATGATGAAAAAAATAGCAATGATGGCGGGGCTGCTGGCGTTAACTGGCTGTGTGCAGGTCGACAGATATCAGGACGTGATCAAGCATCCCGTTCCGGCTGAGCTGGCAGGGTACTGGCAGTCGAAAGGGCCGCAAAGCAGAATGGTCAGCCCGGAAGCGATCGCTACGCTGGTGGTGACGCAAGAGGGGGATACCCTCGACTGCCGCCAGTGGCAGCGCGTGGTGGCCGTGCCGGGTAAAATCATGCTGCGCTCGAATGATTTTTATAACGTCACCAGCAAACTGGATATCTACCCGCTGGAAAGGGAAGGCTCCGCCATTGAGTATGACGGAATGATTCTGCAGCGCGTCGAGCGGCCCACCGTTGAGTGCACAAATTATCTGAGTAAAAACCCGCTGGAAAGTAAGCTGCCATAAGCGATATGTAGGCCGGGCAAGCGTAGCGCCGCCCGGCTTCCCATAGCTTAGAGTACGTCCTCTATCACCCAGACGCTGACGCTGCCCCCGTTGCAGGTAAACACGCCAGTGCCGGTTTCGTCGGTGGTGACGATCTCCTCCCGGTTGCCGAGAAAATCTTTCCATCTTCTGTTGCCGTAGTTCTCACCCAGCGTCAGGGTCTTTTCACCCTCATCGCCGTTCGAGAGCACGACCACGCAGCCCGGATCCTCATCGGTGCCGCTGCGGCTGAAGGCAATACAGTTAGGGTGATCGAACCACAGGGTCTGAACGCCATGGGCAAAACGCTGGCGGGCGAGGATCAGCTGGTCGAGCTGTTCAATCACCGGCATCTCGATATGGTACATCTCGCCGTCACCGCCGGTGTCGTCATAGCTTGCACCGTACAGATCGGGATAGAAGACGCTCGGCACTCCGTTCTCCCGGAGCAAAATCAACGCGTAGGCCAACGGCTTAAACCAGGCTTCGACCGGAGCCTCCAGCGCCTGTAGCGGCTGAGTGTCGTGGTTAGCTACCAGCGTCACCGCGTGGAAGGGATCGACTTCTACCAGCGTGCCGGTAAAGATCTGGCTCATGTCGTAATCACGCCCCTGCAACGAGGCTTCGTGAAATTTCATGTGCAGCGGGGCGTCAAACAGCATGGTTTGTCCATCCACCTGATCGATATAGTGCTGCAATTTATCGACATCTTTAGACCAGTATTCCGCCACGATAAACAGCGGTTTCGGCGCAACTTCCTGCACATGCTCGATCCACTCTTTATAGAACCATGCCGGAATATGTTTCACCGCATCCAGACGGAAGCCGTCGCACTGGGTCTGCTCCATCAACCAGCGCGCCCAGTATTTGATCTCCTCGGTCACCGCACGGTTACGAAAATCGATGTTTTCGCCCATCAGGTAATCAAAGTTCCCCATCTCGTTATCGACCTGATCGTTCCAGCCATCACCCGTGTAATCATTAACGATCTTGAAGATGCCGTCTTCATCGGGGTTTTCGATATGATCGATGCCGCTGAAGCATTTGTAATCCCAGACGAATTCCGAGTACTGTCCGGCGCGCACCGGGAAGGTGTAGCGGGTCCAGGCTTCACACTCGACAATCTCTTCGTGAATCTGATTGCGATCGTCGGCGTTGACCCGCTGGACGCGGATGGCCTCTTTCTCGTCGGCACCCATCTTGTGGTTGACCACCACGTCCATCAGCACCGCGATGTCGTTGCGCTTTAATGCCCCGATAGCGGCCAGCAGCTGCGCTTTGTCACCGTATTTGGTGGGAATGGATCCTTTTTGATCGAACTCGCCGAGATCGAAGAGATCGTAGCAGTCGTAACCGACGGAATATCCACCGGACGCCCCTTTGTACGCCGGGGGCAGCCAGACCATGTTGATGCCAATGTCGTTGAGAAGGTCGGCGCGCTCGGCCACTTCCGGCCAGAGTTGACCGCCGTCAGGGTAATACCAATGGAAAAACTGTAAGAGAGTGGGGTTTTTCATGAACCGTTTCCATGAGATCGCGGATCTCTAGTATGGAATACAGTTTGCAGAAATGCCTGACGTACGAAGCGAAACCTTTTCGTACGTCAGGATAATCGCTATTCCTGAGTCGCCTGGGGCACCAGAATGTGGCCCCCCTGTTTGCCGTAAGCGGAGAGAACTGATTTTTGGATGGACGTTTGGCCCACCATTTTTGACAGTTCATCCATCCGGCTCTGCAATAGCGCTTTGACCTGGCTTTCGTTATCCAGGATCCCACGCAGGGTGGGCCTGAGCTGCTCCTGTAACTGCAGAGAGAGTTCAGATTCCTGAGTGACACGTGCCAGCGTATGCACCGCATTAACATAATCGGTTTCACAGGCGATCAGTTCATCCCACAAGCCATTACTGGCGAGCCGCAGCATTAACTTGCTGTGATCAAGTAACTGCTGATAAAGGGTGTAGAGTTGCGGTGCTGTGGTCATTAGACGGCGTCCTGAATCAGATGTGGCGAGCCGGCCGCTTCCTTCCAGCCGTCTGCGATATTGCGCAGCAGGTTTTCCACTTCTTCGATGGCGCTGACATCATTGCGCACATTCGCCTGCAGAAGACGGCGGACCATATAGGCATAAAGGCCAATCAGGTTTTGTGTTAGCTCATCGCCATTATCTTCATCCAGGCCCAGTTTCAGCCCGTTTTCGATAATGTTAATGGCTTTGGAAAGCGCCTGGCCTTTTGCCGGGATGTTACCGTCCTGCAGGAACAGACGCGCACGGACCAGCGCGCTGAGTGCACCATCAAACAGCATGATAATCAGCTGCTGCTGGCTGGCACTCATCACCGCACTTTCAACCTCAATTTTTGCGTAGGCTTGCGTGCCTTTTGCGCCGTACATGTTAATCCCCTCGGTTCAGATTAATTTTTGCTGCTGGTGTTTTCGAACTGCTGAGTCAGATAGCTGCTGGTGGAGTTCAGCGAGTTCATCATCACGTCAAGCTGGGTAAACTGCTCTTTGTAGCGCGCGACCATGGTGTCGATTCGGGCACTGGCTGCGTTGTACTGCGTTGTTAAGTTGTTCAGCGTTTTGCTGACGCCATCTTTTGCGGCCTGGATAATGCCGGTACTGGAGAGCCAGCTGGTGGTGCTTTTGCCAATGGTGGTAGTGATACCGGTCGTTTTACCGTCACCAATCAGCAGATCTTTGATCCCTGAAGCGCTGGTTTTCATGGCCGCACTCAGTTTGTCTGCATTCACTTCAAGCTTGCCGCTATCCGGATCGGTGGTGATGCCTACCTGCGACAGCGTTTTAATGGTGGAACCGCCTACAGAGCTGCTCAGCAGGCTCTTTAACTGAGTCTGGATGGTGCGTAACGTGGTATCACCCAGCAAGGCGCCATTGCTGCTGCTCTGGGCATCGGCCCCGGCATCGACGGCGGTATATTTGGTCAGGCTGCTGAAGGTGTCCTGCAGCGCGTTATAGGCCGTCACCCAGTCATTAATCGCTTTTGTCGCTTTGGTGTTGTCGGTAGCAATCGTTAAGGTCTGGTTACCGGTCGTGACGTCGCTCAGGTTCAGGGTAATATCTTCCAGCGCATCGCTGATGGTATTGCTGCTGTTTACGATATCAACGTTATTGACCTTCAGCTCGGCATTCAGCGCGGTCACGCTCTCTTCCATGCCATTGCTGCTGTCGCCTTTGGTGCCGTTGTAGCCCATAAAGGACTGCAGCGCGGTGTCTCCGCTGACGCTAATCTTCATCGCGTTGGCTTCACCGGTCTCTTTCGAGGTGATAGACAGGCGATATTCACCGTTCCCGACGTTAATGATACTGGCACTGACGCCGGCATCGGCTTTGTTGATTGCGTCGCGGATCCCGGTCAGCGAGGAGTTCGCCGCGCTGATATCAATGGTGACCGGTTTTTTATCGCCGCCTTGCTGAATCGTGATCTTGCTGTCGCTGGTGGCGAGGGCCGCTTTATTGTCTTTCTGTATGCCACTTGTCAGGGTTTGCGCCTTGGCAAGCTGCGTGACTTCAATGGTGTATTTCCCGGGCAGCGCGCTGCCTGTGGTGGTCGCGCTGAATGCCGTGCTGCTGCTGGTCGTCGTCGTGGCCGTAAACAGATCGGCTTTACTTAATGCGGTATTGGCGGTCTGAAAAGATTCCAGGGCGCTTTTCATCGTGCCGTAAGCGCTAAGTTTTGACGTATAGGAAGACTGCTGATTAGAGATCGGGGTCAACTGCGCTTTTTGTGCGGCGGTCAGACTATCCAGAATATCACCTAACTTCAGACCAGAGCCGACTCCCAACGAAGAAATACTTGCCATTTTAGTTCCTTAAAGTAACGACACGTAAAACGAATAAAGGGGTTATCGGCGTTAACGGAACAAAGTTTACGGTTTATTTCTTTTTTTAATGGCGAGAAAAGCGGGAATAGAGAGGAGTATTTCCGTGACTAAAAAAAATCATGAGATTCGTAAAAAAATTCTAAAGGTTGTTTTGGACCAGACGATAACACTCTTGATGGCGAAGAAGCCGAAGGGTGGAAACCCAAATCTAACTCAAGATTTGATGAACAACAGGAAACGAAATCATGGCACAAGTCATTAATACCAACAGCCTCTCGCTGATCACTCAGAACAACATCAACAAAAACCAGTCTTCAATGTCTACTGCCATTGAGCGTCTGTCTTCCGGTCTGCGTATCAACAGCGCAAAAGATGACGCTGCTGGCCAGGCGATTGCTAACCGTTTCACCTCTAACATTAAAGGTCTGACTCAGGCAGCTCGTAACGCCAACGACGGTATCTCCGTTGCACAGACCACTGAAGGCGCACTGTCTGAAATCAACAACAACTTACAGCGTATCCGTGAGCTGACTGTTCAGTCTTCTACTGGCACCAACTCCCAGTCTGACCTGGACTCCATCCAGGACGAAATCAAATCCCGTCTGGACGAAATTGACCGTGTATCTGGTCAGACCCAGTTCAACGGCGTGAACGTGCTGGCAAAAGACGGCTCCATGAAAATTCAGGTTGGCGCGAACGATGGTCAGACCATCACTATCGACCTGAAAAAAATCGACTCTGATACGCTGAAGCTGACTGGCTTTAACGTTAATGGTAAAGGCGAAACGGCAAATACCGCTGCAACGTTAAAAGATATGGCTGGCTTTACTGGCGTGACAGTTGGCGTAGGCGTTACTCAATATACTAACACCGATGCGAAAGCTGCTTCTTCAGATGTGTTGAACGCAGTTGTAAGCAACAAAGGCAGCAGTATTACAACTAACGCAGATGTAGGTTTTGGTACACCAGGCGCTGCTGTACAATATAACTATGATGCTGATAGCAATTCATATACTGCGAATGCAGATGTAACAAACGTTGAAAGTACTGATCTTACTGCGTTTTTGAATCCTGAAGCTGGTGATACTACTTCCGCAACAGTTTCAATTGGCGGTAAAGATCAAAAAGTCAATATTGATAAAACCGGTAAAATTACTGCAGCAGATGATAATGCTACGCTTTATTTAGACGCTACTGGTAATTTAACTAAAAACAATGCCGCTGGAGATGCAGCAGCAACTTTAGATGATTTGGTCGCTAATGATGTAGTAGCAACCATCAAAACCGATAAAGGTACGTTTGTAACGTCAGGCACTACCGGCACTACTACCGTTACAGCCAAAAATATTAAAATTGATGGTGATACCTTTGCTAAGGCACTTAAAAACAATGCCTATACTGCTGACGTAGGTACTGGTGCCACTGCTAAAACTTATACCGTGGCAGCTGATGGAACTAGCGATGGTTTCATAAAAAATGGTGCGCTTAGTGATACCGCCCCTGTCTATTTTGCTCAAGCAGATGGGACAATCTCGACCGCTCAAAATCCTGAAGATGGAAAAACAGTTTACAAAACTGCCGACGGTAAATTAACAACGGACACCACGAGCAAATCAGAAACTACCGCTGATCCACTGAAAGCGCTGGACGATGCAATCAGCCAGATCGACAAATTCCGTTCTTCCCTGGGTGCTGTACAGAACCGTCTGGATTCTGCGGTAACCAACCTGAACAACACCACCACCAACCTGTCTGAAGCGCAGTCCCGTATTCAGGACGCCGACTATGCGACCGAAGTGTCAAATATGTCTAAAGCGCAGATCATCCAGCAGGCCGGTAACTCCGTGTTGGCTAAAGCTAACCAGGTTCCTCAGCAGGTTCTGTCTCTGCTGCAGGGTTAATAGCCTGACGATGCTCAAACCCCGCTCCGGCGGGGTTTTTTACTTTCCAGAAAACCAATAACCCCCAAATAACCCCCCATTCCCCCCCCTATTCACACGATTAAAAACCCTCCAGAAACGGATAATCATGCCGATAACTCAACTAACGCAGGGCTGTTTATCGTGAATTCACTCTATACCGCTGAAGGTGTAATGGATAAACACTCGCTGTGGCAGCGTTATGTTCCGCTGGTGCGTCATGAAGCATTGCGGCTTCAGGTGCGGCTACCGGCGAGTGTGGAACTGGACGATCTGCTACAAGCGGGCGGTATCGGGTTATTGAATGCAGTTGACCGGTACGACGCTCTGCAAGGAACGGCATTTACGACTTACGCAGTACAGCGTATTCGTGGTGCGATGCTCGACGAACTGCGCAGCCGGGATTGGGTGCCGCGCAGCGTTCGACGCAATGCACGCGAAGTCGCGCAAGCAATGGGGCAGCTGGAACAAGAGCTCGGACGTAACGCAACGGAAACGGAAGTTTCGGAGCGTCTGGGGATCTCAACGGCTGACTATCGCCAGATGTTGCTCGATACCAACAATAGCCAACTCTTCTCCTATGACGAGTGGCGCGAAGAGCATGGCGATAGCATCGAACTGGTGACGGACGATCATCAGCAGGAAAACCCATTGCACCAGTTAATGGAAGGCAATGTACGCCAGCGCGTGATGGAAGCCATCGAAGCTTTACCGGAACGCGAGCAGCTGGTGCTGACTCTCTATTACCAGGAGGAGCTCAATCTTAAGGAGATTGGTGCCGTACTGGAAGTAGGGGAGTCGCGGGTTAGCCAGCTGCACAGCCAGGCCATTAAACGCTTACGTACCAAGCTGGGTAAGTTATAGGTGATGCATATCACCCGTTAAATGCCGCACAACGTATTGACAACCAGGAGTTATCATGACGGTGCAGCAATCAAAAAGACGGCCATTAAGCCGCTACCTGAAAGACTTTAAACACAGCCAGACGCATTGCGCGCACTGCCATAAGTTGCTCGATCGCATCACGCTGGTTCGTCGCGGCGAAATCGTCAATAAAATTGCGATTTCCCGTCTCGATACTTTGCTGGATGAAGCCGGATGGCTGGAAGAGCAGAAGGAGTGGGTGGCGCTGTGTCGTTTTTGTGGCGATCTGCACTGCAAAGAGCAGAGCGACTTCTTCGATATCATCGGCTTTAAGCAATTTCTGTTTGAGCAAACAGAGATGAGCCATGGCACGGTGCGCGAATATGTCGTACGTCTGCGTCGCCTGGGCCAGCATCTGACCACGCAGCGTATCTCCCGTGAGTTACTGACCAGCGGCTATCTGGATGAGAATCTTGAGCCATGGCTGCCTGCGACCAGCACCAACAACTACCGGATTGCACTGCGCAAGTATGCACAATTTAAAGCGCAAATGCCGGTGACGCCAAAGCAGAAAGTCCACCGCGAAACAACTTCTGATATATATTAAAAATGAATAACATGTAGCGCAGTCGTGTTTGACCTTGCGGCCGAACGCCCTACACTACAATCAAAATTCCAATGATATCGGGGTAAGTATGAAATTTGCACTTCTGGGTCGTCAGGCGCTGATGGGTGTAATGGCCGTTGCGCTGGTAGCCGGTATGAGCGTGAAAACGTTCGCGGCAGAAGGTCTGTTAAATAAAGTCAAAGAGCGCGGCACGCTGCTGGTTGGGCTGGAAGGCACTTATCCTCCGTTCAGCTTCCAGGGTGACGACGGTAAACTGACCGGGTTTGAAGTGGAGTTTGCCGAAGAGCTGGCGAAACACCTCGGCGTGAAAGCGTCGCTGAAGCCGACCAAATGGGACGGCATGCTGGCCTCGCTGGACTCCAAACGTATTGATGTGGTGATTAACCAGGTCACCATCTCTGACGAGCGTAAGAAAAAATATGATTTCTCCACCCCGTATACCGTCTCCGGTATCCAGGCGCTGGTGAAGAAAGGCAACGAAGGCACCATTAAATCTGCTGCCGATTTGAAAGGCAAAAAAGTCGGTGTCGGTCTGGGGACCAATTACGAAGAGTGGCTGCGCCAGAACGTGCAGGGCGTCGATATCCGTACCTATGACGATGACCCGACCAAATACCAGGATCTGCGCGTAGGCCGTATCGACGCCATTCTGGTTGACCGCCTGGCGGCGCTGGATCTGGTGAAGAAAACCAAAGACACCCTCGCGGTTGCTGGTGATGCCTTCTCCCGTCAGGAAGCTGGCGTTGCGATCCGCAAAGACAACGACGACCTGGTGAAAGCCGTCGACGGTGCGATTGCCGATATGCAGAAAGACGGCAGCCTGAAGGCGCTCTCCGAGAAATGGTTCGGGGCAGACGTCACAAAGTAAGCAGTTGAATGCAAAAAAAGGCGCTTTGATAAGCGCCTTTTTTATTTCCTCGCCAGCAACGTGCATAATAAAAAAAGACAGACTTAGACAGGGTTATGGAGGTTTTCATGTCATTACAGAATCTAACGCGTTTTCCGCGCCTTGAATTTATTGGCGCCCCGACGCCACTGGAGTATTTGCCGCGCTTATCGGACTACCTCGGGCGCGACATCCTTATCAAACGTGATGACGTGACGCCGATGGCGATGGGCGGCAACAAGCTGCGCAAGCTGGAGTTCCTCGCGGCGGATGCCCTGCGGGAAGGGGCCGACACGCTGATTACCGCGGGGGCAATCCAGTCCAACCACGTGCGCCAGACCGCGGCCGTTGCGGCAAAGCTGGGCCTGCACTGTATCGCTCTGCTGGAAAACCCGATTGGCACAAAGGCAGAAAACTACCTCAGCAACGGCAACCGTCTGCTGCTGGACCTGTTCAACGTGCAGATTGAAATGTGCGATGCGCTGACCGACCCGGTGGCGCAGCTGAGTGAACTGGCCACCCGCGTGGAAGCTCAGGGCTTTCGCCCGTATGTGATCCCGGTGGGCGGTTCGAACGCCCTGGGGGCATTGGGCTACGTCGAAAGCGCGCTGGAGATCGCCCAGCAGTGCGAAGGGGCCGTGGGCCTCTCCTCGGTGGTGGTCGCCTCCGGTAGCGCAGGAACGCATGCCGGGCTGGCGGTAGGGCTGGAGCAGTTGATGCCGGACGTCGAGCTGATTGGCATCACCGTGTCGCGCAGCGTAGCTGACCAGAAACCAAAAGTGGTCACGTTACAGCAGGCAGTGGCCCGGCAGCTGGAGGTGAGCGCCAGCGCCGATATCATTCTGTGGGATGACTACTTCGCGCCGGGTTACGGCACGCCGAATGACGAAGGCACGGAGGCGGTCAAACTGCTGGCACGTCTGGAGGGGATCCTGCTGGATCCGGTCTATACCGGTAAAGCGATGGCGGGTCTGATCGACGGCATCAGCCAGAAGCGTTTTAAGGATGAAGGGCCGATTCTGTTTATTCATACTGGCGGGGCGCCGGCTCTCTTTGCCTACCATCCTCACGTCTAAATCACAGGCAGAAAAATCATAATGCAAGAAAGTATTCAACTGGTGATGGATTCGTTGCCTTACCTGCTGAAAGGTGCGGTGTTTACGTTGCAACTGAGTATTGGCGGGATGTTTTTTGGGCTGCTGCTGGGCTTTGTTCTGGCGCTGATGCGCCTGTCGCCTCTGCTGCCCGTGCGCTGGCTGGCGCGTTTTTATATTTCCATCTTCCGCGGCACGCCGCTGATTGCCCAGCTTTTCATGATTTACTACGGCCTGCCGCAGTTTGGCATTGAGCTGGATCCCATCCCGGCGGCAATGATCGGTCTGTCGCTTAATACTGCTGCCTATGCGGCGGAAACCCTGCGCGCGGCGATCTCCTCTATTGAAAAAGGGCAGTGGGAAGCTGCAGCCAGTATCGGCATGACCCCATGGCAAACCCTGCGCCGGGCAATCCTGCCCCAGGCTGCCCGGGTAGCGCTGCCGCCGCTGAGCAACAGCTTTATCAGCCTGGTGAAAGACACCTCGCTGGCGGCCACCATTCAGGTGCCGGAGCTGTTCCGCCAGGCGCAGCTGATCACCTCGCGCACGCTGGAGGTTTTCACCATGTACCTGGCCGCCTCGCTGATTTACTGGGTGATGGCGACAGTGCTGTCGGCGCTGCAAAACTATTTTGAAAACCAGCTTAACCGCCAGGAGCGTGATCCGAAATGAGTGCTATCGACGTTAAAAACCTGGTGAAGAAATTTCACGGCCAGACGGTGTTGCACGGGATCGACCTGGAAGTGCAGGAGGGCGAAGTGGTGGCGATCATCGGGCCAAGCGGCTCCGGTAAAACCACGCTGCTGCGCAGTATCAACCTGCTGGAACACCCGGAAGGCGGCACCATTCGCGTGGGGGAGATCACCATTGATACCGGCAGGTCGCTGAGCCAGCAAAAGGGACTGATCCGCCGTCTGCGTCAGCACGTTGGCTTCGTCTTCCAGAGCTTTAATCTGTTTCCACATCGCACGGTGCTGGAGAATATCATTGAAGGGCCGGTGATTGTCAAAGGCGAACCGAAAGAGGAGGCCACCGCCCGCGCCCGCGAGCTGCTGGCGAAGGTAGGGCTTTCCGGCAAGGAGAGCAGCTACCCGCGTCGTCTCTCCGGCGGCCAACAGCAGCGGGTGGCGATTGCCCGCGCGCTGGCGATGCGTCCTGACGTGATCCTCTTTGATGAACCGACGTCGGCGCTGGATCCGGAGCTGGTGGGGGAAGTGCTGAACACCATTCGTCAGCTGGCGCAGGAAAAGCGTACCCTGGTGATCGTCACCCACGAGATGAGTTTTGCCCGCGACGTGGCGGACAGGGCCATATTTATGGATCAGGGGCGTATCGTTGAGCAGGGGCCGGCAAAATCATTGTTTGCCGATCCTCAGCAGCCGCGCACCCGGCAATTCCTCGAAAAATTCCTCATGCAGTAGCATATTTGTTCTCAATTGCTCCGGAATTAAACGCCGGAGCAATATATTCACCCAGGCTATGAATGCCATCCTGATTTTATCCCGTCTTAACCGCCCTAAGTGTATAAAATGTGTAGATAATTATCGTTGGGTCGATATTTTATACATATAAATAAGATTTATGTGTTAGTTTAAGAATCCATAATAATGATTATCTTTTACAGGGGCTTAATTCGGTCAGTATGAAGGATTTAGATTTTTTCACATGGCGACGGGAATGCTTCCTCCGTTTTCAGGAGATGACTTCTGCCGACGAGGTATATCCCGAACTTCAGCGACAAACTCAGAACCTGGGGTACGATTTCTTTTCCCTCTGCGTTCGTCATCCGGTACCTTTCACGCGGCCTAAAGTCTCGGTACATTCGACCTATCCGCAACAGTGGATGGCCCAGTATCACGCAGAAAATTTCTTTACCATCGATCCGGTGCTCAAACCTGAGAATTTCGTTCACGGGCATTTACCCTGGAACGATGCCTTATTTGCAGAGGCGCAACCGTTATGGGATGGCGCGCGCGACCACGGGCTGCGTAAAGGGATCACCCAGTGCCTGATGCTGCCTAATCATGCGATGGGATTTCTGTCGGTCTCCAGTACCAGTCTGTCCGTGAACCTTATGGCGGGTGAAGTGGTTGAATTGCGTCTGCAAATTCTGGTGCAACTGGCGTTGACCACGCTGCTACGGCTGGAACATGAAATGGTGATGCCACCGGAGATGAAATTCAGCAAGCGCGAGAAAGAGATTCTGAAATGGACGGCGGAAGGGAAAACATCGGCAGAAATAGCCATCATTCTTTCTATTTCTGAAAATACGGTGAACTTCCATCAGAAAAATATGCAGAAGAAATTCAATGCGCCAAACAAGACGCAGATAGCGTGCTATGCGGCAGCGACGGGGATTATCTGACTACACTTCTGTTCTGCGTGGCAGGCGAGTAAACGGCTGAATGCACTGCGTTCAGCCGTTTTTGTTTTATTGACGGTAAGCTTGCTTGATCTGCTTAACGGTGCTGGAAAATACCTCGGCCTGAGCCTGGTCTTCCATCTGGGCAATCTGGCGTTCCATCTTAATGATCACACGGCCGGCGTCCGCCTGACCCATCGCCTGCAGCATCAGGGTCAGCAGGGATTTCAGACAGGAGACTTCCTGTGCCAGTTCTTGATTATTCTCCGCAGTGGCGAAATCAGGTGTGCTCATTTATTTTCCTCGTGATAAAAACAGCGCTTAAGCGCATAGATCAAAGTTAAGGCGGCGGAGTATATCACAAGCCGTCAGGAAAAACGCAGTGCTTGTTTTTTGTACTTTCTCCCGTTTTGTTTATTCAAATGAACAAACATTAACGCTGAATTTTCTAAGACTTTAGTGTGGGTTAATTGTTTAACGAAGGTAGGATGGAAGTTAATTATTGTTACAAATTTAAAAGGTGTATTTTAACAGCATTAATAGAGTGCTTAAAGTTTGTAAGTTTTTGAAAACATCCGCCTAAAAAAAGTGGCCGAAGGCGCATCGCGCAAGGCTTCCGTTTCCAGTTGATGTACAACTTAATTTCCAAAAAAGAGAGCATTGTCGAAGCCATGCTTTTTTTAACGTTTTCAGTTTCGGATAAAAACCGTTAATATATGCCGAATTAACTGTCTGTAGCCGTTATCCCTATTCTGGAGAATTTCCTTTGATCAACGTCCTTCTTGTTGATGACCACGAACTGGTGCGCGCAGGGATACGACGCATTCTTGAAGATATAAAAGGTATTAAAGTCGCTGGTGAGGCCTGCTGCGGTGAAGATGCCGTAAAATGGTGCCGATCGAATAGCGCTGATGTTGTCCTGATGGACATGAACATGCCCGGCATCGGCGGCCTGGAAGCGACGCGCAAAATCGCGCGATCCTTTGTTGATACCAAAGTGATCATGCTGACGGTTCATACTGAAAATCCCCTTCCTGCAAAAGTAATGCAGGCTGGCGCTGCTGGCTATTTAAGCAAAGGCGCAGCTCCCCAGGAGATGGTTAATGCGATCCGCTCCGTATTTTCCGGGCAGCGCTATATCGCTTCTGATATCGCACAGCAGATGGCACTCAGCCAGATTGAGCCAGAAAAGACCGAATCACCCTTTGCCAGTTTGTCTGAGCGCGAATTGCAGATTATGCTGATGATTACCAAAGGCCAAAAGGTGAATGAGATCTCCGAGCAGCTTAATCTCAGCCCGAAAACGGTGAACAGCTACCGCTACCGTATGTTCAGTAAACTGAACATACATGGCGACGTTGAACTCACTCACCTGGCCATCCGTCATGGTCTGTGCAATGCCGAGACCCTAATTAGTCAGTGAGTGATGTGTTTGAATCCAGTGCTTTCCTGAAAACTGTTACCAGCCAGCCAGGCGTCTACCGGATGTATGACGCCGGCGGGACGGTTATCTACGTCGGAAAAGCGAAAGATCTCAAAAAGCGACTTTCCAGCTATTTCCGCAGCAATCTTGCCTCCCGCAAAACAGAAGCGCTGGTCGCTCAGATCCAGCAGATCGATGTCACTGTGACCCACACGGAGACCGAAGCGCTGTTGCTGGAGCATAACTACATCAAGCTCTATCAGCCGCGTTATAACGTGCTGTTGCGCGATGACAAATCCTATCCGTTTATCTTTCTCAGCAGCGACACCCATCCGCGTCTGGCGACCCATCGCGGCGCTAAACATGCGAAAGGCGAGTACTTCGGCCCGTTCCCTAACGGTTATGCCGTGCGGGAAACGCTGGCGCTGCTGCAAAAGATCTTCCCGATTCGCCAGTGCGAAAACAGCGTCTACCGCAACCGCTCCCGCCCTTGTCTGCAGTATCAGATTGGTCGTTGCCTCGGGCCCTGTGTGGAAGGGCTGGTCAGCGAAGAGGAGTATGCGCAGCAGGTAGAATATGTGCGCCTGTTCCTCGCCGGTAAAGACGATCAGGTCCTGACCCAGCTGATTGCCCGCATGGAGAAGGCCAGCCAGGCGCTGAACTTTGAAGAGGCGGCGCGGATCCGCGATCAGATCCAGGCCGTACGTCGGGTCACGGAAAAACAGTTTGTCTCCAATACCGGCGATGACCTGGACGTGATTGGCGTCTCCTTTGATGCAGGCATGGCCTGTGTGCATGTGCTGTTTATCCGTCAGGGCAAGGTGCTGGGCAGCCGCAGCTACTTCCCGAAAGTGCCGGGCGGCACCGAGCTGGGCGAAGTGGTGGAGACCTTTGTCGGCCAGTTCTATTTGCAGGGCAGCCAGATGCGAACCCTGCCGTCGGAAATTTTGCTCGATTTTAATTTGAGCGATAAGACGCTGCTGTCCGATTCCCTGTCGGAGCTGGCAGGTCGTCGGGTGAACGTTCAGACCAAACCGCGTGGCGATCGGGCTCGTTACCTTAAGCTGGCGCGCACGAACGCGGCGACGGCACTGAGCACCAAACTGTCTCAGCAGTCCACCGTTCATCAGCGTCTTGCCGCGCTGGCGACCACGCTGCAGCTGCCAGAAGTGAAACGGATGGAGTGTTTCGACATCAGCCACACGATGGGTGAGCAGACCGTTGCCTCCTGCGTGGTGTTCGATGCCAACGGGCCGCTGCGCGCGGAGTACCGTCGCTACAACATTACCGGCATCACCCCCGGGGATGACTACGCCGCAATGAATCAGGTGTTACGCCGTCGCTACGGCAAAGCCATTGAAGAGAGTAAGATCCCGGACGTTATCGTCATTGACGGTGGTAAAGGGCAGCTCGGCCAGGCAAAATCGGTGTTTGCCGAGCTGGATGTCCCCTGGGATAAGCATCATCCGCTATTGCTGGGCGTGGCCAAAGGCACTGACCGTAAAGCCGGGCTGGAAACGCTGTTCCTGGAGCCGGAAGGGGAGGGCTTTAGCCTGCCGCCGGATTCACCCGCGCTGCATGTGATCCAGCATATTCGCGACGAGTCGCACGATCATGCGATCGGCGGCCATCGTAAGAAACGGGCAAAGGTCAAAAACACCAGTACGCTGGAAACGATCGAAGGGGTCGGGCCAAAGCGTCGCCAGATGCTGCTGAAATACATGGGCGGTTTGCAAGGATTACTCAACGCCAGCGTGGAGGAAATTGCAAAAGTGCCGGGTATTTCGCAGGGGCTGGCAGAAAAGATCTACTACTCGTTGAAACATTGAGGGCTCTGTAGCAACATAGGGCTAATAATTACTGACAACAAACAGTTACCGTCACTATGCGATTAAACATCCCTACGTTGTTAACGCTTTTCCGCGTCGTCCTTATCCCTTTCTTTGTGCTGGCGTTTTACCTGCCGTTCGTCTGGGCGCCTTTTGCCTGTGCCCTGATCTTTTTTGTCGCGGCCGTGACCGACTGGTTTGACGGCTATCTGGCGCGTCGCTGGAACCAAAGCACCCGTTTCGGTGCCTTCCTCGACCCGGTAGCCGATAAGGTGATGGTCGCCATCGCCATGGTGCTGGTGGTGGAGCATTATCACAGCTGGTGGGTGACACTGCCTGCCGCTACCATGATTGCCCGTGAAATTATCATCTCGGCCCTGCGCGAGTGGATGGCCGAGCTGGGTAAACGCAGCAGCGTGGCGGTCTCCTGGATCGGCAAGGTGAAAACCACCGCGCAGATGGCGGCGCTGGTGTGGATGCTGTGGCGTCCTAACGAGTGGGTGGAGTGGGCTGGTATCGGCTTGTTTATGGTCGCCGCAGTGCTGACGCTCTGGTCAATGTTGCAATATTTGAACGCTGCACGCGGCGATTTGCTTGATCAGTGATCGTTTCGCCGTAATTTTCAGCAAACGATCTTGAGTTAAGAAAAATAACGTTGACTCAAAGCGTCAGGTAAGTAGAATGCAACGCATCGAACGACGGCACGGTTCGTTAGTCGATAACAAAATCAAGTGATTAGCACAATGACTTGATGATTGCGGGAATAGCTCAGTTGGTAGAGCACGACCTTGCCAAGGTCGGGGTCGCGAGTTCGAGTCTCGTTTCCCGCTCCAAATTTAAGACAGTCGCAATAGCGGGTGTCAGTCGCAAGACAAAAGATTTAAGGCGCGTTAGCAAAGCGGTTATGTAGCGGATTGCAAATCCGTCTAGTCCGGTTCGACTCCGGAACGCGCCTCCACTTTCTTCCCGAGGCCGGATGGTGGAATCGGTAGACACAAGGGATTTAAAATCCCTCGGCGTTCGCGCTGTGTGGGTTCAAGTCCCACTCCGGCTACCATGGGAAAGCAAAGAATAATCAAAGCAATAAGCAGTGTCGTGAAACCACCGAAAGGTGGTTTTTTTGTGCCTGAAATTTGGCTTATCTGACATCATTTCGCGATGGGTGACCGCTTTCCGATTAGCTCCTCTGACGATCAGGACCTGCTGAACAGGCGCGACAAATTAGCCCCCTTCAGGAAAATAAACGCCAGCAGCAGGCCGCCCCACAGGGCCATGGTGATATAGCTACTCACCCCAAGAATGTTCAGACCACTCTCCAGCATCTGCAGCAGGATCAGCGCCATCACCATGCCAAAGACCTTGCCGAAGCCGCCGTCGGGGTTTACCCCGCCCAGCACTGCCGCCAGAATCGATACCAGCAGATAAGACTCACCGTAAGAGGCCTTGGCCGAGTTCAGCTTGGACATCATCAGCAGCGCGGCAATCACGCACAGTACAGATGAAAGTATATAAACCCAGATAAGGGTCTTACGGGTGTTGATCCCGGCGTAGTGGGTTGCCTGTTCATTCGAGCCGATGAGGTAGATCGTGCGCCCAAAGGCGGATTTTTCGAGGATCACCCACAGCACCGCCACCACAGCCAGAAACACCAGTAACGGCAGCGGGATGCCGAGGATATTGGTACTGTTAATCGCCAGAATGGTGTCGGGGAAGTTCGAGATCGACGAGCCTTTAGAGATCAGAATATTTATCCCCTTCAGCAGGGTCATGATCCCGAGCGTCGCCAGAATGGGCGAGACCCGCACCACAGCAACCAAAAATCCAATAACCGATCCAATCACGATAGCCATGGCCAGTCCGGCAGCCAGCACCAGCAGCATACTGCTCAGGGTCGGGGGATAATGCGTGGCGACCCAGGCCATCACCAGCCCACAGGCGTTCATGGTGGCGATGATGGACAGATTGATCCCACCGGTAAGGATGGTGACCGCCATGGCTAACGCCAGTACCCCGAGGATCGGCATCTGCGAGGCGACAGACTGGAAGTTGGCTGACGACCAGAAGACAGAGGGGATAAGGCAGCTAAACGCAATCACGACGACGGCGATTAACACACTCAGGTAAATCTCAACGCGATCCTGGGTTTTTCTGGCGTTCATGCTACTACTCCCTGACCTTTGCGCTGACTCCATGCCGTCATGCTGATGCTGGTGACGATCACCACACCGGTAACGACCGTATGCCAGTAAGAGGAGACCCCTGTCAGATTGAGGCCGTTTTGTATCACGGCCAGTAAAATCACCCCCAACAGGGTGCCGAGTAAGGTCCCGCGCCCGCCGACAATACTGGTTCCGCCTAACACCACCGCCGCGAGCACCGTCAGCTCATAGCCCAGCAGGGAGTCGGGGGCGACGGTTAAGACGGTCGCGGACTGGACCACGCCGGCCACGCCGGACATCAGCCCCATATAGCCGTAAACAAACAGCTGCATTTTAAAGATGCCGAATCCCATCCGGGAGGCCGCTTCGCGGTTGCCGCCCATGGCGTAAATCATCCGGCCAATGCTGGTTTTGTTCATGATAAAGCCGGTTAACGCCACCACTACCAGCAGGGTAAGGATTGGCAGGCTTAAACCGTAATCGTAGCCAACGGCAGCGGTGAATTTAAACAGCATCACCCCCTGTTCAAACCACTCCGGATAGCTGTACAGCCAGACTCCTTTGGTCAGGTACAGCAGCAGGCCGTAAAAAATATTGAGGGTTGAAATGGTAATGATGATGGAGGGCACCTTTAGCCGGTTAACCAGCGTGGCGTTGACCAGGCCGAGCAGTAAACCCAGCCCGCCTGACAGCGCAAACGCCAGGGCAAAGTTGCCGCTGGTGCCCTGTATCAGGGTGACCATAACGTACTGGGAGATGATGGTCATGGCCGGGAATGAGATATCGATCCCGCCAGAGATCAGGACGATGAACAGGCCGCAGGCCAGGATGGTTAACATGGCGTAGTTGTTGATCAGGTCGTAGATATTGCCGAGGGTCATAAAATCGGCGCTGGCAAACGACAGATAGCCGCCAATCAAAATAATGGTCAGCCCGAGGAACAGCTCATGGGTTTTCACCCCGATTTTCTTAACCATTGACGACCTCTGCCAGCGCGGCCTCTGTGGTCTTTTCCGGGAGGATCTCCGCGACGATCTCGCCCTTGCGCATCACTAAAATCCGATGGCTGTTAAAGAAGGCTTCGTCGATCTCATCGGTGATCATCAGCACCGCGATCCCCTTGCGTGACAGGGCTGAGATGATCTGGTAGATCCCGGCTTTATTGGCAATGTCGACGCCGACGGTGGGCGAGTCAAGGATCAGTACTTTAGGGTTGATGGCCAGCCATTTGGCAATCGCCACGCGCTGGGCATTGCCGCCGGAGAGGGTGTTAACGGGCAGATCCACGCTGCCAATTTTTATGCTCAGCTGCTCGACGAGTTCCGCGACGATGCGGTCCGATTTAGACCTTTCCAACAGCCTGAAGGGCGTTTTTAGCCGCTTCAGTATGGTCGAAATAATATTGTCATTGATCGACTGATCCATCACCAGGCCGGTGCTCATCCGGTCCTCCGGGACATAGCCAATTCCGGCTTTCACCGCATCCCGGTTGCTGGCGAAATGAACCACTTTGCCCTCCAGTACTATCTCACCGGAATCGGGTTTTGTGAGACCGAACAGGCTGAGGCAGAGCTCCGTGCGCCCGGCACCCAGCAGCCCGGTTATGGCGAGGATCTCCCCCTGATGGATCTGAAAAGAGATATCTTTATATTGCTGAGCTTTGGTGAGGTTATTAACCTTTAGCGCCACCTCGCCAATTTTCTCAATCGGCGGCAGCACCGCATACGAGAACTCTTTGCCGGTCATCAAGAACGCCAGTTTTTTATTATTGATCTCGCTGGCGGGGAAGGTGCCGATCAGGCTGCCGTTTTTCAGCACGCTGATACGGTCGGAGATTTCCAGCACCTCATCCAGCCGGTGGCTGACAAAAACCACGCAGATATTTCTTTTCTTCAGGTCGCCGATCACCCGCAGCAGCCCCTTTACCTCCTGGATGGTCAGCGAGGCGGTGGGTTCATCCATAATGATTAGCCTGGCTTCCTGGGCCAGCGCCCGGCAGATGGCCACGAGCTGACGTTGGGCGATGGGCAGGGAGTCCACGTTGGCATCCAGATCTAATTTCGCATCGATACTCTTCATCGTCAGCGCTGCGATACGGCGGATCTCGCGCTTGTTGACCAGCAGATGGTGGTGGTGCTGGTGAATACCGATATTTTCCGCAACGGTTAAATTGGGGAATAAGGAGAGATCCTGATAGATAACCTGAATTCCGGCTTTAACGGAGTCGATGGGTGAAAGATGGGCGTAAGGTTTACCCTCGATGGCGAGCTCAAAACCGGGATCGGGTTTATAGACGCCGGAGATGATTTTAATCAGCGTCGATTTACCGCAACCGTTCTGCCCGGCCAGACAGTGAACTTCTCCGGGAACCAGCGTCAGGTTGATGTTATCCAGCGCTTTCACACCGTAGAAGGTTTTGCTGATCTTACCCAGTGAAATAAAGGGCGCCATATCTACCTCTCAGGGGCTCATGCCGCACGCCCTGACAGGGCGTGCGGGTTCAACCGATTAATACAGGCTATCAATATTCTCTTTGGTGACGCGCAGGACTTTGTGGAACTTGATAATGCGTTTATCGCTATCGACGTCCGCTTTACCGAGGTTGGGGATCTCCAGACCCTGGGTAATCTCTTCCCCTTTCAGGACCTTGTCGGCGATGGCGGTGATGGCATAACCCGCAGAAGCCGGATCGTAGGTGATCCCCATGGCAATATCGCCGCTTTTAATCAGCGAGGCGGCCTGGGATGGGATCATCATGCCGTAGACAAAGACTTTGCCTTTCGCTCGTTTCTCTTTCACCGCGCGGCCCGCACCGATAGGCCCCTGAGAACCAAATGAGACAATCCCTTTCATGTCGGGATGGGCTTTCATCAGATCGATGGTGGTGCGGCGGGCGTCGTCGATGTTTTCAGCCACCGGCATCCGGTTGGTGACTTCATGCATTTCCGGGTAATGCTCTTTCTGGTATTTCACGAACAGATCCGCCCACAGGTTATGCTGCGGCACGGTCAGGCTGCCAACATAGATGACATAGCCCCCTTTACCGCCAATGGCTTTCGCCATCTCTTCAACGTTGTCGGCGGCAAATTTCTGGTTATCGATAATTTCCACATCCCAGTTGGCGCTGGGTTGCCCCGGGGATTCATTGGTTAATACCACGATGCCCGCCTCACGCGCCTTTTTAAATACCGGCTCGAGAACATCGGCGTCATTAGGCACGATACCGATCGCGGAAACTTTTTTAGCGATTAAGTCCTCAATGATTTTGACCTGTTGTGGCGCATCGGTACTGGATGGCCCCACCTGAGAAGCTTTAATCCCGAGGTCGCTTCCCGCTTTAGTGACCCCTTCACCCATGCGATTAAACCAGGGCATGCCATCTATTTTTGAGATATTAACCACTTCAATTTCTTTCGCCATTGCAGCGGTGGAGAAAACCATCAGCCCGAGCAAACTCGCAGACAATAATTTTGTTAAGCACATTTTTCTCATCTCATACCTCTGTAGGGTGGTAAAAAATTAAAGTGATAATGACGATGTGTTGGTTGAGATAGCCGTGTTCATTTTTAATATTAGGTGAGAATAATCATTGCCAATATTTGTTCGCGAATAAAATAAGCGTGCGGTCGGTTCCTCTTCATTCAGGGAGAGGGATGGGGTGAGGGCGCGCAGGCCGCACACTATTTAGCCAATCCCGATCTCTCGCCCTGCAATTGTTGCGGTTATTCTCGATTTTTTGCCTTCATGCCTGTACAACCCCGCCAGAATGCCGCCTAATAACGGCGCTTAATCTTTTATTCACAGTTAACAGGTCTGTTATTGATGAATCATCTCTATCACTCCGCGCCAGCCCCTGTCTGCTGTGATGAACATTCATTTACAAGGGACAGATAGCCATGCAGCGTCGACAATTTCTTAAATCCAGCGTTCTTCTTTCTGCCGCAGGCTTAGTAGGCCCGGTCGTTGCCAGCCAGACGGTGGCGCAAAACAGCGCTCCGCTCGCCGCGCCGGTGATGCGCCGTCGTTTTGTCCTGTCACAAACCTATAAACTGGCACCGCCGCAGGGCTCCAGCGGGACAGTCAAACTCTGGATCCCGTTACCGGTGGATACCGCCTTTCAGCAGATGACCGGCCTGACGTTCAGCGGTAACTACCAGCAGGCGTATATCACCACCAACAACGCCTATGGGGCTAAAACGCTGTTCGCGACCTGGCCAAAATCCGACGGCGATCTGCTGCTCCAGCTCGATCTGGAGATCGAAACGGCAGACTGGGAGCCGCTGAAGCATGAGGCTCTGAAACACTGGCAGGCACCGGAACAGATCGTCTATCCGCTGGCGGTGAAGCCGTACCTGCTGCCGACAACCCATACCCCGGTTGATGGACTGGTGCGCGAAACGGCGCAAAAAATCACCGCCGGCGAAACCGATCCGCTGAAGAAAGCGCGTCTCATCTACGAGTGGGTCAGCAGCCATATGGAGCGCGATAACGACGTGATTGGCTGTGGCACCGGCGATGTGGCCACCATTTTGCAAAGCGGCAAGCTCAGCGGCAAATGCACCGACATCAGCTCGGTGTTTGTCGCCCTGGCGCGGGCCAGCGGCATTCCGGCGCGGGAGCTGTTCGGCATCCGCCTGGGCCGGGCCAATAAACTGGAGCGTTACTCCGCCAGCGCCTTCGGCAAGGCCGACAGCGCGGGCGTCTCCGACGTCAGCGGCGGGCAGCACTGCCGGGCGGAATTTTATCTGGCGGGATACGGCTGGCTGCCGTGCGATCCGGCGGACGTCACCAAAATGCGTCTGGCGGAGAAAAAAGCCCATCAGGATCCCGATGTGCAGGCGGTGAATACGTACCTGTTTGGCAACTGGGAGATGAACTGGGTGGGCTTCAACTACGGGCGCGATTTCGAGCTGTACCCGGCGACGGAGCAGGGCGCGGTGAATAACTTTGGCTACCCTTATGCCGAGGTGGACGGCGACCCACTCAATTTTTACGATCCAAAGGTGTTTACGTACCACTATGTCTCAACAGAACAACGCTAAGGGTGCAGGGCTGACCCTGCTGACGGCGGCCGCGGCGGCCGTCACCGCCGGGCTGTGCTGCGTCGGGCCGCTGCTCTATCTGCTGTTTGGTTTCTCGGCCGCCGGTTTTGCCGGCCTCAGCCAGCTTGAGTTCCTGCGGGTGCCGATGATCCTGCTCTCGTCAGCACTGATGCTGCGGGTGTTCTGGCGGCTCTATTTTTCAACGCGGCCGTGGTGTACCGGGCGGATGACGCTGAGGCAAATGCGTCTGCTGTTCTGGCTCTCGCTGCCGGTACTGTTGCTGGTACTGTTCTACCCCACGGTGGTGGCCTGGTATTATGAGGTGATGGAATGAAACGACTGCTGATAACCGCGAGTCTGTTACTGCCGCTGTGCGCGCAGGCTGCAAATGAAAAAGTGGTGCTGGACGTGCAGGGCATGACCTGCTCGCTGTGCGTGATTTCGGTCAACCAGGCCCTGCGTGAAACGGAAGGGGTGGTAAAAGCGAAAGCGTCGTTGAAGACGCGGCAAACCGACGTCATCGTCCCGGAGGGATTCCCGACGGAGACGTTATTACAGGCGGTGGCGAAAACGGGCTATACGGCAACCGTGAACCGCATTGAAAAACCGTAAAAATAATAATAATTGATGATGGTTTAATTCATATTATCGCCTTTGCGTCTTTCTTAAATTGTGAGAAAGACGCGCTACCACACAATTATTAATAAATTATGATGATATTGCTTCAATTTGCTGAAGATGAGATGACAAAACGTTGATTTTCCCACCCCCGCGCTCTATCTTTGGATAAGTTTCTCCCTAAAATGCTCCATTTTTATCCCTATATCGCCTTTCCGGCGGTTTTTTTGATCCTTGGCGCCAGCATTTTGCTGCGGCTTATTGTGGATTACGGTCAATATGAATATAACCGCGAGTAAATATACCCTCTGGATCCGCGATATTACGCTTAATCCATGGACAGCTTTTTATTTTCTCCAGTCCGTGCTGATTAATTATTCGTTTGGGTATTCTTTCAGCCTGATCTATTCGGTGGCCTTTAGCTGCGTATTATTTGTTCTCTGGCGGATCGCGCCGCGCGTGCAGAAAGGGTTTATTGCCCTGTGCAGCCTGCTGGCGGCAATGTACTTCCCGTTTCAACAGGCCTATGGCGCGCCGAATTTTAATACGTTGCTGGCGCTACACTCCACCAACGTGACTGAATCCGTTGAGATCCTGACGATATTCCCCTGGCACAGCTATCTGGTTTCATTAATTATTCTGGCACTAGGCGGGGTAGCGCTACGGCGTAAAATTACGCCGCATATGGCGTGGCGCCGCGTGGATATGCTCTGTCTGGCCTTCAGCGTCGCCTGTTTCTTTATGACGCCGATGAAAAACCTGGTCCACTGGGGAAGCTTTACCCTGCTGGATGTGGGCTATCCGGTGTTCCGCTTCGTGAAGGACGTGGTGATCAACAACCACGAGGTGGTGCAGGAAAAAGCACACATGCTGGAGCTGGCTAAAATGAAGGACAACTGGACCGTGCTGGCGGTGAAGCCCCGCTACCACAACTACGTGGTGGTGATCGGTGAAAGTGCGCGTCGGGATGCCCTGGGGGCTTTTGGCGGGCAGTGGAAAAACACCCCCTTTGCCAGCACGGTTAACGGTACGTTGTTCACGGATTTTGTCTCCTCCAGCGCCTCCACCCAAACCTCACTGGGCCTGTCCATGACCCGGGTGAACGGGGGGAATCCGGAGTATCAGAATAACTTCGTCACGCTGGCAAACCGCGCAGGATTCCAGACCTGGTGGTTCTCCAATCAGGGACAAATTGGGGAAAACGATACCGCTGTCGCCAGTATTGCGAAGCGTGCGAATAACGTGCAGTTTTTGCGCAAAGGGTATTATGAAGATGAAAATAATCCCCGGGATGAAGCCCTATTGCAGATGACGCAGCAGGTGCTCTCTACCCGCCACAGCCAAACGCAGCTGATCGTCCTGCATTTAATGGGCTCGCATCCCCAGGCCTGCGAGCGCACCCAGGGAAAATATACCGAATTTGTACAGTCGAAAGAGACCTCCTGCTACATCTACAGCATCACCCAGACCGACACCCTGTTAAAACAGCTTTATCAGCAGCTACAAAATACCGGCGACAGCTTCTCGATGGTCTATTTCTCCGATCACGGTCTGACCTATAAATCCCGTCTGACCGGGGGCCAGTATATGGGGCATGGTGATGCCTTCCAGCAAAACTATCAGGTGCCCTTTATGATCATGTCGAGTGACGACAAAGAGCATCGCCTGATTAAAGCCCGCCGCTCTGCCAACGATTTTCTCGATTTCTTCTCCGTCTGGACCGGGATCGAGGCCAAAGAGTTAAGCCCGAAATACCCCTTTGTCTCGGAGCAGGATGTGGGCTCCCCCTCGGTGACCAACTTTAAGCAGCAGAAAGTGGCGTACGCGCAGCTTCCTGACGATCTCCACGAGTGATGCCAGTCAGGGAGAGCTGACTGGCGGGATCGTCCTGGCTACACGCCGCCCAGATAGGCCTTTCTGACGTCCTGATTGCCGAGCAGCTCCTCGCCGCTGCCGCTCAGGCGGATCTGGCCATTGACCATCACATATCCACGATCGGAGAGCTTTAGCGCATGGTGCGCGTTCTGTTCCACGAGAAATATCGTCATCCCGTTGCGCGCCAGCTCGCGCAGGGTCTGGAAGATCTGCTTCACCACTATCGGCGCTAACCCTAAGCTCGGCTCATCAAGCAGTAGCAGTTTAGGCCGGCTCATTAAGGCGCGGGCGATAGCCAGCATCTGCTGCTCGCCGCCGGACATGGTCATCGCCCGCTGTTTACGCCGCTCTTTCAGACGCGGAAAGAGGTCAAACATGCTCTGGAGATCCTCTGTCGCATACTGGTTGCCGATGGGGATGGTGCCCATCAGCAGGTTCTCTTCGACGGTCATATCGGGGAAGATGCGCCGTCCTTCCGGGGCCTGGGCGATGCCGCCCGAGGCCACGTAGTGGGTCGATTTATGGCTGATGTCTTCGCCGCAAAACAGAATTTGCCCGTCGCGTACCCTGGGCTGCCCGAAAATGGACATCAGCAGGGTCGATTTGCCCGCCCCGTTCGCGCCGATCAGCGCCACGGTTTCGCCGGGGTTGACCTGCAATGAAACCTGCTTCAGCGCCTGGATCACCCCGTAATAGACATCCACCTGACGAAACTCCAGCATTGCCTCACTCATACGCTGACCTCGCTTTCATCGGTGCCCAGATAGGCGGCAATGACTTTTTCATCGTGCTGGATCTGCTCCGGTTTGCCCTGAGCAATCACATCCCCGTGGTCGAGGACGATGATGTGATCCGATATCTCCATCACCATCCCCATATCGTGTTCGATCAGCAGGACGGTAATGTCGTGGCGATCGCGCAGGAAACGGATGATGTTACTCAGCGTGTGGGTCTCCACCGGGTTGAGCCCGGCGGCCGGTTCATCGAGACAGATCATCTCCGGCCCGGTACACATGGCGCGGGCAATCTCGAGCCGCCGCTGCTGGCCGTAGGACATTTCGCCTGCGAGGCGGTTGGCGCAGTCCACCAGATCCACTACCTCCAGCCAGTAAAAGGCCCGGTCCAGGGCGTCGCTCTCCGCCCGGCGGTAGGCGGAGGTGTTCAACACCCCGGCCAGCAGGTTGCGGTTCACCTGCATGTGCTGCGCCACCAGCAGGTTCTCCACCACCGACATCTCGCGGAACAGGCGGATGTTCTGGAAGGTACGCGCCAGCCCGGCGCGGTTGACCAGATGGGTGCCGCCAAACATTTTATAAAACAGACGCTGGCCGAACTGTGCCGGGTTGATCCAGTCCCCCGGCTGGAATTTCTGCCCGAGGATCTGAATCACGTTGGTCGTTTTGCTGCGAGTATTGAACAAAATATTGCCGCCGGAGGCTTTATAAAACCCGGTCAGGCAGTTGAACACCGTGGTTTTCCCCGCACCGTTCGGCCCGATCAGGGCGGTGATAGAGCCGCGCTGCACCTCAAGATTCACGTCGTTAAGCGCCTTGATGCCGCCAAAGTGCATCATCAGATGCTCCACGCTTAAAATGGTCCCGTTCATGGCGCCACTCCTTTTCGCACCGCGAAGCCGCTACGGTTGATGCGAATCAGCCCCCGCGGTCGCCAGATCATCATCACCACCATCAGGACGCCGAACAGCAGCACGCGGTACTCGGCGAAGGTGCGCAGCAGTTCGGGGGTGACGGTGAGCACAAAGGCCGCCAGCACCACCCCGAGGGTGGAGCCCATCCCGCCTAGCACCACAATGGCGAGGATCAGGGCCGACTCAAAGAAGGTGAACGAGGTGGGGTTAACAAACCCCTGATAGGTGGCGAAAAACACGCCGGCAATGCCCGCGGTAGAGGCCCCGAGGGTAAAGGCCGACAGCTTGACCAGCACATGGTTGAGGCCCATGGAGCGGCAGGCAATCTCGTCTTCACGCAGCGCCTCCCAGGCGCGGCCAATCGGCATCCGCGTCAGGCGGTGCTTGATGTACAGCACCAGCAGCACCACCAGCAGCAGAATGGCGTAGATAAAGATGAACTTCAGATTGGGGTTAAAGGTCAGGTTGAAGAACTCGTGGAAGGGCACGCCGCCATCTTTCGCCCGACGGCCAAACTCCAGCCCGAACAGGGTAGGGGGTGGGGCGGAGATACCGTTCGGCCCGCCGGTGAAGGTGAGCCAGTTGTTCAGCACCAGGCGGATGATCTCCCCAAAGCCGAGGGTCACAATCGCCAGATAGTCGCCGTGCATGCGCAGCACCGGGAAGCCGAGCAGAGCCCCGGCCGCAGCGGCCATCAGCGCCGCCAGCGGCAGCATGGTCCAGAAGCCGAGCCCCAGATACTGATAGCCCAGCGCCAGGCCGTAGGCCCCAATGGCATAAAAGGCGACATAGCCGAGGTCCAGCAGGCCCGCGAGCCCCACCACGATGTTCAGCCCGAGGCCGAGCAGGACGTAGATCAGGCCGAGGATCGCCACCGTCAGCACGTACTTGGTGGCGACGAACGGAAAACAGACCGCCAGGGCGATAATCAGCGGCAGGATCCAGCGCATCCGGCTTTTGTACTCTGGCGGGCGGACGTAGACCCCTGAGTTATCGTTGTCGAAGCGGGCCATCACCCGTCGGCCCGGCGCGGTGGTTAAAAAGGCGCTCAGTAAGAAACGGCCCGTCATCACCGTGGCAATGATCCACGCCAGCCGCCGCCCTTCGAAGTTAAAGCTGTAGCCATCCAGCACCACGCCGGCGATGGGACCAAAAACGATCAGCGCCACCATGCCGGCAAAAATGGCGTCGAGAAGACAGCGCTTAAGCGAAAACCCCTCGTGGGATGCGGGTTGCGAAACGATTTGTGCAGTCATCTTTTTTCCCTCACACCTTGGCCACAACAGGGCGGCCAAGCAGTCCCTGAGGACGGAAAATCAGGATCACCACCAGCAATCCAAAGGAGAACACATCTTTATAGTCGGAGTTCACCATGCCGGAGAATTGCGCCTCGGCAATGCCGAGGATCAGGCCCCCCAGCATCGCGCCGGGCAGGGAGCCGATCCCCCCGAGAACGGCGGCGGTAAAGGCTTTAATCCCGATGATAAAACCGGCGTAAAAATCAAAGGTGCCGTAGTTCATGGTGATCAACACTCCTGCCAGCCCGGCCATCGCCGCGCCAATCACGAACACCAGGGAGATGATCCGGTCGGTATTGATACCCAGAATCGACGCCATCTTGCGATCCTGCTGCACGGCGCGGCACATCCGCCCGAGCCGGGTATTGCTGATTATCCAGGTGAGCAGCAGCATCCCGGTGAACGAGGCGATCAGAATGAAGACTTTGGTGTAGGTGATCTGCACAAAGCCCTCGCCAATATGAAAACGCAGCACCCCGTCGAGCATGGTGGGGACCCCCTGCTGGCGCGGCCCCTGGCTGATTTGGGCGTAGTTTTGCAGGATCAGCGACATGCCGATGGCGGAGATCAGCGGGGCCAGGCGCGTGGAGTTACGCAGCGGTTTATAGGCGATCCGCTCGATGGTCCAGCCATAGACCCCCGTCACCACGATGGTGAACACCAGCGTACCGAGGATCAGCAGCGGAAAGGATTCCAGCCCGAAGAAGGAGAGGAGCGCCAGGCCGATGGCGCAGAGATAGGCGGAGATCATATACACTTCGCCGTGGGCGAAGTTAATCATGCCGATAATGCCGTAGACCATGGTGTAGCCGATGGCGATCAAACCGTAGACCGACCCCAGCGTTAAGCCATTGATTAACTGCTGCAGAAAGAAAGTTTCCATCATCGCGCGCTCGTGTTTTAGGCCGCCCGTTCAGGGCGCGGCCCGATGTTTATACTGCGTCGGTATGTCGCCATACCGACGTTGAGCGTGATTCCGTCCCGTTACTGCACTTCCTTATATTTTCCCTTGTCGTCCCACTCGTACACCACGTAGTCGGAGACTTTCAGGTCGCCTTTGCTGTCCCAGGATTTTTTGCCCATCACGGTATCCACCGAATTAGCCTTCAGCCATTCGCTGGCTTTGGCCGGATCGGCACCGCCCGCAGCTTTAAAGGCCGCAGCAATGGCCTGGATAGAGGCGTAGGAGTAGAGGGTGTAGCCTTCCGGCTCGAATTTACTGGCGCGGAATTTGTCGATCACTGCTTTGCCTTCCGGGATCAGGCGCGGGTCTTTGCCGAAGGTCATATAGATGCCGTTGGTGTATTGCGCGCCCCCGGCGGCGGTAACCATCTCTTCGTTGACGATACAGTCGCCGGAGAAGAATTTGGCCTGCACGCCCTGCTCACGCATCTGGCGCACCAGCGGGCCCGCTTCCGGGTGGCAGCCGCCGAAGAAGACCACATCCGGCTTCTGGGCACCGATTTTGGTCACCAGCGCGTTAAAGTCTTTTTCGCCCCGCGACAGGCCTTCGTACATCACATCCTTAACGTCGCGTTTCGCCAGCGCCGCTTTGGTGGCATCCGCCAGCCCCTGGCCGTAGGTGTCTTTGTCGTGAATGATCACCACCCGTTTGGCTTTCAGCTTATCGATAATGAAATCAGCGGCGACCTGGCCCTGCTGGTCGTCACGACCGCACATGCGGAACATGTCGCTCATGCCGCGCTCGGTGATGAGCGGGTTGGTGGAGCCCGGGGTGATCGCCAGTACGCCGGCGTCGTTATAGACCTCGGAGGCCGGCATGGTGGAGGAGGAGCAGAAGTGGCCGACCACGGCTTTGACCTTATCCTGGTCAACCAGACGGTTAGCGACCGAGACGGCCTGTTTCGGTTCACAGGCATCATCGCCCTGCACCAGTTTGATCTTCTCGCCATTAATGCCGCCCGCGGCGTTAATGTCTTCCGCGGCCTGGGTCGCGCCGTGCCAGTACTGGTCCCCATAGGTGGCGTTCGGCCCGGTGAAGGGACCAGCCACGCCAATGACGATATCAGCCTGGGCGGAAAACGCCGTCACCAGACACCCTGCCAGCACGATAGAGAGAGGACTTCTGATCAATTTCAGCGACATTATTATGTACCTTTTCTGAGTGGTTTTTGGCACAACCCTGTGTAGTCGAACGCCGGAGGCGTACCCAATCCAAAACGTGTTCAAAACGTAATGCACTAAACGGACGACATACCGCAGAAACAGGCGAGATTGCCTGAGGGTTTTACCCTCAGCACAACAGTAAGCAAAATGGTTGCCAGAACGGCAGCAGATTGCCTGTGTTTCGACAATTTTCAGTATAGAGCGCCGTTTTAAGCCACCCGGCACCACGCAGTGAAATTACAGCGGGGATCACATCTCATTAACAACAAAGCACATAAGTTGTGCAACGGTCACGATTCAAACGCATTTGCACCAGTAAAGCGCCCGGGATAAGCAGGGGAAGGGGACAGTTCAACACGCTTTCTGTGTTACCCTGCACGCAATTCAATTCTGCAGGAGATTTACCATGAGCGAAGGCCCGTTAAACGAAACCGAAATGGAGTGGCTGGAAGAGACCTTAATGACCTACGGTCATGACGGCGAGTCCGTTATAGACGTCTCGGAGCTCGACGGGATGCTGACCGCGGTGCTGTCTGGCCCGGTGGTGGTTGAGCCGGACCGCTGGCTGGTGGCGGTATGGGGCGGCGAGAAAAACATTCCGCGCTGGAAGAACGATCGTGAGATGAACCGCTTTATCGATCTCTGCTTCAAGCACATGAACGATATCGCCGAGCGCCTGAGCGACTACCCGGAACAGTTTGAACCGATGTTCGGCATGAACGACGTCGAGGGCGAAACTTATACCGTGGTAGAGGAGTGGTGCTTCGGCTATATGCGCGGCGTGGCGTTGACCGACTGGTCATCCCTGCCGGGATCCCTGCGTGCCGATCTGGATTTGATTGCCCTGCACGGCTCCGAAGAGAACTTTGAGCGTCTGGACAGCTTCAGCGAAGAGGAGTTCCAGCAGAGCATCGAGAACATTCGTCCGGCGGCGCTGCGTCTGTATAACTACTGGATTGCCAACCCGCAGGAGCCGGTCACCCAGCAGCCGGTGATCAACGGCACCAAAGTCGGCCGCAACGATCCCTGCCCGTGCGGCAGCGGTAAAAAATTCAAGAACTGCTGTCTGCATTAACAGCGCCCGGCGGCGCTTCGCTTGCACGGGCCTACAGCTATCGTAGGCCGGGTAAGCGCAGCGCCACCCGGCACAACTGCTTATCCCACTTCCGGTAACAACCCCGCCGCAATGCCAAACTGCACAAGGATTATCGCAATCCCGCAGGCGAAGACCAGACACAGCGCCGGTTTACCGCCGGGTACCCGGTAGTCGCCGGTGGCATGCTGCTTACGGCTCTGCCAGACCAGCAGCGACGGCAGCAGCAGCGCCAGCACCGCCAGCGCCACCCCGGCATACCCCAGCGCCATCACAAACCCGCGCGGATAGAACAGGGCGAACGCCAGCGGCGGCAGGAAGGTGATCGCCCCGGTCTGCATCCGCCCGCTCAGGGTGCGGCTGCGCTGGAACAGATCGGCAAGGTAATCGAACAGGCCCAGCGCCACGCCGAGGAACGAGGTTGCCAGGGCGAGGTCGGCAAACAGGTGCACCGCCAGCTCCACATGCGGCGACGCAACCACTTCACGCAGGGCCTGCAACAGCCCGTTCAGGCCGGTGTGGCTCGCCAGCATCCCCATAAAGGTCGAAGAGTTGATACTGCCGAGGGTGACCAGCTGCCAGAAGATATAGGCCACCAGCGGGATGGCGCTGCCGGTAATAAAAATCCAGCGCAGCTTGCGCACGTTGCCATTCATATAGCTGACGATGCTCGGCACGCTGCCGTGAAAACCGAACGAGGTAAAAATCACCGGGATGGCCGACAACGCCAGCCCTTTCTCCAGCGGCAGGGTCAGTAAGTTGACCTTATGAATATGCGGTGCCAGCAGGGCCAGCATCACGACCAGGAAGAGGATTTTTGCCGAGAACAGGAAGCGGTTGAAGAGATCCACCAGCGAGGTGCCCACGCAGACCACGCCGCCGCCAATCAGGGTAAAGAAGATCACCCCGGTGGCAGGGGTAATATCGGCGTTGAACCAGTCGTTAACGCTGGAGGCGATGAGCTCCCCCGCGCCGCTAATATAGGCCGCGGTCAGAGCATACATCAGGAACATCATGCTGAAGCCGGTGATCCACTGGCCGAAGCGGCCCAGATAGCGGCCGGCCAGCGACCCCAGCCCGGTATCGGCGGGAACGTGCTGATACACTTCGAGCAGCAGCAGGGCGGTGTAACACATCAGCGCCCAAAGTACGCCCAGCAATACCAGCGTGACGCCAAACCCGACGCCCGCGGCCGCCAGCGGCATCGCCAGCATTCCAGCTCCAATCGTCGTTCCGGCGACGATAAAAATACTTCCCAGCGTTCTGTTCTTCACGTTTTCCTCTACGGCCTTGCTGTATCACGACAAAATCTGCGGCGCAGAGTAAGGGAAAAGCGCAGGTTCGTCAAACCGACGTTACAACGACTGTAAAACAATGTTTACGGAAATAACCCGGAGCGACGGCCTGGTCGTATGCCCATGAAAGTGGGGGTATTCGCCTACTTCATAAGGACAATGTTTTCGCCCGATAATCAGGCGTAACGTAAACGTTTCTTATAAATAATCAAAAAAAGTGAGACGGCGATGACCGGCAGTAACCCCTTCAGTGCAAAATGGAGTCGCTCAGGCAATTTATTGTGTCATGGGCACTGGATCATCACCTGGCAGGGGCAGGCGTTAGCCCTGCCGGAGGCGCGGCAGGAAAAGGACATGGGTACCTGGGCGATTTACTCGATTATCGATCCTGAGGATGAAACTTTCGCCCAGGGCTTACAGGAAGATGAGTGGATCATTGAGAACGTCGAGTGGCTGACCGACCTCTTTTTCGACCACGCCATCCCGCTGGAAACCGATAGCTATCGTCAGTTTTATCAGGCGGTGAATAAACAGGACTGGCGCTGTACCAGCTGTGCCGGCTGTATGTAAACCTGCGCCAGCGCAACGCGGGCAGAGGAGGAACGTGTCAGGCTGCGCCTTTCATTCTGGAGGGTTTATGGCATCCATACATGGGCACGACGTGCTGACGATGATGATTGATTCCGGTGAACAGTACACCGAAGCGAGCCTGGTGGCGGCAATTACCGCACGCTTTGGTGAGGCGGCACGTTTTCATACCTGTTCGGCGGCGGAAATGACCGCGACGGAGCTGGTGGCGTTTCTGGCGGCACGCGGGAAATTTATTCCGCTGGATACCGGTTTTTCAACGCACGAAAGTAAAATTTGTCGTCATTAAAAATAACGCGGCGCCGGAAGGCGCCGCAGTAATATTAATTTTGAGCGTCGAGCGTCGACAGCTCTTTATCAATAAAGTATAACCCTTCACCCGATTTACCCGCCAGCGACAGTTTATCGAGCACGGATTTAAACAGCTTTTCTTCTTCATGCTGTTCTGCCACATACCACTGCAGGAAATTAAAGGTGCCATAATCCTGGCTGGTCATGGCCGCATGAACCAGTTCGTTAATTTTCTGGGTGATCAGCTGCTCGTGCTCATAAGTGGCGCGGAACAGTTCGTCCAGCGATGCGTACTCTGCAAAGGGGGATGCCACCGGGTTGATGCGCGGCAGGCTGCCGGTATCGGTAAGATAATCAAAGAGACGCTGCATGTGGCTCATCTCTTCCTGCGCGTGACGGCGCATAAATGCCGCCGCGCCTTCAAAACTGTGATAGCTACACCAGGCGCTCATCTGCTGATAGAGCAGGGATGAGTACAGCTCCAGATTCATTTGCTCATTAAGCTTGTCGATCATTTCAGTTTTAAGCATGGTGTAGCTCCGTTTTATTATTAACTGGTCAACGTGAGCGTCACTATAATTTGTTATTTATTTATTTGCAAAAAGTAAAATAAATATTTAAGCGATCATAATACGAATGGGAATAAAACGCATTGCGGGTAATTTAAATATATTAATGAGAATTATTCTGTTTCGTGTTTAAAATATTATTGCCAGCGGGAGCGCTGGCAATGGCATTATTACCAGGCGGACGTCGTGACGACGAGCGGCGGAGCATAACCATAACACTTATACTGGATGGTCATGGTCTCATTGAGGCACAGCGAGCCGCTGATGAGGCTACAGGTTTTGACCGGCTGACCGTAGGCCATGGCCGTGTTGTATCCCATCGCCTGGCATTCACGGGTCGCGGTGCCGCTGGTGACGTAGTCGTCATAGCGGGCGTTCTGCAACATGGCCTGATCGTAATTGAGCATGACGACACCTGACGTGACGTCGACGCTGCTGACTTCTGCTTGCCGGGTAACGCTACAGCCTGCCAGTAACAGGAGCAGGCCGCCAGTGCATAATCTCTTCATAGAACACTCTGAATGCGTTGAAATAATCTATACTAGCGGCTGATGTGCGCCGCAATGCCAGGATTAAACGCCTGTTCTGCCTCTTCTCTTTGCCACGAACCCCGGCTCCTTCAATCTTATGCCATCCTTTTATCCGTCGGTGGCAAAAACGCCTCTGAGTACAAAATTGTGAGCGCATCTTTGTTTTTTGAAACTATTTTTCACTTAATTTGAAAGTGTGTTTGCTTAGTAGTAAGGTTGAACAGGTAAGCTATTCACAGCGGGATGCCCCGCATCGCATTCAGGAGACGAAGAATGAAAATTGCACTGATGATGGAAAACAGCCAGGCGCCAAAAAACGCCATCATCCTCAAGGAATTGAACGCCGTTGCTGAAGAGAAAGGTTTCCCGGTCTACAACGTTGGGATGAGCGACGAAAACGATCACCACCTGACCTATATTCACCTGGGGATCATGGCGAGCATTCTGCTGAACTCGAAAGCGGTTGATTTCGTGGTAACCGGTTGCGGTACCGGCCAGGGCGCGCTGATGTCCCTGAACATCCATCCGGGCGTGGTGTGCGGCTACTGCATCGATCCGGCGGATGCTTTCCTGTTCGCCCAGATCAACAACGGTAACGCGCTCTCCCTGCCGTTTGCCAAAGGCTTCGGCTGGGGTGCAGAGCTGAACGTCCGCTTCATCTTTGAAAAAGCCTTCACCGGCCGTAATGGCGAAGGTTATCCGCCAGAGCGTAAAGAGCCGCAGGTTCGCAACGCCGGCATTCTGAACCAGGTTAAGGCCGCGGTGGTTAAAGAGAACTATCTCGACACCCTGCGCGCTATCGATCCAGAGCTGGTTAAAACGGCAGTGACCGGTCAGCGTTTCCAGCAGTGCTTCTTTGAGAACTGCCAGGATAAAGAGATCGAAGCTTTTGTCCGCGGCATTATCGGCTAAGTTGCCAACACCAGGAAAAAGCCAGCTTGCGCTGGCTTTTTTTATGCCTGCTTGCGGGATACCGCACTGCCGGCATCTTTCACCAGCCGCAGGGTATCAAACATCCCCAGCAGACAGACCAGCGCAATCGCCACAAATGCCAGCCGGAAACCGATCCCCGGTAGCGCTTCAATCCCCAGCATCTCGCTGCACAGTTCGCCGATACGGATCCCGATAGCGCCGAGGGTGATCCCCAGCCCCACCGCCAGCTGGGTGGCGGTCGAAAACAGGGTGTTGGCATAGCTCATCTGCGGGGAAGGGACGTCGGCAAAGGCGAGGGTGCTGATGGCGGTAAACTGAATGGAACGAAATACGCCGCCCAGATAGAGCACCAGCATGATGACCCACACCGGGGTTTGCGGCGTCAGGAACGCGCAGGCCAGCAGGGCCAGCACGTTCAGCGCCCCGTTGATCAGCAGCAGCTTTTTAAACCCCAGCCCGCGAATCAGCGGGGTGGTCGCCG
Source organism: Leclercia sp. TB492 (assembly GCF_049974505.2). Taxonomy (NCBI): domain Bacteria; kingdom Pseudomonadati; phylum Pseudomonadota; class Gammaproteobacteria; order Enterobacterales; family Enterobacteriaceae; genus Leclercia; species Leclercia sp. TB492. Next base: position 2,912,213 of record NZ_CM127572.1, on the reverse strand, counting down.
GTTTGATGGTCAGGTTGCCGACAAACACCGCCAGCACCAGCAGACCGGAGTGGAACGCATCCATGCCGAATCCCACCTGAAACAGCAGCGGCAGCAAAAAGGGTACGGCGCTGATGGAGGCGCGGAACAGCGACCCGCCGTACATCGTCACGCGAAAGGTGGGCACCTGCAGGGCATCCAGGCGGATCATCGGCCATTCAGCGCGCCGGAAAAGCCGCAGCGCATAGATCATCGTGACCACCCCGATAGCCAGCAGCGCCAGGGTGATCCCCGTATTGACCTGCTGCGCCCCCATCATCTCCATGGCGCAGACCAGGCTGACCATCGCCACCGAGGTGGCGATAAAGCCTGGGGTGTCGAACGGGCGACGGCTCTCTTCATAGATATCCGGGATAATGCGCAGCGCCAGCACGATGGCAATCAGCCCCAGCGGCACATTAATAAAGAAAATCCAGCGCCAGTTGGCATAGCTGGTAATAAAGCCGCCCAGCGGCGGGCCGATAATCGGCGCTACCAGCGCGGGCCAGGTGAGGGTGGCGATGGCGGCGATCAGCAGATGTTTTGGCGTGGTGCGCAACACCGCCAGCCGCCCAACCGGTACCATCAGCGCGCCGCCCATCCCCTGCAGGACGCGCATGGCGACGAACTGATCGACGCTGGTGGCAAGGCCGCACAGCACCGAGGCGAGGGTAAAAATGGCCAGCGCAAGGGTGAAGACTTTACGCGCCCCAAAACGGTCGGCGATCCAGCCGCTCGCGGGAATTAATACCGCCAGGGTGATGAGATACGCACTGATGCCGATGTTGAGATCCACCGCCTGCACGCCAAAGCTTCTCGCCATATCGGGCAGCGCGGTGGCGATCACCGTGCCGTCGAGAAACTCCATAAAGAACGCGCCCGCGACTAACAGCGCAGCGGGAGAGATCCCGCTGGACGCTTTACCGGAGATGTTTTCGGTCATTTTTCCTCTGCCACTTCAAAATTTTTTTAAAAATTTACAGGAACAAATACGCTGCTAATCACCTGATTTGTCATTGTTTTTAACAGGAACGCTGTTTTATTTTAAATAAACTGCCGTGATGAATATCACAAAATCATTGATTTTTGTGATGCAGGTCATATTATAGGCGCATCAACAATAACACCTGCATAACATTTAGCCGGAGCATAATGATGAAATTGCGCAAAATCCTGAAAAGCATGTTCGAATCCTACTGCAAGACCTTCAAGGACGTACCGCCAGGCGCGATGTTCTGATAAAAAAACCTGCTTCGGCAGGTTTTTTTGTGCCTGCAGGCCGCATCAGGGCAGGCGTTTTGCTACTATGGCGGCCTTTCAAACAGGAGAAGCCTATGTCTCAAAACCTGAGTGCCGATCAGGAACTGATCTCTGACGTTGTTGCATGCCAGCTGGTTATCAAACAAATTCTTGATGTGATTGAAATCATCGCCCCGGCTGAGGTGCGCGAGAAGATGTCCAGCCAGCTCAAAAATATCGATTTCGCCAGCAATCCTGCCTCGGCCGACCCCGTCACGCTGCGCGCGGTTCAGAAAGCCATTGCGCTGATTGAACTGAAGTTCACGCCGCAGGGCGAGTCTCACTAAAATAAACCGACGTTTTGAATTTAGAAATGGTTTTGTGAGAATAAAGTGAACGGGCGACCCGCAGTCGCCCGGTATGATGATTACAGGAAGGTCTGCACCAGCAGATAACTCACCGCACAGGCACAGCTCACCCCGATGAGCCCTGGCAGAATAAAGCTGTGGTTGATAATAAACTTGCCGATACGCGTGGTGCCCGAGCGGTCAAAGCCAATGCAGGCGAGGTCGCTGGGGTAGGTCGGCAGAACGAAATAGCCGTATGACGCGGGGAAGAAAGCAATCAGCATCTTCGGGTCAATCCCCAGCATTAACCCCATCGGCGCAACTGCCGTCAGCGCTGCCGCCTGGCTATTGACCAGCTTCGAAACCAGAAACAGCACAATGGCGTAGGTCCAGGGGTGGCTTTTCACCACGCCTTCAAGGGCCATCTTCAGCTCATCCAGATGCGCCTGGAAAAAGGTATCGCTCATCCATGCCACGCCAAAGACCGAGAAAATAGCCACCATCCCGGCCTTAAACACCGCCCCGTTTGAGATCGCCGCTGCATTCACTTTGCAGAGCATCAGCATTACCGCCCCGGCAATCAGCATCATCATCTGGATCACCAGGTTCATCGACAGCGCCGTCAGCTTGCCTTTCACCTCAAAGGCCGGACGCAGCTCGGGCAGGGCGCCCAGCAGCACCACGACGGCAATTCCGGCGAAGAAGATCCAGGTGGACCAGTACGCCTGCTTCGGGAAACGCTGATTCATCAAGGTATCGGTGCTGCCATAGATGAACTTACGCTGCTCAGGATCCTGCAACCGGGCCTGAAATTCCGCGTCGTCGGCCAGATCCTTGCCACGGCGTAGACTCCAGAGGGCGGCAATCGCCACTCCCGCCAGCGAGGCCGGGACCGAAATCGCGAGGATCTCAAGAATGCCAAATGCCTGACCCACGCCGTGCTGCGCGGCAAGAATAGACACCAGCGACACGACGGCAACCGACACCGGAGAGGCGGTGATCGCCATCTGCGAAGCAATGGACGCCACCGCCATCGGACGCTCGGGACGGATCCCTTTTTTCAGCGCGATATCGGCAATAATCGGGAACATGGTATAGACCACATGGCCTGTGCCGCACAGAAAGGTCAGCATCCAGGTCGTGAAAGGAGCGAGCAGGGTAATGTGTTGCGGATGCCGCCGCAGCAGCCGTTCGGCAAACTGCATCATTACATTCAGCCCCCCGGCGGTCTGAAGCGTGGCCGCACAGCCAATGACCGCAAGGATCGTCAGCATGACATCTACCGGGGGCTTACCGGGCTGGAGCCCAAAGACAAAGCTGAGAATAAAAAGGCCAATGCCGCTTATCAGCCCCAGCCCCATTCCTCCAAACCGGGTGCCGATTAACAGGCACAGAATAATGACAATAAATTCAACGCTAATCATACGTATCCCTCGTCTGTGAAAATGAAAGTTTCGCAAATCATTACACGGAGAAGGGTTATTCGGTGGGAGCCAGATCGGATTTGTTAAAGATTAATAAAAGCAAAGGCTTGGTTGCGTTTTTGTAACAAAATTACCCGGCACAGGCCGGGTAATGAACGTGAAGTGCAGAATCAGTGGTGCTGGCAGTTGACGACGTTAAGCAGGTGGCGATCGGTCTGTTCCATACCCATGCCGGTGCGACGTGCCTGACGAACTTCATCAAGGACAGTTTTCAGTAACAACCCATCCTGCTGCTGTTCCTTTTCAATATCATGCAGGAAGTTGAGCGTGGAGATATCCTGCATCTTCCGCGCTTCATCCGTTAATTGAGTCAGGGTCAGACAGCGTTGCTCATACTCTTCCAGCGTGCGCTGGAAAACGGCTTCCAGACCATTACAGTCTTCGTCCGTCATATCCACGGGCTTCAGAACCGGCATGGCGCCTGAGGCTTTCAGAAAATCAAAAACGCGCATCATCTGCGTGACGTTGCTCTGCGCCTGGGTGCGCAGGAAGGTCGCGGAACCGGTAAGCTGATGTTCTGAACACCACTCGCTGAGGTGCAAAGAGAGATTTGACGCGTGAAACTCCAGGTTCATCTGCGTATTGAGCTTGGTAATCATATCCGAGACAGCCATATCCATTCCCTTTTCTTCGTTTATGTAACCTAAAAAATAATCATCATTAACGATAGTTCACTACAGAATAAAAGCATTCTGTTTTCCCTGTATGTGATCCCATATTCATTTCAGGCATCGGGTAAAAATCATCATAACAGCGGTTGGTTTATAAGAAAATCCTTATAAATATATTCTTACTAAACCTTACTTCCCATCGGCAATTTAAAACAGTGAAAGGTTTAGTGAGGAATGACGGGAATATGGTGATTCATAAGCTAATGATATTTAAGCTTATGTATAAATATAAGGCAGGTTGACCGATAACGCCGTTTAATGTTTTATTCGGTAGCACTAGAATATGCGCTTAGCAAGTAAATTAATAATTATTCCCGTAAGACGGGATAGAGATAATTCTTGCTATTAATCTTTTTTTACACCTGACGAAAATTGAGCAGGATCATTTTTGCAATAAATAGCGTGTTATGTGATCCAGCAGGAAGTTTGCCGCCCCGCACTCTGTGAAAATGAAACGTTGTTTTATGTTTTTATCTAACGGAGTTCACTATGGCAAACGTTGCGGTGCTGCTGGCACCCGGATTTGAAGAGGCGGAAGCGATCATCACCGTTGATATCCTGCGCCGTCTCAACATTGAGGTAGAAACCCTGGCCTGCGCCGAATCGCGCGCGGTGGTGAGCTACCATAATATCCCGATGGTCGCGGACAGCACCCTGAGTGAGAAAATCGACTGTTACTACGACGCCGTTGTTTTACCGGGCGGGCCGCAGGGCAGTGTGAACCTCGCCGCCAGCGCCGGGGTGCTGCGTTTTATTGCCGCCCATGACGAAGCGGGCAGGATTATCGCGCCCATCTGTTCCGCGGCCGCGCGTGTGCTGGGCGGGAACGGTTTATTAAAAGGCCGTCGCTATGTCTGTTCAGGCGATCTCTGGCAGGCCGTGCAGGACGGCGTGTATGTTGATGCCCCGGTGGTGGAAGACGGCAACCTCATCAGCGGCAAAGGTCTGGGCCATGCCTTCGACTTCGCGCTGACCCTCTCTGCCCGCCTGTTAGGCGACGAAGCGCCGGTGCGCGACCACGCCGATCACATCTACTATCCCTGGTAAGATCTCCGGGCGCGCGTGCGCCCGTCTAACAAGGATATCTTAGCTGATCTTATGGACTAATCTGCTTTATCCCTTTCTATTTGTCTGACAAATATCTCCGTATTTATGTCATTTTTCGCTGAATGTATGTACGCAATTACTGTAATTCTGCGGTGTGATGGCGCTCTCTTATGGATGATTAATTTCCCGCTAAAACTATCTCAAGCAAATGCGCTTTAAACACGGTTGGCGCTAATGCCTTGTTTTAAGTCCGATTAAACAGAATTGAGATGTTGTTTCCCCTACATATTAGAACGCTAAAGCTGGAGTTAACCATGCACAAATTTACTAAAGCGCTGGCGGCCATCGGTCTGGCTGCCGTTATGTCACAATCCGCTATGGCGGAGAACTTAAAGCTCGGTTTCCTGGTGAAGCAGCCGGAAGAGCCATGGTTCCAGACGGAGTGGAAATTCGCTGACAAAGCCGGGAAAGATTTGGGCTTTGAAGTGATTAAAATTGCCGTGCCGGACGGTGAAAAAACGCTGAACGCCATCGACAGCCTGGCGGCCAGCGGCGCGAAAGGGTTTGTCATTTGTACTCCGGATCCGAAACTGGGCTCCGCCATCGTGGCGAAAGCGCGCGGCTATGACATGAAGGTCATTGCGGTGGACGATCAGTTCGTCAACGCCAAAGGCAATCCAATGGATACCGTGCCGCTGGTGATGATGGCGGCGACCAAAATCGGCGAGCGTCAGGGCCAGGAGCTGTATAAAGAGATGCAAAAACGCGGCTGGGATGTGAAAGACACCGCCGTGATGGCCATTACCGCCGACGAGCTTGATACCGCGCGCCGTCGCACCACCGGCTCAATGGATGCCCTGAAAGCCGCCGGTTTCCCGGAAAAACAGATCTACAAAGTACCTACCAAATCTAACGATATCCCGGGCGCCTTCGATGCGGCCAACTCCATGCTGGTCCAGCACTCTGAAGTGAAACACTGGCTGGTGGTCGGGATGAACGACAACACCGTGCTCGGCGGCGTGCGCGCCACCGAAGGCCAGGGCTTCAAAGCGGCTGACGTGATCGGCATCGGCATCAACGGCGTGGATGCGGTAAGCGAACTCTCGAAAGCACAGGCTACCGGCTTCTACGGCTCCCTGCTGCCAAGCCCGGACGTACACGGCTACAAATCCAGCGAAATGCTCTACAACTGGGTGACCAAAGGGGCAGAACCGGCGAAATTTACTGAAGTAACCGACGTGGTGCTGATCACCCGTGACAACTTCAAAGCCGAGCTGGAGAAAAAAGGACTGGGCGGTAAGTAATTTACTGTGATTGCGCCCCCCGCAAGCCAGGGGGGCCAGACGTTCACTACTCGATCCTCGGAGACGTTATGCAACAGTCTGAACCGTATCTCTCTTTTCGCGGCATCGGCAAAACCTTCCCCGGTGTCAACGCGCTGACCGACATCAGCTTTGACTGCTACCCGGGTCAGGTTCATGCCCTGATGGGGGAGAACGGCGCCGGAAAATCCACGCTGCTGAAGATCCTCAGCGGCAACTACGCCCCCACAACGGGTACCCTGGCGATACAGGGCAAAGAGGTGGCGTTTGCGGACACCACCGCCGCGCTGAATGCCGGCGTCGCCATCATCTATCAGGAACTGCATCTGGTGCCGGAGATGACGGTCGCGGAAAACATCTACCTTGGGCAGCTCCCGCACAAAGGCGGTTTTGTGAACCGTTCGCTGCTCAACTATGAAGCCGGTCTGCAGCTGAAGCACCTCGGGCTGGATATCGACCCGCAGACCCCACTCAAATATCTCTCCATCGGCCAGTGGCAGATGGTGGAGATCGCCAAAGCGCTGGCGCGCAATGCCAAAGTCATTGCCTTTGATGAACCGACCAGCTCCCTGTCGGCGCGTGAAATCGACAACCTGTTCCGGGTGATCCGCGAGCTGCGTAAAGAGGGTCGTATCATTCTGTACGTGTCGCACCGTATGGAAGAGATCTTCGCTCTCAGCGATGCCATCACCGTGTTTAAAGATGGCCGTTATGTTCGCACCTTCACCGATATGCAGCAGGTTAACCACGACCAGCTGGTGCAGGCGATGGTGGGGCGCGAGCTAGGGGATATCTATCACTGGGAGCCGCGCCAGTACGGCGGTGAGCTGCTGCGTCTGGAAGAGGTAAAAGCCCCGGGCGTACGCTTGCCGGTCAGCCTTACCGTGCGCAGCGGAGAAATCGTCGGCCTGTTCGGGCTGGTGGGGGCAGGGCGCAGCGAGCTGATGAAAGGGCTGTTTGGCGGGACCCGCATCACCGGCGGTCAGGTCTTTATCGACGGACAACCGGTCGATATCCAGAAACCGGCGCACGCCATTCGCGCAGGGATGATGCTCTGCCCGGAAGACCGTAAAGCCGAGGGGATTATCCCGGTGCACTCGGTGCGGGACAACATCAACATCTCGGCGCGCCGCAAGACCATTCGCGCCGGGTGCCTGATTAACGATACGTGGGAGGTCAGCAATGCCGATCACCACATTCGCGCGCTGAACATTAAAACCCCGGGCGCGGAACAGCTGATCATGAACCTCTCGGGCGGTAACCAGCAGAAGGCGATCCTTGGCCGCTGGCTGTCGGAAGAGATGAAGGTGATCCTGCTGGATGAACCGACCCGCGGTATCGACGTGGGGGCGAAGCACGAAATTTATAACGTGATATACGCCCTGGCAAAACGCGGCGTGGCGGTGCTCTTCGCCTCCAGCGATCTGCCGGAAGTGCTGGGTGTGGCCGACCGTATCCTGGTGATGCGTGAAGGGGCCATTGCCGGTGAATTGCTACATGAACAGGCGAACGAACAGCAGGCCTTAAGCCTCGCCATGCCTAAAGTCAGCCAGGCTGTCGCCTGAGTAAGGAGAATAAGATGTCCTCTGTCACTACATCCGGAGCGCCGAAATCGGCCTTCAGCTTTGGGCGGATCTGGGATCAATACGGCATGCTGGTGGTCTTCGCCGTACTGTTCCTCGGCTGCGCCATCTTTGTGCCTAACTTTGCCACCTTCATTAATATGAAGGGGCTGGGGCTGGCGATCTCCATGTCCGGTATGGTCGCCTGCGGAATGCTGTTCTGTCTGGCGTCTGGCGATTTCGACCTGTCGGTCGCCTCGGTTATCGCCTGCGCCGGGGTCACCACCGCGGTGGTCATCAACATGACCGAGAGCCTGTGGATTGGCGTCGCGGCCGGGCTGCTGCTCGGGGTACTCAGCGGGCTGGTGAACGGCTTTGTTATTGCGCGTCTGAAAATCAACGCCCTGATCACCACCCTTGCCACCATGCAGATCGTACGCGGGCTGGCCTATATCATCTCTGACGGTAAAGCGGTGGGGATTGAAGACGAGCGCTTCTTTACCCTCGGCTACGCCAACTGGCTCGGTCTGCCTGCGCCTATCTGGCTGACGGTGGGCTGCCTGATTATCTTTGGTTTCCTGCTGAACAGAACCACCTTTGGCCGTAATACCCTGGCGATTGGCGGTAATGAAGAGGCGGCACGTCTGGCCGGTGTCCCGGTGGTACGCACCAAGATCATCATCTTCGTGCTCTCCGGTCTGGTGTCGGCGGCGGCGGGGATTATCCTGGCCTCGCGCATGACCAGCGGCCAGCCGATGACCTCCATCGGTTATGAGCTGATTGTTATCTCTGCCTGCGTTTTAGGTGGCGTATCGCTGAAAGGCGGCATCGGAAAAATCTCATATGTGGTGGCGGGGATCCTGATTCTTGGGACGGTAGAGAACGCCATGAACCTGTTGAACATCTCCCCGTTCTCGCAGTACGTGGTACGTGGCCTGATCCTGCTTGCAGCGGTGATCTTCGACCGTTACAAACAAAAAGCCAAGCGCACCCTTTAACCCGTTTTCCTGCCTTCCACGACCTAACTTTTAAGTGTAGTCGCGACCTTAACCCCCTTTCCAGCCGCAGCGGGAAGGGGGTTGTCAAATGGCGAGCGCCGTCACACTGTCTATACTTACATGGCTACTGAGATGTTAACAGTTTTTCATCTCGCCAACTGTAAGGAGGATCAGGGTGGCCGATACGTTAACTTCACCGCCGTTACTAACTGAAAACTATGCGTACTTTTTTGACCTCGACGGGACCCTGGCAACCATCAAGCCGCACCCCGATGAGGTGGCAGTTCCCGTAGAAGTGTTAGAGGCGCTGAATCAGCTCGCGCAGCTGAACCAGGGGGCACTGGCATTGATATCAGGGCGTTCAATCGCCGAGCTGGATCAGCTCGCCGGACCTTACCGTTTTCCGCTTGCCGGTGTACACGGGGCGGAGCGCCGCGACATCCATGGTCATCTGCAAACCGTTACCCTTCCTCCGGATCTGGTCCAGACGCTGCATGCGCAGCTGACGACGGCGCTTTTATATCTGCCTGGCACCGAGCTGGAGGCTAAAGGGATGGCGTTTGCGCTCCACTATCGCCAGGCGCCCCAGTATGAGAAGGAAGTGTTTAACCTGGCGGAACAGGTGGTCCATGACAACCCGCAGCTGTCACTTCAGCCGGGTAAATGCGTGGTCGAAATCAAACCGAGGGGCATCCACAAAGGCGAAGCCATTTCTGCCTTTATGCATGAAGCGCCTTTCCTCGGCAGAACGCCGGTGTTCTTTGGCGATGACCTGACCGACGAGCATGGCTTTGAGGTAGTTAACCAGCTTAAAGGGATATCAGTGAAAGTCGGCGCGGGTGAGACCAAAGCCAGCTGGCGGCTGGCAACGGTACCCGATGTCTGGCAATGGGTAATAAAAGCCGCTAATCATCAACAAGAAAAAGAAATAGCGCAAATTAACAGGAGAAAACCTTATGGGTCGCTTGATCGTAGTTTCTAATCGCATCGCTCCCCCGGACGACAAAAAAGCCAGCGCAGGTGGCCTGGCGGTAGGGGTGCTGGGGGCGTTAAAAAGTACGGGGGGGCTCTGGTTTGGCTGGAGTGGAGAGATTGGTAATGAGGAAAAACCGCTAAAAAAGGTGACACGCGGAAACATCACCTGGGCCTCGTTTAATCTCAGTGAACAGAATTACGATGAGTATTACAGCCAGTTCTCTAACGCCGTACTGTGGCCGGCCTTTCACTATCGCCTGGACCTGGTGAAGTTTAAGCGCGAGGCCTGGGAAGGATACTCGCGGGTGAATAGCCTGCTGGCCGATAAGTTACAGCCGTTAGTCCAGCAGGACGACACGGTGTGGGTGCATGATTACCATCTGCTGCCGTTTGCCAGCGAGCTGCGTAAGCGCGGCGTCAACAACCGCATCGGCTTCTTCCTGCATATTCCTTTCCCGACGCCGGAGATCTTCAACGCGCTACCGCCCAGCGACGAACTGCTGGAAGATCTTTGTGATTACGATCTGCTGGGCTTCCAGACCGAAAACGACCGCCTGGCCTTCCTCGACAGCGTGGCCAGCAAAACGCGGCTGACGGCCCATGACGATGATTCGCACTCTGCCTGGGGCAAGCGCTTCCGCACCGAGGTCTATCCTATCGGCATTGAGCCGGACGAGATTGTTGAGCAAGCCTCCGGGCCGCTGCCGCCTAAGCTTGCGCAGCTTAAAGAAGAGCTCAAGAACGTTAAAAACATCTTTTCCGTTGAGCGTCTGGATTATTCAAAAGGGTTGCCGGAACGTTTTCAGGCCTATGAGACCCTGCTGGAGAAATATCCCGAGCACCACGGTAAGATCCGCTATACCCAAATCGCGCCGACCTCGCGTGGCGAGGTCCAGGCCTATCAGGACATTCGACACCAGCTTGAAAACGAAGCCGGGCGCATCAATGGCCGCTACGGCCAGCTGGGCTGGACTCCGCTGTTCTACCTCAACCAGCATTTTGAACGCAAAATTCTGATGAAAGTGTTCCGCTATGCTGATGTCGGGCTGGTGACGCCGCTGCGTGACGGTATGAACCTGGTGGCGAAGGAGTACGTTGCCGCGCAGGATCCGACCGACCCCGGGGTTCTGGTGCTGTCGCAGTTTGCCGGTGCCGCCAATGAGCTCACCTCAGCGCTGATCGTCAATCCTTACGATCGGGATGATGTGGCCAACGCCCTGCACCGGGCGCTGAATATGCCGCTCACGGAGCGTATCTCACGCCATGCGGAAATGATGAAAGTCATTCGCGAGAATGATATTGACCGCTGGCAGGCGCGTTTTATTGACGATCTGAATCAGATCACGCCCCGCAGCGTGGAGAGCAACCTGCAAAAAAAGGTCGCAACCTTCCCTAAACTTGCCTGAATAATATTCCACTCAGCGCATTAAACTGCGCTGAGTGGAATTAACAGCACATCCACTTTACTGTTGCTAACTATTGTTTTTGCGGAACAGGCTGCACGCGAAAAAAAGCTGTGGTTATGATTTCCGCATATCACCAGGTCTACGTTCTGTTTTTGACATATATCAAATATCTGCTCGCTTATTTCGCCTGTCGCACAGAGTGTTTGCGCAATGGGATATTCTGCGCGGGCAATAAGATCGGCCAGAAATTGCTGGGTTTCCTCCTGAATAACGCCACGAATATCTTCCAGCATCGGTGCGGCCAGTTGGTTGTACATCTCAGGATCGGCAGAAAGGGTGACCAGAGTGATGCGTGCCTGGGTCGGACGAGCGATCGCGACCGCTTTGGCGACCAGTTGATGGCTTTCAGGGGAAACAGAAACAGAAACAAGGATATGGGAGTAACTCATCGTACCCTCCAGACGTATCTGTACATTAGCGATTCCTCAGCTTTAGCGCGATTTTTTTACTGGCGCAAGAGCATAAAATGACATTCATGTGATGCTTATCATAATTATTCATTAAATATTCTTATGTAATGAATAGCGCTAACCCCTCCTGCTGGGGGTAAAACAGGGTTCTTAACGTAAATCATACAATTGAAACCCTCGCAAAAACAAGGGGATTAACGCCCCTGCAACAACCACTCAACCGTAAACGAAAGAAATTACTTACGTATTTACCCTGGTTTTATTTATTATATTTCAATAAGTTATATTGCTGTTTCTATCTTAGATATACGTATGGTTTTTGCAATTTTGTAAGTTGTCAACCCCCGGCAAGTAACGTGCCGGGTTTGTTCATACTTCTGCATGAATATTCGTCCATACAGAATATATCCTGGTGCTATTTGCTCATAAAACAGACAATTTAGAAGTGATGCTGATGGATTTTTGGTTCCAATTCACTTAAATTATGTGACGTAGATCACATTTATTTTAAATTTCGGGCGAGGCCGCATTGTATGTCCTACACCGGACGGGTAGAGTTGCACCGAATTAGGAAAAATCTTAGTTAATTGTAAGAAGTGATAACTGTCAGGAAGCAATTATTGTTTTTTTACGTGATTCATCAATACAGAACTTAATTCAACTATGCGTTTTAGCCTTTTCTTCTTTTTTTACCGGGGTTTTCCCGGCGACATCACGGGGTGCGGTCTACCGCACAAGAATATAGTGTTATTCGGGAAGGGATAAATGAACACATCCGAATTGCTAAAACACATCTATGACATCAACCTGTCATATTTATTGCTTGCACAACGTTTGATTAGCCAGGACAAAGCCTCGGCGATGTTCCGTCTGGGTATTCATGAAGAGATGGCGACAACACTTGGCGGTTTAACGCTGCCACAGATGGTTAAACTGGCCGAAACTAATCAGTTAGTTTGTCAGTTCCGTTTCGATAATCACCAGACGGTGACGCAGCTGACTCAGGAGTCCCGCGTGGACGATCTGCAGCAGGTTCACACCGGTATTTTGCTTTCTACCCGTTTGCTTAACGAAATCAGCCAGCCTGATGACGCAGCCCGTAAGAAAAGGGCATAACAATGAGTGAGAAGAGCATTGTTCAGGAAGCGCGTGACATTCAATTGGCGATGGAACTGATTACGCTTGGTGCTCGTTTACAGATGCTTGAAAGCGAGACACAGCTGAGCCGTGGTCGTCTTATCAAACTCTATAAAGAATTACGTGGTAGCCCGCCGCCAAAAGGCATGCTGCCATTTTCCACCGACTGGTTTATGACGTGGGAGCAGAATATTCATGCTTCCATGTTCTGTAATGCCTGGCAGTACCTGCTCAAGACCGGCTTATGCAGCGGCGTTGATGCGGTGATTAAAGCGTACAAACTTTACCTCGAGCAGTGCCCGCAGCCTGAAGAAGGCCCTTTGCTGGCATTGACCCGCGCATGGACGCTGGTGCGTTTTGTTGAAAGCGGATTGCTTGAGTTATCGCGCTGCAACTGCTGCAGCGGTAACTTTATCACCCACGCACATCAGCCCGCTGGCAGCTTTGCCTGCAGTTTGTGCCAACCACCGTCTCGCGCGGTAAAAAGACGTAAACTTTCCCGGGATGTTGCCGATAGTAATCCACAACTGCTGGATGAACAGATCGAACAGGCTGTTTAACCCGAACGTATGGGCAAGATTCCAGCAGCGGTAAGCAATTACCGCTGCTTTTTTTTGCCCCGCGGACGGGTAAACCCCGAACTGTGTATCCTGGCTAAAGTCACTAGCGGAAGGATGATGTCGTGCTTATCGTATTAGGTTACCTGGTAGTTCTCGGTACAGTTTTCGGCGGTTATATGATGACCGGCGGGCACCTTGGGGCACTCTATCAACCGGCCGAACTGATCATAATCGGTGGTGCAGGGGTGGGTGCATTTATCGTTGGCAACAACGGCAAGGCGATCAAGGGAACGTTAAAAGCGTTACCGTTACTGTTCCGTCGTTCGAAATACACCAAAAGTATGTATATGGACCTGCTGGCGCTGCTCTATCGCCTGATGGCCAAGTCGCGTCAACAGGGGATGTTCTCTCTGGAACGTGATATTGAGAATCCGAAAGAGAGCGAGATCTTCGCCAGCTATCCGCGGATCCTCGCGGACTCGATGATGCTCGAGTTTATCGTCGACTATCTGCGCCTGATCATCAGCGGCAACATGAACACCTTCGAAATCGAAGCGTTGATGGACGAAGAGATCGAAACCCACGAAAACGAAGCGGAAGTGCCGGCCAACAGCCTGGCGATGGTGGGCGATTCTCTGCCAGCGTTCGGTATCGTAGCAGCGGTAATGGGTGTGGTTCACGCCCTGGCCTCTGCGGATCGCCCGGCGGCAGAGCTGGGGGCGCTGATCGCCCACGCCATGGTGGGGACCTTCCTCGGCATCCTGCTGGCGTACGGTTTTATCTCCCCGCTGGCGACCGTATTACGCCAGAAGAGCGCTGAAACGACCAAAATGATGCAGTGCGTCAAAATCACGCTGCTCTCCAACCTCAACGGTTATGCGCCGCCAATCGCGGTAGAGTTTGGCCGTAAAACCCTGTACTCCAGCGAGCGTCCATCGTTTGTCGAACTCGAAGAGCACGTGCGCGCGGTGAAGAATCCAAACCAGCAGACGAGCAATGAGGACGCATGAAAAACCAGTCCCATCCCATCGTCATAGTCAAAAAGCGCAAGCATAAAGGGCATGGGGGAGGCTCCCATGGCTCCTGGAAGATCGCCTATGCGGACTTTATGACCGCGATGATGGCGTTCTTTCTGGTGATGTGGCTGATCTCTATCTCAAGCCCGAAAGAGCTGATTCAGATAGCAGAATATTTCCGCACTCCGCTGGCGACGGCGGTGTCGACGGGTCCGCGTATCTCCAACAGTGAAAGCCCGATCCCGGGCGGCGGCGATGATTACACCCAGCAGCAAGGTGAAGTGAAACGCGAGCCCAACGTTGACGAACTGAAAAGACGTATGGAACAGGCGCGCCTGAAGAAACTGCGCGGCGATCTGGATCAGCTGATCGAAGCGGATCCAAAGCTGCGCGCCCTGCGTCCGCACCTGAAGATTGACCTCGTTCAGGAGGGGCTGCGCATTCAGATTATCGACAGCCAGAACCGACCAATGTTTAAAACCGGCAGCGCCGAAGTAGAACCCTATATGCGCGACATCCTGCGCGGGATTGCCCCGGTGTTGAACGGCATCCCAAACCGAATCAGTCTTTCCGGTCACACCGATGACTTCCCTTACGCCGGTGGCGAAAAAGGGTACAGCAACTGGGAGCTCTCTGCGGATCGTGCTAACGCATCCCGTCGTGAGCTGGTGATCGGCGGGCTGGACGATGGCAAGGTGCTGCGGGTCGTCGGCATGGCCGCAACCATGCGCATGACTGACCGCGGGCCGGAAGATGCCATCAACCGTCGTATTAGTCTCTTAGTGCTCAACAAGCAGGCGGAGCAGGCCATCCTGCATGAAAACGCCGAAAGTCAGAATGAGTCACTGGATGATTTAAAACAGCCAGGCCCTGTGCCGTCGGCTGCCGTTCCAACATCGCCACCAGCCAATCCGAGGTGATAGCGTGAGCATGGATATTAGCGATTTTTACCAGACGTTTTTTGATGAAGCCGACGAACTGTTGGCGGATATGGAGCAACATCTGCTGGACCTGGTGCCCGAGGCACCGGATTCAGAGCAGCTCAACGCCATATTTCGTGCAGCCCACTCCATAAAAGGAGGCGCCGGTACGTTTGGCTTTACCATTCTGCAGGAGACGACCCATCTGATGGAGAACCTGCTGGATGAGGCCAGACGCGGTGAGATGCAGCTCAATACCGACATTATTAACCTGTTTTTGGAAACGAAAGATATTATGCAGGAACAGCTCGATGCCTATAAAAGCTCGCAAGAGCCGGACGCTGCCAGCTTTGAATATATCTGCCACGCCCTGCGTCAGTTAGCGCTGGAAGCCAAAGGCGAGACGGCAGCCGTTGCCGTCAGCCCGGCGAAACTGAGCGTCGTGGACGCCGCCCCGGCGGCGGCACCCGCCGCAGATGACCGCGTGCGCGTGGTGCTCTCCGGCCTGAAAGAGAGCGAAGTGAATCTGCTGGAAGAGGAGCTGAGCAATCTGGCGACGCTGAGCAACGTGGTGAAGGGCAAGGACACCCTGGCCGCCACCCTCGATGGCGGCATCAGCAAAGATGACGTGGTCGCGGTGCTCTGTTTTGTGATTGAGCCTGAACAGATCGACTTTGAAGCGGTAGCGGATGCACCGCCTGCCGGATCGGCTGAAGTGGCTGAGGTTGTTGAAGCTGCACCGGCGGTACCGGCTGTCGCACCTGCTGCGCCGGCGCTGAAAGCCGTCCCGGGCGAACCTGCCGCGCCAAACCGTGGCGAACGTGAGAAGCCGGCTGCCCGCTCCAGCGAATCGACCAGTATCCGCGTGGCCGTTGAGAAGGTGGATCAGCTGATCAACCTGGTCGGCGAACTGGTGATCACCCAGTCGATGCTGGCCCAACGTTCTAACGAACTGGACCCGGTGAACCACGGCGATCTGATCACCAGCATGGGCCAGCTGCAGCGCAACGCCCGCGATCTGCAGGAATCGGTGATGTCCATCCGTATGATGCCGATGGAGTACGTCTTCAGCCGCTTCCCGCGTCTGGTCCGCGACCTGGCCGGTAAGCTGAATAAGCAAATCGAACTGACGCTGATGGGCAGCTCCACCGAGCTGGATAAGAGCCTGATTGAGCGCATTATCGACCCGTTAACGCACCTGGTGCGTAACAGCCTCGACCACGGGATCGAGCTGCCGGAAAACCGCGTTGCCGCAGGGAAATCCCCGGTCGGGAACCTGATCCTGTCGGCGGAACATCAGGGCGGGAACATCTGTATCGAAGTGACCGACGATGGCGCAGGCCTGAATCGCGAGCGTATCCTGGCGAAGGCGATCTCGCAGGGGATGGCGGTCAACGAAAATATGACCGACGAAGAAGTAGGTATGCTGATCTTCGCCCCGGGCTTCTCCACCGCCGAGCAGGTGACGGACGTCTCCGGCCGTGGCGTGGGCATGGACGTGGTGAAACGTAACATCCAGGAGATGGGCGGCCACGTTGAGATCAAGTCTAAGCAGGGCTCAGGTACCACCATCCGTATCCTGCTGCCGCTGACGCTGGCGATCCTTGACGGCATGTCGGTCAAAGTGGCGGACGAAGTCTTTATCCTGCCGCTGAACGCGGTGATGGAATCGCTGCAGCCGCGTGAAGAAGATCTGCATCCGCTGGCGGGCGGGGAGCGCGTACTGGAAGTGCGTGGTGAATACCTGCCGCTGGTGGAGCTGTGGAAAGTGTTCGACGTGGGCGGTGCCAAAACCGAAGCCACGCAAGGGATCGTGGTGATCCTGCAAAGCGCGGGCCGCCGCTATGCCCTGCTGGTCGATCAGCTGATTGGTCAGCATCAGGTGGTGGTGAAGAACCTCGAGAGCAACTACCGCAAGGTGCCAGGCATTTCAGCCGCCACCATCCTGGGTGATGGTAGCGTGGCGCTGATCGTCGATGTTTCGGCGCTTCAGGGATTAAATCGTGAACAACGTATGGCGCACACAGCCGCCTGATTCAGTTAAGAAGGTAAAAAAATGACCGGTATGAGTAATGTAACCAAGCTGGCCGGCGAGCCATCAGGGCAGGAATTCCTGGTTTTCACTTTAGGTGACGAAGAATACGGTATCGATATTCTTAAAGTGCAGGAAATCCGTGGCTATGATCAGGTGACCCGCATCGCCAACACGCCAGATTTCATCAAAGGCGTGACTAACCTGCGTGGCGTTATCGTGCCTATCGTCGACCTGCGCGTGAAGTTCAGCCAGGGCGACGTCGAGTATGATGACAACACCGTGGTGATCGTGCTCAATCTGGGCCAGCGTGTGGTCGGGATCGTGGTTGACGGGGTGTCTGACGTGCTCTCCCTGACTGCCGAGCAGATCCGCCCGGCACCGGAATTTGCCGTCACGCTCTCCACCGAATACCTGACCGGTCTGGGCGCGCTCGGTGACCGGATGCTGATTCTGGTGAATATCGAGAAGCTGCTGAACAGCGACGAGATGGCGCTGCTGGATGTAGCGGCGAGTCATGTAGCGTGATGAGGCTGGCCGCCAGGCTAACCTTTTAGTACATGAGGCTGTAGTGGAATTGTTCCGTTCACTACGGCTTTTTTGCTTTATGTTTCCCCCGCTGCGGTGAACGTGTTAAGGGGGCTACCGCCGCCCCCTTAACAATCCCGGCTCCCGGCAAAGAAAATCGCCGCTTCGCGGTGCCTTCGGCTTATTCCCTTCGGCTATCGGGTCGGGCGTGATCCTACATCCATGTAGGTCACGCCCTCTCGGCGCATCCATGCGCCTCGCCCCGGCCTGCGGTCAACGCCTCAGCGATTTTCAGCCGGACTTTCGCTCCCTCAACCTTCTCTGCGGTTTGAATATGGCACGGGTGTTGAGTCCCCGCTGAAATCGGCGAACCGGAGACCGGATGACAAGGGCTGGACGCCAGGGAAGGCGGCCAGAGGCGAAGCGAGACAGGATGTCGAGTTGAGCCGACCGCAGGCAGTCGGTCGGGAGGTGAGCGTAGTGCGAAGCACCGATTTCGTCGCGGGGCCGCGGGGATTGATAAGGGGGCCGCGGTGGCCCCCTTATCACGTTCACAGGTTCCGTTCATTTCATATTCTGCTGGACATAAGGTGAACGGAACCTTTCCACATCAATTACATGATGCTACACAACAACTTAGGCTTCCTGGCTAGCCAGCTCAACCTCATCCTCCAGCAGCCCTTCATTCTGCGCCAGCATCGCCGTCGCCACGCCGTTCCCCAGCACGTTAATCGCGGACCGCCCCATATCCAGGAAGTGATCGATCCCCATCAGCAGCAAAATCCCCGCCACCGGAATATGGAAACTCGGGATAGTGGCAGCCAGCACCACCAGCGCCGAGCGCGGCACCCCGGCAATCCCTTTTGAGGCCAGCATCAGGGTCAACATCAGCACCGTGATTTCCGAAAACGTCAGCTGAATATTGTACGCCTGGGCGATAAACATCGAGGCAAACGAACAGTAGACCATCGAACCCACCAGGTTAAACGAATACCCAATCGGCAGTACGAACGAGACGATATTGCGCGAGCAGCCAAAGCGGGTCAGCTGCTCCAGGGTTTTCGGGTAGGCGGCTTCGGAGCTGCTGGTGGTAAAGGCCACCAGCACCGGATCTTTCAGCATGCTCACCAGGCGGAAGATCTCGTTTTTCAGCACCATATAGCCTACCGCCACCAGCACCAGGCAGGTCAGGACGATTGCCAGATAGTAGCCGCCAATAAACGAGGCGTAGTTAAGCAGGATCCCCAGCCCCTGGGTGGCGATCACCGAGGAGATAGCGGCGAAGATCGCCAGCGGCGCAACGTACATCACGTAGCCAGTCACTTTCAGCATAATGTGGGAAACCACGTCCAGCGCGGCCACCAGCGGGGCATTAAATTTCTCCCCCAGCGACGCGCCGCCAATGCCGAAGAACATCGAGAACACCACAATCTGCAGGATCTCGTTATTGGCCATCGCCCCGGCAATGCTGGTGGGGATGGTATGGGAAAGGAAACCTTTCAGCGACATGCCGCTGGTCGCCAGCCCCGTATCCACCGTGCCGGCCGGGATGGCCAGATTCAGGCAGCTGCCCGGGTGTAACAGGGTAACGATAAACAATCCGACCAGAATGGAGAGTACTGAGGAGCTGATAAACCAGACCATCGCTTTACCGCCCACGCGGCCAATGGTGGCGGTCTCGCCCAGGCGCATAATTCCCACCGTCAGGGTGCTGAACACCAGCGGTGCGATCACCATTTTGATCAGGCGTAAAAAGATATCGGTCAGTAAAGTGATGTTGTCTGACCAGGCTGCGATCGCGTCAGCTGACGCATACTCATGAATGACTGCCCCGGACAGAATGCCCGCCAGCATAAAGACCACGATAAAGATCGTGAGTCGGTTTGCACTTGCCACCAAAGTACCTCATTAACAGAAAGATGAAATTATTAGCTGATGTATCTAATTTTTTATTATTCAGCGCGTGAATGATTCATAACCTAAATTGAAGTAAAAAAGCGTGCTTTTCAATATTTTTTTAATATTTATTAATTTTGTTAATAACTCCGTGGCGATATATTGTGATTAAGATCACATTTTCACCAATATATCTTCCAGTCAGGCTTAAAATACGGCGAATGACATTTCTTATCTGATTGTTTTTATTTGTAAATAGGTGTCAATACGGTAAAAGTATGAGTCAAAGGGTGAAAAGTGGTTGAGAACGAAACCTTAAACTAAATTTCACAATAACCACCCGGCAGCGGCATGAAGGGTGCTAACAGACTGAGTGTTATCACAAAAAATGATAACCCCATGTGACATTTTCTGGAGGGTGGAAAATGAACAAAAAGCTCCTGATGCTGTTTACCGGTGGACTTATGGCGATGGCCGCCAGCAATAGCCAGGCTGTCACCAGCAGCGGCACTATTGGCGCGACCCTGACGTTGACCAACGGGTGTCTGATTAACGGTTCGCACGCAGGACGGCATTAACTTCGGTACTCTCGATTTCGGTACCCATCCGGCGACCTTCTCCACGCTGACCACCCAGTTGACCGGGGCCAGCGGCGGCAACACCTTCACCATTCAATGTACCACCGCCAGCTACACGGTGGCGATCACCGGTAACACCAATTCCACGGCCCCCGGCACCGTAGTCGGCACCCCGGGAACCCCTGCACGCTATCTGGTCAATACCGCCAACACCAGCCAGGGCGTGGCTTACAGCCTGTTCAGCGACGGCGGGTTTAACAACATCATCGCCAACAACGCCCCGCTGCCGGTGACCTCTACCGCCGGGGGCGTCGACAGCTACACCCTGTATGGCCGCATTACCGGCGGGGGCAACAGCGTCACCGTGGTGCCCGGCACCTACACCGACACCATTAACGTCAGCGTCACCTATTAGCGCCAGCACGTTTCAATGAGCGTGGATAAACAAACGCTCCGACATACGGGAGAGGGCAGGCTGCGCGCTTTTTTTGTCCTGAGCATGCTGCTGCTTGCGGCGGGAAACGGACATGCGGTGACGACGCAATCCTTTCAGGTGAGCGCCACCATCACCCCCGGCTGTTCGGTCGCCGCAGGCAGCGGTGGTCTTCTGGGTACCCTGGACTTTGGCACCCGTAACGGGGTGGAGCGGGGAGCGGTGAATACCAGCTTTGTGCCGAACGGCGCGCTGTCCATCGCCTGTACGCCCGGCGTGGCGCTGAGCATGAGTATCGACGGCGGTCAGCACTACACCTCGGTGCGCAATATGCAGCGGGCCGGCGGGACAAATCAGGTGCCGTACCGCCTGTACAGCAGCAGTTCCCTGGCGGCCAACAGTGAGATCGGGGTTAACCAGGCGGTGTCTGTGGCTTACACCAACAGCAACAACATTGCGCTACCGCTTTTTGGTGTGGCGCTTCTGACCGGGTTCAGCCCGGCCGGAAATTATTCCGATCAACTCACCGTGACCCTGTCGTGGTGACAAAGGGAGAAGGACAATGAAGGCATTTTCGGGATATCGCACGCTCTGTCTGCTGATGGCGCTGGGCGCGACGCTCAATACCGCCCACGGGGCGGCCACCATTCTGCTGTGGCCCATCGACCCGTGGCTGTCGGCGGATACCAAAGCCACGGAGCTGTGGGTGCAGAACCAGGGCACCAGCGCCACCACCATGCAGGTGCGGATTGTGCGCTGGCGGCAGGAAAACGGTCTCGAACGCTACACCGCCCAGCAGGAGGTGGTGGCCAGCCCGCCGATTGTCGCTATCGCTAAGGGCAGCAAGCAGTTAATCCGCCTGATTAAACAGAGCGAGGTGCCGATGGGGGTGGAGCAAGCCTACCGCATCATCGTGGATGAGATCCCCCAGCCGCAGGATAAGGAGACCCCGCAGATGGGGTTGAAGCTGCAGATGCGTTACTCCATTCCGCTGTTTGTCTACGGGCAGGGAATTGCCACCATTAAGGACGGCGCGCACCATGCGCTGGTCGAGACGCGGGATCTCAACTGGCGGGTGGTCCGCGAGAATGGCCAGCCGGCCTTGCAGGTCCGTAATCAGGGCGATGTGCATGTCCGACTCAGTCAGGTGACGCTGCAACAGGGGGGGCAGCGTCGCACTCTGGCAGATGGCCTGCTGGGTTACGTGCTGCCGGGCAGCGCCCGCAGCTGGCCGCTACCGTCAGGGATGGACCACCCGGGCCAGATGCGTGCGCAAATTAATGCCCGGGACACGCAATGGCAGTCGGCCCCCGTCAACTGAAGCCGTCGATGCTAATCCTGCTCTGCGTCAGTTCCGCAAGCTGGGCCGATCCCGGTGACGATATGTTGCCTCCGCCGCCGGTGCCGCAGTCAATGAGTGACGAGGCCGTATTCCAGCTGGTGCTGATCGTCAACCATTACGATACCGGGCTGGTGGTGCCCGTCACCCGGCGGCAGGAGGAGTATCTGGTCGCCAGCGCCGATCTGCGCCGCGCCGGATTACCCGCCGAACACGTCCCGCCGGGAGAGGTGAACGTCAGCCGTCTGACGGACGTGCGCGCCGAGTATGACAGCACCGGGCAACGGCTGCTGCTCAGCGTTCCGCGGGAGTGGATTGGCGCGCGCGTCACCCCCTTCAGCGGCCAGATGGCGCGCAGCACCCCCCATTTTGGTAAAGGGGCGCTGCTCAACTACGACTTCTATACCAACCACACCGAACACAGCGGCGGCCAGGCCTCCCTGTGGCATGAGTTTCGCTATTTTGACGACCGGGGATCGTTATCCTCCACCGGCTATGTGCGGAAAAACTTGTCCGGCGGCAGCGGTCAGGAAGAAGGGTACGTGCGCTACGACACCACCCTGACGATCACCGATGAAGAAGACGCCACCACCTGGACCGCCGGGGATGTGATCAGCGATGCCCTGAGCTGGAGCAGCAGCGTGCGCATGGGCGGCATCAGCTACGGCCGCGATTTCTCCCTGCGCCCGGACCTCGTCACTTGGCCGCTGCCCGAATTCTCGGGTGAAGCGGCGGTGCCCACCTCGGTGGATCTGTTCGTCAACGGCTACCGGGCGGGCTCCACCCGTTTGCAGCCGGGGCCGTTCACCCTCACCAATCTGCCCTACATCAACGGCGCGGGGGATGCGGTGCTGGTCACTACCGATGCGCTGGGCCGCCAGGTGAGTACCACCATGCCGTTCTACGTCACCAGCGATCTGCTTCGCCAGGGGCTTAGCGACGGGGCCATGACCCTCGGCAGTCTGCGCCGCAACTACGGCATCAAGAATTTTGACTACGGCCCGGCGGCGGGCAGCGGCTCATACCGCTACGGGCTTACCGACTGGCTGACGCTGGAAGGCCACGTTGAAGGGGCGGAGGAGCTGGCGCTGGGCGGGGCCGGAACCATCGTCAAGCTGGGGCGTCTGGGGGTGGTGAACAGCGCCTGGACGCAAAGCAAGATGCGCGGCGAAACCGGCGGGCAGGTCAACTGGGGCTACCAGTACAGCACCAACGCCTTCAGCATTGCCACCCAGCACAGCCGTCGCGATCGCGGCTTCGGCAACCTCGCGCTCTACGACCAGCCGACCGTCTACGATGAACACGACCAGCCCATCGCCAGCCTGAGCCGCAATACCGATCAGTATTCCCTGACCTTTAACCTTGGCGACTATGGCAATATCGGCGCGGCATGGATCGGCGTACAGAGTTTCGACGATAAGAAAACCGAGCTGCTGAACCTCTCCTGGAGCCGTAATCTATGGGGCAGCAGCAGTATTTATCTCGCCGCCAGCCGGGATCGACAGCAGGGCGACTGGACGGTGGCGCTGTCGCTGCAGATCCCGCTGGGGGAGCGCGACAGCGCCGCAATCACCCTGGAAAACACCCCGGATGCCGGCAGCACCCAGCGGCTCAACTATAACCACTCCATGCCCACCGACGGTGGCTTCAGCTGGAATATGGCGTGGGCGCGCCAGTCGCAGGCCAGCAACTATCAGCAGGCCACCCTGGGGTGGCGTAACAACAATATTGAGCTGCAGGGCGGCGGCTACGGCGAGCGCGACATGATGACCTGGTGGGGCGAGGCGATGGGCGCGGTAGTGCTGATGGACGGGGAGCTGTTTGCCGCCAACAAAATCAACGACGCCTTTGTGGTCGTCAGCACCGACGGGCAGCCGGACGTGCCGGTCAGCTATGAGAACCAGCCGGTGGGCAAAACCAACCGCAACGGTTATCTGCTGATCAGCGGCGTATCCGCCTATTACCCGGCCAGCTACAGCATTAACACCCTTAATTTACCCGCCGATACCCGCCTGAAGGAGACCGAACGCCGCATCGCCCTGCGGCGTAACAGCGGCTATCTGGTGGATTTCCCGATGGAGCAGGAGCGGGTCGCCAGCGTGATCCTCCACGACGGGGCAGGGGAGGCGATCCCGCTGGGCAGCCAGGTGCGACGCCAGGGGCGCAAGCCGGTGGTGGTGGGCTATGATGGCATCGCCTGGCTGGAAGATCTGGCGGACGTCAACCCGCTCGACGTCATCACGCCGGAGGGCAAAGGCTGCCATGTCACCCTGACGCTGGCGGCGAACCCGGAGCATAAGCTGCAAACTTACGGTCCGCTGACCTGCCGGGTGCAGCCATGAAACGCCTGCTTCTGTTGGTAGGATTGCTTCTCTTTTCGGCGACCAGCTGGGGAGCCTGCCGGGTCAGCACCGTCAATGCCAGCTTTGGCAGCGTGACCTCGTTTGCCCTCAGCGGCAGCAATGAAGTGGCAACCACCGGCACGCTGGTGGTGAACTGCGATAAGGTGCTCAGTTTGTTGACCAACGATTCGGTGACCCTCACCTTCACCGGAGCCACGATTGCCGCCAACAGCCGCGGCACGATGAAGCGCACCGATAACGCCGCTATCACCGATGCGATCCCTATCCGTCTGTGCGGCCAGTCTACGTGCAACAGCAGCAGCGAAGTGCTGACAGGCAAGAGCTACACCTGGAACGGTACATCGCTGTTAACTCTGCTCGGTTCAAACCAGTACAACATCCCGCTCTATTTTCGCACCCTCGCCGGACAGAACGTCAGCGCCGGGCCCTATCAGGTGACCCTCAACTTCAGCGTAAGCTACAACGTCTGCTTTTTGGGCGCGCTGGGATTATGTACCACGCCGCAAACCGGCACCGTGCTGACCAGCATCACCCTCAACATGACGGTCACCAACGACTGCAGCGCCATGACCACCCCGAACGTCAACTTCAACAGCGCGCCGCTGGTGCAGAATTTTCCCACCGTCTCGCAGGCCATCTCGGTGACCTGCACCAAAGGCAGCGTCTATACCATCGGCATCAATAACGGTGCTAACGCCAGCAATAACGTGCGCCGGATGGCCAGTGGCAATAACCGCATGAGCTATGAGATCTATAAAGAAGCGACCGCCAATCGCTGGGGAAGCAGCGGCAGCGAACGCTGGTCCAGCGGTGCCTCTTCGCAGGTGAGCGCCGACGGGCTGTTACGCAGCTACAACTACACCGCCCGCGTCCTGACGAATCAGGCCACTCCTCCCGCCGGTAGCTATAGCGACACCCTGGTCGTCGACGTCGCGTTCTGACCCACGCTTTTCCCTTTCGCAAATGTAAAGTTCCCGTCAGTTGTGCCGATAACACCGAGAACAAATTCATAAGAAGGTGTTGTATGTTGAACCGTATGCGCGTTGTTACAATGCTGATGTTGGTGCTGGCTGTCTTCGCTCTGTTACAGCTCGTTTCCGGCAGTCTGTTTTTCTCTTCTATTAAAGCCAACCAGGACAGTTTTGCGGTTTCTAACGAATTCCGCGTTCAACAAAGCGAAATCACCTCCACCTGGGATTACCTGCTGCAAACGCGCATCAACCTGAGCCGCGCCTCCGCGCGCATGGCGACGGATCCCGCTAAGCCGCAACCTGAACTGATCAACAGCGCCCGCACGACGCTGGCGGAAGCGGACAAACACTTCAAGGCTTACAGCGCCATCACGCCACAGCCGTCGATGGCGCAGGTGAGTCAGACCATCAATGACAAATACCAGGAGTATGCCGCGGCGCTGACGGAGCTGATCCAGTTCCTCGAGAGCGGCAATATGGACGCCTATTTCGCCCAGGCCACCCAGTCAAAGCAGAACGCGCTGGGCACCGCCCTGCGGGATTATGTTACCGCGTCCGATGCGCGTAACCAGGAAGCATTCAACGCCAGCGTGAAAGATTACACCTTTGCCAAATGGCAGATGGGGATCCTCGCCCTGGCGCTGGCGATCGTGCTGGTAGGGGTCTGGTACGGCATTCGCCATACCCTGCTCAATCCGTTAAATCGCGTTATCGACCATATTCGCCAGATTGCCAGCGGCGATCTGACTCAGAGCCTGACCATCGCCGGGCGCAGTGAAATCACCCAGCTGGCCGTCACCGTGGACCATATGCAGCGCTCCCTGAGCGAGACGGTTGCTAACGTGCGCCAGGGCTCGGATGCCATCTACACCGGCACCAGCGAAATCGCGATGGGCAACAACGATCTCTCCTCCCGCACCGAGCAGCAGGCATCGGCGCTGGAAGAGACCGCGGCGAGCATGGAGCAGCTCACTGCTACCGTGAAGCAGAACGCCGATAACGCCCGTCAGGCGTCACAGCTGGCGAACAGCGCCTCGGAAACCGCACAGCGCGGCGGCAAGGTGGTGGATGGCGTGGTGAAAACCATGCACGACATCGCCGGCAGCTCGAAGAAGATCGCTGACATCATCAGCGTGATCGACGGTATCGCTTTCCAGACCAACATCCTGGCGCTGAACGCCGCGGTGGAAGCCGCGCGTGCCGGCGAGCAGGGGCGTGGATTTGCGGTGGTGGCCGGAGAAGTACGTAACCTCGCCAGCCGCAGCGCCAACGCGGCCAAAGAGATCAAAGCCCTGATTGAAGATTCTGTCGCGCGCGTGGATACCGGCTCGGTGCTGGTGGAAAGCGCGGGAGAAACCATGAATGACATCGTCAACGCGGTAACGCGCGTGACCGACATCATGGGTGAAATCGCCTCGGCCTCCGATGAGCAGAGTCGTGGTATCGACCAGGTCGCCCTGGCGGTATCGGAAATGGATCGTGTCACACAACAAAACGCCGCGCTGGTTCAGGAGTCCGCTACCGCTGCGGCGCAACTGGAAGAGCAGGCGAGCCGTCTGAAGATGGCCGTTTCGGCGTTTCGTCTTACTTCTGCACCTGGAAAAACGGTGTCATCGCGTGCCAGCCAGCAACCGGCAGCGCCGGTCAATGCACCGGCCCACGTACGCGCGCTGACCACCGGGAAAGATGATAACTGGGAAACATTTTGATCGAACGTTAAATCGCGGCTGCTGGCCGCTAAATGGGAGCGTGGATGTTAAATCGTATTCGTATCTCGACCACCCTGTTTTTGATTTTGATTGTCTGTGGGGTGTTGCAGGTTGGCAGTAACGGCTTGTCGTTTTGGGCTTTTCGCGATGGTTATCAGAACTTGCAGGAGATGCAGAGCAGCAACCAACAGCGCGCGCTACTGACGCAGAGCCGCGCCGTTCTGCTGCAGGCCAGCACGGCGCTGAATAAAGCGGGCACCCTGACCGCGCTGAGTTATCCGCCTGATGACATCAAGGCGCTGATGACCACCGCGCGCAGCAGCCTGAAGCAGGCTGACGGCATGTTCAAATCCTTTAACGAACAGCCAGCGATCGGCGCGAAAGACAGCGAGCTGAAAAAAGCGATGCAGGGTGCGTTCAGTCAGTGGTACAGCGATCTGGAACATCAGGCGACCTGGCTGGAAAACAACCAGCTGTCGGATTTCCTCACCGCACCGGTACAGGAGTCGCAGGCGGCGTTTGACGCCAGCACCGAGGCCTGGCAGCAGGAGATAAATCAGTTTGTGCAGGCCGCGGGTAACGACAGCCGCACCAGCTACCACATGTCCGGCGTGATTTTCGCCACCATGATTGTGCTGACCGCGATACTGACCAGCGCCGCGCTGTGGTGGTCACGCAGGATGATCGTTCAGCCGCTGGCGATCATCAGCAGCCATTTCGACAGCATTGCGAAGGGCGATCTGGCGCGGCCGGTGGCGGTGTACGGCAAAAACGAAATTTCGGCTATTTTCGCCAGCCTGAAAGCGATGCAGGGCTCGCTGCGCGAAACGGTAACCGAGGTGCGTCAGGGCAGCTATGCCATGCACACCGGGATCTCGGAGATTGCCGAAGGCAATAACGATCTCTCGTCGCGCACCGAACAGCAGGCCGCGTCGCTGGCACAAACGGCCGCCAGCATGGAGCAGTTGACCGCCACCGTCGGGCAGAACGCCGATAACGCCCGTCAGGCTTCCGGTCTGGCGAAGAGCGCGGCCCAGACGGCGAAGAAGGGGGGCGAACAGGCTTCCCGCGTGGCGAACACCATGAATCAGATCGCCACCAGTTCACAGAAGATTGGCGACATCATCAGCGTCATCGACGGCATTGCGTTCCAGACCAACATTCTGGCGCTGAACGCCGCGGTGGAAGCCGCCCGTGCGGGCGAGCAGGGGCGTGGTTTTGCGGTGGTGGCGGGCGAAGTGCGCAACCTGGCGAGCCGCAGCGCCAATGCGGCAAAAGAGATCAAGGTGCTGATTGAAGAGTCGGTGTCGCGGGTGCAGCAGGGGTCGGAGCTGGTGGATACCGCAGCGAAAACCATGACTGAAATCGTCAGTTCGGTCACTCAGGTCAACGACATTATGGGCGAAATCGCCTCGGCATCCGATGAACAGCGTCGCGGGATCGAGCAGGTAGCGCTGGCCGTCAGCCAGATGGATCAGGTGACGCAGCAGAACGCCGCGCTGGTAGAAGAAGCCGCGGCCGCCACCGACCAGTTAGCCGGACAGGCGGATCATCTGACCTCGCTGGTCGCGGTATTTAATGTGAATGAACGTGTTGAAGCAGTTACAGAAGTCGGGCGGTCGCAGGCCGTTCCAGTCGGAACCTGAACGTGATTAAGAAGGCGCTATGACATCACCACTGCCCTCAGGGCAATCGTCATTATTGTTACAGATGACACAGCGCCTCGCGCTGTCCGATGCGCATTTCCGTCGGATATGTCAGTTAATCTACCAGCGCGCGGGGATTGTGCTTGCCGATCACAAGCGGGACATGGTCTACAACCGTCTTGTGCGTCGCTTGCGCACGCTCGAGCTGGATGATTTTGGTCGCTACCTCGGCATGCTGGAAGCGAACCCGAACAGCGCGGAGTGGCAGGCGTTTATCAACTCGCTGACCACCAACCTGACCGCCTTTTTCCGGGAAGCTCACCACTTCCCGGTGCTGGCGGAGCATGCCCGCCGCCGCAGCGGCGGCGAGTATCGCGTCTGGAGTGCGGCGGCCTCGACCGGTGAAGAGCCTTACTCGCTCGCCATCACCCTGGCCGATACCCTGGGTACCGCGCCGGGCCGCTGGAAGGTGGTCGCCAGCGACATCGATACCGAAGTGCTGCAAAAAGCGCAGAGCGGTATCTATCGCCAGGACGAGCTGAAAACCTTGTCGCCACAGCAGCTTCAGCGCTACTTCATGCGCGGCACCGGCCCGCACGATGGGCTGGTGCGGGTGCGCAGCGAACTGGCGAATGCGGTGGAGTTCTCCATGGTCAATCTGCTGGAGAAACAGTACAACGTAGCGGGGCCGTTTGACGCCATTTTCTGCCGTAATGTGATGATCTATTTCGACAAAACGACGCAGCAGGAGATCCTGCGCCGCTTTGTACCGTTGCTCAAGCCGGACGGATTACTGTTTGCCGGGCACTCGGAGAATTTCAGCAATCTCGTGCGCGAGTTTAGCCTGCGTGGGCAGACGGTATATGCGCTGAGTAAGGATAAAGCATGAGTAAAATCAGGGTCTTGTCAGTTGATGATTCGGCGTTGATGCGCCAGATCATGACGGAGATTATCAACAGCCACAGCGACATGGAGATGGTGGCGACGGCCCCCGATCCGCTGGTAGCCCGGGATTTAATCAAAAAATATAACCCCGACGTGCTGACTCTCGATGTCGAAATGCCGCGTATGGACGGCATCGACTTCCTTGAGAAGTTAATGCGTCTGCGGCCGATGCCGGTGGTGATGGTCTCTTCGCTGACCGGCAAAGGCTCCGAGATCACCCTGCGGGCGCTGGAGCTGGGGGCGGTGGATTTCGTCACCAAACCGCAGCTCGGCATTCGTGAAGGGATGCTGGCGTACAGCGAGATGATCGCGGAAAAAATTCGTACCGCCGCACGGGCGCAGGTGGCCATGCACAAGCCGATGGCCGCGCCGGTCACCCTGAAGGCGGGCCCGCTGTTAAGCTCGGAAAAACTACTGGTGATTGGGGCATCCACCGGGGGAACAGAGGCAATTCGGCATGTACTCCAGCCATTGCCGCTCTCAAGCCCCGGTATTCTGATTACCCAGCATATGCCGCCAGGCTTTACCCGTTCGTTCGCCGAGCGTCTGAACAAATTGTGTCAGATCAGCGTGAAAGAGGCGGAAGACGGCGAGCGCGTTCTGCCAGGGCATGCCTATATCGCCCCGGGGGACAAGCATATGGAGCTGGCGCGCAGCGGTGCAAACTATCAAATCAAAATTCATGACGGGCCGCCGGTTAACCGGCACCGTCCGTCGGTGGATGTGCTGTTTCATTCGGTGGCGAAACACGCGGGGCGCAACGCCGTTGGGGTGATCCTGACGGGGATGGGCAACGACGGCGCCGCCGGAATGCTTGCGATGCACCAGGCTGGCGCCTGGACCATCGCGCAGAATGAAGCAAGTTGTGTAGTGTTCGGCATGCCGCGCGAGGCCATCAATATGGGTGGCGTCAGCGAAGTGGTCGATCTCAGTCAGGTTAGTCAGCAGATGCTGGCAAAAATCAGTGCCGGACAGGCAATACGTATTTAACGAGGAGTGTAGTTTTATGGCGGACAAAGAGCTCAAGTTTTTGGTTGTGGATGACTTTTCCACCATGCGTCGCATCGTGCGCAACCTGCTGAAAGAGCTGGGTTTTAATAATGTTGAAGAAGCGGAAGACGGTGTCGATGCGCTGAACAAACTGAATGCCGGCGGCTTTGGTTTTGTCATTTCCGACTGGAACATGCCGAACATGGATGGTCTGGAACTGCTGAAAACCATTCGTGCAAATGGCGCGATGGCCTCTCTGCCTGTGCTGATGGTGACGGCCGAAGCCAAGAAAGAGAACATTATTGCTGCGGCACAGGCTGGCGCAAGCGGGTATGTGGTGAAGCCATTCACCGCTGCAACTTTGGAAGAAAAACTCGGTAAGATCTTCGAGAAACTCGGCATGTGAGGTACGGGAGATGATGCAGCCTTCGATTAAACCCACGGATGAGCATTCACCCGGCGACATAATTGCCCGGATCGGCAGCCTGACGCGCATGCTGCGCGACAGCCTGCGTGAGCTGGGACTGGATCAGGCGATTGCAGAAGCGGCGGAAGCGATTCCCGATGCCCGCGATCGTCTTGATTATGTTGTGCAAATGACTGCCCAGGCGGCAGAGCGTGCGCTGAACAGTGTTGAAGCGTCGCAGCCGCATCAGGATGAGATGGAAAAAGGCGCGAAAGCGCTGACCAAACGCTGGGATGAGTGGTTCGAAAATCCAATCGAACTGTCCGACGCCCGCGAACTGGTCACCGATACTCGTCAGTACCTTGGCGATGTGCCGGGCCATACCAGCTTCACCAACGCGCAGCTGCTGGAGATCATGATGGCGCAGGATTTCCAGGACCTTACCGGTCAGGTGATCAAGCGCATGATGGATGTGATCCAGGAGATTGAACGTCAGCTGTTGATGGTGCTGCTGGAGAACATGCCGGAACCTTCCGCGCGTCCACAACGCGAAAACGAAAGCCTGTTGAATGGCCCGCAGCTCGATACCACCAAAGCCGGTGTCGTGGCAAGCCAGGATCAGGTCGACGACCTGCTGGACAGCTTAGGGTTCTGATATCTGCTGGAATTGCCGGGTGGCGCTGCGCTTACCCGGCCTACAAAACCTGCAATATCATAATATTGTGCGGTCCTGGTAGGCCTGTGCAAGCGAAGCGCCGCCAGGCAAAAACGCCACCTGCAAAGGTGGCATTTTTCTTTGTGCATCTTTTTCATCCTTTATTACGACAATCCTTCCAGAATCAGTAACCTGCCGCGACTTACGTTATTTCAAATTCAGCCATTCTGATAGTCTCACCAGGGTCATTGCTGACCATAGGCAACAAACGGTCGAGTGATAAAATCATCGTTGACAGATGTCAACAGTCATAATAGCATCTTAATAACGGAGGCTAATGAAGAAACATCCGAACAAGCATATTCAGGAGGCAATTGAATATGCCCTCCGGAGAGGCTGGATTTGGGTTCCTCCCGGTCATTCAGCGCACTGTTTCTGCAAGTTACGCTGTGGTAATCCTGAAGGTGAACATCGCGATTGCCAAATGAGCGTATGGTCGACGCCGAAAAACGCAGAAAGCCATGCGATGCAAATCATCCGCAACGTAAAACGCTGTCCTTGATTTTGCCCGGTAAAGGGCAGCAACAGCTGCTCTTTACCGAATAAGAGAAAATGTCTGAAGATAAAACAAAGAGGTATTATGGCGCTTTATAACTTCATTCTGACCCTATCAGGCGTAACTTACGAGACTGAAGGACTGGAAGATGCGCTGTACGCAAGCGGCTGCGACGATGCACTGATTTGCGCATATGGCCGCTCCGTCTACGTTGAGTTTGACCGTGAAGCTGAATCCCTGGATGCAGCCATCTTCTCAGCGGTCGACAATATCGAATCAGCGGGCATCGGCGCTATCGTAGGATCTGTCGACTCCGCCCTTGTCGGTTTGAGCGACATAGCCGAAATGACCAACATGTCGCGCCAGGCAATCGCCATGCTAAAAGACGGCACCCGCGGAAGCGGCGATTTTCCTTGCCCTATCCAGCGCATTAAAGGTCAGTCTCCGCTGTGGGACTGGGGCGACGTGGCGCACTGGCTTTCATCGAACGGCCGCTTAAAACAGGACAGCGAGCTGGTCGTTAACGCACAGGTCCTCAGTAAGTGGAACCTGGTGCTCAGAAATAGCGCCTCAAAAGACTCTGAAAAAATTGCGTCTCTTGCCGCATCCCTGGTGGCACGCCGTTGTAAACAGGCTGTACAGGCATAAATTAACGCGCTGACCCAACCGAAAGCCCTAAATCAGCCCTTTTATCGCCGCTAATTAGCCCATTGTTCAGCGCCCGCTTTGGCATCATAGCGTCCGGACCTCTACCTGCGAGATGCTTGCCGTGGCAGAAGATAGCGACGACAAAACAGAAGCCCCCACACCCCACCGACTTGAAAAAGCGCGTGAGGACGGGCAAATACCCCGATCCCGAGAACTCACCTCGCTGCTGATTTTACTGGTTGGCGTGTGCATTATCTGGATCGGCGGGGAATCCCTTGCCCGCAGACTGGCCGGCATGCTCTCGGCCGGGTTGCGCTTCGATCACAGCATGGTCAACGACCCTAACCTGATCCTCAGCCAGATTATCCTGCTGATCAAAAGCGCGATGGTCGCGCTGCTGCCGCTGATTACCGGCGTCGTACTGGTGGCGCTCGTATCGCCGATCATGCTGGGCGGGCTGGTGTTTAGCGGAAAGTCGTTGCAGTTTAAATTCTCAAAACTGAACCCGCTGCCCGGGATTGCGAAGATGTTCTCGGCGCAAACCGCCGCTGAGCTGGTGAAAGCGTTGATGAAAGCCACGCTGATGGGTAGCGTGGCCGGATTTTTTATCTGGCACAACTGGCCGGAGATGATGCGCCTGATCAGCGAGTCTCCGCTGACCGCGATGAGCAACGCGCTCGATCTGGTGGGGCTCTGTTCGCTGCTGGTGGTGCTGAGCATTATCCCGATGGTGGGATTTGACGTTTTCTTCCAGATCTACAGCCATATCAAAAAACTGCGGATGTCCAAACAGGACCTTCGCGATGAACATAAGCAGATGGAAGGCGACCCGCACGTTAAAGGGCGTATCCGCCAGATGCAGCGTGCCGCCGCCCGTCGCAGGATGATGGAGGATGTGCCGAAAGCGGACGTCATCGTCACCAACCCGACCCACTACTCCGTTGCGCTGCAGTATGACGAAGACAAAATGAGCGCGCCGAAGGTGGTGGCGAAAGGGGCTGGGCTGATTGCCCTGCGGATCCGCGAAATTGGTAACGAAAATCGCATTCCGATGCTGGAGGCCCCGCCGCTGGCGCGTGCGCTTTATCGCCATGCGGAAATTGGACAACAGATCCCAGGCCAGCTGTATGCCGCTGTGGCGGAAGTGCTGGCATGGGTATGGCAGTTGAAACGCTGGCGTCTGGCCGGTGGTCAACGGCCTGTGAAACCTGAGAATCTCCCGGTGCCTGCTGCGCTGGATTTTATGAACGAGAAGGACACTGATGGCTAATCTGGTGGCAATGTTGCGCCTCCCCGGCAACCTGAAATCGACTCAATGGCAGATTATGGCCGGGCCGATCCTCATCCTGCTAATTCTGTCGATGATGGTGTTGCCGCTTCCGGCATTCATCCTCGACCTGCTTTTTACCTTCAACATTGCGCTCTCGATCATGGTGCTGCTGGTGGCGATGTTCACCCAGCGCACGCTGGAGTTCGCCGCATTCCCGACCATTCTGCTGTTTACCACGCTGCTACGTCTGGCGCTGAACGTGGCCTCCACCCGTATCATTCTGATGGATGGCCATACCGGCGGCGCGGCGGCAGGTAAGGTGGTTGAGGCCTTCGGCCACTTCCTGGTGGGCGGCAACTTCGCCATCGGTATCGTGGTGTTTATCATCCTCGTGATCATCAACTTTATGGTTATCACCAAAGGTGCGGGACGTATCGCGGAAGTGGGCGCGCGTTTCGTACTGGACGGGATGCCGGGCAAACAGATGGCGATTGACGCCGATCTCAACGCCGGGCTGATTGGCGAAGATGAAGCGAAAAAACGCCGTGCAGAAGTGACCCAGGAAGCCGACTTCTACGGCTCGATGGACGGTGCGAGTAAGTTCGTTCGCGGCGATGCCATCGCCGGTATTCTGATCATGGTGATCAACGTGGTGGGTGGCCTGCTGGTCGGGGTTCTGCAGCACGGGATGAGCATGGGCCATGCGGCGGAAAGCTATACCCTGCTGACCATCGGTGACGGTCTGGTGGCCCAGATCCCGGCGCTGGTGATCTCCACCGCGGCCGGTGTGATCGTGACCCGCGTCGCCACCGATCAGGACGTTGGCGAGCAAATGGTAACTCAGCTGTTCAGTAACCCGAACGTGCTGATGCTGTCGGCGGCGGTACTGGGGCTGCTGGGCCTGGTGCCGGGGATGCCGAACTTCGTCTTCCTGCTGTTCACCGCCGCGCTGCTGGGGCTGGCCTGGTGGCTGCGCGGGCGTGAAGCCAAACCGAAGGCCGAGCCTGCACCGATTAAGATGCCGGAAAACACCCAGGCGGTGGAAGCCACCTGGAATGACGTCCAGCTGGAAGATTCGCTGGGGATGGAGGTGGGCTATCGCCTGATCCCGATGGTTGATGCCCAACAGGACGGTGAACTGCTGGGGCGTATCCGCAGTATCCGTAAAAAATTCGCGCAGGACATGGGCTTCCTGCCGCCGGTGGTGCATATCCGCGACAATATGGATCTGCCCCCTGCACGCTACCGCATCCTGATGAAAGGGGTGGAGATCGGCAGCGGGGACGCCTATCCGGGTCGCTGGCTGGCGATCAACCCGGGTACGGCGGCGGGAACGCTGCCGGGGGAACAAACTATCGACCCGGCCTTTGGACTGGCGGCCATCTGGATCGAAAGTGCCCTGAAAGAGCAGGCGCAAATCCAGGGCTATACCGTGGTGGAGGCCAGTACCGTGGTAGCCACCCACCTGAACCACCTGATCGGTCAGTTCTCGGCGGAGCTGTTTGGTCGTCAGGAGGCGCAGCAGCTGCTGGATCGCGTGACCCAGGAGATGCCGAAGCTGACCGAAGATCTGGTTCCGGGCGTATTGACCCTGACCACGCTGCACAAAGTGCTGCAAAATCTGCTCGACGAGAAAGTGCCGATCCGCGATATGCGTACCATTCTGGAAACCCTGGCCGAACATGCGCCGCTGCAAAACGATCCGCACGAGCTGACGGCGGTGGTGCGCGTGGCGCTGGGCCGTGCCATTACCCAGCAGTGGTTCCCGGGTACCGGCGAGGTGCAGGTGATTGGGCTGGATACGCCGCTTGAGCGTCTGTTGCTGCAGGCGTTGCAGGGCGGCGGCGGGCTGGAGCCGGGGCTGGCGGATCGTCTGCTGGCGCAAACCCAGGAGGCGTTGCAGCGTCAGGAGATGCTCGGCGCGCCGCCGGTACTGCTGGTGAACCACGCGCTGCGTCCGCTACTGTCGCGGTTCCTGCGCCGCAGCCTGACGCAGCTGGTGGTCCTGTCGAATATGGAGCTCTCGGACAATCGCCACATCCGCATGACTGCCAGCATTGGAGGGCAATAATAATGCGTAAACTACTCTGGTTACTGGCGCTGCCGATGGTGGCGCAGGCCGCAGGCGAGGGGGCCTGGCAGGACAGCAGTATCGGCCTGACCCTTAACAATCGCGGCGTAGCGGCCTCGTCCCGTCCGCTGTCGGCGAAGCAGCCGGTATCCGGTCTGATGACCCTGGTGGTCTGGCGCTACGAGCTGAATGGCCCAATCCCCGCCGGGCTGCGGGTGCGGTTATGCTCCCAGGCGCGCTGCACCGAACTGGACGGCGCCAGCGGCAGCACCAATGCCTTCAACAATGTGCCCGCCGCCGAACCGCTGCGCTTTATCTGGGAAGTACCCGGCGGGGGCCGTCTGATCCCTGCCCTGAAGGTGCAGCGTAACGAGGTGATCGTTAACTACCGCTAACTGCCCGCTTTTTCGCCAGTTATCAGCCCATTCTGATGACTGGCTCGCATAATTGACCCCGCCTTTTGAAGCAAAAGAAACGCTGTTTTATAAAAGAGTGACGCGCGTAGTAAATCTCTTTGCATTTTTGCCAGTTGCCGCCGGGCGGTGGCAGAAACAGAAAGGTATCCGCGTAGGGATACTCTTACTGTAACCCTGTAGTCACTCCCGTTCCCTCCGGGCTAACCGGGAGTCATCTGAAACTTACAGGGTCGACGGTAATGAAAACACGTAAAATTGGACTCGCAAACTATCTGGCCTACGGATCGGGCGATTTTCTCGGGGCGGGAACCACAGCGCTAACCGCTGCCTGGCTGTTATATTTTTATACTACCTTCTGCGGTCTCTCTCCGATTGAGGCCACTTTCATCTTTGCTGCGGCAAGGGTGCTGGATGCCGTTGTCAGTCCGCTGATGGGCTTCCTGACCGATAACTTTGGTACCACCTGGCTTGGCAAACGCTTTGGCCGTCGTAAGTTCTTTATTCTGCTCGGCATCCCGTGCGTCTTCAGCTACTCGCTGATGTGGGTCGGGGATATGGGCTTCTGGTACTACCTGCTGACCTATCTGATCTTTGATATCGTCTACACCATGATCCTGGTACCGTACGAAACCCTGGTACCGGAGATGACCGATGATTTTAAACAGAAAACCAAATTCTCCGGCGCGCGTATCTCGATGGCGCAGATGTCGGCCATTCTGGCCTCCTTCCTGCCGGGTATTCTGTTGACCCACTTCGGGAAAGACAACGCCATCTCCTTCTTCTATGCCAGCCTGGTGTTCTCAGTGCTCTGCGCCCTGATGCTGACCTTCGTCTGGTTCTTTACCTGGGAGCGTCCGCGTGAAGAGTGGACCGAAGCCGCGCTGCGTGCCGAAGAAGAGAAGAAAAAACTGACGCTCGGGCAGAGCCTGAACCGTCTGTTCGTTGAGCTGAGCTCTACCCTGCGAATCAAAATTTTCCGTCAGCATCTGGGGATGTACCTCGGAGGCTACATCGCGCAGGACGTGTTTAACGCCGTCTTCACCTACTACGTGGTCTTTGTCCTGATGCAGGAAGCCTCCATGGCCTCGAACCTGCTCGGCACCATGGCCATCTTCCAGTTCCTCGCCGTCATCGCCATGATCCCGCTGTGCATCCGCTTTGGACCGGCGCCTTCGTACCGCATGGTGGTGGTGCTGTTTGGTCTGGCATCCATCTCCTATGCCGCGCTCTATTACGCCGGCATGAGCGATATCTACGCTCTGCTGCTGCTGGTTTCTGCTCTGGCGGGGCTGGGTCGCGGCGGGATCAACTACGTGCCGTGGAACACCTACACCTATATCGCTGACGTCGATGAAGTCATCACCGGTCAACGCCGCGAGGGCATCTTCGCCGGCATCATGACCCTGACCCGTAAAGCGTCGCAGGCGGGAGCCATCATGCTGGTGGGTATCGTCATGCAGATGTCCGGCTTTGTCAGCGGGCAGAAAGTGCAGCCGGAAGGGGTAAGCCACACCATTCTGATGATCCTGAGCGTGGGGACGATTCTGGTCCTGTGCTGCGGCTTCCTCGTCTCACTGCGCTTTAAGCTGAACTTACAAACGCACAGCACGCTGCGCGAAGAGACGGCCAAAATGCGTGAGTCCGGCCGTGCGATACCGGAGGCCGCTACGCCGCAGGCCCGCGCCACGGTCGAAATGCTGGCCGGTATGCCGTACGACTGCCTGTGGGGCAATAACAACATCGGCTATCTGAATCGCAATAAACCCGCTGCACCGTCCGTGAAAGAACGTGCTTTACTGAATTCGACATACAACAGAGGTTAAGATTATGAAGGTTTGGCCTGTCAAACATAGCCCGTTACTGCGTCAGCCAGAGCGTTTTATCGCCAGAGATGAGCTGAAAGCGCTGATCCAGAAAGTGACGCATAACCTGGTGAACATTCACGATAAAACCGGCGAGTTTTTACTGCGGCTGGACGACGGGCGCGTGATCGACACCAAAGGCTGGGCGGGCTGGGAGTGGACGCACGGGGTCGGTCTCTACGGCATCTGGCAGTATTACTGCCAGACCGGGGATGAAGGGATGCGCGATATCATCGACAGCTGGTTTGCCGAGCGCTTTGCCGAAGGGGCCACCACCAAAAACGTCAACACCATGTCACCGTTTTTGACCCTTGCGTATCGCTATGAAGAGACGCGTAACCCGGCCTGGCTGCCGTGGCTGGAGAGCTGGGCCGAGTGGGCAATGGTTGAGATGCCGCGCACCGATCACGGCGGCATGCAGCACATCACCCTGGCGGAAGAGAACCACCAGCAGATGTGGGACGACACCCTGATGATGACCGTCCTGCCGCTGGCGAAGATTGGCAAACTGCTTAATAAACCTGAATACGTGGAAGAGGCGGTCTATCAGTTCCTGCTGCACGTGCAGAACCTGATGGATCGGGAGACCGGGCTGTGGTTCCACGGCTGGAACTACGACGGTCAGCACAACTTTGCCAACGCCCGCTGGGCGCGCGGCAACAGCTGGCTGACAATCGTTATTCCTGATTTCCTTGAGCTGGTGGACCTGCCGGAAAACAACGCCGTGCGCCGTTATCTGGTGCAGGTGCTGAATGCGCAGATTGCTGCCCTGGCGAAGTATCAGGACGAGAGCGGTCTGTGGCATACGCTGCTCGACGATCCGAACTCTTATCTGGAGGCCTCCGCCACCGCCGGATTCAGCTACGGGATCCTGAAAGCGGTGCGCAAACGCTACGTGGCGGCGGAGTATGCGGAGGTGGCCGAGAAAGCCATCCGCGGGATCGTGAAGAATATCTCGCCGGAAGGTGAACTGCTGCAAACGTCATTTGGTACCGGGATGGGCAGCGATCTGGAGTTCTATCGCCAGATCCCGTTGACCTCGATGCCGTACGGTCAGGCGATGGCGATATTGTGTCTGACGGAATATCTGCGGAAATATTTCTGATAGCGGCAGGTATCCCCCGGTGGCGCTGCGCTTACCGGGGCTACAAAACAACAAACCCGGCTTGCGCCGGGTTTTTGTTATTTCGATACCCGGTTTTGTAGGCCTGATAAGCGAAGCGCCATCAGGCATTAACCGGACACCGATGTTACATGCGTTCGACGGTTTCAATACCCAGGGTATCCAGACCCAGCTTCAGGGTCTTCGCCGTCAGCTGCGCCAGCTTCAGGCGGCTGTTGCGTACCGCTTCACTCTCGGCGGAGAGAATAGGGCAGTGCTCGTAGAAGCCGGAGAACAGGCCAGCCAGATCGTACAGGTAGGCGCACATCACATGCGGCGTACCGTCGCGGGCCACCACAGACAGCGTCTCTTCGAACTGCAGCAGACGGGCCGCCAGCTGCGCTTCGCGATCTTCGCTGATGGTTACCTGCGCCTGCGCCAGCACGGCTTCGTCAATCTCTGCCTTGCGGAATACAGACAGCACGCGGGTGTAGGCATACTGCATGTATGGCGCGGTATTGCCTTCGAAGGCCAGCATGTTATCCCAGTCGAATACGTAGTCGGTGGTACGGTTCTTGGAGAGATCCGCATATTTCACCGCACCGATACCGACGGCGTTCGCCAGTTTTTCCAGCTCGTCAGCAGGCATGTCCGGGTTTTTCTCTGCCACCAGACGGCGGGCACGCTCCAGCGCCTCGTCCAGCAGATCCGCCAGCTTCACGGTACCGCCCGCACGGGTTTTAAACGGTTTGCCGTCTTTACCCAGCATCATGCCGAACATGTGGTGTTCCAGCGGCACGGAGTCCGGTACATAGCCCGCTTTACGCACGATGGTCCACGCCTGCATCAGGTGCTGGTGCTGACGGGAGTCGATGTAATAGAGGACGCGATCCGCATGCAGCGTTTCGTAGCGATATTTGGCGCAGGCGATATCGGTGGTGGTGTAGAGGTAGCCGCCATCCTTTTTCTGGATGATGACGCCCATCGGTTCGCCTTCCTTGTTTTTGTACTCATCAAGGAAGACCACCGTTGCGCCTTCGCTTTCGACCGCCAGCCCTTTGGCTTTCAGGTCGGCCACGATCCCGGCCAGCATCGGGTTGTACAGGCTCTCGCCCATCACGTCTTTACGGGTCAGGGTCACGTTCAGACGATCGTAGGTGAGCTGGTTCTGGGACATGGTGATGTCCACCAGCTGGCGCCACATCTGACGGAAGTACTCGTCGCCGCCCTGCAGTTTCACCACGTAGCTACGCGCGCGCTCGGCAAAGGCTTCGTCTTCGTCGTAGTGCTTTTTCGCATCGCGGTAGAAGCCTTCCAGGTCCGCCAGCGCCATCTCACCGGCATTATCCTGCTGCTGTTTTTCCAGCCAGGCGATCAGCATGCCGAACTGGGTGCCCCAGTCGCCGACGTGGTTCGCACGGATCACGTTGTGGCCGAGGAACTCCAGGGTGCGCACGGAGGCATCACCGATGATGGTGGAGCGCAGGTGGCCGACGTGCATCTCTTTCGCCACGTTCGGGGCGGAGTAGTCGACGACGATGGTTTGCGCTTGCGGCTGCGCCACGCCCAGACGGTCGGATTTCAGGGCCGCATCTACGTTTTGCGCCAGGAAGGCAGGGTCGAGGAAGATATTGATAAAGCCCGGCCCGGCGATTTCGGTTTTGCTGGCGATACCCTGCAGATCCAGGTGCGTCAGGACCTGCTCTGCGAGTTGTCGCGGCGCCATGCCCAGTTTTTTAGCCACTGCCATCACGCCATTGGCCTGATAGTCGCCAAACTGTACTTTCGCTGACTGACGAACCTGCGGTTCACAGTCTGCAGGTGCGCCTGCAGCAATCAGTGCCTGACTGACTTTTTCTGAGAGAAGAGCCTGAATATTCACCGGGATACCTTACATTTTTGACGCGACCATCATGCTGCCGCGTCAGTTAAAGAAATTAGGCCGGGAGTATACTGCAATTGCCCGTTGCCGTCAGCACTGGCTCAAATCAGCGGTTGGTCGCAGGCGGGCAACAGAGTAAATTAACGCTTTTGCATGACGATAAGAGTATCAATGATGGCGAACTGGCAATCTGTTGACGAGCTGCAGGACATTGCAGCTGATTTACCGCGTTTCACCGCGGCCTTTACGGCGCTTGCCGAACGCCTGGGGCTGGAGATCGCTCCGCTCGCGGCGGACCATATCTCCCTGCGCTGCCATCAGAACGCCACCGCCGATCGCTGGCGGCGCGGGTTTGAGCAGTGCGGCGAGCTGCTCTCTGAAAACATCATCAATGGCCGTCCGATCTGCCTGTTCAAGCTGCACGAGCCGGTCTGCGTCGCCCACTGGCGCTTTGAGGTAGTTGAACTGCCGTGGCCGGGTGAGAAACGCTATCCCCACGAAGGCTGGGAGCACATCGAAATCGTGCTGCCTGGTGACCCCGACACCCTCAATGCCCGCGCGCTGGCGCTGCTGTCCGACGAGGGCTTAAGCCAGCCCGGGATTTTTGTTAAAACCAGCTCGCCAAAAGGGGATCGCGAACGTCTGCCGAATCCGACCCTGGCAGTTACCGACGGCAGCGTGACCGTCAAGTTTCACCCCTGGACCATCGAACAGATTGTCGCCAGTGAAGAATAAACCCGACACTTTGTGAGCTGACGCCGTGTCGCGGGTATGGCGGCATGGCATGATGCAAAACCCAACTGAAGATAAGGAGGTTTCGTGGCATTGCTGGAGATCTGTTGTTACAGCATGGCGTGTGCCGTGACCGCGCAGGAACGCGGCGCCGATCGCATTGAACTCTGTGCGGCCCCGAAAGAGGGCGGGCTGACCCCGTCTTATGGCGTGCTGAAATCGGTGCGTCAGGCGGTGACCATCCCGGTTCACCCGATTATCCGCCCGCGCGGCGGGGATTTTTGCTACAGCACGGGCGAATTTGACGCCATGCTGGAGGATATCGCCCTTGTGAACCAGCTGGGTTTCCCGGGGCTGGTGACCGGCCTGCTGAATGAGGACGGCCATATCGATATGCCGCGCATGCGCCAGATTATGACCGCCGCGCAGGGGATGGCGGTAACTTTTCATCGCGCCTTTGATATGTGCATAAATCCGCAGCAAGCCTTTGAAAATCTGGCGGAACTGGGGGTTGCACGCGTGCTCACTTCCGGCCAGCAGTCTTCCGCCGAAAAAGGTATTTCATTAATTAAGGAACTAAAAGCGCAATCAGGTGTTCCAATAATAATGGCTGGTGCTGGCGTTCGCGCCGCCAACCTGGAAATGTTTTTACAGGCAGGGGTATTCGAGCTTCACAGCTCGGCAGGCAAATGGTTGCCGTCACCCATGCGCTATCGCAACACAGGCTTGTCGATGTCGACGGATGCCGAAGCGGATGAATATTCCCGCTATGGCGTGGATGGCGAGTCAGTTGCAGAGATGAAGGCGATAATCGAACAATATCATCGCCGCTAACCGTTTTTACCGCGCATCATGTCGCCCAATATGATGCTTGTTTGTACCAGGCCCCTGCAAATTCAACAGGGGCCTTTTTTTGTCCATTTATCCTTCATATTTCAAGCTGCAGCTGCGTTGGCAGCCTCGCTCACCCCGGTCACTTACTGATGTAAGCTCCCGGGGATTCGCTGCGTTGCCGCCTGGCTGCAACTTGAAATATTTTGGATAAAGCGTGCCACCCGGCTAAACGCTACGGTTTGGTGGCAATCAACACCGCGCGTACTGGTGCCGGATAACCTTCAATCGTTTTGCTGCTGTCATTCGGGTCGAGGAATTCGGCAAGCGACTCGGTGGTCATCCACTCGGTGCGGCGCTGCTCTTCGGTAGTGGTAACGCAGACGTCCGCGATACGGATATCAACAAACCCACACTTCGCCAGCCAGTTTTTCAGCGCCAGCGCCGACGGGATAAAGTAGACGTTACGCATCTGGGCGTAACGATCGCCCGGCACCAGCACCGCATTTTCATCGCCCTCAATCACCAGCGTCTCCAGCACCAGCTCACCGCCGCTGACAAGCTGATCTTTCAGCTGCCAGAGGTGTTCCAGCGGTGAACGGCGGTGATAAAGCACGCCCATCGAGAAGACGGTGTCAAACGCCGCCAGCGCGGGAAGTTGCTCAATGCCCAGCGGCAGCAGGTGCGCGCGCTGGTCGTTGCCCAACAGTTTGCGTACCGCTTCGAACTGGCAGAGGAACAGCTGCATCGGATCAATCCCGACCGCCAGATGGGCGCCTGCGCCGATCATGCGCCACAGGTGATAGCCGCTACCGCAGCCGACATCCAGAATGGTGCGTCCGGTTAAATCGGACAGGTGCGGTAACACGCGATCCCATTTCCAGTCCGAATGCCATTCGGTATCGATATTCATGCCGTACAGGGAGAACGGCCCTTTACGCCACGGCATCAGATTGCGCATCAGCTTGTCGAGACGCAGCATCTGGCCTTCGCTCAGGGGCGTTTCGCTTTCGGCGGTGACGCTGTGCAGGAGATCCAGTTTGTACGGGGTCATCTCCGGCAGAAACTCGACCGCGTTACTCCACTGCTTAAACTGGCCGTGCAAAGACTCGCGCTGCCAGGCGGCGATCTGCCCCGGCAGAGTTTCCAGCCAGTGGGAGAGGTGATTTTTAGCAATCAGCTGATAAAAGTTACCGAAATCGATCATGCGTTACCGCCTTTCAGCGCCACCAGAGAGCCAAAGTTAAAGCACTGGAACCACAGCTCACTGTGCTCGAATCCGGCCTTGTGCAGGCGGGCTTTGTGGGCTTCAACCGAGTCGGTCAGCATCACGTTCTCCAGCATGCTGCGCTTCTGGCTGATCTCCAGCTCGCTGTAGCCGTTAGCCCGTTTGAAATCGTGGTGCATGTTGAACAGCAGTTCGCCGACGGTGGCATCTTCGAAGCTGAACTTCTCCGACAGCACCAGCGCGCCGCCAGGGTTCAGCCCCTGATAAATTTTGTCCAGCAACAGCTGACGATCGTCGGGCTCGAGGAACTGCAGGGTAAAGTTCAGCACCACCATCGAGGCGTTTTTAATCTCGATATGACGGATATCACCTTCGACCACCTCTACCGGGGTAGGCGCTTTCCAGGCGTCGATATGGCG
Source organism: Leclercia sp. TB492 (assembly GCF_049974505.2). NCBI lineage: Bacteria > Pseudomonadati > Pseudomonadota > Gammaproteobacteria > Enterobacterales > Enterobacteriaceae > Leclercia > Leclercia sp. TB492. Next base: position 2,867,533 of record NZ_CM127572.1, on the reverse strand, counting down.
GCGGCAGCGTTCAACCATGGCCGGGGAGTTGTCGACGGCGATTATGTTGCAGCCGTCGTGCTTGATGTTACGACGAACCGACAGCGTGGCCGCGCCCAGTGAGCATCCCAGATCGTAGACCTGCGTGTCGGGCTGAACAAAACGTTCCGCCAGCATGCCGATCATGGAGATGATATTGGAGTAGCCGGGGACCGAGCGCTGGATCATATCCGGGAAGACTTCAGCTACCCGTTCATCGAAGGTCCAGTCGCCCAGACTGGCGATAGGCGCAGAAAAAAGCGTGTCGCGATCTGACATAACGTAAAAATCCGGGAAAAATAAAGGGGCGTATTGTGCGCTAATGCAATGAGAAAACCAACTCCCACGGCATATACCACAGGTTAGCCAGCACCATTAGCACAAGCGAACACCAGGTGGCGCTCATGCCGGAGCGGCGCCAGCGGAACAGGCGCTGATGGAGGCCATAGTAATGCATCAGGCGCCCAAGGATCAGCAGCAGGCCGCAGACATGCACCATCCAGGTTTCGGCGCCGTTCATTTCCATAAACAACAGCAGGATCAGCGCCGCCGGGATGTACTCCACCGCATTGCCATGAATGCGGATCGCGGTTTGCAGCTCCGAAAACCCACCGTCGCCATAAGAGACGCGGTACAACATCCGCAGGCGCGCAACATCGAACGAAAACTTAATTAACAGTAACGCACCCAGCACTGCATACAGCGCGCAGACCATACAAACTCCCTGTTTTTTGGCAGATGGCACTTCTATGATAGGGGCTGGGATCAGAAAAGAGAAGATTGCTGCGGAATGGTGGGGGCGTCGCCAATGGACGGAGCCACGGCCTGCAAGGCTTGCCAGAGAGCATCGACCAGTTGCGGGGCCTGGGCGATATCGGGAGTATGTAAAAAAAGGTACGGTGTGGCGGTCTGTTCCCACTTCGCCAGAGTTTGTAGCCAGACGGTAAACAGCGCCTGGTTTTGCGGCATATTGTCGCTGCCGATAAAGCGCACCATCGGATTGCCGGCGGTCATCACCGCATGTACCGGCACCTTCGGCTTTTTGCGCTGGGCGTCGATAATAGCCTCGTTGTGCGGCACGGCAGCATGCACCGGACGGCTGTCGAGGATCGTTCGATTGACGCCGCGCTCGCGCAGACCGCGATTGAGCGCTTTCTCCGCGTCGCCCTTCATGAAGAACTCAGGGTGACGAACCTCCACGCCGTAGGTAAATTCCCGGGGCAGGGCGTCGAGGAACTGCCACAGCGCGGGCAAATCACGCGGGCCAAAGGTGGCGGGGAGCTGAACCCAGTACTGACCGATGCGGTTGGCCAGCGGTGACAGTCGGGTGAAAAACTCTTCGGTGAGATCGTCGCAGTTTCGCAGCGCGGCCTGATGGGAGATGGTGGCCGGGAATTTAAAGCAGAAGCGAAAGTTGTCGCTGGTCTGCTCCCGCCAGCGCGCCACCACCTCGGCCTTCGGCAGGGCGTACAGCGTGGTGTTACCCTCCACACAGTTAAAGTGGCGGGCGTACTCTTCAAGACCGTTGATACCCAGCCGCACCCATTTCGGGTGCGACCATTGGGGTAAACCCAGATAGATCATAGTGCGTTGATAATCTCGTCGGTGCTGCGCACGCGGCTGATGCGCGGGAAGATATGCGTCACGCTGGCCTGATGCTGCTCGGCGGTGGCCGTGCTGCACGCATCTTCGGCGATCACCAGATTAAAGCCCAGCTCCCAGGCGTTACGCGCGGTGGATTCCACGCCAATGTTGGTGGCGATCCCACACAGAATAATAGTCTCAATGCCGCGACGGCGCAGCTGCAGCTCCAGGTCGGTGCCGTAGAAGGCACCCCACTGGCGTTTGGTCACTTCGATATCGCTGTCGCGTTTGCCGAGTGACGCGGGATAGTTCCACCAGTTGTCCGGCAGGGCATGGGCCGCGCCCTGAGCGTCGACAGGCTGCTTCAGCGCCTCGGCAAAGTCCGCAGACCAGCCCACGCGCACCATCACCACCGGCGAGCCGCTGGCGCGGCATTTTTCTGCCAGACGTGCGCTGCGGCTGACCACCTCATCCGCCGTGTGTGGGCCACCGGCAAAGGGCAGGATCCCTTCCTGTAAATCAATGACCACGAGGGCGGTACGGGCAGCGTCGAGTGTAAGCATGGTTGTTCCTGTTAAAAAGTTAGCGTCCGGAATACCTTACGCGTCCAGGCATGTTGTGGGTCTGATATTTTTGTTAATTTTTGTGAGAATATGCAAGATGCGAGCAGCAATCGTGCGTCTGGCGTGCTTCTCTCTTATCGTCTGGCGGAATTTCCAGTATAATAGCCGCCTTTTTTCATCCAGTTTGACATACAGAAAGCTGCGACCTTGTAGCCTGCGGCTAAGTTAAGGGATATCTCATGCGTACAGAATATTGCGGGCAGCTGCGTCAGTCCCACGTCGGACAGCAGGTGACCCTGTGTGGTTGGGTCAACCGTCGTCGTGATCTTGGCAGCCTTATCTTTATCGATATGCGCGACCGTGAAGGCATCGTGCAGGTATTTTTCGATCCGGATCGTGCCGATGCGTTAAAGCTGGCGTCTGAGCTGCGTAATGAGTTCTGCATCCAGGTGACCGGCACCGTGCGTGCGCGTGACGAAAAGAACATCAACAGCGACATGGCGACCGGCGAAATCGAAGTGCTGGCAACCGATCTGACCATCATTAACCGTTCAGAATCACTGCCGCTGGACTTCAACCACGTCAATACCGAAGAAGCGCGTCTGAAATATCGCTATCTCGACCTGCGTCGCCCGGAAATGGCCGATCGCCTGAAAACCCGTGCGAAAATCACCAGCCTGGTGCGCCGCTTTATGGACGATCACGGTTTCCTCGATATCGAAACCCCGATGCTGACCAAAGCGACCCCGGAAGGCGCACGTGACTACCTCGTGCCATCCCGTGTACATAAAGGCAAATTCTACGCGCTGCCGCAGTCTCCTCAGCTGTTCAAACAGCTGCTGATGATGTCCGGCTTTGACCGTTACTACCAGATCGTTAAATGCTTCCGCGACGAAGATCTGCGTGCTGACCGCCAGCCTGAATTTACCCAGATCGACGTCGAGACCTCCTTCATGACCGCCGAGCAGGTGCGTGAAGTGATGGAAGCACTGGTGCGCAGCCTGTGGCTGGACGTGAAAGGTGTGGATCTGGGCGACTTCCCGATCATGACCTTCGCCGAAGCCGAGCGTCGCTACGGCTCCGACAAACCAGACCTGCGTAACCCGATGGAGCTGGTGGACGTTGCTGACCTGCTGAAAGACGTTGAATTCGCCGTCTTCTCCGGCCCGGCGAACGATCCGAAAGGCCGCGTGGCTGCCCTGCGCGTGCCGGGCGGTGCGAGCCTGAGCCGCAAGCAGATCGACGACTACGGCAACTTCATTAAGATCTATGGCGCGAAAGGCCTGGCTTACATCAAAGTCACCGAGCGTGCGAAAGGCATTGAAGGCATCACCAGCCCGGTCGCCAAATTCCTCAACGCTGAGATCGTCGAATCCATTCTGGCGCGCACTGAAGCCCAGGACGGGGACATGATCTTCTTCGGCGCGGACAACAAGAAAGTGGTTGCCGATTCAATGGGCGCACTGCGCCTGAAGCTGGGTAAAGACCTGAACCTGACCGACGAAGCCAAATGGGCGCCGCTGTGGGTGATCGACTTCCCAATGTTCGAAGACGACGGCGAAGGCGGTCTGACCGCAATGCACCACCCGTTCACCTCGGCAAAAGAGATGAGCGCGGCAGAACTGAAAGCGGCACCGGAAGACGCGGTCGCTAACGCCTATGATATGGTCATCAACGGCTACGAAGTGGGCGGCGGTTCCGTGCGTATTCACAGCATGGAAATGCAGCAGACGGTGTTCGGTATTCTGGGTATCAACGAACAGGAACAGCGCGAGAAGTTCGGCTTCCTGCTGGATGCCCTGAAGTACGGTACGCCTCCGCACGCAGGCCTGGCCTTTGGTCTGGATCGCCTGACCATGCTGCTGACCGGTACCGACAACATTCGTGACGTTATCGCTTTCCCGAAAACCACCGCCGCTGCCTGTCTGATGACCGAAGCGCCAAGCTTTGCTAACCCAACCTCACTGAGCGAGCTGGGTATCGAAGTGGTGAAAAAGGAAGAGAAAAACTGATATGACATATAAGCTTCCCGTTTCTGTCTTAGTTGTCATTTATGCCCAGGACACGAAGCGGGTGCTGATGTTGCAGCGGCGCGACGATCCCGCGTTCTGGCAGTCGGTTACCGGCAGCCTGGAAGAGGGTGAAACCGCGCTGCAGGCCGCCGCGCGCGAAGTAAAGGAAGAGGTCGCCATTGACGTTGCTCGCGAGCAACTGACCCTGAAGGACTGTCAGCGCACGGTGGATTTTGAAATTTTTAGCCATTTACGTCATCGCTACGCGCCGGGGACTGAACGCAATACGGAATCCTGGTTCTGCCTTGCGCTTCCTCACGAGCGGGAGATCGTGTTCACTGAACACCTGACCTACCGCTGGGTTAGCGCGGCCGAGGCCGCGTCGTTAACCAAGTCGTGGAGCAACCGGCAGGCGATTGAAGAATTTGTAATCAATGTTAATTAATTTCCAAGCATTTCAGTTTCCAGGAAGGCGGCAAGGTCGCGAATCGCCAGGAGCTTACATCGGTAAGTGACTGGTGTGAGCGGGCGCAGCCAACGCATCTGGAAGCTGAAAGGCGCAGGATAATTTTGAGGAACTTTTTATGGCAGGTCATAGTAAGTGGGCCAACACTAAACACCGCAAAGCGGCACAGGATGCCAAACGCGGTAAGATCTTTACCAAAATCATTCGTGAACTGGTTACCGCGGCCCGTCTGGGCGGCGGCGATGCCGGCTCCAACCCACGTCTGCGCGCAGCGATCGATAAAGCGCTGAGCAACAACATGACGCGTGACACCCTGAACCGTGCTATCGCCCGTGGCGTAGGCGGCGACGATGACACCAACATGGAAACCATCATTTATGAAGGTTACGGTCCAGGCGGCACGGCGGTGATGATTGAGTGTCTGTCCGACAACCGTAACCGTACCGTTGCGGAAGTGCGTCACGCCTTCACCAAAACCGGTGGCAACCTGGGTACCGACGGTTCCGTGGCCTACCTGTTCAGCAAAAAAGGCGTGATCTCCTTCGAGAAAGGCGACGAAGACGTGATCATGGAAGCGGCGCTGGAAGCCGGTGCTGAAGATGTTGTGACCTATGACGACGGCGCGATTGACGTCTATACCGCATGGGAAGAGATGGGTGCGGTGCGTGATGCGCTGGAAGCGGCAGGTCTGAAAGCCGACGCCGCTGAAGTCACCATGATCCCGTCCACCAAAGCGGACATGGATGCGGAAACCGCACCAAAACTGCTGCGTCTGATCGACATGCTCGAAGACTGCGACGATGTGCAGGAAGTTTACCACAACGGTGAAATCTCCGACGAGGTTGCGGCTACGCTGTAATGGCCCAACGTAAACCGACAACCGGAGAGGCGTGATGGCGATTATTCTCGGTATTGACCCGGGCTCACGCATCACCGGTTATGGCGTAATCCGCCAGGTCGGGCGTCAGTTGACCTACCTTGGCAGCGGTTGTATCCGTACCAAAGTGGACGATCTGCCGTCGCGTCTGAAGCTCATCTACGCGGGCGTGACGGAGATCATTACCCAGTTCCAGCCGGACTATTTCGCCATCGAACAGGTGTTTATGGCGAAGAATGCCGACTCGGCGCTGAAGCTCGGTCAGGCACGCGGCGTGGCGATTGTCGCGGCGGTAAATCAGGATCTGCCGGTGTTTGAATACGCCGCGCGGCAGGTCAAGCAAACCGTGGTGGGGAACGGTGGAGCAGACAAAAGCCAGGTGCAGCACATGGTGCGAACCCTGTTAAAACTGCCCGCCAATCCGCAGGCGGATGCCGCCGATGCCCTGGCGATCGCCATTACCCACTGCCACGTCAGCCAGAACGCGATGCAGATAAGCGAGTCGCGGCTCAATCTGGCGCGCGGTCGATTGCGCTAAATATGAAATCAGGCTGGATGTTTATCCAGCCTTTTTTTATTATGGCAGCGGTAACTTTTAGCCCTTAACGCAGGAGCGTCACGTGATAGGCAGACTCAGAGGCATCATCTTAGAAAAACAACCCCCGATAGTGCTGCTTGAGGCCGGAGGCGTGGGCTACGAAGTGCATATGCCAATGACCTGCTTCTATGAATTGCCGGACGCGGGCAAAGAGGCGATTGTCTTCACCCACTTTGTCGTGCGTGAAGATGCCCAGCTGCTGTTTGGCTTTAACAATAAGCAGGAACGCACCCTGTTTAAAGAGCTGATCAAAACTAACGGCGTAGGGCCAAAGCTGGCGCTGGCGATCCTCTCCGGGATGTCGGCTCCACAGTTTGTTAACGCCGTTGAGCGCGAAGACCCCGCCGCACTGATTAAACTTCCCGGCATCGGCAAGAAAACGGCCGAGCGCCTGATTGTTGAGATGAAAGATCGCTTTAAAGGTCTGCACGGCGATCTGTTTACCCCTGCTGCTGACCTGGTGCTGACGTCACCTGCCGGCCCGACAGCAGACGATGCGGAACAGGAAGCGGTTGCCGCGCTGGTGGCGCTGGGCTATAAACCTCAGGAAGCGAGCCGGATGGTCAGCAAGATTGCTAAACCGGACGCGACCAGTGAAACCCTGATTCGTGAAGCGCTGCGCGCTGCATTGTGAGGTAAAGGATGATTGAAGCAGACCGTCTGGTCTCGGCAGGCAGCGTTCAGACAGAAGATCTGGTGGACCGTGCGATCCGCCCGAAGCTGCTGGATGAGTATATTGGCCAGCCGCAGGTGCGCTCGCAGATGGAGATCTTTATCCAGGCGGCGAAACTTCGTGGCGACGCCCTCGACCACCTGCTGATTTTTGGCCCGCCAGGGCTCGGGAAAACCACGCTTGCCAACATTGTCGCCAACGAGATGGGCGTCAATCTGCGCACCACCTCCGGCCCGGTGCTGGAGAAAGCGGGCGATCTGGCAGCGATGCTGACCAACCTCGAACCTCACGATGTGCTGTTTATCGATGAGATCCACCGCCTGTCACCGGTGGTGGAAGAGGTGCTCTATCCGGCGATGGAAGACTACCAGCTGGATATCATGATTGGCGAAGGCCCGGCGGCGCGCTCGATTAAGATCGATCTGCCGCCCTTCACCCTGATTGGCGCCACCACCCGCGCGGGCTCGTTAACCTCGCCGCTGCGCGACCGTTTCGGTATCGTGCAGCGCCTCGAGTTTTATCAGGTGCCCGACCTCCAGCATATCGTCAGCCGCAGCGCGCGCTACATGGGGCTGGAGATGAGCGAAGAGGGGGCTTTTGAAGTGGCGAAGCGCTCCCGCGGTACGCCGCGTATTGCGAACCGACTGCTGCGCAGGGTGCGTGATTTCGCCGAGGTGAAGCACGACGGCTCCATTTCGCATGAGATCGCCGCTCAGGCGCTGGATATGCTGAACGTGGATGCCGAAGGGTTTGACTATATGGACCGCAAGCTGCTGCTGGCGGTGCTGGACAAGTTCTTTGGCGGGCCGGTCGGGCTGGATAACCTGGCGGCAGCGATTGGTGAAGAGCGGGAAACCATTGAAGATGTGCTGGAGCCGTACCTGATCCAGCAGGGCTTTTTGCAGCGTACGCCACGCGGGCGCATGGCGACGGTGCGTGCCTGGGATCACTTTGGCATTACGCCGCCGGAGATGCCTTAACCTCTGCGGAAATTGCCGGAGGGCGGCTGCGCCTTATCCGGCCTGGATAAGCGCGATCCTGTAGGCCCGGTAAGCATAGCGCCACCGGGCAATTAATTACCTCAGCTGGCCGGTTTCTTCATCATGCTGAAGATAAACAGCGCTGCCGCGCACAGCACCACCGACGGTCCGGCAGGGGTGTCGTAAAACGCTGAGAAGGTTAACCCTCCGGTCACGGCAATCATCCCGACACCCACGGCTACGCTGGCCATCTGCTCCGGCGTGCGGGCAAAACGACGCGCGGTGGCGGCGGGAATGATCAGCAGCGACGTAATGATTAACGCCCCGACAAACTTCATCGCCACGCCAATGGTCAGGGCGGTCACCAGCATCAGCAGCAGCTTGACGCGTTGCAGCTTCACGCCATCAACAAAGGCTAAATCCGGGCTGATGGTCATCGCCAGCAGGTTACGCCACTGCCACAGCAGGATAGCCAGCACGATTACCACCCCGATGGCGATAGCAATCAGATCGTCCGGCGTCACCGCCAGCAGGTCGCCGAAGAGATAGGCCATCAGATCCACGCGAATGTTGGACATCAGGCTGACCACCACCAGACCCAGCGACAGGGCGCTGTGCGCCATGATCCCGAGCAGCGTATCCACCGCCAGGTGCGGGCGCTTCTCCAGCCACACCAGACCGGCGGCCAGCAGCAGCGTCACCGCAATCACTGCATAGAACGGATTAACATCCAGCAGTAAGCCAAACGCCACGCCCAGCAGGGAGGCGTGGGCGAGGGTATCGCCAAAGTAAGACATCCGACGCCAGACGACAAACGAGCCCAGTGGACCCGCCGCGCAGGCGAGCATCATCCCGGCCAGCCAGCCGGGCAATAATAATTCAATCATGAGTTACCGTTTCCCCGGCGCAGGACAATGCGTCCCTGCAAATCATGGCGGTGGTTGTGATGGTGGCGATAAATGCCCAGCTGCTCGGCGCCGCGTGGGCCAAACATCGAGATAAACTCAGGGTGCATGGAGACCACTTCCGGTGTGCCAGAACAGCAGATGTGATGGTTCAGACAGAGCACTTCGTCCGTTTTTGCCATCACCAGATGCAGATCGTGTGACACCATCAGCACGGCGCAGTCCAGCTCTTTGCGCAGCTGATCGATCAGGTCATACAGCGCCACCTGACCGTTGACGTCCACCCCCTGGGTAGGCTCGTCGAGCACCAGCAGCTGCGGCTTGTTGAGCAGGGCGCGGGCCAGCAGCACGCGCTGGGTCTCGCCCCCGGAGAGCTTTTGCAGAGGCGCGTCGATCAGATGCCCGGCCTGTACCCGCTTGAGCGCCGGAAGAATGTCCTCTTTGCGCGTATCGGGACGCAGACGCAGAAAACGGCTGACCGTCAGCGGCAGGGTGGCGTCCAGGTGCAGCTTCTGCGGTACATAGCCGATGCGCAGCTGCCGGTCACGCTTGATAAGGCCGCTGTCGGGTGCTACCAGGCCCAGCACCACGCGCACCAGCGTCGATTTACCCGCGCCATTGGGGCCAAGCAGCGTCAAAATTTTACCGGGTTTCAAATCCAGCGAAACGTCAGAGAGGACGCGGCGCTGACCGAATGAAACCGAAATGTTTTCGATAGTTACCAGATTCGTCATGTCAATTTTATGCTTGCAGAAGTCATCGAATGTTATAATATCACATCCCACCCACTCATTACGATGAATAGTCGCATTATGTTACAGAAAAATACGCTTCTTTTCGCAGCATTATCCGCTGCCCTTTGGGGTTCAACAGCACAAGATGTTAACGCCGCCGTTGTCGCTTCGCTTAAGCCGCTCGGTTTTATCGCTTCCGCTATTGCAGATGGCGTGACGGAAACCCAGGTGTTACTGCCTGATGGTGCCTCTGAACACGACTATTCCCTGCGCCCTTCGGATGTAAAACGCTTACAAAACGCAGACTTAGTGGTCTGGATTGGGCCAGAGATGGAAGCCTTCATGCAGAAGTCTGCAAGCCAGCTGCCGGATGCTAAACAGGTTAACATTTCTAATCTTACGGGTGTGAAACCGCTGCTCATGAAAGGGTCTGATGATGACGATCATGACCACGATCACGGGAGTGCTGAAGGGGAAAAAGGTGACGAGCATCACCATCACGGTGAGTACAATATGCACCTTTGGCTTTCCCCAGAGATAGCACGCCTTTCGGCGGTTGCAATCCATGAAAAATTAGTGGAACTTATGCCGCAAAGTCGAGCCAAACTTGACGCCAACCTGAAGGATTTTGAGGCACAACTTGCCGCAACCGACAAGCAGGTGGGTACCGAGCTCGCACCACTGAAAGGTAAAGGATATTTCGTTTTTCATGATGCCTATGGCTACTATGAAAAACACTACGGTCTCACGCCGCTTGGCCATTTCACCGTCAATCCAGAAATTCAACCCGGTGCGCAGCGTTTACATGAAATCAGAACACAGTTGGTTGAGCAGAAAGCGTCCTGCGTTTTTGCTGAGCCACAGTTCAGGCCAGCGGTCGTTGAAGCCGTGGCAAGGGGTACGTCCGTGCGTATGGGCACCCTTGACCCACTTGGAACCTCTATCCAGTTGAGCAAAGCGAGCTATTCGCAGTTCCTCAGCCAACTGGCGAACCAGTATGCGAGCTGCCTGAAAGGAGATTAACGAGGAAGTGAATACGTGCAACAGATAGCCCGCTCTGTCGCCCTGGCATTTAATAATCTGCCCCGGCCCCACCGCGTCATGCTGGGGTCGCTTACTGTTCTCACCTTAGCGGTCGCCGTCTGGCGGCCCTATATTTACCACCCAAATTCCACGCCAGTTATCAAGACCATCGAACTGGAAAGAAACGAAATCCGCTCACTGTTGCCCGAAGCCAGTGAACCTATCGACCAGGCCCCGCAGGAAGAAGAAGCTATTCCGCAGGATGAACTGGATGACAAAATCGCCCCTGAAAGCGGCGTCCATGAATATGTGGTTTCAACTGGCGATACCTTAAGCAGCGTGCTTAACCAGTACGGTATCGATATGGGTGAAATCAGCCGGCTTGCTGCCGCGGATAAAGATCTGCGTAACCTGAAAATTGGTCAGCAGCTTTCATGGACCCTGACCGACAGCGGCGATTTACAGCGCCTGACCTGGGAAGTCTCCCGTCGTGAAACCCGCACCTACGATCGTGCTGAAAACGGTTTCAAGATGAGCAGCGAAATGCAGCAGGGCGACTGGGTTAACAGCGCTATCAAAGGCACCTTAGGCGGCGGCAGTTTCGTTGCCAGCGCGCGTGAAGCGGGTCTGACCAGCGGTGAAATCAGTTCAGTGATCAAAGCCATGCAGTGGCAGATGGACTTCCGTAAGCTGAGAAAAGGCGATGCCTGGTCGGTGCTGATGTCCCGCGAAATGCTGGACGGCAAGCGCGAGCAGAGCCAGCTGCTTGGGGTTCGTTTACGCTCTGACGGGAAAGATTATTATGCGATCCGCGCCGAAGACGGCAAATTCTACGATCGCAACGGGACCGGTCTGGCGAAAGGCTTCTTGCGCTTCCCGACCTCGAAACAGTTCCGCGTCTCCTCGAACTTTAACCCGCGTCGTCTGAACCCGGTTACCGGCCGCGTAGCCCCGCACCGCGGTGTGGACTTTGCTATGCCGCAGGGGACACCTGTTCTGGCAGTCGGTGATGGCGAAGTGGTGATGGCAAAACGCAGCGGTGCCGCCGGCTATTACGTTGCCGTGCGTCATGGACGTACCTACACCACCCGCTATATGCACCTGCGTAAGCTGCTGGTGAAGCCGGGGCAGAAGGTGAAGCGTGGCGATCGCATCGCGCTATCGGGCAATACCGGGCGTTCTACCGGCCCGCACCTGCACTATGAAGTGTGGATCAACCAGCAGGCGGTCAACCCGTTAACGGCGAAACTGCCGCGTACTGAAGGGTTGACCGGTAAGGACCGTAGCGATTATCTGGCGCAGGTCAAAGAGGTTATGCCGCAGCTCAGTATTAATTAATACTGCAGCGATAAAAGCCGGTGCGTTACTGCACCGGCTTTTTCTTTTGTGCCTTGCGCACTGCCTCGCTAAACTAACGCATTACTCTTTTAAGCATCACCCGCCCTGGAAAAAGCATGGAAACCCAAAAAAACAACAGTGAATACATTCCTGAATTTGAGAAATCCTTTCGTCATCCGCGCTTCTGGGGCGCCTGGCTGGGTGTTTATGCCTTTGCCGGTATTGCAATGCTTCCGGCATCCGTGCGCGACCCGCTGCTTGGTAAAGTGGGACGTCTGGCGGGCAAGCTGGGTAAAAGCGCCCGCCGCCGCGCGCAGATAAACCTCTTCTACTGCTTCCCGGAGAAGAGTGAGGCGGAGCGCGAAGCGATCATTGACGAGATGTTCACCGCCGCGCCACAGGCGATGGCGATGATGGGCGAGCTGGCGTTACGTGGGCCGGAAAAGGTCGCCGGCCGCGTTGACTGGAAAGGTCTGGAAATCATCGAGGAGATGCGTCGCAACGACGAAAAGGTGATCTTCCTGGTGCCGCACGGCTGGGGCGTGGATATTCCGGCGATGCTGATGGCGTCGCAGGGACAAAAAATGGCGGCGATGTTCCACAACCAGGGGAACAAGGTTTTCGATTATGTATGGAATACGGTGCGTCGTCGCTTTGGCGGCCGCCTGCATGCCCGCAACGACGGCATCAAACCCTTTATCAAATCCGTGCGCCAGGGCTACTGGGGCTATTATCTGCCGGACCAGGATCACGGGCCGGAACATAGCGAGTTTGTCGATTTCTTTGCCACCTATAAGGCCACGCTACCGGCGATTGGCCGGTTGATGAAGGTATGCCAGGCGCGGGTGATCCCGCTCTTCCCGATTTACGATGGCAAAACCCATCGCCTGACGATTGAAGTCCGCCCGCCGATGGACGATCTGCTCACCGCCGACGACAACACCATTGCGCGTCGGATGAACGAAGAGGTGGAGATTCTGGTGGGACCGCATGTAGAGCAGTACACCTGGATCCTGAAACTGCTGAAGACGCGCAAGCCGGGCGAGAAAGAGCCTTACAAGCGCAAAGAGCTGTATCCCAAGAAATAAAAAATCCCCCGTCTCGGGGGATTTTTTTTGCCCGGCGGCGCTTCGCTTGCACGGGCCTACGAACCTGTAGGCCGGGTAAGCGCAGCGCCACCCGGCAAAACCGCCGTGTTATTCGACGGTCATCACGCGGGTAGTGTTGGTTGAGCCAATGGTGCTCATCACATCGCCCTGGGTCACGATGACGATATCCCCGGAAACCAGATAGCCTTTGTCGCGCAGCAGATTCACGGCATCGTTCGCCGCCGCCACGCCGTCGCTGTTGCTGTCGAAGAACACCGGCGTCACGCCGCGGTACAGCGCGGTCAGATTCAGGGTGCGCTCATGACGGGACATAGCGAAAATCGGCAGGCCGGAGCTGATACGCGAGGTCATCAGCGCGGTACGGCCGGATTCGGTCATGGTGATGATTGCGGTCACGCCTTTCAGGTGGTTAGCCGCGTACATCGCTGACATCGCAATGGCTTCTTCCACGTTGTCGAACTGAATGTCCAGACGGTGCTTGGAGACGTTGATGCTTGGGATCTTCTCTGCCCCCAGGCAGACGCGCGCCATCGCGGCCACGGTTTCCGCCGGATACTGGCCGGCAGCGGTTTCGGCTGACAGCATCACCGCATCGGTACCGTCGAGCACGGCGTTCGCCACGTCCATGACTTCCGCACGGGTCGGCATTGGGTTGGTGATCATCGACTCCATCATCTGGGTGGCGGTGATCACGGAGCGGTTCAGCTGACGGGCACGGCGGATCAGCGCCTTCTGGATCCCGACCAGTTCCGGGTCGCCAATCTCAACGCCCAGGTCACCACGGGCCACCATCACCACGTCAGAGGCGAGGATAATGTCATCCATCGCGTCCTGGCTGCAGACCGCTTCCGCACGTTCCACTTTGGCGACGATTTTGGCATCGCAACCTGCGTCGCGCGCCAGACGGCGGGCGTAGTTCAGATCTTCGCCACAGCGCGGGAAGGAGACGGCGAGGTAGTCAACGCCAATCTCAGCCGCGGTGAGAATGTCGGCTTTGTCTTTTTCGGTCAGAGCTTCAGCAGAGAGACCGCCGCCCAGTTTGTTGATGCCTTTATTGTTGGAGAGCGGGCCGCCAACGGTTACTTCGGTGAACACCTTCATGCCCTGAACTTCCAGCACTTTCAGCTGAACGCGACCGTCGTCGAGCAGCAGGATATCGCCCGGCACCACGTCAGCAGGCAGGCCTTTATAGTCGATCCCCACTTTCTCTTTGTCGCCTTCGCCTTTGCTCAGGTTGGCGTCGAGGAGGAACTTGTCACCGATATTGAGGAAAACTTTGCCTTCTTTGAAGGTCGATACGCGGATTTTGGGACCCTGAAGGTCACCGAGGATAGCTACATGACGTCCCAGTTTTGCCGCGATCTCACGGACCTTATCTGCACGTAATTTATGATCTTCCGGTGTCCCGTGAGAAAAGTTCATACGTACCACGTTGGCGCCTGCAGCGATGATTTTCTCGAGGTTATTATCGCGGTCAGTAGCCGGGCCTAAGGTGGTAACGATCTTGGTTCTGCGAAGCCTTCTGGACATGTAATACTCCGTTGTCTGAAACAACCTGGTGTTGCGTGAACGATGATTCGGCACGTTGTCCGCCGTAATACCAACAGGAAACTTACCGAATGCCGAAAAAAGTAACAACTTTATAATTGACGATCAGGGAACTTCACCCTTGATGAACAATTCTTTATCAAAACGCGATTCCTTGAGCGCTTCTTTGACGCGCTTCAAGTTATCTCTGAATTTCGCCCCGCGGCGCAGGGTAAAGCCGGTAGCCAGCACGTCGATGACGGTTAACTGCGCCAGACGCGACACCATCGGCATGTAGATGTCGGTGTCTTCCGGCACGTCGAGAGTGATCGCCAGCGTCGCTTCACGCGCCAGCGGCGTACCGGTGGTGGTGAGAGCAATTACCATGGCATCGTTTTCACGCGCCAGCTGGGCCAGCTCAACCAGACTTTTGGTACGACCAGTATGCGAGATCAGCACCACCACGTCATCTTCGTTACAATTCATACAGCTCATGCGTTGCAGCACGATGTCGTCGGAATAGATAACCGGGACATTAAAGCGAAAAAATTTGTTCATTGCATCGTGAGCGACGGCTGCTGACGACCCGAGACCAAAGAAGGCAATTTTCTTCGCCTGAGTCAGTAGATCGACGGCCCGGTTAACCGACCCCATATCCAGCGACTGGCGGACCTGGTCCAGCGTCGCCATTGCCGATTCAAAAATTTTGCCGGTATAGGCCTCCACGCTGTCGTCTTCATCGACATTGCGGTTTACATAGGGGGTACCGTTAGCCAGACTCTGCGCCAGATGCAGTTTAAAATCAGGAAAGCCACGCGTCTCCATACTGCGGCAGAAGCGGTTGACGGTCGGTTCGCTGACCCCCGACTCCTGGGCCAGAGTGGCGATGCTGGAATGAATGGCCTGAGCGGGGGCGGCGAGAATTACTTCAGCCACTTTTCGCTCGGATTTGCTAAGGTGTTCCAGTTGAAACTGGATTTTTTCCAGCATGTTCATTATTAACACGGCGCTCATCGGTGGAAACGATTTCATTAAGGGGTGAAATCGCGATTCGAATTAGCAAGAATATACGCCTGTGATTTGCCGAAAAGGGCAAACCCCGAAAAAAATGTTGTTGTTTTTTTTCATTACTTGATCGCTGTCGGATTTTAGCAACGGCCTGACAGAACAAAGTTTCGCCCGTTTCACCGTTATTACCCCGCGCGGGGCGATCCCCTGACGAAATATCGCCGTATCGCACGCGAGGATAAGTGCAAATGGTTTCGGGAATGACATAAAAGCAGTAGAGTGCATGTAATAAAATTACAACGATATTCTGGCAAAAGCACCAGGATATCCAACTGAGGAGAATGACATGGCGGTAACGCAAACAGCCCAGGCATGTGACCTGGTCATTTTCGGCGCGAAAGGCGATCTTGCACGCCGGAAATTGCTGCCTTCCCTGTATCAACTGGAAAAAGCGGGTCAGATCCACCCGGAGACGCGCATCCTGGGCGTGGGCCGTGCCGACTGGGATAAAGACGCGTATACCAAAGTGGTGCGCGAAGCGCTGGAAACTTTCATGAAGGAGAAGATCGATGAAAGTTTGTGGGATACGCTGAGTGGACGTCTCGATTTCTGCAACCTCGACGTGAACGACACGTCGGCCTTTGCCGATCTGGGCGCGATGCTCGATCAAAAAAATCGCGTCACCATCAACTATTTCGCCATGCCGCCAAGCACCTTCGGCGCCATCTGCAAAGGGCTCGGCGAAGCAAAACTGAACGCCAAGCCGGCACGCGTGGTCATGGAAAAACCGCTGGGTACCTCGCTGGCGACCTCCCGTGAAATTAACGACCAGGTCGGGGAATACTTCGAAGAGTGCCAGGTTTATCGTATCGACCACTACCTCGGTAAAGAGACGGTGCTCAACCTGCTGGCGCTGCGTTTCGCCAACTCCCTGTTTGTGAACAACTGGGATAACCGCACTATCGACCACGTGGAGATCACCGTGGCGGAAGAGGTGGGGATTGAAGGGCGCTGGGGTTACTTTGACCAGGCCGGTCAGATGCGCGACATGATCCAGAACCACCTGCTGCAAATCCTCTGCATGATCGCCATGGCACCGCCGTCAGATCTCTCTGCAGACAGCATTCGCGATGAGAAGGTGAAAGTGCTGAAGTCCCTGCGACGCATCGATCGCTCCAACGTGCGTGAGAAAACCGTCCGCGGTCAGTACACCGCCGGTTTCGCCCAGGGTAAAAAAGTGCCGGGCTATCTGGAAGAAGAGGGCGCGAATAAAACCAGCAGCACCGAAACTTTCGTCGCCATCCGCGTGGATATCGACAACTGGCGTTGGGCGGGAGTGCCTTTCTACCTGCGCACCGGTAAACGTCTGCCGGCCAAATGCTCTGAAGTGGTTGTCTACTTCAAAAATCCGGAACTGAACCTGTTCAAAGAGTCCTGGCAGGAGCTGCCGCAGAACAAACTGACCATCCGTCTGCAGCCGGACGAGGGCGTGGATATTCAGGTGCTGAACAAGGTGCCGGGCCTGGATCACAAGCACAATCTGCAGACCACCAAGCTGGATCTGAGCTACTCCGAAACCTTCAACCAGAACCATCTGGCGGATGCGTACGAACGTCTGCTTCTGGAAACCATGCGTGGGATCCAGGCCCTGTTTGTGCGTCGTGACGAAGTGGAAGAGGCGTGGAAATGGGTCGACTCCATCACCGAAGCCTGGGCCGCGGATCAGGATGCACCGAAACCGTATCAGGCGGGTACCTGG
Organism: Leclercia sp. TB492; assembly: GCF_049974505.2. Taxonomy (NCBI): domain Bacteria; kingdom Pseudomonadati; phylum Pseudomonadota; class Gammaproteobacteria; order Enterobacterales; family Enterobacteriaceae; genus Leclercia; species Leclercia sp. TB492. The sequence goes on along the minus strand of NZ_CM127572.1, from coordinate 2,850,359 downwards.
GGACCGGTTGCCTCTGTGGCGATGATCACCCGTGACGGCCGCTCCTGGAACGAGTTTGAGTAAATTAACCGCTAATCCTTAGGGGTTATTTTACCGGTAACATGATCTGGCTCAGGCCAGCGCACAATAAATAACCATTTAAGCTCCGTGTGGATTTCCACCCGGAGCTTTTTTTATTACACTGCCGGAAGCGATTTTGCCCCAGAGCTCCGGCAATCAAGCGTTTCAGCGATGTTATAGCCTGCTAAACACTTTGTTAATTCCAGAGCGCGGACAGATAAATGATAGGAGCTTCTATGAATTCGACTTTGTTACGGGTAACACAGCGCATTGTTGAGCGCTCGAAAAAGACCCGTTCAGCCTACCTCGCGCGCATTCAGCAGGCGAAGACCGATACGGTCCATCGTTCGCAGCTGGCCTGCGGTAACCTGGCGCATGGTTTTGCCGCCTGCCAGCCAGAAGATAAAGCCTCGCTGAAAAGCATGCTGCGTAACAATATCGGCATCATCACCTCCTACAACGACATGCTCTCGGCGCATCAGCCGTATGAGACCTACCCGGACATCATTCGGAAAGCGCTGCACCAGGCCAATGCCGTGGGCCAGGTCGCGGGCGGGGTGCCTGCGATGTGCGACGGCGTGACCCAGGGTCAGGACGGGATGGAACTCTCGCTGCTGAGCCGGGAAGTGATCGCCATGTCCGCCGCGGTCGGCCTGTCGCATAACATGTTTGATGGCGCGCTGTACCTCGGCGTGTGCGACAAGATTGTTCCGGGGCTGGCGATGGCGGCCCTGTCGTTCGGTCATCTTCCTGCCCTCTTCGTGCCGTCAGGCCCGATGGCCAGCGGTCTGGCTAATAAAGAGAAAGTGCGCATTCGCCAGCTGTATGCCGAAGGCAAAGTGGATCGCATGGCGTTGCTGGAGTCGGAAGCGGCGTCCTATCACGCGCCGGGCACCTGTACGTTTTACGGTACCGCCAACACCAACCAGATGGTGGTGGAATTTATGGGAATGCAGCTGCCGGGCTCGTCGTTTGTCCACCCGGATGCACCGCTGCGTGAAGCCCTGACCGCCGCAGCGGCGCGGCAGGTGACCCGCCTGACCGGTAACGGCAACGAGTGGATGCCGCTCGGTAAAATGGTTGATGAAAAAGTGGTGGTCAACGGTATCGTGGCTCTGCTGGCGACCGGCGGCTCCACCAACCACACCATGCACATGGTGGCGATGGCCCGTGCTGCGGGCATTCTCATCAACTGGGACGATTTCTCCGATCTGTCTGAAGCGGTGCCGCTGATGACCCGTCTCTACCCGAACGGCCCGGCAGACATTAACCACTTCCAGGCGGCGGGCGGCGTACCGGTGCTGATGCGCGAGCTGATGAAGGGCGGTCTGCTGCATGAAGACGTCAACACGGTGGCCGGTTTTGGCCTGCAGCGTTACACCCTGGAGCCGTGGCTGAACGATGGCGAGCTGGACTGGCGTGAAGGGGCTCAGGCTTCGCTGGATGAGAGCGTGATCGCCACCTTCGACAAGCCATTCTCTCACCACGGCGGCACCAAAGTGCTGAACGGCAACCTGGGTCGGGCGGTAATGAAGACCTCTGCGGTGCCGGTGGAAAACCAGGTTATTGAAGCCCCGGCGATTGTGTTCGAGAGTCAGCATGACGTGCTGCCGGCATTTGAAGCCGGTCTGCTGGACAAAGATTGCGTGGTTGTGGTCCGTCATCAGGGACCAAAAGCGAACGGCATGCCAGAATTACATAAACTAATGCCGCCACTTGGTGTATTATTGGACCGCTGTTTCAAAATTGCGTTAGTAACCGATGGACGCCTCTCCGGCGCATCAGGTAAAGTGCCTTCTGCCATCCATGTCACCCCGGAAGCTTACGACGGTGGATTGCTGGCAAAAGTGTACGATGGCGACATCATCCGCGTTAACGGTCAGACCGGCGAGTTGACCTTACTGGTGGATGAGGCGGTACTTGCCGCACGTAAGCCACATATTCCTGACCTGAGCGCATCGCGCGTGGGCACGGGGCGCGAAATGTTCAGTGCGCTGCGCGAGAACCTCTCGGGCGCAGAGCAGGGCGCGACCTGTATTACGTTTTAAGACGACAAGAATTATCGATCTGGCGAGAGAAAAACTCTGATGAAAAACTGGAATACAAGTGCAGAAGCAATCCTGAAAACTGGCCCGGTAGTGCCGGTGATCGTGGTTAACAAGCTGGAACACGCTGTGCCGATGGCGAAAGCGCTGGTTGCCGGTGGCGTTCGCGTCCTGGAAGTGACCCTGCGTACCGCCTGTGCAATGGATGCGATTCGCGCCATCGCCAAAGAAGTGCCGGAAGCCATCATCGGCGCAGGTACCGTACTGAACCCTCAGCAGCTGGCTGAAGTCACCGAAGCCGGTGCGCAGTTCGCCATCAGCCCGGGTCTGACCGAGCCGCTGCTGAAAGCGGCAACCGAAGGCTCCATTCCACTGATCCCGGGCATCAGCACCGTATCTGAGCTGATGCTGGGTCTGGACTACGGCCTGAAAGAGTTCAAATTCTTCCCGGCGGAAGCCAACGGCGGCACCAAAGCGCTGCAGGCTATCGCAGGTCCGTTCGCCAACGTGCGTTTCTGTCCGACTGGCGGCATCTCCCCGGCGAACTACCGTGACTACCTGGCGCTGAAAAGCGTGCTGTGCATCGGCGGCTCCTGGCTGGTTCCGGCGGATGCGCTGGAAGCGGGCGACTGGGATCGCATCACTAAGCTGGCGCGCGAAGCGGTTGAAGGCGCGCAGCAGTAAGATTTAGGTATTGTGCGCGTTTTTTGCCGGGAGGCGCTGCGCTTACCCGGCCTACGATAAACATCAAATGTCTAAAAAAACGGGCCTGGTGGCCCGTTTTTTTATCCTGCTACCTGCACGCTGGCGGCGGCCTGTTTCGCCCGCTCTATTGCGGTTTCCACATCTTCGCCCGTTGCCAGCGCCACGCCTAAGCGACGCGAACCTTCGATTTCTGGCTTACCGAACAGACGCAGCTGCAGGCCCGCGCCCACTGCGGCATCAACGTTATCAAAGGTGACGTTCTGGCTGGTCAGCTGGGGCAGGATCACCGCCGATGCCGCGGGACCATACTGACGCACGCCACCTACCGGCAGGCCGAGGAAGGCACGGACGTGCAGGGCAAACTCGGAGAGGTCCTGCGAGATCAGGGTCACCATGCCGGTATCGTGCGGACGTGGGGATACTTCGCTGAAAATTACCTCGTCGCCACAGACGAACAGCTCGACGCCAAACAGCCCATGGCCGCCCAGGGCCAGCACCACTTTGCGGGAGATCTCCTCGGCGCGCGCCCGGGCCAGCGGGCTCATCCGCTGCGGCTGCCAGGATTCACGGTAGTCGCCATCTTCCTGACGATGGCCAATCGGATCGCAGAAGTGCACCCCATCGACGGCGCTGACGGTCAGGAGGGTAATCTCAAAATCAAACTGCACCACCCCCTCAACGATGACCCGGCCGGCACCGGCGCGGCCCCCCTGTTGGGCGTAATCCCAGGCCTGATCCAGCTGGTCGGCGCTGCGCACAAAGCTCTGTCCTTTGCCGGAGGAGCTCATCACCGGCTTAATGATGCACGGGTAGCCAATGTCGTTCACCGCCTGCAGAAAATCGCTCTTGCTATCGGCAAAACGGTAGCGGGAGGTAGGCAAAGCCAGCTCTTCCGCGGCCAGGCGGCGAATACCTTCCCGGTTCATGGTCAGCTTCGCGGCGCGGGCACAGGGCACCACGTGCTGGCCTTCGGCTTCCAGCGCCAGCAGGGTATCGGTGGCGATGGCTTCGATTTCCGGCACCACGAAGTGCGGTTTTTCTGCGGCAATCACCGCGCGCAGGGCGTCGCCATCGAGCATATTAATGACGTGCGAGCGATGGGCAACGTGCATGGCCGGGGCATCGGCATAGCGATCGACGGCGATCACTTCAATCCCTAAGCGCTGGCACTCGATGGCCACTTCTTTGCCCAGTTCACCGGATCCGAGCAACATTACGCGCGTCGCTGCCGGGCGCAGCGCAGTTCCTAAACGAGTCATAATCATCCCCCTGAAAAAGTTGCGCGCAGTATAAACGAAAACGTTTGCGTCTGTCTTGCTTCGCGAAAATCCGCCGTGCCGACAGGCGGTTATTTGCATCGTCATATTTTTCGACCATGCTTTTGGGGAGCCAATACAGGAGATCGTGATGAACAAAACAGGGGTCGTGATGGCGCTGGCGCTGCTGGGTGCCAGCCTGACGGCGCAGGCCGCCGATGAGAAAACCGTGAAGTTTCCGACCTGTGAAGGTCAGGATGCCGAGGGGATTGCCGCCAGCGTGAAGCGGGACTATCTGCAAAACCGCATCGTGCGCTGGGCGGACGATCAAAAGACGCTGGGGATGGCCGACCCGGTGGCGTGGATCAACCCGAAGGAGGTGAAGGGTGAAAAAGATCGCTGGACCGTTCCGCTGACGGTGCGGGGCAAAAACACCGATATCCATTATCAGGTGAAGGTGGACTGTAAAGCGGGCAGCGCGCAGTACCTGTCAGCGAAAAAGTGAATTTTCGCTTCTTTTGTCGCCGCAGACATTTCCTGACATCCCCTCGCTTAGGCTGTGAGATTCATGCACCGTTAAGTGAGGGAAATCATGTCAAACTGGTTGAATCAATTACAGTCGCTGCTGGGGCAGAAAGCGGGGTCATCCTCGGGAGAAGGGCTGAGCAAAATGCTGGCGCCAGGGGCGCTTGGCGGCCTTGCCGGACTGCTGGTAGCGAATAAATCCTCGCGTAAGCTGTTGGCGAAATACGGCACCGGGGCCCTACTGGCGGGCGGCGGGGCCATTGCCGGCACCGTGCTATGGAATAAGTACAAGGACAAGGTGCGTTCTGCCCATCAGGGTGAACCGCAGTTTGGTCAGCAGGCCTCGGCGCTGGATGTGCGCAGCGAAAGGCTGATCCTGGCGCTGGTCTTTGCGGCGAAGAGCGACGGGCACATTGACGATCGAGAGCGCGCCGCTATTGAACAGCAGCTGCGGGAAGCGGGCGTGGAGGAGCAGGGCAGGGCGCTGGTGGCTCAGGCCATTGAGCAGCCGCTGGATCCCCAACGACTGGCGCAGGGGATAAAAAATGAAGAGGAAGCGTTGGAGCTCTATTTCCTGAGCTGCGCGGCGATCGATATCGATCACTTTATGGAGCGCAGCTATCTCAATGCGCTGGGCGATGCGCTGAAAATCCCGACCGAGGTACGGGAAGGCATTGAGCAGGATATTCGTCAGCAAAAACAGGCGCTCCCCGGCTAACTTTTTACCCCCGGGTATCCCGTTTCGCTTGCATCGTGCGCATGTTTTGCCAACCTTATAGGGTGTTAAACGTAAAAGAATCATACTGACATGCCACCTAAAGCCCAACGCATACCGCACGCTCTCACCGCGCACGGTGACACGCGTATCGACAACTATTACTGGTTGCGCGACGATACCCGCTCACAGCCGGAGGTGCTGGATTACCTCCACGATGAAAATGACTATGGCCGCAGGGTCATGTCGACGCAGCAGGCGCTGCAGGACCGTCTGCTTAACGAAATGGTAGAGCGCGTTCCGCAGCGTGACGTCTCGGCGCCCTGGAGTCGCAACGGCTATCGATACCGACACGTCTATGAGCCCGGTAACGAATACGCCATCTATCAGCGGCAGTCGGTGCTCTGCGCCGAGTGGGAGGAGTGGGAAACGCTGCTGGATGCCAACCAGCGGGCGTCGCACAGCGAGTTTTATACCCTGGGCGGCATGGCGGTGTCGCCGGATAACGCCATTATGGCCCTGGCCGAAGACTACCTCTCCCGACGGCAGTACGGCTTACGGTTCCGCAATCTGGAGTCCGGGAACTGGTATCCCGAGATGCTCGACAACGTCTCCCCCGATTTTATCTGGGCCAACGACTCGGAGACCGTCTATTACATCAAAAAGCATGCCACCACGCTGCACCCTTTTCAGGTCTGGCGGCATACGGTAGGCACCGCGTCCACCAGCGACGAGCTGGTTTATGAGGAGAAAGACGAAACCTTTTACGTCAGCCTGCACAAGACCACGTCGAAACACTACGTGATTATCTTCCTCGCCAGCGCCACCACTACCGAGGTGCTGCTGCTGGATGCCGAACTGCCGGACGCCCAGCCGCTGTGCTTTATGCCGCGCCGCAAGGATCACGAGTACAGTCTCGACCACTTCCAGCACACCTTCTATCTGCGCTCCAACCGGGAGGGCAAAAACTTTGGCCTTTACAAAACCAAAGTGCGCGACGAACGCAAATGGGAAGTGCTGATCCCGCCGCGCGAGCAGGTGATGCTTGAAGGCTTTACCCTCTTTACCGACTGGCTGGTGGTGGAAGAGCGCCAGCGCGGGCTGACCAGCCTGCGGCAGATAAACCGCAAAACCCGGGAGGTGATCGGTATCGCCTTCGACGATCCCGCCTACGTAACCTGGATTGGCTATAACCCGGAGCCGGAAACGTCGCGCCTGCGCTACGGTTACTCCTCCATGACCACTCCCGATACCCTGTTCGAGCTGGATATGGACACCGGGCAGCGCAAGGTGCTGAAGCAGGCCGAGGTCAAAGGCTTTAATGCTGAACTCTACCGCAGTGAGCACGTCTGGATTGTAGCTCGCGACGGCACCGAAGTGCCGGTTTCGCTGGTCTACCATAAGCACCATTTCCGCAAGGGCAAAAACCCGATCCTCATCTACGGCTACGGTTCTTATGGTTCCAGCATCGACGCCGATTTCAGCAGCAGCCGCTTAAGCCTGCTCGACCGGGGCTTCGTCTTTGCTATCGCCCATATTCGCGGCGGCGGCGAGCTGGGGCAGAAGTGGTATGAGGACGGCAAATTCCTGAAAAAGAAAAACACCTTCAACGACTATCTCGATGTCTGCGATGGGCTGCTGGAGCTGGGGTATGGCGACAGGAAACAGTGCTTCGCGATGGGGGGCAGCGCGGGCGGCATGCTGATGGGTACCGTGATCAACGAACGCCCGGGGCTGTTTAAAGGCGTGGTGGCGCAGGTGCCCTTTGTCGATGTGCTGACCACCATGCTCGACGAGTCCATCCCGTTGACCATTGGAGAGTATGAGGAGTGGGGCAACCCGCAGGATCCGACCTACTACCGCTACATGAAAGCCTACAGCCCTTATGACAATGTGGAGGCGAAGGCCTATCCGCACATGCTGGTCACCACCGGCCTGCATGACTCCCAGGTGCAGTACTGGGAGCCCGCGAAGTGGGTGGCGAAACTGCGTGAGATGAAGACCGACGATAATTTATTGCTGCTCTGTACCGACATGGATGCCGGACACGGCGGGAAATCCGGGCGCTTTAAATCCTATGAAGGGGTGGCGCTGGAGTATGCGTTTATCGTCGGCCTGGCGCAGGAGACACTGACCGCCCGGTCTGGAGAGGCGGATCAGGATCCGCCCAGATAGTGCTTCAGGGTGAGGCGCAGCTCGGGGCTCATTCTGTCGAGGTTGTTATACAGCCAGCGCAGATAGCCCGGATCTTTGTCTGCCACCTCCGCTACCGCTTTCCCGCGATATTTACCGAAGGTAAAGGTGGTCAACAGCGCCGGTCGCCCGGTGATGTCGGCCATCTCATCAGGGGTCCAGCCGGTGGTGTTCATGATATCAATCAGCAACGCGGCGGTAATATAGCAGTCGTACAGGGCGCGGTGATGATGCAGCCCTTCCGGCGTCCTGACGCTGAGTTTGCGCGACTTATAGAGCGCCATATTGCTGTATTTGATCCCCGGCCATACGCGCCGGGCCAGCTTCATGGTACAGATCCATTCTCCCGGCATCTCGGGCAGAACGCGGCGATCGAAGCTGGCGTTATGCGCCACATACCACTGGCTGCCGTGATAGTGCGGGATCACCTCTTCAATCCAGGGTTTGTCGGCCACCATCGCCTCGGTGATGCGGTGAATCGCCATCGCCTGCGGGCTGATGGGGCGATCCGGACGCACCAGGTGGCTGCATGGGTTGACGATCTGCCCGTTCACAACATCGACAGACGCCACTTCCACAATCCCTCCCTGCAGATCGCAGGTTTCGGTGTCGATGACACGTAGCATGGCTCTCTCCTGGCCGTAAAAGGTTTAGCGTAATGGAATGATCTCACCTTGCCAACTCTGCTCTACATAGCGACCCGTTAATAACAGCTCGCCGGAATCGGCGCGAAGGATTAACTGCCCGCGCGCATCCCACAGGGCGCTACCGCCGTCGTGATTGGCCACCAGCACCGCAATCCCGTAGCGATGGGCAAAACGCTGCCACTGTGCAAAGGAGGCGGGCCTTTCAGCTTCACTCACCGCCATGCCGCGGGTAAACAGCGTGGCGTTGGGGGTGATATTGGGCGGCTCGGCGTGAGCATCGACAAGAGACAGGCCGCTGCTGTGTCGACTCTCCAGACAGGCACCTGCACCATGCGGGTAGAGAATGGCCTGGGGCCGTTCCGGGCTAAACCACGCCAGCCCACGCTGACGCTGGCCGTTATCGTCCACCGTGATCCCGGCAATAACCGAGAGGTTACACGCCTTCACGGCCTCATGCAGCGGCGCGAGCTGCTGGCGAGCAGGTGGGGCAGGGAGTTGGCTGTCTGGTAAGACCGGGCCGGTTAACGAGAGTTCCGGAAAGAGCAGCAAATTGCACTGCTGGCGTGCGGCGGCGGTGATAAAACGCAGATGGTGTGATACGTGGTCGTCCACGCAGTGATGGGTCGGCTGGTACTGAGCAGCCGCAATAGTCCAGTGAGACATCGTGATTTCCTTATGCACGGAGTCGCAGAGATTCATAAAGCCCCTGAATGAATCAGGGATTTTTATCCTGGCATAATCTGTGTAAGGAACTGTAACAGCGGGTAAGGTTACTTAACTTTCGGCTCCCACGGCAGGCGCGAGAGGTTAACAGAGGTTAATCGATGCGCAATCAGTCGCTCGCGGAACCAGTCGCGCAGGTGCGCCGGTTGTTCCCGCTCTACCACCTCAGCGATAACCGGCATGTTATAGCGCTCTTTAAAAGCTACGCCCGCAGCGGCCAAATCTACATTCACTTTGTCCATCTCCTCCTGGGGGAGGGTGGCGAGATTAGTCTTCATAAGGGTCTCCTTCATTTGCGGGCCAACGTTACCCAAACGGCGGCGCATTGACAAGCCCGGGCAGGATGATCCTCGACTGGATCATTATACAGAGTTATCCTCTGACAATCAGGCATAACAAAAAGGAATGTATGTGATGGCGATACCCCTTTCCCGTGCTCTCTGCACGCTGACTCTGTTATTGACTACGTTGACGACGCCGGTTGTCTTTGCTCATGCCCATTTGCAGCATCAATACCCCGCGGCTGATGCCGCCGTTGACGCGGCGCCCCAGGCATTAACGCTCAACTTCTCCGAGGGGATCGAGCCGCGGTTTAGCGGGGTTTCCGTCACGGATGATAAACAGCAGCCCGCTGAAACCGGTGCGGTAAAACGCAATGAGAAGGACCCGACCCAGCTGATCGTGCCATTAAACTCTCCGCTGACGGCAGGCACCTACCGGGTGGACTGGCATGTGGTCTCCGTGGATGGTCACAAAACCCAGGGTAGCTACCGTTTTAGCGTGAAGTAAAATGCTGGCGTTCTGCTACGTTACGCTGCGTTTTGTCCATTTTTCCGCCCTGATGGTGCTTTTCGGCAACGCCCTTTACGGCGCCTGGCTGGCACCTGTCTCGCTGCGGCGTCTGCTGGCGCGCCGTTTTCGTCGCCAGCAAAAAGCGATCGCTTCTGTTGCCCTGCTCTCAGCAGTGATGATGCTGGCGCTACAGGGCGGGATGATGGGCGATGGCTGGCAGGATGTTATTAGCGCGCCAACCTGGCTTGCAGTACTCACCACCCAGTTTGGCCGGATCTGGCTATGGCAGATTATCCTGGCCCTGATGACCTTCTTGATTGCCTGGCTGGAACCGCGAAAAGCCGTTCCGCTGATCCTGCTGTTTACCGCCGCGCAGTTTATCCTGCTGGCGGGCGTCGGGCATGCGGCGATGCATGAGGGCATTCTGGGGAGGGTGCAGCGCAGCAATCATGGCCTGCATCTGCTGTGTACGGCCGTCTGGCTGGGCGGCTTATTGCCGCTGCTCTTTTGCCTGCGCCTGTCGCGCGGACGCTGGCGGGAGGCCGCCATCTATACCATGATGCGCTTCTCGCGCTATGGTCATCTGGCCGTCGCCGGGGTGGTACTCACCGGGGCGATCAATACCCTGCTGATCCAGGGCTGGGTAGCGCCGTGGCACTCGGCATGGGGACGGCTGCTGTTGTTGAAATGTGCGCTGGTGGCAATGATGGTGGTAATTGCCCTAGTGAATCGGTATGTTCTGGTGCCGCGATTTCGTTCTGGCGACGGACGTGAGCAACGTTATTTTATCAGGATGACGCAGACTGAGGTTGTGCTGGGGGCGCTGGTTCTGGCGGCAGTCAGCCTGTTCGCGACCTGGGAACCCTTCTGACGAGGTGGAACACAATGAAAAAAACAGTACTTTCTCTCTTATTGCTGGCCTGTTCCGGCACGGCGCTGGCGGCACCGCAGGTGATCACTGTTAGCCGGTTTGAAGTGGGTAAAGATAAATGGGCGTTTAACCGGGAAGAGGTGATGCTGACCTGCCGTCCGGGCCATGCGCTGTATGCCATCAACCCAAGCACGCTGGTGCAGTATCCCCTGAACGACGTGGCGCAGCAGCAGGTCGACAGCGGTAAGAGCAACGGCCAGCCGATTTCTATTATCCAGGTTGATGACCCGGCTAACCCAGGGCAGAAGATGAGTCTGGCGCCGTTTATTGAGCGCGCCAATACGCTCTGCTAGCTTCCCGCTTCCAATAAAAAAACCGCAGGCTTCTCTTCGGAAGCATTGCGGTTTTTGTGTTTAAGGACAGGCTAACGCTTTTTTTCAGGCCACTTTTGCTGCGGACTGGAAAACCTGGCGTCGTCATCTATTCTTAAAGTGCAAGGCGACTTAGCCTGCATTAATGCCAACTTTTAGCGCACGGCTCTCTCCCAAGAGCCATTTCCCTGGACCGAATACAGGAATCGTATTCGGTCTCTTTTTATCTGTTGAAAGTAAACGCATTTTCCTGTTGCGGACTTTAACAGTTGGGCAACATCCTCTGTTATTCCTTAAACCATACCACACTACGCCCGGCGGAAGTCCAGCGCTTTTTAGCGCTTGTGTTAAATTTTTGCCTGTCACCGATGAAAGCAGATATTAGCGGCAAAACCGGACGCGGATGGCCTGCTCAATCTCATCCAGCAGCTGAAAGCGACGACGGTATTCGGCGCGTTTTTTACTGGCAATGCTCTCCAGTGATTTGCGTTCCATGCCGGCTGGCAGGGCCCAGCGGAAGGCATTGTCCTGCTTACCGCCCAGTGACGCCCAGAATTCATCGTAGCTGGCGTGCAGATGGCGCCCTTTGCTCAGACGGTAACGCAGGGCGCGAAAAACATGGCCCTCATCGCTGACGCCGTAAATGGCGCTGATATTTGACTGCTTCGCCAGGTTGAAGACGGCTTCCAGCAGAATACGTTTCGGAAACAGGCCATAACAGGCCCGTGTGGCGTTTTTAATCGTCTCCCGGCCGACATCACGGCGTGGCCCCTGCAGGCCGCCAATCACCAGTGCGCTGCGCCCGTTCTCTCCGATGACGCTGAATGTCAGACTTGCCAGCAGGGTATTATCCCCGGCGCGTAACCAGAGAGTGGTTTCGCCCTCGCGCTCGGCCTTCACCGCGGAAGTGGCGTAGATCGTATAGCAGGCGTCCTCTTTGGTGGCGAACTGCAGCAGCGGAAGCGGCGACGGGCTGGTAAAAAGATGCGCCAGGCTACTATCCGGTAGCGCATCAATCCAGGCGTAGTGGTGCAGGATCGCCGCCGCGCGCTCACCGGCCGTCAGCCCGCGGGTGAGGTACTGGCGCTGGGTTTTCACCGGCAGCGTTGGCTGTGCCTTCAGCAAGGTTGAGAAATCATCGCGACGGGCGATCGTCTCCAGCATGCGGGTGGTCGAAGACCAGAACAGCAGGGTGCGCAGGAAAAATTTCAGCCGGTAATCGCGTTTTTGCCACAGCGGCCCGGGCGTAAGATCGCCTTTCGTCAGGGCGAGAATCACGGAAGAACGGTGCGCGTATGGCACCTCAGCAGGCAGGATAGTATTTGACACGATGAAGACCTCTTTATAATTCTGCAATTATCTTAAAGGTCATCGGATAATCATTTAACCGTTGCTAAACCTTTATTTCCGCTTCGTTTAATAACGATTGAGGTTATTAAACAGGGTGCCTTCCTCTCCTCACCAGTGCTCCATTCCGCAGGGGCTATACTGATCCTGAGGAGGCGCTATGTATCTAAAACTTGATGGTCACAACTGGCGACACGTCTGGGTGGTAAGCGATCTTCACGGCTGTTATCAACTGCTTATGGATGAAATAAAGCAGCGGCATTTTAATCCGTATGAGGATTTACTTATTTGCGTCGGCGATCTTATCGACCGCGGGCCGGACAGCGTCAAATGCCTGCAGTTATTAAATGAAAACTGGTTTTATGCGGTGCGCGGCAATCATGAGCAGATGGCGCTGGATGCCCTGCATAATAAGAGCTTCGGGCTGTGGTTGATGAACGGCGGCGTCTGGTTTGCCGAATTAAAGGGCGACCAGCAGCAGGCTCTCGACCTGTTCAGGCGCTGCGAAACGCTGCCGTGGATTATCGAAATCACCTGCGCCAACGGCGTGAACGTGATTGCCCATGCCGATTACCCGTCATCGCAGTATGAATGGGATAAACCGGTCGCGAAGCAGCGCATTCTGTGGGACAGGGATCGCCTGCGGGCTCTAATGAACGGTCATGAGGAGGGGATCGCCGGGGCCGATCACTTCTGGTTTGGCCATACGCCGCTAAGTCAGCGGTTTGATTGCCAGAACCTGCACTATATCGATACCGGGGCGGTGTTTGGCGGGTCGTTGACTCTGGCGCAGCTACAGTGATTAGAGGTCGGCATACTCCTGAGCCGGACGCCAGAAGCCGTCGATAAAGTCTTCGACCGGATAGCAGCCGCCGTGACGGATCCGCTGATCGTCCATCGAAGCCTCGCACTGCAGTTCGGTGCGATAAACGTCCACGACCAGGTCTTCGCAACCCGCGTCCAGATAACAGATAAACAGAACCAGTGCGTACATCATGCCCCTTAGCATTCACTATCGTATTAATATTGTAGGGGATGATTCAGGGAAGGGGAAAATACGCTGACAAATAACCCGCCTGCGGGCGGGTTCTCTCCAAATCATGCAAGGCGCATGATCCAGGCATCGGAACCTTGATCGTAATGCTCACGGTATAGTACGGAGTGTTCGCCATCGAGGAGTGCCGGGACGCTGGTATCTGCATCCCAGGCATCGAGCTGCATGCACAGGTCAGGGTCAGACTTGCAGGGGATGGTTAACGTTCGTTCGCCCTGCGTATCGCCGTTTAACTCGGCATCATCGATTTCGAATGCGCCAATGCGCACATTGGTTTTCGTCATAATGCTCTCCAGAATCTCGCTGTGGTCTGGTACGACCAGTATAGTCGCCCACTTTTCAGCCTGGTCAATGGAGAGCAAAAGCGCCAGTAAAAAAGTGCCTTTTTTTAGCCCGCGTCACCGTTACCGGTAAACAAACGACCATCGCGAACCAGCTCGCGCGGGTAGCTATTCTTCAGACGTGAGCCCACTTTTTTCGCCAGACCGATGGGGAAGCCTTGGTATGTCACCACCGCATCATCTCCGGCAGGGGTCGCCTGCGGCCAGACGTCGCGGCCGCGATACCACTCTTCCGCTTCCTGCTGGGTTAAGGCAAAGGCGTTGTCCTGACTGGCCAGGGCGATCACCGCTTCATGCTGCCAGCGGTAACCTTTGTTGTGGGTTTCGGCCAGGCGGATGCCGAGACGGGAGAAACGCACTTTACCGATCAGCGGCTCAATCTCCGTCGGGAATAACCACACCTCTTTGTCGCGCTGCCACAGGCGCAGGTTGTCGCCCCAGTGCAGACCGGCCTGGTTTGCCGCAGCGGCGATCTGCGCGGCTTCACGAGTTTTTAGCGGCGTAAACGGGAAATTGCCGACCTTGAATTTAGGGGCTGGCAGCGGGGCGACAGCGGCCGTTTTGCGCAGCCGCGCCACGAAGAAGCCTTCGCAGTCGTAGATGTGCGGGAAGACGTGCAGGAAGCCCTCCGGCGTGACGCATTCACTGGCGCTGGCGAACAGGTCGTTCAGCGGCAGAAACTCCACGGCGTCGGGATACTGCTCTTTTAACCACAGGCAGACCGTCTCGTTCTCGTCGCGGTTGAGGGTGCAGGTGGAGTACACAAGGGTGCCGCCAGGACGCAGGGCATGGAAGGCGCTGTCGATCAGCTCGCGCTGGGTGGCGGCGATCTCCAGATTGCTGGCCACGGACCAGTTCTTCAGCGCATCGGGATCTTTGCGCACCACCCCTTCGCCGGAGCAGGGGGCGTCCAGCAGGATCGCATCAAAGGCTTCCGGTAGCGCAGCGCCAAACACGCGGCCATCAAAATGGGTTAACGCCACGTTGCTGATCCCGCAGCGGCTAATATTGGCATGCAGCACCTTAACGCGGCTGGCGGAAAACTCATTGGCGAGGATCGCCCCCTGATTATTCATCCGCGCGGCGATTTGGGTAGTTTTGGAGCCCGGGGCTGCCGCCACGTCCATCACGCGGGATGGCGTATTGTCGTTAGCAAAGAGTGCGGCAACCGGCAGCATGGAGCTGGCTTCCTGAATGTAAAACAGCCCGCTCAGGTGCTCGGCGGTACTGCCCAGCGGCAGGGCTTCCTCGTCGTCACGTTCGATCCAGAATCCCTCTTCGCACCACGGAACCGGCGTCAGTTGCCAGCCGTACGGCGCGACCAGGGTGAGGAAATCCGCCACGCTGATTTTCAGGGTATTGACGCGCAGGCTGCGGCGCAGCGGGCGCTGGCAGGCGGCGATAAACGCATCGAGAGCGAGAGAGTCAGGCAGAGCCTGGCGCATTTGCGCCAGAAATTCATCTGGCAGATAGACGGGACGTTGAGACACGAGCGCACCACAGGGAGTAAAAAGAGGCGCGCAGTGTACCACAAAGGCTCCGGTGGGTTGACACCGGAGCGCAGGCATTAACGTGGCAGGGCGGTTCCCCAGGTGCGCCACTCTTTCGGCTCGCTCTCCTGCAACAGGAAGTGCTTGCCGGGCTGGGATTTCGGTGCCAGCGGCGTGCCCGGTGGCGTCGCGAAGGCGATCCCCCCACGGATAAACTGATTAAAGGTCCCGGTTTTCACTACCCCGCCGGTCAGACCGAAATCGAGCGAGTAGCCGGAGGCCAGCCAGAAGACCGAGTTGTTCCGCACCAGATGCTGATAACGATCGCTGATGCGCAGGGCCACCATCACCCTGTCGGAAAGCGTCCCCAACGTCAGGCCAGTGACCGTGCCCACTTCCATTCCGCGGAACAGCACCGGCGTACCGATATCGAGCGATGCCGCATCCGGCACTTCCACCACAATGCTCAGGCCATCGAGATAGCGTGAGTCGGTGATGGTCGCTTCCTGCAACTCAAAATCGCGGCGCGGTTTGCCCTGTCCGGGCTCGACGTTGATATAGGGCTGGAGGATAGTATCCAGATGCTCCACCCCCGCGGCGGAAATCTGCGGTGTGATCACCGAGAAACGCGTTCCGGCGCGGGCGAAGTTATCGACATATTCCGGATACAGCACCGCCGTGGCCTGCACTTCATTGCGGGCGGTAATCAGCTTCAGGCTCTGGACCTGACCAATATCAATCCCCAGATAGCGCACCGGCATCCCTTCCGCGAGCTTGCCGGCATCAAAGGCGTGCAGGGTGATCTGACCGCCCACCGCGCGGGCGGCAGTTTCAGACGGATAGAGGATCCGCTTGTCACCCTTACGCTGGCTGGCGCTGGCGCCGCTAAGGTTGTCAAAGCTGATGGCGCCACGCAGGGCACGGGAGAGTGGGGAGGCCTGCACCGTCAGACCGCTGCCGTTAAGCTGCACCTTGGCCCCGCCTTCGGCCCAGAACACGCTGTTGCTGGTCAGCAGTTTGCGGTACTCCGGTTTGATATGCAGTTCGATATCAAAGGCATTTGCGCGCGGGCGCACGAGGATCACCTCACCCACTTCGAATTTGCGATACAGCACCACCGAGCCCGCCTGCACGTCCGGCAGGGTGTCGGCTACCAGCGTGAGGGTGGTGGTCGGCAGATCGCTCAGGCTGTTTTCGAGGGCTTTGTCCAGGTTGGCATACAGCGGGTAGCTGTCGCGCATGGCGCCTTTCTCACCCGGCAGGATACGGATCCCGCCGCTGATCCACTCGCTGGCGCTGGCCGCCAGGAACTCGACCCCGTCGAGCCCGACTTTGACATCCACCCGGCTGTTGACCACGAATTTGCTGTCGCCATGCACCAGCTCGCGGTACTGCGGATCGATCGCCACCTCAAAGGTAACCCCTTTGCTGGTTAACGACCGCTCAAGCACCTGACCAATCTGCACGCCGTGCAGAATCAGCGGCTGACCGGCGTCGATACCGTAGCTTTCCGGCGCGCTAAGGCTTACGGTCAGGACACCTGGTTTTTGTAACAGCGCCTTATCGGCAGGGGCGATAGTAAACTGGTTGACCGGTTCGCCGCCGCCGGGGATCAGCTCAAAGGTACTGCCGGTGAGCAGGCTGCTGACGCTGGGGTTGCTGAGGGACAGCTTAGGGCTGCGCATTTCGATACGCGTTTTTTCCCGCAGCAGATCGACCACGCTGGGATCAACGGTCATCTCACCGGTCACCAGGCCGCCAGGATTCAGCGTCATTTTGGTGAGCTGACCTACCTGTAGCCCCTGATACATCAGCGGCGTGGAGTCGGCCTTGAGGCCATCCGCAGAGGGGAGGGTGAGCTTGACGATCACGCCGCGCTGGCTGTGGGCCAGATCTTTGTACAGGCCGAAATCATCTTCCTGTGTGGCGGGCTCGGAGCCTTCCGGCGAATCGAAGGCGATGGCACCATTCACCAGCGCCGCGAGGCTTTCCAGCTTCACTTTGGCCCCGCTCAGGCTCAGGTCGGCATCGACGCCAGAGACGTTCCAGAAGCGGCTCCCTTTTTTCACCAGCGAGGTGAAGCGTCGTTCAATCAGCACGTCGATGGTCACCCCCTGCTTATTGGGGGTGATGGCGTAGTCGTAGACCCGGCCCACGGGGATCTTGCGGAAATAGACCAGCGACCCGCTGTTCAGTGAGCCCAGATCCGGGGCGTGGAGATGAATCATCAGATCGCCGTTGTTGAGCCGGTACTTCGGCTGCGTATCCAGGGCGGTAAAGTGATCCTTTGGCTCCCCTTTGCCCGGCATCATGCCGATGTAGTTGCCGCCGACCAGCGCATCCAGCCCGGAAACGCCCGCCAGCGAGGCTTTTGGCGTCACCAGCCAGAACTGCGTCTCTTCCCGCAGGGCGTCTTTCATATCGGACTTGATGCTGGCGCGAACCTCAATTTTATTCAGGTTCTTGTCCAGAGAAATATCCTGGACGGTGCCCACCTCAACCCCCTGGAAACGCACGGGCGTACGGCCCGCAACGATACCGTCGGCGCTCTGGAAATCAATGGTAATGGTATTGCCGCGATCTTCATAACTGGTCCAGATTAACCAGCCGGCGATCATCAGAGCGATAACCGGCAGTAACCAGAAAGGCGAAATACGACGTTTTGTTTTAACTCGCGCTTCAGTCGGCGAAGCTGGCGTTTCCTGACTCATGTGCATCCCAAAGTAAGCGGCTATCCAGCCATTCCACTGCAAGAATAGTCAATATCACCGCAGTACCGAAATAGAGCGCCGCGGGTCCCATAGTAAAAGCAAGGAGCTGATCGCGATTGATCAGCGACATCATCAACGAAATAACAAACAGATCCAGCATTGACCAGCGGCCAATCCAGGTAACGAAACGCAACAGCAGTATGCGGGTTCTTAGCCCCTGTTCACATTTAAAATGAATGCTGACGAGCAGGGTAAACATCACCACGACTTTGGTAAAGGGCACAAGAATACTGGCGATGAACACCACGGCCGCGACGGCGATGTTGCTCTGCGCCAGCGAGACGATGCCCGACATAATGGTATCTTCCTGGCGTGCACCGTTGACGTAAATCACCGAGATGGGCAGCAGGTTAGCCGGTAACAGCAGTATTAGCGAGGCGATCAGCGCCGCCCAGCATTTTTGCAGACTGTTATGGCGGCGCAGGCGCAGCGGAATATGGCAGCGCGGGCAGCGACCGCGCGCGTCGGGTAGCCCGGTATAGTGACAGCCCAGACAGACCCGCAAATCGGTGTGGTAGCGGGTGGCAGGGCGCTGGGGGTAAAACCGCTCCCAGAGCTGCTCCACGTTCAGGTGGATCATTGTGAGAATGCTGAGGATCACCAGCGCGATAAAGGCGAACAGACCACTGCCGGGCTGCAGCCAGGCGTAATCCTGCACCTTGATTGACGCCACGACGATCCCCACCAGGTAGATATCCAGCATCACCCACTCCTTAAGCCTCTCGAGCATCAGAAGCACCGGGCGCAGGTTCATCCCCAGAATATTGCCAAACCACAGGTAGGCGATGGCGGCCACCAGCACTACCGGCGCGCCGACGGTGCAGAACAGTACCATCGAGGCGGTGAGGGGATCGCCCTGGCGTGTCATCTGCCAGATCCCCTCCAGCAGGTTGGCGTCAATACGCACACCCAGCAGGTGTAAACTGAGCAGCGGTTCGCTCCAGGCAAAGGGCATCAGCAGCAACATGGTGACGGCCATCGCGGCCAGTCGCGTCAGGGACCAGTCGCGGCCATCGCGGATTTTTGCGTTGCAGCGCGGGCAGAAAGCACTTTGGTATGATTTCATCTTTGGCAACGTAAAAAGCGTATCGCATTGCGGACAACGCTGATAATGTGCACGGGGCAGCGCATCGCCAACCGCATGCACAGTAATCTTTTTCGCCGGTGTTATTTTCGGTGTTTTAAGAGCCATCGGTCGCGCTAAAAAAGGATAGTTAATAGTTATCTTAACTCATGAATGGATTCATCTTGAGCATGAACGTAAATAATGCGTATTTTAATAGGCTATGCTGTAATTTTGTAAGACAACCAAGTGATTGAATAATGAACAAAACAGAATTCTACGCGGATTTGAACCGTGACTTTCAGGCATTGATGGCAGGTGAAACCAGTTTTTTAGCCACGCTGGCGAATACCAGCGCGTTGCTTTTCGAACGTCTGTCTGATGTGAACTGGGCCGGTTTCTATCTGCTGGAAGGCGAGACGCTGGTGCTGGGACCCTTCCAGGGCAAACTGGCCTGCGTACGTATTCCGGTCGGGCGCGGCGTGTGTGGTACCGCGGTGGCGCAGGACCAGGTGCAGCGTGTTGATGATGTCCACGCGTTCGACGGGCATATCGCCTGCGACAGCGCCAGCAATGCTGAAATCGTACTTCCTCTGAAAGTGAATAATCAGATTATTGGTGTACTGGATATCGACAGCACGGTCTTCAACCGCTTTACCCACGAGGATGAGCAGGGGCTGCGCGAGCTGGTGGCGAACCTTGAAAACGTCCTCGCCGCGACCGATTATCATAAATTCTTTGCGAGCGTCGCAGGATAATCAACGGATAACGTAGCATTTACCGATGGCGTCATTATAATGACGCCTGTTCATGCCTGCGGCTTGTCGGCAACGTCCGTTGTAATCAGGAAATTTCATGGAAAATCAACCTAAGTTGAATAGCAGTAAAGAAGTTATCGCGTTTTTGGCCGAACGTTTTCCTCAATGTTTTAGTGCCGAAGGCGAAGCTCGTCCCCTGAAAATTGGTATTTTTCAGGATCTGGTAGAGCGTGTTGAAGGTGAGATGAACCTCAGCAAAACCCAACTCCGCTCCGCCTTACGTCTTTATACTTCGAGCTGGCGTTACCTGTACGGTATCAAAGCGGGCGCAACGCGTGTGGATCTCGACGGCAACCCTTGCGGTGTGCTGGATGAGCAGCACGTTGAGCACGCCCGTAAGCAGCTCGAAGAAGCCAAAGCGCGAGTTCAGGCTCAGCGTGCTGAACAGCAGGCGAAGAAGCGCGAAGCTGCCGCGGCCAATGGCCAGGAAGAAGCCCCTCGCCGTGAACGCAAGCCACGTCCTGCACCGCGTCGCAAAGAGAACACCGAGCGTAAGCCACGTGCTGAGCAACCGGCGGCAAAAGCCCCGCGTGCGCCTCGTGAAGAGCCGCGCCACACTCCGGTTTCTGACATTAGCGTCCTGAGCGTTGGTCAGTCTCTGAAGGTGAAAGCGGGTAACAATGCTATGGATGCCACCGTACTGGAAATCACCAAAGATGGCGTTCGTGTACAGCTGACTTCTGGTCTGTCAATGATTGTACGCGCAGAACACTTGTTGTTCTAAAACGGAGGCCAAGCCCGGCATGAACACATTTTTTAAGCTCACCGCGCTGGCTGGCCTGTTTGCGATAACAGGCCACGCCTTCGCTGTGGACGAGATTACGCGTGTCGATCAAATTCCGATTTTGAAGGAAGAGACCCAGCACGCAACGGTCAGTGAGCGCGTTACCTCGCGCTTCACCCGTTCGCACTATCGTCAGTTCGACCTTGACCAGGCCTTTTCGACAAAAATTTTCGACCGCTATCTGAACCTGCTGGACTACAGTCACAACGTCCTGCTGGCCAGCGATGTCGAACAGTTTGCCAAAAAGCAGTCTGAGGTGGGTGACGAGTTACGCAGCGGCAAGCTGGACCTGTTCTACGATCTGTATAACCTGTCGCAGAAACGCCGTTTCGAGCGCTATCAGTACGCGCTTAAGGTGCTTGAACGTCCGATGGACTTCACGGGTAACGACACCTTTAATCTTGACCGCAGTAAGTCGCCGTGGCCGAAAGATGAAGCCGAGCTGAATGCCCTGTGGGACAGCAAAGTGAAGTACGACGAGCTGAGCCTCAAACTCACCGGTAAAGATGAGAAAGAGATCCGCGAAACGCTGACCCGCCGCTACAAATTTGCCATTCGTCGCCTGGCGCAGACCAACAGTGAAGATGTGTTCTCGCTGGCGATGACCGCCTTCGCGCACGAAATCGATCCACACACCAACTATCTCTCTCCGCGCAACACCGAGCAGTTCAACACCGAAATGAGCCTCTCCCTTGAAGGGATCGGTGCGGTGCTGCAGATGGACGACGATTACACCGTCATCAACTCCATGGTTGCCGGGGGCCCGGCTGCCAAAAGCAAGGCGATTAGCGTAGGCGATCGCATTGTGGGTGTCGGCCAGGTTGGCCAGAACATGGTCGATGTGATCGGCTGGCGTCTGGATGATGTCGTTGCTCTGATCAAAGGGCCAAAAGGCAGCAAGGTCCGTCTGGAAATCCTGCCTGCCGGTAAAGGCACCAAGACCCGTATCGTTACCCTGACCCGCGAGCGTATCCGTCTGGAAGATCGCGCGGTGAAGATGTCGGTAAAAACCGTGGGTAAAGACAAAGTCGGCGTGCTCGATATTCCTGGCTTCTATGTGGGCCTGACGGACGACGTCAAGGTTCAGCTGCAGAAGCTTGAAAAACAAAACGTTAAGAGCGTCATTATCGATCTGCGTACCAACGGCGGCGGCGCCCTGACCGAAGCGGTTTCGCTTTCGGGTCTGTTTATCCCGTCCGGCCCGGTGGTACAGGTACGCGACAACAACGGTAAAGTGCGTGAAGATGCCGATACCGATGGCGTTGTTTACTATAAAGGCCCGCTGGTGGTGCTGGTCGATCGCTTCAGTGCGTCGGCATCGGAGATCTTTGCCGCTGCAATGCAGGACTACAGCCGCGCACTGATTGTTGGCGAACCGACCTTCGGGAAAGGCACGGTGCAGCAGTATCGTTCCCTGAACCGCATTTACGATCAGATGCTGCGTCCGGAATGGCCGGCGCTGGGCTCGGTACAGTACACCATTCAGAAGTTCTATCGCGTGAATGGCGGCAGTACCCAGCGTAAAGGCGTGACCCCGGATATCATCATGCCGACTGGCACTGAAGAGACGGAAACCGGCGAGAAGTTCGAAGATAACGCGCTGCCGTGGGATAGCGTTAACGCTGCTACCTACGTGAAGTCGGGCGATATGACTCAGTTTGGTCCGGCGCTGTTGAAGCAGCACGACGATCGCATCGCCAAAGATCCTGAGTTCCAGTACATCGTGAAGGATATTGCCCGTTTCAACGCCCTGAAAGCGAAACGCAATACCGTCTCTCTGAACTACGCTCAGCGTCTGAAAGAGAACGAAGAGGATGATGCAACACGTCTGGCGCGTATCAATGACCGCTTTAAACGTGAAGGCAAGCCTCTCCTCAAAAAACTGGACGACCTGCCGAAGGATTACCAGGAGCCCGATCCGTATCTTGATGAGACGGTGAAGATCGCCATTGACCTGGCGCAACTGGAAAAAGATCATCCTGCCGGGAATCCCGCCCCGGCGAAATAATCTCCCCTGACAGGCACAAGAAATTGTGCCTGTTTTTTTGTTAACCGCATCCAGCCGTCAGGCAGTCATTTCATTGTGTAAAGTTGTGTCTTTCTGGTGACTTACGCCGCTGCAATCCTTGAAAATATGCGGAATACCCATACGATGTGGGTAATCGCATAGTGCGTTTTGTTAAACTGAGGTTAAAAGAATATTATGATGCGAATCGCGCTCTTCCTGCTCACCAACCTTGCGGTCATGGTGGTCTTCGGGCTGGTGCTCAGCCTGACAGGAATTCAGTCGAGTAGCGTTCAGGGCTTGTTAATCATGGCGCTGCTGTTTGGTTTCGGTGGCTCCTTTGTCTCGCTGCTGATGTCCAAGTGGATGGCGCTCAAGTCCGTGGGCGGCGAGGTTATTGAGCAACCGCGTAACGACATGGAACAGTGGTTGATGACCACCGTTGCCAACCAGGCCCGCCAGGCGGGTATTGCTATGCCGCAGGTCGCGATCTATCACGCGCCGGACATCAACGCCTTCGCCACCGGCGCGCGTCGCGACGCGTCTCTGGTTGCGGTCAGTACCGGCCTGTTGCAGAACATGAGCCGTGACGAAGCCGAGGCGGTTATCGCCCATGAGATCAGCCACATTGCCAACGGCGATATGGTGACCATGACCCTGGTTCAGGGTGTAGTGAACACCTTTGTTATCTTTATCTCGCGTATTATCGCGCAGATTGCCGCAGGCTTTATGGGCGGCGATCGGGAGGAAGGCGAGGCGAGTAACGGCAACCCGCTGATTTACTTTGCGGTCTCAATGGTGCTGGAACTGGTGTTTGGTATCCTGGCGAGCATTATCACCATGTGGTTCTCCCGTCACCGTGAGTTCCATGCGGATGCCGGCTCAGCCAAACTGGTAGGTCGCGAGAAGATGATTGCCGCGCTGCAGCGTCTGAAGACCAGCTACGAGCCGCAGGAAGCTTCCAGCATGATGGCGTTCTGCATCAACGGTAAATCGAAATCGCTGAGCGAACTGTTCATGTCCCACCCGCCGCTGGACAAGCGTATCGAAGCGCTGCGTAGCGGCGAGTACCTGAAATAACGGTTTCGGGTCGGAAATAAAAAAGCGCGTCCCCGGACGCGCTTTTTTTATGCCTGCGAACGTGGCTGCGTCACCCTTAGCCCGCTGATAATGGCCGCGACGGTGGCCAGCGTGCCGGCGGTCAGCAGCGCCAGATGGGTCCCGCTTTGCCCGGCCAGGTTAAACATCAAGGCCACCAGCGCCGCCCCGGTACTTTGTCCCAGCAGGCGGGCGGTACCCAGCATGCCGCTGGCGCCGCCGCTGCGATGGCGAGGGGCGGCGGTAATAATGGTATGGTTATTTGGCGACTGGAACAGACCAAAGCCCGCCCCGCACAGCATCATCCGCCAGATAATATCCAGATCGTGCGGTGCCGCCGGCAGCAGGGCGAGGGCGAAAAGACCGACCGCCATTATCACCAGCCCCAGCGCCCCCAGTAAGCCCGCATGCACCCGTTCAATCAGATAGCCTGCCAGCGGCGCCATCACCATCGTGGCCAGCGGCCATGGGGTTAACAGCAGACCCGTTTCTACTTCCGAGCGACCAATCACGCTCTGCAGGAAGAAGGGCAGAGAAACCAGGGCCAGCATCTGCGCGCAGAAGGAGCATATTGACGTACCGATAGAGAGTGAAAAGAGCGGAATACGCAGCAGATCCACCGGCAGTAATGGTACCGGCAGGGCCAGCTGACGCCGCACGAAGAAGAAGCCGACTACCAGCAGCGCCACAACTTCGCCGGCAATTAACGTCAGCGACTGTCCCTGGGCGAAACCGCTGAGGGCGGTGATCAGCAGGCCAAAGGTGAGGGCGTTCATCACCGCGCTCGGCAGATCGAATTTAGGCATACTGCTTTTCGGGCCGTTGGCGGGCAAGTAGCGCAGGGCGAACAGCAGCGCCACGATCCCCAGCGGGACATTGATCAGGAACAGCCACTGCCAGGAGGCTACCGAGAGGATCGCCGCCGCAATTGTCGGGCCTGCCGCCGAGGAGACGGCGACAATAAAGGAGTTAATGCCCATCCCTCGTCCCAGATGCCGCTGCGGGTAGATAAGACGAATCAGCGCGGTATTGACGCTCATCAGCGCCGCGCCGCCAAACCCCTGAACGATGCGCGCCAGCGTCAGGGTGTGCAATGTGTCTGAAAGGGCGCAGAACAGGGAGGTCAGGGTAAAAACCACCAGTCCGCACTGATAGACCCGGCGGTAGCCAAACATGTCTCCGAGGAAAGAGAACGAGAGTAGCGAGATGACAATCGCTATCTGGTAGGCGTTGACGATCCAGATCGAACTGGCAGGCGAGGCATTCAGGTCGCTGGCGATGGTCGGCAGGGCAACGTTGGCGATGGCACCATCCAGCACCGCCATGGAAATACCGATAATAATGGTCGCAATGGCACCATAGCGCTGCGGTAACGGCAGGCCATCTGTGAGGATTTTTGTCATGAGAATGAATGAGCAATACAGGTTATTATTAACAGGGTAACGATATTATCACTGTTATTTCGGTTATATGTCGCAGATTTGTAACCAGGTTAGCCAGGATTGATTGCAGCAATGCGGTCGCGAATTTATAATAAAAACCGGTTCTAAATTTTATAAAACACTTGCGTTGAGGTGATTAATGGCAATCGCGGATTTGGATAAACAGCCAGATTCTGTTTCTTCTGTGTTAAAGGTGTTCGGCATCCTGCAGGCGCTTGGCGAAGAGCGCGAAATTGGTATTACTGAGCTGTCCCAGCGTGTGATGATGTCAAAAAGCACCGTTTACCGCTTTTTGCAGACCATGAAATCACTGGGTTATGTTGCACAGGAAGGCGAGTCTGAAAAGTACTCCCTGACTCTGAAGTTATTCGAACTGGGCGCACGCGCGCTGCAGAATGTCGATCTGATCCGTAGCGCGGATATTCAGATGCGTGAACTCTCTCGTCTGACGAAAGAGACGGTGCACCTGGGTGCGCTGGATGAAGACAGCATTGTCTACATCCATAAGATCGACTCCATGTATAACCTGCGCATGTATTCACGCATTGGCCGCCGCAACCCGCTGTACAGTACCGCCATCGGTAAAGTCCTTCTGGCGTGGCGCGACCGTGAAGAAGTGAAGCAGATCCTCGAGAACGTCGAGTACAAACGCAGCACTGAACGTACCATCACCACCACCGATGAACTGTTAGCGGTGCTGGATAAGGTGCGTGAGCAGGGTTATGGCGAAGATAACCAGGAGCAGGAAGAGGGCTTGCGCTGCATCGGCGTACCGGTATTTGATCGCTTCGGCGTGGTGATTGCAGGCCTGAGTATCTCCTTCCCGACGCTGCGTTTCTCTGAAGAGCATCTGCACGAATACGTGGAAATGCTGCACACGGCGGCGCGGAAGATCTCTGAGCAGATGGGTTATAACGACTATCCGTTCTGAGTTGTTCCTGCATAAAAAAACGCTGCCTGATGGCAGCGTTTTTTATGGATGGGATCAGCCGTTATCGACTACTGTCTCGCTCTTTCGCAGCAGCGGGCAGCGGGAGAGTCCAATAATTCCGCTGTCAGAATGAATATACTGCGCCGTGCTGAAGCCGCGTGCGGTGAGGTACTGACACTGAATACCCAGTCCGCCAGCGTTCTCTTTACTGCCCGTCAGCACGCCGTAGCCTGCGAGCAGTAAACCTGTCCAGACCAGTGCTATAACAATCAGTGTGCGAATAAAAAAGCGCATTATTGCCTCATTTTTTTTAATGACTGCCGTCTAGCGTAACCGATAAAGTCGCGTGAACAAGCCTATGATTCCGAAAAGCTCGTCTTCACGTTACAGTTAGGCATGGTTTAAGTTGCGCATGATAACCTGGCATCAGGCAGTTATGGGACGGAGAGTGGAGTGAAAAAAATACGCTGGGTAATTCTGGTGCTGGTACTGGTGGCCTGTGTGTTGCTCTGGACGCAGACTATCAATGTGATGTGTGACCAGGATGTACAGTTTTTTAGCGGTATTTGTTCTATCAATAAGTTTATCCCCTGGTAACAGGCATTTTTATCGCAAATGATTTCCTTCCGTAACGCGAGTGCTAGAATGAGCGTTTTTATTGGGGGGTGAAATGGGTGAGTTAGTGAATTCCGGGATGCTTAGTGTGGCATCTCTGGCGATTTCGGGAATATTGCTGATCGTGGGTCTGGTGCTGTGGTTTTTCGTCAACCGAGCAAGCTCCCGTACCAATGAGCAAATCGAGCTGCTGGAAACATTAGTTGATTTGCAAAAACGCCAGAACGCGCTGCTGCGCCGCCTGTGCGAAGCCAATGAACCGGAAGAGAAAGTAGCACCAAAAGCGGCAGAAGAGACGGCTAACAGCCAGGACGATGACTTTATTCGTCTGGTAGCCGAACGCTAACCAGTCAGGGGAGGTGAGTATGGCCTGGAGCAATCCCTGGTATAACGCCTCCCTCGCGCATCATACCCCGCAGGGTTTTCGCAACACCGATGGAGCTGAGCACCAACCCGGCGATGTCGAACGCTGGCAGAAAGAACGAAAGGCCGCCGGTCTGCCGAAACCGCCCGAACAGGGCTACGACCAGTTTATCCGCCAGTGGTGGCAACCTGTCACACTCAATACCCTTGAAGAAGACGGCGTCTGGTGGCTGGGACATGCCAGCCTGCTGCTGCGCCTGAACGGGAAATACATTCTCACCGATCCGGCGTTTTCCCGTCGCGCCTCCCCGGTACCCTTTGCCGGGCCGATCAGAAAAACGCCCCCGGTGATGAGCGTCGCGGCGCTTCCACCCCTTAATGCACTGGTCATTTCCCATAACCACTTTGATCATCTGGATTCCGCCACCTTCCGCCAGCTTCTGCGGCGTTTTCCGCAGCTGACCATTTTCGTGCCGTTAGGCCTGGGGGAGTGGTGCCGCCGGCGTGGGGCAAAGCAGGTCGTCGAGCTGGACTGGTGGCAAAGCTATACCTTCGAAGGGTTGGGGTTCACCGCCGTCCCGGCGCAGCACTGGAGTATGCGCACCCTGTGGGATCGCAACCGCTCGCTCTGGTGTGGCTGGGTCTTTGAGGGGCAAAACCAGCGCTTCTGGTTCAGTGGCGATACCGGCTATACGCCGGAGTTACTGACCATTCAGCAGCGGCTGGGAAAACTGGATACCATTGCGATACCCGTTGGCGCGTATGCACCACGTTGGTTCATGTCTGTTCATCATATGGATCCGCAGGCGGCGGTAGCGCTCTGGCAACAACTGGGGATGCCGACGGCGATCCCGATCCACTGGGGGGTGTTTGAGCTGGCCGATGAATCGCTGGATGAGCCTGTAAAAGAACTCTCTTTGGCCCTGAATGATTTATCGCTGCCGGTGGCTAACTTTCAGTCTCTACGCATTGGTCAATATTTATCCATATAAACTATTCTCTGTTCAGTTAGCACTTATTCCGTATTAAACCGACGCATGTCATATTTTATTTTAATCGAAACGTTTTGATTGCCTTTTTTTGATGCAGGTTCATAAAAATATCATTATTTTGGTGCATGGCAACAATCAGCGTTGCGGTGTATATAAGTTAAACAAGCGAAGCGACCCGAAGTGTTTTTTTTTCAAGGAAACAAATGCCTGCCGTTACGCTTAAATCAGCATAACTTCTTACCAATTGTTCTAAAGGAAATAACCGCCGCACGAAATCGGCCACGCTTGCTGGACGATATGAAGTTCTTGGTCTAAGTTAAAAAAGTCTTTGATAACAGCGTCTACCCTGACGGTTACTGATCGAGCAACAGACGGGCTATGTATACACGTAAGTGCATTACTGTGCAGATTGTGGCAAATCAGTCCCTGAATTTGTGCGGCTGATCGAGACACGTTTAAAAATGGCTTGCCATTATTTAAGTTGTGTGTGATAACACGGTTTGGGTCAAACGAGGTACAGTTCTGTTTATGTGTGGCATTTTCAGTAAAGAAGTCCTGAGTAAACACGTTGTCGTTGAATACCGCTTCTCTGCCGAACCTTATATTAGTGCCTCATGCAGTAATGTCTCAGTTTTATCTCAGTGAATGCCCGCGGGCTAAGAAAACATTCTAAGGAATTTTGCAAATGGCAAAGATTAAAGGTCAAGTTAAGTGGTTCAACGAGTCTAAAGGTTTTGGTTTCATTACTCCTGCTGACGGCAGCAAAGATGTGTTCGTACACTTCTCTGCAATCCAGGGTAACGGCTTCAAAACTCTGGCTGAAGGCCAGAACGTTGAGTTCGAAATTCAGGACGGCCAGAAAGGTCCGGCTGCTGTTAACGTAACCGCTATCTGATCGAACCCCTGCCTAATCTGAAGCGTTCCGACGTTTCAGTTGCAGAGATAAAGCCTCGCGTATGCGGGGCTTTTTAATGCATTTTTTTCAAAGTGTTACCACCTGCGTCTCTGTTTGCAATTTGTTGCAAAGCTGCGAGAGTATTAGCATTGTTTTCCCCCTCAGGGTGCAAATTTGCCGTTAAATCAGGGCGTTGTTATTCAGCCCTGGAGCCCTGGTGAAAAAGAAACCCGTCAATCCCGCAGCAAACTTCACCCCGTTACGTTTTGCCCTTCTCTGCCTGGCCATTCTTGGCAGCCTGGTTTTCCTGCTGGGGCGCGTCGCCTGGCTGCAGATTGTAAAACCGGATCCGCTGGTCAAGCAGGAGGATATGCGCTCGCTGCGTGAGGTGGCTATTAACGCCCCGCGAGGGATGATTGTCGACAGGGAAGGGCGGCCGCTGGCGGTGAGCGTGCCGGTGCAGGCGGTGTGGGCCGATCCGAAAACGGTGCTGGCGAAAGGCGGTGTCGGGTTTGACGATCGCTGGCAGGCGTTAGCCAGCGCCCTGCATCTGTCGCTCACCAACCTTGCCGCGCGGATCAACAGTAATCCGCAGGGGCGTTTTATCTATCTGGCCCGCCAGGTCGATCCCGCTCAGGCCCAGTGGATCGACAAACTCCATCTACCGGGTATCAGCCTGCGGGATGAGTCACGACGTTTTTACCCGGCCGGACACGTGGCGGCTAACCTGATTGGCTTTACCAATATTGACGGGCAGGGCATCGAAGGGATCGAGAAAAGCTTTAATGCGCAGCTCACCGGCAAACCCGGCCTGCGCCGAGTGCGCGAAGATCGCTACGGGCATGTGATTGAGAATATTACCGAGGTCCCGCCCGTGCCGGCGCACAATATCCAGCTGAGCATTGATGAGCGGCTACAGACTATTACGGAAGATGCGCTGGACAACGCTGTGGCATGGAACAAAGCGGAGTCGGGGGCCGCGGTGCTGATCAACATTCAGACCGGCGAGATTCTGGCGATGGCCAGCTTCCCGGACTTCAATCCCAATAACCGTGACGGCGCCACGCTGAATGATTTTCGTAATCGCGCTATCAGCGATACCTTTGAGCCGGGCTCTACCGTCAAGCCGCTGGTGTTGATGACCGCGCTGCAGCAAGGGCTGGTGCAGCCGGACAGCGTCATCGACACCCATCCCTACACCCTGGCCGGGCACCGCATTCGCGACGTCGGTTACTACCCGGAGCTGACGCTGACCGGCATCCTGCAAAAATCGAGCGACACCGGCGTGTCCCGCCTCTCGCTGGCGATGCCGATCCAGCGGCTGCTGGATACCTATCACGGGTTTGGCTTTGGCCGCTCCACCGGCCTCGGGTTAACCGGGGAGAGCAGCGGCCTGCTGCCCGAGCGTAAATTCTGGAGCCAGCTCGATCGCGCTACCTTTGCGTTTGGCTATGGCCTGATGGTCACTCCGCTTCAGCTGGCTCACGTCTACGCCACCATTGGCAGCTATGGTCTGGAGCGTCCGCTCTCTATCACCCGCATTGACCCGCCGGTCATCGGCACCCAGGTGATGCCCGCTCCGATTGTGCAGGAGGTAGAGCATATGATGGAGAGCGTGGCGCTGCCCGGCGGCGGCGGGGTCAAAGCGGCGGTACGTGATTACCGGGTGGCAGTGAAAACCGGCACCGCGAAGAAAATCGATGACGGCGGCAACTATGTTGATAAATATGTGGCCTATACCGCCGGCGTCGCGCCGGCCAGCCGTCCGGTGTTTGCCCTCGCGGTGGTGATCAACGATCCGCAAAATGGGGCCTACTACGGCGGGGCGGTCTCGGCACCGGTGTTCAGCCAGATTATGGGTGACGTGCTGCGTATCGAAAACATCAAGCCGGATGGCTTACCGGCCGATTCCAGCCATCTCATCGTAATGCGTTAAGGCCGTTTTATAGCGGGGCGATTAGCGGTACACTTTCGCCCTTTATGATTGCCCGGAGTTACCATGACATTCTGCTGTCCTCTTTGCCACGCGCCTCTGGCGCACACGGATAAAAGTTACGCCTGCCCGCAGGGGCATCGGTACGATATGGCGAAAGAGGGCTATGTCAATCTGCTCCCGGTGCAGCATAAGCGTTCCCGGGATCCGGGCGACAGTGCGGAGATGATGCAGGCCCGCAGAGCCTTTCTCGATGCCGGCCATTATCAGCCCCTGCGCGACGAGGTCGCCGGTAAGCTGGCAGCGTTATTGCCTGAAGGGGCGACATCGATCCTCGATATCGGCTGTGGAGAAGGATATTACACCGCCGCCTTTGCCGATACTGCCCAGAAAAAGGGCGCCGCAACCTTTGGGCTGGATGTCTCTAAATCCGCCATCCGTGCCGCAGCCAAACGCTATTCGCAGGTGACCTTTTGCGTGGCGTCCAGCCACCGTCTGCCGTTTGAAGAGAGCAGCATGGATGCGGTGATCCGCATCTACGCTCCCTGCAAAGGCGAAGAGTTGGCCCGAGTGGTGAAAGAGGGAGGCTGGGTTATCACCGTCACGCCAGGTCCGCGTCACCTGATGGAGCTGAAGGGGCTGATTTACAGCGAGGTTCTGCTGCATGCCCCGCATTCGGAGCAGCTGGCAGGCTTTGCGCTCCGGGAGGAGCAGTCCCTGGCCTATAATATGTCCCTGAGCGGAACAGAAGCGGTGGCGCTGTTGCAGATGACGCCTTTTGCGTGGCGGGCAAAACCGGAGGTGTGGGAGACGCTGGCAAAACAGGCACTATTCAGCTGCCAGACAGATTTTAGCATCCACTGCTGGCAGCGCGTCGCTTAACCGGCGAAGTGGCTCCACATAATTTGAGCGCCGATACCGATTAACACAATACCGCCGAGGATCTCGGCGCGTTTCCCTAACAGCGGGCCGATAAACCGGCCGATCATCATCCCCAGGGTGGACATGATTAAGGTCGCGCAGCCAATCGCCAGCGCGGTAGCGATAATGTTCACCTGCAGGAACGCCAGCCCCACGCCGACGGCCATCGCATCAAGGCTGGTGGCGATCGCCGTGGTCACCAGCAGCCAGAAGCCGTGGCGGTGAACGGGCTCATCTTCATCAACGTCATTACGAATGCCTTCAATAACCATACGTCCGCCGAGGAAAGTCAGCAGGATAAAGGCGATCCAGTGATTCCACTCCAGCACGAACTGGCTGGCGAGCATCCCCAGACCCCAGCCAATTAGCGGCGTCAGGGTTTCGATAGCACCAAAGATCAGACCGGTACGCAGGGCTTCAGAGAATTTAGGTTTTTGGAGCGTGGCGCCTTTTCCCATGGAAGCAGCAAATGCATCCATAGACATACCAAAGGCCAGAAGAAGTGTTGCAGAGAGGTTCATCAGCGCGTCCAGACCGGGATATCCATATGACACATCACTGCCCCCAGTAAACAGCAGTTGATGCGTCTATGGTCTCGCCTGATTGGTCTGCCTGACGCAGAAACAATCCGTACGTGCCACGTTTTGCAACGAGTATGTTGACACGTACATTTCCGGCATACCGGAAATCGGCTACTCCCCAACGACGGGCGCAACCTTAACATATTTTGAGAAGTTAAAACAACAACCGGAAAGTATTATTCTCCCGGCTGGTTGATAACGATTTTCATTTAGATTTTGATGTGAAAATAACGTTAATAATATGGCGTGTATTCACCCAGAAAATATAGCTTTGGCTATATGACAGGATAATTTTTTTGTCAAAATATAGCCAGTGCTATTATTTTATCTTACTGAGTTTTAACGAGTAATTTGTATATCTTCTCCAGGTCGTCAATATTCTTCACCCGGATAAGCAGGCGTCGCTGTTCCAGTTGCATCACCAATACGCCGTCTTCCGATAAATTCATCTCTTTAATACGGTTATATTCTATCCAGACATTGGCGAAAAAGAATCCACTGGATTTGAAGATTATTTTTGGCACCCGCATCCAGAACAGATAAAACGCCATTAATGCCAGGGCACATAATAACCATGTGGTTAATAACGCACCCTGGCTCATGACGTTGTTATAAATCAGGATCATCAGCAGGCCGGCGAAGATCACGGCATCGACGCGACCGCGACGCAGCAGGGGGATAGTGAGCAAGGTAGGGCCGTTGCGGCGCGGCATGATCAATTCGTCGTAGATGGCATACGCCAGAAGGGCAACAATAAAGACAACCAGTACGATGTCCGTGACCGTCATTCATCCTCCGGATAAAAAAACGGGGGCATACATGCCCCCGGTGTATTCAGTAAAAACTTACAGACCCAGCAGACCGATAGCGTAACCCACGATACCGATAACGAAGAAGCCGACGATAATCCACAGCGCATTCACTTTCTTACGCAGCAGCCACATACAGGCGAAGGTCAACAGCAGCGGCACCAGGCCCGGCATCAGCTGGTCAAGGATGGTTTGCACGGTGGTTACGCGAGTCTGACCATCCTGGCCGGTGATGGTTGACACCACCAGCGGGATGTTGACGTGCGTCCACTTGTTTACCAGCGCCCCCATCACAAACAGGCCGAGGATTGACGCCCCCTCAGTCAGTTTCTGCAGGAAGCCGCCGCCCATATCCTGAACGATATCCACGCCCTTACGGTAGCCGTAAGCGACGCCGTAGTAACGGGTCGCCAGACGCACCACGTTAAACAGGATAAAGAACAGCAGAGGACCGAGCAGGCTGCCGCTCATGGCGATACCTGCACCCAGCGCCGCGAAGACCGGACGCACAGTACCCCAGAAGATCGGGTCACCGACACCTGCCAGCGGTCCCATCAGACCGACTTTGATACCGTTAATAGCGCCATCGTCGATTTCGGCACCGTTCGCACGCTGCTCCTCCATCGCCAGCGTAACGCCCAGTACCGGGGCCGCAACGTAAGGGTGGGTGTTGAAGAATTCCAGGTGACGCTTAATCGCCTGGCGACGCGCTTCGTTATTTTCCGGGTACAGACGTTTGATCGCCGGTACCATTGAGAAGCAGAAGCCCAGCGCCTGCATACGTTCGAAGTTCCATGAACCCTGGAACAGGTTTGAACGGATGAACACGCCACGAATATCCCCTGGAGTCAGTTTTTTCTGAGGGGTAGTTTTAGTCATATCAACCATGTCGCTCACCTGCTAGTCCAGTTCGTTATCGAGATCGTTATTACCAGCAACCTGTGCACCACCGGCTACGCGGTTATATTTCGGGCTCAGCTGGATGTAGAGGATAGCCATGACCGCACCAATCACGCCCAGTGCTACCAGGTTGAAGTTGGTAAATGCCGCGGTAACAAAGCCGAGGTAGAAGAACGGCATCAGGTAGCCTGCGCGCATCATGTTAATGACCATCGCATAACCAACCACCACGATCATGCCGCCGGCGATGTTCAGACCACCGGTAACGACCTCTGGAATGGCGTTCAGCATGCTCTGGACTTCGCTGGTGCCGACAGAAATTGCCACGATAACCGCCGGGATAGCAATACGCATCGCCTGCAGGAACAGGGACGAGACGTGGAGCCACGATAGCGCCGTCAGGTTGCCATTCTCCGCCGCCTTATCAGCCGCATGCTGGAAGGCAACGGTAATGGTACGCACGATAATGGTCAGAACCTGGCCCGCAGCCGCCAGCGGGATAGCCAGCGCGATACCGGCACCGATATTTTGATGGCCGGCGATAACCAGCACGGTAGAGATAATGGAGGCGAGCGCCGCATCCGGTGCAACCGCAGCACCGATGTTCATCCAGCCGAGGGCGATCATTTCCAGGGTACCACCGATGATGATACCGGTTTTCATATCCCCGAGAACGGCGCCGATTAACGTACAGGCAACCAGCGGACGGTGAAACTGAAATTCATCAAGTACGGATTCCATACCCGCTATACAAGCGACGATGAACACCAGCACAATCTGAAGAGTGGTAATCTCCATTGTACTTCTCCTATGACATAAGCTTTATGTGAAAAATCAGCGCGGGGTTATTTCCCGACTTTGCCGATCAAATCCATCATTTTCAGTTTCTGGTCGGTGGAAACCTTACGGGCCTCCAGTTCAATGCCGCGTGCATTCAGCTTGTTAAAGGCTTCAATATCCTTCTCATCGACTGAAATCGCGTTGTTCACCTGAGTTTTACCCTGGCGGAACGCCATACCCCCAATGTTGACGGACTTGATGTTCACGCCGCCTTCGACAACGCGTTCCACGTCTGTCGGATTGGTAAACAGCAGCATGATGCGTTCGCCCGCATATTTTGGGTTGTTATAAACGCGGATCATTTTGGCGACGTCTACCACGTGGGCGGTTACGCCCGGTGGGGCCACCTGGGTAAGGAGGGTTTTACGGACCGTATCGGCGGCCACTTCATCGCTGACCACGATGATGCGCTGGACGTTGGTTTCTTTGGTCCAGCGCGTCGCGACCTGACCATGGATCAGACGGTCGTCGATACGGGCAAGGCCAATCTGCATGTAATCGTTCGGGCCCATAGGCTTAAGCGGGGCGGCGGGTTTAGCAGCGGCTGCGGCAACCGGCGCGGGTTTCGCGACTTCGACCGGTTTCGCTTTCAGCGCTTTCACGCCTTCGCGACCGGTTTCAACCGCCAACGCAACCAGCTCGTCAAAGCTCGGGTTGTCGTCGCGTGCCATCAGGGTTTCAACCAGCATCGGAATATTGACCCCGGCGACCACCTCATGCTGCTCTTTATCGACCACAATGCGGCTGGCGGCGTTAAACGGGCTGCCACCCCATGTGTCAACAAGGAACAATACGCCGCTGCTGGTGTCCAGTCTGGACAGTTGAGCCGTGTATTTCTCTATCAGTGTCTCGGCGTTTTCACCGGGAACGAAATCGATCCAGCCGACGTTTTCCTGTTCGCCTAAAAGCATTTCTGCGGTTTTAAGTAACTGCTCTGCAGCCCAACCATGTGTGCCTATAACAATAGCAATAGTCACTTGCTACCTCCTTTTATTATCGTTAATGCCCAAAACGCGTCAGGACATTAGTGATCTTCTTCGAAAGAACGAATCGATTCAGATAAGGGTTAGAGTTCAACTCACTCAGTCTTACGCGATTTATTTTAGACAGTGAAAAAATAATTTATGTGATGAAGATCCGTAATTTAGCCTAAGCCAATGAGATATTTCTGTGATCAAAAAAAGCGCTGAAACATCTGTTTGCAAAGGAAAGTAAATCTTTGCCATAAAGCCCATGTCTCTGATATGTTTAGCGTCCGTTTACTTGTCAGGAGTATTGGGCAGCAGCCCACTGTATGGACCGTCACCGACGCCAGTCACACACCCGGCCAATTCTGGCCAGCCTTACCGGCGATTCGCGCCACTCACTGTTTACGCCTTTTACCGCTTCGCCCGAATCTATCGCGGCGCCGTTTTGCCATTCCTTTAGCAGGAGCTTGTCATGGAATTCTTAATGGACCCGCAGATCTGGGTGGGATTGCTCACGCTGGTGGTGCTTGAGATCGTACTCGGCATCGATAACCTGGTGTTTATTGCCATCCTTGCGGACAAACTTCCGCCTAAACAACGGGATAAAGCACGCCTAATCGGCCTCTCACTGGCGCTGATCATGCGTCTTGCGCTGCTGTCGGTCATCTCCTGGATGGTGACGCTGACGCAACCGCTGTTCACCGCATTCGATTTCACCTTCTCAGGGCGTGACCTGATCATGCTGCTGGGGGGTATATTCCTGCTCTTCAAGGCCACAACCGAACTCCATGAACGGCTGGAAAATCGCCAGCATGACGACGGACACGGTAAAGGCTACGCCAGCTTCTGGGTGGTGGTTCTGCAAATTGTGGTGCTGGACGCCGTCTTCTCCCTCGACGCGGTGATTACCGCTGTCGGCATGGTGAACCATCTGCCGGTGATGATGGCCGCCGTGGTCATTGCGATGGCGGTGATGTTGCTCGCCTCGAAGCCGTTGACACGATTCGTCAACCAGCATCCGACCGTGGTGGTGCTCTGTCTGAGCTTCCTGCTGATGATTGGTCTGAGCCTGGTGGCAGAAGGTTTCGGCTTCCATATTCCGAAAGGCTATCTGTACGCTGCAATTGGTTTCTCGATCATTATAGAGATGTTTAACCAGATTGCCCGCCGCAACTTTATTCGCCAGCAGTCGAACCAGCCGCTACGTGCCCGTACCGCTGATGCGATTCTGCGTCTGATGGGCGGCCGTCGTGAAGCCAAAGCGCAGCAGGACAGCGACAACCATGCTCCGGTGCCGGTACCCGAAGGTGCCTTTGTGGAAGAAGAGCGTTATATGATCAACGGCGTGCTGTCGCTGGCCTCGCGCTCCCTGCGCGGGATCATGACCCCGCGCGGCGAGATCAGCTGGGTCGATGCCAGCCTGAGCGTGGAAGAAATCCGCCAGCAGCTGCTCTCCTCCCCGCACAGCCTGTTCCCGGTCTGTCGCGGTGAGCTGGATGAGATCATCGGCATTGTGCGTGCCAAAGAGATGCTGGTGGCGCTGGAAGAGGGTGCCAATGTGGAAGCTATCGCTGCTGCGTCGCCTGCCATCGTGGTGCCGGAAACCCTCGACCCGATCAACCTGCTTGGCGTGCTGCGCCGTGCCCGGGGTAGCTTTGTTATCGTGACCAACGAGTTTGGCGTGGTGCAGGGCCTGGTGACGCCGCTGGACGTACTGGAAGCCATTGCCGGTGAGTTCCCGGATGCCGACGAAACGCCGGAAATCATCAATGATGGTGACGGCTGGCTGGTAAAAGGCACCACCGACCTGCATGCGCTGCAACATACGCTCGGTCTGGAACATCTGACCAATCACGACGATGATATCGCGACGGTAGCCGGTCTGGTGATCGCCGTTAACGGTCAGATCCCGCGTAGCGGTGATGTGCTTGAATTACCGCCGCTGAAGATCACGATCGTGACCGCCAATGATTACCGCGTTGACCTGGTGCGTATTGTTAAAGAGCAGTCTGCCCACGACGAAGAAGAGTAATCAGG
This sequence comes from Leclercia sp. TB492, assembly GCF_049974505.2. Classification (NCBI taxonomy): domain Bacteria; kingdom Pseudomonadati; phylum Pseudomonadota; class Gammaproteobacteria; order Enterobacterales; family Enterobacteriaceae; genus Leclercia; species Leclercia sp. TB492. The sequence continues at coordinate 2,812,458 of NZ_CM127572.1, read as the reverse complement.
GTAGTGACGGCATCATGTTCCCGCTGTGAGGGGGTGGCGGAGGTGAACTCTCCGCCAGCCACTGCGGGAAATCCCGCAGCGGCATGGGCCGCGCATACAGGAACCCCTGCAGAATTTCGACACCGTGCAGGCGAAGATGCTTCGCCTGGTCGCAGGTTTCCACCCCTTCGGCCACCAGCTCAATGTTCAGACGCTGGGCCAGGGCAATAATAATATCCGTCACCGTCGAGTTAACGGCATCGGTGCCAATCGCGGCGGTGAAGGATTTATCAATTTTCAACACTTCCGGATTGAGTTTCTCCAGCCACGACAGCGAGCTGTTGCCGGTGCCGAAATCATCGATCGCCAGCTTGACCCCTTTCTGATGCAGTGCCTCCACGATGTTGTAATCCATCTCCAGCAGGGTATCGCGCTCGGTGAGCTCTATCACCAGCTGCTGCGGGGGGGCGGCGCTGAACCAGACGTGATTCAGATCGTGGAGAAGCACCCCGTCGCGAAAATGTTTGGCCGCCACGTTGATGCCAATATGAAATCCCGGCGCGGGCGGAAATATTGCCAGCTGGCTGACGGTTTCGATCAGCACGTAGCGGGTCAGGGGGACAATCAGGTTATGCTCCTCCGCCAGCGGGATAAAAATATCCGGGGCGATCCATCCCTGCCGCGGATTATTCCAGCGCAGAAGGATCTCAACCCCGACGCAATCCTGTTTTTTGGCATCGATCAGCGGCTGGCAAAACAGCTCAAACTCCCCGGCAGCAAGCCCGTAATTAATCTCCCGGGTGAAGCTCATGCGACTGGCGGTGGCAAGCCAGGCGATATAGCCCACCAGCATGGTGAATATCACCGCCAGCGGCAGCTGCGACGGGAGGTTTTTCAGCGCCAGATCCGTCGGGCCAGGGCCGTTAACGGTAATGGTGAACGGGAAATTGCCGGAGGCCTGCTGATACACCGTTTCGTCACTGTCAAATACCAGCGCGTCTGAGAGCTGGCGCTCATGGTTCAGATGTTTACCGCCCACGCTAAGATTAACGTCGTTGATGATCGGCAGCTGGGGCTCCAGAAGTAGCCTGGCAATGAGATCGATATTCACAATCTCCATCACCCCGTCGTCGCTCTGGCCGGGCACCGGATACCACTGGATAAGCACCGGGCTGCCTTTCAGCAGGGCGTGGTCGGAGGTGAGAAGCAATAAAGGCTGAGACGCGGGCAGCCGGGGCTGGAGCTGGCTGATGGGAATGTCGCGGTTACCGAACATGCTGGAGCAGTAGAGGATACCGTCCTTAATCAGGCCAATCGAGCGTACGGTTTGCAGGGAAGCGGCCTGTTTGCGCAATAAGAAATTAACCTCCACGCAGGGCAGGCCGATCAGCGGCTGTACCACGTCGCGCCCGGTCTCCAGCGGCTGGAGGATCTTATCCAGCGTCTCGACAGCATGCGATACGAAGGCGGCGGTAGACTGCTGATTTAAATTGCGCTGCGAAATAAAGCCGATAATTAGCGTGCAAACAAGAGTGGAAAGTGACAGCACCAGGCAGACGATGATCCGTTTGCGGCGATAATTTTTAATTATCCTGTGAGCTGTTTGCATGCCACGGCCACCCGAAGAGCCACGCGGATGCCCGTGGCAACTCAGGTAGTGTAGTGGGCATTATTTCAGGTAACGAGAAAAGTGCATAAAATTCGCCCATCCGTATCAGATGGGCGAAGGAGGTATGAAAGACAAAAGTCGCAGTGGCGCCGTCAGAGGATTAGTCGCACTGCACCTTGATGGCCAGGCCGCCGCGGGAGGTCTCACGGTATTTGGCGTTCATGTCTTTGCCGGTTTCATACATGGTTTCGATCACCTTATCCAGCGAAACGCGCGGTTCGCTGGTGCGGCGCATCGCCATCCGCGAGGCGTTGATCGCTTTCACCGAAGCAATGGCGTTACGTTCGATACAAGGTACCTGTACCTGGCCTGCAACCGGGTCGCAGGTCAGACCGAGGTTATGCTCCATGCCAATCTCCGCAGCCACGCACACCTGTTCCGGGCTGGCGCCCAGCAGCTCTGCCAGACCGGCCGCCGCCATTGAGCAGGCCACGCCCACTTCACCCTGACATCCCACTTCTGCACCGGAGATGGAGGCGTTCATCTTATAGAGCGCGCCCACCGCGCCCGCGGCGAGGAAGTAGCGAATATAGATATCCGGGCTCACCGATTCGATAAAGTGATCGTAGTAGGCCAGTACCGCCGGAACGATACCGCAGGCACCGTTGGTGGGAGCCGTTACCACGCGGCCACCGGCGGCGTTCTCTTCGTTTACCGCCAGGGCAAACATGTTCACCCAGTCGATGACGTTCATCGGATCGTTGGAATATTTGTCGGTGGTGACCAGCATCCGGCGCAGGGCAGAGGCGCGACGCGGTACGCGCAGCGGGCCCGGCAACACGCCTTCGGTATTGATGCCGCGATCGATACAGGCGCGCATGGTCTGCCAGACGTTAGCAAAATAGTCTTCAATCTCTTTCTTGCTGTGCAGCGCCAGTTCGTTCTGCATCACCATGCCGGAGAGGGACAGGCCGGTCTCGTGGCAGTAATCCAGCATCTCTTTCGCTGACTTGAACGGGTAAGGCACGTTCACGTCGCCCGTCGCGTCCTGGCCGAAATGCTCTTCGTCGACAATAAAGCCGCCGCCGATGGAGTAATAGGTTTTGCTGTAGACCACTTTGTCGCCGCTGAAGGCGTGGATCTGCATCCCATTTTCATGCAACGAGAGGTTGTCGCTGCGAAAACGCATGCCGTCGTCCTGTGGGAAGTCCACTTCCTGCCGGCCATTCGCCAGCAGCAGACGACCGCGCGTTTCCACGTCGCGGATAAACGCCGGAATGGCGTCAATATCTACGGTGTCCGGCATATTTCCAGCCAGACCCATAATAATGGCGATATCGGTGTGGTGGCCTTTACCCGTTAACGACAGTGAACCGTAAACGTCCACGGCCACGCGGGTAATGCTGTCCAGTAATCCTTTTTCGACCAGGTCATCGACGAACTGTTTACCGGCCTTCATCGGCCCTACAGTGTGGGAAGAAGAGGGACCAATCCCCACTTTGAACATGTCGAATATACTAATCACTTTAACACTCCTGACAGGGTTACCGGGTTTCCAGTAACGATGTAATAACTTCGCATAGTGTAAGAGGGAAGCCCGCCGTCAGCTCAACTATTCACATGAATTAAACTAATGCCTGAGGCGGGATAAACTAATAGCGGGAGGCGGATCGCAAAGGTACAAAAAAAGGGCGAATGTAAAGTATAGTCAAGGTTTCAGGCCGATCTGCAGCGCCAGCTCACGAATAATTCCTGCCGTCATGCCCCAGACAAAATAATGCTCATACCAGGATAACCACACCCGATGATCGTGGCCACGACGATGAATATCGAGTGGATGATAACGGCCCAGACGCAGGGCTTCCGCCAGCGGCATTTCGAACACCGACTCCACTTCGTCTTCGCTGGCGTGATAGTGCAGATCCGGCGGGATAATGCCCACTACCGGGGTCACCTGAAAACCGGTCACGCTGTCTACCGGCGGCAGGACGCCAATCACCTCGACCTTGTGCGGCGGGATAGCCACCTCTTCCTCGGCTTCACGCAGGGCGGCGGCAATTAACGAGGCGTCGGTGCTGTCCACCGCGCCGCCGGGAAAGGCCACCTGACCGGCATGCTTGCGCAGCTTCGCCGAGCGCCGGGTCAACAGCAGGCCCGGCTGCTCCCGGCGCACCACCGGGATCAATACCGCCGCCTGACGCTGGTTCAGCGACGTGCTGTTCACCTGCGGGCGCAGAAGCTGAAAACGCGATAAAAAATTGTCGAGGGTCAGGTCGTGGGTATTCACCAGTTAGCGCTCCAGTTGTTGCAGAATACGATTCACTTTATCAAAGGTTTCCTGATATTCCGCCGCGGCCTGGCTGTCAGCCACGATCCCGCCGCCTGCGGAACAGTAGATCTGCCCGGCCACCGCCGTCAGGGTGCGAATAGTGATGCTGGTGTCCATGCCGCCGCACAGGCTGAGATAGCCGATGCTGCCGCACCAGGCGTTACGACGATGGGGCTCCAGCTCGTCGATGATCTCCATTGCCCGCACTTTTGGCGCGCCGGTGATCGAGCCGCCCGGGAAGGCGGCGCGCAGCAGATCGCACGCGGTCTGCGCTGGCGGCAGCCGGGCGGTAATGGTGCTCACCAGGTGATGCACGGCCGGGAAAGGCTCAACCACGAACAGCTCCGGCACCCGCACGCTCCCCGGCTCCGCTACCCGGCCAATGTCGTTGCGCATCAGATCGACAATCATCAGGTTTTCGGCTCTGTCTTTCGGCGAGGCGGCGAGCTTCTCCGCCTGCTGGCGATCGGCATCCGCATCCGCGAGGCGTGGCAGGGTGCCTTTGATCGGGCGGGTCTGGATAGTGCCATCCGCCAGATGGATAAAACGCTCCGGCGACAGGCTGAGGATCGCCCCCTCGTCGAGGCGCAAAAAGGCGCTGAACGGAGCGCGGTTGCTCGCATTCAGTCGGGTAAAGGCCTGCCATTCGTCCCCTTCATAGCGGGCCTGGAAACGCTGGGCCAGATTGACCTGATAGCAGTCGCCGCTGTGCAGAAACGCCTGCACACGATCGAATTTTTCATGATACTCCGCCGCGGTCATATTGGCCTGCCAGCCGGAGGTCAGCCGGAACGCGGGCACATTCGCGGGCGCGCGTTGCGATTCAAGCCACGCCAGGCGGGCTTCAGCATCGCCATGACAGACCAGCGACACCTGCTGGCGGTGATGATCGACCAGGATCGCCCAGTCGTAAAGACCCACGGCCATGTCCGCCAGGGTGATATCGCGCCCGGCCCGTTCCGGCAGCTGCTCAAAGCGGCGGCCGAGGTCGTAGCCGAACAACCCCAGCGCGCCGCCCTGGAAGGGCAGGTCCGGGTCCGGCGTGCAGGGCAGGCCCATCTCATCAATGGCCTGCTGAAGCAGACTCAGCGGGCAGGCGTCAGAGTGAACCCCGTCGATCAGCGTATCCACCCCGTGGGTCACCAGCGTGGTGCGCGGGTCGGCCACCAGAATGTCAAAGCGGCTGTAAGGATGATCCGCATGACCGGAGTGCAGCAGCATCGCCCACGGCAGATGGCTTATTGGCGCAAACCAGAATTCTGCGGCGTCAGGACGCCAGGGTAATGTCAAAACAGTGGGGGATAACGGGTTCATGGGTGGTAGACTACCGGGCAGCGTGAAATAATTAGCGCTGATAATTTAGCAGGAGTTGACGATGTTTGCAGGTTTACCTTCACTGAGCCACGACCAGCAGCAAAAGGCCGTCGAGCGTATTCAGGAGCTGATGTCCCAGGGGATGAGCAGCGGACAGGCTATTTCCCAGGTGGCAGAAGAGCTGCGCGCCACCCATACCGGCGAGCGGATCGTGGCGCGTTTTGAAGATGAGGATGAAGAAGAGTAACGCCCTTACACCGCGGCGATAATCTTAATTTCAACCTTATACTGCGGTTTCATCAGCGCCGCCTGTACCGTGCAGCGTACAGGCGCGTGACCTGCCACCACCCACTCATCCCAGGCTTTGTTCATCGCCGCAAAATCGTCTTTATTAGCCAGGAAGATAGTCGCATCCAGAATGCGGGACTTGTCGCTGCCCTGTTTTTCCAGCACCGCGTCGATCTGCGCCAGGGTATTGGCGGTCTGCTCATACGCGTCGGCGTCGAGATTCGCCGGTACGCCGGTGTAGTACAGGGTCTGGTTGTGGATCACTACATCTGACCAGCGGGCTTCGGCATCAATGCGCACAATTGTCATATACGTTTCCTCGTGAGTGTCTGTTTCAGCAGGCAAGACTGCCATATTGTTTTGCCTGCGTCACTCTCGACTGGCGCCAGGGCGAGCGGCCTGACATAATCCCCTGTGCAAAAATACAGGGGGCAGAGTGGCAGACGATTTCGCAGCAGACGGACAGTTAGCAAAGGCAATTCCCGGCTTTAAGCCGCGCGAGCCGCAGCGTCAGATGGCGCACGCGGTGGCCGATGCGATCGACAGCGCCCAGCCGCTGGTGGTGGAAGCGGGTACCGGCACCGGTAAAACCTATGCCTACCTCGCGCCCGCGCTGCGCGCCAAAAAGAAAGTGATCATCTCCACCGGCTCAAAGGCGTTGCAGGATCAGCTCTACAGCCGCGATCTGCCCACCGTAGCTAAGGCCCTGAAATATAAAGGCCGTCTGGCCCTGCTGAAAGGGCGCTCCAACTACCTCTGTATTGAACGTCTCGAACAGCAGGTGCTGGCGGGGGGCGATCTGCCGGTACAGACCCTCAGCGACGTGATCATCCTGCGCAGCTGGGCCAACCAGACCCTCGACGGGGATATCAGCACCTGCGCCAGCGTGGCCGAAGACTCCGCCGCCTGGCCGCTGGTCACCAGCACTAACGACAACTGCCTCGGCAGCGACTGCCCGCTGTACAAAGACTGTTTCGTGGTCAAAGCGCGTAAAACGGCGATGGATGCCGACGTAGTGGTGGTCAACCACCACCTGTTCCTGGCGGATATGGTGGTGAAAGAGAGCGGCTTTGGCGAGCTGATCCCCGAGGCCGACGTCCTGATCTTCGATGAAGCCCATCAGCTCCCGGATATCGCCAGCCAGTACTTCGGCCAGTCCCTCTCCAGCCGTCAGCTGCTGGACCTGGCGAAAGATTTTACCATCGCTTACCGCACTGAACTGAAAGATACCCAGCAGCTGCAGAAGTGCGCCGACCGACTGGCGCAAAGCACGCAGGATTTCCGCATGCAGCTCGGGGAGCCAGGCTATCGCGGCAATCTGCGCGAACTGCTTGCCGATCAGCATATCCAGCGCGCGCTGCTGCTGCTCGATGATGCCCTTGAGCTCTGCTACGACGTGGCGAAGCTCTCCCTGGGGCGCTCGGCGCTGCTGGATGCCGCCTTCGAGCGCGCCACCCTGTACCGCGCCCGCCTGAAACGGCTGAAGGCGTTTAACCAGCCAGGCTACAGCTACTGGTACGAATGCAACTCGCGCCATTTTACCCTCGCGCTGACGCCGCTCACCGTGGCCGATAAGTTCCAGGAAGTGATGGCGCAGAAGCCGGGCAGCTGGATTTTTACCTCCGCCACGCTGTCGGTAAACGACGATCTGCACCACTTCACCGAACGTCTTGGTATCGCAGATGCCAAATCCCTGCTGTTGCCGAGCCCGTTTGATTATGCCACCCAGGCGCTGCTCTGCGTCCCGCGTAATCTGCCGCTGCCCAATCAGCCCGGCGCCGCCCGTCATCTGGCGGCCATGCTCAAGCCGATGATCGAGGCCAACAACGGCCGCTGCTTTATGCTCTGCACCTCCCACGCCATGATGCGCGATCTGGCGGAGCAGTTCCGCGCCACCATGACCCTGCCGGTGCTGTTGCAGGGTGAAACCAGCAAAGGCCAGCTTCTGCAGCAGTTTGTCACCGCGGGGAATGCCCTGCTGGTGGCGACCAGCAGCTTCTGGGAAGGGGTGGACGTGCGCGGCGACGCCCTGTCGCTGGTGATCATCGACAAGCTGCCCTTCACTTCGCCGGACGATCCGCTGCTGAAGGCGCGGATGGAAGATTGCCGCCTGCGCGGTGGGGATCCCTTCGACGAGGTGCAGCTCCCTGACGCGGTCATCACCCTCAAACAGGGCGTGGGCCGTCTGATCCGTGACGTGGACGATCGCGGGGTGCTGGTGATCTGCGATAACCGTCTGGTGATGCGTCCGTACGGGGCCACCTTTATCGCCAGCCTGCCGCCGGCACCACGCACCCGGGATATCGATCGCGCGGTGCGCTTCCTGGCGGCGTCTCAGTCGGAGTAATTTGCTGACGGGTGTGTTAAAATGCGCGCCTTTTTGTGACTGACCCTTGCGAGAGCGCGACAACACATGCGAATTCTGGCTATTGATACCGCCACAGAGGCCTGCTCTGTTGCCCTGTGGAACGACGGTAAACTCTGTGCTCATTTCGAAGAGTGCCCCCGGGAACATACCCAACGTATCCTGCCTTTGGTGAAGATGATCCTCACCGAGGGCAACACCTCCCTGAATAACCTCGATGCTCTGGCTTATGGCCGCGGCCCCGGCAGCTTTACCGGCGTGCGCATCGGTATTGGCATTGCTCAGGGGCTGGCGCTGGGCGCCGAACTGCCGATGATTGGCGTTTCGACCCTCGCCACCATGGCTGAGGGTGCCTGGCGCAACACCGGTGCCACCCGCGTGCTGGCCGCCATTGACGCCCGGATGGGCGAAGTCTACTGGGCGGAGTACACCCGCGATGAGCAGGGCGTCTGGCACGGTGAAGAGAGCGAAGCCGTGCTCACGCCGGAAGCGGCAGGCGAGCGCATGAAGCAGCTTTCCGGTGAGTGGGCGACCGTCGGGACCGGCTGGCCGGCGTGGCCTGCGATGGCAAACGACAGCGGTCTGACCCTGGTGGACGGCAAGGTGCTACTGCCTGCCGCCGAAGATATGCTGCCTATCGCCCGTCAGCTGCTGGCCGCAGGAAACACCGTGGCGGTCGAGAAGGCCGAGCCGGTTTATTTGCGAAACACCGTAGCGTGGAAGAAACTTCCGGGCCGGGAGTGAATCTCAGTATCAGAGCCTGAGAAAAAGGAGTCGCATCATGGCGGTTCAAAAATATGTCGTTCGTCTGCTGACCGTCGGGGCGCTGGCCCTGGCATTAACAGGATGTGTCTCTGTCCCTGATGCGATCAAGGGCAGCAGCCCGACGCCGCAGCAGGATCTGGTCCGGGTGATGAACGCCCCGGAACTGTACGTCGGCCAGGAAGCACGCTTTGGCGGCAAAGTGGTGGAGGTGATGAACCAGCAGGGGAAAACCCGTCTGGAAATTGCCACCGTTCCGCTGGACAGCGGCGCGCGGCCGATGTTGGGTGAAGCCTCACGCGGGCGCATCTATGCCGATGTGAACGGTTTCCTCGACCCGGTAGACTTCCGTGGCCAGCTGGTCACCGTCGTCGGCACCATCACCGGCGCGGAGCAGGGCAAAATTGGTAATACGCCGTATAAATTTATGACCCTACAGGCCAACGGCTATAAACGCTGGCGGGTAGTGCAGCAGGTAGTGATGCCGCCGCAGCCTATCGATCCCTGGTACTGGGGCCCGCATCCGTGGCGCTATGGATATGGCTACGGCTATGGCGGCTGGCCAGGTTATGGTCCCGGACCGGCTCAGGTTCGGACGGTGGTAACAGAGTAAATATCTGTTATGACTGAAGAAGAAACAGCGGCCCTGCCGCTGTTTCGTTTTTTTTATCGCTATAACAAAAATAAATAGTGACGCGCTTCGCAACCTTAAATCCGGACAATTAATAAACTGGTACGCTGAGTTAATATTATGTTAACGACTTGTTTATTAACCGGGGCTGTGATGACGACGAACACGCATTTCAGAGGTGATGTAGTGAAGAAGGTTTGGCTTAACCGTTATCCTGCGGATGTGCCTGCAGAGATCAATCCTGACCGTTATCAATCCCTGGTTGAACTGTTTGAAAACTCCGTGACGCGCTACGCCGATCAGCCTGCGTTTGTGAACATGGGTGAGGTGATGACCTTCCGTAAGCTGGAAGAGCGCAGCCGGGCGTTTGCGGCCTACCTGCAACAGGGTTTAGGTCTGAAAAAAGGTGACCGGGTCGCGCTGATGATGCCGAACCTGCTGCAATATCCGGTGGCGCTGTTTGGCATTCTGCGCGCCGGGATGATCGTGGTTAACGTTAACCCGCTGTATACCCCGCGCGAGCTGGAGCATCAGCTGAACGACAGCGGCGCAGCGGCAATTGTGATTGTCTCGAACTTCGCGCACACCCTCGAGAAAGTGGTCGACAAAACCCAGGTGAAACACGTCATTCTGACGCGGATGGGCGATCAGCTCTCCACCGCCAAAGGGACGCTGGTGAACTTCGTCGTCAAGTATGTCAAACGTCTGGTGCCTAAATATCATCTGCCGGACGCCATCTCCTTCCGCCGGGCGCTGCACAACGGCTACCGCATGCAGTACGTGAAACCGGAACTGGTGCCGCAGGATCTGGCCTTCCTGCAGTACACCGGGGGGACCACCGGGGTGGCGAAAGGGGCGATGCTGACCCACCGCAACATGCTGGCGAACCTCGAGCAGGTGAACGCCACCTACGGGCCGCTGCTGCATCGTGGCAAAGAGCTGGTGATCACCGCGCTGCCGCTCTATCACATCTTCGCCCTGACCATGAACTGCCTGCTGTTTATCGAGCTTGGCGGGCAGAATGTGCTGATCACCAACCCGCGCGATATTCCGGGGCTGGTCAAAGAGCTGGCGAAATATCCTTTCACCGCCATGACCGGGGTGAACACCCTGTTTAACGCGCTGTTGAATAACAAAGAGTTCCAGCAGCTCGACTTCTCCACCCTGCATCTGTCGGCGGGCGGTGGGATGCCGGTGCAGCAGGCGGTGGCCGAGCGTTGGGTCAAACTTACCGGGCAGTATCTGCTGGAGGGCTATGGCCTGACCGAGTGCGCCCCGCTGGTGAGCGTGAACCCGCACGATATCGACTACCACAGCGGCAGCATCGGCCTGCCGGTGCCCTCCACCGAAGCCAAACTGGTGGATGATGAAGATAACGAAGTGGCGCATGGTGAACCGGGTGAACTGTGCGTGAAAGGGCCGCAGGTGATGCTGGGCTACTGGCAGCGTCCGGATGCTACCGATGAAATCATCAAGGACGGCTGGCTGCACACCGGGGATATCGCGGTGATGGATGACGAAGGTTTCCTGCGCATCGTCGATCGCAAGAAAGACATGATCCTGGTCTCCGGGTTCAACGTCTATCCGAACGAGATCGAAGACGTGGTGATGCAGCACAACGGCGTGCTGGAAGTGGCTGCGGTAGGTGTTCCGGCGGGCAGCAGCGGTGAAACGGTGAAAATCTTTGTGGTGAAAAAAGATCCGTCCCTGAGTGAAGAGGCGCTGATCACCTTCTGCCGTCGCCAGCTGACCGGCTACAAAGTGCCGAAACTGGTGGAGTTTCGCGACGAACTGCCCAAATCGAACGTCGGGAAGATATTACGACGAGAATTACGTGACGAAGCGCGCGCCAAAGTAGACAATAAAGCCTGAGCTTCGTGTTAGTCACCCAAAGACGCTGGCCATGCCGGCGTTTTTTTATGGGCGCAAACCAAAGAGAATATGATTTGAATTACCAGATGATCACCACCAACGACGAGCTGGCTTCGCTGTGCGATGTCACCCGTGACGCACCCGCCATTGCGCTGGATACCGAGTTTGTGCGGACCCGCACCTATTACCCGCAGCTGGGTCTGATCCAGATGTATGACGGAAAAAATGTGTCGCTTATCGACCCGCTGGGGATCACCGACTGGGCGCCGATGCGCGAGTTGCTGCTGAATACCGCCATCACCAAATATCTGCATGCCGGCAGTGAAGATCTGGAAGTTTTCCTCAATACCTTCGGCATCATGCCGGAGCCGCTGATCGACACCCAGATCCTCGCCGCCTTTGCCGGTCGTCCGCTGTCCTGGGGCTTTGCCGCCATGGTGGAAGAGTACACCGGGCTGGCGATCGACAAGAGCGAGTCCCGCACCGACTGGCTGGCGCGCCCGCTGACGGAACGCCAGCTCGACTACGCGGCGGCGGATGTGTTCTACCTGCTGCCGATCGCCGGTCAGCTGATGAAAGAGGCCGAAGCCTCCGGCTGGCTACCTGCCGCCCTGAATGAGTGCCGGATGACGCAGCTGCGTCGTCAGGAGATCACCGATCCGAAAGAGGCGTGGCGCGACATCAGCAACGCCTGGCAGCTGCGCACCCGCCAGCTGGCCTGTCTGCAGCTGCTGGCCGACTGGCGTCTGCGTAAGGCGCGCGAGCGCGATCTGGCGGTGAACTTTGTGGTGCGTGAAGAGCATCTGTGGGCCGTGGCGCGTTACATGCCGGGTAGCCTGGGCGAGCTGGACAGCATCGGGCTTTCCGGTTCCGAGATCCGCTTCCACGGTAAAACCCTGCTGGCGCTGGTGGAGAAGGCGCAGGCGTTGCCGGAAGAGGCATTGCCGCAGCCGCTGTTAAACCTGATGGATATGCCGGGTTATCGCAAAGCGTTTAAGGCGATCAAAGCCCTGGTGCAGGAAGTGGCGGCGGAAAGTAAAGTCAGCGCCGAGCTGCTGGCCTCACGTCGTCAGATCAACCAGCTGCTGAATGCGCACTGGAAGCTGAAACCGCAGAACGGTACGCCGGAATTGATAGCAGGCTGGCGCGGGGAACTGATGGCCGATCGCCTGAATGCGTTGCTGGAAGAATATCCGCAGTAACTGGGCTCTGTAACCCCCGGCGGCGCGATGCTTGCCGGGGCTACAAATCCGTAGGCCGGGCAAACACCGTGCCGCCCGGCAATCTCCCCGACAGCGCAATGCTTGCCAGGGCTACGGTTAAGAACGCGACTCTTCCGCTTCCGGCAGGGTCACGTTGAGCTCCAGAATCGAGATATCCCCGTCCTTTTGCTCCAGCTGTACGGTCACCATTTCCGGGTCAATCTGCACATACTTGCAGATCACTTCCAGAATGTCTTTACGCAGCTGCGGCAGATAGTGCGGTTCCGCGTCGCTGCGGCGGCGTTCTGCCACGATGATCTGCAGACGCTCTTTTGCGATGTTAGCGGTGCTTTTTTTCCGCGAGAGAAAAAAGTCCAGTAATGCCATAACTTATCCTCCGAACAGGCGTTTGAGGAAACCTTTCTTCTCTTCTTCTATGAAGCGGAAAGGACGTTCTTCTCCGAGCAGACGATCTACCGTGTCCGCATACGCTTTACCAGCGTCTGCGTTAGCGTCGAGGATAACCGGTTCACCCTGGTTAGACGCGCGCAGCACGGATTGATCTTCCGGGATGACGCCAACCAGTTTGATGCGCAGGATCTCCAGCACGTCTTCCATACTCAGCATATCACCTTTATTGACACGACCCGGATTATAACGGGTCAGCAACAGGTGCTCTTTAATCGGTTCTTCGCCATTTTCCGCACGGCGGGATTTCGAGGCGAGGATCCCTAAAATACGGTCGGAGTCGCGCACGGACGACACTTCCGGGTTGGTGGTGATGATGGCTTCATCGGCGAAGTAGAGCGCCATCAGCGCGCCGGTTTCGATGCCCGCCGGTGAATCGCAGACCACGAAATCGAACTCCATTTTTTTCAGCTCATCGAGCACTTTTTCCACGCCTTCACGGGTCAGCGCATCCTTGTCGCGCGTCTGCGAAGCGGGAAGAATATAAAGGTTGTCGGTACGTTTATCTTTAATCATCGCCTGATTCAGCGTGGCGTCACCCTGAATCACGTTCACAAAATCGTACACCACGCGGCGTTCACAACCCATAATCAGGTCAAGGTTACGCAGGCCGATATCGAAATCAATAACGACGGTTTTCTTTCCCTTCTGGGCCAAACCAGTAGCGATGGCCGCGCTGGAGGTGGTCTTGCCAACGCCTCCTTTACCCGAAGTAACAACAATAATGCGTGCCATAGAAATTCCTTGTTAAAAAGGGATCAATTCAACGGTTGAACGGTCAAAGCGTTGTCTGCCAGGCGCAGACGTGCCGCTTTGCCAGAAAATTCGGCCGGGATGTTATCACTCAGCCAGTAAACACCTGCGATGGAGACCAGCTCCGCCTCCAGGTGGGTACAAAAAATTTGCGCATCGCGATCGCCGCTGGCACCCGCCAGCGCGCGGCCTCGCATTGAGCCATAAATATGGATATTGCCATCCGCAATCAGCTCCGCCCCCGCGCTGACGTGGTTGGTCACAATCAGGTCACAGTTTGGCGCATAAATGCGCTGACCGGAACGCACCGGCAGATCAATCAATCGCGTTTTTGTGACAGGAGTAACAGGGACTTCAGGTGGGGCAGGGGGCTCTGCGCGTGGGGCTTTATCTTTGCCTTCGTTCAGCAGCGGAAGACCCGCCCGATCGATTTCGGCTTTCAGTTCAGCGTCTTTGCAGCCGCTGATGCCCACAATTCGCAGGCCGGTGGCGGTGACCGCCTGCTGCAAATGGTGCCAGTTAACCGGCGCTTCGAGGCCGCTTACGTTGATGACCACGGGCGCATGTTTCAGAAATGCGGGCGCCTGGGCGATTTTGTCTTCTAACGCCTGACGAATAACCTCGGGTTTTGCTTCATGCAAATGAACCACTGATAAGGTGAAGCTACTGCCTTTAAGCTCGATGGGCGTGTTTGACATCCTGGCCTTACTCAATTTGCTTTTACCACGACGTGCGCGCCGTGATATTCCGAAGAGTATCAGGCATGTTATAGTCACAATTATATTGAGGCAAGTCACCCTCCCGCTTAATTCAGAGTAAATATATGTTTTGTGTGATCTACAGAAGTACCCAGCGCGACCAGACCTACCTGTATGTCGAAAAAAAGGACGATTTCTCCCGCGTGCCTGAGGCACTGCTGAAAAGCTTCGGTAAGCCGCAGCTGGTGATGCTCATGCCCCTCGACGGGCGTAAGCAGCTGAGCAACGCCGATCTGGAAAAAGTAAAAACCGCATTGACCGAACAGGGCTATTATTTACAACTCCCTCCACCGCAAGAGAATTTACTCAAACAGCATCTCGAGGCGCAGGGGAAAAAATAGTTTAAGAATTATCTGTCAGCGTCACATTAACCGTTCAGGGGACGTATATGTATCAACATCATAACTGGCAAGGAGCCTTACTGGATTATCCGGTAAGTAAAGTCGTCTGCGTAGGAAGTAATTACGCAAAGCATATTCAGGAAATGGGAAGCGCGATTCCGGACGAGCCGGTGCTGTTCATTAAACCGGAAACGGCGCTCTGTGATATCCGCCAGCCGCTGGCATTACCCCAGAGGCTTGGCTCGGTTCACCACGAAGTGGAGCTGGCGGTGCTGATCGGCGCCACGCTGCGTCAGGCTTCTGAAGATCATGTGCAGAAGGCGATTGCCGGTTATGGTGTGGCGCTGGATCTGACCCTGCGCGATGTGCAGGGCAAAATGAAGAAAGCGGGCCAGCCGTGGGAAAAAGCCAAAGGCTTTGATAACTCGTGCCCGATCTCCGGATTTGTCCCGGTGTCGGAGTTTCAGGACGATCCGCAGAACACCACCCTGAGCCTGAAGGTGAACGGCGAGGTGCGTCAGCAGGGCACCACCGCCGACATGATCCATAAGATTGTGCCGCTGATTGCCTATATGAGTCGTTATTTCACCCTCAAACCGGGCGATGTGATCCTCACCGGCACCCCGGAAGGGGTGGGTCCACTCTCCGGCGGCGACGAGCTGGAAGTGGCCGTTAACGGCCTGTCGCTGAAAACCCGCGTGCTGTAATCCCCGCTTGCCGCCCCTTTTGGGCGGCAAAACTTGCATCGAGGTGCCAGACTGGTTATAAGGTGCGCTTTATTTTGACGTGTGGACATCCTTATGAGCGAAATCCCTTTCTGGCAAAGCAAAACTCTCGACAACATGACCGACGCCGAGTGGGAATCGCTGTGCGATGGCTGCGGGCAGTGCTGTCTGCATAAGCTGATGGATGAGGACTCGGACGAAATCTATTTCACCAACGTCGCCTGCAATCAGCTGAACATCAAAACCTGCCAGTGCCGAAACTACGAGCGCCGCTTCGAGCTAGAGCCGGACTGCATCAAGCTGACCCGCGATAACCTGCCGACCTTTGAATGGCTGCCGCCGACCTGCGCCTATCGTCTGCTGGCGGAAGGGAAAGACCTGCCGAAGTGGCACCCGCTGCTGGCCGGTTCCAAAGCGGCGATGCACGGCGAGCGAATTTCTGTGCGCCACATTGCGGTGCGGGAATCAGAGGTGCGCGACTGGGAAGACCATATTATGAATCACCCAAACCGCGCATAATAAAAAACCCGCCGAGGCGGGTTTTTTATTGCCGGGTGGCGCTGCGCTTACCCGGCCTACAACACCGTAGGCCCGCGCAAGCGAAGCGCCGCCGGGCATTAGCGCCCAAACAGATCGCGTTTTTTCGGTTTAAACGGCTGGGCAATCAGCACCAGCAGTGCCACGACCAGATAGGCGGCGAAAATGCCCACCAGCCACTGCGGCATCTCAAGGGTCAGGAACTCCCACTGACGCACGGAGCAGTCACCGCTTGCCACGAATACCTGCGGCAGCCACTTATCCAGCGGCAGCCAGCTCGGGAAGCGGGCGGCAAAATCGCAGGTCTGAAACGGCGACGGATGCAGCTGGATCATGGTGTGCTCCCAGGCAAGCTGCAGGCCTTTTCCGGCGCTGTAGAGCCAGATGGCAATCGCGCCGTAGCGCAGCGGGCTTTTCGGCGCGATGGCGCCGACCAGGCCTGCGCCCATCACGCCAAACAGCGCGCTGCGTTCATAGATACACAACACACAGGGCTTCAGCAACATCACATGCTGGAACCACAATGCCACCATTTCGAGCGCGAAGGCGGTCAGGGCCAACAGCAACCACGCTCCGCGTCCACGCGAGCACTGGTTCAAAAATTTCAACATAATCATTTCCCTGGAACAGGTATAGAAAGCGCAGTGTAAACGAAAACAATTTGCGCGCCAGCCTCGGCACGCAAAATATAACGTAATCGGATATTTATCATTCGTCAGTGCAGCCGGGTAATAAATTACCCGGCTGACTCACTTAATGCGTCGCCAGTATACCCGTCTGTAACATCCATTGGGTAAAAGGAATGAGGGTAATTTTGACGCACAACAAACCGATGCAGGTTAATACCACCGTATAGGGCAGAGCCATCCACACCATCCGGCCATAAGAGAGTCTTATCAGCGGCGCCAGCGCCGAGGTGAGCAGGAACAGGAACGCCGCCTGGCCGTTTGGCGTGGCGACGGAGGGCAGGTTGGTCCCGGTGTTGATCGCCACCGCCAGCAGTTCAAACTGTTGCTGATTTATCGCCCCGCTCTGTAGCGCGGTTTTGGCCTCATTGATATAGACCGAGCCGACAAACACGTTGTCGGAGATAGCCGACAGCAGGCCGTTAAACAGATAGAAGAGCGACAGCTGGGCATCTTGCTCGGCCTGTAGCACGTAGCGGATGATCGGCGCAAACAGCTGCTGGTCGACTATTACCGCCACCACTGCGAAAAAGACCGCCAGCAGGGCAGTAAAGGGCAGCGCTTCGGTAAAGGCTTTGCCGATAGCGTGCTCGTCCGTCACGCCGGTAAAGGAGGTCGCCAGGATGATCACCGACAGGCCAATCAACCCCACCTCCGCCAGATGAAATGCCAGGGCGATAATCAGCCAGACGCCAATCATCCCCTGAAAAATCAACGCCAGCTTCTGTTGACGGGTCCGCTGGCTGCGGCTCTCATCATCGTAACGCTGCAATACTTCGCGAACCTGAGTCGGGAGCAGGGTGCCGTAACCAAACCATCTGAATTTCTCCACCAGCCAGCAGGTCAGCAGGCCGCACACCAGCACCGGCACGCTGACCGGGGCCACCCGCAGGAAAAACTCGGTAAAGTTCCAGCCCACGGCTTTGGCGATGATCAGGTTCTGCGGCTCGCCGACCATGGTCATCACCCCACCCAGCGCGGTGCCCACGCCGGCGTGCATCATCAGGCTGCGCAGGAAGGCGCGAAACTGCTCCAGCACCTCGCGCTGTTTGTTATCAACCTTGCTGTCATCATGCAGGTTATCTTCCGGCTGGGCGGAGGCCACCCGGTGATAGATCCCGTAGAAGCCGACGGCGACGCTGATCACCACCGCCACCACCGTCAGGGCATCGAGGAAGGCCGATAAAAAAGCGGCCGCGATGCAGAAGGCCAGCGACAGCATCGTTTTCGAGGGGATACTCAGCAGCAGGCGGGTGAAGATAAACAGCAGTAGCTGCTTCATAAAGTAGATCCCGGCCACCATAAACATCAGCAGCAGGAGCACTTCCAGATTCGACGCCAGCTCCTCTTTCACATGCTCTGCGCTGGTCATGCCGATCGCCACCGCCTCAAAGGCCAGCAGGCCGCCCGGCAGCAGGGGATAACATTTCAGCGCCATCGCCAGGGTAAAGATGAACTCGGCCACCAGTAACCAGCCTGCGGCAAACGGGCTCACGAGAAAGATAAGAGGATTGATAACCAGAAAAATAATAAGGGTCAGTTTGTACCAGTCAGGCGACTGGCCTAAAAAATTGCGCCAGAAGGCGCGGCTATAAGACATTTCCACAACAGATTTCCTTGCCCGTCACATAATTACGTTTTAAGTATACGCAAACTGACACATGGAGGGGGCGTCAGGCCTGACTTTTAAATGATAAAAATAAAACGGCGATCCCTTTTTTCTCGCCTCGCTGCGCTATCTGCCTCTGCCTGCCTCTGGTATGATGAGTGAATTTTGTAAAAAGCAGTTAATGGAAAACTCACTATGGTCATAAAGGCGCAAAGCCCGGCGGGTTTCGCGGAAGAGTACATTATCGAGAGCATCTGGAATAACCGATTCCCCCCTGGCTCGATACTTCCCGCAGAACGCGAACTCTCTGAACTGATTGGCGTCACACGTACCACCTTACGTGAAGTGTTGCAGCGACTGGCCCGCGATGGCTGGCTGACGATCCAACACGGCAAACCGACCAAAGTGAATAACTTCTGGGAAACGTCGGGCCTGAATATTCTCGAAACGCTGGCGCGCCTCGATCACGAGAGCGTACCGCAGCTGATCGATAATCTGCTCTCAGTGCGTACCAACATCGCCACCATCTTTATCCGTACGGCGTTTCGCCAGCATCCGGATAAGGCGCTGGAAGTGCTGGCCCGTGCTACCGCCGTGGAAGATCACGCCGATGCCTTCGCCCTGCTGGATTACAACGTCTTCCGCGGCCTGGCTTTTGCCTCCGGCAACCCGATCTACGGCCTGATCCTCAACGGCATGAAAGGGCTCTATACCCGAATCGGTCGTCACTACTTCGCCAACCCGGAAGCCCGGAGCCTGGCGCTCGGCTTCTACCATAAGCTGAGTGAGCTGTGCTCTGAAGGATTGCACGATCAGGTGTACGAAACCGTGCGTCGCTACGGTCGTGACAGCGGCGAGATCTGGCACCGGATGCAGAAGTCCCTGCCGGGCGACCTGGTGATTCAGGGGCGCTAAAATAAAAAACCTCTCGCTTGAGAGGTTTTTTTTCGCCCGATGTCTGGATTTCGTAGGCCGGGTAAGGCGTAGCCGCCACCCGGCAAAACAGGCCGCACCGAACTACAACATATTGCCTTTCACCGGGCAACGTTCCAGCAGCTCCACGCTGCCGTCTTCGTTCTGCTGCTCAAGCATAATGTCAAAGCCCCACAGGCGGTGCACATGCTTCAGCACTTCCTTGCGCCCTTTATCCAGCGGCGCGCGGTTGTGCGGAATATAGCGCAGCGTCAGGGAGCGATCCCCGCGCAGATCCACATTCCAGACCTGAATGTTCGGCTCCAGATTGCTTAGGTTGTACTGGGCCGAGAGGCGGGAGCGGATCTCACGATACCCCTCTTCATTGTGGATCGCCGAAATCTCCAGGTAGTTGTTGTGATCGTCATCCAGCACCGTAAACAGGCGGAAATCACGCATCACCTTCGGCGACAGGAACTGGCTGATAAAGCTCTCATCCTTAAAGTCGCGCATCGCGAAATGGAGCGTCTCCAGCCAGTCGGACCCGGCGATATCCGGGAACCAGTATTTATCCTCTTCCGTCGGGTTCTGACAGATACGCTTGATGTCCTGGAACATGGCAAAGCCCAGCGCATACGGGTTAATGCCGCTGTACCACGGGCTGTTGTAAGGCGGCTGGAACACCACGTTGGTGTGGCTGTGCAGGAACTCCAGCATAAAGCGTTCTGTCACTTTGCCTTCGTCATACAGGTGGTTAAGGATGGTGTAGTGCCAGAAGGTCGCCCAGCCTTCGTTCATCACCTGAGTCTGTTTTTGCGGATAGAAGTACTGGCTCACCTTACGCACGATGCGCAGGATCTCACGCTGCCACGGCTCCAGCAGCGGGGCGTTCTTCTCCATAAAGTAGAGCAGGTTCTCCTGCGGCTCGGAAGGGTAGCGGCGCGCTTCCACAACCGTTTTCTCTTCTTCACGTTTCGGCAGGGTACGCCACAGCGTATTCACCTGGCTTTGCAGATACTCTTCGCGGCTTTTCTGCCGGGCTTTCTCCTCCTGCAGGGAGATCTTCTGCGGACGTTTGTAGCGATCCACGCCGTAGTTCATCAGCGCATGGCAGGAGTCCAGCAGTTTTTCGACCTCATCCACGCCGTAGCGCTCTTCGCACTGGGTGATGTAGTTACGGGCAAAGATCAGGTAGTCGACAATCGAACTGGCATCGGTCCAGCTGCGGAACAGGTAGTTATTTTTGAAAAACGAGTTATGTCCGTAGCAGGCGTGGGCCATCACCAGCGCCTGCATGGTGATAGTGTTCTCTTCCATCAGGTAGGCAATGCAGGGGTTGGAGTTGATAACGATCTCATACGCCAGCCCCTGCTGACCGTGTTTATACAGCCGTTCGGTTTCAATGAATTTTTTGCCAAACGACCAGTGGGTATAGTTAATGGGCATCCCGACGCTGGAGTAAGCGTCCATCATCTGTTCGGAGGTAATGACTTCAATCTGATGGGGATAGGCATCCAGACGGTAGAGTTTCGCCACCCGGTCAATTTCCGCCAGATAGGTGTCCAGCAGCTCGAATGTCCAGTCGGGTCCATCGCTCAGACGTGTGGTGTCCTTATTCATGGAATCAATAGTAGCCATTAGCGCGCCCTCATTGTTGGTAGCTCTCTCTGTCTGGAGAACCTCTTTTCAAGCATAGAACACGCCATTCAAAAGCGTGCTGGCACGCTATTTTTTTCTTTGCGATTTCCCGTTTTCCACATGACGAAAAAGGGGTGCCTCTCAGAATAATATGCTGGTTAAAAATGCCGCGCAGCAGGAGATGCCAAAACCACGCCACCCCCGTCAGCAGGGGAAGGTGTGAGGTAAGTCACCATAAAAAAGGCCTATGTTGAATAATATTTTCGGCTGGGTTATCAATATGTAATCAGAAGATTGTTCTTTTGCTTATTAAGGGAGTGGCTATGCGTGTTGTCATACTGGGAAGTGGCGTCGTTGGCGTAACCAGCGCCTGGTACCTGAGTCAGGCCGGGCACGACGTGACCGTCATCGATCGTGAGCCGGGTCCGGCGCTGGAGACCAGCGCCGCCAATGCCGGGCAAATTTCTCCGGGCTATGCGGCGCCCTGGGCGGCCCCGGGTGTGCCGCTGAAGGCGATTAAATGGATGTTCCAGCGCCATGCGCCGCTGGCGATCAGTCTCGACGGCACCCAGTTTCAGCTCAAGTGGATGTGGCAGATGCTGCGCAACTGCGACACCTCACACTATATGGAAAACAAAGGGCGGATGGTGCGTCTGGCGGAGTACAGCCGCGACTGCCTGAAAGCGCTGCGCGCCACCACCGGCATTCAGTATGAAGGCCGCCAGGGGGGCACGCTGCAGCTGTTCCGCACCGCCCAGCAGTACGAAAACGCCACCCGCGATATCGCCGTTCTTGAGGATGCCGGGGTGCCGTATCAGCTGCTGGAAGCCAGCCAGCTGGCGCAGGTCGAACCGGCGCTGGCGGATGTTGCCCACAAGCTCACCGGCGGCCTGCGTCTGCCCAATGACGAAACCGGCGACTGCCAGCTCTTCACCCAGAATCTGGCCCAGATGGCCGAACAGGCGGGGGTCAAATTCCGCTACAACACCTCAGTCGATAAGCTGCTGTACGAAGGGGAGAATATCTACGGCGTGCTGTGCGGCGAAGAGGTGGTAAAAGCCGACGCCTACGTGATGGCCTTCGGCTCTTACTCCACGGCGATGCTGAAGGGCATCGTCGATATTCCGGTCTACCCGCTGAAGGGTTACTCGCTGACGATCCCGGTGAAAGAGGACAGCGGGGCCCCGGTTTCAACTATCCTTGATGAAACATACAAAATCGCGATCACCCGTTTTGACAATCGGATCCGCGTGGGAGGAATGGCGGAAATCGTCGGCTTTAACACCGAGCTGCTGCAGCCGCGTCGGGAAACGCTGGAGATGGTCGTGGGCGACCTCTTCCCGCGGGGCGGTTATATCGAACAGGCGACCTTCTGGACCGGGCTGCGCCCGATGACCCCGGACGGTACGCCGGTGGTGGGCCGCACCCCGTTTAAGAACCTGTGGCTCAACACCGGACACGGCACGCTGGGCTGGACGATGGCCTGCGGTTCAGGGCAGTTGCTCAGTGATTTGATCTCCGGGCGCACACCGGCTATTCCGTTTGATGATTTAAGCGTCGCGCGCTACCGTCCGGGGTTCACTCCGTCACGTCCACAGCATTTACACGGCGCGCATAACTAACAAGGAGTCGTCATGTCCCGTCCTGTTGTGGCTCAGCTGGATCTGCAGGCCCTGAAAGATAACCTGCACATTGTCCGTCGCGCTGCGCCAGCTTCCCGGGTCTGGGCGGTGGTCAAAGCCAATGCTTACGGCCACGGTCTGGATCGCATCTGGAGCGCATTAAGCGCGACCGATGGCTTTGCGATGCTGAATCTGGAAGAGGCGATCCTGCTGCGCGAGCGCGGCTGGAAAGGGCCGATCCTGATGCTCGAAGGCTTCTTTAACAGCGATGAACTGCCGCTGTTTGATAAGTACCGCCTGACCACCAGCGTGCACAGCAACTGGCAGGTCAAGGCGTTGCAGAATGCAAAGCTGCACGCTCCGCTCGATATCTACCTGAAAGTGAACAGCGGCATGAACCGTCTCGGTTTCCAGCCGGATCGGGTTCACAGCGTCTGGCAGCAGCTGCGGGCGGTGAAAAACGTCGGCGAAATGACGCTGATGGCCCATTTTGCCGATGCAGAAAAACCGGACGGCATCACGGAGCCGATGATGCGCATTGAACAGGCGGCGGAAGGGCTGAACTGTCCGCGGTCGCTCTCTAACTCAGCGGCGACCCTCTGGCACCCGGAAGCGCATTTTGACTGGGTGCGACCGGGGATTATTCTCTACGGCGCGTCACCTTCCGGCCAGTGGCAGGATATCGCCAACAGCGGCCTGAAGCCGGTGATGACCCTGCGCAGTGAAATCATTGGCGTCCAGACCCTGAAAGCGGGGGATACCGTGGGCTACGGCAGCCGCTATCGTGCCTCGGGCGAGCAGCGCATCGGCATTGTCGCCGGGGGCTATGCCGACGGCTATCCGCGCATTGCCCCTTCCGGTACCCCGGTCTGGGTGGACGGCGTGCGCACCGGCACGGTGGGCACCGTGTCGATGGATATGCTGGCGATCGATCTCACCCCCTGCCCGCAGGCCGGGATCGGCACGCCGGTTGAGCTGTGGGGGAATGAGGTGAAAGTGGATGATGTTGCCGCCGCGGCGGGCACAATAGGGTACGAGTTGTTAACCGCGTTAGCCCCGCGGGTGCCCGTCATTACGGTGTAAAGTCGTTGTAGGCCGGGTAAGGCGTAGCCGCCACCCGGCATGAACGCCGGAGCCAAACGCCGGGTGGCGCTTACGCTTACCCGGCCTACTCCTCGATATCCTCCGCCACGCGCACGCCCACTTTCCGCACCCTGTTATCTTCTTTCTCCGCCACCGTCCAGATCATCCCGGCAAACTCCACCTGATCACCCACGACCGGCGCGGCACCGAGCAGCTTCTGGATAATTTCGCCCAGGGTCTGCTGGTTATCCCGATACTCCAGCCCTTCATCCAGGCCGTAGATCAACGCCACGTCGGCAAATTTGGCGCTGGCTTCGAGAATAAAATCCCCAAAGAAGCGCTGATCCAGCGCCACCGGCGGTGACTGGCTGAACAGCTTACCGAGGGCAGGGAGGTCGCGCTCGCGGCCAATCACGCAGAGAATATCCCCCTCGCGCAGCCGGGTGCTCCCGGTCGGGTGCAGCAGGGCATTATCGCGGAACAGGGCAGCAATGCGCGTCTCTTCAGGCATATGCAGATCCCGCAGCGAAGCCCCCACGCACCACTTGTCGGCGCTGAGCTGGTAGACAAACTGTTCCCACGGATTCTCCGGATGCAGATCCAGCCCCACGCGTGAGACCGGCCAGCCCACCGGCGGGATCACCACTTTGGCCTTTTTCGCTGCCCACGACAGGGAAGTCCCCTGGAACAGCAGCGACACCAGCACCACGAAGAAGGCCACGTTGAAGAACAGGCGGGCGTTGTCCAGCCCGGCCATCATCGGGAACACCGCGAGGATGATAGGGACCGCGCCGCGCAGCCCCACCCAGCTGATAAACACCCGCTCGCGCAGGTTAAATCCCTTAAACGGCAGCAGGCCGGCAAACACCGACAGCGGACGGGCAAAGAAGATCATCCATATCGACAGCAGCAGCGCCGGAATGGCAATCGGCAGCAGATCCGACGGCGTCACCAGCAGCCCCAGCACCAGGAACATGCCGATTTGCGCCAGCCAGGCGAGGCCGTCAAAGTTCTGCAGAATGCCAAAGCGGTTGCGGATCGGCCGGTTCCCGAGGAGGAAGCCACACAGGTAGACCGCCAGAATGCCGCTGCCGTCCATCGCGGTGGTGAGAGCGAAAATCAAAATCCCGCCGCTCAGCGCCAGCAGCGGGTAGAGCCCGGCAGGCAGTGAGATACGGTTGATCATCTGTTGCAGCAGGTAGCCGCCGGCGAGGCCAATGATGATCCCGAGGCCAAACTGCTGAATGATGTGCCAGGCGAACATCCAGCTCAGGCTGGTTTCATGCTGCTGGATCATCTCAATCAGGGTGATGGTAAGAAACACCGCCATCGGGTCGTTGCTGCCGGACTCAATCTCCAGCGTCGAGCCGACACGTTCGTTCAGCCCTTTGCCGCCCAGAAGCGAGAAGACCGCCGCGGCATCGGTCGAGCCGACAATGGCGCCAATCAGCAGGCCTTCCATGATATCCAGCTTAAACAGCCACGCTGCCATCATCCCGGTCAGGCCGGAGGTGATGAGCACCCCGACCGTCGCCAGCGACAGGGCCGGCCCCAGCGCCACGCGAAACGAGCTGGCCTGGGTGCGCATCCCGCCATCCAGTAGGATCACCGCCAGCGCGAGGTTACTGATCATGTAGGCAAAGGGGTAGTTATCGAAGGGGATCCCCCCGACGCCATCAACGCCCGCCAGCATGCCGATGGCGAGGAAAATAACCAGAATGGGGATGCCGAGACGAGAAGAAAACGAACTCAATAATATACTGCAGGTTACAAGAACTGAACCCAGGATAAAAAGACTGATTATTGCTGCGGCATCCAATGTGTGCGTACTCCCTGCGTGACGCGATGACTGTTATTAAAACCCTAACATATTAATGCCCCTTACAGCGTGCTAATCCGGCGCTTAAGGGGCTTTTTTTATGCCTTAATCACCGGATGTCCGCTCAGGGTTAAACAGGTCTTACCTGCGGCATGAACAAGCGTAGCCTGCGCACCCAGCGGCAGAGTGACGGTCTTCTGTTCGTGGCCGAAATCGAGCCCGCTGATAATCGGCACCGACACCCGGGCGCGCAGATAATCGATCATGGTCGCCAGATCGTAGCCGGCATCGTAATCATTGGCAGTCGCGCCGCTAAAACTGCCGAGCACAATCGCCTGCTGACGGTCGAGAATGCCCGCGTGATGCAGCTGCAGCAGCATGCGCTCAACGCGGAACGGGTGCTCGTTGATATCTTCCAGCACCAGAATGCCGTTCTCAATGGCGGGCAGCCAGCGGGTGCCGATCAGCGACACGACCATCGCCAGATTGCCGCCCCACAGCTGGCCTGCGCGTTCACACGCCGGGCCCTCGCCCTGCCACTCCACGGAATAAGTGCTGTTTTGCAGCGCGCGCCAGAAGTGATCCAGCGTAAAAGCGTTCAGCTCTGGTGCGCCAAAGTTGCCCGCCAGCATCGGGCCGCTGAAGGTGATGACGTTATGCAACGCCAGCAGGCCGAGCTGGATGACGGTGAAATCGCTGTGGCCGCAAATCAGCAGCGGGTCCTGCTGCTGGCGTTCGGCCAGCCCCTGCCAGTCGATCTGCTCCAGCAAGCGGCTGGCGCCGTACCCCCCGCGCACCGCCAGTACAATCTGGTTGGCACCCGGCAGGCGAGCGAGGGCGTTTATGTCGCTCAGGCGCTGCGCCTCGGTTCCGGCAAATCGCTGCTGACGGCGGGGTATAATTATCTGATTTTGCACCTGATGCCCGTCGTCCAGTAAACGCGCAACGCCCCGGTGGGCCGCTTCCTGATTAATGCAGTAACCTGATGGTGCGATGAGATGAAACTGAGACATGGCATTTCCTTGCTGACTTATAAATCTAAATGTATATATCATGCCGCCTGAGCGCGTCCTTCATCAAGCGGAGGATAGGGTAACAGCGATGAATGACCATAAGGACAGATGACGTGAAATTGAGATGGTTTGCTTTTTTGATTGTGTTGCTTGCAGGCTGTAGTTCAAAGCAGGATTACAAAAAACAGGAATGGAACCCGGAAGTCCCGGTGAAACGGGCGATGCAGTGGATGCCGATCACTGAAAAAGCCGGTGCTGCCTGGGGCGTCAGCCCGCGTCTGGTGACCGCCATCATTGCGGTTGAGTCGGGCGGGAACCCGAATCTGGTCAGTAAATCGAACGCGGTGGGCCTGATGCAGCTGAAAGCCTCCACCGCAGGGCGGGAAGTCTACCGCCATATGGGCTGGAGCGGACAGCCATCCACCAGCGAGCTGAAGAACCCGGAGCGCAATATTTCGATGGGTACTGCCTATCTGAGTATTCTGGAGCACGGGATCCTGCAGGGAATTGAGGACCCGGAAGTGATGCAGTATGCGCTGGTGGTTTCCTACGTTAACGGGGCAGGCGCGCTGCTGCGCACCTTCTCCTCGGATCGCAAAAAGGCGATTGCCGAGATCAACGACCTGGACAAAGACGAGTTCTTTGAGCACGTTGTCAACAATCACCCCGCTCCGCAGGCGCCGCGCTATATCTGGAAGGTGCAAAAGGCGATGGACGCCATGTAATCCGTTGCCGGGCCGCCACGCGCTGCCCGGCCGCGATTAACGCACCTTGTTGGCGCGCTCCCGCGCTTCACGCTCGAGCGAGTAGATAATCCGCTGCAGTTCCCGCTCCGGGCCTGGCCCGACATTGAGAAAACGGAAGCTCAGACGCGGCGTGGTGATGGTTTCGTTTTTGCTGTCCACCACCTTACGTTCGCTCACCGTGATCAGCTGCGCATCGAAGAAGAAACGACCCCAACCGCCCATATCCAGTTCGATTTGCGAGAAGCGCATCCCTTCGACCAGAGCGTCGGGTTTAGCGCTATCCATCAATGCCCCCATGCCGCCCAGGGAGAGATCGTGCAGGCGAAAACGGATCACGCTCTTGTCCGGCATTTTGGCTTTACAGAAGTAGGCCGGATGCAGCGGAGCATTGATGCGGAAATACTCTCGTCGCTGGATACACCATACCGATGCCGGCAGCGAGGTGATAAAGGCGGGCAGCCCCTGCCAGGTTCCCTGTTCCAGCCGCGGCAGCTCGAACTCCACTTTCGCCCCCTGGGTGTCGGCGGCCACGGTGATGGTTTCTGCGCGCAGCACCGCACGGTTTTCGTACTCCTGGCTGCCTAAATCCATTACCAGCCGCTCTGGCGTTGCATCCAGAATTTTGCTGATGAACTGGTTGTTCCCCCAGCTGATACGCACGGGAACATTCTGTTTTTGCAGATCGCGTAATACCCCTAATACAGCCAGCGGATTAGTTTTCAGGAACTGCTCACTGTAATTACTCACGCCCCAGGGCTCCTCGATAAATGACAGTCTGTGGTTGCGTTATCGGCAGGCAACGGCGGAACTTAATACAAACCAGCAATTATTTTTTTCGCCACAGCCGCAATTAAGTCAGTGTCCTCAATATGGTTTTCCGGCTATTGCCTATACTTATATGACTTGCGCGGGCGGGTGTTCTGCGCAAGCTTAACTCTGCAAGAGGGCATCACTATGGGTATTATCGCCTGGATTGTATTTGGTCTGATTGCTGGTGTTATCGCAAAATTCATCATGCCGGGACGGGATGGTGGCGGTTTTATTGTGACCTGTATCCTTGGGGTCGTAGGTGCGGTTGTCGGCGGCTGGCTGGCAACGATGTTTGGCATCGGCGGCAATGTATCCGGATTTAACCTGCAAAGTTTTCTGGTCGCCGTGGTGGGCGCTATTCTCGTGCTACTGGTTTACAGGATGGTACGACGCGCCTGACACACGTAAAAACGGCTCTTTTGTAAGAGCCGTTTTTTTGTGCGGTTTTCCCTGCAACATCGCCGGGTGGCGGCTGCGCCTTACCCGGCCTACGCCCTGCCTTTGACCTTGTAGGCCCTGCAAGCGTAGCGCCGCCGGGCAGCAGGCCGCACCGGGGCCACATCGCCGGGTGGCGGCTACGCCTTACCCGGCCTACGACACCTTACTGCCCGACACTCTTCTGCGTTTCCGCCGGTTCATCGTTAGCGGCTGGCTGCGACGTGGCGTTGCCGCTGGTCGCCGGTGGCGTCGTTACCGAGGGTTGATCGCTTGTTGCCGCAGGTTGGTTACTGGTGGCCGGTGCGGGAGTGGCTGCTGGTTGATTACCGGTCGCCACTGGGGTGGTGGCCGCCGGTTCATCATTAGCCGCAGGCTGCTGGGCTGGCAGTTTGTCGCAAGGGTTGGCCTGCGGGCAAACCAGATCCAGCATCTTCAGCGTTACGCCGTTAGTCCAGCCAAAGCCGTCCTGCAACGGATATTCGCCGCCACCGCCGCCCGTACCGGTGGTGGACACATCATATTTCTCCACCAGCTTCTGCTCGCGATCGTAGGTGTGCTGGACGTTGGTAAGGAAGCGCCAGGTAACGTCCATCGCCACTTTTTTATGCCCGTAGTTCTGCAGGCCTTCGGTGGCGACCCACTGCAGCGGTGCCCAGCCGTTTGGCGCATCCCACTGCTGGCCGCTGTTGACGTTGGTCGTCGCGATCCCGCCGGCTTTCAGCAGCTGGGCCTCGGCGGCCGTGGCCGTTTTGTCCGCACGCTCCTGCGAGGCTGCCTGCACGTACAGCGGGAACAGCGCCGCGGCGGTCAGCTGATCGCGCACCTGTTTGGTTTTCAGATCGTAATCTGCATACCAGCCCTGTTTGTCGTTCCACAGATAGCGCTCCATCGCTTTCTGGCGATCGGCTGCCAGACCCTCGTAACGGCTGGCCGCCGCGCTGTCCCCGCCGTCCTGACTGGCCTTCGCCAGCAGTTTTTCCATCTTGAACATCAGGGCATTCAGATCCACCGGCACGATGCTGGTGGTGCGGATCGTCCCCAGCTGCTGCGGATCGTCCATCCAGCGTGAGCTAAAGTCCCAGCCGGAGGCGGCGGCGGAACGCAGATCGCGGTAGATCTCGGTCGCCGGGCGGTTGGGGTATTTTTTCGCCGTGTTGATATCATCCAGCCAGGATTCCGGGCGTGGGGTATCGCGATTGTCCCAGTAGCGGTTCAGCACGGCACCATCGTCCAGCTTCACCACCCGCTGGCTGGCCTGACCCGGCTGGAGGGCATCCACCCCTTCCATCCAGTAGGCGTACTCTTTTTCCATCTGCGGACGGTATTTTTTCAGCGCCTCGCTGTCGTGCGTGGCCAGTAGTTCAACCATCAGCGAGAAGAACGGCGGCTGGGAGCGGCTCAGGTAGTAGCTGCGGTTACCGTTAGGAATGTGGCCCCAGCTATCCAGCTCATAAGCGAAGTTCGCCACCATATCGGCGACTTTGTCCCAGTGGCCGCTCTCGGCCAGACCCAGCATGGTGAAGTAGCTGTCCCAGTAGTAGATCTCGCGGAAACGCCCGCCCGGCACCACGTAAGGTTTCGGCAGCGGCAGCAGCGAATCCCACTTCCCGGCGCTGGAGGTGGTGCGCGTCAGCACCGGCCACAGGCCGTCGATATGCGCGCGCAGGCTCTGTCCGGCAGGCGGAACGTACTTTTCCTTTTCCGTCGGCAGGGTAAAGTTCATGTCAACAAAGTGACGCAGGTCGAAGCCGGACTGTTTGCGCTGCATGTGGTAATCGGCAAGGATCGCCTGGGGATCGTTTTTCGGTACGGCATCGGCAAAGGTTTTTTGATCGGGGAAGAGTTTGGCGCTTTGCACGTCGTTGAACAGCGGCCCGAACAAAATGTCCGGGGATTGTTTCTGGGCGCTGGACGAGTCGTCCGCATAGCTGAAGGCGGTGATCCCAAGCAGGATGCCGCCAATCGCCAGCCGCAGTGTGGCGGGGCGTTGAGGTCTCATCATGGTTGTTCTCCTAAGTTCGCTGGGCAGCGTGGCCGCTGTCATCAATCACCTGAAAACCTTAGACGAATCTTAGCCATTTCGCGTGTCGGATAGCGCATTTTGCGCATATCCAGACAATTTACCGTTGCGGATGGATCGGAGCGAAGCCGCTGTTTTTTCACATATATGCCGGAACAATCCCCACATCTGCACTACCTTCATAACCAGGCTAAGTGAAAGGGAGTGCCAATGAAATCTTTACCTTTGATCGTTCCAGCCATCCTGCTTCTTGTCGGCTGCGGGGCAAACAACTCACCGCCGCAGGCCCCCATCCCCGGTGAAAGCACCTCCGCCAAAATGCGCACCCTGGAAACGGGCGCCCAGGTGATTCAGTCCCGCCCGCCGGTGGAGGCCATCAGCGCGTATCTCGACGGCTTTCATTTTTACAGCGGGGATAAAAACGGACAGATGGAGGCCCATCACTACGTGACGGTGCTCAATGAAGACGTGATGCAGGCGGTTATTTATGACGGTAATACGAAGGATGCCCGGCTGATGGGCGTCGAGTACATCATCAGCGAGCGCCTGTTTAATACCCTGCCGCCGGAGGAGAAAAAGCTCTGGCACAGCCATCAGTACGAAGTGAAATCGGGCAGCCTGGTGGCCCCCGGCCTGCCGGCGGTGGCGGACAAGGCGCTGATGAGCAAAATCGTCAACACCTACGGCAAAACCTGGCACACCTGGCATACGGATCGCGACAAAACCCTGCCGCTCGGCATCCCGGCCCTGATGATGGGCTTTACCGGGGAAGGGCAGCTCGACCCGGCGCTGCTGGCGGATCGCGATCGGCGTCTGGGGATCGATACGCAGGAGATTAAACGCCAGCGTGCCGATATCGTTGCCCACCCGGTGGCGAAGGGCGCCAATGCCTGGCAGCAGGGCGAGGTCATCCAGCTCCGGCGCGTGCAGGGCAGCGGTGAACACGGTCACGGCGACACTACGCATTTTGGCACGTCAGAGCAGAATCAGCAGACGCAATCACCTTGATGAGGAGGCGATATGAAGATCCATCACCTTAACTGCGGGTGCATGTGCCCGCTGGGCGGCGCGTTTTACGACGGTTTCAGCAAGGGGCTGCATGCGCACCTGGTCTGCCACTGCCTGCTGATCGAAACCGAGCGCGACGGGCTGGTGCTGGTGGATACCGGCTTCGGCCAGGGGGACGTGCGCGAGCCCGCCAGGCTGTCGGGCTTTTTCCGGGTGCTGAATAACATCCAGCGCCGGGAGTCGCTCACGGCCCGCGCCCGGGTCGAGGCGCTGGGCTTCAGCGTGGCGGACGTCCGCCATATTATTCTGACGCACCTGGATTTCGATCATGCGGGCGGGCTGACCGATTTCCCCCACGCGCGCATCCACTTAATGCAGCAGGAGATCGACACCGCCCAGCAGCGCCACAGCTGGCTGCAGCGGGAGCGCTATCGCCCCGGGCAGTGGAGCGCCACCTCTGGCTGGGAGGGCTATCAGGTGCAGGGCGAGCGCTGGTTTGGCTTCGACGCGGTAACGGCCCTGAACGGACTGCCGCCGGAGATCCTGCTGGTGCCGCTGGCCGGGCACACGCCGGGGCACGCCGGGATTGCCATCCAGCAGCCGCAGGGGTGGCTGCTCCACGGCGGCGATGCCTGGTTTTACCGGGATGAGATGCGCCAGCCGCAGCGCCACTGTACCCCCGGGCTGCGCTTTTACCAGTGGATGATGGCAATGGACAACGATGCCCGGCGGCGCAACCAGCAGCGGCTGCGCGAGCTCTCCTGCACCCATGCCCACGACATCACTTTTTTCTGTAGCCATGATGCGCGGGAGCTGGAAAGTCTGGCGACGCAGCCAAAACCGTCCTGATTACCGGAACTTAGGCGTGGCCTGCTTTTGCGGGGATACGCTTAAAAATTATACTGGATATTTGAACAGGTATTTGTATACTATTAGAGCAAATTACCCGAGTAATGTATGAGTGAGGGGTGAAACCTATGGTAATTCCTGTTCAAAATTTCCAGTCCAACAACCAGCTTGCCACCATCAGCAGCCGTGAGATCGCAAAAATGACCGGCATTGCCCATACCGAGGTGAAGCGCATGGTGAAGAGTCTGGAAACAGCGCAGCGTCTTTCGCAGCCGGTAACGGCCAGTCTGTACGAGCGCGAAGGTGAAACGCGGCAGGAGTTTTTGCTGAACAAACGCGACTCCCTGCTGACGGTTTCACGCATCTCCCCGGGCTTCACGGCTGCCATGCTGGATCGCTGGCAGGAGCGTGAGAGAAACGCCAATATCCCGGACTTTACCAACCCGGCGGCGGCGGCACGCGCCTGGGCCGAGCAGTATGAAAAATGCCACCGGGCGGAGGAGCAGCTTGCGCTCTGGGCTCCAAAGGCGGTGTTTTTTGACCAGTTCGTCAGAGTGAAAGAGGCGATGGGTTTTCGTCAGCTCTGTAAGATGCTCAAGGCAAAAGAGCCGCAGTTCCGCGAGTTCCTGCTGGAGCGCAATATCATGCAGCGCGTCGGCGGCAATCTGGTGCCGCCGCAGCACCATATCGACGCAGGCTATTTTACGCTGCACAGCGGCGTGGGCGAAAACCAGCACACCTGGTCTCAGGCGCGCTTTACCGCGCGCGGCGTGAAATGGGTGGCCGATCTGTGGTCAAAACATCTCTCCACGCTCACCATCGAACTGCCCCGCGAGGAGCGCAGCGAAGGCACACCGTCGCAGCAGAGCTGGCTTTAACCGCTAATCGAACCGGTCAGATCTCCTGTGGGGTCTGGCCGGCTTCGCGTAATGCCCCCGGCGACTGGCCGACAATCCGCTTAAACGCCCGGCTGAAGGCCGCCAGCGAGCCGTAGCCGAGGCGCAGGGCCACGGTCTCAATCGCCTGATTCTCCTGGCCGATATACTGGATCGCCAGCCGCATCCGCAGCTCGGTGAGGTATTTCGCCGGGGTCGTGCCGGTAGCCGAGAGAAACCGCTCGGCAAACACCGACCGCGACGTTCCTGCCTCTTTTGCCAGCTCCGCCACGCTCCAGTTAACTCCCGGCTGCTGGTGCATGGCGTAGATCGCCCGGCTGAGGCGCGGATCGCGCAGCACCTGGATCCAGCCGGTGGCTTTTCCGCACCCGGCCTCGACCCAGCCGCGCACAATCAGCGCCGCCACCACGTCCGCCAGCCGGGCGAGGATCCCGGCAAATCCCACCTGACGGGTCATCGACTCGCGCTCCATCGCCTCCAGCAGAGGATGGATCTCCGGCCAGGTGGTCATCAAACGGCTGACCATCATCACCTCCGGCATCGCCTTGATCAGCGGCTGCATCCCGCCGAGATCGAAATTCATACACCCGCTGAATATCACCACGTTGTCGCTGTCCGGGCAGGGCTCGCAGTGGATATCGCAGACGCTGTTGCAGATCGGCTCGCTGGGAAAGGCCGAGACCGGGGTCACCGTCGCGTCGTCTCCGGAGAGCAGGGCATGAGCATCGCCGTTGGGGATAAACACCGCGTCGCCGCTGTTCAGCGCGAAGCGCGCTCCGCTGTGCATCCGCAAGATCGCCGGACCGCGGCTGATAAAGTGGAACTGGGCTTTTCCCGCGGCCGCGCTGAAGGCCACGCCAAAGGGCATGCTGGCCTCAATCCGGCGGTATTTCACCCCCGACAGGCGCATTCCGCGCAGTAACTCACTGATCAAATCAGGCGACTGGAGCGTCATTTCTCGATTCCCGGACGAATAATCAATAAGTGGAGATTATATGTCATAGATCGTCCGCGGTGAACTGCCTATGCTTTGCGACATACATCACATTTTCCTGACGGGAGTAGTACACATGCATTCATCCATCGCCGCAAATGAGACCAGCGCCCCGGCCAGACCCGCCTGGCGCGCGGTCTGGTCGCTGGGGCTGGGGGTATTCGGCCTGATTGTCGCCGAGTTTCTGCCTGCCAGCCTGCTGACGCCCATGGCTGCCAGTCTCGGCGTCAGCGAAGGGGTGGCCGGGCAGTCAGTGACCGCCACCGCGCTGGTGGCGCTGGTCACCGGCCTGCTGATCACCTCCGCCACCAAAAGCATCGACCGCCGCTGGGTGTTGATGTTCTTCTCGGTCCTGCAAATTATCTCCAGCCTGATGGTCGCCTTCGCGCCGACGCTGCACGTCCTGCTGATGGGCCGCTTGCTGCTCGGCGTGGCGATTGGCGGCTTCTGGGCAATGTCCACCGCCACCGCGATGCGCCTCGTGCCCGCCAGCGACGTGCCAAAGGCGCTGGCCATTATCTTCTCCGGGGTGTCGATTGCCACCGTGGTGGCCGCGCCGCTGGGTAGCTATCTCGGCAGCCTGATCGGCTGGCGAAACGTCTTTATCCTCTGCGTGGTGCCCAGCGCGCTGGCCCTGCTGTGGCAGCTGTGGGTACTGCCGTCGATGCGCCCGGAGAACAGCGGTAGCCTCAGCACGCTGTGGCGGGTTCTGCGTCGTCCGGGGATGATCGGTGGCCTGCTGGCGACTATTCTGATCTTCAGCGGCCATTTCGCCTTCTTTACCTATTTGCGTCCGTTCCTCGAGACGGTGGGGCAGGCGAGCGTGGAAACCATTTCCCTGATCCTGCTTGGCTTTGGCGTGGCAAACTTCGTCGGCACCTCTATTGCCGGGCATCTGCTGGCGCGCAACCTGCGCCTTACCCTGGCGCTGGTGCCGTTCGCGATGGGGATCCTGGCGTTGCTGATGGTAGCCTTTGGGCATCTGGCGCTGGTCGACGGCCTGCTGGTGAGCCTGTGGGGCTTCGCCTTCGGTCTGGTACCGGTGGGCTGGTCAACCTGGCTGGCGACCACCGTCACTGACGAGGCTGAAAGCGCGGGCGGACTCATGGTCGCCGCGATCCAGCTGGCGATCGGCGCCGGTGCGGCAGGGGGCGGGGCGGTGTTCGATCTCAACGGCGCGAGCGGGGTATTCACCGCCAGCGGCGTGCTTCTGGTCGCGGCGATGGTGATGGTGTTTGCCGGGGTACGGGTGAAACCGGTCGCGGCGGAGTAAGTTTGCATGCCCGGCGGCGCTGCGCTTGCCGGGCCTACAAAAACCGTAGGCCGGGTAAGGCGTAGCCGCCACCCGGCGATGCCACTACTGCTGCGCGGTATTTTTCATTGGAATCAACGAAATCACCACCGCGCCCAGCACCAGGAAACCAGCCACCATAAAGATCCCGGCGTTGAAGTTGCCGGTGACATCCTTCATCCAGCCCATCAGCAGCGGCCCCAGCGCGGCGCCGGTCATCCCGGTGGCGTTGATCACCGCAATCCCCAGGGCCCGGGCGCGCAGCGAAATAGAACGGTCCGGCGTCGTCCAGAAGATCACCATCGCCGCAAAGGCACCGGAAGAGGCCATCACAATCCCGGTGAACTGCAGCATCGGATCGCTGCTGGTGGCGGTAAGGATCCAGCCTGCGGCGGCAAACAGGTACGGCAGCAGGGTGTGAACTTTACGCTCGTTGCGCTTATCGGAACGTTTACTCCACCAGACCATCGCTACTATGGTACAGACCTGCGGGATGGCGCTCAGGATCCCGATGGTCACGTTGCTGCTCTCCTCGCTGATGCTGCGCAGGATCAGCGGCGTCCAGACGCTGAGGGCGCTCAGGGTGTTGGTCAGGCAGAAGTAGGCGAGGGTGTAGAGCATGATGGTCGGGGTGAACAGCTCCCGCATCAGGCTGCCCTGTTTCGGCGCCAGCGCGGCCCGCTCCCGCTGCTGGGTGCTCTCAGCATTCAGGCGATCCGCCTCCAGCATCTCCTTCAGGCAGGCCTTGTCATCCTGGGTCAGCCAGCGGGCTTTGTCCGGGCTATCGTCCAGCCAGAACCAGACCACGAAGCCCAGAATCACTGACGGGAAGCCTTCCAGCAGGAACAGCCACTGCCAGCCCTTCAGGTTCATCACCCCATCGAGGTTCAGAATGTACCCCGAGGCCAGCGAGCCCAGCGCCATCGTCACCGGCATGGCAATCATAAACAGGGCGTTAGCGCGGGCGCGGTAGTGCGCCGGGAACCAGAAGGTTAAATAGAGCAGCAGGCCCGGCAGGAAGCCGGCTTCGGCGATCCCAACCAGCATACGCAGCACATACAGGCTACCAGGGCCGGTGGCGAACATGGTGGCGGTGGATGCAATCCCCCAGACCACCATCAGAATGGCGATCCAGCGCCGGGCGCCCACGATACTCAGCATCACGTTGCTGGGGATCCCGCAGATCACATACATCACGTAAAACAGGGTGGTCGCCAGGCCAAACATGGTGCTGGTGAGGCCCAGATCTTTGCCCATCGTCAGCCCGGCAAAGCCGATGTTGATGCGATCCAGATACGAGAAGACGAACAGGATGAACAAAAAAGTGATTAGCCTGCGGAATAACTTTTTGATCACCCGCTGTTGACGCGGATCGAGCGTGACGTCAGCAGGCGAAGGTGGAGCCAGCACGTCAGCGCGTGTCTGTTCCAGCGATGGACTCTCGTTCATGAAAAGCTCCACATTGCGGTTATAGGTATTGTTGTTTCGTGCAACCTGAACACGTGCGCTAACGTATAGGAAATCGCACACATAAACGTCAATGTTATGTTTGAAAAATGATACGCAATTGTTAATCACGTAGCGTTTTCGAATCATATTGCGATATCGATCGGCTTTCGTGGCGCGCAGGTAATAAGAGAAGGCATTGCCGGGCGTGAAGAGGCTATAGCGGGCGGACAATAGCGGGTATAATTGCGGCCATTGCATCACTTCTGGAACGTCATTTCATGAGTCAAACCACACCATCGTCAGACACCGGCTCCTCTTTTCATCGCGAAGAGTTCCCGTTCTACTGGATCGTTAATGTCTATGCGCGCTACACGCAAGTTATGGAAATCACACTGAAAAAGGTGCAGCTCGATGTTTCCCGCTTTCGGGTGCTGATGATTACCGAGCAGTACGGTAAGGCCAGCATCTCGCAGATCTCCGAATATGCGATGACCAAGATGCCGACCGTCACCAAAATTGTTGGTCGCCTGCGTGATGACGGCCTGGTGACCACCGCCAGCAGCGTGCAGGACGCCAGGGTGACCGAGGTGATGCTCACCGATGCCGGACGTGAAAAAGTGGCCGAGGCGCACCGCCTTACCAGCAAGGTTTTTGAGAAGGGTTTTAAAGGGATGACCGCCGCCCAAATGGAAAAAATGAACCTCTCGCTGGCGAAGGTACTCGATAACCTGAACGAGCTTTGAAGCGGCCGCAGAGAGAATTGCGGATTTGTGACAGCCTTAAAAATTTCAGATAATCTAATTTAAAACAATGAGTTAATAAAAAGCCGCGCGGAGTCCCAGCGCGGCTTTTTTTTCATTTCCGTGCAGTTTTAATTGTTATTAATCATCATCATACCCCACTCGCCTGCAAGTGTTATAAAAATGTTTCCATGTTATTTTTACGTAAAATTAACGTGAAAAATTACTTGAATATTCATCTAAATATTCCATCATTGACCTGAGTTCACGTGGGTCGAATCGCAGCGAAGACTGCCCCGCCCGAATATGATTCGTTTTTTCTGTCTAAGGTGCGAATTATGCAGCCTGTTACTGAGAGCAATGGTTACGTAGCACGGTTTACCCTCGGCGAGGGCGACCTCAGCTTCGCGGTGAAAGACACCCTCGACATCGCAGGCTTCCCGACCCGCGCCGGCTGTCCCGCACTGGCGGCCAACCCGGCGGCGGAACAGCATGCCGAGGTGGTGGCGACCCTGCTCGGACAGGGCTGCGTCCTGACCGGAAAAACCACCCTGCATGAGCTGGCGTTTGGCGTCACCGGGATCAACCCCTGGGGCGGCACGCCGGTTAACCCGCGTTTCCCTGACCTGATACCCGGCGGCTCCTCCAGCGGCTCGGCCGCGGTGGTGGCTGCCGGAGGGGTGGATTTCGCCCTCGGCACCGATACCGGCGGCTCGGTGCGGATGCCCGCCGCCTGCTGCGGGATCCTCGGCTTAAAACCCACCTACGGCCGGCTTAGCCGGGCAGGGGTGATGCCCGCTCACAGCTCGCTGGACTGCGTGGGCATCTTTGCCCGCAGCAGCAGCGTCCTGCGCCAGGTGCTGACCCGTCTTGCCCTTCCGGTCGACGCGCCCGTGACCACGCTGCCCGCGATGGGCTTTATCCCGACGGCCACGAGCGACATAGACGCGCTGCTGCTGAATTTCCTCGCGCAGTGGGACCTGCGCCCGCAGCAGGTTGATCTCCCCCTGCTGGGCGATGCTCATCGCGCCGGGCTGACCCTCATCAGCTGCGAAAACTGGCAGGCCTTTAACCCCTTACTGAGCGACGACAGAGTGTCTGCCGACGTGGCAACCCGCATTCGCGCCGGAGCCAGCATTGATACCGACGCCCTGAATGGCGCTGAAGATATCCGCCGGGCATTCACCGCCCAGGTCGATGCCCGGCTGGCGAAAACCCCGCTGCTGGCGCTGGCAACCCTGCCGGAACTGCCCCCGACCCTGGACGAGGCGAAAGACCCGCTGAGCGTGGTCAACCTCACCCGGCTGGTGCGCCCGTTCAACCTCAGCGGCCATCCGGCGCTGACCCTGCCTGCGGGCACGCTTGGTGGCCGTCCGGTGGCGTTGCAGCTGATCGCCGCCAAAGGGCAGGAGGGCCTGCTGATCCAGGCCGCCGAATGGCTGGCTGAACGACGACGCCGCTAACCATCCCGTTTTACCGCGCCCGGTTTTAACAATAACTCAGTGAGTACCACTCATTGCGGCAGCGCTCGTCTCTCTGCGGGCCGCACACTCTTTTCGGGAGGAAGCTATGTCAGCCATTCATGTTCGTGAGGAGCTCGTTCCACTGCTGAATGACGTTGCGGCCCGCAGCGCCGATTTTGAGCAGCAGCGTTATATCTCTGACGACATCATCGCCCGGTTTAAGCAGGTCGGCGTCTACCGCGCGCTGGTCCCCAAAATCTATGGCGGCGAGGAGTGCTCTCCGGCGCAGTTCTGTGAGCTGATCGAGCAGATCGCCACCGCCGATGGCTCTGCAGGCTGGGTCGCCAGCTTCGGCATGAGCCCGTTTTATCTCGGGGCGTTGCCAAAGGACACCCTGAAAGCGCTCTACCGCGACGGCCCGGACGTGGTCTTCGCTGGCGGTATCTTCCCGCCGCAGAAGGCGGTGCTGGCCGACGGCGGCTATCGGGTCAGCGGACGCTGGGGCTTTGCCAGCGGCAGCATGGGCGCCTCGGTGTTTGGCGTCGGCATCCTGCCGGAAAGCGGCGAACCTCTGCCGCGGATGGCGGTTCTGCCGCGTGATTGCGTGCAGATCGACCCGGTGTGGAACACCGTCGGCCTGGCCGGAACCGGCAGCCACGATCTGGTGGTTAACAATGCCTTTGTGCCCCAGGAGTGGACCTTCGTGCGCGGCGGCGCCCTTAACCTCGACGGGGCGCTCTATCGCTATCCGGTGCTGTCTCTCGCCACTCAGGTGCTCTCGGTGGTGGCGCTCGGCGTGGCCCGCGCCGCCCTGAATGAAATCTATGCCATAGCCCATCGTCAGCAGTCAGTGACCGGTGCCCCACGGCTGGCCGACCGCCCGCAGGCCCAGATGCAGATTGCCCGCTGCGAAGCGGAACTGCGCTCCGCCCGGGCCTGGTTCTACGACGCCATCGACGATGTCTGGCAGTGCATTCTCGCCGGGGATGAGCCCGTCAGCGAGCAGATCAACGCCCTGCGGCTCTCCTCTACCCACGTCACCCGCGTGGCCGCCGAGGTCACCCGCCAGGCGCTGGCGCTGAACGGCATGGGCGGCATCACCATGAAAAGTCCGCTGCAACGCTACGTGCGCGACACCATGGTGATCACCCAGCACGCCTTTATGGGCGACCTCTCTTATCTCAACGCCGGTACGGTCTATTTCGGTGGCCAGCCTCTGCCGGGTTATTTGTAATTTTGACGAAAGGAGCAACAGATGAGCCAGACAACAACCTTACGCGTGCTGTTTTGCATCGGCGTGAACCAGAACTTCTTTGATGCCACCCCGGCGGAAGCCAAACAGGTGTGGGGCGCGTTCGGCGTGATGATGAAAGGCATCGACGAAACCCAGGGCATCCGGGTGATCGGCAACATGGACGACGACCGTCTGATGGTTGGCCCGTCTACGACCTCCCCGTGGACCACCTACGTGCTGGCCGATGCCGACAACCTCGACAGCGTGGTGGCCGCCTGCAACCTGTTCCGCACCACCCCGGTGGGCGACGGCGAGAGCAAGCTGTGGAAGTACTGCAAGATCGAAGCCCGCGTCGGGCGTGAACTGATCATTCAGTAACGGAGCCCATCATGAGCCCACAGGATGCGCTGCGTTTACAGCAGCTTGAGGATCAGCAGGCAGCCCGGGTCTGTATCAGCAACTACATGCGGCTGTGCGATCGGCTGGACAGCATGGAGACGGTACAGGCCATCGGGGCGCTGTTCAGCGCAGACGCCTGCTGGGAAGGGGTGGGGGAGCCCTACGCCACCCGGCTGGGCAGGCATCAGGGGCGTGCGGCGATTGAGGCGATGATGGCGAGCTACGTCCGCCACCCGGCGCACTTCGCCCTCAATGCCCACTTTCTCTGTTCCGAAGCCCTGTATCAGGATGCCGACGGCGAGCTGCACGGCCGTTGGCTGATGCTGCAAACCTCCGCCTTTACCGCTGGCGGCGCGCACCTGAACGCGGCCGAGTTGCAGATTATTTTCCGTCGCGAGGCGGGGGAGATGACCATCCACCATTTTACCACCCGCAACCTGTTCAGCAGGCCGGTAAGCCACTGGCAGGCGGCGGATGCGCTCCCGGTACCCGACAACAATTAGAACCCCGACGACGAGCAGGAGACAGATTATGCAGTGTGACCACATCATCAATGTCAAAAATATCGATACCACGGCGCAGCCCGTCCCGACCAGAGAAGAGATTGCGGCCCTGGTGAAGGCGGACCGCGTCCACACCTCGCTCTATACCTCAGACGAGCTGTTCCAGCTGGAGCTGGACCGTATTTTCACGAAAACCTGGGTCTGGGTGGCGCACGTCAGCGAGATCCCGGAGACCGGCAGCTTTAAAACCACCGAGATCGGCACCCAGCCGGTGATTGTGGTGCGCGACCGCAAAGGCACCATCCACACTCTGCTGAACCGCTGCCGACACCGCGCGGCCACCGTCTGCGAACACCGCACCGGCAAAACCAACAGCTTCGTCTGCCCGTACCACGGCTGGGGCTACGCCCTCGACGGCAGCCTGCGCGGCGTGCCGCACCCGGAAAGCTACGCCGACCAGCTGGAGAAAA
This sequence comes from Leclercia sp. TB492, assembly GCF_049974505.2. Lineage (NCBI taxonomy): Bacteria > Pseudomonadati > Pseudomonadota > Gammaproteobacteria > Enterobacterales > Enterobacteriaceae > Leclercia > Leclercia sp. TB492. The sequence continues at coordinate 2,770,833 of NZ_CM127572.1, read as the reverse complement.
ACGAACTGGGGCTGGTGTCGCTGCGTACCGAGCAGTACGCGGGCATGGTGTTCGCCACTTTTAACGAGCAGATCGAACCCCTGGAGGATTTCCTCGGCGCGGCGAAGAAGTGGATGGATCTGTTTATGAAGCAGGGGGCGGGCTACCCGGTCAAGACCGGGCCTGCGCACCGCTTCCGCTTCCCGGGCAACTGGAAGATCCAGCTGGAGAACACCACCGACGGCTACCACTTCCCGGTGGTGCACCGCTCCTTCCTCAGTTCGGTCGATAAGCAGACCGAAGAGATGCTCAATTTTGTGGACGGCAGCGGCTATGTCGAAGATCTCGGCAACGGCCACAGCGTGATGGTGATGATCCCCGAGCTGGTGGATCTGGAAGCCAACCTCGATGCGCCGATCCCGGAACGCTTTATCGGGCTGGCGGACGAACTGCGCAAAGAGCACGACGAAGAGCAGGTCCGCCGCATCGTGCGGGCGGTGGGCGGCTCTGGCTTCAACCTCAACCTGTTCCCGAACATTGCCTGCTCGATGGCCTTCTTCCGCGTTCTGCAGCCGATCTCGGTGATGGAAACCGAGATTCACCACGCGGTGATCACCATGGACGGCGGGCCGGAGATTGCCAACCAGGCGCGTCTGCGTCTGCACGAACACTTCCAGGGCCCGATGGGCTTTGGCACCCCGGATGACTCCGAGGCCTGGGAACGCGTCCAGCGCGGGGCCACCGCGGGAGAAGACCTGTGGATCATGCTTAATCGCGGCCTGGCCGGGGAGTACCGCACTGACGACGGCCTGCGCAGCGACGTCAGCGCCGAAACCGGGATGCGTGCGGCCTACCAGCAGTGGAAAAAGTTAATGACGGAGAGCGAAAAATGATGACGCCAGATTCTGTGCTGTTTGCGGCGATGTCCGTAATTAACCTCGAAGGCGATCTGCTGGACCAGGGCGAGTTCAACGCCTGGCTGGCTCTGTGGCAGCGCGACGGCCTGTACGTGGTGCCGATCGACCCGAACGAGAACGATTTCAAAAACACCCTTAACTACGCCTGCGACGATCACCACATGCGCGAGCGCCGGGTGAAGCGCCTCTACAGCGGGGAGTCAATCTCCACTACGCCGCGGGCCAGAACGCTGCGCACCCTGTCGCGCTTCCGCCTGCTGGAGTCCAGCGAGGATCTGATCGTGGTGCGCGGGGCGCAATCCCTGTGGGAGCACCGCAAAGGCCACAGCCGCCACTACGCGGCGGACATCACCTGGCACCTCAAGCCGCAGGAGGGCAGGTTGCTGATTACGCAGAAGGTGATCCGCCTGGTTAACAGCGACGATGTGCTGCACAGCATCGGCTACATCCTCTGAGGAACCGTCCATGACGCAAACCGTATTAGTGACCGGCGCCGCCGCCGGTCTGGGCAACGCCATTGCCGCTCATCTGCTGAAGCAGGGTTATCAGGTGGTGCTGACCGATGTCGATGTGGATCGCGCCCGGGAGGCCGCAGATCGGCTCGATGACGGTCAGGGCAGGGTGCTGGCGCTGGGGCTGGATATCTGCCAGCCGCAGGATTTTACGCAGGCGCTGGAGGCCAGCGTTGAACGCTTCGGCAGCCTGGAGGTGCTGGTCAACAATGCTGCCCTGACCCTCGCCACCCCGGTGATGGAGATTGACGTCGAGGAGTTCGACCGGGTGATCGCCACCAACCTGCGCGGCACCTTTGTCGGCTGTCAGACCTTTGGGCGCTACTTCGCCACCCGCGGCTACGGTCGCATCATTAATCTGGCCTCGCTGGCCGGGCAGAACGGCGGCACTGCCTCCGGGGCCCACTACGCGGCCTCGAAGGGCGGCATTCTGACCCTGACCAAAATCTTTGCCCGCGAGCTGAGCAAATCCGGCGTAACGGTCAATGCCATCGCCCCGGGCCCGCTGGATCTGCCCATGGTTCACGCCCTGGTGCCGGAAGAGAAGATGCCCGGGCTGCTGCAAACGATCCCGGTGGGCCAGCTAGGGGAAGCAGAGTTTGTCGCCCAGGCCGTGGCCTTGCTGGCATCCGAACAGGCGTCGTTTGTCACCGGGGCGACCTGGGACATCAACGGCGGTCTGTTTATGCGTTAAGGAGTCAACATGCTGACATTACAGGTTATCAGGCGGGAGTTGCAGGGCGAGGTGGTCCTGCTGACGCTGGCGCATGGTGAGGGTATCGACCTCCCGGCCTTCAGCGCGGGGGCGCATATCGATCTGCATCTGGCAGACGACCTGGTGCGTCCGTACTCCCTGTGCGGCGACCCTGAGGATCGCCAGCACTACCAGCTCGGCATTCTGAAAGATACCCAATCCCAGGGGGGCTCCCTTGCCGCCCACGCCCTCAACGTGGGGGATCGGATCCCGGTCAGCGAACCGCGCAACCTGTTTGCGCTGGATGCGTCAGCCAGTCACAGCCTGCTGATTGGCGGAGGGATTGGCATCACCCCGATGCTGGCGATGGCCGCCGAGCTACACGCCAGCGGGCGCTCCTTCAGCCTGCACTACTGCGCCCGAACGCGCGACGGGGCGGCCTTTATAACGCAGCTGGAGCAGGCGGCCTGGGCCGACCGCGTTCAGCTGCACTTCAGCGACACCCGGCGGCTGAACCTGGCGGCAGTGCTGACCGACGTTCCGGCCAATACCCACGTCTACACCTGCGGCCCGACGCGGCTGATGGATGCCGTTACTGAACAGGCCGCGGCCCTGGGTTACTGCCCGGAACAGGTGCATCTGGAGTGTTTCAGCGCCGAAGTCGAAACCGGCGGCGCGGCATTCGAAGTCTTCGCGGCAGCCAGCGGCATCACCGTGCAGGTGCTGGAGAACCAGACCATCGTCGAGGCGCTGGCGCTTGCCGGGCTGAAGGTGTGCGTCTCCTGCAAACAGGGGATCTGCGGCAGCTGCCTGACCGACGTGCTGGAGGGCGAGCCGGACCATCGCGACAGCTACCTGACCGACGAAGAGAAAGCCGACGGCGACCAGCTTTTGTTGTGTTGTTCCCGGGCGAAAAGTGCCCGTTTAGTTATCGATCTGTGAGGAAACCCTTATGACACTGCAAACCGAATTTCGTAATGCGATGGCACAGCTGGGAAGTGCGGTCTCGGTGATCACCACCGACGGCCCGGCGGGCAAGTTTGGCTTTACCGCCTCCGCCGTGTGCAGCGTTACGGACTCGCCGCCGACGCTGCTGGTCTGCATGAACCGCAACTCCTTTGCCCACGCGCCCTTCAGGCAGAACGGGGCCCTCTGCGTCAACGTGCTCTCCAGCGACCATCAGGATCTCTCCGGGGTGTTCGCCAACGCCAGCCTGCGATCCGAGCAGCGCTTTGCGTATGACTCCTGGCAGGTGCTGGCCAGCGGCGCACCGGTGCTCAGCTCATCCGTCGCCAGCTTCGACTGCCTGATCGACACCTGCCATGAAGTGGGCAGCCACTCGGTTTTCTACTGCCAGGTGCAGGCGATACGCATCAGCGAAACGCCGCGCGGCCTCGTTTACTTTAACCGTCGCTACCATGCCGTCGGGCATGACCTGGAAGCGTAACACCCACAATAAAAGGTAACGCGGATGAGCCATGTTGAGACTCAAACAACTGCTGCCCCGGCTGCGGGCGCACAGGATGCCGGACAGCTGCGCAAGCTGGTGATCGCTTCGGTGCTGGGCAATGCCCTGGAATGGTATGACTTCTTCCTCTACGGCACCGCCGCGGCGCTGGTCTTCGGGCCGCTGTTCTTCCCGGTCGGCGGCGACCCGATGCAGGGCACGCTGCTGGCCTTCTCCGGCTTTGCGGTGGGTTTCCTTGCCCGTCCGCTGGGCGGGATCGTTTTCGGCCATATCGGGGATCGTTACAGCCGCAAGATGACGCTGATCATGACCCTGACCCTGATGGGAGCCACCACCTTTGTGATCGGCCTGCTGCCGGTCTATGCCCAGATTGGCATCTGGGCGCCAATTTCGCTCATCACCCTGCGCTTTTTACAGGGCGTGGCGTCCGGCGGCGAGTGGGGCGGCGGGGTGCTGATGTTGAGCGAGAACGCCCCGGCGTCGCGTCGCGGCTACTTTACTGCCTGGAGCCAGATGGGGGTGTCCGGCGGGTTTGTCCTCTCCGCCTTCGCCTTTTATCTGGTGCAGAAGCTGCCGGAAGACGACCTGATGAGCTGGGGCTGGCGCGTGCCTTTCCTGCTCAGCATCGTGATTTTCCTGGTCGGGGTCTATATCCGCAAAAACATCCGCGAGAGCAAGGCTTTCAGCCAGGCAAAACCGGAGGCGAAGCACGAGAAGATCCCGCTGATGGTGCTGATCCGCGAGCACCCGAAGGCGCTGCTCCAGGCCATCGCCCTGCGTCTGCCGGAGAACGGGGCCTCCTATATCTTCTTTACCTTCTCGGTGGTCTACGCCAAACACATCGGCATTGGCACCGGGGAGATCATCAGCGCCGTGACCCTGGCGATGCTGGTGGAGTTCTTCTCGATCCTGTTCTGGGGCGCGCTCTCGGATCGCATCGGCCTGAAGCCGGTCTACTACATCGGCGTCATCGGCCTGCTGGTGATGGCCTTCCCGTTCTTCTGGCTGCTCTCCACCGGGGACTACGGCTGGATCATGGTGGCGATGCTGCTCGGCCTGCCGTTCTGCCACGGGGCGATGATCGGCACTCAGCCCTGCATCATGAGCGACCTGTTCCCGGTGCGCGTGCGCTACTCCGGCCTGGCGCTGGGGCATGAGGTGGGCTCGATCTTCTCCGGCGGTCTGGGACCGATGCTGGCGGTGGCGCTGCTGATGCATTTTGACGCCTCCTGGCCGGTCTCCCTGCTGCTGATGGCCTATGCGTTGCTGGCGTGGTTCGCCCTGCGCAGTCTGCCGTCCACGAATAAAAACAACGAGGTAAGCAAATGATTGATAAACGGATTGCCGCCGCCGATGCCGCTGTGGCGGACATTTTCGACGGCGCGGTGGTGATGGTGGGCGGATTTGGCGCGGCCGGGCAGCCCGCCGAACTGCTGGATGCCCTGATCCGCCGCCAGCCGCGGGATCTGACCCTGATCAGCAACAACGCCGGGAACGGCGATTATGGCCTGGCGGCGCTGCTGAAGGCCGGCTGCGTGAAGAAGGTGATCTGCTCCTTCCCGCGCCAGACCGACTCCTGGGTGTTTGACGACCTCTACCGCCGGGGCGACGTGGCGCTGGAACTGGTGCCGCAGGGTAACCTTGCGGCACGCATTCAGGCGGGCGGCAGCGGCCTGGGGGCAATTTTCACCCCCACCGGATTTGGCACAGAGCTGGCGGCGGGCAAAGAGACTCGTCACATCGACGGCAAAGATTATGTCCTCGAGTACCCGCTCAAAGCCGATTTCGCCCTGATCAAAGCCCTGAAGGCCGACCGCTGGGGCAACCTGGTGTATGACAAAACCGGGCGCAACTTCGGGCCGATCATGGCTGCGGCAGCCAGCTGCACCATTGCCCAGGTGAGCGAGATGGTCGCCCTCGGCGAACTCGACCCGGAAGCGGTGGTGACGCCGGGGATTTTTGTTCAACGCGTGGTGACGGTCGCACCCGTTCGCCTGCCGCAGACGGCATAAGGAGATCCCGTGAATAAACTGACCCATCAACAGCTGGCCGAGCGCATTGCGCGGGACATCCCGGAAGGGGCCTACGTGAACCTCGGCATTGGCCTGCCGACCCGGATCGCCAACTACCTCCCGGCGGATCGCGAGATCTTCCTGCACAGCGAAAACGGCATTCTCGGCATGGGGCCTGCGCCTGCGCCGGGAGAAGAAGATCCGGAGCTGATTAACGCCGGGAAACAGCCGGTGACCCTGCTTCAGGGCGGCTGCTATTTCCACCACGGCGACTCCTTCATGATGATGCGCGGCGGCCACCTCGATATCTGCGTGCTGGGGGCCTATCAGGTCTCCGAGCGCGGCGACCTGGCCAACTGGAGCACCGGCGAACCGTCCTCCATTCCCGCCGTCGGCGGGGCGATGGATCTGGCGATTGGCGCGAAGCGCGTCTATGTGATGACCGAGCATCTGACCCGTCAGGGCGAGTGCAAAATCGTCCAGGTCTGCACCTATCCGCTGACCGGGATGGCCTGCATCGACCGGATCTACACCGATATGGCGGTGATGGATATCACTGCGCAGGGCATCCTGGTACGCGAGCTGTTTGGCGACGTGACGGCGGAGTATCTCCAGTCCGTCACCCCGGTGGCGCTGACCTTTGCCCTCAACGCCGAAACCGAGGAGGCGTAAATGGATCTGGAATATCGCCTCGATGGCCCGGAAGAGGCCCCGGTGCTGGTGCTCTCTAACTCGCTGGGCACCACCTGGCAGATGTGGCAGGGGCAGATGGCCGACTTTACCCGCCATTTTCGCGTGCTGCGCTACAACACGCACGGGCACGGTCGCTCCCCAGCGTCGGCAGGGGGCATCACCCTCGATTCGCTGGGGCAGGACGTGATTGCCCTGCTGGATCATCTGGATATTGAGCGCGCCTTCTTCTGCGGCATCTCCCTTGGCGGGATGACCGGGATGTGGCTCAACCGCCATGCTCCATCGCGCTTCCCGCGCATCGTGGTCGCCAATACCGCGGCAAAAATCGGCGAGTCCAGAGGCTGGTTGCAGCGTGCGGCCACCGTGCGCCAGCAGGGGATGGCCCCGGTCGCCAGCACCGCGGCGGAGCGCTGGTTTACTCCGGCGTATCGCCAGCAGAACCCCGGGATGGTCCAGCTGCTGATCGACGATCTCGCCAATACCCCAACCGAAGGCTATGCCGCCTGCTGCGAAGCGCTGGCAACGGCGGATCTGCGCGATGAGGTCGCCGCCATGCTGCGCCCGATGCTGGTGATTGCCGGTGCTGAAGATCCGGTCACTACCCCGCAGGACGCGGAGTGGCTCGCGGCCCAGGCGAAGCAGACCGAATGCGTCGCCTTGCCCGCCTCACACCTGTCGAACGTGGCCTGCCCATCCGGGTTCAACCACCACGTCGTGACCTTTTTAACCGCAGGAGATGTACATGACCATCACCATTGAATCCCTGGCCTGCTGGCTGGTGGATATCCCGATCATTCGCCCGCACCAGCTGTCGATGGCGACCATGGGCTGCCAGACGCTGACCATTGTCCGCATGGAGTGCGCGAACGGCATCACCGGCTGGGGCGAAGCCACCACCATCGGCGGCCTGAGCTACGGCGCCGAAAGCCCGGAGGCGATCAAATCCGCCATTGAAACCTATCTGGCCCCACTCCTTTGCGGCCAGTCGTTCCACGGCGTGGCCGACCTGGCGGAGAAGATGAACGCCAGCGTGAAGGGCAACACCTTCGCTAAATCCGCCCTCGAAACCGCGTTTCTCGATGCCCAGGGTAAAGCGCTGGGTCTGCCGGTGAGCTCCCTGCTGGGCGGGGCATTGACGCAACGCCTGCCGGTGCTGTGGACCCTGGCGAGCGGCGACACGCAAAAAGACATTGAAGAGGGTAAACGCCTGCTGGCGGAAGGGCGGCACAACACCTTCAAGCTGAAGATTGGCGCCCGCGGGCTGGATGTGGACATTCGACACGCCCTGGCGATCAAAGCCGCGCTGGGGGATGAGGTGAGCGTGCGGGTCGACGTTAACCAGGCCTGGGATCTGACCACCGCCATCAAAGGGATGACCCGGCTGCAGGACGGCGGGATCGACCTGGTGGAACAGCCGATCCCGCTCTGGGATCGACAGGGGCTTATCACTCTCAGCCAGCGTTTCGCGGTACCGATCCTCGCCGACGAAGCGGTGGCAACCAGCCATGACGGCTACGCCCTTGCAAGCGGCGGCTTTACCGGCGCGTATGCCCTGAAGATCGCCAAAGCGGGCGGCCCGGCGCAGGCCCTGAAGCTGGCGCACGTGGCGCAGGCGGCGGGCGTGGCGCTGTACGGCGGCACCATGCTGGAAGGGACGCTCGGCACCCTGGCCTCGCTGCACGCCTGGTCGACGGTAAAGATGCGGTGGGGCACCGAGATGTTCGGCCCACTGCTGTTGAAGGAAGACATCGTGGTACGTCCGCTGGAATTCAGCCAGGGAGAGGTGACGTTACCGCAGGGGCCGGGGTTAGGCGTTGAAATCGATGAAGACAAGCTGCGCCATTACGCACGTCAATAAAAGGAAAACGCGATGCTTTTTAAAGTGGAAATGACGGTCAACATCCCGTCGTCGCTGCCTTCGGCAGAGGTTGAAGCGATCAAAGCGAAAGAGAAAGCCTACTCCCAGCGCTTACAGCGGGAGGGCAAATGGCCGCACATCTGGCGCGTGGTCGGGCAGTACGCCAACGTCAGCATTTTTGACGTGGCGGACAACCAGGAGCTGCACGACATCCTGACCGCGCTGCCGCTCTACCCCTGGATGGACATCAGCGTGCAGCCTCTGTGCATGCATCCGTCCTCCATTCATAACGAACAGTAGTCGTCGACATAACAACAAACTGAACCCTACAAAGAGGAAGATGCAATGTCCGTGAATCCTGCACATCAAACCGAACTGGAATCCTTACTGGCGATCAGCAGCGGCTTAAACGCCACCGGCGGTAACGATCGTCTGAAAAACATCATGCACCAGCTGCTGAGCGACCTGTGCAAAACCATTAAGCAGTTCGACGTCACCGACGAAGAGTTCTGGGTGGCGGTGAACTACCTCAACGAGCTGGGCGGTCGCCAGGAGGCGGCGCTGCTGGCGGCTGGCCTGGGCCTGGAGCACTACCTGGATATGCGTGCCGACGAGAAAGAAGCGGCATCCGGCGAGAACCAGGGAACCCCGCGCACCATCGAAGGCCCGCTGTACGTGGCGAATGCGCCGCTGAGCGATGGCTTTGCCCGCATGGACGACGGCAAGGAGCAGGCGGAAACCATGTGGCTGCAGGGCCAGGTGACCGATCTGCAGGGTAAGCCGGTGGCGGGCGCGATTGTCGATATCTGGCACGCCAACACCCTCGGCGGCTACTCGTTCTTCGACCAGTCCCAGAGCGAATATAACCTGCGCCGCCGCATCCGTACCGGTGAAGATGGCCGCTATGCGGTGCGCAGCATCGTGCCGTGCGGCTACGGCTGTCCGCCGGATGGCCCGACCCAGAAGCTGCTGACAGCCATTGGCCGCCACGGTAACCGCCCGGCGCACGTGCACTTCTTTGTGTCGGCACCGGGGTATAAGCACCTGACCACGCAGATCAACCTGAACGGGGATGAGTATCTGTGGGATGACTTTGCCTTTGCGACGAGGGCGGAGCTGATTGCGGATCCGGTGAAGATTACGGACAGTGCCGTAGCTAAACAGCGGGATCTTGACGGGGAGCATACGGAGGTGAATTTTAGTTTTACGCTGGTGGAAACTGCTGAAAGTAATGAAGAGCAGAGAGGGAAGCGGGCGCGGGTTAAGGAGTGATTGTTTAGGGTTGTAAGGGCCGGGACTGGATAGCGGTCAGCACAATGGTCAACCTCCACGGTGCTTAAATGTCTAAAGTTGGCACGGCAACCTATCAGGCCGGACGATTTTTCTTCACTAAATAATACGAAAAACAGAGGGCGCAATGCGCCCTCTTTGTTTACGCCGTCGGGCGCTCATTCCATGCGTCGGTAAACATGATGTTTCCGTCTACAATGCGCCAGGTGATTTTTTCGTATTGTAAGCTTATGCTCTCAATATGATTCATTTTATCGTTACCGGAGAGTTTCACGTTTGGAACACCGCAATTGACTCCTGTTACTTTCACATTTTCCATTAATACAGTGTAATAACAGACTTCTTGTCCTGCGTCGTTGATATGGTAGAAACGAAGCTCGGCACTTTTAAGGGTTTGACCAGTCGCTGCGGCCTTGTAGAGATAAGGCGTAGCGCTATCAACCTCTTTTTCTAACCTCACAGAAGAGTGTTGGCGTGTACCTGTGATTTTGCCATTAGCACTATCTACAGGCAGGTTAATCCCGTGACTCATTCCGATTATCTCTATACTTCCTTCACGGTCCTTAACATCAACAGAACCTTTAATGTCAGCACCGCCGTCGTCCTTTAGCCATAAATAGGGAGGGATTGGCATTTTACAAACTCCTTACTCTTTTGATTAACTTCATTGTCAAAATATAGATAACGGTTGTTATCGGGAAAACTGTCATTATCGTGATAAAAAAGTAAAGGTCATGGAAATTATCTGCGCCTATTTCTCCAGGTCCATATAATAAGTGTCCAATCCATTGAGCGACGCTATGATTCATCCATATTTCAGGACTCCCCAGCGTACGGCCTACACACACCGAAACAAAAAGGTAAAATGCGATTTTTAACGCTCTACGGACAAGTATTGCCATAGGTATTTATCACCTCAACCCAACCCAGAGCCATGAGAGAACGCTGACAGGGAACCTGTACAGGCGAAGTATTTAATAATGCGTTTCGGATAAGGGCATAATCAGAATTATGAGCTATTGTAATGCAGCCTTCAGAAATCGTCCCTGGATGAAGACGGAATAATCCACGCTTTACGCCATTAACCCATGTGCCATCATCAATACCCCAGTCATCCCGATAAAGGGCAAACCATTCATCACGATCAAATTCTGCGCCGTAAAAAGCCCTGTTAACCAGATCCTGAGATTTTGCTTTAATCCATGATCCAGCACCACCCGAGCCACGTTCAACAATCCAGTATTTACCCGGTGGCAATGGGCCGTCATTTGGAATTGCCCCACAAGCACCTTTGTTTCGATATACGCCTTTCCCTGAGTGCGCCATAAATACGCCAACACCATACAAATTGAAGGGCGCATAATCAGCTCCGTTCAGAAGCAGTTTTCCATGTAATGCCATAAATCACCTTGTTTCCTTACATTGGTCCGAGGTATCCTCCAAAAGGTTTAGTGATAAAATAACATTAAGCAAAGTAAATTCCGATAATTTTAGCTTCCGAATTAGTCTCTTTTTTCATACTATTGTCAATGAAACCTCAGGTTGTTATTTTTACGTATTACTCTAAAGAGTAACATACAAAATTAAACCATTATCAGGAATGTCAATGATAAGGGTGTTATATATGCTTGCTTTTATTACATGGACACTCGTTAAATGTGCTTTGCAATTTCTACAGTAACGATTTCCGATTACGACACTATTAAAGTGTATTAACGATGATGCCAGCGAAACAAGCAGGGCTATGGCTTATTCAGTTCCTGTCATTTCTCGTGATTTTTTGAGAATTTTACCTGCTCTTGCCTGAAGTGTATTTTTTCAAGCGCTTCAGCGAACGGTTTGGATTTATTACCGAGCAGGCGTGGAATGATTTATTCATTTTATCCGTTCTCACTGCGTCAGTAATAATCAAAACACTATTGATTTTCACTGTCACCAGGATGAGAGAAAGGCACCTATAACCAGCACAAACCCGGTCTTTGTGACCGGGTTATCTATCCTGACGTTCAGCAGCGCCTGCGTTAACGCCTGCGCATAGTCCACCTGTAATGCCGTTTCCTGCCAGCACTCCGGTACGCAGGAGGTGGCTTTCTCACCCCACGATTAATTGCGCGACCAGGTACGGCGGCAGGTCGGCATCACAGAGTTCCCGCAGCTGGGGGAGACCATGCAGCAGACGTTCACAGAGCGCAGTACATGTTTCGCTATCGTCAGTTTCAAGCAACATGCTCATCAGCGCGGCGCAGCGAAGTGGTAGCGCTGACGGAGGTAGGAATACCGCCCACAAAGAAAACGGCCAGCCTTGCGGCTGCTCCGCCAGCGCCACCGTGATTTTAAAGGGATGAGCGCTGTCGCGACAAAAATATTGCCGTGGCGTGAAAGTACGGGTTCCTGGGCCCGATTGCGGATGTGCCGCAACGCCGTCACTCTATGACGCCGAACCTCTGAAAAAAAGAGTTCACCCCGAATTACATAAGGTTGCTTAAGGCTTTGCGAGGCGCCTTCCAGAAAGGTCATACCGGGTGATTTGCTTGCCCTGCGCGGCTAACTACACTCCCTTTTAGCCAAATAAAAAGAGGGAGAAGATCGTGAACATCAGCTTTCATTCACCGACCGCTCAACTCAAACAGTGGCTAAATCGTCTGGTCGCAGTAACGCTGAAAGAGATATTCGCGATTCAGGTTATCGCTGCCGTGCTGGTGTCGGTGCTGTTGTCCGATCTGGCGGGTTTTGATTACCCTGGCTGGGCAGCACTCAGTAGCTACGCGGTCATGAATACGTCAGTCAAGGCCTCGACGGTCCGGGCTTTCAACCGGGTGACGGGGACGGTACTTGGCGGTGTGCTGGCACTCCTGCTTAGCACCTATCTCATCCAGGACGCGGCGTTTCTGGTCCTGTTCTGCGCAATTGTCGGGGGCTTGGCGGTATGGCGGGCGGACGTCTCCCGCTGGTCATACTCCTGGGTACTGGGGGCGGTCACATCCATGATGGTGATGGCGGAAGCGCAGAAGAACAGTGAGTTGCGCCATCTGCTACGTTTTACGTTTAACCGCATCGAAGAGGTGGTGCTGGGTTGTGCAGTCTGTATTGCGATTGCTGTACTCTTTTACCCGTTGAACCGTTGCAGACAGGTTGCAACGCCGCAGCAAAATAGTCACCCTGAGCCGCCCCGCCGACCGCTGTTGCCCCTGCAGGCCGGGATCACCTTGTTACTGGTGACGCCGATACTGCTTGTTTTCCAGCTGACGGGATTCTGGCAGGCGATGGTTTCCGTGCTGGCGGTCTTTATTCTTCCGGCCTCGACTCAGCCCGTACAGCAGCAGGTCAGCCAGCGAATGCAGCAACGTTTATACGGCTGCATGGCCGCTACATTACTGAGTTTGATCCTTTTACCCGTCATGCACCATTATCCCCCGGTTTATATCGCCACGCTGGTCGCGGGGTTATGGCTGGGGTGTCACCTGCAACAGGGAAAGCCGTCCATCAGTTATTTTGGTCGGCAGTTTACCGTGGCCTGGATCATCGTTTATATCCAGGAGTCGTTGTGGCTGACCGAGCCGATTCAGGCGGTCATGCGCTCTGTCAGCATCCTGATCGCCATTATTATCATTGGCATGGTGATGGCGGTGTTTCGCGCGTTAAAACTGAGTGTCTGAAATAGTGCGCATCGTGGCGGGGTGGAGCAATGCCGGGGGCGCTTCGCTTGCCCGGCCTACAAACCAGATCTCATTTTTACTCTGGCTTTTGGTGTTGATTCTTAAGATAGTTATCGCACTAAGCAATACAAGGGAAGCAATAATGTTAACGAAGATAAATACCGGGCACCCCGCGTCCGCGACGGGCGAATTTCGGGCCGGTATTGCCGCCTGTATCCCGACCATTGCGGGCTACTGGAGCATTGGCTTTGCCGCCGGGGCGATCGGCACGCTCTCGGGTTTTACCACCGGACAAATTGCCCTGCTGGCCAGTGCCCTCTACGCCGGGTCGGCGCAGTTTCTGTTTTACTCTCTGTGGGCGGCGGGAGCCGAAATGGCATCCGTGGTGCTGAGCGTGCTGCTGGTGAACCTGCGCTACCTGCTGATGAGCTCCTCCATGAGCGTCTTTTTTCGCGACTACACCACGCTGCAAAAAGTGGTCAGCGGGCTGCTGCTGACGGACGAAACCTTTGGCGTGGCGGTTCAGCGCGCCAGCCCACAGGGCAACATCAGCTATGCCTGGATGCTGGGCCTGAACGTGACTGCCTGGCTGAACTGGATCATCGCCTGCGTGACCGGTGCCTGGCTGGCGACCACGCTGCCTGCATCGCTGATGGAGGGGCTGGGCTTTAGCCTGGTGTCGATGTTTATCGGCCTGATCCTGATGATGTGGTTCGCCAGCCGCAGAAAGGTACTCGAAACCATCAATATCGCTGTCGCGGTGGTCATTACGCTGTTAACTGCCGGGAATGGCTCGCTCAGTCTGGTGGTGATTGTGGCCGCCTCCCTTGCCGCGACCCTGGCGACGCTGCTGTTACGCACCCGGAAAGGAAAATAAGATGGAACGACATATTCTGCTGACCATTCTCGCCTCGGCGCTGGTCACCGCCCTGATGCGTACCGTGCCGGTGTTATTGCTGTCCCGCTTCCGTCTGCCGGATGTGCTATTACAGTGGCTGAGCTTTATCCCCACCGCCATCATGGCCGCCCTGGTCGCCGCTGAACTGTTGAGCAAGCCTGCGATGACCGATTCCGGGATCAGCATTTCGCTGCTGGCGGCGGGTTTTGCCACGCTGGTGGGCATTCTGACCCGCGGGTTATTTGCCACGGTCATTGCCGGGGTAGTGGCGTTTTGCGCGGCGGGGTATTTATTGGCGCATTAATCTTTGAATAGTAAAGGCATGCCGGGGGCGCTTCGCTTGCCCGGCCTACACATTGCGCCGTCTGATGATAGAGTGAATACAGGCAGCCACTCACCAGGAGAAAAGCACATGAACGAACATCCGCTTCGCCAGATCATTAAGGCCTGTGACAGGGCGATCACAGCCAAAGATTTCGATTCGTTGATGGAGTATTACGCTGAAGACGCCGTGCTGGTGGTTAAGCCCGGTACGATCGTTAAGGGCAAAAACAATATCCGCAGCGCGTTTATCTCTATCTCGGACTATTTTCAGGATCGGCTCATCGTCAAACAGGGCGAAATGCAGATCATCGAAGGCGGCGGAGATGCGCTGGTGATCATGGAAACCCAGCTTTTTTATCCGGATGAACTGGGTGGAACCGCTGAGATAACGCGTCGGGCAACCTATGTCTTCCGCCTGGAAAATGACCGTTGGCTCTGCACTATCGACAACTCTTACGGCACTTCGCTTTTAGATGGTGATAATGCCTGAATATTGCTCTTACGTAGGCGTCACCAGCCCGACGCTGACCATGCCTTTGTCCCAGATGATTTGGTGCAGGGAGGTCTGAATAATGCTGGTGATAGGTTTCGGGGTTAGCAGTGCCCAGCAAATACCTTCCCGGTGGCGAACCGAGCGGTATGTTATGCCGGTCTCACCCGCGACGCGCAGGCTTGCGCCCAGCTGTTGCGGTGCGCGGTAGTCCGTTGGATGGTACCAGGGGTGCGTATCCGGCAGGCCGGAGATATCGGCAAAGGACGAGCCGCTCAGCTCCGTCTCCAGACAACGATACTCGAACCTTTCGAACTTCAGTTCAGGCACGTTCTGCCAGTAGCGCTGGCAATGATAGACCACTTCGGCCAGCGCCGTTTCCTGGCTGTTCCCGAGATAGTAGACGCCAAAATCGCCATTCGAGAAGCGGCTGCCGTCGGGGTTGATATGGGTGAAGGCCGCCATTGCATAATGTGCGCCGCGGATCCCCAGCACCCACTCCTCGCGAGGCAGTAGCGCCAGATTTCCCACTTCCTGCGACAGGCGTGGATTGGTTAATTTCTGGATGTCATAGAGAACGTCAAACTCTTCCGGGGTGGCAACGTCCTCGAACACGTAAATGGCAGGGTACTTGGTATGGAGCAGGCGGTAGCCTTTGATGGGAGTTTGTGCCGTTCTGGGGATCTCAGGATGGATCATCCGGACAGGCCTCCGCGCAGAACATCAACCCGCTTGGCGACTTCATGCAGGTTGCCGAACTCCCCCCCCTCAATCAGGGACAATGGCGTTGCCCCATTGAAGTAAGCATTGTGATTTGCCATGGACATAAACCCGTAGACGTTCTCGGGGTTGCTGAACACGATCCGCAGCGCCGAGTGCATATTCAGCAGGTAGCTGATCCGGGTTAACTGATCGTGAGTCAGCGAGGCCGTCTTCGTCTCTTTCTGGCGGTATTTGTAGAGCGCCGCTCTGGAGAGTTGCAGAATGTTCTGCTGTTGCTCTGTCGTGCAGCCCCATTTATCCAGAATGTTCATTGCAGCTCTGATGGCGATGAGATCGCGATCGCCGCGGGCTTCAGAGTTAAGGTTCAGGTGCTTCGTCATGTGATCGCTCCCTCAGCTCAGCGTGACTGATATAGTCTTAGCATGAACCAAATAAGACAATCTGTCTACGCGAAGACACCTTTGCCTGATTAATGCGCATGGCGCGCTATAGCGTCCTCATCTCTTTTGAACGCAGGGTGATACGTACCGGCACCGATTTATACGATGGCGTGCCGCTCTCCTTATCAAGATAATTGAGCGGAACCAGCACGTTAGCCTCCGGGTAGTAGGCAGCCACCGTGCCCGGCGCAATGCTGTAGGCCACCAGGGTGATGTCGTCGAGGCGCTGCCGACTGTCGGGCAGGGCGGTGGTGATATCCACCCGGTCGCCATGCTCCAGCCCCAGCTGCTGCATATCCTCTTCATTCATAAACAACACGTCGCGGCGACCAAACACCCCACGATAGCGATCGTCCAGGGCGTAGATGGTGGTGTTGTACTGGTCGTGACTGCGCAGGGTGACCAGGCGCAGCACGTTTTCACCTTCCCCCGGGCTGTTCTCCGTTACGCCGTCAAACAGGGAGAACATCGCCTTGCCGCTGGCGGTAGGCCAGACGCGCTCGGTAGGCGGCAGCGGCATGCGGAATCCGCCGGGAATACGGATCCGTTCATTGAAGTTCTCAAAGCCGGGAAGAGTCTGTTCGATCCGGTCGCGGATGCGATCGTAATCGGCCACCAGCGCCAGCCAGTCGGTTTTACTGTTCGTCAGGGTGGCGTGGGCTATCCCGGCGACAATGGCCGGCTCCGAGCGCAGCCACGGCGAGGCCGGTTTCAGCTTCCCGCTGGAGGCATGCTCCATCGACATGGAATCTTCCACGGTGATCGACTGCTGGCCGCTGCGCTGTATGTCCAGCTCGGTGCGCCCGAGGCAGGGCAGCAGATACGTCTCTTTGCCGACAAGCAGGTGGGTGCGGTTCAGCTTGGTGGCAACATGCACGCTGAGATCGAGGCTTTTTAACGCCGGGAAAGCCTTGTCATGATCGGGCATCGCTACGGCAAAATTGCCCCCGAGGCAGAGCAGCGCTTTGGCCTCGCCGTCGATCATCGCCTGGGCGGCCTGCACCGCGTCGTGGCCTTGGGCGGCCGGCGGCGTAAAGCCAAACACCTCGCCCAGCCGGTTGAGGAAGGCGGTGGTCGGTTTTTCGGTGATCCCCACCGTGCGGTTACCCTGCACGTTGGAGTGGCCGCGCAGCGGGCAAATACCTGCTCCGGGCTTGCCGATATTGCCGCGCAGCAACAGCAGGTCGGCAATCAGGCGCACGTTGGCGGTGCCCTTGTTGTGCTGGGTGATCCCCATGCCGTAGGTGATGATGGTGGCGTGGGATTTGGCGTAGATCTGCGCCACGTTCTCCAGATCGGCGCGGCTGAGCCCGGACTCGCGTTCGATGGCCTCCCAGGTAGTGGCGGCGATGTCGGCGGCAAACTCCGCGAACCCCTGGGTCTGGGTGGCGATAAAGTCGCGATCCAGCGCGTCCAGCACCAGCAAGTGTTTGGAGATCCCCTTTAACGCGGCGGCGTCACCCCCGGCTTTCACCTGATAGTAGGTTGAGGCGATATCGGTGGCGCTGTACGTCGCCATCTCGCGGACGCTTTGCGGATCGGCGAAGCGCTCAAGGGCGGTTTCGCGCAGCGGGTTAAAGACGATAATCGGCACGCCACGGCGGGCAAGCTCGTGCAGGGTACCCATCATCCGCGGGTGGTTAGTGCCCGGGTTATGGCCGATGGAGATCACCAGCTCGGTGTGGTCAAAATCCTCCAGCGAGACGGTGCCTTTACCAATGCCGATGGAGCGGGGCAGACCGACGCTGGTGGCCTGATGGCACATGTTGGAGCAGTCGGGGAAGTTATTGGTGCCCAGTTCGCGGGCAAACAGCTGATACAGGAACGCGGCTTCGTTCGAGGCGCGCCCGGAGGTGTAAAACTCCACCTGATTCGGCGCCAGGCTGCGCAGCACCTCCCCGATACGGGTAAAGGCCTCGTCCCACTCTACCGGGCGAAAGGTGTCGCTCTGCGGAGCGTACTTCATGGGATGGGTCAGACGGCCATAGCCCTCCAGCTCAAAATCGCTTTTCGCCCACAGGGTGCTGACGGTGTGCGCCGCGAAAAATTCAGGAGTAACGCGCTTCGTGGTCGCTTCCCAGGTCACCGCCTTGGCGCCGTTCTCGCAAAACTGAAAGGTGGACTTGTGCTCTTTGTCGGGCCAGGCGCAGCCAGGGCAATCAAAGCCGTCGGGCTGGTTGGTGCGCAGCAGGGTCGCAGGGGCGTCAAAGGCATCCATCTGCGTGCGCACGGCAATGGCCGTGGCTTTTAAGGCTCCCCAGCCGCCCGCCGGCCCGGCGTAATGGCGGATCCCGGGAACCGCTCGTCTGTTGTTACTCATCTGCACTCCTGTCTGTTCTCTCATCATGACGGCGGATCTCCGCCAGCAGCAGCGACGCCTCCTCTGAGTGTGGCACAAGCTCGCCCGGCGTCTCCCCCTGCCACCAGATCCCGCTGGCAGGCGAACAATGATTTCCGGCTAACTGCCAGTGACCGTTCAGCACATATGCGATGCCCTCCGCCCCGGGTCGCAGGGCGTGGCTTGCGATCGTCACCTGCGCGCGGGCCCGGCTGCGCTGGGTCATGACGTTAAAATCCAGGCCCGGCCCGGTGACACCCTCGCTGGCAAGCGGCCACTCGCCAGGAAAGGCCCAGGGCACGCCGGGCTCAAGGCGGTGCAGCAGGTCGTCGCCGCGCAGCCACAGCCCGGAACCGCCGAGCAGCATAATCACCCGGTCGACACCGGGGAAGAGGGAGAAAGGTCCATCCTGGCCGAGCGTAGCGATGCTGGCTCGCCACAGAAAGGGGGCATCCGCCGAGGGAATACTGACGATTTCCCGGGTTTCGCCCGCCCCGTTTTTCCACGGGGTGACCGGCAGGGAAGCAAGCGTAAAGGGGGTAATCATGTCCGTCTGACCCTGATTGTGGTGGTTAATGATTCATATGTGCTACAGATAATTTTCAAAATAATTACAAATTATTCACAGTTCAGTTCACAAATCCATCATCAGATTCGTGTCGGCAGATGTCAATGGTTGTATATACATGATCTGTCATGTGGCGTTGCCCTGACGCAGGCAGGGTGTCTGGCGGTCATTCATTATCCATTCAGAGAGGAAGCTATGTCGTCTTTTTCGTCTTCAGAAACGCAGTCAAAGAAAAACGGGACGCGGTTGTCGGAAACGCGCTCCATCGATTACATCCCGGATAATGAACGTCATGGTCACCCCTTCAGTCAGTTCACGCTGTGGTTTGGCGGCAACCTGCAGATCACGGCCATTGTGACCGGCGCGCTGGCGGTGGTGCTGGGCGGCGATGTGGTGTGGTCCATCATTGGTCTGCTGGTGGGGCAGGTGCTCGGGGCGACGGTGATGTCATTCCACGCCCTGCAGGGGCCACGTCTGGGCCTGCCGCAGATGATCATCAGCCGCGCTCAGTTTGGCGTGTTGGGGGCGGTGATCCCGCTGGTGCTGGTATGCGTGATGTACGTTGGCTTCTCCGCCAGCGGAACGGTGCTGGCCGGACAGGCGATGGCGAAACTGCTGTCGGTATCGAACGTGGCGGGGATGATCCTGTTCAGCGCGATCATTATCGTGATCGCGGTGCTGGGCTATCGCGTGATCCACAAGCTCGGCAAGGTGGCGAGCGTGGTGGGCGTACTGGCGTTTGTGTACCTGTTTATCGCCCTGCTGATGTCCAGCGATCTGGGGGCGATTGCGCAGAACAACCACTTCTCGATGCCGATGTTCCTGCTGGCGGTGTCGCTCTCTTCATCCTGGCAGATCGCCTTTTGCCCCTACGTGTCGGACTACTCGCGCTATCTGCCGCGAGACGTCTCCGGGGTGAAAACCTTCTTCTCCGTCTTCAGCGGCACGGTGCTGGGCACCCAGGCCTCGATGACCCTCGGGGTGATCACCGCAGCGATTGCCGGCAGCGCTTTCAAGGGGCATGAAGTGAGCTACATTGTCGGGCTGGGCAAAAGCGAGGCGATGGCGATGGTGATCTATTTTGCGATCTGCTTCGGCAAAATCACCTTCACCACCCTGAACGCCTACGGCAGCTTTATGTCGTTGACCACCATCGTGTCGGGTTTTCGCAACCAGACCACGCTGAGCCAGAGAAGCCGGGTGATCTTTGTGGTGCTGATGGTGGCTATCTCCTGCGTGATTGCACTGCTCAGCGAACCGGCATTCCTGAAACACTTCACCCATTTCCTGCTGTTCCTGCTGGCGTTCTTCGTGCCGTGGAGCGCCATCAGCCTGACCGACTACTTTATTATTTCCCGTAAAGCGGTGGATATTCCGGCGCTGTTCGATCCGCGTGAACGCTACGGATACTGGAATATGTTTGGGATTAGCGTGTATACCGTTGGTGTCCTGATCCAGCTGCCGTTCATTGAAAACCCGCTCTATCACGGCTCCCTGACGTGGATCTTCGCCGACAATGACGTGTCGTGGATCATCGGCTGGTTCTGTACGGCGGCGCTGTACTATGCGTTCAGACGTTTTGATCGCCGGGTGCTGCCGGAGCAGACCATCTATCCGGCGACGGGCAGGTAAGGGGAGTGCCAGCGACCCCATAGATGATACGGGGTCGCTGTTGTTTTACCGGTCGTTAAAAGCAAAACCTTCGTCGGCCCACCCGGTCATGCCACCAATCATAATTTTCACCGGGCGACCCAGCTGCGCCAGCTTCAGCGCCGCGCGATCGGCACCGTTGCAGTGCGGCCCGGCGCAGTAGACCACAAACAGGGTATCCGCTGGCCATTCCGCCATCCGCTGGGCGGTGATCTCCCGATGGGGCAGATGCAGGGCGCCCGGAATATGGCGTCGGGCAAAGATCTCCGGGCTGCCCACCACGTGCAGCAACACAAAATCGGTATCCCCCTCTTTGAAGGCACTCCAGACATCGGCACAATCTGTCTCCACGCTCAGTCGCTGTAAAAAATGGTTCACCGCGTTTTCTGCCGCCGCGGCAGGGTAATCAGTCACATAGCTCATAATTTCCTCCAGAATTGAGACTTTACTCTACGGCGGCAGCGCGGTTTTGACAGCTGGCAGAAATGCCATATACCATCGAGATCATGACAAAAATACCCTGAGTGCGGTGATGAAAAATCCTCTGGTGGTTGCGCTGGCCTATGACGGCTTGTGTACGTTTGAATTCGGCATCGCTGTGGAAATTTTTGGCCTTGCCCGCCCTGAAATGGGGGATCACTGGTATCGCTTTGCGGTGGCGAGTGTCGAGCCGGGGGAGCTGCGCGCTACGGGCGGCATCCGGCTGGTGGTCGACGGCGGGCTGGAGCTGCTGGCGGAGGCCGGGACCATTATCATTCCTGGCTGGCGGGGCGCCGATGTCCCGGTACCCGCCGCGCTGTGTGAGCAGCTCGTCGCCGCCCATCAGCGTGGGGCGAGAATTTTATCTATTTGTTCTGGCGTCTTTGTGCTGGCCGCCGCAGGGTTGCTCGATAATCGTCAGGCCACCACCCACTGGCGTTACACCGACCTGCTGCAGCAGCGTTATCCCGCCATTCAGGTGACCCCTGACGTACTGTATATCGACAGCGGTGATGTGCTGACCTCCGCCGGCAGCGCCGCGGGTATCGACCTGTGTCTGCATCTGGTGCGCCGGGATTATGGCAGCGTGGCGGCTAACCAGGTGGCGCGTCGGCTGGTGGTGTCGCCGCATCGTGATGGCGGCCAGGCGCAGTTTATCCAGCAGGCGGTACCGGTCGCCTATGAGGGCCACCGGCTTGGCGCGCTCTTTGATTACCTGCTTGAAAACCTTGCCGCTCCGCACAGCGTCGATTCGCTGGCGAAATTTGTCGGCATGAGTCCCCGTACCTTTCTGCGCCGTTTTGCGGCGACCACCGGCAAAACGCCTGCCCAGTGGTTGCTTCATGCCCGCCTGACTCGTAGCCAGGATCTACTGGAGAACACCCAGCTGTCGATAGAGCGGATTGCTGAACAGGTGGGATTTGGCAGCGTAGCGACCATGCGCCATCACTTCCGCAATCAGCTGTCGACCACGCCTGCGGCGTACCGGAGAGGGTTTGCGGAGCCAGCGCGGTGATTCATTCAGGAGGACAGCCGCTTGCGCGGCTTTGTTATCCCTTTTAATTTACCGCAATCGAATCACGCAAAATAAATTCCGCAGGCAGAATGCAACTGTCGGGAGCGCTTTCCGGTGCTGCTGCGAGCACTCTGGCTACCGCCTCCTTTCCCTGCGCGTCTAAATCGAGGCGCACCGTGGTAAGGGAAGGGATGAAGAAGGCGCTTTCATAACTGTCATCATAGCCAATAATGGAAACCTGGCGGGGTACCGCGATGCCGGCTTTGTTCAATGCGCTCAATGCGCCCAGCGCCATCTGGTCGTTACCCACTAACAGGGCGCTAAACTCTATCTTATTGTCGATAAGCTGTTGTACACCGTCGTGACCGCTTTGGGCATCCCAGGTACCATAGATGATCGCCGCGGGCATTTTGCCAAATGCGGCCAGGCTGCTTAACCAGTTTTCCAGGCGCAATTTTGCCGCAACAGAATTCTGCGGACCCGGCATCAGCGCGATGTCGTTATGCCCCTGGTCACATAAGCGCTTAACGCTCTCCTGGGTACCGTTAGCCGGGTCGAAGATAACGTGAAACACGTCGCTGTCCGGGGCGACGTCGAGAAACAGGCAGGTCACATCGGCGTTGTGTTCCGCCAGCTCCCGGGCGAGGGGCGTCTCCAGCGGGACGTTAATCAGGATTTTTTCGATAAACTGGGATTTAAAGTCGTTGATCGACTGCTGGATCGCCGTGGCGTCGCGCTCATCAATCATGGATATCAATACCTGGTACCCCGCTTCACGGGCATGTTTTTTCACCGATGCGGCGATTTGCGACGGCGCGTGTAGCGCCAGGGAGGTGGTGATTAATCCCAGCGCCTGGGTGCGTTTCCCGACCAGCTGTTGCGCCAGACGGTTAGGAACGTAGCGCAGATCCTCAATCGCCTGCTCAACGCGAATCCGCGTTTTCTCGGCGACATTCACAGATTTATTGAGCACCCGGGAGACGGTCTGGTAGGAGACGCCCGCCTGGCGAGCAACATCTTCCAGCGTCGCATTTCTGTTTTTATTCACCCTCGATCCTTTGTTTCACGTGGCTAAAAATACGCGTTTCTCCGCAGTCTGAAGGCAACATTATATCAAAATGTCATACGTTCACATGTTGGGATTTAGCGATCTTGCTCACCTTTTTACGCTTAAAAAATTGTGTTCTGTGATGGTGGTTGCAGTTTTCATCAGCGGGGGTTGTTTGCGACTTTTGTCAGGTATTGTATGTAACATATTGATGTGAACGTCATACATTTTCAGGCTGCGGACAGTTATCCTGGCCCAGCCGTTCCAACGTGACCCAAAAGAACGCTATTCGCTGCACGCTCAGCGAAGCAACAACCCTGTTCCTTGATGAGGAAGAAAAATATGGTTACCGGTAAAAGGAACTACATCCTTTTAAGTATTTTCGATTTTCTCTATCTGTTTGCCTGGTCCTCGACGATGGCCTTTTTTGTTATCTGGACGACGCAACATCTTGGGATCAGCGCGACGAAAACAGGGTGGTTGTATGCCATAAATGCCTTTATTGCGCTAACCATGCAGCCGTTCTTCGGTTTTATCTCTGATAAATTCGGCACTAAAAAATCGCTCATCTTTTTAATTATTGCGCTGCTACTGCCGGTCGGACCCTTCTTTATTTATATTTATGCGCCTTTGCTGGTCAGCTCCTTCTGGTTGGGTGCGATTCTGGGCGGGATTTATCTGGGGGTGATTTTTAACTCCGGGTGTGGCGTTATTGATTCCTATATCGACAAAATATCGCGCCGTTATTCTTTCGAATATGGACGGGTGAGAATGTGGGGCTCTTTGGGATGGGCAGCTGCGGCGTATATTGTCGGGCGTAATATTAACGATAATCCAAATCTCTCATTTTGGCTGGCCAGCATTGCCATCGTGTTAGCGGCTGTGTGCTTTATGCTGACGAAAATCACGGTCACGCTGGAAGAAGAAAAAATGACCTCGTCATTAAAAGCGGGGCATGTTTTTGAATTGATGAAAGACAAGCAGTTCTGGATGCTGATTATTTTTACGTTGTTCGTCACGCAAATCTATGACACCTACGATCAACAGTTCGCACAGTACTTCTCTTTACAGTTCCCAAGCGTTGACGAAGGGAATAAATGGTACGGCACCCTGGCGTCGATTCAGGTGTGCGGCGAGACCTTATTCCTTGGGCTGATGCCGTGGTTTGTTAACCGTGTCGGCGCGAAGTGGGCGCTGGTGATTGCCGGA
The DNA here is from genome assembly GCF_049974505.2 of Leclercia sp. TB492. Lineage (NCBI taxonomy): Bacteria > Pseudomonadati > Pseudomonadota > Gammaproteobacteria > Enterobacterales > Enterobacteriaceae > Leclercia > Leclercia sp. TB492. Next base: position 2,746,571 of record NZ_CM127572.1, on the reverse strand, counting down.
ACCATTATGTCGGTGCGTATTCTGGGCTCTGCGGTTCCGCTGGGTCCGGTATGGATCGCTGCGGTGAAGATGATGCACGCCATAGAAAAACCTTTAATCCTGATCTCTGTCTTTAAGTTTATTGCGCAGAATTTTGACCATAAATTATCATCCACGATCTATTTACTGGTGCTGTTTGCGGCGTCCATCGCCACGACGATCTACTCCCCGGTGGTCGGCCATTTATATGACACCATTGGGTTTGCCAATACCTATATCATTCTTGGCGTTATTTCAGGACTCTTTACGCTGTTCTCGGTGTTCTCTCTGAGGAACAAAAAAGACAAAGTTATTGCTCTTTCTCAAGAGAGAGAATCTTTAGCATAAGGGAGGTGGTTATGAGCAAGTTATTTACGCAACTCAATTTCTTACACGGTGCGGATTATAATCCTGACCAGTGGCTCAGTCAGCCCGATATTCTTGAGAAAGATATTGCCCTGATGAAAGAGACGAAATGCAACGTGATGTCGGTGGGGATATTCAGCTGGTCTACACTGGAGCCCGCCGAAGGTGAATACCAGTTTGAGTGGCTGGATGCGGTTCTGGACAGACTGTATGCCAACGGGATTTTTGTTTTTCTGGCAACTCCGAGTGGGGCAAGGCCGGCATGGGTATCAGAAAAATATCCGGAGGTATTGCGGACCAATAAAGACCAGACCAGGAACCTGCATGGAGAGCGGCATAATCATTGTGTTTCTTCCCCGGAATATTTACGGCTGACAGGGAATATTAATCAGCAGCTTGCCAGACGCTATGCGAACCACCCGGCAGTTCTGGCCTGGCATATCTCTAATGAGTATGGCGGCGAGTGCCACTGTGATATTTGCCAGCAGGCCTTCCGCGACTGGCTGAAGCAGAAGTACCAGACCTTAAAGAACCTGAATGAGCGCTGGTGGAGTGCATTCTGGAGTCACGAATATTCAAGCTGGAGCCAGATCCATTCGCCGGGGCCGCTGGGTGAACAGTCCGTTCATGGGCTGAATCTCGACTGGCGACGTTTTGTGAGCGAGCAGGTCGCGCTCTTTTGCCGCCATGAAATACAGGCGGTGAAAGCCTTTAATCCTGCGTTGCCCGCGACCACTAACTTCCATGGCGTATTCAGCGATTACGACTACTGGCGTCTGGCGCAGGAGGTGGATTTTATCTCCTGGGACAGTTATCCGGAGTGGCACAAACCCCGACAGCAGCAGGAGGTCGCCGCGTACACGGCCTTTACGTTTGATCTGATGCGAAGCCTGAAACCGGGTCTGCCGTTCCTGCTGATGGAGTCCACCCCCGGCACCACCAACTGGCAGGCGGTCAGCAAGCTGAAACGGCCGGGAATGCACCTGCTTTCGGCTCTGCAGGCGTTGGCCCATGGGTCTGACTCGGTGCAGTATTTTCAGTGGCGAAAAAGCCGCGGTTCGGTCGAAAAATTACACGGCGCAGTGGTAGATCACGTCGGTCATCTCAATACCCGCGTCGGGCAGGACGTAAAGCAGGTCGGTGCAGCCCTGGAAAAACTGGCACCTGCGGCGGGAGCGGATTACCAGGCTGAAGTGGCGATAGTCTATGACTGGGATAATCGCTGGGCAGTAAACGACGCTGCCGGGCCTCGCAACTGTGGCATTAAGTTTGAAGAGACAGTGCAGAAGCATTATCAGGCGCTTTGGCAGCAGAGTATCCCGGTGGATATCGTGTCTCAGCAGTCAGATCTCAGCGCCTACCGGGTCATCATCGCCCCGATGCTCTATATGGTGGATGAAGCCTTTGCCACACGCGTTAATCAGTTTGTCGCGGCAGGAGGCATTTTTATTGCGACCTACTGGACGGGGATCGTCAATCCGGATGACCTGTGCTTCACAACCGGTTTCCCGGGACCGTTGCGCGACGTATTGGGTATCTGGTCGGAAGAGATTGACGCTCTGTACGATAGCGAAACCAATCATATCAGCATGACGTCATCAGGGTGGAGCAGTCCGGAGCATGGGTACGAATGTCGGGAACTCTGCGATCTTATTCACGCGGAAACGGCAGAGGTACTTGGTGTTTATCAGGATGATTTCTACGCCGGAAGGCCCGCGGTAACCCGTAATGCCTGGGGCAAAGGGCAGGCGTATTATCTGGCGGCAAGAACCGGAAGCGATTTCCTGCAGGATTTTTACCAGATGATTGCGTATCAACATGGCGTGACCGCCAGCACGGCGATGCAGCTGCCGGAGGGGGTGGTCGCCACGGCAAGACAAAGCGGGGAGAGGACCTACATTTTCGTGCAGAACTATGGTGACCAGGCCGTTACGCTGGATCTGACGGAAGAAAGCCGGGCGCTGAAACCGTTACTGAATGGCGACGTGCTTAACGGGTACCACTACCCGCTGCCAGCGTTCGGCGTTGAGGTGTTTTTAGCGGGAAATTAATAATCTGATTTGCCTACGTTATCACAACAGATCCACGCCCAGGGTTTGGATCTGTTGTTGACCCAGGAAGTATTGTTAAATAATTTCCTGAAATTGCATCAGTTGCTCAGGCGTAAACAACTGACGCCGTTGTTTCTGATCACAACCTGGGTTCAGGCCTATGTTCTGACTATATCTGCGCTTTTAAGTTTGAAAATACATCCTTGCTCGATAAGCTCATCCCGGTTATTCAACACCAGAGGATGAAGAAGAGGGTGGTCCTTGTGCTCACCGTTGTAGCTCACCTGCATCCGCTCCAGTGTATAGTGCATTAATGGGATTCTGTTTTTGATCAGCAACTTATCATCTTTCATCGCATAGTCACTGGCAATAATTGACCGTTGCTCTGCCCCCAGATAAGGATTAGGAATAACCTCTGCCGTGACATGCGCATTCCACTCAAGATCCTGAGCGCGGCCATAGGGAGAGATATCCAGTAGCTCAGGTTCTCCCCTGAAACGACTCATAACAAAGTCCAGAAACTCTCGTTTTTTTTCACAGTACGCCCGCACATGCCAGCGAATACCGTCATAAACCAGAGTATGAGGAACAATATTGCGGCCGCTCTTTTCTGCTGAACTCAGTGAGACATAGTCAACATCCACGCGCATCTGGCTCCGGGCAGCCTGCATAAGACCACGTACGATGACAGGATCTATATGCCTGTTGGGTACATCCATTGTCTCAATATGACCGTAACGTAGATCCATCAGCGGTAGGCTCAATACCCCAGCAGCGTGCTGGCGCTGGTACTGTTTCTCCCGATGCAGCAGCATCAAATACTCATCAACCTTACCCTCGCTAAAGCGGGGTACAAAATAAGCGGTAGGCTTATATCCCTTCAGGCTCTTATCGTAGATCACTCCCTTGGGTGAGTAGTGTTTTATGTAGAGATTGATATCACGCGATGCCTGATGGCGGCCTATGTTAAAAGCGGTACACAGGTGATTGGTAGTAAGACGTCCCTCCCACTGTAGAACAATTTCCAGCAGATGAAAGCGAAGAGTCTGATCCCAGGTTAGCTCCTTGTGGGTCATATATGCTCCAAAATGCGACATGTGTATGTAACCAGTATCGGCATGACTATTCGATCTACATATACTGACCTGGTTGTAACTGTTTCCAAAGAAGAATTTGCATCTGAGCTTTATCGTATAAGAAGGATTTTGTCACACTGACAGGATAAATAAAATGGCGACACCTAAGGGGTTAATACTCCAGCTTTACAAACATTGGGAGGTTATTGAAGCGTTGACCCGCCTGTCTCGGGAATGGGTAACCTTTGAAGAAGAGACCATTACTGGAATTATTAGAAAACTTCATTGCGCTCCTGATGGCGAATTCAGTAAGGCTTCGGAGGTGTTACATGATTTATGTAAAAACGACGTAGTTCAACATTTAGATCGTACATCGTCATTGCAGATAAATCCTGTAGTGCTTGAGTTCGTCAGAAATCTGACTCGCGAACATGAGTTAGGCTTGTCGTCGGTGCTAAAAGCCAGAGTGGAGGGAATTAAGCAGGCGATTATGCAGACTTCAGAAGGCTTATCCCCATTTAATTATGAACTTATTCGTCAAGGGGCAGCGCGTTTGTCTGAGTTGTTTCGACAAATAACTCTGCAACTGGAGGTTGATCGGCATGCCATCATGGATTTGGCCGAGCAAGCGAAGTCTGGTGATTCCGCTCAGCCTATTCAGTATCGCTATCGCGCGGTATTAGAGGCTTATGAACAATATATTGAACCGATGAACGAAATGATGGACGCCGGGATTTCAGGCACCTTTTATGTCTATCTGGAACAAGCAGAAAAAGTGCTTGATAAGGCTGTTGAAACAATAAATATCCAGGGCGGGCTTTATTCTCATCATCTGCAACTTCGGCATGTTGCTTATCAAGCCAAAGAATTGCAGCGGCTGGGACGGATCGTGGCACAGCAATGTGCCAGTACGTTATTACCTTTGCGGGAGGAACTAAGAGAACACAATAGTTTGTCGGCTGCGATTAGCTACCTGCTTGGGCAAGTACGCAAGCGGGGACTGACGAGGGGACTTTCCTCACGTCAAACCACTGAAGGATTACCGGTCTGGCGACTGGCGCGCCCGAGAAGAGCGGCTGCGGGTTATGAGATTCGGCAACTTATGGCTGAAGCCCTTGCCTACAAACCCCAGTTAATTGCATTCCCGGACGAAGTTGAATTTGATGATGCTTTGGTTGACGCAGTAGATGGAGAAGCAGTAAGGCTCCATCTTTTATCAAGCATACCAGTGGAAAACTTACTGATCTGGTTGCAGCAACACTATGGTGAATATAGTGATGCTACTTTGATACGGCTATATCACGAGTTAATCAGAGAGCCGGACTTGAAAGCGACATTCCACAGAGAATGTATCGAAACTGACCTGCATGAAATTCAGGTCCAATATTACCCTCATCGGATAGAACCATCATGAATGCTTTTGTCTCTCATTTGCAATCACTGACAGCGTTGAGTGAATTGTTTCGCTGGTTTCACAGTGGTAAACATCTTAACCGAGTAGCCGAGCCTGCTCTTTGGGCGGAGTTGGAGCGTGAGTCGGAAATATATCAGTCGCTGTTTTCTGCGCTGGGATTTAATCTGCGGATTTCTCAGCGAGGTTACGCCTGGTTCCATACTGATGAAGCAAACAATTCCGTTAATAAAACCAGCAGCCAGATCGCTCTGTTATTTATGTGTTTGTTCAATATACAGGCTGATACGGGGCAGCCTTTGTCACGCTTTGGGGACTGGCGTGTTGATAAAGAATTACTAACTAAAGCATATGAGCACCATCAGGAATTATTAGAAGCTGAAAGCCTCGATCCTGAGAAGCTTATCGCTGTGTTAGAAAGTGCCACCAGGTTAGGTTTTGTTATGCCACATAGCGGATACTGGCAATTACTTCCCGCCGTTAATCGCTATCTGGAACACTTTGAAACCTTGATGTCTTTAAATGACGATACCCTTGAGCAGTTAACGGCGAAAGGAAATGACCAGCCTGAGGATGAGGAGGAATATGTATGATCAAGTATGGGTTTGAGCGTTTAGTTCTGTTGGGAAGTGCAGGCTATCAGCGAGCGGAACTCCCTCTTGATGCATCAGTCTCACTTATCGCACCGAATAACACCGGGAAAACAAGCCTCATTAATGCGCTACAGTTTCTCTTGATTATAGATCAACGGGCAATGGATTTTGGTGCCTACGATCGTGAGAAATCACGGCGGTTTTACTTCCCCAATAATAGCTCTTATATTCTTTTACAAGCCTGCCTGCCACAGACGGGTACCATAGTGTTAGGATGCGTAGGCAAAGGCGTCAGTCATGATTACCAATATTTTGCCTATAAAGGTGAATTGGAACTTGATGATTATCGTTTAGATGATGGCAGCCTGGTGGCGGAGCCGCAGCTGGTGACTCATCTGGCCAGCCGCCAGAGGTTGGTCACGCTCTACAAACAACCCAGCGAATTTCGTGATGCTCTCTATGGCAGCAGAAAAAAACGCTCAGATAGCGAGCCCGATCTTACGCTGTTCCATCTTGAGTATCAGTCCGATGCTGAAGCCTATCGTCGGGTACTCACCCAAACTCTGCGTTTAGACAAACTCACTTCTGCGCATGTTAAAAAATATCTTCTTGAAATATTCAAGCGTGATCTGACTGATGCTTCCATTGATTTCAGGCAGGAGTGGGAAAAGGCTTTTAGTGAGGTAAATAAGGAGAGGGAACAGTACCACGCCGCTTTGGCTCAATCTAAACAGATTGAGACGCTGGCTGAGCAGGTTGAGTCCCGTCTGACTCTAAGAGGCAAGATTGTCGCCTGGCGTCCACGAATAGAAGCGTGTTTACAGCAGTGGCAAACGTATTACCAACACAGGATTGATGAGTTGGCGGAAAATGTGCGTCAGAGTAAGGAAGAAAAGGGACAACAGCACAATCGCTATAAAGATTTTATTCTTAAGGAGAATACAAAGCTCCAGGAGCTTGATGTGCTTATCAGGCAAAACAAACGGCAAGAAGAACTGGGGCAGCGATTTGCTTTATATGCTGGCAGAGAACAACTCTCCACGCAGCTCATTGCTTCTCAGGAGCGGCTTGAACAACAGATCACCTTGCTGGGGCAGGCTAAGAGTCGGGGCGTGAAAGCCATCAGGCTCGATTTGGAGCACAGGCATGGTGAGTGCCAGAACCTGAGAACGCAAAAGGAGACATTGGCTAACAATTTATATCGGCAGTTGTCGGATCATTTATCCCATCATGTGTTATCGCAGCTGAATAGATTATTACAACGCGGGGTCATGAGTTTAGGGCCCGAATCGTTTGAGCTGGATATTGTACGCTTACAACAGAACCTGGCGCACAGTCCTGAAGATGTTATTGAGCTGCCCGGTTTGCGAGTGAATCTGGCGGGTCTTGACCCCCAGTTTTTTCAAAAGAGTGAAGCAGAGCTGGATGAGCGGATCAGCGATATGGAGAGAGAAATAGCCAGCCTGAATGAGCAGCTTAAGGTTGCTGAAAAATGGTATGAAGCCGAAGCGTATAAGCAGAAACTTGAATTGGATAAGAAGCAACTGGAACAAGATTTGGCGGAGTATGACATCTGGCAACAGCTACTGACAGGTAGTACCGATCGCGCCACGCAGATAAAACAAATCAACAAGGAACTGGAGTTTCTTAAGGCTCAATTAGAAGAATCGCAAGCTTATGGGGAAAAGGTACAGAATAAAATTGATGTGCTTATTCAGGAACAAAATCAACTTACCTGGAAACACAAACGGATTGAATCGGAACGAAACAGTCGTGTAGATCAGGGCCGAATATTCAGTAATTTGAAAGAACTACCTCATCATCCCTGGTTTGGCGAATCCGCATGGAAACTGGAGGAGTTAGATGAGCGTTTGCAGAACTATCAGGCGGACTGTAGACAGTTGCAGGAATTGCATAATGCGCTACAGGCTGGATTACAATCGTTACATAGCGGCGGTCTTACTAAGTTCCAGTTCAGCGAAGGGGATGATGCGGAGTGGACAAAAATCCTCGATTTTCATCAGATATTGCCAAAAGAGAAGGAAGCACTCGAGAAGCGTGCACGCAGTGCGGTGATAAGCGTAGTGGCCAGTCTCAAGCAGCTCAAGCAAGGGCTGGAGGCGTTTAAAGGGAGGATGCGCGACTTCAACCGGCTAATTAGTCAACGTCAGTTGTCGGATCTAAAAGTATTTAAAATTGAAGCACGCGACGATATTGAACTAGTCAAAGCTATTGATGTGCTGCTCAGTACCGCAGCGCAAGTGGATAGCGGTGAGAATTTTGACTTATTTAATCAGCAAAGCATCCTTGACAACGATGACATGGATCGTGCCAAAAAATATCTCTTTGAGGTGGGTAACAGGCAGCAAGGATTGAGAGTAGAAGATCTGTTTTGTCTTGAATTTGTTATTGGTAAGCAGGACTTATCAGAAGAATCTTTTGAGGATATAGACAGCGCCGCATCACACGGCACTGTCTTAATGGCCAAATTAGTCACTGGGCTTGCGATGCTTTATTTAATGCAACATAAAGTAAAAAAAATCCGCACGGTATGTTATTTAGATGAAGCATTAGCTCTGGATTCACGTAATCAGAAAAGCTTAATTGATATTGCTGAGCAGTTCGGTTTCGCGCTGATTTGCGCTTCTCCTGCGCCCTTGATTACTGCTCGTTACTGTGTGCCTATCTATCACAGAGGGGGAAAAAATCATATTAATCGGAAAAACTGGCAGATTTTCTCACACCGGGAGCTGAACTCATGAGCCGGGCACTTATTGCTGCACTTGGTAAGCTTCGGCAGTCCACGGGAAATGGGCTTCAGGGTTCACAGTTAACACCTGGTCAGCGGCGAGCTCTTGAAAGTTTTGGTCAGGTAACTGGCAGTGTTTTAATGAAACCCAGGGGCAATGGGGTTATTTTTGAAGTAACTTTACCGATTGTGGTGGAACAGCAATGGCGGCAGTTGGTTCCGGTAGATAGAAATGAAGTCGACCTCACTCTGCCTGCCCGAACCCGTAATATTGCAACTACACGCAATAGTAAAAGTGCGGCGCATAGCCATCGTATTTCTTATCTATTGTTAAAAGCAGGAGCGGGGCAAGTCAGTTGGCAGAATGATGATAATCAGACGCTTAACTTACGTGATAGCACAGATCAGTTTGGCGCGGCTGCATTGGCCATTCAACAAGGAAATTCGTGGCACACACCTTATCCACTATGGCTGGTGGAGAACCAAATGTTGTTCGATCGACTGGACTGGCTTCCTTCAAAAGATCCATGTAGCGTAGCTTATTACAGCGGTCAGCTACCTAATAGTGTCATTAACTGGCTATCTCATTATCAGAGGGCCCCCGAGATCTGGTTTTTCCCGGATTATGATGGCGTGGGCTTACTGAATTATGCTCGCATCAAAGCAAAGCTAGGCAGTACCGTACGTATGTGGTTGATGCCCGATTGGCAAAAGCTCATATCTCAATTCGGTTGTGAATTACTTTGGCAGGATACTCAACGCGAGTTCAGGGCTATGCAATCACATATTGGCTCAGATAACTTTGAAATACCCGTAAAGCAAATTATTCATTTTATGCAAACAACGGGTAAAGCTTTGGAACAAGAAGCAGTCTGGTTAAGACTTAGCTAAAATAATCTTTCGCAGATAACCTTGGGTAAAGCCAGGTTGTTAGCTCCAGATGTTATCTATTATGCAATAAAGTTAAAGGTTACCAGTAAATTAAAACCTGACTGGTAAAGTAAAAAACCATCTGTTTCCAGATGGTTTTTTTAATTATTTGACTCGCTGTACTATGCCAGCGGGCATGCAATACATTGTTAACGCAACTATAAAAGCATTCTATCCATTAAACGTTAAACAGGAAGTTCATCACATCGCCATCTTTAACGATGTAATCTTTCCCTTCAGCACGCATCTTACCGGCTTCTTTTGCGCCTTGCTCACCCTTATAGGTGATGAAGTCTTCAAACGCGATTGTCTGCGCACGGATAAAGCCCTTCTCGAAGTCGGTGTGGATCTTACCCGCAGCCTGAGGAGCGGTCGCGCCAACAGGGATAGTCCATGCACGCACTTCTTTCACGCCAGCGGTGAAGTAAGTTTGCAGGTTCAGCAGTTCGTAACCGGCGCGGATCACACGGTTCAGACCTGGCTCTTCCAGACCCAGCTCGGCCATGAACTCTTCACGGTCGGCATCGTCCAACTCGGCGATATCAGATTCCACCGCAGCACAGACAGCCACAACCACAGAGCCTTCGGCCGCCGCGATTTCGCGCACTTTGTCGAGGTATGGGTTGTTTTCGAAACCGTCTTCATTGACGTTAGCGATGTACATGGTTGGCTTCAGGGTCAGGAAGCTCAGGTATTTGATCGCCGCTTTGTCTTCTTCGGTCAGGTTTTTCAGCGCGCGCAGCATGCCGGCGTTTTCCAGCTGTGGCAGACATTTTTCCAGCGCAGCCTGTTCCGCTTTCGCGTCTTTGTCGCCGCCTTTGGCTTTCTTCTGCACGCGGTGCAGGGCGCGCTCGCAGGTGTCGAGGTCAGACAGCGCCAGCTCGGTGTTGATGACTTCGATATCGTCAGCGGGATCCACTTTGTTGTTCACGTGGATGATGTTGTCGTTTTCAAAGCAACGCACCACGTGACCGATGGCTTCGGTTTCACGGATGTTGGTCAGGAACTGGTTGCCCAGGCCTTCACCTTTGGATGCGCCTTTAACCAGACCAGCGATGTCCACGAACTCCATGGTGGTTGGCAGAATGCGCTGCGGCTTAACGATCTCAGCCAGCTGGTCCAGACGCGGATCGGGCATTGGCACGACACCGGTGTTTGGCTCGATGGTGCAGAACGGGAAGTTAGCTGCTTCGATGCCCGCTTTAGTCAGCGCGTTAAACAGGGTGGATTTGCCAACGTTAGGCAGACCAACGATACCGCATTTGAATCCCATTTCTGAATCACCTTAATATCTTGATATTCAACACGTTAACATTAACGAGTCGAAGAAAAGTAAATAACTTTGCCTATTATACACGTAACCCGCAGCCTGCGGGGCAAAAAAGGCGTCTCGCGCCGGTTATTGCGCTTTGAAAGCGTGCAGACGGTTGGTGGCCTTGGTTAAGCCATCCTGCAGCCAGATTTCAGTGCAACGCACCGCTTCGTCTACCGCCTCGTCGATCAGCTTCTGTTCTGAAGCCGGGGGTTTACCGAGGACAAAGCCGACAACTTTGTTTTTATCGCCCGGATGACCAATACCGACGCGCAAACGGTGAAAATTGGGGTTATTGCCCAGTTTGCTGATGATGTCTTTTAAGCCGTTATGCCCGCCATGACCGCCGCCGAGTTTGAATTTCGCCACGCCCGGCGGCAGATCCAGCTCGTCGTGGGCCACCAGGATCTCATCCGGGTTAATACGGTAGAAGGTCGCCAGCGCGGCAACGGCTTTGCCGCTTAAGTTCATAAACGTGGTCGGCACCAGCAGACGCACATCGGCTCCGGCCAGATTCACGCGTGAGGTATAGCCGAAGAATTTCGGTTCCTCGCGCAGGGGAGCGCGCAACCGCTCGGCCAGCAGATCAACATACCAGGCGCCCGCATTGTGGCGGGTGGCCGCATATTCCGCGCCGGGGTTGGCCAGGCCGACAATCAGTTTAATCGTCACGTTTTGGTTCCTGAAAGTGCTAAGTCTGGCGCGTAGTGTACTGTCTGCCGCGTCGCTTGACAAAATTCTGCGCGCCGTCACGGTGAATCAGAATAATACCGTCTCTGAACCATTAGAATTTCATGCTACTCAAAGGCTTATTTGTAAAGTTTTGTTGCTCCGATGTGCGTAAATGTGATCCCTCACGCAATCAGCAAAAGGGGTGTTGTCTATACTTTACACACAAGGATTAGGGAGATTATTTCCCTGCAACCCAAAAGTTCCGGAGGTGACATATGAAACGCAGCAACGCTTCGTTACTCGGTAACGTGCTAATGGGGTTGGGATTGGTGGTCATGGTTGTTGGCGTCGGTTATTCCATTTTAAACCAGCTGCCGCAACTTGACCTGCCGCAATATTTTGCACATGGTGCGGTGCTGAGCATCTTTCTGGGTGCTGTATTGTGGCTGGCGGGTGCCCGCGTCAGCGGTCATGAGCAGGTCTGCGACAGATACTGGTGGGTGCGCCACTACGATAAGCGCTGCCGTCGCGATCAGCATAAGCACAGTTAATGTGCGAACCCAATGAATACCGAAACGGCTCCCTCTGGAGTCGTTTTTTTTTGCATCATCTATTGACCCTCACGTAACGTAAGGCTCCAGAGTGACGCCACTGGCACAAGAAGGAGCCGTTATGTTAATTCAGGTCGGGGAACTGGCGAAACGCGCCGGGATCACCGTGCGCACCTTGCACCATTATGAGCAAACAGGGTTGTTGCTGCCTTCTGCCAGAAGCGCGGCAGGGTACCGGCTCTACAATCTGGCCGATGTTCAGCGTCTGCATATGATTCAGGCGCTGGCAAAGGCAGGGCTGGAACTTGCTGAAATCAGGGACTTTCTGGAGAAAGATTCACTCTCGCTATCGGAACTGCTCGAGGCGCAAATCCACCTGCTGGACAAGCAGGTGCGCAGCATCACCACGCTGCGCGACCGGCTTGTGGCGTTGCGCACCGGGCTCGATGCCCATGAGGATCTCGATCTGGAGTCCTGGCTACAGACTCTGGAGTTGATGAATATGTACGATCGCTGGTTTAGCAAAGACGAGTTGCAGCAGTTACCGTTTGCGCAACACAAGGAGGCGCTGGCGGATATCTGGGCCGCTCTGGTTGTGGAGGTGAAAAACCTGCTGGAGAACGACGTTACGGTTTCCGATCCCCGGGCGAGGGATCTGGCTACGCGTTGGATGGTTCGCCTCGAGCAGGATACGGCGGGCAAACCGGAGTTTCTCAACCGTCTCAACGAGATGCACAGCGTTGAGCCGCAGATGCGCGAACAAACGGGCATCACGGCGGAGATGACGGATTACATTACGCGGGCGTTTGCCGAATCAAAGCTCATCATCTGGGAAAACTATCTCACGCCGGAGGAGATGGCCTTCACCCGGGCGCACTATTTTGATCGCATGATGGAGTGGCCACCGCTGGTAGCGAAGCTGCACCGGGCACGGTCGGAGGCGTTAGATCCGGCATCCGACGCCGCGCAACAGCTGGCCGAAAACTGGCTGGCGCTGTTCCAGTCTTACGCCGGAACTGACCCAGTGACGCAGCAAAAATTCCGCCAGGCGATGCAGCAGGAGCCGCATCTGATGAAGGGTACCTGGATGACGCCTGCTGTGCTTGAGTGGCTCCAGCAGGCGATTGGCATCATGATGCAGCGGCGGATGTCACAGATCCGCTAACGCTGCCTCGCGGTTCGGATAGAACGCCAGACGACCGGCAATGGGTTGCACCCCTGCGCGCGCCATGGTGCGCAGGGGCTGGAACTCGAGATTGCTCACCCGCAGTTCACAGCCTTCCGGCAGGCGTTGCACAAACCGCTGGAAAGCGTCCAGCCCGCCCGCATCCAGTACCGGAACCGCATCCCATTTCAGTACCACAATTCGTTTCCCCGCGATGCGCGACTCGAGATCGCTGAACAGGCCCTCGGCGGCGGCAAAGAACAGTGGGCCGATCACCCGCAATACCAGCACGTCGTCAGGCACCGTCACGTTGACCGTCGCCAGGCGGGTCATACGGGCAATGCGGCGCATAAACAGCAGCGAGGCCAGCACAATCCCGACGCTTATCGCAATTACCATGTCAAAGAGCACGGTCAGCGACATGCAGATGAGCATCACGATGATGTCGTCCTTCGGCGCGCGGCGCAGCAGGTTCACCACTTTATGCGCCTCGCTCATGTTCCATGCCACCATCAGCAGCAGGGCCGCCATCGCCGACAGCGGCAGCCACGAGAGCAGGGGAGCCAGCACCAGCAGGGCGAGGATCACCAGTATCGAGTGGATCACCGCCGAGACCGGGGAGGTTGCGCCGGCGCGCACGTTCGCCGCCGAGCGGGCGATGGCTGCAGTGGCGGTGATCCCGCCGAAGAACGGCGCGATGATATTGCCCAGCCCCTGGCCGACCAGCTCGCTGTTGGCTTTATGTTTGGTGCCGGTCATGCCGTCCAGTACGACCGCGCAGAGCAGGGACTCAATCGCCCCCAGCATCGCCATCGAAAAGGCGGCAGGCAGCAGGGCGCGCAGAGAGTCCCAGCTCAGGGTGAAGCTGGAGCCGGGCATATTCCACGGCAGCACTAGCTGCGGCAGAAGCTGCGGGACACCGTTACCCTGCGAGCCATCTGCCAGCACATAGTGGAACTGCGAGCCGATGGTGGCGACGTGTCCGCCCAGCAGATTAACTACCCCCATAACCGCACAACCCAGCAGCAGGGCGGGCAGATGTCCCGGCAGGCGGATGCCCAGTCGCGGCCAGAGGATCAGCGTGCCCAGCGTTACCACGCCGATCGCCGCATCGCCCAGGTTTGCTGTCGGCAGCGCCATGATGAGCGCCCCCACTTTTTGCAGGTAATGCTCCGGCACGTGGGCCATCTGCAGGCCGAGGAAATCCTTGATCTGCATGGTACCGATGGTGATGCCGATCCCGGAGGTAAAGCCCAGGGTCACGGAAAGTGGAATGTACTCAATCAGCCTGCCAAAACGCGCCAGGCCGAACAAAATCAAAAATACCCCGGACATCAGGGTCGCCACCAGCAACCCGGCGAGGCCAAACTGCTGGGAAACCGGATAGAGGATCACCACAAAGGCGGCGGTCGGTCCGGAGACGCTGAAGCGCGACCCGCCGGTCAGGGCGATGACAATCCCGGCGACGGCAGCGGTGTACAGGCCGTATTGCGGTGCCACGCCGCTGCCAATCGCCAGCGCCATCGCCAGCGGAATGGCAATGATACCAACGGTGATCCCGGCAATCAGGTCACGGGTAAAGCGTGACAGGGTGTATTTCTCTTTCCAGCAGGCGTCGATGAGGGCGCGGAAGGGCAGAACATGAGAGGAAGCGTTTTTCACAATCATCATCCATGTGCGCATCATCTGTCATATCAATGGCAGGTGAAGGAGGCATTAATCATACAAATAAATACCACAGACAAAAAAACCCGCCGTAGCGGGTTTTCAGACTGCGTCCGATTAGTGTTCGAACATTGCAGAGATGGATTCTTCGTTGCTGATACGACGAATCGCTTCGGCCAGCATCCCGGACAGGGTCAAAGTACGCACGTTTGGCAGCGCTTTGATTTCGTCGCTCAGTGGGATGGTGTCACACACCACAACTTCATCAATGACGGAGTTGCGCAGGTTGTTCACTGCATTGCCGGAGAAGATCGGGTGAGTTGCGTAAGCGAATACGCGTTTTGCACCACGCTCTTTCAGCGCTTCGGCGGCTTTGCACAGAGTGCCGCCGGTGTCGATCATGTCGTCAACCAGCACGCAGTCACGGCCAGCGACGTCACCGATGATATGCATCACCTGAGAAACGTTAGCGCGTGGACGACGTTTGTCGATGATCGCCATGTCGGTATCGTTAAGCAGTTTGGCGATAGCGCGTGCGCGAACCACGCCGCCGATGTCCGGAGAAACCACAATCGGGTTGTCCAGGTTCAGCTGCAGCATGTCTTCCAGCAGGATTGGGCTGCCGAATACGTTATCAACCGGAACGTCAAAGAAGCCCTGGATCTGCTCGGCATGCAGGTCAACCGTCAGAACGCGGTCAACGCCAACACTGGAGAGGAAGTCAGCAACAACTTTAGCGGTAATTGGCACACGTGCGGAACGGACGCGACGGTCCTGACGGGCATAACCAAAGTAAGGAATAACAGCAGTGATACGGCCAGCGGAAGCACGGCGCAGGGCATCGACCATGACAACCAGTTCCATCAGGTTATCGTTAGTTGGAGCACAGGTGGACTGGATGATGAAAATATCACCACCGCGTACATTTTCGTTAATTTGTACGCTGACTTCGCCATCGCTAAAGCGACCTACGGCGGCGTCGCCAAGAGAAGTGTACAGGCGGTTGGCAATACGTTGTGCTAGTTCCGGGGTGGCGTTACCAGCAAAAAGCTTCATATCAGGCACGAGAAGAACCTCAGGCATGCGTCCAGTGGTGGATAGTTCGCCGTAAACTGTGCGGGCCAGGCGAATGCTATCCAGGCGGTGTATTAAAGAGCGCGATGCAACGTCTGGAACAGGGTGACGTTGTCACCGAAACTCAGATTGCGCCAGAATGGCCTGCTGCAGCGGGGAGATGTTCATACCACGCGCTACGAAACCATGCAGCCACTCTGGAGCCAGCTCGAGCACCTGACGTGCAGCGGATTCCGTATCAAATTCAGCAAAGACACAGGCCCCTGTGCCAGTCAGGCGCGACGGCGCGTATTCTAACAGCCAGGAAAGCGCGACATCAACCTCGCGAAAACGTTTTCTTGCGATATCCTCGCAATCGTTGCTGAATTCACAGTTTAATAACGTTTCTATTGACCTTATTGGCGTATCGCGCGGAAGGTCCGGATCTTTAAAGATAACCGGGGTCGGAATGCTGACCCCCGGGTGGGCCACCAGATACCATTTTTCCGCGGGTTCTGCCGGGGAGAGGATCTCGCCCACCCCTTCAGCAAAGGCCGCATGTCCGCGGACAAACACCGGCACGTCGGCCCCGAGCGTCAGCCCGAGCGCGGCCAGTTCATCCACCGTGAGAGCGCAGCCCCACAGGTGGTTGAGCACCACCAGCACGGTGGCGGCGTTAGATGATCCGCCGCCGAGCCCGCCGCCCATCGGCAGCCGTTTCTCAACGCTGATATCCGCGCCGCTGCCCGCTGGCAGACGTCCGGATTGTTGCGCGGCGCGCATCAGCAGACGGGCGGCGCGCACGATCAGGTTATCCTCATCGGCCACGCCTTCGACCGGCGTCAGCAGACAGATTTCTCCGTCCTGACGCAGTTCAATGGAAATCGTGTCGCCATAGTCAACAAACTGAAACAGCGTCTGCAGGGTGTGATACCCGTCAGCACGCTGGCCGGTAATGTATAAAAACAGGTTCAGTTTTGCGGGCGAAGGCCAGTGGGTCATCATTTGACAATCCAGTTATCCATTTTCAGCTTGATGCGCTGGCTGCCTTCGGTCAGTTCCAGGCTGGACGGCAGGGCCGGTTTGCTGTTGCTGTCGTAGCCGCCGTACACCACTTTCCAGGTTTTGCCGTTCTGGCTGTAGTTCACCTCGCTCAGGCGATACTGGTCGTCGAGCTTATAGTCGGTGGCGTCGCCCGGCAGGCCGAGGATCCACTGGCGCAGGCTGGTGATCGGAATCGGCATCCCGGTCAGCTTGCCGATCATCTCTTCGGCATCGGTACCGGTATATTTCTGCCCTTTATTGTCGGTGACCTGGGCGCTGCCAGGCTGGGCAATCAGCTCCATCTCCGTGCTGCCAAGCGGGTTCAGCAGCAGCAGGCGATAGCGATCCTGGCCGGTTTGCTGCCAGAAGAAGCGGGCGTAGACCTTCTGCTGATCCGACAGATAAGCAAAGGCGCCGCGGGTCTGATATTGGCTTAATGTGCGCACTTCCTGTTGATGCTGGCGCCACTGCGGTGAGTCCGGGCTTTTACCTGGCCCTTTAGGCGGCGTAATGGAACATGCGGTCAGCACCAGCGCGGCCAGGGGCAGCAGGCGAATCAGTCTGGTCATAATGAGGACAAATCCTTGAGATACGTGGCAGTTATAGTTCTTAATGCTAGCGCCCGGTAGCGGGAGCGTCTACGCTCAAGTTGTCCTAAATCATCAAATTAACGGTTAATAACAACTAATAACCTATTACTCCGAAAGGGTGCAGTCTCTTTTATTGATCTCGCGCATCCTGTATGATGCGGCCTGCTAACCTTATTAACGCTGGTACTACTCCCGCTCATATGACCCTTTTAGCACTCGGTATTAACCACAAAACAGCCCCGGTATCACTGCGAGAACGTGTGACGTTTTCGCCGGACACGCTCGACCAGGCGCTGGACAGTCTGCTTGCCCAGCCGATGGTGCAGGGGGGCGTGGTGTTGTCAACGTGCAACCGTACTGAGCTCTATCTCAGCGTTGAAGAGCAGGACAACCTGCACGAAGCGCTGGTCCGCTGGTTATGCGAGTACCACAACCTGAACGAAGAAGAGCTGCGCAACAGCCTGTACTGGCATCAGGATAACGATGCGGTCAGCCATTTGATGCGCGTGGCCAGCGGGCTCGATTCGCTGGTGCTGGGCGAGCCGCAGATCCTCGGTCAGGTGAAAAAAGCCTTTGCCGATTCGCAAAAAGGCCACCTTAAGGCCAGCGAGCTGGAACGCATGTTCCAGAAATCCTTCTCCGTCGCCAAGCGAGTGCGAACCGAAACCGACATTGGCGCCAGTGCCGTTTCGGTTGCTTTCGCCGCCTGTACCCTGGCGCGACAAATCTTTGAATCGCTCTCCACGGTCTCTGTGCTGCTGGTGGGCGCGGGCGAAACCATCGAGCTGGTGGCGCGCCATCTGCGTGAACACAAAGTTAAAAAGATGATGATCGCCAACCGCACCCGCGAACGCGCTCAGGTGCTGGCGGATGAAGTGGGGGCAGAAGTGATCGCCCTCAGCGACATCGACGCCCGTCTGAGCGAAGCGGATATCATCATCAGCTCCACCGCCAGCCCGCTGCCGATCATCGGTAAAGGCATGGTGGAGCGCGCTCTGAAGTCCCGCCGTAATCAGCCGATGCTGCTGGTGGATATCGCCGTTCCGCGCGATGTCGAGCCCGACGTCGGCAAGCTGGCGAATGCCTATCTGTACAGCGTAGACGATCTGCAAAGCATCATTTCGCACAACCTTGCCCAGCGTAAAGCGGCAGCGGTACAGGCGGAAACGATCGTTGAGCAGGAAACCAGCGAATTTATGGCCTGGCTGCGCGCGCAAAGCGTCAGCGAGACCATTCGCGAGTACCGCGGTCAGGCGGAACAGGTCCGTAATGAACTGACTGCCAAAGCGATGGCGGCCCTCGAGCAGGGCGGCGATCCGCAGGTCATCATGCAGGAACTGGCATGGAAACTGACCAATCGCCTGATCCATGCCCCAACCAAATCACTTCAACAGGCCGCCCGTGACGGGGACGACGAACGCCTGAACATTCTGCGCGACAGCCTCGGGCTGGAATAGCGCGCCATACCCATTTTATTATTATAAGGTGCACTTACGCCTATGAAGCCCTCTATCGTCGCCAAACTGGAAGCATTGCACGAGCGCCATGAAGAAGTTCAGGCGCTGCTTGGCGATGCCGCAACCATTGCCGACCAGGAACGTTTTCGCGCCCTGTCGCGTGAATACGCGCAATTAAGCGATGTTTCAAAATGCTTTACCGACTGGCAACAGGTTCAGGAAGATATCGAAACCGCGCAGATGATGCTCGACGATCCGGAAATGCGCGAGATGGCGCAGGAAGAGTTGCAGGACGCCAAAGTCCGCGCGGAAGAGATGGAGCAACAGCTGCAGGTGCTGCTGCTGCCGAAAGATCCGGACGATGAACGCAACGCCTTTGTAGAAGTCCGCGCCGGAACCGGCGGGGATGAAGCGGCCCTGTTTGCCGGGGATCTGTTCCGCATGTACAGCCGCTATGCCGAATCCCGCCGCTGGCGCGTGGAGATCATGAGCGCCAACGAAGGCGAACATGGCGGCTATAAAGAGGTCATCGCTAAAATCAGCGGTGACGGCGTATACGGTCGCCTGAAGTTTGAATCCGGCGGTCACCGCGTGCAGCGCGTACCGGCCACCGAATCACAGGGGCGTATCCACACCTCCGCCTGCACCGTGGCGGTGATGCCTGAGCTGCCGGAAGCCGAACTGCCGGACATCAACCCGGCGGATCTGCGTATCGACACCTTCCGCTCCTCCGGAGCCGGCGGTCAGCACGTTAACACCACCGATTCCGCGATCCGTATTACCCACCTGCCAACCGGCATTGTGGTTGAGTGCCAGGACGAGCGTTCCCAGCACAAAAACAAAGCCAAAGCGCTGTCGGTGCTGGGGGCGCGTATTCATGCGGCAGAGATGGCAAAACGCCAGCAGGCCGAAGCCTCTACCCGTCGCAACCTGCTGGGCAGCGGCGATCGCAGCGATCGCAACCGTACCTACAACTTCCCGCAGGGCCGCGTGACCGATCACCGCATCAACCTGACCCTCTACCGTCTGGATGAGACCATGGAAGGCAAGCTGGATTCCCTGATCGAACCTATCGTGCAGGAGTACCAGGCCGATCAGCTGGCGGCGCTGGCAGAGCAGGATTAATGGATTTCCAGCACTGGCTACAGCAGGCGATTAGCGGGCTGGCGGGCGGTGAGAGCCCCCGTCGCGATGCGGAGATCCTGCTGGAGCATGTGACGGGCAAAGCACGCACGTATATTCTCGCCTTTGGCGAAACGCAGCTTAATGCCGATCAGCAGGCTCAGCTTGACGACCTCCTGGCCCGCCGCAAGGCCGGCGAGCCGGTGGCCCACCTGGTGGGTGAGCGTGAGTTCTGGTCGCTGCCGCTGTATGTCTCCGCGGCGACCCTTATCCCCCGTCCCGACACCGAGTGTCTGGTGGAGCAGGCACTGGCGAGACTGCCCGCCACGCCCGCGCGCATTCTGGATTTAGGCACCGGCACCGGGGCCATCGCTCTGGCGCTGGCCAGTGAGCGCCCGGATTGTCAGGTCACCGCCGTGGATGTCATGCCCGATGCGGTGGCGCTGGCACAGCGTAATCTTGCGCGTCTGGCGCTGCCAAACGTCACGGTGCTGCACAGCAGCTGGTTCACCGCGCTCGACGATCGGCAGTTTGAGACCATCGTCAGCAACCCGCCCTACATCGATGAAGCCGATCCGCATCTCGCTGAAGGCGATGTGCGCTTCGAGCCGCGCAGCGCGCTGGTCGCTGCCGATCATGGCCTGGCCGATCTCAGCCATATCATTACTCAGTCCCGTCAGCATCTGGTGAGCGGCGGCTGGCTTCTGCTGGAACACGGCTGGACGCAGGGCGAAGCGGTGCGGGCACTCTTCCTGCAGGCCGGTTTTGAACGCGTCGAAACCTGTCGCGATTATGGCAGCAATGAGCGTCTGACCGTGGGCAAGCTGCCATGAATAGCTTCTCCGTGCTGATCGCCCTGCATCTGACCGCCGTCACCCTGACCATCAGCTTTTTCGCGCTGCGTTACTGGTGGCGTTACAGCAATAATCAGCTGATTAACGCCCGCTGGGTGCGGGTGCTGCCGCACTGCATCGACACCGTACTCTTTGTGTCGGGCGCGGGGCTGATGTGGGTGACTGGCTATCTGCCGTTCACCGATGACGGCGCATGGCTGACTGAGAAGCTGTTTGGCGTTATCATCTACATCGTTTTGGGTTTTATTGCGCTGGGACGTCATCGTCCGCGCAGCCAGCAGGTGGGGTTTATCGCCTTTCTGCTGGGGCTGGTGGTGCTGTACATCATCATTAAACTCGCCACCACAAGAATACCGTTACTGGGGTAAGTCATGGAGTCCTTGGCCGATTTCGAATTTAACAAAGTGCCGTTGTGCGATGGAATGATCAAAGTATCAGAGATGATCCGTGATGATTTCATTTCACAATACGTCTACGACGAGCTGGAGAATCTGGTGAGTCTGGCGCGTGAAGAGATAAGTCAGGCGCGCCCGCAGGACTGGCAACTGGAGAAACTGATTGAGCTGTTCTACGGCGAATGGGGCTTTAGCGACACGCGTGGCGTGTATCGCCTCTCCGATGCGCTGTGGCTCGATCAGGTACTGAAAAACCGTCAGGGTAGCGCTGTCTCCCTGGGGGCCATTTTATTATGGGTGGCGCACCGCCTGGATATCCCGCTGGTGCCGGTCATCTTCCCGACGCAGATGCTGCTGCGCGCCGAGTGGCTGGACGGTGAAATGTGGTTAATTAACCCGTTCAACGGCGACACCCTTGACGATCACACGCTGGACGTCTGGCTGAAGGGCAATATCAGCCCGATGGCCGAACTGTACAACGAAGATCTGGACGAAGCGGATAACGCTGAAGTGGTGCGCAAGCTGCTGGACACCTTAAAATCGGCGCTGATGGAAGAGCGGCAGATGGAGCTGGCGCTGCGTGCCAGCGAGGTGCTGTTGCAGTTTAACCCGGAAGACCCGTATGAGATCCGCGATCGCGGTCTGATCTACGTCCAGCTCGAGTGCGACCACGTCGCGCTGACGGATTTGAGTTATTTCGTTGAGCAGTGCCCGGAAGATCCGATCAGCGAGATGATCCGCGCGCAGATTAATTCCATCGCGCATAAACAGATTACACTGCATTAATCTTAACTCCGATTCACCCTGAATAAGGCGATCCTATGAAACAAAAAGTGGTTAGCATTGGCGAT
Organism: Leclercia sp. TB492; assembly: GCF_049974505.2. NCBI lineage: Bacteria > Pseudomonadati > Pseudomonadota > Gammaproteobacteria > Enterobacterales > Enterobacteriaceae > Leclercia > Leclercia sp. TB492. Next base: position 2,724,646 of record NZ_CM127572.1, on the reverse strand, counting down.
ATCAACGTGGCGAACGACCTGCCGTTCGTGCTGTTCGGCGGCATGAACGTTCTGGAATCCCGCGATCTCGCGATGCGTATCTGCGAACATTACGTGACCGTGACCCAGAAGCTGGGTATCCCGTATGTGTTCAAAGCCTCTTTTGACAAAGCCAACCGCTCCTCTATTCACTCTTACCGTGGCCCCGGCCTGGAAGAGGGGATGAAGATTTTCCAGGAGCTGAAGCAGACTTTTGGCGTGAAAGTGATCACCGACGTGCATGAAGCCAGCCAGGCGCAGCCTGTGGCTGACGTTGTTGACGTGATCCAGCTGCCGGCGTTCCTCGCCCGTCAGACCGACCTGGTTGAAGCGATGGCGAAAACCGGCGCGGTCATCAACGTGAAAAAACCGCAGTTTGTAAGCCCTGGCCAGATGGGGAACATCGTCGACAAGTTTATCGAAGGCGGTAACGATCAGGTGATCCTGTGCGACCGTGGCGCTAACTTCGGTTATGACAACCTGGTGGTCGACATGCTGGGCTTCAGCGTGATGAAGAACGTCTCTAACCAGTCGCCGGTGATCTTCGACGTAACCCACGCTCTGCAGTGCCGCGACCCGTTTGGCGCCGCCTCCGGTGGCCGTCGTGCACAGGTGACCGAACTGGCGCGCGCCGGTATGGCAACCGGTCTGGCGGGTCTGTTTATCGAAGCGCACCCGGATCCAGCCAACGCGAAATGCGACGGCCCATCCGCACTGCCGCTGGATAAGCTGGAGCCGTTCCTGAAACAGATCAAAGCGATTGACGACCTGGTTAAGAACTTTGAAGAGCTGGATACCAGCAACTAATAAAAAAACCCGCTTCGGCGGGTTTTTTTATGCCCAGCGGCGCTGCGCTTGCGCGGGCCTACGGGTTCAGTTGTAGGCCGGGTAAGGCGTAGCCGCCACCCGGCATTACCGCATCACGCAAATATCGTCATCAGATAGGCTGCAAACAACGCCATATGCGCCGCGCCGTTGAGCACATTGGTGCGCCCGGTTGAAAACGAAATCTGGCACAGCAACAGCGACGCCACCATCACAATCATCTCCGGTGCCCCCAGGCTAAACACCAGGTCATTGCCGGTGATGAAGGCAATCAGCGTCACCACCGGAACCGTCAGGGAGATGGTCGCCAGTACCGACCCAAAGAACAGGTTCATCGCGCGCTGCACCTGATTGTTCAGCACCGCACGCAGCGCTCCCAGCCCTTCCGGGGAGAGGATTAACAGCGCCACCAGGAAGCCGGTAAAGGCTACCGGCGCGTTCAGCTCGGTCAACAGCGTTTCCAGCGGGTTCGCATTCATCTTGGTGACCGCGATAACCGCAATCAGATGCACGATCAGCCAGACGGTATGCCACAGGCTGCTGTGTGCGGACGGCTTGCCGTGGTGCGGATCGTCGTCGTCGCTCTCGTCTTCGTGCTCATAGACGAACAGGCTCTGGTGCGTTTTGGTCTGAATGAGAAGGAAAACGCCGTACATCGCCGCAGAAATCAGCGCCACCAGCAGGGCCTGGCCGGTAGTGAAGTTAGCGCCCGGCAGCGCCATCGGGAACACCAGCACGATAATCGCCAGCGGGAAGAGGGCGATCAGATACTGCTTAATACCAAACAGATTCATGTACTGGGTGGCGAATTTGCGTCCGCCCAGCAGCAGTGAGAAGCCGACCAGCCCTCCGGTCACAATCATAATGATGGAGTAGAGCGTATCACGCATCAGGGTGGGAGCCGCATCACCGGTCGCCATCAGTGCGGAAATGAGGCTCACTTCGAGAATAACGACGGAAAGACTTAAAATCAGCGAGCCGTAGGGCTCTCCCAGACGGTGGGCCAGCACGTCGGCATGGCGAACAACGCTGAAGGCGCTACTGAGAATACCAACAAGTGCCAGGACATTAATCCCGATAACCACTGGCAGTGACTGACTACTTCCCCAGAAGAGCAGCACGGCCAGTGCCAGCACCGGGAAAATGAGAGAGGTCTCCTTATGACGGGTTTTCACCGTCTCGTGTGCGGTTGTCATGTAGTTCTCCAGAGTTGCAGGTGCTTGTCATTATAGATAGAAAAAGAGGACGTTAAATTAACAGATTGCCGCAGGTTACTGATTATATTTTACTTAATTTTACGGTTCGAGGTGATTTTAAGTCGAAAACGACATAATAAGATATTTCCGTTAAATATATCCTTAATAACAGTAAATTAAATAAAATCATTATCCGATTATTAATTTGACTGGAAGCCTCCGGCATTGTCTACCACACTTATTAATTGATTAAAAATAGGGGGTTGATATGCCATACAAATCGAAAACTGATTTACCGGACAATGTTCAGCACGTGCTGCCGGCCCACGCGCAGGATATTTATAAAGAAGCTTTCAACAGCGCCTGGGATCAATACAAGGATGAAGAGGACCGCCGGGGCGATGCCAGTCGGGAGGAGACCGCGCACCGCGTGGCCTGGGCGGCAGTGAAGAATGACTATGAGAAGGGCGATGATGACAAGTGGCACAAGAAGAAATAGCGCCTGCCTGATTGCCTGTGCTTAATAGTTTGCACCCTGCGCTTTGACTTTTAAGGCGGTTGCGCTGTCCATCTGTTGCACCCGGCAAAATTATTGCATATCGTCACGGTACTGCTTTCTAATTGAGCAGTAAAAAGACCTGGAAGGTTCATAAAAGTGTGGGCAGGGAAGCAGGCAGTGGCGGAGGTGCACTATGTTAACGCGTGATTTTCTTATGAAGGCCGACTGTAAAACGGCCTTTGGTGCGATTGAAGAATCGCTTCTGTGGTCAGCCGAACAACGGGCGGCATCGCTGGCAGCAACGCTTGCCTGCCGTCCCGACAACGGTCCGGTGTGGCTCTTCGGCTACGGCTCGCTGATGTGGAACCCGGCGCTGGAGTTTGTCGAATCGGCAACCGGAACCCTGCCGGGCTGGCACCGCGCCTTCTGTCTGCGCCTGACCGCCGGTCGCGGTAGCGCCTGCCAGCCGGGGCGCATGCTTGCACTGAAAGAGGGCGGACGCACCACCGGGGTGGCCTATCGCCTGCCGGATACCACGCTGGAAGAGGAGCTGGCCCTGCTGTGGAAGCGCGAGATGATCACCGGCTGCTATATGCCGAGCTGGTGCAAGCTGGAACTCGATGACGGACGCACCGTCAATGCGCTGGTGTTCATTATGGATCCGCGCCATCCGCTGTTTGAAGCCGATACCCGGGCGCAGGTGATTGCCCCGCTGATTGCGGCGGCCAGCGGCCCGCTCGGCACTAACGCGCAGTACCTGTTCTCGCTCGATCAGGAGCTGACGCGGCTGGGCATGCGGGATGACTGTCTGAATGAGCTGGTGTCGCGCGTGCGGGCCTTGCTTGATGGCGCCCAGCCCGATAACCCGCTGAATGCGAGCTTCGCCTGAAAAAACGCCCGGTGGCTTTGCAGCGTACCGGGCGATTGCTCATCAGGCGGCGACGTAGCTGATGGAGTGCTCAAGCGACTGGCTGTGGCTGTCGATGAGCACCTCCCAGGTGCCGGTGTAGGGCACCGTGAGCCAGGCGCTGTCCCTGTTCTGCACGCTCAGAATATCCGCCTGCGTTTTACGTGCTGCTTTGTTACTCATCAGATGAATATGACAGCGCTCCGAGCAGCGCACCACCACCGTATCCCCGCCAAACAACTTCAGACTTGCTTTTACCAGTGCCATTTTTTACCCCGTATCTCAAAACAACGCTCTCCTTGCGGCCAATCCTGAGCGTGATGTTGTTCACAATTCACTCATGGCATAACACCAAAGGGGAAGGTCGGGGGTGCTGATTTTGATCAAAAAATGGCATAACCCTTAAACAAAAATGACAATATGCCTGAAAGCTTTCAGCGGACACCGCTTTACACCGCTTTCAGGCAGCGGATTAACATTAAATGCGGAAATGTCCGGCGGTTTCAGCCAGCTCGCCTGCCTGACCCTGCAGGGCGCTTGCCGCGGCGGCCGACTGCACCACCAGTTCGGCGTTCTGCTGCACCATGCTGTCCAGATGCGTCACCGCCCGGTTGATCTCCTGAATGCCTTTCATCTGCTCGCTGGTAGCGACGGTGATCTCCCGCATGATCCCCGACATACTGCCGATGCTGGTGACGATCTCATCCATGCTCTGTCCCGCCAGATGCACATAGCGTGAACCGGTCGCCACGCTGTCGGTGGTGGAGTCGATCAGGCTTTTGATCTCTTTTGCCGCCTGGGCGCTGCGGCTGGCGAGATTACGCACTTCACCTGCCACCACCGCAAAACCACGACCCTGTTCACCTGCACGCGCGGCTTCAACCGAGGCATTCAATGCCAGGATATTGGTCTGGAAGGCGATACCGTCGATCACGCTGGTGATATCGCCAATTTTAGTCGAGGCGGCTTCGATGGACTGCATGGTGGTGATCGCCTGGGAGACGACGCTGCCGCCGCGGGTTGCTGCCTCTGAGGCTTTGCCCGCCTGCTCGTTGGCGATGGCGGCCGATTCGGTCGACTGGGCGACGGAGGCAGTGATCTGCTCCACGGCGCTGGCGGTTTCGCGCAGGCTGGAGGCGGCCCGCTCGGTGCGGCCAGAGAGATCCTGGTTACCGGCGGCGATCTCCTGGGCGGCGTTTTTCACCGAGGCGCTGGCGTCGCGCAGCTGTACCATTACCACCGAAAGTTTGTCGCTGAAGGCGTTAAAGGCATGGGCGATCTGTGCCACCTCATCCTCGCCTTTCTCCGGCAGACGCTGAGAGAGATCGTTGGTGCCGTTGGCGATGGCGTGCATCGCATCGCGAATATCCGACAGGCGTTTAAGCAGACGGGCGATCACGAAGTGAACCACGACGGCGCTGAGCAGCACCAGGATCACCAGCGACAGGGAGGAGGCCTTCAGCAGGGTGCGCATCCCGGAGGTGGCATCATTGCTGTCGAGGGCGACAATCAGCTGCCACTGGGTGCCGGCAATCGGGGTGGCGGCAAAGGTTTTGGTCGCGTCGTTGAACTGGCCTTCGGCGCTCTTACCGCTCTTGAGGACATTCAGATCGACGCCGCTGATGACATCGGTAAAGGCTTTCAGGGTCAGGGCAGGGTCGTTGGCGGCGATCACCGTCCCGTCGCTGTCAATCAACAGCCCGCTGCTGGCCGGGGTCGGACGAATACCGCGCACGTTGGCGATCACGCTGTCCATCGCTACGTCACCCGCCAGCACCCCTTTCAGCTCGCCGTTCTCTTTCACCGGCACGGCAAAGGTGACCACCAGCTTTTTGGTGCCGGTATCGACATAAGGCGCGGTGACGATGGCACGATCTTCTTTCACCGCCTGCTGATACCAGGGACGTATGGTGGGATCGTAGTCGGCAGGTACGCCGTCAGGATTGGAGAACTTCGCGGTTTTGCTGGCATAACCTACATAGACGTTGATAAACCCGCCCGCCTGCGCCAGCTGTTTGAACATCGGTACCGGATCGTCGCTCAGGGCGACGTTCTGCAGGGAGTTGATTACCGCGGTTTTGCTGTTGACCCAGTCACCAATCGCCAGGCTGTGGCTGGCGCTGGTGCTGGCCAGCATGTCGCGTTGCGACTGTTGATTGTCCTGACGCGTGACCTGGAAATTAATCACGGTGTTCAGAAGGAGCGCGGCGATCAGACATCCGACCGTCGCCGCAATAATACGAGCGCGAATTGACCTGAACATAAATGTAATACCTGCTGTGTTGTTGTAAGAAGCCTATCGGCATCGGGCAGGCAAACTTGATGCTGGAACCGCGCTCATAAGAAAAAAATATTTTAGTTAAATCATTATTAGAAAGTTAATAGTTTATCTGCGGATAGTGTCCACTGCGCCAGCTCCACCAGAGTGCCGATTTCCACCCCCTCAATCAGCGGCAGGGCGCTGATACCGCGGCCGTCGGTGCAGGTCTTGCACAGCTTCACCGGCACGTTTTGTGCGGTGAGGATCTCCAGCATCTGCTGAATGTTATAGCCCTCGGCAGGCTTCTGGCCGCGCAGCCCGGCGGTCACCGCGTCGGACATCAAAAACAGGCGCAGATCCAGCCCGCTCTCCTGCTCGCGCAAGGCAATCGCCAGCCGCAGGCTGTTAAACAGGGATTCACTGCCATAGGCCGCGCCGTTGGCGACAATCACGATCTTCTGCATCTTGACTCCTGAAAGGTATAAAAGGCATGAAAATTGCTTCTCTCTGTCAAACACTGACCCGGGAGAGAAAGCATGACGAACATCACCGGCGCCACCGAATGGTTTCAGCACGCCAGGCTGATGCGTAAACAACAGCTGTGCAAACTGGCGCAGCTGGGCACGCTTGTCAGCCGAATCAGTCATCTTGCGCACATGCTACAGTGCGAACGCGGAGCTTCCAACATCTGGCTCTGCTCCCGGGGCACGCTGTATGCCCTCGAATGTAAAGCCAGCCGCGCGCTGGTGGACGAACATCTCCAGGCGCTGCACCAGGCGCTCGGCACGCCGCTGATGGCCAGCGGCGCCCTTAGCGAGCGGGTGGCGAACGCCCTGCAGAGCCTGGAACAGCTGCCCGCATTACGCGAGGTCATCACCGCCTGTACGCTGCCCGCCGACGTGGCGATGGAGCGCTACAGCCGCACCTTGCGCAACCTGCTCAGTATCGTACCCCAGCTCAACGACAGCATTGACGATCCGCAACTCGCCGGCAGGTTTGTTGCACTTTATAGCCTGATGCAGGGTAAAGAGCTGGTCGGCCAGGAGCGGGCGCTGGGGGCGATCGGCTTTACCCAGGGCTTTTTCAGCGATGAGATGCGCCAGACCCTGGTGGACCGCATCGACGGGCAGCAGGCCTGCTTCGAGGTCTTTCTCTCCCTGACCCCCGCCAGCGTGCACGACCATTTCACCCTCAGCGTGCCGGGAGCCGAAACCGAACAGCTGCGGCGCCTGGCCTGCACCCGCCAGCCCGCAGCGGATAAAGGCGTGCTGGCGCTGCACTGGTTCTCGCTGCAAACCGAACGTCTCGAACACCTGCGCGCCCTGGAAGAGATGCAAATTGCCGATCTGATGCTGGCGGTGGAGGCGCTGATTGGCCGGGCCGACGACGACCTGCCGGAGGAGCCATCCTCCGAAGAGCCGCTGGCCCTTTATCCGCAAAAGCCGCTCCTGCCGCTGGTGCGCCAGCAGGCGCGGGAGATCGAACAACTCTCCCGCCAGCTGGCCTCGATGCGCGACACTCTCGAGGAGCGCAAGGTGATCGATAAAGCCAAAAGCGTGCTGATGACCCATCAGCAGATGAGCGAGGAGCAGGCCTGGTGCCAGCTGCGCAAGATGGCGATGGACAAGAACCAGCGGATGGTGGATATCGCCCGGGCGCTGCTCACCGTCAAGGCACTCTGGCAGCAGTAGCTGCACCTCAGGCGGGCAACCTGTGCATGATTGAGGTGCGTTCTGGCTGCGGGATGGCGGAAAAGGCCCGTAAACCAGGGCCTTAAAAGCTGGCATCCCCTTTGCATTAGTTAAATCACAATTTGAGACCACGCGCCAACGGCGGTGCGACGGTCTTCAGGATAAAGGCGTCCTGCAGTGCTTCGGCACTGCCGGGCGCTTTTTTTTGGCTTTTTTTCAGGAGTGAGCATGGTGGAATGGACAAGGCGGCGTTTTTTACAGGCCAGCGCGCTGGCAGGCGGGGCGCTGATGTTGCCGGGCGTGATGCAGGGCGCATGGGCTGCAGGCTCCGATAAACCGGAACTCGAGACGGTGCGCGTAGGTTTCATCCCGCTCACCGACTGCGCGCCCCTGGCGATCGCGGCGTATAAGGGCTTCGATAAAAAATACGGCTTCACCCTGGTGCCCACCAAAGAGGCCAGCTGGGCGGCGGTGCGCGACAAGCTGGTGGCCGGAGAGCTGGATGCCGCGCACATTCTCTATGGCCTGCTGTACGGCCTGGAGCTGGGCATCGCCGGTAAGCCCAAGCCAATGGCTAACCTGATGACCCTCAACCAGAACGGACAGGCGATCACCCTGTCGAGCGATCTGGCCCAGCAGGGCGTGCGTGACGGCGAGGGGCTGAAGAAGCTGATCGGCCAACAGGCGCCGGGCAGTTACACCTTCGCCCACACCTTTCCCACCGGCACTCACGCCATGTGGCTCTACTACTGGCTGGCCAGCGCGGGCATTAACCCCTTTGACGACGTGCGCACCGTAGTGGTGCCGCCGCCGCAGATGGTGATGAACATGCGCATCGGCAACATGGTCGGCTTCTGCGTCGGCGAGCCGTGGAACGCCCGCGCCATCAACGATCGCATCGGCTTTACCGCCGCCACCTCCCAGTCCATCTGGCCGGAACACCCGGAAAAGATCCTCGGCACCCGCCGGGAGTGGGTTGAAGCCCACCCCAACACCGCCCGGGCGCTGGTCAGCGCATTGCTGGAGGCCCAGCGCTGGATCGATGCCTCGCCGCAGAACAAAGAAGAGACCGCCCGACTGCTGGCCCGTCGCGCCTGGCTCAACACCAAAGAGCAGTACCTCACCGGCCGGATGCTGGGTGAGTACGACAACGGGGTGGGGCAACGCTGGCAGGACGCTCATCCGATCCGCTTTTTTGAGGACGGGGCGGTCAGCTACCCGTGGCACTCCGACGGGATGTGGTTCTTAACCCAGTTCCGTCGCTGGGGGTTGCTGAAAACCGACCCGGACTACGCCGCCATCGCTCAACGCATCAACCGCACCGACGTCTGGCAGGATGCCGCCACGGCGGTGGGCGGTATTCGCGCGCCATCGTCACCGCTGCGCAGCAGCACCCTGATGGACGGCACCGTCTGGAACGGCACCGATCCGCAGGGTTACGCCAACCGTTTCGCCATTCACCGTACAGGGGCCTGATATGAAAAAAGTTAACACCAAAGCGGCACCCGCCGCGCCGGTCAGCGGAGAAGTGATTGCCCTGCCGCCGGTGCAGGTGCGCCGCCGCTCACCTGCGTTTGCCCGCCGGTTCAACGACCTGCTGCAGCGCCTTATTCCGGCCCTGCTCGGCCTCGGGCTGCTGGTCATCGCCTGGCAGCTGGCGGCCATCAACAGCAAAGGCTTCCCGACGCCGCTCAGCACCCTGGATTCGGCCATCACCCTGTTTGCCGACCCGTTCTACCGCGACGGGCCGAACGACATGGGGGTGGGCTGGAACGTGCTGGCCTCGCTGCAGCGCGTCGCCATTGGCTTTGGCCTGGCGGCGCTGGTGGGGATCCCGCTGGGCTTTATGATCGGCCGCTTTACCTTTCTGGCGCGCATGTTTAACCCGCTGATCGCGCTGCTGCGCCCGGTCAGCCCCCTGGCCTGGCTGCCGATTGGCCTGCTGCTGTTCCAGAAGGCGGAGCCCGCCTCCAGCTGGACCATTTTCATCTGCTCCATCTGGCCGATGGTCATCAACACCGCCGAAGGGGTGCGCCGCATTCCCGAGGATTACCTCAACGTGGCGCGGGTGCTGCAACTCTCCGAGTGGACGGTAATGCGCCGCATTCTGTTTCCCGCCGTGCTGCCTGCGGTCCTGACCGGGGTCCGCCTCTCCATCGGCATCGCCTGGCTGGTGATTGTCGCCGCCGAGATGCTCACCGGGGGACTGGGGATCGGCTTCTGGATCTGGAACGAGTGGAACAACCTTAACGTCGAAAACATTCTCATCGCCATCGTCATTATCGGCGTGGTGGGTTTGCTGCTGGAGCAGGGGCTGATGCTGATCGCCCGTCGTTTCAGCTGGCAGGAAAAATAAGGAGCGCACATGAAACCATTAATTCAGGTCCAGGCCGTCAGCCAGCGTTTTTCCACCGCCAGCGGCGAGTTTCTGGCGCTGCAAAACGTCTCTTTTGATATTCACGAGGGCGAGACCGTCAGCCTGATCGGCCACTCCGGCTGCGGTAAATCGACGCTGCTGAACCTGATCGCCGGTATCACCTTGCCCACCGAAGGCGGGCTGATCTGCGACAACCGCGAGATCGCCGGGCCGGGCCCGGAGCGGGCGGTGGTGTTCCAGAACCACTCCCTGCTGCCCTGGCTCACCTGCTTCGACAACGTGGCCCTGGCGGTGGATCAGGTGTTTCGCCGCAGCATGAGCAAGGCCGAGCGCCGGGAGTGGATCGAACACAACCTCGATCGGGTCCAGATGGGGCACGCCATTCACAAACGTCCGGGGGAGATCTCCGGCGGGATGAAGCAGCGGGTCGGCATTGCCCGCGCGCTGGCGATGAAGCCGAAAGTGCTGCTGATGGATGAGCCGTTCGGTGCCCTCGACGCCCTGACCCGCGCCCATCTGCAGGATTCGGTGATGAAAATTCAGCAGGAGCTGAACACCACCATCGTGTTGATCACCCACGACGTTGACGAGGCGGTGCTGCTCTCGGATCGGGTCCTGATGATGACCAACGGCCCGGCGGCGACGGTGGGGGAGATTTTGCGCGTTGACCTGCCGCGTCCGCGTAATCGGGTGCAGCTGGCGGAGGAGAGCCGCTATCACCATATGCGTCAGCAGATCCTCCATTTCCTCTACGAAAAACAGCCGAAAGCGGCCTGAGGAGCGCCACTATGCGCCTGGTCATCATTGGTAACGGTATGGCGGCAACGCGGCTGATTGAGTCGTTGACCGACCGCGCGCCCGGGCGCTTCGTCATCACGGTCATCGGTGACGAGCAGGCACTGGCCTACAACCGCATACAGCTCTCCCCGGTACTCGGCGGCGAGAAACAGGCTGCCGCCACGCAGCTGCACGATGACGCCTGGTATCGTGCGCGCGGCGTCACGGTGCTCTGCGGCGAGCGGGTGCTGGCGGTGGAGGGCGCGGCGCGGATGTTGCGCACCGATAAACGTCTGATGGGGTGGGATGAGCTGGTGTTTGCCACCGGATCCCAGCCCTTTGTGCCGCCGATCCCCGGAGTGGGTCTGCCGCACGTCTTTACCTTCCGCACCCTCGATGACGTCAACGCCATTCTGGCGACCCCCGGCCCGGCGGTGGTGTTGGGGGGCGGGGTGCTCGGCGTGGAAGCCGCTGCGGCGTTACGGCTGAGAGGTGACAACGTCACTTTAGTGCATCGTGGCCCCTGGCTGATGGAGCAGCAGCTGGATCAGCAGGCCGGGCTGCTGCTGGAGCAGGCGCTGAGCGAGCGGGGCATCGGCTGCGAGCTTAACGGCGGCCTGACGGCGATTGCTGCCGACAGCGTCACCCTCAGCAGCGGACGCACTCTGGCCGCCACGCGGGTGGTGCTGGCGACCGGCGTGACGCCCAACATCGCCCTGGCGCAGGCAGGCGGCGTGCCGTGCGGGCGCGGCATTCTGGTGGATGACCAGATGCGCACCGCCCTGGATGGCATCAGCGCCATCGGCGAGTGCTGCGAAATTGACGGCCAGACCTGGGGGCTGGTGGCCCCGTGCCTGGCCCAGGCGGAGATCCTCGCCGCCCGTCTGGCCGGGGAAAACGTCACCCCCTTGACCCCGATACAAAACGGCATGCGCCTGAAGGTGACCGGCGTTGAGCTGTTCAGCGTCGGGGAGGTGACCGCGCAACAACATGATGCGGTGTGGACCAGCTGGGATCCGCTGACCCGCCACTACCGCCGCTTACTGGTTCGCAACGGCACGCTGGCAGGCGTGCTGCTGATGGGAGAGTGTCGCAGCGCGGCCACCCTCACCGATTTACTGGCTACGTCAGAACCCGCCCAGGCGGACTGGCTGTTCGATCGATTCACTACGCAGCCGCAGGTTGCAGGACAAAACGCGATGACAAAACCTACTCTGATTGTGGTTGGGCACGGTATGGTCGGCCACCATTTTCTTGAAGACTGCGTGAACCGCGGTTTGCATCAGCAATACCAGATTGTGGTCTTCGGTGAAGAGCGCTATGCCGCCTATGACCGCGTCCATCTGTCGGAATACTTTGCCGGACGCAGCGCCGACTCGCTGTCGATGGTGGCCGGGGATTTCTTTGCCGATAACGGCATCGAGCTGCGCCTGTCCCAGCAGATTGTCGCCATCGATCGCGACGCCCGGGTGGTGCGCACCGCAGGTGGACATGAAACCCACTGGGATAAACTGGTGCTGGCGACCGGATCCTATCCGTTTGTACCCCCGGTACCGGGACGCGACCTGCCGGGCTGCTTTGTCTACCGCACCCTTGACGATCTGGACCAGATTGCTGCCCATGCCAAAGGCTCCCGCACTGGGGTAGTGATTGGCGGCGGGCTGCTGGGGCTGGAGGCGGCCAATGCCCTGAAACAGCTCGGGCTGGAGACCCACGTGGTGGAGTTCGCACCAAACCTGATGGCGGTGCAGCTGGATAACGACGGGGCCGCCATGCTGCGACGCAAAATCGAAGCCCTCGGTGTGGGGGTGCATACCAGCAAAGCTACCACCGAGATTGCTCCAACCGACGACGGGATGGTGCTGCGCTTTGCCGACGGCAGCGAGCTGGCCACCGACATGGTGGTCTTCTCTGCCGGGATCCGCCCGCAGGATGCGCTGGCCCGGGACTGCGGTCTGGTGCTGGGGGAGCGCGGCGGGATCAATATCGACAACCAGTGCCGCACCTCTGACGAGGACATCTTCGCCATCGGGGAGTGCGCCCTCTGGGAGGGGAAAATCTATGGCCTGGTGGCCCCGGGCTATCAGATGGCGCGGGTGGCGAGCGCCGCGCTGGCCGGGGAGGCGAACGCCTTCACCGGGGCGGATATGAGCACCAAACTCAAGCTGCTGGGGGTGGACGTGGCCTCGTTTGGCGATGCCCATGCCCGCACGCCGGGAGCGCAGAGCTACCAGTGGACCCACGGCCCGCAGCAGATCTACAAGAAGATCGTGGTCAGCGCCGACAACAAAACCCTGCTCGGCGGGGTGCTGGTGGGGGATGCCAGCGAATACGCCACCCTGGTGCAGATGATGCTCAACGATATCCGCCTGCCGAAGGATCCCGAGACCCTGATCCTGCCCGCGGTGGCGGGCAGCGCCCCGAAAGCGCTTGGCGTGGCGGCCCTGCCGGAGAGCGCGCAGATCTGCTCCTGCCACAACGTCAGCAAGGGCGATATCTGCCAGGCGGTGAGCAACGGTGCTACCGACATCGGGGCGGTAAAACAGTGCACCAAAGCGGCCACCGGCTGCGGGGGGTGCAGCGCGCTGGTGAAGCAGGTGATGGAGTTCCAGCTGGCGGCCCAGGGCGTGGAGGTGAAGAAGGATATCTGCGAGCACTTCGCGTACTCGCGCCAGGAGATCTACCACCTGGTGCGCGTCAACCGCATCCACACTTTTGACCAGCTCATCAGCCGCTACGGCCAGGGCCACGGGTGCGAGATCTGTAAGCCGCTGGTGGGCTCGGTGCTGGCCTCCTGCTGGAACGAATACCTGCTAAAACCGGCCCATCTGCCGCTGCAGGACACCAACGACCGCTACTTCGCCAACATCCAGAAAGACGGCACTTACTCGATTGTGCCGAGGATGGCCGCCGGGGAGGTGACCGCCGACGGGCTGATTGCCATCGGCCAGATCGCTAAACGCTACCAGCTGTACAGCAAAATCACCGGCGGACAGCGCATCGACCTGTTTGGTGCCCGGCTGGAGCAGCTCCCGGAGATCTGGCAGCAGCTGATCGACGCCGGGTTTGAAACCGGCCACGCCTACGGCAAATCCCTGCGTACCGTGAAATCCTGCGTCGGCTCCACCTGGTGCCGCTACGGCGTGCAGGACTCCACCGGCCTGGCGGTGACGCTGGAGAACCGCTACAAGGGGCTGCGCGCCCCGCACAAAATCAAGATGGCCGTCTCGGGCTGCACCCGCGAGTGCGCCGAAGCCCAGAGCAAGGACGTGGGGGTGATCGCCACCGACAAGGGCTGGAACCTCTATCTGTGCGGCAACGGTGGGATGAAGCCGCGCCACGCGGATCTTTTTGCCAGCGATCTCGATGACGTCACCCTCCTGCGCTACGTCGATCGCTTCCTGATGTTCTACATCCGCACCGCCGATCGCCTGCAGCGCACCAGCACCTGGCGGGATAACCTCGAGGGCGGGCTGGAGTACCTGCGGGAGGTGATCATCGATGACAGCCTCGGCATTGCCGACGAGCTGGAGCAGGAGATGCAGCGGGTGGTGGATACGTACCAGTGCGAATGGCAGACCACTCTGCAGGATCCGGGTCGGCTGGCGCAGTTCCGCACCCTCGATGCTGCGCCGGTGACATCAAAGCGCTGGCAGGCGGTCTGTACCCTGGAGGAGATCCCCGAGCAGGCCGGGATCGGTGCCCGTCTGGGTGAGCAGCCCATTGCGCTGTTCCGCTTCGGCAAGTCGGTCTACGCCCTGGAGGACAGGGAGCCGGGCGGCAGCGTCAGCGTGCTGTCGCGCGGTATTCTGGGCGATGCCGGGGGGGAGCCGGTGGTGATCTCCCCGCTGTTTAAGACGCGGATCCGCCTGCGCGACGGGCGGCAGGTCGACACCGGCGAAGTGGCGGTGCGCGCCTGGCCGGTGAAGGTTGACGGCGACCAGGTCATGGTAGGCAGCGAAGAGCTGGTGATGCGTGCGGAGGCCTCATGAGTGAAACCCAGACGACCTGTCCTTACTGCGGCGTGGGCTGCGGCGTAATCGCCCGCGTCGACAACGGCGAGGTGAGCGTGCGCGGCGACGACAGCCATCCGGCCAACTTTGGACGGCTGTGCGTGAAAGGTTCGTCGCTCGGGGAGACCACCGGGTTAGCGGGACGACTCCTGCATCCGGAGGTGGACGATCGGCCGGTGAGCTGGGAGCAGGCGCTGGAGGCGGCGGGTAGCCGTCTCCAGGCGATCGTCGACACCTACGGGCCGCAGGCGGTGGCCTTTTATGCCTCCGGCCAGCTGCTGACCGAGGATTACTACGCCGCCAACAAGCTGATGAAAGGCTTTATCGGGGCGGCCAATATCGACACCAACTCCCGGCTCTGCATGTCCTCGGCGGTGGTGGGTTACAAGCGCGCCTTCGGGGAGGACATTGTTCCGTGCAGCTACGAGGACGTTGAGCATACCGACCTGGTGGTGCTGGTGGGCTCCAACGCCGCCTGGACCCATCCGGTGCTCTATCAGCGCCTGGTGCAGGCGAAAATTGATAATCCGGCGCTGAAGGTGGTGGTGATCGACCCCCGGCGCACCGCGACCTGCGACATTGCCGACCTGCATCTGGCCCTGACGCCGGGGAGCGATGCCGGGCTGTTTGTCGGCCTGCTGAACGCCATTGACCCTGCGCAGGCCAGCGACTGGCCGCCTGAACGCGTGGCGGCGTTTTGCGGCCTGCCGCCCGAGCATGTCGCTGCCTTTTACGCCTGGTTTATCGCCGCCCCGCGGGCGGTGACGCTCTACACCATGGGGATCAACCAGTCCACCAGCGGCAGCGACAAGTGCAATGCCATTATCAATGTCCACCTGGCGAGCGGCAAAATAGGCCGCGAAGGCTGCGGGCCGTTTTCGCTGACCGGTCAGCCCAATGCGATGGGCGGGCGCGAGGTCGGCGGGCTGGCGAATCAGCTGGCGGCGCATATGAACTTCACGCCGGACGATCTCAGCCGGGTGGCGCGCTTCTGGGGGACGGAGCGGCTGGCCCAGACGCCAGGGCTGATGGCGGTAGAGCTGTTCGACGCCATTGCCCGCGGCGAGGTGAAGGCGGTATGGATCATGGGCACCAACCCGGCAGTGTCGCTCCCGGACAGCCATGCGGTCTGTCAGGCGCTGGCGGCCTGCCCGTTGGTGATGATCTCGGAAGTGATGCGCGACACCGATACCAGCCGCTTCGCCCACATTCGCTTTCCGGCGCTCGGCTGGGGAGAGAAAGAGGGGACGGTGACTAACTCCGAACGCCGCATCTCGCGCCAGCGCGCTTTTCTGCCCGCCCCCGGCGAGGCGAAACCGGACTGGTGGATCATCGCCCGACTCGCTGAAAAGCTGGGCTACGGCGCGGCCTTTGCCTGGGATCATCCCCACGCCATCTTTACCGAACACGCCGCGCTGACCGCCTTTGAAAACCAGGGCGAGCGGCAGCTGAACCTCGCGGCGCTGGCGCAGCTCACCCGCACGCAGTGGGATCAACTGACCCCCTGGCAGTGGCCGATTAACCGGGAAGCGTTAACCCACGCCCGGCGGGTGCCGGTCACCCCACAGCCGCACGCCGCCGCGCCGAATCTGCTCTATCCCTTGCTGCTCAACAGCGGTCGACTCCGCGACCAGTGGCATACCATGACCCGCACCGGCTATGTCCCGCGCCTGATGCAGCACAGCGCCGAGCCGACGGTGGATATTTCCCCCCAGGATGCCGCCCGGCTGGGAGTTCAGGACGGACAGCTGACGCGCATCAGCGCCCCGCGCGGGCTGATGGTGGCCCGGGCGCGGATCGGTGACGGGCAGCGCGCCGGGGAACTGTTCGTCCCGATGCACTGGAACAGCTGTTTTTCGCGCCAGGGCAAGGTCAATGCGCTGGTGGAGGGGCGCTGCGATCCCCATTCCGGTCAGCCCGAGAGCAAGCAAACCGCGGTGCGGCTGATGCCGTGGCAGCCCGCCTGGCAGGGGGAGCTTTACAGCCGGGAGGAACTTGCGCTGCCAGTGCATGTCCACTGGTGGCGCAAGGCGACGGCCGGGGTGACACGGCTGACCCTGGCGGGGGACAAACCGCTGCTGGAATGGCTGATGCATTACTGCACCGGGCAGGGCTGGCAGCTGCAAATCGCGCAAACCGGCGATCGCCGCAGCGTGCTGGCCTGGCATGACGGGACACTGATGCTGGGATTCTGGCAAGGCACCGGGTTGCCGGCGCTGGCGCACAGCTTTATCGAAGAGGCGTTTCGCATCGCGCCCGTACAGCTGGCCGAACGTCACGCTCTGCTGAACGGGCAGCATTCCGGCGAGCGCGTTGATCCCGGGCGCATTATCTGCAGCTGTTTCAGCATCGGTGAAAACGCGATCCGCGAGGCGATTGCGCAAGGATGCGACTCCGCGGCGGCGCTGGGGGCAAAACTGCGCTGCGGCACCAACTGCGGCTCCTGCGTGCCGGAACTGAAAGCGATGCTTTCTGTGCGGGTGTAAAAGCCTGATGGCGCTAACGCTTATCAGGCCTACGGGTCCTGTGCGGGTGTAAATGCCTGATGGCGCTAACGCTTATCAGGCCTACGGGTCCTGTGCGGGTGTAAACGCCTGATGGCGCTAACGCTTATCAGGCCTACGTCCCGTAGGCCGGGTAAGCGCAGCGCCACCCGGCAAGCAGGCCCCACAGGTCGGTAAGCGCAGCGCCACCCGGCAATCAAGCTTCAGGATATTCCTGAAATTTCCCTTAGGGCTGAAATTTTTCCTCAATCACGCTAAGGTGTTAACTCTGTTTTCCATCAACACAGGCGCCCTTTCACGACGGTGATGGTTGTTTCTCCCCGCATTCGTTGGCTGTTTTTCCTCCTCTGTTCTGCCGGAGCCGTTCAGGCTGCTCCGAATTCCTTTCTCCAGCAGGCGCAAAATCCCTTTGATAATAACGGCGACAGCCTGCCGGATTTAGGCATGGCGACCCCGACGGGCGAGGGTGAAAAGCATCTGGCGGAGATGGCGAAAGCCTTCGGTGAGGCCAGTATGACCGACAACGGCCTGACCACCGAGGAGCAGGCCCGGCAGTTCGCCCTCGGCCAGGTGCGGGACGCGGTCAGCCAGGAGGTCAATCAGCATATCGAATCGTGGCTCTCCCCCTGGGGAAACGCCAGCGTCGATCTGCTGGTTAACGACGAGGGGCGCTTCACCGGCAGCAAGGGCAGCTGGTTTATTCCCTGGCAGGATAACAATCACTACCTGACCTGGAGCCAGCTTGGGCTCACCCAGCAGGAAGACGGCCTGGTCAGCAACGCGGGGATCGGCCAGCGCTGGGTGGCGGGCAAATGGCTGCTGGGTTACAACACTTTTTACGACAATCTGCTGGATGAGAACCTGCAGCGTGCCGGGCTGGGCGCTGAAGCCTGGGGCGAATACCTGCGCCTGTCGGCCAACTACTATCAGCCCTTTGCCAGCTGGCGTGACAGCTCGGCGGTGGAGGAGCAGCGCATGGCCCGCGGCTACGACGTCACCGCCAAAGCCTGGCTGCCGTTTTATCATCACCTCAATACCAGCGTCAGTTTTGAACAATACTATGGCGACAACGTCGATCTGTTTCACACCGGTACCGGCTATCGCAACCCGCTGGCGGTTAATCTGGGGCTCGATTACACCCCGGTGCCGCTGGTGACCTTCTCCGCCGCCCACAAGCAGGGGGAGAGCGGGGTGAGCCAGAATAACCTCGGCCTGAAGCTCAACTATCGCTTCGGGGTGCCGCTGAAAAAACAGCTCTCCGCCAGCGAAGTGATGGACAGCCGATCCCTGCGGGGCAGTCGTTACGATCCGCCGGAACGCGAGAGCCTGCCGGTGCTGGAGTTCCGCCAGCGGAAAACGCTGTCGGTCTGGCTGGCGACGCCGCCGTGGGATCTCAAGCCGGGTGAAACGGTGGTGCTGAAGCTGGATATTCGCAGCCGTCACGGGGTGCGGACGCTGCACTGGCAGGGGGATACCCAGGCGCTGAGCCTGACCTCACCGGCGCAGGCCAGTGATAGCGACGGGTGGAGTATTATTCTGCCGGCGTGGGATAACCGCGAGGGGGCGAGCAACCGCTGGAAACTGTCGGTGGTGGTGGAAGATAAAGCCGGGCAGCGTGTCTCTTCCAATGAGATCACGCTGGCACTGACGCAGCCGCTCCTGGCCCTGCCAGAAGAGGATCCGCGCTGGGCGCTGCTGCCGGACGAGTAAACTCAGAAAATGCGTTCCTGATGTACCCACACCGCAGCTTCCACCCGTGATTTCAGCTTCATCTTCTTCAGCATATGTTTCACGTGCACTTTGACCGTGCTTTCGGTGATATCGAGACGGCGGGCGATCATCTTGTTCGGCAGACCCTGAGCAATCAGCTTGAGGATATCGCGCTCACGCGGGGTCAGCTGGCTGACGTCGCGGTCGGAGGTGGCGCGGTTGGCGCGCAGGCTGGCCGCCAGCACCGGGGTCAGGGCTTCGCTCAGCACCATGTCACCGGCCGCCGCCTGCTGCAGGGATTTCAGCAACTCTTCCGGCTCCATGTCTTTTAACAGGTAGCCATCGGCGCCGCGTTTCAGGGCGGTGACCACGTCCTCTTCATGGTTGGAGACGCTGAACACCACCACCCGCCCGGAGAGCGATTTTTCGCGCAGCCTGTCCAGGGTTTCGAGGCCGTTCATGCCGGGCATATTGAGGTCGAGCAGGATCAAATCAGGATCGAGAGCCTCGGCCAGTTCAATGCCCTGTTCCCCGTTGCTGGCCTCGCCCACGACGGTGATATCCGACGCCATGCTGATAAGTTGTTTTACGCCGGTGCGCAGCATCGGATGGTCGTCGATCAACAGGATTGTTGCCGGCTCCTGATTAGACATGGTGTTCTCCTTGGGCAGTAAAAAGAGGCTTTTCGGGAATAAAAGTGACGATAACGTCCGTTCCGCCAGATTCACCTGGGCGAACCTGACAATCTCCACGCAGACTTTGTGCGCGGTCGCGCATAATAATCAGACCGTAGTGGTTACTTCTTTCGGCGTTTGCCGGTATGCCGCAGCCGTTGTCGCGCACCACCAGTTTGACCTGATTATCGTGTTGGCTCACGGTGAGTGAGACCGCCGTCGCTCCGGAATGCTTCAGCGCGTTGCTCAACGCTTCGCGGGCGATCTGCAGCAGATGGATGGCTTGGTGCGAGGGCACAAACCGCGGCGGCAGCTGGTAGTCCAGCGACACGGTAAAGCCGAGTCGGGCGCTGAACTCCTGGCAACTGGCCTCCAGCGCAGGCCGCAATCCGGGCTCCGTCAGCTGCAGGCGGAAGGTGGTCAGCAGTTCACGCAGCTGCACCCAGGAGGTGTTCAGCTCGTTGCGGATCTGGCTTAACAGCTGTTTGCTGCTCTCCGGCAGGTCGGTATCCTGCATCTGCAGACAGCTGACCTGCATCTTCATGCAGGAGAGCGACTGGGCGATGGAGTCGTGCAGCTCCCGGGCAATGGTGGCGCGCTCTTCCATCACAATCAGCTGCTGCTGTTTTTCCTGATGGCGATCGAGCGCCAGGGTGGCGGTCAGCTGCTCCACAAGGGTGTCGACCAGCTGCTGCTGATCGTGGCTCAGATGGCGTCCGGCGGGCAGGGTCGCCAGTAAAATGCCGTACTGCGTCAGGTTATCCGCCAGCCGCCACTTCAAGGTCGTGCCGCTGGTGGTCAGCGGCGGCAGGCCGCGCGGACAGAGATGGCAGCCGATTTCATCGCAGCTCATATCTGACTGACAGGTAAATTCCTGATGATTCTCTTCATCTTCCAGGTCATACACCCGCAGCTCGATATCGTGCAACAGGGTCAGATTCTGCAACCCGTTGAGCACCGGCGAGAGCCGCTCGCACATCGGCACCTGCGAGTGTAGACGGCGGTTAGCCTGCCAGAGGAAGGAGAGGATCTCGTTTTTCTGCTCCAGCCCGGCGGTTTTTTCCCGCACCCGCTGTTCCAGCACCGCGTAGCTTTCAGCCAGCTCGCCGGACATAGTGTTCAGCGCTTCGCCGAGCATGGCCATTTCGTTGCGCCCGTTGATGTGCGCGCGCTGGGTAAAATCGCGCTGGGTGACGGCGCGGGCCACCGCCAGCAGTTGCCGCCAGGGGTGCAGCAGCCTGGCGCGTAGCCAGAGAATGGTGAATATCAGCAGCAGCGCCATAAACAGCACCATCAGCCGCTGCATCAGTACCACCCGCTCAATACGTTGTTCAGTGCTGCGGTCGAAGGCGGTGACCAGATTATCGAGGCGGCTGACAAAACCGGAGACATCACTGGCGACCGCGTCGGGGTTTTGCGCCTGACGGAGCCCCGGGGCCAGCTGATTTTGCCAGTAATCCTGCAGGGCTTTCAGCTGCGCCTGCTGGTTATCGCGCTGTGCCGCGCTTTGCAGTTCCGGGCTGAACGCCGTGGCGTTCATTTCATCGAGTAACGTCTGGTCTTTGGCTTCCAACGGGATCGCCGCCAGCAGGCGGTAGCTCTGCATGCGCAGTGAACCGGCCTTGTTAATGGCGTGCGCGCTGCCCTGTACGCCCTGAACCAGCCAGCCGGAAATTGCCATTCCCGTCACCCCGATTGCGGTAGACAGCATGACAATAAGTACCAGTTGATTAATCAGCGTCAGCGGTGAAAAACAGCGTTTAAACATAGGGCAGTCTGGCTCCTGACAATGCCTGGACTCGGCAAGGGCTCTATTCTCAGGCATACCCTGGAGTATACCCATACCTAAAAAGGATTACCTACTAATTGCCATTTGTCGGACGAATGGGAGGAGGGGGTAAGCCGGGAGTAGCAGCACCGTGAAAAACCACACCTTTTTTAGCGGAATGCGCTACTCACGAGGGAGTAGCACAACTTTTCTTCGCGTAATTTGCCCGCCTTCTCCTTGATTTATATCAACTTACCGCCAGCTTAAAACCCTGATCTTTGTAGCATCTTTTAAGAATCAGAGGTGTCTATGAGTCACTCAACTACCCCCGAAAGGGATTCTGGCCCGGTTATTACGGAGTGGCGTCCGGAAGATCCGGCGTTCTGGCAACAGCGCGGCCAACGTATAGCCAGTCGTAATCTTTGGATTTCCGTTCCCTGCCTGCTGCTGGCGTTTTGCGTCTGGATGTTGTTCAGCGCCGTCGCGGTTAACCTGCCAAAAGTGGGCTTCAAATTTACCACCGACCAGCTGTTTATGTTAACGGCGCTGCCGGCACTCTCCGGTGCGCTGCTGCGTGTGCCTTATGCCTTTATGGTGCCGCTGTTCGGCGGTCGCCGCTGGACCGCGTTCAGTACCGGGATCATGATTATTCCGTGCGTGTGGCTGGGCTTTGCGGTACAGGATACCTCTACTCCGTTTAGCGTCTTTGTGATTATCTCCCTGCTGTGCGGTTTTGCCGGGGCTAACTTTGCCTCCAGCATGGCCAACATCAGCTTCTTCTTCCCGAAACAGAAGCAGGGCGGGGCGCTGGGGATCAACGGCGGTCTGGGCAACATGGGCGTCAGCGTGATGCAGCTGATTGCGCCGCTGGCGATTTCGGTCTCTATCTTTGCGGCCTTTGGCGGTGCGGGCGTTGAGCAGGCTGATGGCTCTTACCTGTTCCTGCAGAATGCCGCGTGGATCTGGGTGCCGTTCCTGGTGGTCTTAACCCTGGCCGCATGGTTCGGCATGAACGATCTGGCGGCGTCGAAAGCCTCCCTCAGCGAACAGCTGCCGGTGCTGAAGCGTGCCCACCTGTGGATCATGGCGCTGCTCTATCTGGCGACCTTCGGCTCCTTTATCGGCTTCTCCGCCGGGTTTGCGATGCTGTCAAAAACCCAGTTCCCGGACGTGCAGATCCTGCACTACGCCTTCTTCGGTCCGTTCATTGGCGCACTGGCGCGCTCCACCGGGGGGATGATCTCCGACCGTCTGGGTGGTACCCGCGTCACCCTGGTGAACTTTGTGGTGATGGCGATCTTCTGCGCCCTGCTGTTCATGACCCTGCCGGTAAACGGCGTGGGCGGTAATTTTGGCGCCTTCTTCGCGGTGTTTATGGTGCTGTTCCTGACGGCCGGGCTGGGCAGTGCTTCCACCTTCCAGATGATTTCGGTGATCTTCCGTAAGCTGACGATGGATCGCGTAAAAGCGCAGGGCGGCAACGAGCAGCAGGCGATGCGTGAAGCGGCCACCGACACCGCAGCCGCGCTGGGCTTCATCTCTGCGATTGGCGCGATTGGCGGGTTCTTTATCCCTAAAGCGTTCGGCATTTCGCTGGATCTGACCGGCTCTCCGGCGGGTGCCATGAAAGTGTTCCTCGTTTTCTATATCGTCTGCGTGTTTGTCACCTGGCTGGTATATGGACGCAATTCTAATAAAAAGTAAGTAAGTGATTATCCGTTTGCGCGGCCTGGTGCCGCGCTTTTTTTATCCTGTATTTAGTTACAACATACTAAAGGCGGTACCCTCTGCCGCCGGGCAGCCGCTGTGATCGCCATCGCTAATCAGGACGCTCTACCCCTTAATACCACTCTGTAAAACTTCCAGGCATACTTTTGTACGATAAATCACAAATAGACATATAAAACAGCAACTTGATGCGTTTTCCTCTGTACCGCTTTAGGGGTAGGAGAGAATTAGCCCCTCTAAACATCCCCCGTTCCTCTTGATCGTTATCAATTCCCGCCATCTTTCATAGCGTTACCTTCGCTGCAAATCAGCAATGTCGATTTAGAGAGCCACAGGCTCCACACAGGAGATACCCGATGAGCAAATTTTTGGACCGGTTTCGCTACTTCAAACAGAAGGGTGAAACTTTTGCCGATGGGCACGGCCAGGTTCTGGAGACCAACCGGGACTGGGAAGACGGTTACCGTCAGCGCTGGCAGCATGACAAAGTTGTCCGTTCCACCCACGGCGTAAACTGCACCGGCTCATGCAGCTGGAAGATTTTCGTGAAAAACGGTCTGGTGACCTGGGAAATGCAGCAGACCGACTACCCGCGCACCCGCCCGGATATGCCAAACCACGAACCGCGTGGCTGCCCGCGTGGCGCCAGCTACTCCTGGTATCTCTACAGCGCTAACCGCCTGAAATATCCGCTGATGCGTAAACGCCTGATGAAAATGTGGCGTGAAGCGAAAGTGCAGCACAGCGATCCGGTTGAGGCCTGGGCCTCTATTATCGAAGACGCCGACAAAGCGAAAAGCTTCAAGCAGGCGCGCGGTCGCGGCGGTTTTGTCCGCTCCTCCTGGCAGGAAGTGAATGAGCTGATTGCCGCCTCTAACGTTTATACCGTTAAAACCTACGGCCCGGACCGTGTCGCGGGCTTCTCGCCGATCCCGGCGATGTCGATGGTCTCCTATGCGTCCGGCGCGCGTTATCTCTCCCTGATTGGCGGTACCTGCCTGAGCTTCTACGACTGGTACTGCGACCTGCCGCCTGCGTCTCCACAGACCTGGGGCGAGCAGACCGATGTGCCAGAATCCGCCGACTGGTACAACTCCAGCTACATCATCGCCTGGGGCTCTAACGTTCCGCAGACCCGTACCCCGGACGCCCACTTCTTTACCGAAGTGCGTTACAAAGGCACCAAAACCGTTGCCGTGACCCCGGACTACGCCGAAATCGCCAAGCTGTGCGACCTGTGGCTGGCACCGAAGCAGGGTACCGATGCCGCGATGGCGCTGGCGATGGGCCACGTGATGCTGCGTGAGTTCCACCTCGACAAGCCAAGCCAGTACTTCACCGACTACGTGCGCAAATATACCGACATGCCGATGCTGGTGATGCTGGAAGAGCGTGACGGTTATTACGCCGCGGGTCGTATGCTGCGTGCCGCCGACCTGGTGGATGCGCTGGGCCAGGAAAATAATCCGGAGTGGAAAACCGTTGCCTACAACAGCAATGGCGACATGATTGCGCCGAACGGCTCTATCGGTTTCCGCTGGGGCGAGAAGGGCAAATGGAACCTTGAGCAGCGCGATGGCACGTCCGGCGAAGAGACCGAACTGCGCCTGAGCATGCTGGGCAGCCAGGACGAGATCGCCGATGTCGGCTTCCCGTACTTTGGCGGCGAAGGTTCAGAGCACTTCAACAAGGTTGAGCTGCAGAACATCCTGATGCACAAACTGCCGGTGAAACGCCTGCAGCTGGCCGATGGTACTACCGCGCTGGTGACCACCGTTTACGACCTGACCCTGGCCAACTACGGCCTGGAGCGCGGTCTGAATGATGAAAACTGCGCCACTCACTATGACGACGTAAAAGCTTACACCCCGGCATGGGCGGAGCAGATCACCGGCGTACCACGGGCGCACATCATCCGTACCGCACGTGAATTTGCCGATAACGCCGACAAGACTCACGGTCGTTCAATGATCATCGTCGGTGCCGGTCTGAACCACTGGTATCACCTCGATATGAACTATCGCGGCCTGATCAACATGCTGATCTTCTGCGGCTGCGTCGGTCAGAGCGGCGGCGGCTGGGCACACTATGTCGGCCAGGAAAAACTGCGTCCGCAGACCGGCTGGCAGCCGCTGGCGTTTGCCCTCGACTGGCAGCGTCCGGCGCGTCACATGAACAGCACCTCTTACTTCTATAACCACTCCAGCCAGTGGCGCTACGAGACGGTGACTGCCCAGGAGCTGCTCTCCCCGATGGCGGATAAATCCCGCTACAGCGGCCACCTGATCGACTTCAACGTGCGCGCAGAGCGTATGGGCTGGCTACCGTCTGCACCTCAGCTGGGAACCAACCCGCTGCGTATCGCGGAAGAGGCGAAGAAGGCGGGCATGACGCCGGTGGACTACACCGTCAAATCCCTGAAAGAGGGCTCGATTCGCTTTGCGGCGGAACAGCCTGAGAACGGTAAAAACCACCCGCGCAACCTGTTTATCTGGCGCTCAAACCTGCTGGGTTCGTCCGGTAAAGGCCACGAGTACATGCTGAAATACCTGCTCGGTACCGAAAACGGTATCCAGGGTAAAGATCTCGGCAAGCAGGGCGGCGTGAAGCCGGAAGAGGTGGAGTGGAAAGACAACGGTCTCGACGGCAAGCTGGATCTGGTGGTGACCCTGGACTTCCGTCTCTCCAGCACCTGCCTGTATTCCGACATCGTGCTGCCAACCGCCACCTGGTATGAAAAAGACGACATGAATACCTCGGATATGCATCCGTTTATTCATCCGCTGTCTGCCGCCGTTGACCCGGCCTGGGAATCGAAAAGCGACTGGGATATCTACAAAGATATCGCGAAGAAATTCTCCGAAGTCTGCGTGGGGCACCTCGGCAAAGAGACTGACGTAGTGACGCTGCCCATCCAGCACGATTCCGCTGCCGAACTGGCGCAGCCGCTGGACGTGAAGGACTGGAAAAAAGGCGAATGTGACCTGATCCCGGGCGTAACGGCGCCGCACATCATTCCGGTTGAACGTGACTATCCGGCAACCTACGAGCGCTTTACCTCTATCGGCCCGCTGATGGAAAAAATCGGTAACGGCGGGAAAGGGATTGGCTGGAACACCCAGACCGAAATGGACCTGCTGCGTAAGCTCAACTACACCAAAGCGGACGGCCCGGCCAAAGGTCAGCCAATGCTGAACACCGCGATTGATGCGGCAGAGATGATCCTGACCCTGGCCCCGGAAACCAACGGCCACGTGGCCGTGAAAGCCTGGGCAGCGCTGAGTGAATTTACCGGCCGTGACCACACGCATCTGGCGACGAATAAAGAGGAAGAGAAAATCCGCTTCCGCGATATTCAGGCCCAGCCGCGCAAAATCATCTCCAGCCCGACCTGGTCTGGTCTGGAAGATGAGCACGTCTCCTATAACGCCGGCTACACCAACGTTCACGAGCTGATCCCATGGCGTACCCTGACCGGTCGTCAGTCTCTGTATCAGGATCACCAGTGGATGCGCGACTTCGGTGAAAGTCTGCTGGTGTACCGTCCGCCAATCGACACCCGTTCGGTAAAAGCCGTAATGGGCGCGAAATCCAACGGAAACCCTGAGAAGGCGCTGAACTTCCTGACGCCGCACCAGAAGTGGGGTATCCACTCCACCTACAGCGACAACCTGCTGATGCTGACCCTGTCGCGCGGTGGTCCGATTGTCTGGATGAGCGAAGCGGACGCCAAAGATCTGGGTATTGAAGATAACGACTGGATCGAAGTGTTTAACAGCAACGGTGCCCTGACGGCGCGTGCGGTAGTGAGCCAGCGTGTCCCGGCCGGGATGACCATGATGTACCACGCCCAGGAACGTATCGTTAACCTGCCGGGTTCAGAGATCACCGAGCAGCGCGGCGGGATCCACAACTCCGTGACCCGTATTACGCCGAAACCGACCCACATGATCGGCGGCTATGCGCAGCTGGCCTACGGCTTTAACTACTACGGCACCGTAGGATCGAACCGCGATGAGTTCGTGGTGGTACGTAAGATGAAGAATATTAACTGGTTAGACGGCGAAGGTAATGACCAGGTACAGGAGAGCGTAAAATGAAAATTCGTTCACAAGTCGGCATGGTGCTGAATCTGGATAAATGCATCGGCTGTCATACCTGCTCAGTCACCTGTAAAAATGTCTGGACCAGCCGGGAAGGTATGGAGTACGCCTGGTTCAACAACGTCGAAAGCAAGCCGGGCACCGGCTTCCCGACCGACTGGGAAAACCAGGAGAAGTGGAAGGGCGGCTGGATCCGTAAAATCAACGGTAAGCTGCAGCCACGCATGGGTAACCGCGCGTTGCTGCTGGGTAAAATCTTCGCAAACCCGCATCTGCCGGGCATCGACGATTACTACGAGCCGTTTGATTTTGACTACCAGAACCTGCACAACGCGCCGGAGAGTAAACACCAGCCGATTGCCCGTCCACGCTCGCTGATCACCGGTCAGCGCATGGACAAAATCACCAGCGGGCCAAACTGGGAAGAGATTCTGGGCGGCGAGTTCGAAAAACGCGCCAAAGACCAGAACTTCGACAACATGCAGAAGGCGATGTACGGCCAGTTCGAAAACACCTTCATGATGTATCTGCCGCGCCTGTGCGAACACTGCCTTAACCCGGCGTGCGTGGCGACCTGCCCGAGCGGTGCCATCTACAAGCGTGAAGAAGACGGCATCGTGCTGATCGACCAGGACAAGTGCCGCGGCTGGCGTATGTGCATCACCGGCTGCCCGTACAAAAAGATCTACTTCAACTGGAAGAGCGGTAAGTCCGAGAAGTGCATCTTCTGCTACCCGCGTATCGAAGCCGGGATGCCGACCGTCTGTTCTGAAAGCTGCGTAGGCCGTATCCGCTACCTCGGCGTGCTGCTGTACGACGCGGATGCGATTGAGAACGCGGCGAGCACCGAGAACGAGAAAGATCTCTATCAGCGTCAGCTGGACGTGTTCCTCGATCCGAACGATCCGAAAGTGATCGCTCAGGCGCTGGCAGACGGGATTCCGCAGAGCGTGATCGACGCGGCGCAGCAGTCGCCGGTCTACAAAATGGCGATGGACTGGAAGCTGGCCCTGCCGCTGCACCCGGAATACCGCACATTGCCAATGGTCTGGTACGTGCCGCCGCTGTCTCCAATTCAGTCCGCGGCGGACGCGGGCGAGCTGGGCAGCAACGGTATCCTGCCGGATGTCGAAAGCCTGCGTATCCCGGTTCAGTATCTGGCGAACCTGCTGACCGCAGGTGACACCCAGCCGGTACTGCTGGCCCTGAAACGCATGCTGGCGATGCGCCACTTCAAACGCACCGAAACCGTTGACGGCGTGATTGATACCCGTGCGCTGGAAGAGGTGGGTCTGAGCGAAGCCCAGGCCCAGGAGATGTACCGTTACCTGGCAATTGCCAACTACGAAGATCGTTTCGTGGTGCCAAGCAGCCACCGTGAGCTGGCGCGTGAAGCCTTCCCGGAGAAAAGCGGGTGTGGCTTTACCTTCGGCGATGGTTGCCACGGTTCAGACAACAAATTCAACCTGTTCAACAGCCGCCGCATCGATGCGATGGATGTGACCAGCAAAACGGAGCCGCACCAATGATTGAACTCGTCATTGTTTCGCGTCTGCTCGAGTACCCGGATGCTGCGCTTGTGCAGCATCAACAGGAACTCTTCGATGCACTCGCGTCATCGGAAAACCTGGATAAAGAGGATGCCCAGACACTGGGCGTTTTCCTCCGCGACCTGCTGGCGCGCGATCTTCTGGATGCCCAGTCTGACTACAGCCAGCTGTTCGATCGCGGCCGTGCCACGTCGCTGCTGCTGTTTGAACATGTACACGGCGAATCCCGCGATCGCGGTCAGGCGATGGTCGATCTGATGGCCCAGTACGAGCAGCACGGTTTGCATCTCGACAGCCGCGAGCTGCCGGATCACCTCCCGCTGTATCTGGAATATCTGGCGCAGTTGCCGAAAGAAGAGGCGCTGGGCGGTTTGCAGGATATCGCGCCGATCCTGGCGTTACTGGGTGCGCGTCTTCAGCAGCGTGAAAGCCGCTATGCGGTGCTGTTCGATCTGCTGGTGAAGCTGGCCAACGCCTCGGTCGACAGTGAAAAAGTGGCGGAGAAAATCGCGGATGAAGCCCGGGATGACACCCCGCAGGCGCTGGATGCGGTCTGGGAAGAGGAGCAGGTGAAGTTCTTTGCTGACCAGAGCTGCGGCGAGTCGGAAATCTCTGCTCACCAGCGTCGTTTTGCCGGTGCCGTTGCCCCGCAATATTTGAATATCTCTAACGGAGGACAGCAATAATGCACTTCCTGAATATGTTCTTCTTCGATATCTATCCGTACATTGCGGGTTCGGTATTTCTGATTGGTAGCTGGCTGCGTTACGACTACGGCCAGTACACCTGGCGCGCCGCCTCAAGCCAGATGCTGGATCGCAAAGGGATGAACATGGCGTCGAACCTGTTCCACATCGGGATTCTGGGTATCTTTGCCGGCCACTTCCTGGGCATGCTGACCCCGCACTGGATGTATGAATCCTTCCTGCCGATGGACGTGAAGCAGAAGATGGCGATGATTGCCGGGGGGGCCTGCGGCGTGATGACCCTGGTGGGCGGCCTGATGCTGCTGAAGCGTCGTCTGTTCAGCCCGCGCGTGCGCGCCACCACTACCGGGGCGGATATTCTGATCCTCTCCCTGCTGATGGTGCAGTGTGCGCTGGGCCTGCTGACTATTCCGTTCTCCGCACAACACATGGACGGGAGTGAAATGCTGAAGCTGGTGGGTTGGGCGCAGTCGGTGGTGACCTTCCACGGCGGTGCGTCTGAGCATCTGGACGGCGTGGCCTTTGTCTTCCGCGTGCACCTGGTGCTGGGTATGACCCTGTTCCTGCTGTTCCCGTTCTCCCGTCTGGTGCATATCTGGAGCGCGCCGGTGGAGTACCTGACGCGCAGATATCAGATTGTGCGTGCCCGTCGCTAATCCGCTGTTTTAATCTGAACCCCGCTCTGGCGGGGTTTTTTTTCGCCCCAACCCAGGTTGTTGCCCGCGGCGGCAAGCAGAATCAAGGCCCCACCGGCCAGCTGAGTGAGGCTCAGCGAGTGGCCAAACACCAGATTATCGACAATCAGCGCAACCACCGGATAGATAAACGACAGCGAGCCGATAACAGGGGTAGGGAGTTTCTGAATGGCGCTGTAGAGCAGCTGATACATGATCCCGGTGTGGACAATACCCAGCGTCAATAAAATCCCCCACGGGAAATCGGCGGAGAAGGTCGGCATATGCGCCAGCGGCAGAAGCATCACCACGCCGGTCAGGACCTGAATAAAGGCGATATGCTGCGGCGCGAGAGTCTTTAACTTCCGCGTGATGATGGCGGTGAGGGCATAGAAGAAAGCTGCGCCCAGCGCCAGGCCGATTCCGGCCAGCCATCCCGCTTCATGCCCGCCGGTCAGTTCGCTGGAGAGCAGAATAACCACGCCGCCAAAGGCGAGGAATAACCAACCCCACTTCACCAGACTCACCCGTTCGCCCAGCAGCATGCCCATCAGCACCAGCATAAAGGGCTGGGTGTTATAAACCACCGTCGACAGGCCGATAGAGATACGCTCAAAGGCGGCGAACAGCAGCAGCCAGTTCACCACCAGCGCGACGCCGCCAAAAATGGCGAGGGCCAGCGTGACTTTGGTTAACGGGCTGAAAGGCTGTTTACTGAATCGAATAAAGAGAAACAGCGTAATGGCGCCAATCAGACAGCGCCAGAACACCACTTCCGTCACCGGTAAGCCCGAGAGTAAAACAAAAGCGCCGATAGAGCCGGATATCAGCATCGCCAGGCTCATTTGCCAGACGCCCTGTTGAATGTCACGCATCATACACCTCCTGATTAATACCCTTATTGTTGAAAAAACGTGTCCGGTTTTACAGCGCTGAATTAAGGTGGTAGGGGTGATTTGCTTTTATAAATTAGGTGGAAGTTATGGAATACCTTATCGATGAGATCGACCGCCGGATTCTGGCCTGTCTGGTGGAGGATGCGCGCATGTCGCTGAAGGTGTTGAGCGGTCGGGTGGGGCTCACGTCGCCCAGCACGGCAGAGCGGTTAAAAAGGCTGGAGGAGCGGGGCGTCGTTCAGGGATACGGCGCCCGGGTGAACCTGGCGGCGTTAGGCTATACCCTGCAAGCGCTGGTGCGCGTGCGCCCGTTGCCGGGGTTATTGCATAAGGTAGATAAATATATTCAGGCGATGCCGGAGTGTATTGAAAGCGACAAAGTGACCGGCGAGGACTGTTTTGTCATCAGGCTGGTGGTGCGCTCGATCGCGCAGCTGGATATGCTGCTGGATGGGCTGGCGGAACATGCCCAGTGCAATACGTCGATTGTGAAGAGTTCACCGGTCACCCGTCGGTTGCCACCGTTGTAGTTGGATGTCGCCGGGTGGCGGCTGCGCCTTACCCGGCCTACGGTTCGGTTTTGTAGCCCCGGTAAGCGCAGCGCCACCGGGGAAAACAGGTACGCAGAAGCCGGATAATGCCGTTGATTTGGTTTTTTTCAGAGATGTGATGGTGGTGGGGGAAGGATAACTCGGCTGCGCCTCGCCCTTCGGGTCGTTGCCTGCGGCAACGCTTTCTCGCTGCGCTCGAATCGAACCTTGGTCGAAGCTTCTCATCCTTCCCTGCATCGGAAGAATATAAGGCAATGTGCTTGTTTGAGAGTCGGTATGCTTTGAAGGTGAAGGTGAAGGTGATGGTGGTGGGGGAAGGATTCGAACCTTCGAAGTCGATGACGGCAGATTTACAGTCTGCTCCCTTTGGCCGCTCGGGAACCCCACCAGGGGCAATTCACATTTTGAGGTAAAGCTTGAAGATGGTGGTGGGGGAAGGATTCGAACCTTCGAAGTCGATGACGGCAGATTTACAGTCTGCTCCCTTTGGCCGCTCGGGAACCCCACCACGGGGTAATGCTTTTACTGGCCTGCTTCCTTGCGGGAAGCGGGGCGCATCATATCAAATGACGCGCCCCTGTAAAGACTTCCTTTGCTAAATTGAATCGTTTGCCTGATTTTTATGCATAAAGCCGCAAAGCTAATCAATTCATTTTATAAAGGATTAAAGAATTATCGTTCTGTTACCGTACACAAAGACACGCTGCGCCAGCACCTGATACAGCGCCCGGCTTAACACATTTTTCTCAACGTCGCGTCCGGCACGCATCATATCTTCTGCCGTGTAGGTGTGATCGACATGAATCACGTCCTGCATGATGATTGGGCCTTCATCCAGGTTGTCATTCACGTAGTGCGCCGTGGCGCCAATGATCTTCACGCCGCGTTCATACGCCTGGTGATAAGGACGCGCCCCAATAAAGGCCGGCAGGAACGAGTGGTGAATATTGATGATCTTATTCGGGAACCGCGCGACGAAGGATGGCGTCAGCACGCGCATGTATTTTGCCAGCACCACGTAATCCGGGTTATGCGCTTCGATGGCCTGCGCCATTAAATTGTCATGCTCTTCGCGGGTGTGGCCCTCATGGCTGACCAGCTCAAACGGAATATCAAAGCGCTCAACCAGGGTGCGCAGCGTCTCGTGGTTGCCAATGACCGCGGCGATCTCCACATCCAGACCGCCGTAGTTGGCTTTCATCAGCAGATCGCCCAGACAGTGGGCCTCTTTAGTGACCAGAATCACCACACGGCGACGACCGGCGGGAGTCAGCTCGCGCACGGAACCTTCCGGCAGCGCGCCGTCCAGATCGGCCAGCAGCGTCACGTCATTGAAAATCCCTTCCAGCTCGGTACGCATAAAGAAGCGGCCGGTACGGTGATCAACAAACTCGTTGTTCTGCACGATGTTAAGTTCATGCTTATAGCAGATGTTGGTAATACGGGCGATCAGCCCTTTCTGGTCGGGACAAATGGTGCGCAGCACTTTGCGTTGTGTTGATTGCATTGCCGGAAAATCCTTTGCATGTTTGCTGAAACGGTGTCGTCAGGCCTTATTGCCCGCAACACTTTTTAAATTTTTTACCTGAACCACAGGGGCAGGGGTCATTACGACCGAACTGCGGACGCGTACCGTCAATATAGTACCACCGTCCGCCTTCCTTTAAGAAACGCGAGCGTTCGATGATGGCGCCCGCTTTCCCCTGCTCGGTAAAGCGGGCAACAAAACTGACAAACCCCT
Source organism: Leclercia sp. TB492 (assembly GCF_049974505.2). NCBI lineage: Bacteria > Pseudomonadati > Pseudomonadota > Gammaproteobacteria > Enterobacterales > Enterobacteriaceae > Leclercia > Leclercia sp. TB492. Next base: position 2,691,477 of record NZ_CM127572.1, on the reverse strand, counting down.
CGTTTTCGTCCTTGCCTACTGCCGTTTCGTACTGGGTCAGACCGGCCCATTGCGTATTCGCAAAACCGGCCTCGATCTCCTCACGAAAATCAACAGCATGGCACGATGGGTGCCAGGTCTTAACCAGGTAGTCTGCGTCCCGCATCACAAAAGCGGTATATCGGGACCGCATAAGTGAGGCCGGGTCCGGTGCAACCTGTTCACCAGTAAGATATCGCTGGCAACATAGGCTATACTCGTGAGCGCTACCGCAGGGACAGAGTTGAGACACGATGCTCTTCCTGAAACTAAAAATGAATGGCGCATTACGCCAGGGTGGCACTATGTTAACTGAGCGGTTGCAATGACGCTATGCCAGGAATCCAGGGGACGTTAAACAGGGCTAATGAGAAAAGTTAAAATCGGACTGGCGTTGGGCTCGGGAGCAGCCCGGGGCTGGTCACATATTGGTGTGATCAACGCCTTACAACGTTTAGGTATCGAAATTGATATTGTCGCAGGCTGTTCAATAGGTTCTCTGGTGGGGGCCGCTTATTCGTGTGGCAAACTCCCCGAGCTGGAAACCTGGGTACGATCCTTTAGCTACTGGGACGTCCTGCGCCTGATGGATCTCTCCTGGCAACGTGGTGGGTTATTACGCGGTGAGCGCGTCTTCAACCGTTTCCGCCAGGTTATGCCCCTGACCGAATTCTCCAGCTGCCGAATGCCTTTCGGTGCGGTTGCGACCAACCTCAGCACCGGCCGTGAAATCTGGTTCACCGAAGGCGATATCCATCTTGCCGTACGCGCCTCCTGCAGCATGCCGGGCCTGATGGCGCCAGTTCCGCACAATGGCTACTGGCTGGTGGACGGCGGCGTTGTTAATCCTGTACCGATTTCACTGACCCGCGCGATGGGGGCCGACATCGTGATTGCGGTCGATCTCCAGCATGATGCTCACCTGATGCAGCAGGACCTGATGCCGGTAAATACCCAAACGGATGATGGTGCACTTGACGATCTCGCCTGGCATGAACGCCTGCGCGGACGTCTGAGCCGTGTGGCGACGCGTAAAAGGGTCGCTGCGCCGACGGCGATGGAGATTATGACCACCTCGATTCAGGTGCTGGAAAATCGCCTGAAACGCAATCGAATGGCGGGTGACCCGCCGGATATATTGATTCAACCTTTTTGTCCACAAATTTCAACGCTCGATTTCCATCGTGCAGAGGCGGCAATAACCGCTGGCGCACAGGCAGTCGAAAAGAAAATGGATGAATTATTACCTTTGGTGCGGGCTTCTGCCTGAGCACGCTTTTTTTGATTACTTCAGCAAAATCTGACAGGCGATAGTACCGATAGCATGCCACTATTGATCTATTGTCAGCGCCGGGAGAGACCATGACACAACCATTAGCCGGGAAACAAATTCTTATAGTTGAAGACGAGCCTGTTTTCCGCTCACTACTGGATTCGTGGCTTTCATCACTGGGAGCAACAACAGCACTTGCAGGGGATGGCGTCGACGCCCTGGAAAAAATGGCAGGGCTGAAGCCTGATCTTATGATTTGTGATATCGCCATGCCGCGGATGAACGGCCTGAAGCTGGTGGAACATTTACGTAACGCGGGGGACCAGATCCCCATCCTCGTTATTTCCGCGACCGAGAATATGGCCGACATCGCCAAAGCGTTGCGTCTGGGGGTGCAGGATGTCCTGCTCAAGCCGGTGAAAGATCTTAATCGCCTGCGTGAAACTGTCCTCGCGTGCCTCTATCCCAATATGTTTAATTCGCGGGTAGAAGAAGAAGAGCGACTCTTTCAGGACTGGGATGCGCTGGTTAATAACCCCACTGCGGCGGCAAAGCTTTTACAGGAATTGCAGCCTCCGGTGCAACAGAACATCTCCGGGTGCAAAGTGAATTACCGTCAGCTGATGGCCGCCGATCAACCTGGACTGGTGCTGGATATCGCCCCGTTATCCGATAACGATCTGGCATTTTATTGTCTGGATGTTACCCGGGCGGGGGATAATGGCGTGCTGGCTGCGTTATTATTACGCGCCCTGTTTAATGGCTTGCTCCAGGAACAACTTTCTCATCAGGGACAACGCCTGCCAGAGTTGGGGAGTTTACTTAAACAGGTTAACCAGCTGCTGCGTCAGGCAAGTTTACCCGGACAATTTCCGTTACTGGTCGGTTATTACCACAGCGGCCTGAAAAATTTGATTCTGGTTTCTGCCGGTCTTAATGCCACGCTTAATACTGGCGAACATCATATTCAGGTCAGCAACGGCGTTCCGTTAGGAACCTTAGGCAATACCTATCTCAATCAAATAAGCCACCGCTGCACCTCATGGCAATGTCAAATTTGGGGAACAGGAGGGCGGTTACGCTTAATGTTGTCCACGGAATAATCAGTTGGAATTTAAACGGTAGATAGCTTTACCGCCGTTTCATTGGCAATGCTACTATCGGTGCAAGTTATCATTCGTATTTATCCTAATTAAGCGGTAGCGCGTCCTTTTCAGACCCGGACTTCACCCTCCGACTGATATACTGAACGCGTTATTAATGCAGACTAAAGTTCAAAACATGAACAGTTCAGGAGAGTTTCAATGGCTGCCGTAAATTCGAAAGTGACAAAGGCCGTTATCCCGGTTGCCGGGTTGGGAACCAGGATGCTGCCAGCAACGAAGGCAATTCCAAAAGAGATGCTGCCACTCGTTGATAAGCCATTAATCCAGTATGTGGTCAACGAATGTATTGCCGCCGGCATTACTGAAATTGTGCTGGTAACACATTCATCCAAAAACTCTATCGAAAACCATTTCGATACCAGTTTTGAACTCGAAGCCATGCTGGAAAAACGTGTTAAGCGTCAGCTTCTGCAGGAAGTGCAGTCTATTTGCCCGCCGCACGTTACTATTATGCAGGTTCGTCAGGGGCTGGCAAAAGGTCTGGGCCATGCGGTGCTGTGTGCTCATCCGGTTGTAGGTAACGAGCCGGTGGCGGTTATTTTACCAGACGTTATTCTCGACGAGTTTGAATCCGATCTGTCTCAGGATAACCTGGCAGAAATGATTAAGCGTTTCGATGAAACTGGCAGCAGCCAGATTATGGTTGAGCCGGTTGAAGATGTGACCGCATACGGCGTTGTAGACTGCAAAGGCGTGGAGATGAACCCGGGCGACAGCGTGCCTATGGTGGGCGTGGTTGAGAAGCCAAAAGCCGACGTAGCGCCATCTAATCTGGCTGTGGTAGGGCGTTATGTCCTGAGCGCAGAGATTTGGCCGCTGCTGGCGAAAACGCCTCCAGGCGCCGGAGATGAAATCCAGCTGACCGACGGCATCGACATGCTGATCGAAAAAGAGACCGTTGAAGCCTACCATATGAAAGGTAAGAGCCATGACTGCGGTAATAAACTCGGTTACATGCAGGCCTTTGTTGAATATGGTATTCGCCACCAGTCACTGGGTGAAGAATTTAAAGACTGGCTGAAAGATACGCTGGACATTAAAAACTAACCAGGCGCTGATGCGCTAAGCAAAAACCGGTGATAGCCTGGCTACACCGGTTTTTTTATGCGCTTTTGAAAGGGGCTCGGGCTCAGAGGAATAGTAGAGGCTAAAATTTATATGACAGCATGTAACCGAATGTCACACCGTATAAAATACAGGCATAAAAAATCCCGCATTAAGCGGGATTTTTCGGATAACTTGCTAACTTATTCCTGAATCAGGAAGTCGTCCAGTTGTTTACCTTGCTCGTCCATGGCTTTTTTGATAACAGCTGGAGTACGACCCTGGCCAGTCCAGGTTTTAGATTCGCCGTTCTCATCGATGTAGCTATATTTAGCCGGGCGTGCAGCACGTTTAGCTTTGGTGCCTGTTTTAGCGGCAGCCATGCTGTTCAGCAATTCGTTTGGATCAATACCATCAGCGATCAGCATTTCACGATATTGCTGCAGTTTACGAGTACGTTCTTCGATCTCAGCAGCCGCGGCGTTTTCTTCTTCACGACGCTCATTAACCACGACTTCTAATTTCTCCAGCATTTCTTCAAGCGTTTCCAGAGTACATTCTCTCGCCTGGGCACGAAGAGTACGGATGTTGTTCAGAATTTTAAGTGCTTCGCTCATTGTAGTAATCTCAAACTTATAATGTGGGGGGTTTGTTGAAGTAATAATAGAGGCATAAATTGATATATGCAATAGGTCAGAATGTAAGGAATTCAAAAAACACCTAATATTTGTCACTATTATTAATATCGTTAACTTAAATTCCAGCGGCGAAAAGAGGGCTACGTTATCAACAGATGTGTAGTAAACCTGACGGCTAACTCTTTTTTTGTGGGTAATTTTATCTGCGATTATTGTTACTCAGGATAAATATCAACCTTTCGTATTAGTACTGGAAACACGGTTGACCGCTGAAACAGTTAATTATTCCTGCCTCATTTTTGACTCTGTTAGTCCATTAAAATAATAGATTTTTCCTGAACTTACCGATTTTAAAGCCGTTATTCATTTGATGTTTTAACCTGCCTTTGCCGCTGCCTGTTGTATATCCAGGCAGGGAAACAATGCCCCGAACTGCCGACAAAGCGCGCTGTAGCACGGAAGACCAGACAAAATATGGTACAATCGCGCATCGGTAATAATACACATTGATTAGGGTTTAACGGCCAATGGCACAACTGTATTTCTACTATTCAGCAATGAACGCAGGTAAGTCGACCGCATTACTGCAATCCTCCTACAATTACCAGGAGCGCGGGATGCAGACCCTGGTTTACACCGCAGAGATTGACGATCGTTTCGGTAGCGGAAAGGTTAGCTCGCGAATTGGTCTCTCGTCACCGGCAAAGCTATATAACCCACAAACCAATCTGCTGGAAGAGATCCGCGCAGAGGTTGCTACTCAGGCTGTGCATTGTGTGCTGGTGGATGAGAGCCAGTTTTTAACGCGCCAGCAGGTGCATGAGTTATCAGAAGTGGTCGACGAACTGGATATTCCAGTGCTCTGTTATGGCCTGCGTACTGATTTTCGCGGCGAGCTGTTTATTGGCAGTCAGTATTTACTGGCCTGGTCGGATAAACTGGTTGAATTGAAAACCATCTGTTTCTGCGGCCGGAAAGCGAGTATGGTGCTGCGTCTCGATCAGGCTGGCAAACCCTATGCTGAAGGCGAGCAGGTAGTGATTGGCGGCAATGAGCGCTATGTCTCCGTATGCCGTAAGCATTATAAAGAAGCGCTGGTTGTAGGCTCTCTGACGGCCATTCAGGATGCCTGTCGTCGTTAACGATGCTATTTCATCTCTCTGTTATCCCTGGAGCACAGACATAAAAAAACCCGCCGGAGCGGGTTTTTTATTTAGCGATTAATTAAGCGCTTTTCTTCGCTTTCTTTTCCGCTTTGACTACGACGTCTACAGCAGGTGCAGCTGATGCCGCTACGCCTTCAGAGTATTCACGGCCGTAGTAAGTATCCAGCAGGATCTGTTTCAGCTCTGCGATCAGTGGGTAGCGCGGGTTCGCACCTGTACACTGGTCATCAAAGGCATCTTCAGACAGCTTGTCAACGTGTGCCAGGAAGTCAGCTTCCTGAACGCCCGCTTCACGGATAGACTTAGGAATACCCAGTTCCGCTTTGATGCTATCCAGCCATGCCAGCAGCTTCTCGATCTTCGCAGCAGTGCGGTCACCAGGCGCGCTCAGGCCCAGGTGGTCAGCGATTTCTGCATAGCGACGACGAGCCTGCGGACGGTCGTACTGGCTGAATGCGGTCTGCTTAGTCGGGTTGTCGTTAGCGTTGTAACGGATAACGTTAGAAATCAGCAGGGCGTTCGCCAGACCGTGAGGAATGTGGAACTGAGAGCCCAGCTTGTGCGCCATGGAGTGACACACACCCAGGAAGGCGTTAGCAAACGCGATACCGGCGATGGTGGCAGCACTGTGCACACGCTCACGGGCAACCGGGTTTTTAGAGCCTTCGTTGTAAGACGCTGGCAGGTTCTCTTTCAGCAGTTTAAGCGCCTGCAGAGCCTGGCCGTCAGAGAACTCAGAGGCCAGCACGGAAACGTAAGCTTCCAGGGCGTGAGTAACTGCATCCAGACCACCGAACGCACAGAGTGATTTCGGCATATCCATCACCAGGTTGGCGTCAACAATCGCCATATCCGGGGTCAGCGCATAGTCTGCCAGTGGGTATTTCTGACCGGTTGCATCGTCGGTTACAACGGCAAACGGCGTCACTTCAGAACCGGTACCGGAAGTGGTGGTGACGGCGATCATTTTCGCTTTCACGCCCATTTTCGGGAACTTGTAGATACGTTTACGGATATCCATAAAGCGCAGCGCCAGCTCTTCGAAGTGCGTTTCCGGGTGTTCGTACATGACCCACATGATTTTGGCTGCATCCATTGGGGAGCCGCCGCCCAGCGCGATGATCACGTCTGGTTTGAAGGAGTTTGCCAGCTCTGCACCTTTGCGAACAACGGTCAGGGTTGGGTCAGCTTCTACTTCGAAGAACACTTCAGTTTCCACACCAGCAGCTTTCAGCACAGAGGTGATCTGGTCTGCGTAGCCGTTGTTGAACAGGAAACGGTCGGTCACGATGAGCGCACGTTTGTGGCCATCAGTAATCACTTCATCCAGCGCGATTGGCAGAGAGCCGCGGCGGAAGTAGATAGATTTCGGAAGTTTATGCCACAACATGTTTTCAGCTCGCTTAGCAACGGTTTTCTTGTTGATCAGGTGCTTAGGACCAACGTTCTCAGAGATGGAGTTACCACCCCATGAACCACAACCCAGAGTCAGGGAAGGCGCGAGTTTAAAGTTATACAGGTCACCGATACCACCCTGAGAAGCAGGGGTGTTGATCAGGATACGTGCAGTTTTCATCATCTGGCCGAAGTGCGCGACACGTTCAGGCTGGTTATCCTGGTCGGTGTACAGGCAGGAGGTATGACCGATACCGCCCATGGCAACCAGTTTCTCTGCTTTAACGACCGCGTCTTCAAAATCTTTCGCGCGGTACATTGCCAGCGTTGGAGACAGTTTTTCGTGAGCAAACGGCTCGCTCTCGTCAACGACACTCACTTCACCAATCAGGATCTTAGTGGTAGCCGGAACGGTGAAGCCTGCCAGTTCAGCGATTTTGTACGCTGGCTGACCTACGATGGCGGCGTTCAGTGCGCCATTTTTCAGGATGATGTCCTGAACGGCTTTCAGCTCTTTGCCCTGCAGCAGGTAGCCGCCGTGGCTGGCGAAACGTTCGCGAACGGCATCGTATGCGGAGTCAACAACCACAACGGATTGCTCGGAAGCACAGATAACGCCGTTGTCGAAGGTTTTAGACATCAGTACAGATGCAACAGCACGTTTGATATCGGCGGTTTCGTCGATAACAACCGGGGTGTTACCTGCACCTACGCCGATAGCCGGTTTACCGGAGCTATACGCGGCTTTAACCATGCCTGGACCACCGGTCGCAAGGATCAGGTTAATGTCAGGGTGGTGCATCAGTGCGTTAGACAGCTCCACAGAAGGTTGATCGATCCAGCCGATCAGATCTTTCGGTGCACCTGCAGCGATCGCCGCTTGCAGAACGATATCGGCCGCTTTGTTGGTCGCATCTTTAGCACGTGGGTGTGGAGAGAAAATGATTGCGTTACGCGTCTTCAGGCTGATGAGCGATTTGAAGATAGCAGTAGAAGTTGGGTTGGTTGTCGGAACGATACCGCAGATGATACCGATAGGTTCTGCAATGGTGATGGTACCGAAAGTGTCATCTTCAGACAGGACGCCGCAAGTCTTCTCATCTTTATAGGCGTTGTAGATATACTCAGAAGCGAAGTGGTTTTTAATCACTTTATCTTCAACGATACCCATACCGGATTCGGCAACGGCCATTTTAGCGAGAGGGATTCGAGCATCTGCAGCAGCCAGAGCGGCGGCGCGGAAGATTTTATCAACCTGTTCTTGGGTGAAATTGGCATATTCACGCTGGGCTTTTTTTACGCGCTCTACAAGTGCGTTAAGCTCTGCGACATTAGTAACAGCCATAATGCTCTCCTGATAATGTTAAACTCTTTTAGTAAATCAGCTGCTCGACACGAAAACAGTATAGTCAGCGCCTTTGCCACTTGCTTAACTTACATAAAAACAAGGTGTTAACGTTTTTATCGTTCCCCTGATTTACTAAAAGAGCCTCCCATCAGTAGCCTACGTTCAGATACTGAATCTCCGTGGTGGCGTAATCAAGATTACTCACTTCTGAGTACGGAAAACATGATCTGTATCAATTTATCCATAAGCTGATACCTTTCAGCAGGGGTATTTTGGGGCGTTTTATCAGATGTTAAATAATTGCAAAAGCAATTGAACCACAGGAATGCATTTAGTACACAAATATTTTACAGCGTCAAACCACTATAATTCGCAATATTGTGATGAAGTGCATGCGCAAAAAGCGTATCTTCTGCGCGGTTATTGGTGTTGCCACCTCTTTATCTTGAGTCTTGCTTATCAGCGGAGCTAACTGTGAGCCTATCGCTCTTTGATTTTCCTACCTATTTTAAGTTTTTTATCGGTCTGTTCGCGCTGGTTAACCCGGTGGGCATTATTCCTGTCTTTATCAGTATGACCAGCTACCAGACCGCGCTTGCCAGAAATAAGACCAACCTGACGGCAAACCTGTCGGTTGCGATCATCCTGCTGACCTCTCTTTATCTTGGCGACTCTATATTGCAGATTTTTGGCATCTCTATTGATTCGTTCCGGATTGCCGGCGGGATCCTGGTGGTGACCATCGCGATGTCTATGATCAGCGGCAAATTGGGTGAAGACAAACAAAACAAACAAGAAAAATCAGAGACTGCTATCCGCGAAAGTATTGGCGTGGTGCCGCTGGCGTTGCCCTTAATGGCGGGGCCGGGTGCCATCAGTTCCACCATCGTCTGGGGAACGCGCTACCACAATCTAATGCATCTGATTGGCTTCTCGATTGCCATTGCGCTGTTTGCGTTCTGCTGTTGGGGCGTATTCCGTATTGCCCCCTGGCTGGTGCGGCTGCTTGGTCAGACCGGCATTAACGTTATCACCCGTATTATGGGTCTTCTGCTGATGGCGCTGGGGATTGAATTTATTGTTACCGGGCTGAAATCAATATTTCCGGGCTTATTGAGTTAACCATTTCAAATGAAAGCGCGGCGCCAGTGGCGCCGTTTTTTTTGTCATTATCAGCAAATCATATAATGAAAGTTGAAAATCGCTTTAACTATAATAAATTTTACTAATAATTTTGTTTTGTTAAATATCAAACACTTGTCTCCCACCCCGACCCCGTACTGGTCACATTCCGCGCAACAAGACTGTTATTTTACTCACACGATACTCTGGGGCTTGCTGCGGGATAACTGAGATGATATTAGTAATTTGATGAATGAATTAGATGAATGTGCTAAATAATAGACAGTTGTTAATTTTTTGTACAAACAACGCCTCGTCTTCAGCACTGCGACGCCACCGTCGAGCACACTTTCTACATCCCATTGAAAAGCGAAGGTTTTCTGGGCTTTTGATGCGCGGCAGGGTAGCCCACAACTTAACGGTAACTTCCGTAAAAGAGAATTGGTTAACAAATTTGCAAAATGTATTGGCACCCGGGAAAGCCATTTGGTACTTTCCGGCCTTATATTTTCCGCAGAAATCTTTTAGATGAGAATCTTTTTCATTAACGATTCTGATCTAAAAGAATTAAGACAGGCCTCGACAGGGGAGGCCTGTTAAGAATCGACGCAAGGCGGCCAGACGAGCCGTTAGTAATAGTAAAGTCGGTGATAGCGAGAAGTAAAAACGCCTGACAGCAGCATAAACTCCTACGTTGTCAGGGAACCCCAAAAAAGGGGAATTAAACAGGCTGGTAAAAAACCAGTAATTATAAAGAGTGGAGTATCAACACAATGTCCAACATCACAAAAAAAAGTCTGGTCGCGGCGGGGATCTTAACTGCGCTAATCGCGGGCAACGTTGCAATGGCTGCTGACGTACCTGCTGGGGTTCAGCTGGCGGAAAAGCAAACGCTGGTGCGTAACAACGGTGCTGAGGTTCAGTCTCTGGATCCGCACAAAATTGAAGGTGTACCGGAGTCTAACATTAACCGCGATCTGTTCGAAGGTCTGCTGGTTACTGACGTAGACGGTCACCCGGTTGCCGGGGTTGCTGAAAAATGGGAAAACAAAGACTTTAAAGTCTGGACCTTCCACCTGCGCAAAGACGCAAAATGGTCTGACGGTTCTCCGGTTACCGCACAAGATTTCGTATATAGCTGGCAGCGCCTGGCGGATCCAAATACCGCCTCTCCGTATGCGAGCTATCTGCAGTATGGCCATATCGCCAATATCGATGACATCATCACCGGCAAAAAACCGATTACCGACCTCGGCGTAAAAGCAATCGATGACAATACCTTCGAAGTGACCCTGAGCGAGCCAGTCCCGTATTTCTACAAACTGCTGGTTCACCCGTCCGTTTCCCCTGTTCCAAAAGCAGCGGTTGAAAAATTCGGCGAGAAGTGGACCCAGCCTGCCAATATCGTTACCAACGGCGCCTACAAGCTGAAAGCCTGGGTTGTTAACGAACGTATCGATCTGGAGCGTAATACCAATTACTGGGATAACGCGAAAACCGTTATCAATCAGGTCACCTACCTGCCAATCTCTTCTGAAGTGACTGACGTTAACCGCTACCGCAGCGGCGAAATCGACATGACCTATAACAACATGCCGATCGAACTGTTCCAAAAGCTGAAAAAAGAGATCCCGGCTGAAGTTCACGTTGACCCGTATCTGTGTACCTATTACTACGAAATCAACAACCAGAAAGCGCCATTCACCGACGTTCGCGTGCGTACCGCGCTTAAGCTGGCACTGGACCGCGATATCATCGTGAATAAAGTGAAAAACCAGGGCGACCTGCCGGCTTACAGCTACACCCCGCCGTATACCGATGGCGCGAAGCTGACCGAGCCAGAATGGTTCAAAATGACCCAGGAACAGCGTAATGCTGAAGCGAAGAAACTGCTGGCCGAAGCCGGTTATACCGCCGACAAGCCGCTGACCTTTAGCCTGCTGTACAACACCTCCGATCTGCATAAAAAACTGGCTATCGCCGTCTCCTCCATCTGGAAGAAAAACCTGGGTGCGAACGTGAAGCTGGAAAACCAGGAGTGGAAAACCTTCCTGGACAGCCGTCATCAGGGCACCTTTGATGTGGCGCGTGCAGGCTGGTGTGCGGACTATAACGAACCAACCTCCTTCCTGAACACCATGCTGAGCGACAGCTCGAACAACACCGCGCACTATAAGAGCGCAGAGTTCGATAAGCTGATCGGCGATACCCTGAAAGTCACGGACGAAGCGCAGCGCGCTGAGCTGTATTCGAAAGCAGAACAGCAGCTTGATAAAGACTCTGCGATCGTGCCGGTTTACTACTACGTGAACGCCCGTCTGGTGAAACCGTGGGTAGGTGGTTATACCGGTAAAGACCCGATGGATAATATCTACGTTAAAAACTTGTATATCATCAAGCATTAATGGCAATGAGTGGGGCGGGCGATGCCTGCCCCACGGTGTCTACTCATCGTAATACTATATAGGCACACGCCAGAAGGTACGGGCAATGTTGAAATTTATCCTACGTCGCTGTCTTGAAGCGATCCCAACGCTTTTTATTCTCATAACGATCTCCTTCTTTATGATGCGTCTCGCGCCGGGCAGTCCATTTACCGGTGAACGTACGCTGCCGCCTGAAGTCATGGCGAATATCGAAGCGAAATACCATTTAAACGATCCGATCTCCACCCAGTATTTCAATTATCTGAAGCAGCTGGCGCACGGCGATTTTGGACCGTCATTTAAATATAAAGACTATTCCGTAAACGATCTGGTGGCGTCCAGCTTCCCCGTTTCGGCTAAATTAGGCGCCGCGGCATTTTTACTGGCCGTTATTCTTGGCGTCACGGCGGGCGTGATTGCCGCGCTGAATCAAAATACCAAATGGGACTACGCCGTAATGGGGGTGGCAATGACCGGGGTCGTCATACCGAGTTTTGTCGTCGCACCCTTGCTGGTCATGATATTCGCTATCACCCTTAAATGGTTGCCCGGCGGCGGCTGGAATGGCGGGGCGCTGCAGTACATGATTCTGCCGATGGTGGCGCTGTCACTGGCCTATATTGCTAGCATTGCGCGTATTACCCGTGGTTCGATGATTGAAGTCCTGCACTCCAACTTCATCCGTACCGCACGCGCGAAAGGGCTGCCAATGCGCCGGATTATTTTCCGTCATGCGTTGAAACCTGCGTTATTGCCGGTTCTCTCTTATTTAGGCCCAGCGTTCGTCGGTATCATTACCGGTTCAATGGTTATCGAGACCATCTATGGTCTGCCTGGTATCGGCCAGCTGTTCGTTAACGGCGCCCTTAACCGCGACTACTCTCTGGTATTGAGTCTGACCATCCTCGTCGGTGCGCTGACCATTTTCTTTAACGCGATTGTTGATGTGCTGTATGCCGTCATCGATCCGAAAATCCGCTACTGACACTGGAGCTCGCCATGATGTTAAGTAAGAAAAATAGCGAGGCGCTGGAAAACTTCAGTGAAAAACTGGAAGTCGAAGGACGCAGTCTCTGGCAGGATGCCCGCCGTCGCTTTATGCACAACCGCGCGGCGGTTGCCAGCCTGATTGTGCTGGTGATTATCGCCCTGTTTGTGACCTTAGCGCCGATGCTGTCGCAGTTCACCTACTTCGATACCGACTGGGGCATGATGTCCAGCGCACCGGATAGCGAATCGGGCCACTACTTCGGCACCGACTCCTCCGGGCGTGACCTGCTGGTCCGTGTGGCCATCGGCGGGCGTATCTCGCTGATGGTGGGGATTGCCGCGGCCTTCGTGGCGGTGATTCTGGGTACTCTGTACGGATCGCTGTCCGGCTATCTCGGCGGTAAAGTCGATTCGGTGATGATGCGTATCCTTGAGATCCTCAACTCCTTCCCGTTCATGTTCTTTGTGATCCTGCTGGTGACCTTCTTCGGTCAGAACATCCTGCTGATCTTCGTTGCTATCGGCATGGTCTCCTGGCTGGACATGGCACGTATCGTGCGCGGCCAGACCCTGAGCCTGAAGCGCAAAGAGTTTATCGAAGCGGCGCAGGTGGGTGGGGTCTCTACCGGCAATATCGTGGTCCGTCATATCGTCCCGAACGTGCTGGGCGTGGTGGTGGTGTATGCCTCCCTGCTGGTGCCGAGCATGATCCTGTTTGAGTCCTTCCTCAGCTTCCTGGGTCTGGGTACTCAGGAGCCGCTGAGCAGCTGGGGTGCATTGCTCAGCGATGGCGCGAACTCGATGGAAGTATCACCGTGGCTGCTGCTGTTCCCGGCAGGTTTCCTGGTCGTGACACTGTTTTGTTTCAACTTTATCGGCGATGGCCTGCGTGATGCCCTCGATCCGAAAGACCGTTAAGGAGCGCCGCCATGACCATTATTGAAACGGCATCTGCGCCACAAACCCAACAGCAGGGCAATGCGCTGCTGGATGTGAAAGATCTGCGCGTCACCTTTAAAACGCCGGATGGCGATGTCACCGCGGTAAACGATCTCAACTTCAGCCTGCGGGCGGGTGAGACGCTGGGGATCGTGGGTGAATCCGGTTCCGGTAAATCCCAGACGGCCTTCGCGCTGATGGGGCTGCTGGCACAAAATGGCGTCATCGGGGGGTCTGCCACCTTTAACGGTAAACAGATCCTCAACCTGCCGGAAAACGAGCTGAACAAGCTGCGCGCCGAGCAGATCTCGATGATTTTCCAGGATCCGATGACCTCCCTGAACCCGTACATGCGGGTGGGCGAGCAGCTGATGGAAGTGCTGATGCTGCATAAAGGGCTGGGCAAAGCCGAAGCCTTTGAAGAGTCGGTGAAAATGCTGGATGCGGTGAAAATGCCTGAAGCGCGTAAGCGTATGCGCATGTTCCCGCATGAGTTTTCCGGCGGGATGCGCCAGCGTGTGATGATCGCCATGGCCCTGCTGTGCCGGCCAAAACTGCTGATTGCCGATGAACCGACCACCGCGCTGGACGTGACCGTTCAGGCGCAGATCATGACCCTGCTGAACGAGCTGAAGCGCGAGTTCAATACGGCGATCATCATGATTACCCACGATCTGGGCGTGGTCGCCGGGATCTGCGACAAAGTGCTGGTGATGTATGCCGGTCGCACCATGGAGTACGGCAAAGCGCGGGATGTGTTCTACAACCCGGCACACCCGTACTCTATCGGCCTGCTGAACGCCGTTCCGCGTCTCGATGCGGAAGGGGAGTCGCTGCTGACTATTCCGGGCAACCCGCCAAACCTGCTGCGTCTGCCGAAAGGCTGTCCGTTCCAGCCGCGTTGTCCGCACGCGATGGAGATCTGCAACAGCGCGCCACCGCTGGAAGAGTTTGCCCCAGGCCGTCTGCGTGCCTGCTTTAAGCCGTACGAGGAGCTGGTATGACTGTCATTGACGAAAAACGTAATGTCCTGCTCGAAATCGCGGATCTGAAAGTCCACTTTGATATCAAAGATGGCAAGCAGTGGTTCTGGCAGCCAGCCAAAACCCTGAAAGCGGTGGATGGTGTCACCCTGCGTCTGTACGAAGGGGAGACCCTGGGCGTGGTGGGTGAATCGGGCTGCGGCAAATCTACCTTCGCGCGCGCGATTATTGGTCTGGTGAAAGCGACGGACGGCAAGGTGGCCTGGCTGGGCAAAGATCTGCTGGGGATGAAACCTGAAGAGTGGCGCGCCGTGCGTAGCGACATTCAGATGATTTTCCAGGATCCGCTGGCATCCCTGAACCCGCGTATGACCATCGGGGAGATCATCGCCGAGCCGCTGCGCACCTATCATCCGAAAATGCCACGTACTGAAGTGCGTGACCGCGTTAAAGCGATGATGATGAAAGTGGGCCTGCTGCCGAACCTTATCAACCGCTATCCGCACGAGTTCTCAGGCGGTCAGTGTCAGCGTATCGGGATTGCCCGCGCGCTGATCCTCGAGCCGAAACTGATTATCTGTGACGAACCGGTTTCGGCGCTGGACGTGTCGATCCAGGCGCAGGTGGTTAACCTGCTGCAAAAACTGCAGCGTGAGATGGGCCTGTCGCTGATCTTTATCGCCCACGATCTGGCGGTGGTGAAGCACATCTCCGATCGCGTGCTGGTGATGTATCTGGGTCATGCGGTAGAGCTGGGCACCTACGATGAGGTCTACCACAACCCGCTGCACCCTTATACCAAAGCCCTGATGTCTGCGGTGCCGGTCCCGGATCCGGATCTGGAGAAGAATAAAACTATTCAGCTTCTGGAAGGGGAACTGCCGTCGCCGATCAATCCGCCATCGGGCTGTGTGTTCCGTACCCGCTGCCCTATTGCCGGGCCGGAGTGCGCTAAAACACGTCCGGTGCTCGAAGGCAGCTTCCGCCATGCGGTTTCGTGCCTGAAGGTCGACCCGCTCTGAGTGGATAACAGGTATTAAAAAAGGCTGCATTCGCAGCCTTTTTTATTCGCGCCAGATTTTATTCACGCCAAAGTATGTGGCACAGCTTATGGTCTTTCTCGCGGCACAGCAGAACGCGGGCAAAGATGTCGTTAATCTCACCGCCATCTTCATCAGCCAGGCCAATCACCACCTCAGCGAAGAAGTCCGGGTTCAGGTCATAATCGACGTGCTCTTCCCAGTCTTCAGACGGGTCGAACAGCTCTGCGCCGCCGCGCTCTTCAAACTGTAGATTGAAGAGGATCACATCTGCCGGGTCGAGATTATCGACGGCCAGTTCAAGAAAGATATCGTAGGCCTGCTCAAGCGTTTCGTCTTCGGTCAGGCGATTGTTCAGATCCATTTCCATGATGACTACCTGTTTAACATCGTTGGTTGGGCACGTTTTACAGCAACGGACTAAAGAAGTAAAACAGTCGTTCGGTAATTCGCTGCCACAGCGGTCTTTTCACCCACAAACGCGCGTCCAGCAAGCGGGAGCGGGAGATATAGTCGTCCTGGACGGCGGCCAAATCGCCGCCAAAACCGGCGTCATCGATCACCAGGGTGATCTCAAAATTGAGCCACAGGCTGCGCATATCCAGGTTAACCGTCCCCACCAGGCTAAGTTCGCCATCCACCAGCACGCTTTTGGTGTGCAGCAGCCCACCTTCGAACTGGTAAATCTTCACCCCGGCGGCCAGCAGTTCGCTAAAGAAGGCCCGGCTGGCCCAGCCCACCAGCACCGAATCGTTCTTGCGCGGCAGGATGATGCTGACGTCGACTCCACGCTGGGCGGCGGTACAGATGGCGTGCAGCAGATCGTCGCTCGGCACGAAGTAGGGGGTGGTCATGATCAGGTATTCGCGGGCGGAATAGGCCGCGGTCAGCAGCGCCTGATGAATGAGATCTTCCGGGAAGCCCGGGCCGGAGGCAATGGTATGGATGGTATGCCCGCTGGCCTGCTCAAACGGCATGATGTTGGCATCCGGGGGCGGAGGCAGAATGCGTTTGCCGGTTTCGATCTCCCAGTCGCAGGAGTAGACAACCCCCATCGCGGTGGCGACCGGGCCCTCCATACGCGCCATCAGATCCACCCACTGGCCCACGCCGGCATCCTGTTTAAAGAAGCGAGGGTCAACCATATTCATGCTGCCGGTATAGGCGATGTAGTTGTCGATCAGCACCATTTTGCGGTGCTGGCGCAGGTCCATCCGGCGCAGGAACACACGCAGCAGATTGACCTTTAACGCCTCAACCACCTCCACCCCGGCATTGCGCATCATCGACGCCCAGTTGCTGCGGAAAAACGTCACGCTGCCGGCGGAGTCGAGCATCAGACGGCAGTGAATGCCCCGGCGCGCGGCGGCCATCAGGGATTCCGCAACCTGGTCGGCCATGCCACCCGGCTGCCAGATATAAAACACCATCTCAATGTTATGCCGCGCCAGCTGAATATCGCGGATCAAAGCATGCATAACGTCATCGGAGGTGGTCATCAGCTGCAGCTGATTGCCCTTGACCCCGGCAATGCCCTGGCGGCGCTCGCAGAGCTGAAACAGGGAGGCGGCGACGTCGCTGTTCTCTTCGGCAAAGATATGTTTGCAGGATTTCAGGTCGTTAAGCCATTTTGCCGTTGAGGGCCACATGGCGCGGGCGCGTTCCGCCCGGCGTTTACCGAGGTGCAGCTCGCCAAAGGATAAATACGCAATAATGCCAACCAGCGGGAGGATAAAAATAATCAACAGCCATGCCATGGCGGAGGGGACGGCTCTGCGCTTCATCAGGATGCGTAATGTTACACCTGCGATAATCAGCCAGTACCCCAGAATGAGCAGCCAACTCACCACGGTGTAGAAGGTTGTCATAATAAAAAAATCCTTTTGAAAGCGTATTGTTAAGAGTTTACGCGTCAGGATTTTTCTGGCAAATAAAAACGGCAGATAAAAGCGCTGGTTTGCCGCAGGCAAGGGTCTATAATGAGCGCTCTGTTTTGGGAAGAGTTGTTAACATGAAGCGCAGTAGAACAGAAGTAGGGCGCTGGCGCATGTTGCGACAGACAGGTCGTCGCAAAGCGCGTTGGCTGGAAGCACAATCCCGCCGTAATATGCGTATCCACGCCATCAGAAAATGCAGTATGAACCGTCATCGCAATGCGTTGCTGTTCGCCGTTCAGGATTACTGAACGACACAAGGGCACCCTCTGAGGTGCCCGATGTTTTTTAAAGATTCGCTATTTCGAAAAGGAGGATGAAGTGTTTGCGGATTTTGGTGTGCTTAATTTCTGGACCTACGTTGTTGGAGCCATTTTTATCGTTCTGGTTCCGGGCCCAAATACCTTATTCGTCTTAAAAACCGGTATTGGTCACGGCGTGAAAAAGGGCTATCTGGCCGCCAGCGGCGTGTTTATCGGCGATGCGGTGCTGATGTTCCTGGCATGGGCCGGGGTTGCTGCACTGATCCAGACCACCCCGGTACTGTTTAATGTCGTGCGCTATCTCGGGGCATTCTATCTGTTATGGCTGGGCAGCAAGATGCTCTGGTCGGTGATCCGGCATAAACAGCAGGGCGAAGCCGGTGGTATCGAGCCGGCAAAAACCATCATGAAACGCTCGCTGGTGCTAAGTATGACCAACCCGAAAGCGATCCTGTTTTATGTCTCGTTCTTTGTGCAGTTTATTGATGTTCAGGCGAAAAACACCGGTGTCGCCTTTATGATCCTCGCGGTCACGCTGGAGGTCATCAGCTTTATCTACATGAGCTTCCTGATTTTCTCCGGGGCGTTTGTCACCCGCTACCTGAAGACTAAAAAGAAACTGGCGAAGCTGGGGAATGGCTTGATAGGTTTGCTGTTTGTGGGCTTCGCGGCGCGGCTGGCATCGCTGCACTAACGAGAAAAGGCTCCTGATAGGGAGCCTTTTTTATCCTAGAAAACTTTTTTAAACGGCTTCACCACGACGTTATCGTACACCCCAGCGGCCACATACGGATCGTCCTGCGCCCAGGCCTGCGCTGCTTCCAGCGATTCAAACTCGGCAATCACCGTCGAGCCGGTAAAGCCGGCCGCACCCGGATCGTTGCTGTCCACAGCGGGCATCGGCCCTGCGGTGAGTAATCTGCCTTCGTCATGCAGCAGCTGTAAGCGCGCAAGATGGGCAGGGCGCACGGAGAGACGTTTTTCAAGAGAATCAGCAACATCTGCAGCAAAAATCACATAAAGCACGGCGGAGCTCCTAAACCAATAAAAGTGTGAATTACGTTATGTGAAAGTGCAGGGGACTGCAATGCAAAGATAGCGACATTGTTAAAACCCTGCTCACTACGTGCCTTTTTTCGCCAGCTGAACGGTTAATTCAGGCGAAGTTTAACTGGCTTATTGAATATGATTGCTATTTGCATTTAAAATCATGGCCTGGCTTTTTAACTGAAACGATTATGACTTCAATGACCCTTGAACTCCCTCGCCGCTTTCCCTGGCCGACGCTATTGTCCGTCGGTATTCACGGAGCCGTCGTGGCGGGTCTGCTTTACACATCGGTACATCAGGTTATTGAAATGCCAGCGCCCGCGCAGCCGATTTCTGTGACCATGGTAACACCTGCGGAGCTGGAGCCCGTGCAGGTCGCACCACCACCAGAACCTGTTGCAGAACCCGAGCCGGAACCGGAACCGGAACCGGAAATCGTTCCTGAACCGCCCAAAGAAGCGCCAGTGGTGATCCATAAGCCGGAACCCAAGCCAAAACCAAAACCGAAGCCGAAACCAAAACCGGTGAAAAAGGTGGAAGAGCGTCCGAAGCGTGAAGAGCGCCCGGTTGAACCGCGCACCACCCAGCCGGTGGCGAACGCGGCTCCGGCTCGCCCGGTGATGAATTCTTCGCCAGCTACCGCTAAGCCGGTCGCCACGGCCCCTTCCGGCCCGCGTGCGCTGAGCCGTAATCAGCCGGTATATCCGGCGCGGGCGCAGGCGTTACGCATTGAAGGACGCGTTCGCGTGAAGTTTGACGTGACCGCAGACGGGCGGGTGGATAATGTCCAAATCCTTTCCGCACAGCCATCGAATATGTTTGAACGGGATGTGAAAACCGCGATGCGCAAATGGCGCTACGAAACCGGTAAGCCAGGCAGCGGCCTGATCGTGAATATCGTTTTCCGCCTCAACGGCGGGGCACAGATGGAATAAATAAAAAAGCCTCC
Source organism: Leclercia sp. TB492 (assembly GCF_049974505.2). Classification (NCBI taxonomy): domain Bacteria; kingdom Pseudomonadati; phylum Pseudomonadota; class Gammaproteobacteria; order Enterobacterales; family Enterobacteriaceae; genus Leclercia; species Leclercia sp. TB492. The sequence continues at coordinate 2,671,733 of NZ_CM127572.1, read as the reverse complement.
TGACGGAGGCTTTTTTTGGCCTGATTGTCAGACCTGCGGCAGAGGACGTGGTTTCCCGTCGTTATCCACCGCGACATAAATAAACAGCGCTTCGGTCGCTTTATAACGCTGGCCGATAGGCTCAGAAGAGACCTTTTTCACCCACACCTCAATGTTGATCGATACCGAGGTATTCCCACGTTTTACGCAACGCGCGTAACAGCAGACGACATCCCCGACCGCCACAGGACGCAGAAAAGTCATGCCATCGACCCGGACCGTCACCACGCGGCCATGCGCAATCTCTTTGGCGAGGATCGCCCCACCCATATCCATCTGCGACATCAGCCAGCCGCCAAAAATATCGCCGTTCGCATTGGTGTCGGCGGGCATTGCAAGTGTGCGTAAAACCAGTTCGCCCTGTGGGGCGTTCGTTGTTGTCATTATGGACTCTACTCATTACGGAGGACTTCAGGCGGGATGCTACTATGATTTACAGCCAGAGAGAACAGAAGAAAACGCCAGGCTGTTAAAGCCTGGCGGGAGGATTACTGCTTGTCGTCCTGCGGCATATGGCGATAGATGTAGATACCGCTCAACAGGGTGAAAATCAGCGTTAAGGCGGTTAGACCAAAGACTTTGAAGTTGACCCAGATATTCTGCGGCAGCCAGAAGGCGATATAGATATTCGCCAGACCGCAGAGAATAAAGAATACCGCCCAGGCGATATTCAGGCGCGACCAGACGCTCTGCGGCAGGGCCAGCTCTTTACCCAGCATGCGCTGGATGAGCGGCTTTTTCATCACCCACTGGCTGAACAGCAGGGCACCGGCAAACAGCACGTAGATGACGGTCACTTTCCACTTGATGAACTCATCGTTGTGGAAAAAGACGGTCAACCCGCCGAAAAAGGCCACCAGCACAAAGGTGATCAAGGCCATCTTTTCGACCTTGCGGTAGCGCACCCAGCTGTAGATCAGCACTATCGCGGTGGCGACGATCAGGGCGGTGGTTGCCGCATAGATGTCATACAGCTTGTAGAAGGCAAAAAAGACAACCAGGGGTAAAAAATCAAGAAACTGCTTCATTCTTCGATTCCATCATCTGCGACGGCCCGCGCGTGTTGCCCGGGCCGTCAGAAAAATTACTGGCGAATTAACGTATACAGGCGGAACAAGTAGACGAGCAATACCGCTGAAATCAGGTTGCTCACCGTATTTGCCACTATAGCGCCGACGTTGGGGGTCAGTACGGCCAGGTTCGGGGCAAACAGCAGTAGCAAGGTTTTAGCCAGCAGCCAGCTCATCACCGCCGGAGCAACCAGACGCATATTAGACCATGCCAGACGAATGCTGCTACGCATGGCGACAAAAATGCCCATTCTGTCCTGCACCACCATAATCGGCGCAAAGGCGAGCACAATCGCTAACAGCACCCCCGGCACCACAACCAGCATAATCCCTAATTGCACCAGCATGGTGGTTAAAAAGATCAGGATAAACAGTTTTGGCAGCAGCGGTGCGCTGGCACCAATCGCCCGCAGGGCGCTGACGCGTTGTCCGGCAGAGACCAGCTGGATCATTAAGAGTACGCCACCTGCGAGAATGGCATTGCCAATCAAACCGGAAAAGGTGGTCGCGGCAGAGGCGCGCAACAGGATCTGCTGCTGCTCTGGCGTCATATTCTGCACCATCTCAAACAGCCCGACGCTGCTGGCGATCTGATCGCCCTGACTCAGGCTGGCAATCTGCTCCTCACTCGGCGAAAAGGCGTGACCAAGTACCACCGTGATTAATGCGCACAACAAGGCGATCAGTAAAAAGGTAATGAACTGATTGCGGAAGAAATTCCCCGTGTCACGGTAGACAGACTTCGCCGTGATAGACATGCACTCTCCTTGAGTATTGCAGGTGTTAATTAGCGGGCAATTGTACCCTGGATAACTGCCCGGTGGCAGTATCAAGGCTTGTATGGAAAAGCATATCTTTGTAAAGCGCCCGTAATGCGGCGCTCTAATTTTGCGCGGTTGATATCGCGCTGCGCTTTATTCGCCTGAAACGACAAAATTGATCCAGGCACTAACTACCAATTTTTGCCAGAAGTTGAAAAAATTAATTTAGATCAATGAATGTTAAATCACTGAATCTAATGTGATCTGAGTGAGATCACTTAGTAATCATTTATGGGTATATTCCGTTCTCCAATAAAACCATAACGAGGGAATGGATATGAAAAAAGCAGCGGTGGCAGCACTGATTCTGAGCAGTTTATCCGGCGGCGCAGTTGCCCACGAAGCAGGCGAGTTCTTTTTCCGCCTGGGGTCCGCCACGGTACGTCCGACGGAAGGCTCGGACAATGTTCTGGGTTTGGGCGGCTTTAACGTCAGTAACAATACCCAGGCTGGGATGACCTTTACATGGATGGCTACCGACAACGTCGGCGTTGAACTGCTGGCGGCGACGCCGTTTCGCCACAAGGTAGGTACAGGCCCAACCGGGAATATCGCCACGGTTCACCACCTGCCGCCCACCCTGATGGCCCAGTGGTATTTCGGCGATGCCGGTAGTAAGGTTCGCCCCTATGTTGGCGCCGGGGTTAACTACACCACCTTCTTTGATGAGAAGTTTAACGACACGGGTAAAGCGGCGGGCCTTTCCGACCTGAGCCTGAAAGACTCATGGGGCGCGGCGGGGCAGGTAGGGTTGGATTACCTCATCAACCGCGACTGGCTGATTAACATGTCGGTCTGGTACATGGACATTGACACCGAAGTGCGCTTTAAGGCGGGCGATCAGCAGCAGAATATCAGCACCCGTCTGGACCCGTGGGTGTTTATGTTCTCGGCGGGATATCGTTTCTGAAAAGAAGAAGGCCCCGCAGGGCCTTCATTATTTATTTACGACCCAGCAACAGGCCGAGGACAATACCCACCGCACCTGCGGCAATGAGGCCGGTAAGGGGATTATTTTTAACCGCGTCGGTAACGTCAGTAACAACGTCACTGGCCTGAGCAGCATATTTACGCCCGGCACCCTTCAACTGATGTTTTGGCGAATCAACGGCCTCGCCAAACTGCTGCTGTGCAGCACCGGCGAATTCATCCAGTTTGTTCTTCGCTTTTTCACCTGCATATTGTGCATCATTATCAAGATTTTGGTCTGACATAACGTTCTCCTTTTGTAGTCAATGTAAAGCATAGACTCCTTGGGGATATCCTGAAGAAAATGGGATTAATACTTAAAAAAAGGGGTGGCCTGTCGCCACCCCCTTATTATTTTTGAATCAAATAACGGATGGTCGGCCCATCCTGTTGAATATCCAGCACCGTATAACCGTGGTTTTTGGCATCCAGTGGAATATTGTTGATGGATTGCGGACAGTCGCTCACCACCTCGAGGATCTCGCCTTTTTTCAGCTGCGGCATCGCTTCAAGGGTAGCGACAGCCGGGTAGGGGCAAGGCTCACCTACCATATCGAGGCGGTAATCGGGAACGATCTCTTTCATGCGGCTTCCTCACGTAATTCAGTTTTCACGGCAGCGCGACGGAAGAAGCGTTTCTCCTGCGCCAGTACCAGTAAAAAGGCGATTAACAGCATCAGATAGGTCACCAGCAACCCGCCGAGCGGACCAAAGGTGTTGAGAAGATTGACCTTGTCCCAGTTGGTCGCCAGCGCTGGCGCAAAATCATCCCAGTAGTAAGCCAGCAGGGTGGAGCCCAGCACGTTACCCAGACCGACCCACCAGTAGTGGACCTGGCCTTCCACCGCGCGGTACATCCAGCCCGTTTCGCAACCGCCCGCCAGCACGATACCGAAGCCAAACAGCAGCCCGCCGATAATGGCGTTCGGGCCTGCCCACATGATTTTGGGCGCCACGCCCAGCTGGACGTAGCTGAAAATGCCGATGGCGCTTACCGCCATCCCGGCGATGATCGCTTTTGCCATCATCGTGCGTCCGGTTATCCACATGTCGCGAAATGCCGAGGTAAAACAGATCTGTGCCCGCTCAATCAGCAGGCCAAAGCCGACGCCGAACAGCATCGCCAGCCCGAGTTTGGGCTGATCCAGCGCGGTACAGAGCGCCCAGGCCAGCATGCCGAAGAAGACCAGCATCCCGAGGCGAAAGCGGCGGCGGGCCTGATCCGGCTTCTGGGTCAGCGGCGAAGCGGAACTTACCTTTTGCATTTTGATCGGAATACGGAACAGGGGCAGCAGCGTAAAGCGTGCGCCAAAGTACGAGCCCACGGCGGTGGCCAGGGCAAAGAACCAGGCGTGGAGTGAGAACTGCGGAATGCCGGTGAAAAAGGCGGCCAGATTACAGCCCATCGCCAGTCGCGCGCCAAACCCGGCGATGATACCCCCGACAACCGCCTGGGCGATGCGGATCCGGCTCTGCGGCATGCGCAGTTTCACGTTATTGGCCCACAGCGCCGCGGCAAAACAGCCCCCGAACATGCCAATGATCATCATGCCGTCGATACGGGTGAGCGGGGTCCCTTCAAGGTGAATCAGTTTAAAGTAGCCCCACTCTTCGGTGTGAACCCCCGCCAGCTGGAGGAGCTGACCGCCCCAGCGGGTGAATTCGCCGGTCACGGCCCAGAAGGTGCCGGTGATGCCGAAATAGTAGGTGGAGAGAATACCTGCTGCGATAACCGCAGGAACGGGAGACCAGAACTTAATTAAATAAGCCTGTTTAAAGTGTTGCCACGACATAGATAAGCCTCTGAACTCAGAAGGTTTAAGAAGGAAGAACTACAGGACGTGGGGATAATACGCCGGGAAACACATTTGACCAGCGTTAAATGCACTAAAGCTCGAAGGGATCAATTTACGCAGGACGCCGTCTGGCAAAACCAGACGGCGTTACTGTTATTGTGGACGGGTCGCCGCTTTCATGGCGCTGGCGAAGCTTTTCAGCTCGCTCAGCATTTTGTCAGGCGTATTGACGTTGTTCTCGATAATTTTCACGATCGCCGAACCGGAAATCGCACCGGCAGCACCGGCACCCAGCGCCGCAGAGACCTGCTCCGGGGCCGAAATGCCAAAGCCCTGCAGCGGCGGTGCAGCATTATACTCCGCCAGCTTCTCCACCAGATGATGCAGCGGCAGGGCGGCTTTGTTCTCCGCACCCGTCACTCCAGCGCGCGACAGCAGGTAGGTATACCCGCGACCGTGGGAGGCGATCTGGCGCAGCAGTTCGTCGTCGGCGTTCGGCGGGCAGATAAAAATTGGCGCGACGTTATGACGCATCGCCGCCTGGCGGAACGGGGCTGACTCTTCGACCGGCACATCGGCCACCAGCACCGAATCCACCCCCACGCGCGCGCACTCGGCGTAGAACTCGTCGATGCCGCGGTTAAACACCAGGTTGGCGTACATCAGCAGGCCGATGGGAATGGTCGGGTATTTCTGGCGAATCGTCGCCAGCAGCTCAAAGCACTGGGTCGGGGTCACGCCTGCGGCGAAGGCGCGCAGCGTAGCGGCCTGGATGGTCGGGCCATCGGCCAGCGGATCGGAGAAGGGAATGCCCAGCTCCAGCGCATCAGCACCGGCTTCTATCAGGGTGTCGATAATTTTCAGCGACTGCTCAGGAGACGGATCCCCCAGGGTGACGAAGGGAACAAAGGCGCCTTCCTTGCGGGCTTTCAGCTCAGCAAACACGTTATCGTAACGTTCCATCAAATTTCCCCTCGTGCTTTCAGAATATCGTGAACGGTAAAGATGTCTTTATCACCGCGACCGGAAAGGTTCACCACCAGCAGCTGCTCTTTTTCCGGGTTGTCTTTGATCATTTTCAGGGCATGGGCCAGCGCGTGAGAGGACTCCAGCGCCGGGATAATCCCCTCTTTACGGCACAGGGTTTTGAATGCTTCCAGCGCTTCGTCATCGGTGATCGACACATACTCGGCGCGACCGATGCTGTTCAGGTACGCATGCTGTGGCCCGACGGACGGGAAATCCAGCCCGGCAGAGATGGAGTACGACTCTTCAATCTGCCCTTCGTCGGTCTGCATCATCGGCGCTTTCATGCCGAAATAGATCCCCACGCGGCCATGCTTCAGCGGCGCACCGTGCTCGCCAGTTTCAATCCCATGACCGGCAGGCTCAACGCCAATCAGCCCTACGCTGGTGTCGTCGATGAAATCGGCAAACATACCGATGGCGTTAGAGCCGCCGCCCACGCAGGCGATCACCGCATCCGGCAGACGTCCCTCTTTTTCAAGGATCTGCGCTTTGGTCTCTTCGCCGATCATGCGCTGGAATTCGCGCACGATGGTCGGGAACGGGTGCGGGCCCGCGGCGGTACCCAGCATATAGTGGGCATTTTCATAGTTACCGGACCAGTCGCGCAGCGCCTCATTACAGGCATCTTTCAGAGTCGCCGAGCCGCTGTGCACCGGGATCACTTCCGCGCCCATCAGACGCATACGGAAGACGTTCGGCGACTGACGCTCAACGTCTTTGGCACCCATGTAGATGCGGCATTTCAGGCCGAGCAGGGCGCTGGCCAGGGCCGAGGCAACCCCATGCTGGCCGGCACCGGTTTCGGCGATAATTTCGGTTTTACCCATGCGTTTTGCCAGCAGGGCCTGACCCAGTACCTGGTTGGTCTTATGCGCACCGCCGTGGAGCAGATCTTCACGCTTCAGATACAGCGTGGTGTTCGTGCCTTCGGTCAGGTTGCGGCATTTGGTCAGGGCCGTCGGACGGCCGGCATAGTTTTTCAGCAGGTCGGTAAATTCAGCCTGGAAGAGCGGATCTTTTTGCGCGCTCACGAACGCCTCTTCCAGCTGGCGCAGGGCGGGCATCAGGATCTGCGGCACATACATACCGCCGAATTCGCCAAAGTAAGGGTTTAATAATGTGGTCATTTTCTCTTCCTTAATATGCACGCAGCGTTTTGAACACCGAAGCCAGCTTGCCAGCATCTTTGATGCCCGGCTGCGACTCAACGCCTGAATTGAAATCAAGACCTGCGCAGCCTGATTTGGCGGCTTCAACGCAGTTATCCGGGCTTAAGCCCCCGGCGAGCAGGACGTTGTCCAGCTTCTCGCCGTTGAGCAGCGACCAGTCAAAGCGCTGCCCGGTTCCGCCCTGGCCATTATCCAGAACATATTTATCGATATGTTGCAGCGTGCGTGGCGGCAGGGTCTCGCCCACACTCAGCGCTTTCCAGATTTGCACCTGCGGGTTCAGTGTTTCACGCAGGGCATCGATATAGTTCTGATCTTCGCTGCCATGCAGCTGAACGGCAGCGAGCGAAAGCTGACCAGCAAGGGCTACCACATTCTCTATGGCCGCATTGCGGAATACGCCCACATATTGCAGTGGCGCGGCGGCGATCACCTCCCGCGCCTGGGTTTCGCTGACGTTGCGTGGGGAAGACGCAACGAAAATCAGCCCGCCGTAAATCGCGCCCGCTTCATGGGCCGCAGCGGCATCCTGAGGACGCGTCAGGCCGCAGACCTTGTTCTCACCCAGCAGGACGCGACGCACCGCCGCGCCGAGATCGGCCTGCTCCATCATCGCCGAACCAATCAGGAAGCCGTTGGCGAAGTGGCTCAGCTCGCGGACCTGGGCATAACTGTTGATGCCGGACTCGCTGATGACCGTCACACCAGCCTCCAGACGCGGCGCGAGCTGGCGGGTACGGTTGAGGTCGATAGAGAGATCGCGCAGGTCGCGGTTATTTATACCTACCACTTTCGCCTCCAGGGCGATGGCGCGCTCCAGTTCCTCTTCGTTGCTCACTTCGGTCAGCACGCCCATGTTCAGGCTGTGCGCCACCGCGGCAAGCTGACGGTACTGCTCATCATCCAGCACCGAGAGCATCAGCAGGCAGGCGTCGGCCTGATAAAAGCGCGCCAGCCAGATTTGGTACGGGTCGATAATAAAGTCTTTGCACAAAATCGGCTGCGGGGCGATCCCGCTGACGATCGGCAGAAAATCAAAGCTGCCCTGAAAATATTTCTCATCGGTCAGCACCGAAATGGCCGAAGCGTGGTGCTTATAGATGGCGGCGATCTGTGCCGGGTCGAAATCATCGCGGATCACCCCTTTCGACGGGGAGGCCTTTTTGCACTCCAGGATAAACGCGGTGCGCGCACCCCGCAGGGCGTCATAAAAACGACGGCTGCTCGGCACCACCTCATTCTGGAAACTGGCGAGCGGTTGCTTCTCTTTACGGGCTTCAACCCAGATGGCCTTATCGGCAACGATTTTCGCTAATACGGTCTGCATTGTTTACCCTCTTGCCGCAAGTGCGGTCACTCGGTCGTAGGCTGCGCCAGAGCGCAGCACATCCATCACTTTTTGCACGTTGACCTGGAGATCTTCGTCGCCGTGCAGACGCATCAGCATGGCGACGTTAGCGGCCACAGCGGCCTCATGCGCAGGCTCACCTTTACCTTGTAACAGGCGCGTCAGAATGTCACGGTTTTCTTCCGGGGTGCCGCCTGCCAGCTGCTCCTGGTGATACGGCGTTAAGCCAAAGTCTGCCGCTTCAAGCTGATAGCTTTTGATTTCGCCGTTATTCAGCTCTGCCACCAGCGTTGGCGCATGCAGGGAGACTTCATCCATCCCGCCACTGTGCACCACCGCGGCGCGCTGATAACCGAGCACGCGCAGGGTTTCGGCAATCGGCAGCACCAGCTCCGGGCTGTAGACACCAATCAGCGCCAGCGGCGGATGCGCCGGATTGATCAGCGGGCCCAGCACGTTAAACAGGGTGCGGGTTTTCAGCTGCTGACGCACCGGCATCGCGTGACGGAATCCGGTGTGATACTTAGGCGCGAAGAGGAAGCAGACGCCCAGTTCGTCCAGCGCATCACGGGATTTCTCCGCGTTCATGTCCAGGTTGATGCCGAAGGCGGCCAGCAGATCCGACGAACCGGAACGGCTGGAGACGCTGCGGTTGCCGTGCTTCGCCACCTTCAGCCCACAGGCTGCGGCCACAAAAGCGCTGGCAGTGGAGATATTGATACTGTTGCTGCCGTCGCCGCCGGTCCCGACGATATCCGCGAACAGATAGTCCGGGCGCGGGAAGGGGGCGGCATTTTCCAGCAGGGCAGTTGCGGCACCGGCGATCTCCTGCGGCTGCTCGCCGCGCACTTTCATGCTCACCAGCGCGGCGGCCAGCTGCTCGGGCTTCAGCTCTCCGCGCACCACGGCGGAGAACAGCTGGTGGCTCTCCTGCTGGCTCAGGGTCTGCGCCTGATAGAGTTTTTCCAGAATCGGCTGCAGGCTGTTGGTCTGCTCCAGCTTCTGCAGCGCCCAGTTGAGTGTCTGTTCCAGCAGGCGTGCACCCTGGGAAGTCAGAATGGATTCCGGGTGGAACTGCATGCCGCACACCCGGTCTGCATCGTGACGTACCGCCATCACCATCCCGTTGTAATGGGCATTGATGGTCAGGCCCGCCGGGATATTGCTGCCCACCAGCGAGTGATAGCGCGCCACCGGCAGCGGGTTCATCAGCCCGGCAAACATCGCCTGGCCGTCATGTTCAATGCTGGAAGCTTTCCCGTGCAGGATCTCACCGGCCTGGCCGACGTAACCGCCGTAGGCCTCAACAATCGCCTGATGACCCAGACAGATGCCGATGATGGGCAGCTTGCCGCGCATACGGGTCAGCAGCTCCGGCATACAGCCCGCTTCGCTCGGCGCACCCGGGCCAGGGGAGAGCATCAGCACCGGGTTTTGCATGGTGGCCAGACGGTCGATTAAGGTCTGGGCCGGGACATGGTTACGGTAAATGACCACGTTGTGACCGTTAGCACGCAGCTGATCCGCCAGGTTATAGGTAAATGAGTCGATATTATCGAGCAGCAGAATGTCAGCCATCAGAAAATCTCCTGTGCGTGATGGGCGGTCGCAATCGCGCGCAGTACCGCGCGGGCCTTATTGCGGGTTTCGTCAGCTTCAGACTGCGGAACCGAGTCGAGCACAATGCCTGCGCCGGCCTGGACGGTGGCGATGCCTTCTTCAACGTAGGCGGAGCGGATCACGATACAGGTATCCAGATCGCCGTGGGCGGTGAAGTAACCCACCGCACCGCCGTAGCTGCCGCGACGGCGACCTTCGGCCTGGGCGATAAGCTGCATGGCGCGGACTTTCGGTGCCCCGCTGAGGGTGCCCATGTTCATGCAGGCGCGGTAGGCGTGCAGCACATCCAAATCCTGACGCAGCTCGCCGACCACGCGGGAGACAAGGTGCATCACGAAGGAGTAGCGGTCCACTTTGGTTAAGTCGGCTACGTAGCGACTGCCCGGGGTGCAGATGCGCGCCAGGTCGTTACGCGCCAGATCCACCAGCATCAGGTGCTCGGACATCTCTTTCTGGTCGGTGCGCATCTCCAGCTCGATACGGCTGTCGAGATCGCGATCCAGAGAACCGTCGGCGCGACGACCGCGTGGGCGGGTACCGGCAATCGGATAGATTTCAATCTGGCGGCTGGTGGCGTCGTACTTCAGGGAGCTCTCCGGCGAAGCGCCGAACAGCGTAAAATCGTTATCCTGCATAAAGAACATGTACGGGCTGGGATTGCTCTTCTTCAGCACGTCGTAGGCGGCCAGCGGGGACGGGCAGGGCAGGGAGAAGCGACGGGAGGGCACCACCTGGAAAATTTCACCCGCGCGAATCGCTTTCTGCATCTGGCGAACCACCAAGCCGTACTCATCGTCCGTCTGGCTGACATCACAATGCATCTGCTCCACGCGCTGCACCGGCAGCTCCGGTGGGGCTTCATTCATTTGCTCCTGCAGCTGGGCGATACGCTGTTCAAGGCGCTGTTTCTCCGCCAGTAACGGCGTAAACAGGCTGGCCTGAATGCGGGTGTATTTTTTCTGGTGGTCGATCACCAGTAAGGTTTCTGCCAGGTAGAAGCAGTAGTCCGGGCAGCGGTTGCCTTGTTCAAGCTCCGGCAGCTCCTCGAAACCGGCGACCAGGTCATAGGCAAACAGCCCGCCGAAGAACATCGCTTCGCGCTCGTGTTCCGGCACGTTCACCAGATTTTGCAGCAGGCGGAAGGCATCAAACACCGACAGCGAGCAGAGGCGGGCATCTTCGTCCAGCAGCTGGCTGACCGGTGGAAAGTGCAGGATCCGCTGGTCCGGGCGATGTTCATTCTCGATGCCTGCCGGCAGCACGTCATCCAGCAAACAGAGCAGCGCTGCGCCGTTTTCAGAGAGCGCCTGCAGGGTGACGGTGTTGCCCAGGGCGGTGATGCGCAGCGCGCTGTCGACCAGCAGCAGGCTTTTCAGGTCATCCTTACTGTCGATATCCGCAGACTCCAGCAGCAGCGTGGCAGGGCGCGCGCCGCAGACCTGATGGAACAGGGCGGTAGGATTGTGGCGATACGCCGCCTCACGGGTCAGCAGTTCGAGGGTCGGTTTGGCTGTTTGCATTATGTTGTTCTCTTTATTCTGTTCATAAAAAAGCCCGCTCAGTGGCGGGCCAGGTATCTGTTTGCATGACGCAGACGTACGACACTGCCCGATAATCAGGAAGTGCGCCACCAGCCATGCAGAGTAAAATGTGCGGTCATTTTCAGATACCTCGTTGAGTGAACTTGCGTACTAGTTAACTAGTTCGATGGCGTAATGTCAACCCCCGGATTTCAGAATTTCACCACATACCGCTATTATGGCGGCGCAGATATTGAAGATGAGTGACGGGAGCCGCTTTGAGCGACACGAATTACGCAGTGATTTACGACTTACACAGCCACACCCAGGCCTCTGACGGCCTGCTTACGCCCGAAGATCTTGTCCATCGCGCCCATGAGATGCGCGTCGGTACGCTGGCAATCACCGATCACGATACCACCGAGGCCATTGCGGCCGCGCGGGCGGAAATTGCCCGCAGTGAATTGCCGCTTACACTGATAGCAGGTGTGGAAATTTCTACCGTCTGGGAAAATCATGAGATCCATATTGTCGGGCTGAATATCGATATTGAGAACCCGGCTATGCGCACGTTTCTGGATGAACAGAAGGCGCGTCGCGTGCTGCGCGCAGAACTGATCGCCGAAAGGCTGGATAAAGCCCATATTCCCGGTGCCTGGGAAGGCGCGCTGCGTCTGGCCAAAGGCGGCGCGGTGACCCGGGCGCACTTTGCCCGTTTTCTGGTTGAGGCCGGGAAGGCAAATAATATTGCGGATGTGTTTAAAAAATATCTTGCACGGGGGAAAACCGGATACGTTCCTCCCCAGTGGTGTACAATAGAACAAGCTATTGATGTCATTCATCATTCTGGCGGTAAGGCGGTGCTGGCCCATCCTGGGCGGTACGATCTTTCCGCCAAATGGCTGAAACGTCTGCTGGCCTACTTTGCCGAACACGGCGGGGACGCGATGGAAGTCGCGCAGTGTCAGCAGGCGCCCAACGAGCGCAGTCAACTGGCTGAGTATGCCCGCCAGTACGGCCTCCTTGGCTCCCAGGGTTCTGATTTTCATCAGCCTTGCCCCTGGATCGAGCTGGGACGCAAGCTCTGGTTACCCGCAGGCGTCGAGCCGGTGTGGCAACTCTGGGAGCAGCCAACGCCAATTGAAGAGAGGGAAGTATGAGCCAATTTTTTTATATCCATCCTGACAATCCGCAGCCGCGTTTGATTAATCAGGCCGTGGAGATCGTGCGTAAGGGCGGGGTTATCGTCTATCCAACCGATTCGGGTTACGCGCTGGGCTGTAAGATTGAAGACAAAAACGCGATGGAACGCATTTGCCGGATCCGTCACATCCCCAACGGGCATAACTTCACCCTGATGTGCCGCGATCTCTCTGAGTTATCGACCTATTCCTACGTGGATAACGTGGCGTTTCGCTTGATTAAAAATAACACCCCGGGCAACTACACCTTTATCCTTAAAGGGACGAAAGAGGTGCCGCGTCGCCTGCTACAGGAAAAACGCAAAACCATCGGGATGCGCGTACCGTCGAACCCGATTGCTCAGGCGCTGCTGGAGACCTTGGGCGAGCCGATGCTCTCGACCTCACTGATGCTACCAGGTAGCGACTTTACCGAATCCGATCCGGATGAGATCAAAGACCGCCTGGAAAAACAGGTGGAGCTGATTATTCACGGCGGTTATCTCGGTCAACAGCCGACCACGGTGATCGATTTAACGGAAGATGCCCCGGTTGTGTTGCGTGAAGGGGTGGGGGACGTTAAACCTTTTCTGTAATGATGTAGTTTCCTTTCTTATGGGGCCATTTTATTAGCTGATATAATGGCCCTGATATTAACGCTTCGTTTCTTCCCCTCTGTATTAAAAATCTTATTATTATCTGAAAGTTATTCTTTTGCCGGAATAGTCTCACCCTGTCTGAATATGCGGATGTACGATAATAGAACACATATTTACAGATAAAGCGGATTATCTATGGCGTTACAAGGAACGTTAATTCTGAACGGGGCAGACTATGCGCCTTTTAATCTGTACGGCGTGGGTGTGTTTATGGCGCACTCGGGATTAGGAGCATATCGGAACAATATGAACTGTGCTGCTATTGCAAAACTAGGGCCCATCCCTCCCGGTAAATATTGGATAGTTGATCGCAAAGAAGGCAACTACTTGTCTCAGAAAATAACGGAAACACACGATGAGGCCAATAGACTTTTTGGTCGACGCGCCTTTGGCAAATCGGATTGGTTTGCATTATGGCGCGATGATTGGGGAATCGACGATGACACATGGATTGAAGGTGTCAAACGCGGCAACTTCCGGCTGCATCCTGGTACAGTTTCAAAAGGCTGTATAACCATCGCCAATAATTCTGACTTTGCGATGATCCGTAATGCGCTTATGAGCACGCCACTAATACAGGTTCCCTGTATGCGGTCTTTGATGGCGCGGGGATGGGTGGAGGTGGTCGATGGCGGTTATACTAAAAAAATTTGCGCGTAAAACAGGTAAATTTATTTATTTCATCTTTTTGTTGATTTGTATAGCCCACAGTCTTCCATATGCAGAGTTATATATTAATGAAAGTTTTGCAACAAGATGGGCGCTGTTTTTCTATGGAAAGGAAGACGCAGAAGCCATGTATGATGCTTTTACCGATATTGATTTTTCTATAATGCTATTAATAGCAATCCCTATGTATATTTTAACAATGAAGTTACTCAAAAAATTAAGGAGCTAATAAAATGCCAATCCCTCCCTATATGTGGCTGAAAGACGATGGCGGCGCAGATATTAAAGGATCTGTTGACGTTGAGGATCGCGAAGGAAGCATAGAGATAATAGGGTTAAGCCACGAGATAAACCTGCCTGTAGACAGTGCCAACGGTAAAATTACCGGTACGCGCCAGCACTCCTCCATGATGATTGAAAAGGAAGTGGATAGCTCTACGCCCTACCTTTATAAAGCAGCGCTGTACCTAACGTTAAACTGTCGGGCAACGATAAAATGAATCATGTAGAAAGCATCAGTATCCAATATGAGAAGATCACCTGGCGCATAGTGGATGGCAACATTCAGCATACCGACGCCTGGAATGAACGCCCTAGAGCATAACGAAATCTGACGGCCCCATCTGTACGAGAGAGCCGATCCGATGGGTTTGCTTCAGATTATCCATGCCAGAACGCTGCTGCACAAAACTTGTTGAATCATTTAGTCTAAAATTCATGTAGTATGTGCGGCCATGAATCACTGGGTGTGACACATTGTCCGCCATTATGTGTGCTATGAAAGAGTTGCAGATCAGTGAGTTAAGGTCTAATTAAACTTAACTCGTTGTTTTTGAAAGTATCCCAGACGCCTGTGAAGGCGACACCTGAAGGAAGCTCAATGAGCGAGAAATTACAGAAAGTGCTGGCCCGCGCCGGCCACGGTTCACGCCGTGAAATCGAAACCATTATCGAAGCAGGTCGTGTCAGTGTGGACGGTAAAATCGCCACCCTGGGTGACCGTGTGGAAATCGTGCCAGGCCTGAAAATTCGTATCGACGGCCACCTGATCTCGGTGAAAGAGTCTGCCGAGCAAATCTGCCGCGTGCTGGCCTATTACAAGCCGGAAGGCGAGCTCTGCACCCGTAACGATCCGGAAGGCCGTCCGACCGTGTTCGACCGCCTGCCAAAACTGCGCGGTGCGCGCTGGATCGCTGTAGGTCGTCTGGATGTGAACACCTGCGGTCTGCTGCTGTTCACCACCGACGGTGAGCTGGCAAACCGTCTGATGCACCCAAGCCGTGAAGTGGAGCGTGAATACGCGGTTCGCGTGTTTGGCGAAGTTGACGAGAACAAAATCCGCGATCTGTCCCGCGGCGTACAGCTCGAAGATGGCCCGGCCGCCTTTAAAACCATCAAGTTTACCGGTGGTGAGGGCATTAACCAGTGGTACAACGTGACCCTGACCGAAGGCCGTAACCGCGAGGTGCGTCGTCTGTGGGAAGCCGTTGGCGTGCAGGTTAGCCGTCTGATCCGCGTGCGTTACGGTGACATCCTGCTGCCGAAAGGGCTTCCGCGTGGCGGCTATACCGAGCTGGATTTAACCCAGACCAACTACCTGCGTGAGCTGGTGCAGCTGACGCCGGAAACCACCTCGAAAGTGGCGGTGGAAAAAGATCGTCGTCGCATGAAAGCGAACCAGATCCGCCGGGCGGTCAAACGTCACAGCCAGGTCAGCGGCAATAATCGTCGCTCTGGCAGCCGTAACAACAACGGCTAAAAAACAAAACCCGGCATCGCCGGGTTTTTTCTTAATAGTCGATACCG
This sequence comes from Leclercia sp. TB492, assembly GCF_049974505.2. Lineage (NCBI taxonomy): Bacteria > Pseudomonadati > Pseudomonadota > Gammaproteobacteria > Enterobacterales > Enterobacteriaceae > Leclercia > Leclercia sp. TB492. Next base: position 2,656,037 of record NZ_CM127572.1, on the reverse strand, counting down.
ATTTGCGCTTTAACGCCGGCATCAAAGGCGTGTTTGACCGGGCGTAACTCGCTGACCGTATCCGCCATCTCCAGAATATCCCGATGACAGCCGCGCCCGGTGACGATCACCGTCTGGTGCGCCGGACGGTTGTTCAGCGCATCCACGACCTCCTGCAAGGGCAGATAGTCGTAGGCCACCATGTAGGTGATCTCATCCAGCAGCACCATGTTGAGCGCAGGGTCCGCCAGCATGCGTTTCGCCTGCTCCCAGACGGCCAGACAGGCGGCGGTGTCGGTATCGCGGTTCTGGGTATTCCAGGTAAACCCGGTCGCCATTACCTGAAACTCCACCCCGTGAGGCTCGAGCAGATTACGCTCGCCGTTCGGCCACTCTCCTTTGATGAACTGGATCACGCCCACCTTTTGTCCGTGACCGACGGCGCGGGTCGCCGTACCAAAGGCCGCAGTGGTTTTGCCTTTACCGTTGCCGGTGAAGACAATAATAATCCCGCGTTCATCCTGAGCTGCGGCAACGCGGGCGTCGACCTGTTCTTTCAGGCGCTGCTGGCGCTGCTGATGACGTTCATCACTCATTGCGATATTCCTGGTTTACGGCCGGGTTGGGCATCAAAGGTCATGCCGGTTTTGCGGCGACTGTCGTCGCCCATCAGCCACAGATAGAGCGGCATGATGTCGGCAGGGGTTTTCAGTTTAAGCGGATCTTCCGTGGGGAACGCGCTGGCGCGCATGCCGGTGCGTGTGCCGCCGGGGTTGATACAGTTTACGCGCAGGTGGCGGCTTTGATACTCCTCCGCCAGCACCTGCATCATCCCTTCGGTGGCAAACTTCGAAGCGGCATAGGCGCCCCAGTTGGCTCGCCCCTGGCGCCCGACGCTGGATGAGGTGAATACCAGCGAGCCGGAATCGGACTGCAGTAATAAAGGAAGCAATGCCTGAGTGAGGAAAAAGGTGCCATTGACGTTCACCTGCATTACCTGCTGCCAGATCTCCGGGTTTTGCTCGTCCATCGGGCGCACTTCACCGAGAAAACCCGCATTATGTAATACCCCGTCCAGACGCGGATAATCCTCGGCGATACGCCGGGCAAGCTGCTGGCACTCCTCTGGGGTGCAGGTTAACAGGTCAAGCGTATATTCGTGCGTCGGTGCGCCACCCTCGCTGGCAATCGCCTGCGCCACGTCGTGCAGTTTTCCTTCATTACGTCCTAACAGAATGACGCGTGCGCCGTGGCGGGCGTAGGTCAGCGCCGCCTCACGGCCAATACCGTCGCTGGCGCCGGTGACCAGAATAATACGGTTTTGCAGTAGATCTTTTTTGGGTTGATAGTGCAAAGTCACTCCTCTGGCGCGCGTTGGCGCGGCCCATGCTGTGCGTTCTCTTTTCGGCTTTATGCCCGAAAGTGAACAGGATATCAATCAGTCATCCGGAGAGTTCACTGTAAAATTAACAATTTGCAAATATTTTTCCGTGAAATTCAAATTCCTGAAGACGCCTCGCAAGGGTATCGTCAGGTGCGAGACGCCTGGCGAAGGCTGTTGTACACTGGGTGTGAAAACAAGTGGTTAAACCAAGGTGGACGCGTGGAATTACTTTCTGAATACGGTTTATTTCTGGCCAAAATTGCAACGGTGGTGATTGCCATTGCGGTGATCGCCGTTCTGATTGTCAACCTGACGCAGCGCAAACGTCAGCGCGGCGAGTTGCGGATTACCCGGTTAAGCGAGCAGTACACGGAGATGCAGGAAGAGATGTCGGTGGCGTTGCTCGACGCGCATCAGCAAAAACTGTGGCACAAGGCGCAGAAGAAAAAGCACAAGCTTGACGCGAAAGCGGCTAAGCAAAAAGCAAAGCTGGAGCAGCGCCCGGAAGCGGCAAAACCGCGGGTCTATGTTCTGGATTTTAAAGGCAGCATGGATGCGCATGAGGTTACCTCCCTGCGCGAAGAGATCACCGCGGTGCTGGCAGTGGCCAGACCCGAAGACCAGGTTGTCCTGCGTCTCGAAAGTCCGGGTGGGGTGGTCCACGGCTACGGGCTGGCCTCCTCGCAGCTGCAACGCCTGCGCGACAAGCAGATCCCGCTGACGGTGGCGGTAGATAAGGTCGCCGCCAGCGGTGGCTATATGATGGCCTGCGTGGCCGATAAAATCGTCGCCGCACCTTTCTCTATTATTGGTTCGATTGGCGTAGTGGCGCAGATCCCCAACTTCAATCGTTTCCTGAAAAACAAAGACATTGACGTTGAGTTGCATACGGCGGGTCAGTACAAGCGCACCCTGACGCTGCTGGGTGAAAATACCGAAGAGGGTCGACAGAAATTCCGCGAAGATCTCAATGACACCCATCAGCTGTTTAAAAGCTTTGTGCAGCAGATGCGCCCTTCGCTTGATATCGAGCAGGTGGCGACCGGTGAACACTGGTACGGCACTCAGGCGCTGGATAAAGGGCTTGTGGACCAGGTGGGCACCAGCGACGATCTGCTGCTGGGGCTGATGGAGGGCCGCGAGCTGGTCGGCGTGCGCTATACCCGGCGGAAAAAACTGATGGACCGGTTTACCAACAGCGCCGCAGAGAGTGCGGACCGACTGTTGCTACGCTGGCTGCAGCGTGGACAGAAACCCCTGCTATAAATAAAAACGCGAGGCCAGTGCCTCGCGTTTTGCATCAATCGACCAGGTGATACTTATCCGAGAGGGCATGGGCCAGGTATTTAAACATGTTAAATACCGCGGTGCTGCGTGGGGTAGGTAACCCCTGCTCATCGAGAAAGTAATCGCCGCTGAAGACCAGCACGCCATTACGCTGCTCCACACCTGTGGCTTCGATCCCTGCCAGAGTGTCGTCATGTTCACGAATGAGTTTATTTGCTTCGGCAAGCAAGGTTGCGCGGTCAATTGGTTGGGTAGTTTGCTGCATTATCCCCTCCTTAAACAGTGACATTAGTCTACGCCGCCGCGGTCCCGGGAGCAAATTTTCCCCGTTTTCGGGCATGCAGGGTAAGACGGACAGCGCTGGCGTGATTTGCTTTTGCATGCTAATAAAGTTGCGTAACGGATTTTATCAGGTAGAGTGTGCGCTTTCGTCATTCTGGCAATAGATTTGCTTGACATTCGACCTAAATCTCGTCGTGCAGTCACACCGGAGCGAGAAAAAGCCCGTAAACTCAACCACCTGGGTGAGGTCGTTTTTGGCGACTGGTCCGAAAGGGGGTTGATATCCACTGATGACGTCGTTATATAGATGTCTCGTCGCCAGTGGAAGGTGAACTCACGCGACGTATTCCTGGAAGAAACAAATTAGGTAAAGGTGAATATGGGTAAAGCTCTCGTTATCGTTGAGTCCCCGGCAAAAGCCAAAACGATCAATAAGTATCTGGGTAGTGACTACGTGGTTAAGTCCAGCGTCGGTCATATCCGCGATCTGCCGACCAGTGGCTCAGCCAAGAAGAGCGCCGACTCTACCTCCACCAAAGGGGCCAAAAAGCCTAAAAAGGATGAACGTAGCGCGCTCGTAAATCGCATGGGTGTTAACCCGTGGGATAGCTGGCAGGCACAGTACGAAGTGCTGCCGGGTAAAGAGAAAGTCGTCTCCGAGCTGAAACAGCTGGCGGAAAAAGCCGACCACATCTATCTCGCAACCGACCTTGACCGCGAAGGGGAGGCCATTGCATGGCACCTGCGGGAAGTGATCGGAGGAGATGACACCCGCTACAGCCGCGTGGTGTTTAACGAAATTACTAAAAACGCGATCCGTCAGGCCTTTGAAAAGCCGGGCGAGCTGAATATCGACCGCGTTAATGCTCAGCAGGCGCGCCGCTTTATGGACCGCGTCGTGGGTTACATGGTTTCTCCACTGCTGTGGAAAAAGATTGCCCGTGGCCTGTCAGCGGGCCGCGTCCAGTCTGTTGCCGTGCGTCTGGTGGTTGAACGTGAACGCGAAATCAAAGCGTTTGTGCCAGAAGAATTCTGGGAAATTGACGCCAGCGTGACCACGCCGGGCGGCGATACGCTGCCGCTGGAAGTGTCGCACCAGAACGATAAGCCGTTCCGCCCTGAAAACCGCGATCAGACGATGGCCGCGGTCGCGCTGCTGGAGAAAGCCCGCTATCAGGTGCTGGATCGTGAAGACAAGCCGACCAGCAGTAAGCCGGGCGCGCCGTTTATCACCTCCACGCTGCAGCAGGCGGCAAGTACCCGACTGGGTTACGGCGTGAAGAAAACCATGATGATGGCTCAGCGTCTGTATGAAGCGGGTCACATTACCTACATGCGTACTGACTCCACCAACCTGAGCCAGGACGCAGTCAACATGGTGCGTGATTACATCGGCGATAACTTTGGTAAGAAGTATCTGCCGGAGAGCGCCAACCAGTACAACAGCAAGGAGAACTCTCAGGAAGCGCACGAAGCGATTCGTCCTTCTGACGTTGCTGTTCTGGCTGAATCCCTGAAGGATATGGAAGCCGACGCGCAGAAACTGTATCAGCTGATCTGGCGCCAGTTTGTCGCCTGTCAGATGACGCCTGCGCAATACGACTCCACTACGCTCACCGTCGGTGCGGGTGATTTCCGCCTGAAAGCGCGTGGTCGTATTTTGCGTTTCGATGGCTGGACCAAAGTAATGCCTGCGCTGCGTAAGGGTGATGAAGACAAAACCCTGCCAGCGGTCAACGCCGGGGATGAACTTTCCCTGGTTGAGCTGACGCCGGCTCAGCACTTCACCAAGCCACCGGCTCGCTTCAGCGAAGCCTCGCTGGTGAAAGAGCTGGAAAAACGCGGCATTGGTCGTCCGTCTACCTATGCGTCGATCATTTCGACCATTCAGGATCGCGGCTATGTGCGTACGGAAAACCGCCGTTTCTATGCAGAAAAAATGGGTGAAATCGTCACCGATCGTCTGGAAGCTAACTTCCGCGATCTGATGAACTACGACTTTACCGCGCAGATGGAAAACAGTCTTGACCAGGTGGCGAACCACGAAGCCGAGTGGAAGAAGGTACTTGACAGCTTCTTCGGCGACTTCACAAACCAGCTGGAAAAAGCGGAAAAAGACCCTGAAGAGGGTGGCATGCAGCCGAACCAGATGGTGCTGACCAGCATCGACTGTCCGACCTGCGGTCGCAAAATGGGGATCCGTACCGCCACCACCGGCGTGTTCCTCGGCTGTTCAGGTTATGCCCTGTCGCCGAAAGAGCGCTGCAAAACCACCATCAACCTGGTGCCGGAAAACGAAGTGCTGAACGTGCTGGAAGGCGACGATGCGGAAACTAACGCATTACGCGCTAAGCGCCGCTGTAATAAGTGCGGCACAGCGATGGACAGCTACCTGATCGATCCGAAACGTAAACTGCACGTCTGCGGTAACAACCCGACCTGCGACGGTTACGAGATCGAAGAGGGTGAGTTCCGCATTAAAGGCTATGACGGTCCGATCGTGGAGTGTGAAAAATGTGGTTCTGAAATGCACCTGAAGATGGGGCGTTTTGGTAAGTACATGGCCTGCACCAACGATGACTGTAAAAACACGCGTAAGATCCTGCGTAACGGTGAAGTGGCACCGCCGAAGGAAGATCCGGTGCCGTTGCCGGAGCTGCCGTGCGAGAAGTCCGACGCTTACTTCGTCCTGCGTGACGGTGCGGCGGGCGTCTTCCTGGCGGCCAACACCTTCCCCAAATCACGTGAAACCCGTGCGCCGCTGGTGGAAGAGCTGTTCCGCTTCCGCGATCGCCTGGCTGAGAAGCTGCGCTATCTGGCCGATGCGCCACAGCAGGATCCTGAAGGTAATAAGACGATCGTGCGTTTTAGCCGTAAGACCAAGCAGCAGTATGTTGCTTCTGAGAAAGACGGTAAAGCGACCGGCTGGTCAGCATTTTATGTTGACGGAAAATGGGTTGAAGGCAAGAAATAAGCCTTAATTACCGTTACTTACCTTTGAAAGGGCCGGACTTCCGGCCCTTTTTTATTGGCGGGTTATTATTTTTTGTTACGGGCTATACAGCAATGATATAAATGATATAGTGGTTATAGTTAACCCTTTTCTTATTATCAAATCGTCTTAAGCGATTGCCCGTGTGCGCTCAATCGGATGGTCCGGCATGAAACTACAGCAGCTTCGCTATATCGTTGAGGTGGTCAACCACAACCTTAACGTCTCCTCGACCGCAGAAGGTCTTTATACCTCGCAACCCGGTATCAGTAAGCAGGTCCGTATGCTTGAAGATGAGCTGGGGATCCAGATTTTCGCCCGCAGCGGTAAACACCTTACTCAGGTTACGCCGGCGGGGCAGGAAATTATCCGTATTGCCCGCGAAGTGCTGTCGAAGGTCGATGCCATTAAATCCGTGGCGGGCGAGCACACATGGCCTGACAAAGGCTCCCTGTATATCGCCACAACCCACACCCAGGCGCGCTACGCTCTGCCGGGCGTGATTAAAGGCTTCATTGAGCGCTATCCTCGCGTTTCGTTGCATATGCATCAGGGCTCACCGACTCAGATTGCCGAAGCAGTATCTAAAGGCAATGCAGATTTCGCCATCGCCACCGAAGCGCTGCATCTTTACGACGATTTAGTGATGCTGCCTTGCTATCACTGGAACCGCTCGATTGTGGTGACGCCTGAACACCCGCTGGCGGCCAAAACCTCGGTATCGATCGAGGAACTCGCCCAGTATCCGCTAGTGACCTACACCTTTGGCTTTACCGGCCGTTCGGAACTGGACACCGCATTCAATCGCGCAGGTTTAACGCCACGGATCGTCTTTACCGCCACCGATGCCGACGTGATCAAGACCTACGTGCGGCTGGGGCTGGGGGTAGGGGTGATTGCCAGCATGGCGGTAGATCCGATAGCCGATCCCGATTTAGTCCGCCTGGATACCCAGGGCGTATTCGGCCACAGCACCACCAAAATTGGTTTCCGCCGCAGCACCTTCCTGCGCAGCTATATGTATGATTTTATTCAGCGATTCGCGCCACATTTGACCCGCGACGTGGTGGATACGGCGGTTGCGCTGCGTTCTAATGAAGACATCGAAGCGATGTTTAAAGACATTAAGCTGCCAGAAAAATAATACCCTGCGGTATCTTTCCTGCGGGAAAGATACCGTTATTCCTGTTTTTTATCTGAATTAGAATTCTTCTCTTTTAACCATTCGTTTAACACAGTAACCATAGGGTTACAGCGCTTTGTGTCCGCGCCTGTCTCAAAAAGCCAACAAAAATAGAAAATAAATAGCCGCTACGCAAACTCCACGTTTCATTTATATATTTCCGCTCAAAAGATTAAATATTTCACCGTACAGGATTCGTAAATTCACTGGATTTTCAACTAAAGTTTCTTTAGGATTTATCTCAGTGATGATTACTTATACCAATTGTTTGGTAGCCAAATGATAAGCAAAGTCGATTGTACGAGGTTAGCAATGCCGTCAGGAAGTCATGAGCCGCAACGGGATCCAGGGCTCAAGCGCAAAGCCTGGCTGGCGGTATTTCTCGGTTCCACGCTGTTTTGGCTCGTGGTGGCGTTACTGGTCTGGAAATTCTGGGGTTAACTATGACGGTACAGGGGCGCAGTGAAGCAGTGAAACCTATGTGTCAGCAACGTGACACTCGCCGCAAAGTCCGTAAAGAAGCGACAAGCCAGGTTCCTGCTTCCTGGACGCTGTCGCCGCAGCAGCAAGCCTTCATCGATTCGTTCGCAGAAGACGATGCCAAAAAACAATAATTCTGCCGCTCAGGCGTAGTGCATTAATAATCCGGTGCGCTTTTGTACTCTTTAATAAATACACTTCAGCAATACCGAACTGAGCCTGACTCAGCCGTAAACAAATAAATAAAGACGGGTGTCACAATGATGAATAGTATATCCGGAGTCAAATACTGGTCGTGGATCGCCGCGTTCTCTCTGTCGATTCTCTTCTGGTCCCAGCTTATCTGGCTCTCCCTACACTAAAAAATAAAGCCTCGCTCAAGCGGGGCTTTTTCTTTTTGGCCTCTCCTTTTCTCTGCAAATTTGTCCATTTGGGTAGTTATCAAATCGTTACGGTGACGATGTGTTATCTTTAATTACGGCCCTGATAAAGGTCAGGGTATCGCAATCCCGGTAATTAAGGAGGAGCTTATGTCGTTAACCTTACGCGAAGCCAGTAAGGACACACTGCAGGCCGAGAACAAAACCTATCACTACTACAGCCTGCCGCTGGCCGCCAGGGAGCTTGGGGACATCGACCGTTTACCCAAGTCGCTTAAAGTGTTACTGGAAAATCTCCTGCGCTGGCAGGATGAGGTCTCTGTCACCTCCGAAGACATCCACGCCCTCGCCGGGTGGCTGCAAAATGCCCATGCCGACCGGGAGATAGCCTATCGCCCGGCCAGGGTCCTGATGCAGGACTTTACCGGCGTTCCGGCGGTGGTCGATCTGGCGGCGATGCGCGAAGCCGTCAAACGTCTTGGCGGCGATACTGCCAAAGTGAATCCGCTTTCCCCTGTGGATCTGGTGATTGACCACTCGGTGACCGTGGACCACTTTGGTGACGATGAGGCGTTTGAAGAGAACGTACGCCTGGAGATGGAGCGTAACCACGAGCGTTATGTGTTTCTGAAATGGGGCCAGCAGGCCTTCAGCCGCTTCAGCGTTGTTCCACCCGGCACCGGCATCTGCCATCAGGTCAATCTCGAATACCTCGGCAAGGCGGTGTGGAGTGAACTGCAGGATAAAGAGTGGGTGGCCTACCCGGATACGCTGGTCGGCACCGACTCGCACACCACCATGATCAACGGCCTTGGCGTGCTGGGCTGGGGGGTAGGGGGGATCGAAGCCGAGGCCGCTATGCTCGGTCAGCCGGTGTCGATGCTGATCCCTGACGTGGTCGGTTTTAAGCTGACCGGCAAACTGCGTGAAGGCATCACCGCCACCGATCTGGTGCTCACCGTGACCCAGATGCTACGTAAGCACGGGGTGGTGGGCAAATTTGTTGAATTCTACGGTGACGGGCTCGACTCATTGCCGCTGGCGGACCGGGCCACCATCGCCAACATGGCGCCGGAATACGGCGCGACCTGTGGCTTCTTCCCGATAGACGGCGTCACGCTGGAGTATATGCGCCTCAGCGGGCGCAGCAGCGAGCAGGTTGAGCTGGTTGAGGCCTATGCCAAAGCGCAAGGGATGTGGCGTAACCCGGGAGATGAACCGGTGTTTACCAGCACCCTGGCGCTGGATATGGGCGAGGTCGAAGCCAGCCTCGCCGGGCCGAAGCGTCCTCAGGATCGGGTCGCGCTGGCGGATGTGCCGAAGGCGTTTGCTGCCAGCAATGAACTGGAAGTCAATACCGCGCAGAAGGATCGTCGACCCATTGATTACGTCATGAACGGCCATCAGTATCAGCTTCCGGATGGCGCGGTAGCGATCGCGGCCATCACCTCCTGTACCAACACCTCAAACCCCAGCGTGCTGATGGCGGCGGGGCTACTGGCGAAAAAAGCCGTTACCCTTGGCCTGAAACGCCAGCCGTGGGTAAAAGCCTCGCTGGCTCCGGGCTCCAAAGTGGTCTCCGATTACCTGGCCCAGGCCCGGCTGACGCCGTACCTGGATGAATTGGGTTTCAACCTGGTCGGCTACGGGTGTACCACCTGTATTGGTAACTCCGGGCCGCTACCGGAACCTATCGAGACGGCGATCAAGCAGGGGGATCTGACGGTCGGGGCGGTGCTCTCGGGCAACCGCAACTTCGAAGGCCGTATCCACCCGCTGGTGAAAACCAACTGGCTGGCCTCACCGCCGCTGGTGGTAGCCTATGCCCTGGCCGGGAATATGAATATTAACCTCGCGACCGAGCCGCTGGGGCACGACCGCAAAGGGGATCCGGTTTATCTGAAAGATATCTGGCCGTCAGCGCAGGAGATCGCCCTCGCGGTAGAAAAAGTCTCCACCGACATGTTCCGCAAGGAGTATGCCGAAGTGTTCGAAGGCACGGCGGAGTGGAAAAGCATTGAGGTGGCGCGCTCGGATACCTACAGCTGGCAGGATGATTCCACCTACATCCGCCTGTCGCCTTTCTTTGACGAGATGCTGGCGGAGCCTAAACCGCTGGAAGATATCCACGGCGCACGGGTGTTAGCCATCCTTGGCGACTCGGTCACCACCGACCATATTTCTCCGGCGGGCAGCATTAAAGCGGATAGCCCGGCAGGGCGGTATCTGCAGAGTCGTGGCGTGGAGCGACGTGACTTCAACTCTTACGGGTCCCGTCGCGGTAACCATGAGGTGATGATGCGCGGCACCTTCGCCAATATCCGCATCCGCAACGAGATGGTGCCTGGCGTTGAGGGCGGGATGACCCGACATCTGCCGGGTACGGAAGTGATCTCGATTTACGATGCTGCCATGAAGTATCAGCAGGAAGGTACGCCGCTGGCGGTGATCGCCGGGAAAGAGTACGGTTCCGGCTCCAGCCGTGACTGGGCAGCAAAAGGGCCACGACTGCTTGGCGTACGCGTGGTGATCGCAGAGTCGTTTGAACGTATTCACCGTTCAAACCTGATCGGGATGGGGATTTTACCGCTGGAGTTCCCGCAGGGGACATCGCGTAAAACGCTGGGGCTGACCGGGGAGGAGCGCATTGATATTGCGGATCTGCAAAGTCTGACGCCTGGCGCCACCGTGCCGGTCAAGCTGACGCGAGCGGATGGACAAACCGAGGTGGTGGACTGCCGCTGCCGAATTGACACCGCTACCGAGCTGACCTACTACAAGAACGACGGTATCCTGCACTATGTGATCCGTAATATGCTGAATTAAAACACTCTGACCAGCCCGGCACGCATTGCGCTGCCGGGCTGTTTTTTTTACTCGCTGAGCAGATGTCCAAGCTTCGCCGCTTTGGTATCCAGATAGTGTTCGTTGTTCGGGTTACGGCCAACGATCAGCGGCACACGTTCAACGATGTTGATGCCGGCTTCGGTCAGGATCTCGACCTTACGCGGGTTATTGGTCAGCAAACGCACTTCATCCACGCCCAGCAGCTTGAACATATCGGCGCACAGGGTGAAATCACGCTCGTCTGCTGCAAAGCCTAACTGATGGTTCGCTTCCACGGTATCGTATCCCTGATCCTGCAGGGCATAGGCGCGGATCTTGTTCAGCAGGCCGATATTACGCCCCTCCTGGCGGTGATACAGCAGGATGCCGCGGCCTTCTTCCGCGATGTGCGACAGGGCGGCTTCCAGTTGAAAACCACAATCGCAGCGCAGGCTAAACAGGGCGTCACCCGTCAAACACTCGGAATGGACGCGAGCAAGCACTGGCGTCTGCCCGGAGGTATCCCCGAACACTAACGCAACGTGATCCTGCCCGGTTGCCAGTTCTTCAAAACCCACCATCAGGAAATCGCCCCAGGGGGTTGGCAGATTGGCTTCTGCCACACGTTTAAGCTGCATGTGATTCTCCAAAAAATGCTGACACGCCTTGTGTCTGTTGCCTGTTTGGCTGTCGGTATTGTCTTATTTTGCCACAAGCTCCACACGTTCACCTAATCACCGCCAGCTTAACGAACGTTAAACGCACAATCCGACATTTTTACGCAGCTCTCATTTTTCAGTTATGATTGTGAGGCTTATCGAAAAAAGGAGACGACATGCTTTCAATTGCCCGCCGTACGGCGGTTGGCGCAGGGATATTGCTTATTATGCCTGTGGCTGTATGGATATCCGGCTGGCAGTGGCAGCCTGGCACTAACAGCGGATGGTTAAAAGCGCTGTTCTGGATCACGGAGACGGTCACCCAACCCTGGGGCATTATTACGCACGCGCTGCTATGCGGCTGGTTTTTATGGTGCCTGCGTTTTCGTCTGCGGGCCGCCATCATGCTCTTTGCCATTCTTGCCGGCGTGATCCTTATCGGCCAGGGGCTTAAATCCTGGGTGAAAGATCGGGTTCAGGAGCCGCGTCCGTTTGTCGTCTGGCTGGAAAAAACTCACCATGTCCCGGTCAACGACTTCTACAATTTAAAGCGTAAAGAACGCGGTGAGCTGGTGAAAGAACAGCTTATTGAACAACAGGCTGTCCCGACATTTTTACGGAAACACTGGCAAAAAGAGACCGGATTTGCCTTCCCGTCCGGACACACGATGTTCGCCGCAAGCTGGGCATTGCTGGGGGTAGGGCTGCTGTGGCCGCGCCGGCGCACGCTGACCATCGCCTTCCTGCTGGTTTGGGCGACGGGGGTAATGGGCAGCCGCCTGCTGCTCGGCATGCACTGGCCGCGGGATCTGGTGGTTGCCACTCTGATGTCGTGGCTGCTGATCACCTGCGCCACCTGGCTTGCCCAGCGCGTTTGTGGTCCGCTCACGCCGCCGGCAGAAGAGAAGCGGGAAATAGCCGACAGGGACCAGGAAAGCTGACTGCGGTTGAAATTCTCATATTTAGCCGCAGATCCAGTCGTGGCGCGATGCTTTTTCCGTTTCGCGCCCGTCCTGAAAATGGTAGTTTATAAGGCTGGTTACGCTATGGTGAACACTCTTTATTCGCTCAAACCACATAACGGGAAGTAATGTGAAATATTTACTCATTTTCTTACTGGTGTTGGCGATTTTTGTCATTTCCGTCACATTAGGTGCGCAAAACGATCAACAGGTAACGTTCAATTATCTGCTGGCGCAAGGCGAATATCGGATTTCCAGCCTGCTGGCGGTACTCTTTGCGGCAGGATTTGCGATCGGCTGGCTTATTTGCGGCCTGTTCTGGCTAAAAGTTCGGGTTTCACTTGCCCGCGCCGAACGTAAAATTAAACGTCTTGAATACCAAATTGCGCCCACGACCGACGTTCCGGTAAGTTCAGGTGTGCCGGTAGCGAAGGAATAATCGAAGATGCTGGAGTTGTTGTTTCTGCTTTTGCCTGTAGCCGCAGCCTATGGCTGGTATATGGGCCGCAGAAGTGCGCAACAAACAAAACAGGATGAAGCCAACCGTCTTTCACGCGACTATGTCGCCGGGGTTAACTTCCTTCTGAGCAATCAACAGGATAAAGCGGTAGACCTGTTCCTTGAGATGTTGAAAGAGGATACCGGCACCGTTGAGGCCCACCTTACTCTCGGCAATCTGTTCCGTTCCCGGGGCGAAGTTGATCGCGCCATCCGCATCCACCAGACCTTAATGGAAAGCGCCTCATTAACCTATGAGCAGCGTCTGCTGGCCGTACAGCAGTTGGGACGCGACTACATGGCGGCAGGGTTGTACGATCGCGCCGAAGAGATGTTCAATCAGCTGGTGGATGAAACCGATTTTCGCATCAGCGCTCTGCAACAACTCCTGCAAATTTACCAGGCCACCAGCGAATGGCAGAAAGCGATTGACGTTGCGGAACGTCTGGTGAAGCTGGGTAAAGACAAACAGCGCGTAGAAATCGCCCATTTCTATTGCGAACTCGCCCTGCAGCAGATGGGCAATGAAGACATGGACAAAGCCATGGCGCTTCTCCGGAAGGGCGCTGCCGCGGATCGCAGCAGCGCGCGCGTCTCTATCATGATGGGGCGCGTGTACATGGCGAAAGGCGATTACCAGAAAGCGGTAGAGAGCCTGCTGCGGGTCATCGACCAGGATAAAGAGCTGGTCAGCGAAACCCTGGAGATGCTGCAAACCTGCTATCAGCAACTGGATATGGCCGAAGAGTGGGTGGCCTTCCTGCGCCGTTGCGTGGAAGAGAACACCGGGGCCTATGCCGAGCTGATGCTGGCGGATGTCGTCCAGGAGCACGAGGGCAGCGACACCGCGCAGATTTACATTACCCGTCAGCTGCAGCGTCATCCCACTATGCGCGTGTTCCACAAGCTGATGGATTACCACCTCAACGATGCGGAAGAGGGGCGCGCCAAAGAGAGCCTGATGGTGCTGCGCGACATGGTCGGCGAACAGATCCGCAGCAAGCCGCGCTATCGCTGCCAGAAGTGCGGTTTTACTGCCTACACCCTGTACTGGCACTGTCCGTCGTGTCGCGCCTGGTCAACCATTAAGCCGATTCGCGGCCTCGATGGGCAATAATTTTTAAAAAAATCCTTTTTTAGTTACAACATACTTTTGGCACCTTTTCAGTCTGAACGGTGCGCGCTGCAGTCTGGCAGGAATGAAAATGGAACCTGTTCATTTTCGTGATGCACAGGTAGAATGCACGCCGTTTAACATTCCCGCGCCGATGCGGCGCCCATCGACGAGAAGGTCCGGTCATGACGTCTGTAGCTCCCTCTTCATCCCGCGCAGTTACTGAATCTCCTGTTGTTGTCGCTCTGGATTACAACAATCGCGATAACGCGCTTGCGTTCGTTGATTGTATTGACCCGCGCGACTGCCGCCTGAAAATCGGCAAAGAGATGTTTACGCTCTTTGGCCCGCAAATTGTGCGTGACATGCAGCAGCGCGGTTTTGATGTCTTTCTGGATCTGAAATTCCACGATATTCCTAACACCACTGCCCATGCGGTAGCGGCTGCTGCCGAGCTGGGCGTCTGGATGGTTAACGTGCACGCCTCAGGCGGTGCGCGGATGATGACCGCGGCTCGTGAAGCTCTCCAGCCCTTTGGCAAAGACGCGCCGTTACTGATTGCCGTTACCGTGTTGACCAGCATGGAGTCCAGCGACCTGCTGGATCTTGGCGTGACACTGTCACCAGCAGAGCATGCAGAGCGTCTGGCGCGCCTGACGCACAGCTGCGGGCTGGACGGGGTGGTTTGCTCAGCTCAGGAAGCCGTGCGCTTCAAAAGCACTATTGGCCAGGACTTTAAGCTGGTAACGCCGGGTATTCGTCCTCAGGGCAGCGATGCCGGCGACCAGCGCCGCATTATGACCCCGGAGCAGGCGCTGGCGGCGGGCGTAGACTATATGGTTATTGGTCGTCCGGTAACCCAATCTGCTGACCCGGCACAAACTCTGAAAGCCATCAACGCATCACTTCACAAGGGGGCGTAATGCGCGATAACAACAGTCGCCTGGTCTATTCGACCGACACCGGGCGCATAGATGAACCGAAAGCGGTAGCTGAGCGTCCGAAAGGCGACGGCATTGTACGAATTCAACGCCAGACCAGCGGGCGTAAAGGAAAGGGCGTATGCCTGGTGACCGGCATTGATGCTGACGATGCCACCCTGGCAGCCATTGCCGCTGAACTGAAGAAAAAATGCGGTTGCGGCGGGGCCGTCAAGGATGGCGTAATTGAGATCCAGGGCGACAAGCGGGATCTGATTAAATCCCTGCTGGAAGCAAAAGGGATGAAAGTGAAATTAGCGGGTGGTTGACGCGTGCCAGAAACAAATAAACCACGGTCGAGACCGTGGCTTATTATTTTTATTTTGAGATAGCGCCAGAAACAAAAGGGCATTATCAAATGACTGCGGTGGAAATCGGTTAGTTATTTAACCTGATGACCGATGATACCACCCACTGCGGCACCACCCAGGGTCCCCAGCGTGCTTCCGTCAGTTAAGACGGAACCACCGATTGCGCCTGCACCCGCACCAATCGCGGTATTACGGTCTTGTCTGCTCATGCCGGAGCATGCGCTCAGGGACAATGCCAGCGTAACGGCCAGCATAGCAGCGGATAATTTTTTGCTGTTAATAGACATAACTCATTCTCCTGAAGTAGTGGTCCACGGAAATAACTCTGCTTAATTAAGTGTAAAACTATTAAGCGTGTTTTCCATGAAACTGTTCGCGCAGGCGTTACAAAATCACGCAGGTGATAGTCACTTCCTGTTATATCGCTAACATTAATTTTACGTCTTTATCACTGATCCAACAGGTAAATAGTCTTAAAGGCTGCGTCAGAATAATCTCAGAGCGAAAGGGCAGGTAAACGCCCGGCGAACCGGGCGTTGGAGGGGAGTCAGGCTGGCTTTTTGACGATATCGACGATGAGCCCGTCGTGCTGCAGCTTCTCGCTGTGGGCCGCTTTGATGCCTTCGTCAGTAATAACCCGGCTGAAGCGGGAGACCGGGCCCATGGTGTAGGGATGTACCGCGCCAAATTTGGTGCTGTCGGTCAGCACAATAGCCTCACCGCCTTTCTCAAGCACCGCATTAACCACGTCTGAACGCATCATATCCCGCCCGGTAAAGCCGGTTTCAGGTTGCCAGCCATCGATGCCGATAAAGGCCTTGCTGAAATGAACCTGCTGAACATACTGACGTGTAAGAGGGCCAACCATGCTTTCGCTTTTTTTCTGATAGATTCCGCCCAACAAAATAACCTCGCTGCGCGTCTCTTTCAGAAGATGAGCAATGTAGCTGCTCACCGTCACGATGGTGACTTCCTCTTTCTGCTCGGCCAGGGTACGTGCCAGCAGGGCATTACAGCTGCCGTTCTCGATAAACACCGTTTCGCCGTTGTTGACCAGAGAAGCGGCAAACTCCGCCAGTTCACGTTTCAGGGCATAGTTGTTCATCATGCGCGTTTCGACATCTTCGCTGTCGAGCGGCACGGCATAGCCATGCGCGCGGCGCAGATAGCTCATTTTTTCCAGAAGATTGAGATCCTGGCGGATGGTGACTTCAGACACGCCGGTACTTTTAGCCAGATCAACGACGCTCACACGTCCTGTGTCGATCACCATCTGTAATATTATTTGTTGTCGGGAATTCATAGCATCCATATTAAAACGGCTGAGCCGTTAGTTGAAAACTGACATAACCACGGGAGCTGCTGCGACCCTTAAACTTCCCACGGCGATTTAGGCTGTGCGGCGTCGCCGTTTTTCTGCGCGCCCGCCTGGGTCAGTAATTCTGATTTTAATATCTCGAGATTACGCAGAGCAGAGTTCACATCACCTGCAACCAGAATATCCAGCACAGTATCAATACGTTGGGCAACTTTCAGTGCATCGATATCAGACATAATCTCATCCCTAAATGAAAAGTGAATAAATTCAATGATGCAGAAATTAACGGCAAAAGAGAAGGGAAAAAGTGTGCTAACGAAAGTACATTAATAGTAGTGATATTTTCATACATCTTTATACAGAGGACTTTGGTAGTGGATTAGTCTAATTCTGCGCGCAAGGCGCTTTTTTCTATGAGGAATTAGACTATGACAATTATCAATCAGGCTACCTGTAAACTGTTCACTGATTCTGTACGATTCACCCAACTCGCAGCTTACTACGAAGAGGAAAGACGCACCGTGTGGATGATGCTGCGAGCTCAGCCACGCCCATGCTTCAATCATGCCCTGATTGAGGAGATCATGAACCTGTCCTGGCTGGTAAGGCAGTCCGGGTTTGAGGTCGATTTTTGGGTGACCGGATCGCTGGTGCCAGATATGTACAACACCGGCGGCGATCTACGTTTCTTTGTTGAGTGCATCGAGAATGGACGTCGCGAAGCGCTTCGGGCGTATGCCCGCGCGTGCGTGGACTGTGTCCATGCTGCGTCGCGTGGCTTCGATACCGGGGCAATCACCCTGTCGATGGTGGAGGGCAGTGCGCTTGGCGGCGGATTTGAGGCCGCGCTGGCGCACCACTTCCTGCTGGCACAACGGGATGCGCGTTTAGGCTTCCCGGAGATCGCCTTCAATCTCTTTCCCGGCATGGGCGGCTACTCGCTGGTGGCACGCCGTTCAGGCATGAAACTGGCAGAAGAGCTGATCTACAAAGGAGAGTCACACACCGCAGAGTGGTATCAGCAGCAGGGGCTGGTGGACGTGCTGTTCGAACCCGGTCAGGGCTACGTTGCGACACGGACCTTCATCGACACGTTACAGCCTAAAATGAACGGCGTCAGAGCCATGCTCCGCGCCCGTCAGCGGGTGTTGCAGCTGCCGCGCAGCGAGCTTATGGATATCACGGAAGACTGGGTGGATGCTGCATTTTGTCTGCAGCAGAAGGACGTGGCCTATATGCAGCGGCTGGTTCAGCTCCAGGACCGCCACACCGCATCAGGCCTGCGTAAAGCCAGCTAACGCGCGTTGCGTGACTGATATCGTTTAAACCATCGCTCGAATGCGACAGCGGGCATGGGCTTAGCAAAGAGAAAACCCTGTCGTTCGTTGACGCCATTCTTTGTCAGAAAGGCGTCTTCTTTCGCGCTCTCCACCCCTTCGGCAATCACCTGCAAATTCAGCGCCTGGGCGACGGCAACAATCGCCCGCACCAGTGACTGCGATACCGACTGCTTATGGATATCCCGGACAAAGGCCTGATCGAGCTTAATAGCATCGATGGGGAAGCGGGCCAGCTGCGACAGCGACGAATAACCGGTGCCGAAGTCATCGAGATGGATCTGCGCCCCCAGCTGGCTGAACTGCTGGATAACCGACAGCGCCAGCTCTTCGTTTTCAATCAGGCAGCTTTCCGTCAGCTCCACATCTATCGGGCAGTACTCAAAATCGAGATCCTTCAGCGCCTGTTTCAGATCGCTGAATATGGTCTGATCCGCCAGCTGGCGGGCCGAGACGTTGACCGCTACGCGTAAATTAATGCCTTTATCGCGCCATTTGGCGACCTGGCGGACCACATCGAGCATCACCCAACGGCCCAGCGGCACGATGAGCCCCGACTCTTCGGCATAGGAGATAAACTCCAGCGGCGGAATCAGGCCGCGCTCTGGCGACTGCCAGCGAACCAGTGCTTCGAGGGTTCTGACCTCACCTCGCCAGGTGATCTTCGGCTGGTAGTGGATCACCAGCTGATCATTATCCAGCGCCTTGCGCAGGTTAGTGTCCAGCCACAGATATTCAAAGACGCGCTGATTCATCTCCGGTGAGAAGACGCAAAACGTGCCGCGTCCGTTCTCTTTGGCGGTGTACATGGCGGTGTCGGCATTGCGGATCACGCTTTCACGATCGGTCCCATGCTGCGGGGCAAGGGAGATGCCCAGCGAGCAGCCGGTATAGACTTCAATCAAACCAATCCGGAAAGGCTGGCGCAGCCGGGTCAGGATCCGCGACGCCATCGCTTCCAGCGCACCCTGGGAAGTCCCGGTGGCCAGCACGATGAACTCATCGCCGCCCAGACGAGCCAGTACCTGGCCATCTTCCAGACAGCTGAGGATCGCCAGCGCCACGGCCTGTAAAAGTTGGTCGCCAAACATATGCCCGTAGGCATCATTCACTTTTTTGAAATTATCGAGGTCAAGGTAGACCACGCCCACCTGAGTGTCGCCGCGTTTATCGATCGCTTCGCTGATCATATCGTGAATGGCATTGCGGTTTGGCAGGCCGGTAATGGTATCGGTATTGGCGAGTACCCGGAGCCGCTCCTGGGCACGACGCTCTTCAGTGATATCCGTACCGGAGCAGATAAGGAAAATTTCGTTTTTGCCGCTGCCGCTGTGCACAAATTTATTACGAAACAGGAACAGACGTTGCCCTTTACGGGTTTTGATCCAGCGCTCCACTTCATAAGAGCTACCGTCACGGAAAAAACCGCTGATATTACGGCGGGAGGCAGCGGCTTCGCTGCGGCTCATAAACAGCTTAAAAACGTTCTGACCAATGACTTCGTGCTCTTTCATCCCGGTGTATTCTTCGCTCAGGCGGTTGAAGCGTTGAATATTGCCGTGCCGATCGAGAATGACGATGACCGAGTTGGCTTCAGAAACCACCTGTTCGGCAAAGGAGAGACCCTGCGCCAGATCGCGGGCGACAGCGGAGGTGTCATGCCAGGCGGAGGCGGTGCCGGCCCACTCTTTTTTATTGATTTTGCGGCCTACCAGGTGCACTGGCACATCGGTACCGTACAGGGAGAGCGTCATGGTAATGCTGGAGGTGATCACCGTCATCTGGCGAATATGACTGGCCTGTTCATCGGTCAACGCGACAACCTGTGTAGTATCTGCGCTTTCACTGGCCGCAAGATGGAGCGCATTACTGTCCGCCGTCAGCCGCCACCAGGGACTGTGGGTGCCCATGTAACGAAACAGCAAATTTTGCTCCAGATCGTCAATCATGCTCTCTCCCAGGCGCACTTAATTGCACAGATTGTGCATTTCCAGTCGGTTTAATCGCAATAAAACGGCGGTAAACCCGAACTAAACCTATTGTTTTTTCCCAGTATTCTTATATTAGAACGAGAATGGCGAAAAAGGATACAGACGAATGAATATTCCTGTAGCGCATTAAGACGTGAACCCGCCCGCCGTTAATAATTGTGATCGCTTTTTGCAATTTGTGGGAGGGAAAGGTACGTAAAAATGATGAGTATGAGGTTTTAGAGGTAATAAAAAAGTCGGATCACCCGGCGTGGGTGGATCCGACTTTTCAGCAGGCGACATTCAGACGGCAGGGCGGGCAATAACGCTGCGTGTTTCCATGCGTACTTCAGCGATAGTGACGTCGATAACCTCAGTCACCTTATAGGCCACTTCACCTTTAATCTGAACGGTGCCGTTTTCCTGGCTGCAAACCAGTTCGTCACGCACGGCGTGCAGGAACGGGGCCGGAATAAAGGCCACGGCGCCGTTATCCACCAGACGAACACGCATGCCGCCGCGGCTGATATCGATGATTTCGGCCGCAAAACGGGCATCAGTCCCGGCTTTGTCTTTCAGGAAGCGGGCATACAGCCAGTCACCGACGTCGCGCTCCGCCATGCGGTTAAGACGACGACGCTCTGCCATCTGCACGGTGGTTTCGTCCTGCGGACGGGCGATGGTTTCCCCTTTGACGATCGCTTTCAGCAGGCGGTGGTTAACCATATCGCCATACTTACGGATCGGGGATGTCCAGGTCGCATAGGCTTCCAGACCCAGGCCAAAATGCGGGCCAGGTTCGGTGCTGATCTCAGCGAAAGACTGGAAACGACGGATGCGGCTATCGAGGAAGCCGGACGGCTGTGCATCCAGCTCACGACGCAGCTTGCAGAAGCCGTTCAGCGTCAGGACTTCCTGCGGGTCGACGTGTACGTCATGAGTCTTCAGCAGGGCGGCCAGCGCCTCGCTGTTCGCCGGGTCGAAGCCGGTGTGCACGTTATAAATACCGAAACCGAGTTTGTCGCGCAGTACGCGGGCTGCACAGATGTTGGCCGCAATCATCGACTCTTCAACAATGCGGTTAGCAATGCGACGCGGTTCGGCAACAATATTCAGCACTTCACCTTTTTCACCGAGAATGAAGCGGTAGTCAGGGCGATCCTTGAACACAAGCGCGTGGGTCTTACGCCACTCGCTGCGGCTCAGGCAGACGCGCTGTAACAGACGGATCTGTTCAGCAATGGCGTCATTTGCAGGCTGCCAGCTACCGCTATTTTCCAGCCAGTCAGACACTTCGTCATACACCAGCTTGGCTTTTGACTCGATGGTGGCTGCAAAGAATTCGATGTTCTCTTCGATGGTGCCATCGGTGGCGATGGTCATGCGGCAGGCGAGAACCGGACGGACTTCGTTAGCGCGCAGTGAGCACAAGTCGTCAGACAATTCGCGCGGAAGCATCGGGATGTTGAAGCCCGGCAGATAGTTGGTGAAGGCGCGAATTTTAGCAGAGTCATCCAGCGGCGTGCCTTCAGCAATCCAGGCCGTAGGATCGGCAATGGCCACGGTTAACAGCAGCTTGCCGTCAGCCTGCTCTTCCACATACAGCGCATCGTCCATATCTTCGGTGCTGGCGCTGTCGATGGTCACAAAATTGAGGGCGGTGAGATCGCGACGCGTCAGACCTTCGTCCAGCATCTCCGTCGCTGCACCTTCTGGCGCTTCTTTTTCCAGATTATGGCGTGCCAGCGTGACCCACCATGGCACGAAATGGTCGTCGCCGAAGGTAATAAACTGGGTCAGCTCGGCATAAAAACCGCGGTCGCCCTTGAGAGGGTGACGGCGCATTTCAGCCACGGCCCAGTCACCTTCTTTAAAATCATGTGCGACCCCGCGCTCGGCGCGGCAAGGGATGGCGTCTTTCAGCAGGGGATGGTCCGGAATGATGGACAGACGGTCATCTTTACGCAGCACCTTACCCACAAAGCGGGTCAGGAACGGTTCGATCAACGCTTCAGGCTCGGCAGATTCACGATCCTTTTCGCTATGGATCACGGCAGTAATACGATCGCCGTGCATCACTTTCTTCATCTGCGGAGGCGGAATGAAGTAACTTTTCTGTGCATCGACTTCAAGGAAGCCAAAGCCTTTTTCCGTGGCTTTTACGACCCCTTCAGCACGTGGCGTCTGGGAATGCAGTTGCTGTTTAAGCTGCGCTAGCAGCGGGTTGTCCTGGAGCATAGTGATCTATTTTCGTAGCCATTGAGCGGCTGACAGTTTTACGCGAATCTCACTGTTACGGCAAGCGCTCTTTAGGTAATGAGTAGGGTTATTCGCCTCTGCCAATGGCGATTTTCAGACGGTTCAGCCAGCCGCAAAAAGCGCTCCAGGTCAGCAGGTTGATAGCCTGAGCCGGGGGAAGACCCTCATCCGTCAGCGGGGTAAACTGCGCGGCGCTGAACCGATCCGGGGAGCGCGCCAGCTGTTCTACGGCGCGTTTTACCGCCTCATCTGGCGCATCGGCTGGTTGCGCGTTATGGATGCCGCTGACCAGAATTTCCCCCGTGTAATCGAGGATCGCCGGTTCATGGCACAGCACCGGCGTAAGCTGCTGCAATAGCGGCTCGGCCTGCCAGCGTTCAAGGGATGCCAGCTGCTGCGCGCTGGCGTTCCGTTGCTCAACGCCTGGCACGACAGACTCCCAGGCGTCCATGTTCAGCTCATTATCATCAATCAGGGCATGCGGGGGGATGTGGTGTCCGGGTAGCCAGCGGACAGGGTGCCCGAGCAGGGCCTGAAACACTGCGACAACCCGCGCCTGAAAACCGACAAAGCCGATAATCTGGTTGATGGTCACGATGTCATACACCGTCAGGCCCACCTCATCGAGCTCCTGCTGCGCCTTGCCGTCGATCACGTCAGGCGAGCTGGCAAGCTGGCGGGCATACTGGGTGATCTGGGCGAGGCGGCGATTACTTTCACGAGAGGAGTCAGGGCCGGGGAGCGGGGCGAGAAGCGCAGCGTAGTGATTACACAGACGCTGCACGCCGCACACCTGCGCCACGGTCAGGGCGGTGCTGAATCGGTCGTACGCGCTGAGCGTGCGCAGGCGATTTACCGGCACGGCGCGCGGGAAAAAGAGGTCACACAGCGCCCGGGCCGGGATTAACCAGCGTTCGCAGGCCGCCAGCAGCGTTGTCGGTAAAGTGAGGTTCAGCAAAAAACGATCCGCGACCTGTGCGGCTTCGGGAACCAAAGGCAGGACTTCCGTCGGGCTGCTACTGGACTGGGTCTCGTGATACCAGTGGCCTTTGCCAGAAATACGGCGTTGTTCCATGTGCGTTCCTTGATCTCAAAATGGCGATCAATATCCTGGCGTAAGGCGGATAAGCGGAAAAATATTGTTAGGTGATAACAAATAGCGGAACGGAATAACGAGGAGGAAAACGGGATGGAACGGCAGGCAAACCTTCCCGCCGCAGCGGGAAGGTGACGAACTTATTTGATTTCCAGCTCGTTCATTGCAGCGATGTTGAAACCGCCGTCAACGTGAACCACTTCGCCGGAGATGCCAGCCGAGAGGTCAGAGCACAGGAACGCCGCGGAGTTACCCACGTCTTCGATGGTGACGGTGCGACGGATTGGGGTAACCGCTTCGCAATGCGCCAGCATTTTACGGAAGTCTTTGATGCCGGAAGCGGCCAGGGTACGGATTGGACCCGCAGAGATACCATTCACGCGCACGCCTTCAGGACCCATCGCGTTCGCCATATAGCGCACGTTTGCTTCCAGAGAGGCTTTTGCCAGGCCCATTACGTTGTAGTTCGGGATAGCGCGCTCAGCACCCAGGTAGGAGAGCGTCAGCAGGGCTGCGCCCGGGTTCAGCATGGTGCGGCAGGATTTTGCCATCGCCACAAAGCTGTAGGAGCTGATGTCGTGAGCAATTTTGAAGCCTTCACGGGTGACCGCGTTCACGTAGTCGCCATCCAGCTGGTCGCCCGGTGCAAAACCGATGGAGTGAACGAAACCGTCAAATTTCGGCCAGGTTTTTGCCAGCTCAGCGAACATGCCGTCGATGCTTTCATCTTGTGCAACGTCGCATTCCAGAATAATGCTGGAACCCAGCTGCGCGGCAAACTCTTCTACGCGGCCTTTCAGCTTGTCGTTCTGGTAGGTGAATGCCAGCTCAGCGCCTTCGCGATGCATCGCCTGTGCGATACCGTATGCGATGGACAGTTTGCTGGCAACGCCAGTCACCAGAATGCGCTTACCGGAAAGAAAACCCATAGCTCTAATCCTTATATTCATTGTTGTGGCGGCTGTCATCTGTTGGACAACCGTCGTTAAAACGCGGCGATAATAGCATGTGTCGCGTACAGTGTTAATCCGACCACTCCATACAGGGGCAGGTCAGCGATCTTTTCGCCAGGCATCGGCGGTTAAGGCTTCGCCAAAATGGCCGGCAATTAAACGTTTTGTCAGATCGTGAAGCGGCGAGGCCAGCACCGATGCGGTACTGCCGCGCTCCACCACCGAGCCTTCATGCATCACCAGCACCTGATCGCTGATGTGCTTCATCATCCCCAGATGCTGGGTCACGTAGATATACGAAATACCCTGTTTCTCCTGTAACTCCAGCATCAGGTTGATTAACTGTGAACGCATCGACATATCCAGCGAGGCCAGCGCTTCGTCAGCGATGATCACCTTTGGCCGCAGGATCAGCGCGCGGGCAAGGCCGAGACGCTGTTTCTGCCCCGGGGCCAGCATGTGTGGATAGTAACTGACGTGATCCGGCAGCAGCCCGACCATTCGCAGGGTTTCAATAATCTGCTTACGCCGCGCTTCAAACTCAAGATCGGTATTCAGACGTAGCGGAAAATCGAGGATCTGCGAGATACGCTGGCGCGGGTTCAGCGACGTCGACGGATCCTGAAAAATCATGCGGATCCGCTGACTGCGGAACGAGTAATCACCAAATTTCAGCAAATGGTCGTCAATCAATACTTCACCATCGGAGGGTTCGATCATCCCGGCCAGCATTTTCGCCAGCGTCGATTTCCCTGAACCGTTCTCACCGATGATGGCCAGGGTCTGCTTTTCCCGCAGGGTAAAGCTCAGCGGTTTCACCGCTTCGACGGTCTGGCGGCGGAACAAACCGGTACGGTAGCGAAAGGTCTTACTCAGGTTGCGCACTTCCAGCAAGGTTTCGACCATGTCACTCTTTCTCCATGTTCAGCGGGAAATGGCAGGCAAACAAATGGTTCCTCGGTCCGGCCAGGCGCGGGGTTTCAATGCATTTCCGCTGCGCATACGGGCAGCGCGGCCCGAGGCGACAGCCGATCGGCAAATGTTCCAGCAGCGGGATCGCCCCCGGCAGGGTATTGAGGCGGCTTTTATGCGGCATGGAGTTGCCGAAATCAGGGATCGCGCGGATCAGCGCCTGGGTATAGGGGTGATGCGGCATGGTCACCAGCTCCTCGCTACCGGCGGTTTCCACGGTCTGACCGCAGTACATCACGTCAATCTTATCCGCCCATTTGCTCAGCATCTGCAGGTCATGGCTGATCAGCAAAATGGTGGTGTTGTTGTTCTGGTTAAGCCGAGTGAGCAGGCGGAAAATTTGCGCCTGGGTGGTGGGCTCCATCGCGTTGGTCGGTTCGTCAGCAATCAGCAGGCGCGGCTGGTTGGCGAGCGCAATGGCGATCATCACTTTCTGACACTCGCCGTCGGTCAGCTCATAGGGGAAGCTGCGCATGGCATCTTTATGATCCTTGATCCCCACCCGGTGCAGCAGCTCGATGGCCCGGCGTTTACGCCAGCCAAAACGCTGCCACCAGCGGCCTTTATAGGTCCAGGCGGGAATGTTCTGCATCAGCTGTTTGCCTACCCGTTCCGACGGATCGAGACAGGATTGCGGCTCCTGAAAAATCATCGACACGTTGTGGCCTACCAGCTTGCGTCGCTCGCGAACGGAGAGGCGCAGCAGGTCGATATCGTCAAAGCGCATGCGGTCAGCGGTGACGCGCCAGTTATCTTTCGCCACGCCGCAGATCGCTTTGGCAATTAAGCTCTTGCCCGAACCCGACTCGCCCACCAGGCCGCGGATCTCGCCTTCGCTCAGGGTAATGCTGACCCGATCCACCGCTTTCACCCAGCCTTCGCCGGTTTTAAATTCAATCGTCAGATTGCGAATATCCAGTAACGGCATTATTCCACCCCCGCCACAATGGCGCGACGAATGCCGTCGCCAAGCAGGTTAACCAGCAGCACGCTAATCATGATCGCCGCGCCCGGCAGCATCACCGTCCAGGGTGCTACGTAGATTAGCTCCAGCGCGTCGCCCAGCATTGCCCCCCATTCCGGAGAAGGGAGCTGCGCGCCCAGATCGAGAAACCCGAGCGCAGCGATATCGAGGATCGCCATCGACAGGGCGCGAGTGATCTCGGTGACCATCCCGGAGGCGATATTGGGCAGCACTGCGAACCACAGAATGTTTAAGGTGGTGGCGCCATCCAGACGAGCGGCAACCACATACTCTTTTTCCAGCTCATCGTGAACCAGGCTGTAGACCGAGCGCACCATGCGCGGCAGCAGCGCCAGCCACACCGCAAACATGGCGTGGATCAGGTGTGGCCCCGAGAACGCCACCACGATGATTGCCAGCAGCAGCGACGGAATCGACAGCAGGGTATCGAGAATATGGTTAGTGACCGCCGAACGCAGGCCGTGGGTCGCCCCGGCGACAATGCCCAGCCCCAGACCGCACAGGGTGGCCGCCAGGGTGACCACAAAGGCGCCGCCCACCGTGGGTGCCGCGCCGCTCAGCAGGCGGCTTAAAACATCGCGGCCGAGGTCATCGGTACCGAGGAAGAAGGAGACTTCGCCGTAACGCGACCAGGAGGGGGGTAACAGCTGATAGCCAAGAAACTGCTGGTCGATGCCGTAGGGGGCAAACCAGGAGCCCAGGATGCAGAGCAGCACCAGGCCGCCGCAGCCGTACAGGCCGATCATTGCCGTGGCGTCGCCGTAGAAGTTACGCCATGCGGTGCGCAACGCGCCGGGCGTGCGCTTTTCACTGTATACGCTATCGTAAGGCATACCATTCCTTATGTTTCAGCGGGTTAGCCATAGCGCCCAAAATATCGGATATCACGTTAACAATAATCACCAGGGCGCCAATCACCATCACCCCAGCGGAGATGGCGGCGTAGTCCTGCTGGCGGATGGCGTTGATCAGCCAGCGCCCCAGACCCGGCCAGCTAAAGACCATCTCGGTAATCATCGCCAGCGTCAACATGGTGGAGAACTGCAGGCCAAGACGCGGGATCACCGGCGGCAGGGCGTTATGCAGGACATGGCGGCGTAAAATCGTCAGCCGCGACAGCCCGCGCGTGGCAGCGGCTTTAACATAGTTCTGATCAAACACCTCAATGGTGCTGATGCGCATCAGGCGAATGACCTCAGTCGTCGGCGCCACGGCCAGCGCCAGCACCGGCAACACCATGTGGCGCACGGCGCTGATAATCATCTCATGCCGCCAGACCGAATCTGAGAGCCAGGCGTCAATAATCGCGAAACCGGTGACCGTCTTCACCGCATACAGCAGGTCGAAACGCCCGGACACCGGCAACCAGCCAAGCGTGAGCGAGAAAAAGAGCGTCAGCAACAGCGCCAGCCAGAATACCGGTACTGAAAAGCCGAGCAGGGCGATGGCGCTGATAAGTTTATCCTGCCACTTGTTGCGGGTGATACCGGCCAGCATCCCGACCGGGATCCCGACCACCAGCGCAAAGCCGAATGCCAGAATGCACAGCTCCATGGTCGCAGGGAACACCTCTTTCAGCTGCTCGGCGATCGGCTGGCCGTTAATACTGGAGACACCGAAGTCCCAGTGCAACACGCCTTCAAACCAGAACCACCATGCATTCCACAGAGAGGCTCCCTGCAGCGGTGCATGGGGGGTGAAATAGCTCAGGCTGAAGCCGACAAAAGTCAGAAAGAAGAGGGTGATCAGCAACAACAGCAGCCGACGTAAGGTAAAAATAATCACGGTTTTTTCACCTCTTCTTGATTCTCACGGGAAACGCCGGCAAAGGACGCGTTACCAAACGGACTGAGCACCAGGCCTTTAATATCGTAACGGTACGCCTGCAGACGCAGGGAAGAGGCCAGCGGCAGCACCGGCAGCTCTTTAGCCAGAATCATTTGCGCTTCATCATAAGCATCGATTCGCGCCGCCAGCTGCTGAGTAGACAGCGCTTTGCGCAGAATGTCGTCAAACTCGCGGTGGCACCAGTGGGCGTAGTTGGTCTGCGAATCGATCGCCGCGCAGCTCAGCAGCGGCCGGAAGAAACTGTCCGGGTCGTTACTGTCGGTTGCCCAGCCGGCAAGGGTTAAATCATGGTTCATGTCCATCAGGCGCGCCTCCTGAAAACGGCCTTCCACCGGGATAATCACCACCTTGACCCCCACCTGGGCGAGGTCGGCCTGCAGCAGCTCGGCGGTTTTCAGCGGACTCGGGTTCCATGCCTGGGAGCTGGTGGGCACCCACAGTTGCAGGGTGAGGTTCTCCGCCCCCAGCGCCTTGAGCTGCTCGCGTGATTTATCCGGGTTGTATTCAGTAATTTTAGCCTCGCTATCGTAAGCCCACGAGGCGCGGGGCAGGATTGATGCGGCGGTCTCTGCGGTACCGTAATAGATGGACTGCATCAGACGCTGGTTATTGATCGCCAGCGCCAGGGCGTGACGCACCGCCGGGTTGTTCAGCGGCGGCTTATTGGTATTAAACGCCAGATAGGCAATGTTCATTCCCGGGCGCAGCGTCAGGCGCAGACGCGGATCGTCGCGCAGTATAGTCAGCTGGCTGGCTGCGGGCCAGGCCAGCACATCGCACTCGCCGGTGAGCAGCTTCGATAAACGGCCTGTTCCGCCGGAGCCTAAATCCACCACCACCTGGGGCATCAGCGGTTTGCCGCGCCAGAATTTCTCATGGCGTTGCAGGCGCACATACTGCCCGGCGCGATATTCTGCGATCTGGAACGGTCCGGTGCCCACCGGCTGGCGGTCCATCTGCTCCTGTTTGTCCTGCAGGGTCAGCTGGGTGGCATATTCGGAGGACATCACCGACGCATAGTGCGTTGCCAGATGCCACAGGAAGGAGGCATCCGGACGGGCGAGGGTGAACTCCACCGTGCGGTTATCCAGCTTGCGTACGTTTTTCACCGTATCGGCAAACTGCAGGCTGTCGAAGTAGGGGAAGCTGCCGCCGTTGACGTAGTGCCACGCATGGTCGCGGTTAAAAATGCGCTGGAAGGTAAAGACCACGTCATCCGCATTGAGTTTGCGGGTGGGTTTAAACCACGGCGTGGTCTGGAAGTTCACATCATCGCGCAGACGAAAACGGTAGGTCGCGCCGTTGTCTAAGACTTCCCAGCTCTCGGCCAGCTCCGGCACCAGGCGATAGGTATAGGGATCGACATCCAGCAGGCGATCATACAGCTGCGCGGCGAGGGTATCGACGATCAGGCCGCTGCTCGCTTTTTGCGGGTTGAAGGTGTTGACCTGCCCACTGACGCAGTAGACAAAGCCGCTGTCGCGAATATCGGCGCGATCCGCAGGCACGGGGGCAGCAAAAGCCTGGCTACTTAACAGACCGAGCGCAATCAGGGACGAGAAAACCAGACGCATAATTTTTAAGGTTTTTAGTGACGATCTGCAAAGTGTATCGCACTTACACCTGCTTCGTAAAAATGTCTGCGGATAAGTGCTGATATTGTCAGCGCATTTGATGCTTTTTGAGCAACGCCCTGAGTTGATGGTAGGTAAGACCCAGCAGCTCAGCCGCGCGTTTCTGATTAAATTTTGCCTGCCGCAGGCTCTGCTCCAGCAGCTGCTTTTCCTGCGTCTGCTGGAACTGCCGCAAATCCAGCGGCAGGGTGGGCGAAGCCGCGGCGTGGGGCTGAGCGACAGGGGATGGTGTGGAACGATTGAAGGGATCGAGCACAATCTCATCGAGCTCGGTTTCGCTGCTGCCGTGGCGATAGACGGAACGCTCAACCACGTTCTTCAGCTCACGGATATTGCCCGGCCAGCGGTAATCGAGCAGCGTTTCGCGGGCGCGCTGGCTAAAGCCAGGGAACAGCGGTAGCCCCAGCTCACGACACATCTGGATGGCAAACTGCTCCGCCAGCAGCATAATATCGCTGCGCCGCTCGCGCAGCGGGGGCAGGTTGACGACGTCAAACGCCAGCCGATCCAGCAGGTCGGCGCGAAACCGCTCCTGCTCCACCATCTCCGGCAAATTAGCGTTGGTAGCGCACACCAGCCGCACATTTACCTGTAGCGGCTGACTGCCGCCCACGCGCTCCAGCTCGCCATACTCTATGACGCGCAGCAGCTTTTCCTGCACCAGCATCGGGGCGGTAGCCAGCTCATCAAGAAACAGCGTGCCGCCGTCTGCGCGCTCGAAGCGCCCGGGATGACGACGTTGCGCCCCGGTAAAAGCGCCCGCCTCGTGACCGAACAGTTCGGTATCGAGCAGATTTTCATTCAGCGCGGCGCAGTTCAGGGAGATGAAAGGCCCGTCCCAGCGCCCGGATAAATAGTGCAGGCGGTTGGCTATCAGCTCTTTCCCGGTGCCGCGCTCGCCGATGATCAACACCGGTTTGTTCAGCGGTGCCAGCCTTGAAACCTGCTCCAGCACTTCGAGAAAGCTGTTGGCTTCCCCTAATAAGGTATCTTTAAATTCAGCCATGATGAAATTAACCATTTATTGGTGTGATTCACTAAGCGAGAGTAGGGTGGAACGGGCGAAAAAGCAATCACCTTGCGTAAAATCAATAAGATAAAAAGTTGGCACGGGATTTGTATTAGCTAAGCAGCAGGGCTTAGCCCGATAACAGAAAATGTGAGGATTCAATTATGGGTATTTTTTCTCGTTTTGCCGACATCGTGAACGCCAACATCAACTCGCTGCTGGAAAAGGCAGAAGATCCGCAGAAGCTGGTGCGTCTGATGATTCAGGAGATGGAAGATACGCTGGTCGAAGTGCGCTCCACCTCTGCCCGTGCGCTGGCTGAGAAGAAGCAGCTCTCACGCCGCATTGAACAGGCCACTGCCCAGCAGAACGAATGGCAGGAAAAAGCCGAACTGGCGCTGCGTAAAGACAAAGACGATCTGGCCCGCTCTGCGCTGATCGAAAAGCAGAAGCTGACCGAGATCGTGGCCACGCTGGAGCAGGAAGTCACGCTGGTGGACGAAACCCTGGCCCGCATGAAAAAAGAGATTGCGGAGCTGGAGAACAAACTGAGCGAAACCCGCGCCCGCCAGCAGGCTCTGGCGCTGCGTCACCAGGCCGCCAGCTCTTCACGCGACGTGCGCCGTCAGCTTGATAGCGGCAAGATTGACGAAGCCATGGCCCGTTTCGAGTCGTTTGAGCGCCGTATCGATCAGATGGAAGCCGAAGCAGAAAGCCACAGCTTTGGCAAACAGAAGACCCTGGATCAGCAGTTTGCCGATCTGAAAGCCGATGATGAAATCAGCGAGCAACTGGCCGCGCTGAAAGCCAGAATGAAACAAGACAATCAATAATAATACCTGCGGCGCCGGCTGGCGCCGCCACTCATCGTAAGACAAGGAGTAGACATGAGCGCGCTTTTTCTTGCCATTCCGCTGACCATTTTCGTGCTGTTTGTGTTGCCGATCTGGCTGTGGCTGCATTACAGCAACCGTTCCTCCCGGAGTGAGCTGTCGCAAAGTGAACAACAGCGCCTGGCGCAGTTAACCCAGGACGCAAATAAAATGCGTGAACGTATTCAGGCGCTGGAAGCCATCCTGGATGCGGAACATCCGAACTGGAGGGATCGTTAATGGCCGGACTGAACCTGAACAAAAAATTGTGGCGTATCCCCCAGCAGGGGATGGTGCGCGGCGTCTGCGCCGGGCTGGCGCACTACCTCGACGTGCCGGTGAAGCTGGTGCGCGTGGTAACGGTGCTCTCCATCTTCTTTGGCCTGGCGTTTATTACCCTGGTGGCCTACATCATTCTATCCTTCGTGCTGGATCCGATGCCGGACAGCGCGATGGGCGATGAAAATGCCCCCACCAGCAGTGAACTGCTGGACGCGGTGGATGCCCAACTGTCGGCAGGTGAACAACGCCTGCGTGAGATGGAGCGGTATGTCACCTCTGATACCTTCTCGCTGCGAAGCCGTTTTCGTCAGCTTTAACTGAGAGACCTGATATGAATCAACGCTGGCAACGTGCCGGGCAGCAGGTTAAGCCGGGCCTGAAATTTGCAGGGAAGCTGGTTTTACTGACCGCACTGCGGTACGGCCCGGCGGGCGTGGCGGGGTGGGCGATCAAATCTGTCGCCCGCAAACCCGTCCGCATGCTGCTTGCGGTGGCGCTGGAGCCGATGCTGAAAAAGCTCGCCAACCGTCTTTCCGGTAAACTGAAATAGACCGCAACGGCACAGCGCTGGACGTGCCGTTGCGGCACTTTTATTCCCTTCTCCTTGTCCCCATGTCATATTTCTCAGAACAATAATTCCTTCAGGCAGAACAGGATGGCGATGAAGCGACTTAAAAATGAACTCAATTCTCTGGTTAATCGTGGGGTTGACCGTCATTTGCGCCTGGCGGTCACCGGACTGAGCCGCAGCGGCAAAACCGCCTTTATCACGGCAATGGTCAACCAACTGCTTAATCTGCATGCCGGGGCGCGTTTACCCCTGCTGAGCGCCGTGCGCGAAGAGCGCCTGCTTGGCGTGAAGCGCGTGCCGCAGCGCGATTTTGGCATTCCTCGTTTTACTTACGATGAAGGGCTGGCCCAGCTGTATGGCTCGCCGCCCACCTGGCCGACGCCGACCCGCGGGGTGAGCGAGATCCGCCTGGCGCTGCGCTATCGCTCCAACGATTCGCTGCTGCGCCACTTTAAAGAGACTTCCACCCTCTATCTGGAGATCGTCGATTATCCTGGCGAATGGCTGCTCGATCTGCCGATGCTGACTCAGGATTACCTCAGCTGGTCGCGGCAGATGACCGGCCTGCTGCAGGGGCAACGCGCAGAGTGGTCAGCCCGCTGGCGCACGCTGTGCGAGGGGCTTGATCCGCTGGCACCCGCCGACGAAAACCGGCTGGCGGCCATCTCGGAGGCATGGACCGATTATCTGCATCAATGCAAAAAAGAGGGGCTGCACTTTATCCAGCCGGGCCGCTTTGTGCTCCCGGGAGATATGGCAGGTGCCCCGGCGCTGCAATTCTTCCCCTGGCCGGACGTGGATGCCTTTGGGGAATCGAAGTTGGCCCAGGCGGATAAACACACTAACGCCGGGATGCTGCGCGAGCGTTTCAACTACTACTGCGAAAAAGTGGTGAAGGGGTTTTACACCAACCACTTTTTACGTTTCGACCGCCAGATCGTGCTGGTGGATTGCCTGCAGCCGCTTAACAGCGGCCCGCAGGCCTTCAATGACATGCGTCTCGCGCTTACCCAACTGATGCAGAGCTTCCACTACGGGCAGCGCACGCTGTTCCGCCGTCTGTTCTCCCCGGTGATCGATAAACTGCTCTTTGCCGCGACCAAGGCGGATCACGTCACGGTGGATCAGCACGCCAATATGGTGTCGCTCCTGCAACAGCTGGTTCAGGATGCCTGGCAGAACGCGGCGTTTGAAGGCATCAGCATGGACTGCCTGGGGCTGGCGTCGGTGCAGGCTACCCAGAGCGGCTTGATAGACGTCAATGGCGATAAAATCCCGGCGCTGCGCGGCCATCGACTGAGCGATGGCTCTCCGCTGACGGTCTATCCCGGCGAGGTGCCCGCCCGGCTGCCCGGCCAGGCGTTCTGGCAAAAGCAGGGCTTCCAGTTCGAAGCTTTCCGTCCCCAGACAATGAATGTTGACCAGCCGCTGCCGCACATTCGCCTTGATGCCGCGCTGGAGTTTTTAATTGGAGATAAATTGCGATGACCGAACCCTTAAAACCGCGCGTGGATTTTAACGGTACGCTGGAGCAGGAACAGCATGAGGCCTTTAAGGCGGCGCAGACTTTTAATCCGACTCAGGCAGAACAGTTTTCCCCGGTGGTAACCGATATGCTCCCCGCCGAAGAGGGGCAAGCCGAAGCCGTGGTAGAGGCTGCCCTGCGGCCTAAACGCAGCCTGTGGCGTAAAATGGTCAGCGCCGGATTGCTGCTGACCGGCGTCACGGTGGTGGGGCAGGGCGTGCAGTGGGCGATCAATGCCTGGCAGACCCAGGACTGGGTGGCGCTGGGCGGCTGCGCGGCCGGGGCGCTGATCGTCGGGGCGGGCGTGGGTTCTGTCGCTACCGAATGGCGACGCTTGTGGCGACTGCGCCAGCGCGCGCACGAGCGTGACGAAGCCCGGGATCTGCTCCACAGCCACGGCACCGGCAACGGACGGGCGTTTTGCGAAAAACTGGCGAAGCAGGCCGGGCTCGATCAGTCGCATCCGGCGCTGCAGCGCTGGTATGCCGCGATCCATGAAACCCAGAACGACCGGGAGGTGGTCTCGCTGTATGCCCATCTGGTCCAGCCGGTGCTCGACAGTCAGGCGCGGCGGGAGATTAGCCGCTCGGCGGCAGAGTCGACCCTGATGATCGCCGTCAGCCCGCTGGCGCTGGTGGATATGGCCTTTATCGCCTGGCGCAACCTGCGCCTGATTAACCGCATCGCCACCCTGTACGGCATTGAGCTGGGCTATTACAGCCGCCTGCGTCTGTTCCGCCTGGTGCTGCTCAATATGGCCTTCGCCGGTGCCAGCGAGGTGGTGCGCGAGGTGGGAATGGACTGGATGTCGCAGGATCTGGCCGCACGTCTGTCGGCCCGCGCAGCCCAGGGGATTGGCGCCGGACTGCTGACCGCACGGCTGGGAATCAAAGCGATGGAGCTGTGCCGTCCTCTACCGTGGACAGCGGACGATAAACCACGGCTGGGCGATTTTCGCCGGGAATTAATCGGCCAGCTGAAAGAAACGCTCAACAAAAAACCGCAGTAGCTATTCCTTCTCGCACATAATTCCGCCACTCGCTTCACAGGCTGTCAATATTTGTTGACAGCCTTCTTCCCGATCGCCGATATCTGGCTTATCATTTCAGGGTTACTGGCTTATAGAGTGATTTTCCCATGCGTCTGGAAGTGTTTTGTAAGGACCGTCTCGGCCTGACTCGCGAGTTACTCGATCTCCTTGTTTTGCGTAGCATTGATCTGCGCGGCATTGAGATCGACCCTATCGGGAAGATTTACCTGAACTTTGCCGAAATTGCATTCGATACATTCAGCAGCTTAATGGCTGAAATCCGCCGTATCGCTGGCGTTACGGACGTGCGCACCGTGCCGTGGATGCCCTCCGAGCGCGAGCATCTGGCCCTGAGCGCGCTGCTGGAAGCGATGCCTGAGCCGTTCTTATCTCTGGATCTGAAAGGTAAAATTGACCGGGCCAACCTGGCGAGCTGTCAGCTGTTTGCCCAGGAGCAGGACAAGCTGAGCAGTCACAATGCCGCCCAGCTGATCCCCGGCTTCAACTTCCAGCGCTGGCTGGAGAGCAATCCGCGGTCAACCCACAGCGAGCATGTGATCATCAACGGGCAGAATTTCCTGATGGAGATCACCCCGGTTTACCTGCAGGGCGATAACGACGACCGCACCCTGACCGGCTCGGTGATTATGCTGCGCTCCACCGTGCGCATGGGACGTCAGCTGCAAAACCTGTCGAGTCAGGATGTCGGCGCTTTCAGCCAGATTATTGCCGTCAGCCCGAAAATGCGTCACGTGGTAGAGCAGGCCCGCAAGCTGGCGAATCTGGCGGCACCTTTGCTTATCACCGGTGATACCGGAACCGGCAAAGATCTGCTGGCCCATGCGGTACATCAGGCGGGGCCGCGCGCGGCTAAACCTTACCTGGCGCTGAACTGCGCCTCTATCCCGGAGGATGCTGTCGAAAGCGAGCTGTTCGGCCACGCCCCGGAAGGCAAAAAAGGCTTCTTTGAGCAGGCCAACGGCGGCTCGGTGCTGCTGGATGAGATTGGCGAAATGTCGCCGCGGATGCAGGCCAAGCTGCTGCGTTTCCTTAACGACGGCACTTTCCGTCGCGTGGGTGAAGATCATGAGGTGCATGTGGATGTACGCGTGATCTGCGCTACCCAGAAGAACCTGGTAGAGCTGGTGCAGAAGGGCGTCTTCCGCGAAGATCTCTATTATCGACTCAACGTGCTGACGCTGAATATCCCGCCGCTGCGCGATTGTCCGCAGGACATCATGCCGCTGACCGAACTCTTTGTGGCGCGCTTTGCCGATGAGCAGGGCATCCCACGGCCGAAGTTTTCGGCCGATCTCAATACGGTGCTTACCCGTTACGGTTGGCCGGGAAATATCCGCCAGCTGAAAAATGCGATCTATCGGGCGCTGACCCAGCTTGAAGGCTATGAGCTGCGGCCGCAGGATATTTTACTGCCCGATTACGACGCCGGTACGGTGGCGGTGGGCGAAGAGGCGATGGAAGGGTCGCTGGATGACATTACCAGCCGCTTTGAACGCTCGGTCCTGACGCAGCTCTATCGTAACTATCCCAGCACGCGTAAGCTGGCGAAACGGCTGGGCGTTTCTCATACCGCCATCGCCAATAAGTTGCGCGAGTACGGTCTGAGCCAGAAGAAAGGTGACGAGTAATCTGCCTCTGAACCGAACTGACGTGGCAGGCATAATGCCTGCCACGCGGGTATTTATGGCTCAACGTTAACAATCACTCGCTTGTAGCGGGTTAAGCGCGGCGTACCATGATCGGTGACCGCCAGAATGATATGCATCGTACCGGTTCCCGGTGGCATCACCCGGGCGTCGGTCACATCGAACCAGGCTTTCGGCTGGTCGGCATTTTTAATGTCTAACATAATGCCGGTTGCCGCGTTCGACAGCACCCGCGTTCCTGCCTCTGCGTAGGCAAACCACTCATATGAGAGGGCATCCCCGTCGGGATCGCTTGAACCTACCGCGCTGAGTTGCACGCGTTCGCCTTTTTTCACCGTTAGGGTGGCAGGATGATCGAGCTTCGGCACCGGCGGGTGATTCGCCTCACTGTAGGGCTTAACGGTCCAGTCCATTCGGGCGGCAAAATCATTTTGATACGCGCCGCGCCAGCGCCAGATTGTCGCATGGTTGGTGGTATGCCAGCGGTTATCAAACCCCAGCACTTCATCCTGTGCATTGGTCCAGATCGGGCGTGTCTCCTGCGCCATAAACCATCTCTCTTTATGTGGCGTATAAAGCTCGTAGCGACCACCCCAGCCACCCCACTCCGGATGCTCAGGATCCGATAATCCATTATTGATGAGGTTTAAAAATGAAGGCGTGTCGCCCTCCATCATAAACTTCCAGCGCGGATATTCTGCGCCTAACGGCCCTTTGCTGCGCACGTTTTTATCCAGCCATTCGTTGGTCACCAACTGATAATCGGCTCCGGCAAAACGACCATGAAAATAGTCGCCGCCAATACCTATCCAGGTTGCGTGGTGGAAGCCGCCTCCGGCGTTCTGACCCGGTGAGACGATATAAAACAGCGAGGGGAATTCTTTGCGTATCCACGGGCCGCTGTCATCCTGATCGGAGATGGCATAGACACGAAGTTTGGCAACAAATTGTTCGAGTTGCTCAGCTGTGCGAGTGTGACGTACTTTCCAGAGCGCCTGCGCGAGAACGTTCGGGCCGCCCCAGACCGCAACCCACAAAGGACGATCGTCCTGGCGATCAACGGCCTTAATCAGCAGCTCGGATCCCGTCGAGTCTTTGCCTTCGCCCACCGCAGCCATATTGTGGACGGGTAATCCCTGGGCAACGGTTTTAAGCAGCGCCTCCGCTGACGGGAAACCTGGCTCGTGACGCTCCAGGTTGTCACGAACCTGGCCGTAGCCCTTAACGATGGCGACGATGCGTTCAGGCTCAACCTGATCTTTATTTTTGCCTGTCGAGGTGGCGACCAGCCCTTCGATGTTCATCTGGTTGGCGTAGGTCATCAAACGCACCATTGACATCTGGTCATCCGGATCGTCACCAATGTCTGTCAACACGAACAGGCGTTGTTTGGCCTCTTTTGCTGCAGACGAAGAAGGCAGCAGCCGGTCGGCACGTGCTGCAAAGTCGGCCAGATAGGTCGCTCGCCACTGGTTTATGGTCTTAATCCCGTGCTGAGGACCAAAGGGGGCCACGTCCTCGCTCAGGGCGGGATCGGGATTGTCTGTCCACCAGTTTGGATAGCGGGCGGAGGGCTGCGTCGCCCGGGAAGCCGCAGGAGGAACTGAAGTGAAGCTGCCGCCAATCGGGTCTGCCAGGCTGGGCCAGTTTGACGCAATGGTGTATTTCCACGTCTGGGAGGCTTTGGAGACGAAACGGAAGTGCCAGCTTCCATCCGCTGCCGCAAAGCCAGGGAAGCGATCGCTTGCCGAGGCGGAGGTGGGTACTACCAGCTCTGCCTTAGTCCCCGCAGGCGCACGGCCGTCGGGATGAACGATCAGCTCAACCAGACCGTAGGTTTCCACCACATCGGCAGCGGTGGGCGTGGCGTTAAAACTGTACATCGGGCGATCCCATGCCCGCACGAACCGTCCTCCACCTTTGCTTTCCTGGGTGGGTTCTTCAGGGTTGGGGCCAAGAACATAAGCCACCGACGGGGTATCGCCCATCTTGAGCTGGCCATCGCCATAAGCGTTAAAGAAATCGCCAAGCGCGCCGTGGCCTTTCAGATGTTTTGCCACGAAAGTGGCACCATCGACGCCATTGCGTTGATCCCCTCCCGTGAACCAGCCGCGGTAGGTGGCGTTGTTTTCAATGATGTGCAGATCCGGGTGATGCCGGACGATGTAATTATACGCAGAAGTAGACCATTTCTTATTCGGGCCGCCGATATAGTAGACGCGAATCTTCTGTTTGATGGTCGGGTCGTCGTGCAGGGCCTGCGCCAGATCGTCAATTCCTCCCCAGACCAGGATCCAGAGGGGACGGGGGTCAGGGCGCTTTGCCGCTTCAATAATGAGCTTCGAGCCATCGGTGGGCTGGCTAAAACCGTCGGGAGGCGCAGAGTCCATCCCGCCCTGACGGGTAATTGACCGCAGATAATCCGGAGTCGGATAATCGGCAGACCAGGTTTTCAGGTTCGGGTAATCCTGTGCGTACCGATCGATTGTCTTCAGAATTTCAGTCACGCGATTACGCACCGGGCCCCGGGGCGAAGAGATTAGCCCCTCCAGCTGCATGGCTTCCGCATACATGAGCAGGTGAACAAGCGACTGGTAATCGTCGAAATCCGTCCCGCCAATATCCGTGGAGACGATCACACGCGGTTTGGGCGTTACGATGCTGGCTGACGAGCCAACCGCGGCGCTGGCCTGGCCGTGCGCATCATAAACGACGACCATTAAGGGCATCACCAGCGACATAAAAATACGCCGTCCTTTTGTTTTCAGTTTCAGAGCAGCCACATTTCCTCCAGAGGTTTTTATAGTTATGACACTTCAGGGATGAAAAGCAGCCTGGCATAAGTCCGGTGCAAAACCGGTTTATGATTTTTCTAAATTGCTCATTTAATTTTTAATTACATGAAGTTAACTGCAAGAATACCTGTTCAGCCGTCGATCGGCTTGTGATAGGGTGGTGTTTCGCTCTTCGCCAGCCAGTCTGCTCGAATGGAAGGGGGATGGCGTCATCGCTGATTTCGACGACCCGATGCTCACCTCACTGCTGACGAAAGTGGATATGCCGGTGGTCGGTATTGGCGGCACCTGGCAGATGAACAGTCCTGCGATCCGCTCCCTTTCTTATGTGGCCTCTGATAACGTTGAACTGGTAAGGCTTGCCTATCAGCATTTGATCGACATGGGGCTGCCGCGATTTGCCTGTTACTCCATCGAGTCGACGATTATGAATCCCTGGGCGGTGGAGCGGGCCCGCGCCTTTCGCCAGTTTGTGGAGGTGGACGGTCACCAGGCGGAGATTTTTGAAGGGATCCCGACACACGCCCTGGTGTGGCAAAACATTCTTGAAGATTTAGCACGCTGGCTGGACAGGTTACCTAAACCCATTGGCATTATTGCGGTGACCGACTCCCGGGCCAGGCAGGTGCTGCAGGCATGTTCTATAGCAGGCTACGCCGTGCCGGAAGAAGTCGCCATTATCGGTATTGATGACGATCCGCTGCTGCGTAGCCTCAGCCGTATTGCCATTAGCTCGGTCGCTCAGGGCACCCACCAGATGGGGCGTACCGCCGCGAAGATGCTGCACCGGCAACTGACGGGCACCCCGCTGCGCGAGAGGCATGTGGTGGTGCGACCCGAGGGGGTGAATGCCCAGGCGTCTACCCGGCATAGCTCTATAATGAATACCTATATTTTGCGTGCACGCTATTTTATCCGCCAGTTCGGCAGTCTGGGGATTAAGGCGGCTCAGGTCGCAGAGCATGTGGGCTGTTCCCGTGCGACGCTGGACATGCACTTTATGCGTACACTCGGAAAGACTTTGCACGACGAATTACTGAGCTTCAGGCTTGAACGCTCTCAACATTTGCTGAGCGAGACTAACCTGAGTTATTCAGATGTGGCTATGCAAAGCGGCTTTACGTCGCTTCAGTACATGTATTCTGTTTATCGCCGGGAAATGGGGTGTACGCCGGTGGAGTATCGAAAGGCGCGTTGTGCAGGGTTGCTTTAGAGCTATATTGCCAGATGAATGGCATGAGCCCATGCTTCTCCGGGCTCATGCCATGTCGCTTTGTGCTGAGCTGGCTCGCGTGTGGAGTCAGCGCCGCAGAAGGTTTTTTTATGCTTTCAGCACTTCCAGCGCAGCAGCATAGTCCGGCTCGGTGGTGATTTCATTCACCAGGTGGCTGAACACGACGGTGTCGTTTTCGTCGATCACGACAACTGCGCGAGCAGCGAGGCCTTTCAGGGCGCCTTCAGCGATGCCCACACCGTACTGCTCCAGGAATTCCGGGTTACGCAGGGTGGAAAGGGTAATAACGTTGCTCAGGCCTTCGGCACCGCAGAAACGGGACTGGGCGAACGGCAGGTCGGCGGAGATGCACAGCACAACGGTGTTGTCCATTTCTGTCGCCAGCTGGTTGAATTTACGCACAGATGCGGCACACACGCCGGTATCGATGCTTGGGAAAATGTTCAGCACTTTACGCTTGCCGGCAAACTGGCTCAGCACGACGTCAGACAGATCTTTTGCCACGAGCGTAAACGCCTGCGCTTTGCTGCCAGTCTGAGGAATGGATCCTGCAACAGAAACCGGGTTGCCCTGGAAATGAACGAGTTGTGACATAGTTATCTTCCTGTTTACATATAGTTAACGTCGCCGCTAGTGTATGTCATCAGCCAATAACACAGCAAACCCTATTTACGCGAAGCCGCTATACAGGAGTGAGTAATGAGAACCCTCAAGGTTTATGAAGAAGCCTGGCCACTGCATACACCCTTTGTGATCTCCCGGGGAACCCGGAGCGAGGCCTGCGTGGTGGTGGTCGAAATAGAGGAAGAGGGTGTCAAAGGCGTAGGGGAATGTACCCCTTATCCGCGGTATGGTGAAAGTATCGCCTCGGTGATGGCGCAGATCATGGCGCTGGCGCCGGAGCTGGAGCGGGGGCTCAGCCGGGAAGCGCTACAGGCCCTGTTGCCGCCCGGTGCGGCGCGCAATGCCATTGACTGCGCCCTGTGGGATTTGGCCGCGCGCCAGCAGGGGATCCCGCTGGCCGCCCTTGCCGGGATGACGCTGCCGCAAACGCTAGTGACCGCCCAGACGGTAGTGATTGGCGAACCCGCGCAGATGGCCGCCAGCGCCAAAGCCCTGTATGCCGCCGGGGCGCGCCTGCTGAAAGTGAAGCTGGACGATCATCTCATCAGCGAGCGGATGGTTGCCATTCGCGCCGCCGTACCAGAAGCCACGCTGATTGTCGATGCTAACGAATCCTGGCGCAGCGAAGGACTGGCTGCCCGCTGTCAGCTACTGGCGGATCTGGATGTTACCATGCTCGAGCAACCCCTGCCTGCGGGTGACGATGCCGCGCTGGCAAATTTCATTCACCCGCTACCCATCTGCGCCGACGAAAGCTGCCATACACGTGAGAGCCTTCCCGCCCTGAAAGGACGCTACGAGATGGTGAATATGAAGCTGGATAAAACCGGGGGGATCACCGAAGCGCTGGCGCTGGCTGCCGAGGCGCGTCAGCAGGGTTTTGCGCTGATGCTCGGCTGTATGCTCTGCACCTCACGCGCCATTAATGCGGCTTTGCCGCTGGCGGGCGAGGTGCAGTTTGCCGATCTTGACGGTCCGACCTGGCTGGCGGTGGACGTCTCACCGGCGCTGCATTACACCACCGGCATGGTTCATCTCTGAGGTTCCCAGCGCAGCAGATCGGTCATCGCTCTCAGGTACTTCTCGCTGGCCTCGTCGGACGAGATCGGCGGGAACTCGGCGGTGATGCAGTGCAGGCTTAAATCAGCGCACCAGCTACCGAAAGAGCCCGGCGTTTCATAGCCGACGCTGGTCACCAACGGCAGCGAAAAGGCATCCGCCAGCCAGCTTCCCAGCGCGCTGTGCGCGGGATCTTCAATGCAGGCCAGCGGATCGTGAAATGACACCACCCAGGCCGGATGCAGTTTGTGGATCAGGTGACATAGCGCCTCCGTTTCCGGTTCCGAACCGGGCTTTTCGCCGGTCAGCAATACCACATCCCGATCCTGTGCCGCACTGTTCCAGCGGTAGACCG
Organism: Leclercia sp. TB492; assembly: GCF_049974505.2. NCBI lineage: Bacteria > Pseudomonadati > Pseudomonadota > Gammaproteobacteria > Enterobacterales > Enterobacteriaceae > Leclercia > Leclercia sp. TB492. The sequence continues at coordinate 2,613,325 of NZ_CM127572.1, read as the reverse complement.
TCTCGCCTTCCCGCCAGTTGGCCGCCGGGAAGTTACGGTTCAGGTCCACTCCGCGAGCGTTGGCGCGCAGTCCCAGCTGACAGCCGTCCGGGTTGACGGTTAACACCACATGGTGGCGACGCAACTTCGGGGCCAGGGTGCGCAGGGCGCAGGAGAGGGTCACAATTGATGAGTTTTCATCCCCGTGAGTTCCTGCGATGATTAGGCCGCTGTGGCGATCGGCCTGTGGCGCAGGGAACCAGATCAAGGGCGCGCCGAGGAATGAACGGCCATAGTGTTCGGTTCCCGGCGGGAAAGCGCCACGTTCCGTTCTTGGACGAGTAAGGGACATAGACGTTCCTGAATCAGAGTTATACTACTGGCAGTGTTGTGCAAAACACACGGTTAATCAAATAGTTTCAGCTCCAGGGCAAAACCGGCAGATATCAACTTTCCGATGGAAGTTGTTTGCATTTCCCTGTTCAGAAACAAATAATTACGCATCTGCTCGTTACCCATCATTTCAAAGGGGATCTCATGAAGCATCCGGTTTCGTTGATTTGTTCTGCCTTGTGGTTGTGTGGCCTCTCTTCTTATTCCTTTGCTGCGGATGTTCCCTCCGGGACGACGCTGGCACCAAAGCAGGAGCTGGTGCGTCATATTAAAGATGAACCGGCGTCACTGGATCCCGCCAAAGCGGTGGGACTGCCCGAAATTCAGGTGATCCGCGATCTGTTCGAAGGTCTCGTCAACCAGAATGAAAAAGGGGAGCTGGTGCCGGGCGTTGCCACCCGCTGGCAGAGTAACGATAACCGTGCCTGGACCTTTACCCTGCGTGAGAATGCCCAATGGTCTGACGGCACCCCCGTCACCGCACAGGATTTTGTCTACAGCTGGCAGCGTCTGGTCGATCCGAAAACCACGTCGCCGTTTGCCTGGTTTGCGGCGCTGGCCGGGATCAGCAATGCCCAGGCCATTATCGACGGCAAGGCCACGCCGGATAAGCTCGGCGTGACTGCGGTAGATAGCCGAACTCTGCGCGTCCAGCTGGATAAACCGCTGCCGTGGTTTGCCAATCTCACTGCAAGCTTCGCCTTCTATCCGGTACAAAAAGCCAACGTTGAGAGCAGCGCGGAGTGGACCCGTCCGGGTACGCTGGTGGGCAATGGCGCATACATTCTGAAAGACCGGGTGGTCAACGAGAAGCTGGTCGTCGAGCGCAACACCCATTACTGGGATAACGATAAAACGGTGCTGCAGAAAGTGACCTTTATCCCGATCAACCAGGAGTCGTCTGCCACCAAGCGCTACCTGGCGGACGATATCGATATCACCGAATCATTCCCGAAAAACCTCTACCAGAAGCTGTTGAAGGACATTCCGGGGCAGGTTTATACCCCGCCGCAGCTGGGCACCTACTATTACGCCTTTAATACCCAGAAAGGCCCGACGGCGGATGCCCGGGTGCGCCTGGCGCTGAGCATGACCATCGACCGGCGGATCATGGCCGAGAAAGTGTTGGGCACCGGCGAAAAACCGGCATGGCACTTCACCCCGGACGTGACCGCAGGCTTTACGCCGGAGCCATCACCCTTTGAGCAGATGAGCCAGGAGGAGATGAACGCGCAGGCCAAAACGCTCCTGCAGGCAGCGGGCTACAATGCGCAGAAACCACTCAAGCTGACGCTGCTGTACAACACCTCGGAAAACCACCAGAAGATCGCCATCGCGGTGGCGTCGATGTGGAAAAAGAATCTCGGCGTCGATGTGAAGCTGCAAAACCAGGAGTGGAAAACCTATATCGACAGTCGTAACACCGGTAATTTCGATGTGATCCGCGCCTCGTGGGTGGGAGATTACAATGAACCCTCGACCTTCCTCTCGCTGCTGACCTCCACGCATACCGGCAATATTTCCCGCTTCAACGATCCGGCGTATGACAAGGTCATCAATCAGGCGTCGCTGGAGACCACCGCGAAGGCCCGCAACGCGGATTACAATACGGCGGAGAAAATCCTCGCGGAAAAAGCGCCGATTGCGCCGATCTATCAGTACACCAACGGGCGCTTAATCAAACCCTGGGTGAAAGGGTATCCGATTAACAACCCGGAAGATGTGGCATACAGTCGCACCATCTATATCGAGAAGCATTGATAGAGTATGTTTTCCTTATAACGGATGCTATAACCGGAACTGGCGCGAATTGTAGCGCCAGTTTTGATCTGATTTAGAATTATGCAAGAATCTACCGTAGCTCTAATTTTACGTTATTATCCCTTCTGTAAAAACCATAATTACCCATCGATATTTGTTAAAGCATAGATTGAGTATTAATATGTTATTCGCCTCGCAAATACATAATTATTGTTTAATATTACTCACTGACAGGAATTAAAGTTAACTGTTTGATGGAAGTCTACTTTTGGACCAAGAGTTAGTTGATTACATGTAATTACTTGTTCTAATATCGCCTCTGCAAACAAATGTAGTTTTACTTAATAACTATTCCTTAAGGAAAAGGGACTGCTATGGCTGATACATTTCAGAATGAAGTGCCCAGGGCACGTATAAATCTCAAGCTGGCTCTCCATACGGGGGGCGCGCAAAAGAAAGTTGAACTGCCGCTTAAGCTCCTTACCGTTGGTGATTTCAGTAATGGCAAAGAAAAACGGCCGTTATCAGAGAGGGAAAAGGTTAACGTTAATAAAAATAATTTCGACAGTGTACTTTCAGAATTTAACCCGGAAATTAACCTGGCTGTACAGAATACGCTGGCTGGCGAGGGTTCAGAAGAAAATATCCAACTGCAATTTTCATGTATAAAAGATTTCGAGCCCGAACAGGTTGCCCGTCAAATTCCTCAGCTTCGCGCCATGCTGGCGATGCGTAATTTATTACGCGATCTAAAATCCAATCTGCTTGATAACGCCACTTTCAGAAAAGAGCTCGAGAAAATTCTTAAGGATCCGGCGCTGTCTCAGGAATTACGCGACGAAATGAGCGCGCTTGCCCCGAAATAAAACGTGGGTATCTCTTTTAATGGATTAACCGGGAATATGCTGATGTCTGTAAATACTGAAACTGGCTCTGCTCAAGGGCAAACCACCGTACTTGAAAAAGAGGGCGTTTACGCCTCCCTGTTTGAAAAAATCAACCTTACCCCGGCGTCCAGCCTTGGGGATATTAATGCATTTCTGGACGATGCCGCGCTGGCGGATGCGCCTGCGGGCGAGCGCCTGACGGCTGCGATGCAGGTGTTTATGGACTGCATCCGTAAATCCGGCCAGCAGGTGGAAAAGCTCGATAAAACGCTGATCGATCACCATATCGCAGAGCTGGATTTTCAAATCAGCCGCCAGCTGGATGCGGTGATGCACCATGAAGAATTCCAGAAGGTAGAATCCCTGTGGCGTGGCCTGAAACAGCTGGTGGACAATACCGACTATCGCCAGAACGTAAAAACCGAAATTCTTGACGTCTCCAAAGATGACCTGCGCCAGGACTTCGAAGATGCGCCGGAGCTTATCCAGAGCGGACTTTACTGGCACACCTACACTGCCGAATACGACACCCCGGGCGGGGAGCCGATTGGCTCGGTGATTTCTTCTTACGAATTTGACGCCAGCCCGCAGGATATGGCGTTGCTGCGCAACATCTCCAAAGTCTCCGCCGCGGCACATATGCCGTTTATCGGATCCGTCGGGCCGAAATTCTTCCTGAAGGAGTCGATGGAAGAGGTGGCGGCCATTAAAGATATCGGCAACTACTTCGACCGTGCCGAGTACATCAAATGGAAATCCTTCCGCGACACCGACGACTCCCGCTATATCGGTCTGGTGATGCCGCGCGTGCTGGGGCGTCTGCCGTACGGCCCGGATACCGTGCCGGTGCGCAGCTTCAACTATGTTGAACAGGTGAAAGGCCCGGATCATGAGAAATACCTCTGGACCAGCGCGTCATTCTCTTTCGCCTCCAATATGGTGAAGAGCTTTATCAACAACGGTTGGTGCGTGCAGATCCGTGGCCCGCAGGCCGGTGGCGCAGTGAAAGACCTGCCGATCCATCTGTACGATCTGGGGACCGGCAACCAGGTGAAGATCCCGTCCGAGGTGATGATCCCCGAAACCCGGGAGTTTGAGTTCGCGAATCTGGGCTTTATCCCGCTGTCGTACTACAAAAACCGCGATTACGCCTGCTTCTTCTCGGCCAACTCTACACAGAAACCGGCGCTGTACGACACCGCCGATGCAACCGCCAACAGCCGCATTAACGCGCGACTACCCTATATCTTTCTGCTGTCCCGTATCGCGCACTACCTGAAGCTGATCCAGCGCGAAAACATCGGTACCACCAAGGATCGTCGCCTGCTGGAGCTGGAACTCAACACCTGGGTACGCGGTCTGGTGACCGAAATGACCGACCCGGGCGATGAACTGCAGGCTTCCCATCCGCTGCGCGACGCGAAAGTGGTAGTGGAAGATATTGAGGACAACCCGGGCTTCTTCCGCGTGCGCCTGTACGCGGTACCGCACTTCCAGGTGGAAGGGATGGATGTGAATCTGTCGCTGGTTAGCCAGATGCCAAAAGCGAAAGCGTAAGGCGGTAACAGGGATGAAAATTTATCGTCCGCTGTGGAACGAGGGGGCGCTGTTGTCCCCTCAGCAGTTCCAGCAACAGTCAGAATGGGGATCCTTTCGCAGCACAGGCGTAGCGGCGCTCGCCTCGCCGTTTGCGTGGGGCGTGGAGCGGGCTCAATTTGATGAAAGACTGCTGGGTTCAGGCCTGATTCAGGTGACACACCTGCGGCTCTGGCTGCCTGATGGCACGCTGGTAGATACAGGCGTCAGCGATCTGCCGCCGGAACCACGCGAACTGGATTTATCGCAGCGTTCAGACAGGGTTACGGTGGTGATTGCCCTGCCGCTCCTGCAGTCGGGGCTGAATAACGTGCAGCAGGACCCGGTTATGGCAGACCGGCCCCTTCGCTACCGTGAAGAGTGGGTGAGTGTCCAGGATGCGTTTGGCAGCGAAGAGGAGTCCGTCGCTGTCGCCCGCTTTAACCTCGCTATCCGGTTTGAACATGAGGATAACGCGTCGTGGGAGTGCTGCCCGGTTGCACGGCTTATCCGCGACGGACAGGGATGGCGTCAGGATCCTGCATTTATTCCGCCCATGGCATTGTTTTCTGCCAGCCCGGCGATGCGGGAAAGACTGGTGTTACTGAACCGCCAGCTTCGCTCTCGCCGCCAGCGTCTGATGTCCATGCGCCGGGAAAGCAACGAGCGTCTGGCCGATTTCGCGGTGGCAGACGTCTCTCTTTTCTGGCTGCTCAATGCGCTGAACTCCCATGCGCGGGTGCTGACAGAGTTTGAACGTTTTCCGGCCCGTCATCCTGAACAGGTGTGGGCGGAGCTTGCGCGGCTCGCGGGCAGCATGCTGACGTTTTCTCTCGACAGCGATCTGGACGCCATTCCCGGCTATGACCATGCCGAACCGGAAAAAACGTTTCCGCCGCTGTTTGAACTGATTACCGGCTTACTGGAAGCCAGCCTGCCGTCCCGTGTTATCGCGCTTGACATGCTTCGCCCGGACGAACAGACGTGGAAAGCCTCGCTGCATGATATTCGTCTGCGTGAGGAGGCCGATCTCTGGCTCTCTGTTAGGTCTGACGTTCCCGCCTGGCAGGTGGTAGAGAAGTTCCCGGCATTATGTAAGGCGGGTTCACCGGATGAGGTGAATGCGATTTCGACCGTCGCCCTGCAGGGGATCCCGATTATTGCTGTTAACCGCGTGCCGGCAGCACTGCCGGTGCGAATGGAGAACCAGTACTTCGCGCTGGACATGGAGAGTGCTGCGGCCAGGGACATGCTGGAGCAGGGCGTCTGCATGTTCTACGTGCCAGCCCTGCTGGGACGGCTTGAACTCGAACTGTTTGCGGTACTGCGATCATGAGAAAAGGTATTGATATTGATGCACTGATGGCCGACACCTGGCTAACTGTCACCCTTCTTAAGCAGGGGGCAACAACACCGGACGGTAATGTGCTGTATGAAACCTGCAGCAAACAGGTGGAACAGGTGCGCGGGGCACTGGAACGTGCCGGATACGACGAGGCCAGCATTGCGCATATTTCCTATGCCCAGTGTGCGTTGCTTGATGAAGTGGTGATGAGCAGAGCGCCGGGTGAAGCCGATGCAGGCCATACGGCATGGCGAAAAGCGCCGTTACAGGCACGCTATTTCGGATCATTACACGCAGGCGAGGCCCTCTGGGATCGTATCGCTGAGGTGTTGCGCCAGCCTGCGCCGGATATGGCCGTTCTGACCTGCTACCACCGGGTGATCGCGCTGGGGTTCCACGGATTATACAGCAAGAGCTCAGTCAGCCAGTCGCAGCGGGAAGAAGTGATTAAAGCGCTTGCTGAGCGGGTGCCGCCTCTGGATGCGGAGATCTCTCTGGTGGTGCGCCGGACCGCAAAGCACCGTTACAGCCTGCTTCGTTCCGTCTGGTTCTGGATCGTGGCGGCGGCTGTGGTCATGGCCGTCGTGTGGTGGGGCGGTCATCTCTGGCTTCAGGCGCTGTTATCCGCGCAGTTACCGGAGTTGCCCCACTAATGCGCAAATCAGTCATGGTTTCTCTGATACTCCACGTAATGGCGAGTGCCGCTGCGCTTTTGTGGCTTCTGTGGGGTTTCATTCCGGCAGGCACGCTGTTTAAAGGGGTGATGACACTGTGCATCGTTGCGCTGAACGTCTGGCAGATCCGGCGAAAAAGCCGTTTCAGCCAGGCTCGGGGCAATGGCGGAACGTCTGGTGCTGAGCTGCCTGTATTCGCTGACGCGGGGCCGATTGTTCTCGTCTGTGGGGACAGCCTGGATGCACTGTTTGGGGTGCAAACGCTGCGTAAAACAGCGCAGGGCTGGTGGCTGCGGGTGAATGACATCAGCAGGCTCACTGATATCGTGCGCGATATCCAGGAGCAGCAGCCGCGGCAGGCCGGACAAATCGCCGTTATGTATACCTGCCACCCCGACGGGCATCAGGATGAAGCGGTGCTGCGCGCGACCCTGAAAGCGTTGCGCCAGCAGATGAAACAATTGTGTCTGATCGCCGGATTCACTCCGCCGGTGATCCTGAGCGGTGAGTTTTCCGGTCCCGAAACCCCGTGGGTTATTGTCCGTGGCGATAAACCGGTTGTTTGCCCTGTTGATGAGACGCCACAGGCGCTGGATGACTGGCAGCAGGACAATCATCTGGCGCTGATGCCTGTCCTTCGGGAAGCCTTTGCTTTTATACGCACCATTCTGATGGATGAACTGGTGAAAGAGGATCGACTGTTCCCGTCGGTTCATCTGTTTGCTGTGGCGTTTCGCAGCGGTATGGCCTCTGCTGACACGGGTTCGCTGTGGTCGCATCACCTGAGTCGTCTGACGCATCTGGTTTTACCACCGGCAGCCGGATCCGCAGAGGTGGCAGGGCGTTTTCCTGATGAGGTGTTACCGATGCTTGCGCCTTACTGTGCGCCCGTCCAGGGTGGGCAGCGTACCCGTCGCCTCGTTTTATGGATGCTGGTATGTGTTCTTGCTGCCATCGGTTTTTCTGGTGTGAATAACGCGGCGCTGATCCGCCAGGTCTGGACGAATTTGCAGCGCTGGTATGCCATCCCCATGAACCATTATGAGCCGAAGGCGCAGTCACTTGCCGCGCTGAAACAGGACGCCCTTCTGCTGGAACGCTGGCAGCGGCAGGGGGAACCGCTCAGGTATGCGCTGGGCTATTACCCCGGTCAGCGTCTGTGGCTGGCGTTACAGAAGGCGATTGACTCGTATGTGCCCCCTCCGGCACCCGCCATTAAGCCAGTACCGAAAATCATCCGCCTCGACAGTATGTCGCTGTTCGACACCGGCAGGTGGGCGCTGAAACCCGGCACCACGAAGCTGCTGGTGAATTCGCTGGTGGGGATTAAGGCGAAGCCCGGCTGGCTGATTGTGGTGGCGGGCCATACCGACAGCACGGGGGATGACAAATCCAACCAGGTGCTGTCGCTTAAGCGGGCGGAGTCCGTACGCGACTGGATGCGCGACACCGGCGACGTGCCGGAGAGCTGTTTTGCGGTGCAGGGCTACGGCGAAAACCGTCCAGTCGCCACCAACGACACCCCGGAAGGCCGCGTGCTGAACCGCCGTGTCGAAATCAGTCTGGTGCCGCAGGCTAATGCCTGCCGGTTGCCGGGCAACACACTGGCGTCATCGGATGATGATGTCTCAAAAAATGAAATGGAGTAATTAACATGGCAATTCCTGTTTATCTGTGGCTGAAGGACGACGGCGGCGCGGACATCAAAGGGTCCGTGGACGTGAAGGACCGTGAAGGCAGCATTGAGGTGGTGGCGCAGGAGCATAACCTGTACATCCCGACCGACAATAATACCGGCAAACTGACCGGCACGCGTATCCACACGCCGTTCCTGTTCACCAAGGAAATCGACTCCTCCAGCCCGTATCTGTACAAGGCGGTGACCACCGGCCAGACCCTGAAATCTGCCGAATTCAAGTGGTACAAAATCAACGACGCCGGCCAGGAAGTGGAGTACTTCAACACCAAGCTTGAGAACGTCAAGCTGGTGAAAGTGAATCCGAAGATGCACGACATTAAAGATCCGGCGTTCGAGAAGCACAACCACCTGGAGCAGATTGAGCTGCGCTACGAAAAAATCACCTGGACCTACAAGGACGGCAACATCATTCATTCCGATTCCTGGAACGAACGTACCACCGCGTAAGTCCCGTGCGGACAGGGTTGCCTGTCCGCCGTTTTTGCTGAACGTCTGTAACCGCGGGCGTTCAGCAAAGAACAACACAATCTGCCTGCCTGACCTGATGCGCTTCGGGTTCCTGAATGACAGGGAACAGCGACGGGCGGTAGCGTGCCCGGAACTGATAAAGAGAGAGTCTCATGGAAAACCCAGCCATCCTGTTACGCCGTCTTAACCCCTACTGCGCCCGTGCGATGGAGGGCGCGGCTTCCCTGTGCCAGACCCGCGCCCACGCGGAAATCCTGCCCGAGCACTGGCTGCTGAAGCTGCTGGAGCAGGGCGAGGGCGACCTGACGGTGCTGGCACGACGCTACGAATGGGATATGGACGCCATCTGGCAGGATTTGCTGGTATTTCTCGACACGCTGCCCCGTTCAGTGCGCAGCCGTCCGCAGCTATCTGACAGCATTCAGAGCCTGATGCAGGACGCCTGGCTGCGGGCGTCGCTGGCGGGTGAAGAGCAGATCCGCAGCATTCACCTGCTGATGGCGCTGGTGGAGAAACCGTTGCGGGTGCGCTGCGATGGTCTCTGGCCGCTGCTGGCCCTGGCGCAGAGCCAGCTTGAGCGCCTGCGGCCGCTGCTGGACGCGCAGTCGGACGAGCGCCCGGAGGTGCAGCAGGAGGCGGGGTTGTCGCAGACTGGCGATGCGACGCTTATAGATGAAGAAATCAAGGAAGGTGAACTCACCCCGGCACTGCAGAACGCGCTGGACAAGTTCACCCTCGACGTCACCGCCCGTGCCCGCGAGGGCAGAATCGACCCGGTGTTCGGCCGCGACAACGAAATCCGCCAGATGGTGGATATTCTCTCCCGCCGCCGTAAGAACAACCCGATTCTGGTGGGCGAGCCCGGCGTGGGCAAAACCGCCCTGGTCGAGGGGCTGGCACTGCGCATCGCGGAGGGCAACGTGCCGGATGCGCTGAAGCCGGTCTCGGTACGCACTCTTGACCTTGGCCTGCTGCAGGCCGGCGCGGGCGTGAAGGGCGAATTTGAACAGCGCCTGAAAAACATCATTGAGGCAGTGCAGCAGTCGCCGCTACCGGTGCTGCTGTTTATTGACGAAGCACACACCATTATCGGCGCAGGCAACCAAGCGGGTGGTGCGGATGCGGCCAACCTGCTGAAACCTGCGCTCGCCCGTGGCGAACTCAGAACCATCGCCGCGACGACCTGGAGCGAGTACAAACAGTACTTCGAGCGCGACGCCGCGCTGGAGCGGCGCTTCCAGATGGTGAAGGTGGATGAGCCAGACGACGATACCGCCTGCCTGATGCTGCGGGGTCTGAAATCACGCTACGCGCAGCACCACGGAGTGCACATTACCGATGAGGCGGTCAGGGCGGCGGTGACCCTGTCAAGGCGCTATCTGACCGGCCGCCAGCTACCGGACAAGGCGGTGGACCTGCTGGACACTGCTTCGGCCCGCGTGCGTATGAGCCTTGACACCGTGCCGGAGCCGCTGACCGGGATGAAGGCACAGCTCACGGCCCTGGCGATGGAAAAGCAGGCGCTGCTGGAAGATATCGCGGTGGGCAACACTCCTCCCGGTGAGCGCCTGGCGGCCATTGAGCAGGACGAAGTCCGCATCATCGTGGAACTCGACGAACGGGAAACGCAGTACGGCCAGGAGCTGAAACTCACGGAAGAACTGCTCGCCTGCCGCGCGGATAATTCTCGTCAGGCAGAAATTGCCGACCTGCAACAGCAACTGAGTGAGGTTCAGCAGAGTAACCCGCTGCTGGGGCTGGACGTGGACGTGCGTACCGTCGCAACGGTGATTGCCGACTGGACCGGTGTGCCGCTCTCTTCATTAATGAAGGACGAGCAGACGGAGCTGCTGAGCCTGGAAACCAGCCTCGGTAAACGCGTGGTGGGCCAGGTTGCGGCGCTGAATGCCATCGCGCAGCGCCTGCGCGCGTCAAAAACCGGCCTCGCGCCGGAGAACGGCCCGCAGGGCGTGTTCCTGCTGACCGGGCCAAGCGGCACTGGCAAAACCGAAACCGCTTTAGCGCTTGCCGGTGAACTGTTCGGTGGCGAGAAATCCCTGATTACCATCAACCTCTCCGAATATCAGGAACCACACACCGTCTCCCAGCTTAAGGGTTCACCGCCAGGCTACGTCGGCTACGGTCAGGGCGGTATTCTGACTGAGGCCGTAAGAAAACGCCCGTACAGTGTGGTGCTGCTGGATGAAGTGGAAAAGGCCCACCGCGACGTAATGAACCTGTTTTATCAGTTGTTCGACCGCGGCTTTATGCGTGACGGCGAGGGGCGTGAAATCGATTTTCGCAACACGGTCATTCTGATGACCTCCAACCTCGGCAGCGATTACATCATGCAGATGCTGGACGAACAGCCGGAAAGTACCGAATCAGACCTGCATGAACTGCTGCGCCCGCTGCTGCGCGATCACTTCCAGCCTGCGCTGCTGGCGCGTTTCCAGACGGTGATTTACCGCCCGCTCACCCGGGAGGCCATGCGCACGATTGTGGGAATAAAGCTGAACCAGGTGAGCCAGCGTCTGGCGCGCCACTATGGTATGCAGACCTCGATCGATGACTCCCTGTACGACGCGCTGATCGTCGCCTGCCTGCTGCCGGATACCGGGGCGCGCAATATCGACAGCCTGCTGAACCAGCAGATACTACCGGTACTGAGCCAGCAACTGCTCAGCCATATGGCTGCGGGGCAGAAGCCGCAGAACCTGCGGCTTGGCTGGGATGACGAGAATGGGATTGTGCTGGCGTTTGATGAAGGTGCGGGCGTATGAGCGAGTCTTTAATAAACGATGCGGCCAGTCTGGTACAGCAACTGCTGGGCCAGTCGCGCTACCGGGTCGATGTTCATGACTGCGCTGAATTTCTTGACGTACTGAAATTCAGCTCGGTGGAATCCCTGAGCAAGCCCTGGCGATATGATATCTCCGTGACCTGCTCTTCGCCGGATATCACAAGTGAAGCCGTGCTGTTAAAACCCGCATCCTTTACGTTCCAGACCCCGGTATTTGACGGGACGCCTGCTTTACCTGTGCGTACCGTTTACGGCGTGATTGAGGAATTTGAGCGCAAATCCACATCAAAAGAGGATACCGTTTACGCCCTGACGCTGGTGCCACGTATTGCCTTGTTAGCGAAAACGAAGGGCTGTGAAATTTTCCTCAATCAGTCCGTTGTTGAAGTGGTGGAGCAGATCCTGCGTAAACACAGGCTGGAAGGGGTAGACTTTGAATTCCGCCTGTCCCGCGAGTATCCGGTCCGGGAATTGATTACTCAGTGGTGTGAAACCGACCTGGAGTTTATTGAGCGTCTGCTGGCCGAAGTGGGGATTTTCTGGCGGTTCGAGATGGACAGCCGCCTTGAGCAGGATGTCGTCATTTTTCAGGACTCTCAGGAGCAGTACCAGTTTGGTGTGACCCTCCCGTTACGCAACCCTGCCGGGATGAGTGACAGCGGAAGGGAGAGTGTCTGGGATATTCATACCGCGTACCACGTTGTCAGTGGCGGGGTGACGACCCGGGATTACAACTACCGGGAAGCGCTGACGCCGCAGGACAGCACGGTCAGCCTCAGCAGTCAGGAAGGCATCACAACGGGTGAAACCTACCACTACGCAGAGCCGTTTCTGACAGCCGGTGATACGGAAAGCCCCGAAACCGGCGCGTTCTTCGCCCGTCTGCGCCACGAGCGCATCCTGAATAAGCAGTATACCGTCAGCGGGCGCACCTCCAGCCCGCATCTGGCGCCGGGACAGGTGCTGGAAACCAATGCCGGCCTGCCGGAGGTGGTGAAGGACGGGATAGTTATCACCACGGTAAAAGCCAGCGGCTCGCGGCAGGACAGCTTCCGGATGTCGTTCGAGGGTATCCCCTACAGTGAGACCGTCTGTTACCGCCCGGCACCGCTTAACCGTCCGGTGATTTCCGGCACGCTGCCGGCGCGCGTGGAGAGCACACAGAAAGGAGATATCTATGCCTGGCTTGACCCGCAGGGCCGTTACCGGGTGAAGCTGGATTTTGACCGCAACAGCAGCGAGCAGGGTTACGCTTATCTGTGGCTACGGCTGGCGAAACCGTACGCCGGTGACACCTACGGCTGGCATGCGCCGTTGCTCGACGGTACGGAAGTGGCGGTAATGTTTGACAGCGGAGACCCTGACCGGCCGTATATTGCGTATGCGCAGCATGACTCTGAACACCCTGACCACGTAACCAGTGATAACCACACGCGCAACGTTCTGCGTACTCCGGCGAATAACAAACTGCGGCTGGAAGACAGGCGCGGTGAGGAGCATATCAAGTTCGCCACGGAGTACGGGAAAAGTCAGCTTAATATGGGCCATCTGGTTGATGCGCAGCGCGAACGTCGCGGTACAGGCTTTGAGCTGCGCACGGATGAGTATGGTGCCGTTCGTGCGGCCAGGGGGCTTTTCCTGGCCGCACATGAGCAGCCAAAAGCGCAGGGGCAGGTGCTGGAGATGACCCCGGCGGTGAATCAGATTACCCAAGCCAACAGTCAGATGCAGGCGCTGAACGGTGCCGCCGAAGCGGCCGGGGCGCTGGTATCGGATATCAGCACCCAGATCAACCTGGTCACGGGCAGGCTGAAAGACCTTCAGTCGTCGGTGATACTGGCAAGCGCCCCGCAGGGGGTGGCACTGACCTCCGGTGAACATCTCCAGCTGACCAGCACGAAGAACACCATGATTAACGCCGGCGAGCATCTGAATATCGGCGCCATGCAAAACCTGTCCGTGACGGTAGAAAAGGCACTGGGGCTGTTTGTACATAAGGATGGGGCGAAGCTGGTTGCGAATCAGGGGGATATTGAGGTTCAGGCACAGCATAACACTATGGCGTTGTTCTCTGAAAAGCAGATGACCATCACCAGTAACGAAGACGAAATCACCATTACCACGCCGAAAATCTTAACGCTGAACGGCGGCGGATCATATCTGAAGCTGAGCCAGAACGGGATAGAGCATGGCTCGGAAGGGATGATGATAATGAAAGTGGCGACGTATCTGGTTCCCTGTACTCCTGCAAGTCTTCCCTGTGACACTCCCGATTTTCCTTTAACCTCTTTAAACCCGGACACTAATAACGAGCCAGGAACGGATAATTCGGACCCATCGAAAAATGATGATCAACATCGACAGAATCAGCCTGAAAAGGATCCTGCCAAAGGTTCTGCAAAATGGGCATGTGATTAACACGGAGGTTTTTTATGGCTGCAGTTATACCTAAACAGAGTTTTCCCGTCCCTTCAGATGCTAAAGGTCAGGAGTTCACTTCTGCTGAAGAGTTATTATCGAAGCTTGAACGTGAAAGGTCGGGACTGTATCTGGTAGGAAGTCAGGGAATGTGGCATGGAGGCATTCATATTACCGATGCTACCATCCCCTGGTGTGCCCTGAGTACGGACAGCGAGGCCGAGAAAGAATATCGCTGTGAACTGTATAAAGGGGAGCAATTTATTCGTTGTATGGCCGACGGAGAAATCGTAGCCTGGCGTGTGTGTAAGGACTACGAAAGCGCCGCTATTGAATGGCGGGGAGAAAATCTGCACCTTTCAACGTCCTTTGTGCTGGTGAAACATCATATTCAGCCGGGCGACACGGAAGAAAGTGGACTGACATTTTTCACGCTGTATATGAATCTGGCGCCCTGTGTCGCTTATAAACAACAGGGAAGCCTGTCAGACAGAAAAGTAGCAGGCGTCCAGCGTTACTACACCAGCGCGGAAGATTTGCAGGCGGGGCGCGCAGCCGGAAAACTGGCTAAAGACACCCCTGTCACGCTGAGTGACACCATCGTGACCCGCAGCAGTGACCGGCGTCAGTTTACAGAGGTGACCATTACCAGTGAGACGAAAAATGCTGCAGGAGAAACGCTGGCCGCAGGAACGAAAATCTGGACGGTGTCTGACCGGGGCTCACTGAAAGCGGCGGCGTCAGCGCCCGTTCCCTCCTGGTGGGCAAAATGCGCCCCGGCTTACACCACTCAGTCAGAAGGAATGGTGAACTGCACCTCGCGTACAGACTGGTCATACTATCTGAGCCGTGAAGACGTACTGCAGTATAAAAATGCAGGCAGACTGACGGCAGATTTCCCGCTTTCTTACGAGCCCGGTAATACCGCGCAGCAGGTCGTTCGCCCCGGCAGGAACGCCGGCGATGCAGCAAGAACATTCAGTCTGGTCACACTGGGCCGGGATAAGGATAAGCTGAAGAAGGGCGACCGGGTGTGGGTGGTGTCAGATGGTGACAGCCTGACGGCTGCCCCGGCAGCATCCGGCAGTGAGCCTTTTTTCAATGATGTGCATGTCCCTCCCGCGCCAGTGCCTGTCAGTGCCGGAGACAGTCTCGGGCATATGGGTTTTTACCAGCTACCGGAAGAGAACGGGAAACGCTCGCGCTACCAGGTGCACATCGAGTGCCTGAGCATGGATGATATGGAAACGTTCATCACCAATCCCGGAAAGGCGGGGGACGATGCGCCGGCTTACCTGACCTGGCAGAAGGATGCGCCATTATCAGAAAGGGGCGATACCGGAATAACTGCAGGCAGCCGTAAAACAAAGGCCCCGGGTATTCTGACGCTTGCAAACGTGCCCGGCGCTGATGCGGCAGGGAATGCGCTGGCCGGTACCCAGGACGCGGCCTGGTATCAGATACGCCCTGAGGGTGGGTGGTTGCCCGCAGCCAGTGTGAAGAAAGTGTCACAGTATGCGTTAGGCGAGCTCGGTTTTGTCACGCTGAACAGGGCACCTGCAAGTTTTGAACTGATTGATGGCATACAACAACCGGACAACGTGGTGAAGGGCATTCTGGAGCAGCTGTATAAAGCGGCGCAGGATGAAACGCGTACGACTCACGCACTGAACAAATATAACTACCAGCGGTTGCTGGAGTTGATTGACAGCAACCATGACGGTTGTTACCCGGAGCAGGAGTACCTTCAGGCGGTGCATAATGCCTCCTACCGCGACCGCTTATACCGTGTGATTGCGAAGCACGGGAGTGAATGGTATTACGGCAAGGATGACCCGCTGTGGAAGACGTACCTGGGGACGTTAACCAGGGATGCGCCGTTGTGGAAGACGTATCTGGAAACGTTTCTGGATAAGATGACGTGGATGAAGAAAACGGCAGAAAAGGGGGTTGCGCTGGGGGCAGAACCCTGGCATATGCATCCGATTGTTTTTTTGGAAGCGCTGAAGGAAAAATCAAAATTAATTAATGTTAACGCTTTTATTGCCCTTTATGAAAAAGAACATGTTACTTTTGCTTCAGGTACGCCAGTTTTATCTCAAAATTCAAAAAATAATTTGAAAAAAATCCTAGAGAGCATAAATAACTTTTATCCAAAACATTTGGAGTATAAACCAAATTTATATGGCATTTCGTATATGCTTGCAACTACGAGACATGAGACATATCACTTCCCAACTGGTGAGTTTTTTAGTGAACAACCAGAGGTAGGTGGTCTGAGTTACTTTAATAAATACGATCCCGTTCTTGCTGCAACACAGGCATTAAAAAACAGAGCATTAGTTAACGGAAATACGAAAGAGGGTGATGGATATAAATATCGAGGGCGAGGATGTGTGCATCTTACCTGGAAAAATAATTATCAAAAAGCAAAGGATAAATTTGAAATCGATTATGTAAGTCAACCAGATCTCGCGGGTGATTTTAAACATGCTGTGCCAATTATGATTTGGGGTATGGAGGATGGTTTGTTTACAGGTAAGAAACTTTCCTCGTATATAAACAATAGTGGGATAGATTACGAAGGGGCAAGAAAGATCATTAACGGTAGTGATCAAAAGGTTCTAATAGCTTCATATGCTATGAAATTCCAAACCATTTTAGAAGAAACGTCTTCTATTTCCAAGGGGTTTTAAAATGAATAAATATATATATCTGTTATTGCTCTCCTTAAGTGGATGCTCAATGGTTAGTTTTGCTGATGAGCCAATAAATTACGGATACGATAAAATAAACAATGTGATTTATGCACAAAAAAACGATAAAAAAGGAATATTAAACTTCACAGAAGATTACACAGGAAACCCTTCTTATTCGTTTGATTTTTTTTCAAATGCCCCTGCAATTATAGCTGACAGTAGATCGTTGCATGATTCTACGGTCTATGCAACTTTGAAATATAGTAACAATAAATTCTTTATCGATTGTCTATACTCGAATATTAAAAGTAAAAAGAATGGAATATTGGTTAAAGAAGGTATTTGTTATTTAGATAAGACGCCAGCCGAAAAATATATGAACTTTATAGGTGAAAAAACAGAAGAAATAGAAAATGATATGGATGCCTATGACACGAACATAATCTTAAACGACAAAATAAAACATCTGTCAATTGTAATTTATAATAGTACGGATAAATTGATATATAAGTTGTATAATAATAAGAATGCATTATTTGATGACAACTACTCCATTGTGATTGCAAATAAAAAAGGGAAGTGCGAGACTTTTGTTAATAGCCCTTGGGTTATATTTAATAAAGACTCTGCAAAAGTTGAAGTTATGGATGAGAAAAATTCAAATGGAAAGTTTGTTTTAATTAAAGCAACTCCAATTAAATCCGGTAAAAATGAATGCTCATCATATCAAACGATAAATGTTGTGTCAGCGAGATCTTATTTTTACGACTCGGTGTATAAGATAAAGAAAACCTATCTTATTAAAGGTGATGAAGTTAATTTATTGTCTGTTAGTGATGATGGGAAATGGTGTAAGGTAAGATATATCAATAATAAAAATAAATCCATGGATAACAATATGTTATGTTCAGATTTAAACATGTAGTCAGTGAGGTATGATCAGATGCATTATAAAAAACTGATTACTCGCTAGCAGTTAAGGGGGAACAGGGTAAATTATATCATGCTTTAAAAATGAGTTTCCGATAAAAAGAATAAATACGGGTGAGTTTGACAGTTATTCAACGCAGGAAACAGGACATGGAAAAAAAGAAATACGCCTGCATGTGAGGGCTATAAATACAGAGGCAGGGGAATGATCCAACTGACTGGCAAAGATGGATATAGGCTTTTCACTAATAAACATAATCAAATGAATCCTGATGATAAGAGAGACTTTATTGAAAGCCCCGAATTAGTGATGAGTAATATTGAATATGGTGTAGAGTCAGCATTTTCCTTCTGGGCAAGTAAGAACCTGAACAAAACTGCCAGTACATTAAACGTATACGAGGTTACGCAAAAAGTTAATGGTGGACAGAACGGTTATTCTGATCGCCTACAGAGGTTTAATGCTGTAGCCCCGTTATTGGGCGTGGACAAGGAGTAAATTTATGTGTGGGTTTATTTTAGGGCTGTCCTTTTTAGTTTTATCTTTTTATACGGTCGCTCAATCAGATATAGTGCAAGGGCCATTTAAGTTAGATAACGAAAGTAGTGTCTATATTAAGAAGGATAGTGACATCAATTATCCATTGGGTCTTTATTTTGAAAGTAATGGCAATCATTATAAAGTGGATTCTTATGAGGTTGATGGTGATCTTCCTAATGTTGAAACAGTATTTTTAGTTAACATATACAAACAAAACAATGTAATTGTACTGATCTCTTGGAAGCAACGCCATTCTGCGGAAAAATAAATGCAGTTTCTTATCAGGTTTATGGTTATAAATACTCCTCTAATCATCTTGATATAAACACCTCTATAAAAAATGACCAGAATCTTAATGGCCTTGATGGAGTGTTTAATGGAGAAGAGTTACACTTTAAGTATAAAAATGCAGCGGAGATTAAGAAGTATCTAGAGTCACATTATAAATAATTCCGGAGGTATTGGTGCGACGGCTTGACCCGCATGGGTGTTATCGCGTCAGGCTGGGCTTTGACCGTAATAGTACTGAACAGGGTTACGCTTATTTGTACTGAGGCTGGTGAAGTAACATCTACAGTGAGGGCTTTGTCTGCCGGAAAATAATGAGGATAATGGTGTTTAATTATATTTAGTGCGATTACAATCGCTGGCGATGCCACTTGAAAAGAAGAACCTCACTTAGGGCTGTGTCCACAATACGGGGATAAGAACAGCAACACAATGGATGATGATATAAACCAGTGCATTAATGCAATTGAAGATCAGGAGCAACTATTGTTACGTATCGCAGAAATTAGGAAAGCTTATTATCGTTCTTTAAGCATAACTGATGGTGTACCTAACACGCAGGTTAGATTTCTCAATGGCTGGATTAATAGGGTTAACGATTGCTTAAGGATTGATATATGAAAAAATCACTACTATGAAGGTAATGATGTGCATTTCCCTCCCGCACCAGTGCCGGTAAGTGCCGGAGACAGTCTCGGGCATATGGGTTTTTACCAGCTACCGGAAGAAAACGGGAAACGCTCGCGCTACCAGGTGCACATCGAGTGCCTGAGCATGGATGATATGGAAACGTTCATCACCAATCCCGGAAAGGCGGGGGACGATGCGCCGGCTTACCTGACCTGGCAGAAGGATGCGCCATTATCAGAAAGGGGCGATACCGGAATAACTGCAGGCAGCCGTAAAACAAAGGCCCCGGGTATTCTGACGCTTGCAAACGTGCCCGGCGCTGATGCGGCAGGGAATGCGCTGGCCGGTACCCAGGACGCGGCCTGGTATCAGATACGCCCTGAGGGTGGGTGGTTGCCCGCAGCCAGTGTGAAGAAAGTGTCACAGTATGCGTTAGGCGAGCTCGGTTTTGTCACGCTGAACAGGGCACCTGCAAGTTTTGAACTGATTAATGGCATACAACAACCGGACAACGTGGTGAAAGGCATTCTGGAGCAGCTGTATAAAGCGGCGCAGGATGAAACGCGTACGACTCACGCACTGAACAAATATAACTACCAGCGGTTGCTGGAGTTGATTGACAGCAACCATGACGGCTCCTACCCGGAGCAGGAGTATCTTCAGGCGGTGCATAATGTCTCCTACCGCGACCGCTTATACCGTGTGATTGCGAAGCACGGGAGTGAATGGTATTACGGCAAGGATGACCCGCTGTGGAAGACGTACCTGGGGACGTTAAACAGGGATGCGCCGTTGTGGAAGACGTATCTGGAAACGTTTCTGGATAAGATGACGTGGATGAAGAAAGTGTCTGAAAAGGGCGTTGCGCTGGGGCCGGAGGCGTGGCATATGCATCCTGTAACATTTTTAAATGGTATAACAAAAGGGAAGTCAAAAATTACGCGAGAAATGCTCAGGAGGATATGGACCAGCCTAAGCAATGTTTCTGACTCTGTTCTTGATATTCTTGCAGAAGAATTTTCGAATAAGTTTGATGTTTGTAATATTAATACTAAAAATAGGCTATATCATTTTTTTGCTCAAATATATCAAGAAGTAGGTCCTGCTTTTAATCTGAGCGAGGGTTTTAATTATAGACCACAAGTGCTTATAGATAAGTTTGCATATTATCGTAATCATCCTCAAGATGCTCAAACGGATGGGTATATTCCGGGGAGGCAAGCGGCAGATAAACAAAATATTGCGAACAGAGCATATGGTGATCGAGAGGGGAATGATAATATTGCAAGTGGGGATGGATGGCGATATCGGGGAAGAGGAATGAAACAGTTAACATTTAAAAATAACTATAGATCTTTTACAAATTATCACGAAAGGATTTGGGGAGAGCATGTTGATTTTGAATCTAACCCAGATCTCTTGGTTGAACCTGTTTATGCAGCAAGATCTGCTTTGTACTTTTGGGATCAGAATAACTTATTTAGCAGGGCTGATAATGGTATTAGCAGAACTGTATCAGACTCAATAACAAGGGTTGTTAATCTTTATGATAACCACTATGACGATAGGCATAATAATTTAATGAGATTTTTACACGAGGGAGTTTTTGATGGAATTTTCTAAGGTATTGATTTTTTTGTTTGTCTTTTTTGCAAATTTATCGTATGCAACAGATTTTAAATTATCACCTTCTGATCAAGTTGAAGATATCAAATATTTTTCACTGCAAGTGAAGAATGATAGTGGAATTAAAAACATTGATGTGGGACTCGAAGGTAACTCCAGTAATGTTGTGATAAAACAATACTATAATTTTTCCTGTCAATGGGGAGATGTTTCTGGTGTTAGATTGAGCATGGATTCAGCATCTATTGATGGAGTTTTATTATTTGATAATATCTATGCAGTAGATGGTGAATTAAATATAGTTTTTGCAAAGTCATATAGCCGTATGAGTCAAAAATGGATTGATCCCATCAACTTAAAGAGTTCTGTTTGTAAGCGCTCAAGTAATGCTTTAAAAATAGATCCGATAACAAGAAAAAGCTACATTGTCGATTTTGAATCTATACAGCAGGGACCCTTTCTTTTAAAAGGGGTTAATAGCGTCGCTATTAAATATATAAGGGATAATGCTTTGAATCTTATTCGTGAGAATTCGAGTGGTGAAATTATTATCGATGCGATAAAGAACCATGATAATATGGCTCCTTCTGTGCGTACTGTCTTTTTTACGAAGCTTGAGTCAGAAATAAATATCATTAGTTTGGTAATGTGGGGGGAGGGGGGGGAAGGCAGTTATTATAAAGTATATGGATATACATATGATAAAAAAGGAAGCATACATACTAATGAATTGTTGGCTAAAGACTTTAATTTATCAGGGTATGATACAAAGGACAATCCATTTAAATATAAGAATGCGAATTCTTTGAAAGAATATTTACTTAAAAAATATGGTTCCTAACATAAAGGCAATTATGTGTATGTCCCTCCCGCGCCAGTGCCGGTCAGTGCCGGAGACAGTCTCGGGCATATGGGTTTTTACCAGCTACCGGAAGAGAACGGGAAACGCTCGCGCTACCAGGTGCACATCGAGTGCCTGAGCATGGATGATATGGAAACGTTCATCACCAATCCCGGAAAGGCGGGGGACGATGCTCCGGTTTACCTGACCTGGCAGAAGGATGCGCCATTATCAGAAAGGGGCGATACCGGAATAACTGCAGGCAGCCGTAAAACAAAGGCCCCGGGTATTCTGACGCTTGCAAACGTGCCC
This sequence comes from Leclercia sp. TB492, assembly GCF_049974505.2. NCBI lineage: Bacteria > Pseudomonadati > Pseudomonadota > Gammaproteobacteria > Enterobacterales > Enterobacteriaceae > Leclercia > Leclercia sp. TB492. Next base: position 2,591,456 of record NZ_CM127572.1, on the reverse strand, counting down.
GGCGCTGATGCGGCAGGGAATGCGCTGGCCGGTACCCAGGACGCGGCCTGGTATCAGATACGCCCTGAGGGTGGGTGGTTGCCCGCAGCCAGTGTGAAGAAAGTGTCACAGTATGCGTTAGGCGAGCTCGGTTTTGTCACGCTGAACAGGGCACCTGCAAGTTTTGAACTGATTGATGGCATACAACAACCGGACAACGTGGTGAAGGGCATTCTGGAGCAGCTGTATAAAGCGGCGCAGGATGAAACGCGTACGACTCACGCACTGAACAAATATAACTACCAGCGGTTGCTGGAGTTGATTGACAGCAACCATGACGGTTGTTACCCGGAGCAGGAGTACCTTCAGGCGGTGCATAATGCCTCCTACCGCGACCGCTTATACCGTGTGATTGCGAAGCACGGGAGTGAATGGTATTACGGCAAGGATGACCCGCTGTGGAAGACGTACCTGGGGACGTTAACCAGGGATGCGCCGTTGTGGAAGACGTATCTGGAAACGTTTCTGGATAAGATGACATGGATGAAGAAAGTGTCTGAAAAGGGCGTTGCGCTGGGGCCGGAGGCGTGGCATATGCATCCGGTGGTGTTTTTGGAGGCAATGAACAGTTCATCTAAATGGTTTGATATCGAAAAATTTATTCAAAAGTATAAAGAAAAACATTCTGTAGTTTTTGGATTCTATGATAGCGGAAACAAAATAACCATCCCTGCATTGACTCAAGACTCTGAAGATTCATTGCGAAAACTTTTAAATGAAATGAAGAGGCAGTATTATAATTATTTCGAGGATTTTAATGAGAAATATATTTCTTATATGCTTGCTACAATAAGAATAGAGTCTTATGCCTACAAGCAAAGATTGTTCTTTAAACCAATTAGTGAAGATATTTCATATAACAAAGCGGAAGTCGATTATGGTTCAGGTCCAACTGCATCTAACCGACAAAGAGCTATGTTGAACCACAACACAAATATTGGCGATGGGTATAAATATCGCGGGCGTGGTTTAGTTCAGTTAACATGGAAAATTTCCTATGAGAAGTTCAAATCTATAACAGGTACAGATATTGTTACCAGCCCAGATCTCTGCCTTGAAATCGGTACTGCTGTTTCAATTATGATGAAAGGTATGAAAGAAGGTAGTTTCAGGGCCGGCCATACATTAGAGGCTTATTTGGGAACAGGTAAAAAGGATTACTTTAATGCAAGATTAATCATCAATGGTTATCGGCATGGTATTCCTGATAAGGCTGATGAGTTTAAGGATTATGCTGAATTATTTGAGGTGATAATAAATGAAACAATCTAATAATATAGTGTGTCTTGTTTTATCTTTATGTTCCTTTTATGTACATGCAAATGTTGACTTAGATGTTACAGACTGTTCTTTAAAGGGAAGTGTTTCTTGCGATATTTTCTTGAAAATGGAACGGAATATTGGTGATGTATCTTACAAAGTTGAATTGGCAGATATTGAAAATGGAAAAAAAATATTCCCTTATTTTGATATGAATGAAACAACAGAAAATGTCTCTTTGCAAAAATATGGAGAAAGATACGCTTTTTCGAAAGCGTACCTTGATAGTACAAAGGCTATAGAGTTTATTACATTTAAATATAACAATAAACTCCTTTCACCTGTAAGGTATTATTACATTGAAAGCTCTGTTGATTTCAGTAATAACGTGAAAAAATGGTCTGGCAAGGAATGTGATACATCGGCAGGGGAAATTTCTGAAAAAAAAGATGGCTTGCTTTTACAAGTAGCTTCAGAATTATGTGTGAATCAAATTAAGTTAGCATATAAACCCAATAAATATACAGGGAATGATATTTTGTTTTATCTATCACATATTATTAATGGTGTTGAAAACAAACAATTCCCTGTAATTGCTCTTGATAGCAAAGATTCTGACTCTATAAATTTGAATGATATTGGTTGTTTAAGTAACTGTGGTATAGACTCTGATTCGACTAATTATATAGGAAAATTAAACGGAAGATTCAGAATAGGCTTGCATCTCGAATATAACAGTGACAATGTTTCTGGTTATTATTTTTATGAGAAAATGAATAAAAAAATAAATGTAACTGGCCGTCGGAAAGATAAGCGATTGATCTTGAATGCTTTTGTTCCTGAGGGAACGGAGACGTTTGATGGTCTGTTTGAAAAGGGACAGTTGAAAGGGATATGGTCAAATGCAGCAGGTAATAAAAAATATCCATTCACTTTTTATATGAAGTTAATCCAGTAAAGCGACGTCTGGTATTGTGCATGCCAGGTTCAGAATGAACTAGTATGCGCTGGAATCACAGGGTTTTGTCACGCTGAACAGGGCACCTGCAAGTTTTGAACTGATTGATGGCATACAACAACCGGACAACGTGGTGAAGGGTATTCTGGAGCAGCTGTATAAAGCGGCGCAGGATGAAACGCGTACGACTCACGCACTGAACAAATATAACTACCAGCGGTTGCTGGAGTTGATTGAAAGCAACCATGACGGCTCCTACCCGGAGCAGGAGTATCTTCAGGCGGTGCATAATGCCTCCTACCGCGACCGCTTATACCGTGTGATTGCTAAGCATGGGAGTGAATGGTAATACGGCAAGGATGACCCGCTGTGGAATACGTACCTTCAATCAATAAAATGAACAATAAACTATCTTCATTGGATATCCGACGTGCAAGTAATATGCTTCGTTGCGATGTCCCCTCAAAAGAAAATATAGACAAATATCAACGATTAGCGAAAGAGAATGAAAAAACGAAAAATTTCTAAAAAATGCCACATCTGATTACTTGCATAGTATTGAAAATGAATCATCAATTAACTTGAAGACACATTTATTCACTGTTTCAGATAGTAACACACAAACCAAAGCCTATCTTGTAACACTGAAAGAATAAAAATAATACAGTGGTCCTTCGATAATAAATGTGTGAATGTCGGCTATATCAATTCAAAAGGCACTCCACTTGTTATCTTGGTTAAGGTTGATGCCGTTGTTAAATAAATATTTATTTCAAAGTCAGAAGTGAAGCATGTATTCGTTTTTTTGTGGATAAAAATATCACACCTTACGATTTTATTTTTTATAAATGAACTAAAACTCGTATCTTTGATAAGAGAACAGTAAATCATCTATAAACGAACAATGAGGCTTTAAATAATGCTCCAGATTATTCGAAAAGGCGATAAAACCACTCACGGTGGCTCAGTGATGACCGCTTCCGAAACGATGAAATTTGGCGGGCTCGGTGTGGCGCGTAAAGGTGACATGGTTTCCTGTCCGATACCCGGACATGGCCCGACAACTATCATCGAAGGTAACCCGAATTATCTTGATAACGGGATCCCGGTTGCCTTTCATGGACACAGATGTGGGTGTGGCTGCACATTGATCAGTTCTTATGCACCTGCAAAGGTCGCCTGATTATGCCCGTCTGGCTGGATGCTGTTCCCGAAAAGGCGGCGAAAGTTCCGCGTCCTGATACCCGTCGCTGGATGCTGTTTCTGGTATTTATCATGCTGGGCGGTATTGCCCTGACGCTCTGGGGATGGACCGCTGAGCGTACGGGGTTTGTATTCTGGTTTACTGCACTGGGTCTGCCGTTCTGCTCATGGGGGCTTATTTTTGGGCTTCGCCGGTTCGCCTATAAGGCGGAACAGACTGGAGCCGAATCCCGCAATACAGAACGTGAGCTTTTGATTGAGCGTGAAATTCAACGGGGTCAGCGCTGTGCGTGGATACTGGGTACCAGCGTTCAGCATATTACAGGAAACAAAACGGGTGTACTGATTAAAGCGGTAGAAAGCTCTTCGCTGGCGGCAAAACTTTCAACCCCTCGTGGTCGGTTGTCTGCTGTCAGGTATGCAGCCCTGAATGCCTTCCAGACCGATTTAGATGCTGAAATCATCTCCACTACGTCAACACTTGTCACCCGGGTGCAGAAGATAACGGAAATGCTCCCGAAAGATATTCCCTGCTGCCTCATGCTGGACTGCGATGATGATATTCGTTCCAGAGTAGAGGAACATTTCAGAAATGAACTCTCAGCCAAAACAGGGCGGCTTTTCAGGCTTCTGGCTGGCAAAGGCCTGGCGGCGTTTGATGCCTGGCTCGACCAGCGCTGGGAGCAACCGGGCATTCTTGTAGCAGTGACGTTTTCGTTGCCAGCGCTGCCATATGAAGGTGATGCCGACGCCATCACGCTGCTGGTACTCAGCAACCGTAATGCTGTCGCCTGGCCTGATGCTGTGTGTCTCCACAGGCCTGAAAAAGGCCAGGAAGCCGGGCTTGAAAAAACACTAAACAGAGCGCTGTTATGGGCCGCAACAGACTCTGTAGCACTAAAAGCCGGCTGGCATACAGGCTCGGCGATAGCCAGCGGAAGTGGATGGAATATGGCCTGTGAGAATAACGGGGTGGTATTTAGTTTGTCGAAAGATAACAGGAGTATTGATCCCGCGCTGGGATATACCGGACGTGCCGCGCCCTGGCTTGCCATTATTCTCGCTTCTGCTGCCTGTAACGACAATGGCCCGCAGGTTATCGCGGCGCAGCCTGCCTCAGATGAAGATGACATCTGGGTCACCGTAATCACCAAAGAAGAAGTTCGCAAGGGATCGTCAGGGAATGTCTAAGGTCAAAGTCAAAACACTCATCGGCTCTGTTGTTACTGTCATTTTTTTCCTGACAGTCATCGTTGCATTTTTGTTTTACGCCTTTCCGGAAAATATGGCTTCGTCCACCGGGTTAGGCCCGTATGATGGACAACGAATACTCACATTTTGTGCAGTGCTAGTGGCCGCGTTGTTACTCCTGGGATGGCTGGTGGAAAGGGCATTCGATTTTGCGGGTAAATCAGGTCTGTACGTCCACTGGAATCAGAATAAAAAGCAGATTCTCGCCCCGGTAGCGCAGGTTATTGCAGGGGCAGAGGATGACAGTGAGCCTGTTTTTCTGCATGAACCGGTAACAGAGCATCTGCGCCTGCGGTACGGGCGTCGCTGGCAGCATCAGGTCAGGATCCTGCTCGTTATGGGCAATAAGGATGAGGTTCAGAAGGCGGTGCCGGGGCTGTGCTGCGATCTCTGGCAGGAAGGTGACGGCAATGTGCTTATCTATGGTGGCAATGCGCAGTCACTGCCGGATGAAATTTTCCTGTCCCGGTTAAAACATCTGCTTTCGGGTAAAGCTGTGGACGGCATCATCCAGGTAATAAATACCTCAGCGCTGCCAACCGACGTTGAGCGTGACGCCTTCTTACGTTGCCGCCAGAAGGCCGATTATCTCCTCGGCTGGCAGGCTCCCGTCTGGATATGGCTGACAGACAAAGAAACGGCTACCGGTGATAAGAGTGAACCGGTAGCCACCGGTGCGCTGTTCGGCCCCGGAGCCACCCCGCAGAATGCGCTCGCCACGCTGGATACGCTGGTGTCGCGTTTACGTCAGGCCGGAATGTCTAAGGTGCTGAACAACCCGCAGCACAACTGGTTGCTGCAGCTCTCCTCCCGCCTGCAGGGTGACCTTAAAGCAGACCTGAACATCCTGCTGAGCGGACTGGTGCAGGGAACGGCGGCATACCGTCTGCGGGGAATAATGTTCAGCCCGGAACTGGCTGTTGCCGGCTCAGTACCCAATACCCGGCTCGATAACCCTGGCTGGAAAGCCGTTATTGATGACTGTGCTGTCGTACGCGCCAGAAAATTGAGTTTCGACTGGCTTAAGGGGCTGCGTTTACTGCTGCTTGGCCTGATTATATTCTGGGGCACAGGTACAGTCGTGTCCCTCACCGTCAACCGGGCGCAGATTTACCAGGCGCAGAGCACCGCCCGTCTTGCTGCCGATACCAGACAGCCGCTGACCGAACGTTTGCATAACCAGCTCGTGCTTCAGCAGGCCATTGCCCGGCTGCAGAACCGTGAGGCGACCGGTGCGCCGTGGTACACCCGCTTTGGACTCAATCAGGACCGCGACACGCTGACGGCGCTCTGGCCGTTGTATGCCCGCAATAATGCCCTGTTAATGCGTGATGCCACCGCAGCGCGCCTGAAGCAGCAACTGAACGCCTATGTTCAGCTTCCCCCTGCCAGTGATGCCCGCACGCAGGGAGCACAGCGGGCTTACGATGTGCTGAAAAGCTATCTGATGATGGCCCGGCCGGACAAAGCGGATGCCGGATGGCTGGCGAAAAATGTGCTGCTGGCCTGGTCAAAACGACAGGGCGTGCCGGATGGCGCCTGGCATGAACTGGCCCCGAAACTGCTGGGTTTTTACGCGCAGAATCTCCCGGCTCATCCGGAATGGAAAATTAAGCACGATGCTGAACTTGTCGCAACCGTGCGCCAGATCCTGCTCAAACAGATTGGCCAGCGCAATGCTGAATCGGGGCTGTATCAGGACATGCTGAAGCGTGTGGCCAGTAACTGGCCAGATTTAACGCTGGCGGATATGACCGGCGACACCGATGCCTCCACCGTTTTCAGCACGGACGAAGTAGTGCCAGGCATGTTTACCCGCCAAGCCTGGGAAGAGCAGGTGCAGGATGCGATTAACGACGTGGTTAAAACTCGCCGCGATGAAATTGACTGGGTCCTGACGGATAAAACCCGTCAGCCAGGGAGCGATATTGCACCCGAAGCGCTGAAGGCCCGGCTGACCGAACGGTATTTTACCGATTTTGGTAATGCCTGGCTGAATATGGTCAACAGCATTCAGTGGCAGGAAGCGACATCGCTGTCAGAAGCCATTGCCCAGCTCAGCCTGATCGGCGATGTGCGCCAGTCACCCCTGGTGGCGTTAATGAACACCCTGAACTACCAGGGAAAAACAGGCGAGAAGGGCGAAGCGCTGGCGGATTCGATCGTGGATTCGGCGAAAAAACTGGTTGGCCGAAAAAAATATGCCCGGCCGTTCATCGAACAGGCACAGGGGCCGAAAGGACCGCTGGATGACGTGTTTGGTCCGCTGACGGGGTTCATGGAGGGAAAAGAGGGCACCGGACGTAACGGTAACCTGAGTTTCCAGTCCTGGCTTGCCCGCGTGACGCAGGTGCGCCTCAAGCTCCAGCAGGTCACCAGCGCGCCGGATCCGCAGGCGATGTCCCAGATGCTGGCCCAGACAGTCTTCCAGGGCAAGGCTACCGACCTGACCGATACGCGTGACTACAGCAGTCTGGTGGCGGCAAGCCTCGGACAGGAGTGGAACGGATTCGGTCAGTCACTGTTTGTTCAGCCGCTGGATCTGGCCTGGCGACAGGTGCTGACTCCGGCGGCAGGAAGCCTTAATACCCGCTGGCAGACGACTATTGTCGATCAGTGGAACAAAGCCTTTGCCGGTCGCTATCCGTTTAAAGCCACCGGTGGTGATGCCTCACTGCCGTTACTGGCGCAGTTCCTGCGCAGTGATTCAGGCCGTATCGCGACGTTCCTGAAAACCAGCCTCGGCGGCATCCTTCACCAGGAAGGGAGTCACTGGGTGGTGGATCCTTCAGCAAACCAGGGTATGGAGGTGAACCCGAATTTCCTTCGGGCCATTAACCAGCTGGCTGAACTGTCGGATATCGTTTTTGCCCAGGGGGACGCGAACGTTCACTTCGAACTGATGGCGCGTCCTTCCCGTGATGTGGCTCGTATGCAGCTGACGCTTGATGAACAGAATCTGGACTTTTTTAACCAGATGGAAAGTTGGCAGAGTTTTACCTGGCCGGGAAACACGTACTACCCCGGTGCGAGCCTCCGCTGGCGCAGCGTCAGCAGCGGAATGCAACTCTACACCAGCAACCAGGGAAACTGGGGTTTCATCCGTCTGCTGGATAAAGCCCAGGTTACCCCGCTTGATGCGAGCCGCACTCAGCTGGTTTGGATAGCGCAGGACGGTAATCCGCTGAAATTTGTGATGCGCAGCGAACTGGGCGACGGTCCGCTTGCGTTGCTGAAGCTCCAGGGGTTTACGTTGCCTGAAACCATATTTACGGTTACGGCCAGCGCTGAAGACGTCGAATAAAGATGAGACAAGGAAAAACATGAGTTCACCCCAAGCCCTGTTATCGGCATGCGCCACAAATCAGGAAGAGCAACAATGCCTTATCGATAATGCCTCCGGCACCCTGTCACTTTGGGATAACTGGTTAAAACCTGTCAGCCCTGAGACGGAAACGGGTGACGATCCGGCCTATGATGACAATTTCCAGCTGATGCGCGAAGAAATTAATAAGCTCTCGGGGACCGATCCGGCGCTGCTCTGTACGCTGGCGGAAAAGATACTGTGTGAAAGCGCCAAAGATATCCGTGTCGTCACATGGTATATCCAGGCCCGGCTTAGCCGCGACGGTGAGAAAGGACTGGCAGAAGGGTTATTACTGCTGGTCGCGATGCTGTCCCGCTACGGCAAACGCTGTCACCCACTGCGCGCTAATGCCAGGAAAGCTGCACTGGAATGGTTAAATAGCTCAAAAATGCTGGATACACTTTCGCGCTGGCCGGAAGTGGATCGGGATGATGCCGTGCTGACTGCGGGGGCTGTCAGTTTGCTGGCGGCGAGCGTCGCTGACTGGCCTGAAGATGAAAAACCCTCTTTTGCCGGTTTCTGTGCCATCCTGGATAATCGCCTAGCGCATTCCGGCGGGGTGGAGGTGCTTATACCCCAGAACAGCAGCATTCATGAAACCGGACGCGACACCGACTTTTCTCCGTCGCCACAACTGACTGCCGTGAAGTCCGGGCGTGATTTGCTCGATCAGGCAAGGCTACTTTCCGACTGGCTGGGTGAGCAACCGCAGGGATGGTTGGCCTCTCACCGGCTGATAAAAACCATTCGCTGGGATACAGTCGATCAGATCCCGCCGCTGGACAGCGCTGGCCGTACCCGGCTGCTCCCGCCTAAACCTGAGTACCGGGCGCAACTGAAGCGTCTGTATCTGCAGAAAAACTGGGCTGAGCTGGTCGAACAGGCCAGCCAGATGTTCTGCGAAGCGGTGAACCATTTCTGGCTCGATCTTCAGTGGTATCTCTGGCAGGGGCTCAGCCATTCGGGGCAGCCGTGGGAGAACTGGTCGGCGTCAGTCCTGCTGGATCTGCGGCTGCTCCTCAGACGCCTGCCCGGGCTGGAAGGACTGGCATGGAATGACGGCACTCCGTTTGCAGATGAGGTGACCATGGGCTGGATTGCGGAAAAGGTACACGAAGAGGGGTTGTCATTTGGTACTGAGCCAGTAACGGCTGCCACTGGGCATGAGGACGACGTGCTGTTACTGGAATCTGAAGCGATGGAAAAGGGCGACAGCGAAGGGCCTGAAGCTGCACTCGCCTGGCTCCAGTCCCGCCCGGGAATGGATACCCCGCGTCAGCGCTGGCTGGTGCGCCTGCTGATGGCCCGGGTGGCCGAGCAGTATGGACGCAACGAGATGGCGCTGCATCTGCTGGGGGAACTGACGGCTTCCGCTCCGCTGTTGACGCTTGCGGACTGGGAGCCGGGCCTGCTGTTCGAGGTTCAGGCCCGCCGTCTGAAGCTGCTGCGCATGGAAGCCAGTCGCAGCGAGTCCGATAAAACCCGGCTGATGCCCGAGATGGATGTGTTGCTGGCGGGGCTGATTGCCATCGATCCGGCCCGGGCCATGGTGCTGTGTGACTAGAATATCTTTGTTAACTATCAGGAATACTGTGCATGGATGACTTAACCCTGCGCTATTACGAGGCCGAAATGCGCTATCTGCGTGAGGCCGGAAAAGAATTTGCCCGCGCCCACCCGGACCGGGCGGCGATGCTTAACCTGGATAAACCCGGTGCCCGCGATCCTTACGTAGAACGTCTGTTTGAAGGATTTGCCTTCCTGATGGGCAGGCTGCGTGAAAAGCTCGATGATGACTTGCCGGAGCTGACTGAGGGGCTGGTGAGCCTGTTATGGCCACACTACATGCGGACCATCCCGTCGCTTGCCATCGTTGAGTTTACGCCGGACTGGCGGAGCCTGCGTCAGGCAGAGACGCTGGCAGAAGGATTTTCGGTGCTGTCGCGTCCGGTGGGGCCACACAAAACCGCCTGCCAGTACCGCACCACGCGGGATGTCCCCCTGCAACCCCTGCACCTTGCGGGTGCGCGACTGCATACCGAAACGGACGGCCGTTCGGCCATCCGCCTGCGTTTTGAATGCCCGGAAAAAGTGGACTGGAGCAAGGCCGGGCTTGAGAAAGTCGCTATTTTCCTGAATGCCGAAAGCCCGGTCAGTTCCGCCTTGCATCTGGCGATGACCCGTCGGGTGCATGCCATGTATGCCCGTCATGCCGGAACCGGCACTGAACGCCATACGTTTGACGGCTGGTGCAGACCGGTGGGTTTTGATGACAATGACGGTCTGTGGAAGAAAAGCGACACGGCATTCAGCGGCTATCAGCTGCTGCTGGAGTATTTCAGCTTCCGTCCGAAGTTTATGTTTGTGGAGCTGCGCGGCCTTGACACTATCGGACTGACGGCGGCCAGCACCTGGTTTGAAATCGACATGGTGCTCAGTGAAGCCTGGTCACCTGACCTGCCGTTTGAAACGGATAATTTCCGCCTGCACTGTGCGCCGGTTATCAATCTCTTCACGCTTGAGGCAGATCCGCTGACGCTCAGTCCGCTGCAGAATGAGTACCTGCTGCGGCCGCTGCGCCTCCAGGACGGGCACACCGAGATTTACAGCGTGGATAATATCCACGGCGCGGTGAAGCTCGGCAAGCACCATTATGTCCCGTTCACCAGCTTCCGGCACCGGGGCGGCATGATGCGCCACGATGCGCCGGAACGCTACTACCACACGCGCGTTAAGCGCGGCGCTTCCGGTCTTTATGACACCTGGCTTATCCTCGGCGGACGTTCTTTCGAGCTGGATCAGCTTTCCGAAAAACCGGAATCGCTCTCCATGCGGATCACCGGCACCAACGGCCAGCTGCCGCGTAAGGCACTGGAAAGTACCCTGCTGGACAGGGTGGTGAAAGCGGGCAAAGTTCCGGTCAGGGTACTGAACGTCACGGCCCCCACCATGCCCCTGTATCCTCCGGCAAACGACCGGTTCCACTGGAGGGTGATGAGCCATCTCGGCTCAAACTTCCTCAGCATGATGGATAACCCGGAAGTGCTGCGCGGGACGCTGGCGCTGTACGACTGGACCGGTGATGAGATGAACCGCCGTCGCCTTGAGGCCATCGTTGCGGTGAAGCACACACTGATCCGCCGCTTTGAAAAAGGTTTAATGCTGCGGGGCGTGGATATCGAGGTCACGCTGAACATGGACAACTTTGCAGGCGAGGGCGACGTGAACCTGTTCGGCGAGATGCTGCACCGTTTCTTCGCGCTCTATGCGGATATTCACCTCTTTAACCAGCTCACGCTGGTACTGCAACCGAGAGGGAAACGACTGAGATGGAACGAGAATCACAGCCAGCACGTACCAGGCTGACGTTAACCCTCAATAAGGACATCTGGCAGGCTAATTTTTATCGTTTCTGCCAGTTGCTGGAGCAGGAGCGTCCAGATGCGCCGAAGCTCGGTGCGACCAGCCATCCGGGCGACGATCCGGTGCGTTTCCGCTCCTGGCCGGGGATGGGATTCCCGGTCACCGAGCTGCGGACGGTTGAGACCGATGAGGAAAATCCCGGGTTACCCCCGACCGTCCGCACCACCTTCCTGGGGATGTACGGTGTGGATTCACCCCTGCCGGGCGCGTATCTGGATGATATCGCACAGTGCCGGGATGGTTATGAGGCGGTCACGTCGTTTCTGGACATCTTCAGTCACCGCATCACCACGCAGTACTACCGGATCTGGCGCAAATACGCTTATCCGGCCACCTTTGAGGCGGGCGGGGAAGATGCGACATCCCAGTGCCTGCTGGGGCTGGTGGGGCTGGGTATCCCGGGCACGGCGGAACATGTGGAAACGCCGGTTTCCCGCTTTCTGGCGCTGCTCGGCACCATGCGGCTGCCCACCCGCAATGCGGAAGGTATCCGCGCGCTGGTCAGCCTGCTGGCTCCGCATACCCGTGTGGTTATCACCCAACCCGACCCGGTTACAGTGCATATCGAAAACCGCACCGGGCTGGAAGCCGGAAACCGTGTCCGACTTTCGCAGCGGGCAACGCTTGGCAAAACCGCCAGGGAAGCCTGTAGCAGGGTGCGGGTTACGCTTGTCACGGAAGATCCTGACGAAGCCGAAGGCTGGTTACCCGGTGGTCAGATCCATACTGACCTGCTGGTTCTGATGCGGGTTTATCTGGGTTACCGCAGCGATGCACGGCTGCGTCTTACCGTACCGGTCCGGTTGTTGCCAGCTCCCCGGTTGGATAAAGGCCGGCGAATACAGCTGGGCCGCACAGGCCTGCTCGGCCTGAAGGACGGCAGGCTCAGCGATAACCGGGAGACTCTCACGGTGAGTCTGGGCTGCTATAAAGGTCTGAACTGCCGGGCGTTACCGCCCGCTGAAGATGGTCATTACCGTTTCGATTAATTACGCACTTTCCCTCCTCAAAAGGAATGTTGAATGACAACAGTCACCCGCTGGCGGGCGCTGACGCTAATCACCTGCGCCCTGCTGACAGGCTGCGGCCTGACCCAGACCGTGACGGAAGGTACCGTCAGTCTCACTAAATCCATCTTTTACAAGAAAATTAAAACGCTGCATCTGGATTTCACCCCCCGTACCGCGGCGAATGCTGACGGCGCCCAGACGCCGCTGGCCACCATGGTACGGGTTTACCAGCTGAAAGACCGTCAGGCAGTCGATAGTGCTGATTATCAGTCTCTGTTGCGCAATGCTGATGCGGTACTGAAAGACGATGTACTGGCCTCAAAAGCGCTGCTGGTGATGCCCAAAGGCAGCGTGACGCTCACTATGCCGATGGATGAAGACACACAATTCGTCGCCGTGGTGGGGCTGTTTAACCGCCCGGACATGCAGGACAACCGCTGGCGTCTGGTGCTCACGCGGGACGACCTCGACCCGGATAAACCCCGCACCATTGAACTGGGCGACGGCTGGCTCAGCCTTGTACCGGTAAAGGAGTGATGTGATGGACAAGGACAACTGGCTGGCGCTGTTTGACGGGCAGCCGCGCTATCTGCTGGAGATTAACGACAGCCCGGTAAAACCTGATGTGCTGAAGTTTACCGGACGCGAAGCACTCAGCGAGCCGTTTCGCTGGGAAATCGACTTCACCACCCCGCAGGATAATATCGCCCCGCAGGATGTGCTGATGAAACACACCACCCTGCATATGCGCAGCGGGAAGGCGGTGCACGGTATCATCACCCGTCTGGAGTGGATTTCCACCACTGCCGACCAGTCGCATTACCAGGTGGTGCTGAGCTCCCGTCTGGCACTGTTGACGCGTATCCGTCAGTGCAGTGTATTTCAGAATCAGTCGGTGCCGGAGGTGGTGGAGCAGGTATTACGCCAGCATGGCCTTGAAGGCGCGGATTTTGATTTTCGTCTGGAGCGTACCTACCCGGCACGTGAACTGATTACTCAGTGGCGGGAGACGGACCTGGAATTTATTCAGCGCATACTGTCAGAGGTCGGGATTTTCTGGCGCACGGAAATGGACGAGGCGCGCGGGCTGGATATTTATATTTTTGCCGACAGCCAGCTGAACTACCGGTTTGACGTTCATCTGCCGTACCGCGAGCCGTCCGGGCTGTATGACGGGGCACAGGAGTCAGTGTGGGACGTGTCCACCCTGAACCAGGTGGTGCCGGGCATGGTCAGCGTACGGGATTACAACTACCGTATCGCCGGAACACCGATGGACGCGACGGTGAGCGTGCGCAGTGAGGCGGTGACCACCGGAGAGCATTACCGCTACGTCGCGCCGTACCGGGAGGCAGGCGACGACACCGACCCGGAGCCGGAAACCGAATCCGGGGCCTTCTATGCCCGTATCCACCATGAGCGGGAGCTGAACGCCTCGGCGCGTATTCATCTGGAGAGTAACGCCGCCTGCCTGCTGCCGGGCCAGGTGCTGGAGCCGCAGGGCGAGGTGATTCGGGCGCTTAAGGAAGGGATGGTCATCACCACCGTGGAGTACCACGCCGCCCGTGACACCCGCCTGCATGTCTCCGTCGACGGGATGCCCTATACCGAACGTTACTGCTTCCGCCCGGCGGAAACCGGACGTCCGGAAGTGCATGGCACCCTCCCGGCGCGGGTTGAGAGCCGGGAGAAGAACGACATCTACGCGCATCTGGATGAACAGGGTCGCTACCGCGTCAGGCTGGATTTCGACCGGGACGATACTGGACAGGGGTTTGCCTACCTGTGGCTGCGGATGGCGAAGCCGTATGCCGGTGGGACATACGGCTGGCACACCCCGCTGCTCGACGGTAACGAAGTGGCCATCGCATACAGCAACGGCGACATCGACCTGCCGTATATCTCCCACGCCCTGCATGATTCTGAGCATCCGGACCATGTTGCCCGCGACAACCACACCCGCAACGTGCTGCGCACGCCCGCGAACAATAAGCTGAGGATGGAAGACCGGCGCGGGGAGGAGCATATCAAGCTCGCCACGGAGTACGGCAAAACGCAGCTGAATACCGGGCATCTGGTGGATGCACAGGAGAAACTCCGTGGCAAGGGATTTGAGCTCAGAACCGATGAATATGGCGTGATTCGCGTCGCAAAAGGGCTGTTTATCACCGCGGACGGACAGCAGAAGGCGGCGGGCGAGGTGCTGGAGATGGAGACCGCCCTGAAAGAAATTGATATCTGCCTGCAGCAGCTTCAGCAACTGGAAACTGCCGCTGAACAGGCGCAGGCGCTGAAGGCGGACATTGACAGCCAGATACAGATGTTTGAAAAGCGCCTGAAGCCGCTGAACGAAACCCTGCTGTTCTCCGCGCCGGAAGGGATGGCATTCACCAGCGGTGAGCATCTGCAGATGACCGCCGCGAAGAACATTGCCATTAACGCCGGGAGCGATATCAGCACTGGCGTGATGGGCAACATGACGGCGCTGGCCGGAGAAAAAATCGGGCTGTTTGCGAGATCGGGCCAACTGAGCCTGAAAGCCAGCGAAGGCCAGGTGGAGATGCAGGCGCAGAACGGGAAGATGCAGTTGATTGCGGAGAAAAAGCTGACGATGAGTTCGGCGAGTGACATCTCGTTTGCCGGAAAAAAACGCATCACCCTGATTGGTGGCGGGAGTTACCTGCGGCTGGATGCGGGGAAGATTGATTACGGCACCCTGGGGACGTATCTGAGAAGGACGACGCGGACGATGGCGGCGGGGGGTAATTCCTTGGAGCAAGACCAGACTAAAATGCCCACACCATTACCCATTTTGTCATGTGGACCAAACTCCGCCTGTTTCAGAATTTCAGATGCATTAACAGGGGCAGAAGATATGGAATTTGCTTATCAGGTTAATACACCCACAGGTGCGTTGCAGGGAAGAACTGATTCAGCACTGACGTATACAGTGAATTCGGATACTGAAGAAAACGTGGTCCTGGACTATGTTTTCCAGATTAGAGCGGGGACTAGGTGATGACCGTTTCATCGACAACGACGTCAAAGGAACCGGAACAGCAGGAAAAGAAAGTCAGTGTGGAATTCTTTCATATTGATATGATTCCGGATGCGATGAGAAATATGGGGTGGGAGATGGCTCCTAAGTTAATGGAACAGTGGTTTGAAATTTCGCCAGCATTTGCGTTCACTGCTGAAAGTAAAAGAAAATCATTAGATGAGGACGCAAGAAACTTGCCACCAACTCAAGTTAGTACTGAAATAGTCAAAATGTCCTGGGCAATAAAATTTGAACAAGTTAGCGCTGGGATTGAAGAACTTTCTGGTCGTTGGAAAAGTACAAAAGGCATTGCCCGACTAAAAAAACTTCTTCAGAGTAAAGGTGATTTCAATAAAAATGTGATATCTCTTGGGTACACTGACGAAGTTATAGAATTGGATAAAACATCCCAGGTCAATCTCAGTCCAATAGGTAGTAAATTGGATACGATAAACGATTGGTATGGTGCAATGGGTAACTCAAATCTTAAAATATGCGTTCGTGGAATGACACAAACCAGGAAAGAAAAAACATTTTTTATTGTAGATAAGTTGGGATTCTACTTGAAGGATACCTATTATTTTGTTGATGAAGGGAATTCATCAGAGCCTCTAGGGATTTGGAGTAAAGATCGCATTCTCAATAAAGAAGAAACAAGTATTTACATGTCTACCTACTTATCTGGTTTGTGGGGGCATCTGGTGAGAGGTTTTTCAGGATTTGTACCTATCTTTAATAAAGATTTTCGGGAGTGGCAAAGAAAACATGATTCAGGTGGGGATTATATTGTTTTTTCTGATGTATTATGGATCTCACCGAGAGAAAACGACAAGGAGATCCCTCTGTAAATGAAAATAAAAAAAAGTACACATTGTTTTTTTCTATTGTTAATTACTTGGTTTTTTTTGCCTTCTACTTTGTTTGTCAATGAAAAAACAAAGAGTTTTGATATGGTCAGCCCTGATGGAAAATACAAAGTAGATATATACCATGCTAAAATAATATCTCCACTATCACTTTATAAATACCTGAAGAATGAGGATTATTATTTTATTTTATACGACGTTGAAGGGAAAGTAATATTTAAACCTTCCCCATTTTACGGCACATCTGAAGTTGCAGCCTATGACTCTATTGAATTCTTATACGGCACAGATAAAGAACTTCTTTATCCTAGCGAACTAGGTTATGACGGCTATGTCTTAAAATAAACCCATCCAAATCCTGACCTCGGAGAGCGACATCACGTTTGCGGAGAAAAAGCGCATCACGCTCCTCGGCGGCGGAAGCTACCTGCGGCTCGAAGCCGTTAAAATCGAGTACGGAACCCTGGGGACGTACCTGCGGCGAACGAAAAGGACGATGGCGGCTGTATCTAATAACTTACCAGTTGTAACAAAAACATTGCCACTAGTAGAGGAGTTGATAAAAGATGGTTTATATGATGAGCAATTTCGTGTGATAGATGACGAAGGTATACCAATAGTGAACACACCATATTTTATTCGTAATAAGAGCGGAGAAAAATTTAAAGGTTTTACAGACTCTCAGGGTTATGTAAACGAGTGTTCACTAAAGAATCGTCAAAATTAACTGTTTGGCTTGGAGTGCATGCACTGGGGGTTTCGCTAGGTTTTGTAATGATATATATGAGATATATTGTTATCCCGGTGAGGTTTCTTTCTGATTTATAAAGATAAAATACACTTTATTGGCTATTGGCTATTGGCTATTGGCTATTGGCTATTGGCTATTGGCTATTGGCTATTGGCTATTGGCTATTGGTTTGGTTATTATCTATATGATCTCTTCTTGGTATGGCACAAATCCACTTCGAGTTAGTTTGATGCTTTCCTGGTGTTTAACCGCATATAGCATAGTGGTTATTGGTGGTGTTGTAAAAAAAAGTATTTATGAAAATAAAGAAAGCACAATAAAGTATGTGATTTGTGCTTCGCTACAGGATTCAACGAATGTATTATGAATTATAAACGCCCATCTTTATATGAAACGCTTACTGGTAATTTTACAGGGGATCTTTCCATGGAGCTGATAAACGAAGAGGACCAGGTCATTTTGTCTGTACTGGATAATATTCAGCGTATCCTCAATTCAAGAGCCGGAGCCATTTCACATTTGCCTGACTACGGTTTGCCTGATATGACAAAAATCCTTCAGGGCATGCCAGGAACCGCACATCAACTGACAGCGACGTTATCGAATGTTTTATTAAAGTACGAACCCCGGTTGCAGTCGATGAATGTGACTTTACTGGAGCAGCACATTCCGGGTGAACTGAGATACACCATAGATGCGGAGCTGAAAGGTGTCGGGCTGGTGCGTTACGGCACTGAATTCATGCCTGATGGGAAGGTTCTGCTTCGACATCTGAAGCAGCAAAACTATCTTGATAAACGTTCCTGTTTTTGAATTTTTGTGACCCGGCAAGGACAGCATGATGAATCCGGTAAACACCCACCACCTCAAAACCGGCGGGGACCCGCGCACGTTTGTGGATTACGCAGTCCTGCGCGATGAAATGAACAAACTGACCCATCCGGCGCGCCCGGACGTCAACTGGCGGCATGCGGAAACACTCTGCCTCTCGCTGTTTGAGCACAATGGGGTGGAACTCCAGACCGCCGCCTGGTACACGCTCGTCCGCACCCGGCTGGCTGGCATGTACGGCATGAACGAAGGACTGGCGATACTGAAAACGCTCCTTTCCCACCAGTGGGTCAATATCTGGCCGCAACCGGTACCTGCGCGAATGGAAATTCTCAGCAATCTGAATAAACGTCTGCAGCAGGAGATGCGCACCCTGACGCTGTCGTATGCCGACCTCAGCCAGTTGCACCAGGCGGAAGCTCACCTGACTGCGCTGGGTGAGGTGCTGCAGCGTCTGGAGCTGAAGCATGCCAGCCAGCTTGATGCCCTGCGCACCCTGATGCATAACGCGGCGGTGCGGCTGGAAAGCAGCGACGGCGGGAGAAATGCGGGTGGTGCTGTCATCCCGGCCAGCCTTACAGCCCCGTCAGAACACGTAAAGCGGGTGCATGTCGTGCAGCCAGAGCCGCTGCCGGACAGGCAGGTGATGACCGGACCGCCGGTACCTGCGAAGCCCTGGAAGCCATTTACCGCCGGAATGCTGACTATGCTGGTGCTGGCCGGGGCGTGCGTATGGGGTTGGCAGGTAACACATCAGCCGGACCCGCAAAAGGTGGAGTTTGCCGCCACGCTTTCTCCGCTGCCCGTCGCGCTTTCCGGTGAGCAACTGGCCCGGCTGCGACAAAAAGCGCCGTCGTCTGAAACGGGTTTACAGCAAACACAGCAGCAACTCACACGGCTTGCACAGTTAAAAGCGGACTGGGCTATCAGTTATGGCGACAGTCTGGTGCAGCAGGCACTGTTCCTTTGGCCTGAAGAGGCGAAACCGCTGGCGCAACAGTGGCAGCAGCAGCTGGAGGCCGCTGTATTACCGTCTGAGTCGCTTGACGGCTGGCATCAGGGGATGACGCAGCTACAGCAGCTGGCGAATCAACTGAACGCGCTGGATGAGAAGCGAGGCAAATACATGACCGTCAGCGAACTGAAAACGGCGGTGTTCGCCATCGCGCAGTCGTTTAACCGTACCATTCCTGTGGAAGAACTGTTACGACAGATGGCGGTACAGGCACAGGGAGGGCAGATTTCTCCGGCACAGAAACAACAGACTGAAGCCCGGCTGAATCAGTTGCTGAGTCGTTACGCTTTATCGGAAAACCGGCCCGGAGACAAAACGCGATGAATCGGCTTCAAAAATAACGGAATACCCATACCCCGTGGACTGTTGAACATCCGCAGTATCTGGAGTAGCACTACCGGCATCAGCCATTAATGGAGCTGGCGGCATATCTGGGCCGGACGCCGGGAGCCGTGGCTCTGATGGCGGAAAAAATGGGCGTGCTGAGCGGACGGTTCTTGACTGAGGACGAATGACAGATACTGAAAATGTACTATCCGGACGAAGGATTCGCCATTACCGCTCGTCTACCGGGAAGACATTCCGTAGCAGTGAAGGTGATGGCTAGGCGGATGGGGTTGAAAAAATCCGCACGGAGCACCAGTGGTTTTCGTCCCTGGAGTGATGAAGAATGGCAGAAGCTGGAGAGTAATATGCATCTGGGTGTGGCGGAACAACTGAAAACGTGCGCAGTAGAGTAGGCCCATGAACGGTTATTGAACAGAAAATCATCGTGTAAATAGCATTTAATATTACCGATTCTGGTCAGCCGGAACGGAATAAAACGTCGGGAGAGAATGTGTCAGCCAGAGAACATTTTTTTAAAAAATTGCAGCATAAAAACGACAGAGTACCGTCCGGCATAAAATCTGCTGACGCAGAAGTCAGAACGTTCTGCTCGCGAATGGATGGACTTGCGCAGCAAATCAGCCAGTGGTTCACGGGTTCCGGAATCGAGGTGACGCTATCCACCAGACATCTACATGACCTGAGCGCGGTGGGCTACAGCCTGAACAGCGGCATATGCCGTTATGACATCACCGCCATCCGGTTGCAGAACGGCGACCGTAGCGTCCGACTTCTTCCAGAGCAGCTCTGGAATGGCGCAGAGACAGGCATTGTGACCCTGCATGTCGATGCGCCCGGTATCCGCCAGACGTTTTATCTGAGCATGGCGCCGGAAACGGGCTGGTTTATCCGGCGTCAGTATCAGAGCGCAAAAGACAACGTCATCATGACCGAAGAGCGCTTTTTTGAGACTGTAGACAGGCTGGCCTGAAACCACCTACCTTACTTCTGCAACACTTCAGCAAACTTCGCCAGCCACTGCGGATGCGCAGGCCAGGCCGGAGCCGTAACCAGATTGTCATCGACATACGCCTCATCGATACCAATATCAGCGTAGTATCCGCCGGCGAGTCGGACTTCCGGCGCGCAGGCCGGGTAGGCGCTGCAGGTCCGTCCTTTCAGGATATCAGCGGCGGCCAGGAGCTGAGCCCCGTGGCATACGGCGGCAATCGGCTTACGCGCCTGGTCAAAGGCCCGCACCAGTTCAAGTACCTTCTCATTGAGGCGCAGATATTCCGGCGCCCGTCCGCCCGGAATTAACAGGGCGTCATAATCCTCTTCATGCACCTCAGCAAAATCGGCGTTGAGAATAAAACGGTGGCCAGGTTTCTCGCTGTAGGTCTGGGCGCCGTCAAAATCATGGATCGCCGTCATGATAAAGTCGCCTTTGGCTTTGTCAGGACAGACCGCGTCGACCTGATGGCCAATCATCTGTAATGCCTGAAACGGCACCATGGTTTCGTAATCTTCTGCATAATCCCCGACCAGCATCAGGATCTTTTTGCTCATCTTAACCACTCCTCAAGGAATACATTGAAAGAGAGATGGCGACATCACGCCGCCAACACTTTATTACGACCATCATTCTTGGCGCGATACAGCGCATCGTCCACGCGCTTAAACAGATCGTCGATATTTTCCTCCGGGTTATGCCGCGCCACTCCGATGCTGACGGTAAAGCGGGGCAGGCCGGAGATGGCAATGCGGGCAACCGCGGCGCGTAAGGTTTCTGCGATCTGCATCGCCGCATCCAGCGACGTGCGGGGCAGCAACAGCACAAACTCCTCGCCGCCCCAGCGGAAAACGTAATCATCTTTTCGACAACAGCTTTCCAGCATTCGCGAGAGGGCAATCAACACCTCATCGCCTTTCTGATGTCCAAACACATCGTTGATGCGCTTGAAGTGGTCCGTATCCACCAGCAGCAGGCTGAACTCCTGCTGGGCCGGAAGATGATTCGGTGAGGCTTGATCGGTGAGGTTATAAAACTGACGGCGATTGAGCAGGCCGGTTAACGAGTCGCGCAGCGCGGCGTGTTCGAGCTCCTGTTCAAGTCGTTTTTGCTCGGTTATATCGTGAATGATGCACAGCATCAGTTTATCGCCGTAAATCTCAATCGGGCCGGCATAGGTCTGTACGTGACGGGTGGTGCCGTCAGCCAGTCGATGGACAAAGTTGAGCGGCTTATGGCCGCCGGGCAGGCGCGCGATCTCGGTCATCACCGGCAGAATATTGCGCCCGAGGGTGTTGATCTCCCAGGTGTGCTTGCTGCACATCTGTTCATGGGAGTAGCCATAAAAATTGAGTGCCGCGAGATTGGCATCCACCACCTGACCGTCCCGGGCGGGATCGATTAACAGCATTGGCGCACTGTTGGTCAGGAAAAAACGTGCGTAGAACCCCTGCTTTTTGCGCTGGTAAGTCCCGGAGCTGGTGGCTTTAAGACCCGTTACCGGTTGCCGGGCGATGCCCTCAAAAACAATCACCTCGCCGCAGGTATCAAAAAAGGCCAGCGACAGTCGGCAGCTGAGGCTGATCTGCTGGTTATTTACCAGCACGCTCCAGATTTCAATAATCTCTTGTTGGGTTTTTAAATCGGGCACATACATCGCAAGCGTTGCCTGCGCATGTGCCGAGCAGACTCCTTTGCGCAGGCTGTCCAGCGTCGCGTCCTGCATGATCTTTTTTGCTGCCGTATTGGCGAACAGAACATCCTCCGTGACCGGGGATACTACCCACACGGGCGTTTTAAGCATATCCAGCGCAGCAAACCCTGAAAGCGACATAGGCCAGTCTCAGTTATCAGCACGTCACGTGCCTGAGATCCACGACGGAGCGGCACGCGTGGGCTTCTCTGAAACATACTCTACTTCATCCGATCGGGCAGGATTTTTTTGTGATATCCGTGTGAAATTTGTATTAATTATACCAGCTGGAACAGTTTTATTTTCCGCCGATGTTAGCGCATTAAAAAAAGCTCACTTTTCCATTCGTTAATGACCTGCAAAATATATAGCGTTCCAGGGCGCAGGCATATTTTTGTCAGGCTTCAGCCCAAACCGGCACTATATTCTGTTGCTCACATCCCCGGATGGTAAACCGTCCAGCCATTGCGTCCCTCATTCCTGGCGTTAAACAACGCCATATCCGCTTTCAGTTTAAGCTCATGCAGGGTCAGGCCGTGTTCAGGGTAGAGACTTATCCCGGCGCTGAGGGATATATTCAACGCATGACCGCTAAAGTAAAAAGGCTGGGCAATATCACTCACCAGCGTTGTACAGAGTGCTGACATCTGGGCTTCGTCACAGTCTGGCCCCGAAATCACAAACTCATCCCCGCCCATACGGGCAAGGGTCATGGCGGGGTGCAATCTGGCCTTGATGCGTTTAACGACATTGATCAGCAATGCATCCCCGACAAAATGGCCCCAGGTGTCATTAATACTCCTGAAGCGGTCGAGATTGAGAAAAATAAGCGCAAAAGGGCGGTTGTTTTCATCTGCCAGGCGCAGACCATCCAGCAGCATGAGGTCCATTTGATGGCGGTTCGCCAGTCCGGTGAGGGCGTCGTAGCGCGCCTGGATCTCCAGCTGGTTGTTCAGCTGGCGCAGGTTCTCGGTCAGTTGGTGGGCGCGGTTATGTGAATCGATGTGAGAGATAATTAACATAATGCCGAGCAATAACAGCGTTGTGGCTGAAACCCAGACAGAGAGTCTCATTTCGCCGATCCCGGCGGATATGGCATGTGCGCCCGAATGGAAATCCGCGGCGGCCATGCCGGTATAGTGCGTTGCGCACACGGCCGCACCCAGCACCCCGGCGGCGATAATCCGCTTCTTCACCACACCTTTGTGTTGATGGCGAAGATGAAAGGCCAGCCGCAAGCCGGTGCCAGATGCGATGAGCGAAATCACCCCCGACAGCAGCACAACGGGCATATTCCAGCGAATCGCGCTATGGGCCAGCAGGGCAGACATCCCCACATAATGCATCGAGACGATGCCCGCACTGAGGATGACGGTGGCCAGCAGCAGGCGGGGCAGGGAGAGCGACCCCCCTGACACGGCAATATTGATAGCCAGCGTTGCCGCGACCAGCGAAATGCCGAATGAGGTGAGGGTGAGCTCCGGATCGTAGCTCATCATTACCGGCATGCGCATCGCCAGCATGCCGATAAAATGCATCGACCAGATCCCCGTGCCCAGCGTTACGCCGCCAGCGAAGCGCCAGAACAGCGAGGCTCGCGAGTTGGCGAGCCGTATTTTCTCTGCACTGTCCAGCGCGACAAATGCGGCGAAAAACGCGACCAGCCAGGAAACGCCTATGAGGATGGGATCCCACGCGATGTACATCATCAAAATTCTCACGCTTAACATTCACAGAAACACACTGGCGGCGTTAAAACGAACCGCACAGGTATACGAGGGTATCTATTTAATTCAGTATCGGATTAGCGCTGGGAAAACATTAATGTTTTTTCAGTAAAAACTTAAAATATATTCCTTAATGCGTTAGTTAAGCGTGGCTAAATTGCCATCATCTGGAGTAGGAATAGGGCTTAAGTATGAAGGTCTGAATAGCTGCATTATCGCTCACCGCTTTGACATTCTCAGGTTACGGTAACAACAGTGTATAGTACTTTAATTATTGCTTTGGTGGATGAATTTGTTCTACCTAACGCAAATAACAAGAGGTATACCATTTATGAATTGTCTCTACGAAATGAAGATGAAAAATTAAAAACGCAATGCTATATATTCCTTATCATCTAAAAATTCCGTTGTGGGATATATTATGCTCAGGAACATTAGCGTAAGGACTTTTATTCTTTCTTATCTGATGGTTGTCTTTCTCTTAATTGATGGCTTGGTCATTTCTTTAGCACCGCAAACACCTCTGTTAATTTCACTTAATATTCTGTTTATCGTCGCGTTCATGTTCCTCCGGGTTTACATGACCCGGTACCTGGTTGTGCCCATCAATACGGTAAAAAGAAGTATCGAAGAAGTTGTCTCCGGCAATCTGGGCGTTACTATTCCTGAATTTGGTAATAACTGCGCGGGGCGATTGATCCCGGGCATTAACACCCTGTCGGGCAACATCGCCACGCTGGTGCGTGAGATTCGCACCTCCTCCGCAACCGCAATGAGTCTGTCTGAACAGCTGGCCGCCCGCAGTTCGGCACTGGCAGCGAAAACGGAGCTGCAGTCCGCGTCGCTGATCCAGACCTCTGCCAGCATGGAACAGATGGCAGCCACCACTAAAAACACCGCTGATAACACTCGCCTCGCCAATGAAAAGGCAAACGTGGCGACTCTGCAGGCAAAGAGAGGAGGCGAGCTGATGGGGCAGGTTGCCAACAATATGCACTCCATTACCGAATGCGCCCAGCAGATGACCGAGATCATCACCATGATTGACGGTATCGCGTTCCAGACCAATATCCTGGCGCTCAATGCCGCGGTTGAAGCTGCCCGGGCCGGCGATCATGGCAAGGGCTTCTCCGTGGTGGCGGGTGAAGTGCGCAGCCTGGCGCATCGTAGTGCCGAGGCGGCAAAAAGCATTAAATCCCTGATTGCCGTGACCAGCAGCAACGTCAGTCAGGGGGCGATGGTGGTGGCCGAAGCCGAAAAGAACATGCATGAAATCGTCAGCGGCTCAGGACAGGTCAGCAAGCTGATGGATGAGATTTCCACCTCGACCTATGAACAGGAGAAGGGCATCGCGCAAATCACTCAGGCCCTGACCGATCTGGAAAACGTCACCCAGAGTAACGTGGGGATGGTGGAAGAGCTGTCCGGCTCCTCGACGGTGCTAAAAAAACAGGTGGTTGAGTTGCAGGCCCGTACGCGAAATTTCCATCTGGAACCGGCATCCTCTGCGCCATTATTCGATGGGCAACATCACCCCGCGCGTGCCTGACACGCCATCTGATATAAAAGCCTGGTTCGCCAGGCTTTTTTGTCCGCCGCAGTTGATTCAGGAATAGTCTATTTTATGAATAAATTCAGCGCGATGGCGGGGTAA
Source organism: Leclercia sp. TB492 (assembly GCF_049974505.2). Lineage (NCBI taxonomy): Bacteria > Pseudomonadati > Pseudomonadota > Gammaproteobacteria > Enterobacterales > Enterobacteriaceae > Leclercia > Leclercia sp. TB492. The sequence continues at coordinate 2,566,029 of NZ_CM127572.1, read as the reverse complement.
ATGGTTGCTTAACTTGCCGGTGTGGCTAGACTGACAGCAAAGAACAGCTACTGGCGGAGGCGCTGTGGAAGGCTTAAAAGGATCGGAAGTTAACGTTCCTGACGCAGTTTTTGCGTGGTTACTCGATGGGAAAGGTGGGGCGAGACCGCTCACCGATAACGATATTATCGATCGGCAACATCCCTGCTGGCTGCACCTGAACTATACCCAGCCGGAGAGCGCTCACTGGCTGGCTTCAACCCCGTTATTGCCCAACAACGTGCGCGACGCGCTGGCGGGGGAAAGCCTGCGCCCGCGCGTGACCCGTATGGGCGAGGGGACACTCATTACCCTGCGCTGTATTAATGGCAGCACCGATGAGCGGCCGGATCAGCTGGTGGCGATGCGCCTTTATATGGATGAGCGACTTATTGTCTCGACCCGGCAGCGAAAAGTGCTGGCGCTGGACGATGTCGTCGGGGATTTAAAAGAGGGCACCGGCCCGGAGGATTGCGGGAGCTGGCTGGTGGATGTCTGCGACGCGCTCACCGATCATGCCAGCGAGTTTATCGAAGAGCTGCACGATAAGATCATCGATCTGGAAGATAATCTGATCGATCAGGTTATTCCGCCTCGCGGATTTCTGGCGTTGCTGCGTAAACAGCTGATCGTGATGCGCCGCTACATGGCCCCGCAGCGCGATGTTTATGCCCGGCTGGCAAGTGAACGACTCCCCTGGATGAATGACGATCAGCGCCGCAGAATGCAGGATATTGCCGACCGCCTCGGGCGCGGCCTCGATGAAATCGACGCCTGTATTGCCCGTACGGCGATACTGACAGACGAAATCGCGCAGGTCATGCAGGAGTCGCTCTCCCGCAGAACCTACACCATGTCGCTGATGGCGATGGTCTTTCTGCCCAGCACCTTCTTAACCGGGCTATTTGGCGTCAACCTCGGAGGTATCCCCGGCGGGGAGTTCCGCTTCGGCTTTTCGCTGTTTTGCATCATGTTAGTCGTTTTAATCGGTGGTGTTGCGTGGTGGTTACATCGCAGTAAATGGTTGTAAATTTACACTATTCTGGCGTTCAGATGCGCCTGAAACGCTATTTTAATTGAGCGAGGTCAATAAACCCTTTACCCATAAGGTGCACTATCTCTCCCGCAGGTGAATGCAACGTCAAGCGATGGGCGTTGCGCTCCATATTGTCTTACTTCCTTTTTTGAATTACTGCATAGCAAAATTGATTCGTACGACGCCGACTTAAATAAGTCGGCTTTTTTTTGCCTGCAACCCCGCAGCGACTACCCTAAAAGAGACAATCCATTCTTCTGGAGGGTAATATGGCTATGCTCTTGACACTGCTGCTGCAACAAACCCGGCAATCGGATCCGATACCCGTCGATCCAGTGCCCGTTCCTGAACCGATCCCACGCCCGCAGCCGATGCCGGATCCGCCACCGGATGAAGTCCCGATTAAAATGTCGCATCAAAGGCGGAGATCTGCGAGGATACGCGCCTGCTGACTGTGAGTTTTTTACCGCGAGAATAACTGTGACTGCTTTTTCAACGCTGAACGTACTGCCTGCCGCCCAACTCGATAATCTTAACGAGTTGGGTTACCTGACGATGACCCCTGTACAAGCTGCCGCGCTGCCAGCGATCCTGGAAGGACGCGATGTCCGCGTACAGGCGAAAACCGGCAGTGGCAAAACGGCGACATTTGGTCTTGGCCTGTTACAGCATATTGATGCCAGCCTTTATAAGACGCAGTCGCTGGTGCTTTGTCCAACGCGCGAGCTGGCGGATCAAGTGGCGGCAGAGTTACGTCGCCTGGCGCGTTTTCTGCCAAACACCAAAATTTTAACCCTCTGCGGTGGCCAGCCGTTTGGCGCCCAGCGCGATTCTTTACAGCATGCGCCGCACATCATCGTCGCCACGCCGGGGCGTTTGCTTGATCATTTGCAGAAAGGTACGGTCTCCCTCGACGCGCTCCAGACCCTGGTGCTGGACGAAGCCGACCGGATGCTGGATATGGGCTTCAGCGAAGCCATCGACGAGGTGACGCGTTTTGCCCCGCCGTCGCGCCAGACCATGCTCTTTTCGGCCACCTGGCCCGAGGCGATTGCCGCCATCAGCGGGCGCGTACAGCAAAACCCGATCGCCATCGAAATTGATACCGTCGACGCCCTCCCGGCGATTGAACAGCAGTTCTTCGATACCACCCAGCGGGGAAAAATCCCGCTGCTGCAAAAGCTGCTCAGCGTGTATCAGCCCGCCTCCTGCGTGGTGTTCTGTAATACCAAAAAAGATTGTCAGGCGGTGTGTGATGCCCTGACCGAGGCCGGACAGAGCGCGCTGTCGCTGCATGGCGACCTTGAGCAGCGCGACCGCGATCAGACCCTGGTGCGTTTTGCCAACGGCAGCGCCCGCGTGCTGGTAGCGACAGACGTAGCCGCCCGCGGTCTGGATATCAAATCTCTGGAGCTGGTAGTGAACTACGAGCTGGCCTGGGATCCGGAAGTGCACGTACACCGCATCGGCCGAACTGCCCGTGCGGGTAACAGCGGTCTGGCGATCAGCTTCTGTGCCCTGGAAGAGGCGCAGCGGGCTAACATCCTGGCAGAAATGCTGCAAATCAAGCTGAACTGGGTCGATGCCCCGGCAAACGTCGGTATTGTGCCGCTGGCCGCCGAAATGGCGACGCTCTGTATCGACGGTGGGAAAAAAGCCAAAATGCGTCCAGGTGATGTGTTGGGCGCGCTGACCGGTGATATTGGCCTCGACGGCGCTGATATTGGCAAAATCGTGGTGCACCCGGCACATGTGTACGTGGCGGTACGTCAGTCGGTGGCGCAAAAAGCGTGGAAACAGCTGCAAAACGGCAAGATCAAAGGCAAAAACTGCAAGGTTCGTCTGCTGAAATAAGCGGGCGGAAGAGCGTCTCAGCGTTAGCGCTGAGACGCTTAAAGATTACTTCACTTCAATAACGTTCAGACGCATCTCATCCAGCTGAGTATCATCCTCTTCCGGCTGCCAGCCCGCGGGCTGCATCGGGATCTCTTCGCGATCGAATGCCAGATCGCCGCCGTTCACCACTTCTGAACCGTGCTTAATCCCTTTGAAATCAAACAGGTTGATATCGCTCAGGTGCGAAGGCACCACGTTCTGCATCGCGCTGAACATGGTCTCGATGCGGCCCGGGTAGCGTTTGTCCCAGTCGCGCAGCATATCGCCAATCACCTGACGCTGCAGGTTCGGCTGGGAGCCGCACAGGTTGCACGGAATGATCGGGAAGGCTTTGGCCTCGGAAAAACGCTCGATGTCCTTTTCGCGGCAGTAGGCAAGGGGACGGATCACAATGTGCTTCCCGTCGTCGCTCATCAGCTTCGGTGGCATGCCTTTCATTTTGCCGCCGTAGAACATGTTCAGGAACAGCGTCTGTAAAATGTCATCGCGGTGGTGGCCGAGGGCAATCTTGGTTGCGCCGAGCTCGGTGGCCGTACGATAAAGAATGCCGCGACGCAGACGCGAGCAGAGCGAGCAGGTGGTTTTCCCTTCCGGGATCTTCTCTTTAACGATGCCGTAGGTGTTCTCTTCGACAATTTTGTACTCAACGCCCAGCTGCTCCAGGTATTCCGGCAGGATATGCTCCGGGAAGCCCGGCTGCTTCTGATCCAGGTTGACGGCCACTAACGAAAAATTGACCGGCGCGCTTTGCTGAAGATTGCGCAGGATTTCCAGCAAGGTATAGCTGTCTTTACCGCCAGACAGGCAGACCATAATGCGGTCGCCTTCTTCAATCATGTTGTAATCTGCAATGGCTTCACCGACGTTGCGGCGCAGACGCTTTTGCAGTTTGTTGAGGTTGTACTGGTCTTTTTTGTTAATTTCTTGATTTTGCGACATTTAATAGTGGCTCAATTCGTTTGTGGCTAAAGCCGCCCAGGCGGCCCACCGCAAAGATGGGGGGCAGCAGGTCAACATGAAAAAGTATGGCGTGTATGGTACGGATTACGGCGGTGAATGTCAGCACGTTTTACAGCAAACGCCTGCCGCCTGGCTGGTTTTACGCAACAAGGCTATAGTTGTAGTCCATCTACAAAAACGGGAGGTAGTCATGCAGTATGTCGAAAAAGATGACCCGCGCGAGGCCCCGGAATCGGGCGATAAAAAGCCCCAACCCGTCAAAAAATAGCTGACCGTAGGTCATGCCCACGCCACCGGCATTTGCTGGTGGCTTTTTTATGCCTGCGCCCCGGCACGTTCCACCCTAACAACCTTCTACCCTGGCTCAGTAACTAGTGCTGTATCGGCCTTGCGCACTCATCAAAAAGGCCCATGTGTTGTTGAAGATCAATTCTGTACGATAGAGAAGAGACAGGTACTGAAGGCGATGGTCAGCAAAAACACGACTGATACGATGAGGTGCTAACGATGGGTAAACAGTGGCAATTACTATTGGGCTTGTTTGTTTTAATAGCAGTGTTTTCATCCGCAAAGGCGAACACGACGGCGATGGGGCTGACGTTAGGTAAAACCACGCTGCAGCAGTTCATCAAAGCCTATCCCACCGCCCAGCACGAGGGGCGTAGTAAGTGGAGCGACGGCGATATTTTCTCTATTCCGAATAACGAGCTGGGATTAGAGGGCGCCAAAAATAATGCAGTTATCTTCAATAAGTCGGGGCGGATCACCGCCATTATGCTTGAGCTGGATAAGCACCGGTTTGATGAAGTTGAGAGTATGCTCGAGCATAAATACGTGGCGGTGAAAAAACAGATCTCCTTTGCCGGGGACAAATATGCCAAATACCAGAATGAAAATGATTTAATTGAGCTTGATGCGCCCTATTTATCCTCCGTCATGAAACTCACCTATTCAGAACAACTCTTTCAGGAAGCCTGGCTGAAAAAGAGTGCGGAGGAGTTCAGCCGCCGGTGACGGCAGCGCAAACCTGGAGGCTGACTTACACTTAGCCGGTACGCGGCGTTCCGTCACGCCACCTGTGTGGGTCATGCTTACCTGAGAGGAGTCTGTTATGGCGAACAAAGTCTCTGCCCAGTGTCACTGCGGAGCGGTCAGGTTTACCGTTGAACTCTCGGACGGGTTCAACACCATCCGGCGCTGCAACTGCTCATTCTGCCGGATGCGCGGGGCCATTGCCGTCTCCGCGCCCTTATCGGGTATCGAGATTGTTCAGGGCGAATCACTGCTGACCGAGTACCGTTTTAACACCCAGGCGGCGGTACACTATTTTTGTTCGGTCTGTGGGATCTACACCTTCCACCAGCGGCGCTCTAATCCGGAGCAGTATGGCGTCAACGTTGCCTGCATTGAAGGCGTCTCGCCGTTTGATTTCCCGGAGGTGCTGGTAATGGAGGGAAGGCATCATCCCAATGATGGCGGCGGCGGTGTGGCTGGCGTGCTGAGCTACCGCACTGCCGACAGCTAGCGTAGCTATTCATCTGGAAAGGTCATGGGCACAGGGGATGTGCGCTCAGGCAATTTTTCTCTCTTTAAATTTGCCTTTTACCACGCCGTCATAGAAACGCCCTTTTGAAACCACATGCAGAAAATCATTAAAAATGCGCGCAGGTACGGGCTGATATTGCCAGGCACTGTGATCCCGAAAACGGACTTCCAGCGTTTCGTTGCATTTATCGTAGGCAATCGAGGCGATGCGCGAAGATTTAACAGCATGATGGTTCATAATAGCGAGTCCTCTACAGCCCGGCAGACATGAGATTTATCTTGTATCAGAAAGGCCGAACGGCGCAACAAGATTTGAACGTAATGCTGAAAGGGATATAAAGCGTTAGCCCGCGTCGTAACGCGGGCTAATTTCATCAGAACTGGTAAACCAGACCGACGGCGACGATGTCATCGGTGCCGATGCCATTGTCTTTGTAGAACCGATCGTCTTCGTCCAGCAGGTTGATTTTATAATCAACGTAGGTGGACATATTTTTGTTGAAGTAGTAAGTCGCCCCCACTTCAGCATATTTAACTAGATCCTGATCGCCCTGACCGTTGTCCAGGTCTTTACCTTTAGACTGCAGGTAAGATACCACCGGACGCAGACCGGAATCGAACTGGTACTGAGCGGTCACTTCAAAGTTCTGGGTTTTTTCTGCAACGGTATTTCCGTTGTCACCGTTACCGTATGGGGTCATGTTACGGGTTTCAGAGTACATGGCCGCCAGATAGATATTGTTGGCGTCATACTTCAGACCGGTGGTCCAGGCGTCAGCTTTGTCGCCGCCCGCAGTGGTATTTTTCACCTGATCGTTAGTACGGTCAGAAGAGGTATAGGCCGCTGCTGCGCTGATACCCATGCCGAAGTCGTAAGAGGTAGAGATACCGAAGCCGTCACCGTTTTCATTACGTACGCCACGGTCTTTACTGTTGTTGGTGCCTTCGTTACCATTACCGGTGCCTTCGTTATTGCCCTGGTACTGCAGGGCGAAGTTCAGGCCTTCAACCATGCCGAAGAAATCGGTATTACGGTAGGTCGCCACGCCGTTCGCACGGCCGGTCATGAAGTTATCTGCTTTGGTGTAGGAGTCGCCGCCAAACTCTGGCAGCATATCGGTCCAGCCTTCCACGTCGTACAGGACGCCGTAGTTACGGCCGTAATCGAATGAACCATAGTCACCGAATTTCAGGCCAGCGAATGCCAGACGCGTCCAGGACTGGTTAGAAGAACCTTCGGTATTGTTTGCCTGAATATTATATTCCCACTGGGCGTAGCCGGTGAGCGTATCGTTGATCTGGGTTTCGCCTTTAAAGCCGAGACGCATATATGTCTGGTCGCCGTCAGCAGTGCTGTCGTCGGAGAAATAATGCAGACCGTCTACTTTACCGTAGAGATCTAATTTATTGCCGTCTTTATTATAAATTTCAGCTGCATTTGCTGCGCCAGCCATTAACAAGGCTGGGATCATCAGAGCCAGTACTTTTCTTTGCATTGTGACTATTCCTTATGCTGTTTTTATAGTTAATAATTTTTTAACTTTCCATGGAACTTTCTGTGTTGGAAAGAGGTCTCATGCTAAATCACTCTCTCTTATCCGCGATAAAACATAATTGTTACTAAGTAAGTAAATTCTCAAGCATTTGCTGCCGAAGAAATAGTGATAATTCTCGTGAATGTATTTAATAAAACCATATAAAATAAAAATTATTTCTCATTGCGATGACGCGCTAAACTTGGCTGCGTTATATGTCTTAAAACCTCTTGTCCGTTATTTATTGAATCCACGTTAAATAGATAAACTATTATTTATTTGTGAGCAGGATCGCCCGCCAGTACATGACTGGCGGGTTTTTTTATGCCCAAAGAAAAGCCCGGACATGCCGGGCTTTAAAGGTTATTCGCTTACCGATTTCTCGGCTTTTCCGGCTAACTGCGCCAGGAAGTCGTAGCGTTTTTGTAGATCTGCGGCGGCATCTTTCCAGAGCTGCTCTGCCACTTCGGGTTGTTGGGCGTTAAGGCGACGGAAGCGTTGCTCCTGCATCAGCGTTTCTGCCAGCGCATCTGACGGTGGACGGGAATCCAGCGCCAGCGGCAGTTTGCCCTCATCGGCCCGACGTGGGTCGAAGCGGTACAGCGGCCAGAAGCCGGTTGCCGTCAGCTGGCGCATCTGATCGTGGCTTAATGCCAGGTCGTAGCCATGCTCCTCGCAAGGGCTGTAGGCGATGATCAGCGACGGACCAGGATAAGCTTCCGCCTCCTGAATGGCTTTTACCGTCTGGTTCAGCTGTGCTCCCAGCGAGATTTGCGCCACATACACATGACCGTACATCATCATGCTGACCCCCAAATCTTTGCGTGCCTTGCGTTTGCCGTGCTCGCCAAACTTGGTCACCGCCCCCAGCGGGGTCGCTTTCGAGGCCTGGCCGCCGGTGTTGGAGTAACACTGAGTATCCAGCACCAGAATATTGACGTTCTCGGTCAGGCTCAGGACATGATCCAGCCCGCCAAAGCCGATGTCATACGCCCAGCCGTCGCCGCCAATCAGCCAGATCGATTTCTCTACCAGCGCATCGGCATCGGTTAACAGCTGTTCTGCCCCTTCAACGCCCGCCAGCTGCTGACGCAGCTCAGCCACCTGCTGACGACGCACGTCCGGCGTGGCCTCGCTGTGCAGGGCGCTGTTCAGCTCTGCCGGGATCTTATCGGCAAACTGCTCCAGCAGGCGCATCACGCGCACCCGGTGCTGATCCACCGTTAAGCGGAAGCCCAGACCAAACTCAGCGTTATCTTCGAACAGTGAGTTCGCCCACGCCGGGCCGCGGCCGTTAGCGTCGGTGGTGTAGGGCGTTGACGGCAGGTTGCCGCCGTAGATGGATGAACAGCCGGTGGCGTTGGCGATCAGCATCCGATCGCCATACAGCTGGGTCAGCAGCTTGATGTACGGCGTTTCGCCGCAGCCTGAGCAGGCGCCCGAGTATTCAAACAGCGGGGTGATCAGCTGCGAGGTACGAATATCGATGCGCTCAAGGCTGTTGCGATCGATTTCCGGCAGGTCGAGGAAGAAGTCGTAATTGACTTTCTCTTCCTCCACATGCTCAAGGCGCGACATCATATTGATGGCCTTGATCTCCGGGTTCTGGCGATCTTTCGCCGGGCAGACCTCGACGCAGAGGTTACAGCCAGTGCAGTCTTCCGGCGCTACCTGCAGGACATATTTCTGACCGCGCATGTCGCGAGATTTCACATCCAGCGAGTGCAGGCTGGCCGGAGCGCTCTCCATCGCCTCAGGCGAGACAACTTTGGCGCGGATCGCGGAGTGCGGGCAGGCCGCCACGCAGTGGTTACACTGGGTGCACAGCTCCTCTTTCCAGATCGGGATCGCTTCGGCGATATTGCGTTTTTCCCAGCGGGTGGTGCCCATCGGCCAGGTGCCATCCGGCGGCAGGGCGGAGACGGGCAGGGCATCGCCGAGACCGGCCAGCATCGCGGCGGTAACGGTTTTGACAAAGTCCGGGGCGGCATCGGAGACCACCGGCGGGCGGTTCGGGCTGTGGGCATTCACCGGCTGCAGCGGCACTTCGGCAAGGGACTCCCGGGCCAGCGCCAGAGCCTGCCAGTTGCGTTCCACCAGCTCCTGGCCTTTGCTGCTGTAGCTTTTGGCGATCGCGCCCTGCAGCTCCATCAGGGCGCTGTCGCCCGGCAGGATCTGCGTCAGGTGGAAAAACGCCATCTGCATGACGGTATTGATACGTGCCGCCAGGCCGCATTCACGGGCGATTTTTGCCGCGTTAACGATATAGAACTTCGCTTTTTTCTGGTTCAGTACCGCCTGCACTTCCTGGGGCAGACGCCCCCAGACCTCATCGGCGCTGTACGGAGTATTGAGCAGGAAAATCCCGCCCGGCTTCAGGCGTTCGGCCATCTGGTATTTGTCGATAAACTGCAGCTGGTGGCAGCCCACGAAATCGGCCTGCGACACCAGATACGCCGAGCGGATCGGCTGCTCGCTGACGCGCAGATGGGAAACCGTCAGGCCACCGGCCTTTTTCGAGTCATAGACGAAATAGCCCTGGGCATACCACGGCGTGGAATTACCGATAATCTTGATGTTGTTCTTGGTGGCCGACACGCTGCCATCGCTGCCCAGACCGTAAAACAGCGCTTCGAGTTTGGCGGTGGAGGGCAGGGTGTTTTCCGGCAGCGACAGGGAAAGGTTGGTCACGTCGTCATAGATGCCGACGGTAAAGCGCGGCTTCGGCTTCGCGGCGCTCAGCTCGTTAAAGATGGCCAGCACGCACTCGGGGCCGAACTCTTTTGACGAGAGGCCATAGCGTCCGCCAATCACCCGCGGCAGCGTTTCGCGCTCGCCGCCGTTAAAGGCCTCGGCCAGAGCGGTCATCACGTCCAGATAGAGCGGCTCGGCCTGGGCACCCGGCTCTTTAGTACGATCCAGCACCGCCACCGACCGCACACTCTCCGGCAATACCGCCATCAGGTGTTTCGCGGAGAACGGGCGATACAGGCGCACTTTCAGCACGCCCACTTTCTCGCCCCGGCTCAGCAGCTCATCCACCACCTCTTCACAGGTGCCGATGGCGGAACCCATGATCACAATCACGCGCTCCGCCTGCGGATGGCCGTAATACTCGAACGGTTTGTACTCGCGTCCGGTGGCGGCGGCAAAATCGGCCATCGCCTGCTCCACGTGGTCATAGACCGCGTTGTACCACGGATTAGTGGCCTCCCGGGACTGGAAGTAGGTATCCGGGTTGGCGGAGGTGCCGCGGATCACCGGATGTTCCGGGTTTAGCGCGCGGGCGCGGTGGGCGTCGATCTCTGCCTGCGGGAGCAGGTTACGGATGGTGTCGTCGGAAATCGGCACAATCTTGTTAATTTCGTGCGAGGTGCGGAAACCGTCGAAGAAGTGGATAAACGGCACCCGGCTTTTCAGCGTCGCCATGTGGGAGATCAGGGCAAAATCCTGTGCCTCCTGCACGCTGCCGGAGCAGAGCAGGGCGCAGCCGGTCTGGCGCACGGCCATCACGTCAGAGTGATCGCCAAAAATCGACAGGGCGTGGGTGGCGATGGTGCGCGCCGCGACGTGCAGCACGAAGGGGGTAAGTTGGCCCGCCAGCTTATACAGCGTCGGGATCATCAGCAGCAGCCCCTGCGACGAGGTAAAGGAGGTGGAGAGCGCCCCGGTCTGCAGCGCGCCGTGGACGGTAGCAATCGCCCCGGCTTCGGACTGCATTTCGACCACGCGAGGAACATCACCCCAGACGTTTTTCAGCCCGTTACCGGCCCAGGCATCGGCCTGTTCAGCCATCGTCGAGCTGGGTGTAATGGGATAGATGGCGATCACTTCACTGGTGCGAAACGCGACGGACGCGACTGCGCCATTCCCGTCAATAGTTTGCATATGACACCCTTACATTGCGCAAAGAAAGAGAGACCCGTGACACATCGACAAGTCCTGTAGTTATCTTTTTATTTTAGCAAAGGGCCGCTGAAACGATTTTCGCTTTTGTGTCCTGCTTATTAGTGCCATCAATGGTTTGATCAAACTTTTGCCTGAAAATAGTCTGCAATTGTTTTGACAGCGCAGAAAACCGCGCTTCGGCTCTCGACGGCAGGCCGTGGGGTGCCTATTATGCATAGGTTTTGCAATTCAATATGGGGAGAGATTATGCGCGCAGCATTTTGGGTTGGGTGTGCCGCTTTGTTACTGTCGGCCTGTAGCAATGAACCTGTACAGCAGGCTACCGCCGCGCACGTCGCGCCGGGGATGAGGGCGGCGATGTCCAGTTCCGGTCAGGCAAACTGCGCCATGATTGGCGGGTCGCTGTCCGTTGCGCGTCAGCTGGATGGCTCGGCCATCGGCATGTGCGCGCTGCCGAACGGCAAACGCTGCAGTGAACAGTCGCTTGCCGTCGGATCCTGCGGCGCGTACTAATTACTCTGCGCGTTTAAAGACCAGCGTCGTCTCCGCCGTCGCGAGGGTTAACACGTCTTCCGTCAGATCGACCTGGGTGCCGCTGCGCAGCATAGTGCCGATGGCGTGATCCAGGTCATTGAGCTGCGGCTCGGTACAGAGCTTACGCGTCATGGCGAGCGTTTTGACCTTGAGTTCGCCATCAGACAGCTTGCCCTGGCCGTTGAAGCGGTTACACATCACGCCTGACACCGCCAGGTCTTCACCAAAGGCGATCTCCGGCGGTGTATTGGCCGGGTTGATGGCGGTGCCGTTAATACTTTGCAGCACAAAGCGGTGCTGCTGAAGCTGTTCTTCCTGAACAGAGGCTTTCCCTGGATTGACACAGCCTGCCAGCGCCATGCTGAGGATCGTTACCGCGACGAGCGTTTTCATGGTTATTCTCAATATATTCACTTCATAAATAGCTAATGCATAGTCTATTGCGCTGGCGGGAATTGTCTTGCGGGATAATCTGAAAACAGGGCGGGAAGGTGTTTCCTCTCCCCGAAGGGAGAGGGGGATGTTCACTCAGAACAGCGCGTTCGGACTCGCTTCGCCTTTCTCAAGCTGGCTCAGGTTACCCAACGTGGTCTCTGAAATACTGATCAGCGCCTCGGCGGTTAAAAACGCCTGATGACCGGTAAACAGCACGTTGTGGCAGGCGGAAAGACGGCGGAACACGTCATCCTGGATCACGTCGTTAGACTTGTCTTCAAAGAACAGATCGCGTTCGTTTTCGTACACGTCCATCCCCAGCGCACCAATTTTCTGCGTTTTTAGCGCCTCAATGGCGGCCTGAGAATCCACCAGGCCACCGCGGCTGGTGTTAACAATCATCACGCCATCTTTCATCTGGTCGAACGCGCTCTGGTTCAGCAGATGGTAATTGTCTGCGGTCAGCGGGCAGTGCAGGGAGATGACGTCTGACTCCGCATACAGGGTCGACAGATCGACATACTCCACGCCGAGCTCCAGCGCGGCGGCGCTCGGATACGGATCGAACGCCAGCAGGCGCATACCGAAGCCTTTCAGGATCCGCAGCGCCGCGACGCCGATCTTACCGGTGCCGATCACCCCGGCAGTTTTGCCGTACATGGTGAAACCGGTCAGCCCTTCCAGCGAGAAGTTGGCATCACGGGTACGTTGATAAGCGCGGTGAATACGTCGGTTCAGCGACATCATCAGACCAATGGCATGTTCAGCCACCGCTTCCGGGGAGTAGGCCGGGACGCGCACGACCTGAAGGCCCAGCTCTTTGGCCGCCTCAAGATCGACATTGTTGAAGCCTGCGCAGCGGAGAGCGATGTACTTCACGCCCTGTTTTTTTAACTCCTCCAGCACTGGACGACTGCCATCGTCGTTAACGAAAATACAGACCGCATCGCAGCCGTGCGCGGTTTTGGCCGTCTTTTCGTTAAGCAGAAAGTCGAAAAATTCAAGTTCGAATCCATATCCCTCGTTAACATGTTGCAGATACTTTTTGTCGTACTGCTTTGTGCTATATACCGCGAGTTTCATAAGACTTTCTCCAGTGATTTTGGAACTACGTTAGCATGATTAAAATAATCATACAAATTTTAAAATATTATTGAATTCAATAAGTTCTGATAATGATTTTACAACATCTCTGCACAATAACCCTATGATCTTCAAACTGAACCGCTTTTTTGTGCAGCGCCATCCCGCGACAACCCGTGATGGGGGAGGTGAACTCTCTTTTTCTCTCGATAAAGCAATTAAAAACAGAGGGTTATATCTAATTGTCTGCCGTCGCGCTCGATATAAATATAAGCGTAACTTATAGTTTTAGGGTGGCGACTTGCTGCATCTACAACTGGAGTTTCAAAATGAAATCCACCGTACAACATGTTTCTAAAGAACAACCTAAGCAGCCGCAAAAGAATCAAGACGAAAAGAGCAAACAGAAACCGGGTAAATCGAAATAACCTTTCATAGCACAGTTTGACGGAGGCTTTATGGCTGATCGTCCAGATTATATTGATCCTGTTCCTGATGATGAACCGCTTCCCGGCGGAAGCGATCCGCTTTTTGATGAAGACGAAGATGAAGATGATCCCCTGACGGGTGATGACATACCTGACGTCAATGACCCGCTGGATCCTGATGACCCGGATGTGATCAGAAGATAGCTTCATACACCGCTTTTCTAAACCGCCTCCGGGCGGTTTTTTATTTTCCTGAACGGGTTTGCGCGAAGCGTAAAAACGCTCACATTCAGGGTTATCACATCTATCCTTAAACAGGCCTTCGCTTCACCTGCCTGACGAAACATGCCACAATATTCGATACTGTCGGCTAATTTTTTTGCTAAATCAGGATATTAACTGCCCATGAGGGGTAAATATAAAGCCGCAATCGCGCTACTGCTGCTGATCGTTCTCTTGCCGCTGACGCTGCTGCTAACCCTTGCGCAGTGGCTACCTACGCTTGCCGGCATCTGGCTGCCCGCCGGTACCCGGATAGCCTTTGAAAAAAGCCCGCGCCTGACCCGCAACGCGCTGGTGATTGCCGATCTGCGCTATCTGGTTGACGACTGCGAAATCGCCCGTGTCGAAGACGCTACGCTCAGCCACCCGAGCCGCTGGAAAATCGACATCGTCGGGCTGGATCTCAACAGCGCCTGCCTGAGCAAAATCCCCTCCAGCGAGCCTGCACCCGCCGCACCGCGAACCCTGGCCGAATGGCAGTCGCTACTGCCGAATACCTGGCTGAATATCGATCGTCTTACGCTCTCTCCCTGGCAACAATGGCAGGGGAAATTAACCGCCTCGTTGACCCCGTCGCGACAGGATATTACTTACCACGGGGATCGGTTTAGCCTGCGTGGCACTCTCCGTGGGCGTTCCCTGACCGTCAGCGACGTCACGCTCAATCTGCCCGATAATCCGCAGCCGGTGACCCTGGTGGGGGAATTTACCCTGCCGCTGGTGCCGGACGGCCTGCCGGTGCAGGGACATGCGGCGGCGACCTTCTCGGTGCCGCAGCTCCCGTCGCTGGTGGATGCCGATCTGGCATGGCAGGACAATCAGGGCCAGCTGGTGTTGGTTGAGCGGGAGAGCGGCGAGCCGCTGCTGGATCTCCCCTGGCAGATCACTCCCGAACAGCTGATCATCAGCGACGGGCGCTGGCGCTGGGATCAAGCCGGAATACCTCTGAGCGGTCGCCTGGGGCTTAAAATCGATAACTGGCAGCAGGGCACGGAAAACGCCGTTATCAGCGGGCGGATGAACGTTCTGACCCGGGGCGATGCCGGGAAAGGCAACGCGGTTCTCACCTTTGGTCCCGGCAAGCTGAGCGTCGATAACAGTGCCATGCCGCTACAGCTTACCGGCGTGGCTAAACAAAATGACCTCATTCTGTATGCCATGCTGCCCGCCATGCTGAGCGGAAGCCTGGCCGAGCCCCGTCTGGCGTTTGCGCCGGGGGCGCTGCTGCGCTCCCGCGGCAGGATCATCGACTCCCTCAATATCGACGAAGTACGCTGGCCGCTGGCCGGCGTGGCGCTGACCCGCAACGGCATAGACGGTCGCCTGCAGGCCATTTTACGCGCCCACGAGCAGGAGATGGGGGATTTCACCCTGCACCTTGATGGCCGGGCGAATGACTTTCTGCCGGATCGCGGCCTGTGGCAGTGGCGCTACTGGGGCGAGGGCAACTTTACCCCGATGCAGGCCCGCTGGGACGTGGCGGGCAGAGGCGAGTGGCGCGACAGCATGATTGAACTGCGCGAACTCTCAACCGGGTTCGACCAGCTGAAGTACGGCTCCATGCATGCCAGCGCGCCGCGCATGGTGCTGGAGAGTCCGATCCGCTGGCAGCGCGATCCCGCCCGGCCGCACTTCAGCGGTGCGTTAGCCTTTGAGGCCGGGGAAACCACCTTCACCGGCGGCAGCGTGCTACCGCCGTCGACGGTCAAATTCAGCGTCGATGGCAGCGACCCGACCCTGTTCCAGTTCAAAGGCACCCTCAACGCCGAAGCGATCGGCCCGGTACAGCTGAACGGGCGCTGGGACGGGGAGCGTCTGCGTGGCCAGGCCTGGTGGCCGAAGCAGTCCCTGACCGTCTTCCAGCCGCTGGTCCCGCCGGACTGGAAAATGACCCTGCGCGAAGGGGAGCTGTATGCCCAGGTGGCGTTCTCCGCTGCGGCCGATCAGGGCTTTGAGGCCGGCGGCCACGGGGTAGTTAAAAGCGGCAGCGTCTGGATGCCGGATAACAAAGTGAATGGTGTCGATTTTGTCCTGCCGTTCCGCTTCAGTCAGGGCACCTGGTCGCTGGGTACTCATGGCCCGGTGACGCTGCGCATTGGCGAAGTGATCAATCAGGTCACGGCCCGCAACATCACCGCCGATCTGCAGGGAGACTACCCCTGGAGCGAGGCGAACCCGCTGCTTTTGACTGACGTGAGCGTGGATCTGCTGGGCGGCAAAGTGACTATGCAGCAGCTGCGGATGCCGCAGCACGACGCGGCCCTGTTGCGGGTGAATAATATCTCCTCCAGCGAGCTGATTAGCGCCGTTAACCCGAAACAGTTTGCGATGTCCGGGCCGTTCAGCGGGGCGCTGCCGTTCTGGCTGGACAACGACAGGTGGATCATCAAAGATGGCTGGCTGACCAATTCAGGCCCGATGACCCTGCGTCTTGATAAAGACACCGCCGATGCGCTGGTCAAAGACAATGGGGCGGCGGGGGCGATTAACTGGCTTCGCTATATGGAAATTTCGCAGTCGTGGACAAAACTCAATGTAGATAACCTGGGTGAATTAACCCTGGCGTCAACCCTCCGTGGCGCCAGCCGCTCCGGGGGCCAGACGCAAGCCGTCAACCTCAACTACACCCATCAGGAGAACCTGTTTACCCTCTGGCGCAGCCTGCGTTTTGGCGACAATCTGCAGACCTGGCTGGAGCAACACGCAGCATTACCGGATAACCGCTGCCCGACAGGCAAGGAATGTAAGGAACAACCATGAAAAAGCTGGCCGGTGGGTTCACCGCGATTGTGATACTGACGCTGACAGGCTGCACGCCGAGGATCGAAGTCGCGGCGTCGAAAGAGCCGATCACCATCAACATGAACGTCAAAATTGAACATGAAATCCACATCAAAGTGGATAAAGACGTGGAGACGCTGCTGAAATCACGCAGCGATCTGTTCTGAGGCTGCCATGAGAAAACTGATTGCGCTGATGATGTTAACCCTGGGGCTCTGCGCGCCCGCGCTGGCGCTGACCCTCAACGAAGCCCGCAGTGCCGGGCGGGTTGGTGAAACCCTGAGCGGCTATATCGCGCCGCGGAGTCAGGATCGCGAGACGCTGGCGCTGGTGGAGCAGATTAACAAGGCCCGCACCGACAGCTATCAGAAACTGGCCGACAGCAATAATATTCCGGTGGATGAAGTGGCGAAAATGGCCGGGACAAAGCTGGTCGCGCGCGCCAACCCCGGCGAGTATGTCCAGGGGATTAACGGCAAGTGGTTGCAGAAGTGATCAGCGGTGGCGTTTGCGGTATTCGCCGGGCGAAATACCAAAACGCTGCTTAAAGGCCGTGGAGAAGTGGCTGTGGTCGGTAAACCCCCAGCTGTAGCCAATGCCCGCCAGCTTTTCATCGTCCCGGGCGCCGCGCAGCATCTGCGCGCACAGATCCAGACGACGATTTTTAATGTACTGCGCCACCACCAGCCCTTTCTCGGCAAACATCCGGTACAGGCTCCGCACCGACATTCCACACTCCGAAGCGATCCACTCCGGGCGCAGGTGTTCGGCCTGAATATGGTCGTCGATCAGGGTCAGCACGTTCGTAAACTGGCGCTCTTTGCGCGGCTGTACGCTTTCACGCTGCTGCAAGACCGGCCGCAGCAGGCAGACCATCGCCTCAAGCGCGGCTTCGCTTTCGGTTTCGCTCAACGCCGGGTTGCTCATGCTGTCCTGCAGCAGGCGGTAGCTGAGCTGGACGGTGGGCAGGCTGCGGGAGAGCTTTTGCGCGCAGGTCACCTCCTGAAAGCGAAAGTGCTGCTCGAGGATCTGACGCGGCAGCAGGAGCGAGATCTGGCGTGATTTTTCCGGCCAGTAGATTGAGCAGGGGCGGGAGGCGTCAATCAGGGTGATATCCCCGGCGTTCAACACGATCTGACGGTCGTCCTGCTCGAGCCCCGCTTCGCCTTCCAGCTGAAACACGGTGTAGAACCAGGCGTCGTTGCTGGTTTTGATCTCCTGACGGGAGCGAAACAGGTTCACGCCGCCTGCGGTGACGGTGCTGAGTTTCAGGTTGCCGGTCCAGGTTGATTCCAGCTCGCCATAAAACTCGCCGGACATGGGCCGGGCGGCAAAACTGCCGCAAACCTGGTTAATCTGCGCCAGCCAGTGCTGGTATTTGTCCTGTTCGTTTGCACATGCCATCGTCTTACCCGCTACGTCGTCAATGTTTAAACATTGTTGCATTTATGTTGCCAATTGCCCGTGACCTGGGGCGAAATCCCGGAAAAAACTCCGCCATACAGCAGAGCGAAACGGCGATATTGTCGCGTTTTGCGGTGCCTGTCACAGCGGACAAAGCGAATGTCACAGAGATAAAAGCGCATTCGGCAAAGCCATCTTAGACTGCGTTGACACCCTGCGAATAATAAGGAATCGCTATGTCTGATACACAGGTCGCCGTACTGCACAGCGTGCAGCAATTTCTGGATCGCCAGCATGGCCTCTGGATTGAGGGACGCCAGTCCGCCTCCGACAGCGAAAAGCGTCTGGAGATCTTTAACCCGGCCACCGGCCAGGTGATTGCCTCGACGGCCGATGCCAGCGCGCAGGATGTGGACCGCGCGGTGATGTCCGGCTGGCGCGCCTTCGTGGCCCGCAGCTGGTCAGGCAAACTGCCCGCGGAACGTGAACGTATTCTGCTGCGCTTTGCCGATCTGGTGGAGCAGCACACCGAAGAGCTGGCCCAGCTTGAAACCCTGGAGCAGGGTAAATCCATTAACATCTCCCGCGCTTTTGAAGTGGGCTGCACCCTGAACTGGATGCGCTACACCGCCGGGCTGACCACTAAAATTTCCGGTAAAACGCTGGATCTTTCTATTCCGATGCCGCAGGGGGCCCGCTATCAGGCGTGGACCCGCAAAGAGCCGATTGGCGTGGTGGCCGGGATTGTGCCGTGGAACTTCCCGCTGCTGATCGGCATGTGGAAGGTGATGCCCGCTCTGGCCGCGGGTTGCTCTATCGTTATCAAGCCGTCAGAGACCACGCCGCTGACCCTGCTGCGCGTGGCGGAGCTGGCAAGCGAAGCCGGGATCCCGGACGGCGTTTTCAACGTGGTAACCGGCAGTGGGGCGGTGTGTGGCGCTGCGCTGACCAACCATCCGCATATCGCCAAAGTGAGCTTTACCGGCTCAACCGCCACCGGCAAACAGATTGCGCGCTCCGCCGCCGACCGCCTGATGGGCGTGACCCTGGAACTGGGCGGTAAAAACCCGGCCATCGTCCTGAAAGATGCGGATCCGTCATGGGTTATCGAAGGGCTGATGACCGGCAGCTTCCTGAACCAGGGGCAGGTCTGTGCGGCAAGTTCGCGCATCTACATCGAAGCGCCGCTGTTTGACACCGTGGTGAGCGGCTTTGAGCAAGCGGTGAAATCCCTGAGCGTCGGGCCGGGTATGTCCCAGGAGGCGCACATCAACCCGCTGGTGTCCCGTGCCCACTGCGACAAAGTGCAGAGCTTCCTCGACGAAGCGCAGTCGCGTCAGGCCGAGCTGATCGCCGGTAACCGCGGCCCGAATGGCGAGGGGTACTACGTCTCGCCGACCCTGGTAGTCAACCCGGACGCCAGCCTGCGTCTGACCCGCGAAGAGGTGTTTGGCCCGGTAGTGAACCTGGTGCGCGTCGCCGACGGTGAAGAGGCCCTGCGCCTGGCAAATGACACCGAATACGGCCTGACCGCCAGCGTCTGGACGCAAAACATCAGTAAAGCGCTGGAGTACAGCGATCGCCTGCAGGCCGGCACGGTGTGGATCAACAGCCACACCCTGATCGACGCCAACCTGCCGTTCGGCGGCATGAAGCAGTCCGGAACCGGCCGCGATTTCGGCCCGGACTGGCTGGACGGCTGGTGTGAAACTAAATCGGTGTGCGTGCGTTATTGATGCCCGGCGCTGCCGCGCTTGCACGGGCCTACGGTTTCGTAGGCCGGGTAAGGCAAGCCGCCACCCGGCAGCAAACCGCACAATCCGTAGGCCGGGTGAGCGCACCGCTCTCTTCAGCCTGTTTCAGGGTCGTCTCCTTGAGGATGATTTTATTCAGCGTGTCGCGGTTAAGCGTAATGGTCGCATCCGCATTGGTCGCTTCGGCATTGGCGGTGTGGTTCAGCACGCCGTTTTCCAGCTCCAGCACGCCAGTGAGATAGAAGTTACGCCACGGGCCGGATTCTGCCTGATAGCCCAGCGGCTCGCGGATCTTCGCCATAATGTTCTCTGCCACCGCGGCTTCCATAAAGCCGGCCGGGGCGTAGATTTTCACCTTCCCGGCTTTAACATCGGCTTCGTCCACCACACCGCGCACGCCGCCGTAATGGTCTATGTGGCTGTGGGTGTAGATCACCGCCACCACCTGCTTCTGCCCGCGGTTTTTAAAATAGAGATCCATCCCGACTTTCGCCGTTTCCGCCGACACCAGCGGGTCAACGACGGTGAGGCGGCGGTTTCTTTGGGCGCTTCTGCGGCAAATGCAGGAATGCCAGCAGAAATAAAAAGCCCGGCGAGCGCAAGGCTTCTTGCCAGGTCGGTAAACATAGTGCCGCCCGGCATTGCCCGGCGGCGCTGCGCTTGCACGGGCCTACGAAATCATGGTTTTGTAGGTCGGGTAAGGCGTAGCCGCCACCCGACACCGCAAACCGCACAGGCGTAAAAAAACCGGGCAATATGCCCGGTTGGTTGTTACTGCGCCTCTTTCTTCTTGCCCAAAGACGGGGTTTCGTCGAAGAAGTTCCAGGGTTTAAGCAGGGTATGCACCCACTCGGTCGGCATGATGGGCCACTCTTCCGCGCGCGCCACGTGGGTGGTGCCGGTGGTCATCCATACTACGTTATCCTGATTATCCAGCGACTCGTTGTCCTTACTGAACTGGCCCAGACCGGTGTCCTGGGTAGAGCGGTTCGGGAATTTCCCTTCCGGGTACATCTCGTTTGGATGGTAGCGGGTCACCCACAGCTGTTTATCCATAAAGCTCAGGCGGTGATAGATCCACTCGTCCGGGGCGAATTTCGCGCCGGTGGCGACCGGGTGCGTACCGCCCGCGTACGGGATGATCTGGTAAGAGACCGGGTTGCCCATGCGGTTCTCTTTGCTGGTGTTGCTCAGCAGACGAATGGTGCCCGGGTCAAACTTCTGCGCCGCCTGCTGCTCGGTATCAATGTTGTACTGATTGATCTGCAGGGTACTGGTACGTGGGCCGCCGGCGGTGTTCGGCTTCACCTCCGGATCCATCGCCACCAGACTGTTGTTCGTGCCATCCACGTCCATATCCAGACGGAAGTTATAGATGTGCTGGTGGGTGGTGCCGACGATATTGTGGTCGATCAGGGTGCCGTACTTCGTATCCTCTTTCGCGCTCGGGTCGTGCATGGTTTTCGCCGTCACGCCTTTCACCGCTTCGATGCCGGTTGCCCCGGCATCAATGCCGATGGTGCCGTTTTCATGGAAGATCCAGTCGAAGATGTAGTCGTAGTTCCCCACGGTGCTGATCCAGCGCACCACCAGCTCACGACGTTCGGTGCTGACGTTCGGCTGGTTCATCTCCTGGTGCTTATACTCCGGCCCGGCGTAGCGTTCGAAAATCGCCATCGCCCGTGGGATTTCCATTGGTGCCCCGGTGTAATCCGGGATGGTCTGATTCAGCAGCACGGCGTTGGACGGCACATCTTTGCCGCGCACCAGCGGGGAGGTCAGGGTACCCATACCGTAGTCGCCAGAGTCCAGATAGGCCTTGAAGTACCAGCCGACGTCCGGGTCGCCGTAAGGCACGATCATCCCGCCGAGCGATCCTTCGTACATCACCTGGCGTTTTTTGCCGTTGTCGTTAAAGGTGACGGTGGAGATGATGGGCCCGACGCGGGAGTCGAGGCTCAGGTGGAAGTCCCAGTTCTGCCAGTGGATCATGTTGCCGGTAATGGTGTAGTTCTTGCCTTCCGGCTCGGTGATCTCCAGCGGCTTATGCGCGACCGGCTCGCGGTCGCGGCCGTCATAAGGGCGGGGCTCCATCGGCACCGGGACGATCGCCCCTTCTTCGATTTTGATAATTTTCTTCTCGACCAGGTCCACCACCGCGACCAGGTTTTCAATCGGGTGCGCCCAGTAGTTGCCGTCGCCAATATCCAGATAGCTCACCACTTTCAGCAGGCGATCTTCCTGCTTCAGGCCATCTTTACCGTCAAAATAGCCGACGGTCAGCGGAGTGGTCATCACCTTGCTCGGGTCGTTGATCCCGCGTTTTTTCAGCGCGTCGGCATACTCCTGGCTGCCGGTGACGATCTTCTGTACCGCCATAAAATCATCCAGCAGCACCATGCCGTGCGCATCCTTGATCGGCTCCCAGTGCAGGATTTTCTTATCTTTCAAATCCACCCGCGCTTCGATAATGAATTTGCCGTCCAGCATGGTGATATTGGCTTCACGCGGCGCATCCACCGCCGTGCCGTTCAGCACGAAGTCCCACACTTTGGCTTTGTCTGGCTCGGCCAGCGCAATCTGGGTAAAGCGGGTGTTGGGTTTGAAGTCCGGCGAGGCTTTCACAATCCCGACGGCCTGTTTAATTTCATCCGGGGATAACGCATTCAGCGGGTGCGGTGTCTTTTCCACCTGGAAGGTCTGGTCGAGGCCGGACTGGAACACATCGTTAACAAAGGTATCAGAGATCCAGGCCTTATTGTCTTTCATCACTAACGGCGCCTGCAGGGTGAGCGACTTGCCGTTGACGATGGCGGTATTCGCACCTGGCTTCACTTTGATGAAGGCCCCGTCTTTGGTGATGGTGTAGATCTGGGCATAGTCGTCCCATTTCACATCAGCGCCGAATTCGGTCAGGGTTTTATCCATCTCGACCATATGCGCTTCACCACCGTGAGCCAGCACCTGACCGGAAAAGAGACAAGCAACGGCCAGGGCCAGCGCCGTTTTACGTGGAGAAAAGATTGAGGAGCTTCCCATGATTAACCTCTGTTGTATGTGTTGTTATCCACTCGGGACCGCTGTTCTGCGCGCGGTTTATTCAATGCCAACATAGCAATAACGCTGTGCGTACCGTTTGCCTGCATTTGCCAGATGTTTTGTCAGATGTGCCAGAAGCCGGGTAACGTGCGTGACGTTACCCGGAGGGAGGGGGATCAGGCGTCAAAATCGCCGTGCTGACGGGAGACAAGAGTCAGGATGGAGTAAAGGGCCACCGGCTGCTGGTGCTGATTGAAGATCTCCACCGACCACTCCACCACGCCGGTCGGTTTCTCTTCCGCCGTGCGCTGTTTCTTCAGCGTTTTGCGCTTGCAGGTCAGACGCACCTGGATGGTATCGCCCGGTTTAACCGGCTCAATAAAGCGCAGGTTCTCCATGCCGTAGTTGGCGATCACCGGCCCGACGCCCGCATCGACGAACAGCCCGGCGGCAGCGGAGATCAGGAAGTAACCGTGCACCACGCGCTCGCCAAAAATCGACTCCGCCGCGCCAATCTTGTCCATGTGGGCGTAGAAATGATCCCCGCTCAGGCAGGCAAAGTTGACGATGTCGGTTTCGGTCAGGGTGCGGCGCGGGGTCAGCAGGCTGTCGCCCGGTTGCAGCTCCTCGAAATATTTGCGGAACGGATGGACGCGATCCTCCTGCACCTGGGCGCCGCGCACCCACTGCTGGCTGATGGCGGCCAGCATGCTCGGGCTGCCCTGGATCGCGGTGCGCTGCAGGTAATGTTTCACCGCCCGCAGACCACCCAGCTCTTCGCCGCCGCCGGCGCGCCCGGGACCGCCGTGCACCAGCTGCGGCAGCGGGGAGCCGTGGCCGGTGGACTCTTTGGCCGACTCTTCGTTGAGGATCTGGATACGGCCGTGAGCGCGCGCGGCCCCGGCGATAAACTGACGCGCCAGACGCAGATCGGCGGTGACCAGCGTCCCGGCGAGGCTACCTTCCCCGGCGCGGGCCAGGGCCATGGCGTGTTCGCGGGTCTGATACGGCATCAGGGTGGCGACCGGGCCAAAGGCTTCGGTGGCGTGCACCGCCGGGGTTTCGTCCGGCTGCGGGCAGAAGAGCAGCGTCGGCGGGAAGAAGGCCCCGGCGGCGTGCAGGTCGGCTTTACCGCCCAACAGGGCCTGGCAGCCCGCCGTCACTAAGGCATCCACTTTCTCCTGCACGTCAGCACGCTGTTCGGCATTGACCAGCGAACCCATCTTTATCCCTTCCTGCGCCGGGTCGCCAACAGCCACTTTTTCCAGCCGGGCGACCAGCGCCTGGCTGACGGCCTCCACCTTCGCCTGCGGCACGATGATGCGGCGGATGGCGGTACATTTCTGTCCGGCTTTAGCCGTCATCTCCCGCACCACTTCACGGATAAACAGGGCAAATTCCGGCTGCTCCGGGGTGACGTCATCCCCCAGCACGCAGCAGTTCAGGGAGTCGGCCTCCATGGTGAAGGGAATCGAACGGGCGACGATGTTCGGGTGTACGCGCAGCATCTGGCCGGTGACCGCGGAGCCGGTAAAGGTCACCACGTCCTGGCTGTCGAGCTGGTCGAGCAGATCCCCCGCACCGCCGCAGATCAGGCTGATGGCCCCGTCTGGCACCAGGCCGCTGTCGACAATCGCTTTCACCATCGCCTGGGTGACCTGGGCGGTGGCGGTGGCCGGTTTGATGATGGCCGGCATCCCCGCCAGCCAGGTCGGGGCCAGTTTTTCCAGCATTCCCCAGCACGGGAAGTTAAAGGCGTTGATATGGACGGCCACCCCGGATTTCGAGGTCAGGACGTGACGGGCGGCAAAACCACCTTCTTTCGACAGGGGGATCAGTTCATCTTCCGGCCACAGGGTATCGTCCGGCAGTTCACGACTGCCGAGGCTGGCGAAGGTGAAGAGGGTGCCGATCCCGCCCTCAATATCCACCCAGCTATCGGCGCGGGTCGCCCCGGTCTGCGCGGAGAGGGCATAGAAGTCCTCTTTCTGGCTTAACAGATGTTTTGCCACCGCTTTCAGCATCGCGGCGCGCTCGATGAAGGTCATGGCGTGAAGTGATTCACCGCCTTTCTCAATGGCGTAACGACGCGCGGCGGCCATATCCAGCCCTTCGCTGGTGACCTGCCAGAGGGTTTCGCCGCTGATGGCGTGCTGAATTGTGCGCTCACGGCCCCGGCCAGACTGCCAGGTGCCGGACAAGAAGCTGGCTAACTGCTGCATGTTTCTCTCCAGGTGGTTCGTTATTTCGCTATAGATAGTTTGATTATGAATCATAAAATGCAAGTGATGTTTTAATGTTTTGTTAACATTGTGATCTTGTCTGGCTATTCCCGTTCCAGGTTTCCTACCACCAAAGGGGCTTCGCAAAAGGCTTGCGAGCCACATCACAAAATAAGCAAACACTCCTTGGGGTTATATTTAACCTTTGTGTAACTTTTAAGAAACGAAGTGATTCATCAATGAGTGAAATTTACTGTTTATACGAATCATAAGGGTGATGACGTGACGGAAGAACAACGCTTTGAACAGCGAATCGCGCAAGAGACGGCCATCGAGCCGCAGGACTGGATGCCTGACGCGTACCGCAAGACGCTGATCCGCCAGATTGGTCAGCATGCCCACTCCGAAATTGTCGGCATGCTGCCGGAAGGCAACTGGATCACCCGCGCCCCGACGCTGCGCCGCAAGGCCATTCTGCTGGCGAAAGTGCAGGACGAAGCCGGGCACGGTCTCTATCTCTACAGCGCGGCGGAGACGCTGGGCTGCGCCCGGGAAGACATCTACCAGAAGATGCTCGACGGCAAGATGAAGTACTCCTCCATCTTCAACTACCCGACCCTGAGCTGGGCCGATATCGGCGTGATTGGCTGGCTGGTGGATGGCGCGGCCATCGTTAACCAGGTGGCGCTGTGCCGGACCTCCTACGGTCCCTATGCCCGGGCGATGGTGAAAATCTGTAAAGAAGAGAGCTTCCACCAGCGTCAGGGCTTTGAGGCCTGCATGGCGCTGGCCCAGGGCAGCGAGGCCCAGCGCCAGATGCTGCAGGACGCCATTAACCGTTTCTGGTGGCCGGCGCTGATGATGTTTGGCCCGAACGACGACAACTCGCCGAACAGCGCCCGCAGCCTGGCCTGGAAGATCAAACGTTTTGGCAATGACGAGCTGCGTCAGCGCTTTGTCGACAACACCGTGCCGCAGGTGGAGATGCTGGGGATGACCGTCCCGGATGCGGATCTGCACTTCGATGCCGAGAGCGGTCACTACCGTTTTGGCGAGATCGACTGGCAGGAGTTTGACGAGGTCATCAACGGCCGTGGCCTATGTAACCACGAGCGTCTGGCCGCCAAAAATAAAGCCTGGGAAGAGGGGACGTGGGTGCGCGAAGCCGCCCTGGCGCACGCGGAAAAACAACACGCCCGCAAGGTCGCGTAAGGGGAATCACGATGAGCAAAACATACTGGCCTTTATACGAAGTTTTTGTCCGCAGCAAGCAGGGGCTGTCCCACCGTCACGTGGGGAGCCTGCACGCCGCCGATGACCGCATGGCGCTGGAAAACGCACGCGATGCCTACACCCGCCGCAGCGAAGGCTGCTCCATCTGGGTGGTGAAGGCGAGCGAAATCGTCGCCTCGCAGCCGGAAGAGCGCGGCGAGTTTTTCGATCCGGCGGAGAGCAAGGTCTATCGCCATCCCACCTTCTACACCATCCCTGATGGCATCGAGCACATGTGAGGTCGGGGATGAAAATGTTAACGCACTATGTTCTGCGCCTCGGTGATAACGGTCTGGTGCTCTCTCAGCGTCTGGGGGCCTGGTGTGGCCACGCCCCGGAGCTGGAGATCGACCTCGCGCTGGCCAATATCGGCCTCGACCTGCTGGGCCAGGCGCGCAACTTCTTAACCTACGCCGCCGAACTGGAAGGCGCGGGCGATGAAGACACGCTGGCCTTCCAGCGCGACGAGCGCCAGTTCCGTAATCTGCTGCTGGTGGAGCAGCCGAACGGCAACTTCGCCGACACCATTGCCCGGCAGTACTTTATTGACGCCTGGCACGTGGCGCTGTTTACCCGTCTGACCCAGAGTCGCGATCCCCAGCTGGCCGCCATTGCCGCCAAATCCATCAAAGAGGCCCGCTACCATCTGCGCTTCAGCCGCGGCTGGCTGGAACGCCTGGGCAACGGCACCGCCGTCTCGGCGCAGAAAATGCAGCAGGCGGTCAACGACCTGTGGCGCTTTACCGCCGAGCTGTTCGAGGCCGACGAGATTGACCAGGCCCTGGTGGCGGAAGGTATCGCCGTCGATCCCCGCAGCCTGCGCGAAGCGTGGGAAGCGGAAGTGTTTTCCGGGCTGAACGCGGCGACGCTGAGCGTGCCGTCTGAGTCCGCCTACCGCAGCGGCGGCCGTAACGGGCTGCACACCGAACATCTGGGACCGATGCTGGCAGAGATGCAGTATTTGCAGCGCGTTTATCCCGGGCAGCAGTGGTAACGCAGGAGAGCACTATGCAACATGCCGTCGAACTCACACCCGCCGCCGTCCCGCAGATTTGGTCCCTGTTGAGCCAGATCCCGGACCCGGAGATCCCGGTGCTGACCATTACCGATCTGGGCATGGTGCGCAGCGTTACCCCGCAGGGTGAAGGCTGGACCATCGGCTTTACGCCGACCTACTCCGGCTGCCCGGCCACCGACCATCTGATGGGCGCGATCCGCGACACGCTGACCGCCCACGGCTATGCCCCGGTGCAGATCACCATCCAGCTCGATCCGGCCTGGACCACCGACTGGATGACCCCGGACGCCCGGGAGCGTCTGCGCCAGTACGGCATCAGCCCCCCGGCCGGTCATAGCTGCCATGCGCATCTGCCCGCCGAGGTGACCTGCCCGCGCTGCGCCAGCACCCGCACCACCATGATCAGTGAATTTGGTTCCACGGCCTGTAAGGCGCTTTATCGCTGCGACAGCTGCCGGGAACCTTTCGACTATTTCAAATGTATCTGAGGTCGCCATGACAACGTTTCATTCCTTAACGGTGGCAAAAGTAGAACCCGAAACCCGCGATGCGGTGACCATCACCTTCGCGGTTCCCCGGGCGTTGCAGGAGGCGTATCGCTTCCGTCCCGGCCAGCATCTGACCCTGAAGGCCCATCTCGCGGGCGAAGAGCTGCGTCGCTGCTACTCCATCTGCCGCAGCGTTCAGCCGGGCGAGATCAGCGTGGCGGTGAAAGCCATCGACGGCGGACGCTTCTCGCGCTATGCCCGGGATGAGATCAAACAGGGGATGGCGCTGGAGGTGATGGTGCCCCAGGGCCATTTTGGCTACCAGCCGCTGGCAGAGCGGGAGGGCTGCTACCTGGCGATTGCCGCCGGGTCCGGCATCACCCCAATGCTGGCGATCATCTCCAGCACCCTGAAAACCGAACCGAACAGCCAGTTCACCCTGATTTACGGCAACCGCAGCAGCCAGAGCATGATGTTTCGCCAGGCGCTGGCCGATCTGAAGGACAGCTACCCGACGCGCCTCCAGGTGGTAAACATCTTCAGCCAGGAGACGCTGGACAGCGAGCTGCTGCATGGCCGCATCGACGGTGAAAAGCTCCAGGCGCTGGCGAAACACTTAATCGACTTCAGCCAGTTTGACGAAGCCTTTATCTGCGGCCCGGCGGCAATGATGGACGAAGCTGAGCTGGCGCTGAAAGCGCTGGGGATGCCGGAAAAATCGCTGCATCTGGAACGCTTTAACACCCCGGGCACCAGCGTGAAACGCGCCCACACCGTGCAGGTGGAAGGGCAGAAAGTGACGGTACGTCAGGACGGACGCGACCGCGAGATCGTCCTCACCGCTGACGACGAAAGCATTCTCGACGCCGCCCTGCGTCAGGGCGCGGATCTGCCGTACGCCTGTAAAGGCGGGGTCTGCGCCACCTGCAAATGCAAAGTGGTGCGTGGAAAGGTGGACATGGTCACCAACTACAGCCTCGAGCCGGACGAACTGGCGGCGGGCTACGTTCTGAGCTGCCAGGCCCTGCCGCTGACCAGCGACGTGGTGGTGGACTTCGACGCGAAGGGGATGGCATGAGCGACCTGATTATCACCCGTCAGGGGCGGGTATTGCACCTGACCCTGAACCGCCCGGCGGCGCGCAACGCCCTGAACAATGCCGTGCTGAGCGAGCTGGCGACCACCCTCGAAGCCGCGGCAACCGATAGCGAGGTTTCGGTGTGCGTAATTACCGGCAACGAACGCTGCTTTGCTGCCGGGGCCGATCTCAACGAGATGGCCGAAAAAGATCTGGCCGCCACCCTGAACGACATTCGCCCGCAGCTGTGGGCGCGGATCAACGCCTTCAGCAAACCGCTGATTGCCGCCGTGAATGGCTACGCGCTGGGCGCGGGCTGCGAGCTGGCGCTGCTGTGCGATGTGGTGATTGCCGGGGAGAATGCCCGTTTCGGTCTGCCGGAAATTACGCTTGGCATTATGCCGGGCGCGGGCGGGACCCAGCGCCTGATCCGCAGCGTCGGCAAATCCCTCGCCAGCAAAATGGTGTTGACCGGCGAAAGCATCACCGCCCGTCAGGCCCTGGCCGCGGGCCTGGTGAGCGACGTTTATCCCGAATCCCTGACCCTGGAATATACCCTCCGGCAGGCAGGGCTGATGGCGCGCCACTCGCCGCTGGCATTGCAGGCGGCGAAGCAGGCGTTACGCCAGTCTCAGGAGGTGGCCCTGCAGGCCGGGCTGGCCCAGGAGCGTCAGCTCTTTACCCTGCTGGCGGCCACCGACGATCGCCGCGAGGGCATTGATGCCTTCCTGCAAAAACGCACCCCCGAATTTAAAGGACGCTAACCATGGATTTCATTCTGAGTCACGTTGAGCAGGGGGTCATGACGATCACCCTGAACCGCCCGGAGCGTCTCAATAGCTTTAACGAGGAGATGCATCAGCAGCTGGCGGCGTGCCTGACCCAGGCCGAGCGCGACGACAGCATCCGCTGCCTGCTGGTGACCGGGGCCGGGCGCGGCTTTTGCGCCGGGCAGGATCTTAACGACCGCAACGTCGACCCGAACAGCCCCGCGCCGGACCTCGGGATGTCGGTGGAGAAATTTTACAACCCGCTGGTTAAGCGCCTGGCAAAACTGCCTAAACCGGTGATCTGCGCGGTCAACGGCGTGGCCGCCGGAGCCGGAGCCACCCTGGCGCTGGGCTGCGATATCGTCATTGCCGCCCGCTCGGTGAACTTTGTGATGGCCTTCAGCAAGCTCGGTCTGGTGCCGGATTCCGGCGGGACCTGGCTGCTGCCGCGCCTGACCGGCCGCGCCCGGGCCATGGGCCTGGCCCTGCTGGGGGAGAAAATCAGCGCCGAGCAGGCCCATGCCTGGGGGATGATCTGGCAGGTGGTGGATGACGCCGAACTCACCGACACCGCCCACCAGCTGGCCATGCATCTCGCCGCGCAGCCGACCTTTGGTCTGGGGCTGATCAAGCAGGCGATCAACGCCGCCGAAACCAACACCCTTGATGCCCAGCTGGATCTGGAGCGCGACTATCAGCGCCTGGCCGGACGCAGCGCCGACTACCGTGAAGGCGTCAGCGCCTTCCTCAACAAACGTGCGCCGCAGTTTACGGGGAAATAAGATGACGACAATTCATACCGTGGCGGTGATTGGCAGCGGCATCATGGGGGCCGGGATCGCCGAAGTGGCGGCCAGCTACGGCCATCCGGTGCTGGTGTATGACATCAATGCCGACGCGATTTCCCGCGCCATCGACGGGATCCGCACCCGGCTTGAGTCCCGCGTGGCGCGCGGCAAGCTGAGCGCTCAGGCGAGCGAGCAGACGCTCCAGCGCCTGATGCCGGTGACCGATATTCACGCCCTGGCGGCGGCCGACCTGGTGATCGAAGCTGCCTCCGAGCAGATGGCGGTCAAAAAAGCGCTGTTTGCCGAACTGGCGGAGATCTGCCCGGCCAAAACGCTGCTGACCAGCAATACCTCCTCTATTTCCATTACCGCCATTGCCGCCGACCTGCGCCACCCCGAGCGCGTGGCCGGGCTGCACTTCTTTAACCCGGCCCCGGTGATGAAGCTGGTGGAAGTGGTGAGCGGGCTGGCGACCTCCGGCGAAGTGGTG
This sequence comes from Leclercia sp. TB492, assembly GCF_049974505.2. NCBI lineage: Bacteria > Pseudomonadati > Pseudomonadota > Gammaproteobacteria > Enterobacterales > Enterobacteriaceae > Leclercia > Leclercia sp. TB492. The sequence continues at coordinate 2,535,264 of NZ_CM127572.1, read as the reverse complement.
GAACAGCTGAGCCAGCTGGCGGTGAACTGGGGTAAACAGCCGGTGCGCTGCCAGTCCACCCCGGGCTTTATCGTCAACCGCGTGGCGCGTCCGTACTATGCCGAAGCCTGGCGGGCCCTGGAAGAGCAGGTTGCCGCCCCGGAAGTTATCGACGCCGCGCTGCGCGACGGCGCGGGCTTCCCGATGGGGCCGCTGGAGCTGACCGACATGATCGGCCAGGACGTCAACTTCGCCGTCACCTGTTCGGTATTCAACGCCTTCTGGCAGGAGCGCCGTTTTCTGCCGTCGCTGGTGCAGCAGGAGCTGGTGCTGGCCGGGCGCTTCGGCAGGAAGAGCGGGCAGGGCGTCTACAGCTGGCGCAGCGAGAAGCCTGCCGTGAACTGGCTGGAGCCCGTCAGCGATACCTACAGTGCGATGCAGGTCCAGCGGGGAAGTGACGGTGTCACCGAAATTGACGGCCTGCTGCTGATCGAGACCCAGGGCGAGACCGCCCAGGCGCTGGCGAACCGTTACGGTCAGCCGGTAGTGGTGTGCGATCGTCAGGAAGGGGATGTCGCCGTCATTGCGGCTGCGGCCAGCAATCCGGCCTCCGCCACCCTGAAAGCGGTGTGGCACCTGCAACAGCAGGGCAAGCGCGTCCTGCAGGTGGCCGATTATCCCGGCCTGCTGATCTGGCGCACGGTGGCGATGATCGTCAACGAAGCGCTCGACGCCCTGCAAAAAGGGGTCGCCAGTGAACAGGATATCGATACCGCCATGCGCCTCGGGGTGAACTACCCGCGCGGCCCGCTGGCCTGGGGAGAACAGCTTGGCTGGCAGCGTCTGCTGCGCCTGCTGGAAAACCTGCAACGCCACTACGGTGAAGAACGCTATCGCCCGTCATCCCTGCTGCGCCAGCGTGCGCTTCTGGAGAGTAGCTATGAGTCATAACGCCTGGCGCAACGCCCGCGCCATGTATGAAAACGATGCCTGCGCCCAGGCCTATGGCATCGACATTATTGAGATGGATGAGGGCATGGCAGTACTGACCATGACCGTCACGCCGCAGATGCTCAACGGCCACAAAAGCTGCCACGGCGGCCAGCTGTTTACCCTTGCCGACACCGCCTTCGCCTACGCCTGCAACAGCCAGGGGCTGGCGGCGGTGGCCTCGGGCTGCACCATCGATTTTGTGCGTCCGGCCTTTGCCCACGACAGGCTCACCGCCACCGCGCAGGTGCGCCATCAGGGGAAACAGACCGGCGTGTACGACATTGAAATTGTTAACCAACAGCAGAAAACCGTTGCCCTGTTCCGTGGGAAATCCCACCGCATCGGCGGCACTATTACAGGAGAAGCATAATGCGTGACGCCTTTATTTGTGACGGGATCCGTACCCCCATCGGCCGCTATGCCGGGGCATTGTCCGGCGTGCGCGCGGACGATCTGGGCGCTATCCCGCTGCGCGAGCTGCTGGTGCGTAACCCGGGGCTGGACGCGGAACGTATTGATGACGTGATTTTTGGCTGCGCCAACCAGGCGGGGGAGGACAACCGCAACGTGGCGCGAATGTCCCTGCTGCTGGCCGGGCTGCCGCAGACCGTCTCCGGCACTACGCTGAACCGCCTGTGCGGCTCCGGCCTCGATGCGCTGGGCTTTGCCGCCCGCGCCATTCGTGCCGGTGATGGCGACCTGATGATTGCCGGTGGCGTGGAGTCGATGTCCCGCGCGCCCTTCGTGATGGGCAAAGCCACCAGCGCCTTCCAGCGTCAGAATGAGATTTTTGATACCACCATCGGCTGGCGTTTTGTGAACCCGCTCATGGCCCAGCAATTCGGTTCTGACAGCATGCCGGAAACTGCAGAGAATGTAGCAGAATTGTTACGGATTTCCCGCGAGGACCAGGATGCCTTTGCTTATCGCAGCCAGCAGCGCACCGCCCAGGCCCAGGCCAACGGCATCCTGGCCCAGGAGATCGTCCCGGTGATGATTAAAGGCAAAAAAGGGGCAGTGACCGAAGTCATGCATGACGAGCATCTGCGCCCGGACACCACCCTGGAGATGCTGGCCGGGCTGAAAGCGCCGTTCCGCGCCGGGGGCGTAGTCACCGCGGGCAACGCGTCCGGCGTGAACGACGGTGCCGCGGCGCTGATTATCGCCAGCGAAGAGATGGCCGCAGCGCAGGGCTTAACGCCGCGTACCCGCATCGTGGCGATGGCGACTGCCGGTGTTGAACCGCGCCTGATGGGGCTGGGCCCGGTGCCTGCCACCCGCCGCGTGCTGGAGCGCGCCGGTCTGAGCATCAACGATATGGACGTTATCGAACTGAACGAAGCCTTTGCTTCGCAGGCGCTGGGCGTGCTGCGCGAGCTGGGGCTGCCGGACGATGCTCCCCATGTGAACCCTAACGGGGGCGCCATTGCCCTGGGCCATCCGCTGGGAATGAGCGGGGCCCGTCTGGCGCTGGCCGCCAGCAACGAGCTGCATCGTCGTAAAGGGCGCTATGCGCTCTGCACGATGTGCATTGGTGTCGGTCAGGGCATTGCCATGATCCTTGAGCGTGTCTGAACAATTATAAAAAGTGAGTACCCTACAATGACAATCACAATGACAGCAGCGACAACGACAACGACAGCGGTCACTCAGCTTGACCCGATCGAAACCGCCTCCCTGGATGAGCTGCAGGCCCTGCAAACCCAGCGCATGAAGTGGACGCTGGAACACGCCTATAACAATGTCCCGATGTACAAACGTAAGTTTGATGCGGCGGGGGTCCATCCTGACGATTTCAAAGAGCTCGCGGACATTCGCAAGTTCCCGTGCACCACCAAACAGGATCTGCGTGACAACTATCCGTTCGACACCTTCGCGGTGCCGATGGAGCAGGTGGTGCGTATTCATGCCTCCTCGGGCACCACCGGGAAACCGACCGTGGTCGGCTACACGCAAAACGATATTGATAACTGGGCCAACATTGTGGCTCGCTCCCTGCGCGCCGCCGGTGGCAGCGCGAAGGACAAAATTCACGTCGCCTACGGCTATGGCCTGTTCACCGGCGGGCTGGGTGCTCACTACGGGGCCGAGCGGTTAGGCGCGACGGTGATCCCGATGTCCGGCGGCCAGACCGAGAAACAGGCCCAGCTGATCCGTGATTTCCAGCCGGACATGATCATGGTGACGCCGTCCTACTGCCTGAACCTGATCGAAGAGCTGGAGCGCCAGATGGGCGGCGATGCCAGTAAATGTTCCCTGCGCGTCGGCGTCTTTGGCGCCGAGCCCTGGACCCTGGCGATGCGCCGTGAAATCGAGAAGCGCCTGGGGATCACCGCGCTCGACATCTACGGCCTGTCCGAAGTGATGGGCCCGGGCGTGGCGATGGAGTGTATCGAAACCGCCGACGGCCCGACCATCTGGGAAGATCACTTCTACCCGGAGATCGTCAACCCGAACGACGGCACGCCGCTGGCCGACGGTGAGCAGGGCGAACTGCTGTTCACCACCCTGACCAAAGAGGCGCTGCCGGTGATCCGCTACCGCACCCGCGACCTGACCCGCCTGCTGCCGGGCACCGCCCGCACCATGCGCAGGATGGATCGCATCAGCGGTCGCAGCGATGACATGCTGATCATCCGCGGCGTAAACGTCTTCCCGTCCCAGCTGGAAGAGGAGATCGTCAAGTTCGAACATCTGTCGCCGCACTACCAGCTGGAGGTGAATCGACGGGGCCATCTTGATTCGCTTTCGGTGAAGGTGGAGCTGAAAGAGAGCAGCCTGACGCTGACCCACGAACAGCGTTGCCATGTGTGCCATGAGCTGCGCCACCGCATCAAATCGATGGTGGGGATCTCCACCGACGTAACCATTGTGAACTGCGGCAGCATCCCGCGTTCCGAAGGCAAAGCCTGCCGCGTCTTCGACCTGCGCAAGGCCGCCGCCAACGGCTAACCCCCGCCTGCTGACCCTCTCCGTATTGGGGAGGGTCAGGCTTTTAGCGCTATGCTATGATTCATCCGGAATAATAATCACAACAGAATGAATCACATGAGTAAACTCGACGCCTTTATTCAGCACGCGGTCAGCTCCGTTCCCGTCAGCGGCACGTCGTTGATCTCCTCCTTGTACGGTGATGCGCTCTCCCATCGCGGCGGGGAAGTCTGGCTGGGTAGCCTGGCGGCCCTGTTGGAAGGGATGGGATTTGGCGAGCGCTTCGTGCGCACCGCGCTGTTCCGCCTGAACAAGGAGGGCTGGCTGGATGTGATCCGCATCGGCAGACGCAGCTTTTACCGGCTAAGCGACAAAGGGCTGCGCTTGACCCGGCGAGCAGAGGCGAAAATTTATCGCGCCGAGCTTCCGGCCTGGGACGGCAAATGGCTGCTGCTGCTGTCCGAAGGGATGGACAAAGCCACGCTGGCGGATGTGAAAAAACAGCTCATCTGGCAGGGCTTCGGCACTCTGGCGCCCAGCCTGATGGCTTCGCCGTCGCAACAGCTGGCGGACGTACAGACCCTGCTGCACGAGGCGGGCGTGGCCGAGAACGTGATCTGCTTTGAGGCGCACTCGCCGCTGGCGCTCTCCCGCGCCGCGCTGCGCTCGCGGGTGGAGGAGTGCTGGCAGCTCAGCGAGCAGAACGTCATGTATGAAACCTTCATCGACTCGTTCCGGCCGCTGCTGCCGCTGCTGCGTGAAGCCACCCCGGAGGAGCTGACGCCGGAACGCTGCTTCCAGATCCAGCTTTTACTTATCCATTTTTACCGCCGGGTGGTGCTCAAGGACCCGCTCCTGCCGGAAGAGTTACTCCCATCGCACTGGGCAGGCCAGACGGCCCGCCAGCTGTGCATCAACATTTATCAGCGCGTGGCGCCAGGCGCGCTGGCGTTTGTCAGTGATAAAGGGGAGACCAGCGTTGGCGAACTGCCATCGCCGGGCTCTTCATACTGGCAACGCTTCGGCGGCCTGACGCCTGCGTAAAGGAGGTAATGTGCCTGTATATCAAATCGATGGGATGACCCCGGTCGTTCCGCCAGAGAGTTATGTCCACCCGACCGCGGTGCTGATTGGCGATGTGATCCTCGGCAAGGGCGTCTACGTGGGGCCCAACGCCAGCCTGCGCGGTGATTTTGGTCGTATTGTGGTGAAGGACGGGGCCAATATTCAGGATAACTGCATCATGCACGGTTTCCCGGAACAGGACACGGTGGTGGAGGAAGAGGGGCACATCGGTCATGGTGCCATTCTGCATGGCTGCATCATCCGCCGGAATGCGCTGGTGGGGATGAATGCGGTGATCATCGACGGGGCGGTGATTGGCGAAAACAGCATTGTCGGCGCCGCCGCGTTTGTGAAAGCGAAAGCGGAAATGCCAGCCGACCATCTGATCATCGGCAGCCCGGCCAAAGCGATTCGCGTCCTGAGCGAGCAGGAAAAAGAGTGGAAGAAGCAGGGCACCCGGGAGTATCAGACGCTGGTTGAACGTTGCAAACAGACGATGCACCAGGTCGAGCCGCTGCACGAGGTGGAGCCGGATCGTAAGCGGCTGGTGTTTGATGAGAATCTGCGCCCGAAATCGTCCAGCTGAGCGGCTAAACGCCTTCCCAAACGAGATCGCGAGCACGTAATTATCTGTTTTAATGATATTAAACAATAAAATATAACAGTGCGTGATTCGGGTGTTGACAGTGCATCTATAATGAGTAAATTAGAACTCAGCACCGGAGAGAAATAAATGCTTAACGGTGCGGTAATAAAGCAGTAATGAGATGCGATAAAGGCCACGAAGTAGTGTAGTTTGGGTCCTGGTAATAAGTAAACACCAGTGGAACACGCTTTCAGGCCATGCAGTAAATCAGTACAATCGCATGATGGGGAAGTCAGCGCGATGATGTAAGGCCTTGTTTCAAAGAGTAATGGTCGCGATCCGGGGACGTAAGTATGGCGTTAAGAATATCGCGACGCAATTAAGGCAACGCATCAAGAGTATATATCGCGTGGGTGATGTACACGACAGGACATGATGTTATTTCACATACTTATCAGAGGAGGTAGCGTTAACTTGTTTTATCGGTAATCCTGTGAGAATACGTACATCTTTGAAGTTGAAGTGTGTAATTAAGTTGATGAATGTTAATTATTAATTTGGTAGTACCCTAAAAGCCCCGGCAATATAGCGCTGGGGCTTTTTCATTTCTGCTGCGGTATTTCCCGCTCCGCTTTGCTGGCGTAAAAACGACCATTTAATGTGCAGCCAGTTCGTAAAAGAATGCGGGGTTCGCCTGGATAGTGGCCAGTACTTTTGCCGCAAGGCCGGTTGGGTTACGCCGTCTGGATTCCCAGCTTTTGATGGTATCGACGCTGGTGCCCAGCGCTTTTGCCATTTCCGCCTGGGAAACGTTAAGCTGCTCTCTGATCGCTTTGACATCGGCAATCTCATAGCGGGTAACGCGGGCAGGGGCTTTGGTGCCGTTTTTGATGTCGACTGCCTCTTCCAGGGACGTTTTCAGCTCGTCAAAAAAATTCATTTTAGACCTCGTTTTTCAGTAAGGTTGTCAGCTTTTTTAGTTCAGCCTTTTCCGCATCAGTCAGATTCTCTTTGGCGCTTTTCGGATAAGCGAGCACCAGCCAGATAATCTCCCGTGTCGCCAGGAGGTAAATCACCCTGGCGCTGCCGCTTTTCCCCTGAGTACCCGTTGCCATCCGGATTTTTCGAAGCCCACCGGTATGCTGGATGACATCCCCTTTGTCCGGAAAGGCAATCAGCTCTCTCTGTAGCGCCAGGAGTTCATCATCTGTAGCAATCTGTTTGATCTGCCGAGTAAACAGTGATGTCTCGATAAATTCTATTGAATGGCACACGATTCTCACTCCATGTAAGGTACCATGTACACCTTATGGTGTACATAGTACAGGTCCATAAATATTTTGCTGTCAGAGCTCGAGTGAACTCAAATGACCTTTGCTACTCGTCGGCATTGTATGAAGTGTGGGGATATCGTGCTGAAAAGCGTGCTGATTCTACGAGGCGTCTCGTAAAGATGCGGGGAAGGCAGGGGGAAATAAAAAAACTCCCACCAGGCGGTGGGAGTGAGAAATCTTATGCAGCCACCAGGCTGTCGATCGCGGCTTTCGCGTCGTTCTGCGCTTTGGTCGCCACTTCCGGACCGTAAGCGATACCTTCAGCAAACACAAAGTTCACGTCGGTGATGCCGATAAAGCCCAGGAACACGGACAGGTACGGCGCAATCAGGTCGGTTGGGGTATCTTTGTGAATACCGCCGCGGCTGGAGAGCACAATCGCACGTTTACCGGTCACCAGGCCTTCAGGGCCTTTCTCGGTGTAGCGGAAGGTTACGCCAGCGCGCGCCACCAGGTCGAAGTAGTTTTTCAGCTGCGTCGGGATGTTGAAGTTGTACATCGGGGCGTTAATCACGATCACGTCGTGCGCTTTCAGCTCGGCAATCAGCTCATCGGACAGCGCCAGCGCTTCCTGCTGACGTGGGGTCAGTGGCGCATCGCTCGGACGCAGGGCACCAACCAGTTCACCATCCAGTACCGGGATTGGCTGAGCGGCCAGATCGCGGACGGTAATTTCGTCACCGCTGTGCTGTTCACGCCACTGCTCAACGAAATAATCAGACAGCTGACCAGACTGAGAGTACCCTGCCAGAATACTGGATTTAAGAACTAATACTTTGCTCATGGGTGATTCCTTTTTTGTATTTGATGAGGGGGGTTGCCCCGTTGCTTGCTGACACTCTATTCACAATCCTGTCGCAGGGATAGCGCAATATATCGAAGTCTATGTTCGAATTTTTTGAATAAGGCGTAAAAACCGTCGATGTGGTACTCTATATCAATCATTAAAAAGAGATTTTATCCGGCAGTGCACTGCCCGTTAACGCTATGACAGAACAACAGAAATTAACCTTCCCGATGCTGATGCAACAGCTGGATCCGCTGATGCTGCGTGACAAACAGCGGTTTGCCCGCCGCCTGCATGGGGTCAAGAAGGTTAAAAATCCTGATGCACAACAGGCTATCTACCAGGAGATGGCGAAAGAGATCGAACAGGCGGCGGGTAAGGTCGTGCTGCGCGAAGCCGCGCGTCCGGCGATTACCTACCCGGAAAACCTGCCCGTCAGCCAGAAGAAACAGGAAATTCTCGAAGCCGTGCGCGACCACCAGGTGGTGATTGTGGCGGGGGAGACAGGTTCGGGTAAAACCACCCAGCTGCCGAAAATCTGTATGGAGCTGGGGCGCGGGATCAAAGGCCTGATCGGCCACACCCAGCCGCGGCGTCTGGCGGCACGTACCGTGGCGAACCGTATTGCCGAGGAGCTGCAAACCGAGCCGGGCGGCTGTATCGGCTATAAGGTGCGCTTCAGCGATCACGTCAGCGACAACACTATGGTCAAGCTAATGACCGACGGGATCCTGCTGGCCGAAATTCAGCAGGACCGTCTGCTGATGCAGTACGACACCATCATCATCGATGAAGCGCACGAGCGCAGCCTGAACATCGACTTCCTGCTGGGTTATCTGCGGGAACTGCTGCCGCGTCGCCCGGATCTGAAAGTGATCATCACCTCGGCCACCATCGACCCGGAACGTTTTTCGCGCCACTTCAACAATGCGCCGATCATCGAAGTCTCCGGTCGTACCTATCCGGTAGAGGTGCGTTATCGCCCGATGGTCGAAGACGCCGACGATACCGAGCGCGACCAGCTACAGGCCATCTTCGACGCAGTGGACGAGTTGGGGAACGAAAGCCCGGGCGATATTCTGATCTTTATGAGCGGCGAACGCGAAATCCGCGATACCGCCGACGCGCTGAGCAAGCGCGACCTGCGTCATACCGAGATCCTGCCGCTGTATGCCCGTCTGTCTAACAGCGAGCAGAACCGCGTGTTCCAGTCCCACAGCGGCCGCCGCATCGTGCTGGCGACCAACGTGGCGGAAACCTCGCTGACCGTACCGGGCATTAAATATGTCATCGACCCCGGCACGGCGCGTATCAGCCGCTACAGCTACCGCACCAAAGTGCAGCGCCTGCCGATTGAGCCGGTGTCCCAGGCCTCCGCCAACCAGCGTAAAGGCCGCTGCGGACGCGTCTCGGAAGGGATCTGTATTCGTCTCTATTCGGAAGACGATTTCCTGTCGCGTCCGGAATTTACCGACCCGGAAATTCTGCGTACCAACCTGGCATCGGTCATCCTGCAGATGACCGCGCTGGGGCTGGGCGACATCGCCGCCTTCCCGTTCGTCGAAGCGCCGGATAAACGCAATATCCAGGACGGCGTGCGCCTGCTGGAAGAGCTGGGGGCGATCACCACCGACGAGCAGGCCACGGCCTACAAGCTGACCCCGCAGGGTCGTCAGCTCAGCCAGCTGCCGGTGGACCCGCGTCTGGCGCGGATGGTGCTGGAGGCGCAAAAACACGGCTGCGTGCGTGAGGCGATGATCATCACCTCGGCGCTCTCCATCCAAGATCCGCGCGAGCGCCCGATGGACAAGCAGCAGGCCTCCGACGAGAAGCACCGCCGCTTCCATGACAAAGAGTCCGACTTCCTCGCCTTTGTGAACCTCTGGAACTACATCGGCGAACAGCAGAAAGCCCTGTCGTCAAACCAGTTCCGCCGCCAGTGCAAGCTCGATTTCCTCAACTACCTGCGGGTGCGCGAGTGGCAGGATATCTATACCCAGCTGCGTCAGGTGGTGAAGGAGCTGGGCATTCCGGTGAACAGCGAGCCGGCGGAGTATCGCGAAATTCACATCGCGCTGCTGACCGGTCTGCTGTCGCATATCGGGATGAAAGATGCCGATAAGCAGGAGTTTACCGGCGCGCGTAACGCCCGGTTCTCCATCTTCCCGGGCTCCGGTTTGTTCAAAAAGCCGCCGAAGTGGACGATGGTGGCCGAGCTGGTGGAGACCAGCCGCCTGTGGGGCCGCATTGCCGCGCGCATCGATCCGGAGTGGGTCGAGCCGGTGGCCCAGCATCTGCTGAAACGCTCGTACAGTGAACCGCACTGGGAGCGTGCCCAGGGCGCGGTGATGGCGACCGAGAAGGTCACCGTCTACGGCCTGCCGGTCGTGGCCGCGCGTAAGGTCAACTACAGCCAGATCGACCCTGTGCTGTCACGCGAGCTGTTTATCCGCCACGCGCTGGTGGAGGGTGACTGGCAGACCCGTCACGCCTTCTTCCGTGAAAACCTGAAGCTGCGCAGCGAAGTGGAAGAGCTGGAGCACAAGACCCGTCGCCGCGATATCCTGGTGGATGACGAGACGCTGTTTGAGTTTTACGACCAGCGCATCAGCCACGATGTGGTATCGGCTCGCCACTTCGACAGCTGGTGGAAAAAGGTCAGCCGCGAGACCCCGGATCTGCTCAACTTTGAAAAAAGCATGTTGATCAAAGAGGGGGCGGAACAGGTCAGCAAGCTCGACTACCCGAACTTCTGGCATCAGGGCAATCTCAAGCTGCGCCTGAGCTACCAGTTTGAACCGGGCACCGATGCCGACGGCGTGACCGTCCACATCCCGCTGCCGCTGCTGAACCAGGTGGAAGAGAGCGGTTTTGAGTGGCAAATTCCGGGATTGCGCCGGGAGCTGATTATTGCCCTGATCAAATCCCTGCCGAAGCCGGTGCGCCGCAACTTTGTGCCTGCCCCGAACTACGCCGAGGCGTTTTTAGGCCGCGTGACGCCGCTGGAGCTGCCGCTGCTGGATTCGCTGGAGCGGGAGCTGCGCCGGATGACGGGCGTGACTATCGACCGGGAGGACTGGCACTGGGATCAGGTGCCCGATCACCTGAAAATCAGCTTCCGCGTCGTGGACGAGAAGAACAAGAAATTGCAGGAAGGGCGCTCCCTCACCGAGCTGAAAGAGGCGCTGAAAGGCAAAGTGCAGGAGACCCTCTCTGCCGTGGCCGACGACGGTATCGAGCAGAGCGGGCTGCATATCTGGAGCTTTGGTCAACTGCCGGAAAGCTACGAGCAGAAGCGCGGCAACTACAAGGTGAAAGCCTGGCCGGCGCTGGTGGACGAGCGCGACAGCGTGGCGATCAAGCTGTTTGATAACCCTCAGGAGCAGCAGCAGGCGATGTGGCGCGGGCTGCGCCGTTTACTGCTGTTGAACATCCCGTCGCCGATCAAGTATCTGCACGAGAAGCTGCCGAACAAAGCCAAGCTGGGCCTCTACTTTAACCCGTACGGCAAGGTGCTGGATCTGATCGACGACTGCATCTCCTGCGGCGTGGACCAGCTCATCAACGCCGCAGGCGGCCCGGTGTGGACCGAAGAGGGCTTTGCGAAGCTGCACGACAGGGTGCGCGCCGAGCTTAACGAGACGGTGGTCAACATTGCGAAGCAGGTGGAACAGATTCTCACCGCGGTGTTCAATATCAACAAACGCCTGAAAGGGCGGGTGGATATGACCATGGCGCTGGGGCTGTCGGACGTCAAGGCCCAGATGGCCGGGCTGGTCTATCGCGGGTTTGTCACCGGCAACGGCTACAAGCGGTTAGGGGATACCCTGCGCTATCTGCAGGCGATTGAAAAACGTCTCGAGAAGATGGCCGTCGATCCGCACCGCGACCGGGCGCAGATGCTGAAGGTAGAGAGCGTGCAGCAGCGCTGGCAGCAGTGGCTCAACAAGCTGCCACCCGCCCGGCGCGATGACGAAGATGTGCAGGAGATCCGCTGGATGATCGAAGAGCTGCGCGTCAGCTTCTTTGCCCAGCAGCTGGGAACGCCGTATCCGATCTCCGACAAACGTATTTTGCAGGCGATGGAGCAGATCTCAGCCTAAAACCATGCCCGGTGGCGCTGCGCTTACCGGGCCTACGAAACCTGTAGGCCGGGCAAGCGAATGCGCCGCCCGGCGGTTGTTACCCGTTCACAATCGCCAGCGTAAACCCATCCCACCCCTTCACGCCCACCGTCTGCAACGCCGTCGCGGTGAGACGCGGGTTATCCCCGATCATCTCGATAAACCGCCGCACACCGTGCACCCGAGCATCATCGCTCTGGCCGTTAATCACCTCCCCGTCGCGCACCACGTTGTCACCGATAATCAACGTTCCCGGCCGGGAGTAGTGCAGGGCCCACTCCAGATAGCCCGGATTATTCGGTTTGTCGGCATCGATAAAGATCAGATCGAAGGGTGGGATGTTGTCGAAGCGTTCGAGGGAGAGCAGGGCCGGGCCTTCGATCAGCTCGATACGCGAATCCAGCCCCGCCAGATGGATATTCTGGCGCGCAACCTTCGCGTGCACCGGATCGGCCTCGAGAGTCACCAGCTTCCCGTCCGGCGGCAGGGCGCGCGCCATCCAGATGCTGCTGTAGGCCCCCAGGGTGCCAATCTCCAGGATGCGCCTGGCCTGGGTCATGCGTACAAACAGCGCCAGCAGTTGCCCCTGATTGGCGGCGACGTCGTGCGCCGGTAAACCGGCGCGCTGGTTATTATCAAGCACCTGCTGGAGGACCTCATCCTGAGGAATGAGCTCGGAAATCATGTAATTATCTACGGCAGACCACTGTTGTTGCATAGATTGACCCCTTAGTGAGAGCTTTGCCCGGCGGCGCTACGCTTGCGCGGGCCTACGATCCTGTAGGCCCGGTAAGCGTAGCGCCGCCGGGCATGTTTTCAGACCATCCACCCCCCAGCGCCTTATACAGATCGATCTGTGCCAGCAGCAGGTTATTTTTCGCCTGCACCACGCTGGTCTGCACCGAGAACAGCGTGCGTTGGGCGTCCAGCACGTCCAGATAGGACGAATAGCCGTTGTTATAGCGGTTCTGCGCGATCCGCAGCGTCTCCTGGGCGACCGCCTGCTGCGCCACCAGCTCGGTCAGCTGCTCGCCGTAGCGGGTGATGGCATCCAGGCTGTCGTTGACCTCTTTAAAGGCGTTGCGCACGGTTTTTTCATAGCTGTAGAGCGCCTGGTTACGCTGCGACTGGCCGATATCCACCTGGGCGTTCAGCGCCTGACGGTTCAGCAGCGGGGCCAGAATACTGCCGCCGATGCTCCACAGCTCCAGCGGGTTGTCCAGCAGGCCGGGCAGAGTGCGATCCTGAATCGATCCGGTGGCGGTCAGGTTGATCGACGGCAGCAGGCTGGCGCGCGAGGCCGCAAGCGTAGCATCGGCGGCGATCAGCTGGCGTTCCGCCTGCACAATATCCGGACGGCGATTAAGGAGCGATGAGGGCAGCTGCGACGGGATACGCAGCGGGGTCAGGGTGTCGAAATCCGCGCTACGGGCGATGGCCCCGGGGTTGCCCCCCAGCAGCAGGGTCAGGGCGTTCTCCTGACGGGCTATCTGATTCTGCACCTGCGGGATCTGCGCCCGCGTCGAGCGCAGCTCGGAGTCGGACTGCATCAGCTCCAGACGCGAGCTGTACCCGGTCTGATACTGCCGTTGCGCCAGGTTAAAGGCCTCTTCCCGCGCTTTGAGGGTCGACTGCGTCACCCGGAGCTGCTCGTCCAGGGCCAGCAGGGTGACATAACCCGAGGCTACCGAGGAGGCCACCGTCAGATCTGCCGCGGCGGCGGCGGCTTTTTGCGCCTCGAGGGTCGCCTGAGCGGCATCGGCGGTGCGGCGGTTCACGCCCCAGATGTCCACGTCATAGCTGGCGGTCAGGCTGCCTTTGTACAGTGCGCCATAGGTGGGCAAACCGGTGGCCGCCGACTGGGACCGGGCGCGACCGGCATTCAGATCGGCCTCCAGGGTCGGAAACAGGTTGCTGTCGCTGGCATACACCCGGGCCTGATACTCGTTGATCCGCTCCCGGGCGATCAGCACGTCGCTGTTGTTGCGCAGGGCCTGATCGACATAGTGATTGAGCTGGCTGTCGTGGAAGTTGCGCCACCACTGCTGCTCTGCCGGGCTGGCGGGGCCGGTGCTGGCCCGCCACTGGGCGGGGATCTGCAATGTCGGTTTTGCAGGGGCGACATCCACCGACTGGCAGGCGCTCAGGAGGGCGGTAATCAGCAGGGCGGTGAGCGGGCGGCGGATCATTCTGCCTCCCGGGTATCAATCGTTACCTGTACCGACATCCCCGGACGCAGCCGCGCCGCGTCCTCCGCCTTGCCCAGCACCTCGATGCGCACCGGAATGCGCTGGGCAATCTTGACGAAGTTCCCCGTGGCGTTATCCGGGGTAATGGCGCTGAACTCCACCCCGGTGGCGGGGGAAATGCTCTGCACCCGGCCTTCATAGGCTCTGTCGTTCAGGGCGTCGACGGTGAATTTCACCGGCTGGCCGACGCGCAGGTTCGCCAGCTGGGTCTCCTTGATATTGGCGATCACCCAGTGCTGCGGTGGCACCAGGGTAGTGAGGTGGGTTCCGGCCGTCACATAGGCACCTAAGCGCACGGCAATCTGTCCGAGCTGGCCGTCACGCGGGGCAACGATGCGGGTGTTCTGCAGGTCGATCTGGGCCAGCTCCAGGGCCGCCTTCGCGTTCTCGACGTCGGCCTCCAGCGCGGCGCGGTTGACGATGGCGGTTTGCAGATCCTGGCGCGACATCTCCAGGGTGGCTTTGGCCTGGTCGATATCGGCGCTGCCCTGAGCGGCGCTCGCCAGGGCGGCATCCCGCTCGCGGATAGACAGCGAGCCGTCGGCGGTAAGGTCCTTCACGCGTTTTAAGTCGGCCTGGGTTTTCTGGCTCTGCGCGCGGGCGTTTTTCAGCGCCGCCTCGTTACGCTGGATCACCGCCTCGGCGCTTTTGCGCTGTTGCAGGTTGTTGTTCAGGGTGGCGATTTTCATCGCCAGCTGGGCTTCAGCCTGGTGCACCCGCTGGCGGTAGATACGGTCGTCGATCTGCAGCAGCAGGTCGCCTTTCTTCACCTGCTCAAAATCCTGCACCTTCACTTCGGTGATATAGCCGTTGACCTGCGGGCTGATAAAGGTGGTCTGGCCGCGCACGTAGGCGTTATCGGTGAACTGAACGTGACGGGTAAAGGGCGGCAGCTGCCAGGCGTAGAGGATCACCAGCACGCCAACGATGCCGATCGCGGCGGCGGCGAACACCGACACCACGCGCAGATTATTACGGGTATTGGCCTGCTCTCTGGAGGCATCCTGCTGACTCATAACCACTCCTGATAAAACACATTAATCATTATTATTTATAACCGTTATTGACTGCCGGTGGCCTTTTTCAGCGCCAGACGGGCAGTGATGCGCAGCCGCAGCAAGCGCCATATAATCCAGACCAGCGTGGCGGTGGCAATGCCAGCCGTCAGAAGATAAGTATCGTTGTAAGCGAGAATATTTGCCTCCAGCGTGCTGGCGTTCTGCAGCTGGAGCGCCGACTGGGTGCTCAGCAGGGCGCTGTCGCCAATCTGGCTCCGGTACATCTGGCTGTAGATCTGCAACCGCTCATTCACCAGCGGATTGAGGCTGGTGAGCTGCTCGGCCAGCAGACCGGAGTGGTACTTCTCACGCCAGGTCTGAAAGGTGCCCAGAATGGCAGAACCCAGCAGACCACCGATGTTCTGGCTCATGCCGAACAGCACCGAAAAACTGACCAGATTACGCGGATCGGCAACCACGCCGCCAATTCCGGCCAGCATCGCCGGGGCGAGGAAGAAGGCGCTGCCGAACCCGAGCAGGAACTGGCTCAGCATCAGCTGATCCGGACGGGTGAGACTGGTGGACTGGCTGTCGAGCAGCGAGGCAATAATCATCAGCACCAGCGAGGTGATAATCGGCCAGGCGAGTTTGGTCGGTTTGATGGTCAGGCAGCTGGCGGCGATGCCGCAGACGATCCCGGCAAAAATCGACCACGCCAGATGAGTCATCTGTTCATTCTGCAGGCCGACATACTGCAACCAGCCGATCACCCCGGTGTTCTGTTCCGCCAGCACGATGCGGATCAGCAGCATGATCAACCCCAGGCGCACAATGCTGCCGCTGGAGAGCCAGCGGGTGTTGAGCAGCGGGTTGCTACGGTTATGTTCAAACACAATCGCCGAGACAATCAGCACCAGCGAGCCCGCCAGCGACCAGCCGATCCACGGCGCTTCAAACCACCAGTCGAGCCGTCCCAGCGACAGCACCGCGCACAGCAGCGCCATTCCCGGGGCCAGCAGGATAAAGGTGATGAAATCTTTCTTCTCGAATACCTTGCGCCGGTCACCAGGGGGTAGCTTGAGGGCGATCACGCAGCCCAGCGAGATCAGCGCCAGGCCCAGTTCAAACAGGTAGAGCCCGCGCCACTCGTCCAGCTGCAGCAGTTCGGTGGAGAACAGCCGCGCTATGGGGATCGCCAGCGACGAACCGGTGATGCCGATGGTCAGGGCCTTCAGACGATGTTTCGCCGGCCAGGCCTGGATCTGATAGTAGATCCCCAGCGAGCTGAGAGCCGCAGCCACCATCCCGTGGGCGGCGCGCACCATCAGGGCCGAGCTGAGATCGTTGACGAACAGGTGAAAGAAGGTCACCAGCACATAGAGCACCAGAAAGCCTTCGGTGAAGGCGCGCAGGCCAAACTGCTGGCGAAACTTCACCAGCAGCAGGTTGATCGACACGTTGGTCATCACGTACACCGCCGGCAGCCAGGCGATCTCGGTGGACCAGGCGGAGAAGGTGCCCTGCAAATTTTGCAGGTTGGCCGCGACCATCGCATTGCCCAGCGCCCCGGTCAGACAGACCAGCAGACCCACCACCCCGTAGGCGATGCGCTTCGGGGTGCTGTGCAGGGGCGTAGACGGGGAGCCTAACAGCATTGGCTTTTCGTGAGGCTGCCACTCGCGAGGAGCATAGGGGTCGCGCTGGGGCAGGCGCATAACGATAATTACCTATATTTTTTGTGAATAGTTAGTGGGCTAATGATTCTACGTCTGACGCAAAGTCTGTTTCAAGTGAATATGATCATGCGAGGTTACGCAAATGTGAGCGAAAATATTTCAGAGGGATCCTCTGTTAACCAGTAGCCTATGCGTTACTCTGAGCTTACTTGCTGGAAGGAGGTAACGATGAGTCTCACAATCTTCCCGTCTCTGCCCGATAAAACGCTGGCCGCGGTCAATACCGTCGGGGCCTGGCTCGCTGAAAATAACCTGCCCTACAATCCGCCCGCGCTGCAGCCGGATCTGGTGGTGCTGGCCGGTAATGCGGTGATCCCCTCCATCGACGCGGCCTGTCGTCTGGCGTCGTCGCTCGCCATCCCCTTGCTGATCAGCGGCGGTATCGGCCATTCAACCACCTTTTTATACGCCGCCATTGCGCGACACCCGCGCTATAACAGGGTGCGCACCACCGGCAAAGCCGAAGCCACTATCCTTGCGGAGATCGCCCGGGAGTTCTGGCATATTCCGCCCGAGCGCCTGCTGGTGGAAGATCAGTCCACCAACTGCGGTGAAAATGCCCGTTTCAGCGCCGCGACGATCCAGCATCATCAGCTGCGGGTGAAACGTGGGATTGTGGTGCAGGATCCGACCATGCAGCGCCGCACTATGGCAACCTTTGCCCGGGTGTGGCGCGATAAGCCGGATGCCCCGGAATGGACCAGCCATCCCGGCATCGTACCGCAGCTGCAGAACAGCGAGGACGGGCTGGTATTCCGCGGCGGCGGCGAGGGGCTGTGGCCGATAGAACGCTATCTGTCGCTGGTGCTGGGTGAACTTCCGCGCCTGCGCGATGACATTAATGGCTATGGCCCGCTCGGCCGCGATTTCATCGTCCATGTCGATATTCCCGCGGAGGTGGAGGCCGCCTGGCAGATCCTGCGTAACGACGTCATTCTCACCGAAGCGCTGGTCAGCCGCTCCCTGCTGTAATCCATTGCCCGTTTGCGATGACTTTCCCGCAAACGGGCAGCCTTTGTTGTCGAATTGTGATTTTTTCCTCCTGCTGACCCGTTTCTTTTATGAGATGTCTCACAAAAACAGCGCGATAGGCTGTGATTACGGGTCGGGAACTGTAGTTTTTAACAATAATTTTACTTGTTAAAAACAGTGCAATTACAGGAGCAGGTCATGACAGTACCCGTACAACATCCTATGTATATCGATGGACAGTTTGTAGCCTGGCAGGGTGATGCCTGGATTGATGTGATCAACCCGGCCACCGAAGAGGTCATTTCCCGTATTCCCGACGGCAGCGCTGAAGATGCCCGCAAGGCCATCGACGCCGCCGAGCGCGCTCAGGCCGACTGGGAGGCGCTGCCCGCTATCCAGCGCGCGGGCTGGCTGCGTAAAATCTCCGCCGGCATTCGTGAACGCGCCAGCGAAATCAGCGCCCTGATCGTGGCCGAAGGCGGCAAAATTCAGCAGCTCGCGGAGGTGGAAGTGGCGTTCACCGCCGACTATCTCGACTATATGGCCGAGTGGGCGCGTCGCTACGAAGGTGAGATTATCCAGAGCGATCGTCCGGGCGAAAACATCCTGCTGTTCAAACGGGCGCTTGGCGTGACCACCGGTATTTTACCGTGGAACTTCCCGTTCTTCCTGATCGCCCGCAAGCTGGGCCCGGCGCTGCTGACCGGCAACACCATCGTTATTAAGCCGAGCGAGTTCACCCCGAACAACGCTATCGCCTTTGCCAAAATCGTTGACGAGATTGGTCTGCCAAAAGGGGTCTTTAACCTGGTGCTGGGCCGCGGTGAAACCGTGGGTCAGGAGCTGGCGGGCAACCCGAAAGTGGCGTTGGTCAGCATGACCGGCAGCGTGGGCGCAGGCGAGAAGATCATGGCCGCTGCGGCGAAGAACATCACTAAAGTGTGCCTGGAGCTGGGCGGTAAAGCCCCGGCCATCGTGATGGACGATGCGGACCTGGAGCTGGCGGTAAAAGCGATTGTCGACTCCCGGGTAATCAACACCGGGCAGGTCTGCAACTGCGCCGAGCGCGTGTATGTGCAGAAGGGCATCTACGACCGCTTTGTGAACCGTCTGGGCGAAGCGATGAAAGCCGTGCAGTTTGGCAACCCGGCCGAGCGCAACGACATCGCCATGGGGCCGCTGATCAACGCTGCGGCGCTGGAGCGCGTGGAGCAGAAGGTGGCTCTGGCGGTGCAGCAGGGGGCAAAAGTGGTGCTGGGCGGTAAGGCGGCAGAGGGGAAAGGCTATTACTACCCGCCAACGCTGCTGCTCGACGTACGTCAGGATATGACCATCATGCACGAAGAGACCTTCGGGCCGGTGCTGCCGGTGGTGGTGTTTGACACCCTGGAAGAGGCGCTGAAAATGGCCAACGACAGCGACTATGGCCTGACGTCGTCGATTTACACCCGGGATCTGAACGTGGCGATGAAAGCCATCAAAGGGCTTAAGTTCGGTGAAACCTACATCAACCGCGAGAACTTTGAAGCGATGCAGGGCTTCCACGCGGGCTGGCGTAAATCCGGGATCGGCGGAGCGGATGGCAAACACGGTCTGCATGAGTACCTGCAGACCCAGGTGGTCTATTTGCAGTCCTGATAAAAACGCCGGGTGGCGCTGCGCTTACCCGGCCTACAAAACCGATAACCGCATCGGACACGTAGGCCGGGTAAGGCGAAGCCGCCACCCGGCGATGCAGGCTACACCTTTGTTTCAATCCAGTTCATCATCAATTCCGGCCAGACGGCTACCGGCAGGCCCTGGGCATCGCGGATGCCAAACCCGTGTTTTCCACGCTCAAAGAGATGCATCTCAACCGGCACGCCCAGGCGGCGCAGGGCGCTGTACATCGCCAGGCTATTCTCGACTTTCACCGCCGGGTCGTCGGCGGCATGCAGCAGGAAGGTTGGCGGGGCGTCGCGGGTGGCGCGCTCCTCCAGCGAGTAGCGACCGATCTGCGCCTCTGTCGGGTTATCGCCGATCAGCTCATGACGTGAACCCGAATGATGATGCGCGTCACGCATGGTGATCACCGGATAAACCAGCGCCATAAAGGCCGGACGGGCAGGGAACGCGTCGGCGGCGTCCACCGGGGCATAGACCGCTTCATCGTGCCGGGTGCCGAGGCTCGCTGCCACGTGCCCACCCGCAGAGAAACCCAGTACTCCAATGCGGGCCGGATCCAGCTTCCACTCCGCTGCCCCGGCGCGGATCACGCGCATCGCCCGTTGCACGTCGGCCAGCGGCGCGTCGGCCCCCTCTTCATGGCCATCTCCCGGCATGCGGTAGGTCATCACAAACAGGGTATAACCGCGGGCATTAAAGAACGCGGCCAGCGCGCTGCCCTCTTTATCCAGCACCACGCGGCGATAAGAGCCGCCGGGCGCCACCAGAATACCCACGCCGTTAGGGCGGGCAGGGGCATACACGGCGATCTCCGGCGCGCGGATGCCGGTGACGGCGCGATCGTAGTCGGAGGTCCCGGTATGGCGGGGTTCACGGGTAAAAACGGCGTCGCTGGTGCGTGCGCCAGGGGCTTCATTATCGGGCCAGATGGTAAAGGTGGCCGAACGGCCCACGGCTTGCGCCATCTGTTGTTCTAATGTGTCGCGGCTCAATGCTTCCATGATAAGGCTCCCTCTCTGGAAAGCCTTTGTTATATCAGGGTTAACAAAATGAAAACCAGCACCGACTCACAGGATGCGGACAGCAGGGCTGTCCGCGGCGTGATTACAGGGCAGCAAACTTATCTAAAGTCCGCACCAACTGGGTGACAAACCCGTATTCGTTATCGTACCAGGCCACCGTTTTCACCAGCTGGACGTCGCCCGCGTCGGTGACTTCCGTCTGGGTGGCGTCGAAGACCGAACCAAAGTGCGAGCCAATCACATCCGACGAGACAATCTCTTCGTCGGTATAGCCAAAGGACTCATTGCCTTCGGTGGCCTTTTTCAGCGCCTGGTGGATCTCATCCACACTCACTTTTTTCTCCAGAATCGACACCAGCTCGGTCACGGAGCCGGTTTTGACCGGCACGCGCTGGGCATGGCCCTTCAGCTTGCCGCTCAGTTCAGGGATCACCAGCCCGATGGCCTTCGCCGCGCCGGTGGTGTGCGGGATGATGTTTTCCGCTGCGGCACGCGAGGCGCGCAGATCTTTGCCGCGCGGGCCATCCACCAGCGCCTGGGTGCCGGTATAGGCGTGGATGGTGGTCATGGTGCCCGCCCGGATGCCAAAGGCGTCGTGCAGTACCTTCGCCAGCGGTGCCAGGCAGTTGGTGGTGCAGGAGGCGACGGAGATAATGGTGTCGCTGGCGTCGATGGTGTCGTCATTGACGTTAAAGACGATGGTTTTCATCTCCCCGGCCGGGGCGGAGATCAGCACTTTTTTCGCTCCGGCGTCCAGATGCGCCTGCGACTTCTCCTGCGAGGTGTAGAACCCGGTGCACTCCACCACCAGATCCACCCCGGCGGCTTTCCACGGAATGTGTTTCGCCTCTTTTTCGGCATACACCGAAATGGATTTTCCGTCGACGATCAGGGAGTCTTCCGTGAAGTCCACGCTCCACGGGAAGGGGCCGTAGTTGGAGTCGTGTTTTAGCAGGTAGGCCAGCACTTTCGGTGACGTTAAATCGTTAATCGCCACGACGCTATTACTGTCCTGAGTTTCCAGTAACCGACGAAGAACCAGTCGGCCAATACGACCAAATCCGTTAATGCCAATCTTACTCATGATGTTCTCCTGAATGATGTACGGGACGTTGAACTCATCCAGGAATAGACCAGGAAGCCCAGCGAGGCAATTGAAGATGCCTCATCTGCGCGGAAGTTTTTGAAAACGCGGGGACAAAAGTTAATGAATTTTTAACTGAAGCTGGTTATTTTACCTTTTTATTAGCCTTTATCAGGAAAGACTATGCGCAATAAATACACCGGCCTGCAAATTGCAATTCACTGGCTGGTTTTTCTGCTGGTGATCGTGGCCTACTGTGCCATGGAGTTTCGCGGCTTTTTCCCCCGCAGCGACCGCCCGCTGATCAACATGATCCACGTCTCCTGCGGTATCTCTATTCTGGTGTTGATGGT
This sequence comes from Leclercia sp. TB492, assembly GCF_049974505.2. Classification (NCBI taxonomy): domain Bacteria; kingdom Pseudomonadati; phylum Pseudomonadota; class Gammaproteobacteria; order Enterobacterales; family Enterobacteriaceae; genus Leclercia; species Leclercia sp. TB492. The sequence goes on along the minus strand of NZ_CM127572.1, from coordinate 2,513,386 downwards.
GGCGCGTCTGCTGGTGCGTCTTAAGTACCCCGCGCCGCCGATCGTGCCTAAGCCAAAACCGATGTATATCGGCTTATCCCATCTGGGCCACCTTGCCATCTATCTGCTGTTTATTGCCCTGCCGCTGATTGGCCTGGTGATGATGTATAACCGGGGCAATACCTGGTTTGCCTTTGGCCTGGGGATGCCCCACGCCGCCGAGGGCAATTTCGACCTGGTGGACACGCTGAAAGCCTGGCACGTCACCCTGGCGAACCTGGGTTACTTTATTATCGGCATTCACGCCTTTGCCGCGCTGCTTCATCACTACTTCTGGAAAGACAACACCCTGCTGCGCATGATGCCGAAAAAGCGTTAAGAGCAGCCTGTGGCCCCTCAACTGCGTAAGGTGCTGCTCGCCACCGGCATCGGTCATTTTGTCGAATGGTTCGATTTCGGGCTCTACGGTACGATGGCGACCATCATTGGCATGCAGTTCTTCCATACCGACAACCCGGCGTCGGCGCTGCTCTCCTCGTTCGCGGTGTTTGGTGCCGGGTTTGTGATACGTCCGCTCGGCGGGCTGTGGTTTGGCTCCCTCGGAGACAGGATTGGACGGCGCAAGGTGCTGGCTACCGTGATCCTACTGACCTCCGGCGCTACCTTTACCATCGGGTTACTGCCCACCTACGCGCAGGCCGGGCTGCTCGCCACGGGCCTGCTGGTGCTGGTGCGGATGATCCAGGGGTTTGCCGCCGGGGGCGAAAGCGCAGGTGCCACCACTTTTCTGGCCGAGTATGCCCCCGCTGACCGCCGGGGCTACTTCACCTGCTGGACAGACAGCTTCGGCTTTATGGCTTTTGTCGCCGGATCGGGCCTGGTGCTGCTGTTAACCGCGGGGCTGGGGGAGGCGGCGATGAACGACTGGGGCTGGCGCATTCCGTTTCTGTTAGCCGGGCCGCTGGGCTGGATTGGCCTGTATCTGCGCAACAATCTTCAGGACTCCCCTGAATTTCAGGCGCTGCTGAATAACCATCAAACGGAAGCTGCGCCGCTGCACAGGGCCGTGACCACCGGCAGGCGGGCGCTGGGCTTTTGCATCGGGTTTGTGGCGATCAAGGCGGTGGTGCACTGGATGCTGCAAACCTTTATTCCTGCCTGGCTGGTGGCGACGCTGCACTACCCGGCGCTGGATGCCTATACCATCACCACCCTCGGGCTGTTGACCGTCGCCATGCTGGTGCCTTTTATGGGCTACCTGTCGGACCGGCTGGGCCGTAAACCGCTGATGCTGGCGGGATGCCTTGGGTTGATCCTCGTCGCCTGGCCGGCCATGAAGCTGATGGCAAGTGGGGCGGTGTTCCCTGCGGTGCTGGGGCTGCTGCTGGTGGGGCTGTGCATCGCCGCCTTTGACGGCGCCAGCAATGCGGCGATGGCGGAGCTGTTTCCGACCCGGGTCCGCTATGGCAGCATGGCGATTGCCTATAACCTTGCGGTGGCGTTCTTTGGCGGAGTGACGCCGTGGTTGCTGGCCTGGCTGCCGATCGTGACCGGTAATCCGCTCTCGCCAGCGCTGTATGTGATGGCGGCGGCGCTGATTACCCTCCTGACGGTGCTGCGCGCCAGAGAGAGTGCCGGGCTGCCGCTGCGGGCATAAAAAAGCCCGGCGGGGAAGGCCGGGCGAATAACAAAGCACAACACGTTCTACATCACTTAACAGCTGTTTACTTCAGATCGCGGTTCGCCATGGCGTTGACCAGATACGACTGACGCTGGCTGAGCCTCACCTCACTGCTGGCGTCATTGTCTCTTCTGAGCTGGAGTGCCGGGCCGCTATCCGGTGAACGGGTACGCTCAGCGTCACCCGGAATTATCCAGCCGACATCATCACTGGTGCGATGATTATTACGTGCGTTGCGAACTCTTCTTCTCAAATGCAGCATATAACCTCCGCATAATTCATCGAACTGCCTGTTAAAGGTCAGGTATTTATACCTTTCTCGCCGTTTCAAATATATTGTCTGACAAAAATGGGTCAGAGAGAGAATATATTTTGGAGCTTATGCCGCTGGTTTGCGGCCGCCGCCCCGGCTATTCTGTCCACCTTTTTTTCCCGCTTCAGATGCGCGCTGCGGGTCATTTTTAAAATTCCCGCCGCTGCTCTGTCCACCTTTGCGGCCCGCCTGGGATGCACGTTCCCGGTCTTCTGCGAAATTGCCGGAACCGCCTCGATGTTTAGTCATAACATGTCTCCAGTGTTTCGTTGAGAATATTTACTGAGAGGAAATTAACCTCTTCAAATGTGTGCAGAAATAAATGTAGACAGAACGGCAGAAACTTCAATAAGCCTTTCGGCGCGTTTTTGTGCTCCGTCTGAATATATTTTAGGCATTTTTGCAGGTGATGGAGAATATATCGACGCTAATAAATAAGTTAGCAAAAGTTACATGTGGTCCGAATTATTTCAGGGGAGATATTTACTGTGATCAAGCGCCAGAAAAATTGACTTTCCCGGGTAAATTAAGACGAGTCTTAAGAAGCAATCCGGCTTAACGACTCTGCTCCAGCTCCACCGCCGCTCTGACCTGCAAGAGCGCGTGACGTAAATTTTCGATCGTCACCGACCCAAGGGCGATGCGGATCGCCTGCGGCACCGTGCCGGAGGTTGAAAACGGCTCCGCGGTCGAGACGGAGATATGGTTGTCCATCAGCGCCTTCACGACCCGATCGGCTCTGGCCTCGTCCGCAAGCGGCAGCCATGCAAAATACGAATCGGGATGGGTAATGCAGGGCAGATCCCCCAGCACCGCTTTCAGAACGGTTTGCCGCTGCCGGGCGTCGCGTCTTTTCAGGGTTTCAAAGCGGGACACGGTACCGTCCTGGATCCAGTGACAGACCATGGCGGTCATTACCGATGGCGTATTCCAGGTGGTGGCCCGGATGGCCCTCTCGAGGGCCGGGCGCAGATCCGGCGGGCAGATCACCGCCCCGACCCGCAGACCGGTCGCCACATTTTTTGAAAAGCCGGTGACATACACTGTGCGTTCCGGGGCAAAGCTGGCGACGGGCGGCGGTGGACGGCGGATCAGCCACCCGTAAGCGGTGTCTTCGACGATCAGCAGGTCGTGCTGGCGGGCAATATCCGCCAGGGTTCTGCGCTGCTCATGGTTCAGCACCCAGCCCAGCGGGTTGTGCAGGGTGGGCATGGTGTACACCGCCCGCACGTGACGCCGCTGGCAGAGCTGGCGTAACGCCGCCAGATCCGGGCCGGTTTCCGTGCAGGGGATGGCGAGAAGCTCCAGATGATAGAGCGCCGCCAGGGCCTTAAAGCCGGGATAGGTGAGGGCGTCCACCGCCACCACGTCACCGGGCCGAAGCAGCCCCATCACTGCGACAGTCAGGCCATGCTGGGCCCCGTTCACGATCAGCACATTATCCGCAGAGGGTTGAAAATGTGGCCCTGCGAGGTGGGCGGCGACGATCTCCCGCTCGATCTGCCTGCCGGCATGCGGCTGATAGCGCAGGTGTGATTCGATATCGCCTCCGGCGGCGACCTGCCGGAGCGCCTCGCGCAGCAGCTCCCCCTGGCCCGGCAGGGCGGGATAGTTGAAGTTCAGATCCAGCACATCGGTGGCGATCGCCTGCTGATCGATCCCCTGGCCCGAGGGCAACAGGATCTCTCTGACGAAGGTTCCGCGTCCGGTTTCGCCGCTGACCAGCCCCATCTTCTCCAGCTCGGCATAGACCCGCGTCGCGGTGGCAAGGGAGATATGCTCTTGGGTGGCGAGCGTGCGGTGCGTGGACAGGCGGGTGCCTGCCGGGATCTGGGTAGTCCGAATCAACGCGGCGTAGCGATCCACGATCCCTTTGTAGCGGGCTTTCATCAAATGTATCCATGACAATAATTTGATTGTATTAGATTGGCGAGACTACCATCCGCTCAACAGAGGCTCAAGACTGGGAAGGTAAGGGTAATGAATATGGCGGTAGATAAAAACGCGCTGTCAGGCTGGCTTAACGGCCTGCTGGGGGTAGTGATTTTCAGCGGCTCCTTGCCCGCCACACGGGTTGCGGTGCAGGATTTTGATCCCTTTTTCCTGACCTTTGCCCGGGCCTCTCTTGCCGGGGGGCTGGCCCTGATGCTGATCCTCGTATCGCGGGAAAAACGCCCGCCAGCCGCCCGGATTGTGCCGCTGATGATGGTCTCGCTGGGCGTGGTGGTCGGCTTTCCGCTGCTGACAGCCCTGGCATTGCAGCACGTCACCGCCGCCCATTCGATTGTGTTCCTTGGGCTGCTGCCGCTGATGACCGCTATTTTCGCGGTGCTGCGCGGCAAGGAGCGTCCGGCCCGGGCCTTCTGGATCTTCTCGGTGCTCGGTAGCCTGCTGGTGATGGGTTTTGCGCTTTCGCAAGTTGCCGCGCTCTCCCTGACGGGCGATCTGCTGATGCTCGCGGCGGTGATCGTCTGCGGCCTGGGCTATGCGGAGGGAGCCGCGCTCACCCGCGAGTCAGGCGGCTGGCAGGTGATCAGCTGGGCGCTGATCCTGGCGCTGCCTTTTATGGTGCTGGCCTCTCTGCTGACGATGCCGGCATCCTTCAGCGGCATCGGTTTTCCGGCCTGGAGCGCGCTCGGCTATGTGTCGCTATTCAGTATGCTGATCGGGTTTATCTTCTGGTACAAAGGGCTGGCCCGGGGTGGGATCGCCGCCGTCGGGCAGTTGCAGCTGTTGCAGCCGTTTCTGGGGCTGGCGCTGTCCGCCACGCTGCTGCATGAGCGGGTGAGTCCGTTGATGATGGTGATCACCTTAGGGGTCATTTTATGTGTGATCGGCTCGCGGAAATATGCCCGGTGAAGGTAGAAGATTTGCACGAACTGTTCCCTCTCCATTGAGGATTAGGGTTAGGGTGACGGGGAACATGCGGCGGCGGAGGTGGTTCCGTTCACTTCACGTTCCTTGCTTCTCTGATATGCCCGAACCCGTGAACGTGCCAGGGGGGCTCGCCGCCTCCCCCCTGGCTACCCCGGCTCCCGGCAAAGAAAATCGCCGCTTCGCGGTGCCCTCGGCTTATTCCCTCCGGCTATCGGGGCGGGCGTGATCCTACATCCATGTAGGTCACGCCCTCTCGGCGCATCCATGCGCCTCGCCCCGGCCTGCGGTCAACGCCTCAGCGATTTTCAGCCGGACCAGTGCGCTGCTGTAAGTTGTTTATCTTTATGATATTTCTCTATTGCGTTAAATTTTTTGCGAGGCGTCTTCCGGGAATGGTTTTGCAGGCTTGTCGCCTCGTTCTCCCCGCAGTATCTTCCTGTTGCGCCTGCAAAATCAGGCGTCGGGATTGGAACCCTGGCAAATTTTATCGATGACATTACTTAATCGGAGATTGCCACTATGGCTACAACCCCAACTCTTGATCACGCTTTATTTACCACACCGTTCTCCCATAACACCGACTTCACCGAGCTGGCGAACCACTGCGAACGCTTTGCCCATACCCTGCTGGAAAGCGACGATCCCGCTGAAAAGCTGGCGCTCTGCGCCCGACTTTCTGCCTGTCTCGCGTTATTGCAACCAACGCTCAACGAGCCTATCCCGCCGCACCTGGTGGGCCGCTTCACCCTTAACGATCTGCCCTCGCGCCTGCCTGCATTCGAACCGGAAAGCGACCAGCTTGGCCTGTATTGTCAGACCCTCACGCAGCTGTTGATCGGCAACGTTCTGCCGCCGGAGATGGCGCGCGTGATAGAAGGGCTGCTGTATGAGCTGGTGAACTTCTACGCCGATACGCTCAACGCGCCGCGCTGGCTGCAAACGCCGGACGGGCGCGTGGCGATTGATGCGTTGATTAACTGAGGAGCACGTAGGCCGGGCAAACGCAGTGCCGCCCGGCGTTTCCCCTCTCCCGCAAGAGAGAGGGAGCCGTCCATGCAACGCCCTGAAATATTTACAAAATCAATATTCTCAAACACATTAATCACTTATAAGCGAAGCGGTTAAGCAATAAACAGCCGCTGCTGCACCGTGACTTGCCTGCGCTCTTCGCTACGACTACTGTATATAAAAACAGTATTCGAGGAACGAATCATGGTGTTTTACCAACTTGCAGCGCTGCGCGAGGTGATCGCGCTACCCCTTTTCAGCGATGTTGTGCCGTGCGGCTTCCCCAGCCCGGCGCAGGACTACGTGGAACAGCGTATCGACCTGAACAAATTGCTGATCCAGCACCCCAGCTCGACCTATTTCGTGAAAGCGGCCGGGGATTCGATGATTGATGCCGGCATTGGCGACGGCGATCTGCTGATTGTCGACAGCGCCAGAACGGCGCAGCACGGGGATATTGTGATCGCGGCGGTGGAGGGGGAGTTTACGGTAAAGCGCCTCCAGCTCAGACCCCGGGTGCAGCTTAACCCGATGAACAGCGCCTATTCGCCCATCGTCGTAGGCAGCGAAGATTCGCTCGATATCTTTGGCGTGGTGACCTATATCGTCAAATCGGCGGATTAACAGGACGGCTCTCCGTGAAATACATTCAGGTGTATAACACGGCGATTATTACACCCAGTGCGGCGGGATATTTCCCGCCTTTTCTGTCAGGTCCGAAAATTCTTACAAAAAAGATATTCTGAATCACTATAAACACTTACATCTGAAATGGTTATTCAATAAACAGTCGCCGTTCCCCCGCAACTTGATTGCCCCCATTGTCATGTCTACTGTAGAAAATATTTCCGTTGGTTGGCGCAAAAATAATGAGCAACACCAACGTTAATAGCAAATTAACAGGGATGTCGTTTTTAATAATAAGGGATATATATCAGTGAACAATCATGCAGGATGGACGGCAGCTGATTTCGAAAATTTGTTGAAAGGACAATGGCTTGTATCTACCACGGCGGGGTGGCACGCGGAGGATATTGCCATTTTTTCATCCGATCGTGGCAGAGGCGTTCCCCGTCTCTTTGTTGCCATGGATGTCGATACCTGGCTAAGAGGAACCGGTAATACCGGAATTTACGCCAGATGGTCCGATACCCATGATTATCTGAAAAAGCACTATGCGAATTATTGTGGCGCAGTAGTGCAACGCTATATTCCCGAATTGCCGCCCGATTTTCCGCAGTTTCTGGTTGAGGATTCGTATGAGGCGCTTATTTCACTGGGGACCGAAGCGCGGCGCAGGTTTAATGGAAAAGCCGTCGCGATAACCGGCACCGTCGGTAAATCCTCAACCAAAGACATGCTCAGCGCCGTGCTCTCTTCTGCGGGATCGGTCGTGACGACGCAAGGCAATAATAACTCGCGTACGGGTGTTTCGCTGACGCTGGCACGCGCAGGCGTTAACCCTGACTATGTGGTTATTGAGGCCGCTATTTCTGCATTGTGGATGCGCAATGGTGGCGTGGGTCTGCGTATAAAACCGCATATCTGTATTATCACGGAAGTGGGTATCACTCAGGTGCGTGAAAATAACCGCACGCTCCAGGATATTGCCCGGCATAAGGCCCGGGTCTGTAACGGCATAATTCCTGGCGGCTATGCCATTGTGAATCGTGATATCGCGGAATATGAACAGGTGCATCAGGATGCGGTGCGCTATGGCGCGAACGTTATCAGCTACGGCTTTCACCCGCTGGCAGATGTGCCCGTGACCTGGTTTGTGTCGGATATGAAGGGGTCTGATATCGGCATCTGCCTGCAGGGCGAAACGATCCGTTATCGTCTCGATGAGCCGGGGAAGGGGATTGCAACAAACTCGGTGGCGGTGATGATAGCGGCAAGGCTATTGGGACTGGAGGCCGCGCAAATCGGCAAACAGCTTGCTGCATTTCGTAACCAACGCCGGAAAATGCAGATCTCGTCACTGCCCGTTCCCGCAGGCGGCAGCGTAACGTTGATTGATGACAGCTACAGCGCAGAATACCTGTCGATGCTCAATGCGTTCGATTTTGCCGCGCGCCAGGCTGCGGAAAAAGGGGGGCGCTTAATTGCGGTGCTGGCACGCATTATCAACCTGAACGATAAAGCAGAGGAAGTTCACCGTTCGCTGGCGGAACCGCTGTCAGCCGCCGGTTTTCACCAGGTCTTTGTTCATGGCGAGGAGATGCGTTATCTCCATGAAATCCTGCCACCCGCGCGGGCGGGTGGGCATTTTATGCAGGCTGGCGCCATGGTGGAGTCTGTGCTGAAGACGCTGCGTGAGGGGGATATCGTGCTGGTCAAAGGCGATCCCTATGAATCGGATTTTGGTGAGGTCGTGAAATTACTGCACGAACAGACTCAGGCGCCACGGCCGGTACAGAGCTGCGCTACCCTGCTGGTTAATCTTTCAACGGGCGAGACGCCCGTAGCCCGGCATGTGGAGGATACGCTAACCCCCCGGCATCTGAGTCAACTGCTGCTGGCCTTGCTGTGCGCTCAACGGTTGCAGGAGGGAAAACTCTCGCTGGTGGAGAGAGTCCCGGTCCGGGAAATTGCGGCAAAGGTGCTACAGCAGGGGCCGTCACTGGGTCTGAAAAAGGGCGACAGCCTGACGGTGAAGTCGCTGGTGCAGGCCATGCTGATTGAGAATGCCCGCGACGCGGCGATTAATCTTGGTGAGTATCTGTTTGGTGATAACCAGACGGCGCGAGAAGGGATCCAGAAACAGGCTGATGCCATAGGAATGACCCGGACCCGACTGCACAGCGTCTCGGGGCGTCTGCGCGACGGGCAGTGCACGACCCTGCAGGATATTGCTCTGATGATCCGCCATTTCTATCAGCATTATCCCCATCTCCTGCACTGGTTTGCTGAAAGTGAAATGACCTTTGGCGACAAACTGTACCGTAAAACGACCAATATGCAGATGGATGGTCGTGCCGGTTACAGCTATACCTCTGGCGGCTCTCCGCGCTGGGGGTTTGCGATCCAGCGTATCGGAAAGCAGGTCTGGCTCGCCTGCGTGGCGGGTGCCAGCGATGCGTTCCATCTGGATTATCAGCTTGATAAATTGCTGGCGCAGGCGGAAGGCACAGAGACATCCGTCACCGAAGAACGGGATGACAGAACGGTCTCGCTGGATAAAAAGGCGGCAGTTTTTACCCTCATTGGCGATACCTACTATGGCGAGTGGTATACCCGACAGCGCCAGCAGAAGGGGATTGATGATGCGCTCCAGCACCATGGCTACGATTACTCCTTTCAGGGGCTTCGGCCGCTGATCGCCCGGAGCGATTACACTATTGCTAATTTCGAAGCCGCGCTGGGGACAGCCACCACACAGAGCCTGCAGGGGCGCAAACCCTTCTGCCTGATCGGCGATCCTGAACGCTCTGCGGCAGCACTACGACGTGCGGGCGTGGATGCGGTGGCGCTGGCGAATAATCACAGTATGGATGCCGGCGAAGCAGGGCTGAAACAGACCCTGGCCGCGTTCCGCCAGCAGGATATCGTCAGCTTTGGCAGCGGTCTAAATGCTCGCCAGGCGAGCGCGCCGCTGGTGATCTCGGTTGGCGGGAAAGTGTTTAAATTTTATAGCGCGTACTGGTTCCGGCTGTATATGGAGCAGGATTGCGCGTTTTATGCGCAGCCGCGTCGGGCGGGCGCGGCCTGCATCAGCGGCGAATTGATTGAGCAACTGCGTGCAGAAAAAGCGCGTGATAATCCGGCGACAACCATCGTGCTTGCTCACTGGGGCATGGATTATCGCTGGACAGGTGAACAACAGCGAGCGCTGGCAAAAAGGCTGACGCGTGCAGGGGCAGATCTGATTATCGGTTCCGGGCCGCATATGCTGGGCGAGATTGAGCGTTTGGGCGATGCGTGGGTGGTCTACAGCATCGGTAATGGCGTGTTTAACAGCAATGGCGAATACCGCCAGCGCAACGTTCCCCCTTACGGCTTTATCGTGCGGCTACAGGTGGGCGGCGAACAGCCGAAGCTCTGCTTGCATCCGGTGTTGCTTGATAATCAGCAGACGTTCTGGCAGCCCCGGCCCGTCGGGCCCGCGGAGTTTGAACAGGTCATGACGATCCTGGCGGAACGGGGCGTAGATTTTTCGCCGTCAAGCGGTATAGCCACTGGGGCGGAGAGCGGTGTGATTACGTTGCCGCTCGGCCCGCAGTTTGGGGGGATTTAGCGGTTGTCAGAAAAAAGGTAACCTGTCGCTCACAACATGATGAAGAGGCAATAATATGACCACCCCGGTATTCCGCCAGGCAACCCCAGCTGACGTTGATCGTTGCTATGAAATTGAAATCACATCCTACGAAGGGGATGAAGCGGCAACGCGTGAGAAAATTGCCACCCGCATTAACCGCTACCCGGAAGGCTTCCTCTGTATAGAGCTGGAGGGCAGCGTCATCGGATTCATTAATGCGGGCTGTGCAGGGGAAGTGGTGATGTCCGATGAAGCGTTTAAAGAGCTGGTGGGCCACGATCCGGATGCGCCAAACGCGGTGATCATGTCCGTGGTGGTTCATCCGGATTTTCAGGGGAAAGGCTACTCGTCACTGCTGATGCGTGAGTTCGTGTCACGCATGAAGGCGATGAACAAAAAGACGATCCACCTGATGTGTAAAGATCGCCACGTCGATCTGTACGCCCATTTTGGCTACCGCTATATCAAGCCCTCGGCGTCCGATCACGGCGGAATGGCGTGGCATGAAATGATGATGACGCTCTGATTTAAACCGTCCGGGACTGCGCACTACTGGCAATCACGTCCTGCACCAGCCAGTCATGAAAGCGTTTTACTTCGCTGCGCATGACAGACTGCTGGGGGGTAACCACGTAATAGGACCATTTCAGCGGCCAGCGATGGTCAGGATGCAGTTGGACGAGTTGTCCGGTCTCAATCAGCTGACTGACAAGAGCGCGACGAACAATGGCGATGCCACGACCGCTGAGCGCCGCCAGTATCACTGCGGAGGTCGAATTAATAGGCAACCGGCTTTCCCGGACGTCGGGTGCCTTCATCGCGCTCAGCACCGCCTCCCAGGAAGGAAAATCTGCGCCGGGATGAGGCGTGTCGTCATGAATTAATTTTTGCGTAGCGAGCCATTCACCGCAGGCGACTTTCTGGGGCGGCACCAGACGTGGACTGCAGACCAGCACGGCTTCTTCATCCATTAGCCAGGTCTTGTTCACACCGGGCCAGTCCCCCTGACCACAGCGGATGCCGATATCGGCTTCGCCGTGGGAGACATCCATCAGCTTTTCGGTCACGTTGAGCCGCAGATCGATAGTTTCATGGCTTTCCGCAAAGCGGTTGAGACGATCCATCAGCCAGTTCATCACCAGCACCTGTGACGCGGTCAGCACCACCACCGATCGCGCCCGGCGGCCTCGCAGCTTATTTAAACCTGCCTCCAGGTTAGCCAGCCCCTGCGTAATATCCTGCAGCGCCTCCTGCGCGTCATCCACCAGGGTAAGCCGTTCTTTGCCCGTGCGGGTGCGGTTTAGCAGCGGGTGCCCGACCCAGGCTTCAAGCGAGCGGACAAGCTGTCCTACGGCGGCAGGCGTCACGCCCAGCTCCTGAGCGGCGCCGGTAAAGCTGCCATGTCGCGCTGTAACCGTCAGGACAAAGCCGAACAGGCTCGCCAGGCGCTGGTGGCAGTAATGTCTGCCTTCATCCTGAAGGGGGTGATCCCGGCAGAGCCCGCAGCGGCGGCAGCGCCCTCCGCCGGGCGTCCTCTGGGCGAGATCGTGCGTCAACCCGGCTTTTTGAGAACGGTATTCAGCGCCGCTGTCACCTATATGGTGATGAACTTCCTGATGACAGCCGCGCCCTTGTCGATGCACATGCACGGTATTTCTCAGCAGGCATCGAATCTGGGGATCCAGTGGCATGTGATCGCCATGTACGGACCGGGATTTTTTACCGGCAAGCTTATCGACCGTTTCGGCGCCATGCGGGTTGCGGCTGCGGGGCTGGTGATTAGCGCCGGATCGGTTTTCGCCGGGCTTGGTGGCACGGAGATCGTCCATTACTGGCTGTCGCTGATTTTACTGGGGATCGGCTGGAACTTCGGCTTTATTGGCGCGTCGGCGAAAATCATTGAGTATCACCGGCCGGAGGAGAAGACCCGGGTCCAGTCCCTGAATGATTTCGTCGTTTTTGGCGTGATGATCCTCGGGTCGTTTTCGTCAGGGGTACTGCTGAATCTGTACGGCTGGAACGCCGTGTTGTGGGGCTCTCTGGTGCCGTTAGCGCTGGCGCTGCTGGTAATGATGCCGGGACGTCGGGCGTCGACAGGATCGTATTAACCTCTGACCCGGTCCCGGAGGGGGGTTATTTCAGTTCCAGCTCGGTTATTACCCGGGCAATCTCTGCGATATCTTCCGCTGGCAGCGGCTGCAGAGGGCGGGGCAGGCAGTCGGTATCGGTCAGCCCCAGCACGCCTGCGGCGGCGGCAATCACCCGGATGCTTCCGCCATGCTTACGGTAAAGCGCCCACAAGGGCTCCAGGCGGGTGGTCAGGGCCGTGACGCGGGCAGGATCGTTCATCGCCGCGGCCTGGGCGATCTGTTTTGCCGTCTCCGGGAATAAGCCCCCGCAGACGGAATACCACACCTCGCAGCCGGCATTTAATCCCAACCCGGCAAACGCATCCCCGCTGATCCCGATCGTCACGCCGGGGCGAAGACGGTGGCGTAACGCCGCGACGCGATCGACGGCAGCGGCTGGCGTATCCGGGACGCCGGGGATTTTGACCGAACGCACGCCGTCCAGGGACGACAGGCGCCCGTGCAGTTCATCCGTAAAGGTAAAATGGGTGGTGCCAGGATTGTCATAGACGCAGACCGGGACTGAAGCATGTCGGGTGACGGTTTCAAAGAGGGCAAACACCTCGTCATCCCTGAGCGGCTGGTAACTGACCGCCGGAAGGAGCAGGGCATCCGCACCCGCCGCCTGCGCGTCTTCTGCCAGACGTAAAACGGTATCAGTGCTGACCGCGCCCACGCAGACCATCATGGGAATATCTCCGGCAAGCTCATTAGCCAGCGTGGCGATACGCTTGCGCTGCTCCCGGGTCAGGAAGGCGTAGCTTCCGGTTGACCCCAGAATGCCCAGTGAATCCACCCGGGCTGCCGTCAGGCGGGCCAGAATGTTACGGAACCCCTCTTCATCCACGCCGCTGGCGGTGACAGGGGTTAACGGGAAAGCACACAAGCCGGTGAACATGCTGTTTCTCCTGAATGATAGAGAGCCGATGAGGTGTTATATTGACCGATTTGTTTCATAATATCGACCGGTAGTAAAAAAAGTCAATCTAATGAATGCAGTCCGTAGGCTGGGCAAGCGTAGCCCGGCGACTGCCACAGAATGATGAGGTTTTCCAGAACGGTTTGTTGGAGCGCGAACTTGCGTTGATGAGTAAGGTTCGGATAGTTTCGTTGAACTTAACTTAAGGAGTTTATGGCAATGGCCTTAATAAGGGCAGCAGCGTTAAAAGACATCCCCTCCCTGCAAACGCTTTTTCTGCAGTTGGGCTACCAGACAGATCCTGAGAACCTGAAACGACACATTAACGACGCGAAGACCGATTACAACGTGTTAGTGGCTGAAGCAGAGCAGGACGTTTGCGGCGTGATTGTGGTGAACTTTATCACCCCTGTGCATGAGGGTGGCCTGTGGGCTTTGCTCTCCGCCCTGGTGATCAATGAGTCGGCACGGGGGGCAGGCATTGGTCAGAAACTCCTTTTCGCCGCTGAGCAACACGCCCTTGATAAAGGCTGTACGCAGATTGAGCTTTCAAGCAGTGAAAGAAGAGTCAGGGCGCACAATTTTTATGAAAATAATGGCTATAAGGAGGTCAGAAAGCGCTTCGTCAAGCGCCTCGCCGACTCTCCCTCTGAAAGATTACGCCCCAAACGCGCCGTCAATAGTGTGCATGGCTCCGGTCACGAATGACGCTTCCGGGCCAGCCAGCCAGGCGACCATGCCTGCCACCTCTTCCGGACGTCCGTGCCGTTTAATGGCCATAAAGCTGTGCATCAGCTCCTTCATCGGACCACTCTCCGGGTTCGCATCGGTGTCGATGGGGCCGGGCTGCACGACGTTGACCGTAATGCCGCGTGGGCCAAAATCCCGTGCCAGGCCGCGCGCCAGCCCTTGCAGAGCGGACTTACTGACCGCATAGGCAGCCATCCCCGCAACGGGCATGCGATCGCCATTGACTGAACCAATAACAATAATGCGTCCGCCGTCCGGCATCTGCCGGGCAGCCTCGACCGCAGCATGGTAAGGCGCGTGGATGTTGATACGGAACAGACGATCGACGGCATCGCTGTCCTGCTCCAGCGCATCGCCGAAGAGAGCGATCCCCGCGTTGACGATCAGAATATCCAGCGGCCCACTGTCACGCACCAGCTTTGTTACCGCATCCCGGTCGGCGCTGTCGGCCTGCACCGCAACACTTCCGGTTTCAGCGGAGAGCTGCGCGGCGGCGTCTGGCGACCCGGCGTAGCTGAAAACCACCGACGCGCCCTCGGAAGCAAAACGCCGGACTATAGCCGCCCCAATACCACGACTCCCCCCCAAAACCAGTACCGATCTCTTTTGTAATGCAGCCATAACACGCTCCTCATGATATTGTAGTGAGCATTACAATATGTGTCGGCCATCCGTGCCGTCAAGGAGTAATGTAGTGGTCACTACAAAAAATAGTCGTACCCCAGGACGTCCCCGCCGGTTCGATCCTGAGCAGGCCGTTGAAACGGCGCAATACCTGTTTCACTCACGGGGTTATGACGCGGTCAGTATTGCGGATCTGACAAAAGCCTTCGGCATCAATCCGCCCAGTTTTTATGCGGCCTTTGGCAGTAAATTCGGGCTGTATACCCGCGTCCTGGCGCGCTATAACCACACCGGCGCGATCCCCTTTACGTCGCTTTTGCGTCACGACCGTCCGGTGGCTGACTGTTTGATGGACGTCCTGAACGAGGCGGCAAGACGCTACGTTGCCGATCCGACGGCTGCCGGGTGCCTGGTTGTGGAAGGCACCCATTGCAACGACCCCGAGGCGCGTGAGGCGGCGTGCGGTTTGCATACGGCTGCTGAAAATAGCATTCGGGACTATATTGCCGCCCGGTACCCGCAGGAGGCCGTCCGGCTGACGGACTTTATCAGTACGCTGATGTCTGGCCTCTCCGCGAAAGCCCGGGCGGGGGATAGCCTGGCGCGTCTGCAGGAAACCGTGCGGCTGGCGGGTCTGGCCATGCAGCAACTACTTCCGCGCTGAGGCCAGATCCTGCCGCCGGCGCCGCAACGGTGACCCTGGGGATAGCGGCTATCGGGACGTTAATAGCGGCGCGTAATCCAGATTCTGAAGATCGTCGAGCAGGCCGGGGCCGGTGGGATGCCAGCCCAACTGCTGACGCGTCCAGGCCGATGATGCTCGCAGGTTCGAGGCGGCAAAAATAGCGAGCCAGCCAAAATGCGCCTCAGCCTCTGAGGGCGGGAGCGATATCAGGGGCAGATTGAGCTTACGGGCAACGGTTTCCGCGATCTGCCGTAGGGGCACCCCTTCTTCAGCCACGGCATGGTAGCGCTTACCCTTTTCGCCATGCTCCAGCACCCGATGGTACAGCGCAGCGACATCGCTGACGTGCGCCGCCGACCAGCGGTTATCTCCCTCACCAATGCAGGCAACCACGCCTTTCTCAATCGCGTGCTGAATGTACCAGGTGATGAGGCCCTGACGCCGGGTGTCATGAACCTGCGGCAGCCGCACAACCTGGACATTAACGCCTTCAGCGAGCAGCGCATTGCCCTCAAGTTCGGTTGCTACGCGGGGGTTATGATTCCCGGCTTTAAACTGATTTTCCCGGGCAATGGCCGCGGCGTCGTCATCACCGATGCCCGTTCCGGAGGTGATGATTAATGGACGATCGCTGCCTTGCAGCACTTGTCCCATGGCGCGGATAACCCGCCGGTCCTTCTCACAGTTCTCGACGAAACGGTGAAAATCATGATCAAAAGCCGTATGGATCACGGCATCAGCGTGCTGCGCTCCCGCCGCTAACGTATCGGGTTCATCCAGCGTACCGCGATGAACGTCGGCACCCGCATGGCTGAGCGCCTGCGCGCTGCTGTCCGTGCGGGCAAGGCCGGTTACCTGATGTCCGGCCGCCAGCAGTTCAGTAAGGATCCGGGCGCCAATAAATCCACTTGCGCCGGTGAGGAAAATTCGCATAACACACCTCCAGATTAGGGTTCCGGAACAGAGTAGCGCTATAGTCAGACGAGAAAAGTAGAGACATTATCAGGGTATAAACCCTAACAGGATGACGACGATGCACACGGCAATGCAGTCACTGGGTGATTTCCTGCGGGCGCGGCGTTTGCGTCTCGATCCCGCCGCGTTTGGCTTTATGGCGGGCAAACGGCGTACGCCCGGCTTGCGCCGTGAAGAGGTTGCTCAGCTCGCCAGTATCAGCCCAGTCTGGTACACCTGGCTTGAGCAGGGGCGTGGCGGCGCCCCGTCGCGGGAAGTGCTTAACCGTATCGCCAGCGGGCTGCGCATGACCTCACCGGAACGCGAGCACCTGTTTATTCTGGCCTTTGGCCATCCACCCGATACGCAGTTCACCATTTCTGCTGATATCACGCCGCGTTTGCAACGGGTTCTTGATGCCTTTAGCATCCCCGCGATCGTCAAAACCGTCGCATGGGATGTCATTGCCTGGAATCGTGCTGCCGCATGCGTTTTAACCGATTATTCGCGGTTGCCCGCCTCGGAACGTAATGTTCTGCGCCGGCTGTTCACCGATCCGCAAGTACGCCGTGCGCAGGATGACTGGCAGGCGATAGCGCGGCTGGTGGTTAACGCCTTTCGGGCTGACGTGGCGCGAGCGGGAACATCGCCGGAAACCGAAAACCTGATTGCCGAGCTTTCCCGTCAGAGCCCCGAATTCGATGCCTGGTGGCGCAGCAACGATGTCGCCAGCCATGCTGAGGGCGTAAAACGGATTTATCATCCGCAGGCCGGGGCGATAGACCTTGAGTTTTCGACCTTTGCGGTGGAGGGGCGGCCGGATCTGGCGATGGTGGTTTTTAACCCGGCGACAGAGGAGAGCCGACAAAAAATAGCGACCCAGGTCAAACAATCCCTGCTCTGCGACTAGCTGAACTCTGCCAGTCCGTCATTTTTTACCGCCGCGCGATGCTGGGCACATTCAACGGTTATCCGACATACTGATCCTATTCCCGGTCATGTTATTTCAGGAGACCATCATCAGCGGCTATCTCTCTGTGGCAGTAATGCTGACAGCATTGCTGCTCTTCAGCTTTCACGAGCCTGCGCACGCCGCGGACAGGATGGTGGTGGCCGCGGCCTTTTTGCAGGGCTCAACCACCCCCGATCCCGTTGCGCGCGCCCTGCAACGTTTTGCCCAGCTCCAGTCTTATCAGGTAATGGTGCGTTCCGTCTCCGCCCGGGATGAAACCAAAGTCATCCGCTACAGCTACCGTAAACCGGGCTCTGTGCGGATGGATTTTTCTACCCCGCATGCCGGGGCGGTGCTCATCTATAACCCGGACAATGGCAAGGTGAAGCTGTGGCCCTTCGGCGCGGGGACCTTTCCGGTTCTCAACCTGTCCCCCACGGATTCATTGATAACGGATGAAAATGGTCATCGGGTGGATCGGTCCGACATTGGCGTGTTGCTGAATAATATTCGTCGTCTGCAACAGGGCGGCACAAACACCCTCGTCGGTGAAGAGGCCCTCGCCGGGAAACCGACGTTGCATCTGTCGGTGGTCGGCCCCGAAGGTAAGGCCGTCGATGCGGTTCATCGCTATGAGGTCTGGTTTGATAAACAATCCACATTGCCTGCCAAGGTGGTCAGCTACGGGCTGGGGGGCAAATTACTGGAAACCGTGCTGATGGAGGCCATGGCGATCGACGTGGGTTTCCCTCCTGATTTTTTCACCCCCTGACGGGAGCAGAGCGCTATGGCTGACTATCAGTTTTCCACCGTCTGGCGGGTTGAGGCTTCGGTCCAGGAGGTCTGGGAGATCCTGTCTCATCCAGATTTATGGCCCGAATGGTGGGGAAGTCTGGTGCAGGTTATCGAAATCAAGAAAGGTGATGTCCGGGGGATCGGGGCCCTGCATCGCTATACCTGGAAGGGCGCGCTCCCGTATCGCATCACCTTTGATATTCATGTATTAACGATTCAGCCGTTATGCCTGCTGGAAGGGGAAGCCAGCGGCGAGGTGGAAGGGCGTGGCCTGTGGTCTTTGACCGAGCGGGGGCGGGAGACGATCGTCCGGTATGACTGGGATATCCGCACCAACGCTCGCTGGATGAACGTGCTTGCCCCGCTGGCAGGCCCCATTTTTCGCTGGAACCACGACAGGGTGATGCGCGACGGCGCCAGGGGGCTAGCCCGGAGATTAGGCGCGCGGGTCGAGGTATCTGTGGGTTAAAAGACCCCAACCCTGCACCTAATCATTTCTGAACCAGATTCTGCCACAAAAAAGTAAATCCGCACGGCGCCGGGCATCAGCCCGGCGCCTCTTTCAACAGCATAAATACAACGCCAAAAGCATGGTTGCTGACGGCCTCATTTCATATTTTAGGCAACCAGCCACAGAGCAGGCTACCGATGACACATCAGCTTTTCATCCAGCGTTCAAAAGCCGTCATCCAATCAGGGTGCCAGCGCGACAGGGCCGGGCGGTTGTCCAGCATATCCTGAGCGGCCCACATAATCCGTCTGGCATCCATCTTACTGGTCACAGCGTTATCAGGGCAGATGACATAGAAGTCACCCCGTTCAAAGCGTGGGAGGAAATAGTCAATGACCTGCGCCGCCGTCCACGCTTCATCAGGCTTTTTGCCGCTGCGCTCGTCCATGCCGGGATCGTTCATGTCGGTCCAGGTATAGCCCGGTACCAGAAGATGCGCGGTGAGCCTGGTGCCGGTTTCCTTCAGAAGCTGATGAGAAAGCTGTTCTGTCAGTACCTTTACGGCTGCCTTTGAGGCGTTATAGGCTGCGAAACCTGGCGGGGTGGTAATGCCCTCCTTCGAACCGAGGTTAACGATCGCCCCTTTCTCGTCCATTTTTAACATTTCTGGCAGAAAAATATGCTGTGTAGCGACCATGGACAGCAGGTTGACCTCCATCTGCTGTCGCCAGAGATTGGGGGAATCACAGGCTCCGGCTGCTATCTTCACGCCGGCATTGTTAAACAGCAGATTCACCTTTCCCCAGGTGCTGTAAACGGTGTCTTTGAGCTGCAGCTGGTATTCGTGACGGGTTATGTCGCCAGTGACAAGCAGCGTTTCAGTCGCCAGTTCGCCAGCCAGCTGCTCAAGCGCCTCTCTGTTCCGATCGAAAAGGCAAAGCTTCATGCCTTTTCGGGCCAGCTCCTTTGCCGCAGCGGCGCCAATACCCTTCGCCGCACCGGTTATTACGGCAACGTTACCTGTACTGATGACTTTATCGTTCATGATTTACTCCCGTCAGTAATGCGTACCGATAAGAACATAAGAAGAAGTGCTGACAGGGAAAAAGCAGCCCCCACCCAACCCGTAGAGATCCAGCTTCCCCCCGAAGCGATAACAAACCCACCCCCGGCTGCGCCAAGCGCATTGGAAATATTAAACGCGCTGTGCGTCAGGGACGAAGCCAGAGTCTGTGCCTCACCAGCAATGTTCATCATATGGGCCTGAAGCGCCGGCACGAGGGAAAATCCGCACCCGAGCATAAACAGCACGAAGAGAACCGGGGTCTGGAGCGCTCCCGTAAGGGGAAACAGACCCAGAAAGACGATGTTCCAGGCGATGATGCCGAATATGGATGGGATCAGCGCAATGTCCGCCAGCCTGCCACCGATTATGTTGCCGACAACCATGCCCGCACCCCAGAGAACCAGAATCCATGGTACGGCTGAGGTTGAAAATCCGGCAACTTCCGTCAGCGCCGGGGTGATAAAGCTGTATACGGCAAACATTCTGGCAAAGCTGACTGACGCGACGGCAAACGTCATCAGGATCCGGGGGCTCTTCAGCGCGCCAAGTTCCTTCAGCGGTGAAGCGGACCTGTCGGCCGCCACGGATGGAACAAAAAGCATAACCATTATGGACGTCAGCACCAGGCCCGCTGCCACTATCCAGAAAGAGATTCTCCAGCCCAGCGTCTGGCCCGCCCATGTGACAAGCGGAACGCCGGCAACGTTCGCGACGGCCAGTCCCAGCATAACGTAACCGATATACCGGGCTTTATGCTGGGGTGATACCATTGAGGCCGCCACAAGCGCGGATACGCCGTACCAGGCACCATGGGGCATACCGGAAATGAAGCGCGCTGCCAGCATGGCGTTATAGCCCGTAGCCAGTGCGCTCAGGGCATAACCTGCAAGCGCAATAATTAACAGTATCAGCAGCAGAGTTTTACGGGCCTGGCGCGCGCCAAGCACCGCAATCGCCGGGGCACCGACCACCACGCCTGCAGCATAGGCGCTGATATAGCCTCCCGCAGCAGGGATTGAAACGCCGGTTCCCCGCGCAAGATCCGGCAGGAGGCTCATGGGCGCAAACTCGCCCGTTCCGATGCACAATCCCCCCGCGCCCAGCGCAAGCATGGCCGGAAAAAGACCAACAGGTGGATGAATACGTTCATCCTGCCGTGAAAGCGTTTGTTCAGACATTGACTATGACTCCTGATCCCGTTCACTGCCGGATGCAAAAAAGAAGAACCGCTACCTGTCGGGTAACGGCTCTCAGCTATATGCAGCTTATGAGTCACAACGTTCCGGAAAGAACGGCAACAGGCAGTGGTATATTGAACTGGAGTAAACTATAAGACCTTCCTTCCCGTTATTGATGAATCAGATAGTCAGTAACGATGAGTATTATTCAACAATTCAGTTGCTGGTTTCGCCATGCAGGGTGATAAGCGTTATTTCGGCAGGTTTCCCAAGCCGGAAAGGAAAGCCGTTCCAGATGCCGGAACCATTACTGACATAAAGTTTCATGGAACCTGCTTCGTAGAGCCCGGACACAAAACCGTTATTAGCCGATGCGACCAGACTGTCCAGTCCGGCGATCATACCGCCGTGTGTATGCCCGGAAAGCTGAAGGCTAACCCCGCTTTCTGCGGCCAGGTCAGCCTTTTCAGGCCTGTGGTCAAGAAGGATGACGGTTTCACCCGGGCGGGAAGACTCCAGGGCCAGGGGCAGATCAGGACCCGGCAGGCCGTATGATGGCGCAACGGCATCCGTCACGCCCGACAGATACAGAGAGTCCCCACCACGGCTTACACGGTAACCGGCATTATTAAGAAAATGCAGACCCAGTTTTTCAAAGGCCTGGACCCAGTTTTCAGCGCCAAAGTAATATTCATGATTGCCCGTTACGGCAAAAACGCCGTCTTTAGCCCGCAGCTGGCCAAGCGGCTCAATGTCGGAGAAACGCGCTTCTGGCCAGCCATCAATCATATCCCCGGTAACCACAATCATATCCGCATCCAGATTACGGGTGCGGGTAACAACATCCTGTATCCAGCTTCGCGGCAGCAGTCTGCTGGCGTGCAAATCCGTCAGCTGAACTATCCGGTAACCTTCGAAACGGGGGGGCAGGCTCCTGAGCGTGACGTCTATCTTTTTCACTTCAGGAGCCGCTGTACCATTTTTCAGGGCCAGCGTTGTCAGCATGGCCGCCAGAACAGGCAGGATAAACCAGAAAGCCCTATGCCATTTCATCCGGCGTCCTGATACCAGTCGGTGCAGTATCCAGAATATGTCACGCAGTACTAACAGGGCAGCCATAAAAACGGTCATACCGAAAAGCCAGGTGGTAAGCAGCAGCAGCGGTTTTGGTATCTCAGGAGAAAACATATTCCCCGTAAATAATTTCGTGAGCAAATGAAACTCGGAGGCCACAATCATTGCGCCTGCGACGGCTATTTTTGCCAAAAGCGGGGCGGGAAGCGGCCTGATAAACCGAAACAGCACGTAAAGCGCTGGAATGAGGGTCCAGATATGAAACACGCGGAAATCTCCCGGGAATGAAAAACTGTTAGTTTGCCGTAGCATCGGGTTGCAACGTTTTGTTGAATGAATCTAAACTTACCATCCTTCAGGAACGATTCCATTCAATGTCATTTGACATTGCATTGAATTTTAATCAACGGTTTAACGCCATGTCCTCCAGACTGTCTACCACGCTCACCCGAAGCGATCTTGCCGAGCTCAATGCATTTCTTATCACTGAGAAAAGGCGCAGTTTTACCAGGGCCGCCATAGAACTGGGAATAACCACCTCTGCGCTGAGCCATACCATACGCAATCTCGAGACGCGCCTGGGTGTCAGGTTGTTGAACAGAACAAGCCGTACGGTCTCTCCGACCGAAGCGGGCGCAAGCCTGGCATTACGCCTTGAAACAGGATTTAAAGAAATTGGCGATGCGCTTGAGGAAATTAACCGTATGCGCGATCGGCCCGTGGGAAAGCTCAGGCTTAATGTGCTGAGTGACGGAGCACGCCTCATCATGGCGCGACATCTTCCGCGCTTTATCAGCAAATATCCTGAAGTGGAGCTCGAAATCAGCGTTGATGACAGGATGGTCGATATCGTCCAGGAAGGATTTGATGCCGGGATCCGCTTTGGCGGGACCGTTCCTGAAGATCTCGTTGCAGTCCGACTCGGGGGAGAGCTCAGATGGGTAGCGGTGGCATCGCCACGCTATCTTTATCAGCATACCCCACCTGCGGTGCCTGAGGACCTGCGGCTGCATGATTGCATTCAGCTGCGAACGGGGCAGGGCGTCATCTACAAATGGGAATTCCGTAAAGGAGAAGACTATCGCGTGATTGACGTCAGAGGGCAGCTCTGTGTGAGCGAAACGACGCTGGCAATTGAGCTGGCGCTGTCCGGCGTCGGTATTGCTTACTGCCTTGAAGAGCGGGTGCGTGATTATATTCGTGACGGCAGGCTCATGATTGTCCTTCCGGAATGGGCGCCTCTGGAAGAGCCGATGTATCTGTACTATTCAGGTCATAGACAAGTTCCCCAGGGGCTAAAAGAACTCATCGAGATTCTGCGAGAAGAAATAGAATTAACGCATGTAGTCTCGGCCTGAATCAGGCTCAGGGATCCGCAAATCACCTGAGCCTGTGTTTCATAATCTGTTATGGATGTTTTTGAAGCATTTCCTCAAGGTTATGACGTGAGGTCGTAATGATAGTCCAGGGTTCTTTTGGTGCATCATGCTCAACAATATACCACTCAACTCCACTGCTTCTGCCCGCACTGATGATTGAGTGCCATTCCAGCAACCCTTCACCTGCAGGAGTAAAATTCATTTCGTCATCACGAATCTATAATTCGATAGATTTTTAATACAACAAGCATCCATAAAAATGTGAACTAAATCACTGAAAGAGATTTCCCCTGAATAAGCAATAAACGTTGTTTCATTTAACATTTTTGTTAGGAATCTATCAGCGGCAATAATCCCACTCCTGTAAGGACTCTTCCGCATCAGTCTCTCTTATCTCTTCCTGAGATCCGAAAAAAAGTAAAGTCGGATCTTTGCCATCGGGTGGTCTCTTGAAGTGAGCAGGACTGCGCTGGTAGGTCATGAGTTACGAAGGGGAACTGTTTGTTAAGACGAGGTTACAGCCCACTTCTTGCCAGAAGCGAGCCTTCATTTACCGGACAGATTTATACCTGCAGGTAGCACTCTATCATTCTATGACTGTTTACGGGTTGAGAAGCGTAATTCATCAACCAGCAAGCTAAAAGCTGGCGTTGGCTGGCGGTGGCTTGGATAGTATAGATGGTACCCGGAGTAAGGTTCACACCACTCTTCCAGAACGCGAACCAGTTGTCCTGATGACAGATAAGGTTCCAGCTGCCCTTCAGGCAGATAAGCAAGACCCCGCCCTTCTAGCGCTGCCCTGAGTATCATACTTCCGGTATTGAAGACCAGCTGGCCGTCAACCCGCACATTCAGTTCTCGCCCGTCTTTCTCAAATTCCCACGCATACAGTCCTCCATGCCCCGAGAGGCGAAGATTGATACAGCAATGCTCGGTAAGTTCCTGAGGTATCACCGGAGCAGGCCTGTCAATGAAATAGGCTGGAGAACCGGCAACCGCCATGCGCATATCAGGCGCGATACGAACGGCAATCATATCTTTTGCAATGGTTTCACCGGGTCGCACTCCGGCATCGAAGCGATCTCTTACAATATCGGTCAAACCGTAATCCGTCAGGATTTCAACCTTAATATCCGGATAGGCTTTTACCAGGCGGGATACCGCCGGCCACAGAACCGACTCTGCTGCGTACTCTGTTGCCGTAAGCCGTATCGTACCCGCAGGTTTATCCCGTAGCTCACTCAGCACCATCAACTGGCGCTGGATATCCTCAATCTGAGGCCCGACGGAGGCCATTAGCCGCTCTCCGGCTTCGGTGGGCACAACCCGTCGGGTGGTTCGGTTGAGCAACCGGAGGCCCAGCTGCGCCTCCAGCCCGCGAACCGTCTGGCTCAGCGCGGACTGTGAAACGCCCAGCCGTTTTGCCGCACGCGTAAAGTTTTGTTCCCTCGCAACCACCATAAAGGCAGCAAGGTCATTGAGATTCTGATCGGACATTAAGAAGCTCTCCTTATAATTTCAATCTCATATTAACCTCTAATCACTTAATAAGTCCTCCGATATACTTTCTTCCGTTCACTAATTAATCAGGCCTGATGACTGAAATGCAATAAAAACGTCAGCATTCCCGATGCCACAATCCCGATTGCGGATGCGCCAATAATCTATGAAACAAGACGGCAGATAAACGGAGGTTAATGATGTGCGGAAAATGTGAAGACAATAGTCATCTGGATGCGCCAGCGTCCCCGACCCGGAGAAAGGTTCTGATGGCCGGGGCCGGCCTTGCTGCAGCATCGACGCTGGCGGTCATGCCGGGAAAGGTACAGGCGCAGGAATCTGCCGCTCAGGCAGGTAACGGACCCTGGCGCGTTCGTGCCTGGGGCAACAGGGATCCGGAGGGACCCTTTGTTCCCCTGGAAATTCCCCGCCGGGCACTTCGCCCGAACGATGTCCTCATCGACATTATGTACTGTGCTATCTGTCATTCAGATATCCATATCGCCAGGCAGGAATGGGGGGCGCCTTACCCTGCCACCAATTATCCCTGTGTACCGGGGCATGAGATCATAGGGCGTGTCGCCGCCATCGGAAGCGCCGTGACGAAATTCCGGCCGGGTGATATTGCGGGTGCCGGTGCCATGATTGATTCCTGCGGGGAATGCGAGAGCTGCGTTAACGATCTGGAACAGTACTGCCTGAAAGGCTGGACGCTGAATTTCAACTCGCCGGATAAAATTTCGGGCGGCTATAACTATGGCGGTTTTTCCCAGCGCGTGGTGATCCCCGAACGTTTCACCGTTCGCATCCCACCGGGAATGAATCTTGCCGCTGCGGCACCGTTAATGTGCGCCGGCATCACCACCTTCTCACCCCTTGAGCACTGGTCGGTTGAAGCCGGGCAACGGGTCGGGGTTATTGGCATGGGCGGGCTCGGGCATCTGGCCGTCAAGCTGGCCGTCGCGCGCAGGGCTGATGTTACGGTATTCACCACCACTCCAGGAAAAGTCACGGACGCGAAAAAAATGGGGGCCCGGGAGGCTGTTGTCTGGAACGATGCTGACGCCCTGAAGCCTTATGCGAACCAGTTTGATTTTCTTATATCAACAGTGCCGACGAGCGTCCCCACTCATCCGATTACCAATATGCTTCGCCTGGATGGTACCTACGTCATCGTCGGAGCCCGTGAACCGATAGAAGACGTCCGCGGTTCCGGGCTGTGGCTTCAGCGTCGGCAGGTCTCAGCATCACTGATGGGTGGCATGGCAGAAACTCAGGAGTTCATCGATTTCTGTGCCCGCCGTAACATTGTGGCCGATATCGAGCTGATAAAGCCCGACCAGATAGATCGCGCCTTTGAGCGAATCAAAGCAAAAGACATTCGTTATCGTTTTGTTGTGGACTTTACGTAAGCAGACACCCATTTAGCCGAAAGTAACCAGCGAGGTGAAAGATGAAAGCGATTATTGCTGCAGCAGCCATGTCCGTACTGGGTACCACCCAGGTTTCTGCCGAAAGTATCGAAATCCGTCGTAACGGGCAGACCCCTTCTGTCGTCGGCAAGGCCGATAACTTCTCGGGTCATGCAGTTGTCAGCCCGTTGTTGCCGCCAAACGAGTCCACGCGTGCCAATCTGGGCCAGGTGGATTTCGCCCCGGGTGCGCGCACGGCCTGGCATACCCATCCCGCCGGGCAGCTGCTGATCGTCACGGCAGGCAAAGGCTGGGTTCAGGAAGAAGGTAAGGCTCGTCAGGATATAGCCCCCGGGGATGTCGTCTGGATCCCTGCGACCGTTCGCCACTGGCATGGCGCCACGGCGACGTCCCCCATGAGCCATCTGGCCATGACGTATATGGTGGACGGTAAAAACGTGGACTGGCAGGAGCCCGTCTCCGACGAACAGTATCAGTAATCCGGAGGTCAGATGAAAACTTCAACGGCAGTTGCGCTGGCGCTTTCTCTCGGATCGGCTGGCGCCATTGCAGAAACGGGGGCACAGCGGGGCCCGCTGTCAGACACCGACACAGAGGCAGTATCTCCCGCACTCGAACGCTATGCGAGCACCAGGCTGGCAGGAGACCTCTGGAAAAGAAACGATTTGTCGCCACGTGATCGCAGCCTCGTTACCGTTGCAGCGGTTATTGCCCGGAATCAGACCGTGCTTTTACCGGAGCAGCTGGAGCTGGCGCTGAAAAACGGTGTTAAGCCGGCTGAGCTTTCCGAAACCATCACGCAGCTGGCGTTCTATGCCGGCTGGGGCAATGCCATTGCGGCTGCTGCGGTAACGAAAGAGATATTCCTGCAAAAAGGAATTAACGCTGAACAGCTTCCTCGCTCGGAGGAGGCGCTGCTGCCGATCGATGAAAAAGCGGAAGCAGCTCGCGCTGCACGCGTGGAACAGAGTATCGGTAGCGCGGTGCCGGGGCTTGTCAGCGACACCACCGACGTGCTTTTCCGGGAATTGTGGCTGCGTCCCGGGCTTGCACCACGGGACAGAAGTCTGGTGACCCTGTCTGCCCTGATTGCAAACGGGCAGGTACAGCAAATTCCGCCGCACCTTAACCGGGCAATGAATAACGGCCTGACCCGGCAGCAGGCTTCAGGCGCACTGAGTCACCTTGCCTACTACACCGGCTGGCCTAATGCTTTTTCCGCCGCGCCGGTTTTCAAAACGGTGTTTGAGCAGCGTGAGTCGAAATAACCATTCCTTACAGGAGGACAATATGTCTCAGGGTATCGAAAACAAAATCATCGTCATCACCGGTGCCAGCAGCGGCCTGGGAGCAGAAACAGCCCGACACCTGTCGAAACTGGGCGCAAAGGTGGTCCTGGGGGCGCGCCGTATGGAGAAGCTTGAGCAACTTTCCGGCGAACTGGGGCTGGATGCCAGAGCCATACTCCGCACCGACGTGACGGACCGTACACAGGTCCAGTCCCTTGCTGACCGGGCGGTAGAGTTGCACGGCCGTATTGACGTCATCATCAATAACGCCGGCTTAATGCCGAGTTCCATGCTCGACAAGCTGAAGGTGGATGAATGGGACCGGATGATCGACGTGAACATTAAGGGTGTACTTTACGGTATTGCCGCCGCGCTGCCGTATATGAAAGCGCAGAAGTCCGGACAGTTTATCAACGTATCATCAGTAGCCGGACACAAAGTTGGGCCCGGCGGAGCAGTCTATGCCGGTACCAAATGGGCCGTCCGCGCTATTTCAGAAGGCCTGCGTCAGGAAGTGAAGCCCTGGAATATCCGCACAACTATTGTTTCTCCCGGCGCGGTAGATACCGAACTGACTAAAACCATCACCGACGAAGATATTGCGAAAGGTATGTCGAAAACCTACGAGAATGCGATCCCGGCAGAGGCTTTTGCGCGGGTCGTTGCATTTGCTATCAGCCAGCCTGACGACGTGGATGTTAACGAAATACTTTTCCGGCCGACCGTGCAGGTTTATTAAACCATCAACAGGCGGGTAGCTGACGCCTGCATTATTTCCGGATGGTTTATATCATCCAGAAATAAAAAGAGCTGTATCAATTAACGCTTCCTTGTAGACAGGAAATTCAAACCGGAATTTTCTGCGGGCCACATCGTGCCCTAAAAACGAAATACGTAAACGACATTCTGTTCATTAAAAGGTAAGGGGCTGCATTAAATGCCTGTAAAACATTCTCACAATAACTCCGGTACCCGGGTTTTCGCAGCGCTGATGCCGGTAATGGCTGCGGTACTGGTCGGCTTTATTATTATCGGTGTGGCACTTCCCGTCCTGCCGCTGCATGTCAAAAATGACCTGGGCTTCGGGACGTTTATCGTGGGCCTGGTCGCCGGGGCACAGTTTGCGGCATCGCTGATTTCCCGGGTGTGGTCCGGGAGTTATTCAGACAGGCGCGGCGCCAAAAAGGGCGTGGTGGCCGGGCTCATCGCCGCGGCCGTTTCAGGGCTACTGTACCAGGTGTCGCTCTGGCTGGTCGGCATGCCGGTACTGTCAGTGGGTGTACTGCTTGCCGGGCGCGCGATCCTTGGGGGGGCGGAAAGCTTCATCATTACCGGCGCCGTGGCATGGGGTCTGGCCCTCGTGGATAAAGAGCACGCAGGTAAGGTTATCGCCTGGGTGGGCACCGCAATGTTTGCTGCTATGGCACTCGGCGGGCCGGTGGGCACGATGTTGTTTGATGCCTTCGGCTTTGAGGCGATCGCACTACTGACGCTCCTGCTTCCGCTGCTGGTACTGGCATATCTCGCCCGCATGCCCGCGGTAGCGCCCCATCCCCATGCCGCACAGGCAACCTTTGGTTCCGTCATGCACGCCGTCTGGTTACCGGGGCTGGGCGCGGCACTGGCCAGCACAGGGTACTGCACCATTCTGGCCTTCAGCTCACTGTATTACAGCGCCATGAACTGGCAGCCCGTCTGGATGGCATTCACTGCCTTTGGCGTTGCGCTGATTGCTGCCCGAACCGTTGCGGGCCATCTGCCAGATCGCTTTGGTGGCGCGCGTATTGCGCTGATTTTTGTGCTCGTACAGGCCGCCGGGCTGTTCCTGATATGGCTTGCCGGTACGTCCCTGATTGCGACGACAGGTGCTGCCTTAGCCGGTTTTGGCTACTCACTGGTTTACCCGGGCCTCGGTATTGAAGCCATCAGTGGTTCAACACCCCAGAACCGCGGCATGGTGATGGGCATCTACACAGCATTTCTTGACGTGGCAATGGCGATCGGCAGCCCTGCGCTCGGCTGGATAGGAAGCCACCTGGGACTGAACGCGATATTTCTGGCCGGCGCGCTGGCAGTGCTGTCTACCGCTGTGGTGGCATTCCTGCTGTTAAAACGCCCGGGCCAGAGTAAACAAAATCCGGCCTGAACAGGTCCTGCTGTCCGGAGGTTTATTGCTCTCCGGATTTTTCACTCCGTTTGTCTTAACACCGTTATTTAATTCAGGAGGTAATATGAAATTGCATTCAAAAGGGAAATTAAAAACCCTGGCCGCACTGACGATACTCAGCGTCGCTCTGGGTATGGGGGCAAACACTGCCGTCGCGGCGGATATGTCCCACGGTGCGGATAATTTCTATAAAAGCGATAAGGTGAAGACTGAAACCGTTAAATTCAAAAATATTTACGGTATGGAAGTCACCGGCACGTTATTTACTCCCCGCACTATGGAGGCCGGTAAAAAATATGATGCCCTTATTGTCGGCCATCCTTTTGCCGCAGTAAGACAGCAGGCTGCTGACCTCTACGCAACCAAAATGGCGGAAGCCGGTTTTGTTGCGCTGTCCTTCGACCAGTCTTTCTGGGGTGAGAGTGCGGGTACGCCGCGTGGGGCCGTGCTGCCTGATGTCTATGCAGAAAACTTCAGCGCTGCCGTTGATTTCCTCGGAACGCGCGCATTTGTGGATCGTGAAAAAATTGGCGTGATAGGCATCTGCGGTAGCGGCGGCTTTGCCATCGCCGCGACAAAAATAGACCCGCGCATTAAGGCGCTTGCCACCGTCAGCATGTACGATATGGGCGAATATTTCCGTACCGGTCTGAACCATGAGCGGACCGTGGAAATGAGAAACAAGGACCTGGCGATTGCAGCAGAACAACGCTACAAAACCGCTGAAACCGGGCAACCCGTTTATGGTCCCGGGCAGAACGATCCGGTGTTCATCGAAGGTAAAGAGTCCAATGACTTTTATCTGACGGAGCGCGGTAAGGTGGCATCTAACAATCGCCGCTCAACACCGGCGACCTATGCGAAATTCATGAACTTCCATCCGTTTATCGATATCGAGTCCATTTCACCGCGACCAATACTCTTTGTCGTGGGTGATGCTGCACCATCCCGCACCTATACCGATACAGCTTACAAAATGGCCGCAGAGCCGAAGGAGCTTGTAGAGATTAAGGGCGCTAACCGTATCGACCTGTATGATCGCACTGAACTCATCCCGTGGGACAAGCTGGTCTCATTCTTTAACGCCAATCTGAAATCAGATAAATAATGTTTCTGAACGGCACTGCTTAAGTGCCGTTATTCCTGAAAATATAAAAACAACGGAGAGTTTTATGTTCAAACCAGTCATGCTTGCTCTGGCTTCACTGACGGCCGTGTCATTTTCATCTTTGGGAGCTGAGGCTGAAGGTATCCGGGTCAAGATCACCGCAGGTGACCAGGTGATGACGGCAACATTTTATGACAATGCCACTACCCGGGCGCTGGTCTCTCGCTTTCCGCTGACGCTGCCCATGGAAGATCTTTACGGACGCGAAATGTGCTACCGGTTCCCGGATGCCCTGCCTGCAAACGAAACGCAGACCAGCGGTTATGAATTGGGCGATATTGTTTACTGGGCACCCCGCCACAGCTTCGTCATCATGTACAAGCAGAATGGTGAGAAAATCAGCAATCTGCAGAAGGTAGGTCGCATTCACGCAGGCGCTGGCCATTTCAGCCACACGGGTGACATTCAGGTGAAATTCGAGCTGGATAGCGCATCCACAGACATCAACTAAATCATTTTCATCGGCGAACGGGCCATAATGGACGGTCGTCGAACCAGGTAAACCAGGTCTCAGTATTAAACTACATCGCAGCCGATAACACATATAGAATAAAACATGTGATAAAAATCACAATTACCCACTTATTACCATTGCAATACCTGCGGAATAAATATAGCGTAGCCAGAACGGGGACGTGATCTGGCATAAGTGCGAGAGCGAGACTTGTCGAAACAACCAAATCTATTGGTTTTTTCGACAGGTCTTTTTTTTTTGCCTTTAAAAAATGACAGGAAATAGTATGAAGGTCATCAGGATTTTAAGTAACAATGCCGTGCTGTTCAGAAACGAAACTGGCGAGGAATGTGTCGCTTTAGGAAAAGGCATTGGCTTCAATAAAAAATTCGGTGATGAACTGGACGCCTCCCTGATCGACAACCAGTTTGTAAAACGTGGCGACAGTATGACCGACACCTTTTTGCATATACTTTCGTCCATTCCACCAGTATGCCTCTCTGTGGCTGAAGATATTGTTGAGCTTGCCAGGAAAGAACTTCGTTTCGATGAAAATGAAGAAAGTCTTTTTCTCGCATTAAGCGATCATATTCACTATGCCGTGAAGCGACATAAAAAAGGCGAAGAAATAAAAAATCTTATGCTGAATGACATAAAGTGCTTTTATGGTAAAGAATACGCCACAGCGCTTAAAGCCCTGGCCCTGATGAATGTAAGGCTGAAAACCACTATGCCTGTTGATGAGGCCGGTTTTATCGCCCTGCATTTTGCGAATGCATGCAATCAGTCTCAAATGAAAGAAACCATGCGAAGTGCAAAGGTGATAAAAGATGTACTCTCCATTCTTGAGAAAAACAATTGCAATATTCAACAGGGTAATTCTCTAAATTACAACAGAATAGTCACTCACCTTAAATATCTTTCCATCAGAGTTTTCGGCCATGGGCAAACACTGGAGCAGGACACGTCAATTTATGACGAAATCCTGGAGAAAATGCCAACGGCGAATTCAATCGCTGTTGAAATAGATGATTACTTCAGAATGTCTTATGAGGTTAAATTAACGCATGATGAAAAAATTTTTTTAACACTCCATGTAAACCGGTTACTGCAAGAAAAAAACTCTATCTAAGGAATATCATGTCTACTAAAGAATTAGCCTCTGATATATTCTATTATATTGGTGGTCACGATAATATTGAAAATGTCGTGCATTGTTCAACGCGCCTGCGTTTTAAACTGAATGACGCAACGAAAGCTGATACCGCTACACTGAAAAAAAGAGCAGGTATTATTGCGGTAGTGAATAGCGGAGGTCAGTACCAGGTTGTTCTGGGAAGTAATGTTAACGAAGTTTTTTCAGATATTGAAAAAATGCTTTTCAGGCCCAGAAACTTACAGGCACCTTTGTCACAGGTGGGTGACACGCCGGCGGAAGAAAAACCAAAAGCGAAGCCTCAGGAGATCGCAATCGATTTTCTTATAAGTATTTTTCAGCCGCTTATCCCTGCTATTACCGGGGCGGGTATGTTAAAGGCCATGCTGATATTACTTTCTACCGCAGGCTGGGTTCAGGCATCGTCAGACACCTTCCGGGTACTGAACTCAGTCGCTGATGCAGTGTTTTATTTTTTAGGACTGATGATTGCGGTAACGACTGCCACTAAGCTCAATATCGATAAAATTCTGGCGATAGCCGCTGTATGTCCTCTTTTACTGCCATCACTGATGGGCATGACAAAGGAGGGTATTTCTGTTTTCGGCTTTGATATTGAAAACGTAGCGTATAATGCACAAGTATTTCCTTTTGTCCTGACGATTCTTTTTCTTTCAGGAATGATAAAAATATGGACAAAAGTATCACCGAAAGTCATCCGCGGTTTTCTTGTTCCCATGTTGTCACTTTTGACTACAGTCCCGGTATCGCTTCTCGTTCTTGGGCCTGCGGGTTACGTGCTCGGTAGCTATATATCTGGCGGTGTTCTGTGGCTTTTCAGCCATTTTGGCTGGGCTGCGATTACGCTTATGGCAATGGCACTGCCCTTTATGGTGACCCTGGGTATGCACAAACCCATGATCCCGTATGTTGTCAACCAGTACAGTACGACAGGTGTTGAGCCATTCTACGGTGCAGCATCGCTGGCTCACAACATATCTGAAGCTGGCGCCATGTTTGCAATAGCTTTAAAAACGAAAGATAAGGAAATGAGGGCAATTGCATTTTCCACAGGAACATCGGCACTTTGTGGTATCAGTGAACCGGCCCTGTATGGGGTTACCATTCAGCATAAAAAGATTTTATACAGCGTGCTTTTTGGCTGTCTGACGGGAGGGCTGTATGTCGGACTGAATCTGGTCACATCTCATGTTGCCGTCACCCCGGGTATTGCCAGTATGGCGAAATTCGTAAGCCCGACCGATCCAATGAATATCGTACATGCCTGTATTGGCTTTGCCATTTCTTTTATATCTTCAATGTTATGTGCCGTGGTGTTGTGGAAAGATAAAACAGCAGAGTGACAGTGCCAATATAAAACTCACTTACATTATATTCATTCAATAACGTTCAAGTAACGCGGGGTTCTTATGTCTAAATTTCCTGATAATTTTTACTGGGGAGGCGCAATCGCGGCCAATCAGGTTGAAGGTGCCTGGAATATTGATGGTAAAGGTGCATCTGTTTCCGATCTGATGACGTATAAGCCAAATATAGATGTCAAAAATTTTGCCTCTCATCATCAGTTCACTACACGGAGCGTTCAGGATGCCATGAGTGACAATAGTGTAGAGTTTTACCCAAAGCGGCGTGGCATCGACTTTTATCACCAGTATAAAAATGATATCGCCCTTTTTGCCGAAATGGGATTTAAAGTTCTCAGAGTATCAATTGCATGGACAAGATTATTCCCGACAGGTGAAGAATCCGAACCCAATGAGGCCGGTATAAATTTTTACCATAATCTCTTCGATGAATTAATCAGGCAAGGTATCGAGCCACTGGTAACACTGCATCATTATGAGATGCCCGCTGCGCTTTCACTTAAATATAATGGCTGGCAGGATCGTCGTGTCATTAGTCTTTTTACACGATTCTGTCGGACATGCTTTTCTGAATACGGTAATAAAGTCAAGCTCTGGCTGACATTTAATGAAGTTGATTCAATCATTCGCCATCCGTTTACCACGGCCGGTGTGCTTGAAGATAACTGCGGTGATATTTCATTTGAACAGGCCTGCTATAACGCATTACATCATCAGTTTGTTGCTTCCGCCCTGGTAACCCGTCTGTGCCACGATATGTGTAAAGGCGCCAGAATCGGTTGCATGCTGACCAAAACGATGACATATCCCTATTCCAGCCGTCCTGAGGATGTTGCTGCGTCACAGCTTAAAAATCTGAATAACATGTTTTATTCTGATGTGCAGATGCACGGCCGCTATCCTGAAATGATGCTCAGAATGCTTGCTAACAGAGGGATCACCCTGCCCTTTGCAGAGGGTGACGTGCAGACACTTGCTGATAACCCGGCGGATTTTCTGTCCTTCAGTTACTATATGACGAGATGCGAATCTGACGATCCCGACCTCGAACGTACTCCCGGTAATACCACCCTTGGCGTAAAAAATCCCCATCTGAAATCCAGCGAATGGGGCTGGCAGATTGATCCCATAGGTTTACGGGTTTCTTTAATCGAGCTGTACGACCGTTACAGAAAACCGCTCTTCGTGGTCGAAAACGGGTTAGGAACGCGGGATACGGTGGAGCCCGACGGCAGCATTCATGACTCTTACAGGATTGATTATCTCAGGGCGCATCTGAGAGAAGCTAAAAAGGCAATTGATTCAGGCGTGGAATTAATTGGCTATACGTGCTGGGGTCCTATTGATTTGATAAGCGCCGCGAACTCACAGATCACAAAACGATATGGCTTTATTCATGTGGATCTTGATGACATGGGGCACGGGAGCGGAGTTCGTCGGAAAAAAGATTCATTTGAGTGGTATAAGGAAGTTATCCGTACTAACGGGGCCTCTCTGGAACAGTAATCAGTAAAATCATTCACTCACGGCCCGTGATTATTTAACGGGCCTTTACTTGTTTTATTTATCTCAACCCTACCGGAATTAATTATGTTCATCAGGAATTCATTAGCCGGGGTAGCAGGAATGATTTACTGTTCCACCGGATTTGCAACGGGCATGACTATCGAAGAACGGTTAGCAGCTCTTGAAACCCAGATGCATCAATATAAAAAGGAGGCTGAAAAAAGTAATGCAGAATTGAAATTTTATAAATCCCGCTTTGAAAATATGCCGGACGGTAATCCCGCCACGGCTAATACGGTGCCGGATAAATCAACTCCGCAAAAGACTGTTTCAGCTCATAATAAGCCTTCAAAATCCGGGCATGATTTGGATGACCTTACCAGACGTATCAGGGATGATATTGGCTTTACCTATACAGGCTATCTGCGCGGAGGCTGGGGCACATCCGATCGCGGATCGCCAAGGTCATTTGCCATTGGCTCTCTGGGACGTTTCGGTAATGAATACACAGGATGGTATTCCCTCACATTTGGTCAGAAAGTTTATGATCAGGACGGGCGAACCGCCAGGGCAGTGGTCAAATTTGACGGGAACTCCAGCCAGTCAGACAGTTCGGCGCCTTTCGGGTCCGGGGACAGCCGCATGCAGTTTCTTGATCTCTTCCTTGATACGAAAGGTTTTATTCCTGCGTATCCGGACAGCGGTCTTTGGGCCGGACGGCGTTCGCTCCCGCCTTATGAAATCCAGATGCTGGACTGGAAAGCCTACAAATCTGATGCTGCTACGGGAGCGGGAATTGAGAATTTTCCCTTGTCGGCCGGTGCGGTTAATCTGGCCCTGTTACGTAAGGACGTATCTGTTATCGATCCGGTCAGCCACGCATTTTACAATACTTTCAACGTGAACAGCCTCGATGTTCGCTGGCGAAATATTCCGGTTAACGAAACGCTGAATCTTGAACTCAGCGCGAAATACGATCTTGTGAACAACTCAGGCGATTCAGCAGATACCCCGCCAGAATACAGACCCCGTGATTCCTGGATAGCCTCCCTGATAGCCAAAAAGACGTACAGTGACAACAGCTTCAATGATTATGTCATTCAGGTAGCGGATAACTCTTTTGCCAGTTCATTCATGCAGCTGACAGGAGATGTACAGTACGCATACGGTAATAACTATGAGGGAGAACACACTGGCGGAAAAGCCATCCGTTTTATTACCCAGGGGGAAAACTATCTGTCCGAGAATATTCTTCTGGCAAACACCTTGGTCTATGGCATCGGTAAAGACCTATACAGCCGGGATACGGGAGCCCATACGGATTTCAGCTCGCTGAGAATGGTTGCCCGGCCGGCATGGATCTGGGATAAATTTAATCAGACCGGGCTGGAATTAGGCTATTTCAATCAGAATAATAAACTGAGTTCGGGGTCCTATAAGGAGTCAGGCTATAAGACAACGCTTTATCATGCTCTCAAGGTGGATACCAGCATACTCAAATCCCGGCCCGAAATACGCTTCTATGGTACCTATCTGAAGGTACTGGATAATGCTATCGACGATTTTTCTTTCGCCCGGCAAAAATCCGATCAGTTCAGTGCGGGAATACAGGCTGAAGTGTGGTGGCGCTAATCCTGTAAAAGCAGCCGGAATGAGCCCGGTCAGCGTCGCTGTATGAACGCTCTGCTGCGCCGGCTCTTCTCGGATCTTTAAATTCCCTTTAGCAGAAGGCGGTAAAGTACCGGCTTACTTACAGGCTATGCCAGCGCTCCCTGTCCGCATCGTTAAACACAATTTCGGCAATAAAAAAATTTATAGTGCTATAAAAAGCAATAATCCCCATTAAGCAACAATCACATTCCATTAGTGCATTTCCAGCATCAGTGCTTCTCTTCTCTTCCACAGATCCGAAAACCCCAAAAGCCGGATCTCTACCGGTGCTATGTCAAGTAACGCGTTATGTTTGATTCATGGGGGACAGGCAGCTATGAGCGAAAAGCGGACCCTGGCGTTCTTTATAAAAATCCGGTTTGTGTTGTTTTGCATTAGTTTAGAGACGAAAAATATTGCGTCGGTGATTTACCCAGTGCTTTTCTGAACATCGTAATAAACGCGCTGACCGAATCATATCCCAGCATTCCGGCGACGCGCTGCACGGACTGACCTTCTGCAAGATGGCTCAGGGCTATCATCAAATGCAGTTGCTGACGCCAGCGACCAAAGCTCATTCCTGTTGCCTCTTTTATCCGTCTGGCCAGAGATCGCTCGCTGATGGCCAGATGAGCAGCCCACTGCTTTAACGTTCGCCGGTCATCAGGCTCATTAAAAAGTGCCTCAGCCATTTTCCGGATTTTAGGATGATCCGATACGGGAAGATGGAGCGCTTTAACCGGCACATCCGGAATATGTTCCAGCAGCACTGCTGCGAGCCTGGCGGTTTTACTGTCAGGAGAATAAACCTGTCCCTGCTCTGCAAGATACAGAACAAGCTCGCGGACCAGAGGCGTAATCGCCAAAGTACAGCAGATTTCCGGCATCACCGCCGCGCCGGGTTCGATAAACAGAAAGCAGGTATCTGCATTCTTCGTAATCCGGCAACTATGAGGGATTTCACCCGGAACCCAGACTGCATGTCCCGGTGGAACAAGCCACAGCGCATCCTCAACCTCACAGCTCACTGCACCGCGCAAAGAGAGAATAAGTTGTCCCTTGCGATGAGTGTGCGGACTCTGCCCGGCATACTCGCCTGACGATGATACATGCAGGGCAATAGCAGCCTGACTGAAAGCATCGGCGTTAAACTCCTCCGGCGAGGTCACGGTTTTTTTATTAACTGGCATGATTTAGCTATATGTTGTCAGGTTATCTATATTCTGTAACTCATGCTTTCTTTAAAGTCTTTCTTTTTTCCAGAGAAAGCAAAATTTATGTCCCACACGACGAACAAGTGGTCTTCAGTCATACTTGTGACCGGCATCCTTTTTATCGCCATTAACCTGCGTGTTCCTTTTACCGCTATCGCACCCGTTTTAGAGTCTATTCGCCATGATTTTGGGCTAAGTATCACAGCCGTTGGGTTGCTTAACTCGCTACCTTTACTGGCCTTTGCCGCCTTTTCTCCCCTGAGCGCATCCATCTCCCGCAAGTACGGTCTGGAACGCACCCTTTTTGGTGCTCTGGCCGTGATTTCAACGGGCATCCTGCTTCGCTCCACAGGCAGTGTCTGGGCGCTTTATGGCGGAACAGTATTGATAGGTATCGGGATTGCCCTGGGCAATGTCCTGCTGCCTGGCCTTATCAAGCGTGACTTTTCTGGCAGAGTGGCTTCCGTGACGGGGGCATATTCCATCACCATGGGTGCCGCGGGTGCCATTGGTTCAGCCATTGTCATTCCTCTGACGCAGAGCTGGGGATGGAACATCGCGTTAGCCATGCTGGTTATAGCACCGTTCCTTGCGCTGCTTTTATGGTTGCCCCAGTTAACGAATAAGCATCAGCTGCCAGCAGCGGGTGAGAAAAAAGCAGCGACCGTCGCGGTCTGGCGCTCGCCTCTGGCATGGCAGGTCACCCTGTTTATGGGCCTGAATGCGATGCCGTTTTATGTTGCGGTCGGCTGGCTGCCAGCTATTCTAACGGACAGTGGACTCTCCTCAGCTCAGGCTGGTGAGGTACACGGCATCCTTCAGCTGACCACCGCCATTCCCGGCCTGATTCTGGCGGCCACGCTGCGTCGTCTCAACGATCAGAAATTAGCTGCTGCTGGCGTCAGCCTGTTAACCGCAGTGTCCTTTATCGGCATCCTGTATCTGCCGGGTATGGCGATGCTGTGGGCCGCGCTTCTCGGCTTCGGCTCAGGTGCCAGCATGATGCTGGGTCTGACATTCATCGGGCTGCGTACTAAAAACGCGGGTGATGCTGCCGCCTTGTCAGGCATGGCGCAGAGTGTCGGTTATCTGATGGCGGCGATGGGTCCGCTGTTGCTGGGCAAAGTACAGGAGTTGTCCGGAGGCTGGACGGTGCCATTACTGATGACCGCAGCAATCGCAGTCGCAGGCGCCTGCACCGGAATGGCTGCCGGACGAAACGCTCACCTGGAACCTGCACTGCAGCCGGGCTGAATTCACAGACACAGCAGGGGAACGTTCAGTTCCTCTGCTGAGGGGGTTATTAATTGTCGTACTGAAGAGCCGTCCTCTTACCGGAGCCGTCTTTTACCGGAAAGACCTTTCTCACCTGAGCCTTCGTTGAAAAGTCCGGAGATCCAGTCAGCAAAAGCACGCACGGCGGGAGAGAGAAAACGCTGATGCGGATAGAGCATCGTTACCGGCACGGAGGGGGGCTGCCAGTCTGCCAGAACCTCGATCAGTTTGCCTTGCTGCAGATTCTCCGAAATCACATTCTCAGCGAGCTGCGCCAGCCCAAAACCTTCAAGACACAGTCTGATGTAGAGTCCCGTTTCGTTAACGGCTGCATCCCCCTCAACCGGAACAGAAAAGGCCTCAGTGCCTCGTGTAAAACGCAGTTCATTAGTGCGTCTTCCAGAACCGGAAAAGTAATGAATCGCCCGATGTTGTGACAACGCTTCAGGCGTCTCAGGGACACCGAACTTCCTGAGATAGTCCGGTGAGGCGCAGGTTACCCAGCGAAACCGGCCAAGCGGACGGGCAACCAGTGTGGAGTCCGTTAATTCACCGGTTCGTATGACGCAATCAACCCCTTCCTGCACAAGATCGACCTGCCGATCGCTCACACCAATCATCAGGTAAATATCCGGATAAAGCCGGTAAAAGTCTTTCAGGTGGGGCATGACGATGAAATGGGCGATCCCACCAGGCATATCAACCCGCAGCCGCCCCTGAGGGCGTCTGAGGGAATCAGTCAGGCTGGATTCACTATGCTCAATCAGCGACAGGATTTCCCGGCACTGCGCCAGATACTGCAGGCCTTCAGGAGTAAGGCTGACCCGTCTTGTCGTGCGGTTCAGCAGGCGCACCTGCAGGTATTTCTCCAGGTTTTTAATCGTGCTGGTAACGGTGGAAGAAGGCAGTGAAAGTGTTTCTGCCGCGCGAACAAAACTCCCAGCTTCAGCAACCCGCGTGAAAACCTGCATAGCCTGAATCCGATCCATCGTTCTGCTCCGGGTAAAAGTGAGTCTGATTGTTCGAGAATTATGAATTATGAAAACACTTTACGCATCTTTTTCAGGCTAATGGTGTGGCGTATCGTTTCCCCATTGATCAGGAAAGAGACAAGTTTATGGCCGGTTACATCAGAAATATTGTTAACAATCAAAATGTCACTTCACAGGCTACGTTGGTTCGTGGCGCGACGATACTGAGCATGGACGAGAACATCGGTAACATTGAGCGTGGTGATATTCTCATCAACGGCTCAACGATTACCGCCGTGGGCCAGAACCTTGATGTGCCGGGTGCGCATATCATTAATGCCACCAACATGATTGCCATGCCGGGAATGGTCGATTCTCATCGTCATGCATGGGAAGGACAGCTGCGCCGCATTAATCCAAACGCCACCTGCCTGGACGACTACAG
Organism: Leclercia sp. TB492; assembly: GCF_049974505.2. Taxonomy (NCBI): domain Bacteria; kingdom Pseudomonadati; phylum Pseudomonadota; class Gammaproteobacteria; order Enterobacterales; family Enterobacteriaceae; genus Leclercia; species Leclercia sp. TB492. The sequence goes on along the minus strand of NZ_CM127572.1, from coordinate 2,472,701 downwards.
CAACGCCACACACTTCTCGTTCGCTAAATATTACCGTCCTGCCGATATCTATGTCGGCAACCTGCTGACGGCGCTGGGCGCTATTGATGCGGGCATCACCACAATGATTGATAACTCGCACAACAGCCGAACTGCAGCGCATGCAGATGCCGCCGTCGAGGCCCTGCTTGATACCGGTATTCGCGCCATTCATGCCTCCGGTGCACCGGTAGCCGGCGAATGGGATAAAGCGCACTGGCCAGGAAACTGGCAGCGTCTGCAGGAGAAGTATTTCACCGACAACCCCGAAAGCCTGGTCACTCTCGCCGTCATGGCCCAGCTGGAGCCAGAGTTGTGGGCCGAGGCCCGCAGGCTGGGGCTGTCGATTGTCACGGAGTTCTTTGGCGCTGAGATGGGGGCTGAACTTGAGTCGCTGCATCAGCAGGGGCTTCTGGGGCCGGACAATATTTTCAATCACTGCACAGCGCTGCCTGACCGGGGATGGGAAATTCTGCGGGAAGCGGGTGTGCGGGTAAACGTCTGCCCACGCTCAGATTCGCACTATGGCATCGAAAGCGGGATGTTCGCCATTGAGGCCGCGCAGCGTCATGGCATCAAGCCTGGCCTGAGCGTGGACAATGAAACGTCGTACAGCACCGACATGTTTATGGAGATGCGCGTCGCCTTTTACCTGCAGCGGGTAATGGGCATGCATCAGCAGCCGTGCTGCGATGCTGAACAAACGCTGAAAACGCTTCCGGCGGCGCAACTCCTTAAAGCCGCGACTCTTGATGGTGCGGCCTGTGCAGGGCTGCAGGACAAAGTGGGCAGCCTGACGCCAGGCAAGCAGGCTGACCTGGTGCTGATTAACGCCAGTGATCTCAACCTGTACCCGTCCGGAAATGCCTTTGGCACGGTGGTACATGCCGCCGAGCGCAGCAATATCGATACCGTCATGATCGGCGGGCGCATCGTTAAACAGAACGGTAAGGTGCTAGGCGTAGACAGCGCGCGACTGCGTGCGGCGATTGATGAGTCGCGTGAGCACCTGTTTGCCGCCTCTGGCTACCAGCCTGACATTTTTGCTGACGCCTTCCTGCCGCTGGAGCAGGCAGACTGACCGGGATGAAAAGCATGATTTATTACGTAATCGCGTTTGCCGCAGGTCTGGGGATCACCCTGCAGACAACCCTGAACAGCCAGCTGGCAAGGGGACTGGAAGGTGATCCGGTCACTGCGGCGCTGTTTTCCTTTACGGCGGGCGCATTCAGTCTGGGGATTTACGCACTGCTCAGGGGCGGGCTAATGACATCGCTGGCGGCGATCCCGTCACAACCCCTCTGGAGTCTTGCGGGCGGCCTGATAGGCGCATGTGCCCTGTTCAGCTATGTCGTGTTGGCGCCGAAAATAGGATTTTCAGCTCTGCTCGGGCTGGCGATTGTCGGACAGTTACTTTCCTCGCAGATGATTGACCATTTTGGCTTGCTGGGCGCTGTGCAGCGCCCGGTTTCGTTAGTCAGGCTGGGGGGAATGGTTGTCATGCTACTCGGACTTGCTGTCATGCTTTTCGGCGATCGGCTCTCTGCACGTTTTCTGCAGTAACTGCGTTATCCACTTTTGCCATCGTGCAGTACGATCTTTTATATCCGGAGGATTAACATGTTTTCAATTGCAGCTGAGGTCAGGAATACGCTGGGAGAATGCCCGCTGTGGTGTGAAAGAACCCGCAGGCTCTACTGGACTGACATTGAAGCCAGTGAACTTCTTGCCATAGAAGAAGGTAATGATGCTGTGATGCGCTGGTCGCTGCCTGAACGTCTTGGCTCCTTTGCCCTGACTGAACAGGATCACATTCTGCTGATGGGATTCGCGACAAGGCTGGCTTTCTATGATCTCAACAGCGGATTAATTACCCCTGTGGCTGCTTCACCGGGAGACACCGGCACCCGTATAGGTGATGGACGGTGCGACCGTGCCGGTAATTTTGTCTTCGGGACGATGGATGACGAGTATCCCGTTAAAGTCATCGGTAAGTTTCATCGACTCAATGCGGCAACGCTGACTGTTGAGACGTTTGCATTGCCCGATGTCGCTATACCGAACAGCATCTGTTTCAGCCCCGATGGTGGCACGCTCTATTACTGTGACTCGATGCAGGGTCGGATAATGTGCTGCGATTACCCCTCGCTGCAAAACCAGCGCGTGTTCACCAAAATCGAAGGCGGCGGCGCGCCTGATGGTTCCTGCATTGATGCGCAGGGCTATCTGTGGAACGCAGAATGGGGCGGCAGTCGGGTTGTCCGATACAGTCCGGGGGGAGAAATACACAGCATTCTTTCTGCTCCAGCCCTCCAGACAACCTGCCCGGTGCTTGGTGGTTCGTCACTCAACACACTTTATTGTACCAGTGCCCGGGTAGGTCTCGCAGAGCCAACCGCTTATGACGGTGCGCTTTTCAGCATTCGGTCACCTTTTTTTGCCGGATTACCAGAAAGCCGATTTGCAGCGCACAAAATATAACTTCTGGCATTTGATCAGATTCAGGCTGAGAGAAAGCGTCCGCTTCTGGCACAAAGCGGCCTGAACGCTATTTATCAGGCGGCAGCGTCTGAATCCGTTGTAGATTGCTACCTACAATCAAAAAGCCGTAAGCAGTTTCCCGCCTACGGCTACAGGAGGCAATCACAGACCTGTTTAAACGCTGCGTATCAGCGTGAAAGCCCGAAACCTAACGCATACAGCGGAGCGTGCAGATCGCCCGGTACGGAAGGGTCCTGTTTCAGCACGGCCTCCATAGACGAAGGCAGCGCAAAGGGCAGGCGGCCTGAATAAGGGGCATCCGATGTCAGGCGTGAAAACAGCACCTCGTCACTCAGGCCAAAGTTAGCAATAAACGCCTGCGTTTTATCGGTGACGTCTGTCAGTACCGCCGGTCTTTCCATATACATTGTCATCACGACCGGCACCTTGCGGGCGACAGCGTTCAGGGTTTTCATGACCTCACTGTCGGCCTTATATTCCAGGGAGCCTTCATGATGGCGGCGACCGAAAAAGTAATTGTAATGGGGTTGTTCAAAAGGTGCGGATGTGCGCATTACCGCGATCTGCGCCTCTTCCGGGCGATCGACCACAATCAAACCGGCATTCTTTGCCGCAGCCGCTTCGGCGCCATAAAGCCAGACGCGGGTTCCCGGTTTGAGGGGCAGGACATTCTTGTTCTGTAACAGAACCAGAGAGTGCCTCTGCGCCTCGTTAGCTTCTTTCTGCGTCTCCTCGCGGCCCACAATATCGTCAGCCTTTGCAGCATCGACGTAAGGCTGCTCGAACAGGCCAAGTTCAAATTTTTGCCTCAGGATGCGCTTAGCGGACTGGTTGATGCGACTTTCACTGACCAGGCCTTTTTCGACGGCCCCGGTGATGATGTCTGAATCCGTGACGCCGCCGAACTGATCGATCCCCGCGTCGATTGCCATAACGAACCGCTGCTCTTTGGTTAAGGACTCCACACCCCAGGGCATGCCGCCTGTGACCGGCTTTTTGTCCTCGGGAGCGCCATTGACGCATTCGTCATCGCAATCGTTGGTGATTAACCAGTCGCTGATAATCACGCCGTTAAATTTGTACTCGCCCCGCAGTAAATCGGTTAACAGAAAATGGCTGTAGCCTGCGGCTACCGGCTCCGGGGATTTACCGTTCAGGTTGACGCCTTTTAACACCGAATACGTGGGCATCACTGCCGCAACCCGGGATTCAAAAGCGCCTTTAAAAGGCACGATATGGTCTTCGAGATTATTGGTTTTGAAAACGACGTTTTTGCCATAGGCGTTATGACCATCCCAGCCGTTCTCGGCGGCACCGTAACCCATCCAGTGTTTAACCACGGCCGCTACGCCGTGCGGATTGAGCCCCTGGCTGCCGTTCTGCATGCCGGTGATATAACCCCGGACCAGTTTCCTTGCCAGCTCAGGATCTTCGCCAAACGTTCCGCTGATGCGCGCCCAGCGCGGTTCGCTGGCGATATCAGCCTGAGGAGAGAGGGCCTCGGTGATCCCCACAGCGCGGTACTCCTGGCCAATTCTGCTGGCAAACTGTCTGGCAAGGCTTTCGCTCCCGGCGGCACCAATCCCGATGGGTTCCGGCCACTGGCTGAATTTACCTGCCGGATTGCTGATACCGGCCAGCGCCTGGTAAGAGTTTCGTGGATCGGTACTGACCGTCACCGGAATACCCAGCCGGCCGCTCTCTGCAATTTCCTGTAAATGGTTGTTCTGTTCGGCAAGACGACGCGGGTTTTTGCCGCCAAGCCGCGTCAGGATGCTGTTGATATGCGCATCAACGATCATTTTCCGGGCAGCGTTCAAATCGTAGACATCACCATTGCCGAAGTTATTTTCGCTTACGGGCCCTGTGCCATGCATCATCAGACCGGCTTTTTCCTGCAGCGTCATTCGCCGGGTTAAATCTTCTGCCCGCTGCGCGGGAGTTAAACGCCAGTCCTCATACGGGTTAAGCTTTCCGTCACGATTCAGATCTTTAAACTGATAGCCATCCTGTGTCAGCAGGGGAGCCGTTATATGTCCGAGGCCAGGCTGAGGCATATTTTGGGCGTTTGCCGTTAATGTCGCCGATGCGCACAATATTGCCAGCAATTTATATTTAAAAAGCATGTTGTTGTTTTGCATATATCTTCTTGGTCCCTGCGTTTTGCCTGTAAGTAAATGAATGATAACGAATGAAAACACCGTTGATGCCCGGATGGTAAAGGGATTCTGCATTTATTTCGATGAGTGAAACAATTCTCCGATCGTGGGTTTGTGACTATGATCTCTGTTTGTTGGGCGACGTTAATAATATTGTCCCGATATTAACGGCATTTGGCCCAATTGCTTTCTGAGATATTTTATTGATTGTCTTTATTGTGTTGTGGTTATTATTTTTGATGTGAGTTATTTAAATAAAAATAATCTGCGTATCAGGAAAGGTGAAAAAGAGAGATTGCTAATGAAAAGCAATAAACGGCTGACTGGCAGCCAGCCGTTTTACAGGTTCTGCGAATTTAAGGGTGTTTGTGGAACGCAGGCATCAGCGCTTTGTTATGCTCGATAACCTCCGCCAGCGCCTTTTCAAGCACCTGGCCGCTGTTGATTAAGGGGTTAATGACCAGCGCACGCCACGCCGTGTGGCGATCGCCGGTAATAGCCGCTTCGATCGTCAGTGCCTCAAAGCTCTTCATCAGCTGGATCAGGCGCAGCGTATCCTCCGGGAAAGGTTCGACGTTCAGCGGAATAGGTCCAGAGCGGGTGATCAGGGAACTCACCTCAACGGCACAGTCATCCGGCAGGCCGGCGATGGCGCCGTTATTGCGCGTGTTAACGTGCATAATGATACGTTTATCGTTGTAGATCGCACTCATCAGTTCACATGCTGCATCTGAGTAATACTGACCGCCACGTCCCTCCAGCGCCTTCGGTTTCTCAGCCAGCTCGGGGTTACGGTAGATATCGAAGAGCTGTTTTTCCAGGGCTTTCACCACTTCGCCACGGGTTCCTTCGCCCTGCGCCTCGCCCAACTCCTGGCGATACATGTCGTCGCTCATATAGTAGTAGCGCAGATAAGGGCAGGGGATCATGCCCAGGTTTTCCAGCAAACCCTCCGGCCATTTGAAAGGGGGAATATTACGTGGGATCAGCGGGTCGTTGCCTGCGGAAATGTTCTGGATTACCTGAGTCAGTTTATCGCGGCCTTCATGCCAGATATGACGTGCGAAAATAAAGTGGTTAAGCCCGGCTACCTGGAGAATAAAGTCATTGACGTCATTGACCCCCAGTAAACTCGCAATCCCTTTTTGCATAATGACCGGCACATTACACAGCCCAACCGTACGCACTTTACTGTGTTTAAGAATGGCTTCGGTGACCATTCCTGAGGGATTTGTGAAATTAAGCAACCAGGCGTCGGGACAGAGTCGCTCCATTTCGGCCGCAATTTCCAGGGCGACAGGAATGGTGCGGCACGCATTAGCGAACCCGCCCAGTCCGTTGGTCTCCTGGCCAATCATGTCGTATTTCAGTGAAATACGCTCGTCGCTGATACGCGCGTCCAGGCAACCGGCCCGGAACTGGGAGCAGACAAAATCGGCATCCTTCAGGGCTTCCTGACGATTCAGCGTTTCAAAAACCGGAATATCCAGACCATTTTTTTCCAGCATTCGTCGGGTGAGGCCGGCGATAATAGCCATCTTCTCCCGACCCTCTTCGATGTCCACCAGCCACAACTCGCGGACCGGAAATTCATGCTGTCGCTTGATGATGCCTTCCATTAACTCCGGGGTGTAACTCGAACCGGCACCGATAACCACGATTTTTAGATCTTTCACCTTCGTGCTCCTTTTTATGATGTCTTTGTCACCACGATTAAAAGGCAGCGAGCACGGCTGGACAAACGATCGTTTCAGGGGTATGCATTAGCTCATTTAATGCATAAAGGCTACCGGACGGAGATTATCACTATGTTAGCTCAGGAAAATCTGCTGGCGCTATTGCATACCTTTGAAATAGCCGCGCATCATCTCAGCTTTACGCGGGCCGCGAAAACGCTCAACCTGACCCAGGGCGCAGTGAGCCAACGCATACGGCATCTCGAAACCCTGCTGGGGTTCAGGCTGTTTCTCCGCCTGACCCGCAAGTTGCAGCTTACCGATGAAGGGGGGCGACTGTTGAACGTCCTGTCCATGTCCCTTAAGCGCATTAATGATGAAATCGAAGATATTCGCGTCCAGGGATTGCGCGGCACACTCTCTGTGGGACTTCCCCCCACGTTTGCTTTCCTGTGGCTGATCCCGCGTTTAGCCGAATTCCGGGCGCGGTGGCCTGGGCTGAATATTAATTTCCGGGTCAGGGCAGGGCTGGTGGATTTCAATCTGGAACGGGTAGATGCTGCGATTTACTACAGCAATCTCCGCTATCCGGATCTCTATTGTGAGCGCCTGGCCGACGAGGCGCTGGTTCCTGTGTGTTCGCCGGCGTTAAAAAATAGCCTCCTGGCTAACGGTGACTGGCCTGCGGATATCCCCTTCATCCATGCTTCTGAGTCAGTGGATTCGCAGGACGTCTTTTCAGAGTGGCGCGAATGGTGTCAGGTCACAAACCAGCCCCTGCCGGTGGAAGAGAATTTTATGAGCTTCAACAATTGTCAGATGGCGATTGAGGCGGCGGTCAGCGGATGCGGGGTGGCGATGGGCAGAAAGCGGCTGATTAAGAAGTACGTTGCCGCGGGCGATCTGGTTATGCCCTTTGAACAGGAAATTCCAGCCGGGCATGGATATGATCTCATTATGCCGCGTGAAAACCTGAACCGACCGGGGATTGTGGCCTTCAGCCAGTGGGTGAAAGAGATCCTGCGTGAAGGGTGAAACTGACCCCTGCCGGAACGCCCGGGCTGGCATTACTTTACAAATTGCCGCTTGCCCGCTGGCGAGTCGCTCACTATTCTCATTGCCCATGACTATCCTGACGGGTCCGACTCAACATAAAAACAGGCAACTTAAAGCGGTCGCGCTTCTGGTGGTTGCCTGTTTTGTCATGCTGATCTGTCTGACCCAGCGGGCCAGTATCCTGCATCACATGCAGGTCAAAGCCGCCGCGCTCTCTTTGACTGCTGACACCAGCCCGCAGGAACTTACGTCGCCAGGGTTGTCACCCTGTGAGCTGAGCGCCCACTCGCTGCTTAGTGCGCAGCCCCTCCATTTCGATACCATTCTGCTCTTACCCGGTCTGCTGGTTCTTGTTTTAGCGGTGCTGCTTAAAATCAGCGTCTTGCCGAGACCGGTGATCTTTTTCCGCCCCCCCTTACTTCGAATACATCTTAAGAACTGCGTTTTCCGTGAATGACTGAACCGGACGTTCCTGTTTAGTCACTTTTTCACGGAGAAAACATATGAAAACCTTTTTCAGGAGCCTGTGGTTCCTGTTATTCAGCCTGTCTGCGGCCTCAGCCGCGGTACCGGGCTGGCCGATAAAGCCTGACAATTTACATGCTCAGGTTCATGTCTGGCACGATGCGCCCGCAGAGGGGAAAGTACGTCTGCTGCTGGACGTGACCCCCAATGAAGGATGGAAAACCTACTGGCGAACGCCCGGCGATGGCGGCTTTCGGCCCGCGATCGCATGGGAGCCGCAGACAAAAACGCAGTGGCACTGGCCCCGACCCGTCCGGTTTGATTCTGCTGGCTTCAGTTCCGTCGGCTACGATCGCCGCGTCGTGTTTCCGCTGGACGTTGCCATCGATGAGCGCCAGCGATTGCGCGGGAAACTGACGCTTTCGCTGTGCAGCAATCTCTGCGTGGTCAATTCCTTCCCGCTGGATATCGACCTGGCCTCCGGTCCGTCAGCGCACTTTGCCGAGGCCTGGGACAACGCGATGCGCGCTGTTCCGCCAGATAACGGCCCGGTGGCGGTTAAATCTGTCGTCGCGGACAATGACACGCTGATTGTGAAACTGACCACCCCGGAAGGCTGGTCGCGGCCCGATCTTTTTGCTGACAACCCGGCCGGGGCGAATCTGTCGCCACCGCAGACAGAGATCCTCGGTGATACGCTGACCGCCCGGTTTAGCGTCAGCGATAAGCAGGGCAACCCGCTGGATGCGTCCCGGCTACAGCAGCTCCCTCTGTTGGTCAGCAATGGTGCGCAGAGCCAGCAGCTCGGGGTCGATATCAGCCCGTCCACCACGCTATGGCAGATCGTGGTTGTGGCGTTAGCGGGCGGGCTTATTCTGAACCTGATGCCCTGTGTCCTGCCTGTACTCGGGATCAAACTCGCTTCGCTGATGACCCTGGCTGAGAGTAGCCGCCGTCAGACGCGGCTGCGTTTTCTGGCAACCGCGGCCGGGATCATCTTCTCATTTCTGGTGCTGGCGGCAGTCATCACCGGCCTGCGGCTGTCCGGTGCCTGGATTGGCTGGGGCTTCCAGTTCCAGAGCCCCTGGTTCATTGCCACCATGGTGCTGGTGACGTGGATCTTCTGTTTCAGCCTGGCAGGTCTGCTTGAGATCCGCCTCCCTTCCGGGCTTTCCACCCGGCTGGCTACCGCCGGTGGTAACGGCATCGGGGGGAGTTTCCTTGAAGGCGCCTTTGCGACCCTGCTTGCCACACCCTGCACGGCACCTTTCCTTGGTACTGCCGTGACCTTCGCGTTAGCCGCGCCCGTGCATCAGCTGTGGCTCATCTTCCTGGTGCTGGGTGTTGGGATGAGTCTTCCCTGGCTGGTAATCAGCATCGCCCCCGGCGTGGCGCGCTGGTTGCCTAAACCCGGCCCCTGGATGGGAAAACTGCGCCTGGTGCTGGTGCTCCTGATGCTGGGATCCTGTCTCTGGCTGATGTCGCTGCTGGTGAAAGAGTGGGGCGCACGCTATGTGCTGATCGGCGGCGGTTTGATGGTGGCGTTTTTCCTTTTCCGCTGCGCGCAGGCCATGCCGAACCACAAAGAGAATCTGCGCAGCCTGGTGTTTGGCGTGCTGTTTGGCGCGGGACTGTATGCTTTTCTGGCTCCCCAGCCCCAGGGGAAGGCCGACTCCCCTCTGAACTGGCAACCGCTCAGTGAAGCGGCGCTCAGTGAGGCGCTGGATGCCAGAAAGCGCGTGCTGGTGGATATTACCGCCGACTGGTGTCTGAACTGCCGGGTTAATGAAGTCCTGGTGCTTCATCGCTCTGAGGTGATTGCTGCCTTAAACCGCGACGACGTTGTGCTGTTGCAGGGAAACTGGAGTCAGCCCTCTGCTGAAATCGAGCAGTTCCTGCGCCGCTACGGCGCCAGCGGCATTCCTTTTAACGCCATTTTTGGCCCTGCCATTCCGCAGGGGCATGTCCTGCCTTCCCTTTTGAGCAAAGACGCGCTGTTGACCACGCTGACGAGGGCGAATCCGGCCCCGTCTCCTGATTTTACTGAGGAAAAATAATGAACAAGATCCTGACACTGTTAATTCTGCTGCTTAGCGCTACCGCTCAGGCGCAGACCGCTGACCTGCCCGAACCTGTTAAACAAATGGAGAAGCAGGGCATTGAAATTATTAAGCCGTTTAGCGCCCCCGGAGGCGTGGAAGGGTGGTTGGGTAAATATCAGGATATGGGCGTAACGCTCTACCTTACCCCGGATAAAAAGCATGTGGTTTCAGGCTATATGTATGATACGCAAGGCAATAACCTGAGCGAGAAAATCATCAATGATGAGATTTATATTCCCGCCGGGCGCGAAATGTGGAAGCAGCTCACCGCCGCGCCGGGGATTTCGGAAGGCAGCGCGGACGCGAAGTGCCAGGTGGTGGTTTTTTCCGATCCCTTCTGCCCCTACTGCAACAAGTTCTGGCATCAGGCCCAACCTTTTATCAAAGATAAAAGTATCAGCACCAAAACGTTGCTGGTTGGCGTGATCCGCCCGGACAGCGCGCAGTATGCGGCGGCAATCCTCTCCGCGAAGGATCCGGCTAAAGCCTGGCATGACCTTGAGAGTAGCGACGGAAAGATTAAACCGGCGCTGCAAGGCAACACGCCGCCCGCCGTGTTTAAGCAGATACAGCAGAATCAGCAGCTTATGGAGCAGACAGGGGCCAGCGGTACGCCTGCCATTTATTACCTGAATAAGGCGCGGGCTTTGCAACAAATCGTCGGCTTGCCTGATGCTGAACAAATGGCCGATCTGGTGGCCTGTAAATAAACCTCTCTCCCTACCCCTGTCCGCACCTTGCGAAAGGTCGCGGACAGGCGGCGAAGTATGTTATTGGTACAGGGCTCTGCTGTCCTTTATATCCCTTTTTTGTCTGCGAGGTTTCCGTGTCTGCGGTTCGTATTGTGGTCCTGGCTTTTGAAGGAGTCAGTCTGTTTCAGCTTTCTGTACCTGCCGTTGCCTTCGGCGTTGTGAATAAGCCCGCAGGTTTCCCGGCCTATGATGTGCAGTACTGCGCGCAGTCCCCGGGGCTAATCATCAGCGATCAAGGGCTACCAATTAGCGTTTCATCCGGTCTGGAGGCGATGGAGGAGGCCGATATTATCGTGGTTCCGGCCTGGAAAGATCCGGAAGAAGAGGTGCCAGACGACATCATTGAGGCGCTGCAAACCGCCAATGCGCAGGGGAAACCGATAGTCGGGTTTTGCCTGGGGGCATTTGTCCTTGGCGCTGCCGGGTTGCTTGCCGGGCGGGAGGCGACGACCCACTGGGTTGCCCGGGAGATTTTTGCCCGCCGTTTTCCTGACGCGAAGTTCCGACCGGATGTGCTGTATGTGACGGATGGCAATATTGTGACCTCCGCTGGCACCGTTGCGGCGTTTGATTGCTGCCTTGAGATGATCCGCCAGCAGCATGGCTCCGATATGGCTAACCGGATCGCCCGCCAGCTGGTCACGCCGCCGCACCGACAGGGCGGGCAGGCCCAGTATATTGAACAACCGGTTCCGCAATTGCCCTGCGTCGGACGCCTGGTTGAAGTGCTGGAGTGGGCCCGGGAACATCTGTCTGAACCCTTAACCCTCGATACGCTGGCGGGCGTGGCGAAAATGAGCCGCCGTACATTTACCCGTCGCTTTCGCGACACAACCGGCACGACCGTCACTAAATGGTTAAATGCCGAGCGCGTGGCGCGTGCCCAGCAGCTGCTGGAAATCACCGAACTGCCGGTAGAGTGCATTGCTTCTGAGGTGGGATTTGGGACGCCGATGTCTTTACGTCTGCAGTTTACGGCGCATCTGGGCACCTCGCCTTCAGAATACCGGCGTACCTTCTGTCAGCGGCGCGGTACACAGGCCTGAACATATCCCAGCGATTGGCCCAATAGTTTCTAATATTGTCATTCAGGTCAATTGTGCCCTGACGTTATTCTCCGCAAAATTTGTCTCCTCTGCGCTACGTCATCCAGACGTAGCCGCCTTATCATTTTGAGGAACGACAGTGTGAATCAGGTCATTTTTGGTACGCGCCGGGGCGGGGCTCCGGTTCCACTTTCCGTGCTGGACTTCGCTATGGCGGGAAAAGGGGTAACGGCGCATGAGGCGCTGTCGGGGAGCATCCGGCTTGCCCGTCTGGCTGATAAGCGTGGTTTTACCCGTTACTGGCTTGCGGAGCACCACGCTATGCCTGGCGTCACTACCCCTTCGCCGCCGTTATTGCTGGCGCGGTTAATTGGTGAAACGACCCATATCCGGCTTGGCGCGGGCGGGATGATGTTACCTAACTTTCCGCCGCTGGTGGTGGCTGAACAGTTCGGATTGCTGGCCTCCCTTGCGCCGGGCCGTATTGATCTGGGCGTCGGGCGTGCCCCGGGAACCGATATGGCCACCGCGTCGGCGCTGCGGCGCGGTGACGTAGGGGCAGACAGTTTCCCGAAACAACTTGATGAGTTAATGCACTTCCTGAAAGGCGATTTCCCGAAAGGGCATCCGTGGCAAAAGGCAGGCGTGTATGCCGTTCCCGGCCCGCTGCAGGATAAAGAAAATGGGGTGCCAGGCGCGTATCAGCGTCCCCCCGTCTGGCTGCTGGGTTCGTCCGACTATTCTGCCCGGCTGGCGGCGCAAATGGGGTATCCGTTTGCGTTTGCTGCGCATCTGGCCGATCAGAACGTCATGATGGCCATCAAGGTCTATCGCCAGAACTTCCGTCCTTCTGCAAATCTTGACCGGCCTTATGTTATTGCCAGTTTTGGTGTGATGGCAGCGGATGATGAGAATGAAGCCCGGCGTCAGGCATGGGCCTATTCCCACGCGATGATGCGCATGAGCACAGGCCGCTCATTTATCGTCCCAACGCCGCAGGAAGCCGAAAACTACGGTTATTCTTCGGGAGAGTTGCAGCTGATTAAAATGTGGAATGCCAAAATCATGAGCGGCACCGGTAACCAGGTGGTTGACCAGCTGGCCGTCTGGCAACAGCGCATTGATGCTGATGAAATTATGCTGCTGAATCTGGGGCACTCTCAGGAGGCAATTTATCGCTCGACGGAACTGATTGCGGATGCCTATGAGATGCCCGTCAACCTTTAACCCCACTTATTAAAAAGCGTCCCTGAAAAGGGACGCTGGCACGGGATTATGCAGACAGATAGTCTGATGTTGACTGGACTTTGCCATAGCCAAACTCAAATGCGGCCATCATCGCAGCATGAACCTGTGCCGCCGGTACAGTGACGCCGCCAAAAGACAGGTCAAGGGTGGCGCAGGCATCATGCAGGACGGTGACCGGGTAGCCCATATCTGCCGCCGCCCGCACGCAGGCATCCACACACATATGGCTCATCGCCCCCACGATAATCACCTCTTCAACGCCTTTCGCATCCAGCTGCGCTTTTAAGTCAGTGTCCCGGAAGGCGTTGACGAAATTCTTCACGATCACCGCTTCATCCGCTGCGGGCTTAACGGTTGGCTGGATCTCCACACCCTCAGTCCCGGGAACAAACACCGGTGCTTCGCCATGAGCGAACTCATGACGAATATGGAAGACGGGGATCTCTTTTGAACGTGCGTCAGCAATAGCAAGCGCTGCGTTATGCGCTGCCGCCTCGATGCCGGTCAGGGGTAATTTACCGCCTGGCAGATATTCGTTTTGCAGATCGATGACGATTAAACCGCGTTGTTTCATTATCTCATTCCTGTTTTATGGCTCATTGAAGCACAAGTTTGACAGCGAAAGGGATAGGGCTGAAGTGGCGTAAACGACATAATAAGGGGTGATATCGCCATTTTATGCCATCTGTTCCTTTGCCTGGCTGGCGCTAAAGCGACGGCGATATTCTCCGGGGGTGAGCCCGACAATGCGGGTGAAAATCTTACGCAGGGCGCCGGGATCGCTGTAGCCCACTTCCCACGCGATGCGATCGAATGAATCGCTGCTGAACTGCAAAAGCTCCTGCGCCCGGCCAACGCGCAGGTGCTGACAATATTCCGTGCTGGTCATCCCGGTTGCCTTCTGAAAGCGGCGCAGAAATGTTCGCTCTTCTAATCCCGCCTGCGCCGCCAGGCTCGACAGGGTGGCATCTTTTGCCTGCGTTGCCTGGAGCCAGTGTTGCACCTTAAGGACCGCCGCGTCGCCATGGGTCAGACGCGGCGAGAAGACGCTGTAATAGCGTTGCTCGCGCCCGGGTGGATCGACAAGCAGCATGCGCGCGGTGTCGATCATCACGGTCGGACCGAGCAGCCGATGCACTAACCGCAAGCCGAGGTCTGTCCAGGACATAAGCCCGCCCGCGGTGATGATCTCGCCGTCATCAATAATGAGCTGATTCACATCAACCTCTATGTCGGGAAAACGCTGGCTCAGTAAATCGGCATAGGCCCAGTGCGTGGTCATTTTCCGCCCGTTCATTAACCCCGTTGATGCCAGGACAAACGCGCCAGCGCATACGGAACTCAGGATAACCCCCTGATTGTGCAGACCGGTAAGCCATGGCGTTAACGCCGGCGTCGTGTCAATGATGGCAGGCTCGCATAAGGTCGGCGGGACGATCATCGCGGAGGGTAACGTCGGGTCGGCTTCAGGTTCCGTATCAAAAACGCGCACAGGAAGGTCTTTCGGGCCAGGCTGCTGCCAGTGTGTCACTCTCAGCAGGTTCGCTTTATTTGCCTGATATTTTTGGGAAAACATGTTGGCCACGCCAAAGAGATCGTTCAGCCCAAGCACGGCAGCCTGCTGAACCCCGGGGTAAAGATACAAACCAATTTCCAGCATAGTTACCTTTGCGAAATGTCGTTTTTGCCATTTAGAGTGTCGTTTCCGACGCTTGTTACCTTAGCATCGTGAGGACAGACTGAGCAAAGGCTCCGGACCATTGAAGCGGAAAACATGACGCTGCCCGTCGCCATTCTGGCGGGACAGGTGAGGGGATACATCACAACTGAAGGCAATATTGCGCACCAGATTTACCAAAAAGCTTCACATCCGATTTTCAGCCAATCTGTAAAATAGCCAGCGGTACACGTTTATAACTTACGGGCATCGCTTGCCTGATGCCCGTAAGGAAATTTAAAAATAAGATATATTTATAAAAACATCATCAGGTGGTGACTTCTGACACCGACGATCGTACAACCAGCCTGCCTACTAAGGTGCGTCCTTCCGGAACAAAAAGCGTATGCCCATCTATAAGCGCCTTAATACGTTTTACGCACTCTTCCAGTAACTGCTCAACAGGATAAGCGATGCATGTTAAAGGCGGATACAGCAGAGAGGCCATCGGTGAATCCTCAAGACTCACAAGCGATACTTCCTGGGGTATAGCAACATTAAAATCACGCAGTAAACGCATTGCTTCAGCGGCATAGCTGTCACGTTTGGCAATGATCGCCGTATATTTTGTAAAGCTATTAATTAATGTCAGCAGCGCCTGCTCAATATTGTTGTTCGCCATGACCAGCAGTTGGCGGTTAAACGGCAGAGAGTAGTTCTGTAATACGCTGCGATACCCTTCCAGCATCTGTTTGCTGGCAGCGTCATCTTCAGCTTCCATCAGCAGGGCAATGTTACGATGTCCTTTTCCCAGTACGTATCGACAGGCGCTTTCGGTGGCAAAGGCGTAGTTGTAGCCCTGGCCAGTGCCTTTAGCCGAAGAATCATCAAAAGCGATTACGTTGCTGGCAACCTCGCGGCTGGGTTTCCCCAGCGTCACGACGGCGACACACTGATGTTGAAGACTTTCAATGGCGGCCTGCTGTTCTGATACGTTATTAACGTATTGAATAATCAGCGACTTATTCAGATTTTTAACCGCCAGGGACAGTTGCGGCAACAGAGTTGCGCTAAAATCAGCCTCATGGGCGGGGAGAACCATACCGACCTGATTTGACGTATTGCTCGCCAGATTTTGCGCAGCAAAGCTGGGACGGTAATTGAGTTCTTCTACCGCCCGTAATACGGCCTCGCGGCTCTCTTCACGAACGCCACGTGCTCCGGTCAGCACGCGCGAAACGGTAGCCCGGGAAACATTGGCTAATTTTGAAACATCATCAATGGTTGTCATGGTGTCGTCTGTATTACGGTGTTCTCCCTATAATAACATAAGTACGGGCAGGATTTAGTCACCTGGTTCAGTTGCCTGTGCTCCGTAAAGGCAACCATGCCGCACCGCGAACGCCGCTGGCATCGCCAAACCTGGCTTTAACGATGGCAGTTCGACATGTCGGTGAAAAAATGTATTTGCCAACGGCCTCTGGAAGATCCTGGTACAGGCTTTCCACGTTCGACAGTCCTCCTCCCAGAACGATGGCATGGGGGTCAAGGATGTTGATGACACCCGCAATACTCCGGGAAAACGCATCGATAAAGTGATGATAATGCGCCACCGCGCGAGGCTCCTTCTCGTGTACCGCTGCCATAATGACCTCCGAACTGAAGGCTGTATCATGACGAGCATTGAAACGACGACTAAAGCCAGTGCCTGAGATATAGCTTTCCACGCAGTTTACATGCTGGCAATAGCAGGGCTCCACCGGGCCATCCAGTTCGTAGCGCCAGCCGGGAAGCGGATTATGACCCCATTCGCCCACAATCGCATTGGGTCCACTTAGTAGTTGGCCGTTGACCACCACACCGCCACCACAGCCTGTACCCACAATGACGCCAAACACCGTACCGTATCCTTTACCCGCCCCATCAACGGCCTCAGACAAGGTAAAACAGTCGGCATCATTGGCCAGAAAGACGGGCTGATCGAGCAACACCGTCAGGTCGCGCTTTAAATTCTCGCCATTGAGCACCAGACAGTTACAGTTTTTAATGAGTCCGCTCAGAGGATCGATCGCCCCCGGTAAACCTACGCCGACCGTAAAGCCGACCTGCGTGGCGGACCGGATGCCATTGATCATCTCTGTCAGGTTATCCAGAAATCCCCGGTAGTTGTCTTTGTAAGTTGGACGGCGTTCACGCAGGACAACAGTGCCGGTAGCGTCCAGCAAGACGGCTTCCATTTTGGTGCCGCCAATGTCCAGGCCGAGATGGTACATAATGCTTCTCCTGAAAAAAGAAGAGAGGCATTGCCTCTCTTAAATCACGCAACACTCAATGACGAGTTCTGTAGATATCAATAAGCTCGGTGACGAGCTCTTTGGCGAGGATGGAGGTCATCAGGTGATCCTGGGCATGTACCATCACCAGCGTCATTTTGGTTTTGCCTTCGCCTTCATCGGCTTCAATAAGTTGGGTTTGCACCAGATGCGCTTCACGTGCGAAATGTTGCGCCTGTTTCATTTTTTCATCCGCATCGGCAAAGTCTCCTGCTTTAGCGCTTTGAAGTGCTTCGAAACACAGGCTGCGGGACTGTCCGGCATTAATGATGATGCCCATAATTTGTTCTTCTAATTCCATAACATCCTCTGGCAGTAAATACGTTTATGCAGTTTCAGATTGACCCACAGGCTGGGCCTGCTCTTTTTCACCAGACTCCTGATTAAGAAGCTGTTTTTCATAAGCTTTCAGGAATGGGTAATACATAATGACCGCCGTTACCATGCAGATTAAGCACATGATGACCGGACTGAATGCCCAGTTGGCGGCCCATGAGGCACCAATTGGGGCTGGCGTTGTCCAGGGTGTCATTGAGACCACACGTGCGACCAGACCCAAATCCAGCGCAAACCATGCCAGCGTGGCATTGACCATCGGAACCAGGACGAATGGAAGGAAGAACAGCGGGTTCATAATCACAGGCGCACCGAACAAAATCGGTTCGTTAATGTTAAACAGGCCGGGAACGACGCCCATACGACCAATGGTGCGAAGATGTACAGCTTTGCTGCGCATAAGTAAAAGCGCCAGCGGGAGCGTAGAGCCTACACCGCCAATCAGCAGATAGTGATCCCAGAACCCCTGCACATAGATGTGGGGGATCGCCGTTCCTGCGGCCATCGCGGCCTGGTTTACAGAGAGGTTTGCCATCCAGAATGGATTCATGATGCCGGTAACGATCAGCGCACCGTGGATACCCGCAAACCACAGGATCTGACACACCAAAACAGACAGCAAAATGGCAGGCAATGTATCAGAAGCCGCGACCAGCGGTTTCACCAATGACATAATAGCTTCCGGGATAATCATCCCGAGCTGCGCTTCGATGAACAGATTCAGCGGATGCAGCGTCAGTACCACCGCCAGCACCGGAATTAAAATCTCAAACGAGCGGGCTACACCGGTCGGCACTTCAGGCGGCAGACGGATAGTAATATTATTGCGACGCAGAAAAGCATACAGTTCGGTAGTATAAATCGACACCAGCAGTGCGGTGAAAATGCCCTGCCCGGAAAAATAGGCTGTTGATACCATGCCATCTTTTAAGGGCGCAGCGACCAGTAAAAAGCCCATCAGCGACAGCATCCCAGACGTCAGCGGGTCCAGCCCATGATGACGTGCCAGGCTAGCAGCCACACCCACTGAGATGAATATTGTCATAATCCCCATGCTGAAGTTAAACGGCAACATCAGGTTTTCACGATGGTCTAATGAAAACTGCAACCAGGCGCGGGCGAAGCCCCAACTGGTATCTGGTGAGAAGGGCGGGAATATAAACACCAGCATAAACGAGCCGACAATCATAAAGGGCAGGGCAAGAATAAACCCGTCACGGATCGAAGTGACATACTTTTGCTGGCCAATTGCACCAGCCATAGGCGTGATTTTTCGCTCTATCACGCTGATTAATTTAGAGTACAGGGCGCTCATGTTGATGTCCTTTAGTTATTTTTTTCAATCAGTGAAAGGGCAAAATCTAAAACTGCGCCTCCCTTTTGCATGCCGTAATCCATCATGTTGATGGGCTCGACCTTGATTCCATAGGGGTTGGCTTTGTTCTGAAGATCTTTTTGCATGTACTTCACCTGTGGTCCCAGCAGCACCACCTGATAATTCCCCACCTGTTGTTCAAACTCCGCGACCCCAAAGGCTTTGATATCAACGGACAAGCTGCGTTTTTCAGCCTCTTCCAACATTTTTTTAACCAGAAGGCTGGTAGACATTCCGGCGGAACAGCAAAGCATGATTTTCTTCATAAAAACTCCTGACCAGGTAATAACGATGAGCGGACTATAATCTTTACGGATTCAAAACGGAAAGCGCTTTCCGTATGCGGATCCATTAAATGTGAGCGCGATCACCTGATGCAGGCTTTTACTTTGTCGGGATGTAGGGGATGATCGCCGAACTTTCCTGTCCTCTATAGGCCTCGCCATGAGCATTCAGTTTATGAATGTTGCTGTGACACTGATTGAGCAGCGCGTTACTCCTTTTGCCAACCTACTCACCCGCAGCCCCCACATAACAGCGATGCGGGACAGCTTTGCGCTGGCGATGCCGTTTGTCATAGTGGGTAGCGTGATGGTTCCCCTTATCTTTCCGCCATTTGCCGTTAATCCCGGTGCGTGGTATGGCGCGGCATATCAGGCCATTCGGCCGATGCTGCTGCCGACGTTTGAATTGACCATTGGGCTCGTAGCGTTGATTATTGCGTTTGGCGCCAGTGCCAGTCTGGGCAAGCAGTATCAGCTGCCGGAACGGCTTTCTGGCCTGACGGGATGCCTGGCCTTTCTGGTATTTATCGGTTTCAAAGAGACGGATAACAGCAATGCTTTTCTCGGTGGGATTGGGATATTTAGCGCTTTAATATCAAGCTTCTACACGATTGAAGTAATGCGGCTCTTTTACCGGCGTGGCTGGTGTATCCGCCTGCCGGAGGAGGTTCCGGTGATGACGCGCAATGGTTTCCAGCTTCTGATGCCTCTCCTCGCCATCATGCTTTCTATTACCCTGGTTAATGCACTTCTGAAGCAGAACACCGGCATGATTTTACCGGACATGATAAGCGAAGCTTTTCGTCCGCTCATCATCGCCTCAGATACGCTCACCGCTCTTATTATTTCTATTGTTATCTGCAACTTACTGTGGTTTATCGGCATACATGGCGCATTGATTGTCACCGGTATCATGAACCCTTTCTGGATGACTTATCTCTTTGAAAACCAACAGGCGCTGGCGAATAACGTGACGCCTCTACCTCATATCTATCTGCAGGGTTTCTGGGATTTTTATCTGCTAATCGGTGGGATTGGCTCAACGCTGCCGCTGATCTTCATGGCCCTGCGTAGTCGCTCGCGTCAGTTAAAAAGCGTCAGTAAAATCGGGCTTATTCCCTCGTTGTTTAATATTAATGAGCCGGTACTTTTTGGCTTTCCGATCATCCTTAATCCGTTGTTTTTAGTTCCATTTATTTGTGTTCCAGTGATAAATGCTTGTCTTGCCTGGTATCTTACTCACCTTGGGGTGCTTGACCGCGCGGTTGCGATGTTACCCTGGTCGATGCCCGCCCCGCTGGGTGCCGCCTGGTCAGCAAACGGCAGCTGGAAGAATCTGTTTATGTGTTTGTTCGCATTCTTCAATGCCTGGATGATTTACCGCCCGTTTTTCAACGTTTATGAACGGCAACTGGTAGAATCAGAAAGCAAATAATCCTCCGCTTTCCCTTATCTTTTCCAGCCAGCGCGCGTAAGCCGCTGGCTTTTAAATTCTCCCCTTCGAATATGTGTGATCAGCATCACGATTTATTTCCCATTATTTTTGATTATGTGATTTAAACCGGCAATTACGGAAAGCGCTTTCCATAATTGAATGTACATTTCCATTTTTGATCCGTAGATTTCCAGTCGCGCCATAAGACGCTCTTTCACTCAGAAAAAGAAAAAGGAAATTTATGAACAGGTTGAACCGATTAATACCTCTGGCTCTTCTCATCAACGCGGCTGTCTGCGGTATCGCGCAGGCAGAGCAGTACGACTTTAAACTGCACGGTTATATGCGTTCGGGCATTCTGGCGAACTCCGATGGCAACCGTGCTGACTCTGTCGGCCTGATGCCGGACGGCAAATGGCGTCTCGGCAATGAAGAAGATACGAAGATTGAACTGATCCCGCAGGTGACGCTGAAATCTGACGCCGGTCCGGTTGCCAAAATTCAGGCCAATATTACCCATCAGAGCAAATGCACCTCCGACTGGAACTGTCAGGACGATGACGGCAAAGAGGTACAGTTCCGTGAAGGGTACGTGGAATTAAGCAACCTGGATTTTGCGCCAGATGTGACGTTCTGGGGCGGCAAACGTTACAGCAGCTCGAACACCTCCAGCCACCAGTTTGACTGGGAGTACATTCAGTACAACGGTACGGGCGGCGGTTTTGACAATCTCGATCTTGGCTTCGCGCGTTTCGATGCGGGCGTTTACGCCTTTTCTACTACAGATGAAGCCAAAGCGTACCCGGTAGATAAAGGCGATCAGGGGTACCCGGATGACTACTCTCTCAACCTGTGGTTGAAGAAAATTGGCGGCACGGGCTTTGACCTGGAGTTGATTGGCCACCACATGAACCGCAATGAAAACCACCCTACCTCTGCCGAAAAAGGCTATGGCGTTACAGGGGTCTACAACTTTGAAGGTTTCTGGGGTCTGACGGGGGGATATTCCAAAGTGGTGATGCAGTACGGCCGGGGGCTAGCGGCGGGTGACTCGCTGGGCAAAAACGGCTGGGGCTGGGCAAACCTGGATGATACCCAATCCTGGCGTGTGATCCTGGACAGCATGGCTTCTCTGGGCAGTGTCGATATATCGACCTTTGCTTATTACCAGAAAGACAAAAACTACCGTTGGTGGAGCAGCGATGCTGATGGTTGGGGCCGTACCAGTTGGGTTGCTGGAGTGCGTCCATATCATCAGATAACCAAAAACTTCGCCATGCAGTATGAGCTGGGCTACGAATATCTCGATGACGAAAACTATAAAGGCGTCAACGGGAAAGGCAAAGGTGGTCTGACCAAAGTGACCATCGCCCCGACGCTGACCTTTGAATCGGGATACTGGAATCGGCCACAGTTGCGCTTCTTTGTAACCTACGCGAAGTGGGATAAAGGCGTCTCTGATGCCCTGGACGGTAACTATAACTGGGATACCAACACTCTCTCCGCCGGTGGCTATAGCCGCAGCGGTGAGAGTGACACGGTGAACTTCGGCGTTCAGGCTGAAGTGTGGTTCTAAGGAGAGAATAAAATGATTCAACCTATCCAAAAAATATTGTTAGTTTCACTGCTCTCTGCGCTGGGCTGCGCGGGAGCGATGGCGGCAGAACAGTCGCATTTCGAGCACTTCATTACGCGTGATGGCGCGAAGCTAATGGACGGTGAAACGACCTTCCGTTTTGCTGGCATTCACGCACCGGAACTGCATCGCATCGAAGATGATGCCCGCGGTGTCTGTAAAGCTGACCCGCGCGGCTGGGGGCAATATTTCAAATGGCCGACGCCGGAAGAACAGGCGAACTGGATCAAAGCCATGGTGGCAACAGGGGCGAAAGCGCAGCGTGTTTATGTGCTCTCCGTTCAACAGGAAAACGATACTGCCTGTGAACGCGAAACGCACATCCTGGCCCCGCAAAGCACGGATGGTATGCCTCGGCTTAATGAAAAAGCGATGAAGGTCTATGACAACATGATCGCCGAAGCCGACAAACAGGGGTTACGCCTGATTTTACCTTTTATCGATCACTGGTGGTGGTGGGGAGGACGTGAGCAACTTGCGGCCTTCTACAATGAAAAGCCAGAAGATTTTTACCGCACCGACAGCAAAACCTACAGAGCCTATCAGGACGTTATCCGCCAGGTTATCACCCGTACGAACACCGTGACGGGGCGTGCTTATTCTGATGAGAAGGCGATCATGGCCTGGGAAACAGGCAACGAACTGGAGGACACCAATGCCGCGTTCCTGCATGAGACGGCGGCGTGGATCCGCAAATGGGCGCCAAATCAGCTGATCGTTGATGGTACCTACAAGAAGATTAACGAATTTGCGTTAAGCGATCCGAACGTCGATATCGTCAGCAATCATTACTACACCAATGCCGATAACAATCATCCCGATCAGGTGCGTAAAGACCTGACCGCTATTGGCGGTAAGAAAGCCTATCTGGTCGGGGAATTTGGCCTGCTTGACCATACGCAACTCAACGACATTATGCAGTCAATTGTTCATAGCGAGTTCAGTGGCGCGCAGGCAGTCGGGGGATTCATCTGGGGCTTCCGTGGGCATCGCCATGAGGGGGGCTTCTACTGGCACAAGGAGCATACCGGCCACTACAGCTACCACCTGCCAGGTTTCCCTGTTGAAGGGAAAGCTAACCAGGAGATGGAGGTCGTGGATTTGGTGCGAAAAGCCTCGGCGCAGATGGCAGGCCTGAGTAAGGTTCCGCCGTTGCCGGTTCCTGACGCACCAGTACTGCGCGGGACCGATTCACCGTTCGCCATCAACTGGATGGGCGCAGCCGTCGGACGTAGCTATGACGTTGAACGTGCTGAGGCGGAGACCGGTCCATGGACGCGGGTTGGAGAGAACATCTCAGACGGAGTAAATGAGTGGAACCCGGCAACCATGGATCTGTTCCGCGATGATTACCGCAGTTTGCAACTGGGGAAAACCTACTACTACCGCGTCACTGCTAAAAACGAGAGTGGAGCCTCCTCGCCGTCCAACGTGATCGGTGTGAAACACACGCAGCAGAACCAGGCTCCGGTGGTCACCCTCGAAGATGCCCTGACGGCCACACTGGATAAAGGCGTGTGGTTGCAGGCGGCATGGATGGACGACAACCTGCCGGACCGCGAGGTAAAAGTTGGTTGGGAGAGCGGGGAAAATGCGAACGTACATTTCTGCGATGCGACGAAAGCGCACACCCGAGCATGGTTCTCCGCGCCGGGTGAGTATGCGCTGACCTTTACAGCCGACGATGGCCTGTTGAAAAGCAGTAAAACTGCCAGTGTCACGGTAAAAAAGGCGCTGGGAGAAGTTCCCGCGGATTACTGCCACTTTGCCGGAGGTGTGCTGGAAGTGGACAAAGGCAAACTGCACGTGGTGAAGAGTAAAGAAAATGCCCTCGCCATTGATGACGATGGCTTCCTTGGCCCCTTTGCCAATGAGGGGGATAAGGTGAGCTGGCAGGTTAACGTGCCCTGGGAGGGGCAATATACCCTGCGCGTCACTTTTAGCGGTAAGTGGGGCGGTAAAAAGAACTCTTTCGTGGTGAACAGCGGTGCGCCAGTTGCTATTGAGTTCCCACAGACCGACGAAAAAGGCCAGCAACTGGCGATCCCGGTGACGCTGAAAGCCGGTAAAAACAGCATCGATTTTGGTCGTTTCGCCGGCGACTGGGGCTACATGTTTATCAAATCTATCGAAGTATACGCAGAGTAGTGTTTTTGACCGCGTCCATCGGGCGCGGTTTTTTTATTAACGGAGGCGTCATGACCCGGTATTCATTCCCGAACGGTTTTTTATGGGGTGCAGCAGCATCTGGCCCACAAACGGAAGGCACGGCAGGTAAACAGCATTGTTCAATATGGGATAGCTGGTTTTCTGAAGAACCCCAGCGTTTTTATCAGCAAACAGGTCCCCAACGTGTTTGCGAGACTTACACCAAATATAAAGAAGATGTCGCCCTGATGAAGCAGACAGGGTTTAACTCTTTCCGGACCTCTATCCAGTGGTCACGCCTGATCGACGACTTTGAATCCGGAGAGCCGAACGCCGATGCCGTTCGCTTCTATAACGACTATCTCGATGAGATGATCGCCAACGGTATCGAGCCGATGGTCAACCTGTATCACTTTGATATGCCAGAGATACTGCAGAAAAAATATGGTGGCTTTGAATCTGCGCATGTGGCGGAATTGTTTGCCCGTTTCGCACGTACCGCTTTCTCTTTGTTCGGCCACAAAGTGAAATACTGGATCACCTTCAACGAGCCGATTGTCCCGGTGGAAGGTGGGTATTTGTATGACTTCCACTATCCGTGTAAAAAAGACGGGAAGCTGGCGGTACAGGTCGCCTTTAATATTATGCTGGCCCATGCGAAAGCGGTGCAGGTGTTCCGTGAGCGAGCAGAGAGCGGCGAAATTGGCGTGGTACTGAATCTGACACCGACCTACACACGTAGTGATTCAGCGGAAGATATAAAGGCGGCCTGGTATGCCGACCTGCTGTTTAACCGCAGCTTCCTTGATCCCCTGGTTAAACACCAGTTCCCAAAAGAGCTGTGCGAGCTTCTGGCGTTTCACCACTGTCTGCCAGAGGCGGCCCCGGAAGACGTGCGTCTGATTACCGACTCCAGAATTGATTTTCTCGGCGTGAACTATTACGTACCACGCCGCGTTCAGGCGCGAGAATCAGCTTACACGCTCGACTACTTCTCCCCGGAATATTACTTCGAGAACTATGTTGATCCGAACGGACGCTTTAACCCTTACCGCGATAATAATGAAATCCTTCCCGTTGCTATCTACGATATTGCCCGCAATATTCGCGACAATTACGGCAATATTAAGTGGTATCTCGCTGAGATTGGTATCGCGATGGATCTGGAATCAGAAGGTCCGGTACAAGCCGACGGTGTCATTGATGACAGTTTCCGCATCAGGTTAATGAAAGAACATCTGGTGCAACTCCACCACGCCATTCGCGATGGAGCAAACTGCTTTGGTGTTCACCAGTGGACGTTTATCGATAACTGGTCGTGGATAAACGCCTTCAAGCGCCGCTACGGATTTTATCGTCTGGATCTGGGAACGGGTGAGCGCTGCATTAAGCGTAATGCGCTGTGGTTCCGGGAGCTGGCGTTGAGCAATCAATTCAGCAGCGAGGACACGCCATCATGAGTCGGGCCTGTTTTTATCCGCTTACCAATGTAGTAAAAAATTATCCCTGGGGAAGCCGACACGCGCTAAATCAGCGTTTCAACATTCTGAACCCGGACGATCAACCGCAGGCCGAACTGTGGATGGGGGTTCATCCGGCAGGGATTTCATATGTGAAAAACGCGCAGGGAATGGTGGCGCTCTCTGATTTACTGGCTTCAGAGCCAGTGTCAATGCTTGGCGAGGTAACGCATAAGCGTTTTAAAGACTTACCCTTTTTGCTGAAAATCCTTGCCGCTGAAAGGGCGTTGTCCATTCAGGTTCACCCCACTAAAACGCAGGCTGAACGTGGGTTTGCGCGCGTGCAGCAGTTGAAAGATGGTGAGGTGCCGGATTATAACGACGCGAACCACAAACCGGAGCTGGTCTACGCCATCACCCCATTTGTGGCGATGAACGGCTTTCGTGATGCGAAAACGATTGCCGCGAACCTGGCTGCCCTGGATATCCCCGAGCTAAAGATCATTGCCACAAGTCTGCTCGCACAGCCGGACGGTGAAGGATTACGCACATTCTTCACCGCCATAATGCAACTCCCTCCCGCCCTCAAAACGCAGGCCATCACGCAGGCGGTCGCGCGGGGAGAGGCGCTTTACGGTGAGGTGACTGGCGGGATTTTCCGGCGCTTACAGCAACACTATCCGGATGATACTGGCGTGCTGGCACCGCTGTTCCTCAACTGTATTACTCTGCAACCCGGCGAAGCGATGTTTCTTTATCCGGGTACATTGCATGCATATGTTCACGGCACGGCAATTGAGGTGATGGCCAGTTCCGACAACGTGCTACGCGCTGGACTCACCCCGAAGAAGATCAATCTGGACGAGTTGATTCAGTGCACCAACTTCACACCGACCGCGGCAGCCTCGCTGCGTATGTTACCGGAGCAGCATGCCGCAGAAGCGCGCTATCCTGTTCCGGTTGAGGATTTCCGCTTCAGTATTTTCACTGCGGTGGACAATCAAATGATAATGACATCCAGCGCTGAAATTGTGTTAGTGATTGAGGGTGCCGCGACATTAAGCCATGCCAGCGGCGAGAGCCTTTTGCTTCACGTCGGGCAGTCAGCGTTTATCCCTGCCTCCACTGGACAATGGCTGCTGACTACGACAGGGAAAGTCGGTCGAGTATCGTGTTAATGTGAAATCAGAGGGGGCACAGCCCCCTCATTAGTGTTTGCTTAATTAATCCGTTCAGCCATGAAGAGCTACCTGTCTCACTTAACGATGGGGAGGTCAGCATATCGGGTGGTATATCGCGGGGAGAGCATTTCCCGCTTCATCTGCCATTGTTGCTGGATCCCTTGTCCGGCAAAATAAAGCGTCCCATGCCCGTTTTTAGCGTTCAGATAATCCAGGACATTCATCAGTTTCTGGCTATTTTTACGGGGTGGGTTTTCGTCAAACAGATTAAGTTGTGCGACGCCCTGGCTATAAAAATCTCCCAGCATGACGCCCGCTTTCTGATATCGATGTCCGTTTTTCCAGATTACATCCAGACAGTGGGTAGCAGCGCCGATGATATCTCTGCTGTCCTGGGTCGGAGTGAGCAGCGTTACCGATGCGCTATTACCGTAATACGGTTCGTTAATTGTGAACGGAGAGGTTTTAACAAATACCGATATAAATCGACAATGCTGATGTTCATTACGTAGTTTCTCTGCTGCCCGGGTCGCATAACTACAGATGGCCTCGCGCATCTCTTCATATTCTGTGATGCGGCTGCCGAATGACCGAGAACAGATAATCTCCTGCTTTACGGACGGGAACTCTTCCAGCTCAAGGCAGGGTTGACCGCGTAATTCACGGACCGTTCTCTCAAGCACGACGCTGAAGTTTTTTCTGATGAACCCTATATCGGTATCTGCCAGCTGTAATACTGTTTTGATACCCATACTTTCAAGCTTTTTTGTCAGGCGTCGACCCACACCCCACACATCTTCAATGGGCAGCACTGCCATCAGTTTTCTCTGACGAGCCACATCCGATAAATCAACCACGCCTCCGGTCTGGCGCTGCCATCGTTTTGCCGCATGATTCGCCAGCTTCGCCAGGGTTTTAGTCTGTGCAATTCCTACCCCAACGGTCAGATGCGTGCGCTGTAAAACAGTGGCTCTGATTTCACGGCCAAACTCGGTAAGATCGCGACAGTTACGTATACCTGTAAGGTCACAAAAAAGCTCGTCAATTGAGTATCTTTCGCAGCGGGGAGACATCTCTTCAAGCGTGGTCATCACCCGGTTGGACATATCTGCGTAGAGTTCATAATTGCTACTGAAGCAAACCACCCCATGATGCCTGAAGAGATCTTTTTGTTTGAAATATGGCTCACCCATTTTCACAAAGGGTTTCGCTTCTGCAGAACGTGCGATAACACAACCGTCGTTATTTGATAAAACGACGACTGGCCGGCCCTTCAGGTCCGGGCGAAAAACAGTTTCGCAGGAAGCATAGAAAGAGTTCACATCGCAGAGTGCAAACATGATCAGCTCC
Source organism: Leclercia sp. TB492 (assembly GCF_049974505.2). Lineage (NCBI taxonomy): Bacteria > Pseudomonadati > Pseudomonadota > Gammaproteobacteria > Enterobacterales > Enterobacteriaceae > Leclercia > Leclercia sp. TB492. Next base: position 2,444,482 of record NZ_CM127572.1, on the reverse strand, counting down.
AGATTTTCACGACATCGGTCTGTGCGGGGCCTGGTAAAGCGCAGGGACTAAAATCACTGAACATACGCAATGCCACGATCTGGTGTAACCCGGTAGAAATGAAAAACAGCATTATGCTTACCGCTAAATTTACTGTGTTTATATACAGTATTGTATGTCGGTAGCAAAGATCAAGGGGCGGGAACCTTCTGGACACTTCGGCTATTGGTAGGTCATGGCGGCAAGATAGTGCGGGGCAGGGCATCGAACAGCAATGGCAAATGAAAAGAGAGATGCTATCTCCCCGATATACCACGCGTTTTTCTGATTTATTGCGGGTGAGATAAATCTTTATCGCTGAAACATTCTGGATATACGAAAGAAATCCAGGCAAAAAGGAAGTTTTTTAAACGATATATCCCTGGTCGATTGATATTTACGTTATGGTGGTCGTTCTACTCACCTGCCCGGAGGGGCTATTCCCAACCTAAAATTTGAGTGCCCGGTTTGCACAAGTAAGCGATTTCGTTTTACCACGTTTAGTCCAGCGCAAACCCAACCTCATGGTGCTGTTTGTTCCGTCTGTGGAACCCGACTCACTACCCACTCATGCGTGCCACTCCCAAAAAGGAGACGCTGGCCAAAACAGGTTGTTTAAGTGTAAAGCGGGGGCCTGATTCAGGCCCTCCTGGATATTATTTTGCCGCTTCGCTTACGACATTTTTTATATTTTTTGGGTGTTAGTAAGTTCAAGAAATAATAGCTGTCAATGCCATTGACGTTATTTTACACCTCACCGATGTTCTCAATTAATTCTGGCCCCTGGTTTCTTACATTTCCCACCGCCCGGGTCACGGCATGCCAGTGGAATTCGTCCGCGGGGACTGCACCGGCCTGCGCGATCTCTTCTGCCTCTTGCCCGCTCACCGTTTCGCGCAGCCATTCCCGCGCCGCCTCTGGCGTTAACACCAGCGGACGTCGGTCGTGGATATCCACCAGCCCTTTATCCGCCGCGGCGGTAACGATCAGAAATCCTTCAGCCTCATCCCCGCGTTCAAACGGCGTGCTGCCGATGGCTGCCATAAAAATAGGTTGCCCGTCGGCGCGATAGAGAAAGTAAGGCTGCTTTTTATCCCCCTCTTTTTTCCACTCGAACCAGCCGTCGGCAAAGACAATTGCCCGGCCATGGTGCCACAACGGTTTAAACATCCGACTGCTGGCGGCGGTCTCCTGCCGGGCATTGATCAGCGGTGGCTTGTCCCACCAGCCGGGAGCGTAACCCCAGAAGACGGGGTCGAGATGCAACTGGTCCTCGCGCTCGCTGAGCAGTAAGACTTTGGTGCCGGGCGCGACGTTATAGCGCCCGATAGGTTCCGGATCGTAGGGGATGTTGCAATCCGCTTCATCGGCAAGAAAGGCAAGGTACTCTTCCCGGGTCTGGGCCTGGGCGAAACGTCCACACATAGTCACCTCCGAAGGTTTGCTTAAGTATAGGATAGGGGGCATAGCTGAAGGGCTTCGGGCAGGTTTCACTTATGAGAGACGATATGACAGGAAAAATAATACTTACCATGCTGGCGTTTGCCGCGAACTCCGTCCTGTGCAGGGTGGCGCTGACCGGCGGATACATCGATCCGGCGACCTTCAGCGATGTGCGGATCGTCAGCGGAGCCCTGTTCCTGGTTATTCTGATGAGCGTCAGAAAAAAGCCGGCATCGAAAATACATTATGACTGGCACAGCGGCCTGGCCCTGACGCTGTATGTCCTGGCGATGTCCTGGTCCTATCTCCGGATCGATACCGGAACCGGGGCGCTGTTGCTGTTCGGCACCGTTCAGACGGCAATGGTTATCTATGGCTGGCGGCAGGGAGAAAAGGTCGGTGTACTGAAGGGGGCGGGGCTGTTTCTGGCGGTGGCAGGAACGGTGCTGCTCCTGCTCCCCGGCGCGCATGCCCCGGAACCGACCAGTGCGCTGATGATGATCGGCTCCGGGCTGGCCTGGGCCTACTATTCGGTGAAAGGGAAAAGCATGCCGGAGGCGATACCGGCAACGACGGGGAATTTTATACTGGCCGTGCCTTTCACCCTCATTCTCTCTCTTTTACCGTCGGTGGAACGAGTTACCAGCGCGCCCGGACTGTTGTTAGCCATAACGTCCGGGGCGCTGGCCTCAGGCGCGGCCTATGCCCTGTGGTATACGCTGCTGCCGAGGATGAAAGCCATGACCGCAAGCACGGTTCAGCTGAGTGTTCCGTGCCTTGCCACCCTGGGTGGCGTGGCACTGCTGGGCGAAACGTTCAGCCTGCGCATGTTGCTGTCGATGTGCGCCGTGCTGCTCGGCATCCTGATGGTTATCCGGGCGGGCCGCGCCTGAGGATATTATTTCTTCTCCCGTTGATGCTCGCTGATAGCCTGCGCCGCGCAGATCAGCGCGAGATGGCTCAGGCCCTGGGGCATGTTGCCGACCCACTCGCCGGTTCGGGTATCAAACATCTCATTGAAGGTTTCCACGTTGCCGCGGTGGCACAGCGTCTTAAGTATTTCATCCATGCTCTCTGCGGCAGCCGCCGGCTCGCCCATCGATGCCCAGGCCTCTGCCAGCCAGAATGAGCAGGCGATGAAGGTGCTTTCCTCCTGCTCAACGCCGCTGTAGCGATAGACCATCGCGCTGTTATGGCCCAGCTGCTGGTGGATAGCCTGATAGGTCAGCTTCATGCGCTTCGGATTCACCTTCACGCCGTAGCGTGAAACCAGCGCCAGCGAGGCGTCCAGCTGCCCGCCGTCGCCAACGTAGAAGCAGTAGGACTGATGGGCTTCAGACCAGCAGTGCTTTTCCACCCAGTCGCGGATCCGGTCCCGCTCGCGTTCCCAGCGCGCCTTCCAGGTAGGTTCGATATGGCTGTGCTCCGCCAGCACCACGGCGCAGTCCAGCGCCAGCCAGCAGGACATTTTGGAGTGGGTGTAATGGCGCTCTTCCGGCAGCTCCCAGATCCCCGAGTCCTTCATGCGCCAGCGGTCAGCACACTGATTGGCAAGGTGTCCGAGGAAACGCGAGGTGCCCGTATCCAGAATATGGCCCGCTTCGACAAACAGTTTTGCCACCCCAAGCATATCGGCATACATGCTCAGCTGGCGCTGGTTGCGGGCATTATTACCTACCCGTACCGGCTGCGAATCCCGGTAGCCCTGGAGTTCTGCATACCGCTCTTCCGGGACCAGCTCGCCTTCGAGGGTGTAGCAGGCCTGCATCTCCGGGCCGTGCCTGATGATGGTTTTCGACAGCCAGGAAAAGGCCGCTTTACACTCTTCGAGGGTACCCAGATAGGTAAAGGCTTTGATAATCAGGCAGGCATCTCTCACCCAGGCAAAGCGGTAGTCGTAATTTTTCTTTCCACCGATCCCTTCCGGCAGAGAGGTGGTCGCGGCCGCGGCCAGCGCGCCGGTTGGCGAATACCAGAGGAACTTCAGCGCCAGCGCGGAGCGAATGACGTGATCTTTATAGAGGCCATCATATTTAAGCCCCTGCACCCAGTCCTGCCAGGCAGCATGGCTGGTTTCGATGCGGTTATCAATCGCCTGAATGTCCGGCACGGCCAGCGGTTCACTCTGGGTCACGAGCAGGGCGACAACCTCCCGGCTGCCCTTTTTAAGGGTGATCTCCGCTTCGATCTCTTCGTCATCAGCATGCGTAATGACGACGTTTTCACTGGTGTGCAGCATCGCCATCAGGTCGCCGATATGGTAAACGCTGCCCTTAAAGGTATCCGATCGCCAGGGCGATCGCGTTTCGACCATCGTCCCAAACCGCAAATGGAGCCTGAAAGGCACGGTGCCGCGCACGCCCTCAAGCCGCCGCGCCAGCTCACTCCAGGGCAGACGCCCCGCCAGCGTGCTGTTAATCGATTCGGTTAACAGCACCGTGCCGTCCTCCGTCTCAAAGCGGGTTTCCAGCACATTGCTGTCCTCGCGATAGGCGCGGGAGACGGTATAGTCAACCGCGGGCGTCAGGCTGAAAAAACCGCCGATGGTTGGGTCAAGCAGCCGATCGAAAAGGGGCGGGGAATCAAGATTGGGCGCGCTCCACCAGTCAATCGAGCCATCCGGGGCGATGAGCGCAACGGAGCGGCCCTCGCCGATCGCGGCATAATCTCCCAGACCAATGAACCCTTCCTCGCGTAAAGGCATTGTGTATTTAGCATTTTTCAAATGAGTCATCCCTTTAGTCTGGCGCAGCAGGCCGCGTTATCGTCACCTTGTGGTGGTGCATATAAAGCCTGGCATAATGTGATGAATATCGCGCTTTCAGGAGGAACATTTGAGAATTCAGCCCGTTAACTGAACGACGCCGCCTGATAACAGGCTTCCATTTGATCCAGTGCGGACTGATTTTCCAACCCCCACTGGTACATTTGCTCAATGGGTTCGGCAAAGGTTCTGCCGAGTGGGGTCAGGCGGTAATCGACTTTTGGTGGGACCACGTCATACACATGGCGGGCAATCAATCCTCGCTGCTCCAGCTCTTTGAGCGTCTGGAACAGCATTTTTTTGGAAATCCCCTGCAGGCTACGCTGTAACTCACCGGTACGGGCGCGTTCATCCGGCCAGTGATACAGCGCATGCAGCACCATTGTGCTCCATTTCACTGAAAAGAGCTCCATCAGGCGGCGCGGCGGCGAATCCGCGTAGAAAAAGAGTTTACCCTCGACCCAGGCAGGCATTGTTATGTCCTCTGCTTATGGTCACCAAATGGTGACTACTATCAATATGGAACCCTGTTGACTATAGTCTGCCCCCTTGAGTTAGCCAGAACCAGCACATTCCTGAGGTAAGATGAAAATCAACGCATTAGTCGCCCATGACGCGGCACAACCCTTAACATCAGGCCAGATTTCGCTGCGCGCGTTACAAAAGCAGGATGTCAAAATCGAGATCCTCTTCTGCGGCGTGTGCCACTCCGATCTCCATATGGCGCGTAACGAATGGGCGGTTAGCCAGTATCCGCTGGTGCCAGGGCATGAGATTGTCGGGCGAGTCGTGGAGGTTGGGGACGAGGCCACCCGTTTTAAACCCGGTGATATCGTTGGAGTGGGCGTGATGGTCGACGCCTGCCGCGAGTGCCATTTCTGCAAGCAGCACGAAGAGCAGTACTGTGAGGCGGGGTTTACCGCTACCTACAACGGTATTGATAAATATACCGGCGAAAGAACCCGCGGCGGCTATGCGCAGAGCGTGATTGTCGATCAGCATTTTGTGGTTTCGGTACCGCAAAACCTGCCGCTTGCCGGGGTTGCACCGCTGTTGTGTGCCGGCGTCACTGTCTGGTCGCCGCTGCGCCATTTCAACGTCAAAGCAGGCAACCGTGTGGGTGTTGTGGGGCTGGGGGGGTTAGGCCATATGGCAGTGAAGCTTGCCAGTGCGATGGGGGCGGAAGTGACGCTGTTTACGACCACCCCGGAGAAGGGTAAAGATGCTCTTCGTCTGGGGGCAAAACAGGTGGTGGTATCGCGCTATGCCGCGCAAATGGCTGCCTGCCAGACCTCGCTGGATTTTATCATTGACTGCGTAGCGGCACCGCACGATCTGGATCCCTATCTGGCAATGCTGAAAACCAATGGCCGCCTGGTGTTGGTAGGCATTCCGGACCAGCCGCACAACTCGCCGAATATTACGCCCATGGTGTTCCGGCGTTTAAGCATCAGCGGTTCGTCGATTGGCAGCATTCAGGAAACGCAGGAGATGTTGAACTTCTGCGGCGAACACAATATTACCGCTGATATTGAAACGATCGGTGGCGAGGACATCGAGGCTGCCTTTGCCCGTATGCTTAAGGGAGACGTTAAGTACCGCTTTGTCATTGATATGCAGGCTACGACCTGGTAGTGGAGCGGGAGTCTCGGGCGGCCATTGCAGGCCGCTTTGCGCCTGAGCGTAAATCAGTAGAGCAGACATGACGGCTATCGATGCTGCCCACTCCCTGTAAAAGGAGATATCAAGACGACTGGCGCATCAGGCATTGCGCCCCTCTGAAAGGTGCGGTAAGTCATCACACAACGCCTGCAATTCATTGAAGAGTCTTGCCACATGGAAACCATCGCACACGGAGTGATGGACCTGAACGGCGACAGGCAGCAGTACTTTCCCATCCTGGTTGAAATATTTTCCAAACGTGAACATAGGGGCAAAAAAGTTCTGCATGTTAGCCACGTTAATATTAAAACTGGTAAAACTTCCCCATGGAATAGACGAGACGAAAAATATATTTTCCGGAGATTCGCCCTTAGGCCAATAAGAAAGATTATTACCATAGCGTGCAACGTCTTCGGAATAAACCGTCTGGAAGTTTTGAATATTGCCATCGTACGGGCTCCATAATGATGAGAACGTCTCCGTTTCATTATGGAAAATGGTATAGCTTGGATGAACTTCATTCCAAATGACAAGCTCATTGTTCTTCATGGCCATACGAAATTCCGGATGGCTGTTTGCAATTTTAGAAAGAAGGGAAATCATAGTGGGGTAAAATTTCCAGCCCACCTCTTTAATATGTTTTAGCAGCACGGTAATATCTAAATTAACAGTTTGGTTAATTGTACTTTGAGCAAACGACTGAAATACCTCAAAATGCTCCTTCCTTGCCCAACGGGATAAATCAACAGTGGTATATTCCGGGATTGTTTTTTTCATTTTTCATCCTTATTAAGCAATCGTATATCAGACTAAGTTTGTCATAAATTAAGCAAGGGTACAGGTCCCGAACCGTTTTGGTCGCGAACGCATTTATGAGAGTAGCCTATCCTTATACAGGAGGAAAGAAAATGTTAAATGTTAAATATGTCAGATAATAAAAGTAGATTGTGCAATCTGCGGGTGTTTTCCTGTCGAGAAAATGCTCTGGAATATCCGCTCCTCACTCATGATGGACCTGATAACCTTGCTTTTTGTTCGCTTCGCGCCAGAAGCAGACGTGTTAAAGTCCAGATCCTATAATTCAGAAGTCCTGAAAAAGGTAATGCTTTGAGGTTTCCGACATGACGACCTTTCATCAACTTTCTGCCACCAGCCTGCGCGGCCAGCTCGTCTCTATGGCCGACTATGCAGGTAAGCTGGTTCTGGTGGTGAACACTGCCAGCCATTGTGGCTTCACACCCCAATACGCCGGCCTTGAAAAGCTCTATAAAAAGTATGCCGATCGGGGGCTGGTGGTGCTGGGTTTCCCCTGTAACCAGTTCGGTAAACAGGAGCCCGGCGGTGCCGACGATATTTCGCAGACCTGCCATATCAACTACGGTGTGAGCTTCCCGATGTTCGAGAAAGTAGAGGTCAACGGCGCGGCTACGCACCCGGTATTTCGCTATCTGAAAGAGGAGTTGCCCGGCGTGCTGGGTGGGCGGATCAAGTGGAACTTCACAAAGTTCCTGGTGGGGCGCGACGGCAAACCGCTGAAGCGTTTTGCACCGATCTCCACCCCGGAGAAGATGGAAGCCGCTATCCTTGCTGCACTTGAAATCTAAGTGGGCCAGAAAGGGAAGGCCGGGAGCGCTTCGCTTGCCCGGCCCGGATACTGCAACGGTTGCCCTGTGGCGGACCTTATTTTGTCGCCAGTTCTCTGCGGATAATCTCCGCCCCCGCGCTTAACGCGTTGAGCTTGCCGTTGGCAACCTGGCGGGATAACGGCGCCATCCCACAGTTGGTCGAAGGGTAGAGCTTGTCAGCATCAACGAACTGCAGCGCTTTGCGTAAGGTACTGGCTACTTCTTCTGGCGTCTCGATGGTATTGGTGGCTACATCGATGGCGCCAACCATCACTTTTTTACCGCGGATCAGCTCCAGCAGATCCATCGGCACGCGCGAGTTATGGCACTCCAGCGAGATGATATCGATGCTGGAGGTTTGCAGTTTAGGGAACGCCTCTTCATACTGCCGCCACTCTGAGCCCAGCGTCTTTTTCCAGTCGGTATTGGCTTTGATGCCATAGCCATAACAGATGTGTACCGCCGTTTCGCATTTCAGCCCTTCAATGGCTCTTTCTAACGCGGCGATCCCCCAGTCATTCACCTCATCGAAGAACACATTAAAGGCGGGTTCATCAAACTGGATAATATCCACCCCTGCCGCCTCTAGCTCTCTGGCTTCCTGGTTGAGAATTTTGGCGAACTCCCAGGCCAGCTTTTCGCGGCTTTTGTAGTGGTTGTCATAGAGGGTGTCGATCATCGTCATCGGGCCCGGCAACGCCCATTTGATCGGCTGCGTGGTGAGCTGGCGTAAATATCTGGCATCTTCAACGAACACCGGCTTCTGGCGAGCCACGGCACCCACGACGGTCGGCACGCTGGCATCATAGCGATTACGGATTTTAACCACTTCGCGCTTCGCAAAATCGACGCCGCTGAGGTGCTCAATAAAGGTGGTGACGAAGTGCTGACGCGTTTGCTCACCGTCGCTGACGATATCAATGCCGGCCCGCAGTTGATCGTCGAGGGATAAACGCAGCGCATCCTGCTTACCGGCGAGTAATTCCTCATTCTCCAGCTTCCAGGGAGACCACAGGGTCTCCGGTTGGGCAAGCCAGGACGGTTTCGGCAAGCTGCCGGCAGTAGACGTGGGGAGCAATGTTTTCATAACAGGTGACCTTATTGTTTTAATTAATCAACGCGCGTACTGAGCAGACCATTGCTCAAGAATATTCTTGTACGGTTTGATGAAGTGTTTCTCAGTAAACTTTCCCTGCTCAATCGCTAACTGGCTACGCTCTTCGCGATCGTAAACAATTTTGGTCAAGGAGTGATCCTGGTTCGTCAGGCTGGGTTGATAGTGTTGCCCGGCGACCGAGTTAGCGTTGTAAATCTCAGGACGGTAGATTTTCTGGAACGTCTCCATCGTACTGATGGTGCCGATCAGCTCAATAAAGCTGTAGTCGCTCAGTAAATCGCCGATGAAATAAAACGCCAGCGGCGCGGCGCTGTTTGGCGGCATAAAATAGCGAACCTGCAGGCCCATTTTTTTGAAGTACGCTTCCGTTAACGACGAACCCTGCTGCTGGTATTCGAAGCCTAAAACCGGATGTTCATTCCCGATGCGCTGATAGACGTTTTTATTGGATACGCTGAGGCAGATCACCGGCGGCTTGTTAAAGTTCTGCTGATACTCGGTCGAATTAACAAAATGTTTGAAGATATTGCCGTGTAACGCGCCAAAATCCGCCGGAATGCTGAACGCTGTCTGATGCTTATTATGATCCGGCAGTAACACGCTGAAATCATAATCCCGGACATAGGAAGAGAAGTTATTCCCGACAATGCCTTCAATACGCTCGTTGGTGAGTTTATCAATGATGTTGGTTTTTAATATTTCAATTGCCGGGAAGGTAAAGCGATTATCTTCCGCATCAATATTCATCTCGACAGAGATAATGTCCAGCTCGACAGTATAACGATCGCCTTTAGGGTTATCCCAGTGCGCTAAGGCGTTGAATCGGTTGTCGATCATCGCTAACGTATTACGCAGGTTCTGCTGACGGTTGTCGCCGCGGGCCAGATTGGCAAAGTTGGTGGTAATACGCGTGTTTTCTGAGGGGTTATAATTCTCATCGAAACGACTGCGCTTAATCGTAAAGGTGAAGTCTTTATTCATCGTTATCTCACTTCCTGAGCTCTGGCATAAGGACTGAAGCTATCTCATTTCAATCTTTATGTTGCTGATACGTTAATGCATCTTTTATGCCAGAGCCCCGGAACGAGTGAAAGCGACTAAATTTCACTACAACATGAGCCATCTTCATGATCGGCGAACCGATCAGTCACTTTTCTCCGAACGCTGCTCCAGATCCAGCGCGCTGGCGCTGGCGGGATCGAAGAGTGAAAGACTTTCAATTTGATCCAGCATAATCACCTTGCGGAAGGCCATTGCGCTTCTGGGCTGTGAATCGAGGGTAATATCATGTTCGGCATACCACTTGCTGTAGTTATGCTCAATGCACAGATTCAGCGTCGTACCGTCACGATAGCCGCTGAGCATCGGGATCAGCACGATATTGGCGGTCTTTTCATATTCAAGGGTCGCGGTATGGATCATGCCGACATAAATTCGCCGCGACTTCAGGGTCACCAGCGCCAGTTCGCCTTCCTCCATACACTGGTAAAGCAGCTGTTCGATACCGCTGGATTGCGACAGGCGCTTATAAAGCTGTTTCCGGCCTTCGCCGTCCAGCCTGGCGCTGCCTGCCCAGTTAGAGCGATAGAGACAAAACAGGATGGCAAAGGCCAGCATCACCACCACCGGCGCCTGGATGCCCAGAAAGCTCCAGTTCATAAAATCCACTTGCCAGTTAGCGTTGTCCTGGGCGGTTAAGTGGAACGTATTGGCAGCATACGAAAGCCCGAGCAGCAGCAACCAGAGCAGGCCGGTGGCGATTACGCCCTGCAATACAAAGATACAGCCGTACAGCGCGACCAGAAAATAGACGTCCCAGCCGAAGGAGCGCTTAATTTTAAACCGGGTGGAGAGGTCGCGACTGGTGTACCAGTATCCGCTCACCATCAGCACCATAAATATCGCCGTTCCCATATCAGGCCCTCTTCAGCGCGTTAACATGGCGCAGAAAGTCCTGTCGCACCTCTTTGCTTTTGTAATTGACCGAGGCGTTACCGTCCTGATCGATAATAATGCGGTCCCCGTCCTCGACGGCTTCAATAATTTCCTGCTGACTCATCACCTGCAGTAACGACTCCGGGCTGGAGAAGATCGACATAACCAGACGTCTCATCGCGTGGCATCCTTATAAACAAAAAGGTTAAGTCTGGTCGATCCGCGCAGGCGCTGCCTTAAGGTTATGCTGAAAATGTTTAGCTTAGGGCCACACAGGGGAGGGTGAATTAACCTGCCAGGGTGCATAAAAACCACCATAATTAGTAGGGTTAAACAACGCCAGGTGACAATCATGAAGGACAATATTGACGAGTTTAAAACGCACTTCCAGGGGGAAGTGCTTCTTCCGGACGATGCCGGCTACGACGAGGTGCGCCAGATCTGGAACGCCATGATCGACCGCAAACCCGCGTTAATCGCACGCTGTACGTCAACGGAAGATGTGATGCAGGCCATCCAGTTTGGCCGCACGCACAATCTGCTCATTTCGATCCGCGGGGGCGGGCATAACATCGCCGGCAACGCCGTCTGCGACGACGGCCTGATGATCGACCTCTCGCTGATGAAGGACGTGCAGGTAGACGTGACCACCCGTACCGCCAGCGTCGGGCCCGGTTGCACCCTTGCCGACTTTGATCGGGTGGTGCAGGCTCATGGTCTCGCCACGCCGCTGGGCATCAATTCGACCACCGGGGTGGCCGGCCTGACGCTCGGCGGCGGGTTCGGCTGGCTGAGTCGCAAATACGGGATGACCATCGATAACCTGCTCTCGGCCGAAGTCATTACGGCAGACGGCCGGCAGCTGAACGCCAGCGAATCGGAAAATGCGGATCTCTTTTGGGGGCTGCGCGGGGGCGGCGGCAACTTTGGAGTGGTGACGCGCTTTGATTTTCAGCTCCATCCCGTCGGGCCGGAGGTGCTGAGCGGGCTGATCGTCTTCCCGTTTGAGCAGGCCAAATCGGTGATCTCGCAGTTTGCCCGCTTCACCGAGACCATGCCGGAGGAGCTCAACGTCTGGATGGTGACGCGCAAGGCGCCGCCGCTGCCGTTCCTGCCCGCAGAGGTTCACGGCAGGGAGATGATCGCGCTGGCCCTGTGCTATGTGGGCGATCCGGAAGAGGGTGAGAGGATTATCGCGCCGCTGCGCGAGTTCGGTACGGTGCTGGGCGAGCACGTCGGCGTGCAGCCTTATACCGCCTGGCAGCAGGCCTTCGATCCGCTGCTGGCGAAAGGGGCGCGCAACTACTGGAAGTCGCACAACTTCGCGCAAATCAGCGACGGCGTGATCGATGCCATCATCGAATACGCGGCCAGGCTACCGTCCCCGCACTGTGAAATATTCATCGGAACCATTGGCGGTCAGACGACCCGCGTCGCGCCCGAGGCCATGGCCTACTCCAGCCGTGACGCGAACTACGTGATGAACGTACACGGGCGCTGGGAAACCGCCGCCGAGGATGAGCGCTGCATCGCCTGGGCGCGGGAGTTCTTCGCCAGATCGCAGCCGTTTGCCAGCAGCGGGGCCTATATCAACTTCCTCACCCAGGAGGAGACCGACCGCATCGCCTTTGCATACGGGGCGACCTGGAACCGGCTGGTGGAGCTGAAGAGTAAATACGATCCGACAAATCTGTTCCGGATGAATCAGAATATTAAGCCGGTATGAGGTCGGTCAGGACGAAGCAGGTAAGCCAGTCCGCAGCTAGTCGGACTGGCGTTTAGCATTAACCGGGATCAGTTCTCTTCAGATTCACTTTCCGCGTCGTTATCGCCACCAAAACTGAGCAGTTCGGAGACTTTCATATTGCCGATCTCCTCGGCTTTCTGCTTAACGCTGTCGATTTGCTTGTTCGTCTCTTCCGATAGCCCAGAGGCGAGGGCACTCTGTTTAGCTTTTTCCATTTCGCTGTTCACGGAGTTGGTTAACGCTTCAACCGAGGCATTCGCCTCCTGGGTCGTCTCTTCAACTTTGGATTTCGCTTCCTGCGAGAGCTCCATATCACAGCCCGCGAGGAGAACGCTTCCCGCAAGAAGGAGGGCTGGGGTAAGTTTGATCATAGTGGTGCAGGCCTTTTTCATTATCCGGACGTGTCGCAACGTCGTCGTGGTGGTATTTGCCAACATGATGACATGCCGCTTTGATATTTATTCGAGCGATAAAGTAAGAAAGCGCAAAGTTGGGTAAGCCAGTGGGACGTCACCTTTACCGGGCTGCGCAGATATCACGGTTTACATCGCTGTAGCAGATCGCATACCATACCCCCCTACAGTATCCAGGAGCCCCTTCCATGCCACATTCACCTGAAGATAAAAAACGTGTCCTGACGCGCGTGCGCCGCATTCGCGGGCAGGTCGATGCCCTGGAGCGGGCGCTCGAGTCCGGCGAACCCTGTCTCGCCATCCTGCAGCAAATCGCCGCGGTGCGCGGGGCGGCTAACGGGTTGATGGGCGAGATGGTTGAAATTCACCTCAAAGATGAGCTGGTGACAGGCGAAACCACCGCCGATCAGCGGGCCGTCAGAATGGCAGAAGTCGGTCATTTGCTGCGCTCTTATCTAAAATAAACACCTGACATCACTAAAAGGAAAGCAAGATGAAATCACGTGCTGCTGTTGCATTTGGCCCAGGCCAGCCGCTGAAAATTGTTGAGATTGATGTAGCACCGCCAAAGAAAGGTGAAGTGCTGGTCAAAATCACCCATACCGGCGTGTGCCACACCGATGCGTTCACCCTCTCCGGTGACGATCCGGAAGGCGTTTTCCCGGCGGTGCTCGGCCATGAAGGCGGCGGCGTGGTGGTGGAAGTCGGTGAGGGCGTCACCAGCCTGCAGCCGGGCGATCACGTCATCCCGCTGTACACCGCAGAGTGTCGCGAGTGTAAGTTCTGTAAATCCGGCAAGACCAACCTCTGCCAGGCGGTTCGCGCCACCCAGGGCAAAGGCCTGATGCCGGATGGCACCACCCGTTTCTCTTACAACGGTGAGCCGATCTATCACTACATGGGCACCAGCACCTTCAGCGAATACACCGTCTGCGCCGAAATCTCGCTGGCGAAAGTGAACCCGCAGGCGCCGCTGGATAAAGTCTGTCTGCTGGGCTGCGGCGTCACCACCGGCATTGGCGCAGTACACAACACCGCGAAAGTGAAAGAGGGCGATACCGTAGCGGTCTTCGGTCTGGGCGGGATCGGTCTGGCGGTTATCCAGGGTGCGGTGCAGGCGAAGGCCGGACGTATTCTGGCGGTGGACACTAACCCGGAGAAATTCAAGCTGGCCGGGGAAATGGGCGCGACCGATTTCATCAACCCGAACGACTACGACAAGCCGGTGCAGGACGTGATCGTTGAACTCACCGACGGCGGGGTCGACTTCAGCTTTGAATGTATCGGGAATGTCAACGTGATGCGCGCGGCGCTCGAGTGCTGTCATAAGGGCTGGGGTGAAAGCGTGATCATCGGCGTAGCCGGGGCCGGGCAGGAGATCAAAACCCGTCCGTTCCAGCTGGTGACCGGTCGCGTCTGGCGTGGTTCCGCCTTTGGCGGCGTCAAAGGCCGCACCCAGCTGCCGGGCATGGTCGAAGACGCAATGGCGGGCAAAATTCAGCTCGACCCGTTCATTACCCATCGCCTGCCGCTGGAGCAGATCAACGAAGCCTTCGATCTGATGCACGAAGGCAAATCCATCCGCACCGTTATCCATTTCGGCGATAACTAACAGACCCTCTCTCTCCCGCTGCGCCTTTACGGGCAGCGGGACGACATTTCTTTAAAAATCATTGCGAAAGTGTGACCAGTGTTGCGATTTTAGGCGTAATCAAATTCAGTGTAGTGCCGATGACTATTTTACAGGCGTGTTCCCACGCATCTTACCTATGAGAGAGTCAACGGCTATGGACAAAACAACAACAGTTCGGGCGCAACATAAGCTGGGCTTCCTGCATCACATCAGGCTGCTTCCGCTTATCTCCTCGATTTTGGGTGGTATTATTTTGCTGTTTGCCCTGAGCGCCGGGCTGGCAGGCTATTTTTTACTGCAGGCAGACAAAGATCAGCAGGATGTCACCGCTGAAATTCAGGTGCGTACCGGGTTATCAAACAGTTCTAACCACCTGCGTACGGCGCGTATCAACATGATCCACGCGGGTGCCGCCAGCCGTATCGCGGAAATGGACGCGATGAAAAAGAACATCGCGGAAGCCGAACAGCGTATCAAACAGTCTCAGGACAGCTTTGCCATTTACATGAACCGCGGCGTTCGTACTCCGGCGGATGAAGCGCTGGATGGCGAGCTGAAATCGAACTATCAGGCCTATATCGACGGCATGCAGCCGATGCTGAAATATGCCAAAAACGGCATGTTCGAAGCCATCATCAACCATGAAAATGAATCGGCGCGCCCGCTGGATGACGCCTATAACGAGGTGTTGCTGAAGGCGATCAAGATCCGCACCGACCGCGCCAATATGCTGACCGAACAGGCGCATACCCGCACCCAGCTGGGGCTGATGTTTATGATCGGCGCCTTTGGTCTGGCGCTGGTGCTGACGGTGATCACCTTTATCGTGCTGCGTCGCACGGTGATTAACCCGCTGCAGCGCGCGGCGAACCGTATTGCCCATATCGCCAAAGGCGACCTGACCCTGGCGGAGGATCTGACCGGGCGCAGTGAAATTGGCCGCCTGACCCACGACCTGCAAACCATGCAGCGTTCGCTGGTGGGCACCGTAGGCACCGTGCGTCAGGGTGCGGAAGAGATCTATCGCGGAACCAGCGAAATCTCCGCCGGCAACACCGATCTCTCATCACGTACCGAGCAGCAGGCCGCCGCCATTGAGCAGACCGCTGCCAGCATGGAACAGCTGACCGCCACCGTGAAGCAGAACGCCGATAACGCGCATCACGCCAGCAAACTGGCGGAAGATGCCTCCGGTAAAGCCAGCCGTGGCGGCCAGATGGTCTCCGGCGTGGTGAAAACCATGGGCAATATCTCCAGCAGCTCGAAGAAAATCTCTGAAATTACCGCGGTGATCAACAGCATCGCCTTCCAGACTAACATCCTGGCGCTGAACGCCGCGGTGGAAGCTGCCCGTGCCGGTGAGCAGGGGCGTGGATTTGCCGTGGTCGCCAGCGAAGTCCGTACCCTGGCCAGCCGCAGCGCCAACGCCGCGAAAGAGATTGAAGGGCTGATCAACGAATCGGTGTCCCTCATTGACCAGGGTTCCGGTGAAGTGGTGGCCGCCGGTAATACCATGAACGAGATCGTGGAAGCGGTTAAACGCGTCACCGATATCATGCTGGAGATCGCAGCCGCCTCCGACGAGCAGAGCCGTGGCATTGTGCAGGTCAGCCAGGCGATCTCGGAGATGGATAAAGTCACCCAGCAGAACGCCTCGCTGGTGGAAGAAGCCTCTGCGGCGGCGGCCTCGCTGGAAGATCAGGCTGCCCGCCTGACCGAAGCGGTTGGCACCTTCCGTCTGCACGGTATGACCCAGGCCCGCAGCAGCAGTAAAGCGGCACCGATTACGCCTGCCGCGCCGCTGCGCCCGGCGGTAGCCGATGGTGATAACTGGGAAACCTTCTGATTTGCTAACCCTGCCCGGTAAGCGCAGCGCCACCCGGCAATAGAGGGGCTCCCTTGCCGCCGGGCAAAAAGGGTTCATGTTTCGACATGAACCCTTTTTTTATTCCCCGCTATGATGGTTGTAAGGGCTGAAGAGGAACAAGACGATGAAACGATTTACGCAGGTGGTTTGCGCCGCATGGCTGCTGGCCGGGTGTGCTTCCGGCGGCAGCGTGGGGATTGGCGGCGTGGGAATAGGCGGGGGCGGTGGCAGCGGCGGCGTAGGGGTTGGACTCTCTTTTCCGGTGGGCGGCAGCACCTCAACGGCGGACAACGGGCTGGCGGACTGCGAGGGTGATGTCTACCGCGTGCAGCCCCGCTATCCAGAGCAGGCCGCGGCGCAGAACTACTCCGGCAGGGTGACAGCGTCGTTTAACGTCAAGCTGAACGGGCGGGCGGCGGACTACGAGGCGGCGGGAGATAAACCCTTCTTCGACGAGACGAAGCGGGCGGTGATGCGCAGCTGTTGGCCAGCCGGCGTCAGACAGAGTTGGGTCGTGAACTACCAGGGCGGCAAAACGGCGACCTGGATGCAGAATTCCTTGTCAGGCACGCCATAAAGATAAAAAGAACCGGCCACGCAAGGTGGCCGGCTGGGTCATTACTGCTTATCAGGCAAGGCGTACGCGATGATGTAATCTCCGCGATCCGGTGACTGACGTGCGCCACCCGCATTGATGATGATGTACTGCTTCCCGGTTTTCGGTGACACGTAGGTCATCGGCCCGGACTGGCTGCCCACCGGCAGACGGTCTTTCCAGATCTCTTTTCCGTTGGCGGTATCGAACGCGCGCAGGTAGAAATCCTGCGTACCGGCGAAGAACAGCAGGCCGGACTGGGTAGAGAGCGATGCGCCCAGGGTTGGCATGCCGATCGGGATAGGCATATGCATGCGGATCCCCAGCGGACCGGTATCTTCCACGGTACCTACCGGCACCTGCCACACCAGTTTGCCGGACTTCAGATCCACGGCAGACATGGTGCCGAACGGCGGTTTCTGGCACGGAATGCCCAGCGGGGACAGGAAACGCTCGCGCATCGCGCCGAACGGCGTACCGTCCATCGGCACGATCCCCATCTCAATCCCGCTGGCGTTTTTGGCCACATTGGCGCGCGGCACCATGTAGTTCGCCAGCCCCAGGCGCATATCGTTAACAAACATCAGGCTGTTGTTCGGATCCACCGAGACGCTGCCCCAGTTCATCCCGCCCAGCGAGCCCGGGAACTGCAGGGAGCGATCCAGACCCGGTGGGGTATAGACGCCCTGATGGCGCATCTCTTTAAACTGGATGCGGCACAGCAGCAGGTCAACCGGCGTCGCGCCCCACATATCCGATTCGTGCAGGGTCTGGTTGCCGATCATCGGCATGCCGACCGAGTACGGCTGGGTAGGGGAGTAACGCTCGCCCTCGACATTCCCGGCAGGCACCGGACGCTCTTCCACTTTCGCGACCGGCTCGCCGGTTTCGCGGTTGAGCATAAAGATCATGCCCTGCTTGCTGGTCTGCACCAGCACCGGAGTGGTACCGCCTTTATCATCCGGCAGATCGTACAGCAGCGGCTGAGACGGCAGGTCGAAGTCCCACAGGTCGTGGTGGGTGGTCTGGAAATGCCAGCGTACCTGGCCGGTAGCGGCATCCACCGCCACGATTGAGGAGCTGTATTTATCATCCAGTTCGGTACGTTCGCCCGCGTAGAAGTCCGGGGTGGCGTTACCGGTCGGGAGATAGATCAGGTTCAGCTTCGCGTCATAGGACATGGCTGACCAGACGTTCGGCGTCCCGCGGGTATAGGTCTGGCCTTCCGGCGGCAGGCCGGTCAGGTTCGGGTTGCCCGGATCCCAGGCCCAGGCCAGTTTACCGGTGTGGACGTCATACGCCCGGACCACGCCCGGGGGTTCGCCGGTGGAGAAGTTATCCGCCACGCGTCCGCCCACAACCACCACATTACCCGCTACCAGCGGAGTGGAGGTTTGCTGATAGTAGCCCGGCTTGATCTCACCCATGCCTACGCCAAGGTCAACCACGCCGTGGTCGCCAAAGTCTTCGCACAGCTGGCCATTGTCGGCGTTAAGGGCAATCAGACGGGCATCGGTGGTGGGCAGGAACAGACGGCGCGCACAGGCGGCAGGCTGAGTCGCTGTCGGTGACGTTGTCACGCTGGAGGTCTCTTCGAAATAACCCAGGCCACGGCAGCGCTGCCAGTTTGGCGCGGTGGCTTTCGAATCATAACGCCACTTCTCTTTCCCGGAGTCCACGTCCAGCGCCAGCACCTTGCTGTACGGGGTACAGACAAACAGCGTGTCGCCAATCTGCAGCGGGGTGTTCTGGTCTTCCGCGCCGGAGCCGTTGCTTTGCGGAATGTCGCCGGTATGGGCAACCCAGGCCACCTTCAAATCGTTAACGTTCTGCTTGTTAATCTGATCCAGCGCGGCAAAACGGTCGCCGTGGGTGGTGTTACCCCAGTGCGCCCAGTTCTTCTGCTGCTGCCCCGCAGGCACCGGTTTAACCGGGACGGGTTCGTTAGCGGCCACCAGGGTTTGCGGCTTAAACATCCAGCCGAAGCTCACCAGCATCACTACGGCCAGGACGGCAGCAATACCGAACGCCGGGGCTTTATTGACCGGCCGATCCGCGCCACGCAGGTAAGGCCAGACGATCGCGGCCAGGAATGCCAGCACCGCAAAGGTAAACAGGCGCGAGAACAGCGGCCAGAAATCCCAGCCCGCGTCGCTGACGGCCCAGATCGCCGAGGCGATAAACGCCACCGCGTAAAGGATGATGCCGCTGGCGCGATGACGCGCAATGAGGAACGCGGCGATCAGCATCACCACGCCCATGATCAGGAAGTACCAGCTTCCCCCTACGGTGGCGAGCTTAAAGCCCAGCCCACCGACGGCCAGTCCGATGAGTACCATCAGACCGACCAGCAGCCACAGCAGGATCCGGGGGAACCCACGTAGCGAATTACCTATAGCCATTTCTGTCTCCTGAAATAATCTTGTCTTCACTGGACAGGCAGAACCCGGCCTGAACCAAATGGGTAATAGAAGAGAAGATTCATGATGAAAAAGTCGGGCGTGACGCCGTTATAGCGTCAGGGAAATCACCGCTGCGTTATTTGAATGAACCATTTGGTGAAATCGGCGGGTATGATAAATCTGTTAAATTGTTTAGCGCAATTGTTAATGAATGATTTCGCATTATTTGAGTAACGGAAACAAAAAGCCCGTCAGCAAGACGGGCGTAGAGGGAGTGTGATCACACCGGCATGGATTTACGAATCGCGCTGAGGAGCGTTTGCGTGGCAGTGGAGAGCGGGGCTTCCACGCGGGTTAATACCCCAATAGGTTCGCCGGGGCTGGAGGTTGTCACCGGCAGCGCCACCAGCGTGCCCTGGCGCAGATCTTCTTTCACCGCACCGGAAGGGACAAACCAGACATAGTCATAATCGACGGTCAGCTGGCGCGACAGGGAGGCTGACAGGGTTTCGATACAGCCCGACGGCAGTTTGCACCCCTGGGTTTGCAGCAGCGTTTCCGCGGTCTGGCGCGGAACGGTACCTTTCGGGGAGACCACCACCGGCCACTCCATCACCCGGCTGAGGGTCACGGTATCGTTGAGGATCGGGTGACGCGGGCGCACCACCAGCTTCAGGGATTCCAGGAACAGCAGTTCGTAGTTGAGACCGCTCATCAGCTCCGGGTCCGACATTCTGCCGATGCCAATATCCAGCTCTCCGGATTTCAGCCCCGCCAGCAGCATGGTGTTATTCATGGTGGCGACCTGCAGCGTGATGTTGCGCTGCTGCTTGTGGAACTGGCCAATGACCGCAGGGAGGATGCCCAGCGCTGCGGTAGGAAGCGCACCGATGCGCACCACATCTCCCGGCACGTCGTTGCGCCGCGTCAGGGACTGGCCCGCCGTATTCAGGGCATCGAGCACTTTAATGGCGTGGGTCAGGAATTGCTCTCCCACCAGCGTCAGCTGTGCACCCAGTCGTCCCCGGTCGAACAGGCGGGTGCCGGTCAGCTGTTCCAGCTCATTCAGCGTTTTTGAGAGCGCAGGCTGGCTCAGGTTGAGAGTTTCAGCCGCACGCCCCAGCGTTCCCTGTTGAGCGACGGCCACAAAAGTGTGCAGATGGCGCAGACGAATGCGCTGACTAAACAAACCATTTTTTTCCATAGGCGATGTTAAAAACAGAGGTAGCGGAGTGACAAGTAAAGTTGTTTAATTTTGATAACCTGCTAGCAAAATATTATTAACATTCAATCTAATTGAGTAACAAGCAATTTTTGGTTCTGCACGGAAATAGTTGTGCAGACGCCTGAATCGCTTCACATCGCCGCTAGTCAGGAAATGAGCACCTCTCCACCTGGATCACAATTCGTAAATTCTTCCAGACGGCCTTAATGGCCTTCTCTACACTCCAGATAATATTCACTGGAGGCATTAAATCATGGCGAACAACATCACGGCTGATGATATTCGGGAGAACTTTTCACAGGCGATGTCGGCAATGTATCAGCAGGAAGTTCCGCAATACGGGACGCTGCTGGAGCTGGTCGCGGATGTGAATCTGGCGGTACTGGAAAATAACCCGAAGCTGCATGAGCAACTGGCCAACGCGGATGAACTGGCTCGCCTCAACCTCGAACGCCACGGGGCGATCCGTGTCGGTACGGCCCTGGAGCTGGCCACCCTGCGGCGGATGTTCGCCATTATGGGCATGTTCCCGGTCAGCTATTACGACCTCTCTCAGGCCGGGGTGCCGGTCCACTCGACCGCGTTTCGTCCGGTTGACGATGCCGCTCTGTGCCGCAATCCGTTTCGGATCTTCACCTCGCTGCTGCGCCTCGATCTGATTGATAACGTCGCCCTGCGCGAACAGGCGGCGGCGATCCTTGCCCGGCGCAATATCTTCACCCCCCGCTGTCTGGAGCTGATTGCCCTGCACGAAGCGGAAGGGGCGTTCACCCCGGCGCAGGCCGAGGAGTTTGTCCAGCAGGCGCTGGAGACCTTCCGCTGGCATCGTCATGCCACGGTCGATCATGAAACCTATCAGGCGCTGCACAACGAACACCGGCTGATTGCCGACGTGGTCTGCTTCCCGGGCTGTCATATCAACCACCTGACGCCGCGCACGCTGGATATCGACCGGGTACAGTCCCTGATGCCGGAGTACGGTATTGAGCCGAAGATGCTGATTGAAGGGCCGCCGCGCCGGGAGATGCCGCTCCTGCTGCGTCAGACCAGCTTTAAGGCGCTGGAGGAACCGATTTTGTTTGCGGGCGAACATCGGGGAACCCATACCGCCCGCTTCGGTGAGATCGAGCAGCGCGGCGTGGCCTTAACCCCGAAAGGGCGTGAACTCTACGATCGCCTGCTTAACGAAGCCGGAACGGGCAAGGACAACCTGACTCATCAGCTGCATCTGCAGGAGGTATTCCAGGCCTTTCCCGACAGCGATATTTTCCTGCGCCGTCAGGGGCTGGCGTGGTTCCGCTATCGCCTGACCCCGGCCGGGGAGTCGCACCGTCACTCCTTTGGCCCCGGGGACGATCCGCAGCCGCTGATTGAGCGCGGCTGGGTGGTGGCGCAGCCTATTACCTATGAAGATTTCCTCCCGGTAAGCGCCGCCGGGATCTTCCAGTCGAACCTCGGTAACGAGACGCAGGCCCGCACCCACGGCAACGCCAGCCGCGATGCCTTCGAGGAGGCGCTGGGCTGTCCGGTGCTGGATGAGTTCACGCTCTATCGGGAGGCGGAAGAACGCAGCAAGCGGCGTTGCGGTTTGCTCTGAAAACGGTACTCTGCGGGGATGTGATTGCAACCTGAGGTCAGTATGGAAAACGGCTCATCCCCGATAATCACCACGCGCCAGGGGGCGCTGGGCGGCATCACGGATGGCGATGTGCAGGTCTGGCGCGCCATTCCCTACGCCGCGCCGCCGGTGGGCGCCCTGCGCTGGCGTTCGCCGCAGCCGGTTGAGCGCTGGCAGGGCGTGCGTCAGGCCACCACTTTTTCGCCGTCGAGCTGGCAGAGCAGCGAGTACTGCCAGCAGCTGGGCGGGGGCGATCCGGGGCGTTTCTCGGAAGATTGCCTCTACCTGAACGTCTGGGCCCCGGTTCAACGCCCGGCGCCGCTGCCGGTGATGGTCTGGCTGCACGGGGGCGGCTTCACCATCGGCGCAGGCGGACTGCCGCCCTATGACGGGAAGGCGCTGGCGCAGCGCGGCGCGATCCTGGTGACGCTGAACTACCGGCTGGGCCATCTGGGCTTTTTTGCCCATCCGGCGCTGGCAGGGGAAGAGGAGCGGGTGGTGCATAACTTTGCTCTGCTCGATCAGATTGCCGCCCTGGAGTGGGTGCGGGACAACATCGCGCAGTTTGGCGGTGACCCGAACAACATCACCCTGTTTGGTGAATCCGCCGGGGCGCGCAGCGTGCTGTCACTGCTGGCCTCGCCGCTGGCGTTAGGGCTGTTTCATAAGGCGATTATCCAGAGCGGGTATACCCTGCCGGACACGCCCCGGGAGCAGGCGCTCAAAAAAGGCAAGGCGCTGGCGGCCCATTTTGGGCTGGAAGATGCCACCGCAGAGCAGCTGCGGGCGATCCCGCCCGAGGCGCTCTGGCCGCTGACGGCCCCGCTTAACGTCGCCCCTGCGCCGATCAATGGGGATTGCGTCCTGCCGGAGCCGATGCTGGAGGTCTTTTTTGCCGCTCGTCAGCATCCGGTGCCGATCATGGTCGGCTCCAACAGCGACGAAGCCAGCGTGATGGCGGTGTTTGGTATCGATCTCGCAGGGCAGATCCAGAAGCTGCGCCGGGAGCGGCGGCTGGGACTGGGGTTGATCAAGCTGCTCTATCCCGGCATCAAAGACGATGCTGAACTCGGACGCCAGGTGTGCCGCGATATGGCCTTCACTACCCTGGGGTTTGTGGTGATGCAGGCCCAGCGTCGGGTGGGGCAGCCGTGCTGGCGCTACTGGTTCGACTATGTGGCCGAAGCCGAGCATGCCACCTATATCAACGGGGCGTGGCATGGCAACGAGGTACCGTACGTGTTTGATACGCTCACTCTGGCCGAGCCCGCCCGGCGCTACGTGAATGACAACGACCTGGCCTTCTCAGCCCAGGTTGCCGATTACTGGGTCAACTTCGCCCGCCATGCCAGCCAGCAGTGCGACGCGTTGGATGGCCCGACGCGCTGGCCTGCCTGTCACCACGGGCGGGACGTGTTGCTACGCATCGGAGTGAATAAACATGCGGGATTTAAGCTTGAAAACCGCTTTATGCGCGCCCGCATGGCGCTGTTTAAACGGGTGATGAAGCACCACGTCAGCCTGGATTGAGCAGACACTCGCGAAAGGCGGCCAGCCCGGCCGCTTTGCCGCGCGACTCCCGCAGCACCAGCCGGTAGCTGGCGCCGGTCCTGACGCTGCTGGCGTAAGGCCGCACCAGCCGCCCGGCGCGAATATCCTCTGCCACCAGCGTCTCGTCGGCAATGGCGACCCCGAGCCCCTGAATGGCGGCGGTGATCGCCAGATCCATGGTGTCGAAGTGTTGATTTTTGTGCATGACAGGCGGCGAAGTGGTCTGTTTTTCCAGCCACAGCGACCAGTCGGTCTTATCCCGTGTCGGATGCAGAAAGGTAAGCGACTCCAGCGCCGGGCCCTGGCGCAGAGGGCTGACCACCGGGGTTAACGCCTCTTCAAACAGCAGATCCCCGGCGCTGAGCTGGGTGCCAAAGACAATAGCGGCATCATAGGATTCGGTTTTGAAATTAACGCTGTGCTCGTTGGTGGTGGTCAGGGCAATCTGTAACTCGGGCTGCTCGCGCTCCACCTGTAGCAGCCGCGGCACCAGCCAGCGCATGGCGCAGGTGGGAACCTTCAGACGCACCACGGTTTGCTGGGCGCGGGCCTGGTCCGCCACCGTCAGAAAGTGTTCCCAGGAGGCGCGCAGATCCGGCAGCAGGGCGCTGCCCTGGGGGGAGAGGCGCAGCCCGCGGGCGTGACGTTCAAAGAGCGGAAAACCGAACCAGCTTTCAAGAGCGGCAATCTTGCGGCTCACCGCCCCTTGGGTGAGGCAGAGCTCTTTTGCGGCATGGGTCAGATTCAGATGCCGCGCGGTGATAATAAAAGCCTCAACGGCGGTAAGCGGGAACGAACGACGCGACACAGAACCTCCAGGTATGATTTTTTGTCATGGCTATTATGACAACAATTCGATTGTCGCCACAATAGCGTTCGGGTTGAATAGTTATGCATTCTCCACCAGAGGAATTTCCGATGACGCTGCGTACCCCGATACAACCCCGTTCCAAACTGCCGGACGTTGGCACCACGATTTTTACCGTTATCGGTCAGCTTTCCGCTGAACACAATGCCATCAACCTTTCCCAGGGTGCGCCGAACTTCGAATGCGATCCGGCGCTGATTGCCGGCGTTCACCGTGCGATGCAGGCGGGTCACAACCAGTACGCGTCGATGACCGGGCTGGCGCCGCTGAAAGCGCGCATCGCCGATAAAATCGCCTCGCTGTATGGCACCCGATACGATCCCGCCAGCGAAGTGCTGATCACCGCCAGCGCCAGCGAAGGGCTCTATTCGGCCATCAGCGGGCTGGTGCATCCCGGCGACGAAGTCATCTACTTTGAACCCTCATTCGACAGCTATGCGCCGATTGTGCGTCTGCAGGGCGCGACGCCGGTCGCCATCAAGCTGACCGTGCCGGATTTCGCGGTGAACTGGGATGAAGTGCGTGCCGCCATCACCTCGCGCACGCGGATGATCATCATCAACACGCCGCATAACCCGAGCGGGCAGGTCTTCTCGGCCGCCGATCTGGAGCAGCTCGCGCTCGTCACCCGTAACACGGATATCATTATTCTCTCTGACGAAGTGTACGAGCACGTGGTGTTTGACGACGTGCCGCATCACGGCATGGCGACCCATCCCGGGCTGGCGGAACGCAGCGTGATCGTCTCGTCCTTCGGCAAAACCTACCACGTCACCGGCTGGCGCGTGGGCTACTGCGTGGCCCCGGCGGAGCTGATGGAGGAGATCTGCAAGATCCATCAGTTTTTAATGTTTTCTGCCGATACCCCTATGCAGTACGCTTTTGCCGAGCATATGGCCGATCCGCAAACCTGGCTGTCGCTGGCGGCATTTTACCAGCGCAAGCGCGATCTGCTGGTCAATCTGCTGGCCGAATCACCCTTCCGTCTGCTGCCGAGCGCAGGCTCGTTCTTCCTGCTGGCGGATTACAGCCACTTCAGCGACGAGCGCGACAGCGAGATGGTGAAGCGGCTGATTGTGGATCACGGCGTTGCCACTATCCCGCTGTCGGCGTTTTATACCGACGGGACAGATAACAAATTAATCCGTCTCTCTTTTGCCAAAGATGAGGCGACATTACGGGCAGGTGCGCAGGCCCTGTGTCGGGTAACACCACGCTTAGGAGTTCAGTCATGAAATTAAAAGCCTTCGTTGTCGGCCTGGGATTGCTGTGTTCGTTTTCGTCCTTCGCGGCAACAGAATTACGTTACGGCGTCGAAGCCGAGTATCCGCCATTTGAGAGCCGCAATGCCTCGGGTGAGCTGGAAGGGTTTGATATTGAGCTCGGCAACGCCATTTGCGCCGCCGCCGCGCTGAAATGCAGCTGGGTTGAAACCTCGTTCGACGCGCTGATCCCGGGGCTGGTGGCGAAGAAATTCGACGCCATTAACTCGGCGATGAACATTACCGAACAGCGCCGTCAGAGCATCGACTTTACCCAGCCGATTTACCGGATCCCCTCCCAGCTGGTGGGCAAAACCGGCAGCGCGGTCGACGCTACGCCGGAAGGGCTGAAAGGCAAGACCATCGGCGTGCTGCAGGGCTCCATTCAGGAGACCTATGCCAAGGAGCACTGGGAAAAACAGGGCGTCACCGTGGTGTCCTATAAAGATCAGAACATGGCCTGGGGCGATCTGCTCAATGGCCGTATCGATGCCTCGCTGGTGATGTCTGCCGCCGGGCAGGCAGGCTTCCTCAGCAAGCCGCAGGGGAAGGGCTTCGGCTTTATCGGCAAACCAGTATCGGATGACACTATTCTCGGCAGCGGGATCGGCTATGGCCTGCGTAAAGGCGACGAGGCCACCAAAAAGCAGCTTGATGCCGCCATTGATAAAGTCCGCGCTGACGGCACTATCGATAAGCTGGCGAAGAAGTACTTCCCGGGTATCGATGTCAGCGTAAAATAACGACAATCTGACTTTTTAGCCCCTGTCGTTAATGTCCGGCAGGGGCCTTTTTATACGTTTCTTTACCCCCGATTCAGGCAATTCTCCTCGACATAAAAATCTTTCTCCCATTGCGCATATTCTCGCCTGTCAATTATTGGATTCTTAACCGTTTTTGTTTAGGCTGTGCCCTCTTAATGATGTTCTTTCTTGCCGTTGTTTCGCCCTGAGCGAAATCCACCTCCCCACGACCATAAGGACGTTTTTCCAGGCATGAATCGCAGACGTTTTTTAAAAGGCTCCCTGGCTGTTGCCGCCCTGAGCGGGACTTCCGGCCTCGCCGCGCTTTTTTCCCGGGCAGCCAGTGCGGCTGAGTCGGATATTGCGGACGGTACGAGCCGTCGTTTCGACTTCTCCGTGCTGCAATCCATGGCGCACGACCTGGCGCAAACACCCTGGGGCGGTGCGCCGCGTCCGCTGCCGGATACCTTGGCGACGCTGACGCCGCAGGCCTATAACAGCATCCAGTACGATGCGAAGCAGTCGCTGTGGAACAACATCGAAAACCGCCAGCTCGACGTGCAGTTCTTCCACGTCGGAATGGGCTTCCGCCGCCGGGTGCGCATGTTCTCGGTGGATAATCAGACCGCGCAGGCGCGTGAAATTCACTTCCGCCCGGAGCTGTTCAACTACCACGACGCGGGCGTTGATACGAAGCAGCTGGAAGGCCAGAGCGATTTAGGCTTTGCCGGTTTCCGCGCCTTTAAATCCCCTGAGCTGGCGCGTCGCGATATCGTCTCCTTCCTGGGCGCGAGCTACTTCCGCGCGGTGGATGACACTTATCAGTACGGCCTCTCTGCCCGCGGTCTGGCGCTCAACACCTATGCCGATACGCAGGAAGAGTTCCCGGACTTTACCTCGTTCTGGTTTGAAACCGTCAAACCGGGTGCGACCACCTTTACGGTCTACACCCTGCTCGACAGCCCGAGTATCACCGGGGCCTATAAGTTCGTGATCCACTGCGAGAAGACTCAGGTGATCATGGACGTCGAAAACCACCTGTATGCCCGAAAGGACATTCAGCAGCTGGGGATCGCGCCGATGACCAGCATGTTCGCCTGCGGCAACAACGAGCGCCGCATGTGCGACACCATTCATCCGCAGATCCACGACTCCGATCGTCTGGCGATGTGGCGCGGTAACGGCGAGTGGGTCTGCCGTCCGCTGAACAACCCGCAGAAGTTACAGTTCAACGCCTATACCGATAAGAACCCGAAAGGCTTTGGTCTGCTGCAGCTCGATCGCGATTTCTCGCACTATCAGGACATCATGGGCTGGTACAACAAACGTCCAGGCCTGTGGGTCGAGCCGCGCAACCAGTGGGGCAAGGGCACCGTGGGGCTGATGGAGATCCCGACCACCGGTGAAACCCTGGATAACGTGGTCTGCTTCTGGCAGCCGGAAAAACCGGTGAAAGCAGGCGACAAGCTGGACTTCCAGTACCGTCTCTACTGGAGCGCCAAACCGCCGGTCCGTTCTCCGCTGGCGAACGTGATGGCGACCCGTACCGGGATGGGCGGCTTCCCGGAAGGCTGGGCCCCGGGTGAAAACTATCCGAAGGTGTGGGCGCGCCGTTTCGCTATCGATTTTGTTGGCGGCGATCTGAAAGCGGCTGCACCGAAAGGGATTGAGCCGGTGATCACTCTCTCCAGCGGCGAAGCGAAGCAGGTTGAGATCCTGTACGTGGAGCCGTTCGATGGGTATCGCATTCTGTTTGACTGGTATCCGACCAGCGACTCCACCGATACGGTGGACATGCGCATGTTCCTGCGCTGCCAGGGCGAGGCGATCAGCGAAACCTGGCTGTATCACTACTTCCCACCGGCGCCCGATAAGCGCCAGTACGTGGATGACCGCATAATGCGTTAAGGCAACAGGCACAAACCGTAGGCCGGGCAAGCGCATGCGCCGCCCGGCATTGCACAGGAAGCACAATGACCACCACAACCGAAGAAATTATCCCCGTCAATGCGCATCTCGAACTGCGCGCCACCGATGAGCGTTACACCACCGAGCTGCACAATCTGGTGGTCAAAAACCGGGCGTATCTGCAGGACTACCTCAACTGGCCGCAGTTTGTGGGCTCAGAAGAGGACACCCGCCAGAACATCCTCAGCAACCAGATGCTACATCAGCGCGGTTACGCCAAAATGTTCCTTATCTTCAGGGATAACGTCCTGGCAGGCGTGCTGTCGTTCAATTCCATCGAGCCGCTGAATAAAACGGGCTATATCGGCTACTGGCTGGATGAAGCGCATCAGGGGCAGGGGATTTTGTCTCAGGCGCTGGAGGCGTTTATTCAGCACTACGCCGGACGGGGAGAGATCCGCCGCTTCGTGATCAAGTGCCGCGTAGACAACGCCGCCAGTAACCAGGTGGCGCTGCGCAACGGCTTTCTGCTGGAAGGGTGCCTGAAAGAGGCCGAGTTCCTCAACGGGCGCTATGACGACCAGAATATCTACGCCCGGATCTGCACCTCATAATGCCCCGAGCAACGGCGTGCGGGTAATGTGCTGCGCGCCGTTGATCATCTTCTCGCCGCGCAGGTGAATCACCTCTCCGTCCGATGCCTCAATCACCGCGTCATCGGTAATTTCAATATGATGCTCGATCAGCACTTCGCCGCGAATGCGCGCCCGACCCTGGATCACCACTTTATCGTCAATCAGAATCGGCCCACCGCGTAGCCAGGCGTCGCCGCCAATCAGGACGTGATGTTTGATCACGCAGTTGCCCTCCACCAGGGCGTTTTCCGCCACCTGGGAGCTGTAGCGCAGGGTGGGGATGGCATCCTCCTCCAGCCCGGCGAGCAGGCGGGCGTTGCCGTACACTTTGGCGCAGTCACACACCCAGACGTTATTCACCTCGTTGCCTTCCAGCAGCGCGTTCTCAAACACTTCCGCGCGGTGTTCAACAAAGGCGTAGGTGACGATGGCGTTGCCGTAGATCTGCGCCTGATGCACCACCCGCGACTGGCTGACCGTGGCTTCGCCAAAAATGCGCAGGATCTGATGCGGATCCGGGGTTAAGCCTTTGGCGGCAATTACCATGCTGTTATGCAGGATGCGGGCATTGTTGAAAAGATGACACTCACCGCGCACTATCGAGGATTGCACCGTGACGTTGTCACCTATACGCGCGCCGTGGGTGATCTGCGCCCCATCGACCCAGACGTTATCACTCACCGATGCCTGATGGCTGATGACGCAGGGCCGGGTGATGCGCGCATTGCCGCTGACCTGCGCCCCGGCGAACACCACGCTGTTCTCGTCGTAGATCCAGCAGTCTTGCTCGTGCGACAGCGCCGATTCGTCATCGATCCAGCCGCCCCGGGTGCCGCACTTCACATCGTTGAAATCACGCGCGGCGATAATCTGGCGCACTTCTACCGCTGCCTTCGTCTCGCCGTCCTGCCAGTAGTGCTGACGGCTTTCATCGCTAAGTCGATATTTTTTCATCACTCTGCCCGCAGTTGTCCTCTCCACTAAACGTAGCAAACTTTAGCTTTATCGAAACAGTGGCATCCGCAAATGAAACACCTTAAACTAGTATTTCAAATATATTTTATAGATTAAAATTTATGTATAAAACGCAACCGACTGAACGCGTTCTTAATTTACCCGCGGGCTACTACGGGATGGTGCTGGGGACCATTGGGATGGGCTTTGCCTGGCGTTACGCCAGCACTATCTGGCCGGTGACGCGCTGGCCGGGCGAGATCCTGGTGACGCTGGCGATGGCGATCTGGGCATTTCTGACCGTCGCTTTTCTCACCCGGGCGATACGTTTTCCGCGCAGCGTGCTGGCGGAGATGCGCCATCCGGTGATGAGCAGTTTTGTCAGCCTGTTTCCGGCCACCACCATGCTGGTGGCGATTGGCTTTGTGCCCTGGTATCGCCCGCTGGCGCTGGCGCTGTTCACCGTTGGCGTGGTGGTGCAACTGAGCTATGCGGCGTGGCAGTCTGCCGGACTGTGGCGCGGCAAACACCCGGAGGAGGCGACTACCCCGGGCCTCTATCTGCCTACGGTGGCGAACAACTTTATCAGCGCGATGGCCTGCGGCGCGCTCGGGTTTCACGATGCCGGGCTGGTGTTCCTCGGGGCCGGGGTCTTCTCCTGGCTGAGCCTGGAGCCGGTGATTTTGCAGCGTCTGCGGAGCGCAGGCGAACTGCCCCCCGCGATGCGCACCTCCCTTGGGATCCAGCTGGCACCCGCGCTGGTGGCCTGTAGCGCCTGGTTCAGCGTCAACGGCGGCGAAGCCGATACCTTCGCTAAAATGCTGTTCGGCTACGGCCTGCTGCAGCTGCTGTTTACCCTGCGCCTGATGCCCTGGTATCTGTCGCAGCCGTTTAATGCGTCGTTCTGGAGCTTTTCGTTCGGCGTCTCGGCGTTGGCTACCACCGGTCTGCATCTGGGGCAGAGTAGCCCGTCCGGTTTTTTCCACGCCATCGCCATCCCGCTGTTTATTTTTACCAATGCCATCATTGCGCTATTACTGGTGCGCACGTTTATCCTGCTGATGCAGGGCAAACTGTTGGTCCGTGCAGACAAAGCAACGCTTATGCAAGCTGAGGAAAGAGAATGACTGTGTTTGATGAGAACTACTTTACCGAAAAATATGGCATGACCCGCACCCACTCTGAGGTGGTGTATAGCGCAGGGATGGTTAAACCGGGCAAAACCCTGGATCTCGGCTGCGGCAACGGACGTAACAGCCTCTACCTGGCGGCTAATGGTTTTGACGTTACCGCGTGGGATAAGAATGCGGCAAGTATCGATAACATCGAGAGCATCAAGGCCAAAGAGGGGATCGCTAACCTGCAGACGGCGATTCAGGATCTCAACAGCCTGCGCTTTGACGGCGAATACGATTTTATCCTCTCAACCGTCGTGCTGATGTTCCTCCAGCCAGAGACTATTCCGGGCCTGATTGACAACATGCAGCGCTGCACCAAACCGGGCGGCTATAACCTGATTGTGGCGGCAATGGATACCGAAGACTATCCGTGCAACGTCGGCTTCCCGTTTGCGTTCAAAACCGGGGAGCTGAGCGGCTACTATGCGGGCTGGGAACAGCTGAAGTACAACGAGGACGTCGGTGAGTTACACCGCACCGACGCCCAGGGGAATCGTATTAAACTGCGTTTCGCCACGCTGCTGGCGCGTAAACCAGCGTAACGGGCATTGCCCGGCGGCGCTTCGCTTGCACGGACCTACAGGTCAGGGGTTTTGTAGGCCGGGTAAGGTGTCAGCCGCCATCCGGCTTAACGTGCCGCCAGCAGACAAAGCTGCAGCGCGGTATGATACGAGGCCTCGAACGATTTCAGCGGTAAAAACTCAAACTTCGAGTGGAAATTATGGGCACCGGTGAAGAAGTTCGGGGTCAACAGCCCCTTCGCTGAAAGCGCCGCGCCGTCGGTGCCGCCGCGCATCGGGGTCGGTTTCGGCGTGATGCCTAAGCTTTCCATCGCCTCAAACATCAGGTCGATAGCCCGACGATCTTCCCCTACGGCGTTGCTGATGTTGCTGTAGGTATCTTCGATATGCCAGCTCACCTTCGCGGTAGGGTGCTGTGCGGCGATCTTCTGCGCGACGTCGCCAATTTGCGCCTTACGGGCGGCAAAGCTGTCGCGATCGAAATCACGAATATTGGCCTTCAGCACCGCCTCGTTTTGCCCGGCCTGGATGCCGTTGAACCAGATGTAGCCTTCACGGCCTTCGGTATGCTCCGGTGTTTGCAGGCGATCGAAGTGGCTGATGTAGTCGGTGGCCATCAGCAGCGGGTTCACCAGCACCCCTTTGGCCGACATCGGGTGCGCGGTCACGCCGGTAAAGCGAATTTCCGCCGCTGCGGCATTGAAGTTCTCATAAACAATCTCCCCCAGCTCGCAGCAGTCGATAGTCCAGGCGAAATCGACGTCAAAACGCGCCAGATCCAGGGCTTTCGCTCCGCACAGGCCAATCTCTTCGTCCGGCACGAAGGCCACCACGATATCGCCATGTTGATGCTCTGCGGTGAGGTTCTCCAGCAGCGTCATCACCACGGTGACCGCCGCTTTGTTGTCGGCGCCCAGTACGCTGGTACCGTCGCTAAAGATAATCTCTTCGTTGGGATAGGCCAGAATTTCCGGGTGCTCGCTGACCCGCAGCCAGATATCTTTTTCACGGTTCAGACAGAGATCATCTCCGGTAAACGTGAGGATCTGCGGATAAATATCCGGTGACAATCCCACGTCGACGGTATCGATATGGGTGATAAAACCGATGCGCGGTGCGCCGGGCACATTGCCCTTTTTCACCGCGGTAACGGTGGCAAATTCGTCGATCACAATGTCGTCCAGACCCAGCGTTTGCAGCTCCATCGCCAGTGCACGAGCCATCTCATGCTGACCGGGGGTGGAGGGCAGGGTTTTCACCTTCGGATCGCTCTGGCTGGTGATAGCCAGGTAGCGAAAGAAGCGTTGGGTTAATTGACTGGCGAGCGCGTGAGCCATGGTGGATCCTTCTTTATTTGTGTTATCAGGTGTTTGCACAATCACTTTAGTGTTATTTATGGTTTGGCACGACAAAAATTCATTAGCCGTCAAATTAAAAGACAGGAAAACGCGATGAAAAGCAACCTCACAACCCTGGCACTGATGGTCGCCGCGCTGACGGTCAGTTCCACCGTTGCCGCTAAAACGCTGGTTTACTGTTCGGAAGGATCGCCGGAGAACTTTAACCCGCAACTCTATACCTCGGGCACCAGCGTGGATGCCAGCGCCGTACCGGTGTATAACCGGCTGGTGGATTTTACTCCGGGCACTACCGATCTGGTGCCGAGCCTGGCCGAAAGCTGGGACGTCAGTGAGGATGGCAAGGTCTATACCTTCCATCTGCGCAAAGGGGTCAAGTTCCAGAGCAATACGCTATTCACCCCGACACGAGACTTTAACGCCGATGATGTGATCTTCTCGTTTATGCGTCAGAAAGATGCCAGTCATCCGTATCACAACGTCTCCAACGGTAACTACTCCAATTTCGAGAGCCTGGAGTTCGGCAAGCTGATCGTCGCCATCGACAAAGTGGATGAGCATACGGTGCGCTTCACCCTGGCCCATCCGGAAGCGCCGTTCGTGGCGGACCTGGCCTGGTACTTCGCCTCAATCCTCTCTGCCGAATATGCCGACGCGATGCTGAAAGCCGGCACCCCGGAGAAGGTGGATATGGAGCCGATCGGCACCGGGCCGTTTAAGCTGGCGAAGTACCAGAAGGACTCGCGTATTCTGTTTACGGCGTTCCCTGAGTACTGGCAGGGCAAAGCGAAGCTGGATCGCCTGGTGTTCACCATCGTTCCGGACGCCTCGGTGCGCTTCGCCAAGCTGGAGAAAAACGAGTGCCAGGTAATGCCGTTCCCGAACCCCGCCGATCTGCCGCGGATGAAGGCCAACAAAGATCTCAATCTCATGAGCAAGGCGGGGCTGAATACCGGCTTCCTGTCGTTCAATACGCAAAAACCGCCGCTGGATAACGTCAAGGTGCGCCAGGCGCTGGCGATGGCGATCAACAAACCGGCCATTATCGAGGCCG
This sequence comes from Leclercia sp. TB492, assembly GCF_049974505.2. Lineage (NCBI taxonomy): Bacteria > Pseudomonadati > Pseudomonadota > Gammaproteobacteria > Enterobacterales > Enterobacteriaceae > Leclercia > Leclercia sp. TB492. Next base: position 2,410,386 of record NZ_CM127572.1, on the reverse strand, counting down.
TCTTCCAGGGCACCGGCACCGCCGCGAAAAACCTGCTGCCGCCGGGCGTCTGGAGCGCAGACAGTGAGTTGAAAGACTACGACTACGATCCGGAAAAAGCCAAAGCCCTGCTGAAAGAGACCGGGTTTGCCAACGGGATGACCATCGACCTGTGGGCCATGCCGGTCCAGCGTCCGTACAACCCCAATGCCAAACGGATGGCCGAGATGATCCAGGCCGACTGGGCAAAAGTCGGCGTGCAGACCAAAGTCGTCACCTATGAGTGGGGGGAGTACCTCAAGCGGGTGAAGGGGGGTGAGCATCAGGCGGCGCTGATGGGCTGGACGACGGCAACGGGCGATCCGGATAATTTCTTCGGCCCGCTCTTTACCTGCACCTCGGCCAACGGCGGGTCGAATTCCGCCAAATGGTGTTATCCGCCATTTGATAAAATTATTGCCGAAGCGAAATCTATTACCGATCAGAATAAACGTGCGGCGTTATACCAGCAGGCACAGCAAATGATGCACGACCAAATGCCAGCGGTGATGATTGCGCACTCAACTATTTTTGAACCTGTACGCAAAGAAGTCACAGGTTATGAAATTGATCCGTTCGGTAAACATTTATTCTGGCAAGTGGATATAAAATAAACGTTTAATTCTGCCCGTCATCAAGACGGGCGATTTTTTTTTAATTTGTGCTGTCTTCATCATTTTTTGTCACTTTTCTTTCAGCCAACTTTTGCTATAACTTCAATTGCATATTTGCACTTAACAGGGATACACCCATTATGCGTACTAATACTTTATTTAAAGTTGCCGCGCTCTCCGGCCTGTTGCTTCTTGCTGGCTGTGCGTCAAAAGTGGCTGCGCCTGAACAATATTCAGGCTTTTTAAAAGACTACTCAGGGCTCCAGCAAACCACCTCTGCATCGGGTAAACCAACGCTGCGCTGGGTTGATCCGTCTTATAACGAAGCAAACTACGACAGCATTATCTGGAACAATATCACCTATTATCCGACGCCTAAGCCTACCACTCAGATTGGCCAACGCACGCTGGATGAACTGTTAAACTACACCAACACCAAAATGAAAACCGCTATCGGCCAGCGTAAGCCGATTGTGACGACCCCGGGTTCACGCAGCCTGATCTTCCGTGGCGCCATCACCGGTGTCAGCTCGCAGAAAGAAGGCCTGCAGTTCTATGAAGTTGTCCCTGTGGCGCTGGTGGTTGCCGGCACGCAAATGGCAACCGGTCACCGTACTATGGATACCCACCTCTTCTTTGAAGGTGAGCTGATTGACTCTAAGACCAACAAGCCGGTCATCAAAGTCGTCCGTAAGGGTGAAGGGAAAGAGCTGAATAACGAAAGTACACCAATGACCTTCGCGACCCTCAAGCAGGTTGTTGATGACATGGCGACCGATGCCACCATGTTTGATGTGAATAAAACCAAATAACCACAGACCGGCCTGCAACGCGCAGGCCGGTTTTTTTTACGCCGTACGCAGCCGTCTGAACCAGTTCTCCGGTCGGGCAAACATCACCAGATTTCCCGTTAAGATCAGCAGCAGCCCGGCAATGCCGTTGCTGTGCCAGACATACCCCTCGTACACCGTCGAGAACGAAAGCGCCACCAGCGGGAACAGCAGGGTGCTGTACGCCGCTTTGCCCGCGCCAATCCGCCCTACCAGCGTGAAGTAAGCGCCAAAGGCAATCACCGAGCCAAAAAGCGCCAGATAGAGCAGAGCGCCCATATAGCTCACCGACCAGACCGGCGTAAAGTCATCCCCGCGGATCAGCGCAATCGCCCCCATCACCAGAGTGCCGTACAGCATCGCCCAGGCGTTGGTGGTCATGGTTTCCAGCCCGTTGCGCTGGTGGCGCAGGCTGATCATATTCCCGAGTGAGAAGCCGTAGGTGCCCAGCGCCGACAGGGCAATGCCGAACAGCAGACCGGCGCTCCAGCCGCTGGCTAACAGGTCGTTCCAGAACAGGGTGATAATGCCGAGCAGCCCCAGCGCCGCCGCCAGATAAAAGCGTGCCGGCGGGCGCTGACCAAAAAAGAGGAAGCTGTTCAGGGCGTTATAGAGCACCGCCATCGAAAAAATCACCGATTCGAGGCCGGTATTGATGTATTCCGCTGCCGTATAAAAGCACCAGAAATTAAAGCAGAAGACGCAGCAGCCCTGCAGGCCGCAAAACAGATGGTCGCGCAAGGCGAGCGGGCGCAGGCGTCGCAATATTAACAGCACCGCCATAATGGTGGCGGTGGCGACGGCGAAGCGCCAGAAAATAGAGACCGGCGCAGGCACCGGCCCCTGTTGTAAAAAGATGGCAATCCAGGTGGTTCCCCAGATCACGACCACCAGCGCGTACAATAATGCGTTCATCGTTTTTTCTCTTATCAGCAAAGTCTGACCCCAGTATGGCGGCAGGGAGAAGGGCCTTCTTTCACAGGCTTGCGGTGAACTTGCATATTCTTGCGCTTTTTTCCTGACGGAGAGTGAACAGGGCTGGCACTGAAGTGAAGATCTTTTTAGACTCAATGGTTCTTATTTATCAGGGTGTGAGTCGCTATGGCTGAGATGTACGGTGCCTTTGAAAATCTGCGCAAGCATAAAGCGGTATTGCACAATGCCGTGGCGCTGAATTCAGGCATCCAGCTGGCGGCCTGGTCAAATAAACGTGACACCATTACGCAATATTGCGATCACCACACCCTGAGCCTCTATATTGCCGACGGCTACGAGAGCTATCACAAAACCAACGCGGGCTGGAAAAACGGCGGCGGCCCGGATCGCTTCTGCCTGATGCCAAAAGAGAGCGAATCCAGCTGGGATATCCGCGACGATCTGTCGTTTATCCATCTCTACTGTACCGACGCGCACCTGCGCAACGTCGGGGAGCAGATCTGGGATAAAAGCCCGTACAGCTTTACCCTGGACGAAAATCTGTTTGGCGACGATGCCAGCATTACCGCCCTGTACCGCCATTTTATCCTCGGCTGCGACTGGCAGCAGTCGGCCAACCAGCTCACGCTGAGTACCGCCTCGACGCTGCTTCTTACCCATCTGGTGCAGCATTACAGCAACGTGCAGTGGGCGCTCCCGACGGCAACGGGCGGCCTGTCGCCGTTCGTGCTGCGCAACGTGCTGGGGTTTATCGAAGAGAATCTGGCCCAGCCGCTGACCCTGGCGGATCTCGCTGCACAGGCGAGCTTAAGCGAGTTTCATTTTGCCCGCATGTTCCGTCAGTCGATGCAGATGGCGCCGCACCAGTATGTGATGCAGCGGCGGATGGAGAAGGCCAAAGTCCTGGTGCGATCCACCCGCCAGCCGCTGACCGAGATCGCGCTGGCCTGCGGGTTCAGCTCCGCCAGCCATTTCAGCAACCGCTTTCGCGCTGCCACCGGGCTGACGCCGTCCCAGCTACGCGCGTCGGGTGCGTAACAGCAGGGCGTAGCAGATGCCGCCCGCCACTAATCCCCAGAACGCCGAGCCAATCCCGGCAAGCGTCGCGCCGCTGGCGGTGAGCAGAAAGGTCACGATCGCGGCATCGCGTTCGGCCTCATTGTGCAGGGCCTGATGCAGACTGCCACCGATGGTACCCAGCAGTGCCAGCCCCGCCAGAGTCTGGATCCAGCTTAACGGCAGGGCCGCCATCAGCCCGCTAATCGAGCCGCCGAAAATCCCCGCCAGCAGATAAAAGATGCCTGCCGCCGCCGCGGCCAACCAGCGTTTGCCGGCATCCGGGTGCGCATCCGGGCTCTGACAGATGGCGGCGGTGATCGCCGCAATGCAGATCGAGTACACGCCAAACGGCGACAGCAGCAGCGCCAGCCCGCCGGTAAAGACGATCAGCGGCGAGACCGCCACCGGATAGCCGGAGGCTTTGAGCGTGGCGAACCCGGGCGCATTCTGCGAGGCCATGGTCACCAGGAAGAAGGGCAGACCGATACTGACAAGCGTGGTCAGGTTAAAGGTCGGGGCGATAAATTCCGGCATTACCACCGCAAAGGTTAACTTATCAGTGACAACGTCACCTTTCAGGGCCGCTACCGCACCGCCCACCAGCAGGGTAGCCACGATGGCATAGCGCGGGGCGAAAGCTTTGGTAATAAGCCAGGCCAGCAACATGCTGCCGCACAGCAGCAGATGCCCCTCCAGATTGCTGAAAGCCTGTAACCCGAAGCGCAGCAGGACGCCCGCCAGCATCGCCGCTGCCAGCGAATGGGGGATGACTTTCATCAACCGGGCAAACAGGCCGCTGACGCCACAAATCAGGATCAGGGCATTGGCAAAGATAAAGATGCCGATGGTCTCTGAGAGAGTTACTCCCTGCAAGCTGGTCGCCAGCAGGGCGGCGCCGGGCGTCGACCAGGCGGTGAGCACCGGGGCTTTATACCACCACGACAGCGCCAGGGTGCTGATCCCCATGCCGATCCCCAGCGACGTCATCCAGCCAGCAATCTGTGGTGCCGTTGCGCCTGCCGCCGCGGCGGCCTGCCAGATGATAGCCGCCGAGCTGGCGTAGCCCACCAGCACGGCGACAAAACCCGATAACAGCGTGGGAAAGGTAAGTGAGGAGGGGCGCATGAGAACTCCGTTGTGCGTTATAACAGCCGTGAATGTAGCACTGTGCGTTATAGCATACAAGTGTTACACTCGCGACAACGGGAGGGCCCATGGACATCACACAACATCTTGCCTTTACACTGAAAGCGCTGCGTCAGGCGCGCGGCTGGAGCCTGTCAAAGCTGGCAGAAGAGACCGGCGTGTCGAAAGCGATGCTCGGCCAGGTGGAACGCAACGAATCCAGTCCGACAGTCTCAACGCTGTGGAAAATTGCCACCGGGCTGAACGTGCCGTTCTCCACCTTTATCACCCCCGAAGCGGAGAATCCGCCGGTCTTCGACCCGCAGCAGCAGGCGATGGTGGTCAAACCGCTGTTTCCCTGGGACGAGACGCTAAAGTATGATCATTTCTCGATCACCCTCGCCCCGGGCGCACTCAGCGAATCCACGCCGCACGAAGCCGGGGTGATTGAGCACGTGGTGGTGATCAGCGGGGAGCTGGAGATGCAGATCGACGGCGTCTGGCAGACGTTAGCCCCCGATACCGGCCTGCGATTTGCCGGAGATAAACCGCACGCCTACCACAACAGCAGCGGCCAGACGGTGCACTTTCACTCGCTTATCCATTATCCCCGCTAAAGGCACGCAAAACTGTTTCACTGGCCCATACTTCTGACTACAATAGCCGCCATTTTGACCATAACGGATAACGACGAAGTATGCGCCTGCCATCCCATCATCTTGAACTCTTAAGCCCGGCTCGTGACGCCGCCATTGCCCGTGAAGCGATTCTTCACGGCGCCGATGCGGTCTATATCGGCGGCCCTGGATTTGGCGCCCGCCATAATGCCAGCAACAGCCTGCGCGATATCGCCGACCTGGTGCCGTTCGCCCACCGTTTCGGGGCGAAGGTGTTCGTGACCCTGAACACCATTCTTCATGATGATGAACTGGAGCCGGCGCAGCGTCTGATTACCGACCTTTATCAGACCGGCGTCGACGCGCTAATCGTCCAGGACATGGGTGTGCTCGAGATGGATATCCCGCCGATTGAGCTGCATGCCAGTACCCAGTGCGATATCCGCAGCGTGGAGAAAGCGAAGTTTCTCTCTGATGCCGGGTTCACCCAGATTGTGCTGGCGCGCGAGCTGAACCTCAATCAGATCCGCGATATTCACCAGGCGGCCGACGCCACCATCGAGTTCTTTATCCACGGCGCGCTGTGCGTGGCCTACTCCGGGCAGTGCAACATCTCTCACGCCCAGACCGGGCGCAGCGCCAACCGCGGCGACTGCTCCCAGGCCTGCCGTCTGCCCTATACCCTGAAAGACGATCAGGGCCGCGTGGTGGCCTTTGATAAACACCTCCTGTCGATGAAAGATAACGATCAGACCGCCAACCTTGGCGCGCTGATCGACGCGGGCGTGCAATCCTTCAAGATTGAAGGGCGCTACAAAGACATGAGCTACGTGAAGAACATCACCGCTCATTATCGCCAGATGCTCGATGCCATCATTGAAGATCGCGGCGGCCTGGCCCGCAGCTCCGCCGGGCGCACCGAGCACTTCTTTATCCCGTCCACCGATAAAACCTTCCACCGCGGCAGCACCGACTACTTCGTGAACGCGCGTAAAGACGACATCGGCGCCTTCGATTCACCGAAATTTATTGGCCTGCCGGTGGGTGAAGTGCTGAAGGTGACGAAAGAGTATCTCGACGTGGAAGTGACAGAACCGCTGGCGAACGGTGATGGCCTGAACGTGATGATCAAACGTGAAGTGGTGGGCTTCCGCGCCAATACGGTGGAAAAAACCACTGAAAACCGCTATCGCGTCTGGCCGAACGAAATGCCTGCCGATCTGTATAAAGCGCGTCCACATGCGGCCCTGAACCGCAACCTCGACCATAACTGGCAGCAGGCGCTGATGAAAACCTCCAGCGAGCGTCGCATTGCGGTGGACATTGAGCTGGGCGGCTGGGAAGAGCAACTGATCCTCACCATGACCAGCGAAGACGGCACCAGTGTGACCCACACCCTGGATGGGATGTTTGAGGTTGCTAATAACGCCGAAAAAGCGCTGAACAATCTGAAAGACGGCATCGCCAAACTGGGCCAGACCATCTATTACGCCCGGGATATTCAGGTCAACCTGCCTGGCGCACTCTTTGTGCCGAACAGCCTGTTAAACCAGTTCCGCCGTGAAACCGCGGAGATGCTCGACGAAGCCCGTCTGGCGAATTACCCGCGCGGCAGCCGCAAAGCGGTCTCCGTACCGCCGCCGGTCTACCCGGAAACGCACCTTTCGTTCCTGGCAAACGTCTACAACCATAAGGCGCGGGCCTTCTATCAGCGCTATGGCGTTGAGCTGATCGATGCCGCTTATGAGGCGCACGAAGAGAAGGGCGATGTGCCGGTGATGATCACCAAGCACTGTCTGCGCTTCGCCTTTAACCTCTGTCCGAAGCAGGCTAAGGGCAGCATCAAGAGCTGGAAGGCCACGCCTATGCAGCTGGTGAACGGCGATGAGGTGTTAACCCTGAAGTTTGACTGCCGTCCGTGCGAAATGCACGTCATCGGCAAGATGAAAAATCACATCTTTAAAATGCCTCAGCCGGGCAGCGTTGTGGCCTCCGTCAGCCCTGACGAACTGCTGAAAACGCTGCCGAAGCGTAAAGGCAGTTAATCAAAGAAAGTGAGTATCCGGTTTGCGCGACTTCTGCCAGTGGTGATGTTCGCGCAAACCCTCAGCGGAATCTTCCGCCACGGCGCGCAGCTCATCGCTGTCGGCTTCGTGGCGCAGCTGCTGATCGACGTTCTTCACCCAAAAAAATTCATGCCCTTTGTGTCCCGCCATCAGCTGCCCGGAAAAAAGCGCGCAGGTCAGCATCACTATCGATAACGTTTTTGTAAACATTCTGCCACCACCCGGTTACGTTGAGCGGCCATCATGCCGATAGTTCAGTTAGGTTATTATTAGGATCTTCAAAGGCGCGAAAAGGTTTTGTCAGAATTTGTCTGGGCATGGACTGTTCCCTCTCCCTTGCCGGGAGAGGGTTGGGGGGTATTTAGTGCGCTTTAAACCCCGCCGCGGTCATCAGCACGCGGAAGAACATCCCCACCAGCGCCAGGGCCAGCACGCTGCCGCCCCAGATAATCACCATCCACATCAGACGTTTCCAGACAGGTTGATTCATCAGTGATAGCCCTCCCCAGGCTGGACTTTGCCGCGAAATACGTAATAGCTCCAGAAAGTGTAGACAAGGATGATCGGGATGATGAACAGCGCGCCCACTAACATAAAGCCCTGGCTCTGCGCTGGCGCGGCGGCCTGCCATAAGGTTATCGACGGCGGAATGATATGCGGCCAGATGCTGATCCCCAGCCCGCTAAAGCCGAGGAAGATTAACCCGAGGGTCAGCACGAACGACAGATGGTGGCTGTGCGGATTGTTCAGGCTGCGCCACTGCCACAGGCCCAACACCGCCACCAGAACCGGGACCGGCAGCAGGAAGAACAGGTTCGGCAGGCTGAACCAGCGGTCGGCAATCGCGGGCTGGGAAAGCGGTGTCCAGATGCTGATCGCCGCGATAATCCCCAGCAGCGCCAGCAGCAGACGCTTCGATACCTCACGCATCCGCCCCTGCAACGGGTTCTCACTTTTCATCACCAGCCAGGTGGCGCCTAAAAAGGCATAGGCCACCACCAGTCCCAGGCCGCAGAACAGATTGAAAGGGGTGAACCAGTCGAACGGGCCGCCGGCAAAGGCGCGGCCGCTGACAGCAAAACCGTTAATCACCGCGCCCACCACCATACCCTGGGTGAAGGTGGCCAGCACCGAGCCGCCGATAAACGCCTTATCCCAAAACGGACGGTGCGCGGGCGTCGCTTTGAAGCGAAACTCAAACGCCACGCCGCGGAAAATCAGGCCGATCAGCATCAGGGTCAGCGGGATGGTCAGGGCATCGACGATCACCGCATAGGCCATCGGAAAGGCACCGAACAGCGCGGCGCCGCCCAGCACCAGCCAGGTTTCATTTCCGTCCCACACCGGGGCAACGCTGTTGACCATCACATCCCGGTCGTCGGCGTCCTGAATGGCGGGAAACAGAATGCCAATACCCAAATCAAACCCGTCCATCACGATATACATCAGGGTGGCGAAGACGATTATCACAAACCAGATCAGGGAAAGATCGATACCCATTATGGTGTCTCCTTGGTAGTAAACTCAGGGCTCGCTGCCGAGAGCGGGCGGGCCGGGCGACCATCATTTTCGGTCGGGAAGGACTCTTCTTCCTGCGGACCCTTTTTAATCAGGCGCACCATATAGCTGTAGCCCACGCCAAACACCGAGGTGTAGACCACAATAAAGGCCAGCAGGCTGACGCTCATGTGCAGATCGCCGTGGGCGGAGACCGCATCTTTGGTTCGTTGCAGGCCGTACACGACCCACGGCTGACGGCCCACTTCGGTAGTGACCCATCCGGCGAGAATAGCAATTAACCCCGACGGCCCCATCAGCAGGGCAAACCACAGGAAAGGCCGCGAGTGGTAGAGCCGCTGCTTGTAGCGCAGCCACAGGGCAACGGCCCCCAGCAACAGCATCAGCATCCCCAGCCCGGCCATAATGCGGAACGACCAGAAGACGATGGTAGCGTTGGGGCGGTCCTCTTTCGGGAATTCCTTCAGAGCTGGAACCTGCTTATCGAGGCTGTGGGTGAGGATCAGACTGCCGAGCGCCGGGATCTCCAGGCCGTAGCGGGTACGCTCCTGCTCCATATCGGGCCAGCCAAACAGCAGCAGGGGGGTAGGCTCACCGGGCGGGTTCTCCCAGTGGCCTTCGATGGCGGCAATTTTGGCGGGCTGATGTTTCAGGGTGTTCAGACCATGCATATCCCCGACCATCGCCTGGATGGGGGCGACAATCAGCGTCATCCACAGCGCCATGGAGAACATGCGGCGAATGGCGGGGGTATTGTTGCCGCGCAGCAGGTGCCAGGCCGCCGAGGCTGCGACAAACAGCGCGCTGCTGAGAAACGCCGCAATCGACATATGCAGCAGGCGATACGGGAAGGAGGGGTTAAACACCACCGCAAACCAGTCCACCGGCACCACCTGGCCGTTGACGATCTCAAAGCCCTGCGGGGTCTGCATCCAGCTGTTGGAGGCGAGGATCCAGAAGGTTGAGATGATAGTACCCAGCGCCACCATGCAGGTGGCAAAGAAATGCAGCCCCGGCCCGACTTTGTTCCAGCCGAACAGCATCACGCCGAGAAAACCGGCTTCGAGGAAGAAGGCGGTCAGCACTTCATAGGTCAGCAGCGGCCCGGTAATGCTGCCGGCAAACTGGGAGAAACCGCTCCAGTTGGTGCCAAACTGGTAGGCCATCACCAGCCCTGAGACCACGCCCATGCCAAAGTTGACGGCGAAGATCTTCGACCAGAAATGGTACAGCGAGCGCCATACAGGGTTTTTGCTTTTCAGCCAAAGCCCCTCCAGCACCGCCAGATAGCTGGCGAGGCCAATGGTTATCGCCGGGAAAATAATGTGGAAGGAGACAGTAAAGGCAAACTGGATCCTCGCCAGATGAAACGCATCTAAACCAAACATGCACAACCTCAGGGTAAAACGGTGTGGCTGTTATGGTAAAGGGACGGGAAGTCGAGTATCAGAGACAGAAAAGGGGAATTTATGTATAACAGTTTTATGAAATTAGATTAAATAGTAACTCTGTTATGCTACAGGTGAAAACGGTAAGCCAGCAAAACTGGCAGGTGAATATCCTCTAAAGCTGACGATTAACGGGCAGGACTGTGTGTTAGCGGATTAAGGCGATGGCGGGGCCAAGGCCCCGCCACAGTCAGCGGTTTTTGCGTATATGCCTATAACGTGCGATAAGCCAAATTAAAAACGTCGTTAAGAGCAAAGATAAAACTAACAAACTAAAAGTATAGCGGTCGTACCATTGTTCCTCGGTAAGAAAACCAAACTTATCCGTATAAACGTCATATAAATAGATGTCCGGCATTAATACGCAAAGCATCGAATATACAATGCAAAGAAGGAACAATTGACTAAACCAAACCACGATACTGATTATCGGTTTCATAATATTTTCCGATCATCAGAACGCTTATCGATGATAATAGAACTGGTAAAAATACACATTCCTGTAAGGAGTGCATCAAGTACGAGCAGAATTGTCATATGAGTATTATCCCAATCAATTTCACTGACCTCACGGGCATGACCAAAGATACTCCTATGAAGCGCCTCCTCGGGTATGCCAACAAAAAGCCCACAGAAAATGGCGATATAGACCGCAAAGAAGAGATACCAGATTAAGACCTTTTTTAAATGTTTCATCAAAATACCTGAACTGTGCCATAAGCTCTAAGGCTTGCTGTTACCATTGCTGGAGCAGTGTTGAGCAGCGCCGCTCGTAGGACCAAAAAATGACATCTGCTGGCAAGAGTTATACAACCATTACTTATCCCCTGATATCCTGCAGGGTGTAATCGGAAACTACCTCGGCTCATACCCTCTATTAAAGTTGTGTCGTCGATTTGGCTGTCCTCACGGAATAAGCCAAACCATAAATCTCGGTCCGAACCACTCAGCTGCGAGGAAAAGTAATCTTTTAACGGGGACAGTAGACCGGTGGGACGAGTAACGATAAAGTATTTACCCTGCGGAAGAGGGCCAACACCCCTAATAGCAACAGAATCAGGATTGTTTCTGTGGGTTCCTGCGTTTCCAGAATAAGCTGGAAAGAAACCAACGCCCGGGCAACTTAAGGTCGACATCTGTCCGCCATTTAAATGAAATGTGCAACGGATCATCGCTCATTCCACGCATCGGAGAAAATGATATTCCCATCACAATGTTTCCATGTGATCCTTTCGTACCGAAGGGCAACGGACTCCAGGTGATTATGTTTTTCAGTTGAGGGATTTTTCACGTCATGCATGAGAGGGCAGATAGAAACGACTTTAACGCCTTCAAGGAGCATATTGAAGTACTCTTCTTCCTGCCCTGAGTAGTTGATTCGATACCACTTAAACTCAGCTGCTTTTAATGTTTGTCCGTGGGCAACTGCTTTATAAAGATATGGGCTTGATGAATCGAATTCTTTTTCGAATACCAGTGCACTATGAACTCGCGTGCCGGTAATTTTGCCAGTATTGTTGTCTGTAGGTAAATGAAGTCCGTGACCAAAACCTAATATTTCAATGCTACCTTCACGATCTTTTACATCGACAGAACCGCGGATAGTCGATCCGCCATCATCCTTTAACCACAGATAGGCCGGTATTGCCATGTCAAACTCCTTTTGTCAGTTAGCTTAAAAAACAGGCATTACTTAACATTGGTTTTATGACAAAGGCCAGGCATATCGTGCTATAGTTATTATAAATAAATCATGTGGTTATATACGGATTAATAATTCGGTGAAGTCAACGCCTCACATAATATTACCTACATGAGACGTTATTTCTTTATTCGTTGCGCCAGCCCATTTCCGGGGCAACATGCTTCAGAATCGACTCAATCACATGCACGTTATAGTCGACGCCCAATTGATTCGGCACGGTGAGTAACAACGTATCCGCTTCGGCAATCGCTTCGTCCTGTTTCAGCTGGGCAATCAGCTTGTCAGGCTCGGCAGCATAGCTGCGCCCGAAAATGGCACGGGTTTTCTCATCCAGGTAACCCACGCTGTCGCTTTCGTTACGACTGGAGCCGAAATACATCCGATCGCGGTCGTCCATCAGGGCAAAAATGCTGCGGCTGACCGAGACGCGCGGCGTGCGGGTGTGTCCCGCTTCGGCCCAGGCGTCACGGTAGGCGCGGATCTGTTTTGCCTGCTGGATGTGGAACGGCTCGCCGGTTTCGTCGTCTTTCAGAGTCGAGCTTTGCAGGTTCATCCCCAGCTTCGCGGCCCACACGGCAGTGGCGTTCGAACCCGCCCCCCACCAGATCCGATCCCGCAGCCCTTCGGAGTGCGGCTCAACGCGCAGCAGGCCCGGCGGGTTAGGGAACATCGGCTGCGGATTGGGTTTGGCAAAACCTTCTCCGCGCAGGGCTTCCAGCAGCACTTCGGTGTGGCGACGGGCCATATCAGACTCGTTTTCACCTTCGCCCGGTACATAACCAAAGTAGCGCCAGCCGTCGATCACCTGCTCCGGGGAGCCGCGACTGATGCCCAGCTGCAAACGTCCACCGGAAATTAAGTCGGCTGAACCGGCATCCTCCGCCATATACAGCGGATTTTCATAGCGCATATCAATAACGCCGGTACCGATCTCAATCCGGCTGGTTTTCGCGCCAATTGCCGCCAGCAGCGGGAAGGGGGAGGCGAGCTGACGGGCGAAATGGTGCACGCGGAAGTAAGCGCCATCCGCGCCCAGCTCTTCAGCGGCAACCGCCAGATCGATGGATTGCAGCAAGGCATCAGCGGCGGTGCGGGTTCCAGACTGCGGCGAGGGCGTCCAGTGACCAAATGACAAAAATCCGATCTTTTTCATGTCGGGATTTCCTGGGTTCAGATAAAAACAGTGACCTTTACTTTACGGATTACCGGATGAGAAGAAATGCCGTTTATTTCACAGATGTGGTCAAAAAATTTGAAGGAATACAGAGAGTCGCTTAACCAAAAGAATTTTATCGTGAAAAGCGCTTGCATCCTTTCTTCGGTTGTGCGTAAATGGATTTTCGGTTTGAATGCCAAAAAAATATCCGTCGCAGTACCTTAAAGCATCTCTCAACACGTTGTGCCTCTCCGCAGCCTCTCTTGGGTTTTATCTTTACGCTCTGAACGCTCTGATTAGTTTTGTCTCAGACCTCTAATGCCTTAAAGGCCCAATTTAGTATTTAACGTTTTTACGTTCAGGAGATTTACATGAGTTCTACTATCCATTTTCGTTGCCCGTGCTGTCATGGTTCGCAGTTCCGCACCTCCATTTTCGACGTGTCTGAAAAAAATCCACACGGCGCGAAGTGCATTTTCTGCAAATCATCGATGATCACCCTCGATCATTTAGCGGCCTCTCGCCATGCGCGTCAGGTGCCGTTTGAGTTTCGTAAGTAAGCCAGTCGGGCGCCGTCACGCCTGCTGAATTCTTCACTGCTACCTATAACAGTTCATTAATCCTGCCTTTTTTCTCCTGCTGATATACACTGTGATGCAGCAAGGAGAACCCGATGAAAAAATACCAGCGCCTGGCGCAGCAAATCATTTCGCAGATCGAGCTTGGTGTCTGGCAGCCCGGCGATAAGCTGCCCTCCCTGCGTGAGCAGGTCACCAGCAGCGGAATGAGCTTTATGACCGTCGGTCATGCGTATCAGATGCTGGAGAGCCAGGGGCGCATAGTGGCCCGTCCACAGTCGGGGTACTACGTCGCGGCCCGTCCCACCGGGCAGCAGCCGATGCCGCCCGCGCAGGTGATGCGCGACGAAGCGGTGGATATCAACACCTATATCTTCGACGTGTTACAGGCCAGCCGCGATCCCTCGGTGGTGCCCTTTGCCTCGGCCTTTCCCGATCCGCGTCTCTTTCCGTTACAGCAGCTGAACCGCTCCCTGGCGAACGTCAGCAAGACCGCCACCGCCATGAGCGTGATCGAGAACCTGCCGCCGGGCAACGTCGATCTGCGTCACGCCATCGCCCGACGCTACGCGCAGCAGGGGATGAACATCTCCCCGGATGAAATTGTTATTACCGCCGGTGCCCTCGAAGCGCTGAATCTCAGCCTGCAGGCGGTCACCGAACCGGGCGACTGGGTAATTGTGGAAAACCCCTGCTTCTACGGGGCGTTACAGGCACTTGAACGTCTGAAATTAAAGGCGCTGTCGGTGGCTACCGACGTGCACGAGGGGATCGATCTCAACGCCCTGGCCCAGGCGTTGAACGACTATCCGGTCAAAGCCTGCTGGCTGATGACCAACGGCCAGAACCCGCTGGGCTTTACCCTCAGCGCGGACAAAAAAGCGCAGCTTACCGCCTTGCTCACCGAGCATAACGTCACGCTGATTGAGGACGACGTCTACAGCGAACTCTATTACGGCCGCGAAAAGCCGCTCCCGGCCAAAGCTTGGGACCGTAGCGACATGACGCTGCACTGCTCATCCTTCTCCAAATGTCTGGTCGCCGGGTTCCGTATTGGCTGGGTGGCGGCCGGGAAACATGCCCGCCGTATTCAGCAGCTACAGCTTATGAGCACTTTGTCCACCAGCTCACCGATGCAGCTCGCGCTGGTGGATTATCTCGCCACCAAACGCTACGACGCCCATCTCAGGCGCTTGCGCCGCACGCTGGCCGAGCGTAAACAGCAGGCGTGGCAGGCACTGCTGCGCCATCTGCCGGCTGAAGTGAAAATCCATCACAGCGACAGCGGCTATTTTTTGTGGCTGGAGCTGCCCGCGCCGCTCGATGCCGGGGAGCTTAGCGCCAGGGCGCTGGAGCACCACATCAGCATTGCGCCGGGCAAAATGTTCTCCACCTCCGACACCTGGACGCCGTTTTTCCGCTTTAATACCTCCTGGGCCTGGGGAGAGCGGGAGGAGCAGGCGGTGATCCAGTTAGCGCAGATAATTAGCGGAATGTTAAACGCGCAAAAATAGTATTTTCGCGCGATTGATCCGCGCGTCTGAATAAAGTTTTCTTATCCCGTTAATCACGCCGCAATTAATTTGCGGCGTTTTTTTATTGTCGCTCATAGGAAATATGCATAACGCCAGCGCCTGCTAACCCCTTGTCTATAATCCAGTTACCGGGGAATGCGCCCCCGGTCACAACCTGGTGAAATTTCCACAGCCCGCCGGGTGCGCGGCATTGGCGCGGTCTACGTTTAATTCAGAAGATATTCTTATCGGCACGGCTGCCTTCTGATTTCATTACGACAGGAGTAAGACGTATGAGCAAAAAATTTGCCCGTAGCAGCCTGTGCGCGCTCGGCATGACTGTTTTGACTGCGCAGGCAGCGGAGCCGCCAAAAGAGATCGGTCAGGGCGAAGGACGGCTGGATATCATTGCCTGGCCGGGCTACATCGAACGCGGCGAGACCGATAAAGCCTACGACTGGGTCACCGCCTTTGAAAAAGAGACCGGCTGTAAAGTGAACGTCAAAACCGCCGCCACCTCCGACGAGATGGTCAGCCTGATGGCGAAGGGAGGTTACGATCTGGTGACCGCCTCCGGCGACGCCTCCCTGCGTCTGATCATGGGCAAACGGGTTCAGCCCATTAATCCCGATCTGATCCCCAACTGGAAAACCCTCGACCCGCGCATCGTCAAAGGGGAGTGGTTTAACGTCGACGGTAAGGCCTATGGCACGCCCTATCAGTGGGGGCCAAACCTGCTGATGTACAACACCAAAACCTTCCCGACCCCGCCCGACAGCTGGGGCGTGGTGTTTAAAGAACAAAACCTCCCGGACGGCAAAACCAACAAAGGGCGGGTTCAGGCCTACGATGGCCCGATCTATGTTGCCGATGCGGCGCTGTACGTCAAAGCCACCCAGCCGGATCTGGGGATCACCGACCCCTATCAGCTGACCGAAGCGCAATACGCGGCAGTCCTGAAAGTGCTTAAAGATCAGCACGCGCTGATCCACCGCTACTGGCACGACACTACCGTACAGATGAGTGATTTCAAAAACGAAGGGGTGGTTGCCTCCAGCGCCTGGCCGTATCAGGCTAACGCCCTCAAAGGCGAGAATCAGCCGATTGGCACCGTCTTCCCGAAAGAGGGGGTGACGGGCTGGGCGGACACCACCATGCTGCACGCAGACGCCAAACATCCGATGTGCGCCTACAAATGGATGAACTGGTCGTTGACGCCAAAAGTGCAGGGCGATCTCGCAGCATGGTTCGGTTCACTGCCGGTGGTGGCGGAAGGTTGTAAAGCCAGCACCCTGCTGGGCGACAAAGGCTGCGAAACCAACGGCTACAACTATTTCGACAAAATCATGTTCTGGAAAACGCCCATCGCCAACGGCGGCAAATTTGTGCCTTACAGCCGCTGGGTGCAGGACTACATCGCCATTATGGGTGGTCGTTAAGCGCCAGGGAGCGGATTATGACGTACGCAGTAGAGTTTAACGATGTCTCACGCCTGTATGGCGACGTGCGTGCGGTGGACGGGGTAACGATCCGGATTCGTGACGGCGAGTTTTTCTCGATGCTGGGGCCTTCGGGCTCCGGCAAAACCACCTGCCTGCGCCTGATTGCCGGTTTCGAACAGCTGAGCGGGGGCTCCATCTCGATCTTTGGCAAAGACGCCAGCGAGCTGCCGCCCTGGGAGCGTGACGTTAATACCGTCTTTCAGGACTACGCCCTGTTTCCTCACATGTCGATCCTCGAGAATGTGGCCTATGGGCTGATGGTAAAAGGAATTAACAAATCCACCCGTCAGGCCCAGGCGCGAGAGGCCCTGGATAAGGTCGGCCTCAGCTTCGCGGAAACCCGCAAACCCTCTCAGCTCTCCGGCGGACAGCGTCAGCGGGTGGCGATTGCCCGGGCGCTGGTTAATCAGCCCCGGGTGTTGCTGCTGGATGAGCCCCTCGGCGCACTGGATCTGAAACTGCGCGAGCAGATGCAGTTTGAGCTGAAAAAATTGCAGCAGGAGCTGGGCATCACCTTTATTTTCGTCACCCACGATCAGGGCGAAGCGCTGTCGATGTCGGACCGGGTGGCGGTGTTCAATAATGGCCGTATCGAGCAGGTGGATACCCCGCGCGAGCTCTACCTGCGCCCGCGTACGCCGTTCGTTGCCAGCTTCGTCGGCACCTCGAACGTTTTCACGGACGCCCTGGCGCAGCGCGTCTGCGGCCTGACGGGGAGTTACTCCCTGCGTCCGGAACATATTCGCCTCGACGGGGAGGGAGAAATTCAGGTTCAGGGCCGGGTGCAGGCCGTGCAGTTCCAGGGGGCGTCCACCCGCTTTGAGCTCCGTCTTGCCGGGGGGGAAAAGCTGCTGGTGAGCCAGGCGAACCTGACCGGTGCCGCGCTGGCCGCAGGGGTGGAACCCGGGCAGACGGTGACCGCCTCCTGGGCGCGCGACGCCATGGTGCCGCTGCATGAGGAGAGGTGAAATGGACATGAGCGTGGCACCCACCCCGGCGCCGCACGGCCTGGCCAGCCGTCTGTCGGCGCTGTTCTGGCGCAGACCATCGCTGGGGCTGTTCTTACTCCTTCTCGGCCCGCTAATGTGGTTTGGCATTGTTTATCTGGGGTCGCTGTTTACCCTGCTGTGGCAGGGGTTCTACACCTTCGATGACTTCACCATGTCGGTGACGCCGGACCTGACCTTTGCCAACAT
This sequence comes from Leclercia sp. TB492, assembly GCF_049974505.2. Classification (NCBI taxonomy): domain Bacteria; kingdom Pseudomonadati; phylum Pseudomonadota; class Gammaproteobacteria; order Enterobacterales; family Enterobacteriaceae; genus Leclercia; species Leclercia sp. TB492. The sequence continues at coordinate 2,392,504 of NZ_CM127572.1, read as the reverse complement.
CCGCGCGCTGTTCAATCCTGCCAACTACGACATCATCCTGCGCACCCTGACGATGGCAATTGCCGTCACTGTCGGCAGCGCGATCCTCGCCTTCCCGATGGCCTGGTATATGGCGCGCTACACCCGCGGGAAGTGGAAGGCCTTTTTCTACATCGCGGTGATGCTGCCGATGTGGGCCAGCTATATCGTCAAGGCCTACGCCTGGACGCTGCTGCTGGCGAAAGACGGCGTGGCGCAGTGGTTTCTCAGCCATATGGGGCTGGAGCCGGTTCTGACCTCGCTGTTAACGGTGCCGGGTATTGGGGGCAGTACGCTCTCCACCTCCGGGCTGGGGCGTTTTCTGGTGTTCGTCTATATCTGGCTGCCGTTTATGATCCTGCCGGTGCAGGCGGCGCTTGAGCGTCTGCCGCCGTCACTGTTGCAGGCCTCTGCTGACCTGGGGGCCCGCCCGCGTCAGACCTTCCGCTACGTAGTACTGCCGCTGGCCATTCCGGGTATCGCCGCCGGGTCGATCTTTACCTTCTCCCTGACGCTGGGCGACTTTATCGTGCCGCAGCTGGTGGGCCCGCCGGGGTACTTTATCGGGCAGATGGTTTACTCCCAGCAGGGGGCGATTGGCAATATGCCGATGGCGGCAGCCTTTACGCTGGTGCCCATTGTTCTCATTACCGTTTATCTGGCGTTCGTGAAGCGCCTGGGAGCGTTTGATGCACTGTGAACGCGCGCCGCTGTTTCTGAAAATTGCCACCTGGGGCGGGGTGATCTTCCTGCACTTCCCGCTGATGATTATTGCCATCTATGCTTTTAATACCGAGGATGCGGCGTTCAGCTTCCCACCGCAGGGGCTGACGCTGAAGTGGTTTAGCGCGGCGGCGGGGCGCAGCGACATTATTGAATCGGTGACGTTGTCACTTAAGATTGCCGCTCTCTCAACGCTAATCGCTCTGGTGCTCGGTACCCTGGCGGCCGCGGCGCTATGGCGGCGGGAGTTCTTTGGTAAGAACGCGGTGTCGCTAATGCTGATCCTGCCGATTGCCCTGCCGGGGATCATCACCGGTCTGGCGCTGCTGACGGCGTTTAAGACCATCAATCTGGAGCCCGGCTTCTTTACCATCATTCTCGGTCACGCCACATTCTGCGTGGTGGTGGTGTTCAATAATGTGATTGCCCGTTTCCGGCGTACCTCCTGGAGCCTGATTGAGGCTTCGATGGATCTCGGCGCCAACGGCTGGCAAACCTTCCGCTACGTGGTGCTGCCCAATCTGGGGTCGGCGCTGCTGGCAGGGGGGATGCTGGCGTTCGCCCTGTCGTTCGATGAGATCATCGTCACGACCTTTACTGCCGGACATGAGCGCACCTTGCCGCTGTGGCTGTTAAACCAGCTCGGTCGCCCGCGCGATGTTCCTATTACCAACGTGGTGGCCCTGCTGGTGATGCTGGTGACCGCGATACCCATTCTGGGAGCCTGGTGGCTAACCCGCGACGGCGAGAGCGTTGCCGGCAGCGGGAAATAACGTTGATTTCAACAGGACAATACTATGCAAACTCAACTGCTGATTAATGGTGAACTGGTCAACGGCGAAGGGGAAACGCAGCCGGTCTATAACCCTGCGACCGGCGAGGTGCTGCTGGACATTGCGGAGGCCTCTGCCGCTCAGGTCGATGCTGCCGTACAGGCCGCCGACCGCGCCTTCGCCAGCTGGGGGCGCACCACGCCGAAAAGCCGCGCCGAGTGCCTGCTCAGGCTGGCCGACGCCATCGAAGCCAATGCTGAGGCCCTGGCCCGACTTGAGTCGCAAAACTGCGGCAAACCGCTGCACTGCGTATTGGGGGATGAAATTCCGGCGATAGCCGACGTGTTTCGCTTCTTTGCCGGGGCTGCGCGCACCTTGCACGGCTCGGCGGCGGGAGAATATCTCGAGGGACACACCTCTATGATCCGCCGCGACCCGGTGGGGGTCGTCGCCTCAATTGCGCCCTGGAACTATCCGCTGATGATGGCGGCGTGGAAGCTGGCCCCGGCCCTGGCCGCCGGGAACTGCGTGGTGCTTAAACCTTCGGAGATCACGCCGCTCACCGCCCTCAAGCTGGCGGAGCTGGCACAGACGATTTTCCCGGCAGGGGTGCTCAACGTGCTGTTCGGGCGGGGCAAAACCGTCGGCGATCCGCTGACCGGGCATGAAAAGGTGCGGATGGTGTCGCTCACCGGCTCTATCGCCACCGGGGAACACATCATCGGCCATACCGCATCGACCATTAAGCGCACCCATATGGAGCTCGGCGGCAAGGCGCCAGTAATCGTCTTTGATGACGCCGATCTCGATGCGGTAGTAGAAGGGGTACGCACCTTCGGTTTCTACAATGCCGGGCAGGACTGCACCGCCGCCTGCCGTATCTACGCGCAAAAGGGCATCTATCCGGCGCTGGTGGAAAAACTGGGTGCCGCGGTCGCCAGCCTGAAGATCGGCGATCCGAATGACGAGAGCACCGAACTGGGTCCGCTAAGCTCGCAGGCGCACCTCGACCGGGTGTGTCAGGCTGTGGATCAGGCCAAAGCCCTGGAGCATGTGCAGGTCATTACCGGCGGCAGCAAGCACGACGGCAAAGGCTACTGGTTCCAGCCGACCCTGCTGGCAGGCGCGAAGCAGGAGGACGCCATCGTCCAGCGGGAGGTGTTTGGCCCGGTAGTCAGCGTCACCGAATTTGACGACGAAGATCAGGTGCTGGGCTGGGCTAACGAATCCCAGTACGGGCTGGCCTCGTCGGTCTGGACCCAGGACGTGGGCCGCGCGCATCGCCTCAGCGCCCATCTTCAGTATGGCTGCACCTGGGTGAACACCCACTTTATGCTGGTGAGTGAAATGCCGCACGGCGGGATGAAAATGTCAGGCTACGGCAAGGATATGTCGGTCTATGGCCTGGAAGATTACACCGTGGTCAGGCATGTGATGATTAAGCATTAATGCGGAAAGCAGGCAGCGACGAAGCGTCGCTGCCTTCGGTTACCAGCCGCACACCTCGTGCTCATTCTCCGTGTCGTAGGCGCGCACGGTATTCACGAGGTCTTTCACCACCTGAGCGGCGACGTCCGGGATCATCAGCTCCATCGGGGCGTCCGTCTCGTAATCTACCGACACGCCGTTGCTGTTGTTGGTGACGGTGACGGTATAGGTTGCTTTGCCCATGATGTTACTCCTTCTCTATTTTCGGCTTTCTCAACACATCAGGCTCAACGAAAAAGTCGATATTGAAATAAGTATCGTCGGTCATCACTTCGATGTGGTGCCAGCGTTCAGGTGGAAATACGCCAAAATGCCCGGCCTCAATAATCAGAGTACTGTCGGGCTCGGGGGAGGTTTCGTCGGCATAGCCGAGATAACGTACCGCCCCCTGCATGACGCTGAGGCGTGGATAAACGCCGGGCTGGGTGCCGGTATCAAGATGGCGCTTGAAAATCCCCGGCGGGGCAGTGTCTTTGTTCCAGAACGGAGTGGAACGGGTGTGAATACAACTTTGCGGAATACGCAGCATAACGTCCTCCCTATAAAAACTGAGGATATTACAGCACGAAACGCTAACGTGAATTTGCCAAAAAGTGCATTTAAAATGCTACTTTAAAGTGGTACTCCTCAGGTGGGCTATACTTACTCATTCCGAAGGCCGCAAAGGAGCGTCTTATGCTACAAGTCGATAAAGACAAATCCCGTAAGGTGCCCGACTCGGGTAATAAAAAGCCTCAGCCGGTGAAGAAGTAGTCCCGGAAACCAGGGCCGCATCATGCGGCCCTCATTGTGTTTGGGTGCCAGGCAGGCATGCCCGGAGGATGTAGCGAAAACTACTCGGTTGTTATTAACCATAATATCTATGTGGTTAATATGTAACAAAAAACTTGATCTGCCTCAACATTTGCCGCATATTGCGCGCGGTTATTGAACAGCAGATTGGGTGAATGAGATGACGTTGTACCAGAAAATGTTAATGTTTTACGCCGTCATGGCGACGATCAGTGCGCTTATCACCTGGTTTCTCTCTAAAGATCGCAAACGCATCCGCTTTCTGAGCGCCTTTCTGGTGGGCTCCACCTGGCCGATGAGTTTTCCGGTCGCGCTGCTGATTTCTCTCTTCTGACAGCGATCCCTGCGCGGCGTATTGCCGGATGCGGTGCAAGCACCTTATCCGGCCTACAAAACCCATTTCATCTGTTGCACTGACCGTAGGCCTGATAAGCGTAGCGCCATCAGGCATCTGTTTCTGAAGACGCCTTCCAGATTTAAATTCCAGCAATAGCATTCCTCTTCGGTTGCCTGTATAAAAACACAGTCATCTGAAAAGGAGTGCTTATGAACAGCTTTTATTCGCAGCAGGCGCATTGCACGGTGCGCTGGCAAGAACTTCCCGGCCACGGCGAGCCACTGGTTTTTATCCACGGTCTCGGCTGCGCCTCTTCTTATGAATATCCCCGTATAGTCTGCGACCCTGAGTTCGGTTCCCGTCGGGCCATCCTTATCGATCTGCCTGGCAGCGGTTACAGCGATAAACCTGAAGCCTACAGCTATCAAACCTCAGCGCAGGCTCGGGTGGTCATTGAACTGCTTAACCATTTAGCCATAACGTCATTCTGGCTGTACGGGCACAGCATGGGAGGCAGCATTGCAATCGAAACGGCAGAACTGGCCGATAGCCGTCTGCTGGGTCTGATCGTTTCTGAACCCAATTTTCATGCCGGAGGTGGCGCCTTTAGCCGGGATATCGCCGCCCGGACGGAGAACGATTTTATCCGTACCGGTTATCAGGCCCTGCTTGAAGCTGAAACCTCGCCCTGGAAAGGATGCCTGCAAAGTAATGCTCCCTGGGCGGTGTGGCGCGGTGCCGCGAGTCTGGTTAAAGGCGTACAGCCCAGCTGGAACGTGCGTTTTCAACAATTACCTTGCCCGGTCTGGCTGATATTTGGTGAGCTTTCACTGCCCGATGCCGACGTGGACGAGATGCGCCAGCAGGGTATTGAGGTAAAAATTATCCCCGATGCCGGGCATTCGATGTCGTGGGAAAACCCGTCGGCGCTGGCGAAGGCGTTGGCTGATTGTATCCAGCAGAGTCAGGCGGGCCGGTGAGGTTGCCGGATGCGGTGCAAGCACCTTATCCGGCCTACAAAACCCATTTCACCTGCTGCACTGAACGTAGGCCTGATAAGCGTAGCGCCATCAGGCATCTGTTTCAGGCCAGTAAGCCCTGCAACGCCTTCCGATCATCCATCGTCATATCGTGTGGATGCTGATACCCGATATTATCAATCGCCTGGGTATACAAGGCCACAAGCCAGTCATAGACATAGGCCGTCGCGGCATGCACTGGCTGCTCGCCGAGGCGGGTTAAGCGGGGGGCGCTGCTGTTGACCGTTGGCGTGACAAATACCGGCTGGCCCTTGCGGACACGGCTGGCAGGGCGCTCAGAAGCTGGCGTCTGCGCATAGCCGACCCAGCCCACAAAGTTCCCCAGCGCGGCGTGCAGCTGCGCGGCGCTGCTTTTATCGGTATCGACAATCTTTTTCAGCTGGGCGAGCAGATTCAGGCGGTAGCTGGCGATCACCAGCACATCGCTAATCTGCTGCAGCACCGCGGTGTCGAGTCCCAGGCGGCTGGCGACGGCGTCGTCGCGGCTCCACTGGCGCAGGTGATTCACCCAGACCTGATGGGCGAGGCGGGCTTTGTCCGTCGGCTGCCATATCTCATCGGTATCCTGGGCGCTGTCGGCAAACAGGTCGATGGCGTCGGTAAAGAGACCGTTAACCTGCTCCTCGCGCGGCTGCTGCACCGCGAGCAGCGTTTCGAACGCGCGCAGCGGCGGGAGTAACCCTTCCAGCAGCTCCCCGTGACGGGCGGCGCTTCCCTGCAGGGCGCGCACCACCGCTTCCGCGGCGCGGCGCTGGGCAGTCGGATCCTGAGTCAATGGCGCCAGATACCCCTGCATCAGCTGGTGCAGGTCACGCTGATGCCGCTGGCGTAAGGCCAGCAGACGCGTATGGCGCTGGGATGGCAGAGTTGCCTGCGAAAGCCACTCGAGCACTCGCTGCATGCTGCTGCTGTCGAGCGCCTGCAGGGTGCCCCAGTACTGGCCGGGTTTGCCAAGCAGCTGTTGCACCGCTTCGTCGAGATTGGTGCGGCGGGTAAAGCGTGCATCCTGCGGGGTGATCGCCCACACCAGCCCCGGCAGGGCGGCGTCGTCGCCCGGCTGGGTCTCTTTTACCCAGTTGAGCAGCGTTTTAGCGGTCTTCGCCGTCTGGCCGTGATGGGCGGTGGCGTTGCAGATCACCAGCACGTCCGGCTGCAGATGCTGGCGATAATGCTCCAGCAGCCACTGCTGTTTGGCCTGGGCCAGCGGGAGATCGGGCTGGGCCGACGGGGCCGGAATATCAATGATATCCACCCCGGCCAGGGCGCTGTTTTCGACCGGCAGGATCAGTTCGCGGGTCAGCAGGGCCAGCACGTCCAGCGGAATGCTGATGGCATTGAGCAGCTCGCCGTTATGCAGCGGATGCAGAACCGCCTGCTGCACGTCCGGCAGGGCAATATCGCCCCGGGTGAGAAAACCTTCGGTCGGCAGGCCAAAATTATCAACCAGCAGGCTCAGCGGTGCGGCCAGCTCCCGGGCATGGCTGGTCTGGTGCAGGATATGCGCCAGCTTCAGCCACTGCTGCGTCAGTTCCTGCTGCTCGCCCCACAGCAGCGACCAGACGCTGGCGCGGGTGCTCAGATCCAGCGACGGCAGCAGCAGGGCAAACTGGTGCCACAGGGCATCGTCCATCTGCTGGGCTGCGGCGGGTACCGTATCGCGCCAGTAGTGGGCGATGGTACCCACGTCGGCGGGGGTGATCCCCGGTACGCTCTGGGGCTGACGCAGGGCGCGCCACTTCTCCAGTCGCGCTTCAATCACGGTTTTGTCCACCGCAGGCAGCGTGGCGCGGGCAAGGAACACCTGCACCAGCTCCGCCTCGGTGAGCAGGCTCAGGCGCAGTGGAAAGGCGTCATCAGCGACCTCTGCCGCGTTCGGACTGAAGCGCAGCGCCATGTTGGTCAGGGCATGCCCCGGGTTGATATGCGAAAAGTAGTCAAAGGTCCGCTGGCCGACAATCACGTTCATTCGCTGATTGTCACTGCCGCACAGGGTAGCGAGCAGGTGGGCTTTCGCCGCCTGTGAGTGACCATATAAACCAATGGTGCTCCCCGAGGTCAGCGCCCGCGCAATGGCGTGTTCCCGCGCGTCGGCCACCGCCAGTCTTGCCAGCAGGGCGTCGGCGTCGTTATCGAGGATCGGGGCGTGCTGGCGCGTTGTGTTGATCCACCCGATTAACGCCTGAGTTGTGGTCGTCGTGGCTGTCATTTCAGGTATACGCTCCCGCTGTCGATCCAGTAGTGGCTGCCGCTGTGTCTGCGATCCGCCAGGGTATTCAGTTTAAAGGTCAGGGCATCGGGTGGCACCGGCGTACCGTCCTGCAGCCAGGCATCGCTCAGTTCAAAGGCTTCCGGGCCATCATGCTTATTGCCGCCGCAAAGCTTCAGGCGCACGTTCAGCACCCCGTCCCCGGCGATAGATTTCGCCAGTTCCGCCGAGTTAATGCTCAGCGTGTAGAGCGGGGTGGCAGGCCAGCGGGCGTTCGCCAGCTGACGGAAGCCGAGAGTCACGTTGCCGCGCAGCGGGAAGTGCAGACGGGTATCCAGCTTCGCCCCCGGCTTGTCGAGGTCGATATCCTGATACCAGACGTTCTCTTCACGCAGGGTGTTGACGGTGTTATCCAGCACGCCCAGGTAGCGCACGGTGGAGTACGCCCCGATATCCGCCGCCTTAAAGTTGAAGCGCGGCAGGCGCAGATCCAGCGCCAGGCTACAGAGCATCGCCCCGACCGCCGCGGTGGATTTCGGGTTGCCGATGCGCCCCTGCTGGCTGAACGGGTACCACTCATGCACCCGGTACTTATCCAGCCACACCATCCGGCTGACCGGGACCGGTTGCAGATGGCGGATCAGCGCCTGGACGCCCGGCAGGCAGCCTGGACGTCCGGTGATCAGCAGAATATCGCAGGCGTAGTGGGAGATCGCCTCCGCCACGGCGTGCAGCGGCGCGGCCAGGGTAAAGTGCCCGGCCAGCATCGCATCCTGCATCTCGCGGAAGTTGACGTGCAGCGGCACGGCAAACAGGTCGAACGGCTCCGATCCCGCTGGCAGGGCGTGTTCGATGGCCTGCTGCAGATAGTTCATTACGTTGCGCGTTGGTTTGCGGGTCAGCAGATCGCCAAAGGTGGCGTGCAGCCCGTCGAGCGGATCGTCGATATCGCTGGCTTCCCAGGCGGCGAGGATCGCATGACCAATCGGCATAAACAGCTGTAACGCCGTCTGCTGGCGCAGCACCGCCTGGGTGTCGATGCGCCCGGAGTCGCCAAACAGCGAGGCCATCAGCAGCGAGGCATCGGCAATGCCGGACTTCTGCAATTGCGTCTGCAGGGCAGGCAGGACGTAACGCTGAATCACATCCAGCATGGTGTCATCGCCCGCCACCTTAAAGCCTTCGCGGAACAGCAGCTGCGGCGTGATTTTGACGTTGCTGCCGGAGCCATCGTCGAGCTGGTAATGGGTGATCGCCATGTCGGTGGTGCCGCCGCCGATATCAATCGAGGCCACACGCAGGGCGCGACCCGGCTGACAGCCCGGCTCCGGCTCGCGATCCGGGCGGGCCACGGCCGCAAAGAAGGCTTCGGTCTGGCCGTTATAATGGGAGATGGCTTCGTTATAGAGCCACACCAGCTGGCCGCAGCTGGCTTCGTCCCACTCCATCTGGATCTCCGGCACCGGCACCACGCTTTTCTCCTGCTGTTTGCGGCTGGAGAAGTCGTCATCCTGCGGGTGCCAGCCCATCGCTTTCCAGACGATGGCGATGGCTTCGAACATGCGGCGGCGGAAGATCTCGCGCTCCTGCTTCGGCATCGCCGAGGGCAGGGTCAGGATCAGGGTGCGCAGCTGACGCGGCGAGGCCGGGAAGCCCAGACGCAGACGGGTGGCAACGCTGTTAATCTGCCCCAGCGCCTGCGCCAGCAGCTCGCACAGCATATGGGTCATCAGGGTGCTGCGGCTGTACTGCGGCGAGAAGACCGGCAGACGCTCGTCCTGCGGCAGGGTGAAGAGCGGCTGACCGTCATCGTTCATCAGGTTCATCAGCGGGAAGGCGGTCGCCAGCGGCTCGCGCTGGGTTTTGCTGTTCATCTGGCTGAAACGCCAGTCCTGCACCACCGGGGTTTCATCCCACAGGTAGCGGCGCGGGCTGGAGATACCGCTGTTGCCTTCGGTGCCCAGTCGCTGGGTTGCCAGCTTCCGCGCTTCGTCGCCGACGCGCACGATGGATGGCCAGACGAAAGCATCTTCGCGGCCGCTCTCCACCGAGAAGTGCTGCTTGCCGAAGCGGGCTTCGGAAAACTCCAGACGGCTGGTAAACAGCGGCTCGTTGAGATACTGCGGTTCGCTCAGGGATCGCACCTGCAACTCGGCGGTCTGACGCAGACCGTCGTTGGCGTCGCCGTGGTCTTCAATGATCACGCCGCAGGTATGGGTATTGCCCACATCCAGGATCAGGTCCACCGGGATCGCCGGAGTGCTGAGGGTATGGGTGACGAATTTTACCTCCGGCACCGTCAGCTGCTCGCCCAGCATCGCCATAATGTTCAGCCAGTGCGCCTGGTACTCAAAGTTGCGCATCGCCAGCTGGAGATCGCGTTCGGCGCGATTCTCCACGCCCGTGGCGTACTGGGTGAAGGCCTCGCGCAGCCAGCCGTCAATCCAGGTCTGGTCGAGGAAGTTCGCCACTTCGTCATCGCGCCAGGCCAGCGCGAAGCGGGTGCCGTTAAGAATATCGTTCTCCACCGGCGACAGGGGGCTGGTGGCATGGGCGGCAATCTGGCTGTCCAGCGCCAGGGTTACGCGATGGCTGTTCCCGGCATTATCGGGCGTCTCCAGCTTGCGCACCTGCACCCGCGCCCAGTTATCCGGGCCTTCAACAAAGGTACGCGGCGGGTTAAAGCGTAAAAACGGCACCGGCAGCCAGACGCCGTCCAGCACCGCCAGCGACTGCTGGAGCAGAATGGTGCTTTCGGGTTTGACCACTTCCGGCTGTCCACCGCCCGTGGCAGGCAGGGTATAGCGGCCATTAACCAGATCGAAATCCAGGCGCAGCAGGGGGCCATTCGCGGTTTTACGCACGAAACGTCCGCTCTGGGCGGAGTCCTGCGGCGTCAGGCCAAAATCAAGAAACTGAACGCCGCTGTTCGCAATCAGCGTGACGCTCTGTTTGTAGTCGCAAAGGTTTACCAGCATAGGATCACGCACCTGCCTTCCTGAATGTCAATGGAACCACGGTTTTCGCGTCGTAGCGCGCGCTGCATTCTGCCACGTCGTTGGTACCGGCTTTACAGGTAATTTCCGGCATCGGGTAGCGCGAGCCGTCGGCGCAGCGGGCGTTGCCGCGGGTTTTAATCATCAGCTCACCGTTGCTGTGCAGCCCGGAGAAGACCGTTGCGCGGCAGACCACGTTCTTACCGTGAACGACGCGGGCCGTACCTTTATTGTTCTGGATCTGATAGCGCACGTACGGCGGCTTACCGGTGATGGGATCGGTCACCTCCAGCATCGCCCGCCAGCTGCCGTTAAGAAAACGGGTCGAGCCTGATTTCACCTGACCGGCTTCCATCACCATCGCATCTTTCGGGATCGCGGTAATCACCACCGGTTCAGCCTCGACCGGCTCAGCAGCTTTCACGGCGGCCACTTCGGCCTGGTGCAGCGGTAAATTCTGCGGCAGAGGCTCTACGGCGGCAACGGGTTTTGGCGCGATCGCCACCGGGGCGACGGCTACGGCTTTCACCGGCTCAGCGGTGGGGGCCTGCTTCGGCCACAGCAATGGGGCGGCCACGGCGGCAACAACCACTGCGGCGACAGGCAGCGCCCAAAGCGCAACGCGGCGTTTTTTCGCCGTGACGATTGCCGGGGCGGGTTCTGGCTCAGGCTCGCTGGCGGTCATGACCGGGGCAGGATGCGCCTCGTAGAGATCGTCGGCGGTGATATGCACCGTCGCCGGGGCGGCAACCAGCGGTTCATCGGCTTTCTCAAAGACGATGGCCGGGGCCGGTTCCGGCTCGGGTTCCGGCTCAATAACCGGGGCAGGCATTGGGACCGGCAGCAGAGAGGCGCGCAGGCAGTCGAGAATATCCTCACGCGCGTTTTCATTAAGATTCACAAAGCCCCAGAAGGTGATCACCGGCTTGCCGTCCACCAGGAACAGGAAGTTTTCCCCCGGGAACTGGAACGCTTTAGACAGCAGGGAACCAAACAGCTGCTGGGCGGTTTTTGGCGACTGGAGCGATTTCTTGCTCAGGGATTCCACGCTGGACAGGGTGCTTTCCAGCAGGCGCAGCGCCCGGAAGCGCGCATCTTCGTCGGCGGCTTTCCAGCTGGTCACGACGCCTTCCGTAGGCGAGTACCAGTCTACCCGGTCGCCTTCGTCGTTGACCTGGGGGATCGCAAGGCAATCAACGATCGACTGCTGTTTGCGCAGGCGCAGGGCCTCACGGATTTGCAATGCTGATTCAAAAACGGCCTGTCCGCCGCCGCCAACGGCCTGAAAATCATCCAGATTGCCGCTGCGTAAAAGGGTTTTTGCCACGATTTGATCCCATAGACTTTTTCACGCGTCTACTTTACGAAATCTGCGGGCAAGCAAACGGCAGAAGAGACGGCAAAAGGGGTGATTTCTTACAGCATTGAGGCAGCGGAAAGTGCTTGACGTTGAATGTACCTTAAGACAAATCACTCTCCCGCAGGTGGTGGGAAAATCAGCGGAAATAACTGCTTTAGAATAACCTGATAGTGTTTCGTTATTTGCCAGGGGAGAGGGGCTGTGCTGTTATTACCATTCTATATAATAAAACCAAACAGGTAATAAACATGTCTACAGGGAAAACTCTCCTCGCGCTGGCATTAAGCGCGCTGTTACCGGCAGGTGCCGCCTCGGCGGCGAATAACGACACCATTATCTACTGCTCAGAGGCCTCGCCTGAGTCGTTTAACCCGCAAATCGCCAGCTCCGGCCCGACCTTTGTCGCCAGTTCGCAGGTGCTGTACAACCGCCTGATTAACTTCGATCCGGTGAAAAACACCCCGGTTCCGTCGCTGGCTGAATCCTGGACCATCTCCCCGGACGGTAAAACCTATACCTTTACCCTGCGCAAAGGAGTGAAGTTCAACAGTAATAAATTCTTTAAACCGACCCGCGACTTTAATGCCGACGACGTTATTTTCTCGGTGCTGCGTCAGAAAGACCCTAATCATCCGTATCACAAAGTGTCGCAGGGCAACTATGAATACTTCAATGACGTCGGCCTGGATAAACTGATCCAGGAGGTGAAGAAGGTGGATGATACCCACGTCCAGTTTGTGCTGAGCGAACCGAATGCCGCGTTCCTCGCCGACTGGGGAATGGACTTCGCCTCGATCCTCTCCGCGGAATATGCCGACGCGATGCTGAAAAAAGGCACCCCGGAAAACGTAGATACCTGGCCGATTGGCACCGGGCCGTACGTGCTTCAGCAGTATAAAACCGACTCGCAGATCCGCTATCTGGCTAACCCTGACTACTGGGATGGCGCGGTGCCGACCAAACACCTGATCTTCTCCATTACGCCGAACGTCGAAACCCGCCTGGCGAAGTTGCAGACCAACGAGTGCCAGATCATTCCTGCGCCATCTCCGGTGCAGTTTGACGTGATCAAGAAAAACAAAGATCTGACCCTCCACTCGGTGGATGCGCTGAACGTCGGCTATCTGGCGTTTAATACCGAGAAAAAGCCGTTTGATAACGTGCTGGTGCGCCAGGCGCTGAACTATGCCACCGATAAGAACGCCATTATCAACGCGGTGTTTATGGGCTCCGGTACGGTTGCAAAATCGCCGATCCCGCCGAACATGATGGGCTTTAACAAAGATCTGCAGGACTACGGTTACGATCCGGAAAAAGCGAAAGCGCTGCTGAAACAGGCCGGGCTGGAGCAAGGGGCGGAAGTGACGCTGTGGTCGATGCCGGTGCAGCGTCCGTATAACCCGAACTCACGCCGCATTGCCGAGATGATCCAGAGCGACTGGGCGAAGGTGGGGATCAAGGCGAAAATCGTCTCTTACGAGTGGGGCGAATATCTCTCCGGGATGCGTAAAGGCGAACACGACAGCGCGCTGTTTGGCTGGATGTCGGATAACGGCGACCCGGATAACTTTGCTGACGTGCTGCTGGGCTGTAACAGCATTAAAACCGGCTCCAATGCTGCACGCTGGTGCGACAAGGGCTATGATGACCTGGTCCAGAAGGCGAAGCTGACCAGCGATCCGGCTGCCCGCGCGAAGCTTTACAGCCAGGCGCAGGAGATCTTCTACCAGCAGGCCCCGTGGATTGCGCTGGCGAACGGCAAAACCTTCTATGCCACCCGCAGCAACGTAAGCGGGTACAGCGTGAGCCTGATGGGAAGCGATTTCTCGAAGGCGAAGCTGAACTGACGGATTGCCGGGTGGCGGCTTTGCCTTACCCGGCCTACCCATGCACCCGTAGGCCCGGCAAGCGCAGCGCCGCCGGGCAGACTAATAAGGAGTGACAATGTCACATTTAGAGGAAGTTATCGCCCGCGTTGATGCCGCGGTGGCGGAAAGCGTGATCGTTCATATGAATGAACTGCTGATTGAACTAAGCGAAGACAGCGAATTAAGCCGGGAAGATCGCTATACCCAGCAGCAGCGTCTGCGCACGACCATTGCCCATCACGGCAAACATTATAAAGAGGAGCAGGAAGCCCGCGAAGAGAGCCTGACCAAAGGCGGCGTGATCCTCTGAATTCAGAACGAGCGCCTTGCCACCAGCCAGGCGCCAATCACCAACAGTACCGCGCCGCATACCGGACCGATCAGCGCCTTTAACGGTACCCCCTGGCTGCGCACCACGTCCATCACCAGACCGCCAATCAACTGGCTGGCGACCAGCACCGCAATGGTCGTTGCGGCCCCGACATACTGATACCCGCTGATGCTGGCAAAAACAAAGAAAGACCCCAGCAGGCCGGGAATTAGGGTCCACCAGCGCACCTGGTGCACCAGCTCGCTGAACCCGGCGACACCGTTTTTAATCAGCAGGATCGACACAAACAGCACAATGCCCACCAGCGAGTTGAGCAGCATGGCGATAAGAATGGTGCTCGAGGTCTGGGTGATGCGCACCATCAGCGTGTTCTGCACCACCAGGCCAATGCCTGCCGCCACCAGAAACACCAGGGTCAGGGACTGATTCATCCGATAGCATCCGGGTCGGTGCGCTCGTCGAGCTGCAGCTGCATAAAGGTCAGATCCAGCCAGCGGCCAAACTTGGTGCCCACCTGCGGCATCTGTCCGGTAGTGACAAAACCCAGGGTCTCATGCAGATGTAGTGAGGCGCCGTTCTGCGCTTCAATCCCTGCCACCATCACGTGTTTACCGATGCGACGCGCTTCCGCGATCAGGGCCTTCATCAGCTCGCGACCAATGCCTTTGCCCTGATGGTCGGAATGAACGTACACCGAATGCTCAACGGTATGGCGAAAGCCGTCGAAGGCACGCCAGTCACCGAACGAGGCATAGCCCGTCACCACTTCGTTTTCCACGCTCACCAGCACCGGGTATCCGGCCAGTTGGCGCGCCTCGTACCATGCGATACGGTTATCGGTATCGACCGTGGCATCGTTCCAGATCGCGGCGGTGTGCAGAACCGCGTGGTTATAAATCTCACCGATGGCGGCGCAATCCTCTTTTAAGGCGTGACGAATAATCATGGCGATCCTCAGGCTGTGTGTTCACTATAGTGGTACGTTTCGTCACAATATTACACAGGGTGACAGGCTAAACGCTACGGTATAAGCCATATCTTTTTATTATGGAAAAAGCACGTTGTAATCCATTACTTTCACTATAGTATTACGTGATGAATACTATGCCAGACAATATTAATCAACGGATCAGCGCACGCATCCGGCTGGAGCGTGAATCCCGAGGCTGGTCTCTGAGCGAGCTGGCGGAACGCGCCGGTGTCTCACGGGCGATGATCCACAAAATTGAACGTGCTGAGAGTAGCCCAACGGCCACGCTGCTGGCACGGCTTTCCGGGGCGTTTGGCATCAGCATGTCCACGCTTATTGCGCGCGCTGAACTGCAGGAAGGCAAGCTGTTGCGCTTTGCCAACCAGCCGGTATGGCGCGATCCGCAGACGCACTATCTGCGTCGTCACGTCTCGCCGCGCTCCGATCTGCCTATCGATATGGTGCAGGTTGAACTGCCCGGCGGCAGCGACGTGCCGATGCCAGCCTCTTCTTATGCCCTTGCACGCCAGTTAATCTGGCTCCAGTCTGGCGAACTGGTGTTCCTGGAAGGGGATACCCGCCACGAAATGCGCGCCGGGGACTGCCTGGAATTAGGCCCACCTAACGATTGTCGGTTTATCAACGAAAGCCGCGAGCCCTGCGTGTATCTGGTCGTCAGGCTGAACCAGTCTGGCTCGTAATGTCAAAGCAGACAGAGGAAGATGCGGCTAGTCTCTAAGGACGTTTGTCTAAACAGGAGTGAGGTATGAGTCAATCTTCAACGCAGAATCGTCAATGGCTTCTGGCTTCCCGCCCCCATGGCGCACCCACCACTGATAACTTTCGCTTTGAAACCACATCTATTCCGGAACCTGCCGACGGCCAGCTTCTGCTGCGCACTATCTGGCTGTCGCTCGATCCCTATATGCGCGGCCGCATGAGCGATGCGCCGTCCTACTCGCCGCCGGTGGAGATCGGTACGGTGATGGTAGGCGGCACCGTCAGCCGCGTGGAAAAATCGAATCATCCTGACTATCAACCCGGCGAATGGGTGCTGGGCTACAGTGGCTGGCAGGACTATGAAGTCTCTGACGGCAGCGGGCTGGTCAAACTGGGTACAGACCCCGAACACCCCTCCTGGTCGTTAGGCGTGCTGGGGATGCCCGGCTTCACCGCCTATATGGGGCTGCTTGATATTGGTCAGCCGAAATCAGGTGAGACGCTGGTGGTCGCTGCGGCTACCGGCCCGGTGGGCGCAACCGTCGGCCAGATTGGCAAGCTGAAAGGCTGTCGGGTGGTGGGCGTTGCCGGCGGTGCGGAAAAGTGCCGTCATGCAGTCGA
Organism: Leclercia sp. TB492; assembly: GCF_049974505.2. Taxonomy (NCBI): domain Bacteria; kingdom Pseudomonadati; phylum Pseudomonadota; class Gammaproteobacteria; order Enterobacterales; family Enterobacteriaceae; genus Leclercia; species Leclercia sp. TB492. The sequence continues at coordinate 2,376,261 of NZ_CM127572.1, read as the reverse complement.
GGTGCTGGGCTTTGACCACTGTGTGGATCACCACGCCGCGGATTTTGCCGAGCAGCTTAAACAGGCGTGCCCGCAGGGTATTGATATTTATTATGAAAATGTTGGCGGCAAGGTGTTTGATGCCGTGCTGCCGCTGCTGAATACCGCGGCGCGCGTGCCGGTGTGCGGGCTGGTCAGCGGATACAACGCCACCGACCTGCCGCCTGGGCCGGATCGTCTTGGGCTGCTGATGGGCACCATCCTGAAGAAACGCATCCGCATGCAGGGCTTTATCATTAACCAGGACTATGGTTATCGCATCGCAGAATTTCAGCAGGAGATGGGCCGCTGGGTCCAGGAGGGCAAAATCCACTACCGTGAACAGGTCACGGACGAGCTGGAAAATGCCCCTCAGGCACTGATCGGACTGCTGGAGGGAAAAAACTTCGGTAAAGTCGTGATACGTGTCGCGAACAATAACTTATAGTACCTGTTATGGCGGATTATTCCGCCATAATTACCTGGGCAAAATTCGAAATAACGTCTTTAATTATACCAACATAGATTAGTCCGGTCGCCATATACGTAATGAGGGACATTAATTAATCAATTAATTTTGGTTTTGATGGATGACTTTTTTTAAAGTTAATCAGGCATGAAGATACAGGATATATCTTTCCCGCAGCGGTCAGTTTATCACTGTGGAATATAAGTTAAGTGTTGGTAACAGGAATTGAACATGCTGGATTTGGACAATTTAGAAAAGGCTCAACGAATGAGCCTGACGATGCAAGTTGAGGTGAGTCTGAAAGGTGCCCTGATTGCAGGGGCCCTGAAACCAGGCGCACGGCTCGTCACCAAAGAGATTGCGGATAAGTTAGGTACCAGTATTACTCCTGTTCGTGAAGCACTGCTGCGGTTGGTCTCCGCTGGCGCGCTGCACGCCACCCCGGCGCAAGCGTTTCTGGTGCCGGAAGTCTCGCTTGAGCGCTACAACGAAGTCAATGCCATCCGTAAGGAGCTGGAGTGCATGGCCGTTGCGGCGGCGTGCGAGCAGATGTCTGATGAGCGGATCGCCACTCTGCGTACTCTCTCCGACAATTTTCATGATGCGATGAGCAATGGAGAGGTGGAGCGTGCGCTTCATGCCAACCGGGCTTTTCGCTTCACGCTCTATCACTATGCGGATATGCCAACGCTGATGGCGCTGATTGAGCAGTTATGGGTGCGTATTGGACCCTGTTTCAACTGTCTGTACGATCCCGAAATTGTGCTGCCGTGCCGCTCCTATCGCTACGATGAATTACTCACTGCCCTGGAACAGGGCGATACAGAAGCCAGCCGCGCGGCGATTGACAAAGTCATCGACGAGGCAAATGCCATATTGATTAAGCAGTTTTTACCGTAATTTACTTAAACAAGCGAAGCGGTAATATCACGGACTATTTCCTTGCATTATTTTCCGGCGGTCATTGTGCTGCCGGAAATGCTATTTCCTTTCAAACTGATAAGACCAGCCTGGCTATGAATTAACCACAACACCTGCCGATAACCCTAAAAGGCACAGTTGCCTTCTAAGGAGCCAGGAATGAGTGTCAGTCAACGATTACGTAATATAAAAATGAGCAGAAAGCTCGCGACAGGTTTTGGTCTGGTGCTGCTGCTGGTGGCGGTATCGACGCTGTTGAGCGTGCAGCGCTTCAAAGAGATTCGCGACGTCTATCAGCAAACTAACCTGATCTATAACATCAATATCGAGGTCTTCCAGGCCAAGATAAACCGCCTTAAATTCCTCTATAACGGTGACGAAAAATCCGGTCAGCTGATGGCGAACTACGTCAGGCATGCTGCCGACCTGACCGCTGAAGCCCAGCAGCTGGAGTGGACACCCAAAGAGAAAGCGATCATTGACACCATTGCCGGGCATCTGGCCCGTTTTGGCAGCAGCGTGAGCGAAATGCAGACCGCGATGGCGGCCTGGCGCGCGGACAAAAACGATCATGCTGCAACAGCAGCCCTGAAGGCGGCGGAAGACAAAGTCAAAACCGCAGGGGACGACAGCAGCGCTGCGATCCGCGACATCATCGCGCTGGTCAAAGTCCATAACGACTCGCTGGCCTACAGCTCCAGCACCATCACCGCCATTATTGGCGTGGTGGCCGTTCTCTTCGGGATCCTCGTCTCCTGGTGGGTTACCCGTCAGATCACCCATCCTGTTAAACACAACCTTCAGCTGGCCGAGCGCATTGCCAGCGGCGATCTCAGCTCGGATATTCTCCCGCAGGGTGAAGACGAACTGGGCAAACTGACCGGGGCGATGGGAAGGATGAACGATAAACTGCGGCTGATGATTGGCGAAGTCCGCAGCAGCGTGGCGCAGGTGTCGCTGGCGGCAAGCGAAATTGCCGAAGGCAATACCGACCTGTCATCGCGCACCGAGCAGCAGGCCGCGGCCGTGGTGCAAACCGCAGCCAGCATGGAAGAGCTGACCGCCACGGTGAAAAACAACGCCGATAACGCCCGTCACGCCAGCCAGCTGGCGGCAGAAGCCTCGCAAACCGCCACCCAGGGCGGACGGGTGATGCGCGATGTGGTGAGCACCATGAGCGACATTAATACCAGCTCGCAAAAAATTGCCGATATCACGGCGGTGATCAACAGCATCGCCTTCCAGACCAATATTCTGGCGCTGAATGCCGCGGTAGAAGCGGCGCGCGCGGGGGAGCAGGGGCGCGGCTTTGCGGTCGTGGCCAGCGAAGTGCGCAGCCTGTCGCAGCGCAGCTCTCAGGCGGCGAAAGATATCGAACTGCTGATCAGCGAATCGGTCACGCGTATCAACACCGGTAGCGATCTGGTGGCGAAAGCCGGGCAGACCATGGAGCAGGTGGTGGACTCGGTGACCCGCGTCAACGATATCATGGGTGAGATCTCCTCGGCTTCCGAAGAGCAGAGCCGCGGCATTGAGCAGATCTCCCGTGCGGTGATGGAGCTGGACACCACCACCCAGCAAAACGCCTCGCTGGTGGGTGCATCCTCGACGGCGGCAGGGGCGCTGGAAGACCAGGCCCGTCTGCTGGAGTCGCTGGTAGCCGCGTTCCGTCTGGAGCAGCGCGCGCAGATGGCATAAAACAAAACCGGCAGCCTGGGCTGCCGGGTTTTTTATTACTCGAAGCGATACGAGACGGAAAGGCCCACCCCGTAGTTACGCCCCGGAGCCGGTTCGTAGTAACGCCCGTTTGATTCGTTGACGATAACCGAGCCGACATACTCTTTGTCGAACAGGTTATCCACGCGGCCAAAGACGTCCATGCCCCAGTTGCCGACGTTCAGCTTATAGCCGGTATTCAGGCCCACGACGGTATAAGAGGGAGCTTTGGCGGTGTTTTCGTCATCGGCCTCGATGTCGCTCATGTAGCGCACATCCGATCCCGCATACCAGCCCTCTTCAGGCTGCCAGCCAAAGGAGGCATAGCCCATGTTGCGCGCAATGCCCGGCATCCGGTTGCCTTCGCAGTCTGCGTCACCACAAACGTTGGTGCGGTAGGTGGCATCCAGGTACGTCCACGCCATCTTCAGCTTCCAGTTCTCGGCAAACTGCTGATCGAGTGAAAGCTCCACGCCCTGACGACGGGTTTTACCCGCGTTTTTATAGCTGGTGCGTCCGCCTGAGCTGGCGTCGACCACGATCTCATCGTCGGTATCGGTGCGGAACAGCGCCGCGGTAAAGAGGCCATTGCCGACCCGCGTTTTGCTCCCCACCTCGTAAGTATTGTTGGTCGACGGCTTGAGGCCGAAGTTGAGGCCGCTCTGGTTATCGGAACGGTAGGAGAGTTCGTTGATGGTCGGGGTCTCAAAACCACGGCCCGCAGCGGCATAGACGTTCCAGGCATCGGTCACGCGGTACTTCAGCGCGCCTGCCGGGAGCCATTTGTGGTAGCTGGCATCGCCGCTGTCATCGCCGTTTGCGCCCTTCACATAGTGATCGTTCGAATCAAACCACACCGAGCTGTAGCGCACGCCCGCGTCGAGGGAAAGCTTATCCGTCAGCTGCCAGTTGGTTTGCAGGTAAGGGTCGACGTTCCACATCAGGTTGCGCTCATCGCGGCGTTTCGCCCCTTTGACGCCATAATCCGGCACGCCGTTGTTCATGACGTAGTTTTCATACCCGCGACGATCTTCGCTCAGGTTTTCGTAGTTCAACCCGGTGGTGAAGGTCATCGGTACCAGCAGTTCCCCACGGTGGGTCCAGCGGGTGTCGATCCCCTGGTAGTGGCGCTGCATGTCGATCACGCCGCCCGCGTGGGTCGGGCGCAGCTGTGGCTGGTAAGGGATCGACTGGTACTGGGTCATCTCACGTTCGCCAGCGTAGGCCATCACGCTGAGATCGTCCTGCGCGCTCAGCTGGCGCTCATAGCGCAGGCCCGCCTGGGTCTGCTTGATGGTTTTACGGGTATTGTACTGATCGCCTCGCGGTGACTGACGCGGGTTGTCCCGCCACTCTTGATAATCCAGCCCGCCGGGATCGTTGGCTTTCATATCGACGCTGTTAAAAATCAGGGTCAGCTTGCTGGCGTCGTCGATACGCACGCCCAGTTTGGCGTTGGCGAGGTTTTTACGCGCGCCGCTGTGATCGCGATAGCCGTGAGTGGTGAAGCGGGTGGTGGAGACGGTGTAATCCACATCCCCAGGCTGGGTGCCGTCACCCATCGCCCCGGTGGCTTTCATGCCGTAGCGCCAGCTGCCGTAGCTGCCGTAATAGCTGCTGGCTTCCACGGTGGTGGGTTGACGTCCGGTTTCGGTGGTCATATTTATCACGCCGCCCGAGGCGTTGCCGTACAGAGCGGAAAACGGCCCGCGCAGCACCTCTACGCTCTCGATGCTGTTGATATCAATGTTGGAGGTTTGCCCCTGGCCGTCCGGCATGGTGGCCGGTATCCCGTCGACGTACAGACGAATACCGCGCACCCCGAAGGTGGAGCGGGCACCGAAACCGCGGGTCGACAGCTGGAGATCCTGGGCGTAGTTCTGACGGTTCTGGATTTGTAGTCCAGGAACGCTGCCGAGGGTTTCAGAGAGGTTAATGCGCGGGGTGGCCTGGCGCATATCATCGCCGTTGACCACGCTGACCGCCGCAGGCGTATCCAGCTCAGAGAGCGTTTGCGGCGACGCGCTGACGATCATGGTTTGCTCTTCGGCCGCCATCGTGGCGACAGGCGAAAAAATAACAGGAACCAACAGCAGGGGAAGCGTTGCCTTACGGGCAGAAATGATTTTCATGAATAAAAGCCGGTTAAGGGAATGACGAACCAAATGGAACATGTACTTATATGGTAAATCTTTTGTAAATGTTTTGAAAACCATAAAAGCACATAGCGTTAATCAAAGTGTAGGATAAATCGGCGGATCGTCTTGATGCGATCAAGAATTACTCCACATTGCGATAAATAATGATTACTATTCTCATCAATAATCAGGCGAAGCGATGACTTTGCCAGCCGGAAGCGATGTCACCGATACCATCTACGTTAAAAGGGAGTTGTTATGAATTTACGTCACCTGTGCTCGCCGCGTCTGCGTGGCTCACTGCTGTTAGGTTCTCTGCTGGTCGCCGGGACCTTTAATGTTCATGCCGCCGAAGAGATGCTGCGTAAAGCGGTGGGTAAGGGCGCGTATGAGATGGCCGTCAGCCAGCAGGAGAACGCATTGTGGGTCGCTACCACCCAGAGCCGCAAAACCGATAAAGGTGGGGTGGTTTACCGTCTCGATCCGCTGACCCTGGAAGTGACACAGGCTATTCATAGCGACCTGAAACCTTTTGGTGCCACTATCAACAACGCCACCCAGACGCTGTGGTTTGGTAACACCACCAACAGTGCGGTGACGGCGATTGACGCCAAAACCGGTGACGTGAAGGGCCGTCTGGTGCTTGACGATCGTAAGCGCAGCGAAACCGTCAAACCGCTGCAGCCGCGTGAGCTGGTGGCAGATGACACCACTAACACCGTCTATATCACCGGTATCGGTAAAGAGAGCGTGATTTGGGTGGTGGACGGCGAAACGCTGAAGCTGAAAGAGACCATCACCGGCACCGGCAAGTTCAGCACCGGTCTGGCGCTGGATGCGCAGGCTAAGCGCCTGTACACCACCAACGGCGACGGCGAGCTGCTGACCATCGATACCGCGACCCATAAAATCATCGAGCGCAAAAAACTGCAGGACGACGGCAAGGAGCACTTCTATCTGAACCTGAGCCTCGACGTGAAGGGCCAGCGCGCGTTTATCACCGACTCTAAGCAGCCGGAAGTGCTGGTCATCTCCCTGAAAGACGGCAGCGTCATCAGCAAAGTGGCGGCGCCTGAGTCACTGGCCGTGCTCTTCAACCCGGCACGTAATGAAGCCTACGTGACCCACCGTGAAGCGGGTAAGGTGAGCGTGATTGATGCGAAAACCTATAAAGTGACGAAAACCCTCGACACTCCGACCTTCCCGAACAGCCTGGCGCTCTCTGCCGACGGTAAAACCCTGTTCGTGACGGTGAAGCAGAAGTCTTCCCGCCAGCAGGAAGCAACCCAGCCGGATGATGTGATCCGTATCGCGCTGTAAGTGAAGTCCCGTGCCGGGTGGCGGCTGCGGCTTACCCGGCCTACAACACCACGTAAACCGTAGGCCCGTGCAAGCGCAGCGCCGCCGGGCAAATATGTTATTCCGGGCGCTGGCACAGGCCGCATGCCAGCTGCGTAAACACCGCAATAATGTCCGGCAGCGCCTTCATGGGATCTTGGCTGGACGCTATCCATAGCGCGGCGCTCATCGCGGCGCTGTTTAACATATAGGCCGCGGCATCCGCGTTCACGGGGTTTATCTCGCCGCGTTCGAGCATGTTTATGATGCTCTGGCGGGTGGATGCAAGGCAGCTCAGCTGACCCGGCCACTGGGCGGGGTCGCCCAGAAAAGCAGGGCCATCCAACAGAACGATGCGTTGCACCTCCGGGTCGAGCGCCATTTTAATATAGGCCACCCCTTCGGCTAACAGTCTTTCCCAGTCATCATCCACATCAGCGGCCTCAGCCTTAGCGCGTTGCGCCATTTCACCATCTATCTGGTCGACAACGGCGGCGAGGAGACCTTTTTTATCGCCAAAATTGTGGTACAGCGCCCCGCGAGTAAGGCCGACGCTGGCGGTGAGTTCATCCATTGATGCTGCGGCAAAGCCCTTTTCAGCAAAGGCTTTTCTTGCCGCCAGGATCAGTTTTGCCCGGTTCTCTTCCATCGTTTCGCTGCGGCGTTTGGCCACCATAGGTCCTCCATCTTCATTTGACATACGCGGCGTATGTGTGATTAATGTGACATACGCCACGTATATTAAATCATCCTTACGTGCTGCGCTTGACGTTTTTTAACCTTCTCTACAGTACAGGACACGCTATGATCCAGCGCGAACCGATTTTCCCTGCAAACCGACATGCGCTCTATGAAGCGCACGGTTACTCTGCCGCCATCCGTTCCGGCGATTTACTCTTTGTTTCTGGTCAAGTGGGGAGCCGCGCCGATGGCACGCCGGAGCCGGATTTTGCCGCTCAGGTACAGCTTGCGTTTGAGAACCTGAAAGCGACGCTTGCCGCGGCGGGATGTACATTTGACGATCTGATTGATGTCACGACTTTCCATACCGATCCGCAGAATCAGTTTCCGGTGATTATGCAGGTCAAACAGGCTATTTTCCCGCAGCCTCCTTATCCGAACTGGACCGCCGTCGGCGTGACCTGGCTGGCAGGATTTGATTTCGAAATTAAGGTGATTGCGCGCATTCCGCAGTAATCCAGGCCCGTGCAAGCGCAGTGCTGCCGGGCAAAAGGGTGAGTGCGGTCTGTTTGCCGGGTGGCGGCTTCGCCTTACCCGGCCTACGAAAGGATGTGCGTGCGGATTTTGTAGGCCCGTGCAAGCGCAGCGCCGCCGGGCAAAAAAAGGGAAGGCATCAGCCTTCCCTTTTTTATTCATGCTTTTACCTTGAGGTCTCTTCCACCAGCAGACCATCCTGCTTTTCATCGTCCGGGTGTTTTGGCGCGGTGCTGTGGATCTCATGCACGCGCTTACGTACGCCAAACCAGCCCGCTACCAGCAGAACCGCCAGCAGAGGGATAGTCGCAATGGTGTAGGTGCCGTTCGGGTAGTCGAACGCCATCAGCACCAGCACGCTGAACAGGAACAGCAGGGTCAGCCAGGAGGTGACCGGTGCGCCCGGCATTTTGAAGCTCACGTCGGCAGCGGTGCCTGCCTTAATCGCTTTGCGCAGACGCATCTGGCACACCACGATAAAGGCCCAGGAGGCGATAATGCCCAGCGCCGCCACGTTCAGCACGATCTCAAATACCTGCGACGGCACCAGATAGTTCAGGAACACGCCGAAGACGTAGACCACCAGGGTCGCCAGAATGCCCGCGTACGGCACCTGCTGCTTGCTCATCTTCGACATAAACTTCGGTGCAGAACCGCCCATCGACATGGAGCGCAGGATACGGCCGGTGGAGTACAGGCCGGAGTTCAGGCTCGACAGCGCCGCGGTGAGAACCACGATGTTCATGATGCTGCCCACGTACGGCACGCCGAGCTTCGAGAAGAAGGTCACGAACGGACTTTGACCCGCCTGGTAGGCGTTCCACGGCAGGAGCAGAACCAGCAGCACCACGGAGCCAACATAGAACAGGCCGATACGCCAGATCACGCTGTTGATAGCCTTTGGCACCATGTTCTCTGGATCTTTACATTCGCCCGCCGCAGTACCCACCAGCTCAATGGAGGCAAAGGCGAACACCACGCCCTGAACCAGCACCAAGGCCGGCAGAAGGCCGTGCGGGAAGAAACCGCCGTTATCGGTGATCAGATGGAAGCCGGTCATGTTGCCGTCCAGCGGTTTACCGCTGCCGAGGAACACCGTACCGACGACCAGGAAGATCACAATCGCCAGCACCTTAACCAGCGCAAACCAGAACTCCATCTCAGCGAACCACTTCACGCCGATCATGTTCATGGTGCCGACAATCGCCAGCGCGCCAAGGGCAAATACCCACTGAGGCACATCGCCAAACGCGCCCCAGTAGTGCATGTAGAGCGCCACCGCCGTGATATCCACGATCCCGGTCATCGCCCAGTTGACGAAGTACATCCAGCCCGCGACATAGGCGGCTTTTTCACCGAGAAACTCACGGGCGTAGGAGACGAAGCTGCCGCTGGACGGACGGTGTAACACCAGTTCGCCAAGGGCACGCAGAATAAAGAAGGAGAAGATACCGCACACCAGATAGACCAGTGCGAGGGCCGGGCCAGCCATCTGCAGACGAGCGCCTGCACCTAAAAACAGCCCCGTACCGATAGCGCCGCCGATGGCGATCATCTGCACCTGACGGTTGCCCATCGCCTTGTGATAGCCCTCTTCGTGGGCGTTCAGCCAGCGACGTTTCGCAGCATGATGATCGGCTGCGCTTTTATTGCTTGTTTTCATTGAGTTACCTGTTTACCTGTCTGAATCATGTTTCATGATGTCCTCTCCGGCAGTTCACAATACAAACGATTGCTTTTGCGCGGAAATGTGCTGCCTTTCCAGTCATTCTGCGTATGGATAAGGCAAAACATGGCGAAGCATCCTACCTGCAATTAATATTCGACGCAAAAAATAACGGAGTGAAAGTGATGCGTATCGAACTAAATTTTTCGCACCGTACATTTATGAATCAGGCTCATAACCACAAGCATTTGTCGGCTGTAGTATGCATAAATAAATGTGCCTACAGTAAAGGCGTTCAGACACAGACGCTTGAGGTGAAAAATGCAACAACGACAACTGGGTAAAAACGGCTTAACGGTTTCGGCGCTAGGCCTCGGCTGTATGGGGCTGAGTTTCGGCTACGGCCCGGCTACCGACAAACAGCAGGCTATTAGCCTGATCCGCGCCGCGGTGGATAAGGGGGTCACCTTCTTTGATACCGCCGAGATCTATGGCCCCTGGCTCAACGAAGAGATGGTGGGCGAAGCGCTGGCCCCGGTGCGCGATCAGGTGGTGATTGCCACCAAGTTCGGCTTCGACTGCGAACAGCCCGGACAAGTGCTCAACAGCCGCCCGGAACATATTCGCACCGCAGTGGAAGGGTCGCTAAAACGACTGAAAACCGAGGTTATCGATCTCTACTACCAGCACCGTGTCGATCCCGATGTGCCCATTGAAGAGGTGGCGGGGACCATTGCGGATCTGATTGCCGAAGGCAAAGTGAAGCATTTTGGCCTGTCGGAGGCCGGGGGTGAGACCATCCGCCGCGCGCATGCGGTCTACCCGGTGAGCGCTCTGCAAAGCGAATACTCTCTGTGGTGGCGCGAGCCGGAACAGGCGATTTTGCCTTTACTGGAAGAGCTGAATATCGGCTTTGTGCCGTTCAGCCCACTGGGGAAAGGGTTTCTGACCGGGGCGATTAACGCCGGAACCACCTTCGACAGCAGCGATTTTCGTAATCAGGTGCCGCGCTTTAGCGAAGCCGCGCGTCAGGCCAATCAGCAACTGGTGGATGTGGTGCAGCGGCTGGCGGCGGAGCAGGGCGTGACGCCTGCGCAAATCGCTCTCGCATGGTTGCTGGCGAAAGCGCCGTGGATTGTGCCGATCCCCGGCACCACCAAATTGCACCGGCTGGAAGAGAACCTCGGCGCGGCAGGCGTGACGTTGTCACCGGAGGCGCTGAGCAATATCAACCAGACGCTGGCGAACATTGACGTGGTAGGCGACCGTTATCCGCAGCACCTGCAGGCGCGCGTCGGGAAGTAATTCAGGTTCGACGTAAGGCTTCTACCAGCAAGGCAAAGGCGGTGGTGTGCTGACGGCGGCTGGGGTAGTAGAGATGGTAGCCGTCAAACGCCGGACAGTAGGCCTCCAGCACCCGCACCAGCCGCCCCTGGCGGATGGCCTCCTGCACCGTATCTTCGGGAACATAGGCGAGTCCAAGACCGGCCTCGGCGGCATCCAGCCGCTGGGGCAAGTTATTCAGGGTCAGTTGCCCGTCCACCCGGACGCGGATCTCCCGCCCATCCTGAGTGAACTCCCAGGCATACAGGCCGCCGCGCGTCGGCAGACGCATGTTGATGCAGCGGTGCTCCGCCAGCTGTTCAGGCGTTTGCGGCTCCCTCTGCCGGGCAAAATAGTCCGGAGAACCGACCACTGCCATCCGCATATCGGGGGCGATGCGCACGGCAATCATATCTTTCGCCACCTGCTCACCTAAGCGCACCCCGGCATCAAAACGTCCGTCGACGATGTCCGTCAGGCCGTTATCTACCGTTACTTCCACATGGATATCCGGGTATTGCGCCATAAAGGGTTTCAGCACCGGCCACAGCACCGCGCTCATGGCATGTTCCCCGGCAGTGATGCGGATATTGCCCGCTGGGGTATCACGCATGTCGCGCAGGGCGCTCAGCTCCTGCTCGATTTCCAGCAGGTGCGGGCTGAGGCGCATAAACAGCTGTTCGCCCGCTTCCGTCGGCGCCACGCTGCGGGTGGTGCGGGTCAGGAGGCGCATATCGAGACGCGCTTCGAGGTTACGCATTGCGTGGCTCAGGGCAGACTGCGACACGCCCAGCTGGGCTGCGGCGCGGGTAAAACTGCGCTCCCGGGCGACCACCATAAACGACAGCAGATCGTTAAAATTGTCTTTCAGCATCGTGGCGTTCCCGATATATGAATTGTGCTCATGGTTCCTTTCTGATTATGCAGTCTAATCTTCGACGCCGCCCTGCGCTACTGTTAACGCAACAGCAAACGAGGAGTCAGCATGAAAATTATCCGCAGTGGTTCATTACCGTCCGTCCGTGGCCCCGAGGCCTGGTTTACCGGCACCGTGCGCATTGACGCACCCTTTCAGGCTACCGAGCCGGCAAAAGTGGGCGGGGCAACCGTGACCTTTGAGCCGGGCGCGCGCACCGCATGGCACACCCATCCGCTGGGACAAACGCTGATCGTCACCCAGGGGCGCGGCTGGCTACAGGAGTGGGGCAAAGCGCCCGAAGAGCTCAATCAGGGGGATATCGCGTGGATCCCGCCGGGAGTCAAACACTGGCACGGGGCCTGCGCGCAAACGGCGATGACGCACATTGCCATTGCGGAAGCGGTGAACGGCAGCCCGGTGGACTGGCTGGAGAAAGTCACTGACGACCAGTATCCGCAGCCGTAAACCATCTCTTTTTAATCAGGTAGAGCAGCGACACGTCGGTGGGATGAACCACCGCATGCAGCGCCCGGGTGTAATCCAGCACCAGCCCGGGCGTCCAGGCCATGTTGGTGGCACGCTTGCGCAACTGCGCGGCAATCCACAGTTCAGGAATAAACAGCAGCCGGATAAAACCGCCCCGGGCACAGCGCGCTTTTAACGCGCCGTCCAGGGCAGATTCGAGGGCATACGCCACGCTACTGGAACAGTTTCGCCAGGTCAGGTTGTAGGTTTTGGTTTGCCGGTAATGGTTCCAGAAACGGGTGAGTGATGTCGCATTAAAGGTGGAGAAGTGGATTTTGCGGTCGGACTCGCACCACATATTGGCTTCAAAGGGATAATCCGGTTGATATTTGCCCGCCACGGTGTTCGCCTCCACCGCCTTCAGCAGGTTAAAAAACTCCGACGGTGACCGGTCAATCTCCGCCGCCGGGTAGAGGCTGATATAGAGCGTCGGCGGCAGTTCCAGCGCCGCATGGCCGGTCGAGATCACGCCGTCGGCATCCACGGCGGCAATGTAGCGGTTGATCACCGGACGCGGGAGCGTCTGTTGTTTAGCCGAGCCCTCCGGCGTCCAGACGTGAACGATCAGCTGATTACCCGTCGTGTTCTCAACCTCCTGCGGGAGCGCCTCGCGCTCGCCAATCCTCAGCGTCTGCGGGACGAGAATATCGAATACCGAGCGGCCGTGGCGGACCTGGCGCATCCGCAGGGAGAGGATCACCGAGTGCACCCCGCCGGTGAGCATCACCATGCCGATAAACTGCGAGACGGTGCCGTCGTGTTCTGTCGGAAAGGGCAGGAACAGGAAAATAGCAAACAGGATTTGCGACACCCCGGAGAGCAGGGCGCGACGCCAGTGGCTAAAGCGCACCACCACCGCAGAGGCGATGGTGAACAGGCCGGTAATGAAGTACGCAATCCCGAAGACGATCGCCAGCGCCAGGGTGCCGTCATGGCGACCCGATAAAATCAGAATGGCGATTAACAGGAACACGCCGCCCTTAAAGTAAAAAATCCCGCGCTGGGTCCCTTTAGCCGCCGAGCCCAGCGCCAGAGAGACCAGGCTGTCGAGCAGCAGAAACAGCCCAAAGATATGCAGGGGGAAGTGCAGCCCACCCTGCAGGCCATCGATAAAAATGGCCAGCCCCAGCCCGCCCCAGAGCATTCCGGCCACCATGAAGAACGGCGCTGCTCTGCGGACAAACGCCGCCCCGGCCAGCAAAAAAGCGATTTGCAGCATGGTTAACTCTCCTCCTGCGGCGCGGGCTGAAACAGGCTTTCCTTGTTTTCAGACCAGAACGCGACAATCACCGGGCGATCCTTATCGGTCATCAGCAGCATATTTCGTTCAGTTATTCTGATGGGCGGATGGTTCGGGAGCGCCAGCGTAAAACGAAATGCCTCCGCAACGGGCTGGCTGTCCGCTACCGCCTGCCAGCGGGCGGCCATCTGCGCCTGCTGTCGCGCATCGGGTACCCGGATCAGCAGCGCTTCCCGGGTGGTGACCTGGGCTAACGCGGCGGCGAGGGCCGGGTGCGCATGAGGATCCCAGACCAGGCGACCCGTTTCGGGATCGAGGGAGTAGGCCGTAGACCGGGGATGACGGTCGGCGGGGGTATGCGTTTTCTGGGCGCGAATAAACACCAGCAGCAGGGCAGCGGCGGAGAGGTAACATTGCGCCAGCAAAATCGACTCCTCCGGGGTCAGGCGGGCGAAATAAAAGGGGCCGGTTTCGCGCCAGGAGGCGTAGATCACCACGGCGCTAAAGAGGATAAACGCCAGAGATGCCAGGCGATTACCGCAGATAACGGTGGTGGCGGTCAGCAGGACCAGCGGCAGGCAGGCAAGGGCGTAAATCAGGGCGATATTGTCGCTGCGGTCGGGCACGCCGTTGAAGATATAGAGGGTCGTCAACAACACGGCGAACACTAAAAACACGCCTGCTAATGACTCCTGCCGCGCCCCTTTATCGGCCGGGGCCAGCAGGCCCATCAGCGGCGGGGTGACAAACAGCGTGCCGGTGACGTTGGCGCTCCAGACGATCCACAGCCACGGCATCTGCACGCTCCCGGCCATCAGGGAGAGCCAGCCGACCCCCGCCAGCGCCGCCAGCGCGCTGAAGACGATAGTGGAAATCACCCAGTTGACGATTTTGTGCAGGCGGTCGTAGCCCCGGGAAAAGTAGCGCACGCTCCATGCAATGCCCAGATGGCTGGTCAGCGAAAACAGGGCCAGCACCAGCGAGACGTGAAGCGTATGCTGAAAGGTCACCCCCAGTAACAGGCGGGCAAGGAACAGGGTAAGCCAGAGCGCGAGCCACCGCTTTCGCGTCGTGATGAGAAAGGCGGTGACGGCCACGCCCGACGGCAGCCAGATAAAGGCCGCCCGGCTCTCAGGACCGTCGAGAAATAACGAGATCCAGCCCAGCAGATAATAGAGTGCGCCCCAGGCGAGTAACGAGACCGCTAACGTCAGTTTATCTGCTTTCATCCAGGGCTCCCGGCAGCGACCGTCGCTTTAAAAAAGATATGACCTTTTCGCCGGGTTAGCCATTTTTGCCGTGGCGATGAGTCGCCAGGCGCAGGGTGAAAGGAGATCAGCCAACACAGCGACGGTTTGCTGAATGGCGGTAGAAGCTTGTCAAAATATGAACTAATTTCAGCGGAACAGCGTTACCAGCCTGGATCCGGTGACACAGTTATGGCGAATAAAGGACGGTTTTCAGTTTGCAGCCGCCAACAGGATCCCCATGCTGATAGCTGGCTTCGGGAAGCAATATCTCTGCTGTTCCGGCGAGTTGAAATCAATGACCCGCCCTTAACTGGTTCGTTATCTGGCTGAATGTCATGTTGAGTTCATTTTGATTCATCCCTTCAGGGAAGGTAATTGACGTCTGTCGCGGCTACTCTTCGACATGTTGTCGGTTCTGGCGGGAAAAGGGGTGCTAGATTATAGCTTGTGGGACGAGCACAAGACTTTTTACTTCAAGGCGATTCAGGCTGGTGTGTCAGGCAACTACAGCCCCATGATGCAACTGGTTGACGATATTCTGCCTGATTAGCGGGCGAGACCAACGGCTTTCGCCTGGGCCTGATTTTGTTTGAGTTGCTGCTCAATTTTTTGTACAGAAACGCCTGTTTCGATCGCGGTTGAGCTGGCAACGGAACGATAGATCTGAGCTTTGGTGATGGTTTTTTTCTCATGCTATGTACCTCCTGAATGGCTCTGGAACTTTAGGGAGGAACCGTGCCATTAGCAAGGTGGTTCGTACCGTCACCCATTCATCGGGGCGAAAACAAATTTTCGCCCCGATGTTGTTCAGCCGCCGAACACCGCAATCGCCTGCTGCAGGCGGGTGGTGCGCTGGGTGAGGTGGTTGGCCGCCTGGGTGACGTGCTCCACCATCCCGGTGTTGTTATGGGTCATCACCCCGATACGGGAAATGGATTCATTAATCAGGGTCAGCGCCTGGGTCTGTTCCTGGGTGGCGTGACCGATCTCCTTGATCAGGGCCGACATGTTCAGCACGTTACCAATCATGGTGGTCAGCTGGGTTTCGGTCTGTTCCACCATATCCACCCCGGCGTTGACGCTGGCGACGTTCTTCTCGATAAGCGATGCGATCTCCTTCGCTGCTGAAGCAGAGTGCTGGGCCAGGTAACGCACTTCGGCGGCGACCACCGCGAAGCCGCGTCCCGCCTCCCCGGCGCGGGCGGCCTCAACCGCGGCATTCAGCGCCAGGATATTGGTCTGGAAGGCAATCCGGTCGATCACCGCGATGATATCGACAATCTGGCCGTTATCCCGCGACACCGACTGCATCACGCCGATGGTCTGCTTCATCACCGCTTCGCCGCTATACGCGCTGGCGCTGGTCTGGTCGGCCATCCGGATTGCCTCTTCCGCCGTTTGTGCGGTCTGTTTTACCGCGCTGGCAATCTCTTCCACCGCCGCAGCGGTCTGCTGCAGATCACCGGAGGTCTCTTCCGAGCGGGCCTGCAGGGCATCGCCTTCTTTGGCGACCTGCTGGCTGATATCGCGGATACCGTTGATTTGCGTCCCGACATCATCCACCAGCGAGTTCAGGTTTAATCCGGACTGGTTAACCAGTCGCATCATTAAGCCAATCTCATCGACGCGATCGAAATGGGTGTAATCTGTCTTGCGACCCGACACCACGCGCTGCATCTGTTTAACGATGGTTTTTACCGGGCGACAGATCTGGGTATTGAGAAATAACGCCAGCAAAATAAACAGCAGCGCCAGGACGACGGACTGCATTATTCCGGTAGAGAATAATAAAGGCAGGGCCAAAGCGAGCAGGGCGGTAATACCAAGGGAGTAATTAACCCGCTTCGCGGTACTGAGCCGTTTGAAAATAGAGAGGAAGGAGAATATTCCCCGACGCACCAGCACCCCTTTATAAAAACGATGGCCTTTTATTTCGTTATTTCGCACCCGCTGATAGAGCGCCTCGCTGGCATCGATCTCACGACGTTCGGGAATATTGCGCACCGAGATATAGCCGGTGAGGCTGTCATTCTGGTAGACCGGCGTGACGTTGGCCCGCACCCAGTAGTGATCCCCGTTGTGACGGCGGTTCTTCACCAGCCCGGTCCAGCTCTCGCCCTGCTGCAGGGTAAACCACATATCGCCAAATGCCTCCGGGGGCATATCAGGATGGCGGATCACATTATGCGGTTCACCAATAAGATGTTCTTCTTTATAACCACTGGCATCAATAAAGGCCGAGTTCGCGTACGTAATATGACTCTGGATATCGGTGGTCGACATTAGGGTCGACCCTTCGTTAAGCAAATACTCGTTTTGTGTAACTTGATTGTTACGCCTCATGAATAACTCCATGGTGATGTCTGTGTAAAGAGAAGCCGCCCGAAAAAAGTTTCAGGCAAGGTTAACTGTTTATTCTGTAATATTACGGCTGGCGTATTCTCCACAAAAATTAATGAATTAGAAAGCGCCTGAATTAACTATTTTTTTGTATTAACCGGTGCTTATGTAATAAAAATGCAATCAGCAGGGGGTGAATATCAATGCAGGCGGGAAATAAACCGACTTAAGGCAAATATAACGGAAATAATGGCTCCATGGCGAAAACGACACTTCCGAAATCGTGTTTCATTAACATTCATAAAACATTATCATTGTTAGCCCGTTTTTCCCGACGCATCAGGAAATGTGATGAAAATCAATATTATTGGCACCAGCGGCAGTGGTAAGAGCACGCTGGCCCGCAGGATCGCTAGTGAACTGGCACTGCCCTGTATCGAAATGGACACTCTGTACTGGCGTCCTGACTGGCAGGGCACCCCGGACGAGGTCATGTTCGCAAAGCTGGAGACGGCGCTCAGCGCCACGCCAGGCTGGGTGCTGGACGGCAACTACAACCGCACCCGCCCGATAAAATGGCGCAACGTCGATCTGGTGGTATGGGTCGATTACGGCCTGGCCCGCACCCTGCGTCAGGCCGTCACCCGGGCGGTTAAACGCGCCTGGACGCAGCAGGAGCTGTGGCCCGGCACCGGCAACCGGGAGAGTTTTCGTCGCACCTTCTTTAGCCGGGAATCGATCCTGCTGTGGACAATCAAAACCTGGCGCAGCAACCGGGTGCGCTACGAGGCCGATATGCAAAACCCGGCTTTTGCCCATATCCGCTTCGTGCGCATCACCTCCCGCCAGCAGGCCAACGCCCTGATCGCCGGGCTCCGTTCATCGCGATAGTCCGACGCGGTATTTCTGAAATCCGGCAAACCAAATGTAAATTAATTGTTTCTCAGAGGTGAAATCGCCCTTTAATAATGGCGACATGTTTAGTCAAACGAGATTGCAACATGTCCTGGCGAATCAGCATTCTGGATAAAAGTCCTGTCGCAGAAAACGAAACGGCCGCCGATGCGCTGTCGCGCACCTTAAGCCTGGCGCAACAGGCCGAAACCCTGGGTTATCACCGCTTCTGGATTGCCGAACACCACAACACCCCGCAGCTGGCAAGTCCGTCGCCTGAGCTGCTGATTGCCTGGATCCTCGGGCAGACCCGACGCATTCGCGTCGGCTCCGGTGGGGTAATGCTGCAACACTACAGCCCGTACAAAGTGGCAGAGAACTTCAACCTGCTGGCGGCTATCGCCCCCGGGCGTGTGGATCTGGGCGTCGGCAAAGCGCCGGGCGGCCTGCCGCTCTCGACCCGGGCGTTACAGCTCGGCCTCAGCCAGCAGGAGAAGGGCGATTTCGCCGACCAGCTGGCGCAGCTGGATGGCTGGATCAACCCGATTTCACAGGAGGAGGCGGTTCGTGCCACTCCGTTACCTCAGGTTCCGGCGGCGGGCTTCCTGCTGGGCGCCAGTGCGGAGAGCGCACGCCTGGCCGCCAGCCTCGACTGGGACTTCGTTTTTGCTGCCCATCTGAATGGCGATCCCGATCTGCTGCGCGAGGTGATTAGCACCTGGCGCGTCCATAGCGCCCGGGAGGTGATTGTCGCGGTGCAGGCCATCGTTGCGCCAACCCAGGCGCAGGCCGAGGAGCTGGCCAAATCCGTCGAAGTGTGGGGCGTTGAGCTTACCAACGGCCAGCGGGTCACCGTTGCCAGCGAGGAGCAGGCTTATGCCTTTGCTCGCCAGGCGGGCAGCGAGCCGCTGCGCATCGCCCGACGCGCCCAGTCCCTGCTGGCAGGTACCGCGGAGTCGGTACTCGAACAGCTGGAGGCACTGCATCAGCAGTGGGGCATCGACGAATTCATCATTGATACCCCGGTTGCCGACGGCACCGCCCGGGTGCAGTCCCTGCGCCTGCTGGCCCAGGCCCGACAGCAGAGGGAGGTGGCTGCATGAGCCTCGAACAACAGCTGATCGCCTGGCGCCGCGAGCTGCACCAGAACCCGGAGCTTTCCGGCGAGGAAGTACAAACCACCGCCCGCCTGCGCCAGTGGCTGGGTGACGCCGGGATCACCGTCCTGCCCTATGACCTGCACACCGGCGTGGTTGCCGAAGTGGGGAAGGGTGATAAACAGATTGCCCTGCGGGCCGATATCGACGCCCTGCCGATTGAGGAGCGCAGCGGCGTAGCCTTTACCTCCCAACGCCCGGGCGTCATGCACGCCTGCGGCCACGACATCCACACCAGCGTGATCCTCGGCGCTGCCCTGAAACTGAAAGCCCGCGAAGACGCGCTTAATGGCCGGGTGCGGATCCTGTTCCAGCCCGCGGAGGAGAACTTCGGCGGCGCCAAAAGCCTGGTGCGCGCCGGGGCCCTGCGCGACGTCAGCGCCATCTTCGGCATGCATAACGAACCCGGTCTGCCGGTGGGCAGCTTCGCCACCCGCGGCGGCCCGTTCTACGCCAACGTTGACCGCTTCGTATTTCGCATTACCGGCAAGGGGGCGCACGCCGCCCGTCCGCATGAAGGCAACGATGCGATTGTACTCGCCAGCCAGCTGGTGACGGCCCTGCAAAGCGTCGCCAGCCGCAACGTGAATACCCTGGATTCAGTGGTGCTGAGCGTGACGCGCATTACTGGAGGCAACACCTGGAACGTGCTGCCGGAAAGCGTCGAGCTGGAGGGGACCCTGCGTACCCATCGCACGGAAGTGCAACAGAACGTGAAGGCCCGGGTGGCCGAAATCGCTGCCGGATTTGCCGCCGCCTTTAACGCGCAGATCGACATCACCTGGTATGCCGGGCCTACCGCGCTGGTTAACGACGCCAACTGGGCCGAGTTTGCCACCTCGGTGGCGCGGGAAACCGGGTATGAGACCCGGCAGGCCGAGCTGCACATGGGCGGGGAGGATTTTGCCGTCTACCTGCAGCAGATCCCCGGGGCTTTCGTCAGCATCGGCAGCGCCAGCCAGTATGGCTTACATCATCCGGCCTTTAACCCGGACGAGGCCTTAATTGAACCCGCCGCGCGATATTTCGCCCAGCTTGCGGAAAAAGCACTGAATCAACTTTAAGGGTAAGGAGTGAATATGTCCGCAACACGACAACTGCGCCTGGGCACGATACTGCATGGCGCCTCGGGGAATATGTCGGCCTGGCGTCATCCGGCAGCGCCTGCCGATGCCAGCATCAATTTTAACTTTGTCAAAGAGACGGCCCTCAAGGCCGAGGCGGGCAAGCTCGACTTTATCTTTGTCGCCGATGGCCTCTACATCAATGAGAAGTCGATCCCGCACTTTCTCAACCGCTTTGAGCCCCTGACCGTGCTGTCAGCGCTGGCGACCGTCACATCACGGTTGGGGCTGGTGGGCACCTTATCCACCTCCTACAGCGAGCCCTTCACCGTGGCACGCCAGTTTGCCAGCCTCGACCATCTCAGCAACGGCCGGGCGGGCTGGAACGTGGTCACCTCGCCGCTGGAAGGTTCAGCGAAGAATTTCTCCCGCGACAAGCACCCGGAGCACGCCCTGCGTTACCGCATCGCCGATGAGTATCTCGACGTGGTGAAAGGGCTGTGGGACTCCTGGGAGGGCGACGCCTTTGTGCGTAACAAAGAGACCGGGGAGTTCTTCGACCCTAAAAAGCTGCACACCCTCGATCACCACGGGGATTTCTTTAAGGTAGCCGGGCCGCTGAACATTGGCCGCACGCCGCAGGGCAGGCCGATCGTCTTCCAGGCCGGCGCCTCGGACGACGGCAAAAAGCTGGCGGCGAAACATGCCGATGCCATCTTTACCCACCATGACACCTACGAAGAAGCCCAGGCGTTCTGGCACGACGTGAAAAGTCAGCTGAAGCAGCATAGCCGCCGTGAGGACGAATTGCATATCTTCCAGGGGGTGAGCGTCATCGTCGGGAAAGACGCCGCCGACGTGGAGGAGCAGTACCAGACCACCGCCGCGCTGGTCTCCATCAACGATGCCCTGAACTATCTGGGCCGCTATTTTGAGCATCACGACTTCAGCCAGTATCCGCTGGATGAAGCCTTCCCGGACATTGGGGATCTGGGGAAAAACAGCTTCCGCAGCACCACCGATGAGATCAAACGCAACGCCCGGGAGCGCAACTTAACCCTGCGTCAGGTGGCGCTGGAAGCCGCCTCGCCGCGTCCGCGTTTTTCCGGCACCCCGGAACAGGTTGCTGATGGCTTACAGCAGTGGTTTGAGGGCTATGCCGCGGACGGGTTCATCATCCAGGGCGGCACCCCGGATACCTTCCCGCGCTTTGTGGATCAGGTGGTGCCGCTGTTGCAGGCGCGCGGCCTGTTCCGCACCGAATACCCCGGCACCACCCTGCGTGAGAGCCTGGGATTAGACCAGCCCGTTAATCAGTTCACACAACAATAACGCACACAACAATAAGAGAACCTGCCATGAAAAAATCATCGCTTATTCTGGCGCTCGCGCTGGCCTTTACCCCTGCCGTCTGGGCAGAGAACGTCAACATTAACGGCACCGGAGTCAGCCTCGAGGCCAACAAAACGCCGATCAACACCGCAAAAAATCCGCAGGCCATCGCCCAGCTGCCGGCCAGCTTTAAGCCGGTGGTGCCGGGTAAATTCACCGTGGCGATTGCCGGGCTGAGCCAGCCGCCGCTGACGGTGTTTGCCGATGACAACAAAACCCTGATTGGCAGCGAGGCCGATATCGCCCGTCTGGTGGCCGACAGCCTCGGGCTGGAGCTGAACGTGGTGCCCACCTCCTGGGAAGACTGGCCGCTGGGGGTGACCTCCGGCAAATACGACGCGGCGATCAGCAACATCACCGTCACCAAAGAGCGTAAAGAGAAGTTCGATTTCGCCACCTACCGTAAGGATTCCCTGGGCTTCTACGTGAAATCCACCAGCCCAATCAAGAAGCTCGAGAAGGCGGAAGACATCGCCGGGCTGCGGATTATCGTTGGCTCCGGTACCAATCAGGAGGCGATTCTGCTGGCGTGGGATGCGGAAAACCAGAAGAAGGGGCTGAAGCCGTTCACCCCTATCTACACCAAAGATGATGCCGCCCAGACCCTGGCCCTGCAGTCCGGTCGCGCGGACGCCTACTTTGGCCCGAACGTGATTGGCGCGTGGAAAGCGGCCCTCAACGGTAAAACTAAACTGGTGGGCAGCGTCGACGGCGGCTGGCCGAAGGCGGCGCATATCGCCGTGACCCTGAAAAAAGGCAGTGGCCTGGCCGAGCCGGTGCAGACCGCCCTGAACGGCGTGATCAAGAACGGCGACTATGACAAGGTGCTGAACCGCTGGGGTGAAGGCGTGGAGCGCATCCCGAATTCCGAAGTGAATCCGGCCGGCCTTGGCGACTAAGGAGAACCTATGAGCGACCTTTTTCGTGACGTTTCGCCGGAGGACGCCGATCTTCAGCCCATCATCGAGGGGCTGTTCGGCGAGTACGCGGCGCGCTACGGCGACTATTTCTCTAAAGATGCCGAGATCGAGTTGACCGAGTGGTATCTGGCGCCGCAGGGGCTGTTTATTGTCCTGGAGCGCGACGGAAAAATCATCGCCACCGGGGCCTATAAACCCTTCGATGGGCAGACCGCCGAGATCAAACGGATCTGGACCGACAAATCCCTGCGCCAGCAGGGACTTGCCGCCCGGGTGGTGCAGGAGCTGGAGCGCCGGGCGGTACTGGCCGGTTACAGCCAGATCTACCTCACCACCGGCTTTCGTCAGCCGGAAGCGGTGCGGCTCTACCTGAGCCAGGGCTACGCGGCGCAGTTCGACCTGACCCGCGACCCGGAAGAGTACAGCCAGCCGCCGTTCGACGGACGGCTGCGCTTCACCAAAACGCTGGTACGCGAAGCGTTCAGTAAATCGGCATGAGGAACGACGATGAACAACGTTGAAACCATCAAAGTGGTCCCGGCGCGCTACCCGCTGCGCACGGTGGGGGCTATTGTGGCGCTGTTTGTGCTGGCGGTGGTGATCCAGTCGGTGGCCTTTAACCCGCGCTGGGAGTGGAGCGTGTTCGCGCGCTGGTTCTTCGATCCGGTGATCCTTGAAGGGGTGGGGCAGACGCTGCTCCTGACCCTGATCGGCACCGCGCTCAGCGTGGCGATCGGCGGCATGTTAGCCCTGGCCCGACTGTCATCCTCGTGGCTGCTGAGCAGCCTCGCCTGGGGCTATATTTGGCTGTTCCGCTCCCTGCCGCTGATTGTGGTGCTGATTATCCTCTACAACTTCTCCTATCTGTACGACACGCTGTCGCTCGGCGTGCCGTTCACCAGCATCACCTGGGGCAGCTTTGAGACCATCAACGTGCTGGGGCAGTTCTCCACCGCCGTTGTCGGCCTGACGCTGGTGCAGAGCGCCTATACCGCGGAGATCATTCGCGGCGGCTTCCTGGGGGTCGATCACGGCCAGTATGAAGCGGCGGCCGCGCTGGGTTTGCCGGCCTCGCGCCGCACCCTGCGCATCATCCTGCCGCAGGCGCTGCGCACCATTCTGCCGTCCGGGTTCAACGAAATCATCAGCCTCGCCAAGGGCACGGCGATGGTTTACGTCCTGGCGATGCCGGAGCTGTTCTACACCATCCAGATGATCTACAACCGCACCCAGGAGGTGATCCCGCTGCTGATGGTCGGTGCCGTCTGGTATCTGGTGATCACCGCCGTACTCTCCGCCATTCAGCATCTGGTTGAACGTGCTCTGGCCCGCAGCGAGCGCCGTTCGGCGGTGAACACCTCCCGCGCCACCCGCACCCGTTCCGTTACCACCCAAACCACACAGGAGCCTGTCCATGCGAGCCTCTCCTGAAGGACATATTTCCATTACCGGCGTCAGCAAGTTTTTTGGTCGGCACAAGGCGTTGGATAACGTCTCGCTGGAGATCCCGCCGGGCTCGGTGACGGTGATCCTCGGCCCGTCCGGATCCGGTAAATCCACACTGCTGCGCACCATTAACCACCTCGAGCGCGTTGATGAAGGTTTTATCCAGATAGACGGGGACTACATCGGCTATCGCCGGGAGGGCAACACGCTGTACGAGCTGAAGGAGAAAGCGATCCTCAAACAGCGCATCAACGTGGGCTACGTGTTCCAGAACTTCAACCTGTTCCCGCACCTGACGGTGCTGGAGAACCTGATTGAGGCGCCGATTGCCCACAAACAGCTGAGCCGAAAAGAAGCGGTCGATCGGGCCTACGATCTGCTGGACGTGGTGGGGCTGCGCGATAAGGCCGACGCCTGGTCGCGGCACCTTTCCGGCGGGCAGCAGCAGCGTATCGCCATTGCCCGTGCCCTGGCCCTGCGTCCGCGGGTGATGCTTTTCGACGAGCCCACGTCGGCGCTGGACCCCGAGCTGGTGGGTGAGGTGCTGGACGTGATCAAAAAGCTGGCCCGCTCCGGCACTACCCTGGTGGTGGTGACCCATGAGATTGGCTTCGCCCGGGAAGTGGCAGACCAGGTGGTGTTTATGGTCGACGGCAAAATCGTCGAGCAGGGGAGCAGCGACGAGGTGTTGAACCGTCCGTCCCACGCCCGAACGCGGCAGTTCCTGTCCAAAGTGCTGTAAGGAGAGAAGATGAAAAAGGGATTATTGGCGTTGTTAATGGTGGCGTCTACAAGCCACGCCGCCATTGATTTACAGGCGAACGAGCAGCCGATGCCGGTGACGGTGGATAAGCAGGCGGTGGCGAAGATCCCCGCAAACTATAAATTTGTCGAACCGGGCACCTTAACCGTCGCCATTTCGGCGCTGAACTCGCCGCCGCTGGCGCTGCTGGCCAGCGATAACCGCACCCGCATCGGCAGTGACCCGGATATCGCCCGGCTGCTGGCGGGCAGCCTCGGTTTAAAACTCAAGCTGGTGCCGACGGCGTGGGAAGACTGGCCGCTGGGCATCACCTCCGGGCGCTACGACGTGGCGCTGGTCAACATTGCGGTGACCGAGCAGCGTAAACAGAAGTTTGACTTCGCCACCTATCGCGTCGATAACCTGGCCTTCTCGGTGAAATCCACCAGCGAGGTGCAGTCGATCAAGAACGCCGCCGATCTGTCAGGCAAAAAGGTGATTGTTGGCTCCGGCACCAACCAGGAGCGCATTCTGTTGGGATGGAACGAAGAGAACAAAACCGCCGGGCGCGAGCCTGCGCTGCCGGTCTACCTTACCGACGACGCCTCAGGCAATCTTTATATCCAGTCCGGCAGGGCGGACGTGTTCTTTGGCCCGCAGTCGGTATCGGCTTATAAAGAGGCCCTGACCGGTAAAACCCGGGTAGTGGGCTTAGGGCCGAAAAAAGCGTATGTCGCCACCACCACCAAAAAGGGTAACGAGCTGGTGTATGCCCTCCAGGCGGCGCTCGACGGGGCCATCCAGCGCGGCGAATACCAGAAGGTGCTGGCGCGCTGGGGCGAGCAGGGCGAGGCGGTGGCGCAGTCGGAGGTTAACCCGCCCGGGATAACCTACTGAGGCTGCTCTACACTTAAGGCTTTGACCGAGGTATAGCCGATGATCAAAGTCTATGGCGTTCCCGGCTGGGGCTCAGCCATCAGTGAAGTGATGCTGACCCTCGCCGATATTCCGTATCAGTTTATTAGCGTCGACGGGTTCGATAAGCCGGGCGCGACGCGCGAACTGCTCGAAAAACTGAATCCCCTGTGTCAGGTGCCGACCCTCGAGCTGGAGAACGGCGAGATCATGACGGAAACGGCAGCCATTGCGCTGCTGGTGCTGGATCGCTGTCCCGATCTGGCACCTCCCGTCGGGCACCCGGATCGCCAGCAGTTTCAGCGCCTGCTGATCTGGCTGGTGGCTAACGTTTATCCCACCTTTACCTACGCCGATTACCCGGAGCGCTGGGCACCGGACGCCCCCGAACAGCTGCAACAAAACTGCCGCGAATACCGTAAATCGCTCTATCTTTGGCTGGATAACCACCTCAAAGCAACGCCATACGCCTTTGGCGAGCAGATCACCCTTATCGACTGCTATCTGTGCGTGATGCGTATCTGGGGGCCTCGCCCGGACTGGTTTGCCGCCAACACGCCGAACATTACCGCCATTGCCGATAGCGTGTGCAGGCTCCCGAAACTGCACAAGGTGCTAAAAGACAACGAGATACTCTGCTAGTCTGGAACGCTTACTCAAAAGGAGCCCTGCACATGCCACACGTCAATATCAAATGTTTTCCCCGCGACCTGAACGACGAGCAAAAAACCGCGCTGGCGGCAGATATCGCCGAGGTGATTACTCGCCATCTGAACAGTAAAGATCGCTCCATTTCGGTGGCGCTGAACGAAGTTCAGGAAGCCGACTGGAAAGCGCAGGTCTGGGATACGGAGATTGGTCCGAAGCTGGATGAGTTGATTAAAAAGCCGGGATATTCGATGTAAAACCTTTTGCCCGGCCTACGGGTTCTGTACCCCTGTAGGCCGGGTAAGGCGCAGCCGCCACCCGGCAAATGAGGCTGCCGGATAAAATAACGTATTCGTCATTTTGTTGTTTAAACTTGGTTGAAAGGCATTTATTTTATATTTGTGCGGTGATTTTCTAACGGTTATAAATTTATTTGGTGAATGCCTTTATATTTATAATGGCTGGTTTTACATAGTTAAATCATATTTTAATAATGGGGTTGGGTGTATTATTCAAAAATAAACCCACCGTTTATTAAAAGGATGTTTAACTATGGCAGGGAGATCTTCGACGGTCCAACAGCAGGCTACCTTAAATCGTTATTTATTGTATTTCCCCCGTAGCAAAAGTGTTATTCCTGATGTTCACTCATTTACAGGTACAGAGGGATTAAGTGAGCCCTGGCGCTATACCATACGCTTTACCAGTCCGGATCAGAACATAGCTATTGATGCCGTTCTTAACCAGATGGCCGAATTTATTCTGCGTGCCCCGAATCCAAATGCCTCCTGGCAAGGGCAAACGCCCTGGCTACCGGTACGACAGATTAACGGCACGATCACTCAATTTTCCCGCCTTAAGTCATCCGGTGATGAAGCTCTGTATGAGTGCGTGCTGGAGCATGAGTTGGCATTGCTGGACAGAAACTACCGTTCCGCCGTGTACATGAACGTGACTGTGCCGGAACTCGTCACGAAGCTAATGAAAGACAGTGTCCATTTTGACGGCTACAACATCGATTTTGACCAGCTGAGTCACAGTTACCCGCGCCGGGAGATGATTATTCAGTGGAAAGAAACCGATCTACAGTTTATCCGTCGGTTGCTGGCGGAAGTGGGGATCTGGTTCCGCTTAGAAAATCACGACAAAGTGAAGGCAGAAACTGTCGTTATTTTTGGGGATTCTGACCGCCGCTACCTCTTCAGCGACAAACAGGTGCCCTATGTCCGACGTTCTGGCATGACTAGCCATGATGAATACATTACCGATCTGGAGGAAAAGCACGACCTGATCCCCACAAACGTGCTGGTTCGCACCTACAACTACCGCGACCCACACTCGCCGCAGGCGGATAAAACTATCGACATGAGTGATATTCCTCAGGGTGTCACCGCAGGACAGCATTATCACTATGCCGATCCTTACCTGACTGACGGAGATTATTATGGCGAAGAGGCGGAAATTGCCACGTTTTATGCACGCCTTCGCTATGAGCGTCTGCTGAACGGCCAGAGTGTTCTTGGGGCGACGACCAGCGATCCCGAACTTCAGCCGGGCATTATGTTTCACCCCACGGGCCCCATTCCTGACGGGTTTAAGCCCGGATTTCTGATAACGACGATGACCATCCGCAGCAGCCGCGCAGAACACTACCGCGCTGTGCTAACGGGGATCCCTCATATCCACGGCTACAGCTTCCGCCCTGAATACATACCCCGGCCAGTAATAGCCGGAACGGTGCCTGCAAGAGTTGCGTCTATCGGCGGAGATAAAACCTATGCCGGGCTTGATGCGCATGGGCGCTACCGGGTGAAGTTCGATTTTGACCTGGATGAGAAGCGTGATGGCTTTGAAAGCGCCCTGGTTCGTCTCGGCAGAGCCTATGCTGGCGATACCTTTGGTATTCACTTTCCGCTGCTGGACGGGACCGAGGTGGCCATTGGTTTTGAAGGCGGCGATCCGGACCGACCTTTTATTGCCCATGTTATGCATGATGGCAGCCGCCCGGACCTGATCACCAACCGCAACGATACCCGCAACGTGATCCGCACGGCCGCGTCCAACAAGATTCGTCTTGAGGACCGTCGCGGCCAGGAGCATATCAAGATTTCCACGGAGTACGGCAAAGGGCAACTCAGCGTGGGCCACCTTGTCGATGCTGAAGGGAAGAAACGCGGGGAGGGCGTAGAGGCACGAACCGACGACTGGATGGCGCTGCGTGCCGCCAAAGGGGTAATGATCACTACGGAGGCCCAGCCGCGTGCCGCGGGGAAACAGCTGGATATGGCGGAGGCCATTACCCAACTGGAAAAAGCCTTGTCGCTGGCGATGACCCTGCAACAAAGTGCGCTGACGGCGGGTGCTGGTCACGTGGAAACCGATGGGCAGACTGCGCTCAGCCAGACGCTAAGTCACCTTACGGGTCCTGGCATTCTGGCGTATGGCAAAGACGGCATTGCTCAGGTGACCCCGGACAGCCTGCAACTGTCAGCCGGGAAAGATCTGATCGCCACGGCGGGCAATGATACCAGCGTAAATGTGGGGAAAAAATTCTCGCTGGCCGTGGGAGAAAAAATTTCGCTGTTTGCCCGCAAGCTCGGCATTCAGATTATTGCCGGTGCGGGGGATATAACGACCCAGGCGCAGCGCGGCGAAATGCACATGCTGTCACAGCAGGATTTCACGTTGACCAGTACCGCCGGGAAGATGAACGGCAGTGCCAGAGAGGGGATGCAGTTTGTCTGCGGCGGGGGCGGGATCCGTATCAGTCCGAACGGTCTGGTCACCCTTTTTTCGCCTGTCGGCATTGAGCTGAAAGCGCCCAGCCTGAAATACGACGGTCCGGAAAGCGCGTCAGTACAATCGCCCTCCTTTGAGAAAGGCGCGTTCAAACTGCGCTACAGGCTGCACGCTGGCGATGACCCGGAGCAAATCCTGGCAAACAAAAAATTCAGGCTGACTAATTCGTCCGGCCAGGTGGTGGAAGGCGTGACGGACAGCAAGGGTCATTCGCCGCTGCTTGATGCTGACGACCTCGACAGTTACAAAATGGAGCTGATGGAATGACGGAGTCGAAGACAAAACCGTACGCCCCGCGGATGATCTCTGAAGGCGATATTCCGGTACACAAAAACCTGGGAGAAGCTGCTCAGACGCGCAGCGTGGGGGTACCGCGCCCGATGCCGGGAATCGTTATTCTGGTCCACGGCGTGAACGACGTGGGTGAAGCTTATCAGAATCAGGAGAAGGGGATCCTTGCCGGACTGAGTAAACGGCTAAACCGGCAGGATTTTTATCCCCACCAATGGAAAGACTACAAAATCACAGCGCCCGGCCGCTCGCCCATCATACCGTTTTACTGGGGATATAAGCCGGTCACCCATGACGACTACCGGGCAGACCAGAAGCGCTACCGGGAAGAGGTCGGCAAGCTGAGTGACAATACTCACCTGCCTTATGATGCTTACCAGGAAGATAACGAGACGAATAAAGCGGTGCTGGGAAATGACGGAAAAGGCCCCTTCAAGTACCACAACGATAATTTCAAAAACGCGCTTGATACGCATTTTGCTAAAAATGGCGGGACATTTGCGAATGCCACGACCACTATTCCCGATATGTTAGGGCCGGGGGCCGGAGGTTTCGGTGTGGCCGCGGCAGGATTTGCCTCCTTGCATTTTAATGACGGGGACTTTACGCATCCCATTTATGAAAACCCGCACCGTATTTATCAATTTTTTGCCGCTCAACGGCTGGCGGATTTGATTATTCAGATCAGGGTCGAAGATATAACTAAGAATGATGTGATTAATGTGGTCGCTCATAGCCAAGGGACGATCATTACCATGTTGGCCAACATGTTGGTGAAACAGGCCGGGTATGCTCCGGTTAACTGTGCCATTCTTAATCACTCCCCGTATTCGCTGGAATCACGCGTGGCTGAAAATATTCAGCCCGGCTATCAACAGACCAACACCGCAAGGCAGAAGACCTTTAAAAACTTCTGTAGCCTGATGTATACGCAATGGAAAGGGGGCGGAAATTTAACAGAGGCAGAATTACTGGCTCTGGAGGCCTCCTGTACTTTGCGTAAACTCTCCGATAATCCGCTGCGGACCGATAGTAGATATTGCCGGAGCAACGACGGCAAAGTGTACAACTATTTTTGCCCGAACGACGGTGTTGTGTCGCTGGAAAATGTGCAGGGGATCGGCTGGAGTGGCATTCCTCAGAAAATAGCCCGTGATATTCCTAATCTGTATCAACGTGTGTTTTATCAGCACGGCGAGGTGGGGAAAGCCCCGGACGTTAAACCCTTTGAATTACCGCCGCGAAAGGAGGGGGATGCACATTATGCGTTCTTGACCAATAGCCGCTACGCCGCACGTGATGTGGTGGTGAACGGCGAGGAATTACCGGAACCTTTTATTTTCAAACTCCAAGGACAGGATAACCATCCTGATAACGATCCGAAGACCAGTGACAAACCCTATACGTATTATATCGATCCGGAAAGTCCGGACGCTTACATTTCCTATTCAGCCAAAGCCAGCGCTATTAAACGTACAGATTCTGCCATGTATATGCTCAACAGCTATCAGCGTATTAGCTGGAAGCCGGGGCATGTCTTAACGTCCGAAGAGCTTGATGTTGAAAGTATTGTCAGGGGACACACAGTCATTCGTGGGGAAGTCTCTGGTTCAAAAGACTACCCGGTGCTGTCTATTACCTGGCTGAAAACCCGTGAAGAACTGGAAAATGAGTGGAAGAAAACCGATCCGGTAGGCTACAGCCAGCACTCTTCCATTGTCATGAGTGAGTTCGCACCGTCACATGCAATGGCGTTTGATCTGGCAATTGGTCAGTGTAAATCGTTTGACTACAAGGCGGGGAAATTCTGGGAAGAACTGTTACATCGTGCGGATTGGCGGGACCCATTAAATGGTTTTCCTGCTGCTAAAGAATATTATCGTTCCGGACGACTGCCAGAATTCCCTACAAAAAACTATATGAATAAACCTGATGAAGTGCTGCCTCAGGGTAATTACGGCGTGGAAAATGATTATGTCGGCATTCGACCGCGTGCACGTAATCCGAGGAATATTGATTTGGGGATTGTCAGGTCGGAAGACTTCCAGGAAGTGAAGTTATTGCAATGGGAAATGCCAAAACCTAAAAGCGACGGCCAGCTGGTCTAAGGATAAGAGATGAAAGAATTATGTACAGGTCTGGCGATTATAACAACTTTACTGACCACAACCTGCCAGGCCCAGGAGCCACCGACACAAGTGATTTATCGGTTCGATGATCATCGCTACCTTGAGTTGAAAGGCTGGGATTGCCAGGGGGAGCTTTGGTACACGGATACCCAAAAAAAGATTCGTTCACAAATTTTTTCGCAGTTTTATCGCCTATTTACCCGAAAATTTATTCACCCTTCTGAACGTTATATTGCAATCACTGGCTGGGGCGCAGATGGATTTCGCGTGTCGAAAGATTATGGAAAAACCTGGGCCGGTGTACGTTTTGCGCCAGGTCATAATGAACCGAATGGCGATGATTACGCACCTTATGAAGATGTTCTCTCTTTCACCGTCGTCAACGATCAGGGTTTTTTACAAACCAAACACCGGCTGTATATGTCGTCAAAGCCGTTTGATGATCCACGCGTTGTAGCTGGTGGTCCAGGTATTACGTACACACTTGACGATGGGACCGTCCAGTCAATTAGGCCGGACTCTCCCGGTTGGAAATGGGGAATGGTGTATTTCACTAAGGGATGGCTTGAAGGAAAAGTCGTAAGCCATGAACAAAACTATCAGGACCTGCCCGACGAAGTCCCCGAAGTGAAGAATTACACCGGCTGGGATCGGATGCGCTGTGACATGGATGCGGGGCGATAAGTGATGAAAGAATTATGTACTGTTCTCGCAGTGGCCGCTGTAGCACTGGCTTCTGATTGCGTGGCGAAAGAGCCGCCGACACAAGTAGTTTACCGGTTCGATGATCATCGCTACCTTGAGTTAAAAGGCTGGGATTGCCAGGGAGAACTCTGGTATACGGATACAAAACGAGGCATTCATTCACAGCCATATTTTCAGTTTTACCAAATATTCACCCGTAAATTTATTCATCCTTCAGAGCGGTACATTGCGATCCCTATTTGGGGCGAGCCAGGAACAATGATTTCTAAAGATTATGGCAAGACCTGGTTCCCTCAGTTTTTTTCAGTTGGTCCTAACGAACCTGACGGAACTAACCAACCATCTTATGACGATATTATTTCCTTCACCGTTGTTAACGACCAGGGATTTATGCTGACCAAACACCGGCTATATATGTCGTCAAAGCCGTTTGAAGATCCGCGCATTCTGCCTGACGGCCCAGGTATTGAATATACCGTAGACGATGGTATGGGAGGTACAGTAAACGGGAAGCTGGAGCCCCGTTCCCCCGGCTGGGCATGGGGTATGGTGTATATGACTAAGCAAGGACTTGAGGGCAGCACGCAACAACTTAAGGCGAACTGGCAGGATTTACCCGACAAAGTACCTGAAGTGAAGGGCTATACCGGCTGGGATCGGATGCGCTGTGATATGGATGCAGGACGATAAGGAGATACAAATAATGAAAGGCGTAATACGACTAAACGATCCGCTGGTAAGCGGTGGAAAAGTAATAAAAGCTTCCGGTGCGGACTTTATGGGTAAGCCCGTGGCCCTGAAAGAGGATTTGGTGCAGTGTCCGTTGCACAAGGGCACTTTTCCTCTCAATGAATGCCATCCCACCTGGACCATGCACGGTAGGGGGGTTGTGGTGGATGGTTGTCACGCGGCATGTGGTTGCGAAATCAAAAGTACCTTGCCTGTAGCGGGGGTTGCGTGATGAAAGCGTGGTGGTTATACAAGGAACAGCCAGACGCAGATACCGATGTGCCCGTCGCGGTTATTATTATCTTATATGTTGTCGCCATAGGCGCGAGTCTGCTGATCAGAGCATTAACCTGGCCTGAAAAGGAACATGTTACTGCCATTTTCTTTGTGCCTTCAGTTATTTTACCCTTCTGCCTTGTCTCCATGATTGTTTATATAGCGTTCATGCTTCATGACGCCAGTATTCATTATTTCGAAACCCGTAAATTCATTGCAAAACAACGGGACATTAATGTAAAAGCTTATGCTCGAAAAAATGTGGCTATTGCAGCATGGTCTGCGATCACTCCGTTGGAGCAACCAGCACTGAATATGTTGAAGCTGGAAGGGGAGTTTCCCCTGGCGCCGAAAACGCCGGTTAAAATTCACCTGGAAATACTTTACGACCAGACCCGCAATGAGCAGATATTTAACCGCCTGCTGGCCCCGATGGCCGAAAAGCTGAAGGGATATAACTACCGCGTTTTTGAAACGGTTGTCTGGGTTCGTGGAGGGAATGAGACGTGTATTGACGAACTTAGGCGCTCGCTGGAGCGGTTGGGCGTGGACTATGCCAGTACCTGCAAAATTGAGTTCAGTGCGGAATGCCCGGATTATGCACTTATCAGCAAATGGGCCAACTTGTCAGATTACAGGGTTGAAAACCGCTTAGTTGTAATCATGGATTTGCATGAAGAAGACAGTGAGTCAAAGTGCATGGAAAATGCCTGTGCATTGCTGGTAACCAACCATTATGTCCGGACGGAAGGTGAAAAACCGGTTTATCTGTATCAGCCCATGTCCGGCGTAACAGATGTTGAGGCAAAAATGCCGGTCTATCTGCAGGCCGGTTCTGTACTTACCCCGAAGACGCTCTGGTATACCGGGCTGTCCCGTACCGAGAAATATC
Source organism: Leclercia sp. TB492 (assembly GCF_049974505.2). Taxonomy (NCBI): domain Bacteria; kingdom Pseudomonadati; phylum Pseudomonadota; class Gammaproteobacteria; order Enterobacterales; family Enterobacteriaceae; genus Leclercia; species Leclercia sp. TB492. Next base: position 2,342,184 of record NZ_CM127572.1, on the reverse strand, counting down.
CGCTAATGCAGACCCTGAACGGAAAAGGGCAGGCAACGGAACGGCTGGACCTCGATGCCTCCCTTGGCGAAAAGAGCGCCGGATATCGGTGGCTGGCGCTGGCTATGGCGGCAGATGCGGTGAAATATTCCCAAGGGGAGCAACTGGTGGCTACTTCAGAAAAAAACAAATTTAGTATTACTGCGCTCTCTTCTCAAAAAACCGCCATTCCAGCAAACCTTGTATGGGGGACCGGGAGTAATCCTCTTATGCCAGCGGCGTTGGCGGCGTTATTCTGTATAGTTTCACTCTTTGCTTACCGTATCAGTTTCTCGGCTGAGAATGATCCGCTCTCTATCTGGGGGCTTGTTACAAGCATCATCATCCCCCTCGTTGTTTTTATTGGAACAGGTTTTTATCTTTTGATATTAAAAACCAATGAAGCCTATAAGGATATGGGGTACTAACAGGCATACGGTCCAGGCGTGCCGCTTACTTTCAAAGGGTACTGGTATTAACCCGCTTGCCAATATCTTTTAGCTGAGAATACTTTTCCAGTAATTGCGGCCCGTCATCCAGACTCATGGCAAACATCCACATATAGGTCATGACCGAATAGATATGCCCGGCATCCAGCCCGCCTTCGAACGACATGGTCATTATGGTGCTGGCGAATAAAATCGCCGTCACGGAACCGATGGCTAAATAGCCAAATGCTTCCCGATCCGACAGTTTAATTCTGAGCCGCGCCAGCACATCATAGTGCCTGGACAGTGACATTCTGGACGCGTTATTCACGAACGCCACCTCTTTTTCCAGCCGATCGTTCAGTCTCAGGAATAATGCTTCGTTCCTGCGGGTGAAGCCCGGTAAAAACAGGGCAAAAAAGATCAGAATGAACATACAGGCGATGCCGGTCCAGAACTGTAGCAAGAGCAGCATCACGGCGGCACCGATGATTGAAGCGACAGAGGTCACCAGTACCGGCAGATGTTTCTCGAAGAAATCGACAAATTCCCGCGACAGCGCCACGCGGGCCGCAATCGTTGAAGCGCTGTGCTGTTCTTCACGTTGGGTAAGGATGACCGGAACGGCCAGTTCGGCATAAATGCGCGCAAATGTTCGGGTATCAATGCTGCGTCTTGCCGCGCCAATCGCCCACATCACAAAAACCATCACCGCATAGAGCACGGCATGTAACGCCTGGCCGGAGATGATGGCATTGATCGCAAACCCCGCCAGCAGGGGATAGAGCAGCATGGTGACGTTTTCAGCCGCCACCAGTAAGAAGGTCAGAATGAGTTTTCGGCTATGTCGTTGGCCCAGCAGTTTGAGCGTTTTGACCGCGCTGTTTGATACTGCGGCAGGAGCCGCATTTTTTAAGGTAAGCATACAATTTTCTGTTAAGATAAATTTGAGCGGTTGCTCAAATTTATAGGGCGAGTCTATTTGAGCACTTGCTCAAAGTCAATGTGGACGTGTAGATGAAAGAAGCAAAAGAGACGTTAAAAGCCAGGATTCTGGACGGGGCTATCGCACTATTTCTGGAGAAGGGGATCGCCAACGTTACCACGCGTGAGTTGACCGAGTCGTTAGGGATCTCACGCAGCCATATTTATCATTACTTCAGCAACTGGCAGGCCTTGTGTATTGCGGCGCTGGATCGTTTTATGCGCGACGAGCTGGAGACATTTACGCGTGAAGTCGCGGGGTTATCCTCCGCGCAAAAAATGGAGCGCCTGGTCGCCGATTTTCTGCCCTTTGAGCAGGATGCCGCCTGGCAGCTGTATGGCGCCACGTGGCAGTTAGCGCTGCATAATGACGCTTACGCCGAATTCGTTGAGGCCATTATGCAAGCGTGGAGCGAACGGGTTTGCGACATTATTGAGGAAGGTGTGGGGAATGGAACCTTCCGCGAGTGCGACCCCAGCCGCACCACGCGACAGCTGATTTCTCTCCTGAGCGGTTATGACGAATTTCTGGGCGTCAGGCCTTCGGCGGAAAAATGCGCGATGGTCGAAGCCGATATTGCCGATTTTATACAACGATTTATTTATAAGGCGTAGGGGCCGGGTAAGGCGCAGCCGCCACCTGGCAAACAGGCCGCACGAAGTGACTTATCCTGTTTCGGATGCTAAAAAAAGCGTTGATTTAACCTCGAGATCCCAATTTTGCAATTATCAAAAAAATACCCTTCTGATTTTAGTTAGGGCGAGATAAAGCCATGCCTCTTGCTTATTAGTACTCTCCGACCCCTTTAGGTTTTTAATAGTAGTATAAAAAGTCGAGCAACTACCATTTATGGTGGATTTATAAGTCTGCGACTAAGAAAAAAGACTTCAACATGTGGTTCCTAAGCATTAAAATGTCCACGCTAAAAATTATCAAAAAATAGTAAATTAAAGTTATTATAAAATTGCCAATGGATGATACAGATCATATGAAACAGAAAATTTTAGCTACCACGTTACTCACGTTGATTTCCGCTGTTCTGGTAGGGTGTGGCGATAAGCAACCGGAATGTACTTCCGAGGCCTTTTCTAAAGCTATTGTCGATCGTATTGGTGATAACTTATTCCGCAACTACAATGATACCGACGTTAAATTTAAGGATAAGGACGACTTAATCGCCCGTAACCATATTGAATTAAGAAACGTAAAAGAGGTTTCTGCAGATGAGAAAGCGCAGTCGAAGGTATGCTCTTTTGACATTAGCATCCAGCCAGTAGGCCCCTTAACCACCCGTTTTGAATCCAGAAACCATCAGGCCAGCGTCTTAATTGATAATAACGGTAAGGAAGTTATCTCCGCAGCGTCTAATTTAGGGCATTCGTTGATGGAAGATCCTGACATTGCTGAACGGGGTAAACCGTCCAAAGAGCAACAAGAAGCCCTTGATGCCTATAAGAAACGAAAGGAAGAACAAGAAAAGAAAGCGGCTGATTTCAAAAAACAGGTTCTTGCCGTACCAGCAGAAGATTACAAATTCATCAGCGATGAGGATTTTACCTGGCTGTATCTGGCGCGAGCTAAAAACATTGATAATAAAGAGATGCTTAACCTTGTTGATGCCAAATATTATAATGAGCAAGATGAGTTTAAGAAGCGCGATATCGAAAAAACCGCCATTCCGGCCATGCTTGATAAACTTGAAGAATATAAAAAAATCAAGTATATAAAATTTATATCAGCAGAGCGTGACCCTAAGGGGCAATTCCCTACAGTTTCGGGTGGGCCTGTGATGGTGAAATTTTTACCCGGTATTTTCCCTGAGAAGTATAACTTTGAAAAACAGGTTTACACTCTGACTTTGGACGGATGCCCTGATGTACCCAGCATTAAAAATCTCATGGTTAATACTCAGAATGTCATGATGGCCTGGGATACGGAAGCCTCACTCACAACATGCCAGATCAAACCTAAAGATGAAGCGGAAGCGCGTGCCTGGAATGACATCTTCCAGACTGAAAAAAGCCAGTATGGACATAATAACTATGGTGTGGTTTATTTCGCACTGAACGATGAGCTCGATGATTCTGGTCATCTCAAGTCTGTCCTGATCCGCGCGGATGTTAATTATAATGGCGAGCAGCCGCTGAAATTAACGACGCAGTTAAAGAATTAATGTTGTAGTCAATACAGGGGTTGAATGGCTTATTATTCAGCCCCTTTTTTACAGGCCGTATAACCTTTATCTATATTAAAAGTCCATGAGCCGATCGCGTGATCTTGACTTTCAGCGATATAAACAGGCTTAAACTCTCATCCCAACATTAAAGCGGGAATATTTCACCTCTGAACGTTGTTACCTCTTTTATAGAGTTAGCACGTCCCATGCTGCATGTTCTTATAAGTTCCATAGAGTATCTACGGGTCAAAATTCTATCCATACAGCTCCGGATGCTCCCGCAACATCGCCAGCATATTATCCCGTATCTCATCCTGCGCACCGGCCATCCATACCGCCTCCAGCGGCATCCCCATCTGCTCCGCGCCGTTCAGCTGCACAAACTTCACCCCCGGCATCAGATAGCGGCTGCTCCACGCCGGGACAATCGCCAGGCCAATGCCCGCCGCCACCAGGTTGATGATGGTCTGCTTTTCGTCCGCCATCTGTGACACCGTCACTTCAATGCCCGCATTATGGAACAGGTTCATGGTCAGATCGTGGCTGTGCGGGCGCGAACGCCTCTCCGGCAGGATCATCGGCATTCCTTCCAGCTCGGCGATATCGACCCTTTCCCGGTCGGCAAACGAATGGCTGGCCGGCAGGGCAAGGATGCCGGGCTCATTGCATAAAAACGCCCGGCCAAACTGAGGATCCAGCTGCGCGGGCGGGCGAATAAACACCAGATCCAGCCTGCCGCTTTTCAGCTTCGGCAGCAGATGGACGGTCTTGTCTTCGAAGAGCTGGATCTCCACCGTCGGGTAGTGCTGGCGAAACAGCTGCAGCAATCCCGGCAGCAATCCGATGGCCGCGCTGTCGATAGTCCCGACGCGTAAAAGCGGCTGCGCCCGGCGCGGATTTTGACGAAATTGCAACATAATCGCATCGGTGTGGGCGAGCAGCTTTCGCGCCTCTTCCCGCAGCAAAACGCCATTCTCCGTGAGCGCCACCCGGCGGGTTGAACGCGTGAATAACCGCGTGCCAAGTGCTTCTTCTAAAAGGCGAATATTCCTTCCCAGGGCAGAGGGCAGCATATCCAGCCGCTGTGCCGCCTGACCGAAATGCAGGGTTTCTGCCACTGCCAGGAAACAGCGCAGGTGTTGTAGTTCCATTTTGGCTCGCTCGTGATTATTGCATTTTTTTGTATAAACCGATGCGCATGATCATGCAAGAAATATCAGCATACTCATCAAGGCAGCCCGACTGCGTACCCTACAAAATAATTATGAGGAACACCTCACATGACCTGCACAATCGAACAACGGGTCATGCGCAAGATCACCTTGCGCATCGTACCCTTCATCATGCTGTTGTATTTCATCGCATTTCTCGACCGCGTCAATATCGGTTTCGCGGCGCTCACCATGAACACCGATCTCGGCTTCTCCCCGGCGGTGTTTGGCTTCGGAGCCGGGATTTTCTTCCTCGGCTACTTCCTGTTTGAGGTGCCGTCCAACCTGATCCTGCACAAGGTTGGGGCGCGCATCTGGATTGCCCGGGTGATGATCACCTGGGGGCTGGTCTCCGGCGGCATGGCTTTTGTCCAGGGCACTACCAGCTTCTATACCCTGCGTTTCCTGCTCGGCGTGGCGGAAGCAGGCTTCTTCCCGGGGATCATCCTCTATTTAAGCTACTGGTTCCCGGCGCAAAAGCGCGCCCAGGTGACGGCAATCTTTATGGCCGCGGCGCCTATCTCCACCGCGCTCGGCTCGCCGATTTCCGCCGCACTGCTGGAGATGCACGGCATGATGGGCTTTGCCGGCTGGCAGTGGATGTTTGTCCTCGAAGCGGTGCCGGCAGTGATCCTCGGCGTGGTGGTGCTGTTCTGGCTGACCGACCGCCCGGAAAAGGCGAAATGGCTCAGCGAAGAGGAGCGCGGCTGGCTGATTGCCACTCTGCAACGCGAGCAGGCGGCTAAACAGGCTACGGCGCAGCACAGCGTCTGGAAAGGGCTGCTGGATAAACGCGTTCTGGCCCTGTCGCTGGTCTACTTCGGCACTTCCGCCGGGCTCTATACCCTGGGCATCTGGTCGCCGCAGATCATCAAAACCCTCGGCGTCTCCTCCATGACCGTCGGCCTGCTGAATGCGATTCCGGCGGTGCTGGCAGTGGCGGCAATGGTGCTCTGGGCGCGTCATTCCGACAAAACCGGCGAACGCTCGTGGCACGTGATTGCCGCCTGTATCGTCGCGGCTGCCGGGCTGTTTATGGCGGGCAGTACGACGAGCATCTTCGGGGTGATCCTAGCGCTGACCATCGTTAACTGCGGCATCAGCGCCTCTAAACCCCCGCTGTGGAGCATGCCAACCCTGTTCCTTTCCGGTTCGGCGGCGGCGGCGGGTATCGCCACCATCAACTCACTCGGCAATCTGGGGGGCTTTGTCGGTCCGTTCATGATTGGCCTGATCAAGCAACAAACCGGGAGTTACACCTGGGGACTGTGGTTTGTCGCCGGGCTGCTGATCCTCTCCTCAATCGTGGTGCTGTGGCTCTCGGCGTCCAGCCGCAAGGCGCAGGCCAGCGAAACATTAATTCAGTCAAAACATTAATTTAAGGAAAAACCATGAAAGATTACGCCATTGCAGCTATCCCCGCAGACGGTATCGGCCCGGAAGTGATCACCGCGGGTGTGGAAGTGTTACACGCGCTGGCCCAGCGTCAGGGCGATATGCGTTTCTCGGTGCACACCTTCGAGTGGGGCTCGGATTACTACAAAACCCACGGGGTGATGATGCCGGAAGACGGGCTGGAGCAGCTGAAAGCCTTCGACGCCATCTACTTTGGCGCGGTGGGTGCCCCGGACGTGCCGGATCACATCACCCTCTGGGGGCTGCGCCTGCCGATCTGCCAGGGTTTCGACCAGTATGCCAACGTCCGTCCGACCAAAATCCTGCCGGGTATTCAGTCCCCGCTGCGCAAGGCGGTTCCGGGCACCCTCGACTGGGTGATCGTGCGCGAGAACTCGGAAGGGGAATATTCCGGCCACGGCGGTCGCGCCCACCGCGGCCTGCCGGAAGAGGTGGGTACCGAGGTGGCGATTTTCACCCGCACCGGAGTCACGCGCATCATGCGCTACGCCTTCCGCCTGGCGCAGACCCGTCCGCGCAAGCTGTTAACCGTGGTCACTAAATCCAACGCCCAGCGTCACGGGATGGTGATGTGGGACGAGATCGCCGCCGAAGTGGCCCGCGAGTTCCCGGACGTCACCTGGGACAAAATGCTGGTGGATGCCATGACCGTGCGCATGACCCTGCACCCGGAGTCGCTGGACACCATCGTGGCGACCAACCTGCACGCCGATATTCTCTCCGATCTGGCGGGTGCCCTGGCGGGCAGTCTGGGGGTGGCCCCGACCGCCAATATCGATCCGGAGCGTCGTTTCCCGTCGATGTTCGAACCGATCCACGGCTCGGCGTTTGATATCACCGGCAAGGGCATCGCCAACCCGGTCGCCAGCTTCTGGACCGCGGCGCAGATGCTTGAGCATCTGGGCGAAGGCGAGGCTGCTGCACGTCTGATGGCCGCCGTCGAGGCCGTCTGCGCGAAGGGCATCATGACTCCGGACGTGGGCGGTACGGCCAATACCCGCGAGGTCACCCAGGCGGTGATCCGCGCCATCGCAGAAGGCTGACCTATGGCTCAACACGACGACAGCGCCCTGCGAGGGGCGCTTACTGAGATCTTCATGGCAGCGGTGAAGAGTGCCGACCCCCATGAGGCGTTGATTAACGCGCTGCCGGAGAAACCACGAGGGCGCTGCATGGTGGTTGGGGCGGGGAAAGCCAGCGCCGCCATGGCCGCCGCGCTGGAGGCCGCCTGGCCGGACGTCGATCTGCAGGGCGTGGTGGTGACACGCTACGGTCACGCGGTGCCGACGCAAAAAATCCGCATCGTCGAGGCGGCGCACCCGGTCTCGGATGCGATGAGCGAAGTGGCTTCGATGCTGATGATGGAGCAGGTCAAACACCTCACCGCCGACGACTGCGTGATTGCGCTGATCTCCGGCGGCGGCTCGTCGCTGCTGGCCCTGCCGCGCAAGGGCATCACCCTGGCCGATAAGCAGGCGGTGAACAAAGCGCTGTTGAAGAGCGGGGCGACCATCCATGAGATGAACACCGTGCGCAAGCAGCTGTCGGATATCAAGGGCGGAAGGCTGGCGCTGGCCGCCAGACCCGCCCGGGTGATCACCCTGATCATCAGCGATGTGCCCGGGGACGATCCCCAGAGCATTGCCTCCGGCCCGACGGTGGCGGACAGCTCCACGGCGGAAGAGGCGCTGGAGATTATCGCCCGCTATGGCCTGGATCTGCCGGAACCGGTGATGCGGGTGCTGCGCATGCCGCGAGCCCCGGTGACAGCAAAGGAAATAGACGACGATATCCGCCTGATCGCCACCCCCTCCGGCGCGCTGGCCGCTGCCGCCGACGTGGCGCAGCGGATGGGTTTCACACCCTTGATTCTGGGGGATGCCCTGGAGGGGGAAAGCGCCCAGCTGGGGATTATGATGGCCGGGATCGCCAAATCGGTGAAGCAGCACGGCCTGCCGGTGAAAGGCCCGGCAGTATTACTCAGCGGTGGGGAAGCCACGGTCACCATCGGCGAGACGGGCTGCGGGCGCGGCGGGCGCAACACCGAGTTTTTGCTGGCGCTGGCCTGTGCGCTGAAGGGTGAGGAGGGGATTTACGCCATCGCCGGAGACAGCGACGGGATTGACGGCACCGAGGATGCGGCGGGCGCAATTGTCACCCCGGATACGCTGAGCCGCACCTCACTGGACGCGAAGGCGATGCTGCGGGGGCATGACAGCTACAGCTACTTTGCCGCGGCGGGGGATCTGGTGGTGACCGGCCCGACATTAACCAACGTGAATGATATTCGGGTGATGTTGATTACCTGATGTGGGTTTTGCCGGGCGGCAGCTTCGCTTTGCCCGGCCTACAACACCGATCCCGTAGGCCGGGTAAGCGGTAGCGCCACCCGGCGTATTTTCAACCTTAGTCCAGCCGCTTCCCGGCACTATCAACGACTTTTTCACCGTCTTCTTTTGTGAATTCACCTTGCTGCGGATCAGGAAGAATATCCAGCACCAGTTCCGAAGGGCGACACAACCGGGTACCCCGCGGGGTTACAACGACAGGTCGGTTAATCAGAATCGGGTGTCGCAGCATAAATTCAATCAGCTGTTCATCTGTGAACCGATCGTCAGACAAACCCAGCTGCTCATAAGGTTCAACATTTTTACGCAACAAGGCCCGGACGGCGATCCCCATATCGGTAATGAGTTTCACCAGCTCATCCCGTGACGGCGGGGTTTCAAGATAATAAATAATGGTCGGTTCGTTGCCGCTATTGCGGATCATCTCCAGCGTGTTACGTGACGTACCGCAGGCCGGGTTGTGATAGATGATAATGTTGCTCATATCATGATCTCATTACAAAGTGACAGAGAGCCGCAACGCCAGCGCGGCCAGAGTGATAAACAGCACAGGCAAGGTCATGATAATGCCGGTACGGAAGTAATATCCCCAGGTGATGGTCATATTTTTTTGAGAAAGAACGTGCAGCCACAGCAGCGTCGCCAGGCTACCGATAGGGGTAATCTTCGGCCCTAAATCGCAGCCGATGACGTTGGCATAGATCATCGCCTCTTTGATTACGCCGGAAGCCGTACTCCCGTCAATCGACAATGCGCCAATCAGCACCGTCGGCATGTTATTCATTACTGATGAGAGAAATGCCGTCAGGAAGCCGGTGCCCAGCGTTGCCGCCCATAAGCCTTGCTCTGCCAGCATGTTCAGCACGCCGGAGAGATAATCTGTCAGCCCGGCATTGCGCAGGCCATAGACCACCAGATACATCCCCAGCGAGAAAATAACGATCTGCCACGGGGCGCCACGCAATACTTTCCCGGTATTAATGGCATGGCCCCTTTTCGCCACGATAAACAGAATCACCGCGCCAGCCGCCGCAATTGCACTGACCGGGATCCCCAGCGGCTCAAGGACAAAGAAACCGGCAAGCAACAACAGCAGGACAATCCAGCCGGCGCGGAACGTGGCCGGATCTTTAATCGCACTGACAGGGGTTTTCAGCAGCGAAACGTCATAGGTCGCCGGGATATCTTTACGGAAGAAGAGATGCAGCATCGTCAGCGTGGCGGCAATAGCCGCGATATCGACTGGGATCATGACCGACGCATAGTCAGTAAAGCTCAGACCGAAGAAGTCAGCAGAGACAATATTCACCAGGTTGGAAACAATAAGCGGCAGACTGGCGGTGTCGGCGATAAAGCCTGCGGCCATCACAAAGGCCAGGGTTGTGCCGGGACTGAACCCCAGCGCGAGGAGCATGGCAATGACGATAGGGGTCAGGATTAGCGCCGCACCGTCGTTAGCAAACAACGCGGCCACTACTGCGCCCAGCAGCACAATCCAGGTGAACAGCAAACGCCCGCGCCCGTTACCCCAGCGAGCAACATGCAGCGCAGCCCATTCAAAGAACCCGGATTCATCGAGCAACAGGCTGATGATGATCACTGCGATAAAGGTCGCCGTTGCGTTCCAGACGATATTCCAGACCACCGGAATATCGTCAACATGAATAACGCCGAACGCCAGCGCCATCACCGCGCCAATGCTCGCACTCCAGCCAATGCTAAGCCCTTTGGGCTGCCAGATGACCAGTATCAGCGTCAGTAGAAAGATTATCCCTGCCAGTAACATCCCTAACTCCATTACATATGGTTAAGTGTATGTGATTTGCGTTTTAACAGGATGAGCAGGCTGACTGTACCAGCCATCCGCGAACCTCATCCCGCATGCAATGCCATGCAGTGGTAATGGTCTCTGCTGCCCATGCCGGCATGTGGGGTGACAAACGATAGTGGATCCATTTCCCTTCCCGGCGATCGAGAACCAGCTCAGCCTCGCGTAAAATCGCCATGTGTCGCGATATTTTTGGCTGCGATTCAGTGGTCGCCCCACAGATATCACAGACGCACATTTCCCCGGATTCCCTGAGTAGCATAACGATCGCCAGCCGGGTTTCATCCGACAGTATTTTGTACAGCTGGACAGGTTGTAGCATTTCCCACTCCGATACGCTTAGAATACACATATGCTAAACCATATGTATAAAGTTTGAAATCACCTGTTCTCTCTGGAGGAGAAACAATGGAACAGCCGTTTTGCCGCGAAGAGGCGGGCCGTCTGCTGACTGCGATGGGTGCGGAGGTCAAAATGTTTAACCCCTCCGGAATGCCTCAATGGTGGATATGGTGACCATTGATACGTCGCCCACTCATCTCCCCGTGTTCGAGCCGGAAACCGATACTCTGTGCCGGTACTGTCAGGAACTTACTCAACTGACAATGAGTGGCATGCTGACAAGCGAGCAGCAGCGTGTGATTGAAGATTTGCTGTTTGAACTGGTGAGTGATTTTAGCGACAGGCTAAAAGCCCCTCGCTGGCTGCGGACAGAGCAGGGCGATATGAAATCAATTCTGGTAGACAAAGAAGACGTAACCGCTGTTACTGGCAGGCTAACAAGGCAGACGGCAATGTCTCTACAGCGGAGGCCTTACTTAAGGGGCTCCCGGTTAAATAATTGGCCATATGGATTAAGTCCTGGCGCGGATGCCGGGCGGCAGCTTCGCTTTGCCCGGCCTACAACGACACCGGTCCCGTAGGCCGGGTAAGGCGCAGCCGCCACCCGGCGTTGCAGCGCGGTCTGCTTCCCTCACCGTAAATCACCCGTCCCCACTTTGACAGGGCACTACACTGATCTACATACCTGCACGCGCTCACCCGGCGCGTGATTGTCATGTCCATTAAAGAAGGATGCATCATGATCCGGCCCATTCCTCTCGAGCGTTATCGCAACATCGGTATCTCGGCGCACATCGATGCCGGAAAAACCACCACCACCGAGCGCATCCTGTTTTATACCGGGGTGAGCCACAAGATGGGGGAAGTCCATGATGGCGCGGCGATCACCGACTGGATGGCGCAGGAGCAGGAGCGGGGCATTACCATCACCTCGGCGGCGGTGAGCTGCTTCTGGTCCGGCATGGACCGCGGCTTTGAGCCGCACCGGATCAACATTATCGATACCCCCGGGCACGTCGATTTCACCATTGAGGTGGAGCGCTCCATGCGCGTGCTGGACGGGGCGGTGATGGTCTACGACTCGGTGGGCGGGGTGCAGCCGCAGTCGGAAACAGTCTGGCGGCAGGCCAATAAGTACCGGGTGCCGCGCATCGCTTTCGTCAACAAGATGGACCGTCCTGGGGCCGATTTCTTCCACGTGGTGCAGATGATGATCGACCGGCTGAAAGCCCACCCGGTACCGATTGTGATCCCCATCGGTGCCGAGGATCATTTCACCGGGGTGGTGGATCTGATCCATATGCGGGCCATTATCTGGGATGACGCCACCCAGGGGATGACCTTCAATTATGCCCCGGTACCGGGCGATCTCCAGGCGACCGCCCAAACCTGGCGGGATAAAATGGTTTCGGCGGCGGCGGAAGCCAGCGACGACCTGATGGATAAATACCTCGAAACCAACGATCTCGACGAGGCGGAGATTATTCGCGGCCTGCGCAAACGCACGGTGGCCGGGGAGATCCAGCCGATGCTGTGCGGCAGCGCCTTCAAAAATAAAGGGGTGCAGCGGATGCTGGATGCGGTGATTGAGCTGATGCCGTCGCCCCTCGACGTTCCCGCCATTGACGGGGTGGATGAGAAAGGGCAGCACGCCGAGCGTCACCCCAACGACGATGAACCCTTCTCGGCGCTGGCGTTCAAGCTGATGTCCGACCCCTACGTCGGGCAGCTGACCTTTATCCGCGTCTACTCCGGGGTGCTGAAAAAAGGCGACGCGGTCTTTAACCCGGTGAAGGGCAAAAAAGAGCGCATCGGGCGCATCGTGCTGATGCATGCCAACGACCGGCATGACGTCGAGGAGCTGCGGACCGGGGATATCGCCGCCTGCGTCGGGCTGAAGGACGTCACTACCGGCGATACCCTGACCGACCCCAACGCGGTGATCACCCTCGAGCGGATGGAGTTCCCGGACCCGGTGATCTCCCTCTCCATCGAACCGAAAACCAAAGCTGACCAGGAGAAAATGGGCATCGCGCTGCACCGGCTGGCGGCGGAAGATCCCTCCTTCCACCTGCATACCGACGAAGAGTCCGGCCAGACCATTATCTCCGGGATGGGGGAACTGCATCTGGAGATCATCGTTGACCGCATGCGGCGCGAGTTCGGCGTCGAGGCCAATATCGGCCGTCCACAGGTCACCTACCGGGAAACCATCCGTAGGGCGGTAAACGACATCGAAGGCAAGTTTGTCCGCCAGTCCGGCGGGAAAGGGCAGTACGGTCACGTGGTGCTGAGCCTCGAGCCGCAGGAGCCGGGCAGCGGCTTTGCCTTTGTCGATGCCACCAAAGGCGGGGTGGTGCCGCGGGAGTATATCCCGTCGGTGGAGAAAGGGCTGCGCGAAGCGATGAACAGCGGCGTGCTGGCGGGATATCCGGTGGTCGATGTCAAAGCGACCCTGACCTTTGGCTCCTATCACGACGTCGACTCCTCGGAGATGGCCTTCCGCATGGCGGCGATATTCGGCTTTAAGGACGCGGCGCGCAAAGCCGATCCGGTCATTCTCGAGCCGATGATGCACGTGGAGGTTGAAACACCGGAAGAGTATGCCGGGAATATTATGGGCGATCTCTCGTCCCGGCGCGGGCTGGTGCAGGGGATGGAGGAGCAGTTCGGCAGCCAGATTATCCGCGCCGACGTGCCGCTGGCGGAGATGTTCGGGTATGCCACCACGCTGCGCTCCATGTCCCAGGGGCGGGCAACCTACAGCATGGAGTTCCACCATTACGCCGAGGCTCCGCGTATCGTGGCCGATGAGATTATCGCCGGGCGGTCGAAAAGGTAGGGCCGAGGGGTGAACCATGAAGCGTCTGCATTTTGCTCTCGCCGCACTCATGGCACCCCTTACACTACTGGGGTGCGTGGTGATGTCCGGCACCAGCCGCACCGACTTTTCCGCCACGAAACAGGCGGATCTCGTCTTTATCGGCCTGCCTGCGCCGCTAAACTGGCTTGCGGCCGGGATGCAGGGCACCACCTTTGCAGTCTCAAGCACGCTTTCTCTTACCGCCGCCCACGTCGCGGTGCCGTTGCTGAAGCCCGTCAGGGCGCAACATCCGGCCTGCGACGTGGCGGTGATTGCCGATAACAACCGGGGCAAGATCGTGCATCAGCTGGCCTGGGCCAGAGTCGGGCGCAACGTTACCCTGTTCGGCTACAGCGCTATTAATAGTCTGCCTAAATCCAGCATGGGAAAAATCGACGGCTTCGTGAAGCGTGACGGCTGCTACTACGGCATCATCACCGGGGCGGGGGCGGTATCCGGCATGTCCGGCGGGCCGGTGGTGGACAGCCTGACCGGGGAGACGGTGGGCATCATCACCAACGTCATCCCCGGCAAAGGGGCGGTGGCATTCGTCGCGGTCCAGGATTTTACCAACCTGCTGGACCGGATGCGCATCCCCTATAAGACCTACTGACCCGGCGCTTTCACCTGCCTGCCGCTGGTGACGAAGGTCCCCGCGCCAAGGTGATGCAGGGTATTGCGCTTATCGTCATCAAACTGCCAGCGTCCGGCGACAAACGCCTGCTCATCCGCCGCGGCAGAGACCACCTCACCAAACAGGGTGTCATACTTTTCCGCCGCCGAGGTGGCGGGCAGCAGACGGCACTCCATCCACGCCAGACACTTCTCCTCGATCACCGGCAACCCCAGCACCGGACCGTTGATGGCCGGAATACCGTAGCAGTTGAACTTATCCTCATCGCGGCCGCTGACGCTACCCACCGCGTAGGTCCAGTTGGTCGCCGCCACGCCGGGAATGACGATCCCGAACATGCCGCTGCGCTCAATCAGCTCCCGTGACCAGGCGCTTTTATCCACCACGATGGCGATCCGCGGCGGCTCGAACTCCACCGGCATTGACCAGGCGGCGGCCATCACGTTGCGCCGATCAAGGGTGTCGTCGCGGCTGGTAATTAAAACGGTCGGGCCGTGATTCAACAGGCGGCTGGCGTGCATTAACTCAACGGGGCGGAAGTGGCTCATAGAAATTCCTCATAAATAGCATCAGAGCATTAAACGTCTGAAAGCCATCGGAAATCAATACGCAACATTTACGTCATGTATACGTCACATAAGCTGCCTACAGTGGCGAGCATCAAATCCCAAAGAGGATAACAATATGCTCACTTCCATAACGCTCAAAGGCGTCTCCTACGCTTTTGGCGCGAATACCGTTTTGAATCAAATCGATCTGCATATCGAGCCGGGTAGCGTGGTTGCGCTGCTGGGGCCCTCGGGCTGCGGCAAAAGCACGCTGTTGCGTCTGCTGGCAGGGTTAACCCAGCCCGCCCAGGGGGCAATCCATTTTGGCGAACGGCTGGTGGCGAAAACCGGCTGGGCCTTGCCGCCGGAAGCCCGGGACATCGGCATGGTGTTCCAGGATTACGCCCTCTGGCCGCATATGACCGTGGCACAGAATGTGATGTTCCCGCTGAAGATGCGCCAAATCCCGCGTCAGGAACGCGACAGCCGCGTGGCTCAGGCATTGGCCCGCGTCGGCTTAAGCGATTTCGCCGACCGCAAACCCGCCGGGCTTTCCGGCGGGCAGCAACAGCGCGTGGCGCTGGCCCGGGCGATTGTCGCCGAGCCGCGGGTGCTGCTGTTCGACGAGCCGCTCTCCAACCTCGACAGCGAACTGCGTGGAACCTTGTGTCACGAGATGGCCACGCTGCTGCGCCAGCTCGGCACCACCGCCGTCTATGTTACCCACGACCGCCGGGAGGCTGAAATCCTGGCCGATCGCATCGTGCATTTGTCTGCTGGCAGCGTCGCTGCCGTTCGTTTGATTACATCCTCAGGGGAGTTCGCATGAAAGCTGCAATGTCCGTCAAAAAAGGAGTTCTGTTAGCCATGGCGTTATCGTCCGTAATGATGTCCAGCGCCCACGCGCTGACCGTCTACACCGCCGGCCCGGGGTCGCTCGCCAAAAGCCTCGCCAGCGGCTTTGAAAAGAAAACCGGCGTGAAGGTGGATATCTTCCAGGCCACCACCGGCAAGGTGATGGCCCGCCTCGAGGCGGAACAGGCCAATCCGCAGGCCGATATTCTGATCTCCGCCTCCTGGGATACCGCGGAAGATCTGCACAACCGCGGCTGGCTGCTGCCGTACCAGAGCGCCAATGCGGCGAAGGTGCCCGCAGATCTGAAATCAGACGACTACGTCGCGCAGGGCGTGTCAGCGTTAGGCATTGTCTGGAACACCAAAAGCGGCACCCCGGAGCCGAAAGAGTGGCGCGATCTGACCACCGACGCCTTCAAAGACAAAGTGACCACCCCGGACCCGGCACTCTCCGGCGCCTCGCTGGATCTGCTGATCGGGCTGCAAAATGGCATGGGCGATAAGGCCTGGACCCTGTTTGATGAGCTGAAAAAGAACGGCATGGTGGTCAGCGGCCCGAATGCCCAGGCGGTAACGCCGGTGATGCAGGGGGCGAAAGCGGCGGTGTTCGGCGCGGTGGATTACGTGTCGTATGGCAACATCAGCCAGGGCGAATCCCTGAAGGTGATCTTCCCGGCCAGCGGGACGGTGATTGCCCCACGCCCGATGATGATCCTCAAATCCACCCAACACGCGGAGGATGCCAAAGCCTTCGTCGATTACGTCCTCTCCCCGGAAGGCCAGGCGATGGTGGCCGATGCCTGGCTGATGCCCGCCCGCGGCGACGTGCAGGCTAAGCGTCCGCTGCTCAACGATCTGAAAATCCTGCCGACCAAAAGCGACGGTACAAGCGAACGCAGCGATATCCTCAAGCGTTTCAACACGCTCTTCACCTTATAATCATGTGACGGGGGCAACCCCGTCTTCAGGACTGCTTTGTGAATCCTAAATACTTGTCGGTGACGACGCTGGCGCTACTGGTGATCCTGGTGGCGTTTCCGCTGGTCTTTATTCTGCTGCAGGCGGTGTTTCCGCAGTTCAGCGCCGGGGTCTTCTCCGGGGCCTTTAGCGGCGTTGCGACGCTGCTGGCCGAACCGCAATTGCCCACCATGCTGGGCGGTACGCTGCAGGTTGCCGTCGGCGTGGCGCTGGTCAGCGCCCTGATCGGCTTTCCCCTCGGGGTAGCGCGCGGGCTGCTCAATCTGCCGCTGCCCCGGCTGTGGGATCTGCTGTTTCTGATCCCGTTTTTAACCCCGCCCTATATCGCCGCGCTGTCGTGGATGCTGGTGCTGCAAACCAATGGCTATCTGCAACAGCTTACCGGCTTTAACCTGAACGGTCTGCTGTTCAGCCGGACCGGGATCGTGCTGGTGATGGCCCTGAACATCTTCCCGGTGGTCTATTTTGCGGTGTCGCGCAGCTTGCTGGCCAGCGGGCAACGGCTGGCGCTGGTGGGCCGGGTACACGGGGCCAGCCCCGGACGGGCGTTTTGGCATATTACGCTGCCGATGCTCTCGCCGTCGCTGGCGGCGGGAATGCTGCTGGCCTTCACCCTGGCGATTGAGGAGTATGGTGTGCCGGCCGCGCTCGGCACCCGCGCCGGGGTGGTGATGCTCACCACCGATATCGAGAAAAAGCTCGCTGAATGGCCGATCGATCTCCCGGGGGCGTCGATGCTCTCGGTGGTGCTGGTGGCTATCGCCCTGAGCGCCTGGTGGCTACAGAAAAAACTGACCGGCGGTCAGGATGTGACCAGCATCACCGGCAAACCGACGGAGAACATGGGGGCGGATGCCGGAGGCTTTACTCTGCCGGTGGTGGCGCTGCTGGCGCTGACCGGGTTTATCGCGGTGATCCTGCCGGGGGCCTCGATGGCCCTGTCCGGGGTGCTGGGGACCCTGTCGGGCGGGGTGACGCTCGCCAATCTGACCGCCTCCCACTATGCGGCGCTGTTCAGTCAGCAGGGGGATGCCCTGTCGGCGCTGGGCACCAGCCTGTCGCTGGCTCTGGGCGCGGCCTGTATCACCGGGTTGCTCGGCCTGCTGGCCGCCTGGCTGGTGGTGGTGCAGAAGATCAAAGGGCACGGGCTGCTGGACGCCCTGTCGCTGATGCCCGCCGCGCTGCCCGGCGTGGTGGTTGGGGTGGGGCTGATCCTGCTGTGGAACCAGCCGTTCTGGCCGGTGACGCCCTATAACAGCTGGGCGATCCTGCTGCTCTCCTACTGCTGCCTGCTGTTGCCCTGGCCGGTGCGCTACGTCGGCAGCGCGCTGCGCCAGCTGGGTGGCAATCTGGAGCCCGCCGCGCGGGTGCATGGCGCATCGGCGCTGCAGGCGTTACGCTTTATCGTTCTGCCTCTGGTCTCCCCGGCGATGCTGGCGGCAATGCTGATGGTGTTTGCCATTGCCTCGCGGGAGCTGGTCACCTCGCTGCTGCTGGCCCCGGCGGGAACGCAAACCGTGTCGGTGTTTATCTGGCGGCAGTTCGAGCAGGGATCCGTCGGACAGGGGATGGCGATGGCTACGCTGACGCTGCTTACCGGGCTGGTATTAATGCTGACGGCGCTGGGCATCATGCAACGCACAACGCGCGGGTAAAAAGCACATTTGCGACAGTGGTTGAGGAAAAATAGTTTATAAACAAGGAAGCATTGTTAAAGGAGCCCACCATGACCCCGTTTTTGACCGAGTATTTCGCCCGTACCGGCTGGCAGCAGCCGGTTTCTGTGGATATCGACACCCTGCGGGCGTTGCACCTGCAGCACAACAGCGCCATCCCGTTTGAAAATATCGATGTAGTGCTGCCGCGGGAGATCCAGCTCGACGATCGTTCCCTGGCCGATAAGCTGGTCACCGCCCGACGCGGCGGTTACTGCTTTGAGCAAAACGGCCTGTTTGAGCGGGCGCTGCGTGAAGTAGGGTTTAACGTCCGCAGCCTGCTGGGTCGGGTGGTACTGGCAAACCCGGCACAGATGCCGCCGCGCACCCATCGTCTGCTGCTGGTCAAGCTGAATGGCGAGCGCTGGATAGCCGATGTGGGCTTTGGTGGGCAGACGCTGACCGCGCCGATTCGGCTGATCGCCGAGGAGGAGCAGGCGACCCCGCACGGGGTCTACCGCCTGATCAACGACGGCCAGGACTGGGTGCTCCAGTTCCGTCATCACGATCACTGGCAGTCGATGTATCACTTCGATCTCGCCGCCCAGTATCAGACCGATTACGTGATGGGCAACTTCTGGTCCGCACACTGGCCGCAGTCCCATTTTCGTCATCATCTGCTGATGTGTCGGCATCTGCCGGACGGCGGCAAATTGACGCTCACCAATCTGCACTTTACCCATTGGCAGGAGGGGCATGTGGTGGAGCAGATCAACCTGCCGGACGCAGCGGCGCTATATCAGCTGATGCAGGAGCGGTTCGGGCTGGGCGTGGACGATCCGAAGTACGGTTTTTCGCTGGCAGAACTGACGGCGGTGATGGCCGGGTTTGAAACCCATCCGCAGGCGGGGAAATAGGCGGGAAGGGGCGACAGCCCCTTTCTTTTACCTGATTAAAACTTTAGCGCGTATTCTCACGGCATCCAGTTCTTCGGCGGTTGCCGTTCCCTTTTTCGCCGCGTTAAGCGCCCGCCAGTCCAAATTTTTGATCTGGTCGGCGAGGGCGACGTTGCGGCGTGAACCGCTAATAACCACTTCGAAGGGATAGTTTTGATTTGCGACGTGAGCGGACAACAGAGCATTAAGCCGGTACGTCCATTGTAAGTGGCGGGTGAAATCACCAGCGCGGGGCGATGCCCGGCCTACGGTATGGTGCGGTTTTCGTAGGCCGGGTAAGGCGGAGCCGCCACCCGGCATGGTTTGGCACCCTGCGGTCTGCAACGCCGGGCGGCGCATGCGCTTGCCCGGCCTACGGTATGATGCGGTTTTCGTAGGCCGGGTAAGGCGGAGCCGCCACCCGGCATGGTTTGGCACCCTGCGGTCTGCAACGCCGGGCGGCGCATGCGCTTGCCCGGCCTACGGTGTGGTGCGGTTTTCGTAGGCCGGGTAAGGCGGAGCCGCCACCCGGCATGGTTTGGCACCCTGCGGTCTGCAACGCCGGGCGGCGCATGCACTTGCCCGGCCTACGGTATGGTGCGGTTTTCGTAGGTCGGGTAAGGCACAGCCGCTCCCCGACATGGTTTGGCACCCTGCGGTCTGCAACGCCGGGTGGCGCATACGCTTGCCCGGCCTACGGTATGGTGCGGTTTTCGTCGGCCGGATAAGGCGAAGCCGCCACCCGGCATGATTTGGTACCCTGCGGTCTGCAACGCCGGGCGGCGCTGTCGCTTGCCCGGCCTACGGTATGGTGCAGTTTTCGTCGGCCGGGTAAGGCGGAGCCGCCACCCGGCATGGTTTGGCACCCTGCGGTCTGCAACGCCGGGCGGCGCATGCGCTTGCCCGGCCTACGGTATGGTGCGGTTTTCGTAGGCCGGGTAAGGCGGAGCAGCTACCCGGCATGGTTTGACACCCTGCGGTCTGCAACGCCGGGCGGCGCATGCACTTGCCCGGCCTACGGTATGGTGCGGTTTTCGTAGGTCGGGTAAGGCACAGCCGCTCCCCGACATGGTTTGGCACCCTGCGGTCTGCAACGCCGGGCGGCGCATGCACTTGCCCGGCCTACGGTATGGTGCGGCTTTCGTAGGCCGGGTAAGGCGGAGCCGCCGCCCGGCGTGGCTCGGGCTTACCTCCGGGAGCGCACCAGCTGATAGCGTCGGGTGATGTACTCGAACGGAGCACTCCAGACGTGAACCAGACGGGTGAACGGGAAGATCAGGAAGATGGTCATCCCCAGCACCAGGTGGACGCGGAATATGAACGCCACGCCGGTCAGCATCTCAGACGATCCGCCGCGGAAAGTGAAGATCCCCTGCGCCCAGCCGACCAGTTTCAGCATCTCGCTGCCGTCCGGGTACTGGGCCGAGAACGGAATCGTCGTCAGGCCGAGCACGCACTGGGTCAGCAGAATGCTCATGATGATGATATCCGGGGTGGTGGAGGTGGCGCGCACCCGCTGATTAAACAGACGACGATACAACAGCATCGAGCCGCCAATCAGGGTCAACACGCCGCAGATCCCCCCGGCAATCATCGCCAGCTGCTGCTTGACCGCCATCGGCAGGAACCAGGCGTACATCCAGTGCGGGGTTAACATCCCGAACAGATGGCCGAAGAAAATCCCAATAATGCCGATGTGGAACAGGTTAGAGCCCCAGTTCATGCCGCGCTTGCTCAGCAGCTGGCTGGAGGAGGCGCGCCAGGTGTACTGGCCGTAGTCATACCGCAGCCAGCTGCCGAGGAAGAAGACCGCGGCGCAAATGTACGGATAAATATCAAAGAAAAAGACGTTCAGATGGTGTGTCATTTTGGGCCTCCGGCGCTGACGTCCACGTACTGCGGCGCGACGTCCTGGCTAAAGCGTCGTTGATATTGCTGCATGGGCGAGCTGTCGCACGCCGTGGCGTTATCCTCAATAAACTTCACCTGCTCCTCTTCCCAGACCGCATCCAGCGCCTGGCGAGTGTCGTCCCGTTTTTCACCCGCCACCTGCTGCGTGACACTGTCACTGGAAAGCTTGCTGCCCGCGAACCTCAGCAGGGCATCAAACAGCTGATAGTGCGCCACCTCGCGCTGTTTCAGCCGTCCGCCAATCAGCGCCAGGATTGGCGCCACGTTCTGCAACCCCTCCCGGGCCTGCGCCTCGGGCAGAATGCTTAAATACTCCAGATAGAGCGGCAGATAGTCCGGCAGCTCGCGGCAGTCGAGTTGAAGCCCGGCCTGCTCGTACTGACTCATCAGGTCGACCATCGCCTGACCGCGATCCCGGGATTCGGCATGCACATGTTCAAACAGCAGCAGCGAGGTGGCGCGCCCACGTTCGAACACCTCGCACCACTCCGCCTGGCGGTCGAGCAGCGGGGCGTTAAGGTACTGCTGCGCAAACGGCAGCAGCCCCGGCGCGTCCTGCGCCACCAGTGAGATCGCCTCGTCGCGGCTCTCCCACAGCGCCTCGTCCGGATACTCAATCAGCAGGGCGATAATTTTGAGGATCTGCATTACTCTCCCTCCCCATGTTCGCGCACCTCGGTGATGTTGATGGCATCGATGCGGCTACTGTTGAACAGGTTAAATTTGGTGTCGGAACCGTGGCAGCCGTCGCCGAAGGTAAAGCCGCAGCCGTTTTTCTCCGGGAAGGCGTCACGGGCCATCTCCCGGTGGCTGGTCGGGATCACGAAGCGGTCTTCGTAGTTGGCGATGGCGAGATAGCGGTACATCTCTTCCACCTGCTCGACGCTGAGGCCCACTTCCTCAATGGCGCGGGTATCGGTCACGCCTTCCACGGTCTGGGAGCGTTTGTAGTGGCGCATCGCCATCATCCGTTTCAGGGCGCGCAGCACCGGGCCGGTGTCGCCCGCGCTGAGCATGTTCGCCAGGTACTGCACCGGAATGCGCAGGCTTTCGACGGCCGGGAGGATGCTGTCGGTCTGCGGCAGACCACCGGCATCGGCATAGGACTGGATCGGCGACAGCGGCGGTACATACCAGACCATCGGCAGGGTCCGGTACTCCGGGTGCAGCGGCAGGGCCAGCTTCCAGTCCATCGCCATTTTGTAGACCGGGGAACGCTGTGCCGCGTCAATGACGTTCTGCGGAATGCCTTGCTTAACGGCCTCTTCAATGATGGCCGGGTCGTGCGGGTCCAGGAACACGTCGCACTGACGCTCATAAAGATCGGTTTCGTGCTCGGTGCTGGCTGCCTCTTCAATACGGTCTGCGTCATACAGCAGAACCCCGAGGTAGCGGATGCGCCCGACGCAGGTTTCCGAGCAGACCGTCGGCTGGCCGGATTCGATGCGTGGATAGCAGAAGATGCATTTTTCCGACTTGCCGCTCTTCCAGTTGAAGTAGATTTTTTTGTACGGGCAACCGCTGATGCACAGACGCCAGCCGCGGCATTTGTCCTGATCGATCAGCACGATGCCGTCCTCTTCGCGCTTGTAGATCGCCCCGCTCGGGCAGGTGGCCGCGCAGCTCGGGTTCAGGCAGTGCTCGCACAGGCGCGGGAGATACATCATGAAGGTGTTTTCGAACTGGCCGTACATCTCCTTCTGCATCCTGTCGAAGTTGCGGTCGCGGGCGCGTTTCTCGAACTCGCCGCCGAGCAGCTCCTCCCAGTTTGGCCCCCATTTGATTTTGTCCATGCGCTTGCCGTCAATCAGCGAGCGCGGGCGGGCGGTGGGCAGGTGGTTGCCCTCCGGGGCGCGGTGCAGATCCTGATAGTCGAAGGTGAAGGGTTCGTAATAGTCGTCGATCTGCGGCATCTGCGGGTTAGCGAAGATTTTCGACAGTACCCCCAGCTTGCCGCCCAGACGCGGGGTCAGCTTGCCGGAGATGCCGCGGATCCAGCCGCCTTGCCACACCTCCTGGTCCTCCCAGTTTTTCGGGTAGCCGATGCCCGGTTTGGTTTCGACGTTGTTAAACCAGGCGTACTCCATGCCTTCGCGCCCGGTCCAGACGTTTTTGCAGGTCACCGAGCAGGTGTGACAGCCAATGCATTTGTCGAGATTAAGTACCATGCCAACCTGTGAGCGTATTTTCATTTTTTCGCCTCCTGTACCTGATCCCGACCTTCGCCATCCAGCCAGTTAATGTTTTTCATTTTGCGGATCATGATGAACTCGTCGCGGTTCGATCCGACGGTACCGTAGTAGTTGAAGCCGTACGCCAGCTGGGCGTAGCCGCCAATCATGTGGGTCGGTTTCGGGCAGATGCGGGTGACCGAGTTGTGGATCCCCCCGCGTCGTCCGGTCACTTCAGAGCCTGGAATGTTCAAAATGCGCTCCTGGGCGTGGTACATCATGGTCATTCCCGGCGGCACGCGCTGGCTGACCACCGCGCGGGCGGTGAGGGCGCCGTTAGCGTTGAAGCACTCGATCCAGTTGTTATCCTCAATGCCCAGCTCGCGGGCGTCGGTTTCGCTGATCCATACAATCGGCCCGCCGCGCGACAGGGTCTGCATCAGCAGGTTCTCGCTGTAGGTGGAGTGAATACCCCATTTCTGGTGCGGCGTCAGGAAGTTCAGCGCCTTCTCCGGGAAGCCGTTGGGTGGGATCTCGCGCATATGGGTCACGCTGCGGGTATCAATCGGCGGACGATAGGCTACCAGGCTCTCGCCGAAGGCGCGCATCCACTGGTGATCCTGATACAGCTGTTGACGCCCGGAGAGGGTGCGCCAGGGGATCAGCTCGTGGACGTTGGTGTAGCCGGCGTTATAAGAGACATGTTCGCTCTCGATGCCGGACCAGGTCGGGCTGGAGATGATTTTACGCGGCTGGGCCTGAATATCGCGGAAGCGGATCTTCTCGTCTTCTTTGTTCAGGGCCAGGTGGCTGTGTTCGCGGCCGGTGAACTCGGCCAGCGCCTCCCAGGCCTTGACCGCTACCTGTCCGTTGGTTTCCGGGGCCAGGGCGAGGATCACCTCAGAGGCGTCAATGGCCGTCTCGATGCGCGGGCGGCCTTTCGCCGGGCCGTCGAGCTTGACGTAGTTGAGCTTGCCAAGGAAATCGACCTCGTCCTGGGTGTTCCACGAGATGCCTTTCCCGCCGTTGCCGAGCTTGTCCAGCAGCGGCCCGAGGGCGGTAAAGCGCTCGTAGGTGTCCGGGTAGTTACGCTCCACCACGGCGATGTTTGGCGCGGTTTTGCCGGGGATCAGCTCACATTCGCCTTTGCGCCAGTCGGCGATGTCGAACGGCTGGGACAGCTCCGCCGGGGAGTCGTGCTGCAACGGTTGCAGCACCACGTCGGTTTCGGTACCCAGATGGCCGACGCAGACCTCAGAGAAAACTTTGGCGATGCCCTTGTAGATCTCCCAGTCGCTGCGCGACTCCCAGGCGGGGTCCACCGCGGCGGAAAGGGGATGAATAAACGGATGCATATCCGAGGTATTCATATCGTCTTTCTCATACCAGGTGGCGGTCGGCAGGACGATATCCGAGAACAGGCAGGTGCTGGACATGCGAAAATCGAGGGTCACCAGCAGATCCAGCTTGCCCTCGATGGCGGCGGTCTGCCACTCCACCTCTTCGGGTTTCACGTCGTCGGTATTGCCGAGATCGTCGCCCTGAATACCGTTTTCAGTACCCAGCAGGTACTTGAGCATGTACTCGTGGCCTTTCCCGGACGAGCCCAGCAGGTTCGAGCGCCAGACGAACAGGTTGCGTGGATGGTTACTGCCGCTGTCCGGCTGCTCGCAGGCCATACGGATATCGCCCGATCTCAGCGCCTGGGCGGTGTACTCCTGGGGCGACATGCCGACCGCCTCGGCCTGAGCCTTAATGTGAAGCGGATTAAGGTTCAGCTGCGGCGAAGACGGCAGCCAGCCCATGCGCTCGGCGCGCACGTTAAAGTCGATCAGATGCCCGGTGAACTTCGAAGCGTCCGCCAGGGGGGAGAGCAGCTCCTGGGCGGTGAGTTTTTCATAGCGCCACTGGCTGGCGTGATTGTAGAAGAACGAAGTGCTGTTCATCTGGCGCGGCGGGCGGTTCCAGTCGAGGGCGAAGGCCAGCGGCAGCCAGCCGGTTTGCGGGCGCAGCTTCTCCTGGCCGACATAGTGCGACCAGCCCCCGCCGCTTTTGCCCACGCAGCCGCAGAACACCAGCATGTTGATCATCCCGCGGTAGTTCATGTCCATGTGGTACCAGTGGTTCACCCCGGCACCGAGGATAATCATCGAGCGTCCATGGGTTTTATGCGCCGTGTCGGCGAACTCCCGGGCGATCTGCTCAATATGGCGACGCGGCACGCCGGTGATCTGCTCCCCCCAGGCCGGAGTGTAGGCTTTGATTTCGGCGTAATCTTTTGCGGCGTGAACATCTTCCAGCCCGCGATCGAGACCGTAATTAGCCAGCACCAGATCGTAGACGCTGGCGACGTGCAGCTGGCGGCCATCGGCGAGGGTCAGGGTTTTTACCGGCAGCTGGCGCACCAGCACCGGCTTCTGCTTCACGCTGCGAAAATGCGGGTTTTCATTGCCGCCAAAGTAGGGGAAGGCCACCCCGGCGACGGTGTCGCGGGTGCCCAGCAGGGAGAGCGCCAGCTCCGTTTCCTGACCGGCCGCCAAAGGCTCGAGATTCCATTTGCCTTTTTCGCCCCAGCGGAAGCCGATAGAGCCGTTGGGCACCACCAGATCGCCGGTGGCGGTAAAGGCGACGGTTTTCCACTCCGGATTATTGGCTTCGCCCAGCCCGTCGGCGAGGTCGGAGGCCCGCAGCATCCGGCCCGGCACGTAGCTGCCGTCCTCGCGCGGGTCGAGCATCACCAGCATCGGCATGTCGGTATAGCGACGGCAGTAGTTGAGGAAGTAGTCGCTCGGGTTATCGAGATGGAACTCTTTCAGGATCACGTGGCCCATCGCCATCGCCAGGGCGCTGTCGGTACCCTGTTTCGGCGCCAGCCACTGGTCGCTGAGTTTCGCCACTTCCGAAAAATCGGGGGTGATGGCGATGGTTTTGGTGCCTTTGTAGCGGACTTCGGTAAAGAAGTGGGCGTCCGGGGTACGGGTCTGCGGCACGTTGGAGCCCCAGGCGATGATATAGCTGGAGTTGTACCAGTCGGCGGACTCCGGCACGTCGGTCTGCTCGCCCCAGGTCATCGGCGAGGCGGGCGGTAGATCGCAATACCAGTCGTAGAAGCTCAGACAGGTGCCGCCCAGCAGGGAGAGATAGCGGGTGCCCGCGGCGTAGGAGACCATCGACATCGCCGGGATCGGCGAGAAGCCTGCCACCCGGTCCGGGCCGTAGTGTTTGATGGTCCAGACGTTGGCGGCGGCGATAAGCTGGTTTAATTCTTTCCAGTTGGAGCGGATAAACCCGCCGTGACCGCGCGCCTGCTTGTAGCTCTGGCTCTTCTGCGGATCATTCTGGATGGCGTTCCAGGCCAGCACCGGATCGCTGTGCTGTGCCAGCGCCTCGCGCCATAGCTCGATCAGCTTGCGGCGCACCAGCGGGTACTTCAGGCGGTTGGCGCTGTAGAGATACCAGGAGTAGCTGGCCCCGCGCGGGCAGCCGCGCGGCTCGTGATTCGGCAGGTCGGGGCGGGTGCGGGGGTAGTCGGTCTGCTGGGTTTCCCAGGTGACCAGGCCATTCTTGACGTAGATTTTCCAGCTACAGGAGCCGGTACAGTTCACGCCGTGGGTGGATCGCACAATTTTGTCGAACTGCCATCGCTGGCGATAGCTGTCCTCCCAGTCGCGGTTGGTGTGCATCACCTGACCGTGTCCATCAGCGAAGGTCTCGCCTTTTAGTTTGAAATAACGGAAGCGATCCAACAATTTACTCATGACGTTTCTCCTGACGGGGCGACTCCCGCCCCGTGGTTACACTGCTCACAAAAAATTGAACTGACTCGTTATGATTTGACGTGCTTCTGTCGACGGCCATACACCAGCCAGGTGACGAACACGCAGACGATGTAGAACACCAGGAAGACCTTCATCGCCCCTACCGGCGAGCCGGTCATCGCCAGGGAGGTGCCGAAGGCTTTGGGAATGAAGAACCCGCCGACGGCGCCGATGGCCGAGATAAAGCCCAGCGCGGCCGCGGTGTCGGTAACAGCCTCTTTCTGGGCCTGTTCGTCCGTACCGCCGTGCAGTTTGACTCTATAGACGGTGATTTGCCGGAAGATGACAGCGATCATCTGGAAGGTGGAGCCGCTGCCGAGCCCGGCGGTGAGAAACAGCCCCATAAACACCAGATAGAAGGCGGTAAAGTTGCCGGAGCCGGAGCCCGGCAGGGTGAGGAACAGCAGGGCGCTGAACAGGGCCATAAAGATGAAGTTCACCAGCGTGACGCGCACCCCGCCAAGCTTATCGGAGATCACCCCACCGGCAGAACGCGCCAGGGCCCCAATCAGCGGGCCAAAGAAGGCCAGATGCAGGATATTGACGTCCGGAAACTGGGTTTTCGACAGCATCGCGAACCCGGCGGAAAAGCCGATAAACGACCCGAAGGTGGCCAAATAGAGCAGGCTCAGGAGCCACAAGTGCAGGCGCTTCAGCACCGGCAGCTGGCTGGCGATGGTCGCCTTCGAGCTGGCGATATCGTTCATGCCGAAGAAGGCGGCGATGGTGGCAAGCAGCAGCAACGGGGCCCAAATCCAGGCGGCGTTGGCGAGGAACAGCGTCGAGCCATCCTCCTGCGGCACGCCGTGCACCCCAAGGAAAGTAAACATCGGCAGGAAGATCACCACCGGAGCCAGCATCTGCATCACGCTGACGCCGAGATTGCCCAGCCCGCCGTTAATCCCCAGCGCGCTGCCCTGTTTGGCTTTGGGAAAGAAAAAGCTGATGTTGCCCATGCTGGAGGCGAAGTTGGCGCCGGCAAAACCGCACAGCAGGGCAATAGTGATAAATACCGCATAGGGGGTAGCCGGGTTTTGCACCGCAATACCGAGCCATACGCAGGGAATAATAAGAATAACGGTGCTTAATACCGTCCAGTAGCGGCCGCCAAATATGGGCACCATAAAGGAGTAGGGAACGCGTAATATCGCCCCGGAGAGCGAAGGCAGGGCGGTTAACATAAACAGCTGATCGGTGGTGAAATTAAAACCCACCTTATTCAGATTCACCGCCACCGCGCTAAATAACATCCAGACGCAGAACGCCAGCAGCAGACAGGCAACCGAAATAACTAAATTTCGTCGCGCAATCTTTTTACCTTTATTTTCCCAAAATGCTGCGTTTTCCGGTTTCCAGTTACTCAACAGATAATGATTATTCTTCTCAGCTTGTTGTGACATATTACCCTCTTGCATATCCGTAAATGGCAGAAAGAGAAATACATTCAGGCAGATGCCTGCGTTTTTGATGAGAAATTATTAGATGTATTTTGGGAGTCTTCTGAAAGGATAGATAAAAAAGCGAACCCCTGAGTTTAGAAGGGAGATGTGGGCCCGCTTAATGTGTTACAAATCGTAACAGTTAAGAATGGCTGATGATTAGTCCAGCTCGAGGGTAATTAACGTATTAAGATGTTGATTAAATGCTGCGTCGTCCATCTGCGGCATGGATAATACATACAGCCCGTCCAGCCCGCAGACCAGGCCAATCAGCCGCCAGGCGACGTTTTCAGCCCTGTCTTTCAGCCTGAAGGCCTGCTCTTGTTCACCCGCCCGTATTATGGCGACCGTCTCCTGATGCCACATCTCCATGGTTAACACATAAGCCCCTTTTATTTCGTCATCGCGGGTGGCTAACAGCTGGGCTTCCCGCCACAGGCGAATATAGGGTTCAAAACTGCGGTCATCGCTGCCGAGCATGGCGTGGAGCCGTTCCCGCCAGGTGGCGTTTTCTGCTACCACATCGGCATCCAGCAGGGCGCGGATCAGGCGGATAAAGGCCTGCGATTTGAGCTCGCCTGCGGAGGCAAAATGATGATGCACCTGACCGGTCGCCACTTTCGCCTCACTGGCAATACGTCTTACGGTCATCGCGGTAAAGCCTTCGCTCAGCGCCACGCGCATCGCCGCCTGCAGGATCTCTTCCCGCCGCTCGTCCTTGCTCAGATAGCTCATTATTTTCACTCTCAACTGGGGGACAACGAGTGTAACAAAAAGCTGGACACGCGTTCAACTTTACGTAGGATCGCAATCTGGACATGTGTCCAGGTTTAGTCAGATAAGGAAAGTTATGTTTCGTCAGTGGTTAGCGTTAGTGATTATTGTGCTGGTCTATATCCCGGTGGCGATCGACGCCACGGTGCTCCATGTCGCCGCGCCGACGCTGAGTATGACCCTGGACGCCAGCGGCAATGAATTGCTGTGGATCATTGATATCTACTCCCTGGTGATGGCCGGGATGGTGCTGCCGATGGGGGCGCTAGGGGATCGCATCGGCTTTAAGCGGCTTCTGATGATGGGCAGCACCCTGTTTGGCCTCTCGTCGCTGGCGGCGGCGTTTGCCCCTTCGGCGGGGTGGCTGATTGCGGCGCGGGCCTCGCTGGCAATTGGGGCGGCAATGATCATTCCCGCTACCCTGGCCGGGATCCGCACCCTGTTCCCGGATGCGCGTCGGCGTAATATTGCCCTCGGGGTCTGGGCAGCGGTGGGGTCCGGCGGGGCGGCCTTTGGCCCGCTGGTGGGCGGGATGCTGTTGGCGCACTTCTACTGGGGAGCGGTATTTTTGATCAACGTCCCGATTGTGCTGCTGGTGGTCTCCCTGGCGGCGCGTTATGTTCCGGCTCAGGAGGGGCGGCCTGAGCAGCCGCTGAACATCACCCATGCCCTGATGCTGATCGTGGCGATTTTGCTGCTGGTCTACAGCGCTAAAACGGCGCTGAAAGGGGGGATTTCTCCGTGGCTGGTGGCGGGCACGCTGCTGACCGGGGCGGTAATGCTGTGGATCTTTATCCGCATCCAGCTGCGCGCCCGCACGCCGATGATTGATATTCGCCTGTTCGGCCACCGCATTATTCTCAGCGGCGTGGTGATGGCGATGACGGCGATGATTGCCCTGGTGGGCTTTGAGCTGCTGATGGCCCAGGAGTTACAGTTCGTCCACGGCTTTACCCCGTTGGAGGCGGGGATGTTTATGCTGCCGGTGATGGTCGCCAGCGGCTTTAGCGGCCCGATTGCCGGGGTGCTGGTGGGGCGTCTGGGGCTGCGGATCGTGGCGACCGGCGGCATGGGCCTGAGCGCGCTCAGCTTTATCGGTCTGTCGATGCTCGATTTCAGCACTCAGCAGTGGCAGGCCTGGTGCCTGATGGTGCTGCTGGGCTTTAGCGCGGCGAGCGCGCTGCTGGCCTCCACCTCCGCCATCATGGCCGCCGCGCCAAAAGAGAAGGCCGCTGCGGCCGGAGCGATTGAAACCATGTCCTATGAGCTGGGGGCCGGGCTGGGGATTGCGATCTTTGGTCTGCTCCTGACCCGTAGCTTCTCGGCGTCGATTGAACTGCCGCCGGGGCTGGATGCTTCGATTGTGGATCATGCCTCCTCGTCCATCGGTGAGGCGGTGAAGATCGCCCAGCATCTGACGCCAGCGCTTGCCGAATCAGTGATTGAGGCGGCGAAAACCGCGTTTATCACTTCGCACAGCGTAGCGCTGGGCAGTGCGGGGGCAATGTTGCTGCTGCTGGCAACAGGGATTTGGTTTAGCCTGGCGAAGGCTCCGCAACAGTAAAAACGCCCGGCGGCGCTTCGCTTGCCGGGCCTACAAAGGCAACGTAGGCCGGATAAGCGCAGCGCATCCGGCGTTTATTTAATGGGGTGCTTCAGACCATAAATACTTCAGGTCCTTTAATATCAATGATATTGATGATGCGTAGTGCGGCTTTGTTGGGCTTACTTTCATTCCGCTCCCATTTGGAGACGCTTTCAACAGACATACCGGTTGTTATTGCCAGGGCCGCCTGAGACATGTTGTAGCGCGTTCGCACTTCTTTAATCTCTCCGCCGGTCATTTCGCGTACCGCCGGGATGTTACGGGCAGCCACTGCGGCATCGATGGATGCCACAGTCTCATCTTTCACAACACCTAATTTGTTGTAACGCTGAGCCATGCCCTGAATGCGTTTCAGTCGTTCAGTCATCACAAGTTACCTCTATCAGTTCTTTGTCATCCACCAGACGCTTTATCTGGACTGGGGTCAGCGCGATAAAATCTTCTGCGATTCTGCAATAAGCATCAATTTCATCATCTTCAAATTCCTTACCTTTCTTTTTTGAAAGATGACTTTTCAGATACATATCAAAAAAATATACATTGGCACCATCATGAAAAAACACGATGGCCCTCGCGCCATCTCGTGGACTCACGGCTGGCAGGGCAAGCCGCTTTTTATAAGTGTATTTACCTAAATGATCGCCATGCAGGCCAGAAATGATCGCGTTTGCGGCCTTACACAAAATGGTTTTACTGATGCGTGCATCCTTGCGCTCCGCCTCAAATTCAGGCGTAAGATAAATCCCCATGGTTATCCCTTAACCTTGCAACCCGTAATCATTACTATAGTCATCTTTACGGGTTTATTCAATCGTCACATCCAGTGACACGGTTTTTGCCCGGCGGCGCTGCGCTTGCCGGGCCTACAAAGGCAGAAACGGCTCGGACCGTAGGCCGGATAAGCGCAGCGCATCCGGCGCTTTATTACGGCTCCTGCGCCGCACTCAGCACGCTACGCAGCAACACATTGGCGCCTTTCTCTGACCATTCCGGCAGGATCTTTTCCGCTTCGTTATGGCTGATGCCTTTTACGCAAGGAATAAAGATCATGCTGGCCGGCGCGATTTTGCTGATATAGCAGGTATCGTGCCCGGCACCGGACACCATCGGCTTCGCGCTGTAGCCCAGCTCCGCTACCGCTTTCTCGCTGCGCGCCAGACAGCCTGCGTCAAAGGCGATAGGCGCATAATCGAAAATGCGCTCTATCTCTGCGGTGATGCCGCGCGCAGTAAGGCTTTCCGCCGCCTGATGCAGGGCGGTTTCCATCGCAATCAGCGCCGCGCTTTCCGGGTGACGGAATTCGACGCTGCACACCACCCGGGAAGGGACCACGTTGCGCGAGTTCGGCGTGATTTCCGCCATCCCAATTGTCGCGCGGCCGTCGGGCGCATGCTGATAGCCAATGGCTTCCACCTTCAGCGCCAGCTCTGCAAAGGCGGTTAAGGCGTCGCGTCGGCTGTGCATCGGCGTGGTGCCTGCATGGGCGGCGAAACCGTCCAGCGTGAGGGTAAACCAGCGCTGGCCCATCGCCGCACGTACCAGTCCGATATCAACGGCTTCATCTTCCAGAATCGGCCCCTGTTCGATATGCAGCTCGTAGCAGGCGTGGATCGGGAAGGCGCGGGCAGGGCGTTCGCCGCGAAAGCCAATGGTGTCCAGCGCTTCACTTACGGTAATGCCATCCCGGTCGGCCCGGGCGTGGGCGTACGCTTCGCTGAACTGCCCGGTCCAGACGCCGGAAGAGAGCATCGCCGGAGCAAAACGCGCCCCTTCTTCGTTGGTCCAGTTCACCAGCACGATATCGCGCTCGGTTTCAATCTGATGGTCGTTCAGGGTGCGCAGCAGCTCCAGCCCGGCTAGCACGCCGTAGATCCCGTCGTAGTTGCCGCCCAGCGGCTGAGAGTCCACGTGCGAGCCGGTCATCACCGGGGCGAGGGCAGCGTTCCTGCCCGCGCGGCGGATAAACATATTGCCCATGCTGTCAACATCGCAGGAAAAACCCGCCTCCAGCGCCCAGTCGCGCAGCAGGTTGCGGGCAATCCGGTCTTCGTCGCTTAACGCCAGGCGGGTCACGCCGCCCCTGGGCGTACCGCCGATCTGCGCCATCCTCTCCAGCGTCGACCATAGCCGGTCTGCATTCACGCGGATCATGCTTTGTCCTTGCTGCTGCGATAGCGGAAGTCGCAGCACTTGCCGCCCTGCATGATGGTGGTGGTACGGGTCAGCTCCACGTCTGGCGCATAGCCGACGATAAATTTCTCATCGCGGGCGCACGACAGCAGGTGGCCGATCTCACCCAGCCCCATCTCGTGATACATCTCGGCATAGCGACAGCGGGTGACGTTATAGTTGTACTGCTGGTCGTCGGCGTCGATCACCTTCACGTCCAGGGCGTTATCCTTCTCCCACAGATACTGCAGGGCGATAAAACTCTTCACGTCCGCGCCGTTCGGCTCCTTGCTGGCAAACGCTTTGCCCGCGTCAATGGCGGCCTGCTCAATGGCCTCGCCAATTACCGCCTGGGCGCGGGTCTTGCCGATCTCGCGCACCAGAATTTCGTAAATGGGCTTAATAATTTCTGCTTCAATTTTGCGGCGGGCGAGAATGCCCAGCTCGTTATTATCACTCATCACATTGCCTCACAGCGTTACTTAGCTTTTGCGCCGCCCAGTACGGTTTGCGGCTGCCATTTGCCGTCGACCACTTTATAGACGGTGAACGACGGGGCTTTCAGGTTGCCCTGGTCATCAAAGGCGATCTGCCCGGTGACGCCGGAGTAGCTGATGGCGCGCAGGGCAGGCAGGTACTCTGCCGGATCCACCGAGCCGGCTTTCTCCATCGCCGCTACCAGCACGCGGGTGGCGTCATAGGCGAACGGGGCGTGCAGTTCGATATGGGTGTGGTAGCGGGACTGATACGCCTGCTCGAAGGTCTTGCCGCCCGGCATCTGATCCACCGGCAGGCCCGGTTCCAGCGCCACCACGCCTTCCCCCTCTTTCTGCGCCAGCTGCAGGAAGGTCTGGCTGACAAAGCCGCCCGCGCCCATCAGGGTGGCGTTCATCCCCAGCTGTTTGATACGGCGCGCCAGCGGTGCTGCCTGGCTGTCCACGCCGCCGAAGAAGATCAGATCCGCGTTTTTGCTGCGGATCGCGGTCAACACGGCGCTGAAGTCGACGGTTTTGTCGTCAACGTACTGACGGTCGACAATCTTCACGCCCTGAGCTTCGAGGGATTTAATAAACTCGTCCGCCAGCCCCTGACCAAAGGCGGTACGGTCGTCGATCACCGCGATGCGTTTGGCTTTCAGGGTGTCGATGGCGTACTGCCCGGCAAACTGACCGCCGTCATCGTCATGGCCCATCACGCGGAAGCTGGTGTCAAAACCCTGTTTGGTATAGGCGTGACCGGTGGCGACCGGGGCCACCTGAGCGATACCGGCATCGTGATACACCCGCGCTGCCGGGATGCTGGTGCCGGTGTTCCAGTGACCGACTACGCCCGCTACGCCGTTGTCTACCAGACGCTGGGCCACGGCCACAGCGGTACGCGGATCCGACTGGTCATCTTCGGACTGTAGCTTGAAGGTCACCGCTTTGCCGCCGATGGTCGGATGCTGCTTGTTGATGTCGTCAATCGCCAGTTGGGCGCCGTTCTCCAGGTCTTTACCGATACGGGCAGACGGGCCGGTGAGCGGGCCCGCCAGGCCAATCACCACGGTTTCGCTGTCGGCGGCCCAGGCTCCGGTAGAGGCAAACCCGCTGAGCAGAATAGCGGCGCTGAGGGCGCTGATTTTTATGGTTTTCATTATTTTTCCCTGATGTTGGTTGGTGTCGTTAAACGGGCATTTCGCCCAAATAAATCTGTGCAATCTGGTCGTCGTCGAGCATCGCTTTCGATGCCCCGTGATGAACGATGCTGCCGCTGTCCATTACCCAGGCCTGGTCGGTGACTTCCAGCGCCAGGCGGGCGTTCTGTTCGATCAGCAGCAGGGCGACGCCGCGCTCGCGCAGCCCGGCGATGACGGCAAAAATGTTCTCCACCATCTTCGGCGCAAGGCCCATCGACGGCTCGTCGAGGATCAGCAGACGCGGTTGGCTGAGCAGGGCGCGGTTCAGCGCTAAAAGCTGCTGTTCCCCGCCGGAGAGCAGCCCGGCCAGCTGGTTCTGGCGTTCACCGAGGCGCGGGAAACGTTCGAAAATCGCGTCCATCTCCTGCTTCACGGTGACAGTGTCACGTCTAAGCCAGGCCCCCATCTGTAAGTTCTCCAGCACCGTCATGCGGGCGAAGATGCCCCGACCTTCGGGGACCATCACCAGCCCGTTGCGCAGCAGCCCTTCGGCTTTCTGTTTACGCACCGGCTTGCCGTTAAATTCAATGTTGCCGCCAAAACGCTCCAGCCCGGTGATGGCCCGCACGGTAGAGCTTTTGCCCGCGCCGTTAGCACCGATCAGGGTGGCCTGTTCGCCTTCGCGCAGGCTAAAGGAGACATCCCGGACCGCCTGGATCCCGCCGTAATGCACGTCCAGACGTTCCACTTTCAGTAATTCAGACATGGGCATTGCCTCCAAGCCAGGCGGCGATCACCGCCGGGTCGCGGCGCACGCTGTCCGGGGTGCCGCTGGCTAACGTTTTGCCGTAATCCAGCACCGTGAGGCGATCGCAGATCCCCATCACCAGCTTCACGTCGTGTTCAATCATCAGCAGGGTTTTTCCGTCGTCACGAATGCGGGTCAACAGTTCACCGAGGGCCATTTTCTCCGCCGCGTTCATCCCGGCGGCGGGTTCATCCAGCGCCAGCAACAGCGGATCGGTGGCCAGCGCACGGGCAATCTCCAGCCGACGCTGATGGCCGTAGGCCAGGTCGCAGGCGCGATAGTGGGCGAACTTCGCGATGCCGGTGTACTCCAGCCAGTGCCAGGCCTGCTCCAGGGTCCGGGCTTCTTCCTCCCGGGCGCGCTTGTGACGGCTCAGCGCCGCCCACAGCCCGTTGCGGGTGCGCACGTGGCGACCGACCATCACGTTCTCCAGCACCGACATTTCGTTAAACAGCCGCACGTTCTGGAAGGTGCGGGCAATACCCGCGGCGGTCACTTTTTCGATCTGGGTTGGAAAATAAGGTTTATCGGCAATGGCGAACTCGCCGCTGTCGGCCGGATACAGGCCGGTGATCAGGTTAAAGCAGGTGGTTTTGCCCGCGCCGTTGGGGCCGATCAGACCGTAGATTTCGCCCTTGTTAATCGACAGCGAGACGTTATCCACCGCCGTCAGGCCGCCAAAGCGTTTGGACATGTTGCACACGGTTAACAGGCTCATGCTTTCACCTCCTTGTGGCGCTTCGGCCAGATGCCCGACGGGCGAACCAGCATCACGCCGACCAGGGCCAGGCCGTAGAACAGCTGGCGCAGGATCTCCGGGTCAATGAGTACTGAACCAAACAGCGCCTGCTGCGCCGGGGCCGCCTGGCTGCGCAGCAGCTCCGGCAGGGCGGTAAGCAGCACCGCCCCGAGGATCACTCCCGGGATATGGCCCATCCCGCCCAGTACCACCATCGCCAGCACGGCAATGGACTCCTGCAGGGTAAAGGATTCCGGGGAGACAAAGCCCTGGAAGGCACCGAACAGCGCCCCGGCCACGCCGCCGAAGGAGGCGCCCATGGCGAAGGCCAGCAGCTTAAAGTTGCGCACGTTGATGCCCATCGCCCGGGCGACGTCTTCATCCTCGCGGATGGCGTGCCACGCCCGGCCAATGCGCGAGTGTTGCAGGCGCAGGCAGACAAAAATGATCCCGACAATCACCAGCATCAGCAGGTAGTACCACAGCCACAGGGCGGGCACTTTGACGCCAAACCAGTGGTAAACTCCGCTGAACTTGAGGCCGAACAGGTTGAGGGTATCGACGCCGGTAATGCCTTTCGCGCCGTTGGTGATGTTCACCGGGCGGTCGAGGTTACGCATCAGAATGCGGATGATCTCCCCGAAGCCGAGGGTCACGATCGCCAGGTAATCCCCGCGCAGCTTTAGCGTAGGGGCACCGAGCAGAATGCCGCACACCGCCGCGACCAGCGCCGCAAGCGGGATAATCAGCAGGTAAGAGGTGTGCAGCCCGTCCGGGAACCAGACGTTGAGGATCGGGAACACCTCCGCCAGATGCGGAGACGCCAGCAGCGCCGCCAGATAGGCACCGACGGCGTAGAAGGCGATAAAGCCCATATCCAGCAGGCCGGTGTAGCCGACCACGATATTCAGCCCCAGCGCCAGCATGATGTAGAGCAGGGCGAAGTCGATCACCCGCACCCAGTAGTTGCCGCCCAGCTGGGTAGCCACCACCGGTGCAAGCAGCAGGGCAAGGACGAAGAGCGTCATGCCGGACCAGAATTTACCGCTGGTCGCCGGTGTTTTGAGTTCAATGGCAGTCATGATTTTCCCTTACGCCCTGTGCGCCACGCGCTCGCCCAGCAGACCTGCCGGACGGAAGACCAGCACCAGAATCAGCACGATAAAGGCGAACACGTCCTGATAGTTGCTGCCGAACACGCCATGAGTCAGCTCGCCCAGATAACCGGCGCCCAGCGCTTCGATAATGCCGAGCAGGATCCCGCCAATCATCGCCCCGCGAATATTGCCGATGCCGCCGAGCACCGCCGCGGTAAAGGCCTTAATGCCGGGCAGGAAGCCCATTGAGAAGCTGGCGTTGCCGTAGTTGCTGGCCATCATCACCCCCGCCAGCGCGGCAAAGATGCCGCCAATGGCGAAGGTCAGGGTGATGATCGCATTTGGATTGACGCCCATCAGGGTGGCGACGCGCGGATTTTCCGCCACCGCGCGCATACCGCGGCCAAGACGGGTGTACTCCACCAGCAGCCACAGGCCGGTCATCACGATCAGGGCCAGCGCCACGGTCACGATGCCGGTCACGGTGATAATCGCCGGGGGATGTGCCTCGCTGCCTGCGGTGACGGCAATGGGGTCCATCGGCAGGATCTGCGGAAACATCAGCGGGTTGCGCGACCAGATAACCATCGCCAGGGTTTGCAGCAGCACCGACACGCCAATCCCGGAGATCAGCGGTGCCAGCCGCGGGGCGTTGCGCAGGCGACGGTAGGCAAAGCGCTCCACCGCCATCGCCAGCAGGGCGCAGACCGCCATGGCAATTACCAGCGCAAAGCCGAGCTGCAATAGCTGCGGCATGGCCGGGAAATGGTTGCTGAGAAGATTCAGCGCCGACAGGGTGGTCAGCGCGCCGACCATCAGAATATCGCCGTGGGCGAAGTTAATAATGCGCAAAATGCCATACACCATGGTATAGCCCAGCGCGATCAGCGCGTAGATGCTGCCCAGCATCACGCCGTTGATCAGTTGTTGTATGAGTGTGTCCAACGTTGTTACCCGACAAATTGCTCTTTCAGCGGGTAACATCTAATAATTGAATTAAATTGTGAAATACGCATATATTCTTTCTTATGATTTTTGGAGCTTGCGTTATCTGATTGATTTTAAAGATTATGATAAATAACTGATTAACCTGATTATCCATAACAGATCAATATATGAATAAAACAGAACAATCCATGGCGTTGGCGGCCTTTGCCGAGAGCCGGCTGGCGAACGATCCGCCCCTGCGGGCGGTTCGGGCCTTCGAAGCGATAGCCCGTCTGGGCAGCGTGACGCAGGCAGCCCGGGAGCTGGACATCTCTCCGTCGGCGGTCAGCCATCAACTGAAGGTGCTGGAAGGGTATCTGCAAATGCCGCTCACCGAGCGCCAGGGGCGCAGGTTGATCCTCAGCCAGCAGGGGCGGGACTACTACCGCTCCATCCGCGCGGCCTTTAACGTGCTGCGCCAGGCCACGGAGCATTTGCTGGAGCAGGTGCAGACCCGCCAGGTGACCATCAGCCTAATCCCACTGTTTGGCATGGGGTGGTTTATTCCGCGCCTGCCGGGGTTTATGCGCGCCAATCCGCAAACCGAGATTAACGTGGTTTACGCCAACCACCGCAACTACCTGAGCGATGCCTCGGATATGTCGATTCGCTTTGGTAATGGCCAGTGGGCGGGTTACCAGAGCGAAAAGCTGATTTCCGGGCAGATGGTGCCGGTCTGTAGCCGGGCGTTTTTGCGCCTGCACGGGCATATCGACACCCCCGAGCAGCTGCTGCAAATGCCGCTCCTGCACGACGAGGAGCGCACCACCTGGCAGCAGTGGTTTATCCAGCAGGGAGTGAAGCGCCCGGTGCGGCGCAGCGGACCGATGTTTGAGGACGGGCTGTTAACCCTGGCGGGAGTGCAGGCGGGGCTGGGCTGTGCCCTGATGCGCGAGCCGCTGATTGCCCCCTATCTGGAGAGTGGAGAGCTGGTGAAAATCTTCGATCTGCCCATTGATGATGGCCGGGATTATTACCTGTGCGTGCGTCAGGACGGCGAGATGAGCCAGGACGGGAAGCTGCTGCAAAGCTGGCTGCGCAGGAACAGTTCCCTCACCCTGGAGGAGATGCCGGGTGGCGGCTCCGCCTGACCCGGCCTACAAAATCTACAAACGGCACCACGCCGTAGGCCGGGCAAGCGCATGCGCCGCCCGGCGTGGCAGGCCGCAGAATCCTAACCCTTACGGGCCCGCGTGGCGTACCAGCACAATAGCGACCCCGCGCACACCATCATCGCGCCCTGCCAGAAGCTAAACGACAGGGGCGCACTCAGCAGCACCGCAGCCAGCGCTGCTGACAGCACCGGGGTAAAATAGGAGGCCGCCGCCAGCAGCGTCACGTTGCCGTGCAGAATCCCGACGTTCCACGAGGCATAGCCAAACCCCAGCGCCACGCCGCACATCAGGAGCTTGATCGTCACCGGCACGCTGAACACCATCTCGGGCTGATCGCTGAAGGCATATTTCAGCCACAGGGTTAGCGCCGTCAGCAGCACAAACAGCGTAATCCCGTTCTGCCCCCTGGCATATTTGCTGGTCACGGTGCAGTAGGCCGCCCAGATAAAGGCTCCGACAAAGGCGAGACCGTAGCTCAGCGGATTGGAGACGATGTTACGGGCAATCTCCGCCGGATTGAGCCCGTTCTCGCCGCCCAACACCCAGCTGACGCCCAGCAGGGAGATAATCAGCCCCGGGATCACCCACAGGGTCGAACGCTGGCGGTTAAACAGAATGGCAAACACAATGGTCAGGCTCGGCCAGAGATAGTTAACCATCCCCACCTCAATCGCCTGATGGCGGGTAGTGGCGTAGCCTAACGACAACGCCAGGCAAATTTCATAGCTGACGAACAGCACGCTGCCGGCAATCAGGTAACGGAGCGAGAAACGTCGGAGATCAGGAAACCCGACCGTGATCAGGCAGAGTAAACCGCTGAGCGTGTAGATCATCGCCGCTCCCCCTACCGGGCCGAGCCCCTCGCTGACGCCCCGGATCAGGCCCACCATCGTGCTCCAGAGCACAATTGCGGCCAGCCCGATCAGGGTGGCTTTTTTTCTGTTCATCTTATTTCCACAGTCTTTGCATTTTTAGGGGCAAATTTATAGCACTGTTTCAGTACCTTCCGCGAATTAATCTCCCTTCAGCTACTCATTAAGCAGTAATAAAACCGCTCCCCGCTGACTATTAAGAGGGCGAAGATCGGTGATATTGATTTGCCGCAAAAAAAACAGGGGCTTTGCTGTTAGTTTTCCGCCGGAATTCTCAATGATCTAACGAGGACAGCAATGGACGTCAGCCGCAGACAGTTTTTTAAAATCTGCGCGGGCGGTATGGCCGGTACGACAGTGGCTGCTTTAGGGTTCGCCCCTAAAATGGCGCTGGCTCAGGCGCGCAACTATAAGTTGCTGCGCGCCAAAGAGATCCGTAACACCTGCACATACTGCTCCGTGGGATGCGGGCTATTGATGTATAGCCTGGGTGATGGCGCGAAGAACGCCAAAGAGTCGATTTATCATATTGAAGGCGATGCGGATCATCCGGTCAGCCGCGGGGCGTTATGCCCGAAAGGGGCGGGCCTGCTGGACTATGTCCACAGCGATAACCGTCTGCGTTACCCGGAATACCGCGCCCCGGGCTCCGACAAATGGCAGCGACTCTCCTGGGATGAAGCCTTCACGCGTATCGCGAAGCTGATGAAGGCCGACCGCGACGCTAACTTCGTCGAAACCAATGAGCAGGGCGTGACGGTAAACCGCTGGCTCTCCACCGGGATGCTGTGTGCATCCGCGGCAAGTAATGAAACCGGCATGCTGACGCAAAAATTTGTGCGTTCCCTCGGCATGCTGGCGGTAGACAACCAGGCGCGCGTCTGACACGGACCAACGGTAGCAAGTCTTGCTCCAACATTTGGTCGCGGTGCGATGACCAACCACTGGGTTGATATCAAAAACGCCAACGTCGTGATGGTGATGGGCGGTAACGCCGCTGAAGCGCATCCGGTGGGATTCCGCTGGGCGATGGAAGCGAAAAACATCAATGATGCGACGCTGATCGTCGTCGATCCGCGCTTTACGCGTACGGCATCGGTGGCCGATATCTATGCGCCGATCCGCTCCGGCACGGACATTACGTTCCTCTCCGGCGTGCTGCTGTACCTGATCGAAAATAACAAGATTAACGCCGAGTACGTTAAGCACTACACCAACGCGAACCTGCTGGTGCGGGAAGACTTTGCCTTTGAAGACGGGCTGTTCAGCGGCTACGACGCCGAAAAACGCCAGTACGACAAGTCCTCCTGGAACTATCAGTTCGACGAAAACGGCTATGCAAAACGCGATGAAACCCTGACCGATCCGCGCTGCGTGTGGAACCTGCTGAAACAGCACGTCTCCCGCTATACGCCGGAGGTAGTGGAGAACATCTGCGGCACGCCAAAAGCCGATTTCCTGAAGGTGTGCGAAGTGCTGGCCTCCACCAGTGCCGCGGACAGAACCACCACCTTCCTGTACGCGCTGGGCTGGACGCAGCATACCGTCGGGGCGCAGAACATCCGAACCATGGCGATGATCCAGCTGTTGCTCGGCAACATGGGCATGGCCGGTGGCGGGGTGAACGCCCTGCGCGGTCACTCCAACATCCAGGGCCTGACCGATCTCGGCCTGCTGTCGACCAGCCTGACCGGCTATCTGACGCTGCCGTCCGAGAAACAGACGGACCTGCAAAGCTATATGACGGCGAACACGCCGAAAGCGACGCTGCCCGACCAGGTGAACTACTGGAGCAACTATCCGAAGTTCTTCGTCAGCCTGATGAAATCTTTCTACGGCGATGCGGCACAGAAGGAGAACGACTGGGGCTTTAACTGGCTGCCGAAATGGGATCAGTCATACGACGTCATTAAGTATTTCAACATGATGTCGAAGGGGAAGGTCACGGGCTACATCTGTCAGGGCTTTAACCCGGTGGCGTCTTTCCCGGATAAGAACAAGATTGTCGCCAGCCTCAGCAAGCTGAAGTACATGGTGGTGATCGATCCGCTGGTGACCGAAACCTCGACCTTCTGGCAGAACCACGGCGAGATGAATGATGTGGATACCGCCTCGATTCAGACCGAGGTCTTCCGTCTGCCGTCGACCTGCTTCGCGGAAGAGGACGGCTCCATCGCCAACTCCGGTCGCTGGCTGCAGTGGCACTGGAAGGGGCAGGATGCGCCGGGCGAAGCGCGCAACGACGGTGAGATCCTGGCCGGGATTTACCATCGCCTGCGCGAGATGTATCGCACCGAAGGCGGCAAAGGCGTCGAGCCGCTGCTGCGGATGCGGTGGGATTACAAACAGCCGGATCACCCGGAATCGGAAGAGGTGGCGAAAGAGAACAACGGCTATGCGCTGGCGGATCTCTATGATGCCAACGGCGTACCGATCGCGAAGAAAGGCCAGCTGTTAAGCAGCTTCGCCCAGCTGCGTGATGACGGCACCACCGCGTCGTCGTGCTGGATCTACACCGGGAGCTGGACCGAGCAGGGTAACCAGATGGCTAACCGCGATAACGCCGACCCGTCAGGACTGGGCAATACGCTGGGCTGGGCCTG
Source organism: Leclercia sp. TB492 (assembly GCF_049974505.2). NCBI lineage: Bacteria > Pseudomonadati > Pseudomonadota > Gammaproteobacteria > Enterobacterales > Enterobacteriaceae > Leclercia > Leclercia sp. TB492. The sequence goes on along the minus strand of NZ_CM127572.1, from coordinate 2,299,237 downwards.
GGCGTGGCCGCTGAACCGTCGCGTGCTTTACAACCGCGCCTCGGCGGACATCAACGGCAAGCCGTGGGATCCGAAACGGATGCTGATCCAGTGGAACGGTGCGAAGTGGACCGGGAACGATATTCCGGACTACAACACCGCCGCGCCGGGCAGCAACACCGGGCCGTTTATCATGCAGCCGGAAGGGCTGGGGCGTCTGTTTGCCATCGACAAGCTGGCGGAAGGGCCGTTCCCGGAACACTACGAACCGATGGAAACGCCGCTGGGCACCAACCCGCTGCACCCGAACGTGGTTTCGAGTCCGGTGGTGCGTGTCTACGAGGAAGATGCCGTGCGGATGGGCAAGAAAGACAAGTTCCCGTATGTCGGCACCACCTATCGCCTGACCGAGCATTTCCACACCTGGACCAAGCATGCGCGACTCAATGCTATCGCCCAGCCGGAACAGTTTGTCGAGATCAGCGAGACCCTGGCGCAGGCCAAAGGCATAGCCAATGGCGATCGCGTGAAAGTCAGCAGCCAGCGCGGGTTTATTCGCGCCGTAGCGGTGGTTACCCGTCGTCTGCAGGCCCTTAACGTTCACGGCCAGCAGGTGGAAACGGTCGGTATTCCGCTGCACTGGGGCTTTGAAGGGGTGGCGCAGAAGGGCTATATCGCCAACACCCTGACGCCATCGGTAGGGGATTCCAACTCGCAAACGCCGGAGTACAAGGCGTTTCTGGTCAACATCGAGAAAGCATAAGGAGCGAATAAATGTCGATGGAAACACAAGACGTCATCAAACGCTCCGCCACCAACGGCTTTACCCCCGCGCCTCGTGCGCGGGATTACAAAGCGGAAGTGGCAAAGCTTATTGATGTCTCCTCCTGCGTGGGCTGCAAAGCCTGCCAGGTGGCCTGCTCCGAGTGGAATGATATCCGCGACGAGGTGGGCCATTGCGTTGGCGTGTACGATAACCCGGCCGATCTGAGCGCCAAATCCTGGACGGTGATGCGTTTTAGCGAAACCGAGCAGAACGGCAAGCTGGAGTGGCTGATCCGCAAAGACGGCTGCATGCACTGTGAGGACCCGGGATGTCTTAAGGCCTGTCCGTCCGCCGGGGCGATTATTCAGTACGCCAACGGCATTGTCGATTTCCAGCAGGATAACTGCATCGGCTGCGGGTACTGCATCGCCGGGTGTCCGTTCAACGTGCCGCGCCTCAATAAAGAGGATAACCGGGTCTATAAATGCACCCTGTGCGTGGATCGCGTCAGCGTTGGTCAGGAGCCAGCATGCGTGAAAACCTGTCCAACCGGGGCGATTCACTTTGGCACCAAGAAGGAGATGCTGGACGTTGCCCAGCAGCGGGTCGATAAGCTGAAGGCGCGCGGCTATGCCAACGCGGGCGTCTACAACCCGCAGGGGGTAGGTGGGACGCACGTGATGTATGTCCTGCACCATCTCGACCAGCCGGAGCTGTATCACAATCTGCCGAAGGATCCGGCGATCGATACCTCTATCAACCTGTGGAAAGGGGCGCTTAAACCGCTCTCCGCGGCGGGCTTTATCGCCACCTTTGCCGGGTTGATTTATCACTACGTGGGCATCGGACCGAACAAAGAGGTGGATGACGATGAGGAGGAGCACCATGAGTAAGTCAAAGATGATCGTGCGCACGAAGTTTGTCGACCGCGCCTGTCACTGGACGGTGGTGATCTGCTTCTTCCTGGTGTCACTGTCGGGGATTTCATTCTTCTTCCCGACGCTGCAGTGGCTGACCGAGACCTTCGGTACGCCGCAGATGGGGCGTATTCTCCATCCGTTCTTCGGGGTGCTGATTTTCGTGGCGCTGATGTTTATGTTCGTGCGTTTCGTGCATCACAACATCCCGGACAAGCAGGATATTCCGTGGCTGAAGGGCATTGTTGAGGTGCTGAAAGGCAACGAGCACAAAGTCGCGAAAGTGGGCAAGTACAACGCCGGACAGAAGATGATGTTCTGGACCATCATGAGCATGATTTTTGTGCTGCTGGTGACCGGGGTCATTATCTGGCGTCCGTACTTTGCCCAGTATTTCCCGATGCAGGTGGTGCGCTATAGCCTGCTGATCCACGCGACCTCGGCCATTATTTTGATCCACGCCATCCTGATCCATATGTATATGGCGTTCTGGGTCAAAGGCTCGATTAAAGGGATGATTGAAGGGAAGGTGAGCCGCCGCTGGGCGCAGAAGCACCATCCGCGCTGGTACCGGGACGTGGAGCGACTGGAAGCGCAAAAAGAGAATCGTGAAGGGATAAAATGAGTGCCCCCCGCTCCGGACGGTGTTTCGGAGCGGGTATTTTGGGAGGTCAGGTGTTGGTGAACAATGCGTCGATGGTGGCGACGATATCTCTCCTGGCTGTATTGAGATGACAAATAAAATCCTTGGGTTTGATCTGGGATTTATCAATATGACTTATCATCGGAGCATAAATATTTAAAGTATCAAACTCAATATTCACTTGTGGGGCGATGTGACTGTACCATCGAGGTATTTTATGGTGTCTCATTAATGGCATAATAATGCGCGTACTAAGATCGTCATAATGGTCGTTTTGCACAACGACGTAATATGGCAACAAGTTCCTCGTATTAGTCGATGTATTCCGATAAACATTAAATTGTTTGGTCATCAGAGCACCCTGAAAAATTCATCATCTGTTAACATTCCATGTTCTGCTACAATTTCATTCATTATGCGCATGAATTCCTTATCACGCTTGTGTTGCTCGATGCGCTCCTCTGCTGTTAATACGGGGCGTGGGGGGACGCCAGTTAAATGATCCTTACCTGCGCTCTTTTCTTTGATGGCCATTTTCATTATTCGTTCTCCTGTTCTGGTGCAGTCATTATCAATCGCCAACAATAAAAAACAATACCGTTCCGCCTGGTAATTCAGGAATTGCGAGCACGCTTCCAGACCAAAGTAACAGGCTGAAAACAAACAGGGTTATTGTGAATCACCCTCCCGATAAATAATCAGGAGGGTGGTAAAAATCAGAACTTCTCGTCAATATAACGGAACGGATAAGCGGTTGGTTTAATCTTGCCGATTTTACGTTTCGGTAATTTAACCTCTTCTTCCGGCAGATCTTTATAAGGAATCTGCGTCAGCAGGTGAGAAATAATATTCAGCCGTACGCGCTTTTTATCCTCGGAGCGGGCGACATACCACGGGGCCCAGGCGGTATCGGTGGCCGCGAACATTGCATCGCGCGCCTCGGTGTACTCATCCCAGCGGTTAAAGGATTTAACGTCCATTGGCGAAAGCTTCCAGGTTTTGCGCCCGTCGTTGATGCGGTCGCGCAGACGGCGCTCCTGCTCTTTGGGCGTCACTTCCAGCCAGTATTTGATCAGAATAATGCCCGCATCGACCATCGCCTTTTCGATGATAGGCGCACCGTCGAGAAACTTCTCGACCTGTTCCTCGGTACAGAAGCCCATCACGCGCTCCACGCCCGCACGGTTGTACCAGCTGCGGTCGAAAATCACGATTTCACCTGCTGACGGCAGATGCGGCACATAGCGCTGGAAGTAGAGCTGACTTTTCTCTTTCTCGGTGGGGGCCGGCAGCGCGACCACCCGGAATACGCGCGGACTGACGCGTTCGGTCAGGGCCTTGATAGTGCCCCCTTTACCTGCGCCGTCGCGTCCTTCAAAGACGACGCACACTTTCAGGCCCTTGCTCACCACCCAGCGCTGCAACTTAACCAGCTCTACATGCAGGCGATGCAGCTCTTGTTCGTACTCCTTACGCTTAAGCGGGACGGGAGGGGCGCTCTTCGCAACGGGTTTGCTTTTCTTCTTTTCTTTATCGGCCATGATGCGTTCCTTTACGGGAGGTCTGACGGTACGGTGAGACATAACACTTTGAAGTGTAATCAGGGCTGAGCACCCTGGCGGAAAATATTCACCGCCTGGCCGAATTGATGGAGGAATCGGCCAGCGGCGCGATTTGAACTGGCTCACCATACAAGATTGGTCGATAATGGCTGTTGCAATTTTTTAACAAGTGGTTGTGGTATGAAAAAGACGGTGTTTTCGTTAGCACTTGGTACCTTTGGCCTGGGCATGGCTGAATTCGGCATTATGGGTGTGTTAACCGAGCTGGCGCGTGATGTAGGCATTACGATTCCCTCCGCCGGAAATATGATTTCGTTTTACGCCTTCGGGGTGGTGATAGGGGCGCCGATCGTCGCGCTCTTTTCCAGTAAGTTCTCCTTAAAGTCGATCCTGCTGTTCCTGGTGACGCTGTGCCTCGTTGGCAATGCGATTTTTACCTTCTCCACCTCCTACACCATGCTGGCTATTGGGCGGCTGGTCTCCGGCTTTCCGCACGGCGCGTTCTTCGGCGTCGGCACCATCATCCTCTCGCGCATAGCGCCGCCGGGCAAAGTGACGGTGGCGGTAGCGGGGATGATCGCCGGGATGACGGTGGCTAACCTTGCGGGCGTGCCGCTCGGCACCTGGCTGGGGCATCAGTTTAGCTGGCGCTACACCTTCTTCCTGATCGCCGCGTTTAACCTGTTGGTAATGCTGTCAGTTGTCCTCTGGGTACCGCAGACCTTTGATAAAACGCAGCTTCGCCTGAGTGAGCAGTTTCACTTTCTGAAAAAGCCGGAACCGTGGTTTATCTTCGCCGCCACCATGTTTGGCAACGCCGGCGTCTTCGCCTGGTTCAGCTTTGTGAAGCCGTTCATGATCAACGTGTCGGGCTTTTCCGAAGGGGTGATGACCGCGATCATGATGCTGATGGGGCTCGGCATGGTGCTGGGGAACCTGTTCAGCGGCAAGCTCTCCGGGCGCTACAGCCCGTTGCGGATTGCGGCGATCACCGATCTGGTGATTGTCCTGTCGCTGCTGCTGTTGTTTGCCTTTGGCGGGCTGCCTGCGGCCTCGCTGGTGATGGGCTTTATCTGTTGCGCCGGTCTGTTTGCGCTGTCGGCTCCGCTGCAGATCCTGCTCCTGCAAAATGCGCAGGGCGGGGAGATGCTTGGAGCGGCGGGGGGCCAGGTGGCGTTTAACCTCGGCAGCGCCATTGGCGCGTACTTTGGCGGGATGATGATCACCCTGGGCTTTAGCTGGAGCTACGTGACTCTGCCTGCGGCGGTGCTGTCGTTCTGCGCGATGTCGTCGCTGTTGATATACGGGTATCTGAAATCCCGTCGGGGGCAGGCTGACGCACAGGCGTTAGCCTGAGCAACGAGCGTGCTAGTTGCCCGGCGGCGCTGCGCTTGCACGGGCCTACGGTTCCATAAATCCGCGGTTTTGTAGGCCGGGTAAGCGCAGCGCCACCCGGCATAAAGCGCTCACGGCAAAGACGGTTCACCCAGAGTCAACATCAGCCGGTTAGCCCAGGCGAAGAACGCCGCTGACTGCACCAGATCCAGCTGGGCCAGAGTATCCAGCCCCTGACGTTCCAGCTCGGCCAGATGCCCCGGCGTTACCGCCGGCGGCGTCACCGACAGCGCGGCGGCAAAATCAATCCCCGCCTGCCAGCGTGGCGACTGCCCGCTGCTCAGGGACTGTCCCGGCTCTACCGCCAGCAGCCTTTCCACGGCATCATCATCTTTCGACAGCTGGCTGGCCTTACGCGCATGGACAGAGGCGCAGTAAATGCACCCATTCACTTTGCTGGTCACCGCGGCGGCCAACTCTCGCTCCGCACGAGACAGTCCACCAGGGGTATAGAAAATCCCTTTATCGGTGAGCGTTCGCTGCTCCAGCACCGGCAGATTGCGCCCCAGCAGGCGGAAATAGTCCGAGTCGGTATGGCCGAATTTGGCGAGGATCGCCTGTTCATCGTCGGTAAATTCCGCCAGCGGTTTGGGTGTCAGCCACGGCTCCCAGCCCAGCTCCAGCTGGGTAAATTCGACCGGCGCGGCTTTACCATTTTTGGTCAAAGGCACGGTGTGCCAGTGGCCCGCCACAACGGGGACATCGCTTGCCGCCACCGTTTTGTCATTAAGAAGACGCAGCCCAACGAGCAGGCGACTCTGGAAACTGACAAAGGCAATCAGCTGCGCCAGGGTCACAATACCTTCTTTGCTCCAGCCCGCCAGGGTGAGCGCATTGATCGCCCCCGGGGTGGCCTGGACCGGCGAGAAGGTCAGCAACCGGGCAAAGGCCAGGGCGGGGGTCAGGCGCACTGAGGTCGGGTCGGCCAGACCAAACCCGGCATAGTGGGCCGCCAGTGCGTCGACGTTGTGCCATTTCGCCACTTTTGCCGCCACGGCAAAGCGTTCGTCCAGCGCAAAGTCGGCATCCTGCTGACTGAATAACGTTTCGTAACTCCCCTGAGCGTGACGCGTTGCCGCCTCGCGGGTGAGTCGTGCCTGTTCCAGCGGGGAACCCGGGGCAATCTCCGCCAGCCCAGCGAGAATATCCTGACTTAAAGCCATGGTGACTCCTTATAAAAGATGAGGGGCGATCTGCTCTGCGATTAACTCAATTGAACGTAAAGTGTCCTGATGCGACGGCTCAACCGAATGCACCTGGAATGAAATGTCGGTAGCGCGCGCCAGGACCGAATCCTGCGCCAGCGAGGCGAGGACCGTCTGCGGCGCGCCGATATGGGCATCGAACTGGCGAACGTGATCCGTGACGGTGTCACCGATCAGGGCGTGCCCGGTAGCCTGATGCTGCTGCGCCTGACGGGTCAGACCCGGTTCGGCCACCTTCAGCGCATATGCATCGCTGTCGGCGACAAATGCGGTACGCGAAGCCAGAATGCGCGGGGCCACGCCGGACGGCAGGGCGTCAAGATAGGCGTCGATAATCGGGTTCTGGATCGCATCCAGCGGCAACAGAAGATTGTCCGCCGGGCGCGGCTGGGTGCGGGAGAGCATCAGCCCGTGGCCCTGCTGCGCGGCACGCACCGCCCCCTCGACTGAAAAAGTCGCGATCCACACCCGCTCCGTCAGTCCTGGGGCGGGTGGATAGAGATGGTTATCGGGATGGGTCAGCGAATCCCCGCGCCAGGCGCTGTGGATCAGGTGCAGGTGATCGGCGAAGGTCGCCGCCCGTTCGTTAATGGTCAGCCCGAACGGCAAAAACGAGGTCGGCGTGCCGCCGGAACCAAACCCCACCTCCAGCCGTCCGTCGGATAAGAGGTCCAGCACCGCCGTGTCCTCCGCTACCCGCAGCGGGTTCTCCAGCGGCAGGGTGATAATGGCCGTGCCGAGGCGAATGCGGGTGGTGAACGCCGCCACATGGGCGAGGAACACCAGCGGCGACGGCAGGCCGCCCTCATGCTCGTGGAAGTGGTGCTGCGCGATCCATGCCGTGTCAAAACCGTAGCGTTCGGCATGGCGGATCTGCTCTGTTGCCAGGCGATAGCGTTCCAGGGCTGGCGCATCGTCCAGCAGGCGGGTGAAGAAACCCAGGCGTTTACGCGTCATGCGTACTCCTTCTGTGAAAAGTGGGGAATGGCGTCGATCAGCTCGCGGGTGTAGTCGTTTTGCGGCGAGGCGAACAGCGACTCGACTGCGCCATGCTCAACGACCTGACCGCTGCGCAGCACGGTAACGCTGTGGGCAATGCGCCGCACCGTCGCCAGATCGTGAGTGATAAACAGATAGGTCAGGCCCAGCTGCTGTTGCAGCTGCTGGAGCAGGGCGAGGATCTGCGCCTGCACGGTGACGTCCAGCGCCGAAGTGGCCTCGTCCAGCACCAGAATGGTCGGCTCGAGGATCAGGGCCCGGGCAATGGCCACGCGCTGCCGCTGTCCGCCCGAGAGTTCCCGCGCGGTGCGGGTTAACAGCTCCGGCGGCAACGCCACCCGCCGGGTGACGCTCTCCACCCGGGCGGCGCGTTCGGCCTTGCTGACCGGAGCGAAATTCTTCAGCGGCTCTTCGATGATCTCAAACAGCGTCTGGCGCGGATCCAGCGAGGCAAAGGGGTTCTGGTAAACGAACTGGATCTTCTGCCGCAGCTGGCGACGCGCTTCATGGCTCAGGGTGGTGGCGTCGATATCATCGATAATCACCTGGCCGCTGTCGGCCTGCTCAAAGCCCAGCAGAATACGGGCGAGGGTGGTTTTACCCGAGCCCGACTCGCCAACCAGCGCGTGGGTGCTGCCGCGCAGAACGGCAAAGCTAACCCCATCCAGAGCCTGCAACTGATGGCCTTTGCCCAGCGCAAAGCGTTTGCTGATCCCCTCGGCGCGAATAGCCGGAGAGGCCAGCGGACGACCCGATACCGGGGCGATAGTTAACCGCTGTCCGTTCAGATCGCTCAGCAGCTGGCGGGTGTAGGCATGCTGCGGGGCCCGTACCACGTCGGCGGTGGCACCATGCTCCTGCACCTCGCCGTTACGGAACACCAGCAGCCGGTCGGCCCGCTGGGCCGCCAGGGCCAGGTCGTGGGTGACGAACAGCACCGCGGTGCCGGATTCGCGGCGCAGCACGTCCAGCAGATCGAGAATGCGTTTCTGCACCGTCACGTCCAGCGCGCTGGTGGGCTCATCGGCGATGATGACGTCCGGGCGCAGGGCGATAGCGATAGCAATCAATACCCGCTGCTTCATGCCGCCGGAAAGCTGATGCGGAAACTGCTTCATCCGCTGCTCCGGGTGGCTGAGGCCCACTTTAGTCAGCAGGGCCAGCACCTGATTATCGCACTCGGCCTTACCGATCTTCTGATGCAGACGCAGGATTTCACCCACCTGTGCGCCAACGGTTTTTACCGGATTGAGGGAGTTACCCGGATCCTGCGGCACCAGGCTGATGCGCGCGCCGCGCAGGCTGTCGAGCCGCTTCGCCGACCACTGGCTGAGATCTTCCCCGTTCAGACGGATGCTGCCAGCGTCGCGGCGGGCGTTGTCCGCCAGCAGGCCAATGATCGCCTGGGCAGTGGTGGTTTTCCCGGAGCCGGACTCGCCGACAAAGGCCAGCAACTCGCCGCGCCCGAGGGTAAAGCTGACGTTATGTACTACCTCGCGCCACTCCCGCCCCGTGCGGTAGCTGAGGGTCAGGTTTTCAACAGATAATACGGTCATGAACGGCCTCCGCTTAACTGACGGCTGATACGGTTGGTCGCCAGCACCACGGCAATGACCACCAGGCCGGGGAAGGTGGTTAACCACCAGGCGGTTGAGAGATAGTTACGTCCTTCGGCAATCAGCAAGCCCCATTCCGGGATCGGCGGCGGGGTGCCGTAGCCCAGGAAGCTAAGGGTCGAGAGGGCCAGGATCGCCTGACCAAACTGCAACGTGGCAAAGGCCAGCACCGCGGTTAGCGAATTGGGCAGAATGTGGCGCCACAGCACCGTCCAGAAGGTGCCGCCGCTGCCAAACGCCGCTTCGACATAATCGCTATGGCGAATGCGCACCACTTCACCGCGCGCCAGGCGGGCAAAGCTGGCGATCGACGCCACCCCAACGGCAATGGCGGCATTCACCGTGCCAAAGCCCAGAAGAATAATTACCGTCAGCGACAGCAGCAGCGAGGGGATGGCGAGCAGAACGTCCACCAGCCGCATCAGCACTGACTCCACCCGTCCGGCAAAGGCCCCGGCAATCACGCCGATGGCGGTGCCAATAAACAGCCCCATCGCCACCGCCACCAGCGCGGCGCTCAGGGAGTGCGAGGCGCCATAGATGATGCGGGTATAGACATCACGACCCAGCTGGTCGGTACCGAGCCAGTAGTCAGCCTGGGGTGCCAGCCGCTGCGCCCCGGCAATGCCTTCAATCGGGCTGTAGTGGGTAAACAGCCCCGGCGCGATGGCCGCCAGGGCGGCAGCGGCAATAATGGCGTACGCCAGCCACAGTCCAGGCTGCCAGCGCCATCCGCGCCAGGCCGGGATGCGCTTGCGCGCCGCAGCAGCATAATCAACAAGGCTCATGCAGCACCTCCGGTAACGGTTTGCAGGCGGGGATCGAACAGCGGCATCAGCAGATCCACCAGCAGGTTAATCAGCACAAAGCCGAGGGCGGAAATCATCACCACCGCCTGTAGCACGGCGATATCCTGGTTGTTCACCGCCTGCTGGGTCAGCAGCCCCAGCCCGCTGCGGCCGAACACGGTTTCGGTGATCAGCGCCCCGGCAATCAGTTCGCCCAGCAGCAGCCCGGCGATGTTCAGCACCGGCAGCAGGGCATTGCCCGTGACGTGCCGCCAGAGGACCGCGGTTTCGCTCAGCCCTTTGGCCCGCGCCACGGCGACGAACGGCTGGGCGGCCACCTGATCCAGACTGCGCATCAGGATCTGCGCCAGCGGGGCGGAGATGGGAATGGCGACGGTGACAATCGGCAGGATCAGCCCCTGCAGCGGGGTCGGGTTAATCACCGGGATCAGCCGCAGCTGGAACGAGAACAGCTGAATCAGGGCAATCCCCAGCCAGAAGGTCGGCAGGGAGATAAACAGCACCGGCAGGGACTGAATTGCGTTGCTTAACCAGCGCAGCCCCGGCAGGCGCGAGGCCAGCGCCAGGGAGAAGGCCAGCACCACCGCCAGCGCAAAGGCGGGCAACGCCAGGCTTAAGGTGTCCGGCAGATTAGTGGCAATCAGCTCGCTCACCGCCACGCCCGCCTGCACCGAGAAGCCAAAATCGCCGCGCAGCATCGCCCCGAGGGTGTGCAGATACTGTTGCCACAGCGGGCTGTCGGCCCCGTAGGCGATGCGCATCTCTTCGATTTGCGCCGGGCTCAGACCGAGATCCGGGTTCTGGAACTTGATCAGCACCGCATCCCCCGGCAGTACCTGAAGCAGCACAAACGACAGGGTGAACGCCGCCCATAACACCAGCAGCCCCAGCCCGGCCCGTCGCAGCAGATAGTGACTCATCGTCGACTCCTTAATGTTTCTCGATCCAGGCGCCGTAGAACGACGGGCGACCGACCGCTTCAAAACTTACCCCTTTCAACCAGGGCGCACCGGCAAACACCTGCGGCTCTTCGAAGATTGGGATCACGTAGGCGTTATCCAGCAGATAGCGCTGGGCATCGCCGGTAAGCTGGAGGCGTTTCTGCGGGTCCACTTCGGCGGAGATATTCACCAGCAGCTCGTTGAGCTTGTCGTCGCGGAAGCTGTTCACCTTGTCGCTGGAGCCGCCTTTTTGCAGCAGGGCGTCGCGGTTATTCGGGTAGAACATGCTCTTCACCACGTCCGGGTCGGCGCGGCCCACTTCCGAGACGGTGAGTGGGGTCTTCAGCGGGTCGAGGTTGTCGAGAACGTGGCTTCCGGCATCACCGGCCTTCACGTTGAGGGCGACGCCCACCTGACGCCACTGCTGGGCCACCAGCTGCAATACCTCTTTATTCTGCGGCTGCGGCAGGGATTCATAGATAGTCAGGGCCAGACGCTGGCCGTCTTTGGCGCGGATGCCGTCGCTGCCCGCTTTCCAGCCCGCCTCATCCAGCAGGCTGCTGGCTTTGGCCGGGTCGAAGGTCAGCTTGTCGCTGAGATCGACATAGCCCGCGGCGGAGTCGGCTATGACCGATTTGGCCTGCGGATAGTTAGGCGAGAACAGGGTCTCGACCACCTGCTTCGCGTTGGTGGCGTGCAGCAGCGCCTGGCGCACCCGGATGTCGGCTACCAGCGGATTATCCGGGCGGAAGCTGATGCTGTCGTTTACCCCGCGGGTGGGGGCGGCGTAGATGTGGTATCCCTGATCGGTGGCCTGTTTTTCGTCATAGGCCTGCACCTGGCGGATAAAGTCGGCCTGTCCGGCCAGCAGTGCGCCGACGCGAACGCTGTCCTCCGGGGTCACCAGATAAGTGATGCCGTCCAGGTTCGCCGGGCCCTGTTGGGCGAGGTTTTTCGGGCCCCAGGCGTAGTCTTTCCGCGCCAGAAGGTGCACCTCCCGGCCCAGCTTTTCGTCTTTCACCACGAACGGACCGGAGCCGATGATATGTCGGGCATCACCCAGCTCTTCAAAGTTACGTTGTAACGTGCTCAGGGAGACCAGACCCGAGCCGATAGTAGCAGTGCCCTGCAGGAAGCCCGGGGACGGCTTTTTGAAGTAGAACTTCACGGTCTGCGGGTCGATCACTTCGCTGCGGTCGTAGTTGTTGATCACTTCCGATACCGGCAGGCGCTGGGCCTTGTTGCCTTTGCCGTAGGTATCAAAGTTCTTCGCCACTGCGTTCGCGTCCAGCGGTGTGCCGTCGGAGAAGGTCACGCCGGGGCGGAGCTTAAAGGTGTATTCGGTTTTATTGGCATTGGTGCTCCAGCTCTCGGCGATCCACGGCTCCACTTCCAGGGTCTTAGGGTTCTGCCAGGTGAGTTTGTCGGTGATCTGGTTCAGGATCCCGCCGTTGGGGTAAAACCCGCCCGCCGGGGGATAGAGATTAGTGTGAGCCTGTTGCTCCAGATAGACCAGCGTGCCGCCTTTAACCGGGGTATCGGCAGCATACGCCGCCGTCGTCGCAAGAATGAGCGCCGTCAACAGCGGCAGGCAAAATGGGGTTTGCATGGTGAATTCCTTATGTTTTTTCTTGTTAGCGTCGAATGCATCTTCGGGCGGGGCAGAAAAGAAAGGAACCAAGGAATTGAGCTAAGGATTTGCGGAAAATGGCAATAAAAAACCGCGCCGGCGGGGGCGCGGTGAGTCGTCTCTAGACAAATTTCGCCAGCGGATCGGCGGCGGCAAAGGCCATGGCGCGGTCTGCTGCGGGCGGGTAGATCAGTTCGTTGGTGATGGCGATTTTGATTTTCTTCGCCTCGTCGCGCACGCATTTCACTTTCTGGTCCCACCCCTCGCTGTAGACCGCGCCCCAGCCGCCCAGATCGAGACAGGTGACATAGTTCACCTGACGATAGGGATAGGGGGCCACGTCCAGCAGGCTGGCGGCGGCGTTGTGCCCGGCAAACTTGCCCAACTGGATGGCGTGTTGGCAGGTCATTAGCGCCGTGTTGCCGAGATCGTCGGTGCGGGCATGGGCCATATCTCCGGTGGCATAGACCACTGGATGGGCAGGTACCTGCAGGCTCTCGTTGACGATTAAGCGTCCCTGGCCGTCGCGTTCGCCCGCAATCTGCTGGCTGAGGGGATGCGCTTCCACGCCTGCCGTCCAGACGACGGTGGCGGCAGCGATGCGCTCGCCGTTTTTCAGCGTTACGCCTGTATCATCAATAGCTTTGATCTCACTGTTTAGCCGCCACTCCACGCCCAGTTCATTGCTCGCTTCTTCAATTGTATTGCGCAGCTCTTCACTGTAACGCCCGCCAATTACTGCGCCGCGCTCAACTACGATAATTTTAGTCTGCGTATTTTCGCCGAAACGGGCCCGCAGACGGGCAGGGAGTTCGGTCGCCAGTTCAATGCCGGTAAAACCGCCTCCGCACACTACCAGGGTGTTGCGTTCCGGCGTAGAAGGGCGTAGGGCCAGTGAATCGAGGTGATTTTCAAAAATCTGTGCGGATTCCAGCTGGTCGATATCAAAGGCAAATTCGGCCAGACCGGCAATGGCAGGGCGTCGGGTCTGGCTGCCGGTCGCCACGATCAGACGGTCGTAAGCGGCCAGCGTCACGTTGCCCTGGCTGTCGCGATACCAGACACTTTTCTGCTTCGCATCAATACGTTCAGCGGATCCAGCAATAAAGTGAATGTTCAACTCAGCAAAAAGCTCGCTTAACGGGGCAGCAAAGCCCGCGACCTGCTCTTCATAAAAGCGCGGACGGATCCGCAGCTCCGGACGGGGCGCCAGGACGCTGATCTGCAGGTCGTCACGGCCCGTAACATCGGCCAGGCGCGCGGCGCTTACCGCAGCCCACATTCCCGCAAAACCGCTGCCCACAATTAAAATTTGCTTCTTCATCTTCGATCCTTTTTCTTATCAGGCCCCGTGGCCGACGTGACTACAACTATACTTGTCGTAGTTAACTGCGACAATATCTTTCTGAGTTAAATAACCGGGCACCGTAAAAACAGAGGGTTAGATGAAGAGAGGATTGTGACTGTCTTTCTTTTACGAAACGCGGCTATAATGACCCGGAATAATAACTTCGGAGTTAAGCATGGCTTTTTACAGTTCCGGCGTGGAGTACGGCATTCATAGCCTGATGACCATGGTGGATGCGAAAGGGAACGACCGCGAGATGAGCGTCAGGGAGATGGCAGCGCTACAGGGCGTGCCTTACGACTATCTGGGCAAGATTTTCACGCGTCTGTCGCGCGCCGGGCTGGTGAGCAGCACTGAAGGAAAGGGCGGCGGTTTTCGGCTGGCGCGGCCTGCGGAACTGATCACCGTGCTGGATGTGGCCCACGCCATTGATGGCGAGAAAAATACGTTTGAGTGTCGTGAAGTGCGTCAGCGGCTGGCGGTGTTCGACGAAACGCCTCCGGCCTGGGTCTGCGACGGACCGTGCGGCGTGCGCTCGGTGATGGACAGCGCCCAGCAGCGGATGGAAGAGGAGCTGGCGCGGCATACCATTCTCGACCTGGCGCGCAAAATGTACCGTAAGGCACCGGATACTTTTCAGATTGAGGTGCAGGAGTGGATTGCGGATCGGCGGAATTCGTAGGCCCGGCAAGCGTAGCGCCGCCGGGCATGCAGTGTTACAGGGGAGTGCGGCCCGTTCCCCCTCATCCTGACCCTCTCCCTCCAGAGAGAGGGAACAAGGTTACGAACGGAAATCAATCACCATACGGCCGCGGATCTGGCCTTGCTCCATCTCTTTGAAGATGGCGTTGATATCGCCCAGCGGACGCAGCGCCACTTTCGGCACAACCTTGCCTTCGGCGGCAAACTGGAAGGCTTCGGTCAGATCCTGGCGGGTGCCGACCAGCGAGCCCACGACCTGAATGCCGTCCAGCACCAGACGCGGAATATCGAGACTCATCGCCTCAGGCGGCAGACCGACCGCCACCACCCGGCCACCGGCACGAACCGCATCCACCGCCGAGTTAAAGGCCACTTTCGCCACTGCCGTCACTACCGCAGCGTGGGCGCCGCCGGTTTTTTCCTGAATGAATTTCGCGGCATCGTCGCTGCGGGAGTTGACGACCAGATCGGCGCCCATGCTGGTCGCCAGCTTCAGCTGCTCATCGTTTACGTCAACGGCGATCACTTTGGCGTTGAAAACGTTTTTGGCATATTGCAATGCCAGGTTACCCAGCCCGCCCAGGCCATAAATTGCAATCCACTGGCCGGGTTTGATCTCTGACACTTTCACCGCTTTATAGGTGGTCACCCCGGCGCAGGTAATGCTGCTGGCGGCGGCGGACTCCAGCCCGTCCGGCACTTTTACCGCATAATCGGCGGTAACGATGCACTCTTCTGCCATTCCGCCGTCCACGGAGTACCCGGCGTTTTTTACGGTACGGCACAGGGTTTCATTGCCGGAGTTACAGTATTCGCAATGGCCGCAGCCTTCGAAGAACCACGCCACGCTTGCGCGATCGCCCGGTTTCAGCGAGGTGACGCCCGGACCGACTTCCTTAACCACGCCAATGCCTTCATGGCCGAGGATCACCCCGGTTTTATCGCCAAAATCGCCGTTTTTAACGTGAAGATCGGTGTGGCAGACGCCACAGCACTCCATCTTCAACAGCGCTTCGCCGTGCTTCAGCGGGCGCAGGGTTTTCTCGGTCACTTCTACCTGATGGTCTTTAGTCACGACAGCAGCTTTCATATGTTTCTCCATTTTCATAATGAGGATCTGCGGGGCAAGTATGGCGTCCAACAGCGCGACATACTCCTTAAGGATTAATTTTTTTAATGATTGAGGCAAGGGCTGTGAAACATAATGTCATCATTTAACGCAGATCTTAGGCGGTATTGTCAGTCTCATCACCTATTGCCATGCGTTCTGTGTGGTTAATTGTCTGCTTTGGTTATGTAATGCCTGGTTTTTGAGATCGAATTTAGGAGCTTTAAGAGAGAATATAAACATATATTCATTAAACCAATATATTTCCGTTACCTTACAGTAAATTCTATTATTGACAGGTATCAATAAACTGTAAAAAACAGCTATTCATTTCATATCTATATGTAGGATGCTTCTTATCCACTTGTCGAAATGGAGTTTCTAATAATGGCAATTCCCGTTTATTTATGGCTTACAGATGACGCAGGCAATCTTGTAAAAGGCTCTGTAGATGTTCAGGGAAGAGAGGGAAGCATAGAAATAAGTGAGATTATGCATACCGTAGAACTTCCAGTAGATGATTTAACAGGAAAAGTCACAGGCCCATGCTGTCACGGTGACATGTCGTTCAGGAAAGATTTAGATAGTTCCAGCCCTTATCTAAGCAAAGGAGTGAGCAGTGGTAGCAAATTTAAGGAGGCTGTATTCAGGTATTATCGCGTTAATTTTAATGGACAAGAGGAAGAATACTTTCGGGTGACACTTACAGATTGCAGGATTACCGATATTGATAGCTTTATGCTTGATATTAAAAATCCTCTTTTTGATAAACACTCACATCAGGAATATGTTTCTGTTAATTATAAAAAAATCGAATGGCGATATTTAGATGGAAATATCATTCATTCTCATGGATGGAATGAAAGGAGGACTGCATAATGACGTGGGTTTATAAGGTTAAGGAAGCTAAGTTCTACCTCGATGGTACGTATAAGTTTGATGCGCTGTATGCAGGTGCGGTTGGCTACTACAATGATCCCGCTCAACAGTGCGTAAAAAACAAAGGACCGTTGCCAGCGGGAAAATATACGATAGGTAATCCATTCCAGCATAAAACCGCAGGGAAATATGTATTAAGACTTACCGCAGCCTCATCTAACAATATGTGTGGCAGAGAGGGTTTCTTGATTCACGGTGACAGCAAAAAAGATCCGGGAACGGCTTCTAACGGCTGCATCATAACAAGCCTTACTAACAGAATTGCAATCCACGCGAGTAAAGACAAAAATCTAATAGTGGAGTAGTCTGATTATGTTTAAATCCTTAATCTGTTTATTTGTTCTCTTTCCTATAGTGTCCCTGGCCGCGACAAAGGATGAACAATGTGCTGATGTCGGCCGTTATCTAGAATCAGCCACCCTAAGTTCCTATATCCAGGATACAAAGATTGAAAGGGATACGATCCTTGAGCATAAAACTGTAGTGGAAGTATTAGGTGTTAACCCTGTATCTGAAGTGTTGGCTAAGCAACTTGCTGATCAAGCCTGGCAGAAAGCAAATACCATCAAGGGGGGGAGTGTTCTTTCAAAAAGACAATATTACTTAATATTTCATGACAACAATGTAAAAAGCATAGCGGCTAAATATACGTTCATTAATAAAGAGGACAAGAGAATTGTAGTGATCGCTCTTGGCTATCTGAATGATAATGAATGCTCAGTTGATTATGGTGGTTACCTGACACTGGCCCGAGAGTTCTGAGCCAGAAGCAGCAACACAGGTAGAAACAAAGGAGACAACCCTGAGGAGGTCTCCTTTAACTCTCTCCAATCAATATTTCTGCAGTAAATCTGTCATGTTTCTGACATTTCGAAACCGTAAGGTGTGGTCTTCTTAAAAACCGAAGAGTTAACAAGACAATGCATCTGGTAAAAAAACTTCTCGCAGTGAGCGTCCTCCTGTCAGCTTCTGTGCAGGCACAAAATATTCTCGAATTCCCACAGCCTGATAATAATCCGGAAGAGTTTTACGCCGTCACCGAAATTCCGGCCGGCGGGATTATTAAGTATGAAACGGATGCCAAAACGGGCTTTATCGTGGCCGACCGCTTCCAGTCGATGCCGGTGGCCTACCCGGCAAACTACGGCTCGCTGACCCAATCCCTGGCCGGTGATGGCGATCCGCTGGACGTGATCTTCTATACCCGCGCGCCGATGGCCCCGGGTACCCTGATTAAACTGCGCGCCATTGGCGTGCTGAAGATGATCGACGGTGGCGAGAAAGATGACAAAATTGTCGCCGTACCGGCCAGCAAAATTGACCCGACCTATGACGATATCAAAGAGTTGAGCGATCTGCCGAAGATTGAGCAGCAGCGTCTGGAGTCGTTCTTCCGCGTCTACAAACAGTTGCCGGAAGGGCGAAAAGCGGTGGAGCTGAACGGCTTTAACGATGCCGCCACCGCGAAGCAGGAAATTAAACAGGCATGGGATGCCTGGAAAACCAATCAGCCGAAGTAAAAAAAGTTGCCCGACGGCGGCTACCCGCCGGGCGATTTCCTACAGCTGCGCCGTCAGCGCGGCAATCTCCTCCTGCCACTGTGCCTGAAGCTGCGGCTTCTGATGTTTAGGCTTACGCAGCCGATCTTCTTCCAGCAACGTCTCCAGCATAATCAACCGTTCCAGCAGATCGTCATGTGCCTCTGGTTCATCTTGCTGTGCGGTCCGAACCGGCACGGCACTGACCCCGTTGCCGTCACGCAGTCGGGCAAACACCGCGTCGGCATCATGCCATTCGCTGAGTTGACCATTTTCAATCAGCCAGAAGCGGTTACAGCTCTGGCTGATTAACTGCCGGTCATGGCTGACCAGCAGCACGCCACCCTCGAACTGTTGCAGCGTTTCTGCCAGGGCCTCTTTACCTTCCATATCCAGATGGTTGGTCGGCTCATCGAGCATCAGAAGGCTGAAGCGGGCCAGGGTCAGGCCAATAAACAGCAGCCGCGAACGCTCCCCGCCGCTAAGCGTGCTGACCTTTTGCCCGTGCCGCGCCCAGGCGAATCCGGCGGAGATCAGCGCCATCTTGCGATCCTGAGGATTGGGGGCGAACGGTTCCAGAGCGTCGATCAGCGTGGCGTCATCCGCCAGCTGATGCAGGGTCTGGTCGTAATACCCCGTGGCGACGCGCGGATGAATCTTCAGCCCGGTATGCATTTCGCTGGCAATAAACTGCTGCCAGATAAGCCGCATCAGGGAGGATTTTCCGCAGCCGTTGCGCCCGACAATCGCCACCCGATCGCCGCTTTTGAGACGGACGTTTTCTACTGAGAATAACGCCGGCAGGCCAGGCGCAGGCGCAACGCCGAGGGCGTCGATCTCCAGCAGCCGATCGGCACGCAGCGCATCGCCGCGCAGGGTTAGAGTCCATGGGCTGCCGGTTGTCAGCGTCGTCTGGCTCTCCTTCAGGCGCTCGACCTGACGTTCCATCTGTTTGGCCTTGCGGGCCAGATCCTCGTTATCGTAGACCTTGCCCCAGGTCGCCAGCCGTTTTGCGCTGGCGGTGACCCGGTCGATCTCCTTTTGCTCGGCTTTATGGCGCAGGGCATCGCTTTCGTCTTTCTCCACCAGCGCCTGACGTGCGCGGGTGCAGGGAAGGGCGAAGAAGTGCAGCGTTTTGTCGCGCAGGATCCAGCTGCCGTTGGTGACGGCATCTAATAGCTGTCTGTCGTGCGACACCAGCACAAAGCTGCCGGACCAGTTTTGCAGGAACTGCTCCAGCCACAACAGCGTCGGCAGGTCGAGGTGGTTGCTGGGTTCATCCAGCAGCAACAGATCCGGCTCATTAATCAGCGCCCGCGCCAGCAGCAGTCGGGTGTGCTGTCCGCCGCTGAGGGTGGCCGATTGCAGGGCGGTGTCCTGCGGGGTAAAGCCCATACCTGCCAGCAGGGTTTCCGCCCGCCAGCGCAGGCTTTCACGTTCGGCCACCGGCAGCTGCGCCAGCACCGCATCAATCATGGTCAGCGGATAAACAGATTCAGGCAGATGCTGCTCGACCCGTGCCATCAGGCAGTGCCCGGCCAGCGCCACCGTCCCGGAAAGGGGTGCGTCTGTGCCGTCGAGGATCTTCAGCAGGGTACTTTTGCCGCAACCGTTATCGCCCAGCAGACCAATGCGGTCGCCTTTTTTCAGGCTAAAGGTGAGGTCGTTGAACAGCGTGTCAAAGGCAGTATCAACACGGAGAGAAAGTGCAGTCAGTAATGTGCTCATTTGCTTACTCAAGAGTTACAGGCATAAAAATGCCTCGTCATACATCGCTGACGATAACCCGGTAAGCCCGAGAGAAGGGATTCAGTCTTAGGTGTCTTCGCTCAAGCCGAAGTTATCGCAGCACGAAACCGATAACGCTTGAGCAGGTGCGATCACCAAGGTGAAGTGAAATATCAAAGATTTCACAGCACAGCATAATTAGCCTCCTTTTATATTCAGTAGGTTGATGGATGAAGGGAGTGTAGCGGGGAAAGTTACGTCCGGCAAGGCTGCGCAGTTTTCGCTGCGCTTGCCCGGCCTGTGTTCGGTGATGCTGTTGAAAGCCGGGCAGTCCAGCGAAAGCAAGGCGCCGCTATGATTTACTCCGCAACAAAGGGACGAATATGTCTGGAAAGCCAAAATTTCTCCGTTGACGAACTGAAGAAACCACAGCAACTCTCACGTTTAATACAGGACGTACAGACAGGGTCCCAGCTATTTTTAAAGTCGCTGATACTTTGTTTGCAGCAGGCGTGAGTATCCGGATTAACCACACACAGTGGAAGGTTAAAAATCCGCACATCAATACCGTACAGCTGAAAAATCTCGATTGCCGCAGAGAGTTCATCTTTATAGTCCCATGGGTCGACGAATAACGCTTCACGGTTAAGCTTCGCAAAGCCCATATTCTCCATTCCCATCAGCGCAACATGTTTCACAAAGAAAAGATTCCGTGAGATAAATTCGGCCAGCGCTTTAAGATACGGCACCGTGACTTTGGTCAGCACGACACGCAGTTCGATATTGATCCCGTGTTTATAGCAATTTAACAGGCCAGCCATGGTCTGATTAAACGCGCCTTCAGCCTGAACGACATAATCATGTAACTCTGAAACATGACCAAAAAGTGGGATTCCTGCGAGTAGCTGAGGTCCACCGACGTGAGCCAGACGGGCGGTATAGTGCTCATTGGATAAATAGCGACCATTTGTAAGGAGATGAATTAACGTCTGCGGCGTTCTGTCAGAAATGCCCTCGATAATGCGAAGCAAACCCTCTTTAAGCATGGTGGGTTCTCCGCCTGTTATACACAGTGACGCTGGCAAATTTTCATCATCAATGAGATTGAGCGTGTGTAATATGCGTTGCTCAATGCCTTCATGATTAACCAAGGATGGCGGTTTCGGCGGTTGCGGACACATGATGCAAAGGTTATTGCAGGTTTCTGTCACCAGAAAGGCGTTGTTTTGCGATTTGGCCCGGAAATAGCGGTGAATGCGGCCACGCTCGCTCACGCTGATAATATCGCCCTGGCTGAAAATGACATCGGGTGCAATAACGATCAGCGGAACCATGCTATGCAATTTAAGCTTTTCAAAACGAGGATCGGTACTTGAGCAAATTATCGCGCGTACATGATGCAATGACGGGAGTGGTTCTTGAGTATGCGCTGGCAGAAAAAGAATAGTATCTGCCAGATTTGCCTGCGTATCGGTCACAACCTTGCCAAATAGCGGCGAGGCCAGATGCAAAACGCGCTCTGCCTGCACAGAAAGAAAAAGCGTGTCTTCATACGGCGTGTTCATTTCAAACCCCACTGCATCAACAGGCGACGGGTTTCGTCGTCACCTTCAGTGAATCTTTTAATCACCATTGAAATAATGCCTCTGTTTTTTACACAGAAGTCATCTTTTCCCGGCTGCCCGTATACCGAACCTGTGACCTGATATCTGCGAACAGGGTCGGCTCCGCAGTAAGGAGCAAAGGCACAATCTGAACATACTGGCAGGCAATCATTCACGCCTGCCGCTGCCAGCTCTTGCATCACGGGACCAAAGAAAAGCTCCTCGCGGCTGTTCTCAAAAATATTGCCCATTTTAAAGTGCTGGTCGCCCGTCTCCGCCATCATTCGGCTTTCATCACTTGGGTAGATATTTCCATCGTAGTTATAAAGGGTGACGCCAAAACCTGAGCCGCAAGGTGACTGGAGGTCGACAAATCCTGTTGCCCAGGGGGTCATGAGCTTTTTCATGATCAGGCTGGCATAGGATTCACGAAACGCGATTCCCTGGCGGTTGAGGAGAAGAATGTAATCGAGACAGGTCTCGTAAAAAGCTAAAAATTGCTCTGTGCTGTAGCCAATCTTATGAAAATACTTATGCGCAAAACCATAGGGATTGAGCTCACGGATGAAGATGCTGCGAAATCCCTGCTTTACATACTCGTCAATAATTTCATGCGGAATTTCGAGGCTTTGTCGCGTAGTGGTCATCAACGCGCTCACCTTATCAAAGGCGTTACGTGCTTTGATTTTATCAAGCGTTGAAATTAATGCGTTCCAGGCACCCGTATTGCCATATCTCCGGTTAGCATCGTGCAGGTGCTGGGGGCCATCCAGAGAGGTGCTGATTGAAAATTGATGTTCCAGTAGGAAAGCCAGATCCTCATCATTCAGGTCACACAGATTCGTGCAAACGACAAACTGGATATCCTTGCGACTCTTTTTCGCCTTCACGAGCGCAACAGCCTGCCTGATAAGCGGCATATTAAGGGTGGACTCGCCTCCCTGAAACTCCAGCGTGAGCTTGTCTGAGGGCATTGACAGAAACAGCTCTACGCTCTTTTCCATTACTGCCGGGCTCATATCAAAGCGAGCCTGATCGGATTGACAGCTTTTGCGTGAGGCCTGGCAGTAAACACAGGAGTTATTACAGCGCACGGTGAGTACGAAGATATGCAGCTGAGAGAAACTCTCGAGAAATGCTTTTTTCGTTCTGTATCGCGAAGCCAGTAAAGCAATCCGGTTAGCATCCGTCTGCTCACTGACGACATGTTTGGCTTTTAACTCATACCAGAGCGCTTCGTTTTCAATTTTCTCTTTTTTGGTCAGCGCAATAAGGTCTGGCTCGTCAAGACACATCCACTCGCCATAGTCTGTCGAAAGGAAATAGCGTCCACTTTCAAGCCGGCTAAACCGGAACGGAAGGAGTTGATACGTATCACGGGTAAATTTCGCAGGGGCATGAAATTTAACGTTCATTATTCATGACCTCCTGTATGCTTAACTCAAGGATATTATTGAGAAATGTATGGATGATAGCTGAGCTTTCTGTCAGATATTCTTCTTTGACGCTCAGGGTCAGGGACATGTCTTCGCCAGTCGAACACTCTACACGCATAAATTCCACAAATTGCTCTGTCATCGCAGAGAGGGCGGTACGGGTATAAAACCCGGCATCTAACGTTATTTTCATAAAATCACACGGCTGACGTGAGGATAGTGAGAGAATCGTTCTGCGATTCGTTCTCAATCAGTGATACAGCGGGTGCGAAAGCTTTTTTGATAATTTCTTCATGCAGGGGCGCTGTTTCCTGATGAATTATCTGGCGCATCTGATTTTCATTTAGCGCTTGTAAAAAAAGTCTGACGCCGGAATTGATATTTTGCTCACTATTGTCATCTTTCTTGCTATAAAAACAGATTCCCGTGGTGTTATCCGCAACTTTTACAACATGGATGTAATAATCATCCGTAAATGCATAACATGTTTTCATAATTGCTTCGCGGCTGTAAGTGTCTTTATCAAGCGATAGCAAAAAAAATTCACCCAATGCATTAGCACCTTGCACAACATTATTCATTGTTATTACCTTCTGGATTGGCCAGCTTTGCAGCTGGCCTCGAGTATTAGCACGTCGAACCCGGTGTGCAGGAGTAGTGGCTGGAATGGCTGGCATGACTGGAGTGGCTGTAATGTGCGGCAAATGCCTGCCCATCAAGAGACGGTTTCGCCATAATGATAGCCGTATTGGTCTGCTGTGCGGTTTGATTCACAGCGACTTGTGGTTGAGTCGCAGAAGCTGGCGTTCCGCTGCTGGTGGACGCCATCGCCGGCATACTCACACCTGCGATAACCCCTGCAACGATACTGGCAACAATAGGAGTGATGTTTTTATGAGTAAGTTCGTTGACAGAACCTTTTGTGACTTTTGGCAATGCTTTCATTTTTAATCCTTACCAAACTGAGAAGACAACAAAATTGTTATCCTGAATATAATAAATCACGGCTATATTTGGTTAATGTCATATTTGTGCGTGGCGTTTGATTTGAATCATGCAGATCGCAATAAGTGAAGTTTGCGTTAAGTGCTTTTCTTAACAACTGAAAACATATTTTAAACAAGCTTTTATTAAGCATGCAGTGCTGACGCGATTGAGAGCTGTTACCGTAATGAAAATGCTTTAGATAAATTTATGGGAAAGGGACTGCTTAAAAGCAGAAGCGGTCGCCAGGATGAATTAAAATATCAAAATTTCAAAATACAGCATAATTAGCCTGCTTTTATATTGATTAAATTAATGAGTCACAGGCCTGCGTCGAACCCTCTTCCGCCTGTAACACCATCGGCGCCACTCCGACAGGCCTGTGCGTCGGCGATCGCTCATCGGATCGACGAAGTGCGCGACGGGGCAAGGTGGGCCGTTGTGAAGTAGCATCCTGCCATCTGACGGATGAAAGGGATAAGTCATATGGTTGCATTTTAAAACCAATTAGCCTAAACTCCATTTGGTTTTGTTTTGAAACCAGATTACTGGAGCTCAAAGGTATGCATGCGCAACGCACAACGTCGCCCGAGCAGGGAAATATGTCACGCAGTCTGGTATGGCTCTTCGCCATCGCCAGCGGCCTGTGCGTAGCGAATGTCTATT
Organism: Leclercia sp. TB492; assembly: GCF_049974505.2. Taxonomy (NCBI): domain Bacteria; kingdom Pseudomonadati; phylum Pseudomonadota; class Gammaproteobacteria; order Enterobacterales; family Enterobacteriaceae; genus Leclercia; species Leclercia sp. TB492. The sequence goes on along the minus strand of NZ_CM127572.1, from coordinate 2,274,722 downwards.
ACGCGCAACCGCTGTTGGACGCCCTGGCGCGGGATTTTGCCATCAGCCAGGCCGCGGTCGGCGGTGTTATTACTGCCACGCAAATAGGCTGCGCGCTGGCGCTGCTGTTTCTGGTGCCGCTGGGTGACAGGGTGGATCGCCGCTGCCTGATGGCGATCCAAATGCTGGCTCTGACTATCGCCCTGGCGGCGGTAGGGATGGCGCAGTCCGCGCCGGTATTGCTGGCTGGCATGCTCGCCGTCGGGCTGCTCGGGACGGCGATGACCCAGGGGCTGATCGCCTATGCCGCCAGCGCCGCGGCCTCTCATGAGCAGGGGCGGGTGGTGGGAACGGCGCAGGGCGGGGTGTTTATCGGGCTGCTGCTGGCGCGGGTCTTTGCCGGGGGCGTCAGCGATCTGACGGGCTGGCGCGGGGTCTATTTCTGTGCCGCGCTCCTGATGCTGGCGATTGCGATCCCGCTGTGGCGACGGCTGCCCGTCCTGCCTCCGGCTTCTCACGCGCTGACTTATCCCCGTCTGTTAGCCTCGATGCTGACGCTGCTGCGTCAGGAGAAGGCGTTACAGGTGAGGGGCATGCTGGCGCTGCTGATGTTCGCCGTCTTTAACATCTTCTGGAGCGCGTTGGTGCTGCCCCTGAGCGCGCCGCCTTATAGCTTCTCGCACACAATGATTGGCGCGTTCGGGCTCGCGGGCGTGGTCGGCGCGCTGGCTGCATCGCGTGCCGGTCAGTGGGCGGATCGGGGGTATGCCGGGCGCACCAGCGGAATGGCGCTTCTGACGCTGCTGCTGGCCTGGTGGCCGCTGTCGCTGATGAATATGTCACTCTGGGCGCTGGCGATCGGTATCGTGCTGCTGGATCTGGGCGGCCAGGCGCTACACGTCACTAATCAGAGCCTGATATTTCGCACCCGCCCGGATGCCCATAGCCGGCTGGTGGGGCTTTATATGCTTTTTTATGCCGTCGGTAGCGGGCTGGGCGCGATCGGTACCACCCTTACGTATGCCCATTTCGGCTGGCAGGGAGTATGTTTTCTGGGGGCGATGGTCAGTTTGCTGGCACTGGCGTTCTGGTGGCTGACGCAGCGCCAGCTTACAGAAACGATGGACTGCGGCAGTGAACGCAGGTGAATTCCCGGCCGTACTGGCGTAAAATTAGTTTTTTGTCACAGGTAATCTCAGCAATGGCTCTGATCCCCAAAAACTACGCGCGGCTGGAAAGCGGCTATCGCGAAAAAGCACTCAAAATCTATCCCTGGGTATGTGGGCGCTGCTCGCGGGAATTTGTTTATTCAAACCTGCGTGAATTAACGGTCCACCATATCGATCACGACCACACCAATAACCCGGAAGATGGCAGTAACTGGGAGTTGTTGTGTCTGTTTTGTCACGATCACGAGCATTCTAAATATACGGAAGCGGATCTGTACGGCACTACCGTGGTAGCGGGTGAGGACGCGCAAAAAGACGTAGGCGCGGCAACCTATAATCCGTTTGCCGATTTACAGGCGATGCTGAATAAGAAGAAGTAGATCGTACCAACATAAAAAAAGGCAACTTACGTTGCCTTTTTGCTTTTTAAATTGAGGTTCTGCGGTAGCTGCGGTATTCCGGCTGCCAGAAGTTCTCATCAATCGCCTGCTGCAACGCATCGGCAGACGTTTTCACCGCCACCCCTTGCTGCTGCGCCATCTTGCCTACGGCAAAGGCAATCGCCTTCGACACCACGTGAATATCCTTCAGCTCCGGCAGCACCAGCCCTTCGCCGTTGTTCACCAGCGGTGAATGCTTGGCCAGGGTTTCGCTGGCGGACATCAGCATCTCATCGGTAATGCGCGAGGCTCCCGAGGCGATCACCCCGAGGCCAATCCCCGGGAAGATATAGGAGTTGTTACACTGGGCAATCGGGTAGGTTTTATCCTTCCACACCACCGGAGAGAACGGGCTACCGGTGGCAACCAGCGCATTGCCTTCGGTCCAGGCGATGATGTCCTGCGGGGTGGCTTCCACACGTGAAGTCGGGTTCGACAACGGCATCACGATGGGGCGAGCGCAGTATTTATGCATTTCGCGGATGATCTCTTCGGTGAACAGCCCGGTCTGCCCGGAGACGCCGATCAGAATATCCGGCTTGACGTTGCGTACTACGTCCAGCAGGGAGAGCACTTCGTTGTCGGTATCCCAGTTTTTCAGGTTCTCGCGCTTTTGCACCAGTTTGGTCTGGAACGGCAGCAGGTTCGGCATGGCGTCGGTCAGCAGGCCGAAGCGGTCCACCATAAAGACGCGTGAGCGAGCCAGCTCTTCGCTTAACCCTTCCCGCTGTGTCTGGGCGATGATCTGCTCGGCAATACCGCACCCGGCGGAACCGGCGCCGAGGAAGACGATCTTCTGATAGCTTAACTGGTTGCCCGCCGCGCGGCTGGCGGCAATCAGGGTGCCGACGGTGACCGCCGCGGTGCCCTGAATGTCGTCGTTAAAGGAGCAGATTTCGTCGCGATAGCGGTTCAGCAGCGGCATCGCGTTTTTCTGGGCGAAGTCTTCAAACTGCAGCAGCACGTCCGGCCAGCGGTGTTTTACCGCCTGAATAAAGTCATCCACGAACTGGTAATACTCGTCGTCGGTGATGCGTGGGTGGCGCCAGCCCATATACAGCGGGTCGTTGAGCAGCTGCTGGTTGTTAGTGCCGACATCCAGCACCACCGGCAGGGTGTAGGCCGGGCTGATGCCGCCGCAGGCGGTGTACAGTGACAGCTTGCCGATCGGAATACCCATTCCGCCGATCCCCTGGTCGCCCAGACCGAGAATACGCTCCCCGTCGGTCACCACAATCACCTTGATGTTGTGGTTTGACACGTTCTGCAGAATGTCATCCATTTGGTGGCGATTCTGATAGGAGATAAACACGCCGCGCGAGCGACGGTAAATTTCGGAGAAGCGTTCGCAGGCGGCCCCAACGGTCGGGGTGTAGATCACCGGCATCATCTCATCGAGATGGTTTTGCACCAGGCGATAGAAGAGGGTTTCGTTGGTGTCCTGGATATTGCGCAGATAGATGTGCTTATCGATTTCGGTTTTGAAGCCCTGGTACTGGATCCACGCACGCTCGGCCTGTTCTTCGATGGTTTCCACCACTTCCGGCAGCAGGCCCAGCAGGTTGAAGTTGCTACGCTCTTCCATGCTGAAGGCGCTGCCCTTGTTCAGCAGGGGGAACTCCAGCAGAACCGGCCCGGCGTAAGGGATGTAAAGGGAACGATGTCGGGTTGCTTTGTTGTCCATGTCACTCACTTAATTTTTGGAAATCCGTCCCTGGCACTGGTGTTGATCATTGTCGCTGTCGTGCCCGCAGGGGATGTCAGGCGGGTAGTATAAAGGAGGTCAATGTTAAAAACCGCAACATACAAACAAAAACACCACCGGAGTAGCCGGTGGTGTCAGGTATGCTTTAGTGAACTTACTTAGGTTCGTGGCGTTTTCTGCCGGTAGCGTGGGTGACCTGCGTTTCGCTGTCGCCCTCAATCACCACTTTACGCTGGTTCGAGAGTTTGTAGTTCAGTCCCAGGATATGGCGTGCCTGACGGTTCGATTTCATATTAACTCCTCATTCCTGTTGATAGTGATAAGGCGAACGAAATGTAACCCCTAAGGTTGCAGATCCAGCATAGCAGGTTTTCAGAAGCTGGCGTGCTGACCGCTGACGACGTAGTTAATGGTCTGCTGGTAGATGTCACTGAGGATGTCATTGTCTGAGGCTTCAACCCACTTGGTGAGTTCCATCAAAATGTCATCTTCGGTGACAGCGCCCAGTTCTGCGCGTAAACCCTGTGCAATTGCATTTACCAGCTCCGGCTGTGCGGATGGTGTGGTTGCTGAAGTATAAGTAAACATAGTGCCTCCGTGTCGTTTTCTGTCTAATGTTCCGGTTCGCAATAACGTAATGCACATTCAGAATGGCAAACTTTTTTAGCGCTGTGTCTAAGACTCGTCCTGGAAATAAAAATATCATAATCACAGCACTTTCATGGATATATCACGGCTTCCAGCGACGCAGAGGCGTGTATTTTTCATAAGGCATGGAGGAGGGCCAGGATATCAATTCAATGACGCTGCCCCAGGGCGTTTTGCCGTAGCAAAAGGCGTTGCCTTCTCCCTTTTCGGCCGGGAACGAGAGCGCCTTTGGCTCGGTAAACATCTCGCCACCCGCCGCGATAAAGCGTTTTATTGCTTGTGAAAAATCATCGACATAGACGGCAAAGTGCTGAAGACCGAAGTCGCTTGCTCTGGCCGGGGACTGCTGCTCCGGGCCGTGCATTTCGAACAGCTCAATCCCGGGCCCGTGGGGCATGGCCAGCATTCGAATAGCGCGCACTTCCGTGCCCGGGAATAAGCGCAACGTCTTTTGCTGGGCGTCGGGATCAATATTACCGTCTCCGGGTTCCACGGAACGATATATTTCTTTCGCGTTAAAGGCCTGTTCAAAAAATAGCGTGGCCTGATTAATGTCCGGTACGGTAATACCGATGTGATCGATGCCTCTGACGGGTAAATTCATTCTTCTCTCCTTAGCAAATATTAAAATATAGCAGGCTGACAGCGGGTGAATATTTGCACAATCGGGTGAGACTGTTCCGTCTTTGCCGCAAAGCCCGATCTCTCTTCTATACTTAACTCCTTGTATGCCAAAAGGAGAACAATTTATGACGATTCACAAGCACGGTTCGGCGCACTGGTCTGGCGATATTAAACGCGGTAAAGGGACAGTTTCCACCGAAAGCGGCGTCCTTAATCAGCAACCTTACGGCTTTAATACCCGCTTCGAAGGGGAAAAGGGCACCAACCCGGAAGAGCTGATTGGCGCAGCGCATGCGGCCTGCTTCTCAATGGCGCTGTCATTGATGCTGGGCGAGGCGGGCTATACCGCCGATTCCATCGACACTATTGCGGATGTGTCGCTGGATAAAACCGACAGCGGCTTTGCCATCAGCAAAATTGCGTTGCAGAGCAAAGTGACCGTGCCGGGCATTGACCCGCAGCAGTTTGACGGCATCATTCAGAAGGCCAAAGCCGGGTGTCCGGTGTCACAGGTGCTGAAAGCTGAAATCACCCTCGACTACACCCTGAACTGATCCTTCCGCCGGGCCTTGCGCCCGGCTATCCCTTCACCGCCTCAGGAAAGACCTCTGCCAGCCAGGCGATAAACACCCTTAACCGCTGCGTCACATGCCGGTTTTGCGGATATACCACGTAAAACGGGTAGTCCGGCGTCCGCCATTTCACCAGAATTTCCACCAGCGTGCCTGCCTCCAGCATCGCCCCTACCGAATACCGAAAGGTCTGGATGATCCCCATTCCGGCAACCGCCGCCGCCAGGTGCGCGTTGCTCTCGTTGACGCCTATATGGTGCCGCAGGTTGATTTCGCGAACCTCATCGTCGTGCGTAAAGCGAAACGGCACCGCGCGACCGTTAGCCGGCGAGAGATAGCTCACCAGCTTATGACCGTTTCGCAGCTCCTCCGGGTAGGCGGGGATCCCGTGTTCTTTCAGATAGCCCGGCGTGGCGCAGGTGACCATCTCTGCATTGCCGATATGCCGGGCAATCAGGGAAGAGTCCCCCAGCGCGCCGCCGCGGATCACGCAGTCCACATTGCCGCTGATTAAATCCACCGGCCGGTCCGCCACGCCCAGGTCGATGCGGATGTCGGGATAACGGCGCATAAAATCCGGCAGCACCGGGATCAGCACGTCCCGCGCCGTCGAGCCCCCCACATCAATACGTAAATGCCCCTGCGGCTGCTGTTTCACCGCGTTGAACGAGGTGTCGATATCTTCGATATCAATCAGCACCCGTCGGGCCTTTTCATAATAGTCCTGCCCCTCCGGCGTCGGCGTTACCCGTCGGGTGGTACGTTGCAACAAACGCACGCCAAGGTGCGCCTCCAGCGCTTTTACCAGTTTGCTGAGGGTGGCGATGGGCATGTTCAGCGAGTCTGCCGCCCGGGTAAAGCTGCCGGTTTCTACCACGCGCGTAAAGGCGCGCATTGCCATTAACTGATCCATAAAGCGGCGCTCATCAAAACGGGGGATTATTCCCGTAGGGAAAAAGTGATTTCCATTTTTGCGGATTTTTCCCTAATCCCGCAAGCGGTAGAGTGCATCCACACCAACAACACAGAAGGTAAATCACATGAACTCAGCATTAACAGGTAAAGTCGCACTCGTCACCGGTGGTACCAGCGGTATCGGTCTGGCAACGGCAAAAGAGCTGGCCGCTCAGGGGGCGAAGGTGTACATCACCGGTCGTCGTCAGGCAGAACTGGACAATGCCGTCGCCAGCCTGGGCGGGCAGGCGATCGGTATTCGCGCCGATGCCTCGCGCCTTGACGATCTCGATACGGTGTATGCGCAAATCGCTGAACAGGCAGGGCGGCTGGACGTGCTGTTTGCCAACGCTGGCGGCGGGGATATGCTGCCGCTGGGGGCCATCACCGAAGAACACTTCGACCGCATTTTCGCCACCAACGTGCGCGGCGTGCTCTTCACCGTGCAGAAGGCGCTGCCGCTGCTGGTTTCCGGTTCCTCGGTGATCCTCACCGGCTCGACCGTCTCCGTTAAAGGTACCGCCAACTTCAGCGTTTACAGCGCCAGCAAGGCGGCAGTGAGAAACTTTGCCCGCTCCTGGGCGCTGGATTTACAGGGGCGCGGGATCCGCGTCAACGTGGTCAGCCCGGGCCCGATTAAAACCCCGGGGCTGGGCGAGCTGGTACCGGAAGATCGGCGCCAGGGGCTGTTCGATGCGTTAGCGTCGACGGTACCGTTGGGACGCATTGGCGAACCGGAAGAGGTGGCTAAAGCGGTGGCGTTTCTCGCTTCCGATGCCGCCAGCTTTATCAACGCCACCGAGCTGTTCGTGGATGGCGGGATGGCGCAGATTTAACGCTGATAGAGTAGTGTGAGATTGCCGCCGAGGCGGCGATCCTGCAACGGACGGCTGGCGTCCAGGCGTGACAGTGTCACTGATGTGCAGTGCTGCATGGCGCACCAGGGCTCCAGCCATTCGGGATGAGACTCGTCCTGCCGCAAAACATACCCCGCCAGCCGCGCCAGCGCGCCCTTGTTCTCCTGAATGACATCTACCTGATTGGCTCTGGCAAAACTGGCGATCATCACCAGCGGCTGCAGAGCGTAATTGTGATAGGCCTGCGCCCGCTCGCGGCGACGCAGTTCGTTTGCCAGCGTGCCGTCAGCTGCAATCTGTCCGGCGGCGATGCGGTACTCTTTTAATGACCAGGTGAATAAATCCCGCCGGTCGAGCGCCACGGCGCTGGCCATGACCGCCCATGCTGCCCAGTAGCTGTGATTATTGGTGCTCTCCAGCGGCAGGCCGTCCCACTCCCGTACCACACGATCCGCCAGCTGGCCCAGCCAGCGCTCGGTGGCCTGCTGTCCGGCAAGCGACGTCCCGGGGGTAAACTTCAGCTCCAGCCAGCTGCTGGCAAGCGTTGCCAGGGCCCATTTGCGCATGGCGCGCCCGGTGTGGCTGGTCTCTTCTGAGAGCAAGGCCTCCGCGTCGGCCCATGTCGCGTAACCATTCAGAATACAGCGCAGGGTATGCGGATCTCCGCTCTGCTTATAGCGCCACACCATCTCCGAGATCCCGCGTTCAAAGCCGACGATGGGTTTAGACGCGGCGCGAAACGCCTGCTCGGCCTGCGGATTAAGGGTGGCGCGGGCGCTGTCCGATCCCTCATATTTACTGCGCAACGTCAGCGGGGCGGTAAAGGGCGCGGACAGGGCTACGCAGCCGCCCGACGCGGTATGGGGCAGCGGCCGGGTAAAACCGGCAGGAGGCACCAGCGGAGCGGCCAGAGCGTATACCGGTAAGCAGAGCAACAGTCGCAAGGTACATTTCACATTCGCCTCCGCCAGAATTAAACATTCACGTTGATTATTTTTGAGCCGAATCGCCTGTTTCCTGATATATCCTTTCAATACTATTAGTCGGCGATCGTTATTTATGTTACACAATAGCTTAAAAGGCCTAACAATCTATCGGGAACAATGGCTGTGCTGACTACACTCATTTACAAAAGCCAGTTAAATCCGTCCTGTAAATCTTTATCCCTCCTCTCACTTGTTGAAAAGGCCAAACACAGTAATACCGCGCTGGACGTCACGGGCATTTTGCTGTTTGACGGTGTCGAGTTTCTGCAGATCCTCGAAGGGTCTGAAGAGGTTATTGAGACGCTGTTCCTGAAGATCCGCGAAGACAAACGCCACGACAGCGTGGTGGAGCTGATGCGTGACTACGGTCCGCGTCGGCGCTTCGAGAACGTCGGTATGCTGCTCTTCGATCTGCGCACAGAGACGTCCAAATCGGTGCGTTCCTCCGTTTTGCGCTACAGCAAGCTGGATAATTATCTGGCGGCGGAAGATCGGGTATTTAAATTTATTCAGACTTTTATCAACCAGCAGAAAAAAGCGTTGGGCGGGTCAAATTTCCGGCCGGAGAAGTGGACGCTGGCCCCGGAGCATACCCCTTTTGGCAAATCCATCAACGGGCTGATTGATAATCAGGTCTGTCAGTTTGCCCTGCAGCCGATCGTCCAACCCACCGAGGGTAAAATCTCCTCGCTGGAAGCGCTGATCCGCAGCAACGACGGCGGGAGCCCGGAGCGGTTCTTTAACGCCATCGATCAGGACAAAGTGTATGAGGTGGATCTGCTGACCAAGGCCTACGCCTTTGCGCTGGCCGAGAAAATTGGCATCGGTGACCATAAAATTGCCATCAACCTGCTGCCGATGTCGCTGGTCAACGTGCCCGGCGCCGTCGATTATCTGATGGATCAGATCCGTATCCACGGTTTACAGCCGGAGCAGGTGGTGATTGAGGTCACTGAAAACGAGATGATCTCCGGCTTTAACCAGTTTAACAGCGCCATCAAGCAGTTGAGGGCGGCGGGGATTGGTCTGGCGATTGACGATTTTGGCTCTGGCTATGCCGGGCTGTCGCTGTTGACCCGTTTCCAGCCGGATAAACTGAAAATCGATCGCGAGATTGTCAGCAATATCCACTTAAGCGGCCCGAAACAGGCGATTGTGAAGTCGATTATCAGCTGCTGTACCGACATGGAGATTGCGCTGGTGGCTGAGGGCATCGAGAAAATTGAAGAGTGGTGCTGGCTTGAATCGGCAGGCATCAAGCGTTTTCAGGGATTTTTATTCGCCCGGCCTGAATTAAACGGCGTAGGGGAAATTCACTGGCCGCAATTTACCAGCGCTGAATATTTAAACGATTAAATACGCCACCAATAATTATCTGCTAAACAGATAAAAATTTTCCATCTATCGCAGGGCCTGAATATAAGGCCCTGTCGTGCAATCCGCTGATTTAAATAACGATTAGCGACCCTGTTGATATTCTTATAAATAAATAACTTTAATTCAATATTAAGGGGCGGATGCCGATAACACCTCAGACCGTTTTATATCTGAGGTAGTTATGTCGTTGAAAAAGTCGTCCCTTGCCATTCTGCTCGCCTTGCTGTTTTTCTTTGTTGCCAGTGCCGCAACCAATGTCTGGCTGGCCATTAAAAGCAATGATTCACTGGATAACGTGAATAAAGAGATCCAGGTGGTGTTATCCATTATCGATCCCATTAACCACAGCCGTACCCTGCGCGTGCGGGTCATGGAGTACATGAAGCAGGCGGAGAGCGGAGATACCGCCGGTCTTGCGGAGAAGCTGGACTCGGTAAAGCTGGCGCTGACCAAGGCCGATGGCGCGTTTGCCGCCTTCAATGCCGCGCCGCGTCTGGCGGATGAAGCTCCGTTAGTGAAAGACTACGACGACGCCTGGCTCGCCTACCGTAATCAGGGGCTGGCACCGCTGATTGATGCGGCCTCGGCGCATGACGCGGCAAAATTTGATGCCCTGATCCCGCAGATCTCCCGTCTCGACCGCCAGTACGAAATCGTCCTCGACCAGGTGCTCTCCGTGCACCAGAAATACGCGAAACAGCTGAATGACGATGCGCGATCCCACTTTGCCTCCGGCTTAACCATTATTGCCGCCTTTGCTGCGCTGTTTGTGGTGGTGATTATCGGCGTGAGCGTCCTGATGAAGCGGTTTGTCTTTGCCCCGATTAACCTGGCGCGGGCGCACTGCAGCCAGATCGCTGCCGGTCAGCTGACGGAAGCGGTGCCGCAAAAAGCGGGCTCGAACAACGAAATCGATCTGCTGATGGGCTCGATGGAGCAGATGCGTCTGGCCCTGCTGGAGACTATCTCTCAGGTGCGTGAAGCCTGCCGTACCGTCAATTACGCTTCGCAGGAAATTGCCTCCGGCAACATCGATCTGGCCTCGCGTACCGAGCAGCAGGCGTCAGCCCTGACGGAAACCGCCGCCAGCATGGAGCAGCTGAGCGCTACCGTCGCCAATAATACCGACAATGTGCATCAGGCCGGGAAGCTGGTGCAGGATGCGGTGAATAACGCCCGCACGGGGGAGGCCGTGACCCGCGAGGTGATCGAGACCATGAACACCATCGCCGCTAACTCCCAGCGTATCGAAGATATTACCAGTGTGATTAACAGCATCGCCTTCCAGACCAATATTCTGGCGTTGAATGCCGCGGTTGAAGCCGCCCGCGCCGGCACCCAGGGACGGGGATTTGCGGTGGTGGCAACGGAAGTCCGTACCCTGGCGCAGAAGAGCGCCGTGGCGGCGAAGGATATCGAAAACCTGATCGCCCAGTCGGTCTCCAGCGTGAAAAACGGTTCTCAGCTGGTGAATCGCTCGGGGGAGGTGATCCATGCCATTATCAATTCGGTCAATAAGGTGAACGCGCTGATGGAGCAGATCTCGGTGGCGTCGGAAGAGCAGAGCCGTGGTATCGGCCAGGTCGGCCAGGCGGTGACCGAGATGGACGGCGTCACCCAGCAAAACGCCGCCCTGGTGCAGGAGTCCGCGGCCGCGGCCGCCTCGCTGGAAGAGCAGGCGAAACACCTGACCCAGAGCATCGCCAGCTTCAGACTGCCGGAACCGGCATAATTCCTCCCTGTAGCCCTTAATGCCCGGCGGCGCTGCGCTTGCACGGGCCTACGTTTCTGTAGGCCGTGTAAAGCGCAGCCGCTACCCGGCAAGACACATCGCAGCCTTTCGTAGGCCGGGTAAGGCGTAGCCGCTACCCGGCAATACAGTTCGCACCCTTCGCAGTGACCCGTCTCACATTAATTTTCCTGGTCTATGCTTGATGTTCATGCGCGGTATCACGCCAGCGCATTTTCTCTTTTTCCCTCTGCTTAGCGATTAACGCCAGGCAACCCGAGGATCATGGGTCAAACGAGGTGGTGGAATGACAGCTAAATCTATTAGGTATTGGGGTTGTGAATATAGCGATGCGAACAGCGTTCGCTTTCATCTGTGGGCCAGCGGTCAGCAGCATATCGCCCTGCGCCTGAACGACGAAACACTGCCGATGCACCCGACCGGCGACGGCGGATTTGAACTGACGGTCAACGATGTTGCCCCCGGTTCAGCCTACAGCTTTATCCTGCCTGACGGCACCACGGTGCCCGATCCGGCCTCCCGCGCCCAGCAAGGTGATGTCAACGGCCCGTCGCTGGTGTGCGATCCTCACAGCTATGTCTGGCGCAATACCCACTGGCAGGGCCGGCCCTGGGAAGAGAGCGTGGTCTACGAGCTCCATATCGGGACCTTTACCCCGGAGGGCACTTTCCGCGCGGCCACCGACAAACTGTCGTATCTGGCCTCGCTCGGCGTCACCATGATTGAGCTGATGCCGGTCTCCCAGGCGGGAGGCAGTCGTGGCTGGGGCTACGATGGCGTACTGCTGTATGCCCCGCACAGCGCCTACGGCACGCCGGATGAGCTGAAGGCCTTTGTCGATACCGCCCACGGCCTCGGCCTGTCGGTGGTGCTGGATATCGTGCTTAACCATTTCGGGCCGGAAGGCAATTACCTGCCGAAACTGGCACCGGACTTTTTCCACCCGGAACGCATGACCCCGTGGGGGAACGGTATCGCGTATGACCTTGCGCCGGTGCGTCAGTTTATTGTCGATGCGCCGCTGTACTGGCTGACGGAGTTCCACTTCGATGGTCTGCGCTTTGACGCCATCGACCAGATCGAAGATACCTCCGACCCCCACGTGCTAATCGAGATCGCCACCCGCATCCGCGCCGCCATCACCGACCGGCCGGTGCATCTGACCACCGAAGACAGCCGCAACGTGGTGTTTCTCCATCCGCGTGAAGACGACGGCAGCGTGCCGCTGTTTACCGGGGAGTGGAACGACGATCTGCACAATGCCGTCCACGTGATGGCCAGCGGGGAAACCCATGCCTGGTACCAGGATTTTGCTGAAAAACCGGAGCAATGGGTGGCGAGAGCGCTGGCGGAAGGCTTCTCTTATCAGGGGGAACGTTCCCCGCAAACCGGTGAGCCCCGGGGAGTGAAAAGTATCGCTCAACCGCCAGTGGCCTTCGTCGATTTCATCCAGAATCACGATCAGGTAGGCAATCGTGCTCAGGGGGATCGCCTGTTAAGCCTGATTGGGGAGGAACGTACCCGGGTGCTGATGGCCGCGCTGCTGCTGTCCCCGCATATCCCGCTGATGTTTATGGGCGAGGAGTTTGGTGAAACCCAGCCGTTCCTGTTCTTTACCGATTTCCACGGGGATCTGGCGCGCGCGGTGCGGGAAGGGCGCGCGAAAGAGTTCAGCGATCACGACGAGACGGTGCCGGATCCCAATGCACCTGAGACCTTTGCCCGTTCGAAACTCGACTGGAACAAACTCAACCAACCCGGCGGACAGACCTGGCTGCGCTTTACCCAACAGCTGTTGCAGCTGCGCCAGCGGGCGATTGTGCCGCTGCTGGCCGGGGCACAGGGCGGTAACGGCAGGGTGCTGAAAACGGCCCCGGGTTGCGTGGTCGTGAGCTGGACATTTACACAGGGCACGTTGACGCTGGCGCTCAATATTGGCGAACAGGATCAAATGATGCCCGATATTGCGGGTGAAACGCTGTTTGCCTGGCCTGAAGGCCGCACGGAACTGCTCGCGAACACCGTTATTGTACGTTTTGCACAAGGAGAACCGACCTGATGATCCCCACAGCGACCTGGCGTATTCAGTTTCGCAACGGCATGACTTTCGACCGTGCCGCCAGTCTGGTGCCGTACCTGCAACAGCTCGGCATCAGCCATCTGTATGCTTCGCCAATATTTACCGCCGCCCGGGATTCGACGCACGGTTATGACGTCACCGATGCCAACGAGATTGACCCCTCTATTGGAGGCCGCGCCGGATTTGAGCGGCTGGTCAGCGCCCTGAAGGCGGCCGGGCTGGGGTTGATCCTGGATATTGTGCCGAACCACATGTCCACCTCGCTGGAAAACGCCTGGTGGCGCGATGTGATTGAACACGGAGAGAAGAGCCGCTACGCCCGCCATTTTGATATCGACTGGTCGCGTCGGCTGACCCTGCCGTTTCTGGGTGATGACTTTGATGTGGTGCTGGCGAACGGCGAAATCAGCGTTCAGCGCGACCCTGACACCGGCAAACCGGCGCTGGCGTATTTCGACAACTTTTACCCGCTGACGCCTGACAGCTGGCAAGGGCGTGAAGACGAGGTTCTTCGCCTTAGCGATCCGGCGGCCATCACCCGGCTGCATGACCAGCAGCCGTGGCGGCTTACCAGCTGGCGTGATGCCCCGCGCGACCTCTCCTGGCGTCGCTTCTTCGAGATCACCGGCCTGGTGGGCGTGCGGGTTGAGGACGACGCGGTGTTTGATGACAGCCATGCCCTGATCCTGGCCCTGGTGCGCTCGGGTGCAGTGGACGGGCTGCGCATCGATCACGTGGACGGGCTCGCCGACCCGCGCGCCTATCTCCAGCGTCTGCGTCAGGAGGCGGGCCCCGACTGCTATATCACGGTGGAGAAGATCCTCAGCAAAGGCGAGAACCTGCCCAATGACTGGCCGATCTCCGGTACCACCGGCTATGAATTTATCGCCTCGCTATCGGAAGTGCTGATAGATGACGACAAAATCGATGGCCTGCGCCAGGCCTATGACAGAGTCATGGGCCGCCCGGTGGATATGCACGACGAACTGCGCGACGCGCGTCTGCTGATGGTGGACAGAAACTTCGCCGGCGAGTTTTCTACCTTGCTGACGCTGGCGAAAACCCTGGCGCAGACCGAAGGCGTCAACATAGAAGTGGAGCCACTGCGGCTGGCGCTGCGCGAGCTGCTGGTGGCCTTCCCGGTATACCGCACCTACGGCACGGCGCAGGGAATGTCCGCCGCGGATGTGCGGCTGCTGAACCATGTGGTGTCGACCATCAGCGCCGATCCCGACGCCATTGCGCTGCTGATGCGTATTCTGACCGGCGAGGTCTCTGAGGAGGCCCGCGATACCGCCACGAATTTCCGCACCCGTTTCCAGCAGCTGACCGGGCCGCTGATGGCGAAGTCGGTGGAGGACACGCTGTTCTTCCGTCAGCACATGGATCTGGCCCTCAACGAAGTGGGGGCCGAGCCGGTGCCGCGCGCCTTTTCACTGACGCGTTTTCACACCGAGATGACCGCGCGGCGTGAGCGTCAGCCGGATGCGCTCTCCGGCACCTCAACCCACGACACCAAGCGCGGGGAAGATGCCCGCGCCCGGCTTTACACCCTGACCGAAGCCCCGGAGGTCTGGGCAGAGTGCGTAGCCCGCTGGCAGCAGCTGAACCAGACCCACGTGCGTTTTCTCAATGATGGTACGGCCCCCAGAGCCGCCGACACCTGGATGCTCTATCAGGCGCTGGCGGGGGTCTGGCCACCACAGCTGGATCCGCAGGATGCAGAGGGGCTGAAGGCGCTGGAAGAGCGCTTCCTGGCCTTTGTTGAAAAGGCGCTGCGGGAGGCCAAGCTGCGCACCGACTGGGTGGACAGTAACGAAGCCTATGAAACGGTGGTGCTGGAGTATGCCCGCCATCTGCTGTCGCCGGAGAATCAGGATTTCCTGCAAGACTTCAGCACCTCGCTGCGTCCGTTTATCCGCGCCGGGCTGGTAAACAGCCTGAGCCAGACGGTGATCAAACTCACCGCCCCGGGCGTGCCGGATGTTTATCAGGGCAGCGAAGGGCTCAACTTTAGCCTCGTCGATCCCGATAACCGTCGCGAGCCTGATTTCGACCAGCTCCGCCAGCAGCTGGCGTCGGCGGATCGGCAGATTGCCACCCGCGAGGCGAGCTGGCAGGACGGGCAGCTGAAGCTGTCTGTCACCCGCACGCTGCTGCACTTGCGCCAGCGCAAACCGGCGCTGTTCCGTCTGGGCAGCTATGTTGCGCTGCTCACCCGCGGCGAGCGGGCGGATAAGGCGATTGCCTTTGCCCGCGTGGATGACGACGACGTGCTGATTGTGGTGGCACCGCGGCTGGCGCTGGCGAATGCCACCCGGGCGTTTCCCGTCACCGGGGCGGCTCTGTGGGGAGCGACCGAGGTGGTTCTTCCTCCCGATCTCGCCGGACGCAGCTATAAGGACTGTTTCAGCGGCGAAACCCTGGTGTTGGGTGAAAGTCTGCAATTGAGTGATGCACAGGATTGCTGGCGGGTGTTACTGGCCTGCGGCTAATGATTATTACTGTTCGAAGGAAAGACGTTATGGCATATGACAAAATTTATGAAATCCAGCCGGGGCAGAGTTACCCGCTGGGGGCGAATTACGATGACAAAGGGGTGAATTTTGCCCTCTTTTCGGCCTGCGCCGAACGCGTTGAGCTGTGTCTGTTTGACCCGAGTGGTAAATCTGAAATTGCCCGTCTGGAGTTACCGGAGTACACAGACGAAGTCTGGCATGGTTATGTGCCGGATCTGAAGCCGGGCGCGCTGTACGGCTACCGCGTGTATGGCCCTTACGATCCGGAAAACGGGCACCGTTTTAACCCGCATAAACTGCTGATTGACCCCTATGCGAGAGCCTTAACCGGGGAACTTATCTGGAACCCCTCGCACTTTGGCTATGAACTGGGGCATGACGAACTCGATCTGAGCTTTGATACCCGCGACAGCGCACCCTATACGCCAAAATGCCGGGTCATCGACCCACGGGTGTTCGACGGGCAGGATCCGCATCGCCCGGCGGTGCCGTGGTCCAGTACGATTCTGTATGAAACCCACGTGAAGGGCTTTACCCAGCTCAACCCGGCGATCCCGCCCGAACTGCGCGGCACCTTCGAGGGGATGGGGCATAAAGCCACGGTGGATTACATCAAAAGCCTCGGCGTGACCTCCGTTGAGCTGCTGCCGGTACACGCGTTCCCGGACGATCAGCATCTGCTTGAGCGGGGGCTGAAAAACTTCTGGGGCTATAACACTCTTAACTTCTTCTCTCCGGCATCGCGCTACGGCGGCCCGAACGGCATTCAGGGGTTCCGCGACATGGTGCGTGCCTTCCACGATGCCGGTATCGAGGTGATCCTCGACGTGGTCTATAACCACACCGCCGAGGGTAACGAGCTGGGCCCGACGCTGTCGTTTAAGGGGATCGACAATTTCTCTTACTACCGCACCATTGCCGGTCAGCACCGCTACTATGTGAACGATACCGGCACCGGCAACACGGTGAATACCTCGCACCCGCGTGTGCTGCAGATGGTGATGGATTCCCTGCGCTACTGGGCGGAGTCAATGCATATCGACGGCTTCCGCTTTGATCTCGGCACTATTCTCGGGCGCGAGCCGGAAGGGTTCGATCAGCGTGGCGGCTTTTTCGATGCCATGATGCAGGATCCGCTCCTCTCGCGGCTGAAACTGATAGGCGAGCCGTGGGATATCGGCCCCGGCGGTTATCAGGTAGGGGGCTTCCCTCCAGGCTGGGGCGAGTGGAATGACAAGTATCGCGATACCGTGCGTGAGTACTGGCGCGGGGATAACGTCTCGTCCGATTTCGCCGCGCGGCTGCTCGGTTCCGGGGATCTGTATGACCAGCGTGGGCGTCGCCCGTGGGCCAGCATTAACTTTATCACCGCCCACGACGGTTTCACCCTCAACGACCTCGTCTCCTTTAACGAGAAGCACAACGAGGCCAACGGGGAAGACAACAACGACGGCCACAATGATAACCGGTCATCGAATTATGGCGCTGAAGGCCCGACCGACGACGAGCAGATTAATGCCCTGCGTGAACAGCAGAAGCGCAACTTCCTCACCACGCTGCTCTTCTCCCACGGCACGCCGATGCTGCTGGCCGGGGATGAGTTTGGCCGCAGCCAGCTGGGTAATAACAACGGCTACTGTCAGGACAGCGAAATCAGCTGGGTACACTGGGAGAATCTCCCGGAAAGCGCCGAGACGCTGCGCAACTTTACCCGGCATTTGATCAAGCTGCGCGCCAGCCAGCCGCTGTTACACCGCGAGAGCTGGCGTGACGGGATGGAGATCACCTGGTTCAATGCCGGCGGCGGACCGCAGCTGCCGGAGCACTGGGACGAGGGCACCACGCTGGGGCTGTACCTCACCCGGGCCGATCTGCACGGGCAAAAGGGGATCTGGCAGGAGGTGCTGCTGCTGATCAATCCGTATGAAGGAGCGGTGCCGTTCCGTATCCCGGAATGCGGTAAAGAGGGTTGGGTCCTGGAGCTGAGTACGGCAGGGGATGAGCATCTGGGGCAGGCGGTGATCCCGGATACCGATTTTCCGCTGCCAGGCCGCAGTATCGTGCTGTTACGGCGGCCATAACGCGGGGCGTTACTTGTTAGCCCGCGCTCTGTCCCACGGGCTGGTGGTCTCGTCGTCAGCTTTAGCTGGCGCGGGATCCTCCAGCGAGTCCAGATAGAGGGCTTCGACTTCGGCGCGGGCCCACGGGGTACGCCGTAAAAACTTGAGGCTGGATTTGACGCTGGGATCGCTGTTAAAGCAGTTAATTTTAATCAGCTTTCCCAGCTGCGCCCAGCCGTAACGCGCCACCAGGGCATTGACCTGCATCTCGAGCGTGACGCCGTGCAAAGGATCTTTCGAAGGGTGAGCAGTCACAGGCATCCTTTTATTATCTGGCAAGGGGTTCAAAGCGGGGAAGGGTACAAGAAAAGCAGGGGGCCAGCAAGCGCTCAGGCGGTCACCGGTTTTGTAAATTTTGTAGGCCGGGTAAGGCATAGCCGCCACCCGGCACGACAGATCGCACCCGGGTTTATGCCCGGCGGCGCTGCGCTTGCACGAGCCTACGATTCCGGGAATGGGTGTTTTTGAAACGCCGTTCCGTTATACTGTCGCTCCCGATCCCGACGCCATTGAATCCATGACAACGCCTGATAAAAACGTTCGTGCCTTTCACTTTTCCGCTTTTCGCTATCTGTTTGCCGCCCGTTTTCTCACCGTGCTGGGCAATGGTATTGCCCCCATCGCACTGGCTTTTGCGGTCCTGGATATCGGCGGATCGGTCTCTGATTTGGGTATCGTTGTCGCCTCCCGGTCGATTTTCAACGTGCTGTTCCTGCTGCTGGGAGGAGTGTTAGCGGACCGCTATTCCCGCAGTCGGGTGTTAGTTTCATCTTCCCTGGTCGCGGCCATTTCGCAGGCGGTTGTGGCCTGGTCGGTGCTGGACGGTTCCGCCACGGCGATCGGACTGGCCTTGCTCGGTGCCCTGAATGGGGCCGCCGCCGGGATCGCCTTACCGGCCTCTTCCGCGCTCATTCCTCAGACGGTTCCCGCCCGCAATCTGCGTGAAGCCAATGCCTTTTTGCAGGCCGGTATTTATGGTGGAACGGTGATCGGCGCTTCACTGGGGGGCATTCTGATAAGCGCCGTCGGGCCCGGCTGGGGGCTGGCCATTGATGCGCTGGGGTTCGCCGCGGCTGCGCCGCTCTATTATTTAATCCGCGTCTCGCCACGTGAAGCCGGTTCAACCCAAAGCAATATCCTGCAGGACCTGAAAGAGGGATGGAAAGAGTTCGCCAGCCGGGCCTGGGTGTGGGCTATCGTCGTGCAGTTCACCATTATTAATGCGGCCTTCAGCGGCGTGATGATGGTGCTCGGGCCGGTGATTGCCGATGCCTCCTTTGGACGTGCACATTGGGGGATGATTATAGCAGCCCAGAGCGTGGGGCTGATTGTGGGATCTTCCCTCGCGCTGCGCTGGCGCCCGCGCCGCGACCTCTTTATCGGTGTGCTGCTGGTGTCGTTTTGCGCCTTGCCCCCGTTCATGCTGAGCCAGATTGCGGCCACCCCCTGGCTGATGGCCGCGTTTTTTATTGCTGGCGTGACCTTTGGCCTGTTCGGTGTCGCCTGGGCCCAGTCGCTGCAAACCCATATCCCGCAGGACAAGCTGGCCCGGGTCTATGCCTATGATGCGGTGGGGTCTTTCGTCGCCATTCCCTTCGGCGAGCTTATCGCAGGCCCGTTGGCGATTGAGTACGGCACCAGCAACGTGCTGCTGGTATCCGCCGTTGCGGTGGTGATTGCCACGGCGGGGGCGAGCCTGGTGCCGGCTATCAGGCGGCTCGAGAGTGGTTCTCAGATGACATCGCACACAATGTCCGGGGAACGCAGCTCGTAGGCCGGGCAAGCGCAGCGCCCCCGTCGGTTCCTTCTGGTTTGATAAAACGAGGAAAATGATTCATTCGATGATGAATACGCAGATGATTTCCAGTCACGCTTTCCAGGTGCCGTTTCAGGGCAAATTCATCTATGCCGAAAGCACATTCGGGCGCAATGGCCATGTGCTGATGCTTCATGGGGGCGGTAAGGATCGCACGGTGTTCTATAAATACCGTGCGCTTCTGGATAGGTCAGGCATTGGAACGACGCTCTTTGACTTTGTAGGTCATGGTGAGACGGGGGGAGATATGCACGCGTCCTCTCTTTTCAGCCGCACGGCACAGGCAGAGGCGGTGATTGCGTTTCAGGGGCTGCCTCTCACGGGGTGTATAGGCGTAAGTATGGGGGCCTATAACGCACTCCAGCTGAGTAAAACGATCCGGTTTCAATCCCTCATTCTCATGGTTCCCGGCGTCTACTCAACGCCAGCCTATAAGATTAACTTTGGTCCAGAATTTTCTGCCATCATTCGCAAAGAGAGAAGCTGGGCGCAAACCGATGCATGGGATATCGCAGCTGAATTTACCGGCAATCTGCTGATTATTGCCGCCGAAAATGACGCAATCATTCCCGCAGAAATACCGGAAAGACTGTTGTCCTCAGCAGCTGGCTGCCGCCAGAAGCAGCTGCTCACCATTCCTGGCGCCGGGCATAATACTATCTGGCAAAATTTAATGCTGTCAGACACGCTCTATGAAGAGGTGCGTTCAGCTTTTGCGCGGTGTTTATCCCACTGAACTTACTGTTTCGCCCTGGTCACAGCTGACCCTCTTAATGGTTTTCAGCTGGGGGCAAAGGCTACGACCCCCAACGCGTTCGCAGATAACGCACCGCCTCCTGCGCCTGGGGCTGATTGAGGTTGTTCTCCCGGAACAGGATCGTACCGTCAATCTGCGGCTCGGATTCGTTCAGATCCAGCTGTTTTTTCAGCTCCGGCACGCCGCCTTGTACCGTCCAGTCGGGCTCTTTGCTTGAGGGCTCGCCCACCTTATACAAGGCGACGCCAATATAGAGCCGGGTATGGGTAGGTTTCACCACCTGAGCCCACCATTTCGCCAGCACGTCATAGCGCGCCGCATCCCGGGAAAACGGCCAGTAGATCTGCGGGGCGATGTAGTCCAGCAGCCCCTGTTGCACCCAGCGACGGGTATCGGCAAAGGATTCGTCATAGGCCGCCGCCCCCCGGGTGTCGGACCCGGCCGGATCGTGGGAGCGGTTACGCCAGACGCCAGCCGGACTCACGCCAAACTCGACGTTGGGGTTGATCTGCTTGATGGTGCGTGACACCTGCGTAATCAGCTGCTGGGTATTGTCGCGCCGCCAGTCGGCTTTCGAGTCAAATCCCTGACCGTACTGGCGGTACGTCTGGCTGTCATTCAGCGCCGAGCCTGCGGACTCGGCATAGAAGTAGTCATCGAACTGCACGCCGTCCACCGGATAGCGCGACACCACTTCGGCCACGATGCTGGTGATCCAGTCCCGGGCTTCCGGAATGCCGGGGTCGAGGACATAGCGATCTCCCGCGGTGCGGATCCACTCCCGATGCAGAACAAACACGCTCGGCGGATGGAGCGACAGGGTACGGTTCAGCTCCGCGACCGTGCCGGGCCGGGTGTTGGTTGAGACGCGGTAAGGGTTAAACCAGGCGTGAACCTTCATCCCGCGCTTGTGTGCTTCATCGAGCATAAACTGCAGCGGGTCGTAGCCGGGATCTTCCCCGATTTTGCCGGTCAGCATATCCGACCACGGCAATATCTTTGATGGCCACAGGGCGGTGCCGTCCGGCTTGACCTGGAAAAACACGGTGTTGATCCCGAGACTTTTCAGATTATCCAGCTTATCGGTCAGGGCCTTTTGCTGCATGGCGATCCGCAATGCAGCAGGGCGACCGTTCACCGACGCCTGCGGCGGCCAGTCGAGACGAGAGACGGTCGCCAGCCAGACGCCGCGCACCGGCTCATGGCGTGCACCTTTATCCGGCAGCGGATGTTTAGCCACCGGCGGTAGCGGAGTGACCAGCGATTTAGGTGGTGTAGAGCTGCAACTGACCAGTAACAGCGCCCAGGCGATAAGGGCACCAGAGCGTTTAAGGTGGGTGGCAAGCTGAGAAGGACGTGAGCAGGCGATGATAGACTCCATTTCTACAGTGTTTCGCCGGGAACATTTATTGTCGTTCTATTCATGGTTAAGTCAATTCTTAACAATGATTGTAATTCTCCACTTTCTTAGTACGCCTTCCCATCGATTGCTTACACTTTATCGAGATAAATCTACACAAGAGGGGCTATGCGACAGACAGCATCTCATCTCTGGATCCTGTTGACCGGCTTACTGAGCATCCTTGTGGGGCGACATTGAGTCCGGAGACCACACTTCTGCTGGCGCGCAGTCAGTTCGCCTTTACCATCAGCTTTCATATTGTGCTGGCGGCGTTTACCCTCGGGCTGGCGCAGCTCTTGATGGTGCTGGAGGGGCTCTGGCTGTGGCGTAAGCAGCCCGTCTGGTTCGGTCTCTGGCGCTACTGGAGTAAGGTGTTCGCCCTGAACGTGGCGGTAGGGATCGTGACCGGGGTCGTGATGGAGTTCTCGTTCGGTACCAACTGGAGCGGGCTGGCGAGTCGTACCGGCGCGGTGCTGGGGCCGATGCTCTATATGGAAGTGCTGGTGGCCTTCTTTCTGGAAGCGGGCTTCATGGGGGTGATGCTGTTCGGGATGAATAAGGTGCGGCCGTGGATCCACTTTATGGCGACCTGCATTGTGGCGCTCGGTTCGGTGTTTAGCGCTTTCTGGATCCTCGCCGCTAACTCCTGGATGCAAACCCCGGACGGGTATCTGATTGGTGCCGATGGTCGCTTCCGGCCCGTTGACTGGTGGGCGGTGATTATCAATCCCTCCTTCCCGTGGCGGATGGCGCATATGGTTGTGGCCGCCATTCTCGGTACCGCCTGTCTGATCGGGGCCTGTGGCGCATGGCATCTGCTGCGCGATGCCCGGCATCCGGCGGCCCGGCATATGTTTTCTATCGCGATGTGGACCCTGCTGATAATGGCGCCGCTGCAGGTGGTGTTGGGGGACCTGCATGGAGAGAATACCCGGGATCGTCAGCCGGTGAAGCTGGCCGCCATGGAAGGTAGCTGGGATCCCCCTCCGCCCGGACATGGCGAGCCGATGCGGCTCTTTGCGCTGCCGGATATGGCAGAGCGTCGCAATCATTATGAGCTGGCCATTCCTGATATCGGCTCCCTTTACCTGCGGCATAACCTGCAAGGGACGATCCACAGTCTTAATCAGTATCCTCCTGATGAACTGCCCTGGGTGCCGCTGGTGTTCTGGGCCTTTCGCATCATGGTGGGACTGGGTCTGCTAATGGTGTTTACCGCTATCGCCGGACTCGTTGCGCGTCTGCGCGGGCGATTATGGCAGGCGCGGCGGCTCCAGCGTCTGATGGTGGTCATGGCACCCGCCGGTTTTTTTGCCATGCTGGCGGGGTGGATGGTGACCGAAGCCGGGCGGCAACCCTGGACGGTCTACGGTCTGGTTCGTACCTCAGAGAGTATTTCGCCCGTGGCTCCGCATTTCGTTCTCGGCTCATTAATTCTGATCGTCACGATTTACCTGGCGCTGTTCGGGCTGGGGTTGTGGTTTTTGCTGCGTCTGCTTGCCAGGCCGCCCACGGAGGACGAAGAAGGGGCTGAGCCCGATGTTGCCCGGCGGACCGGGAAAGGAGAAACCGATGCATGAGTTGATGGGATTACCGCTGTTACAAATCCTGTCAGCGGCATCGCTGGTGGTAAGCCTGTGGATCTACGTTCTGCTGGACGGAACGGACCTCGGCGCCGGGATACTCTGCGCCTTTCAGCGCGACGAGGCCTCCCGGTATAAGATCACTATTTCATTACTCCCCATCTGGGATGGGAACGAGACCTGGCTGGTGCTGGCGGCGGGAAGCCTCTTCGGGCTGTTTCCCCTTGCGTACGCCATTATTCTGAGCGCCCTGTATGTGCCGGTCTTTATCCTGGTGCTGGCACTGGTGGTGCGTGGAATGGCGATTGAGTTTCGGCATTATGCCCCACGTCTGTTTGATACGCTGCTGGTGGCGGGGTCGCTGCTGGCTACCCTGGCCCAGGGGGTGATTGTCGGGAGTCTGATCCAGACGATCCCCAACGACGGTCAGCAGTTTACCGGTACCGGCTGGGAGTGGTTTAGCCCATTTCAGCTCTTTTGCGCACTGTCGCTGGTAGTGTTTTATTGCCTGATGGGCGAGGGATGGCTGATCTGGCGGGGAACCGGAGTACTGTTGCATCGGGCGAGGCGGGCGCTCCCCTGGCTGGCGACGATCGCGCTGTTGCTGATGGCCGGGCTACTGTTCTGGACCATGCAATTACAGGAGACCTGGCGTCTGCATCTGCAGAATTTCACGATCTGGCTGCCGTTTGCCGGGGCGGTGCTGGCGGGCGGGGGACTGGTGTGGTTCGGCCTTAAGCGCGGGTATCATTTTCTGCCGTTGGCCGGGATACTGGTGCTGGTGAGTAGCGGCTTCGGCGCGCTGGTGTTTACGCTGTATCCGTGGATAGTCCCGGCGTCGATAACCCTTCATCAGGCGGCCGCGCCACCGGAGACCCAGCGTTTTCTGCTGATAAGCTTTGCGCTGCTGGCTCCGGTGACGCTGCTGTACAACACCTGGGGGTTCAGGCTGTTTAGCGGGAAAATTCGCTAATCGTTACTGCGCCAGGATCTGCTCCAGCGTGGCACCTATCGCCAGAATTTGCGCATCACTCCCCGGCATACCGTCTATCTCCAGCCCTACCGGCAACCGGCTGGTGGCACCAAACCCGACCGGCAGGGTCAGCCCCGGCAGGCGGGCATTGCTTCCCGGATCCACATTGCGGATCAAGCGGGCAAAGTTTTCCGCGGAACTCACCTCATCATTCGCCAGCGGGGCGACGACCGGCGAAGTGGGGAAGATCAGCCCGTCGAGCTGGTGGTCGTGGAAGGTCCGTTCATAGAGGGCGATCAGACGCCCGATCCCCTGCGAAACTGCCTGTTGGTATAGTGGCGTCAGCGGAACCAGATTGCCGTCATTATCCGGGATCACCCCCGGGACAATGACGTGCTCAAAGATGGCGCGCACATCCGGGCTGGCGATGTGCTGCACGATATCCTGCAGGGTCAGCCGGGTGTCATGCGCCTGGAGATAATCAATCAGATCGTGCTTACCTTCATGCATCACCACCGGGAAGGAGACGGCGGCATTGGCCTCTTCAAGCCCGGGCATCTCGACGGCAACCAGCGTGACTCCCGCATCGTGTAGCCTGGCGAGTGCGGCGTGGGCCTGCTGGCTGACCTCTTCATCCAACGCCTGCCAGAACCAGGGCGCAATTCCGAGACGAATGGTCCGGGCGGGTTTAGGGAGTAACACCTCGCCACCGGCCATCAGGCTGTCGATCAGGGCAATATCCGCCACGTTGCGGGCCATCGGGCCCGCGGTATCCCGGGTGTGGGAGAGGGGGGTGATCCCCGCCTGGGAATAGCGCCCGGTGGTGGGACGAAAACCGACGCAGCCATTCAGGGCGCAGGGCTGGCGCACCGACGCCCCGGTATCGGTGCCGATGGCTACCGGTACCATCCCTGCGGCAACGGCCACCGCGCTGCCCGACGAAGACCCGCCCGCAATACGGCTGACGTCGTGGGCGTTGCGCACACCCTTTATCGCAGGCGTGTTATACGCCGCGTTATAGCCGGTGACGCCAAAGGCCAGCTCATGCATGTTGCATTTGCCAATAATAATGGCGCCCGCATCGATAAGACGTTGGATCACCGGGGCGGTCGTTTTGGGTACAAAATTTTTCAGGGCTGGCGTCCCAGCCGTATTAGGCAAACCGGCGACGTGAATATTGTCTTTCACCGCGACGGGAACACCGCCCAGCGGCAAGGGGGCACCGCCGTCGGCGAGGTGTTTATCCCAGGCCTTTGCCTGCGCCAGCGCCTGTTCGGCATTCACCGTAATAAAGGCGTTGAGGTGATCCTGGGCGTCGATGCGGGCTAAGCAGGCACGAACCAGCGCTTCGCTCGACACTTTTCGTTCACTGATGAGCTGTGCCGCGTCGGCGGCGGTGAGGGTATCCAGTTGTGCAGGGTTTGCGGGTGTTATTGTTTTCATGGGCTGTTTCCGGACAGTGGGTATCCGCAACATTTAGGCAAATCAGCCCTACGCGCGCCATCCTCAGGATTGAGGAGGCGTTAATGCCTGAGCCGCGAGGCCAGCTCCGTGCGGTTGGCGCAGTCGAGCTTTTTCAGGGCGTGATTCAGATGGGTGCGGACGGTGGTGAAGCTGATGTTCAGCAGGCGGGCGACCTCTTTATCGCCCAGACCTTTGCAGACCAGGCTGACCACCTCCTGCTCCCGGGCGGTTAACGACGGGGACTCTTCATTTTTCGGTAAGGCTCTGGCAAACCAGGGTTCCAGCAACTGCAACAGTGCGATTTCGCGCTGCCCGAACGGCGGGGCGTCTTTGGCCCGCCAGATGCGCAGATCGCCCACGTCGTCACCATCACGTAAAAAATAGACATTAACGCCGTGGTGCATGCCGCAGGGTTTCAGGAACTCATGGTAAAAGGCCGTTTTGAACAACTCTCGGGCAGGCATCACCTCATCCACCAGGGTTGGATGCTGTTTTGCGCGCAGAAGCGGGGTGATGGGATCGATGTATTGCCAGGTACTGGCATGCTCACGCATTGCTTTTTCAGCAATGTTCCAGCTGACGCCGTGGCGCGAGGTCCTGGAGGCAGAGGACCAGATGCAGGATGCCGCAAAATCGGCCTGCAACAGGGCGCAGACATTTTCCAGCGTCTCCTGACGCAGGGCGCGGCTGCCCTGGCCCGAACCGAGTTGCCACAGGATGTGCGAGAACAGACGAAGCTCACTGGAGGTTAACGGGATCTCCATTCCTGATGTTCTCCCTGTGGGTTTGTGTCAGTGAGTGTAGAACAGGTCGGGCACAGCGCCATAATTATATGTAGTTACAACATACAATAAACTTATTACACTAAGACACGTCAACATCGTGCCCGTTTATCTTCGCTTTACAGCATGCGGGAGTCCGCTCTGCGCCGTTTGCGAACAATACGTTAGCGCAAACGGCGTCGGCTGAACAGATTAATGATTTATATCTCAGGAAACAGAATGCCGGTAAGCCGATCCCCGGACTTTCTCAACGGCCACTTTCCCGGCGATAAACGCATGGTCCGAATTGTAGTATTCCCATTCGCTGTAGCGTCCGGCCAGGGTGATGCCGTGCAGCAACAGCCATTTGCGGATCGTCTCCACGTTCTCCTTGCGGCTCTGATCGTAGATCACGTAGGCGTAGGGGATATCGATTTGGTTGGCGGTGATAATCTCATCCTCTGCTGAAATAATTCCGGCTTCGATGCACTCCTTAATGCAGCGGTCGATCAGCGCCTGGCCGTCAACCGGCAGCGGTTTATCCGGTGAGTAACTGATTTCACAGGTCAGGCCGCAGCTGCCCGCCGGGCTGCAGAAGGGGCTAGCGTTCCCCTGAACAAAAATGCGGTGAAATATTGTCTTACCGGCAAAGTAAATCCAGTGTTTGTCGGTCAGATTGTCACGGCCAACCCCCAGGTTGACGCAGCGAACGGAGACGTGGCGCAGGCCTTTCGCTGCTTTGCGTACGTCAGGCGGCACTTCGTCGCCCATCAGGCGAATCAGCTCCGGCAGTACCAGAGTGCTGATCATATGTTCATAGCGATACTGCCGTCCGTCTGACAGCGCAACGATGTGCTGATTGGCATAGATTTTACTGACCTCGGCCCCGGTCTCTATCCGGCCTTTAATGTGCGGCAGAAAACCGTTCATCAGCGCCTGGAAACCGCCCTGCAGCGGATAACCAAAGCGCGCATTGGGCCCCATCGGCTTTGAGGTCTCGTTCAGGGCGCCGTCGATAATTTGTTCCAGGTCGGGCAGGGGAACGCGGCCACCCAGCCAGGATGTCTCCATTTCCGACAGCGGCACCGTCCATAGCTTTTTATTATAGGGGATAGCAAAATGCCGGGCGATCCCCTTGCCCCATGTCTCATAGATAAAGGCTTCAAAGCTGCCTTTTCGTGGCGTTTTCTCCGCTGGGTCGGCGCTGATGTAGTCCGGCACCGCGCCATCGGCGCAGCAGTCGTGGTGCTGTTTCCCCTGGCCGGTTTTCTCGGCGCAGGTCGTCATGCTTTGCACACCCGAACCCGTTCCGTATCGCGCCTCGATGGCACCCAGAATGCACTCTTTAACCACCGTGGCGGGCAACCCGTAAAGGGAGCCCTGGAAGGGGTAGCGGGTATAAACGCCGTCGGTATAGACCCAGGCTTCACGGATCTGCCAGTGGATATTGTCCCCCAGTAACGTTTTGTACAGCGCCAGCACCTCTTCGTCAGCGGAAAACATAATGTGGCCCGCATAATCGAAGGTAAAACCTTTGTCCTGAATGGAGCGACAGAGCCCGCCGACCGTGGCATTGCGCTCAAGCAACGTTGCCCCTTCGCCATAGTGATAGGCCGCGCTCAGCCCGGTTGGCCCGGCCCCGAGGATTAAACATTTCTGTGCTTCTGTGCGGGCCGCCTTCTGTGGGATCAGCCGTAAAACCGGCTCGGAAGCGGATTCGTCGGAGCTGCTATCCGCTGCGCTGACCGTCGCAGCCGAGGCATCCAGATAGCGTAAAAATGCGTTCTCAATCAACGCGTGCATGCTCTGCACGGTTTTATCCCAGGAGGTGCTGGCGACAATACGCTGCATCGTCTGCTGCTGCGCTTTTCGGGTCTCTTCCGGCAGCGCCAGCGCCTGTTCGCAGGCGGCAATAAAGGCTGCCTGGTCGTGGGCAACAGCCACAACGTGGCTATAGGGTTTTTCAACATCGGCAATGGCGGTACTGACCACCGGCAGCTGCGCGGCCATGTACTCGAGCACTTTTGTCGGGCTAATGAACCGCGTGGATTCATTCAGCGCGAACGGCATCAGGCACACATCCCAGCCGGCAAGGAACTGTGGCAGGGCCTGATAAGGCTGCATGCCGGGATAATGAATGTTGCTGCGTCTGGGCAGGGTAGCGGGATCGATCTTCACCACCGGGCCGACCATCACGATCTGCCACTCCGGATGTGAATCCGCGAGAGCCGCAATCAAAGATAAATCCATACGTTCATCAATAACGCCGTAATACCCGAGCCGTGGATGGGGGATCTCGTCCTGCAGCGGGTGATGATTCGCCCGATCCAGCGCCTGTTCGAAATGCACCGCATCGACGCTGCTGGCAAAACAGTGAATATTCGGGTGGCGGCCTTTCCTCGCTTCATACAGGCTGGGGCCACCGGTAAAGACAATATCCGCCCGGCTCAGCAGAGCTGACTCACGTTGCAACAGCTGGCGAGGGGCTTTCTCAAAGGCGGCAAGTTCATCCATGCAGTCATAGACCACGACCGCCGGAGTAAAGATCTTCAACAGCGGAAGCGCCATCGGCGTATAGAACCAGACCACCGGGGTTTCGTCCGGCTCCCGTAGCTCCGTCAGGAGCGTTTCCAGAAAGGCAATTTGCTCGTCGTGGAACCCGGCCGCCGTTGACGGGGTATGCGGCTGAACCACGGTGACGTTTGGGGCGGGCCGGGAGAGCTTCAGCTCCGGTTTCTCCGCTGAATAGAGCGGCTCCTCAATAAAGACAATGTGATAGTGCTGGGCAAGACGTGTCATCAGATGCTGTGGACGCTGAAAGACAAAGTCCCAGCGCAGGTGACTAAAAACATATATTTTTTTCATATCTGATACCTCTGTGCCGGTGCAGGTAAAGGCGCCTGATGGCTGTTGAAAACGTTTCAGCCGGAGCTGGGTTTGCTCAAGCGCGCGTGCGTAAAGGGTATTAAGATGTCGCTCTTTATCGGGCGTAATGTCCCACAAACCGCAGTGATGCCAGACAGCACAGTTTTCCCAGTCGGGGCGGTCAATAATGGGGTAAAGGCAGATCCCTGAGAGCTCAACGCCCGCCAGCTGTGCCTGAGCAACCTCAGAGGCGACATCGTTAATCCAGGCTCCACGCCCACTGCCGACATGGCTTGTTTCGGCAAGCAGAATAGGGCGGTGATAGCGTTCATAGAGTTCCTGCAACATTTCGTGTAATCGTCGTCGTCGCCGGTCGCCAAGATGCCAGGCGAGGCGCTGGTTGTTTCCCATCATCCACTGGTTGTCGTGGTAGTAATTGGCCCCGATCAGATCCAGGTAGCGTGGGTTACCGCCGAGCTCGGGCTCATGCCGTCCCGCTAGCATGTCCCACGCCTGGTACTGCGCCGTGCGCAACGCCTCGGTTTCCTGTTCGGTCGTGGGGTCGTCGTCGGGAGAAATCAGATGAATCAGAGGGTCACAATGCAGAATTCTGGCCCGGGGATCGGCCGCCCAGATGGCGTCGCAGGCGGCTATCGTGGCGCGAACCAGCTGCCGCTTGATCTGCATGCTTTCCATCTCTTCCGCAAGGGCGGCGGGAAACAGGCCCACGGTAATCCCCCAGGCGGTAAAGGAGATCTCGTTGACCGGGGAGTAGACCGGCGGCTCCTGATACCAGGGGCGCAAAAAGGCGGCCAGCGCGCCGCACAGCCGGGCGAAACGCGTCACAAATGCCTCAGAGAAAAAATCGACATCGTCTGGCCAGCCGTAATGGCAAATCGTCCAGCAGATCTGGATACCGTTCTCCTTTGCCGATGCCATTTTGTCCGCGACGGCGGTAAAGTCGTAACCCTCTGATGTATCGGTAAGTCGCCAGCCGACGCTCTCCCTCACCGTGGCGATGTGAAAAGGGCGGAGTGCCCTGTAATCATCGTAATGTCTGCTGTCATGACCCGTTTCGTGATCCATTGAAAGGGCATGCCCTTGCCGCGTAACAAAATCAGCACCTTCAAACCCCGCCTGCCAGAATGAACTAAAAATAGGCATCTCACTGCTCCCGATGGATAGTGTTTATCAATAAAAAAACAAACCGGCATGGTATTAAAATGGGGAAATAAATAATCCCTTTTTACGGATCACAATACGGCAGAATAATCAGGTCCTCACTCATATTTACGTCAAAATCATGCATGCTTATCCCCTCCACGTATTTTATTAAAGGCGGAACAGAGTCAAAAATAAACCACCCGGAAGTACCAGGTTTGTTTCAACATCCCTTGCAGAAATAAGCGCGAACCAGCTTTACCGCTGTCTTATCTTTAAATGATAGACGGGAACACTGATGAGGAGCAGGGTCTTTTCATCGACGCTCTGCTTCGTTATTAGAAAAGATGATTAAAATCATCGTGAGACAGGAGTGCTTTTTTTACAGTTAACGCTTCGGTTAAGCGAAATTATTTTTTATAGGCTGCATAAAGTCCCCGGGGCCGCTACGTTAGTTTCCCGCATATGCAGGGTTTGCTGGCTGTAATTAACGAACCGGTACGCGCCCTATATTTAATACATTTCTTTTTTAACGATCTCACGCGGAGTAAATATAAATTACGGCACATTTAATAATTAATAAATAACTCCGGATAATACATATTATATGTAGTTACAACATACAATAGCCTTCTTTAACCTTATACCTCAGCATCGTGCTCGGTAACAAGGCTTTGCAGCTCGAAAGGGGTGGTTTGAACGTTTTTATCCTTTTCAGGGGATAATTTGCACTTATCCCCTGGAGGGGTTATTCTCATTTTATCCCCTACAGGGGATTTTATCAAAATATCCGCTATGGGGGATAATCATGAAGGTGACATCGGCAGACGCACTGGCGCAGGCCGTCCGGGATCAGCGTAAGGTCAATAAGTTAACCCAAACGGCGACGGCTGAACAGGTAGGTATTAAACAAACCACCGTATCGGATTTCGAGAACAAACCGGGCTCCACCAAGCTGGACACCTTGTTCAAAATCCTTGCGGCGCTGGACCTGGAACTGCACGTGGTAAAACGCGGCGCCACGCTGCCGGACAATAACGCCTGGACGAAGGAGTGGTAAGCGATGCGCGCAAAACGTCTGACTGTCGCGATGAATGGCGATGTGATAGGCACGCTGCATCGTGATGGCAGCGGGGCGATGTCCTTTCAGTATGCCCCAGCGTGGCTGGCAGAGCCGGGTTCGCGAGCGATCTCGCTCTCTCTGCCGCTGCAACACGGCAGGATTAGCGGCGCGCCGGTCTTCAATTTCTTCAGCAATCTGCTGCCTGACTCCGAGGCGATTATTGCCCGCATGCAGGCCCGTTTTCAGGTGGAAACCACGCATCCCTTCGATCTGCTCGCCAGCGTTGGGCGTGACTGCGTCGGCGCCATTCAGCTCTATCCGCCGGGGCAGGAGATCCCCCCGGTAACGGATATCGTGGCCGAACCGCTGGATGACGATCAGATTGCCGCGCTGCTCGAGGGCTACCAGATGGCGCCGCTGGGGATGACAGAGGAGGGCGCCGATTTTCGCATTTCGCTGGCCGGGGCGCAGGAGAAAACGGCGCTGCTGTGGTATCAGGATCGCTGGCAACGGCCCCAGGGCAGCACCCCAACCAGCCATATCTTCAAGCTGCCGATAGGTAGAATAGAGCAGAACAATATCGACCTGAGCGAAAGCTGCGAAAACGAATGGCTCTGTTTGCGTATCGCCAAAGCCTTTGGTTTCCCGGTCGCGCATGCCGACATGGCGCAGTTTGGCCGGAAAAAGGTGCTGATTATCGAGCGTTTCGATCGTCGATGGGCCCGCAGCGGCTGGCTGATGCGCTTGCCGCAGGAGGACTTTTGCCAGGCGCTGGGCGTGTCGCCAGCGCTGAAATATGAGTCTCACGGTGGCCCCGGGATTGCAGACGCCATGAAGCTGCTGCTTGGTTCTCGCCTGGCGGGGCAGGATCGCGAGATGTTCTTTAAGGCGCAGATCCTTTTCTGGATGCTGGCCGCCATCGATGGCCACGGTAAAAATTTTAGCCTGTTTATTGAGGCCGACTCCTCGTTTCGCATGGCCCCGCTGTATGACGTGATTTCCGCGTTTCCGCTGTTCGACGCCGGGGGGATCCCCATCAAAAAGGCGAAGATGGCGATGGCGCTACAGGGAAAAAACCGGCAGTACCATTTCGCGATGATCCAACCGCGACACTTTATCAGCACCGCCGCCTTTGCGGGATTTTC
The DNA here is from genome assembly GCF_049974505.2 of Leclercia sp. TB492. Taxonomy (NCBI): domain Bacteria; kingdom Pseudomonadati; phylum Pseudomonadota; class Gammaproteobacteria; order Enterobacterales; family Enterobacteriaceae; genus Leclercia; species Leclercia sp. TB492. The sequence continues at coordinate 2,241,952 of NZ_CM127572.1, read as the reverse complement.
GCAGGAGACTGCCCGCCGTTTGATGACGGAGATGGCCGCGGTTACCGACGACGTTATCGCCACCGTCAGGGCAGAATTGCCGACGGATTTTCCGCTGCCGGTGAGCGAGGCTATTTTTCGCGGTTTAGCCCGCCAGGCGGCGCGGATAGGGCGATTCAATGAGTTAACCGCGTAATACAGCATGCCGGGCACCTGCTTTAGGTACTAAAAATGGTAGGTAATTGAGATATATTTGCATTTGTAAATGATATTTATTTTCATTATCATTTTTCTTTACGTAAGCAACTGTAAAGAAAAATGACATGAACAACGCCTCTGCTGTAAAGAACAAAACGCTGTGTGCCCTCGCTATTTCACTGGCTATGCACTCTGGCTCGCTCTTCGCTAAAGAATTTACCGAGAAGGATTTCCTCGTTCAACCGCTGGGACATGGCGTGTATGAGCTGGCCTATGATAAAGACCAGAACGCGCTCTATGCAGCCTCTGCGCCCTCTTTTGATAAAGACAAAACCGCCGGGCTGGTCTTCCAGCTGGCCGCGCCCACACTGAAAATTGAGCACCAGATCCCTACCGAACGCCGCACCTTTGCCGTCGCGCTGGATCAGGAGCAGCACATTCTCTATCTGGGTAATGCCCTGGAAGGGTCGGTCACACTGCTCGACACGCGTAACAATAAAATCATCAAAACGATCCAGCTGAGCGACGATTCAGATCCGAATAAGAAAGCCCACGTCCGTGAAGTGGTGCTGGATAAAAAACATCAGCGCCTGTATGTCTCCGGAATTGGTCGTAAGGGTAAAGGCCTGCTGTGGGTAGTGGATACGCAGAAGCAGGCTCTTGCCCAGACCCTCGAAAAACTGGAGCCCGTCGGTTTTGCCGTGGATGAGGCTGGCGACAAGGTTTACGTCGTCTCCGGCTCCGGGGAGCTGATCACCCTGGAGGGTAAAACCTCGCAGCTGCTCACCCGCGTGAAGGTCGATCCTGCCGACCCGGAACATTACTTCCTGAACATCGCGCTCAACACCGCGAAAGGGGTGGGCTATATCGCGGATACCAACACCAAAGATGTGCTGGTTGTGCAGCTGGATTCCGGCAAACTCCTGCACCGTGTCCCGACGCCTAATTCCGTCGGCGTGCTCTACAACCCCGCGCGTGAAGAAGTTTATGTCACCCATCGCAACGATCGCCAGATTAGCGTGATCGACGCGACCAACAATCGCCTGAAACACACCATTAAAACCGCGGCGATGCCAAACAGCCTGGCGCTTTCTGCCGATGCCAGCACGCTCTATGCCAGCGTCAAGCAGGATGAGAAAGCCAGTGCAGCTGACTACGTGCTCAAGATTGATTTAAACCAGTTCTAAGGATCCCGTTGTGATTAAGCAAACACGCATGGCCGTGGCGGTTTCGCTCGCCCTGGTTAACCTGCCGGTAGCCGTTTTCGCCGCAGAAAACACCGCCGTAAACGAAGATGAACTGGTAGTGACCGCGACCGGTTTTAGCCAGGAACGCCGTGAAGCACCGGCGACGATTTCCGTGGTGAATGAAAAAGAGCTGAACACCCGCTCGAATCAGAACGTTACCGAAGCCCTGCGCGAGATGCCGGGCGTGCTGGTCGGTAACGGCCACGGCAGCCTGGCAACAGGCGATGTGCAGATGCGCGGGATGGACTCCACCTATACCTCGTACATGGTAAACGGCATCAAGCAGGCGACCCGCGAATCCCGCCCTTATGGACACCATATCGGCACCGAAGCGGCCTTTATGCCGCCGCTTGCCGCCATCGAGCGGATCGAGGTGATCCGCGGGCCAATGTCCTCCCTGTATGGCTCTGACTCCATCGGCGGCGTGGTCAACGTGATCACTAAGAAGGCCTATAACCTGGAGAAGTGGACCGGGGTTCTGGAGGATAACTACTTCCTGCAGGAGAAGAGCGAGTACGGCAATACCAACCAGACGAATGCCTTTGTGATGGGACCGGTGATCCCGGGCAAGCTTGGGGTGAGCCTGGCCGCGGACTATCTCGATCGCCGCGACGATGACAGCATCAACGATGAGCGTTTTGTGAAGCATCAGTCCGGGAATCTGGATGCGACGATCTCCATGTCGCCGACCGATACCCAGCTCTGGGATCTGAATGCCACTAAAGGCAACCAGGAGAAAACCCATAACGACAAGCAGTGGTACTGGGGCTTCGACCGCGATGCGGCATCGCTGTCGCAACATGCCTGGTATGGCGACATCCTGGAAGTAAAGAACTTCGTCAGCTACGAAAAAGCCAAAACCGAGTACCGCGTTCCGGGAATGTCATCGCAGTTTATTACCCAGAAGAACTACGAAGCCAACAGCGCCAACACCTTTACCCTGGGCGATCACAAGCTGACCCTGGGGGTGAACTTTACGCGCAACGAGCTGGATGATGAGTTCGGCATTAAGGACAAGGAAGCGCCGGGCGTCACGCCGGTCAGCGAAATTACGCGCGACGGCTGGGCAGTGTTTGCCGAAGACGCCTGGATGATCGTGCCGGACTTCACCCTGACCACCTCGGCGCGTCTGGATCATGACAGCTATTTTGGTTACCACGTCACGCCTAAGCTCTACGGCAACTGGACCATCGATGAAAACTGGGCGCTGAAGGGCGGTGTCTCTGCTGGCTATAAGAAGCCGGATCTGCGCCAGAATAACCAGGGCTTCACCAGCGTGTACGGCGCTTATCCGTATTCGGAAATCGGCATCGGTAATGACGATCTGAAGCCGGAAGAGAGCGTCAACACCGAGCTGGGCATCTACTGGCAGCAGGACGCGCTGGCGCTGGATGCAACCCTCTTCTACACCAAATTTAAGGACAAAATCAGCGACCATCTCATTTGTACCGCGTCGGACACGCAGAAGTGTACCTACAACGGGTATGTCGCGGATACCGTCTTCCAGTACGCCAACGTCAGCGATGCGGAGATCTACGGTCTGGAGCTGAACGGCGACTGGCAGGTCACGTCCTCCCTGAGAGCCAACGCCAACTATACGTACACCCACAGCGAACAGCAGAGCGGGGAGTATAAAGGGTATGCGCTGAGCGATTTCCCGGAAAGCATGGCCAACGTCTCCCTGACCTGGAACGCGGTAAATGACCTGGAGCTGTGGACCAAAGCCAGCTGGCGCAGCACGTCGCCGGACATTGGCAAATCCAGCGAAACGGAAGCCTATGCCCTGGTCGACCTGGGCGCGCGTTATCATCTGAACAAGAACGTGACGCTGATGACCGGCATCTATAACCTGTTCGATGCCAACCCGATCTACCGCACCTCTTACAACCAGTCTTCAATGCTGGAAGGTCGCCGCTATAACTTTGGCGCCCGTATCGAGTTCTGATATCTCTGCCGGGGCCTGCGGGCTCCGGTCTCTTCGGCTGGTTAAAACGTTCTACTTGTGATACTTAAACTGGGATACAACAAACCAGGATAATAAAGATGTCGCAGAACAAAATTGCCCACAAAGTACAAAACCTCCAGTCATCCGCGATCAGAGAATTATTAAAACACAGCAAGATGGAAGGGGTGATTTCACTCGGCGGGGGCATTCCCAACCCGGATCTTTTCGATCGCGAAGGGCTGGAGCTGGCTATGGAGAAGGTGCTTTCCAGCACCTGGAAAGAGGCGTTTCAGTACGGTCTGAGCGAGGGCAGCCCGGAGCTGCGCGGGGCCATCTGTCAGCTGCTGAGCGGCAGGGGGATTACCTGCGGCGTGGATGACGTGGTGGTGACCTCCGGCTCCCAGCAGTCGCTGGATATTCTGGCGCGAGCGCTGATTAACCCGGGCGACATCGTGGTCGTCGAACGTCCGACCTATCTCGCTGCGCTGCAGGTTCTGCAGTTAGCGGAGGCTAACCTGATGTCGGTGGGTACCGACGGCGACGGGATGATCATCGATGAGCTGGAAGCCCTGGTTAAGACCACGCCGGTGAAAGCCGTCTATATCGTACCGACGTTCGGCAACCCGGGCGGCGTTACCCTGGCAGAGCAGCGCCGCAAGCAGTTAGTGGCCTTATCCCAGCGCTACGATTTCGTCATCATCGAGGACGATCCCTATGGCGAAATCAACTTCACCGACCAAACCTTCACGCCACTCAAGGCCTGGGCGGCAGAAATGGGCTGTGGCGATAACGTGATTTATACCTCCACCTTTTCCAAAATCCTCGCGCCGGGCGCAAGGGTTGGCTGGTTAGTACTGCCGGACTGGATAAAGCGTCAGGTGGTGATCCTCAAGCAGGCGACCGATCTGCACACCAGCTCGTTATCGCAGTCGCTGACGTATCACTACCTGGAGAGCGGCCGCCTGGCCGGGCAAATCGACCTGATCCGCGAAGCCTATAAACACAAGTGCCAGATCCTGTGCCAGCACGTGGAAAACGAACTGAGCGAACATCTGACCTTCCATAAACCGATGGGCGGCATGTTCCTGTGGGCCAAATTTAAATACGAGATGAATACCACGGCGTGGTTGCAAAAGACGCTCAGCAACGGCGTAGTCTATGTGCCTGGGGAGTTCTTCTACTGCAACGAGCCGGATCATGCCACGCTGCGCATGTCGTACGTCAGCGTCACGGATGAGAACCTGAAAGAAGCGGTGGCGCGGTTAAAAGCCTCGCTGTAAGTTCCCGGAACGGGTGGCAAAAGCCACCCGTTTTTAGTTATCAGCTGCGAATAAATTCCAGTAAGTCTTTGTTGATGGTATCAGGGTGCGTGGTGTGCATCCCGTGAGGATACCCCGGATAGACTTTCAGGGTGCTGTTGCTGAGAAGTTCATCCTGGAGCAGGCTGGCGTTTTTGTAAGGCACAACCTGATCGTCATCGCCCTGCAAAATAAGCACCGGCAGGGTGATCGCTTTCAGATCGGCGGTCTGGTCCGTTTCTGAAAACGCCTTAATGCCTTCATAGTGCGCCTTCGCGCTGCCAATCATCCCTTGTCGCCACCAGTTCTGGATGGTGCCCTGCGAAATTTCAGCCCCGTCACGGTTAAAGCCGTAGAACGGTCCCGTTGCCACGTCGAGATAGAACTGCGCCCGGTTTGCTGCCAGCGCCTGGCGGAACCCATCGAACACTTCAATCGGCGTCCCGCCCGGATTGTCCGGCGTTTTCACCATCAATGGCGGTACGGCGCTGATCAACACGGCTTTCGCCACGCGATCCTGCGGTTGTCCGTATTGCGCCACGTATCGCGCTACCTGTCCGCCGCCGGTAGAGTGACCGACATGCACCACATTGTGCAGATCCAGATGTTCAACGATGGCGGAGACATCGGCGGCGTAGTGGTCCATATCATGGCCGTCGCTGACCTGATCGGAGCGGCCGTGACCACGACGGTCCGAGGCAATGACACGGAAACCTTCCGCTAAAAAGAACAGTAACTGGTTATCCCAGTCATCCGCGCTTAATGGCCAGCCGTGATGGAAGAATATAGGTTGTGCATCTTTGGGACCCCAGTCTTTATAGAAGATACTGACATTATCTTTTGTGGTGACAAATGACATGGTGAACCTCTCGGGGAGTGAAAGAACCTGAGTGAGATGAGTGAGTCAATAGGTGACGATGTACAGCCGCTTAGAAGTCTAGTTGAGATAATTAACGGCTGCCTCCAAAAGAGAACGTAACCGTTTTGCGCAGCCGGCTCAGGCTAAACAGCACCGACGCGACAGAGGCTGCGACGGCGACCCACAGGGCAATATGAACGGCCTGTTCATTGAACGTCTGGCCGGATTCAGTCGACATGACGGAAAGCAGGATACCCACCACGGCGGCGCCCAGGCATTGCCCAAACGTCCGCGCGATAGACAAGATCCCGGAGCCATAGCTGGCGTACTCACGAGAAACATTAGACAGCATCTCCCGGTTGTTGGGACTCTGGAAGCAGCCAAATCCGATGCCGCACACCAGGCTGCGCAGGCAGATATCCCATACCGCAGGCGTGGCGGGCAGCATCGCCAGCAGGATCAATCCCACAACAAAAATAGCCAGTCCAATGGTAGAGATCAGCGGCGCAGAAAGGGTATCGGCCCAACGGCCCGCATGGGGCGCAATCAGTACAATGCCAATCGGCCAGGGAATAAACAGCAGGGCGGACACGACAGGGCTATAGCCATACACGCTCTGAAAAAGGAAAGGCAACGCAATAAAAGTAATGCCCTGGCTGATAAAAGAGGCCAGCGAGGTTAAGGCTGCCAGGGTAAAACGCCCATTTTTAAAAATGGCAGGCGGCAGTAAGGGGGCCTTAACACGGCGGATATGCCAGATAAACATCATAATGCTGATGATGGCGAGGAGCCCCCAGCTGACGGTCTCGTGATGGCTGGAAAGGCTATTCGCCGCCATGATGGTTGAACCTAACAGCGTCGCCGACAGCACCGCCCCGAGTGTGTCGAACGCAGCGTTGCCTGAGGTTGGTTTTCCGGGTAATGCCTTGCCAGCCAGCACCAGTGCGAGCGTTCCCGGAATCAGGTTAATGGCAAACAGCCATTGCCAGCTGAAAGTGTCCAGAATTGTGCCGCCCAGTACGGGAGCAATAGCCGTACTGGAAGCAATCAACAGGGCATGCAGTCCCAGAACGCGCCCGAGCAGTCGTCCCGGGAAAACGGATCGCAGGATCGCCGGGGCAATACTCAATGTGGCCGCGCCGCCGATCCCCTGCAAAATACGCATTCCGATCAGCATCTCCGGCGTTTTTGCCAGCGCGCAGCCCAGGGATGTCAGCGTAAACGTAGCCAGTCCTCCCAGAAAAATGGGGCGCGTTCCGTATCGGGCCGCGAGTGAGGCGAAGATCAGTAACGTCATGGCAGCCGAAAGCAGATAGCCGTTGGCGAACCAGACAGCAATATTGGCGGGCACCCGCATCGCTTGCGCCATGGAGGGCAGGGCAATGTTGATCATGGTGCCATCGAATACCCCCATAAGCGTGGTGATCATCACTGCGATCATAACCCTGGCGCGTTCCTGGCCTGGTAGCCCTTCGTCACCGGGTTGGTTTGAAAATAATGTATTCATCCTGACTCCTGGGGATGGTGTTTTGATGAAGAAACTATAATCATGTGGCATAGAGTGCGGAAGGCGCATCGTCCACACTGAATCATTGCACCGAACGCCTTATCTGATTTCGCCTTGAGGTTAATCATGTCTGACCCTGATTTTAACTTGCTTGTCGCGCTGGACATCCTGCTGGCAGAGGCCAGCGTTGCAGGGGCAGCGCGACGCTTAAACCTGAGTACATCAGCCATGAGCCGAACGCTCAGCAGGCTACGGGAGGTAACGGGCGATCCGATCCTGGTGCGGGCCGGACGCAACATGGTGCTGACGCCCTGGGCTGAAGCATCCCGGGACCGCGCCCGGAACGCGGTGCATGAGGCGAGGGCGGTGCTGCAACCCTCACTGGAGACGCTCAAGGTGGAAAATCTGGCGCGGCTTTTCACCATCAGAGCCAACGATGGATTTGTTGTCGCGTTCGGCCCGGCGCTAATTGCCGCCGTAGCTGAGGCCGCTCCTGACGTATGTATCCGCTTTGCGCCGAAGCCTGAAAAAACGTCGCGCTATCTGCGTGAGGGCCTGGTCGACCTGGAGATTGGCGTACAGAGCAACATGGGCCCTGAAATTCGCCTTCAGCGGCTTTTCCAGGACAGATTTGTGGGTGCGGTCCGTAAGGCGCATCCGCTGGCGTCCTTACCGGAAATCGGCATCAATGAATATGTCGCCTGGGGCCATGTGGTGGCCGCGCCAGACGGATCGTTACACGGGTTTGTTGATGATGCGCTGGCTGAGTCAGGCATGAAACGTAAGGTGGCAAGCGTGGTGCCTGGCTTTCCGACGGCGTTATCCGTGGCGCTGGCATCCGATCTTATCGCCATGGTGCCGGCGCTCTATTTAATTAATCAGCAGATGACAGAACAGTTGCACGTTTTTGAACTGCCATTTAAAACCCGGACCATAACGGTTTCGCAGATGTGGCATCCCAGAATGGAAAAGGATCCCGGCCATCGCTGGCTGAGAGAGAAGATTAAAGCGGTGTGTCAGACGGCGGGTGGGTGAAACTGCGCTCCGAATGGCAACCAGGCAATCCGGAGCGCTATCCTTTATACGTGCAGTTCTGCGACGACCTCGGCAACGCTTTTCACGCGGCGAATGCTGCCGATGCCTGTGCCGAGAGAGATATAGCCCTCGTCAGTATTGCCTTCAAGCATTCCCAGGCGCAGACCGCGTAATCCGCCCATCACCTTCGCCAGCTCTTCCTTACTGGCACCCGCTTTATCCAACGCAACCAGTTTATCGGCGAGCTTACCCGGCAACGAACGGTAGTAATCGGGAAGGGTGCGGAACAGGCGCATATCCAGCCCGTTCGCAGCGATAATTTTGTCTTTTACTGATTGCGGTACGCGGCTTTCAAGCGTGCTGATAAATACCGAGCCGGCAAACACACCCTGTGCGCCCAGGGCATGTGCGGCTCTGGCGGTTCGGTTGTCGGTTATCCCGCCCGCAGCCATAACCGGGACATTTTTCACCGCGTCGGCGATCAGCGGCACAATGGAGAAAGTGCCCAATGTGACGCCGGGCAAGGTGCCGCCTTCATCAAACCCCGTCGCCACAATAATATCGGCCCCGGCGGCTTCCGCGAGTCGGGTGTTTTCCGGAGAAGGGTTGATATCCCGGAAGATGATTTTGATCCCTGCGGTTTTCAGCTCATCAAACAGGGCAGGGATAATGGAACCTTCGCCGTAGCCGGTGTAAACCACTGCATGCACAGCTTCCTCTTTGATGACGTTGAGGATGGACGGTGTCCAGATGTCATTTTCTGCCGTCGGGATCAGATTGACGCCAAAAGGTTTCTCGGTGAGCATTTTGGTTTTGCGGATCTCTTCGCGCATTTTCTCGGCTGTCGCTTCCGGCGTTGAGACCGCTGTTTCGGCCGTTAATCCGGCATTGGGTCCGAGTACTCCGAGACCTCCGGCGTTACTGACCGCCGCCACCAGACGGGCATCGGTGAGCCATGACAGAGGCCCCTGAATGACATTTTTTTCGATACCCAGAATATAACTAACACTCTGATTTTGCATGAGACATTTCCTTTAACTAAGACGGTTCTTAGACCGGTATAGCCTGAGTCTACTCGCCGCTTTTGTTCTGAAAAATAGCGAATATCCTTCATCACTTTTACAAAATCAGTAACAATGGACGCGTTATCTATTTCGGGATGAAGGCGTGCTATGCAAATCAACGTGTACGAACTGATGCGGATCTTTATTGAGATCGTCGAGTCGGGCAGTTTTTCCCAGACGTCAGAAAACCTGCAAATTCACCGGCCCGCAGTGACCAGAGCGATCAAACAGCTGGAGCAGCACACGGGGGTGCGTTTGCTGCACCGTACAACCCGGCGAATCACGCTGACACCCGAAGGGGAAGAGTTTTACCGCAGCAGTAAGCCCTTGCTGGAACAAACCGATGCTTTATTAGGCTCTTTTGTCGCGGGCCGTTCATTATGCGGGCAGCTGCGTGTGGATATGCCCGTATCGATTGCCGCAATGCTGGTTGTACCCAGGTTGCCGGATTTCTATCGCCATTATCCCGGAATTGAAGTGGTGCTCAGCAGCTCCGACAGGCGTAAAGATATGCTGCGTGACGGCCTGGACTGCATCGTCCGTGTCGGTCCGCTGGAAGACGGTGACTATGTGGCTCGCTCGCTGGGTAAGATTAAACTGGTCACCTGTGCCAGCCCGGCATACCTTGCGGAGTATGGCGTGCCTGAAACGCTGGACGATCTGCAGAATCACCAGGGCGTGAACTGGTTTAACATTAACAGCCGACAAATTATGCCGTGGGTGTTTCAGTCGCCGTCTGGCATTGAGGAACTTAATCTGGCAGGCAAATTGGTGCTGGATAATTCAGAAGTCTATATTGCGGCGGGTCTGGCCGGGCTTGGGTTATTGCAGGGCATGGATTTCTTTTTACGCCCGTACATCAATGACGGACGTCTGGTAGAAGTGTTGCCTGGTCATCCGGTTCCGGCGCGACAGTTGTCCGTGCTTTATCCGCACCGGCATATTTCCCCGAAAGTGCGGGTCTTTACGCAGTGGCTGGAGACGGTTTTGAAGGCGTATACCTAAAATTGGGGCAGGGTGGACTGAATGAAAGTGATACTGGTGCGGCACGCGGAAACAGAGTGGAATGTGCGGGGAATTATTCAGGGGCACAGTGATAGTGCGTTGACCCGTCGGGGATTGCATGAAACATCGGCCTTACTGGCCGCGCTTGCAGCAAGTGATTACCGTATCGAAGGTGTTTACGCATCTCCGCTTGGCCGTGCATGGCAAATGGGCCAGAGCCTGGCTAAGGACTTTCGCTGCCCATTGACAGCAGAACCAGCTCTTAAAGAACAAGCCTTTGGTCAGTTTGAAGGAGTGTCATCAGAGCTGCTCATCCAAAACTATCCAAACGATGCCCGTGCATTATTCGAACTTGATGCAGCGTATTGCACACCAGGTGGTGAATCTCTCGCGCAGGCTTCTCAGCGGGTTATGCATTTTTTACATCACCTGGAATCAACGTCACAGCATCAAACAATTTGTATTGTGACACACGGGCATGTCAGTCAGGGCGTTCTGGCGATTCTTAAAGATGGGGTAATCGATTATTTCCCACAATATGCACAACCCAACGCGAGTTACTCCGTGTTCGATCTGATAAACGGGAAATGTACTGATGTCAGATGGGGAATTGCCACACACTTGCTTCAACTTCGTTGGTGAACAACACGAGAATGAAAACTCCTCTGTGATAAATGGCTGGATAGGAAAGAGAAGGTTGTGGTGCACGCGTATTGGGTTATCTGCATAAGGATAAGGAACAGGATGGTGTAGGTCTATATATTGCATTTAACATAATATACATTATGCGCATTAATGTAGTAACAGCACAATTATCAGGTTTAGTTCGGGCTAGACCTCATCCTTGTGGGATTCTGATAACGACACATGCCGCGGATTTTTAACGGTGAATGACGGTCATCGGCCTGAACTCATCTAAGCCACAAGACTATCGTGAAAGACATCGCGTTCTGGCGCCACTCTTTCATCACCAAAGGAAAAAGATTGCTTTTGCAGGCAGCGTGAAGCTACGTTGAATACTTTGATTTCTGGATGTGGCCTTCTCTTATAAATACGGAAAACCTCCAAATGACTGATGCACATCAGGATGGCGCAATGATTAACCGGTCTGCCAGAAATAGCTGGTTGATCATTTCCGCCCGTTTTATCTCTGACTTCGGCGCATTTCTAAACATGGTGGCGTTATCCACCTATGTTTACTTGCTAAGCCAAAGCGTGACGCAAGTAAGTATTTTTCTGGCCTGTCGCGTCACCGGGGGAATCTTAGCAAGCCTGTTTGGCGTCCCTTACTTCAGACGCTTTACCGGGCGCTTGCCCCTGGTAATACTGGATATTCTTCGCGCTGCGCTGCTGGCATTATTGTTAATTTTCCCTTCTTCCGTACAACTTTATCTTTTACCTTTTATCGCTCTGGGAATTGGTATAGGTAATTCCATGTTCGCAATTGGGTTAAACAGCCAATTGCCCTCTTGGGTGGATGATTCCCGCCGGGTTGCAACGAATGCCTGGTTGACGTCGGCCTCTGCGACAGGTGCTGTGACGGGCAGTATGGTGTCAGGTATATTGCTGGCTACAAACGGTTATGAGCTGGTATTCGTCACCAATATTGTCACTTATCTCCTGGCCGGTTTATGTATTCTGCCTTTACGCTTTCTGATTATCCCGGCGGGAGCCGAGATAAAAAATCAGCGTAAAGAGTGGCGTGATCTTGTTAAGGGGCTACGGGCGGCACCGCTGATGGCTGGAATGTTGCTGATAACAATGGCTGATACTCTCGGTAGTGCTGCCCATAACGTCGGCTTTCCAGTCATTTCAGAGCTTCTGACGTCGGCATCGCCAGGCAAAACCATGGGTCTTCTGCTGGCGGTCTGGGCCGGTGGGAAATTTGCAGGTGCAAGATCGTCGAATTATTTTCTGCTTAAGCGAGGGATACCAGCTGAGCGTCTATTTTTTTATGGTGTGGCCTTAATGTCCCTGGGATTTATTTTAACTTTCCAGCAAAATACCGTTTCTCTGGCATTATTTTTTATTTTCTTTGCGGGTATTGGAGATGGACTTGCGGATGTGAGTCTGATTTTACGAATTCAAAGTGAAGTTGAATCTTTACGGCTACCTGTTTTTAGTTTGATGACTCTGTTACAGATGACAGGTTTCGGTGTTGGAATGCTGATAGTCGCCCCCTTTTATATCTGGCTAGCCCCCTCGTTGGTCATTATTATTTTTCATGGCATCCCATTACTGACGTTGATCTTCGTATGGCTATACAGCCGACGTGGACACGCCTCACGTTAGACAGGAATTGCCAGCGACACTGAACAATAAAAAGCCGTAAGCAGCTTCCCGCTTACGGCGACAGGATCGGTGATGACCTGTTATGGCGATCAGGCAGCCTTAACTGCTCTGATTTTTTTACTGCCATCTGCATCTGACTCTGCTTTATCTGTTGCAGTTGCGGCATTAAGATCAGGAACCTTGCTGGTACGCAGAATATGCTGCACGGCCTCTTTCTGCTCGGCAAGAAACAGCCCAAGATTCTCAGCCTGCGTTTCATCCATCTGCATTTCGCTTTGCAACAGCCAGTCGGTGAACGCTTCTGCCATGTCCAGCAGTTTGTCGTGAGCGTCAGCCTCTTTCTTACTGGCAAATGTCATTTTCTCTTCACCTTTTCTTACGACAACAAATTTTGTTTCAACAGCCATCATATGCCCCCTATACTGTAATTATATACAGTATAGCAGTTTCGGATGAGTGTTGCAGCCAAAATGTGCTCACGTATGACGGCATGGTGCGACTCCCGGCCGCACGGTTATTATGAATCCTGCAAGCGTGCCAACATTCTGACCCGGCAGGCATAAATAATCGCGCACAACAGCAGACTCAGTAATGCGGTGCAGATAAATACCCCCGCTCCGGTCATGGCCAACATCACGCCACCGATCAACGGCCCGGCAGCGATCCCTAGCGTCGTCAAGGTCGAGGCCCCCAGATAGGCACCGCGATGCTCTGCCGGTGCCAACTGATCGAGCAGAATGTTCAGGTTCGGCATCAGAATCGCCTCCCCCATGCTGAACACGGCGGTCACCGTCAGCCAGGCCCAAACTTCCGTCGAACGGGTGGCAAACATGCAGAGCTGCGACAAAGCGAAAATTAATCCCCCTATAAGAATGCGTCCCGGCAGGCCGATCTGCGCCAGAAACCGCATAATAAAGCTCTGGAACACCAGCACGGTACAGGCATTGGTAACCAGTATCAGGGTAATCAGCTTAACCGCCGCATTGCTATCCAGTAACATCAGGTACTGGGGTAATACGGCTTCGTAATGGATGAAAACAATGCTGCACAATATGCTGCACAGCAGTGCCGCAATGTAGATTCTGTCCCTGGCGATAATTCCCATTACCTGGTGCAGTTTAACCGCCGGCGCGTCACCGCCCTGCTGTTCGCCCAGCAGTTTTCCCGCCGGGATAAACAGCAGCACGTAGACAAAAAACGGCAGATAGGTCAGTCCGGTGATCAGAAACGTCCCCTTCTGAGATGTCAGACCAAAGACTAACCCCACCAGCGGGCCAAACACTGCCGCGACGTTGATCAGGTAGTAGCGCATCTGGAGCGCAAGCGCGCGGCGGCGGCGATCGCCCAGCAAATCACTCATGAGTGCACGCACAGGAGGATCAACCCATGCAAAGCAAACGCCGATGATCATCAGGCCGGTAATAAACAGCCCCATCCCGGTAGCCTGCGCCAGCGTGATATAACCCACGGCGGAAAAACCACAGCCCAGCAAAAGAATTATCCGGCGTCCCAGCCGGTCCGAAATCTGCCCGCCATACATACCGAGTACCACCGACAACAGCGCGCTGCTGGTCATCGCCACGCCAATAGCAATCGGCGACATATGATAATTCTGCGTCATGATTACGGCGATAAAGGGCCATGCCATAAAATAGCTGAAGCGGATAACGAAGGTAAAAAAGAGTAGCGTATGAACAGTCGCCGGGAAGGTTTTAAGCGTCTGAAAGAGACCCGGTGCCGCACTAACTTCAGCGGCGGGTTTAATCGTCATAAGTCATCCTAATGATTATATTTATTAACATATAAAATCGCTATGCACTATAAGCAACTAAATATTAATAAGATTTTTTAACGACAACCGCAATGCAAATGTTAAATAAATGTTTAATTTACCAACTTATGACGTGAGGGCTATTTGTCGCAGAGAAATATAAGGGAAAGAAGGATTGAAGAGACATAATGCGAAAGTTAATACTAAAATCACCGGCAGCTCGTTGCAGGCTGCCGGTCTGAGAAACTTTAAAATCTGTTGGCGTCGTCCCCACCAGCAAAACAGTCTTCGTCCAGCGTCAGGCTACCTATTTTATGCACCGGGCCACACATGCTGACCTGAAACTCATCACCGAAGGTGATTTGCAGTTGCCCACCCGGCATATTCACGCTGACAGCGTTATCAACCCGACCTAATTTGCGCATGACGCTGGCCGCCGCGCAGCTGCTGCTACCGGATGCCATAGTAAAACCGGCGCCCCGCTCCCAGATGCCAATACGCAGCGTATTGCGATCAACAACCTCCACCAGCTGAACATTGGTGCGTTTGGGAAACAAGGGATGATTTTCAATCTGCGGCCCTAAACGGTGAACCAGCGCCAGATCGAGCTTATCCACCAGCACAACACAGTGAGGATTGCCCATGGAGACCAGCGACACCAGAAGAGTTTCGTCCGCCAGCTTCAGGGGATAATTCAGCGCTTCGGGTTGTTCAACCAGGGCCGGCAATGCCGCCGGACTGAAGTTAGCCCGTCCCATCTCCACCGTAATCTGATGCGGATCTTCATGGACCCGGCAATGGACGTCCCCACCCGCGGTATGCACTAAAAAGGGCGCGTGTCCGACGCGGCTGATATCAAAAAGATAACGGGCATAGATGCGCAGACCGTTACCGCTTTTTTCGGCTTCTGAACCATCCGGATTGATAATTCGCAATGTGGGATCATGCCGATCGCCACTGTCAACCAGCAGACCGTCAGAGCCTAACCCATAGTGCCGATGGCATATGAGACGAATCTGCTCGATGCTCAACTGCTCTGCGACAGAACGATGGCACACCAGGTAATCATTACCGAGTCCGTGATATTTATGGAATAACAAAGAAGTCATGGATTGCGTTCTGAATTTGATTATTTAACAAATACATTACCGTATTTTTCATTCCGCAGGACAAAAAAAGTGAACGCTGTTTTCGTTCATGTTCAATGAAACTATTCAGCACGATTAAGGGGGCCAGGCCCCCTGACCGTTACAATGCCTTATTGGTAAACAGCGGTACGTTGCAGGATGTAGAAATGTGATCCAAATAGCCGCGCAGCGCCTCTGTATACGGGAAACCTTTCACAATCGTCAGCGAATTGAGAACCGGGAAGAGATAAAAATCCGTGATGCTGACAGGATTTCGGGCGCTCATATACGCCTCGATTTTACTGAGCGACCCCGACAGCGTATCGATGTACGTCTGGCTATTGGCCATTAACGCATCCAGATCGCCAAACGCCTTAATCTCGCGCTGGGTATAGGCTTCTCGCGCGGCTGGCGTGGAGAGCTCTTTAAAATCGGCGCGGGTGAAACGCGGGATCGCAAGGTTAAATACGGCGCGGGTATTCTCTTTGCACCAGGCTTCAATCGCCGGGTCGCATTCCCCTTCAATAACCGGAGCGCCGTCAAGCTGGTCAACGTAGTGAACGATATCCATGCTTTCCGGCATGTAGACGCCCTCTTCTTTCTGCAGGATCGGCACGACCTTTCTACCCACCATGCGGGTTGGCGTTTCGACATCGCCTTCCATAATTACACCCAGCTCGACAGGCACCTTTTTAAGACCAAAGATCATTCGCGCACGGATACAGAATGGGCAATGCTCATACACATATAGTTTCATAGCGTTCTCTTTTCAACATAACGGGATGACTCCACACAGCATCTGGTAAATCGGGTCAAGGTTTCCAGACTAAATTTGGTAGGGTTGGTGTTATCCACCAGCAGACTATTCCCCTTCCCCCCCTGAGATCAGATTCGCCGAAACTGATTAACGACCACCATCCCGACGAGCATAGCCAAAACAAACAGCAGCCCCTTCCCGACGCCCGCCCCCAACAATATCAGGGACGGCCCGGGACAAATGCCCGCCAGCCCCCAGCCCAGGCCAAACAGGATCGCCCCCACCAGCAGCGCGCGGTCTACGGCGTTATTCTTCGGCAGCAGGATGGGCACTCCGCAAAACGCCCTTTCTCTGCCTTTGACCAGTGCAAAACCGACTATCCCCACCGCAATCGCCCCTATCATCACGAAGGCAAGAGAGGGATCCCAGGCCTGAGAAAGGTCAAGAAACCCCAGCACCTTTTCCGGGTTTGCCATGCCGCTTATCAGCAAACCCACGCCAAAAATCAGGCCACACAGAAATGCGCTAATTATCATTATCAGTCCTCCTAACCCAGCCAGAATCCGGTCAGCGTTGCGGTAGCAATGCCGACAGCCATAAAGGTCAGCGTGGCGACCAGAGAGCGCTTAGAAAAACGCGACAGGCCGCAGACGCCATGCCCACTGGTACACCCGGAGCCCAGACGCGAGCCGATGCCGACCAGCAAACCGGCAACAGTAATCATCGGCCATGAGGTTGGAACGTTAATGTCCGGTAAGGGGAAAAACAGGGAGAACAGCAGCGGCGAGCCAATCAGACCAGCCAAAAAAGCCATCCGCCACCCTTCTGTTCGGGTCTGTTTCGTCAGCATTCCCGCCACAATGCCGCTGATCCCGGCAATGCGCCCGCAAAAGTGAATCAGCAGTATGGCAGCGAGCCCGATTAATACCCCGCCGCCGAGGCTGCTCAGGGGCGTAAAGTGAGAGAAATCAATCGTCATGGTCGACTCCTGCCTGTGGGCAATAGAGGTCATATAAGGTGTTGAGCAGCGTGAAGATCCGCGGATCCTCAATCCGGTAAAAAATCTGTTTGCCTGTGCGCCGGGTCTCCACCAGCTTTAAGCGCCGCAGTACCCCCAGCTGCTGGGACAACGTAGGCTGGTGTATCCCCACCGCCTCTTCAAGCTGCGCAACGCTCGCTTCCCCCTGGCTTAACTGGCACATCAGCAGCAGCCTGTCGGCATTGGACAAACCGCGCAAAATCTCCGCGGCACCCAGCGCCGCCTGTTTCATGGCATCCTGAATATCAGTATCGGTCACTGTAGTCATGGTTTCCATCCATCAATATACAATTTTATATAATGTATTTTAGTATATTGTATGTTGGGCCATGCTGCAAAAAAAAACGGCAGGGATCCTCAGATCCCTGCCGTTTGGTTGGGTCAGACTGGGTTAGAACTGATAGCTGATACCGGCCTGTACGCTGGCATCGTTATCCACATCACCCGTACCGAAGTACACTCCGGTGTTAACGGAGAAGTTGTTACCGATGGTGGTATTAATACCCGCCCCGAAGATACCCATTGAGGTGTTATGACCGTCGGTGTTGTGATAATCCGCCGCTTTGATGTCGGTATTATCGCTAAACTCGGTCTGGTAACGGGCATCGGCCCATGGGTAGAGCTCGACGTTCTTGTTGAGATCCGCGAGCTTAGTGGTCACGTGCATACCGACGCTGGTATTCCACTGCGAAACCTGGTTATCGCTGAAGGTCAGCTCTTTGTCAGAGAAGCCTTTCTCCTCTGCTTTATCCCAGCCTAAAGTCGCATATGGCTGGAGGACGGTCTCACCCGGCAGCATCACGTTGACACCGGTACGCAGCTGGGTGGTGTACAGGTTACCATCCGCGGAGCCGCTTAATGCTTCGGTCATGCCGCTGGTGTCTTCTTTGCTGTTTTTCGCCGACATTGAGTAACGCATATCGCCGTAGCTGAAGCTGCCGTCAACGAACATACCCCACAGGTTGTCGTGCAGCGCCTGCTGCCAGCCGGCATAAACGCTGTAGTAGTTGCCATAGACGGTATCGTTGAAGCTGTTAGCGCCGCCGCTGTTGCTCTGGTCGCGGCTGCGGGTCCAGCCCAGCGCCACACCGCCGGTCAGGCTGTCGCCGTTTGTCAGGTGGGTCGTCCAGTCAACGCCGCCCTGCACGCCCTGGGTGATGTCCTGGTAATCAACGTCATCGCTGTAATCCCCATGGTGATAGAGGAAGTCGCCCCAGAGTTGCGCCCCATCCGCCGTGTGGCCATACAGATTTTGCAGGTGAACCTGATCCAGACGGTTTGCCAGATCGTCCGTAATCATGCGGCCTGCCTGCTTGGCGGCATCCAGACCGGCAATCGCCCCCTGGACATCGCTGGCCAGTTCACCGCGCGAGCTGTCGAGCAGTACGTTGTAAGCATTCGGTGTGGCAGTCAGCCCGGCACGTTTACTCAGCTGTGCCGCCTGCTCAATGGTCAGGGAATCATTGTAGTTGTAAGCGCCGCTGCGGCTTTCAACCTGCTGTGAACCGTTGCTGAACTGGGCTTCAACGGCATCGGCCGGGTTACCGGTGGTAGAGAATGTCGCGATCTGAACGTTTTTCTGGTTCAGGGTAGACGGGGAAATCTGGGTTACCGTCAGGTTGTTGTTGGTCCCGGTGACGTTACCAAAATCAACGGTGCTGTCGGAGGTCATTGCCACCTGGACATTGCTGCCGGTGGTTTCGGCCACTAAACGGGAGCCATTCTGGATAGTCCAGCCGGTATTGTCGTTTAACTTATCGATGTCGATATTGTTATCCGAGGTGGTGTTTACCGTTTCAAATCCGCTGATCTGGCCGGTGATGGAGCTGCTGGCATCCATCGACAGCTCATCGGTGCCGGTACCTGCATCCACGTTACCGGTGACAGAGGAGTTATTGGCCAGCACGACCGTGTCATCTCCCGCTCCGGTCGTAATATTGCCGTTGACGGTAGCGTTATTCAGATTCACCGTGGTGTTACTTTCATCGGCGGTAATAATGTTGCCGTTCAGGGTGCTGCTGTCGAGGGAGATCTGCGCCGTAGAGGAGCCATTCCCGACAACCGCAACAGAGCCATTCACCGTAGTGCCGTTGGTCAACGCAATAGTGGATGCCTGCTGACCATAGATACCCATCGCAATTGTTTGCCCCTGAAGCGCCGAGGTAATAGTTGCTGCATCCGCGTTGCCTGCATAGGCCCCTTCGAAATAGCCCTGCAACGTCGCGTTAGTTTCATTTGCCGTCACGGTACTGTTATCAACGCTAATGGTGTTGTTGCTGTTAGTGAAAGCATAAATAGCGCCGTTAACGGTGCTGTTCCCGGCAACATTAATGGTGTTATCCCCGCCGGTCACGGTATAAATAGCGCCGCCAAGGGTACTGCCATTTTCGATATTAACGGTGTTGGTACCCTCATTGGCACCGGAGTCAACAAAAATAGCCGCCCCACCCATATAGGTTTTCGCATGCGATGCCGCACCGTAGATGAGGTTGTCATTCTCTCCGGTCAGCGTGGAATTATTGATATCAATGTTAAAGCTGCCGTTATCACCCGGCTTGTTGTTGCCACCCTCAATCATGTCGGTGGTCGCGCCGTTCTGCAGGGTAATATTTTTGGTACCACCATAATTAGCCTGAATAAACGTCCCGCTCATGTCGGTACCGTCTACGGTCAGTGACTGAGTATCTTCCTGTTTGTTATCCCACAGATAGATAGCGTCATTGCCGTTGCCGGTGCTGTTGGTATTGGCATCATTGGTATAAGCGGAGCCATTATCATTAACAGCCCAGGTCTCGGTGCCATTAGGACCATGATAATTTGTACTCTTGAATCCGCAGGTGCTGGTTGGCGCATCGGCTGGAGAGCAGTCCGCTGCTAAGGCATAGCCGGAAAAAGCAGTCAGAGAGAACAGGATGCATTGTGATAACAAGGTACGGCGAGTTTTATAGCGCATTTTTATATCCCTAAGATGATTCTGATAAACAATCGATCGAAGAGATTCTTACGCAATAAAAACCAATTAAGAATAGTCTTGCCGCCTGCTATTTGTAATATTAATTTCACGCGCGCCATTTTAATAAAAATCTAAAACCCAGCGTAATCAGTGTGTTTTTTATATTAATAGATTCATGTAATGAATGGTTTCGATCGCTTATTCAACACCTGACGCCGCCATAGCCCCCCATTTTTATATATCCCCCTTAGTGATTATAAACATGCAAGAACGAGGAGCGTCAGAGCGCTAAAAATAATGTTTAGGATACTAACATTTTGTTTCATTGGCGGGAGAAAGATGCAGCTCCCGCCCGAAGGTTATATTTTCAGTTCAGGAACAAGGGCTTTTTTGTCCGACATGCAGGTTTGCCACGCCTTGCCCGGCTCGTCATTATCCAGCACCGAGGAGGTTCGATATTCCACCGTGCGGGTGCGCTGGTCAGACGCCACGTACTCTATGGTCGTCCAGCGGGTATTGGCATCCTTCCCTTCAGCGGTGAGTTCGATGGTCTGGTTTTTCACAATTTCGGCGCATTCGCTTGCCGCGGCCTCTACTTTGCGAAACTTTTTCTCTTCGGGGGACGTGCCCTCATTGGACATACACCCGGTAAACAGCACACAGGCGAGAGATAACAGGCTGATTTTTTGCAGCATCACGCAGTCCTTTTGTTAAACAAGCATTAGCTGAAGCGTAGCCTATGCAGCTGCGCTCTTCCTGGCTTTAACGGAGCTGCTTGATGTTGGCATCAATTTGCTTTTGCATGGTATGCCGGGTAGCCGGGGTAATTTTGCCCGGAAGCAGTGCTTCGGCATAAACGGAAAATCCACTGGCGACATCGGCAATGCTCGCAATCAGCCGGTTAACCTGCGTTTCACTGAGATCCGCCTCCTGGGTGCCCAACCACAGCAGATGCTGTTTATTAATATTTAACGCCTCGCCCATAATATCCATCTGGTGGTATCCGCCTGGGCCTTCGTTCCAGGTGACATTAAACGCAGGCGCCAGCGACCATGTCCCTTCGGCAGACATTAAATACGCGAAATTTTTTGGGTGATCGTCGCGGTTATTGAATATGACGTTAAAGACAACCCGGGCAAAGGCGCGCGCTTTCTCTCGCACATCGTTGGTACAGAACTGCGTGGCGCGCAGGCAAACCTAACTGGTGAGCGGGAAAATTTTGTCGCAGCTTGTCACCCTTAAGAGGAAGACTAAACGCAGATAATTCAAAACCTTTTTCCAGCGCCTGCGAGCTGTATTCGAAGAAGATCAGCGGCCGCCCGGTCAGTGCGGTGGTGGTCGCCAGCGTTCCCCACAACCAGCGTTCACCCCAGCCCTCGTAATAAACCTCTACGCGATCAGGCATCATGACTCCTTTTCCTTATGCGCTGGCGGGACGCGCTGGCTTCGAAGCGCTGAAGATCGTCCAGGCTCTCGAGCTGCGGCTGAAACAGGTTCTCCAGCTCAGGGGTAAGACCCAACACCATCGCCACACGAACCACAACTTCAAAGCCGACGTTGCGCCCCGCCTCCAGATTTGAAACCGTGTTCACCCCCACGCCAGCCCGTTGCGCCAGTTCGGCCTGGGTAAACTGGCGGCGAATGCGCTCCTGGCGTAATCGCTCGCACAGCAACTTAACGATCTCATCAGGCTTTTTGAAGTTTAAATCCATTATTTTGCACCTTAACCGCGATTTTTGGCGTTAACACACAATATTATAGAGTTACCCTCGTCGTTTCGCTATCAGCCATAAATCACAAAATAAGAGAATTAACACGAAGAATCAGGATTAAATAACATAATGCTGGAGTTAAGCGAGTCAGGCTTTCACAACCGAAACCCCCTGCTGACTCACTGCATCCACCCAGCGGCTGTCGGTATCCGGTTCAACCACCAGGGTGTTGATCAGCGAAAGCTCGCCGATCGTGAAGGACGATGCGGTATTAATTTTTTCCGGCGAGGCCAGCACCACCGTTTCTGCGGCTCTGCCGGAAAATGCCCGTTTGATGCACGCTTCTTCATAATCTCCCGTGGTTAACCCGGCCTCAGGGTGGATCCCGGTCACTCCCATGAAAAACAGATCGGCATGGATATGCGCAATGCCTTCAATAGCCGCGGCGCCGACCGTGACAACCGAGTGGCGGAACAGGCGTCCGCCGATCAGGATCACCTCTACCCGGGGATAGTCCACCAGCGCCAGGGCAATGCCCGGGCTGTGGGTCACCGCCGTGAAAGGCAGATCCGCAGGCAGGCAGCGCACCAGCTCGGCGGTGGTGGTCCCGCCGTCGATAATCACCACCTGGCCGGGCGAGATCAGTTCGACGCCCTTCTTCGCCACCCGCTTTTTCGCCTCGATGCCCAGATGGCTCCGCTCGGCAAAGCTGGAGACCGCCTTTGATGCCGGCAACGCGCCGCCGTGTACCCGTTGTAAACGCCCCTCGGCGGCCAGCTCGCGCAAATCCCGACGAATGGTGTCTTCCGACACGTCAAATTCCAGGCTGAGGGTTTTGGATAACACTTGCCCCTCGGAACTCAGTTTTTCGAGGATCAGCTGTTTGCGTTGACGAGTGAGCATGGGACGGTTCCTGAGGCTGCATGTTTGATCTTGATATTGCACGAACGTGCGGTTTATGATGCCTACTCTACGTAAACAGGAGGCACCGTGCAATCAAATCGTGCAGAAGTACGCATTCTCGATAGCCAGACGTTGTCAGATGACTGGTACACACTAAAAAAATACACCTTCGATGTGCGCCGCCGTAACGGGGAGTGGCAGCGCCAGAACCGTGAAGCCTATGATCGGGGGAACGGCGCCACGATCCTGCTCTACAACCGTGAGAAACGAACGGTGATCCTCACCCGTCAGTTTCGTTTTCCGGTGTACATCAACGGTCACGACGGCTATCTGATTGAAGCCGCTGCCGGGTTGCTCGATAACATGGCGCCGGAAAAGCGCATCAAGGCCGAAGCGGAAGAAGAGACCGGGTATCAAATTGACCATGTGGAGAAAGTCTTTGAGGCCTTTATGAGCCCCGGTTCGGTCACCGAGAAACTCTACTTTTACATCGCGGAGTATCGCCCTGGCGATCGCACCGGCGAGGGTGGCGGCATTGAGGCCGAAGGTGAAGATATTGAAGTGCTGGAGTGGCCCATAGAACAGGCTTTGCAGGCCATTGATAACGGCCTGATTGTCGATGGCAAAACCATTATGCTGCTGTATCACGTTGCCCTGAAGGGGATCTTCTAGCCTAATCGCGCCGACAGAAACGGATTTCTGTCATCCCGCAAACCGCATCATCTACACTTCTGAAAAGAGCAAACCGGAGATGCCTGCATGACCGACTGGAACCCCGCCCTGTATCTGCAATACGGCGCTGAACGCACCCGCCCCGCCTTAGAACTCCTTTCCCGCATTGCGCTTGACGAGGTCACCGATGTCGTCGATCTGGGCTGCGGGCCGGGCAACAGCACGGCGCTGCTCCAGCAGCGCTGGCCCTCGGCGCGTATCACCGGAGTCGATACCTCGCCCGCGATGCTGGTGGAGGCCAGAGCCGCGCTGCCGGGCTGCCGGTTTATAGAGGCCGATATTCGCCACTATCGCCCGGAACAGGCTCTGAGCGTGATCTACGCCAACGCTTCGTTGCAGTGGGTTGAGAACCATTACGACCTGCTGCCGCATCTGGTTTCGCTGCTGAAGCTGCACGGCGTGCTGGCGATCCAGATGCCGGATAACGATCTGGAGCCGACGCACGTGCTGATGCGGGAGGTGGCCTTTGAACAGGATTATCCGGATCGCGGCCGCGCGGCCCTGGCGGGCGTCCATGCGTATTACGATATTCTTACCGAGGCGGGATGCGAGGTGGACATCTGGCGCACCACCTATTTTCACCAGATGAGTTCGCACCAGGCGATTATTGACTGGGTGAGCGCTACCGGTCTGCGGCCCTGGCTGCGGGATCTGAACGAGAGCGAGCAACAGCGCTATCTGCATCGCTATCATCAGCTGCTGGAAGAGCAGTATCCGCTGCAGGAAAACGGGCAGATACTGCTGGCCTTCCCGCGCCTGTTTATCATTGCCAGACGCGAACCCTGATTACGCCTTCGCCTCTTTCAGCAGCTGCTGGATCACCTGCTCCTGCTTGTCGTTATTCCCCTCCCCGAAAGAGGCGTAGCGCAGCTGGCCTTTGGCATCGAAGAAGTAGTGCGCCGGCCAGTAACGATTGCCGAAGGCCGTCCAGATCTTGTAGTTGTTGTCAGTCACCACCCGGTACGGCAGTTGCCATTTGTTGATGGCCTGCTGCACCGACGCCAGCGGTTTTTCCCACGGATATTCCGGGGTATGGACGCCAATCACCACCAGTCCCTGGGCCTGATATTTATTGGCCCATTCGCGAACGTGCGGCAGCGTATGCTGACAGTTGATGCAGTCCCAGGTCCAGAAGTCGATCAGCACTACCTTACCTTTTAACGACGCCGGGCTGACCGGCTCACCGTTCAGCCATCCGGTTCCGCCTTCCAGCGACGGCATAGCGCTGGTGGTGACGGGCTGCGCCACCGGCTGAAGCCTGGGCTGAGGGGAGCTTTCCGGCACCAGCTGCAACAGCGTTTTCTCCAGCCGGTCGGCTACGCCGTTTGCCCCCTGAAAGACGCTGTTCAGACCGAAAGCGGTAAACGCCACCGACATCAGCATCGCAACCCCAGCAGCTTTGCGCAGCCCGTCCATCAGCCCAGACTTGGTTTTCAGACGCGCAATCAGCGCCTGCCCGCTAAAGCCGAGCAGCGCGAGCATGACGGCGCAGCCGCTGCCGTACGCTGCCAGCAGGCTACCGGTAGCAATCGGGTTATGGCCTGCGAGACTCAGGCTGAGAATGGCCCCCAGCACCGGCCCGGCGCACGGCGACCACAGCAGCCCGACCGCCAGCCCGGCGAGCACTGCCGAGGCGATGCCCCGGGTGCGGGTGCTCCGGGTATTGATCGCATTGCCCAGGCGTAATGCGGGCCCGGCAATGCGCTGCGCAAAGGGCGGGAAGATCAGGGCCAGCGCGGCGAGGCTCAACAACGCCAGCGCAATCCAGCGTCCGACAATCGTAGCGCTGACCACCCAGTCGCTGGCGACGGCGATCAGGCTGGCGACCAGGGTAAACATGATCACCATCCCAAACAGCATGGCGATAAGCTGGCGCTTCTGGCCGCGAAAACCGGCGAACAGCAGCGGGATGACGGGAAGCGTACAGGGGCTGAGCAGGCTGACCATCCCACCTAAAAATGCGATTAAAAGAAACATAACACACCTCACTAAAGCGGTTGGCTGCGACTATTGCAGTGAGGCTATTACAGCGTGGGGAGGTATCTGGCATGTGTGGGCAATTGGGGGGTTTGTCAGGTGGTGTATTCGTTTAGCGCCGGGATACAGTGCGGTACAAATGGCGGGTTGAGTGCGGCCTGACTGCCCGGCGGCGCTACGCTTGCCGGGCCTACAAGGGCAAAGCAAGGGTTTTGTAGGCCGGGTAAGGCGCAGCCGCCACCCGGCAATTCACATCACCGGCAAGATAATCCGTGCGCAAAGCCCGCCCTCGGGGCGGTTCGCCAGCTGTAACTGGCCGTCAAGCTGGGCGGTCAGCTGGGCGGCAATCGCCAGCCCCAGCCCCGTACCGCCGGTTTCCCGGTTGCGGGAGGATTCCACGCGGTAGAACGGCTGCAACACCGCCGCCAGCTCGTCTCCGGGAATACCCGGGCCGTTATCCTCTACGGCGATCAACACCGTTTTGTCGCGCACCGTCAGCGTCACCTCTGCGGCATCGCCAAACTTCAGGGCATTATCCAGCAAATTGGTCAGGATACGGTGCAGCGCCTGCGGACGGGTAGCAAAAGGCAAGGCGGTGCGGGCGGCAGTAAACTGCACGTTTTTACCGGTATCGGTGTAATCGCAGATCAGGGTATCGATAAAGTTATAGAGATCGACGTTGCGCACCGGCTCGGGCGAAACCCCGGATGAACGGGCGTAGTCGATCCCCTCCCGCACCAGCCGGGTCATGCTGTCCAGATCCTGGGTTAGTTTGTCGCGCAGCTCGGGCTGGTCGGCCATCTCCACCCGCAGCCGCATCCGGGTGATGGGCGTCTGTAAATCATGGGAGATAGCGGCGAGGATCTGCGCCCTCTCCTTCAGCGAGGTCTGGATCCGGGTCTGCATGGCGTTAAAGGCGCGGGCTGCATGCTGCACCTCCAGCGGGCCTTGCTCGGTGAGCATCAGTGGATTGGGGCTGGCGGGCTCAAGGGTATCGACTGCCCGGGTAAAGCGGGTAAAGGGACGCACCACCTGGCGCACCGCCAGCCAGGCGCAGATCGCCACCAGCAGCAGCTGAATAACAAACACCACCGGCAACCAGCGGGCCACCGGCGGCATCCGGGGGGTGAGATCCAGCGTCAGCGCCGAGCCGTCGCCCAGGGTCAGGTGCGCCTGAATATGCGAAACCGGCCCCGGCACCGCCGTGAAGCGCAGCGGATACCGGGTCTCCAGGCTCTCTGTTATCGTGCGGACCGCATCCCGGGAACGGGCGTCTGCGGGTGGAGCGCCCGGCTCGCCCGGGCCCAGCACATAGTGATAGTTATCCCGGTCAAGACGCGGAAGCCACTGCGCCCGCTCACTGGCGGGCAGCCGGTCAAGAATCGCCACGCTGGTGGAGACATCGTCCTGCAGATTACCCAGCATCACGTTACGCACGCTGCTCATGCGCTCGGCCATCACCAGCGCCAGGCTCAGGCCGTTGGCAAGCAACAATCCCAGCAGGACGATCAGCAGCAGACGATAATGCAGCGAACGCGGCCAAAACCTCATTCTCTGACCTCAAGAATGCTCACCGGCATCGAAAAGACATAGCCTTCACTGCGCACTGTTTTGATATACCGTGGTGAGCGTACATCCTCATTCAGACGCTGACGCACGCGGCTGACCAGCAGATCGATGGAGCGTTCGAACAGCTCCGCATCCCGGCCCTGGGTAAAATTCAGCAGCTGATCGCGGGTTAATACGCGCTGGGGATGATCGACAAACACCCGCAGCAAACGGTACTCCGCCCCGCTCAGCGCCACGATGGTGCCGGTGGCATCCAGCAGATGACGGGCGCTGGTGTCGAGCTGCCAGTCGCCGAAGGCGATGATCCGTCCGGCTTCGGTCACCTGCAGGTTGGGCGGCAACGTGCGAAAGCGGCGCAGTATCGCTTTGATCCGCGCCAGCAGCTCGCGCGCCACAAAGGGTTTGACCACATAATCGTCGGCCCCCATCTCCAGACCCAGAATGCGATCCATGTCGTCGTGGCGCGCGGTCAACATCAGTATCGGCAGATCTTTATGTTGCCCGCTGCGCAGCTGGCGGCACAGGGTGAGTCCGTCGTCGCCGGGCATCATGATATCCAGCACCACCAGATCGACCGCCTGTTTATCGAGTACGGCACGCATCTCTTTGCCGTTGGCGGCGCCGGTGGCGCGATAGCCCGACTTCAGCAGATAATCGACGACCAGCTCGCGAATATCCCGGTCGTCATCGACGACAAGTATGTGATCGGTTGTCTCCACCCTAAGCTCCTGTTTATCAGCGATTCGCCAAAAATAGCATAGTTGGCTTACAACCGATCCGCATCCACCACCGCCTTGACGAAATCCTGCGGATCTTCCTGCGCCGGATTGTGGCCGATGTTGCCGGTAAAGGTGCGATGCTGATATTTGCCGGTGAATTTCGCGGCATAGGCTTCAGGAGCCGGGTGCGGCGCACCGTTATCGTCGCCTTCGATGGTAATGGTCGGCACGCTGATGGTCGGGCCAGCCGCCAGCTTTTGTTCATAGCTGTCGTAGCGGCGTTCCCCTTTTTCGAGCCCCAGACGCCAGCGGTAGTTGCTGATAGTGACCGCCACGTGATCCGGATTATCCAGCGCTTTGGCGCTGACGTTAAAAGTGGCGTCGCTGAATTTCCAGCCGGGCGAGGCCAGAGTCCAGATCAGTTTCGCGAAGTCATGGGTGTTGGCGGCATAGCCCTTTTCACCGCGCTCGGTGGCGAAATAGAACTGATACCACCACTGTAACTCGGCCTGCGGCGGCAGCGGTTTTTCCCCTGCCTTCTGATTGCCAATCAGATACCCGCTCACCGAAACCAGCGATTTCACGCGCTCCGGCCACAGTGCCGCCACGATATCCGCCGTTCTGGCCCCCCAGTCGTAACCGGCGAAGACCGCACGTTTGATTTTCAGCGCATCCATCAGGTTAATGACGTCTTTCGCCATGGCCGCTGGCTGACCGTTGCGCGGCGTGCCCGGCGACAGAAAATGCGTCGTCCCGAACCCGCGGTTGTACGGCACAATCACCCGGTAGCCTTTTGCCGCAAGCTGAGGGGCAACCTGGGCATAGCTTTGAATGTCGTACGGCCAGCCGTGAAGCAGGATCACCGGTTCGCCGTTTTTCGGCCCGATATCGACATAGCCAATATTCAGATCGCCCGCGTCAATCTGGCGGATCTGGTTAAAAGCAGCGGCATAATCCGTGCCCGCAGCTTCGGCCTGACAGGCGGAAACGGTCGCGAAAGAGAGGGTCAGCGCCAGGGTTGAATAAGCCAGTTTGTTCATCATGGTGGTATCTCCGGGTCAGTAGAATTTACCCGCTTATCTCACCACCCTGATGTATGCCTAATATGTACAAAGTCGTCCGTTTTGCAAGGTACTGTATCGCGTTCCGGCGCGGATACACTGTGATACAAACTCACAAAAGGCGAACGATAAACCGGACTGTTACGTCAGCTGGTAATATTTGTCCGGCAGTTTGCGCGCCGGGATCTCCTGCTCATCGTTCATCTGCAGCAGATCAATCTCCATCGCGTTGCAGATGGCATCCAGCGGTAAATCGTTATTCTCGGTGCCGAAGGGCTCCTCCAGCTCTTCCGCCAGGGTATCCAGCGAGATAAAGGTGTAGGAGATCAGCACCGACACGAACGGCGTCATGTAGTGCAGATCGCTGACCAGCGCAAACGGCAGCATGATGCAGAACAGGTAGACGGTGCGGTGCAGGATCAGGGTGTAGGCAAAAGGCACCGGGGTGTTGGCGATACGCTCGCAGCCGGCCAGCACGGTCGACATATCATTCAGACGAATATTCAGGCTGTGAAACAGGATATCCGACAGCTCCCCTTTCCGGCGTCTTACCGCCAGCCATTCGCCCATGATCAGCAGAATGCGGTTAGCAGGCGAGCTGGAATCCATCGCCACGCGCAGGTTTTCCTCGGAAAGATACGCCGAAAGCTGGTCGGCCTGGGGCTGTCTGCGCAGGGTCATGCGCAGACAATGGGCAAACGCAATCTGCAGGCGGACAAACTCGCCAAGCGCGGGGTCGTCCGGCAGCGTGTTTTTGACTTCGCGGAACAGCGAGCGCGACGCAATCATCAGCTGGCCCCACAGCTGCCGCGCTTCGACATAGCGTGCGTAGCAGGCGTTATTGCGGAACCCGAGGAAGATCGCGATGGCGACCCCGAGAATACTGAACGGCGCTACCGTCAGACGAATGCCCAGCGAGGTGTACCAGGGCAACATCAGGATCACGACGATAGAGAGCAAAAAGTTTAGAAACAGGCGGGAAAAGATTTTGGTCAACACGGAACCGTGCCAGACAAAAATCAGACGCAACCAGTGCTGTTGAGGTCGAACAATCATAGTCAGCTTCATCGGGAAAAAAGAGCGGTGACTATTAAACGTGATCGTCGTCACGGTTGCAAGTATGTTAAAAAATGATGACGTTATTGCGAGGCGAAAGGCAGACCGCACGGTGTTGAGGAGGCGGTAACAGGAATAACTTAAAGTATGTTGTAACTAATATGGGTGAGGAGTCAATAACGGTGCGGTGCTTTTCCCCTCACCCTGAGGATGAGGGGAAGTTCAGCGGATTAGCAGAGCGGTTTTACCGCTTCACGCATCCCTTTCTGCAGAATCGCATCCAGATCCTGCGTAACCTGATCTACCAGGCCAGTAACCTGAGTCAGATCTTGCTCCCAGTGTTCGCTGACGCTCAGTACCGCGCTCACCAGCTCGCGGGTTGTGATCTGTCGATCGTGATGCTGGGTCCACAGCTGCTGGAAGCGGGTGATCCAGTGGGCATCGTCCTGCACCGGGTAGCTTTCACCGTTACGTTCCGCACGGTAGAAGGCAATCAGCGCCGCCAGGGCAAACGTCAGACGCGCCGGGAGTTTGCCGCTGGCCTGCTGCCCTGCCAGAAGCTGCGGCAGAATACGCGTGCGGTACTTGGTCATGCCGTTGAGCGCAATCGACAGCAGCTGATGTTTGATATACGGGTTGCGGAAGCGGCCCGTGACTGCACTGGCGAAGGAGGCCAGCTCATCACGCGGCAGATCGAGCACCGGAATAATCTCTTCATGGATGGCTTTTTCGACAAAGGCGCATATCCCGGTATCGTTCATCGCCTCACCCACGGTATCCAGCCCGGCCTGGAAGGCCACCGGCACCAGGGCGGTATGCGCGCCGTTGAGGATCGCCACTTTACGCTCTTTGTACGGTTTGATGTCATCAACAATCAGCACGTTCAGCGCCAGCTTGTCGAGACGCAGCTCCTGCGCCAGCGATTTTGGCCCCTGGATCACAAACAGGTAGAAGTGTTCGGCGGTATCGAGGAAGGCATCATGATAGCCGAGAGAAGCTTCAAGCTGGGCCACTTCGTCACGCGGATAACCGGTGACGATACGGTCAACCAGGGTTGAGCAGAAGCTGTTCGCGTCGTTCAGCCACTGGGTAAAGGCCGCAGGCAGCGCCCACTCCCGGGCATAACGCAGCACCAGCTCGCGCAGGGCGTCACCGTTATAGTCAATCAGTTCGCAGGGGACGATCACCCAACCTTTATCGGCAGCACCGTTGAAATGGCTGAAACGCTCGAACAGCAGACGCGTCAGTTTCGCCGGATAGCTGACCGCAGGCGCATCCTCGAACTTATCCCCGGCGTGATAGCTGATGCCCGCTTCCGTGGTGTTGGAGAAGACAAAGCGCATCTCCGGGTTGTGGGCCAGCTTCAGGAATTCATCGTACTGGTCGTAAACGCTGATTTCGCGGTTCACCGAGCGGATCAGACGCGCGTCGCTCACCGCTTCGCCCTGCTCGTTCAGGCCACGGATGATGGTGGTGTAGAGGCCATCCTGAGTGCTCAGTGAAGGCGGGAAATCGCTTTTGATTGGGCGGACAATCGCAATACCGGCATTCAGGTCGGTATGTTCATTGAGCAGGTCAATCTGCCAGTCAATAAACGCGCGCAGGAAGTTGCCCTCACCAAACTGGATGATACGTTCAGGATAGAGAGCACCGGGGAAATCACGACGGTTCAGTGTGTTCACAATGGGGTCCTTGTAATGATTAGTCATACAGCCTGATAAGATTGGTACGATAACTTATCAAAACTTAACGACCACGAACCCCTGTTTTGATCAAATACGGTGTGAATTGTGACAGGATTTATAAGAATTTGTAGAACACCGAGGTGGCCGTCATCTCACCGTCCGGCATCAGGGCATAGCGCGGGATCTCCCCCACTTTCTGCCAGCCCGCCCGCTGATAGAAGGTCTCCGCCCCGCTGCCGGTTGACGTGTCCAGCACCAGCACCGTTTTACCTTTATCGCGGGCCACGTTTTCCAGGGCCTGCATCAATCGTCCGGCATCGCCGTTGCGGCGTGCGTTCTGGTGAACCAACAGTTTGGCAACGTCCGCCCGGTGCGGCTGGTTGTCGGGCTGATCGGTGATAAGCTGCACGGTGCCGGTAAGTTCGCCCTCTGTGTTAGTCGACACCAGCACGGTACGTTCACCCCGCCCGACGCTGTCGGCTACGCCGCGCCAGAACGCGCCAGCCTGCTCATGGCTGTAAGGCAACATAAAGCTTACCGACGCGCCGCCGGTCACACAGCTGTGCAGGATCTCCGCTAACCGGGGAAGGTGCGCGAGAATATCGTCACGGGAAAAGATCTGAATAGCGGGTGATGTCATCATTATTCTCCTTTTTATCAACGGCATCACCATGCGCTTTACATTTTCGTAACACAAGAGCGACTGTCAGAGGATTTTCTTATCTCAGCAGCCGGTACCGCGCTGCTGTTTCATGGAGTACATCATCTCATCGGCGGTCTTCAGCCAGCCCTCCAGATCGTCGCGATCGTGGTTGAACTCGCTCACTCCCCAGGAGAATGAAAGCGACCACGGATATTCGGCGTGCTCATTCCACACCGCAGCCTGTTCGGTGAGAAACTGCATGGCGACCCATGCGCCCTTTTCGTCGCTGTTGGCAAAGAGGATCGCGAACTCATCTCCACCGTAACGCGCCAGCACGTCGGCTTCGCGGAAGGTGGAACTCAGCAGACTTGCCATTGCCTTCAGGGCGTTATCGCCGTCGGCGCGGCCAAAGCGAGCGTTGATCTGTTTAAAACGGTCGAGATCCAGCCAGGCGAGGGTCAGCGGCTCTGCCCGTCGGCGCGCGGCGCGAATGGCGTAGGTGGCGAGGTGATGAAACCCCCGGCGGTTATACAGCCCGGTCAGGTCGTCGATGATGCTGGCGCAGATCGCGGCGAACTCCACCTCAACCAGCGCAGCCAGATCGGCCAGCGCCTCGACGTCAGAAGCTGAGAACTGCCGCGGCTGATGATCGATAATGCACAGCGATCCCACCGTGGCACCATTGGGCAGATGCAGCGGATAACCGGCATAAAAGCGGACAGGATCGTCGTCGGTAGCCAGTGGATTATCGGCAAAACGCGCATCGTCCAGGGTGTCGGGTACCACCAGCGGCGTGTCACTGAGCACGGTATGGCCGCAAAAGGAGAGATTTCGTGGCAGATTCGTCGTGTCCGCGCCATCTGCGGATTTGACCACCACCACATGCTCGTCAACCAGATTTATCATCGCCACCGGCACGGCAAACAGGCGTTTTGCCAGCCGGGTCAGCCGGTCATAGGACGGGTGATTTTCGATCTCCAGCAGCCCGGATTCGCGCAAGGCGCTGAGACGCTCCACTTCATTGTTGGGTCGTGAGGGTGATTTCATACGGGGCTCCGGACGTCAGGCTTTTTAAAAGCTTAGTGCATCCTGACCCCGGTTAGTGAGCAAAGATGCGGTTTTTCCCTTCACGTTTCGCCTGGTACAGGGCGGTGTCGGCTGCCTGTAACCAGTCTGTAACATTTCCCATCTCCCGGGTGGCAATGGCAATGCCAATACTCATCGTGCAATGGACCGCCTCTTCCGCCACGTCATCGATCACGGCGGCAGCATCCATAATCCGGGTCGCGACAAGATGCGCCTCGTCAAGCGTAGTATCCGGAAGCAGAATCACAAACTCGTCCCCGCCCAGCCGCGCGGGGGTATCGCTCTGGCGGGTAGCGATATGCAATATTTGTGACACTGTCACCAAAAGCATATCCCCTACCTTATGTCCGAAGCGATCGTTAACCTCTTTGAAGTTATCGATATCGATGAACATGAGCGCCGACTCGCGACAGGTCTGCCGCAGCTTATGTAACTCATGATCGATACGCTTCTCGAGCAGACGCCGGTTGGCAATGTCGAGCAGCGGATCCATCATCGCAATGCGTTCCAGCTCGCGGGATTTAAAGCGCAGCCGCATGGCGATACTGTTGGTGAGCACGCTCAGCGCCACGGTATAGATACCGATCAGCGGCAGCGTCGCGTACATCGTACGTTGCGACACCCAGGGGATCAGCGCCATCCCCTGCGTCAGCCAGCTGGCCATAAAAACCGCCAGCATCACCGCACCGGCTTTTTTCATCAGCGGGAAACCGCCCGCTGCCAGCCGGTCGGCCATTAAGATAGTGGCAATGGTGATCGAGGGTAGCGGATTCGCCGCCATCATGGCGATCCAGAAACCGCCCGCCCCGGCATCCAGCACCAGGTTCTGGTGTTCCGTACTGAGCGGCGTCGCGGATCGACGCGCACGCCAGAAGGCAAGCGTCGGCCAGATAAAGGCGTTGATCCCCAGCAGACCCATAAGCCAGGGTGAACGTTGCTGCTCCACCAGGGCTGAGAGAATGGGAAAAAAGCAGAGAAATGTTCCAAGCACTCGCATCAGAAACATGCGTTTGATAAACCGACTGCCAGGCACGCGAGGGGGTTTACTGAGTCTGTCAGTTCCGTTCATCACACGAATTTTCCGATATAATCACCCTATTATATTATTGACGGATAAAATACGTATCAAGGCATTTATCAGTTTTGTGAATATATCCCAGGTGCCCTTGCCCTGCGCAGGCAAACGATTACAGCTGTTCCGATGGCGCAGGGTTTTGAGCGGCAGTGGTTAGCTCTGTCATTCGCGCGCTGGTACGATTTCGCCCTGCTTTTTTCGAGCGATACAGATAATCATCCGCTTCGCTCATCAGGCGATTAAAAACGTCCGTTAGCTGCCGCGACTCCGCTTTTCCGCTGCCCAGACCGATACTGACGGTCAGAAACAGCGTCTGCCCGCGCCAGTTGAACGGATGTTGTTCAATGGTGGAGCGAATACGCTCCGCCAGGGCATAGCCCTGCTGCGCCGACGCGGTGTTCACCACCACGGCAAACTCTTCGCCGCCCATTCGCGCCACCCGTCCCTCGCTCCCTACCGTCTCCTGCACTTTGCGCGCAAAGGCCGCCAACACGGTATCCCCGCACTCATGACCGAAGTTGTCATTAATGCTTTTGAAATAGTCAATATCCAGCAGCATCACGGTCAGCAGCGGGCTTTTACGCATCCCCTCGTCGCTCTTCAGCGCCTCGTACAGCCCTGAACGGGAGTAAACCTGGGTTAAAAAATCATAATCGGCACGCAGAGAGACCTGGCGGATCAGGGAGTTGATCGCCGCCATGCTGACCGACACCATGATCGGGCAGATTGCCATGGTGGCTATCCCCAGGCGCGCCGAGAACATCATCGGGGTGGTGAGCGGTGTGGTCGCCACGATGGTAATGACGGAGTTGGCGACCAGTGTGATCTCCACCGCCCCGGTGACAAAGGTCAGCAGGCAGGTTGCCGGCAGTGAATAGCGCACCGCACACCAGATCAGCGCCGGCATCGGAAACGCCAGCGCACCGGCCCCGCCGATCGCCACAGAGGCCACGACAGAAATAACCAGTAACACCACCGGCATTAAATGCGTGGCGCGCAGGGCCCGGTTGAACGCGGGCCAGGTGATGGTCAGCAGACAGGGAACGATTAACACCCCGGTTGAAAACTGCTCACTAAACCAGTCGGCGACCAGCGGCCAGAAGGTGCGATTGTCCAACCCGACTGACGACAGCGCCCCGACGAGGGCGCACAGCAGCGCGGCCAGCAGGCAATAGTTAAACAGTCGCAGGGCATTGACCGGATCCGGGGTACTGTTTTTCAGCCGCCTGTCGCGCTGAACCAGCAGCGCAACGGTGACAATAAACATCATATTCGAGAGGTTAATGCCCAGCGAGGTGATACCCCAGTTGGTGGTGATAAGGTCGTACAGTAGCATGGCAATGTACGATATCGCATAGTAGTGCAGCCGGTTGAGGTAAGCATAACGGGCAAACACCCCCGCCATTACCCCATTCAGCGGCCAGAACATCGACAGGGACTCCACCAGACGTAGCTGCGCGCCAATAAAATAGAACAGCGTGGTCAGAGCAAATATTCCCGCCGCATTACGCATGGCGCTTTGCGGCTGAAAAAGCGCGAAAGTTCTGGTGGAGGCAGAAGACATGCAATATCAATCCATAGGGTTGCTTTTAACAATGATTTATCACCCGCGCGGGTGAATGTTAAAAGTTTGGGATTAATGTATATCACATTAGGGGTAATACGATCACCACTCCGTTAACGGGGTTTAACGATGTGGCAATAAATACACCGACACAGGATCCCGTTAATAGACCGAACGACCCAGCTTCTGGCTCAGGCGCTCCAGCACCGCGACGCCCGCCAGCGAGTTCCCCGTCTCGTCCAGTTCCGGGCTCCAGACCGCAATCGCCATTTCGTGCGGCACAATCGCCACCACGCCACCGCCGACCCCTGATTTGGCAGGCAGCCCCACCCGCCAGGCGAACTCCCCGGCGTTCTGATACATCCCGCTGGTCGCCATCAGGGCATTCACCTGCCGGGCCTGCATTGAGGTGACCACGGGCTCAGACAGATGCGGCGCTTGACCCTGCGCGGCCAGAAACAGAAAGGTGTCAGCCAGTTCAACACAGTTCATCTTCAGGGCGCAGTAGTGGAAGTAGTTTTGCAGGACCGTCGGCACATCGTTATGGAAATTGCCGAACGATTTCATCAGCCAGGCAATGGCCGCATTGCGCGCCGAGTGTTCGAATTCAGACCGGGCAACCGCCGCATCGTAGGCAATATCGCTGACCCCTGAGAGCTGGCGCACAATCTCCAGCATCCGCTGACGGGGCGCGCTAAGACGACTTTGCAGCATATCGCACACCACCAGCGCCCCGGCGTTGATAAACGGATTGCGCGGTTTGCCCTGCTCGATCTCCAGTTGCAGGAGAGAGTTAAACGGCTGACCGGAGGGATCTTTCCCCACCCGCTGCCAGATCTCCTCCTCGTCATACTGGCGCATGGCCGCCACCAGGCTGAGCACTTTCGAGATCGACTGAATGGAAAAACGCTCGGTGGCATCCCCGGCCTGGAAGCGCTGGCCGTCAACGGTACGGATGGCAATCCCGAGCTTGTTGCCGTTGACCGAGGCCAGCGCCGGGATGTAATCGGCCACCTTGCCCTGACCCAGCAAGGGACGTATTTGCGCCAGAATGGCTTCCAGCATCTGATTATTGATGTTCGCAGCCATCGGTTGCTCCTTGCTCACAGGCCAAAAACGGCCTGCGAGTATAACAGAGGCTTATGGATGACGTCAGGCCGGAAGTCGGAACCGCGATACCGCCTGTAACAGCAGGCCGGATTCATCATGCAGCCGTTGCGAGGCTTCGGATGCGGTGTTCACGAGGATATCGGTCTGGTGCGCCACCTGATTCAGCGCCTGTAGCTGGCCGGTCATCCGGTGAATGCTCTCCCCCTGGCTGAGGGTGGCGACCGAGATCTCATTCAGCAAACTACAGAGGTTGCCGACCAGGCCGATGACCTGCTGCAGGTTATCTTCAAGCCGGGTGACCGCTTTCGAGCCATCTTCGATGCCCTGCAACGAGTGGTTAATCAGCTGCTGGATGGTCTGCGTCGAGTGGCTGCTTTTGCGCGCCAGCAGCCCTACTTCCCGCGCCACCACGGCAAAACCGCGCCCCTGATTCCCGGCATGCGCCGCCTCGATGGCCGCATTCAGCGCCAGAATATTGGTCTGAAACGCCACGTTATCGATGATTGCCACAATGCCGCGCATCTCGGCAGATCGCTCCACGATCGCCGCCATCGAGGCATTCACCGTCTCCATCATTCGATCCCCGCCTGCCGCCATCGCCCGCGCCTCGTCCGCCCGCGAGCTTGCAAGCCTGGCGTAGCCGCTGTTGCCCTCGACGTGAGTCTCCAGGTCGGCAATGTGTGCAGTGACCTCTTTCAGCTCCTGCGCCTGACGCGCCGACTGGTGATACAGCTTTTGATTTCCCTGCGCCAGCGAGCCGATATTGGTCACCATCGAGGTGGTCGCCTCGCTGACCTGGGTCACCAGCTGCTGCAGGCCCTGCTGGAGGGTGTCGACGCTGTCGCCAAGCTGCGCGATCTCACGGTTGAAACGCTTAACGCCCGGCGGCTGCGCGGACAGATCTCCCGCCGCCAGCATGTTGATATGGGCGATAAGGCGACGCAGCGGCACGATCACCCAGCGCGACATCGCAAACCACACCGCCACGGCGATGGCCAGCAGGACCACCGGAGCCAGTAAGAACAGGAATTGCAGGCTGGAGAGACTGGCGGTCAGCAGTTGACGCCCCTCAGCGGCGCGCTGGGCGCTTGCCTGCTGATAGCGGGCGTAGTTGTCATTAAAGTCCGCCTGAAAAGCCTGGGCGGGTACGGCGAAGAAGGCATCGATCGACTGGCTGTTGACCAGCCCGTCGGCCTGTTCCCGGATGGCATCGAAGAACAGCTGATAACTGGTGAGCAGGGCCTCATCCCGCGGCGGCTGCATTGCCTGCCACGCCTGCCAGGCCTGCTGAGAATCCCGTAACGCCTGCTGCGCCTCATCCATCAGGCTGTGCCAGCTCCCGTCCGACCCGGTCTCTTTATCCTGCATAAAGTAAACCCCCGCGCGGTTAAGCAGATCGCTCGCCGCCAGCAGCGAGATCCGCGCCTGATCGACCTTCGCCTGTTGCAGGTACGCCATCTGGTTACGCTGTTCATTGCGCTGGGCATCGCGCAGCGAGACGGAGAGTAGAACCGAAGAAGAGAGTTGCAGTGCGGAAAAGAGCCCGATAATGCAGAAGATCCCCGCCAGCAAACCAAACTGCCGGGGAGTAAAGCGGCGGAAAATTTTGCTTAAGTTCATAATTGTATTCATTAACAATGCCTTAGACGTGGGCGAGTCTACGCAGTGAAAATGACAGAACTATTTCAGGGAGATGACAAGGGACTGTAGGTTAAAAACTCGCTAACCCCTTTTAAAATACTAATGATTTAATTCGAGTAATAATCGGGTATTGATATACAACTTCTCACGCCCAACGTTCATTTCCTCCAGCACACCAATCTCAACTAATTGCTTGAGGTAGGATGAAGCCGTCTGCCGTTTTGCAACGCCAGCCTCTACAAGGTTTTCAATCCGACAATAGGGCTGTGCAAAGAGGGCCCTCACCAGTTCGTGTGTATAAATCTTGGGTAATTCCTTACGTACATAGTCAGTAGTCTCCGCCATCAACGCTCGGACCACTGCGATCTTCTTCGTTGTCCATCTCGCCGTATTCTCTATCGCTTCGAGCATAAAAAGGATCCATGCCTGCCAGTCCCCATTCGCAGTCACACTACGCAATAAGGTGTAGTAATCGTTACGTCTTTCGAGGATGAAGCGAGACAAATACAGAATGGGTAATGACAACAATCCTGCCTGAATTAAATAGAGGATATTCAGGATCCGTCCCGTTCGTCCATTACCGTCGGGGAAAGGATGAATGCATTCAAACTGATAGTGTGAAATAGCCATTTTGATCAACGGGTCGACATCATCCTCGGCATGGAGGAAGCGCTCCCAGTTAGCCAGGAGATCGCGGATAGTTGTTTCGCCAACTGGCGGCGTATAAACCACCTCCTCGTACTGGTCGCGCAAGACGGTACCCGGCGTCTTACGAATATCGGTTTGTACGGCTCGTAGTGCAGTACAAATTTTTATCGCGGTATTGGTGCACAAGGGATAGCTGTTGAGATGGAGATATCCATCGTATAACGCAGTGCGGTAGCGTAGCGCTTCCTTTGTAGCGGGATCGGCATTTTCGGCACGATCAACGTATTGAAAAAGCCGATCGCTGGTGGTCACAATGTTCTCTATACGGGAAGAGTCTTTTGCTTCCAGCATCGGTAGGATATTAATCAATAAACTTTGATCGGGTATTAACTCACCCGCAGTTTTTAACTCAGCAATCGCTGCGCGCGCACTGATACAGGCTTTGAGTACACTACGGGTTTCAATGCTGTCCAGATCCGGAGGTAACACCGGAAGTTCATTATAAGGTACGACGGGATCCCAGCTCATATGTTTAAAAAAACCGTTTTTATCGACATATGACCATTTTATGTCGATGGTATAAACATGTCACATCAATATGTTTAAAAAAACGCATTTTATCGACACATGTCGCAAATATGCCAAATTGCCCGGCGGCGCTGCGCTTGCACGGGCCTACGGGCTAAGGGGTTCATGTAGGCCGGGTAAGCGCAGCGCCACCCGGCAAAACACCGGCGCTAGATCACACCCGGTCTTTCCACACCGTCTGCGCATTGCAGAACTCATGCAGGCCAAAGTGCGACAGCTCCCGGCCAAAGCCGCTCTTCTTCACGCCGCCGAACGCCACGCGGGCATCGCTGGCGCTGTAGCCGTTGATAAACACCCCGCCGCACTCGAGCTGGCGGGCAAAGCGATCCGCCATTGCAGCATCGACGGTAAACACCGTCGCAGAGAGGCCGAAATCGCTGTCGTTGGCAAGCTGAAGGGCGTGATCGGCATCGGTTGCCACGGTGATGGCCGCCACCGGGCCAAACAGCTCCTGCCGAAACGCGGTCATATTCGGGGTGACGTTACCCAGTACGGTCGGTGCATAGTAGTTCCCTGCCCCCGCCACCTTCTCACCGCCCAGCAGCAGCGTTGCCCCTTCGGCCAACGTGGCCTGCACCTGCTGATCCAGCTCGTCGCGCAGATCGAAACGCGCCATCGGGCCGAGATAGTTCTCTTCTGCGTCAGGCGCGCCCATTTTCAGCGCCGCGGTCGCCTCCACAAAGCGACGGCTGAACGCATCCGCAATCCCCGCCTCAACGATAAAGCGCTTGGCCGCCGCGCAGACCTGTCCGGTGTTTTGATAGCGTCCGGTCACCGCCGCTTTCACCGCCAGATCCAGATCGGCATCATTCAGGACGATAAAGGGATCGGAGCCGCCCAGTTCAAGCACGCATTTTTTCAGCGCCGCCCCGGCCTGAGCCCCAATCGCCGCCCCGGCGCGCAGGCTACCGGTGACGGTCACCGCCGCAATGCGCGGATCGGCAATCATCTGGCTTACCCCGTCGTTGGTGGCATTCACCTGACTAAACACCCCCAGGGGGAAACCGGCATCGTTAAAAATCTGTTCGATCAGGTTCGCGGCACCCAGCACGTTCGGGGCGTGTTTCAGCAGATAACTGTTGCCCGCCAGGATAATCGGCACCGCGCCGCGCAGCACCTGCCACAGCGGGAAGTTCCACGGCATCACCGCCAGCACCGGTCCCAGCGGACGGTATTCGATCACTGCGTCCGCTACCTGCGTCGCCTCGGTATTCAGCATGGCCGGGCCGTGATCGGCATACCAGTCGCAGAGACCGGCGGATTTCGCCACCTCCCCACGCGCCTGGGCGATGGGCTTGCCCATTTCGCGAGTGATCATCCGGGCCATCTCTTCGCCACGGTTGCGCAGCGCGGTGCCCAGGTCACGTAATTTTTGCGCACGCGCCGCCACCGGCACGCAGCGCCACTGACGAAAGGCGGCATCGGTCTGTGCGAGGGCATGTTCAACCTCGGTGGCGGTCGCCCAGGGCCACGTACTCAAGGTTTCGCCATTTGCCGGGTTGATGGACAAGGCATGGGTAGCAGAAGGTGTAGTCATGATCGGCTCCGTGTAATAACAGTTGCTACAGTGTGGCCCGTTCTGCTATTTCTTAAAAATGAATAATAGTGACCACCTTATTCACGATACGAGAATGATATGGATCTGACCCAGCTGGAAATGTTTAACGCCGTCGCCCAGACCGGCAGCATCACCCAGGCCGCGCAGAAGGTGCATCGCGTCCCCTCTAACCTCACCACCCGCATCAAACAGCTGGAGGCCGACCTTGGCGTGGAGCTGTTTATCCGCGAGAACCAGCGGCTGCGCCTCTCCCCGGCGGGTCACAATTTTTTGCGCTACAGCCGGCAGATCCTCGCCCTGGTAGATGAAGCCCGGATGGTAGTGGCGGGCGATGAACCCCAGGGGCTGTTTACCCTCGGGTCGCTGGAGAGCACGGCGGCGGTGCGCATCCCGGCCTCGCTGGCGCAGTTTAACCAGCGCTATCCGCGCATTCAGTTTGCGCTGGCGACCGGCCCTTCGGGGACGATGATCGATGGTGTGCTGGAGGGGACGTTAAGCGCAGCCTTTGTTGACGGGCCCTTAACCCACCCGGAGCTGGAGGGGATGCCGGTCTACCGGGAGGAGATGATGCTGGTGGTACCGGCCGGTCAGCCGAAGGTCGAGCGGGCTCTGGCTATTAGCGGACGCGATATCTACGCCTTTCGCGCCAACTGCTCCTATCGCCGCCATTTTGAGAGCTGGTTTCATGCGGATCGTGCCACGCCAGGGCGCATTCATGAGATGGAGTCCTATCACGGCATGCTGGCCTGCGTGATCGCCGGCGCCGGGATTGCGCTGATGCCGCGCTCGATGCTGGAAAGTATGCCCGGTCATCAGCAGGTGGAAGCCTGGCCGCTGGCAGAGAACTGGCGCTGGCTCACCACCTGGCTGGTGTGGCGCCGGGGGGCGATGACCCGCCAGCTCGAGGCGTTTATAGCACTGCTAAACGAAGATCAGCCACCAGCGCCTTCTCCATAAACAGGCTCAGGGGATCGGGCGCGTACGGAGGGAATGCCTCGCACAGCTGATAGCCACAGCGCTCATACAAACGAATAGCCGGCAGTTGCCTGATGCCGGTCTCGAGGCGCAGGGTATGACAGCTGCGGCTCAACGCTTCATCTTCCAGCGCCGCCAGCAGTTTTTCACCCAGCCGCTGCCCGCGATGGGTCGGGTCGATCCAGACCCGCTTCATCTCTCCGCTGCCGTCGCCGTTCAGCACGATGGCCCCACAGCCGACGGCGTTGAGCTGGCGATCGCGGATCACCATCATGATCAGGCTGTGTTCCGGCAACCCGGTCAGATCCAGCAGATGATTGCTTTCCGCCGGATAGAGCGTGCTCTGGTAGCTGTCGAGATCGGCAATCAGGTTAGTGATATCCGGATGGGCGGGCGATTCTGAGGTAATGGAATACATGGCAGGCTCCTTTTGTCGTTTTTCTCCACCATAACGCCGCCTGACGAGCGAGCAGGCATATTTTTAACTTATAGCTGCCGCCAGCCATTGCGCCCCCTGCGCCTGCGGCGTAAGTTTGGGCACAGTCACGGTTAAAATCTCAGGAAAAACAATGAACACCAAAGCCCGCAAAGTGATGATTATCGGGGCCGGAAACGTCGGTACCTCCGCCGCCTACGCCCTGCTGAACCAGAATATCTGTGAAGAGCTGCTGCTGGTGGATATCAACCAGCCGCGCAGTGAAGGCCACGCCTGGGATCTGTCGGATGCCGCCGCCTTTATGCCCGGGATGATGACCATCTCCACCCGTGAGGCGAGCGACTGTGCCGATGTGGATATCGCGGTGATCACCGTCTCCGGCGGCGCCCTCAAACCGGGGCAGACGCGGCTGGATGAGCTGACCGCCACCGCCCGCATTGTGAAAAACATTGTGCCGCAGATGATGGCGGGCGGGTTTAACGGCATTTTTCTGATCGCGACCAACCCGTGCGACATCATCACCTGGCAGGTGTGGCAGCTCTCCGGCCTGCCGCGTCAGCAGGTCATTGGTACCGGCGTCTGGCTGGATACTACCCGCCTGCGACGGACCCTGGCGCAGGCGCTGGATATCGGCGCGCAGAGCATCGACGCCTTTATTCTGGGTGAGCACGGGGATACGCAGTTCCCGGTCTGGTCGCATTCGGCGGTCTACGGCTCGCCAATTGCTGACGTTTATCAGCGTCACACCGGCAAAACCCTGGATTTTGATGAACTGGCCGAGCGGGTGCGCAAACAGGGCTTTGAGATCTATGCCCGTAAGGGCTGCACGGAGTACGGCATCGCCGCCACCATCGCTGAAATCTGTCGCAATATCTTCACCGGCAGCCACCGGGCGCTGGCGATCTCCTGCATTCTGGAGGGTGAGTATGGGGTGGACGGCGTGGCGATCGGCGTGCCGGCGGTGCTGGCCCAGAGCGGCGTCCAGCAGATCATTGAGCTGAAGCTGGCAGAGGATGAACTGCAAAAATTCCGCCATTCGGCGGAGGTGATCAAAGCCAATATCGCCCGCCTGCCCTGAGCCCTTAAGGCGCTAAGGTCAGGGTGGCATCCAGCTGGCTTAGGGTCTGTTGCACCCCTTCGTCCAGCCGTTTGTCGGTGACAATATCGGTCAGGGTGTTGAGGTGAGCCACGTTAAACAGCGACCAGGCGCCATATTTCGAGCTGTCGGCCAGCAGCACCCGGCGGCGGGCGTTGGCGATCAGATCCCGCTTCAGGGCCG
The DNA here is from genome assembly GCF_049974505.2 of Leclercia sp. TB492. NCBI lineage: Bacteria > Pseudomonadati > Pseudomonadota > Gammaproteobacteria > Enterobacterales > Enterobacteriaceae > Leclercia > Leclercia sp. TB492. The sequence continues at coordinate 2,197,859 of NZ_CM127572.1, read as the reverse complement.
CTTTCTCTTCCGTCGGCGAGGTGATGCCGCGCTGCAGATCCCAGCCGTTACAGCTGACAAAGGCGATATCCGGCCAGACGTTTTGCAGCAGGCGGCGACCGTGCTCGCCGATGCAGGACTGGCTCGAGTCGTCGATGCGCCCGCCAATGATCGTCACCTCAATCTGCTTAAACTCGGACAGAAACAGGGCGATATGCAGATCGCTGGTGATGACGCGCAGCGGCAAATGGGTCAGCTGGCGCGCAAGTTCAATCATGGTGGTGCCCGCATCGAGCACCACCGCGTCGCCGGCCTTAACAAAGCTGGCTGCCGCGCAGGCGATGGCGTGTTTCTCCGCCAGGCTGCGCTGCATCTTTTCGCTGGTGGTGGGCTGTGAAGGGATGAACCGGTTCAGGGTCACGCCGCCGTGGGTGCGGCTGATAACCCCCTCCTGATCGAGCTTAATCAGATCCCGGCGAATGGTCGCGGGCGAGGCGTCCGTAGCCGCCACCAGCTGATCCACCGTCACCAGATTGTGCCCTTTCAGGTAGTCCATTATCTGTTCTAACCGGCTATATCCCTTCATATTATTCCCGTGTGATTTGCATCGCTAACTGGATAGAGACCGTCATGCTCTCAGACTTCGCTTTACCTGTCCACGCAATGTCGAACGCGGTGCCATGGTCGGCAGACGTGCGGATAAAAGGCAGCCCGGCGGTGATGTTCACCCCGTCGTAAAAGCCGAGTAATTTTAACGGAATATGCCCCTGATCGTGATACATCGCCACTACCATGTCGTACATTCCTTCGTGACACTGCATAAACACCGTGTCCGGCGGGCATGGCCCTGAGACATTCAGCCCTTTGGCCTTCATCGCTTCCACCGCCGGACCGACAATCTTGATCTCTTCGTCGCCAAACAGACCATTCTCCCCGGCGTGCGGGTTGACCCCGGCCACGGCGATACGCGGATTCTTATACCCCACGCGCTTGAGGAAGGTATCCGCAATGCCAATCACGGTTTTTACCCGATCCTGGTTAAGGGTATCAAGGAATTTGCGCAACGCGATATGGGTAGTGATGTGGATCACCTTCAGCTGGTCGGTGTAGAGCACCATCGCGTAATCCTTGCTGTCGGTGAGGTGCGCCAGCAGTTCGGTATGGCCCGGATAGTGATGGCCCGCCAGATGCAGCGCCTCTTTGTTGAGCGGCGCGGTGGCAATGGCTTTCACCTCGCCTGCCATCGCCAGCTCGGTGGCGCGACGCACGCAGCGGTAGGCCAGATCGCCTGCCTGGGCCTGCACCACGCCGGGCTGCAACGCCTCGGGATCCGCCAGCGGCTCGTCCAGTACGTTAATAATGGCCGGGCCGAACTGCGCCTCGCTGACGCGGGTAATCACGCGTAACTCCGCCGGGGCGGTGATGCCCTTCTCCAGCACCCGTTGCAGGGTACGGGCGCAGCCGACCACCACCAACGGCGCGCCGGACAGTTCGCCTCCGGTCAGGGATTTGATAATGATCTCCGGGCCAATGCCCGCCGGGTCGCCCATGGTTACAGCAATGATATTAGTCACTCATCTTCTCCTCGATAAAATGCAAAACCTCAAGCAGCGTGGTTTCAGTACCAAAACCGCCCGCTTTGGTCATGACTGGCCCCTGCCAGTGACAACCCAAAAACCGACCAAACGGCACGCACTGCGCCACTTGTCCGCGTATGGCAAATCCTTGCGCGTTGAGCGCGCTGGCGACCGCCATTGCCACGTCGCCCCCGGAGACGTACAGCGCCGCCGGGCTATGGCTCTCCAGCACCCTGCGCGTAAGCTCGCCAAGAAACGCGCTGATGGTCTCTCCGAGCGCGGCACGGCTTAACCCGCGCTGCTGACACAGGGTGTCGATCTGATGCCGGGCCTGTGTATCGGCGCAGGTATGCACCACGCAGTGCTGACCTGCCGCCAGCGCAGCAGCGATTTGCTGCTGATAGCCCGCCAGCGCATCACTGAACACATCATTGATATCTATAAGTACCCTGCTGACGTTATGCTGAGAGCCCACCCGCTGGATCTGCTGCTGAGCAATCTCACTCATCGAACCGATAACCGCCAGCAGCTGACGCGGCGTCGCCAGACGGCGCGCCAGGGCATCGCACAGCCCGGCGGAGCCCACCAGCAGCGGGCGTTCATCGCAGGTAAAGGCCGCACTGATAATCTGATCCAGCTCGTCGTCGCTCTGCGCATCGACAATCACCAGCTGCGCATCACTATGTAGTGCTGCCGTCAGCTGCTGCAGGGTGACGACCACGCTGTTAAGCCTGGTTTGCTCCGCCAGCACCGCCGCAATGTGGGCATGACGCACCGGGGTTTTCGGATCGCTGGCAAATTCGGTCTCTGTGACCGGCACGCCGTTAACCAGGCAGACGCCGTTTCGCGTGGTGCGCCCCGCCGCCGGGAAGGCCGGGGCGATAATGGCCTGACGCTGACCGCTGAGACGCAGCAGCGCCTCCACCTCTGCCCCCGGGTTGCCGCGCAGGGTGGAGTCGATTTTCTTCACCAGCCATTTCGCGGCGTTAATCTCGGCAGCGTAGTGCGTCAGCTTTTCAGCGGCCTCTGATGCCCGAAGCGCACGACTCTCGCTATTAATAACCAGCGCATCGGTGTCGCCGGTAAAGGGAGTCTGAAACGCCACGCTGACTTTTTTACCGCTTAACGCCAGGCTAACCCCCGCGTCGTTCGCACCGGTAAAGTCATCGGCGATCGCCACCACTTCTCTGTTCAGGTTGTTCATTCCATCCCCAAAGGTTCGCAATTCCTGATAATGATTATATTCAATCACGTTTGATTATGTGTGAGCAAGATCAAGGTATTCAGTTTGCGAATAAATTATAAGTTTAGACACACGATGAGTGTGATTGCCGGGTTTGAGCGAAATCAATCACAGACACAGCAACAGGAGAGCAATGTGTTAACCATTAACAGTACAATTATCAGCGGTGCGGGTGCGATCCCGGCCCTCGCGCCACTGCTGGCAGGCAAGACGCGCCTTTTACTGGTCACCGACGGCAATATCGCTCGTCTGGACGCCGCTCGCGCCATCCGCACCCTGCTGGAAGCCGACAACCGTAGCGTCAGCGTGATCGAAAGCGTGCCGCCGGAGCCCACCAACCATGACGTTCGCGCCCTGCTGGCGGAGATCAACAACACCGACTTTGATCTGGTGGTTGGCGTGGGCGGCGGCAGCGTACTGGATGTGGCGAAACTGCTCTCCGTGCTGTGCCATCCTGCTTCACCGGGGCTGGATGCCCTGCTGACGGGTGAAAAACCGACCCTGCGCCTCGCCTCATTACTGATCCCGGCCAGCGCCGGCACCGGCTCTGAAGCCACGCCGAACGCGATCCTCGCCATTCCTGAGCAGAGCACCAAAATCGGCATTATCTCTCCGGTGCTGCTGCCGGATTACGTGGCGCTGTTACCCGAACTGACCACCAGCATGCCGCCGCACATTGCCTCCTCCACCGGGATCGATGCCCTGTGTCACCTTATCGAATGCTTTACCGCCACCGTGGCGAATCCGGTGAGCGACAACGCGGCGCTGATTGGCCTGCGCAAGCTGCTGAACAATATCGAAACCGCCTGCGCCGAGCCGCATAACCTGGCGGCGAAGCTGGAGATGCTGTGGGCCTCGTACTACGGCGGCGTAGCCATTGCCCATGCCGGAACCCATCTGGTGCATGCCCTTTCCTATCCGCTGGGCGGCAAGTATCACCTGCCGCACGGGGTCGCTAACGCCATTCTTTTAGCGCCCTGCATGCGCTTGGTGCGCCCGGATGCCGTCGAAAAATTTGCGCAGGTGTGGGATCTGGTGCCGGGTGCGGATACCTCCCTGTCGGCAGAAGAGAAATCCCACGCGCTTGTGGCGTGGTTTGCCGCCCTGGTGCGCCGCCTGAACTTACCGGACAACCTCGAAACGCTGGGCGTACCGCGGGATGACATCGCCTCCCTGAGCGATGCCGCCCTGAACGTAAAACGCCTGATGAACAACGCCCCGCGTCAGGTCAGCCATGCCGAGGTGCAGGGCATTTATCAGACCCTGTTCCCCGAAATTTAACATCGAAGGAGTGAGAAATGCGTAACAAGATTGAAGGCGTGCTGACGGCAATCGTCACCCCCTTTACGGAGGATGGCGCGCTGCATCTGCCGGGACTGAAACGCCAGATCCAGCGCCAGCTGGCGGCGGGAAACGGTATTTTCTGCGGCGGTACCAACGGTGAGTTCTTTGTGCTGACCGAAGAGGAAAAGGTGGCCGTCGCCCGCACCTGCGTGGAAGAGGTCGCAGGCCGTGCGCCGGTGGTGGCGCACATCGGGGAGATCTCCACCCGCGCCACTATCCGTCTCGGCAAGCAGGTCGAAGCCCTGGGCGTCGATGCGGTCTCGGTGATCACCCCGTGGTTTGTGCCCCTGACCCAGGCGGAGCTGATCGCCCATTATACCGCCATCGCCGATGCCCTGACGGTGCCGGTATTTCTCTACAACATCCCGGCGCGCACCGGCAACACTATTGAACCGCACACCGCGCGGGTGCTGGCTTCGCACCCGAACATCATCGGCATTAAGGACAGCGCGGGCAGCTATGAGAGCCTGAGCGGTTTCCTGAAGGCCGCCCAGGGCATCGAGGATTTCGCCGTGCTGAACGGCCCGGACTCGCTGATCCACCAGGGCTTTGTCGAGGGCTGTTCCGCCTGTATTTCCGGGCTGGCGAACGTCGCCCCGGCGGCGATCAACGCCATCTGGGCGCGTTACCAGGCGGGCGATATTGACGGCTCGCGTCAGGCGCAGGAGAGCGTCACCGAGCTGCGAACGAATTTATATAAAATTGCCTTCTCTCCGGCCGCCGTGAAAAAGGCGCTGCAGGTGATGGGCGAAGAGGTGGGTGAAAGCCGCTACGCGGTGGCTTTTGATGCGCAACAGACTGAACAGATCCGCCAGATAGTGACGAAGTCACTGCAGTAACCGGCGTTTGATTTCGTCCATAAGAATACCGGGTGCCGCGGGCGCCCAGGTTTCCTACGCCCTGAAGAGAGGCAAAGATGAACAATTTTACCGCTGAAGATACCCTGATCATCGTAGGCATTGTGATTGTCTACATCCTGTTTACCACCTGGCTGACCTTCCGGTTGCGCAGTAAAAACTCCGGCGATTTTATGGAGGGCTCCCGGGCGATGCCGGCGTTTATCGTCGGGATCCTGCTGATGTCCGAATACATCGGCGCCAAATCTACCATCGGCACCGCCCAGGCGGCGTTCGAGGATGGTTTTGCCGCCTCCTGGTCGGTGATTGGCGCGGCGATTGGCTTCCCGCTGTTTGGCCTGCTGCTGGTGAAGCGCATCTATAGCACCGGCAAAATCACCATCTCCGGGGCGATTGCCGAGAAGTACGGCACCAGCACCAAAAACATTATCTCGATCATCATGATTTACGCCCTGCTGCTGGTGAACGTCGGCAACTATGTCTCCGGCGCGGCGGCCATCTCCACCGTGCTGAAGGTCAACCTGCCGGTCGCGGCCTTTATCACTGCGGTAGTCAGTACCTTCTACTTCGCCTTTGGCGGCATGAAGGGCGTGGCCTGGGTCACGCTGCTGCACAGCGCTCTCAAGTATTTCGGTATCCTGGTGATCATGGGCTTCGCGCTTTCCAAAACCGGCGGCTTTACGCCAATGATTGAGCAGATGCCGTCGTACTACTGGACCTGGGATGGCAACATCGGCGCCAGCACCATCTTCGCCTGGCTGATCGGCACCATCGGTTCCATCTTCTGTACCCAGTTTGTGATTCAGGCCATCTCCTCCACCAAAGATGTGAAGTCGGCCAAACGCTCCACATGGGTGGCGTTCTTCTTCTGCCTGCCGATTGCCCTGGCGATTGCGGTGATCGGCGTGGCGGCGAAGTATCTGCACCCGGAGATCGACAGCCTGTATGCCATGCCGATCTTCCTGCAGGACATGAACCCGTGGCTGGCCGGTCTGGTGACAACGTCACTTGTAGCGTCAATCTTCGTGAGCGTGAGTACCGTGGCGCTGGCTATCGCCTCGCTGGTGGTGAAAGATTTCTACGTGCCGTACCGCAACCCCACCCCGGAGCAGGAGTTTAAAGCCACCCGCTGGATGTCGCTGCTGATTGGCTTCCTGCCGCTGATTTTCGTCCTGCTGGTGCCGGAAGTGCTGAAGCTGTCCTTCTTCACCCGCGCCATTCGTCTGTCGATTACTGTGGTGGCGGTCATTGCCTTCTATGCCCCGTTCTTTAAGAGCACCCGGGGTGCCAACGCCGGCCTGATTGGTGCCTGCGTGGTGACCTCCCTCTGGTATCTGCTGGGCGACCCGTTTGGCATTAACAATATGTATATCGCGCTGATCACCCCGGCGGTGATTATGGTCCTCGACCGTCTGATCCCGAATAAAGCGGATCGCAAAGCGCCTGCCCCTGTTCAACATAATGGAGTCTGATATGTCTGTAACCGTAACCCGTGACGGGATTGTTCGCCCGCAGCCGCAGGATGCCCGCGTGGAAACGGCGATGCTGCCCTCTTCCTGCCCGCAGAACCACGCCGCGAACCTGCTGCCGCTGCCGGATGGCACCCTGATGTGCGTCTGGTTTGGCGGCACCCAGGAAGGGATCGCTGATATTTCAGTGTGGGGGTCGCGCCTGGCCCCGGGCAGCAACCAGTGGAGCGAAGCGGTGAAGCTGTCGGACGACGCCAGCCGCTCGGAGCAGAACCCGGTGCTGTTCCTCGCCCCGGACAACGTGCTGTGGCTGCTGTGGACCGCGCAGCTCTCCGGCAACCAGGATACTGCCATCGTCCGTTACCGCAAGTCTGAGGATTTGGGTAAAAGCTGGGGCGAGATTGCCACCCTGCTGGATAAACCCGGCACCTTTATTCGCCAGCCCATTGTGGTGCTGGAGAACGGCACCTGGCTGCTGCCGGTCTTCTACTGCCGCACCCAGCCGGGCGAAAAATGGGTGGGTAATGACGACATCAGCGCGGTGAAAATCTCCGAAGACCAGGGTAAAAGCTGGCGCGACGTCGAGGTGCCGGAGAGCCTGGGCTGCGTGCACATGAACATCACCGCCCTGAATAACGGCCATCTGGTGGCGCTGTATCGCAGCCGCTGGGCGGACAATATCTACATCAGCCAGTCGCTGGACAACGGCGAAAGCTGGTCGGTGCCGGAACCTACAGCGCTGCCGAACAACAACTCGTCGATTCAGGTCACCACCCTTGCCAGCGGCGAGCTGGCGCTGGTGTTCAACCACATGAGCGCGGCGGGTGCGCTGGAGCGCCGCGCCTCGCTGTATGACGAGATCGACGATGGCGATGGCCGTAAAGAGCCGGAGGTGACCCACGGTCGCGCCGCCTTCTGGGGTGCACCGCGCGCGCCAATGACGGTGGCAATATCCAACGACGGCGGGAAAAGCTGGGCCTGGCAGCGCAACCTCGACGAGGGTGACGGCTACTGCATGACCAACAACTCGCTGGAGAAACTGAACCGCGAGTTCTCCTATCCCAGCATCAAACAGGGTGCCGACGGGTCGCTGCATATCGCCTACACGTATTTCCGTCAGGCGATCAAGTATGTGCGCGTGTCGCCGGAGTGGGTAAAGGAGCCGCAACAGTGATTATTGGTCATCTTAACGCCCTGCCGCTGGCGGGGCTCCCGCCGGTGCTGCGGGCGATCCTCGAGCGCCCGGACTGTTCCCTGACGGCGCTCACCGCCCGGGATGACGGACGCTGGCAGCCGCAAGGCTGTCCGTGGTTCTGCCATATCGGCCCGGCGCAGACTCAGCCGCAGGCCGAGCGTCATACCGAATATCACTATTTATATGCCGATATTCAGGTGGTGCTGGCGGGTGAAGAGACGATCCGCGCCGGGATGCAGTCTGTCGCGCAGGTCGGCGACGAAGAGCGCAAACCGGATCTCTGGATCGCCGCCGGGGCGCAGCATCCGGTGAGCATTACCTTACGCAGCGGGGATTTCGCGGTGTTTCTGCCCGGCGAGCCGCATCAGGCGCTGTGCGCGGTGAACGCGCCGATGACCGTGCGCAAGGCGGTGTTCAAGGTGCCACGCGCCCTGCTGGAGGTGTGATATGCGCCATGCGATTGTCACCGGTGCCAGCTCGGGCATCGGCGAAGCTATCGTCAAACGCCTGCTGGCGGAAGGCTGGCAGGTGACGGGCTTAAGCCGACGCGAAGTGGAGTGCGGACACCCGAACTTTACCAGCCTGAGCGTGGATTTAAGTGACAGCGTCACGTTCAGCGCCACGCTTAATACCCTGCCGGTGCCGCAGGCGATCGTCCATGCCGCCGGAATGATGGCCGCCGCCCCGCTCGGCGAACTGGATCCGGCGGTCAGCGCTCGTCTGTGGAGGCTGCATATCCACGCCGCCGAGATCCTGTTTAACCACTTTGCCCCGCGGATGAGCGCGGGTGGACGGCTGATCGCTATCGGCAGCCGCACCTCACGGGGAGCAGCCGGGCGCTCGCAGTACGTCGCCACCAAAGCGGCACTGGTTGGGATGGTGCGCAGCTGGGCGGCGGAGCTGGCTCCGCGCGGGATCACCGCCAATGTGGTGGCCCCGGGTGCGACGCAGACCCCGATGTTGAGTGCGCCCGGACGGCAAACGTCACCGCCAAAAATGCCACCGATGGGGAGGCTGATCGCCCCGGAAGAGGTGGCGGCGATGGTCAACTATCTGCTGAGCGCCGAGGCCGCGCCCATCACCGGGCAGGAGCTGGTGCTGTGCGGTGGCGCGTCGCTGGGGTGAGTTGTGCGGCCTGTTTGCCGGGTGGCGGCTGCGCCTTGCCCGGCCTACAAAAACCGCACCGCACCGTAGGCCGGGCAAGCGCCAGCGCCGCCCGGCGTTGCAGACCGCAGGATGTCAAACCACGCCGGGTGGCGGCTGCGCCTTACCCGGCCTACAAAAACCGCACCACACCGTAGGCCGGGCAAGCGCCAGCGCCGCCCGGCGTTGCAGACCTCAGGGTGCCAAACCTCGCCGGGTGGCGGCTGCGCCTTACCCGGCCTACAAAAACCGAACCACATCGTAGGCCGGGCAAGCGCCAGCGCCGCCCGGCGTTGCAGACCGCAGGGTGCCAAACCACGCCGGGTGGCGGCTGCGCCTTACCCGGCCGACGAAAACCGCACCACACCGTAGGCCGGGCAAGCGCCAGCGCCGCCCGGCGTTGCAGACCTCAGGGTGCCAAACCTCGCCGGGTGGCGGCTGCGCCTTGCCCGGCCTACAAAAACCGCACCACACCGTAGGCCGGGCAAGCGCCAGCGCCGCCCGGCGATGCAGACCGCAGGATGTCAAACCACGCCGGGTGGCGGCTGCGCCTTACCCGGCCTACAAAAACCGAACCACATCGTAGGCCGGGCAAGCGCCAGCGCCGCCCGGCGTTGCAGACCGCAGGGTGCCAAACCACGCCGGGTGGCGGCTGCGCCTTACCCGGCCTACATTTGTATGAGCGCCTTAACCCCAACGCCGGAACCCGCCATGGAATACGCTTCTCTGCTTGAATTCTGGTTTCACGACCAGCATCAACCGCTCTGGTTTTCCCGCAATGATGATTTCGACGCCCAGTGCAAACATCGCTTCTACCCCTTGTGGCAGGCCGCCTGTCGGGGGGTGCTGTTTCACTGGCGGGGCACGCCGCACGGACGGCTGGCGGAGATCGTTTTGCTCGATCAACTCTCGCGCAACCTGAACCGCAACGACGCACGCGCCTGGCAGCAGGACGGCATGGCGCTGATCCTCTCCCAGGAGCTGGTTTATCAGCCGATGTGGCACGAGCTGGACAGCAACGAAAAAGGCGTCTCGCTGCTGCCGATGATGCATGCGGAATCACGAGTGATTCATCAGGAGGCAGAGCGGCTGTTCACCGCCCTGAACGTGCCGGGCTTTCTGAATGCGGAAATCAAGCACCGGGCGATTATTGAGCGCTTTGGCCGCTACCCGCACCGCAACAGTCTGCTTAATCGCCACTCCACCCCCGAAGAGGTGGAGTGGCTGAAGCACAGCAAAGGCTTTTAATGGCCGCGCAGATAAACGGTGCCCTTCAGATAGAGCGCCGCCTGGCCGCCAATCAATACCCGGTCGCCCTTCAGCTCGCAGCGCAGATCGCCGCCGCGGGGCGAGACCTGACGGGCCTGTAGCGACGTTTTACCCAGCTTTTCGCTCCAGTACGGGATCAGCATGCTGTGGGCGGAGCCGGTCACCGGATCTTCCGCCACCGACTCACCCGGGCAGAAGAAGCGGCTGACAAAGTCATACTCATCCCCCGGGGCGGTGACGCAGACCATCTTATCCAGCGGCATCATGCCGTCGATATCCGGGGTCAACGCCTCAACCTGCTGCTGGTTCTCCAGCACCACCATGTAGTCGCGCCCTGCCCGCACCTCCTTCGCCCCGGTGATGCCGAGGGTACTGAACAGCAGCGCTGGCGGGTTGTCTACCGGCTCGCTGCTCCACGCCGGGAAGTTAAGCGTTAACCAGTCGCCGCTGCGGGTGACCTTCAGGTCGCCGACAAAACGGGTGGAGAAAACGATCTCGGTGTGTGGGTAGTCCAGATACTCAAAAATCACGTGGGCGCTGGCGAGCGTGGCGTGACCGCAAAGGTTAATCTCGTACTGAGTGGTAAACCAGCGCAGTTCAAAGCCCACGTCGGTACGCACGAAAAAGGCGGTTTCCGACTGGTTATGCTGCTGGGCCATCTTTAACAGCACGTCATCCGGTAGCCACTCCTCGAGCGGGCAAACGGCTGCAGGATTCCCACCAAACGCGCGATCGCTAAACGCATCGACCAGATAAAATGCAATTTCTTTCATTGGGTTAACCCTTATTGTTAGCGTAAAAACAGATGACCTTTCATATACAACGATGCCCTGCCGCTCATTAACACCCGGTCGCCCTTCAGTTCACAACGCACGTCGCCGCCACGGGCAGAGACCTGCCGGGCAAAGATCGACGTTTTATTCAGCTTTTCGCTCCAGTACGGGATCAGCATGGTATGGGCCGACCCGGTGACCGGATCTTCCCACAGCGCCGCCCCCGGCGAAAAAAAGCGGCTGACAAAATCGTATTCGCCCTCGCCGCGCGCGGTGATCGACACTTTATGCTCGCCGGGCGTCATGGCGTGAATATCCGGCGTGACCGCCTCAACCTGCTGACGATCTTCCAGCACCAGCATCCAGGCGCGCCCCTTGCGGGCCTCGACGTAGTTTTCGATCCCAAGCGCGGCAAGCATCTCTGCCGGCGGGGTCTGCGGCTCGCCAGGACAGGCCGGGAAATCGAGGGTCAGCCAGTCGCCGTCACGACTGACGGTAAGCCTGCCGGAGGCGGTATCAAAATGGATGCGGGCGTCGGGATAGTCCAGCTCGTTGAACAATACCCAGGCGGTCGCCAGAGTGGCGTGGCCGCAGAGGTTCACCTCGCCGCGCGTGGTGAACCAGCGCAGCTCAATGCCGCCCCGGTGGCGCACGAAAAAAGCGGTCTCAGACTGGTTGTGCTCCCGCGTCATATTGAGCAGCGTCTCGTCCGGCAGCCATGCCGGCAAAGGGCACACCGCCGCAGGGTTGCCGCCAAACGAGCCTTCACTGAACGCATCGACCAGATAAAACTCAATCTCCTGCATTGCTTTATCCACTGTTAACGTAATGTTGCATCCTATATTCATGGAAAATACCCTGTTTCACCAGCTATTACTTTTTGGATATAGTGAGATCTACATCACAAAATGATTGTATTTTCAGCAGGGAAGGTTTTAAGATCGCCGCACCTCATTGACGTAACGACTCCCGGATTTCCCTATGACAACCAACACCGTTTCCCGCAGGGTCGCGTGGCTACGGGTGGTCACGCTCGCCGTTGCCGCCTTTATCTTCAATACCACTGAATTTGTCCCCGTCGGCCTGCTCTCGGATATCGCCAGCAGCTTCGGCATGGAGACCGCGCAGGTGGGGATCATGCTCACCATCTATGCCTGGGTGGTGGCGATGATGTCGTTACCCTTTATGCTGCTCACCAGCCAGATGGAGCGGCGCAAACTGCTGATCGGGCTGTTTGTGCTGTTTATTGCCAGCCATGTGCTGTCGTTCCTCGCGTGGAACTTCACGGTGCTGGTGATAAGCCGGATCGGCATTGCCTTCGCGCACGCCATTTTCTGGTCGATTACCGCCTCGCTGGCGATCCGCCTGGCCCCGGCCGGGAAGCGCGCTCAGGCCCTGAGCCTGCTGGCCACCGGCACCGCGCTGGCGATGGTGCTCGGGCTGCCAATCGGCCGCATCGTCGGACAGATATTCGGCTGGCGTACCACCTTTTTCGTTATCGGGCTCGGGGCGCTGTTCACCCTGCTGTGTCTGATCAAGCTGTTACCCAAACTGCCAAGTGAGCACTCCGGCTCGCTGAAAAGCCTGCCGCTGCTGATGCGTCGTCCGGCGCTGATGAGCCTCTATCTGCTGACGGTCGTCGTGGTGACAGCCCATTACACCGCCTACAGCTACATCGAGCCGTTTGTACAGACCATCGCCGGGTTCAGCGCCAGCTTTGCCACGGTATTGCTGTTGCTGCTGGGCGGCGCAGGCATTATCGGCAGCCTGCTGTTTGGCAAGCTCGGCAACCGTCACGCCTCGCTGCTGGTGAGCAGCGCCATTGGCCTGCTGCTGGCGTGTCTGCTTCTGCTGCTGCCCGCCTCGGGCAGTGAGACAAATCTCGCCCTGCTGAGCATCGTCTGGGGCGTGGCAATCATGATTATCGGTCTTGGGATGCAGGTGAAAGTGCTGGCCCTGGCGCCGGATGCCACGGACGTGGCGATGGCGCTGTTCTCGGGTATTTTCAACCTGGGGATTGGCGCGGGTGCGCTGGTGGGCAATCAGGTGATCCTGCATCTGTCGATGGCGTCGATCGGTTATCTGGGGGCGATCCCGGCCCTTGCGGCGCTGATCTGGTCGGTGCTGATCTTTCGCAAATGGCCCGTCGCCCTGGAAGAGCAACCGCATCACGGCTAGAGAGGTAACCGGGTGGCGAGCGCCACCCGGTTCGGTTATTACGGATAGGTTTTAATAATTTCCAGCACGCCGTTAATAATAAACTGCACGCCCATACAGACCAGCAGGAAGCCCATCAGGCGGGAGATGGCTTCGATACCGTCTTTGCCCACCCAGCGCATAATCGCGCCCGAGCTACGCAGACAGCCCCACAGGATCACGCCGATAATGGCAAAAATCAGCGGCGGCGCAATCATGACCACCCAGTCCGGGAAAGCAGAACCGCTGCGCACCGTCGAGGCGGAGCTGATGATCATCGCAATGGTACCCGGTCCCGCGGTGCTTGGCATCGCTAGCGGCACGAAGGCAATGTTCGGAGCCGCTTTATTTTGCTTATCTTCCAGCGCGTCCTGCACGTCGGAATCATCCGGCGATTTCGGCGCGGGGAACAGCATTCTGAAACCGATAAAGGCCACGATCAGCCCCCCCGCAATTCGGAGGCCGGGAATGGAGATCCCGAAGGTGTTCATTACCAGCTGCCCGGCGTAGTACGCCACCATCATGATCGCGAAGACGTAAACGGAGGCCATGAGCGACTGATGATTACGTTGTTCACGGTTCATGTCGCCCGCCAGGCCAAGGAAAAGCGCAACGGTGGTTAACGGGTTTGCCAGGGGTAACAGCACCACCAGCCCAAGACCAATTGCTTTAATTAAATCAACCATTTTACGGATTCGTCCTTATCAAAAATTAACCAGGCAAGTATAGGGTCAAAACAACCGTTACAGCTACGCACACATCGTAAGTAATATTTTCGCTCCGAAATCAATTTATCCCGGTGATATGACGATCCGCCTGGCGGGCAAAAAAGTGATCTGAATCGCTTTAGCAAATCGTGTCATAAGCAAATGCATTCAGTTGACTTATAGTTGCCTGAGCAATAATATCTGCCGTGATTAAACTACTTGCCAGGGCAACCATTGTGAAAAGCACCAGTGACCTCTTCAACGAAATCATTCCGCTGGGTCGGCTTATCTACATGGTTAACCAGAAGAAAGACCGCCTGCTCAATGATTATTTATCACCGCTGGATATCACCGCAACCCAGTTTAAAGTGCTCTGTTCTGTGCGCTGCGAAGTGTGTATCACCCCGGTTGAGCTGAAAAAAATCTTATCTGTCGACCTCGGCGCGCTGACGCGCATGATGGATCGGCTGGTCTGCAAGGGGTGGATTGAACGCCGCCCGAATCCGAATGACAAACGCGGCGTGCTGGTGCAATTGACCAGCGACGGCGCGGCAATGTGTGAACAATGTCATCAATTAGTAGGACAAAAACTGCACCAGGAACTAACAAAAAACTTAACGGCGGACGAAGTGGCAACTCTTGAGCACTTGCTTAAGAAAATCCTGCCGTAAACAGAAAGAGGTATGACGATGTCCAGACGCAATACTGACGCCATCACTATTCATAGCATTTTGGGCTGGATCGAAGATAACCTGGAGTCGCCGCTCTCGCTTGAGAAAGTGTCTGAGCGTTCAGGTTACTCAAAATGGCACCTGCAACGGATGTTTAAAAAAGAGACCGGCCACTCATTAGGCCAGTACATCCGCAGCCGCAAATTAACGGAAATCGCGCAGAAGCTGAAGGAAAGTAACGAGCCGATCCTGTATCTGGCTGAGCGTTATGGGTTTGAATCGCAGCAGACCCTGACACGCACGTTCAAGAACTACTTCGACGTTCCACCGCATAAATATCGCATCACCAATATGCATGGGGAATCCCGGTATCTGCTTCCGATTAACCACTGTAACTGCTAAACGCCTGTATTAAGAGCCTGGTCCCGTAGGCTCTAAGACGTATCGAGGAAATTATGAAACTATTCGCTTCCGCCGTTCTCACCGCCCTGGAGCTGGTCTCTGGCCAGAGTTTTGCGGAGCAAACTCCACGTGTCCCGCAGCAGAACAGCCGCGACACGATGATCCTGCCAACGGCTAACGGCCAGTCGCCCCATGACTTTAACCATATGGGCGCAGGCAGCGACAAATCTGACGAATTAGGCGTGCCCTATTACAATCAGCACTCTTAATGCGTTTTGCCCCGCCCGCGCGGGGCTTTTTTTAGCCTCTGACCCGCGTCGCCCGACGCAGGCGCAAGCCGAAAACGTTGATATAAAGTCCGGCCATCACCAGCAGCGCCCCCACCAGCTGCCACGCCCCCAGTTTTTCATCCAGCAGCAGCGCCGCACTGGCGATGCCCACCACCGGGACCAGCAGCGACAGCGGTGCCACCCGCCAGGTTTCGTAGCGCCCGAGCAGCGCGCCCCAGATGCCGTAGCCAACAATGGTGGCGACAAAGGCCAGATAGATCAGCGACAAAATCGTGGTCAGGTCGAGGGTGACAAGACTGTGCAACATCACCGTCGGGCCATCCAGCAGATATGAGGCCGCCATAAAGGGCAGGATCGGGATCAGCGCACTCCACACTACCAGCGACATCACCGCCGGACGCGTCTCAAGCTGCATGATCTTTTTGTTGAAGATATTGCCGCTGGCCCAGCAGAACGCCGCCGCCAGGGTCAGTAAAAAGCCCAGCAGCGCGACGTGCTGCCCGTTCAGGCTGGCCTCCGCCAGCACCAGCACGCCGACCACGGCCAGGGCAATCCCCGCCAGCTGTTTGCCCTGAAGGCGCTCGCCAAACACCAGCGCGCCAAGGATGATGGTGAAGAACGCTTGCGCCTGTAGCACCAGCGAGGCCAGACCGGCTGGCATGCCGAAGTTAATGGCGCAGAACAGAAAGGCAAACTGACCGAAGCTGATGGTCAGGCCGTAGCCCAGCAGCAGACGAAACGGGATCTTTGGGCGGGCAACGAAGAACAGCGCCGGGAAGGCCACCAGCAGAAAGCGTAAACCGGCCAGCATCAGCGGGGGCATGTTGTGCAATCCGACTTTGATCACCACAAAATTCAGCCCCCAAACCACTACCACCAGCAATGCCAGCAGCCCGTCTTTGCGCGTCATACCCTGCCCCTGTTTATTAAATTTTTGTAAACGCTTATCAAAGTAACGAAAAAAACCGCCGAGGAACAGATCATTAATTCTGACAGTCAGGCGAAGCACTTAGGGATAAATTTGGTGGTATACAAGCCTCTTATGCCATGTTAATCCTGATAAGACATAACAAAAACTTCACACGCAATTGTCGGGCAGGAAAATGAAACCATCACTCAGGCGCTCAACCGCAGCGCTGTTGGCGTCGTCGCTGTTACTCACCATTGGTCGCGGCGCGACATTGCCGTTTATGACCATCTATCTCACCCGCGTTTATAACATGAGCGTGGAGAATATTGGTTATGCCCTGACGGTGGCGCTGACTATCGGGGTGGTTTTCAGCCTGGGCTTTGGCATCCTGGCCGACAAGTTCGATAAAAACCGCTACATGCTGATCGCCATTACGGCGGTGGCGCTGGGCTTCCTGGCGATCCCGCTGGTGGATAACGTGGTGCTGGTGGTGCTGGCCTTCGCGCTGATCAACTGCGCCTATTCGATCTTCTCCACGGTGCTGAAAGCCTGGTTTTCCGATGTACTCAACCCGGCGGAAAAAGCGCGGGTTTTCTCCCTTAACTACAGTTTTCTCAACATCGGCTGGACCGTCGGGCCGCCATTGAGCACCCTGCTGGTGATGTACAGCCTGCAACTGCCGTTCTGGGTAGCGGCCTTCTGCGCCGCGTTGCCGCTGGTGCTGGTCCAACGCTATGTGCAGAAAGGCGTGGCGGCCGACAGCGAGCATGTGCCAGTGCCGTGGCAGCCGTCGGTACTGCTGCGCGACCGGGCGCTGTTCTGGTATACCCTCTCCGGGCTGCTGGCCTCCTACGTGGGCGGCTCCTTCGCCAGCTGCATTTCCCAGTACGTGCTGGCGGCAGACTATGACAGCGATTTCGCCCAGAACGTGGTGGCCGTAGTGCTGCCGGTGAATGCCGCGATGGTGGTTTCGCTGCAGTACATCATTGGCCGTAAACTGTCGGCGCGTAATATCCGCCCGCTGATGACGCTGGGCACACTGTTTTTTGTCCTCGGTCTGGCCGGGTTTATGCTCTCCGGGGAGAATCTGATCTACTGGGGGCTGGCTGCGGCGGTCTTTACCGTGGGTGAGATTATCTATGCGCCAGGGGAATACATGTTGATCGACAACATCGCCCCGCCGGGCATGAAAGCCAGCTATTTCTCCGCCCAGGCGCTTGGCTGGCTGGGTGCGGCCTTCAACCCGATGATCTCCGGGCTGATCCTGACCCATCTCCCGCACTGGTCGCTGTTTGTAATTATGATGGTCGCCATTGTGCTGGCGTGGATGATGATTCTGCGCGGAATGCGGGTGAAGGCGTGGGTTGATGTGCCTGATTTAGTATCGCGGTAATTGCCCGGCGGCGCTACGCTTGCACGGGCCTACAAAACATGTAGGCCGGGCAAGCGTAGCGGCCCCCAGGCCGCACCGGAATTAATGGTGCAGCATTTCCTCTACCACCTGCTTTTTATACATTTCGTTTGGATAATAGGTCGGCCAGTTATCCATCTCTTTTAATAACGCCTCGTGGGAGGTGTTGCCCATAAAGATATGGAAATGGGCCGACTGGCGCGGACCAATAGTGTGGTCGCTGAACTGGACAAACTTCGGTGCCTTGCTGCTGGCGTCCTTACATTCAAACAGGTAACGCACGCCCTTCTTGCCGGAGGCATAGGTCAGGATCTTGTAGCCGTTAGAGACGTATTCACAGCGGCTCACATTTTTCCCGGTGTGAAACTCCATCATGTTGTTCTCAATGCCAATGGTTTCCACGTCCGTAGCGTAGCCGGTGCGGTAATAGGCTTTAACCTCGTCAAAGGTTTTACTCTTGTCTTTCTCGGCTTTCTTCTTGAACACCGGGTCGAGATCGCCGCTCAGCAAAAACGGATAGACCGACTGCCAGACACCGTCCCAGTTGGAGAGCGGGCGATCTTTTACGTCTTTATCGTCAAACACGCCGTTGGCCGCTTTTTGTTCCGCTTCGGTCATCTGGTGGCCGTGGGAATGGGCATACAGCTGGCCGCTGACCAGCAGCGCCCCCAGAGTCATTGCAAATTTACCAATATGTCCTGCCAAGGTAACGTCCTCACTCCATTTTAAAAGAGTGATGAATGTTATAGTATAACATATCGCAAAACAACCCGTTAAATCGCCACCAGACCGCGAACGCCCTCCTGTTCCATATCCTCCCCGCGCCCGCGCTGGATAATGCTGCCCCGGGACATCAGCAGATAGCTGTCGGCCAGCTCGGCGGCAAAGTCGTAAAACTGCTCCACCAGCAGGATCGCCATATCGCCCCGGTTCGCGAGCTGACGGATCACCTGGCCAATCTCCTTAATCACCGAAGGCTGGATCCCCTCCGTCGGTTCATCAAGTATCAACAGCTGAGGACGACTCGCCAGCGCCCGACCAATCGCCAGCTGCTGCTGTTGCCCGCCCGAGAGATCGCCGCCCCGGCGCTGCTTCATCTCCTTAAGGACCGGAAACAGCTGCCAGATCTCCTCCGGGACCTGCTTCGCCTCACGCGCCGGAAAGCGCGATAGCCCGAGCAGCAGGTTCTCCTCCACCGTCAGGCGGGGAAAGATGTCCCGCCCCTGCGGCACATAGGCTACCCCGGCCTGCACCCGCTGGTGCGGTCGGGCGTGTGTGATGGATTTGCCCTGCCAGAGGATTTCGCCGTTGCGCGCCGGGATCAGCCCCATCAGGCACTTCAGCAGCGTGGTTTTGCCCACCCCGTTGCGCCCCAGCAGGCAGGTGACTTCCCCGGGGAGGGCCTCAAAGCTGACCCCGCGCAGAATGTGGCTCCCGCCGTAATACTGATTCAGTTCGTTAACCTGTAGCATCCGCGCTCCTTAGCGTCCGAGATAGACTTCAATCACCTGCTCGTTGGCCTGCACCTCGCGCAGCGAGCCTTCGGCCAGCACCCGCCCCTGATGCAGGACGGTAACGTGATCGGCAATGGTTTCCACAAAGCCCATGTCATGCTCCACCACCATCAGCGAGTGTTTGCCCGCCAGGGTGCGAAACAGTTCGGCGGTGTACTCGGTTTCGGCGTCGGTCATCCCGGCGGCCGGTTCGTCGAGCAGCAACAGATGCGGCTCCTGAACCAGCAGCATGCCGATCTCGAGAAACTGCTTCTGCCCGTGCGACAGCAGGCCCGCCCGACGATGCCGCTCCCCGCCGAGGCGCAGCAGGCTCAGCATCTCGTTGATCCTGTCTCCCTGCTCGCTGCTCAGTCGGGCGCGCAGGCTGGCCCACACCGATTTATCCCCCTTCATCGCCAGCTCGAGATTTTCCCATACCGTCAGGGCCTCAAACACCGTCGGCTTCTGGAATTTGCGCCCGATGCCCTGACGGGCTATGGCGATGGGATCCAGAGTAGTGAGGTCCGTCGACTGGTCGTACAGCGCGCGCCCGCTCTGGGGCCGCGTTTTACCGGTGATAACGTCCATCAGCGTGGTTTTTCCCGCGCCGTTGGGGCCAATCACGCAGCGCAGCTCACCCACGCCAATATTCAGCGACAGGTCGGTGAGCGCCTTAAAGCCGTCAAAGCTGACGTTGATCCCCTCCAGCTGTAACACCGGGTCAGTCTGGTCGCGATAGCGATCTCCGGGCAGCTGGCGGGTAAATAATTGCTCGCTCATTACTGGTCTCCCTTGCGGAACAGGCCCGTTACGCCGCGCGGTAAAAACAGCGTCACCGCAATAAAAATCAGCCCGAGAAACAGCTGCCAGTACTCCGGCATCGCCACGGTGAAGACGCTTTTTGCGCCGTTCACCAGCGCGGCGCCCATCACCGGGCCGATCAGCGTACCCCGCCCGCCGAGCGCCACCCAGATTGCCGCTTCGATGGAGTTGGTGGGCGACATCTCGCCGGGGTTGATGATCCCGACCTGCGGGACGTACAGCGCCCCGGCCAGCCCGCACAGCACCGCCGACAGCGTCCAGACCAGCAGCTTAAAACCGCGGGGATCGTAGCCGCAGAAGGTCAGCCGGTTTTCCGCGTCGCGTACCGCGGTCAGAATGCGGCCAAACTTACTTTTGGCCAGCGCGTACCCCACCGCCAGCGACGCCGCCAGCAGCAGCACGGTGGCAATAAACAGCGCGATGCGCGTTGAGGTGGCGGTCACCGGGAAGCCCAGCAGCGTGGTGAAGCCGGTAAAGCCGTTGTTGCCGCCAAAGCCGGTTTCATTGCGGAAGAACAGCAGCATCCCGGCGAAGGTGAGCGCCTGGGTCATGATGGAGAAATAGACCCCTTTGATTTTTGAGCGGAAGGCAAACCAGCCGAACAGCAGCGCCAGCAGGCCGGGCACCATGACGATCAGCACCAGCGCCCAGGCGAAATGCTGCGTGCCCCACCAGAACCAGGGCAGCTCGCTCCATGAGAGAAACGACATAAAGGCCGGGAGGCCGTCGCCCGCGGCCTGGCGCATCAGGTACATCCCCATCGCGTAGCCGCCGAGGGCAAAGAACAGGCCATGGCCCAGCGACAGCATGCCGGCATAGCCCCACACCAGATCCAGCGCTACGGCGACAATCGCATAGCAGAGGATTTTGCCCACCAGCGTCAGCATCCAGGTGGAAACCGCCAGCGGATGCATGGCGGGCAGCAGCGCCAGAAACGGCAGCACCAGCAGGGCGGCAAGGAGCAGGCCGAGTATGATCGGTAAACTGCGCGGCGCTTTCCGCGCCAGGGTTAAGGTCAGTGGCTGGCTCATCAGTCGATTACCCTCCCTTTCAGTGCAAACAACCCCTGAGGACGCTTCTGGATAAACAGAATGATCGCCACCAGAATCACGATTTTGCCCAGTACGGCACCCATCTGCGGTTCGAGGATCTTATTGAAAATCCCCAGCCCGAAGGCGGCCGCCACGCTGCCGGCCAGTTGCCCCACGCCGCCGAGCACCACGACCAGGAAGGAGTCGATGATATAGCCCTGGCCCAGCTCCGGCCCGACGTTGCCCAGCTGAGACAGCGCCACCCCGCCGAGCCCGGCAATCCCGGAACCCAGCCCGAAGGCCAGCATATCGACGCGCCCGGTAGGCACCCCGCAGCAGGCCGCCATGCTGCGGTTCTGCGTCACTGCCCGCACGTTGAGCCCCAGCCGGGTTTTGTTGAGGATCAGCCAGGTGAAAAAGAGCACCAGCAGCACAAAGCCCAGCACCACCAGCCGGTTCCACGGCAGGATCAGGCTGGCGTAGACCTGCACGCCGCCGGAGAGCCACGCCGGGTTAGCCACCTCAAGGTTTTGCGCGCCGAAGATCATGCGCACCAGCTGGATCAACATCAGGCTGATGCCCCAGGTGGCGAGCAGGGTTTCCAGCGGGCGGCCATAGAGGTGGCGGATCACCGTGCGCTCCAGCGCCATGCCCACGCCTGCGGTGAGCCCGAACGCCACCGGCAGCGCCACCAGCGGGTAGAAGGTGAGCCACTGCGGGGTAAACTGCGCCATCGCCTGCTGCACCATCCAGGTGGCGTAGGCGCCAAGCATCAGCATCTCGCCGTGGGCCATATTGATCACTCCCAGCAGGCCGTAGGTGATCGCCAGTCCGAGCGCGGCCAGCAGCAGAATGGAGCCCAGCGACAGGCCCATAAACGCCTGGCCCAGCAGGTCGCTGATGGTCTGACGGTGTTGGATTTGGCGCAGGCTTTCTGCGGCGGCTTCCCGCACCCCGGCGTCCGGCTCGGTCTGCGGATGGGTATAA
Organism: Leclercia sp. TB492; assembly: GCF_049974505.2. NCBI lineage: Bacteria > Pseudomonadati > Pseudomonadota > Gammaproteobacteria > Enterobacterales > Enterobacteriaceae > Leclercia > Leclercia sp. TB492. The sequence goes on along the minus strand of NZ_CM127572.1, from coordinate 2,176,090 downwards.
GGCAGCAGTCGGGCCTGCACCTCCGGATCGCTCGACTCGCCCAGCAGCGTGACGGCCTGCTGGCGTACCGCGGGCTGGGTGCTGGTCAACTGGAGACTGGCGACGGCCAGGCTCAGCACCTGACGCACCGCGTCATCATTCTCGCTTGCCAGCTGACGCTGTAAAAAGGGCAGCATCTGCGGCTGGGGATCGCGCTGGAGTTGTTTCGCCGCCGCCAGCCTTTCGGTGACACTGTCACCTGTCAGCTGATGGGTGGCGAGCGCCGTAGCGGCCAGCACCCGCAGGCGGTTAGTGAGCCGCACGGCTTTGGTAGCCCCCTCGGGCTGGGCGGCTTCACCGAGAGCGGTCAAGGCGCCGTTTTCCCGGGCGAAGGCGTGTTTGTGGGTATCGACATAGACACTTTCCTGCTGCAATGCTCGCAGCAACGCCAGCCGGGCGGGATCGGGCGCGGCGGCCCACTGCTCCAGCATCACCGCCTGCTGGCTGCGGCTGGCGGCAACAAAGTTATCGGCGTCCGTTGCCTGCACCATCCCTGGCAGCAGTCCGGCAAGCCATACGAGAGCGAAGATCGTGCGCATGACGTTCATGGCTTTACCTCTTTATGATCCGGATTCAGTTGCTGGCAGTTTTGATTGGGGTGTCGGGCTTTTTATCATTCCCGGCGATGTACGGGCTCCAGGGCTGAGCGCGGACCGGGGCTTCGGTCTGCCACACCACGTTGAACTGGCCGTTACCCTCGATTTCGCCAATCATCACCGGCTTATGCAGGTGGTGGTTGGTGGCATCCATGGTCAGGGTGAAGCCCGATGGTGCTTTGAAGGACTGGCCTGCCATTGCGGCGCGGACTTTATCCACGTCGGTAGTGCCCGCTTTTTCCACCGCCTGGGCCCACATGTGGATCCCCACATAGGTCGCTTCCATCGGGTCGTTGGTCACCACCGTGCCGGCGTTCGGCAGCTTCTGCGCTTTGGCCCAGTTTTTATAGGCTGCGACGAAGGTCTGGTTGGCCGGGTTATCCACGGACTCGAAGTAGTTCCACGCCGCCAGGTTGCCCACCAGCGGTTTGGTATCGATGCCGCGCAGCTCCTCTTCCCCCACCGAGAAGGCGACGACCGGCACGTCGGTGGCTTTTACGCCCTGGTTAGCCAGCTCTTTGTAGAACGGCACGTTGGAGTCGCCGTTGATGGTGGAGACCACCGCGGTTTTGCCTGCGGCAGAGAATTTCTTAATGCTGGCGACGATGGTCTGGTAATCGCTATGGCCGAACGGGGTGTAGACCTCTTCGATATCTTTATCCTGCACCCCTTTTGAGTGCAGGAAGGCGCGCAGAATTTTGTTGGTGGTGCGCGGGTAGACATAGTCGGTACCCAGCAGGAAGAAGCGCTTCGCCGCCCCGCCGTCTTCGCTCATCAGGTACTCCACCGCCGGGATGGCCTGCTGGTTAGGTGCTGCGCCGGTGTAGAAGACGTTCGGGGACATCTCTTCCCCTTCGTACTGCACCGGGTAGAACAGCAGACCGTTCAGCTCCTCAAACACCGGCAACACCGATTTGCGCGAGACCGAGGTCCAGCAGCCAAAGACCGCCGCCACCTTATCCTGGCTTAACAGCTGACGGGCTTTCTCGGCAAACAGCGGCCAGTTGGAGGCGGGATCCACCACCACCGGCTCCAGCTTTTTGCCCAGCACGCCGCCTTTGGCGTTGATCTCGTCGATGGTCATCAGCGCCACATCTTTCAGCGGCGTTTCGGAAATCGCCATCGTGCCGGAGAGCGAGTGCATGATGCCAATCTTGATGGTGTCGGCTGCCTGCACGCTGAAACTCATCCCCATGGCCACCACGGAGGCCGATAAAGCAAAGGCTTTTAACAAGGTACGACGATGCATAATTTTCACTCCTGAAAAACAACGCTGTGCGAAATCGTCCGTTACGGCGTGGACGCAGAAAAAGCATTCAGGATTAGACAGAGCAAAAAGGATGCCAGAACGAAAAATCAGCAGGATCAGGGGGCTGGAGAGGGTTTTAAACGCAGGGGCGGATCAGAATGGCACAGCGTTGCACTTAATTAATGCAACGCTGTGGAGAAATCGTTACCAGACTTCGCTGGCGATTTGGGTGACCAGGCGAACCTTATCCCACTGCTGGGCTTCGGTCAGGGCGTTGCCCTCTTCGGTGGAGGCAAAGCCGCACTGCGGGCTGAGGCAGATCTGGCTTTTCGCCACGTACTTCGCTGCCTCTTCCAGACGCGCTTTCACCCCTTCCGGGTTTTCCAGCTCGCCGCTTTTAGTGGTGATCAGCCCCAGCACCACCTGCTGCTTGCCCGGACGGACAAAGCGTAACGGGGCAAAGTCGCCGCTACGATCGTTGTCGTATTCGAGGAAGAAGGCATCGACGTTGACGGTGCCAAACAGAATTTCGGCCACCGGCTCGTAGCCTCCTTCGGAGATCCAGGTCGAACGGAAGTTACCGCGGCAGACGTGCAGTCCGATGGTCAGGTCGTCCGGCTTGCCTTCCAGGGCCTTATTCAGCACGCGGGCATAGGTATGCGCCAGCTGGTCCGGGTCATCGCCGCGCTCGCGGATCTGGCGGCGCTGATCGTCGGAGCAGAGGTAGGCCCAGACGGTGTCGTCCAGCTGCAGGTTGCGACAGCCCGCCGCGTAGAAAGCGTGAATGGCATCGCGCCAGGTCTGCGCCAGGTCGTCGAAATAAACCTCCAGATCCGGATAGACGGTGGCATCGATATCCTTACGTCCTCCGCGGAAGTGCAGCACGCTCGGGCTCGGGATGGTCATCTTCGGCTGGGCGTTGCCGCTGACGCTCTGGAGGTAGCGGAAATCATCCAGCATCGGATGGCTGCCGAACCCCAGCTTGCCGGTCACGCGCACGCCGTGGGCTTTGGTCTGCACGCCGTTAAACTGGATCCCCTGGTTTGAGTCGTAACGCTCCACGCCCTGTAGGCCGTCGAAGAAATCAAAGTGCCACCAGGCGCGACGGAACTCGCCGTCGGTCACTACGTTTAAGCCGCAGGCGCACTGCTGCTCTACCACATGGCGAATCGCCTCGTCTTCTACCGCACGCAGCTGCTGCGCGTCGATTTCACCGCTGGCGAACTTCACCCGCGCCTGTTTGATGGCATCGGGACGTAAGAAACTGCCTACCACATCGGCACGGTTCGGGGCGTGTTGTCGCTGCATGCTTATCTCCTTTAACTGCCGCCAGGTAATTGCCGACAGTGATAATTCATTATTTGAACATTTAGACTTCTGGATGGCTATATGTCCAAAAGATGTCATAGCCTGCGCCGCACGGCAAACGAGAAAAATTCATCGGTATTGAAAAAAATTCATGTTGGTCTGAAGGGCAAAAAAAAACCGCCAGAGACTGGCGGTAAATGCTTGCATGGATAGATTTGTATTTTGATATCTACGGACCCGGCATTCCATACCGGGCTGCGGATCCTGACCAGGTTAGCATGAGAAAGATAAATGAAGGTTAAACGAGCTCTGAGCGGGTTGAGGATGAACGGTAACGCGCGACTAGCCAGACGGCTGTACAGGCGATAACCGGAACCAGCCAGTCGAGCAGGCTGGCCATATTCCACACCTGCCAGTCAAACCCGCCCCACCACGGCATGTTGGCGCGCTTACCATGCCCAAACAGGGCAATCCAGCGGTATTCAGCCTGGGTTTGCTCACGGGCGATAAACCACAGGGAACCCAGCGCACCACCGATTCCCCATCTGCCCAGTTTCAGGCCGAAAAGACACTGGATCGTTACGGCAGCCAACGCGTGTAGTAAAGGGGAAAAATCCATGCTCATCCTTCTGTAAGTCCAAACGTGCAACATGGCATCATAATAGGGCTTACCCTGAATATGAAATAATCTGCCATCACCCGACGGGGATTCACTGGCGACTCCCTACAAAAAATCAGGATTGCCCGTAAAGACCAGCGATGAGATAGTGCTCTTTCCCCTTGAACGTAAAAAACCACCCAAGAATAACAACAACTGTTGTCGACGGTTTCGTTCAATAAGGGTATTACCATGTCTCAAAAACTTACTGCAGGCCAGGTGTTCTGTAATGTCGCTCTTTTCTTTATCGCTGCGCTGCCACTGGCGGTGACAGGAATTGCCATATTCATTATGGCAGAGGGGATTGAACGATGGTCTGCCGGCGGGTTTTGTTTAGCAATGGCTTTTGGGATTAGCCAGAGTATCTGGCGAAATCTATCTGGCAAATAGTTTAGCGAAAGCTAAACACACTAAAGCAGGATGTTAATCCTGCTTTTTTATTGCCGTAACCCAGCCTGGTGGCAGGGAGTTATAGCGTCCTGAACGAGGTGGCAGCCCTGAAGATATGAGAAAAGCCAGCGAATGACGGCTGTTTCTCCAAAAAGTAACTTTTTATTTTCGCGAAAGTATAAAAAAATTCAAGAAAGCGGGTATGTAGATCCGAAGCGTTTTATACGAATTCCTTTTCACAGCCAGAAGCGTGATAACCGCGGCCAGCAATCCTATGGCGTCTGTTAGTGTGGGTGGCCATGTATCACAGTAGGTCGTCATCGAGTACTGGAGCCATTGTTCAAAAAGGGTTGTGCGCGTATGCATGCTTATATCCTTGATTATATCTAATGAAGGGAAAACATTATCGCATGGTGTACGCGTCGTTTTTTCCGTATAAGGACCTAAAATGAAGGCATACGCATTCAGGGTTTAATTTTTGGCTCTAAACATGATTTCAAGTTAACCCGCGAACGCGAATATACCTCTTTCACTCCACCAGATGCTCTTTACGCCACGCATTGCATAGAGAAAATGCGTGCCGAAAAGAACTGGAGTGCAGCCACCATAACCTTTAATCCGCAAACGACACAATTCATCTGGCAATAAAAAACCGCCCGAAGGCGGTTGTTTCCAGGACGCGGCTGTCGATCCCTATATTGTAAATGTTCACAGGTGGTAGCCTGCGCCCTGCATAGCCTGTTGCCGGCGAAGGAAATCCATCAGGGCAACCTCCGCCTGCCTAGTGACGTTCGGGGTCACACCATGTATTTACTAACTGCCTCAAAAAGTAGATAAGCCCCGACACAATCAGCAACGCAGATAAGGCTGTCAACATAGCAACCGTCATAAGAAACTCCATGTTCTCAGTTTTTGTCCTACAGAATATTAGAACGTATTTTGCATTTGTCACTAGCTTGAGCGATCTGCGGTGCGCGGTTATCCAGGCATACAGAAAAACAGGTCAAACGGGGCTGATGGCAGACGTGTATGGCAAACCTGGCGCCCACTAAAAATGGGGATTGATAGAAACAGTAACTTTTGTAAAAGTAAAAGCTACGCCTAAGGAAAGCACTGCAAAAGCTTTAGTTTAAGCACAACACGGCAAGCCATAAAAACAATAGAAATATGAAGTCGATGGTTTCGTTATTATTTCACTCCACTTTTGAAGAGGTGCGCCATGGCTACCTGCCCAACCTGTCACAGAACTATTACTAATCACTATTGCCCTGACTGTGGAGAAAATGAGCGCAGCAAGACCCGGCACCATACTTCCAGCTACAACAACTCCTACGTATCTTCATCTGACAACGCGAATTCAGGGAACTATAGCGGTGGGACTGGCTATGGTGGGAAGAAGCTGCCAGCCACCACTGGTGAAATAATTTTCAATGTCATTGCTGCGATTGTAATTATCAGTATTGGCCTGTTTGTTACTTACCAAATAATGATTTCAAAGTAAAAATTGCGGGTTCGCAATATCGGTTAATTCAATTTCGTTACAACTACACATATCGGCAGGACCATCGCCCCGGAGCTACAGGCGGCGCACTACGCACGCCGATTCATGCCCTCCTGTATTAAGCGAGCCGCAGGCACTCCATAAAAAACCTGCCAGCAAACATCCAGAATTACCGGCAGGTTTTTCGTTACTCGCGCTGCACGTTAGCGAGAATTTTCGCCATCCACACGCGGTCAATTGCCCCCGTATCATAATGAGCGAGGGTAAAGACTTTGGCCTGACTCATCATTAGCGCCAGTTCGGGGGTGATATTGAAACTTGCCGCAACCTCATGGCGCTCAAGTTCAGGCCGGCGCTTACGACGCTCAATACGAAAGCGCAGCTGGTTATATTTTGCCCAGGCGATCAGCGCCAGACTTATGAGACAGGCCACCAGCAGGTAGATACTCAACGTACTGAGCGTGGTGTAGAACGGTCTGGTCCCCATAAAAGGATTGTGTTCAATCGCGGTTATCAGACCACTGTAAATCAGCCAGCCAAACCCCAGCCAGGCAACGATGGTTAACAGGGAATCCAGCGCGCGTGGAAACAGCCGTTGTTCAGTAAAAATTAAAGGTTGGATCATGGTTTTAATCTCCCAATACCGCGATCGGGACTTACCCAACGAGCTCTGCTGCGTTTGCGGCGCAGCATGACTTTCGGGAAAGCCACAAGCGTAGTGAACAGGCTCAACATCCAGTACACCACCGGAAACCAGATAATCCAGAACAGAGAGGCCGCAATACCTTTCTCGTAGCGTCTTTCGATAATCAGACTGACCGTGAACTGCAACAGACAGACCACGCCCAGCATCAGGCCAGTAAAAGCCGGTGGGAAAAGGTGCTGAACATATAAAGAATCGGGCATCGGAATAAGCAGCCCGAAGATAAACAACAGAATGCTGACGGCATAGGCAAAGGCCCATGCGGTTGACATACAAAACTCAATAAACAGAGGCCACATGCGCCGGTACTCCCAGTTCCACAAGCGACGCATATTGACGATAAACACCTCCGCGCCCCCCTGCGCCCAGCGCAGACGCTGCTTCCAGAGCCCTTTCAGCGTCTCGGGCATCAAAATCCAACACAGCGCACGAGGTTCGAAGAAAATTGACCAGTGGCGCAGTTGTAACTTCCAACTGATATCAATATCTTCCGTGATCATATCCGGGCTCCAGTACCCCACCTCTGCCAGGGCGCGACGGCGATAAGCGGCAATGACACCGGAAACGGTAAAGACCTGACCATAGACGCGCTGGGTACGCTTGATAAGGCCGATGATAGATGAAAATTCCCCCACCTGGACTCGCCCAACCAGCGTTGAACGCGTACGGATACGCGGATTACCGGTCACGGCACCCACGCGAGGGTGATTGAGCAGTGGTGCGACCATATACACCGCCGCATCTTTATCCAGCAGCGCATCACCATCAATACACACCAGAAAATCACTGCGCGCCGCCGCGGCACCCGCCTGCAGGGCTACCGCTTTACCCTGATTTTCCGCCAGATGAATCACCCGCAGCCGCGTATATTCACTCGCTAGCTTGTCCAGCACGGCCGCGGTGCTGTCGATAGAACCGTCATTGATAGCAATCACTTCTATATTTTCATAACGTTGCGCCAGCGCCGCTTCGATAGTCTCACGGGCATTCAGCCCTTCGTTAAAGCACGGCACAAGAATGGAAATCAGCGGATTGCCTTCGAGTACAGGTGGCGGTGTGCCCGGCCCCCATGACCAGTGGCGCTCGCGGTGAAACCAGAAGTAAAGCCCACCGCTTATCCAGAGGGCCGACATAAAAAGCGGCCAGAAAAAGACGAAATCAAGGATCACTTCACCGGTAAAAATCACCGCCACGCCGAGCGGAAAACTGAACATCAGGCAAAGGATCAGAAAGGCGATGAGGCGATCGGTCATTTTTGCGGATACCAGTAGGAGGAAAAAGCAGAACGGATCTCTGCCATCCGGGGTTGATCGTTAATGAAATCGTCCGGGTAGTAGCCATAGTTTCTGGCACCGCTCAGCTTGAGCTGCCGCATCCACCCGTTAAGCATTTCACCGCTAATGTTGTCCTGCCCTGCCCCCTTACGCCAGTCGCGTGCCTGAAGTTCAAAGACCGTTTTATCCAGCGCGCCGGGGTAACGGGCTACCTGCCCGACGAGTCTGTCCAGCCAGGCATTGGCATCGTTGACCGGGACATTCTCCATCAGCGGCATCGCCATCGGGGCTGTCCAGTCGTAGGTGCCGAGAAAATCATTCAGATTCTGCGCAAACCAGGTTTCGCTCTGGGGATCCAGTACCGGCATGGCGTAAATGTTGCGGGCGGTTTTGATCTGTGGGCCGCGCACCGCACGCACGGTTTGCGTGAGCTCCCGGGTAAAATCAATCAGGGCGCGACTTTTAAAGCGCGTCCAGCGCGCCAGCAGTTCCGGGTTGGCGCGGATCTGCGCGAGATCGTCCGGGAAACCTGCTAAACGATAGGCTTTGAGCGCATCCGGGGAGGCATCCTCAAAGTCGGTCAAAAAAGCGTCATCATGGAACAGAATGCCGCTGAAGTTGGCATGGCGCGCCAGGTCCTCGTAGATGTCGTTGATTCTCTGCCGGGCAACCGCACTCCAGGGTGATAAGCGCAAATACTGGCGATTATCTGGCGCAATTCGTCCGGTGTCTGACGACCAGGCCGCCACGCGAGGCACCGAGGGGTCTAACCCAAACGCCAGTACCGGCATCCAGGCGTAAACCTTCACTGCGGCACGGGTCTGCAACTGCCAGGAAACGAAGTTAAACAGATCCGCCCGCATAGGGAGCCAGCGACTGGGGAAATAGAGCGCATTGACGTTGCCGTCCCCTTTCGGATCGGCATAGGCCTGTAAAAAGACATGGGTGATCTTCATATCGAAAACCCGCTGAATGAGCAGATCGATATTTTTACGCTGTTGAGCCAGGTTTTTGTCGTACACATAGTCGAGATCGACATGCATAACCCGCATAGTTTCAGGTTCCCTGACCTGAGCTATCTGGCTGGCGAAGCTACGCAGCGAAGGGTTATTGGAAATCAGCACCCGGGGAACATCTTCCAGATTTGCGGCATTTGCCAGCCCCTGGTTCAGGGTGAAAGCTATCTGGTAGCCCTGCTGATGCGCGAGCTTCAGTGTTGTCCCGCTCGCCGCACCGTAGGGCCAGACCCAGGCTCGCGGTGCTTTCCCGGTGACCTCTTCGATTTTGCCCGAAATGCGCGACAGGTCAGCACGAATACGCTGTTCAAACTGCGCATCCGTTTCGTACTGTCCGCTGGTTTTATCGTAAAACCGGTTAGCGACTGCGGGCTCCTTACTGCCTTGCGGATTGGCCTGATGGCCGTAATGGGAGGCCCAGGTGTGCGCCCCCACTTCCACGAGCCCCGACTCGCTGGCCTCGCGTACCATTTTCCAGGTGGCAAACTTTTCCCGCGGCGTCTTTAGTCCGCCAAAATCCACCAGCGAATGTTCCGGTGCATCCACCCAACTACCGACAGGCGCCCACAGAGCAGGCCATTTGAACAACCGAAGCAGCGGCAAAACGCGTGTCGAGAAGCTACTGTATCCATCATCAAAGGTCAGCATCACCGCCTTTTCAGGCAAGGTGATTTTTCCGGCATGGGCATCCAGCACCTGCTGCACGCTAATCGGGTGGTAGCCGTTATCATGCAACCAGGCAAACTGGTCGTTCAGGGCGCTGGTGCGCACGGACAGATAGCGCTGATCGGCGGCACCGTCCTCCACGTCATGCCAGCCCAGTACCAGAAAGCTGTTTGTGGGCCAGCGCTGGTCCGCATACAGCGCCGGACGCTCGGCGGGAGGAAGGTAACGCGGTGCCGCGGCCAATGCACACATGCTCATCATCATCCACCCGACGATTACCCTCGCGGCGAGAAGCCATCGTTTCATCATGAAGCGCCCTTAAAACCTGACATTCAGATCAAATGCGAGGGCAATATTGCGCTCCCGCTTCCCGTCGTATGGACGCTTATCCCAGGTCAGTTTCACCCCGGCATCCACTACGTTATTCCATTGAATACGTTGCCCGTAACCTAACTGATTGATGGCCCCGGCACTGTGCCCTTTTTGCCAGTAGCCGCCCGCCCCCGCCTCAAACTGCTGCTTCCAGACCGTGTCGTAATGGCGGTACAGCACCTGTTCGGCGCGCAGCCCTGCAACCGCTGCAAGATCGCGCTTGGGGTTGTAATAAGGCACATTTTCTTTGCTGTTATGGCTGCCGCCGATGCCGGGGATAAAATCCAGAGTAAAACGTGGTAGCGTCCAGAGGCGTTCTTTACCGCTGATACCGTATTCCAGTCGATCGTTGCCGTCGGTGAAATGGGCACCGAAAAGCGAAACTTGATATTCGCGTCGTTCGTTCTGATACCAGCGTAACCACAGATCTCCACCGTTGGCGTTTACCCCATTGCGCAGGGCACGCAGCGGCGTGTTACGGGATAACCGCTCCGCCGAGCCCCCGACCCGCCAGCTGTCGGTGAAATCGTACCAGCCAGAGAGGCGTCCGCCGATTTTCTGATCGCTGCCATCGTTGCGCCCGGAGACCTCCATTTCGGCCCAGCTATTCCTTGACGTCCATTCCGCACCCGCCAGCAGGTCCCGGCTTATTCCCTTCCCCTCCTCAAATTCGCCACGGGCAAAGTTGTAGCCGGTAAACAGTCGCCAGTTTTGATTAACAGGTGGGCTATAAAGCGCAGCGTTGAGGGTAAAATCATTTTTGCCACTGACCGGGCTGTCGGATGAGATGCCCTGAGACCCGGCTATCCGCAGTTCAGCTTTGTTGTGCAACGCCATCAGTCGTTCAAGCTGCAACGTGGCGGCGTCATCCGGGCTGCGGGTAACTACATCCTTCGTCAGTTCGTCGGCCTGCTGCCACTCCTGTAGCTCCATGGCCGTCCAGGCTTGTTGCCGTTCCAGCTCCAGGTTGCTGGGTTCAATGACTTCGGCAAGCTTAAGTTCACGCTCTGCGGCACGGGGTAATCCTCTCGCCAGCAGCACTGACGCATAGGCAATACGCAGTGCCTGGTTACCCGATCCTGTTCGCGCCAACCGCTCCGCATGCGTCTCGGCTGCAGGCAAATTATTGGTAGCGACCAGATATTCGGTTTTTAAGGTTCTGGCCAGCAGCCAGCTGTCATTGGGCTCCGGCGTAGGAGAACCGTAGACCTGTCGCAGGTAAGGGTTCTCTTTAGTGTATGTATCCAGTTGCTGCTTCGCTTCGTCGAAATGGTTGTTATCGAGACGGGCAAACAGCAGTTCCTGTTGATCGTCCATGGTCAACGGCTGTGATGCCAGGGTCGAGCCTCGCGGAAAATAGATGCTTTCAAGCAGCGACTCGGCTTTGTCCGGCTGCTTCTGCGCAAGATATGCAGAAGCGACCCATCGTCTGGCGTAGTCAGGAACCGGCGTTCCGCTCGCCTCGAGCGATTCAAATTCGGCAATCGCTTCATCCATGCGTTTACGGATAACCAGCGCCCCCAGCCGGTCAATTCTGGCGCGTCGCACATCACCTTGCGCCTCGGGATGGGATTTCCACTCGGCAATCAGCGCGTCATAGCGAGCCAGTGCTTTATCTGCCACCAGAAATCGTTCCTCTTCATTGCGGGTGGGCGTAAACGCAGTGCGGACGGTTTGCGCCGCCGCATCCAGTTCAAGTTGACGTGTAATGGCATCAGGCTGCGGGAAGCGCTCTGAAAGGGTCAGCGCGGGGCCGGCAATGCGGTTGGCCGACATGGCAGCCAGCAGCGTGGGCACCACGTTTTTGTTGTGGTCTGAATCGGTATCGATTTGGCTGGCCGCCAGTACTGAATCCCAGTTTTTCCCCTGAGCATGATAAACATAAGCCAGCAGTGCCTCCCTCTCTGGCCCCGGCTCCTCGTCTGCCCAGCGCCGGGCTTCGGTGATGGCCTGCTCGTTGCGATGGGCATCTGCGAGCGTCATTATCCAGCCGGTGCGGGCGTCGCTATTGCCGGGCTCATCTTGCAGAACGGTTTCCCAGACGGCCAACGAGTCATTCCACTGCTTTTGGTTACGCAGCGCGCGGGCGGCAGCGACCTGCCCTCTGGCAGGGATGGCCATGCTTTGGCGATAACGATCCCATACCGCCAGCGTCTCAACGTCATTATTGGCCCATGAGGAAACCTGAAGCCAGTCAGCAATCTCTCCCGCCGTTAACTGTGTCTGCTTTTCCCGAACGGCAAGGTATTGCAATAAAGGCTGGCGGTCGCCATCCCGTGCCTGAATAATAAGTTCGTCGTAGGCAGACATTTCGGCGTATGCCCATGTCGGGAATAACATGCTCACCATTAATAAATATCGTCCTGAACGTAAGGGTTTAATAACGCAAGAGGAGCAGGAAACTCTGAACATGGCTAACCCTTAATCTCTGTTTTAACGTGAGCTTTTCATTTATTCATGACTAAAAGATGACGGAAATTTAATAGCTAAACAAGAAACAAAAAAGTACAGATGAATTTGAAATGTCATACTTTTTTCGTATTTACCATTATCCAGTCAATGACTACTTGTTTTAAAAAAAACACCTGGACGGCACTCGAAAAGTTAGCAGCCACGCTTGCCTTTTACCAACTCATGAAATAAAAAAACACGCCGTAGCGTGCTTTTCATGTTAAATTCATTCTTTCGTATTAGTCTTTTTCTGCATACTCACTAAAATGGCCTGGCAAACGTCTGTTAAAAATTCTTATCCACAGAAAGCGTGACATTCCTCTGACGATAATCATAGAAATCGATATTGCTATCGACCCGTTTATAGGTGAAATTCAGTTTCGGCATCACCCCAAAGAAATAAAGGTCTCGATGCCAGAGCGAGAGGTTATAGATCTGTTCGTTATCTTTCCGTCGCGTCGAAAAGATATCACTGTCGGCCTGATAATTGCGTCTGGCAATGGCCGTGGCGGCGGCAAAAGAGAGTTGCCAGGGCATATCAACCTGCACCCCGCTGCGCAAACCTACCCGGTGGTTAGACTCACTGCGAGTGAAGGTCTGCTGATCGAGCAGATCGAAGCCGGCAAACCCTGACACCCGGTTACTGAAGGCATGGGACAGGGTTGTGGAAGAGTAACGATTTTGCCCGCGCAAGAATCGATAATTTTCATCATCATAATCCAGTTTCTGATATTCCAGCGCCTGACTCACCTGCCAGGTGGGCGTAAGTAAATAACTGTATTCGGCGCGGACGCCAGGGCCAGAAGAGTACGCGTCGGTGCCATACCATCTTTTTTCATAAAAAGGCAACAGGGCAAATTGCTGCCGGAAATTACGCCATTGATATCCAGCATAAGCACGGGTGGTAATATCATCAAAATCATGATTATTCCAGTAACTCTTACCGTTTACCGTACCTAGAAATCGCAAGCCATGCTGATCGTAGAGTTGGACATCTTTTTGTAATGCGCCATTGAACCAGAAACCTTCTCCGCGCTGAGGGAAACTATCCTTATTACGAATAAACAGACGATCGCCAACCCGAATGGTTTTACCCGATGAAGCATTATTCACATTGCTGTCATTCAGATAACTCACGCTGAATGAACCCGTTAATGTGCTGCCTTTCTGAATACGCTCAAGGTATTGTGCAATGACCTGCTGAATATTCTCCGGCGGGTTGCTTTGTAATACACGACGAAATTGATAATCAGCTGCGTCAAACTGACGATTTTCAAACATGGCACGCGCTAAATCCAGACGCACCGCAGCAAAGTCAGGGTGCCTGGTCAGAATAGCGCGATAGTGTTCAATCGCCTCTGCATAATGCCCCTGACTGCGCGCCAGCCCGGCTTTCGCAAAATGAATCAGGGTAGAATCCGGATTGGGTGACGCCGCATAGACGGGTAGAATGGCACGAACCATCGGCCACTTTTCTTCACGAATGGCCTGATCGAGCAGCGCCATCGCCAGCTCTGGCTGTTCCGCCAGTTGAGTATTGGTAACATGCAGCGTCTTGTCGCCAGGCTCGGTGCGCTTGTCCGGCGTGGTCAGTCGTTCAAAGTGGGGAGCAGCAGGAATCGAGTCGGTTTCCGGCGGCGCAGCAAACGCAACGCTGAGCGGGCACAGCAAACCCAGTGCGCCAGTACGCAAAATATTCATAGAAAGGCTTACCATCTGAAGGTCCGGTCAGCCAGGCTGACCGGAAAACGATTTATTGACGTGTCGCGCCAAAGGATGCGTTTTTAGTCGTGTCTGTAAACTGCGCCAGACCGCCCAACTCTTCAGCCGTAGGGCCATTGAAATGTCCGGTGAACGTCCCCTCCTGCCCGCCGGATTGCGCGTTACCGGTGAAACCACCGTTGGCAATGTTGCCCTGCATCGCAATTTCGCTACCAAAGGTATCATTGGCGGCAATGGTGCCAGTGATGGTTTTCGCCGCAAAATCAATGTCAAAGCGAGCATCACTCAGGTTACTTTCACGCATACCCTGACCCACATAGGTCGCCGTTCCCTGGGTTGGCATGTTAGCCGCGAGCGTGGCATCCCCGGTGTAGAAGACCTCATGCTGCCCTGTTTCATGCTGTGTCCAGGTACCGAAGATGGTGTAACTCATACGGCCACAGCACCATGATGTTGAGGAGATCAGGAATTGGCCACCACCACGGGTGACCCCATGAGTTTGCACCGAGCCCGCAGAGATCCCGGAGTTGCGCAAAACATATTCACGGCCCTCAGGGGTGGTGTAGGTCCAACCAGAAAGGGTACCGCCGGTGGTCAGGCTGACCGGTGCCGTGGCAGGGGTTTCCGGTGCGGTATCCGTATTGCCGTTATCCGTTTGCACAGGCGCAGTAGTTACCGGGGGCGCGCTGTCGCCACCGCCACCGCCGCCACCGCCGCCACCACCGCCGCCACCACATGCAGTCAGCGCAAAAGCAGTCAGTAATAATCCAGGTTTTAAGATCCCCATACGCTAAACGTCCTTGGTTGTGAATAAATTCGTAGAATTTGTAACATAATTTTTGCGAATAAATTTACGCCAAAACATTCAGCATCTCTAATGAATAGTCCTTATTTCCGCCAATTCTAAGATTAATCTTAACAACCACTTACACAACGTTGAACCTATGGATCTGTTAAGCGGCATTAATTTGACTTAAGGCGATTAATTAGCGTTTCTTTCACGCGCTTTCTATTATTTGCCCTAATTCATTCTCTTTTGTGCTTAGTACAAATTATGTCACTCAGGTCTTTACATTTTTTTGCAGCATTTATTATTTTTTCAACGCAACAACACTGAAATTATTTTAACCCTTGTATCAGAGCAATAATGTATGCGTCAGGCTGAGTTCAACCAACAAACCACTTCCGCTGTTGTGGGTTATTTTGCCTGTTCCGACGCTGGTTGGCGTATGCCCGAATGACTGAGACAGCGGGCAGCTGGCGGGCAACACTGTATATGGCTATGCGTTCAGCAGTGCTGATTAACCCTAAGATTGATAACTTCTATACGCCGCATTACACGTAGAAAGCCTAAAAAAGTCGCTATTAAAGTCTACATCAGAAAATTCATAACGATACTTAATGCGATGTTCAGGCACCAAATGGTCTGGATATACAGCGTCTTCCTGTCGTCTCAAAATGGCACTAACTGAAAGATGCCAATCTACCTCCTCATGTATATCTACATCCACACAATCATTAATAAAGGATGGATGAAGATGCTGAGAGGTAAAAGAGCTGTGATTACCGGTGGCGGCGCGGGATTTGGTCAGGCGCTGAGCGTGTGGCTGGCACGAGAAGGCGTCGAGGTAGATTTTTGCGCGAGGTGTGTTGATGATATTCAAAAAACTTGCGGTATCATCAAGGCTGAAGGCGGAATGGCGAAAGGATATATCTGTGATTTGACTCAGCCTGAATCCCTTTCTCAGTTTTCTTCACAGTTGTTAACTTCAGACAGACCCATAGACATTTTAATCCTTAATGCTGCTCAATGGCTGTCAGGAACGTTAGACGATCAACCAAACACAGAGATTATCAATACCGTCAGTTCGGGACTGACAGGTTCAATTCTACTGACTCAGGCGTTACTACCCGGGTTAAGACGTTCAGAAAGTGCGGATATCGTTTCAATTATATCTTCATGTGGGATTCCAAATTTTACAGATTCAATTGCGCACCCCGCTTTTTTTGCCAGCAAACACGGGCTTAGCGGATTTACAACTAAACTCTCGCAACAGTTGTCCGAAGAAAATATACGTGTGACTGGGTTGTATCCTCCGGATTTCGAACTAACAGGGTTAGGTACGTTTGTCGATAGCCGACCCAAAATGGGGGAACGTCTGATGAATGGGCGTTCAGTCTGGGAAGCAATTCGTTTTGTGCTGGCTCAACCGCGTAGTTGCCATGTCAGTAGCATCTACTTTGAAGGTCCAACTCGCGAAAAACTGGGAGTCTGAAGCTGAATCTGGCGACGCTTATCGGAGCAGTTAACGTCCGATCCTAACTCATAGCGGACCTACACGCTCCATGAGACTGTTCGCTTCTGGCACGAAGCGGACGAGCTAACTGAGCTGAAGGTCTGCTGTGAGCGAGAAGCGGACATTCTCATTTTATGCCGAGCAAACCAATCTGTTTTATTGTTGTCACTATCAACTCTTTCAGAGATGGTTATGAAGTTGTGAATTTTTGTCGTCAATAATCCAGGGTGAATGTTTATTTCTACCACACTATAGATTGACTAATGATACTTATAATCCACAAAACCCCATCAGACTAATACCAAGAAACAATCACCCTAATTGATGACTGTTTCGTTTTACTCTGTCGCTACCCTCATCGCATTAGTTACCTATGGTCATATTACACCCTCGCTTAAGATTGACTAAAATCAAACTTTTTAGCGTTTTTTTTGCGCTTCGAACAAAGTCTGTTATTGCGCATTTTTACATCAATTTTAAAAAATTAACCACATTAAAACAAAGTCCGGCAATTAATGGGGAACGCATTGTTGCTGGCTAAAGTTTCTGATGCCAGAGGCCATGGGTGTGAGAGGAGAAGGGTTTGTGTTGGTAAGCAGACGTTGCGAAGTGTTGCAGTGTGCGGCATTGCGCAGACTTATGACATATTAAAGACTAAATAAACGCATTTTAATTTCAGTTTGAGTGAATAATAGTCACATGAGTTACTAGCAATGTCGTGACTGTCTTGTGACTTTCAATTGAAAATACGCATGTATTTAAAATGAATTATATTCATGACTAATGCAACAATTCTTAAACACTTATTACGTGTTGACATGTTTCCACCAAAGCCTCAACTTCCAATCCCGATACGCTAATACGGTTTAACAGCAGCACCATGAGGCTCTATGAATACCGAACATAATCAAGCAACCCAAAAAGGAAAAGGGAATAAGGACAAGCCAGCGTCAAAGCTGGTTATGTTCAGTACCAGGCTCGACGAGTCGCTGTATGAAGCAGTCAGGGTGTTGTCGTTCCAACACCGGAAATCACGGCAGGAAATTGTCGGAGAGGCGATCGAGTTACTCAAAGTGAAGTACGGCGAGGTTTCCCTCGCCGCAGATATAGCAAAGCAATAACCCCCTCGTCGCCAAACTAGACGGGTTATCGCAAACACCAATCAACAGAATGATAGCAGGATTAAAGTGAAAAAAACGTTACTTGCAACAGTAGTATTGACCGCCATCACATCCAATGCTCAGGCGGTTGCAACCCCTCCTACTCCAGTTGTCACCGCTCCTGGTCAATCTGCTTATGACGCAACCCAGGATGGCCGTATCGGTGTACTCGAAGGCCAGGTGGCTGGTATCGGTTCTGACATCATCCGTGGTGATGCCAAAGACACACAACAGGATTCCGTTATCCAGAAGAACCGCGCCGACCTGCAATCCCAGATTGACCGTAACCATCAGGTCATCAGCAGTATGAATACTAAAAACAAAGGTCAGGACAAGCTGATCCAGCAGAACGCCGCAAGCGTGCAGGCTCTCCAGTCCCAAGCCTCTGGTTTAGCTACCAAAGCCGATTTCGATAAAGACCAGAAACGCCAGGATGACGCAGCGAAAGCCGAAACCAGCCGCGTAAACAATGCGCTGGCTAAGAAAGCCAGCCAGGCAGATCTGCTGACCGTTGGCGGCAAGGTGAACGACGAGATTAAACGCTCCATTGATGCTGATACCCAGCACGACGCAGCGATTGCCAAGGCTCAGGGCGTGGCTGATGCCGCCAAGACAAAGGCTGAAAGCACCGCCACCGGCGTTAACCAGCTGGCGTTGAGCATCCAGAAGAAAATCGACGATGAAGCAACGCACCGCGTTGATGCCGATAACCTGCTGCGTGACAAAATCAAACAGCAAGCCGCCACTCAGGCCACTACTGATAAAGCACAGGATGCCGAGATCGCCAAAAAGGCGAGCAACGCTGACTTGCTGGCAACTGGCAACGCCCTGGCTGGCCGCATTGATACCAATAAGGCAGACATCACCAAGGTCGGTAAAGATCTTACTGACTTTCAGACCGCACAGGGTACGAAAGACACCGCGCAGGATTCAGCACTGGCTGCTGAGGTTAGTCGAGCAAAAGCTGCTGAAACGGCAAACTCTGGCCTGATCACCGCTAACACCGCAGCCATTGCTCTTAAGGCCGACCAGCTTGCTCTGGATGCCGCCAATAACCGCATTGATACCAACGAAACCGCCATTAAGGGTATTCAGGCTAAAGACACCGCACAGGATGGTCTGATCAGCGGCAACACCGCCAAAATCACCACTCTGGAAGGTGCTGTTCAGTCCAATACAACAGCACTGGCTGGCAAAGTTGACCAGGCAGCATATAACGCTGACCAGGCGAACATTCAGCAGACGCTGGCCGATAAAGCAGACAAAGCGGATCTGACTCCGCTGCAAAGCGGTATCACGAAGAACGCCGCCGACATCGCCAACAAGGCCGACAAAACCGACCTGGATCCGCTGAAAACTAACATCCAGAAAAACAGCAATGAGATCTCCGGCGTTAAGTTCGACCTCGCCAATAAAGCTGACAAAGCCGATCTGACTCCTATCGCCCAAAAGGCAGATAAGAATGAGCAGGACATTCAGGGTATCAATACCTCTCTGTCGCAGAAAGTTGACCAAGGCGCATTCAAAACCGACCAGGATCGCCAGGATTCCGCGCTTAAAGCTGAGCAGTCGCGCGTCGAAGGAGCAGAGAAAGCGAATACCGCTCTTATCGACACCAAAGCGGATCAGGCTGCACTGGCTACCGAAACCACCCGCGCACAGGGTGAAGAATCACGCATCGCTGGGCTGGTAACGTCCAACACCAACGCGATTGTCAACAAAGCAGACAAAGCCGCTGTTACCAAAAACTCCGGTGGCGTGCAGCAGCTGGCGCAGGGCGAAGTGTACTTGGCTAACGGTGTTCAACAGAACCACGCTGATATCGCCAGCAATACCGCTGCTGTTGCGACTAACACTGCCGCGCTGGCTACCAAAGCTGACCAGACCTCGTTTACCGCCCTCCAGCAGCGCGTATCACTGGATGAGCAGTACGACGGCCAGGCTATCAGCAAAAACCGTCAGGATATCGGGGATGAAGCAAGCCGCGCTACGCAGGCTGAGCAGCAACTGGATCAGACCAAAGCTGATAAAACGCAGGTGCAGCAGAATGCTACCAGCATTCAGCAGAACACTACTGCGCTGGCTGGCAAAGCGGATACCTCAGCACTGACCGCTGAAACATCCCGCGCTCAGAGTGCAGAGCAGCAGAACGCCGACGGCGTTGCAACGAACAAAGCTGAGCTGGCTAAACACTCTCAGACGTTCACTACCCTGCAACGTGAAGTGGATCAGAAGGTTGATACCAGCACCTACCAGCAGCGTGCCCGCTCTGTAGATACCCGCTTTGCCGATACTGACGCGCGTATCCAGCAGCAGCATGACGAGCAGGTGAAAACCAACCAGAAAGTAGCGGCCAATAGCAAACAGCTGGCGAACCATGAAGCGCGTATCACGGATCTGGAAGCCAACAACAAAACCAACTTTAACAAACTGCAAAACCAGCAGAACAAAGACCGTAAAGAATTCCGCGCGGGCGTGGCTGGTGCTATCGCACTGACCCAGATCCCTCAGACTCCGCAGGATCACACCGCTGGTTTCGGTATGGCTGTCGGTACGTTCAACGGTGAAAACGCGCTCGCCGCTGGTGTTAGTGCCCGTGTTTCTCAGAACGTGACCGTTAAATCCGGCCTGAGCTGGGACACCCAGGGCAACGTAGGTGCTGGCGCTGGCTTCCTGGTGAGCTACTAAGCATGTGCGTAAACCTCTACGACAATGCCCGGCGTTACGCTGACGGCAAAAAGTAAAACAATGGGCAGCGAAAGCTGCCCGTTTAAAGGACTGATATGAAACGTTACGTAATCGCCGCGCTGGTGGCCGCAACCCTGGTAGGCTGCGCGGTTAAGCAACATGACACCCTGGGCGATGAGCTGTCCCAGTTTCGCACCACTCGCTCGCTCTATAACAAAGCACTCCTGCGCTGTAACTACCTGATCACAGAGAAGTACCAGGGCCGTCTCTATGGCCTCACACCTCTTGAGGGTGCTGAGCGCCGGGAGGTTGAGGCCGCAGCACGCGCTGACCATGCTACTTGCGAGTCCCATTACAAACTCAAGGCCAATGCCTTATGGGAAGCGCAATCACCGGAAGTCCACGCTTTTTATGAAAAGCGCCGGGCAGAGCTCAACAAAGAACAGCGCGTAATTAACGCCGAAGCACTGAAATAATAAGGCCGAAAAATGAAAAAAATGATGTTAGCACTCACCATGACCGCAGCCCTGGCTGGTTGCGCCGAGCACCCTATACTGTCAGCTGCGGCTGTCGGTGTGGGTGCCGCAGCGGTCGCCACCGCCGTCGCCAAAAACAAGTATAAAGACGACAAGAAGAAGGATGATCACAAGCACAAAGACGATCACCACCGCCACCACCATGACGACGACAACGGTCGCCACCATGACAAAGACCACCACCACCGCCACGGGTAACAGCACATGAAAAAGATTATCACTTTCCTGGCCGTGTCCGTCGCGATCGCAGCACCAACCGCGCACGCTATCAACGCCCATTACCGTGATCAGCTGATCCGCTCCGGTTGTACTCAGGTGACTGAAGCGCAGGGGTGCGACATCCACAAAACCAAAGCGCAGAACGAGGACTCAGGCTTCAGCAGCGGAGTGGCTCCTACGGCGAAATCTGACGTAAAAAAGTTCGACGGGGACTACGTGGCACGCCGTCCAAACGGCCAGCGCATTGCAAACATTCATATTGGTGCGGGAAAGGCAACGGTCGGCGGAAAACCAGTAAAGGCTACCATTTCGAACGATATGCTTATTATTAACGGCAGAAACAATCGTACTTTTGTGATTTACACGACGGGCGGTAGCTTCTGGGAAAATGCCGACACACATGATCGCGGAATGATTGAACGCGGCTAATAATGAGTTCACGCTTTTTACTCCAAAGATATGAAGTAGTGAGGGTTCGTTAACACTTATCATATTTGAAGCGCTGTTTCTTTTTAAGATTACCACCCTGTAATTTGCACGATAATTGAGCGTTAATTTGAACTGAAATTATGGAAAACAAAACTTTATTTGCTACAGCAGTGGCAGTGCTGATGCTGTCCGGTTGCGTCCAAAAAAACACTGCGCGTAATTGTGATCAGGCGGTTGAAGTGGCCTACCGATTCACTGAGCACGCTATTTCAATGCGCCCGCAACTGGCTTACGCCCCGGTACGAAATGAGGCTGATAGCGCTTTATTCTGGCTAGCCTGTCGTGATGGTCTGCAAAAGGGGGCCGCACACGACAATACCCGTCTAATGGCAATGCAGAATTATATTTCGAATGCCGTAGTACAGCCGGGGATATCTATCGAAGATGGCCGTTATCTGATTAACGACATGGCAATATTTTTAGCGCATCAATACGGCTTTGAATCTGCGAGCAGTTAATGAGTAGTCATTATTCGTAGTGAGGACTATTAACAGCAATCCATCTCATTCAGGTGGCGAGCTAAGGAAACGAATATGAAAACATATAAATCGATAATTCTGGCCGTCTGGCTTTGCTTATCCGTAATCCCCTTGTTGGCTATGGTAGGGGCGTATAACGGCGGTTATCTAATTGCCCTACTGCTCCTGGCTGGCGTTGGTCTCTGGTTCAACTGGAAATATGCCGCAGGTGAATGGCCGGAAATGAGTTACTGGAAAGCGTGCGGCATCGCGCTGGGGCTGGCAGCTGTTGGTCTGTATATCAGCTTTATTTGCATGGCTGAACAGTACCAGCGGAGTGTTGGCGTAATTGCGGAAATGCTCCTGGATTACTCGCCGCAGGTCTATTTCCAGCCGCTGATCATCACGCCGATTTCGCTATTGATCTGGCGCTGGTTATTCAAAGAGCCACGCACCGCACGCCTCGAGATGGCTAGCATGTCTACAGACGTCGAGAGCGCGTAAAAGATTCGACCT
Organism: Leclercia sp. TB492; assembly: GCF_049974505.2. Classification (NCBI taxonomy): domain Bacteria; kingdom Pseudomonadati; phylum Pseudomonadota; class Gammaproteobacteria; order Enterobacterales; family Enterobacteriaceae; genus Leclercia; species Leclercia sp. TB492. Next base: position 2,153,782 of record NZ_CM127572.1, on the reverse strand, counting down.
CTTCTGTCCGGGAGGTCAAAGGTTCGCCACCGATGACGGCGAAAACAGAGTGTTGATTGAGTTGATAGCGCGTTGCGCGCCCTCCCCCAGAACTGAGGCTGGGGAGGGCATTTTTTTAAAGGATTCGCACTATATGTTCTGGACTTTACGCCGACGAGAAAAATGACAAATGAAACGAGTTAAGATTTGGGCGATCCATATCGCAATAACCCTGTTCATGGCGATTGGCGGCATGGGCGCATGTCAGATATTTTCGATCGAGCATCCTGACGAGATGCCATATGCCGCCGCTGCGGGTTGTGCGCTGGGCCTTGTACTTTGTTATTTCATGTTTTGGCAGGGAACCCCGTTAAATCTGGAGTTGCAACCAACTCTTGAGGAACTGATTGAGGACGGAATTCCCGACCTTTACGAAGAGGATTGGGATTGAGATATCAACGATTAAGTGAGTTCCTGGTGAACCGTGTCCTGTTTTTTTTGGGAATGGCTGTCAATGGCACACAACTACGATCAGAGTCATTGCGATGCTGTATCAAGTGGAAAGGCTACATGATTAACGTGATTACAACCGCCGCGCTGATGGTGGCTTTTTCCCTGACTGGCTGCACCGCACCGCAGAAAGACACGCCGATCTCGCAGCTGAATCAGTTTCGTGAAATCCGCACCCTCTATAACAGTGCTTACCTGCGCTGTCATGAAAAGGTGCGCGAGAAGTATTACTCCCGGCTTGTTGGTGAAAAACTTGTGGAAGGTGCAGAACGCGAGGCCGTTTCACATGCGTACTACACTGAGCGTCGTGTTTGCACGGACAATTACAACCGCAAGATGCAATCCCTTGTTGATGCTCAATCACCGGAAGTTAAGGCGTATTTCGAGCAGCGCCAGACTGAGCAGCACAACCAAATTATTGCTATTGAAAAAGAAGCTAACCGCTAAGGCCTGACTATGAAAAAAATGATTTTATCGACGCTGGTACTGGCAGTTATCGCAGCTGCACCAGTCCACGCTATTAATGCCAAGTACCGCGAGCAACTGGAGCGCTCAGGCTGCACCCAGATGAACGCCGGATCCACCTGCGATATCAATAAAACCCCGGCCCAGAATGCCGTAGCGGAGAAAAAGAGCAAGGACTTCACCAAATTCAAAGGCACTTACTCAGTGTTTGCCGCGAACGGCCAGCGTCTCGGTAATCGGGTCATTGTCGTTAAGCCGCGCGAGGTTCGTTACAAAGGTCAACTGGTAGAGCTTCCACGCGTGATTAATGGCGTGCTGTTGTTCAGCGTCGACCTGACGCAATACTCAATCACGGGTACACGCGGAAGCGAACTGGGTACCTGGCTGGATGACCGCACTAATACTGGCGGCACCATTGGCTATTAACCGTGAATCAGTATCCTGAGATGCATATGTTTGTTTATTGGTGGATTATGCGTTTGTGATTGTTCGGGTGCTGAATAATGAAAAATCTGAATGTCCGCTCCTGGCACAGAGCGGACATCACTGTTTTGCGGCCGCTGCAGCAACGTCGATTTATGTGCGCCCTAAGCATGCCTTATTTGTTTAAGAATGACTGAACCGCGCTGGAGAACCGTTCTGGCCGATCAAGCATGATAAAGTGAAAACTGTCATCGATTCGTGTGAAATGAATATCTGACGCATTGGTATAGGCTCGACGGTACATTTCATCCACGCTGGATGCAGGCACCCCGAATAAGGCGTCATACGCATAAACGATCTCAATCGGTGCTCTGATGCGGTCAAGCTCGGGGCGCAAATCGGTAATCATCAATTCATAGACAGCATCTGCAAGGGTTCTGCGATCGGAACTGAGCCCTGCAGCCAACAGTGCAGGCCTCACCGCCTCGGTCTTAGCTAAACGGGCTATGGATGTTTTCTGAAACGCTACAAATTCTTCCGGCGATTGCGCCAGTATCCAATCTCTTGTAGCAATAGCACGCTGAGAAGCTGATTCGCTGGTCGCCGCAGGGTCAATCATTAACATATAGAACGGCAAAGCATCGACAATCATTAAGCGACCGACCAGGTCAGGATGCTGTGCCCCCAGCATCAATGCAATCTCCCCGCCAAGAGAGTGGCCAATGATCGCAGGAGCTTTGATGTGTTGGGTGCGGATGTATTCAGCGATGGCGTCAACTACCGGAGCGATGATCTTCCCGTCCCGGTGGGAAATAGCAGGTGTACTCGCAAAGCCCGCGAGTTCTAAAATGTGAACGCGATGGTTCAGCTGTAAACCTGATGCTAAATCGGTCCAAATTCCTCGAGACGACGCCAGCCCTGGGATCAATATGACATCTTTTCCTGAGCCTTGTGTTTGAACGGACATAGGCTGCAAGTTTGGATATTCTGATGATATGGACAAAGATTGAGCTTTGGATGTTGGGATGAAGACAGACGTCAATAGAAAAGCCCCTCCGAGCATCGCACGAATATTTTTGGTATACATCAAATCTTCCTCTTTAAGCCAGCCGGTTAAAAAAGAGCGGGACCCCGCGCTCGGCCTGATTAATTGCCCCACTGAGTGCTTACGCAGAAGAACGGGGCAACATCTAAAAATAACTGCTCCACGCCCTGCGGCAATAGAGGGCCAGAAGCAGACCTGCTAGCCTCAAAAGGCCAGGTAGAGTGAGTGTTTAATTAAGATCTTTACTTAGAGTAAGCTGTAAATACCCGCGTTCCAGTAACCACTACCCTGGCGACGGCACTCTTTCCAGCCTAACGATATGAGTTCCTTTGCAATCAGCCGATTCATCACCCCATGACCCATGAGCAGCACAGGTCCATTTGATACTTTTGCAGACATGACCAGGATATCCGCAGCCTGAACGGCGCGTTGCTTAGCTATTCCCAAGGACTCTACATTACGGGAGATGCCACAAAGCCACATCACGCGGAAGAGAGATGCCCAGACGATGGGGGATAACCTAAAAGCGGGCATCCCGAACAGGGGCAAGTCAGCTTCCCTGAAGACTTCATCAATGATATCCGGTTCACGTCCTAATGCCTTCAGAGATGAAAGCGCTCTGGGAAGAGGACTGCTTATGATGTGCAATGCGCTGGATGCTAATGCTTTACATGATTGCGGGGGCATATCGCTGCCCGTAGCAGAGAGATCATATTGTGAAATCCATTCGTTCATCTCAAGGCTCGTTACCCTCGAAGAACCTGTAAATGACGGCTTTCCATGACGCATCAAAATAATTTCCATAAAGCGCTTTGTTCTTGTGATCCTTTTGACGCCGATAGACTAACGCGATGACGGCAGGATGCACTACCACCATATTTAGGGTTGACCCTGGATGCTTAGATAACGTGCCAGATGAAGATCATTGTGCGCAGATACAGATAGAGTGATACAGCCCGTACAGTCGCTTTTCGCTCACAGCAGACCTTCAGCTCAGTTAGCTCGTCCGCTTCGTGCCAGGAGCGGACATTGAATTAATGAGAATAAAATCGAAGCAACAGCGCCGGTTAATCGGGTTTGTACGTATATTTATGAGGACTGTCAGCCCATTGGTGAACTGTTTTTTGTCGGGTGATTTCTCTTTATGCAAAGCATTAGCAAAGCAGCACAACACACTGATAACAATGGAACAAGCAGCGTCATTTTAAACCCTGCTACTTGCGCCATCAGACCGGCAATACCATTGCCTGACATCATGCCTGTGCGCATGGCATTGGAGTGAAATGCTGATGCGAAGCCGCTACGTTCAGGCAACGCGTCCTGAATAAGAGAAATGCCCAAGCCAACAAAAATACCAAAGAATAATCCGTTAAAAAGTTGCAGGACAATCAGTTCGGTCATGTTAGTGGCCAGCTGAAGCAGGCTGTAATAGACGGCAGCAAAGAGAAATCCGACCATAATCAGTGGTTCTTTCCCTGTTTTCTCTGCCAGATGAGCAGCGGCAAGCATAACGGGAATCTCCATTATCGCGGTTGCACCCAGCAGAAAGTCCGGAAACGAAGCGGGTAAATTAAGCTCGTGTACCAGGTAGAGCGGCATAATGGTCAGGTACATGTTATTGGATAAATTTGCCAGCATCATTACTGCGCCCAGTGCCCAAATCATACCCGTGATAGGGGCTTTACTGGCTTGAGTTGTTTCTGTTCTGCCTGTACTGACAGTTTTTTTATCCTTCGAAAGCAGAAACTGGCTTGCCAGTAAGGTTATGGCCGCAAGCAGGGCTGAGGCCAGAAAATTAAAGGTGAAGCCAAATCGGTCGGCGAAGACAAATGCCAGAGCCGGTCCGGCAATCCATACAATTGACACGCCTGAACGCATTTGCGTATTGAGTCGCGTAGCGTTAAGCCCCGCCGACAGTGAATGCTTTCGGATCATCGACAGGAGTAACGGGATAGACGCATTGCCTGGCCCCATCAAGAAAATGCCGATGGCCAGAGCCTCGACAGGTTCACGACAGAAACTGAAGGCTAAACCCGCCAGAAAAAGCGACGTAACAGAAATCATGAAAAGTTGCCTGACTGGATGTCCCTTATCTGCAAGAGATCCCATCAGCTGGCTGAAAAACAATCCTGACAGGGCAAACCCCAGGCTGTAGAAAGTGATAAAAATCGGGCTAGCATGTAACCCGTTTATTAAAAAAGACTCATTACAGGCAATATGAAGGCATATGAAATGGCGGTCATTACGTTTATGAGGAACAGCCGCCCAGTGATTCCGGAAAAAAAAGCCATAAATAACAACATCTCCATGTAAGGTAATCTTCTTTTTAACACGGAAACGTCTCAGGATAGTCCACTATTTCACTTCATATGAGGTGTGATGGTTTTGGGCTCTTAGCGCTTTGTCAGAAGATTTGTGTCCAGCTCCTTAGATACTCTGACTGAACATCCGCTTCTCGCTCAAAGCGAGACCAGACTGTTGCAAAAAAACCGGGCATCACGCCCGGTTCTGTTTCCAGCCTAAAAAATCCCTTACGAACTCAATCCGCGATTCACCAGCATCGGCTCAATCTGCGGATCGTGCCCGCGCCACGCGCGATAAAGTTCAGCTAAATCAGCGCTATTCCCGCGCGACAAAATCGCCTCGCGGAATTTCTGCCCGTTTTCGCGGGTCAGGCCGCCCTCTTCTACGAACCACTGATAGCCGTCATCGGCCAACATTTGCGTCCACAGATAGGCGTAATAGCCCACCGCATAGCCGCCTCCGAAGATATGGGCGAAGCATACTATTCAAATGGCATTTTTACTTATTACAAACAAATAGTTAAGTTGCATTCGGAGTGTTGATTTGCACCATTTCAGCTACCAATACAACTCCATGCTATTCAGTAGGTTGCATATCGTTTTGGGGAAGAATCTCTTTCAAAAATGCTCCATCACCCATGAAAAACGCTCGCATTTTGTACAATCACTAGCTAAAAACCGCTTAAGGGGTATAACACGACACAACACGTAAACTTTGCGTAGCTCCATCAAAAAATTAAGTCTTCCACTTCACTGACACATCCATCTTGGCGGCAATACTACTTCCAATTCGTTGTAGGACCTAAGGTGCGTACCGCTTTTGAAAACTATAGGCTTTATGTACGAGCGGTGAATGTTATACATTGTCTTAACTTTGTGAAGTAGTAACGGTACAGTCACTGTATCTTCAGGTAAGCATGTGTTTTGTACATAAAAAATGACATTTTTTAATCAATACTGTTAAATATCCTAGAGGCGTTATGGTTGATCATGAATTTGATTATATAGATTTTTTGGTATCTACTGGACTGCAGCGTCAAAGCGCCAATAGTTACAGACGTTATTTACTGTCTGTATCAAGCTATCTCAATATAGATATAAATAGAATAACAATTTCCTCTAAAGAGGACGTCACTAATATCATCAATAAATTATCAGGGGGCTATTATGCAGATAGTTATGTAAGTAACTGTGGCACAGCCTTAAGACGATACCTTGTATTTCTTAATAGTAACCTTGACGACTTTCATTATCCAGAAGAAATACCTAACAACTCAGAATACATAGAAGGTGCGAAAAAACAAGTACTCGTGAACTCATATGAACGTGACCGAGACGCAAGAAATAAAGCAATTGAAATCCATGGATTAAATTGTTCCGTCTGCGATATGAACTTCGAAGACACTTATGGAGAAATCGGAGTTGGTTTCATACACGTACATCACTGGAAACCACTGCATGAAATAAATGAAGAATATCGTGTGAATCCTGAATTCGATTTGATTACTGTATGTCCTAACTGCCATGCCATGCTTCATAGACTTAAAAATAGGCCATCAAAAAAACAACTTAAAAATTTAATAAAGAAAAAATAATCTAAATTTAGTTCTTCGCTTGTATAGTAATATTAAATCTCATCACCGAAGACCGCCTGATCACCTTTTCATAGTGATCAGGTGCGCACTGCTTCTTACACAGGAGAATCATCGTCAGCATCCGTACTGTTGATGAAGAACGTCACCCTGCCCATGACTTCGACTTCTTCCGCCGCGGCCCCCTCGATTGCCTCGCCGTCGTCCGTGATTAACGCCTTACCTCTGAAAATTGCGAACTGCGTTCGCCCACCTGACAGGATCAGTAGAGTCTGTCCCTGCACCAGTCTGGTGGCAGGCTCGATCACCGCAAATCCAGACGAGGTTTCGAGGATGCGGCTGTCGATGCCTATATTGCAGATGGTTTCAGGTGAGAGCCTGCGCTCTACGTAATCGCCTGCTGGCGACACGAATCCCATTACAGAACCCTCCCCATGTTGCGGAGCATCCAAAGCCGATTCTCGCTATGGTCCGGAGTCTTGTCGACGAAGAAATCCTGATACCGCTCTATCCAGTCATTGGCGTCGGCCTGGCTGAAATGCCAGTTTCTCGCGCGCAATTCACGGATGAAGTCATCCGTGCGTAACCACTGGTAGCCTTTAGGGTTTTGCTGTATTGCAGCGACAAATGCGCTGTGAATGTCTGATTTGCGGGGCATGATCTGCACTCCTTTTACTGTTTTTATATACAGTGGTTTTAAAGCGAGTGCAGATCAATGCGGCGACACCTATCAATGCCGCGGACAGGAGTTAAACGGCGGCGACAAAATATACGGCGGTGCAGGCCAGAACCGGAACGAACCAGTCGAGAATGCTGGGTATATTCCATGCTCGCCTGTCGAACCCTCCCCACCACGGCATGTTGGCGCGCTTGCCTCCGCCGAACTGAGCGATCCAGCGATACTCGGCTTGGGTGTGTTCGCGGGCAATAAACCACATGCAGCCTATCGCACCACCTGCGCCCCACATTCCGAACTTGAGTCCAACAGCACACTGCAATACCACAGCCGCAACAGAGTGCCACACCGGAGAAAAATCTTTCATACCCTATCCTTTTCTCACTCTTCAATACCTAAACGGCTGGAAACCTCAGGCATTACAGTCACCTGGAGGGTCTTAGATCCAGATGTGTTCGTAATCAGTATATTGATGCTTCCCGTAGTGCTCGCATTATTAGATACGGTTAGCGCCTTCGCTAATGCCATGCTGCGATGCAATTTCACGGAGGGACATCACCCCGGCCCGGTAAGCCGATTCGATAGCCTCCCAGTCCGGTTTGCTCATTCGTTACTCCGTTCTTTCTTCTGCCAGGTTCTTTGCCTTCAGGTAATCGAAGGTCATGTCGAGAAGAAGAATGCGTAGCGCGTCCTCTTCTGATAAGCGTGGACTTAGCTGGCCCGCCCTTCTCTGCAGCTCTTCAAGCACTTCTTGAGAGCGTGCGACGTGATCTTTCATATCAAGGATTATCGTGATTTGGTGGATGTCGGACATAAAGCCTTATTATCCCCTTCGTGATTGCAAAAAATGGCTGTCATTTTCTGATCTATTAGCCATGCTCACAGCTCAACTATCGGTTTCTCACCCCAAAATTATGGAATATGATTACACCTTGAAAAATCGGGGTTTGGTATGAAACATAGGCTAAGTTTTAAACTTTATTCTCTCATCTATTTCGTGATCGCCATCTCAGCTGGGATGCTATTCCTCATTGTGTTTGCCGATTTTGTTATAGGTGACTGGATGGATGACATCTGGCATGGAAAAGCTTCCATCAGTGACTATATTAACTTGCGCTTACATGTCATAGCGATCATGGTTGGCTACGGGACTTTCGCTGGGCTTGTGCTTTGGTTTATGTTTTGTCGAAGATTGAATATCAAATAATACCTGCATTTATCCCTTGGAAGGGAAATCAAAGGAGTTATGCGCTAGCGGTAACCGTAACAGCCACGCTCATGCCCTTTAGTTCGTCATCCCGGATCGTCTCTGCTCCCCGCTGGCTATAACCAGTACCTGACTGGCGACGGCCTCAAACCTGCCTCAGCGGCCGGCATGGTCGCGCGTACGGATATTTGAGCCATACTTACAACAGTCGCATTTTTCTTTTTGTTGGTCTAACAGAGGAGGAATGTATGCAGTTAGTAAGTGAGAAGGGTGTCGTGTCTTCCCGGGATTTAGATTTTCTTGCCAGTAGCTTTGCCCGGATGCGCTTGCAAGGCCGACACCTCTGCACGGATGCTATTACCGGCAACATGGAAGAAGACTGCCGGCTGTGGTTTCTTAAACGTTATGACTTTTACGTTGAACAGCTAAAAGAAAAGGAACTGCAGTAGTAAGCACAGGCCGGGTGGTGTCAGCTGCCCGGCATTCACTTCGAAGTAACGCGTTATACCAGGCCTGCCTCTTACTTAGCCATTACGATGGGTCTGCCCATGGTGATGGCAATACAAAACCGCCCGTAGGCGGCTATGATTTTCAATGTGGAAGGGGAAAGAGAGCTATTCTCTATCTCGCGCAAACCCGAAGAGCAAGGCAACGAGGGGGATTAACGCCCAAGTCATGTCAGGAAACCAGAACTGTATGAATGAACCTATCGTGATGAGTAAGTAGGCCGCACCCATTTTTTTTCCATACCAAGACATGGGCATCGTCACCTCACTTATAAATACCCTCAAATCTGGCCTTAGAGATGTAGGCCAGATGTGTATTCCCACCACTCCTCATGCTCTGAAGCCGTGGTTTAATTTTTACAAATCCTTCAAGCACCGCTATCACCGCGCCTGCAGTGACTGTTTCAAGGACATGTGGAGTACTAAAAGCGCCCAAAATTGTCGCAATGCCAGCTCGCATGTCTGTTAAATCGAATTCTGGAGAGATATCAAGATCAAACTTGATAGGGCTGCGCCAACCTTCAGCATTTAATTTTTCTAAGTCAGTAATTGCTCGGGTAAGTTTCGAGAATTTTTTAGCTGCCTGTAAAGAAGGATCACCTGAGTTGATAATTTCGAAGTACAAATCATCGCAATAAGAGTGCAAAGCCTGAAGTTCATCTGCTCTTCGGGATTTGAATTCTAATATATCGTGCAGGTGCACCTCTGTGCTTGGGACAGGTAATAAATTCTCAAGCTCCAATCTAACAGTTTGCTTTGAGATTGAACCATCGGCTAACAACAGGGACTGATCACCAGTCTGATGAATGCTCCATACTGTTGTCTTATCCTTTTTCCTCAGGTAGTCAGCCAGGCGCACTTGGGACTGTAGGTGAATTTTTGGGAACTGTTCCGCATCAAATTCATTTCCTATATTAACCATAGGGCGAGTGAGCAACCCCGCCTCCTCAAAATCCCTTTCTTTTGGAAGATCTATGACAAAAAGACAATTTTGCGGAACTGATATTTTATCCCAGTACAGAGCAAAGTAGTTAAGCTGCAGGGCAGATAGCATAGCGCCGGACGTAAAACCACCCGCTTGCTGTTTGACTTCATAGGGTAAAGCAACCACGCCTCTTTCCATGACTACCTCAGAGTTATCCTGTCTAAGTAGCCAAAATTATCATTACCTATTTTCCCGGGCAATAACATTCATATAGCACACTGCCGCTTCGTGATGTCGCTGGTATTTCCTTATTTTCGGCTCGATTTTACCGCTATTGCGATGCCCGGTATTCATTTGACTGGCAGTTCGCCTGCCACGATTTGTTGTGCGCCAGTACGTCTTTCTTCGTCTGGCGATCCATCACCTCGATGTCGTGCTCAGTGAGGCGAATGACGTTGACCCAGTCACATCCGGTGTCGATGAGTTCAACCTTTGCGGGTCCAGTTTGCGCGCAGCTCACGATCGACATCATCATCAGGCATATGGCTGTCAGAACGTACATTGCTGCACCAGCCAGCGCGCACAGCATTACGCCGGGCGTTGCCTCGGGGAACAAAGATGCGAACGTCACTCCGATAGTTGCGGACGTGACACCGCCAGCAATGGTTAGAGGTTCAGACATAGGTGGTCCATGTGTAGAGGTCGGGCTCTCGGGGTGAATTAACGACAAAACGTACTGAGGATGATCCCCGGAGCCCTGAATAAAAAAGGCGGGTTCTGGTCCGCCAATCGATGGGTGCTGCGTTGCGCTATGCGCTTATAGTCCCAGGTAGGGGTATTCAGATAAGAAAAAGCCCCGGCGTATACCAGGGCTTTGATGAAATTAAGTGATTATTCAGGGGTGGATTCCCGTCACCAGATACCCAAATGCATCCTTAATCAGCGACAAGCATTCTGTGAGTCCAATCTGAGAAATGATTAACAGAGCGATAAGAGTGCAAACCATTTGATAAGAGAATAGACGCTTCATTTTTTAACCTTACTGGTTGTTTAAGAAGTTTCTATAGTCTCATGCCGCTTTGATGCCCTAAGTCGTATACCTATACTGTTTTGCTTCTTTTGCAGATTGCATGAAAAAAATTCAAAACTGGTGCCGTTAAAAAATCAGATGCACCAGAAACGATAAAGCCCCACGGGGTTAACCGCAGGGCTTGAAACGAAGGCAGTAATCCATCGTTGGAACGAAATTAACACAGATTCGGGAAAAGTAAATAGCTCACGCTTGAAACGTAAGCTATTTCCGTGACCACTATCGCGTTATCTGTTTCAGCTGCGCTTCTGCCCAGGCTTCTTCGATATCAAATTTCGTGATCAGCAGGTCGTAAAATGGCTTAACCGATTTCTTCCAGGTATCCAGGCTAATCGCATCAGTGATCAGGCAGACGGCCGCATATGCCTCAGTCGAAGGGATCCGCTCGTACCCTCTCCCGCCGCAGCGCTTGCAGTCGGCCAGAACCGGAACACCCTGCTGATCGGTCAGTTCTTTGCTTACCGCTTTACCGCGCCCACGGCAGTCGCTGCAGGCCGCGCTGACATGGCCGGTACCATTGCATTTTTTGCAGAGCAACCAGGCGAACTCTTTGACTTTCACCATTCCAGCGACGGTCATCTTGCCTTCCGGCTTGCGGAATTTATTGGTGAATACGTCGGCCTGGATGAAGCCGGCCCCGGCACAGCAATCGCATTGCTTCACGCTGGCTGCGCTGCGCGAATAGTCCTCAAAGGCGAACGCGGCCAGCTGGCGCATCACCAGTGGCTTAACTCCGGCTTCCAGCTTACGCAGTGCGGCAACCTTATCGCATTTGGTCAGCGCGTACTCGGCCAGCAGCGCTATAGCCCGCTCCCGGTCGTTCTGGCTGATTCCCATCTTTCCGAGAAAAGCACTGTAACCCATGGCAGCGCGTTCCTGCGTCATGCCCATGGTAGCCATGATATCCGTACCGGTTAGTGAATCTGATGCTGTGGCGCGCGGGGAATCGCTAATCATCGTGGACTTTGCGAAGTGGTATTTCACGGTGTTTTCGAGGTTCATGCTGCGGCTCCTGCCATCAGGTAAATGCGAATAAAGTTACGAAAGATGCGATAGTCCACCAGTACCGTATCCGGGCGGCGATAAATGCGGAGGCGCAGCCAGCGCATGCGAAGCGATTCGATCAGTTCTGGTTTCATGCGGCCACCTGCTGCTTAAGTTCTTTGAGTTTTGCGCGGTACTCATCGCGGATCCGGATGTAGTCGTCGCGCTTCCATTTCGGTAATTTGTGCGGGCCCATCAGGACATCAAAGCGGGCCTGGCCGATTTTGGCGATCAGCGCCGGACGGTAGGCCGTCAGGTTGCCCGATAGATGGTTATTGCAGGCTGAGCATTGCTTATGACAGTTGTCTTCGTTGAAGCGCAGTTCTGGATTGGCGCCAGTCGTGCGGAAGTGGCCGGCGTGGTATTGCCCGTCATGGTAGCGGCCGCAACTGATGCATGGCTGATGCCGATCCCGGTACCGGATGAACTCGTTGAAGGACTGCTGTGCCTGGTCGCGGAAGTAACTTAACGGCTTCACTGCCTGGCGACGCTCGGCCTGCCGCGCACGCTGCTCCTTCTCCTCTTCGCGCTGGCGCTTCTTCTCAGCACGCAGAGCCTCGGCCCGGTTCTTCGCGGTCTGCGCTTTGGCAACGGCGGTGGCGCATTCGTAGCAGCAGACCACCTGGCCGTCACGAGCCGGGTGGAACCACTCACGGCAGCTCTGGTTTGCGCATTTACGGCGGGGTTTCTTAGCCATGCTCACCCCCAGACCTTTTGCCGGAACGTACGCGGCGTGGGCTCGAGGTACTTCACCTCCTGCCGCTCTACGCTGACGGTCCATGTTTGGTAGCCAGGGTTGAGGCTGCGCGTTACGGCTACGCCGCGGCGCTGGTACAGCCGCTGAAGTTCATCGGCCTGCTCGGTTGTGCATTCGGTGTAGTGGAACCATGATTTCGCCATCTGGTCAGCTCCCGAAGCTCAGCAGTTGCGCAGCGGCGTTCTCGGCCTCGCGCTGGTCCCTGAATGCGCGCGACAATATCCAGCGCCACAGAACATCGAGTGCGGCTTTGTAGAGCTGCTGAAACTCGGTCTCGTCCATGTTGGCGAAGGCGATGCTGCGGGGGTGTTTCCGGAGAGTTCCGTCAGGCAGCTGGATAGCGTCGTAGTGGCCGGATTCGATGGTTACCCAGGCACGATATGCGTCAAAAGATTTGCAGGCGCTGATGCTGCCTGTGCGCTTGTCGGCGATGCGTTCGAGATACTGCTCAGCAGCATCCAGCAGCGCGGTTTCGCTACCACCGATCGATGCCAGGAACTTCGCATATCCGGTCACCAGCTTGCGTTCGTTGGATGAGATAGCTCCGCCGGTTGGCTCCCAGTATTCGAAGCCGAGATTCAGCAGAGCGATGAAACGACGATGGAAGGCCGGATTACGGACCTGTTTGAAGTCGGCCACCAGCACGGCGCCGAGCTTGATTTTTGATTGCAGTAATTCGCTGGTCTCCGGCGAGGCGGGGATCAGGGTTCCTGCAGAATTCTTGATGAGTTGTAACTGCGCCATGGGAGCTTTCTCCGTGGCGCATCGTGGTCAGGTTACCGGTTGTTCAGGCCGATACAAACATTATGCTATTCAGGTGCTAAAAAGGTCAATTGTTGGCTGACAACTCCCTCACGATCTCGGTCAGAGTATCGTGAGTTATGACGTGCTCATCTGCCTGGAGGTGCTTGAACCCGATTTCCATACCAGCAGAATTTAACAGTACGCGTTCTCCTGGCCGGAGTCTAAACGAACACGTGGCAGAGTCATCAGAACACCGCACGAGCTTGTAAATATCACTCCCTTCAGAACTAGTTTGAGACACATCAACCCCCTTCTTTCCCACAGATAAGCCAGAAATTTATTCATTTGCAGATGCCTCACTGCACTGCTCTTTAGGCACGATAGCAAAGTCGATCTGTTTGTTAAGGGCTTAAAAATAAATAAATTTCGTGAGTCGTTTTCTCTGTCCGTTTCACATAATTTAGCATAGAAGCACTGTATGCATTTACAGTATAATTTTGTTTCCCCAAGTATGCACAAAAAGCATCGGTAGATGCAACACCATTTATCCGATTGATTTGAATAAATATTATTGCTACTCGCCGTTAAAAACTAAGCGTTACTTTTAACACTCTAAACGCATTAAACATGGCGGGGATAACTGGTTGATTCGCCGTCTTTCGTGGAGAGAGGCGCGCTGCATTTCCGCAGCACGCCGGACCTAAACGAAATCCTAAGCCGTGCATAATTTTTTTGGGGTTGGAATATTGTTACCCCTGTGTGAGCGTTTATTAATCACTTTCATAGATCAATAACCTCGTATCGATCGGTAATATCGATCAGGTGCATCAAGGTGGTTATTCAGGCGAGAAAAAGGCCTCCGGAGAGGCCTTGGCTGTCGAAATGGAGATTTCTATACCGTTTGTAAGATAATTTCTTTTAAGGGCTACAGTGCCGACTCTGCTAGTTAATATTGAAATGCGCTAATCGGCCTTTCGCACAAATATGAATTACCTGTTCATTAAATATACATATCCATTCAGGACTAGGTTGTTTTTTGCACGAATTGTTTATGAAAATTTATCTGCTAGCTTTTGCCGGCGTTCACACCCTTCTTGATGCCCTGCTTCAAAGAAGGCATCGTCCGCATGATTATATCTATCATCAAACAACGACCGAGGCACACTGTGAAAGCCAGCAGATTCACCAAGAAGAAAAGCAAATGAACCTGGCGCTATATTTTTTTCGAATTTTTTGTAAGCCCTTGCATAGGCGAAACCTGCCATATATTCATCTTGAAAAGCAATGGTTTCATCAGGTCTTAAATCATCATTCGATTCAATACCTGCGGCATAACCCTCTTCATATATCTCTGACATGTTCTTCTCTCCTATGGTCTTGAAGGTCATTGTAAATGAGACTGCAACGTGTTTCGACTATTACATATTTTGTAAATTTATTCGCTCGTGCCGGTAAGCGACACTGGTTCAGCATTGTTTCTTCACGCTAAAAAGATAGAAAAAACCCGCCGAAGCGGGTTTGATTTTTATTGTTTTGTTCTTACAGGGAACGACCAGCACTTGTAACCATAGGCGTGCGCGTCTAAGACTCTACGCTCAGAGTCTGGAGTTCCTGCTTTCGCAGGTGCTCTACGAAAACGACATTTAACCCAACGGAACCCCGGAGGAAGTGGCTTTGTAGCGATTTCTTTTAATGACATATACAGATCTCGCCCCAGGTGAGCACTTCCCTGAAACTTGATAAAAATATGGGGATCCGCTACTGTACTGTTGTCTTAGCAGTACATATTGCGGGTGCTCTAACATCCCCAATCTGGGCTCTTCCTTTGGCGAGGAAGGGCCCAAATTCTTTTTAAGACCGCACATATGCTTTCAGTACAGTCAGAATACGCTCAGCTTCTTCAGTTGTAAGGTCCGTAGGTAACCCCTGAACTGTTATCATCGTTCCTGTTTCTGGACGCACGACAATTGGCAAATTGAAAGTTTGCGCTTTTTCCCGCGCCCCTTGTTTTACCCTTTCAAGTTTCTGCTCCACAGCATCAAACCCATCAAGGTTTCCTTCCGTATCCGCCAAGTTCACGATAGTACCCACTCGCACATACTCCTCGAATTTGTTAACGGCGCTTTTGAATCGGCTTTGGTAGGTCTGGATGCTAGAGTCCCCAGGCCTAGTTGGCTGGCTCTCAACATAACTATTGATAAGTTCCTCAACGTCCAGTTTACGAACATCATCGTCATTGCGGGTGTCCACGACTGAAAGCAGAAGCAATGCAGAATTCTTCAAATTACGTGCAGTTGCCTCATTAATGAGCCCCAACGAGGGCAAATCAACAAGGAAATCGAAGAAAGCTTGAGTTGAATAATTGCGAGTCATGGCTGTATCTCAAATAACTTCATTACCCATAGTTTAGAATCAAAAGGATTGATCGATCAAATGTTTTTTCATCGATCGGTCAATCCTCTTGAAAAAAAACAAATCACCACCCATCAAAAGATCAGTCAAAATTAAAAAAAGTAACAGTTAAAATTATTTATTAATTAAAATCAACAAGATACAAAGATCATAAAAACCAACACTGATTTCAGGTGTACACAAATCAGCTGTATTCAAAATCAGTTTTGTAAGCTTTTTGCTGCAACTTAACTGATTTCCGCCCTACCACATATCCTGCTTTGATTCGAATGCATGGCCTATTTTCCTGCAAATATCACCAGACGAGAAGGTCTCAACCACATCAACCAGCAGCAGGCTTTCCAGTTCGACGATCCGCTTTGTTGCGAACTGCAGCAACTGCTCCATCAGTTCGTCTCCTTACGGGGCGCTGCTGCAATCATCGCCGCCGAGCACCACTTAGCCCGGTGCGCTGCCTGTTCGCAGCCGCTCATAGCCTCGTATGCCTCCCATGCTTCTGGATCGCGAAACTCTTCGCGCAGTTCTGCCTCAAAGCCAGCAATAATCATGCCCTCTGTTGGCTCTACCGGCACAGCCAGCCATCTCCACGTTGAGCAGCAAAAGACGGGGGCGAAACTGGCTATACCGCTCTCGTTGCGTTGCGAGATGTTGGATATCACCCTGGCACAGGTGATCAAGCGATGCAGGGATCGGGTCGTAAGCCCCTGGCTTCTTCATCATGTGACATCAAGCGGTAATGTGAAGGCAAGCGATCAGGTTGGCGAGAACAGCCTTAGCGTCTCCTTCAAGCTCGCGATTGATAGCACCGGCATTTCCGTAGAGGACGGGAAAACAATGCCGACCTTTCACGAACAGCGTTCTCTATCCGAGCGTCTGTATGAGGAACAAGGCATCAACACCCAGCAGCTACTGGGTCACTCATCAGACAAGATGACAGCGCAGTATCACAACGATCGCGGTCTCGACTGGGTGAAAGTTAAGGTGTAGCTACGTGAATAATTGGGCCGTATCCCCGTGCAAATTTCGCAGAATTTAAGGATTCATTTTGGGGAGGAATTTTGGAGGAGTTTTGGGGAAGAAAAAAACGGACAAAAAACCGGGCATTGCGCCCGGTTCTGTTCCTAGCGTGAAAAAGCCCTTACGCACTCAACCCGCGATTCACCAGCATCGGCTCGATCTGCGGATCGTGCCCGCGCCACTGACGATAAAGTTCAGCTAAATCAGTGCTATTGCCACGGGACAAAATCGCCTCGCGGAATTTCTGCCCGTTTTCGCGGGTCAGGCCGCCCTCTTCCACAAACCACTGGTAGCCATCGTCGGCCAGCATTTGCGTCCACAGATAGGCGTAATAGCCCGCCGCATAGCCGCCGCCGAAGATATGGGCGAAGTAGCTGCTGCGATAGCGCGGCGGTATCGCGGAGAGATGCAGCTGCTCGCGCTCCAGGGCTGCGGTTTCAAAGGCCTCGACATCCTCTGGCGCTTCGCTGGCGGCTAACCCGTGCCAGTTCATGTCCAGCAGCGCGGCACTGAGCAGCTCGGTCATGTCATAGCCTTTATTGAACTGGGTCGCACTGAGCATTTTCTCGCGCAGGGCGTCTGGCATCGGCTCCCCGGTTTCATAGTGGCGGGCATAGTGGGCAAAGACCTGCGGATGGCTGGCCCAGTGTTCGTTGATTTGCGACGGGAATTCGACAAAATCGCGCGGCGTGTTGGTCCCGGAGAGCGTAGCGTAACGCTGGCTGGCAAACAGTCCGTGCAGGGTATGGCCAAATTCATGGAACAGGGTGATCACATCATCCCAGGAGATCAGCGCCGGCTGGCCCTCCGCCGGCTTTTGATAGTTGCAGACGTTATAGATCACCGGACGGGTGCCAGATTCATGGGACTGTTCGACAAAGTTCCCCATCCACGCTCCGCCGCCTTTCGAGTCGCGGGCGAAGAAGTCGCCGTAAAACAGAGCCATCCCTTCCCCGTGGTGATCGAAGATTTCCCAGACGCGCACGTCAGGATGATAAACCGGGATGTCGTTGCGCTCGACAAAGGTAATGCCGAACAGCTGGGTCGCCGCCCAGAAGACGCCGTCGGTCAGCACCCGGTTGAGGGCAAAATAGGGTTTGACCTGTGATTCATCCAGGGCGTACTTCGCCAGCCGCACGCGTTCGGCATAAAACGACCAGTCCCAGGCCTGCACGTTAAATCCGCCCTGTTCATCATCAATCACCTTCTGGATATCGGCCTGCTCCTGCAATGCGCGCCCGCGCGCGGCCGGGACAATGCCGCGCATAAACGCCAGCGCGGCGTCGGGCGTTTTCGCCATCTGGTCGGCAATTTTCCAGCTGGCATAGCTGTCGAAGCCCAGCAGTTCAGCCTGACGCGCCCGCAGCGCTACCAGACGACGTACCAGCTCACGGGTATCATTGGCATCGTTTTTTTGCGTGCGCAGCCAGCCCGCGTTGAACAGATTTTCCCGGGTCTGGCGATCGCGTAGCTGTTGCAGGGCCGGTTGCTGGGTGGTGTTGAGCAGCGGAATGAGCCAGCGATCGCTAAGCCCCTTCTCCGCTGCAGCCTGGGCTGCTGCCGCCTGCTCTGCCTGGCTCATGCCATCCAGCTGATGAGGATAATCCACCACCAGCCCGCCCGCTTTATCAGCCGCCAGCAAACGCTGGTTAAACTGGCTGGTGAGGGTGGCAGACTCCGTATTAATCGCTTTCAGCGCCTGTTTTTGCGCCTCTCCCAGGCGAGCACCGGCCAGGATAAAGCGCTGGTGCAGCTCCTCGATCAGGCGCAGGGACTCTGCGTCCGGAGCCATCGTCTGCCGCGCGTGATAGACAGCATCCACCCGGGCAAAGAGCGCGTCGTTCAGCCAGATATCATTAGACAGCGCCGCCAGCTCGGTGGCGATAGCCTCCTCCAGCTGCTGCAGATAATCATTAGTATGTGCCGAGGTCATGGCAAAGAAGACGTTGCTCACCCGGCTCAGCAGGCCGCCGCTGTTCTCCAGCGCCAGCACGGTATTGTTAAAGTCAGGTGCCGCCGCAGACCCGGCGATTGCGGCGATCTCTTCGCGCTTCTGGCGGATGGCGTCGTCGAAGGCCGGGCGATAGTGGCTGTCGTCAATCAGATCAAAATGCGGTGCCTGGTACGGCAAAAGGCTGCTTGCGGTAAAGGGGTTAGTGCCAGACATATCAGACTCCTGAATACGATGAATTTCACCAGAGTAGGCCAGCCCGACAGTCGCTGCAATCTCTGTGACCCGAAGGGGGCAAAATGTCGCCTTACTCTGCGTCAGATCACATGCTATGGTAGTAAAACACAAAAAGCGTTGAGGAACAGTGAGATGATTATATTAGTTACCGGGGCGACAGCGGGTTTTGGTGAAAGCATCACGCGTCGCTTCGTCGCCAATGGGCATAAGGTGATTGCCACCGGTCGTCGTCAGGAGCGTCTGCAGGAGCTGAAAGAGGAGCTCGGAGAGAACATTCTGACCGCGCAGCTGGACGTGCGTAACCGCGCATCCATTGAAGAGATGATGGCTAACCTGCCGGCTGAATGGCGTGACATCGACGTACTGGTTAACAATGCCGGGCTGGCGCTGGGGCTGGAGCCTGCCCATAAAGCCAGCGTGGAAGACTGGGAAACGATGATCGACACCAATAACAAAGGCCTGGTCTATATGACCCGTGCCGTCCTGCCCGGAATGGTCGAACGTAACCGTGGTCATGTGATCAACATCGGCTCAACCGCGGGCAGCTGGCCTTACGCAGGCGGTAACGTCTACGGCGCGACCAAAGCCTTTGTGCGCCAGTTCAGCCTGAATCTGCGCACCGATCTGCACGGCACCGCCATCCGCGTGACGGATATCGAGCCAGGTCTGGTCGGCGGGACGGAGTTCTCCAACGTGCGCTTTAAGGGCGATGACGATAAAGCCGGTAAAACCTACGAGAACACCACCGCCCTGACGCCGGATGATGTCACTGAAGCCGTCTGGTGGGTGGCCACCCTGCCAAAACACGTCAACATTAACACCGTTGAGATGATGCCGGTCAGCCAGAGTTTTGCCGGTCTCAGCGTCCATCGCGGATGACCTTTCCCCGCCCGGCCTTCGGGCCGGGACTGGGATGCCGGGCAAAAGAATGGTAGTATTTACCGGTTAATTCTTTGAGAAATCACAACCAATGGCCGCTGAATCGCAACTCAATCCGACCCAACCCGTTAATCAGCAGATATACCGTATTTTGCGCAGCGACATTGTGCACTGTCTGATCCCGCCGGGCACCCCGCTCTCAGAAAAAGAGGTGTCGGTCCGTTTTGACGTCTCTCGCCAGCCGGTTCGTGAAGCCTTTATTAAGCTGGCTGAAAACGGCCTGATTCAGATCCGCCCCCAGCGCGGCAGCTACGTGAATAAGATCTCCCTCACCCAGGTGCGTAATGGCTGTTTCGTCCGCCAGGCCATTGAGTGCGCCGTGGTACGACGCGCAGCGAGCCTGATCGACGATCATCAGTGTTACCTGATCGAGCAGAACCTGCATCAGCAACGCATCGCCATTGAGCGCAAACAGCTGAATGATTTTTTCCTGCTTGACGACGAGTTTCACCAGAAACTGGCACAAATTGCCGACTGCCAGTTGGCCTGGGACACCATCGAGAATATTAAGGCAACCATGGACCGCGTGCGTTACATGAGCCTCGATCACGTCTCGCCGCCGGAGATGCTGCTGCGTCAGCATCTGGATATTTTCAGCGCGCTGGAAAAACGCGACGCCGATGCGGTAGAAAAAGCAATGACCCTGCATCTGCAGGAAATTGGCGAGTCGGTGCAGTTAATTCGTCAGGAAAACAGCGACTGGTTTAGCGAAGAATAATGGGTCCGCATCCCGTCAAATGCCCGGGATGCGGTAAGTTATTTAGCGCACCACTAAGACCGGAATTTTGGCATAGCGTAATACCGATTCGGCGTTCGAGCCCAACAGATGGGTCGTTACCCCCGGTTTTTTCGAGCCGATAACAATAATATCGAACTCCCCTTCGGCACCCATCGCGATAATTTCATCGCGTACGCTGCCAAAACGCACCGCGGTATGAATACGGTCAGGCGGAATATCAAAGAGTCGTTTTAACTCATTCATCTTTTTATTTGATTCTGCGGTCATGTACGCTTCGAATTTAACGATATCCGAAGAGAAGCCACGCAGCATGGCGCGACTGTTGACCGGGAGGACGTTTAACAGCGTAATTTCGGCATTATCCGCCCGCGCCAGAAACGCGGCATGACGCACAGCCTTATCACTTAAATCCATTTCAAATACATCGACAGGCATCAAAATTTTTTTATACATACGCCTTCTCCTTATATCGATAATGTTTTATTAACGATATTCAGAGTGACACGCGTTTATCAAACGAAGGTTAAACAGTAGGGTCAGGAAATAAGCGGTCTGCGTAAAGAAGTGTGCGAATAAGATCATGCCGCCGCGAGCGGCGGCATGAGAGAGCATTAGATCTGCGCGGCGTAGTGGGCAACCGTAGCTTTCGCCCCGTTCTTCAGCAACGCAGCGTAAGCACTCATCACGGCGTCAACAAACTCCGCATCCAGCGGGAGCTCCTTCCCGAAAATGGTCTCAATCCCCAGCAGGGCTTTGACGCGGCTTTCGCCTTCCGCACTGCCCTGTACCGCCGCCTGGATCACCGGCAGCAGCGGATCGCACACTTCGATAGCCTCGCCACGCTCATCGACGCCGCCGACATAGCGCATCCACCCGGCAATGCCCAGCGCCAGCAGCGGGAAGGATTTCTGATGCACCCGGTGCCAGCGCACGGAGTCCAGCATACGCTGCGGCAGTTTCTGGCTACCGTCCATAGCGATCTGCCAGGTACGGTGGCGCAGCGCCGGGTTGCTGTAACGCTCGATCAGCAGATCGGCGTAACGTGCCAGATCCACCCCGGTGACTTTCAGCGTCGGGGCCTGCTCGTTCAACATCAGCGCGTGGGCGGCGCGCCTGTAGTTCGCGTCTTCCATGCAGTCGTTAATATGCTGATAGCCCGCCAGATAGCCCAGATACGCCAGGAACGAGTGGCTGCCGTTGAGCATGCGCAGCTTCATCTCTTCAAACGGGATCACGTCAGCCACCAGTTCGGCCCCGGCTTTCTCCCAGGCCGGACGCCCGGCGACAAAGTTGTCTTCGATGACCCACTGACGGAACGGCTCGCAGGCCACCCCGGCCGGATCGCGCACGCCGGTGATCTGCTCGATTTTGCTCAGGGTGTCAGCGGTGACAGCAGGCACAATACGGTCGACCATGGTGGACGGGAAAGTCACGTTGGCCTCAATCCAGTCGGCCAGCTCACTGTTAACCGCCCGGGCATAGGCACAGGTGACATTGCGCATCACGTGGCCGTTCTCCGGCATGTTGTCGCAGGACATCACGGTAAAGGCTGGCAGTCCGGCGTTTTTACGTCGAGCCAGCGCCTCCACCACCACGCCCACCGCGGAAACTGGCTGATGCGGATTCTGCAGATCGGCGGCGATCAGCGGGTGATCCAGCATCAACTGACCGGTGGCAGGCGCGTGGCAGTAGCCTTTCTCGGTGATGGTCAACGAGACGATCGCGACCTGCGGTTCACACATGGCAGCCAGCACCGCTTCCAGCCCATCCACCTGGGCGTGTAGGGCTTTTTTCACTACCCCAACGACCCGCGCCGTCCAGGCATCGGCTGACATTTCGGCGACGGTGTAAAGATTGTCCTGGGCCTTAAGATCCGCGATCTGCTGCTCGCCGCCAATCAGGTTAACCTCGCAGTATCCCCAGTCGCTGCCGTGGTCTGCTGCCAGCATATCGGCGTACACCGCCTGATGAGCGCGATGGAAAGCGCCAAAACCCAGATGCACGATGCGCGACTGCAGGGCATCGCGGTTGTAATGAGGAAGCGTGGCTTGCGCATGTAATAACGGATTTTTCATGATAGTACTCGTTAATGTGATTAAGCGATGGATCCGGGCCGGTATTGCTGCTCCGCCCCGGCTTACTAACCCAACTAGAATGGTAGATGGCATAAAAAATTCTCTGCCGTTAACCATACTGATTGTTGATAGGTCGATATTGATTTACGTTAACTTTTCACCATCTGGTGTGACATCAATTGAAAGTTGTGTGACAGCATTAAAATGCTGTAGACCATTCAACCGAGGCTGGTGACGCTCTCAGGTGGCTTCTCTGTGAGTGAATCCGTTTCCGTCCAGAGCCTGTCATAGTCATAGCCCGTCAGATCCTCAACAATGCGCCGCACGTGCGGTTCAACCGCCGCTTTGGAGCCGTTAGCCCGCAGGCGTTCCACCTCTTCCACAAAAATCTGGTGAGTCTGTTTGTTCAGACGGAACGTCAGGGCCTGCCAGAGGGCAAGGATCAGCAGTCCAGCCGTGCCGATAAACATCAGCATGGCAATCATATGAATCGCTTCCGGCGGCTGGACCTGACTCCCCTTCACGAAGCCGCCGGTTTGCAGCAGAAAGCCGACCACGAAGGTGGCAATGGCGACCGTGGTTTTGCGCGAGAAGGTCATCACCGCGGCGAACAGCCCTTCCCGGCGCTGGCGGCTGACCATTTCGTCAATATCAGGAATGAACGGGAAAACGTTCCACGGGGTGAACTCCAGCACGCAGCGGCCTACCTGATACAGCCCGGCGAGGATGAACAGCGTGGCCACGGTATTCAACGCGGGGATCTGATACACCGCGAGGAAACCGGCCAGGCACAGCATCATCACCGCATAGGCGAAGACGTACAGCCGGGCCGGACCGTATTTGATGATCCCAAGGCCGGCAATCAGCGTCACCGGCAGTCCCACGATACTCATCGACAGCAGGCTTCCCGCCAGCGATGACGAAACGTTAAGGCAGTAGACGCAGAAAAAGACAAACACGGTGTTGTAGACGTCTTTTCCGGTGAATGACAGCAGATAGATCGCCAGATGCTTTCTGAAGGCGCGGATTTTAAGCGTCGAGGCGTAGGATTTAAACAGCTCGCCAATGGCATTCAGTTTGTCAGCCAGGCTGGTGGGCAACGCGGACTTTTCCAGTTCTGCCTGCATCTCCGGGGTGATCTCCCGCTCCCAGGTCACTTTCCACGAGATAAAGACGCAGACCATAAACAGCACGGCGAAGATGACGCCGTTAATCAGATAGGCACTGGCGCTCTGCTCGCCAAAATAGCCGATCAACAGCCCGGGAATAAAGGTCGCCAGAAAGGTGCCGGACGCCGACAAAAACATGCGGCAGGTGGATAATTTGGTGCGGCCATTAAACTCTTTGGTCATCTCTGATGGCAGGGTTTCCCACGGGATCAGCACCATGGCGGCAATAATCTCAAACGCCAGATAGACCGCCAGATAAAAGCCGTAACTCATGCCGTCGAGCCACAGCAAGGCGTAGACCAGCATCAGCGGCGCGCCAATCAGCAGGAAAAAGCGCCGGCGGCCAAATTTTTTACCAAAATAGTTCTTGTAAAAGTGGTCGGTCAGGCTGCCCATAAACAGGCTGACTACCGCGTCGACAATACGGGCGATGGCCACAATCGATGCCGCTTCCATCGGCGATAAGCCCACAAAGGTGGTGTAGAAAAATAACAGCCAGGCGCCAATCACGGTAAAGGCGCCGCCGCCCATAATATCGGTTAATCCGTATCCAATACTCACTGGAATGGTGATGTTTTTCTTTGCACGAGACATACAGTTTCCTTACCTGAAAAAAATCCAGTTAATTCCCTGAAGGGGCCACCTGTTTTTGTTGTTTTAGGGGGGATAAAAAAAGGCTCTCCTGCATTTACAGGAGAGCCTTCAGGCGTCAGGAGATGACGCGATGCTTATTGTTAACGCCCAGCGCGGCAGATTTGTCTTCCGCGGCATCCTCCAGGATGCTCAGGTCACGGTCACGCACTTCTGGCATCAGGAGGGCGGAGATAAGACCGATAGCGGAATAGACCACCACCATTACCGCAATTGGCCACCAGGAGCCGGTCATGTTGCAGAAAATTCCCGCCAGCACCGGACCAAAGCCAACCGCCACCAGACCGCCCGCCTCTTTTGAGATCGCCATGCGGGTGAAGCGGTTTCGTGAGCCGAACATCTCGGCCATGGTGATATTTTCCAGGGCAAAGAGTCCGAGTACCGCAAAGTTATGGATCACGATAATCGAGGTCATGATAACGCCCGGGGTGTAGGAGTTATCGACAATAATCGACAGCATCGGGTAAGCCAGAATAATGGCGGAAATATTCAGCACAATATAAGGCAGACGACGGCCGATTTTATCCGACAGCCAGCCCAGCAGCGGGATGGTAATAAACCCAAGGATCGAGCTGATCATTAAGGCATCGGTCGGAATGCTTTTATTGAACAGCAGCGTCTGCACCAGGTAACCGGCGAGAAACGTCTGGATCAGACCGGAGTTACCCGCCTGGCCGAAACGCAGCCCGGTCGCCAGCCAGAACGATTTGCTCTTCACCATCGCACCCAGCGTACTTTCCTGCGCAGCAGCCTGTACCGGCGCTTCTTCGGCGTTGACCTGCTCAAATACCGGGCTCTCCTTGAGGTTCATTCGCAGCCAGATAGCAAAGATCATCACCACTACGCTGGCAAGGAACGGCACGCGCCATCCCCAGGCAAGCAGCTCTTCGCGGTCAAGGAAGAAAAACATCACTGCCCAGATGGCTGTGGCGCTAAGGGTACCGCAGTTGGTGCCCATTGCCACCAGCGAAGAGATAATGCCGCGTTTCCCTTTTGGCGCGTACTCCGCCAGCATGGTGCCGGCACCGGAGATCTCCGCGCCAGCCCCCAGACCCTGGATAATACGCAGCGTCACCAGCAGCACCGGTGCGAAGATACCAATCTGCGCATAGGTCGGCAGCACGCCGATCAGGGTGGTACAGATCCCCATCATGGTGATGGTGATAAACAGCACCTTCTTACGCCCCACGCGGTCGCCCATTTTGCCGAAAATAAAGGCCCCGACAATACGGGCGATATAGCCGGCGCCATAGGTACCCATCGCCAGAATAAGCGCCATCGCGGCCGACTGTTCCGGGAAGAAGATCTCGTGAAAGACCAATGCTGCGCCCAGCGAATAGAGCTGGAAGTCCATAATTTAAAGCGCTGTATCAGGACCTTGTGGGATTGTCCTTAATTCCTGAGTATTTAACAGTGACTTGCCGCTCGTGAAATGCATCCATTTGTTCTTTTGCATGTCACCTGCGGCGTTTTTATGTCCCACCCATGCCCCAAAAAAATGCTTTGCATGACTCCTTCGAGAAATCACCCCTCTTCTTTTGCTAGGCGAATCTCCTTGGGCAATATCTTTACCGAGCCATTGTATGATTAAGGGTGCGTTCCGCTTCCTTTACCGCAGACCGCTTTGTGCCAGGAGGGGACATTACAGATATGGCCGCGCGGTGTCACTTGCGGGGGTTACATGATTTACCTGTAATCAAGTGCAATAGCAAACGGGCAAATATTCTTGAGGCTGCGGGGAAGTGCAGCCTCAGTGATATGACTGTGGAAAGCGGTTTATTATTTCTTTGCTGCTCGAATCAGGCCGTCAAGCCATTCCTGATGACCATTAAGCATTGGGTTCGGGCGGGTATTTGCCAGATCTTTTGCCGGGACTCCGTTCTGTGTTTCCTGCGTTAGGATACGGACCCTGTGACCGGAAAGATCTTCCAGTAGCCACGCATGATGGACATCGAGTCGTTGAGCGGTATCTTTTTCACCGGCCCATCCGTGCCATGCCAGACGAGCAGGTTTACCTTCAGCAGGTGGAACAAACTCCACAACCTGAGCTTCAACTGGGAAACCAAACGTGCTGAAGTAGAAGCGAACCCCATTTTCCAATTCTGGACCTTTGTTGTCATAAAAGCGCACATCGGCGGAATTTTTATAGTATTCCGGCCATAGCAATGGCTGACTAAGGAGCGGCCAGACATCATTGACGTTCAGACCTAAGATGATCATTTCATTAGAAACAAAGTTATCGGTAAAACCCGGAACAAAGCCTTCTGGCCAGTTAATCGCGTTCATAAATTTCTCCAATTGCTTTAGTTGAGTGCACTGCGTGTGTCATTACGGCAGTAACGTGATGACAGTGATTATTGGTGCAATGGAGTTATAAGGCGAATTGTAATTACTTATATTCTTAATAAGATAAATTATATCAGGACGCGGGATGTTGGCTTACTTCTGCACATAAAGCACGAATCCACTGATGACTTGGGTCACGATGGGTTCGCTCATGCCAGGCCATGCTCTTGGTAAAGCCGGGTACTTTCAGGGGCAAAGGGAGAATGATGAGATCTTTGTTAGTCAGGACCATGCGGTGAGGTACAACTGCAATCATATCAGTCACTCGCAATATATCAGGTATCACCTGAAAACTATTAACTGACATGCCTACTCGTCGTGTCAGACTGAGCTTAGCCAGTGCTTCATCTGTAACACCGGTGAAGTTACCTTCTGAAGACACCAGAATATGTTCCTGTTTGCAAAATTGTTCGAGCGTCATTTCTGAACTCGCTGCCAGAGGATGATGACGTCGTGCTACGCAGACATAATCTTCTTCATAGAGCGCTCTTCCATGCAGGTCTTCGGGGGTTGTTTGCGGTATTATCAAAGCCAGATCAACTTCACCCCGAGACAACTGCTGATACATTTGCTCATTGTCCACGGGCCGCACGGCGATTTTAATATAAGGTGCACGTTGTTTTAGCTCAGCCATCAACGGAACGACAACAGCCTTAAGTGCATAGTCCATTGCGACGATGGTATAAGTCAGCTCTACCGTCACGGGATCAAATTCCTTTGGTTTCAGCAGGATAGCGATATCAGTCAGGATTTGTTTTACCGGCGTAGAAAGTTCGTTGGCCCGCATTGTGGGGACCATACCGTGGCTGGTGCGAACAAAGAGTGGATCGTCAAAGTAATCACGCAAGCGAATAAGCATACCACTGACGGCAGGCTGCGTCAGGAAGAGGCGCTGTGCAGCCCGAGTCACGCTTCCCTCATCCAGTAATGCATCAAGGGCCTTAAGAAGGTTAAGGTCGAGGGTTCTGATATCATTTTTCATAATGAAGTAGCCTGACAGATATAAAAATTTTAATTCAGGCTAAATGCTCGGGAAAAGGTTGTCTAGTAGGTTTGCGAGTGTTTTCCTTTTGGGTGATCTTCCATTTCTGGATGGTAAGCCTTGTACAGATAAGTCCGCTCTTCGCTCATAGCGGACATAAAACTTATTAGGGGGATCATTTGATCCCCCTAACTACGCACCGCTTCTTACACCGGGCACACATCATCAGCTGCGCTGTTAATGAAGAACGTCACCCTGCCCATGACTTCAGCTTCTTCTGCTGCTAAGCCCACTATCGCTTCACCATCATCACAAATCAGCGTTCCGCCATGTGATGTGAGCGGGTAAAGATACTTATCAGATGTAGCTGCTGGCGTACACTGCCGAATTACCTCCGGAGCCAGCAGTTTAAGAAGTCAGTCATTTTGACTGGACAAGTTGAGATAGGCATCGTAACGCCATGCTGCGGGCGTTAACCCCGTTCTTTTTTTGAAGAGCCTGCTGAACTGGCTAATGCTTTCAAAGCCGCACTCTTTAGCCACCTCTTTCAGTGATTTTGTTTTCTGTACCAGCAAGTGACAGGCATAGTCCGTTCTCAGGTGTACGATGGTTTGCTTAACGGTTCTGCCTGTTTCACGGGTCATCAATAAATCAAGTGTCCGCCTGCTTAATCCGCAGCGCGATGCTATAAAATCAGGATCAAGGCTTGTAGCCAGATTGTTTTTTATAAACTGAAGAGTTGATGCAACCTGTGGGGGAAGGGATGAAGGAATGTCTCGAACAGTATTAAATACTGTTTCATTTCTGACCATCTCGGTACTTAATTTCTTTATTTCGCTGATTCTTTGCTTTCTTTTTTGCGCAATTAGCTCAGCTATCCGCGAAGCAGCATTTCCTCCCGTACAAAGCCATATATCACCGTCATTAAAAACACCGGTATGAGCTGGAATGGATTCAAAAGTATAATGCTCACTCAAACTGCGGGAAGCATTAAAAGCAACCATGGTATGCTCGCTGATGTAACCATCTTTTGCCAGATGAAAAACAGCGCCGTCCATACATACGATTACTATTCGCTTGTTCAATGCCTTTTCGATCAATGGCTTCAGAGAAAATGTGAGCTGCTCATCATCCATACCGAGTTTACTACCAAAAATGATTAAGTAGTGATTAACTCCCGACACCATTTCCAGTGAGTCCAGAGTCAGGCTGGTTTTAACTTGCGTACCACAAGCTGAGGATACAGCCTCATTATCAAGTGCGATAAAGTCCCAGCTAAAGGTGAGAGATTTTTCTCCGTCTACAATGGATTGCAATGAAAGCAGACCCTCCAGTAAAACGCCCATGGACAATAATGAAAATCCGGGAAGTAAGAGCAGCTGAAGAGAAATTTTTAGGTGGTTTTTACCTTTTGGCAGCAATGGTCAGATATCCCTCATTAAAATATTATTAACGTATAATACTGGAAAAATTCGTAATGAAATCATCTCATTCGAATCGCATTCTTTATGAATGCTCATTATACATGTATGTGACTTCAGCCACTTTTCGACAGCAGAAGGTAACTTGCTTATACCACCTGTTTGGGCCAGCGCCTTCTGCGCGGCGAGGGAAGGATGGAGCGCGTAGTGAGCCGGGTTCCACATACGGAACATAACGCACCGTGTGGCAGGTTTAGCACGGGATTGAAGGAAGTGAAAAAGAACCGGTTACTTCTGCATACAGGACAGATAAATTTCATAACAGGTATGACCCTCACGCCGCTGGCTGAACTGACATCATACACAGTTTCGTTATAACTAAAGGAGTAATGGTTAACATTTCTTAATATTCCTGTAGCCGGACTTAAAAAACACCGACTTACAAACATTATCAGGAGCAATAAACCAGCAGCACTCACTGTTTATGGCAAGGCCACGCAGCATCCTGGACGATTTACTGTTACTCCGGACCGCACCAGATATTTAATAATGCCCGTGAAAGACCGACAAGACCCGACACGATAAGCACAAACAAACCGGCTAAAAGCGCAACATTTGCCATGAGAAACTCCTCATCAAGGTCTTAAAAAAAGGCGTGCCGCTTGAGCAGGCAAAGGTTATCAGCACAAACAAACAGCTTACTCTGATACAGGTGCCGGGTGCCTCCCGGTGACTCGTTACCAGTTATACGAGCCGCAAGCATATTTACACGAACAGCAACTGGATTGCCCCTCCGCACAGGGGGATTCACCTTCATTAACTTTAGATGATTTTAAACGAAGCGCTAATGCTCTCTACCTAAAGTAATGGCTTATGCTGCCGATATGTTAACTACCTGCGTCCTGAACGCGGGATTGATAACAAAACTAAGGGAGTTGCGCCCGTTCCCGTACGGGCTTTTTTTCTTCAAAGACATCGAAATGCTGCTGATGATAATTACTGATGAACATCCTGGTGCCGTTACGATTTCAGCGCCTGAACCTCAGCCTGCAGCTGCGTGACCTGTGTGGTCAGCGCCTCGATTTTGGCAATCGCGTGATGCAGCGCCAGCGCCGTATCCATCTGGATAACGTTATTATCAAGAGCTAAGGTGTCGTCTTTATCACAACGATTGCCCTCTTCGTCAAACTCAGGCGCTGCAGGAACCAGCTTCACATACTCACGGTCAATATCCCGTAAAGCGTCCTGGGCGATGATCCCCCGGCGCACACGTTCCAGGTAATCGCCGTTATACACGAACGTGCAGGGTTTCAGCTTCCTGATGTTGTCGTAAGAGGCTTTGCCATCGTCATAGGCGATATCGTGCTTCAGTGTGGCATCAGAGGTAGCTGCCTTCTGATACGTATAGTTGCCGGCAAACCCACCGTCCCCGCCCGTTGAGGTGACGAGATCCCCTGCTTCAGGCGTAAAAAGCCAGTAACGGACTTTTGAGCCGCTATCCCCAAACTGGACCATCGTGGTATTGCCCCAGTTACCTGTACCGTTGCCGACATTACCCCAGCTCGTCCGCAGAGGGTAACCTCCGCCATGTTGATAGCCCCAGGACCAAGCAGCTATGGCCCCCATGCCCTGGTTATCCAGGGTTGAGTCCATATACGCACCAGCGTAACCCCGTTGCCAGGACTGCGCCCAGCTTGTAGCCAACGGAGCACCTGTGCTGAGATATTTAGATGAAAACCCTCCATCGACGTTAAAGGAGTAAATATAGCTGACCGTCGTTGGATTACTGTTAACCTGTAGTTGCGTAGTACCGTTTGGCGCGGTGAAGAAGATGCTTCTCGCACCTCCATTATTATCCTGCAAATAAAGAAGCGTATTTGACGAAGCGTCGACGCTTTTAATCTGAACACTATTTTTGCATATCACGTTACCATTTACAGTACCACCATCTGTACTCAGGGCTTTTACATCTGCCGCAGTAAGAGTAATACTATCTTGTCTGTTTGCCATGTAATTTCCTTATGCCCAGACGCGAGCAGGCGTTTTTGGAGTCACGATGAATTCATGCAGAGGTGATAAATCAAGCCCGTCATTCATTACCCGGATATTGGCGTGATAACCAGGTTCCTCGGAATATTTTATTAACTCGTTTTCTTGCCCAGGATTTTCAACATCGCTGACGATGGTAATAACTCCGATGATATCCAGGCTGATATCCGGGTGGTATAAACAGCCCTGTTCTTCATCGACCAGAAAACCCGCCCCAATTAACTGCATACGCATTTCATCGGCGTCAGCAAAGCGCAGATATAAGCTTCTCATTAGCGGAGTCCATTAATTTGGTTAGGGGTTAATAAGCGGTGCCAGATTCGGAAGTTCCGAATGTGGTAAACCAACTGAGATTGTGAGCTGACATTTATCGAGGTGGGCACACCGTTAGGTATTGCGGGTGCTCCCGCCCTTACGCCTTTCTGTCCGTTAAAATAAGCAGTCAGGGTATTGTCAGTGTCAATCGTTTGAGTAAATATCTGACGATGAAACGGGTATGTAACGCTAATGTTAGGGCTGAAACTGCCGCTCGAACGGAGAGAGTTGATAGTCGCACTGGCAATGCGAAGCATAATATCGTTTCCCACACCCACACCAGCTAATAAATTAAAATATCCTGCGGTAGTTGGAACGAAAGCATTCACAGAAAGCTCAAAACTGATAGTTCTGTTAAACAGGTCCCCCACCACACCATACCCAATATTGCCGGAGGGCTGGAGCCGCAATGTTTCCTGCGCCCTTGTCACCTCTGCGGTTGTTGTGGGTATATAACTGGTCATGACAGGGTTGGATTCTAGTTGCGCACCCCAGACATAAATACCTTTAACGCCATCACCAGCGAAGCCTGAGGTATTCCCGTTCTCGTCCAGCACCCATATATTAAAGTTTACAGTTCCATTCTCAGATATAACATCAGAAGTGATTGAGCAACGATACCATCCATTAGACAGAGGTGTGATTGTAGGTGTCCCTGTAGTACCTAAAGGTTTCATGGTGCCAGCAACTAAATCAAAATCACAACTCCGTCCATCAGGAACAAGGGTGCCGGAAAAACTAAGGCGGCATTTATTATATTCCCCGGCCTTTACAAAGTAGCTTAATGTGTAAATGCCGCCTGTAGTGACAGGCAATGTCTTGCTGATATAATGCGAACCCAATTCCGATGTTGGCATTAATTTTGTAGCGGAGTTGCTGCCATCTGGCGCGGCAAACCCAGACGTTGTAGTACACCTTGCTTTAGGCCACCAGGCAGCATTCTGGTCCCCTGAATAAAGCATGCTATTAGTTCCCTGCCCCTCAATTAATAAGCCTTCTCGCTCGAAACGCGGTTCGTTGATATCAGCGGTCTGCAATACGCCGGATTTGTTGAT
This sequence comes from Leclercia sp. TB492, assembly GCF_049974505.2. Lineage (NCBI taxonomy): Bacteria > Pseudomonadati > Pseudomonadota > Gammaproteobacteria > Enterobacterales > Enterobacteriaceae > Leclercia > Leclercia sp. TB492. The sequence goes on along the minus strand of NZ_CM127572.1, from coordinate 2,121,158 downwards.
ATATGTTCCCGAGCCCGCCCGTGTAAAACCCACTGATTTTGTTGCCAGTTCCAGCGCCTGACCCGAGATGGTCAGCCTGTCATAAGGCGCAGAGCCCGCAAGCAGGCGCAGATCGTCGTTGAGCGGCGCCCACACGTCAGGGAACGGCGCTGCCTCGAAAGGTACAGAGGTCAGCAATAACGCGGCGGCCAGTGATGCTGCGGCACTACTGGCGCTGGCGGCAGCGTTATTCTCCGACGTTTTAGAATTCGTCTCAGACGTTTTCGCGTTGGTTTCTGAGGTCTTGGCGTTGGTCTTTGATGTATCAGCCGCAGAGGCACTGCTGGCTGCCGCATTTTTCGACGTGTTTGCGTTCGTCTCAGAGGTTTTAGCATTCTTCGCTGACGCTTCCGCCGCCGCTGCGCTGGTCCCTGCCGCGTTCGCGGCGGTGATCAGCTTCGACCAGCTGGGGCCCGTTTTTTTCGAACCATTTGCCAGAGTAACGGTGACGTCACCAGTGCCCGATAAAATCAGGTCCTGGTTGATAATACTGCTTTGCGCCAGGCGAAAACCTTCCGTGACGGCGTTCGCTAAATCGTCATCAAGTGTGGCCATTCGTGATGTCCTTAAAATGAAAAACCCAGCCGGAGCTGGGTTATAAGGGTGTGATTATTGAATTCAGAAGAAACAACGAGTGCGCAGCCGAAATACTTATATCGGATTATTATTCCCAGCCCGTTTAAGCCAAATCGCCAGCATCCACCTGGCTGGAATTAATTACCTGCATAACCGGAGAAGTTTGGGGAATTTCTTTTGGTAATTAACGCCATTGATGGCTGCATATCCATAAAAGTATTGGCATTAGTTATTCCTCTCAGGCCAACACGTATAGTTACAGGCCCTGAATTTGCAGGTATATCCAGACTACCTGTCACAGGTACATAACTGTTAACCTGACGACTCACACTATTGGGGTCGTTATACGAGAGCTTTAAGCCAAGAGACACTACTGTAATATCTCTCCCGTTTATATTGATATATGCTTCCAGAGAACCATTGTAAGCTTCACTTTCATTCCAGACGACAAATGTCGGAACAGCGATAGTGACGTCATATGGGACACCCCCTGCCCAGGTAACCTGTCGATAAAAATCTCTTTGTTGGCCTGGATCTCCCCTGAATCTGCCACCAGGGAAGGAGAACATATTAACGACATCGCCTACGATTTTGTTCGCGTAAACTGTGCCTTTGAAGTCTCCATCCGTCGCGTAAACTGTCCCTCTGAACTCCCCACTGGTTGCGTATATCGTCCCCCTGACCGTCACGCCGTTAAACGTGGCATACCCGGATTTATTGATATGCCAGCCGACATTGCCGGTCCCGTCCCAGTTGCTGGACTGGAGGTAATTGCCGATCTTGCCGTTGTCGATGGAACCATCCTGGATGAACACCGATCGCATGAACATCTGCCCGCCGATGGCGGCAAACACCAGTTCCTGTCCTTTTGTCGTCGGGTTATAAACCGCAAACGTATCGGCAGAAATCAGGAAGTTTGAGGACCCGGTTGCATCAATGCCCAGCTGAATACCCGCGATACGTTTAACCCCGTTCGCTTCCACCTGAACCTTAACGCCCCACTGGGTACCCAGCTTGTCGTTGATATCTGCAACAGCTTTACTGGTCGTCTGGACACTGGCATTGGTATCGCCGATCGCAGCCGTCACCTGCTCAATGCTGGTCGCGGTGGCGCTCTCCAGATCCGTAACGGCTTTATCAATGCGCGTAATGGCTGCAGCGTTGGTCTGGCCGTTTTGCTCTACCGTCGCCTTAAGCGTGGTGACCTGCTCCGCCACGGCACTCGTGGCATCCGCGGCGGTCTTCCGGCTTTCGATGATTTCAGCCATCGTTTTCGTTTCGCCAACAGCATACGTCACGCGCTGTTCAGAGAACGCGGTGAAGCTGGCGAGCGCATTGGTGACGTTACCGACAATACCGGCATCCCGGCTGGCCGTGTTACCGTCCACGTCAACCTTCAGACTGTCGATGCGGCGGCCGAGCGCGCTGTCAGCATTCGTGCGGGCCGTGGTTTCCGTGCTGATGTCCGAAGTGTTCTGGTCGGTCGTGGCCTTAACCGCAGCCAGCGCGGTGGTCTGCGCCTTGTTGTTATCCGCGACGGCTTTGGTGACTGTGGTGATATCTGCGGTGTTTTTGCCGACGGTAACCTGCAGGCCCGAAAGCGTGGTGGCCTGAGCCTCCTGCTCAGTTGTCAGCGTCGCCAGCTCCTGCGTAACGGAAGCCTGGTTAGCGTTAACGGTCGATTCCAGCTTCTTCCGCTCCGTCACCTCAGCTTCCTGCGCCGTGATGCGTGCCTGGCGCTCGGTGTACAGCAGGCCCGATGCCAGTTTTGACGGGTCGTCACCGGTATAACCGCCCCGGATCTGCGTCGCCAGCGTCTCGCGCGCCGTGGCTTCCGCCTGGTCGCCGGTAACACGGGCTGTCGTTTCCTGCTGCAGGGCGGCCATCCCGGCGCCCGGCGTTGGCCGCCCGATCGCCACCCAGTCAATCAGGAAGTAGTTTGTCGCGTCCTGTTTACTGGAAAGGTCCAGCCGAATCTGGTTAATCGTCGTCTCGGCCAGCCAGGGGATATCGTCGCATTCCAGCGTTGCAACGCCGTCGGCGTTATACGCCGGTTCGGCCACCACGAAGCGGTTGGTTTCGTTGAAACTGGCCGCATTGCGCCAGCGGATTTCCCCCGCCCATGCAGGCGCTCCCACTTTCCTGATACGCAGCTTCAGGAAGCGATACGCAGCTGCTGTTATGCCCAGCGTCGCAGGAGAAGCAACGTACGGGTCCGATGCGTGGTTGGCAGGACGGAGCCAGCCGTTAACAATGGTCGGCGTGCCGTTACCGGACCAGCCCTCCGCAGTCGAATCGAAGTACCAGATTTTGGCCGGATCAAACTGAGAACCGGTCCCCGCCGACACCTGCGCAATCTGCTGCGCCAGCGATTCAGTGGTGGTCTGAATCGTCTGGTTGACGTTGCTGATATCCGCGACGCGCTCGTTCTTCTCGGTCAGCAGTGCCTGGCCGCGGGCCGCTGCCTCGTCGGTGATGGCTTTCTTACGGTCCGTGACCTCCTGTGCAAGGCCCGCTTTGGTCGCCGCCGACTCTTTTGTGACTGTGCTGATATCATTGCGCGCCGACTGGATATCGTCACCCAGATCAGTTATATCCGAAACCAGGTCTTTGTAGGCGTCGGTCTGTTTGATCTGGTTATCGATATCCACCAGGTAATCCGCGGCATCCGAGCTGCTGCTGCCCTGAATGAAGTCAGTCCAGGCCGACTTATTGCCGGTGCGATCCACCAGCCGCGCCCGGTACCAGAACCCTATCCCGGCCTTTAGCCCAAGTTGCTGGTAAATTTGCTGAGGGTACGGAACACCAGCCAGCAGCATCGGGTTCGCGCCGGTTGATACTGTGGAATACTGAATTTCTGTCTGCAGCGTATCGCCAGTGCCGGCAGGGAAATCCCAGTCCAGCTGCACGCCCCAGAGCAATGGCGTGGTACGGAAATTAACTGGCTTTGGAACATCTCCCACACGGCCTTTGAGGTGTGTCAGCGTTGACGTTGCCCACAGGCTGGACGCCCCGCCTGAGTTTATCGCCCGGACCCGCACCAGATAATCACCTTCAAAAATGCCGGGCACCTCAATATTGCGGAGCCCGGTTTGCGGGACGTTCACCCACTCGCTATCGTTCCGGCGCCACTGAGCCTGATAGGCGATCACATCGGCCTGCGGCTTACCGGCTTTATCCAGTGGAGCATCCCAGGATGCGGTCAGCGTCGCTATGCGCTGGCCCTGGCGCACCGACTCGTAACTCGTTACCACGATATTGCCGGGCTGTGAGACAACTCCCGTGGGGATGAGGCTGATCGGCGGGATATCGAGGCGCGCATTGTGGTCGACGGCATCATATTTCGATGCGTTGTATTCCGCGCCGGTAATGGTATAGGTGTTTTCCTCATCGTTAAACGTCAGGTTCGTGACGCGGAAGTACTGCAGGCGCAACTGCCCAGCATCGATAACGAATATAGCGTTTGGCGCTGGCGCCGCTGTGAACGGTGTGGCCACGATCAGCTGCGTGCCGTTGACCGCCTGAATAATCCGGCTTTCCACAGTGCCACCCTGGGTGCGGATCATCAGTGTGTCACCCGCGACGGCGCTGGTACCGCGATCGGTTGTTACCGCTTTAAGCCCGGCGTTATAGTCCGTGAGGCGCCCGCCATATACCCTGCCTGATACGCGCTCATCAGCAAAAGCGAAGACGGTGCCTGGCACAAAGGCGAAGCCATCCAGCCCGGTCTGCAGCGTGATCATGCGATCGAGCGAGTTGGAATAAACCGCCCATCCGCCGCGGCGCTGAGCCTCGCTTTCACGCGTGCAGCCGATGGCCGTGAGCTGCGTCTGCTTAAATTTGAACTGCTTCACCAGGTCAGGAAACATTACCGCGGTGGTGCGGTCCTGATAATGGTTATCCGGGTCGCTGAAGTTAATCAGCGCGCTCGAGAATCGCGTCTTTTCGCTGCCGCTGGAATACGTTGGCTTGCCCACCACTGATGCGCGGGTGAGGATCTGCAGCTTCGACGTGTCTGCCGGCATATCAGAGACAACATTGAACATGTTGTTGCCCCAGAACGTCATGCCGTTGAAGCCAGCAGCGATATCCTTGATAACCTGCCAGGCGTCGGCCTGCGACTGGATATAGACGTCAAACATAAATCGCGGTTCTGTGCCGGTACCGCCCTTCCCGTCCGGTACTTGCTGGTCACAGCGCTGGGCAATGCGGTAGAGCTCCCATTTATCGAGCATATCCACCGTTACCCGGCGGCCCAGACCAAAGCGCGGCTCTGTCAGGACATCAAACCAGATCCACGCTGGGTTGTTGGTCCATCCCCATTTGAAGGTGCCGTCCCATGTGCCGCTGTACGTCCGCGCGTCGGGATCGTAGTTCTGCGGGATGCGGATCACCCGGCCTTTTGGCTTACAGGATATCTTCGGGATGTTGCTGAATGCTTTGGCGTTGAATGACACATACAGCAGCGCGGTATGCGGATAGCGCAGGCGGGCGTCGATCACCTCAGTGATGGCCTGCACCTGCGTTTTGTTCTGCAGCATCTGGCTGGCGCTGTCGGCAGTATCGCGGACCACACGGATCTGCCAGCCAGTGGTGGCTTTGGGCAGATTGATGCGGTGCGTCAGTTCGTACAGTGAACTGAGCTTTTCCGTTACCGTTTTGGTGAGCACTGTCTGGTATGCCCCGCCATCAACCGCAACGTCGATGTGATATGCGACGGTTGTGCCGACGATATCACCGTCGTTCTCCTGCTGCTGCAGGCCGGTGATCCCGATGCGCACCAGCACAGCATCAATCTGGGTATTGCTGATAGCGCGTGTCCAGGAGGTAGCCTTCGTCAGCGATACGCCAATACTAGTCTCGTTCTCCACAGCAGGAAAGCCGGGGATCGGCGTCTGCGTCTGCGTGCCGGGGCGAAAATCCCAGGAGACATTCTCAAAGTTCATTGAGCCGTCTGGGTTACCCAGCGGCGTGCCGTCGAGGAAAATCCGGGTCGCATCCAGCCCGCCAGCAAACTCACCTTCGCCAAGTGCCAGCAGCATGCGGCAGCGCGCCATTGACTGAGCTGAATCAGGCTGTTCGACAGGCGTGTGCTGCTTCTGGCTGCCACCCTTTGCACCAGTAATCGTTGCCATATTGCATCCATAAAAAAACCCGCCGAAGCGGGTTGGTTTTACCGTGGGTTTATCACTCAAAATACGTGACTGCAGTTATCTCATAATCGTAAGTATTTTCAGTCCCGGGCTTTTCCACATGGGTAATGATCTCTCCCGATTTTAGATGCCTTTCAAGGACGTCAATAGTCGAACTGAATTGCTGATAATCTCTGCCCCAGTCAATTGCCAGAGCCTTCTTATCAACACTCGTTGAACTGATGAATGAATAATCTCCGGGAGGTAGAGAACCATATCCGTATCCAGTGATAACCCCATAAACCCTTTGCTCAGGTTTGATATGCCCTCTGGAATCTATAGCAGCGACAAACTCCAAAGTTGAATCGAGGCGGATATCATTTTCCTGTTTCAACCACTTAGCGATAATTTTTACTGCTGGCATTGTAGTTTTCCCTGTAGTAAATGCTGAAGAAAGTAGCATAACACTCCGCGGGCTAACTGTGGCCTATGTTGCTGAAAGTTAAATATCTTCTGCCACGATCCCCGCGCTGATAATCGCACCTCCGATCTCGCGTTCGCCATATAGCAGCGCGACCGGGTTACCCATTGCCAGGGTATTCACTGCGCCACCAAAGGCATAACTGGGCTTGTTATCGGGGTCATCGCGTCCCTGCAGACCTTTGGGCTGCGGTGAGAGCATCTGGTATATGCCGCCGGCCATCATACTGGCACCACCGATAAGTAACGAAGGCGCGAATGCCTGCCCGCCTGGTATGAACGAGGCAACCACCCCAGCAACCACCATGACCGCTCCAAGGATCGTCTGGAACATACCGGCCTTCTTCGCCCCCTCCATCACCGGTGCGATGCGAATATCACTGTCCCCGGTCAGGTCCTTAAAGTCATCCACGCCGATGTTGCGCTTACCGCGGAACACCGCGAAAGTCATGCCGTTCTTTTTGGCGTTCATCAGGTAGCTTTCAAGCCCGTCGAAGTTGATGCAAAGTGCCTTCACGGCCTCCGCCGAGGTCTGAACCGCCAGCCTGTGAACGCGTCCAAACCGGGCCCCTAGGGCGCCATACAGACGAATAGTGGTTAAACGCGCCATGGTTGAATCTCCTGCTGAAGGTCTTTGTGACGAACGCAGATCATGGTCCGGTCTTTGAAGTAGCCGCGGGCGTACGGCGTGACGCATGAAGGCTGGCCGTATAGATGATGCAGCAACTCGCCCTCTTCAGTGATGATCCCCGCGTGGTTCCACTTGGCAGACTCCACCTGCATGATGACCATACAGCCGGGCGCCGGGTCGCATTCGACAAACCCTTCCCGCTCCCAGTTATCGAAATACAGATTGTCCGGGTATTGGCTTTCCCACCATGGGTAATCAACGCGGAAATCGTTAAGCATCACGCCCTGGGTGGCGTGCCAGTCTATGACCAGCCCCCAGCAGTCGTGCGAGCCCAGAATGAACGGGCGACCAATCAGAGGGATGGCGTCCGGCGTTACCTCTGCATATTCATCGCAGTCCGGCGCGTAGATGCCCCAGACCACGCCGGAGTTATTACACTGCTGGCGATCGAGGTCTGACGGGATAGGCCGGGCGCCGTCGCCTGGATGGGAGTGAATGATGCGGATAATGGTCCCGGCATCCTCAGCATTCGCCCAGTGCTCGCCATCAATGCGGAAATGCTCTGTAGGGTTTTCGTGGCTGTTCGGTACAGGGATGTAACGCTGACGCCGCCCCGACTGGATGACGAAGCCGCAGCACTCGCGCGGAGATTCCTCCAGCGCATGTGCGCGGATCGCCGCCATAATGGTTTTGTTCATTGGTATGTCCGGTTATCGAGAGAAGAGAACGGTCGCCGGGAAGCCGCCAAAGTCGAGGTTTGCTGCATTAGGCTCTGCCAGACCGGCTCCAAACCGCTTACGGCAGTCACTTAGGCAGCCGCCGCACACATCCAGCGCCGGGTCAGCGACCGCATTACCCTTCGCATCGAAGTACGCCGTGCCGTTGTAGGTGCAGCCATCACCGCTGCGGTATTGCCCGCGCAGCGCCCACTCACATAGCGAGGTAATTTGCCGGGTCGGGATCACCAGCCCCTGCAGGTCAGCCGGACTGCTCATTGCCCACGATACCACCTCATCATCTTCTGAGGTTTTGGTGTCCAGCCAGAAGGTTTGCAGGGAGAATGCCGTCGGGTCCGCCGCAGGGTTTACGCCGCCCGGGAAGTTAACCGCATCGAGGTAAATGGCGTAGGTGTCGATGATGCTCACCTTCGCATTCACCATATCTTTGAACTGAAGGCACAGCGCTGTGATATGCCCGTCAAGGTTGGAAACATTGAGCTTTGGCTCAGCGGCCTGGTCAGTGGAGAGCGACAGATCCGCTACCTGAAAAGGCCAGAACTCGTATGCGTTACCATCCCAGATTATCGGCTTTGGCCCCAGCTTCGACTCGTCGCCGTTTGCCGCATCAATCTCTACTGGCGTGTGGGGGAATGGGGCGTAGTGAAAGCGGTGGATTCCGCCACTGAACTCGGAAGCGTCCACTTCGACCAGGCGGACCCTGCCACCCGGTGCCAGCATTGCCGCCTGATCGATGAGTCCCATTATGCGTATACCCCATATGCCCGTCTGATGGTGAAAATCAGCTCGGCGGCATTGTTACTTAACTGGTTCTTTCGAATCGAATTGGCAACGACGCGATACAGTCCTTTCACTTCGCCCGGCGGGGTGATGATGAAGGCTTTCACCGTATGTGCCAGCAGGAATGCGCGGATTTCATTAACCTCTGCATCTTTGCCAACATGTATCATCGGCACCTGAATCGCCGTGGAGTTAATGCCATTCCCGGCAACCTGCTCATATCCATCGCCGAACCGGGCGGTTCGGATAGTCTGATCATACTCAATAGCCCCACCGCCCAGCTGGACGGGCCATTTATAGGTTTCTACGGCCATATTTGCCCCATAAAAAAACCCACTGTAAAGTGGGTTTATATTCTGATAATTGCTTAGGTATTCTACCGACAATGCATTAGACGACGTATTCAAGCATTATTAAAAATCTGCCTGAACCAGTCACAAAAAGGAAAATAAGCGTGAAAAGAATTGCCCCTTTAATTTTTGTTTTTTTATTGCCGTCAGTTGTCCATGCCGAGGTTATGGTAAAAAAAATTTGCGACATTGCTTTTGAGAATGTCAAAACTGGTGAATTATTGTCCGCATCGTCTAATGGTGCGGTGGTTAACGATATGGATAACATGTTTACTATTTATGCTAAATCTGGCAAATACTCGTACTCAAGGGTATCACCAGTATTAACTCAAAAAAGTGGCGTAGATGGGTTCCCTGAACATGGGGAATATACTGAGGATGGGGAGCTCATGCGCCGCCTGGATGATGGTTCTGAGTTCTACGTCACCACTAAAAAATTTAGGATAGTGGCAATAAACTGTAAATGAGATGACCGCTAATTAAAGTGGTCTAAGCTATCTCCCCTTGATGAAGTTATAAATGAGTCCACCATTCTTAAGGTGCTTCTGCACGACAAGTGTGGCGGCATTCTGCATCTCTGCCGCCAGCGCCCGGCCCATTGCATCGCCAGAGCCTTCTGATTGCGCTGAAGCATTGCCGTTGGCATCGACGTGTACGGTTGTTTGGATCACTGGTGCCGTATTACCCGCGCCTGCGTTATTGCCCAGGCCGAACATGGGTGCCCGACCGACCAAACCACCGCTGGCATAGCCCCGGGCGTTGTGCATCATGGCATAAAGGTTGCCCACGCCAATTGCAGCTGTGGCCTCTTTGGTGAAAACAAATTCATCCTTATGTACGATGCCTGCAGGCTCATATTTGCCTCCTGGTCCGGTATAGCCACCAGAATCATAAAGGCTTACGCCTGAATTAGCCGCACTGGTGTAGGCACCTGATGGCGTGCTCCCACCGCTACTGCTGACGCTGCCAGTAACCCACCCCAGCGCGGATTGTACGGCATAGGCCACCAGCAACCGGTTGATGACATCAGCGATCATCTTCATCATCGATGCAGCAAAGCTTTTGAAGCTGGCTGTGCCAGTGGTCACGAGGTTCGTCATCATATCGGAGATACCACCCAGGGCTGACTGCGCCACGCTTTGCATGGAGGCATAGACGTTCATAGCTGAGTCCAGGTATTCGGACCACCCTTTCTTAAAGCCAGCCCGCCAGTCACCGCGAAGCTTATCCTCCGCTTCGTAGTAGTCGTTAGCAGCTTTAAGCTCCTTCTGGTAGCCCTCATCCTCAAGGCTGCCGCCAGCATTAATCCAGCCACTGCGCAGCTGAGAGAGCGCCGTCTGGCGGCCTGCCAGCCTGTCGCTCATCGTTGCGCCTGATTCAAGCCCGGCCCGCTTCTCTGCCATCTGCGTGACATATTTGCTGGCCGTGTCCATGCGCTTGTTCAGCTGCTCCTGGGCGGTGACCTGGTCACCCAGCAGCGCCTTCTGGCGCGCCAGCGCCAATACCTGGTCTTTGCTGGCCAGCAGGGATTGTTCCTGCTTGGAGAGCTTGCGCTTACCGGCGGCTTCCTCCAGTACGGCAAACTGCGCCTCGGTTTTCCATAAATCCTTACGCTGCTGACTGATAACGTCATTAATGCCCTGGTGCTCTTTCAGAACCCTGAGCTGCGCCTGAAGGGCCAGCAGATCAGCCTGCGCTTTGTCTTCTGCGCTGTCTCCAGCAGAAACCGCCGCCCCTCTGTTCTTTTTCTGTCGGTCTTTCAGTATTTGCTGCGCTCGGTCAGTAACCTTGCTTTGCTGGTTCGGGCCGCTGTCTACCGTTGTGCTCCTGTCACGGTTTACATAGCCCGTTTCACCTTTACGTACTCGCGCATCGCGTGCAGTGTAGGATTTCTCCAGCTCAGCAATGTCTTTTTTGGTCTGGGCAATAAATGCTTTATTGTCTGTAGCCATATCCCCGAACAAGGACTTCATGCCGGGAATATTTTTGGTTTTCTCATACGCGGAGTTGGCAAACTCGGCAATGAGGACATCACCCTGCTTCAGTAAAATCTGGACCTGCTCAACTGTTCCTGCGACGACATCGATGATCAGATTAAGAGCACCGATAGTATGATCTCCCACCCACTTCCAGGCGTCGGCAGACCATTTTTTTATGCTATCCCACATCTGTTCCAGAGGCGTGCTTGCATCATCAATTTGCTGCATACGCTTTTGCATCGTATCGGCAAAAATCCGCATGCCCTCGCTGACAGCTTCTTGTTTTTTATCTGAGTCCTCCAGCCCGGCGATATAACTTAATTGCGAGACCGACAGAAAGTTATACTGGGAGTTCAGTTCAGCCAGCGCCTTGACCGGCGATTTCATTATTTCGGCAAACGAGGCTTCAATTTTTTCGGCCCCACTACCCATTACCTGTGTCCATTGCTGGGAGGTCTGCGCCACGAGTTGCAGCTGGGCGGTGGTGAACTTCCCTGACTGGGCCAGGCGGGCCAGGGTTTCAGCAACTGAGTTGGTGCTGGCGGTCGTGTTCTCACCTATTTGTTCAGCCATTTTCCATAGCTGGGCTGTAGACGTCGCAGACGCTCCGCCGGTTAACACGATCGACTGATAAAGCTCGCGATTAGCCTGCTCGGCCTGCCATGCGGCTATAGCCATACCGCCAAGGATCGCAGTAAAACCACCCACAGCCAGCCTGGCTGGCGTCAGAAACCGCAACAGGCCGCTGGCGTGCTCGGCATTCTCTGCCAGTGCGTTGGCATTTTCTGAAAGAGATTCTGAAGAATCATCAGACGCATCTTTAATTCCCAGCAACTCTTCCTTGATGACTTGAAACAACCCACCAATACCACCGAATGAGTCACTGATTTGCCCGCCCTGCTGGATCAGCACCATCCATAACGGCATGCCACCTGCAATGGAAGTGGCAATATCAGTGAACTGTGCGGGAAGCATCCTCAGGGCCTGCTGATATTGCCCGGCGCTGAGTGTGCCTTTATTGAACACCCTTTCCTGCTCGCCAAGCTTTGCGATGAACGGGGCGGCCTGCTCCGACACACCGAGCTGAGCGGCTCTCATCTCCAGCAGCTCGATCCGCGTCTTGCCCATTGCGTTCGCCTGGTCCTGAAGCGAAGAGATGAACGAATCGCGAATGTTCTGGTTACGCCTGAGTTCCGCAGCCTCAGCCCGCTCTGTTGCCTCCAGCTCGGCGATCGCTTCTTTCAGCATGCGCGACTGCTGGGCTGTAATCTGCCGCTGGGCAGCCTCCTGCTGGACGGCACGTTCCTGCTCCCGCAGTCGAGCAATAACCGGGGCAGCTTCCTCGGCGATCCCCATTTGCGCTGCCCGGTACTCGGCCATATCCGCCTTACTGGCGCGGAAAGTCGCCGCCTGGTCAGTAATGGATCTGAGGAAGTTTTCCTGCGCGGCGGTGGCGCGCTGCGTCTCCTGTGCCTGCTTTAACCGTTCCTGCCCTTCAGCAGTCTCGGCCTCCATGACCCTGCCGAGTTTCTCCCGGGTAGTTTCCAGGACGCTGTTGTAGCGGGAGTAATCCTCATCAGGCACCAGTCCACTCTTACGGAACCTGCTCAGGCTTTCCTGCAGGCTGTCCAGCTCATCCAGTGCCCTGTTCACCGGACTGATTTTATTCAGCAGGTTCTGCAGCTCCTGCTGCTGCTCTTTCAGGCTCTGGGTATTCTTTTTCTGATCGGATGCACCCGCGCGAAATACCGAGTTCAGATCATCGGCCTTATTTGCGGCGCCGCCAGCCGTCTGTTGGAAATCGTCCAGCGCCTTGTTGCCGCGCTCCAGCTCGGCAGTATTCACCCGGAGCGAAATCGTTGCAATATCAGACATTAAGCCCCCTGATGGACAATCTTCAGCGCCGCGCTTTCCATTACGCGGATATCCGTTAACGCGGTTGCCTCATCCTCCACACCATTAAGCTTCATCAGCCAGGGCAGCACGTTGTAATCCAGCCCGGTGATGCCGCCCATGCCCGTGCGCCACTGGGTGCCCATTGACTGGAAGACAGCGAACGCGGGCCAGACGTCCGGCCATACCTCAACGGTCTGCTCTTCTTCGGTGTAGTCATCAGCACTCAGGCCGAACGCGGCCAGGTCTTCGGTGGAGGGTTCAGGCGTATAAAATGCCGAGGCAACCGCTATTAGTTTTTTTCGCGGTTACCCGTCAGTTCGCGGTAATAGGTGCCGACGATCGCTTTCATTGCGCCCGGATAGTTGTCCAGCAGCACTTCAAAATTTTCCTGGCTGAACGCGTCAGGCAGTGCCCAGCCTTCGGTGATCTCCACGAGAAAATCGATGGCGGTCTTACCTTCCAGCGTCTCCAGTGCGGCCAGCTCCTTAAGCGGCTTGTGGCGAAAAGTAAACGTAAGCATGCCGTCATCATCACCTGCGCGCGGGATCTTAACGTCGGCTTTGAAAGTGGGTTTGGGCTGAAGCTGGAATTTAGTGGCCATGTGTTCCTCGGCAGAAAGAAAGGCCCGCTGACGGGCCTGTTAAAGGGTGAATCAGACAGCCGCCTGCGGAGCGGCGTCTTTGTAGAAGGTGATATCGCGGGACTGGATAGCAAATGCAGGCTGTACCGTTTCGACGTTGTTTACGGCAGTGGTCGGCTGTGGATCAAAAGAAGCTTTTCCGGACCAGTAACGCATCTCTTTTGCCTTTGGTACGTACATGCGCAGCGGCAGTGTATCGCCGGAACGATCGGCAGCTGACAGCACGCTGTAAATCGGCAGCGTGGAGTCGTGCGCCATGGTGAAGGTCTGCGACTTGGCCGCCTTGTAGGTCGCCAGGTTGCGCTGACGGTCATCGGCAAGGAACTGGATCTGCGTGTACTGCTGATCGCCGCCGGACTGTGCAACCTCGGTGATCTGCGGGATTTCAGTCCACTCGGATACTTTGCTGAGTGAACCAGCACCCGAGCCAGCCGGGAAGAAGTTGGTATCGGTGCTGTTAATCACCCCGATCGTCACGCTGGTGGTCGTCTGCGCGGTGACACGCGCCACCAGGCTGTCAATCAGTACCCAGCCGCTGGAAACCAGTACCACGTCTCCCACAGCGAGGCCGTGGCCGTTTGCAACGGTAAAGACGGCGCCTGCGGCATTGCTCACGCCCGTCACCGCCACTGGCGTGGCAAGTTTCGAGCCGACAAATACCGTGGCGCCATTAGGTAATGCGAAGCCCATAGGGATTCTCCATGTAGAAATATAAAACCGGCAGAGCCGGTGGGGATGATCAGGCTGAGATATCAGCCCGGTAGTTAATGCTGACGGGGATGGAGTAGGACACACCGTCCGGTATGCCGCGGTAGATGGCGGGCGGTGATGTCACCCAGGCGGTAAAGCCGTCGCCGGGGATCTCCTGGTTCTCCGGGAATAGCCCGGCGACGCGGCGGGCCAGCGCTCTGGCCTGTGATTTGCCGCCACCCGCTGGCGCGACGACAGTGACCTGATACACGCCGGGGTAGACCCGGCAGCCACCCGCTATATCGATGCTGTACGGCTGCGCAGGCATATCATGGGAGATCAGATACAGTCCGTCGCCTGGCGGGTCGAACTGAATGTTATCCCACGCTACCGGCACGCCCTCGCCGTCAGACCACATACCCAGCATCGCCTCAAGCGCCGTTGTGATGTCCGGTATCATTTTTAACCTCGCTGACTGCCTCGCTGAAGTACCGCTGGAACTCGGCGGCGGTGATGCGCACCATGCCGCCAGGCGCCTGACTCGAATGCCCCATTTCCAGCGGGTAGGCATACGGGACGTTGTTGCAGAAATAGACTGCCGTGGTACCTACTTTGAACTGCTCCAGCACCAGATTACCTGCGGCGATGGTCTCATGCCCGGCCTTATCGATGCGCCCGGTCTCACCTCTGGCCCGCTGGTCAAACGACACCTGCCAGTTGCCGCGAAAACGCCCGCCCGTATAGCCCGGCGGTGCCTTCAGGTCCATGCTGTCGTTAACCTTACGACCCGGCCGCAGCCGCCCTGCTTTAGTCAGGTTGCCCGGATTCTGCCGCAGTTGGCTGTTGTGCTCGGAGACCGCCGCGTTATAGGCCTCCGCCGTCTGGTTGACTGCCCACAGCTCTGGATTGCCGACAGGCGACATCTGCACCAGCCGCGCCAGGATTTTGATGCCGACCACGCGCACCACTTCCTCCTGTCGCTCCTTTGCCTGGCTAACGAACGCATTAATGGACACCATAAACGCCTTGTTATCTGACATGCTATGCCCTCAGCTGGGCCCGGTAGCACAGCAGCAGTTTGCCAGGCTTAACCGGGTTGGGCTTTTCAATGCGGTACCATTTGCCGTCCACATCCACCATGTCACCGGTGCGCAGCTCGGTATCAGCAGTAAACACAATGCGCGTGTCGCCGTTTATGATGACCGTGCCGTCAATTTCGCCGGGTTTATACTCAGTCCGCACGCCGATAGCAGTGAAGCTCTTATCCGGCTCGCGATGCTCAACGCCTCCTGTGACCGTTACGGTGCCCTTGCGCTTTATCGGGTACGCCGCGCCGTTCTCCGTAAGCAGGCGCGTGCTGGTGGCTTTCATGCGCGTATAGTTAACAGGCATATTAACGGCGCTCGATATTGGCATTGATGAAATCCAGCTTCAGCGACTCTAGTGCCCCGACGAGGACATAAGGCCTGCCGCCGTTGTGCCAGCAATCTAGCGCGTTACCGTCGCCTTCGATAAGCAGCAGCGCTACGCTATGGCATGAGCCTCTTCGGGCATGTTCCAAGGCGTCGGTGAGCAGTCGAATCACTTCAGCATTATCGGCACCGGATTCAGGCTTTGGCTTGAACGGTACGATCGTTAAATCAGGCATGTTATGCACGCTCCGCAAAAGTATTTACTGCATAGCCACGACCACCCGCCAGATCGCCGAGCAGGGCCATCACCGCCGGGTAAGAAGGTCTGAACACCTCACCATCAGCGACGGCATAGGTCGTGGTTACGGCACCCTCCACGCGCTCGGACTTCACAGCTGCTTCTCGCACACTGCCCAGCAGATCGCCATCCATCGCCTCGACCGCCAGCATGCATTGCGCAGTAACAACCTGACGCGGTACCTCTCCGGCAGGCAGTTCGTATCCGTCCAGTTCGATGCCCGCGCGCGGCCACGCCAGCGGCTGCTTTGGTTCGCTTCGCCAGCCGGCCCAGTCCAGCCCCTCAAGGTAATCCATCGCCCGGATGAGCAATGGCGCGATCTTTTCCGGCAGCGTGATATCGCGCAGATCGGCAAAGGCTTTCAAATCCCCCTCGCCTGCATAGCTGTTCATGGCCGGTGAAGTGATATCGGTAATGATCATCGTTGCACCCAAAGAAACGAGGCTTGCGCCCCGTCAGTTAGTCTTCGGCAGCGGCAGTGAAAGTGATTTCTTCACTGGTTTGCGACACTCCATCAACTGTACCCGTCACGGTGAACGTTCCTGCGGTATCGGAGGTGAGTTTCACCGTAGCGCCACCGGCAGAGCCGGTCTGCGATCCCGCAGTGCTCAGCGTGCCGCCAGTAGACGACCAGGCGACAGCTGCTCCGGTCACGCCCGCGCCGTTACGGGTATATTTCAGGGAAAAGGTAACCGCATCGGTACTGTCAGCAGTTGCGGAGGTTTTATCCGCTGACAGTGTTACTCCCCCGGGGCGGTTCCCAGCTTGATCAGCACGCCCGCAGTGGACTTGTTGCTGGTGAAATGCTTCTTCCAGTTACCGGCTGTGCCTATGGCAGTCAGATCCGGATTCTCGCCTTTGGCCGTATCCCAGCTGTAGCCCAGCAGTTCAACATTCACCGTACCCTCCGCACGGTAGCCAACCGCGAGGTTTTCCTGGTCATTGATGTCGTAGGAGCGGAAGCCCGGCGCCTGCGATTCGGTCACGGTCACCGCACCGGCCACCAGCCCCAGAATGGCGGCGGCATCCATGGTATCGGTCACCAGCACCGGCTTACCCAGGGTGCCCGGCTGGCCGCCGTACACCACCACGCCCGCTTCTTCGTAAATCTTGCTGGCGATCGCCTCGTCCACGATGTCGAAGTAGGTAGCGGAGTGCATGACGAACAGCACCACGCGATTAAATTTGTCGCCGTATTTGCGCAGCCCGCGCGTAAGGGTTTTCTTTCCGTCGGTTTCGATATCGGCGGTAACAACCATATCGGCATTAGCTCCGATTGCAGCCGTTAGCGCCTTCAGGCCATATTTCACGTAGCCTTCCAGGGTGGCATCAGCCACATCAACGCCGATCACCTCGGAGAACTCATCCACCGTGCGGCCACGGCGTTTGAATGCCTCTTCAGTGGTTTCGTACGGACCGTATTTCCACGGCGCCTTAACAGATACCGCTTCGCCTGCACCGATTTTTTTGCCGTTCACTTTGCCGACGGAGTTCACGTCACGCGACTCGATGGAGCCACCTACCTTGTAGAAAGCGCGCTTGCGGAAGTCGCCTTCAATCAGCTCGTTATCCAGCAGGATCGCACCATTGGAAGAGGTGTTAAACACTTCCAGATTATCCTGGCGGCGCTCGAGGAAAGCGGTCTGTGCCAAATCGTCATAGATGACCAGATCGTTATTAACAGTTGTAGCCATTGAGTAAGTCTCTTATTTCGGGAGTTTGAGGAAGGCCTGCTGGCCATGCTTGCGGATATAGTCCGCCTTTTCGCTGGCGCTCATTTCTGAACGTTTCTGGCTGCCACCACCGCCTGGCTTGTGTCCACCCGCACCGGTACCTTCTGCACGCGGGAACAGGTGCGGTGCCGTCTCCTTGAGCGACTCCGCCCATTCAAGCGGGCTTAGTGGGGTTTTGCCGTCCTTACCGAACAGAACGTCGCCATTCGCATCAACTGCTACGGCCTCGCCTTCGTCGTTGAGCTGGAATGTGCCTCTGGCACGCAGGATCAGGTCATCGGATGCTTCCGCCAGTGCGCCAGCTTTTGACGCTGCCGCCCGGATGGCATCACCCAGTACACGATCCCGGAACTTGCCGGAGAAGGCTTCGGCCTTTTCCGCGCGTTCATTGGCCGCTTTGATCTGCTTATCGACATCAGCGCGCAGGCGCTCGGTGCGTTTATCCAGCACCTCGTCAATTTTCCCGGCGGCGATCAGCTTTGCCTCTTCGTCGTCGGAAAAACGCTGCAGGATGCCGCGCACGGCATCAGGGTCGATGCCTTCATAGCGGGACAGGTTGTCTTTCTGCTGCTTGATCGTACCCAGCAGCTCAGAGTTTTTGGTTTTCAGGCCGGTCACCTGAGCTGCGACCTGATCATCAATCAGCTTCTGAATTTCTGGGGTGATTTCGGTACCGCCACCCCCGCTGCCCTGGCCATCGTCTTCAGGTGCGTAGTATTTCAGGAGCATATTTCGGATTAACATGGTTTCCCCTTGGGATGTTATGGGCCTAGCCCAATAAAAAAGGCCGCCCGGAGGCAGCCATGTGTAAAAAGGTTTTGGGGTCAACTGAGCGCTTTCAGTCGGGCCAGGCTTATCCATTCGCCTTTGTCCGTGAACATCTCCCCGAACTTTACCTCGCCAGCGCGGTAAAGCGCGGCCCGCTCCGGCCCGAGGATCTCATCCTGTCGCTGCGGCGACTGCCGGGCCAGCCATTCAAGATAGGTGGTATCCGCCGGCACCTGCCCGTCCATGCTGGCGCGGGTGCCTTCATCCAGCTCTTCGCTGTCGATCCCGAGCTCACGCCATGATTTGGTAATCAGCGTCTCCGTGGAACGGCAGCAAAAGTGAATTTTTCCCGGCCCCTGCAGGTAAGGCACCTTGTGACCGATCGGTTTGTTGTTCAGGGTGTAACGCAGGCGATCACGGATGATGCACGTCGGCGTGGTTTTATTGTCTAGCGTGGAGAGCCACTGCTTACCCTTCAGGATATCGCTGTTGGCCTCTGCAAAGTTAGTCCGTGCCGTGGCCGCCAGGTGATTCACAGCCGTTTTGGTAATGCTGGTGGCATTGGTCCGGCTGACCTGCAGCGCCCCGTCCTTATAGCCTTTGCTGGCGATCCCGCGCACCTGCCGGGCAATGGTCTCCGTGGTATCACCCATCAGGTAGCCGCGGCGCACTGCATTAACAACGCGTGCCATGCGGTCGGCTTCCAGATTATCGGCCCACTCGCTCAGTAACCGCCCTTGAAAGGGCTGGGCCATGGCTGCCGCGTATAGCTGCTCAGGCGTGATACCCTGCAGCGGGTACCGCTCTTTCACCCGCTGCGGCAGCAGCGTATCAAAAAGGCTCAGCTGATAACCCGCTTCGTGCCCGGCCAGTTGCAGAAGCTCATCCGCCAGGCTGGTCTGCATGCCCGCGATGGCCTGCTGGTTAAGCTCACGTACGCTGCCAAGCAAACTTTCGAGACGGGCCACGGTAAACTGACTGGTGGGCAGACTGTCCATCGCCACCAGCAGGCGCGCGGTGAGTTCGGCGTCACTGTCATTCAGCAGCTTCACCATGCGGTTTGCCAAGCCAGTGCTGTAGCGGCTGATCCAGACGGTGTGGGCTATGGCTTCGTCACGTAACCTTTCATTTACTGTTGCCATTGTTACCGCCGATCAGGGTGGGATTGGGGTTGTGCAGTTCGTCAATAATATCGTCGGGGCTGTCTGCCGGATTGATGAGGTCAAGCTTCTGCAGCGCACGAACCATATCAGTGTCGCGGATTGCACCGGACTGCCAGGCGTTCACAATAGCGGTAACCATGCCGGACTCGGCGACCTTAGCAATGAACTCCTGGTTGATCGCATAGGCCGCCTGCTGCTCGCCGACGCCCAGATATTTCGCGCACCAGCCGATGGCCAGTGAGTAGGCCTCTGATACGTTGGACACGCAGATACCCAGCACGGATGTGGATGATGTCTGCTCGCTGCTGGACTGGGTCGCAGTCTTCACCGCTGCGTTCTGCTCAATGAGCCGCGCACCCAGCTGCACCATGTAGTCGCGCTTGCTGTCCATCGCTTCTTTCGCCAGCATGTTGGGCTGAGCCTGGGCATAACCAAAGCTGCCCTCACGGGGCAGAAGCAGTGGCGAGCGGGAGCCGATTTTGACCCCCTTCTTCTCCAGGTGATCGCGCCATCCTTCATCCAGCCCCGTCATGTACGGCTGAACCTGGCCGGAGAACCACACGCTGTCTTCGTAATCGGCGCTGTTCCGGAAGTGTCCATGGTTTATCTCCACCAGCGCAGCCAGCGGAGAGTCATCGATAGAAGGATCGTTGTTCTGCGCGCCGACGAAGGTGAACGGGATTTCGTCCCAGCTGTCTTTGCCTTTGGGCTTTGGCTGGTATTCGCTGGTAACAGCGAACGCGCCGGAACCGGCATCCCCGCTGCGACGCCACACACGACAGACGAAACGCCCCTCTTCGAGCGCCAGCTCGCGATACTGGACCTCATCCTTGAACGCATAACCATCTTCCTTCTCCACGCATTCCCGCAGCACCACCAGCACCAGTTGATCGCGTCCGTTGATACGCTTCGTGCGCCAGTTGATGATGTTCTCGGCCAGATAGCGCAGGATGATGGCCTGGCCACTGCCCTCAGCGTAATCGACATAAAGCCCGTCACGGGCCACCTCCAGCACGTTCTCGGTCACCAGCTGCGACTGCTGGTAAATGCTGGTGCCAGCGCCGTCGGCGTTCTTCAGGAGATAGCTCAGTTTCTCCGGCGCGGAAAAGGTCGGATCCTTTCTGAAGGCCAGCCCGAGGAGGCCAATCTTGGTATTACCAGTAATCGCGTAGAAGACCGCCCGCTGCAGGTAGTCTTCGTTGCGCTTGCGGTTGCGTAAGCTCTTGTCTGTGGGGTCGAGCAAAGGCAGATAGTTGTTGCCCGGATCTTTTACCGCCTCCGCCCCTTTGCAGAAGTCCCTGATTTTCTTCCAGGCAGCACTGGCCGCCCGGTGTTCAGGACGAACCCAGGTGATGTCGTTATTAGCCATATCAGAAGGTGGTATCCATGGTGATTGAGTATGCTGGTTTAACGATGGGGTAATCCTTCACAATGAAATACCCGCCACCATCGTTGGGGTGATCGTTATCCGCCTTTTTGTCCGGCTCGCCGTTTTTATCCCATACCTGCTGCTCAAGACTTTCCGTATAGACCGGGCAGCGCTGGACGTTGACCAGGTAGCGGCGTTCGCCCAGCGCATTGCAGAACATGGCGTTCATCGAGTTGATACGATCCTTCACCGGCGGGTTGGAAGCGTTAACCATGATGCTGAACCCCGCCTCTTTAAGCTGAGCGATATCGGTCAGGCTGGCGCAGTTGGATTTGCGGCTGTCGCCGGAGGCGTCCGGGTATATGTAGATCTGGCGGCTGGCAACGTAGCGGCCGCCCTCATAGCGCCAGAACTCTTCCTGAATGCGTTTGATCATCGCCGGAGTGTCATAGACCTTCACCAGCTCCCGCACCGCTCGCGGCAACCCTTCACGTTTCACATGAACGATGGCGGCCATCTTACCGACGTTGAAGTCCATGCCGATAAACAGCGGCTCGCCCGGCTGCTCTTCGTCGGTGCAGTTATTCAGCTTACGATCGAACTGGTGGTAAATGGTACCACTGGTCAGGTTAGTAAAATGCCCGCGCAGGTAGGCTTTAATCAGCTCCGGCGGATAGCTCGCCAGCAGCGACGGAATATAGTCGTCCGGTAGGTTCGCTTCGTTATCGAATGTGGAGGCCTGCACCAGCCCATACAGAGCCGCCAGCTCCGGCTTATCGCGTACCGCCTTGACGAACTGCTGGTAAACGAACTTATACCCTTCGGGCGTGGTGGTGACATCAATGCCGTTGCGCAGGCCAGCGACCTTATAGCGCATGCGGGCAATGATTTTCCGCCATGCCTGCTGCGCTTTGAGCGCGGGCATCACGTCCAGCTCATCCACCAGCGCGTTGCCGATTTTAAACCCGACGATCGTGGCCGGTTTCTCCATCGAGCGGCAGATAGTGGTTCCCCGGTACTGCCGCCCGGCATAGAAATGGACCTCTTTGTTGCTCTCGTTAATCTGGACCTTTAGCCCCCAGTCGAACGCCACCTCTTCCACTGTCGGGTAGAAGATGTCGCGGATCTGCGGATAGGTCGGTGCGAAATAGCCCTGGTTGATTTTGGGAAACTCCCACATCCCCTTGCAGATGCCGCCGCAGCCAACCCACGTCTTACCGGAACCGAACCCGGCAACATAGGCCTTAAACTTATGCGGCATAGCAAGGAAGCGCGCCTGTGGAACATTAAGCGTCGGCGCTATCATCACGAACCCTCGCGTCTACCACGTTAATGTTGATTGCAACTGGTGCCGGGACATCATCATCTGGATCGGCTGCCAGCTCTTTGCGCAGTTTCTCCACCTCCAGCTGTCGGCGCTCAATTTCAATTTGCTGTAGCCGCTGCGCAAACTCGCTATCAGCCAGCCCAAGGCGCTTCATCACAGCTTCATACATACGCTCACGGCTTATGGCCGTTATTTCAACGCCATTCTTGCCCAGCTTCACGCCGGAGTAAGCAAGGGCCGCGACAGGGGGTAGCTTTCGAGTGTCAGCGAAGTATGGCTGCCCTATTCCGTCGCCATTGCAACGTGGGCAGTCAGAGTTAGGCTCGCGATTGTGGTCATAGCCATAACCGCCAGGGTCTTCCGGGAGTTTTGCGCGCTCGTTGCCTTCAACCTTTGCGATAGCCTCATCGAACTCCACAGCGTCGCGCCATTGGTAGTGATGACCGAAGCCCCAGCAATAGCGGCAGGCGCCACGGCGATACTGTGAAAGCTGGTTTGCATCGAAGGTGGCGAGCTGCCACATCTGGGCGAGGACTTCATCGGCACTGCCAAGAGTGCGCTCAATGGAGGCTTTTTGCTGCTGCGCAATGGCCTGAGCCACACTAACTTTTGCTAACAGCCTTGCACCCTGCTCATTGGCTGTCTTTTTGCTGTACCCCGTCCGGATAGCTGCCTGTGTGGCATTGCGATCCTTGAGGTATTCTGCGACGAAAAGTCTTTGCTGGGCCGTCAAGCCATCATCATCCACCAGCTCATCTGCGCACTTTTCCTTTTGCGCAGTGCGCACTTTCTTCTGCGCAGTTTTTTGCGCAGTTTGCGCAGTAGGCTTTTTGATGTGTCGGCGTGCGGTTGCATAATTCAGTCCCTGCGCTTCACACCACTCCTTCGGTGATACGCCGGTTTCGGCATGATCGGACAGGAACCGTTGCTGAAGCACGCCCCAGTCCGGTTTTGCCATTGGTTACTCCGCTTATCCCCTACAGGGTGTAATTTCAATTTATCCGCTATAGACATTACGATGGGTCTACCCATGGTGATGGCAATAAAAAACCGCCCGGAGGCGGTTTGTATATGATTTAACGCTCGCTTGCAGTTGGCGCAGCACAATCTTTTAAGCCGTGATATTGCCGCTCTGTTAATTCCAATTCTCCAACCTCATAAGCCAAAAGATATTTCCTGGCTAACGGTACAGCCCATTCCCTTTCTTCGGGAACGGGTACACCAAGTAATCCCTTTAATATTTTGTTATAGGCGTCGTCGCTTAGTCGTTCCATATAGCTCCTCTCTTAGGTTAAGGAAATCATCTCATCACAATTGTTTCAGCGGCAAGTGATTTTCCTCCCAAGGATGAGCTTTGGAATGGACACAAAAAAGGCCGCTCAGTGGCGGCCCTATTCAGTTATTGCTTTGGCAAATCCCGGTAGTGGTATCTGCCCCTGCTTTTCAAGTCGTTCAATCTTGGCGAGCAGGATGGGCTTTTTCACCCTTCCCCAGCGATTGAGAAGACGACCTGACATACTCGCTACGTCTTTCTCTTTCATGAACTCCAGCATGACCGCGTTTCGCTCTTCCTCAAACTGGCGCTGGCCTATCTGAAGCATTGCGTACATCCAGTTGAAAGCGTTGATGTATGCGATCTTGATCCGCATGGCTTCCTTCTTGGTATAAGACATCACAAGAAGCATTAACCCATCCTTGCGGAGACGGTAGAACTTCTGCGGCTTACCATTTTGTAACTCATTGTTTTTATAGCAAAGCTCAAAGTTGAGCTTTGTATCAAACTCTGGAGGGCAAGCATCAATAGTCCTTTCAATATCGCGCACTACGTTTTTCGATAGCTTGCCAAATGCTTTTGCCACCATAAAAGAATCTGTAACCGGATCGTTGTTTGCCACAAAAATCAGATCTCGGAAATCGATGCCGTTAACGACTGTTGGGTAGTTCATAGCGTGTACCTTACTTTGAGATGAACCTTTGCCGCATAGGAGATCAGCCCGTCGAGGCTCGCCAGCACTAACTGACTCCTCAAAGGCTCATTCCAAAGGATTGGGTTCGACGTAGTTGGATGCGCTGCGGTGCGCGGTGAAATTCTGGCGTAAAAAAACCCCGCACGATAGCGAGGTTTGATGCTGCTCTTTTTCAGAGCGAGATATTAAGAGCGGGTGCTAGTGTGACAGCGTGGCCTATTTATATTGCTCATTTGCTCATTAGTCAATACTCGCTCGTTTAGCCAGGTGGCTATGCTTAAAGTCCAGAGGAGAGACTGTGTCAGAGCCTCAGGGATGTGGTTCTATTTATGGTTTTGTCGCTGTAGCCACAATATCCCACCAGCCAACACCAGGAATTGTCCTGGTTGCGCACCCCTTCGCTTGTTAAATCAGAGCTATAGACCATATTTAGTATTCCCTGCGAGGCTCCTACCTACACCAGGGAATCCCATGGAGCTGTATCATGACCCACATGAGCACACTCAATAAAAAAGTCTGTTAATAGCATGTATTGCCCTCTCTCCAGGGGGCATTTTTTTACTATTATCAAGCCCACACGCAGATGAACTTTGGAATGGCTACTGTGAGCTGCGTGATGCCTCTATCTTCCTGATACTGGCCTTATCGATATTGCACTGGCCCAGCGCCGACAGCAGGCTCACATTCAGATCCAGACTGGCCCCGTAGGTCAGCGGTTCAGGGATAGCGGGCTGTTGCGTCTCAGCTGTCAGGTTTGCCGGAAACGGCACCACCGGAGCCTTTACGTAAACTGTCCGCGAATTGCCGCAGCCGGTCAGCAGCTGCAGGAGGCACAGGCCGATGAGCGCAATCATCATTCGCAATAGCCACTTTGATATCTGCCTGGGCTCCCTGTGACTCCAGTGCGATCTGGTTCTTTGCATCCTGGTTGGCCTCTGAAATGGCGTTGATGATGTTCACGGCCTGAATGACATTGGCAGTGTTGGCGTTCTGCTCAGCAGCATCTGCGCGCGACTGTTCCGACTGGTATTTATCGTGGTAATGGATTACAGCCCACCAAGGCACAAACACTAGCACCACCCAGACCACCAGTTTCCAGTTGAGGCTGTTCATGACAGTACCGCCTGCGCCCGGTTGTAACGCACCTTGCGGTCAGCCAGCCCATTCTGCCCACCGTTGATGATCTGCGTGACACGCACAATATCGTCGGAGTACAGCAGGCAGCCGCGTAACGCAAAGAACCAGGCAGCCGATCGGGCAGCGTGTCGTTCCTGCACCAGCAGTTCCGGCGTACTCACCAGATCCAGCTTCAGGGCCGCGCCGCATTTGGTGTAGTTCTCACGTCCAGTGACCTGCAGCAGGCCACGGCCACGATACTTCCAACCATCGCCCTGGGTGTTATTGCCCATGCGGCCGCCGTATACCAGGTTGGCGATCTGTGGTTGGTGGGCGTTCTGCTTGCCGTCTACCCGGCCCAGCATCTCGCACTGGTACGGCGTCAGGCGCTTACCGAAGGTTTTCTTCAGGCCGTCTACCGAATAGTTGAAGTTCTCTACCAGCGAAGTGAATCCAGCTGATTCGTGGCCCAGTTGGGCGATGAACATAGCCTGATCGTTAACTGCGGTGATACCGAACTCTTTCATTGCCGCGTCGATATGCGGATACCAGCGCGCAGCTAACCCGGCGCTTAGCCCAGCCGCCTGCTGAAATTGTGCCTGATTCATAGGGTTCCTTACTTGGTGTCACCACCAAAGCGGACGTTGATGACTCGGTTTGCCACGGAACGGACCTGCTCGACGCCGACAAAGCCCAGCGCCCCGCCGATTGCAATGGAGAGGGATTGAGGAAGGTTGACGTAATCCAGAGCGGATACAGCTGTTAACGTCATGGCACCGCACATCAGGCCTTCCAGCAGCATCTTTTTCCACCCGCCGCCGCCGTAAGCAATTCTCAGCACGGCCATCACAACCGACAGCAGCACAGCACCAATGGGTGTTTCGCCACGCCACCAGCCGTGGAGCAGATCAATTAACTCCGTCCAGGAGTGAGGGTCGTTGTTCATTTTCATGTCTCTCACCTCGCAGGTTCGCGGGTGCTGTGCTCTAAGGGGGATCAGGCTATCCGGACGAATTAACGACAAGACGAGTGATGGGGGAATCCGGGAGCCTGAAATTGAAAAGGCCGCCAATCGGCAGCCTTCGAAAGTAGTGTTGTGTTTATTACGGGGGAGGAAGCGGACCTTGAAGCACCTCCGCCTCGCCGTCATTGCAAATATCGTAACCCTGAGTCAGATGCCATGTACCTCTGACTATCTGCCCTGTACGCAGGTCTTCAGTTTCGCCATCGGTATAGAGGGCAACTTGCACCCTGCCGTTGTGCTGTATCCAGTAGAAACCTTCTTCCATACTTACCGTCCTCTTCAAGCTCTGAAAGAACTCATCAAGACGACAGTATCCGATCTCTCAAGACCGTGCAAAAAAGCTCATTGTTGAGTGTGATGCCGGGTGCCTCCCGGTGACTCTGCGCCAGACCGCAGAATCGCGCTACTCACCTGCCAGTCTAGTCGCCCCGCCGCATAGGGGGATTCATCACAGGCACAGCCTAGTCTTCTTCCTGCCATAAAGCTATTTATATCTGTATATTTATTCAGTATGAACAAAAAGACCAACGGTGCTCTGCTGGCTTGGGTCATGGAAAACAAAAAGGCCACCAATCGGCAGCCTTAGAAATCTGTAGTAATGGGACTGTAGTGCCGGGTGCCTCCCGGTGATCCTGCGCTAGACCACAGAATCGCGTCATTCACCTCCCAGTCTAGTCGCCCCACCGCTTAGGGGGATTCACCACCCGCGCACTGTACGTGGCTTGCATCTTAAAAGATACATTTAATTTACAAGTTACTTCATAATAAAAAACCCCGCAGTAGCGAGGTTCAGAGTTTTTAACTCTGGACATATAAAGCCCATCGTTAGTAAGAAATTAACACAGATTCCGGAAAAGTAAATAGCCCTCGCTTGAAACGTAAGCTATTTCCGTGAGCGCTATCGCGTTATCTGTTTCAGCTGCGCCTCTGCCCACGCCTCTTCAATGTCGAATTTAGTGATCAGTTGGTCGTAGAACCGCTTAACCGACTTTTCCCAGGTGGCGACAGAGATCGTATCGGTAATCAGGCAAACAGCCGCATATGCCTCAGTCGAAGGGATCCGCTCGTACCCTCTCCCGCCGCAGCGCTTGCAGTCGGCCAGAACCGGAACACCCTGCTGATCGGTCAGTTCTTTGCTTACCGCTTTACCGCGCCCACGGCAGTCGCTGCATGCCGCGCTGACCAGGCCTGTTCCATCGCATTTTTTGCAGAGCACCCTGGCAGACTCTTTGACCTTCACCATTCCAGCCACGGTCATCTTGCCTTCCGGCTTGCGGTATTTATTGGTGAATACGTCGGCCTGGATAAACCCCTGCCCCGCGCAGCAATCGCATTGCTTCACGCTGGCGGCGCTGCGCGAGTAATCTTCAAAGGCGAACGCGGCCAGCTGGCGCATCAACAGTGGCTTAACTCCGGCTTCCAGCTTGCGCAGCGCAGCGACCTTATCGCATTTGGTGAGCGCGTACTCGGCCAGTAGCGAAATCGCCCTGTCCCGATCGTTCTTGCTGATCCCCATCTTTCCGAGGAAAGCACTGTAGCCCATGGCAGCGCGTTCCTGCGTCATGCCCATGGCAGCCATGATATCCGTACCGGTTAGTGAATCTGATGCTGTAGCACGCGGGGAGTCGCTAATCATCGTGGACTTTGCGAAGTGGTATTTCACGGTGTTTTCGAGGTTCATGCTGCGACTCCTGCCATTTGGTAAATGCGAATAAAGTTGCGAAGAATGCGATAGTCCACCAGCACCGTTCCGGGGCGGCGATAAATGCGAAGGCGTAGCCAGCGCATGCGAAGCGATTCAATCAGTTCTGGTTTCATGCGGCCACCTGCTGTTTTAGGTCTTTGAGTTTTGCTCGGTACTCATCGCGGATCCGGATGTAGTCGTCGCGCTTCCATTTCGGTAATTCGTGTGGGCCCATAAGGGCATCAAAGCGGGCCTGGCCGATTTTGGCGATCAGCGCCGGACGGTAGGCCGTCAGGTTGCCCGACAGATGGTTATTGCAGGCTGAGCATTGCTTATGGCAGTTGTCTTCGTTGAAGCGCAGTTCTGGATTGGCGCCAGTCGTGCGGAAGTGGCCGGCGTGGTATTGCCCGTCATGGTAGCGGCCGCAACTGATGCATGGCTGATGTCGATCCCGGTACCGGATGAACTCGTTGAAGGACTGCTGTGCCTGGTCGCGGAAGTAACTTAACGGCTTCACTGCCTGGCGACGCTCGGCCTGCCGCGCACGCTGCTCCTTCTCCTCTTCGCGCTGGCGCTTCTTCTCAGCACGCAGAGCCTCGGCCCGGTTCTTCGCGGTCTGCGCTTTGGCAACGGCGGTGGCACACTCGTAGCAGCAGACCACCTGCCCGTCACGGATCGGGTAGAACCATTCACGGCAGCTCTGATTTGCGCACTTACGGCGAGGTTTCTTAGCCATGCTCACCCCCAGACCTTTTGGCGGAATGTCCGCGGCGTGCGTTCCTGCCGCTTTGCTTCCGGCAGCCTGGCGCTGACGGTCCAGGTGATGAAGTCGGGATTGAGACTGCGCTCTACGGCAACGCCGCGAGCCCGGTATGTAGCCATCAGTTCGTCGGCCTGCGCCGTAGTGCAGTCGGTATGCTGGAACCATGAGGATTTCATCGGCATCATCCCCCGAAGCTCATAAGCTGCGCAGCGGCGTTCTCAGCCTCGCGCTGGTCCCTGAATGCCCATGACAGAATCCAGCGCCAAAGAACATCGAGCGCGGCCCTGTAGAGCTGCTGAAATTCGGTCTCGTCCATATTGGCGAAGGCGATGCTGCGGGGGTGTTTCGGAGGGTGCCATCAGGTAGCTGGATGGCGTCGTAATGTCCGGATTCGATGGTCACCCAAGCGCGGTAGGCGTCGAAGGATTTGCACAGGCTGATGCCATTGTTGATGCGGCGACTTCCCACCTGCTCGAGATACTGCTCAGCAGCATCCAGCAGCGCAGCTTCGCTACCACCGATCAATGCCAGGAACTTCGCGTAACCGGTAACCAGCTTGCGTTCGTTGGAGGAGATAGCGCCGCCGGTTGGCTCCCAGTATTCGAAGCCGAGATTCAGAAGAGCGAAGAAGCGACGATGGAAGGCCGGATTACGGACCTGTTTGAAGTCGGCCACCAGCACGGCGCCGAGCTTGATTTTTGATTGCAGTAATTCGCTGGTCTCCGGCGAGGCGGGGATCAGGGTTCCTGCAGAATTCTTGATGAGTTGTAACTGCGCCATGGTGTTCTCCGTGGCGCATCAGGTCAACGGGTGTTCAGTCCGTTGATATCATAATATCAGAGGGTTGATTGACGTGGTAGCCGAGGCGGCGAAGAAAACGGGTTCCGGAAGAAAGATTAAAAATCCCTTCATCCTCCAGCAGCGGGCGGCACGATACCATCCCATTTTTGGTGTATACGAGACATCGGCCCTCAAACAGCATGGATCCAATAAGCTTGCCGTCTGAACGCCTGATAATGTCGTACCAGTCACCCTGCTCCTGCTTTTCTTTCATATCAACCTCCTCACTTTGCTAACCACAAATACCATTTCCCGGCGGGGAGAAATCCACTCTACAGTGCCAAAATAACAAATGGCGCAAATTTCCTAATAGGTTCGCCGGAAGAAAAATTCATTTTTTCCTGTAGCATCTGAACCATACAACAAAATACTGTATATATAAACAGTGATCATGCGTTTTGGTTAAGTATGCTCCTGGAACGTATGTCTATGCGCTCCCACTCACCTTATTGATTTGAATGAATTTTAGTGCTACACCCGTGTAAAAAACTCACGTTAATTTCAAGACTCGCGAAAGATGGAAAGGGCTGGGTTAAATATCTGGTTAGAAACCCTCAACCCTACCGAACGCAGAGCCGGGCTGCGCCTGGGGGTATATTGCGACGCTGACACTCCATGTCAGGTTGATAATTTGTTGCCGCTCTGTGGCTAATATTTAATCGATTTTAAAGATCATTATCACTACATCGATCGGTAATATCGATCATGCTATTGCGGGTCGGTTCCTCAGGCGGCTAGCTGCCGAGTAAAAGGCCTCCGAAGAGGCCGTGGCTGCGTCGATATGGAAATCCACATATCGTATGGTAGGTAATGTTGTTCGCACATCCCGGTTAGGTTTGCATACAGCAACGCTTTAGCGAACGGCACCTAAGCAATGTTTCAGGGTGCGACCTATTAGCCAAAGAACATATTAAAATGATCATTAATTTAGCCAAGTCCGGAGCAAAAGTCTTTCTATCTTAATTTTTTACTTTATTTTAGCCATGCCCTGAATGTAAGCAGCAATTTTGGTCTTAGTTTTTGCGTCCTTAAAATATCTATTAAAAGAAAAAGATGCGTCATCTTTCTGAGCTTTCTCTACCATAGCACTGATGTACTTAATAGATGTTGGGATGAATGTAATAGCTTTTTGATAATCTAATCTATCGACCCCATTAACATCACAAATTTGGCCTACAGCGAACAGCACATGATATGCACCATCGATTAGGAACATATGTGCCGGATTGAATTTTTCTTCTCTCCTAATAGCAGATTGCAGCAACTTTTTCTTATTTTCAATAACCGTTAACACTTTTATCGCTGCCAAAAGATCATCAGCCATTAACTCATCTGTAAATACAGTCTCATAGAGGTCTGAAAAAATCCTCCCTCTATCTTTTTTAGCAACTTCAGGTAAATCCAAAGAATAAGCCAAGTGGGCTTGACCGGCATTTAAAGCATCAACCCTAACACCTTTAGGTTGATTTGAATGCTGACCATCCTTTCGATCATAATAAAGACCCATACCTTCAAAGGCTTCTTCTAGTTTTTTCTGGATTTCATCATTTGACCGAAGATCACGACTCTTTATTGGCGTTTGGCTGTTTGTAGATTCCGCTATAGCCAAACTAACTGGTTGAGACTTTGTTTCAATAATCCTGGCCAATATTAAAACATCATCTAATTTTTCGGTTGAATTCAAACTAGCCTCAAATAATGCATTGGAAGTTTGTCCGCCATTAACGATTTGTATATTATTCAATTCAACTAACGGTGCCCTTTTCCCTTTTATGTAAGAGAAGGAATCACAAGTAATGGTAATTCCATTATTTAAATACCAAAACAATGGACTACGATCCGACAATGCCGTTTCGATTATGCGCCTATTAATTTTATTTGTACGGCTTAAATAAACCCTTACATTATCATTGAAAATTTCTTTCCTGACTTCTTTTGGATTTTCAGGGTTAGTTATAATCCTGACTATCTCAGAAGCCTCTACCGTGCATATCAATCCTCTGATGCTCCCATCAGTACGATCAAAATAGTCCTTATCAACTATTTGTAACTGTTCATTAATGATGCTATTTTTTCTTTCAACAAAGTAATTAACAATAGTGTCTAGGCTATGATGATGAACATTGAAATATTTGTATTTGCTTAATGATGCATTGGCTCTATCTTTTTCACCTATCTGCATCTCCATTGTGTTACCACAAAAATGCACTTCAATAGAAGGATTGCTTTTTTCAAGCGCAGCCCAAATCTCTTTTATTTTATTCCACAGTATTGGATTACAAGTTTTCTCCAAGGATTTATTCAAATCCAATAAATCAATAAAAAAAGATACTAATTTATCAATCTCATTGCTTGGGAAATTCTTTTTTGTATTTTCATAGTTATCTGCATACTTGAATTGAAATATATGGATAGAGTTTCTACCTTCTCTATCATCTACATAGACAGCATCTACCCCTCGGTCCATTGAGCCATCGGTTATCGCATCCTCGGCCTCTTCCTCAGATACATTGAGTAGTGTTGCCACCATCAGAATTGGAAAAGCCTTTTGTGGTATATCGATACCATTATCAGGATCCAAGTAAGCTTGCACTTTATGATGCAGTGTATTCCAATCTAATAAATTAGCCATCGAAGTACTCTTGATTTAGGTTAATAGATACGAAAATATAGTTAACTTACGCCAAGTTTATACCTTACGATTTGCTCATAGCAACTGAAACGGTCATAAAGTTAGATCTGTACATAATGTTGCGTGGCAACGGTTCGGTCAGCAAGAGAAGTTTTTCATCCAAGCAATTAGTGTTACGCCGAAAAATAGTCACGATTGCCCTTTTAACATGCCTTTCACAAATATCACCTAATGATTTTGACGACTTCACCACTGCGCTATAGCAGAATAAAGCACGAGCATCATGTTTGATGAACCAGAACATGCGTGAGCCACAGCACATATCCAAAACGGTTTACTCTGCCATCATCACTCCTCCTCCAGGTGCAACCGACGCACCCGAATTAAGTGTGGATTCTTCAACTTACATAGCTGGGCTGTCGCATCGTCCATCGTGGAAAATGAAAAGGCCTCCTCGATAGAGCGCGTCCAGTATTTAGCTTTGTGTTCTCCCAAGTCTTTCTCAAAATAGAGACGATCTACGCCTACCCACTTCGGCTTCCCGTTCATCATCACGATGCCGCGATCATCGAAAAGAATATCATCGCCTTCGAACGTCATGAGGACAAATGGTCCCTCAGGTTTAACAGTGCTGAATGTCATTGGCCTGCTCCCATGCGAAGTAATGCATCATGAAGAGTCATTGCACCGACTTCTCGTTGAGCAGCATCTTCGTAACTAATGCCGTTCGACTCCATGATGCAGTCCCGATCGAGATACTCGTAGCATTCATCCAGCGCTTTGCGGATACCCTGGTGCTGCATGGCCGCCAGCGCATCCCGCTGCTTCGTCATCTCGCGCAGCGCCGCGGTGGTGCAGTCCAGACGTTCTGCCAGGCGAGTGAACATCTTCGCCATATCCATGATCGCCGTGTCGCTGCTTATCGCTTTCGCGAACTGATGACCAACTGCCACCAGCTCTTTGTTGTTCAGTGAATCACTCATGCCCGTGCACTCCCGATAATTTTGTGGATCTGATAGCCCTGCCAGTTCTGGCGGCAAACGTCTGCAATGCTGGGTTTCTGCCGCGTCACCGGCAGAGGCTTGATGCGCACTTCCCCGCCTGGCTCCATGACGTAGACCGGGTGGCGGCGCTGGCCGATGTTCTTCACAGCACCAGCAGAAACGAGATGTTCCAGCAGGCGAAAGGCCTTTTTGCTGTCGCAGCCAAGCAGCCGGCGAACCTGACGCGGGGTTATCTCCCCGCTTCGCTGGATAGCGCGGATGATTGTCCAGAGGTTGTTACTTGCCATCTGCAGCCCCCTTGCCACCCACGGCACGCAGGTGTGACACTTTCCCGCGGTAGCTGGCCCAGTCGAAATTGACCCAGACGCCCGAGTCCATCCGCAGGCGGTCGATGACCCGCGCACCGAGTGTGGCAACCAGCTCGTCGTAATTCAGGTTACTCAGGATGCCAACAGGCTTCATGGCAGAGAGTCGGCGGTCGATGACTTGGTTGATGATCACCTTCTCGCCGCTGGAACCGCGCTGTATCCCGACTTCGTCCAGCACCAGCAGATCGACGTTGCAGAGGTCGTTCAGCAGTGATGATTCGGACTGGCCGTCGTCGTAGCATTCGCGGACGCGGAGCATCAGGTCAGGAATGGTCACCACCAGAACGGAGTGGCCAGCTGCCAGCAGGAAATTACCGATCGCCGCCGCCAGATGGTTCTTTCCGGTCCCCGGCGCGCCGCTGAAGACGAAGCTTGCAAATCCACCGCCGCCAAAATTCTGCGCGTAGCTCTTCGCCATGCTGTACGCTTGGCGCTGCTCCGGGCTCGACACCTGATAGTTCGCGAACGAGCAGCTGCGGTGCAGAGCCTGAATGCCAGCACGACCAAAAATCTTTTCCGAGCGTGCACGCTGATTCTGCTTGTCGATCTCCTCAGAACGCTTGCGGCCCTCGGCTTCCTGCCAGGCTTGCCACTCTTCGACGCTGTTAAATTTCGGCTGTACGCTGGCCGGGATGAACTTCTTCAGGCGCTCAAGCGCGCTGCCGGTACCAATCATGTTTTTCATCACTGCCCCCTGAACCCTGGTGGGATGGTGTTATCTGGACGGGAGATGGTATTGGGATCCCGAACGCCTGACGGCGCTGTCACTTTCCAGGCTTCCTCGTAGTGTTTCGAGGGGCCAAAGAACGTTGCGGCCTGTTTGACGTACTCGGTGTTAAATTTGCCCGTAGCTCTCACGAAGTCGGCGTATCGCTGGGTGCCGTCAAGTAACTCTTGAACCGTGGCTCCCGAGTTAACTCTGGCATTCCAGGCTTTGCAGGCATCCGCCTTGCTGTTGCCTCCGGCGCGCTTTGGATAAATCGCCCACACCTGCTCGAAGTCATCTGAATAGGCGTTCTTTTTCGGAAGCGCATTGCCATCGGCCGGAACATCACTCTCTGGGGGTGTGGCGGAGCCATGCCCCAAAGTATTTTCCTGTTCCTGTTCCTGTTCCTGTTCCTGGTTAAGAAACCGTTCCAGAACCCTTTCGGAACCCTTAAGTTTTGAGCTTCCGATATGGGCTATAGCATCGGCCATGACCCGCGCCAGCTCTGACTTCACAGTTGATTTGTCCGGCACCTGAGCAAACAAACGCAGAGCAGCAATGCCTTGGTTGGGATTTTCTACGGGATTCCACCGCATGAAGTTCAGAATAAGAACCCATTTCGAGGCCGGATCACGCGTTGCGAAACCGTTTTTAGATAGCTCGTCAAACCCTTTCGAAACCCTTTCAGGCTTCCAGTTGAGATCTTCCGAAACGTATCCATCAGGTAGGCGAAAACAACCAATCATGTTTGTGTGTTGCCCGGTGAGCAGGTACAGCGCTAGCAGGCGGGCATCATCAGAAACCCGACGCATTCCATCGCTTATCCAAAAAGATGTATGCACCTTGCCGTAATCACGCATATAAACCCCTGAATGCTTAAATTGCTGTCGGTTCGTCAGTTCTGGCGGAGTGCTTAAAGACGATCTCGACGCACAAAAAAACGCATTCCTGACAGATTGAAACGCCATCCCCAGCGATGAGAACGCCAGCGACTTCGACATTCGTCTTTCTGCAAAAAAAGCACTTGTGGGTTGGCTGGATGTTTACCTTGTTACTAGTTGCTGACATACTGATCTCCGCAATTGCTTGACGTTATTGCACCTGAGAGCCCTTTCTGTTCCCGCAGAAGGGCTTTCGCCTTTTCTGAATCTGTCATAGCGCACCACCCAGCATCGTCGTTACCATGGCCATCAATGGCGCCACAGAGTCCGGGCCGTCCAGGTAGAAGCTGGCGACAATCTTTTCGCTAATCTCCTTCAGCCGAACCTGCTTTGGTGCTTTGAGCATGACGGCCTGAATAGCCTCGGCGTCCTCCTTCACCGTTCTGGCGATTCGAAGCGCAACTTCGTCGTGCTTCACAACGCGATCCCGGTATGCCAGGGGCAATGCGGATAGAATCGCTGGCGTCAGCAGTTCTACGTTCGCCCGGTATGCTGCCGAGTTCTCCTTGTTGTCTAACCAACGAAACATCTTCACGTTCCAAACGCCCGGCTGAATGTTGAGATCAATGCCTTGAATCATCATCTCCTCCGCCACTTCTTTGATTTGCAGTGCAACGACCAGGCGCCCCTCGTCTGCAGCCCAGGCACGGACTGCCGCACATAAGATACGGTGGTCAACGTTACCAGCTGACTCTTCGCTTTGGTGATACTGGAATATCAGGCGCTCTGTTGGCGCTCTGTTATTCTGTTGAAAAGAAAGTGTTTGCATTTTTATGCTCCTACTTTGGTAAACCATCTGTGGGGTTCGGGTAGAGATCAGGGCGTAGTTCGTGGGGAGTTACGCCTGTAGCCTCGAACACTGGCAGCACCCGTTCGGCAGGAATGCCTTTGCGGCGCCACAGCGAAACAGCCATTTTTGAAACGCCGATCAAAGCGCCAAGTGCGCTGGCTGAGCCAGATCGGAGAATTGCATTTTCAATACCAGTCATAGGACCTCCATAAGTGAGCAAAGTAAAGCACCAATTTACCATTGAGTCAATACACGCCTGCCTACCAACTGGTAAAGCTATTGTTTACAATCCATCTATGAATAAAAAAGATCCTAACCAGAGCCTTATTTCTAGGCTGACTGAATTGAATGGCAAAGGCTTCTCCAAAACAGAGATGGCCAAGGTTGCCAACGTCAGTAAGCAAGCGGTAACCGGATGGTTTCGAACCGGTAAAATCAGCAAAGAATCAGCCTTGGCTGTTGCAGACGCAGCTGGCGTATCGGTGCCATGGCTACTCGGTGAGGACGTTGGTGAGAAAAATGGACTCAAGCCGGACGAACAGCGGTTGCTTGAGCTCTATCGCCAGCTGCCGGAAGAAGAACAACAGAACATGCTCCGCATCTTTGCGATTCGCCTGAAAGAGCTGGATGAGCTGTATGAGAAATACATGAAGGGAAGGATTCGGTCGCAAGAGAACTGATTTGAAAATACAGCATCGACTTGGTCGCTAAAGCAGAAAACAGTCGTCGTTTGCTATGTTTTGGAAAAAAAATAGCAAATACAGTCACTTGACAGGCACGGCTTTTTTGACCCTGCATGACAAAATTGCTTTATCACTTTGGAGAGGACATAATCAAGCTATAACCTCTTTGGAGAATTTGTCATGATTCGCAGACTACTGAAACAAGTCAATGAACAACCATCTAAGGTGGGCGTCGATGATTTGCAA
Organism: Leclercia sp. TB492; assembly: GCF_049974505.2. NCBI lineage: Bacteria > Pseudomonadati > Pseudomonadota > Gammaproteobacteria > Enterobacterales > Enterobacteriaceae > Leclercia > Leclercia sp. TB492. Next base: position 2,084,394 of record NZ_CM127572.1, on the reverse strand, counting down.
AAAATTCAGGATGATATCGAGTCTGCGCAAAAGAAAATTGCTGAAGAAAGAAAAAAAATCAAAGAGGAACATTTTGATGGCTCAAGACTCACAAAGCATAGATTCACTATTTGATTATTTTTATTATGACAAGGAGCGTGTTAGTGCATTAACAGCGCAACTTTATCCCTCTGGTGTATTAAATTCAGTTAAACAGACCTCCTCCGAATCTGAAAATGGCCTAAATGAGCTGAAGGCAGGCATACCTCTCTTAGGGGGACGTTCTAGCGCATCAGAAGCATATTCGCGCACCCAAGAAAGGACTTTTGATTCTTCATGGAGCATGCCATTAAATCTATTAAATAAACTGTCAGAAACTGGGATAGTTAAAACAAGTCTCAATGATGCTAAACTAGGCGATCTAGTTTTAATCAAAGGCATGATGAAAATATTCGATGCTCAGATGGTTCATCTTTGTATGCCTATTGTTAAGAAAATAAAGTTAAACGAAATAAAAAACGAAAGAAACGCTCAGGCTAAGGCATTATTAAAAAATGAAATTGCCAATCTTGATAATGCAGAAGAATTGGTAAAAATACTACCTCCAACCACTCATATTGATTTTGCTGATTCGTGTGGAAACCAGAGCTGGATGTCTGTTGAACCCTCAAATTTGACAACAACATTAAGTGACGTCTCCTTAAAGTATGGTCCTTTCATTCCTGGTGAATGGTATATTCTTTGCATTGTCGATGCTTATGCTGACGATCTCAAGCTTGATAATCCTGATGCACCATATCCTACAGCGACCAATGAATTAAAACAGGGTATGCAGGGCATGTTGAACATGATGCGAAGCATAATGGGCAGGCCCTTTGGTTCATTCGGTATAACACCTCTTATTATTTTTCGAGGGGTTGCACATAGTCAATAATAGGCTCATAAAATCCCACCCGGCCACCGCGCCGGGTTTTTTACACCCTCACCCACCAACTCCGCCGCCAAACTAACGCCCCGAACTCCCCGATCCCGACCTTAGCGTCGGGATTTTTTTTGCCTTCTATCACGCAATTTCATACTCCAAATCGCGCAAGTAAAGCATTGCTGTACTTTTTATCACTTCCCTGCTTGACCATTCAGTAAAGTGGTGGTTTACTAATATCACCAAGACGCACCACGAACCACCCAGGCATGGAGCCCACGAAGTAGCCGCCGACGGCATACGAATAGTCGGATGAGGTGGAGTGATTAACGCGCATCAGGTTAAAGAAACGTTCCGCCAGCCTGGCGACAAGGGCAAAGAGGAAGACATGGCTAAGTTGAGATTTACCGTCGTGATCTCTGGCAGTAGTGGGTATCGCACATTTCAGGTTAAAGCGAATGATTGGAAAGAGGCAGATCAGATTGCCACCGCCATTTATCGCAGCGAACAACCTGATGAGCCGGAGTATGAAATTGGTACCGCTGCCGTAATAGCTGGCTGGCCAAAGGTCTGGTAAGGGGGAGATATGACTGATTTTGCACGTAAACCAGTACGGCAGCAGGCCGTAAAACTGAGCTGGGTGGGAGTGATTGTTCGCCGCATCTGTTACCTGCTGGCGCAGAAAGGGAATCCTGATGTGTAACTCGAAAGAATGCGCGTACTGCCGCAAACCAATCGAGCAAGGGAAAGAAGTTAAAAACGTATTGCTCTTCATCCGCGGCGCCCAGCTGGCGCGCGAAGAACTCGATTACTGCTCTAAGCGTTGCGCTTCGTACGACCAGATGGCTCACGAAGCATAACGTAAAACCCGCGCAAGGCGGGGTCTACGTCCGGTGCCACCGACCAAAGTACACCGGAATTTATACCAAAACCAAAAAAACACCCAATGGGCGCTATCTCTGGCCCGGGGATCTTACATCCAAAAATGAGGATCTGACATGGAATTTTTCTACCTGGTTAAGGCCACTCAGAAATCCGGCAAGCAAGATGCAGTGATCTGGTTCACTGCGAAAAGCGAAGCGCGCGCTGCCCTGACGCTCGATGTTGAGCTGGAAGAAGCTGGCATCGAAACTGGCCGCGGTAAAGACTACGCCAAGCCTGTCCGCACCGACATGCCTGTTGTTAACGACCTGCCCGAAGAAAGCACCATCGATTACACCTGGTGCGAGCGCTACACCCTGGCCGACGACCAGCGCAACTGGAACGTGATCCCCGGGGCCGCACAGCTGACACAACCAGACGAAGAGGTTGTTGAGGGTACTGACACTACTGTTGTCGACGGCGTGGATATCGAAACTGGCGAAATTGTTGGTGATGCAACCAGCACCGAAACGGTCTGTGATGCGGTGAGAGAGTTCCGCGAACGCAAACTCCCGGTCTTAACGACTGTAGCCACCCTGCCTTTCCGTCAGCGTCTTCTGGCGCAGTACATCGCCGACAAGCAGTATTTCTACCACGTCGACGAAGAGCAGAAGAAAGCCATTCTCGAGCTCGAACTGGATGTGGATAACAGCTACGTGCAGAACATGATTCTGGCCGCCGAAAATGTTGAGGGCTTCAAGAAAGCGCATGAGCCCGATATCTGGAAAGTGGTCAATGCACTGAAAACTATCTTCCCTGTTGATGGAAAACGCACTGAGCTGTCTGTCGTCATCCAATTCTTTAAGGCGTGGTTCAGCACCGAGCACATTGACCGCGGGATCCTGACGCGCGAATGGACCGCCGGCAACCGCATCAGCAACGTACAGCGCACTGACGCCGGGACCAATGCCGATGGCGGGTACGTAACTGACCGTGGTGAAGGAGCACACCACACCCTGGATACACTCGGTCTTGAGATCGCATGCGCCTTGCTTCCGATGGACTTCAACCATCGGGAAATCCCGGGCGGCATTCTCCGTCGGGCGAAAGAGATAGTGACGAATAAAGATGAAGACTGGAAGTCCTGGAGCAAGATCCTGCGCAATCAACCCGGCATTCTGGCGGTCAACCGCGCGGCCATTTTCAATCTGGTGCGCATCGCACCTGAGAATATCCATCTCAACCCGGTTGCTCATCTGGAGTTCGTGAACCAGACAATGACAGCTGAGTTCAACGCTGCAACTGAGTTGCTGCCACTGCCTGCGACAGCTGCTGAACCTGAGGTACCGGCAGCACAGCCGGGCGGTGGCGGAAAGACCGATCGCAACCCTAACTACAAACCCGATTTTGACGGGCTCGATACTGAGATTGCGCTGGCAACGCTTTCAGCTGATTTCAATATCTACGACATTCCAAGTGACGCCTTCCGCCAGGCAAAAGCTATCGTCGCAGCGAATGACAGTCCGTTTAAAGAATGGTCTGAAGCTTTACGCGCAACACCCGGCATTCTGGATTATTCCCGCGCTGCAATTTTTGCGCTGATCCGTAGTGCTCACCCTGAGTTCTACAAATATTCTGGGCGCCTTGCCGGATACATCAACGCGAACCTGACCGAAATCGACCACGAGAATCCTACAGCGGAAATGCTGGCGGCGGCTCGCCACACCCCAGAGGTTAGCTGGGAGAAAGAAATTAACGAGAAGATTGAAGCGGAAAAAACCGCCACCAGCCAGCCGCAAGTCGCGAACCTCGGCGGCGGCATGTTCTCCATCGAAGGCCTGATGAACGAAAAACAACCACAAACAGATGACCGTTCATCGGTTATAGAGGAGACCACCAGCGATGTGCAGATGGAAACGACTGACCCGGCGGAAGGAGAAAGTATTGACGCGGTTCCACCAAGCGAAAGCGCTGATGCAACTGATCCGCAAACAGATTCCCTGAACCCAACTGAGGTGCTGGCCGCCGCGGCACCAGAGCTGGCGAACGCCACACAACCGGAAGCCGAGCCAGCAGCGCTTGAAGGTGAGCTGATGCCGCAGGAATCAATTCCAAGTGTGGAGTTCCCTGCATACTTCGAACCTGGCCGATATGAAGGCCTGCCGAATAACGTGTATCACGCAGCGAACGGGATCAGCAGCACCCAGGTGAAAGATGCACGTGTCAGCCTGATGTTCTACCACGGCCGCCACGTAACCAAGACTATTCGCCGCGAAAGCAGCGAGGCGCTGACGTTCGGCAGCCTGGCCCACACGCTGGCCCTTGAGCCGGAGAAGCTTCACGAAGAGTTCGCTGTGTTCCCGGGCGCTCCGGAGGGAGCGTTCACCACCACCGACTCCATGAAGGCGTTCATCCGCGAATTTAATGCGGATAAGCCAAAGGCCGAGCAGTTGAAGCTCACTGGCAAGAAAGAGGAACTGCAGGCGTCGATCCGCGCGGTGAAGCCGGATGCCATTTTCGCTGATGAATTCGAGCAGGAATGGCGCGATAGCGTTGCCGGGAAAACCATACTGTCCAGTGAACAACTGGCGCTGGCCACTGCAATTCAGCAGGCCCTGCTTAACCATGAATCAGCCGGGAAACTGCTGCGCCACCCTTCCCGCGCTGTCGAAACCAGTTACTTCGGAATGGACGACGAAACCGGCCTTGAAGTCCGTGTACGCCCGGACCTTGAGGTAGAAATCAACGGCGTTCGTATCGGTGTTGACCTGAAGACGATCAGCATGGGCCGCATTAAGCAGGACGGCCTGCGCGCCAAGCTGCATCGGGAAATCATCGATCGCGATTACCACCTCAGCGCGGGCATGTACAGCAGCGTCGCTGACTTTGATCAGTTCTTCTGGATCTTCGTCAACAAAGACGAGGGTTACCACTGGGTGGCGGTCATTGAGGCGTCGGAGGATCTGCTGGCGCTGGGCATGCAGGAGTATCAGAAAACCATGCGCGCCCTGGCTCAGGCTTACGACACCAACTGCTGGCCAGCGCCGATCACCGAAGACTACACCGACGAACTGAACGACTTCGACCTGCGCCGCCTTGAAGCGCTGCGCCTGGCTTAATGGAGAGAATGACCATGCAAAACACCAACATTATCGCTGCTGAGCAGACTCCGAACACCATCTCTGCCAGCAATGCAGTATTCAACGTGCAGGCACTCGGCCAACTGACCGCCTTTGCTGAGCTGATGGCGCAGTCTGCTGTGACCGTACCGAAGCATCTGGCGGGGAAACCTGCCGACTGTATGGCGATCGTCATGCAGGCCATGCAGTGGGGCATGAACCCTTACGCCGTGGCGCAGAAAACGCACCTGGTCAACGGCGTGCTGGGGTACGAAGCGCAGCTGGTTAACGCGGTTATCTCCAGCTCAAGCGCCATCGTGGGCCGCTTCCATTACGAATACGGCGGCGACTGGGAAAAGATCGCCGGCAAGAAAGACGGCCGCGATGAGCTCGGCCTGTTTGTCCGGGTCGGCGCGGTCCTGCGCGGCGAAACAGAGATCACCTGGGGCGAGAACTTCTACCTGGCTGACATCACCACCCGTAACTCGCCGCTGTGGAAAACAGCACCCAAGCAGCAGATCGCTTATCTCGCGGTGAAGTACTGGGCGCGCCTGTACTGTCCTGAGGTCATCCTCGGCGTTTACAGCCCGGATGAGGTGGAGCCACGCACCGAGAAGGAGATCAACCCGGCACCCGCCCAGCGCGTGAGTCTGGCTGACATCAAAGGTGACGCCGTAACAACCACCCACAGCGCGCAGGAATCTGCCGCCAACATCGATGCTATGGCCGATGAATTCCGGGATCGCATTGAGAAGGCAGAAACACTCGATGAAGCCACCAGCGTCGGCAACGAAATCAACGACTCCAAAGCCGCGCTCGGTACCACCCTGTTCACGGAGCTGAAGAATAAGGCGACGCGCCGTTATCACCTGGTGAAGCACCGCAATGCGGTTGACGCAGCGATTAACTCCCTGCCTCAGTCTGGCGAACCGGGCGCTGCTGAGCAATTCGCGGAAGCTGAGCGCCTGCTGGCGACGGCGAAGCGCCATCTGAGTGAGGAGCTGCACGATAAGTTCAGCATCACCCTGGCAGATATGAAACCGGAATACGTGGCCTAAGGGAGGCGGGAGGGTCCGCCCTCCCGGTAACGAGATGAGCAAATTTACCAAAGAGCAGTTGATATGGTGCGCTCAAGAGCGAATTGGAGCTGCGCGGGAGATCGCAGAAGTCACACCATCACCCGCTGAACGTTCAGTGTGTGAGGTGAGCATTGCCTTGCTAAATGCCGCGGTTGCAGCGCTGACAGCGCCTGTCGAACCCGTCTATCAATACCGCATTCGAAATGGCTACAACGGACAGGTAACTGAGTGGCAAACCATTAGACGTGACCAAGTAGATTTTGTTTTAAAAGCACAGCCGCATAATGCTGAGTTTCAAATTATCACCCCGCCCGCACCACAGTTACCGCAGCCAGCGGTGCCGGATGAATGCCCGCATGAATTGGTTGATTTTTGTGAGCGGGTAATTGACAGCCGTATCGCAGCTAACGCTAAGGCGGAAGAGCTTTGGGAAGCCTGCCGCGCCGCCATGCTTCCTGAGCAGCAAGGAGATGACCATGCGACTGATTAACCGCAGCACACAGTCACCGCTGGCGCGTCAGGCCTGCGATATCGCCCTGGCGGCTCATCAGGAACGCTACGGCAACTACGGGCGCTGCCGGATGAAAGAGACGTACACGGTGCGGGTGGAGGGAGTGAAGGTCTGGGTGGAGGTGGTGAACCGGAAGGCGAGCTACGTGGCCACGGCGATGACCGGCATGCGCCGCCTGCGATCCCTACCCGGGCAGGTCGTCTGATATTGAAATATCACCGAACAACCTAAAACAGCTGATGGCTTTGCCGGGTGCGGAAAATTAGCCAGTTCGCCCCGGCATTAAGTTTGAGTGGAGGAAGGTATGAGTGAAGTAATCATGATGGTATCGCCCGGGAAATGGGTGTCTGAGGAGCAGTTGATAGCCCTGAAGGGTATTAAAAAGGGGACACTGAAGAAGGCGCGGGAAAAGACTTTTCTGGAGGGGAAGGAATACAAACACGTCTCTTTTGACTGTAGTCCGTGGGATAACAGCCCATGTTTTTACAACCTGGATGAGATCGACCGCTGGATCGACCGTATGGCCTCAGCGAAACCGCGGCGACAATCTGCTTAAATACTCTGACCATCAACCAACGAGGAATCGTTATGAAATACCCAACAGGAGTGGAAAACCACGGCGGCACGCTAAGGCTGTGGTTCATCTACAAAGGGGTCAGAGTGCGTGAAAGCCTGGGGGTGGCTGACACCCCCAAAAACAGAAAAGTGGCCGGCGAGCTGCGGACGTCGATCTGCTACGCCATTAAAACCGGAACCTTCAACTATGCCCAGCAGTTCCCCTCCTCCCAGAACCTGGCGCGGTTCGGGGAGGCAAGGCAAGAGGTAACGATCGGGGAGTTGTCCGCGAGATGGCTTGCACTAAAGGAAATGGAGGTGGCTGAATCATCTCTCAACACTTATGGACGAGTCATTGCTAATGTCACGACTATTATTGGGCCCGGCACCCTTATCTCTTCAATCACCAAAGAGAGCATGCTGGAAGTCCGGAAGGAACTGCTGACCGGTTTCCAGGTCATGAAGCAGGGACATAAAACTGCGAAGCGGGGTCGATCCGCAGTTACTGTGAACAACTACATGACCGTGTTATTCGGTATCTTCCAGTTTGCGGTTGAAAATGGCTACATTGCACAGTCACCAATGAACGGTGTGGCCCCTCTGCGAGAGTCCCGCCCGGATCCTGACCCGATCACCCGAGAGGAGTTTCCTCGCCTGATTGACGCCTGCCACCATCAGCAAAGCAAGAATCTGTGGGCTATCGCCGTTTACACCGGATTGCGGCCGGGTGAGCTGTGCGGACTTGCCTGGGAAGATGTGGACTTGAAGGCGGGAACAATCACCGTCAGAAGAAGCCTGACGCAGAAAGGGATCTTCACGCTGCCGAAAACCAATGCTGGCACTAACCGGGTTGTGCACCTGATCGAGCCTGCTCTCGAGGCATTCAAAAGCCAGTATGAAATGACCCGTCTCTCTCAGGAGCATAACGTATCTGTTAAGCTGAGGGAGTACGGAAAGAAAGAGTTCAATAAGTGCACGTTTGTCTTCCTGCCGTCACTGACAGCCAGGGCGGGGAATTACGGCAAGCACTTCTCCATCAACTCCATAGGGAACTCGTGGGATGCGGCGATGAAAAGAGCCGGCCTTCGCCACCGGAAATCGTATCAGTCGAGACACACGTATGCGTGCTGGTCGCTTTCTGCAGGAGCAAACCCGAACTTCATTGCTAATCAGATGGGGCATGCCGATGCCCAGATGGTATTTCAGGTTTATGGGAAGTGGATGGAGGAAAACAACCTGGACCAGATCGCCATGTTGAGTTCAAAATTAAGCGACTTTGCCCCAACCATGCCCCACAGCGACAGGACCGCTGCATAATATCTTTATATATCCTCGACATACCCCTCTTAGCGCTGAAAATCCATAAATTCTAACGCAGTGCCAAGCCACCCGGATACGGCGGCTTTGACCAGGTCAGATGTCGTTCTTTCATGTTGTACTTGAGTCATATTGGCTATCTCAACAGGGTAAGATGCGTACCGCTAAACCGCATTCATCGTTATCAGAAGGTCAGCAATACCTTGCAGCACTGCCGCTGGTCTTTCTCAAACAGTTCAATGGCGTCTTTAACGTGCTGATACTCAAAGGTATGGGTAATAAGTTTGTCAGGATCGATTAGCCCTTTTTCCAGCCAGTCGATCACCACCGGGAACTTATTGGCATTCAGACGGGACGAGAAAACAGACAGTTCTTTGCCGGTAATTCCCTGCTGCACAATCTGGCTCGGCTCGCTGGAGAAGCCCATCAGCACGATGCGCGCCGCCGGCGAGGCCAGAGTAATGGCTTCCTGCAAAATGGAGGGATGACAGGCCGCATCAATAATCAGCGTCGGCTTGATACCCTTCTCGTCCAGCACCGCCTGCAGGGACTGGTTGCCATTGTTGATAACCCAGTCGGCTCCGCTGCGCTGCGCCATCGCCAGGCGCTCTTCGATGCGATCGACCACAATCACCTGCTTCACCTTATAGACGCCTTTCAGCGCCTGGACGGTGACCAGCCCCATCGGGCCAGCGCCATAAATCAGGGCCACATCCTGCTCCGTAGGGCTGGCGTGGCCGGTGACGTTGGCCGCGATGGTGAAGGGTTCCACCATTACCGCGTGCTTATCGCTGATGGTCTCCGGGATGACCCAGGCATTTTTGGCCGGTACCACGGCGTACTCACTGAAGCCGCCGTCGCGATGGACGCCCAGCACCACCAGCGAGGTGCAGACGTTCGGTTTGCCGACCGAGCACGGGTAGCAGTGGCCGCAGCTGATCACCGGATCCACCGAGACGCGCTGCCCCAGGCGGGCGCTATCGACGCCGTCCCCGACGGCATCAATCACGCCAAAGAACTCATGGCCGATGACGCGCGGATATTTGGCGAACGGATTATGGCCGCGATAGATATGGCTGTCGGAACCGCAAATCCCGGCCAGCTTCACCTTGACGCGCACCTCGCCCGCGGCGGGAGCAGGTAACGGGCGATCTTCGATAACCAGCGTATTCGGTTGTTGAATAACGATACTTTTCATCTTCTGCTCCTTTACCAGTTCCACAGCGTGCCGTCTTCCAGACGGGCAACCGGCAGGTAGGCTGGATCGTAGGGATATTTTGCCGCAAGTTTTTCATCAAACTCGATGCCCAGGCCCGGTTTATCGCCCGGGTGCATGTAGCCGTCTTCGAAGGTCCAGTTGGTATTGAACACCTCCAGCATCTGCTCGGAATAGCCCATGTACTCCTGCACGCCAAAGTTCGGCACCCACAGGTCAAAGTGCAGCGCCGCCGCGTGACAAATCGGTGACAGATCAGACGGACCGTGCGAGCCGGTGCGCACCTGATACAGCGAGGCGAAATCGGCAATCCGGCGCATCCCGGTAATACCACCCGCGTGGGTGATGGTGGTGCGGATATAGTCGATCAGCTGCTCTTCAATCAGCTGCTTGCAATCCCAGATGCTGTTGAACACTTCGCCCACCGCAATCGGCGTAACGGTGTGCTGGCGGATCAGACGGAAGCACTCCTGGTTTTCAGCCGGGGTTGGATCTTCCATCCAGAACATCCGGTACTGCTCAATGCTCTTACCGAAACGCGCGGCTTCGATCGGCGTCAGACGGTGGTGCATGTCATGCAGCAGGTGTTCATTAAAGCCATACTTGTTGCGCACGGCGTCAAACAATTTCGGGGTAAAATCGAGGTATTTTTCGGTTGACCACAGCTGTTCATCCGGCCAGTTGCCTTTGGTAGCGGGTTCATACGCCAGCCCTTTTCCTTTAGACATACCGTAGGTGGTTTTCATTCCCGGCACGCCGCACTGAACGCGGATCGCCTTGAATCCCATCTCTTTATGGCGGGCGTAATCTTCCAGCACATCGTCGATGGTGTGGCCGGTAGTGTGGCAGTAAACCATTACCCCTTCGCGGGAGGCGCCACCCAGCAGCTGGTACAGCGGCATATTGGCGGCTTTGGCTTTAATATCCCACAGCGCCATGTCGATGGCGGAAATCGCCGACATGGTGACCGGGCCGCGACGCCAGTACGCGCCTTTATAAAAGAACTGCCAGATATCTTCGATACGGTGGGCATCACGGCCAATTAACTGCGGGCAGAGATGATCTTTCAGGTACGAGGCCACGGACAATTCGCGGCCATTTAAGGTGGCATCACCCAGGCCAACGATCCCTTCGTCGGTGGTGATTTTCAGCGTGACAAAGTTACGCCCTGGACAGGTGACAAAAACTTCAGCCCCTACAATCTTCATTTTTCGGTTCCTTACATCTCTTGTTGTGATGCAGGAAATTTACGCAACAACCCTACTACCATACAAGTATGAAGATCGAAAAACCCTCGCTCGATCACAGAATGAGGCGCCTAAGCGCGCCCCCAGCCTGCCACAATAATCAGCATGCCGCACAACGCAACCAGTGCGCCAGCCCAGTCATACGGGCTCAACTTCACGCCATCCACGACCCGCAGCCACAGCAGCGCGGTGCAGACGTACACCCCACCGTAGGCGGCATAGACGCGCCCGCTGGCCGCCGGATGCAGCGTTAACAGCCAGACGAAAAGCGCCAGGGCGATGCCCGCGGGAATTAACAGTAGCACCGACGCGCCTTTCTTCAGCCACAGCCAGGGCAGAAAGCAGCCAATAATTTCGCACAGCGCGGTGGCAAAAAAGAGCAGAGTTGTTTTAAACATATTTAACGTTGTCTGATGAGTGATGCGGTATTATACCCGAATGTGAAAGGATCCTTTCCACATGCCCGATGTGGGTTTGCCCTCAAAATGGACTGTTATAGAATCTGCGGTGGGGATTCGAATTTCCACCATCCATAAGGAAATCGCTATGAGTAAATTGAGCACACGTCTCTGTCTGGTTGCCCTGCTGGCCGCGGTCTTCGTCGCGCCAGTATCCGCCAATACCAGCAAACTGATTATTGAATCCGGCGACAGCGCCCAGAGCCGTCAAAATGCCGCCATGGATAAAGAGCAATGGAATGACACCCGCAACCTGCGCCAAAAGGTGAATACCCGCGTGGAGAAAGAGTGGGATAAAGAGGATGTCGCCTTTGATGCGCGGGATAAATGCCAGCAGAGCGCCAACGTGAATGCCTACTGGGAGCCCAACACCCTGCGCTGCCTGGATCGCCGCACCGGCCGCGCGCTGGCGCCCTGATTTCTGCCCGACATTACCGCGCAGCCTGCTGCGCGGTGCTTAGTAATATTCGATACTGTTTTTAATAGTGTACTTACGCGCCATCGCAGGCTTCACGCTCGCGTCCACAATTTCCAGCACGCACTCTTCCGGGTTGTTATGCCGGTCGTACTCGCAGGTCTGTTTCACATTACCCAGCGGTTTATCATTCAGCAGGCTGACGGCGGTATAGTCCATTCGCTTACGCTTGTCTGATGACGGGGTTGCCGTAATCGACAGATGCTGCTCCCCGGCCACGGTGGTTTTCCCCAGCGGATAGCCGTCAGTATCGTAGCGATAGCGGACTTCCATATTTTTACCGTGGGCGCTGACGATAAACCCGTTGTCGTCGGTATCCCATGTAATGCCCGACGCAGGCATCTCTGCCAGCTGGCATTTACCCTGCAGCCGCAGCTTTTTCTGCTGGGTCTGGGCATCGAGATAGTAGTTGGCATCCAGCACCAGGGCGATGCCGGAATTCGACTCCAGATCCTGCAACTCGAGGCTGTCAAAGCAGCCCTCCGCCGACAGCGTGCCGCTGACGCGCTTCGCCACCTCCCCTTTATCATTGAAAAGCGTCTGGCTAAAGTCCTTCACCGGCCCGCGGAGCGGATCAAAATCAAACTCGTTAGAGAAGCTGGCCATCTCTGGCGTAAACGACAGCGGTGCGGTGGCGTTATCACACCCCGCCAACAGAACCGCCAGGACAAGTACAAGCGCGTGTTTATTCACATGACCTACCGATAGACGAAGATAACTCACGGTCATATTAGCAAATACAACCATTTACATTAACCTTTAGTGTAAACCATAAAAACCAGGTACTAATTAAAACTCCAACGAAAGACAGCCTGGAACCTTTAACCATGTTGAATGTATGGTTTTTTGGTTGTACGTTAACGCGGCAAACAAAAGGAGAGGTTAAATGGCAATACCAGCGTATTTATGGTTGAAGGATGACGGGGGCGCTCTTATCAAGGGCGGCGTAGATGTAGCAAAACGGGAATACAGTATTGAGGTTAAAGGCTTTCATCATAATTTGATGATCCCCACTGACAACGCGACAGGTAAGGTGACCGGAACACGAATACATTCCCCGATGTTAATAGTGAAAGACTTTGATATCTCTAGCCCCTATTTGTACAAGGCTGTGGCAACCGGACAAAATCTGCAGTCTGCGGAAATAAAATGGTATCGCATCAATCATGCCGGGTTAGAAGAAGAATACTTTAACATGCTGCTTGAATGCGTTCGTATCGTTTCTATTTCTCCGGCAATGGCTACGGGCGACAATCCAAACGAGAACCATATGGAAACGGTGGAACTACGCTATGAAAAGATCACCTGGAAACATAGCGACGGTAATATTATCTATAACGATGCATGGAATAGTCGAGTAACAGGATAATGTTAAGGGGCTTTTAAGCCCCTTAGTCATACAACCAGCGCCCGGCTTTAGCTGACTCAATAATCATTTCAAGTGTAAGAGACTTAAATTTACGGGTACGCCACTCCTTTTTAATACTGAACTGCCACCAGTAAAACTCCGGCATAAAGTAATTATCCAGATTAAAATTGCTGTGCTCGATGCCGTACCGGGTGAACAGATCAAACAGCATTTCCTCAAGATCCTCCTGCAAGAAATTAAAATGCTCCTGGAGCGTCCATTTCTTTTTTGCCGGGCAATCTCGCTCACCGTACTTCTCAGTGACATAATCTAAAAATTCTTGTTCATCAGGCAATAGCATCAGAAATAAGTCCATGCAATCCGATCTTTCGGTCGGGCTATCAGGTTGTATTTGTTTCTGGTTTCCCCGGCAACAATCGTGCAAACGATCACCGCCTGAGCAAAACCAACATAGGGAACAGCCCTGCCTACTACTGCCCCTATCTTATTTGTACAACGTGCATGTCCTAATACTGAGGTTTCCACCCTCATCCCCCCGGGTAAACGGGCATTCTTAAAAATTCTACGGGCTAATTTTGACGCTATACTGGTGCGTTTAACTTTTGACCCCAGCACCACGCGCTTAGGCAATATAGGCTGACCAGCCAGAATCATGGCGGCGGTTTCTACTTCGATTCCCAGGTGGTTAGCCAGACTCTCAGCAAATATCAACCAGAATAGTTCTTGTGGCGTTACGTTGGCGTTTCCGTGGTAAAAATAAGTACCGCCGAGTTCTTCAGTCGTATCCATAAAACGTGTCCTTAAATTTTAAAATATATCCATAAAAATAACAGGGGATAATATCACGATCGAGGAGGATATTGATTCTAAAGATCAGCATGGCTTGCTGTTGGGGTAGTTTAACGTTATTTGAAGAAAATATTTTTTAAGATATTTCAGAAAGATACCGCCAAACGCAGGCACTTGCACTAACCCTGCTACTATTACAGCTATACACAGTCGTAAGGAGGCAGATATGAAACGGTTACCCTGGATTACTGCACTTTTGCTGGCGGGCGTTGCCCCTGCCGCGCTGGCGGCACCCGATAACTGCGAGCGGATCAAAAGCGATATTCAGCAGCGGATCATCAACAACGGCGTACCGGAAAGTGGCTTTATGCTGAACATTGTGCCGAACGATCAGGCCGATAAACCCGACGCCGAAGTGGTGGGTCATTGCGCCAATGACACCCTGAAAATCCTCTATACCCGCACCAGCAGCGGAAATTATCCGGTGAGCGGCGGCGGCACCCAGGCCCCGGCACCGCGCGAACCGCAGTAGACAGGCTCCCCCGTTCAGGCGGGGGAATCCCCTTTGTTTTGATATACATTAATATTATCTCCCCCTTAATAGGTAACACTCCCACTCCGTTAGCCTGATCCTAATCACGGCTTAAAACGTTCACAGATAAAGAACATAATGGAGTGAGCCATGTCAGAGAATGCGCAAGGCGGCGGGATCAGCCGCCGCGAACTTGTCAAATCCACCGCCATCGGATCCCTTGCCCTTGCCGCAGGGGGTCTGTCACTACCTTTCGGTTTACGCCCCGCCGCCGCCGCGCTCAAAGATTCGCTACAACCCGGCCCGGATAAAGTGGTGTGGGGCGCCTGTTCGGTTAACTGCGGCAGCCGTTGCGCGCTGCGGCTACACGTGCGGGACGATGAGGTGTACTGGGTCGAAACGGACAATACTGGCGACGATGTCTACGGCAACCATCAGGTACGCGCCTGCCTGCGCGGACGCTCGATCCGTCGACGCATCAACCATCCCGACCGATTGAATTATCCCATGAAGCGTGTCGGCAAACGGGGCGAAGGCAAGTTCGAACGCATCAGCTGGAATGAGGCGCTGGATCTGCTCACCAACAGCCTGCGCGACGTAGTAGCGAAATACGGCAACGAAGCGGTCTACATTAATTACAGTTCCGGAATTGTCGGCGGTAACATCACCCGCTCCTCGCCTTACGCCTCTCTGGTGGCCCGTCTGATGAACTGCTACGGCGGCTTCCTCAGCCATTACGGCACTTACAGTACGGCGCAAATCGCCTGTGCCATGCCCTACACCTACGGCAGTAACGACGGCAACAGCACCTCCGATATTGAAAACAGCGAGCTGGTGGTGATGTTCGGCAACAACCCGGCGGAAACCCGCATGAGCGGCGGCGGGATCACGTATTACCTGGAACAGGCGCGCGAACGCTCGAATGCGCGCATGGTCGTCATCGATCCTCGCTATACCGATACCGCCGCCGGGCGCGAAGATGAGTGGATCCCCATTCGTCCGGGCACCGATGCGGCCCTGGTGGCCGGTATCGCGTGGGTCCTGATTAACGAAAACCTTGTCGACCAGCCGTTCCTCGACAAATACTGCGTCGGGTACGATGAAACCACCCTGCCGGAAGGCGCTCCTGCCAACGGTCATTACAAGGCGTACATTCTGGGCCACGGCGAGGACGCCACCGCCAAAACGCCGGAATGGGCTGCGGCTATCACCGGTATTCCTGCCGACCGCATCATCAAGCTGGCCCGGGAGATCGGTACCGCCAAACCCGCGTATATCTGCCAGGGCTGGGGCCCGCAGCGACAGGCCAACGGCGAGCTGACCTCCCGCGCCATCGCCATGCTGCCGATCCTCACCGGCAACGTCGGTATTCACGGCGGCAACAGCGGCGCGCGTGAATCGACTTACACTATCACCATTGAGCGGATGCCGCTGCCGGATAACCCGGTCAAAACGCAGATCTCCTGCTTCAGCTGGACCGATGCCATCGCCCGCGGGCCAGAGATGACCGCCACCCGCGACGGAGTGCGCGGCAAAGAGAAGCTGGACGTGCCGATCAAGTTCATCTGGAACTACGCTGGCAACACCATCATCAACCAGCATTCGGACATCAACAAAACCCACGACATTCTGCAGGACGAAAGCAAATGCGAAATGATTGTGGTGATCGACAACTTCATGACCTCATCGGCGAAATACGCCGACCTGCTTCTGCCCGATTTAATGACCGTCGAACAGGAGGACATTATCCCCAACGATTACGCCGGGAATATGGGCTACCTGATCTTCCTTCAGCCGGTGACCGCGCCGAAATTCGAACGTAAACCCATCTACTGGATCATGAGCGAAGTGGCGAAACGCCTCGGGCCGGACATCCATCAACGCTTTACCGAAGGCCGTACCCAGGCGGAGTGGTTGCAATATCTGTACGCCAAAATGGTGGCGAAAGATCCGCAGCTCCCCTCTTACGAGGCGCTGAAAGAGATGGGTATCTATAAGCGCAAAGATCCCAACGGTCACTTCGTGGCGTATAAGAAATTCCGCGACGATCCCGAGGCCAACCCGCTGAAAACCCCGTCGGGTAAAATCGAAATCTACTCCAGCCGGCTGGCAGAGATTGCCGACAAGTGGGAGCTTCAGGAGGACGAAACCATCAGCCCGCTGCCGGTGTATGCCTCCACCTTCGAAGGCTGGGACTCGGACGATCGCGGCCAGTTTCCGCTCCAGCTGTTCGGCTTTCACTACAAAGCCCGCACCCACTCCAGCTACGGCAACGTGGACGTGCTGCAGGCTGCCTGCCGCCAGGAAGTGTGGCTCAACCCGGTGGATGCCCAGGCTCGCGGGATCAAAAACGGCGATATGGTGCGGGTCTTCAACACCCGCGGCGAAGTGCGCATTGCCGCCAAAGTGACGCCGCGGATCATGCCGGGCGTCAGCGCCATGGGCCAGGGGGCATGGCATCAGGCTGATATGCAGGGCGACCGCGTTGACCACGGCGCCTGCATGAACACCCTGACCACGCACCGTCCGTCGCCGCTGGCGAAGGGCAACCCTCAACACACCAATCTGGTGCAAATCGAGAAGGCGTAAGGAGTAGCCGATGACCACTCAGTATGGATTTTTTATTGATTCCAGCCGCTGCACCGGGTGCAAAACCTGCGAGCTGGCGTGCAAGGATTACAAGGACCTGACCCCGGACGTCAGCTTCCGCCGCATCTACGAGTATGCGGGCGGCGACTGGCAGGAGGACAACGGGGTCTGGCATCAGAACGTGTTTGCCTACTACCTCTCCATCGCCTGCAACCACTGCGAGGATCCGGCCTGCACCAAAGTCTGCCCCAGCGGGGCGATGCACAAGCGCGACGACGGCTTTGTGGTGGTGGACGAAGATGTCTGCATCGGGTGTCGCTACTGCCATATGGCCTGCCCGTACGGCGCCCCGCAGTACAACGCCGCCAAAGGGCATATGACCAAGTGCGACGGCTGCCATGAGCGCGTGGCGGAGGGCCACAAGCCGATCTGCGTCGAATCCTGCCCGCTGCGGGCCCTGGACTTTGGCCCGATAGAAGAGCTGCGCAAAAAACACGACAAGCTGGCCGCCGTCGCCCCGCTGCCGTCGGCGCACTTCACGAAGCCGAATATCGTCATAAAACCCAATGCCAACAGCCGACCCACGGGTGACACCACCGGCTATCTGGCCAATCCGAAGGAGGTGTGAGATGGGAAACGGATGGCATGAATGGCCGCTGGTTATTTTTACCGTGTTCGGCCAGTGCGTCGCTGGCGCGTTAATCGTGGCTGGCGGAGCCTGGCTTCGCGAGCACGACCCGCGGGTGCGCTATCGGCTGGTACGCAGCATGTTCTGGTTGTGGCTGGTGATGGGGGTGGGCTTTGTCGCCTCCGTGCTGCACCTCGGCTCGCCGCTGCGGGCCTTTAACTCGCTCAATCGCGTCGGCGCATCCGGCCTGAGTAACGAAATCGCCAGCGGGGCGCTCTTCTTTGCCGTCGGCGGCTTCTGGTGGTTAGTGGCCGTGCTCGGCAGGATGCCCGCTTTGCTGGGCAGGATCTGGCTGGTGCTGAGCATGGTGCTGGGGCTGGTCTTTGTCTGGGCGATGACCCGCGTGTATCAGATAGACACGGTGCCCACCTGGCATAACGGCTACACCACCCTGAATTTCTTCCTGACGATGCTGCTCGGTGGCCCGCTGTTTGCTGCCCTGCTGGTGCGGATGGCGAAAGCACCGTTTAACACCCGGGCGGCGGCAGGGATCGCTGCTTTGGCGCTGCTGGCAAGCGCGGCGGCGGTGATCCTGCAAAGTGGCGAACTCGGGACGATCCAGAGTTCAGTCCAGCAGGCCAACGCCCTGGTGCCGGATTATGGTTCCCTGCAGGTGTGGCGTATCATACTGCTTGCGGCCGGGCTGGGCTGCTGGCTGTGCGCGCTGGTGCGTCGTAAAACGCCCACTTTACCAGGGCTCACGCTGGGGCTGCTGCTGGTGGTGGCCGGAGAGCTTATTGGCCGCGGCCTCTTCTACGGTCTGCATATGACCGTGGGTATGGCGATTGCCGGATAATCTGTCAGCGCGGGGTAACCCGCGCCGTTCAAGGAATGCAGTAATGAATGAAGGTTTTGCATTTACCGCCCGGGTACTGGGCGCACTGTTTTATTTCGCCCCGGACAGCGAGCAGGCTGCCCCGCTGGTGACGGCCCTGACCCAGGGCGACTGGCAGCAGGACTGGCCGCTGCCGCCCGGGCAGTTAGCCCCCATCGCCGACGCACTGCGCCAGCAGGCCGACGAACCGCTCCCCGATGCCTGGCAGCGGCTGTTTATCGGCCCCTGGGCGCTGCCCGCCCCGCCGTGGGGATCGGTGTGGCTGGATCGTGAATCAGTGCTGTTCGGCGACTCCACCCTGGCGCTGCGCCAGTGGATGCGCGACAACGGCATCGCCTTTGAGATGGCCCAGAACGAACCGGAAGATAGCTTCGGTACCCTGCTGCTGCTGGCCGCCTGGCTGGCGGAAACAGGGCGTGATGCTGAACGGGATCAGCTCCTGGCCTGGCATCTTTTGCCGTGGAGCACACGTTTTCTCGCCGTGTTTGTCGAAAACGCGGGCCACCCGTTCTACCGGGCGCTGGGACAGCTGGCGCAGCTGACGCTGGCCGACTGGCAGTCCACGTTATTGATTCCGGTGGCAGAGAAACCGCTGTACCGTTAATAACGTCCCTGGCTTGCTCACTGCTTGTGGGCAAGCCAGGCTCTCCAGCCGCCAAACGCTGTGATATCACGCGCCCCCTTTAGGCCATACTCTTCACAGATAAACCCTGTTAACCAGCGCCCGTCCTCCAGCTCCACTTTCCCCAGCCCCAGCGGCGCCGGGATCCCGGCCAAAAACGATCCCACTTCGACGTGGGGCAGCTCCCACACCTCAACGGCAAGGGATGCCCCCTGTTCGCGGTCGCGCACCATGCCGGGGCGTTTGCCGTCGGCCAGGGCATACAGCCGATAGTGCGGTGCGCTGCGGGTTGCTTCGCGCAGGGTCGCCCCGCGCTGGCGCAGTTGGTGGTTCAGCGCCAGCCCGTCCAGATGCGCCCCGCAGACCACCACCGACAGGCGATCGTGGCTGGCGGTGGTCGCAGGCTCAGCCGTCTGGATCTGACGACCGCCAGGCAGAGCCAGCTGCTGGTGACGTTGTAACGCCCCGGCCAGGCTGAGCAGATACTGATCGGTAAAGGCCCGACCAAACAGCGTCACCCCTGACGGCAGACCATTCGCCATAAACCCTGCGGGTACCGCCACGGCGGCATAGTCCAGCAGGTTCATGAAGTTGGTATAGACTCCCAGCTCGGAATTGCGTTTAACCGGCTCCTCCGCCAGTTCCGCCAGAGTGACCGGGCGCGGATAGGTCGGGGTTAACACACAATCCAGCTCCGCCATGATCCCGTCGCAGAGGGTTTTGAAATGCTGGAGTTTGTACTGGGCATCAAACGCCGCCACCGCGTCGGTGCCAGGAGCTTTGCGCAGCACATCGCGGATCACCGGCAGTACCGCCTCCGGCTGCTGCTCAATCAGTTTCCCGGCAAGATGATAACGCTCCGCCACCCACGGGCCGTCATAAAGCAGCGTTGCCGCCGCTAAAAACGGGGCAAAGTCGATGGTCACCGGGATGCCGCCAAGCGCCACTAACCGGGCTTTTGCAGAGTGAAAGATCGCTTCGCTCTCGGCGCAGCCGAGAAACGCCAGCCGGTCCGGCACGCCAAAGCGGAACCCTTTTTCGGGTGCGCCAAACGCCTGCGCCCCGTTCCAGGCCGGGTTAGCCCGGCTGTAGTCGTCGCGTGGATCTTTCACCGCCGTCAGCGCCAGCAGCTGGCTGGCCTCGGCAGCGGTGGCGGTAAAGAAGGTCACGCAGTCCAGGGAACGGCATGCCGGGACGACACCCGCCGTGGAGATTAACCCTTTGGTCGCCTTCAGCCCGACCAGGTTATTGAGCGATGCTGGAACGCGCCCGCTGCCAGCGGTGTCGGTACCGAGGGCAAAGCTCGCCAGCCCCAGCGCCACCGCCAGCGACGAACCCGAGCTGGAGCCCCCCGCCGGATAGGCTGCATTAACGCTGTTGCGGCAAATTCCGTAGGGCGAGCGCGTGCCGTTTAAGCCGGTGGCGAACTGATCAAGGTTGGTTTTGCCCAGCGGAACGGCCCCCAGCGCAATCAGCTGCCCGACGAGGGTTGCATTCTGCTCTGCCCGGTAAGCAAACGCCGGGCAGGCGGCGGTGGTGGTAATTCCCGCCAGGTCGATGTTGTCTTTGATGGCAAAAGGCACGCCGTAGAGCGGCAGCGTCTGGGGTGATGTGCCTTCCAGCGCGGCCAGGTACGGCTCCAGCTCCTCTGGCGTGAGGAGATAAATAAAGGTATTAAACTCCGGGTTTAACGCCAGCGCCCGCTCCCGCAGGGTGTTAATCACCTCGCGCGGCCTGTAACGGTCCTCGCGGTAAGCCTGCGCCAGCATATCGAGACGTAAATCAAAGGGCTGCATCATGCTGCTTTCTCCAGAACCACCACGCACTGACCCGCCCGCACCGAAGAGCCCGGCTGGACGCGCACCTGACTGACCACCCCGTCCTGCGAGGCCAGCAGCGGGATCTCCATCTTCATTGACTCCAGCACCACCAGCACATCGCCCTCGCGTACCTGCTGACCGGGTTCAACGTTCACCTGCCACAGATTGCCCGAGACCGGGCTGTCGATGCCGGCCTGTCCCGGCCTGAGCGGGGTATCCTCCCCCTCCTCCGCCAGCACGTCGCTGCTGTCGAAATGCGCCTGGCCGTTAGCGATCCAGCGCTCGCGCTCGGCGTTAAAGGCCCCCTGTTGATGGGTGCGAAACGCCTCAATGCCCTGGGCTTCGTCAGTGAGAAATTGCTGATACTCCGCCAGCTTCAGGGTGGTGTGCTCGATGCGCAGCGGGTAGCGCCCCAGCGGGAAATCGCGGCGGATGGTGAGCAGCTCGTCAGCAGAGACCGGATAGAAGCGGATCTGGTCGAAGAAGCGCAGCAGCCAGGGCTTGCCGCCAAAATCCTCTACCGCGTGATAGCGACTCCACATCTGTAACGTGCGGCCGACAAACTGATACCCGCCCGGCCCCTCCATGCCGTAAACGCAGAGATACGCCCCACCGATCCCCACTGAGTTCTCCGCCGTCCAGGTGCGCGCCGGGTTGTACTTGGTGGTGACCAGACGATGACGCGGATCCAGCGGCGTCGCCACCGGTGCGCCGAGATAGACATCCCCCAGCCCCATCACCAGATAGCTGGCGTCGAAGACCGTTTTGTAAACGTCGTTCACGTTCGCCAGATCGTTAATGCGGCGGATAAACTCGAGGTTGCTCGGACACCAGGGCGCGTCCCGGCGCACGGTGGTCATGTACTTGTCGATGGCCTTCTGGCAGGCCGGATCGTCCCAGGAGAGCGGCAGCCAGACGATGCGCGACGGCACCTCCAGCGAGTCCTGCTCGCAGACGCTCTGCCACAATCCCGCGATCGCTTCCAGCAGCGCTGCCAGGTTGAGCGCCTCCGGCTGATAGTGAATTTGCAGGGAGCGAATGCCCGGCGTCAGATCGATCACGCCGTGCAGCGCACGCGCCTCCAGAGCCTGCATCAGGGCGTGGGCGCGAAAACGCAGAACCAGATCCAGCTCCGGATCGCCCATCTCCAGCAGCAGATGGGTGTCACCGGAGAGTCGCGCCACCAGACGTTTATCGCCCTGGCCCTGCTCGAGCACCACCGGCGAGGCGATCTCCGCCGGCTGCCAGTTCAGATTTTGCGGATGCAAACTGCGGATCTCAGCCTCCAGCGCCTGCGCCAGGCGTCGGGCGGTGGCGATGTCGACGGGCACAAAGCGCACTCTATCACCCGCTTTCAGCTGCCCGACCGCGTGCAGGTCGGCCTCAATGATGGTGACCGGACAGACAAACCCGCCCAGGCTTGGGCCATCCGGGCCGAGGATCACCGGCATATCGCCGGTAAAATCCACCGCGCCAATGGCATAGGGGTTGTCGTGAATGTTCGACGGATGCAGCCCCGCCTCGCCGCCGCTGTCACGCACCCACTCGGGTTTAGGGCCGATCAGACGCACGCCGGTGCGGCTGGAGTTGAAATGCACTTCCCAGTCGGTAG
The DNA here is from genome assembly GCF_049974505.2 of Leclercia sp. TB492. NCBI lineage: Bacteria > Pseudomonadati > Pseudomonadota > Gammaproteobacteria > Enterobacterales > Enterobacteriaceae > Leclercia > Leclercia sp. TB492. Next base: position 2,061,799 of record NZ_CM127572.1, on the reverse strand, counting down.
TCAGGAAGGTCTGCATATATTCCGGGGTGAAATACTCCGGCGCGCCGTGCGGGCCGTAGATCACCCGCAGTTCGCGGACGGCGTCCAGGGGAGTGCGCAGGGCCAGGGGCAATTCCTGCTTCGGGCATGGTGAGGTTAAGGGCGCAATGTGCAGCACATCCCCGGTACGCAGGGCGCGTCCGGCGTGACCGCCAAACTGCCCGAGGGTAAAGGTGCTTTTGCTGCCGAGGTAATCCGGGACGCTAAACCCGCCGCGCAGGCACAGATAGCTGCGCACGCCGTCGCCAGTGATATCCCCCATCCGCAACGTCATGCCGCTGTGCACACTAAAGACCCGGTTGTTCTCCAGCGGCTCGCCGTCCAGCGTGAGGGCGATCTCCGCCCCGGTCACCACCAGTTGGGCGTCACAGTTGAATTTCAGCGTCGGGCCGCTGAGGGTGATCTCCAGCGCTGCGGCACGGTCATCGTTGCCCAGCAGGCGGTTGCCGAGACGCAGCGCCCGGCTGTCCATCGGTCCGGAAGGAGGTACGCCGACCGCCCAGTAGCCGATGCGCCCGGGATAATCCTGCACCGTGGTTTGCGTTCCGGGGCTGAGCACCTCCAGGGTAGAGGCCTGATAAGCCAGCCCTTCCAGGCAACGGGTCCAGGGCTCGCCGCTGGCGAACGGGGTAAAGGTTAAAATCTGCTGCAGATAGCTGCGGTTTGTCTCCACCCCGTACAGACGGGTGTCGACCAGGGCGGCGTGCAGGGCATTAATGGCCGCATCGCGCGTGGGCTGCCAGGCGATGATTTTCGCCAGCATCGGATCAAAAAACGGTGGTACCTCGCAGCCGGACTCTACCCAGGTATCGATGCGCAGAGAGCGGCGGTCATCCGCCGGGAACACCACCTCGGTGAGCAGACCCGGCGAAGGCTGGAACTGACGGCCCGGATCTTCGGCATAGACCCGCGCCTGAACGGCGTGGCCCGCTGGGGTCAGGCTTGCGCGCAGTTCCGCCAGCGCAGGTAAGGTTCCGGCGGCCAGTTCAATCATCCAGCGCACCAGATCCACGCCCCACACCTGTTCGGTAACGCCGTGCTCCACCTGTAGACGGGTATTCACCTCGAGGAAGTAGAACCGGGCGGCATCGCTGTCGTAGACAAACTCCACGGTACCCGCGCTGCGGTAGTTGACCGCTTTGCCCAGCTTGATGGCCGCCGCACAGAGCGCGTCCGCCATTCCGTCCGGCAGGTTGGGCGCGGGGGTCTCCTCAAGCACCTTCTGGTTCCGTCGCTGCACCGAGCAGTCGCGGACGCCGAGAGCGATCACCTCCCCCTTGCCGTCACCAAACAGCTGGACCTCGAGATGACGCGCCCGCTCGATGTACTTTTCAATAAAGACGCCCGCATCGCTGAAGTTATTTTTCCCCAGCCGCACGACGGCGTCGAAGGCATCAAAAAGTTCCGCGTCGGTATAGCAGACGCGCATGCCGATCCCGCCCCCGCCCGCGGTGCTCTTCAGCATCACCGGGTAGCCGACCTGCTCTGCCGCGCGCAGCGCCTCATTCACGTCCGCCAGCAGTTCGGTGCCCTCCAGCATCGGCACGCCCTGGGCTTTTGCCAGCGCCCGGGCGGTGTGTTTCAGGCCAAACAGGCGCAGCTGCTCCGGCGTTGGTCCGACGAAGGCGATACCCGCAGCTTCGCAGGCTTCGGCAAAGGCGGCGTTCTCGGATAAAAAGCCGTAGCCCGGATGAATGGCCTGGGCACCGCTGGCTTTCGCCGCGGCGATAATTTTGTCGCTGACCAGATAGGTGTTCGCCGCCGGGCCGTCGCCCAGGCTCAGGGCTTCGTCGGCCTCGCGAATGTGCAGGCTGCTGATATCCGCCTCGGAATAGACCGCCACGCCGCCGATATTCATGGCGCGCAGCGTGCGCAGGATGCGGCAGGCAATCGCCCCGCGGTTGGCAATCAGGAGTTTCGTCAACATAGTTCAGACTCAATCGTGGCGGGTCGTCCCGCCGAAAATTGGCTCACCGCATGGTCGTCCACGGGGAAAAAAGATTTACGGCAGGATCCGTCCGGCGCGCACTTCAAACAGGCGGTAGAGCATCTGGCGCAGGCGCTGCCAGCGATTTGGCGTCAGTTCCATATCAGCACCTCCGCCGGGGTTGGGTTCCAGCCATTACAGGGGTTGTTGAGCTGCGGGCAGTTGGAGATCAGCACGATGACGTTGCACTCCGCGTGCAGCTCAACGTATTTCCCCGGGGCGGAGATGCCGTCGGCAAAGGTCAGCCCGCCCTGGGGCGTTACCGGCACGTTCATAAAGAAGTTGATGTTGGCCCCGATATCGCGCTTTTGCAGGCGGCCATCGTGCAGACAGGCGCAGAGGAAGTTGTCCCGGCAGCTGTGCATATGGCGTTTGTCGAGGGCATAGCGCACGGTGTTGCTCTCCTGGGCGCAGGCCCCGCCGAGGGTGTCGTGACGCCCGCAGGTATCGGCCACGATGGTCAGCAGCGGATTACCGAGGTTGGAGTACAGCACGCTGCCGCTGGTCAGATACGCATTGTTCTGACGGCGCAGGGTGCGCTGGGCGTCGTAGCGCTCCCGTGGGTTATCGGCGCTATAGAACAGGGTATCCACCGCCTGATTCCCCTCCAGATCCAGCAGGCGCAGGGTCTGGCCCTTTTTCACTTCAAACAGGTAAGGCTCGCCCGCCGGGATCACGTGGCGGAAGGTCGCCTCCTGAGGCTGTTTTTCGCTGATAATGGTCATCTTGCGGCTCCTTACAGGGCGAAAAGTTGGGTGTTGGTGATGGCGCGGCCATTTTCCGGGCGCGTGAGGAGTGCGTTAATGGCGCCCTCCTCGTCCTCTGCCTGCCGCCAGCTGAGCTGCACCGGGCGCGGGGCATATTCGGTGGACGGGTCCATCGGATGTTGCAGGGCGGTCATCACCATCAGGGTGTCCATGGGGGCATACAGCTCTACGTAGCTCCCCGGTTGGGAATGATCGCGGTGGAAGCTGAACCGACCGCTGTCATCCACGGTCACTTTGCTGAAGAAGTTGACCACCATCAGCAGATCTTCGAGGTTGAGATCCCATTTGCCCATCTCCACCAGCAGGTTGTCGGTACCGTTGCGGAAGAAGCCGTTGCGCAGCTCCTGATAGCGTCCCTGACCGTATTTTTCCGTCACTTCGGCGGCATTGAGCACGCCGCCAAAGGGATCGTGCCAGCCGCTGGTATCGGCGGTAATGCCTGCCAGCACCCGGCCCATATCGGAGTAAAAGCAGTGCCCGGCGGTCAGGCGCGCGGTGTGCTGGCCTTTCAGGGTATCCGGCAGGTTCAGGCGCTCGCTCTTTTCATGGGGGTTGAGCATCATCAGGCTGACGTTGGCCCCGCCGTCGAGGTCGGTCATGCGCAGGATCTGTCCGCGCTTAAGTACAAACGAGAGGTGGCCGCCGCCCGGCAGGATCTCTTCACGTAAAGTCGTATTCATAGCGTTAACCCCTTAAGGCATAAACGTTGTCGGGAGTCGAACCGCTCAGGGCCGAAAGCCGTGTCTCGTTGAGCGGAATGTCGTAAGTGATGCGCGCACCAAAGGCGTTCGGGGCCTGCGGATCGAGGCGCACCTTGTCGAACACCAGCAGACGGGTGCCGAGGTTGAAGCCTTCGGAGAGATCGTGGGTGACCATAAACACCGTCATGCGGGTTTCGCCCCACAGCTGTAACAGCAGCGCATGCATGTCTTTGCGGATCCCCGGATCCAGCGCGCCAAAGGGTTCGTCCAGCAGCAGGACGCGAGGCTGCATGATAAAGGCCTGGGCAATGGCAAGGCGCTGCTGCATCCCGCCGGAGAGCTGCGCGGGATATTTGTGCAGGGCATGGCCGAGGCCGACCTTGTCCAGCATCTGCGCGGCCTGCTCACGTGCGGCGCGTTTTTTCGCGCCAAAAAGCCGCCCAAACAGCGGGGATTGTGGCAGTTCAAGACCGATCGCCACGTTATCCAGCACGCTGAGGTGCGGAAAGACCGAGTAGCGCTGGAACACCACGCCCCGGCGGCTGTCCGGCTCGGCGGTGAGCGGTTTGCCGTCCAGGGTGATGGAGCCCCGGCTCGGCCTCTCCTGGCCGAGCAGCAGGCGCAGAAAAGTCGATTTCCCGCAGCCGGACGCCCCGACCATCGAGCAGAACTCGCCCTCGTTGATCTGTAAATTCAGACGCTCCAGCACCACATGGTCGCCGTACTCCTGCCAGATATTGTTGATGGTGATAAAACTCATGCTTTCCCTCCTTCTGCCCACGGGAAACAGCGCTTGTGCAGCTGGCGCAGCGCCAGGTCCATCAGCCACGCCAGCAGAGTGATCCACAGGACATAGGGAATAATCACGTCCATCGCCATATAGCGGCGGACAAGGAAAATGCGATACCCCAGCCCGGCGGTGGAGGAAATCGCCTCCGCCGAAATCAGGAACAACCAGGCTGAGCCCAGCAGCAGGCGCAGCGAGGTCAGCAGGCGCGACAGCAGCTGCGGCAGCACCACCCGCAGCACCAGCGTCCAGCTGTTGGCCCCCAGGGTCTGGGCTTTGATCAGGATCTCCGGCGGGATTTCGCAGGCGCGGTGCTCCAGATCCCGGGCCAGCATCGGGGTGATGCCGATAACGATCAGCATGATTTTTGATAGTTCATCCAGCCCGAAGACGATAAACAGCACCGGTAAAATTGCCAGAGGTGGCACCATCGACAGCACCGTCATCAGCGGTGAAAGGGACGCCCGCCACAGGGGAAACACCCCGGCGGTGACGCCGATACACAGGCCGATCAGCGAGGCGATCGAAAGCCCCACCAGCAGACGGGCCAGGCTCACCAGGGTGTCGACCCAGAACAGGTACTCGCCGCTGCGTTTATCCGGGGTAAAGGCCATCCGCGAGATCGCATCCAGCATCTGTTGCAGGCCCGGGAGCAGCTTGTCCTGGGGGTTGGCCTCAAGCCGCACCGCCGAGCCAAAAAAGTATGCGGCCAGCAGCAGGACAAAGGGCAGCATAACCAGCATCAGCCGCATGCCCGGGGTGGGATGACGATTTATGTGTCGCATGGAGACTCCGTCACTCATCACAGCTGGCCAGCGGCGGCCATTTTCACGAAGCTGTCGTCAAAGCGGAGTTTGACGTTGTTGGCATCGCCCTGGGTCACGTTGCCCGGGAAGCTCATGCCGATAAAATCGGCGCTCTGCGCCCCATCGCCGAGCAGCCCTTTATCGAAGGAGAACGCCGCCACGCGCTGCATGGTTTTCGCCAGTTCCGGCGAGGTGACAAAGGCGATGTTGTCCTGTGGGGTGTAGAACAGGTGGGTGGTTTTCAGCTGCGCCTGATAGCCGGTGAGATCGGTACCGGAGGCCGCCGCCATCGCGTTCAGGGCATTAGCGTCCTGGGCTTTCATCAGCCCCATCATCTCGTACCACGCCCCGGTCAGCGCTTTGCCCAGCGCCGGGTTATCCTTCAGGGTTTCGCTGTTGACCACCATCATGTCGATCAGCTCGCCCGGCACCTGCGAGGAGCTGAACACCTCGGTGGTTTTCGGCGTGCCTTTGATGACCGAGAGCTGAGGGTTCCAGGCCACGGCAGCCTGCACGTTTGCCGTGTTGAAAGCCGAGACGATATCTGCATCCGAGGTGTTCACCACGGTGACGTCTTTTTCCGCCAGCCCCGCTTTCTCCAGCCCGCGCACCAGCAGGTAATGGGAAACGGACAGCTCCGGCAGGTAGATTTTCATGCCTTTCAGATCGGTGAGGGTTTTGCCCTCGCCCTTCATCACCACACCGTCGTTGCCTTCGGAGTAGCTGCCGAGGATCAGCGCCGTGGTGTCTACACCGCCCGCCGCCGGGATGGTCAGCGCGTCCATGTTGGTCATGGTGCAGCCGTCGAACTGGCCGGCGGTGTACTGATTGATGGATTCGATGTAGTCGTTGAGCTGCACAACGTTGATTTTGATGCCGTACTTGTCGGCCCATTTATCGATGATTTTGTCGGTGCTGATGGTGCCCCAGGGCATCCAGCCGGCGTAGAGGGTCCAGCAGACGTTGAACTCTTTTTTGACGGCAGCAAAAGTGGGGAGACTGACCAGCATCGCCAGCGACAGTACAAGAGAGCGGAGTAATGGCGTTTTCTTCATGCTTGACCTCTGAGTGGCACAAAATAAGGGGGCAGCGCGACACCGTCTGGTGCTGCTGTCTCCCGGGCTTTTGTCCCGCCGTGTAACCTCTCAGAGGTCGCCAGCTCTTGGACCAGCCATTCACCGCAGTGAACCGGAACCCTAGCCAGCTATTTTCAAATTGTGTGGTGCTGCCCTTTCGCGTTTATCTCTGCAAGGGGTGTGCCAGGAATTTTTTATGCGGATTATCAGAGGGTTGGTAATTTACAGGGGTGGGTTCTCACCGTTTTGGTGAGGGAGTGCGGGGTGGGTGCACTGTAGTGGTGCCCAGGAGGGGCCCAGGAGTAAAAGGGAAATCCTGGTGCAGAACCGTGCGCCCACCGAACAACCTGGTTACTTACTTTCTGCCTTGCCGGGTTGCATCGTCATCTGCTGGGCAGACTTAAGGTGCTGCTCAACCACCGGCGTATGCGCGTCGGCCAGGGCCTTCACATCCGGGTCCTTGATATTTTTGGCGTCACTCTGCAGCTTCGACAGCACCATCTGATGATCTTTGGTGCCGGCGTTTTCCATATACATCTTGTCAAATGCATCGCCGCTCTCTTTTTCCAGCTTGTCGGCCATGGCCTTATGCATGGCGTCCGGCTCAGTTGGCAATGTTACGCCCTTCTGCTGGGCGACCGCCTGGACTTTGGTCAGGGCAGCACCGTGGTCATCGACCATCTTCTGCGCGAAGGCCTTAACTTCGCTGCTCTCGGCCTTACTGAGCGCAATCTTCGCGGCGGCAACTTCATTAATATTGGCCTGCGCCATGTCCTTTAACGCTTTTTCATCGCCGGAGTCGAGTTTGGCCATCGATCCGGTCTGGCCTACGGCGCTACTCTGAGCGGCGCTTGACGACGTCTGGGCCTGCACGCCGACAGTGCAGAACATCGCTGCTACTGCCGATACGGCTAGCAGCGCTTTCAAGGTTTTACGCTTTTGCATTTTGTTCTCCTGATGGTCATGGATTAGGTTGTGTCAGGTATTTAACCGCGCGTCGCCTCCTGGGTAAGTGATAAGTGCAATTGTCAGTATAGTGGAACATTCTCCTCGCTCATGTTTCGGCGGAAGTCTTTCCCGGTATTACGCCGTGGCGCAGTGAGTTTTCTTTCACGCCTGACCCGCACCCCAATAAACCCCATTAAAATCATGCCATTATAGAAACATTTTTTAACATTACCTGTTTACTTTGTAATGATTATTCATATCATCTTGATAATCACTATCACCTGACCGGGTGATGTTCTTGCGGTAAGGGGCATTCATGCCACCGACACCTCGAAAAATCAGGACGATCATAATAATGAAACCGCGTTACTCCTGGGCTTTAAACCCTTGTTTATTGATGATGCTAGCCGCTAATGCCTCAGCAGAAGGACAAAAAGAAGAGTCGTTGGTGGTCTCCGCCAGCCGTACAAACCACTCTATTACCGACATGGCACAGACCACCTGGGTCATTGAGCAGGCTGATATTGAGCAGCAGGTTCAGGGAGGCAAAGAGCTTAAAGAGGTGCTGGCGCAGCTGATTCCCGGAATGGATGTCAGCAGCCAGGGACGTACCAACTACGGTATGAATATGCGTGGTCGTTCAATGATGGTGATGGTCGACGGCGTGCGTTTAAACTCCTCGCGCAGCGACAGCCGCCAGCTGGATTCCATCGATCCGTTCAATATCTCCCGCATTGAAGTCATCTCCGGGGCGACCTCCCTCTACGGCGGCGGCAGTACCGGGGGCTTAATCAATATCGTCACCAAAAAGGGCCAGCCGGAAACGGAAGTCGAGTTTCAGACCGGCCTGAAAACGGGCTTCAACAGCCATAACGATAATGACGAGAACATCGCGGCGGCGGTCAGCGGCGGCAACGACAACGCCTCAGGGCGACTGTCAGTGGCGTATCAACGCTTTGGCGGCTGGTACGACGGCAACGGCGACGAAGTGATCATTGATAACACTCAGACCGGTTTGCAATACTCTGACCGCCTGGACGTGATGGGCACCGGCACGCTGAATATTGACGATCATCAGCAGTTGCAGCTCACCACGCAGTATTACAAAAGCGAATCCGACGGTAAGCACGGCCTCTATCTTGGCGAGAACTTCTCGGCAGTAACGGGCGCCGGCAATGCATACAACAAAAATAACCTCGACTCCGATCGTATTCCTGGCACCGAACGCCACCTGATCAACCTGCAATATTCGAACACCGATTTCTGGGGCCAGGATCTGCTCGCGCAAATTTATTACCGCGATGAAAGCCTGACGTACTACCCCTTCCCTACGCTTTCAGGCGGCCGGGTCACCAGCATTGGCGCTTCGCAGCAAAAAACCGATTTCTACGGCGGCAAGCTGACCCTCAACAGCAAACCGCTGGATGCGCTGACCCTGACATGGGGTGTGGATGCCGAACATGAAACCTTCGACGCCAATCAGCAATTTTTCGACCTCAGCAAAGCGGCGGCCAGCGGCGGCATGAAGCTGGATAATGCGTATAACGTGGGACGCTATCCGGGCTACAGCATCACCAACCTCGCCCCCTTCCTGCAATCGAGCTACGACTTCTCCGCTATCACCCTGAGCGGCGGTGTGCGCTATCAGTACACGGAAAACAAGGTCGATGACTTTGTGGGTTATGCCCAGCAACAGGCTATCGCCACGGGGAGAGCCACCTCGGCAGACGCGGTCCCGGGCGGGAAAACCGACTACAACAACCTGCTGTTTAACGCCGGCATTCTGGGTCATCTGACCGAACGCCAGCAGCTGTGGTTTAACTTCTCTCAGGGCTTTGAGATCCCGGATCTGGCGAAATACTACGGCTCCGGCACCTATCAGCTGGTAAACGGCCATTATCGCCTGGTCAACAGCGTTAACGTTAACGACTCAAAACTCGACGGGATTAAAGTTGATGCTTACGAGCTGGGCTGGCGCTACACCGGGGATAACCTGCGCACTCAGATTGCCGGTTACTATTCGCTCTCTGACAAAACCATCAACATTAACAAAAGCGACATGACCATTAACGTCGAAGATGACGAGCGTCGCATCTACGGTGTTGAAGGCCAGGTGGATTATTTCTTCACCGACAGCGAGTGGAGCACGGGCGCAAACTTCAACGTCATCAAATCGGAAACCCGCGTCGACGGGAAATGGGAAAAGCTGACGGTAGACAGCGCCAGCCCGTCCAAGATGAGCGCATGGGTCACCTGGGCGCCGGGCGACTGGACCTTGCGTCTGCAAAGTACGCAGACGTTTGATTTGTCTGATGAAGCCGGGAAGCAGATTGATGGCTATAACACCGCTGACTTCATAGGCAGTTACCTTCTGCCGGTGGGCAAGCTGAGCTTCAGCGTGGAAAACCTGCTGGATGAAGACTACACCACCGCATGGGGACAGCGCGCACCGGGGCTCTACAGCCCAACCTACGGTGCTGAGAACCTCTATACCTACAAAGGACGCGGTCGTACCTTTGGCCTGAACTACTCGGTCTTGTTCTGATCGTCACTTCTGCCGCCTGCATAGCGGGCGGCAGTTGACAGATGTCATTGCCCCGGTAAGAATGCTGTACATTAAAACAGTGTTTGAGGGGATGTGTGATGTTCGTTGAACTGGTTTACGACAAAAGAAATGTGGCGGGGCTTCCGGGTGCAAGAGAGATCATCCTGGCTGAACTGACCACCCGAGTGCACCGGATCTTTCCGGATGCCGAGGTGAAGGTGAAGCCGATGCAGGCGAACGGCCTGAATAGCGATGCCAGCAAAAGCGATCGGGAAAAGCTGAACCGCATGCTGGAAGAGATGTTTGACGAGGCCGATATGTGGCTGGTTGCGGAGTGAGGTTTAAAGGCCCGGAGACCGCTTCCTTTTGAGGTTTACGCGTTAACATCAACCAGCGCCTGTAAACCAGAATGCCTGAAAAAGGTTCTGCTCGTTCATTCATAGAGCCGAACCTGGGTCCATAGAGTGCCAGAAGCGGAATTTTCCAGATCGGTTTATTTCAGTCAATATGCAACTCACAACCATCCGACGCTCTGTCGCCATTTATGATTGGAAATTTTATCATTTTCGATTATTTTTTTAGCAATAGAGCGTGGTTCTCTTCCAAGGTATTCAGATATTTCTGTTGGGGACATATCAAAATCGACCAGCATGACTCTGAGTTTTTCCATCTCCTTTAAAGTCCAGGGTTTGCCAAAGTTTTTATAAAGAGAAACCTTATGTTCCCGAATCGCTCGTCTACTCTGAGCTTCCCTTACTCTTTGAAAAATTTCATCTTTAAGTTGCAAAAAGAATTCTTTACTAATGTTGCCATCAATCCCTTTAATGTTCAAATTACTAAAAATAAGTTGAGATGCCAGGTCTACATCGGGGGAATCAACAATAAAATCTTTAATCTTTTCTAAGTAAGGGTATTCAATTTTGCCTAAGATACTTATAGATTTAAGATTAAAAAAACCCCTTAAATCAAAAGCTCTGACGAGCTTTGTCTGAATAACGCTTTCAATTCTGGATGCGTTTGAATAACAATATCTGGCCATTGGAAGGGCCCACACTTTCAGTTGAGGGAGATATTTTTCAGATGCAATGCCCTCCCACGCGGCATCAAAAGTTTGGCTTTTAGCTAATAAATTTTTAGGAGAATCAGAGGGCACTGTCGTAGATGCCCAAATTTTATAATCCTTCGCCAAAGATTGATAGTATTTCGTATGGTTGTGAATTTTGTAAGCTGACATAAAACGATATACGTCATCATCGTGGCCTGCATTGTAAATTGTTCGGTTTCCTCTCAGGTAACCTTCATAATGTTCATTTATCCTTCTCCCAACATTACAACTCACCCCAACATAAACAACGCGATTAAAAAGCCCCTGGTGAACGATAAGGTAAACTCCGCTACAGCCAGACATTCTGGCCTCTGATATAGAACCTAAAAATCTCCACTGCATTTTAAAATCCATCTTTATGCTAAAGTTTTTATGTATCATTATTTGATAAAGATATCAATACCTTAAGATAAACCTCGCGAAATTCTATCCCCTGGCGCAGTTATATTGATAATGTCAGGTGATTATTTATGAACTATCGTTCCTCGTTCAAATCAGCCGCTCTTAAAGGTTTTCCATATAATAAAACGCTTTCATTAACTCATCTTCTGTAAGCGGTGATACCAAACTTGCCCCCGTATCTTTCTCAACTTTCATCAATAGCTCACTGCGGGTTATTCCCAGTCTATTCGCAACGTGGTTAACGCAACTCCGTGCATGTGACGCCCTGTGCGCAAGGAGACCATCACTATCTAAAACTTTTCTTCTTGATGACGAATGGGACATTGATTGCTCCTTTATTCGAAATGACGCCCATACAGGCATTATGCGATTAAAAAGTAACTATTGGTTTGTACCGTCAGGCGGGTGTAAAAAATACACCCTCAGATTTTCAGCGTATCGATCACCGCTCTCAGGGCCGGGGATACGTTGCGATGGGGATAATAAAGGAACAACCCGTCCATGCGCAGGCTGTAGCGCTGCAACACCCGGATCAGCGTCCCGCGCTCCAGATCGTCCGCCACCAGCTCGACCGGCACATAGGCCAGCCCCAGACCCAGCCGGGCCGCCTCGGCTTCCATATAGCTGTCAGACAGGGCCCACTGCCCCTCGGGACGATGCGTGATGCTCTTCCCGTCCTGAACCAGCTCCCAGTGGTAGAGGCTGCCGTCGGCAAACTGGTAGGCAATGCAGGGATGAGCCGCTAACTCCGCTGGCGTCTGGGGAAAACCGTAGCGGCGTAAATGGTCGGGGGTGCCGACCACGGCCATCTCCATGTCGGGCGTAATGCGTACCGCGACCATTCCCTGCCCCACCTCCGGCCCTAACCGGACGCCGGCATCGAACCGCTCGGCGATAATGTCGACGAAGCGGCTCTCATTCATCAGCTCCAGCCGGATATCCGGGTAGCGCTGTTTAAACACCGCCAGCTTTGGCAGGAGGCATTTCTCGATGGCGTGCTGGCTGGCATTGATGCGTACCGTGCCGGAGGGGGTCTCGCGATAATGCGCCAGGGTAGCCAGCCCGCTATTCAGGGCATCAAACCCGGACTCGGTGGTCTGGTAGAGCTGTTCACCCGCCTGGGTCAGGGAGAGCCTGCGGGTGGTGCGCACCAGCAGCTGGACGCCCAGGCGCTCTTCCAGATCGCGAATGGAACGGCTGATCCCTGACTGGGCCAGCCCCAGCCGCTGCGCGGCGGCGGTAAAGCTCCCCTCCCTTACCACCTGCATAAACAGGTACAGCTCGTTATAGTTTTCCCGCTTCGCCATCCCTCTCTCCCGCCTATTTATAACAATATGGTATGAATCTTAGCAGCTTTCGCCCTCTAATCAGCACTATTTCTGCTAACTATACTGGACTCCACACAACAACACAGCCCGGTGCCGCTTATGAAAACATTTACCCGAAAACTGACAGCTGCCATACCTGCGATGCTGCTATGCGCATCTTTAAGTGGAGTAACAACAATGAGTTATGCAGATACTACGAATCCGAACGCGCCCGTTTCGATGATCGCGAAATGGGATAAGACCTTTGCCGAAAGCGATAAAGTGGAGCACCGTAAGGTCTCCTTCCCGAACCGCTACGGGATCACCTTAGTGGCCGATCTTTACCTGCCCAAAGACCGGGGCGATCGCAAGCTGGCGGCAATTGCGGTCAGCGGGCCATTTGGCGCGGTGAAAGAGCAGTCCAGCGGCCTGTATGCCCAGACCCTGGCTGAAAAAGGGTTTGTGACCCTGGCCTTCGACCCTTCTTACACTGGCGAAAGTGGCGGCCAGCCGCGTAACGTCGCCTCTCCGGATATCAACACCGAGGACTTTAGCGCGGCGGTGGATTTCCTGGGATTACAGAAAGAGGTGGATCGCAACCGCATCGGCATCCTCGGCATCTGCGGCTGGGGCGGGATGGCGCTGAACGCGGCATCCATGGACACCCGCGTGAAAGCGGTCGCCACCAGCGTGATGTACGACATGAGCCGGGCGATGGGCCACGGCGTGGGCGATGGCAAAGACCGCTACTCTGCGGCCGATCGGCATGCTGTTCTGCAGTATCTGAACGAGCAGCGCTGGAAGGATGCTGAAAACGGCACCGTCGCCCACGGTGGTCACGATATTAATGTCGACCAGAACGGCAAAGTCACCGCGGCGGAGCGTATTCTGCCGGAAGCCCTGCCTGCGGATCCGCATCCGATCCTGAAAGAGTTCTTTGATTACTATCGGGTACCGCGCGGTTTCCACGAGCGCTCCGTGAACTCCACAGGCGCATGGACCGCGACTATGCCGCTGTCGTTTATGAACATGCCGCTGTTGAGCTATGCCAATGAGATCGCTATTCCAACGCTGATCGTGACCGGTGAAAAGGCGCACTCCCGCTACTTTGCTGAAGATGCGTACAAAGCCGTCGGCAGCAAACAGAAAGAGCTGGTGGTTGTTCCGGGTGCTAACCATGTCGATCTGTATGACAACGTCGCCGGTAAGATCCCGTTTGCACAGTTTGAGCAGTTCTTCAAAATCAGCCTGAAATAATCCTCTACGCCACCTGTTTCTGGCAGGTGGCGATATTTTCCCCAGCGTGAAATCTGACTATGTCCACACTGAGCCAAACCACACAGAGTAACGAGCGCGCGTACTGGGGCGGTATTTTCGCCATGACCCTGTGCGTATTTGTCCTGATTGCATCGGAGTTTATGCCGGTCAGCCTGCTGACCCCCATCGCCAGCGATCTGGGCGTCACCGAGGGTCTGGCCGGCCAGGGGATTGCTATCTCCGGCGCGCTGGCGGTCCTGACCAGCCTGAGCCTTTCTCATATTGCCGGGAATATGAATCGTAAAACCCTCCTGCTGGGCATGACGATTTTGATGGCGGCATCCGGGCTGATTATTGCCTTCGCCTCCAGCTACCTGGTCTATATGGCCGGGCGCGCCCTGATTGGGATCGCCATCGGCGGATTCTGGTCCATGTCTGCGGCGACGGCCATTCGCCTGGTGCCGCAGCATCAGGTCGCCCGTGCGCTGGCGATTTTCAACGGCGGTAACGCCCTGGCGACGGTGGTCGCCGCCCCGCTCGGTAGCTATCTCGGGGCCACTATTGGCTGGCGCGGGGCCTTCCTGTGCCTGGTCCCGGTCGCAACTGCAGCCTTTATCTGGCAGTGGTTTAGCCTGCCGGACATGAAGGGGAACAAAAGCCAGTCCTCAGGCGGAACCGTCTTCCGCCTGTTCCGCCTGCCAGTGGTGTCTATCGGTCTGCTGGCCTGCGGCCTGTTCTTTATGGGTCAGTTCGCGCTGTTCACCTACGTGCGCCCGTTCCTGGAGACGGTCACCCACGTCAGCGCCGCTGGCTTATCGCTGATCCTGCTCACCATCGGCGTGGCGGGTTTTATTGGCACGCTGATCGTTGCCCTCTTCCTGAACGCCAGATTTTACCTGACGTTAATGGCGATTCCGCTCCTGATGGCTGCTATCGCCGGGATGTTAATCCTGACCGGACACAGCGTCTGGAGCGTCGCCCTGCTGTTGGGATTCTGGGGACTGCTGGCCACTGCTGCCCCGACGGGCTGGTGGACGTGGATCGCCCGTACCCTGCCCCAGGATGCAGAGGCTGGCGGCGGGTTGATGGTGGCGGTGATCCAGCTCTCGATTGCGCTGGGCTCGACGGTGGGCGGGATGGTATTCGATAACGTCGGCTGGCAAAGCACCTTTGCAATGAGTGGGATTTTGCTGCTGAGCGCGGTGGTGCTGACCTGGTTCACTTCCCGGAAGAGCGCGGAGGCGGGTTAGTCAGAGGCCCCGGAAATTTATCCGGGGCTGCAAATCAGAGAGAAAGCTCGGAGTCTTTGATATTGGCGATGGGTCCCAGGATCGCACTATCAAATGTGCGCACTGCCCCACGTGCGGCAACGCGTTCAGGCCAGTCATGATTTGCCAGAGCGCCGCGGCCAAGGGCGATAAAATCGGCCCCCTTCGCCATAACTTCTGTCGCCCGCGCCTCATCGTGGAGACTGCCATTGGCCATAATTGTCAGCTGAGGCGCATACTTACGGGCCAGCTCGATCAGTGAGAGCGCGTTGTCCGGGAATGCGGGCTGCCAGGCTTCATATTCAGTCAGGTGCAGATAATCGATACCGGAATCAGCAAGCAGCGTAAACACCACCCGGGCATCGTCTTCACCGTTAGCCCATTTATGGTAAAAGTCATTTACTTTCCCCTGTGAGATGCGAATGCCCACGGGGATATTCTCACCAACCCGTTCTCTGACAGATCGAATCACGTCCAGAATAAGTTGAAGGCGGCCTGCGGTATCACCGCCCCAGCGGTCAGTTCGCTTATTGGTGTAATCCGTGAAAAACTGATCGAGAAGATATCCATTTGCGCCATGGATTTCCACGCCATCAAATCCCGCTTCAAAAACAGCATACGAGGCTGCATCGGCAAAACTTTTGATAATGTCCTGTATTTCATTTTCGCTGAGTTCACGCGGAACAGGATAATCACCTTCACCACGATAAAACGTCATCTGCTTGCCTACCGGACGAATGGCGCTGGGTGCGACTGTTCCATCCCGATAATAATTGCCCTGCGACAACGCCCCGGCGTGCTGGATTTGGGCAAAAATCAGGCCGCTCTGCTGGTGTACTGCGTTTGTGACCTTGCGCCATCCTGCAACCTGTTCCGGGCTGGTTAACCCAGCCTGGAAGGCATAGGTCTGCGACCATGCTTTATCAATATAAATGCCTTCCGATATCACGAGAGCAAAGCCACCCCGGGCAAAATCTTCGTAGTACAGCTTCATACGTTCGCTGGCTATACCGTCCTCTGAAGCGGTGACACGGGTCATGGGGGCGACGACGAGACGGTTTTTTAAGACAACCTTTCCAATATGCCCCGGGGTAAAAAGAGATGATCTGTTCATAAGTTGCTCCTGATTAATTAAATCGTGAACGCACTATAATCATTGTTTAATCAGGCTTAAACGGGGCAAAATGATAAGGTTGTATAACGATTATCGTTATAATCCTGATGGCCGATCCATAACATTTGCGCTGATTCAGATACCGGAGCCGCTATGAATTTGCAGGATGTTTCACTCTTTCTCGTTATCACCGAAACGCATAGCCTTACCCAGGCGGCAAAACGGCAGGGCATTTCCGCAATGGCCGTTTCAAGACGTCTCGCATCGCTTGAACACGAACTGGGTACGCGTCTTTTACAGAGAACAACCCGATCTGTTTCGTTAACCCAGGAAGGAATGGAGTTTCTGCCCTATGCCCGGGCACTTATTGAGGCAGAGACAGGAGCCCGGGCGCTGTTTTCTCCCTCCATGCAGGGCGCAACCGGGTTACTGAGGATCACTGCGCCTTCAGGGTTCGGGCGGCGGAATATTTTGCCTCTTGTTTCTGGCCTGCTGGCAGAGAATCCAAAATTGAGCATCGACCTTCAGTTAAGCGAGGATGTGATTGATATTGTCGGGAAAGGGTTCGATGTCGCTATACGTATCGCGCCATTAAAGGATTCAACGCTTATAGCCCGAAAAATTGCTGATAATCCTCGTGTAGTCTGCGCCTCGCCTGATTATCTGAAGGCGAAGGGTATCCCTTATTTCGCTGAGGATTTAATGCAGCATAATTGCCTGAGGCTCAGCAGCGTGCCTCAGTGGATTTTCAAACGTGATGGGGAAGATGTCAGGGTCAACGTCGAGGGGCGTTTCAGCTCAGATAATGTTGAAGGGGTCAGAGAGCTGTGTGTTCAGGGGCTGGGCATTGCGCAACTTACCCGCTGGGATGTCATGAAAGAACTTCGCAAAGGTACGCTTGTTGAGATTAATTTCTCTGATGCGAGCCCGCAGGATTTAGCGGTCTGGGCCCTTCTCCCTACCACACGTTACCTTCCCCTCCGGGTCAGCACTTTTATGGAGAAATTAAAGTCATCGCTGGCATCCCTGAATTGACCCGTAAGCTCCGGCTAAAATGTTTACCCTGGAGCTAACGGGAATGTGCTGATGCACATGTTTTGCCAATCCAGCCGCTTTAATCCGGAGAAGGCCCACGTTCCAGGAAGGTCGACAGCGCAATATAACTGCGCACGGAACGCACACCCTCCACACTCTGAATCTCCATCAGAAAGTTTTCCAGCGATTCGGTATCCGCTGCCCTCACCTTTATCAGCACGCAGCCGTCACCTGCCACGGTATGCAGTTCCTCGACCTCTTTGCGGCTGGTGAACTGGAGTAGCGCCCGGGTCGCCTGATAGCTGCTGGTATCAATGACGAGGAAGGTTAACAGCGTCCGACCTAGCTTGCAGCCATCCAGTACCGCTACGGTGCCTTTAATCACCCCGTCACGTTTTAAACGCTTCACGCGATCGTGAACCGCCGGTGCCGACAGATGCACGATCTCGCTCAACTCCACGTAACTGCGTCCTGCGTCTTCTGCCAGCGCGCCTAATATTTTTCGGTCGATCGCATCCATTTCCGCCGGTTTATGCCTCACCTGCTTAATACCTTCTTTTTCTTTATCAAATGCGCTCATATAGCCTCGATAGCACAATAAAAACGTGAATATACTAGATTCTACTTAATAAAATTAACCACACAACAATTAATGGAGTTGACATGCCCATCGCACTTTTCGCCCTCGCCGTCGGCGCATTCGGGATCGGTCTGACCGAGTTCGTTATCGCGGGGATCCTTCCGCAGATCGCGGCTGAATTTAAGGTCAGCATCCCCTCTGCCGGTCTGATGGCGACGTCTTACGCTCTCGGCGTTTTTGTTGGTGCGCCACTGATGACCGTTCTGGGTGCGAAAATCCCGCGCAAGACCATGCTGATCGGTCTGGCGCTTATTTTCACCCTCGGTAATATCCTGACGGCGGTGGCCCCCACGCTGACCCTGGCGGTTGTAGGCCGGGTCATCACCTCGTTCAACCATGGGGCATTTTTTGGTATTGGCTCGATCATCGCAGCCTCGCTGGTGGCACCTGGACGCCAGGCCAGCGCCATCGCCTTTATGTTCTCGGGGCTGACGCTTGCCAATCTGCTGGGCGTTCCGGTGGGGACCTGGCTCGCCCAGACCTTTAGCTGGCGGCTGGTTTTCTGGGTTATCGCCGGGATTGGCCTGCTGACAATTGCCAGCATTGCTCTGCTGGTTCCTCGCATCGAAAAAGGCAAGGCCATTGCCCTGAAAACGGAACTGCGCGCCTTTGTTGATCCTCAGGTTCTGCTGGTGATGGGCATTACCGTCTTTGGTCCGGCGGCCTTTTTCACCTCCATTACCTATATCGCGCCCATGATGATCGAGGAAGGTGGCTTTTCCGCCAGCGGCGTGGCGTGGCTGATGGTACTGTTTGGTCTTGGCCTGGCGGTAGGAAACGGGATGGGGGGACGCTTCGCGGACCGTTCGCTGTTTGGCACGCTTTTCGTTACCCTTGCAGCACAAGCGATTGTGTTGCTGGTCTTCTGGATGGGCGTGAATAATCAGATTGTCGCCGCGACCTGCGTTTTCCTGATGGCAGCGTTTGGCTTTGCCACGGTTTCCCCCATTCAGAAGCTGGTGATGGATCGCGCCAGCCAGGCGGGCGCGCCTACGATGGCAGCGTCGGTCAATATTGGGATGTTCAATCTGGGTAATGCGCTGGGTGCATGGGCAGGCGGCGCCACCATAGCCGCCGGGTTTGGACTGGCCTCACCAAACTGGGCGGGGGCGCTGCTGTCGGTTATTGCGCTTGGGCTGGCTGTGCTGGCGTGGCAAAGCGCGCGGAAGGGATATGTATTGCAGATGGAGGCTGATTAACCCTGGTTGACATCTGGATAATGCGGCCCAGACGAATCGGGTAATGCGGGTCGATGGGTTAACCCATAACAATGAATCCGCAAACAAGCCAATAAAAAAGCCCTGTTCAACAGGGCATCACTTCAAAATAAAAGGTAATGAAACGATTAGAACTACCCTGCATTAACGCATAGTCAGACCGCCATCAATCGATATGGACTGGCCTGTAACGTAGGACGACGCATCGCTGGAGAGCCAAAGCACGACATCCGCAATTTCTTCCGCCCTGCCATGACGCTGCATAGGAACGCCCTGAACCATTGCCTCCAGCGCCTCTTTCTGACCGGAGGCGACCATGGCATCAACCATAGGGGTCCAGATCAGGCCCGGGCAGACGGCGTTGACGCGAATGTTGCGCGCGGCATACTCAAGCGCAGCACTTTTCGTCAGGCCAAGCACGCCATGCTTGGCGGCGTGGTAGTTAGCGCGTTCTGCCCCGCCCACAATCCCGCCGATTGAGGAGCAGTTCACAATCACGCCGCTGCCCTGCTTACACATCTGCTGCAGTTCGTACTTCATACAGCCCCAGACGCCGCGCAGATTCACCGCCGTGACGCGGTCGAAATCTTCTGCTGTCGCATCCGCGATCTCAGCCAGCACATTCTGGATCCCGGCGTTGTTGAAAGCGATATCGAGGCGGCCGAAGGTGGCGACGGTCTCCTGCACCATCGCGGCGACCTCATCCAGATCCCCCGCATTGCAGGCATTAAAGCCAGTGCACGCGCTTGTGATTCCAGGCATTACCCTGTCTGCGCAGCACCTGGAACAGCTTCTTAAAACCGTACCGGGGATAACGTTCAGCCGCTTCTGTCAGCGCCAGGATCACGGGCTCATCCCGGCGGAGATCGGGCTGGTAAAATACACCGTCCTGCTGATATGTTTTCGAAAGCGGCCTAGAGTCACAGCATGTGATTTGCGCCGAATCTTGCAGTAATTTTCGTACCAGCAGTTAAGCGCATCTTCCACGTTACTGGCTTTAAGCGTTCCTCAGCCTGAATCTTAATCTGAATACGCGGATCACGTCAGCCAGCCATGCACGGCATTCATCACGCTTTTCTCTGGCTTGATTCAGGGACATGTCCGGGTACTTACCCAAAGTGAACCAGACAGGAGCAGCTAGCCCACCAGCCAATCTGTAGAAGAATACAAAACTGACAACCCCCTTCGCACTCACACGAACTGAGAGCCCTTTCCCATCAGCAACTGTGACCTATTTTTCTCTGGCTTTACCCAGATATCCCCTGATCGCCTTGTCGCTCAGTTTGTTCTCGCCTGCCATTTTTAGCCCCTAAAAAGCAATACAAGCTGCAATACAGAGGTGATTGCAACACACAGATAACGAGGAAAATTCAGTGAAAGGAGTAAAAGACTTATTTTTAATAATCAAAAGATTAAATACAAAACCAGCAACTACACGAAAACCTCAGAAAGCTATGCTAAGTGCTTGAAAGATATGAATCCGCCTATAAGACATTCCGTAAGCGCCAGAATATGAGTGACAAAACCTGGGCTGGATCCGTAGTTGAAGCCGCGATAAGCATGGATTATTTAGGCGGAAGAAATAAATTACGTGAAACAGTCATACAGCGCGGTTTCAAATTGAAATAACGGGGGGCTATCAACCTTGCAGCTGAATTTTGGGCTCTTTTTTTGAGCCCTCTGTGGCGTGGCTTAAGTTCCGCTTTTCACTCAATATTCAGCGCCAGGCAATCAGAACTGTTTCAGCGCGAACGCCTCTTGTACTTCCTCTCCACAACTGGGCTGACGCGCATGATTATTAAGCGACCCGGTTAATTAGCAGCCATTCCTTAACTGGCGCAGTTTGCGATAGTTATGCGGCGACATCCCGACATATTTGTTAAATGTGCTGTAGAAACTACTGCTGGAGTGGAACCCTGCGGTGAGAGCGATATCCAGAATCGACTTGTCCGTATCGCTAAGAAGTGCCCGCACATGGTTAATGCGCATCGCAGTAATATATTGCTTCATGGTGAGCTGCATCACGCGCTGAAATATCCCCATCGCATAATTCGGATTGAGTTTGACGTGTTCAGCAACCTGTTCGATGGTCAACGCCTGGTCGTAATTATTGCCGATAAACTCCAGCATTTGGCTGACATAAAATTGTGCATGGCGTGACACATTGTTACCGCTGCTGCGCGTACGGGCGGGTTTATTCACCAGAATCGGCTGCCAACCTGACAGGCTAAAACGTTTGAACATAAGGCAGATTTCATCGATGACTAACTGGCGAATTTGCTCGTTGGGGCTTCTGATCTCCTCCTGCCAGCGCTGAACTTCAAAGGGGCTAAGCTGCTGCGCGGTCAGGGATTTCAGCACCGTACCGTGGGTGACATGATTGATAAGCTGCCGGTCCAGCGGCCAGGAGAGAAAAAGATGCATAGGAAGACTAAAAATAGCCATATTTTTGCATTCACCAGGACGGGTGAGCTGATGCGGAGTACAGGCCCAAAATATCGTGATATGTCCCTGCTTAATCTGCACCGTTTCATTATTGATTAAGTATTCTACGTCGCCGTCAAAAGGGACATTCACCTCGACCTGCCCGTGCCAGTGGCAGGCTTCCATATGCTGAGGCCTGCGTAGCTCAATATCCATGCGTTGGTATTCGGAGTAAAGCGATAAAGGACTGCGCGTATTGCTATCGGTGCTGCTGCACATATCCGGGTCGGGCGGAAGGCTATTTGGGATGATATTCATTGTTCTCTCCGTTTCCTGAATTGTCAGAAATACTGGCACAAAAGTCTTTCTGTGGCTGTGAGAATGAGAAAAATTTGGCGATATAAGCGGGCAGTTATCAGTCTGTTAGCCGAGAATATCTGCTTTCCTGACGAAAAAATCCGGAAAACTCATATTTAAATGGGTGATGAAACCAATCTGAGTTTTCCGGAATGCTAAGTAAGGAAGAGGGAGGAGAACCGGTGCACGACATGCCAATCTGACGGGGTTTACTTATGCCACGGAGAAAGAAAATGTCAGCACCAAAAATTACCTTTATCGGCGCAGGCTCGACGATTTTTGTTAAAAACATTCTCGGAGATGTTTTTCATCGCCCGGCGCTGAAATCGGCCCATATCGCCCTGATGGATATTGATGAAACGCGTCTGGAAGAGTCACATATTGTAGTGCGTAAACTGATGGACTCCGCAGGTGCCTGCGGAAAAATCACCTGCCATACCGACCAGAAACAAGCCCTTCAGGATGCTGATTTCGTTGTGGTTGC
Source organism: Leclercia sp. TB492 (assembly GCF_049974505.2). Classification (NCBI taxonomy): domain Bacteria; kingdom Pseudomonadati; phylum Pseudomonadota; class Gammaproteobacteria; order Enterobacterales; family Enterobacteriaceae; genus Leclercia; species Leclercia sp. TB492. Next base: position 2,039,533 of record NZ_CM127572.1, on the reverse strand, counting down.
TTTCCAGATTGGCGGTTACGAACCCTGTACCGTCACGGACTTTGCCGTCTGTAAAAAGCACGGCCTGGAACAAACTATTGCCGATACCTTAGGCCCTGGCGGAATTATGCGTGCCCTGCGCACCATCCCGCATTTATGGCAGATTTGTGAAGATATGACGCAAGTGTGTCCGGATGCCACGATGCTTAACTACGTGAATCCGATGGCGATGAATACCTGGGCTATGTATGCACGCTACCCGCAGATTAAACAGGTGGGGCTGTGCCACTCGGTGCAGGGAACGGCTGAAGAGCTGGCGCGTGATTTATCTATCGACCCGGCGTCCTTGCGCTATCGCTGCGCCGGTATCAACCATATGGCATTTTATCTCTCGCTTGAGAAAAAAAATGATCAGGGTGAATACGTCAGTATTTATCCGGATCTGCTGAGAGCTTACGAAAGTGGCGAAGCGCCGAAGCCCAATCTGCATGGCAATCCGCGCTGTGAAAATATCGTCCGCTACGAGATGTTCAAAAAGCTGGGCTATTTCGTGACGGAATCTTCTGAGCACTTTGCAGAATATACGCCCTGGTTTATTAAGCCTGGCCGCGAAGATCTGATTGAGCGTTACAAAGTCCCATTAGATGAGTACCCAAAACGTTGTGTTGAGCAACTGGCTAACTGGCGCAAGGAACTTGAAGAGTACAAAACGGCAGAACGCATTGACATCAAGCCATCACGTGAATATGCCAGCACCATTATGAACGCGCTGTGGACGGGTGAGCCAAGTGTTATCTATGGCAACGTGCGCAACGATAACCTTATCGATAACCTGCCGCAGGGCTGCTGTGTTGAAGTAGCGTGCCTGGTGGATGCCAACGGTATTCAACCGACCCGTGTTGGCACACTACCCTCACATCTGGCAGCGCTTATGCAAACCAATGTTAATGTTCAGACCTTACTGACCGAAGCGATTTTGACAGAGAATCGCGACCGCGTTTACCACGCCACGCTGCTTGACCCTCATACCTCAGCCGTCCTCGGAATTGAAGAGATTTATGCCCTGGTTGATGACCTGATTACAGCACACGGTGACTGGTTACCGGCCTGGCTTCATCGCGCATAACCCAGTACGCCGGGCGTCATGCCCGGCTTCTCACATATCTAATAACAGAAGGAAGGCACTGGTGACAGTGGCCTGGTACCCTATATGAGCATATCAATTACAACAAAACTCAGTTATGGATTTGGGGCGTTTGGTAAAGATTTCGCTATTGGCATCGTTTACATGTATCTGATGTATTACTACACCGATGTTGTCGGTTTATCGGTAGGCCTGGTGGGCACGCTGTTTTTGATCGCAAGGATTTGGGATGCCATCAACGATCCGATCATGGGCTGGATAGTCAACAGTACCCGTAGCCGCTGGGGGAAGTTTAAGCCGTGGATTCTGGTGGGGACGATAGCCAACTCGATTGTTCTGTTTTTACTGTTCAGTGCGCATCTGTTTGAAGGCACAACGCAGGTAGTGTTCGTCTGCGTAACCTATATCTTATGGGGCATGACCTACACAATCATGGATATTCCGTTCTGGTCGATGGTACCCACCATTACCCTGGATAAACGTGAACGCGAACAGTTGGTACCTTTTCCACGTTTCTTTGCCAGTTTATCCGGGTTTATCACCGCAGGCGTTACGCTACCGTTCGTCAACTATATCGGCGGCGAAGACCGAGGTTTCGGCTTCCAGATGTTTACGCTTGTATTGATAGCCTTCTTCATTGCCTCAACCCTCATCATGTTACGCAACGTGAAAGAGGTCTACTCGTCAGACAGTGATGCAACCGAAGACAGTAGCCGCCTCAGCTTAAAGGCCATAGTGGCATTGATCTATAAAAACGATCAGCTTTCTTGCCTGCTGGGTATGGCGCTGGCTTACAACATCGCAGCAAACATTATTACGGGGTTCGCGATTTATTACTTCACCTACGTTATAGGTGACGCCAGCCTCTTCCCCTACTACATGTCTTATTCGGGGGCGGCAAACCTGTTAACTCTGATCCTGTTCCCGCGACTCGTAAAAGCGTTGTCACGCCGCTTACTGTGGGCGGGAGCATCGGTGCTACCGATTTTTGGCGGTGGGGTGCTGCTCTGGATAGCGCTGGCTGGGTATCACAATGTGTGGTTAATTTCCCTTGCCGGAATTTTGCTGAACGTAGGGACAGCCTTGTTCTGGGTGCTACAGGTCATTATGGTGGCGGACACCGTAGATTATGGCGAGTACAAACTCAACGTTCGGTGTGAAAGCATTGCCTATTCGGTTCAAACGATGGTGGTTAAAGGAGGCTCGGCGTTTTCTGCATTCTTTATCTCCCTGATACTTGGCATCATCGGTTACGTACCAAATGTTGCGCAGTCTGAAAGCACCGTAACCGGTATGCAGTTCATCATGATTGCGCTTCCGGCGCTCTTCTTCCTGATCACCCTGATCTTCTACTTCCGCCTCTACAAACTTAATGGCGATATGCTGAGAAAAATACAGATCCACCTGTTGGATAAATATCGTCACTCCACAGCGCCTGTAGAAACGCAATCATCCAGCATCAGCATGACGAAACCATCAGACGCGAAGGCGTAACCATGGAATGGATATCTGTAATTGGTTACATAGCGGCAAGCCTGACAACATTGTCATTCTTGCCCCAGGCGGTAAAAGTGATTTCCACACGCAATACGCAAGGCATCTCCGGCCTGATGTACGCGATGTTCGTTTGCGGACTGATGATGTGGTTTTTATATGGGCTATTAATTAACGATTTGGCTATTAGCGCGGCAAATCTTTTGACATTGCTGTTTGCTCTGCCCGTCTTAATTATGAAATACCGCTTGCGCTAAGGCAGGCCAGATAAGCGTAGCGTCATCCGGAATTTTTCTTTGGAATAACAGATAAAAAGGCGGATGACGTTATCGCTTATCCACTCTACATGATCCTTTCGATTTTCTTTTTACGAGGCAATAAGTCCTTATCCGGCGGGCGGCTATCGCAACCTCCCCCATTTGAATTATTCAGGAGTGAGTTGTTATGACGTTATTGATTGCCAATGCTGAGAAGGCCCTGAACGAAAAGCAAGACCAACTGAACATTCGCTGGTATCCACGTTACCATCTTGCTCCGCGAGCGGGTTGGATGAATGACCCCAACGGGCTGGTTTGGTTTGACGGGTGGTATCACGCGTTTTATCAACATCATCCTTACTCCCCGGAATGGGGGCCGATGCACTGGGGGCATGCGCGCAGCCGCGATATGCTGCACTGGGAACATTTGCCGGTGGCGCTGGCACCGGTTGGGCCAGAAGACAAAGATGGTTGTTTCTCGGGTTCTGCGGTAGTGAACGCTGATGAACTGGCATTGATTTATACCGGCCATAAATTTCACGGCGATCTGAGCAGTGATGACAACCTGTACCAGGTGCAGTGTCTGGCAACCAGCAAAGATGGCATCGAATTTGCGCGTCACGGGACGGTTATTGACACTCCTGCGGGACTGCATCATTTCCGCGACCCGAAAGTGTGGCAGGAAGGCGAAGCGTGGTACATGGTGGTCGGCGCGCGCGTGGGTGATACCGGGCAGGTCAGGCTCTATCGTTCAGAGTGCTTACGAAGCTGGCAAGCTGAGGGGGTTCTGGCCGAAGCGGACGAGAAGATGGGCTTTATGTGGGAGTGCCCGGACTTATTTACCCTAAACGGCAAACAGATACTTATGTTCTCGCCGCAGGGAATGGCGGCACAGGGATATGAAAATCGTAACTTATTCCAGAGTGGATATCTGGTTGGGCAGTGGCAACCGGGTGCCCCTTTCTTGCAACAGAGCGCGTTCCGGGAGATGGACCACGGACACGATTTCTATGCGCCGCAGAGCTTTCTTGCCCCGGATGGCCGTCGCATCGTTCTGGGCTGGATGGCCATGTGGGGATCTCCAATGCCGGAACAACAAGACGGCTGGTCAGGCATGCTGACGTTACCACGAGAGTTGACACTCACTGCCGATAATCGCCTGCAAATGCGTCCTGTAAGAGAGCTGGAAAACCTACGCCAGCACTGGTTCAGTTGGCCCGTCAGCACCCTGAGCAACAAAATGTTGCCAGTGATGAATCACTGCGAAACAACGGAAGTCATTTTGCAGTTTGAACTGGCCGCCTGTGATGCAGAACAATACGGTATTGCGCTGGAGGACGGTATGCGCTTGTATGTCGATAGCCAGGCACAACGGCTGGTGCTTGAGCGCAATTATCCGGAGCTTGGTCTTTGCGGGCAACGGAGCATTCCTCTCCCCGCTTCAGCAACGCTGAAACTGCGGGTATTCTTCGACAGCTCGTCGGTGGAAGTTTTCGTCAATGACGGCGAAGCCTGTCTGAGCAGCCGTATATATCCGCAGTCACGCATGTTGAGTCTCTTTGCCTGGTCAGGACGTGCCGAATTCACGGAGTGTGGGGCCTGGCATCTGGAATAAAGAAATAAATATAAATAAATGCCGTAGTAATTATCCTGCGGCGTCACGCGTCGGCATCATTAAAATTATACAGGTTTGATTCGATGAAAATAACAACCGGATCGGTGCTCTGCGCCGGCTTATACTCGGCCTCCGTTTTTTCCCAGACACCGTTAACAATTGAACAGCGCTTTATGGTGCTTGAACAACGATTACAGGATGCAGAAAATCGCGCTTATAGCGCAGAGGCAGAAATAGCAGCATTAAAACAAGCATCAGCCAGGAAAGATGGAAATAACACAAATTCAGCAAAGCAAACAGACGTACCTAAATTAACTTTAAATAAAGATGCGGAATTGAAATTCCATGGTGACGTGGAGTTTAATCTTGATGGTGCCAGCCGCACCGGTAGTTTAACATCGGCAAAAACCAGCGCGAATAAAAACTGGGCGCCGGGCGATAAAGAACGCTGGGATATCAATGGACGTATTCTATTAAGCATTGACGGTATACAACGTTCATCGAATGACCAGTTTGCCGGTTTTACTGTCCAACCGCTGGCGGATATGAATGGGAAAATGAACCTTGATGATGCAGCGTTCTTCTTTGGACAACAGCAAGACTGGTTAGTTAAGGTTGGGCGCTTTGAAGCCTATGATATGTTCCCCCTCAACCAGGACACCTTTATCGAGTACTCTGGAAACACAGCTAATGACCTCTATAGCGACGGTTATGGCTACATCTACATGATGAAAGAGGCGCGTGGCCGCAGTAACAGCGGAGGGAATCTGCTATTCAGTAAAACGTCAGATAACTGGTATCTGGAGGTGAATACACTGGTAGAGGATGGCAGTTCACTTTACGTAGACCAGCGTTATCACGGAACTGAACTCGATAATCAAAAAAATGTGGTTTACGTCCGCCCGGTTATTGCCTGGCGTTCAGGCGACTATTCTGTGGCGGCTGCTATGGAAACTAACCTTGTCAACAACGCTTACGGCTATAAAGATCCTGACGGAAAGTGGCACGATCAATCGGAGCGCACAGGATATGGTTTAACCATGAACTGGAATACCCTGAAAAAAAATCCGCAAGATGGTGTAGTGGTTAATATGAGCACTGCTTATATGAATGCAGAAGACGAAAAAGACTTTAGCGTAGGGGTCAATGCGCTCTGGCACCGCGTTGAGTTAGGCTATATTTATGCTCATAACAAAATTTCCGAATTCAATATATCCGGATTAAACAGTGAGTGTGATAACGAATGCGCAATACTCGCGCCTGGAAATTACGATATCCATACTATCCACACCTCCTGGCAATTACCCAATATTATGAATATGCCCAATTTCAATATTTACCTTGGCGCTTACACCTCCTGGCTTAATTCAACAGCACAAGAAGAAGCTAATGACCAACCACGTTACGGCGCACGCCTGCGTTTTAAATATCTGTTTTAATTGCATTATCGCGACAGGAGTACCCTTGCAATCAGCCTGTTCATCACGCCATGACCCATAAGTAGCACAGGGCCGTTTGATGCTTTTGCAATGGTAACGGTCCTTTTAACGCAGACAGACTAACGTAATGACATTTGTGGATCTAAGCACTAAGAATTTCTGAAAATTCTTTGCGTTTCCTTGTTGCCCATTCAGGTTTAATGGAAAGCATTAAACTGTATTGTTTCCGGAAATAAACCTCCCTGAATGCCTTGCCCGGTGAGCTGTGCAAGGCTGCAAACTTTGCCGCTAAACCAGCCACGCCACACTCAACAAACCAGTAAAGAATCTCATCGTCACTCAGCGTCACTTTACGCGCTATTTCGATACCTCTTTCATTGACAATGAAGTGATATTCTTGACCATGAATTTCCAGATAGGGCGTTGCCATACCATCAGGTCCGTCAGGGATGATGAAGTAATAATTGGGCCTTATCCCCCCTCCAATTCGCTCACCTATTTTGAGAAGTTCTGCGCGTAACGCTTCGATATCTTTCATGATTGATTATTTTTTAGCCTTAAGCGAACCTCCCCGCGTAATGCGGAGAGGATTCTGAGCGAGGGGCTGATGTCCGCTCTGCGCTCTGAATGACCGGCAACAGCTTACAACGCCATGGACAATTAACCAGCCTGACTACCTGAGCACTGTTCTCAGGTTTTCATAAACATCCAGCGCTTTGGCCACGTTCGCCTCATCCATCGACATCTCGGAGAAATCGGTGAACAGGGCATCAGAGCTGTGTTTATTGATGACAAAAAGCTTTTTCCCCTGAACGAGGCGATATTCAATATCGTACTCTTTGCGCGTCAGCGAGTCTGTATCCGGGACGGTGAATCTGGTTGTCGCTGCCGTATCTTTGGGATCCCATTTCAGGAATCCGGAATAGAGGTTAATCCAGCTTTCAAGCGTGTTTTTGGTGACATAGCCGAACTGGCTTACAACGTTGCCGCCGTTATAGATCACAATCAGGGCATATTCGCCATCATCGTCCTGGCGTAACGTCCCATGAAAGGAGTCATTATATTTAGGCTCTTTAGGGAGGTTGATATCAATCCCCGTACGGTACTGCGTCCAGGTATAAAAGAAAGCGGGTTTACCGGGGGTGGAACAGCCTGCCAGCAATAAGACAAATAATAATCCCAACACTTTTTTCACAGTTACTCCTTTCCTAATACTTCCATTGTGTTTCAACTATTGCATAAATCATTACTTACCGCACGTCACCACTTCCCCACCAGAATTTGCCCTAAGCTCCCTGCATAACTGCTGTATTGTTGTTAACTCACCCGACAAAGGACATCTGCACCATGCTAAAAATCCTCGGCAAAACCACCTCCATTAACGTGCGCAAAGTGCTCTGGACCTGCGAAGAAACGGGTCTGGACTATCTTCAGGAAGACTACGGCAGTGGCTTTACCTCGACGGAAACGGACGCCTTCCGCGCGCTCAACCCGAACGCCATGGTACCGGTGCTGATCGAAGGCGATTTTGTGCTGTGGGAATCCAATGCGATCTGCCGTTATCTGGCGCGTAAAGCCGGGCGCGACGATCTGCTCCCCACGGATCCGCAGGCCTGCGCCAACGTCGAGCGCTGGATGGACTGGCAGGCGACCGAGTTCAACAACGCCTGGCGCTACGTCTTCCCGGCCCTGGGGCGCAAAAACCCGGACTTTAACGATCCCGCGCGGATAGCGGCCGGGATTAAAGAGTGGAATCACCATATCGCGATCCTTGAGCAGCAGCTGCAACGCACCGGGGCCTGGGTGGCGGGCGAGACCTTTACCCTCGCCGATGTGGTGCTGGGGCTGTCAGTAAACCGCTGGAAGATGACGCCCTTCGATCATCCGGATGTGCCCGCCATCGAGGCCTGGTTTGACCGTTTAAACCGACGCCCGGCGTTTTTACGCCACGGCAATAATGGAATGATGTGAGCCTGCTGTGTCCGATGCTTAATAATCACTTTCTTATCAAGGTTATTTTAATTAATTACTCAATCCACCCCGGCCTCCGGTGCCGTAATAATTAAGCGCTATCCTGGACAACCCATGAATTGTCTTTGCTAGCCTGATTATTCAGGCAAAGCTCAAACCGGAGGTATTCTTTGCTGATTAAACTCAAGAAAGAACGAACGCATCAGGAGGATCGCCGGCTTGCCCTCTGGCTGGCCACCTCCGCAGGATTACTGAATGCTATTGCGTTGGGGGCATTCGGTTTTTTTCCTTCCCATATGACCGGCAATACCTCGCAATTCTCCAGTGAAGTCTCCTCAACGGATCTGAACGATATTATTTTCTTTGCCACCATTATTTTGTCGTTTGTTACGGGAGCAATTATTGCCCGGATTATCGTTTTATGGGGCATCATTCAGAATGTGCGGCTCATTTTTTGTCAGGTTTTGTTTATTGAAGGGCTATTACTGGCCGGTGTGTCTCTGTATGAAATGTATTTTCATACCTTCACCACCAATCGGGAAATTATTGTTTTTCTCTGCGGCCTGATGGGGATCCATAACTCAACTTCCACCCAGCTTTCCGGCGGACGGGTAAGATCCACGCACATTACCGGCACGTTAACCGACGCAGGTATTTCGCTGGCCTCGGTGGTAGTGGCGATGCTGCGCCGGGATTACTCCAAAGATACCGCAGCACAACGAAGCCAGCTCAAAACCCATCTCACCACCCTCTTCTCATTCATTACCGGGGGTATTGCCGGGCTGATACTGTTCCGGTGGTTTGGCTTCAATGCGATGCTGGCGCTGGGGCTCATGCTGGTTTTCGTGGCCGCTTTCTCCATCATCAGCACCTCGCTACGTGTGCGAAAAGTCCGCACTGCCCTCAGCAAATAACACACTTGCCTTCTCATTAAGTGACAGCGTCACTTAATGAGAATATCTTTAAGACTATTCTGCCTCCCCCTGACCAGGCCTTATCCCATAAGGCTTAAACTATGATTACCCCTGTTTTCATAGGGTTACTGATTTTACCGCTTCGCTGGAACCCTTCCCAATCCCTTGCTATAGCTCAATTACCCCTGCCGAATCATGGCATAACAACAGGCAACCGGTGGTTGCTATAACGCATGCGCACAGGGAGACACATCGCAATGCATCCATTATTCAAACGTTCGCTGCTTTTTGTCGGCGCGATTATCGTGGTCGTCGCCCTCCTCGTCTGGGGAATTGGGCTCGAGACGATCAAAGCGCGCCAGGTTGACCTGGTCTATCTCGGGCAACAGCATCTGATTTTAGTCTTCTCCTCCATGTTCTTCGCCCTGCTGGTTGGTATCCCGAGCGGGATTTTGCTGAGCCGTCCGGCCGCGCGAGGTATCGCCGAATACGTGATGCAGATCTTTAACGTCGGTAACACCCTGCCGCCGCTGGCCGTTCTGGCCCTGGCGATGGTGGTGATTGGCATTGGTGATACCCCTGCCATCATCGCCCTGTTCCTGGCCTCGCTGCTGCCGATCGTGCGTAACACCTACGCGGGGCTGTGCTCCGTGCCGGGGTCGTTGCTGGAAGCGGCGAACGGCATCGGGATGACCAAATGGCAGCGTCTGTGGCAGGTGGAAATCCCCAACGCCTGGCCGGTGATGCTCTCCGGGATCCGCATCGCTACCGCGATTAACGTCGGTACCGCGCCGCTGGCCTTCCTGATCGGCGCCAGCAGCTACGGCGAGCTGATTTTCCCGGGTATTTACCTGAACGACTTCCCGACGCTGATCCTGGGTGCTGCGGCTACCGCCCTGTTCGCCCTGATTCTGGATACGCTGCTGGCGGCGCTGGGTCGCCTGATGAGCCCGCATCTCGCGCGATAATTATAACAAGGAGCTTCTATGAGACTGTTTACCGGCCTGACGGCGCTGTGCGCCGCCGCGCTCTTCTCCAGCCAGGCGCTCGCCGCGCCGCTGATTCTGGCGACCAAGAGCTTTACCGAGCAGCACATTCTCTCGGCCATGACCGTGCAGTATCTGCAAAAGAAGGGCTTTCAGGTTCAGCCCCAGACCAACATTGCGACGGTCATCTCTCGCAACGCGATGATCAACAAGCAGATCGATATGACCTGGGAGTACACCGGTACCTCGCTGATCATCTTTAACCACATCAACAAACGCATGTCGCCGCAGGAGTCGTACGAGACGGTGAAACGCCTGGATGCGAAGCACGGCCTGGTGTGGCTTAAGCCTGCTGACATGAACAACACCTACGCCTTTGCTATGCAACGTAAGCGCGCCGAGGCGGAGCATATCAACACCATGTCAGAGCTGGTGGCGAAGGTTGAGCAGGTGCGTAAAACCGACCCGGATAACAACTGGCTGCTGGGGCTCGATCTCGAGTTTTCCGGGCGCAGCGACGGCATGAAGCCGCTGCAGGCCGCCTACAACCTGGAGCTGGATCGCCCGCAGATCCGCCAGATGGATCCCGGTCTGGTCTATAACGCGGTGCGCGACGGCTTTGTCGATGCCGGGCTGATCTACACCACCGACGGGCGCGTGAAGGGTTTTGACCTGAAAGTGCTGGAAGATGATAAGGGCTTCTTCCCGAGCTATGCGGTGACGCCGGTCGTGCGTAAGGACACCCTGGAGGCTAACCCGGGTCTGGAAGAGGCGCTGAATACCCTCTCCGCCCAGCTCAACAACGACGTTATCACCGAGCTGAACAAGAAGGTGGATATCGATCATCAGTCACCGCAGCAGGTCGCCCGTGATTTCCTGCGTAGCAAGCAGCTGCTGTAAGGAGGCGCTATGGATACGGTTCATTACATTATTGATAACTGGGGCTATCTGTTAACCCTGACGCTGCAACATCTGTGGCTGGTGGCGCTGGCCGTGGGCTTAGCCATTATTATCGGCGTGCCGCTGGGCATTCTGATTGTGCGCCACAAATGGCTGGCGACGCCGGTACTGGGGATTGCCACCATCGTGCTGACCATCCCGTCGATTGCCCTGTTCGGCCTGATGATCCCACTCTTTTCCATGATCGGTCAGGGTATTGGCGCTCTGCCCGCTATTACGGCGGTGTTTCTCTACTCGCTGCTGCCGATTGTGCGTAACACCCACACCGCCCTCGACAGCCTGCCGCCGGGCCTGCGCGAAGCGGGTCGCGGCATCGGCATGACCTTCTGGCAGCGTCTGCGCTGGGTAGAAATTCCGATGGCGCTGCCGGTGATCTTTGGCGGGATCCGCACCGCCGTAGTCATGAACATCGGCGTGATGGCGATTGCCGCGGTGATTGGTGCTGGCGGGCTGGGCCTGCTGCTGCTTAACGGCATTGGCGGAAGCGATATTCGTATGCTGATTGCCGGTGCGCTGATGATTTGTCTTTTAGCGATTGTGCTCGACTGGTTACTGCACCGTCTGCAGATCGTTCTGACTCCAAAGGGGATTCGATAATGATAAAACTGGAAAACCTCACCAAACAATTTTCACAGAAACAGGGCCAGAGCGTTAAGGCCGTGGACAACGTTAACCTGAACGTGCCCGAAGGGGAAATGTGCGTCCTGCTCGGCCCGTCCGGCTGCGGCAAGACCACTACCCTGAAGATGATTAACCGCCTGATTACCCCAAGCAGCGGCAAAATCCTGATTAACGGTCAGGACACCAGCGACATGGATACCGTCACCCTGCGCCGCAACATCGGCTATGTGATCCAGCAGATTGGTCTGTTCCCGAACATGACCATCGAAGAGAACATCACCGTGGTGCCACGGATGCTGGGCTGGGACAAAGCCCGCTGTAAAACCCGCGCCGAAGAGCTAATGGATATGGTGGCGATGGATCCGCATAAGTTCCTCAACCGCTATCCGCGCGAAATGTCCGGCGGTCAGCAGCAGCGTATCGGCGTGATCCGCGCCCTGGCGGCAGATCCTCCGGTGCTGCTGATGGATGAGCCGTTCGGTGCAGTCGACCCGATTAACCGCGAGGTGATCCAGAACCAGTTCCTTGAGATGCAGCGCAAGCTGAAAAAGACCGTGATGCTGGTCAGTCACGACATAGACGAGGCGCTGAAGCTGGGGGATCGCATCGCCGTCTTCCGTCAGGGGAAAATTGTCCAGTGCGCCAGCCCGGACGAACTGCTGGCTAAACCGGCGAATGAGTTTGTCGGCTCATTCGTCGGCCAGGACCGTACCCTGAAGCGCCTGCTGCTGGTTTCTGCAGGAGATGTAACGGACCAGCAGCCGACGATCACGGTTCGCCCGGCCACGCCGCTGCCTGAGGCCTTCGCCACGATGGACGATAACGATATCCGCGCGGTGACCGTGGTGGATGAAAACGGCAAGCCGCTGGGCTTTGTGAAGCGCCGGGAAGCGCGTCATGCCACCGGTACCTGCGCCGATCTGATCCATCCGTTCCGCATGACCGGCAAGGCGGAGGACAACCTTCGCGTGGTGCTCTCCCGCCTGTATGAGAGTAATACCAGCTGGATGCCGATTGTTGATGAGGACGGGCGCTATAACGGCGAGATTTCCCAGGACTATATCGCGGAATACCTCAGCTCTGGCCGCACCCGCCGGGCGCTGAATATTCATAGCGAGAACTCATAAAGTCAGCCGGGCCCTGCCCGGCGCTTTACGTTGCTAACCCCGCGATTTCCCCTCACAATATTGTATCTTCCCTGTTTACGCGTAACCCATGCATCGACTCCATGCTTACCCTGACATCCGCGCGATGTTTCGCAGGCTGCTGATTGCCACCGTCACCGGCGTGCTGGCGGCGCTGGCCGTGGCGGTGTTTCGTCACGCCATGTACCTGCTGGAGTGGCTGTTCCTGAGTAACGAAAGCGGCAGCCTGGTGAATGCGGCCAGCGCGCTTTCGCCCTGGCGGCGTGCGCTGACGCCCGCCCTGGGCGGACTGGCGGCCGGACTGTTGCTATGGGGATGGCAGCGGATGACGGCGCAGCGTCCCCATGCCCCTACCGACTATATGGAAGCACTGGAAACGGGCGACGGGCGGTTCGATTATGGTGCCAGCCTGGTGAAATCCCTGGCGTCGTTACTGGTAGTTGCCAGCGGCAGCGCCATTGGTCGTGAAGGGGCGATGATCCTGCTGGCCGCCCTCGCCGCCTCCTTTTTTGCCCAGCGCTTTACGCCGAAATCAGAATGGAAACTGTGGATCGCCTGCGGGGCCGCCGCCGGGATGGCCAGCGCCTACCACGCGCCCTTAGCCGGGAGCCTGTTTATTGCCGAGATCCTGTTCGGCACCCTGATGCTGGCGTCCCTCGGCCCGGTGGTGATTGCCGCGGTGGTGGCGTTGCTGGCCACCCGCCTGCTCAGTCCGGGTGCGAGCACGCTGTATGAGGTGCATCTCAGCGAAACCCTGACCGGGGTGGATTACGCTCTGATGGTCGGCATGGGCCTGCTAGCGGGCGTCTGCGGCCCGGCGCTGATGTGGCTGATGTCCTTCAGCCACGCTCTGTTTCTGCGCCTGAAACTCTCGCCGCCGTGGCAGCTGGCGCTGGGCGGGCTGATTGTCGGGCTGCTGTCGCTGCTGACGCCCAAAGTGTGGGGCAATGGCTACAGCGTGGTGCAGGCGTTTCTGCTGGCGCCGCCTGTGCTGTCGGTCATTGCGGGGGTATTCATTTGCAAGCTGCTGGCCGTGCTCGCCAGCAGCGGTTCAGGCGCACCGGGCGGGGTCTTCACGCCAACGCTGTTTGTCGGCATGGCGACCGGGATGCTGTTTGCGCAACTCTTTATGCTGTGGTTGCCAGGGTCTGAAACTGCGATTTTGCTGGGGCTGGCGGGTATGGCGACACTGCTTGCCGCCACGACGCACGCACCGATCATGTCGGCGCTGATGGTCTGTGAAATGACCGGGCAGTATCTTCTGCTGCCCGGCTTGCTGATTGCCTGCGTGGTGGCGTCGGTCCTGTCGCGGACGTTACGCCACGACTCTGTCTACGGTCAACACACTGCCGAGAGCCGAGAGATCGATATAGTGCGCTAGCTCGCGCTGCTCTGCGCGCGGCAGATACGGCAGCTCGCCCACCAGCGGGCCAGGCAGTTTTTTACTCAACACGTCAATGATTTCAGCGTAGTGGGCCAGGCCCGGATTGATGCGGTTTGCCACCCAGCCCACCAGCGGCAGACCATCATTGGCAATGGCCTGCGCCGTCAGCAGGGCATGGTTAATACAGCCTTCCTGAATGCCCACCACCATCAGCACCGGGAGCTGCTCCTGCACCACCCACTCCGATAACGGACGCAAATCATTCATCAGGCTGCGCCAGCCGCCGGTCCCTTCCACCACCACATGATCGACCTGCTCGCTCAGGCTGGCGAGCCCGTCCGACAACAGGCTGTAATTGACCCGCCCGCTGTGCGCCACGCTGCTCTCATCTTCGCTGAGGGCGATGGGGTTTACCGCATGATAGGGCAATTCAATCGAGGAGACGCTTTGTAACACCAGCGCATCTTTATTGCGCAATCCCTCTGGCGTCTCTTTACTCCCTTTTGCTACCGGTTTGTACCCTGCAACGCTCTTGCCGCTTGCCATCAGGGCTTGCAGCAAGGCGCGGGACACCACCGTCTTACCGACAGAAGTATCAGTACCCGTTACAAAGAAACGCTTAAGCATCACTCACTCCACCGTTATGCTTTGGAAATATAAATCAAGGAAATAATTCAGTGGGGGAAGTCTAAGGCATGCGCTATCCGCTCAGTTTGAGATAGCGCAATTTTTAGTAAGTCTGTAAGAAACGGTTAACCCTGTAGCAGACGGATCAGCAGTGAACCGTTATACATCGCATCTTTTACCAGCGCGGCACCGGCCATCGTGCCCTGATTGGTAAACTGGGTGCTCTCCACCACGATATGCCTACTGTAGGCTGGCAGGGACTGCTGGCGGATGGAGTCGGCGATGGCCGGGAAGAGAACCTCTGCCGCCTGGCTCAGGGGCGAGCCGATGAGGATCTTTTGCGGGTTAAAGAGGTTAACCATAATGGCAATAATGCGCCCGACGTTGGTGCCGACGCCGGTAATGATATCTTTAGCCAGTAGATCGCCCTGCTGGGCAGCCGCGCAAAGCGACGCCACCGTCAAAGGCTGCCCGTGCAGCGACGAGCTCATCGACTGGCCGAGGCGGAGCTGGGCCAGCTCCAGCACACTGTCGACGCTGGCAATGGTCTCCAGACACCCATGATTGCCGCAGTAGCAGCGTTTACCATAGGGATCGACCTGGGTATGACCAATCTCTACCAGGCTGCTGCTGCCGGCGTGCAGCAGACGGCCATCGGTAATCACCCCGGCCCCCACGTTGTGGTCGATCACCACCTGAATCACGTCCCGCGCCCCGCGTGAGGCGCCGAACAGCGCCTCGGCCATCGTCCAGGCGCTGATGTCATGCTGAATATAGACCGGCACGCCGGTGTGGTTTTTCAGCACCTCTCCCAGCGGCATCTCTTTGACGTCATCATAGAACGGCATCCGGTGGACAATACCGTTTTCGGTATCAATGATGCCTGGCATGGTAATGGCGATGGCGGTCAGACGCTCCAGCTTCTGCTGGTGATGAATAAAGAATTGATCGATAAGCGCGGTGATCCGTACCTCCAGCGGCAGCTCGGCTTTCAGCTCAAGCGGCAGTTGCTCTTCCACCACCAGCTTGCTGCTGAGATCGCGCAGCGCCAGGTAGATTTCACCCCGGCTGATACGCAACGAGAGGTAGTGCCAGGCTTCGGTTTCCACCACCAGACCTACTGCCGGACGGCCGCGGCTGCCCGGCTCCTGAATTTCCGTCTCCTGCACCAGATGCGCTTCGAGCATTTCTCGTACGATCTTGGTGATACTGGCAGGTGCCAGTTGCGCAAGGCGAGAAAGATCGATGCGCGAGACCGGCCCAAGCTGATCAATCAGGCGATATACTGCACCCGCATTGGTCTGCTTAATCTGATCGATATGCCCAGGCTGACTATCAGCAACCACCACGTACTCCCTTATTTTCGAGCTTCGAAATAAACTGTGGGCTATGGTGAAGCACTTCTACAGTAATCGTCAAATTTTTACTTAGCCTTGTGATTTACAGCACATTTTTGCCCGCCTTTTTTGCGGCTTAGCCGCCGGAAGAGGCATTAATCAGTAGATTTTTGAAACGTTGTGCCGCCGCGCTGAGCTCATGATGTTTCGACCACACCAGCCACATCTCCGACACCGCATCCGGTTCGGCTATCGCCACCCAACGCATTTCGTTCAGCTGAAGGCGCTTGAACGAGGCGGGCAGGATTGACACGCCCAGCCCCGCCGCCACCAGTCCGATAATGGTCATCGCCTCGCCCACCTCCTGGGTGATGACCGGGGTAACCCCGTAGCGGCGCAGCAGCCCCAGGATATCGTCATACAGGCCGGTGCCGACATGCGGGTCGAAAAAGACAAACGGCTCATGGGCCAGCTCCGCAAGCGAAACCACAGGCTTTGCCGCCAGGGGGTGATCCCGGTGGATCATCGCCAGTAGCGGCTCGCGCAGCACCCGCTGCCACGCCAGAGTATCCGGCAGCTGGGTATTTCGCATCAGGCCGAGGTCGAGCGAGCCTTCGCTCAGCGGGACGATCTGCTCCCGGGTGTTGATCTCCCGGGTCTGGATATGCACATCCGGGGAGAGGCGGCGAAACGACGACAGGGTTTGCGAGATGGCGCGAATAAAGGGCGCGGAAGAGGTAAACCCGAGGCGCAACTCCCCGGTTTCGCCATGATGCAGGCGTTCCGCCCGGGCTGCCGCCTCATCCACCTGGCTCAGGATCTGCCGACTGTCCGCCAGAAACTGGCGTCCTGCCGCCGTCAGCGCCACGCTGCGGTTGGTGCGCGCCAGCAGACGGGCCCCCACCTGAAGCTCCAGGGCCTGAATTTGCTGGCTCAGCGGCGGCTGGGAGATATTCAGCCGCGCCGCCGCACGACCAAAATGCAGCTCCTCCGCGACGGCCACAAAGTAGCGCAGATGACGCAGTTCAATGTTCATATTTTTAACGTATCATTTGAGATTATTAATATATTAGACAGAATATTTACATTTTCCTACCCTGATCCCTGTGGTCATACCCGTCACCAGAAATCACGGGGATGTTGAAGCAAGGAACTTACGTGAGTCGTACAACAACGGCTGATATCGCCCCGACAGATGATATCGATCTCTTACCGGCCAAATCGCGCCCGGTGCAGTTAATCAAACGCGGCACCCCGCAGTTTATGCGCGTCACCCTGGCGCTCTTCTCCGCCGGACTGGCGACCTTCGCCCTGCTCTACTGCGTGCAGCCGATCCTGCCGGTGCTGTCGCAGGAGTTTGGCGTGACGCCCGCCAGCAGCAGTATTTCGCTCTCCATTTCCACCGGGATGCTGGCGGTCGGCTTGCTCTTTACCGGCCCGCTGTCGGATGCCATCGGGCGTAAACCGGTGATGGTTACCGCCCTGCTGCTGGCCTCGGTCTGTACCCTGTTGTCGACGATGATGACCAGCTGGCACGGGATACTCATCATGCGTGCGCTGATCGGCCTTTCTCTCAGCGGCGTGGCGGCGGTAGGCATGACCTACCTCAGCGAGGAGATCCACCCCAGCTTTGTCGCCTTCTCGATGGGGCTCTACATCAGCGGTAACTCCATCGGCGGGATGAGCGGACGGCTGCTCAGCGGGGTCTTTACCGACTTCTTTAGCTGGCGGATTGCGCTGGCGGCGATCGGCTGTTTTGCGCTGGCGTCAGCGCTGATGTTCTGGAAAATCCTTCCGGAGTCGCGCCACTTTCGTCCTACGGCCTTGCGGCCAAAAACGCTGTTGATTAACTTCCGCCTGCACTGGCGCGATCGGGGCCTGCCCCTGCTGTTCCTCACCGGATTCCTGCTGATGGGCTCGTTCGTCACCCTGTTTAACTACATTGGCTACCGGCTGATGCTCGCCCCCTGGCACCTGAATCAGGCCCTGGTTGGCCTGCTGTCGGTGGCCTACCTGACCGGCACCTGGAGCTCACCGAAAGCCGGGGCGATGACCACCCGTTTTGGCCGCGGTCCGGTGATGCTGGCGTCGACAGGCATCATGCTGGCCGGGGTGTTGTTAACCCTCCTCGCCAATCTGTGGGTGATTTTCGCCGGAATGCTGCTCTTCTCTGCCGGCTTTTTCGCCGCCCACTCGGTCGCCAGCAGCTGGATTGGCCCGCGCGCGCGCCGCGCCAAAGGCCAGGCCTCGTCGCTGTATCTCTTTAGCTACTACCTGGGCTCCAGCATTGCCGGGACGCTGGGCGGCGTCTTCTGGCATCAGTATGGCTGGAACGGCGTGGGCGGGTTTATCGCGTTGATGCTGTGTGGGGCGCTGGTGGTGGGGAGAAGCCTTCATCAGCGATTGAAATGAGAGTCTGATCTGGTGAGATGAGTAGCGGATCCACCAATATTGCATTTCCGAGTATCCGTCCTCTCACTTTGGCTTCGACCCCGTGCCGGTACAAAGCTGGTACGGGGATTTCCAGGTCCAATCACGCTAAAATCATTTTTAAGTATTAATAAACAAAAACTTATCTCAATCTGGACATTTACTCATCAATGCTTGCAGGTTAGGCTTCTAATGGATTAAGCACAATAGACATAAGGATAATGGAATATGGCAATCCCGACTTATCTTTGGCTCAAAGATGATGGCGGCGCTCTCATCAAGGGTTCTGTAGATGTAAGGCATCGTGAGCAATCCATAGAAATCACCTCATTCAGCCATAACTTATATATCCCAACCGATGGCAATACCGGGAAACTAACAGGAACACGCGTACACGGCGCCCTGATGTTCGAAAAGGAGTTTGACAGTTCATCCCCTTACCTGATGAAAGCGGTCTCCACTGGGCAAACTCTTCAGAGTGCTGAGTTTAAATGGTATTGCATTAACGATGCAGGCCAGGAAGTTGAGTATTACAACATGTTCCTGGAAGGTGTGAAGATTGTATCAGTAACACCAATGATGCATGACATCAGGACCGTAATAAATGCAGGTCACCTTGAACAGGTACAATTACGCTACGCCAAAATCACATGGACATTCAAGGACGGAAACATTCAGCATTCCGACGCATGGGCAGAACGCACAACCGGGTAACTATACATGGATAGTGTGGAAGAACTTAACGGAACGTATTTCTATAAGGGATATTCGAATCTTTCCGCTGGAGAATTACTTTTCTGGATTTTCCTTGATGAGGCGGCTGAACAGTTTGGAACAAGCGATCTTTTGACAGTAGGTTTAATTCTGCTCGGTCAACCTGAGATCGCAACAAGAGGGAAACCTGGCGGGACAACACCCGGAACATCGCAACTGAGCTCACAGTTGCGCCATTGGCTGAATATCGAAACCAGACGCTTGCCCACCCTCACCAACTCCAGTATCAGAAGGATGAAGTTTGCTTACGTCACTAATCTCGGTGCATTTGTAGGACGATGGATTCCTGTCATTGGAATTTTCGTTATTGCTGCTGATATATCAACCATCGCTTATAAAGCGACAACGAAATACAACACCATAGCCAGAGGAAAAGACAAGGTATGGTGACAGATGAAGAGGTAATTACCTGGTACTGTGAAAGGTACAATAAGCCTTCCCTGTTCACCCGTAAGACATGGCCCGTAACCCTTGATACCAGCCTCTCCACGGGTGATTACGTTTGGGCAAGTGAGACAGGGGTTGAAATCATGAGCGACTATTTTAAACGCTTCGATGTGGACCCTGCTAACTTCGAATTTTACCGATACTGGCCTGAGGAGACATTTATCCTTTACGCCTTATTCACTAGCGGAAAGGATGATGATGAACCAGAACCGCTAACGCTTCGTATGCTTTCTGAGTCTGCAAAAGCAGGCCGATGGCTGTATGACTAACCACATAATGGGGCATTTATGCCCCCTATTTCCTGTCAGCTCTCTGTCGGTAGCCAGAATCTCTGCCTTCTCCTTACCTCAAACGAATGTATGAAAAGTGCATGAATCACATATGAATCACGGTAAACTCCCCTGAACACATCCACCTGAACGAGAACAACAACTATGCCGAAAAACGTTTCTTATCAGCAACTCACCCGCACCTTCCAGCGCCTGTCCCGCTTCTCCCACCTCTCCGCCATCGCCAGCTGGGACATGTTCACCATGATGCCCGCGGGCGGCAGCGCCGCCCGGGGCGAAGCGCTGGCAGAACTGAGCGTGCTGCAACATCAGATCCTGACCGATAAAAAAGTGGCCGACTGGCTGCGTAACGCTGAAAGCGAAGATCTTAACGACGTCGAACAGGCCAACCTGCGGGAAATGACCCGCCATTATCAGCAGGCCGCGCTGCTGCCAGAGTCGCTGGTTGAAGCCAAATCGCTGGCGGGCAGTAAATGCGAGCATGCCTGGCGCACCCAGCGTCCGGCGAATGACTGGCAGGGCTTTGCTGCCAACCTGAAAGAGGTGGTAAAGCTGAGCCGGGAAGAGGCCCGCCTGCGCGCCGAAGCCAAAGGCTGCACCCCTTACGATGCGCTGCTGGATATCTTCGAGCCGGACATGACCAGCGCCCGGCTTGACGAGCTGTTTGGCGATCTCAAATCCTGGCTACCGGATCTGCTGAACCAGGTTGTCGAAAAGCAGGCGCAGCAGTCCTTCGTGCCGCCGCAGGGCCCGTTCCCGACGGCGATCCAGCGCGAGCTGGGGCTGGAGGCGATGAAGACCCTCGGCTTCGACTTTAATGCCGGTCGTCTGGACGTCAGCGCCCACCCGTTCTGTGGCGGCGTGCCGGAAGACGTGCGCATCACCACCCGTTACGATGAAGACGAGCTGCTCAGCGCCCTGTTTGGGGTGATCCATGAAACCGGCCACGCCCGTTACGAGCAGAACCTGCCGCGCAACTGGCTCGGCCAGCCCATCGCCCTGGCACGCTCTACCGCTATTCACGAATCCCAGAGCCTGTTCTTTGAGATGCAGCTTGGCCGCAGCAAGGCGTTTCTCAACCACCTGCTCCCGGCGGTGCATGAGCGCTTCGGCAGCCAGGCGGCCTTCACGCCGGAGAACTTTGTCGCCTGGAACCAGCGCGTTAAGCCGGGCTACATCCGCGTGGATGCTGACGAAGTGAGCTATCCGGCACACGTGGTGCTGCGCTATGAGATCGAACGGGCGCTGATTAACGGCGAGATCGAGGTGGAGGACATTCCGGCCCTGTGGGATGAGAAGATGCAGACGTGGCTGGGCCTGTCCACCAAAGATAACTACCGCAACGGCTGTATGCAGGATATTCACTGGACGGACGGCGGCTTTGGTTATTTCCCGTCGTACACCCTGGGTGCGATGTACGCCGCCCAGCTGTTCGCTGCTGCGAAAAAGGCCCTGCCGGGATTGGACGCCGCCATCGCCGTGGGGGATTTCAGCGCCCTCTTCGACTGGCTGCGTCAGAGCATCTGGCAGCACGGCAGCCGCTTCACCACCGCCCAGCTGATTGAGCAGGCGACCGGGGAGGATCTCAACAGCCGCTACTTCCGTGACCATCTTACCGCCCGCTACCTGTAACCCTCCGCGCCGGGTATCGTACCCGGCGCTGTACAATCCGTTACACGCCGTCACCAATCACTCACGGAAGCCCCGTAGTTTCAGGGATATAGTTCTTTCAACGGCCCCGCAGTGGGGTTAAATGAAAAAACCAATTCGAGGGTAGGATGATGAATAAAGTATTAGCTCTGGTTGTTGCCGCTGCAATGGGTCTCTCTTCTGCTGCGTTTGCTGCTGACACCGTCGCCAACACCGCTGCACCTGCTGCAACCGCGACCACCACCGCAGCACCGGCTGCGAAAACCGTGCACCACAAAAAACATAAAAAAGCTGCCGTCCAGAAAGCACAGGCAGCGAAAAAGCATCACAAAAAAGACGTGAAAAAAGCGGAAGCCGCTCCGGTTGCCCAGAAAGCCCAGGCAGCCAAAAAACACCACAAAAAACCAGTGAAACACGAAGCTGCAGCCCCGGCAGCTAAACCGGCTGCATAAGCCGACTTACCTTAACGTGCCCTGAGGGGCGCGTTGGTCCCCGGCGCTGAACCCCCAAGGTCGCAGCGCCGTTTTTCTATCCGGAGGGCGTTATGTTTCAGCGCTATCGGTTTGAGTTCATTCTTATCACGCTTATTTTGTGCGCACTTGTCGCCAGTGTGTTTTATATTTCCTGAGTGTAGCACGCTGATTTTACTCCCACTTTCGCGCTGTCCCGTCTATAGTTATTAACCAGGGTTCATATTTAATAATCATAATTATCCCCCTTCAGAGTGTGATATGCGTAAATCTGTTGTGGTTGTACTGGGAACGTTTTTTCTCTTTTCTGGGCTGAGTCATGCGGACGATGGCGGTGTCGACGCTGCGAACGTCAAAAAAGAGGTACAAACGCTGTTTTTTGGTCATGACGACCGCACGCGTGTCGCCGATCCTTCCCGCTCGCCGTGGGATGCCATTGGCCAGCTGGAAACCGCCAGTGGAAATCTGTGTACTGCGACCCTCATCACCCCTCAGCTGGCGCTGACCGCCGGCCACTGCCTGCTTGTGCCGCCAAACGGTAAACCGGATACCGCCGTTGCCCTGCGCTTCGTGTCGCTAAAAGGCAGCTGGCGCTATGAGATCCACGGCATTGAAGGGCGCGTCCCGACGTCACTTGGACGACGGCTGAAAGCCGACGGCGATGGCTGGATCGTGCCGCCTTCTGCCGCCTCCTGGGATTTTGGTCTGGTGGTGCTGCGTAATCCGCCATCGGGGATCACCCCGCTGCCGCTGTTTACCGGCGACAAAGACGCCCTGACCGCCGCCCTGAAAGCGGCCGACCGCAAGGTGAACCAGGCAGGCTATCCGGAAGATCATCTCGACGTGCTCTATACCCATCAGGACTGTATCGTCACCGGCTGGGCGCAAACCGGCGTGCTGTCGCATCAGTGCGATACCCTGCCCGGCGACAGCGGCTCGCCGCTGATGCTGAAAACCGCCGAAGGCTGGCAGGTCATCGGGGTACAAAGCTCCGCTCCGGCGGCGAAAGATCGTTGGCGGGCGGACAACCGCGCCCTGTCGATTACCGGCTTTCGTGACAAGCTGGAAGAGCTGGCCCGGCAGTGATTTAGCACTGCCGCCGCTGGCGTAGCGCCATGATCGCCTCTATCGGCATCGGCTGGCTGTACCAGAAGCCCTGCAGCTGATCGCAGCCCGCCAGCCGCAGCAGTTTCATCTGTATCTCGTTCTCCACCCCTTCGGCCACGACGGTCATCCCGAGGGCGCTGGCGATGCGCACCGTGCCGCTGACCAGGGCCGCGGCCTGCTCGTCATGATCCACCAGCCCGGCCAGCGATTTGTCGATCTTGATGGTGTCGAAGTTAAAGCGCCTGAGATAGCCGATGCTGGAGTAGCCGGTGCCAAAATCATCCAGCGCCACGGCGATCCCCTGGGCTCTGAGGTTGTTGATAGCTGAACGCGCCCGCTCGGGATTTTCCAGAACGTAGGTTTCCGTCACCTCCAGCTGCAGGCGCGTGGCCGGGAAGTGGCTGACGTCGAGGGCGCCTTCCACTTTGGCCTCAAATTCCGGGTCGCGGAACTGCGCGGGCGAGATGTTGACCGACAGTTTCAAATCCGCGTAAGGCTCCAGATCCTGACAGGCCCGGCGCAGGACAAACTGCCCCAGACCATAAATCAGCCCGCTGGTCTCCGCGATAGTGATAAACACGTCCGGCGGCAGCGGCCCCTCCGGGCGGCGCGGCCAGCGCACCAGCGCCTCCACGCTGACCATCTTCTGGCTGCGCGCATCAATGATCGGCTGATACCAGACATCGAACTCGTCGCGCTCAAGGCCGCTGCGGATCTGACTCTCAATCGCCACCTGGCGCTCACGCACGCTGTTCAGCTCCGTATCGTAGTGCGTCACCCGCCCCTTGCCGGTGATTTTGGAGTGGTACATGGCGATATCGGCGCGACGGAACAGCTCCGAGCTGGTGCACTCCACCAGGGTGCCGCTGGCAATACCGATGCTGGCGCCAATATGGATGGTGCGCTCCCCGACGCGGATCGCATTGTGCAGATAATCGAGAACAAAACCTGCAAAGGCGGAGGCCAGCGCTTCGGCATTGTCCCCGCCGATGGTCATGGCAAACTCATCCCCGCCCATGCGGGCCAGCATGCCGTCTTTCGGCACCTTGTCGCGTAGCGCGCCGGCAATGATAACGATCAGCTCATCGCCCACCTCGTGGCCGTAGATATCATTGACGTCTTTAAAGCCGTCGAGATCGATAAAGACCACGCTTTTACGATCGGTATCGCCGCGCTGGCTCACCCGCTCCAGCTCTTCAATCAATGCCCGGCGGTTAGGTAAATGGCTGAGCCAGTCGGTGCGCGCCACCTTTCGCGCCAGGTTCTCACCGCGCGCCAGTTTATACAGCCCCACGCAGCTGAAGAGGATAAACAGCAGGATCAGCGCTGCGGTGAAGAGCACGATCTGGGTGATATCCAGTGAAGCGGCTTTGGCCGCGGCAGCCCCTGGCAGGCGCGGCTTCCACGACAGATACCCCAGCACCTCACCCGAAGAGCTCTTCAGCGGCACGTTAACGTCGCTGACCTGCTCCGGGGTGAAGGTCAGGTCGTCGATCTGAAAGGTGTTTCCCAGATCGCGCAAAATTTGCGGATTGATGTGGCGGGTGATGACCAGAAAGCGGCGGGTATTGTCCCCCGCCTGCAAACTGCCTATCGTCGGGCGGATCAGTCCGACACCCACGAAGGCGATCCCCGCCCGGGTGCGGGTGATCCCGGCATAGATGTTTTTATCCGATTTCAGGGCGTTGGTGTGCATCAGGATCAGCGACTTTAAGCCATCGCCAAAGAAGTCGAGGTTTTTTTCCGCGAAAGGCTGGCTTTTAAACGATCCCCACAGCACCCGGAAGCGTTCGTCGAGTACAAAGGTGCCGTCATACAGGTTATTGACCTTATAGCCCGCCCCCCAGGTGTTGTAGAGCCAGTCTATGTCCAGCGCCGGACGATAGGCTTCGCGCACCGCGTCATCCCAGACGGCGTTGTCGATCACCAGCGACCAGACCCGGTTAATCGAGGTCTGAACGGCGCCCTGCACGGAGAGGGCCGTACGCTGCTCGTCGATTTCATTGGCTTTACTGCTGATGAGGTTCAGCGAGAGGTACAGCAGGGTCACAACGGAGAAAATTAAGCCGAGCCCTGCCATAAAAATCATGACAAACAAAGTTTTCGCAGAGGGGATTTTACGCCAGCTTAAAGGGGTATGCATTCATTCCTCGTCCTTTTTAAGGCTTTCAGTCTAAGCGTAATACAGGAGATGAATTTCGCTGCCTGTAATGACAGGCAGCGACGTTATCAGGCCAGTTTTATCATGATCATTCCGGCCAGGAGTAGAAGCAGGCCAATCCAGCCCTTCTGGTTCAGCCGTTGACCAAACAGGATCCAGCCCGCCGCCAGCGTCGCCGCAATCCCAAACCCGCCCCATAGGGCATAGGCCACCGACAGCTCAATACCTTTAACCGCCTGCGACAGGGCGCTGAACGCGCCCAGTACCGCCGCAATCGACAGCAGACCATAGGCTTTGCGGCGAAAACCGTCGGAAAACTTCAGCAGCACGTTAGCGGCAATCTCCAGGACGATCGCCAGCGCCAGCCAGGCGCCATGTACCCACTCAAACTGTGGCATGGGTCGCCTCCTTGCGCTGTTTTACCGCTTTGCGGGTGCCGGATTTGATGAATATTATTCCCGCTACCAGCGTCGTCAGTCCTGCCATTTTCATCAGCGACAGCGACTCATCAAACAGTAAAACGCTAAACAGGGTGATTAAGAAAATACCTACCCCTTCCCATAATGCATAGGCTACGCCCAGCGCGATTTTTTTAACCGCAAAAGACAAGAAAATATAGGACAGCGCAATCATCGACAGCATTAAAATATAACCGGTGTGACCGCCGCTGACGCTGGCCCATTTCATTGAGAGGGTGCCGGTTATTTCAGCAACGATAGCAAGGGCTAAGAGGATCCAGTAAAACATGTTTTTCTCCTGCTTGAGAATATAATCCTTCGCGGCTCGCCACTGGTGGCAGCCGGGTAAAAACGAATGAAGATTCAGCCGGGCGCAAGGCGCCAGCTCAGGCAGAGAGAGGGTCTACAGCGCGGTGCGCCAGTGTTGCTCGCCAGACAGTAGGCAAAAAGAGGAGAGTAAAACAGAGAGGTTTGAAAAATAGATCCTGAACAGATTGTCCATAAAATTACAATTATCTGCGGTGTTGCTTCTCGTCAGTGCAGATGAAAATTGTCTCCGGTAGTTAAACACAGCTGATTTTTACCATAAGCCAGGATTTTACTCAAAGCCTTTTCATTTCTTTACCCTCGCCGTTTGCGTTTGGTTAATTTATTAAAAGCGCCGCGCCATTAGAATATATAAAAAGGACGGCATCAGGAGCCAGCATGGCCAAACCCATTATTACCCTCAACGGATTAAAAATAGTCATCATGCTCGGCATGCTGGTGATTGTGCTGACGGGGATCCGCATTGCGGCGGATATTATTGTGCCCTTTATCCTGGCGCTGTTTATCGCCGTGGTGCTGCACCCGCTGGTGCGGCGTCTGGTGCGCCTGCGTCTTCCCCGGGTGCTGGCGATCGTCCTGCCGATCCTGCTTATCGTGGTTTTTATGGCGTTACTGGTGGCCTATCTGGGCACCTCGCTGAATGAGCTGGCGCGCACCCTGCCGCACTACCGTACCTCGCTGGCCGTGCCTTTACTGCATCTGGAGCCCTGGCTGCAGCGGGCCGGGATCGAAGTGTCGATGGAGGAGCTGCTGAAGTATATCGACCCTAATGCCGCCATGACGCTGGTAACCGCCCTGCTGGCGCAGCTCTCCAGTGCCATGACGTCTATCTTTCTGCTGCTGCTGACCGTGGTGTTTATGCTGCTGGAGGTGCCGCAGCTGCCGGCGAAGCTCCAGCCGCTAATGTCCCGCCCGGTAGAGGGGATGGCCGCCATTCAGCGCGCCCTCGACAGCGTCTCGCACTATCTGGTGCTGAAGACCGCCATCAGCCTGGTGACCGGGCTGGTGGTCTGGGGGATGCTGGCAGCGCTGGAGGTACGGTTCGCCTTTGTCTGGGCTCTGCTGGCCTTTGCCCTGAACTATATCCCCAACATCGGATCGGTGCTGGCGGCCATCCCGCCCATTGCGCAGGTGCTGGTATTCAGCGGCTTTTACCCGGCGCTGGTGCTGCTGGCGGGGTATCTGATCGTCAACCTGATCTTCGGCAACATTCTCGAGCCCCGGTTAATGGGGCGCGGGCTGGGCCTCTCCACGCTGGTGGTTTTCCTGTCGCTGATCTTCTGGGGCTGGCTGCTGGGGCCGGTGGGGATGCTCCTGTCGGTGCCTCTGACCATTATCGTGAAGATTGCGCTGGAGCAGACCACCGGCGGCAAAAGTATTGCGCTGCTGCTGAGTGATATGAGCCGGGCGAACTAAGGATTATCGCGGGTAAAGTCCAGCAGCGGCTTGTGGGTACGCCCCGCCTGGCGGTAGCCGGCCAGCGCCGACGGCCAGGCACTAAAGGGGATCAGCATGGCGTCGCTGTACTGGCTCTCAGCCAGCAGCGGCCAGATTTCACTAAACGCCGCCTGCCACGCCTGCGGGCTGAGCGCCGCAAAGTGGTTGCGAATATGGAACCAGTGCGTCGGCGGAAAATGACGCTGTAACGAAAAGGGCTGGCCGGAGAGCAGCCCGTAGCAGACAAACGTTGCGCTGCTGCGCATCGAATTGAGGATGGTCTGGGCCAGCTCGCCGCCGGTGGCGTCATAGACAATGTCGCTGGACGCGGCGAGGGCGCGCACGGTATCGCTGTCCTGCTGCGCAACCGGGACGATCCCCATTGCCCGCAGCCTGTCGGCATGGATCGCCGAACGGTGAATGCCGTACACCGCCGTCGCCCCCCGCCGCTGTGCCCACTGCCCGAGCAGAATGGCGCAGTCCGACCCGGCGGCGGTCAGCAGTACCCTTTTACCCTGCACAGGCCAGAGGTTGAGCATCAGCCAGGCCGCCATCGGGTTGATAAACGCCCGCGCCGCCAGCGCGTCCTCAACGAAATCGGGAACCGGGATCGCCAGCGCCGCCGGGCAATCAACATATTGCTGCCAGGTGCCTTCCCCGCGCAGGGGCAAAACCCGCTGGCCCGGCAGAAGCGCAGCGCCGTCCGAAGCGGCAATCACCTGACCCATGCCTTCATATCCGGCGATGGCGGGCAACGTGATGCGATGACGGTAAGCCCCGGTGATGGGGATCAGATCTGAGGCGTTGACCGGGGCGAGTCGCATCCGCACCCGGAGCATTCCCGGCTGCAGGGGGGCTTTTGCCGCGGCCTCCCGCTGCAAAACAGACTCAGGTTCGCCGAACTGGCGGTAGCATAATGCGCTATTGTCCATGCTTCAGCGGCTGCGCTTGGCCAGCCGTTCGCGGGTTTCGAGCTTCGCCTCACTGGACTTGCGCAGTGCAACATAGCAGGCGCCGCTGCCGCCGTGATGCGGCTGGGCCACGGTAAACGCCTGTACCGCCTCGAACTCCGGCAGCCAGCGCGCCAGATAGCTGCGCACGATGTTGGCGTGGGACTTATCGTCGCGCCCTTTACCGTGAATGATAATCAGGTTACGCAAGCCGTCACGCTCCGCCTGGCGAATGAAGGTAAACAGCTGCTGGCGGCACTGCTCCACGGGCTGACGCAATAAGGTGAGGCTCGCCTCGCGGGGGTATTTGCCCGAGCGCAGCTTATCGAATACCCCCTGTTGCACCCCTTCCCGCTGAAACGCCAGCGGCTCTGCCAGAGGCAGAACATCCAGAAAGTCGGTGGTGAGAAAGTTATCCAACTGGCTGGTGTCCACAGGCTGGCGAGTGCGCGGGGTGGCGGCGGGCTGCCAGTGGACGTCGGTACAACGCCTGAGAGGCTGGACATCCTCCATCGCATCGAGAAAAAGCGATTTATCGTCTGGGTTCATGGCATCCTCCTGCTTAGCTGACAGGGTACTATACCTGCCCCTTTCACGTGGCTCAATACGGCGTTACAGGTCGGTTAATCATTCCAAAAACAATAATTAATAAACTAAATTTAATGGATAATGCATGTGGACTGAAATTAATTTTTATTAATGATTAACTTTATGACTTACATTAAATTTTTATGATCCCGTTACGTTAATTCCTTTATTTATCACTAAAAGATGTTATATATGAAGTTATCTGCACAACGGAAATAATAAGCAGAGTTGCATCTGGAGCAATGCTGTGTGTACTGTGGAGTCTGTTGGATGTCGACGGGCTCCATTTTTTTAACCTTATACTGTCTAATAAATAACCTGCCGGGCATGACGTCTGAATTGTGTGATTAATGAGGTGGTCAACGGTGTCTGTCGGGAGTCCCTTCGTTGAATAAGGTAATAGGTCGCTTTCGGTAACGGCTCTTTCACCGGCAACATCACCAGCCTGTTGGCCAACAGCGGGTCGCAGCCCAGCTCCTGCGGCAGTATGCTGAGAAAATCGCTCTGCGCCACCAGGCTAATACAGGACGAAAAGGTCTCACATACCACGCCAATATGGGGGATCTGATCCCGGTGGGAAAACATCTCCTCCAGTTGCTTATAATAACTGCCTCGCGGGGTTGGCATCGTCCAGCTATATTTCAGCAACGCATTAATGGATTCCGCACCTATTGCCGGATGATCTGCCCGACAAAATATCGCAAAAGGCTTCTCAAACAATTTTTCGAACGTGAATTCATGATCATACGGCCCCTGGTAATAGGTATTGATGGTAAAATCAAGCTCCCCCTGGCGTAATTCATTAATCATCGAAACTAATTGCCCTTCCATAATACGCACCTTGACCTGCGGGTGCTGCTGATGGAAACGGGTAATGACCGCAGGCATTAACAGGCGGGCAATACTGGCGCCCATGCCGATATTAATCTGCCCGGCCTGCTGGCCCTGCCGCTGGCGAATATCGTCCTGCGCGCTGCGTAACTCTTCAAGTATCAGCCTGGCGTGCTGGTAAAAACTCTCTCCGCACTCGGTTAAGGTCACCCCTTTGCTGCGGCGGATGAATAGCTGCGCCGCGATGCCCTCTTCCAGCTCTTTAATCGATTTGGTTAACGCCGGCTGCGACAGGTTCAACACCCGACCCGCCCCACGGATGCTCCCCTGCTGTGCCACTTCCACAAAGGCTCGCAGCTGATGAAATTTTACCTGGAATGTCATGTCGGCACCGATAACCGTTGTCTATCAGAGTAAAGAAACTGTCATCTACTGTAATGGAATTGATTGTGCCAGGGTAAGCCACGAACGGTTAAATCTGTGAAAAAACGGTTAGTGATAAGTAAAAACTATCACAGTGTGAAGCAGTTCACATATTCTAATGATGACAGGAAACGATATGCATACACTGGCGCAGGACCTGCAAACCCTCTTCCCGCAACTCATCGCCTGGCGACGCGATTTCCATCACTTTGCGGAGTCGGGCTGGGTGGAGTTCCGCACCGCGGCAAAAGTCGCAGAGGTGCTGGATCAACTGGGCTACACGCTGGCGATGGGCCGCGATGTGGTCGATGCCGACAGCCGCATGGGTCTGCCCGACAAGGCCACCCTGGCCCAGGCCTTTGCCCGCGCGCGTCAGCAAGGTGCGCCGGAAAAATGGCTCAGCGCCTTTGAAGGCGGTTTTACCGGCATTGTTGCCACGCTGAATACCGGCCGCCCGGGGCCGACGCTGGCGTTTCGGGTCGACATGGACGCGCTGGATCTGGATGAATCCGCTCAGGACGATCATCTCCCTGTCCGGGAAGGCTTTGCCTCCTGCAACAGCGGCATGATGCATGCCTGCGCCCACGACGGCCACACCACCATCGGCCTCGGGCTGGCGCACCTGCTGATGCAGTACCGCGCGCAGCTGAACGGCACCATCAAACTCATCTTCCAGCCTGCCGAAGAGGGCACCCGCGGCGCGCGGGCCATGGTCGCCGCCGGCGCGCTTGACGGCGTGGACTACTTCACCGCGATCCACATTGGCACCGGCGTGCCGGCGGGCACCGTGATCTGCGGCAGCGATAACTTTATGGCCACCACCAAATTTGACGTGCGCTTTACCGGCGTGGCCGCGCACGCGGGCGGCAAACCCGAAGAGGGTCGCAATGCCCTGCTGGCCGCCGCCCAGGCAGCTCTTGGCCTGCACAGCATCGCCCCGCACAGCGAAGGCGCGTCCCGCGTGAACGTCGGCGTAATGCAGGCGGGCAGCGGTCGTAACGTGGTCCCCGCCAGCGCGCTGCTGAAGGTAGAGACCCGCGGCGAGAGCGAAGCCATTAATCACTATATGTTCGAGCGCGCAAAAGCGGTCATTGACGGCGCGGCGGCGATGCACGGCGTCAGCACCGAGCTGCGTCTGATGGGCGCAGCGACCTCCAGCGCCCCCTCTCCGGCATGGGTGAACTACCTGCGCGAGCAGGCATCGCAGGTTGCCAGTGTGGAACAGGCCATCGATAAGGTAAAAGCCCCTGCCGGATCTGAGGATGCCACCCTGATGATGGCCCGCGTTCAGCAGAATGGCGGCCTCGCCTCCTATATGGTCTTTGGCACCACCCTGAGCGCCGGACACCACAACGAAAAATTCGATTTCGACGAGACGGTGATGCTCATCGCCATCGAAACCCTGGCGCGAACCGCGCTTAACTTCCCGTGGACGCGAGGTGTGTAATGGAGAATATCTACCGTTTTATTGAGGATGCCATCGATACCCGATGTCAGCTTTTCACCGACATTGCCGATGAGATCTGGGATCACCCGGAGACCCGTTTCGAAGAGTTCTGGTCCGCCGAACGGCTGGCCTGCGCCCTGGAAGAGGCCGGCTTTAGCCTGGCCCGCGAGGCCGGAGGCGTGCCGAACGCCTTTATTGCCAGCTACGGCGAAGGCAAACCAGTGATCGCCATTCTGGGGGAGTACGATGCCCTGGCAGGCTTAAGCCAGCAGGCGCACTGCGCCACCCCGCAAACCGACACCCCCGGCGCCAACGGCCACGGCTGTGGGCATAACCTGCTCGGCACCGCCGGGCTGGCGGCTGCGGTGGCGGCAAAAAGCTGGCTGGAGCAGCACGGCGGCAGCGGCACCCTGCGCTTTTACGGCTGCCCTGGCGAAGAGGGCGGATCGGGTAAAACCTTTATGGTGCGCGAAGGGCTGTTCGACGACGTCGACGCCGCCGTCACCTGGCACCCCGAGGCCTTCGCCGGAATGTTTAACGTCAGTACCTTAGCCAACATCCAGGCAGCATGGCGTTTTCACGGTACAGCAGCCCATGCCGCCAACTCTCCGCATCTGGGGCGCAGCGCGCTGGACGCCGTCACCCTGATGACCACCGGCACCAACTTCCTCAATGAACACATCATTGAAAAAGCCCGCGTCCACTACGCCATCACCGATACCGGCGGGATCTCCCCGAACGTGGTGCAGGCCCAGGCGGAAGTGCTGTATCTGATCCGCGCCCCGGAGATGGCCGATGCGCAGCAAATCTATGAGCGGATCGAAAAGATTGCCCTGGGTGCCGCGCTGATGACCGAAACTACCGTCGAACGCCGTTTCGATAAAGCCTGCTCCAGCTACCTGCCGAACCGCACGCTGGAGGCCGCGATGTACAGCGCCCTAAAGCATTACGGCACCCCGGCGTGGAGCGATGATGAGCGCGCGTTTGCGGCGGAGATCCGCGCTACCCTGACCGATAACGATCTGCAAAACAG
Source organism: Leclercia sp. TB492 (assembly GCF_049974505.2). NCBI lineage: Bacteria > Pseudomonadati > Pseudomonadota > Gammaproteobacteria > Enterobacterales > Enterobacteriaceae > Leclercia > Leclercia sp. TB492. The sequence continues at coordinate 2,006,837 of NZ_CM127572.1, read as the reverse complement.
CCTGAAAAATATCGCCGCCACCGGCGGGGAAGACGGCAAGCAGTTTGCCCGTCGCCATCAGCACACCCTGCTGGTGGACGAGGTGGCCCCGTATGCCATTACTGATAACGTCCTGGCGGGCTCCACCGACGTGGGGGATGTCAGCTGGAAAATGCCGGTCGCCCAGTGCTTCAGCCCCTGCTTTACCGTCGGCACGCCGCTGCACACCTGGCAGCTGGTGGCTCAGGGCCGCACCTCCATCGCCCATAAGGGGATGCTGTTGGCCGGTAAAGTGATGGGAGCCACCGCGCTGGCGCTGCTGCGGGATCCGGCGCTGCTGGCCGCCTGCCGCGAGGAGTTTACGCAACAAGTAACCGAAAAACCGTACGTCTGCCCGATCCCAGAAAACGTGACACCGTCACCTTTAAAATAATAAAACACAACAACACAACACTCCCGAGGAACGCCCATGAGTATGTCATCCATACCTTCGCATTCCCCATCCGGCAAGCTCTATGGTTGGGTTGAAAGGATCGGCAATAAAGTGCCGCACCCTTTCCTGCTTTTCGTTTATTTGATTGTGATCCTGGCGGCAGCCACCGCCGTGCTGTCGGCCTTTAACGTCAGCGCCCGCAATCCGGCCGATGGCAGCATGGTCGTTGTCAAAAATCTGCTGAGCGTTGAAGGGCTGCACTGGTTTTTACCTAATGTGATTAAAAACTTCAGCGGCTTTGCCCCGCTGGGGGCGATCCTGGCCCTGGTGCTGGGTGCCGGCCTGGCCGAACGTTCCGGCCTGCTGCCTGCCCTGATGGTGAAAATGGCCTCTCACGTCAGCGCGCGTTACGCCAGCTATATGGTGCTGTTTATCGCCTTCTTCAGCCATATCTCGTCCGATGCGGCGCTGGTGATCATGCCGCCGATGGGCGCGCTGATCTTCCTCGCCGTCGGACGCCATCCGGTGGCGGGCCTGCTGGCGGCCATTGCCGGTGTCGGGTGCGGTTTTACCGCCAACCTGCTGATCGTCACCACCGACGTGCTGCTCTCCGGCATCAGCACCGAAGCGGCCAAAACCATTGATGCCGCGATGCACGTCAGCGTGATTGACAACTGGTACTTTATGGCCAGTTCGGTGATTGTGCTGACTGTTGTCGGCGGGCTGATTACCGACAGGATCGTTGAGCCGCGTCTGGGCAAGTGGCAGGGCAGCAGCGACGAGAAGCTGGATGCGTTGTCGCCGGAGCAGCGCCGCGGGCTGCGCGTTGCCGGGGGGGTATCGCTGCTGTTTATCGCCGCCATCGCCCTGATGGTAGTGCCGGAGAACGGCATTCTGCGCGATCCGGTCCAGCACACCGTACTGCCCTCGCCGTTTATTAAAGGCATCGTGCCGCTGATCATCCTGTTCTTTTTTGTGGTGTCGCTGGCGTACGGCATCGCCACCGGAAAAGTGCGTCGTCAGGGCGATCTGCCCCAGCTGATGATCGAGCCGATGAAAGAGATGGCCGGGTTTATCGTGATGGTGTTCCCGCTGGCGCAGTTTGTCGCCATGTTCAACTGGAGCAACATGGGCAAGTTTATGGCGGTGGGCCTGACCGACCTGCTGGAAACCGCCGGGCTGAGCGGCGTGCCCGCCTTTGTCGGCCTGGCGCTGCTCTCCTCCCTGCTGTGCATGTTTATCGCCAGCGGATCGGCCATCTGGTCGATTCTGGCCCCTATCTTCGTGCCGATGTTTATGCTGCTCGGCTTCCATCCGGCGTTTGCGCAGATCCTGTTCCGCGTGGCGGATTCATCGGTGATCCCGCTGGCCCCGGTGTCGCCGTTCGTACCGCTGTTTTTAGGCTTCCTGCAGCGCTATAAGCCCGAGGCCAAACTGGGTACCTACTATTCGCTGGTGCTGCCGTATCCGCTTATCTTTTTAGGAGTATGGTTGCTCATGTTGGTGGCGTGGTATCTTGTCGGCCTGCCCATTGGGCCGGGAGTGTACCCGCGACTGAATTAAGGAAGAGCACAATGCTGAGATTACTCGAAGATAAAATTGCTACCCCGCTGGGGCCGCTGTGGGTGATTGCGGACGAGCAATTTAACCTGCGCGCCGTGGAGTGGGAGGAGCACAGCAACCGGATGGTAGAACTGCTGAATATCCACTACCGGGCGCAGGGCTACGAGCGCATCAGCGCCAGCAATCCGGGCGGACTTAGCGATAAGCTGACCGCCTGGTTCGAGGGCGATCTCAGCATTATCGACACTCTGCCGACCGCCACGGCTGGCACCCCCTTTCAGCGTGAAGTGTGGCAGGCGTTGCGATCCATTCCCTGCGGCCAGGTGATGCATTACGGTCAGCTGGCGGAACAGCTTGGTCGCCCCGGCGCAGCGCGCGCCGTGGGTGCGGCGAACGGGTCAAATCCGGTCAGTATTGTGGTGCCCTGTCACCGCGTTATTGGTCGCAACGGCACCCTGACAGGCTACGCGGGCGGGGTGCAGCGCAAAGAGTGGCTGCTGCGTCACGAGGGCTATTTATTGCTGTAGTTCCAGGCTTTTAGTGCTTAATTTTCCTTAAGTTAGCGATAAAGTCCGCAGCTAATTTGTGGAATTTCAAGAAGATGCTGGCGCATTCACGCTTCTTGTCCTGATTGATGGTTTACCAGGCTTACGTAGGGTCCAAAAAGATGTTAAAATTGACCAATATCAATTAAGGCTTGAGCAAACCTATGATCCCGGAAAAGCGAATTATTCGACGCATTCAGTCTGGCGGTTGTGCTATCCATTGTCAGGACTGCAGCATCAGCCAGCTCTGTATCCCGTTCACCCTGAATGAGCACGAGCTGGATCAGCTTGATAATATTATCGAGCGTAAAAAGCCGATTCAGAAAGGGCAAACGCTGTTTAAAGCGGGAGACGAACTGAAATCGCTGTACGCTATCCGTTCTGGCACCATCAAGAGCTATACCATTACCGAACAGGGCGACGAGCAGATCACTGGCTTCCACCTGGCGGGCGATCTGGTAGGCTTTGATGCGATCGGCACCGGTAACCACCCGAGCTTCGCTCAGGCGCTGGAAACCTCAATGGTTTGCGAAATCCCGTTTGAAACTCTGGACGATCTGTCAGGCAAAATGCCTAACCTGCGCCAGCAGATGATGCGTCTGATGAGCGGTGAGATCAAAGGCGATCAGGACATGATCCTGCTGCTGTCCAAAAAGAATGCCGAAGAGCGTCTGGCCGCGTTTATCTATAACCTGTCCCGTCGTTTCGCCGAACGTGGTTTTTCTCCGCGTGAGTTCCGTCTGACCATGACCCGTGGCGATATCGGTAACTACCTGGGCCTGACCGTTGAAACCATCAGCCGTCTGCTGGGTCGTTTCCAGAAAAGCGGCATGCTGGCGGTAAAAGGGAAATATATCACCATCGAAAACGGTGAAGCGCTGGCTGTGCTGGCGGGCCATTCCCGTAACGTGGCATAAACCTCTCCGATTCCCCTGCCAGATCGATAATTTTACTGATTTATTGATCTGGCAAATCTTCCCCTCTGTTTCATTTCAGATATATAGGTTACTCTTTTAATTACAGACTGTGGTGACAGTAGTAAGGAGACCTGTATGGCAAAGTATCAAAACATGCTGGTGGCCATCGATCCTAATCAGGACGATCAACCGGCGTTACGACGAGCTGTCTATTTACATCAACGGATTGGTGGCAGGATAAAAGCGTTTCTGCCGATATATGACTTTTCTTACGAAATGACCACCCTTCTGTCGCCTGACGAACGCACCGCTATGCGTCAGGGAGTGATCAGCCAGCGTACCGCGTGGATCCGCGAGCAGGCAAAATTCTATCTTGATGCCGGTGTGCCCATTGAGATCAAAGTGGTGTGGCACAACCGTCCGTTTGAAGCCATCATCCAGGAAGTGGTGAGCGGCGAGCACGACCTGCTGCTGAAGATGGCCCACCAGCACGACAAGCTGGAAGCGGTAATCTTTACCCCAACCGACTGGCACCTGCTGCGTAAATGCCCGTGCCCGGTGTGGATGGTGAAAGACCAGCCGTGGCCGGAAGGCGGCAAAGCGGTGGTGGCGGTAAATCTCGCCAGCGAAGAGAACTACCACCATGCCCTGAACGAAAAGCTGGTGAAAGAGACGCTACACCTGGCCGAGCAGGTCAACCATACCGAAGTCCACCTGGTGGGCGCCTACCCGATTACCCCGATTAACATTGCCATCGAACTCCCGGAATTTGATCCCAGCGTGTATAACGACGCCATTCGCGGCCAGCATCTGCTGGCGATGAAAGCGCTGCGGCAAAAATTCGGTATTGATGAGAAGTTGACCCACGTCGAGAAAGGCCTGCCAGAAGAGGTGATCCCGGATCTGTCAGAGCATCTGCAAGCCGGTATTGTGGTGCTGGGCACGATTGGCCGCACCGGTATCTCTGCTGCCTTCCTCGGCAACACCGCGGAACAGGTGATCGATCACCTGCGCTGCGACCTGCTGGTCATTAAGCCGGACCAGTATCAGACCCCGGTCGAACTGGACGACGACGAAGACGATTAACCATGAGAAAGCCCGCCGTAACGGCGGGCTTTTTTTTTAGCTCTCGATGGCGGGCTGAGGCGACTGTTGCACACCCTCACCCTCTTTCATCCAGGGCGCATGCAGCACCATGCTTGGCAAGGCCAGTTTCACCCCCTCATCATTTAGGCTCTCCAGTATACGGATGTTGATCTCCTGCTGGATATCCATGTACTTGTTGTAGTCCGCCGTGTTGACGATATGCACCACTTCAAAGGTAAGCCTGTCCTTATCAAACCCGAGCAGATGGGCACGGTCAAAACGCGTTTCGCCGATATCCGTAATGATCTTCTTCACGTTATCGCCAATAACCCGCAGCTTTTCCGGGGGCGTATCGCTGGCCACGCCGAAGGTAAAGACGATACGACGGGTCTGCATACGCTTGTAGTTATGCAGGGTTTGCTGAAGCAGGATCGCATTCCCACAGACAATCTGTTCCCCACTCAGGCTGCGAATACGCGTCGTTTTGAGGCCAATGTGCTCTACTGTCCCGGCAACGTCGTTAAACACCACAAAATCCCCGATCTCGAAGGGCTTATCAAAACCTATCGAGAGCGAGGCGAAGACGTCGCTGAGAATGGTCTGTACCGCCAGCGCAATGGCAATCCCCCCCACCCCAAGGCTTGCCACCAGCGCAGTAATGTTGACGCCCGCGTTGGCAAGAATCGACAGCAGCATCACTGACCAGACAATTGCCCGCAGGATCATGCCGGTGATCACCAGGGTGACAGGGTTTTTATGGCTCCCCGGTGCCAGCATCACGTGCCGGAGCCAGGAGACCACCCCCTGATCCATCCACAGCGCCACCTGAATCGCCAGCACCAGGAACCAGGCATGGCTCAGGGCGCCATAGAGGCGATCCGGCAGTTCGACAAACCGCAGGCTAAACAGAAAGGCCACCACAAACAGCAGAACCCGGCTGGTTCTGTTAAGTATTTCCGTGAGGATAAAATGCATCTTGTGGGTAGCGGGATGTTTATCACCCCAGTTGGTGATGCCCTTATGGACAAAGGTGATGAGGCGCTTCAGTAGCCAGTAGATCAGCAGGGTAACCACCGTCACGGTGGCAAAGCCAATCCAGAATCTGGGGGTCATCATTAAGGTCAAAAAATCGAAACGTGACAAAAACTGCATGTCCCTTCTCCCTTTACGCAAAAAGGGAAAGTATAGACAGTGAGCGCGAGGAGCCTGCAGAAATGAGAAAACCGCCCGGTGGGGCGGTTTTTTTAGGGTGCGTAACGCCGTATTACAGCGCTTTCAGGATCGCATCCACGCTGGCTTTGGCGTCGCCAAACAGCATGTGGGTGTTCTCTTTGAAGAACAGCGGGTTCTGCACGCCGGCATAACCGGTGTTCATGGAGCGTTTGAAGACGATAACGTTCTGCGCCTTCCACACTTCCAGAACAGGCATACCGGCGATCGGGCTCTTCGGATCGTCCTGCGCCGCCGGGTTCACGGTATCGTTCGCGCCAATCACCAGCACGGTGTCGGTATCGGAGAAGTCGTCGTTGATTTCATCCATCTCCAGCACGATGTCGTAAGGCACTTTCGCTTCCGCCAGCAGCACGTTCATGTGGCCCGGCAGACGCCCGGCAACCGGGTGAATACCAAAGCGCACCTTGATGCCGCGGGCACGCAGGCGCTCGGTGATTTCCGCAACCGGATACTGTGCCTGCGCTACCGCCATGCCGTAGCCCGGGGTGATGATCACCGAGTGCGAATTTTTCAGCAGGTCAGCGGTATCTTCGGCATTGATCTCACGATGCTCACCCACCTCTTCGTCACCGTCGGAGGTTTGTCCGTCGGTACCAAAGCCCCCGGCAATCACGCTGATGAACGAACGGTTCATCGCCTTACACATAATGTAGGAGAGGATCGCACCGCTCGAGCCGACCAGCGCACCGGTCACGATCAGCAGGTCGTTACTCAGCATAAAGCCCGCCGCCGCTGCCGCCCAACCGGAGTAGGAGTTCAGCATTGAAACCACCACCGGCATATCTGCCCCACCGATGGAGGCCACCAGGTGCCAGCCGAAGGCCAGCGCGATGATGGTCATTACCAGCAGCGCCAGCACCTGCATGCCCACGCTGTCGGTGCGTACGAACACCACCAGCAGCACGAAGGAGACAACCAGCGCAGCCAGGTTCAACTTGTGGCGGTTTGGCAGCATCAGCGGTTTAGAGGAGATCTTGCCGCGCAGTTTGCCGAACGCCACGATAGAACCGGTGAAGGTCACCGCACCGATGAAGATCCCGAGGAACACTTCGGTCAGGTGGATGTTCACCAGAATCGGCTCCATCCCCGGCTCGTGATACAGGTAGCTGTTAAAGCCTACCAGCACCGCCGCCAGACCCACGAAACTGTGCAGGATCGCTACCAGTTCCGGCATTTCGGTCATTTCAACGCGTTTGGCGAGACGGATACCAATGGCGCCGCCGATGATCATCGCCACCAGGATCCACGCAACGTTGCCGGTGTCCGGCCCGAAAATCGTGGCAATCAGCGCAATCGCCATCCCGGCGATACCAAAGTTGTTACCCTGCTGCGACGTTTCATGTTTTGAAAGCCCCGCGAGGCTGAAAATAAACAGGACCGCAGCAACAATGTATGCAGCGGTAACTAATCCTCCAGACATAAGTTACCCCTTATCCCTTACGAAACATTTTCAGCATGCGCTGAGTCACGGTGAAGCCACCGAAAATATTGATACTGGCGATCAGTACCGCGATAAAGCTGAGGAAACTGACCCAGCCGCCGTGACCAATCTGCAGTAATGCCCCGACCACGATGATCCCGGAGATGGCATTGGTGACCGACATCAGCGGCGTATGCAGCGCATGGGAGACGTTCCAGACGACGTAGTAACCCACTACGCAGGAGAGCGCAAAGACGGTGAAGTGCCCCAGGAATTCTTTCGGTGCGACGTCCGCCAGCCAGCCAAACAGCACGATCGCCAGCGCCATAAAGGCAAACTTACGCCACGGCGAAGCCGGTTTTTCCGGCTCTTTCGGTGCCGGAGCGGCTTTGGCTGCCGCCTGCGGTTGCGCGGAAACCTGAATCGGCGGTGCCGGCCAGGTAATTTCACCCTCGCGAACCACGGTTACGCCGCGCACGACCACGTCGTCAAAATCAACGGTGATGGTGCCGTCTTTCTCTTTGCACAGCAGCTTCAGCAGGTTGACCAGGTTGGTACCGTACAGCTGGGAGGACTGGGTCGGCAGACGACCCGGCAGGTCGGTATAGCCGATCACCTTCACGCCGTTGGCGGTGGTAGTAACCACGCCCGGGACGGTATATTCGCAGTTGCCGCCGTTTTGCGAGGCCAGATCGACGATCACGCTGCCGGCCTTCATGGAGTCGACCATCTCGCGGGTGATCAGCTTCGGCGCCGGTTTACCCGGGATCAATGCGGTGGTGACAATAATGTCCACCTCTTTCGCCTGAGCGGCGAACAGCGCCATCTCGGCTTTAATAAAGGCTTCGGACATCACTTTTGCGTAGCCGTCGCCGCTGCCTGCCTCTTCTTTAAAGTCCAGCTCAAGGAACTCGGCGCCCATACTCTGCACCTGCTCTTTCACTTCCGGACGGGTGTCAAAGGCACGGACGATAGCGCCCAGGCTGTTGGCTGCGCCAATGGCGGCCAGCCCGGCAACGCCTGCGCCGATAACCATCACCTTCGCCGGGGGAACTTTACCCGCCGCGGTGATCTGCCCGGTAAAGAAGCGACCAAACTCATGCGCGGCTTCGACGATGGCACGGTAGCCCGCGATGTTCGCCATCGAGCTCAGGGCATCCAGCGACTGCGCACGCGAGATGCGCGGCACGGAGTCCATCGCCATCGCGGTCACGCCACGTGCCGCCAGTTTCTCCATCAGCTCCGGATTTTGTGCCGGCCAGACGAAGCTCACCAGCGTGGTGCCCGGATTGAGCAGTGCGATTTCATTCTCTTCCGGTGCATTGACCTTCAGAATGATGTCTGAATGCCAGACGTTAGCGCCGTCTACAATTTCTGCGCCAGCCTGAATAAACGCCTCGTCATCGAAACTTGCCAGCTTGCCTGCGCCGCTTTCAACCGCGACGGTAAAACCCAGTTTAAGCAGCTGTTCCACCGTTTTTGGTGTCGCCGCTACGCGGGTTTCATTGGCAAACCGTTCTCTTGGTACCCCAATACGCATAGTAATCCCTTCCATCGGTTTTTGATGATGGTTTGTCGAACGTTCATCACGGGTATACGCCGGCAGTGACAGTCTTAACCTGCCACGCACGTTTACCCGCAGAAAATAAAACAGTAACAAACTTTCTATAACCTACTGAAAATACCGCCTGTGATCCACAGCAAGAAAACACTATTTATGACTTTAACTGTCAAAAATAAGCGATCGGCGTCTCAGACAGGCATATCTACCTTTATTTCCCCGCCAGGGCCGATGTTTAGCTCAGGCGAAGCGGCAAAAACACGATATAGCCCCAGCAAGAAACAACTTATTAACATTAAATCAACTTGTGAAAGTCATATGCTTTATTAGTTTTACTGGTCAAACGCGTGTTTTTTCAACATATCACTAAAGGTTATATATTTTGATGACTTACTCCGCACCGGTCGCGAAAAATCGCGCAGACAGCGACAGGTGTTAAATGCAATAATCAACAACGTTTTCAAATTAACAACTACACCAGTACCTGGTTTGCGTAAGGCGAAGGATTATTTTTATGAAGCTTAAGAACACTCTCCTGGCGTCCGCACTCCTTGCTGCGACCGCCCTGTCTGCCAATGCCGCAACAGAGTTAACGCCGGAGCAAGCGGCTGCAACGAAACCTTACGATCACGTTACGATCGTAGGTCGTTTTAACGCCATTGGCGATGCAGTTAATGCCGCCTCCAAACGCGCCGATAAAGAGGGCGCTGCCGCATTCTACGTCGTGGATAACTCCGAATATGGCAGCAGCGGCAACCAGCGCGTGACCGTTGCGCTGTATAAGGAGAATGCCCCGAAAGCGGAAGTGCCGAAAAACCGCGTCATTAACGGCGTGATGGAGCTGCCGAAAGAGCAGGCCGTTATGCTTGAGCCGTTTGATACCGTCACCATACAGGGCTTCTACCGCAGCCAGCCGGAAGTGAACGACGCCATCACCAAAGCCGCGAAAGGGAAAGGGGCTGACGCCTTCTTCATCGTTCGTCAGATTGATGCCAACCAGGGCGGCAACCAGCGGATCACCGCCTACGTCTACAAGAAAGACGCCAAAAAACGTGTGATCCAGAGCCCTGATGCCATCCCGGCTAACTCTGATGCTGGCCGCGCGGCCATTGCCAAAGGCGGCGAAGAAGCGAAGAAAGTCGAGATCCCGGGCGTAGCGACCAGCGCAGCGCCAGGCGCCTCCGCTGCCGGTGTGGGCCGTTTCTTTGAGACCCAAACCACTCAGGGTGGCCGTTACAGCGTTACCCTCAACGACGGCACCAAAATTGAAGAGCTGAACAACGCCACTGCCGCGCAGATGATTCCGTTCGACAGCATCAAGTTCACCGGTAACTACGGCAACATGACCGAAATCTCCTACCAGGTGGCGAAGCGTGCGGCGAAGAAAGGGGCCAAGTATTACCACATCACCCGCCAGTGGCAGGAACGCGGTAATAACATGACCATCAGCGCCGACCTGTACAAATAAGTAAACAGATACACAGAGGCGGCGTAATGCCGCCTTTTTTTTGGCTTTTTACGCAGAATTCCGCCCTTCCTGATTGCATGCCTTCGTGACACTCCGTAAAATCCCGCGCCTTAGTGTGATCCACCATTATTATGCGTTTCGACGAAATAATTATTCTGGATCTGACCCTTTTTAAAAAGGAAGCCAATGGAAAAGAAACTTGGCCTGAGCGCTTTAACTGCGCTTGTTTTAAGCTCCATGCTCGGTGCAGGTGTATTCAGTCTGCCGCAGAATATGGCTGCCGTTGCCAGCCCGTCAGCATTGCTTATCGGCTGGGGCATCACCGGCGCCGGGATCCTGCTGCTGGCCTTTGCCATGCTGCTGCTGACGCGCATCCGTCCCGATCTCGACGGCGGCATCTTCACCTACGCCCGCGAAGGCTTTGGTGAGCTGGTGGGTTTCTGTTCCGCATGGGGTTACTGGCTGTGCGCGGTGATCGCCAACGTCTCCTATCTGGTGATCGTTTTCTCTGCGCTGAGTTTCTTTACCGATACGCCTGAACTGCGCCTCTTTGGCGATGGCAATACCTGGCAGTCCATCGTCGGATCTTCGGTGCTGCTGTGGTTCGTCCATTTCCTGGTACTGCGCGGCGTGCAGACCGCGGCGAGCATCAACCTGGTCGCCACCCTGGCGAAGCTGGTGCCGCTGGGGCTGTTTATCGTGCTGGCGTTTATCGCGTTTCGTCTCGATGTGTTTAGCCTGGACTTTACCGGCGTGGCGCTGGGTGTCCCGGTCTGGGAGCAGGTCAAAAACACCATGCTCATTACCCTGTGGGTCTTTATCGGGGTGGAAGGCGCGGTAGTGGTCTCGGCCCGGGCGCGCAATAAACAGGACGTCGGTCGCGCCACGCTGCTGGCGGTACTGGCCGCGCTGGGGGTCTATCTGTTGGTCACCCTGCTCTCCTTAGGCGTGGTGGCGCGTCCTGAGCTGGCGGAGATGCGTAACCCGTCGATGGCGGGCCTGATGGTCAAAATGATGGGTTCCTGGGGCGAAGTGGTGATTGCCGCCGGTCTGATCGTGTCGGTATGTGGGGCCTATCTGAGCTGGACCATTATGGCGGCAGAGGTGCCGTTCCTGGCCGCGACGCATAAGGCGTTTCCTCGTCTGTTTGCCCGTCAGAACAAGAACAATGCGCCTTCCGCCTCGCTGTGGTTGACCAATATCAGCGTGCAGGTTTGTCTGGTGCTGATCTGGCTCACAGGTTCGGACTATAACACGCTGTTAACCATCGCCTCTGAGATGATTCTGGTACCCTATTTCCTGGTGGGCGCATATTTGTTAAAAATAGCCACCCGCCCGATGCACAACGTCGTGGGAATGGGAGCCTGTATTTATGGCTTATGGCTGCTTTATGCCTCCGGCCCGATGCATCTGCTGCTCTCCGTGGTACTTTATGCGCCGGGGCTGCTGGTGTTTATTTATGCCCGTCGCACGCACCAGCTGCAACACGCGCTGAAACGCCGTGAAATGGTGTTGATTGGAATGTTACTGGTTGCCGCATTACCGGCAACGTGGATGCTGATGGGATAAGCGAGTTATCCCATCGTCGAACGGTTAAGGAGAATACGATGGGACACGCAAAGCCGCTCCCGATCCTGATTACTGGCGGAGGCCGTCGCATCGGCCTCGCGCTTGCCCACCATTTTCTGAATCTTCACCAGCCGGTGATTGTCAGCTACCGGACAAAATATCCTGCTATCGCCACCCTGTGCGAGGCGGGTGCGACCTGCATTGAGGCCGATTTTTCCACCGACGAGGGTATTTTGGCCTTTGCAGAGCGCGTAAAAGCCGAGACCCCTGCATTACGCGCCATCATTCATAATGCCAGCGCATGGATGCCAGAAACGGCTGACAACTCGCTCAGCGAAACGCTCTCCTGCATGCTACAGATCCACGTTCACGCGCCCTACCTGCTGAACCATGCTCTGCAGGATCTGCTGCGCGGGCACGGCCATGCGGCCAGCGACATCATTCACTTCACCGACTATGTGGTAGAGCGCGGCAGCGATAAGCACATTGCCTATGCCGCCAGCAAAGCCGCGCTGGATAACATGACCCGCTCGTTTGCCCGCAAGCTGGCGCCGGAAGTGAAGGTCAACGCCATCGCCCCGTCGCTTATCCTGTTTAACGAGCACGACGATGCCGACTATCGTCAGAAGGCGCTGAATAAATCGCTGATGAAGATCGCCCCCGGAGAAAAAGAGGTGATCGACTTAATCGACTACATCCTGACCAGCTGCTACGTTACCGGCCGGTCGTTTGGCGTCGACGGCGGGCGGCCGTTACGTTAGTGAAAACGGCCCCAGCAGAAGATTAATACCCAGGCGCTGAGGCACCAGCAGACCACCGCCCCGCCCAGCGCCAGGGGCAGACGCATCACGCCGACGAAGTACCAGAGCGAGAGCAGATAAAGGAAGTACGGAATAATCGCCCACATCCCAAAGATGATGGTGGCGCGCAGCGCCTCGATGCCGCGCTCAGAGGCGACAATATAGTGGGCAATCAGGGCAAAGGTCGGAAACAGCGGGAGCAACCCGGCTATGTAATAGTTTTTGGTTTTGGCCAGTATCCCTATCAGTAGCACCACCAGCGCGCCTATCGCCGCTTTTATAAACAACCCCATCCTTTTTCCCTTAACAACTCACTAACAGTGCCGGGCAGCATAACGGAACGGCAATAATTTGCGAACGATTAATGGAAGGTTAAGGTTCTGCGGTGTATGTTGGCGTTTTCCGCAGACACAGACTTGCTATGAACAAGATCGTATACGTTGAGGATGAACCCGAAGTGGGCCAGCTGATTGCCGCTTATCTGGGTAAACATGATATGGAGGTCATCGTCGAAGCCCGTGGAGACCGTGCTGAAGAGGTAGTGGCGCGGGAAAATCCCGATCTGGTGCTGCTGGACATCATGTTACCCGGTAAAGACGGTATGACCCTGTGCCGGGATCTGCGTGCCCGCTGGCAGGGCCCGATTGTGCTGCTGACCTCCCTCGATAGCGACATGAACCATATCTTGTCCCTGGAGATGGGTGCTAACGACTATATTCTTAAAACCACCCCACCGGCGGTGCTGCTCGCACGTTTGCGCCTGCATCTGCGCCAGCGCGTTGCGGCCACCAGTGATACCTCCGCCCCGCTGCTAACGCCGCACAAAGCGCTGCGGTTTGGCACCCTGTCCATTGATCCGGTGAATCGTCAGGTGCTGCTGTCCGGCGAACAGGTGGCGCTGTCGACGGCGGATTTCGATCTGCTGTGGGAGCTGGCGACCCATGCCGGGCAGATTATGGACCGGGACGCGCTGCTGAAAAACCTGCGCGGCGTCAGCTACGATGGCCTGGACCGCAGCGTGGACGTGGCCATCTCCCGCCTGCGCAAGAAACTGCTGGATAACGCCACCGAACCTTTCCGCATTAAAACCATACGTAACAAAGGCTATCTCTTCGCGCCGCACGCCTGGGATATTTAGCCCCCTCAGCCTGCCGGGCATTGCAGGCTGCTTCCGCTAACAGACACCTTCTTCTGCGATTAATCTTTTGCTCCCATCCGCATATTATGTATTATGTTATAACATAACAATTATGGGGTGGGATTGTGTTAATCAAAAAGATGGTACTGGCGTCTGTTCTCGCGGCCCTCGCGAATTCGGTTTTTGCGGCACAGGTTTATCCGCTGACGGTAGAAAACTGTGGGGTTAAAGAGACCTTCACGCGCGCCCCGCAGCGGGTGGTGACGGTCGGGCAACACGAGACAGAACTCCTGCTGGCGCTGGGGCTCGAAAAGAAAATCAGCGCGACGTCAGTCTGGTTTGGCCCCCTACCCGATACGCTGGCGGAGCGCAGTAAGGGAATAAAAAAACTGGCAGATAACGCCCCTTCCTTTGAGGCTGTCACCGCTCAACATCCCGATCTGGTGCTGGCGCAATATCACTGGCATATCGGGCCGCAGGGGGAAACGGGTACCCGCGAACAGTTTGCTTCGCTTGGCATCCCGACCTGGGTTTCGCCCGCCGACTGCATCGGCAAAAGCGTGACCGACAGTTCGAATAGCGACGGGGCGCGCAGCACGCCTTTCTCCATCGCGGAGATCGAGCGTGAAATCAGCGAGCTGGCGGCCATTTTCGACGTTCAGTCGCAGGGCAAAAAACTCAACGAGGCGCTGACCCTTCGTATTCAGAAGGCTCAGGCGCGCGCCGCCGCGCAGCACACCAGGCCGCTGAAAGTTGTGTTCTGGTTCTCCAGCAGCCGGCTGAAAGGCGACCCCTGGGTGGCGGGCGATTATGGCGCGCCGGGCTGGATCAGCCACACGCTGGGGCTGAAAAACGTTATTGATTCCCACGATGAATGGCCTGCCGTCACCTGGGAACACATTGCTCAGGCGCAACCTGACGTTATCGTGATTGCTGAGATGTCCCGGCGCCTTTACCCCGCTGATGATGTCGCTGTTAAAAAAGCCTTTTTGTATCAGGACCCGGTAACCAGAAACCTGCCCGCCGTAAAAAAAGGACACATCATTGTCGTCCCCGCGATGTCACTGAATCCCTCATTGCGTAATGTCGATGCCGTCGAGGCGATAAGTGAAAAACTGGCGACCTTTCAGGCTGAACCATGAGCATACTGACTTTCCGCGTCCCCTCTACAGTGCCGCGCTGGCGGCAGCACAGCCTGACGGCAGTCGGGTTACTGACGCTGCCGTTAATGCTGGTATTTGCCGCCACCGTCGGGGATATGCCAGTTTCGTATGCGAATGCGGGTAAAGCCATTCTCAACGGCCTCGGGCTGGGTGCCTGGCCGCTGCCGCAGGTTGAGGAGGGCATTATCTGGCAGTACCGCATGAGCCGGGCCCTGATGGCGGCCTGCAGCGGAGGGGGACTGGCGCTGTGCGGCCTGGTGATGCAGGCGATTCTGCGCAATCCGCTGGCCGAGCCCTATCTGCTGGGGATCTCTTCCGGCGCGTCGCTGGGTGCGGTCTGCGTCATGTTGCTGGGGATGGGTGGCAGCACGCTGGGCATCAGCGGCGGTGCCTTTATGGGCGCCTGCTGCGCATTTGGGCTTATCATGCTGATCACCCATGGCATGACCGACAGCCCGCCACGCATCTTGTTGGCGGGTATCGCCGGTACCCAGCTGTTCAACGCCATGACCGCCTACATTGTCAGCACATCCGCCAATGCGGAGCAGTCGCGCAGCGTGATGTTCTGGCTGCTGGGGAGTCTGAGCGGCGTTCGCTGGCCGGATGCCCTCCTGGCTCTGGGGGTGGTGCTGGCCGGGTTTATGGTGATCTTCGCCTTTTCACGAACGCTTGATACCTTCACCTTTGGCGATGACGTCTCGACCACCCTGGGCGTGCCGGTCACCCTCGTGCGCATGATATTGCTGCTCACCTGTGCGCTGGTGACCGCGGTGATGGTCAGTATCATTGGTGCGGTGGGGTTTGTCGGGCTGGTGATCCCCCATATAACCCGGATGCTGTGCGGCCCCGGGCACAGCCGTTCAGTTCCTCTGACCTTCCTGATCGGCAGTCACTTCATGATCCTCGCCGATGTGGTTTCCCGTACGCTGATTACGCATCAGGTGCTCCCCATCGGCGTGGTCACCGCGCTGGTAGGCGCACCTGCTTTTGTAGTCCTGCTGTATCGCAGCCGGGAGAAAAGAGTATGACCATTTCATTAAGCGGACTGCAGGTCTCCCTGCAATCCCGGAAAGTGCTGCACGATATCGATCTGGAGCTGGCGACGGGTGACGTCGTCGGCCTGTTGGGGCCTAATGGTTCCGGTAAATCCACGCTGCTGCGCTGTCTGGCCGGGCTATTTCCGCGTCATGCCCATCATATCCGGCTGGATGGAACGCCGCTCAACGAGATCTCCCTGCGGGAGCGGGCCAAACAGCTGGCGTTTGTGCCCCAGCATGCCGAGGTCGACGGCGATCTGTGCGTTGAACAAATTGTCCGTCTGGGGCGTACCCCGCACCGCAGGGGGCCCTTTGGCTGGAGCGATACCGACGACAGCGCGGTTGAGAACGCGATCCGGTTAATGAAACTCTCCGGCCTGCGCCACCGGCTGTGGCGGCAGCTGTCCGGCGGGGAGCGGCAGCGCGCGCAAATCGCCCGCGCCCTGGCCCAACAGCCGGGACTGCTGATCCTCGATGAGCCCACCAACCACCTGGATATTGAGTATCAGCTGGAACTGATGACCTTAATTACGCAGCTGCCCGTTACGGTGGTAGTGGCGCTGCACGATCTCAATCTCGCCGCCAACTACTGCCAGCGGCTGGTCCTGCTGAAAGCCGGATCGGTGATAGCGAGCGGGCCACCTGAAGCCGTGCTGACCTCAGATCTGATCGAAAATGCCTGGCATGTTAAAGCGAACGTCATAAAACAGGGCGACACGCTAAATATTCGCTATGCCATGAAGCAGCCCATTGCGTAAAGTGTGCGATGTCCCGCCAGAGAAGGTGAATCGTCTGGTCGGGCGGCATCATTAACGCGTGGTATTTGGGTGATATTCGATGAAAAAACTGTTCGTGCAGTTTTACCTCCTGCTGTTTGTCTGCTTCCTGGTGATGACCATGCTGGTCGGGCTGGTCTACAAGTTCACCGCCGAGCGCGCGGGCAGACAGTCGCTGGATGACTTGATGAAAAGCTCGCTCTATCTGATGCGCAGCGAACTGCGTGAGATCCCCCCTCACGACTGGGCGCGGACCATCAAAGAGCTGGATCTGAACCTGTCATTCAAACTGCGCATCGAACCCCTGAAAAAGTACAATCTGGATGCCCCGACCATGCAGCGACTTCGCGGCGGTGACATCGTCGCGCTGGACGATCAGTACACCTTTATCCAGCGTATTCCGCGCAGCCACTATGTACTGGCGGTTGGCCCGGTGCCCTACCTCTACTTCCTGCACCAGATGCGCCTGCTGGATATCGCCCTGCTGGCCTTTATCGCCATTTCGCTGGCCTTCCCGGTGTTTATCTGGATGCGCCCCCACTGGCAGGACATGCTGCGCCTCGAGGCCGCCGCCCAGCGTTTTGGCGACGGGCACCTGACCGAGAGGATCCACTTCGACAGCGGGTCCAGCTTCGAGCGGCTTGGGGTGGCCTTTAACCAGATGGCGGACAACATCAACGCCCTGATCGCCAGCAAAAAACAGCTGATCGACGGTATCGCCCACGAGCTGCGCACCCCCCTGGTGCGGCTGCGCTACCGGCTGGAGATGAGTGAGAACCTGACCGCAGCGGAGTCGCAGGCCCTGAACCGCGATATCGGTCAACTTGAGGCGCTGATTGAGGAGCTACTGACCTATGCCCGCCTCGACCGTCCCCAGAACGAGCTCAAGCTCACCACCCCGGACCTGCCCGCCTGGCTGCGCAGCTACGTGGAGGACGTGCAAAGCGTCAACCCGCAGCGCGCGCTGCGGATCGACAGCATGGACGGCGACTATGGCGCGCTGGATATGCGTTTGATGGAGCGGGTGCTGGATAACCTGGTCAACAACGCCCTGCGCTACAGCGATAACACCCTGCGTATCTCTTTGCAGCTGAACGGCAGCCGCGCCACGCTGGCGGTGGAGGATGATGGTCCCGGTATCGCGCCAGAGGCCCGCCAGCGGGTGTTTGAGCCCTTTGTGCGTCTCGACCCGAGCCGGGACCGCGCCACCGGCGGCTGCGGCCTCGGGCTGGCGATCGTCTATTCTATTGCCCAGGCGCTGGGGGGCGATGTCAGCTGCGAAGCCAGCGAGCTCGGCGGGGCCCGGTTCAGCTTTAACTGGCCCGTCTGGCATCATATCGCCCTGCCCATCCCTGACTGACCTAAACCGCACGCTGGCCTGACCCGGCGTGCTGTGCTATATAATGAGTATGTTGTAACTAATGTGGTGTGCCATGGCAACTTACGATCTTATTGAACGCTTGAACTCAACCTTTCGCCAGATGGAGCATGCGCTGGCCCGGCTCACGGACGATCTGAAAAGCTGCCGCTTACTGGCGGGCCGCGTCTTCTCCCTGCCGGACGTCGCCAAAGGCGCCGAGCACGATCCGCTCAACGCCATCGCGGTAAAACAGCACCTCGGCCAGGAGGCGCTGACGATGGCGCTGCAACACTATCGCCACCTGTTTATTCAGCAGCAGTCCGAAACCCGCAGCAGCAAGGCCGCCGTGCGCCTGCCGGGGGTGATCTGCCTCCAGAGCGATGCCGCCAACCGCATCCAGCTCACGGACCAGATCGCGGGCATTAACGCCTTAAAAGCGGAATTTGAAAAAATCGTCACCGAAGAGTCGGGCCTGGCCCCCGCCGCCCGCTTTGAGTGGGTGCATCACCAGCTGCCGGGTTTGATTACCCTCAACGCCTATCGCACGTTAACGGTCATCAACCACCCCGCCACCCTGCGCTTCGGCTGGGCCAATAAGCACATCATCAAAAACTTCACCCGCGATGAGGTGCTGGCGATGCTGGAGAAAAGCCTGAAGTCCCCGCGCGCCGTGGCCCCCTGGTCGCGGGATCAGTGGGTAGAGCGGCTGGAGGCAGAATATACCGCCATTCATGCCCTGCCGGCGGAGGCGCGGCTGAAGATCAAGCGACCGGTGAAGGTGCAGCCTATTGCCCGGGTCTGGTATGCCGGACAGCAAAAACAGGTCCAGTACGCCTGCCCGACGCCGCTGATCGCCTTGTATGATGACGATCGGGGGGCGGTGATTCCGGATATTGGCGAACTGCTGAATTACGATGCTGAAAATGTCCAGCACCGTTATAAGCCGCAGGCACAGCCGCTGCGATTGATCATCCCGCGGCTGCACCTGTACGTTGCAGAGTAGCTATTTCAGGCTGCCGACCATCTCTTCCGGGCGGACCCAGCTGTCGAACTCGGCCTCGGTGAGATACCCCAACGCCAGGGCGGCGGTTTTGAGGGTCAGCCCCTCCTTGTGCGCTTTCTTGGCGATTTCAGCCGCCTTGTCGTAGCCGATATGGGTATTGAGCGCCGTCACCAGCATTAACGACTCGTTGAGCAGCTGGCTGATGCGCTCGCGGTTCGGCTCGATACCCACCGCGCAGTGCTCGTTAAAGCTCTCCATCCCGTCCGCCAGCAGACGCACCGACTGCAAGAAGTTATGGATCACCATCGGGCGATAGACGTTCAGCTCAAAGTTGCCCGACGCGCCGCCCATATTCACCGCCACGTCGTTGCCCATCACCTGACAGCAGAGCATGGTTATGGCTTCACACTGGGTCGGGTTGACCTTGCCCGGCATGATAGAGCTGCCCGGCTCGTTCTCCGGAATGCCGATCTCTCCGATGCCGCAGCGCGGCCCGGAGGCCAGCCAGCGCACGTCGTTAGCGATTTTCATCAGCGAGGCCGCCAGCCCTTTCAGCGCCCCGTGGGCATGCACCAGCGCATCACAGGTCGCCAGCGCCTCGAACTTGTTCGGCGCGGTGACAAACGGCTGTCCGGTGATGGTCGCCAGCTCTTCAGCCACCCGTACCGCGTATTCCGGATGGGTATTGAGCCCGGTGCCTACCGCGGTGCCGCCCAGCGCCAGCTCCGCCAGGTGTGGCAGGCTATGGTCGATATGGCGCAGGTTGTGCTCGAGCATCGCCACCCAGCCGGAGATCTCCTGGCCAAGGGTCAGGGGCGTGGCATCCTGCAGGTGGGTACGGCCAATTTTGACGATATCGCTAAAGGCGTGAGCTTTGGCATCAAGAGTGCGTTTCAGCACGTTCAACTGGGGGATAAGTTGCTCGCGCAGGGCGATCAGTGCCGCCACGTGCATCGCCGTCGGGAAGACGTCGTTGGAGCTTTGACTTTTGTTGACGTCGTCGTTGGGGTGGATCTTGCGCTCCATGCCGCGCACGCCGCCGAGCAGCTCGCTGCCGCGGTTCGCCAGCACCTCGTTCATGTTCATGTTGCTCTGGGTGCCGGAGCCGGTCTGCCAGATGGCGAGGGGGAATTCATCGGGATGCTTGCCCGCCAGCACTTCATCGGCGGCGCTGATAATGGCGGTGGCTTTTTCCGCCGCCAGCAGGCCTAAATCCTGGTTCACTTTGGCGGCAGCACGTTTGGTCAGCGCCAGGGCCTGGATCAGCGAGACCGGCATTTTTTCAGTGGAAATACGGAAATGTTCCAGCGAACGCTGGGTTTGCGCGCCCCAGAGTTTGTCCTGCGGGACGTCGATGGCGCCCATCGAATCTTTCTCACTGCGTGAGGTGGTCATTACTTTCTCCTTGATAACACTGAAGTGGATTGCTCACAGCTCAAAGAAACAAGTATTGATGAGAACGGGGAAAGGGTATGGCGCTTTGTGCGCTCTTTTTGTTGTCCGGCCGTGCCGGGTGGCGGCTACGCCTTACCCGGCCTACCGAACATGTAGGCCGGATAAGCGCAGCGCCACCCGGCAGGGTTTTCAAACTACTTCACACAGGCCGAACACTGCGAAGACTGGATCTGTTTGAAGAAGTCGTTGCCTTTGTCATCCACCAGGATAAACGCCGGGAAGTCTTCCACTTCAATTTTCCAGATCGCTTCCATGCCCAGCTCCGGGTACTCCACGCACTCGAGGCTCTTGATGCTGCCCTGCGCCAGTACCGCTGCCGGGCCGCCGATGCTGCCGAGATAGAAGCCGCCATGCTTGTGGCAGGCATCGGTCACCTGCTGGCTGCGGTTGCCCTTCGCCAGCATGATCATGCTCCCGCCGTTAGCCTGGAGCTGATCCACGTAGGAGTCCATACGCCCTGCGGTGGTTGGGCCTAATGAGCCGGAGGCATAGCCGTCCGGAGTTTTCGCCGGGCCGGCGTAGTAGATCGGGTGATCCTTGATGTACTGCGGCAGCCCTTCGCCATTATCCAGACGCTCTTTCAGCTTGGCGTGCGCGATATCGCGGCCCACGATGATGGTGCCGTTCAGGGAGAGACGGGTGGAGACCGGGTATTGCGACAGCTGGGCCAGGATCTCGTTCATTGGACGGTTCAGGTCGATGCGTACCGCCTCGCCCTCGCCCGCTTTACGCAGCGCTTCCGGGATGTACTTGCCTGGGTTGTTTTCCAGTTTTTCGATCCAGATACCGTCGCGGTTGATCTTGGCCTTGATGTTGCGGTCCGCCGAGCAGGAGACGCCCATGCCCACCGGACAGGACGCGCCGTGACGCGGCAAACGGATCACGCGGATGTCGTGGGCGAAGTATTTGCCGCCAAACTGCGCGCCGAGGCCGAGGTTCTGCGCTTCCACCAACAGCTCCTGCTCCAGCTGGACGTCGCGGAACGCCTGACCATGTTCGTTACCTTCGGTCGGCAGGCCATCGTAGTACTTGGTCGACGCCAGCTTGACGGTTTTCAGGGTGCTTTCCGCCGAGGTGCCGCCAATCACAAACGCGATGTGGTACGGCGGGCAGGCCGCGGTGCCGAGGGTGCGCATCTTCTCCACCAGGTAGTTCTTCAGCTTGCCCGGAGAGAGAAGCGCTTTGGTCTCCTGATAGAGATAGGTTTTGTTCGCTGAACCGCCGCCCTTGGCGATGCAGAGGAATTTGTATTCGTCGCCATCGACGCTGTAGAGGTCGATCTGCGCCGGCAGGTTGGTACCGGTGTTCACCTCTTTGTACATATCCAGCGCGGCGTTTTGCGAGTAGCGCAGGTTATCTTCGATATAGGTGTTGTACACGCCGTGGGCCAGGGCCGCCTCGTCGCCACCGCCGGTCCAGACGCGCTGGCCTTTTTTGCCGGTGATGATGGCGGTGCCGGTGTCCTGACAGGTCGGCAGAATGCCTTTCGCCGCGATATCGGAGTTACGCAGGAACTGTAGCGCCACGTACTTGTCGTTTTCACTGGCCTGCGGGTCGCTGAGGATATCGGCTACCTGCTGCTGGTGCGCCGGGCGCAGCATGAAGGAGGCATCGTGGAAGGCGTGTTGCGCCAGTAAGGTCAGCGCCTGCGGGTCGACTTTGAGGATCTCCTGACCTTCAAACTCAGAGACAGAAACGTGATCGCGGGTTAACAGATAATATTCGGTCTGATCCTTGGCCAGCGGGAAAGGATCCTGATAATGGAAGGGTTTATTCGACATTGATCTCTCACTTACTGCTTGGGTCTGATTATGTAGAGCAGATGTTCCGCTGCTCGGCTTAAAAGCGAGTTAGCCTATCCTACACAATTTTTTAACAAAAACTGAGACTAGTACGACTTTTTCCGAGCGCAGGTTACTTCCGCCCGGTTTATTGCTTTAATACGGGCAGTTAATTCCACATTTGAAACAGGGCTTGATAATGCAAAAACTCATTAACTCAGTGCAGAACTACGCCTGGGGAAGTAAAACTGCGTTAACGGATCTCTACGGTATCGCCAACCCCGACAACCTGCCGATGGCAGAGCTGTGGATGGGTGCGCATCCGAAGAGCAGCTCAAAAATTACCGACGCCAACAGGGTACGTTCCCTGCGTGAGGTCATCGACGCGGATAAAGCCACGCTGCTGGGTACAAAGGTTGCCGATCGTTTTGGCGAGCTGCCGTTCCTCTTTAAGGTGCTGTGCGCCGATCAGCCGCTCTCCATTCAGGTTCACCCGAACAAGCAGGCCTCTGAAGCGGGCTTTGCCAAAGAGAACGCGGCAGGTATTCCGCTGGATGCCGCCGAGCGTAACTATAAAGATCCCAACCACAAACCCGAGCTGGTGTTCGCCCTTACGCCGTTCCTGGCGATGAACGCCTTCCGCGAATTCTCTGAAATCGTCTCCCTGCTGCAGCCGGTGGCCGGGGCGCACAGCGCCATTGCCCACTTCCTCGAAAAACCGGATGCCGATCGCCTGAGCCACCTCTTCGCCAGCCTGCTCAATATGCAGGGCGACGAAAAATCCCGTGCCCTGGCGGTGCTAAAAGCGGCGCTCAACAGCCAGCAGGGTGAGCCGTGGCAGACCATTCGCGTGATTTCGGAATTTTACCCGGACGACAGCGGCCTGTTCTCCCCGCTGCTGCTGAACGTGGTGAAACTGGAGCCGGGTGAAGCGATGTTCCTGTTCGCTGAAACCCCGCACGCCTATCTCAAAGGCGTGGCGCTGGAGGTGATGGCCAACTCCGATAACGTGCTGCGTGCGGGCCTGACGCCGAAGTACATTGATATTCCTGAACTGGTGGCTAACGTTAAATTCGTCGCCAAACCGGCCGCTGAGCTGCTAACCCAGCCGGTGAAAAATGGCGCGGAGCTCGACTTCCCGATCCCGGTGGATGATTTTGCCTTCTCGCTGCACGACCTCAGCAGCGCCGACACGCAGATTGCCCAACAGAGCGCGGCGATCTTGTTCTGCGTAGAGGGCGAAGCGGTGCTGAGCAAGGGCCAGGAGCGTCTGGTGCTGAAGCCGGGCGAGTCGGCGTTTGTTGCCGCCAGCGACTCGCCGGTCAGCGTCAGCGGCGTGGGCCGCCTGGCCCGGGTTTTCAACAAGCTCCAGTGACCGGCTGAATTTTTTAACAATTATTGCTAAGCTATTGGTAATCTTATGACCTCACCGGGCGGTTTTCACCGCTCGGTTTCATTTTAGGGATAATCACGATGAAGAAATCGGTTATAGCTGCAGGCGTTATTGTTGCATTAGGGGTGGTCTGGACGGGTGCGGCCTGGTTTACCGGGAAACAGCTGGAGGGCCATCTGGCAGAGATGGTGGTGCAGGCGAATAGCGAGCTTAAGCGTACCGCACCGGAAGCCGGGCTGGAGCTGAGCTATCAGGATTACCAGCGTGGCCTGTTCAAAAGCCATCTGCAGCTGGTGCTTAAACCGGTGGCGGGCACGCAAAATCCATGGCTACAGCCAGGACAAAGCCTGGTGCTGAACGAAGTGGTTGACCACGGACCCTTCCCGCTGGCCCAGCTGAAAACCTTCAACCTGATCCCATCCATGGCCTCGGTAAAATCGACGCTGGTGAACAACGAAGCCTCTAAGCCGCTGTTCGATCTGGCGAAGAATGAGTCTCCGTTTGAGGCCAATACCCGCATTAGCTATGCCGGTGACACCCGCACCGATCTCGCGCTGAAAGCGCTGAATTACGAGAATGGCGACGAGAAAGTGGCCTTCAGCGGCGGCAATTTCCAGCTCGATGCCGATCGCGACGGCAACAGCTTCTCGCTGAAAGGTGAAGCGGCAAGCGGTCTGGTGAATGCGGTGAACGAGTACGGCCAGAAAGTGCAGCTCACCTTCAATAACCTGAAAACCGATGGCAACAGCCGTCTGACCGACTTTGACGAGCGTATCGGCGATCAGAAAGTGACCCTTGATAAGCTGGCTATCGCCATTGAAGGCAAAGAGATGGCGGTGCTGGAAGGCACGGACCTGAGCGGTAAGGCCGAGCTGTCGAAAGACGGCAAGAGCGTCAACAGCCAGGTGGATTACAGCCTGAAGAGCCTGAAAATACAGAATCAGGATATGGGTACCGGCAAGCTGACGCTGAAAATCGGCAATATCGACGGCCAGGCCTGGCATCAGTTCAGCCAGCAGTATCGCGCCCAGAGCCAGGCCCTGCTGGCAGATAAAGCGCTGATGGAAAATCCGGCGCTCTATCAACAGAAAGCGACAGAGGCTTTCTTCAGCAACCTGCCGATCCTGCTGAAAGGCGAACCGGTGGTGACCCTCGCGCCGCTGAGCTGGAAAAACAGCAAAGGCGAGACCAACTTCAACCTGTCGCTGTTCCTTAAGGATCCGGCTACCGCCACGGGTGAAGCACAGACCCTGGCTCAGGAAGTGGATCGCAGCGTGAAATCGCTGGAGAGCAAGCTGACCATCCCGATGGACATGGCGACCGAGTTCATGACCCAGATTGCGAAGCTGGAAGGCTATAACGAGGATGATGCCGGCAAGCTGGCCAGCCAGCAGGTGAAAGGCCTTGCGGCGATGGGTCAGATGTTCCGCATCACCACCGTGGAAGATAACGTCATCAGCACCAGCCTGCAGTACAGTAACGGTCAGGTGACGCTGAACGGGCAGAAAATGCCGCTGGAAGAGTTCGTCGGCATGTTTGGCGTTCCGGCGCTGAATCTCGCCGTACCGGACGAGCCTGCCGCGCCAGCGGTTCCGGCTCCTGCGCCAGTGCCTGCGGTTCCACAGCAGTAAACCGCAAAACCCCTCTTCGGAGGGGTTTTTTATTGCCGGTCATCCTTTCCAGCCGGCCAGAAAGTCCATCAGCAGGGCATTCACTTTCTCAGGCTGTTCCTCCTGCGGCAGATGGCCGCACTCTTCGATAGCATAAGCCCTGAGATCGTCCGCCATCTCCGCCCAGACGCTCTGCATATCGAAGAGTTTACCGACGGCGTGAAAATCATTGCCCCACAGCGACATCACCGGGCAGGCAATTTTAACCTCCGCGTCGGCCAGATCCTGCTCTACATCCTCGGCGTTGGCGCGATAGTCCGCCATCGCCCCGCGCACGGCACCAGGGGCCTGATAAGCCCGGACATAGGTATCAAACGCCTCACCGCTGATGGTCGAGGGATCGAAGGTCCAGTCCGAGAAGAAATGGCGTAGCCAGATATGCTCCCGACCGGCTATCAGGGCTTCAGGCAGATCGGGCACCAGATGAAACAGGAAGAACCAGTAGGCGCGGGCGATGGAGGCGTTGAGATCCCGCGCCACGATGCGCGTAGGTACGTTATCCATTACCACCAGGCGCTCCACCTGCTCAGGATAGTCTTTCGCAAAGCGGGTCGCGACGCGCGCCCCGCGGTCGTGCCCCACCAGCACCACTTTGTTCAGGCCCAGGGCGCGCATCAGCTCCCGGATATCCCGGGCCATGTTGCGTTTATCGTAGCCGGAGGCCGGTTTATCGGTCTCTCCGTAGCCGCGCAAATCCGGGGCAATCACCCGGTAGTGCCTGGACAGGACGGGAATTTGATACCGCCAGGCGTAGTTGGTTTCCGGGAAACCGTGCAGGAGGATCACCGGCGCGCCTTCCCCCGCTTCAATGACGAACTGACGAATACCATTAGCCGTTACGGTGTAACTTTTCATTATCATCTCCTCGTCTTACTTCAGCAGTGGCACATCGGCCGCACGTTGATACGGACCGTAGATTGCCGGGTTCCAGCTGTAGCCCTGAGCGTCGGTCGTGATGTGCCCAATACCGGGGAAGGCCAGATGCGCTGCCGCCATCCACTCGCCGTCTTTCGCCAGGGCGTTAAATTCCTGCCCACGGGATGCGGTGGCCTTTTTCGCATCCACGTCAAAGCGAATCGACACTTCCGGGTGCGGGAACTGCACGGCAGGCGCGTGGATCAAATCCCCGATAAAGTTGATAGCCTTCCCTTCCGAGGCAAAACGATAAACCGTGCTGCCAGGCGTATGGCCGACCGCATAGGCCGTCTGGACTTCAGGGATCGGCGAGGCTGGCGGAACGAAGGTTTTCAGGAGTCCGGTCGCTTTATAGGCTGCCAGGGCATGCCGGGCGATGGCGAAATACTCTTTCGCATTGGCCGGCGCGCTGGCCTCTTTCGCCGGATCCAGCCAGAAGTCGGCTTCGCCCTGCGGCACCCAGACGGTGGCATTGGGGAACAGCGCTTTCCCGGAGGCATCGCTCAGGCCGCAGACGTGATCAAGGTGGAGGTGGGTCAGGAAGATAGTATCCACCTGTTCCGGGCGATAGCCAGAGGCCTCCATATTAGGAATCAGTTGCCCGGCGGTTTGCGGCACGCAGTGGCCCGCCCCGCTGTCAATCATCACCAGATGCTTACCGGTATTGACCAGAAAAGCGTTAAACGAGGTGGGCATGCGCTCGGCATCGATCTTATGCTGTGCCAGCAGGTCACGAATTTTGTCGGCTGAGAGCCCTTTTAACAGCGCAGGCGAGAGATCGTTATAGCCATCGAAAAGCGCCGTCACCTCATTTTGACCCACCGCCAGGCGGTAATAACCCGGCACCTGCTGGCGGATCTGCGCGGGGGCGTCTGCCCAAACGGCATTCGCTAAAAACAGGCTGCTGAGCGCTAAAGCCATTGTCATCTTTTTCATCGTCACTCCAAATTTACTGTTTATCAGGATGTGGAGTGACTATGGCGCTATAACGATAATTAGTGTAGATGTGTAATTTGATACGCCAGCATAACGAGAAACGAGATAATGAGACTGGACGATGTGGAAGTGTTCGTTGAAGCGATAAAAGCGGGTAGCCTGGCGGGTGCTGCACGTCGGCTTTCGATGAGCGCCATGGCGGCGTCGCGCTGCCTTAATAATCTGGAAGCCGAGCTGGGGGTTCGGCTGGTGCACCGCACCACGCGCTCCCTGTCGCCGACCAGCGATGGCGAGGTCTTTTTGCCGCATGCTCAGGCGCTGCTGGAAGATAAAACCAATGCCCTTGCCGATCTGTTTCCTGAGGGAGCACATCTGTCCGGGCGGCTGCGCATTACCGCCTCGGCGGCCTTTGGTCGCAGGATCATCGCCCCGATGCTGCCCGACTTTATGCGCCAGCATCCGGCCCTGCAGGTCGATCTCCTCGCCACCGACGAGCAGGTTGATATTGTCGGGAAAGGCATCGACGTGGCGTTACGTATCGCTCCGCTGCGGGACAACCGGCTGGTTGCGCATCGCCTGTGTGATAATCCCCGCGACCTGTGCGCCAGTGCCGATTATCTGGCGGCGAACGGCTATCCGACCAGGCTCAGCGATCTGGCGGGCCACAGCTGCTTAACCACCTCTGACACCACCCACTGGTCGTTTGAGCAGGACGGACAGCGGAGCAGACAAAAGGTATCGGGGCGATTTTCGGCGAATTCGATTGAGGCGATCTTTGAGGCCTGCCTGGGAGGAATGGGCATCGCCAACCTGTCCCGCTGGTACGTTGGGCCCGCCCTGGCGCAAGGCAGGCTTAAGCGGATAGTCCTGGAAGACGCCGAGCCGGAAGCGCTGGCCGTCTGGGCCGTTTACCCGACCTCGCGGCTGATCCCGGCAAAAGTGCGTAAGTTTGTCGAGGCACTTGAGGCGCGGCTGGCGCAAAATCCACTCACGCCACAACCCTGATGCTACTTCACCGTCACTAACCGGGCCGAAACGATCTGGTGCCCGGCCTGCACGTCGGATTTCTCAATCCGCTGCATAATGCGGTCTGCCAGGGTGTAGCCCATCTCCCGCGCCGGGGTGGTCGCCCAGACGATGGGCAGATCGTCCAGCGCGTTTTCTGACACATCCGCAAAGGCACCGAGCGCCACCTGATGTCCAAAGAAGGTTTCAACCCCGCCTTCCCCGCTCTGGCGTCCGGCCCGGATCAAGCCAAACCAGGCGCCCATGGCAATCACGTCGTTGTAGCAGATCACGGCGCTAATGGTGGGGCTGGCGCGCAGTAACGTACTTATCGCCTCCGCCGCCTGCTTCTGGCTGGATCCACACTCCACCACCCATTCACTGTGGAACGGCAGGCCGTATTTGATCAGCGTTGCGCAGTAGCCCCCCACCCGCTCGGCGCGGGTCAGGGACGAACTTTGCCCCCCCAGCCAGGCAATCCGCTGATGGCCACGGCGAATAAGATGTTCGGTCAGCATTTGTGCCGCCTGCATGTTGTCCGGGCGCAGGGTGTCGGCTTCGTCCAGATAGCTGGCGCGGGAGGCAAACACCAGCGGCACGCCTTTCTCCGCCGCCCGTTCGCACAGTTCATTGCTTACCCCGGATGCGCCAGCAACGATCACCCCATCCACCCCCTGCGTCAGCAGCATGTCGAGCCGCTGGAGCAGTTGATCGGCCTCGCGGCCGCCGTGCAGTAAAAAGACCATCCGCCCCTGAGCTTCCAGCGCCTCCGTCAGCCCCGCCGTCAGTTCTGCATAGAACGGCGAGGTGAGGTCGCGAACGATCAGGCCAATGACCCCGCTCTGCCCTCCGCGCAGCGCCGAAGCCTGGCGGTTGCGAACAAATCCCAGCTGTTCAACCGCATCGTTGACGCGCTGACCCGTCGCGGAGGAGATCCGCCCTTTCCCGCTCAGCACCAGTGAAACCGTGCTGACGGAAACGCCCGCCGCCAGGGCGACATCATTGATGGTGATCTTTTTCGCTACAGCCATGTGTTGGCGTGACTCCCTGATAATGAGATCGGTAAAACGTTTTATCAATACCTTGTATTTATACTCTCTGCCAAAGCCTGAGAATGTGATTCAGAGCGCACTAAAATTTGATAAAACGTTTTATCTTCTCGCAGCACTGAGGCAGGTAAACTTATTTTAACAATAAAGGAGTCGTTTTATGACGGCGAAAGCAGCACAAAAAATCTCGCTATGGGAATTTTTCCAGCAACTGGGTAAGACCTTTATGCTGCCCGTGGCTCTGCTCTCCTTCTGCGGGATCATGCTGGGCATCGGCAGCTCGCTCAGCAGCCACGATGTCGTTACCCTGATCCCGGTTCTGGGAAACCCTGTGCTGCAGGCGATCTTTATCTGGATGAGCAAGGTCGGCTCCTTTGCCTTTAGCTTCCTGCCGGTGATGTTCTGTATCGCCATCCCGCTGGGGCTGGCCCGCGAAAACAAAGGCGTAGCGGCGTTTGCCGGTTTCGTTGGCTACGCGGTGATGAACCTGGCGGTTAACTTCTGGCTGACCGCCAAAGGCATCCTGCCGACCACCGACGCGGCAATCCTGAAGGCCAACAACATTCAGAGCGTGATTGGTATTCAGTCTATTGATACCGGGATCCTCGGGGCCGTGATCGCGGGCGTGATCATCTGGATGCTTCATGAACGTTTTCACAATATCCGCCTGCCGGACGCTCTGGCCTTCTTCGGCGGTACCCGCTTTGTGCCCATCATTACCCTCGTGGTGATGGGGCTGTTTGGTCTGATCATTCCGCTGATATGGCCGGTCTTTGCCATGGGCATTACCGGTATTGGCCGGATCATTAACAGCGCCGGTGATTTTGGCCCAATGATCTTCGGTACCGGCGAACGTCTGCTGTTACCCTTTGGGCTTCAGCATATTCTTGTGGCCCTGATCCGCTTCACTGAAGCGGGCGGCACGCTGGACGTTTGCGGCCACGACGTCAGCGGCGCGCTGACCATCTTCCAGGCGCAGCTGAGCTGCCCGACCACCCACGGTTTCTCCGAGAGCGCCACCCGCTTCCTCTCCCAGGGTAAAATGCCGGCCTTCCTCGGCGGTCTGCCGGGTGCCGCGCTGGCGATGTACCACTGCGCTCGTCCGGAAAACCGTCATAAGATTAAAGGCCTGCTGATCTCCGGCGTCATTGCCTGCGTGGTGGGCGGGACCACCGAACCGATCGAGTTCCTGTTCCTGTTCGTGGCGCCGGTGCTGTACCTCATTCACGCCGTGCTGACCGGTCTGGGCTTTACCACCATGGCGGTGCTGGGTGTGACCATCGGTAATACCGACGGCAACGTGATTGACTTCGTGGTGTTCGGGATCCTGCACGGCCTGTCGACCAAGTGGTATCTGGTACCGGTGGTGGCGGCTATCTGGTTCGCGGTGTACTACGGGATCTTCCGCTTCGCCATCACCCGCTTTAACCTGAAAACGCCGGGTCGCGATACCGACGCGGCCACCAGCGTTGAGCAGGCCGTTGCGGGTAAGATTGGGAAATCCGGCTATAACACCCCTGCCATTCTGGCGGCGCTGGGCGGTGCGGATAACATTACCTCGCTGGATAACTGCATTACCCGCCTGCGCCTGTCGGTGGCGGATATGTCGAAAGTGGATACCAACGCCCTGAAGGCCAACCGTGCTATCGGCGTGGTACAGTTAAATCAGCATAATTTGCAGGTGGTCATCGGCCCGCAGGTGCAGTCCGTGAAAGACGAGCTGGCAACCCTGATGCGAACAGTAGAAGCCTGATGCCTCAACCCCCTCGCCATGAGGGGGTTTTATTTTAAGGACCAACGTCATGTTTGATTTCTCTACCGTCGTGGATCGTCACGGCACCTGGTGTACCCAGTGGGACTACATTGCCGATCGCTTCGGTGCTGCCGATCTGCTGCCCTTTACCATCTCGGATATGGATTTTGCCACCGCCCCCTGCATCATCGACGCCCTGCAAGCGCGCATCGGTCACGGGGTGTTTGGCTATAGCCGCTGGAAAAACGACGAGTTCCTGGCCGCTGTGGCCCACTGGTTCCGTCAGCGCTTTAACAGCGAAATTGATACCAGCGCCATCGTCTATGGGCCGTCGGTAATCTATATGGTGTCTGAGTTGATTCGCCAGTGGTCGAACCCGGGCGATGGCGTGGTGATCCACACTCCGGCCTACGACGCCTTTTACAATGCCATTGCGGGTAATCACCGTCAGGTGGTTGCCGTCGGTCTGCACAAAGCAGCACAGGGCTGGCAGTGCGATATGGCCGAGCTGGAGTCAGTGCTGGCCCGGCCGCAGAACAAAATCCTGCTGCTCTGTAGCCCGCACAACCCCACCGGCAAGGTCTGGACCCGTGACGAGCTGACCACCATGGCTGAACTCTGTGCGCGGCACGACGTGGCGGTGATTAGCGACGAGATTCATATGGATATGGTGTGGGGCAACCATCAACATACTCCCTGGTGCGAGGTGGCACAGAGCAAATGGGCACTGCTGACCTCCGGCTCCAAAAGCTTCAACATTCCCGCCCTCACCGGGGCTTACGGCCTGCTTGGCGATGAGGCCAGCCGCACGTCGTATTTGCAGGCGCTGAAGGGGCGCGACGGGCTCTCTTCGCCGTCGGTGCTGGCGCTGGTGGCGCATATCGCCGCCTACCAGCAGGGCGAGCCCTGGCTGGATGCCCTGCGCGGCTATCTGCAAGCGAATTTGCAATACGTGGCCGACAGCCTGAATGCCGCTTTCCCGGCCCTGAACTGGCAGCCGCCGGAGGCGACCTATCTGGCCTGGATCGATCTTCGCCCGCTCAATATCGATGACAAAGCGCTGCAGAAGGTGCTGATTGAGCAGCAAAAAGTGGCGATCATGCCGGGATATACCTACGGCGTGGAGGGGAACGGCTTTATCCGCTTGAACGCCGGGTGCCCGCGCAGCAAGCTTGCACAGGGGGTTGAGCGCCTGATTGCCGGGATCCGTGCTTTGCTTTAATTATGTTGCGCAACGGAATTATCCATTGCGCAAATAGCTTTTTGACGTCTTTTGTTTTTATAATAGCTCGCACTTCTACTAATAAAGAGTGCGACCATGATTGATACCACCCTCCCGTTAACTGACGTTCATCGCCACCTTGATGGCAACATCCGAGCCCAGACCATCCTTGACCTGGGTCGTCAGTATAATTTAACCCTGCCCGCACAGACCCTTGAGACACTGATCCCACACGTGCAGGTGACGGAAAACGAGCCGGATCTGGTCAGCTTCCTGAGCAAGCTCGACTGGGGGGTAAAAGTCCTGGCCTCGCTGGACGCCTGCCGTCGGGTCGCCTTCGAAAATATTGAGGATGCCGCACGCAACGGCCTGCACTACGTCGAACTCCGCTTCTCGCCGGGCTATATGGCGATGACCCATCAGCTACCGGTCGCGGGTGTGGTGGAAGCCGTCATTGCCGGCGTACGCGAAGGCTGCAAGACCTTTAACGTTGAAGCGCGCCTGATTGGCATCATGAGCCGTACCTTCGGGGAGGACGCCTGCCTGCAGGAGCTCGAAGCTCTGCTGGCGCACCGGGACCATATCACCGCCGTGGATCTGGCGGGCGACGAGCTGGGCTTCCCGGGCAGTCTGTTCCTCTCCCACTTTAATCGCGCCCGGGATGCAGGCTGGCACATTACCGTCCATGCCGGTGAAGCGGCGGGTCCGGAGAGCATCTGGCAGGCCATCCGCGAGCTGGGTGCCGAACGTATCGGTCATGGAGTAAAAGCGGTCGAAGATCGTGCCCTGATGGACTTCCTGGCGGAACAGCGCATCGGGATCGAATCCTGTCTGACCTCCAACATTCAGACCAGCACAGTGGCGACCCTGGCGCAGCATCCCCTGAAAACTTTCCTTGAGCATGGGGTGATGGCCTCGCTGAACACCGACGATCCGGCGGTTCAGGGGGTGGATATTATTCACGAGTATACGGTTGCCGCTTCGCTGGCCGGGCTCAGCCGGGAGCAGATCCGTCAGGCGCAGATTAACGGCCTGGAGATGGCCTTCTTAACCCCTGCCGAGAAGCAGGCGTTACGCGACAAGGTCGCACGCGGATAAGAAAAAGCCCGGCGATGCCGGGCTTTATTTTTTTAAGCAAGACACAAAGTCGCGCGATGTTTCGCAGACTCAATCCCCAGCTCAATTAGCTCCATAATCTGGATCGCCTGACTTGCCGGGACCGGGTTTTCCCCGTCACCGTTCAGCGCATCGCGGATACCGGCATAATAGGCCGGATAGTTCCCCGGCAGCGTCAGCCAGGTCTCTTCCACCCGCTCTTCCCCTTCGACGCGAGTCAGCACGCCGTCACGCATATCGTAGCCCCAGTCCTCCTGCGGCAGGCGCTCGCCGTTTTTCAGACGATCTTCCTGCGGGTCGAGACCAAACTTCACGTAGCTGCCGCGGGTGCCGTGCACGATATAACGCGCGGATTCCGCTGCCGCCATCATAGTGCCATGCAGTACCACGCGACGCTGCGGATAGCTCAGGACAGCGTGGAAGTAGTCCGTTGCCTGCGCGCCGGGGCGCAGCTGGGCCAGATCGACGTTCAGGCTCACCGGGAGACCGAACAGGTTAACGGCCTGATCGAGAAGATGCGGAGCCAGATCGTACCAGATGCCGCTGCCCGGGCCCGCCTGCTCACGCCAGCGGTTACGCACCTGCGGCCGGAAGCGGTCAAAATGGGATTCGAAAAAGGCTACTTCGCCGAGGGAACCGTCAGCGATCAGCGCCTTCACGGTCAGGAAATCGCTGTCCCAACGGCGGTTATGGAACACCGAGAGCAGTTTACCGAGGCTTTTCGCCAGCGCGTCCAGCTCGCGGGCCTGTGACAGTGTCACGGTAAAAGGTTTGTCCACCACCACATGCTTTCCGGCTTCCAGGGCCGCTTTCGCCAGTGGGAAGTGCGTGTCGTTCGGGGTGGGAATAACGATCAAATCAATATTGGGGTCGTTAAACAGATGCTTCGGCTCGGAAACCACCGGGACCGTCGGCCAGTCTGCATGCACTTTCGTCGCATCGCTGCTGGAAATTGCCGCCAGCTCCATCCCCGGAGTGCCATCAATCAGCGGGGCATGAAACGTTTTACTCGCATAACCATAACCTATTAATCCAACACGGATTTTATCGCTCATGAAGTCGCCTCTCATCTTTTGACACGCCTATTTCACACCATCTCTTCATCGGTCACAATAGATTAATCCGGGGTATCGCGCCTTAAGGCGATACATGCAATCAGTAATTTCTGATTAACAATTATAACTCGCTGAATACAATCGCAAAACATCATTGCAAAGCGCTTGCCGAAGGGCATTCTGCGCTGTAAAATTCTTAATCTGTATTTATGGATAAAACAAAATAACGAATCATGACGACAATTATTAATCGAATTATCGAGTTAGCGGGGTGGATTGTGCTGGGCGTGTCGGTGATATTGCTGGGGATCGCCAGCCATATCGATAACTACCAGCCGCCGGAGCCGGTCAATAGCGTCAATCAAGCCAAGCCGCATGCACTGATCAAAAATAGTGACATATGATGTCAGTTGCATATTGCCAGCCGTCATGAACAGCGTTAACCTTCATCGCCAGGCGTCGGCCGACGCCTGATTTCACCAGTAAAGAAAATTCTTATTTTTGCCGATACGCTTCGGCAAATGTTTACGTCTTTCTTGTTCCGTTTATTATTCGACCGAATTACTCCTTTGGTAGCACGCCTTTTATATGGAAAATTATTAATATGACCGTTCAGGACTATTTATTAAAGTTTCGCAAGATTAATTCCCTCGAAAGTCTGGAAAAGTTGTTTGATCATCTGAACTACAGCCTGAGCGATAACCAGGAGATTATCAGCATGTACCGCGCCGCGGATCATCGCCGCGCAGAGCTGGTCTCTGGCGGGCGTTTGTTCAACATTGGCGAAGTCCCTAAGTCGGTGTGGCGTTACGTGCTCTAAGAGGGTAGCCATTCCCCGGAAATGTTATATACTCTCGCCCCTGCTAATTTGCAGTTCGCGCTGTTACTGACTTCGGGAGAGAACATGACCACAACGGCTGGAGAAAGAATTGGCGGCTGGTTACTGGCTCCGCTTGCCTGGCTGCTGCTGGCATTATTAAGCACGTCGCTGGCGTTGGTACTTTACTCCACGGCATTAATTACGCCGCACGCGTTAAAAGCGCTGGGCGCGCAAAATACCGTTAATATCGTCATGTGGTTTTTATCTTTCGCCTTTGCAATTGCCATGTGGTACTACACGCTCTGGTTGACCATTGCTTTTTTTAAGCGTCGTCGGAATGTGCCTAAACACTATATTATCTGGCTGCTTGTCTCCGTATTACTGGCCGTGAAAACCTTCGCGTTTTCGCCCGTCTCCGATGCGCTGGCGGTGCGTCAGTTACTCTTCCCTCTGTTGATGACCGCGCTGTTTGTGCCTTACTTTAAGCGTTCGGCGCGCGTGAAGAACACCTTTGTGAACCCGTAAAACCTTACAGTTAACCTGTTGTCGCCTGCCACGGTTTATCCGATAATAGGCGGCTTTTTTATTTCAGGCTGAATAATGACCGATTACTTACTGCTCTTTGTCGGCACGGTGCTGGTAAACAACTTCGTCCTTGTGAAGTTCCTTGGCCTGTGCCCGTTTATGGGCGTATCCAAAAAGCTGGAAACAGCGATGGGGATGGGGCTGGCCACCACCTTCGTGATGACCCTTGCCTCGATCTGCGCCTGGTGGATTGACACCTGGATCCTGATCCCCCTCGGCCTGACCTATCTGCGTACGCTGGCCTTTATTCTGGTTATCGCGGTGGTGGTGCAGTTCACCGAAATGGTGGTGCGTAAAACCAGCCCGGCGTTATACCGTCTGCTCGGCATCTTCCTGCCGCTGATCACCACTAACTGTGCGGTGCTCGGCGTGGCGCTGCTCAACATTAACCTTGGGCACAATTTTCTGCAGTCGGCGCTGTACGGCTTTTCGGCTGCGGTCGGCTTCTCGCTGGTGATGGTGCTGTTTGCGGCGATCCGCGAACGTCTGGTCGCCGCCGATATCCCGGCACCGTTTCGCGGTAACGCCATCGCGCTGGTTACCGCCGGTCTTATGTCTCTGGCCTTTATGGGCTTTAGTGGTCTGGTGAAGTTGTAATGAATGCAATCTGGATCGCCGTCGCAGCCATTAGCGTTCTGGGGCTGCTTTTTGGCATCATACTCGGTTACGCCTCGCGCCGCTTCGCGGTGGAGGACGATCCGATCGTTGAAAAAATTGATGAGCTGCTGCCGCAAAGCCAGTGCGGGCAGTGCGGCTTTCCTGGCTGTCGCCCCTACGCAGAGGCGGTGGGCAATGGCGGGGAGAAAATTAACCGCTGTGCGCCCGGTGGCGAAGCGGTGATGCTGAAGATCGCCGCGCTGCTGAACGTTGACCCGCAGCCGGTCGACGGCGACGAAAGCGCGCAGGAGCCGGTTCGCATGCTGGCGGTGATTGATGAACCCAACTGCATCGGCTGTACCAAATGTATTCAGGCCTGCCCGGTGGATGCCATCGTCGGCGCCACGCGCGCCATGCACACCGTGATTGAGGATCTGTGTACCGGCTGTAATCTCTGCGTCGCCCCCTGCCCGACCCAGTGCATTGAGTTACGCCCGGTAGCGACAACGACCGACAGCTGGAAATGGGATCTTCAGACCATTCCGGTGCGCAATATTCCTGTGGAACAACATGTTTAAGTTATTTTCTGCCTTCAGAAAAGAGAAGATCTGGGATTTCGACGGCGGTATTCATCCACCGGAGATGAAAACCCAGTCCAGCGGTACGCCGCTGCGCCAGATCCCGCTGGCTAACCGTTTTGTTATCCCTCTCAAGCAGCACATCGGTGCTGAGGGCGAGCTGTGCGTTAAGGTCGGTGACCGCGTGTTGCGCGGCCAGCCGCTGACCTTTGGACGCGGACGTATGCTCCCGGTTCATGCCCCAACCTCCGGCACCGTGGCGGCGATTGCCCCGCACACCGTGGCCCACCCTTCCGCCCTCTCCGAGCTGTGCGTGGTGATTGACGCCGATGGCGAAGATCGCTGGATCGAACGTGAGGGCTGGAGCGACTACCGCAGCCACAGCCGTGAAGATCTTATTTCCCGTATCCACCAGTCTGGCGTCGCCGGTCTGGGCGGCGCGGGCTTCCCGACCGGGAACAAATTGCAGGGCGGTGGCGATAAGATCCAGACGCTGATTATCAACGCCGCCGAATGTGAGCCGTACATCACCGCGGACGATCGCCTGATGCAGGACTGCGCCGCGCAGATCGTCGAGGGTATCCGCATCCTCGCCCATGTTCTGCAGCCGAAAGAGGTGCTGATCGGCATTGAAGACAACAAGCCGCAGGCCATCTCCATGCTGCGTGCGGTGCTGGCGGGCAGCCACGATATCAGCCTGCGGGTGATCCCGACCAAATACCCGTCCGGCGGCGCGAAGCAGCTGACCCAGATCCTGACCGGCAAGCAGGTTCCGCACGGCGGTCGCTCATCAGATATCGGCGTGCTGATGCAGAACGTCGGCACCGCCTATGCGGTGAAGCGCGCCGTTGTTGACGGCGAGCCGCTGACCGAGCGCGTTGTTACCCTGACCGGTGAAGCCGTCAGCCGACCCGGCAACGTCTGGGCGCGACTGGGCACCCCGGTGCGTCATCTGCTGGACCAGGCCGGGTTCTGCCCGAGCGCGGAGCAGATGGTGATCATGGGCGGGCCGCTGATGGGCTTTACCCTGCCGTGGCTGGATGTCCCGGTGGTAAAAATCACCAACTGCCTGCTGGCGCCATCCGTCAGCGAGATGGGCGAAGTGCAGGAAGAGAAAGGCTGCATTCGCTGCAGCGCCTGCGCCGACGCCTGTCCGGCCGATCTGCTGCCCCAGCAGCTCTACTGGTTCAGCAAAGGCCAGATCCACGACAAAGCCAAATCCCATAACCTGGCCGACTGCATTGAGTGCGGAGCCTGCGCCTGGGTCTGCCCGAGCAATATTCCGCTGGTGCAATACTTCCGCGTCGAGAAGGCCGAAATTTACGCTATCGCCCAGGAAGAGAAACGCGCCGCCGACGCGAAAGCGCGCTTTGAAGCCCGCCAGCAGCGTCTTGAGCGCGAAAAAGCCGCCCGCGAGGAGCGCCATAAAAAGGCTGCGGTACAACCAGCGGCGAAAGATCAGGATGCCATTAATGCGGCCCTGGC
The DNA here is from genome assembly GCF_049974505.2 of Leclercia sp. TB492. Taxonomy (NCBI): domain Bacteria; kingdom Pseudomonadati; phylum Pseudomonadota; class Gammaproteobacteria; order Enterobacterales; family Enterobacteriaceae; genus Leclercia; species Leclercia sp. TB492. Next base: position 1,968,371 of record NZ_CM127572.1, on the reverse strand, counting down.
CCGCGTGCGCGAGAAGAAAGCTACCGCCGCGCAGGATGTGGTGATCCCGGCAGGAGAACGCCCGGATAACAGCGAAGCCATTGCCGCGCGCGAAGCACGTAAAGCAGAGGCCCGCGCCCGTCAGGCGGAAAAAGCACAGACCAGCGCCGCACAACCAGAAGCCGATCCGCGTAAAGCCGCGGTCGAGGCCGCTATCGCCCGCGCCAAAGCGCGTAAAGGCGCACCGCCGGAAGAGACGCAGGCCGAGCCTGCCCCGGTCGATCCGCGTAAAGCGGCGGTCGAAGCCGCCATCGCACGCGCGAAAGCCCGTAAAGCCGCACCGCCGGAAGAGGCGCAGGCCGAGGCTGCCCCGGTCGATCCGCGTAAAGCGGCAGTCGAAGCCGCCATTGCCTGCGCCAAAGCCCGTAAAGCGGCGCAGCCGGACGATATTCAGATCGAACAGACCCCGGTCGATCCGCGTAAAGCCGTGGTCGAAGCCGCCATTGCCCGGGCGAAAGCCCGCAAAGCGGCGCAGCCGGACGCTACACCGGCAGAACCCGCTCCGGTCGATCCGCGTAAAGCGGCGGTCGAAGCCGCCATTGCCCGTGCGAAAGCACGCAAAGCGGCGCAACAGGAAGAAGAACCGGCAGCCAATGACGATCCACGCAAAGCGGCCGTTGCCGCCGCCATTGCGCGCGTTCAGGCGAAGAAAGCCGCACAGCAGGCAGTTAACGAGGATTAAATGGTTTTCAGAATCGCAAGCTCCCCTTATACCCACAACCAGCGCCAGACATCGCGCATTATGATGCTGGTCTGTCTGGCCGCCATGCCGGGCATCGCCGTTCAGGTCTGGTTTTTCGGCTGGGGTACGCTGCTGCAGATCGTTCTCGGCTGTGTGAGCGCCCTGGTGGCGGAAGCCCTGGTCCTCAAACTGCGTAAAATCGCGGTGAGCAAAATCCTGGCGGATAACTCCGCCCTGCTCACCGGCCTGCTGCTTGCCATCAGTATTCCCCCCTTCGCCCCCTGGTGGATGGTGGTGCTCGGTACCGTATTCGCGGTGATTATCGCCAAGCAGCTGTACGGCGGCCTCGGGCACAACCCGTTTAACCCGGCGATGATTGGCTACGTGGTGCTGCTGATCTCCTTCCCGGTGCAGATGACCAGCTGGCTGCCGCCGCATGAGATTGCCGCGACCGTGCCAGGCTTTATGGATGCCCTGCAGGTGATCTTCTCCGGCCATACCGCCAGCGGCGCGGACATGAACACCCTGCGAATGGGCGTGGACGGCATCAGCCAGGCCACCCCGCTCGATACCTTTAAAACTTCCCTGCACGCCGGTCACAGCGTGGAGCAGATCCTGCAGTACCCGATCTACAGCGGCGTGCTCGCCGGTGCGGGCTGGCAGTGGGTTAACCTGGCGTATCTGGCCGGGGGAGTGTTCCTGCTGTGGCAGAAAACGATCCGCTGGCATATCCCGGTGAGCTTCCTGGTCACTCTCGCGATCTGTTCCGGCCTGGGCTGGGCATTCTCCCCTGAGTCTCTGGCTTCCCCGCAGATCCATCTGCTGTCCGGCGCGACCATGCTGGGGGCGTTCTTTATTCTGACCGATCCGGTGACGGCCTCGACCACCAACCGTGGACGCCTGATTTTCGGCGCGCTGGCCGGTCTGCTGGTGTGGCTGATCCGCAGCTTTGGCGGCTATCCGGACGGCGTGGCCTTTGCGGTTCTGCTGGCCAACATTACCGTACCGTTAATTGACTACTACACGCGTCCGCGCGTGTACGGCCACCGCTAAGGGACTCGCCATGTTAAAAACGATGCAAAAACACGGCGTGACGCTGGCGGTCTTTGCCGCGGTGCTGACCGGCCTGACGGCACTGGTCAACGGCCTGACCAAATCCACCATCGACGAACAGGCGGCCCGTCAGCAAAAGGCGCTGTTCGACCAGGTGATCCCGGCGGAGCTTTACGATAACGATCTGCAGAAAAGTTGTTATCTTGCTGAGGCTGCGCCATTAGGCAAAGGTACCCACCGCATCTTTATCGCCCGTAAAGGGGATGCTCCGGTGGGCGTCGTGATGGAAGCTACCGCGCCAGACGGCTATTCCGGCGCTATCCAGCTGCTGGTCGGCACTGATTTCTCCGGCACCGTGCTGGGAACGCGCGTCACCGAGCATCACGAAACGCCAGGGCTCGGGGATAAAATCGAAACCCGCTTAAGCGACTGGATTTTGCACTTTGCCGGCAAAACCATCCACGGCAGTGACGATCCGGCGTTCGCGGTGAAGAAAGATGGCGGTGAATTCGATCAGTTTACTGGGGCGACCATCACCCCCCGCGCGGTGGTGAACGCCGTTAGACGTGCGGGTGTGTATGCCCAAACGTTGCCTGCGCAACTTAACAATCTGCCTGCCTGTGAGGAGTGATCATGAGCCAGGTTAAAGAGGTTATTGTCCAGGGTCTGTGGAAAAACAACTCCGCCCTGGTACAGCTGTTGGGGATGTGTCCGCTGCTGGCCGTCACCTCGACTGCCACCAACGCGCTCGGTCTGGGTCTTGCCACTACGCTGGTGCTGACCCTGACCAACCTGTCGATCTCTGCCCTGCGTCGCTGGACGCCGTCAGAAATTCGTATTCCGATCTACGTGATGATCATCGCCTCGGTGGTGAGCGTCGTGCAGATGCTGATTAACGCCTACGCCTTTGGCCTCTATCAGTCGCTGGGGATCTTTATCCCGCTGATCGTCACCAACTGTATCGTGGTAGGCCGCGCCGAAGCCTTTGCGGTGAAGAACGATCCGCTGATTTCGGCCCTCGATGGCTTTGCCATCGGCATGGGGGCAACCGGGGCGATGTTCGTGCTGGGCTCGATGCGTGAAATCCTCGGCAACGGTACCCTGTTCGACGGCGCAGACGCGCTGCTGGGCGGGTGGGCAAAGGCCCTGCGCATTGAGGTGTTCCACACCGATACGCCATTCCTGCTGGCGATGCTGCCACCGGGCGCGTTTATTGGCCTCGGCATGATGCTGGCGGTAAAATACCTGATCGATGAGAAACGTAAGCGCCGCGCTGCTGCCCGCAGCGTAGAGGAAGGGATCCCTGAGAAGGCCTCATGAACAAAGAGAAGCGTTTAACCATTTTGCAGCGCCTGCGGGATAACAACCCGCACCCGACCACCGAGCTGAATTTTACCTCGCCGTTTGAACTGCTGATTGCGGTCCTGCTCTCCGCGCAGGCCACCGACGTCAGCGTGAATAAAGCCACCGCGAAGCTCTATCCCGTTGCCAACACGCCGCGGGCGATGCTGGAGCTGGGCGTGGAGGGGGTCAAGTCGTACATCAAGACCATCGGCCTGTTTAACAGCAAAGCCGAGAACGTGATTAAGACCTGCCGCATGCTGCTTGAGCTGCACGGTGGCGAGGTCCCGGAAGATCGCGCCGCGCTGGAAGCCCTGCCCGGCGTCGGGCGTAAAACCGCTAACGTGGTGCTGAATACGGCGTTTGGCTGGCCGACTATCGCGGTCGATACACATATTTTCCGCGTGAGTAATCGGACAAACTTCGCCCCCGGCAAAAACGTGGAGCAGGTGGAAGAGAAGCTGCTGAAGGTGGTTCCGGCTGAGTTTAAGGTCGACTGCCATCACTGGCTGATCCTTCACGGGCGCTACACCTGCATCGCGCGTAAACCGCGCTGCGGCTCCTGTATTATTGAAGATCTCTGTGAATATAAAGAGAAAACTGACCTCTGAAACCGTCAACCGACGGTTTTTTTATAATGTAAACTGCTTACAGAAAGCATGACTCCCTGCTGATAGTACCTTTCATAGTTTTTCAACCTAAGCCAAACTTCGTCTTTCGCGCATTGTGCGGCTATATAACAATCAAACAGGTTAATTGTTTTTTCGTCAGCGAAATTTTCTATATAAATGTGATCAGGATCACTCTGTTCACATGGTGTTAATTTTATGTATAGCAAATCCCGATAAAGCCTTATTGCATCAAGAAACTGCCCCTGATAACCCGAAGATATGACCGGATATATTTCAGAACTTAGCCCATATCACTGCACAATCCCTTTTACAGCAGAACATATCGCCACCTGCCCATTTTTTCCGCTAACTCATAGTGGAAAAAACCAGTTTAGACGCAACGGTAAAATTTAACGCTAAATAACATTTAGGTTTCTGGCGCATTATAGCGCGAGAGTTATATGTAACAGGTTATTACAAACACCTTGCCAGATGGGTCAGGATAGTGAACATTACCCGCCGTTTCCCCTCCCACTATAACTATAAAGCGGACGGACTACGGTCATCACGCTATGAACACCCCCGTTAATATGGGATGTAAAAAAAGAGGTATATGTGTCTACTGCAAACAATAAACCAGCTGAAGAAAGCGTAAGTCTTAACGCTTTCAAACAACCGAAATCGTTCTATCTCATTTTCTCCATTGAGCTTTGGGAACGTTTTGGTTACTACGGCCTGCAAGGGATCATGGCGGTTTACCTGGTTAAACAACTGGGTATGTCCGAAGCTGATTCCATCACGCTGTTCTCTTCTTTCAGTGCTCTGGTGTACGGTCTGGTCGCGATTGGCGGCTGGCTGGGCGATAAAGTGCTGGGCACCAAACGTGTAATTCTGCTGGGCGCCATCGTTCTGGCGATCGGCTACGGTCTGGTTGCCTGGTCTGGTCATGATGCCGGTGTGGTGTACATGGGTATGGCGACTATCGCTGTCGGTAACGGCCTGTTCAAGGCGAACCCATCTTCCCTGCTCTCGACCTGCTATAACAAAGACGATCCGCGTCTTGATGGCGCATTCACCATGTACTACATGGCCATCAACATCGGTTCCTTCTTCTCTATGCTGGCAACCCCGTGGCTGGCAGCGAAATTCGGCTGGAGCGTGGCGTTTGCCCTGAGCTTCGTCGGAATGCTGATCACCGTGGTGAACTTCCTGTTCTGCCGCAGCTGGGTTAAGGACTACGGTTCAAAACCTGACTTCGCGCCGGTACAGATGGGCAAACTGCTGGCGACCATCGTCGGCGTGGTGATTCTGGTTGCCGTTGCCACCTGGCTGCTGCACAACCAGGGTATCGCGCGTGCGGTTCTGGGCGTGGTTGCGCTGGGTATCGTCTGCATCTTCGCGAAAGAAGCCTTTGCCATGCAGGGCGCAGCACGTCGTAAGATGATTGTTGCCTTCATCCTGATGGTTGAAGCGATTGTCTTCTTCGTCCTGTACAGCCAGATGCCAACGTCCCTGAACTTCTTCGCTATCCGTAACGTTGAACACTCTATCCTCGGCATCGCGTTCGAACCTGAGCAGTTCCAGGCCCTGAACCCGTTCTGGATCATGGTGGGTAGCCCGATTCTGGCCGCCATCTACAACAAGATGGGTGACCGTCTGCCAATGCCGCACAAGTTCGCGGTAGGTATGGTGCTGTGCTCTGGCGCCTTCCTGGTGCTGCCGCTGGGTGCGAAATTCGCCAGCGACGCGGGTATCGTTTCCGTAAACTGGCTGATCCTGAGCTACGCCCTGCAGTCCATCGGTGAGCTGATGATCTCCGGTCTGGGTCTGGCAATGGTTGCGCAGCTGGTGCCGCAGCGCCTGATGGGCTTCATCATGGGTAGCTGGTTCCTGACGACTGCCGGTGCTGCAATCATCGCCGGTAAGATCGCAAACCTGATGGCCGTGCCATCTGACGTGACCGATCCGCTGCTGTCTCTGCACGTGTACGGTGACGTATTCCTGCAGATTGGTATCGCCACCGCGGTTATCGCCGTGCTGATGATGCTGACCGCACCAAAACTGAATCGAATGACTCAGGACGACGACATCAACGCCAAAGCGAGCAAAACCGCGACCGCGTAATGTCATCGGGAAACGACTGAATTGAAGCCGCTAACTGTGCGTTAGCGGCTTTTTTTTTATTCTGTGCCGCACTACCATAGGGTAAACCTACGTAAACAGGAGTGACCGATGAAACTGTTCTATAAACCAGGCGCCTGCTCTCTTGCCTCCCATATTACGCTGCGCGAGAGCGGTAAAGACTTCACCCTCAACGGTGTTGATCTGATGAAAAAGCGTCTGGAAAACGGCGATGATTTTTTCGCGGTGAATCCTAAAGGCCAGGTCCCGGCGCTGCTGCTGGAAGACGGCACCCTGCTGACTGAAGGGGTGGCCATCATGCAATACCTGGCGGATGGCGTTGCCGATCGCCAGCTGCTGGCCCCGACCGGCAGCATCGCGCGTTACAAGACGCTTGAGTGGATGAACTACATAGCCACCGAGCTGCACAAAGGCTTCACCCCGCTGTTCCGCCCGGATACGCCGGAAGAGTACAAGCCGACCGTACGCGCGCTGCTGGAGAAAAAGCTCCAGTATGTGAACGAGTCGCTGAAAGATGAGCAGTGGATTTGCGGTCAGCGCTTTACCATTGCCGACGCGTATCTGTTTACCGTTCTGCGCTGGGCGCGGGCCGTGAAGCTGAATATGGAAGGGTTAAGCCATATTGACGCGTATATGCAGCGTATGGCGGAGCGTCCTGCCGTGGCGGCAGCGCTGGAAGCGGAAGGGTTGAAGTAAGTTTTTTGCCGGGTGGCGCTGGCGCTTACCCGGCCTACAAAACCTGTAGGCCCGTGCAAGCGCAGCACCGCCGGGCATTATGATGCTAGAGCTGGGTCGCGCTAAAGAGGTGCTCCGGCTTCGCAATCTGGTCCTGAGCGGCCACCACCTGCAGTTCATACTCCTGCATATTCTTCGTGGCGATCATAATTTCATACACCGCCGCCGTGACGTGCTCAAGCGCATCACGCACCGTTGCCCCCTGCAGCAGTTTCACCAGCAGCAGGCCGCTGGTCACATCGCCTACGCCCACCGGCTGACGGCTGCCGAAATCCACCAGCGGACGGCTGATGTGCCAGGCTTCGTCTTTGGTCACCAGCAGCATCTCAAAGCGGTCCGGGCTAATGCCGGCGCGCGCCAGATGCTTCACCAGCACGATCTCCGGGCCCATGGCAATCAGCTCCCGGGATGCGGCAATAGCCTCTTCCACGCTGTTTACCGGATGTTCGCAGAGGATCTCCAGTTCGATAAGGTTCGGGGCGATAATATCGCTGGCCGGTAAGGCATGACGGACATGGAACTCCGCGACGCCAGGCGCCACGATGCAGCCCTTTTCCGGGTGACCCATCACCGGATCGCAGAAGTATTTTGCCGCCGGGTTGGCCGCCTTCACCTGACGGACAATCCCGAGAATATGCTCGCCCTGCTCGGCTGAACCCAGATAGCCGCTCAGTACGGCGTCACAGGTCTTGAGTTTGTCGATCTCCGCGATGCCCTGAACAATCTCTGTCAGATGGGCAGGCGGCATCACGCAACCGGTCCACTTGCCGTATTGCGTATGATTGGAAAACTGAACGGTATTTAATGGCCAGACGTTGGCCCCGAGACGACGCATCGGAAATTCAGCGGCGCTGTTGCCAGCATGCCCAAACACAACGTGGGACTGGATGGCGAGGATATTCTTCATTTTCTTACCACAACCCTGAAAAAATAAAGGGGCATGGTTTCCCATGCCCCTGTGCTTTTACGATTACTTCCAGCAGATCAGACAGTAATTCTTTTTGCCACGACGCAGCAAGGTGTAGCGGCCAAACAGGCGATCGCTGTCCACGAAGGTATACTCCTCGTTGGACTGTTTTTCGCCGTTAATGGTGATGGCGTTCGAGGCGATGGTTTTACGCGCCTGACCACGGGACGGCTGCAGCTCAGAGTCCACCAGCGCCTGCATCAGGTCAGCCCCTTTCTCCATCTCAACCATCGGTACGCCATCCTGCGCCAGCTGCTCGAAGTCAGCTTCGCTCAGATCGCTCAGGGTACCGTTGAACAGGCTGGCGGTAATACGCTTCGCGGCCGCCAGGCCCTCTTCGCCGTGAACCAGTTTGGTGACCTGCTCCGCCAGCACGTACTGGGCGCGAGGGGCTTTGCCGCTGTTTTTGTCTTCTTCTTCCAGGGCGTTGATCTCTTCCAGATCCATAAAGGTGAAGAACTTCAGGAAGCGATAGACATCAGCATCCGCGGTGTTGATCCAGAACTGGTAGAACTTGTACGGGCTGGTTTTCTTCGGATCGAGCCATACCGCGCCACCTTCGGTTTTACCGAACTTGGTACCGTCGGCTTTGGTGATCAGCGGAACGGTCAGACCAAAGACCTGGTTCTGGTGCAGACGACGGGTCAGATCGATACCGGAGGTGATGTTACCCCACTGATCGGAGCCGCCAATCTGCAGCGCCACGCCGTGCAGGTTGTTCAGACAGGCGAAGTCATAACCCTGCAGCAGGTTATAAGAGAACTCGGTGAACGAGATGCCCTGGTCGTCACGGTTCAGACGCTGCTTCACCGCTTCTTTGTTGATCATCTGATTAACGGAGAAGTGCTTGCCGATATCACGCAGGAAGGTCAGCACGTTCATGCCGCCAAACCAGTCATAGTTGTTAGCGGCGATCGCTGAGTTTTCACCACAGTCGAAATCGAGGAACGGGGCGACCTGTTTGCGGATCTTATCCACCCACTCCTGCACGGTGTCTGCCGTATTCAGTTTACGCTCAGCGGCTTTAAAGCTCGGGTCGCCAATCAGACCCGTTGCGCCGCCGACCAGCGCCACAGGCTTATGGCCTGCCAGCTGGAAGCGTTTCAGGCATAACAATGGAACCAGATGCCCCAAATGCAAGCTGTCGGCGGTAGGATCGAAGCCGCAATAGAGCGCGATCGGGCCTTGCGCCAGTCGCTCTGCTAACGCTTCCTCGTCCGTCACCTGGGCTACCAGCCCCCGCTCTTGCAATTGTTTAATCAAGTTACTGCTTGCCATCAAATTCTCCATGTATAAAACGACTGCACCTCTGCCGGTACACGACTTTTCGCCAGACGCGAAAGGTACATAGAATAAAGCGCTGACACCCGTTGTACCAGCGCTTAAGAGAACAAATTTCGGGGATTAAGGTGCGAGACGATCGATTTTCCAGGCGTCATTATCGCGCTGGTATAAAAAGCGGTCGTGCAGACGATGTTCACCGCCCTGCCAGAACTCCATCTGCTGGACACAGACGCGGAAACCGCCCCAGAAGCTCGGCAGGGGCACTTCGCCCTGCTGGAACTTCTGTTTCAGCTCAAGGAATTTACTTTCCAGTACGCCGCGGGCGGAGATGCGGCTCGACTGTTTAGAGACCCAGGCGCCAATCTGGCTGTCGCGCGGGCGGCTGTGAAAGTACTTCACCACTTCCAGGGTAGAGAGACGCTCGACGGTGCCGGTGACCATCACCTGACGCTCCAGCATATGCCAGGGGAAGAGCAGGCTGATGCGCGGGTTGTTTTCGAGGTGGTGTGCTTTGCGGCTGCCGAGGTTGGTGTAGAACACCAGCCCTTTCTCATCATAATGCTTGAGCAGCACAATGCGCTGGTAGGGTTGACCCAGTTCGTCGACCGTCGCCACCACCATCGCGGTGGGATCGGCCAGACGGGCATCACAGGCCTGTTTCAGCCAGTGCTCAAACAGCACCAGCGGCTCGGCGGGGAGATCCTGGCGACGCAGGCCGCCTTTGGTGTATTCGCGCCTGAGGTGCGCGATGTTCTGCAATTCGTCGTTATCTGACATGGCGTTAGCTGACATTGACAATGGGTGACGCTATTGTGCGCCGCCCCCTGCAAAATCTCAACGCTTCGGATTTTCGATCTGACAATTGTTCAGCACGACGCGATCGCGCTTGTAGACCGTCGCGCTGTCGCCCTTCGACCAGAAGACATAGACCCCGTCGCTGTAACGGGTACCGGAGGCCGACATCCCCTGCTTCAGCGTCAGCAGCTTGTTGTCATAGACAAAACTGACTTCCTGACGAGGATTATTAAGCTTCACGGTGAGCGGTTTCTCTTCGCACTGATAAGCCAGGGTGTCGGTTTGCATACGCTCAACAAACTGGTTGTAGACGCTACAGCTCGCCAGCAGGAAGGGGGTAAAAGCAAGAAGCAGTTTTTTCATGGGTGAGTTCCGAAGACTTTCCTGGTCCCGGAGGGCGCGAACGCCCTCCCGTTTTTTCGTGTCATTCTACCCATCGTGCCTTTAAGCGAAATTCGGTTAACTCTGATTTTGCCGCGGATTGGCTGGAAAAACAGCACCTAACACGCTGGCTTCACGCGCGCCGGTCACGGAAGGCAGATTTCCGGGCAGGCCCGCCACCGTTCGCCACGCCAGCCAGGCAAAGGCCAGCGCTTCCATATCATCGCCGCTGATCCCGGCGCGATCGGTGGTGGTCACTTCCGTACCCGGCAGCAGGCCGGCCAGCCGCGCCATCAGCAGCGGGTTACGGCTACCGCCGCCGCACACCAGCAGACGATCGCAGCCGCCGCTCAACAGCACCTGTTCCGACACGGAGACGGCGGTGAGCTCAGCCAGCGTGGCCTGCACGTCCTGCGGCGCCAGGCCCGGGAAGTTCGCCAGCTGGCGTTCCAGCCAGCCGTAGTTGAAATACTCGCGGCCGGTGCTTTTCGGTGCCGGGGCGGCGAAATAGGGATCGCACAGCATGCTTTGTAGTAAGGGAATGATGACCTTGCCGCTGCAGGCCCACTGGGCGTCTTTATCGTAAGCTTTGCCCGCCTGACGCCAGATCCAGGCGTCCATCAGCATGTTCCCCGGCCCGGTGTCGAAACCGCGTACCGGCTGCCCGGGGATCAATAAGGAAAGGTTGGCGATGCCGCCAATGTTAAGCACCATGCGGCGCTCCGTCGGGTGGGCAAGCAGCGCGTGGTGGAAAGCCGGAACCAGCGGCGCGCCCTGTCCTCCGAGCGCCATATCACGACGGCGGAAATCACCGACCACCGTTACCCCGGTTTTGGCCACAATCTGGTTGTTATCACCAATCTGCAGGGTATGAGGCGCATCGCCGCCCGGCTCATGCCAGACCGTCTGGCCGTGACAGCCAATCGCCACTACATCCTGAGGGCGGAGATCTTCCTGGTTCATCAGCGCCAGCACGGCATCGCCGAATAGACGTCCGAGCTGTGTATCCAGCTGCCCCAGCTGCGACAGCGTCAGCTGCTGGCCCTGACAGATATTCAGGATCGCTTGTTTGGTTTCCGGGGGGATGGGCCAGCTAAGGCTCGCCTGCTGTGCCACCATATTCTCATCGATTGCCGCGAGAACGACATCCACGCCATCCAGACTGGTTCCTGACATTACGCCAATATAGCGACCCGATTTCATCCGTTTTCCTTACTCCACAGGGTTGATGGCCCACTCCACCATAAACCCGTCATCAATGCCATGACGCGATAATACTTTTTAACAATAGCTGGACGTTACGGCCATTCCAGGAATTATCCTTACCGGATGCGGGGTGAAGTCAGAGCCTGTTTATATCTGGTTAAGCCAGAATCAAGTACTATTCTCTGAATGTTTAGGCGAAAATAGGATCTGTGGCACCTGATGCCATATAATTTAGCCATAACGGATGCTCATAGAGCGTTTTTTGGTGAACAGGAGATTCAAATGATTTTACGTGTACTGGCCGTTTCGCTGGTTGGATTCACTCTGGCTGGCTGTGTTAATGATAGCTCCCTCTCCGGGGATGTTTACAGTGCGTCTGAGGCGAAACAGGTACAACAAGTCACCTACGGCACCATTGTGAACGCACGCCCGGTGCAGATTCAGGGTGGTGACGAGAACAACGTGATCGGTGCTCTTGGCGGTGCGGTACTGGGTGGCTTCCTCGGTAACACCGTAGGTGGCGGCTCGGGTCGTTCCCTGGCGACTGCGGCAGGTGCCGTAGCCGGTGGCGTTGCCGGTCAGGGTGTTCAGGGTTCGATGAACAAATCCCAGGGCGTTGAGTTAGAGATCCGCAAAGATGACGGCAGCACCATTATGGTAGTCCAGAAACAGGGCAACACTAAGTTTGCCGCTGGCCAACGTGTCGTGCTGGCAAGCAACGGCAGCCAGGTGACCGTCTCCCCGCGTTAATGACATTATGGGCGTGGTCTTACGATCACGTCCATTTACCCTACACAACACTCACGTGAATATATTAACAATATACATTCACCCAACATATAGTTAATATCCGCTTATCTTGTTCCTGCGCAAAGTATTCCCCCGGCCTTCATGAGATTATTCGCAAACCCCTTTTATCTCTGTGTTAATTTAATACAATGCCTATGGTTGCGATGAGACGTTATATAAAGAATAATTATGTTCGGTTCTTTCTGGGATGCTTAATTGTCATCGGAGTTTTACACTCTCTGTTTATAGGTCTTGAAGAAAAGGTTTCGTCTTTTTCGCCGCTTTTATTTCCGATGCTGACCATATTTTTACTGGTGTTTCACCTCTTTATTGCCTGTTTTATGGTAATGAAGTACTGGTGCGACAGACAGCGCTTATATCTGCTCGCCTTTGCCTTCGCCTATGTCGGCTCCGCTATACTGATGGTGGGGACGCTTTCCAGCTACCCGGCATGGCTCGACCAGCACCAGTTCAACGTCGCCAACTATAACGATGCGATGATCTTCTTTACCTTCCGTCATCTGTTGATGTCGGTGCTGTTTATCGCGTCGGGCCTGCTTTACTTTATCCGTAGCAGACCGCTGTCACGGACGTTTCATCTCTCTGTCATTGTCGGCGCCACTCTTTTTACTGGCATGGTCGTAACCCTGGCCTGGGTTTATTCCAGCTATTCACCTTTTTTATCAATAGATTTGGTTGATAATGAAACCCGGCAATATATGCTGCTGTGGAAACAGGAGATAAACATTGTCTTAATCCTCTTTTGGGTTGTTTCATTAGCAACGCTGATGATTATTACCCGCGTGCGCAATATGTTTTGGGTCGGCGGGAATTTTTTATGTGTCTGCTATCTCGCAACCCTTGGAATGTTGTATTTGGGCGGTCACGCGGAAGATATCTCCTGGTATCGTGCCCGGTTATTTGAAACCGTCGCGACGCTGCTGATTATTTTCGTCCTCCTGTATGACGTATTTAATCTGTATCGTAACTCGCATCTGAAGTATCAACAGTCATACCAGAACTCAATACGCGATCCCCTGACCCGTCTCTACAATCGAAGCTATTTTTACGACGCGTTGAACCAGTCGCTGCGCACCGCAACAGAGGCCCATCCGATCTCGGTTATTGTGAGCGATCTCGATCGTTTTAAACGTATTAATGACAACTACGGGCACCTGCAGGGAGATAAGGTGCTGCAGTTTGTCTCCCGGCTGTTGATGGATTCGGTACGGCCACAGGACATCGCGGCGCGAATCGGTGGGGAGGAGTTTGTCCTGATGTTAACCCATACCTCTTCCGACGCAGCCCGTCAGGTTGCGGAGCGGATACGGTTAAAACTAAGCAGCTTCGACAAAGCCAGCTCGGAGGGCCAGCTTCCCGAGCCCATCACCATCAGTATGGGGGTGTTTACCACCACGTCGTCGAAAACCAGTGCGGAAGAGTGCGTCGAACGGGCAGATAAGGCGATGTACGAGGCGAAAGAGACCGGGCGTAACCGGGTTGTCGTGTTCCGTTAAAGAAAAAGCCTTGCGTTCGCAAGGCTTTTTTAAAGGTCAGTCACGGGATTGTAGCTCGTGGATATTGCTTTCCAGCCGGGCGACCAGCGAGATCAGCAGTTCCAGTTCAGCGGGGCTGATCCCGGAAAGGATCTCACCGCGCGTTTTGCTGATCACGGCTTCCATCTCTGTGATGATCGGTGTGGCTTTTTCGGTAAGCTTAATTCGCTTGGCACGACGATCGCTGGCGCAGGTCTGACGCGAGATCAGTCCCTTATCTTCCAGTTGATCGAGCGTTCGTACCAGGGATGGCTGCTCGATGCCAATCGCTTTTGCCAGTTGGATCTGTGACTGGTCGGGCGGCAGCTGATGGATATTATGCAGCGTGACCCAATGCGTCTGTGTCAACTCCAGAGGTTTCAGGCGATGGTCAATCAGAGCACGCCAGATGCGTACTAACCTTGCCAGATCAGAACCTAGTGGCGATTCCAATTTCATCTCCTTATAATTAGCTTGCTAAGTTATTATACTGATTTTAGAATAGTGTGCAGCATTTATATTGCCAAAACAAATGCAATACGGGTCTAAAACTTGATGGTCGTCTGTTTTACACTGAGTTCAGGCGCCCCCGGGCGTTATGCGACTGCTATTTTGGTCACTTCCCCCTTTGCAAAGGAACCGGCTCGTGAATTTCACGTTTAACGCCACGGGGTTACCGCTTCAGGATTTGATTGTCGGCGCCTCAGTTTACTTCCCTCCCCTGTTCAAGGCGGTGATGCTGGGTTTTATTATCTGGCTCGTCACCCACCGCTTACTGCGCGACTGGATGTATTCCGGTGAAATCTGGCATCCCATGCTGATGGATCTTTCGCTGTTTGTGCTGGCAGTATGCCTGGGTCTGGCTATGCTGATTGTGTGGTGACTATACATATGAAAACAATCAAATATTTTTCATCATTACTTGTTCTGGTCCTGGCGCTAATCGCGGGCTGGTGGTTATGGAATTATTATATGCAGTCGCCCTGGACCCGTGACGGCAAAGTACGCGCCGAGCAGGTCAGCGTGACGCCGCAGGTGTCCGGCACTATCACCAGGCTGCTGGTTAAAGATAACCAGTTTGTTCATGCGGGTGAGGTACTGTTTTCTGTCGATGAGACCCCTTATCACATCGCGGTCCTCAACGCCGAGGCGCAGCTGGCGAAATCCCAGTCCGATCTTGCGAAAGCCAATAACGAAGCCAACCGCCGCCGCCATCTGTCACGGAACTATATCTCCGCCGAAGATCTGGATACCGCCAATATTAACGTCAAAGCGATGCAGGCCAGCGTCGCGGTGGCTGAAGCGACCCTCAAGCAGGCCCAGTGGCAGCTGACCCAGACGGTGGTTAAAGCCCCGGTTGACGGCTGGGTCACCAATCTTTCCACCCGTCCGGGCGATTACGCCACCACCGGCCAGCCGGTCTTTGCGCTGGTCGACAGCCATTCGTTTTACGTGGTGGGCTATTTTGAAGAGACCAAACTCCGACATATCCGCGAGGGTGCTCCGGCGCAGATCGTCCTCTACAGCGGCTCGAGAACCTTACAGGGGCATGTATCCAGTATCGGACGCGCCATCTACGATCAAAGCGTCGAGACCGATTCAGGCCTGGTGCCTGACGTTAAACCCAATATTCCCTGGGTGCGGCTGGCACAACGTATCCCGGTGCGTATCGCCTTTGACCAGCTGCCGAGGGATCTGACCCTGGTCTCCGGCACGACCTGCACCGTCTCCATCGGAACCGCCCGGTGAACTGGCGCAACCTTCCGTGGCTCAGGGCAACCCCGGCGCAGTGGCGCTATGCCCTGCGCAACGGGATTGCGATGTGTCTGGCCCTCACCGTCGCCTATTGTCTCAATCTGGATGAACCCTACTGGGCGATGACCTCGGCGGCGGTGGTTAGCTTCCCGACCGTCGGGGGGGTGATCAGCAAAAGCCTGGGCCGGGTGGCGGGCAGCTTGCTGGGGGCCACCGCGGCGCTGATCATTGCCGGACATACCCTCAACGACCCATGGCTGTTTCTGTTCAGCATGGCGGCGTGGTTGGCTATTTGCACCTGGGCCTGCGCCCACTTCAGCAATAACGTCGCCTATGCCTTCCAGCTGGCGGGTTACACCGCGGCGATCATCGCCTTCCCGGTGATCAATATTCTCGACATCACCCAGCTGTGGGATATTGCCCAGGCCCGGGTGTGCGAAGTCATTATCGGCATCCTGAGCGGCGGCGTGATGATGATGATCCTGCCCAGCACCTCCGACGGCACCGCCCTTATCAGCGCCCTGAAAGCGATGCACGCCCGGCTGCTGGAGCACGCCAGCCTGCTGTGGCAACCCGACAGTAACGACGCTATTCGTCTGGCCCATGAAAAGGTCATCGCTCAGATCCTGACCATGAACCTGCTGCGCATTCAGGCCTTCTGGAGCCACTACCGCTTTCGTCGGCAAAATGCCCTGCTCAACTATCTGCTCCATCAGCAGCTGCGGATGACCAGCGCTATCTCCAGCCTGCGCCGCATGCTGTTGAACTGGCCCAACCCGCCTGCCCATACCCGGGAAGTCATCGATCGGCTGCTCGCCGCCCTCGCCCGTCCCGATGCCGATTTTTATACCGTTGCCCGCATTATTGCCCCGCTCAGACCGGGCGACGACGGCGACTACCGGCATCGCGCCGTCTGGCAGCGGCTGCGCTATTTTTGCCGCCTGTATCTGCGCAGCAGCCGCTGGATAGCCGCGGTGGAAGCGGCCACGCCGGCGACCGAGTTTGCCGTCCCGCGCAGCCCGGCGCTGGCAAGGCATACCGATAACCTGGAGGCCCTGTGGAGCGGCTTTCGCACCTTTTGCGCCCTCAGCCTGGTGGGCGCCTGGACCATTACCGCCCAGTGGGATGCCGGGGGGGCAGCCCTGACGCTGGCGGCGATCAGCAGCGTGCTCTACTCGGTGGCGGCCTCGCCCTTTAATTCACTCACGCTGCTGCTGCGGACGCTGATCCTGCTCTCGCTGTTCAGCTTTGTGGTCAAATTTGGCCTGATGGTGCAAATCTCCGATCTGTGGCTGTTCCTGCTGTTTCTGTTTCCGCTGCTGACCACCATGCAGCTGCTTAAACAGCAGATGCCCGCCCTTGCCGGGCTGTGGGGGCAGCTGATCGTCTTTATGGGGTCGTTTATTTCAGTGACCAACCCGCCGGTGTATGACTTTGCCGATTTCCTCAACGACGACCTGGCGAAAATTCTTGGCGTGGGGCTGACGTGGCTGGCTTTTGCGGTACTCAGGCCGGGCTCGGATGCGCGGAAAAGCCGCCGTCATATCCGGGAGCTGCGACGGGGGTTTGTCGATCAGCTCAGCCGCAGGCCGCAGCTGAGTGAAAATGGTTACGAATCGCTGGTGTATCACCATGTGAGCCAGCTCAACAGCAGTAAGGATGCGCTCTCGCGCCGCTGGCTGCTGCGCTGGGGGGTAGTGCTGCTCAACTGCAGCCATGTGGTCTGGCAGCTGCGAGGCTGGGAGACCCGCTCGGATCCGCTGGCGCAGGTGCGGGATGTCGCCGTGTCGCTCCTGCGCGATATCATGAGCGAGCGCGGGGTACAGCAGCGGCCGCTGGCCGCCACCCTTGATGAGCTTCAGCGTATCTGCGACACCCTGGGGCATCATCCGCAACCGGCCGGGCAGGAGCTGGCGGCCCTGATCTGGCGACTACACTGTTCGTTATCCCAGCTGGAACAGGCGCCCGCTCCGGGCACCCTGACCGATCAGATCACACCGCAGGCGTAGCGTTCACCGCCACCGCCGAGCGGTTTGGGCTGATCCGACATATTATCCCCGCCGACGTGGATCATCAGCGCCTTACCTTTGACCTCATCCAGCTTTTTCAGACGCGGCGCGACCACCGGGTCGGTAGCTTTACCGTCATTGTTCACCACCAGCGCAGGAAGATCGCCGAGGTGGCCCATCCCTTCCGGCCCTTCATGCTTGCCGGTGTTCTGGGGATCGAGGTGTCCGCCCGCGGCCTCAGCGGCGGCCGGTTTGCCCTCTTTCATGGCCGGTTCGCAGGAGCCTTTGGCATGGACATGATAACCGTGTTCGCCCGGTGGGAGGGCTTTAAGATCGGGGGAGAACTCCAGTCCTTTATCCGTTTCGGTAATTTTCACCGTCCCGATGGACTGACCTATCCCCTGTGAGGTGACGAGGTTCATTTTTACTTCTTCACTGGCAGCCTGCGCACCTGCACAGACCACCAGCGTCAACGCTGCCAGAGTAAAACGCTTCATATGACCTCCTTCGGTTATTTTTTGCTCCTTAAGTTTATACCAGGGGCAATGATTTCACCGGGAAATCAGACAAATACGGAATTACGGCACGTCGTAACCCAGCGCGGCTTTACGGATGCGGAACCACTGCTGGCGCGTCATCTGCAGCTGCTCTGCGGCGAGGGCTGAATGCACGCGCTCGATTTTACCGGAACCGATAATCGGCAGCGGCTGGGATGGCAGACGTAAAATCCAGGCGTACACCACTTGCTCGATGGTTTCGGCATTCAGCTCCTGCGCCACCTGAGCGAGTTCATCGCGCAGCGGCTGGAAAGCGTCGTCATTAAACAGACGACCGCCGCCGAGGCAGGACCAGGCCATAGGACGGATGCGCAGCTGCTGAAGCTGGTCGAGGGTGCCATCCAGCAGCAGCGGCTGGTAAACCGGCGAAATCTCGACCTGGTTGGTCGCAAGGGTGAATGGCAGGCGCGATTGCAGCAGGGTAAACTGCGCCGGGGTAAAGTTGGAGGCGCCGAAATGACGCACCTTGCCGCTCTGATGCAGGGCGAGGAAGGCCTCAGCGACTTCATCAGCATCCATCAATGGATCGGGGCGGTGAATCAGCAGCAGGTCAAGATAATCGGTCGCCAGATTGGTGAGGGACTGCTCTGCACTGCGGATAATATGGTCGCGGTCGGTGATGTAGTGGCCGATCGCATGCTCCGCTTTGGCCGTGGTGGCGATACCACATTTGGTGACGATCTCCATTCGCTGACGCAGCGCGGGAGAGAGCTTCATCGCCTCGCCGAAGGCGGCTTCACACTGATAACCACCGTAGATATCGGCATGGTCGACGGTAGTGATCCCCAGCTCAAGATGTTCTTCAATAAAGCTGACCAGCTGTTGGGCGGACATATTCCAGTCCATCAGACGCCAGTAACCCATCACAAAACGGGAAAACTCCGGGCCCTGCGGGGCAAGGGTAATACGCTGAACCATAGCAATTTCCTCAAAAAAAGTCTGGGGAGAGTATACGCATTTACGGCGCTAAAAAAGTGAGGGTTGCTGCGGTTCTTCGGTTTCGGGGGCTTTGTTTGCGCGCAATTTACGCAAAAGACGCTGACGGCACAGGCGCAGGACCTCCTGCTTCTGCGCATCGCTGAAGGCTTGCCAGTTAAAACGCTCCTCCCGAGTGCGCATGCAGCCGCGACAAAAACCTCGCTCGTCAGACTGGCAGATACCCCGGCACGGGCTCTGGACGGGAAAGAACTCCAGTTGTTCAGCCACACGACCCTCCCAAAACCCAAGATTGAGTAAAGTGAAGACCTTAAGTCCGGGTAACGCAAGAGGTCAACCACAGAATTGTGGCATTAAGGTTTCACTAATCTTCGCTCCCTATACTCGCCTCATCACTACGATCTGGTTTAACGATGATGCTGACCCTTAAAAAGTTACAGTGTAACGATACAAAATTTACGCTGAGCTGTGCGCTCTTATTTACCCTGTTGAATGCCCTGTTTATTCATCGCAGCTGGCAGGTGATCTCTCCCGCCCGGCTGCATGACGTGCTTTTCGCCCTCACGGTGCCGCTGGTGCTGTTCTGCGGCTGGGTTATTGTATTCAGCATCCTGAATATTCCCCTGATCCGTAAACCGCTGCTGGTGCTGCTGACCCTCGGCTGCGCGGCGGCAACCTGGTTTATGTTCACCTACGGGGCGGTGATTGACCAGAACATGATGGTCAACGTCTTTGAGACCAACTCTCAGGAGGCCACGGCGCTGCTCACCCCGCAGCTGGTGCTGTGGCTGGTTGTCGCCGGCCTGGTGCCTTCCGTCGTGCTGGCGTTGATCCGCATCCGCCCCGGTAAATGGTGGCAGACGCTGTTAATGCGTCTCGCGGCTATTCTCGCAAGTCTGGTGGTCATCGTTCTGGTGGCAGCGGTCTTTTATAAGGACTATGCCTCGCTGTTCCGCAATAACAAAGGCATCGTCAAGATGGTGACCCCGGCCAACTACGTCAGCGCCATCGCCAAATACAGCAAGGCGCGCTGGTTTGCCGGTGACCAGACCTTGATCCGTCTCGGTGAAGATGCGCGTAAAGGCCCGCTGCTGCTGGCGCAGCAGAAAAAAACCGTGCTGGTGCTGGTGGTCGGGGAAGCCTCCCGGGCGGAAAACTATTCCCTGAACGGTTATAACCGTGATACCAACCCTGAGCTGAAAAAAGAGAATGTGATTAACTTCCCGCAGGCCTCCTCCTGCGGCACCGAAACCGCCGTCTCCGTGCCCTGCATGTTCTCCGGGATGCCGCGCAAAAAATACGACGCCGACCTGGCGCATCATCAGGAAGGTTTGATGGATGTGCTGAATCACGCCGGGATCAACCTGCTGTGGCGGGATAACGACGGCGGGTGTAAAGGCGCCTGCGATCGCATCCCGCACACCGACATGACCCAGTGGAAGCTGGACCAGTTCTGTAAGAACAAATCCTGTATTGACGACGCGGATCTGTATCGCCTGGATGACACCCTGGATGGCCTGAAACAGGATACAGTGCTGGTGATCCACCTGATGGGCAGCCACGGCCCGGCCTACTATCAGCGTTACCCGGAGCAGTACCGTCGCTTTACCCCGACCTGCGATACCAATGAGATCCAGGACTGCGATCATCAGGCGCTGATGAATACCTACGACAATACTATTCTCTATACCGACAGCGTGGTGAGTCGAACCATCGATGCCCTGAAAGCGCGTCAGGCAACGATGAACACGGCGCTGGTCTATCTCTCCGATCACGGTGAATCGCTGGGGGAAAACGGCCTCTATCTGCACGGCACGCCGTATATGCTGGCCCCGGAGCAGCAGACGCACATTCCGTTTATGTTCTGGCTCTCAAAGGACTACAAACAGAACTTCGGCGTTGACGAGCAGTGCCTGCGCGATCAGGCGGCGAAAGAAACGGTATCGCAGGACAATCTGTTCTCCACGGTGTTGGGGATGATGAACATCCGGACGACGGTCTATCAGCCGCAAATGGATCTGCTCGCCCACTGCCGTCAAACTTAACGCTTGCATTAGACCGATTGGTCTACTACATTGACGACATGAATAAGCATACTGAACACGATACACGCGAACACCTTCTGGCTACCGGCGAGCGGCTGTGCATGCACCGCGGGTTTACCGGAATGGGGTTGAGCGAACTGCTGAAAACCGCCGATGTGCCGAAGGGGTCGTTCTATCACTACTTCCGCTCCAAAGAGGCGTTTGGCGTTGCTTTGCTGGAGCGCCACTATGCGGGCTACCATCAGCGTCTGGCTACGCACTTCGCCACTGGCAAGGGCAACTGTCGCGATCGTGTTCTGGCTTATTACCAGGAGACGCTGGCCCAGTTCTGTGCTCAGGGCATTATCAGCGGCTGTCTGACGGTTAAACTCTCAGCCGAAGTGTGCGATCTTTCCGAAGATATGCGCACGGCGATGGATAAAGGCGCCACGGGCGTGATCGCCCTGCTGGCGCAGGCGCTGGCGAAAGGGCGTGATGAAAAGTCACTGACCTTCGTCGGCGAACCGCTCACCCAGGCCCAGGTGCTCTATTCCCTGTGGCTGGGCGCTAACCTGCAGGCCAAAATATCCCGCAGCGCGCTGCCGCTGGAGAGCGCGCTGGACCATGTGAAGAACATCCTTGCAACGCCTGGCGTATAACAGGCGTTTTTATTTCACTAATTACTAGACGACCGGTCTACTCAGGAGCCACTATGTCAGCCGAAAAATTATTCACCCCGCTTAAAGTGGGCGCGATCGTTGCACCCAACCGTGTCTTTATGGCACCCCTTACCCGTCTGCGCAGCATCGAGCCGGGCGATATTCCAACGCCGCTGATGGGCGAATACTATCGCCAGCGCGTCAGCTCGGGCCTGATCATCTCTGAAGCTACCCAGATCTCCGCCCAGGCCAAAGGCTATGCTGGTGCCCCTGGCCTGCACAGCCCGGAACAGATCGCGGCGTGGAAGAAGATCACCGAAGGCGTGCATGCCGAAGAGGGTCGCATCGCGGTCCAGCTGTGGCACACCGGTCGTATCTCTCACAGCAGCATCCAGCCTGGCGGCGAGGCTCCGGTTTCTGCTTCTGCCCTCAATGCGGGCACCCGCACCTCCCTGCGTGATGAAAACGGCCATGCGATCCGCGTCGACACCACCACTCCGCGCGCGCTGGAGCTGGACGAGATCCCGGGCATCGTTAACGATTTCCGTCAGGCGGTCGCCAATGCTCGTGAAGCCGGTTTCGACCTGGTCGAACTGCACGGTGCCCACGGCTATCTGCTGCACCAGTTCCTGTCACCGTCTTCTAACCAGCGTACCGACCAGTACGGCGGCAGCGTAGAGAACCGCGCCCGTCTGGTGCTGGAGGTGATTGATGCCGTATCACAAGAGTGGAGCGCCGATCGCATCGGGATCCGCGTTTCGCCAATCGGATCCTTCCAGAACGTCGACAATGGCCCGAACGAAGAAGCCGACGCGCTCTACCTGATTGAAGAGCTGGCAAAACGCGGCATCGCCTATCTGCACATGTCTGAGCCAGACTGGGCCGGCGGCGAGCCTTACACCGACGCCTTCCGCCAGAAAGTGCGCGACGTTTTCCCGGGCGTGATCATCGGTGCCGGTGCCTATACGCCAGAGAAAGCAGAAGATCTGATCAACAAAGGGCTGATTGACGCGGTGGCCTTTGGCCGCGCCTACATCGCCAACCCGGATCTGGTGGCGCGCCTCGAGCGCAAGGCCGAGCTGAACCCGCAGCGTCCGGAGAGCTTCTACGGCGGCGGCGCGGAAGGTTATACCGATTATCCTTCTTTATAATCCCTTCATTGATAGCGGCGACAATTCGCCGCTATACTAAAACATCGTTTCTGTTCAAGATGATAAAAAGCTAAGAGGATAATATGCGCCTACTTCACACCATGCTGCGCGTTGGCGATCTGCAACGTTCCATCGAGTTCTACACCAATGTGCTGGGCATGACCCTGCTGCGCACCAGCGAAAACCCGGAATACAAATACTCCCTCGCCTTTGTCGGTTACGGCGAAGAGAGCGAAGAAGCGGTGATTGAGCTGACTTACAACTGGGGTGTTGATAGCTACGAGCTGGGTACCGCCTACGGCCATATCGCGCTGGAAGTGGATAACGCCGCGGAAGCCTGCGAGCGTATCCGTAGCAACGGCGGCAACGTCACCCGTGAAGCGGGTCCGGTTAAAGGCGGCACCACGGTGATTGCGTTTGTCGAAGATCCAGACGGTTACAAAATCGAACTGATCGAAGCCAAAGACGCCGGTCGCGGTCTGGGCAACTGATCCTGACGGGCGCGCCATGCGCCCGTTGTTTTACTGCATCCCATTGCAAAATTTGCCATAATGCCCACTGCTTTTTTCCCCTTGTAAGAGATCCAGATGTCCGATAACGCTCAACTTACCGGTCTGTGCGACCGTTTTCGTGGTTTTTATCCTGTCGTCATTGATGTCGAAACCGCTGGATTTAATGCCAAAACCGATGCGCTGCTGGAAATTGCCGCCATCACGTTGAAAATGGATGAGCAAGGCGATCTGCTGCCGGACTCCACGCTGCATTTCCACGTCGAACCTTTCGAAGGGGCGAACCTGCAGCCGGAGGCGCTGGCGTTTAACGGCATTGATCCGCATAACCCACTGCGCGGGGCGGTCAGTGAATATGAGGCGCTGCATGCCATTTTCAAAATGGTCCGCAAGGGTATGAAGGACCAGAACTGTAATCGCGCGATTATGGTGGCGCATAACGCGACCTTCGATCACAGCTTTATGATGGCCGCCGCCGAGCGCGCCTCCCTGAAGCGTAATCCGTTCCACCCGTTTGTGACCTTCGATACCGCCGCATTAAGCGGGCTGGCGCTGGGGCAAACCGTGCTGTCGAAGGCCTGCATTACCGCCGGTATTGAGTTTGATGGCACCCAGGCGCACTCTGCCCTGTACGATACCGAGCGCACCACGGAGCTGTTTTGTGAAATTGTGAACCGCTGGAAACGCCTTGGCGGCTGGCCGCTGCCGGAAGCCGACAGCAACGCATAAAAAAAGCGACCTTGTGGTCGCTTTTTTATTTACCGGGCCCGGTAAATCACTCGGCGCCTGGCTCTTCAGATTTGTATTTCGCAGCCGTCTCTTTGATCAGCTGTTGCAGTTCACCGCGCTGATACATTTCAATCAGGATGTCGCAACCGCCAACCAGCTCACCGTCAACCCACAGCTGTGGGAAGGTCGGCCAGTTTGCGTATTTTGGCAGCTCAGCGCGGATATCCGGGTTCTGCAGAATATCAACGTAAGCAAAACGTTCGCCACAGGCAGACAGCGCCTGGACCGCCTGAGCGGAGAAACCACAGCTTGGCAGTTTCGGAGAACCTTTCATGTACAGCAGGATCGGGTTTTCAGCAATCTGCTGCTGAATTTTTTCAATAGTAGTGCTCATGTTTTGCTTCCTTTAACTTCTGTTACGGCAATCGTCTGACATTGTAGCGTTTCAGACCGACAACGGAAAATAACATTTTTGTCACTTATATGATTTTACCGCGCGTCCCTTAAAGATGCATTCAGAACCTAACTTATCGCGAGATTACCTGCGGTTTTGTTCACCTAATGCACAAAACGCCGCTGCGAAATTGTGATTTTTTGCGCTCGCTAACGAAACACAGTTTTAGATGCAAAAAGTTTATTAACGTTGGGCCTTTTTATAGATTAGAATCGACGAGTTTTGTAAATCATAAGCAGGTTTATTTATAACCTGCAATTACCAGGGGATTGCCCAGTGGCGCGAATAAATAAATTCTCGATCACGCTCTGTGCTTTGCTGTTTACTTCTCTCACATTCACGCCGGTGGCTAACGCCTCAGAGCAGGCGCGGCCTTCTGCCGCGCATAAAACGCATCTGGCGAAAGCGACCGAACCTAAGAAAAAAAGCAGTACCAGCAAAACCACAAAAAAAGAGAGCACCAGTAAAAAGAGCAGCACCAAAAAAAGCCTCGCTAAAACACAGTCAACGCATTCCAGCAAAAAAAGCCGCACCACCTCCCGCAACGCCAGCCGAACCACGCAAACCGCCTCCCGCGTTTTGACAGAAAAATGCACCACCCGTAAAGGGCGTAAAGCGCAGTGCGTAAAAACCAGCAAGACCACGACTCTTGCCGAAGCGCATAAAGTCCGGGTGCAGAAAGCGCAGAAAACGGCAATGAATAAGCTGATGGGCCAGATTGGCAAACCTTATCGCTGGGGCGGTTCCTCTCCGCGTACCGGCTTCGACTGCAGCGGTCTGGTTTATTACGCCTATAAAGATCTGGTTAAATTCCGCATTCCGCGCACCGCTAATGAAATGTACCACCTCCGTGACGCCTCTCCGGTCGATCGCGGTGAGCTGGAGAGCGGCGATCTGGTGTTCTTCCGCACCCAGGGCCGTGGTACCGCCGATCACGTTGGCGTGTACGTGGGTAACGGCAAATTCATTCAGTCCCCGCGTACCGGCCAGGACATTCAGATCACCTCCCTCAGCGAAGACTACTGGCAGCGTCATTACGTCGGCGCACGTCGCGTGATGAAGGCCAACACCCTCCGTTAATCCCCTGCCCCGCCGGTACGCCTGCGGGGTAAGTTCCTCTTTTGCATAATCTTTCAATTTGCTACTCTATCCCTTCATTCAGTAGGGCTATTGAATGGATCACTATAATAAGGAGAGAAGCAATGTCGTTTGAATTACCTGCATTACCGTATGCAAAAGACGCCCTGGCCCCGCACATCTCTGCGGAGACCCTGGAGTACCACTACGGCAAACACCACCAGACCTATGTCACCAACCTGAACAACCTGATCGGCGGTACCGCCTTTGAAGGGAAAACCCTGGAAGAGATCGTACGCACGTCAGAAGGCGGCGTGTTTAATAACGCCGCTCAGGTGTGGAACCATACCTTCTACTGGCATTGCCTGGCGCCCAATGCCGGCGGCGAACCGACGGGTGAACTGGCGGCAGCCATTACTGCTGCGTTCGGCAGCTTTGCGGAATTTAAAGCGAAGTTTACCGATGCGGCGGTGAAGAACTTTGGCGCAGGCTGGACCTGGCTGGTAAAAGAGGCCGACGGCAAACTGGCGATCGTCTCTACGTCTAATGCGGGAACGCCGTTAACCACCCGCGCTATTCCGCTGCTGACCGTCGACGTCTGGGAACATGCGTATTACATCGATTACCGTAATGCGCGCCCGAATTACCTCGAGCATTTCTGGGCGCTGGTAAACTGGGAATTTGTGGCGAAGAACTTCGCGGCATAATAAAAACGCCGAAGGGAACTCCTTCGGCGTTATTTTTATTCGGTAGCGCAAACCGGCTCGGGTTGTTTTCGTTCCGAGGCAAAGACCAGAATAAGCCCCAGGCCTGCAATAATGGCCCCCATCACCGGAACAAAGCTGTAGCCCATCCCGCTGGAAATGACCGCCCCACCGGCCGCCGCCCCCAGCGCATTCCCGAGGTTAAAGGCACCGATATTCACCGACGACGATAACCCCGGCGCATCGCTGGCCACGCGCATGACGCGCATCTGCAAAGGCGGTACCACCGCAAAGGTCGCCATGCCCCACACCACCATCGCCACGGCCGCGCCCACTTCATTACGCGCCAGCCACGGAATAGCCAGCATGATGACGATCAGCTGGAGTAAAAAGCCTTTCAGGGTGCCGCTCACGGATTTGTCCGCCAGCTTGCCGCCCAGGTAGTTGCCAATGGAAAAACCGACGCCAATCAGCACCAGCATGGCGGTGATAAAGGCCGGAGTCGCCTGGTTGATGTCATGCAGCACCGGGGCAATGTAGGTATAGAGGGTGAACATCGCGCCGGCTCCGAGGACGGTAGTCAGCAAGGCAGACAGCACCTGCGGACGCAGCAGCACCGCCAGCTCTTTGCGCACCTCCGGTTTTTCGCCCGCCCCGCCAGCCGGCAGGGAGAAGAACAGCGCAATCATCGAAACCACGCCCAGCAGCGCGGTCGCCATGAAGGACATCCGCCAGCCAATCGCTTCGCCCATCCAGGTTGCGGCCGGTACCCCACCGATATTGGCGATGGTGAGGCCCATAAACATGGTGGCGACAGCGCTGGCCTGCTTATGCTTCGGCACCACGCTGGCGGCGACTACCGACCCGAGGCCAAAGAAGGCGCCGTGGTTCAGGCTGGTCAGAATACGCGACAGCATTAGGGTGGTGTAATCCGGCGAGAGCGCCGACAGGACGTTACCGACGGTAAAGATCGCCATCAGGAAGATCAGCGCATTGCGACGCCCGCGATGGGACAGCAACAGGGTCATCAGCGGCGCACCCACCATCACGCCGATGGCGTAGGCGCTGATCAGCATGCCCGCAGCGGGAATAGAGACATCTACCCCCCGGGCAATAACCGGTAGCAGGCCCATCGGGGAAAATTCGGTTGTGCCGATACCAAAGGCACCAATGGCCAGGGCCAGCAGCGGAAAATTGATTCTCATACTTCAACTCCAGACACCGTGTCGTCAGGCGACACAGAACAATGAAGGCGAAAGCATGACACCAATCACAAAAAATGAGAAGTTAACAATTTGGCAAAAGATTTTTGCAGGGCGCGTAACAATCAGCGGAAGGAACGAGGGAGAGCTGACCTCTCCCGCATCAATCAGTGCAGTGCCGCCGTCAGACCACTGGCAACAATCAGACTCAGAACAATAATGGTAGTAATCAGCGAAAACTTAAGATCGGTACTCATCAATTTTTCTCCTTTTAATCACCCTATTAAGAGTGAGCCTGCTCATTTTTACACAGTTCAGGGTAAAAATCTTGCTGGATTTAGATTGATATCGGTTTTTGCTCTTCCCCTTTTGGCCAAGATAAGACAAAATTCCACGCTAAATTTATTAGCGTACCGGCCATTGACCCCCTCCTGACGTCCTGTGTCGTTTTCCCGGCGTACCGCAATTCAAATTGCGCAATTAGGGCGAGTGAAGGCAAACGTTTACCTATTGGTTTTTCAGGAGCTTAGATATGGTCTGGAGTGACATCTGATGGCAACAATTAAAGACGTGGCGAAACGCGCAAACGTTTCCACTACAACCGTATCACATGTTATTAACAAAACCCGCTTTGTTGCGGAAGAGACCCGCAACAACGTCTGGGCGGCCATTAAAGAGCTGCACTACTCTCCCAGCGCCGTGGCCCGCAGTCTGAAGGTGAATCACACCAAATCGATTGGCCTGCTGGCGACCAGCAGCGAAGCGCCCTATTTTGCAGAAATTATTGAAGCAGTGGAGAAGAACTGCTTCCAGAAAGGCTACACCCTGATCCTCGGCAACGCCTGGAACAGCCTCGAAAAACAGCGGGCCTATCTGTCGATGATGGCGCAGAAGCGCGTCGACGGTCTGCTGGTGATGTGTTCCGAATACCCGGAATCCCTGCTCACCATGCTGGAAGAGTACCGCAATATTCCAATGGTGGTGATGGACTGGGGAGAAGCGAAGGCCGACTTTACCGATTCGGTAATCGATAACGCCTTCGAAGGCGGCTACATGGCCGGTCGTTATCTGATTGAACGCGGCCACCGTGAAATCGGCGTGATCCCCGGAGCGCTGGAGCGCAACACCGGGGCCGGGCGTCTGGCGGGCTTTATGAAAGCGATGGAAGAGGCGTTAATCACGGTGCCGGAAAGCTGGATCGTGC
This sequence comes from Leclercia sp. TB492, assembly GCF_049974505.2. Classification (NCBI taxonomy): domain Bacteria; kingdom Pseudomonadati; phylum Pseudomonadota; class Gammaproteobacteria; order Enterobacterales; family Enterobacteriaceae; genus Leclercia; species Leclercia sp. TB492. Next base: position 1,939,841 of record NZ_CM127572.1, on the reverse strand, counting down.
AGGGCGACTTTGAGCCGGAGTCCGGCTACCGCGCCATGCAGCAGATCCTCTCCCAGAGCCCGCGTCCGACCGCCATCTTCTGCGGCGGGGATATTATGGCAATGGGTGCACTCTGTGCCGCCGATGAGATGGGCCTGCGCGTCCCGCAGGACGTTTCGCTGATCGGGTATGATAACGTGCGCAACGCCCGCTTCTTTACCCCGGCGCTGACCACCATTCACCAGCCGAAAGATTCGCTGGGTGAGACCGCTTTCAACATGCTGCTGGACCGTATCGTTAACAAGCGCGAAGAGTCCCAGTCGATTGAAGTGCATCCGCGCCTGATCGAGCGCCGCTCCGTCGCGGACGGTCCGTTCCGCGACTACCGCCGTTAATCCTCTCCGGGAGTCAGTACCTCTGGCTCCCGCAGCCACTCCCGGTTCATCGTTTCACTGTCGCCCAGATAATCCAGCAGCCAGGCCAGGGCCGGTGACATATCGTTTTGTTGCCAGGTCAGGCAGCAGGCCGCATCCGGGAAAGGATTTTCCAGCGTCAGCTCAACCCATTTCCCGCTGTCGATCCACGGCCGGGCAAAATGCACTGGCACCATCCCCACGCACAGACCAGCCGAGAGGCAGGTGGCGGACGATTCCCAGTCCGGGGTGACGATCCGCCGCTGGTTATCCAGCAGCCAGGTGATGCGTTTTGGCAGCGAGCGGGAGGTATCCTCGCGCACCAGCGAGGGCCAGTTGCGCAGGGTATCATCGCTGAGCGGTCCTTCCATGGCGGCCAGCGGATGATGGCTGGCGACCACGCAGATCCAGCTCAGGGTGCCCATATCACGAAACGCATAGCGTCCCCCGACCGGGATCGCCTGGGTGGCGCCGATCGCCATCTCCACCCTGCCGTCCGCCAGCGCGTCCCAGACGCCGTTGAAGACCTCCTGCGAGACCCGCAGCTCGACGTCGGAAAAGTGGCGGTAAAAATCGACAATCATCTGCCGGGTGCGCTCGGGGCGCACGATATTATCCACCGCAATGGAGATATGGCTCCGCCAGCCGTTGGCGATCTGCTGGCACTGTTCGCGGGTGATCTGCATTTTTTTGATAACAGACCGCCCCTCTTTGAGAAACCACGTCCCGGCAGGCGTGAGCTCCACGTCCCGGTGACGCCGCTCAAACAGCGGTACCGCCAGCCACTCCTCCAGCTGACGCACGGTGTAGCTGATGGCGGACGGGACGCGATGCAGCTCCTGCGCTGCTCCGCTGAAGCTGCCGTTACGCGCCACGGCATCCACCACTTCAAGAGAATATTCTGACCACATTTTCTGCCTGCAAAATTTTTGAATGCAACCGCCAAATATTAGCGTTTCACAAGCGGGTTTGCACTCCCTACACTCAGCGGCTACCCAAACCTGCGCCCAAACGGAGTAATAAAATAATGACACCCGGGAAAGGATTTTTAGTCTGGCTCGGCGGCTTAAGCGTGCTGGGCTTTCTCGCCACCGATATGTACCTGCCTGCCTTCGCCATCATGCAGGAGGATCTGCAGACCCCGGCGGCGGCCATCAGCGCCAGCCTGAGCCTGTTCCTGGCGGGCTTTGCCTTTGCTCAGCTGCTGTGGGGACCAATGTCCGACCGCTTCGGCCGTAAGCCGGTTTTACTGGCGGGCTTAGCCATTTTCGCCCTCGGCTGCCTCGGTATGCTGTGGGTTCGCGATGCCACCTGGCTGCTGGTGCTGCGCTTCATCCAGGCGGTGGGGGTTTGTGCCGCAGCGGTCACCTGGCAGGCGCTGGTGACCGACTACTACCCGGCCTCGCGCACTAACCGTATTTTTGCCACCATTATGCCGCTGGTCGGACTCTCTCCGGCGCTGGCCCCGCTGCTCGGCAGCTGGATCCTTGCCCACTTCAGCTGGCAGGCGATTTTTGCGGTGCTGTTTGTTATCACCCTGGTGCTGATGATCCCGGCCTTTAGCCTGAAGCCAGCGGCAGTGAAAAATGAACACCCTAAACAACGCGTCACCTTTTTATCGCTGTTGCGCTCGCGTACCTATCGCGGCAATGTGCTGATTTACGCCGCCTGCTCCGCGAGCTTCTTCGCCTGGCTGACCGGGTCGCCGTTTATTCTCAGCGATATGGGTTACAGCCCGGCGGCGATCGGCCTGAGCTACGTGCCGCAGACCATCGCCTTCCTGATTGGTGGCTATGGCTGCCGTGCCGCGCTGCAGAAATGGCAGGGTCACCAGATGCTGCCGTGGCTGCTGGGCCTGTTTGCCCTCAGCGTGATCGCCACCTGGGCCGTTGGGTTTATCCCTGGCGTGGGCCTGGTTGAGCTGCTGATCCCCTTCTGCCTGATGGCGGTGGCAAACGGCGCGATCTACCCGATTGTGGTGGCGCAGGCCCTGCGTCCCTTCCCGCAGGCGACCGGCAGCGCTGCCGCCCTGCAGAACACCCTTCAGCTGGGCCTTTGCTTCCTGGCGAGCCTGATGGTGTCGTGGCTGATTGCCACCCCGCTGCTGACCACCACCAGCGTGATGGTAGCAACCGTGGTGCTGGCGGCGATTGGCTATCGGATGCAGTACGTGCGCGCAGAACAGCAGGATGACAGGCTGCAGGCCGGGTCTTCACAGGCATAACGGGCGAGTTGATTAGCATGCTAACAATATCCTGTTGAATCACTACCCTATCAGTCCTATACTGACTGAAGCGTTCTGATAAATACTAAAAATATTAAGTGTTAACGGGAGCCGGAGTGCTCCCGTTTTACCATGGATGGCCTTTCGGCAAGGGTCCTCTCCCTTCCTCTGTTCTACGTCGGATATTAGCCTCACGGGTCACGCCGTGAAATTTCTCACTCTCCATAAAGAGCGTCTACGCTATTTATGGATTCTGATCACATCAGGTGATGGAGAAGCTATGAGTTCATCGTGTATAGAAGAAGTCAGCATCCGGAATGATGACTGGTTCCGGATCGTCAATGAATTGCTGAGCCGCGCGGGTATCACCATCAACGGCCCGGCATCCTCCGATCTACAAATTAAACACCCCGATTTTTTTAAACGCGTCCTGAAGCAGGGCTCGCTGGGTCTTGGCGAGAGCTATATGGACGGCTGGTGGGAGTGTGAGCGGCTGGATATCTTTTTCAATAACGTCCTGCGGGCGGGCCTGGAAACACAGCTGCCCAGCCATCTGAAGGATACGCTGCGGATCGCCACTGCCCGTCTCTTCAACCTGCAGAGTAAAAAGCGTGCCTGGATCGTCGGCAAAGAGCATTACGATCTCGGCAATGACCTGTTCAGCCGCATGCTCGACCCCACCATGCAATACTCCTGCGGTTACTGGAAAGAGGCGACCACCCTCGAACAGGCGCAACAGGACAAATTACGTCTTATCTGCGAAAAACTGCAGCTGAAACCCGGCATGCGGGTGCTCGACATTGGCTGTGGCTGGGGCGGGCTGGCGCATTTTATGGCGCATCACTATGGCGTCAGCGTGGTGGGTGTGACCATCTCTGCTGAACAGCAAAAAATGGCTCAGGCGCGCTGCGAGGGGCTTGATGTCACCATCCTGTTGCAGGATTACCGCGACCTGCGCGATCAGTTCGATCGCATCGTCTCTGTAGGAATGTTTGAACATGTCGGGCCGAAGAACTACCGCACCTATTTTGAGGTGGTGGATCACAACCTCAAGCCGGACGGTCTGTTTCTGCTGCACACCATAGGTTCACAAAAAACCGACCATCGCGTCGACCCGTGGATCGATAAATACATCTTTCCGAATGGCTGTTTACCTTCAGTTCGCCAGATTGCGAATGCCAGCGAACCCCATTTTGTAATGGAAGACTGGCATAATTTCGGCGCTGATTACGATACCACCCTGATGGCATGGCATGAACGTTTTCTCGCCGCCTGGCCGGAGATCGCAGACAACTATTCCGAACGATTTAAACGGATGTTCAGCTATTACCTGAATGCCTGTGCCGGAGCGTTTCGCGCCCGCGATATTCATCTGTGGCAGGTGGTGTTCAGCCGCGGCGTGGAGCACGGCCTGCGGGTGGCGCGCTAAATAAAACACCCCGGCATGCCGGGGTGTTTTTTTATCACGCGTCGTTAAGCGTCTGTTGGATGGCTGCTGCCTCTTTGGCTGCCAGCACGCGCTCTACGGTATCGACCACCGCCTGGGTTTGCGGATCGATTTCAATATTGACCCGATGGCCCAGCTTTTTATTGCCGAGTGTCGTGCGCTGCAGCGTCTCCGGGATCAGGTGAACGCAGAAACGGGTTGGCGTCACTTCACCCACCGTCAGGCTGATGCCGTCCACGCCAATAAATCCTTTATAGAGGATGTATTTCATTAACGACGGATCCTGAACTTTAAACCAGATCTGGCGGTTATTTTCTGAGGTCAGGATTTTAGAAATTTCAGCCGTGGTCATAATATGGCCCGACATTAAATGCCCGCCGATTTCGTCGCTGAATTTTGCCGCGCGTTCCACGTTAACAATATCACCCTCGGCCAGGTCGCCCAGGTTGGTGATACGCAGCGTTTCCTTCATTAAATCGAAACTGATCAGGTTACCGTTAATTTCGGTGACCGTCAGACAACAACCGTTGTGCGCAACCGATGCCCCGGTCTCCAGCCCATCGAGCATCTCATCCGGCAGGGCGACAACATGGGTTCGGAAGTTGGGTTTTTCATCAATGGACACCAGTTTCGCGGTGCCCTGCACAATACCAGTAAACATGCTTACGACTCCTGTTTGTTCCTTCGGTGATGACACCGTTTTATCGCACCACAATAACAGTTGAAAATAGAGGTTGCCAGTACCCCACCTTTTCTGGCGATTTTTTCACTAGATAATTAGCCTATCCCCGCTACAATAGCTGGAATTCCCCGCATCTTCTTCTTGCTGTTTTTTCGCAGCGGCTTTTTCTCTTTCAAATAACAACAATATCAAAGGTGTTCACGTGCAGAAGTACTTGATTGAAGCGCGTCAGTTATTAGCTCTGGCGATCCCGGTAATACTGGCGCAAATTGCCCAAACCTCGATGGGATTCGTCGATACCGTGATGGCGGGTGGCTACAGCGCCACCGACATGGCCGCGGTCGCCATCGGCACCTCTATCTGGCTGCCGGCGATTTTATTTGGACACGGCCTGCTGCTGGCGTTAACCCCTACTATTGCCCAACTGAACGGCTCCGGGCGCCGGGAGCGTATTGCCCATCAGATCCGCCAGGGGTTCTGGCTGGCCGGTTTTGTCTCGGTGCTGATCATGATTGTCCTGTGGAACGCGGGCTATATTATTCACGCCATGCGCAATATTGATCCGGCCCTGGCGGATAAAGCCGTTGGGTATTTACGCGCCCTGCTCTGGGGAACGCCAGGTTATTTATTCTTCCAGGTAGCGCGTAACCAGTGCGAAGGTCTGGCGAAGACCAAACCGGGCATGGTGATGGGGTTCATCGGGCTGTTAGTGAATATTCCGGTGAACTACGTCTTTATTTACGGTCATTTCGGCATGCCGGAACTGGGCGGCGTCGGCTGCGGCGTGGCAACGGCAGCGGTGTACTGGGTGATGTTCTTCGGCATGCTGTCTTATGTAAAGCGCGCCCGTTCCATGCGCGATATTCGCTACGAAGCCGGTTTCAGCAAGCCGGACATGGCGGTAGTGAAACGTCTGGTACAGCTGGGTCTGCCTATCGCTCTGGCGCTGTTCTTCGAAGTGACGCTGTTTGCGGTAGTGGCGCTACTGGTCTCCCCGCTGGGGATTGTCGACGTGGCTGGTCACCAGATCGCCCTTAACTTCAGCTCCCTGATGTTCGTACTGCCGCTGTCGCTGGCCGCCTCCGTGACCATTCGCGTCGGGTATCGCCTCGGCCAGGGCTCAACCCTGGATGCGCAAACCGCCGCCCGCACCGGGATTGGCGTCGGGGTGTGCATGGCGGTGTGCACCGCACTGTTCACCGTCACGCTGCGGGAGCAGATCGCCCTGCTCTATAACGATAATCCGGAAGTGGTGATCCTTGCCTCCCAGCTGATGCTGCTGGCGGCGATATATCAGATCTCCGACTCCATTCAGGTGATCGGCAGCGGCGTGTTGCGTGGCTATAAAGATACCCGCTCGATCTTCTTTATCACTTTTATCGCCTACTGGGTGCTGGGGCTGCCGAGCGGTTATATTCTGGCCCTCACCGACCTGGTGGTGGATCGGATGGGGCCTGCCGGCTTCTGGATGGGCTTTATTATCGGCTTAACCTCTGCCGCAATCATGATGATGCTGCGCATGCGCTTCCTGCAGCGCCAGCCATCCAGCGTGATTTTGCAACGCGCTGCACGCTAATTGCGCAGTAGCCGCCCGCGGGCGGCTACTTTCTCCGCATTTTGCGCGGGAATGCAGCAATCGCGTGAATTCGTGAAGAAATTTGCAGTTTTCCTCTTGCCTGATGCCCGCGCTGCCGCTAATATTCGTCCCCGTTGTCACACACAACAATGCGTTCATAGCTCAGTTGGTTAGAGCACCACCTTGACATGGTGGGGGTCGTTGGTTCGAGTCCAATTGAACGCACCATTCTCTACAGTGCGTCCGTAGCTCAGTTGGTTAGAGCACCACCTTGACATGGTGGGGGTCGGTGGTTCGAGTCCACTCGGACGCACCATTTCAGTAAGTCCTCAGTTATTCCTTTTTATCTCTCTTATAAATCACCCTGTTGTTACGCGTTTTTTATGCTTCCCGCATTCCGTACTTATGCCGCTGACACACCGCACAGCGTTCTGTTTCCGGATCAAAGGTATAAAACGCCCGCTGACAGCATCGGCAGGTTTTTTGAATCCACGGAAAGTGCAACACCCTGTTTTCGCCCACCTGCTTCTCAATGCGAACAGCGTCCACGGGGCAGACCACGGCGCAGCTGTTGCAGCCGGTACAGGATGACGACGAGAACGTCAGCGCCCCCTTGCTCAGGCTCAGCGCCCTCTCCCCACACACCCTGGCGCAGGCCCCACAGACCGTGCATTGCCTCTTATCCAGCGACAGCTGATATTCACTGAGTGCGGAAAATGCCTGACGACGGGCCCGAACCCCGACGCTCACGGTGGATGACTGGACGTCCACTTCACGAACCTTAATAAAGTGTCGCCTCCCGGTGTTGATCGCTTTTCGCTGCGGCGCAACGATCTGCCAGACAGGGGCATTCAGCTCCCGAAGCCGGATATTCAGGGCTGCGACGGCGCGCACCCAGCCGGGAAACGCATCCATCTCCATTTCCACCGCCCGGATCCCGTGCTGCTGATGCCACATCAGCAATTCCTCTACGGACGGCTCCAGCGTGGAAAAAGGCGCAACCAGCGTCGATGCCGTAAAGCGGCGGGTTTCAGGCCGAATGTTTTGCAGCGCATCCGCCGGACAGACGAACAGGCAGCGGCCGCATTGCAGGCATTCAGCCTCGTTAATCACCGGCGTGGTGGCCGGGGCGGTAATGGCCTGCACCGGGCACGCCACCATACACGCCTGACAGTCGTGGCGGGGAAGCTGTTTGCGCAAGCAGGAATCCCCCACGCCGGGCGGCGCGGGGGTCTGCGTCAGGCGAAAGCGCGCCATCAGTTAATGCAGAAGAACATAAAGCGGAACAACACTTCAGAAAGCACCAGCAGCAGGCTGCCGACCATCAACCCGAACTTGCCCTGACGCCATGCGCTTACCGCAAACAGCAGCGCCCCGACCGCGGATAAAGTCCAGCTCAGCAGCCGCAGACCGCTTAGACGGGTGAAGATCTCCATCGGCTGGTGCGGCAGGGTGATAACACCGCTCAGGCTGGCACTTGCCAGATGAGCGATATAGTCCGGCTGCGCCAGCAGACGTATGGCGACAATCGCCACCACCATCGCCGCCGCGAAGCGCATCACTGACTGTCGCTCCCGGGCCACGGAGCGTGCTTTGAGCATCGGCAGCCATGCCAGCGCCACCGCGCCCAGCACGCCAACGGCACCGTAAAACATCAGCCAGGTATTGAAATGGCTCCAGGTAATGACGGAGGTATGAGCATAGATCGCACTCATGCACCAGACGTCAATCAGCCCCAGCACGGCGGCCAAGGGGAGTAACAGCGGGATCAGCTGCTTTCTGACCAGCATCACCAGCGTGCAAAGCCCAAGTGCAGCCAGATAGAGGCTGGCAAAGACGATCTCACGGCTCAGCCATGAGCTGGCGACGTGGCGCAGGGCATTAAACGCGTTGAGCGGATAGCCGAGGTGCAGGGTGGAAACCATCAGCCCCAGGCCGCCGGCAATACAGGCTATCAGCATGCCCGGCAGCAGCTGGGGTTTGACTTCCGGCACGCGCGATCCCGCCCGGGCAGATAGCGTCAGAAAGAGGGTCATGCCAACCGAGCCTTGTACCAGCAGGGTAAAAATCAGAAGCGGTAACTCATGCATGCGGCTGTTCCTCTTTTTCTGCACCCTGATGCGGTTTAATCACCAGATTGGGCTGAGTAATGGACGACGCCGGAAGGCCCTGCACGTCGCAGAGATTGCCATACTTCGCGCGCAACTCCTCGATCGGCCCGAACTGGATCGCCCCCAACGGGCAGGTGGCGACGCAGATCGGCTGTTCGCCTTTGGCCTGCAAATCCACGCAGAAATCGCATTTTGACATCTGCCCGACCTCCTCATTCATCTGCGGCGCGCCGTAAGGGCACGACCAGGCGCAGTAGCCGCAGCCGACGCATTTGTTGGTATCGACGCGGACAATGCCATCCCCCGGGCGCTTATGCATCGCCGTGGTCGGGCAGTTTTTGGTGCAGATCGGATCCGCGCAGTGGTTGCAGGAGATCGACAGGGTGAAGGCATAGACGTTATTGGCATAGCCCCCCTGTCCGGTCGGGATAAAGCCGCCGCCCTTCACCTCATAGACGCGACGGAAACGACGCCCCACTTCGAGGTTATGCTTGTCTTTACAGGCCACCTGGCAGGCTTTGCACCCGGAGCAACGTGATGAGTCAATGAAAAAGCCAAGCTGCTTATCGCTGACCGGTGGGTATTCCTTATACTGCTGGCTCATACTTTGCGACCTCCACAAGCATGGTTTGATGAGAATTGCCTTTCGCAAGCGGAGTAATACGTGCGGAGCTCAGAACGTTGGCACACCCGCCGTGATCGACGCCGTCGGCATCCGGCTGCCACCAGGCCCCGGCCTGCATGGCGACCACCCCAGGCATAATGCGCTGGGTGACTTCAGCCGGCACCTGGCAGACACCGCGCTGGTTGTGAATGCGCACGCTGTCCCCCTGGCGGATCCCCCGCTGCTGGGCATCCATCGGGTTGATCCACAGTTTCTGGACCTGCACTTCCTGCAGCCAGGGGTTGGCATACTGCGTGGAGTTGGCGCGGTTCTTTCCTTTCCAGGTGATCAGCTGGAGCGGGAACTGTTTCGCGAGCGCATCTTCCGGGCCTTCGTGTGCCGGAACGTAATGCGACAGCGCCGGGATTTCCGGGTTGTTCATGTCGTACAGACGCTTCGAGAAGATCTCAATTTTCCCGGACGGCGTCGGGAAGGGGTGATTCTGCGGATCGCGGATGTTATCTTCGAAGGCCACATACGGCTTGCTTTTGAAGAGGTGCTGACGTTTTTCCCGCAGCTCGGCGAACGTCGGCAACTGCTCATCCGGCATGGAGAGGCGGGTCTGCTCCCAGATATGTTCAATCCACTCCTGCTCGGTGCGGCCTTCGCTGAACTGCGGCTCAATCCCCAGCTTAGCGGCCACTTCACGCTGCCAGTCATAGTCAGAGCGGCGTTCAAACTCCGGCTCGATCAGCTTTTCCGACAGGATCAGGTAGCTTGCCGTCCCCCAGGTTTCCCCGATGTTCCAGCGCTCCATAAAGCTGGTTTCCGGCAACAGCAGATCCGCATAGCGGGCGCTCGGGGTCATGTAGAGATCGCTGGCGACGATAAACTCGATCTTCGACTCATCCTCCAGCACTTTCACCGCCTGATGCAGATCCGGGTTCTGGTTCGCCAGATAGTTGCCCGCCAGCGAGAAGAGGATACGGATATTGCTGTTGAGTTTATCCGCCCCTTTGAGCCCCGCTTCCGCCGTCACTTTGCTGGCATCATCGGCGGCCTGCACCCAGTTCATGATCGAGATGCTCTCTTTGACCGGGTTGTCTGGCATCTCCGGGCCTGCCGCGAATTTACGATTGCCGCAGCCGCCGTATCCCGCCGCCCAACCGCCTTTGATGCCGACATTGCCGGTAAGGGTCGCCAGCAGCGTCGAACCGCGGGCGGTACGCTCGCCACAGTTGTGTCGTTGAGGCCCCCAGCCCTGAATCAACGCCGCCGGTTTGGTGTTAGCGTAATCCCGCGCCAGCTGGCGAATCGTTTGTGCCGGAACACGGGTGATCTTTTCCGCCCACTCCGGGGTTTTGACCTGACCGTCTTTATCCCCCATCAGGTAAGCCACCAGCGACTCGTTGGCGGGCACGCCTTCCGGCATGGAGGCCTCGTCGAAGCCCAGGGTATAGCGTTCGATAAAGGCTTTATCGTGCAGGTTTTCGCTGACGATGACGTACATCATGGCGTCCATCAGGGCGTTGTCGGTGGCGGGCAGCAGCGGGATCCACTCATCGGCCAGCGACGCCACAGTATCGGAATAACGCGGATCGACGACGATAAAGCGGGTGCCGTTCTGTTTCATCTGCTGAAAATAGTGGTTGGTGTGGCCGAAGATGGTTTCGGTCGGGTTGTGTCCCCAGAGGATCACCAGCTTCGTGTCGGCCAGGGTATCCAGCGAGTTACCGCTGGCGGCCGTGCCGTAGGTATAGGGCGTCGCGGCGGCGGTGTTGCCCATGCTCACCGAATGGTAATACTCCAGATAGCCCCCGGTGAGATTGAGCAGACGACGCATCATTTTATCGCCGGAGAAGGTGCCCCCGCTGGTGGCGGTATTGTTGTGCACAAAGCGGCACGCCGGGCCATATTTGGCGGTGATGCGTTGCAGGTTGTCGGCGATAAGCGTGGTGGCTTCTTCCCAGGAGATGCGTTCAAACTTCCCCTCCCCCCGTTTGCCGACGCGCTTCATCGGATATTTCAGACGATCCGGGTGATAGACAAACTTGCGATAGCTCCGGCCGCGCACGCAGGCGCGCATCACCGGCATCTGCAGATCGAGCGCGCTATCCGGGCGAGTGGTGATCTGTGTCACCACGCCGTCCGCGACGTGGGCGCGAATATCGCATTTACCGCCACAGTCGAAGGTGCTGCAGGTCTGGACGACGCGTTCTGCGCTCTCCGCGGACGCCTGCGCCGTACCGGCAGCGGTTTTCGCGGCCATTGCTTTACCGGACATGACAAAGGGCAGCGTCACCAGGGCTGAGCCCGCCTTGAGCAGGCCTCTGCGCGTGATTTCGGGAAAAAGCGCCTCCCTTTTTTCTTTGCGTTCTGACATGTTGTACCCTCTCAAAAAAGAGGTGCATTCTTCCCTATAACCCCAGGGAGGTAATTGATATGAATCAATTGAGAAAATGTGCCCTGTGCCAGGCGCGTTATTTTTGATTTATTCAGGTAAAACAATTGAGTATGTGAATGCTATATTTAACACGCATTCACAAAACTAATGATTTAGGGGTATCCCCGGACTGCCGATTTGCTCATTTTGCGTTTTCATCCACACTTATTTTTCATGGATTAATAACGCGCGTGCCTGAGACGACGTTACAGGCAGGCAAAAAAAGGGTCAGCATTGATGAAAAGGATCGCAATTATCGGCGCAGGGCCGACCGGCATTTATACGTTTTTTTCGCTACTTAACCATCGGACGCCGCTTTGCATCACCGTTTATGAGCAGGCCGAAAAAGCCGGCGTCGGCATGCCCTACAGCGACGAAGAGAACTCTAAAATGATGCTGGCTAACATCGCCAGTATCGAAATCCCCCCTCTGGTTTCAACCTACATCGACTGGCTGCGTAGCCTGGACGATGCGCATCTGGCGCGCTACGGCGTGGAGCAATCAACCCTGCACGTCCGGCAGTTTCTGCCGCGCATTCTGCTGGGGGAGTATTTCCGCGATCAATTTGTGCAGCTGGTCGATCGGGCCAAAAAAGCGGGTTTTGACATCGAGGTGCGCGAGTCCTGCCAGGTCACCGACGTGGAGGCAACCCCTGACGGGGTCAATATTTTGACTGAAGAGGAATCTGCGCCGAAGCTGTTCGATCTGGTCGTTATCGCCACCGGTCACGTCTGGCCTGATGAAGATAATGCCTCCCGCTCCTTTTTCCCCAGCCCCTGGTCCGGGCTGATGGAGGCAAAAATTCGCGCCTGCAACGTGGGCATTATGGGCACCTCGCTGAGCGGGCTGGACGCGGCGATGGCCGTCGCCGTTCAGCATGGCAAATTCATTGAAGCCGATAATGAACAGATCCAGTTCCGGCTGGACGAGGGCAGCGAAGCGCTGAAGATCGTGCTGATGTCCCGCTCGGGCATCCTGCCGGAAGCTGACTTTTACTGCCCCATCCCCTACGAGCCGCTCACCCTCGCCACGGCACCGGCAATAGACGCCGCAATTGAACAGGGCTCTGAGGGCTTACTCGACCGCATTTTTGATCTTATCGTTGCCGAGCTGCAGCACGCCGACCCACAGTGGAGCGACGCGGTGGCGTTGGAGACCCTGACGGCCGACAGCATTCGCGACGCCTGGTTTGCCGACAGGGAAAAACATGGCCCGTTCCGCTGGGCGGTGTCTAACCTCGATGAAGTGGAACGCAACAAGCGCGACAAACGCACGGTGCCCTGGCGCTACACCATCCTGCGGCTACACGAGGCCGTTGAGAAGATTGTGCCCCACCTGACAAAACAGGACAAAGAGCGCTTTAAGGTCGGCCTGGCGCGTATTTTTATCGATAACTATGCGGCAATTCCGTCCCAGTCTATCCGCAGACTGCTGGCCCTGCGCGAGGCGGGCATTATCAGCATTCTGACCCTGGGTGACGATTATGAAATGGCGTTAAAAGAGGATCGGACGGTGATCCATGCCCGGGATGAAGCCTGGTATTTCGATGTGTTTATCGATGCGCGCGGGCAGCAACCGCTCAAAACCAAGGATCTGCCGTTCCCGGTCCTGCGCCACCAGCTGGAGTCCGCCGGAGAGGATATCCCCGAGGTCGGGGATGATTACACCCTGCTGGCCCCCGACTACCTGCGCGGCAAAATCGCTTTCGGTGCCCTGCCGTACCTGATGCACGATCGTCCCTTTGTGCAGGGGCTGGTGGTGTGCGCCGAAATCGGCGAGGCGATGGCAAAAGCCGCGGTGCAGCCCGCCTCGCGCGTGCGTCGTCGGCTGCCGTTTACGACAGAGTAAACGCAGTTTCGCAGGCGGCGACGTGGAATGTGGACGGCACAGAGGATTCAGGGCGGGAGAGCCCGCCCTGAATATCGACATTTACTCGAAGTAAACGCCAGGGTTTTCGGACAGGGATACGAAGGTTTTTGAATCTTTATCGAGAGCGAGAATTGCCCCGCTTTCGATATCGTAAACCCAGCCGTGCAGACGGATCGCGTTGTTACGCAGGCCGACCGCCACAGAAGGGTGAGTTTTGATGTTGCTCAGCTGGGCGAAGACGTTTTCCTGCACCATGGCGTTAACTTTGTCGGTCGGGTTGTCCCAGGTCTTATTCTCCACCACCGCTTTGGCGGCATCGGAGTAACGCAGCCAGTGTGATACCGCAGGCATGGGCTCGAGATTGGCGTTGTCGGCAATCGCCTTCATCGCGCCGCAGTTCGAGTGGCCGCAGATCACGATGTCGGTGATACCCAGCGCCACTACCGCGTATTCGATGGTGGCGGAGACGCCGCCCGGCTCCGGGCCGAAAGGCGGCACGATGTTGCCAGCATTACGAATGACAAAGAGCTGTCCCGGATCCTGCTGGGTGACTAATTCCGGCACCAGGCGGCTGTCAGAACAGGAGATAAACAGCGCTTTGGGATTCTGGCTGGAGGCCAGACTGCGGAAGAGGTCTTTACGTTGCGGAAAAACTTCTTTTTGAAAGCTGAGAAAACCTTCAATGATATGTTGCATAGCAATGTCTCATTTTATTGTGATTGTACAGGCATGATCGAGATCACGGTTTTTCGAGTTTACCCACCGGGCCCGAGTTCAGACAAGCAATATATTTCTGGACCGACCGCATGACAATCTCCCGCGCGCTGGCGGAAATGTTCTGCCCTTCAAAGGCGCCGTAAAGCCGTTCAAAGCGCACATCGTCCAGACGGGCGGCGATTTCGCTCACCTCGCTGGCCGGCAGCGGCAGCATATTCGGATAGCTCCACATAAAGGAAACCGCGTCTTTTCCGGGAGTCACCTGCAGGATGTCCCCGGCCAGCAGCACGCCCCCGTCGACGTTGTGGTGCAGCACCGTGCCGCCGGCAAAATGGCCGCCCAGCCTCAGCAGCCTGACGTCCGGGGCGAGCTCAAGGGAATCCCCCTCCCAGAAGCGCAGGACGGGACTGCTGCGCATCACCCACTGCCGGTCGCTGGCATGCAGATACACAGGGGCATTAAAGGCCGCGGCCCAGTCCTGCATGGTGCTGTAGTAGTGCGGGTGGGAGATGGCGATAGCGTCAATCCCGCCCAGCGCCGTCACCAGCGCGTGAGTGGCGGGGTCAAGGTTGGCGATGCAGTCCCACAGCACGTTACCCTGCGGAGTTCGCAGCAGGATCGCCCGCTGGCTGATGGCAAATGCGGGGACGGTTTTGATGCTAAAAAGGCTGACTTCGAGCTGTTGCCACTTGTTGGTGTGGGTGGCGGTCAGGGTGCTGAAATTGATCCATTCCTGCCCCGTCGCGGGCACGTACTGGCGTTCATCTTCGCATATGGCGCACTGTTGCGGTTCGCTGGCCACATCGTACGACGTGCCGCAGGTTTTACAGAGGACGATCATGACATCTCCTTAGCCGGATAAGTCATGAGTATGGCAAGGATTAACCTTATGTGCGCTGGGGTGCCTCAGCCCACTGTTTTGCTCTATAATACGACCTGGAACCAAAACCGAACAAAGCAGGTAAATGATGGAAATTGATCTCAACAATCTGGTGTTTGACGGGCTGGATGAAGCGGAAGAACGTAACGCAGAACGCCTTGAAGATGCGGATAAAAAAGCCCAGGCGATTGTAGCGGACGATGACTGCGGCGACGCCTGCAAGATCTGATGTAAAAAGCCGGGTGGCGCTACGCTTACCCGGCCTACAACACCATCCCGTACGCCGGGCAATGATTACGACTTATTCATACCATCAATCGCTTGCTGGGCGCAGGCTTCATCCAGATGCCCACCCGGCGCGCCGCCAATCCCGATGGCCCCGATCACTTCATCCCCTTCCTTAACCGGCAATCCACCCGCCAGCAGCAGCAGGCCCGGAATATCACGCAGGTTCTGCGCTCCGGCGTTGCTTTGCGCAGACTCCATCACTTTGCCCGAGGCATTTTTGGTGCTGAGCGCGGTAAAGGCTTTCATCTCGCTGGCTTTCAGGGTATGCGGACCGGCGTTGTCCGTGCGCTGTACCGCTTTAACCACCCCGGCACGATCCACCACCGTGACGCTGACCTGATAATTTTTGGTCGTACAAGCCTGAATGGCCGCGCTGGCCAGGGCGTTCGCCTGGGTCAGGGAGAGACTCTTTTGCGCCACGGACTGGGCGTGCGCCGATACGCTGACCATCCCGGCTACACATACTGCTGCCATTATTAACTTTTTCATCGCACATCCTCGGGTAAGTGGAAACAGATGCAGCGTACCGAAGCGGGCAATGAAATGTTATTCGGTGGATTACGCAGTTATCCTGGTAGTTCTACGGATTGCAATTTGTCGTATTCCCGGATGGCCTGCACCAGGCTGGAGACGCCCAGCTTGAGAAATACCGCCGCACGGTGCGCTTCCACCGTTCGCGGCGAGAGATTCAGCCGGGCGGCGACCTCTTTATTACTGCTCCCCTCCATCAGGGCCAGCAGCACTTCGTGTTCCCGGGCGGTGAGCTGCTCAAACAGCGCCCTGACCCGTCGGGCCTCCTGCCAGCGCACTATCCGTTGCTGGCTCTCCGCCAGCGCGGCGGTAATGGATTCGATCAGCTTGTCGGCATCCAGCGGCTTGGTGAAAAATTCAAATACACCGTTATGAAACGCTCGTCGACAGGCATCAATGGTGCCGTGGCCGGTCATCAGGATCACCGGCAGCAGCGGCCAGGGCCATGCTCCCTCCTCCAGCCAGGCCAGCCCGCCTTTGCCCGGCATGCGCATATCCAGCAGCAGGCAGCCGGTCAGGGCTTGTTCTTCGCCGTGGGCGGCGGTAAAGGCGGCAATACTCTCATAGGGTTCAACGCGCCAGTGCATCCCGGAGAGCAGAAAAACCAGCGACTCCCTGACAGACGCATCATCGTCAATTAACCAGATGACGTTATCCATTTTCCTGACTCCCCTGATAAGCAAACTGCAACCGGACCCTGGCGCCCCCTTCCGGGGCATTATCCAGGGCCAGGGTGCCATTCATTCTGGTGACTAACGACTCCGTTAAGGTCATGCCCAGGCCGATGCCGCCCTGCCGCCCGCTGTAAAAGGGCATAAAGGCGTTGTGTAAGGCATCCGGGGTAAAACCCGGCCCGCCGTCGGTGATCTCTATCCGGATAAACTCGCCGCTGCGCTGGCTGCGGATATGCACCCACCCCGCCGCACGCTCCTGCTGCGCCTGGATGGCGTTGCTGAGGATGTTGTGCAGCACCTGCTCCAGCCAGAGCCGGTCGGCGCAGAGGGTACGGGCATCGGCGGCAAAATCATGGGTCAGGCGGATAGGTCTGGCGGTGCGCTCGTGCTCCAGCAGGTTGCCGACCTGATGCCAGCAGCTGGCCAGATCTACCTCACCCAGATCCACCCTCTCCTGGGTAACGTGTTCGCGAAAGCGGGTCAGGAGCTCGCCGATCCGCTGGGTCTGCACCAGCGCCGCCCCGAGGGCCTGAGACACCGCCTCGGGATTATCCTGTCGCAGCTGGCGCTGCGCCCCCTGGATCCAGGTCTGGGCCGCGGTCAGGGGCTGGTTGATCTCATGCACGATACCCGCAGTGATCTCCCCCAAAGTATTGAGCCTGGCGTGCTGATAATACCTGGCGCGCTGGTCGGCGTTTTGCCGCTGCTTACGCTGCCAGAGGATCACCCCACCCGCCGCAATCACCCCGGCCCATCCCAGCCAGAGCAGCAAAAACGGCACCAGAGCAACGTTCAGCCACGCCGGTCGGGCATCGGCCTGCAGGATAAAGGGTTGGGTGTGCTGAGAGAATTGCCGCTGCCAGTGCCAGAAGGTGTCCGCCGGGGGTGGCGATGCGTCACCGCGGAGATCCAGGCTGAGATGGGAAAAAATTGGCCTGACGCCGATCACCGATTGGGTGTCGATCAGCACCCGGATTTGCCGCCAGGGGTTGTAGAGCCAGTATTGCGCCTCGCCCACGGGTTCTACCCGCGCGGCGTCGAGGGCGCGGTCCTGAGTCTTTTGCAGGTCGAGGATTTGCGGGAATTTTTTACGCAGCGCCGCTAAATCTTCATTGCCATTTAACAGCGGCAGCACCGACTCATTCTGCGTGAGGACCGCCCCTGCCTCAGCAAAAGCCGCGGCAAACGCCCGGTCCAGATCCCAGAACTGACGGCGGATCTGTTCGGCATACAGCAGCACGCTGCTCAGCAGGCAGAGCAGGAGCCAGATCAGAAGCCCACGTTGTAAAAATTTTTGGCTGTTCATTCATTTAACTGGCGCTGGAAAAGGACGCCAGAGACCTTAGCAGGAAGCTAAGCCGGGGACAAAACTTGCGGTGATTTTTGGATGTTAACGTCCAGAATGGCGGGGCGTGCGCGGAAGAACGCACACTTCGTTCCAGTAGGTTTCCCGCACATGGCGGTGTTCAGCGTTGCGTTTGCTCATGGAACCACTCCGGGTCAATGTTGGCGATATCCACGCCATACAGGCTGGCAACCGGCAATATGGATTCAATAATACGCTGCGCGCTGTTCTCTTCCGATTTTGCGGCAAAAAACCGCCGTAACGTACTCATCAGTTTGCCCATTGCCCTGTTCCTCATCAGTTCAGCCTGAGTGCAGTAAACCAGCAATCTGGCGCGGCGAGAAATGCCGATTCCGGCAGAGGATTTGCGCCAATCGCAAAAGCCTCTTTCTTTTCACCTCTGTGTAACCGGCTGTTCACTAATCATTTTTTTCACATAGCAAAGACGATATTGGCATTTGGCGGCCGGGAGCGGTTATGGGAGCGTAACAGGACAAAACAAAAACAGACTCAGAGGATATTCTAATGGCAATACACACAAAACTCGCGCTGGCACTTGGTTTGCTGACCGCAGGCGGTCTTCTTGCAACTCAGGCGCAGGCAGACCAACTGGCCGATATCAAGGCGGCAGGGGTAATAAAAGTCGCCACCTTCGATGCCAACCCGCCGTTTGGCTCGGTGGATGCCAAAAGCCACGAGATCGTCGGTTACGACGTGGATTTTGCCAAAGCATTAGCCAAAACCCTCGGGGTGAAGCTGGAGCTGGTCGCCACTAACCCGGCTAACCGCATCCCGCTGCTGCAGTCGGGCAAAGCGGATCTGATTGTGGCGGATATCACCATCACCCCGGAGCGCGCGCAGGTGATCGATTTTTCCACCCCCTACTTCGTGACCGGGCAGCAGTTCCTCGTTCCGGCGAAAGGGGCTGATAAACTGGATGCCTACAGCAAAGCACGTATCGGGGCGGTAAAGGGCACCACCGGGGAGCAGGCGCTGCATCAGCGTTTCCCGCAATCCCGCGTGCTCTCCTATGACGATATTCCGCTGGCGCTGACGGCGTTGCGCAACGGCAACGTGCAGGCCATCACCCAGGACAGCACCATTCTGGCCGGTCTGCTGGCCCAGGCACCGGACAAAGCCGAGTTTAAAATTCTCCCTGACCTGCTGAGTAAGGAGGAGATTGGCGTCGGGGTGAAGAAAGGCGAAACCGCGCTGCTGAAAGTGGTGAACGACGAGCTGGTGAAGCTGGAGAGCAGCGGCGACGCGGCAAAGATCTACGATGCCTGGTTCGGGCCACAGACCCCCTCCCCGCAGCCTCGCGCCTTTAAAATAGAAGCCCAGTAAGATGCGGTCAGGTCTATTCTCACGCTCCGCGGCATCTGCCGCGGATTTTTCACATCTGGAGCAGGCCAGCGTCACCTTCTCTGAGGTGGCGAAACGCTACGGCGATCGCCCGGTGCTGAAAGGCATCAACCTCAGCGTCACGCCGGGTGAAGTCGTCGCCATTCTCGGCCCGTCGGGCTCCGGTAAATCGACGCTGATCCGCCTCATTAATCAGCTGGAAACCCTGACCTCCGGCGACATTCTGATCGACGGAAAATCGACCCGTCAGCTCTCCCGCCAGGCGTTGCGCCAGCTGCGCAGCCGGGTCGGGTTTGTATTTCAACAGTTCAACCTTTACAGCCATCTGACGGCGCGACAGAACATCGCCCTGGCGCTGAAGCATGTTCACGGCTGGCGGCCCGCCGAGGCCGAAACCCGCGCCGAGGCGCTGCTGGCGCAGGTGGGCATGGCGGAGAAAGCCGACCACTATCCGGAGGCGTTATCCGGCGGGCAGCAGCAGCGGGTGGCGATCGCCCGCGCTCTGGCCTCCTCGCCGCAGATCATCCTGTTTGATGAGCCCACCTCGGCTCTCGACCCGGAGATGATTGGCGAAGTGCTGATGGTAATGAAGGCCCTCGCCCACAGCGGAATCACCATGATTGTCGTCACCCATGAGATGCAGTTTGCCCGGGAGATTGCCGACCGGGTGGTGTTCATCGATGGCGGCCACATTCTGGAGGTGGCTCCCCCGGAGCAGTTCTTTCAGCATCCGTCTCATCCGCGTACCCGGCGTTTTCTGCAGAAGGTACTTAACCCGCTGCATCCGGGAGCGGTGTGATGCCGGCCCTCGACTGGCAGGGGGTGCTGACCGGCCAGCCCCTGCAGTGGATCCTCTCCGGTTTTCTCACCACGCTGTGGGTGACCCTGGCGGGGATAGTGGTCGCCAGCCTTATCACCCTCGCCTGCCTCGGGCTGCGTCTCGCCGGGGGCCGTATGGGGGCGAAGATCGTTGCCGTATGGGTCTCGCTGTTTCGCAATACGCCCCTGCTGGTGCAGCTTCTGTTCTGGTATTTCGCCGCCTGGAACGGGCTGCCGCAGGGTTTTCGCACCTTTGTGATGGACGATCATCCCTGGTCGGTGCTGCCGGGCCAGGTCTGGTGGTTCACGCCCGAGTTTCTTTGCTCCGCCTGGGGGCTGGGGGTCTTTACCTCGGCCTTTTTGACCGAGGAGATCGCCGCCGGGCTGCGCGCCGTCTCTGCCGGACAGCGGGAAGCCGCCCTGGCGCAGGGCTTCTCCGCCTGGCCGATGCTGCGCTATATCCTGCTGCCGCAGGGGCTGGCGAACGCCTGGCAGCCGGTGGTGGGTCAGTATCTCAACCTGATGAAACTCTCGTCGCTGGCAAGCGGGATTGGCTTTGCAGAACTCACCTACCAGGTGCGGCAGATAGAGAGCTATAACGCCCACGCGCTGGAGGCGTTCAGCGTCGGCACGGTGCTGTATCTGCTCACCGGCGTGGCGATGGGCGTACTGCTGACGAAACTCGGCCCCTCAACCGAACGGCAGCGAAAAACTGCCCTCATCCCCCGGAGTGAAGAGAAATGCTAGCCGGACTCACTGTGATCACCGATAACCTGGATTATCTGCTCTGGGGGCGGGCTGCGGCCGGGCAGCCCGGCGGCGTGTTGTTGACGCTGCTGATGGCCTTCGGCGCCGCGGCGCTGGCGTTACCGGCCGGGATTGCGCTGGCGGGGCTGGCGTGGCGTTTTCCGGGGGCAATACGCAACACCCTGTACCTGTGGGCCGAGATTATCCGCGGGATCCCGCTGATATTTGTCATTTTCTGGCTGTGGTATTTGCTGCCGCTCATTACAGGCGGCGATCTGCCGGGTGCGCTCACCGTGACCCTGGCGCTGGCATGGTTTACCGCCGCCGCGGTGATGCACTCGGTGCTGGCCGGGCTGCGGGCGCTGCCTGTCGGGCAGTATGAAGCGGCACAGGCGCAGGGATTTGGCGCGCTGCAAACCCTGGGATGGGTGCTGCTCCCGCAGACGTTGCGCAACACCTTACCTTCGCTGCTGGGGATTTTTATCAGCCTGCTGAAAGACACCTCGCTGGCCTTTATCGTCAACGTCCCGGAGCTGACCACCGTCGCAGGCCAGGTGAACAACCGGGTGCAGATCTACCCGGCGGCTATTTTTGTCTTTACTGGGGTGGTCTATTACCTGCTGTGCTGTGGGATTGAACAGCTGGCTAAACGCTGGCAGTTTAGCCAGCCAGCGCTTTAACCACGGTTTCCATTGCCAGGGTCGTTAATTCACTGCGTTGCACTCGCTGGTTCGCCAGCGAGGTGCGCAGCACCCCGGCGATGACAATATGCTTTGGCTCCTGCCCGAGATCGCGCATCTCAAGAACGACTTTGCCTACCACTCGACACATCTCCTGATACAGCGCTTCGTCTTTGGTTACATTGCCCATGTCCTTCACTCCATTGCCTGAAAACGCCAGCTTAAAGCATTCATTAGCCTTATACAAAAAAGAAGCCCGGCGAGAGACTCACCGGGCTTTTTAAACGCAGAATCAGGGGATTAGTTGTTAACCGGGATCACAGCGCCTTTGTATTTGGTGCGGATCCAGTCCTGAATCTCTTTAGAGTGCAGCACGTCCACCAGCGCCACGATATCCTTCTTCTTCTCATCGCCACGGTGCACGGTGATGATGTTGGCGTACGGGTTGTTTTCACCGCTCTCTACCGCGATTGGATCGTGAACCGGATCCAGACCGGCGTCGATGGCGTAGTTGGCGTTGATTACTACGGCAGCGCCTTCGTCGTTGTTGTACATCTGCGGCAGCAGAGAGGCTTCAACGTTCGGGGTGAACTGCAGCTTTTTCGGGTTCTCAACGATGTCGCTGATGCGCGCGGTCACTTTGTCGATGCCTGGCTTCAGCTTGATCACGCCCTCTTTCTCGAAGATAGAGAGGATACGACCCTCTTCAGACACCGCATCACGCATGATGATTTTTCCGCCTTCCGGCAGATCTTTCAGCGACTTGTATTTTTTGGAGTAGATACCGATCGGCTCGATATGGATCGCCCCGGCGCTGACGAAATCATACTCTTTATCCCCGGCGTGATCTTTCAGCACGCTGTTCAGGTACGGAATGTGCTGGAAGTAGTTGGCGTCGATGTCACGGCCGGCCAGAGCGGTGTTCGGCAGGATGTAATCCTGGAACGGTTTGATCTCCAGATCGATACCCTGCTTCGCCAGAATCGGCTTCGCCTGCTCCAGAATTTCCGCATGCGGGGTGTTGGACGCGCCCACGGTCAGGGTGTCAGCCCAGGAGGCAAAGCTCAGGGCGCTCAGGGTTGCTGCGGCGATCAACGTCAGTGTCTTTTTCATGATGATGGTTCCTGTGTGTTATTAGTGTTTATCTTTTATCAAGAATGGAAGTAATGATGTCGCCGCAGAACTGGATAATGAAAACGATGATCAAAATGGTCACCGTTGCCACCAGCGTGACGTCACCATGGTTGCGCTGGAAGCCCTCCAGATAGGCCAGATTTCCCAGACCACCGGCACCAATCACCCCCGCCATTGCGCTGTAGCTGACCAGCGCAATCAGCGTCACCGTGATCCCTGAGACCAGAGCGGGTGATGATTCCGGCAGTAAAACCCGAAAAATTAAGGTGCTCAGTCGGGCACCCATTGAGCGCGTCGCCTCGATCACCCCTTTGTCCACTTCACGCAGGGCAATCTCCACCAGACGGGCGTAGAACGGCGCGGCGCCAACAATCAGCGCAGGCAGCGCGGCATTCGCCCCGAGGATGGTTCCCACCACGGTTTTGGTGAAGGGGATCAGCAACACAATCAGGATGATGAACGGGATCGAACGGAACACGTTCACCACAATCGAAATCACGCTGTAGACCGTGCGGTTGTGGAACATGCCACCCCGGGCGGTTAAAAACAGCGCCAGGCCGAGGACAAGCCCGAGCACAAAGGTCGCGACGCCGGAAAGTGCCGTCATGTACAGCGTTTCCAGGGTGGCAGCCCAGAGCTGGTCCCATTTCAGGTGCGGGAAGAGATTCTCAGCCATGTTTAATTACCTCGCCTTCAATATCACTGTGCTGCAAATCGGCGAGGATATTGTTCAGTTGTTCTTCGGTTGCCACCACGTGCAGCCAGAGCTGGCCGAATACGCCGTGGGCAGTTTGCGTCATTTTGCCGTGCAGGATGTTAAACGGCAGGCCGTAGCGCAGGGTCAGTTCCCCGACAATCGGCTTGTGGGTGCTGTGTCCGGTGAAGGTCAGCTTGATGACGGTGCCTTCCAGCTCGTTCGCCAGCTCGGTGTTAAAGGTCTCTTCTTCGGCGTACTGGCTGACCTGACGGACAAACTGTTGCGTAATCGGCTGCTGCGGGTGGGTAAAGACCTGCAGCACCTCGCCCTCTTCCACCACTTTGCCGTTTTCCATCACCGCCACGCGGTCACAGATCTTGCGCACCACGTGCATTTCATGGGTGATAAGCACGATGGTCAGCTTAAAGCGACGGTTAATGTCGAGGAGCAGATCGAGGATCTGATCGGTAGTCTGGGGGTCCAGCGCCGAGGTGGCCTCGTCGCAGAGCAGGACGTCAGGGTTGTTCGCCAGTGCGCGGGCAATACCGACGCGCTGCTTCTGCCCACCGCTGAGCTGAGACGGATAAGCCTGTTCGCGGCCTTTCAGCCCCACCAGCTCCACCAGTTCCGCCACGCGGGCTTTGATTCTGGCTTTTGGCACCCCGGCAATCTGCATGGAGAAGGCGATGTTCTCGCTCACCGTGCGGGACCACAGCAGGTTGAAGTGCTGAAACACCATACTGATCTTCAGCCGCGCCTGGCGCAGGGCTTCGCCTTTCGCGGCGGAAATATCCTGGCCGTTGATGGTCACGCTGCCGGTGGTCGGTTTTTCCAGGCCGTTGAGCAGGCGGATTAAGGTGCTTTTACCGGCGCCGCTGTAGCCAATAATTCCATAAATCTGTCCCTGCTCTATCGTCAGGTTCACGTTATCAACGGCCGTCAGCGCCACTTTTCCGTTGTCAAAAATCTTCGAAATATTCCTGAGTACTATCATTCTTAGAGTAATCCGTTCGCCCGTGGCGGTTTAGCAGTATGGATGTCCAAATGATAGTAAACAGCCGTTATTAGGTTTTAAATGAATGAAAAGGAATATCTTATAACTTTCAGCAATATGCCGCATGCAGGCTGGCAAAACCCGTAAAGCTCATTTTTAGCAATCAATAGGTATGGGACGGATATGTGGACTGGCCCAAACAATTTGCGGCGTTTGACGTAAGGATTTCCGCTCCTGCAACATCCTTACAGTGAACCTTAACGCCTTGATAACAATCCTTTGTGAAACGGCATATAAAATTTTTGAAACGCTGTTTTCATTTTCCTTTTGCGCATTTATCAGCGTATAATGCGCACCTAATCCCTGATGAATGGTTTCAGCGCTTGGACTACAAAAAACAACGCATACAACTTTCCCTCTCTCCCTGGGCTGAAACACAGGCACACATTCTTCTGCACGCTCATTTGATGTCACCTATCCTTACTGCGTGTCACAAAAAATTTCGCAACACAGGTTTGACTCTGAGGCCATGCGCCCCCGGAGCGAGATTTCCATATCCTTCTCAACTTAAAGACTAAGACTGTCATGAAAAAGACGAAAATTGTTTGCACCATCGGCCCGAAAACCGAATCTGAAGAGATGCTGACCAAAATGCTGGAAGCCGGCATGAACGTTATGCGTCTGAACTTCTCTCACGGTGACTATGCTGAACACGGTCAGCGCATTCAGAACCTGCGCAACGTGATGAGCAAGACCGGTAAAAAAGCAGCAATCCTGCTGGATACCAAAGGTCCAGAAATTCGTACCATTAAACTGGAAGGCGGTAATGACGTTTCGCTGAAAGCGGGACAGACCTTCACCTTCACCACTGACAAGTCCGTTGTCGGCAACAGTGAAATCGTTGCTGTGACTTATGAAGGCTTCACCAGCGACCTGTCCGTTGGCAACACCGTACTGGTGGACGACGGCCTGATCGGTATGGAAGTCACCGCTATCGAAGGCAAAAACGTTGTTTGTAAAGTGCTGAACAACGGCGACCTGGGTGAAAACAAAGGCGTTAACCTGCCAGGCGTTTCCATCGCCCTGCCTGCTCTGGCAGAGAAAGATAAACAGGATCTGATCTTCGGCTGCGAGCAAGGCGTTGACTTTGTTGCCGCCTCCTTTATCCGTAAGCGTTCCGACGTGGTTGAAATCCGTGAGCACCTGAAAGCGCACGGCGGAGAGCACATCCAGATCATCTCCAAAATCGAAAACCAGGAAGGCCTGAACAACTTCGACGAAATCCTCGAAGCGTCTGACGGCATCATGGTTGCGCGTGGTGACCTGGGCGTTGAGATCCCGGTTGAAGAAGTGATCTTCGCGCAGAAGATGATGATCGAGAAGTGTGTTCGCGCACGTAAAGTGGTGATCACCGCCACCCAGATGCTGGACTCCATGATCAAAAACCCACGTCCAACCCGCGCAGAAGCCGGTGACGTGGCGAACGCCATCCTCGACGGTACCGATGCAGTCATGCTGTCCGGTGAATCCGCGAAGGGTAAATACCCGCTGGAAGCCGTCTCCATCATGGCGACCATCTGCGAGCGTACTGACCGCGTGATGCCAAGCCGTCTTGATAACAACAACGACAGCCGTAAACTGCGCATCACCGAAGCCGTTTGCCGTGGCGCGGTAGAAACTGCTGAGAAACTGGAAGCACCGCTGATCGTGGTTGCAACCCAGGGCGGTAAATCTGCTAAAGCCGTTCGTAAATACTTCCCGAACGCGACTATCCTGGCCCTGACCACTAACGAGATCACTGCTCGTCAGCTGGTACTGAGCAAAGGCGTTGTGCCGCACCTGGTGAAAGAGATCGCTTCTACTGATGATTTCTACCGTCTGGGTAAAGAAGTGGCCCTGCAGCTGGTTGAGCGTGGCCTGGCGCAGAAAGGCGACGTTGTGGTGATGGTTTCCGGTGCGCTGGTACCAAGCGGCACGACTAATACCGCATCTGTTCACGTCCTGTAATAATTTCGAACGAATTAATTTGTATAAAAAGCGTCCTTCGGGGCGCTTTTTTTATTTCCGCTATCAACCAAACTTATTAAAAAAGCAAATCGGGTTTTTCTATTTAACGGGTACGTTTTCTAAGATGAATCCGATGAAAATTGTCTGTTTTTGCACAATATTTTTCACGAAATAGTCAAAACAGGTGCTTCTTTGAGCGAACGATCAAAAATAGGCATATTCCCATCAAAAAAATATTCTCAACCTAAAAAACTTTGTGTAATACTTGTAACGCTACATGGAGATTAACTCAATCTAGAGGGTATTAATAATGAATCGTACTAAACTGGTACTGGGCGCGGTAATCCTGGGTTCTACTCTGCTGGCAGGTTGCTCCAGCAATGCTAAAATCGATCAGCTGTCTTCTGACGTTCAGACTCTGAACGCTAAAGTTGACCAGCTGAGCAACGACGTGAACGCAATGCGTTCCGACGTTCAGGCTGCTAAAGATGACGCAGCTCGCGCTAACCAGCGTCTGGACAACCAGGCTACTAAATACCGTAAGTAATAGTACCTGTGTTAATAAAATGGCGCACATTGTGCGCCATTTTTTTTGCCCCGCATTTCGCTTTACTGAATCGCCACTTCATGCCCACTCTGAGGCGCTGCCGCCGGAAGCTGCGTATTACGCGCTGACAACCCCGTACTCTCGACCTGCGGCCCGGCCCCTGTCGATACCACCACCGGGATCCCTGCCCGACGTGACAACGCTTTATTCACCAACGTCTTATCGCTACCGCCCTGCGCCATAAAGGACGCAAAGGCCCCGGACTGCGCGATCGCCAGGGTTTGCGGGTTTTCCCCCTCCACCGACGCCAGCGGACGATGCACTTCAACGTAGCGCTTACCGTCCGGCTCAACCGAGAACTTCACCGGTTCATTGATGATCTGCACCCGCGTGCCGACCGATGTCTGGGCAAAGAGCGCTTTGATATCCGGCGCATTCATGCGCATACAGCCGGAGCTGACGCGCAACCCAACGCTATCCGGTGCGCTGGTACCGTGGATGAGATATTCGCCGTTACCCACGCCCAGACGCAGCGCAAAGCGCCCCAGTGGGTTATTGGGGCCTGCGGGGACGACCGGGGGCAGCTTGATGCCCTGCTCCAGCGAGCGCGCTCTGATGCCCGCTGTGGGGGTCCAGGTTGGATTGGGGATCTTCTGGCTGATGCGGGTCACGGTGACCGGCGTTTCCAGCCCCAGTTGACCAATGCCCAACGGGTAAACCTGAACGATGTTTTCCCCCGGCGGATAGTAGTAGAGCCGCAGCTCCGCCAGGTTCACCACGATCCCCTCCCGGGGGGTATCCGGCAGCAGCATTTGCGACGGGATAGTGATCTCCGTTCCCGGCGCCGGATAGACCGGGGCGATGGTATTATTGGTTTCAAGTATTAAGTGCGCAGCGGTATTAAATCGCCGCGCGATGGCCTGCAACTTATTATCGCCTTCCTGAATGATATACGTCTGGTTTTGCCCGATAAGCCGACTGCCCGCCGGCGGCAAGGGATAATCCACCGCCAGGGCGCTATTAAGCGCGCTGAGCGAACCAAAGAGAATAAGAGTAACAAGGGACGCGCGCTTCATACTGAGATTCCTTATTCACTGACCGATCGTCAGAAAGCTGAAAAATCCACGAGGCGGGAACCACCTCGTGAAACAGAATGATAGCTGTCCTGTTAGTTTAGCTAATGTTGGCGGCTTTGGAGCGGATTGCGCGGATCATCGCCTCAAGACCCTGAGAGCGCGAAGGCGTTAAATGCTGGGTAAGCGCCATTTTTTCAAACCACGGGCGCACGTCAAAAGCGACAATATCCTGCGGGGACATCTGCTGATATAAAATAAACACCACGGCTATTAGGCCTTTTACTATTGCCGCATCACTGTCGCCCGCTAATTCAATCATTCCGGACTCATTCTGGTGCATTATTATCCACACCTGGCTCTGACAGCCCTGAATACTATTTTCCGGAACGTGCGCACTTTCGCTGAGGGCAGGCAGACGCTGCCCTAGCTCAATGATGTAGAGGTATTTCTCTTCCCAGTTTGCGCAACGCGTAAAGTTACGCAGCAATTTGTCTCTGTCTGGCAATGCAGCCATCTCTTGCCCTCTTTTAGCCCAGCAGGTGGTGGATACGCTTCAGCCCTGCCACCAGCCTGTCGACCTCTTCCAGTGTGTTGTACATTACCAGCGATGCGCGACACATTGCCGGTACCTGATAGAATGCCATCAGCGGCATGGCGCAGTGATGCCCGGTGCGCACCGCCACTCCGTAGTTATCGAGGAAACTGCCGACGTCATAGGCGTGGTGTTTCCCGAGATTAAAGGCGATCACCCCCTGACGATCTGCCGGGCCGTAAAGGGTCAGATCCGGCACGCTGGCCAGCTCTGCCAGGGCGTAGTGCATCAGCATCTGCTCGTACTCGCCGATGGCATCGAGGCCAACGGACGAGACATACTCCATCGCCGCCCCGAGACCGATAATGCCCCCGGTGTTAGGCGTCCCGGCTTCAAAACGCCACGGCGCGCGGGCATAGGTGGTGCCTTCGCTCAGGCTGACGGTGGCGATCATTGACCCGCCCCCTTCCCACGGCGGCATCTTCTGCAGGATATCGTCTTTGACGTACAGCACGCCGATCCCGGTCGGGCCGTAGAGCTTATGCCCGGAGAAGACGTAAAAATCGCAGTCCAGCGCCTGCACGTCCACGGTGTGATGCATCACCGCCTGCGCCCCGTCCACCAGCACTTTCGCGCCGACAAGATGGGCTTTAGCGATAATGTCCGCCACCGGGTTTTCGGTGCCCAGCACGTTGGAGATTTGGGTGATAGCCACCAGCCGGGTGCGTTCATCCAGCAGCGTATCCAGCTGTTCAAGCTGGAGCGTGCCGTCCTGATTCAGCGGGATCACCCGCAGCTCGGCCCCGACCCGCTCGCACAGCATCTGCCAGGGCACAATATTGGCGTGATGCTCCATCTGGCTGATGATGATGTTATCGCCCGTATGGACCTCAGCACTGCCCCAGCTGTTTGCCACCAGGTTAATCCCTTCGGTGGTGCCGCGCACAAACACCAGCTCTTCCGGCGAGCGGGCATTTAAAAATGCCGCCGCCCGGGTACGGACGTTCTCCATCCGCTGCGTCGCTTCGGCGCTGAGGGTATGGATCCCCCGATGCACCGCCGCGTAACCGTGCCGGTAAAACTCCGCCTCGGCCTCGATCACCTGCGCGGGCTTTTGCGCGCTGGCGGCGCTGTCGAGATAGGCAAGCGGCAGACCGTTCACTTCACGGGTCAGGACGGGGAAATCCGCCCGCACTTTCTCTACAGGAAAACTCATGCCACACCTCCGGGCAGACGCTGACCGATTCGCGCCAGCACCTGCTGTCTTAAGGTTTCATCTCCGAGCGCTTCGGTCAGCTCGGCGGCAAAGGCGTAAATGATCATCTTCTCTGCCGCCTGCTTATCGATCCCGCGGGAGCGCAGATAGAACATCTGCTCATCATCAATACGACCCACCGTTGCCCCGTGGCTGCATTTCACGTCATCGGCATAGATTTCCAGCTGCGGTTTGGTGTCCACCTCCGCCAGCCGGCCCATCAGCAGATTATTGTTGGTCATCTGCCCGTCGGTTTTGATGGCGTGCTGCGCCACGTTAATCAGCCCATTAAAGACCGCCCGGCCCTTATCGCTGACGATAGTTTTGTGCAGCTGCCGACTGTTGCAGTAGCCCTTGTTGTGCTCAAGCCAGGTCCGGGTGTCGCACACTTCGGTTTTCACCGGCATTGCCAGGCTGTTAATGCGCAGCGTGGTGTTTTCGCCGTTGAGCTGGGTGCTGGTGTTATGACGCAGTACCGCCCCGCCCAGCAGGAAGCTGTGGCTGTATGCCGCCGCATCGGCGGCAAGCTGGAGGTCGTTATGGGCGAAGTGATGACTCGCCGCGTTCTCAAACGCCAGCTTGATATGGTGCAGCTGAGCGTTGGCCGCCACGCTCATGGTCAGACGCGAGCCGGTGAAATGGCGCGCCGGGGTCAGACTGGCATAGTGTTCAATAACCGTCGCCTCGGCCCCTTCGCCCAGCTCCAGATGGTGGCGATAGTGGGCGGTGTTGATCTCCTCCCCCTCAAGCCCCTGGGTGATGTGCATCAGCAACAGCGGCTTCGCAGGACGCGCGTTACGCTTCACGCGGATATGGGTCACGCTCTGCGCCAGACTCTCGGTAAGATGCAGGAACAGCTCCGGCTGCACCGGTGCCGCCAGGCTCTGGCGCTCGTCGTTAATAACGACCTCAAAGCCGCTGTCGTCGGCGCTGTCGCTCAGCGCCGGGCTAAAGCGCCCGTCCACAAACACCAGCCGGGTGGCGTCGAGGGTGAGCGCCAGCGCATCACGATCGGTCGGTTGCACGCTGGCAGGCCGGGTGACAAACTCGCCGTTGAGCAGCCCTTCCAGCGGGGTGTATTTCCAGTTCTCGTGCTTACGCGTCGGCAGGCCGAGGCGCAGCATCTGCTGCAGGTGCTGCTGGGCCTGCTCCGAGCGCGTTCCGCCCTGGGCCTCAAACAGGCGGTGCCACTGCTGCAGCGCGTTACTGCTGTTCGCTAAGCCAGCCATAGCCCTGCTCCTCCAGCTGTTTCACCAGCGTGAAATCACCGGATTTCACAATCCGCCCCTGATAGAGCACATGCACGTAGTCCGGCTTGATGTAGTCGAGAATACGCTGGTAGTGAGTAACGATGATGAACGACCGCTTACCGTCGCGCAGGGCGTTAACGCCGTCGGCGACAATTTTCAGGGCGTCAATGTCCAGCCCGGAGTCGGTTTCATCGAGAATGCACAGCTCCGGCTCCAGCACCGCCATCTGCAGGATGTCGTTACGCTTCTTCTCCCCGCCGGAAAAACCGACGTTGACCGAACGGGTAAGCAGATCTTCCGGCATCTTCAGCAGCTGGATCTTCTCTTCCATCAGATCCTGAAAATCGAAGCGATCCAGCTCCTCTTCGCTGCGGTATTTACGCACCGCATTCAGCGCGGTCTGCAGGAAGAACTGGTTGCTGACCCCGGGGATCTCCACCGGATACTGGAAGGCCATAAAAATGCCTTCGCCGGCGCGATCTTCCGGCGACAGCTCGAGCAGATCTTTGCCCTTAAAGTCGACCGAACCGCCGACCACTTCGTAATCTTCGCGCCCGGCCAGGGTGGCAGAGAGCGTGCTTTTCCCCGAGCCGTTTGGCCCCATAATGGCGTGCACTTCGCCCGGACGCACGTCCAGGCTCAGGCCGCGCAGGATCGCTTTATCTTCCACACTGACCTGTAAATCTTTAATGCTTAACATGTGCTTTCCTTAATCCTTAACCGACGCTGTGTTCAAGGCTAATCGCCAGTAATTTCTGCGCTTCAACGGCAAACTCGAGCGGCAGTTCAGAGAACACATCCTTACAGAAGCCGTTCACGATCATTGAAATGGCATCCTCTTCGCTGATGCCGCGCTGCAGACAGTAGAAGAGCTGATCTTCACCAATCCGCGAGGTGGTAGCTTCATGCTCCAGCTGGGCGCTGTTGTTACGGCACTCGACGTACGGGAAAGTATGCGCCCCGCAGTCCGGGCCAATCAGCATCGAGTCACACTGGGTAAAGTTGCGCGCGTTGGTGGCCGTCGGCATGATTTTGACCAGCCCGCGGTAGCTGTTCTGGCTTTTACCCGCCGAGATCCCCTTCGAGATGATGGTCGATTTGGTGTTCTTGCCGATGTGGATCATCTTGGTGCCGGTATCGGCCTGCTGATGCCCGCTGGTGAGCGCCACCGAGTAGAACTCGCCGATGGAGTTATCCCCGCGCAGGATGCAGCTCGGGTACTTCCAGGTGATGGCGGAGCCGGTTTCAGACTGGGTCCAGGACATCTTGCTGTTTTCGCCTTCGCACAATGCGCGCTTGGTGACGAAGTTCAGAATGCCGCCGGTGTTGTTATCCCCCGGGAACCAGTTCTGCACCGTGGAGTATTTCACTTCGGCGTCTTTATGGATGATCACCTCCACCACCGCGGCGTGCAGCTGATAACTGTCGCGAACCGGGGCGGAACAGCCCTCGATATAGCTGACGTAACTGCCCTCGTCGGCCACCAGAATGGTGCGTTCAAACTGGCCGGTTTTCTCAGCGTTGATGCGGAAATAGGTCGACAGCTCCATCGGGCAGCGCACACCCTTCGGCACATAGATAAAGGTGCCGTCGGAGGCCACCGCCGCGTTCAGCGCCGCAAAGAAGTTGTCGTTGCCCGGCACCACCGTGCCGAGGTACTTCTTCACCAGCTCGGGATGATCGTGGATGGCTTCGCCAAAGGAGCAGAAGATGATCCCCTGCTCACCCAGCTTTTCCCGATAGGTAGTGGCGACCGAGACGGAGTCGAAGATGGCGTCCACCGCCACCTCGCGTCCTTCCCGCACCGGCACGCCAAGCTGCTCGAAGGCCTCTTCCACCTCTTTGCTTAAAAAGGCGTTAGCCCCGGTCTGCTGTGCCGCGCCGGGCTCAGAGGCGCAGGTGTCGTCGCAATTGCCGCACGACGGCGCAGAGTAGTAGCTGTAATCCTGATAGTTCAGCTTATCGTAGTGCGCCTTCAGCCAGTGCGGCTCTTCCATCTCCAGCCAGGCTTTGAACGCATTCAGGCGGAACTCCAGCATCCAGTCTGGCTCGTTGCGCTTGGCGGAAATGGCGCGGATCACCTCTTCATTGATCCCTTTTGCCAGCTCATCGGTCTGCAATTGGGTGAAGAAGCCCTCTTTGTAATTGATATGGCCGCCGGACCAGGTGTTGACGTCGTCAGTTGCTTCAGTATGTCGAGACATAATACCGCCTATACCCCAAAACTTTCGCCGCAGCCGCATTCGTTCTGGGCTTTCGGGTTATTGAATTTGAATAACTGGTTTAAGCCTTCGCGCACGTAATCCACTTCCGTGCCGTCAATAAACGGCATCGCCTGCAAGGGAACATACAGTCTGGCGCCATCCTGCTCGAAAAGTAGATCGTCTTTGGCCGGTTCGCTGACGGTATCGAGCACATAACCAAAGCCGGCGCAGCCGGTGGTCTTGACGCCTAACCGCACGCCCAGCATGCCCGCCTGCTTGCTTACCAGCTCGCGTATATGCGCCGCTGCGGCAGGTGTAAGCGACAATCCACGCCACGCAAATTCTGTCGGATCAAATGTTTCTGAATGCTGTTGCATAAATCCACCTCTTGTATTGCGCCCCCAGGGCATAACACCATGTTAGTGATAATGATTATCACTTCAACCCCTCAGTTGCAGGGGCATTCGGCTTAACCGCCCTTTTTGGCTACTTTCATTAAGCATAGACCCTGCTATGGAGGTTAACAGGGATGATCACATTAACTTAACATGTTGATCGGATGAGGGATTTCCCATTAATTCGCGGCTGAACGGGATAAATGCAAAATATGTATAGAAAATGCCTATTTTTGGGATAGGAAGTGTACCGATGCGGCTGATCTTACCTGTAAGCGTATTCTGAAAGAGCCCTAGGGTGGGCTATAGCCAGGCTGTGGGTACGCTATCCTTGATGTAAAGGGGCCAGCATCAGGAGGGGATATGCTTACTGCACTGTTGATAACCGCCATCCTTGCCGTGGTCATTACCGGCCTGGTCATTCTGTCGGCCATGCAGGATCTTAGAGACGATTATTGAAGGTAAACCAAGGGCCGCAGATGGGCCGCGCAAAAAAGAAAACCCTTAAGACTACTGGAATAGTCTTAAGGGTTTCTTGCTCCATCCGGCGCTTATCTCCGGCACTCATCATGGCTTAGCTCTTGAAGGAGCATAAGAATAATCTCATGATTCATGCTGTCGGATTTAACATAAATTGCGACCTGTCAGAAATCAATGCTGTTTCAATGAGATGGAAATGTAAAAAGGCCGCTTTCGCGGCCTTCACTTTTATACGACTGCGGTCGTCAACCGCGAAGAGCAGCACAACCGCTGCTGTTCATCGAAGATATCAATCTGCCACACCTGGTGTCGCCCGCCGGTATGCAGAGCGCGACAGACGCCGCGCACTCGCCCGCTGCGCACGGAACGTATGTGGTTGGCATTGACCTCCAGCCCCACCACCTTCTGCTCCCCTTCGGTGCAGAGATAGCCCGCTACCGAGCCCAGGGTTTCGGCCAGCACCACCGACGCGCCGCCGTGCAGCAGGCCAAACGGCTGATGAGTGCGGCCGTCCACCGGCATGGTCGCTTCCAGTTCATCTTCGCCGATGCGGGTAAACTGAATGTCCAGCAACCCCACCATGTTCCCGTCGCTCATGGCGTTTAACGCCTGCAGGGTGACAGCACGTTTCCAGATCATCCCATAATCTCCAGTAAAGCCTGCAGTGGATGGCGTACGCCGCTGCCCTCGACGCGCTTCACCTGGCTGCGGCAGGAGTAGCCGGTCGCCAGACAGCGATTACGCGGCAAACGCTGCATCGCCTGATGCCAGGAGAGCTCATAGATCCCCAGCGAGTTCTTGTGGTTCACCACCTCATGGCCGTAGGTCCCGGCCATGCCGCAGCAGCCGACGCTGACGCTCTCAAGCTTCGCACCAAAGCGGGCAAAGATCGTAGCCCACTGGACAGGAGCGCCCGGCAGCGCGGTGACTTCGGTACAGTGGCCGAACAGGTACCAGGATTCGCCGCTGGTCTCCCGGGCGGCTTGCCCGTCGACAATCGCCGGGAGCCACTCATGTACCAGCATCACGTGGAAGTCGCCTCGCTTGTCACCGAGGGTCTGCTTGTACTCATCGCGATAGCAAAGCACCAGCGCCGGATCGACGCCGACCATCGGCATCCCCAGCAGCGCCACCCGGCTAAGGAAGTCAGAGGTCTTTTGCGCCGTTTTGGCGAAACGATTGAGGAAACCTTTAATGTGCTGGGCTTTCCCGTTCGGCGAGAACGGCAGCAGTACCGGCTGATAGCCCAGTCGCTCCACCAGACGAATAAAGTCAGCCACTACCTGCGCGTCGTAATAGCTGGTGAACGGGTCCTGCACCACCAGCACGGTTTTCGCTTTCTGCTCCGGGCTCAGGGCCTCCAGCTGCTCAAGGGTCAGGTTGGCGGAGCGATGGCCCACCAGCTGGCGCTGCAGCGACGGCGTGGAGAGCAGCGGCAGGTCAATCATGCCGATATGCTTCTCGGACAGTTTGCGCACCAGCGGCTGGTTGATAAAGAAGTTGAAGGTGCGCGGCGCGCGGGCCATCAGCGGGGCATAGCTCTCAACCGTCGCCACCAGATGATCGCGCATCGGGCGCAGGTAACGGCTGTGGTAGAGCTGCAGGAAGCGCGAACGGAACTCCGGCACGTCGATCTTAATCGGGCACTGGGTAGAGCAGGCTTTACAGGCCAGGCAGCCGGACATCGCCTCTTTCACCTCGTGGGAGAAATCGTACTCCCCTTTGCGCGCGTGCCAGCTGTTACGGGTGCGCTCAACGAGAGTGCGCAGGCTGGCGCGTTTTTCCGGCAGCTCTTTCTCCAGCGCCAGCGGATCCACGCCGCGGTCGGCCAGCAGACGCAGCCACTCGCGCACCAAAGTGGCGCGCCCTTTCGGGGAGTGGATGCGGTTGCTGGTGATCTTCATCGACGGGCACATCGGGCTTTTGGCATCGAAGTTAAAGCACAGGCCGTTGCCGTTACACTCCATCGCGCCGCGCCACGAAGCGCGCACCGCAATCGGGATCTGGCGATCGAAGGTGCCGCGTTTCACCGCGTCTACCTGCATCATTGGGGCATCAACGCCCTCAGGCGGACAAATTTTACCAGGGTTGAGCCGGTTGTCCGGATCAAAGGCCGCTTTGATTTTGCGCAGTTCGCCAAACAGCGCCTCGCCAAAGAAGGCCGGGCTGTACTCCGCGCGGAACCCTTTCCCGTGCTCGCCCCACAGCAGGCCGCCGTATTTCGCGGTGAGGGCTACCACGTCATCGGAGATCTGCTTCATCAGCATCTCCTGCTGCGGATCGCACATGTCCAGCGCAGGGCGAACGTGCAGTACCCCGGCATCGACGTGACCGAACATGCCGTAACTCAGGCCGTGGCTGTCGAGCAGGGCGCGGAATTCGACAATATAGTCGGCGAGGTGTTCCGGCGGGACACAGGTATCTTCGGCAAAGGGGATCGGCTTGGCCGCCCCTTTGGCATTACCCAACAGGCCGACCGCTTTTTTACGCATCGCATAGATACGCTCAATACCGGCAAGCTCGTTGCACAGCTGCCAGCCAATTATCCCGCCCTCGCCCCGGGCGATCAGCTCGTCGAGCCGCTGGCACAGGGCCGCGACCTGACTTTCGATGAGTTCGGCGTCATCACCGGCAAACTCAACGATGTTCAGGCCCAGCATCTCTTTGTCGGGCACGTCGGCGATCAGCTCGCTGACCGAGTGCCAGACAATATCTTCCCGCGCCAGGTTGAGCACTTTGGAGTCGACGGTTTCCACCGACAATGCGCGGGCATCCACCATAAAGGGGGCATTACGCAGCGCAGAGTCAAAGGAGTTGTACTTGACGTTCACCAGCCGGCGCACTTTTGGCAGCGGGGTGATGTCGAGACGCGCCTCGGTGATAAAGGCCAGCGTGCCTTCTGAACCGGTCAGGATGCGGGTCAAATCGAACTGGCTCAGGTCGTCATTGAAGACATGACGCAGATCGTAGCCGGTCAGGAAGCGGTTCAGTTTCGGGAATTTATCGATAATCAGCTGGCGGTTGTCGCGACAGCTGTCCAGCACGGTGCGGTAGATGCGCCCGGCGGTGGTGTTGTCCGTCCCGAGCGTCTCGGCCAGTTCGACCGGCACGGGCTGGGTATCAAGAATATCGCCGCCAAGCAGCACCGCCCGCACCCCGAGGACGTGATCGGAGGTTTTGCCGTACACCAGCGAGCCCTGGCCCGAGGCGTCGGTGTTGATCATCCCGCCGAGGGTGGCACGGTTACTGGTCGACAGCTCCGGGGCAAAAAAGTAGCCGTAGGGCTTCAGGTACTGGTTAAGCTGATCCTTGATCACCCCGGCTTCAACCCGCACCCACCCCTCTTCCGGGTTGATCTCAATGATGCGGTTCATATAGCGGGACATGTCGACAACGATCCCGGTATTCAGCGCCTGGCCGTTGGTGCCGGTGCCGCCGCCGCGGGGGGTAAAGATCAGCGAAGCGAAACGCTCCTGGGATGCTACACGGGCCAGCAGGGCCACATCAGCGGTAGAACGGGGAAAAACGACTGCATCGGGAAGTAGCTGGTAGATACTGTTGTCGGTCGCCATGGTCAGCCTGTCGGCATAACGTGTGGCGGTATCGCCGGTAAAACCCTGTTGCTCCAAAGCCTGCAAAAAATTGAGCACCAGCTGAACGACGCCGGGTGCCTGAGAAATTTGTGGGATCATTACTGTCGACCCTGCCCCATCTGAATTGTTGTAGATAATCGTTTGCGTTGTATCTCACATTTTGTATCACATTTTATTCATATGCGCCCGACAGAATTACAGGCAGAATCAGCCTGTTAAAAATCGCTGAAATCACTAATGATTAGAGTGATGCAGTTTCCTGTTCTCACCGGTCTTTCCGGTGTCCTTCAAAGGTAAATTTCAACTATGGTCAATCGACACCAGCCCAGGGACGTTGCACAAGTTTTGCTGTCGGTGCTGTTTCTGGCAATCATGATTATTGCGTGTCTGTGGATTGTTCAACCCTTCATTCTTGGCTTTGCCTGGGCGGGGACGGTAGTCATCGCCACCTGGCCGCTGTTTCTCCGTTTAGAGCGCTTGCTGTTTGGTCGCCGCGCGCTGGCGGTGTTGGTGATGACGCTGCTGCTGGTGCTGCTGTTTGTCATCCCCGTTGCCCTACTGGTGAATAGCCTGGTGGACGGCAGCGGCCCGCTCATCACCAGCATCACCAGCGGGGATATGACCTTACCAACGCTGGACTGGCTGAACGATATCCCGCTGATTGGCGATAAGCTCTATGCCGGCTGGCATAACCTGCTGGATATGGGCGGCAGCGCCATCATGGCGAAGGTGCGGCCTTATGTTGGCGCGACCACCACCTGGTTTGTCGGTACCGCCGCGCACCTGGGCCGCTTTGTTGTCCACTGCGTGTTGATGCTGCTGTTCAGCGCCCTGCTCTACTGGCGCGGCGAGCAGGTAGCGCTCGGGGTTCGTCATTTTGCGACCCGTCTGGCCTCCGCCCGCGGCGATGCGGCGATGCTGCTGGCGGCGCAGGCCGTGCGTGCGGTTGCGTTGGGCGTGGTGGTGACGGCGCTGGTGCAGTCGGTGCTGGGCGGAATTGGTCTGGCGATTTCCGGCGTGCCTTATGCCACCCTCTTTACCGTGCTGATGCTGTTAACCTGTCTGATGCAGCTGGGGCCTCTGCTGGTGCTGGTCCCGGCAATTGTCTGGCTCTACTGGAGCGGTGATACCACCTGGGGCACGGTGCTGCTGGTGTGGAGCTGCGTGGTGGGCACGATGGATAACGTCATTCGTCCAATACTGATTCGCATGGGCGCCGACCTGCCGTTAATCCTGATCCTCTCTGGCGTTATCGGCGGGTTGATTGCCTTCGGGA
Source organism: Leclercia sp. TB492 (assembly GCF_049974505.2). NCBI lineage: Bacteria > Pseudomonadati > Pseudomonadota > Gammaproteobacteria > Enterobacterales > Enterobacteriaceae > Leclercia > Leclercia sp. TB492. The sequence continues at coordinate 1,901,010 of NZ_CM127572.1, read as the reverse complement.
TGATCGGTCTGTTTATCGGGCCGGTGCTGCTGGCGGTCTCCTGGCGACTGTTCTCCGCGTGGGTACACGAAGTCCCGCTGCCGCCGACCGATCCCGACGCGCTGCTTGAAGCGCTGAACGAGACGGAAGAGCTGAAGAAGTAAATTCAGGTTCTGGTGGGTTCGCCCACCAGAATGTTAAGCGTCACTTATCATTTCAATTTCCCTTAAGCGCAGCTAAACCCGTTTTTATCCGCAATTGCCTCATTACTCTCATAAAATCTTCACTTTCTTTAAACTATTGAGACGAATCTGATCGACGCAAAAATTCCCCATGCCTACTATTAGGTCACGGTTATGAATCAACAACACCTTGATTTATAAGCATGGAAATCCCCTGAGTGAAACAACGAATTGCTGTGTGTAGTCTTTGCCCATCTCCCACGATGGGCTTTTTTTTATCCAGAATTCGGCAACCATAAAGAAAAACCTGCCATTACAGCAGGTTAGTTGCTCTAAATAAAAAGGCGAGGACCAAAGTCCTCGCCTTTATTCGTTGCAGAAGCGCAGCGTTACTTATTCAGTTCCGCCAGGCTCAGCCAGGTTTGCACCACGGTGTCCGGGTTAAGGGACAGGCTGTCGATCCCCTCTTCCATCAGCCAGGCAGCAAAGTCTTCATGGTCGGAAGGCCCCTGACCGCAGATGCCGACGTATTTGCCCTGTTTCTTCGCGGCGCGGATGGCCATCGACAGCAGCGCTTTCACCGCCTCGTTACGCTCATCAAAGAGCGCAGAGACCACGCCGGAGTCGCGATCCAGACCCAGCGCCAGCTGCGTCATATCGTTGGAGCCGATAGAGAAGCCGTCGAAGTGTTCCAGGAACTGCTCTGCCAGCAGGGCGTTGGACGGGATCTCACACATCATGATGATTTTGAGTCCGTTCTCGCCGCGTTTCAGCCCCTGACGGGCCAGCTCGTCGACAACCGCTTTCGCCTGATCGACGGTACGCACGAACGGCACCATGATCTCGACGTTGGTCAGCCCCATGTCGTTGCGCACGCGTTTCACCGCCTCGCACTCCAGCGCAAAGCAGTCGCGGAAGCTGTCAGAGACGTAACGACCGGCGCCGCGGAAGCCCAGCATCGGGTTCTCTTCTTCCGGCTCGTAACGCTCGCCGCCCACCAGGTTGGCATATTCGTTAGATTTGAAGTCAGAGAGACGCACAATGACGCGTTTCGGGAAGAACGCCGCGCCCAGAGTGGCGATCCCTTCGGTCAGACGGCCGACGTAGAACTCCTTCGGCGAGTCGTAACCCTTCATCATCTCGCGGATCTCTTTCTGCAGCTTCGGATCCTGGTCGTCAAATTCCAGCAGCGCGCGCGGGTGAACCCCGATCATGCGGTTGATGATGAACTCCAGACGCGCCAGGCCAACGCCTTCGTTTGGCAGACAGGCGAAGTCAAAGGCGCGGTCCGGGTTACCGACGTTCATCATGATCTTCAGCGGCAGATCCGGCATGGTGTCGACGCTGGAGCTCTTCACGCTAAAGTCGAGGATCTCGGCGTAGACGTAGCCCGTATCGCCTTCTGCGCAGGAGACCGTGACGTTCTGATCGTCCTTCATGCGCTCGGTGGCGTCACCGCAGCCGACCACGGCCGGAATACCCAGCTCACGGGCGATGATTGCCGCGTGACAGGTGCGACCGCCACGGTTGGTGACAATCGCCGCCGCCTTTTTCATGATCGGTTCCCAGTCCGGGTCGGTCATGTCGGTCACCAGCACGTCGCCCGGCTGGATACGATTCATTTCGCTGATGTCGTGAATGACTTTCACCGGGCCCGCGCCGATGCGGTGGCCGATGGCACGGCCTTCAGCAATGATATTGCCCTGGGCATGCAGCGTGTAACGCTCCATCACCTGACCGCGGGAACGCACGGTTTCCGGACGCGCCTGGACAATGAACAGTTTGCCGGTGTTGCCATCTTTGGCCCACTCGATATCCATCGGACGGCCGTAGTGTTTCTCGATCTGCACCGCCTGCTTCGCCAGCTCCTGCACTTCGGCATCGGTCAGGGAGAAGCGGTCGCACTGCTCCTGCGGCACATCTTCAATCCGCACCTGCTTGCCATGCTCCTGGGTCGGAGCGTAGATCATGCGGATTTTTTTCGAACCCATGGTGCGGCGCACGATAGCCGGGCGATCTGCGGCCAGGGTCGGTTTGTGAACGTAGAACTCGTCCGGGTTAACGGCACCCTGCACCACCATCTCGCCCAGACCCCAGGCGGAAGTGATAAAGACCACCTGATCGAAACCCGATTCGGTATCAATAGAGAACATCACGCCTGACGAGGCCAGATCCGAACGCACCATGCGCTGCACGCCCGCCGACAGCGCAACGCCGCGGTGGTCATAACCCTGATGCACGCGATAGGAGATGGCGCGGTCGTTAAACAGGGAGGCAAACACATGTTTTACCGCCACCAGCACGGCATCGTAGCCCTGCACGTTGAGGAAGGTCTCCTGCTGCCCGGCGAACGAGGCGTCCGGCATATCTTCTGCGGTAGCAGAGGAGCGCACGGCAAAGGAGGCCTGAGCATCATCAGCAGAGAGCTGGTTGTAGGCGTCGTGAATGGCTTTTTCCAGTTCAGGCTGGAAAGGTGTATCGATGATCCACTGGCGGATCTGGGTCCCGGCTTTGGCAAGCTCAGAGACATCATCAATGTCCGTGTTATCCAGTAGTTCGTAAATGCGCTGGTTTACGCCGCTTTGGTCCAGAAAATAGTTAAACGCATCGGCGGTAGTCGCAAATCCATTCGGTACGGAGACACCCATACTGGACAGATTCGTAATCATTTCACCCAGGGAGGCATTTTTGCCTCCAACTCTGTCTACATCATTCATGCCGAGTTGGTTATACCAAAGCACCAGCGGTGACGAGCCATTGTTGGACATCGAAACAATCCTTTTGTGATATATGAACGGGTTTTAAGAAACTCCTTACTGCGTATTTATACTGTCATATTTATTCGCGCTAAAAAAACGGTGAATCGTGTAAGCACTTTTATTTTTTAGCTTTTCAGACTGTTCCCGCTTAAATGCTAACCTAATGATTCGTATGGATTCCCACAAAAAAACTCAGACTTTAGGGTGATTTTGAAAAATGAAACACCCCTTTCATTAAAAATAAAAATAGCGTTTCATTTTTAATTTCCCTCCCGCGCTGACTGTTGTATTTTACTTTTTTAATTTATGCTTTCAGTCAATTACATCTGATATACAGAGTGTGCAAAATGGATAATGCTGTCGATCGCCACGTTTTTTATATTTCCGATGGTACGGCGATCACCGCCGAAGTGTTGGGCCATGCGGTGATGTCGCAATTCCCGGTTTCCATCAATAGCATCACGTTGCCGTTCGTGGAAAACGAAAGCCGTGCCCGAGCGGTAAAAGATCAAATCGACGCCATTTTCCAGCAGACCGGTGAGCGGCCTCTGGTGTTCTACTCGATTGTGATCCCGGAAATTCGCAATATCATTCTGCAAAGTGAAGGCTTCTGTCAGGACATTGTGCAGGCGCTGGTGGCCCCGCTGCAGCAGGAGTTAAAGCTGGATCCGACCCCGGTGGCGCACCGTACCCACGGCCTGAACCCGGCGAATATCATCAAGTATGATGCCCGTATCGCCGCCATTGATTACACCCTCGCCCATGATGACGGCATCTCGATGCGTAACCTCGATCAGGCCCAGGTCATTCTGCTCGGCGTCTCGCGCTGCGGGAAAACCCCCACCAGCCTCTATCTGGCGTTACAGTTCGGGATCCGCGCGGCAAACTACCCCTTTATTGCCGACGATATGGACAACCTCGTCCTTCCGGCAGCGCTCAAACCCCTGCAGCATAAGCTCTTTGGTCTGACCATTAACCCGGAACGGCTGGCGGCGATCCGTGAAGAGCGTCGGGAGAACAGTCGCTACGCCTCGATGCGCCAGTGCCGGCTGGAGGTAGCCGAAGTTGAAGCCCTGTATCGTAAAAACAACATTCCGTGGCTGAACAGTACCAACTATTCGGTAGAAGAGATCGCCACCAAAATCCTCGACATTATGGGCCTCAATCGCCGCATGTACTAATAGACTAGTACATCAGTCCATATTCCTTTATACTCCCACCCCACAACAGGGCACCGCTTGTGCCCTGCACTTGAATTCAGCGGGGATTGGTTTAAGGTGATGCCCATCACTTCCCGGTAAGTTACCGTTGAAGCACTACATTCTGAGAAATACCATGAATAAAACCGATGAACTCCGCACAGCGCGTATCGATAGCCTGGTGACGCCAGCTGAACTGGCCCAGCGGTACCCTGTTTCTGCGGCAGTGGCAGAAAACGTGACAACGTCACGTAAACGTATTGAAAAAATTCTAAACGGTGAAGATCGCCGGCTGCTGGTGATTGTTGGCCCCTGTTCTATTCACGACCTTGATGCCGCGATGGACTATGCCCAGCGCCTGAAGGGACTGCGGGTTAAACACCATGCACGTCTGGAAATCGTGATGCGCACCTACTTCGAGAAACCACGCACCGTGGTGGGCTGGAAAGGGCTGATCTCCGATCCCGATTTGAACGGCAGCTACCGGGTGAACCACGGCATTCAGCTGGCGCGCAAGCTGCTGTTGCAGGTCAACGAGCTGGGCGTTCCCACCGCCACCGAATTCCTCGATATGGTGACCGGACAGTTTATCGCCGATCTGATTAGCTGGGGGGCTATCGGCGCCCGCACCACCGAAAGCCAGATCCACCGTGAAATGGCTTCGGCGCTCTCCTGCCCGGTGGGCTTTAAAAACGGTACTGACGGTAATACCCGCATCGCGGTAGACGCTATCCGCGCCGCCCGCGCCAGCCATATGTTCCTGTCGCCGGACAAGAACGGTCAGATGACCATCTATCAGACCAGCGGCAACCCATATGGCCATATCATCATGCGCGGCGGCAAACAGCCGAATTATCACCCCCAGGATATTGCGGAAGCCTGCGATACCCTGCGTGAATTCGACCTTCCCGAGCAGCTGGTGGTGGATTTCAGCCATGGCAACTGCCAGAAACAGCACCGCCGTCAGCTGGACGTTTGCGATGAGATTTGCCAGCAGATCCGCAACGGCTCCACCGCCATCGCCGGGATCATGGCCGAAAGCTTCCTGCGCGAAGGAACGCAGAAAGTAGTGGTCGGTCAGCCCATCACCTATGGCCAGTCGATCACCGATCCTTGCCTGAGCTGGGAAGATACCGAGCTCCTGCTGGATAAACTTGCCTCAGCAGTTAACAGTCGTTTTTAAAATCCCTGCCCGGTGGCGGCTTCGCCTTACCGGGCCTGGAAAAGCGATACCGTAGGCCGGGTAAGCGCAGCGCCACCCGGCTTTTTCCCAGGCCGCACAATTCCCACCTCACTGTTTTTTCATAAAACGCTTGCCGTCAAAATCGATTTGTTGATAATGATTATCATTGTTACATTGATTGCTATTTTGAAAAACATTATGTCACGTATGGATAACACTGCAGCAACGCTCACTCGTCCTGAAGACAAAACACAGCCAGCCCCAGGCGCAACCGATCGCCGAATCGACAGTAAACACCTGTTGGGCGAAGAGGGCCGCGTCATTATTGAGCATGACGGCCAGCACTACCTGCTGCGTCAGACACATGCCGGAAAATTAATCCTCACAAAATAAGTCCCCCGCCAGCCACCCAGGTTCCCCCCAGGCAGCCAGCGCTTTTCACTTTTAAATGGAGAGTGGCTCATGCCATACCTGAATACCGCGTCTTTACGCCCGTCGCTGCTGGCACTGGCGATCGTCAGCGCCCTGCCGGGAGCGGCTGTTGCCGCCACCGACGACATGACCGTTACCGCCACCGGTAATGCCCGCAGCGCCTTTGAAGCCCCGATGATGGTCAGCGTCATTGACGCCACCGCCCCGGAAAATCAAACCGCCAGTTCCGCCGCCGATCTGCTGCGCCACGTGCCCGGCCTGACCCTCGACGGCACCGGGCGCACCAACGGCCAGGACGTTAATCTGCGCGGGTACGATCGCCGCGGCGTGCTGGTGCTGGTTGATGGCGTGCGCCAGGGCACCGATACCGGTCACCTGAACAGCACCTTCCTCGATCCGGCCCTGATTAAGCGTATCGAGATCGTGCGCGGGCCGTCCGCCCTGCTGTACGGCAGCGGCGCGATGGGCGGGGTGATCGCCTATGACACCGCCGATGCAAAAGATCTGCTCCAGGCCGGACAAACCAGCGGCTACCGCGTGTTTGGCACCGCCGCCACCGGCGATCACAGCCTCGGCATGGGTGCCAGCGCCTTTGGCCGCACCGATACCCTTGACGGCCTGGTGGCCTGGTCGAGCCGGGATCGCGGGGATATCCGCCAGGGCGGCGGCGGCACTGCGCCGAATGACGAATCGATCAACAATATGCTGGCCAAAGGCAGCTGGCAGATGGATCGGGCCCAGTCCCTGAGCGGCTCGCTGCGCTATTACAATAATGCGGCGCAGGAGCCGAAAAACCCGCAGACCATCGAGGCGGAAGACAGCAGCAACCCGATGACCGACCGCTCCACCATTCAGCGGGATGTTCAGCTGGGGTATCACATTGCCCCGGAAGGCAACGACTGGCTGAACGCCGATGCCCGCCTTTACTGGTCCGAGGCGCGTATTAATGCTCAGAACATCGATGGCACCGGCGAATTCCGCCAGCAGACTACCAAAGGCGGCAAAGTAGAGAACCGCACCCGCCTGTTCGCCGACTCCTTCGCCTCGCATCTGTTGACCTACGGCGGGGAGTACTACCGTCAGGAGCAGGAGCCGTCCGGGGCCACCACCGGCTTCCCTGATGCGAGCATCGACTTTAGCTCCGGCTGGATCCAGGATGAGATCACACTGCGCGACCTGCCGATCACCCTGCTGGGCGGTACCCGCTACGATAACTACAGCGGCAGCAGCGACGGCTATGAGGATGTGGATGCCGATAAATGGTCCTCCCGCGCCGGGATCACCCTGTCCCCCGCGGACTGGCTGATGCTGTTCGGCTCTTATGCCCAGGCCTTCCGCGCCCCGACGATGGGGGAAATGTATAACGACGCGAAACACTTCTCCATTGGCCGGTTCTACACCAACTACTGGGTGCCGAACCCGAACCTGCGCCCGGAAACCAATGAAACCCAGGAGTACGGGTTCGGTCTGCGCTTTGACGATCTGCTGTTGGCTGACGATGCGCTGGAGTTCAAAGCCAGCTACTTTGATACCCATGCTAAAGATTACATCTCCACCACCGTCGATTTTGCCGCCGCGACAACCATGTCGTACAACGTGCCGAACGCCAAAATCTGGGGCTGGGACGTGATGGCGAAATACTCCGCCAGCCTGTTTAACCTCGACGTGGCCTATAACCGCACCCGGGGTAAAGACACCGACACCGGGGAGTACATCTCCAGCATCAGCCCGGACACCGTCTCCAGCAAGCTGGATGTCCCCCTGGCGCAGAGCGGCTTTAGCGTCGGCTGGATCGGCACCTTTGCCGATCGCTCCACTCACGTGAGCAGCAGTTACAGCCACCAGCCGGGCTACGCGGTGAATGATTTCTACGTCAGCTATCAGGGTCAACAGGCGCTGAAAGGCGTGACCACCACCCTGGTGCTTGGCAACGCCTTTGACAAAGAGTACTGGTCCCCGCAGGGCATCCCGCAGGATGGCCGCAACGGCAAGATTTTCGTGAGTTATCAGTGGTAATTACCCTGCCCCGGCGCTGCCGGGGTATTTATCCGGAAGGAAGAGACAATGAATCACTACACACGCTGGCTTGAACTCAAACAAGAAAACCCGGGAAAATACGCGCGGGACATCGCTGCCCTGATGAACATCAGCGAAGCCGAACTGACCTGGGCCCGGGTAGGACATGACGCGTGGCGTCTGCACGGTGAAATTCGCGAGATCCTCAGCGCGCTGGAAGCGGCAGGCGAAACCAAATGCATCTGCCGCAACGAGTATGCGGTTCATGAGCAGGTGGGCACCTTCACTAACCAACACCTGAACGGCCATGCCGGACTGGTGCTCAACCCGCGCGCGCTGGATCTGCGCCTGTTCCTCCACCAGTGGGCCAGCGCGTTTCATATCACCGAAACCACTCCCCGCGGCGAACGCCAGAGCATTCAGTTTTTCGACCATCAGGGCGATGCGCTGCTGAAGGTCTATGCCACCGACAACACGGACATGGCTGCCTGGGGCGACCTGCTGTCCCGCTTTATCTTCGCCGATAACCCGCCGCTGGCGCTGAAAGCCGCCGACCCGGCAGTTAACGTGGCGAATCCCGACGCTGCGACGGTGGACAGCGAGTGGCGCGCCATGACCGACGTCCACCAGTTCTTCGGCCTGCTGAAGCGCCACAGTCTGACCCGGCAACAGGCGTTCCGTCTGGTGGGGGACGACCTCGCCTGTCAGGTGGATAACAGCGCCCTGGTGCAGCTGCTGAATAGCGCCCGTCAGGACGGCAACGAGATCATGATTTTCGTTGGCAACCGCGGCTGCGTGCAGATCTTCACCGGCGCGGTGGAAAAAGTGGTTCCGATGAAGGGCTGGCTGAACATCTTCAACCCGGCCTTTACCCTGCATCTGCTGGAAGAGACCATCGCTGAAAGCTGGGTGACCCGCAAACCGACCGCCGACGGGCATGTCACCAGCCTCGAACTCTTTGCCGCCGACGGGACGCAGATCGCCCAGCTGTACGGTCAGCGCACGGAAGGCGAGCCCGAGCAGATTCAGTGGCGTTCACAGATTGACGCCCTGACGGTAAAAGGGCTGGCCGCATGAGAAAACTGCTCGCCCTGCTTGTCGCCCTACCGCTGGCCGCCATCGGCGCGGTACAGGAGAGGATCGTCGCCCTCGGCGGCGACGTGACGGAGATTATCTACGCTCTGGGGGCCGAAGGCTCGCTGGTGGCGCGCGACAGCACCAGCCAGTGGCCGGAGCAGGCCACCTCGCTGCCGGACGTGGGCTACCTGCGCCAGCTCAATGCCGAGGGGATCCTGGCGATGCGCCCGACGCTGGTTTTAGCCAGCGCCCAGGCGCAGCCTTCGCTGGCGCTGAAACAGGTCGGGCAGAGTAACGTCAGCGTGGTGACGGTGCCGGGCAGTAATGCCCTCAGCGTTATCGACGAGAAAGTGCGGGTGGTGGCCCAGGCGACGCACCGCATTGCCGAAGGGGAAACCCTGCGTAAGCGCCTGCGGCAGGAGCTGGCTGCGCTGCCCGCCTCACCGATCGATAAGCGGGTGCTGTTTATCCTCAACCACGGCGGGATGACCGCCATGGCCGCCGGGCAGGAGACCGGGGCCGATGCGGCGATCCGCGCGGCCGGTCTGCATAACGCCATGCAGGGGTTCTCCCGCTATCAGCCACTCTCTCAGGAAGGTGTGATCGCCAGCCAGCCCGATCTGGTGGTGATTTCGCAGGAGGGCTTAAAGGCGATGGGTGGAGAAGCCAATCTGTGGAAGCTGCCAGGTCTGGCGCAAACCCCGGCGGGACGTCATAAACAGGTATTGCAGATTGATGATATGGCACTGCTCGGGTTTAGCGTGCGTACCCCGCAGGCCATCGGACAGCTGCGCAGCAAAGCCGAGCAACTGCCCTGATGCCTCGCCGGATCGGTTATTCCCTGTGGGGACTGGGAATGGCGCTGGCGGTGATGACGCTGCTGGCCACCGGTTTTGGCGCGTTGCGCCTGCCGGTGTCCCTGCTGTGGAGCGGCAGTGACGAAGCCCTGCGTCAGATCTGGCTCACTATTCGCCTGCCGCGGGTGCTGCTGGCGCTGGTGATTGGCGGCTCGCTGGCGCTGGCGGGCTGCGTGATGCAGGGGCTGTTTCGCAACCCCCTCGCCGATCCGGGTTTGCTCGGGATCAGCAGCGGTGCCGCCTGCGCCGTCGCCCTGTGGGTGGTGTTGCCCATATCCCTCCCCGCTCTGCTGATGCTCTACGCCCCGATGCTGGCGGCCTTTCTCGGCGCGCTGGCGGCGACCGTAGTGATTTTTCTCCTCAGCCAGCAGCGGGAGAACTCGCTTTCGCGTCTGCTGCTGGTGGGGATCGCCATCAATGCTCTGTGCGGGGCGGCGGTGGGCGTCCTCTCCTGGGTCAGTAACGATGCCCAGCTGCGCCAGCTCTCACTGTGGGGGATGGGCAGTCTCGGCCAGGCGCAATGGTCCACCCTGCTGGCGGTGACCTCGCTGATGATCCCCACCGTGCTGGTGATCTGGCGGCTGGCTACAGCCCTGAACCTGCTGCAGCTGGGTGAGGAGGAGGCGCACTATCTGGGCGTCGACGTGCGGCTCGTTCAGCGGGTTTTACTCCTGTGCAGCGCCCTGCTGGTGGCCGCCGCGGTGGCGGTGAGCGGAGTGATCGGTTTTATCGGTCTGGTGGTGCCGCACCTGATGCGCATGTGGCTGGGATCGGATCACCGGGCGGTGATCCCCGGCTCGGTGCTGGCGGGGGCCTTTCTGCTGCTGATTGCCGATACCGCCGCACGCACGCTGGTCGCCCCGGCGGAGATGCCGGTGGGGTTGCTGACCAGCATTCTCGGCGCGCCCTGGTTCCTGTGGCTCATTTTCCGGCGTGGAGGTCAGCATGGCTGAACCCTTACTGGCTGAAGGCCTGTCTTATAGCGTGGCAGGCCGGGCGGTGGTACGCGATGTCTCGCTGTCGCTCGCACAGGGCGAACTGGTGGCGCTGATCGGCCCCAACGGCGCGGGGAAATCAACCCTGCTGCGTCTGTTAACCGGTTTTCTCCGGCCGGATACCGGGCGCTGTCTGCTGGACGGAAAAGCCCTGGCGGCGTGGGGTACCCAGGCGTTATCGCGTCAGCGGGCGGTGATGCGCCAGCAAACTCAGCTGGGCTTTGACTGGCCGGTGGAGGCGGTGATCGGGATGGGACGTTCGCCCTGGACGCCGCAGCCTGAAGCGCAGATCGTCAGCGAGGTGATGCAGCTCACCGGCTGTCAGCCGCTGGCGGGTCGTCAGTATGCGGCCCTGTCGGGCGGAGAGCAGCAGCGGGTACAGCTGGCCCGGGCACTGGCGCAGCTGTGGTGCGACGCCGCGCCGCGCGGCTGGCTGTTCCTCGATGAGCCCACCTCGGCGCTGGATCTTTACCACCAGCAGCATCTGCTGCGGCTGTTGAAAACGCTGACTGCGGACGGGAACTTGCACGTCTGCGTAGTGCTGCACGATCTCAATCTGGCCGCCTTATGGGCCGACCGGATCGTGCTCCTGCACGAGGGGAGGATTGTCTCCCAGGGAACGCCCCCGTCGGTGCTAAAGGCCGATGACCTTGCGCGCTGGTATGGCGCGCAGGTACATGTGGGCCTGCATCCGTTGAACGCTACTCCCCAGGTTTTTCTCGTCTCTTAGCTTGAACAACTTACTTCCAGCCGCTTACCCCAGTCGGGGGGGCGGCTGATGTAGTCATCGTTGCGGTCGGCAAACGGCGTACGCAGCGCCTCGTGCAACCGGTGCAGTTCGGCGTAATCGCCTTTCTCCGCCTGCTCGATCGCCCGCTGCGCCAGCCAGTTGCGCAGCACCATCGCCGGGTTAACGGCATTCATCTGTGTCTGACGCTCGTCATCCGCGATATTCTCCCGCTGGAGACGTTCGCGGTAGGTCGCGAACCAGTCATCGAAGGCCTGCCGGTCGATAAATTCGTCGCGAAGCGGCGAGGCGGCGCTGTGCTGCTCGGTTTGGCCCAGCATGCGGAAGGTGCGGGTGTAGTCACTGCCTTCCCGCGCCATCAGCGCAAACAGGTTATTCAGGATGTCGTTGTCGCCCCGCTCCTGGGTCATCAGCCCCAGCTTACGGCGCATCAGCTTGCCATACTGCTGCAGGAGCACCTCCTGATAGCCATCCAGCGCGTCGTTGAGGGCGTCAACATCGATTAACGGCGACAGGGACTGTGCCAGCCGCTGCAGGTTCCACAGCCCCACCGCCGGCTGGTTATCAAAGCTGTAGCGCCCCTGATAGTCGGAATGGTTGCAGATATAGCCCGGCTGATAGTCGTCGAGGAAGCCGTACGGGCCGTAGTCGATGGTCAGACCGAGGATCGACATGTTATCGGTATTCATCACCCCGTGGGCAAAGCCCACCGTCTGCCAGCTGGCGATCAGCGCGGCAGTCCGCGTCACCACATCGCGGAACCAGAGGATGTATTTATCGGCATCGTCCTGCAACTGCGGCCAGTGATGCTTGATGACAAAATCCGCCAGTTGGCGAACTTTCTCCGGCTCGCGGCGATAGTAGAAGTGTTCGAAATGACCGAAGCGGGCGTGACTTTGAGCCACGCGGATCAGCATTGCCCCCTGCTCCATGGTCTCACGTGCCACAGGCGTGTCGCTGGTGACGATCGACAGCGCGCGAGTGGTGGGGATCCCGAGGGCGTGCATCGCTTCCGAGGCCAGGCTTTCACGGATGGTCGAACGCAGCACGGCGCGCCCGTCGCCCATACGTGAATAAGGGGTGAGCCCGGCGCCTTTCAGGTGCCAGTCCATCGTTTGCCCGTTGGCGAGTTGCTGTTCGCCGAGCAGGATCCCCCGCCCGTCCCCCAGCTGCCCGGCCCAGACGCCGAACTGATGGCCGCTGTAAACCTGGGCCAGCGGCTGCATGCCCGGCAGCAGGGTTTCGCCGCCAAACACGCCAGCGCCCTGTTCGGGGCTAAACAGCGACTCCGGGATCGCCAGCTCGGTGGCCAGCGCCGTGTTATGCCAGATCAAGCGGGCATTATTGAGTGGAGTGGGTTTCAGAGCCGTATAAAAGCCGGGTAATTCATCATGCCAGTGCGCGGTAAAAGACAGGGTCATAGGTCCTCCTGCTTTTAGTGTAGTGGGTTTATCAGAGGTTAAACACCGGGTAAGGTAAGGGTTATCCCTGCACCAGGGTGGTAATGCGCTCAAGGGGAACGGCAGGCCACAAGCCGCCCTGCATGGCGCTGAAGCCAAATGCCGACAGCCGCTGCAGGGTAAGGTCGTCGTCCACGCCCGCCACCATCAATGACTGACAGTAGGGCGAGACCTGAGTCATGATCGCCTTTAATAACAGCTCGAATGTATTATCTGTTAAATGCTGTTGAATGAAGTTTTTATCCAGCGCCACGCGTTTAAACATGCCATCAAAAATGGCTTTGGTGGAGGCATCCCCGGCGCCGAAATTGCCAAGCACCAGCGGAAAACGCAGGGCAAAGTCCATCAGGGCCGTATTCATATTGCCTTTATTCAGATCGGGATAATTCTCATTAATGCAGAACTCCAGCCACGGATGTTGCTCACTTATTGCAGCACCGTTTTCTTCTGTTAACAGGTATTCAACGATGGCCGGAGAGATATTTATCCATGCTGTCAGCTGCTGCTGAATAAAAAAGAGTTTGCAGCTGTCGAGCATCGCCAGCTGTTCCTGAAACAGCATCAGCTCTTGCTCAGGGGAGAGATACGGGCGCACCAGTTCGGTCGGAATGCGGACCTGGTTATCCACACCAACAAAGTTCACGACTATTTCAAGGCCTGTCAGCGATCCTGAGTCATTCCGCGCAGGCAGTAATAACAATTCAGACTGATAAGCAATATCCAGCATCACAATCATGGCGTCCGACCCGGTTTAAAAACGATACAAGACATCCTGAAACATATGCTGAAGCAATTCAACTTTATGGATTTTAATAAGATTAATTTCATTCGTTCCATTAAATATTCGGATTTTCCTTAGTCCTGAAATAATCTTATCCTGGATAGTGCTTAATAGCCAGTTGTCGCTAACTAACAGAATTGCTTCAAATTAATTCAGCGGCTAAGCAATTCTCCACAATTAAAGCTCACTAACGAATAACATTTACGGATGAAAGAGAATGTCGCGCCGCGCGGCGCGACAGGGTTAAATACGTCGGGCTTGCCAGAAATTTTTACGCCAGTAGACGTTATTGAGGGAAGAGCGCATCACACCACGACTGGTAGAGGCATGAATAAATTGATTGTCGGTGTCATATATCCCGACGTGTAGCCCGCTTTCGCCGGAGCCGGTTTTGAAAAACACCAGATCGCCCGGAAGCAGCTCATCTTTGTCAATTTCGGTGCCAATGGTGGCCTGCTGGCGCGTTTCACGCGGCAGCTGTAGCGCAAACTGGTCGCGGAAGGTCAGGAGCACAAATCCTGAACAATCAATCCCGCCACGCGTCATGCCGCCATAGCGATAAGGGGTGCCGCTCCAGTGATGCAGCTGATCGTTCAGGCCGGCAATCACGGCAATAGAATCGGACAGCCGCGCGTTCGGAGGCGGTGCGCGATGGCTGCTGCATCCTGCAAGAAATAGCGTGGCCACAAGAAGAAAACAGAATCGCATTCCAGACGAATCCTCTGATTTTTGTGCTTTCCGTAATTTAGCCTGTGAATATGTCGCTGTGCAACAAGCGGTTATTCCTGGGACGTCGAAATGATCATTCTGTGACCTTCGATGTCCAGACGGCGAAATGACATATCGTAGGCTTTAGCCAGATTCGGCGGCGTCAGCACGCTGTCCCGCGCGCCGCTGGCGATAAGCAACCCCCGCTTCAGCAGCCAGACGCGATGGGCGTGGCGCAGCGTATGGTTCAAATCGTGGCTGCTCATAACCACCGCAATCCCCTGCCGTGACAGGGCGCTTAACAGCCGGTCGAGGGCCACCTGCTGGGCGACGTCGAGACTGTTCATCGGCTCGTCCAGCAACAATAGCTGGCCGTGCGGATTGCCGCCAGGGTGGATTTGCAGGATCACGGCAGCCAGCCGCACGCGCTGCCACTCCCCGCCGGAGAGCTGGCTGACGTGGCGAGAAAGTTTATCCTCGATACCCAGCGTCCCCGCCACGTCACTTAACAACGTTTTTTGCTGTTTGTCGTACTGATGCAGCGTCAGATAGTGCCAGACCGGCATGGCGAACGGCGCGCTTTGCTGCTGGGCCAGATAAGCCCTGCGGCAGGCCAGCGACGCAGGGGACCACCGGGGGAGCGGCTCGCCCTGCAACAGGATTTCGCCCGGCCCGGTGCTCAACCCGGCCATACGCGCAAGCAATGTGCTTTTACCTGCCCCGTTCGGGCCGACCAGGTGCAGGATCTCCCCCGCATTAACCTGGGCGGAAATCGCTTGCAGACGCCCGGTTTCCGTCACGCCATTGAGCTGCATCAGCATCGACATTACTTCGCGAGTGCCAGCTTGATCGCTTCCATCAGGATCGGATCCTCAGGGGTCATATCCGGCGCAAAACGCTGGACCACTTCCCCATCGCGGCCAATCAGGAATTTTTCGAAATTCCATAAAATGTCATCAGGATAGAGCGGCGCACGGCCTTTGCTTGCCAGACGCTCATAAAAACCGCTGCTTTCAGGAGCGACAGCCACCGGGGCGGCGGCAATCAATTTTTGGTACAGCGGGTGACGGGCTTCGCCATTGACATCGATTTTGCTGAACATCGGGAAGGTAATGCCATAGGTAGTGCTACAGAAGGTTTTGATCTCCTCTTCGCTACCGGGCTCCTGGCCGAGGAACTGGTTGCATGGGAAACCGAGCACGGTAAACCCGTCCTTTTCCCATGCTTTGTGGATATTTTCGAGCTGCTCATACTGCGGCGTCAGACCGCATTTCGATGCCACGTTCACCACCAGCAGCACCTTCCCTTTATAGTCCGCAAGGGTCGTGGTTTTGCCATCAATGGTCGTCACTTCGGTGTTCAGAATATCGTTCGGCATAGCATTCTCTCAGGTTGTGTTTCAGATGGGCTGTACTTAACGTCCGGCTTTTAAGAGTAGCCAGATAAACACGGGTGCGCCCAGTGTCGCAGTCACCACCCCAATGGGCAGCTCCGCGGCATTGAGCGCCAGGCGCGCGATGATATCCGCGAAAAGCAGCGTTGCGCCGCCCGTCACTGCCGCAGCGGGCAATAACAGCCGGTGATCGGTAATACCGCACAAACGCAGCATATGGGGAATGACAAGACCGATAAAGCCGATAGCGCCGGCCAGGGCTACGCTCACGCCCACCATCCAGCCGATGGCGACCACCAGCGTGTTGCGCCAGAAGGTGAGCGGCAGGCCGAGCTGACGGGCCGAAATCTCCCCCAGCGCCAGAATGTTCAGCGGCGGCGCCTGAAAGCAGGACCAGACGATGGCGGGCGCCAGCAGGAGCATCAGCCAGCCCTGCCCCCAGTCCACGCCGCCGAAACCGCCCATCATCCAGTACATCAGCTGGCGCAGGTCGAAGGCGGTGGAAAAATAGACTGCCCAGGTCATCAGGGCGCTACAGATGATTCCCAGCGCCACCCCGGCCAGCAGCAGGCGGCTTACGGAGAGGTGACGGCGGGCGAAACGCAGCAAGATGAGGGTGATGATCAGCGCCCCGGCGATGGCGCAGAGGCTTAAGCTCCAGCCCGATAACGTCCCGCCGCCGAGCATCACGGCGGCAATCAGCCCTACCCCGGCCCCGTTCGATACGCCCAATAATCCGGGCTCCGCCAGCGGGTTGTCGAACAGCGCCTGCATGATAGTTCCGCTGAGCGCCAGCGCTGCCCCCACCAGCACCACGGCCAGCGTACGCGGCAGGCGGATTTGCCAGATAAACAGCTCCCCACGGGGAGTGAACCACGCTTCAGGACCAATCCACCGATCGCCGGCGCACAGGCTCAATCCCAGCGCGATAACCAGCGCCAGTAACAGAAAGAGCAATTTACGCAGATCGGCGCGGTACTGCTGACGGGCAAGTTCGGGCATCGGAGTCATTATGCGGGTGAATGATGTAACTGATTTTACGGTGGGTTTACAGCAGCGCAAAGAAAAAAGGCCGCATCAGCGGCCTTTTTGGTTAGATCATATCACTCTGCTTTGGGTGAAGCGTTTTCGACACGGCTTTTTAACTTCTGGCCGGGTCTGAAGGTCACCACGCGGCGAGCTGTAATGGGAATATCCTCACCCGTCTTCGGGTTACGGCCCGGACGTTGATTTTTGTCGCGCAAATCAAAGTTACCAAAGCCGGAGAGTTTTACCTGCTCACCATTTTCCAGAGCGCGACGGATCTCTTCGAAAAACAGCTCAACCAGCTCTTTGGCATCCCGTTTGCTAAGCCCAAGCTTATCAAACAGATATTCGGACATTTCAGCTTTTGTAAGCGCCATAGGTTCAATCCCTCAATGATGCCTGGAATCGCTCTTTTAATGCCTCTACACATTTGGCGACGGTAGCGGCAATCTCCTCTTCTTCGAGTGTACGGCTGGTATCCTGAAGGATCAGGCTGATAGCCAGGCTCTTAAAGCCCTCTGCTACGCCCTTACCGCGGTACACGTCAAATAAGTTTACGCCAACTACCTGATTTACGCCAACTTTCTTACATTCGGCCAAAATATCTGCGGCAGGCACATTTTCGGCCACCACAACTGCAATATCACGACGGTTTGCAGGGAAGCGGGAAACGTCCTGAGCCTGAGGAATGACGCGGTCTGCGACCTTGTTCCACTCCAGTTCAAACGCCAGCGTGCGGCCATTGAGATCCAGCTTGCGTTCCAGCTCCGGGTGCACAACACCAATGAAACCAACGCGTTCACCTTTCAGATAAATCGCGGCGCTCTGGCCCGGATGCAGGGCTGGAATGGCTTCAGCACGGAACTCAATTTCAGACAATTTACCGGTCAGATCCAGCACCGATTCCAGATCGCCCTTCAGGTCGTAAAAATCAACGCTGTTTTTACTCAGATCCCAGTGCTCTTCATAGCGGTTGCCGCAGATAGCGCCCGCCAGCATCAGATCCTGACGGATGCCGAGGTTAGCCTGGGTATCCGGCACAAAGCGCAGACCGGTTTCGAAGATGCGCACACGGCTCTGCTGACGGTTCTGGTTGTAAACGATGGTGCTCAGCAGGCCGGTCAGCAGCGACAGACGCATGGCGGACATTTCGCTGGAGATTGGGCTTGGCAGAATCAATGCTTCCTGGCCCGGGTGGATCAGCTGCTGCACTTTCGGGTCAACGAAACTGTAGGTGATCACTTCCTGGTAACCTTTGTCGTTCAGCATGGTTTTTACACGCTTCAGGGAGAGGTCGGCTTCGCGATGGGAGCCCATCACCAGGCCAGCCTGCACCGGCTCATCAGGAATGTTGTTGTAGCCGTAAACACGGGCCACTTCTTCCACCAGATCTTCTTCGATCTCCATATCGAAACGCCAGCTCGGCGCTACGGCAGTCCACTGGTCCTGACCTTCGGCCACGTCACAGCCCAGACGGCGCAGAATGTCGCTCACCTGCGCATCGGCAATGTGATGACCAATCAGGCGATCCAGCTTGCCGCGACGCAGGGTGATGGTCGCAGGCTTCGGCAGATGCGCGTCGCTGGTGACATCAATCACCGGACCGGCTTCGCCGCCGCAGATGTCGATCAGCAGGCGGGTTGCGCGCTCCATCGCTTTGTACTGCAGGGCCGGATCCACGCCGCGCTCATAGCGGTGAGACGCATCGGTATGCAGACCATGACGACGGGCACGACCGGTAATGGACAGCGGGCTGAAGAAAGCACACTCCAGCAGCACGTTTTGCGTTTCGTCATTCACGCCTGAGTGTTCGCCGCCAAAGATGCCGCCCATTGCCAGCGCTTTGCCGTGGTCGGCAATCACCAGAGTGTCGGCATTCAGTTTGGCTTCGCTGCCGTCCAGCAGGACCAGGGTTTCGCCCTCTTTCGCCATGCGCACGACGATCCCGCCTTCGATACAATCTTTATCGAACGCGTGCATCGGCTGACCCAGTTCCAGCAGGACATAGTTGGTCACGTCAACCACCGCATCGATAGAACGGATGCCGCAGCGACGCAGCTTCTCTTTCATCCACAGCGGGGTTGGCGCCTTGACGTTAATCCCCTTCACCACACGGCCCAGGTAGCGCGGACAGGCGTCTGCGGCTTCAACCTGAATCGGCAGCGTGTCGCTGATAGTCGCGGCAACTGGCGCGATTTCTGGCGCGTTCAGTTCGGTCTGGTTCAGTACCGCCACGTCGCGGGCCACGCCGATGATACCTAAACAGTCGGCACGGTTCGGGGTGACGCTGATCTCGATAGTGTTGTCATCGAGCTTGAGGTAGTCGCGCAGGTCGGTGCCAATCGGCGCATCCGCTGGCAGCTCAATAATGCCAGAGTGATCGTCGGAAATACCCAGCTCGGAGAACGAGCACAGCATGCCTTCAGAAGGCTCGCCGCGCAGTTTTGCCGCTTTGATTTTGAAATCGCCCGGCAGCACCGCGCCAACGGTCGCCACGGCCACTTTCAGGCCCTGACGGCAGTTCGCCGCGCCGCAGACGATATCCAGCAGACGTTCGCCGCCCACGTTAACTTTGGTGACACGCAGTTTGTCTGCGTTCGGGTGCTGGCCGCACTCCACGACTTCACCGATAACCACGCCGTTAAAGGCACCAGCAACCGGCTCAACGCCGTCCACTTCCAGGCCGGCCATGGTGATCTGGTTAGAGAGCGCCTCGCTGTCGAGCTCGGTGTTCACCCATTCGCGTAACCACAGTTCACTGAATTTCATTGTTCTGTCCTGCCCTTATTTAAACTGTTTGAGGAAACGCAGATCGTTTTCGAAGAAAGCGCGCAAGTCGGTCACGCCATAACGCAGCATGGTCAGACGCTCCATCCCCATACCGAAAGCAAAGCCGGAGTAAACTTCCGGGTCAATGCCGACGTTACGCAGCACGTTCGGGTGCACCATGCCGCAGCCCAGCACTTCCAGCCATTTGCCGTTTTTACCCATCACATCAACTTCTGCGGACGGTTCGGTGAACGGGAAGTAGGACGGACGGAAACGAACCTGCAGATCTTCCTCAAAGAAGTTGTTCAGGAAATCGTGCAGCGTGCCCTTCAGGTTGGTGAAGCTGATATTTTTATCAACGATCAGACCTTCCATCTGGTGGAACATTGGAGTGTGGGTCTGATCGTAGTCGTTACGATAGACGCGACCCGGGGCGATGATGCGGATCGGCGGTTCCTGCTCCTTCATGGTACGGATCTGCACGCCAGAGGTCTGGGTGCGCAGCAGACGCGTGGCATCGAACCAGAAAGTGTCGTGGTCAGCACGTGCCGGGTGGTGGCCTGGGATATTCAGGGCATCGAAGTTATGGTAATCGTCTTCGATTTCCGGGCCGGTCGCCACGGTAAAGCCGAGCTCACCGAAGAAACTTTCAATGCGGTCGATGGTGCGGGTGACCGGGTGCAGACCACCGTTCTCAATACGGCGACCCGGCAGGGAGACATCGATGGTTTCGGCGGCCAGGCGGGCATTCAGCGCGGCGCTTTCCAGCGCGTTTTTACGCTCGTTCAGCACCTGCTGAACCTGCTCTTTGGCTTCGTTAATCACCGCACCTGCAGCCGGACGCTCTTCTGGCGGCAACTCACGCAGGGTAGTCATTTGAAGGGTCAGGTGCCCTTTCTTGCCCAGATATTCGACGCGGACGTTGTCTAACGCGGCAACATCTGAGGCCTGGTTAATGGCGGCCGTTGCACTGGCAACCAGCTCTGCGAGATGTGACATGGTTTTCCTCGTTATGTAGCGATATTTACAAGCGGCAGATACAAAAAAAGCCTCCATCAGGAGGCTTTCTGGCGCTGTTTTCCGTTTCGTCTTTCACGCGCTAGCCTCCTGATGTCAGGTGCTAAAGTAAAAGAAGAAGCGGAAAATAGCAGCATTCATGCTTGCATTACCTTGTGTGGTAAGAGACCTAACGCCTTATTGAAAAGGGTCGGCGGAAAATTGTCAACGTTTTGATGCTGTTGAAACGAAAAGAGGGAGCAGAGCTCCCTCTTTCAACTGGCTTATGCCAGAGCTGCTTTCGCTTTTTCGACCAGAGCGGTGAACGCTACTTTGTCGAATACTGCGATGTCAGCCAGGATCTTACGGTCGATTTCAACAGAGGCTTTTTTCAGGCCGTTGATGAATTTGCTGTAAGAAATACCGTTCTGACGTGCTGCTGCGTTGATACGCGCAATCCACAGTTGACGGAACTGACGTTTACGTTGACGACGGTCACGGTAAGCGTACTGACCTGCTTTGATAACTGCCTGGAAGGCAACGCGGTATACGCGTGAACGCGCACCGTAGTAGCCTTTGGCTTGTTTCAAAATTTTCTTGTGACGTGCGCGGGCAACTACACCACGTTTTACGCGAGCCATATGTGCTCTCCTGTATCTATATTCTTAGTAAAAAATTAAACGTTAACGGCTTATGCGTACGGCAGGCACGCGATAACCAGACCCAGATCGCCTTTAGACACAAGGCCTTTTGGACGCAGGTGACGTTTACGCTTAGTAGATTTTTTGGTCAGAATATGACGCAGGTTTGCGTGCTTACGCTTAAATCCACCACCACCGGTTTTTTTGAAGCGCTTAGCAGCACCGCGTACGGTCTTAATTTTTGGCATCTTAATAACTTCCACTTCGCATTGTTAAATAAACGAAACCCAGGCGAACAAAACCTGCGAAGCCTGTTGGCTCCACAGGAATTGCTACTTGAAGGCCTACTGTTTCTTCTTAGGAGCGAGCACCATGATCATCTGGCGGCCTTCGATCTTCGTAGGGAAGGATTCGACTACTGCCAGTTCACTCAGATCGTCACGGACGCGGTTAAGCACTTCCATACCGATCTGTTGGTGGGCCATCTCACGACCACGGAAACGCAGCGTGATCTTGGCCTTATCGCCATCTTCCAGAAAGCGTATCAGGCTGCGGAGTTTTACCTGATAATCGCCATCGTCGGTACCAGGACGGAATTTAATTTCCTTAACCTGGATAACTTTTTGCTTCTTCTTCTGTTCCTTAGAAGACTTGCTCTTTTCATAAAGGAACTTGCCGTAGTCCATGATACGACAAACTGGCGGTTCGGCGTTAGGGCTGATTTCAACTAAATCTACTCCAGCTTCTTCAGCCTTTTCGATCGCTTCTCTCAGACTCACAATCCCCAGCTGCTCGCCTTCCAGACCTGTTAAGCGAACTTCCTGGGCGCGAATCTCGCCATTGATACGATTCGGACGTGCCGTTTGAACTCGTTTTCCGCCTTTAATACCTTATTCCTCCAGTTGTTGAAGACTGCGGCTGCGAATCTCTTGTTGCAGCTTCTCAATCACTTCATTTACGTCCAGGCTGCCCAGGTCTTTACCACGGCGGGTGCGAACGGCAACTTTGCCTGCTTCCACCTCTTTATCACCACAGACCAACATATACGGGACACGACGTAAAGTGTGCTCGCGGATTTTAAAGCCAATCTTCTCATTTCTCAAGTCTGCTTTTACGCGAATGCCCGCATTTTGTAGTTTCTGCGTCAATTCTTTAACGTAATCAGCCTGAGAATCAGTAATGTTCATCACGACTACCTGCACTGGCGCAAGCCAGGTTGGGAAGAAGCCCGCGAACTCTTCGGTCAGGATGCCGATGAAGCGCTCCAGTGAACCGAGGATAGCACGGTGAATCATTACCGGCACCTGACGCTCGTTATCTTCGCCAACGTAAGAGGCGCTTAAACGCTGCGGCAGGGAGAAGTCCAGCTGTACAGTACCGCACTGCCATGCACGATCGAGACAGTCATACAGGGTAAATTCAATTTTCGGACCGTAGAATGCGCCCTCGCCCAGCTGGTATTCGAACGGGATACCGTTCTCTTCCAGCGCCACGGCGAGATCCGCCTCAGCACGATCCCAGGTCTCATCGCTACCGATACGTTTTTCCGGACGCGTTGAGAGTTTGACGACGATCTTCTCGAAGCCAAAGGTGCTGTACATATCGTAGACCATACGAATACAGGCGTTAACTTCATCACGTACCTGATCTTCAGTACAGAAGATATGCGCATCATCCTGCGTAAAGCCACGAACACGCATCAGACCGTGCAGCGCACCTGATGGCTCGTTACGGTGGCAACTACCGAACTCCGCCATACGCAGCGGCAGATCGCGGTAAGATTTCAGACCCTGGTTAAAGATCTGAACGTGGCCCGGGCAGTTCATTGGCTTGATGCAGTATTCACGGTTCTCAGAAGAGGTGGTGAACATCGCATCTTTGTAGTTGTCCCAGTGGCCGGTTTTTTCCCACAGCACACGGTCCATCATGAACGGGCCTTTTACTTCCTGATACTGGTACGCTTTCAGTTTGGAACGCACGAAAGTTTCCAACTCGCGGAAGATAGTCCAGCCGTCGTTGTGCCAGAAGACCATACCCGGCGCCTCTTCCTGCATATGATACAGGTCGAGCTGTTTACCGATTTTACGGTGGTCGCGCTTCGCCGCTTCTTCCAGACGCTGCAGATACGCGTTCAGGGCTTTTTTGTCAGCCCAGGCGGTACCGTAGATGCGCTGCAACATCTTATTGTTGCTGTCGCCACGCCAGTAAGCGCCCGCAGTTTTCATCAGTTTGAAGTGATGGCAGAAGCGCATGTTCGGCACGTGCGGTCCACGGCACATGTCGATGTATTCTTCGTGATGATACAAGCCAGGCTTGTCATCATGAGCAATGTTCTCGTCAAGAATAGTGACTTTGTAGTTTTCACCACGCTTCACGAAGGTTTCACGCGCTTCGTGCCAGCTCACGGTCTTCTTGATGACGTCGTAGTTGCTCTCAGCCAGCTCGTGCATACGCTTTTCGAGGGCTTCGATATCTTCCTGGGTCAGCGTGTGGTCAAGATCGACGTCATAGTAGAAACCGTTGTCGATAACCGGGCCGATAGCCATTTTGGTATTAGGCCATAGCTGCTTGATCGCATGACCGAGCAGGTGAGCGCACGAGTGACGAATGATCTCCAGACCTTCTTCGTCTTTCGCGGTGATGATCGACAGCTTCGCATCGTTTTCAATTAAATCGGAAGCATCAACCAGCGTACCGTTTACGCGGCCAGCAATAGTGGCTTTCGCCAGACCCGGGCCGATATCCAGCGCAACATCCATTGGGCTGACGGCGCGGTCAAAATGGCGTTGGCTGCCATCAGGAAGAGTAATTACAGGCATTTTATGTCCTTATTTGCAGTGATGCCCCACACATAAGAGCATATGCAAAGAAAATAATCTTTAATTTACAGTGAATTGCAAAACCATCTGACCAACAATCGTCAAATTGGCCCGCAATCATGCACAGGATCGAAATCAGAAAAATGGCAATTTACGATCAGCCTGTTGATGGTAACACTAACGCCAGGGTGAAAACACCCTTACGGGCAGATTGAACGCGTTAGCACTTTCGCATGAGTTTAACGTGGAATTTCAAACAGCTTCTCGCAATACCGGGTGGCTGAGCTATTCTTGAACAGGTCCTTACAACACACTTTGGGGCATAGTATGAACGTATCCAGCAGAACAGTCGTTATCCTGAACATTCTTTCTGCCACCGCGTTACTCGTGATTCTGGCGGATAAGTTTCACTGGTTTTGAAGCTCGTTGTTGCCAGCGCCTGACGCTTTAACTTCCCGGCGAAGCGCAATTATTTTTGCTCTTTGGTAGACTTAGCAGTCGACCACGACCAAAGAACAAGGATGATATGATGCCGACGAAACGCTTTTCAAAAAAATACTGGAAGATGGTGATTGTGTTAATCACCCTTTGTGCTGCCCTGCTGTTATTACGCTGGGCGGCGATGCTTTGGGGTTAATCGTATCTTCCCTGTACTGTCGCGTAGGCGTATTCGTTTTTGTTTGCAAAACCCAACGAATATAAACTTACGTTTTAAATATCTTTACACAAACGGCAGAAATAAAAAAACCGGTACATCAGAATCCGGTTTTTTTTAGCGGTAATAACTACCAGCAAATGAATTTATCGCGTTTGACGAATCAATCAGGACCATTCACCGGCAACCAGTTTATGCACGTCGAACGCGTCGTCCATGGATTGCCCGGTAGATTGTGAGCCCGGGGCAATGTTCGAACCGGCTTCTACATCAGAGGCTTTGGTAATGCCAATTTGTGTAGAGCTGTCACTGGCAGAGTTATATACAGAATCAGCGGCAAATGCGCCGAATGATAGTGCAGAAAGCACTATTGCTGCAGATGCAGTTGTGATTTTATTCATAATATTTTTCTCTTACTGAATTAATGCAGAACACCTTAAGGCAATATCTAGCCTGTCCTGTTAGTTTAGATCTGGATCACACTTTTGCATAGTCAAAATATTTATCAATTCGTGTCAAATAAACTGAATGTTAACAAAACGAGGAATTATGGAGAGAATATGGAGATATCGGCTGCCGCTATTTTTAAAACGCTGTTTATTATTTATCAGCACAAAAATTAAAAACGGGCCAATATATTATTGGCCCGTCGCAATTACATTTTGTAGCCCAGAGAGACGATGGTTCTGCGATCGGTATGTTCCGGTGCAGAAGCTGGCGGCTCAGAGTTCCAGGTCACGTTGTATGCAACTTTCAGCCCGAAATGGGCGTTAATCGCCACGTTCAGCGCGGTCTCGGAGTTGACGGTTGTGTCGTCAGCGCCAAAGACGGAGACGCCCTGGCTAAATTTGGCATTATCGGTCATCTGCCAGGCGTAAGTACCGGACGCATAGCCCAGTGGCTGGGTTTCGGTGTCACCATCGGTGTATTCGTCGTAACGCACGCCTGGACCAAATTCAAAGCGGAAGCTGTGTACCGGACCATTCAGGAACTGGCGACCATAACCGGCCGTTGCCACATCACGCTCACGGTAGCCGTTGTAGCGGTCGGTCAACCAGCTTGCCTGGCCGAACAGATAGTCGAAGTCGGTCATGTTGTAACGGCTACGCCCACCCACCGCATATTTCTCGGAAGAGCGTTCATCGTTTGAAGAGGTGTTGCTGGCGTTACCCCACAGCGACCAGGCGGTGGTATTACCGTACCAGGTCATGGTGGTGTCGGCGGTCAGGGAGGAGCTTTTTGTATTGCCCGATTGCGCCAGATAACCTGCGTTCAGGTTGCCTTCGAAAGGTTTCTGTGCAGTGGAAGGATCATCCATGACAGTAAAAACGGAATCATCGGCTGTTGCATACATTGACGCAAACAGGCCTCCCGCTACCATCATTGCAGCGGGTACTGTCTTTAAGAGCTTCATTTATAAAGAGTCCGTACAACAAAAAAAGAGACCATTACGGTCCCGGAAACTTTCTTGCGGATCAATGCCATGGGATCCCGCGAAAGGTAACAAATTATAAAAAGGCTCAAATAACATAGCAATGATTTCTTGTTTCATTTTTGGAATAAGAACGATCTTAAACCAGCTGGATATTTATAAATAAAAGTCACGGCACGTAAAGATATTCATTTTTAAAATCATATTGTTATTTACTTTCCCTTCCGCTGGTTCGGTGCCAGGCTTAGGGCTATCCTCATTCAAAGGAGATCAGCATGGATCGTATCTTTACGTTGACGCTCTCCCCCTCTCTGGACAGCGCAACCCTGACGGCTCAACTCTATCCTGAAGGTAAACTTCGCTGCAGCGCGCCGGTTTTCGAACCCGGCGGCGGTGGGATTAACGTGGCGCGCGCCATTGTTCACCTCGGCGGAAAAGCTACCGCCATCTTTCCTGCGGGCGGCGCGACGGGTGAACACCTTGTCTCGCTTCTGGCTGATGAGCAGGTCGCCGTGGATACGGTCGATGCCCATGACTGGACCCGGCAAAACCTGCACGTGCATGTTGAATCCACCCACGAGCAGTATCGCTTTGTGATGCCTGGCGCGACGCTGAGCGAAGATGAATTTCGCCAGCTGGAAGAGAAAGTGTTGGCCATCGAGAGCGGCGCGCTGCTGGTCATCAGCGGCAGCCTGCCACCCGGGGTCAAAACCGAGCGCCTGACCCAGCTTATCCGCGCTGCGCAACAGAACGGCATCCGCTGCATCGTTGACAGCTCCGGAGAGGCCCTCAGCGCCGCACTGACCCTTGGCAACATCGAGCTGGTGAAACCCAATCAGAAAGAGCTAAGCGCGCTGGTCAATCGCGATCTCAGCCAGCCGGATGATGTGCGTAACGCCGCAGAAGAACTGGTGAAAAGCGGTAAAGCCCGGCGGGTAGTGGTGTCCCTGGGCCCACAGGGTGCGCTGGGCGTGGATGAAACCGGATCGGTGCATGTCGTGCCGCCGCCGATGAAAAGCCAGAGTACCGTCGGCGCGGGGGACAGCATGGTGGGTGCCATGACACTGAAGCTGGCACAAGGGGCGTCTTTACGGGAGATGACTCAATACGGCGTGGCGGCAGGCAGCGCGGCAACCATTAATCACGGGACCCGGCTGTGCTCCCTTGATGACACGCAGAAAATCTTCACATACCTGACAAATGCGTAACCCTTGCCCTCCCGGTGTCCCGGCGAGGGCGACAAATGGCATGAATCGTCTATGCTAAAAAAATTTCGTGATAACAACGAGGTGAATTATGAGCAGTGGAGAGATCGCTCGCTACGTGGTAACCGTAAAAGTTCATGAAGACTCGCTGACAGAACTCAATGAAATCAACAACCATCTTACCCGCGGCGGTTTTTTGCTAACCATGACCGACGGCGACGGCAATCTGCATGAGCTGGGTACCCATACCTACGGTCTGGTCAGTACCCTGAGTGAAGACGAAGTGAAGGCGCTGGCCACGGGTCTGGTGGAGAGTGCCACTGGGAAAGAGCCGCAGGTTGAAGTCACGAGCTGGGAAAACTGGCAAAAACAGCAACAATAAGTGCCACAGGGTCAACCAAACGGTATAGATGTGCGTTAGTTCGTGTTTTTTGACCATAGTTTCACGCTAACTTTATGATCTGGCAGACAACATGGGAGAGCGATCATGTGGCAGGCTATCAGTCATCTTTTAAGTGAACAACTGGGCGAAGGTGAAATTGAACTGCGTAACGAGCTGCCAGGGGGCGAGATCCACGCCGCATGGCATCTGCGCTATGCAGGACGCGACCTCTTCGTGAAATGTGATGAACGCGAGCTGTTACCCATCTTTACCGCGGAAGCTGACCAGCTGGAACTGCTCTCCCGCAGCAAAACCGTCTCCGTACCCCAGGTCTGGGCCGTCGGCAGCGATCGTGACTACAGCTTTCTGGTGATGGAGTACCTCCCTGCCCGTCCGCTCGATGCGCATAACGCCTTTATCCTGGGGCAACAAATTGCCCGCCTCCATCTGTGGAGCGAGCAGCCGCAGTTCGGTCTCGATTTCGACAACGACCTCTCAACCACCCCGCAACCCAACGCCTGGCAACGCCGCTGGTCGACCTTCTTTGCCGAACAGCGGATCGGCTGGCAGCTGGAGCTGGCGGCAGAAAAGGGGCTGGAGTTCGGCAACATTGACGCCATTGTCGATCATATTCAGCAGCGCCTGGCCTCGCATCAGCCGCAGCCTTCGCTGCTGCACGGCGATCTGTGGTCGGGCAACTGTGCGCTGGGTCCGAACGGCCCCTATATCTTCGATCCGGCCTGCTACTGGGGAGACAGGGAGTGCGACCTCGCGATGCTGCCGCTGCACCCTGAACAGCCGCCGCAGATCTACGACGGCTATCAGTCAGTCTCGCCGTTGCCGGCCGGTTTTCTGCAAAGGCAGCCGGTCTATCAGCTCTATACCCTGATGAACCGCGCCATTCTGTTTGGCGGCGAGCATCTGGTGATTGCGCAGAAGGCGATGGAGCGGGTGCTGGCAGCGTAGCGTTCGCTGCCGGGCAGCACTGCCCGGCAGCGAACGCTTATAACAGGCCGAGCAGGGAGAACAGGAAGTACCCGGCAACGATCATCAGCACCGGAAGTACATAGAGGGTAAAAATTTGCAGGAAAATGGTGTGATTCGGCACCACAATGCGCGCTTCGATCTGTTCGCGCGTTAATCCCTCTTCTCCTTTTGCCTTCTCCAGAATCAGCTGGGCTTCCAGCCCTTCGCGAATGAGGCGGGTCTGCCGGCGCATCCGCGCTCCGGAAGCCTGTAGTGCCAGAGCAATAAAGATCAGAGCAAAGATAATCCAGAACGCGATGTTCATTCCCTGCCGGAAATCTGGCGTCGGGGAGTTGTACCAGAAGAAATTAAGAAACGGCGTGTTAAAGCGCATCATCTCGATCATGACATGGGCAAAATCCAGCATCACGGCATTGATCCCGGCCTGCTTTTCGCTGTGGTCATAAATAAATTTCAGGACGGAAATAATTGTCGAGATCACCGCCGGGATAAAAATTACCCATCCGGCGATTATCTTCAGTATCGCTACACGTCCAGCTTGTTGATATGTCATCGGTTCCTCGTTTTTAAAATACATCCTTTGAGGCTAAGTCTACCTGCTGGTTGTCATTTTCGCCCGTTCTTTGCAGGCGATATGGTAAATTGCCAGGGTTAGGTAGCCTTTACCCCTGATAAACACCCACGAAAGGAGAAGTTGCATGTCGACTCCGCGTCAAATTCTTGCAGCCATTTTTGATATGGATGGATTACTGATTGATTCCGAGCCGCTCTGGGATCGTGCTGAACTGGATGTGATGGCCAGCCTGGGCGTGGATATCAGCCGCCGTCACGAACTGCCGGATACCCTCGGTCTGCGCATCGATATGGTGGTTGAACTCTGGTATGCCCACCAGCCGTGGGTGGGGCCGGGCCGGGATGAGGTCACCGACCGCATTATCAACCGGGCCATTACGCTGGTGGAAGAGAACCGCCCGCTGCTGAAAGGGGCCCGTGAGGCTGTCGCCCTGTGCAGAGCGCAGGGGTTGAAGGTTGGCCTCGCCTCCGCCTCGCCGCTGCATATGCTGGAAAAAGTGCTAATCATGTTTGATCTGCGCGACAGCTTTGATGCGCTGGCCTCGGCAGAAAAACTGCCTTACAGCAAGCCGCACCCGCAGGTCTATATGGACTGCGCCGCGAAGCTGGGCGTCGACCCGACCACCTGCGTGGCGCTGGAAGACTCCGTTAACGGCATGATCGCCAGCAAAGCGGCACGGATGCGCTCGATTGTCGTCCCCGCAGAAGAGAATCAGCATGACGCCCGCTACGCCCTGGCGGACGTTAAACTGACCTCGCTGCAGGACCTCACCGTGGCACATCTGCGCGGCTGATTAACGACGGCGGGCAACGTCCTGTTGCCCGCAAACATGATCCACATAAAATTTTTAAAACATCATTTCATTTTAATTTGATATTCCCTATCCCTGCTTCTATGCTTATCTCAGAACAACTATACCCCCCTACTTTCTGAGGTCTGTATGATACTGGATGCCTTTAATCTTTCAGGAAAAGTTGCCATCGTTACCGGCTGTGATACCGGACTCGGCCAGGGCATGGCGCTGGGTCTGGCGCAGGCAGGCTGTGACATCGTGAGCGTCAATCGCCGGATCCCGGAAGAGACCGCTGCAGGCGTGAAGGCGCTGGGTCGCCGGTTTCTGGCTATTCAGGCCGATCTCAGCAAGCAGGATGCTATTAACGATATCGTCGAGCAGACGGTGGCGGGCATGGGACGCGTTGATATTCTGGTAAATAATGCCGGCACCATTCGCCGGGAAGATGCTCTGACCTTCAGCGAAAAGGACTGGGATGATGTGATGAATCTCAACCTGAAATCGGTCTTTTTCCTGTCGCAGGCCGTGGCCCGTCAGTTCATCGCTCAGGGGCAAGGCGGCAAAATTATTAACATTGCCTCCATGCTGTCGTTCCAGGGCGGGATCCGCGTTCCCTCTTATACCGCGTCGAAAAGCGGCGTGCTCGGGATCACCCGCCTGCTGGCCAACGAGTGGGCACACCATGGTATAAACGTTAACGCCATCGCGCCGGGCTATATGGCAACCAACAATACCCAGCAACTCCGCGACGACGAACAGCGCAGCAAAGAGATCCTCGACCGTATTCCGGCGGGTCGTTGGGGTAAGCCGGAAGATCTCCAGGGCCCAGCGGTATTTCTGGCCTCGTCGGCCTCGGACTACGTCAACGGCTACACCCTCGCCGTCGATGGGGGCTGGCTCGCACGTTAACAGCTTTGTGACAAAGAGTTACACCGTCACTACTTCCGTATACTGTATAAAATCCCTATACTGGATGCATTGACAGTTTAGTGGGTTTTATCATGACGGCGGAAGGTCATCTGCTCTTTTCTCTCGCCTGCGCAGTGTTTGCCAAAAACGCTGAGCTTACACCAGTGCTGGCGCAGGGTGACTGGTGGCACATCGTGCCATCGGCAGTTTTGACCTGCCTGTTACCTGACATCGATCATCCCAAGTCGCTGCTCGGGCAGCGGCTGAAGTGGATCTCAAAACCCATAGCCCGCGCCTGCGGCCATCGCGGCTTTACACATAGCCTGCTGGCGGTATTTGCCGCGCTTACCCTCTTCTATTTAAAAGTGCCGGACAGCTGGCTGATCCCGGCGGATGCCATCCAGGGGATGGTGTTGGGCTATCTGAGCCATATTCTGGCCGACATGCTTACCCCGGCGGGCGTTCCTCTGCTGTGGCCCTGCCGCTGGCGTTTTCGTCTGCCGATCCTCAGGCCGCAAAAAGGCAACCAGCTGGAGCGCGCCCTGTGCATGGCCCTGTTTGCCTGGGCGGTGTGGATGCCGCAGACGCTGCCGGAAAACGGAGCCGTGCGCTGGTCCTCACACATGATTAATTCCCTGCAGTTTCAGTTCAACCGCTTTATTCACCATCAAAGTGAGCAGTAACTGGACGAATTCAGCCGTTTTGGCATAACCCATTCCATTTGGATATAAGCGACCAGATCACACTTCTGATAATCTTGCGCCAACAAGGTCGGACCTAATACCGATCTGCTATTCAATCAGGAGAACGGGATGAATTTTCCATTAATCGCGAACATCGTGGTGTTCGTCGGCTTACTGCTGTTGCTGGCGCAGTCGCGTCACAAACAGTGGAGCCTGGCCAAAAAAGTACTGGTCGGTCTGGTGATGGGCGTGGTCTTTGGACTGGCGCTGCAGGCCATTTACGGCGCCAGCAACCCGGTACTGAAAGACTCTATCCAGTGGTTCAACGTTGTCGGTAACGGCTACGTCCAGCTGCTGCAGATGATTGTTATGCCGCTGGTGTTTGCCTCTATTCTGAGCGCGGTTGCCCGTCTGCATAATGCCTCTCAGCTGGGTAAAATCAGCGTCCTGACCATAGGTACGCTGCTCTTTACCACCCTGATCTCGGCTCTGGTGGGCGTGCTGGTCACCAACCTGTTTGGCCTGACCGCAGAAGGCCTGGTGCAGGGCACCGCAGAAACCGCGCGCCTGACCGCCATCGAGACTAACTATGCGGGTAAAGTAGCGGATCTCACCGTACCGCAGATGCTGCTCTCCTTTATCCCAAAGAACCCGTTTGCCGATCTCACCGGGGCCAGCCCGACGTCGATCATCAGCGTGGTGATTTTCGCTGCCTTCCTCGGCGTAGCCGCGCTGAAGCTGCTGAAAGATGACGCCCCGAAAGGCCAGCGCGTTCTGACCGCCATCGACACCCTGCAGAGCTGGGTGATGAAGCTGGTGCGTCTGGTGATGCAGCTGACTCCGTACGGTGTACTGGCGCTGATGACCAAAGTGGTGGCAGGCTCAAACCTGCAGGACATCATCAAGCTGGGTAGCTTCGTGGTCGCCTCTTATCTCGGTCTGGGCATCATGTTTGTGGTCCATGGCATTCTGCTCGGTGTGAACGGCGTCAGCCCGCTGAAATACTTCCGTAAGGTGTGGCCGGTGCTGACCTTCGCCTTTACCAGCCGCTCCAGCGCCGCCTCCATTCCACTGAACGTGGAAGCGCAGACCCGTCGTCTGGGCGTGCCGGAATCGATCGCCAGCTTCTCCGCCTCCTTTGGCGCGACCATTGGTCAGAACGGTTGTGCAGGTCTTTATCCGGCAATGCTGGCAGTAATGGTGGCACCGACGGTGGGTATTAACCCGCTGGATCCGGTCTGGATTGCGACCCTGGTCGGGATTGTGACCGTGAGCTCTGCCGGTGTGGCCGGTGTGGGCGGCGGCGCGACCTTTGCCGCGCTGATCGTACTGCCTGCGCTGGGTCTGCCGGTGACGCTGGTGGCACTGCTGATCTCGGTAGAACCGCTGATCGACATGGGCCGTACCGCGCTGAACGTCAGTGGCTCCATGACCGCCGGTACGCTCACCAGCCAGTGGCTGAAGCAGACCGATAAAGCGGTACTGGACAGCGATGAACATGCGGAACTGGCGCACCGTTAAGCGCCACCCTCGCTAAAAAAAACCGCCTTCAGCAATGAAGGCGGTTTTTTTATTATCTGTTAATCCTCAACCTCTTCTTCCTGGCGGACCTGTGCCGCCCAGCGCTGAGCAGATTCCGGAACGTTAAACGCCGGTGAACGGCGAAAACGCTCGCCAATCAGCACAAAGGCCACATATTTGCCGCGTAACAGCCAGACGTCACGAAAGCCATCCATTTTGTTGGCATGTTCTGGCGGCGCGGGTTCAACGCGGGGCTGATAACTGATAACAGGACGATTTTGTTGGCGAAGAGGTTTCATAAGCAGCGGGTTCACTAAAGCAAACTCAAAAATCAGTAAATTCCTATGATAGCTGATTGCCCTTCCTGCGTCGCGCCCCACGTGGCACATCAAGCGTAAGTGGTAGCCAGAAATCGGGTTTTCACCCGGCTCACCGTCGGCATTGTTCTATAGTTAATGAGTTTTGACGCAAAGACGACCGCGTTTCAGCAATGAAAACAGGAGACGAGTGCAATGTCGCAAAATGATAAGACCCACCACCCGCAGCAATCCCCGGTACATGATGAAAATGAAGCGAAACCCGGCCTGGACTCCCTGGCCCCAGAGGATGGTTCCCACCGCGCCAGTCCAGTCCCTACTCCGCCGGGCCAGGAACCTACCGCGCCCGGCAGCCTGAAAGCACCGGACACCGGCAATGAAAAACTGAACGCGCTGGATGCGGTGCGTAAAGGCGGCGAAAACTTCCCGCTCACCACCAACCAGGGTGTACGCATCGCTGACGATCAGAACTCGCTGCGTGCCGGGACGCGCGGCCCGACCCTGCTGGAAGATTTCATCCTGCGGGAGAAGATCACCCATTTCGACCATGAGCGTATCCCGGAGCGTATTGTCCACGCCCGCGGCTCGGCCGCGCACGGCTATTTCCAGCCTTACAAAAACCTGAGCGACATCACCAAAGCCGCCTTCCTCTCTGACCCGAATAAAATCACCCCGGTGTTTGTCCGCTTCTCCACGGTGCAGGGTGGCGCAGGCTCCGCCGACACGGTGCGGGACATTCGCGGCTTCGCCACTAAGTTTTATACCGAAGAGGGCATTTTTGACCTGGTGGGCAACAACACGCCGATCTTCTTTATTCAGGACGCCCACAAGTTCCCCGATTTTGTCCACGCGGTGAAGCCGGAGCCTCACTGGGCAATCCCGCAGGGCCAGAGCGCGCACGACACCTTCTGGGACTACGTTTCATTGCAGCCTGAAACCCTGCATAACGTGATGTGGGCGATGTCCGACCGCGGCATCCCCCGCAGCTACCGCACCATGGAGGGGTTTGGCATCCACACCTTCCGGCTGATCAATGCCGATGGCAAAGCCACCTTTGTGCGCTTCCACTGGAAGCCGGTGGCCGGCAAAGCCTCGCTGGTGTGGGATGAGGCGCAGAAGCTCACCGGGCGCGATCCGGACTTCCATCGCCGCGATCTCTGGGAAGCCATCGAAGCGGGCGACTTCCCGGAATATGAGCTCGGCTTCCAGCTGATCCCGGAAGAGGACGAGTTTAAATTTGATTTTGACCTTCTCGACCCAACCAAGCTGATCCCCGAGGAGCTGGTGCCGGTTCAGCTGGTGGGCAAAATGGTGCTCAACCGCAACCCGGACAACTTTTTTGCCGAGAACGAACAGGCCGCCTTCCACCCCGGGCACATCGTCCCCGGGCTGGACTTTACCAACGACCCGCTGTTGCAGGGCCGGCTGTTCTCCTACACCGATACGCAAATCAGCCGTCTGGGTGGGCCGAACTTCCACGAGATCCCCATCAACAAGCCAACCTGTCCGTACCATAACTTCCAGCGTGACGGCATGCACCGGATGGAGATCGACACCAACCCGGCCAACTACGAACCGAACTCGATCAACGATAACTGGCCGCGCGAGACCCCGCCTGGGCCAAAACGCGGTGGGTTTGAGTCTTATCAGGAGCGTGTGGAAGGCAGTAAAATCCGCGAGCGCAGCCCCTCTTTCGCGGAGTATTACGCCCATCCGCGCCTGTTCTGGCAGAGCCAGACACCTGTCGAGCAGGAGCATATCATCGGTGCCTTCAGCTTTGAGCTGAGCAAAGTGGTGCGGACCTATATCCGCGAGCGGGTGGTCGATCAGCTGGCGCGCATTGATATCACCCTGGCCCAGGGTGTGGCTGAGAATCTGGGGCTTACCCTTACCGAGGAGCAACGTAATCTGGCTCCACCGCAGGATGTCAGCGGCCTGAAAAAGGATCCATCCCTCAGCCTGTATGCCGTTCCCGGTGGCGATATCAAAGGCCGCGTGGTGGCGATACTGCTCAACGATACCCCGCGGGCCAACGACGTACTGGCGGTACTGCGGGCGCTGAAGGCCAAAGGCGTTCACGCGAAGCTGCTCTACTCGCGAATGGGTGAAGTAACCGCTGATGACGGCTCGGTGCTACCGGTGGCGGCGACCTTTGCCGGATCCCCGTCGCTGACCGTTGATGCGGTGGTGGTGCCCTGCGGCGATATCCAGAGCCTGCTCAATAACGGGGATGCCGCCTATTATCTGCTGGAAGCCTACAAGCACCTCAAGCCGATTGCGCTTGCGGGCGATGCGCGGCAGTTCAAACCGCTGCTGAAGGTGGCGGATCAGGGCGAAGAAGGGATTATCGAAGGCGATACCGCGGCAGGCGCGTTTATGGATGAGCTGGTGTTGCAGATGGCGGCGCACCGGGTCTGGTCGCGTCGCAGTAAAATCGCCAGCATACCGGCGTAAAAAAAGCCGGGTGGCGCTTGCGCTTACCCGGCCTACGGTTCCGTGTAATTTGCTAACCGGATAAAACCCGGCGCAAGGTTCCATTGAATTTATAGGCCGGGTCAGGCGAAGCCGCCACCCGGCATTTCCTCACAGATCCCTGAACGTCCCCAGACGATACCCGCGCTCGGCAATTGCGTATTTCAGCGACGTCGCGGTCAGCACATCCAGCTCCGTCAGGCGCGGCCAGCAGTAGGCGCTTTTACGAATGGTGTTATCAATAAAGGCCGGGTGCGCCATCACCTCCAGCGAGCGTTCGCCCTGCTGCACGGAATGATCCAGCACGCTTAAGAACAGCGGCTCACTGATTTCATCGCCATAAAATGCGCTACTGAAACCGTCGGTGGTCGGCGGCAGTTCGGCACTCAGCTCCCCAAGCCCTTCAACCTGACGATCCACACGCAGCGCCACTCCTTTGCGGCGGGCAAACTCGGCCACCAGCGGGAAGATGGCCGGGATCATATGCACATGGTGATGGCTGTCGATATGGGTCGGCTCGCGGCCGAAGAGATCGACAAAGCGATTGAACTGACAGTCCAGCTCGCGGGCAATCTCCTCCAGCGGCAACGTCCCCTGCTCCGCCATCTCCCAGATCCATTTCCCCAGTTGCCCCTCGCGGGTCAGCCCTGGCATCGGCGTCAGCGGCATGCCGAGAGTCAGAACAAAGTGCATCCCGACACCCAGTTCCGGCAGCGCCCGACTGAGTTCAGCGGCGTGCTCAATCGCATCGCCGTTGACCATCGCGGTGGTTGAAGTCACCACGCCGTGCCGACAGGCTTCCACGATGCCATAGTTTTGTCCTTTTGAGAGGCCAAAATCATCGGCATTGACGATCAGCAGATATTCCATAGCGATCCCTCTTAGTGCTGCTCGCTTTTCAGTTTATCAATAGCGCCGGCAAAGTTCGGCAGCCATTTTTCATGGGCCAGAATCAGGTCGCGCGCCAGCTTCTCGGCATCGCGATCGGACTGGACCAGCGGGCTCAGGTTCAGAGCCAGCAGCACATCATTCAGCTCGCCGCTGATCGCCGCCTGGCTTGCTGCGACTTCAAAGCCCTTGATGGTGTGGATCAGCCCCATCACCTTGTCATCGAAATGGGTCAGACGCGGATGCGGTTTCGCGCCATCGCGGCCGAGGATGCAGGTCATCTCCACCGCCCAGTCCGCCGGGATGTTATCAATGTGGCCGTGGTGCGGCACGTTGACGTAGTGCTCCGCCTGCTTGTCGTTGTAGATGGCGTTGATCACTTCGCAGGCCGCGTCGGAGTAGTAAGCCCCACCGCGCTGCTCCAGCTCTTTTGGTTTCACGTTCAGATCCGGATCCTTGTACAGGTCGAAGAGCTGTTTTTCTACCTTCTGCACCACCTGCGCCCGGGCGCCGCCTTTGTAGTATTCGCCCATCTCAATGGCCAGCATCTCTTTCAGCTTGAAGTAGTAGAGCAGATAGGAGCACGGCAGCAGATTGAGCGAGCGAATCAGCCCTTCGCTGAACGGCAGGTCGAAGATATTTTTCACCGAGCTGGCTTTCAGGGTGCCAGATGCCACGCCGTCCAGCAGTTCGGCAAAGCGTGACTCGCCGTTGACCAGCACATCTTTGATAAAGACCATGTGGTTCAGGCCGAACAGGTCGATGGAGAGTTCGTCGCTGTCGGTCAACGCCAGCACATCGCGGATAAACATCTTCATGCCGATAGGGATATTACAGACCCCAATGAAGCGTTTGAAATCGGTGTGGCGGTAGACCGCTTCGGTTACCATCCCGGCCGGGTTGGTAAAGTTGATCACCCACGCCTGCGGGCAGATCTCCTGCACGTCTTTAATGATGTCGAAAACCACCGGAATGGTACGCAGCCCTTTGAACAGACCGCCGGCACCGTTGGTTTCCTGACCCAGATAGCCGTAGCTCAGCGGGATACGCTCATCCAGCTCGCGCGCCTTTAGCTGGCCGACGCGCAGCTGGGTGGTGACGAAATCAGCGTCTTTCAGCGCCTGGCGACGGTCGAGTGTTTTATGCACGGTCATCGGTACGCCCGCTTTTTTCACCATGCGCTGGCACAGGTCAAAAATAATATCGAGCTTCTCCTGGCCTTCAGCCACGTCCACCAGCCACAGTTCGCTGACCGGCAGTTCATGATAACGCTTGAGGAACCCTTCCAGTAATTCCGGGGTGTAGCTGCTTCCGCCGCCGATGGTCACTACTTTCAGTTTCTTTTGCATAATATTTCTCCCAGGGAGATGCGCCATTTAAGTATAGCGATCCCGTCCCATATATTTGGGCAAGTTTTGAAGTCGATATTTCCGGCGGCGATCCCGCCGGACGTTAATTAATAACCGTAAGATTTTTCCGGTAGCTGTTAGGTGTAAATGAGGTCAATTTCTTAAAGTTCTTAATAAACAGACTCGGACTGCTGTAACCGGATTCGTAAGCAATATCCGTCACCGAATAATTGGTGATCTCCAGCTGTTTTCTGGCGAAATTGATCCGTATTTCATTAATAATCTGCACCGGGGTTTTCTGATAATAACGCTGGGTCGCCCGGGTCAGATATTCTTGTGATTTACCTGACAGCGCCACCATATTCTCCAGCGCATTTTCACCAAAGCGCAGTTTATCGTGCATCATTTCTACGGTGGTGCGCAGCCATTGTGGGATATCGTCCGTCGCCTGCTGCTCTTCGCGATAGTGGCGTAAGCGGTTGACGACGTAGAAGGTCACCGTTTCAATGAATTCATCGAACTCATTGTCACGAAAGTTAAGCGAGGCAATAACGGTGTCGATCCAGTTCAGGAATTCACTTTTTACATGATAAACCTGCGAAGCGACAAAGCAGAACGGCAGCAGCGGCGAATAGTGAGTTTCGAAGAAGCGTTTACTGATGCCGACGTTAAGAATACGCGTGGCGCCAAAGTCGTAAAAGCTCTGATGGTGGGACCCCATCGGGATAAAGACGAAGTCTCCACGCTCCAGCAGCACCCGCTTGCCGTTGATCTCCTGGAAATAGCGGCCAGTCAGCACAATGGTGAATTCATAGTAGTCATGCTGATGCAGACCGCTGATGCTCTCCACCTTGTTGTAGATAAACACATGAAAATTTTTACCATTGAACAGCTGCTGTTCCCGGGCGGTAGTGATTTCCATTGCGCTGACCTCCTGCTATCAGTCTGACTTACTGCATTTTCTCGTGAAGTTCGATGAGTTCCGCCACCAGCTCACGTGCCAGCATGGAGGTCATCAGATGGTCCTGGGCATGTACTAGCACCAGGCTGACCTTCATCTTACCTTCACCCTGATCGCTTTCGATCAGTTTTGTTTGCACCAGGTGCGCTTCATTCAGCGCGGTGCGGGACTGGGCCATCATCTCTTTGGCGGTATCGAAATCACCCTGCTTGGCTTTTTTCAGTGCGCCGTACGCCAGGCTACGCGCCTGACCAGAGTTGATGATAAGCCCCATCACCACTTCTTCAAGGTCGTTCTCTGCTACTTCTTCTGCTTCTGCAACAACATTTTCTAAATCAAACATCTCGGGTTCTCCTGTACTGACGCGGGTTGCCCCGCGTCATACGACATCAGAATTTCAGTGCGAGGGCGATCTCTTCTTCGCTCTCTTCTTCATCAATGGTGGTCTGAGCCTTATTGGCGATGGCGACGAACGGCATGTAGAGCAGGGTTGCCACACCAAGGTTAAATATCGCCAGCAGGAAGGCCGCTACGCTGCCGTTGGTGTTAAAGAAGGCACCCAGGCCCGCTGGCATCGTCCATGGCGCAATGTTGGTTACCGGCGGGATTATCCCCAGGTAGTAGGCGGTCAGGGTGATAGCAGCCAGCAGCGGTTGCACCAGGATGAACGGAATGAACATCACCGGGTTCATAATAATCGGCAGACCGAAGAGGATAGGCTCGTTAATCTGGAAGATGCCTGATGGCAGTGCCAGCTTCGCCACCTGACGGTGATCCGCACGACGGGAGGTGATAAAGACCGCGATGATCAGGCCCAGCGTCGCCCCGGTACCGCCCAGGAAGATATAGGAGTCGAGCATCGGTTTGGCCCACACGTGGAAGGTTTTACCCGCCGCCAGCGCCGCATCAACGGAGCCGTACTGCTGATAAAGCGCCACGTTTTCCAGCGCCCATGGGGTCATGATGCCGCTGTCCAGCGCAGCCAGCGCCAGAGAGCCGTGAACACCGAAGAACCACAGCAGGGAGGTGAAAATCACGTAAGCCCAGCCCACGACACCACCCATAGAGGCCAGCGGTGTGGAGATGGTATCCATAATGATCTGGTGGAAGTTGGTGCCCCAGTGAGAGAGCGCCCAGGCAATGGTCCCCATGATGGAGAGAATAATAAAGCCTGGGATCAGCGCCGAGAAGGAGCGGGACACCGACGCCGGCACGCTGTCAGGTAAACGAATCACCCAGTTGCGAC
The DNA here is from genome assembly GCF_049974505.2 of Leclercia sp. TB492. Taxonomy (NCBI): domain Bacteria; kingdom Pseudomonadati; phylum Pseudomonadota; class Gammaproteobacteria; order Enterobacterales; family Enterobacteriaceae; genus Leclercia; species Leclercia sp. TB492. The sequence continues at coordinate 1,860,616 of NZ_CM127572.1, read as the reverse complement.
GAATAATAAAGGTAAACATTTCCGCCACGACCAGGCCGATCACGATACCGGAAATGATGTTTGCCCCGCCCAGCCAGTTGGCCCCTACCGCGTACGCTTCACCGACGCTGTATGGGGTCACGGTCATAAAGGCAGCGACGGATAATAAACCGGCGGCCAGCGAGTCGACTTTACGCTCTTCTGCCAACGCCATCCCAATAAAGAAAGGCGCCATCAGCGACATAATACCCAGCGTACCGTTGTACACATTGCCGCCGATGGCCTTGAAACCATTTAACGTTTCAATAGTTGAGGGATCTAAACGAACACCTAATGAATAGAAAAATGAACCATCACCGAAGCTAAGAAAAACGTTGTTAATTAAAACGAACATGGCCCCGGCCAGGGTTAACGGCATTACTTTAATAAAGCCGTTTTTAATGGCGTTGACATGCGGTTGCTTTCCTATTTTAACTGCAAAAGGAAGGAGTACCTTTTCAAGCGCAGCAATAAATCTACTCATAGAAAATGCCCTTAAATGCCGCAATAATATTGCGGCGTAAGTGTGTGTGAAATTGCTCTTTGACGGGAAAAATAAAAAATTAAATTAATTAGCAGCTTTTTTAATCGCTGCTACAGCAGCTTTAAGAACACCCAAACCATCCACTTTGCCGTACAGCGCAGAGTCGATCACTTCAACTGGTTTATTCGGTAACAGACGTTGAATCTCCGGCAACATATAGGCAATTTGCGGCCCTAACAGCACCACATCCGCCTGGGTCCCTTTCTCGCCTGCCAGCGTTTCCGGGAAGGCTTCAATCACAACCGGTACTTCGTACTTCTCTGCCTGCGCGCGCATCTTTGACACCAGCAGTGACGTTGACATGCCCGCCGAGCAAAACAGATAGATATGTTTCTTTTCCATAGCAATTTCCCTCTTATATGCTCACCGCTTTCGCCGCGATATCCCCGCCTTGACCGACCGGATTTCCTCGCTGGCGTATCTGATGGATGGAGTATACGGCAACTGATTTCCCAGGGATAATTCGAAAGAGACTACAATTGTCTCTCCTTGACCTGTCGTTATGACCACCTTCACATTTTAGGTAAATAATTCGCGGTGAGAATTAAGATGTGTAGAGACGTAAAAAAACCGGCCATGCGGCCGGTTTGTCTCTTTGCTCAGGAAAAGGCGTTATCAGGCCTTAGGTGCCTGCGGATCGGTATCGTATTCCGCACAGGTCTGGTAGCCGGAGTTAATCACGTGGCCAGTATCGTCGAGGGCCACAAAGTAAGTTTCTGTTTTACCATCACGTTGACCCAGGATGTAGGTCTGGCAGGTACCGCGGGCGTGGATCATCGTCACCTCTGATGACGGCTTACCGGCAAGCTGCTGTACCTGTGCACGGCTCATCCCTTTTTTAACGTCTTTTACGACGGGCTCTTTAAACTGGTCCGTCGTACGGTCATACGCGGTACACCCTGCCAGCAAAGTCATTACAGCCGCTGCGCCTAACATTCCTGCTAAATTCTTGTTCATATTCCGTCCTCTTGTTTATCAGCGTGTTATGTAAGCCTGGAATAGAAAATCACATTTTTCAACCTTAAGCGTGACGGCAAAGTTTTTTCGGAAAATTCCTGTAAAGCACTCATAAGCTGCTAAATCGGCCTGATTCGCCCAATTCAAATGTGTGATCCTTGTCGTTTTCCGCATGACGAGTTAGCTTTAACAGAACATTCATCAGGCAAATTTGTGTAACGGAGGGGCTAAATGGCTCTGCAACAAGAAATTATCCAGGCGCTGGGTGCCAAACCCACCATCAATGCGGAAGAAGAGATCCGCCGTAGCGTCGATTTTTTGAAATCCTATTTAACCCGCTTCCCGTTTCTGAAGACGCTGGTGCTGGGCATCAGCGGCGGTCAGGACTCCACCCTCGCCGGGAAGCTCTCCCAGATGGCAATCAGCGAACTGCGCGCCGAAACGGGTAATGAATCCCTGCAGTTTATCGCGGTGCGCCTGCCCTTCGGCGTGCAGTTTGACGAGCAGGATTGCCAGGATGCCCTCGAATTCATTCAGGCGGATCGCGTCCTGACCGTAAACATTAAAGAAGCGGTGCTGGCCAGCGAAAAGGCATTGCGCGACGCGGGTATTGAGCTGAGCGACTTCGTGCGCGGCAACGAAAAGGCACGCGAGCGCATGAAAGCCCAGTACAGCATCGCCGGGATGACCAGCGGCGTGGTGGTGGGCACTGACCATGCGGCCGAAGCGCTGACCGGTTTCTTCACCAAATATGGCGACGGCGGCACCGACATTAACCCGCTGTTCCGTCTCAACAAGCGCCAGGGCAAACAGCTGCTGGCCGCGCTGGGCTGCCCGGAGCATCTTTACAAAAAAGCCCCTACCGCGGATCTGGAAGACGATCGCCCTTCCCTGCCGGATGAAGCCGCGCTGGGCGTGACCTATGAAAACATTGACGATTATCTGGAAGGCAAGACGCTGGATGAAGGCACCGCCCGCATTATTGAAGGCTGGTATCTGAAGACCGAACACAAACGTCGCCCGCCGATCACGGTATTCGACGACTTCTGGAAACAATAATTATGACGGGGCGGCATCTGCCGCCTCTTTTTTAACCACACCACAGCTGCTACACTGTATGCCTGAACAGTATCAGGAGTAAGTTGTGAGCAGGCGTCAATCGGCACCGCGGCTTGAATTCGAAGCGGCAGCTATCTATGAATATCCCGAACATCTGCGCCCTTGGCTTGAGGCACTGCCCAAGCAGCCTGGCGTCTACTTCTTCCATGGCGACAGCGACGCCATGCCCCTTTATATCGGTAAAAGCGTCAATATTCGCAGCCGGGTGCTGTCACATCTGCGTACCCCGGACGAGGCCGCCATGCTGCGCCAGTCCCGGCGTATCACCTGGATCCAGACCGCGGGTGAGCTGGGCGCTCTGCTGCTTGAGGCGCGCTTGATTAAGGAGCAGCAGCCGTTGTTCAATAAACGGCTGCGCCGCAATCGCCAGCTCTGCTCCCTGCAAATCACCGAGGGTAAACCGCAGATCGTCTACGCCCGCGAGGTCGATTTTTCACACACGCCGAATCTGTTTGGCCTCTTCGCCAACCGCCGTGCGGCGCTGCAAACCCTGCAGACGCTGGCCGATGAGCGCCAGCTCTGTTACGGCCTGCTGGGGCTGGAGTCGCTAAGCCGCGGGCGGGCCTGCTTCCGTTCCGCTCTGAAGCGCTGCGCGGGCGCGTGCTGCGGGAAAGAGAGCGTTGAGGATCATCAGCAGCGTTTAGTCGAGGGATTGCAGGCGATTGGCGTTACCTGCTGGCCGTGGGATAGCGCGGTGGCACTAAAAGAGTCGCGCCCGGACATGACCCACTACCATATCATCCATAACTGGCTCTGGCTGGGAGCGGTCGACAGTCTGGACGAGGCGGCGGACCTGCTGCGCACGCCCGCCGGTTTCGATCAGGATGGGTATAAAATTCTCTGCAAGCCCTTGCTGACCGGCAACTACGAGATCATTCCGCTCAGTGTCCCGGAAGCCAGAAAATCTCGCTGAACAGCAGGGTTCCCTCTTCCTTCAGCAGCCGCAGCGTATGGTCGCCCTCATGCCACCATGCGCCCTGATCGGCGGTGAGCAGCTTCTCCCCCAGCTGCCAGGCGCCGCTCAGCACAAACACCACCCCGCCGCGTGAGGCAAAGGTGGTGAAGGTGCGGTCCGCCACGCGCACCTTTGCCCGGCAGCGATCCCGGCGGGTCATAATATTGAAATCCATCGACATCTGTCCTTCCAGCAGCTGCGCCTTTACCGGCAGGTCGCCGGCAAAGCTGAAGGGCTGATGACGCTGCAGCGTGTGAGTAAACGCCTTTCCGCCATCCAGATGGACCTCTCCCCCCTCCAGCAGGGTGATCACCCGATCGACGCCGGGTGAGACGGAAAAGTCACCGTTACTGGCCAGGGAGGCAATACTGGCACGCCAGTTAAATTCCCGGGTTGCGGGGGGAAAACAACATATTTCGCGCGTCTCACCGGCCCCGTTGCGCCAGAGGCTGATCGGCATTTTGCGGATATCAAAGAATTCCATCACCACTCCGAATGGCGCAATACGCGCCAGAGCAACCCGCGCAGGGCGGTCGCATTTTGATTGTTATCGTTAGGTCATCACTGGGTAGTATCGGCAGATGTGCACAACGGCCTTAGCATGACGACGAAAAAATCCGTAACGTCAGAAATTTCAATCACATTCTGCAAAGCGATAACAGGAGAATACCGGGATGGCGGCGGCTGGCAAGAGGGGAGAAAAGAAAAAACCGCCGGACCTGTCCACAGCGTATTCGCTTGGGTGAACAGGACTCCGGCGGTCTTGAATGGCTGAACCGATTATTCGGCTGGTGGGGTCATTTTACCTTCCGGCGCGGAACGTTCTGTCAGACGCTTCTCAAAATTCGCATCGAACTGTTTTTTCTGTTCCGGGGTCAGGATGTTGTAAATCTTGTTCTGGGTTTCCATATGCGCCAGCATGCGGGCTTTGTTCTGCTCGGCCATCTTATCGACCTGCGCCTGGGCTTTCGCTTTATCGAAGCTGTCGCTGGCAATGATGTCATGCATTGCGCGGCGCTCTTCTACCGGCGGACGTTTCATCTGGTCACGCTGGCTTTTCATGATGTCGCGGATCTGCGTTTTCTGCGCATCCGTCAGGTTCAGGTCTTTAAACATCATGTCGTGATGCATACCCGGCTTACCTTTGTGATGCATCATTTTGTTTTCGGTCGGTGCTGCCGTCGTGGTGGCGGTATCTGCGGCGAACGCCGCGCTGGTAGCGCCCAGAGCCAGGGTAGAGGCAACAAACAGTGCAGTTAATTTACGCATAATTTTGTCCTTCCTTTCAGTTATTCTTCGGCGCTATGCCGTGTTGACGAGATTCACTTTACGGGGTTTATCGTCAATTAATCAGAGCAAGGGTAAAACAATGAAAGTGTAAAAAACAAATTATCGCCAAATATGGAGGAAATAAGGATAAAGCGTGGAGAGTTGAAACAAAAATATTCATCTGACTGATTTTAAAGAGATTGTGAAGGAGTATACCGGGAGAAAGATTAATAATAAAGCAAACAGCCAGGAATAATCTGTAATAAAACGGCAGCTAAATGAAATGGCTGGGAAAATAAACAACCCCACCGCGTTATGCTGATGGGGTCAGAGGGTTTCAGGTTATTTTTTCCAGCATCAGCCCGGCTCGTAAACCGAAGGCCACGGCAGGATTCGGGAACAGAACATACTCCGTCGGGTGGTGTACTTCATAGCGTTCCTCGCCATCCTCTGCCAGCAAACTGCCCTGGCGGAACGGGGTAAAGTTCAGGGTATGCGCCGCCATGTGCAGCACAAAAGCTTCGCTGCGGCGGGTGATCTGCTGCACCACCCGGTACTGCTGGACAGGATCAGCATGCTGCCCTGGCGCCTCGCCGCTCAGCAAGGCATACAGCGCCTGATGGGTAGTGGCAAAGCGAGTCAGATCGTTATGGCCGAACGGCAGCGCCTTGCCCAGCTCCAGGGTACAGGCCAGGGCACCAAAACGTTCGCAGCTGAAATGGGTGAAGGTGCCGCCCGGCGCCTGATGAAAGACCAGCGCCTCCAGCCCGGCATCTCCAAGCCACTGAATAAAGGCTTCATCCCAGGGCTGACTGCGCTGGGGCAGCACGCCAAAACGCTCATGATAAGAGGCGCGGATGGCAGTATGCAGATCCAGATGCCAGCGATCGTCCCCCGCCTGCTGGTAAAACCCTGTCACCAGATCCTCCAGCAGGGTCGCCCTCGCGGTCTCGTCGCAGGCCGGAAACTGCGCCCCGCGCCCGCTGAACAGACGATTGATATCGCAGGTCAGATAGCGCTTGCCGGCCCTCAGCGCCGGAGGGTTACCGTAGATGACCAGCAGGCGGCAGCGCAGCGTCAGTTCGCCGCGAAACAGCGCCCGCACCAGCAGGTCGACAATTTCCACCGGTGCGGTTTCATTGCCGTGGATCCCGGCCGAGAGCACCAGGGAGCGCGTGCTTGCGACCTCCGGCGTCAGCTCCAACACCCCGCGTGCCAGCCAGCGCCAGTGAAACGATGCCCCTCTGCCTTCGCGGTGGGGAGGCATTTCATCGGCCATCGTCAGCGCCAGAAAGTTGTCCATCACGCCTCCTTTATTGCTGGAACGGGTAGACAGACCCGAGCTGCAAAATTTGGGTCAGAGCATCCAGCGCCTCGCGTCCTTCGCGCAGCAGCTGCGGATCCACCAGGTCAGCCTGGGTCAGGCGATCGCGGTAGTAGCGGTCCACCCAGTCATTGAGGGTATTGAACAGGGTCTCGTTCATCATTACCGCCGGGTTGACCGCCCGCTGCTCCTCGGGAGTCAGTACCACGCGCAGGCGCAGACAGGCCGGGCCACCGCCGTTAGCCATGCTCTCGCGCAGATCGAATACCCGCAGCTCGCTGATAGGGTTATCCTCCGCCACCAGACCACTCAGATAACGCCAGACGCCAGGGTGATCCTGCGACTCCTGCGGCAGGACCAGCATCATGCTGCCATCGTCCCGGCTCAACAGCTGGCTGTTAAACAGATAGGTCGCGACCGCGTCCTGCACCGAGACCGCCTCAGTCGGCACTTCGATGGGCATAAAGCCGGGCACCCGCTCGCGCAGGGCCTCCAGCAGCGCGGCCTGATGCACAAACGCCTGCTCATGGCAGAACAGCACCTGGCGGTTCGATACGGCAATCACGTCGTTATGGAACACCCCCTGGTCAATCACCTGCGGGTTTTGCTGGGCAAACATCAGCTGCCCGGGGTTAACCTGGTTTAGCCGGGCAACCGCCTGGCTTGCGGCCAGGGTCTGGCGTGCCGGGTAGCGGGCCGGCGCCTCATTGCCCCCCTCTTCCCGACCGTAAACAAACAGCTGCAGGCCCGGCTCGCCGTAGTCACCGCCGAGGCGGTTATGGTTGGCCGCCCCTTCGTCACCGAACATCGCCACCTGCGGCAGCGCCGTATGAACGCTGAAACGGGATTCATCGCGAAAAAGAGCGCGCAGCACCTTTTCGGTGGTGCCGGCTTCGCTAGCGCGGTGGAATTTGTTGTTGAGGTTAGCCACCGTCAGATGCACTTTGCCGTCGAGAGTGTCCGCCGACGGCGCCACGGTCGCGGCATTGGCTACCCACATCGAGGAGGCCGAACTGGCAGCGGAGAGCAGCTGTGGCATCTGAGTGCCTGCCTTCTCCACCACCTGTTCATCGGTGCCGGTAAAACCGAGCTGGCGCAGTACGCCGACGTTAGGCCGCTCCTGAGGCGGGATCACCGCCTGGGGAAAGCCCGCATCCGCCAGCGCCTTCATCTTTAACAGCCCCTGCTTTGCCGCCAGTTGCGGGTTGGAGATCTGAAAACGGTGTTTCGTGGAGGCCTCATTGCCGAACGACAGCCCGGCATAATGGTGGGTCAGGCCTACCAGCCCGTCAAAGTTAACTTCACGCGCTTTCATGGCGCTTCTCCCGAGTAAAATCGAGGCCCGGACTCAGCTGCTCCGGCAGGACAATGGCCGGAGTTTCGAGGCTCGCCATCGGCCAGGCACAGTAATCCGCCGCATACCAGGCGCTGGCGCGGTGGTTGCCGGAGGCCCCTACGCCGCCAAAGGGCGCAGTACTGGCCGCGCCGGTGAGCGGTTTGTTCCAGTTAACGATCCCGGCGCGCGCCTCCAGCAGCAGCTGGTCGAACTTCTCGCGATCCGGGGAGATCAGCCCGCACGACAGGCCGTAGCGCGTGGTGTTAGCCATCGCGATGGCCTGGTCGAAATCGTCATAGCGCCAGACGCAGAGCAGCGGACCGAAGACCTCTTCGTCCGGTACATCGCGCACCCCGGTCATCTCAACAATGCCCGGCGTCAATAAAGAGGTGCCCGCCTTCACCAGACGCGGATCCAGCAGCGACTGGCCGCCACGGGCGACATGCTCCCGCCAGACGTGATAGACGTTTTTCGCCGCCTGTTCGGAGATCAGCCCGCCGATAAACGGCTGGTCGCTGGCATCCCACTCGCCCGGCAGTAGATGTGCACTCACCTCCACCAGACGGGCGAGGAAGGCGTCACCCTCGGCACCGCTTTTTACCAGCAGACGACGGGCGCAGGTGCAGCGCTGCCCGGCGGTGATAAAGGCCGACTGGATGGTCAGATGAACCGCGGCGTCGATGTCCGCCGGATCGTCGACGATCAGGGCATTGTTGCCGCCCATCTCGAGGGCCAGAATTTTTTCCGGCTGTCCGGCCAGCTGGCGGTGCAGCTGGTAGCCGGTGCCGGCGCTGCCGGTAAACAGCAGCCCGTCAATGTCGCCCAGCGCACTCAGCGCCTGGCCGGTTTCGCGCCCGCCCTGTACCAGATTGAGCACGCCCGGCGGCAGCCCGGCCTGCTCCCACAGTTTGACGACCGCCTCCCCGCTCCACGGCGTCAGCTCGCTCGGCTTGAAGATCACAGCGTTACCCGCCAGCAGCGCGGGCACGATATGGCCGTTCGGCAGATGGCCGGGGAAGTTATAGGGGCCGAACACCGCCAGCACGCCGTGCGGGCGGTGGCGCAGGGTGGCGGCGCCGTCGGCCATCTCGGTACGCTGCTCGCCGGTGCGGGTGTGGTAGGCCTTCACCGAAATGGCGATTTTGTTGATCATCGCGGTGATTTCGGTCGCCGCTTCCCAGCGCGGTTTGCCGGTTTCGCTGGCAATGATGCGGGTCAGCTCCTGTTTGTTGGCCTCCAGCAGGGCGGCAAATTTCTCAACGATAGCCTGACGGGCGCTGAACGGCAGCCTCGCCCAGCCCGGGAAGGCGGCGCGCGCCGCACGGCACGCCTGCTCAACCTGCGCGGCGCTGGCGTCCGCCCCCTGCCATAACACCTCCTGACCTACCGGATTGTGTTTGGTGCGTGGTTCACCTTCGCCGGTCACCCAGTCGCCGTTAATCCATAAGTTCATGCTGTTTTCTCCTCGGGGCACAGGCGCACCATGCGAATACGATCGCCGGCGCGGCATTTCAGGGCATCCAGCTGGGCTGGGGTCAGCACCAGACGTTCACAGTCAGGATCCACGCGGATCAGCGTGGCGCGGAACTGGTCATATTGTTCATTGGCCACCAGGCAGGCGGGCCACTCGCCCGGCGCAGGCTGGCCTTCGGCCACCTCTACCAGACGGCTTTTACGGATCGCCCGCACCCGGTCGATGTCGCACTCCAGCGTCGGGCCGCCGTCAAAGATGTCGACATAGTTACGGTAGCGGAACCCTTCTTTCTCCAGTACCGCGCGCGCCGGGGCGGTTTGCGGATGCACCTGGCCAATCACGGCCTGCGCTTCGGGGCTGAGGAAGTAGGTATAGATAGGATGTTTTGGCATCAGCTCGGCAATAAAGGCTTTCTGCCCGGTACCGCACAGATAGTCGGCCTTGCTGAACTCCATCGAGAAGAAGCGTTCCCCCAGGCTTTGCCAGAACGGCGAGAAGCCGGTTTCGTCGATCACGCCGCGCATCTCGGCCACCACTTTTTCATTAAAGCGGTCGCGGAAGGCTGCCATAAAGAGAAAGCGCGATTTGGAGAGCAGATAACCGTTGCCCTCCTTGCGCCATTCCGGATCGAGAAACAGCGTGCACAGCTCGCTGCTGCCGGTGTGATCGTTGCTGAGGAACAGCGTCGGCAGCGCATTGTAGACGTTCAGCTCTTTCGAAGCGTGCACCAGGGTGCCGACACGGTAGTTGTACCAGGGATCGTTCAGACCCACCGCCACCTCAATGGCGCAGATCCCGGCCACGGTGCCGCTGTCGGTATCCTCCAGCACAAACACGTAGCCCTGTTCGCCTTTCGGCAGCGTCCCTTGCCAGGTCTCCAGCGAGCGCTCAATGCGCGCCGAGAGGGTATTTTCATCAACGGGAAGCGAGGTCAACCCGCCTCCTGTCTTACCGGCAAGCTGCATGAGGGCGGATAAATCACCGCGCTCAATGGGACGGATGACCATCATGATGACACCCCGGACTTCACACGTTCACAGGCCAGCGCGAAGCGATCTAACCCGGTCTGCACTTCTTCCTCGCTGACGATCAGCGCAGGCGCGAAGCGCACCACGTTAGCCCCGGCGATCAACACCATCACGCCCGCTTTTGCCGCTTCCTGTGAGATAAGTTTAGCTTTTCCGGCGAACTCCTCCGTGAGCACGCAGCCAATCAGCAGCCCCAGACCGCGAATTTCTTTGAACAGGCCGGTTTTGGCGTTAATGGCCTGCAGGCGCTCGACAAACCACTCATGACGCTGCCTGACGCCGGTCAGCACTTCCGGGGTGTTGATGATATCCAGCACCTGACCGGCCACCGCCGACGCCAGCGGGTTACCGCCGTAGGTGGTGCCGTGGGTGCCGACGGTCATCACCCGGGCGAATTTGTCGGTGGTGAGCATTGCCCCCACCGGGAAGCCGCCGCCGAGGGCCTTGGCGGTGGAGAGCACGTCCGGGGTGACGCCGTAATGCATATAGGCATACAGCTCGCCGGTGCGGCCGACGCCGGTCTGGACTTCATCAAAAATCAGCACCGCGTTGTGGCGATCGCACAGCTCGCGCAGCCCCTGGAGGAAGGCTTTATCCGCAGGCAGCACGCCGCCCTCGCCCTGCATCGGCTCAACGATCACCGCGCAGGTGGTGTCGTCGATCAGCTCGCTGGCAGATTGCAGATCGTTATAGATCGCGTGACGGATATCCGGCGGCAGCGGCGCAAAGTCCTGGGAATAAGAGGGCTGACCGCCCGCGCTGACGGTAAAAAGGGTGCGGCCGTGGAAGGCATTTTTGAAAGCGACGATGCCGCTTTTCTGGCTGCCAAAGTTGTCGTGGGCATATTTACGCGCCAGCTTCAGCGCCGCTTCGTTAGCTTCGGCCCCGGAGTTACAGAAGAACACTTTTTCGGCGAAGGTGGCGTCGATCAGTTTTTTAGCCAGGCGCAGCGCCGGTTCGTTGGTGTACCCGTTCCCGGTATGCCAGAACTTCGCCGCCTGGTCATTCAGCGCCTGTCGAAGCGCCGGATGGGCGTGGCCCAGGGCGTTAACCGCAATGCCGCCGGCGAAGTCGATATACTCTTTGCCCTGCTGATCCCACAGGCGTGAGCCCTCTCCCCGTACCGGAATAAAAGCCGCCGGGGCGTAAACCGGCATCATCCATTCATCAAAGTTTTCACGCGTAATTGACAGAGACATAGCGACCTCATCCGGTAAATAAAAGGTTGATTAAATGTTAAATATTTTAGTGTTTGCGCTGTAAATGTAGATTGCAGCGATCGTGCCAGCCAGCGATAAAAATGCATAAACGGGATGGGTGAACGAAATATCAACAGGTTACGATATGGAGTTATTCACTGTTATTGCATATAAAGTGAATATTTTTACAACAAGCGCGGCTTTGCCGGATGAAAAACAGCTGTTTTATGCAGAAGCCAAATATAATTCTGGAATTGTGATCGCTCGCGAAATTTGTGGTCCATTTACGCGCCATCGCAGGGCATCACGCGCCAGATCGGTGCAAAAATTGCACTGTCAGTACGATCTATCGCAGAAATGGCTGGAACATACGCAGCGGCGGCAGTCAGCCCAATGAAATTCTGCTACCATCCTTGCACTATTCACCTTGCACTGGCAGCGACTATGAAATTTGTCTCTTTTAATATCAACGGCCTGCGTGCCCGTCCTCATCAACTGCAAGCCATCGTTGAGCAGCATCAGCCTGACGTTATCGGTCTGCAGGAGACAAAAGTTCACGACGATATGTTCCCTCTGGAAGAGGTGGCAAAACTGGGTTACAACGTCTTCTATCACGGCCAGAAAGGCCATTACGGCGTGGCGCTGCTCACTAAAGAGACGCCCGTCTCGGTGCGTCGCGGCTTCCCGGGGGACGGTGAAGATTCCCAGCGCCGCATCATCATGGCGGAAATTCCCTCGCCGCTGGGCAACATCACCGTGATCAATGGCTACTTCCCGCAGGGCGAGAGCCGCGACCATCCGCTGAAATTCCCGGCTAAAGAGAAGTTCTACCAGGATCTGCAGTCCTTCCTCGAAACCGAGCTGAACAAAAAGAATCCGGTGCTGATCATGGGTGACATGAACATCAGCCATACCGATCTGGATATCGGCATCGGCGAAGACAGCCGCAAACGCTGGCTCCGCGCCGGGAAGTGCTCCTTCCTGCCGGAAGAGCGCGAGTGGATGGCGCGTCTGATGGACTGGGGTCTGGTGGATACCTTCCGCCACGCCAACCCGGAGACCCAGGATCGCTTCTCGTGGTTTGATTACCGCTCGAGAGGCTTTGACGATAACCGCGGCCTGCGCATCGACCTGCTGCTGGCAAGCGCGCCGCTGGCAGAGCGCTGCATTGAAACCGGGATCGATTACGAGATCCGCAGCATGGAAAAACCGTCCGACCACGCCCCGGTATGGGCGACATTCGACGTAAAATGAATGGCGGCAAACGTCCGTAAAATCACTCTTCTGTGCGCCCTTCTGGGCGCATTTGTTGTTATTTATACGCAACTGCCTCCCGGCGTCCTGACGCTGGAAAATCTTCAGGCCCGGCATCAGGCGCTGCTGCTTTACTGCCAACAGGCACCGTTCCAGAGCGCCGCGCTCTTTTTCATTCTCTATGTGCTGGTCACCACTCTGTCGCTGCCGGGGGCTGCGCTGCTGACCCTGCTCGGCGGGGCGCTGTTTGGTCTGTGGCCGGGGATTTTGCTGGTCTCCTTCGCCGCCACGCTTGGCGCCACGCTGGCGATGCTGGTCAGCCGCTATCTGCTGCGCGACTGGGTGCAGCGCCGCTTTGCCGGGCCGATGCGCACCGTGAATGACGGGGTTGCCCGCGACGGGGCCTTTTATCTGTTTGCCCTGCGCCTGATGCCGCTGTTCCCTTTCTTTGTGGTCAACCTGCTGGCCGGGGTGACGACCCTCGGGGTACGGCGCTACTGGTGGGTCAGCCAGCTCGGGATGCTGCCCGGTGCGGTGGTTTTTCTCAATGCTGGCCACCAGTTAGGGCAGATCGCCTCGCTGCGTGATATCCTCTCGCCGGGCGTGGTTTTCGCCTTTACGCTACTGGGACTGCTGCCGCTGATTACCCGCTGGCTGTTTGCCCGCTTTTCCCGCACTTCTCCATAACAGGGGGCATTATGCGCCGTGCGCGTTTTTGCATGTTGTTAACCGGCCTGCTGATGGCAGGGCCGGCGCTGGCCGATGACGGCTGGCAGAAAACTAAAGAGGATGCCCGGGGCCAGACCGTCTGGTTTAACGCCTGGGGCGGCGATGAGGCGGTAAACCGCTATCTGGACTGGGTGAGCGGCGAGATGAAAACCCACTACGCCATTACCCTGAAGATTGTCCGTCTGGCGGATGCCGCCGACGCGGTAAAACGCATCCAGACCGAGGCCAGCGCCGGGCGTAAAACCAACGGCTCGGTCGACCTGCTGTGGGTCAACGGCGAGAACTTCCGCACCCTGAAAACCGCCGGGCTGCTGCAGACCGGATGGGCACAAAGCCTGCCCAACTGGCGCTATGTGGATACGACTAAACCGGTGACGGAAGATTTCGCCATCCCGACCGAGGGGGCTGAGTCGCCATGGGGCAGCGCCCAGCTCACTTTTATCGCCAGCCGCAAGACCCTGCCGCAACCGCTGTCGGACCCGCAGGCGCTGCTGGCGTACGCCACCCAACATCCCGGTACCGTCACCTACCCGCGCCCGCCCGACTTTACCGGCACCGCGTTTCTGGAACAGCTCCTGCTGACGCAAACCACCCTGCCGGAGGCGCTGAAGCAGCCGCCGGACAACGCCAGTTTCGCTGCGGTCACTGCCCCGCTGTGGGCGTATCTGGATAAGCTGCATCCCCATCTGTGGCGCGAGGGTAAAGATTTTCCGCCGTCACCGGCGCGGATGGATGCCCTACTGGCAAGTGGCAATTTAGGGCTATCGATCACCTTTAACCCGGCCCACGCGCGGCAAAAAGTGAACAGCAACGAGCTGCCCGCTGACAGCTACAGCTTTGGTTTTCAACAGGGGATGATCGGCAACGTGCACTTTGTGACGATCCCGGCCAATGCCTCTGCCAGCGCGGGCGCGAAGGTCGTGGCTAACTTTTTACTCTCGCCGCAGGCGCAGATCCGCAAGGCGGACCCCGCCAACTGGGGCGATCCAAGCGTGCTGGATCCACAGACCTTGCCTGCCGCTGAGGCCGCAGCGTTGCGTCAGTTTATCCCGGCAGGACTCCCGGCCACGCTCGCGGAACCGCACGCCGCCTGGGTTAACGCGCTGGAGCAGGAATGGCTGCGTCGCTACGGCACCCACTAAGCGGGCTCGCCTGGCTGCTGATGGCGGCGGTGTATCTGCCGCTGCTGCCCGCCGTTGCCCTGCTGTTACCGCCGATCTTCTCCCTGGAGAACTGGCGGGCGCTGGCAGCGGATCCTCAGCTGCCGCAGGCGCTGATCGCCACCCTGGTGTCTACCCTGATTGCCGCCGTCGGGGCGCTACTGCTGGCGCTGGCGGTGGTGGCCGCGCTGTGGCCCGGTAGCCGCTGGCGACGGCTGTGCAACCACCTACCCTGGCTGCTGGCGATCCCCCACGTGGCGTTTGCGGTCAGCGTGCTGCTGATTTTTGCCGAAGGCGGCGAGCTCTACCGCCTCTGTTCGTTCTGCTCCCCGGTGCTGGATCGCTACGGAATTGGCCTTGGCCTGACCCTTGCGATCAAGGAGAGCGCGTTTGTTCTCTGGGCGATTTACGCCTCGCTGCCAGAAAAAGATCTGGCGCAAAAAGTGACCGTGCTGCGTTCGCTGGGCTATGGCCGCTGGCAGGCGCTGCGCTGGCTGATCCTGCCCGCCATTGCCCCCGCGCTGGGGGCGGTGATGCTGGCGACGATCGCCTGGACGCTGTCAGTGGTGGATGTGGCCCTGATCCTCGGACCGGGAAACCCTCCTACCCTCGCCGTGCTGGCCTGGCAGTGGCTTTCACAGGGGGATACACAACAGCAGGCCAAAGGGATGCTGGTCTGTGCGATCCTGCTGATCATCCTGGAGCCGATCGCCGTCGCGCTGTTTCTCTGCTGGCGACGCTGGAAACGCACTATCCCGGACGTCTCCGGGGAGCGCCCGACGCCGCGCCCGCTGCGGGTGGGACGCGCCTGCGCCCTGCTGCTGCCCCTGGCGGGCCTCGTCAGCGTGGCGATCCTGGTGCTGGTGGCGGGCGATGCCCGCGTCTCCCGCGAAACGGCGGCGGTGAGCCTGTCGCTGGGTCTCTGTTCGGCGGCGCTTACGCTGGGAATGATCCTGCTCTGGCTGGAGTGGGGCCCGCAGCGCGGGGGCTTCTGGGTCTGGCTACCGCTGGCGCTCCCCACCCTGCCGCTGGTGGCCGGACAGTATCAGCTGGCGCTGCTGATGCAGCTCGACGGAGAGTGGATTGCCGTGCTGTGGGGTCATTTACTGTGGGTGCTGCCGTGGATGCTGTTGGTGATGCAGCCGGCCTGGCGCCGACTCGATCCGCGCCTGATCCTGATCGCCCGCACCCTCGGCTGGGGATCGCTTAAAATATTCTGGCTGGTCAAATGCCCGCAGATGATCCGTCCGGCGCTTACCGCCTTTGCCGTCGGATTTTCCGTCAGTATGGCGCAGTATCTGCCCACCCTGTGGCTGGGCAGCGGCCGGTACGCCACGCTGACCACCGACGCCGTGGCGCTCAGCAGCGGCGGCAGTAGCGCCGTGCTGGCGGCCCAGGCGCTGTGGCAGCTGCTGCTACCGATGCTGGTCTTTGCCGCCTGCATCCTGCTTTCCCGGCTGGTGGGCCGCTTTCGACAGGGGTTACGTTAATGCTGATGGTTAAGGATGTTTCGCTCTCGCTGCGCCAGACGACGCTGCTGCACAACGTCAGTTTCGAGGTGCCGCCTGGCGAAATACTTACCCTGATGGGCCCTTCCGGCAGCGGGAAATCATCGCTGTTTGCCTGGATGGTGGGGGCTCTGCCCGGCGATTTTCGCGCTGCCGGAGAGCTGTGGATCAATTCCCGGCGCTGCGACACCCTGCCCACCGAGCTGCGGGGGCTCGGGCTGCTGTTTCAGGATGCGTTGCTCTTCGATCACTTCAGCGTCGGGCAGAATCTGCTGCTGGCGCTCCCGGCGGCGGTCAAAGGCGAGGCGCGCATACAGCAGGTTAACGACGCGCTGGACGCCGCGGAATTGAGCGGCTTCTTTCGTCGCGATCCCGCCACGCTCTCCGGCGGCCAGCGCGCCCGGGTGAGCCTGCTCCGCGCCCTGCTGGCTCAACCCCAGGCGCTGCTGCTCGACGAGCCTTTTAGCCGTCTGGATAAAAATCTGCGCGACCAGTTTCGCCGCTGGGTGTTTGCCGAAGTGCGTGCCCGGCGGATCCCGGTAGTACAGGTGACGCACGATGACGACGATATTCCCGCGAATGGGCAGATGCTGCCGATGGCAGGCTGGCAGTGAATCCCGTGACATCCTGCGCAAACGCAACGTTTTTTGTCCGGCAGATTGCCACAATCACGTCTCATTTTTTTACGATCGGGCATTTCGATGAAACGTGTTTCTCACCTGACCGCGCTGACCGCCGCTTTAGGTCTCGCCTCTTTTTCAACCCTGGCCGCTGACATGGCGCATTCCCTGACGCTGACGAAGCTTCAGCAGCAGCAAGGTTCGATTATTGATACCCGCGCCAGCGCCTTTTACAACGGCTGGCCGCAGACCCTGAACGGCCCTTCCGGCCACGAGCCTGCCGCCCTTAATCTTTCCGCCAGCTGGCTGGGAGCGATGAACGAGACCCAGCTGAAAGCCTGGGCGTCGCAGCATCAGCTGACCCCGACCACTCCGCTTGCCTTATACGGCAGCGACAGCGATAACCAGGCCGTCCAGGCCCGGCTGAATCAGGCGGGTTTCAGCCAGGTCACGTTGCTGAGCGATGCCCTGAAAAACCCGGCGCGTCTCCAGCGCCTCGCCCACTTCGAACAGCTGGTCTACCCGCAGTGGCTGAACCAGCTCCAGCAAGGTAAGACAGTGACCGCCGCCCCTGCCGGGGAGTGGAAAGTGATTGAAGCCGCCTGGGGCGCACCTAAATTTTATCTGCTGAGCCATATTCCCGGCGCAGGCTATATCGACACCAACGAGGTGGAAAGCGAGCCGCTGTGGAACAAAGTTTCCGATGCCGATCTGAAGGCGATGCTGGCAAAACATGGGATCCGCCATGACACCACGGTGATCCTCTACGGCCGCGACGTCTATGCCGCCGCGCGCGTGGCGCAGATCATGCTGTACGCCGGGGTGAAAGATGTGCGCCTGCTGGATGGCGGCTGGAAGGCCTGGAGCGAAGCAAACCTGCCGGTCGAACGCGGGACGCCGGGCAAAGTGACGCCAGCGGCCGATTTTGGCGCGCCGATCCCCGGTCAGCCGCAGCTGATGCTGAATACCGAACAGGCCCGCGGCCTGCTGCATCGTAAGGATGCCTCTCTGGTGAGCATCCGCTCATGGCCGGAGTTTACCGGCGTGACCAGCGGCTACAGCTATATCAAGCCAAAAGGTGAGATCGCGGGCGCACGCTGGGGTCATGCCGGGAGCGACTCGACCCATATGGAAGATTTCCATAATCCGGATGGCACCATGCGCAGCGCTGAGGATATCGCCGCCATGTGGAAGCAGTGGAACATTCTGCCGGACCAGCAGGTGGCCTTTTACTGCGGCACCGGCTGGCGGGCATCAGAGACCTTCATGTATGCCCGGGCGATGGGCTGGAAAAATGTCGGCGTTTACGACGGCGGCTGGTACGAATGGAGCAGTAACCCGCAGAACCCGGTGGCAACCGGTGAACGCGGGCCAGAGAGCTCACTCTGATCCCGGCTGGCGCTGAACATCCTTCAGCGTCATATAGCCACTCCAGATGCGCGTTGCGGTGGTGAGCCAGCACAACGCGCCAAACACCCAGGCCAGCCACGCAAAGTGCGCCGGGAACAGGCAGCAAAGCACAAACAGCAGAATAGTTTCTGTTCCTTCTGTCAGCCCGCCCAGATAGTAAAACGACTTGTGGGCGTAGCCCGGATTGTCGATGTTGTGCTTCGCCGCCAGCGCCGCAAACGCCAGAAAGCTGCTGCCGGTGCCGATGAAGGCGAACAGCAGCCAGGCGGCTGGCAGCGCATTCACCACAGGATCCGCCAGGGCAAAGCCAAAGGGCACCAGAGCATAAAAGAGAAAATCGAGGGCGATATCGAGAAAGCCCCCGGCATCGGTTAGCCCGCGCCGCCGCGCCAGCGCCCCGTCCAGTCCGTCCAGCAACCGGTTCAGCAGGATCGCCACCAGCGCCGCCAGATACCAGCCCAGCGCCAGAAACGGCAGGGCCAGCACCCCGATAGCAAAGCCGATCAGCGTAATGCCGTCCGGAGCAATCCCCGGTTTATCCAGCGTCATCACCAGCCGGTTAAGCAGCGGTTTCAGGCGCGGATGGAGGTGACGGTCAAGCATCGTGTTTTTCTCCGGGCATGGCGCACAACCCTTGCGAAGGGATATCCAGCGCGGCATTGAAGCGCGCAGAGAGGTTCTGAAACGCAAGCAGCGAGGTCATCTCCGTGATCGCCTCATCGCTGAAGTGGCGGCGCAACGCCGCTTTGAGGGCATCGTCCACCACCGGCGGGGTGGCAGTAACCGCCTCGGCATAGGCCAGCGCGGCACGCTCTTCATCGCTGAATATGGGACTGTCGCGCCATGTCGCGACGGCCTGCACCTTCTTCAGACCACCGCAGCGTTCCGCAAGACGCAGCGCATTGGCATCGATGCAGAACGCGCAGTGGCACACCTGCGAGACGCGGGTCATCAGCAGCGAACGCAGCACCGGATTGAGAGGCGATTTTTTGCGCTCCAGAAAGCCGACAAACAGCGCCACCAGCCAGAACAGCCGGGGCATTCTCCCCCACCAGCGCAGCGGATTGAGCACCGCGCCATAATGTTTTTTCTGCATCCTGGCGATTGGCGTTAGACTGGCGGGGATGGATTCGATGGGTTTAACCCAGGCTGGTGGTAACTCTTTCACAGGATGCTCCCTGGTCGCTAATAAGTACGTAGATCCTAACGCTTTCTCTCTTAACCATTATTGACGACCATGCTAAAAACACTCGATGTTGTTTGCGCTATTCTCGAACGGGATGGCAAGATTTTACTGGCGCAGCGCCCGCTGCATGCGGATCAGCCCGGTCTGTGGGAGTTTGCCGGGGGCAAAGTGGAGGCCGGGGAAACGCAGCCCGAGGCCCTGGCGCGCGAGCTGCGCGAGGAGCTGGGTATCGAGGCCCGGCCCGCGCGGTATATCGCCAGCCACCAGCGGGAAGTATCCCGGCGGCTGATTAACCTGCACGCCTGGCACGTCCCGACGTTTACCGGCACGCCCGAAACGCACTACCACAGCCAGCTGGTGTGGTGCTCCCCGCGCGAGGCGCTGGGCTACGATCTCGCCCCAGCGGATATTCCTCTGCTGGAAGCCTTTATTCTCTTACACGACGCCAGACCAGCGGATTGGTGCTGATCGCCTGCGGATCCCGCTGGCACTGCAATAGTACGCCCTCGGCTTTTACCACCGATCCTTCTGAATAGTTCTGATCCTGATAGATGCAGCACTGGTTGCACGGCGGTGGACGCTGACCGCTGGAGCTGAAGATCTCCGGCGGAATATTCACATCCACCCCGGTGCCAAACCGCTGGTCGGCCTGACTGCCGGCCGCGAAAACCCCAAGCAAAACAGCCATTACAATACGCTTCATAGACGTCTCTTTCTGTTGTGTCCTGACAATGACTATAACGGTAAACCTGCCGACAAACTTTAATCCCGCCGATCATCGTTTTTTATTATGACCCGGCGCGTTTAATGAATTTAACTTGAGGGCGAAATTTAGCTTGCGTCACAAAGCCCATCGGGTGGTATAGTCGAAAAACACAACATCATGCATATATTTGTTAAAAATAAAATAATCCCAATATATTAGAGGAACTTATAGTTATGGACCAGGCTTGCTCCCTTGAATCCTTTCTAAACCGTGTTCAACAGCGCGATCCGAATCAGAGCGAATTCGCTCAGGCCGTGCGTGAAGTGATGACCACCCTCTGGCCATTTCTGGAACAAAACCCCCGCTATCGTCAGATGTCCCTGCTTGAGCGCCTGGTTGAACCAGAACGCGTGATCCAGTTCCGCGTGGTATGGGTGGACGACCGCAATCAGGTGCAGGTCAACCGCGCCTGGCGTGTCCAGTTCAGCTCCGCGATCGGCCCGTTCAAAGGCGGGATGCGTTTCCACCCGTCGGTTAACCTGTCGATCCTGAAGTTCCTCGGCTTTGAACAAACCTTTAAAAATGCCCTGACCACGCTGCCTATGGGCGGCGGCAAAGGCGGCAGCGATTTTGATCCGAAAGGCAAGAGCGAAGGCGAAGTGATGCGCTTCTGCCAGGCGCTGATGACCGAACTGTATCGTCACCTGGGCGCGGATACCGACGTACCGGCCGGGGATATCGGCGTGGGCGGGCGCGAAGTGGGCTTTATGGCCGGGATGATGAAAAAACTCTCCAACAACAGCGCCTGCGTCTTCACCGGGAAAGGTCTCTCCTTCGGCGGCAGCCTGATCCGCCCGGAAGCCACCGGTTACGGTCTGGTCTACTTTACTGAAGCGATGCTGAAGCGTCACGGTATGAGCTTCGACGGGATGCGCGTCGCGGTATCCGGCTCCGGCAACGTGGCCCAGTACGCTATCGAGAAAGCAATGGAGTTGGGCGCCCGGGTGATCACCGCCTCCGACTCCAGCGGCACCGTGGTTGATGAAGCAGGCTTCACCACAGAAAAACTGGCGCGCCTGTGCGAAATCAAAGCCAGCCGTGACGGTCGCGTGGCCGATTATGCCCGCGAATTCGGTCTGACCTACCTTGAAGGCAAACAGCCGTGGGCCGTGCCGGTTGATATCGCCCTGCCATGCGCCACCCAGAACGAACTGGATATTGATGCAGCGCACCAGCTGATCGCCAACGGCGTAAAAGCGGTTGCGGAAGGGGCTAACATGCCAACCACCATCGAAGCCACCGACCTGTTCCTGCAGGCTGGCGTGCTGTTCGCACCGGGTAAAGCGGCAAACGCCGGCGGTGTGGCAACCTCAGGTCTGGAGATGGCGCAGAACGCCGCGCGTATGGGCTGGAAAGCCGAGAAAGTGGATGCGCGTCTGCATCACATCATGCTGGATATTCACCACGCCTGCGTCGAGTACGGCGGAGAAGAGAAGCAGACCAACTATGTCCGCGGTGCGAACATTGCCGGGTTTGTGAAGGTCGCGGATGCGATGATGGGTCAGGGTGTGATCTGATTCTATGGCTGTGCCGGGTGGCGCTGCGCTTACCCGGCCTACGGTTCGTGCTTTTGAAGGCCGGGTAAGGCGTAGCCGCCACCCGGCAACTCCTCAGGCCGCACTCTTCTTCTTAAACTTTTTCTTCTTGTCGCCACCCGGCGCAACCATGCCGCGAAAATCTCTGACCGAGGTATTCCGCGCCTGGTTGATCAGATCGAATAACGTGCCCACCAGCGGCTGCATAAAATCCTGATAACGACACTGCTTTTCGCTGATCTGGGTCAGCACCGACTCCCAGTGCGCGGTCATGTCCGGGCGGGCGGCCATCTCCGGCAGGGAGTGGATCAACGCCTTTCCGGCATCCGTCGCGTGGATATAACGCCCTTTCTTGTGCAGAAAACCGCGTTTAAACAGCAGCTCGATGATCCCGGCGCGAGTCGCTTCCGTCCCCAGCCCGTCGGTGGCACGCAGGATCTTCTTCAGATCTTTATCCTGCACAAACCGGGCAATACCGGTCATTGCTGAGAGGATCGTGGCGTCGGTGAAGTGTCGCGGCGGCTGGGTCTGTCGCTCCACCACTTCACCCTTCTCGCACAATAGTTCGTCGTTTTTTTTCACCACCGGCAGCGGCGTGCCGTCGTTCTCCTCGTCACGCTCTTTATTGCCCAGCAGCGTGCGCCAGCCCGCTTCGGCAAGGAAACGCGCCTTGGCGATAAACTTGCCTTTGGCGATCTCCAGCTCAATAACGCACTTGCGGAACAGCGCATCCGGGCAGAACTGCATCAGATACTGACGGGCGACGAGGTTATAGACCTTCGATTCGTTCTCGGTCAGATTGACCTTGCTGCTGCGCGCCGTCGGGATGATGGCGTGGTGGGCATCCACCTTCTTATCGTCCCAGCAGCGGTTGCGGGTATCCGGGTTGACCACCGGCTGCGGCAGTAAATCGGGCGCGTGGGCGGCAATGGCGTTCAGCACCGCGTGGCGTCCGGCGAAATGCTCCTCCGGCAGGTAGCGGCTGTCGGAACGCGGATAGGTGATCAGCTTGTGCGTTTCATACAGCTTCTGGCAGATATCGAGCACGTTTTGCGCGCTCAGGCCATAGCGTTTTGCCGCCTCGATCTGCAGGGCAGAAAGGGAAAACGGCAGCGGAGCAGGTTCCGATTCCCGTTTATCGTTATAGCTGGTGACGACGGCGGGCTGGCCCTCAATACGGGTCACCACGTGGTCGGCCAGCGGACGATGCAGCAGGCGCCCCTCTTCATCCTGATAAGGTTCGCAGGCCTCGCTCGGCTGCCAGATGGCGGTAAAACGTTCGTCCTTCGGGGTAACGATGTGGGCTTTCACTTCGAAGAAATCTTTGGCGACAAAGTTCTCGATCTCTTCATCGCGGCGCACCACCAGCCCCAGCACCGGAGTCTGGACGCGACCCACCGAGAGCACCCCCTGATAACCGGCGTTACGCCCGAGAATGGTGTAGGCGCGGGTCATGTTGATGCCGTACAGCCAGTCGGCGCGGGCGCGAGCCAGCGCGGAGACGCACAGCGGCACAAACTCGCTGTTGGATCGCAGACGCGAGATGGCACGCTCCACCGCCTGCGGGTTGAGATCGTTGATCAGACAGCGCTGCACCTGGCGGCGTTTCTCTGGCGAGAGGTTCAGGTAATCCAGCACCTCGTCCACTAGCAGTTGCCCCTCCCTGTCCGGGTCACCGGCGTGGATCACTTCTGCGGCGTCATTCAGCAGGCGCTTAATGACGTTGAGCTGTTTGGTGACCGTCGGGCGCGGCTGCAGCTGCCACTTTTCCGGCACGATGGGCAGATCGTTGAGATTCCAGCGCGCGTAGCGGCTGTCGTAAGCGTCCGGCTGGGCCTGCTCCAGCAGGTGACCGATACACCAGGTGACCACCTGCCCGTTCCCGCACTCGATATAGCCATCGCCCTTGCGATGCGGCTTGGGTAATACATCCGCGATCGCCCGGGCGAGGCTGGGTTTTTCGGCAATAAATAACCGCATTGAATTAACGGATCTCAATCATCGGACGGCCGCCGCGGGCGGTCACCAGCTCGCCGATGGCGGTCAGGGTGATCCCGAACTCAGCGGCGGTCGCCTGGACTTCGGCTTCTGCCTCCGGCGTGACCGCCAGCAACAGGCCGCCGGACGTCTGGGGATCGCACAGCAGATCGCGCCACTCGGCAGGCATCTCGCCCATCAGGTGGCCGTAGCTGGCGAAGTTACGCTGCGTGCCGCCCGGCACGGCACCCTGGGCAATATAGTCTTCCACGCCCGGCAGCTTCGGCACGTCCTGATACCAGACCTGGGCCTGCACGCCTGCCCCCTGGCACACTTCGCTCAGATGGCCCAGCAGGCCAAAGCCGGTGACGTCGGTCATTGCCTTCACGCCCTCAATGTTCGCAAAGGCGGCACCGGCGAGGTTCATCTGGCACATCACCTCCGTTGCCAGCCCTTTGTGCTCCGGCTGCAGCAGGGATTTTTTCTCGGCAGTGGTGAGCACGCCAATGCCCAGCGGCTTGGTGAGGAACAGCTTGCAGCCCGCTTCGGCGGTGCTGTTGCGTTTAACGCGCTCCGTCGGCACCACACCGGTGACCGCCAGGCCGAAAATGGGCTCCGGGGCATCAATGGAGTGGCCACCCGCCAGGGCGATCCCCGCCTGCTGGCAGGCGAAGCGTCCACCCTCGATCACCTCGCGGGCGATCTCCGGGGCCAGGGTATTAATTGGCCAGCCGAGGATCGCAATCGCCATGATCGGCTTTCCGCCCATGGCGAAGATGTCGCTGATAGCGTTGGTGGCGGCAATGCGCCCAAAGTCGTACGGGTTATCGACGATCGGCATAAAGAAATCGGTGGTGCTGATAACGCTGGTGCCGTTACCTAAATCGTAGACCGCGGCATCGTCGCGGGTTTCGTTACCCACAAGCAGGTTCGGGTCGACAAACTTCGCCTGCTCGCTATGCAGAATGGTTTCCAGCACTTTGGGGGAAATTTTACAACCGCAACCGGCTCCATGGCTGTATTGCGTTAAACGAATGGCTTGCTCGCTCATGACAATCTCCTTTCATTACAATTGCACTATGTTAGCGCTCATTCCATTAAGTGATAAGTATGACTGTCTGAATTCTGCGGCAGTTGTTCAGGATCCAGACAGTTTTTGCACCGGGGATCAGAAATGAGTGACAAACGGCCCAGTGTCGGGCACGGAGACGGTGGTCGAGGCTTTCAGCTGCGGGGTACCCAGATAGAGGAAACCGACGATTTTGTCGTGTGCGCCGCAGTCCAGGCCTTCGCGGACCACCGGGCTGTCGGTTAATGCGCCGCTGCGCCAGATACCGTTGTAACCCTGGGCGACGGCAGCCATCTGCATAGCCATTACCGCACAGCCGGCAGACATCTCCTGCTCCCACACCGGCACTTTGTGCTGCGGCTGGCATTTGGCAACCACGGCGATAATCATCGGCGCGCGGAACGGCGCGTTGCGGGCTTTCTCAATCGCCTTTTCATCCTGTCCGGCGGCCACGGCCCCTTTCTCCAGCAGGGTACTGAAGCGCTCGCGTCCTTCACCCTCTATGATAAAGAAGTGCCACGGCTGTAAGGTGCCGTGATCCGGGGCGCGCATCCCGGCGCGAAGAATGTTGTCCAGCTGTTCGCCTGCCGGGGCGGGCTCGGTCAGACGCGCCGCGCTTCGGCGGTTAACAAGCAGTTCGAGTGCATCCATGGGGTTACTCCTGTCTTGAAATTTACTCAAAATTAACACGACGGCAGATTTTGTTACAGCGTGGCAGGCGATTCCTGCTGACAAGTGGCGGTCGGGTCATTACGATAGCCCGACAACACCGTCCAGTGGCGACGGGAAGGTAATTATCTGGACAGGGAGAATACATGCGAACCCTCTGGCGACTGTTTGCCGGCTTTTTTAAATGGACGTGGCGTCTGCTGAATTTCGTCCGAAATCTGGTGATGAACATTTTCTTCATCCTTATTCTGATGGTTTGCGTGGGCGTGTGGATGCACCTCAGCGCCAACAACCAGGCTCAGAGCGCCGGCCGCGGCGCGCTGTTGCTGGATATCGCAGGGGTCGTGGTCGATAAACCCTCCACCAGCAACCGTCTTGGGGTACTGGGCCGCCAGCTGTTTGGCGCCAGCAGCGACCGTCTGCAGGAAAACTCGCTGTTCGATATCGTCGATGCTATTCGTCAGGCGAAGGATGACCGCAACATCACAGGCATCGTGCTGGATCTGAAGAACTTTGCCGGAGCGGATCAGCCTTCCATGCAGTACATCGGTAAAGCGCTGCGTGAGTTCCGCGACAGCGGCAAACCGGTGATTGCGGTGGGCGATAACTACAGCCAGGGGCAGTACTATCTGGCAAGCTTTGCCAATAAAGTGTGGCTCTCGCCGCAGGGCACCGTCGATCTGCACGGTTTCGCCACCAATGGCCTCTATTACAAATCGCTGCTCGATAAGCTGAAAGTCACGACCCACGTCTTCCGCGTCGGGACCTATAAATCTGCCGTAGAGCCGTTTATCCGCGACGATATGTCTCCTGCCGCCCGTGAAGCGGATAGCCGCTGGATTGGCGAGCTGTGGCAGCACTATCTCGCCACCGTCGCCGCCAACCGCCAGATCGCTCCGGAGCAGGTCTTCCCGGGTGCGCAGGGCGTGCTGGATGGGCTGCGTAAAGTCGATGGCGATACCGCGAAGTATGCGCTGAACAGCAAGCTGGTGGACGCCCTGGGCTCCAGCGCCGAAATTGAAAAGTCCCTGACTAAGCAGTTCGGCTGGAGCAAAGAGGACAAGAACTACAGCGCCATCAGCTTCTATGATTATCAGGCGAAAAAACCGGCCGATACCGGTGACAGCATTGCCGTGGTCTTCGCTAACGGGGCGATCATGGATGGCGAAGAGACGCCGGGCAACGTCGGGGGTGATACCACCGCCGCGCAGATCCGCGATGCGCGTCTCGATCCGAAAGTGAAAGCCATTGTCCTGCGGGTGAACAGCCCGGGCGGCAGCGTCAGCGCATCGGAAGTGATCCGCGCGGAACTGTCAGCGGCCCGCACCGCCGGTAAACCGGTGGTGGTTTCCATGGGCGGCATGGCGGCATCCGGTGGTTACTGGATCTCGACCCCGGCGAACTACATCGTGGCGAACCCAAGCACCCTAACCGGCTCCATCGGCATCTTCGGCGTCATTAACACCGTAGAGAACAGCCTCGACTATCTGGGCGTGCATACCGACGGCGTGGCGACCTCGCCGCTGGCGGATATTGCCATCACCAAAGCACTGCCGCCGGAAGTGTCACAGATGATGCAGCTCAGCATTGAGAACGGCTATAAGCGCTTTATCACCCTGGTGGCCGACTCCCGTAAGCAGACCCCGGCGCAGATCGACCAGATTGCCCAGGGCCACGTCTGGACCGGCCAGGATGCGAAATCCAACGGGCTGGTGGATAACCTGGGCGATTTCGATGACGCCGTGGCCAAGGCCGCCGAACTGGCGAAGCTGAAGCAGTGGCATATCGACTTCTATCAGGATGAGCCGACCTTCATCGATTTGGTGATGGACAGCTTCTCCGGCTCGGTCAAAGCCATGCTGCCGGACGCGCTGCAGGCGTATCTGCCAGCGCCGGTCGCCTCGGCGGCGAAGGCAGTTAAAGCGGAGGGCGACAAGCTGGCCGCCTTTAACGATCCGCAAAACCGCTACGCGTTCTGCCTCACCTGCGCTAACGTACGTTAATCCCCATCCCCTCTTCTGCGAAGAGGGGATTTTTCTTTGAAGCCCAAGAACATTACATCATGCAAAAGAAATCAATCTATGTGGCCTATACCGGCGGTACCATCGGTATGCAGCGCTCGGAAAATGGCTATATCCCGGTTTCGGGCCACCTGCAGCGCCAGCTGGCGTTAATGCCTGAGTTCCACCGCCCGGAGATGCCGGACTTCACCATCCACGAGTACGATCCGCTGATGGACTCTTCCGACATGACCCCGGAAGACTGGCAACATATCGCCGACGACATCAAGGCGCACTACGATCAATATGATGGCTTCGTGATCCTGCACGGCACCGACACCATGGCGTTTACCGCCTCGGCCCTCTCCTTCATGCTGGAAAACCTCAGCAAACCGGTGATCGTCACCGGCTCGCAGATCCCGCTGGCGGAGCTGCGTTCCGACGGGCAGATCAACCTGCTTAACTCGCTGTACGTGGCGGCCAACTTCCCGATTAACGAAGTGAGCCTGTTCTTCAACAACCGCCTGTATCGCGGCAATCGTACCACCAAAGCACATGCGGACGGCTTTGATGCTTTTGCCTCACCCAATCTCTCTCCACTGCTGGAAGCCGGGATCCATATCCGCCGCCTCGGTACCCCTCCCGCGCCGCATACTTCCGGCGAGCTGGTGGTGCACCCGATTACGCCGCAGCCTATTGGCGTGGTGACCATTTATCCGGGTATCTCCGCCGATGTGGTGCGTAATTTCCTGCGTCAGCCGGTAAAAGCGCTCATCCTGCGCTCCTACGGCGTGGGCAACGCCCCGCAAAACGGCGAGTTTCTGAAGGAGCTTCAGGAAGCGAGCAGCCGCGGCATCGTGGTGGTAAACCTGACCCAGTGCATGTCCGGCAAGGTGAATATGGGCGGCTATGCCACCGGTAACGCCCTGGCGCAGGCGGGGGTCGTGAGCGGATTCGACATGACGGTAGAAGCCACCCTGACTAAACTTCACTACTTACTGAGTCAGGATCTGGACGTGCAGTCGATTCGTACGGCGATGATGCAAAACCTGCGTGGCGAACTGACGCCAGACGAATAAGGAGTGAGCATGAAACAACGTGCCCTGTTACTGGTGGATTTACAGAATGATTTTTGCGCCGGCGGCGCGCTGGCTGTGGCCGAAGGCGACAGCACGGTAGACGTTGCCAACGCCCTGATCGAGTGGTGTAAAGCCCGCGGCGAAGCGGTGGTGGCCAGCCAGGACTGGCATCCGGCAGATCACGGCAGCTTTGCCAGCCAGCACAGCGTCGAGCCCTTCACTCAGGGCGAGCTGGATGGCCTGCCGCAAACCTTCTGGCCCGATCACTGTGTGCAGCACACCGAAGGCGCAGAGCTGCATCCCCTGCTCAACAGCAAAGCCATTGACGCCATTTTCCAGAAAGGGGAAAACCCGAACATCGACAGCTACAGCGCCTTCTTTGATAACGGCCACCGGCAGAAAACCGGGCTGGATCAGTGGCTGCGCCATCACGAAATCGTGGAGCTAATCGTGATGGGGTTGGCGACCGATTACTGCGTCAAATTTACCGTGCTGGATGCGTTACAGCTGGGCTACCGGGTGAACGTGATCACCGACGGCTGTCGTGGAGTCAACATTCAGCGCCAGGACAGCGCGCAGGCGTTTATGGATATGGCGGCGGAAGGCGCCACGCTTTATACGCTGGCAGACTGGCAGGAGACGCAGGCCTGATAGCCTTATGCCGGGTGGCGGCTACGCCTTACCCGGCCTACAAAACCCGCAGGCCCATGCAAGCGTCAGCGCCGCCGGGCAAAACCCCGCCCACCGTAGGCCCGTGCAAGCGCAGCGCCGCCGGGCAAAACCCCGCCCCCGTAGGCCCGTGCAAGCGCAGCGCCGCCGGGCAAAACCCCGCCCCCGTAGGCCCGTGCAAGCGCAGCGCCGCCGGGCAAAACCCCGCCCCCCCGTAGGCCCGTGCAAGCGCAGCGCCGCCGGGCAAAACCCCGCCCCCCGTAGGCCCGTGCAAGCGCAGCGCCGCCGGGCAAAACCCCGCCCCCCCGTAGGCCCGTGCAAGCGCAGCGCCGCTGGGCACAATTCTTATTAAGTCCCATAAGGTGAACTGCCTCGCACTCTCAGCGAGGCGGCAATGCTATTCTTTTTTGGCACTTTTTTCGCCACGCCATTACGTGGCGTGCTTGTTTTTTTACCGTCAAAATTGAAGAGGAATTGCTATGAAACGTTTGCCTTTGCTGGCAGCTTTACCCCTGCTCTGCGCGTCCGTTGCTTCCGCCAGCTCCCTGATGTCGGTGGGCTATTTTAACGGGGGTGGCGACGTCACCGCCGGACCGGGCGGGGATATCAACAAACTCGATGTGCGTCAGATCACCCACCTTAACTACTCGTTTGGCCTTATCTATAACGACGAGAAAGACGAAACCAACCCGGCGCTAAAAGATCCGAACAAACTGCATCAAATCTGGCTCTCCCCAAAAGTCGCGGCCGATCTGGCTTTACTCCCTGTCCTGCGCAAACAAAACCCTGACCTCAAGGTGCTGCTCTCCGTGGGTGGCTGGGGGGCGCGTGGCTTCTCGGGGGCGGCATCGACCAAAGAGACTCGAGCCGTGTTCATCCGCTCAGCTCAGGAAATTGTCGATAAATACGGTCTCGACGGGATTGACCTCGACTGGGAGTTCCCGGTTAACGGCGCATGGGGACTGGTCGCCAGCAAGCCTGAGGACCGGGATAACTTTACCGCCCTGCTGAAAGAGTTGCGTGCTGCATTCGGGGATAAAAAACTGGTGACCATCGCCGTCGGTGCCAATGTGGAGAGCCCGAAAAGTTGGGTAGACGTTAAAGCGGTTGCGCCGTTACTTGATTACATCAACCTGATGACCTACGACATGGCGTACGGCACCCAGTACTTCAACGCTAACCTGTATGACTCCAGCGCCTGGCCCACCGTAGCCGCCGCGGATAAATACAGCGTGGATTTCGTGGTTAACAACTATCTGGCCGCCGGGCTGAAGCCGCAGCAGATGAACCTGGGTATCGGTTTCTATGGCCGGGTACCCAAGCGTGCCGTTGAGCCTGGCATCGACTGGAGCAAGCCGGATGCGCAAAAAAACCCCGCGACTCAGCCTTATTTCGGCGCACAGCAGATCGAGCTGTTCAAATCGCTGGGCTACGATCTGACCAAAGACACCTATGTGAAGTACAACGATATCGTGAAAACGTTATTAAACGATCCGCAAAAACGCTTTACCGAGCAGTGGGACGACCAGGCCAAAGTGCCGTGGCTGTCGGTTAAGGGTGATGATGGCAAGGCGCTGTTTGCCCTGTCGTACGAAAACCCGCGGTCGGTGACCATCAAAGCGGAGTACATCAAAGAGAAAGGTCTGGCCGGGGCGATGTTCTGGGAGTACGGCGCGGATGACAACAACCAGCTGGCGAAGCAGTTAGCCGAGTCGCTGGGGATTAAGTAAAAATTAGCCCTCTCCCTGCGGGAGAGGGCATTAGCCCGCATGGTTACTGCATTTTCAGCGTCGCGATCGATTTTGGCGCGATGCCAAAATCCTCTTTCAGCTGTTGCTTACTCTTCATCACCATCTGACCCTGGGTGTCGATGGTCATGTGCTGCGCATCGGTATTATTGCGCGCCTGCCACAGCATCACTAACTGCAGACAGTTCTCTTTCTGCTCGGCGGTCAACGCCACGCCATCGGCCCATTTCCCCAGCTCCACTGCCGTGACCAGACGCTGATACACTTCCGGCGTCATGCCCTTAATCATCTCTTCAATATTCATGTTAAATCCGGCTCCGAAGGAATAATTTGCTGAATCGATTTTTCAGCCTTTCGTCTGGTCGCCATTCTGGTCATCAGTGAAGCTTAATGAGGCGGAATTGACGCAAAAACGCTCGCCTGTCGGCTGTGGGCCGTCCGGGAAGACGTGACCGAGATGGGCGTCACAGTTTCCACAGCGAATCTCAATGCGCTCCATATCATGGCTGAAGTCCTTCAGATAGTGAATGGCCTCTTCACTTACCGGTTCATAAAAGCTTGGCCAACCACAGCCAGAATCATATTTGCTTTGGGAGTTAAACAGCGCAGCGTCACACACCAGGCAGTGGTAGACACCATCCCGTTTGTTATGCAGCAGACGCCCGGTAAACGGCGGTTCCGTACCGTGGTTTTGCGTCACGTAGAACTGCATTTCTGTGAGGTTTTTTTTCAGTTCATCGGGGTTTTGTTGATTCGACATAGGCTTACATCTCGCAGTTGAAACAGACAACTTTTACCCCCGATTCTAACAAAACATTAACACTGAAGTATGAACTTTTGTTCTAAACTTACTCGTTGCGTAGAGGCACTCAGACAAATGTGATCTACTCCACGTTTTTATGTGGTCAGCCCTTTAAAATTCCGTGCGCAGGCCCCATATGGGTGCAAGCTCCAAGGGAATGTGAGGTGGGTCAATCGAGCAAAGGTAGTGCGAAGGATTGATTTGTCGCAATGATTGACACGATTCCGCTTGACGCTGCGTAAGGTTTTTGTAATTTTACACGCAACCTTTTATTCACTAACAAATAGCTGGTGGAATATATGACTATCAAAGTAGGTATCAACGGTTTTGGCCGTATCGGCCGTATTGTTTTCCGTGCTGCTCAGGAACGTTCTGACATCGAAATCGTTGGTATCAACGATCTGTTAGACGCTGAATACATGGCGTACATGCTGAAGTACGACTCAACTCACGGTCGTTTCAACGGCACCGTTGAAGTGAAAGACGGCCACCTGGTTGTCAACGGCAAAACCATCCGTGTTACTGCTGAAAAAGATCCAGCTAACCTGAAGTGGAACGAAATCGGTGTTGACGTTGTTGCTGAAGCAACCGGTATCTTCCTGACCGACGAAACTGCGCGTAAGCACATCACCGCTGGCGCGAAAAAAGTTGTTCTGACTGGTCCTTCCAAAGACAACACCCCAATGTTCGTTAAAGGCGCTAACTTCGAGAAGTATGCTGGCCAGGACATCGTTTCTAACGCATCCTGCACCACCAACTGCCTGGCGCCACTGGCTAAAGTTATCAACGACAACTTCGGTATCGTTGAAGGCCTGATGACCACCGTTCACGCTACCACCGCTACTCAGAAAACTGTTGATGGCCCGTCTCATAAAGACTGGCGCGGCGGCCGCGGCGCAGCTCAGAACATCATCCCTTCTTCTACCGGTGCTGCTAAAGCAGTTGGCGTAGTTCTGCCAGAGCTGAACGGCAAACTGACTGGTATGGCGTTCCGCGTTCCTACTCCTAACGTATCTGTTGTTGACCTGACCGTTCGTCTGGAAAAAGCAGCAAGCTACGAAGAAATCAAGAAAGCAATCAAAGCGGCTTCTGAAGGCGCAATGAAAGGCGTTCTGGGTTACACCGAAGACGACGTTGTTTCTACCGATTTCAACGGCGAAGTGTGCACTTCCGTGTTCGATGCTAAAGCAGGTATCGCACTGAACGACAACTTCGTGAAACTGGTTTCCTGGTACGACAACGAAACCGGTTACTCTAACAAAGTTCTGGACCTGATCGCTCACATCTCCAAATAAGTTGAGATGAGAAACTGATCCAAAAAGGCGACCTCGGTCGCCTTTTTTTATGGCATTAGAGACAGAGGATTGCGTAATGATTAAAACAATTTTTGCACTTCCGGTAGTCGAACAACTTACCCCTGTGCTTTCCCGCCGTCAGATTGATGATGTCGAAGTTATCGTGATTGAACATCCGCAGGTTAAGGCTTCTGTCGCCCTCCACGGCGCGCATCTGCTCTCCTGGCAGCCAGAAGGTGAAGTGGAAGCGCTGTGGCTGAGCGACATCACCTCCTTTAAAAAAGGGGCGGCAATCCGCGGCGGCGTACCTATCTGCTGGCCGTGGTTTGGCCCGGCTACCGAACAGGGCCTGCCGTCGCACGGTTTTGCCCGCAACCTGCCGTGGACGCTGAAAGCCCATAACGAAGATGAATCCGGCGTGGTGCTGACCTTTGAACTGCAAAGCGACGACGAGACCCGCAAACTGTGGCCGCACGACTTCACCCTGTACGCCCGCTTCAAGTTAGGTAAAACCTGCGAGATCGAGCTGGAAGCGCACGGTGAATTTGAGACCACCTCTGCCCTGCACACCTACTTCAACGTCGGCGATATCGCTGCCGTAACGGTGAACGGCCTCGGCGATAGCTTTATCGACAAAGTGGATAATGCGAAAGAGGGCAAACTCAACGACGGCTCACAGACATTCCCGGATCGTACTGACCGCGTCTACCTGAACCCGGAAGCCTGCAGCGTCATTGAAGATACCGTGCTGAATCGCGCGATTGAAGTGATCCATCATCATCACAGCAACGTGGTGGGCTGGAACCCGGGCCCGGCGCTGTCAGTGAGCATGGGCGACGTTCCGGACGACGGCTATAAGACCTTTGTTTGCGTGGAAACCGCCTGCGTCAGCGAACCGCAAACCGCGACGGAAGAGAAACCTTCCCGTCTGGGACAGACGATTCACATTGTGAAGCGTTAATCCCCTACCCTTGCCCTCTCCATGTTGAGAGGGCATTACGCTCACTTCACACCATGTCTAACGCCGTTTTCTGTTCAGGCGCCGGGAAGGCCGCATCCAGCTGCTTTAACGCCTCCGCAGAGAGCGAAATGCCCAGGGCGCCCGCATTCTCTTCCACATGCTTAATGGATGACGCTTTCGGGATAGCCACGACCCCGCGATGACTTATCACCCACGCCAGCAGAACCTGCGCCGCCGTGATCTGGTACTCCTGCGCTATCGCATTCACTACCGGATGATTGAACAGCCCTGAGCGTAGCCGCCCGGCCTGCGCCAGCGGGCAATAGGCCATCACCGGCATCGACTGCTGCTGACACCATGGCAGTAGGTCATATTCGATACCGCGCGAGGCCAGATGGTACAGCACCTGATTGGCCGCGCAGACCTGTCCGCCTGGCACCTGCCAAAGCTCCTGCATATCCGCAAAGTCGAGGTTCGAGACGCCCCAGCGGCCAATTTTCCCCTGCTGTTGCAGCGTCTCCATCAGCCGGACGGTCTCATCCAGGGCGTAATTCCCGCGCCAGTGCAGCAGATAAAGGTCAATATACTCGGTGCCGAGACGGCGCAGGCTGGCTTCGCAGGCGGCTATCCCTTTGTGCCCTCCGGCATTCCACGGGTAGACTTTGGAGACCAGAAACACCTCGTCGCGCAGGCCTTTGATCGCCTCGCCGACCACCTTTTCCGCGCCGCCGTCGGCATACATCTCGGCGGTATCAATCAGCGTCAGCCCGCGCTCAATGCCAGCCCGCAGGGCGTCCACTTCCTGGCGGCGCTGGCTCGCTTTTTCGCCCATGTACCAGGTACCCTGGCCAATGGCCGGAAGGACGATGTTGTTGCCAAAGTTAACGGTTTTTTCGCTCATCACATTCTCCTGTTTATCTGCACCACCCTAAAACAAACGGGGCTCAAGAGCCCCGTTGTGATGCACAAATTGCACAGTAAAAATGCACAATCAGAAGCTCCAGGTCAGACCCACCGACATCAGCCCCGTCCAGGACTTATCGACCATCGGACTGTCCTTCACTTCGTCGCTCAGGCGGTTATAACGCCCCGTGGCGTAGACGTTCCAGTCAGGAGCAAATTTATAGCTGGCAGTCAGTTCCAGGTACGGGTTCCAGCCATCATCTGCGTCATAGCTGTTCAGGCCGCTGCGACGGGACTCTTTATGGGACACGCCATAATAGTAGTCGTTGTAGTTTTCGCTGTGGTATTCCAGACCGATGCCCGGAGTCAGCGTCAGCCCGCCATTGGTGTAACGGTACAACCACGCCAGATCCCAGATATAGCCATTACTGTTATCAAGCGTATCGCCAGCCAGGGCGGTGCGCAGGAAACCGTATTCGGTGTTATGGACCCAGGAAACCCCCGCCATCATGGTGCTCTTACGTTTATCGAGCTGACGAAGCTGGTAGTTGTCGCTGTCGCCTGGCTTGAAGTGCGTTGGGTCGTAGTAGGCCATGACGGAGAGTTTGTCGGTCTGGTCGTTCCAAAGATAGTAGCCACCGCCCAGCCCGCGGAACCAGAAATTATCACCTTCATAAGTGACAACCGGAACCGGATAGAAATCACGGTCATATTGTTTATAAGGGCTATTGATTACGCCGACACCAGCACCAACTGACCACTGATTTTCCGCGTATGCTGTACTCACTGAGGTGGCAACGATAATCCCCAGTGCCAGAAGTTTGAGTTTGGTCACAATCCATTCTTTCCTGTAGTCAAATAATCAGCGGGTGAAGTGTAACCGTCATTCCCCCCATTTCTCAAAATTTTTTGTCAGCTAATCAATTTGATTAACCCCTTATTTTGTTTGCGGCAAATGACGGAACGCTGTCAGCCAGATTACCGTTCAGTGAAGGAAGTCTCTTTGTCTGACAGGATTTGGCTGAATTTCTGGATGAGTTATTGATATGTCATTGAAATTAGATTTTGCGTGCAGGCAAGTTTTGCAAATGCCATCTACGCTTAATTTTAAGAAGCTGAATACCGAATCACCCCGCGGTTTTAGCGCCCGACCTGGCACACGGGTTGCTGCTCTGGCAGTGAGGTGCAACGGATCCCGCTTCCGGGAGCCTCTACTATTCATATGAACGGCTCTTTTCCTGTGCTAAAAAACGAAAGGACGGCATGCCATGAATATATTCGATCACTATCGCCAGCGCTATGAAGCTGCCAAGGACGAAGAGTTCACACTGCAGGAGTTTCTTACCATTTGTCGGCAAGATCGCAGTGCCTATGCCAATGCGGCAGAACGACTATTGATGGCTATTGGTGAGCCGAATATGGTTGATACTGCCCAGGAGCCACGGCTTTCCCGTCTGTTTTCGAATCGGGTCGTCGCCCGATATCCTGCGTTTGAAGAATTTTACGGCATGGAAGATGCCATCGAGCAGATTGTTTCCTACCTGAAGCACGCTGCTCAGGGTCTTGAAGAGAAGAAACAGATCCTGTATCTGCTGGGTCCCGTCGGCGGTGGTAAATCCTCGCTGGCTGAACGGCTGAAAGCGTTGATGCAGCGTGTACCGATTTACGTGCTCAGCGCCAACGGCGAACGCAGCCCGGTCAACGACCATCCGCTGTGCCTGTTTAACCCGCAGGAAGATGCGCAGATTCTGGATAAAGAGTACGGCATTCCTCGTCGCTATCTCGGCACTATTATGTCGCCGTGGGCCGCGAAGCGCCTGCATGAATTTGGCGGCGACATTACCAAATTCCGCGTGGTGAAAGCCTGGCCTTCCATTCTGGAACAGATTGCGATTGCTAAAACCGAACCGGGTGACGAGAACAACCAGGATATCTCTGCGCTGGTAGGTAAAGTGGACATCCGTAAACTGGAAAACCACGCGCAAAACGATCCTGATGCTTACGGTTATTCCGGTGCCCTGTGCCGCGCCAACCAGGGGATTATGGAGTTCGTCGAGATGTTTAAAGCGCCGATTAAGGTGCTGCATCCGCTGCTGACCGCAACCCAGGAGGGTAACTACAACGGTACGGAAGGGATCTCCGCCCTGCCGTTTAACGGCATTATTCTGGCGCACTCCAACGAATCGGAATGGGTTACCTTCCGAAACAACAAAAACAACGAGGCCTTCCTTGACCGTGTTTATATCGTCAAAGTGCCTTACTGCCTGCGGATCTCCGAAGAGATCAAGATTTACGAAAAACTGCTGAACCACAGTGAGCTGGTTCACGCCCCATGCGCCCCGGGAACCCTGGAAACGCTGTCGCGCTTCTCAATTCTGTCGCGCCTGAAAGAGCCAGAAAACTCCAGCATCTACTCGAAAATGCGCGTCTATGACGGTGAAAGCCTCAAAGATACCGACCCGAAAGCGAAGTCCTACCAGGAGTATCGCGATTACGCCGGTGTGGATGAAGGGATGAACGGTCTCTCCACGCGCTTTGCGTTCAAAATCCTCTCCCGCGTGTTCAACTTTGACCATGCTGAAGTGGCCGCTAACCCGGTACATCTGTTCTACGTCCTGGAGCAGCAAATTGAGCGTGAACAGTTCCCTCAGGAGCAGGCTGAACGTTATCTGGAGTTCCTGAAAGGCTATCTAATCCCGAAATACGCCGAGTTCATTGGCAAAGAGATCCAGACCGCCTACCTGGAATCCTACTCCGAGTACGGGCAGAACATTTTTGACCGCTACGTTACCTATGCTGACTTCTGGATCCAGGATCAGGAGTATCGCGACCCGGATACCGGCCAGCTGTTTGACCGCGAGTCACTGAATGCGGAACTGGAAAAAATCGAGAAGCCTGCCGGGATCAGCAATCCGAAAGACTTCCGAAATGAGATCGTCAACTTTGTGCTGCGCGCCAGAGCGAACTTCAGCGGACGAAATCCGAACTGGACCAGCTACGAAAAACTGCGCACGGTTATTGAGAAGAAAATGTTCTCCAATACCGAGGAGCTGTTGCCGGTCATTTCCTTTAATGCCAAAACCTCAACCGACGAGCAGAAAAAGCACGACGATTTTGTCGACCGCATGATGGAGAAAGGTTACACCCGCAAACAGGTTCGCCTGCTCTGCGAATGGTACCTGCGCGTGCGTAAATCGTCTTAATAGCCCGAGAAGCCCGGCGGCGCGTTGCTTGCCGGGCCTACTACAATGTTCCGTAGGCCGGATAAGCGTCAGCGTCATCCGGCACTTACGGGCACTGAAAGTTGGCAAATGCAGTACGGGGGGCATATGACCTGGTTTATTGACCGGCGTCTTAACGGTAAAAACAAGAGCACGGTGAATCGCCAGCGCTTCTTGCGCCGTTATAAAGCGCAAATCAAACAGTCGATCTCCGAGGCCATTAATAAGCGTTCGGTGACCGACGTAGACAGTGGGGAGTCCGTTTCTATTCCGACGGACGACATTAGCGAACCGATGTTCCATCAGGGACGCGGCGGTTTGCGCCATCGCGTTCATCCCGGTAACGACCATTTCATCCAGAACGACCGCATCGAACGCCCGCAAGGCGGGGGTGGCGGCGGAGGCGGCAGTGGTCAGGGCCAGGCCAGCCCGGACGGGGAAGGTCAGGACGAATTTGTCTTCCAGATCTCCAAGGATGAGTATCTGGATCTGCTGTTTGAGGATTTGGCCCTGCCGAATCTGAAGAAAAATCAGCACCGTCAGTTGAATGAGTATAAAACGCACCGGGCCGGTTTTACCGCCAACGGCGTGCCGGCCAACATTAGCGTGGTGCGTTCGTTACAGAACTCGCTGGCGCGCCGCACCGCCATGACGGCGGGAAAAAAACGTGAGCTTCGCGAGCTTGAAGCCAGCCTGGATAGCGTTACCAACAGCGAGCCCGCGCAGCTGCTGGAAGAGGAGCGTTTGCGCAAAGAGATTGCCGAACTGCGCGCCAAAATTGAGCGCGTGCCCTTTATCGACACCTTTGACCTGCGTTACAAGAATTACGAGAAACGTGCGGAACCCTCCAGCCAGGCGGTGATGTTCTGCCTGATGGACGTCTCCGGTTCGATGGATCAGGCCACCAAAGATATGGCCAAGCGCTTTTATATTCTGCTCTATCTGTTCCTGAGCCGAACCTATAAGAACGTGGAAGTGGTCTATATCCGCCACCACACCCAGGCGAAAGAGGTGGATGAACATGAGTTCTTCTACTCGCAGGAGACGGGCGGCACCATTGTTTCCAGCGCCCTGAAGCTGATGGATGAGGTGGTGAAGGAGCGCTACGACCCGGCGCAGTGGAACATCTATGCGGCGCAGGCGTCGGATGGCGATAACTGGGCGGATGATTCGCCGCTATGCCATGAAATTCTGGCGAAAAAACTGCTTCCGGTAGTGCGTTACTACAGCTATATCGAGATCACCCGCCGCGCCCACCAGACGCTGTGGCGTGAGTATGAACATCTGCAATCCATGTTTGATAACTTCGCGATGCAGCACATTCGCGACCAGGACGATATCTATCCGGTATTCAGAGAGCTGTTCCACAAGCAATCTGCCACCAGCAACAGCTAACCCCACCGCCGGTCACTGACCGGCGGTCAAAGAGAATGAGAGGAGCAGAAATGGGTGGGAAATTGTTATAATGCGAAATGGATGTGGATGAATGCCTGGCCCCAGAAATAAATACACCAGTTGAAAATAACTGGTGTATTTTAGTTAATCACAAAACTTCTGCGTTTCGAGATCCCGGTTAATCAGCTGGGTACAATTACGGCCGCTTTTTTTGCCGGTATATAACGCGATATCCGCCCGCTCCAGTACTTCCCGAAGCACCTCCCCTTGATGAATACGCGTTAATCCACCGGTAAAAGTAATACGAATAATGTGCTCACCGGCAATAGTTTCAAGCCGGGCAATGTCGCGGCGCAGGCGCTCGGCAATGATGACCGCTTCATCGTCGTGGGTGGCATGGAGTAAAACAATAAACTCTTCTCCTCCATAACGATACATCGACTCAGAGCGCCGGATATTATTACTGATATTCAGGGCCAGTGAACGCAGAACAATATCCCCGTTCAGATGACCGTAATTATCATTCACTTTTTTAAAGTGATCGATATCCAGCAATAATAAATAGAGGCCACTGGCGCCCAGCTCTTTATTCATGCTGCCGAACGACTCATCGAGGATGCGGCGCAGCGGCAGGCCTGTCAGGGCGTCATAGCTGGTACGCAGCTGCAGCAGGTGTACTTTATAGATGGTCAGGACATCGGTGAACGCCAGCAACGATTGTTCGAAGAGATCAAAATCCTCATTACGCTGACGCTGC
Organism: Leclercia sp. TB492; assembly: GCF_049974505.2. Lineage (NCBI taxonomy): Bacteria > Pseudomonadati > Pseudomonadota > Gammaproteobacteria > Enterobacterales > Enterobacteriaceae > Leclercia > Leclercia sp. TB492. Next base: position 1,820,680 of record NZ_CM127572.1, on the reverse strand, counting down.
TGTTCAATGGCAGAAATTAAACGCCGGCAAGCCTGATGAACATGAATATGTTTTTTGTTAATATCCAGTAAAAAGTTTGTGTCTTCTCGCTCTTCCAGTAACCGGGTATTAAGCCATTGACCAAACTCGCAATGCAGATGAGCTTCCTCACTGGAAACTTCCGGTAAATCTACATTACGACTGTCGATAAAACGCAATAGTTTTACTAACCATTTGAAATGTGCATCCGTTGACTGGTTCAGACCGCGTACGGTTTCGTCAATCTCTTTAAACTTTCTGTTCACAGGAACTCCAGAGTAACAGATTAATAACAACAAAAATCATAATTGATTAAATCTCAAAAAATGTCAGCGAATTAAAATATTATATAGACGCCTACTAATAAATCTACGGAATGATTGTTTCCAATTATCTTTAAAAAATGTCGGCGAAATAAAACCTGTTTATCGTGGAAAAAGCGGGGCCGCAGCGTCCCGTCATCCCCTGTCAGGCAATAGCCCAAATCAGAATATTTTTTGTTAAAAACGCTTTTTACCTACCTGCGAGCGGGTAAAGTAAGCAGGCTTACTTTTTTATTTTGGCAAGGAATACAACATGTTCGACCCTACTCTGCTCATTCTTCTGGGCCTGGCGGCGCTGGGCTTTGTCAGCCACAACACCACGGTAGCAATTTCAATTCTGGTGCTGATCATCGTCCGGGTGACGCCATTGAGCGGTTTTTTCCCGTGGATTGAAAAGCAAGGTCTGACCGTCGGGATTATTATCCTCACCATCGGCGTGATGGCGCCGATTGCCAGCGGCACTCTGCCAGCCTCAACGCTGATCCACGCCTTCATGAACTGGAAATCCTTGATTGCCATCGCCGTGGGCGTGTTTGTGTCGTGGCTGGGCGGGCGCGGCGTCACGCTGATGAGCTCCCAGCCCACGCTGGTGGCCGGACTGCTGGTGGGCACGGTGCTGGGGGTGGCGCTGTTCCGCGGCGTGCCGGTCGGCCCGCTGATTGCCGCCGGGCTGGTATCGCTGTTTATCGGTAAGTCGTAGCCAGGCTGGCGATATACCGCGCCGGAGTCTGCCCCAGCCCCTTTTTGAACATGGTGATAAATGCCGTGGTGGAGTCATAACCCAGAGCATGGGCCACCTGCTGCACCGACTGGCCGCGGATCAATCCCTGCAGGGCCACGATCAGCTGAAGCTGATGCCGCCAGCGGCGAAAGTTGAGCCCGGTTTCACTGACCACCAGCCGGGCAAGGTTGCGCTCGCTCATTGCAAAATGGTGCGCCCACTGGTGTAGCGTCTGCCATTCCGCCGGGGAGGCGGCCATGGTGTCACTCATCAGACGAATTTTAGGATGCGAGGAGACCGGGAGCTGCAGCTGCTCCTCGGGCTGGCGGGGCAGTTCATCAAACAGCACCTCAACCAGCCGTCGGGTAGCAGGATCCTGTTGCCCTGGGCTGCGCGCTGCCAGGGCCAGGATCAACTCCCGTACCAGCGGTGAAATTTTTAGCGTGCAGCAACGATCCGGCAGCGATACAGCCCCGGGCTCGATAAACAAAAAACAGAGCCGGGCGCTGGGTGTGGCCTTATTGCTGTGCGGCAGCTGTCCGGGGACCCAGACCGCATACTGAGGGGGCACCATCCACATGGCATTCTCCACTTCGCAGGTGATCGCGCCGTGCAGGGCCAGGATCAACTGCCCCTTGCGGTGTTGATGTTCCGCGATACGCTGCTCATCTGCCACCACCCGCACGTGGAATGCCACCGCAGGGTCATGCTGACTGTCGGGATCGTAACCTTCAAGACCGAGTCCAGGCATTATGTTGTCCGATTTTAGCGATAATCTGTCATTTTAGCTTGATTTCAACCTTCCTGAAAATGCGTATCCTTTAGCCTCAATTCGAGGTAAGAGATAACAATGACCATAGCCCTTTCGACTACCGGCAAACAGCGGGCGCTGCTGATCGCCGGGATCCTGATGATCGCCACCTCGCTGCGGGTGACCTTTACCGGCGCCGCGCCGCTGCTGGACGCCATCCGCACGGATTATGCCCTGACCACCGCCCAGACCGGTTTGCTCACGACCCTCCCGCTGCTGGCCTTTGCGCTCATCTCGCCCCTGGCGGCCGGTCTTGCCCGCCGCATTGGCATGGAGCGCAGCCTTTTTATCGCCCTGTTATTAATTATCGCCGGAATTGCCCTGCGCTCCCTGCCCTCCGCCATGCTGCTGTTTGGCGGCACGGCGGTGATTGGCTGCGGTATTGCGCTGGGTAACGTGCTGCTGCCGGGGCTGATCAAACGCGATTTCCCCGGCCAGGTGGCGAAACTGACCGGAGCGTACTCCCTGACGATGGGGGCGGCGGCGGCGCTGGGTTCTGCACTGGTGGTGCCCGTCGCCCTGAGCGGCGCAGGCTGGCACGGTGCGCTGTTGATGCTGATGATATTCCCTCTGCTGGCGTTGCTTCTGTGGTTACCGCAGTGGCGCCAGCGCCCTGCAGGCCTCCTGAGCGGCGCGCGGGCGCTACATAGCCGGGGTATCTGGCGCTCGGCGTTGGCCTGGCAGGTGACGCTGTTTCTGGGGATTAACTCGCTTATCTACTATGTGATTATTGGCTGGCTGCCGGCGATCCTGCAGAGCCACGGTTATAGCGAAACCGAAGCCGGATCCCTGCACGGGCTGTTACAGCTGGCAACCGCCGCGCCGGGCATTGCAGTGCCGCTGATCCTGCTGCGGCTGAGAGATCAGCGTGGGGTGGCCGGGCTGGCGGCAATGATGTGTGCGGTAAGCAGCGCAGGGCTATGGTTTATGCCCGATCTGGCTGTGATGTGGACGCTGATTTTTGGCTTTGGATCCGGGGCCACGATGATCCTCGGCCTGACGTTTATTGGCCTGCGCGCCAGCTCGGCACATCAGGCCGCGGCCCTTTCCGGGATGGCGCAGTCGGTGGGCTATCTTCTGGCCGCCTGTGGACCGCCGCTGATGGGCAAAATCCACGACGCCAACGGCGACTGGCGGATCCCGCTGTTGGCCTGCGCGCTGGTATCGGTAGTGATGGCCGTCTGTGGGATGCTGGCCGGGCGTGACCGGGAGATCACGCCCGGCTAAGCCGGCACTCAGTAATTCAGTGCTGCGCGAAGCAGAGCCTGCACCAGCGGGGCCGGTCGGCCTGCCAGCGCGGCGCGCTCATGCTGGAACAGCGTGGCGATAAAGAACGGGTGCGTCACCAGCTCTACGGCACGGATCTCACCCTGCGCGTCCCAGCCGGTGACGCGCATATCGCCCTTCTCCAGCTCCTGCGCAAACTCAGGCGAAACGCCGTAATTGCAGTGATAGCCCTCTTCAATCTCTTCCTGGCCATAGGCTCTGGCAATAAGGGTATTGGCGCGCAGTTCAATGGCGTCGCTTTGCTCGATCAGCGAGCAGGTCAGCGGGGCAATCACCATCCGGCCTTCGGTATCCGTCTCGGCGTGTGCCGCATCCTGCCAGCCCAGGACGTTACGGGCATATTCAATCAATGCATGCTGGAAGCCGCCGCAGGTGCCAAGAAACGGGACGCTGTTTTCGCGGGCGTAGCGTGCGGCAATAAACGCGGCGTCGGCATTTTTGTACGGGCTTGCAGGCACCAGCCAGATAGCGTCGTAGCCGACCAGATCTTCCGGGCTGGTTAATTCAGTCGTCGCCAGCCAGTCGTAGTCGGCCGTAACCTCCAGCACCGCTGCGGCATCATCAATGGCCAGAGGGATCGCCTGGTGAGCCAGAACGTCAGGATTGTAGTCGCCGACCAGCGCAATTCGGAGGGTATTTTTTACCGCAGAGAGTTCCATAGAGTGATCCTTATGCCAGACAAATATCAGATAACATAAGGCGCCTCAGACTACCGATCTTTCGTTGATATCACAACACCTTAAAATACGTGGGCAGAATGTGGTAGCGTTGAAGCTACAGGGCGTGGCAGAGAAAAGGAGCAAAACATGATTCAGTGCAAACGACTGTATGACGAGGCCAGTAAAGAGGATGGCTACCGGATCCTGGTGGACCGACTCTGGCCGCGGGGGATGAAAAAGGAGGCGTTAGCCTGCGATGAGTGGTGTAAGACCCTGGCCCCATCCAGCGACTTGCGCAAGGCATTCCACAGCGAGACGATCGATTTCGCCAGCTTCAGCGAGGCCTATCGTCAGGAGCTGGCTCTGCATCAGGATGAGGGACTGCGGATTGCCCGCCTGGCAGACAAGCAGACCGTGACCCTGCTGTATGGCGCGAAAGACCGGCAGCAGAATCACGCTCGGGTGTTAGCCGACTGGCTGCGTCAGCTCTAAATCAATCCAGCATCAGGGCGTCGAGGGTTTCCGGCGACGCTTCAGGCGTGAGCGGCATCAGGTGTTCCGGGCGTACAAACGCAAAGCCGCTCTGGTTATCAAACGAAAACACATCGCCGGTCACCAGCCACAGGGCGCGCTCTGCGCCTGGCGGCAGTTCTGTCATCACCCCGTTAACCGGGTTCAGGAAACGCTGGCCCGGCTGACAGAGGCTGAATAACTCAACGGATTTGCCGATATTGCGACGCCCTGCTGGCGTACGGGCGCCGATGATCATCGCCAGGCTGCCCGGATTTAACTGAAACATACTTCCTCGTAATTGGCTGTGGAATACATAAGAATATTCTTAGTGCAAAGTGTATCTCAGCCATCAGAGCCTGTCACCAGGGGGAAGGGGTGATCCTTTCTCCATGATTTCTTCATTATGCCGACATGTTTCGTTGCTAGAGTGGCTCTGTTCTCACATTGACCAGAGAACATCATTCCGTAATCAAGATGTATTTTTCCCCGGCCCGCGCCGGGGATTTTTTTACCCGCCACATTTGCTGTTCCAAGCCAGAATATATGAAATGTCGCCAATTCATGTTCTACTACCCGTAGTCGAATCTTTCAGCAAAACAGACAGGTACAGAGGTCTTCTGTAGGGAGTTGAGCAGCGCCATGTCGGATATTATTCTTGCCCGTGTTTCAGAAACGCTCAGCACTGAGCAATCGCTTGAGAGCCTGGTGCGTCAGCTGCTCGAAATGCTTGAAGTGGTCACCGACATGGAGTCGACCTACCTTACCAAAGTCGATATTAATGCCCGCCTGCAGCATATTCTGTATGCCCGAAACAGCAAACAGATGCAGATCCCGGAAGGGCTGAGCGTTCCCTGGGGCGAGACCCTGTGTAAGCGGGCGATCGATTCCGACTGCTTCTTCAGCAACAACGTGGCCGAGCACTGGGGTGACTGTGATGCGGCTAAAGCGCTGGGTATTACCACCTACATGAGCATACCGATTCATCTTGCAGATGGTTCCCTGTACGGCACCCTGTGCGCCGCCAGCTCCAGCAAGCACCAGCTAAGCGAGCGCGGCGAGCACGTCTTAAAGCTTTTCGCCGGGCTTATCGCCCAGAACATCGAGAAGGAGTCGCTGGTCAGACAGCTGCGCGAAGCCAACGCCGCGCTGATTGCTTACTCTTATACCGATGCCCTGACCGGCCTGCCGAACCGCCGCGCCATCTTTGAGAATCTCACCACCCTCTTCTCTCTGGCGCGCCATTTGAACCGCAACGCCATTATCGCCTATATCGATCTGGATGATTTCAAGCTAATCAACGATCGCTTTGGTCATGAGGCGGGCGACCAGTTTCTGATTGAGGTGGGCAAGCGCCTGAACGACGGACGGGACGATGATGATATCGTGGGCAGGCTTGGCGGGGATGAATTTCTGGTTGCCTGTCTTTGCCAGGATCGGGAGAGCGGCGAGCAGACCTCATTAAACGTGGTGAAAACGCAGCTGAGCGCACAGATTGCCGGGGAATACTGGCTGGGAGATGTGCATCTCGTCTATCCAGGTGCCAGTCTCGGCGTGATTGAGGTGGATCCTGCCGAACTCGATGCTGACGGCGCGCTGCGGGCAGCCGATGCCGCCATGTACAACGATAAGAAAGGCAAACTCAAAACGCCCTTTCTCAATATTGATTAACCCCGTACACTCGACGGGTTTTGCATTTCAGGACAGGTGGTAACATGCGGCTTGGTATTCTGTTCCCGATCGTGATTTTCATCACGGCGGTCATCTTTTTAACGTGGTTTTTTGTCGGCGGTTACGCTGCGCCCGGGGGATAAGTGAGAAAAACGACCATTATTATGCTGATTGTCGCCATCGCGGCCGTTGCGGGTAGCCAGCTGGGCTGGTGGTGACCGATGCAAAAAGACCGCCACTGTCGGCGGTCTTTTTGTCTGAAGCGTCGGTTTAGCTTCTTACTTTACGGTAGATAAACAGCACAACCAGTGCGCCAACCACCGCGACCATAAAGCTGCCGAAGTTGAAGCCATCAACTCTGCCGAAACCGAAGAGGGTACTGATCCAGCCGCCGACCACGGCGCCGATGATACCCAGTATGACCGTAACGATGAATCCACCGCCATCTTTGCCCGGCATGATCCACTTAGCCAGAATACCCGCGATAAGCCCAAAGATAATCCAGGATATGATTCCCATAGCTGCTTTCCTCTCTGTATGGTTTTTGTCGTCAAATCAAATACACACAAAGCTTAGCACAGGATTCAGAATTGCAAGTTTGTGATAGCCATCACGAGAGAAATTTAAGAAAAAAGCGATTAACCGACGTTCCGCACAAAAATTGGGGTTGTAATCGTTAATGAGAAATATTATCTTTCTCAACACTGAATAGTTGAGCAAATCACTCAGGTATTCAGTACGACATTGCTCACATTGCTTCCAGTATTACTTGCCCACGTTACGTGGGCTTTTTTTTTGCCCTGCCCGTCTGATTTGATCGTTCCGCTATTTGCTATTACGCTTATTAGCACAATTCATTCATAAGCAGAATGGTGTTGATAACATGAACGTTTCCAGTCGATTCGTGGTCTGTATTAACCTTGTTTGTGCCAGTTCCTTGTTACTGATCCTTTCTGACAAATTTAACTGGTTTTAATGTGAGCAGGCCCGGCACCCGCCGGGTTCTTCGCTTTAATCATCCCCTTCGATCAAAAACCCTGCGCGGCGTATCGCCTCTTTGCTGTCGGTAACCCCTGCGGCGTATCCGGCTTCGATATCGCACACTGGACTGGCGCTGGTCCAGGGGAGCTTCACTTCCCGGGCGAGAAGCTGTTTCAGCCGGGCGTTCTCCTGACGGAGGGAGAGCAGTTCGGTGGCAAGCTCTGCAAGGATTGTGGGCGTTACTCCGGAAATCTCACCTGCTACAACGCGACGAATAGCAGTCTCATCGATCATGGTTTTTCCTCCTCTGAAGTAATTGAAATCTAGCATATTATCAGTATTAATGGGCTGCACGCATTGGTTGAGAAGTGAACGGTTGTAACCCCAAGAGGTTGATACGTATACTTCTTCACCTTTCCGCTTCGTTTGTTGGAACTGACGAGTTATGCCTACCAGTTATCATTCAGGGAAGGTCGCCTCTCCTTCTAAACATTATCGCCATGACATTAACGGGCTCCGGGCATGGGCTGTGCTGGCCGTTATGTTTTATCATTTTGACGTTCCTGGTTTTGCGGGTGGCTTTGTCGGCGTCGACATGTTTTTTGTCATCTCCGGTTTTTTAATGACCGCCATCATTATCAACGGGCTTGAGCAAAACAGGTTCTCATTGTGGGAATTTTATCTCGCCCGGGCACGACGCATTCTTCCTGCGCTGATGATGTTGTTAGCCTGCCTGGTCATCCCCGGCTGGTTCTGGCTACCCACCGCCGATTATCATACGCTCGCCGCCCACGCCGCCGCTGCCCTGCTGTTTATCTCGAACCTCATCTTCTGGCGCCAAACCAGCTATTTTGAGGCTGACGCTCATGAGACCTGGCTGCTGCACACCTGGTCGCTGTCGGTGGAGTGGCAATTCTACATTTTGCTGCCGATTGGATGCATCGTACTGTGGCGCTGGTGGGGATATCGTGGGGCGCAGGTCTGCCTGCTGGCAATAGGTCTGGCATCATTACTGGTCTCGATATATGCCAGCAGCCGCTGGCCTGGAGCAGCGTTTTATCTGCTGCCCGCCCGTATCTGGGAAATGCTGGCGGGTGGAATGATCTGGTGGATAACCCGCAAGCGCCCGATGATCCGTCCCTGGGCCAGGCTGGCGGAAGGGCTCGGTTTTATCCTGATTATCCTGGCAATTGTGATGTTTGACGCCACTCTTCGCTGGCCGGGTTACCTGGCGCTGGTACCCGTCGCGGGCACAATGCTGGTACTGGCCGCGCACCGTTCACATTCGTGGCTCACCGCTAATCCATTGACGCGCCATCTGGGCGCCAGCTCTTATTCCGTTTATCTCTGGCACTGGCCGCTGGTTGTCCTGCTGACTTACTCCGGCCAGCAGGATAATCCGCTGTGGATTGCCGCCGGGATAGTATTCAGCCTGCTATTGGGCGAGCTCTCCTTACGCTGGATCGAAATCCCGACCCGCAGAGAGCTGGGTAAGCTTACGTTCAACCGGCAGCAGTGCGTGCTTGGCTCAGCGCTGCTTCTTACCGGGTTGATGGCGGTCGGCGCCAGATTTCTGCACGTGGACGAGCGCATTGATCCCGCCATTGAAAGGATTGCCCGAGAGTCTGAGAATGTGAACCCCAGACAGGACGCCTGTTTTACCCTGTCCGGCATCGCCTCGACATCCTGCGTTTTCGGCGGCGAAACGATCAAAGCTATCGTCATTGGGGACAGCCATGCCGACGCGATGATCACCTCGGTACAACAAGCGCTGAAGCACCCCAATGAGGGCGTTCTGGACTGGAGCTACGTCAGCTGTCCGACCATTGACGATCTCCACCGAAACCCGGACAACAAAGATGCAGACTGCTATGGTTTTAACAAATGGGCTGCGCAGGAGATTGCTAAGTACGACAGGCACATTCCGCTCATCATCATTAACCGCACCTCAGCCTATGCATTCGGTGAGCACAATATAAAAGATAAAATGCATATCCCGCTGGCCTACTTCGATCAACCGCAACGGACAATCACCCCGGACTTTATCAAACACTACAGTGCACAGCTGGTCAAAACCGCCTGCACTTATGCTCAGGCGAGAACGGTGTATATTACCCGGCCTGTGCCAGAAATGATGTACAACGTGCCGAAAACCCTGTCACGCGCCATGATGTTTGGGCAACCGGTGCCACAAATATTCATCTCCCTGGAGGCGTATCATCAGCGTAATGCCGCAGTATGGGCGGCACAGGATCAGGCCGCTCGTCAGTGTGGGGTAAAAATCCTCGACCCGTTGCCCTATCTCTGCCATAACGGCCGCTGTTCGGGCAGCAAAGCGGGCCTACCGATTTACCGCGATGACGATCATCTGAGCGAATATGGCAATAAGTTACTGGTGCCGATGTTCCGCACGGTATTTCAATAAAAAAAGGGAGCCGTGAGGCTCCCTTTTCTCTAATCCGGAATCCGGATTACATGTTTTCGATGATCGCGTCACCAAACTCTGAACATTTCAGCAGCTTAGCGCCTTCCATCAGACGTTCGAAATCGTAAGTTACGGTTTTGGCGTTAATCGCGCCTTCCATACCTTTAACGATCAGGTCTGCGGCTTCGAACCATTCCATGTGGCGCAACATCATCTCTGCGGACAGGATGATAGAGCCTGGGTTCACTTTGTCCTGGCCTGCATACTTCGGTGCTGTACCGTGAGTCGCTTCGAACAGCGCGCACTCGTCACCGATGTTCGCGCCTGGTGCGATACCGATACCGCCAACCTGCGCCGCCAGGGCGTCGGAGATGTAGTCACCGTTCAGGTTCATACAGGCGATCACGTCGTATTCAGCCGGACGCAGCAGGATCTGCTGCAGGAACGCATCGGCGATCACATCTTTAATGATGATCTCTTTGCCGGTGTTCGGGTTCTTGATTTTCTGCCATGGGCCGCCATCGATCAGCTCACCACCAAACTCTTCCGTCGCCAACTGGTAGCCCCAGTCTTTGAAAGAACCTTCGGTGAACTTCATGATGTTGCCTTTGTGAACGATGGTCACAGAGTCACGATCGTTGGTGATCGCGTACTCAATCGCTGCACGGACCAGGCGCTTGGTGCCTTCTTCGGAGCACGGCTTGATACCGATACCGCAATGTTCCGGGAAGCGAATTTTCTTCACGCCCATCTCTTCGCGCAGGAACTTGATTACTTTCTGTGCGTCAGCAGAGTCGGCTTTCCACTCAATACCCGCGTAGATATCTTCGGAGTTCTCACGGAAGATAACCATGTCGGTCAGTTCAGGGTGTTTCACCGGGCTTGGGGTGCCCTGGTAGTAACGTACCGGGCGCAGGCAGACGTAGAGGTCAAGTTCCTGACGCAGAGCAACGTTCAGGGAGCGAATACCGCCACCGACTGGGGTGGTCAGCGGGCCTTTGATGGCAACGCGGTAGTCACGGATCAGATCCAGCGTCTCCGCTGGCAGCCAGACGTCCTGGCCATAAACGTGGGTAGATTTTTCACCGGTGTAAATTTCCATCCAGGAAATTTTACGCTCGCCTTTATAGGCTTTCTCAACAGCGGCATCCACCACTTTCAGCATCGCTGGGGTTACGTCAACACCGATACCGTCACCTTCGATAAACGGGATAATCGGATTGTGTGGGACGTTCAGCTTACCGTCTTGCAGGGTGATCTTTTTACCTTCCGCCGGAACAACTACTTTGCTTTCCATTAACCTCTCCTTCGAGCGCTTCTGGTTGTTACTGATCTTATGTTAATAATTTGTAATGAGCCCATCGATAGTACCTGAATGTCTGGCGCCATGAAAGGCATTCGTTATTAGGCTATAATGCGGCAATTGATAACGTCTGAAAATACCATGCAGAAAACTTCTTTTAGAAATCACCGGGTTGAACGATTCAGCACACGACAAGCGGCCAGGCCGCGCAAGCAACGTGCGCCAACATGCGTCATTTTGTTCAATAAACCTTACGATGTCCTGCCGCAGTTCACCGACGAAGCCGGGCGCAGCACGTTGAAAGATTACGTCCCCGTTCAGGGGGTCTATGCTGCTGGACGGCTCGATCGCGACAGCGAAGGGCTGATGGTGCTCACCAACGACGGCGAGTTGCAGGCAAAACTCACGCAGCCGGGAAAACGCACCGGTAAAATCTACTACGTGCAGGTTGAGGGCGTCCCGAACGACGAGGCGCTGGCGGCCTTGCGTCACGGCATCACGCTGAACGACGGCCCTACCCTGCCCGCGGGCATTGAGCTGGTCAGCGAGCCTGAGTGGCTCTGGCCGCGCAATCCGCCGATCCGCGAGCGAAAGTCGATTCCCGTGTCGTGGATCAAAGTTACCCTTTATGAAGGCCGCAACCGCCAGGTGCGTCGCATGACGGCGCATGTCGGGCATCCGACATTACGTCTGATTCGCTACGCGATGGGCAGTTACACGCTGGATTCTCTCGCCAACGGTGAGTGGCGGGACGTTACCGACCAAGGAGAACCTCATGTTTAAGCCGCACGTTACGGTCGCCACCATTGTCCACGCCCAGGGCAAATTTTTAGTGGTGGAAGAGACCATCAACGGCAAAGCGTTATGGAACCAGCCGGCTGGCCATCTCGAAGCCGACGAGACGCTGGTTCAGGCCGCAAAGCGCGAGCTGTGGGAAGAGACCGGCATCCATGCCGAGCCGCAGCACTTCATCCGTTTACATCAGTGGATAGCCCCGGACAAAACGCCGTTTTTGCGTTTCCTGTTTGCCATTGAGCTTAGCGAAACGTGCGCCACTGAGCCGCACGACAGCGATATCGATCGCTGTCTGTGGGTGGATGCCGACACCATTCTGACCGCCACCAATCTGCGCTCGCCGCTGGTTGCGGAGAGCATTCGCAGCTACCTGACCGGCAATCGTCTGCCGCTGGAGACGATCGGCGAATTTAACTGGCCGTTTACAGAGGGTGTCAATGCCGGGGGCGCGTGATAGAATACGCCGCCTTGAAGTTCAATGTCGTGAGTATTCCAATGTCTGAAAGCCAAAAAAAAGTGATCGTCGGCATGTCCGGCGGCGTCGATTCTTCCGTCTCTGCCTGGCTGTTGCTGCAACAGGGCTATAAGGTTGAAGGCCTGTTCATGAAGAACTGGGAAGAGGACGATGGCGAGGAATACTGTACCGCTGCTGCGGATCTGGCTGATGCGCAGGCGGTTTGCGACAAGCTCGGCATTGAACTGCATACCGTCAACTTTGCCGCAGAGTACTGGGATAACGTGTTCGAGCATTTCCTGGAAGAATACAAAGCCGGCCGCACGCCGAACCCGGATATTCTGTGCAACAAAGAGATCAAATTTAAAGCCTTCCTCGAATTCGCCGCTGAAGATCTGGGTGCTGACTATATCGCGACCGGTCACTACGTGCGCCGCGCCGACGTTGACGGCAAAAGCCAGCTGCTGCGCGGTCTCGACGGCAACAAAGATCAAAGCTACTTCCTTTATACCCTCGGCCACGAACAGATTGCCCAGAGTCTGTTCCCGGTGGGCGAGCTGGAAAAACCGGAAGTACGTAAAATCGCTGAAGAGCTGGATCTGATCACCGCGAAGAAAAAAGACTCTACCGGCATCTGCTTTATCGGTGAGCGCAAATTCCGTGAATTCCTTGGTCGCTATCTGCCTGCCCAGCCGGGCAAAATCGTCACCGTTGACGGCGACGTGATTGGCGAGCACCAGGGGCTGATGTACCACACCTTAGGCCAGCGTAAAGGGCTGGGGATCGGCGGTACCAAAGAGGGTAGCGAAGATCCGTGGTATGTCGTCGATAAAGACGTTGAAAACAATATCCTGATTGTGGCCCAGGGCCATGACCATCCGCGTCTGATGTCCGTCGGCCTGATTGCCCAGCAGCTGCACTGGGTCGCCCGCGAGCCGCTGAAAGGCACGCTGCGCTGCACGGTGAAAACCCGTTATCGTCAGACCGATATCCCCTGCACCATTACCGCGCTGGACGACGAACGCATCGAAGTGCGTTTTGACGAGCCGGTCTCCGCCGTGACCCCGGGCCAGTCCGCTGTTTTTTACAGCGGTGAGATCTGCCTCGGCGGCGGTATTATCGAACAACGTCTGCCGCTGACTGCGGTTTAATGCGATTACACACAGAAAGGAGCCAGTGTGGCGAAGAACTTTTATGACATCACCCTGGCGCTGGCGGGAATTTGCCAGTCTGCCCGTCTGGTGCAACAGCTGGCACATCAGGGTCATTGTGACGCTGACGCGCTGCACGTTTCGCTCAACAGCGTCGTGGATCTGAACCCCAGTTCAACGCTCGGCGTCTTCGGTGGTAGCGAAGCGAATCTTCGCCTCGGTCTTGAAACCCTACTCGGTGTGTTAAATGCCAGCAGCCGTCAGGGGCTGAATGCGGAACTGACGCGCTATACCCTCAGCATGATGGTGCTGGAGCGCAAGCTGAACGCAGCCAAAGGAGCCATGGGTACCCTGGGCGATCGCATTTCGGGCCTGCAGCGTCAGCTTGATCATTTCGATTTACAGTCAGAGACCTTACTCAGCGCCATGGCCGGCATTTATGTGGATGTCATCAGTCCGCTGGGGCCGCGGATCCAGGTCACCGGCTCCCCTGCCGTCCTGCAAAGCCCGCAGGTACAGGCCAAAGTGCGCGCCTCGCTGCTGGCCGGTATTCGTGCCGCGGTGCTGTGGCATCAGGTCGGCGGTGGCCGCCTGCAGTTAATGTTTTATCGTAATCGCCTGACCACTCAGGCAAAACAAATTCTTGCTCATTGTTAACCTCCCGGAGTTGCGAATTATGGAATTATCCTCACTGACCGCCGTTTCCCCTGTCGATGGACGCTACGGCGATAAAGTCAGCGCGCTGCGCGGGATCTTCAGCGAATATGGTCTGCTGAAATTCCGTGTCCAGGTTGAAGTACGCTGGCTGCAAAAGCTGGCCGCACAGGCAGCGATCGCGGAAGTTCCTGCTTTTGACAGCCAGGCAAACGATTACCTTGATGCAATCGTCGCGCAGTTCAACGAAGAAGACGCCGCGCGCATTAAAACTATCGAGCGCACCACCAACCACGACGTGAAAGCGGTTGAGTATTTCCTGAAAGAGAAAGTGGCAAGCGTTCCTGCGCTGCACGCGGTATCTGAATTCATTCACTTCGCCTGCACGTCAGAAGATATTAACAACCTCTCCCACGCTCTGATGCTCTCTACCGCGCGTGAGGAAGTGGTGCTGCCGTACTGGCGCAAAATCATCGACGCGGTGAAAGCCCTGGCGGTAGAGTATCGCGATATCCCGCTGCTCTCCCGTACCCACGGTCAGCCAGCGACCCCGTCCACCATCGGTAAAGAGATGGCTAACGTCGCCTACCGTATGGAGCGTCAGTACCGTCAGCTGGAGCAGGTGGAGATCCTCGGCAAAATCAACGGTGCCGTCGGTAACTACAACGCCCATATCGCCGCTTACCCTGAAGTGGACTGGCACCAGTTCAGCGAAGAGTTTGTTACCTCGCTGGGCATCCAGTGGAACCCGTATACCACCCAGATCGAACCGCACGATTATATCGCCGAGCTGTTTGACTGCATCGCGCGCTTCAACACCATCCTGATCGACTTCGACCGTGATGTGTGGGGCTACATCGCCCTGAACCACTTCAAGCAGAAGACCATCGCCGGTGAAATCGGCTCGTCCACCATGCCGCACAAGGTGAACCCGATCGACTTCGAAAACTCCGAAGGCAACCTGGGTCTGGCGAACGCCATGCTGCAGCATATGGCCAGCAAACTGCCGGTATCCCGCTGGCAGCGCGACCTGACCGACTCCACCGTGCTGCGTAACCTCGGCGTAGGCATTGGCTACGCGCTGATTGCGTATCAGTCCACCCTGAAGGGCGTGAGCAAACTGGAAGTGAACCGCGAGCGTCTGCTTGACGAGCTGGAACACAACTGGGAAGTGCTGGCGGAGCCGATCCAGACCGTGATGCGCCGCTACGGCATCGAAAAACCGTACGAAAAACTGAAAGAGCTGACCCGCGGCAAGCGCGTGGACGCCGAAGGCATGAAGCAGTTTATCGACGGTCTGGAACTGCCAGAAGACGAGAAAACCCGCCTGAAAGCGATGACCCCGGCCAACTACATCGGCCGCGCCATTGCGATGGTTGATGAGCTGAAATAACGCTTTAAGCCCTCTTTCCGCCCGGAAAGAGGGTTCCTTCCCTCCGGTTTACGAAATGTTTATCCCTGGCGCAACATAATCAGCTTAAACTATTCAGACCATTCATATTAGGGAGAAGCGATGATGCGCGTACTGGTTGTTGAGGATAATGCGTTGCTACGTCATCACCTGAAGGTCCAGCTTCAGGAAATGGGGCATCAGGTGGACGATGCCGAAGATGCAAAAGAAGCTGACTACTATCTCAATGAACACCTGCCCGATATCGCCATCGTTGACCTGGGGCTGCCTGATGAAGATGGCCTGTCGCTGATCCGTCGCTGGCGCAGCCACGATGTCTCCTTGCCGGTACTGGTCTTAACCGCCCGCGAAGGCTGGCAGGATAAGGTTGAAGTGCTGAGCGCCGGGGCGGATGACTACGTCACCAAACCCTTCCATATCGAAGAAGTTGCCGCCCGCATGCAGGCGTTGATGCGCCGCAACAGCGGCCTGGCCTCGCAGGTGATCTCCATTCCGCCGTTTCAGGTCGATCTCTCCCGCCGCGAACTCGCTATTCATGACGAGGTGATCAAGCTCACCGCCTTTGAATACACCATCATGGAGACGCTGATCCGCAACAGCGGCAAAGTGGTGAGCAAAGATTCCCTGATGCTCCAGCTCTATCCCGACGCGGAGCTGCGCGAAAGCCACACTATCGATGTCCTTATGGGGCGCCTGCGCAAGAAAATTCAGGCGCAGTACCCGGAGGATGTTATTACCACCGTGCGCGGTCAGGGCTATCTTTTCGAATTACGCTAAATGAAAAAACTCTTTCGCCACTTTCTGCCTCTGTCGCTGCGGTTTCGTTTTCTGCTGGCCACGGCGGTGGTGGTGCTGGTCCTGTCGCTGGCCTACGGGATGGTGGCGCTGGTGGGCTACAGCGTCAGCTTCGACAAGACCACCTTCCGTCTGCTGCGCGGGGAGAGCAACCTGTTCTATACCCTTGCGAACTGGCAAGACAATAAAATTACCATCGATATGCCGGAGCATCTGGATCGCCAGAGCCCGACCATGTCGCTGATTTATGATGAAAAAGGCAAGCTGCTGTGGGCCCAGCGTGATGTGCCCTGGCTGATTAAAAGCATCCGTCCTGAGTGGTTAAAATCCAACGGCTTTCACGAGCTGGAAGCGGACGTGGATGCCACCAGCGTGCTGGTGGGTAACGACCACAACATGCAGAAAGAGCTGGCCGAGATCCGCGAAGACGACGACGACAGCGAGCTGACCCACTCGGTGGCGGTCAATATCTACCCCGCCACCATGCAAATGCCGCAACTGACGATTGTGGTCATCGACACCATTCCGGTAGAGCTGAAACGCTCTTATACGGTGTGGAACTGGTTCGTGTACGTACTGGCCGCCAACCTGCTGCTGGTGATCCCCCTCCTGTGGCTGGCCGCCTGGTGGAGCCTGCGGCCCATTCAGTCGCTGGCGAAGGAGGTGCGCGAGCTGGAAGAGCATCACCGGGAAAAGCTCAATCCTAACACCACGCGCGAACTTACCAGCCTGGTGCGGAACCTGAACCGGTTGCTGAAAAGCGAGCGTGAACGTTACGACAAATACCGCACCACCCTGACGGATCTGACCCACAGTCTGAAAACCCCGCTGGCGGTGATGCAAAGCACGATGCGCTCCTTACGCAGCGCAAAGCTGAGCGCCGATGAGGCGGAACCGGTGATGCTGGAGCAGATCAGCCGTATTTCCCAGCAGATCGGTTACTACCTGCACCGCGCCAGCATGCGAACCGGCAGCACCCTGCTGAGCCGGGAGCTGCACCCCGTTGCCCCGCTGTTGGACAGCCTGACTTCGGCCCTGAATAAGGTTTATCAGCGTAAAGGGGTGAACATCACCCTCGATATCTCGCCTGAAATCAGCTTCGTGGGTGAAAAGAACGACTTTATGGAAGTGATGGGCAACCTGCTCGATAACGCCTGTAAATACTGCCTGGAGTTCGTCGAAGTGTCGGCCCGCCAGGGTGAAAATGAGCTGCACATTATCGTCGAGGACGACGGCCCGGGGATCCCGCAGGGCAAACGCGATCGGGTCTTCGATCGCGGGCAGCGCGCCGACACCTTACGCCCCGGTCAGGGAGTGGGCCTCTCCGTTGCGCGCGACATTGTTGAGCAGTACGACGGCCGGATCGACACCGGCGATAGTCTGCTCGGTGGCGCGCGCATGGAGGCGATTTTTGCCCGTCAGCACCTTACAAGCGACGAGAGTTAAGCTTCCGGGTGAAAAAAGCGTGATTCTCGCACGCAGGCCGCTGAGCTTCCGTTATAATCCGAGTCAGTAAAAGCCTGCGGAATATAAATATGGATTATCAATTAGCCCTTAACTGGCCCGACTTTATCGAACGCTACTGGCAAAAACGCCCTGTCGTTCTGAAACGCGGCATCACCAATTTCGTCGATCCGATCTCTCCCGATGAGCTTGCCGGCCTGGCCATGGAGAGCGAAGTCGACAGCCGCCTCGTCAGCCACAACGAGGGGAAATGGCAGGTCAGCCACGGCCCGTTTGAAAGCTTCGATCACCTGGGCGAAAGCAACTGGTCCCTGCTGGTGCAGGCGGTTAACCACTGGCACCAGCCCGCCGCAGCCCTGATGCAGCCATTCCGTGCCCTGCCCGACTGG
The DNA here is from genome assembly GCF_049974505.2 of Leclercia sp. TB492. Lineage (NCBI taxonomy): Bacteria > Pseudomonadati > Pseudomonadota > Gammaproteobacteria > Enterobacterales > Enterobacteriaceae > Leclercia > Leclercia sp. TB492. The sequence goes on along the minus strand of NZ_CM127572.1, from coordinate 1,802,858 downwards.
CGAATGGACGATCTGATGATCTCCTTCTCCGTGCCGGGAGGCGGCGTTGGTCCGCATCTGGACCAGTACGACGTGTTTATCATTCAGGGTACCGGCCGCCGCCGCTGGCGCGTGGGCGAGAAGGTGCCGATGAAGCAGCACTGCCCGCATCCCGACCTGCTGCAGGTGGATCCTTTTGTCGGCATCATCGACGAGGAGCTGGAGCCAGGCGATATTCTCTATATTCCGCCGGGTTTCCCGCACGAGGGCTACTCCCTTGAGAACTCGATGAACTATTCGGTGGGCTTCCGCGCGCCAAGCGGCCGCGAGATGATCAGTGGGTTTGCCGATTACGTTCTGCAGCGCGAGCTGGGCAGCCATCGCTTCAGCGACCCGGACGTGCCGGCCCGTGAGCACCCGGCCGATATCCTGCCTGAAGAGCTGGATAAGCTGCGCGGGATGATGCTGGATATGATCAATCAGCCGCAGCATTTCAACCAGTGGTTCGGGGAGTTTATCAGCCAGTCCCGTCATGAGCTTGATGTCTCCCTGCCGGAGCCGCCGTATCAGCCCGATGAGATTTACGATGCATTGCAGCAGGGTGACAAGCTGGTGCGTCTGGGTGGCCTGCGCGTGTTACGCATTGGCGAAGAGGTGTACGTTAATGGCGAGCAGCTGGATTCCCCGCACCGCCCGGCACTTGAAGCGCTGGCCAGCCATACGGTGCTGACCGCCGACAAGTTCGGTGATGCGCTGGAAGATCCCTCGTTCCTCGCTATGCTGGCAGCGCTGGTTAACAGTGGGTACTGGTTCTTCGAGGACTGAGTCGTTTGTACTTTGCCGGGTGGCGGCTGCGCCTTACCCGGCCTACGGTATGGTTTTGTAGGCCCGGTAAGCGAAGCGCCACCGGGCGTTGTTTTACCGTCGCTCCCCGGCGTTAAAATCCTCCACCTCCCCCGCCCAATCCTCCGGGTATATCCCTTCCCGCACGTCACGATGAAACGTGGAATAGGGCCACTCTTTAACGCGCGTCACGTAGCCATGTTTCAACGGGTTGATATGGATGTAATCCGTATGCCGCCGGAGGTCGTTTTCATCCCGAATGGTATGTTCCCAGAAGCGCGGCTGCCAGATGCCTGACATACCCAGCGCTCGGGTGAAGGTTTTTTTGATATCCCGCCAGCGGCCGGAGTAATCGGTGTCGTTTTCAGGCAACGTCCAGATGCAGTGCATATGTTCCGGCAGGATCACCCAGGCGTTAATCAGAAAGGGTTTTGTGCGTTTAATGCATTGCGTTGCCGCACGAAGCGTATCGATATGGCGGGTCAGCAGATCGCTGCGCCGGTTTTGCAGGTTAACGGTGAAAAACCAGGTTCCACCCGCTAGATAGTGACGACGGTAGTTTGACATATGAGGTTCCCTCCCCATTTGTGGAAATGCCGGGTGGCGGCTGCGCCTTACCCGGCCTACGAGTGGGCCGGGCGATGCCCTACCGCTGCTTCGCGGTTAACTCGGCAATACGCACTATCACCTGCACCGCTTTCTCCATCCCCTCGAGAGTCACGAACTCGTGCTTGCCATGGTAGTTGTAGCCGCCGGTAAACAGATTCGGGCACGGCAATCCCATAAAGGAGAGCTGCGCGCCGTCGGTGCCGCCGCGGATCGGTTTTAGCTGCGGTTCGACGCCGCAGTCGCGCATCGCCTGCTGGGCAACCTCGAGAATGTACGGATGCTCGATCACCTTTTCATGCATATTGTAATAGCTGTCCTCGATGATCAGCTCAATATAGCAATCCGGATGCAGACCCTTGCCCACCTTTTTGGCGATATCCATCATCTTACGTTTACGCGCTTCAAACCCGTCGCGGTTAAAATCGCGAATGATGTAATGCATGTCCGCGCGATCGACCGTCCCTTTGATGCTGGTGAGGTGGTAGAAGCCCTCATAGCCCTCGGTTTGCTCCGGGCTCTCATCTGCCGGGACTTCGGCATGAATGCGGGCCGCCAGCGACAGCGCGTTCACCATCACCCCTTTCGCCGTGCCCGGGTGGACGTTATTGCCGACGATGCGGATATTCACCGACGCCGCATTGAAATTCTCGAACTCAAGTTCACCCACGCCGCCGCCGTCAACGGTATAGGCCCAGCGGGCATCGAACGCCGCAACGTCGAAATGCTTCGCCCCTTTGCCCACCTCTTCATCCGGGGTGAAGGCGACGCGGATATCCCCGTGCGGCACCTTGTTGTGCTTCAGCACCGCCAGCGCGGTCATGATCTCGGCCACCCCGGCTTTATCATCGGCCCCCAGCAGCGTTTTGCCGTCGGTAGTGATCAGCGTCTGCCCGAGCAGCTGGTGCAACACCGGGAACATCACCGGGGAGAGCACTTCGTCGCCAACCCCCAGCGCAATATCGCCGCCGCGATAGTTCTCAACAATCTGCGGATTCACGTTTTTACCGCTAAAATCCGGTGAGGTATCAACATGGGAAATAAAACCAATGGCCGGAATATCGCCGCTCACGCTGGCCGGGAGCGTCCCCATCACCGTCCCTTTCTCACTTAACGTGACGTTGACCAGACCCAACTCTTCCAATTGCGTCTTTAACAGCTGTAACAGTTTCCATTGTCCTTCGGTGCTCGGCACCTGGCGGACACCCGGTTTAGATTGGGTATCCAGCGATACGTACTGTAAAAAACGCTCAAGTAATTTATCCATGCAGTCACCCTCACTTTTTGTGACAACATTATCAGTAAGCATCAAAACCCAAATATTGCGTCAGGTCACTTTTATCCCGTAAACGAGAATATTTCCGTTTTATCGCAGCTTTCGCTAATAAATGTAGCTTATCAATGGGTAACAAGGATTGGCGATTACAGCGTATTCCCGTAGAATGTCCGCCCTCATTACGTTTCACCAAGGTGGCTAACCACAAACCCCGCTGCGATAAGTCTCTGCAGCGTCGATATGGGACTGAATCAAAAATTGAATACACAACCAGCTTCACTGTCACCGTTGGTGCAACTGGCCGGAATTCGTAAAAGCTTTGACGGAAAAACCGTCATTTCCGACCTCGATTTGACCATCAACAACGGCGAATTTCTTACGCTGCTTGGCCCGTCGGGCTGCGGTAAAACGACAGTGCTTCGCCTTATCGCCGGGCTGGAAAACGTCGATCACGGCCATATTCATCTTGAAAATCAGGATATTACTCAGGTTCCTGCTGAACACCGCCACGTCAATACCGTCTTTCAAAGCTACGCCCTGTTCCCCCACATGACGGTTTTCGAAAACGTCGCCTTTGGCCTGCGGATGCAAAAAACCCCGGCCAGTGAAATTACGCCCCGTGTCACCGATGCCCTGCGCATGGTACAGCTGGAGACGTTCGCCCAGCGCAAGCCGCACCAGCTGTCGGGTGGGCAACAGCAGCGCGTCGCCATCGCCCGCGCGGTGGTCAATAAGCCGCGGCTACTGCTGCTGGATGAGTCGCTTTCCGCGCTGGATTACAAGCTGCGTAAGCAGATGCAGAACGAGTTAAAGGCGCTGCAGCGCAAGCTCGGGATCACCTTTGTCTTTGTCACCCACGATCAGGAAGAGGCGTTGACCATGTCCGATCGCATCGTGGTGATGCGCGACGGCAAAATCGAGCAGGACGGCACCCCCCGTGAGATTTACGAAGAGCCGAAAAACCTGTTTGTCGCCAGCTTTATTGGCGAAATCAATATCTTCAGTGCTACCGTTATTGAACGCCTCGACGACCAGCGGGTGCTGGCTAATGTCGAAGGCCGCGCCTGCAACATCTTCGTCAACTTTGCCGTGGAACCAGGGCAACAGCTTAACGTCCTGCTGCGCCCGGAAGATCTGCGCGTCGATGAGATCCATGACGAGACCGAAGCGGAAGGGTTGATCGGCTATATCCGCGAGCGCAACTACAAAGGGATGACCCTCGAGTCGGTGGTCGAACTGGAAAACGGCAAGATGGTGATGGTCAGCGAGTTCTTTAACGAGGACGACCCTGATTTCGACCACTCGCTCAATCAGAAGATGGTTATTAACTGGGTAGAAAGCTGGGAGGTTGTGCTGGCTGATGAAGAACACAAGTAAGTTCCAGAATGTGGTGATCGCCACTATCGTCGGTTGGCTTGTGTTATTTGTCTTTTTACCCAACCTGATGATTATTGCCACCAGCTTTTTGACCCGCGACGACGCCCATTTCGTCTCGCTGGTCTTTACGCTGGATAACTACGCGCGCCTGCTCGATCCGCTCTATTTCCAGGTGCTGCTCCACTCTCTCAATATGGCGCTTATCGCCACCCTGGCCTGCCTGGTCCTCGGCTATCCCTTCGCCTGGTTTCTGGCGAAGCTGCCGCAGAAGGTGCGTCCGCTGCTGTTGTTTCTGCTGATTGTGCCCTTCTGGACTAACTCCCTGATCCGCATTTATGGCCTGAAGATCTTCCTCAGCACCAAAGGCTACCTGAATGCGTTTCTGCTGTGGCTGGGGGTGATCGACACACCTGTCCGCATTATGTTTACCCCCGGCGCGGTGATCGTCGGGCTGGTCTATATTCTGCTGCCGTTTATGGTCATGCCGCTCTACTCCAGCATTGAGAAGCTGGATAAACCCTTGCTGGAAGCGGCAAGAGATCTGGGCGCCAGTAAGCTGCAAATCTTTATCCGTATCATCATCCCGCTGACGATGCCGGGGATCATTGCCGGCTGCCTGCTGGTGATGCTCCCGGCGATGGGGCTGTTCTACGTCTCCGACCTGATGGGCGGCGCAAAGAACCTGCTGATTGGCAACGTCATCAAGAGCCAGTTCCTGAATATTCGCGACTGGCCGTTCGGCTCGGCCACCAGTATCACCCTGACCCTGGTCATGGGCCTGATGCTGCTGGTCTACTGGCGCGCCTCGCGCTTGCTTAATAATAAGGGTGAACTCGGATGATCGGTCGACTGCTTCGCGGCGGTTTTATGACCGCCATTTACGCGTATCTCTACATTCCGATCATTATTTTGATCGTCAATTCGTTTAACAGCTCGCGCTTTGGCATCAACTGGCAGGGGTTTACCACCCAGTGGTATAGCCTGCTGATGAACAACGACAGCCTGCTACAGGCGGCGCAGCACTCGCTGACGATGGCCATCTTCTCGGCCACCTTCGCCACCCTGATTGGCTCCCTGACCGCGGTGGCGCTCTACCGCTACCGTTTTCGCGGCAAGCCCTTCGTTAGCGGGATGCTGTTTGTGGTGATGATGTCCCCGGACATCGTGATGGCCATTTCGCTGCTGGTGCTGTTTATGCTGCTGGGGGTACAACTGGGCTTCTGGTCGCTGCTGTTCTCGCACATCACCTTCTGTCTGCCGTTTGTGGTGGTGACGGTTTACTCCCGTCTGAAGGGCTTTGATGTACGAATGCTGGAAGCGGCGAAAGATCTGGGCGCCAGCGAAATGACCATCCTGCGCAAAATTATCCTGCCGCTGGCGATGCCCGCCGTGGCTGCGGGATGGCTGCTCAGCTTTACCCTGTCGATGGATGACGTGGTGGTGTCGTCGTTCGTCACCGGACCCAGCTATGAAATTCTGCCGTTGAAGATCTATTCAATGGTGAAAGTCGGCGTCTCACCAGAGGTGAACGCGCTGGCGACCATTCTGTTGATGTTATCGCTGGTTCTGGTGATCGCCAGCCAGCTGGTTGCTCGTGATAAAACAAAATCTCAGGGGACAGTGAAATGAAAAAAATGCTTGCCGCCGCGGCACTGGTGCTCGGAATGGGCGCTGCCCACGCGGACGACAGTAAAACGCTCTACTTCTACAACTGGACCGAGTATGTGCCGCCTGGCCTGCTGGAGCAGTTCACCAAAGAGACCGGCATCAAGGTGATCTATTCCACCTACGAGTCGAATGAAACCATGTATGCCAAGCTCAAAACCTATAAAGATGGCGCCTACGATCTGGTGGTTCCGTCGACCTATTTCGTCGACAAGATGCGTAAAGAGGGCATGATCCAGAAGATCGACAAATCGAAGCTAACCAATTTTTCAAACCTCGATCCGGAGATGCTCAACAAGCCGTTTGACCCCAATAATGACTACTCCATCCCGTATATCTGGGGCGCTACAGCAATTGGGATCAACAGCGAGGCGATGGATCCTAAAACGGTCACCCGCTGGGCCGACCTGTGGAAACCGGAGTACAAAGGCGGTTTACTCCTGACCGATGACGCGCGCGAAGTGTTCCAGGTGGCGCTGCGTAAGCTGGGCTACTCCGGCAACACCACCGACCCGAAAGAGATCGAAGCAGCGTATCACGAGCTGCAAAAACTGATGCCAAACGTTGCGGCCTTTAACTCCGATAACCCGGCTAACCCGTATATGGAGGGGGAAGTCAACGTGGGGATGGTGTGGAACGGTTCGGCGTACGTGGCGCGTCAGGCCGGAACGCCGCTGGAAGTGGTGTGGCCTGAGGAGGGCGGGATCTTCTGGATGGATAGCCTCGCTATTCCGGCCAACGCCAAAAACGTGGACGGCGCGCTGAAGCTGATTAACTTCCTGCTGCGTCCCGATGTGGCAAAACAGGTGGCAGAAACCATCGGTTACCCGACACCAAACCTGGCTGCCCGCAAGCTGCTGAGTCCTGAGGTGGCGAACGACAAGTCTCTTTACCCGGATGCGGCAACCGTCAGCAAAGGCGAGTGGCAGAATGATGTCGGCGATGCGAGCCGTCTGTATGAAGAGTATTACCAGAAGCTGAAGGCAGGTCGTTAAGTCCGACAACAACGCCCGGTGGCGCTTCGCTTACCGGGCCTACAACGGCGTAAACCGTAGGCCGGGCAAACGCAGTGCCGCCCGGCGTTTTTTCTACAAACCTTTCAAAAGTTTATCCACAAACTCCGGCACCACTTCGCTCGCCAGTCCGTAGGTTTTTTCTTCAAACTCGCTGCCCACCTGGCTCGGCTCGAGGTTCAGCTCCACCGTGTGCGCCCCGTGCAGCTTCGCCTCGTGGACGAATCCCGCCGCCGGATAGACATGCCCGGAAGTGCCAATAGCGATAAACACATCCGCCATCGCCAGCGCGCTGTAGATTTCGTCCATCCCCAGCGGCATTTCGCCGAACCAGACCACGTGCGGACGCAGCGGGGACGGGAACTGGCAGCAGTGGCATTTGTCATCGAGAGTGACGTCACCGGTCCAGTTGAACACCTGGCCGCTGCCGGAACAGCGCACCTTCAGCAGTTCGCCGTGCATATGGATCACATTCTGGTTGCCCGCACGCTCGTGCAGGTTATCGATGTTCTGCGTGACCAGCAGAAAACGATCCCCCAGCGCCTCTTCCAGCTTTGCCAGCGCCAGATGCGCCGCGTTAGGAGCAATCTCCGGCGACTGCAGCTGTCGACGGCGGGCATTATAAAATTCCTGCACCAGCTGCGGATTACGGGCGAAGCCTTCCGGCGTCGCCACATCCTCTACGCGATGCTCCTCCCACAACCCGTCGGTGGCGCGGAAGGTTCGAATGCCCGACTCGGCGGAGATCCCCGCCCCGGTCAGGACTAACACTCTTGGTTTTTCCATCAATTCTGGCAGCGCCCCATCCTGAAAGAAAATTCGCTGGCGTAAGCGTTCACGCAAGCGGCGTTTGTTTTTGCGAAAACGAGTGAGTCGATGTGACCGGCGCGACAGCATAATAACCTCGAATGACTAACGGGTGAGATGGAGGAACGCGGCACCGCGCATCCCCCCGGCATCGCCATGTCGTGCGCGCTCAATGCGCGGCACGCGGGCAACCGGCAGCAGATGACGCGGCAACCGACCGGATAACCGCTCGGCGATGGCCGTAAAGTTCGATAATCCCCCGCCGATCACCAGCAGGTCAGGATCGACAATGGTCAGGATGTTGCCCAGACACACGGCAAGCAGATCGAGATAGCGCTCCACATGCTCAATGGCCTGTTCATCACCCTGCTCCCACAGCGTAATGATTTCTGGCGCCTGTCGTTTTTGATGATAGAAGTGTTCATAAAGCCACGCAAATCCGCCGCCTGAGAGGTAGTTTTCGATGCAGCCGTGCTGGCCGCAGCCGCAGCGGACTAGCGGGAAATCGCGCCCGACCACATCCAGCGCATCCACCGGCAGGCGAATATGGCCGAACTCGCCGGTGATATAGCTGCGTCCGGTGATCGGTTTGCCGTCAACAACGATCCCGCCCCCAACGCCGGTGCCGAGGATCAACCCCATCACCAGCGGATACTGCTGGAACTCGTCATCCCAGGCTTCGGAGAGGGCAAAACAGTTGGCGTCGTTGTCGAGGCGCACGTCGCGCTCAAGGAGTCGCGACAGGTCGGCGCGCAGCGGCTTACCGCTGGCGGCAGGGACGTTGGCGGCATACAGCGTGCCGTCGTCGGTTTCCGGCATCCCCGGAATGCCAATGCCCACCGACCCTTTCACGCCGAAGCGCTCATCGGCCTGGGCTACCAGTGCGGCAATGGCGGTTAAGAATTCATCGTAGCTTTCGCGCGGGGTAGGGACCCGGGTTTCCCACTGCAATTTCAGGTTGGTATCAAATACGCCCAGCGCAATTTTGGTGCCGCCAATATCAAATCCATAATACATAGTGCATTCCTCTGTTTGATTCAGCGGCCAAAAAACCGCTAAACCATGACGTAATTACTGGCCACTTAATACCCTCGCCGGGTCGATTCGGCTTGCGCGACGCGCCGGATACCAGCTTGCCAGCAGACTCAGTAAAAGTGCTGTAACCAGCACATAAAAAACGTCCAGCCAGTGCAGTTCAGACGGCAGGAAGTCAATAAAATAGATATCGCCCGACAGGAACTGATGGCCAATCAGGGCCTCAATGCCGTTGATAATTGGCGTCAGCTGCAGCGATACCACCACGCCGATGACCACGCCGCACAGGCTGCCAAACAGCCCCGCCAGCAGACCATACCAGACGAAAATGGCACGAATAAGACCGTCTTTTGCCCCCAGGGTACGCAGGACCGCGATGTCGCCACTCTTGTCTTTTACCGCCATCACCAGGGTAGAGACGATGTTGAAGCAGGCCACGCCGATCACCAGCACCATCGCCAGGTACATGATGGCGCGGATCATCTGGATATCACGATACATATAACCGTAAGTGCCAATCCAGCTCTTGATGTAGACATAGCTGTCGGTCACTTCCCCGGCGTCGCGCACCAGTTTGTTGGCGTTAAAGACGTCGTTTACCTTGATGGCGATCCCGGTGACGCTGCTGCCCATGTCCAGATACTGCCGCGCATCTTCCAGCGGCACCATGGCAAAGCTGTGATCCAGCTGGCCGCTGAGCTGCAGAATGCCGGCCACGTGCAGACGTACGCGCTTCGGCTGCTGCAGCTTATGATCGGCGCTGGCGTTCGGGATCATGATTGACACCCAGTCGCCCTGCTTCACTTTCAGCGCATCGGCCACGCCCTTACCGATAATGATCTGCTGATCGCCGGCTTTAAAGTTGGCCCAGGCATCTTTCTGGATAAACTGCGGCAGCGCGCTGAGTTTCTCTTCCTGACGCGGGTTGACCCCTTTCACCTGGATGGCGCGCAGGTTCGCCCCGCTCTCCACCAGCCCGGTAAAGTTGATGTACGGCGCGGCGGCGGCAATGCCCGGCACCTTTTCCACCTTATTCAGGGCGTCGTTCCAGTTATTCCACGGCTGGTTAACTGGCTCAATTTCACCGTGCGGCACCACCGCCAGAATACGGTTATTCAGCTCACGCTCGAAGCCGTTCATGGCGCTAAGGCCGACAATCAGCACCGCCACCCCCAGCGCAATGCCGATGGTAGAGATAACAGAGATCAGCGACACCATGCCGCCGCGACGACGACCCCGGCTAAAACGCAGGCCGATGAGTAACGATAACGGTGAAGCCATCAATCCGCTCCCATCAGGGTCAGCTCGGTATTCAGGTGCCCATCACGCATCTCCAGCTGGCGGGACATGCGTTTTGCCAGCTGCAGGTCGTGGGTCACCACCAGAAACGCTGTACCCTGGGAGGCGTTCAACTCCCCCAGCAGCTGGAAGATGCTGTCCGCGTTGCGGGCATCGAGGTTACCGGTCGGTTCATCCGCCAGCACCAGGCGCGGGTTGTTGACCAGCGCGCGGGCAATCGCCACACGCTGACGCTCGCCGCCGGAAAGTTCAGACGGACGATGATTACCGCGATGGCCGAGGCCGACCGCTTTCAGCATATCGCTGGCGCGGGCGTTAATTTCAGCCGGTTTCTTTTTGCCGATCAGCAGCGGCATCGCCACGTTTTCCAGCGCCGTAAAGTCCGGCAGCAGGTGGTGGAACTGGTAGATAAAGCCCAGAGAGCGGTTACGCAGATCGGCTTTGGCGCTCGATGACATCGTACTCAGCGGGGTGCCGGAAAAGACCACGTCGCCGGAAGTTGGCGTATCCAGCCCGCCGAGCAGGTGCAGTAAGGTACTTTTCCCGGAGCCGGAGGTGCCGACGATAGCCATCATCTCCCCTTCCCCGACGCTGAAGCTGACATTGTGCAGGACATCCGTCTGCACCGTGCCTTCCTGATAGCGTTTGCACAGGTTGTCGCATTGCAACAGGATCTTATTCATAACGTAAAGCCTCAGCGGGTTGGGTGGCGGCAGCGCGCCATGAAGGATAAAGCGTGGAGAGTAAGGCAATAACCATCGCCACCAGGGCGATGCCCACAACCTGCAGCGGCTCAATGGCGACCGGCAGTGCCGCGCCGTCGAGCAGCGCGCCGATGATCGGCATCAGATTGTTGAGCTGGCTGGCGAGCAGGGTGCCGAGTACCGCGCCAAGCAGCGCGCCGACAATCCCGGCGCTGGCGCCCTGGACCATAAATACCGCCATGATCTGCCGCGGCGTGAGGCCCTGGGTTTGCAGGATGGCCACTTCGCCCTGCTTCTCCATCACCATCAGGCCAAGCGAAGTAATAATGTTAAACGCGGCGACCGCCACAATCAGGCTCAGCAGCAGGCCCATCATGTTCTTTTCCATGCGCACGGCCTGGAACAGCTCGCCCTTACGTTCGCGCCAGTCCTGCCATTTAGTACCTTCCGGCAGCGTTTGCTGGCTCAGGACATCCACCTTCAGCGGTTCGTTGAGCCACAGACGCCAGCCGGTGATATTCCCGAGCGGGTAGCGCATCAGGCGCGACGCGTCCTGGATGTTGACCAGCATCTGGTAGCCGTCCACTTCGCTGTTGGCGGCGAATGTGCCGATGACGTTAAACAGGCGCTGGCTTGGCAGACGCCCCATCGGGGTGAACTGGCTGGCGGAAGGGACCATCACCCGCAGCCGATCGCCGCGGTTAACGCCGAGCTGACCGGCAAGCTGTTCGCCAAGGATCACGTTGTACTGGCCGGGAGCCAGATCGCTCTGTTTGACGTTGACCAGCCAGGGCGTGAGGGGATCTTTTTGCGCCGGGTCGATACCGAGCATCACCCCCACCGCCACGCTGCGCGCGCTCTGCAGCACCACGTCACCGGAGGTGATCGGCGCCACGCGGCTTACGCCCTGCAGCTTAACGGCGCTTTCTGGCAACTGCTGCGGGTTCACCGACCCGCTGCTGGATGAGAGGATAGCCTGCGGCATCAGCCCCAGAATGTTATTTTGCAGCTCGCGCTCAAAGCCGTTCATGACGGAGAGAACCGTCACCAGCGCCATCACGCCAAGCGTAATGCCAATGGTTGAAAGCCAGGAGACAAAGCGACCGAAACGGTCCGCGGCGCGCCCACGCATGTAACGTAAGCCTATGAAAAGTGCGACAGGTTGGTACATGAAATCCGTCTGTTTGCTGGTAGCAGACCCACGAGTATATAAGCGAATCCGCTAAGGGTAAATGACTGATACCCGACGCTTTGATAATCAATTATCCGAAAAAACAGGTTAAATCAATGCGGTAACCGCTGCCCGGCCCTCCCCTTCATTCCCATACCCTTTGCAGTTTTTCCGAAAATCGTCCGCTTACAGACTCTTACCCGTTACATCCCATCAGCCGCTCAACACACTTATCCCTTTCGATGACGATAAGAACAGGACCCGGTAAGCGATGAAACAAAAAGCACTATGGATTAACCAGATAAAGGGGCTGTGCATTTGCCTGGTGGTGATTTACCACTCGGTGATCACCTTTTATCCCCACCTCGAGGCGCTGCAGGCCCCGCATTCGGTGCTGCTCGCCAAATGCTGGGTGACGTTCAATCTTTATCTCGCCCCCTTCCGCATGCCGGTGTTCTTCTTTATCTCGGGGTATCTGGTTCGGCGCTATATTGACGAGGTTGAGTGGAAAACCTGCCTCGACAAACGGCTCTGGAGCATTATCTGGGTCCTGGCGCTGTGGGGTGTGTTGCAGTGGCAGGCCCTGACCCATCTCAACGCGTGGCTGGCGCCGGAGCGGGATCTCAATACCGCGTCGAACGCCGCTTATGCCGACTCGCTGAGCGGCTTTATCACCGGGATGCTCACCGCCAGCACCAGCCTGTGGTACCTCTACGCCCTGGTAGTCTATTTCACCCTCTGCAAGCTGCTGAGCCGCTGGAAGCTGCCGCTTATCGGGCTGCTGGCGCTGGCCAGCATCGCGATCAACTTCCTGCCGCTGCCGTGGTGGGGGATGAACAGCGTGGTGCGCAATATGATTTATTACAGCCTCGGCGCCTGGTATGGCGTGCAGCTGATGGCGTGGATGCAGGCCCGGGTGTGGCGGCGTGATGCGCTGGCGGTGGCGGCGTTCGGAGTGGTCTCCGTCGTGCTGTGGTTCGTCGGCGTTCCCCTGCCGCTGTCGCTGCTGTCGATCCTGCTGATCATGGCCCTTTTCTACCGCCTTGAGCAGCGGTTTGCCGTCGGGCCTGATAACCTGCTGAACGTGGTGGGCTCGAACACCATTGCCATCTATACCACTCACCGCATCCTGATCGAAGGGGTCAGCCTGGTCATGATCCACCAGCTGAACAGCGGGGCATGGCCGGTATGGGCGGAGCTGACGCTGGTGCTGTTCTATCCCTTTGCCAGCCTGCTGGTCTGCACCCTCGTGGGGCTGGGGGCGCGTAAACTCTCCAGTGCGCTGACCGGGGATTTCTTCTTTACCCCGCCTGCCCGCCTGACGCCGGTTCAGGCCACGCGCTAGCGCCCCTGCGGGGGCCTCTTCACGCTGTGTGCGGTTACGATTTGCTAATGTAAAACGATCAAGGATAATAAAGACATTGTGTATCAGTGATATGCCCAATAAGAGATCCTGACAAAGCCATGCCTGAACAATATCGTTTTTCCCTGCCCGGCAAAGCGGGCGACCAACGCCAGTTGGGTGAACTGACCGGGGCAGCCTGCGCCACGCTGGTTGCAGAAATTGCAGAGCGCCATCAGGGGCCGGTGGTGCTGGTCGCGCCGGACATGCAAAACGCCCTGCGCCTGCATGATGAGATCCGCCAGTTTACCGATCAGCTGGTCACCAGTCTCGCCGACTGGGAGACCCTGCCCTACGACAGCTTCTCCCCGCACCAGGAGATTATCTCCTCGCGCCTCTCCACGCTCTATCAGCTGCCCACCATGCAGCGCGGTGTGCTGATTGTGCCGGTCAATACCCTGATGCAGCGCGTCTGTCCGCACAGCTATCTGCACGGGCATGCGCTGGTGATGAAAAAGGGTCAGCGCCTGTCGCGGGATGCCCTGCGCGTCCAGCTCGACAGCGCCGGCTATCGCCATGTGGATCAGGTGATGGAGCACGGGGAATACGCCACCCGCGGCGCCCTGCTCGATCTCTTCCCGATGGGCAGCGCGCTGCCCTATCGTCTGGATTTCTTCGATGACGAAATCGACAGCCTGCGCCTGTTTGACGCCGACACCCAGCGCACGCTGGAGGAAGTGGAGGCCATCAACCTGCTGCCGGCGCACGAGTTTCCGACTGACAAAACCGCTATCGAGCTGTTCCGCAGCCAGTGGCGCGATAAGTTTGAGGTCAAGCGCGACGCCGAGCATATCTATCAGCAGGTGAGCAAAGGCACCCTGCCGACGGGGATCGAGTACTGGCAGCCGCTGTTCTTCAGCGAGCCGCTCCCCGCCCTGTTCAGCTACTTCCCGGCTAATACCCTGGTGCTGAATACCGGCGATCTGGAGGCCAGCGCCCACCGTTTTGAGAGCGAAACCCGCGCCCGGTTTGAGAATCGCGGGGTGGATCCGATGCGCCCCCTGCTGGAGCCTGAGCTGCTGTGGCTGCGCACCGACGAGCTGTTCAGCGAGCTGAAACGCTGGCCGCGCATGCAGCTCAAAACCGAAAACCTGCCGGATAAAGCCGCTAATACCAATCTGGCGTATCAGCCGCTGCCGGACCTCGCGGTGCAGGCGCAGAATAAATCTCCGCTGGATAACCTGCGTAAGTTCCTCGAAGCCTTTACCGGCCCGGTGATCTTCTCCGTCGAAAGCGAAGGCCGTCGCGAAGCGCTGGGCGAGCTGCTCAGCCGCATCAAAGTGGCGCCGAAGCGCATCCTGCGTCTGGACGAGGCCAGCGGCACCGGTCGCTATCTGATGATTGGTGCCGCCGAGCACGGCTTTATTGATACGCTCAATAACCTGGCGTTGATCTGCGAAAGCGACCTGCTAGGTGAGCGCGTGGCGCGTCGTCGTCAGGACAGCCGCCGCACCATCAACCCGGATACGCTGATCCGTAACCTGGCGGAGCTGCACCCCGGCCAGCCGATTGTCCATCTCGAGCATGGCGTGGGCCGTTACGCGGGAATGACCACCCTGGAAGCCGGGGGCATCAAGGGCGAATACCTGATGCTGATGTACGCCAACGACGCCAAACTCTATGTGCCGGTCTCCTCCCTGCACCTGATCAGCCGCTACGCGGGCGGCGCGGAAGAGAATGCGCCTCTGCATAAACTTGGCGGTGACGCCTGGGCGCGGGCGCGGCAGAAAGCGGCGGAAAAAGTACGCGACGTGGCGGCAGAGCTGCTGGATATTTACGCCCAGCGCGCGGCCAAGTCCGGCTACGCCTTTAAACACGATAAAGAGCAGTACCAGCTGTTCTGCGACAGCTTCCCGTTTGAAACTACGCCGGACCAGGCCCAGGCGATCAATGCCGTGCTTAGCGACATGTGCCAGCCGCTGGCGATGGACCGGCTGGTGTGCGGCGACGTGGGCTTCGGGAAAACCGAAGTGGCGATGCGCGCCACCTTCCTCGCGGTTGAGAACAACAAGCAGGTGGCCGTGCTGGTGCCGACCACCCTGCTGGCGCAGCAGCACTACGATAACTTCCGCGACCGCTTTGCCAACTGGCCGGTGCGCATTGAGATGATGTCGCGTTTCCGCAGCGCCAAAGAGCAGGCGCAGATCCTGGAGCAGGCCAGCGAGGGCAAAATCGATATTCTCATCGGCACCCATAAGCTGCTGCAGAGCGACGTGAAGTGGAAAGATCTGGGGCTGTTAATTGTCGATGAAGAGCACCGCTTTGGCGTGCGCCACAAAGAGCGGATCAAAGCGATGCGTGCCGATGTCGACATCCTGACCCTCACCGCCACGCCGATCCCGCGCACCCTGAACATGGCAATGAGCGGCATGCGCGATCTGTCGATTATCGCCACCCCGCCGGCCCGTCGCCTGGCGGTGAAAACCTTTGTCCGTGAATACGATAACCTGGTGGTGCGCGAGGCGATCCTGCGTGAAGTCCTGCGCGGTGGCCAGGTCTATTATCTCTACAACGATGTGGAAAATATTCAGAAAGCGGCCGACCGGCTGGCAGAGCTGGTGCCGGAGGCGCGGATCGCCATCGGCCACGGGCAGATGCGCGAGCGCGAGCTGGAGCGGGTGATGAACGACTTCCACCACCAGCGGTTTAACGTGCTGGTGTGTACCACGATCATCGAAACCGGGATCGATATTCCTACCGCCAATACCATCATCATTGAGCGGGCGGATCACTTCGGCCTGGCGCAGCTCCACCAGCTGCGTGGTCGCGTCGGCCGTTCACACCATCAGGCCTATGCCTGGCTGATGACTCCACATCCGAAAGCGATGACTACCGATGCGCAAAAACGTCTCGAAGCCATCGCCTCGCTGGAAGATCTGGGGGCCGGCTTTGCGCTGGCGACGCACGATCTCGAGATCCGCGGCGCGGGTGAGCTGCTGGGTGAAGATCAGAGCGGATCGATGGAAACCATCGGCTTCCAGCTGTATATGGAGCTGCTGGAAAATGCCGTCGATGCCCTGAAGGCGGGGCGCGAGCCGTCGCTGGAAGATCTCACCAGCCAGCAGACGGAGGTGGAGCTGCGGATGCCGGCCCTGCTGCCGGATGACTTTATCCCGGATGTTAATACGCGTCTGTCGTTCTATAAACGCATTGCCAGCGCCAGGGACGAAGCCAGCCTCGACGAGATTAAGGTGGAGCTGATTGACCGCTTTGGCCTGCTGCCGGATGCGGCGCGTAACCTGCTGGATATCGCCCGTTTACGCCAGCAGGCGCAGAAGCTGGGGATCCGCAAGCTGGAAGGGAATGACAAAGGCGGCATGATTGAGTTTGCCGAGAAGAATCATGTCGATCCGATGTGGCTGATTGGTCTGCTGCAGAAACAGCCTCAGCACTACCGTCTGGACGGTCCAACGCGTCTGAAATTCACCCAGGATCTGGCGGAACGGAAAACCCGCATGGACTGGGTACGTAACTTTATGCGGCAGCTTGAAGAGAACGCCGTCGCCTGACCCACCGCCGGGCGATCCTGCAATCGCCCGGCCTCGTTCCCCGTTAATTTACAACTCTTTGCAATACACCTGGATTTCCCGACACGTCCATTCGCCATAATTATCAATTAACTTTCAGATAATAATAATCTTTATTGCTATGGATTCTGGTGATGATGACGACTTCGCGTTTTACCCGTTGGATATCGTTGGTTGCGCTGCTCGCTACCCTGGCGCTTGCCCTACCTGCCCGGGCCAATACCTGGCCCCTTCCCCCGCCGGGCAGCCGTCTCGTGGGCGAGAACCGCTTTCACGTCGTGGAAAATGACGGCGGCTCGCTGGAAGCAATTGCCAAAAAATATAACGTCGGCTTTCTGGCGCTACTGCAGGCCAATCCCGGCGTGGATCCCTACGTTCCCCGCGCGGGCAGCGTGCTGACCATCCCGCTACAGACCCTGCTCCCCGATGCGCCGCGGGAAGGGATTGTCATTAACCTGGCCGAGCTGCGTCTTTACTATTACCCGCCGGGTAAAAATGAGGTCACGGTCTATCCGATCGGCATTGGTCAGTTGGGCGGTGATACCCTGACGCCAACCATGGTGACCACGGTGTCAGATAAGCGCGCCAACCCCACATGGACGCCAACTGCCAATATTCGCGCCCGTTATAAAGCCCAGGGCATCGATCTGCCTGCGGTGGTGCCCGCCGGACCGGAAAACCCGATGGGGCATCATGCGATCCGCCTTGCGGCCTACGGTGGGGTCTACCTGCTACACGGCACCAACGCCGATTTTGGCATCGGCATGCGCGTCAGCTCCGGCTGTATTCGCCTGCGTGACAATGACATCGAGACGCTGTTCCGCGTCATCCAGCCCGGCACCAAAGTGAATATCCTGAATACGCCGATCAAGGTGTCAGAGGAGCCCGGTGGCGTGCGGCTGGTGGAAGTACATCAACCGCTGTCGAAGCAGCTGAATGACGATCCTCAGACCCTGCCGATTGTGTTGAATGCCGCCCAGCAGGGCTTTAAAGCCAGCTCAGACGAAGCAGTGATGGAGCGCGCGATGGAAGCCCGCTCCGGCATGCCGGTGGACGTTACCCGTCATCCTGAAGCCCAGACGTTGTAAGCCGAAACGATAAAAAAAACGCTCTGCAATTGCAGAGCGTTTTTTTTCGCAGTGGCATTAATGAGGGTTAAGCCATGCTTATTTGTAGATCACCGCAGTACCGTGCAGGGTGTTCGGACCGCTAACGGAGGTGATACGGAAAGATTTTGCGCCCATTTCGTCCGCTTTTTGCGCTAGCTGGCTTTCCAGAGAACCCAGGTTAGTCCCACCATTTGCGGCGATAGTGCCCACTTTTTGTTGATCGGCAGGGGTAGACTGAACCTGTACAGCGGCGAAGCTGGCAAACGAGAGTGAGCTGAGTACAGCAGCGGCGATGAGCGTTTTTACGTTTTTCATTTTATGAACCTTATGCAAGTGACAGGTGGTCGTAAGCATTAACTTAACGATCGATAACTAAATAATAAATGTGATCTGCATCACGGTCAAATTCTTTTTATAACGATCGTTAAAATAAATTTAAAATCTTTAAAATTCATATTGATATGATGAAAATAATTTTATGAATTCAGCGCTGGCTGCAAACCGGGATTATTTTTATAATGGTCGTTCAACAAACCAACAGAGGTACAACGGCTCATGACAACCGATGACACGCGTTGCGCTAAAAAAAGCCGTGGCCGACCAAAAGTGTTCGACAGGGACGCGGCGCTGGATAAGGCCATGACGCTGTTCTGGCAGCATGGGTATGAAGCCACATCGCTGGCCGATCTGGTCGCAGCAACCGGGGCCAAAGCCCCTACGCTGTATGCAGAATTTACCAATAAAGAGGGGCTGTTCCGTGCGGTGCTGGATCGCTATATCAGCCGCTTCGCCGCCCGCCATGAAGCGCAGCTGTTCTGCGAAGAGAAGCGTGTTGAAGAGGCGCTGGAAGATTACTTCACCGCGGTGGCGACCTGCTTTACCAGCAAAGACACGCCTGCGGGCTGTTTTATGATTAACACTTCAGCGACGCTGGCGGCTTCGTCAGAAGAGATCGCCCATACGGTCAAATCTCGCCATGCGATGCAGGAAGAGACGCTATGCCGGTTCTTAGAGCAGCGTCAGCAGCGCGGTGAGATCCCCGCCCAATGCGATCCGCAAAAACTGGCCCAGTATCTGAGCTGCATTTTGCAGGGGATGTCTATCAGCGCCCGGGAAGGCGCCAGCCTGGAAAAACTGCAGACCATCACGCAAATCACCCTGCGCCTGTGGCCTGAGCTCCTTAAAGCCTGACCAGCAGGGCGGTAAACCGCCCTGCTCTGCCCGCCACTTTCAGACAAATCTGTTTAAAGATAGGTAAAAACTATCACCACCTCTCTGCCGCTTGCTATCCTTAACGAGTAATTATTGATGTGCTAATGATTAGGCGTATGAGTCATAACGGAGCTGTTCTGGCTATTCACATTCAGAAGGAGAATAAAATGATTTTGCTATTACCATTTTTTAAGGTGTTAATAGTCATTACATTGTTATTCGGTCTCTGGGTTTTATGTGGTGGGTCAGTTTTATTTGCTTTCCTTTCCGTACTGATAACAGGATTTATGTTACTCCGCCAGTATCACGAATTTGACCTGTAACCACTGTTACCCCGCTGTATCCCTGAGAAGACCTTAATCCCGACGCGAACGATGCGGGCGTTAAGGTCTTTTTTTATGGACAAAAAAAGCTCCCCAGCCTGAGCGAATGGGGAGCTAAATGCAGAGAACAGATTTTTTTATGCTTTGTTATTCAGTACCAGCTGACCATCGCTGTTGAGGGGGATTTGCGTGCCGGGATCTTTATCCATCCGGATCTTGCCCTGCTGATCGCCAATTTTGTATGTCACATCGTAGCCGAGCATTTTCTCTGATTTGTCATACACCGTTTTACAACGCTGCTGCGTGGAGGTGTAGGTGTCGCGCTCCTGCAGGGCTCCCTGCGCCTGATTGCCGGCATAACCACCGCCCAGCGCGCCCACGACCGTGGCAACATCTTTACCGCGCCCGCCACCAAACTGATGACCAATCACGCCGCCTGCCACCGCACCAAGCACGGAACCGGCAATGCGGTTTTCATCCTGCACCGGACGACGATGCGTCACGGTCACGTTATGGCACTCCTGACGCGGTGTTTTCACCGTCTCTTTAATCGGTGTCGCCGAAACCACCTGCGCGTATTGTGGGCCACGTTCAAAGACATTCAGACTGGCAACTGCCGCCACGCCTAACGCGGCAACCACGCCAATCCCTATACCTGCCACCATGGATTTATTCATGGGACAACCTCCTTTTTATTGCTATTGGTAACAATTCTGCAACTAAAGCGGCGTGTTCGCAAATCAGAGAAAGGATTAAAAATGTGGCGATAAACGCAAAACAGACGTGTTTAGGAGGACTCTTAGTCCGTCAGAGCGCGATTCACAGAAGGATATGCTGAAAAAGCCCCTCCGGCGAGTGCGGAGGGGCGCGGGTCTTAGTGCAGTTTCAGTCGCGGTCGGATCACGCGGTTGATGCTGCCTACCACCATCATTAGCCCGGTTTTGAAGTAACCGTGCAGCGCAACCTGGTGCATACGGTACAGCGAGATGTAGACGAAGCGCGCAATACGCCCTTCCACCATCATCGAGCCACGCATCAGGTTGCCCATCAGGCTGCCGACGGTAGAGAAGTTAGAGAGCGACACCAGAGAACCATGGTCTTTATAGACATAGTTCTTAAGGGGCTTTCCTTTCGCCTGCGCCAGAATATTATGCAGCGCCAGGCTGGCCATCTGGTGAGCGGCCTGAGCGCGCGGTGGTACGAATCCACCTTCCGGGCGGGCACAAGAGGCGCAATCACCAATCGCATAAATGTCCGGATCGCGGGTAGTTTGCAGCGTCGGCTCTACCACCAGCTGGTTGATGCGGTTGGTTTCCAGGCCGCCAATCTCTTTCATGAAATCAGGCGCTTTAATACCCGCCGCCCAGACCATCAGATCGGCTTTAATATGTTCGCCATCTTTGGTGTGCAGGCCATGCTCATCGGCGCTGGTGACCATAGTCTGGGTCAGAACGCGTACGCCCAGTTTGGTCAGCTCACTGTGGGCTGCGCCAGAGATGCGCGGCGGCAGCGCAGGCAGAATGCGCTCTCCCGCCTCCACCAGGGTCACGTTCAGCGCGTCGTTGGTTAACCCTTTGTAGCCGTAGCTGTGCAGCTGCTTCACCGCGTTATGCAGTTCGGCAGAGAGCTCAACGCCGGTCGCGCCGCCGCCGACGATGGCGATATTCACCTTGCCGCTTGCGCCGAGATTATTGGAGTACTTAAGGAACAGGTTAAGCATCTCCTGATGGAAACGACGCGCCTGATGCGGGTTGTCGAGGAAGATGCAGTTCTCTTTCACGCCCGGGGTATTGAAGTCGTTAGAGGTGCTGCCCAGCGCCATCACCAGCGTGTCATAAGCCAGCTTACGCTCCGGCACCAGCAGTTCGCCCTTCTCATCGCGCAGCTCGGCCAGGGTAATGGTTTTGCTTTCACGATTGATATCCATCACCGAGCCCAGCTGGAACTGGAACCCGTGGTTGCGCGCATGCGCCAGATAGCTCAGCGCGTCAACGCCTTCATCCAGAGAACCGGTAGCCACTTCGTGCAGCAGCGGTTTCCACAGGTGGCTGTGGTTGCGATCGACGAGCGTAACTTTAGCTTTTTTACCGCGTCCGAGCTTCTTACCCAGCTGCGTAGCCAGTTCCAGACCGCCAGCACCACCACCCACAATCACTATCTTTTTCAATGGTGTAGTCAACGTGACCCCCTAAATTATTAACCAATTGTTAACTAAAAGTTATGAAAATAACCTTTAGTTAACAACAAGTTACAGCACTGAAACCATTCAACGGACATGAGAATAACATGTTCGGTGCATTGGTCATACCAAAATTGATGTGCATCAAGTTTTGCCGCTTAAAATTCACACAAGCTTAGCAAAAAGAAAGCCCGGCTCACGTTACGTGGCCGGGCTCAGGATGAAATCAGGAATTAACCTAAAGTCTTGAACGCCTTAATGCGTTGCAGATGAGGGGCAATATTCTTGAACTTATGCGTCTGCTCTTCATCCCAGACAATTTCGTAGTAGTGGTGCAGCAGTTCCGCAGCGCGGGGGCTGTTCAGCGCCTCATCGTTGCGGGAAAGGATCACCAGACAGCGATCGCGGTTCTTTTCACGGAAGTTGCTTACGCACTTGGTGGCGATATCAACGTACTCTTCCGGTCTGTCGATCTTGCCTTCCATATTCTCGTTCGGGAACAGGTTGGGGTTGAACACCACTTGGCGAATATCACACAAGAACCCAATGCGCTCCGCCCAGTACCCACCCAGGCCGACGCCGCAGATCAACGGACGCTCGTCAACATTCAGCTGCAACATTTTGTCCACTTCCTTCAGCAGATGCTGCATATCATGCTTCGGATGACGTGTGCTGTAGCTAATCAGCCGCACATCCGGATCGATAAACTGCAGCTGCAGTACTTTCTCGTGATTACCGGGACTGTTCGAATCAAAACCGTGCAAATAGATGATCATCGTATCCTCGCCACACTACGCTTGCCAGGAGGGGTTATTGCCCCGCTTTATGCGCTTGCCAGCGCTCATGAAGCGCCTCAAGCTGCGCATTCACGGTTTTCCAGCGTTCCGTATCCCGCAGCTCCTGACGGCTAAAAGAACCTTTATGATACAATTGTGTAACACGTTCAGCCTTGATCGGCGACAGGTTATCTAACACGCTGACTGCGCCTTTACGATTATTGCAGACCAGGATCATATCGCAACCCGCATCCAGCGATGCCTGACCGCGTTCCGCGTAGCTGCCCATGATCGCCGCCCCTTCCATCGACAGATCGTCAGAGAAAATCACGCCGTTGAAGCCCAGCTCCTGACGCAGCACGGTTTTTAGCCAGTGCGGCGAGCCGCTGGCCGGACGCGGATCAACATCGGTGTAGATCACATGCGCAGGCATAATGGCGTCGAGCTTGTTGTCACTGATAAGCGATTTGAAAATCGACATGTCCCGGGCGCGGATCTCTGCCTGTGGACGTGGGTCGCGCGGGGTCTCTTTGTGGGAATCCGCCGTGACGGCCCCATGCCCCGGGAAATGTTTGCCGGTGGTTTTCATTCCCGCCTCGTGCATCCCGTCGATAAAGCGGGTCGCCACCTGCAGCGCTTTCTGCGGATCCTCATGATACGCGCGCTCACCGATGGCGGCACTGATATGGCCCACGTCCAGCACCGGCGCGAAGCTGATATCAATGTCCATAGCGATCATCTCGCTGGCCATCAGCCAGCCGGCCTCCTGCGCCAGTTTGCCACCCTCTTCCAGCCCGAGTAACGCTGCAAAGGATTGGGCTGCAGGCAGACGGGTAAAGCCTTCGCGAAAACGCTGCACGCGGCCGCCTTCCTGATCAACGGCTACCACCAGGCGGTGACGGGAAGCCTCGCGGATCTGGCGTACCAGCTCCCGCAGCTGCGCAGGATCGTGATAATTGCGCGTAAACAGGATCAGGCCACCCACCAGCGGATGCGCCAGAATCTCGCGCTCCTCCGCATCCAGCTCATAACCTTCCACATCCAACATGACCGGACCCACACGAACCTCTCTTATTCTGTCGTTTCTAACTGGCGCCAGATCTCATCGGCCAGCGCAATAAAATGTTTGTCTTGTGATTGTTGCCAGCGCAGCTCAAACCAGCCAGCCATCAGCATCAGCACCCAGGGGCGCCAGCGTTTCACCTGACGTTGCAGCCGGGACAGATCGAGCTGCGCGATCTCGCCGTAGGCGGCAAGCAGTTGCTGACGCTGGACTTCACTCTCAGTCCAGACGCTGGCCAGCTCCAGGGCAACGTCGCCGTCTCCGGCATATTCCCAGTCCAGCAGCCGACTGCCGGCAGGCGTGTGCACGATATTACCCGCATGAGCGTCCATATGCAGCGGCACGAGGCGCAGCGGGCGCGGCTCGCCCCCTTTTTGCAGACGCTTATGCCAGCGCAGCCACAACGGTGTACGCCGGGACGGCGAGGCCTGCAACCAGTACTGCTCCAGCAGCGGGGCCAGGGTAATGCGCCAGCCGAACCTGGGCTGCTGATGCAGATGATACAGCATCGCGGCCAGCACGGGTGCGGCGGGTAACGTGGTTTTGACCTCACCCGCCAGATAATCGACCGCTATCCATCCAGGACTGTAAAAATGCGGCTGGGGAGCAATGTCGGCGGGAAGATGGCGTAGCGCATGGTACTGGCGGCGAAAATGGGCCGGCGTGGCCAGCGCGGCATGATACTGGCGCAGCACCAGCCGCTGCCCGGCGTGCTCAATAATGCAACTCGCGCCGCTCAACCCGGTTTGGGTCTGCGGCGCGATAAGGCGATACTGCGGGAAAAAGCGCGACAGCAATGTGTCGCGCGTCAGATTACTGTTGCTGAACTGCACCTTTACCCGACCAGATAATTTCACCTGTCTGAACCAGCATCAGCTGCATTTGCAGCGCTGGTGAGTTGACGTTGCCGGTCGCGCTGGAGTAGAGCACATACTGCGCCCCTACGTTGCGGGCAATGCCGATGGCTTTACTGCGCGAGCCCAGGCTGTCCTGCGGAGAAAGGCCCAACTGCTGCTTGGCCACGGAGAGCTGCTGCGCCGATACCAGGGTGAATTTGCCATTGTTCGCCAGCGCATTGCGCAGCGTTTCGGTGGCTTCCCCGGCATTCAGGCTGCCGTTGGTGCGGTTGTTGACGCTGTCCACCAGCAGCACGCTGCCTGCGGTAACGCCCTGAGCCTGCAACATTTTATTGACCATCGGCTGCATCGCGCCGTTCCAGTCGTAATGACGTTCACGCGGCGCAGGCTGAGCGCTTTCTTCCTGATGCTCGATAGGACCGGGTTGCGCAGGCACGGACGGCACGGTAGGTACGGTTGGTACAGGCTGTGTTGGCTGGACCGGCTGCTCTGCGCCCGGCTTCACCTCTTCGACCGGTGCAGGCGGCTGCTCAGTACGACTGATACAACCCGAGAGGAACAGTGCAAAAGCCGTGACCAGCGCGTAACGACTGAAATTTTTAATCAAGGATCACCCCTTACAGATAGAGATAAAGTCTGACCTTATGCGCACCCAGATAATTGGCGCTGCCGTAGAGCGTGACCGACGAATTCGCCGGGATGGTCACGCTGCGCGGCGCCTCAAGCGGGTGCATTTCCAGGCCTCTGGCGTCATACCAGAAAAAACGGTAATGGACGGTTATGGACTCTTGTCTTTCATTAAACAGCGTGGAGGAGGCAGACGGCTGGATCTCGCTGATGGTCAGCGACGGTTTATCGGCGGTAATGCCCGCCGCCAGTACAGATGACTCCATCACTAATGTTTGCTCATCATTGACGGGGATGGCGGGCTGAGATTTACATCCCGCCAGCAGCACCATCATGAACAGCATCGCAATCCGTCCACCGGGCATTTTAAAGACCTTTATGCGCAAGCATCGGCCCCAGCGGACGACCGCCGAGCAGATGCATATGAATATGATAAACTTCCTGACCACCGTGGCGGTTACAGTTCATGATCAAACGATAACCGTCTTCGGCCACGCCTTCCTGCTCAGCAATTTTCGCTGCTACTGTCAGCATACGGCCTAATGCCAGTTCATGCTCAGTTTTCACGTCATTTACCGTCGGAATCAGAATATTAGGAATAATGAGGATGTGGGTCGGCGCCTGCGGAGAGATGTCGCGAAAAGCGGTAACCAGCTCATCCTGATAGACGATATCCGCAGGTATCTCGCCGCGGATAATTTTACTGAAAATGGTTTCTTCAGCCATGAGGTTTTCCTTATTCATTAATCTGGCGACGTGCCCGGAGACAACCCACTCGGTGCAGGCGCATTCTTATGTGATACGACTCAAGAGTATGAGCGACTTTCTCTAATCCTTTCAACCTTATCCCTCGAATTCTTTCCTTATAGCGCAATTTATACGCAGCCGTTCCTCGCGCCCTGCCCTGAAATCTTAAAACATAATTTCATATACGGCTGAAACCCTTGTTTACAGGTTTAATCACAATGCGTATATTTCGCATTTGCATTTACATGCGCATTTTATACCTAGAAAACGACCTCAGACTGTGCTTACGGAACTGGGGCATAACATTCACACTTCACTCAGAAAGGTTTGTTGATGTCTTTCATGAATTATACCAGGGACGGGCAACGCCAGCCTGTCGCTAAACCCTCGCTGCTCGCAGCCTGTATTGCTTTCGCATTGACGCCCGTCGCCAGCTTCGCCGCCCCGGCCGAAGAGACGGTCATTGTTGAGGGTTCATCGCAGCCGGATGTCGCTGATGAAAGCCAGGACTACAGCGTAAAAACCACGACCGTGGGCACCAAAATGCAGATGGTCCAGCGTGACATTCCGCAATCGGTCACGATCGTCAGCGAACAACGCATGGAAGACCAACAGCTGCAAACCCTGGGCGACGTGATGGATAACACGATGGGGATCAGCAAAAGCACCACTGACTCCGATCGCAGCAACTTTTACTCCCGCGGGTTCGAAATCGACAACTACATGGTCGATGGCATTCCAACCTATTTCGAATCACGCTGGAACCTGGGTGATTCTCAGTCTGACACGGCCCTGTTTGAGCGGGTGGAAGTGGTGCGTGGCGCCAACGGTCTGATGACCGGCACAGGCAACCCGTCTGCGGCGATCAATATGGTGCGTAAGCATGCCACCAGCCGCGAATTCAAGGCCAATCTGTCGGCAGAATACGGCAGCTGGAACAAACAACGTTACGTCATGGACATGCAAAGCCCGCTGACGGAAGACGGCAATCTACGCAGCCGCATCGTGGCGGGTTATCAGGACAGCGACTCCTGGCTCGACAACTACAATCAGAAGCGCACCTTCTTCTCCGGTATTCTGGACGCCGACCTGGGCACCAGCACCTCCCTGTCCGCCGGCTACGAATACCAGCGTATCGACATCAATAACCAGACCTGGGGTGGTTTGCCGCGCTGGAACACCGACGGTAGCACCAAACATTACGATCGCGCCCACAGCACGTCTCCAGACTGGGCTTACAACGACAAAGAGTTCAATAAGGTCTTCTTCACCCTGAAGCAGCGTTTTGCCGACGACTGGCAAGCCACCCTGAATGCGACCCATACCGAAGCGAAATTCGACAGCAAAGCGATGTACATCGATGCCTTTGTGAATAAGAGCACCGGCATGCTGGAAGGCCCTTATTCGAACTATGGTCCGGGCTTTGATTACATTGGCGGCACCGGCTGGAACAGCGGTAAACGTAAAGTGGATGCGGTGGATCTGTTTGCAGACGGGGGCTACGAGCTGCTGGGCCGTCAGCACACTATGATGGTGGGCGGCAGCTTCAGTCGTCAGACCAACCGTTACACCAACTCATGGGCTAACGTCTACCCGGATGAGTTCGGTAGCTTCTACGACTATAACGGTAACTTCCCGGAAACCAACTGGGGATCGCAGTCGCTGGCTCAGGATGACACCACCAATATGAAATCGCTGTACGCCGCGACGCGCATTTCACTGGCCGATCCTTTGCATTTAATTCTTGGCGCCCGTTATACCAACTGGAGTGTTAACACCCTGACCAGTGACATGGAGAAAAACCACACCACGCCTTACGCGGGTCTGGTTTACGACATCAATGACAACTGGTCTGCCTACGCCAGCTATACCTCCATCTTCCAGCCGCAAAACTACCGCGACAGCTCGGGCAAGTATCTTGACCCGATCACCGGGAATAACTACGAAGCGGGCCTGAAATCCGACTGGATGAACAGCCGTCTGACTACCACGCTCTCCGTGTTCCGCATTGAGCAGGATAATCTGGGGCAAAGCACCGGCCGGACCATTCAGGGTTCCACTGATGTGGCTTACGAGAGCGTTGACGGTACCGTGAGTAAAGGCGTTGAGTTTGAAATCAACGGCGCGCTGACGGATAACTGGCAGATGACCTTCGGTGCAACGCGCTACGTTGCGGAAGATAACGAAGGCAAGGCGGTAAACCCGCAACTGCCGCGTACTACCGTAAAACTGTTTACCAGCTACCGTCTACCGGCTATGCCTGAGCTGACCGTTGGTGGCGGCGTTAACTGGCAAAACAGCGTCTACACTTATCAGGACACGCCTTACGGCACCTGGCGCGCATCACAGGGCAGCTACGCGCTGGTGGATCTCTTCACCCGTTACCAGGTCACGAAGAACTTCTCCCTGCAGGGTAATCTGAATAACCTCTTCGATAAGACCTACGACACCAACGTCGAAGGCGAAATTGTGTATGGCGAACCGCGTAACGTGAGCCTGACCGCAAGCTATCAGTTCTGATAAATCATCAGACGTCTAAGGGAGCCAAATGGCTCCCTTTTTTGTGCCGGGTGGCGCTACGCTTACCCGGCCTACGGTCTGAGCTTTTGTAGGCCGGGTAAGGCGCAGCCGCCACCCGGCATTTCACAAACCATAGATATAAAAAAGGCAGCCATTCGGCTGCCTTAGTCTCCCCAGGTCACAACTTAGTTGCTGCGGATGTACTCATCCATTTCGGTTTTCAGGTTATCGGATTTAGTACCGAAGATAGCCTGTACACCGGAACCTGCAACAACTACGCCAGCTGCGCCCAGTTTTTTCAGACCCGGCTGGTCAACTTTCGCGATATCAGCAACGCTCACACGCAGACGAGTGATACACGCGTCCAGGTTGGTGATGTTCTCTTTACCGCCGAACGCTGCAACCAGTGCAGGAGCCATTTCGCTGGTCGCGCCAGCTTTAACGTCGTCTGTTGCATCTTCACGACCCGGAGTTTTCAGGTCCAGTGCTTTGATCAGCACGCGGAAGATGGTGTAGTACGCAACCGCGTAGCACGCACCAACGATTGGGAACAGCCACAGCTTGCTGCTGTTACCGGACAGAACGATAAAGTCGATCAGACCGTGCGAGAAGGAGGTACCGTCACGCATACCCAGCAGGATACAGATTGGGAACGCCAGGCCAGCCAGTACCGCGTGGATAATGTACAGAATCGGCGCAACGAACATGAAGGAGAACTCGATCGGCTCGGTGATACCGGTCAGGAACGAGGTCAGCGCTGCGGAGATCATGATACCGCCCACTTTGGCACGGTTCTCTGGTTTAGCAGAGTGCCAGATTGCAATCGCAGCAGCCGGCAGGCCGTACATTTTGAACAGGAAGCCGCCAGACAGTTTGCCTGCAGTTGGGTCGCCTGCCATGTAACGTGGGATATCGCCGTGGAAAACCTGACCTGCTGCGTTGGTGTATTCGCCGATCTGCATCTGGAAAGGAACGTTCCAGATGTGGTGCAGACCAAACGGCACCAGGCAACGCTCAATGAAGCCGTAGATACCGAACGCCACAACCGGGTTCTGGTATGCAGCCCACTGGGAGAAGGTCTGGATCGCAGAACCAATCGGAGGCCAGATGAAGGAGAGGATCACACCGGTGAAGATCGCCGCCAGACCAGAGATAATTGGAACGAAACGCTTACCTGCAAAGAAGCCCAGGTACTCAGGCAGCTTGATGCGATAGAAGCGGTTAAACATATATGCCGCAATTGCACCCGAGATGATACCGCCCAGAACCCCGGTATCAGCCAGGTGTTTAGCAGCGATCTCTTCCGGTGGTAAGTGCAGCACCAGAGGTGCAACCACAGCCATGGTTTTAACCATGATGCCGTAGGCAACTACAGCGGCCAGTGCAGATACGCCGTCGTTATTGGTGAAGCCAAGCGCAACGCCGATAGCGAAGATCAGTGGCATATTAGCAAAAACAGAACCGCCTGCTTCGGCCATCACATGAGAAACTACGGCTGGCAGCCAGCTGAAGTTTGCAGAACCGACGCCCAGCAGGATACCTGCGATAGGCAGTACGGATACTGGCAGCATCAGCGATTTACCGACCTTCTGCAGGTTAGCAAATGCATTCTTAAACATAATTGAGAGTGCTCCTGAGTATTTGTGCTTTTTTTACGTTTTCACGCATTGGCCCGGGGGGAGAACCGTGCCGTGGACAGGACATCTAAGCGCCCTTTATTTATTACACAGAGTAAAATAAATCCGCGTATCTTTGTTTGACGGCTATCACGTTTCAGCGCAAGGCAGCTGAAAAACTTTCAGACTTTTACAAAACAGATTGCCAAATGTTTCCATAACGGTCATCACCGCCCCAACCTGGGCGGTGAACTTTACTCTTTTCGGCTATTAATTACGAGCCATAAAAAAATAGATTAATCAGGCAGATTGCAGGCGGGAGGGATCGATGTGAAACAGGCTGGCAAAGTTGGTGGTGGTAATGCGTGCCAGTTCTTCAACGTCGACGCCTTTTAATACGGCCATGTACTCGGCCACATCCCGTACCATCGCGGGTTGATTTTCTTTACCGCGATGCGGTACCGGAGCCAGATAAGGGGAATCTGTTTCCACCAGCAGACGATCGAGCGGCACGTAGCGCGCAGCATCACGAAGCTGCTCGGCGTTACGGAACGTCACGATCCCGGAAAACGAGATATAAAAACCCAAATCCAGCAGCTTGCCCGCTGTTTCTCTGTCTTCTGTGAAACAGTGTAGTACGCCCCCGCAATCCGTCACGTTTTCTTCTGTCAGGATTGCCAGCGTATCGGCGCGCGCGTCGCGGGTGTGGACGATCACCGGTTTATTCAGTTCCCGGCCAATGCGGATATGGTCGCGGAAAGATTCTTGCTGGCGAGCTTTGGTTTCCGGAGTGTAGAAATAATCCAGCCCGGTTTCACCCATCGCCACCACGCCCTCTTCCGCCGCCAGACGGCGTAAATCTTCGACGTCGTAAGGTTCATCCTGGTTCAGCGGATGCACGCCGCAGGAGAACACCACATTGTCGCGGACGCCCACCAGCTCGCGCATAGTGCGGTAACCCGGTAACGTCGTGGCGACCGCCAGACAAAATTTCACATCGCGGGCGGCGGCTTTCGCCAGCACGTCATCGACGTTTTTATGCAGGGATTGATAATCCAGGCCATCGAGATGGCAGTGTGAGTCGACTAAAAACATAATGTCTCTCTCAGAGATGGGATACAGGCAACGTCGTGCCCGGTTGCAGGTAATGCTCGATAGTGAGTAACAGGTCGGTCAGGACAAGCTCCCGATTCAGCCCCGTTACGCTGAGTAGTTGTTCGCGGCACTGGCAGACATCATGAAGGATAGCCCGCAATGCCACGCCCGGGAGGCGTTGCGCCAGGGTATTCACGAGCGGCCAGGCATCAGCATTGCTAAGCAGGGTCGCTCCCTGCTGAATTTTAAGGGCATCCAGCAGCAGGGCTGCCAGCCAGTGCAGACGGTCTGGCACTTGCTCGTGGTTCAGAACCGGAAGCAGGCTCAGCCAGTCGCCGCTGTCCGGCACCGCGCCGAGCGCCTGACAGAGTTGTTCCCGTTGTGTCTGGACGTTGGGCTGCAGCAAGGCCAACGCCGCGGCAGGTGCTCCGCCGCACAGACGCAGCGCGCTCAGCGCAGCTTCTTGTGACGTTGTCACTTCTCGCGCCAGCCAGCTGAGAGCCCAGGCCTCCTGCGGCACGCTGAGATGATGCAAACGACAGCGGCTACGCAGGGTTGCCAGCAGCCGTCCGGGTTCACGACAGGCCATCAGGAACCAGGTATTTTCCGGTGGCTCTTCGAGGGTTTTTAACAAAGCGTTCGCCGCCGCCTCAGTAAGCTGAGCGGCATCCTTCAGCCAGACGACCTTCGCCCCGCCGAGCCGCGCACGCTCGTAGAGCTTTTCACTGACCGTACGCACCGCATCGATGCCCAGCGTGGTCTTGCCTTTCTCCGGCTCCAGCGCGTAATAATCCGGGTGCGTCTCCGCCTGCATCAGCTGACAGCTGCGGCATTGACCGCAGCTTTTATGCCCCTGCGGCTGCTGGCACATCAAAAAACGGCTGATGGCGTAGATCAGGGCCTCATCGCCCATGCCCGGCAGCGACTGGATCAGTAACGCATGATGCCCCCGACCGGACTGATAGCTGTTCACCAGCTGTTCAAAGTGCGGGCGCAACCATGGGTACCATTTCATGCCTGTTGTTCCTTCAGCCAGTCAGTGACCGTCTGGCGAATGTCGTTCATCACATCCTCCAGCGGCTGGGTTGCATCGATGGTGCGGATCGAACTGTCCTGGGCGGCCAACTCGCGGTAACGCGCGCGGGTACGGTTAAAGAAGTCCAGCGACTCCTGCTCGATACGATCCAGTTCGCCGCGGGCGCGGGCGCGTTTCAGACCCACTTCAGGCGTCACGTCGAGATAGAGCGTCAGGTTCGGGCGGAAATCACCGAGGACCGCATCGCGCAGCGTGCCGAGCATCTGCTGGTCAATGCCGCGTCCGCCGCCCTGATACGCCTGGGTCGAGAGATCGTGGCGGTCGCCAATCACCCAGCATCCCCGCGCCAGGGCAGGCTTGATGACGGTTTCGACCAGCTGGACGCGCGCGGCGTA
Source organism: Leclercia sp. TB492 (assembly GCF_049974505.2). Taxonomy (NCBI): domain Bacteria; kingdom Pseudomonadati; phylum Pseudomonadota; class Gammaproteobacteria; order Enterobacterales; family Enterobacteriaceae; genus Leclercia; species Leclercia sp. TB492. The sequence goes on along the minus strand of NZ_CM127572.1, from coordinate 1,770,599 downwards.
AAACATCATCACTTCGGCTTTATCGGTGATGACTTCATCCCCGACCGATTTGATGTCCAGTACCAGGCTGCGCAGTTTTTCAGCCAGCTGGGTACCGCCCGGTTCACGGGTAAAGATCATCTCTTCGATACCACACTGTTTGAGCGTCTCGACCACTACATCACGTGCGGTCGTTTTCCCGGCGCCTTCCAGCCCCTCAATGACAATGTAATTACTGCGCATTTTTTTCCTTAAGTGCCTTCAGATAGTCCTGGACCGAACGATTATGACTGGCAAGATTGGTGTTAAAAGTATGTCCACCCTTTCCGTCGGCGACGAAATAGAGATACGGCGTCTTTGCCGGATGCGCGGCGGCATTCAACGATGCCTGACCCGGCGTGGCAATTGGCCCCGGGGGTAAGCCGCTAATGACATATGTATTATAATCGGTTGGGGTTTCCAGGTCTTTACGTGAAATTTTGCCCTTGTAATTCTCACCCATTCCGTAAATTACCGTCGGGTCGGTCTGCAAACGCATACCGATGCGCAGGCGATTGATAAATACCGAGGCAACCTGATCCCGCTCACTCGCAACCGCCGTCTCTTTCTCGACGATCGAGGCCATGGTCACGAACTGGTTCTGATCTTTATACGGCAGGTTCTCCATCCGCCCTTCCCAGGCTTTATCCACCGCTTCAACCATCTTTTTATGCGCGCGTTGCAGCAAAGCCACATCCGTGGTGCCTGCGGTATACATCCAGGTATCTGGCCAGAACCACCCTTCTACCCACTCCGGATGCTCAAACTTCAGGGCCTCGGCGACGGTGGCATAGCTGTCGTCTTTAAGAGTGTGTTTGATGTAAGGCGCGTCGCGGAGCTGCTTCAGGTAGTCGCTCAGGCGCATTCCTTCCACAAAACGCAGCGGGAACTGCGCCTCTTTACCGCTCTCAAGCAGCTGCAGCATCTCTTTGACGGTCATCCCCGGCGTAAAACGGTAGGTACCGGCTTTAAAATGCGACAGTTCCGGCTGCACGCGTAATAACCACTGGAACACCTGCGGGCGGTTAATGATCTTCTCGCCATACAGCTGCTCACCCAGCGCCAGACGCCCGGTGCCCGGTTTCAGGGTGAAGACCGTCTCTTCGGCGATCAGAATTTGACTGCCCGCCAGCTGGCGAACTTTCCACATCCCCACGCCAGCGGCAATGCCCAGCACAACAAGGATGAGGAGAATAAAGCGCAACATTTTCTTCATGACTATCTGGTTTGCTCACACAGAGGGGCTAATAATGCGTACAACTCACGCGATAAAAAACGTTGAGAACCATACTGACGAACAGGCACAACGGGCATTAGCGCATTGCAGACCACCATCTCGTCGGCCTCAGCCAGCACAGCCTCGTGGGCATACACTTCGACAACGCGATACCCGGAGTGTGCCAGCTGTTGCAGACAAAACTGGCGCATCAGGCCATTAACGCCTGCCTGATCCAGCCGGGGGGTAAAAACCTCCTTCCCCTGACGCCAGAATAAATTCGCCGCACAGCATTCCGTAATGAACCCTTCGCTGTCAAGAACCAGCGCCTCGTCGGCACTGGTCTGTTCGAGATGGGTGCGGATGAGCACCTGTTCAAGACGGTTAAGGTGTTTTATCCCGGCCAGCTGCGGGTTACGTCCCAGCCGCACCGGGCTTAAGGTCAGGACAATGCCTTCGCTACGCCAGCTATCATAGTGGGGGGGATACGCCGACACCGAGAGGAGTCGAACCGGGCGCAGGCAGTTCGCCGGGCTGTATCCCCTGCCGCCGCTTCCCCGGCTGATAATGACCTTCAGCACGCCACGGTCATTCCCCTGGGCGAGCTCAACCATTTCACGTTCCAACTCTGCCCATGCCACATAGGGGATAAGCAGTTTTTCACAGGCTTTCTGCAAGCGTTGCAGATGGGCATCCAGCAGACAGACCTGGCCCGCAGCAATGCGTGCCGTCGTGAAGCAGCCGTCACCAAACTGAATAGCCCTGTCGCTCGCTGACAGCGTTTCCTGGGGTATGCCATTGATCAAGAACATGATGGCTCCTTTTAAATGGTCGAATAGTCTGGCAGGAAGGCGGGCCGCGGACAAGGGAATAAAACCGAATAAAAAAGGCCCGACAAGCGGACCTTTTTTATCAATGTGCCGGGAAGGCGATAGACCGCCCGGCTGTCGGCCTCAGACCTTTTTAAAGATCAGAGAGCCGTTGGTGCCGCCAAAGCCGAAGGAGTTACACAGGGTGTACTCCAGACCGCTGACCTGACGTGCTTCGTGCGGAACGAAGTCCAGATCGCAACCATCATCCGGGTTATCCAGGTTGATAGTCGGCGGAACTGCCTGATCGCGCAGCGCAAGGATGGAGTAGATGGATTCTACTGCACCCGCCGCACCCAACAGGTGGCCGGTCATGGATTTGGTGGAGCTGACCATCACGCGGCGGGATGCATCGCCAAACACAGACTTCACGGCCTGCGCTTCAGCTTTGTCGCCTGCTGGTGTGGAGGTACCGTGCGCATTCACATAGCCAATCTGACCCGGTTCGATACCCGCATCGCGGATTGCGTTAACCATTGCCAGCGCAGCACCTGCCCCGTCTTCCGGCGGAGAGGTCATGTGATAAGCGTCGCTGCTCATGCCGAAGCCAATGATTTCAGCATAAATTTTCGCGCCGCGCTTCTTCGCATGCTCGTACTCTTCCAGCACGACCATACCCGCACCGTCACCCAGCACGAAACCATCACGGTCTTTATCCCACGGACGGCTTGCCGCCTGAGGATTATCGTTGCGGGTAGACAGGGCACGCGCTGCGCCGAAGCCACCTACACCCAGTGGGGTGCTGGCCTTTTCTGCACCGCCTGCAACCATCGCATCGGCATCGCCATAGGCGATAATACGCGCCGCCTGGCCAATGTTATGCACGCCGGACGTACAGGCAGTGGCAATCGAGATGCTTGGACCGCGCAGGCCAAACATGATGGTCAGGTGACCTGCCACCATGTTAACAATCGTTGACGGAACGAAGAACGGGCTAATTTTACGTGGGCCACCATTCACCAGAGAGGTGTGGTTTTCCTCAATCAGGCCAAGACCGCCAATCCCGGAGCCAATAGCGGCGCCAATACGGGTTGCGTTCTCTTCCGTAATTTCAAGGCCAGAATCCTGCATGGCCTGAACGCCAGCGACAATTCCATATTGAATGAAGGCATCCATCTTGCGCTGTTCTTTGCGCGAGATGATCTCTTCACAGTTAAAATCCTTTACTAAGCCAGCAAATTTCGTTGCATAGGCGCTAGTATCGAAATGGTCGATTAGGCTGATGCCACTCTGACCGGCAAGGAGAGCGTTCCAGGTAGACTCTACGGTATTGCCGACAGGAGATAACATGCCAAGTCCGGTCACAACTACACGACGCTTAGACACGCTTGTCCTCCAGGGAGGGATAAAAAAAGAAAATCGAGGGACTACAAAAGAAAAAACACAGGCGGTCGAATGACCGCCTGGAGATGCTCACTTACGCCTGGTGACCGTTGATGTAATCAATGGCAGCCTGAACGGTGGTGATTTTCTCAGCTTCTTCGTCCGGAATCTCAGTATCAAACTCTTCTTCCAGAGCCATTACCAGCTCAACGGTGTCAAGAGAATCTGCGCCCAGGTCTTCAACGAAGGAAGCGGAGTTCACAACTTCTTCCTGCTTAACGCCCAGCTGTTCGCCAATAATTTTCTTAACGCGTTCTTCGATAGTGCTCATACTCTTAAATTTCCTATCAAAACTCGCTTTCGCGATGGTTTTCGTAGTGTATAAAATGTTGAAAAATTTGCAACTAAATCCCGGCAGGTCTTACCACGATTTTACGTTATTTTGAGGCCATTCGCCCTAATAACGCAAATATTTTCTAACGTGATTAAACCATGTACATTCCGCCGTTGACGTGGAGAGTTTCACCAGTGATGTAACTCGCTTCGTCAGAGGCTAAAAATGCAACCGCGCTGGCGATTTCTTTAGGGTCACCTAAACGACCCGCCGGAACTGCCGCCAGCGTACCCGCACGCTGCTCATCGGTCAGCGCACGCGTCATGTCCGTTTCAATAAAGCCCGGAGCAACAACGTTTACAGTAATTCCGCGGGACGCAACTTCGCGTGCCAGCGACTTACTGAAACCGATCAGACCTGCTTTCGCCGCAGCGTAGTTAGCCTGACCAGCATTTCCCATGGTACCAACCACAGAACCGATAGTGATAATACGCCCATGACGCTTCTTCATCATAGCTCGCATTACCGCTTTTGACAGACGGAACACAGATGACAGGTTGGTTTCGAGAATATCGCTCCACTCATCATCTTTCATTCGCATCAGTAAGTTGTCGCGAGTGATTCCGGCATTATTGACCAGAATATCCACTTCGCCAAATTCTGCGCGAATATTTCCCAGAACAGATTCGATAGATGCAGGATCGGTCACATTCAACATCAGACCTTTACCGTTCGCACCCAGGTACTCGCTGATCGCCTGCGCGCCGCTTTCGCTGGTCGCGGTGCCGATCACTTTCGCGCCGCGCGCGACGAGGGTCTCAGCGATAGCACGGCCAATACCGCGGCTTGCACCAGTGACCAGTGCGATTTTTCCTTCAAAACTCATGGTATTCCTCTTCTTACTGCGCGAGTGCCGCTGACAGTGCTTCTGGCTCATTAATGGCCGATGCGGTCAGGGTATCAACAATACGTTTGGTCAGACCGGTAAGAACTTTACCCGGGCCGACTTCATACAGGTGCTCAACGCCCTGGGATGCCATAAACTCAACCGTTTTGGTCCACTGAACCGGGCTGTACAGCTGGCGAACCAGCGCATGGCGGATGGCCTCTGGCGCGGTTTCGCACTGCACATCAACGTTATTCACCACCGCAATGGTCGGCGCGTTGAAGGTGATTTTTTCCAGCTCGACCGCCAGCTTCTCGGCAGCAGGCTTCATCAGCGCGCAGTGCGACGGTACGCTCACCGGCAGCGGCAGCGCACGTTTGGCGCCCGCAGCTTTACAGGCTGCGCCTGCACGTTCAACCGCTTCTTTATGACCGGCGATAACCACCTGGCCCGGCGAGTTGAAGTTTACCGGAGAAACCACCTGGCCTTCTGCCGATTCTTCACAGGCTTTGGCAATGGAAGCATCATCCAGACCAATAATGGCCGACATGCCGCCCGTACCTTCCGGCACCGCTTCCTGCATAAATTTGCCGCGCATTTCAACCAGACGCACGGCATCAGCAAACGCAATCACCCCTGCGCATACCAGCGCAGAATATTCACCCAGGCTGTGACCGGCCAGCAGCGCTGGCGCTTTGCCGCCCTGCTGTTGCCATACGCGCCACAATGCGACCGATGCGGTCAGCAGTGCAGGCTGGGTCTGCCAGGTTTTATTCAGCTCTTCGGCTGGCCCTTGCTGGGTCAGCGCCCAAAGATCGTAGCCCAGGGTATCCGACGCTTCACGGAAGGTCTCTTCGATGACCGGATACTGCTCCGCTAAGCCGGACAACATTCCAACGGCCTGAGAACCCTGACCGGGGAACACAAAAGCAAATTGCGTCATTTTTTTATCCTTATACTAGAAACGAACCAGCGCAGAACCCCAGGTGAAACCGCCCCCGAAGGCTTCGAGCAAGACCAGTTGGCCTCGTTGAATTCGTCCATCGCGTACCGCTTCGTCAAATGCGCAGGGCACTGATGCTGCAGACGTATTGCCATGACGATCCAGGGTCACCACAACGTTATCCATCGACATGCCAAGTTTCTTCGCCGTGGCGCTGATAATACGCAGGTTCGCCTGATGCGGCACCAGCCAGTCGAGGGCGGAACGCTCCAGATTGTTTGCTTCCAGCGTCTCGTCAACAATATGCGCCAGCTCTGTTACCGCCACCTTGAAAACTTCGTTACCGGCCATGGTCAGGTAGATGGCATTGTCCGGATTAACACGATCGGCGTTTGGCAGCGTCAACAGTTCGCCGTAGCTACCGTCCGCATGCAAATGCGTTGAGATGATGCCTGGCTCTTCAGATTGTCCTAACAGGACAGCTCCTGCACCATCACCAAAAATAATGATCGTTCCGCGATCGGCTGGATCGCAGGTACGCGCCAGCACGTCAGCACCGATCACCAGCGCATGCTTCACGGCACCGGATTTCACGTATTGATCGGCGATGCTCAACGCATAGGTAAAGCCTGCGCAGGCAGCGGCAACGTCGAACGCCGGGCAACCTTTAATGCCCAGCATGTTCTGAACCTGGCACGCTGCGCTTGGGAAAGCATGCGTGGCAGACGTAGTGGCAACGATAATCAGGCCGACGTCGTCTTTATCGACACCCGCCATCTCCAGCGCGCGCTGGGCGGCTTCATAGCCCATGGTGGAAACTGTTTCATCTGGCGCGGCAATACGACGTTCGCGGATACCTGTACGGGTGACGATCCACTCGTCAGACGTATCTACCATTTTTTCCAGATCGGCGTTGGTTCGCACTTGCTTTGGCAGATAGCTGCCGGTACCTAAAATCTTCGTATACATGTACGCTCAGTCACTTTTTGCTAATACAGATCCCAGGCGAGCGGCAATCCGCTGTGGGACTTGTCGCTGCACCGCCTGCACTGCCTGTTCAATCGCGACGGCAAACGCTCGCTGATTGGCCGCACCGTGACTCTTAATCACAATGCCGCGCAATCCTAACAGACAGGCGCCATTATACTGGTCGGGGTTGAGGTGACTGAATCGCCGCGCCAGGCTCTTTTGTAACCAACGCTTTAATAAAATCAGCCACCATGACCGTTTTTTCCCCTCTCCCTGCGATTTAAGCAGAGAAAGAAACATTCTCACCACCCCTTCCATGGTTTTTAATGTAACGTTTCCTGTAAACCCGTCACATACCAGTACATCCGTTTTTCCGGTCAATAATTCGTTGGCTTCGAGATATCCAATATAGTTGATGGATGGCTCATTTTTTAGCCGCTCGGCCGCCTCACGGATGCTGTCGAGACCTTTGGTCTCTTCTTCACCTATATTCAGCAAAGCCACGCGGGGATGAGAGATCCCCACGACTTCCTCTGCCAGCACCGAGCCCATTACGGCAAACTGCGCCAGCATAACACTGTCGCAATCGACGTTGGCACCTAAATCCAGCACCACCGTTTTGCCCTTTTGCTGGTGGGGCAATACGGTCACCAGCGCCGGGCGCTCAATACCCTCAAGGGGTTTAAGCAGTAATTTTGCCAGCCCCATCAGCGCGCCGGTATTGCCGGCGCTGACGCACGCCTGCGCGCGCCCTTCTTTCACCAGCTCCAGCGCGATGCGCATTGAGCTTCCGCGACTGCTGCGGATCGCCTGTGAGGCCCGGACATCACTGGCAATAACTGACTGGGCAGGAATTATCTGCAGACGTGAACGTTGTTCGAAGTCAGCTTTTGCAAGTAATGGCGTGATAGCGTCGGGATTGCCGACTAAAAGGAGAGTGAGTTGCGAATTAGAGTTCAGTGCCTGCAATGCTGCAGGCACTGTCACGGAAGGGCCAAAATCTCCCCCCATGACATCTAACGCCAGGGTTAGACGTGTCAAGGTATCGTCGCAGCCTGGTTCGGTATATCCCCGTTTGCACGGGGAAACCCTCACTAAGCCTAATCACGCAAACGCGTGATTACTTAGTGATAACCTTGCGGCCGCGGTAGAAACCGTCAGCAGTGATGTGGTGACGCAGGTGTTTCTCACCAGAAGTCTTGTCTACAGACAGGCTGGTAACTGCAGTCAGCGCGTCATGGGAACGACGCATGCCACGTTTGGAACGGGTTGGTTTATTCTGTTGTACGGCCATGGACCTTACTCCTTAATTACTTACGCTTTAAACTGGCTAATACGGCAAATGGGTTTGGTTTTTGCGCTTCATCAGGCAGTTCCCCAAAGACCATGTCCGCCTCGGACACTTCACAGTGTTCAGAATCATGCACCGGAACTACAGGCAAGGTGAGGATGATTTCATCTTCAACCAGCGCCAGCAGATCGATTTCACCGAATTCGTTAACCTCAATCGGCTCATACGCTTCCGGGAGTGCTTCAGCCTGTTCGTCTGAACGAACCGGACTAAAACAATATGTTGTGTGAACATGAAGTGGGAACGGTTTCCCGCAACGCTGACATTCGAGCGTGACCGACACCTTTGCATCACCGGTAATAACGGCAAGGCGCTGGGGATCGATCTCAAACGACATGGAGCATTCCACATCACTGTCCACACTGACTACGGATTCGGCGACACGCTCAGCCTGATCACGAGTATAGATACCTTCGTAATCAAGGCGTTTTTGAGCCGTACGAACCGGATCAAGAGTCAGGGGTAATTTTACCTTTTGCATAGGGCGCGCATATTAACTTTGTAACGTCATAGAGTCAAAGAAAAAGGCAACCTCAGGCTGCCTTTTGCCATTTATTCGCACACATTGCGGCCCGTAGTTTAAAATGGCTGGCATCGATACGCTATATCTGGTGAAAAAAATATGCCAAATCTCATTCTCGCCTCCACATCACCCTACCGCCGCGTGTTGCTGGAAAAGCTGGGCGTCCCCTTCGAATGCGCCGCGCCGAACATGGATGAAACCCCACAGCCCGGTGAATCGCCACGCCATCTGGTGGTCCGTCTGGCTCAGGAAAAGGCGAAAAGTCTGGCAGCGCGATTTCCTGACCATTTAATTATAGGTTCCGATCAGGTTTGCGTCCTGGATGGAATGATTACCGGTAAACCGCACACCGAAGAGAACGCCCGCCAGCAGTTGCTGAAAGCGCGCGGCAGTATTGTCACCTTCTACACCGGCCTGGCCCTTTATAATTCGTCTACGGGCCATTTACAGACGGAATGCGAGCCCTTTGACGTGCACTTCCGCCATCTCAGCGAACAGGAAATTGACGACTACGTGCGAAAAGAGCGGCCGCTAAACTGCGCGGGCAGCTTTAAAAGCGAGGGGCTGGGAATTGCATTGTTTGACAGGCTGGACGGGCGCGACCCGAACACGCTGGTGGGGCTACCGCTGATTGCGCTGTGCCAGATGCTGCGCCGGGAGCATTACAACCCGTTGATGGCGTAATTTATGCCGGCTGGCGCTACGCTTACCCGGCCTGCAAGACCGTAGGCCCGTGCAAGCGCAGCGCCGCCGGGCAACTACCCGCGCAGAACTTTCAGACAGCGCTTCAGCTGCTCATCCAGCGGGGCTTCGATACGCATCACTTCGCCGGTACCCGGGTGGGTAAACTTCAGCGCGGCGGCATGCAGGAACAGGCGGGACAAGCCTGTACCGGCCAGCTGCTTATCGAACTCACGGTCGCCATAGCGATCGTCGAAGGCTATTGGATGACCAGCATGCTGTGTATGAACGCGGATCTGGTGGGTACGTCCGGTCACCGGGCTGCAGCGCACGAGTGTGGCAAATTCATAACGCTCTTCCACCTTGAACCGGGTTTCAGACGGTTTGCCTTCCTGACTCACGCGAACGATACGCTCACCGCTTTGCAGAATGTTTTTCAGCAGCGGCGCCTGCACCACTTTGACATGGGATTGCCACTGTCCGCGCACCAGCGCCAGATAATCCTTTTGCATTCCTTTCTCACGCAGCTGCTCGTGCAGCGAACGCAGCGCGGAACGCTTTTTGGCGACCAGCAGTACGCCGGAGGTGTCGCGGTCAAGGCGATGAACCAGCTCAAGGAAGCGGGCTTCCGGGCGCAGCGCGCGCAAACCTTCAATCACGCCGAAGCTTAACCCGCTACCGCCGTGTACGGCTGTACCTGAGGGTTTGTTGAGCACCAGAATATGATCGTCTTCATATAAAATCACATTCGTCAGCGCGGCGACTTTATTCAGATGCGGCGACACCGCTTCCTCTTCCCGCTCGGCGACGCGCACCGGCGGGATGCGCACTTCATCACCCGCTTCAAGTTTGTATTCAGGTTTAATGCGCTTCTTATTTACCCGCACCTCACCCTTACGCAGGATGCGATAAATCATGCTCTTTGGCACGCCCTTCAGTTGGGTGCGCAAAAAGTTGTCGATGCGTTGCCCCGCTTCATCTTCGGTGATGGCAACCATTTTTACGGCTGGAGTCTCTGTTTTCATGGGGGGCGATTCTAATTATCGCCAGCCATTAGCGCCACTCATTTTTCTATGCTTATATTTACCTTTACCCGGTCAGGGTTTCGTTCACGCAATCGATTTGGTGGTTATTAAACCAATCATTCGAAAGAAGTGAAGAAACTGTGAGTAACCGGGTGATAATTGGTAAAAGTCATCTTGCTATAACCCGGTTAGCAATGGAATAATGCTGCTGTTTTCCGCGTTAAATCCGGGTTTTGTAAGGATATCGACGGAATGACCAATTTTGTCTGACCGATCATCCACGCAGCAATGGCGTAAGACGTATTGATCTTTCAGACAGTTAGCGGGCTGCGGGTTGCAGTACTTACCGGTAAATGGAATCTTCTCTGGAGAGTTTTACCCAGGCTATTCCCCTGATAATCGCGCTGTATTTCCGTATGAAATACAGGCAACCGACACTTTGCGCCTCTTAAGCGAGCGACAACCGTGAGGTTGGCGACGTGAATAGACACGAGGCCATCGGTTCATACCCCGGAAAGCGTCACCTTGCCCGCAGCTTAGTCGTCAATGTAAGAATAATGAGTAAGTTACGATGAAAAGAATGTTAATCAACGCAACTCAACAAGAAGAGTTGCGTGTCGCCCTTGTGGATGGGCAGCGTCTGTACGATCTGGATATCGAAAGTCCTGGACACGAACAGAAAAAAGCGAACATTTACAAAGGCAAAATCACCCGCATTGAACCCAGCCTTGAGGCCGCATTCGTTGACTACGGTGCCGAGCGTCATGGTTTCCTCCCCCTGAAAGAGATCGCTCGCGAGTACTTCCCTTCCAGCTATAACGCCCATGGCCGCCCAAACATCAAAGATGTGCTGCGTGAAGGTCAGGAAGTTATTGTTCAGATCGATAAAGAAGAGCGTGGCAATAAAGGCGCCGCGCTGACCACCTTTATCAGTCTGGCAGGCAGCTATCTGGTACTGATGCCAAACAACCCGCGCGCGGGTGGTATCTCACGCCGGATTGAAGGCGACGACCGTACCGAGCTGAAAGAAGCGCTGGCCAGTCTCGAACTGCCAGATGGCATGGGCCTGATTGTTCGTACCGCAGGCGTAGGCAAATCTGCCGAAGCGCTGCAGTGGGACCTCGGCTTCCGCCTGAAGCACTGGGAAGCCATTCAGAAAGCCGCTGAAAGCCGCCCTGCTCCATTCCTGATCCACCAGGAAAGCAACGTCATCGTGCGTGCCTTCCGCGACTATCTGCGTCAGGACATCGGTGAAATTCTGATTGATAACCCGAAAGTGCTTGAGCTGGCTCGCCAGCACATTGCCGCGCTGGGTCGTCCGGATTTCACCAGCAAAATCAAACTGTACACCGGTGAAATCCCGCTGTTCAGCCACTACCAGATCGAATCGCAGATTGAATCCGCCTTCCAGCGTGAAGTGCGTCTGCCTTCCGGTGGCTCAATCGTTATCGACAGCACCGAGGCGCTGACCGCTATCGACATCAACTCCGCGCGTGCAACCCGCGGCGGCGATATCGAAGAAACGGCGTTCAACACCAACCTCGAAGCGGCCGATGAGATTGCGCGTCAGCTGCGTCTGCGTGACCTGGGCGGCCTGATCGTTATCGACTTCATCGACATGACGCCGGTACGTCACCAGCGTGCGGTAGAAAACCGCCTGCGTGAAGCAGTGCGTCAGGATCGTGCGCGTATCCAGATCAGCCATATCTCCCGTTTTGGTCTGCTGGAGATGTCCCGTCAGCGTCTCAGCCCGTCCCTCGGTGAATCCAGCCACCACGTCTGCCCACGCTGTAGCGGCACCGGCACCGTGCGTGACAACGAATCTCTGGCGCTTTCTATCCTGCGTCTTATCGAAGAAGAAGCGCTGAAAGAGAACACCAAAGAAGTACACGCCATTGTGCCTGTGCCGGTGGCCTCCTACCTGCTGAACGAAAAACGTGCCGCGGTAAGCGCTATCGAAGCCCGTCTGAGCGGCGTACGCTGCGTGATCGTGCCTAACGACCAGATGCAAACCCCGCACTACTCCGTGCTGCGCGTGCGCAAAGGCGAAGAGACATCCACTATCAGCTACATGCTGCCTAAGCTGCATGAAGAGGCGATGGCTCTGCCGTCCGAAGAAGAATACACCGAGCGTAAACTTCCGGAGCAGCCAGCGCTGGCGGCATTTGTCATGCCAGAAGCCCCACCTGCGCCTGCGCAGGAGAGCGTGGTAGCCCAACCAACAGCAGCTAAACCGGCAGCAGAAGTGAGCCAACCGGCTGCGCAGCCAGGTCTGCTGAGCCGCTTCTTCAGCGCGCTGAAGAAGATGTTTGCCGGCGAAGAGCCGCAGCCAGCCCCTGCGCCAGTTGAGAAGAAAGAAGAGAAACAAGAGCGTTCACCGGATCGTCGTAAGCGTCAGAACAACCGTCGTGACCGCAACGAGCGCCGCGATAACCGTTCCGAGAATAACGAAGGTCGTGAAGGCAGCGAAAGCCGTGACAATCGCGAAAGCCGTGATAATCGTGACAACCGCGAAGGTCGTGAACGCCGCGAAGGTCGTGACGATAACCGCCGCAACCGTCGCGAGAAGCCGCAGCAGAACACGGAAGATCGTGAAATTCGCCAGCCGGTCAGCGAAGAGGCTGATAAAGGCAGACAGCGTGATGAGCAGCAGCCACGCCGCGAGCGCAACCGTCGTCGTAATGATGACAAGCGCCAGGCGCAGCAGGAAGTTAAAGCGCTGAATCGCGAAGAAGAGACCGTGCAGGATGGCGAGCAGGAAGAACGCGTTCAGGTCATGCCGCGCCGTAAGCAGCGTCAGCTGAACCAGAAAGTGCGTTTCGAGTCTCAGACCGAAGAAGCGGCTGTTGAAGCAGTAGCGCCGCAGGTTGAACCGGCCCAGAGCACCGAGCTGGCGAAGGTTGATCTGCCAGCGGTTATTGAAAATGCACCTGAGCAGGAAGAGACCAGCGAAGGCCGTGACAACGCCGGTATGCCGCGTCGTTCACGTCGCTCCCCGCGTCACCTGCGCGTAAGCGGTCAGCGTCGTCGCCGTTATCGTGACGAGCGTTACCCGCTGCAGTCACCGATGCCGCTGGCTATCGCCTGTGCGTCACCAGAAATGGCCTCCGGTAAAGCCTGGATCCGTTATCCGGTTGCCCGCCCTCAGGAGCAGCAGTTTGACGAGCAGAACGCTGCTGTCGAAGCGGTTGTCCCGGTAGCGCCGGTCGTTGATGAGGTTATCACCGAGGCTGCGGCAGTCGTTATCCCTGAGCCGCAGGTTGTTGAAGTTGAAACTTCACATCCGGAAGTGATTGCCGCGCCTGTAACCGAACAGCCGCAAATCATCGCCCCTGAAGACGTGGTTGTCGCAGAACAGGTTGTGGAAGACGTTAAGGCTGCCGAGCCGGTTGAAATCACCGTGGAAGCCGTTGAGCCACAGCCGGTAGTGGAAGTTGAAGTGGAAACTGACGTTCAACCTGAAGTTGAAATTGAGGTTGAACCTGTTGCTGAAGCTGAACCTGAAGTCGCTGAAGTGAAAGCGCCAGAAGTGAAGCCAGAGCCAGAAGTGAAGCCAGCGCCAGCTGCTCAGGTTAACGCGGATCTTCACCACGCCACTGCGCCAATGACCCGCGCGCCGGCTCCGGAATATGTTCCGGAAGCACCGCGTCACAGCGACTGGGTACGCCCGGCGTTTGATTTCGACGGTAAGGGCTCTGCGGGTGGTCACAGCGCCACCCACCAGGCCACAGCCCCAGCCACGCGTCCACAGCCGGCTGAATAAGCCCGCTTAAGCGCAAAAGCCGACCTCCGGGTCGGCTTTTTTATTGCTTCTGCTCAGGCCTGCGCATCCCCGCGATTTCAGGCATCACTTCTCTCATCATCTCCAGAAAGCGGCGAAGACGTGCCGGATAATACCGTGACCACGGATAGACCAGATGAACCGGCAATGCGGCCGGTTGCCAGTCGGGCAGCAGATGCACCAGCCTGCCCTCACGGATGTCGGCTTCAACCGTCCAGCTTGATACCACGGCAACGCCCAGTCCGGTTAATGCGCTTTTACGCGCCACGTACAGGCTGTCGGTACTGAGCCGGGGAGAAATAGCCACCCGCAGCGGTTGTGGCGCTCCCTCATGGAACAGCTCTACGTGCTGACGATAAAAAGTATTGAGTGCCACCCAGGGCAGCGCAGAGAGATCTTCTGGCTTATCAACCGGAGCATGACGTGCAAGCAGTTCCGGCGAGGCCACAATACTGCGCGGAACCTCGGCCAGTAATACCGACACCGTACCCGGGTCGATCTCCGCCCCTACCCGGATGGCACAGTCGATATTGTCGCTCAGGAAATCGGCCGAGCGGTCATTGAGCATCCACTCCACGTTCAACCGCGGATAGCGCAGCAGAAACGCCGTTAACGGCTCCAGCAGCTGCTCCTGCCCGAAGGCATGGGGGGCGCGAACGCGAAGCACGCCTACCGGTTCATCTTCCGTCTGCCCGACTTCATCTTCCAGCGCATGCCAGCTATCGATCACCTTTCGGGCATGCTGATAGCAACGTTCCCCGTCATCGGTCAGCTTCATGGCATGGGTGGTGCGCAGGATCAGACGCACGCCGAGCAGCGTCTCCAGCGATTGCAGGCGGCGACTCACGGTGGCCTGAGTGGTTGCCATCTGCACGGCGGCGGCGGAGAGGGAGCCTGTCTCGATGATGCGCACGAAGGTTCGCATCAGCTCGACCCTGTCTATACGCTCTGAACGTTTCATGATTTATCCGGTTATACGTTACACGTATAAGTGTTTTAACACTGCGCCCGCTACCACCGCAAGCAGGGCTGGTAAAGAATAGCGACACACCCGAAATGAGGAACTGCATATGAACACCAGCACCCTAACCCCAGCCGTCAGCCGTTGGGTCATTTTTATCCTCGCCATTGGCGCAGGATTTAGCGTCGCCTCCATCTATTATGCCCAGCCGCTGCTGCCGCTGATGGGTACCGATCTGCATCTCAGCATTGAAGGGATGGGGATGGTGCCTACGCTCACCCAGGCAGGCTATGCGCTGGGGATCCTGTTCCTCCTGCCGCTGGGCGATCGCTATGACCGTCGCACCCTGATAGTGGTAAAAAGCATTGCCCTGGCGGGGCTGCTGCTGGCCTGTAGCCTGACGGGGCAGATTCACTCCCTGCTGTTGGTCAGTCTGCTGATTGGGATGGCGGCCACCATGGCGCAGGATATCGTTCCGGCGGCGGCTATTCTTGCCCCGGCAGGCAAACAGGGGAAAACCGTCGGGACGGTCATGACCGGCCTGTTGCTGGGGATCCTCCTCTCCCGTACGGTAAGCGGCGTGGTGGGTGAAGCCTTCGGCTGGCGTGTGATGTATCAGCTGGCGGCAGTTAGCATTGCGATCCTTGCCGCAGTCATGTGGCTGATTCTGCCCCGCTTCGCGGTTCCTTCGAACCTGCGTTATCCGGAGCTGATGCGTTCCATGGCGCACCTGTGGCGTCGCTACCCGGCTCTGCGCCGTGCCGCCCTGGCTCAGGGCTTCCTTTCCGTCGCCTTCAGCGCCTTCTGGTCTACGCTGGCGGTAATGCTGATGGAACACTACGGGCTTGGCAGCGCAGTTGCCGGAGGATACGGCATTGCCGGTGCTGCAGGTGCCCTGGCCGCCCCGCTTGCAGGTGGTCTGGCCGACAAACTCGGTGCCGGTAAAGTCACCCAGCTTGGTGCCGCGCTGGTGACCGTTTCTTTCGCCCTGATGTTCCTGATGCCCGCTCTGGGTGTACAGGGCCAGTTAGTCCTGATTGCGGTCTCCGCGGTGGGCTTTGATCTCGGCCTGCAGTCAAGCCTGGTCGCTCACCAGAATCTGGTTTATGGTCTGGAGCCGCAGGCACGTGGCCGCCTCAATGCCCTGCTCTTCACCGGCGTGTTTATCGGGATGGCGCTGGGTTCAGCGCTGGGTAGTCAGCTGTATACGATGGCAGGCTGGCCGGGCGTGATTGCTCTTGCGACGGTGACGGCAGGCGTGGCGCTCGTTATTCGTCTCACCGAAAGCGCACGTACCCAAACCTCAGTAATGCAGAATTCCTGAAAAAAAATGCCCAATCCGCGAAAACGGGTTGGGCATACAGAACATAACCAGTTTCAAGTCATGTCCAAAGGTCAAGTCAGTTATTTATTAAGCTGGAACAGAGACATACCCTGCATATCGCTGAACGCTTTATAGGACGCCTGAAGCGCAGCCTGCTGCATCACATAGGATGAAATCGCTGAGTTCCAGTCAACGTCCACCAGGTCACTCATCTGCTGGGTAAGACCTAAAGCACGGTCGCTGCCCAGGGAATCGAGCGAACTAAGCTCGGTCAGTTTAGTTCCGAGATCGGCGCGCACGGTCAGCACATTGTCCAGTGAATTACGCAATCCGCGGTTTGCCTTATCAATATCCAACGTCATCTGATCGGCTTTATCCTGATCGCCTTCAACCGGGGTTTTCAGCGCAGCAATCACGTTATCCAGAATTTTAAACATATTTTTTTCTGGCGTAGCGTCACCCGGTTCTGGTGCGGCATTACTGGTAAAGGATTCAAACACGTCGCTACCGGTATGGCTAATCTGCATGGTACGCGCAGAATCGACCTGCTGACTGATTGGCGTGTCGCCGCCAGCATACTCGCCGGTAGCTTGATCGAACGCCGCAGTATCGGTTTTATAGCCCGCAAAAATATAGCGGCCATTGCCGTCGGTACTGTTCGCCAGGTTTACCAGCTGATCGCGAATACCCTGCAGATCGGTGGCAAGCGAGTTGCGGTCGTTGTCACTCAGGGTGCCGTTGCCCGCATAGACAATTTTTTCCTGCGCCGATTGCAGCGCCGTGGTCACCTGGCCCAGCACGTTCTCTTCCAGCGATACCTTCTGCGTGGCAAAAGAGCGGGCCAGGGTGTACTGGCTGTTTTGCGCCTGAGACTGGGAAACAACTACCGCCTGCGACGCGGCAATCGGATCGTCTGAAGGACGGTTAACACGTTTGCCGGTGGACATCTGCTCACCATAACTCAGCCACTTGCTCTGGGATTCGGTAACCCCACGCATGTTCTGCTCATACATCATCTGGGTACTGATACGCATCGTTGACCTCGGCCTTAGCGGATATTAATTAACGCGTCGAAAAGCGTGCTGGCAGTTTGCAGCACCTGGGCATTAGCCAGGTAGTACTGCTGGAAACGCTGCAGGTTGCCATACTCTTCATCGAGGTTAACCCCGGAGATCGACTGCTGTTGGTTGCTCAGCTGCGTCGCCACGTTTGCCTGGGTGGTGCTGCTGGTTTTCAGCGTCGCGGTTTTGCTGCCAACGGTACTAACCAGAGAGGCATAGGAGTCGTTAAAGGTTTTGTTGCCGCCGACCACTTTGCTGCTTTGCAGATCCAGCAGCGCCTGCCCATTGCGGTTATCACTTTCGCCACCGTCAGCGTCAGAAGCGAGAGCCAGTTTTGACTCATCGCTGATCGCCACGTCCATATTCACAATGGCGTTAACGACGGGCTTAATAACAAAGCTGTCTTTATTTTTTGCCGCACCCGATACGTTGACCGTCAGGCCATCGAAGGAGAGGTTCCCCTTACCGTCATTGGTGGCGGTGACCGTGGTTTTATCCGAGAGGCGGGTGATCTTCCAGCTGCTGCCGTCAAACTCCATCTTGTAGTCGGTGGCCTGTACTTTGGCGCTGTCTGCAACGTTGACCTTCGCGGTGACGGAGGCCGAACCGGTATTTTTGGTGTTGCCCAGCACCGCCGGGGCACCGATATCAAATAATTCGCCGCCCGCTTTGCCTTCTGGATCAAAGCCCTTCTGGTGCTGGGTGTTCATCGCATTAGCAAAAGAGAGCGCCAGCTGGTTAAGGGTGTTGCGGGCAGCGTCGAGTTCTTCGGTACGGAAGGTCAACATTCCGCCCAGCGAGCCGCTGGTCATCAGTTTTTCCGGGATCTCGACCGGGCCTGAGGTGCCATCAACAAACGCTACCGTGGTACGGGACGGATCGGCGCTGGACTTCACGGCCGCCAGCTGATTGGCGGTGCTGCCCTGGACCAGGTTGTAGCCATTACCGAAGGAGACGTTATAGGTGCCACTGTCCTGGACTGCGACTTCAACCCCCACGATCTGGTTCAGCTCGCTGACCAGCTGGTCACGCTGATCGAGCAGGTTGTTCGGGGAGGCCCCGGCACCCACGCCGGTCAGGCGGGAAATCTGGTCATTCAGGTTGGCAATCTGCTTAGCGTAGTTGTTGATCTGATCAACGCTGGTGCCAATCGCGGTATTGATCTGCTTATCCTGATCGCGCAGGTACTGATCGTTCACCTTGAACTGGTTCACCAGGCCATCGGCCTTGCCCAGCACCGTCTGGCGCGCAGCCGGATCTTCGGCATTGCTGACCAGGGTCTGCAGGCTGCTGAAGAAGTCCTGCAGGGTGGTGGCGAGGCTGTTGGTGCTGCCGGACAGAATGTCGTCAATTTTGGACATCTGCTGGTAACGGGTAGTCAGGGCGCTGCTCTGGTTCTGTGCGGCGCGCAGCTGGTTGGTGATGAATGAATCATATTCGCGCTGTACCCCGGAGACATACACGCCGTTGCCAACCCAACCACCGCCGGTCAGGGTGCTGTTTGAGGCGCTCAGCACCGTGGTCTGACGGGTATAGCCCGCCACGTTGTAGCTTGAAATGTTATTACTGGCGGTATTCAGCGCAGCCTGTGCCGCGCTGAGGCCACTCATGGCGCTGTTGATCAAACTGGACATGGGGGTTCCTTTTATACTTTCAGACACGAGTCCTGCTGGAGATTATCGGCAGACCCCAGCCGGACTTGAGAACTTTTCAGAACAGATTTTCGATATCGTTGCTGTACGCTTTGCTGACTTTCTCACCCATCGCTTTAAGCTGCTGGATCATGCTGGTCAACTTGCGGGCGTACTGCGGATCGGTGGCGTAGCCCGCTTTCTGCAACGCTTGTGCGCCCTGCTCTGCCGTTGCGGCCTGGGTTACTGCCGCATAGCGTGGGTTACGACTCAGCACCCCGACATAGTCTGAAAGCGCTTCCAGATAGGAGCTGTAGACGCGGAACTTAGCCTTAACCTTCTTCGCTTCACCGTTTTCATATTCGGTGGTGGTGATCTCGGTGGTTGGCCCTTTCCAGCTTCCCGAAGCCTTCACGCCAAAGATGTTGAAGCTCGGATCGCCGTTTTCACGACGGATCTGCCGTTGCCCCCAGCCGGATTCCAGCGCCGCCTGGGCCAGAATCAGGTGATGCGGCACCCCGCTCTGCTGGCTGGCAAGACGCGCCGGCAGCGAGAGCTGAGCCAGGAAGTCTTTGCTGTCGCCGGTAAGCGGCTCATCGTTACTTTCTGGCGCTTTCGGCACGGCTTTACGCACCATCTGCGTCAGGGCCTGGTTTTGATAGCTGGTCACTTTTTCCAGATCGAACTTCATTGGCACCTGCTGCGGTGCCTCTTCCGGCGGCACGCCCTGGGCGGCCGCCATCTGCTTAACGATCACATCGGCCAGCCCCAGCCCTTTGCCGGAAGTCATCTGCTGCGCAATCTGCTGGTCATACATGCTGGTGTACAGACGCGTTGAGTCGCTGCTGAAGATACCGTCTTTCGGCAGCGCCTCACGCATGCTTTTCAGCATCATCTGGACAAACATCCCTTCCACCTGGCGGGCCACCGGGCGGATATTCCCCGCCGGATCTTTGCCCGCTTTGGACTTCAGTTCGTTGAGCGACTGGGTATCCCAGGCCGCGCTGCTCAGCAGTTTGCTATCGGTCAGCATCAGATAATTTCCACTTTGGCGCGCAGACAGCCCGCGCTCTGCATGGATTGCAGAATCGACATCAGATCGATCGGGGTTGCGCCCAGCGCATTCAGCGCCCGCACCACGTTGTTCAGGTTGGCGCTGGAGCGCACGCTCTGCAGCGAACCCCCGCTCTGACGCATATCAATCTGGGTCTGCGGCGTCACCACGGTTTCGCCCCCGCCAAACGGCGTGTCCGGCTGGCTGACGTTAGCCGTGCGGTTGACGGTCACCGAGAGGTTGCCCTGCGCGACGGCACAGTTATCCAGCGTCACTTCACGGTTCATCACCACAGAACCGGTACGGGAGTTGATGATGACTTTGGCATCCTGCGGCGTGACGTTCACCTCCATGTTCTGGATATCCGCCAGCAGGCGAACCTGATTGCTGCCTCCGGTGGAGACGCGGATCTGCACAGTGCGGGCATCCAGCGCCGTGGCGCTGCCATAGCCGCGGCCACGGTTAATGGTGTCCGCGATCTGCTGCGCCATGGTGAAATCGTCGTCGTTCAGCTGCAGGTTGATGGTGTTGCCGGACCCGAACTGGGTCGGCAGTTCACGCTCAATGATCGCCCCGTTGGTGATACGCCCGCCGTTAAGCTGGTTAACCTGCACGCTGCTGCCGCCTGCGGACGCACCTGCCCCGCCGACCAGAATATTACCCTGGGCGAGAGCATACACCTGGCTGTCCACCCCTTTCAGCGGGGTCATCAGCAGCGTACCGCCACGCAGGCTTTTCGCGTTACCCATGGAGGAAACCACCACGTCGATGGTCTGCCCCTGGCGGGAAAAGGCCGGGTAGGAGGCAGTGACCATCACCGCCGCCACGTTTTTCAGCTGCATGTTGGTCCCGGCCGGCACCGTGATGCCGAGCTGGGAGAGCATGTTGTTCAGGCTCTGAGTGGTGAACGGGGTCTGCGTCGTCTGGTCACCCGTGCCGTCCAGCCCCACCACCAGGCCGTAACCGATCAGTGAGTTTTCCCGCACGCCCTGTACGCTTGTGAGATCGCGGATACGGTCGGCCTGGGCAACGGTTGCCACCAGCACCAACAGGATCCCGAAGAGGGATTTAAACATAGGTCACCTCGCTTACATCGGTGATAAATTAAGGAAGAAACGCTGCAACCAGCCCATATTCTGCGCTTCATTGATATAGCCGTTGCCGACGTATTCGATGCGCGCATCGGCCACCTGGGTGGACGGTACGGTGTTGGAGCCGCTGATGGTGCGAGGGTTAACCACACCCGAGAAGCGAATGAACTCAGTGCCTTGATTGATGGCGATCTGTTTTTCACCCACGACATGTAAATTGCCGTTCGCCAGCACCTGGTCAACGGTCACCGTCAGGGTGCCGCTAAAGGTGTTGCTGGCATTGGCGCCGCCTTTACCATTAAAGGAGTTGCCGCCAGAGGTCTCGACATCGGCGCGGGCATTACCGAAGAGACCTTCGAGGTAACGCGGCACAGTATCGAAGCCAAAATTGGTCTTCCCGTCGCGGCTGGCATTCGCGGACGAGCTCTTGCTGGCGCTGACGTTTTCCTGAAGCTGGATGGTCAACGTGTCGCCGATATTACGCGGGCGACGGTCTTCAAACATCGGCTGATAACCGTAATTGATCGGCTGCGCTGTCTGGAAAATAGAGCCATTCGCGACCGGCGTCGGGCCAGGAATGGGTTGGGCGGAAGTCGCACCCTGCACCAGAGGTTGAGACGGTACCCAGGCGCAACCGGTAAGGGTAACGGCCAGGAGGGTCACTATCGGATAACGAATCGCCGCGAGTTTTTGCATTGCCTTCATCTTCGAAAACAGGGAGCCGGTACGGCGAGAACCGCACCGGACTACACCTTAGAGTTGCGTCAGTTTCTGCAGCATCTGGTCGGTCGTCGACACTGCTTTACTGTTAATTTCGTACGCGCGCTGAACCTGGATCATATTCACCAGCTCTTCCGCGACGTTGACGTTTGAGGTCTCCACATACCCCTGATACAGCAGACCTGAACCGTTCAGACCCGGCGTGCTCTCGTTCGGCGCACCGGAGGACTGGGTTTCGATGTACAGGTTCTCACCGATGCTTTCCAGACCGGTGTCGTTCATAAAGGTGGTCAGGTTAAGCTGGCCAACCTGTACCGGTGCAGCCTGGCCCTGCTGGGTCACGCTTACGATCCCGTCACGCCCGATGGTAATGCTCAGGGCGTTAGCCGGAATGGTGATCGCTGGCTGTACCTGGAAACCGCCCGCCGTCACCAGCTGGCCATTCTGATCCACCTGGAACGAGCCGTCACGAGTGTAGGCCGAAGTACCGTCAGGCAGCTGGACCTGGAAGAAGCCCTGGCCTTTGATCGCCACGTCTTTGCTGTTGTTGGTCTGGGACAGGTTGCCCTGGCTGTGCAGACGCTCGGTTGCCACCGGACGAACACCGGTACCAATCTGCAGACCGGATGGCAGCGTGGTCTGTTCAGACGACTGCGCACCCGGCTGGCGGATGGTCTGGTAAAGCAAATCTTCGAAAACTGCACGCTGACGTTTAAACCCATTGGTGCTGACGTTCGCCAGGTTGTTGGCGATAACGTCCATATTGGTTTGCTGCGCGTCGAGGCCCGTTTTCGCGATCCATAAAGAACTGATCATAAGAAGTCCTGTTAACTCATTGACAGCAGTTGGTTAGCTTTGCCCGCGTTTTCATCAACGCTGGAGATCACCTTCATCTGCATTTCAAAACGGCGCGCGCTGGCAATCATGTCGGTCATCGCCGCCACTGGCTTAACGTTACTGCCTTCCAGCACGCCTGACATGACGCGAATGGTCGGGTCAGCCTGTAAGGTCGCGCCACGGGTGGCCTGCGCCGCCTGGGTCAGACGGAACATGCCGTCGTCGCCACGCTGCACTTCGCTGCCTTCAGCTTTGACCAGCTTCAGGCGGCCAACCGGTGCTACGGTGTTCGGCGGATCGCCCGGGTTCAGGGCCGAGATGGTACCGTCTGCCGCGATGGTGATCTCCGAGCCTTCCGGCACGGTGATCGGGCCGCCTTCGCCGATAACCGGATGTCCCTGGATGGTCAGTTGCCCGACCGCATCCACCTGGATGTTCCCGTTACGGGTGTAGCCTTCGCTGCCGTCGGCCGTTTCAACCGCCAGCCAGCCGTCCTGCTGCAGCGCCACGTCGAGCGGGCGCGAGGTGTAGTCCATCTGCCCTGGCGTCATGTCGGCGCCCGGCGTGGATGCAGTGACCAGCGTACGCGTCGGCAGGGAGAGTCCTTCCACCGGTACGGCGCGCATCGCATTGAGCTGCGCACGAAAACCCGGCGTCGAGGCGTTCGCCAGGTTACTGGCGGTGACGGCCTGCTGATTGAGCGTCTGACTGGCGGCGCCCATCGCGGTATATATTGCGTGATCCATTAAGCTATCCCGTCAGCCACTTAGCGGAGGTTAACCAGCGTGTTGAGGATCTGGTCCTGGGTTTTGATGGTCTGCGCGTTCGACTGATAGTTACGCTGCGCGACGATCATATTGACCAGCTCTTTACTCAGGTCGACGTTGGAGGCTTCCAGCGCGCCGTTGGTCAGGGTACCGAAGTTACCGGAACCGGCGGTGCCGAGCAGCGCGACGCCCGAAGATTGGGTAGCAGACCAGACGTTGTTACCTTCAGACTGGAGACCTTCGTTGTTGGCGAAGTTCGCCATCACGATCTGACCCAGCACCTGGCTCTGTTCGTTGGAGTAGTTACCTACCACGGTACCGTCATCGTTGATCTGATAGCTCACTAGGTCGCCCGGCTTGTAGCCGTTCTGGTTGGTCGCCACGATGTTGTTCGCCCCGGTGTTCTGCTGCATGGAGTTGAGGAAGCTCAGGGTGAACTCTATCGACTCCGCGCCGCTCAGCGGATCGGTAGTCACGTTGATAGACGGGCTGGTATTTGCTGCAGCGCTCAACGTACCGGCGGCGTCGTAGTTGTACACACCTTCCAGATTACCGTTGCCATCGAAGTTCATCTGCGCGGTTTTGGTGATCTTACCGTTAGCAACACTGCCGTCCTGGGTATAGAGATCCCATTTGTTGTCTGCCGTTTTCACGTAGTAGACATACATGTTGTGGGCGTTACCCTGGTTGTCATAAACGGTGATGGTGCCTTTCTTGTTGAAACTGTCTGAATCCGGGTTAGCGTTGGTAACGTCAAACGGAATGGTCGGCACGCTGTCGGTGGAGTTCAGGTTGATCTGCTGCGCCGCGGTGCTGGTGGCTTTTGCCGACATCAGCGTGTTTGGAATGTTGATCGGCTGCGGGTTGGCACCGGTCTGCACCGTTGGCGGGCTACCTGCTGCCGGATAGCCGGTCAGCTGCAGACCCTGCATGTTCACCAGGTTGCGGTTTTCGTCCATGCTGAACTGGCCGTTACGGCTGTAATAGACCGAACCGTTGCTGTCGAGCATGCGGAAGAAGCCGCTCTGGCTGATAGCCACATCCAGGCCACGCCCGGTGTTGGTGGTAGTACCGTCTGAAAAGTCCTGGGTGATCCCGGCGACTTTAACGCCCAGACCTACTTTGGAGCCGGCGAACATATCTGCGAACGACGCGCTACCGGACTTAAAGCCATAGGTCGCGGAGTTGGCAATGTTGTTACCAATGACGTCGAGGTTAGTGGCTGCAGCATTCAGGCCGCTGACCGCTTGTGAAAAGGCCATGAGTTACTCCTGGTAATGGTTTTAAATAATCTGCCGAACTTCGTCGAGCGTGGTAGTACCGTAAGTCCCGAGATCCAGCGTGTTACCGCTGCTGCTGCGGATCACGCCCTGCACCATCGCAAACTGCAGTGGCTGTGCCACCAGCTGCGTGCTGCCGCTGCTGGCGGAAATGGCGACGTTATAAGAGCCGTTTGGCGCCGTGGTGCCGTCGGTCAGGGTCCCGTCCCAGGTAAAGGTGTGAACGCCCGCTTTCAGCTCGCCGATGTCAATGGTGCGTACCACCGCACCGTTCTTATCGGTGATGGTGGCGGTCACTTTGTCCGCGCTCTGCTGCAGCTCCACACCAAACGGGGTGGTTGAGGTGGTCGTCGAGCCTTCGGCACCGCTGGTGCCTGCCAGAACGGTCGAGCCCGGGATCATCACGCCATGGCCAATCAGCGTGCTGGCCTGCATCGACTGGCTGCTGTCGATCTGCCCGGAGATGGAGCCCAGCGTGGTGTTGAGTTTCTCGATGCCGCTCACCGTACTGATCTGCGCAAGCTGCGTGGTCAGTTCGTTATTCTGCATCGGGTTGGTCGGATCCTGGTTTTTCAGCTGCGCAACCAGCAGCGTCAGAAAGCTGCCCTGGAGATCGGAAGCGTTACTTCCGGTAAGCGAGCTGCTGCCGGTGGCGCCGCTGACGCCAGTAGCAGCCGATCTGTCATTAACATTTACGGCAATGGACATTGATCTCTCCTTTACTGGCCCAGAGTGAGGGTTTTAAGCATCATGCTCTTCACGGTGTTCAGGACTTCTACGTTGGCCTGGTAGCTGCGGGACGCCGACATGGTGTTCACCATCTCACCGACCACATCCACGTTTGGCATTTTGACGTAGCCACTGGCGTCGGCCAGCGGGTTGCCCGGCTCGTACACCAGCTTGTTGGGAGCCTGGCTCTCAATCACGCTGGCCACTTTGACCCCGCCGGTTTGCGCACCCGGTGCTGCATCCACCTGGAACACCACCTGTTTGGCGCGGTAAGGTTGACCGTCCGGACCCGCCACGCTGTCAGCGTTCGCCATGTTACTGGCGGCGACGTTCAGACGTTGGGATTGCGCGGTCAGGGCTGAACCCGCGATATCAAAGATATTGAGTAAGGCCATTACTAGTTGCCTCCCTGCAGAACACTCATCATGCCTTTAATCTGCCCGCCGAGAACGGTCAGTCCCATCTGGTACTTGAGGCTGTTATCGGCGAACTGCGTACGCTCCCGGTCCATATCGACGGTGTTGCCGTCGAGGGATGGCTGATCGGGGATGCGGTAAAGTAAATCGGTATTCGGTGTCGTCACGGTCTCTGCCGGAATATGGCGTGCAGAGGTCAGCGCAAGGGCGACACCGCTATTTTCGGCCCGACCGCGCTCCATCACTTTCTTTAATTCACTGGAAAAATCGATATCGCGCGCCTGAAACCCGGGGGTATCGGCGTTGGCGATATTGGCGGCCAGAATCTCCTGACGCTGGGCGCGTAAGTTGAGCGCTTCCTGCTGAAAACGTAGCGCGGCGTCGAGTTTATCGAGCATGTCTCCTCCGCTGATGGCAAAATTTCAGTGGATAGCTTAAATCTCAACCCGTCTCCGTCATCGACGGAATAAGCGCAAAATGCGTCGCTATTTATTGCGTTGATGCCCAACCGCTACAGGTAGAATCCTGCTCATTCTGTAATCCGATGGTAACGGGCGATATGGCACTTAAAGGTGGTTTGACCGCAATCCTGCTCCTCTGGAGCGCCTGCACTCTGGCGCAGGATCTTGATGCCCAGCTGACGGCGTTTTTTGCCCAGCGTCTGGCAGGGTATAGCGATGAGGTTTCGGTGCAGATCCGCACGCCTGCCACCATGCTGCCCTCCTGTGAAACACCCGAATTCAGCGTCCCTGGAAACACCAGGCAGTGGGGCAACGTCAGCGTCACGGCACGATGTGACAATGAAAAACGGTTTATACAGGTTGCAGTTCAGGCGACGGGCGATTATGTTGTCGCGTCCCGGAACATCCCACGTGGTGCGGCCTTGCAGCCGGGTAGCGTTGCGCTGAAGCGCGGCAGACTGGATCAGCTGCCTCCGCGCACGATGCTGGATATTAACCAGGCGCAGAATGCCATTAGCTTGCGCGATCTGGTGCCCGGGCAGCCTCTGCAACTGTCGATGCTGCGCCAGGCTTGGCTCATTAAAGCCGGACAGCGGGTAATGGTGATCGCCAGCGGCGAGGGCTTTAGCGTTAACAGCGAAGGACAGGCGCTGAACAATGCGGCCGTGGCGCAAAACGCCCGCGTCAGGATGACCTCAGGTCAGGTCGTGAGCGGCACCGTCGATTCTGATGGGAATATTCTGATTAACCTATAATCTTTTTAAAGATTATGCGGCGACTGCCGATAAATCATTAACAAGTGATAATGTCAGGCGCTAACGCCGCCAACCCTCGATGAGGACAACACAATGAGCATTGATCGTACATCGCCCCTGAAGCCGGTTAGCACTGTACAACCTCGCGAACTGAATGAGACTGCGACGGCAAAACCGCGCCCGCAAAAATCGGCCGCGGCTAACAGCACCAGCGTTACGCTGAGCGATGCCCAGGCGAAACTGATGCAGCCGGGCAGCAACGATATCAACATGGAACGTGTTGAAGCGCTGAAAACCGCGATCCGTAACGGTGAGCTGAAAATGGACACCAGTAAAATCGCTGACGCGCTGATTCAGGAAGCGCAAAGTTTCTTAGAGTAATCGCCGTATGAGTCGTCTGACGGAAATTATGGATCAAATGACGGTCGTCTTAAACGACCTGAAAACGGTGATGGACGCCGAGCAACAACAGCTCTCTGCCGGGAATGTGAACGGCAGCGCGCTGCAGCGCATTACAGAAGATAAAAGCTCCCTGCTGGCAACTCTGGATTATCTGGAGCAGCAGCGCCGTACCGAACAGTCCGCGCGCCAGAGTGCCAATGATGATGTCGCCGATCGCTGGCAAACTATTACTGAAAAAACACAGCGTCTGCGCGATCTCAATCAGCATAACGGCTGGTTACTCGAGGGGCAAATCACCCGCAACCAGCAGGCGCTGGACGTGCTGAAGCCGCATCAGGAGCCGGCACTGTACGGTGCCGATGGCCAGACTTCCAGCTCACGCAGCGGCGGGAAGAAGTTTTCGATTTAATTGTTGTGAGACAGACAGAAAAAGGGGAGCACCGACAGGCGCTCCCCTTTTTTGGCTTTACGCCGTGCGGCGGGCGAACTCTTTCACCTTAAAGCCCAGCACCGCGAGAGTCGCGAAGTAGGCCACGACGCCCACCACCACCACCGCCATCAGGCGCAGCAGACGATAAGGCATGGTGCCCAGCGACCAGTCAGGCATCACGTACAGCATGCCCACCAGCGCTGCGGCCATCACCAGCACCGCGATCACCAGACGTAACAGGAAGCTCGCCCAGCCCGGCTGCGGGGTAAAAATCTGCTGCTTTCTCAGCTGCCAGTAGAGCAGCCCGGCATTCAGACAGGCTGCCAGACCGATGGAGAGCGACAGGCCGGCGTGCTTCAGTGGGCCAATAAACGCCAGGTTCATCACCTGGGTCATGATCAGGGTCACGATGGCAATCTTCACCGGCGTCTTGATGTCCTGGCGCGAGTAGAAGCCCGGGGCCAGCACTTTCACCACAATCAACCCCATCAGCCCGACGGAATAGGCCACCAGCGCCCGCTGGGTCATCAGGGCATCGAAGGCGCTAAATTTACCGTACTGGAACAAGGACACCACCAGCGGTTTCGCGAGGATCCCCAGCGCCACCGCGCTCGGCAGCGCCAGCAGGAAGCAGAGGCGTAACCCCCAGTCCATCAGACGACAGTACTCATCCTGGTTGCCGCTGGCGAAGCTGCGTGAGAGCGACGGCAGCAAAATAGTGCCCAGCGCCACCCCGAGTACCCCGGACGGGAACTCCATCAGGCGGTCGGCGTAGTACATCCAGGAGACGGAACCGGAGACCAGGAAAGAGGCGAAGATGGTGTTGATGATCAGCGAAATCTGGCTCACCGAGACGCCAAGAATGGCCGGGCCCATCTGCTTCACCACCCGCATCGCCCCGGCATCGCGCAGGTTAATGCGCGGCAGCACCAGCATGCCGATCTTTTTCAGGTGCGGCAGTTGATACGCCAGCTGCAGCACGCCGCCCACCGTCACCGCCCAGGCCAGCGCCAGCACCGGCGGATGGAAGTGCGGTGCGGCGAACAGCGCAAAGCCGATCATGCTGACGTTGAGGAACGTCGGCGCAAACGCCGGGACCGAGAAGCGGTTCCAGGTGTTAAGGATCGCCCCCGCCAGCGACGCCAGCGAGATCAGCAGAATATAGGGGAAGGTGATGCGCAACAGCTGCGAGGTCAGGGCAAATTTGTCGGCGGTATCGGCAAAGCCGGGGGCGGTGACCATGATCACCCAGGGCGCCGCCAGCATCCCGATTACCGTGACGATCGCCAGGGCGAGGGTCAGCAATCCCGAGACGTAGGAGACAAACACTTTCGTCGCGTCTTCCCCCTGCTTGCTTTTGTATTCCGCCAGAATGGGGACAAAAGCCTGGGAGAACGCGCCTTCGGCAAAGATACGGCGCAGCAGGTTAGGCAGTTTAAAAGCAACAAAAAAGGCGTCAGTCGCCATCCCTGCGCCAAAGACCCTTGCCACAATGGCGTCGCGCGCAAAGCCCAGCACGCGCGAAAACATGGTCATTGAGCTGACGGCAGCCAGCGATTTTAATAGGTTCATTAACGTGAATTTCCACTACCAGACGGCAAAACGCCTGCAAAGCAGGCGTGATTCTCGCCGGGTCGCTGCGCTTACCCGGCCTACAGGACAATAAAAGCGCCTAGTCTACTCGTAAAAAAACGAATTGCTATGGGCAGATGTTACAGCGGGTTATTCGCTCATGGCATCGCGCCAGAGCTTCTCCACGATACGCTGGGCGCGGATCGCCTGTTCACCCGCGGTTTCAGGAACCGTCTGATTTTGCACGCATTCGATGAAGTGACGCGCGCAGCCCGCAAAGCCGCGCTGTTCAAGAGTACTCTGCCAGCCCGGGATGGCCGGCGTAACGACACCTGCGCCGCGCTCCTCACGCCACTCGCGCATGTCGGTGATGTCCAGCAGCGCGCCGTCCGTTACCGCCTGGATCCACTCGCGCTGGCTGCCCGCCCGGCGGTGCATGGAGGTGGTGATCTGCAGATTGCCCGCACTGAAATGGTGCTCGGCATAGACCATCGCCCCCTGCTCGTTGGTTTGCAGCGTGCCGCCGGTCAGTTGGGCATTATCGCCCGCCAGCCACAGGGCAGTGTCCACCACGTGCAGATAATCATCCAGCAGGGTAAAGCGCAGATCGTTGGGCCCGATACTGTCGGCGCGGTGTTTATCCATCCGCAGCGAGGCCGCATCGTTCAGCTGCGTTTTCAGCTGCTGGTAGAGCGGCGCGAAGCGGCGGTTAAAGCCGACCATCAGGGTGAGCTTCTTCCGCGCCGCGAGCTCAATCAGGCGCTCGGCGTCGGCCAGGTTGTCAGCCAGCGGTTTATCGACGCAAACATGAACACCGGCCTGCAGCAGCTCGCTGACCACCTGATAGTGGGTGACGGTGGAGGTGTGGACAAAGACCACATCACACTCCCGGGCCAGATCCTGTAACGATGAATAATAAGGCATGCGTACGGACTCGCAGATCCTTAGCGCCTTATCCCGCGACGGCGACCAGGCGCCCTGTAACGTCCAGTCTGTCGCGGCGCTCAGCACCGGCAGCCAGGCTTTCTGCGCGATACCGCCCAGCCCTACAACGCCTACACGTAATTTTGCCACCGTTAATCCCCCAGATGTGCCAGCAGCGAATCGAGTCGCTGTTTCAATTCTTCGACTTCATTCTCCAGCGCCTCAACACGGGCCAGCAAGGTTTCATCCGCAACCGGCGCTGCGGCCTCTGACGTCGCAACGGAGGTATCAACCTCGCCGCTGAAGAGGTGCATATAGCGGCTTTCGCGCTTGCCCGGCTCGCGCGCCAGACGCAGGACAAAGGGCCCATCTTCACGGGCAGCAAGCCCCTCAAGCGCCTGCTCTACCTCCTGCATATCGGCGAACTCGTGCATGCGCGCGGCTCGGGTACGCAGCTCGCCGGGCGTCTGCGCCCCACGCAGCAGCAGAGTGGCGATCAACGCCACTTCGGCAGAGTTCAGTTTCAGGGCGCCAAACTCGGAGTTGCAAAAACGCTGCTCATATTTGGTAACGCGATTGCCAAAGCCGCTGACGGTGCGCAGATAGTGGCGTTTAACCAGCGCATCAAGCAGATCCTGCACCTCATGCTCGGCGAGGTTCATCACCGGTTCACGGTTGGTTTTCTGATTACAGGCCAGGGTCACTGCATTCACCGAGAGCGGATACTGTTCCGGCGTGGTGACCTGTTTTTCCAGCAGACAGCCAATGACGCGCGCTTCTGTGGCGGTTAATTGGTATTTCATCTCTGTTCCTTAGCGCCCCGCGCTCCACTCTTTGGTTGTCAGCGCCGTCAGGACATGATCGCGCCATTCGCCGTCAATCAGCAGATAGTCTTTGGCGTAGCCCTCTTTTTCGAACCCGAGGCGCGCCAGCAGATCCCCGCTGCGCTGATTGTGCGGCATGTAGTTGGCCATAATGCGGTGCATATGCTGGGTACGCTGCATATAGCGGATTGCCGAGGTTAAGGCCTCAAACATCAGCCCCTGCCCCTGCCATTTTTGTCCGATGGAGTAACCCAGATAGCAGGCGTGAAACGATCCCCGCACCACGTTAGAAAAGTTGGCGATCCCAACGATCTCTTTCTCATCGGGATCGAGCAGGGCAAAATAGAACGCCGAACCCTGCTTGTGGAACTCGGCAATCATGCTCAGCCGGGCCTGCCAGCCGGAAGGATAACAGTGGCTTTCATCCCGCACGGGTTCCCAGGGTTTTAAAAACTGACGATTCTCGGCGTAGTAGTCCGCCAGACGCCAGGCATCACGCTCATGAACCAGACGAACCACCAGCCGGTCAGTCGTGAGGCGCACTTTCGGCACATTACTGCGATAGCCAAACATGGATACAACTCCTTCCTGTTACAACCTTGACCCGTTAGCTTTACTATACCTGCGCCGTTGCCGTCTGGGAAAACAGTGACATACCATTTTGAAGACTTTTCACATTTTTCGATGAAAAGCCTCAATCAAAGTACCCTTTTGATAAAAAAATATTGTCGCTTGCGCTGTGGGAAAAACTCCGGCGAAACCGCAGAATATTAGCGCGCTTATCATCTTTATTCCCCTGGAGGGGAAATGTCCCGTATCTCACAGGCCCGGAGTCTGGGTAAGTACTTCCTGCTCGTCGATAACATGCTGGTTGTGCTCGGCTTTTTTGTCGTTTTCCCGCTTATTTCGATTCGCTTTGTCGATCAGATGGGCTGGGCGGCGCTGATGGTCGGCATTGCACTGGGGCTGCGCCAGTTCGTTCAGCAGGGGCTGGGGGTGTTTGGCGGCGCAATTGCCGACCGCTTCGGCGCTAAACCGATGATCGTCACCGGCATGCTGCTGCGGGCGGCGGGGTTTGCCACTATGGCGATCGCCCATGAACCCTGGCTGCTGTGGGTCTCCTGCTTTATCTCCGGTCTTGGCGGCACGCTGTTCGACCCACCGCGCACGGCCTTAGTGGTCAAACTGATCCGCCCTCAGCATCGCGGACGTTTTTTCTCCCTGCTAATGATGCAGGACAGCGCCGGGGCGGTGGTGGGCGCGCTGCTGGGCAGCTGGCTGCTGCAGTATGATTTTCGTCTGGTCTGCGCCACGGGCGCGGTGCTGTTTATCCTCTGCGCGGCCTTCAACGCCTGGCTGCTGCCCGCCTGGAAACTCTCCACCGTCAAAGCGCCGGTGCGTGAGGGGCTGGATCGGGTCTGGCGCGATAAACGCTTTATCACCTATGTGCTGACCCTGGCGGGCTATTACATGCTGGGAGTGCAGGTGATGCTGATGCTGCCGATCATGGTTAACGATGTGGCGGGCTCCCCGGCGGCGGTCAAATGGATGTACGCCATTGAGGCCTGTCTCTCCCTGACCCTGCTCTACCCCATTGCGCGCTGGAGCGAGAAACGATTCCGCCTCGAGCACCGCCTGATGGCGGGGCTGCTGCTGATGTCCCTGAGCATGCTGCCCATCGGCATGGTCAGCTCCCTGCAGCAGCTGTTTATGCTGATCTGCACCTTCTATATCGGCTCTATTATCGCCGAACCGGCTCGTGAAACGCTGAGCGCCGAGCTGGCCGACCCGCGCGCGCGGGGCAGCTATATGGGCTTCAGCCGTCTCGGGCTGGCGATTGGCGGTGCGCTGGGCTATGCCGGAGGCGGCTGGCTGTTCGATGCCGGGAAAGCGTTCCACCAGCCCGAGCTGCCGTGGGTGATGCTGGCCTTAATCGGCGTCATCACCTTCTTTGCGCTGGGCTGGCAGTTCAGCCACAAGCGCCGCGTGCGCCCCTTGCTGGAACCCGGCGCCTGATTGCTCCACAGGCGCAGATATCAGTTTTTTCTGCTGGTCTGACTCAGGCTCCCCTGACATACTGGCGCGTCAGGATTGAAGCGCTGACATATATGTCGAGGAAAACCATGAAGAAGATCGTTATTGCCACTGCGTTGATCATCAGCGGCCTGCTGGTTGGTTGTAATCAGCTTACCCAGTACACCGTCAGTGAACAGGAGATCAACCAGGCACTGCAAAAGCGCAATAACTTTGCGAAAGATATTGGCGTTCCGGGCGTGGCGGATGCGCATATCGTCCTGACCAACCTTGCCAGTCAGATTGGCCGCGAGGAGCCGAATAAAGTGATGCTCTCCGGGGATGCCAGCCTGGACATGAACTCGCTGTTCGGTAGCCAGAAAGCCAATATCAAACTGAAATTAAAAGCGCTGCCGGTCTTCAATAAAGATCAGGGCGCCATCTATCTGCAGCAGATGGAGATCACCGACGCCGTGGTGTCGCCGGACAAGATGAAGCCGGTTCTGCAAACCCTGATGCCCTACCTGAACCAGTCACTGCAGAATTACTTTAATCATCAGCCGGCCTACATCCTGAGCGAAGATAACAGCAAGGGTGAAGCGCTGGCGAAAAAATACGCTAAAGGTATCGAAGTGAAGCCGGGTGAGATTGTTATCCCCTTCGTCGATTAACCTCCAGGGCGCTCCGGCGCCCTTTTTTTTGCGGAAAAGAGTGCAAACGAAAACGTTTCCCCCTATTCTTTGTGTCCGGCAAAAATCATCTCACTCAGCCGGAGCCTATCCATGACTGCACCATCCCAGGTTTTGAAAATTCGCCGCCCAGACGACTGGCATATCCATCTTCGCGATGGCGATATGCTGAATACCGTCGTGCCTTATACCAGTGAAATCTATGGCCGCGCGATTGTTATGCCAAACCTGGTGCCGCCCGTCACCACGGTCGATGCGGCGATTGCCTATCGCCAGCGCATTCTTGATGCCGTGCCTGCCGGTCACGATTTTACCCCGCTGATGACCTGTTATCTGACCGACACGCTCGATCCTAATGAGATTGAACGCGGCTTTAACGAAGGGGTCTTTACTGCCGCCAAACTCTACCCGGCGAACGCCACCACTAACTCCAGCCATGGCGTGACCAGCATTGATGCCATTATGCCGGTGCTGGAGCGTATGGAGAAACTGGGGATGCCGCTGCTGGTGCATGGCGAAGTGACCCATGCCGAGATCGATATCTTCGACCGTGAAGCGCGCTTCATCGACACCGTGATGGAGCCGCTGCGTCAGCGCCTGCCGGGTCTGAAAGTGGTGTTTGAACACATCACCACCAAAGATGCAGCCGAGTACGTGCGCGAGGGCAACGAGCTTCTGGCTGCCACCATCACCCCGCAGCACCTGATGTTCAACCGCAACCACATGCTGGTGGGCGGCGTGCGCCCTCACCTCTACTGCCTGCCCATCCTCAAACGCAATATCCACCAGCAGGCGCTGCGTGAACTCGTCGCCAGCGGCTTTGAGCGCGCCTTCCTCGGCACCGACTCCGCCCCGCACGCCCGTCATCGCAAAGAGGCCAGCTGCGGCTGTGCAGGCTGCTTTAACGCCCCTACGGCGCTGGCCAGCTATGCCCAGGTGTTTGACGAGATGAACGCCCTGCAGCACTTTGAGGCCTTCTGCTCCCTGAACGGCCCTCGCTTCTACGGCCTGCCGGTCAATGAAACCTTCGTTGAACTGGTACGCGAAGAGAGCAGCGTGGTGGATTCTATTGCGCTGACGGATGACACCCTGATCCCGTTCCTCGCAGGTGAAACCGTGCACTGGACGGTAAAACGCTAAAAATTGTTGGCCCCCTGTTGTAAGTTCAATAATATAACTGTATAAATAACCAGTATATTACACAGGGGGCAACTATGCGTATCGAAGTGACCATTGCCAGAACAACTGCTTTGCCTGCCGGCGCGCTGGATGCGCTGGCGGGTGAATTATCCCGCCGTATAAATGACTCCTTCCCCGAACGCGAAGGTGCTGTCACCGTGCGTTATGCCGGGTCAAACAATCTGTCGGTCATCGGTGGCGCCAAAGAAGATAAAGCGCGCATCAGCGAAATTTTACAGGAAACCTGGGAGAGCGCTGACGACTGGTTTATTACCGATTAATTTTATCCCTCTTTGTTTTTTTTTGCCGGGTCGCCCCGGCTTTTT
This sequence comes from Leclercia sp. TB492, assembly GCF_049974505.2. Taxonomy (NCBI): domain Bacteria; kingdom Pseudomonadati; phylum Pseudomonadota; class Gammaproteobacteria; order Enterobacterales; family Enterobacteriaceae; genus Leclercia; species Leclercia sp. TB492. Next base: position 1,735,234 of record NZ_CM127572.1, on the reverse strand, counting down.
TTCGTCTGTTCAACGTTAGTACGAATAATCTGACTGACTTCCTCAAAAATCATCAGCAAGATGATGTTTTAATGTTCAAACAATCCTAAAACGCACAAATTTGTTGTGCTGCCTGTTTCTTTTTCCCTTCAGAAGCCTTATTTATTGATATACTGAAATTGCTTCAGAAAAACACGCATTGAACCTCACAGTCGTTGTCTTTTAACACGTATTCAGGGGGTTATGATGGAAAAGAATAATGAAGTCATCCAGACACATCCGCTTGTTGGCTGGGATATCAGCACTGTAGATAGCTACGACGCACTGATGCTGCGTTTGCATTACCAGACCCCGAATCACCCTGACACCGAAGAAGCGGAAGTTGGGCAGACGCTGTGGTTAACAACAGACGTCGCACGTCAGTTTATTTCTATTTTAGAAGCCGGTATTGCAAAAATAGAATCCAGTGACTACCAGGCAAATGAGTACCGGCGACATTAATGTCATGTCTAAATCTCACTCAAAAAGGCACCTTACGGTGCCTCATTTATTTCGCCCTTGTATAACCGTCACGTCTTAATTACCCTGCTAAGCAACGAAACGCGTAAAGAGAATCTGATGAAATACGATTTAATTATTATTGGCAGCGGATCTGTCGGTGCAGCGGCAGGATATTACGCAACACGTGCCGGTCAAAACGTCCTGATGATCGATGCCCATATGCCGCCCCACACCGAAGGTAGTCATCACGGCGACACCCGCCTGATGCGTCACGCTTACGGGGAAGGTGAACGCTATGTGCCGCTGGTTTTGCGCGCCCAGGCGCTGTGGGATGAGCTGGCCGACATCAGCGGCGAACCGGTCTTCGAACGCACGGGGGTGGTCAATCTCGGGCCGTCAGATTCGACGTTCCTGGCAACCGTTGAGCAGAGCGCCCGCCAGTTCAATCTCAATCTTGAGCGGCTGGACGCGGCGGCGGTGATGAAGCGCTGGCCTGAAATCCAGGTTCCTGAGGGTTATATCGGTCTGTTTGAGGCCGAGTCCGGAGTCCTGCGCAGCGAGCTGGCGATCAAAACCTGGATTGCGCTGGCGAAAGAGGCGGGCTGCGCACAGCTGTTTAACTGCCCGGTCACCGCGATTTCCCATCAGGACGACGGCGTCACCGTCGAGACCCCGGAGGGTCCGTATCGTGCGGATCGCCTGCTGGTAAGCGCCGGAACCTGGGTATCGCGTCTGGTGCCCGGCCTGCCGATCCAGCCGGTGCGCAAGGTCTTCTCCTGGTTCCAGTCCGACGGGCGTTACAGTCATCAGAACCGCTTCCCGGCCTTCACTGGCGAGCTGCCAGATGGGGATCAGTTCTACGGCTTCCCATCAGAGAAAGATGCGCTGAAGATCGGTAAACACAACGGCGGGCAGGTTATCAACTCCCCGGAAGAGCGCAAACCGTTCGGTGCCTGGCCTGGCGACGGCTCTGAAGCATTCAAGTTCCTGCGCAACGTGTTGCCGGGTATCGGCGGCCTGTTATACGGGGCAGCCTGCACCTATGACAACACGCCGGACGAAGACTTCATCATCGATACCCTGCCGGGCCATGATAATACGCTGCTGATCGCCGGCCTGAGCGGGCACGGGTTCAAATTTGCCAGCGTGCTGGGCGAGATTGCCGCGCAATTCTCACAGCAGATCGCCCCGCCGTTTGATCTCGCGCCTTTCTCCCTGTCGCGCTTTAGCCGATAATGCTGTCAGGCTTCGGGTTGCCGAAGCCTTTCATCATCTCCATTACCGGTACCCTCATGCGTCGTATTGTTAATTATGTGGTCAATAATATTCGCGAGCATCTGATGCTCTATATTGTGCTGTGGTCGTTACTGGCGATCCTCGATATTCTGTACATTGTATTTTTCTGATGAGACATATTGACAAAAACTGACGATTCTTAAGATAACTATAATTTCACAATAAATTATTTGAACATCATAAAATCGTCATAACCCGCCTTAAATCAGCCTGCATCACAAAGCATTAACAGTCATATTGACCATTTTTACTTATTTTCCTTCAAAAGAATTGAACAAATAAAATTAATAATGAATATCTATAAATATCATTTGCATTAATGTTTCCTCCACGCCATTTTGAGCGCTTATTAATTAATGACGGTATTCAAAATGCAGGTGCGTAATTCCCCTACACGCTATGGCGTTATTTCCATGAGTTTGCACTGGCTGATGGCTATTGCGGTGTATGGCATGTTTGGCCTTGGATTATGGATGGTGACCCTCAGCTATTACGATGGTTGGTATCACCAGGCACCAGAGCTGCACAAAAGCATCGGTTTTATGCTGATGCTCGCGCTGGTGGTGCGTCTGCTGTGGCGCCGTTTTTCCCCGGTGCCCCCGGCGCTGAAAAGCCAGTCGCGCGTCACGCGTCTGAGCGCCGCCGCCGCGCATTTTGCCCTGTATGCGGTGCTGTTCGCCATTCTTATCAGCGGTTATTTAATTTCCACCGCCGACGGCAAGCCGATCAGCGTCTTCGGTCTGTTTGACGTCCCTGCCCTGCTGGCGGATGCCGGGGCGCAGGCCGATCTGGCCGGCACCGTTCATCTGTGGCTGGCCTGGGGCGTGGTCTCGTTATCTGCACTGCATGGTCTTGCGGCCATCAAACACCACTTTATCGACAAAGACGCCACCCTGACACGAATGTTGGGCAAAGCGTCACCTGACTCTGGAGCATAAAATGAAAAAAAGCCTGCTGGGATTAACCTTAGGTTCTCTGCTGTTCACCACCGGCGCCGCGGTGGCAGCCGACTACAAAATTGATAAGCAAGGTCAGCACGCCTTTGTGAATTTCCGCATCCAGCATCTGGGCTACAGCTGGTTGTATGGCACCTTCAAGGATTTCGACGGCTCCTTCACCTTTGATGAGAGTAATCCGGCGGCCGATAAGGTCAACGTGACCCTGAATACCAACAGCCTGGATACCAACCACGCCGAGCGCGATAAGCACCTGCGTAGCGCAGATTTCCTCAACGTGGCGAAATACCCGCAGGCGACCTTTACCTCGACCGAGGTGAAGAAGGATGGCGAGGGTCTGGATATCACTGGCGATCTGACGCTGAACGGCGTAACCAAGCCGGTTAAGCTGGATGCAAAACTGATTGGTCAGGGTGACGATCCCTGGGGCGGTAAGCGCGCAGGATTTGAAGCGACAGGCAAAATTCACCTGAAGGACTTCAACATCACCACCGATCTGGGCCCGGCGTCGCAGGACGTAGAGCTGATTATTTCGGTGGAAGGGGTACAGCAGAAGTAATGCCCTCGCCCGGTCAGCATCGCGCTACCGGGCAAGGTTTCAGGGTTATTCCGGGTCAGGAATACCCAGGCGGGTGTTCAGACGCCCACGCGATTTATTGAAGATCTTATTGCCGTTCTCGCGGCCCGCACGGCGGCGGCGCTGCTCCTCTTCCGGCAACATACTCTCCTCGCTACACAGCTCGCTGCAGCAGCCGTTGAACTTCCCGGCGCAGGCAGGACACTGAATAAACAGCAGGTGACAGCCGTCGTTTTTGCAGTTGGTATGGGTGTCGCAGGCGGTGCCGCACTGATGGCAATGGGCGATCACATCGTCAGAGATACGCTCCCCCATCCGCTCGTCAAAGACGAAGTTCTTGCCGATAAAGCGCACCGGCAGCCCCTGTTCGCGCGCGCGACGGGCATACTCAATGATCCCGCCCTCGATATGCCAGACTTTGTTGAAGCCCTGATGCTTCATGTATGCGCTGGCTTTTTCGCAGCGGATCCCCCCGGTGCAGTACATGACAATTTTCTTGTCCTTATGCTCCTGCATCATCTCAACCGCTTTCGGCAGCTGCTCGCGGAAGGTGTCTGCCGGGATTTCAAGCGCGTTTTCAAAATGGCCCACTTCATATTCGTAGTGGTTACGCATATCGATAAACACGGCGTCGGGATCGTCGAGCATGGCGTTAACGTCGGCCGCTTTCAGGTACTCACCCACATCGCTGGCGTCAAACGTCGGGTCGTCAATGCCGTCGGCCACAATGCGTTCGCGCACTTTCAGGCGCAGCACCCAGAAAGATTTGCCGTCATCGTCGAGGGCAACGTTCAGGCGCAGGCCGTCCAGCGCCGGGTCAAAGGCGTACAGGAAGTCACGCAGGGCCTCGACGTTGCTTTCAGGCACGCTGATTTGCGCATTGATACCTTCGTGCGCCAGATAGATGCGGCCAAAGACGTTCAGGGCAGTTAACGCCTTATACAGTGCGTCACGCGTGGCCTGTGGGTTAACGACGGTGAAATATTTATAGAACGAGATCGTCGTGCGCGGCTCGGTTTCAGCCAACATGCGCGCTTTCAGCTCTTCGTTCGAAATGAGGTTGTGTAACACTGGCATGGTGTACGGTTCCTGCAATCGTAGTGAGAATGAAAATCGGGCGGCATCATATAGCAAACAATGAGAATTTACATCCCTTCATTTTGCGCTACATTTCATACCTCTTAATGCCCGGGCAATAACATTTGACGTTTTTATGAACATTCCGTTGTCATCCGTTTTGGATATGAAACGAATAATGCGACAATCTGCCGACAGGACGTATTAAAAACAGGAACGACATGACTCAATTACCTAAATTTTCCACTGCGCTATTACATCCTCGTTACTGGCTGACCTGGGCTGGCATCGGTTTATTATGGTTACTGGTGCAGCTGCCCTACCCGCTGATCTACCGTCTCGGCTGCGGCCTGGGTCGCCTGGCGATGCGCTTTATGCCCCGCCGCGCCTGGATTGCCCGACGCAATCTGGAACTCTGTTTTCCTGAGATGAGCGAGCAAGAGCGTCACGACATGGTGGTCAAAAACTTTGAATCCGTCGGCATGGGGCTGATGGAGACCGGGATGGCATGGTTCTGGTCCGATAAACGCATGGCGCGCTGGACCGAAGTGACCGGCACCGGCATGGAGCCCGTGCATCAGCTCCAGGCGCAGAAAACCGGCGTACTGCTGATTGGCGTTCATTTTCTCACGCTGGAGATCGGCGCGCGGATGTTCGGCATGCAGGCCCCCGGCATCGGCGTCTATCGCCCGAATGACAATCCGGTGATCGACTGGCTGCAAACCTGGGGCCGGATGCGCTCCAACAAGAGCATGATCGACCGTAAAGATCTCAAGGGGATGATCCGGGCGCTGAAATCCGGCGAGGTGATCTGGTATGCGCCGGACCATGACTACGGCCCGGGTGCCAGCGTCTTCGTTCCGTTCTTTGCCGTCGATGAAGCGGCCACTACCACCGGTACCTGGACGCTGGCCCGTCTGTCGCAGGCGGCAATTGTGCCCTTCGTACCGCGCCGCAAATCCAACGGTAAGGGCTATGAGCTGATGATGCTGGAACCAGAGTGTTCTCCACCGCTGGACGATGCGAAAACCACCGCCGCGTGGATGAATGAGGTGGTTGAGAAGTGCATCCTGCTGGCACCGGAACAGTATATGTGGCTGCATCGCCGCTTCAAAACCCGCCCTGAAGGCGTACCTTCCCGCTATTAACGTTGTGCCCTGCGGCCTCTCCGGCCGCACCACCCTTTTGACTTATCATGCTTTCCCGCATTGCAGCAACCATCACCCAGGCGCATAATTAGCAGGCTTATTACTTCTTTAAATGATGATGCCGCTGCGCATCATAATGCGGATAGCTATGTCTCCCTCAGAAACGCCAATTAACTGGAAGCGGAACCTCATGGTGGCCTGGCTGGGCTGCTTTCTCACCGGGGCCGCCTTTAGCCTGGTCATGCCTTTCCTGCCGCTGTATGTCGAACAGCTGGGCGTCAGCGGCCACAGCGCCCTCAACATGTGGTCGGGGCTGGTCTTCAGCATCACCTTCCTCTTCTCCGCCATCGCGTCTCCGTTCTGGGGTGGGCTGGCCGATCGCAAGGGGCGTAAGATTATGCTGCTGCGCTCGGCGCTGGGGATGGCGATTATCATGCTACTGATGGGGATGGCGCAAAACATCTGGCAATTTCTGATCTTACGCGCCGTGCTGGGGCTGCTGGGCGGGTTTGTGCCCAATGCCAACGCGCTTATCGCCACGCAAATTCCTCGCCATAAAAGCGGCTGGGCGTTAGGCACCCTCTCCACCGGTGCGGTGAGCGGCGCTCTGCTCGGCCCGTTGGCCGGCGGGCTTCTGGCGGACAGCTACGGTCTGCGCCCGGTCTTTTTCATCACCGCGGGCGTCCTGTTTGCCTGCTTCCTGCTGACCTTTTTCTGCATTCGGGAAAATTTTACTCCGGTGCCCAAAAAAGAGATGCTGCATGCCCGCCAGGTGTTCGCCTCGCTGAAAAACCCCCGACTGGTAATCAGCCTGTTTGTCACCACCATGATCATTCAGGTAGCGACCGGGTCCATCGCGCCGATCCTGACCCTGTATGTACGCGACCTCGCCGGCCACGTCAGCAATATCGCCTTTATCAGCGGCTTAATCGCCTCGGTGCCGGGCGTGGCCGCGCTGATCAGCGCCCCGCGGCTGGGAAAACTGGGGGATCGTATCGGCCCGGAAAGGATCCTGATTGTCGCCCTGGCGATCTCCGTCCTGCTGCTTATCCCGATGTCCTTCGTGCAATCGCCGTGGCAGCTGGGCGTACTGCGCTTTTTACTCGGGGCGGCCGATGGTGCCCTGCTGCCTGCGGTCCAGACCCTGCTGGTCTATAACTCCACCAATCAGATTGCCGGCCGTATCTTCAGCTATAACCAGTCGTTCCGTGATATCGGCAACGTCACCGGCCCGCTTCTCGGGGCCGGTATCGCGGCCAGCTACGGTTTTCGCGCGGTGTTTATTGTGACCGCTTGCGTGGTGATGTTTAACGTCTTTTACTCCTGGGTAAGTCTGTCGCGCGACGTTCGCCAGCCGCGGTCTGTCCACGAGCCGGATAGGGTATCTGCGCCAGATTAAGACAACTTCGTGAATGCTTTTACGGCTTTCATACTTGCAATTATGGAGAATCAGCTATTCTTTCCCTGAACACCATGTCAAATCACAGGGAGACGCCGATGACTATGTTTGCCACTCTAGAGGAAGCGATTGATGCCGCGCGCGAGGAGTTCCTCGCTGATAATCCCGGCATTGAGGAAGATGACGCGAATATTGAGCAACTCAATATCCAGAAATATGTCATGCAGGATGGGGACATTATGTGGCAGGCCGAATTTTTTGCCGATGACGGCGAAGACGGCGAATGTCTGCCGGTGCTGAGCGGTGAAGCGGCTCAGGCAGTGTTTGATGGCGATTATGACGAGATTGAGCTCCGTCAGGAGTGGCTGGAAGAGAACACCCTGCATGAATGGGATGAGGGTGAATTCCAGCTTGAGCCGCCGCTGGATACCGAAGAGGGCCAAACCGCAGCGGATGAGTGGGATGAGCGTTAGTTACTCATAGGGCCCATGCTGAGCGTCGATGGGCAGCAGCAGGGTATCGAAAACCAGCGAGAATGGCAGATCCAGCACCGTCAGGTAACGCCACGCGGAGTCGCGAACGTCCCACTGCACGCCCGGATAGTATTGATTGCCGTGTCCCTGCCCCGGGATGGTCCGGCTGATAATACTCCCGCAGCCGCTCAGTAATAACGCCATCGTAATGACGATGAAAAATCGCATTTAATACCTCAAAGATAAAAATACCGGCCCTGGAGCCGGTATTTATTTGCCGGGTGGCGCTACGCTTACCCGGCCTACACGTCATGCAACACTGACGGCTTATTTGGTCTTCAACGCCTGCGGGTTCATCTTCAACGTCTGATAATGGTTCACCCATGAAGAGTATTTCTCCGGGGCGGACCAGACACGATAATGCAGGCGCGACAGGGTGACCGGGTCGCTCAGCAACACCAGACGACGATCGCGGTTCAGCTTCTCCGGGGTCTCGTTCAGCGCCTGCTCAACGTGACGATCGCGGGCGATCTCCAGCACATGGCTGGCACGGTGACGGGCAGTCGCCATGGCGGTGGCCAGCGCGTTGAACGATGGGTTAAACACGGCGTGCATAAAACCATCTTCCAGCGAACGGCTGCGGTTGAGCTCCAGATACCTGTCGGTATCCACCAGCACCTGCGGCGGGGAATACTCTTCCGGGATCAGGAACAGCTTCCAGCGTTTGGTGCGCAGACCCACGGTCGACCGGCTGGAGATCACCGACACGAACGGCGACAGGATCAGCGAGAAGACAATCGGTGCCAGCCAGAACAGGAAGCGCAGATCCAGCCACGCCATCCCTACGGCCCACACCAGGCCAAGCAGCATCTGCGAGCCGTGACGCATAAAGGCTTCACTCCACGGGGTGGAGTCATCGTCACGCTGCGGTGAGTTCCAGACCACTTCCCAGCCGAGGAACGCGCTGACCACGAAGACGGTGTGGAACAGCATACGCACCGGTGCCAGCAGTACCGAGAACAGCACTTCCAGCAGCAGGGAGAGCGTGACGCGGAAGAAACCGCCGTACTCTTTCGAGCCCTTACACCAGATCAGCACGATACTGAGCAGCTTCGGCAGGAACAGCAGCACCATCGTCGAGGCAAAGAGCGCGATCGCCAGCTCGGGACGCCACTGCGGCCACACCGGGAACAGCTGGCGCGGTTGCAGGAAGTACTGCGGCTCGGTCAGGGCGTGCACCACCTGCAGCGCGGTCGACAGGGCCAGGAACATAAACCACAGCGGCGCGGAGAGGTAGGACATCACGCCGGTCAGGAACACGGCACGGTGTACCGGGTGCATCCCTTTGACGAGGAACAGGCGGAAGTTCATCAGGTTACCGTGACACCAGCGGCGGTCACGCTTCAGCTCATCCAGCAGGTTCGGCGGCAGCTCTTCATAAGAGCCCGGGAGGTCGTAGGCAATCCACACCCCCCAACCAGCACGACGCATCAGCGCGGCTTCCACGAAGTCATGCGACAGGATCGAGCCCGCAAAGGAGCCTTCACCCGGCAGCGGCGCCAGGGCACAGTGCTCGATGAACGGCTTCACGCGGATGATGGCGTTATGCCCCCAGTAGTGGGATTCACCCAGCTGCCAGAAGTGCAGACCGGCGGTAAAGAGCGGCCCGTACACGCGCGTCGCAAACTGCTGGCAGCGCGCATAGAGCGTGTCCATGCCCGACGCTTTTGGCGAAGACTGGATGATCCCGGCGTTGGGGTTGGCTTCCATCAGGCGCACGAGACCCGTCAGGCAGTCACCGGTCATCACCGAGTCCGCATCCAGCACCACCATGTAGCTGTACTGGTTGCCCCAGCGACGGCAGAAGTCATCGATGTTGCCGCTTTTACGCTTCACGCGACGACGGCGACGACGGTAGAAGATCTGCCCTTCGCCCTGCACTTCGGCGATCAGCTCCATCCAGGCTTTCTGTTCCGCCACGCAAATGTCGGGGTTGTAGCTGTCACTCAGGATGTAAACGTCGAAGTGTTCGCCGTTACCGGTAGCTTTCACCGACTCCCAGGTAGCGCGCAGGCCGGCGAAGACGCGATCGACGTCTTCGTTACAGATAGGCATGATCAGCGCCGTGCGGTGCTCAGGGTTGATAGGTTCATCCCCCACCGTCGACGCAGAGATGCTGTATTTGTCCCGGCCGATCAACAGCTGCAGGAAGCCCATCAGCGCGGTCCAGAAACCGGCCGATACCCAGCAGAAGAGAATGGCGAACAGCAGCAGGATGCCGCTCTGCAGTATATACGGCAGCAGCTGCATAAACGAGACCAGCAGATCCTGGCCGAACATATCGGCCGGATTGATCAGCGCCCAGCCCTGGTAAGGCAGAATGGTCTTCATATACCAGGTGGCGACGACGGTCTGCGCGATGGTCAGCAGCAGCAGGATGTAGCGGCGAATACTGCCGACGGTGCGCCATTTTTCCTCGCTGGCCTGCTGCTCTTTGGTCAGGCGAGAGAGGTAGCGCGGGGTCACGTCGCGGCCACGCAGGCGATCCCAGAAACGGCCCACCGGGTTGGTGCGCCAGGGATCCGGGAACATTGAGGAGCGCGTCGCTTTCGGCATCGCCTCAAGCTGGGTACGCCCTTCGTCATCGCGAATCAGCTGGCCTTCGGCCAGTGAGTCGGGCCAGGCCTGCTCAAGGCGGCTTTTAACCGAGCCCAGCGGGGTATCATCTTCACGGGTAAACGGATGATGATCGGCATCCAGCGCGGTATGCACCGCGCTGATGTCACCCTTCGGCAGTGCCGCCTTCTCGATATCGGTCAGCGGCATGGCATCGATATACTCAGTTGTCTTATTCATTGGCAGGTAGCTGATAGCTCCAGGTTTCACTCAGCGGCTGGTCAGCGTTCACCAGAGAGGCACGCATCTCAGTCGGTTGTTTCGCGTCTTTCAGTTTCACACGCAGGGTTAAACGCCAGCCTTTAGTGACCGGGTTATAACGCACGTTGTTTTCAACGATTTCACCGTTATCACCGATGCTTGCCTGCGCGGTGACCGGAGTTTCCGGCGCCAGTTTAGCCATCTCCTGACCGGTGAAGTCCACCACGAACGCGATAGTGCCATCCGGCTGACGGATAAGATTCGACTGCTTCACGTCACCGGTTGAACGGCGCGTCTGCAGCACATACGCGTTTTCTGGCGCATGCAGTTTGTCTTCATCGCGGCTCATGGTGATGGAGTAGTTGAAGTTCATCTCTTTCCCGGCTTCCGGAAGCTGATCCGGCGTCCAGTACGCGACGATGTTGTCGTTGGTTTCGTCGTTGGTCGGGATCTCTACCAGCTCAACTTTACCTTTGCCCCACTCGCCTTTCGGGGTGATCCAGGCGCTTGGGCGCAGATCGTAACGATCGTCCAGATCTTCAAAGCGAGAGAACTGACGACCGCGCTGCAGCAGGCCGAACCCCTGTGGGTTTTCCATGCTGAAGCTGCTTACCGCCAGATGTTTCGGGTTGTTCAGCGGACGCCAGATCCACTCGCCGTTCCCGGCAAGAATCGACAGACCGTTAGAGTCATGCAGTTCCGGGCGGAAGTTGGTGGCGGACGACGGCTGGTTAGGCCCGAACAGGAACATACTGGTTAATGGCGCAACGCCCAGCTTGCCGACTTTATCGCGCAGATAGACTTTTGACTGCACGTCAACCACGGTGTCTCGGCCCGGAATAATGACGAAACGATAGGCACCGGTCGCACGCGGAGAATCCAGCAGGGCATAGATAGTCAGGCGTTTGTCGGTCGGTTTTGGACGCTCAATCCAGAACTCGCGAAAACGAGGGAACTCTTCCCCGGAAGGCAGGGCGGTATCGATCGCCAGACCACGCGCAGAGAGGCCGTACACCTGGCCGCCGCCGATCACGCGGAAATAGCTCGCCCCCAGCATGCTGACAATTTCGTCGTTCTTATCTTTACTGTTGATAGGATAAAGCACTTTAAAGCCCGCAAAGCCCAGATCTTTCACGGTGTCTTTATCGTGTTGCACATTGCCGAAATTAAAATAATCCGGGCTGTACTTGATCTTACGTACCGCATTGGCTGTCACTTCATTAATAGTAACAGGCGTGTCGAAGTACATCCCCTGATGATAAAACTCAAGCTTGAATGGGGTCTTAATCTTATTCCAGTACGCTTTATCGTGATTAAACTGGATCTGCTGATAGTCCGCATATTTCATGTCGCGGAAAACGGAGGGCAAGTTACTTTTTGGCGCTTCGTACCCTTTACCCGCCATCGATTTTGCCTGTTTTGCGACGTCGTCGATGGTAAAGGCCAGGGCCGATGAGGTATACAGAGACAACAAGACGGCTGCCCCTAACCAACGCATTTTCATCATATGTGGTGTATGTTTCATAATAAGTAAGCACTTCCCCCTTTGTGTGCTTATATCGATCCGATCCATTTTAATGGAAAATCAGGCATTCCGACAACATAATCACCGCTTTGTTCAGCGTGCTGGCTCATGGATTAAGCAAATGAAAGTAACCCGTTTTCACTTTGCGTGCTTATCCTGGAGACAGTATGTCGGACTTCGTGTAGGGTTGGCCCCGAATGTAACCACTATTGGTCTTAGGGATAAGGCGATAAGTCTGAGAATGCGCAACGTCATATGAGTACCGTACCCGCACAACGCGAATATTTCCTTGATTCTATTCGGGCCTGGCTCATGCTGCTGGGGATCCCATTTCACATCTCATTGATCTATTCGAGCCACGTCTGGCACGTCAATAGCGCCGAGTCCTCGTGGTGGCTGACGCTATTCAACGATTTTATCCATTCCTTCCGGATGCAGGTCTTTTTCGTTATTTCTGGCTATTTTTCCTACATGCTTTTTCTGCGCTACCCGCTTAAACGGTGGTGGAAAGTGCGCGTCGAGCGCGTCGGCATCCCGATGCTCACCGCTATTCCCCTGCTCACGCTGCCGCAATTTATTATGCTGCAGTACGTAAAAGGCAAAGCGGATACCTGGCACAACCTGTCGCTGTACGAAAAATACAATACCCTCGCCTGGGAACTGATCTCGCACCTGTGGTTCCTGCTGGTGCTGGTGGTGATGACCACGATCTGCCTGTGGCTATTCAGCCGCATGCGCCGCCATCTCAGTACCCGGACGGAGACATTTTTTGCCAACATCAGCTGGGGCAAACTGTCGATTCTGTTTTTACTGCTGGGCATTGCCTATGCTGCGCTGCGCCGCACGCTGTTAATGGTTTACTCGCCGATCCTCAGCGACGGTCTGTTTAATTTTGTGGTGATGCAGACGCTCTTCTATCTTCCTTTCTTTATGATTGGCGCGCTGGCATTTGTGCATCCCAAACTGAAAGCCCTGTTCACTACCCCATCGCGCGGCTGCACCCTCGGGGCGGCGCTGGCGTTTGTCGCCTATCTGCTGAATCAGCGTTATGGCAGCGGTGATGCGTGGATGTATGAAACCGAAAGCGTGATCACCATGCTGCTGGGGCTGTGGATGGTAAATGTGGTCTTTGCCCTGGGGCACCGCCTGCTGAACTTTAAATCCGCGCGCGTGACCTATTTTGTCAACGCCTCGCTGTTTATCTATCTGGTGCATCACCCGTTGACGCTGTTCTTTGGCGCTTATATCACGCCGCATATCAGCTCAAATCTGCTGGGCTTTATCTGCGGACTGGTGTTCGTGGTCGGGATTGCGATTGCGCTGTATGAAATTCATCTGCGTATTCCGCTGCTGCGCTTCTTATTTTCCGGTAAACCGGCCAGCAAACCCAATAACACCCCGCAGGCCACCAGCTAAATGTTGTGCGCCGGTCACTGAACCGGCGCCGCTTTACAGCAGCCACTCTACGGGTAGCCAGTAGGCCAGCCGCACCAGCATCCGCTGCCAGAAACGGGTTTTGGGTTCCTTTGTGTGCACAATTTCCTCTCCATCCTTGCGCTCAATCCAGTTCAGTCGTCCCAGACTGTCCAGCTTTATCTGCCAGGCCTCATGGCGTTGACTGCGGACAAAACGGGTATGGATTAGTCGCGCCAGCACCTCGCTTTCAATGACAAAGCCCATCTCGGTATTAAGCATGGTTGACCGGGGATCAAAATTAAGCGAACCAATAAACACTTTCTCACCGTCGATACTGAACGTCTTGGCATGCAGGCTGGAACCGGAGTTCCCGGTAATACCGCGGTCGTGCACCACCGGTACGCCATCCTGGGTCGGCTTAAGTTCATACAGTTCAATGCCGTGGCGCAACAGCTTCTTGCGCCAGCGGGCATAGCCTGCATGCACCACGGCGACATCGTTAGCCGCCAGGGAATTGGTCATAATGGCGACTTTTACCCCTTTACGAACCATCTGCAGCAGCAGGGCTACCCCCGCCCGGGTCGGAACAAAATAGGCGGAGATAATCGCAATTTGCTCCACCGGCGAGCCCATGACGTCCAGCAAACGCTGCGGCAGCAGCGAATGGCGTTTTGCCCTGCCCTGCCCTTTACGCGGATCGTCACTGAGCAACCGGGTTTTCGCCCAGATCAGCGGCAAATTACCGGCCTCGAGGCGGGTAATAAACTCGCTGGACTGGAGTTTATCCAGATAGCGGCGGGTGATATCGTCCCGATACCACTCTTCAGGCGGGTGAATTTTATCTTCGATCTCGGTCTCCGAGAGCTCCAGCACCTGCTGGAGCGTGGAAACCGAGGCGCAGTTCCAGTAGCGTTCAAAATCATCGGCCACGTCCTGAACTACCGGACCTGTTGCCATCACATCCAGATCGGAGAATAAAGGCTCCTCGCCCGCGCCAAAATAGGCATCCCCGATATTTCTGCCACCAACAATAGTGACTTCCCCGTCCACGGTAAAACTCTTGTTATGCATTCGCCGGTTGAGTCGGGCGAAGTCCGTGAGGTAACCAAGAGCGCGCAGGGTGCGAAATGAGAAAGGGTTAAACAGACGAACGGAGAAATTGGGATGTGCGTCCAGCAGGCGCAGGATAGCGTCCAGCCCCTGCGTATTGTTGTCATCCAGCAGCAGACGCACCCGCACGCCGCGCATGGCGGCGGAGAGCAACACGGAAAACAACAGTCTTCCGGACATGTCATCTTCCCAGATGTAATACTGCACATCGAGGGTCTTTTCCGCCATCTCCGCCAGCCGGTAACGGCAGGCGAAGGCGTCAAGACTGTTATCAAGAGGGAGAAGACCACAAAGGCCAGGATGAGCAGAGCTGACCGGCGCAATAGCGCGCCCAAGTCGCGTGTTATGCGTCGGTTTCCTGACCTCGTTGGGTAAGCAGTCGCTTGTATAGCCGGGCATTTTCTTCATCATAGCAGACAAAGTATACCCGCTCCGGCAGAGGCTTGCGGGTGAGATAATCCGAAACCGTATTAACGGCGATTTCTGCCGCTGCGGCACGCGGATAACCGTACACGCCGGTGCTGATTGCCGGGAATGCGAGGGTATGATAGCCGTTGGCTGCCGCCAGGTTCAGGCTGTTGCGATAAGCCTCTTCCAGGATCCGGGCTTCATGACGATCGCCTCCATGCCAGACGGGGCCAACGGTGTGGATCACCGCTTTGGCTGGCAGGTCGCCTGCCAGAGTAATGACCGCCTGGCCCGGCGCGCATTCGCCCTGCTGCTGACGTACCACCTTGCAGGCCTCCAGCAGTGCGGGCCCGGCCGCCCGGTGAATGGCGCCATCCACGCCGCCACCGCCCATCAACGAGGGATTGGCGGCATTGACCACCACATCGACATGCAGGGTGGTGATATCACCGAGAAAAACTTCAATACGCGAGTTCATAATCAACCTCTGCTGACGCTTTTTTCTTAAGTGTATCGCAGAGGATGGGGTGTGTAAGCCCTGCAATCAGAAAACCGCCCCGCCTTAGCGGTAATCCACCTGAACAATAGCCAACGATTTTTCAGGGTTAATGTACTTCATACTGATGGTCGCGCGATCCGTTACAGCAGCCCCATATAAGGCATCTGAATAGCTCACCTGTTGGGTATGCATTTTTGTATTCTGCGGACAGGTCACCGAAATGGTGTGCGACGCCGGGGAGATCACGCAGGGATCTTCGACAACCTGTCCGGTGAAATGGATGACTGTCGCGGCATAAGCCGGGGTGAACGTCACCGCCATCACGAGCGCGGCGGAAAGTTTGATACGGGACGAGATCATCGGTGCGATCCTTAATGAAAATCGTCCTTGATGATAATAAGACAGGCCCCGGGCTGGGCTGTCGACTGGCATCGACGATGCCAGCAACATCAGAATAACCACACACAAACATTTACGCTACACTAATCAATCCATTGATTTCATGAATGTTTTACCCATTACGCTTTTGACGGCGGCCACTGCTGCGACAGGTGCAGTGATTTGCCATCCGACACCGTAACAATGACATTCACTTTGTCGTTGGGTCCCGAGTTAACGGTCATTCGGGAAAGATTGACCGTTTTATTAGCCGGTAATGAGACGGTATTTTGCTGCCGCGAGGTACTCTGCCCACCGGGTCCGCTGCGCGAGGTGAGGATCTGCACCTGGCATAAACAGGGTTCGGTCACCGTTACCTGAGGAATAATGGTCAACATTTCGCCTTCAGTGGCCGTCTGAAAGGTAATCTGGCTGGTGAGCGCAGCAAGCAGTAAAAGTGTATTCATGATCTTCTCCCAAAAAAAAACAGGGCCTCAGCCCTGTTTTTTCGTCGTACGGACGTCAGCGTTAGTACTGGCCAGCAGTAACGGTGTTGCCGAAGCCAACCTGAGTGATGTTAGCGGTAGCACCGTTAGAGGTCTGATTCAGACTCACTTCGTTACGACCACCAGACTGACGAACGTTAGCGGTGAGGTCACGACCACTCCACTGGCTGATGGTCGCTTCGTTACCCTGGCCACGCTGGTTCAGGTCGATTTCGCTGTTATCAGCGCCCTGTGACAGGTCAGCATCGTTACCGAAACCGTTCTGAGTTACGGTGATTTCAGACCCACGAGCGTCGCTCTGCAAAGCGTCTACGTTGTTACGACCACCGTACTGATAAACAGTCAGGGTTTCTGGGCTAACGTTATTTCCACCATTGTTGCCGCCGCCATGATTATTGCCCCATTGTGGAATGGAGCCAGCCATAGCACTGCCAGAAACCACGATTGCTGCAATTACTGCCACTTTTAAAAGTTTCATTGTAAAGCCCCCATCGGATTGATTAATTCATCACTCAATAGCTAGCGTTGGATTACGCGAATCGCCATTTGTGACTGTCTCTGCACTACAACTGCCGTTTTTTGCGTACCGTACTGCGTAATATTCGCTCTGTTACCAGAACCTTTCTGAATAATCATTGCGGTATTACCATATGCACCTTGATTAATACTCGCACTGTTCGAGTTCCCTTTTTGATCAACGTAGGCAAGGTTATAACTGCCTGATTGTTCAATGTTCGCCCGATTATTTCCGCCTTCCTGGGAAACGACAGATAACAATTTCGTGCCCTGCTGGAGAACAGTTGCGTTATTATTAACGCCCTGCTGCCCAATAATAGCGGCCTGGTTATAGGATGATTTACTCAATTCATTAACCGCAAAATTGTATTCTGAAGCTGCCAAATCAGGGGTAGCGAAAACAAATCCAGGTGCACCCAGTAATGTAAACATCAATAACAACTTGTTCTTCATGTTATCACCCTGGACCTGGTGGTAAAATAACTTGCGTTAACAAGGTGAAATATTTTGTTAACCCGGCGTTACGATGAAGAGTATGTCTGCCGAAACAATTTTAATATCTCACCCGCCAGTTGTATTTTTATTTCCATCGTCACCCCAAAGTATTAAAAAAAATTAAACACCCCGGTGATACAGCGGTTTAACAGGCCTTTTAAAAAGCGCATATACAGATTTCGGAAATGGATAGCGGTGAAAATGCTGATTTGCCGTTTCGCCTGCCTTGCAGGGGAGTTTGACGATATATCCATGAATGCGTGACAAACTCCGTGATTTCTTAAGACGTTTACACATTGTAAAAATAGGCTTAGCGTTTTGACCAGGCTCATACCTTACCCTTAAAGGCGCCTTAAATATATATTTCTTAATAATCAACAAGATAATATAATTTGTATGATTTTTAAAATGTGTGCATCAATATGTTTGTGTACAACTTTTTGATGAAGTCTCATCAATTCATGAACTCAAATTTTACAAGTTAATATTGATTTTTACATCTCGTTACATGTTTAACACTTGCTTTAAAAATCGTAATAGCTAGATTGAAAACAGAAGTTCGGCATTGTTATTTTATTTTCCCTTACTTCAAGGGATATGGTCTTTCTTCTACACACAGCAGTGCAACATCTGTCAGTGCTTCTGGTGCCCCCAATAATATTATTGGGGGCAGCTGCCAGATGTTTCAAAAAAGGGGTTTCATCATGTTTAATGAAGTCCAAAGCTTTCATGGTCAGACATTATTGTTAGTGACCAAGCCTTCTTTACAGGCGACAGCCTTACTACAGCATTTAAAGCAAAGTCTTACATTGAGCGGAAAATTGCATAGCATTCAACGCTCTTTCGATGACATTGCGCCTGGCAGTATTATTCTTTTCGATATGATGGAAGCGGATAAAAAACTTATCCAATACTGGCAAGATATTTTAAGCAGAAAAAACAACAATATCCGTGTGCTATTGTTGAATACGCCTGAAGAGTATCCTTTCAGGGATATTGAAAGCTGGCCGCATATCAATGGTGTCTTCTATGTCAACGAGGACGAGACGCGCGTGGTTGATGGCCTGCAGGGCGTTCTGCGTGGTGAATGCTACTTTTCGCAAAAACTTGCCAGCTACCTCATAACGCATTCCGGAAATTATCGCTATAACAGTTCAGAGTCTGCGTTGCTGACCCATCGCGAAAAAGAGATTCTGAATAAATTACGCATCGGAGCTTCAAATATTGAAATCGCCCGTTCGTTATTTATCAGCGAAAATACGGTTAAGACCCATCTTTATAATCTTTTCAAGAAGATAGCTGTTAAAAACCGGACGCAGGCGGTTTCATGGGCGAACGATAACCTCAGGCGTTAACAGTATGAAACGCACAATGAGTTGGATTGCCGCAGCAGGCTTTTGGCTTGCTGCCGGGAATCTGCATGCGGTTGAAGTTGAGGTTCCAGGATTGTTAACCGACCACACTGTCTCGGCAGTTGGACACGCTTTCTATCGCGAGTTCAGCGACAAATGGGAAAGTGACTATCCTGGGAACTTAACGATTAATGAACGGCCCAGTGCGCGATGGGGAAGTTGGATCACCATAACGGTCAATCAGGACGTTATATTCCAGACATTTTTATTCCCAACGAAAAAAGACCTCGATCAAAACGTGGTCTTCGCTCTGGCTCAAACCGAAGAAGCAATAAATCGTCTGCAGATCGATAAAGCTCTGCTCAGTACCGGCGATTTAGCGAAAGACGAATTTTAATTCGGAGGCATTCATGCGTGTTGTCCATGCAGCTATTGCTTTAATGCTCATTCCATCGTTGAGCTGGGCCGGAAATATGACCTTCCAGTTCCGGAACCCTAACTTCGGTGGTAACCCCAATAACGGCTCTTTTCTTTTAAACTCGGCCCAGGCGCAAAACTCCTATAAGGATCCGAGCGCCGACGATGACTTCGGTATTGAGACCCCAAGCGCCCTGGATAACTTTACCCAGGCGATCCAGGCCCAGGTTCTGGGCGGATTATTGACCAACATCAACACCGGTAAACCGGGCCGTATGGTGACCAGCGACTTTATTGTCGATATCGCCAATGCGGACGGACAAATGCAGTTAAATGTCACGGACCGGAAAACGGGGAGAACGTCCACCATTCAGGTTGCTGGCTTGCAAAATAACTCTACCGACTTCTAAGCAATGTCGAGATAAGGACAATAATCATGCAGCGCTTTCTCATACTTGTTGCAGTATGCTTATTGAGCGGTTGTTTAACTGCTCCCCCGAAACAGGCGGCAAAACCGACATTAATGCCTCGCGCCCAAAGCTATCGTGATTTAACCCAGTTACCACTGCCAACGGGTAAGATCTACGTGTCGGTTTACAATATTCAGGATGAAACGGGTCAATTTAAACCTTATCCGGCAAGTAACTTCTCCACTGCTGTCCCGCAAAGCGCCACCGCGATGCTGGTCACGGCGTTAAAAGATTCTCGCTGGTTTATTCCTCTGGAACGCCAGGGGCTGCAAAACCTGCTCAACGAACGCAAAATCATTCGTGCAGCGCAGGATAACGGCACCGTGGCGATGAACAACCGTATTCCGTTGCACTCTCTCACGGCGGCAAACGTCATGGTTGAAGGCTCGATTATCGGTTACGAAAGTAATGTGAAATCGGGGGGCGTGGGGGCGCGCTACTTCGGTATCGGCGGTGACACCCAGTACCAGCTTGACCAGATTGCGGTGAACCTGCGTGTGGTCAACGTCAGTACCGGGGAGATCTTATCCTCCGTCACCACCAGCAAAACGATTCTCTCTTACGAGGTTCAGGCCGGGGTGTTCCGCTTTATCGACTACCAGCGACTGCTGGAAGGCGAAATCGGCTATACCTCGAACGAACCGGTGATGCTGTGCCTGATGTCGGCTATCGAAACCGGGGTAATCTTCCTGATTAACGACGGTATCGATCGCGGCCTGTGGGACCTGCAAAACAAGAACGAAGTGAAAAACGATGTTCTGGTGAAATACCGCGAGATGTCATCGCCGCCAGAATCCTGACAGAAAGCGCATTAAAAAGGCGAGACCGGGGTCTCGCCTTTTTTATTTGCTTAACGCCGTGACGTTTCGCGTCCTGTCTCTGCGCGCCGCCAGCCACAGTCCGCTGTTTTTCATCGCGTAGCCAAACACCAGCCCTAAGGCCAGCGAAGGAACCACCAGCCGCCAGTCCCCCTGCCCTGCAAAGGTGGCGCAGGCGCCCATAAAGGTGCCGGGTACAAACGACAGCAGCAGATGTTTCGCCTGGATACACATCAAAAACGCCACCACGCCGGTCATGACGTAGCCGACAATCTCCAGATGGGGTGCCAGCGCGCTGCCGTGGATAATAATCATTGCCCACACCACACCGCTGATCAGCGTACACGCCGAGATAAACAACCCCTTCATGCCACCCTGTGGGCAGGCGAAATAGGCCGTGCAGCCCAGAAAACCCGCCCAGCTCAGGAGGCCAAGGGAGACGGCGACCCATCCCCATATGCCGGAGAGGATCCCTGTTGTGATTGCAATAGAAAGTAATATGTTCATGGCGCGCATCTTAGCAGATACGCGGCCATGAAATGAGATCAAGAACACATAATATGCAAATTGAGATTTGCTGTTACATTAATAAAGTGATCCAGATCACTCTTCGTTCTCTTCCTGCAGCTCGTCCCACATAGCGGCAACGGCGTCGCGGGTGAGAGGTGCCATAGTGCGCCAGAACGGCGACGCAGCATGCGCCTCTACCTTGCCGAGAAACGCCCCACACCAGGGTAAAATGTACTCCCCAAAGAGCGTTTCCAGCGCCTCGTTTTCGTCTTCTGCCGCGTGATCTTCAATCCACGATGCCGCCAGCAGCAGCGTGCCGATATGATCGGCTGGCGTATCGGTCAGCGGCATACCGCGTGAAGAGAGAAACGCACGTACTTCTGCTTCGGTAGCCCCCTCTTCCCATGCGGAGCGATAAGGCGACACGCGACACTCTTCCCCGACAAACAGCGCGTTGTAATCGGCTGCGATCTGCTGCATGTCGCAGCTGTTTTGCAGACGCAGCAGCAGCTCATCCTGCTCAAGCGGCCAGCTCTGGGCCAGCTTGCCTTCGCGGATCAGGGTAAACAGCGGCACCAGCAGCGGATCCTGCGGCTGACGATAGTAGAGGGAACCCAGTACGCGGCAGAGGATGGAAAACTCGTTCATTTATTTAGTCCATTACACAGTTAAAAATCAGCAAATTCGGCGATCGGCGCCATACCACGCGACGCCAGGAAGTCGAGTAAACGACGTGGCGTCACGTTCAGAATGCGCTCTTCAGGGAAGCCTACCGCATCGAGGATCTTGCGGCACTCGCTAAAATCACCCAGCGTAAAGGCGGTATGGGAGTCGGATCCCAGCGCCACGTATCCGCCGGCGTCACGCACCGCCGCCGCGACGTCACGGCAGTTCGCTTCACTGCCCTTGCGGGAGTGAATAAACGAGGAGTTGTTGATCTCCAGCGCTACGCGATGCTCTGCCGCCGCACGGGCGACGGCCTGAATGTCGATAGGGTATTTCGGATTGCCCGGATGGCTGATGATATGCACGTTGCCGCTGGCAATAGTGGCAATCATCGCCTCGGTATTGGTGGCTTTGTCCTGCGGGGCAAATACCGGCTCATGAAAACCGGCGAGGATCAGATCCAGCGAGGTCAGCATCGGGCCGGTACAGTCAATCTCACCCTGGGTGTTTTTGATGTTGGCCTCAATTCCGCGCAGGATCCCCACGCCATCCACCACCCGCGGCCAGATACGCATATTCACAAAGTGCCAGTAGTGCGGGGCATCTGCCATATCCGGACCATGATCGGTGATCGCAAAGAGCTTGATGTTCTTTACCTTTGCCTGGGCGATGTAGTCATGAAGATTGCTGTAGGCGTGAGTGCTGGCGACGGTGTGCATATGCAGGTCAACGGGGTACATCGTTCTCTCCTCTCGTGTTTCCCAAAGGATAGCAGTTATCCCAGGCGTTTATTAGCAAAAACCCGGCGATGGCCGGGTTTGACTCAGTAACCGCGCTGCCTGTCGACCTGCCCGGTGACCGGCTCGCCTTTTTCCAGTTGGGTGATGGTGCGCGCGATATAGGCCACGGCTTCGGCCGGACGCGTCACCGCCGCCACGTGTGGCGTCATGGCCACGCGCGGATGGGCCCATAAAGGATGGTCGGCAGGCAACGGCTCTTTACTGTAGACATCCAGCATCGCCCCTTTCAGCTTGCCACGCTCCAGCGCCGCCAGCAGATCGGCCTCCACCACGTGAACGCCGCGCGCCAGGTTCATCAGATAGCTGTTATCCGCCAGCTGATTCAGCAGACCGCTATTGATGATCCCGACCGTCTCCGCCGTATTTGGCAGGAGGTTAATCAGCACCCGCGTGCCCTGTAAAAACTGCGGCAATTCATCTATACCGGCAAAGCTGGTCACGCCAGGGTAGTCCTTACGGGTGCGGCTCCAGCAGCGCAGCGGGAAGCCCCAGGGCGCCAGCGCCTCGGCCACCTTAGAACCCAGCACCCCGGCCCCAAGAATACCGATGGTAAAATCTTCGCGCTGATAATCCGCCAGCGGCTCCCAGCGGGCTTGCTGTTTTAACGCCTGATAGTCATCAAAGCGGCGGAACCAGTGCAGCACCTGGCTTACGGCATACTCCTGCATCTGCTGGCCCATGCCGGTATCTTCAAGGCGAAACAGGGGGATCGTCTCCGCCAGCATTTCCGGGTGCGCTTTCAGTTTGCTGAGGATCGAATCCACCCCGGCGCCGAGGGCAAACACCGCTTTCAGATTACGCCCCTGCAGCATCTCTACCGGGGGATGCCACACCAGCGCATAATCCGCCGGTTCGTTATCACCGCGTTTCCACTCGCGAACCCGCGCGCCCGGCAGCGCCGCCGTAAGCGTTTTAATCCAGTAAGCGTTATCAAATGTTGGGTGGTAAAAAATGATGTCCATTGCGATTGCCTTCTGTTGCGCTATTTTACTTTCATTTTCAACTGCATCGCAGCATAGCAAAATTTGTTGCCGCGGTCGTTGTTGATAAAAAAGGCACTTTCAGCACAATTAGAAATCAGGTTGGTTGAAGTTTGTCTCAACGCGCTAATTTACTGAAAAAGTTGATTGACGTAAGTAAGGCTTTTCCTTACATTAGCGCCCGTCCCAGCAACAACGGGATGACAATATGGTGAGGTGTCCGAGTGGCTGAAGGAGCACGCCTGGAAAGTGTGTATACGGCAACGTATCGAGGGTTCGAATCCCTCCCTCACCGCCATATTTAAAGAAGAGCTCGCATGAAAATGCGGGCTTTTTTTTCGCATGTAGCACGCCGCCGGGAGGGATGAGACCCCTCGACTGAGGGTTCGACAACTGGCGACAGCCAGTTGGACAGCCTGAGAGCGCAGCGAACAGGCTGCCCGCAGGGCGAGCGAAGCGAGTCAATCCCTCCCGGTGCTATATGCAACACCGTGCGGTCTTCATGTCGGGTGGCGCTAACGCTTACCCGACCTACAAAATCCAGACCCGGCCTCGCCCCGTAGGCCTGACAAGCGCAGCACCATCAGGCGTTTTCACCAAATGCAACTCCGTGCGGCCAGCCTGTCGGGTGGCGCTAACGCTTACCCGACCTACAAAATCCAGACCCGGCCTCGCCCCGTAGGCCTGACAAGCGCAGCACCATCAGGCGTTTTCACCAAATGCAACTCCGTGCGGCCAGCCTGTCGGGTGGCGCTAACGCTTACCCGACCTACAAAATCCAGACCCGGCCTCGCCCCGTAGGCCTGATAAGCGCAGCGCCATCAGGCGTTTTCACCAAATGCAACACCGTGCGGCCTGCTTGTCGGGTGGCGCTAACGCTTACCCGACCTACAAAACCCAAACCCGGCGTCACTCCTCCACCATCCGCGCATACTCCCCGGTCAAAAAATCCACCAGCGTTCTGACGGACGGTAACAGCCCACGCCGCGAAGGATAGACCGCGTGGATCACCTCCCGCCGTGGCTCCCACGCCTCGAGCACTTTTATCAGCTCCCCCGACGCGAGTTGATCCTTGACCATCAAAATCGGCAGCTGGACCAGGCCCACCCCTGCCATCGCCGCTTCCCGCAGCGCCAGCATGTCGGTCGTAATCAGGCGCGGTTGAAAATGGATCTCCGCCCGGGCCCCGTCCGGCCCGCTCAGCGCCCACTTATGCACCTGTTTCCCCTCCCCCATACTCAGGCCGGGCCAGGCGCTGAGTTCAGACGGCACCACTGGCGTGCCCAGCCTGTCAATCAGCTGCGGCGAGGCCACCAGACAGTGCCCTCTGTCGGCCAGCACCCGCAGGACCAGATCGCTGTCGTCAAAGGGGCGCGGGCGCACGCGGATCGCCACATCAATGCCCTCCGCCACCAGATCCACCCGCCGGTTAGTTGCCTCAAGCTGCAAATTGATGCCGGGATAGCGCGCCATAAACTTCGCCAGCATCGGCCCGACGTGAACATGCAGGAGCGTCACCGGGCAGGTGATCCTGACCATGCCGCGGGGTTCAGCCTGCAATGCCGCGACGGCTTCCTCCGCGGCCTCGGCTTCTACCAGCATCGCCTTACAGTGCTGGTAGAAGGTATGCCCCACCTCCGTAACCGCAAACTGGCGGGTGGTGCGCTGGATCAAGCGCACGCCGAGCCGCTCTTCCAGCTGGGCAATCCGGCGGCTAAGTTTAGATTTTGGCTGATCGAGCGCCCTGCCTGCCGCCGCGAAGCCGCCATGATCCACCACTTTCACAAACCATACGAAATCATTGAGATCCTGCATAACGTCCTCATCGTTCCATTTCTGGAACAGTGCATGTCATTTTCGCTATCTACCGGGATATTAAACCTGAATATAAGCTAATTACATCAACAGAACATCAGGAGAAGACGATGAAAAACGTTACAGGCATTTATACCGCACCCCGCCAGCACTGGGTTGGCGACGGTTTCCCGGTGCGCTCGATGTTTTCTTACCAGACCCACGGCGAACCGCTTAGCCCGTTTTTACTGCTGGACTACGCCGGGCCGCACAGCTTCCCGGCTGATGGGGCAAAGCGCGGCGTGGGTGAACATCCCCACCGTGGCTTTGAGACGGTCACCATCGTCTATTCCGGCGAAGTGGAGCATCGTGACTCGACGGGTAAAGGTGGCGTGATTGGCCCGGGTGACGTCCAGTGGATGACGGCCGGTTCCGGCATTCTGCACGAGGAGTTCCACTCCAGCGCCTTTGCGCAGCAAGGGGGCGAATTAAAAATGATGCAGCTGTGGGTCAACCTGCCGGCGAAAGACAAGATGGCGACACCGGGCTACCAGAGCATCACTAAGAACCAGATTCCGGTGGTGGCCCTGCCCGATAACAGCGGCGAACTGCGGGTGATTGCCGGGCGCTACGAGGACGTGACCGGCCCGGCCCACACTTACTCCCCGCTGAACGTCTGGGACATCGCCCTGCGTCAGGACAGTCATCTGACGCTCGCTCAGCCAGAAGGCTGGAGCACGGCGCTGGTGGTGCTGGAAGGCAGCGTGACGGTGAACGGTTCCGCCCAGGCGGGTGAAGCGCAGCTTGTTGTCCTGAGTCAGGAAGGCGAGAAGCTGCATCTGGAGGCCAGCAGCGACGCCAAAGTGCTGCTGATGGCCGGAGAGCCGCTGAACGAACCGATTGTCGGCTACGGCCCGTTTGTGATGAACAGTAAAACCGAAATCGCTGAAGCTATTCGCGATTTTAATTCCGGCAGCTTCGGCCAGATCTGAACGTAATAAAGGAGAGAACCATGTCTACCCCAGCTAACTTTAACGGTGCACGTCCGGCTATTGATGTGAATGATGCGGTGATGCTGCTGATCGACCACCAGAGCGGCCTGTTCCAGACCGTTGGTGACATGCCGATGCCGGAGCTGCGTGCCCGCGCTGCGGCGCTGGCGAAAATCGCCAGCCTGGCGAATATCCCGGTGATCACCACCGCCTCCGTGCCGCAGGGGCCAAATGGGCCGCTGATCCCGGAGATCCACGCTAACGCCCCGCATGCGCAGTACGTAGCGCGTAAAGGTGAGATCAACGCCTGGGATAACCCGGAGTTCGTGGCCGCCGTGAAGGCGACCGGACGCAGGACGCTGATTATCGCCGGCACCATCACCAGCGTCTGCATGGCTTTCCCGTCGATAAGCGCGGTGGCTGACGGCTATAAAGTCTTTGCGGTGATCGATGCCTCGGGCACCTACAGCAAGATGGCGCAGGAGATCACCCTGGCGCGGGTGGTGCAGGCGGGCGTTGTCCCTATGGACACCGCGGCTGTGGCCTCGGAGATCCAGCGCACCTGGAATCGTGAGGATGCGGCGCAGTGGGCAGAAGTCTACACGCACATTTTCCCGGCGTATCAGTTGCTGATTGAAAGCTACGGCAAGGCGCAAGAGGTGGTGAAGAACAGCGAAGCCCTCGATTCGCAGCGTTAAGGGTTAGCTCCACGGCCCGAAAACCGTGGAGCTGATTATTGCTTAACCGAACGCGCGGTAAAGCAGAAAATCTGCTTGACCGATTTAGCCCGACTCCCTATAGTAGCGCCCCGTTGCCCCCGAGAGGAAAGGCAGCAAAACAATATGGTGAGGTGTCCGAGTGGCTGAAGGAGCACGCCTGGAAAGTGTGTATACGGCAACGTATCGAGGGTTCGAATCCCTCCCTCACCGCCATATTTAAAGAAGAGCTCGCATGAAAATGCGGGCTTTTTTTTCGCATGTAACACGCCACCGGGAGGGATGAGACCCCTCGACTGAGGGTTCGACAACTGGCGCAGCCAGTTGGACAGACCGCGAACGCAGTGAGTGGGCTGCCCGCAGGGCGAGCGAAGCGAGTCAATCCCTCCCTCACCGCCATATTTAAAGAAGAGCTCGCATGAAAATGCGGGCTTTTTTTTCGCATGTAGCACGCCACCGGGAGGGATGAGACCCCTCGACTGAGGGTTCGACAACTGGCGCAGCCAGTTGGACAGACCGCGAACGCAGTGAGTGGGCTGCCCCTTCATCACCCCTATAAAAAACAGCCCGTACTTTCGTACGGGCTGTTTTACGCGTCCTTAACTTACTGTACGACTTCCCGGTAGAGAAGATGTCTCACCCGAATTCACATCCTTTTCACCTTTAGGTTCTTTAACCCAATGATCGGCATTTTTAATCCCAAGCCGAATCGGATCAAATTGCGGATCGATACCTTGCGCCTTTTGCGCTTCATAATCTTTAAGACTGACAAATGCTTTTTTATGTAAAAGAACAATTGCAATAATGTTAAGCCACGCCATCAGACCGACCCCAATATCGCCCAAGCCCCATGCCAGATCCGCAGTACGCACGGTGCCATATACCGTAGACGTTAACAGAAATATTTTCAGCAAGAACGTCAGCCATGGGCGGTGAATTTTACGGTTGATATACGCGATATTCGTTTCTGCAATGTAGTAGTAGGCAATAATAGTTGTGAAGGCAAAGAAGAACAGCGCAATGGCAACAAAGTAATTACCAAAGCCAGGCATCATGCTTTCCATCGCGGTCTGCACATAACCAGGGCCTGCCGCCACGCCCGCAATGCCCGTGTAGATTGCCGCGCCGTCGACGCCCTGCACGTTATACAGCCCGGTAATCAATAACATGAACCCGGTCGCGGAACAGACGAACAGCGTGTCGATATAGACTGAGAAGGCCTGCACCAGCCCCTGTTTCGCCGGATGACTCACTTCGGCCGCTGATGAAGCATGTGGCCCTGTACCCTGTGCCGCTTCGTTGGAATAAACACCGCGCTTAACACCCCACATTATCGCCTGACCCAAAACAGCACCAAAGCCCGCTTCAAGGCCAAATGCGCTTTTCCAGATCAGCAGAATAACGGAAGGAAGTTGGTCAATATTAAGGGCGATAATAACGCAGGCGACAATAATATAGCCGAGTGCCATAAAGGGAACGACCATGCTGCTAAAGCTGGCGATCCTTTTCACACCACCAAAAATAATAAAACTTAACAATATAGCCAATAATGCGGCGGTGACATTTGGACTGAGCCCAAAGGCAATATCCAGGCTGGCGCCAATAGAGTTTGCCTGCACGCCGGGAAGTAATAATCCGCAGGAGAAAATAGTCACTATAGCAAATAACCATGCGTACCATTTTACGCCCAAACCTTTTTCAATATAAAAGGCGGGACCGCCACGATATTCGCCATTGATTTTTTCTTTATAAACCTGACCCAGAGTGGATTCAACAAAAGCAGAGCTGGCGCCCAAAAACGCCACCATCCACATCCAGAATAGCGCGCCAGGCCCACCAAACGTAATGGCGGTCGCCACGCCAGCGATGTTCCCGGTCCCCACGCGTCCCGCCAGCGTCATTGTCAGCGCCTGAAACGACGATACGCCTGCATCCGTGGCACGCCCCTGAAACATCAGAGCCACCATATGTTTGACATGGCGTAATTGAAGAAAGCGACTACGCAGTGAGAAATAGAGACCGACACCCAGGCATAAAAATATTAACGCCGGGCTCCAGATAACACCATTAATTGCACTAACCAGTTCGTTCATGTATGGCCCTCAGCGTGATGGTCCAGAGAAAAGTCTTTCCTGGAGTTTCTTTTTAGAATTGTGTCTGAATGACTACGAAACATAGATAATAGCCCGAAAGTTACCAACTTAATATTCGCCTGGCAGTAATGAATTGTGACAACATTCACGTTTAATTGATTATTTATAATTAGCCTGATCATGGTTCTAATAGATATTTTGTGGGTATTATGAATTAATATCACATTTCTGCCATTTTTATTAAAAAGCCCTACGAGTTAACAACAAGACTTATAGATACAGCAAAACACCGGGTAATACCCGGCATTTTCTATACGAAATAAATATGTCATCATCATAATATGATCTTGTGAAAGACAACCAAACAGATGAGTTTTAACCGAGGGGTCAGATGCAGCTTCCCGGCATTGCGCCGGGAAGGGGGTAAAACAAGCAAGTAAAACGAGAAGGTTGTGCTATGTCCGGGAATAGACATGCAGCGTCCGCTGGCACAGCGCAGAGCGCACGCAGTCGTCTTTATCAAAACGTACGATGCCCACCATCTCATCCTCAACGAAACGTGCCAGCGCATCGCTCAGACCCGATTTGACGCCGGCCGGCAGGTCGCACTGGGTGATATCCCCGTTCACGATCACCGTCACGTTTTCCCCGAGGCGCGTTAAAAACATCTTCATTTGCGCAGCAGTTACGTTCTGAGCCTCGTCGAGAATCACAACTGCATTTTCAAATGTACGTCCGCGCATATAGGCGAACGGCGCAATTTCTACCTTGCCGATTTCCGGCCGCAGGCAGTACTGCATAAAAGATGCGCCCAATCGCTTCACCAGCACGTCATAAACGGGCCGGAAGTACGGCGCAAATTTCTCCGAAATATCACCGGGCAAGAAGCCGAGATCTTCATCAGCCTGCAATACCGGCCGGGTGACAATGATCTTGTCGATGTCTTTATGAATCAGAGCCTCCGCCGCCTTGGCTGCACTTATCCAGGTTTTTCCGCACCCGGCTTCACCGGTGGCGAAAATCAGCGACTTACTCTCAATAGCATTCAGGTACTGCGCCTGAGCGTCATTGCGTGCAACAACTGGCGTCATATCCCGGCTGTCCCGCGCCATGCCAATTGCTTCAACACCACTCATCTGCACAAGCGAGGTGACCGACTCTTCTTCACGCTGTTTATGGCTACGTGAATCCCGTCTCAGCACACGTTTTGCTTCACGACGAGCTTTGATCACTGCTTTTTGTCTTCCCATGGATAGCACCTTGAGTTGTTGGTATTCATCACTCGTACCGGCATCGGTACGATTAGGCGAACAAACATCTGAGGGTTGGCTTCCTTCTAAGCCATAGCTTACTTGGTTAAATGACCCGGCCGAATCGCTATGCTCACCATTCGACGGATCGGAGAAATCAGGATTTGCTGTGGAGGGGGAGAATTTTTCAGTGAAGAGATCGCTGCCGGAGTTTGAGCCTCCGCGCCGGTTACTGCGGTTATTGCGTTTACCCTGTCCAGTTGAGGACCCAACCATTCGCGATCTCCAGAGCGATTCATAATCACTGTAAGGTTTACCGCTATCTTAATGTAAGTACATCAGGATTTAGCATGAATGCAACATTATTTTTACCTGAGTGCAACTTTTAAGATTCGCCTGACAGCGATGATTAGTCTGCTACGGGAATATTACAGAATTATAACAAAGAGATAGCGGGACATAAAAAATGTGTCCCGCTTAAGGGGTAAGCGGGACGGGATTCAGGCGCGGAGCAGCCCTTCTGCAAGCCAGCCGTTTTTATCGCGTACTCCCGGCAGGGCGAAGAAATAGCCCCCGCCTACCGGCTTGATGTACTCTTCCAGCGCCTCGCCGTTCAGCCGCTTCTGCACGGTCAGGAAGCCCTGCTCCAGATCGTGCTGGAAGCAGACAAACAGCAGGCCCATATCCAGCTGCCCGGAGTTAGTCACCCCCAGCGAGTAGCTGTAGCCCCGGCGCATCATCAGGTTTGATTCGGTCTCCTTTGTGCGCGGGTTGGCGAGACGGATATGGCTGTCGAGGGCGATCACATTGCCGTCGGGGTCGCTGGCGTAATCGGGCACGTCGTGCTCGTTTTTCATGCCCAGCGGGGCACCGCTGTGCTTGTCGCGGCCAAAAATGGTCTGCTGCTCTTTCAGCGGCGTGCGATCCCAGAACTCAACGTGGAACTGGATAATGCGCACCGCCTGATAGCTGCCGCCCACCGCCCAGGCCGGTTCACCCTGATCGGCCGTCACCCACACCACGCTGTCCATCAGGGGCGCATCCTGGCTGTTCGGGTTGGCGGTGCCATCCTTAAAGCCGAGCAGGTTCACCGGCGTCTCTTTGCCTTTGCTGCGCGCGGCGTGGTCAGAGATAAACCCTTCCCGCTTCCAGCGCACGCTCAGCAGATCCGGGGTGTGCTTGATAAGATCGCGCAGGGCGTGGATCACCGTGTCCTGGGTGTTGGCGCAGATCTGGATCAGCAGATCGCCGTGGCACAGGGCCGCGTCCAGAGAGTCATTCGGGAAACGCACCATTTTCTGCAAGGATTTCGGTTTCTGTGGGGCGAGGCCGAAGCGATCGTCAAACAGCGAGGCTCCCAGTGACACCGTCATGGTCAGGTTATCCGGGGCGATAAAGGCGCCCAGGATCCCGGAATCCATCGGCGGCAGACGCGGGTTTGGCGTGTTGGGCGCCGGGCCGCCGGTAGTCAGAAAGGCAATGCGCTGGGTCAGGAGGCGGAACAGACGCTCCAGCTCGCTTTTGTCGCTGGCCAGCACATCAAAGGCCACCAGCATCATCGACGCCTGCTGCGGGGTTAAAATCCCGGCCTGATGGGTAGCGTAAAAAGGCTGCGTCTCCATCCGCGCGTCCGGAGAGAGCGTGCCCGGCGCGCTCTGCGGTTTTGCCGCATGCGCCACCGGGCAACCACCTGCCAGGGCAAGGGCGCCGCCAAGCGCCCCTACCCCTTTTAACAACCGACGTCGTGACGGTTCAGCCACGTCGTACTCGTCATGCTTGTTCATCAACTTAGTCCAGACCCAGTACGCCACGCAGCTGCGCCAGATCTTCTGCCAGAGTGGTGATCGGCCCTTTCAGGGCGTTACGGTCGGCATCGGTCAGCTTGTCGTAGGTTTCAAACCCGTCTTTGGTGCGGTATTTCGCCAGAATGGTGTTCACTTTTTTGAAGTTGGCATCCACTTTCGCCAGCAGTTCGCTGTTATCTTTCTGCAGCTGCGGACGCAGCAGGTCAACAATCTTCTGCGCGCCTTCGACGTTGGCCTGGAAGTCCCACAGGTCGGTATGGCTGTAGCGGTCTTCTTCACCGCTGATCTTGCTGGCCGCCACTTCTTCAATCAGCCCTGCCGCGCCACCCACCACTTTTGACGGCGGGAAGGCCAGCTCGCTGATGCGTTTTTGCAGATCCAGCACGTCGCTGTTGAGCTGCTCCGCGTACTGCTCCATGCCTTTAGTGGCATTGTCGCCAAACAGCGCTTTCTCCAGACGGTGGAAACCGGTGAATTTCGGATCGGCGGCTTTCTGCTCGTAATCATCTTCACGGGCATCGATGCTGCCGTCGAGATCGGAGAACAGCTCGGCAATCGGCTCGATGCGCTCGTAGTGCTGACGGGTTGGCGCATACAGGGATTTCGCTTTTTCGATATCGCCCGCTTTCACCGCGTCGGTAAAGGCTTTGGTGCCGGCAACCAGGTCCGCCGTCTCTTTGGTGACATACGCTTTGTAGGCAGTAATGGCGTCGCCGAGGCTCAGCAGCGCGTCGCCCTTCGCGGCGTCAGCGGTAGCGGCACCTTTCACGATCAGCTTGCCTTTCGGGTTGGTCAGCAGGCCGCAGGTCATGTCGTATTCGCCCGGCTGCAGGTTGGCGGTCATCTTCTGGCTGAAGCCCGGGGCGATGTTCTCGCGCTCTTCCACCACCATTACCCCTTTGAGGATCTCCCACTCCAGCGCTTTCTGGCTGTGGTTCTGGATGATGAACTGGGTTTTACCGCTGTTGACCGTGATGGTCATCGGCTCACACTGTTTATCATTGACGGTAACTTTAACCTGCGGAACATCCGCGGCCTGCGCGGCGAATGCTGACGCAATCAGCGCTGCTAAGCCCGCCTGTAATGCACTGCGACGAAAGTGGATTGCCATGACTTTTCCCTTAACCTTTTAGAGTATGTTGTAACTACAATGAACACTTCAGGGCGCAGTATGCGACGGCTGCGTGCCTGGCCGCGATGGCATAAAGAACAGCGCCAGCGCCGGAATGAGATAGATAAAGTACACCGCCACTTCACTGACGCTCGGCGCTTCCTGATAGCCGAAGATCCCTTCGAGGAGCGTGCCGGTCAGAGAGTGAGTCGAGAGGACGTTACTGAGATCGAACGCCACATCCTGGAAGTGGTTCCACAGGCCCGCCTCATGGAAGGCGCGGATCGTCCCTGCGGCCAGCCCGGCGGCCACCAGCAGAATGAACAGGCTGGTCCACTTGAAGAAGACGGCGAGGTTAAGACGGATCCCACCCCAGTAGAGCAGGAAGCCGAGCACCACCGCGGTTGCGAGACCCAGCACGGCGCCCAGCGGCGGCCAGATCCCGACATCCTGCTGGAAAGCGGCCAGCAGGAAGAAGACTGACTCCAGGCCTTCACGCGCCACGGCGAAAAAGACCATCATGATCAGCGCCCAGCCGTGGTGATTGCCTTTCGCCAGCGCGCTGTCCACCGCCTGCTCCAGCTGAACCTTGACGTTACGCGACACTTTACGCATCCAGAACACCATCCAGGTGAGGATCACCACCGCAATCAGCGCCACGAGGCCTTCGAACAGCTCCTGCTCTTTTTGCGGGAATTCCCCGGTGGTTTCGTTGATGGCAATGCCCAGACCGAGGCAGAGGGCGGCAGCCAGGAAGACGCCAATCCACATCACGCCGATCCAACGGCCGCGCTGGGTGCGTTTCAGATAGCTGGCGATGAGGCTGACAATCAGGGCCGCTTCCAGGCCTTCACGTAACATAATGAGAAATGGTACAAACATGCCGACACCTTAAATGTTTTTCGCGGTCAACTGATGCAAAGAAAGGTAAATTCTTGTGATAGTGATTATCATTACGGCAATAAGAAATACAAGCGAAATATGCTGCATTTTAATGACAGGATGTAAACCCATAAGGGGAAAATAATCACCCAGGTAACTAAAAGGTTTATAAGTTAAGACGTAAAAGTTCATTTACGGTTAAAGCAGGCTGTGGCTAAATGAGCGCCTCATTAATCTGCTGAAAATCAACTATGTATCAATTCCTGCACTTCCTGCTGGC
The DNA here is from genome assembly GCF_049974505.2 of Leclercia sp. TB492. Lineage (NCBI taxonomy): Bacteria > Pseudomonadati > Pseudomonadota > Gammaproteobacteria > Enterobacterales > Enterobacteriaceae > Leclercia > Leclercia sp. TB492. Next base: position 1,701,162 of record NZ_CM127572.1, on the reverse strand, counting down.
GCTGGTGGTTATCCTTGCGCTGGCCTGGCTGGTCAGCTTTGACCGCCGCAACGTTCGCATTCGCTACCTTATCCAACTTATCGTCATTGAAATTGCGCTGGCGTTCTTTTTCCTCCACGCCGAAAGCGGTCTGTTTGTTATTCAGTACGTCTCGGGCTTCTTCGAGTCGTTACTGAAATATGCCGCCGAAGGGACCAACTTTGTATTTGGCGGGATGGGTGAAAAAGGGCTGGCATTTATTTTCCTCGGCGTGCTGTGCCCGATTATCTTTATTTCGGCACTGATCGGTATTCTTCAGCACTGGCGTATTCTGCCGGTGATTATTCGCGTTATTGGCACCCTGCTGTCGAAGGTTAACGGCATGGGCAAGCTTGAATCCTTTAACGCCATCAGCTCCCTGACGCTCGGCCAGTCGGAAAACTTCATTGCTTACAAAGGGGTGTTGGGCGATCTCTCATCGCGTCGTTTGTTCACCATGGCGGCTACCGCGATGTCGACCGTCTCGCTGTCGATTGTCGGGGCCTATATGACCATGCTGGAGGCGAAATATGTGGTGGCGGCGCTGATCCTGAATATGTTCAGCACCTTTATTATCCTGACGGTGATTAACCCGGCCCGCCCGGAAGCGGAGCCGGAAATTAAGCTGGAGAAGATGCATGAATCCCAGAGCTTCTTTGAGATGCTGGGAGAATATATTCTGGCCGGCTTCAAGGTGGCGATGATTATTCTGGCGATGCTGATTGGCTTTATTGCCCTCATCAGCGCCGTCAACGCCCTCTTCTCCAGCGTCTTCGGCCTGAGCTTCCAGCAGATTCTGGGCTATGTCTTCTATCCGCTGGCGTGGCTGGTGGGGATCCCGCTGAGTGATGCTCTGCATGCGGGCGGGATTATGGCAACCAAGCTGGTGGCGAACGAGTTTGTAGCGATGATCGAGCTGCAAAAAATTGCCGCGCAGATGACGCCGCGCGGGCTGGGCATTCTGTCGGTGTTCCTCGTCTCCTTCGCCAACTTTGCTTCCATCGGTATCGTGGCCGGGGCGATTAAGGGGCTGAACGAGCAGCAGGGCAACGTGGTATCACGCTTTGGTCTGCGTCTGGTGTACGGCGCAACGCTGGTCAGCCTGTTGTCGGCGAGCTTTGCGGGATTAGTGTTGTAGTTTTTGATACCGCGGTATTGCCCGGCGGCGCTGGCGCTTGCACGGGCCTACGGGTTTCGTAGGCCGGGTAAGCGCCAGCGCCACCCGGCAGATTCATCAAAACTGTACGCACACCGGCTGGTCTACGCGCATCACCGACTCCTGGGCGAAGCGCTGCTTATAGATCCCGCGCAGTGCCTCAATATTGCTCTCGCTCTGGGCATCTTTGCTGTGGATCAGCATCAGCGCCTTGCTTGATTCGCGCGCTACCTTCCCGTCATTCCCCAGCCACTGCCCACGCGCATCAAATACCGTTAAGCCATCGCGAAAACGCGGCGTCACGTCCTGGTCAACAAACTGCTGCCACTCCTGGCCGGTGATCGCCTCCCCTGCCGGACGGTTCAGGCCGAAATAGAGGGTGGTTTGCTGCATCTGATTATCAGCTTTGCAGGTGTTTTCCGCCGTGCTGCGCGATGGGGCGTTGCAGCCTGCCAGCAGTAAAATTGCGCCAGCCACAAGCCCTGTTTTGATTGTCATTATTCGCTATCCTCATCATTTTTTAGCACAGCGATATGAGCGTAAATCACGGAAATTAGCAATAAAAAAAGCCGGGCGAGCCCGGCTTACAGCGTGTCTTAAACTTACTCAGCCTGTAACTTCGTTGGCGGCGCGGTGTGGTAATGCGCATCCGCTTCCGCAAAGCGTTTCTGCATCGTGGCAGACGGGGCTTTACCCAGCAGGCTGAAGACCACAATCCCGATGCTGCCGAAGATAAAGCCCGGAATGATTTCGTACAGCCCCAGCCACGCGAACTGCTTCCAGACGATGACGGTAACTGCACCAATAATCATCCCGGCCAGCGCGCCGTTGCGGGTCATGCGGGACCACATCACCGAGAACAGCACCACCGGACCAAAGGCGGCACCGAAGCCTGCCCAGGCGTAACTCACCAGACCCAGCACGCGGTTTTCCGGGTTTGCCGCCAGCGCGATGGAGACCAGGGCCACCACCAGCACCATAAAGCGCCCTACCCACACCAGCTCTTTCTGGCTGGCGTTCTTACGCAGGAAGGCTTTGTACAGGTCTTCGGTGATGGCGCTGGAGCAGACCAGCAGCTGGCAGCTCAGGGTGGACATCACCGCCGCCAGGATCGCAGAGAGCAGAATACCGGCGATCCACGGATTGAAGAGGACCTGCGCCAGCTCGATAAACACGCGCTCGGCGTTCTGGTTCACCGCACCCGCCAGGGCCGGGTTGTTGTTGAAGTAAGCAATACCGAAGAAGCCTACCGCACAGGCACCGCCCAGACAGAGGATCATCCACGCCATGCTGATACGACGGGCATGGACGATGGTGTGGTGAGAGTCTGCCGCCATAAAGCGCGCCAGGATGTGCGGCTGGCCGAAGTAACCCAGCCCCCAGCCCATCAGGGAGACAATGGCGACGAAGTTCAGCCCTTTCAGCATATCGACATTTTCGATGCTCTTCTGCTGGATCACCGCCAGGGAATCACCCAGGCCGCCCACGGAGAGGATCACAATAACCGGGGTCAGGATCAGGGCAAAAATCATCAGGCTGGCCTGCACGGTATCGGTCCAGCTCACGGCCAGGAAGCCACCCACGAAGGTATAAAGGATGGTTGCTGCGGCGCCCGCCCAGAGGGCAGTTTCATAGCTCATGCCAAAGGTGCTTTCGAACAGGCGCGCCCCGGCCACGATGCCGGAGGCACAGTAGATGGTGAAGAACAGCAGAATAACCAGCGCGGAGATAATACGCAGGATGCGGCTGTTATCTTCGAAACGGCCGGTGAAGTAGTCCGGCAGGGTCAGGGCATTGTTGTTGGCTTCGGTATGCACGCGCAGACGCCCGGCCACCAGCTTCCAGTTAATCCATGCGCCCAGGGTGAGACCGATGGCAATCCAGCTTTCCGAAATCCCGGAGAGAAAGATAGCGCCAGGCAGGCCCATCAGCAGCCAGCCGCTCATATCCGATGCACCCGCAGAGAGCGCGGTCACGAACGGGCCTAAACTGCGTCCGCCGAGAATGTAGTCGTCAAAGTTTTTGGTTGAACGCCATGCAAGGAACCCTATCAGGATCATGCCAAAAATATAGATAAGAAATGTCACCAGCATCGGTGTGCTAATTGCCATTTAAATACTCCGCAAAGATGTTCGACAGCCTTCCCGACTGTCTTTATTCCACCCCCGGAACGAGGGGGTGATGATGTGTGTTTCTGTTGGCCGCGCGTATCCTGCCGTATGCGCTGCCACGACACAAACGATTTAACACTGCATTTACATCAATTTCATCCCCGGTTTCACACCAGATTCCTGGAGGTTGCACTCGCTCACGTTTTTCGCGGTTGCACCTGCAAAAAGTGTTAAGCGCCGCATGAAACCAGGGTTGATAATCAAAATCCACACCTTTTTTCCGGTTAACCATGACGTAACAATCCATTCATTTTTCAGCTTGCAATCCGGGTCACATTTAACGAGGTTGCACAAAGTTGCAACATAGTGGATATTTCACGTTAACTACACTAGCGCTACTGAATCACAGGAGTTTTTGGCATGGGCATGACCACCATGGGGGTTAAGCTGGATGACGCGACCCGCGAACGGATTAAATCGGCAGCCACGCGGATCGACCGCACGCCGCACTGGTTAATTAAGCAGGCCATCTTTAACTATCTGGAAAAGCTGGAGAGCAACGACGACCTGCCTGAGCTGCCTGCCCTGCTGGCCGGTGCCGCCAATGAGAGCGACGAACACACCGACGCCGCGGAAGAGATCCACCAGCCGTTCCTCGAATTTGCCGAGCAGATCCTGCCCCAGTCGGTGAGCCGTGCGGCCATTACTGCCGCCTGGCGCCGCGCAGAGACCGACGCCGTGCCGATGCTGCTGGAGCAGGCGCGCCTGCCGGAGCCGATTGCTTCCCAGGCCCACAGCCTGGCGTATCAGCTGGCCGAAAAGCTGCGCAACCAGAAAAACGCCACCGGCCGTGCCGGGATGGTGCAGAGCTTGCTGCAGGAGTTCTCACTTTCCTCGCAGGAGGGCGTGGCCCTGATGTGTCTGGCGGAAGCGCTGCTGCGTATCCCGGACAAAGCCACCCGCGACGCGCTGATCCGCGACAAGATCAGCAACGGCAACTGGCATTCACACATCGGCCGCAGCCCGTCGCTGTTCGTTAACGCCGCCACCTGGGGCCTGCTGTTTACCGGCCGTCTGGTCTCCACCCACAACGAAGCCAGCCTCTCCCGCTCCCTGAACCGCATTATCGGCAAGAGCGGCGAGCCGCTGATCCGTAAAGGCGTGGACATGGCAATGCGCCTGATGGGCGAGCAGTTCGTTACCGGAGAAACCATCGCCGAAGCCCTGGCCAACGCCCGCAAGCTGGAAGATAAAGGCTTCCGCTACTCCTACGATATGCTGGGCGAAGCGGCACTGACCGCCGCCGACGCGCAGGCCTATCTGGTCTCTTACCAGCAGGCGATCCACGCCATCGGTAAAGCCTCTAACGGTCGCGGCATTTATGAAGGCCCGGGGATCTCGATTAAGCTCTCCGCCCTGCACCCGCGCTACAGCCGCGCCCAGTACGACCGCGTCATGGAAGAGCTCTATCCGCGCCTGAAATCCCTGACCCTGCTGGCGCGCCAGTATGACATCGGGATCAACATTGATGCCGAAGAGGCCGACCGCCTGGAGATCTCCCTCGATCTGCTGGAAAAACTGTGCTTCGAGCCGGAGCTGGCGGGCTGGAACGGGATTGGCTTCGTGATCCAGGCCTACCAGAAGCGCTGCCCGTTTGTGATTGATTACCTGATTGACCTCGCTACCCGTAGCCGTCGCCGCCTGATGATCCGTCTGGTGAAGGGCGCCTACTGGGACAGCGAGATCAAGCGCGCGCAGATGGACGGTCTCGAGGGCTATCCGGTCTACACCCGCAAGGTCTATACCGACGTCTCTTACCTCGCCTGCGCCAAAAAGCTGCTCGGCGTGCCGAACCTGATCTACCCGCAGTTCGCCACCCACAACGCCCACACCTTAGCGGCTATCTACCAGCTGGCCGGCCAGAACTACTATCCGGGCCAGTACGAGTTCCAGTGCCTGCACGGCATGGGTGAACCGCTGTACGAGCAGGTCACCGGTAAAGTGGCGGATGGCAAACTGAATCGTCCATGCCGTATCTACGCCCCGGTCGGCACCCATGAAACCCTGCTGGCCTACCTGGTGCGTCGTCTGCTGGAGAACGGGGCTAACACCTCCTTCGTGAACCGCATCGCCGATACCACCCTGCCGCTGGACGAGCTGGTGGCGGATCCGGTGCAGGCCGTCGAGAAAATGGCTGCCCAGGAAGGTCAGGTGGGCCTGCCGCATCCGAAGATTGCCCTGCCGCGCGAGCTGTACGGCAGCGGGCGCGTCAACTCCGCCGGTCTGGACCTGGCGAACGAACACCGCCTGGCGTCGCTCTCCTCGTCGCTGCTGAACAGCGCCCTGCAGAAATGGCAGGCCAGACCGATCCTCGAGCAGCCGGTTATCGCTGGCGAAATGCAGCCGGTGGTCAACCCGGCCGAGCCGAGAGATATTGTCGGCTTTGCCCGGGAAGCGACCGAACAGGAAGTGGATCTGGCCCTCGACAGCGCGGTGAACAACGCGCCGATCTGGTTCGCCACTCCGCCGCAGGAGCGCGCCGCGATCCTCGAACGTGCTGCGGTGCTGATGGAAGATCAGATGCAGCAGCTGATTGGCATTCTGGTGCGCGAGGCGGGTAAAACCTTCAGCAACGCCATCGCCGAGGTGCGCGAAGCCGTTGACTTCCTGCACTACTATGCCGGTCAGGTCCGCGACGACTTTGACAACGAAACCCACCGCCCGCTGGGGCCGGTGGTCTGTATCAGCCCGTGGAACTTCCCGCTGGCGATCTTCACCGGGCAGATTGCCGCCGCCCTTGCCGCAGGTAACAGCGTGCTGGCGAAACCGGCCGAGCAGACGCCGCTGATTGCCGCCCAGGGGATCAACATCCTGCTGGAAGCTGGTGTCCCGCCGGGCGTGGTGCAGCTGCTGCCAGGCCGCGGCGAGACCGTCGGCGCGAAGCTGACCGCCGACAACCGCGTGCGCGGGGTAATGTTCACCGGCTCCACCGAAGTGGCCTCCCTGCTGCAACGCAATATCGCCACCCGTCTCGACGCCCAGGGCCGTCCGACCCCGCTTATCGCCGAAACCGGCGGCATGAACGCGATGATCGTCGACTCCTCCGCCCTCACCGAACAGGTGGTGGTGGACGTAGTGGCCTCGGCCTTCGACAGCGCCGGACAGCGCTGCTCTGCCCTGCGCGTGCTCTGCCTGCAGGATGATATCGCTGACCACACCCTGAAAATGCTGCGTGGCGCGATGGGCGAGTGCCGGATGGGCAACCCGGGCCGTCTGACCACCGACATCGGGCCGGTGATCGATGCCGAAGCCAAAACCAACATTGAGAATCACATCCAGGCGATGCGTGCCAAGGGCCGTCCGGTGTTCCAGGCGGTGCGTGAGAACAGCGAAGACGCCCGCGAGTGGACCAGCGGCACCTTTGTGGCGCCAACCCTGATCGAGCTGGCCAGCTTCGACGAGCTGAAGAAAGAGGTCTTCGGCCCGGTGCTGCACGTGGTGCGTTACAACCGTAACAACCTCGATGCGCTTATCGAGCAGATCAACGCCTCCGGCTACGGTCTGACGCTGGGCGTGCATACCCGTATCGACGAAACCATCGCTCAGGTGACCGGCAGCGCGAAGGTCGGCAACCTGTACGTAAACCGTAATATGGTCGGCGCGGTCGTTGGCGTGCAGCCGTTCGGCGGCGAAGGGCTGTCGGGCACCGGTCCGAAAGCCGGGGGGCCGATGTACCTGTACCGCCTGCTGGCGAACCGTCCGGCCAACGCCCTCGGCGTGACCCTGGGTCGTCAGGATGCACAATACCCGGTGGATACGCAGGTGAAAGCGGTCCTGACTCAGCCGCTGGAAGCGCTGGCGACCTGGGCTGAAAAACGTCCTGAACTGCGGGCGCTGTGCCAGCAGTATGGCGAGCTGGCGCAGGCCGGTACCCAGCGCGTGCTGCCTGGCCCGACCGGCGAGCGCAACACCTGGACCTTGATGCCGCGCGAGCGCGTGCTCTGCGTGGCGGATAACGAGCAGGATGCGCTGGTTCAGCTGGCGGCGGCGTTAGCGACCGGATGTGAAGTGCTGTGGACGGAAGATGCCCTGCACCGCGACCTGGCGAAGCAGCTGCCGAACGCGGTAACCGCGCGCATTCACTTTGCGAAGGCGGATGTACTGACCAGCCAGCCGTTTGACGCGGTGATCTATCACGGGGACTCCGACCAGCTGCGCGAGCTGTGCGAGCAGGTTGCAGACCGGAAAGGCGCCATTGTGTCGGTGCAGGGCTTCGCCCGCGGCGAAGACAATCTGCAGCTGGAGCGTCTGTACGTGGAGCGCTCCCTCAGCGTCAACACCGCTGCCGCAGGAGGTAACGCCAGCCTGATGACCATCGGCTAAGCGTGCAAACTCCCCCCGGTGGCGCTACGCTTACCGGGGCTATACTGTGCGGCCTGATGCCCGGTGGCGCTACGCTTACCGGGCCTACGGTTTTGATGTTGTAGGCCGGGTAAGGCGAAGCCGCCACCCGGCTTTTTTATACGGAGGGAGAGATGAAACGAGCTTTGATCGCAGGTGCTGCGTTACTGCTGAGCACCAGCGCCCTGGCGGATGAGTGCGCCAACGCCAGCACCCAGGTTGAACTGAACACCTGCACCGCGCAGCAATATCAGGCGGCGGATAAAACCCTGAACCAGACTTACCAGGCCGCCATGAAGCGCGCCGCGGCCCCCCAGCGCGATCTGCTGAAAAAGGCCCAGCAGGCGTGGATCGCCCTGCGCGATGCCGACTGCGCCTTTGTCGGCTCGGGCACTTCAGGCGGCTCCGTTCAGCCAATGATCGTGAATCAGTGTCTGGCGGATAAAACCCGCGAGCGGGAAGCGTATCTGGCCTCGCTGATGCAGTGTGAAGAGGGCGATTTAAGCTGCCCTCTCCCACCGGCAAATTAACGCACCCGGATCCCTTCGATAATCATCCGCTGCACGTTATCCACGGTGCTGTGGAAGAAGTCGTCATCCTTAAGCGACTTGCCGGTCACCGCCTCCACCTGGGCAGAAAAGTCGGCGTAGTGCTGGGTGGCGGCCCAAATCATAAAGATCAGATGATGCGGATCTACCGGCGCCAGTTTGCCGGTGGCAACCCACCCGGCAATGATCGCCGACTTCTCATCCACCAGCGATTTCATATCGCCGCTCAGCACCGTTTTCAGCAGCGGTGCCCCCTGCAGCATCTCCAGACAGAACAGCCGCGAGGCCTGGGGATAGTCCCGGGAGACCTCCAGCTTGAGGCGGATATACTGCTGGATCGCCACCAGCGGGGTGAGCTCCTCGCGAAACGCCTTCAGCGGCGCCAGCCAGATATCCAGGATCTGTTGCAGGACGGCAACGTACAGCGCCTCTTTTGAGGGGAAGTAGTAGAGCAGATTGGTTTTTGATACCCCCGCCAGCTCGGCCACCTGTTCCAGCCGCGTGCCGTGAATGCCAAACTGCGAAAAGGTCTCCAGCGCCGCCGAGAAGATCGCCTGTTTTTTCGCGCTCACCGCCTGCGAACGTTTACCGCCTGTTTTCACTGCGCCTTGTGCCATGTGCTCACTCCTTGTTGATCTGTTCCCAGCATAGCAAAAACCCTTGAGTGACCACGACTATCTGCACCGCGACCGCGCACGACTGCCTGCTTTGTGTGCAACTATTTTGACCAGACAGTCCACTTTGCCGCCAGCATTTTATCAACCATCAGTTAACACATTAATAACATTGCCAATTTCAAACCTGGCATCCGCTTTGCAAAACAGGCTTACGCGGCTGAACAGGAGATGCAGGATGCAGCGCCACGTCTGACTTTCACCCCCTATGTTGAGATGAAGAGAGGTTAGCGATGAAAATTGGCGTATTCGTTCCCATTGGCAATAACGGCTGGTTGATCTCCACCCACGCGCCGCAGTACATGCCGACCTTCGAGCTGAACAAAGCCATCGTGCAAAAAGCGGAGCATTACCACTTCGACTTTGCCCTGTCGATGATCAAACTGCGCGGCTTCGGCGGTAAAACCGAATTCTGGGATCACAACCTGGAGTCCTTCACCCTGATGGCCGGGCTGGCGGCAGTCACCTCGCGGATCCAGATCTACGCCACCGCCGCCACCCTCACCCTGCCTCCGGCAATCGTGGCGCGGATGGCCTCCACCATCGACACCATCTCCGGCGGGCGCTTTGGCGTTAACCTCGTCACCGGCTGGCAGAAGCCGGAGTACGAGCAGATGGGCCTCTGGCCGGGGGATGAGTACTTCTCTAAACGCTACGACTACCTCACCGAGTATGTGCAGGTCCTGCGGGATCTGTGGGGCACCGGCAAGAGCGACTTCAAAGGCGAGTTCTTCACCATGAACGACTGCCGGGTCAGCCCCCAGCCGTCGGTGCCGATGAAGGTGATCTGCGCCGGACAGAGCGACGCCGGGATGGAGTTCTCGGCGAAATATGCGGACTTCAACTTCTGCTTCGGCAAAGGGGTCAACACCCCAGCGGCCTTTGCGCCCACGGCGGCAAGGATGAAAGAGGCCGCGGAGAAAACCGGGCGCGACGTCGGCTCCTACGTGCTGTTTATGGTGATTGCCGACGAAACCGACGAGGCGGCACGGGCGAAGTGGGAACACTACAAAGCCGGGGCCGACGACGAAGCCCTGAGCTGGCTCAGCGAGCAGAGCCAGAAGGACACCCGCTCCGGGGCGGACACCAACGTGCGGCAGATGGCCGATCCTACCTCGGCGGTGAACATCAATATGGGCACCCTGGTGGGCTCGTATGCCAGCGTGGCGCGGATGCTCGATGAGGTCGCCAGCGTACCGGGCGCTGAGGGGGTACTCCTGACCTTTGATGATTTCCTCTCCGGGATTGAAACCTTCGGCGAGCGTATCCAGCCGCTGATGCAGTGCCGCGCTCATCTTCCGGTTTTCACTAAGGAGGTCGCGTAATGACCACCCTGCCCGCACGTCCGGAAGCCATCACCTTTGATCCGCAGCAAAGCGCGCTCATCGTGGTGGATATGCAGAACGCCTACGCCAGCCCCGGGGGCTATCTCGACCTCGCCGGGTTTGACGTCTCCGCCACCCGGCCGGTGATCGACAATATCCGCACCGCGGTGGCCGCCGCGCGCGCCGCCGGGATCCAGATAATCTGGTTCCAGAACGGCTGGGATGAACAGTACGTGGAGGCGGGCGGCCCCGGCTCGCCCAACTTCCACAAATCCAACGCCCTGAAAACCATGCGCCAGCGCCCGGAATTGCAGGGCAAGCTGCTGGCGAAAGGCGGCTGGGATTACCAGCTGGTGAACGAGCTGGTGCCGGAGCCGGGCGACATCGTGCTGCCGAAACCGCGCTACAGCGGCTTCTTTAATACCCCGCTGGACAGCCTGCTGCGCAGCCGCGGGATCCGCCATCTGATCTTTACCGGCATCGCCACTAACGTCTGCGTGGAGTCGACCCTGCGCGACGGCTTCTTCCTCGAATATTTCGGCGTGGTGCTGGAAGACGCCACCCACCAGGCGGGCCCGGCGTTTGCCCAGCAGGCCGCGCTGTTCAATATCGAAACCTTTTTTGGCTGGGTTACTGATGTCGCCACCTTCTGCGACGCTCTTTCCCCTGCCACCTATGCCCGTATCGCCTGAGGAGTGAACCCATGCCAAAATCTGTGATTATCCCGCCAGGCACCAGTACGCCAATCGCCCCCTTTGTGCCAGGTACGCTGGCAGATGGCGTGGTTTACGTCTCGGGCACCCTGCCGTTCGACGCCCACAACAACGTGGTGTTTCCCGATGACCCAAAGGCGCAAACCCGCCACGTGCTACAGACCATCCAGCGCGTTATCGAAACGGCGGGCGGAACGATGGCGGACGTGACCTTCAACAGCATCTTTATTACCGACTGGAAAAACTACGCCGCGATTAACGAAATCTACGCCGAGTTTTTCCCCGGTGATAAGCCTGCGCGGTTCTGCATTCAGTGCGGGCTGGTGAAACCCGAGGCGCTGGTGGAGATCGCCACTATCGCCCACATTGGCCGGTGAGGTTGCCATGAAACTGTCTATTTCACCCCCGCCCTTTGCGGGCGCGCCGGTGGTGGTGCTGATTGCCGGGCTGGGGGGCAGCGGCAGCTACTGGCTGCCCCAGCTGGCCGACCTGGAGCAGGAGTATCAGGTGGTTTGCTACGACCAGCGCGGCACCGGCAACAACCCCGGCGAGCTGCCGGAGGCGTACAGCCTGGCGCAGATGGCCGATGAGCTGTGGCAGGCGCTGAGCGAGGCCGGGATAACACGCTTTTGCGTGGTGGGCCATGCGCTGGGGGCGCTGATTGGCCTCCAGCTGGCAGTGGATCGGCCCGGAGCGCTCAGCGCGCTGGTGTGCGTCAACGGCTGGCTGACGCTGCATCCCCATACCAAACGCTGCTTCCAGGTACGCGAGCGGCTGCTGCATGCCGGTGGCGCCCAGGCCTGGGTGGAGGCCCAGCCGCTGTTTCTCTATCCCGCCGACTGGATGGCCGTCCGCCAGCCGCGCATGGAGGCCGAAGAGGCGCTGGCGCTGGCCCATTTCCAGGGCAAAACCACCTTGCTGCGCCGGCTGAATGCCCTCAGACGGGCCGATTTCAACTGCCAGGCGCTGCGGATCCGCTGCCCGGTGCAGATTATCTGTTCCGCCGACGATCTGCTGGTGCCCGCCGTCTGTTCAACGCAGCTGCACGCCGCCCTGCCCGGGAGCGTCATCACGGTGATGCCCCGGGGCGGCCACGCCTGCAACGTCACCGAGCCGGAGGTCTTCAATGCCCTGCTGCAAAACGGGCTCGCCAGCCTGCTGCACCGCCACGAACGCTTATCGAAGGAGTTGCCATGAGTGAAGCCATCACCCCGACCGCGCAGCATGCGCTGTTTACCGAAGCACGCACCCACAACGGCTGGCTGAATCGCCCGGTAAGCGACGAGACGCTGCGCGACATCTACGACCTGATGAAGTGGGGCCCCACCTCCGCCAACTGCTCCCCGGCGCGGATGGTGTTTATCCGCACCCCGGAAGGTAAAGAGAAGCTGCGCCCGGCGCTTTCCAGCGGCAACCTGCAAAAGACCCTCACCGCCCCGGTGACGGCCATCGTGGCCTGGGACAGCCAGTTTTATGACCGTCTGCCGGAGCTGTTCCCCCACGGTGATGCCCGGAGCTGGTTCACCGCCAGCCCGCAGCTCGCCGAAGAGACCGCCTTTCGCAACAGCACCCTGCAGGCGGCCTATCTGATTGTCGCCTGTCGGGCGCTGGGGCTCGATACCGGGCCGCTCTCCGGCTTCGACCGGGAGAAGGTGGATGCGGCCTTCTTCACCGGCAGTAACCTGAGAAGCAATCTGCTGATCAACATCGGCTATGGCGACACCAGCAAACTCTACGGGCGCCTGCCCCGCCTGAGCTTTGACGACGCCTGCGGGCTGGTATAAGGAGCGCTCATGAACATTGATAAACAAGCCTTTCGCGATGCCATGGCCTGCCTGGGGGCGGCGGTGAATATCATCACCACCGACGGCCCGGCCGGACAGGCGGGTTTTACCGCCAGCGCGGTGTGCAGCGTCACCGATTCGCCGCCAACCCTGCTGGTGTGCCTCAATCGCGGTGCCTCGGTGTGGCCGGTGTTTCACGACAACCGCACCCTGTGCGTCAACACCCTCAGCGCCGGGCAGGAGTCGCTGTCGAATCTGTTCGGCGGCAAAACCCCGATGGCGGAGCGCTTCGCCGCCGCCCGCTGGCAGATCGGGGAGACCGGCTGTCCGCGCCTGGCAGGCGCGCTGGCCTCGTTCGACTGCCGGATTAGCCAGGTGGTCAGCGTGGGCACCCACGACATTCTGTTTTGCGAGATCCTTGCAATCACCCGCCACCCGGAGCCGCAGGGCCTGGTGTGGTTTGACCGCGGCTACCACGCCCTGATGCGACCCGCCTGTTAACCCTCCTTAAGGAGCAGCTGATGGCACTATTCGGTTTTCCTCACTGGCAGTTGAAATCGACCTCTGATGAACGCGGCGTGGTCGCGCCGGATGAACGTCTCCCGCTGGCGCAAACCGCGGTGATGGGCGTCCAGCACGCGGTGGCGATGTTTGGCGCCACCGTGCTGATGCCCATTCTGATGGGGCTGGATCCCAATCTGTCGATACTGATGTCGGGGATCGGCACCCTGCTGTTCTTTTTCATTACCGGCGGACGGGTGCCGAGCTATCTGGGCTCCAGCGCGGCCTTTGTCGGGGTGGTGATTGCCGCTACCGGCTTTAACGGCCAGGGGATCAACCCGCAGCTGAGTGTCGCCCTGGGCGGGATTATCGCCTGCGGCGCGATCTACACTGCGATTGGCCTGGTGGTGATGAAGCTCGGCACCCGCTGGATCGAAAGGCTGATGCCGCCGGTGGTCACCGGGGCGGTAGTGATGGCGATTGGTCTGAACCTGGCCCCGATTGCCGTCAAAGGCGTTTCCGGCTCGGCGTTTGACAGCTGGATGGCGGTGGTGACGGTGCTGTGCATCGGCCTAGTGGCGGTCTTTACCCGGGGGATGATCCAGCGGCTGCTGATCCTGGTGGGGCTGATCTTCGCCTGCGTGATCTACGCTCTGCTGACCAGCCTCTTCGGGCTCGGCAAACCGGTCGATTTCGCCCTCGTGCAGCAGGCAGCGTGGTTTGGCCTGCCGCAGCTGACCTCACCCACCTTTAACGGCCAGGCGATGATGCTGATCGCCCCGGTGGCGGTGATCCTCGTTGCGGAGAATCTCGGCCACCTGAAGGCGGTGGCCGGCATGACCGGGCGCAATATGGACCCGTATATGGGCCGGGCCTTTGTCGGTGACGGGCTGGCCACCATGCTGTCGGGCTCGGTGGGCGGCAGCGGCGTGACCACCTACGCCGAGAATATCGGCGTGATGGCGGTGACCAAAGTCTACTCGACGCTGGTGTTCGTGGCGGCGGCGGCCATCGCCATGCTGCTCGGCTTTTCACCCAAATTTGGCGCGCTGATCCACACCATTCCAGCGGCGGTGATTGGCGGGGCGTCGATTGTGGTGTTTGGCCTTATTGCGGTGGCCGGGGCGCGGATCTGGGTGCAGAACCGGGTCGATCTCAGCCAGAACGGCAACCTGATTATGGTCGCCGTCACCCTGGTGCTGGGGGCCGGTGATTTCGCCCTCTCCCTCGGGGGCTTTACCCTGGGCGGGATCGGCACCGCCACCTTTGGCGCGATCGCGCTTAACGCCCTGCTCAGCCGCCGGATGGCCGGGGTGACGCAGGGCGAGGTGGCGGTTCAGGATCCTTAGTCGATAGTGGCGCTGTCGATGTCGGGCAGCGCCTTTTTCTTTCTCTTAAGCTTCAGCTCGCTCACCAGCACGCCGGCGATGATAAAGGCCGCCCCCACCAGGGCGAGTAGCGGCAGGCGCTCCCCGGCCAGACGGCCAAAGATCCCTGCCCACACCGGCTCCCCGGTATAGATCACCGTCGCCCGGGTCGGTGAGACGCTGCGCTGGGCCCAGTTCATCGTCACCTGAATAATGGCGCTAAAAATCCCCAGCCCAAGGGCGACAATCACCAGCCCGGATGAGATCGGCGGGACGGACTCCCCGGCCGGGATCATCAACAGAAACGCCACCAGCGAGGCGGTCGCCAGCTGCACAACGGTGACGCGCTTGACGTCCACCTTTCCGGCCCAGGCGCCGATCAAAATAATCTCAGCGGCAATCGCCACCGCCCCGACCAGGGTGATTATCTCCCCCTTTCCGAGCGCCAGCAGGTTATCGTCCGGCCCCGCCAGCAGAATCAGGCCGATAAAGGCCAGCACGATCCCGATGCAGGACATCACCCCCGGTATGCGGCGCAGGCAGAGCCACTGCAACAGCGGTACCAGCGGCACATACATGGCCGTGATAAACGCCGATTTACTGCTGGGAATACTTTGTAATCCCCAGGTTTGCAGGCTGTAGCCCAGCGCAATGGAGACGCCGATCGCCAGCCCGGCTTTCAGCTCGGTCATGGTCAGGCCGGGCAGCGTTTTGAGGGAGATAATCGCCACCGCAATGGCCGCCGTGGCGAAGCGCAGGCCGACAAAAAAGAAGGGATCGCTGAGCGTGACGGCGTACTGCACGGCAAGAAAGGTCCCGCCCCAGAACATGGTGATAAGGATCAGGATCGCTTCCTGCGGTTTGATCGAGAAGGCATAACGGGAGGAGGACATGGGGCACCAGCACAAAGAGTCAATCCGCTAGTGTGGAAGGAATTTGATAACACTTCAATAACAGGCATAAAAAAACCGCCGGGGATCCCGGCGGCGGGGGGTGCCAGTGGTCATGTGACCCATACTTCAGACGGCTGCAACTTAACTGCTCTTGTTGCCGCCATGGCTATTTTTGCCCCCTTTTTTGCCAGCTTCGGATGCGCGTTGAGGGTCGTTTTTAAAGTTCCCCCCGCTTTGCTGGCCACCTTTACGTCCTGCTTCTGATGCTCTTTCACGGTCTTCTGCAAAATTACCAGACCCACCACGATGGTTTGCCATGTCGGACCTCCAGAGTTATAAAACATAAGACTTAATACTGTATTCAGTGAAGGCTATTCTTTCACCTGGCGGCGCTAAAAAAGTGTCTTTATCTGCGCCACGTGAACCTAAGCTTAGTGGAGTATGAGCATTCATCCAGCTAACCGTAATATTCTGCAATACGAAATCAGCCTTTCGTATGACGCTCGTCGAAACGGAACCATAAGCCTTTCTTATCATTCTAAAAATTCACAATAGCGAAAATGTGTCATTTTGCTACGAAAGAAAGGCCATCCGCTTTTTTGTTTGAAATCAAATAAATGGCGGCCAGATTTGCAGTCTCGCTGTCACGTCATATCTTTAAAAGAGTGCAGCATGCCGCTGCCTTAAAAATCATGCGAGGAGTGAAGCGAAATGACGAAAATTCTGGTGCTCTACTATTCCATGTACGGACACATCGAAACCATGGCTCATGCAGTGGCGGACGGCGCCAGGAAAGTCGAGGGGGTTGAGGTGGTAATCAAACGCGTACCGGAAACCATGCCAGCGGAAGCCTTTGCCAAAGCCGGGGGGAAAGCGCAGGATGCGCCGGAAGCCTCACCGCAGGAGCTGGGCGATTACGACGCTATCATCTTTGGCACCCCGACCCGCTTCGGCAACATGTCCGGGCAGATGCGCACCTTCCTCGACCAGACGGGCGGGCTGTGGGTGAAGAATGCGTTACACGGCAAAATCGCCAGCGTGTTCAGCTCCACCGGTACCGGCGGCGGTCAGGAGCAGACCATTACGTCGACCTGGACCACCCTTGCCCATCACGGTATGGTGATTGTGCCGATCGGCTACGGGACACCGGAGCTGTTTGATA
This sequence comes from Leclercia sp. TB492, assembly GCF_049974505.2. Classification (NCBI taxonomy): domain Bacteria; kingdom Pseudomonadati; phylum Pseudomonadota; class Gammaproteobacteria; order Enterobacterales; family Enterobacteriaceae; genus Leclercia; species Leclercia sp. TB492. Next base: position 1,684,509 of record NZ_CM127572.1, on the reverse strand, counting down.
TTTCGCAGACGCGCGGCGGTACGCCGTATGGGGCGACGACTATTGCCGGCGGTGATGGCTCGCGCCAGCCGTCGGAAGCGGAACTGAACATTGCCCGCTATCAGGGTGAATATGTTGCCGGTCTGGCTGCTAAACTGAAAGGTTAACTCTCAACAGGAGGATTACTATGCCAACTCAAGAAGCTAAAGCACATCGCGTCGGAGAATTTGCGCGTTTACGTAATACGTCACCGGAGATCGCCGAGGCGATTTTTGAAGTCGCAAAATATGACGAAAAACTGGCAGAGAAAATCTGGGAAGAAGGCAGTGATGAAGTGCTGGTGATAGCCTTCGATAAAACCGACAAAGACTCGCTGTTCTGGGGCGAGCAGACCATCGAGCGCAAAAACGTCTGATACGCGTGCTGACAAAAAACGCCTGATGGCGCTACGCTTATCAGGCCTACGGGGTGCGGACCCGACCCTGGACTTGTAGGTCGAGTAAGCGAAGCACCACCCGACGTTTTGTTCCCTCTCCCCTGTGGGAGAGGGAACACGCTTATTTCGCCGCCGTGTTCAACACCGTATTAAAGGTCTCCACCGGGCAGAATCCATCCGCATCTACCGGGCAGCCGCTCAGCTCCAGCGTGACGCGCTGCGCCGGGGCTTTTAACGTCAGCACCTGGGCATTACGCAGCTGCTCCGTACTCTGATAAACATACTCAATTTTCATCAAATCACGGTTGCCGGTCTTATCATGCCAGCGCTGGAAGACGATCTTGCCGCCGATCGGCGTGCGCTCGTACTGACCGGGCAGCTGATAGGGTTTAAAGTCGAGGGCTTTCAGCAGCGAGGCGATGTTGGAGTCATGCCCCACCAGCAGGGTGACCTTCGGCGCTTTCGCCTGGTCGGTGACCAGCGCGTTGTCGATATACTTCACCAGCGGCTTCGCCACGTTCCGCGCCACCTCCGCTGAGGTAAACAGCGAGTCCTGATAGCCGTTTTTCAGCTGGGACAGCACGCGCCACTGCTGATCGGTTTTGATCTCGCCCCAGGCCACCTGATCCAGCGGGAAGCCTTCGTAGTATTGCAGAGTGAACGCATCTACCAGCGAGTTACCCACCTTCAGCGGACCAGAGACGCCGGGCTCTTTCTGGTACTCGGCGCTGTAGGTGTCTTTCGCGTCGGTCAGGGAGCAGACCTGTTTCTCTTTGCAGGACGGCGAATCCTTGTAGTCGGTCATCTGCTCCAGCAGTTTGTAGCTCTCGTCGAGCTTCATCCCCTGGCGCTCGGTGTTCATCGCCTGCAGAGCTTTCTCGCGGAATTCCGGGGAGTTGTCGGTGATCACCGGGTTAAAGGTGGGGTCCATGGTGCCCATCTGTTCCTGATGGTGCACCGGCACATCGCAGCCCGGGAAGGCCCCGGTGATAAAGAACTGTGCCGTCGCCACCGTGCGCTGCAGGCTGTTGGCATAGGCATAGACGCTGTTCGCCGTCGGGCACTCCCCGGCGGTCACCACGCCCTCCTCCGCCAGCCACTCGCGCATGTAATGGCCCATATAAACTTCCAGCACACCGCCTTTAGTGGTGAGCTGTCCGCCCGGCACATCCCACTCCGGCCATTTTTCCGGGGTTGACTGCTCCAGCACGCTGCCGTTATTGGCCAGCGGCGCGCGCAGGTTGTGACGGCTCATAATCAGAACCTGTTCCAGCTGATACCCTTCCGGCGCGGTTTGCGCCTGGACACCGCAGGACAGGCCGATGCTGCCCGCCACGGCGACAGCGATTAGTGCTTTTCTCATCCCTAATTCCTCACTCTGTTTTATCGTCGTAAACAGTGTGACAGATTTGTGACGGATTACCTGGAGCCTGCCCGCAAAGTGACGGCTTACTTTGTGTATGAAGGCGAATTGGTTTTATAATAAAACTCACCGCTAATAAGGAGCCCCCGTGAAACGAACCCGCCTGGAAGAGAGTCCCTGCCCTGTTGCCCGCTCGCTGGATATTATCGGCGACTGGTGGTCACTGCTGATTGTGCGCGATGCCCTGCGCGGGGTGACGCGTTTTGGCGAGTTTCAGAAGAGCCTCGGCATCGCAAAAAACATGCTGGCGACCCGGCTGAAACTGCTGGTGGACGAGGGGATTCTGGTGCTGCAACCCGCCTCCGACGGCAGCGCGTGGCAGGAGTATGTCCTCACGGAAAAGGGCCGCGCCCTGCAAACCGTGCTGGTGGCGCTCTCCCAGTGGGGGAATGCGCATCTGTTTGCTGAAGGGGATGTCGGAACGGTAATGGTGGATGCCCGGGATCGGTTGCCGCTGCGCAAGCTGGCGATGGTGGCGAGCGACGGGCGGGAGCTGGGGCCGGGGGAGGTCGTGGCGAAATATCCGCCGGCAAAGGGGTGACAGGGCATCAGCCTTCCACCACCGGGGCATCAGCAGGTTCGCGGTTTAACCGTTCCGGATCCTCCCGTCGATACCAGGCTGAGGTTTTCCAAACAGATAGCCTTGTGCAAGATCGCACCCCAGTGCCTGAAGATTTTCCAGCTGTTCCAGCGTTTCAACCCCTTCTGCGACCGTTTTCATATTGAGGGACTTCGCCATCCCCGTAATGAGTTTGATGATGTTAAGGGCGTCTTCCTGGGTAGATATCGAATGCACAAAAGACTTGTCTATTTTGATTTTATCGAAGGCGAGTTTACTCAGCCGTGAAAGAGAAGAGTATCCTGTACCAAAATCATCGATGGAGATTTTCACGCCCAGGGCTCTGAGCCGGTTAAGCGTATTCAGCGGCGTACTGTTTTCGGTAAAGAGAGAAGACTCCGTCACCTCCAGTTCAAGGCGGTCAGCCGCAAGCCCTGTCTCTTTCAGAATGGTTAACACTATTGCGGCAAAGGCTTTGCTGCTTAGCTGAACAGGGGAAACATTGACTGAAATTTTTACCGGAACCGCCCAGGAAGCCGCTTCCCGGCAGGCCAGCTCCAGCACAGTTTTGCCCATCTCGTTGATCATTCCTGTTTTTTCAGCAACAGGAATAAAGCTGTCCGGCGACAGAAGGCCCTTCAGAGGATGCATCCATCGAATAAGGGCCTCATAGCTGTAGATCTCCTGACTGAACGAATCGACAATAGGCTGGTAATAAACCACAAATTCTTTGTTCACTATGGCCATGGCCATATCATGCTCAAGGGTTCTGCTTTCCTGCAGTTTTTCTAACATGCGTTGGCGGAAAACTTTTATATGTCCGGAGCCCTCTTTTTTGGCTTCATACAGAGCCAGATCGGCAAATTTGTAGAGATAGTCGGCGCGGCGTTCGGTTGCAGAGATAACAATCCCCACACAGGTGGCGATATTGATAATCGTGTTATCAATAGTGTAGGGCTGGTTGATAGCGTCACATATTTTTTGGGCGCGCGAAACCGCGCTGCTCTCAGTCAGACCGCTCGAGAGAAAGGCAAACTCATCCCCCCCTAAGCGATAAAGCGTTTCTGACGTCAGGCTTATTGACATCAGGCGGTCGGATATCTGGCGTAATAACCTGTCGCCGGCATCATGCCCCCAGGTATCATTGACCTCTTTGAAGCGGTCTAAATCAAATAGCATCACCGCCACAGAGGCATTATTCCTTTCTGCCGCTTCGATGATTTTTTTTAAATTATCCCAGAAAAACTGGCGGTTATTCATCCCGGTAAGCGAATCGTGGTAGACGTCATATTCCAGCTGGGCGTTCTGAATTTGCAGTTTTTCTTTCGATGTCTGGAGCTCTTCCGCAAGGCTGGTGACCTGCAGATGCGCCTTCTGAATATTTCTGTTCTGATAGAAGATCAGCGTCCCGAGGATGGCGCTCAGTATTATCAGCAGTACAGAGGTTGCGGAATAAATATAGTACAGGGTTTGAATTTTGAGGTTAGCGCCGCTAATCGAGTTAACATCCTTGTCTAATGCACCGGATGAAAGACGGCTGAGCGGCGCATCAAGCGTATGCATTGTTTTAAGGTAGTTCTCGAGTTCCGGACGGTTCATTTTCTCAAGATGAACATCCAGATATTTAAGTATCGTTTCAAGTTGTATAGCCAGTTCATGGTGTGATTTATTGCTTTCGATATAACGCCCCAAATCACCTTCTTTGGTTAAATCACTCTGGCTGAGCATAATGTCAAGACGCAGGCGCACATCATCGATCGACAGCGTATCATCAATAGTATAAAGACCAAGCACTGATTCGAATCGGTAATATTCTGATACCAGCTGTGCAGCAGACCATGAATCAGTGTAGTGAGTCAGTTTTTGTAACTCTTCCTGTCTTTCATGTACAAGAAAAGATATATATCCCGTAGAGATAAAAAGGAAAAAAATGATGCCCGCCAGTATCCTGTTCATGATGCTCTCCTGAACGCCTATTCGATCATCATTTTGCTGACCTGCCATGCAGACCTTGAATAGAAAATCTGATTATTCAGTTCAGGCAGGCTGTCATAAGGATAGACGACGAATAGCGGCCCTTTATCACGGATACGCATATATTCTCCGTTGATTTTCAAGGCAAGGATGACGTTGTATTTTTTGAAATCATTGAGCGGAATAACGGTAGTGTAGTCATTGAGCGCCGTGACCTTAACGATAGAACCTTTCGCCCCGACATAATCCATGAGCTTTTGCAGTGGAACACCCGTAAAGGTAGGACGCCCATTATACCAGGGAGAGGTGGTCTGGAAACTTACCATGCCCAGTTTCTCAAGGCTGGCGATATCAAAAACGGCTTTCCCGTCTTCATTTGTATTTTGGATATTACCGGACAGGGTTAAAAGGACTTTACCGGCAGGTTTGGGAAGCTCACCCGCCCAGACCTGAGTGGCTGCCACGAGGCCTAACAACAAGACAATCAAGCGCATTCTAACCTCACCTTTCCATCAAATGTAAAGAAGTATAATTTAGTTATTATGCTATTAATATATGTCGTCAGACTATTATGGATTCAATAAATTACAATTGGCATTTATAACAGTAAAATCAACAAGTTAAAACCCATTGCGATTCATGATATTGGTTAGGCATGGTCTGAATTGTTATTTGAGATAGGTTAACGCCTTTCTTGCCTGTACAAAAAACAAGCCACCGGGTTATTAAGTGTAAATATACCCGCACAGAGATGAAGGTTTAATTTCTCTTTGCAGCCACACAGGATACTCACCCGCATGCCGAACGTGCTTCATGCGTTGCAGCCCACGGTAGCACGTTTACTGCGCGAGACCTTTGCCATGCAGACGTTCGTTCCTGGATGCAGCGCGTCTCTGGACCAGCCCCGCAACTATTCAGATCGGTGCAGGGATTTATTTAAATATTTCCCGCTCGACGCCAGTCTCGTTCGTTGCATAATATTTAATTTCGGCTTTTTGCAGCCGCGTTCCGCCCATACGTCCGGTGTGAGTGGCCATCTAACGGAAGTGAGGTAATACATCTCTGCAAGCCCCGGTGATTATATTGGTGTAAAAAACCTATATTACCTGGACTTGTCCATCTGAGATATTCAGTGCATTACGCTTAAACTCAGAAACAATTTACAAATGCGTTTTACGATATCGATAATTTATATTCGTTTTAATTTATTATTTCTGACTATGCCACGGACTATTTTCTGTAAATAAAGTCCGTTCCCGGATGCGGGCCCCGAAAGCGGCTGTCAACAGCCGGTCGAGAAGCCTGTCAGAGCGTAGCGGCATGCGTTTAGTTCGCGTCGAAAAAGCGCAATACGTGTCCGGTGAGCTGGACACGGAATTATGGGAGATCACGCGTGAGGAGTGGCAGCGATTGGATCCGTAACCCCGCTTGCCACATACCCAATACGGTAATTCTCTATCCCCGCCTGGGGCGCGTCGCCGAATTCCACCTGCAACAGCTGCCAGCGGCTGACATCCCAGGCACAGAGCGGCGCGTGCATCGCCAACGCCGACAGGTCGCTGTGGGCGGCTATTGGCTGACGATCGATAGACAGCCAGGCGGCATCTTTGACCTCATCAACTGCAGGCAGGCGCAGCGCCAGCCAGGTATCAATCTGTGGCCAGCCAAAATCCTGCGTCAGCCTGCGAAAGCCTGGGCTCTGTAAAAACCGCGCCATGGCCCCGGCATCTTCCCAGACGTAGAGAGGCGCATAGCGGTTCTCTTCGGTATGTTCGTCTTCACGTCGGGAAACGAGGTACGCCTTAAACAGCAGCCCGGTAAAACCATCCAGCTTCGCGCCATTCTCCGCAATGCGGTTCTCAACGATCGCCATATCGTAATCGGCTGGCAGGGTGAAGCGGTATTGCATTACGATCATAACCCCTCCTCCGACAGCATCCGCCCCTGGCTGAAGCTCCAGTCATCGGCGGTGTTGAAGTGAATCATCACCATCACGTCATCCGGGTGAATATCCAGCACCGTATGCAGGCGTTCGCACAGCAGGCGACAGAGGTTGTGCTTCTGCTCGCACGTGCGGGGCTTGCCCGCCAGAATGTGGAACTGGATAAAGTTGTCGCTGCGCCCATTGCTTTTGTAATGGCGGTCAAACACGCGCAGCCTGGCCGGAAGCACCTCGAAAATCTGAAAGCGATCCCCCGGCGGGACGGCAAACTCGGCCTCCAGGCTCTGCTGCAGAATGTCGGAGATCTGCGTTATCTGTGCGTCGCTGTACCCCGGACGCAGGGAGATGCGGGTGAAAGGCATCGGCGCTACTCCTCGTCTAGGCAGCCAAGAGCCGACACCGCCGCCGGCCAGCCGGCGTAAAACGCCAGATGGGTAAAGGCTTCGGTGATTTCCTCTCTGCTCAGGCCGTTTTGCTGCGCGAAATCGAGATGCCAGGGCAACTGCTGCACGCGCCCCAGCGCCGTCAGGGCGGCCAGGGTGATCAGGCTGCGGTCGCGCGGGGAGAGCGCGTCACCTTTCCAGATATCATTGAACAGGACCTCCCTGCTCAGCTCGGCCAGCTTAGGCGCGACGCGGGACAAGGTTTCAGCAGTAAGTGATTTCGCCATGGTGTTCTCTCCGTATTGACAGTAAGGCGATTCTGGCGCCATATTTTCATCCTGAAAATCAAATAATCTGCGGCCTACCATCCCGCTTTTCAGGACGATTATGAACAAGCTTCCCCCAACGCTCGACCTCGACGCTCTGCGCACTTTTGTTACCGGTATGGAGTGCGGCAGCTTCGCTCAGGCCGCCATCCGCCTTTGCCGCTCCACCTCGGCGGTGAGCGCCCAGCTGAAAAAGCTGGAACAGCAGTGCGGGGCTGAACTGGTGATGAAGAAGGGCCGCGGCCTGGCGCTGACCCGCGACGGCGAGATTGTCATGGGCTATGCCCGCCGGATGCTGGCGCTGAATGATGAGATGCAGAGCGCCCTGAAGGGCGAACAGCTGCAGGAGGAGATCCGCATCGGCATGCAGGAAGATTTTGGTGAGTCGCTGATGCCGGGCATCCTGGGCCAATTCAGGCGCCACCATCCCGGCGTGCGGATCATTGCCCGGGTGGATCGCAACCGGGCCCTGCTTAACGCCTTTGACGCTAACGACCTCGATATGGTGCTGCTGTGGCAGAACGAGCGCGAACCACGTCAGGGCCGGACAATCGGCCAGAGCCAGATGGTGTGGATCCAACACCCGGATCTGGACATCAGCGCCCTGCTGGCCAAGGGCGAACCCCTGCCGCTGGTGATGTTTGAACACCCCTGCCTGATGCGCTCCCGCGCCATCGACTGCCTGAACCGGGCGGGCATCCCCTGGCGGGTGGTATTTGTCAGCCACAGCCTGAGCGGGATCTGGGCGGCAGTGCAGGCGGGGCTTGGCATCACGCTGCGCACGCGTATCGGGATGCCGGGCAACCTGCGGGTGGTGAGAAACGTTCTGCCCGCGCCGGGTAGCCTGGGGATCACCCTGGAGCAAAAGGACGGGACCAACGCCCGGACGATGCTGGCGCAGCTGATGGAAGCGGCGCTGCCCGAAGCGACGTGATATGGCGGATCCTCACCACAGGTTGTCAGTTTTGCGCCAGTACCCTCCCCCGTTATTCGCCAGGATAAAAACACAACATCACCTGGAGAAACGCTATGCTGACCAACCCCTCGCAAAAGTACGCTGCCTTTGCCCCGATTGCCTTACCCGATCGCCAGTGGCCGGACAAGACCCTGACCCACGCCCCGCGCTGGCTCTCTACCGACCTGCGCGATGGCAACCAGGCCCTGGCGGAGCCGATGGATATCCCGCGCAAGCTGCGCTTTTGGGAACAGCTGCTGAAGTGCGGATTTAAGGAGATCGAGGTCGCGTTTCCCTCCGCCTCAGAGACGGACTTCCAGTTTGTCCGTCAGCTGATTGAGGAGCAACGCATCCCGGAAGACGTCACCATCCAGGTGCTCACCCAGGCCCGCAGCGATCTCATTGAGCGCACCTTTGCCTCGCTCGACGGGGCAAAACGGGCCACAGTGCATCTCTATAACGCCACCGCGCCGCTGTTCCGCCAGTTGGTGTTCCGCCAGAGCAAAGAGGAAATTATCCAGCTCGCCGTCAGCGCCACGCGCCAGATCCGCACCCTGTGCGAGGCCAACCCGCAGACGCGCTGGGGCTACGAATACTCACCGGAAACCTTCTGCTTTACCGAGCCGGAGTTTGCCCTGCAAATCTGTGAGGCGGTGGCGGATGTCTGGGAGCCCTCTTCCGCACGGCCGATGATCGTCAACCTCCCCGCCACGGTCGAGGTCAATACGCCCAACGTTTATGCCGATCAGATCGAGTACTTCTGCCGTCACTTTTCCCGCCGGAGCGAGGTCTGCATCAGCGTGCATCCCCATAACGATCGCGGCAGCGGCGTCGCCAGCGCCGAGCTGGCCCTGCTTGCCGGGGCCGACCGGGTGGAAGGCTGCCTGTTTGGCAACGGAGAGCGTACCGGGAACGTCTGCCTGGTGACGCTGGCGATGAATCTCTACAGCCAGGGGGTCTCACCCCGCCTCGATTTCAGCGATATGAAACAGGTCGTGGAGCTGGTAGAGCAGTGCAACCAGCTGCCGGTGCATCCACGCCACCCTTACGCCGGCAAGCTGGCATTTACCGCCTTCTCTGGCTCACACCAGGACGCGATCAAAAAAGGCTTTCACGCCCGGGAACAGTCGGCCTCACCGCGGTGGGAGATGCCCTATCTTCCGGTCGATCCGAACGATATCGGCTGTAGCTATGAGGCGGTGATCCGCGTCAACAGCCAGTCCGGCAAAAGCGGCGCGGCCTGGATGCTGGAGCAGAATCATGGTCTGGTGCTGCCCCGGGCGCTGCAGCAGGATTTCAGCCGCCACGTCCAGGCTCACACCGACCGGGAAGGCAACGAGATGACGCTGAGTGCGCTCTGGCAACTGTATCGTGAGCTGTACGGACCGCACCAGCATGCCCCCCGGCAACTGCTGGATTACCGGACCGAAAGCCAGGCCGACGGCGGGCTGGCGCTGTGGGCCCGCGTACAGACCGCGGACGGTATTGTGACCTTAGAGGGGAAAGGTAACGGCCTGCTCTCGGCCGCCGCCGGGGCGATAAAGGCCAGCTTTAATCTGACGTTCGCCATCGAGGATTATCACGAGCACACGCTCGGCAGGTGCAGCGAAAGCCGGTCGGCGGCCTATATTCGCTGCAGTTCTAAGCAAGGAGCGAGCCGCTGGGGAACCGGCATCGACAACGATGTTTCCCGGGCGTCGCTTCAGGCCTTGCTGAACGCGCTGCCGGAGAGCGACTCCGGCTGGAAGTAGTCGCTCGGGGCCACGCCGAGAGTGCGGCGGAACATGGCGCTGAAGGCGCTGTGGCTCTCATAGCCGAGATCCAGCGCCACCCGGAGCACGGACTGCCCCTGCGCCAGGCGGTTCAGCGCCTCCATCAGCCGCGCCCGGCGCAGCCATTCGCTGAACGCCAGCCCGGTCTGCTGGCGAAAGTGTCGCAGCAGGGTGCGCTCGCTGATATTTAACTGACTGGCAACCCGCGCCGTGGTCCAGCGGATGCCAGGCTCGGCCTGGATCTGGCGGCACAGCGCCAGCAGCGCGGGTGACTGAGGCTCAGGAAGATTGAACGGCAGCACACTTATCCCGCGGATTTCATCGAGGATCAGCTCATAAATGCGCTCCGCCCGACTGCCCGCCGCATAGCTCTCCGGCAATTGCAGCGAGGCGATGATCAGCTCGCGCAGCAGGGTCGAAATCTGCACCACCTGGCAAACCGACGGCAAATCCGCCCGGGCAAAAGGATCGATAAACAGCGTCCTAGCCGCCACGTTGCCGGTGATCAGCAGGCGATGCTGCGTCCCGGCAGGCAGCCAGACGCCGCGCCCCGGCGGCACAATCCAGAAGCCCTGCGCGGTCTCCACGCGCACCACTCCACTCAGGGTATGCAGGAGCTGAGCGCAGGTATGGCTGTGCCAGGGCTCCGTTTCGCCGTGGGTGTAATCATGGGCAAAGGGCACCAGCGGGCGTGTGGTAAAGCTGAACTGCTGTTGGGTTGTCATGGTTTATTTATTTTGCGCTATCTGCACGTTGATAAAGTCAAACACTTCCGCTGCTTCACCGGCAGAAGCAAAAACCCGTTCCGGAATAACCACACAATTATCATTCTTCATATGGATAAAAATAAACCCATTTTTCCTGTAGCAGTCCTTAACGTTTTTCCAGTAGATCTTACCGCTGGCGTTAGGGGTAATAGTTTCGACAAAAAATCGGTTTAATTTAACTTTTTGTAAGATCCCGGCGTCCTCCTGCTCAACCGGTTGCTGCTTCTGCATGACGTTATTCATCAGCACGTCATAGAGTTTAAACAGGGCCAACGCGACGCCAAACAGCACCAGCAGAGCAATACTGAACATTTTTGTTCTTGCCAGAAAATCACTGTCCAGCGTGGTTCTCAGGCTAAACTGCAGCAAAGTAATCACATTAAATAAAACCGCTACCGCTAAAATAGCGACCGCAGCCTTTTGAATGAGAGAAATATAACCGTAGGGTTTGAGATATTCTTTTTTATGATCGTGGATGAGCTTGCTGGCCTGAGTTCGCTCTAAAACGGATAACGAGTAACCCACAATGATCCTGTTTTTTCTTATCATGCAACCCTCTTGCTAATCTATTCACGTCCCGTTTAATTGTACCGGGTTAATACCAGTCGGAGAAGCCTTAATCGCCCCGGTATCAGAGACAGGCTTTACACGCGGTTTTACCGCCTGATGACGTCGCTTATTTTTGGGTATGTCATAAAGAGAGAAAAAGCAAAAATATATCCAAAAGAAGAATAGTCCGAATTATGCCGTCCGGAAATGTGTCTCTTGTCACAATGGCTATTATTTATATTCAATAACTAAGGAGGCCGGGATGACATCAGGAAACACCACTTCAAAACACTACCCACGTCCACCCTTTGTGGAGCAGCCACAACAAATGCCCGGACTGGCATCAGAAATGAAGCCAATTCCCGATCACGGCGAGACAAGTTATATCGGGTCCGGGAAACTTGCAGGTAAAAAAGCGCTTATTACCGGTGGTGACTCCGGTATTGGACGCGCCGTCGCAATCGCTTATGCCCGCGAAGGTGCCGATGTGGCCATTGGTTATTTACCGGAAGAAGAAACTGATGCTGCGGCCGTTATCGCGCTTATTCAGGCTGAAGGGCGTAAAGCCGTCGCTATCCCCGGTGATATTCGGGTAGAGTCGTTTTGCGATACCCTGGTTGAACGGGCAGTGAGTGAACTGGGCGGCCTCGATATTTTGGTTAACAATGCCGGACGACAGCAGTATTGCGAGTCCATTGAAGAGCTGACGACAGCTGCTTTCGACGCCACCTTCAAAACCAACGTGTATGCCCCCTTCTGGATCACGCGCGCCGCGCTGCGTCACCTGACGGAAGGCGCGGCGATCATTAACACCTCCTCGGTTCAGGCCTTCAAGCCCAGCGAAATTCTGCTGGATTATGCCCAGACCAAAGCCTGCAACGTGGCGTTCACGAAATCCCTGGCAAAACAGCTGGGTCCGAAAGGCATTCGGGTGAATGCCGTGGCCCCGGGCCCATACTGGACGCCACTGCAATCCAGCGGCGGACAGCCTCAGGAGAAGGTGCAGCAGTTTGGTGCTGATACCCCGCTGGGCAGACCAGGCCAGCCGGTTGAAATTGCCCCTCTGTATGTTCTGCTGGCGTCCGAAAGTTGCTCTTATGCCTCAGGACAGGTCTGGTGCTCCGACGGTGGTACCGGCGTCGCATAGCGGTTTATTAAATCCGGTGCGCCTGATGAACAGTAAGGAATATTATAAAATCCGTTACCTTAAGCGGTAACGGATTTTTAATGAGCATGACACCCCGTCCTGAATATTATTGCAGGCGCGTAGAGTGTGCGGGAAATTCTTGACTCAAGCATCACCGCTGCCGGTACGCTTATTTCTTTGGATCAAAACGTGCCCGGTGCAAAATTATCAACTATCCTAAGATCATTGATTAGATTTCTATATTCAATTTTCAGCTGTTTTATTTTCTTAAACTTTTAGCGATGGTCTCGTTATAAGTTGTATCGATCGGTCCTGAAAGCGTTTCAATGTTGAAGTTGTTAATGATTCCTGTTTTTTCAATCAGTTCCTGGTACTGAACGCATAACAGACCTGCGTTCCGGCATAAGATTATTTAAAGGACAACAGCTATGACTCACATTCACGATCATTCCACTGCTAACACTCAGTATGTTGATCCGCGTCTGCCCCTGCCTGACGCGAGCAGCAGTAGTGCCGTATCATGGGGCGCCATCTTTGCTGGCGCGGCGGCAGCGGCTTCCTTGTCGTTGATCCTGCTGATGCTGGGCGCCGGGCTAGGCCTGACTTCCGTCTCGCCATGGGAAAACGAGGGGCTCGAAGCCGGTACGGTTGGTATTGCGGCAATAGGTTGGCTGACGTTCACGCAGATCGTGGCGTCCGGTATGGGAGGTTATTTAGCCGGGCGACTGCGCACCAAATGGGTTTCTACCCATACCAATGAAATTTACTTCCGCGATACTGCGCATGGATTTTTGGCCTGGGCGGTGGCTGCGCTGGTCTCGGCAATGCTGTTAACCTCCACCGTGAGCTCCATTGTGGGAGGAAGCGCGAAAGTCGTGGGTTCCGTAGCAGGCGGGGCTGCCGCAGCCACGGTAGGCGGCGCGGCGGGTATGGCGAACGCATCATCTGAAGGTTCCGGTTCCCCAATGGCGTATTTCGTTAATTCGATGTTCCGTCCGGGTGCCCCGGCTGCGACACCTGATACGTCAGTAACCCCGGATGCGCCAGCAGCGGCTCCCGCTACACCGGCGCCCTCCGCGCCTCAGCAGGAGCTCACCCCTGCTCAGCTGAATGAAGTGACCGGTATTTTTACCAACAGTATCACCACCGGCCAGTTACCTCAGGAAGATCGTCAGTATGTCGCGCAGCTGATTGCTCAACGTACCGGTATCAGTCAGCAAGAGGCTGAACAGCGGGTACAAACCACGTACGACAAAGCCCAGGCGAAATTAAAAGAGACGAAAGAGAAAGCTCAACAGGCGGCTGATACCGCACGTAAAACGACAAGCTATCTCATGCTCTGGACATTTATTTCTCTGTTGGCGGGTGCTTTTGTCGCCAGCCTGTGTGCGACCTTCGGTGGCCGTCAACGCGATCTTTAATACTTAATTAAGCAGGAGGTTTACATGCGCTCATTACTACTGTTCTTTTTAGGCGTCCCGATCCCAATCATTATTCTGATTGCGCTGTTCTGGCACTAATCGGTATCTGACAGGATACATCCAGTTAAAACATAAATGCCCGGAAGGGCATTTATGTTTTCTGCGTGGGTTGCTCCCCCTCCCTCAGGAGGGGGCGTTGCGCAGATCCCGCCGCAGTTGTCCTGGCTTTCAGGTTATTCGCGGACGATAGCGCCCGCATCCTGGCGGATCGTCGGCCCCTCTTTCACCTTCAGGCTGAGTCCTTTTGTCTCCAGTTCGGCATTGCGAATGCGCAGCCCCTGAGCGGCTTCAATATTGACGTTGGTGAAATGGAAACCGCTGAGTGGGGCTTCCGGGGTGCCAATAATATAGGCTGCCGCCTTGCTGTCACCGGTAGACGTTAAGTTCTCCACGGTGATGTTACTGAAGTGCGGGGTGGTGTGTTTGTCGAAGGGCTGTTTCGGATCGCTGTCCGGCGGATAGATCTGCTCCCCGAGGGTAAAACCGCCCGCCTGCAGCAGCTTGTCAACCTCTGCCTCAACAATAGGCGCGGCTTTATAGTAGGCGGAGAAGACCAGGGGCACTTCGACGTTGTGCATTTTGGTATTGCGGTAAACGATGTTTTTCACCTCGCCCCCCTTACCGCGCGGGCTTTTGATGCGGATGCCGTACATCGACCCCTCGAAGGTGTTGTTTTCCACCAGCACGTTATTCACCCCACCCGCACTCTCGCTGCCGATGGAGATCCCGCGTCCCTGCTTCAGGGTGTTATTGGCAATATAGATATTATCCACCACGCCATCCGGGAAGCGTGGGTCCGCTTTTTCCGCTTTGATGGCGATGTGATCGTCGTTGCAGTCAATGTAGTTATTGGTGATACGAATGTTCTGGCTGTCGATAGGATCGATGGCGTCGGTATTTGGCGCATGCCAGGGGGAGAGAATGCGCGTCCCGTTAATATCGACATCGTGCGCATAGCGCGTCACCACGTGGAAGCTCGGCGAATGGGTCAGTGTGACCCCATCGATAAGCACGTTGTTCGAGCGCGTAATATAAATCAGCCGTGGCCGATCGGTCCCGCCCTTCTTACCTGTCGCGCGGATGTTTTCCCGCCAGCGCTCCCACCACACGGCGCCCTGACCGTCGATAGTGCCTTCGCCGACGATAGCGACATTTTGCGCATCCGCAATGCTGATAAACGGCAGCCAGCCGTTTTCCGCTTCGGCATATTTTGATTTTTCATCGGCACGATAAGCCGCAACTTCGGTTGACGCCACCAGGGTGGCATCTTTCTCCAGCTTCAGCTGGATGTTATTGCGCAGAAAGAGCGGGTTGGTCAAAAAATTGCCTTTGGGTACCAGCACGGTTCCGCCGCCTGCGGCAGCGCAGTCGTCAATCGCTTTTTGAATAGCCCCGGTGTTGAGAGCAATCTGTAATCGATGGCCCTCCGCGCCGTAGTCGGTGACCTTACAGACTTTATCGGGAAACTTAACGGAACTCGCGGCCTGGACGGCGTGAAGCGGTATCAGGCTCGCCACAGCGGCGGCAGCCCACAGAGGTAAAGTGCGGGAGATCATAACGTCATCCTTTTATGGTTTGTTGTTTTGTAAAATTAGCACCGCTGTTTCTTTTCTGTGAGTGTGACGATCACGCTTTGCTGCATGTCGTTATTTTGCCTGAAAATAACGCTGATTTTTTGGGCAAATGACACAACTTTCCCGCCCTTTTCCCTTCGCAAAGATAAAAAAACCTTCTGCAATTGGTTGCATTATAAAACCATATAGCGCAGGCTTTATTTAGTTTTATATTGAAACCAATTAACGCATTCCGAGGTATCACAATGAGTACGCAACGTTCTACGGCTTTGATTACAGGTGCATCTTCCGGGATTGGCGCGGTCTACGCCGACCGTCTCGCCGCCCGCGGTTACGATCTGGTGCTGGTGGCCCGCCGGGAAGCGCGCCTGCTGGCGCTGGCGGAACAGCTGGAGCAGCGCTACAGGGTGAAGGTTACCACCCTGACGGCGGATCTTACCGATGAAACCGGGATCCGTGCCGTGGAGGAGATCCTGCGCAGCAATACCGCTATCGATACCCTGATCAACAATGCCGGCACCGCGCAGATGGCCCCCTTCCTCGCGGGAGATGTGGTGCAGCATCAGGCGATCAACATGCTCAACACTACCGCCCTGATGCGCCTCACCTATGCCCTGCTGCCGCGGCTGGCGCAGAACAACCGCGGCACCCTGATTAACATCGCCTCGGTGCTGTCGATTCATGCCCGGGCGGGCAGCGCGCTCTACAGCGCCACCAAAGCCTGGGTGCTGAATTTTACGCGCGGGTTGCAGGAGGAGTTTGCCGACAGCCAGGTGCGGATCCAGGCGGTATTACCGGCAGCCACCGCCACCGAAATCTGGGGGCTGTCCGGCATCACTGCTGACGATCTGCCCGCCGGATCGGTGATGACTACCGACAATATGGTGGACGCAGCGCTGGCGGGGCTGGATCAGGGGGAGTTGATCACCATTCCGCCGATGCACGACGAAACCCTGTGGGCGCGCTACGAAGAGGCGCGGCTGGCGCTGTTTGCCAGCGCCCGCACCGGGGAACCGGCACTGCGCTATCTGCCCCGCTGAGGGTTACTGCTTAAGCGGGTCACGTACTCGTTCATCCAGGCGGTCAGCGTGGACGCTGATCTCAACCCTGCGACACAGCTGTCGCGGGGTTAGGGTCTCTCTGGCATAGTGAGGCAGACGCAGCCTGCTGATAAGGAAGAACCCCATGCTCGAACTTCGCCCGAACTGTGAATGGTGTGACTGTGACCTGCCCCCTGACGCCCGGGACGCCAGAATCTGCTCCTTCGAATGCACCTTCTGCGCCGCCTGCGCCGAAACCCATCTCAACCATCGCTGTCCCAACTGCCAGGGGGAACTGGTGCGCCGCCCGGTGCGGCCGGCAAATAAGCTGGTGAATTCGCCAGCTTCCACCCTGCGGGTCCACGCGCAAAAAAGGGCCTGACTCTCCAGCTTTCTGACGATGAGGTAAATGATGATCCAGTTGCAGACCATCCCGGCACCGCGCCTGTTCACCGGGGTGGCCCCGGTATTGCTCACCGATGCCACCCTGCTTGAGCGTAAAAATAAGGTGCTGACCCGCATGAACGAGGCGGGCTATGACGCCCTCGTGATTTATGCCGACAAGGAGCACGGGGGTAACTTCGAGTATCTGACCGGGTTTGTACCCCGCTTCGAGGAGGGGCTGCTGATCCTTGATAAGTCGGGCGCTGCTACGGCAATTCTGGGCAATGAGAACCTGAAGATGGCGCAGCATTCGCGGCTCCCGGTCACCCTGAAGCACTGTCCGTATTTCTCGCTGCCCAATCAGCCGATGGACAATGAGACCTCGCTGGAGACGCTGTTCAGCGACATCGGCCTTCACCGGCTCGGCAAAATGGGTCTTGTGGGCTGGAAAATGTTTACCGCTACCGGGGCCGATAATAAACACCTCTTCGATCTGCCGTACTTTATTGTCGAGGCGCTCAAAAACAGCACCGACGCGCAGCTGGAGAATGCCGCGCACCTGTTTATCGGCGGCGATAACGGTGCCCGGGTGACCAACAACGAGAACGAAATCGCCCATTACGAATATGGCGCTAATCTGGCCTCAGGCTGCATGCTGAATGCCATGAACGCGGTGGAGCCGGGGATCCGCGAAACCGAGCTGGGGGCGTTGCTCGCGGCGGAAGGCCAGTATCAGACGGTGGTGACCATTGCCGCCGCCGGGCAGCGTTTTGAGAAAGCGAATTTTTACCCCACGTATAAAAAGCTGGAGCGCGGCCAGCCGCTGTCGATGACCACCGGCTTTAAAGGCGGGCTATCGAGCCGGACCGGGTTTGTGATTGCCGACGAGAGCGAGCTGCCTGAAGCGCAGAAAGATTATCTCGATCGGGTGGCGAAGCCCTATTTTGCGGCGGTCGCCAGCTGGCTTGAGACTATCCGCATCGGGATGCCGGGCGGCGAGATGTACGCCCATATCGAAAAGGTACTCAACAAAACGCAGTATGGCTGGCACCTCAATCCCGGGCATCTCAGCGCCGATGAAGAGTGGATGTCCTCCCCCATTTATCCTCACTCCACCGAGACGCTGAAAAGCGGGATGATCCTGCAGATCGACATTATCCCCTCCGTACCGGGCTACACCGGGGTGAGCGCCGAGGAGAGCATCGCGCTGGCTGACCCGGCGCTGCAACGCAAAATCCAGACGATCTATCCGGAGGTATGGGCGCGGATTGTGACCCGCCGGACCTATATTCGCGACGTGCTGAAGATCAATCTCGCGGATGAGGCGATCCCGCTGTCGAATACCGTGGCCTATTTGCGCCCGTTCCTGCTGGCGAAGGAGAAGGCGTTTACCTGCTGAGGCGAAGGCTGGTGCTGCCGTTTGCATAGACCAGATAAAGTATTAAGAAATAACCTGCCTCCCCCCCTCTCCTTTAAGGATGAGGGGGAAAAGACCGCCCCTGTAGTCGGCCCTTCACTTACCGTACCGGATCACACTTTCTCTATCCTGGCCGGTAACCCCTGGCGCACCGAGGAGCCCGTCACCCACTCCAGCCACGGACCGGGCACCTTACGGGTGGGATCGGCAAAACCGAGATCGTTGAGATTCACCCCAGAAGCAATCTGGCTTCGCTGCGCCATCGGCTCACCATCCAGCCAGTGTTGCCGCGCCCCCATCTCTTTGTGCCCGTAACCATGCTCCATGGCAATCACCCCCGGCATCACCCCGGAGAGTAAACTCACCTGCGCCTCCACGCTGCCGCCCGGCGTCCGTATTCGGGCGAGATCGCCGTGCTGCAGGCCAAACCGCGCGCCATCCTGCGGGTGGATCGCCACCAGCCCCGTCGGCTTAACGTGGTGCAGCCGTTCCACGACGGTGCTTGAGCTGCTCATCACATTTGATTTAAACGACATCAGCTGCATCGGCCACTCCGCTGGCGGGTAGACCGCCTCCAGCGCCCGGCCATCAGACAGGCGGGCCGGATACCAGGTCGGGCAGCCGCTGAAGCGCTCGCCGGTGATGGCGTGTTTGTATGCCGCGACCTGCGGGTTCCAGATATGCAGCGGTTTAGCCCATTCGGTTCCCACCGTCTCCCCTGATCGGCCCGAGGCATCCGGCGCAAACCGCCCTCCCCGGCTGTAGAGAAACGCCACCGGTAGCGCCTCCCGGGCCGTTAGGGTCTGTTTGATGGCCGGGAAGATGCGATCCACGCCGGATAACAGGATGTCCTGCTCGTTGGCTCCGGGCAGCGGTTTCTGCCCGGCAAAGGCGATATTGGCGGCGGCGCGCAGGTAGTAATCCTCCGCGCGGTGTAGCGGGTGCATCTCCCCCTGCGCATCCGGGATGGCGTTGTCGCCAAACCCCGGGAGCTGCATTCGTGTGGCCACCGCAATGCAGAAGGCCTCCATGGAAACCGGCTCGCCCCCGGCGGTTTTCGCCGTCGCGGCGGCCACCACCGGCCAGCGCGCGGTGGTGGTTTTACTCGCCACGCCGCCCCACGGGGCGCTGAATCCCCAGCTTTCGAAATTATGCGTATCCGGCACGATATAGTCCGCCAGGGCGGTGGTCTCATTCATGAAAGCATCGATGGCGATAAACAGAGGCAGGCGCTGCGGATCCGCCAGGCGCTCCTCAATCACCCCCCGCAGCCCCGGGACGCCGTACAGCGGGTTGGTCATGTTGGAGATCCACGCCTTCAGTGGATAGGGGTAACCCTCCAGCGCGGAGGGCAGCAGCTCGGTCAGCTGCCCGGCGACAAAGGGATACCAGGGGGCACGGGCAGGCCACGGCGACTGGCCTGCGGCGATCTTCGCCTGATACTCCTCCGATTGGGCGTAGTCGGCTTTGCTGCGGGCAATATTGAGCCCTTTGGGCGCCACCTTGCCGGGGAACTGCTCCAGGTTGTAGCAGGGCCCGTTCACCTCGCCGTTGAATTTCCCGCCGCCGACAAACACCCCGCCGCTGAGGCTCATGTTCCCCAGCAGCACGTTGAGCATCATTACCGCCCAGGCGTTGTAGAACCCGTTCCCGGACATCATGCCGCCGTGGGTCACTACCGCCGCCTTGCGCCCGTAGCCTGTAAAGGTCGTGGCCAGGGCGACGATCTGATCCACCGCCACCCCGCACTGCTGGCTGTACTGCGCCAGGCTGAAGCGGTGGGCCGACTCTTTCAGACACTGAAAACTGCTTTTCACCGTCACCAGGGTGCTGTCGTGCAGGGTGACCTGCTGCGTCACGTAAAGCGCGCCGCGATCGCACTGGCTGACGGGCACCAGCTCGCCCGCCTCGTTCACCACCAGCGCCTCATCCTCCTGCCCGTCGCCGCCGTTCAGATGGGAAAGGTGTAAATGCTGGCCCGCCAGAGGGTGCGCTTCATCGGTAATGACCAGCCAGGTGGCGTTACTCCAGCTCTTCTCCCCGGCACGCGCCATCGCCTCGCGGCTGGTGAGCGTCAGATACTCTGCGGTATAGCGCTCGTTATCGATGATCCAGCGGATCATCGCCATCGCCAGCGCCGAGTCCGAACCGGGCTTAACCGCCAGCCAGTGGCCGCGATCGTCGGCCAGCACCGTGGTCAGCGGCAGGGCCGGCGAGACCACCACGTAATTGAATTTCCGCAGCCGGGCGCTGGCAAGCTGGCGGGCCTGACGCTTGAAGGGGTTACCCGACTGGGCCGGCGAGGTGCCCATAAACAGGGCAAACTCGACGTTTTCCCAGTCCGGTTTGGCGTGCGGGTTTTTATCCAGATCGCCCATCAGCGCCCCGGACCCGGCGCGGTAGGCCAGGCCGCAGTAGGCCCCGTGGGCACCAAAGTTCTTCGAACCGAAGCTGTTGAGGGCAAAACGGCGCAGGAAACCGTCCCGCCCCTCATCGCTGGTGTTGGTTACCAGCAGCTGATTGGCCTTCGGCCCCCAGGCGGGATGGCGGGCATCCACCGGGGTGGTGAGATCGCGAATGGCGCGCAGCCCGTCCACGTGCCCCTCGCCGAACAGGTTACCGCCCTCCACCACCTCTTCGATCAGCTGCTCAAAACTGATGCGTTGCCATTTGCCCTCGCCGCGTTTGCCCGCGCGCTTCATCGGGGTGAGGAGCCGCAGGGGGCTGGTCAGGCTTTCCAGCAGGGTGGCACCGCGCGCGCAGGCGGTGGAGCGGGACCCGAGCCCGCTTTCTCCGGCAAGGCGGGACATCGCTCCGGCAAACGGCATGCTGCCGGGGAACGGTTTCTCATGGGAGAGCGGATGCCAGGGGTTACCGGCGATGCGCAGCACCTGGTTCGCCTGCTTGTCGACCCGCACCCGGATGCCGCACAGCGTCCAGCAGCCAAAGCACTGGGTCATGGAGACCGCCTGGCCGGGCGTGTTTTGCCAGCCGTTATGGACGCTGCCTTCCGGCGGGAGCGAGTTGCCGTGGATCCGGTCGCGGGTCACCTTGCCGGAGGTGCCGTTGACCAGCCCCTCGAGGGCCCGTTGTGCAACATCGCGATAGCTCAGACCGAACGCGGCAAAACCCCCGGCGGCCACGCCGATTTTCAGCCATTGACGGCGGGATAATTTAGGCATGCTGATATCTCCTTGAAAGCCAGGTCACGCACTCCCCGAGGATAATCATCAGGGCCAGCCACAGGCCGAAAGTGCCGATAATCGCCAGCAGGCCGTCGGTGCCCATCGGCAGGGAGTAGTCATTTTTCAGGGCGTTGTATTTCGGGATAATTTGCCCCCCCATCAGCACCGCCCAGCGCAGCGTCCAGCAGAGGATCGCCACCAGCAGCGCGCTTGCGAGGATGATAAAGAACGGGGGCTGATACCGACTGGCATACAACGAGACTGTCAGCGCCGCCGCCCACAGCAGCATCAGGGTAAGCAGGTAAAGGCGGATGTCACCGCCGAGCTGCCACTGCTGGCGCAGCGCTTCCCCCGACAGGGTATCGCCGAGAGACCACGCCAGCATCACCGCCCCGAGCAGGACGAGGGCCACAACCTGCCCCTGCGCCAGCCGCCGGGCGAGGTCGCGCATCACAAGACCGAGCAGCGCCAGCAGCGCGCTCATGGCACTGAAGAACATCGCCACCGGGAGCCAGTAGCTGAACCACACCGGCCTGGCGCGCACCACGGAGACTTCCCGCCCGGTATAGAGCAGCAACCCGATGGCGGTCAGCGCCGCCGCCAGCGCCAGCCCGCGCAGCAGCCGGGTATTGCCCTTGCGCAGGTGAAACAGTAAGAACCACAGCCCCAGCAGCAGAGTGAACAGCGGTAAAAAGAGCGCGCCCCAGGGCATCCATGACCAGGGGGTCGGCCAGGCGTAAAAGTGCCAGAAGCGCGCGGTCTGGTGCAGGTCGGCGGTCAGCGCCAGCGGGGCGGTGATCCCGCAGGTCAGCGCGATGAACAGGCACACCCGCTCAAACCGCTCGCTGTGCCGGTGTCGCAGCCAGCGGGCCGCGCAGGCCAGCAGGACGGCGCAGGAGGCAATCCCGATAAAGAAAAAGTACTGCACGGCCCAGGGCAGCCAGGTGATGGCCTGGGGTTGAGCCAGCATCTCATCAATGATCATATTCCACCTCCTGCCAGAGTGCGGGTCGGGCGCGGCCCTGCAGCGGAGAGACAAAGGCCTCATCCAGGCCGAGATAGAAGACCTGCGGTCGGGTGTTGTTTTCCGGCTTCAGCACCTTGATTTCGTCCCGGTGCGTCGCCAGCATCCGGCTCAGGGTGCTGCGGGGATCTTTCAGGTCGCCGACGATCCGGGCGCCTCCCACGCAGGATTCCACACAGGCCGGCAGCAGCCCGGCTTCGAGGCGGTGCGCGCAGAAGGTGCATTTATCCGCCGTCTGGGTGGTATGGTTGATAAAGCGGGCATCATACGGGCAGGCCTGCACGCAGTAGGCGCAGCCCACGCAGCGGGTGTTGTCGATCACCACAATGCCGTCCTTGCGCTGGAAGGTGGCCTGCACAGGGCACACCGGCACGCAGGGGGGGTTATCGCAATGATTGCACAGCCGGGGCAGCAGCACGTTGGTCACCTCGTCGCTATCGGCAAGCCGGACCTGATACTGACTGACGGTGGTGCGGAACGCCCCTTGCGGCGTCTGGTTCTCAATGGCGCAGCTTACCGTACAGGACTGGCAGCCGATGCAGCGGCGCAGATCGATAAGCATGGCGTAGCGATGCTGGTCGGAACCGCCATGCCGCTCAGGGCCGAACGCGATCTCTGCCTCTGCCAGCGGAACCAGCGCCGCGCCGGCCGTGACAACGCCCATTTTCTGTAAAAACTGGCGCTTACTGATGTCCATGTTGCCCTCCACTCAGTGCGCGTAAGAAAACGATCAGGGATGGTATTACCTGACCAAATGTGGTTATTTACAGTCTAAAAATCTGGCCGGGTCGCTCACTATTGTGGTTAACCACATAAACCCGATGGGCTTGATCTAACGCAAAAGAAAGGGGCAGGTATTGCATGGAGCGCAGCGTAAAAATCCTTTTGTTCCTGATCGTTACCGGCCTCACCTCCCCGCTGCTGGCAGCCGACTGGACCATCGGCATCCTGGCCTTACGCGGTGAAACCGCCACCCGCACCCACTGGCAGCCGCTGGTCGACTCGCTTAATCACGCCGTGCCCGATGCCCACTTCCGCCTGCTGCCGCTGGATCTCAACGGCATGCGCGAGGCGGTAAACCAGGGCACCATCCAGTTTGTGCTGACCAACCCGGGGCAGTTTGTCCAGCTCAACAGCCACTACCATCTGCGCTGGCTGTCATCGCTGCGCTCCGGGCAGGGATCCGCCGTGGAGAGCATGACCACCGGCAGCGCCATACTGGTGCGCAGCACCAGCAGCATCACCCGCCCACAGGATCTGGCCGGAAGAACGCTGGGAGCGGTGGATGCGCAGGCCTTTGGCGGCTATCTGCTGGGCTACCGGGCGCTGCGTGATGCCGGGTTACAGGTGGATGACAGCAAGGTGCGCTTTGTCGGTTTTCCGGCCGATGCCCTGCTCTATCTGCTGCGTGAAGACGCTATTCAGGCCGCCATCGTGCCGGTCTGTTTACTCGAGAGCATGGACAGCGAGGGGCTGATCGACAAAAGCCAGTTTCGCGTGCTGCTGCAAAAAAACGTCGCCTTTCACTGCCTGACCAGCACCCCGCTCTACCCTGACTGGTCGTTTGCCGCGCTGCCCGGCGTGGACGACCGGGTGGCGGACGCGGTGACCCGGGCCCTGCTGAGTTCGCCCCGCTGGGGGGCTCCGACCTCCACCAGCGATACCGAAGCCCTGCTGCGGGAACTCAACCGCCACCCGGAGCAGCAGCGGATCGGGCAGACGGTGATCGACTGGATGCGCCAGCACCGGCTGGCTATCGGGCTGTGTTTACTGCTGGTGGTGCTGTTTATCGCCAACTATGGCTGGGTGATGGTGCTGGTGAATCGCCGTGGCAGGGCGCTGGAGCAGGCAAACAGCCAGCTGCTCGCCCAGCAGCAGACCCTGGAGCAGGCCCGACAGATGAGCATTCTGGGGGAGATGGCCTCCGGTTTTGCCCACGAGCTCAACCAGCCGCTGGCGGCCATCCGCATGTACGCCCAGGGCGGGCTGAACCATCTGTCCGCGGCTGAAAACCGTGCCGCGGTCGAAAAGGCGCTGGTCAATATTGAATCGCAGGCCGAACGCTGCGGGTTGATCATCCGCCACCTGCGGGAGTGGGCCAACCCGGCGCGACAGAGTGAACAGGCGACGGAAAGTGTGACCCCCTGCGATGTTGCCGGGACCCTCAGGCAGGTACTGACCCTCCTGCAGCTGGAGAAGGCCGCGCCCGGCCTTGCCGTACATCTGACCCGCCACCAAACCGTTATGCTCTTTTTGCCGCCGGTGGTGCTGGAGCAGGTGCTGGCAAATATCATTTTGAACGCGGTTCAGGCGGGTGCCAGCAACCTGTGGATTGACCTGGATCGCGATGAGCAGCAGCACCGGATAACCCTGCAGGATGATGCCGGCGGCGTCCCTGCGGAACAGCTCGCTGAGCTGTTTCGCCCCTTCCATTCCGGTAAAAAAACGGGCATGGGCCTGGGGCTGGTTATCTGCCAGCGGCTGCTGCGTGGCGTTAATGGCGACATCAGCGTAAACAACCACCGTGCGCCGGACGGGAGCGACGGGACGCGCGTGACCCTTACCTTTGCGATCGGCGAACACAACGGAAAAGCGTAATGATTCATTTAGTTGACGACGACGAGGCGGTCACCAGCGCCTGTTGCTATTTACTGGAGAGCCTGGGCCACAGCGTCCAGTGCTGGAACCGGAGTGAGCAGTTTCTGCGCGAAGCCCCGCTCGGGACGACCGGCGTCGCGCTGCTGGATATGCGGATGCCGGAGATGGACGGGCATGCGCTTTTTCAGGCCATGCGCGAGGTCAACAGCACCCTGGCGGTGATCTTTCTCACCGGGCACGGCGACGTACCGATGGCCGTCCAGGAGATCCAGTCTGGCGCGGTCGATTTTTTACAGAAACCCGTCGCCGCCGGGGCCCTGACGGCGGCCATTGAGAGAGGTTACGCCCACTCGGCGCGCCTGACGCAGACCAACGAACTCAGGCTGCGCTACGCCACGCTGACGCCAAAAGAGAAAGAGGTGGCACACTGGGTCGCCGCCGGCCTGATGAATAAAGATATTGCGCTGAAGATGCATATCGCGCTCCGCACGGTGGAGGTTCACCGGGCGCGGGTGATGGAGAAGATGGACGCGAAAAGCATGGCGGAGCTGGTGTTGCAGATTAACCGTTCAGGCGCATAAAAAAGCCTGCCGAAGCAGGCCTTCGTCATTACTGCAACGCGTCGAGAATGTGATACGCCGCCTTCACCCGCTCCGGATTGGGGTAATTTTTATTCGCCAGCATCACAATCCCGAGATCCTTCTCCGGGATAAAGGCGATGTAGCTGCCAAACCCGCCGGTCGCCCCGGTTTTATGCACCCATGAGGCCTTTACCGGCGGCTGCGCCGGGGTGATGGCCACGGCATCCCGCGCCGCCAGGGCGTACTTGTTATCCGCCCCGGCCTCCAGCGTTTGGGATGTCACCGGCCAGTTCAGCATCTCCCAGCCCAGCCCCTGATACATCTCCCCCACCTGCCAGTAGCGTGACTGGGCGATCGCCACCCCTTTTTTCAGGGACGCATTCTGAATGCCATCCGGCCGGAGGTTGGCCTGTAGCCAGCCCGCCATATCCACAATGGAGGTTTTCACCCCGTAGGCTTCTGCATCGAGCATGCCCGGCGAGACGTGCACCGCCTTGCCGTCCCGGTAGCCCCAGGCATAGTTCGCCCGCTCATTTTCCGGAATAGCGATCCACGTATGGGAGAGATTTAGCGGTTTCAGCACCCGATGGGTGAGCGCCTGCTCAAAATTCATTTTCGAAGGTTTCACCGCCAGGGCGCCAAACAGGCCAATACTGGCATTGGCATACTGGCGCCTGGTCCCCGGAGCCCATTCCGGCTGCCAGGCCTGGTAGTATTTTTCCAGCGATGCGGTATCAGTGACGCGGTCCGGTACCTGTAGCGGCAGGCCACCCGCGGTATAGGTCGCCAGATGCAGAAGCGTGATCCCTTCCCACTGCTTGCCCGATAACGCAGACCAGTACTTGCTGGCAGGATCGCTGAGCGCAATCTCCCCGCGCGCTACCGCATCGCCGCCCAACACCCCGGTAAAAGTTTTGCTTACCGAGCCGAGTTCAAACAGCGTCTGGCGGGTGACGGGCTTGTTCCCGGCGACATCCGCCTGCCCCCAGGTGAAGTAGTAGGGTTTGCCCTGATAAATCACCGCCACCGCCATACCCGGGATCGCCTGCGCCTTCATCAGCGCCGTGATGGTGGGGTTAACCACCTGCGCGACCTGCGCCGCCTCCGGCGTAGTGGCCAACGCGGAACCGGACAGGCAGAAAAGGAGCGCACAGAGCAATGATTTCTTCATCGGGATGATCTTTATCGAAAAGTGAGGGGGCTATTTTGCAGATCTGACGGAGGAATGTAAAACGGGCCAGAGAGCCTGCACGGCCCCCTGGGGTGATGCTTGATGGTTCCCGATTATGCCCGGCCGAAAAGCAGTCGATCCCCTATCTTCATCCCCATTTCGCGTAAATACTTGCCGCGAAAAATTTGTTCCCTTTCCCACTCAGCCAGGGCCTTATCCGTGTCATCCGGCCAGGCTTGCAGGGCATCGCCTAAGGCCAAGGCGTTGGCGGCCGCTTTGGAGGTGCTCGCCGCGGTATGGGGCCGGGGAACAGAGGCGGCGTCACCCAGTAAAATCACCCTACCCTTCACCATCTTATCGACGGCGAGATCGCGTATCGCCTGGGCAAAGGGCTCCTTTGTCGCCTGTACAATTTCGCGGAAGCCGGGCGGGAGTAGCCGCTGTGCTTCGTCCATCAGATGCGCTTTCCAGCGTGCGGCCAGCAGCCCTTCCGGCACGGAATAGCTTCGCGCAACACCGTCGGTTCCCGTCATGATCGCTTCCCGCTGCGCATCACCGACGACCCGGTACCAGACCCAGTTGTAAAAACGGTGGCCTGGCCGTAAATCGTTATCCGCCCCCGGCACCAGATAGCCCAGAATGTGCGAGCCCGCGTTGCTGGCGAAGGCAAAATCGCCGTGAAGCTGCTGTCTGGCCAGCTCAGGCATGTCGTTTTCGGCAACCAGCCCGCGCCATGCGATATACCCGGCGTATTCGGGCGTGTCGTTCCACAGCAGTTTGCGCACAAAAGAACCGTTGCCGTCAGCACCGATCAGCAGATCCCCAGTCTCCTTTGCGCCGCCTTCAAAGATGGCGGTGACGTGCTGGTTGTCAGGAAACGCTACATCCGTAAGCACATGGTTTTTATGATAATGAATATCGCGGATCGTCGAGCGCATCAGCGAATAGATCAGTGACCACGAGGTTTGCACCTGGGGGGCATACTGCCGCTGCTCCACCGAGCCGTCCGGGCGATACACCACTCTCTGCGCTGAGCGCACGCCCAGAGTGTCCCAGTCGCGTTCGATACCACTGCGGCGGATTAACGCCACCACTTCGGGCTGGAGCACAATGCCGCCGCCTCTGCTGTCGAGATCCCGGGCCGAGCGTTCGAAAATATCGACGTCCCAGCCCGCCTGCTGCAGCATATTCCCTGCAAATAATCCCCCTAACGAGCCACCGATAATCAGGGCCCGTTTTCTGGGGTGCATTTCACCGATCATATCGGGCTCCCTCTCGTTTAATCAGGTCGCGATAAGCATCCATGATGTAATAGCGGAGCTGATCCACCGGAACGGCGCCCGTCAGCCTGATACCGGCAATATCAAGGGTGGGAACGCTGCTAATATCGCCCTGCCGCGCCAGGTCTTCCAGCTGGATCACCTCCGCCTCTCCCGCGGTACTGAGCAGATAAATGCGCGCGGCCTCTTTGTCTATCCCGCATTCGCCGGCCACCTCCGCCAGGACATCAAGGTCGCCAATATCTCTTCCCTCCTCGAAGTATGCCTGAAACAGGCGCTTAACCAGCAGGGATCGGGCCTTTCCGGCAGGGGCAAAAAGCGTCAGCCGATGCGCCGCAAAGGTGTTAGGAACGCGCTGAATGGCCGGGTAGTTAAAGGCGACATCGTCCGTTTTCCCCTTCTCAACGGTGTGCTCATCCAGCTGATGCGAATATTCCCAGCTCCCGAATTTAGCGCGGCGATAGGCGACACGCTCCATGCCCTCCAGCGGCATACCGGGGTTAAGCTCAATGGGTAGCCAGTCGACCTCGACCCCGACGTCTTCGGGCAACGATTGCAGTACCTTTTCCAGCCGGGCATCCGCAATCCGGCACCAGGGACAAATAAAATCTGACGTAATCTTGATGGATACTTTCATGTTTCACCTCTCACTGCGGAGAAGGCTAACACTGTTACTTAAAGGTGATAATATGGTTAAAACAGCTTACAGAGTTGCGCAAGGCGCAACGATGCGGGGAGAGAAAAATGGATATGCTGGCATCGCTTGAAGCCTTTATTACGGTAGTCGAAGAGGGTGGCTTTGCACCCGCCGGCAGAAAGTTAGCCCTGGCAACGTCTTCGGTCACCCGACAGATTGACGGCCTGGAAAAGGTGCTCGGCACCCAGCTGCTAACCCGATCGACCCGCAGCGTGGTGCTGACGGCGGCCGGGCATGTTTACTTCGAGCACGCGGTCAGGATCCTCAACGACCTGGAGTACGCCAATCAGGAGGTGCGGGACCAGACGGGGGAACCCCGGGGGGTGTTAAGGATCAGCCTGCCGGTCTCGTTTTCCAGGCTGCATATCGCCCCGCTGCTGGCCCCCTTCTCTCGCCGCTATCCGTTGATCTCCCTTGATCTGACCTTTACCGATGAGGTCGTCGATTTGGTGGAAAAGCGGCTGGACTTGACTGTCCGACTGGGCAAGGTCGACTCCCCCAATCTGATCGCACGCAAGCTGCTTTCCCAGCGTCGGTGCGTTTGCGCCAGCCCGGACTACCTGCAAGCGCAGGGTTATCCTGACGTACCTGCGGATCTTAAAAACCATAACTGCCTGATCTTTTCCTATTCGTCCGGCAAAACGAAGTGGTATTTCAACGGGGAAAGCCAGGTCGCTATCGATGTGAAAGGCACGCTGAAGTGCAACAACTCAGAAATCCTGCGCGAAGCGGTGTTAAGTGGCTATGGCATCGCGCTGCTGCCTGACTGGCTGATCGGCAAGGATATCCAGGAGGGGAAGCTGATCGGGTTACTGCCGCAATGGCGCGCAGAAGTGAACGACGGTGAGGATGATTCCGCGATTTATGCCATCTACCATCCCACCCGCAGGAACACCAAAAAAGTGAAGGTGTTTGTCGATTTTCTGATGGCGCATCTTTCCCCGGAGACGGAAAGTGAATAGTGCAAATTCAACAGCGTTGCGTCTGACGCAACGTACTTTTGCGTAAACGTCATGTTCTGTTATCGCTGGCTGTACGGTATGTTGATGAATATTCAAGGATAAAAATCGCTAAATCCCATTTCTAACGCTGCAATCCGGAGTGACATGTATGTCTAAACCCAAGCTGTTTACACCGTTACGTATCCGCAATCTTGAACTTGAAAACCGTATCGTGATCGCCCCCATGTGTCAGTATTCTGCCGAAGAGGGCTGTATGACTGACTGGCATACTCTCCATCTGGGGCAACTGGCCCAGTCCGGCGCGGGCCTGCTGACCATTGAGGCGGCAGCCGTCTCCCCCGAAGGGCGAATCACCTACGCTGACGTCGGGCTCTATGATGATAAAACCGAAGAAGCGATGGCCGGGGTGCTCAAGACTCTCCGTAAGTGGTCAAATATTCCTGTCGGCATCCAGCTGGCCCATGCGGGCCGCAAAGCCTCAACCTACAAGCCCTGGGATAAGCACGGGCAAATCCCACCCGATCAGCAGGGTGGCTGGCAGACCTTAGCCCCTTCCGCAGTGCCTTACAGCGAGGGCTATACCCTCCCGACCGCTCTCGACAGCAACGGGTTAGCCGAAATCCGCAGCCAGTTCGCACAGGCCGCAAAACGTGCCGCCCGACTGGGTATTGACCTGATCCAGATCCACGCCGCGCATGGCTATCTGTTACATCAATTTTTATCCCCGCTCTCTAACCAGCGCACGGATAATTACGGCGGTTCGCTGGAAAACCGGGCCCGCTTCCCGCTGGAGATCGTCGACGCGGTGCGGGAAGCCTTCCCTGCCGATAAAGCGATCAGCGTGCGTATCTCCGCGACGGACTGGGTTGAGGGCGGTTTTAACCTTGAGGAAGCCGTAGAATTCTCGAAGATGCTGGAAGCCCGCGGAGTGGATGCGATTCACGTCTCCAGCGGCGGCCTGCACCCCGATCAGCAGATTGAGGTCTACCCAGGCTATCAGGTGCCGCTGGCAAGAGCGGTGAAAGCTGCCGTGAAGATTCCGGTGGTGGCGGTGGGCTTAATCACCGACCCGGAACATGCAGAATCCATCGTCGCCAGTGGAGATGCGGATATTATCGGGATCGCCCGTGGCGCGCTCTACAATCCGCGCTGGCCGTGGCATGCGGCGGCGGAGCTGGGTGCGCAGGTGCATGCGCCGGATCAGTATCTGCGCTGTCAGCCCCACACGCTGAAGAACCTGTTTAAGTCCTGATCCTGTCTCTGGCAAGTACCCGTGGCATCACGGGTACTCTTCAAGCGCTCAGAGATAAAAAAGCCCAAAACTCTGCGAGAACAGATTAGATAATGATGAAGTGAACCAAAGCACTCACCATTGCTAAGTTAAAAAAGAGACAAGTTCTGCTCGAAGGCGCGGGAATAAGAATTAACGCAAAATCATATATGCCGCGCAGAGCGTAAACAAAATAACAAATATCCAGCTGAACCAGTAAAATGCATTACTTGCCCCCAATCCTGTGCGAGAAACAAAGACATTATCCGTTGCAACAAATAATCCGGACGTCTTTCGAAATTGAGCAATATAATAAACGCAATAACCCAGCATGAAAAATATGAATAACACACCACCGACCTTATGAGAAAAGATCGCCAGCAGCAAGCTAACAGCTATTATGCCCAAATAGACGACTGCTGCGGTAGATTCCATTTTTTTTAATTTTTGCCTGATGGCGCTATCATGCAGCGCTTTCCAGCGTCGAAGTGTACTGATACTGAAAGCATATTTTTCGCACAACGCTTTATCAGGTACGCCTTCTTTAGCCTGGCGAAGAAAATCTGCAATTTGTTCGTCTGTAAAACGCTTTTTACTCATCGAGTCTCTTCCTTCGCAGAACATAGATGGGATTTGCCCTCACCTGCAAGATGAGTAACGGAAAAGATTCTGAGTGAGAGAGGTACAGATTCTAGATACAAAAAAGCCCGTTTTCACGGGCTTTTTATGCAGGAGAAACCGAAAATTATCGTAAATTTTGATTTCGCCTTAAATTTGGCGGAAGCGTAGAGATTCGAACTCTAGAACCCTTTCGGGTCGCCGGTTTTCAAGACCGGTGCCTTCAACCGCTCGGCCACGCTTCCAGAGTGAGGCGCACTATAAACATCTCTGTGCGCTATGTAAAGAGGCTAATTGAAGAATTTGATAATGTTCCGGTTTTGCACCCGGCGCACTTTTTTGCACATATGTGCAAACTTTTAGCAAAAATGTAACATTTCGTCGATATATTCCTGACTGTCTTTCACAGCCAGGGGTCAACGAGTGTCTTACCCATCTGATATCTACCCACGCCACAGCGCGTGGCAAAAGCTCCGTCATACTCTGTCGATTGTCAGCCATGAGCCCGCCAACCTGCTGGCTGTGCTGCTGCTCGCGCTGTTCAGCTGGATAATCCTGGCTCCGGTCATTTCCGTGTTGCTGAACGCGGTGCTGGTGCAGAGCGGCGATGAAGGCCGTACCGGAGCAACCGAGGGGGCATTTACCGCCTGGTACCTGCTGCGCACGCTCAGTTCACGTATGTCCGATATCCTGCTCTGGACGCCGTTGCTTAATACCCTAGCGGTGGCGCTGAGCACCGTCACCATCGCCCTGGTGGTTGGCATCGTGCTGGCATGGCTGGTGAATCGTACCGATATCGCGGGCCGCAAGTGGTTTGCCACCCTGCTTATCGTCCCCTTTATGCTGCCCTCCTGGACCTTCGCCCTGGCATGGAGCACCATCTTCAAGAATCACGCCATAGGCGGGCAGCCGGGATGGCTGGAGGCGATGGGGATCCAGACCCCGAACTGGATGGCCTACGGCTATTTCCCCATCGTGACCATTATGGCGCTGCACTACGCCCCGCTGGTGATCCTGATTGTCGGCAATGCCCTGAAGCGCATGGACAGCCAGATGGAGGAGTGCGCCCAGGTTCTCGGCGCATCCCGCCGGGTTATCGCCTTTAAAATTATCATCCCGCTGGTACGCCCGGCGCTGCTCTCTGCCGCCCTGCTGATTTTCGCTGACTGTATCGGCGAGTTCGCCCTGCCCTATATTCTTGGCCTGCCGGTGCATTTCGATACGCTCTCCACCGGGCTGTACCGGGCCATCGGCACGCGCCAGTCCGGCGTGGCGGCGGTGATTGCGGCGGTGATCATGCTGATGGGCATGCTGACCCTGATGCTGGATATGAAAATGCTGCGCGAGGCGAAACGCTTTGTGACCCTCGGCGGAAAAGGGGTGATGGAGCGCCGGCGCAGCCTGGGACGCTGGCGCAGCGCCGCTACCGCCCTGCCGCTGGTATTCGTGCTGCTGGGAGTGGCGATCCCGCTGCTGACCCTGTTCCTGTCAACGGTGATGATCCTCCCGGGCCGCTTTAGCGCCGATAACTTCACCCTCGATTACTGGATTGGTCACAACCTCGACACCGTAGCCCTGCACAACGGTATTCTGCTGAGCCCCGAATTCTGGCGCACGGTGGGGAACACGCTGGTCATCGTCGGCTCGGCCTCTCTCGCCTGCGGCGTGCTGGGCCTGCTGGTGGGCTACGCGGTGCTGCGCTGCCACTTCCGCTGGGTCGCCGCCTTCCTGCGCCAGCTGACCTTCCTGCCCTATCTGGTGCCGGGCATTGCCTTCGCCGCCGCCTTTCTGTCGCTGTTTGCCGTGGCCCGGGGGCCGGTTCCGGCCCTGTACGGCACCCCGTTTATTCTGATCCTCGCGCTGATTGCCGAAAAAATGCCCTACGCCAGCCGCTCCGGCATCGCGGCGATGACCCAGCTCGGCAAAGAAGCCGAAGAAGCGGCGCGGATTGCCGGTGCCGGCTGGTTCGCGCGACTTCGCCGCATCGTTATCCCGATTCAGGCTGCGCCGCTGGCGACCGGGATCCTGCTGCCGTTTATCTCAGGGATTAAAGGGGTCAGCCTGTTCGTCATCCTCGCCACCCCGGCCACCGACGTGCTGACGACCTGGTCCCTGCGCCTGATTGACTACAACTACCAGCAGGCGGCCAATGCCGTGGTGCTGATGATTGCCCTGATTTCATGGGCTGGCACGGTGATGATCCAGCGGATCACCGGTACCGGTCTGGCTGATGGTCTGGAGAAATAAGATGCCTGATATTCAATTAACGAATCTCACCAAAACCTACCCTGGCAGCGATGCCCCGGCGGTGAACAACATCAACCTGACGGTGAAAGACGGCGAGTTTATGTGTCTGCTGGGGCCGTCCGGCTGCGGCAAGACCACCATCCTGCGGATGATTGCCGGCATTGAGCACGCCAGCGGCGGGGAAATTAGCATTGGCGACAAGGTCGTTGATTCCATCGCCCGGGGCACGTACGTGCCGCCGGAAAAGCGCGGCATCGGGCTGGTCTTCCAGAGCTATGCGCTCTGGCCGCATATGACCGTCGAGCAGAACGTGGATTTCGGCCTGCGGCTGCAGAAAGTGCCCGCCAAAGCGCGTATCGCCCGCTGCCAGGACGTGATGGAAAAACTGCGCATTGCCGATTACGCCAAACGCTATCCGGCGCAGCTCTCCGGCGGCCAGCAGCAGCGCGTGGCCCTGGCCCGTATGCTGGCGGTCAATCCTGGCGTGCTGCTGCTGGACGAGCCGCTCTCGAATCTCGACGCCACGCTGCGCCTGGAGATGCGCGCCGAGCTGCGTCGCCTGCATGAAACTTTCGGCACCACCATCGTGTTTGTCAGCCACGATCAGTGGGAGGCGATGACCCTTGCCACCACCATTGCGGTGATGAGCGCCGGACAGATGCAGCAGGTGGGCACCCCGGATGAGATTTACGCTACCCCGGCCAACCGCTTTGTCGCGGAATTTATTGGCACCCCGCGCCTGAACATGATCCCGCTGCACCAGCCCTGCAGCGAGCTGGCGCAGCATCTGCAACGGCGCTTTACCCTGCACGATCAGACCCAGCTCTGCGGTATCCGCCCGGAAGAGATTGTGCTGAGCGCAGAGTCTTGCAGCAACGCCGTTCCGATGACCATCGATAACATTATGCCCACCGGTGGAAGCTGGGTGATTGAGCTGGTGGCCGGGGAAGATCGGCTGTTCCACTCCACGCAGCTGCGACCGCGCTGGCAGACGCGTCAGCAGGTGCATTGCCAGCTCCCGACCTCGTCCCTGCACTTTTTCAACCGCAACGGACTGCGTCACGACGTGACCGCGAATTAACCCCATTGACCCTTAAGGAACTCACATGAAGCGCAAGTTGTCCGCCGTCCTTATCACCAGTGCCCTGCTGAGCAGCGCCGTCGCTCAGGCTGAAACCTTCGATCTGCAAAAGCTGATCGCCGCCGCGAAACAGGAGCAGCCGATTACCGTTTATGCCTCGACCGGTAAAATCGTGCAGCAGGCAAAAGCCTTTAGCGAGCAGTACGGCTTGCAGGCCGTGGGCGTGAAAGCCGATGCGCCGCAAATCATTGAAATCATGAGCCGGGAAGCGCAGGCCAAAAACGTTCGCGCCGATGTCGCTATCGTTGAGGACGCCCCTGCCGGGATGACGCAGCTACTCAAAAAAGGCTATGTCCAGAGCTGGGTGCCGGACGATCTGAAAGACGACATTGCCGCCCGCTATCAGGAGCCCCTGACAGTGGTGCTGGCGCCAAACGTGTTTGCCTATAATACCGATCATCACGCTACCTGCCCGGTGACAAACCTCTGGCAGTTGACCGAGCCGAAATGGCGGG
Source organism: Leclercia sp. TB492 (assembly GCF_049974505.2). Classification (NCBI taxonomy): domain Bacteria; kingdom Pseudomonadati; phylum Pseudomonadota; class Gammaproteobacteria; order Enterobacterales; family Enterobacteriaceae; genus Leclercia; species Leclercia sp. TB492. Next base: position 1,649,172 of record NZ_CM127572.1, on the reverse strand, counting down.
GCCGCGTCGCGATGCAGGATCCCACCAGCAAACCGGCCTATACCGACTGGTTCAGCCAGATGGAAACCCACTACGATCGGCAGGTTCGCGATGCTTATCAGCAGCAATTTGGCAAGCCGCTGCAAACCGACGAAAAATCCGCAACCGCAGCCTTTGTGAAGGCGCTGGCGGCCAACGGTGTACTGCTCACTCACTCCGATAACGACGCGGCATCCGCCATCGGCGCGCCGGACAGCAAAACCGACTTTGTCGGCCTGGTGTCAACCGCCAAGTTCCGCGACAACAAGCAGGGGATGAAGCTGGGTCTGTGCAGCGGCCTGAAGCCGTTCATCGGCTGGAACTACCCCAGCCTCGGCGTGGTCGCCACCGGCAGTAAAAGCCCGAACACCGCGAAGCTCTTTACCCACTATCTGCTGACCGCCGAAGGCATCGCGCCCCAGGGCGTGGACGGTAAAATGTCCACCAACCAGAAGGTCAACCTCCCCGCCGACGAAGCCTCCGGGATTGAAAAACATCGCGGCGAGCTGATGGAATACCTGACGGCCACCGCCCAGGGCGACTGGGCAAGCCGCCAGGACTGGCAGGACATCTGGAGCCTGAACTACAAAAAGTAGTTTTCAGCGTACATTTTCATTCTGAACAGGCAGCACACTTTGACTACTCATGATATTGAACAGCGGGAAGCCGCGCTGAGGCGCATTATCGTTGACGCCGGGGATACTGCCCTGCGCTTCTTCCGGTCGCGAAAAGCGGGCGAGTATGAACTGAAGGGCCATCAGGATATCCTGACCGAGGCCGATACCTTCGTTGAGAAGCAGGTTCTGGAGGCCCTTGCCGGGGCGTTCCCGGACGATTTGATCCTCGGCGAAGAGTCCGCCAGCCAGCCTGCCAGCGCGGAGAGCCTGTGGGTGGTGGATCCCATCGATGGCACCGCCAACTTTGCCCGCGGCATCCCCCATTTTTGTGTCTGCATGGCGTGGGTTCGCCAGGGTGTTACCGAGCTGGGGGCGATTTATAACCCGGTAAGCCAGGAGCTTTATCTGGCCCGTCGCGGCCATTACGCCCTGAAAAACGACCAGCCGCTGCGCTGCACCGCCATTACCGACCCGCAGCGGGCCGCCGTTGAGCTGGGCTGGTCTTCCCGCCATAGCCAGAATCACTATCTTAAGGTGCTGGGCTCGCTGCTCACGCTGGGCGCCAGCGTGCGTCGGGGCGGCTCCGGGGCGCTGGCGCTGGCATGGGTGGCGGAAGGCCGCACCGACGGGTATCTCGAAATTCATATGAACGCCTGGGATTGCCTGGCGGGGCTTTTACTGGTGCGCGAAGCCGGTGGCGTGACGGGGGTTATTCCTGAAACTGCCGGGGGAATTTTCAACGGCCTGCCGGTGCTGGCTGCCGCGCCGGGCATTGCGGCGAAACTTGCGGCTGCGGCAGGGATCCCGCTGACGATCGAAACAGAGGCGAAACCCGCGGCAGGGCACTACCCTCGCCCGCCCATCAGCCTGATCGCCGAGGATTTTCCCGGCTGGGGCGTGGATATTTATATTGGCGGATCCAGTGGTGTCAGCGATGCGGCCCTGCTGGCCGAACATGATATCGGGGTCGTGATTAACTGCGCGGTCAACCTCGATATCGACTGGGTGATACGTCCGGAAGCCAGTGCGCCTCCGCACCTGTTATCTCATGGCTCAGGCCCGGTCCGCTATTACAAGCTGGGGCTGGTCGACGGCGAAGGCAATGCACCAGAAATGCTGCACGCTGGCTATCAGCTGATGCGTTCGGCGTTGCTCCAGCAGATCCCGGATAAAGCCTCCTACCCTGTCCGCAAGCGCGGCAATATCCTCGTCAACTGTCGCGGCGGGCGCAGCCGCTCTGTCGCTCTGGTGGCGCTGTTTATGCATCTGGAGTGCCCGGCACGCTTCCCGACGCTCGAGGCAGCTATCGATCTTATCCGCGACCGGCGCCAGCTCCACCCGGACGAGTGGTATGAAACGCCGAAGCCGTCGCTGATCCGCCTGGCCGAACATGCCATTATCCGCGAACGGGCCATCGCCGGAGTGGAACAGCGTCATGAGCAATAACAGCCTGCGGAAAAATCCCGGCTTCGCCAGCGCCACCGAGGTGGCGCGCCTGGCAGGGGTCTCCCGTTCTGCGGTGTCACGCACCTTTACGCCGGGTCGCAGCGTGTCTGAGGATACCCGGCGTAAAGTACTGGCCGCCGCTGAAGCGCTGAATTACCACGTCAATCATCTGGCGCGGGGGCTCTCCCGGGAGGAGAGCCGTCCGGTCTGTATTCTGGGCGGCAATCTGTCGTTTCCCTGGCAGTCCAGCCTGCTCGACCACCTGACCCGCCGTCTACACCAGGCCGGACGCGCGGTGATGGTGATCAATACCGACGATGACGAAACGAGTGCCCGGGAGGCGCTACAGCAAACGCTGAACTATCGCTCAACCGCCACCATCGTGCTGTCGGGCAAACCACCCGGGACATTGATTGAACTCTGCCTGCAGAGCGGGCAACAGGTAATTGCCATCAACCGTATGGGCCAGTTCCCCAGCGCGGACAATATTGATATCGATTACAGCTCGACGATGAAAGAAGCATATGACTGCCTGATTGCCGCAAACTGCCGCCGTCTGGCTGTGGTCTCCTCCTCTGCCCGCTCCCCGAGCATGATTACCCGTGAAACGCGCTTTCTGGACGCCGCCGCCGAAACGGGGAGCGAGGTCACGCTTATCCGTCCCGGTAGCGCCAGTTACCAGACCGGCGTCCTCGCCGCACGGGAATTGCTCAGCCAGGCCTCACCGCCGGACGGCGTCTTCTGCGTCACGGATCTCATCGCCTGCGGTTTTATCGATGCCGCCCGCCACGAGTTTGGCCTGCGCATTCCGGAGGACATCAGCGTTATTGGTTTTGATGATATCGAACAGGCCAGCTGGCTGGGGTATCAGTTGACGACCTTCGCCCAACCGCTGGCAGAGATGGCGGAGGCTGCCTGTGACATGCTGCTTGCAGCGGATGCGGAAAAACCGGCCCGCCGGGTGTTCAGGGCGCAGCTGGTGAAACGGCGGACCACGGGTCTTGCCCGGCGGCGCTGCGCTTGCACGGGCCTACAAAAACCGTAGGCCGGGTAAGCGCAGCGCCGCCGGGCGCAGTTGATTTAGAACCAGGCTTCCCACATCGCGCCGACGTTGAAGTCGTCGAGCGTTTCATCTTTCGTGTTGTTCACGCGGGCGGTGCGTTCGTTATCCACCTTGCCGCCGGTGACGTAGAAGCGCAGCATCGGACGGAATTCCGGGCCCATCGCGATGGACATGTTCTGCGACAGGGTCAGCTTCCAGCCCTTGTTATCCCCGCCGTTGTCGTAATCAACATGCTGCCAGCCCGCTTCCAGCCAGGTGGAGTGCACGTCGTTCCACCAGTGCATCGGCCGCACGATGGCGTTGTAGTTCTTGCGGTTGTCGGTGCTGTCACGGCTGTTGTCGTAGTCGTGGAAGGCCAGAATGTACTCCACCTGGGTCGCCTGGGTGAACTTGTGCAGCCCTTCGAAGCTGGCGTACACCGTGGTCAGGTCCTCGGTTTTGTTGAACACGCTGTTATCGGAGTTATCAGAGTAGCGGGCGATCACCTTGTTCACGCCGCTGTCGTTGGTGTGGCTCAGGACCACGCCGCCCTGCCAGGCGTTGGTGCGCTCTTCGGTGTCGATGGCTTTCGAGTCAAAGCCGTAGTTGGCGTACAGCTCCAGGTCGATGGGGCCGAGCTTCATGCCGTGAATTTTGGAGGTGGCCGCGTAGTTGCCCTTGTCGCCGGTGCCGGAGCCGCCGGTACAGGTGATGCGCGACGGGTTGGCCTCGTCGTCCATCACTTCCGGGCTACAGGATTCGACTGCCGCCACGGTCGCCACGTCAAACTGCACGCCGCCGATGTCGAAGTTCTTCACCCCGGCACCCTGGCCGTCGTGGTTCATCCAGAAGTAGTCGTTGATGCCCTGCTGCGGACGCTGGTGGAAGTCACGCCCGGCCCAGAGATAGGCGTTCGGGTTGGACGCCAGAATGTTGGTCACCCCGGCGTAGGCCTTCTTCAGGTTAACCTCGTCGCCCCAGTGGTCGATCATCACGTTGACGTCCCAGATGGCCCCGTTTTCGCCCTTGAAGGCTTTTGAGAGCTGGAACTCACCGCCGTTGCCTTCGTTACCCAGACGGCCGATCGCCGAGGCGCCGTTATAGGAGCCGTCCACCGCGACGTATTTCTGATCGGCGGCCTGGAAGTGCGCCCCGTAGCGGGCATAGCCGGTAAATTTAATCCCGAACGGGATCGCCATATCCGGGGACTGGGCGGCGCTTTGCGGTTCGTTGATGACGTCGGCTTTTTTCGCCACCGCGGCATCCATTTTCGCCTGGCGATCCGCCAGGGCTTTATCCACCGCTCTGGCCACAATGGCGTCGATTTGCTCCTGCGTAAATTCCTGTGCGAATCCGGAAACCGGGCAAAGCGCGGCGATTACCGCCATTGTTAATGGAAGTTTTTTAATCATATTCATGGTTATCTCAATATATTTAAATTTTATTCAGACAATAACCACCCCGTTCCGGATTGACAGAATATGTCGCTATCATCAGAAAAGGTTGATTTTTATTTTTTAGGGTCCAGAGGTTCACACTATTATCGTAAGGTTATCTCCTTCACAGAATTATTCATGTTGAATTCAAAAAATGTGGGCGCTCACAGGAAGCGGCCAATAATCGGCTGAGACATACCCTCTATTTTTCTGGCCGATTGCTCAATTACGTTATTTCACTATCAGAGTAAGATAATGCTCAAACGTGAACCGCGTCGCAAAAATAACCTTATATTTCCACCACATTGACAACCCGGCGGCTGAACTATTTAGTGAGGCTATATAAACCAGCGCTCGACGATCACAGAAGTAAAAAAACATAATTACTTAATTTAAAAACGTAATGGATTCTCCCGGACCACCTGTGTCAGAAAGAGCTTAACATTCATAAAACAAATCGGAGATCGGATTAGAATGAGTAAAAACATAATGCAAAGCCGGCATGATGAATATCATAAATTATCTCGTGGGGAACGGATTGGTTACGGGATGGGTGACTTTGCGCAAAACCTTGTGTTTGGGACGATAGGGGGTTTTCTGGCACTTCACATGTTGACCGTAAATACAATCGGTACAGCAACGGCGGGATTCATATTTCTTTTTGTGCGCATCATCAACGTTTTTTGGGATCCGATGGTAGGCACCTATGTTGACAAAAGAAGTTCAGCGGCTGGCAAGTATCGCCCCTGGATTTTAAGGGCCGGCGTTCCGCTCGTTATTCTTTCCGCTTTACTTTTTGCGCCCATTCCGGGCGTCAAAGGTTCCGTTCCCTTTGCGTTTATCGTTTATCTGGCACTGGATCTCGTTTATTCCGTAGTGAACATACCTTATGGTTCCCTGAATGCTTCTTTAACAAGAGATCCTGAATCGATTGATAAACTGACCAGTACGCGAATGATGTTGGCTAACAGTGCCAATCTGCTGGTCTATACCCTCTTCCCTATGTTTGTCCAGATGGCCTCGCCAAAGGATCGGAGCCTTAAGGATACGGGGTTCTTTGGCCTTGAGCTCAATATGGGGAACTATACCGATCCATCAGCGAACTACGCCTGGTTTGGCGTTTACTCGATTTATATGGTAATCGGAGCGGTTGCACTTTTCATTTGCTATAAATTCACTAAAGAACGTGTGGTTGCCTCTGCCGAGCAAACGGCCAACGTAAAAACGACAGATTTATTCCTTGAACTCAAAAATAACCGCCCTCTGGTTATTCTCGGACTCTTTTTCATGCTGGCCTTTACGTTCATGTTCTTCATGAACACGGTAAATGGCTTTTTCAATCAGTATGTTGTCGGCCATTCCGAATGGATGGGCGCCGTTGGCCTTGTCGCCTCAATACCGGGCATCCTGTTCCCGATTTTTTGGCCCAAACTGAAGAAAATCTTCGGTAAAAAAGGATTCTTCCACATTTTCCTGGGCATGTTTATTGTAGGGGAATTATTAACTTACGTTTGGTCACGTGAGGGTATGCATGATGCGCTCTGGCTGGCTTACATCGCTACATTCATTAAACAGTGGGGCTTAACGTCGGCTACCGGATTCATGTGGGCACTTGTTCCTGAAGTCATTGCTTATGGTGAATTAAAATCAGGCAAGCGAAATGCTGCCATCATCAACGCCATTATGGGTCTCTTTTTCAAAATTGGTTTTACTATCGGCGGAGCGATTCCACTGTGGTTACTGGCTGTTTATGGCTTTAACGAAACAGGGGCACAGCAGAGCGCCAATGCTATTGACGGAATAATCATCACTGCGGTCTGGATCCCAATCGTGTTAGCGTTTATCTCGATGATCGTCATTCACATTTATCCTATCTCAGATAAACATGTCACGGATATTAACCGTCAGCTTGATGAGATCCGCGTTTAGTTTTATTTTCATTAAAAATGTCTTAGAACGATATAAGTCAGTAAAATTTAAAAGGTAGAATGTTATGTCACTTATTCAGAACCCTGTACTCCCTGGTTTTAACCCAGACCCAAGCATTATCCGTGTAGAAGATACCTACTATATCGCAAACTCAACGTTTGAGTGGTTCCCTGGCGTTCGCTTGCATGAATCAAAAGACCTGCAAAACTGGACTCTTCTGCCCAGTCCTCTGTCCACAACAGCGCTTTTAGATATGAAAGGCAACCCCTCTTCTGGCGGGATTTGGGCTCCGGCGCTCTCATACGCCGATGGCAAATTCTGGTTGGTTTATACAGATGTGAAAATCACAGAAGGCGCTTTTAAGGACATGACAAATTATCTGACCACCGCAACAGATATACGTGGTCCGTGGACCGATCCCATCAAACTAAATGGGGTCGGCTTTGATGCGTCACTGTTCCATGATGAAGACGGGCGTAAATATTTGGTTCAACAAACCTGGGATCACCGAGAGTACCATCATCCTTTTGATGGTATTACCTTAACGGAGCTGGATACCCGGACATTAAAATTAAAACCAGAGACAGCGCGGACTATTTATCGCGGCACAGCCGTTGCACTGGTAGAGGGGCCACATCTCTATAAACTGAACGGCTATTACTATCTTTTCGCCGCTCAGGGCGGGACTGTATTTACCCACCAGGAGGTGGTTGCGCGATCCAGAACCTTAGAGGCCAACAGTTTTGAAACAGAGCCCGGCGAAGTCTTCTTAACTAACGTCGATACGCCAGACAGCTATATCCAGAAGCAGGGGCATGGGGCGTTGGTGTCCACCCCCAGCGGTGAGTGGTATTATGCCTCGCTCTGCGCACGTCCGTGGAATCGTGCAGGTGAGTCAGCCTACGATCCTCGTGGTTGGTCAACCCTTGGCCGGGAAACGTCTATTCAGAAAGTGTACTGGGATGAAGATGGCTGGCCACGTATTGCGGGAGGCCATGGTGGAAAAACCTTTGTCGAGGGGCCGACCGATGCCATTTATACCGAAAGCGCAAAAGACCATAGCCAGCACGATGATTTTAAAACGGCGACACTCGATATTAACTGGAATACGCTTCGTGTCCCCTTTACAGAAAAAATGGGTACCACGGGCGATGGAAGGCTGACGTTAACAGGACAGGGTTCTTTAGCGAATACCCATAACCTTTCGCTGATTGCCCGACGCTGGCAAGCCTTTTATTTTGATGCTCAGGTCAAAGTCAAATTTAATCCATTTAATTACCAACAAATGGCCGGGTTGACGAATTATTATAATGACCGCCACTGGAGTTTCGTTTTCATTACCTGGAATGAAATCAACGGCTCTGTCATCGAAATAGGTGAGAATAACCGTGGAAAATATACCTCTTATTTGAAAGATAACGCCATCAAGATCCCGGAGGGCACAGAATTTGTCTGGTTCCGCACGAAAGTTCGGAAGGAAACTTATACGTATGAATACAGCTTCGATGGCGTCACTTTCACAGAGATCCCTGTTAAGTTAGATGCCGCTATTCTTTCTGATGATTATATCCTGCAAAGCTACGGCGGCTTCTTTACCGGAGCGTTCGTTGGCCTGGCGGCAGTCGACTACTCTGGTTACGATGCCAGCGCAGAGTTTTATAACTTTGTTTATCAGGAGCTTGGCGATAAGAAAACTGGCGATAATGCCTGGAGCTGGGACGCGAGCGAGTCCCGTTTTGATTAAATAATAAAACGCCTGCGTTATTGCAACGATAACGCAGGTTCTAAGGGGCTACCTGATACCGTGACGCCGCGCGTGTAATAGCAAACGGCTTTATGCGGCACCCGGGTAGATGAAGCAATGCTGGTCCTGGCAAACCTCTCCTGCACAAATAATTGCCAGAATATCTCTTCCGCTTGGCATAAGCATCATGATTATTAGTAGGTTTATCATAAATCATTCGGTGCTTAGTTGCTGAAGAGATTAGCATGTAGTATTTTGAAATTTTCACAGTAACGCTGATTTTTAAGGAAGTTATTAAGTTTCATAATAAATATACGATTAAATGAGCTTCGCGGCAGAATATATAAACAGATCACTTACGGCGATTTATTTCCCCAGGGAAATAAAGCATGACTAAGAAGGGGCAATAAAATGAAGAAGATACTATTCATGACGATTTTCCTGGGTATGAGCGCATCGGTTGCTGCCGGAGAAGCGCATTTTTGTGGTTCGCCTGAAGTTAGTGCTTTGGCAAGCGGTCGACAAGATATTAATGACAGCACGGTTTTCACCTGCGGGAGTGGCATTAAAGGTACTCTTCCAGAACTGGCAAAACAGGGCTGGAAAATTGTGCAAGTAAGCGATCAGATGGCATCGACTTCCCAGATGGATCCGAGTAAAGCCACTGTCTATTCGCGTTTAATTATACAGAAAGACTGAGTGCGTTCGGTTGCTGTATATTCTTTATAAACTCCGCACTACGACAGAACAGAGATTCCCGGCAGACATACCGGGAATCAGATAAAACTGCAAATTTCATAAATGAACAACTGGACAGGATATTAATCAAAGATAGGGGAACATTTTAAAAGCCGACCATAAGTTATCATTGAGCGCAACAAGCCCAACGGAAATATAGGCCAGTATCGCGAGAAACCCTGTCAGGTATAAAATGGGTTTTTTAATTTTTCGCCTGAATTTATAAATGACGACTGTAGTGATCGCCATCACAATGGCCTGCCATATCAGATTTGTACCCAGATCGTAGGGATTAACCACACTCCCTATCATCATGGGTACAGTAAGAATAGAGTATGCACCCTTGAGTACAAACCATACGATCCCGCCAGGAACTGCGAGAATACCGCCCTGATAAACTAACATACCCGCAGAATTGAGCCCGGGAATGAGAATTAAACCAAAAACAATCGCCCAGGCCAGGCAGGCGACTATAAGATACCCAATAGCCTGACCTATAACCTGATCACCCTCATGATGCGACGAATTAAGAGCAGAGTTAGCAAGTTCTGATTGATATTTTTCCTTCGCGTCTGCAATTCGAGCCTGTGATTCAGTATCGTACTGTAAATGAGGTCTGGCATTTGTTACATAATTCCCATCACCATCTTGTCTTACACCCATAACAAATCCTCTTTATTATTAATTAGCTTTGATGCGTAGTTAACAACTTATTTTCTTATGAGAATTTACTCACCCATATTTTCAAGTGGATATTGTAACTAAGTAGAAAAGAAAATGAAGACAGCAGAGAAATTATATTTTCATTGCAATATGAAGTACTTCATTCCTGATTGCTATTTCTATTCATTTAGCATTCCTGTCCTTCCGGCTGGTGACCGCAACACTGGCCACTGCCTGTGATGACCGGTGGGCCCTGCTCAGTGAGCTGGTTAAACTCATTGTTTAAACGGTATCAGCTTTTAATAAAAAGCAGTAACAAAAAAGCCCTGCGATATTGCTATCGCAGGGCTTTCAAATTTGGCGGAAGCGTAGAGATTCGAACTCTAGAACCCTTTCGGGTCGCCGGTTTTCAAGACCGGTGCCTTCAACCGCTCGGCCACGCTTCCTAAGTGAGGCGAACTATAAACACCTCCGGGCACCCTGTAAAGCGCACCCGCGATCGTTCGCCTGAAAAATAGTCAAAATGCGTTTAATCGGTTGAATAGACAACGCATTGACCATTTTATCAGCACAACATCTCACCGCCGATACTCAGTGCTTTTTGATGTACATGTCTTTGGTGTAATAGTACCCCAGCTTATCCGGCGTAAAGCCCCCTACCCACGGCTTCACCAGGTGGGTGCGCACGTAGTGATAAACCGGGATCGCCGGTACGTCCCGCGCCAGCAGATCTTCAGCCTGCTGGTAGAAGGTGCCGCGCTCGGCGGTGGTCTTCGCTTTTGCGGCGTTGTCCAGCGCCTCGTCATAGGCCGGATTGCTGTACTGGCTGGTATTTTGACTGTCGCCGGTACGGAAGTTATTCAGGAAGGTGGCCGCATCGTCGTAATCGGCGATCCAGGCATAGCGCACCGCATCAAAGTTGTGGGTGTGCATGGTGTCCAGCATCGTTTTCCATTCCTGGTTTTGCAGCTTCGCCTCCACGCCGAGGTTTTTCTTCCACATCGAGCTGGCAGCGATGGCAATCCGCTGGTGCGACTCCGAGGTGTTATACAGCAGATTAAAGCTCAGCGGATGGCTGTCGTTATAGCCCGCCTCGTTCAGCAGTTTTTTCGCTTCGGCAATGCGTTTTTCCAGCGGCCAGCTGGCGTAGTCCGGATTGTGCAGTTTAACACCGCCGATATCCGGCTGGCTGATGACCCACGCCGGACGCTGCCCCTGCCCTAACACCTTCCCGGCGATAATGTCTTTATCCAACGCCAGGTTCAGCGCCTGACGCACGCGCGGGTCGTTAAACGGCGGGCGGGTGGTGTTGAATTCGTAGTAATAAGTCGCCAGTTGCGGGGAGACATCCAGCTCGCTGCCCAGCGTTTTTTGCAGCTGGGAAAACTGGTTGATTGGCACGGTATAGACAATATCAATTTCGTCCGCCTTGTAGCGGTTGACGTCGGCGGCTTCGGAGGCGATCGGCAGGTACGTCACCTTGTTGATCACCGTATGGGCGTTGTCCCAGTAGCGCGGGTTACGCTCGGCAACGATCCGCTCGTTGACCACCCACTGGCTGAGGGTATAGGCCCCGCTGCTGACAAAGTGCTCCGGCTTGGTCCACTTATCGCCATAGCGGCCAATCAGCACCTTATCGACCGGCACCAGCGACGGGTGCGCCAGCATGGCAAGGAAGGCGGCGTTAGGCTGGGTTAGCGTCACTTCAAGGGTGGTGTCATTCAGGGCTTTTACTCCCAGGGTGTCGGGAGATTTCTTGCCCTCGGCGATATCGGTGGCGTTCAGCAGATGCATGCTGCCGGGGTAGCTGGCGTAGGGCGAAGCAGTTTTAGTATCCACCAGCCGTTGCCAGCTCCAGACCACGTCCTGAGCGGTGATGGCAGTGCCGTCACTCCAGGTAATGCCCGGGCGAAGATGGAACGTCCAGACGGTGTTGTCCTTATTCTCCCATTTCTCAGCCAGCCGCGGTTGGATCTCCCCGTCCGGCGAGACGCTGACCAGACCTTCGAACAAATCGCTGATAATATTGAATTCGACGTCGCTTTCGACTTTATGCGGATCGAGCGATGCCGGTTCATTGCCATTATTCCTGACCAGTTCCTGCTTCTCTGCCAGCTCAGTGCCTGCCGGTACGCTGGCGGCAAAGGCCGTTGCGCTTGCGCAAAGGATGCCTGCCGTCAGCAAAGAGAGTGTAAATGTCGCGCGTGATGATGGTTTCATGTCCTTCGCCTTATCGTTTCGTTTTGTCGACGCAAAATAACTCTTAGCGTTGCGGCTGGAATAAGGCAATATATTTCAGTGACCTATAAGAGCTTGATCTGATTAATCCTGACAAACCGCGGTTCGTTCTGCATATGGTGCGTTGTGGAACATTTCATGCTGGCTCTTCCCCTAAGACGCTGAGTAAAGATGGGTAAAACCACTTTGTAACCGGCGCGTCGTTTTCTATTCTTGCCGTTAATTACATCTGTCATAAGAGAGTGACTCATGGATCGTATTATTAGTTCTTCACGCGACCGCACATCGCTGCTCAGTACCCACAAGGTGCTGCGCAATACCTACTTTATGCTCAGCCTGACGCTGGCCTTCTCCGCGCTGACGGCAACCGCCAGCACCGTGCTGATGCTGCCGTCTCCGGGTCTGATTCTGACGCTGGTCGGCATGTACGGTCTGATGTTCCTTACCTACAAAACCGCTGACAAGCCGGTAGGTATTTTGTCCGCGTTCGCCTTCACCGGTTTCCTGGGCTATATCCTGGGGCCAATGCTTAACACCTACCTGTCTGCCGGGATGGGCGATCTGATCGGCCTGGCATTGGGTGGTACGGCGCTGGTGTTCTTCTGCTGTTCCGCTTATGTGCTGACCACCCGCAAAGACATGTCTTTCCTCGGCGGTATGCTGATGGCGGGCATCGTGGTGGTGCTGATTGGTATGGTGGCAAACATCTTCCTGCAGCTGCCGGCTCTGCACCTGGCCATCAGCGCAGTGTTCATCCTGATCTCCTCCGGGGCGATCCTGATGGAAACCAGTAACATCATTCATGGCGGCGAGACCAACTACATCCGCGCCACCGTGAGCCTGTATGTGTCGCTGTATAACATCTTTGTTAGCCTGCTGAGCATCCTGGGCTTCGCCAGCCGCGATTAACCCTCAGTGCTGTATAAAAAGCCCCGCTTATGCGGGGCTTTCTTTTTTGGTAAACTGCCGCAGTTTTCGATAAACCTGTGATGATTATGCTGAACTTTGAAGGTAAAGAGATTGAGACCGATAGCGAAGGCTATCTGAAAGAGACCAGCCAGTGGAGCGAAGGGCTGGCGGCTATCATTGCCGAAAAAGAGTCTATCGCCCTGACGCCGGAGCACTGGGAAGTGGTGCGGTTCGTGCGTGATTTCTATCTGGAATTTAACACCTCCCCCGCCATCCGCATGCTGGTGAAAGCGATGGCCAATAAGTATGGCGAGGAGAAAGGCAACAGCCGCTATCTGTATCGTCTGTTCCCGAAAGGCCCGGCAAAACAGGCGACCAAAATCGCCGGCCTGCCTAAGCCCGTGAAGTGCATTTAATAGCGAATACCGAAATTGACGTAGTCCCGGTCGGGTTGATGCGGTTCTGACAGGACCTTTTCAACCCGGGCGATGCGGGGCCCGCCCGCTTTAAGCCAGGCAAGCAGTTTGTCGACCTGTTCCGCTTCGCCGCAGGCCACCACCTCAACGCTGCCGTCATCCATATTGCGCGCGTACCCGGTCAACCCCAGCTCTGTAGCTTCACGCTGGGTGCTATAACGAAAGCCAACCCCCTGAACCGTGCCGTGAACCCACGCGATTGTGCACACTTTTGCCATGATATTTCCCCTTATCCGTGCCTGGCCCTGAACCACAAGAATAGCAAATTATGGCCGGACGATTAGCGTAACGTTTTGGGTAAGCACCCGTAATGCTGGCGGAAACGGGCCGTAAAACGCGAGCTGGAAAGGTACCCACACTGCATGGCGATCTCACCGACGGGCAGCCGTGTCGACTGCAATTGAGACAGCGCAACCGCCATGCGCACCTCCTCCACGATCTGGCGAAAGCTGTGCGACTCTTCGCGTAACCGTCGGCGTAAGGTCGGCACGCTGACGGCCAGACGGCTGGCAACATCCTGCGCGGTCCATGCCCGGGCGGGAGACATCATGATGAACTGCCGTACCTGCTCGGTGAGATTGACGTTGCGTTCGATAAGCAGCGGCCCCGCCACCCCATCATGCAGCAGCGCCAGCAGCAGCCCGAAAGCCTGATGCTTTTGCAGTTCGTCGGGAAAATCATGCCGGACTGCATGCAACAGGTTGCCCCACATAAAAGCCAGCCCTTCGCTGAGCGGCGCACAGAGCGAGTCGGTTTTGCTGCGCGGCCAGGATTGCAGGTAATGGGCTTTAAACGCCGCGATAATATCCGGCGACAACAGCAGCAAATCAGAATGGAAAATGCCCTGCGCTGGCTGATTAACGATCTCCATCGGCGTATTCGCCGGGATAATGATCAGCTCATCGGGGGTAGCAACCAGACGGCTATCCTCATGAATAATCACCTTACTACCGTGCGTGATATGGCAGATGGCAGGATAAAACAGCTTAACCTGATGCAGGCGATGCATTTTGCTGGCACTGACCTCAGCCGCGGTCAGATGTTTATGTTGAAAATGAAAATCCTGCACCGGGCCACCTCTATCTTGCGTATGTTGCGGTTAATTGCGCTTTCGCCAGCGCGTGGCTGTTGAGCATGAAACCGACCAGTGCGCCGCTGGCGCTTTTATCGATGGGCAGTTTATCCACATCCAGCGCCCAGACGGTTATCTGGTACGGGTGAGGCTTGTCTCCTTCCGGCGGGCACGCGCCGCCAAAGCCAGAGTAACCGAAATCATTACGTCCCTGCACAGCTCCTGCGGGTAATTTCTCGTTATTCTGGTTGCCGGCACCGGCAGGGAGCTCCTGCGTTTGTGCAGGAATGTTCACCACCGTCCAGTGCCACCAGCCGCTGCCGGTAGGCGCAGCGGGGTCATACACCGTGATGGCAAAACTTTTCGTACCCTGCGGCTGATTTTTCCATGTCAGCTGCGGCGATTCGTTGCCGCCATGACAGCCAAAGCCGTCGAAGACCTGATTCTGGGTTAATCGCTGTTCGCCGGAAATATCCCGGCTGTTGATGCTGAAAGGTAATGCCGCTGAGACCGTAAAACTCATCCCCGCCAGAGTGGCTGCTGCGATTGCAATGTGCTTTTTCATTCGAGTTTCCTTTTGCTGAGCTGGAAACATCAATGTAAATCCCGCAGCAAAGGGATGATGTGCCAGAGCGATTTTAAATTGTGCCGAAACGCTCAATAGTGTCCGCAGATGATTGCCCCTGACCATCTGTGCTACTCTACGCGCCATTTCCCTGGAATCGACAGAATAGTAAATTATGAGTGTACGTTTAGTGTTAGCCAAAGGGCGCGAGAAATCCTTGTTGCGCCGCCATCCCTGGGTCTTCTCCGGCGCGGTTGCGCGTATGGAAGGCAAAGCCAACCTCGGTGAAACCATCGATATTGTTGATCATCAGGGGAAATGGCTGGCGCGCGGCGCATACTCGCCAGCGTCTCAGATCCGCGCCCGCGTCTGGACCTTCGATAAAGATGAAACCATCGACATCGCTTTCTTCGTTCGCCGTCTGCAGCAGGCGCAGCAGTGGCGCGACTGGCTGGCAAAACGCGACGGGCTGGACAGCTATCGTCTGATCGCCGGTGAATCCGACGGTCTGCCGGGCGTGACCATCGACCGTTTCGGTAACTTCCTGGTGCTGCAGCTGTTAAGTGCGGGTGCTGAATATCAGCGCGCGGCGTTAATCAGCGCCCTGCAGGCGCAGTATCCTGAGTGCGCTATTTACGATCGCAGCGACGTTGCGGTGCGTAAAAAAGAGGGTATGGAGCTGACCCAGGGCCCGGTCACCGGTGAACTGCCGCCGGCCCTGCTGCCTATCGAAGAGCACGGCATGAAACTGCTGGTGGATATTCAGGGTGGCCATAAAACCGGTTACTACCTCGATCAGCGCGACAGCCGTCTGGCGACCCGTCAGTACGTTGCCGACAAACGCGTGCTGAACTGCTTCTCCTATACCGGTGGTTTTGCGGTTTCAGCTCTGATGGGCGGCTGCAGCCAGGTTGTGAGCGTCGACACGTCTCAGGAAGCGCTGGACGTGGCGAAACAGAACGTTGAGCTGAACAAGCTGGATCTGAGCAAAGCCGAATTTGTGCGCGATGATGTCTTTAAGCTGCTGCGCAAATATCGCGACCAGGGTGAGAAGTTTGACGTTATCGTGATGGATCCGCCGAAATTCGTCGAGAACAAAAACCAGCTGATGGGCGCCTGCCGTGGGTATAAAGACATCAATATGCTCGCGATCCAGCTGCTTAATCCGGGTGGCGTGCTGCTGACGTTCTCCTGTTCCGGCCTGATGACCACCGAATTGTTCCAGAAAATTATCGCGGATGCCGCTGTAGATGCTGGCCGTGATGTACAATTTATAGAGCAGTTCCGTCAGGCGGCCGATCATCCGGTGATCGCTACCTATCCGGAAGGGCTGTATCTGAAAGGATTTGCCTGTCGCATCATGTAACTTGAAAAGTGGAATGTTGCCCTCACCTATAGAGTAAGTAACGTTTCCCGGGAGGTGACTATGATTGCCAGCAAATTCGGTATCGGCCAGCAGGTCCGCCACTCCCTGTTAGGATACCTGGGCGTGGTCGTGGATATCGACCCGGAATATTCCCTCGACGAACC
Organism: Leclercia sp. TB492; assembly: GCF_049974505.2. Lineage (NCBI taxonomy): Bacteria > Pseudomonadati > Pseudomonadota > Gammaproteobacteria > Enterobacterales > Enterobacteriaceae > Leclercia > Leclercia sp. TB492. Next base: position 1,632,749 of record NZ_CM127572.1, on the reverse strand, counting down.
GTCAGCGGATGAGCTGGCGGTGAACGCAGAACTCCGCGCCGCCCCCTGGTACCACGTGGTGATGGAAGACGACGAAGGCCAGGCCGTGCATACCTATCTTGCCGAAGCCCAGCTCAGTGGCGAGCAGCAGGATGAACACCCTGAACAGCCTTCCATGGATGAACTGGCGCAAACGATCCGCAGACAGTTACAGGCCCCGCGCCTGCGCAACTAACCAGAAACCCGGTAGCCAAAGGCTGACCGGGTTTTTTATTACTTCGCCATCCCCAGTCGAGGGATCTCAATCGCCGGGCAGCGGTCCATCACCACGTTCATGCCCGCGTCACGCGCCAGCACTGCCGCCTGTTCGTTAATTACCCCAAGCTGTAACCACAGGGTTTTCGCCCCGACGGCAATGGCTTCCTGCGCGACGCCCCAGGCAGCTTCAGAATTACGGAACACATCCACCATATCGATTTTTTCCGGTACCTCTGCCAGGGTGCCGTACCCCTGCTGGCCTAACAATGTTTTGCCTGCCACTTTTGGCGATACCGGGATCACGTGATAGCCCTGATCGAGCAGATATTTCATCACCCGATAGCTCGGGCGATCGGGTTTGTCACTTGCTCCCACCAGCGCAATGGTTCGGGTGGTGGAAAGGATCTCAGCAATATCGTTCTGTTTCATGAACTTCCTCCTGGCGTGTTCAACATCAATATCCATGCAGTGAGAGCAACCTGTCATCCCATACGTCTGCATGAGGGCAAATTGCCGGCTTATGTCTATATGTTAGTAAATATGATTGAAGAAAAATTTTGATACATTATTCATGACGCGCGTCTTTTAAGAGGGCTTTTTATGAAAACCGGCATTGCCTGGAGTCTGTTTGCGCTGCTCATGCCGGTTTGCGTTTTTGCCACAACGCTGCGGCTCTCTACGGACATCGACCTGCTGGTGCTGGACGGAAAAAAAGTCTCCAGTTCCCTGCTGCGCGGTGCGGACAGCATCGAGCTGGATAACGGCCCGCATCAGATTGTGTTTCGGGTAGAGAAGACCATTCGCCTCGGCAATCATGAAGAGCGGGTCTATATCTCCCCTCCTCTGGTCGCCAGCTTTAACACTCAGCGCATCAGTCAGGTTAATTTTAGCCTTCCCCGACTGGAAACAGAAAAAGAGTCACAACTTTTTGATCATTCACCGCATATTGAATTACTGGATGGCGATGCGACCCCGATCCCGGTGAAGCTGGATATTCTGGCGATCACCGATACGCCGACCGGCGTAAACTATGAGTACGATACCGAGCGTTATAACAAAGCTGGTCAGAGCGCCTCGCTACCGCAGTTCTCCACCACCATGGCCGATGACAGCACTCTGTTATCCGGCATCTCCGAGCTGGATATGCCGCCCCCGCAGTCGCAGAATCTGACAGAGCAGCGGCTAAAATACTGGTTTGCCCAGGCCGATCCCGAGACCCGCCGCCGTTTTCTGCAATGGGCGAAGCAACAACCCTCGTCCTGAGCCGCATTTTTTATCCCTTTCCCTTGCAGCATCAGGTGCTTCCAGTAATCTGTAACCAGTTAACTAACGGATAGAGATTATGGAACTCACAACCCGCACACTGCCGGACCGCAAACATATCGCGCTGGTGGCGCACGATCACTGCAAACAGATGCTGCTCAACTGGGTACAGCGTCACAAATCCCTGCTGGAAAAACACCGCCTTTCAGCCACCGGGACCACCGGTAACCTGATTCATCGCGAAACCGGGCTGGAGGTTAATGCCATGCTGAGCGGCCCCATGGGCGGCGATCAGCAGGTGGGTGCACAGATTTCGGAAGGAAAAATTGATGTGCTGATCTTCTTCTGGGATCCCCTGAATGCCGTACCGCACGATCCGGACGTCAAAGCGCTGCTGCGTCTGGCAACGGTGTGGAATATTCCCGTCGCCACCAACCTGTCAACGGCGGACTTTATCATTGCCTCTCCGCAGTTCAACGACCAGGTGGAGATTTTGATCCCGGATTATCAGCGCTATCTGGCTGAACGCCTGAAGTAAGTGCCCGCCCTGCCGGGTGGCGGCTTCGCCTTACCCGGCCTACGAAAAGCCCAAAACCGTCGACCCGCACACCCGTAGGCCCGTGCAAGCGCAGCGCCGCCGGGCATCAGGCCGCACCATCCGTAGGCCCGGTAAGCGCAGCGCCACCGGGCAACACACCGCTACGGTTTTCGCGCCACCGGTACATCTATCTCCTTCAAAATGTCCACAAAGCGTGAAGGCTGCTCTTTGTTAAACAGCAGCCAGACGCGGTGACGGGCGCGGGTGATCGCCACATACAGTAATCGCCGCTCTTCCGCATCGGGGAACTCTTCCACCGCCGGCAGCAGAGCCTGCTCCATTACCGATTCACGCGCAGGTGCCGGGAAGCCATCGCTCCCTTCCTGCAACCCCACCACAATGACGTAATCCGCCTGCTGCCCCTTACTGGCGTGAATAGTCATAAAATCGAGCTGCAATTTCGGCCAGCGGGTCGCAGCTTTCTCCAGGCTGGCAGGTTTAAGGTGGTGATAGCGCGCCAGCACCAGAATGCGCTCCTCCGGCCTGGCGTAACCGCTCAGTTTATCCAGCAGGGCATCGAGCTGATCCTCAGCCAGCAGCGTGACCGCTTTTTTGTCCCCGGCCGACAGGCTGTTCAGCGGTTTTGCCAGCTGATGCGGGTTCTGCTGGATAAACCGGTTGGCGATCTCACCGATCCGGTTATTAAAGCGGTAGGTGGTATCGAGATCGCAGCGATCGCCCTCGCCAAAGTAGTGGTGGAACGCCGTGGTCAACGACAGCTGCGCGCCGCTAAAGCGGTAGATCGCCTGCCAGTCATCCCCTACGGCAAACAGGGTAGTGTGCTTATTCTGCGCCCGTAGCGCCGCCAGCAGCGCCGCGCGCTGGGGGGAGATATCCTGAAACTCATCCACCAGGATGTGCTTCCACGGACTGACAAAGCGCCCCTTCTCGAGAATAATGATGGCCTGATGGATCAACCCGGAAAAATCGACGGCATTTTCTTCCTTAAGGGCGGTTTTCCACGCTTTTAACAGCGGAGCCATCAGCTTCACCCGCTTCGAAAACAGGGTCCGGATCGCCTCGGGCGCGCCGGCAATCATCTCGGCCTGCGCGCCGCCGTGCATTCGCATCAGGCTCACCCAGCGATCGAGCCGCGGAGCCAGCCGACGCGCCAGCTTTTCGTTTTGCCAGAAACTGCCTTCCGGCACGCTCCAGCCAAGCTCCTCTTCCAGCCACTGACGCCACCCTTTGGCCTGCGCTTTTTTCTCGCTGCACTGCTGTTGCCAGGCCTCGATAAAAATCTGTTGCCGCGCCACGGTGTCGTTCTCCAGCTTGCTGACGACCGGCACCTTTTTGCTCCCCTGCTGGATGATGTGCAGGGCCAGGGAGTGGAAAGTTCTGGCGGTAATGTCGCGGGTATGCAACCGGGCCTCGATCCGCTCATCCATCTCCTGGGCCGCCTTACGGCCGAATGCCAGGAGTAAGATTTGCTCGGGAGCCGCTTCATTGCGGGTCAGCAGCCAGCCCGCCCGCGCCACCAGCACCGAGGTTTTGCCGCTGCCGGCCCCCGCCAGCACCAGCAGCGACTGCTCGCCGTTAACCACCGCCCGGGCCTGGGCCGGGTTGAGAGGAGATGACTCAATATCGGCAAAAAAGTCGGCATACTGACTGAGCATGGCGGTGGTCCACGCCTGGTTGTGCGCCAATCGGCTCCGGTCAATATCGTCCAGCCAGGCCCGGCACTGACGCCAGGCGTCCCGGCAGTTATCAAACTCTTCCAGCCGCGAGACCGACAGGGGGAGCGCCTGTAATGCCTGCGTAATTTTTTGCTGCAGGCCCAGCGTTTTTTCCCGCGTCAGCCAGCTGTTTTGCTCATTGCTGGTGGAAATGTCATTCAGCGCGTTTTGCAGTACCTGCGCCGCCACCTCGCTCATTTCAGCACTCCATTGCTGCCAGAGCGTATTCAGATGGTGGTGAAAACGCTGGGTTTCCGCCCACTCCGTTCCGTGCAGCCGCACCACTTTCTCTTCGGGCAGGACAAACTCCAGCTCGCCCCAGACCAGGCCGCGCTTACAATGAATGGCCAGCAGCTGATTGAAGGGAATGAGGTATTCGTGGCGTTCGCCAGAGACTTTCACCCCGGCATTGAGCAGAACGACTTTGTCGTACGGATGTTGTGCCAGGCGTTTGCCTAACGAAGTTGCTTTCAGTTCCATGTCCAGCCCGATCCACGACGTGAGAAATTGCCTGATAGTTTAACTGCCAGTTTTCAGGTGCTCCAGCGCAAAAAAACGTTACAATCAGCAGGGCTTCAACATTATGGAAAGAATTGAGGTTTTATGCGTACCGTTCTGAATATTTTGAATTTTGTCCTGGGTGGTTTTGCCACCACGCTCGCCTGGCTGCTGGCAACGCTGGTCAGCGTGGTGCTGATCTTCACCCTGCCGCTGACGCGCTCCTGCTGGGAGATCACCAAACTGTCACTGGTTCCGTACGGTAACGAAGCCGTTCACGTGGACGAGCTGGAGCCTGACAGCAAAAGCGCGCTGATGAACACCGGCGGAACGCTGCTCAATATCTTGTGGCTGATCTTTTTCGGCTGGTGGCTGTGCGTGATGCACATTGCGGCGGGGATCGCCCAGTGCCTGACGCTTATCGGTATCCCGGTCGGGATCGCCAATTTTAAAATTGCCGCCATTGCCTTGTGGCCTGTCGGACGCCGGGTCGTCCCGGTGGAAGTTGCCCGTGCCGCGCGGGAAGCCAACGCCCGCCGTCGTTTTCCGTAACAAGGATCCCGTGCGCACATGCTAAGCCCGCTGATTCGCCGCTACACTCTCAACAGCGCCTGGCTGTACAACGCCAGGATCTTTATTGCCCTGTGTGGCAGCACCGCCCTGCCCTGGTGGCTGGGCGACGTGAAGCTGACCATTCCGCTGACGCTGGGCGTCGTCGCCGGGGCGCTGGCCGATCTGGATGACCGTCTCGCCGGTCGGCTGCGCAATCTGGTTATTACGCTGATCTGCTTTTTTATCGCCTCGGCGTCGGTGGAGCTGCTCTTCCCCTGGCCGTGGCTTTTCGCCATCGGGCTGATGCTCTCCACCAGCGTCTTTATCCTGCTGGGCGGGCTGGGCCAACGCTATGCCACTATCGCCTTTGGCGCGCTGCTGATTGCTATCTATACCATGCTGGGGGTATCGCTTTACGACCAGTGGTATCAACAGCCGGTGCTCCTGCTCCTGGGAGCGGTCTGGTATAACCTGCTTACTCTCTCCGGGCACCTGATCTTCCCCATTCGCCCGTTGCAGGACAATCTGGCCCGCAGCTATGAGCAGCTGGCGCACTATCTGGAACTCAAGTCCCGGCTCTTTGACCCGGACATTGAAGGTGACGGTCAGGCGCCGCTGTACGATCTGGCCCTGGCTAACGGCCAGTTGGTGACCACGCTGAACCAGACCAAAGCCTCGTTGCTTACCCGTTTACGCGGCGATCGTGGTCAGCGCGGCACCCGCCGCACCCTGCATTACTATTTTGTCGCACAGGATATTCACGAACGCGCCAGTTCCTCGCATATCCAGTACGCCGACCTGCGCGAGAAGTTTCGCTACAGCGACGTGATGTTTCGCTTCCAGCGCCTGCTCTCCATGCAGTCTCAGGCCTGTCATCAGCTGTCGCAATCCATCCTGCTGCGCACCCCTTATCAGCACGATCCGCGTTTTGAGCGGGCCTTCACGCACCTGGATGCGGCGCTCGATCGCGTCCAGGCCAGCGGGACCTCAGCCGAACAGATGAAAGCCCTGGGTTTCCTGCTGAACAACCTGCGCGCCATTGATGCCCAGCTCGCCACCATCGAATCCGAGCAGGCGCTGGCAATGCCCGGTAATGATGTTGAAAACCAGTTAGCCGACGATAGGCTGCACGGTTTTAGCGATATGTGGCTGCGCTTAAGCCGCAACTTTTCGCCGGAATCGGCGCTGTTTCGCCATGCGGTGAGGATGTCGGTGGTGCTCTGTATTGGCTACGCCTTTATACAGATAACCGGCCTTAACCATGGCTACTGGATTTTGCTGACCAGCCTGTTTGTTTGCCAGCCCAACTATAATGCCACCCGCCACCGGCTGGCGCTGCGTATTCTCGGTACGCTGGTGGGGGTCGCTATCGGACTGCCTATCCTTTACTTCGTCCCCTCACTGGAAGGCCAGCTGATCTTAATTGTGATCACCGGGGTGCTGTTTTTTGCGTTTCGCAATGTGCAGTACGCGCACGCCACCATGTTTATTACCCTGCTGGTGCTGCTCTGTTTCAACCTGCTTGGGGAAGGCTTTGAAGTAGCACTGCCGCGCATCATTGATACCCTGATCGGCTGCGCCATTGCCTGGGCTGCGGTGAGCTTTATCTGGCCGGACTGGCGGTTCCGTAATCTGCCGCGGGTACTGGATCAGGCGATGAATGCCAACTGCCGGTATCTGGACGCCATTCTCGAGCAGTATCACCAGGGCCGCGATAACCGCCTGGCGTATCGCATAGCCCGACGTGACGCCTATAATCGCGATGCAGAACTGGCTTCGGTGGTCTCGAATATGTCCACCGAACCGCGGGCGACAGCGGAAACGCGGGAAGTCGCGTTCCGTCTGTTGTGCCTGAATCATACCTTTACCAGCTACATTTCGGCGCTGGGCGCGCATCGCGAGCGGCTGACCAGTCCAGCCATCCTGGCCCTGCTTGATGACGCCGTTTGCTACGTGGATGATGCGCTTCATCAACGTCCGGCGGATGAACCTCGTGTTCAGCAGGCCCTGACCGAACTGGCGCAACGCATTTCGCATATTGAACCGGGTGCCGAGAGCAAAGCGCCGCTGGTGCTGCAGCAAATCGGTCTGCTTATCGCGTTGCTGCCAGAAATATGTCGTTTACAGCAGCACGTTAATCAACTGCCGGAGTGAGTGCTGTTATCCACCGGCAGCCTTTTGTACCACTCCACCAGCTCCCGGCGCCTTGTCTCCGGGAGCGCAGCTTCATGCAATCCGACGATCGCCCCTTCCAGTGCGAACAGCACTTTGTAGCTCAGGTGCCTGTTAAGCTCTCTGATCTTCAGCCAGCACTGCTCGGCCCCGAGGGCGCGTAACGCCTCTTCGTTGGCGATGCCCGCCTCGTTCAGCAGGATCTCAAGCTGAAAGGTGAGATTGGGTAAATCTTTCAACCTGTCGCGCTTGTAACGTTCCCGGCGTTCCCGCCGCGCGGCCTCAAGCGCAAATGAGGAGAGCTGCAGGAGCTTATCCCGATCCTGCCAGAGCGCCTCATCGACGCGATAATAATTTAACAATACTGCGCGCCCCCGCTTCACCAGCGTTAAGTATGAGGAGGCATTTTTGACGCAATACTGGGCGCTCTCTTCGCAGGCGCGCAGGTATAGCTCCCCGTCTGACACCATCGCAAAGACCGCGTCATCCACCGCCAGAGTGTATCCACCAAACAGGGCACGATGCTCAACATCACCGAGAGGAGAAAGATATTTTGTTGATTGATAGATCCGTTCGTAAGATAACTTTTTCATGATATTTCCCTTGTAAATCATGGAGTAAAATTAAAGTTGTTTGTTAACGGATCCGTTAGCCAAAAAATAGGTAACTTACGATCGAACGGCAAGATGATTTTTCAATCCGCCTGAATAACAAACCAAATTTGCGAGGCGCTTTCAGAAAATGAGGTTGATCTTTAGACGCACAGGGGTTACTGTATATCCATACAGTAACTACAGGGCTGGATTGATTATGTACTCTTCAGGCTATGCAAACCGTTCAACAACTTTCTCTTCTTCCGCTGGCAAAAGTGCACGGAGTTCCGCTGCGTATATGTCCACCGGGTTGATTAGTGAAGTGCTTTACCGTGAAGACCAGCCCATGATGACGCAGCTGTTATTGCTGCCTCTGTTACAGCAGCTGGGTCAACAGTCTCGCTGGCAGCTGTGGCTGACGCCGCAACAGAAGTTGAGCCGGGAATGGGTGCAGTCCGCAGGCTTACCGCTGACTAAAGTGATGCAGGTTAGCCAGATGGATCCCTGCCATACTGTAGAATCGATGGTGAGAGCACTGCGTACCGGGAATTACAGCGTGGTGATTGGCTGGTTTACGGAAGAATTAACCGAAACGGAGCAACATCGTCTGGCTGAAGCGGCCGAAGAAGGTAATGCACTCGGCTTTATTATGCGTCCCGTTCGGATGAATGCTCTGGGCAACGGACACCTTTCTGGGCTAAAAATTCACTCGAATTTGTATCACTAAGTAAAAATAAGAGTTTTCCTGGAATTTATTTTGCAGGCTCTGTACGCCATTGGTTCCCTTTCTAAAAGCCGCGACAAGTCTTGTCTGCCGCGGCTTCCTCCAGTTTAGCACGCCCAAATCTTCGCCAGAAATGTTAAATATTGTGTATACAAAACTTTTTTTTTCATATGCCTGACGGAGTTCACACTTGTAAGTTTTCAGGTACGTTGTAGACTTTACATCGCCAGGGGTGCTCGGCCTAAACCGAAGATATCGGTAGCTTTACTCTTTGTCCCCGCCCCCCGGTGAAGGATTTAACCGTGACTCTCATTGAGATTCTCATGGCGATTTTTGGATGATAACGAGGCGCAAAAAATGAAAAAGACAGCTATCGCGATTGCAGTGGCACTGGCAGGTTTCGCTACCGTAGCGCAGGCCGCTCCAAAAGATAATACCTGGTACGCTGGTGGTAAACTGGGCTGGTCTCAGTTCCATGACACTGGCTGGTATAACGACGCTCTGAACAACGACGGCCCAACTCACGAAAGCCAGCTGGGCGCAGGCGCGTTCGGTGGTTATCAGGTTAACCCGTACGTTGGTTTCGAAATGGGTTACGACTGGCTGGGCCGTATGCCTTACAAAGGCGACGAGACCAACGGCGCATTCAAAGCACAGGGCGTTCAGCTGACTGCTAAACTGGGCTACCCAGTAAATGACGCTGTAGACATCTACACCCGTCTGGGCGGCATGGTATGGCGTGCAGACTCCAGCAACAGCATCGCTGGCGACGACCATGACACTGGCGTATCTCCAGTATTCGCAGGTGGCGTTGAGTGGGCAATGACCCGTGACGTTGCTACCCGTCTGGAATACCAGTGGGTTAACAACATCGGCGATGGCAACACCGTTGGTGTTCGTCCAGACAACGGCATGCTGAGCGTAGGTGTTTCCTACCGTTTCGGCCAGCAGGAAGAAGCAGCGCCAATCGTTGCTCCAGCTCCAGCACCAGCTCCAGAAGTACAGACCAAGCACTTCACTCTGAAGTCTGACGTTCTGTTCAACTTCAACAAAGCAACCCTGAAACCAGAAGGTCAGCAGGCACTGGATCAGCTGTACACCCAGCTGAGCAACCTGGATCCTAAAGACGGTTCCGTTGTGGTTCTGGGCTTCACCGACCGTATCGGTTCTGACGCTTACAACCAGGGTCTGTCCGAGAAACGTGCTCAGTCCGTTGTTGATTACCTGATCTCTAAAGGTATCCCGGCTAACAAGATCTCCCCACGTGGTATGGGCGAATCTAACCCAGTTACCGGTTCTACCTGTGACAACGTGAAACCTCGCGCTGCACTGATCGACTGCCTGGCACCAGATCGTCGCGTAGAGATCGAAGTTAAAGGCATCAAAGACGTTGTAACTCAGCCAGCGGCATAAGTTATCGTCTTATAAAAAAACCCCGCCATGTTGCGGGGTTTTTTATTACCTGAAGAAAAGTAAAACGCTACTTCTTATTGGCGAGCAGCGCCTGGAGATCGGTTTTCAGGGTCGACATCTGGTTGGCGTACTTCTCTTTATGTTCCGCATCTTCAATCAGCTGCACGATAGTCTCAGACAAGGTTTTTCCGCGGCGCTGGGCAAGCCCCGCCAGACGTTGCCAGACCATAAACTCCAGATCGATCGACTTCTTCCGGGTATGCTGGTGCTCAGCATTGAAATGCCGTTTTCGCCGCGCGCGGATGGTCTGCTTCATGCGGTTCAGGAGCGCCGGATTGATGTGTTTATCTATCCAGCCGTTGACCAGAATGGGTTCATTTTCGAGGGTCAGCAATAAATCTACAGCTTCTTTTGCAGCACTGGCTTCGAGGTAGCACGTGATCAATTCCCCTTCACGGTGTTTTTTGACCAGATACTTCCATTTCCAGCCGCTTTCGAGATTTTCCAGTTGTTGGTATTTCATTGCGATCTCAGTGTGACCGTGTAACTGTGTTCAGAATATCAGTTTTTTGGCAATCTGCTGAAAAGAAATCATATCCTGTGACACGCGGTGACGTATTCATCGCTGGAAACGCCCATTCCCTCATGGGCAGAGCCTGCGCCTTACGGTATACTCCATCGTTTTACTTCTGACTAAAAAACATCAACTTTGACCATTACGAAACTTGCATGGCGTGACCTGGTTCCGGATACCGATAGCTATCAGGAACTGTTTGCACAGCCAGATCTCGCGAAAGAACACGAATACATCCTCAGTGACACACAGCCCCGTTTGCATTACGCACTGGAGCAGGTGTTAAGCCCGTGGGCCACCTCACCGTTCATGTTGTTGAAAGCGCCAGACGAAGCGGAGTATCTGAGTCTTCTGGCGGATGCCATGCGGCAGCTGCAACCAGAAACCGGGACGGTCTTTGGGGGTGAGTACAACATTAACGGGCATACTGTTACCTTTGAACCGGCGACCGTACCCGATGGCCGTTTTGCTGTCACAGGCAACATTGTCCCGGCGGGCTGGACAGAAGCTGAACAGCTGTTCGGCTGCCTGCGTCAGTTTAACGGCGAGTTAACCCTGCATCCCGGCATGGTCCATCAGGCCAATGGCGGCGTGCTGCTCATCTCCCTGCGCACGCTTCTGGCACAGCCTCTGCTGTGGATGCGCCTGAAAAACAGCGTCAGCCAGCAGCAGTTTGACTGGGTGGCGTATGATGAGTCGCGCCCTCTTCCGGTTGCCGTGCCTTCTATGCCGCTCTCCCTGAAAGTGGTGCTGATTGGCGATCGCGAAGCGCTGGCCGATTTCCAGGAGATGGAACCCGAACTGGCGGACCAGGTGGTGTACAGCGAGTTTGAAGACAGCACGCAGATCGCGGATGCCGAAGATATGCTGCAATGGCTTCAGTGGGTGCATGCCGTCTGCGAACGTGCGCAGCTTCCAACCCTGGCGGCCGATGCCTGGCCGGTGCTGATCCGCGAAGCAGTGCGTTATACCGGCGATCAGGAGACCCTGCCGCTTTGCCCTCTCTGGCTTGGTAAGCAGCTGCGTGAAGCCGCGGCCATGACCGATGACGGCACCATTACCGGCGAGCAGCTCTCCCAGATGCTGCTGCAGCGAGAGTGGCGTGAAGGCTACCTTGCGGATCGCATGCAGGACGAGATCCTGCTGGAGCAGATCCTGGTCGAAACCGAAGGTGAACGCGTAGGGCAGATCAACGCCCTGTCGGTGATTGAGTTCCCTGGTCATCCGCGCGCCTTTGGCGAACCGTCTCGCATCAGCTGCGTCGTACACATCGGTGACGGTGAGTTTATCGATGTGGAACGTAAAGCCGAGCTCGGCGGGAATATTCATGCCAAGGGCATGATGATCATGCAGGCTTATCTGATGTCGGAACTGCAGCTTGAGCAGCAGATCCCCTTCACCGCCTCCCTGACCTTCGAGCAGTCCTACAGCGAAGTCGATGGCGATAGCGCCTCGATGGCAGAGCTGTGCGCGTTAATCAGCGCCCTGGCCGATGTGCCGGTGAATCAGAGCATTGCCATTACCGGTTCGGTGGATCAGTTTGGTCGCGCGCAGCCGGTCGGCGGGCTGAATGAGAAAATCGAAGGCTTCTTTACCGTTTGCCAGCAGCGCGGGCTGAGCGGTAAACAGGGCGTCATTATCCCTCTGCCGAACGTCCGCCATCTTAGCCTCAGCCAGGAACTGCTGACAGCGGTAGAAGAGGAACAATTCACCCTCTGGGCGATCGAAGACATTGCTGATGCGCTACCCTTACTGACAAACCTGGAGTGGGATGCCGAAGGGCAGACGACGCTGATGCACACTATCCAGGAGCGTATTGCGCAGGCAACACAGCAGGAAGCACGTCATCGTTATCCCTGGCCGTTACGCTGGTTGAACTGGTTCACGCCTAACTGATCGGACTTGTTCAGCGTACACGTGTTAGCTATCCTGCGTCCTTCACTAAAATAAGGCATACTGAGAACATGGTAGATAAACGCGAATCCTATACAAAAGAAGATCTTCTTGCCTCTGGTCGCGGTGAACTGTTTGGCGAGAAAGGCCCGCAGTTACCGGCCCCGAACATGCTGATGATGGACCGTGTCGTGAAGATGACGGAAACCGGCGGCAACTTCGATAAGGGTTACGTAGAAGCAGAGCTCGATATCAACCCGGACCTGTGGTTCTTTGGTTGCCACTTTATTGGTGATCCGGTGATGCCAGGCTGCCTGGGTCTGGATGCGATGTGGCAGCTGGTTGGTTTCTACCTCGGCTGGCTGGGTGGCGAAGGTAAAGGCCGCGCCCTGGGCGTTGGTGAAGTGAAATTCACCGGTCAGGTTCTGCCAACCGCGAAAAAAGTTACCTACCGCATTCACTTCAAACGCATTGTTAACCGTCGCCTGATTATGGGCCTGGCGGATGGCGAAGTGCTGGTCGACGGTCGTCTGATCTACACCGCGAATGACCTGAAAGTGGGTCTGTTCCAGGATACTTCCGCATTCTGATTTTAGCTTTTCATAAGCATAAAACGGCGAAACCTCCGCACTGCGGAGGTTTCTTTTTTTAAAGAGACGCTATCAAGCAAGTACTGCCCTGTCTCCGATGGCTTCTCGCCAGCCCCCTAACCATTGCGACCTCTGATTGATGGTCTGATAGGGACACATTTCTTTAGAACGTCCGGCGATGCCAGCCTGATAACCACGTTGATGAGCCCTTTCAAGGCGATCTCGTTTCTGTCTCTTCATGCCTCGTTTCCCTCATTATTTGATCTGGTGGAAAAGAAAACAGTGATTACAAAATGTGCAACCACAGATAACGAATACCCTGATTACCGCTTAGCGTCAATGCGCAAAATTCACGCCAGTGTCATAAATGTGACCTGGTCAAAAGTTCATTTGTACAAAAAGTGTGACGCGGCACAAGTAACGGCCTGAGCGTAAAACAAAAAAAGCCGCAATTAGCATGACGCTAACTGCGGCCGGTGCGATGAATTTTACTTATGGCAGACGAGAAATCTCTCTGGCGATACTGGCAGACTCCTGCGCCCAGCCCTGAGCCAGCACTTTCACCATCTCATCATAACCATCTTTCTGCTGCTTGAGCTCCAGATGGAAAGGCCGTTTGATCAGCTGGCCCTGATGGTTCAGCAGCCACTCCCCGCTGACGATCACGCTGCCATCATAGCGACCATGGAAGTTGGTCACGTTGACGTTCAGCGTATCCTGATCGCTCCCCAACGGCTGCGACGCCACTACCCATCCCGGCAGCTGGCTGCTGAGATTGGCGACCAGCGTGTTGCGCAGCTGCTGATCCAGCGGGCTGGCCCACAGGTTGTTGTTAGCGATGACATACTGCACATCGCTGGTTTGGTATACCACGCCATTACCCGCCAGGTAATCCGGCACCGCCACCTGCTCGACCCACAGCAGACGGTTCCCCTGGCTGGCGATGCTTTGCCCGCCCGCCTGCGCTGCCACAGGCAGCTGGTAATAGCTCTTGTTCTCTGCTGAGCTGCAGGCGGTCAGCAGCGCCACTGTGGCGATCGTTAGCCATTTTTTCATTATTTAGCCCCCTTCGGCTCAGGGTCCTTTTTGTCTTTCGCTTCGAATACCAGCGCGTTGCTCTTCGTGTTCAGCGTCTTCAGCACCGGCTGCAGTTCACGCAGAACCTGATCGAGGCGCTGCATATCTGCCACCATCTTGTTGTACGCCGCTGAGCCCGGCTGGAAGCCCTGCATACTGCGGTTCAGCTCGCGCAGCGTTTTCTGCATGTCCTGAGGCAGCTGCTGCATCGACTGGCTGGCGGTCAGCTTGTTGAGGTTATCCAGGGTAGTCTGCAGACGGCGCATCGTCGCCTGGCTCTCACTGAGCGTGTTGGTGGCCTGTTGGATCATCGGATTGAGCGGCAGATTGTTGATCTTATCCAGGGTCTCCATCAGACGCTGTTGGATCTGCGCCAGACCACTGCTTACGGTCGGGATGATTTTATAGCCCGAAAACTCGCGGATCTCTTTAACCGGCGGCTCTTTCGGGAAGAAGTCCATATCCACGTACAGCGCCCCGGTCACCAGGTTACCGGTTTTGAGCGAGCCGCGCAGGCCACGCTTCATCAACCCGTCGATATGCTGAGCGATATCAGGCGTGTCGCCCACCTGATTAATCAGACGCTCCGGCTCAATGCGGATCAGCACCGGAATACGGTAATCGTCATCCAGCACCTGACGCATGCCCGGCGCAAAGAACGGCACTTTGCCGACGGTACCAAGACGGATGCCGCGGAACTCCACCGGCGCTCCTGGCTGCAGGCCGCGCACAGAGTCCTTGAAGAACATCAGGTAATCGATATGGTCGGTATAGAGCGAATCCTGAATGCTCTTCTGGTCGTCATACAGTCTGAACGCGGTCTTTTGCGCCACCGGCTGTCCCTGATCCATCCCTTCCGGCACGTCAAAGCTAACGCCACCGCCGAACAGCGTGGAGAGTGAGCCCATCTCGACGCGCATCCCCGCCGAGGTTAAATCCACGGCGATACCGCTATCTTTCCAGAAACGGACGTTGCCGGTGACCAGACGATCGTTCGGCGCATTGATAAACAGCTGGTAGCTGATGGTGCGTTTTTGCGTGTCAAAGGTGCTGGTTTCAACGGAGCCAACACGATAACCGCGGAACAGCACCGGATCGCCCGGGCTCAGCTGGCCGGCTTTTTTACTGTCGAGGGTCACGCGGATCCCCTTCGCATCCGGCGGCGCCAGCGGTGGAGAGTCCAGCAGCTGATACTGCCCCGGTTGAGATCCCTTTTTCCCCGGCTGCAGTTCGATATAGGCCCCGGACAACAGGGTTCCCAGGCCGCTGATGCCTTCGCGGCCCACCTGCGGTTTCACCACCCAGAACACCGAGTCGCCATGCAGCAGCTTCTCCATGCCGGCGTTGAGGCGGGCTGTGATTTCTACGTGCGTCAGGTCGTCGGTCAGGGTTGCACTCTCAACCACCCCCACGTCCACGCTGCGGCTCTTGATGGTCGTTTTACCGCCCTCAATCCCCTCGGCGTTGGTGGTGATTAGCGTCACGACCGGGCCCTGATGGCTGTAATGATAAAACAGGATCCAGGCACCGATCAGCGCGGTCACGATGGGGAAAATCCACACCGGCGACCAGTTTTTGACCTTCTGCACTTTCGCCTCTCCACTCTTATTTTCCATGCTTTTCTTCATCCTCATGGCTCGACTCTGGCTCACGATCCCACGATAAACGCGGATCGAAGGTCATGGCCGCAAACATGGTCATAATCACGACCAATGCAAACATCAGTGCCCCTATTGCGGGGTAAATACTCATAAGCCCGCCTATCCGCACCAGTGCAGAAAGAACGGCAATCACAAACACGTCAATCATTGACCAGCGTCCGACAAACTCGACCACTTCATAAATCAAATGCATCCGCTCGCTATCACGCTTGCCGTGTCCTTTGGCATCCCAGCACAGCCAGGCAATGGCGATCATTTTGAGCGTAGGTACCATGATACTGGCGATAAAAATCACCAGCGCCACAGGATAGGATCCCTCCCCCCAGAGCAGAATTACCCCGGCCATAATGGTCGAGGGCATTTCATCGCCCAGCAGATTGGTGATCATAATCGGCAGGATGTTGGCGGGGAGATAGAGCATGATCGAGGTGACGAGCAGCGCCATCGTCCATTGAAGACTGTTTTTACGCCGCACGTGCCCTTTCGTTTCGCAACGCGGACAGATCTCCTGGTCGGCGGGGAGGATCGCCGTACAGCAGGAGCACAGGCGCAGATTTTGGTGAATCCCCGGCACGCCGACCTTCAATGCCTGCGGCAGCGCAGGCGCTGGGGCGATATCGTCCCATGCCCAGCGGCGGTCCACACACTGAAATGCCCGCAGCTGCAGGACGCAATAAAGACACCAGGGAATAAAGCTGCTGCCAACGCCCACGTCACCGTAGGCCATCAGTTTGACAAAGCTCACCAGGATCCCGGCAAGGAAGATCTCCGCCATCCCCCAGCTTTTTAACTGAAACAGGATCCGCGCCAGCCTGATTTTCAATGCCATGGGCATCTGCACGCGGTTCACGAGCAGCAAGATTACCACCAGGCAAAACGCCGGCACGATCTGGACGAAAAGCATAAAGAAGGTGCCCAGACTGGCATAATCTTCCGAGAACATTACGCCAGGTATCTCCAGCAAATGCACTTCGCTGGTGATACCGCCCACTTTCATATAGATAAAGGGAAACAGGTTGGAGAGAAACAGCATGAACAGCGCAGCAATAGCATAAGCAGTGGGACGCTGCCGGGGCGCGTCCCACTTCGTTGTCAGCGTTGTCCCGCATCGCGGGCATGCCGCTTTATGTCCATGCTCGAGCGCGGGAAGCGCCACGAGCATATCGCACTGGGAGCATAAAATATGCCGATCGGCATGGTGATGTTCACACATACTGGCTCCATGTTTAACTTATGCGCCGTTTTTCAGAGCCTCAAGATATTCCCAGCGTTCGAATGCCTCTTCCAGCGCCTGCTCAGCCTGTGCCATATCGGCCAGGACTTTTTGCGTATGGTCATGCGGCTGGCTAAAGAATGACGCGTCGGCCACCTGAGCCTGCAAACCTTCCAGACTGGCTTCGAGCTCTTCCAGACGCTGCGGCAAGCCTTCCAGTTCGCGCTGCAGGTTATAGCTTAGTTTGTTACTGCTACGTTTGGCCGTTTCTGCTTTGGTGACAGCAACTTCTGCTTCACTCTTCACTTTTGACTGTTTCGTCGCCAGCGACTGCGCCTGCTGCCCACGGGCATCGTGGTAACCGCCCACATAGCGCCCGATACGCCCCTGGCCTTCGAAGATCCAGCATTCGGTCACGGTGTTGTCCACGAACTGACGATCGTGGCTCACAAGCATTACCGTTCCCTGATAACTATCTATCAGTTCTTCAAGAAGTTCCAGCGTTTCTACATCAAGATCGTTCGTGGGTTCATCGAGGATCAGCAGGTTGCTGGGTTTCAGGAACAAACGCGCCAGCAGCAGGCGGTTACGCTCCCCGCCGGAGAGGGCACGAACCGGCGTCATCGCCCGTTTTGGATGGAACAGGAAGTCCTGCAGGTAGCCCAGCACATGGCGCGGTTTCCCGTTCACCATCACTTCCTGCTTACCTTCTGCGAGGTTATCCATCACCGTTTTGTCCGGATCCAGCTCGGCACGGTGCTGGTCGAAGTAGGCCACTTCCAGCTTGGTCCCGCAGTGGATGCGGCCGCTGTCGGCCTTCAGTTGATCAAGCATCAGCTTCAGCAGCGTGGTTTTACCGCAGCCGTTCGGGCCGATCAGGGCGATTTTATCCCCACGCTGGACCTGGGCGGAGAAGTCTTTCACCAGCACTTTGCCGTCCACCTGGTAGTTGACGTTCTCCATCTCAAAGACGATTTTGCCGGAGCGGCTCGCCTCTTCCACCTGCATTCTGGCGCTGCCCATCACTTCCCGGCGCTCGCTGCGCTCACGGCGCATCGCTTTCAGAGCGCGGACGCGGCCTTCGTTACGGGTACGACGAGCTTTAATACCCTGACGGATCCATACCTCTTCCTGGGCCAGCTTGCGGTCGAACTCGGCATTTTGCAGCTCTTCTACCCGCAGGTTTTCCTCTTTTTCCAGCAGATAGGTGTCGTAGTCGCCCGGATAGGTCACCAGCTTGCCGCGGTCGAGATCGACGATGCGGGTTGCCATATTGCGAATAAATGAACGGTCATGCGAGATAAAGATAATGGTGCCGCCGAAGGTTTTCAGGAACCCTTCCAGCCAGTCGATGGTTTCGATATCCAGGTGGTTAGTCGGTTCATCGAGCAGCAGCACTTTCGGCCCGCTGACCAGCGCCCGGCCCAGCGCGGCCTTACGCAGCCAGCCGCCGGAGAGGGAGGCCAGCGGCATGTCCGCTTCCAGACCCAGCTGGGCCAGCACTTCGTTGATGCGGTTTTCCAGCTGCCACAGGCCGTGATGATCCAGCAGCTCCTGCAGACGCGCCATCTCGTTGAGGTTTTTGGTGCTCGGGTCGGTCATCACCAGGTGCGAGATCTCGTGGTAGCCCTTCAGGTATTCCGCCTGCTCGGCGATCCCTTCGGCCACAAAATCATAGACGCTGCCCTGCACGTTACGCGGCGGATCCTGTTGCAGACGTGCCACCACCAGGTCCTGCTCGTAAACGATACGCCCGTCATCCAGCCCCTGCTCGCGGTTCAGGATCTTCATCAGGGTCGATTTACCGGCGCCGTTACGGCCTACCAGACAGACACGTTCGTTATCTTCGATATGCAGTTCTGCGTTATCAAGAAGCGGTGCGTCACTGAATGAGAGCCACGCGCCATGCATGCTAATTAATGACATTTACTTTTCCTTTCAGGCGGCGGTGATCAGCCAGCAGTTGTGGATCTGACGGTTACGGGCAAAATCCTGGGACAGGGTTTTTTGACTGATTTCTTGTGCTTTCAGCCCCAGTTCTTCCAGCCCTTCGTGATCCATGCGGAAGCCGCGCTTGTTGTTCGAGAACATGATGGTGCCGCCTTTACGCAGCATCCGTTTAAGATCCTTCATCAGCGCCAGATGGTCGCGCTGAACGTCAAAAGACTCTTCCATGCGTTTGGAGTTGGAGAAGGTCGGCGGATCGATAAAGATCAGATCGAACTGCTCTTCCGATTCGCGCAGCCAGCCCAGCACGTCGGCCTGCAGCAGACGGTGTGCCCGGCCGGTCAGGCCGTTGAGACGCAGGTTGCGCTCTGCCCACTCCAGATAGGTGCGGGACATGTCCACAGTCGTGGTCGTGCGCGCGCCGCCCAGACCGGCATGCACGCTGGCGCTGCCGGTGTAGGAGAAGAGATTCAGGAAATCCTTGCCTTTGCTCATCTGGCCCAGCATACGGCGGGCGATTCGGTGATCAAGGAACAGGCCGGTATCGAGATAATCGGTCAGGTTGACCCACAGGCGCGCGTTATATTCGCCCACTTCGATAAACTCGCCCTTGCTGTTCATCTTCTCGTACTGGTTTTTCCCCTTCTGACGCTCACGCGTTTTCAGGATCAGCTTGTTCGGGGCGATGTTCAGCACGTTGATGGTCGCGGCAATGATATCCAGCATACGCTGACGCGCTTTCTGCGGATCGACGGTTTTTGGCGGGGCGTACTCCTGCACCACCACCCACTCGCCGTAGCGGTCGACCGCGACGTTGTACTCCGGCAGATCGGCGTCATACAGGCGATAGCACTCAATCCCTTCCTGCTTCGCCCATTTTTCAAATTTCTTCAGGTTTTTACGCAGACGGTTGGCGTAATCTTCCGCAATGCTGGCCGGTTTGCTGTCGGCTTCTTTCTCGGCCAGATGGTAGTTTTTCTGCACGCAGTCCAGCGGGCCGTTTTTGGCCTTGAACTGACGCTCGGCGCGCAGCTGCAGGCAGCTCAGCAGCTCCGGCGAGGCGCTGAACAGGGAGAGGTTCCAGCCGCCAAACAGATCCTTCATGGTGCGGCCCAGCAGGCTGTGCAGGGCAATCAGCGCCGGCTCGCTGTCCAGACGTTCGCCGTAAGGCGGGTTGCTGATCACCGTCCCGTACGGACCTTTCGGCAGCGGGTTGGTGAGCTGGGAGACATCTTTCAACTCAAAGGAGACCAGCTCGCCAATCCCGGCGCGACGGGCGTTGCTGCGCGCGCGTTCAATCACGCGGGCATCGCTGTCAGAACCGTAGAAACGGGATTCATAGGCAGCCAGACCGGCACGGGCGCGGGTCTGGGCTTCGGCTTTCACTTCCTGCCAGGTGGCTTCGTCATGCTGTGCCCAGCCTTTGAAACCCCACTGGCCGCGGTGCAGACCCGGTGCGCGATCGGTCGCCAGCATGGCCGCTTCAATCAGCAGCGTACCGGAACCGCACATCGGATCGAGCAGCGGCGTGCCCGGCTGCCAGCCGGAACGCATAACAATGGCCGCCGCCAGGTTCTCTTTGATCGGCGCGATACCCGCCCGGTCGCGGTAGCCGCGCTGGTGCAGGCCCTCGCCACACAGATCCAGCGCGATACTGGCGATCTCTTTGTTCAGACGCACGTTAATGCGCAGATCCGGGTTTTCACGATCGACGTTCGGACGTTCCAGATTTTTGCGGGTGAAACTGTCGACGATGGCATCTTTGACCTTCAACGCGCCGTACTGGCTGTTGCGGATCTCGTCGTTGAGGCCGCTGAAGTGCACGGCAAAAGTGGCGCCCGGAGCAAAAATCTCTGTCCAGTCGATCGTCTGCACGCCCAGATAAAGATCGAGATCGCTGTAAACCTTACACTCTCTCATCGGCAACATGATGCGTGAGGCCAGGCGACTCCACATCAGGCTCTGGTAAATAAGCCGCGTGTCGCCCTGAAAATGGACACCACCCTGAACCACCTGGCACTCTTGCGCGCCCAGACTTTCCAGTTCAGTTTTTAACAGCTCTTCCAGCCCACGGGCCGTACTGGCAAACAGAGAATTCATATCGTCACTTTTACTCTAAGAAAATTGCTGCGCATTATAGCCAATCTGGGCTCTATGTCATAAAGTTGAGGGCTTATTTTCATTTGAGGGGACGGTGCCGTGGCGACGTTATCCAGGCTTTTCATTCATCCGGTCAAATCCATGCGCGGTATTGGGCTCACGCATGCCTTCGCAGACGTCAGCGGTTTTGCCTACGATCGCATTTTCATGGTCACCGAACCGGATGGCACGTTCATTACCGCCCGCCAGTTCCCGCAAATGGTTCGTTTCACTCCGGCCCCGGTTCAGGATGGTCTGCATCTCACCGCGCCGGACGGTTCCAGTAGTATCGTTCGCTTCAGCGATTTTGCGCCAGCGGATGCGCCTACCGAAGTGTGGGGCAACCACTTTACCGCGCGTATCGCCCCGGAGGCGATTAACCGCTGGCTGAGCGAGTTCTTTTCCCGCCCGGTACAGCTTCGCTGGGTCGGGCCTGAACTGACGCGACGCGTGAAAAATTTCGCCGGGGTGCCGCTGTCGTTTGCCGACGGCTTCCCGTTCCTGCTCACCAACGACGCCTCGCTGCGCGATCTGCAAAAGCGCTGCCCGGCAAGCGTGCAGATGGAGCAGTTCCGCCCGAATATGGTGGTCACAGGCGCAACGGCCTGGGAAGAAGACACCTGGAAAGTGATTCGCATCGGCGACGTTATCTTTGACGTGGTGAAACCCTGTAGCCGCTGCATCTTTACCACCGTCAGCCCGGAAAAGGGGCAGAAGCACCCCGCCGGCGAGCCGTTGAAAACGCTGCAATCCTTCCGCACCGCGCAGGATAATGGCGATGTTGATTTCGGCCAGAACCTGATTCCGCGCTCCAGCGGCGTGATCCGCGTGGGCGACGAGGTGGAGATCCTCTCGACCGGGCCAGGGCGGATCTACGGCGCAGGTGCGGAAGAAGAGACTCCAGAGGTGGAGATCCAGCCTGCCACGGCGGTGACCATTCAGTGGCAGGGTCAGACGATTCGCGGTAACAATCAGCAGGTGTTACTGGAGCAGCTTGAACAGGCCGGGATTCGCGTGCCCTATTCCTGTCGTGCGGGGATCTGCGGATGCTGTCGCATCACGCTGGTCGAAGGCGAAGTGAGCGCGTTGAAGAAATCGGCCATCGGCGGTGACGGCACTATTCTGTGCTGCAGCTGCGTACCGAAAACCTCGGTACAGCTGGAAGCCTAAACGGCCTGCTCGAGACTGAAGCTGACCGGCTGGGGTTTGAGTCGGTCATTCATCACTTTGATCGGGTCGCCCAGCTGCATGGTGCGCCCGGCAATAGTCACCGCCGGCTGCGCCAGTAAACAGAGCGCGGCGTTATCGCCCGGCTCCACCACCAGCAAATTCACCAGCTCGGCATTTTCGCTCAGGCTGACGCATGCGGCATCGCCGGTGACCGGCGACCAGCGCTCACCGTGAGCAAGAAAGTGCCAGCTTTTCGGCATCTGAGGTTTAAGGAAGCGGATCGCCACCAGCGCATTGAGCACCAGTTCGGCGCGTTGTTCTTTCGACAGGTCCAGATCGCGGCACTTCTCTTCAAAGGAGAAATAGAGCGCGGCATCGTCGACGCAAAAACCGGTATCGGCAAAGGCGTCCGGGGTTAACATCCGGCGGGCAAAACGCGAACGAAACAACATACCATTGGCCAGATCGAGCATCATGCGATCGTGCTCGTCACAGAAATACCAGCGCCAGTTATCGTCAGGTTTAATTCGCATCTGTCTCTCCCGTTCCCGAAACGTCCTGTCG
Organism: Leclercia sp. TB492; assembly: GCF_049974505.2. Taxonomy (NCBI): domain Bacteria; kingdom Pseudomonadati; phylum Pseudomonadota; class Gammaproteobacteria; order Enterobacterales; family Enterobacteriaceae; genus Leclercia; species Leclercia sp. TB492. The sequence continues at coordinate 1,610,195 of NZ_CM127572.1, read as the reverse complement.
TAAGAAAGTCCTTATTTGCCGCTTCGCTTTTTTAACTTCAATAATCAAAGACTACAATGTCTAATAAAGCAACAGTCCGGGAATATAAAACAACCAGAGCTGGAAATAAAGCCCTGGTTGTAAGTCATTCTAAAAGATTAGATATGATTAACGATTTCTTTAATCAGCGGCGGGCCTTTGAAAATAAAGCCTGAATATATCTGCACCAGCGAAGCGCCAGCCGCCATTTTCTCGCGCGCGGCCATGACCGAATCAATACCGCCCACCCCGATAATCGGTAGGCGACCCTTTAATTCCTGCGACAGACGGCGAATAATTTCAGTGCTTTTTAACTGCACCGGACGCCCGCTCAGGCCACCCATTTCGTCGCAATATTTCATCCCCTGAACCAGCGAGCGATCGAGGGTGGTATTGGTGGCGATAACACCATCAATATTATGGCGAACTAAACTGTCGGCGACCTGTACCAGCTCTTCTTCAGTCAGATCCGGGGCGATTTTAACGGCCACCGGGACATATTTATGGTGCGTCGCCTGGAGTTCATTTTGCTTATTTTTAATGGCGAGTAATAAATCGTCGAGGGCTTCACCATATTGCAGCGTACGCAGGCCCGGGGTGTTCGGTGAAGAGATATTCACCGCAATATACCCGGCATAGGCGTAGACTTTTTCCATACAAATCAGGTAGTCATCTTTGCCCTGCTCGACCGGCGTGTCTTTATTTTTGCCGATATTAATGCCCAGAACGCCATCGAAATGGGCTTTCTTTACGTTCTCGACCAGATGATCGACGCCGAGGTTATTAAAGCCCATGCGGTTGATTAGCCCTTCGGCCTCTACCAGTCGGAACAGGCGCGGCTTGTCGTTACCCGGCTGCGGGCGCGGCGTGACGGTGCCAATCTCGATGGAGCCAAAGCCCATCGCACCCAGTGCATCAATGCACTCACCATTTTTATCCAGTCCTGCCGCCAGACCCAGCGGGTTTTTAAAGGTTAATCCCATGCAGGTGACCGGCTTCTCCATCACTCGCTGGCGCACCAGCGCTTCAAGCGGGGTTCCCGTAATACGGCGTAATTGCTGGAATGTAAATTCATGAGCGCGCTCAGGGTCGAGCTGGAAAAGGGCTTTACGAACGAAGGGGTAGTACATGAACTCTCCTGGATTCCCGGTGTGCAAACCGGGGCCGAATTATCAGCGATCGCAGCGGGAAAGGGAATTGACCTGCGGCAAAAAAAACCTCACCAGACGCAATCGTTTACTTTTCACCCCTCCTTTATTCATTTTTTGGCATTTATCTTGCGGATAAATCATTTAGTGGAATAAGTCAGCGATGCCACACTGCCAACAAATGTTATCAATGTTAGATAAAAGCAAATAATTGGTTATAAGGAGCATCTATGCGCGTCATTACGTTGGCCGGCAGTCCGCGATTCCCTTCCCGCTCCAGCGCGCTGCTGGAGTATGCCCGGGAGCAACTGACTTCTCTGGATGTGGAAGTGTTCCACTGGAATCTGCATAACTTCGCCCCGGAAGATCTTCTCTATGCCCGCTTCGATAGCCCGGCGCTGAAGACCCTGAACGAGCAGCTTAAGGATGCCGACGGGCTGATCGTCGCCACCCCGGTGTATAAAGCCTCATTTTCCGGCGCCCTGAAAACCCTGCTCGATCTGCTGCCGGAGCGCGCGCTGGAGGGCAAAATTGTGCTGCCGCTGGCGACCGGCGGCACCGTCGCTCATCTGCTGGCGGTGGATTATGCCCTGAAGCCGGTGCTCAGCGCCCTGAAGGCCCAGGAGATCCTGCACGGCGTGTTTGCCGATGACTCGCAGGTGATCGACTACCAGCACAAGCCGCACTTTACCCCGAACCTGCAAACCCGCCTCGACAGCGCGCTGGAGACTTTCTGGCAGGCGCTGCATCGCCGTGACGTTCAGGTTCCCGCCTTCGGTCTTCAGAAAGGAGTCGCCCATGTTTAAAACCCTTGCACGCCTGAGCCTGGCGGGTCTGGTGGCCCTCTCCGGCCTGGCCCACGCCGCCGATCCCGCCCCCGAGAGCCTGCGTATAGGCTACCAGAAAGGCAGCGTCAGCATGGTGCTGGCGAAAAGCCATCAGCTGCTGGAAAAACGCTACCCGGACACCAAATTCTCCTGGGTGGAGTTCCCGGCAGGGCCGCAGATGCTGGAGGCGTTGAACGTCGGCAGTATCGACCTCGGCAGCACCGGCGATATCCCGCCGATTTTTGCTCAGGCCGCCGGCGCGGACCTGGTCTACGTTGGCGTGGAGCCACCAAAACCGAAAGCCGAAGTGATCCTGGTGCCTGAAGACAGCCCGATTAAAACCGTGGCGGATCTTAAAGGCCATAAAGTGGCTTTCCAGAAAGGTTCCAGCTCGCACAATCTTTTATTGCGCGCCCTGCAGCAGGCGGGTCTGACCTTTAAAGATATTCAGCCGGTTTATCTGTCCCCGGCAGATGCCCGTGCCGCCTTCCAGCAAAACAACGTCGATGCCTGGGCTATCTGGGATCCCTACTACTCCGCGGCCCTGCTGCAGGGTGGCGTGAAGGTGCTGAAAGACGGCGAAACCCTGAAACAGACCGGCTCCTTCTACCTTGCCGCTCGCCCTTATGCGGAGAAAAACGGTGAATTTGTTCAGGGCGTACTGAATACCTTTAGCGAAGCGGATGCCCTCACCCGGAGCCAGCGTCAGGCCAGTATTGCCCTGCTGGCAAAAACGATGGGCCTCCCGGAGCCGGTCATTGCCACCTACCTTGACCACCGCCCGCCAACCGTTATCAAACCGGTAGATGCCAGTACCGCCGTGTTGCAGCAGCAAACCGCTGACCTCTTCTATGACAATCGCCTGGTGCCGAAAAAAATCGATATTCGCGACCGTATCTGGCAACCCACAGCGCAAAAAGGAGCTAAATCATGAGTCTGAATCTGTTCTGGTTTTTACCTACCCACGGTGATGGTCATTATCTGGGTACCGACGAGGGCGCACGCCCGGTGGATCATGCTTATCTCCAGCAGATCGCCCAGGCCGCAGATCGGATTGGCTTTACCGGGGTGCTGATCCCGACCGGACGCTCCTGTGAGGATGCATGGCTGGTGGCAGCGTCGATGATCCCGGTGACCCAGCGCCTGAAGTTCCTGGTGGCCCTGCGCCCTAGCGTGACCTCTCCGACGGTAGCCGCCCGCCAGGCCGCCACCCTCGACCGCCTGTCGAACGGACGCGCGCTGTTTAACCTGGTGACCGGCAGCGATCCGCAGGAGCTGGCGGGAGACGGCGTCTTCCTGGATCACACCGAGCGTTACGAAGCCTCCGCTGAGTTCACCCACGTCTGGCGTCGTCTGCTGGAGGGGGAAAATGTGACCTTCGAGGGCAAACATATTCATGTTCGTGATGCCAAACTCTTCTTCCCGCCGATCCAGCAGCCGCGTCCACCGCTCTATTTTGGCGGTTCATCGGACGTCGCTCAGGATCTGGCCGCCGAGCAGGTGGATCTCTATCTCACCTGGGGCGAGCCGCCGGAGCTGGTCAAAGAGAAGATCGAACAGGTGCGCGCCAAAGCCGCGGCTCACGGTCGTAAGGTGCGCTTCGGGATCCGCCTGCATGTGATTGTGCGCGAAACCACTGAAGAGGCGTGGCAGGCCGCCGACCGTCTGATCGCCCATCTCGACGATGCCACCATTGAGAAAGCCCAGGCCGCCTTTGCCCGCACCGATTCCGTCGGGCAGCACCGGATGGCCTCCCTGCACAACGGCAAGCGAGAAAATCTGGAGATCAGCCCGAACCTGTGGGCGGGCGTGGGGCTGGTGCGCGGCGGCGCGGGTACGGCGTTAGTGGGGGATGGCCCGACCGTGGCGGCGCGAATTAATGAATACGCCGACCTCGGTATCGACAGCTTTATTCTGTCCGGTTATCCGCATCTGGAAGAGGCGTACAAGGTAGGCGAACTGCTGTTCCCGCATCTGGATGTCGCCATTCCGCAGATCCCGCAGCCGCAGCCCCTGTCGCAGCAGGGTGAGGCGGTCGCCAACGAATTTATCCCGCGTAAAGTCGCCCAGAGCTAAGGAGAACGCATGGCTAACCCTTCCCGAAAATGGCTGCTGCGCATTGCACCCTGGCTGCTCCCTGTGGGTATTGTCCTGATCTGGCAGCTGGCATCCTCCGTGGGTTGGCTGTCGAGCCGCATTCTGCCCTCCCCGGAGGGCGTGGTGGAGGCCTTCTGGTCCCTGAGCGCCAGCGGTGAGCTGTGGCAGCATCTGGCGATCAGCTCCTGGCGCGCGGTGATTGGTTTCTCCATCGGCGGGTCGATTGGCCTGACGCTGGGACTGATCAGCGGTCTGTCCCGCTGGGGCGAGCGTCTGCTGGACACCTCCATCCAGATGCTGCGCAACGTGCCGCACCTGGCGCTGATCCCACTGGTGATCCTGTGGTTTGGTATCGACGAGACGGCGAAGATTTTTCTCGTCGCCCTCGGTACCCTGTTCCCGATCTACATCAACACCTGGCACGGCATTCGTAATATCGACCGCGGGCTGGTGGAGATGGCGCGCAGCTACGGTTTGTCCGGCTTCGCCCTGTTCATCCATGTGATCCTGCCGGGCGCCCTGCCCTCGATCATGGTCGGCGTGCGCTTCGCCCTCGGCCTGATGTGGCTGACGCTGATCGTAGCGGAGACCATCTCCGCTAATTCCGGTATCGGCTACCTGGCGATGAACGCCCGAGAATTCCTGCAGACCGACGTGGTAGTGGTGGCCATTGTTCTTTACGCCCTGCTCGGCAAACTGGCGGATGTCAGCGCCCAGTGGCTTGAACGCCGCTGGCTGCGCTGGAACCCGGCCTACGTAATTAAGGAGGCACACGCATGAATACGGCTCGCTTAAATCAGGGGACGCCGCTGCTGCTTAACGGCGTGACCAAACGCTACGGCGAAAACACCATTCTCAACGGCCTGGACCTGCACATTCCCGCCGGACAATTTGTGGCGGTGGTGGGCCGCAGCGGTGGCGGTAAAAGTACCCTGCTGCGCCTGCTGGCCGGGCTTGAAGCGCCAAACGGCGGTGAACTGCTGGCCGGCAATACCCCGCTGGCGCAGATCCAGGAAGACACCCGAATGATGTTTCAGGACGCGCGTCTGCTGCCGTGGAAAACGGTAATTGATAACGTCGGGCTGGGGCTAAAAGGCAACTGGAAAGCGCAGGCGCTACAAGCCCTGGCCGCCGTCGGGCTGGACAATCGCGCGGGTGAGTGGCCTGCCGCCCTCTCCGGCGGACAAAAACAGCGCGTGGCGCTGGCGAGGGCGCTGATCCATCGCCCCGGGCTGCTGCTGCTGGATGAACCGCTGGGGGCGCTGGATGCGCTGACGCGGATCGAGATGCAGGATCTGATCGTTTCGCTATGGCAGGAGCACGGCTTTACGGTGCTGCTGGTGACGCATGACGTGAGCGAAGCCGTCGCGATGGCCGATCGGGTATTGCTGATTGAGGATGGCAAGATAGGGCTGGATCTGACGGTGGACCTTCCACGCCCTCGCCGGGTGGGTTCAGTGCGGCTGGCGGAGCTGGAAGCGGAGGTGCTGGATCGGGTGATGAAGCGTGGCGCAAATGAGGTGTCTGTCAGAAAGCACGGATAAAAATGCCGGGTGGCGGCTTCGCCTTACCCGGCCTACAAAACATAACCATAGGCCCGGTAAGCGTAGCGCCACCGGGCATCAGGCCGCACAGCATTGCCGGGTGGCGGGCTTCGCCTTACCCGGCCTACAAAACCGGCCCCAACTTTCTATCAGGCCAGCGCCTTACTGATCTTCTCGTACAGATCCCCGGACAGGTTTTCCAGCCCTTTCAGCTGCTCCAGCGCCGCACGCATCTTCGCCTGACGCTCTGCATCATAGCGTTTCAGACGGATCAGCGGCTCAATCAGACGCGACGCCACCTGCGGGTTACGGCTGTTAAGCTCCGTCAGCATCTCCACCATAAACTGGTAGCCGCTGCCATCTTCCGCATGGAAGGCGGCCGGGTTGCTGCTGGCGAAGGCGCCAATCAGGGAACGGACGCGGTTCGGGTTGCTCAGGGTGAATGAGCGGTGCTGAAGCAGGCTGCGCACCTTGTTCACCACGTCAGCGGCCGGGCTGGTGGACTGCAGAATGAACCACTTGTCCATCACCAGACCATCCTGATGCCATTTGTCGTCATACTCCTGCATCAGGGCATCACGGCACGGCAGTTCCGCGGCAACGCTTGCGGCCAGCGCGGCAAGAGCGTCGGTCATGTTGTCGGCAGTATGATACTGCTGGCTGACCAGTTCGTTAGCGAGCGCTGTTTCGCCAAACGCCAGATAGCGCAGGCAGGTGTTACGCAGCGCGCGCTTGCCGATATCGGCATGCTCAACGCGGTACGCATCCAGCTTGTGATGGTTGTAGATGGCGAGGAACTCATCCGCCAGCTCGGTCGCCAGGGTACGGGTCAGGGCTTCGCGCACGGCCACAATCGCAATCGGGTCAATAATCTCGAACAGCTCGGCGATTTCAGTCGCGGACGGCAGGGTCAGAATTTCAGCCGCCAGCGCCGGATCAATCTTCTCGTCCAGCAGAATGGCGCGGAAGGCATCCGCAACATGGACCGGCAGAGACAGCGGCTGGCCCTGTTGATGACGATTGACGTTCAGCTTGATGTAGGTTGCCAGCAGGCTCTGCGCGGCATCCCAGCGGGAGAAGTCGTTGCGCGCGTGACGCATCAGGAAGGTCAGCTGCTGATCGCTCCACTTGTACTCCAGCTTAACCGGCGCGGAGAATTCGCACAGCAGCGCAGGCACAGGCTGGAAGTAGACGTTATCAAAGACGAAGGTCTGTTCGGCCTGGGTCACGTTCAGCACGTTATGCACCGGATGACCGCCCTTTTGCAGCGGGATCGCTTTGCCTTCGTTATCGTACAGCTCGATGGCAAACGGAATATGCAGCGGGTGCTTCTCTTCCTGCTCGGCCGTCGGCGGCGTGCGCTGGCTGATGGTCAGGGTGTACTGCTCGGTTTCCGGGTTGTAGTCGTCTTTGACGGTCACAATCGGCGTACCGGCCTGGCTGTACCAGCGGCGGAAGTGAGACAGATCGATATTAGAGGCATCTTCCATCGCCTGCACGAAGTCGTCGCAGGTGGCGGCGCTGCCGTCATGGCGCTCGAAGTAGAGCTGCATCCCTTTCTGGAAATTCACTTCGCCCAGCAGAGTGTGGATCATGCGGATGATTTCGGAACCCTTCTCATACACCGTCAGGGTGTAGAAGTTGTTCATCTCGATCACTTTGTCCGGGCGGATCGGGTGCGCCATCGGGCTGGCGTCTTCGGCAAACTGCAGGCCGCGCATGGTGCGCACGTTGTTGATGCGGTTAACCGCGCGTGAGCCGAGGTCAGAGCTGAACTCCTGATCGCGGAAGACGGTTAAACCCTCTTTCAGGCTCAGCTGGAACCAGTCGCGGCAGGTGACGCGGTTACCGGTCCAGTTATGGAAATATTCGTGGCCGATGACGCGCTCGATATCGAGGTAGTCTTTATCGGTGGCGGTATCGGTCCGCGCCAGCACGTACTTAGAGTTAAAGACGTTGAGGCCTTTGTTCTCCATCGCGCCCATATTAAAGAAGTCGACGGCGACGATCATATAGATGTCGAGGTCATACTCGAGGCCGAATCGCTCTTCGTCCCACTTCATGGAGTTGATAAGCGAGGTCATCGCCCACGGAGCGCGATCGAGGTTGCCGCGGTCGACAAACAGCTCCAGCGCCACTTCACGGCCAGAACGGGTGGTGAAGGTGTCGCGCAGAACGTCAAAATCGCCCGCCACCAGCGCAAACAGGTAGCACGGTTTTGGGAACGGATCCTGCCACTGCACCCAGTGACGGCCATTTTCCAGCTCGCCTTCACCGACGCGGTTGCCGTTGGAGAGCAGGAACGGATAGGTAGCTTTATCAGCAATGATTTTGGTGGTGAAGCGGGCCAGCACATCCGGGCGATCGAGATACCAGGTAATGTGGCGGAAGCCTTCGGCCTCACACTGGGTACAGAGGGCGACACCCGACTGGTATAACCCCTCCAGCGCGGTGTTGGACGCCGGGCTGATTTCGTTGACGATGCGTAAGGTAAAACGCTCCGGCAGGTTGTCGAGCACCAGCTGGTTGTTTTCTTCTTTATAGTCGGTCCATGCGGTGTCGTTGACGTGCACCGACACCAGGGTCAGATCTTCGCCATCAAGACGCAGCGGCACCGCCGTGGCGTTATGGCGGGTCACCTGGCTTACCGCCGTGACAACGGTTTTTGTGGCATCCAGGTCAAAAGTCAGATCGATATCGCTAATCAGGTAATCCGGCGCACGGTAGTCGTGGCGGTATTTGGCTTGAGGCTGTTGTGTCATAGAAAACCTTTTGCATCGTTTGTCGAATAACGAGTCAGTCTATTCCTGTTGTGTAAATCGCGCTATGCAGAATGTTCATCTTTTCAGTTACAAACACGCTATTTGCTACATTTGTATAACACGCGGCACGAAATGCACTCGACCCTGAACCAGGCTTATGGTGTGATCGGGGTTCAATAAATCGCTAAACAGGGTATACTCCAGCGGTTTCAATAGTTGTTTATTGTACTAAACGCTCCCGTGAGAGGATGCTATTGCGCGCCTATGACTCGATTCGCTTCACCTGTTCTGCATACGCTGCTGGATACCGACGCGTATAAACTGCATATGCAGCAAGCCGTTTTTCACCACTACCACGACGTACAGGTCGCGGCGGAGTTCCGCTGCCGTGGTGATGATTTGCTTGGGATCTATGCTGATGCCATTCGTGAGCAAGTCGACGCTATGCAGCATCTTCGTCTGCAAGATGATGAATTCCAGTGGCTTTCCGGCCTGCCTTTCTTTAAAGAAGACTATCTGCAGTGGCTGCGGAATTTCCGCTATGACCCAACCCAGGTACAGATCAGCAATGATAACGGCAAGCTGCATATTCGCCTTGAAGGCCCGTGGCGGGAAGTGATCATGTGGGAAGTGCCGCTGCTGGCGGTGATCAGCGAGCTGGTGCACCGCTTCCGCTCCCCGGAGGCCGGCTTTGAGCAGGCGCTGGCCAACCTGGAACACAAGCTGGTTGATTTTGCCAGGCTTACCGAATCGTTGGATATGTCGCGTTTCCGGCTGATGGATTTTGGCACCCGCCGCCGTTTCTCCCGCGAGGTGCAGCAGGCCATCGTTGAGCGGTTGCAGCAGGAGCCGTGGTTTGTCGGCACCAGCAATTACGATCTGGCCCGCCGTCTCAACCTGACGCCAATGGGCACCCAGGCGCATGAGTGGTTCCAGGCGCATCAGCAGATCAGCCCGGAACTGGCGACCAGCCAGCGTGCGGCGCTGGCGGCCTGGCTTGAGGAATACCCGAACCAGCTCGGCATCGCCTTAACCGACTGTATTACCATGGACGCGTTCCTGCGCGATTTCGGCCCGGAGTTCGCCACCGCCTATCAGGGGCTGCGCCACGACTCCGGCGATCCGCAGGAGTGGGGTGAGAAAGCCATTGCCCATTATCAGAAGCTGGGCATCGACCCGATGAGCAAAGTGCTGGTCTTCTCCGATAACCTCGACCTGCCAAAAGCGGTAGGCTTGTACCGCCACTTCTCCTCACGCATAAATCTGGGCTTTGGCATCGGCACCCGTTTGACCTGCGATATTCCTCAGGTAAAACCGCTGAATATCGTCATTAAACTGGTGGAATGTAACGGCAAGCCGGTAGCAAAACTCTCCGACAGCCCGGGTAAAACCATCTGCCATGACAAAGCCTTCGTGCGGGCGCTGCGCAAAGCGTTCGACCTGCCGCAAATTAAAATAGCCAGTTGATTTTCGCTAAAAAGGGCCCCTGCTGGGGCCCTTTTGTATTTCCTTGTTCTACAGCGGCAGACGGGTTCTGACGATCTCCGCAAAATACTCCGCGCCGGTCAGTAAAATCTCATCGTTGAAGTCATAGCAGGCATTGTGTAGCGGCGTATTGCCCTGCGGGTCCGACGCATCGCCATTGCCTAAAAAGACAAAGCAGCCGGGCACCTGCTGCAGGAAAGCGCCGAAATCTTCGGAGATCATCATCGGCGCGACGTTGCCCTCCACCCGCTCCGCGCCCACCACGTTTACCGCCGCGTTCACGGCCACATCCACACACTGCTGCCAGTTCACGGTCGGTGCGAACTCATGGGTGTAAATAAATTCGCACTGCGCCCCGTGCATGGCGCAAATCGCTTCGCTGATGGTGCGCATCCGTTCCTCGAGCAGGGCCTGCACCTCCGGGGAATCGCTGCGGGTATCGCCTTTGATTTCGACATGGGTCGGAATGGCATTACGGATGCCATCGGTGTGCAGCTCCGTACAGGAGATCACTGCCGGGACGTTGGGATCGACGTTGCGCGAGACGATGGTTTGCAGGGCCAGAATAATCTCCGCCGCAATCACCAGCGGATCTTTGGCCATGTGCGGTCGCGCGGCATGCGCCCCCTGGCCGGTAATACGAATAATAAAGTTATCTTCGCTGGCCATAATGCCGCCAACCCGGGTGGCTATCGTTCCGGCCTTCATGCCCGGCATATTATGCAGGCCATAAATCTCTTCAATGCCAAAGCGCTCGATAACCCCGTCCGCCATCATCGCCTTCGCACCGTAACCCGGCTCCTCGGCTGGCTGGAAGACAAAGCAGACGGTGCCGTTGAAATTCTGCCGCTGTAACAGCAGCTGCGCCGCCCCCAGCGCAATACAGGTATGACCGTCGTGACCGCAGCCGTGCATGCGTTCCGGCGTGTCCGAGCGATAAGACATCTCGCCCTTTTCCGTCAGTTGAATGGCGTCGATGTCGGCGCGGATCGCGATGACGCCCTGACCTTCTCCGCATTTCAGGACCCCAACCAGACCGGTTTTGCCAATGTCACGATGCACCTCAATCCCCATGCTCTGGAGTTTTTCGGCAATAAACTGCGCGGTTTTTACCTCTTCAAAGGCGCTTTCCGGGTTGGCATGCAGATGGTGACGCCATGCGGTAAGCTGCTGTTTGAGCTGTTCCTGATTCATCATAATCTCCAGTTAAGGTTAAGCCGGGCGCTGGGCGCGCTGTAAAACCACCTGCAGCAGCACGTTGGCACCGGCAATCAGGTCTTTGGGATCGCTATGTTCGTTGACGTTATGACTGATGCCGTCGACGCAAGGGACGAAGATCATCCCGGCCGGACACACCGAGGCCATAAACTGCGCATCGTGGCCTGCGCCGCTCGGCAGCCGTCGTGCGCTCAGGCCCTGACGCTTCGCCTCGTCTTCCACGGCGTTGACGATATCATCGGCAAAAATAACCGGATTAAAACGCACCAGCGAACGGCTGGTAATTTTTACCCCTTCGTCCTGGGCCGTTGTGGCGATAAAGTCCGCCAGCTGCTGTTCGGCCAGTTTTAAGATCGCGTTATCGGTATTGCGTAGATCCACCGACATCACGACCTGGTTGGGAATGACGTTAATCAGATTGGGTTTGACGCTAATGTGCCCCACCGTGGCGACCTGATCGCCGCCGAGGTTCAGCGCCAGTTCACGGGTAAAGACGGCGATTTTTGCTGCCGCCAGACCGGCATCGTGACGCATAGACATCGGCGTGGTTCCGGCGTGATTGGAGACGCCCGTCAGGGTAAGTTCCTGCCATGAGATCCCCTGCACCCCGGTAACCACACCGATATCGGTTCCCTCTTTGTCGAGGATTGGCCCTTGCTCAATATGCAGTTCGACGTAGCTATCCACCGACATATCGCCAGGCCTGCGTTCGCCCCTGTAACCAATCGCCCGCAGCGCCTCGTCAAGGGTAATGCCCTCGCGATCTTTCGCCGCCAGCGCTGCCTCCAGCGGATACTCTCCGGCAAACACCACGCTGCCCATCATATCGGGCTGGAAGCGCACCCCCTCTTCATTAGTAAAGAAGGTGACCGCCAGCGGACGCCTGGCACGGAGCCCCGCCTCCTGCAGCGTGGCAATCACCTCAAGCCCGGCCATGACGCCATAGTTGCCGTCATACAGGCCACCGGTGCCGACGGTATCAATATGCGAACCCATCATGACCATGGGCAGCGCCTCTTCCCCGGCATACACGCCGGTAACGTTGCCGATCGCATCAACACTGATATCCAGCCCCAGGGCCTTCATTCTGGCGACAACAAAATCTCTGCCCGCTTTGTCCTCTGCTGTGGCCGCGAGGCGACAGACACCCCCACCCTCCAGCGCGCCGAACTCGCCGAGAGCGAACAGAGAATCGATAAGCCGCTGGCCGTTAATCTGTAGATAATGATGCATATAAATCTCGCTATTGATCGTGGTTACTGGAACATGCCGTAAAAAATGGCGGATACGGTAATCAGCCCAATCAGGGTGACAAAAACGTTGCTGGCTTTGCCGCGGTACGGCGCCAGCGCGGGTAATTTATGGATGGCGTACATGGGTAACAGCAGGAGGATCACCGCCCCGGTGGGGCCGCTGATGTATTCAATAATGCCGAGGATGCTGGGGTTTTTATAAGCGGCGAACCAGCAGGTCAGCACCATAAAAATCAGGATCGCGGCGTCAACCGAGCGGATGGCCGGTTTTTTACCCCGCGCGCCGGCGGCTTCAACGATCAGATCGCGCAGCGATTCATAGGCCCCGATATAGTGGCCGAGGAAGGATTTTGTAATGGCGACAAAGGCGATAATCGGTGACAGCCAGGCGATAACCGGCGTATCAAACTGGTTAGCGAGGTACGAGAGGATGGAGAGATTTTGCCTCTTTGCCTCCGCCAGCTGCTGCGGCGACAGGCTTAACACGCAGCTCAGCACGAAAAACAGTACCACCAGGGTCATCAACAGGATGCCGTAGCGCTGGATCTGCCCGCATTTACGCTCGGCCAGTGCCAGGCCGTAGCGCTGCTTCTGACGCACCACCATCGGGGAGATAATCGGATAGTGGTTAAAGGACATCACCAGCACCGGAAATGTCATCCACAGGGTCAATAACATGCCGTGCCCGTCACCCACCGTACTGACGTTCAGGGTATGCAGGATCGCTCCGTTCCAGTGTGGGATCAGAAACAGCGCCATAAAAATAAGCGAGAGAATAAAGGGGTAAACCAGCGCGCTCATCACCCGCATGATCAACCGCTGCCCCAGCCGGACGATAAACATCAGCCCGAGGATCAGTCCTATAGCCACCAGCGCCCGCGGCGGCTCCGCCATTCCCAGTTGATGCGTGATAAAACTCTGCGCGGTATTGGTTATCGCCACCGCATACATAATCAGAATGGTATAGACGGCGAAGAAATAGATAACGGTAAATACCTTCCCGGCCAGCGCGCCGAAATGCTCCCCTATCGCATCGGTAATGGTGCTTTCCGGGGTAGTCGACGAATAAATAAATCGCGCCAGCCCGCGGTGTGCCAGATACGTAATGGGAAAGGCGAGGACGAAAACGATCAGTAGCGGCCAGAAGCCGCCAATTCCGGCGTTTATCGGCAGAAACAGCACTCCGGCGCCAATTGCCGTTCCGAAAAGGCCAAGTACCCAGACGGTATCTTCGCTATGCCATTTTGCGGGATTACATCCTCTTTCTGTAACAGCATTTTCACTATTCATCGGTCATGTTCTCTCTGTGCATTACGCGATACCGCGTATGTTTTATTGTCAGAACGCGTGCCATACCGAGGGCCTGTAGGGTAGGTAAAATGGCCCTCTTGCTATTACCGGGAGCGATTAACCGTTACGGCCAAACCAGACGATCTCTTCATAGATGTCCGGGGAGGTGTCTCCTTCTGTGCTGATTAACAGGACGTGGGCATCGGCATTGAGGCGCAGGGATTCGGCCAGTTCGCGATGCTCCGGTTGGGTCATCAGGGCATGCAGCACCCCGGCACCGATAGCACCAGACTCCCCGGAAATAAAGGGCTCATCGGTACCGGGGCGCGGCGCGGCAAGCAGGCGCATGCCGTTGGCGGCAAGGCGATCGTCGGCAGAGATAAAACAGGTGGCGTGGTCGCGCAGCATCGGCCAGCTGGTAATATTCGGTTCCCCACAGGCCAGCCCGGCCATCAGGGTGGCCATATCACCCCCCACGCTATGCGGTTGTCCGTCATTGATGACCGCCGAGCGATACAGGCAGTTCGCCTGATGCGGTTCCACAATGACGATCGTCGGCGCCTGATGCTGCATCTTCTCGACAAAATAGCCCATGATGCTGCCCGCGAATGACCCCACGCCGGCCTGTAAAAAGAGGTGCGTCGGTAACGGCGTGCCGCTTTGCCGCAGCTGTTCCCAGGCTTCAACGGCAAGGGTCATATAGCCCTGCATAATCCAGGTGGGGATCTGCTCATAACCCTGCCAGGCCGTATCCTGCAGCAGCACCCAACCCTGCTCGCGGGCCGCTTTGTCGGCCAGCCGCACGGTATCGTCGTAGTTGAGATCGGTGATGGTGCATTCGGCGCCGTGCTGGCGAATATTCTGCGCCCGCACCGGCGAAGAACCTTTTGGCATATAAACCACCGCCCGCAGGCCGAGCTGCTCTGCCGCCCAGGCGACGCCGCGTCCATGATTACCATCGGTGGCGGTGACAAAGACAATATCCTTAATGCGGTCTTTTATTTCCGCTGAGTTAAGGTCGGCGAAACTCAGGGTATTAATGTCGCGTCCAAGCAGGTCGGCGAGATATTTCCCCATGGCATAAGACCCCCCAAGCCCTTTAAAGGCATTGAGGCCGAATCGCTGGGCTTCATCCTTAATATGTAACGACCCCAGCCCCAGACGCTGGCTTAAGTGGTCCAGCCGGCGCAGCGGCGTCACCTGATAAGCGGGAAATTTTTGATGAAAAGCAAGCACTTCGCCACCGATCTGCTCATTGAGCAAGCTGAGGCTCACCCCCTGGCCATAGGCTTTGCGTCGGGCGTTGAAATGAAAATTAATCCTGTCCGTCATAAGTGCACCTTTATTGTGTGAAATCGCGTGGGCTGGCTATTTGAAGCGACTTAACGCTTTCCCGGTGATAGTGATGGTACACTTCGCCCGATGCGCAAATGGCGCAAAATTGCCCACTGTTGCGCAATTTACGCCCTTATTTACCCCATCAATGCAACAAAATTGCATTAGTGAGGCCGATCACACTATTTAAAGGCTGCCAATACGATGAAACTGGATACCTGGGATAAAAAAATCCTCACGCTTTTACAGCAGACGAATCGCCTCTCGCAGCGGGAAATTGCCGATCGCGTTAGCCTGTCTGCCTCGGCGGTCAACAGGCGGATCGCCGCGCTGGAGGAGGCAGGCATTATCAAGGGCAGCGTCAGCGTGGTGGACGCCAGCAAGGTGGGCCGCCCGATCACCATCATGGCTCAGGTCACCATTGAGAACGAACGCCTGGATTTGCTGGAGGAAGATAAGCAGCGGTTCGTGACTTGTCCGCAGGTGCAGCAGGTGTATTACGTCACCGGAGATTTTGATTTTCTGCTGGTGATTAACGTGCGCGATATGGCGGAATACGAAGGGCTGACCCGCGAGCTGTTCTTCGCCTCGGGGAATATTAAGTCCTTCCGCACCATCGTTTCGATGCAAAATGCCAAGCAGGGGATGACGGTGGTGATTGAATAGTTTGCGTGAAAGGCAATGGCAGAGGGTAATGAATCTGTCTGCACCATTATTATTTCCGAAATCCGCTCTTTCATATGCGAATTCTACTTGTCTGATGGAAGATGACAGGTAACATAGATATCCCCCCATTGAAGGGGATACAGATTTTATTTTTGGACTACATAGAGAGACTATTATGAGCGTTGTGCCTGTAGCCGACGTACTCCAGGGCCGCGTTACCGTTGACAGCGAAGTCACCGTGCGCGGATGGGTGCGTACCCGCCGAGATTCAAAAGCTGGCTTTTCATTCCTCGCCGTTTATGACGGTTCCTGCTTTGATCCTGTACAGGCCGTTATTAATAATTCTCTGCCCAATTACAATCAGGAAGTGCTGCGTCTGACCACCGGCTGTTCCGTGGTCGTCACCGGCAAAATCGTGGCCTCTCAGGGCCAGGGTCAGAGCTATGAACTGCAGGCCACCTCGATTGAAGTGACCGGCTGGGTTGAAGATCCGGATACCTACCCGATGGCGGCAAAACGTCACAGCATCGAGTATCTGCGTGAAGTGGCTCACCTGCGCCCGCGTACCAACATGATTGGCGCCGTGGCCCGTGTCCGTCACACCCTTGCACAGGCGCTGCACCGTTTCTTTGACGAGCAGGGTTACTTCTGGGTCTCCACCCCGCTGATCACCGCCTCCGACACCGAAGGCGCTGGCGAGATGTTCCGCGTCTCCACGCTGGACATGGAAAACCTGCCGCGCACGCCGGAAGGCAAAGTGGACTATGACAAAGATTTCTTTGGTAAAGAGTCCTTCCTGACCGTATCTGGCCAGCTGAACGGCGAAACCTACGCCTGCGCACTGTCCAAAATTTACACCTTCGGCCCAACCTTCCGCGCTGAAAACTCCAACACCAGCCGCCACCTGGCGGAGTTCTGGATGCTGGAGCCAGAAGTGGCCTTTGCCAACCTCGACGACGTGGCTGGCCTGGCGGAAGCGATGCTGAAGTACGTCTTTAATGCCGTACTGACCGAGCGCGCAGATGACATGAAGTTCTTCGCCGAGCGCGTGGACAGCGATGCTATCTCCCGTCTGGAACGTTTCGTCTCTGCCGATTTTGCGCAGGTGGATTACACCGATGCGGTGACCATTCTCGAAAACTGCGGCCAGAAATTCGAGAATCCGGTGTACTGGGGTGTTGACCTCTCCTCCGAGCACGAACGCTATCTCGCCGAGAAACACTTCAAAGCCCCGGTGGTCGTGAAAAACTATCCGAAAGACATTAAGGCGTTCTATATGCGCCTTAACGAAGACGGTAAAACCGTTGCCGCGATGGACGTACTTGCCCCGGGCATCGGTGAAATCATCGGTGGTTCTCAGCGTGAAGAGCGTCTGGATGTGCTGGATGCGCGTATGGCTGAGATGGGCCTCAACAAAGAGGACTACTGGTGGTACCGCGATTTACGTCGTTACGGCACCGTTCCGCACTCCGGTTTCGGTCTCGGCTTCGAACGTCTGATCGCATACGTGACCGGCGTACAGAACGTGCGTGATGTGATCCCATTCCCGCGTACCCCGCGCAGCGCCACCTTCTGATTTATTAACATTCCATGGCCAGCTTATGCTGGCCATTATTTTATCCTGCACTGTCAACTTATGTCAGTCGAAAGTCATTATCCTTAAAGAGCAACCCCGCAAGATCCTCTCCACTGTTACGCTTTATTTCTATGAAATATTTTTGCACACAAAATAAACCATAGTCTTATTGCGCCTAATACGCTTCTTAAGCTTTAGCACAATTTTCAACCAAAAAACTGGCTATCCAGAAGTCCATTTACAGAAATAAGAAAAACAGTGTGCAAATGGTTCGCAGCATAAAAAAAGTCGTTAGATAAAATTATGATAAGTAATTCATATAGATAGAAAAGAGAAAGGTTTAATTTTCGCCACTCAACTCTGAAGTTTGAGATAGTTCACAAAGTTCCTTAAAATACATGTTTTGTTACACATATTTTCTTTTTGTAACTGTATCTTGATGTTTGTAGCACTTTCAGGGTGGCGAAACGGTAATTTGAATGGAAAGATGCCTGTCAGACACATAAAGACACCAAACTCTCATCAATAGTTCCGGAAATATTTATTGACGAAATTTATTGGCGGCAGTGGCGAGTGTCATAAAAAAACAAATGAGGGTAATAAATAATGATGAAGCGCAATATCCTGGCAGTGGTTATCCCTGCTCTGCTGGTAGCCGGTGCAGCTAACGCTGCTGAGATCTATAACAAAAACGCCAACAAACTGGATCTGTACGGCAAAGTTGTTGGTAAACACATCTGGGATAAATCTGGCGGCGACAACAACAGCGCTGACGACTCTTATGCTCGTATTGGCTTCAAGGGCGAAACTCAGGTAAATGACCAACTGGCTGGTTACGGTCAGTGGGAATACAACCTGAACGCAAGCAAAGCTGAAGGTTCTCAGGACACCAGAACCCGTCTGGCCTTCGCAGGTCTGAAAGCGGGCGACTACGGCTCATTCGACTACGGCCGTAACTATGGCGTGTTCTATGATGCGCTGGCATCTACCGATATGCTGGTTGAATACGGCGGCGACACCCTGTGCCAGACCGACAACTTCATGACCTGCCGTACCACTGGCGTTGCGACCTATCGTAACTCCAACTTCTTCGGCCTGGTTGATGGCCTGTCTCTGGGTCTGCAATACCAGGGCAAAAACGTTAACGGTCACGGCGTTGAGCGCCAGAACGGCGACGGCAACAGCTACTCTTTAGGCTATGACTTCCTGGATGGCTTCAACGTCACCGCGGCATACACCAACTCTGACCGTACTAACGGTCAAGAAGCTGATGGCCAGGGTTCTCGCGCTGAAGGTTGGGCAACATCTGCTAAGTATGATGCCAACAACCTGTACGCTGCGGTTATGTACGGCGAATCAAACAACATGACTCGTGAAAACGATGATACGTTCGCCAACAAAACCCAGAACTTCGAAGCTGTGGTTCAGTACCAGTTCGATTTCGGCCTGCGTCCATCCGTGGGTTACGTTCAGTCCAAAGGTAAAGACCTGGCTGCACGTGGCACCTTCAACGGTGGCGATGCTGACCTGGTGAAATACGTAGAAGTGGGCTCATGGTACTACTTCAACAAGAACATGAACGTGTACGGTGCATACCGTTTCAACCTGCTGGATAACAACAACTACACCCGTAGCGTTGATCTGGCAACAGACGACACCTACGTTCTGGGTCTGGTATACCAGTTCTAATCAGTACACCACTTTGTTATATGTCTAAAAAACAGGGCTTCGGCCCTGTTTTTTTATGCCCGAAAGCTAAAAATGGCGACTTTTGAAAAGCCGCACGCTTTTTGTAGCAAACGGTTGGCATTTTGTAGAACTATCGTTAACCTGATAGCGGATTTCACTTCCGTAACCACAATGGAACTTCGTCATGTTTGAGAACATTACCGCCGCCCCTGCCGACCCGATTCTGGGCCTGGCCGATCTGTTTCGTGCCGATGACCGCCCTGGAAAAATCAACCTGGGTATTGGTGTCTATAAAGATGAGACCGGCAAGACCCCGGTACTGACCAGCGTTAAAAAAGCTGAGCAGTATCTGCTGGAAAACGAAAATACCAAAAACTACCTCGGCATCGACGGCATCCCGGAATTTGGTCGTTGCACTCAGGAGCTGCTGTTCGGCAAAGGCAACGCGATTATCAGCGATAAACGTGCCCGCACCGCACAGACCCCTGGCGGTACCGGTGCCCTGCGCGTGGCGGCGGATTTCCTCGCCAAAAATACCAGCGTAAAAACCGTCTGGGTGAGCAACCCAAGCTGGCCGAACCATAAGAGCGTCTTCAACTCTGCAGGTCTGGAAGTGCGTGAATACGCTTACTACGACGCGGCTAATCACGCTCTCGACTTTGACGGTCTGCTGGCAAGCCTGAGCGAAGCGCAGGCGGGCGATGTGGTCCTGTTCCACGGCTGCTGCCATAACCCAACCGGCATCGATCCGACGCTGGAACAGTGGGAACAGCTGGCGAAACTGTCCGTCGAAAAAGGCTGGCTGCCGCTGTTTGACTTCGCCTACCAGGGCTTTGCCCGTGGTCTGGAAGAAGATGCTGAAGGCCTGCGTGCGTTCGCTGCACTGCATAAAGAGCTGATTGTTGCCAGCTCCTACTCCAAGAACTTCGGTCTGTACAATGAGCGCGTAGGCGCCTGTACGCTGGTGGCTGCCGACGAGCAGACCGTCGATCGTGCGTTCAGCCAGATGAAATCCGTTATTCGTGCTAACTACTCCAACCCACCGGCTCACGGTGCGTCTGTAGTGGCAACCATTCTCAGCAACGATGCGCTGCGCGCCATCTGGGAACAGGAACTGAACGACATGCGTCAGCGTATTCAGCGCATGCGCCTGCTGTTCGTGAACACCCTGGCGGAAAAAGGCGCAGATCGCGACTTTAGCTTCATCATCAAGCAGAACGGCATGTTCTCATTCAGCGGCCTGACCAAAGAGCAGGTTCTACGTCTGCGTGAAGAGTTTGGCGTGTACGCGGTGGCTTCCGGTCGTGTTAACGTGGCGGGTATGACGCCGGATAACATGGCGCCGCTGTGCGAAGCGATTGTGGCTGTGCTGTAAAAAAACTGTCGGGTGGCGCTTGCGCTTACCCGACCTACAAAGCCTCGTAGGCCCGCGCAAGCGTAGCGCCGCCGGGCAAAAAAAAGCCTGCTTAAAGCAGGCTTTTTTATTGTTCGTTACCAGACAGGCATTTCATCCTGCAGGAACGGGTTGTGCAGCCGCTCGTAGCCCAGCGTCGACATTGGGCCGTGGCCGGAGATAAAGGTCACATCATCCCCCAGCGGCAATAACTTCTCTTTAATCGATCGAATCAGCTGACCATGATCGCCACGCGGGAAATCACTGCGCCCTACTCCGCCTTTAAAGATCACGTCGCCGGAAATCAGCAAGCGGGACTGGTCATCAAAGAAGACAATGTGGCCTGGCGTATGGCCCGGGCAATGCAACACCTGTAAGGTCACATTGCCGACGCTGACGGTTTCACCTTCGTTCAGCCAGCGATCCGGCGTCAGCGGCAGACACTCATCCAGACCAAACATGCGGCTTTGTGCCGGCAATCCCTGCAGCCAGAACTCGTCTTCTTTTTCCGGACCCACGATCGGCACACCGTAGTGTTGCGCCAGCTCGGCCGCAGCCCCCACGTGATCGAGATGACCGTGGGTGAGTAAAATCTGCATTAAGGTCACGCCAGCGGCGGCGACTTCCTGTTTGATCTTCTCTGCATCACCACCCGGGTCGACCAGGGCGGCCAGTTTGGTTTGTTCGCACCAGATAATCGAACAGTTCTGGGAGAACGCGGTGACCGGAATAATACGATAGTTCATACTGCTCCTGATTTCGTTATTACCAGTGCCGCAGTGGCCCGGTATCAATATGCACAAAGTTGCTACGTGGGTAATATCCTACACCACCTGCGCGCATAGATAACGCAGCTTTGCGAACATTGGCTAACGAAACGCCTTCAATATGAAAATCCATCGCTTGCCCTTTGGTGTGATAACTTTTTTTAGCAACCCCACGGCTGCGGGCGCGTAATTCGTTATTGGTATCAAGGGAGCGGTAACCAGAGATAAGCTGGACCGGTTTACGGGTTCCCAGCAGGCCCTGCAGGCGGTAAAGCTGATCGAATAATCCTGGATCGATGGCTTTAATCTTATTTGCGCGGAAATCACGGAAAAAATGATTAAGCTTTGCTAATTCATCCTGAATATAGCCCCGGCCATCAAAAAACTCGGCTTTTATTGACTCACCTGTATGCAGGTTATTAAGCGTCAAAATGCGTGGTCGAGGGGTAGAGAGCGTGGCAAATGATGGCGTCGGTAAGATGGCAGCGCCCAGCGCAATGCCCCCTAACGCCAGCAACTTACGGCGATTAGCGTCGAATTTATCCATGGTAATCAGGTCTACAGGTCAGTGTTATCGTATAAATGCAATACAGCGCACGAAGGGCACATTACCGGGCAAACCTGTCAGCGTCAAGGCAGCAAAACCAGGAAATACGGGGCTTGCAGCCGCAAGCCCCGTTTCTTTTCCTGACTCAGGCTACCAGAATTTTCCGAACTTCTTCATTTACCTGATCAATTGCTCGGCCCTGGCAATAATTTGTGTGTTGGACCGGGCGATCTCATCATAATTGTAAATATCTGTACGATACTGGGTCCGGCCGTCCTTACCCACGAATGCGGTCAGATAGTACAGATTAACCGGAATATTTTGGCGGATATTCACATAACGCGTGTCGCCCTGCTTCAGCGCGTCGGAGATTCGTGTGTCGTTCCAGCCTGCATCCTGTAACAGCATGTTAGCCAGTTCTGACGCCTTGTTTACACGCACGCAGCCGGAGCTGAGCGCACGAGCATCTTTCTGGAACAGGTTGTGGTTAGGCGTATCGTGCAGATAGATAGCGTCCGAACTCGGCATATTGAATTTATAACGCCCCAGAGAGTTATGCGCCCCGGGAGCCTGCTGGAAACGGAACGGCAGATTCGCTGGCGTAATGGTCGCCCAGTCTACCCGCCACGGATCGATAGCCTCTTTACTGTTCCAGCCCCGCAGGACGGTATAGTTGTGGCGCTCAAGATATCCCGGGTCATCCCACAGTTTCGGCAGAATGTCTTTGCGCGCCAGAGTCGGCGGCACGTTCCACGGCGGGTTGACCACCACGTTATTTAGCGCGCTGCTCATCATCGGCGTTTTGCGATCCGGACGACCGACAATCACTCTTGATGCCAGCACTTCATTGCCGTTCTGATAATAGACCAGCGAAAAGGCCGGGATATTCACCATAATGCCGGTGGAGAGCGTTCCCGGCAGCAGGCGCAGACGCTGGATATTCAGCGCCAGCACGCCGGCACGCTGGGCAGGGGTGAGATTCAGCGCGTCACGCGTTGCCGGGCCGATCACGCCATCCGCGCCCAGCCCCTGTGTGGTCTGGAAGGCTTTGACCGCCTCAACAAGGCTACGGTCATAGGAGGCCGGCTTGCTGGAGACGGGCTTCGTTTTCTTCTCAACCGGCGGGGCTGACGGGCTGACAACCACGCTTTGCGGATCGTCACCCGGCAGGGCAATTTTCGGCCCACCGTCAATCACGCCGGAGCGTTTCAGGATTTCGCGCAGGGCCGGAACGTCGCTGCTCCACTGCCCCGGACTCAGTTTGGCGGTTCCCTGCAGCTGTGGCCAGGGTTGCGTATCGGCCACCAGCTGCAGCAGCGACTGGTGCATCACCGCATACTGCGGATGCGTCGGTGCAAGTCCGGCAATAAAATTCGGTACCGTCCCGTTATCCAGCGCCAGCTGCCACTGGTTGATGACCGACAGCGGCGGCGTCGCCATCTTGTACGGTTTGGTGCTGTAGAGCCAGCGGTTACCGTTGACCGGGATCCCCGCCACAAACTGCAGATAGCCCATCATCGCATCCGACAGGACCACGTCCCGCGCCATACCGGTTATCGCAGGCTGGGTCAGCAGTTCCACCCAGGCGGTAAACTGCGGCTGGAAACCGGCGATAGCGACTTCAGCAAGCTGTTGCTGGAACGCCCGCACGGCATCGCGATCGTCCCACATGGGTTTCATGTCGCGTGCGGCATACAGCAGCGTAAGCTGATTGAGATAGACCGGGGAGTAACCCGCCGGCAGAGCTGATAGTAGCTGCTCGCGGCGTTGTTCCGCTGTGACATCGGCAGGCAGCGGTCGGATACCGGCCATAATGGCGGTGGCTGGCGATTGTTCCAGCGGTTGTGACAGCGACGTAGGCTGCGCGCCCATGGTGGCGGAGCTGTCGACAGGAACCAGTTCGGGCTCATCGGCCCGGGCAGAAAACAGTGGAGCCACTACTACCGTCAGGCACAAACTTAGCGCCGACAGCTGACGACCATACATTTTATTCAGCAACATCCCTTGCCCCCTGTTTGCTTTACGTCGCGCCCTCATCACCGGGGCTTCATTTCATTATAGGAAGACAGACCGGCACCAGCCTTGCCTTATGTAAAGAAGTTTAAAGTTAACGCAGCCGCCAGTACAAGCTCAAGGAATAAAAAAAGGCGGCCCGGGGGCCGCCATGGTTCACTTTCAGATTCATCAGGAGGCGTCAGCCGTCCCCGGGAGAGATTCAGGCGGCTGCGGGGCAAAGCCGCGCAGGCCGACAACGTGAACGTGCTCGCTGTTCTGGTAGACCTTACGCACCAGTTTATAGGTGGTGCCTTTCTCCGGACTGATGTTCTCCGGCGCCGCGATAATCAGCTGCATATCCAGACGGTCGCACAGCTCAAACAGCGTGGCGATCGAACGGGCATCCAGACGCGCCGCTTCATCGAGGAACAGCAGGCGGCATGGAGAGATATCCTTGCCGCGCAGACGCCGGGATTCATCCTCCCAGCTCTGCACCACCATCACCAGAATCGACATCCCGGTACCGATCGCTTCCCCGGTTGACAGGGCGCCGGATTCCGCACGCAGCCAGCCGTCGGAACCACGGTTAACTTCCACTTCCATCTCCAGATAGTTGCGGTAGTCCAGCAGCTCCTCACCGATGGTTTGCGGCGTGCGCTGGCCCATGTCGATCTGCGGGTTCAGACGCTGATACAGCTTCGCCAGCGCTTCGGAGAAGGTCAGGCGGTTGCTGTTGAACAGATCCTGATGCTGCTCGTGCTGCTCAGCCAGTACGTCCAGCAGCGTGGCGTGGGCTTCACGCACGTTGACGTTCAGTCGTACGCTGTTAACCTGGCCGAACGACACGCTTTGCAGGCCCTGGTTCAGCTGACGAATACGGTTCTGCTCGCGCTGAATCGTCTTGCGGATAATATTCGCCACGCTGCGGGAGCTGATTGCCAGCTTCTGCTCGCGGGAAGTCAGCTCTTCCGTCAGACGGCCCAGCTCGATCTCCATCTGTTCGATGGCTTCGACCGGATCGTCGGTACGGATGATATCCTGGCGGATACGCTCGCGCAGGTGCTGATAGACCGCCACAAAGAACTGAATTTTGCGCTCAGGGCGTTTCGGATCTTCCGACATGCGCAGGACATCGCGCAGGTGCTCGTTATCCGCCACCGCCAGACGCAGCGCGCCGAGCGCCTTATCCGACATAGAGCGCAGCTCATCTCCGGAAAGATAGGCCAGCTCGCGGCGGTGCAGACGACGTTCAACCCCGTTGTCTTTCACCATTCGCATCACGGCACACCAGCCCGCTTTGGCGGTAACCACCTGCTCGCGCTTCTCGTGGTAGTCGCGTTCCAGCTTGCGCAGACGACGGGTCAGGTTATCCATCTCCGCTTCGCAGAAGGTCAGCGCTTTTTCCAGCTGGTTGCGGCGCGCGCGGTTGTTGCTGAGCTGGGCATGCAGTTCGTCGCGACGAATACGCGCCCGCTCCTCTGCGCCGCTATCGGCACGTACGCCGATATCCTGCAGCTCTTTGTGCAGGTCGGTCAGCAGCTCTTTCTTGGTATCAAACGAGCTTTTCAGCGACGCCAGCACCTGGCTGTACTGGCTCAGCTGCGCGGCATGGCTACGCATCGCTTCACGGGCGCGGGTACGTTCCGCTTCTGCCTGCTCCAGACGCTGACGCAGTTTCTCGTTCAGATCGCTGTTGCCGTTCAACATTTCCGCCGAGTCGGAGTAGCTGAAGTGCGCCCGACGCTGGGCCACTTCGGTCAGAGCAAAGGCCTGCTGACGGGCTTCGCGCTGAACCTGTTGCGACCAGGCATAATCTTCTTTCAGCTGTTCGAACTGCTCCGGGTCGCTCTGCAGGACGGAGAGCATCGGTTCCAGCTTCGCCAGCTGATTGCCGTACTGCTGCACGAAGCGCGCGGCTTCCTGTGCTTCGTCGAGACGCTCCTGGATCTCATCCACCCGATCGGCAAGGGTGTCATCCGCCAGCAGGTTGAGGCGCGGCAGAATACGGTTCAGGGCAGCGACACCCTCTTTGGCCTGCTCGAACTGGACGCGGCTCTGCTGGTTGTCGTTCTCGTGGGCGGACAGCGCGCGTTCAAGCTCGGTACGACGCGTGGTGAACTTGCGGATCTCCGCTTCCGGATCGGCTTCAAATGCGACGGCCAGATGGCTACCGATAAAGCGGCTGAACGCCTGGTGCAGACGCTGGGTTTTCTGCACATCGAAAGAGAGCGTGGCAAAGCGTTCGGAGAGCGCCTCGCGCTCGGTGTGCAGACTTTCAATGCGGCTTTCACGCGCGGCACGGCCAAACAGCGGCAGCGACGGGAAGCGCGAATAACGCCACTGGCGGTCGGCGATTTTCACTACCACCGCTTTTTCCAGCTCGTCGACGCCAAAGACGCTGTCATCGAACGACTGCGGATCCCCTTCGATCAGATAGAGATCTTCCGGGCAATCTTCCAGCCCTTCGAGCTGGTCAGCAATCAGGGAGAGATCCGGCACCACGATAGCGTGGCGGGACGGGCCATACAGCGCCGAGTAGTACGGTGCATCTTCGAGGCTGACGTCGTCGTAGATTTCGGACAGCAGCACGCCGCCAAAACGTTCTGCCAGGGTGTTCAGGCGTGCATCTTCTGCCCCGCCCGGCTGGCTCAGGCGCTCAATTTCTTCGTCGACCGCGCGTTTGCGCGCGCCCACTTCATCACGCTCAACAATCGCTTCGCGTTCACGCTCCAGCAGCTGCTGGAGGTACTCCGTAACGTCCTGGCTGGATTCGAACTCCTCCCCACACTGCTCGCTGAGCTGGCTGAGGCTGCTCTGGGCTGCCAGCCAGATCGGCGCGCGCTGCATCAGCGTCTGAATACGCGACTGCAGCTGCTCCAGCTCCTGACGCAGCGCCATGCGTTGTTCGCTGGCGCTGGAGACGCTGTCAGACAGCGACGCGATGCGGGCTTCCAGCTCCTGATGCAGGGACTCGAGATCGTCAATATCGACCCGTTTTCCCTGACGCTTGCAGAATTCAGCCAGCAGACGTTCCGCCTCCTGCTGTTCGCGCAGGCGTTGCTCCAGCTCGTTCAGACGCATACGCAGCGGCTGAACCTGTTCCGCCTGATGACGCTGATTGACGCCGTCACGCAGCAGCTCGCGGGCCACTTCCCACGCCTCGCCGCGCGCCAGCGGGCCGTTAATAGCCGCCACCAGCTGGTAAGCCTGCTCAAACTGGCTGTGGGCGGTTTGCGCCACGCTCATCTTCTGGTCGAGGTTGAGCAGCTTCTCGGTCGCTTCCTGCTCTTTAGCCTGGAAGGTTTCCAGCCATTGATCGGCACTCTCCGGGGTCAGATCCGGTAAATGGCAGAGATCTTTCGCGCGCTGCAGGGCCTGCAACGCCTGGTTGTACTGAATGGCGCGGGTCTGCTGGACGTCCAGCGCCTGCTGATAGTCGGCAAGCTGGCTTTTCAGCTCATCCACTTCCAGTTCGGCGGCTTCGGCGCGGCCTTCGTTCTCTTCCTGCTTGTCGGCGGCTTCGGCCACCACTTCGTTCTGCTCTTCCAGACGAATTTGCAGTTCATCGAGATCTGCTTCGTAGCGCTCAATTTTTTCCTGCTGGCGCAGCGCGGTCTGCACCAGGTTCAGGTGATCGCTGGCGGCCTGGTAATCGGCCTCCAGATCCCCTTCCGCCCCATTATGCTCGGACAACTCACGCGCCATCTCGACGTGCTTGTACTGCTCGGACGCCAGCTGCTGACGCGAGGTAAAGAGTTCGCGGCGATACTCAAGAGCCTGATCCAGATGGATGCGGCGCTCGTTGGCGTGGCGCATATAGTCGGCGGCCACATAGTTGGTGGCTTCGCTGATCAGATGCTTAAACAGATCGCGATCCGACTGGGTGACACGAATCGCTTCCAGCGTCATGCGGTTTTCACGCAGCGCCGCTTCCATGTCCTGGAAGGCTTTGCGCACGCCGCTGTTCTCCGGCAACAGGTAGTCGCGCAGGGAGCGGGTAATGGCGCTGGAGATCCCGCCGTACAACGAGGCTTCAATCAGGCGATAGTACTTACTACGATCCGACGCCGAGCGCAGACGACGCGCGACCACGCCCAGATCGAACATCAGCGAGTGGTATTCGGTAATGGAGTTGAACTGCTTAAACTGCACGCCTTCGATGGCTTCCAGCTTGTCTTTCAGCTCCTGGAGCGTCAGCACGCGCGCCTGGCGCTCGTTGAGGGTTTCCGTTAACAGCGAGGTTGGCTGAACGGAGGTGGGCAGCCCCTGAATGGCGAACGGCTTGATGTCCACCTTACGGTCACGTCCGGCGACCTGTTGCAGACGCACACCAACGACCACGCGCTGGTGACGGGAGTTGATCACGTCCAGCACGGAGTAACAGACACCCGCCTTCAGCTTACCGTGCAGACCCTTATCGCGGGAGCCGCTGGTCGCACCGGCTTCGGTGGTGTTACGGAAGTGCAGCAGCGTCAGATCCGGGATCAGGGCGGTGACGAACGCCGCCATGGTAGTGGATTTCCCGGCCCCGTTCCCGCCCGAGAGCGTGGTCACCAGCTCATCGAGATCAAAGGTGCGGGCAAAGAAACCGTTCCAGTTAATCAGCGTCAGTGAGCGAAATTTACCGCGTTCAATCATTACTCTTCCTCCCCGCTATCCGGCTGATTGTCTTCATGCTCATCATTGAGCTGCAGATGGTTTTCCACCGGCATCGCTTCGCCATCGCGGATCATGCGCAGCTGCGCTTCACGGGCGTCATCGCCCACGCGCACGTCGGCGCCGAAGCGGAATACCGATTCCGTGATGCGGAATTTACTGCTGTCATGCCCCATAAACCACACCATGCCCAGACGACGCAGGCGGTTCAGGGAGGAGCGCACTTTTTCCTGTAACTTCTGACGGTCCACGTCGGAACCGGTAGAGCGGTTGTTCACCAGCTTCAGCAGTTTGCCTTCGTCCGCCAGCGTCAGCAGCTCGTCATAGAGCTCCTGCTGGGTGAAGATGCCTTCGTTAGCCAGACGCTCCGGGCTGAGATAGAGGTAGCAGAGGATCTTGCCGACCATCATATCCAGTTCGGACAGCACCGAGCGCGGAATAAGCGTGGTGGAGCGCGGGCGCAGGTAGAAGAAACCTTCCGGGGCGCGGATCAGCTCCACGTTATAGCGGGCGTAAAACTCTTCCAGGTACTCCTGAAAATCCATCAAAAAGGCGTGATTATCCAGCTCGTCGAGACCAATGTGACGACCGGCACGCAGCTGGCTGTCCAGCGCCGGAAAGATCGGATTTGCCAGCGCCTGGGCCAGCTTAACTGGCATCACGTGTTCAATATTTGTCAATGACATGCGCCTGTACCTTGGCTCCGTAATCGTTAATCGGCTGCCACTTCGGCGGCAGGCCGGTGAAATCTGCTTGCGCGACGCCCAGGCGTACCGCCTGATCGACCACGATGCGGGCAATATCGAAATGGCGCGCACGTGGGTATTGCGCGAGGTAGTCGCGCACCACCAGGCCGAGATCGAGTGGTGTGTTTTTGGCTTTGAAGATCGCCAGCTGCTCCTCGATCATCGCCGCAAGCTGTTCCCGTATTTCGTTAAATTCTTCATATTCCAGGTCTGCCGGCAGTTCGCCGGTCACCTCTTCGTCACGCAGGCTCATCTCTTCGTCACGCATATCGAGCAGACGGTCGGCACTGGCGTAGGTCAGCGCCCATGGCGCATCGAAGTAGGTCTGGACCGACTGGCGCAGGCGCTGGGCAAAGACGCGGTTTTTATCCATATCGATGGCGGTACGGATAAATTTATGCACGTGGCGGTCATAGCCGATCCACAGGTCGATTGCCTGCTGGCCCCAGCTGATAATGCGGTCGAGTTTGCTTTGCAGATCGAAAACCAGACGATCGACAAAATGCAGGTTGTCATGGGCCAGCGTCGCATCCTGAATGCGCAGCAGGTTAGCCTGCAGCTTGTCACCCGCGGCTTCGAGCGTATCCTGCAGTTCACGCAGGGTGCCGGAGGTCTCTGACAGCAGCATTTCGCAGCTGGAAATCGCCGCCCGCCAGTCTTTGTTCAGCAGTTGGGCGATATCGTCTTTGACCAGCTGCTGCTGCTCATCCATGATGCGCTGGGTCAGATCGATGCTGTCGAAAATCTCGGCCACCGAATATTTCAGCGGCGCGTAGACGTTGCGGTGCCAGTGGAACTCGTCGCCGTTCTCGTCAGCGGCATCGGCCGCACGCTTCAGTTCGCCCGCCACAATAGAGAGCTGCATAGAGAGGCGCAGGGTCGAGAATTCGCGCTGGCGAATGTAGTAGTCGGTGATACCAATGCCCAGCGGCGTCAGGCGATAGATGGCATTCCCTTCCGCCAGCTCGCTGGTAAAGCGGTTCAGCAGACGTTGACGCACCATATCGTTAATCGCGTTATTGGCACGCACATTAATGGTTTCGCTGGTTTGCTCAAACGCATCACTGACATGGCGGAACGCATCCACCAGTTCGCCCTCGCTCATTTCTCCATCCATCCGTTCGCTGTTCAGCGTAGCCACCGCCAGCAGAAAAGAGAGTCTGTCTACCGGCAGCGAGAGGGAGAAATCGTTTTTTCGGGCCCAGGCAACCAGTTCGGGGACTGTCTGGGAAAATTCACTCATAAGTTATCCTTGCTCTGCGGCTTGTGCGCGGTGACGTGTATGTAACGGCCAAGGCTGACCCAGGGTTCCTGGCGACAGTACCGCGTCTCTAATTCTGTCAGGGCGTCAAAGCACTCATGCTGCTTTTGTTTATCACGCAGATAATCGTGAAACACCCTGATGCCGGTTTTCCCGGCGATCTGCCAGCCCATCGCTTCCAGCCAGCCATAGACCTGCTGCGGATCGCGCGGAAAGTCCGGTGAAAGCGTGCGCCGTTTCTTTTTGTACATGCCCTGCTGCACGTAGCCGAAATTGCCCACCAGCACGTTACGCATTAGCAGGCCGTTGGCGTTGTAGAACATCAGCGACAGCGCACCGCCGGGGCAGAGTATCGACCACAGCGTCTGCAACAGCGCCTGGGGATCGGCCACCCACTCCAGCACCGCATGAGACAATATCAGATCAACCGGGCTTTCCAAATGTTGAGCGATGTCCTGAGCGGCGCAATGTATAAATTGCATGTTATCGCTCACACCTTTCTGTGCCGCGGCGCTTTCGGCACGGGCGATCATCTCTGCCGACAGGTCGCACAGGATGACATGGTGGCCGCGCTCGGCCATTTTTATCGCCGTCTGACCTTCACCGCCGCCAGCGTCGAGAACGCGCAATTTTTTCGAGCCAAAGCGGGCGAGCAGGATGTCCAGATCCTGCCAGAGGATCGTTTGACGCAGCTGGCCCTTGGTCGTGCCATAAATATTGCGGGCAAACTTTTCCGCGATGTCATCAAAATTGCGATCCCGCATTGGGAGAGCTCCACCCGCTAACAACAAAACCGCTATTTTGTCACAGCCGGGCGGAGAATGAACCTCTCTGGTGTAATATCGCTGACAATCCTCAGCTGTATGGTCAAAAAAGGAGCCAGAAAGGATGCTTTTTACCCTAAAAAAATATATTGGCGGCATGATGCTTCCCCTCCCTCTTCTTCTGCTGTGTATCGCGCTGGGCCTGGGGTTGTTGTGGTTCAGCCGCTTCCAGAAAACCGGCAAAATTTTTGTGACGGCAGGCTGGCTGGTGCTGCTGCTGCTGAGCCTGCAGCCGGTGGCTGACGGGCTGTTACGTCCGGTGGAAAATAAGTACCCCACCTGGCAGGGAAATCAGAAGGTTGCGTACATTGTGGTGCTGGGTGGCGGCTATACCTGGGATCCGGACTGGGCGCCCAGCTCGAATCTCATCAACAACAGCCTGCCGCGACTCAATGAAGGGATGCGTCTGTGGCTGGCCAATCCCGGTTCGAAGATGATCTTCACCGGCGCGGCGGCGCAAAGCAATCCGGTGAGCACGGCAGAAGCAGGTGCACGCGTGGCCCAGTCGCTGGGGGTGCCGCGCGAGGCCATTATCACCCTCGATAGCCCAAAAGATACCGAAGAGGAAGCCGCAGCGGTGAAGCAGGCGATCGGCGATGCCCCGTTCCTGCTGGTGACCTCCGCCTCACATCTGCCGCGGGCGATGATCTTCTTTGAACGCGAGGGTCTGCACCCGCTACCTGCCCCGGCCAACCAGCTGGCGATTAGCGCTCCGCTCAACCCCTGGGAACGGATTATTCCGTCCCCGGTCTGGCTGATGCACAGCGATCGTGTTGGCTACGAGACGCTGGGGCGCGTCTGGCAATGGCTGAAAGGCCTGTCAGGCGAGCCACGGGAGGAGTGATTTCGACGCCAGATCGACGTTAGCGCGGTTAAAGCGACCGGTATTCACCAGCTGCGCCACTTCGTCCCACAACATATACAGCCAGCGCCGCCAGAGGAAGGACTCTGAGACCGGCGCCCGCTGCAGATAGTACCAGAGGAGATCCTCAGCGAGCCCGCTCTCGCTGAGCCGAAACAGTTCGTACTCCCGCGGGGCCCATAGCATCACCCCTGGCCCAACCATCGCCAGCAGCTGATCGCTGCGCGGATCCTTGAGCATACTGCGCAGGGTAAAGTTGCCGTGGATGAGCACGCTGTTGTCGTTGAAGCCTTCAAACAGGGCGGGCAGACATTCACGGGTCCGAAACAGGATCCGTTTGTCCTGCATGGTCAGGCCGGTGTTGTGATACTGATTCAGCGTTCCCCACAGGACCTCGACCCGCTGGCGATACCAGAGCGGCCAGAGGTTCTCCTGAGTGCTGTCCACCGCACCGACTAATCCTCCACTATCCATCCGGTGCCAGGCCAGCAGCGCTTCAACAATCTGGTCTTTCAGCTGTTCCCAGCGTTCCGGC
This sequence comes from Leclercia sp. TB492, assembly GCF_049974505.2. Taxonomy (NCBI): domain Bacteria; kingdom Pseudomonadati; phylum Pseudomonadota; class Gammaproteobacteria; order Enterobacterales; family Enterobacteriaceae; genus Leclercia; species Leclercia sp. TB492. The sequence goes on along the minus strand of NZ_CM127572.1, from coordinate 1,577,701 downwards.
GTGCGGGCCGGTGCTTCAACCGGGACACCGCGCAGGCGCTCAAGCAGCAGGACGTCAGGGCCCGGATGCTCTTCGTGGGTCATTACGCCATATACGGTCGGCATTCTGACCGTACCGCTGCGTGCCAGCATGGAGATTTTCCACGCCAGCTGTCGGGCAACATCCGGTGAAGAGAAGCTTCGCGCCAGTAACGGCATGGGGTTTCCATGGCTGTCATATAACGACCACAGGGTGGTATCCGCCTTTTCATGCACGCATTCCAGGCGGCTCAGTTTTTCACCCAGCAGATGGCTGAGCTCAACACGCAGCTGTTCCATTTGATATTACCCCCATTAAGACTACTGCTTTTATAATGAGCGCGTGGCGGGCGGATGTCACTCTTGTGAGGCGATTCTGATGAAGAAATTCGGAAGAAAAGCATCCCCCCGGATGAGGGGATGACGGGGATTAACGAAGCTCGGCGCGAACGCGGGCGAGATCCTCTGGTGTATCAACGCCTGTACCAGGGACTTTCTGCGCGACGGCAACATGGATCTTCTCGCCGTACCACAGCACGCGCAGCTGCTCGAGCATCTCGATGTTCTCCAGCGGGCTCGGCTGCCAGGTTACGTAACGGCGAATGAAACCGGCGCGATAGCCATAAATGCCCAGATGACGCAGGATGTTGTCGCCAATCTCTTCGCGGGAGGCTGCAAAGCGATCGCGATCCCAGGGAATAGTTGCGCGGGAGAAATAGAGCGCGTAGCCTTCACCGTCCAGCACCACTTTCACGGCGTTGGGGTTAAACGCCTCTTCGGCGCTGTGCACCGGCACGGCCAGCGTCGCCATGCCCACCTGACGCTGGGCGAGGTTCTCTGCCACCTGGCGAATAATGACCGCCGGGATCATCGGCTCATCGCCCTGCACGTTGACAATCACCGTGTCGTCGCTGAAACCGCATTTCTCAACCACTTCCGCCAGACGCTCGGTACCGGACTGGTGATCGGCGCGGGTCATGCACACTTCGCCACCCGCCGCTTCAACCGCACGCGCCACGTCGTCGTGATCGGTGGCGACAATAATCCGTTCAGCGCCGGACTCGCGCGCACGCTCCAGCACGTGGACAATCATCGGCTTACCGTTGATGTCGACCAGCGGTTTACCCGGCAGACGCGTGGAGGCGAAGCGCGCCGGAATAATGACAACAAAACTCATGGTTTGCTCTCTTCTGCCGCCAGCGAACGGGCTTCGGTTTCCAGCAGGACGGGAATGCCGTCGCGCAGGGGGAAGGCAAGGCTGTCCAGTTTGCAGATTAACTCCTGCTTATCCTGGCTGTAGTAGAGTTTGCCGTTGCACACCGGGCAGGCAATAATTTCCAGTAAACGGTGATCCATAGTTCCTCCGTATCAATGATCGGTAAAGCTTACCATATTCCTTTTTCAGACCGCGTCTATTTCCCAGCCACTTCGACAGGCGGCAAAAAGTCCGTCGGGAAGATGGCCCAGCGCGATCCGTGTTGCCCCCTGCCAGCCCGCAAAATCGCTGATGGCGGCAGTGAGCCCCTTCTCCAGCGCGGCACTGACCCGGACGCCCTCTTCCAGATAAAGGGCGATAATTTGCAGCTCACCGGTTTTACGGTGCATTTTGGCATCCATCCGCCCGACCAGCTGTCCTTTGTGCAGCAGCGGCAGGACGAAATAGCCGTACTGGCGTTTCGGGGCTGGGGTATAACACTCCAGCCGGTAGCTGAAATTAAACAGCTGCTCGGCGCGCTTGCGATCCCAGACCACCGGATCAAACGGCGACAGGACGGCACTGTGGGTGGCGGTGAGTTTTCCCTCTTCGGCGAGAGGAAGCAGCGGCAGCAGATCGACATGCAGCCACATCTCTCCCAGAGACTCCACCTCGACGCGCACCACCTGCTGCTGCGCCTGCCAGCGTTCAAGCAGCGGAGCCAGCGCCGGCTGGCGCAGGCGATAATAATCGGCTAACCACCGGGGGCGAAAAATGCCTAAGCTACGGGCGCTGTTTTCCAGCATCACGGCTTCGGCCGCCGCCTGGGTCAGCATATCCCGGCTGTCATCCCACTCCGGCATCACCCGGTGGGTGAGATCGTAAACGCGCTGGAAATTACGCCTTTCGACCACCATCACTTTCCCGGCGGTAAACAGCCCCTCAAGATGGCGTTTGTGCGGCTTCCACTCCCACCATCCGCTGGCCCCTTTACGGGGGTGTTCAAAATCGGCGGAACGTACCGGACCCTTTTCATGGATATGGGCGATAAGCTGGTCAATCTCCTCCGCGTGCTCCTGCATCCAGGCCTGACGGTATTTCCAGCCCATGTTGTCGGGGGAGAGCATCCGGTAACGCACCAGGGCAAAATCGCTGCGCGGCAGGAAGCACGCCTCGTGCGCCCAGTACTCCATCAGCTCGCCCTGACGCAGGGCATTATCCAGCCATTCGGGCTGATAGTGACCGAGACGGCTGAACAGGACCAGATACGGGCTGCGGGCGACGATATTGATGGTGTCGATCTGCAGCAGCGACATGCGCTGGATGGTGGTAAGAATATCGGCGGGCTGCGCGCGGCGGCGGGGCTTTTTCAAAAGCCCCTGCGCGGCAAGATGAAGATGACGTGCGGCTGAAAGCGTGAGTTGCGGTAAAGCCATGCCATGTCCTGTCAGTTAGTGCGCGGGAGAAACCCCGTTACCCCCTCCTGCGAGGGCAATCAGTTCCTGTAGCAGTCGTTCAGGCTGTTCGCCCTGCAGCTCAGCATCAACCGGTAAATACCACCAGTTGTCGCGGGCAAACGACCGGCATTTCACCGCATCTTTTTCGGTCATGATCAGCGTCTGGCCGGGTGCGGTAAAACCTGCAACCTGCGACAGGCTCAGCGCCTGATGATCGGCCAGCGGCACCCTGTTGAGAAGCCGGGCACCGCAGGCTTCGAGAGTAGAGAAAAAGCGCGGGGGATGACCAATACCGGCCATTGCCACCAGACCAGGGAGTTCGGCGACATCACGCCGCTCGCCGGTCAGCAGATTCACGGCCAGGCCAGGGCGCAGCTGCATCGGGATCTCTCCCGCCTGCGCCGTACCGCCGTTGACGATGACCGCATCCACAGAATGTAAGCGAGACGCACGCTCGCGCATCGGCCCGGCGGGTAACCACCAGCCGTTACCAAAGCGGCGCACGCCGTCAATCACCACAATCTCTTTGTCCCGGGCCAGGGCGTAGTGCTGCAGCCCGTCGTCGGTGATAACAATCTGCACATCCGTCTGGTTCAGCAGAGCCTGAACCGCCTCGCTACGCACCGGCGAGACCGCCACCGGCGCACCGGTGCGCTGAAAGATCAGCACCGGCTCATCCCCCGCTTCTGCGGTGGTGGTTTGCGGGGTCAACAACAGTGGATAGCGCTCCGCCTTACCGCCGTATCCCCGGGAGACAACCCCCACGCGGATACCGCGTCTGGTCAGCTGTTCCACCAGCCAGATCACCACCGGCGTTTTACCGTTGCCGCCGGCGGTGAGGTTACCCACCACCACCACCGGTACCGGGGCACGCCAGGCCCGTTTGAGCCCCGCTTTATAGCTGAGACGAATCAGGCCGCTGACCAGGCCATACAGCCAGGAGAGCGGCAACAGCAGCAGCCAGAGCGGAGACTCACCGGACCAGATGCGGGCAATCATGCGCCAAACTGCATCTTATGAAGTTGCGCATACACGCCCTGATGCGCCAGCAGATCGGTATGGCTGCCGCGCTCGACGATGTAGCCATCTTCCACCACCACGATTTCGTCGGCTTTTTCGATGGTCGACAGGCGGTGTGCGATTACCAGCGAAGTACGGTTCTTCTGCAGCTCATCCAGCGCAGACTGGATGGCGCGTTCGGACTCCGTATCCAGCGCCGAGGTGGCTTCATCGAGGATCAGGATCGGGCTGTCACGCAGCAGCGCACGGGCAATGGCGATACGCTGGCGCTGACCGCCGGAGAGCAGCACGCCATTTTCACCGATAATGGTATCCAGGCCGTTATCCATCTTATTGATGAAGTCCATGGCGTAGGCCATCCGCGCCGCCGCTTCAATCTGCTCACGGCTGTACTCTTCGTTACGGGCATACGCAATGTTATTGGCGACGGTGTCGTTGAACAAATGCACATTCTGCGAAACCAGAGCGACCTGATTACGCAGCGACCTCAGGGTGTACTCCCGCAGATCGTGGCCATCAATCAGGATCTCACCCTCATCAATATCGTAGAAGCGGGTGATCAGGCTGGCGATGGTCGATTTACCCGAGCCAGAGCGGCCCACCAGCGCCACGGTCTTCCCTGCCGGGATCTTCAGATTGATGTTACGCAAGGCAGGCGCATCACGACCCGGATAGGTAAAGGTCACGTTGCGGAATTCAACATCGCCGGTTGAACGCTCGATCACGCGTTTGCCTTCGTCTTTTTCCTGTTCGGAATCGAGAATAGCGAACAGCGTCTGACAGGCGGCCATCCCGCGCTGGAACTGGGCGTTAACGTTGGTTAACGACTTCAGCGGGCGCATCAGGGCGATCATTGACGAGAAGACGACGGTAATGGTACCGGCGGTTAAGGTTTCCATCACGCTCGGGAAGCTGGCGGCATAAAGTACAAAGGCCAGTGCCAGAGAGGCGATAAGCTGAATAATCGGATCGGAGATGGAAGAGGCGGAAACCATCTTCATCCCCTGCAGGCGCATCTTATTGCTGACCTTATCGAAGCGTTTGGTCTCCACTTCCTGACCACCAAAAATGAGCACCTCTTTGTGCCCTTTCAGCATCTGCTCCGCGCTGGTAGTTACCTGCCCCATCGTGTTCTGCATGTTCTTACTGATGCTGCGGAAACGTTTGGAGACAACGCGGATCGCTATCGACACAATCGGCGCCAGTACGATAAGGATCAGCGACAGCTGCCAGCTGTACCAGAACATCAGGACGAACAGGCCAATGATTGAGGCCCCTTCACGCACGACGGTGATCAGCGCGCTGGAGGAGGAGGAGGCAACCTGCTCGGAGTCGTAGGTAATACGCGACAGCAAGGTACCGGTGGACTGCTTATCGAAAAACGCTACCGGCATGCCCATCATGTGGCTGAACAGGCGACGGCGCATGGTCATGACGACTTTGCCCGATACCCAGGAGAGGCAGTAGCTGGAGATATAGCTGGTGATGCCGCGTAAAATCATCAGGCCGATAACCACCAGTGGCATCCAGAGCAACACTGAGCGGTCCGTTTTACCAAAACCGTCGTCCAGTAACGGTTTGAGGAGCGATAACATGAAGGTATCGCTGGCTGCGTTGAGGATTAACGCTACGCCCGCCACGATAAGGCCCGTTCTGAAGGGTGCAATCACCGGCCAGAGTCGGCGGAAGGTCTGCCACGTGGAGAGATCTTTGTCGTTATGCATTCAAAAAACCAGCATTTGTTGAAATAGCCGCATATTCTACCCGTTATCTCCGGGCGCGCCAAACCACTGATGATACCAACGGGGTAAAATTTGATCCCGTAAGCGTTGGATTTGCCAGCCATGTTGCGAAAAGGAAACCGTGATTTGCCCGGATCGGGGGGTTGTTAGCCAGAGATACCCCTCCTTTCTGTAACGGCGAGCCACCTTGTTCGAGGGCAGTCGCCACGCGTTGTAGCGGGATGCCGACACCAGAGCGATACGCCCACCTACGCGCTGCACCAGAGGAAGTGACGACGAGGTATTACTGCCGTGGTGCGGCACCTGGATAAGTGTAGACGCAAGATATTGCCAGTGACGACTGAGCATCGCTTTTTCTCCCTGCGCCTCAATATCCCCGGTTAACAACAGGCTATGGGTACCATCCTCAATTTTGACCACGCAGGAACCGTTGTTGCCGCGCTGCGGAGCGGTGGCAAGGGGCCAGTGCGCGCTGAAGGTCAGCCCCTGCCATTGCCAGCGTTCGCCGCGAAAACAGGGATCATGTCCGTCCCGGCGCAGCGGGCTGCGTATCCACATGTTCGGCCACGCCTCGCGTAGCGATGCCAGCCCACCGATATGGTCCAGGTGTTCATGGCTGATAATCACCCCCTCCGGACGCAAGTGATGCCAGCGTAGCCAGGGGATAATCAGCCGTTGCCCGCTGTCCCCGCCCGGCCACGCCGGACCGGTGTCATATAAAATCGCTTTCCCCTGTCGCTCAATAACCACTGCCAGCCCCTGCCCGACATCCAGCATATGCACCGCCCAGCCTTCCGTTTTGTTCACCCGCCATAACGGACTGGCCGCCAGCACCAGTGCCGAGACACAGACAACCGGACAGGCTTTTATGCCGCGCATCCGCCAGGCGATAATGGCTCCCCAGGGTAGCAGGGTCAGCCACAGCCAGCGTTTATCGACCGGGATCCAGCCGTCGGGCAGCGTAGTTAAGAAATTAAACAACAGGGACAGTGAGCCATCTGCCAGCGTCCAGACCTTATGTTCCGCGAGGGGCCATATCCCAAGATGCAACCACATCCCCAGCAAAATGAGCGGTACAGAGATAAAGGTCACCAGCGGTACCGCGACCAGGTTCGCCACCAGCGATGACAGGCTAAACCCGTGAAAGACCAGCACCTGCACCGGCAGCAACAGTAAAAGCATGCCAAGCTGCAGGTGCAGTAGATTCACCACTGCCCTGACTACCCACGGCCCGGATAAACGGGGTCTGGGCATCCACTGATACCAGAAAATCAGTCCCGCCACCGCAAAGGCCGACAGCATAAGGCTATGGGATAATACCGCCAGCGGATCGACCAGCAGAATGGCGGCAATACAGATCCGCCATACCTGCCAGGGCGACCAGAGACGGCCGCTCAGCTGCAGCGCCAGATATACCCCCAGCGAGACGACGGTGCGCAGCGCGGGGGGCTGCATCCCGGTGAGCCAGGCATAAAAAGCGGCAAAACAGAATCCTGCCACCAGGGGGGCTCGCCAGCCCACCCAGCGGACCGGAATAAAATACTGCCCACCCCGCACCAGCAGCCAGATGACCGACGCCGCCAGCGCAATGTGCAATCCCGAGATCGCCATCAGATGCGACGTGCCCGTTTCCCGCATCAGATTTTTAATGTCAGGCGTCACCGACAGACGCTCTCCCATGCCCAGCCCCAGCAGGACCGGGCCCCAGGTATAAGACGAGAGCCTGGCTGTCAGGGTGGCAAGATATCGGGCGCGTAAGCTGCAGCGGACATCGACCACGTCTGCGTGGGTAAAACGCCCGGTCAGCGGCTGATGCTGCGTCAGGGCATAGCGCTGGGCATCGAATCCTCCTTCGTTAAGCTGCCCATGAACGGGCCTTAAGGACAAGGTCATCTTCCAGCGTTGTCCCGCACAGCCGGGTTGCGGCAGCGCGTTGCCATACAGCGTAACGCCCACCGCGGGCAGCATCGTTCTGCCATTAAGCCGGACAATGCGGGCCTGGTACATCGTGTCGCTCCCGGTCGCCAGGATCTCCAGCTCAGCCTTCTGCGGCCCGCTGGTCAGATGCTGCATCGGCCAGACTTCGCCCAGCGCGGCAAGCCCGCCCCAGGCAAAAAAGAGCAGCCAGAAGCCCAAATAGCGCGCAATCTGATGACGAATTAAAGCCAGCGGGACCCCGACGACGATTATGGCCTGGAGTACCGTCAACTCCGGCAGCGCGGGCAACCACAGCAGCGGTAAGATGGCCAGGATCAGACATGTCGCGAGCGTTGACAAGCACATTCACACCTCCCTGTATCAGGGCAGTGTGCGGCGGGTCGCGTGGTTTGTCAGGCAGGGAAATGTGAGGTTGCGGCGCAGACTGGCGGGAAACGATCGGTTTGCAGCAACCGACCGCAAAACTTGCAGCGTCGATTCAGGATCGGCAAAACAGAAACAAAAAAAGCACCCGCAGGTGCTTTCTTGAGGTTACTCAGTTTCGCCCGCAGGCCAAACTCAGTCGCCGTAAATATTGGCGCGATCGCGCAGTTCTTTACCCGGCTTAAAGTGTGGAACGTATTTACCTTCCAGCTCTACTTTGTCGCCAGTCTTCGGGTTACGCCCGGTGCGTGGAGCACGATAGTGCAGAGAAAAACTACCGAAACCGCGGATTTCAATGCGCTCGCCCTGTGCAAGAGTGGTCGCCATATGCTCCAGCATCTCTTTTACGGCATCTTCCACTGCTTTAGCAGGTATGTGCGATTGCTGGCTGGCAAGTCTTTCAATCAATTCTGACTTGGTCATGATTCCTCCGGTTCCTTCAAACCCATTAGCTAAACAGCTTAAACAAGGGCGGCCGTAGCCGCCCTTTGTTATTGATTACAGGACGAATCCTGCAATCTGTCAAGTTACTCTACGAGTAACTTATTCGCCTTTAGCTGCTTTGAAAGCTTCAGCCATTGCGTTGTTAGAGAAGTTTGCATCTTCCTGTTTGTTAACAGTTGCGATTGCATCTTTCTCATCAGCTTCGTCTTTAGCACGAACAGACAGGCTGATTGCACGGTTTTTGCGGTCAACGCCGGTGAATTTAGCTTCAACGTCGTCGCCTACGCTCAGAACCAGAGTTGCATCTTCAACGCGGTCACGTGAAGCTTCAGAAGCGCGCAGGTAACCTTCAACGCCGTCAGCCAGTTCTACGGTTGCGCCTTTCGCGTCAACTGCAGTCACTTTACCGTTTACGATTGCGCCTTTCTTGTTCAGTGCAACCCAGTTGTTGAACGGATCTTCTGCGAGCTGTTTAACGCCCAGGGAGATACGCTCACGCTCTGCGTCAACCTGCAGAACAACTGCTGCGATTTCGTCGCCTTTTTTGTATTCACGTACTGCTTCTTCGCCTGCAACGTTCCAGGAGATGTCAGACAGGTGAACCAGGCCGTCGATGCCGCCGTCCAGGCCGATGAAGATACCGAAGTCAGTGATAGACTTGATTTTACCTTCAACACGGTCGCCCTTGTTGTGGGTTTCCGCGAACTGCTGCCATGGGTTGTTTTTGCACTGCTTCAGGCCCAGGGAGATACGACGACGTTCTTCGTCGATATCCAGAACCATAACTTCCACTACATCACCAACGTTAACAACTTTGGATGGGTGGATGTTTTTGTTGGTCCAGTCCATTTCGGAAACGTGAACCAGGCCTTCAACGCCTTCTTCGATTTCAACGAAGCAGCCGTAGTCGGTCAGGTTGGTAACGCGACCAGTCAGTTTAGTACCTTCTGGGTAACGTTTAGCGATAGCAACCCATGGATCTTCGCCCAGCTGTTTCAGGCCGAGGGATACACGAGTACGCTCGCGGTCGAACTTCAGCACTTTAACAGTGATTTCGTCGCCCACGTTCACGATTTCGCTTGGGTGCTTAACGCGTTTCCACGCCATGTCGGTGATGTGCAGCAGGCCATCAACGCCGCCCAGGTCAACGAATGCGCCGTAGTCAGTGAGGTTCTTAACGATACCTTTGACTTCCATGCCTTCCTGCAGGTTTTCCAGCAGCTGATCGCGTTCTGCGCTGTTTTCGGATTCGATAACGGCACGACGGGAAACAACAACGTTGTTACGCTTCTGGTCCAGCTTGATTACTTTGAACTCAAGCTCTTTGCCTTCCAGGTGCAGGGTGTCACGAACTGGACGAACGTCTACCAGTGAACCTGGCAGGAACGCACGAATACCATTCAGCTCAACAGTGAAGCCGCCTTTAACTTTGCCGTTGATAACACCGACCACAGTTTCAGCTTCTTCGTAAGCTTTTTCCAGCGTGATCCAAGCTTCGTGACGTTTAGCTTTTTCACGGGACAGCAGGGTTTCACCGAAGCCGTCTTCCACTGCATCCAGAGCAACGTCAACTTCGTCACCAACCTGGATTTCCAGCTCGCCCTGGGCGTTTTTGAACTGCTCTGCCGGAATGGCAGACTCAGATTTCAGACCGGCGTCAACCAGTACGATATCTTTGTCGATAGCAACAACAACACCACGAACGATGGAACCCGGACGGGTTTCGATTTCTTTTAAGGATTCTTCAAACAGTTGAGCAAAAGATTCAGTCATGTTTAATCTTCAGGTTAATATTAACGTCCACCTGGCTCCGTGCCGGATGGGGTTGTTTCACATACCCGCCGTCAATCCATTGCAGCGGGGGTACTGCTAAATCGGTCGCGATTACGCGATTGCCAGTTTTTGGCGCGCATATTGTAGCGCTTTTTCAATCACTTGCTCAATAGTTAAACTGGTAGAATCCAGAACTAATGCATCATCTGCAGGAACAAGTGGTGCAACGGCGCGATTGCGGTCGCGATCGTCGCGCTCTTTTATCTCAGACAAAAGACGTTCAAAGTTAACACTAAAGCCCTTTTCCTGCAACTGCAGCATGCGGCGCTGCGCACGCTCTTCCGAGGAAGCGTCGAGGAAAATTTTGACCGGCGCATCAGGGAAAACCACGGTTCCCATGTCGCGTCCGTCGGCGATCAGGCCGGGAGCATCACGGAAGGCGCGCTGACGGCGTAAAAGCGCCTCGCGAACGCGCGGGAATGCAGCGACCTGAGAGGCGGCATTCGCCACGTCCTGGGTGCGGATCTCACCGCTCACGTCTTCCCCTTCCAGAATCACTTCCAGATTGCCGTTGGTGGAGACAAAACGCACGTCCAGATGGGCGGCCAGCGGCACCAGCGCCTCTTCAGAGGCCACATCAACATGGTGATGCAGAGCAGCCAGCGCCAGCACACGATAGATTGCGCCCGAATCTAAAAGATGCCATTGCAATGCTTCCGCCATCGCTTTGCACAGAGTACCTTTACCTGCGCCACTCGGCCCGTCAATGGTGATAACCGGGGCAATTGCCGTCATCTTTTTCTCCTTAAATTAGGCATACCGTTGTGTAAACGCCGCGCATTATACGCGTCAACGTGCACAACTGTTACCTTTGCGTGCAAATTACGGAATGATTGAAGCTGAGTGTAGAAGAATTGGACGATGACAGCGTCATGAAGTGTAAGTAATTAATTGCCGCACCGGGCGGTGCGGCAGAGAAGCGTCAGGCAAGCGTACTGATACGCGCCAGCTGGTCAAAATAGTCCGGGAAGGTTTTCGCGGTGCATTTCGGATCCAGAATGGTAACCGGCGTATCCGACAGCGCCACCAGCGAGAAGCACATCGCCATCCGGTGGTCGTTGTAGGTACCAATTTCCGCAGCCTGCAGCTGGGCCGGTGGCGTAACGCGGATGTAGTCCTCGCCCTCTTCCACCTCGGCACCTACTTTACGCAGCTCAGTGGCCATCGCAAACAGGCGATCGGTCTCTTTTACACGCCAGTTGTAGATGTTGCGCATTGTGGTCGTGCCTTTGGCGAACAGGGCCGCCGTGGCAATGGTCATCGCCGCATCGGGGATATGGTTCATGTCCATATCGATGGCGTTCAGTTCACCGCGCGTGCAGGAGATAAAGTCATCGCCCCAGGTGACCACCGCGCCCATCTTCTCCAGCACATCGGCAAAGCGAATGTCGCCCTGCACGCTGTTGCGGCCAATACCGGTCACTTTGACGGTGCCGCCTTTAATGGCGCCCGCAGCAAGGAAATAAGAGGCAGACGAGGCATCGCCTTCCACCAGGTAGTTACCCGGCGTCTGGTACTGCTGCCCACCGCGCACCACGAAACACTGGTAGCTGTGGTTTTCAACCTCAACGCCAAAGGTCTTCATCAGGTGCAGGGTGATATCGATATAGGGTTTGGAAACCAGCTCACCTTTAATAGTGATAGTGGTGTCCTGTGGCGCCAGCGGTGCGGTCATCAGCAACGCGGTCAGGAACTGGCTGGAGACGCTGCCGTCCACCGCCACTTCGCCACCGGTAAAGCCCCCACGCAGACGCAGCGGCGGATAATTTTCCTGCTCCAGATAATCAATCTGCGCGCCGCCCTGACGCAGCGCATCCACCAGATGGCCAATCGGACGCTCTTTCATGCGTGGCTCGCCGGTCAGCACAATGTCGTTGCTGCCCAGGCACAGGGCCGCCGCCAGCGGGCGCATTGCCGTACCGGCATTGCCGAGGAACAGTTCCAGCGCGTCAGCAGAGTGCAGCGCCCCGGCATTGCCCGTCACTTCGCAGCGGGTGCGATCGGCGGACAGGGTATAGTGGACTCCTAACGCTTTCAGCGCATTGAGCATATGGCGAACGTCATCGCTGTCCAGCAGGTTAGTAAGAACAGTGGTGCCGTTTGCCAGCGCTGCCAGCAGCAAAGCGCGGTTCGAGACACTTTTTGAACCAGGCAGATTAATGGTGCCATCTACCCGCGCGATAGGTTGTAACGTCAGGGATTCCATGAAACTTAACTCTCAATTCAACATAATAAAAACCCCGCAGCCAGGCCGCGGGGGAATAAACACGGGCGTGATTAACCGTGGCGACGTTCGAAGTCAGTCATGAAGTCGGTCAGTGCCTTAACGCCTTCGAGCGGCATAGCGTTATAAATAGACGCACGCATTCCGCCCACGACGCGGTGGCCTTTCAACGCGTGCAGACCTGCGGCGAAGGACTCTTCCAGGAACAGCTTATCGAGATTGCTGTCGGCCAGCTGGAACGGCACGTTCATGCGGGAACGGTTCGCTTTGGCAACGTCATTACGGTAGAAGTCGCTGCCGTCGATCACGCTGTACAGCAGCTCAGATTTCTGCTGATTGATCTTATCCATCTGCGCCACGCCGCCGTTGTTTCTCAGCCATTTAAAGACCAGGCCAGAGAGGTACCAGGCAAAGGTCGGCGGGGTGTTGAACATGGAGTCGTTGTCGTTCAGCACGGTGTAATCCAGAATCGACGGGCAGGATTTGTGGGCTTTACCCAGCAGATCTTCACGGACGATCACCAGGGTCAGACCGGCCGGGCCGATATTTTTCTGCGCGCCGGCGTAGATCACGCCATAGCGGCTGACATCCAGCGGCGCCGAGAGAATCGTGGAGGAGAAGTCCGCCGTAACGATCGCGTTCTCGCCAAAGTTCGGCTCTTCGTGAATGGCGATCCCGTCGATGGTCTCATTTGGGCAGTAGTGCAGGTAGGCCGCATCCGCGGAGAGCTGCCATTCGCTCATCGGCTTCACCGCGCGTAACCCGTCCACGGTGACTTTGGCATCAATCACGTTCGGGGAGCAGTATTTGTGCGCTTCTTTTACTGCGCTGGCCGCCCAGTAACCGGCATCAACGTAATCCGCGGTGGTTTTGTCACCCAGCAGGTTCAGCGGGATGCCCGCGAACTGACCGCGTCCGCCGCCGTGGCAGAATAATACTTTGTAATTTGAGGGGATATTCAGCAGGAAACGAAAATCTGCTTCTGCCTCTTCTGCCACCTGAATAAACTCTTTACCACGGTGGCTGACTTCCATCACCGACGTGCCAAGACCGTTCCAGTCACACAGCTCCTGTTGAGCCTGTTTGAGCACATCCGCCGGTAACATTGCCGGACCTGAACTAAAATTAAAGACCTGAGCCATTTCCCCTCACCACGCTAAAAGCAATAAGTTATAACTGTGGATATCGGTTTTATCATTCAGTGACACGCGCCGCAATGTCTAAAACTTATGACCCGGAAAATGTGCCCGCCGTCACACAATACATTCTGCCAGCGGGCTGTCACAAAACCGACAAAATGGCTGTCAGGTGATGCGTTTGGCCCGGCTAACCTTCGTCCATTCCGGATTCGTGCAGCGTGGACATAATTGATGTGCCCCGGCCGATAGAGTCTCAACATGACCACAGCGTCGGCAGGCATACTCGCCGACTTCCGGTATGGTCATAAAACGTTCCACAAATTCATCCGGCAATATGCACAACCCGGGCTTAACCTGGTCATCTTCGTAAAAGTAGACGCTTATCTGCCCGTTGGTCTCCATAATGGCAAGCTTAATCTGCCCAAGCTGCTCGACGCTGCTCACCCGCAGCTCCATAAAGAACTCAAACTCGGTCATGTTGGCGCGCTGTACTTTTTCCCAGGCCAGCTTGCCCTCTTCGACAATGGCTACCGGTTTCCCCTCCAGCAGATCTTCCAGCTTTTCACTTTTCGACATCAACCACATCACCAGCCGGTAGAGCAACGCCAGGGTGACAAACACGATAAAGACCGGGATCATCGGCACATCGTCATAAAACGCCACGTCACCCGCCGCCGACCCCAGCGTCAGAATGATTAACACTTCGAAGAGCGACATCTGGCGCACGCCGCGCCGCCCGGTAAGTTTAAGGAACAGGAAAACCAGCACAAAGGTATAGAGACTTCGCAGCGCGACCTCGCCTAAAAACTCAACGGGTACTTTATCAAAGGCCATTCGTTGAAGATCGAATGCTTCCATTTTTATATTCCTTTACAGTAGGTTACTCAATATAAGCATAGCCCAGCCTTTTATTTTCGCCGAAACCGCCGGGGAGATAGCGCCTGTCATGCAAAACCCGTATCATTGCGCGCTTTCCGTACGATATAAGTGATCGCCATGACTCAAACGTTTATCCCCGGCAAAGACGCCGCCCTGGAAGATTCCATCGCTCGCTTCCAGCAAAAACTGACCGACCTGGGTTTTAATATCGAAGAGGCCTCCTGGCTCAACCCGGTTCCCCACGTCTGGTCCGTGCATATTCGCGATAAAGAGTGCGCGCTGTGCTTTACCAATGGCAAAGGCGCGACCAAAAAAGCGGCGCTGGCCTCTGCGCTGGGTGAGTATTTTGAGCGTCTGTCCACCAACTATTTCTTTGCCGATTTCTGGCTGGGCGACACCGTGGCGAATGGCCCATTCGTTCACTACCCGAATGAAAAATGGTTCCCGCTGACCGAAGATGACGAGCTGCCGGAAGGGATCCTCGACGATCGTCTGCGCGCGTTCTACGATCTGGAAAATCAGCTGACCGCCAGCATGCTGATCGATCTGCAATCAGGTAACGAGGATCGCGGTATCTGCGCCCTGCCGTTTACCCGTCAGTCTGACGAGCAAACCGTCTATATTCCGATGAACATCGTCGGCAACCTGTATGTCTCCAACGGCATGTCCGCAGGTAATACCCGCAACGAAGCGCGCGTTCAGGGCCTGTCCGAGGTGTTTGAGCGTCATATAAAGAACCGCATTATCGCGGAATCCATCAGCCTGCCGGAGATCCCGGCTGACGTGCTGGCCCGCTATCCGGGCGTGGTGGAGTCCATTGCCAAACTGGAAGCCGAAGGTTTCCCAATCTTTGCCTATGACGGCTCTCTGGGCGGTAAGTACCCGGTGATCTGCGTGGTGCTGTTCAACCCGGCGAACGGCACCTGCTTCGCCTCGTTCGGCGCGCACCCGGACTTCGGCGTGGCGCTGGAGCGTACCGTTACCGAGCTGCTGCAGGGTCGTAGCCTGAAAGATCTCGACGTGTTCACCCCGCCGACCTTCGATGACGAAGAAGTGGCTGAGCACGCCAACCTGGAGACGCACTTCATCGACTCCAGCGGCTCTATCTCCTGGGATATGTTCAAGCAGGACGCGGATTATCCGTTCGTTGACTGGAGCTTCGCGGGCACCACGGAAGAAGAGTTTGCCACGCTGATGGCGATCTTCACTGCTGAAGACCAGGAAGTGTATATCGCCGATTACGAACACCTGGGCGTGTACGCCTGCCGTATTCTGGTTCCGGGCATGTCCGATATCTATCCGGTAGAAGATCTGTGGCTGGCGAACAACAGCATGGGTGCGCACCTGCGCGAAACCCTGCTGGCGCTGCCGGAGAGCGCGTGGGAGAAAGAGGACTACCTGAACCTCATCACCCAGCTGGACGACGAAGGCCACGACGACTTCACCCGCGTGCGCGAGCTGCTGGGCCTGGCGACGGGCAAAGACAACGGCTGGTACACCCTGCGTATCGGTGAGCTGAAAGCGATGCTGGCGCTGGCGGGCGGCGACCTGGAGCAGGCGCTGATCTGGACTGAGTGGACCATCGAGTTCAACGCCTCGGTCTTCAGCGCAGAGCGTGCGAACTACTACCGCTGCCTGCAGACGCTGCTGTTGCTGTCGCAGGAAGAGGATCGTGAGCCGCTGCAGTATCTTAACGCCTTTACCCGTATGTACGGCGCCGAAGCGGTAGAGAACGCCAGCGCAGCCCTGAGCGGCGAAGCGCCATTCCACGGCCTGCAGGCGGTGGACAGCGATCTGAAAGCCTTCCCTGCTCACCAGTCGTTGCTGAAGGCCTATGAGAAATTGCAGAAGGCCAAAAGCGCTTTCTGGGCTAAATAACGTTAAATAACATGACAAACAGTAGGCGTATACAATCGCCTACGTTATATTACGGGGCGATTTTTATTGCCCCGTTTTTTATTTCTGCGGCAATAAGTTTTAGTTGTAATAATAAAGTTAAATATTGGTAGCTATAATAATGGCGACCTGGCGGTTATTGTTACTTTTTATATGAAATACTCCATTCTAATTAACTGCCCGGGGGAAGGTCAGAAGAAAAAAATCAACTCATTTTGTAACTTTTAAAATTTATTTTTATACGGATAATCAAATACTTACACCGCATTCGCTGGAAAACCACGCGCTTTGCGGGCCTATAAGCCAGGCGAGATATGATCTACATCAATTTCTCTTCTATAATGCTTTGTTAGTATCTCGTCGCCGACTTAATAAAGAGAGAGTTAGTGTGAAAGCTGACAACCCTTTTGATCTTTTACTCCCAGCTGCAATGGCGAAAGTTGCCGAAGAAGCGGGTGTCTATAAAGCAACGAAACAACCGATGACGACGTTCTTCCTGGCCATCACTGCCGGGGTGTTCATCTCCATTGCCTTTGTTTTCTATATCACCGCCACCACCGGTACTGCCGGGATGCCTTTCGGTATCGCTAAGCTGATCGGCGGCATCTGTTTCTCACTGGGTCTGATCCTGTGCGTTATCTGCGGCGCTGACCTCTTTACCTCAACGGTTCTTATCGTCGTCGCGAAAGCCAGCGGTAAGATCACCTGGGGCCAACTGGCAAAAAACTGGCTCAACGTTTACGTTGGAAACCTGATTGGTTGCCTGCTGTTTGTCCTGTTGATGTGGTTGTCGGGTGAATATATGACCGCCAACGGCGCGTGGGGGCTTAACGTCCTGCAAACCGCCGACCACAAAGTACATCACACATTTATTGAAGCCGTTGCGCTTGGCATTCTCGCCAACCTGATGGTCTGCCTGGCCGTCTGGATGAGCTACTCCGGACGCAGCCTGATGGACAAAGCCATGATCATGGTTCTGCCAGTCGCCATGTTCGTTGCCAGCGGCTTTGAACACAGTATTGCAAACATGTTTATGATACCTCTGGGTATTGTAATCCGTGATTTTGCCAGCCCGGAGTTCTGGACCGCAGTAGGTTCCAGCCCGGAAAGTTTCTCTCATCTGACCGTTATGAACTTCATCACTGATAACCTGATCCCAGTCACAATCGGGAACATTATTGGCGGTGGTCTGTTGGTTGGGTTGACATACTGGGTCATTTACCTGCGTGGCGATAACCATCATTAATGGTTTTCTCAGGCAGTAAATAAAAAATCCACTTAAGAAGGTAGGTGTTACATGTCCGAACTTAATGAAAAGTTAGCCACAGCATGGGAAGGTTTTGCCAAAGGTGATTGGCAGAATGAAGTCAACGTTCGTGACTTCATCCAGAAAAACTACACCCCGTATGAAGGTGACGAATCCTTCCTGGCCGGTGCTACCGACGCAACCACTGCCCTGTGGGACAGCGTTATGGAAGGCGTTAAGCAGGAAAACCGCACTCACGCGCCTGTTGATTTCGACACCTCCGTTGCATCCACCATTACTTCTCACGATGCGGGTTATATCAATAAATCCCTCGAGAAGATTGTTGGTCTGCAAACTGAAGCACCACTGAAACGTGCGATTATCCCGTTCGGTGGTATCAAAATGGTTGAAGGCTCCTGCAAAGCGTACGATCGCGAGCTGGACCCAATGCTGAAGAAAATCTTCACCGAATACCGCAAAACCCATAACCAGGGCGTATTTGACGTTTACACCAAAGACATCCTGAACTGCCGTAAATCAGGTGTTCTGACCGGTCTGCCAGATGCGTATGGCCGTGGCCGTATCATCGGTGACTACCGTCGCGTTGCCCTGTACGGTATCGACTTCCTGCTGAAAGACAAATACGCACAGTTCCTGTCCCTGCAATCCGATCTGGAAAACGGCGTAAACCTGGAAGCGACTATTCGTCTGCGTGAAGAGATCTCCGAACAGCACCGTGCGCTGGGTCAGATCAAAGAGATGGCAGCGAAATACGGTTGCGATATCTCCGGTCCTGCAACCAACGCTCAGGAAGCTATCCAGTGGACCTACTTCGGTTACCTGGCAGCGGTTAAATCTCAGAACGGCGCAGCAATGTCCTTCGGTCGTGTATCCACCTTCCTGGATGCTTACATCGAACGTGACCTGAAAGCAGGCAAAATCACCGAGCAAGACGCTCAGGAAATGATTGACCACCTGGTCATGAAACTGCGTATGGTTCGCTTCCTGCGTACCCCTGAGTATGATGAACTGTTCTCCGGTGACCCAATCTGGGCAACTGAATCTATCGCCGGTATGGGCGTGGATGGCCGTACTCTGGTCACCAAAAACAGCTTCCGCTTCCTGAACACCCTGTACACCATGGGGCCATCTCCGGAGCCGAACATCACCGTTCTGTGGTCTGAAAAACTGCCACTGAACTTCAAAAAATATGCCGCTAAAGTGTCCATCGACACCTCTTCTCTGCAGTATGAGAACGATGACCTGATGCGTCCTGACTTCAACAACGATGACTACGCGATCGCTTGCTGCGTAAGCCCAATGGTTGTTGGTAAGCAAATGCAGTTCTTCGGTGCGCGTGCTAACCTCGCGAAAACCATGCTGTATGCAATCAACGGCGGCGTTGATGAAAAACTGAAAATGCAGGTTGGTCCTAAGTCTGAGCCGATCAAAGGCGACGTCCTGAACTTCGACGAAGTCATGGATCGCATGGATCACTTCATGGACTGGCTGGCTAAACAGTACGTCACCGCGCTGAACATCATCCACTACATGCACGACAAGTACAGCTACGAAGCCTCTCTGATGGCGCTGCACGACCGTGACGTTGTTCGCACCATGGCATGTGGTATCGCAGGTCTGTCTGTTGCAGCTGACTCCCTGTCTGCTATCAAATATGCAAAAGTTAAACCGATTCGTGACGAAGACGGCCTGGCTGTAGACTTCGAAATCGAAGGCGAATACCCGCAGTTTGGTAACAACGACGCGCGCGTTGATGACATGGCGGTTGACCTGGTAGAACGTTTCATGAAGAAAATTCAGAAACTGACCACCTACCGTAACGCTATCCCGACTCAGTCTGTTCTGACCATCACCTCTAACGTGGTTTATGGTAAGAAAACCGGTAACACCCCAGACGGTCGTCGTGCTGGCGCGCCATTCGGACCAGGTGCTAACCCAATGCACGGCCGTGACCAGAAAGGTGCAGTTGCCTCTCTGACCTCCGTTGCGAAACTGCCGTTTGCTTACGCGAAAGATGGTATCTCTTACACCTTCTCTATCGTGCCAAATGCGCTGGGTAAAGACGACGAAGTACGTAAAACCAACCTCGCGGGTCTGATGGACGGTTACTTCCATCACGAAGCGTCCATCGAAGGTGGTCAGCACCTGAACGTGAACGTTATGAACCGTGAAATGCTGCTCGATGCGATGGAACATCCTGAGAAATATCCTCAGCTGACCATCCGTGTTTCTGGCTACGCAGTACGTTTCAACTCGCTGACTAAAGAACAGCAGAAAGACGTTATTACCCGTACTTTCACTCAGTCCATGTAAGTGGTTTTGACTGAAATCACGCCGTAAAACGCGTACAATAAAGGCTCCACGCAAGTGGGGCCTTTTTAACACCTCCCGCACCACAGTCTCTTTTGCCCGCTATCTATAATAAATGGATAACAGCCAAAACAGACTCGACACAGCCGCTTGAGTTGTGCGCATACACAGGCCCCGGA
Organism: Leclercia sp. TB492; assembly: GCF_049974505.2. Classification (NCBI taxonomy): domain Bacteria; kingdom Pseudomonadati; phylum Pseudomonadota; class Gammaproteobacteria; order Enterobacterales; family Enterobacteriaceae; genus Leclercia; species Leclercia sp. TB492. The sequence continues at coordinate 1,557,738 of NZ_CM127572.1, read as the reverse complement.
CGGGCCGAATCTGGAGATATCACCGCAATGTCAACTATTGGTCGCATTCACTCCTTTGAGTCCTGTGGCACCGTCGATGGCCCAGGCATCCGCTTTATCACCTTCTTCCAGGGCTGCCTGATGCGCTGCCTGTACTGCCATAACCGTGATACCTGGGATACTCACGGCGGTAAAGAAGTCACCGTTGATGAATTAATGAAAGAAGTGGTGACCTATCGCCACTTTATGAACGCTTCCGGCGGCGGCGTGACCGCGTCCGGCGGGGAAGCGATCCTGCAGGCCGAGTTTGTCCGCGACTGGTTCCGCGCCTGCCATAAAGAGAGCATTCACACCTGTCTGGATACCAACGGCTTTGTCCGTCGTTACGATCCGGTGATTGATGAGCTGCTAGAAGTGACCGACCTGGTGATGCTGGATCTCAAGCAGATGAACGACGAAATCCACCAGAATCTGGTCGGCGTCTCTAACCATCGCACTTTAGAGTTCGCAAAATACATCTCAGCCAAAGGCATCAAAACCTGGATCCGTTATGTTGTGGTGCCGGGCTGGTCAGATGATGACGACTCTGCCCACCGTCTGGGTGAGTTCACGCGTGATATGGGCAACGTTGAGAAAATTGAGCTGCTGCCGTATCACGAGCTGGGCAAACATAAATGGGTGGCGATGGGTGAAGAGTACAAGCTGGATGGCGTTAAACCACCGAAAAAAGAGACCATGGAACGCGTAAAAGGCATTCTGGAGCAGTACGGTCACAAGGTCATGTATTAATAAAAAGCCCGGTTTTCACCGGGCTTTTTATTTATTAGTCAAAGACGCCATTAATAATGGTGGTCACAATCGCCGTACTCAACGCAATTAAGACCAGATCCCTCCCGACTACCCGCCATTCATAGCCAGGATAAGAGGGTAATTGACCTAACATTGACGCCGGTACGGTCTTTTTGGCGATACCCGGAGGCAGTGGTTTACCGCGCGCGAGGTTTTTCGCAATCCCCGGCGGCAGGGAATCATAACCCGTTAAACCATAATTCAACGCCAGATGCCGGGCATGGTCGTAACTGACGCGCGCATCGACGTCGTCTTTGACGCTTTTATTTGATTTGCCTTGATTCTGGTGACCGTTATTTTGTTTGTGGTCCTGGTTACCGGTATTCCCTTTACCGGAATTACCGTTGCCATGATTGCCGCTATTACCTTGCCCATTACCGTGGCCATTTCCATTTCCATTTCCCGGATTGGCCATAGCAGGTGCAGTTGCAAAGGTTAAAGACAATACTACTGCCAGCGCTGTAGTGGTAAAACGACGAGTAGACATAATGGCTGCCTTTTAGTGGTAGAACGCCTCTGAATTATCGCCTCAGGCAATAAACAAACAATGCGTAAAACTCTTATATGTGACAGAGACAAAAAAGCCTGTCATCGACAGGCTTTTATTTACTCAGGCATGGGCCACCGGTGTGGGATGTTCGCCCGCTTTACGCAGCAGCATGAGCAGATAAATAAATGACACGCTGGCGATCATGATAAACAGCAGATTGTCGGAATAGTTCTGCATCAGCATGGCGGTAAAGGTCGGGCCCAGCAAACTGCCGATGGTATAGCTCAGCAGCAGCGCCTGGTTCATGGCCACCAGCTGATGATGTTCAACCTTCTCACAGGCCCAGGCCATCGCTACCGGATAGAGGGTGAAGCCCGCCGCGCCCAGAATAAACAGTGCCGGTGCCATCGCGGCATTACTCAGCATGGCAAGACAACCCATGATCACCACAAAGACCTGAACGCGCAGCACCAGCAGGCGCCCAAAGCGGTCAGCAAGACGGCCAACCGGCCACTGCCCGATAATGCCGGCACTGACCATCACTGCCATCCAGAAACCGATCCCGGAATCACTGACGCCCTGATGATTCAGATAGAGCGGCATCAGACCATAGAGCGAGCCGAGCACAATCCCGGAGATAATGCAGCCGTTCACTCCGAGACGCGCATGACGCAGTCTCAGCATCGGCCAGATATGGGTCGCTTCCTGATGCTCACTGCTCTGGTTCACAATGCGCGTAAAGAGCAGTGGCAGGATCGCGGCCAGCACCATGCCGGTTACCCACGGCAGGACGCTCATCAGGTCGGTTGGCAGTTTGCTGACCATCAGTTGCCCCAGCACGGTGCCGACATAATAGACCATCATATAGGCTGCCAGCAGACGGCCACGGTTGCGGGAAGTACCGCTGCACATCAGGGCGCTTTCCACTACCACCCAGATCATGGCGCAGCCGACGCCCGCAATAAAGCGCCAGACCATCCAGCTCCAGAAGCCGACCATCAGCCCTAACCCGGCACAGCCGACGGCAAAAATCAGCGACGCCAGATAATAGCTGCGGTTAAAACCAAAGCGTTTAATCAGGCTTCCCGTCATCAGGGTGCCCAGCAAATTACCGGTAAAAAAGGACGAGCTGACCATACCCACCTGCCAGGTCGGTAAGTTTTCATGGGCGAGCCACAGCGGGACGAGGGTGTTTAACACCGCGATCGCGAGGGTCAGCAAAAGCAGGCCACAGAGCAACAGGAGCACTGGCCGGGTATAGATCGACATGGATTAAAAACCGTGAGGAAGTTCAGATTTCGTGCGCATCATGCCACTGGCAAAAACAAAGTCAATCCACCCGATCGGGCCGCACGCACAATATGTTCTCTGTCGATTGAAAAAACTCATCCTGCTAATGCAAAGTCTGCTATCGATAATAATTATGTGTTTGTTTTTGTTTATTTAAGGCCAAAATTAAAACCAAACGACAGTTGAAAAATTTCATGATTGAAAAAAGAAAAGCCGGGCACTAAGTCCCGGCTTTATATAACAATAATCAGCGCTAACTGGCGATGGCCATTCCAACGGTCATATGCAGACCGTAAAACACTCCACGTCCAATCAATTCACCTGCCAGCAGCAGCACAAATGCCAGCGACAACAGCGGGAGCGCAGGCTGATAGCCTTTCAGCTGCGGCACGATCCAGCACACCAGCGCCGCCGCCAGCAGCACCACACGCCAGGCCATCAGCGAGCCGTAATCAGGCACCAGGGCCGAGGCCTGCTGAATGGCGCTGTGGATCGTCGCCAGCTCCGCGCCCTGCATCAGGGCCACCACCGTACTTACTGCCAGTGCCAGTAGCGACACGGCAGGCAGTAAACGCATCGCCCAGCCATCGACGCCCGACACCCGCAGGAGCAGGAAGCCCAGCAGCGGCCCGCCGATAAACATGGTCAGGAAGAAACTCATTGGCGTCCAGACGCTGTACCAGGTCGGCACCGTATCAATGGTGTTATAGACCCGCACCATCATCCAGACGAAGACCACGCCCAGCACCATAGTTGCGATCAGCCACAGATCGCGTAACGCTACCGGTAGTTTTTTCACGACTGCAAGCAGCCAGCCCAGCCCGCCGACAGCAAAGAAGAGCGCCCCGCTGGCGATCTCGTTGCTAAGTGAAGACGCGCCCACGCGGTTCAGGGAGTTGAACGCGCGCATGGGTGAACCGAGGTGCAGGGTGGAGGCGATAAACCCGATGCCCATCAGCACCCACAGACCAAACATACTCAGCACCAGCCGCTGCTGTTGCTCCCTGTTCAGATTGCCTTTTAACAACGCCAGGGCGAGGACGATAAAACCGCCCGCCACACACTGTCCGAAGACCGTAAAAATCATTAACGGCCATTCATGCCACCCGCTTCCCATCTCACACCTCCTTCGGATTGGCCAGATAGCCGGTGGTATCACCCGTAGGTCGGCTGTTGGCATTGGGTTTTATGACGATACTCGGCTTCGTGAAGTGCGCCGACGGCAGCGGGGCAACGGCGGCCAGCTTGCCGTGTTTTTTGCGCAGCTCTTCTATCGGGCCAAAGTCCAGGGCCCGCAGCGGGCAGGATTCGACGCAGATCGGCTTGTGACCCTCCGCCACGCGCTCGTGGCAGCCGTCGCACTTGGTCATATGGCCTTTCGCGGCGTTGTACTGCGGGGCGCCGTACGGGCAGGCCATATGGCAGTAGCGACACCCGATGCAGACATCTTCGTCCACCACCACAAAGCCGTCGTCGCGCTTGTGCATCGCCCCGCTGGGGCAGACTTTGGTGCAGGCCGGATCCTCGCAGTGGTTGCAGGCGATGGAGAGGTAGTAGGCAAACACGTTCTGATGCCAGACCCCGTTGTCCTCCTGCCAGTCGCCGCCCGCATACTCGTAAATGCGGCGGAAGCTGACGTCCGGGGTCAGGTCCTTGTAATCCTTGCACGCCAGCTCACAGGTTTTGCACCCGGTGCAGCGGCTGGAATCAATAAAAAATCCATACTGAGTGGTCATCGGCTACTCCTTACGCCTTTTCAACCTGAACAAGGTTACTGTGAGACGGGTTGCCTTTCGCCAGCGGCGACGGGCGTTGGGTGGTCAGCACGTTAATGCAGCCCGCCTGATCGATACGGTTCGCATCGGGGTTGTACCAGGCTCCTTCGCCTAGCGCCACCACACCCGGCAGGATACGCGGCGTGACTTTGGCTTCGATATGCACTTCACCGCGTCCGTTGAAGATCCGCACCCGGTCGCCGTTGGCAATTCCGCGCCGCTGTGCATCCAGCGGGTTGATCCAGATCTCCTGACGGCAGGCCGCTTTCAGGACATCAACGTTGCCGTAGGTGGAGTGCGTTCGCGCTTTGTAGTGGAAACCGGTCAGCTGCAGCGGGAAATCTTTGCTCTGCGGATCGTCGTAGTTCTCAAAGCCCGGGCTGTAAACCGGGAGCGGATGGATCACATCGCCCTGCTCCAGCTCCCAGGTCGCGGCAATCTGCGCCAGCTGGGCAGAATAGATCTCGATTTTGCCTGACGGGGTAGTCAGCGGATTGGCGGCTGGATCGGCGCGGAAGGCTTTATAGGCCACGTGATGCCCTTCCGGGTCGCGCTGCTTGAACATGCCCTGCTGACGGAACTCATCAAACGGCGGCAACTCAGGAATGGCCTGGCGCGACTGCTCATACAGATGGCGCATCCACCCTTCCTGGGTGCGGCCTTCGGTGAACTGCTGCTCAACGCCCATGCGTTTTGCCAGCGCGGTGGTCATCTCATAGATGGTTTTGCACTCAAAACGCGGTTTAATCGCCTGGTCGGCAAAAATCACGTACGACATGTTGCCGCAGGAGGCATCCAGGGCGAAATCCATCTGCTCAGAGGCGGTGCAGTCAGGCAGCAGAATATCGGCGTACTTCGCCGACGAGGTCATATGACAATCCACCACCACAATCAGCTCGCATTTTTTGTCGTCCTGCAGAATGTCGTGGGTGCGGTTGATCTGGGAGTGCTGGTTGATCAGACAGTTGCCGGCATAGTTCCAGATCATCTTGATCGGCACGTCGAGCTTTTCTTTGCCGCGCACCCCGTCACGGGTGGCGGTCATCTCCGGGCCGCGCTCGATGGCGTCGGTCCACATAAACATCGAAATACTGGTCTGAACCGGATTTTCCAGGGTCGGCATGCGCACAAACGGCAGAGAGTACGAGCCTTCGCGCGCCCCGCTGTTGCCGCCATTGATCCCCACGTTGCCGGTCAAAATCGCCAGCATGGCGATGGCTCGGGATACCAGCTCGCCGTTGGCATGGCGCTGCGGGCCCCAGCCCTGGGAGATAAAGGCCGGTTTCGCCCCGGCGATTTCACGCGCCAGCTTAACGATACGCGCCTCGGGAATACCGGTAATGGCCGCGGCCCAGGCCGGAGTTTTGGCGATCCCGTCATTGCCCTGGCCGAGAATATAAGCTTTATAGTGGCCGTTCGCCGGGGCGCCTTCTGGCAGCGTTTTTTCGTCGTAGCCAACGCAGTATTTATCGAGGAATGGCCGATCGACGAGGTCCTCGTTGATCATCACCCAGGCCAGGGCAGAGATCAGCGCCGCATCGGTTCCCGGGCGGATCGGGATCCACTCATCCTCGCGCCCTGCCCCGGTGTCGGTATAGCGTGGGTCGATGACGATCATCCGGGCGTTCGATTTTTGCCGCGCCTGTTCGATGTAGTAAGTCACCCCGCCGCCGCTCATGCGCGTTTCACCGGGATTGTTGCCGAACAATACGACGAGCTGGCTGTTTTCGATATCCGACGGGCTGTTGCCATCGGCCCAGCCGCCGTAGGTGTAATTAAGACCTGCGGCAATCTGCGCGGTGGAGTAGTCACCGTAATGGTTGAGATAGCCCCCGCAACAGTTCATCAGGCGGGCAATCAGGGTTTTGCCCGGCGGCCAGGAGCGGGTCATGGTCCCGCCGAGGGTGCCGGTGCCGTAGTTAAGGTAGATAGACTCGTTGCCGTAGTCTTTAATCAGGCGCTGCATATTGCTGGCAATGGTATCGAAGGCCTCGTCCCAGCTGATACGCTCGAATTTGCCTTCCCCGCGCTTGCCGACACGTTTCATCGGGTATTTCAGGCGGTCCGGGTTATAGACGCGGCGGCGCATGGAACGGCCACGCAGACAGGCGCGCACCTGGTGTAGCCCCTCGTAGTGATCATCCCCGGTATTGTCGGTCTCGACGTATTTGATCTCGCCGTCGATAACATGCATCCGCAGCGGACAGCGGCTACCGCAGTTCACCGTACAGGCGCTCCAGACCACCTTTTCATACGGCTTAACGGCGGCGATGGCTTCAGCCGCCGACGACAGGCGAGAAAAAGGCAAAGTAAAGGCGCTACTGGCAACCGTCAGGCCGCCAATCGCGGTGGTTTTCATCAGCCCGCGACGGCTCACCTCGGCAGCCAGTAAGGCATCAGGCGTTTTAATTTTCATAGACTCTCACTTTGATTGCTCACAAAGTTCCATGTGCGGCAGCACCGCTATATAGTTATTTATATAATGAGTGATTGCGTTAACAGAGGTTTATGCTAACTACCTGGAAAGTATTACTACTTTGGAAGGAGGGGATATTGCCTGATGTCAAAACCGGGGCATAAAAAAAGCGCCCGCAGGCGCTTTTTTACGTAAAAGCAAATTAACCGATGTACTGCTGGCCTTTCATGTAAGGGCGCAGTACTTCAGGAATTTCGATACGACCGTCAGCCTGCTGGTAGTTTTCCAGCACCGCCACCAGGGTACGACCCACTGCCAGGCCGGAGCCGTTCAGGGTGTGCACCAGACGGGTTTTCTTGTCGGACTTGCTGCGGCAGCGGGCCTGCATGCGACGCGCCTGGAAATCGCCAACGTTGGAGCAGGAGGAGATTTCGCGATAGGTACCCTGCGCTGGAACCCACACTTCCAGATCGAAGGTTTTGCAGGCGCCAAAGCCCATGTCACCGGTACACAGCGCCATGCGGCGGTACGGCAGACCTAACAGCTCGAGCACTTTTTCCGCGTGACCGGTCATCTCTTCCAGCGCATCCATGGACGTTTCCGGACGCACAATCTGCACCATCTCAACTTTGTCGAACTGGTGCATACGGATCAGACCACGGGTATCACGGCCATAAGAGCCTGCTTCAGAACGGAAGCACGGAGAGTGTGCAGTCAGTTTGATCGGCAGGTCGTCTTCGTCGATGATCTCATCACGCACGAGGTTGGTCAGCGGCACTTCTGCGGTTGGGATCAGCGCGTAGTTGCTGCTGTCTGCTTCCTCATCCAGCGGACGGGTATGGAACAGATCGCCGGCAAATTTCGGCAGCTGGCCGGTACCGTACAGCGTATCGTGGTTGACCAGATACGGCACGTAGGTTTCGCTGTAGCCGTGCTGCTCGGTGTGCAGATCCAGCATGAACTGGGCCAGCGCACGGTGCAGATGGGCAATCTGACCCTTCATGACCACGAAACGGGAACCGGTCAGCTTAACGGCAGCCGCAAAATCGAGCCCGGCGTGCATTTCGCCCAGCGTGACGTGATCGCGAACCTCGAAGTCAAACTCGCGTGGGGTGCCCCAGCGTTTCACTTCGACGTTGTCATTTTCGTCTTTACCGACAGGGACACTGTCGTCAGGGGTGTTCGGGATCGCCAGGGCGATATCACGAATTTCGGCCTGAAGAACGTCCAGATCGGCTTTCGCCTGATCCAGCTCTTCACCGAGTTTGTTCACTTCCAGGCGTAATGGCTCAATATCTTCCCCGCGCGCTTTCGCCTGGCCGATGGATTTCGATCGAGAGTTACGCTCTGCCTGCAAGTTTTCGGTTTGTACCTGCAGAACTTTACGACGCTCTTCAAGAGCGCGCAGCTTATCTACATCCAGTTTAAAGCCCCGGCGTGCCAGTTTTTCAGCGACTGCGTCTGGCTCGTTACGCAGCAGATTGGGATCGAGCATGCTTATCCTGTGCTTATCGAATTAAAAAATAGGAGGAAATGACCGCAGCCTGCGGTCACAAGAATATACCCTAAATAATTCGAGTTGCAGGAAGGCGGCAAGCGAGTGAATCCCCGGGAACATAGAAAACTATGTGACTGGGGTGAACGAGCGCAGCCAACGCACATGCAACTTGAAGTATAACGGGTATACATTGCCAACATTACCGCAACGATAGCCCTAACGGTAGCGTTTTATAGGGCTATTTTGATCCTGTCCGGCAAGCCAGGTGAGCTTTTCGCCAATCTTGCCCTCAAGGCCTCTGTTTGTCGGGCGATAATAGCGCGTTTGTGCCATTTCCTGCGGGAAATACTCCTCCCCTGCGGCGTAGGCGTTGGGCTCGTCGTGGGCGTAGCGGTATTGCTGACCGTAACCCAGCTCTTTCATCAGTTTGGTCGGGGCGTTGCGCAGGTGGTCAGGAACATCGTAATCAGGGCGCTCGCGGGCATCGGACATCGCCGCTTTGAACGCGGTATAGACCGCATTGCTTTTAGGTGCACAGGCCAGATAGACAATCGCCTGGGCAATGGCGCGCTCCCCTTCGGCAGGCCCCACGCGGGTAAAGCAGTCCCAGGCGGAGATCGCCACCTGCATCGCGCGCGGATCGGCGTTACCGACATCTTCCGAGGCGATCGCCAGACAGCGGCGAGCCACGTACAGCGGATCGCCCCCGGCGGTGATAATGCGCGCATACCAGTAGAGCGCGGCATCGGGCGCGCTGCCGCGTACCGATTTGTGCAATGCGGAGATCAGGTCGTAAAAGCGGTCGCCTTTGTTATCAAAGCGCGCGCTGCGTTCGCCGGCGATTTCAGTCAGCAGTGCCGGGAGCAGCACCCGCTTGCCGCTGTCGTCGGCTTCGGCCATATCGGCCATCATCTCCAGGGTATTCAGCGCCCGTCGCGCGTCCCCGTTAACCAGTTCTGCAATGGCTCGGCGGGTGTCGTCGGGCAGCACGATATTCTGGCTGCCGTAGCCGCGGGACTTATCGTCCATCGCCTGGGTCAGCACCAGCTCAATGTCTTCGGTGGTTAACGATTTCAGGAGATAGACGCGGGCGCGGGACAACAGTGCGGAGTTGAGTTCAAACGAAGGGTTTTCGGTAGTGGCACCGATAAAGGTGATGGTGCCGTCTTCGATGTGCGGCAGAAAGGCATCCTGCTGGCTCTTGTTGAAACGGTGCACCTCATCGACGAACAGGATGGTGCGGCGACCGGCATTACGGTTCTGGCGGGCACGCTCGATGGCCTCACGGATCTCTTTCACTCCGGAGGTGACGGCGGAGATGCGCTCGACGTCGGCATCGGCGTAGCGGGCAATCACTTCCGCCAGCGTCGTTTTACCGGTGCCTGGCGGCCCCCACAGGATCATGGAGTGCAGATGCCCGGCCTCAATGGCGCGCGGCAAGGGTTTGCCCGCAGCCAGCAGATGCTGCTGGCCAATATACTGCGCTAAATTTTCTGGCCGCATACGGGCGGCCAGAGGTTGAAACGCATTATCTGAAAAATCGAGCGACAGGTTGCTCACGCACGCCTCTTACTTATTACGTTGGTCATCCACCGTCACGCCCTTCGGCGGGGTAAAGGTGAATTTCGATGCATCAACCGCCCCGTTCTGCTGGGATTTCAGCTGATAGCTGCTGCGCTGATCGTCCTGCTCAACAGCGCTGAACTGATTGATGGTACCGTTGCTGCTCACGTTAATGGTGAACTGCTTCAGGTTGCCGTTGCTGCCTTTCGGGGTCAGCACAAAATCATCGCCGTTCTGTTTAATGTTGTACTGCTGCCAGTCGCTGGTCTGGTTACGGGCGATCAGCATAAACGGCGTGTTGCTGGTGGCATCTTTCAGCCAGGTCGCCGTGGCCTGCTCAACAAACGGGTTGAAGAACCACAGGGTTTTCCCGTCGGAAACCAGGATGCTCTCATCCGGCTGCGTCATATGCCAGTTGAACAGATTTGGACGTTTCACCCACAGGTCACCCTGACCTTCCTGCACCGCATTGCCACTGCCGTCAGTCACTTTGTGGGTGAAGCTGGCGTGGAAACTGCTGACTTTGTCCAGACGGTTTTTGAGGTCGCCGGCGGCATCAGCCCAGACGCTGCTCGCGACAAAGCTGGTCAGTAATGCACAGGTGATTGCAATTTTTTTCATTGGTAGTCCTTACAAAGCGTCATCCCGAAATGGGGGTTTTCTGTCAACTATTCTGGACCTGCCCGCAGGCAGGCGACAGAAGAAAATGCTTAATTATTGCTGATTTACCCATCTTTGCAATCGAGGGGGATCACTCAAACGGCGGCGGGGCAAGCACTTCACGGTTGCCGTTGTGCCCCTGCTCGCTGACGATGCCCTGCGCTTCCATCTGCTCGATGATACGCGCCGCGCGGTTATAGCCTATACGGAACTGGCGCTGAACCCCGGAGATGGAAGCTTTGCGTTTCTCGGTGACGAAGTTAACTGCCTGATCGAACAGCGGATCCAGCTCTTCGCCGCCATCTACGCCGCCGCCACCGCCGCCTTCGCTTTCGCTGTCAGAGGTGATGCCTTCAACGTACTGCGGACGACCGCGCGCCTTCCAGTCCTGCACCACGGCATGCACTTCCTGGTCACGCACAAAGGCACCATGGACACGCACCGGCGTGGTGGAGTTCGGGCCGGAGTAAAGCATATCCCCCATACCCAGCAGCGATTCCGCGCCCCCCTGGTCGAGGATAGTGCGGGAGTCAATTTTGCTCGACACGGTAAAAGCGATACGGGTCGGGATGTTGGCTTTAATCAGGCCGGTGATCACATCCACCGACGGACGCTGGGTCGCCAGCACCAGGTGGATCCCCGCCGCACGCGCTTTTTGTGCCAGGCGGGCGATCAGCTCTTCCACCTTCTTACCGACGGTCATCATCAGGTCAGCAAACTCGTCCACCAACACCACGATGTACGGCAGTTTTTCCAGCACCGGATGCTCGGCATCCATACTGTCGCCCGGTTTCCAGTACGGATCCGGGATCGGACGTCCCATCTTCGCCGCTTCGGCGATGATCTCGTTATAACCGGCAAGGTTACGTACCCCCAGCGCGGACATCAGCTTGTAGCGACGCTCCATCTCGTTGACGCTCCAGCGCAGGGCGTTGGCGGCATCTTTCATGTCGGTCACGACTTCGGTCAGCAGGTGCGGAATACCTTCGTATACCGACAGTTCCAGCATTTTCGGGTCGATCATGATGAAGCGCACATCTTCCGGCTGCGCCTTATACAGGATGCTGAGGATCATGGCGTTCACGCCGACAGACTTACCGGAACCCGTCGTACCCGCCACCAGCAGGTGCGGCATTTTCGCCAGATCGGCCACCACCGGTTCACCGGCGATGTCTTTACCCAGCACCACGCTCAGCGGTGATGGATTATCGCGGAATTTGGCGTTATCCAGCACTTCACGCAGGTAAACGGTTTGACGTTTTTTGTTCGGCAACTCCAGGCCAACATAGGGTTTACCCGGAATAACCTCGACCACGCGCACGGCCACGGTGGACAGCGAACGCGCCAGGTCGCGGGAGAGGTTTGAAATACGCGCGGCTTTCACACCCGGGGCCAGATTCAGCTCGAAACGGGTGATCACCGGACCAGGTGAATAATTCACCACATCCGCTTTAATCCGGAAGTCGGCCAGGCGGAGTTCAACCAGGCGCGCCATCTGATCGAGGGCGAAGGTATCAACCGGCTCGACTTCCGTTGGCGGCGGGGTTAACAGGTCAAATGACGGCAACGGCGTGGTCGGTCTTTGCAGCGGGCGGCTGTCACCGTTACGCATAAGCAGCGGATGGATCAGGCTCTGCTGAGCCGGTGGCTGCTGCGGCTGCGCAGGCTGTTGAGGCTGAGCGTACTGCTGAGCCTGTGCCGGTTGCTGAGGCTGAGCAAACTGCTGCGGCTGTACAGGCTGCTGAGGCTGAGCAAACTGCTGCGGCTGCACAGGCTGCTGAGGCTGGGCAAACTGTTGCGGCTGTGCAGGCTGAGCATATTGCTGCGGCTGTGCAGGCTGCTGAGGCTGGGCAAACTGTTGCGGCTGCGCAGGCTGCGGCGGCGTAAACGCCTGACGCGGCGGCTCGACCTCCGGCATCACACCCGGCGTGAACAGCGGTTCACTCGGCGTATCATCCACCAGATCTTTCATCGGTGAGAATTCAAAATCCGCCAGCGAGAACGGGTTCGCCCCTGTCGGCTGTTCACCAGCGTAACGCTGCTGCTGCGTGGCGGCAAACTGGCGAGCCAGCTCCGCTTCGGCGGCATCATCTTCGTCATCCTGGGTCTGATACTGCTGTGGCTCAGGCTGATATTCTTCGCCATAACGCTGCTGTTGCTGCTGGGCGAACTGGCGGGCCAGCTCGTCCTGCTGCATTTCGTCAGCGTCGTCTTCGTACTGGTCGTCATCGTACTGCTGACGCCCGGCTTTGCGCGCTTCCTCTTCCGCCATTCGCTGCGAAGGCAGCTTGATGCCATACGAGGCCAGTTCACGGCGGGTAGGAACGCGCACGCGGTTCGGACGCGGCAGCTGCGGACCAATGCCCTCTTTCACCTGCGGACGCGGTGCGCCGCCGGTGGCCAGGCTGAATAACGGTGCAGCAGCGCCAGCCGCAGCGGCACCTGCCGCTGTTGCCTGCTGCACGCTCGCCGCAACCGGTGCCACGACGGAGGCAGGCTCAACGGCCGGAACCGGTACAGACGGGATCTCAGCTGCTTTTACCGGGGCAGGCTCTTGCACTGGCTCCGGTACAGGCTGATACCAGGCCGCGAGCTGTTCGCGCTCACGGGCACGTTTCTCTTCCACCTCTTCGAAGTAGTAAAGCGGCGGCCGGGACGGTTTCACCTCTTCAACCGGCGGCGCTTCGACGACCGGCGGAGTTACCACCGGCTCAGGCTGATACACGGCCTGCTGCGGTTCATACTGCTGCGGCTGCTCATACTGAGGTTGTTCGTACTGTGGCTGCTCGTACTGAGGTTGCTGATATTGCGGTTGTTCATACTGCGGCTGCGCGTATGCCGGTTCAGGCTGATAAGGCGGTTGCTCCTGCGGCGCGGCGGCGGCATAAGGCTGTGGCTCTGGCGCATAGGCCGGTGCTGCTGATGCAGTGGGTTCCCCATGCCATTCAACCGCAGGCGGCTGCAGATGGGTATCCGGCATCGAAGGGGTTGGCGGGATCACCGGATCGACAGGTGCAGCAAAGGCCTGAGTGGCGGTAGTCGCCGCGGCAGCGGCGGCAAGCGGCTCAGCCACCGAGTGGCCGTTGAGCAGCGGATCGTACTCATCATAGTCGGAGGTCAGCGCGCGATTGCCGGAGAACAGCACATCATCCGGATCGGCGGCTACGCCACGGGCGCTGTAAGCTACCTCTTCGTCGTCCATCCTTTTGCCAGAGAACAGGGCCGCATCCGTCTTGCGCCCCAACGGATTTGCGAACTTCTCTGCTACGCGCTTACGGCGCGCCAGCGCCCCGCGCATAATGCGCGCGCGGCGGGATTCACGACGCTCGGCGGTCGGCTCAGCGTCATCGTAGTCGTCGTCTTCATACTCTTCATCGACCCAGGTATCATCGCGACGGGTACGGTTGCTGGCAAAGGTAAGAATGTTGAGGATCACGCTGCCGATTTTTTCAGCAATACTGACCCATGACCAGCCGGTAAAGAGCGTCAGCCCTGCGCCCCAGACGCAGAGCAGCGCGATGGTGCCGCCGCTGCTGTGCAGCATCGGCTGCAGCGCGGTACTCAGCAGGCTGCCGATTACCCCACCGGAGGCAAAATACCAGATGTCATCGGCGTTAATCGCCGCCAGCCCGCAGGAGGTGAGGATCAGCGCCAGCGCGCCTATCAGGCGCAGCGAGACGGCAAAATAGTCGATGTAGTCATCGTTCTGGCGATGGCGCCAGGCAAACCAACAGCCACCAATAATGATGACGGGCAGGGTGTAGGCCATCACGCCAAAGATAAAGAACAGCGTATCCGCCAGCCAGGCGCCCGGTACGCCGCCTAAATTATGGATAGGTTCGTGCCATGCGGTCTGTGACCAGCTGGGATCGGAGGGATTGAAACTGAGTAAGGCTGCCATCAACCAGACGGCAAAAAGAGCAACAAGGATCAGTAACGCCTCAAGGAGTCGGCGCCCACTGCTGAGCTTGGTTAAATTGACTTCTTTGTCTTCGGTATATTCCTGGCTCAAAACAGGCTCTCCAGGTATCAGGCAATTCCTGCCTGAGTGCTAAACGGACAACAGTGCCGGGAGGCCCGACACTGTTGCTGTATGGATTACCAGGAGTGTAATCAAAGTACGCTGATAATGCACCTGTTCCGTGTTAGCGCGTCTTAATAACCAGACGATTGCTCTGTTTGACTTCTTCCATTACCACGTAGGTACGGGTGTCGTTCACACCAGGCAGTCGCAGCAGGGTTTCGCCCAGCAGCTTACGGTATGCAGACATATCAGGTACGCGGGTTTTCAACAGGTAGTCGAAATCACCGGAAACCAGATGACACTCTTGAATTTCTTCAAGTTTTTGCACGGCGGCATTGAACTGCTCAAACACATCCGGCGCACCACGATTCAGAGTAATCTCAACAAATACCAGAAGTGAGGCATCCAGGTAATGCGGGTTCAGCAGCGCTGTATAGCCCTGAATAAAACCCTGTCTTTCCAGTCGGCGCACACGCTCAAGGCATGGCGTCGGGGAAAGTCCCACACGTTTTGAAAGCTCGACGTTGGAAATACGCCCATCCTTTTGCAATTCATTAAGAATGTTACGATCGATACGGTCGAGATCTTTGCCAGGGCGCTTCTTGCTATCTACCATTATTATTGTCTCTCTGTATTCCTTCCCTAACTCCTGCCAGGACCCTGTGCACTTCACTGTTCAGAGTCTTTCCCCGCGGTTAATCGCATCGCCTGTTTTATAGTTTGCGCGATTCGATTGGGGTTATGTGGTATGAAGACCGTTGCCCAGAGGCGGCCATCAACATCACGAATGGCATCTGTCCACACCATGCGTAGATTTCGCTGACCCGGTAAAAATGGTGATTTTGTGCATGACTATGCGTTACACAAAGACCGTTTTTTTTCTTCCTTGAATGTTTTCGCAAAACAGCAGGGGATTGTCAAAGCAAAACATCGATTTTTAGTACAACATGCCGGATATTCATTACGACCGGCGATTAATCCTCATTTTATCGCCGTCGTTTCGAGCGATTTGCCATGATTATTGTTATAAAATCACCTTCCCTGCCCCGCCGTTGATTGGCGCTTGCTATCACACACATCGTTAACAAAATCGCTGCGCCCTTTTTTTACGGCAACAAATTCCCTACAATCCGGGGAAAATGTCTGCCAACAACAATGGGGATCTCATGGGCACGGCCAAACACAGTAAACTTCTCATCCTGGGTTCCGGACCTGCGGGATACACCGCAGCGGTCTACGCGGCACGCGCTAACCTGCAACCGGTACTGATTACGGGCATGGAAAAAGGCGGTCAGCTGACCACCACTACCGAAGTAGAAAACTGGCCAGGCGATCCTGAAGGCCTGACCGGGCCGCTGCTGATGGAGCGCATGCACGAGCATGCCGCCAAATTTGATACCGAAATCATTTTTGACCACATCAACAAGGTCGATCTGCAGAACCGTCCGTTCCGCCTGATCGGTGATAACGCAGAATACACCTGCGACGCGCTGATTATTGCAACCGGCGCTTCTGCCCGCTATCTGGGCCTGCCGTCTGAAGAAGCCTTTAAAGGCCGCGGCGTTTCCGCCTGCGCCACCTGCGACGGTTTCTTCTATCGCAACCAGAAGGTCGCGGTCATCGGCGGCGGCAACACCGCCGTGGAAGAAGCGCTGTACCTGGCGAACATCGCCTCTGAAGTGCATCTCATTCACCGCCGCGATACCTTCCGCGCGGAAAAAATCCTGATCAAGCGTCTGATGGACAAAGTGGCCAGCGGCAATATCGTGCTGCACACCCACCGCACGCTGGAAGAAGTGACTGGCGATCAGATGGGCGTGGCGGGCCTGCGCATCCGTGATACGCAGAACACCGACAACGTTGAAACGCTGGAAGTGGCGGGTCTGTTTGTTGCTATCGGCCACAGCCCGAACACCGCGATCTTCGACGGTCAGTTGGAGCTGGAGAACGGCTACATCAAAGTGCAGTCCGGGATCCATGGCAATGCCACCCAGACCAGCATCCCGGGCGTGTTCGCTGCGGGCGACGTGATGGACCACATTTATCGTCAGGCGATCACCTCTGCGGGCACCGGTTGTATGGCGGCGCTGGATGCAGAACGTTATCTCGACGGACTGGCCGATCAGAGTAAATAATTTTTACAAAACAGCAACAAACGTAAAAAAGGCGGCGATAAGTCGCCTTTATTGTCTCTGCGTTGTAACATTGCCGTGCCCAATACCTAATAACATCACCTGCAAAGCACGCAATGGAAAAAACCCGTCAACAAGAGTTAACACGCTGGCTTAAACAGCAAAGCGTACTTTCCCGCCGCTGGCTGAATATTTCCCGTCTTTTAGGGTTTATCAGCGGCGTGTTGATTGTAGGCCAGGCATGGCTGCTGGCCCGCATTCTTAACCATATGATCATGGAAAACATCCCGCGCGAGGCCCTGTTACTGCCTTTCATTGTGTTGATTCTGGTCTTCATTCTGCGTGCCTGGGTGGTCTGGTTGCGTGAGCGCGTGGGTTTTCACGCCGGACAGAACATCCGCTACGAAATTCGCCGCCAGGTGCTCGACAGGCTACAGGAAGCCGGTCCCGCCTGGATCCAGGGCAAACCTGCCGGCAGTTGGGCGACGCTTATCCTCGAGCAAATCGACGATATGCATGACTACTACGCCCGCTATCTGCCGCAGATGGCGCTGGCCGTCTTCGTTCCCCTGCTGATTGTGCTGGCGATCTTCCCGTATAACTGGGTCGCGGCGCTGATCCTGCTGGGTACTGCCCCGCTGATCCCGCTGTTTATGGCGATGGTCGGCATGGGGGCCGCCGATGCCAACCGCCGCAACTTCCTGGCGCTGGGGCGCTTAAGCGGCCACTTCCTCGACCGCCTGCGCGGCATGGAGACGCTGCGCATTTTTGGTCGCGGTGAAGCCGAAACCGACAATATCCGCCACGCCTCCCAGGATTTCCGCCAGCGCACCATGGAGGTGTTACGCCTGGCGTTCTTATCCTCCGGGGTGCTGGAGTTCTTTACCTCCCTGTCGATTGCGCTGGTCGCCGTCTATTTTGGTTTCTCCTATCTGGGCGCCCTCGATTTTGGTCACTACGGCACCGCCGTGACCCTCTCGGCGGGCTTCCTGGCGCTGATTCTGGCCCCGGAGTTCTTCCAGCCGCTGCGCGATCTGGGCACCTTCTATCATGCAAAGGCCCAGGCCGTGGGCGCAGCCGACAGCCTGAAAACCTTCCTCGAAACGCCGCTGGCCCATCCGCAGCGCGGCGACGTGACCCTGAGCACCAGCAAACCGGTCAGCATTGAAGCAGAGAATTTCTGCGTGCTGTCGCCGGAGGGGAAAGTGCTGGCGGGGCCATTAAACTTCACTCTCGCTGCAGGTCAGCGCGTGGTGCTGGTCGGTACCAGCGGCTCGGGCAAAAGCTCGCTGCTAAATGCGTTATCCGGCTTTATGGCCTACAGCGGGTCGTTGCGCATCAACCAGGCCGAACTCTCTGCGCTCGATCCTGACGAATGGCGCACCCATTTAAGCTGGGTGGGTCAGAACCCACAGCTTCCGGCGGCCACGCTGCGTGAAAACGTACTGCTGGCGCGCCCGGATGCCAGCGACGAAGAGTTGCAATCGGTGCTCGATCGCGCCTGGGTCAGCGAATTCCTGCCCCTGCTGCCGAACGGCGTGGATACGGTGGTGGGCGATCAGTCGGCGGGACTTTCCGTCGGACAGGCGCAGCGTATCGCCGTGGCCCGCGCCCTGCTTAACCCTTGCCAGCTTTTACTGCTGGATGAGCCCGCTGCCAGCCTGGATGCGCACAGCGAACAGCGCGTGATGATGGCCCTGGATGCCGCCTCGCAGCAGCAAACCACCCTGATGGTAACCCACCAGCTGGAGGGTATCTCCCAATGGGATCAGATCTGGGTCATGGACAACGGTCAGCTTGTTGAGCAGGGCGATTACGCCACGCTCGCGGCGGCACAGGGGCCATTCGCGGCCCTGCTGGCGAACCGTCAGGAGGACATCTGATGCGCGCTTTACTGCCTTATCTGGCGCTCTATATGCGCCACAAATGGATGCTGACCCTCGGCGTGGTACTGGCGATCATCACCCTGCTGGCCAGTATCGGCCTGCTCACGCTTTCGGGCTGGTTCCTTTCGGCCTCTGCGGTGGCCGGGTTTGCCGGGCTGTACAGCTTCAACTATATGCTGCCTGCCGCAGGTGTACGTGGCACGGCTATTACCCGCACCGCCGGACGCTACTTCGAACGTCTGGTCAGCCATGACGCAACCTTCCGCGTGCTGCAACACCTGCGCGTCACTACCTTCAGCAAGCTGCTGCCCCTCTCCCCTGCCGGACTGGCGCGCTACCGCCAGGGCGAGCTGCTGAACCGCGTTGTTGCGGATGTCGACACTCTCGACCACCTTTACCTTCGCGTCATCTCCCCGCTGGTGGGTGCGCTGGTGGTGATTGTGGTTGTTACCCTCGGGCTGTGCCTGCTGGACGTCAATATCGCGCTGGTCCTCGGCGGGATCATGCTCCTGACGCTGTTTTTACTGCCGCCGCTGTTTTACCGTGCCGGTAAACCCACCGGTGAAAATCTTACCCGTTTGCGCGGCGAGTATCGCCAGCAACTGACGGGGTGGCTGCAGGGTCAGGCAGAGCTAACGATTTTTGGTGCCAGCCGTCGCTACCGCGCGCAGATGGAAAATACCGAGATGAACTGGCATGAAGCCCAGCGCAAACAGTCGGAGCTCACGGCCCTGTCTCAGGCGTTGATGCTGCTGATTGGCGGTATTGCCGTAATGACAATGCTGTGGCTGGCTTCCGGCGGCGTGGGCTGTAACACCCAGCCGGGGCCGCTCATTGCGCTGTTTGTCTTCTGTGCGCTGGCGGCGTTCGAGGCGCTGGCGCCGGTGACCGGGGCTTTCCAGCACCTGGGCCAGGTGGTGGCCTCCGCGCTGCGTATCACCCAGATTACCGGCCAGCAGCCGGAAGTACAGTTCAGTACTACCGCGTCCGACGTGCCTGAGCAGCTGGCCCTCCGCCTGGCGGATGTCAGCTTTGCCTACGATGGCCAGGCACAACCGGCGCTGGACCATATAAACCTGGTTATTCCTGCAGGCGCTCATGTTGCGGTACTGGGTCGTACCGGCTGCGGGAAATCGACGCTGCTGCAGCTGCTGACCCGGGCCTGGGATCCGGCCCAGGGCCAGATCCTGTTCAACGACACCCCTCTGACAGAGATGAGCGAACCTGCGCTGCGTAAAACGGTGAGCGTGGTGCCTCAGCGGGTTCATCTTTTCAGCGCTACCCTGCGGGATAACCTGCTGTTAGCCGCGCCTGGCGCCGCCGATGACGTGTTAAGCGCGATGCTGGAAAAGGTTGGTCTGCACAAGCTGCTGGAAGACGAAGGTCTGAACAGCTGGCTCGGTGAAGGGGGTCGTCAGCTTTCCGGCGGCGAGCTGCGTCGTCTGGCGATTGCGCGTGCGCTGCTGCACGATGCCCCGCTGATGCTGCTGGATGAACCTACCGAAGGGCTCGACGCAACCACAGAGCGACAAATCCTTGATTTACTCGAAAAAGAGATGCAGGGCAAAACGGTGCTAATGGTGACGCACCGCCTGCGCGGGCTGGCGGATTTCGATCAAATTATTGTGATGGACAACGGACAAATTATTGAGCAAGGTAGTCACGCAGAGCTGTTAGCAAAACAGGGTCGCTACTACCAGTTTAAACAACGTCTGTAGTCTATATTTGAACCGATCCCCACTTCGCGTACTGGAGTTTTGTTGTCATGCGCCTGGTCCAGCTCTCTCGTCATTCTCTTGCGTTCCCTTCTCCAGAAGGGGCGCTGCGTGAACCTAATGGTTTGCTGGCCCTCGGCGGCGATCTGAGCCCGTCGCGTTTATTAATGGCGTACCAGCGCGGGATTTTTCCGTGGTTTTCCCCCGGCGATCCGATCTTATGGTGGTCGCCCGATCCTCGTGCCGTCCTGTGGCCCGCGCGGTTTCATATCAGCCGCAGCATGAAGCGCTTTCATAACCATTCCCCCTATCGCGTCACCCTTAATCACGCCTTTGGTCAGGTGATCGAGGGGTGCGCCAGCGATCGCTTTGAAGGAACCTGGATCACCCCGGAGGTGATCGCTGCCTATCACCGCCTGCATGAGCTGGGTTACGCCCACTCGATTGAGGTGTGGGATAAGGACGAACTGGTGGGCGGGATGTACGGCGTGGCGCAGGGCACCTTGTTTTGCGGTGAGTCAATGTTCAGCCGGGCGGTGAATGCTTCCAAAACCGCCCTGCTGGTTTTCTGCGAACGCTTTACCCGCAGCGGCGGCCAGCTGATAGATTGCCAGGTGCTGAATGAGCATACCGCCTCGCTGGGTGCGGTTGAGATCTCCCGCCATGAATATCTGGATCAGCTGGCAACGCTGCGAATGCAGAAATTACCGCAGAATTTCTGGGTCCCCGGGACGTTATTTATGCCCCAAAGATAAATGTTTTCCGCATATTTTTCCTCAAGGTGCTATAATTCTGCCGCAGAGTAGGTTCTGCCTGTTGCCCCGCCGCCGTTTGGGAATAGTTCGCATCCGATAACGCCCTATCGTTTATCCTGCCACCTCCCCTTTACGTATGCGCTTTTCGTACGGTTCATCCGTGACGTCCGGGTAATACGCTGAAACTGCTTTGTTGCGTTTTAAACGCGCAAATCTTTACTTAATTGATGAATTTCGGCATTATCTTGCCGGTTCAAAACTTGGTAGTGATACCCCAGAGGATTAGATGGCCAAAGAAGACAATATTGAAATGCAGGGTACCGTTCTTGAAACGTTGCCTAACACCATGTTTCGCGTAGAACTGGAAAACGGTCACGTTGTTACCGCGCATATCTCCGGTAAAATGCGTAAGAACTATATCCGTATTCTGACGGGCGACAAAGTGACTGTTGAGCTGACCCCGTACGACCTGAGCAAAGGCCGCATTGTCTTCCGTAGTCGCTAAGAGTTTTTCGCCGCGAATGGCGTAGTGAGAATAATCAAGGCCGGGTAATCCCGGCCTTTTTGTTTTCTGTTACGCAGCGTTAAAACCAGATTTCGGTCTGCACGCCAAAGTTCCATGTCCCGCCCGCAGTGAACCCTGCACTGCCAAAGTCGTCGTTGATGGCATAGCGATCCAGCTCTCTGTCCCAGTTCATATAAGTGGCAAAAAGACGGATTTCCGGACGCGCTTTGATATCAAACACGTTGCCCACTTTGAACGTCGGGGCAAAGGTCAGCTTGTAAAAATCCCCTTTTACCGCCTGGTACTGGTTCATGTTACCGTCCGACCTGTAGGTGCGCCCGTTAGGATCCAGATCCATATACTGCCAGGATGCCTCATACAGCAGGGCAAAATGCGGAGTCAATGCCTGTGAGGCGCGAAGGTTAAAGGTCGCCCAGTCATAGCGGTCGCCGTCACGATAACGATCTTCGCTGTGCTGGGCGATCACCGACGGCGCAATTTCCCAGTTTTTCGCCACCGGCAAAATGCCGTAAGAGGCAAAGCGCAGAGAGGTGGCATTGTCCGTCAGATCGCCGTCGCTGCCCGGCTGACGCGCTTCGGCCCCCAGCCCGCCGCCAAATTGTAATGCGGTTTCCGATACTCCCTTCGTCAGGCCATAAAACTGCTGTTTATCATGATAAGCCAGCATCGCGTAGTAGCCGTTTTGCGCAGTGTTGTCGCTGCGCAGGGCATAGCTTCCGGTCGAGGAGGTATTGTCCTTAAGATCGTCATTGCCTTGGGCCGTCATCCCGGTCAGCATCAGCTGCCAGTTACCGTAGAAGTGGTTGGCGGTGAGCATCAGGTTCTGGATGTCGTTGTCTTCATAGTGCGAGCTGCCAAGATCGCCGAAATTGCGCCCATACAGGGAGTAGTCGCCTTTCAGGTTATTGGTCCACTGCACGTCGTAGATCCCGGCCCCGGTGCCGCCGAGGAACATGATGTCGCTGTCGGTAAAGTGAATATCAAAGTTATCGCGATCGAAACGTTTCCCGGCCCACAGATAAGCATTTTTCGCCGGGCCGGAAAACTCGGCGAAGTTGCCCATCTCGACGTACATCTGGCGCACGTTGATATGGTGGCTGTCGTTATCCTGCACCCAGGGATCGGGGTTGGTGGCGCCATCGGCAATCATGGTTTTGAAGTGCGCCCAGGAACCGTCATCGAAGGTCATGCGCTTGCCGAAGCTGAGCTCGATGTAGTTATCCTCTTCGTTACCCAGACGCCCGACGTGCGCGTCGCCATTCAGGGAACTGGCCGGTGAGACACCCGGACCGCCGCGCGCACCTTTGCCGTGGTTATTGATCAACAACCCTGAGCGAGCATAAGCATTAAATTCAAACCCGTCGCTGAGCGCGTTTTGCTTCTGCTTCTGGCTGACGGTCTCCACTTTCTTTTCGGTGGCCTGAGATTGCTGGCTCAGGGTGGCTAATTTTGCCTCCGCCTGCGAGGCGCGCCGTTCTGCCTCGGTAGTTCGTTGTTCCGCTGCGTTCAGCCGCTGCTCCAGCAGAGCCAGGCGTTGTTCCACGCTTTGCGCGTCGGCAAACACATATGAGGGCGAAAAAAGGGCGCAGCAAACCGCTGCGCTAATCACAGAGATACGCATAGATGTCCTGTTATCAGAAAGAGGTCAGATTAAATAGCGGCGGATTTTTTGAGTTCTGGTTGGTCGTCCGATGCGAAGATTCCGGCATCGAGATCGGCGCGGATCGCCCCGAAGCTGTCGTCGAGCCGGTAGAAGCGCCCGATCCAGATCATCGACGCCACGATTAACCCGGCGGGGATCCACAGGTAACAGGCCTGGATGGCCAGCAGGGCTGACGGGGTTTGCACCGCGTTTGCCACGTAACCGCCCGAGGAGAGCAGAAAACCGGTGATCGCCCCGGCCCCGGCCATTGCTACCTTACCGAGGAAACCGTTTATGGAGGTCAGAATACCTGCGGTATTAATCCCGGTTTTCCACACCCCGTAATCCACCGGATCGGCCTGCATCGAGAAGTAGATTGCGGTGCGCTGCCCCGCGCCAAGCGACAGAACAATTGCCCCGATGACCAGCCCCCAGTAGTTGACGCCGGCGACCATCATGATCCCCATGCCGACAAGGTTAACCGTGCTGGCGACCAGGTAAACATGGCGTTTTTTCATTAAGCCCGCGAGGAACGGCACCGTCAGCGTCCCGAGCAGCGGCACAAAGGAGGAGATCCCGGCCACCAGGGCGGTCAGCTCGCTGCTGCCCACGTAATAGTGGAAGAAATAGACCAGCGACCCCGTCTGGAAGAAGAAGGCCCCCCACATCAGGAAAATATTCAGTGCGAACACCTTCCACGGCGTGTTGGATTTCAGGCCGGTCCAGGCCCGTTTTAAGGTCATGCGCTCCTGAGTGATGCTGATTTTCTCCTCCACGTTGCGGAAGCTGATCAGCAGGAAGAAGGTGGCGATCACGCCGAACACCACCGCGGTATAGAGAAACCCCTGCGCCTGATTGCCCTGCCCTAACGCCCCCACCAGCGGCAGCGTGGCGACCGCCACAATGGTGGAGCCCAGCGAGCCGAGAAGAATGCGCACTGCGGATAAGGTGGTGCGCTCCTGGGAATCCGCCGTCAGGAACGGCAGCATCGCGCAGAAGGGAATATTGACGATGGTGTAGAGGAACGAGAGGCACAGGTAGGTGATAAAGGCATACACCAGCTTCCCGGTGGTGCCAAAATCGGGCACGTAAAACGCCAGTATACACATCAGACCGAAAGGTATCGCGCCAAACAGCAACCACGGACGGCATCGTCCCCAGCGGGTGGTCGTGTTGTCGATCATCAGTCCCATTAACACGTCCGCCACGCCGTCCACCAGCCGCGTGACCAGGAACATAATCCCCACCCAGTAGGCCGGGAGGTTCATCACATCGGTATAAAAGAACATCAGGTACAGCGAGATTAACTGCCAGACCAGGTTACAGGAGAGATCGGCAATCCCGTAACCTAACCGTTGCCGCCATAGGGTAAAGAAGGTTTTAGCCATTTTGTTCACTTTATTGTTGTGTTATCAGAGGCCGAACTGGCGGATAAACCAGGCCGGGGTACAGCTCCAGGCATGGCAGTAACTGTTGATGAGCTTACTGCCATACGGGGAGAAGTCAGGTCTTTGCGGATCAAATAGTTCCCAGAAGGTGTCCGCCCCGTCATCCACCATCGCTCCCCAGTAGGCTTTGATCTCGACCACGGCACGCTCGCGCAAGCCGCATTTCAGCAGCGCGGCGATAAAGTGGTGGCGCAGATAGGGAGTATTCATGCCGATGGACGGCGGCGACTGAAGTAAATTCGTCATGACCTGTTGCTGGTGTTCCGCATCGCCCACGTCGGCCAACACCAGCCAGATTTGCGAGGCGGCGCTGATCTGGCGCGCTGAGCCGCTGACGTAAAAGCCGCTCGCTTCATCCCAGAGCTGATGCGCGGCACGTTTTACCAGAACCCGCTTTTCGTTCAGGAATGCAATCTGTTCAGGAGCGCAGACTTCCGCCAGCCGCACGGCTTTGTCGATGCAGTAGATCAGCACGCCCTGGGAGGCCGCCTGCTTGTTGAGTTGATCGTGCCAGTCGATAAATGACCACCAGTCATCGCTGTCTGTGACCAGGCCAGCTTCACACCGCGCTAACGCCAGCTCGACCTGTCGGAAGGCAATCGGCCACAGCTCGCGAGCGGTGGTCCTGTCCCCGGTCGACTTCAGATAGTTGTGCAGCGTATCGACAAAAAAGAGCGAATAATCAAACAGGAAAGTGTCATCCGCCATCACCTCGGGGCGGACAAAGATATTGGCTGAGACCATTCCATCCTCCCGACGATGACCGGCGAACAGGTACAGACAGCGGCGCACCAGATCGTGATTCGCAAAGGTGACGTCATTCACCAGCGCCTGCAGCCGGAGGTCACCCAGCCATAACCGGCGATCCCGCTTCGGCCCGTCCTCAAACACCTCCTGCATGCAGTTGCGCAGGGTTCGGACCGCCACTTCATCAATCTTTCGCAGCTGCGGGTCGGTGGCGTTGCAGGGTGGATATTCGTCCGGCGCCGAGCTGACGCTATTTAACGTGATATGGTTAAAGCGCAGCTGATATTTGGGTGAGAGCGCCACCACGCGTACCTTCAGATAACGAAAACAGTAGCGGCGAGCGAGGGTAATATCCGCAGGCAGGACGTCAATATACTCATGATGTTGTTGCAACCAACTGCTGCTTAACCATCCCTGATAATCGCTGAAAGGCTCTGCCATTTCACACAACGTTTCGCCAAAAATAAACTCCAGATGAGCGGGGGCATCCGGCGGGCTGCCTGCGGCTTTGCAGCTAAAATTTAACCAGCCAACGCCGTGGGTGCCAAAGTCCAGAATAAATGAATCTCCCGGGGAGAAAGGTTGCTTGAGCCAGGCGCTGGCATCGGCCACCTTTTCCGCACGCCAGCCGTGCAGGGCGTCACTGTCGGGAACAGTATTGATCACGCTGACGGGAGAAATCGCCTGCGAATAGAGTGTTGGCATCAATGCGCTGGCGGTGGCCAGGAGATGCTCGTCGCGATACATGGTGAGATTGTGATGTTGCTGAAGTGCCTGAGACATACTGCGCCCTCTGTAAGATTTCAGGCAGAATAGAGGTGATGGGGAGTTGAGAGCCACTCTCAGATTGCCAACCCCCGACGCAGGTTGGCAGTGTCAGTGAGGTCGGCCTGAGGATGTTCACATTTTGAAAAACAGGGCTTCTTAAGCCGGGGTAAATCAATTATCGTGCTCGCAGCTTTTCACATTGCAGGATAATTTATGAACACCTTAACCGTTGCGCATTATTTCAAATCCACAGACGATAAACTCGCCCTTTATAAAAGCGACCCGGAAGATAACAGCTGCGAACATTGTCATGAATTTGATGAACTGGTTATTGTTGAGCAAGGTCATGGCCTGCACATTATTAACGGACGCCCTCTCTATATTCAGCAAGGGGATATTTTTTACGTCCAGCGTGGCGACCACCATTTTTATGATGAGCTGGGTACACTCAAGCTGATTAATATCCTGATAAATCCTGTGGCTGAATTTGTTTTTTTACAGCACACCGGCTCCCTGCTGCAACGCTTCTCGGTCCGGGATGCCAGCTGCTACACCTGGCTGGCACCGGAGATCCGCATGCAGTGCAATTCCCTGATCGATAAAATATTCAGCGCCCAGCCGCTGCAGGTTGAACAGCGGGAGTCGCTCTTTTTCCAACTGGTGAATACGTTGCTGCAGGCGCAGTCTGACGTGAACCACAACAATACCCGCTATAAGTTGCATAAGCTGCTCAATCATCTGCAGGAAAACTGTTTTGAAGAATATGACTGGAACGATCTGGCTAAGCAGTTTCATTTAACCCCGCGCACGGCATTCCGCCATATTAAAGCCGCGACGGGCATGACGCCGGAAAATTATATTAAACACCTGCGGCTGGTCTCCGCCCGGGTTAAAGTCCGCGAAACCGATATGACTATTACCGAGATCGCCTTCCTGTGCGGTTTCGCCAACAGCAGCCATTTCAGTACCCTGTATAAAAAGGTCTTTTCAATTACCCCTAGCGAAGAGCGCAAACGGGCTGAAATGGCCGGTTAATGCGCCCGGATTCGCCAGGCGCAGGTGACGACTCAGTGAACATGCACCACGGTCAGATCGGCCAGCATCGCATGGCTGATCTCGTGCAGCAGACCGGTCAAATGCGGAAGCATATCGCGGTCAAAATGCGACACCAGCAGCACATGGTTTAACGCCCGGCAGTAATCGCACTGGGCTTCGGTGCTGTCCAGCAGCCCCCCCTGTTTGTGTGCTGGCGGTATCTCATCCTCATCCAGCACGCGGAAATCGGTCATCGATTTTTCCAGCTCACTCCTGAATGCGTCCAGGTATGCAGCAAGACAGCGGCAGACGGGCTGCGTTTGCGGCAGCGAATTGCAATCGACCAGGATTTCGGTGAGCAGGTTGCAGCGCGCGGCAAGGGTGGAGAGATCGGGAGTGCTGAGTTCGAGTTCGCTGTAAAGGTGAGCAATAGTTTGATTTTCCATATTCACAATTCCATATTAACGCTGAAAAACTACCACCTGAAACGCCAACTTCGGGTGGCAGACTGAACCGGATTGGCGTACCGACAATATGGAAAATCGGCGCTTCAAAAGAAGCCCCGGTTCAGCCCACCATAATTGAAGAAGCCCATTATAATCGCTACTTACAAAAGTGTGAACGAAACCTGTGGTGCTGCCATGGCAACATCATTTCCATATCTATGAGTCCAGGACGCCAATCCTGGCACCTGATTTTGCAGGTGCATCGCCATTTTATTACTGGGATTTTATCCAGCAATATCCTCGTTTAAATTCTGGATAATGCCTCGCAAATTTTTATCTCCCCTACAGCAACACAAAAGTCAGAGGCAAACTTGCCACTCACAGCGGCACCCAGGTCCGGCTGAAAATCGCTGAGGCGTTGACCGCAGGCCGGGGCGAGGCGCATGGACGCGCCGAGAGGGCATAGCCTGCATGGATGCAGGCTGGTGCCCGACCCGAAAGCCGAAGGGAATAAGCCGAAGGGACCGCGAAGCGGCGATTTTCTTTGCCGGGAGCCGGGGTTGCCAGGGGGGAGGCGGCGAGCCCCCCTGGCACGTTCACGGGTGACGTGGTTTACAGAGAAGCAGCGAACGCAAGGTGAACGGAACCCCCACAGCCGCCACATGTTACCACCGTGCATTGCCCGGCGGCGCTGCGCTTGCACGGGCCTACAAAATGCACAATATAAAAGCCATAAAAAAACCGGGCTTTCGCCCGGTTTTTATCGTCACTCAACAAAACTAGTGAGCCGCTTCCGGCTTGTGCTTCGCCGCACTCTGGAAGTCATATGTCAGCTCGTTCTTCGCCTGATCCAGCGCCACGGTGACCTGCCCCCCATCCACCAGCGAACCAAACAGCAGCTCGTTAGCCAACGGTTTTTTCAGGTTGTCCTGGATGACACGCGCCATCGGACGCGCACCCATCGCACGGTCGTAGCCTTTCTCAGCCAGCCAGTCGCGGGCTTCCTGACTCACTTCCAGGGAAACCCCTTTCTGATCCAGCTGGACCTGCAGCTCGACGATGAACTTATCCACTACCTGATGAATCACCTCGGTAGACAGGTGATCGAACCAGATAATGTTGTCCAGACGGTTACGGAACTCCGGCGTAAAGACCTTCTTGATCTCTTCCATCGCATCGGTGCTGTTATCCTGGTGGATCAGGCCGATGGATTTACGCTCGGTCTCACGCACCCCGGCGTTGGTGGTCATCACCATCACCACGTTGCGGAAGTCCGCCTTGCGCCCGTTGTTGTCGGTCAGCGTCCCGTTATCCATTACCTGCAGCAGCAGGTTAAAGACGTCCGGGTGCGCTTTCTCGATCTCATCGAGCAGCAGAACCGCGTGCGGATGCTTGATCACCGCGTCGGTGAGCAGGCCGCCCTGATCAAAGCCCACATAGCCCGGAGGCGCACCGATCAGTCGGCTGACGGTGTGACGCTCCATATACTCGGACATATCAAAGCGCAGCAGCTCAATACCCAGCGCTTTGGAGAGCTGAACCGTCACCTCGGTTTTCCCCACCCCGGTCGGGCCGGCGAACAGGAAGGAACCGACAGGCTTGTGCTCATGCCCCAGCCCGGCGCGGGCCATCTTGATGGCTTCGGTTAAGGCCTCAATGGCTTTATCCTGACCAAAGACCAGCATTTTCAGGCGATCGCCGAGGTTTTTCAGCGTATCGCGGTCGCTCTGAGAAACGCTCTTCTCAGGGATACGCGCGATGCGGGCCACCACGGATTCGATATCCGCCACGTTGACCGTTTTCTTGCGCTTGCTGACCGGCATCAGACGCGCACGCGCGCCCGCTTCGTCGATCACGTCAATCGCTTTATCCGGCAGATGACGGTCGTTGATGTATTTCACCGCCAGCTCCACCGCCGCACGCACCGCTTTGGCGGTATAACGCACGTCGTGGTGCGCCTCGTACTTCGGTTTCAGGCCGTTGATGATCTGCACCGTTTCTTCAACCGACGGTTCAGTAATGTCGATTTTCTGGAAGCGACGCGCCAGGGCGCGGTCTTTTTCGAAAATATTGCTGAACTCCTGGTAGGTGGTCGAGCCAATCACCCGGATTTTGCCGCTGGAGAGCAGCGGTTTAATCAGGTTGGCAGCATCCACCTGGCCACCCGATGCCGCACCGGCACCAATGATGGTATGGATCTCGTCGATAAACAGGATGCTGTTAGTATCCTGCTCCAGCTGTTTCAGCAGCGCTTTGAAACGTTTTTCAAAATCACCGCGGTATTTGGTCCCCGCCAGCAGGGAACCGATATCCAGCGAGTAGATGGTGCAATCGGCGATCACTTCCGGGACGTCGCCCTGCACAATGCGCCAGGCCAGCCCTTCGGCGATGGCGGTTTTACCGACGCCCGATTCCCCCACCAGCAGCGGGTTGTTCTTGCGGCGGCGGCACAGTACCTGAATCGCCCGTTCCAGCTCTTTTTCGCGGCCAATCAGCGGGTCAATACCGCCGACGCGGGCAAGCTGGTTAAGATTGGTGGTGAAGTTTTCCATACGTTCCTCCCCGCCTGCCTGCTCTTCGCTGTTGACCTGATGGCCGGAATCCGATGCCTGATTCGGCTCGTCTTTTCGCGTTCCGTGAGAGATGAAGTTCACCACATCGAGGCGGCTGACTTCGTGTTTGCGCAGCAGGTAGGCGGCTTGCGACTCCTGCTCGCTGAAGATGGCAACCAGCACGTTGGCACCGGTGACTTCGCTACGTCCGGAGGACTGGACGTGAAATACCGCACGCTGGAGTACACGCTGGAAGCTGAGCGTCGGCTGCGTGTCGCGCTCCTCTTCACTGACGGGCAGTACAGGTGTGGTCTGTTCGATGAAGGCTTCAAGTTCCTGACGCAGCGCCACCAGGTCCACGGAGCAGGCTTCAAGCGCTTCGCGGGCGGATGGATTGCTGAGCAGTGCGAGCAGCAGGTGCTCGACCGTCATAAACTCATGTCGGTGCTCACGCGCTCTGGCGAAAGCCATGTTTAAACTGAGTTCCAGTTCTTGATTGAGCATAGGCACCTCCCCCAATTTTCATTGCCTTATTCAGGCTTTTTCCAGCGTACACAGCAACGGATGCTCGTTCTCCCTTGCATACTGGTTCACCATCGCCACCTTCGTCTCTGCGACTTCTGCAGTAAAAACACCGCAGATGGCTTTGCCATGATAGTGAACGGTAAGCATCAGTTGCGTTGCACGTTCTACATCATAAGAAAAGAACTTTTGTAGCACGTCAATAACAAATTCCATCGGCGTGTAGTCATCGTTCATTAACATAACTTTATACATAGATGGCGGTTTTAGCGCGTCGCGCACTTTATCTTCCGCCAGCTTGTCGAAATCGAGCCAGTCGTTCGTCTTACCCATTGTCTGTCGTCATCTTCGTTTACGGTCTCCGGTCGCGGTTCTGATGCTGACAGGAGGCTATACATAACCTGAATCTACCTCAGATGTCAGATAACTCACATCTATTATTGCCATCCGCGATGTCTGTCACAATACCCACCAATAGCGTTAACTGCTTCAAATTTTGACGCATTTTCCCCCTCCCATCCCCGGCAAATGCTTGACGCTGCCTTTGGTTTATCTAAATTGTACAGGCGTGAGTTGGCGAGGTTTTGAACAGCCCCCACTCCAGCACCGGTTCATTACATCTAACTTAATAAGATTTACGAAGGATGTCGAAGCATGGAAACGGGTACAGTTAAGTGGTTCAACAACGCCAAAGGGTTTGGTTTTATCTGCCCTGAAGGCGGCGGCGAAGACATCTTCGCGCATTACTCCACCATTCAGATGGATGGTTACAGAACGCTGAAGGCCGGACAAGCCGTCCGGTTCGATGTACACCTCGGGCCAAAAGGCAATCATGCCAGCGTTATTGTGCCCATCGAAGCAGAAGTGGTGGCATAGCCCTCTGTTTCATTGTGTACACCCCGCACTCAAAATGCCAGCCCGATGCGCTGGCATTTTTATTTGTGGGCTTCCGTGCGGTCTGGTGCCCGGCGGCGCTGCGCTTGTACGGGCCTACAAATCCTTGTGGGCTGCTGTGCGAGCTGACGCCCGGCGGCGCTGCGCTTGCACGGGCCTACAAAGCCTTGTGGGCTGCTGTGCGAGCTGACGCCCGGCGGCGCTGCGCTTGCGCGGGCCTACGAACTTTTGTAGGCCGGGTAAGGCGTAGCCGCCACCCGGCAACAGGCTCACTCCCGGGCTAGCGCATCCACCGGATCCAGCCGCGCCGCATTTCTTGCCGGCAGCCAGCCAAACAGCACCCCGGTAAAGGTAGAACAAAGAAAGGCCGTTAACAGCGCCATCGGTGAAAAACCAATTTCCCAGCCGGGTAAAAACAGCTGCAGCGTGAAGGCAATTAACAGGGAGAGCGAAATCCCCAGCGCGCCGCCTACCAGACAGACCAGCACCGCCTCAATTAAAAACTGCTGCAGCACGTCGCTGGCCCGGGCGCCGACCGCCATGCGGATGCCGATTTCGCGCGTGCGCTCCGTCACCGACACCAGCATGATATTCATCACCCCAATTCCCCCGACCAGCAGAGAGATAATCGCTACCAGCGTGAGGAAGAGCTGAAGAGTACGTGTGGTCTTTTCCGCCGTTTTCAAGAGCCCGTCCATGTTCCAGGTGAAGAAATCCTTCTTCCCATGGCGCAGGGTCAGCAGGCGCTCGAGCTGTTGTTCCGCCTGGGCGCTGTCGTAGCCCTCTTTCACCCGGACGGTGATCGAGTTCAGCCATGACTGCCCCATAATGCGTCCGGAGATGGTGGTATACGGCAGCCAGACGCGCAAAATCTTGCTGCTGCCAAACATCGACTGCTTCTCCTCCGCCACGCCGATCACCGTTGCAGGCATATTGCCCACCAGGATAATTTCGCCCATCACCTTCGCTTTATTGGGGAACAGCTGACGCCGGGAGTTGGCATCCAGCACCACCACCTGCGCCCGGCCCGCCAGCTGTTCCGCATTGAAGGTGCCCCCTTCGCTGAAGGTCATACCGTAGACGTTAAAGTAATCGCCGCTGACGCCGTTAGCGCTGGCGGCCACGTCGATGTTGGCGTAACGCAGACGCAGGTTCTGCGACACCGCCGGGGTGGCGGAGTTGACCCAGGGCTGCTTCTGGATAGCGGCCAGATCGTCATATTTCAGCGCCTGCTGATACTGCGGCTCATCGTCGCCAAAGTCTTTGCCGGGATAGACGTCGATGGTGTTGGTGCCGATGGAGCGTATGTCCGACAGCACCAGCTGTTTGGCGGCATCCCCCACCACCACAATCGATACCACCGAGGCGATACCGATGATGATCCCGAGCATGGTCAACAGGGTACGCATCTTGTTGGCGGCCATCGCCAGCCAGGCCATGGTCAGCGCTTCACGGAAACTGCTGGCAAACTGCCGCCAGCCGGACGGCGGCGGTAGCGCCACCTCCTGACGCCGGGTGGCGTTAAGGCCGGGCGGTGGATTGCTGACCAGCTCGCCGTCGTGGATCTCCACGATCCGCCCGGCCTGCGCGGCCACCTGCGGATCGTGGGTGACGATGATCACCGTATGCCCCTGATCCCGCAGCTGGTGCAGGATCGCCATGACCTCTTCCCCGGAGTGGCTGTCCAGCGCCCCGGTCGGTTCATCGGCAAGGATCACCTGCCCGCCGTTCATCAGCGCCCGGGCGATACTCACCCGCTGCTGCTGTCCCCCGGAGAGCTGCGAAGGCTGGTAATCGACCCGCTCCCCCAGCCCCAGCCGGGTAAGCAGCGCCTGCGCCCGCTCAAGCCGTTTTTTGCGCTCCACGCCGGCATAGACCGCCGGGACTTCGACGTTTTGCGCCGCGCTCAGGTGCGAGAGCAGGTGGTAACGCTGGAAGATAAAGCCGAAATGTTCCCGCCGCAGTTTGGCCAGCGCGTCGCTGTCGAGGGTGGCGACATCGGTCCCGGCCACCCGGTAGGTGCCGCTGGTGGGTTTATCCAGACAGCCAAGAATATTCATCAGGGTGGATTTACCGGAGCCCGAGGCCCCGACAATCGCTACCATCTCCCCGGCCTCGACCCGCAGGGTGATGCCTTTCAGCACCTCCACCGGCCCGTCGCCGGAGGGGTAGCTCCGGCGGATATCATTCAGCTCCAGCAGGGCCGTCATTTGGCCGCCCCAGGCTGGCTCTCGCTGATGACCACCTCTTCACCCTCTTCCAGCCCTTTCACCACCACCACGTCGGTGTCGTTGCGCGCGCCGAGGCTCACCTCACGCTCGCGCGTCTCGCCGCTACGCAGCACCTTCACGTTGTAGCGGTTGTCGCCTACGGGTTCACCCAGCGCCGCCAGCGGAATGGTCAGCACGTTTTTAACCCCGGCCAGCTGGATATGCACCTGAGCGGTCATGTCCAGACGCAGCACCCCCTGCGGGTTAGGCACTTCAAAGCGGGCGTGATAGAAGATGGCGTCGTTGACCTTTTCCGGGGTCGGGAGAATGTCTTTCAGCACCCCTTCGTAGCGGGTTTGCGGATCCCCCAACACGGTAAACCAGGCTTTTTGTCCTGGTTTAAGGTGAATGACATCCGCCTCGGAGACCTGGGCTTTCACCAGCATGGTGCCCATATCCGCCAGGGTCAGGATGTTCGGCGCCTGCTGGGCGGCAATCACCGTCTGCCCCTGCAGGGTGGTGATTTGCGTCACTTCCCCGGCCATCGGGGCGACGATACGGGTGTAATCAAGGTTGGTTTTGGCGCTGTCCAGCGAGGCCTGGTTGCGTTTGATCTGAGCATCGATGGTGCCAATCTGCGCCTGCTTGACCGCCAGCTCCGTAACCGAGGTATCCAGATCCTGCTGCGAGATCGCCTGGGTCGTAGCCAGCTGCCGCTGACGGTTCAGGGTCACCTGGGCCAGCTTACGCTCCGCTTCAGCCTGGCTGCGCTGGGCGCGCAGCTCCATCAGGGTCGCCTCCACCTCTTTGATCTGGTTTTCGGCCTGCTCCGGATCGATGACCCCCAGCAGCTGCCCTTTTTTCACTTTGTCGCCAATCTCCACCGACAGCGTTTTCAGCTGCCCGCTGACCTGCGCGCCTACGTCCACCTTGCGCAGCGCGTCCAGCTTGCCGGTGGCGAGCACGCTTTGCTGCAGCTCGCCCGGACGGACAATCAGCGTTTGATAGTGCGGCACCGGGGCGTTAAGCACCCGCCACAGCCAGAATCCAGCCACCAGTACAATCAGCACCAGCAGCAGAAACAGCTTCCTGCGTTTTCCCTTAAAGTTCATAAATATTCCAAATAGCTATTCTGGCTTACATAACTGTTGATTCTAACTAAACCGTTCCTCAACGAAACCCCTGCTTTTCAGGATGGTTGAAAATCGTTGAGGAGAGGTTGATAAAACCCCTGCTGAAATAAAGATCTGGCAACAAGACCGGAATTTATTATGTCATCCATCGCAGAGTCATCTTATACACACCAGCCACACCCAAAATCGGGCTGGCAACTGTTTCAACGTCTGGCATCCGGGACATTAACCCCCGGCCTTGCCTGGCGCAACCCGGCCTACCGCCGCAAGTTTATGCTGCGATCGCTGATGACGCCATTCAGCACCGCCCGCCTGCTGACTAACCTGGCAAAACAGCCGCAGTTACTGCAGCTGTTGCAGGTTCAGCCTGGGCTTCCCTGCCGCCTGCACCGCCCGTGGTTGTCCGTTGCCATCAACCGTCAGCAAACCCTGCAGGCGCTGAACTGGCACTATCAGACGATGCAGCGCCAGCTTCCGGCCGCGCTGATGAACGGCTATCTCTCCCGGGAAGGTGTGACGTTGCTGACCCTGACCGGCAAAGACGAGCAGCAGTTTACCCTGCGCCTGTGCGCCGATGCTTTTCTGGATAAAGAGGGCGAAGCCACGCTGGCGTTTTGCGACGCACAGCAGACGGTGCTGGCAGAGATGACCTTTACGCTGTGCCAGATTAACGGCACCGCGACGCTGTTTATCGGCGGGATGCAGGGGGCAAAAGCCTTTGTGCCGCACGAGGCGATCCAGAGCGCCACCAAAGCCTGTCACGGCCTGTTCCCGAAACGCCTGCTGGTGGAAGCCGCCATGACGCTGGGCAACGCCCTTGCCGTGGAGCAGATCGTTGCCGTCAGCAACAGCACCCATATTTACCGCAGCTGGCGCTATCGCAAGAAAAAAGAGGGCAAACTGCTGGCCGATTACGATAGCTTCTGGCTGTCGCTCGGTGGAGAGCGCGACGACGAGGGCAACTTCAGGCTGCCGCTCGCCATGCCGCGCAAACCGATGGAAGAGATTGCCAGCAAAAAGCGCGCCGAGTACCGCCGCCGCTTTGCCCTGCTGGACAGCCTGATCGATCAGGTCAACCAGGCAACCCGCCGTTAATCAGCTCTCCCGCGCGCCAGCCACAGCACGCGGGAGAACATTTTCCGCAACAGGGTTGGCACTGCCTCAACCCCGCGCCGCCCGGCCTCCATCGCCACTTCAATCGCCAGATCGGGTTTCGACGAACGGTGAATGGCCTTCACGATCACCCGCCGCATGTTCATCGGAACATCGTCGGGGATCATCGCCACCCGGTGAAAGACGTCCGAGAAGCCCTGGCGGTACATGAAGTGCTCCATGTCCATAGCGGGGAGCATCGTCAGGTGCTCCCGCTCCTCTTCCCGGTCGTTATTGATCAGCCCGCGCACGGTAGCGGCATATTTCTTACCCGCTTCGTCGCCGTCCACCAGCACGTGCCACTCGATGCCCATCCGCCGGGCAAATTTGATCAGCGGTTTTAAGCCCGACTGGGCAAACTCAATCACCTTGATCCCCTCGGCATCGAAGTGGTGGCCGCACTGGCGGGCAAGCTCGTTAATCACCCAGGTTTCCGTCTCCCCTTCCACCAGCAGCCAGCAGCGGGCGAACAGGGAGGAGGCGCGATTAAAGCGAATATGGAAGGCGATCCGCCGGTTGTCTTCGGCGTTCATCCCCCCGGGTCCGAGGCGGAAGGCGGAGACGCGCGACGATTCGCGTACCAGGCGACAGACGTGCTCGACCGGGGTTAACGACAGCAGCTCGCCGGAGTTGGTGGTGGTGATGCGCTGCAACGGCAGCAGGTTCAGCAGGTGCCACGCCACCGAGAGCATAATGGGGTGCAGGCGCGTTTCGGGATCTTCTACCAGCAGCAGCGGGCGGGCATCCCGGTCCAGCCGGACGGTGCCTTTGGCCTGCAATAGCGTCGAGAAGAGTCCCAGTAGGATCACCCGGTGCGAACGGCCGCCAGGCCTGTCAATCATCCGGTTGATGATGTCGAGATAGCGCCAGCTACGCTGTTCGTCATGGGAGCGCCGCCGCATCAGCCGGTTGCGGACCGGCGAAGATCCCTGCTCGGAGAAGTAGTGCTCCAGCAGCTGCACCATCGCCGACAGCCCCTGACGGATCTGGCCATCGGTTAAATTTTGCGGGCGGGCCACCAGCTCCCGGGCCAGATAATCCAGCTCGCGAGCGGTCACTTCCACGTCGGGCATATTGGGCACCGCGCCGTTGCGGATCCGGCGCATAAAGCGGGCGTCCCGCAGGCGCAGCACCGGCATCAGACGCACCAGATGGCGCGCGAGCGCGTCGATATCCGCCAGCGGCAGAGCATTACCGTCGGTATCGAGAAAACCACGCAGGGTCAGCACGCTGTCGTCGTCCGCCAGCTCGCCCTCCAGACGGTAAAAAATGCGCTGATAGCCGTCCTCACAGGGCACCCAGCAGTCGGCAAGGGGGCGATAGCGACGGACGCGATGACGGCCCGGCTCGGATTCACGGAAGGTGAGAATGATATGCAGATGGTGTTCTCGCCCCAGCAGATCCCCGGGCGGGAACCAGAAATCTTCCCGGACAAAATGGTACAGATCGGATTCCGGGGAGAGCAGCAGCGTCAGGGCATCCAGCAGGCTGGATTTACCCCAGGCGTTTTCCCCGATCAGCACGTTATTGTGCTCAAGCATCAACGATAATCGGTTGATCCCGCGAAATCCTACAATTTCCACACGTTCCAGCAACATATACCCTCCGGGAAATTCCTGATTTTTCCTTTATGTTATCCGGAGTATAGCTTTCTGGGTGCGCTGAGAATATGAGTAAACAAAAATGGGGAGCAAGCCCCCCATAAATAGATTAACGGTGATTAGCTACGATGAAACAGCTTGTTGAAAATGCTGGAGGCAACACTGACGCCCGTTTCAACGATCATACCGATACCGCGACCCAGAGTTTCGGCCGCTGCGGTCGCCTGACCTTCAGGATCCAGACCGAAGATATTCAGACCCGTATCAACCACTTTACCAATGCCCATGCCCAGTGAAGCGGCTGCATCTGCAATAAAACCTGCACCGGATACGTTTTCAATTTCCTGTTGGTTTAATTCACGCATTGCAAAATCCTTATTTCAATGTTGTTTATGTATACATTTGAAATTTCCGGTGGCCATCAATACGCGTTCTGCCCCGGTCATTTCAGGGGCGGATGCTAGTTATCGGTATTATTATTGTCAATGTATTGCATTTTATTCGGAAAAATGCCCGAACAACCAATCATCCGATCAATATAAATAGCGCGATATCTCTTCACTTATTTAAATAAGGAACCATCTGTCATTGTTCTAAATCAAATTTTATAGATTTATTCTACTGGTGCAGGGGAGCATGCATTTCTAGAATAATAGCGCTTTTTATGTCGTGATTATTTTGTTGCGATAAGTACTGCGTACCGGATAGTCGCAGTTTTTTTATTTTTGAGGTGGTTATGTTCAGAAAATTAGCAGCTGAATGTTTTGGTACATTCTGGTTAGTCTTTGGTGGTTGTGGCAGCGCGGTTCTGGCCGCAGGTTTTCCTGAATTGGGGATTGGTTTTGTCGGGGTCTCCCTGGCCTTTGGTTTAACGGTATTAACCATGGCCTACGCCGTAGGGCATATTTCTGGCGGGCATTTTAACCCGGCGGTGACATTAGGCCTGTGGGCGGGCGGCCGTTTTCCGGCGAAAGATATTCTCGGCTATATTATTGCCCAGGTAATTGGCGGGATTATTGCTGCCGCTATTCTGTATGTTATTGCCAGCGGTAAAGCCGGCTTTGACGCCGCGGCCAGCGGTTTTGCGTCAAACGGTTTTGGCGAACACTCTCCAGGCGGCTTCTCCATGCTGTCTGCTATCGTGATTGAAATCGTACTGACGGCCGGCTTCCTGCTGGTGATCCACGGCGCCACCGACAAACATGCCCCGGCCGGTTTTGCCCCGATTGCCATTGGCCTGGCGCTGACCCTGATCCACCTGATCAGTATCCCGGTGACCAACACCTCGGTTAACCCGGCGCGCAGCACCGCGGTCGCCATCTTCCAGGGCGGCTGGGCGCTGGAGCAGCTGTGGCTGTTCTGGGTGATGCCGATTATCGGCGGTATTATCGGCGGCGTGCTGTATCGCACCCTGCTTGAGAAGCGCGATTAAGATTGTACGCGTTGCGGTGCCGGGTGGCGGCTTCGCCTTACCCGGCCTACGGGACAGTATTTCGTAGGCCGGGCAAGCGTCAGCGCCGCCCGGCACTGTTTTCACCTTTACTGAACCGCCTTAATTGGGTAGTGTCACAGCGCCACTCATATAAAGGACCGGTTGTTCATGTTTTCAGGACTCTTAATCATTCTGATCCCGCTGATTGTGGGTTATCTCATTCCTCTTCGTCAGCTGTCAGCCTTAAAACTGATCAACCGTTTACTGAGCTGGATTGTCTACGTCATTCTGTTTTTTATGGGCATCAGTCTCGCCTTTCTCGATAATCTGGCGGCCAACCTGCTGTCGATCCTGCATTACTCCATCATTACGATGGCGGTTATTTTGCTGTGCAATATCGCAGCGCTGTTCTGGCTGGAACGGGTTATTCCCTGGAAAAACTACCATCACCAGGAGAAATTACCGTCGCGTATTGCCATGGCGCTGGAGTCATTAAAATTATGCGGCGTGGTGGTGCTCGGTTTTCTGCTGGGGCTGACGGGGCTCGACATTTTACAGCACGCCACCGAAGCCAGTGAATATACCCTGATCTTCCTGCTGTTCCTGATTGGTATTCAGCTGCGAAATAACGGCATGACCTTAAAACAGATCGTGCTCAACCGCCGGGGTATGATGGTCGCCGTCATCGTGGTGGGCAGTTCTCTGGTGGGCGGGGTGATTAACGCCTTTATCCTTGGCCTGCCGCTTAATACCGCCCTGGCAATGGCCTCAGGTTTTGGCTGGTACTCCCTGTCCGGCATTTTGTTAACCGAATCCTTTGGCCCGGTGATTGGCAGCGCCGCCTTCTTTAACGACCTTGGCCGGGAGCTGATCGCCATTATGCTGATCCCGGGTCTGGTGCGTCGCAGCCGCTCCACGGCGCTGGGCCTGTGCGGCGCCACCTCGATGGACTTTACCCTGCCGGTTCTGCAACGCTCGGGCGGTCTGGAGATGGTGCCGGCCGCTATCGTACACGGCTTTATTTTAAGCCTGCTGGTGCCGATTATGATGGCGTTCTTCTCCGCCTGATACTTCTTTGGCGGTAGCCTGCTGCCGCCAAAATTGCGCTAAATCAATATCCCTCTACTTTGTAGCAGAAAGCCCTTCCCAGCGTATCGCCGCAAGCATAATCTTAAAGATGTATCTCAAATATAACTTTAACAGGTGTGATTATGTTTTGTGTGCAATGTGAACAAACTATACGTACCCCAGCCGGCAACGGCTGCTCTTACGCACAGGGCATGTGCGGTAAAACCGCAGAAACCTCCGATCTGCAGGATCTGCTGATTGCCTCCCTGCAGGGTTTATCCGCCTGGGCAGTAAAAGCCCGGAAATATGGCATTATCGACCACTACGTGGATAACTTCGCCCCGCGCGCGTTTTTCTCTACCCTGACCAACGTCAACTTCGATTCGCCACGCATTGTGGGCTACGCCCGTGAAGCTATTGCCCTGCGTGACGCCCTGAAAGCCCAGTCCATGAACGTTGATGCCAGTGCCCGCGTCGATAATCCCATGGCCGATCTGCAGCTGGTGAGCGACGATCTCGGCGACCTGCAGCGTCAGGCGGCTGAATTTACCCCGAACAAAGACAAAGCGGCGATTGGCGAGAATATCCTCGGCCTGCGTCTGCTGTGCCTGTACGGCCTGAAAGGTGCGGCGGCCTATATGGAACACGCGCACGTTCTGGACCAGTACGACAACGACATCTACGCCCAGTACCACAAAATCATGGCGTGGCTGGGGACCTGGCCTTCCGATATGAACGCCCTGCTGGAGTGTTCCATGGAAATCGGCCAGATGAACTTCAAAGTGATGAGCATTCTGGACGCCGGTGAAACCACTAAATATGGTCACCCGACCCCAACCCAGGTCAACGTTAAAGCGACCGAAGGCAAGTGCATCCTGATCTCCGGTCACGACCTGAAAGATCTCTACAACCTGCTGGAGCAGACCGACGGCACCGGGGTGAACGTTTACACCCACGGTGAGATGCTGCCTGCCCACGGCTACCCGGAGCTGCGCAAATTCAAACATCTGATCGGTAACTACGGCAGCGGCTGGCAGAACCAGCAGGTGGAGTTCGCCCGCTTCCCTGGCCCGATCGTGATGACCTCTAACTGCATCATCGACCCAACCGTAGGTGCCTACGACGATCGTATCTGGACCCGCAGCATCGTCGGCTGGCCGGGCGTGAGCCACCTCGAAGGTGATGATTTTGGCCCGGTGATTGCCCAGGCACAGCAGATGGCGGGCTTCCCGTACAGCGAAATCCCTCATCTGATCACCGTTGGTTTTGGCCGTCAGACCCTGCTGGGCGCGGCGGATTCCCTGATTGATCTGGTGAGCCGCGAAAAACTGCGTCACATCTTCCTGGTCGGCGGCTGCGACGGCGCACGCGGGGAGCGTAACTACTTCACCGACTTCGCCACCAGCGTGCCGGACGACTGCCTGATCCTGACCCTGGCCTGCGGTAAATACCGTTTCAACAAGCTGGAGTTCGGTGATATTGAAGGCCTGCCGCGTCTGATCGATGCCGGCCAGTGTAACGATGCCTACTCGGCGATCATCCTGGCGGTAACCCTGGCAGAAAAA
Source organism: Leclercia sp. TB492 (assembly GCF_049974505.2). Classification (NCBI taxonomy): domain Bacteria; kingdom Pseudomonadati; phylum Pseudomonadota; class Gammaproteobacteria; order Enterobacterales; family Enterobacteriaceae; genus Leclercia; species Leclercia sp. TB492. Next base: position 1,515,965 of record NZ_CM127572.1, on the reverse strand, counting down.
CTGGGCTGTGGCGTGAACGACCTGCCGCTGTCGCTGGTGCTCTCCTGGTTCGAACAGAAAGCGATTGTGATCCTGCTGACCCTGCTGTCGCTGGGCGTGAAAAACATCGTCACCGGCCCGACCGCACCCGGCTTCTTTACGCCGGATCTGCTGGCCGTCCTCAACGAGAAGTTTGGTCTGCGTTCCGTGACCACCGTTGAAGAAGACATGAAGCAACTGCTGAGCGCGTAAGGAGTAAAGTATGACAATGCCAACCCATCAGTGCCCATGGCGGATGCAGGTTCATCACATCCATCAGGAAACGCCTGATGTCTGGACGATATCGCTGCTGTGCCACGACTATTATCCATACCGTGCCGGACAGTATGCGCTGGTCAGCGTGCGTAATTCAGCGGAAACGCTGCGGGCGTACACGATCTCCTCAACGCCGGGTATCAGCGAGTACATCACGCTGACCATCCGCCGCATTGATGCGGGGGCAGGCTCTCAGTGGTTGACGCACGATGTGAAGCGCGGGGATTACATCTGGCTGTCGGACGCGCAGGGTGATTTTACCTGTGACGATAAGCCGGAAGATAAATTCCTGCTGCTGGCTGCCGGATGCGGCGTGACGCCGGTGATGTCGATGCGTCGCTGGCTGGCGAAGAACCGCCCGCAGGCCGACGTGGAGGTGATCTTCAGCGTGCGCTCGCCGCAGGATGTGATTTTCGCGGACGAATGGCGTAACTACCCGGTCACCCTGGTGGCCGAAACCAACGCCACCGAGGGTTTTGTGGCCGGTCGTCTGACCCGCGAGCTGCTGCAGCGCGTGCCGGATCTCGCCTCACGCACCGTGATGACCTGCGGTCCGGCGCCCTATATGGACATTGTTGAAGAAGAGGTGAAGGCCCTGGGCGTGACCCGCTTCTTTAAAGAGCAGTTCTTTACCCCGGTCGCGGAAGCCGCCACCAGCGGACTGAAGTTCACCAAACTGCAGCCGGCACAGACCTTCTTTGGCCGCGTGGGCAGCACGCTGCTGGAGGCGCTGGAGAGCAATAACGTGCCGGTGGTGGCCGCCTGCCGTGCAGGCGTCTGCGGCTGCTGTAAAACGAAGGTGGTGGACGGGAACTATACCGTCTCCAGCACCATGACGCTGACGGATGCCGAAGTGGCGGAAGGCTACGTGCTGGCCTGCTCCTGTCATCCGCAGGGGGATTTGGTGCTGGCCTGATGAAAAGCCCGGTGGCGCTACCGCTTACCGGGCCTGCAAAGTCCATGCTCTAATACCCGGTGGCGCTACGCTTACCGGGCCTACGAAACCCGTAGGCCGGGCAAACGCAGTGCCGCCCGGCGTTACTTCCAGACCGGATCGCTTACCACCGCGTACCGCCCCGCCCCTAAAAATGCCACGGCCAGTGCGCCAACGAAGAAGTAGACCAGACTCTCAATCGCCCACGCCCCCACCGCATCCAGCGCGAAGGTTTTACCGGTGCCTACCATCAGCCACGCCACGACCATAGTAAAGGCCAGTACCAGCGCCGCCGGACGGGTAAGAATACCGAGGATAATCAGGATCGGCGCCACCACTTCGCCAATCAGAACCCCATAGGCGATAAAGCCCGGCAGTCCTTTTGCCACCAGCATGCCTGCAATCCCCCCCACCCCGTCGAAAGCCTTATGCAGGCCATGAAACAGCATCAACCCCCCCACCGCCAGGCGCAGCAGCAGTCTGCCAAAATCTTCATGCGTTAGCGTTTTATTAACAGCCATTAACAATGATTTAACCATTTGAATTCACTCCGCTTTTTATGGGATACGCCACCACAATATGACGAAATGTTGCGCATTGAAAGCAACTATTAATCAGGGGGATTAAACAGGCATGGCGGTCAGTTTCATCTAAGCTTGAAAGCGTTATCACATTCAGGAGACGGACTACCATGAAACAAACCGTGGCGAACTACATTGCAAAAATGCTGGAACAGGCCGGAGTGAAGCGAATCTGGGGTGTCACCGGGGATTCCCTCAACGGCCTGAGCGACAGCCTGAACCGGATGGGCACCATCGAGTGGATGCCCACCCGTCATGAGGAGGTCGCCGCGTTCGCCGCCGGGGCCGAGGCCCAGCTCACCGGGGAGCTGGCGGTGTGCGCCGGTTCCTGCGGGCCGGGCAACCTGCACCTGATCAACGGCCTGTTTGATTGTCATCGTAACAACGTCCCGGTGCTGGCCATCGCGGCGCATATTCCGTCGAGTGAAATCGGCAGCGGCTATTTTCAGGAGACGCATCCCCAGGAGCTGTTCCGTGAATGCAGCCACTACTGTGAGCTTGTCTCCTCACCCGAGCAGATCCCGCAGGTGCTGGCCCTGGCCCTGCGCAACGCTATCTTAAAGCGTGGCGTCTCGGTAATTGTGCTGCCCGGCGACGTGGCGCTACAGGCGGCACCGGAAAGCGCCAGCAACCACTGGTATCCGGCCCCCCTGCCGGTGGTGACGCCCGCCCATGCCGAACTGAAAAAGCTGGCGCAGCTGCTGCGCTACTCCAGCAATATCGCCCTGATGTGCGGCAGCGGCTGCGCCGGGGCCCACGACGAGCTGGTGGAATTTGCCGGCATGCTCAAGGCGCCGATTGTTCACGCCCTGCGCGGCAAAGAGCACGTAGAGTACGATAACCCCTTTGATGTAGGGATGACCGGGCTGATCGGCTTCTCGTCCGGGTTCCACACCATGATGAACGCCGACACCCTCGTGCTGCTCGGCACCCGCTTCCCCTATCGCGCCTTCTACCCTACCGACGCAAAAATCATTCAGATCGACATCAACCCGGCCAGCATCGGGGCCCACAGCAAGGTGGATATGGCGCTGGTAGGCGATATCAAGGCCACGCTTACCGCGCTGATGCCGCTGCTGGAGGAGAAAACCGATCGTAAATTCCTCGATAAAGCCCTCAGCGACTACCGTGATGCCCGCAAAGGGCTGGACGATCTGGCGAAGCCCAGCGACAAGGCGCTCCACCCGCAGTATCTGGCGCAGCAGATCAGCCATTACGCTGACGAAGATGCCATCTTTACCTGCGACGTGGGCACCCCGACCGTATGGGCGGCGCGCTACCTGAAAATGAACGGCAAGCGCCGTCTGATTGGCTCGTTTAACCACGGCTCGATGGCTAACGCCATGCCGCAGGCGCTGGGGGCCAAAGCCACCGCGCCGGAGCGGCAGGTGGTGGCGATGTGCGGTGACGGCGGCTTCAGCATGCTGATGGGCGATTTTCTCTCGGTGGCGCAGATGAAGCTGCCGATCAAAATCATCGTCTTTAACAACAGCGTGCTGGGCTTTGTGGCGATGGAGATGAAGGCCGGGGGCTATCTCACCGACGGCACCGAGCTGCACGACACCAACTTCGCCGCTATCGCCGAAGCCTGCGGTATCACCGGCATCCGTGTGGAAAAAGCCTCCGAGGTGGACGATGCCCTACAGCGCGCCTTCGCCACCGAAGGCCCGGTGCTGGTGGACGTGGTGGTCGCCAAAGACGAACTGGCGATCCCGCCGCAGATCAAACTTGAGCAGGCCAAGGGCTTTAGCCTGTATATGCTGCGCGCCATCATCAGCGGCCGCGGTGACGAAGTTCTGGAGCTAGCCAAAACCAACTGGCTCAGGTAAAACAATCGGCATCGCCTTTAAAATAATAAGGAAATGCCATGATTGATTTACGCAGCGACACCGTCACAAGACCAACGCGAGCCATGCTGGAGGAGATGCTGGCCGCGCCGGTCGGGGACGACGTCTACGGCGACGACCCCACCGTTAACGAACTTCAGCGCTATGCCGCGGAGCTGAGCGGTCACGAGGCCGCCCTGTTCCTGCCGACCGGCACCCAGGCCAACCTGGTGGCCCTGCTCAGCCACTGTGAACGCGGCGAAGAGTATATCGTCGGTCAGGGGGCGCATAACTATCTCTACGAAGCCGGTGGCGCCGCGGTGCTCGGCAGCATTCAGCCGCAGCCGATCGATGCCGCCTCTGACGGCTCCCTGCCGCTGGACAAAGTTGCCGCCAAAATCAAAGCCGACGACATCCACTTCGCCCGCACTAAGCTGCTCAGCCTCGAAAACACCCATAACGGCAAAGTGCTCCCGCGCGAGTACCTGAAAGCGGCGTGGGAGTTTACCCGCGAGCGCAAGCTGGGGCTGCACGTCGACGGCGCACGCATCTTTAACGCCGTGGTGGAGTATGGCTGCGAGCTGAAAGAGATCACGCAATATTGCGACTCGTTCACCATTTGTCTCTCCAAAGGGCTGGGCACGCCGGTGGGCTCCCTGCTGGTGGGCAACGCCGACTACATCAGGCGCGCCAACCGCTGGCGTAAAATGACCGGCGGCGGCATGCGCCAGGCCGGGATCCTCGCCGCAGCGGGTCTGTACGCCCTGAAAAATAACGTTGCCCGCCTGAAGGACGATCACGACAATGCGGCATGGATGGCGACGCAGCTGCGCGAGATCGGCGCAGATGTGATGCGTCACGACACTAACATGCTGTTTATCCGCGTCGGAGAGGACAACGCGGCGGCGCTGGGTGAGTTTATGAAGGCGCGCGGCGTGCTGATCAACGCCTCGCCGGTGGTCCGTCTGGTAATGCATCTCGACGTCAACCGCGAGCAGCTTGCTGAAGTCGTTGCTCACTGGCAGGCGTTTTTGCAGCGCTAAGGAGCTAACGTGCCGCAACGTATTCTGGTCCTGGGTGCCAGCGGGTATATCGGTCAACATCTGGTGGCCGCCCTTAGCGCGCGCGGGCATCAGGTCCGGGCTGCGGCACGCAACGTTGAGCGCCTGCAAAAGCTGGGGCTGCCCAACGTCACCTGCCATGCTATCGATCTCAACTGGCCCCGGGATCTGGCGGCCCTGCTTGCGGGGGTGGATACCCTTTACTATCTGGTGCACAGCATGGGCGAAGGCGGGAACTTTATCGCCCACGAGCGTCAGGTAGCGATGAACGTCCGCGACCTGCTGCTGGAACATCCGGTTAAACAGATTATTTTCCTCAGTTCGTTGCAGGCACCGGAGCATGAGCAGTCCGACCACCTGCGCGCCCGGCAGCTGACCGCCGGGGTGCTGCGCAGCGCCGGGATCCCGCTCACCGAGCTGCGGGCCGGGATCATCGTCGGCGCAGGCTCTGCCGCTTTCGAGGTGATGCGCGACATGGTCTATAACCTGCCGGTGCTGACCCCGCCGCGCTGGGTGCGATCCCGCACCACGCCGATTGCCCTGGAGAATCTGCTGCACTATCTGGTTGAACTGCTCAATCACCCGGCCACAGAGCACCGGGTGCTGGAGGCCGCCGGGCCCGAGGTGCTGAGCTATCAGCAGCAGTTCGAACACTTTATGACGGTGAGCGGCCGCCGCCGGCCGCTGATCCCCATCCCCTTCCCGACCCGCTGGATCTCGGTGTGGTTTTTAAACGTCATCACCTCCGTGCCGCCGACCACCGCCAGGGCCTTAATTCAGGGGCTGAAACACGATCTGCTGGCGGACGACCGCGAGCTGCGGGCGCTGATCCCGCAGGAATTGATCCGCTTCGATGACGCGGTGCGTAACACGCTAAAAGAAGAGGAGAAGCTGGTGAACTCCAGCGACTGGGGCTACGACGCCCAGGCGTTCGCCCGCTGGCGGCCGGAGTACGGCTACTATCCAAAGCAGGCCGGGTATAGGGTGACAACCTCCGCCAGCCTGGCCGACCTGTGGCAGGTGGTGAATCAGCTCGGCGGCAAAGAGGGTTACTTCTTTGGCAACGCCCTGTGGCAGACCCGGGCGATGATGGACCTGCTGGTCGGGCATAAGCTGGCGAAGGGCCGTCCGGCGGCACCGTACCTGCAAACCGGTGATGCGGTCGACAGCTGGAAGGTGATTATCGTCGAGCCAGAGAAACAGCTGGCGCTGCTGTTTGGCATGAAAGCCCCCGGTCTTGGGCGGTTGTGCTTTACCCTGAAGGACAAAGGCGATCGCCGGGAGCTGGACGTGCGCGCCTGGTGGCACCCGCACGGGATGCCGGGTCTGTTCTACTGGCTATTGATGATCCCGGCGCACCTGTTTATCTTCCGGGGAATGGCCCGGCGTATTGCACATCTGGCAGAACAAAAGTCAGAAAAAGTCTGATTAAAACTCCGAATCTTTCACGTTTCCCATTGCATACAGGCGTAATTCACGGAAGAATGCGCACGAAATTCTTTTCAAAACAGTGGATCGATATGAAGGTACTGGTTACCGGCGCCACCAGCGGCTTAGGCCGCAATGCGGTGGAGTTTTTGCGCAATAAAGGCATCAGCGTCCGGGCCACCGGTCGCAATGAAGCGATGGGTAAATTGCTGCAAAAAATGGGCGCAGAGTTTGTCCATGCCGACCTGACGGAACTGGTCTCTTCCCAGGCAAAAGTGATGCTGGCCGGAATCGATACGCTGTGGCACTGCTCCAGCTTTACCTCGCCCTGGGGTACCCAGGAAGCCTTCGATCTGGCGAACGTGCGCGCCACCCGCCGTCTGGGCGAGTGGGCCGTGGCCTGGGGGGTGCGCAACTTCGTGCATATCTCCTCCCCGTCGCTCTACTTCGATTACCACCATCATCGCGATGTTCAGGAAGATTTTCGTCCTGCGCGCTACGCCTGCGAATTTGCCCGCAGCAAAGCCGCCAGCGAAGAGGTGATCGATCTGCTGGCGCAGTCCAACCCGCATACCCGCTTTACCATCCTGCGTCCGCAGAGCCTGTTTGGGCCGCACGATAAAGTGTTTATTCCGCGCCTGGCGCAGATGATGCACCACTACGGCAGCGTGCTGTTGCCGCGCGGCGGAGATGCGCTGGTGGACATGACCTATTTCGACAACGCCATTCACGCCATGTGGCTGGCCAGCCAGATCGAATGCGACAATCTGCCGTCCGGGCGGGCATATAACATCACCAACGGCGAACCGCGCACATTGCGCAGCATTGTGCAGAAGCTGATTGACGAGCTGAACATTCACTGCCGGATCCGCTCGGTGCCCTATCCGATGCTGGACATTATTGCCCGCAGCATGGAGCGGCTGGGAAATAAAGCCGCCAAAGAGCCCGCCCTGACCCACTACGGGGTGTCGAAACTGAACTTTGACTTTACCCTTGATACGCGACGCGCAGAGACCGAGCTCGGCTATACACCGCTGGTGACGCTGGATGAAGGCATTGAGAAGACGGCGGCCTGGCTGCGGGATCACGGGAAGCTGCATCGCTGACACGAAAACGGCAACCCTGAGGTTGCCGTTTTGCTTTTACAACGCTGTCCAGGCGTCTGCCCAGGCCAGGCCTGCGCCCGGTTCGTAGTACGCTGGCGCACTGTTACACCAGCCGCTGTTCGGGAAGGGTTTGCACTGGAACAGTTTACCCTTGTTGTTCACGATATCCCCGGCGTTGTACTTGCCGTTGGCGCTCCACGCAGCATAGGAACCAGAGCTGCCTTCATCCTGAGACGGGGTTGCCGCTTTCGCTTTCACGTTTAACAGGTAAGTGGTGGTCGCGCTCAGTTCACCGTCGCTGACGGTCAGGCTGACTTCATACTGCTGAGCCGTTGTGGCTTCCGGCGCGGTAAATGTCACCACGGCTTTGTCTTCACCGCTGACGGTCTGGCCGTCCTGGGAGCGCCAGGTGTAGGTCAGTTTGTTGCCGTCTTCATCAGTAGAGCCTTCTGCGCTCAGGGAAACCTGGGCACCGGCTTCAACCGCACCGACTGGACCTGCGATATGCGCCACTGGCGCATGGTTAACCACCGCAGGGGTCTCATCCGGCGTCGGGATCGGGGTGACCGGCGTTTCATCTTCAGAAGGGGTTGGCGTAACCGGCGTTTCATCCGGCGTGATTGCAGACCCCTCATCATCCACGATGTTCACGTTATAAAACTTCTGAACACATTTGGTGTAGTCACCCTCTTTAAAGGCGCTGAATGGCGTCTGGTAGCCGACCAGCTGGCAAGAGTAGGTCTTACCGTCTGGTGTATCTGCACTCCATCCCCAGTCCTGTTCCCAGTAGATTTTCAGAGAACCCGCGCCGCCCTCATCAAACTGTTTCATGTTGGCACAGCCCAGCACTTCGTCAGCCGGAACCGGCACTTTCAGGTAGTTAGCGAACTCTTTGTAGTACTTGATACGGTTTTGAGACTGCGCAATTTCAGTCGGGCCGCCGCACTCAACGCCGCCGTTGATGATCTGGGTGGTCACGCCGAAGCCCGGTACCAGACCGTTCGCTTTGTCGTGTTCGTTTGGCTGCCAGGTTCCGTCGATAACCTGCAACATGCTCGGTTTCGGCGGCTGTGGATAGGCAAAGAAGAAGATGGCGCTTGCCAGGTTCAGCCAGGTGTCAGCCACCAGCTCGGGTTTTTCCAGCAGGACTTTCACATCGCCGTACATCGCTTCAGAGAACGGACCGTAGTTATAGTTGTAGGACAATTGCTTGGCACCGCGACCAAAGTAGCTCAGGAAATCGCCATCTTTGTCTTTACCGCATGGCCAGGTCTGCCCCTGCCATACATCAGGGTTACATTCGCCGTTATAACCGCCTTTCTGGCCTTCGCTCCAGCCCATTTCCCGGATGTAAACCAGCGCCTGGCGCCATTCGGCTTCAGGACGCCAGCTTTCATGGCCGCCGGTTTCCTGGGCGAAGTGCGCAAACATGGTCGCCATCTCTTTACGGCAGATCGCGTCGCTGTCACGGCCATCTTTATAGGTGTCGCACAGCGCCGGGAATTTACCCACGGCCTTGAGGAAGTTACTGTAGCTATAATCCTTCGCGCGCAGAGGGAAGAGATATTCCCAGTCGCTCTCTTTCAGGATCCCTTCAACGCGCTTAACGTTATCCGGGTTGGACGCTTTGCCAGGTTCAATCTGTTCGACAACGCTGTTATCCAGGGTGCGAATGGTGTCTTTTACCGATTTCATTAACGGGAAATCGGTCAGTTCTTTTTCCTTTTTAGCCAGATCGCTGGCTTTCATGGTGTAAGGTTCGCTGCTGGCCGCCTGTAACATTGCAGCCTGCGCCATAAAGGGAGCGACACATGCCCCCGCAACGAGAACGCTGAGTAATGTCCTTTTCGTCATTTCAAATAATCCTGTATATAAGCAACAATGGGTGATGCACTCCCGGCTTATGTATTACTCCCTTAATACATAAACCCCCTGGAGGCGTTTATTTTTCATTTTCTGAAGAATACCGTCGGGTACTCTTCAAAAAATAAAAATCAGTACCGGTAAGATTGTTTTGCTTTTATTTCCCTGTACTTCGCCCACACCTTATGGGCATACATCATACGTTGGGGATAATTTTCTTTTTTCGCTCCTGCGTTATAGGCTCCTACCGCTTCCCAGTTATAGCCATAAACTTTGACCATGTCTGATAATATGGATGCGCCCACCATTATTGAGGTACAAGGCTCAGTGATTAAGCGGGACTCATCAATACCGAGGCGTTGTAATTCACTAAAGTGAGAGCTATTAATTTGCATTAACCCCACATCGCGTGAACCATCGTGATTCCAGCCCACCGCATAGGGATTCATACCCGATTCCACTTTTGCAATTGCAAATAACAGCCAGGGATCGACATGATAATAATGCGCAGCGTTGTCCCAGCAGTTTGCCATGGTGCTTTGGCTTATCATTAACAACAAAAAGATTAGGCGTTTCATTTAATTGACCTGCTACAGGGATTTCCCATTTTCCCCTTGTGCACAGCTGTTATTTATTTTTTTGATGGTTGACCGCACCCGAAGCGCAGCGCGGTCAACCATGACGGACGACTATCACGCCCGTCATTAAAGGTTCAGAAGATTATTTGCAGTCTGCTGACGCGCCTTCTTTTACCCATACATCGCTGTTGCCTGGTTTGTCGCCCTTCGTCCACCATTTCGCGCGGTATACATTACCTTCGTAAGTGGTGGTGTCGCCGCCGTTATAAACCATTTCAGGCTGCCAGTTGAATTTCACCTGGCTTACCAGCTCCCATGCACCCTCACCGAATGCCGGTTTGTTGCCCTGAGTCCAGTACTTCGCTTTCCACACCAGATTATCGGAGCTAACAATGTCGCCGCCGTTGTAAATGGTGTTTGCACTCCACGCAGCATATTTGCTGGCGTTGGCATCAACAGGGGCATCGCAACTACCGGTCGCACTCCCTTCGTCTGCCGGCGTGGTACCTTCATCAGATGGGGTCGTACCTTCGTCAGACGGGTTGGTCTCTTCGTCAACCGGAACAACCGCTTCTTTCGGGGTCACTGTCACTTCAACGTTAGACTGCACGCTGGTTTTACCATCAGACACGATCACGCTCAGCGTATAGGTCGATGTATTGCTCACTTCTGGCGCGGTGATACGCACGTTCGCGGTATCGGTGCCGGTGGCATTCATGTCACCCGGTACGCTCCAGCTATAGGTCAGTGCATCGCCATCGGGATCGGACGCCTGTGCGTGCAGAGAAACCGCTTCACCGGATTCAACGGTGACCGCTTGCATCGCGTTGATCACTGGTGCCTGGTTGGCTTTAGGCGCTTTGTTAACAACCTGCACGTCAACTGAGTTGCTCAGACCTTTCGCGTCAGTAACGGTCAGACGGAAGACCAGCGTCTGGTTGCTCGCGACAGCAGGAACGTTAAAGCTTGCTTTCGCGCTGGTGCTGTTGGACAGCGTCACGGAGGTACCGGACACCTGCGTCCATTTGTAGGTCAGCGCATCGCCGTCCTGATCGCTGGAAGCAGAGCCATCCAGCGTCACGGAAGCCGGGCCAGTCACGCTTACATCAGTCGCAGAAGCGACAGGGGCATGGTTGGTAACAACCGGTTCCACTGGCGTTGAGCTGCCGCCCGTCAGGCTTTCGTTCATCGCATTCAGAATGTCGCCGTTGTCAGATTCGATAGACCAGGCGAACAGACCCCCGAGGTTTTTGTTCAGCACGTATTTGCCTTTCGCTTCGACAGAACGGGCGTTGTCATAACTGATCAGCTCACCGGTGGATTTGTTGAACAGGTACGGGGCTTCTGCCGCGGTATCGTACTTGTATTCCCAGCCTGGTTTACCCAGCATCTTGTTCACGATATCGCGATAATCAAGGATGCCTGCTTCCCATGAACCCGGGATGGCGCCGGTCGCGGTGCCGGTAAATGGATTGTCGCCGGTATAACCGTGAACGCCAGTCCAGCCGCGGCCGTACATTGCTGCGCCCACAACGACTTTACCCGGCTGAACGCCCTGATCGAGCATCGCTTTCACGGCGTTATCGGTGGTGTAGTTGGTGTCTGGTTTCCAGGAAGCACCGTACAGCGCGGCCTGGTGACCCAGGTCGGTCTTGCTCCATGAGCCGTAGTAGTCGTAGCTCATCAGGAAGATGTGGTCGAGATACTGCTGCGCAGTGCCATAGTCCACGTCTTCAATCTTATCTCTGCCGGCACCAATCGCGGTGGTCAGCTCATAGGTACGGCCTGTTTCAGCTGACAGTTCGTTCAGCATTGCGCGCAGATCGTGCATCAGCGCGGTATAGGTGGCCTTATCGACAGCCGGGTTACCCAGTTTAGCGTTCTCGCCGCCGCCGCCAGGGAATTCCCAGTCGATATCCACGCCGTCAAACACTTTCCAGGTTTTCAGGAACTCTTTCACGGAGCCAACGAAGCGGTCACGCAGCACTTTGTTGTCCATCTGGAAGAACGGGTCAGACAGCGTCCAGCCGCCAACAGAAGGCAGAATTTTGAGGTCCGGATGGGCTTTTTTCATCGCCATCAGCTGACCATAGTTACCTTTGTACGGATCGTCCCAGTTGGAGACGCCGGACTGAGGTTTTTGCAGAGCAGCCCAGGGATCGTGGATAGCAACGGTGTAGTCCTGGCGGCCCGCACAGGCACGTTTCAGCGACTCCAGCGCGCCGGAGGATTTGGCGCTGTCGTTAATGCCATCACCGCCACAGATTGGAATGAAGCCATAAAGCAGGTGGTTCAGGTTAGCAACCGGGATCTTGTCGGCAGAGAAGTTACGGTCATATACGCCCCACTCAGGGAAGTAAGCCCCCACAACTTTGTCGGTGTGTTTAGCGAAGGATTTATTGTTCTCAAGCAGAGGGGTGTTCATCGGCAGCAGGTGGCTACCGTCCGTATCTGCAACGATAATCAGTTTGCTGGCACTTTTGGTGCAGCCGCTGTCGTTGCAAAGCTCAACCTGCTCCTGATAGCGACCCCCTTTCTTCACCTTGAAGGTCGCAGAGCCCGCAGCGCTGCCCGCCCCGGTCCAGACGGTCTGGCCATCCAGCAGTACTTTTGCCGACGTTGGCGCATCACCGCTCCAGACGTTCCACTCAACCTTCACATCCACACCATCGCTGTGAACTTTAACAAGATTGTTATAGTCCTGAGCCGCCTGATCGACTTCTACCAAAGCAAATTTGTCATTGCCTGAAGTAATAGACGGCGTACCTGGCGCCGCTGCGAATGCTGAGCTTGTGGCAGCCGCAATGAAAAGCGCCAGATATTTAGGCTTCATAAAATTCATTTTTATATCCTGATAAATTTATACGTGAACGTTAATTACCCATGACTTCCCTGAGCTCATGGAATGAATTTACACACTTAGTTTTAAATAAATAAAAAATCCGTTGCCAAAAATATTGTGAAGCGTTGTATTCCTCCCTAAAAAGACACAAGCATAAATTCCCTCTGTCTTATGTCTTTTACGATACACCGTAGAAAAAACGTGTTCCCTTCCTTTCCTCGTCGAAAAAAAGCGATAAAAAACTTGACCAAAATATTCAGAGTGTGACAGCGAATGCCTGAGCAATAAAAACAGTGAGGCCGGCAAAGGATAAATAGGGACCAAAAGATATTGTTTGGCTATTTTTATGTGAATGGTTTAATGCGAAATAACCGACAATACCGCTAAGCGCAGCAATTAATACGACAGAAGGCAGTGCCTGCCAGCCACACCAGGCCCCCAGCGCCGCCAGCAGCTTGAAATCACCGTAACCTAGCCCTTCCCGGCCAGTCGTCAGGCGAAAGCCCCAGTAAATCAGCCAGAGCGACAGATATCCCGCGACTGCGCCGAGCACAGCATCGCGAAGGGGCAGCGCATGGCCCAGCGTATGTACGAGCAATCCGGTCCAGAGCAGCTTCTGCGTCAGGCAATCAGGCAGCAGCTGGTGTTGCCAGTCGATCAACGTCAGCGGCAGTAAAAACGACGCCAACAGCCAGAGCGAGAAGAGGGTTTGAATGCCCGGAACAGACCAGGCCGTTATGCCAAAAAATAGCGCGGTAAACAGCTCAATCAAAAGGACCTGTAGCGGAATCGCCGTTCGGCACTGGCTGCAGCGGCCCCGCAGTAACAGCCAGCTGAGCAGCGGAATATTTTCCCAGGCAGAGAGTGAATGCTGACACACCGGGCAGTGCGAGCCAGGGAACAGCAGGTTGCCGCATCCCTCCTCTTCCATCACCATAGGCGGGACGCGGTCTGCCACTACGCCGAGAAAACTGCCTGTTATTGCCCCTGACACCGCACTCATGAGGAAGAACCCAACCGGGTAAACCTCCCGTATCAGTGCGAAGGTGTTCATGCCAGTTTCTTCCAGGTCAGCTGAATTTCGGCCTTTACATCGCTGATGTGGTCAACCGGGGTGAGATTCATTTTTTGCAGGCGGACCCCGGAAGTCAGGTTGATTTCACGCAGCCAGTTTTTTAATTCGTAAATATTCACCCGTCCAACCACGAAGGAGAGTGTTTGCCCGTCCTGGCGAACATCCGTCAGCGATAAATTAATGGCGTGGGCGCTGTTCTCAATCACGCTGCGTGGATTATCAGTTTTAACCTGCAACATCTGAAGATGGTTTTTATCTATTTCCTGACGCATCCAGTTGAGCGTTTCAACCTGACGTGCAAGGGTCGTTTTACTGCTTTGAATCATATTATCCAAGGGAATCACTCCTGCGTAATAAATTGCAGCGCAGCCGACTGCCGCTGCGCCTATTTTCAAAATGATTTTTTCCCTGACGTTGTAATTCTGATAACGCCTTTTCAGCTGCGCGATGCTCTCGTTCATTTATGTTTCCCTGTCACAATGGCGGTGTACGGTGCCTCTGCTGAAACAGGCTGTACTGAAAAATCAAAATTTGGGCTGGTCTGATTCACAAACGCCTGGAGCGCCTGCTGATTTTGGCCACTGACGCCCAGGGTCAGCGTCCCTTGTGCTGCATCGTATTCAAGCCGGGTAATTTCCATTGCCGGAACCGCCCGTCTGGCGGTTTCCAGCTCATCGATTTGCAGGAAAATCCCCTTAGGCTGTTTCTTTATATTCTGACCAAAGTGATATTTGATGTTGGTCTGCTGGCGCATACTCGGAAAATGGTGCTGGTAGACCTGCATGACCTCCTGCTGAACCTGGTTTTCCTCCTGAGCCAGCATCCAGGCTATCGCGGCACGGGGTCCTAACAGCAGGCCAAGCGACAGCAGCCCCGCAGCAGCCACGGCTAGCTTCATGCTTTTTGTCAGCTCCTTATTGCCGCTTCTGGCGCTGAACGCCCCGTGCAGCAGGTTCACGCGACAAGCCTGCCACTGCGGCTGGATCAGCACCAGCGGATGCACCCAGGCCAGCGCCTCGTCAACCACCACTTCCGGCGGAACGGCGCCGTAGCAGCACACTTCGCCCTCCCCTCTCTCCTGCAACACCAGAGGCAGCAGGGCCGTATCCACTTCACACGCCGACGCTGGTGACAAACGTAGCCAGTAGTTCTCGTCAAGAGAGACAAAGGTCGTGCCCCCGGCGGATACCGGCAGCAGCCAGGCGTCCGGGATGGCCTGAATAACGGTCAAACCGGCAGCGGTGAAACGGTCAAGCCACTGGCGCAGGCGCCCGGCATCAATCGCCACCGCGTCAATGTCGCACCCTTTTTTATTGAGTACCGTCCAGTGAAGGTTGTCCACTTCACCTATTAATGTCTCCTCCGCCATCCAGGAAAAGGCCGTGCTTTGGGCGGCCATTCCTTTTTTCGGTAATCTGAAGTGGCGGAAGATCGTTTCACTGGCAGGCAGCAGCAGACAGACGCGTCCTGCCAGAGCATGTCTGGCGAGAGTAGTGAGCTCCGAGAGATTCTCCAGCGTTTCAACCTGCTGACTACCGGACTCGCACCACCATAATTTCCCGTTCTCACGGCTGTCGGGACGAACAAAAAGCACCTGTTTCATCGATATCAACTTCTGTTATTCAATCATTCGGTAACGACGCTGCCACGTCACAATCTCACCGGCGTCGTTATTAACCTGAAGCTGGCTAACCATGAGCAGCGTTAAATCATCCGTGTTGCCGGTATAGTCAACGCGGAAATATCGGCTGTTAATGGCCAGCTGTTCCGCCACCTGGGGTAAATCGTCTTTAAGCTGCGGGAAGGTTTGTTCCAGCATCTTGCTGAACGCATCCAGACTTTCCCACCCCGCTTCAGGGCGAGCATCAATCAGACGTCTGGCGTCATCTTCCGTCAGTTTTCCCGGGAACATCGCCGCCAGGACGCCTGCCTGTTCAGGTTTGAGGGTATTCACGTCAACCTTGCTGGCGGGATCCGGCAGGGCGCACAAGAGCTTGCTCACTGTCGGATACGCCTGGGCCGGGAACGCAGGCAGCAGTTTGATTTCCGCAATAGTGCGCATCATCTGATTCGCGGGTTGGCGAGCCGGGACAGCCCCTGCCCACGCATCGCTCTCAGCGCCCTCTCTGGCGGTGGTGGCGTCCCCGTCGAGGTAGTCCACCAGCTGGGAATATACCGCTTCGGCGGTGGCCTGGCTGACGCCGCTGTCGATCAGGAGCTGCTCGACGATTTGCTCTTTACGCGGTTTCCCTGCCGCGGCCGCGGCGTCCTGTACCTGAGGCCCTTTATCCGCTGCCAGCAGGTTGTTGACGTTAAAGCAGTCCTGCGCATCTTCTGTCTGGCTGACCAGGGTGTAGTCATCCCCCCGGGTTTCCAGCGGCTGATGCCAGTCACCGTCCGGCGCAAGGGCTCTGCTTTCGCCGCTGGCCTCGGTTTGCAGGATCGCTTTAACGGTTTTTTCCTGCGCCTGCATCGCCCAGCGCAGCTGCTGCTGGCTCACCTGGTAATGTGTTTTTTGCAGGTTGCGGCAAAACTGCTGGCTGATTCTGGCGGCCAGCGCCGACATCATCACCAGCAGGATCAGCACCACCAGCAGGGCGACGCCTTTCTGTTTGTCTGTTCGGCTCACGGCTGTACTCCTGACGCCGCTTGAGGCGCCTGCTCCGGCTGCGGAGCGGCCGCTTTTGTCTCCGGCGTCGGGGCAACCGTCACGGCAGGTATCTCCCCGGGGGTCGTAAACACCCAACGCCAGATATCGCCGTTTTCCATCGTCAGCGTCGCCTCTACGCCGTCGGGCTGGCGACTGCTGTCGGTCCAGTTTTTCTGCCAGCCCTGGCTGTAAAAGCGCCACGTCATCGATTTCACCTTATTAACGATGGGGACTTCTTCGGGCTTCACGCTCGCCGGGCCATCAATCGCAGGCCAGATATCGCGATATAAACGCCCCTCTTCCAGCCGCCAACGCACGCGCTCCAGCTGGACGGTGCCGCTCACGCCGTTCAGCGTGGTTAGCTCAATGGCGTCATCGGTTTGCACAAACACGCCCGGTTCGTTACGCGGCGCACGCCCCTGAAGCTGAAAGAAATCACGCTCCATCAGGCTCCAGGCGCGCTGCACCTGATTAAGCTTTGCCGCACTGGCATCGGTTGCAGAGCGGGTACGCATCGCCCCGTCCAGGATCTGCCAGGCCAGGGTGCTAATCACCGCAAAAATGGTCAGGGCGATCATGATCTCCAGCAGGGTAAAGCCACGCTGGCGTCGCGTTTTTTTCACTTGCTCACCTTCTCTGCTGGCGGAATGATGTACAGGGCGATGGCCGGCTGGCTTTCATCCCCTTCTGCGTAAACGCGAACTTCACTGGCCCAGCCGTTGTTGGCGGTTTTGACCCGCTGCTTGTGCCAGTTCCAGCTACGCCCGCCCATGGTTTCCGTCCCCTGCTCATCGGCATCGGGGAAATCACTGTTGCTGAGCGTCGCTTCTGCAAGCACGTTTTCCGCGACCCAACTGGCCTGCACTGTTTCGCTCAGGCCGTGGGTAAAACGAACGTTCAGGGACACGGAGTTCATCAGCGCCAGCGCTGCGGTGGAGAAAATCACCAGCGCAACCATCACCTCCAGCAGCGTCATCCCCTTTTGCTTTGCCTTGCGTTTAGTCATCGTTCTCCACCGAAACGGGGGCCGCACCTTGCGATACCACCCGGAAATGGTGCTGTTTGTCGTAGCTTTGCAACCTCAGCGTGAAGCGACCTACCTCGCCATCCGGCAAAAAGATGATTTGCGGATCGGCATCCAGCGTGGCGGCCAGCCGCTGCGGAGATAGCGATACGTGCATCTCTTCAGGAAAATCGCCTTTCGTGGTAATTCGCCCTGCGGATAAGGGCACCCAGCGACGTTCACCTTTTACAACGTTCAACGACACAAGCTGATATTTATCCGTGGCGATCACTAACCCGACAATATTTCCGTCCATCACCGCACGGTCTGAACCATAATCCACAAGGGCTTTTAATTGCTGACCAAATATATCCGCGCCGCTGCGCGAGGGAATCGTTGAAACCACCATCATCGCGCAGCTGGCGAATATCACCAGCGCGAGGATAATTTCCAGCAAAGTAAAGCCGCGTTGCTTACTCATTATTTATTCGCGAGCGACCAGTTAGTAATATCGTCGGCGGTATTGGCTTCGCCATCGGGCCCCGCAGAAAAGACATCGACGGCACCGTGCTCGCCCGGGCTGACCATCAGGTAATCGCTGCCCCAGGGATCCTGCGGCAGGCGGCGGATATAGCCGTCGGCGCGGTAGCCGTTGGGGATTGGCGCGATTTCCGGTTTGCTGACCAAAGCCTGCAGGCCCTGCTCGGTGGTCGGGTAGCGGTGGTTATCGAGCTTGTACATATCCAGCGAACCTTCCAGCGCGACAATATCGCTGGTGGCTTTCTGACTGTCGGCTTTCTCTTTATTACCCATTAAATTTGGCACCACCATACTGGCCAGCACCCCGAGGATCACAATCACCACCATTAATTCGAGCAAAGTAAAGCCCGCCTGGGACGCCAGGTTTTTTCGTTTCATCGCCATATTTAACCTACCATGTTATTAAGTTGCAGAAGCGGCTGTAATATTGACATCACAATAAAGAGAACAATGGTCGCCATGGAGACCACCAGCGCCGGTTCAAATACCGACAGCGTTAAGGTAATACGATGCTGTAATCCCGATTCCTGATTTTCGGCGGCGCGATCCATTAAGTTGCCTAATTCACCGCTCTCTTCGCCGGAGGCAATCATATACAGCATGGTGGGGGGGAAGAACTGCGCCTGCTCCAGGGCGGAACAGAGCGATGCCCCCTGGCGCACGGTATCCGCCGCCTGCTCCAGCACCTGGCGGGCATAGAGGTTTTCAATCCCGTCCATCGCGATATACATCCCCTCCAGAAGCGGAACGCTACTGGCCTGCAATATGCTCAGGGTGCGGATGTAACGCGCGCTGTTGATGGCGCGAACCAGCTTTTTAACCGGGGCGTTTTTCACCAGCCAGCGGTGCCAGATGAAGCGATTGCGGGTTTTCTTCAGCCAGCCTTTAAAGCCGATCGCGCCCGCCGCCAGCCCTCCGCCAATGATCATGCCGTACGCCTGCAGGAAATCGCTGACCGCAATCAGCGTGCGGGTGGTCATCGGCAGCTGCTGTTTCATATGGGTAAACTGCTCGATCACCTGCGGCACCACCGCTACCAGCAAAATACTGATGACCGCAATGGCTACCACCGTCAGGGTGATCGGGTAGACCATCGCCTGGGTGAGCTTACTTTTCATCTTCTGGCGCTGTTCGTTGTACTCCGCCAGCTTCTCCAGTACATCGCCGAGGTGGCCGGTTTTTTCTCCGGCCATCACCAGGGTGCAGTAGAGCTTGTCGAAGGTGCGGGGAAACTGGCTGAAGGCGTCGAACAGCGTATGCCCTTCCACCACCTTGTCGCGAATGTCACTCACCATCGCCGCCAGCTTTTTATCCTCCGACTGCCGGGCAATGGCCTTCAGGGCGCTCTCCAGCGGCAGCGCGGCGTTCACCAGCGTCGACAGCTGGCGGGTAAACATCGACAGGTCCGGCGTTGAGAGCTTGATCCCTTTCTGTGCGCTGCCGGCAGCGGATTTTTCCCGGGTCAGGGTAATGGTCAGCGGCATCAGCTTTTGCTCGCGCAGCGCCTGACGCACCTGCTTTTGCCCCTCGGCCTGCAGGGTGCCGCGCCGGGTTTTACCCGCCGCGTCGGTCGCGGTCCACGCATACCATGCCATTATTCCTCACCCCCACGTTCGGCGGTGACGCGCATCACCTCTTCCAGCGAAGTGATGCCGGAGATCACCTTCAGCAGACCGTTTTCGCGCAGGCTGTGCGCCTGTTTGAAGAGCTGGGTTTCGATCGCCATTTCGTCTTTATCTTCGTGGATCGCCCGGCGCATGGCGCTGTCGACCACCAGAAACTCATGGATCCCCGCACGTCCCTGATAGCCGCTCTGACGGCAGTGCTCACAGCCCACCGCGCGCCAGATCGCCTTCGGGGTAATGGCCATAAAGCTGAACAGCGCTTTTTCATTGTCATCCAGCGGACTGGTGGTGCGGCAGTGGGTGCAGAGCCGACGCACCAGACGCTGGGCAATGACACCGAGCAACGATGATCCGATTAAAAAGGACTCCAGCCCCATATCGCGCAGACGGGTAATGGCCCCGGCGGCGCTGTTGGTGTGCAGGGTGGACATCACCAGGTGACCGGTCAGAGAGGCCTGCACCGCGATCTGCGCGGTTTCGCCGTCACGGATCTCGCCGATCATCACCACGTCCGGATCCTGGCGCAGGATGGCGCGCAGGCCGCGGGCAAAGGTCATGTCCACGCGCGGGTTAACCTGGGTCTGCCCTACCCCTTCCAGCTCGTACTCAATCGGATCTTCCACGGTCAGGACATTGCGTTCATGGCCGTTCAGCGCCGACAGGATGGCGTACAGGGTGGTGCTTTTCCCGGAGCCGGTCGGCCCGGTGACCAGGATAATGCCGTGCGGACGGGCAATCAGCGCCTTGAGCTGGGCCAGCTCGTGATCGATCAGCCCCAGCTTATTAATGTCCGGCTGGAGGTTGCTTTTATCCAGCAGACGCATCACCACCCGCTCGCCATACTGCGACGGAATGGTGGAGACACGCACGTCGATGGCCTTGCGCCCGATCCGCAGCGAGATACGCCCATCCTGCGGCAGGCGTTTTTCGGCGATATCGAGCTTCGACATGACCTTAATGCGCGACACCAGCAGCGGCGCGAGCTTGCGCGCCGGTTGCAGCACCGGTCGCAGCACGCCGTCGACGCGAAAGCGGATGCTCAGGGTGCGCTCAAAAGTTTCAATATGAATATCTGACGCGCCGTCCTTCACCGCTTCGCCAAGAATGGCGTTGATCAGGCGGATCACCGGCGAGTTTTCGTCGTTATCCAGCAGATCTTCGTTGTCGGGGATCTCCTCGGTTAACGCCAGCAGGTCGATATCGGCGTCCATGTCGTCCACCAGTTGCTGGGAGACGCCGCTGTTCTGCTGCCAGACCTTCGCCAGCATTTCGTCGAAGGCGTCTGCCGTCAGAATGGTCGGGGAGAAGGATCGCCCCAGCACCCGGCGCATCTCCAGCAGGGCAAACGCCGGAGCGTCGTCGCGCATCCAGACCTGCCCCTGATAAAAGAGGATCCCGTGCTCCCGGGCGTAGTTACTGCTGCAGAGATCGTGACTCAGTTGCATTTCGTCCATGTTGCGCCTCGTCCTTACTCTTTAAAGGGGTTACGGCTTTTCACCGTCGCCGTGCCTGTCATCGCCGGGTAGTCGGGCAGAACGGCATTGCCTTCAGGGGCGACGATGCCGAACTTGCTCTCTTCCAGCCGCTGCTGCTGACGGGCGCGGATCTGGTCATATTTCTCTTTCGACGACGCGCTGTAGGTGTCGTCGTCGCGCAGAACAGTGGTATGAATAAAGACCATCAGGTTGCGCTTCGAGGTGTCCTGGGAGGTATAGCGGAACAGCTGCCCCACCAGCGGAATATCCCCCAGCAGCGGCACCTTCGAGACGTTCTGTTTGGTGACGTTCTCCATCAGCCCGCCGAGCACCACGGTCTGCCCGCTGTGGACCATCACTTCGTTATTGATGGTACGGGTGTTGAAGGTTGGGCCGAGGCTCGCATCTTCGGTGGCGCTGGCGTCAACGCTGGAGACTTCCTGCTCAATCTTGAGGTGAATGATGTCGCCGTCGTTAATCTGCGGCACAATCTTCAGCTTGGTGCCGACGGTTTTTCGCTCCACCGAGTTAAAGACGTTATCCCCGCTGGTGGTCTGCGAGCCGGAGAGTACCGGCACATCCTGACCGACGTTAAATGACGCCTCTTTGTTATCGAGGGTGACGACGCTGGGCGTCGACAGGATGTCGTTTTTACCGTCGGTGGAGAGCGCGGTCATCAGGGCGCCAAAATCGCCGTTAAAGAAGCCGGTCGCCATGCCGGTAAAGCTGGCGCCCTTCAGGGTGCCTGCTTTTACCTGGCTTATCGGCAGACCGGTGGCGCCAAACTGCACCCCGCCGTGTTTGCCGGTCCACTGCACGCCGAGGTCGAGGCCGTTACCGTCCTGCACTTCAGCAATGATCGCCTCTACCAGCACCTGTGGGCGGCGGATATCGAGCTTGTCGATAACCTTTTCCAGCGAGTTCATGACGTTGGGCTGGGCGGTGATCACCAGCGAGTTGGTGGCTTCATCCGCGGTAATATTCAGCTCGCTGCTGGCGGACGGGGTTTTACTTTTCGCCGCGCCCGCTTTGTCTTTCAGCTGCTCGCCAATCCCGGTCAGCACCGGCACCACTTTGCTGGCGCTGGCATACTTCAGGTAGAAGACGCGGGTATTGCCTTCGTTATTCTGTTCGCGATCGAGCTGGCCAATCAGCGACCGGGTACGCGCCCGGCCATCTTCCGGGCCGCTGATGATCAGGCTGTTGGTTTCATCATCGGCCACCACTTTGGTCGTCAGCTGCGGCGCGTTCTGCCCTTTCTGCTCTTCGTTGTTGAGGTTGTTCAACATGTCGCTGAGCGATTTCGCCGAGGCATAGCGCAGCGGCACGATTTCGCGACGCTGCACGCCGGAGCGATCCACGCGCCCGACCAGATCCACCAGCCGGTTGACCACCGAGGCTTTACCCGTTAACAGCAGTACGTTGGACGGTTCAAAGTGCACGACGTTGCCGATACCGGAGGCGTCGTTCAGCTGGCGCAGCAGCGGGGCCAGCTCCCGTACCGGTACGTTTTCCATCCGCACCACGCGGGTGATGATCTCGTCGCCCTTGCCGGGGTTTTTGCTGTCGGCCAGCGGTACGCCGGCGGTGCGCGCCACCGTGGAGCGCACCACCTTCACCATGCCGTTATCCATCGGGATCACCGACAGGCCGTACAGATCCAGCACGCTAAGAAAGAACTGATAATATTCCTCTTCCGTCAGTACGTTATAGGTCTTAACCGATACGTTTCCCTGCACGGAGGGATCGACAAGAATGGTTTTATTCAGGTTGCGACTTACCGTATCAATAAATTCTCGGATATCGGTATTTTTAAAACTGGCGCTAAAGTTCGCCGCCATCACTGAATTTGAGATCAACGACGCGGCGGTCAGCGCGATACATGCCCAGGGAAATTTCTTCATCACATTACACTTGTTAATTGTTTAAAACATTAACCCGAATATTTTCAAGGTGAGCGTGGCGTCTGACTACGACTTCCGCTTCTCTCATTTTCGACCAGCTGGCAATAATACTTTTCGCCTGCTCCGCCCGCGTCATATCGACGGCGTTCACTTTCACTACCACATCCCCCTTTTCCAGCCCGCTATGGCTAAAAAAGGAGGAGGCATTTTTCGGCTTTATTTGATAGCCGCCGAGCTGGCCTTTATCCATATAAGGCTTCAGCACGAAATAGTCGTCGAGGTGTAAATTATCGCCCCCGGCATCGTTTTTCGGTTTTGGCACCGGAGAGGGATTTACCTCCCCTTTAAAATAGTCGGGACGCTTTAACGCCAGCACCTGACGATCCCCCTGATAATTCACCACCACATTGTCGGGATTGATCTCTTCAATCCACGCATCGCTGTAGCCCGGGAGACTCTCGCCTTCGCGGTAACTTTGCTGTCCGTTAGGCGTTTTGATCACCGCGAAGGAGAGCCAGGCTTCATCGCTGCTGATAATCCCGTCAACCTCAGCCGAAATTGACTTTTTCTCCGCCTGCTGCGGCGTGGTCTGATTAACCGCAGGCTGAAACAGGGCAAACGTCTGTCCCTGTTGACCTGTGCGGGGCTGCTCTGGCGCATTATCCGGGACGGGGTCCGTGCCTTTTTTATAAGCTTTAAAGACGACATATCCCTGATGACCGCTAAACAGCAGTAAGACAAACATCACGCAGGGCGCAATAAATCGGGAATAGAGCTGCATTTTCATTATTTAACGGGCCTTTTAGCAAATGCAGGAATTTGCAGCCTGGCGCTGCACCTGTAACACCCGAAAATAGTAATAATGCCGGCCTGATGGCTCCATCTGCTTTGCCATTAACTTTAATGCAGAAAAATATTGACCCTTAAAAACCCCGGTGTTAAGCGGTTATAAAAGGTTATTTTTCTCCTGCGGAAAAATTGACCCACTGCGTCGCCTCTCGTACTTTCCTGGCTGAATATCAGTGATATGAATTACCAGGGTGAAGCGTTATGTATCAGAGTCATTTTAAATTTGTCCGCCCGCCCTTCAGGAGTGCGACCCGCGCCTGTGGCGACTTCTTTGCGTCTTATCATCAGGATGTCTTCGGCATGCTGGCAGAGAAGTCGACCCTTGCCGGTATTGCGGCCCTGTTCAGCGATGACGAGACGCTACTGAACGCTTTCACCGGTCAATTACTGGTAACCTCTCCTGCGGGGGTGGCGATTAATGCCTTTCCGACCCTGAGCGCGAAAGCCCTGCTGTATAAACTCAGCGCCAGCGCAAAAGAGGCCAAAAGCAGGCTGCACGCCATTGATGCCGTGCTGCATCAGTGGCAGGAAAAATACCCCGCTTGCAAAACAACCGGCCTGGTGCTGACGATCGCCGCCGTTCAGGCGCTGCGGGATAATGGCTGGGACACGCTGGGGATGCTGCTTTCACGCGCGCAGGAGTGCGGGCTGCCGCTGACGCTGGTGTTGACCGGCACGCCCGATCAGGACGCGCGTCTGATGACCCGTTCCGGCCTGGCGTCCCGCGTGCATACCCGCCATACGCTGCGCCCGCTCACCTGCCGCGAAACATTGCGCTATGTTCAGGCGCAGACGCTGGAGCATGGTGCCGACACATCGCCCTTTAGCCCTGCCCGCGTGCGCCGCATGCATGCCCTGAGCCACGGCTCCGTCAGCAAACTGAACGCGCTGGCGCACCTGTCGCTGCTGGCAGCCTGGACCGAACGTGCCGCCGCGGTAGGCTCACGTCATCTGCGCCTGGCGGCGAGTGAAGTGCTGCCGCGCCCCACCCATCGCAAAACGTTGGCAACGGTTGGTCTGTTTGCCAGCGTGCTGTTTGCCGCCTGCGGCTGGCATTTCTCCTCCACTCTCAGCGCCATGCTGCCCGTGCAGCCGCCGGTACCTGCGAGCTGGAAGCGGTTGACTCACGCCCCGCAAGCCCCCGTACAGCCACAGATGGACAATGAGGTGGTCAACCTGCCGGACGCCATGCATCAGCTCTACGCCATGTGGGGCTATGATCCTTCCGCAGAAGAGGCGCTCTGTCAGAATGCCGTCCGGGTGAACCTCGCCTGTAAGCAGGGCAATGCGCCGCTCGCCACGCTGGAGAAAGGGGGCTATCCCTGGGTGAGCGAACTGAAAACCGGGGATCACCTGAATTATGCGGTGGTGGCGCGGGTGGGTGCAGATTCGCTCGATCTGCTGATGAATAACCGCACGTGGCAGGTGAAGCGCAGCTGGTTTACCACCCATGCGACAGGAAACTATACGTTATTGCACCGTCTTTCCCCGGCGGGGAAAACGGCAATCGGGGCGGCCAGCAGCAGCGAGGATGTGCGCTGGATCGATGCCCAACTCAGCCAGGCCCTGCACGAGCCGGAAACGCACGCGCAAACATGGACCCGGGCGCTGGTGAAGCGAACCCGCGAATTCCAGTCCAGCGCCCGGCTCAACGTTGACGGTATGCCCGGCGAAGAGACGCTAATGCAGCTGATGCGCATTAATAACACCACACCCGCGATTGTAACGCCGGTGACGGATACTCCCCCGCAAACGCTGGCGAAAGGAAAAGCCCAATAATGTCCACGATTTGTCTTGCTGCACAGCGCAGCTTCCAGACCGGTGAGGCGGTCTGGTTCTCTTATCGCCTCCCCTCGCTGACCAGGATCGCCTTCACAAGCCTGACCAGCTTATGCTGCCTGGGCGCGATGCTGGTCGCCGGGCTGTACGCGCACCTTTACTGGCACCTGCGCCACCCGACGCCTATACCGCAACCGGTAAGCGTCGCCCAGCCTGATACTCAGCTCTCCGATATGCATTATGTGTACGTCTCCAGACCCTTCCCGGCGCCGCAACCTGAAGCCGCGGAAGTCAACGCCCCGCCTCTGCCAGAGAGCGATCCGCTGGTAATGGACGCTGGCGCCGACTGGCAGCAGCCCCCGGACAGCGATATCTCCAGCGAACCCTTGCCCGACACGCATGTCTCGCCGCCCGAAACCGGGTCAGGCTCGTTGAAAGCGCGGTTTATGCAGGCCCTGAAAGAGCAGCAGGAGGATTATTCGCAGGGAAAAATGCCCGGGGATCCCGTTGACGAGACGCAATCCGGTACGCTGACGGGGGAGAGGCTCATCGATCGGACAACGACGTTAAGATCCGAGCGCATATCGGCGCAAGGGCCAACGACAGGGCAAAAAAAATCTCCATCGGCGTTAACCCATGGAGATCTGAAGCAGGATGTTCAGTAGCGTTCCGGCAGGCTGGTAATATTTTTCAGCTTACCTTTTTCCACCACAATATAGTGACCTTTTTTCAGGTCTGAGAGGATTTTAATAATCGTGCTACGGGCCAGGTTGGTATATTCCTGAATATAGTCATAAACGTTGACGTCACGATTCTGGTAAATAATTAATTCATTAATTTCCAGCAAAAATTCACGCACCACAGAGTACGCGCTGCGGGCAACCAGAATATCATCACGCTTGCTGAGCAGGCCAATATACCAGACAAGGATTTGGCTGAACTGCGGCCAGAGATTTTTCTCACCGATCAGGCGCTCAAACTCATCTTTCCTGATGGTGCGAATAACCGTCGTATCGCGGGCAATACCATACATATACGACGCTTTATTGTAGACAGATGAGACACCCAGAAAACCCGCGCTGCGCATGGTAAACATACTTAACTCATCGGAGACACGACGAATTTCGACTTCGCCGCTAATGACGATATGGATGTAGTTCACATCCGCGGTAATGATTTTCTGCCATTTCTTTAGCGTTTTTTCTGGATATTCAGCGGTCGCCGCAATAATAGCGTCTATCGCTTCCTGCGGACGACAGTTTTTTCCATATATGCTTAACATTATTGTGCCTGTTATTAATTGTAGATAAAAGAGCCACTGCGAAAGTGATGTCGCAACGGATATACGAGACCGAGTCCAGATAAAATAAGAAGATATATTCAGATGAGAGTAAGTCTCAATCCATATTTATTTGCTGAATTGCTTAGCAAGCTATGGAGCTATCTTAAATGTGGGTACTTTTAAGTCAATTTACTTAAAGTTAATTCCGAATGAACTTAAGATTAATCTTAAGTGAATATTGAGGAAAGGCGTTAACCCCCTGATTATGGGGGCTATCGCTGACCGTATTTTTCGAGTAGGGCTTCGGCAATGGCCATTGTTTCTTTATCAGAAACGCCATTCCATAATTGCGGACGGAAATGCATTTGAAACGCCATAATGACCCTTTTCTGCTGGGCCAAAGATATATTTTCCGGTACCTCGTAGCCGTACCGGGATAATAAATCGAGCAATACGGCCGGATCCGCAGGTTGATAACGTGGCTGTCCGTTCAGGTAAAACGCCACCCGGGCCGGATCCGGCCAGGCACCAATTCCCTGATGCGCCAGCGCCTGCCAGGGAAACAGCGGCCCCGGATCGTCTTTGCGCTGCGGGGCGATATCCGCATGGGCCACCACGTTCTGCGGCTTGATGTCGTAACGTTGAATAATGTCCTTCGCCAGCGGGATCAGGGCGGCGATCTGCGCCGGCTCAAAGGGGACGAAGCGTTTCTGGCCGTCGCTTTTTTGCCAGCCACGGTTTTCCAGCTCAATACCAATTGAGGTGTCATTAATCCGGGTCGCGCCGCGCCAGAAGCTGACCCCGGCGTGCCAGGCCAGATCGCGCTCCGGCACCAGCTGCCAGATCCGCGGCTTGCCGTTGTGCTGCGGCGGGACCGCCGGAATCAAATAGTGGGAGCTGACGTTTTTATCGGTCAGGGTCGCGAGGGAGCTGTCAAAGTCGTCGGCGGTGTAGTGGATCACCAGTACCTTAATACGGGGATAAGCCGCCTGGGCCTGACGCCGGGTATCCAGCTCATAGCCGCCTTTATCCACGACGCCTTTTTCAGTCGCACAGCCTGCCAGCAGCAGCGCCAGCAGGACGGGCACCAGGACTGGCTTCATCGGCGCGTTTTCACCGCCGTACCGCTGACGCTGACCATCAGCATGCTGGCGTCTTTGCCGACGGTTTCGTAGTCGATATCGATACCTACCACGGCATCGGCGCCCAGCGCCTTCGCCTGCTCGCCCAGCTCTTTAAAGGCGATGTCACGGGCTTTGCGCAGCTCTTTCTCATAGGCGCCGGAGCGGCCGCCGACGATATCGCGGATACCGGCAAAAAAGT
The DNA here is from genome assembly GCF_049974505.2 of Leclercia sp. TB492. Taxonomy (NCBI): domain Bacteria; kingdom Pseudomonadati; phylum Pseudomonadota; class Gammaproteobacteria; order Enterobacterales; family Enterobacteriaceae; genus Leclercia; species Leclercia sp. TB492. The sequence continues at coordinate 1,487,947 of NZ_CM127572.1, read as the reverse complement.
CGCGGAAGATATTGGCCCCGAGAATGGCTTCCCCGGTCACCACGCCGCAATATTCACTGATCGGCTGTCCTTCCAGAGTGGGGGTGGTTGAAAATTGCATATTTGTCTCCTTATTACATGCCGGGAACCAGGTCCTAAGCGTTTAAGAACAAAACCATTATCCGATCGTTACGCTATCATTTAAAGGTTAGTTAATTATTGCAGCCTAATAAGGAAATCAACATGCGCTATTCTGCTTTGACGCTTTTAGTGCCTTGCGCGCTGCTGCTCAGCGCCTGCACCACCCCGGTCACCCCGGCCTTTAAGGATATCGGAACCCGCAGCGGCAGCTGCATTACCGGCGGTCCGGATGCCGTGGCACAACAGTTTTATGACTACCGCATTTCGCACCGCAGCAACGATTTGACCGCGCTGCGTCCGTACCTGAGCGATAACCTGGCCCAGCTGCTGAGCGATGCCAGCCGCGATCCGCAGCATAAAAACCTGCTGAAAGACGATCCGTTCTCCAGCCGCACCATCGCGCCACAAACGGCTGAAGTCGCCAGCGCCTCGACCATCCCCAATACCGATGCGCGCAATATTCCGCTGCGGGTGAAGCTGACCCAGGGCAGCGAAAGCTGGCAGGATGAAGTGCTGATGATCCGTGAAGGCCAGTGCTGGGCCATTGATGACGTGCGCTACCTCGGCGGCAGCGTCCACGCCCCGGCCGGCACCCTGCGCCAGTCTATTGAGAACCGTTAAGCAGATAAAACCCCGCAAAATGTCTGGCATTTCGTGAGGAATGCCGACATTTATTCTCGTCGCCATCTCCGCTCGCTACTTTGTGCTATGTTTAGGGATAGATTCGGTTTATATTTAACTTTTAACGCATAAATATTGCATAACTATTCTGTCAACGGTACTATTTGCGGCCTCAATTGCTATAGATTGCCTGGATGAGTAAAGACTGCCCCGATGAGTATTCAACTAAACGGCATTAACTGCTTCTACGGCGCACACCAGGCGCTGTTCGACATCACACTGAATTGCCCTGAGGGCGAAACGCTGGTGCTGTTAGGCCCAAGCGGCGCGGGTAAAAGCTCGCTGCTTCGCGTCCTCAATCTGCTTGAAATGCCGCGCTCCGGTACTCTGGATATCGCCGGTAATCACTTTAATTTTGCCAAAGCGCCGTCTGAAAAAGCGATCCGCGATCTGCGTCAGAACGTCGGTATGGTCTTCCAGCAGTACAATCTCTGGCCGCACCTCACCGTGCAGCAGAACCTGATCGAAGCGCCGTGCCGTGTGCTGGGCCTCTCTAAAGAGCAGGCGCTGGCCCGTGCCGAGAAGCTGCTGGAACGCCTGCGCCTGAAGCCGTACAGCGACCGTTATCCGCTGCACCTCTCCGGCGGTCAGCAGCAACGTGTGGCCATTGCCCGCGCCCTGATGATGGAGCCTGCCGTGCTGCTGTTTGACGAACCGACCGCCGCACTGGACCCGGAAATCACCGCCCAGATCGTCAGCATCATCCGCGAGCTGGCGGAAACCAACATTACTCAGGTGATCGTAACCCACGAAGTGGAAGTGGCGCGTAAAACCGCCAGTCGTGTGGTCTATATGGAAAACGGTCATATCGTAGAGCAAGGGGATGCGAGCTGCTTTGCCCAGCCGCAGACCGACGCGTTCAGAAATTATCTGTCTCACTAATCGAATCGAGAGAACGACAATGAAAAAAATAGTGATTGCCGCCCTGCTTGCAAGCGTTAGCCTCTCTGCAACAGCCGCTGAGACCATTCGTTTCGCGACCGAAGCGTCCTACCCTCCGTTTGAGTCTATGGATGCCAACAACAAGATCGTCGGCTTCGATGTGGATCTGGCTAACGCCCTGTGTAAAGAGATCGACGCCACCTGTACCTTTGCGAACCAGTCTTTCGACAGCCTGATCCCAAGCCTGAAATTCCGCCGTATCGACGCGGTGATGGCCGGTATGGATATCACTCCGGAACGTGAAAAGCAGGTTCTGTTCAGTACTCCGTACTATGAGAACTCTGCCCTGTTCATCGGTCAGAAGGGTAAATACGCCTCTATCGAAGCGCTGAAAGGCAAGAAAGTGGGCGTGCAGAACGGTACCACCCACCAGAAATTCATTATGGATAAGCACCCGGAAATCACTACCGTTCCATACGACAGCTACCAGAACGCCCGTCTGGATCTGCAAAACGGCCGTATCGACGCGGTCTTTGGTGACAACGCGGTGGTGACCGAATGGCTGAAGGCCAACGACAAGCTGGCTGCGGTTGGCGATAAAGTGACGGATAAAGATTACTTCGGCACCGGCCTGGGCATTGCCGTGCGCCAGGGCAACACCGCGCTGCAGCAGAAATTCAACACCGCGCTGGAAAAAGTGAAGAAAGATGGCACGTACGATTCCATCTACAAAAAATGGTTCCAGAAGTAAGAACTGATGAACGAAATTTTTCCATTAGCAAGCGCCGCCGGGATGACCGTCGGCCTTGCCGTTTGTGCGCTGATCATCGGCCTGGTGCTGGCGATGATCTTTGCCGTGTGGGAGTCGGCTAAGTGGCGACCTGTCGCCTGGACCGGCTCAGCACTGGTGACCCTTCTTCGCGGCCTGCCGGAAATTCTGGTGGTGCTGTTTATCTATTTCGGCTCGTCACAGCTGCTGCTGATGCTGTCGGACGGCTTTACGCTCAATCTGGGCGTAGTGCAGATCCCGATTCAGATGCAGATCGAAAACTTCGACGTCAGCCCGTTCCTGTGCGGCGTGATCGCGCTCTCCCTGCTCTACTCCGCCTATGCCTCGCAGACGTTGCGCGGCGCGCTGAAAGCGGTGCCGGTGGGTCAATGGGAGTCCGGTCAGGCGCTGGGGCTGTCGAAAACGGCAATCTTCTTCCGTCTGGTGATGCCGCAGATGTGGCGTCATGCCCTGCCGGGGCTCGGCAACCAGTGGCTGGTGCTGCTGAAAGATACGGCGCTGGTGAGCTTAATCAGCGTTAACGACCTGATGCTGCAGACCAAAAGCATCGCCACCCGTACCCAGGAGCCTTTTACCTGGTACATCGTGGCGGCGGCTATCTACCTGGTGATCACGTTGCTCAGTCAGTACATTCTCAAGCGTATTGACCTGCGTGCGACGCGTTTTGAACGGAGACCAGGCTGATGCTGGATTACTTACCCGAACTGATGAAAGGGCTGCATACCAGCCTGACGCTGACCGTCGCCTCGATTATCGTGGCGCTGGTTCTGGCGTTGATTTTCACCATCATCCTGACGCTGAAAACGCCGGTGCTGGTGTGGATCGTGCGCGGCTACATCACCCTTTTTACCGGCACCCCGCTGCTGGTGCAGATCTTCCTGATTTACTACGGTCCGGGCCAGTTCCCGACGCTGCAGGAGTATCCGGTGCTGTGGCATCTGCTCTCCGAGCCGTGGCTCTGCGCCCTGCTGGCCCTGTCGCTGAACAGCGCCGCCTATACCACCCAGCTGTTCTACGGCGCCATCCGCGCCATCCCGGACGGGCAGTGGCAGTCGTGCGGTGCGCTGGGGATGAGCAAGAAAGATACGCTGGCGATCCTGCTGCCGTACGCCTTCAAGCGCGCCCTCTCCTCGTACTCCAACGAAGTGGTGCTGGTGTTCAAGAGTACGTCGCTGGCCTACACCATCACCCTGATGGAAGTGATGGGCCACGGACAGCTGCTGTACGGACGCACCTACGATGTGATGGTGTTTGGTGCCGCAGGGTTAATTTACCTGGTGGTCAACGGCCTGCTGACCCTGCTGATGCGTCTGGTTGAGCGTAGAGCGCTGGCGTTCGAACGCCGCAACTAAAACTGCATACAATGTGATTAAAGAAGGCGGACAAGTCTAACCACTGTCCGCCTTTTTTTATATTTCACTAATATTTAATCATTTTTATTGCATACAAATTCATTCAATGGCATTGTAACTCCCAGCCGCAGACACGGCATATAATGACAAGATTGACAGACGGGAGCTTCACAATGAAAAAGTTAGTTCTGGCCGCTTTACTGGCAACCTTCGCCGCGGGCGCTTCTGCCGCCGATAAAATCAACTTCGGTGTTTCTGCGACTTATCCACCGTTCGAATCGCTGGATGCCAGCAACCAGATCGTCGGGTTTGATATCGACCTGGCGAAAGCGCTCTGTACCCAGATGCAGGCCGAGTGCACCTTTACTAACCACGCCTTTGACAGCCTGATCCCGTCCCTGAAATTCAAAAAATATGACGCGGTGATCTCAGGTATGGACATCACCCCGGAGCGTAGCAAGCAGGTGACTTTCACCGACCCGTACTACGCCAACTCTGCGGTGGTGATTGCGAAGAAAGGCGCTTACAAATCCTTTGATGAGCTGAAAGGCAAACGCATCGGGATGGAAAACGGTACCACGCACCAGAAATACCTCCAGGATAAGCACCCGGAAGTGAAAACCGTAGCCTATGACAGCTACCAGAACGCGATTATTGACCTGAAGAATGGCCGTATCGATGGCGTGTTTGGCGACACGGCGGTGGTAAACGAGTGGCTGAAAACCAACCCGCAGCTGGGCACCGCTACCGATAAAGTGACCGACCCGCAGTATTTCGGCACCGGTCTGGGCATTGCAGTGCGTCCGGATAACAAAGCCCTGGTGGAGAAACTGAACGGCGCCCTGAAAGCGATTAAAGCGGACGGCACGTATCAGAAAATCAGCGACCAGTGGTTCCCGCAGTAAGTTTGTTGTGCCGGGTGGCGGCTTCGCCTTACCCGACCTACGGGCTGTGCGGTCTGATGCCCGGTGGCGGCTTCGCCTTACCGGGCCTACGGGCCCCAGGGTTTTTGTAGGCCGGGTAAGCGTTAGCGCCACCCGGCGTTTTTATAACGGCACATAAAAACGAAATATTGCGCCCTGACCCGCCTCTATTAACCTGATCCCGCCCCCGTGCAGCTCCAGCATCCTTTTGACGATCAACAGCCCCAGCCCGCCGCGATTATCCCGCGCCGCCTGCTGACTCAGCGCCGATGGCCGCATAAAAAGCCGATCGCGCAGATGTGCATCAACCCCCGGCCCGCTGTCATTCACCTCCACCTGCACCTGCTCGCCCTCCAGCCACACTTTCAGCCCGATCTCGCCGCCCGGTGGGGTATGGCGAATAGCATTATCCAGCAAATTAGTCACTACCCGCTCGATCATCGACAGATCGGCATTGATCATCGGCAGCTGCCGCGGCACGTCGATATGCAGCCGGAGCTGGCGGGTCTCCACCGCCAGGTCAAACTTTTGCGCTACGTCGGAGATCAGCTCCCCGATGGCAAAGCGCTCCCGCTGCGGCTTGATGCTGCCGTGCTCAAGGCGCGCCAGCTCAAACAGCTGCTGGGACAGATGGCGAACTTTGTGCCCCTGGCGCAGAGCGATAGAGAGATAGTGCTGGGTCTCCTGCGGTGAGAGCGTGCCGGCTTTCAGCGACAGGGTCTCCAGATACCCCAGCAGGGAGGTCAGCGGAGTGCGCAGATCGTGGGAGATATTGGCGATAAACTCCCGGCGCTGCCGGTCGCTGTCGGCCAGCTGATCCCACTGGCTGGCAATCTGCTGCGCCAGTTCGATAAAGGTGTTACGCAGCAGGGCCACTTCGTCCGACGGGGCGGTCTGTGGTGGCTGGGCGGCCAGCTGCTTGATGACGTGCATACTTTCGCGATCGAGACCGCTGACCTCGTCGGTTAACTGCTTCACCGGCCGGGTCACCCAGTACCAGACCAGGCCGCCCGCCAGCGCGCCGAAAAGGGCCACCAGCAGCAGCGACCAGAGCACCGTGCTCCACAGCGTTTTCTGCCACGCCCGCTCCGCCAGCGCGTTCAGCTCTTCCCCCTGCAAAATAATGTACAGATAGCCGCGCAGTACGCCGTCCTGATGCAGCGGCACGGCGCTGAAGACCTTCTCTCCCGTCAGGGTGCGGGGATCGTCCCCGTAGACCGGCATCATCCCGCCGCTGAGAAACTGCTGCACCGGCGCAACAGTGAGCTTTTGCCGCTTGATATGCCCCGGCGGCGCAGCATCGGCGAGGATCTCCCCGTCCGGGGAGAGGATGTAGAGTTCCACGCTGGGGTTAAAGGTCATCAGCCTGTCGAACAGCGGCTTGAGCCGGGTGCGATCGACCTGCCCGTTGGCATCCAGCAGGGTTTCACGCTGGGCGATGTGCTGCGCCAGCCCGCCGGAGAGACGCTGCACCATGGCATTCCCGTACTGCATGCTGGTCCAGAGCTGCACCGCGCAGGCCACTGCCGCACAGCCCGTCAGCAACAGGATAAACAGCAGGGTGAGACGACGCGTCATTCCGCCTCCCTGGTAAACCGGTAGCCTTTGCCCCAGACGGTGCGGATCACCTCCGGCTCGGCGGCGTCTTTCTCAATTTTTACCCGCAGGCGGTTGATGTGGGTGTTGACGGTGTGTTCGTAGCCTTCGTGCTGATATCCCCACACCTGTTCAAGCAGGGCCAGGCGGGAGAAGACCTCCCCGGGATGACGGGCGAAAAAGTAGAGTAGATCGAATTCACGCGGGGTGAGATCCACCCCCTCGCCGTGCAGCAGGACGCTGCGAGCCAGCGGGTCGATGGTCAGGCCGTGGGCGGTAATAAGCCCGGAGGACTGCTGGCCCATCGCCTGCTGACGGCGGAACAGCGCCCGGATCCGCGCCACCAGCTCCTGCACCGAGAAGGGTTTAGCGAGGTAGTCATCGGCCCCGGTTTCGAGGCCCAGAATGCGCTCGGTTTCGCTGCTGCGGGCGCTGATGATAATCACCGGCAGGTAGTGATCGCGCTGGCGGATAGCCCGGCAGAGGGTCAGCCCGTCAACGTTGGGCAGCATCAGGTCGAGGATCACCGCATCCCAGTGGGCTTGCCCGAGCAGGTGCAGCGCCCTGCCCCCGTCCGCCTCGTGGGTAATTACGTAACCTTCGTCTTCTAAATTGAGGCGCAGTAACGCGGCGATATCGCCATCGTCCTCCACCAGCAGGATCTGCTTCATCGGTCAGCCTTATTAAATCTTAACAGGTAAAGCTTACCCGATTTCCGCGGCGGGAAACGTTCACATTTTGTTTAAGATTGCGCGGGCCGACAAAACCCGTAGGCCCGCGCAAGCGCAGCGCCGCCGGGCAGTGGCTCAGGACTTAACTAACAGGGTCAGCACTTCATAGTGCGCGGTATGAGGGAACATATCGAACAGCTGCACGCGCGCAAGGCGATAGCCCGGCAGTTCGCGGAGATCTTTCGCCATCGTCTGGGCATTGCAGCTGGAGTAGATAATAAAATCCGGGGCCATCTGGCTCAGGTAGTCGCACAGCGCCTTGCCGATGCCGCGGCGCGGCGGGTTAACCAGCACCAGGTCCGGCACGTTGCCCTGGCCGGTGGCGAACTGCGTCGAATCGAGTGCCTGGAAATGCAGATTCGTTAACCCCAGTTCGGTAGCCGACTGGGTCGCGCAGGCGATCGCCTCGGCGGAAATTTCAATCCCGGTCAGCTTCATCTCCGGGGTGGCGCAGTGCAGGCCAAAGCCGCCGACGCCGCAAAACAGATCCCACATATGATTCACCGGAAGCCCACGCACCCAGTCGCGGGCGGTGGCGTACAGCTGGCTGGCGACGGTCGGGTTGGTCTGGAAGAAGCTCTTCGGGCGGATCCACAGCGGCACGTCGTTGAAACGTTCTGCCAGCGCCTGGGGCTCAGTGAAGAAGATCTCTTCGTCGCCCTCCATGATCGCCATATGTACCGGCTGAATATTAGCGGTGATCACCTTCAGCTGCGGCAGCTGTTCCTGGAGCCACGGCAGCGCCGCGCGCAGCTGAGGCAGCTTGGCGTCCGAGCGCAGCACGAAGCGTAGCATCATCCCGCCATCAAGCTGGCTTTCGGTGAGCAGAATGTACTTCAGCTCGCCGCGCTTGCGCTCCACGTTGTAGGGCGTGAGGCCCGCGCGGGCAATAAAGGGTTTCAGGGCGGCAAAGACCGGGGCAAACGAGGCTGGATAGAGCGGGCAGTCGGTCAGATCGACAGGGGTGCCGTCCCGGTGGAGCATTCCGAGCAGCGGTTTTTCGACGCTGCCGCTGACCACCATTTTGGCTTTATTGCGAAATGCCTGTTCCGGCCCGCTGACCGGCGCGCACCACTCCGCCACCGGCAGGTCAGACAGCAAGGTCTGCAGGTCGGCCATTTTGGCGGAAAGTTGAGAAGAGACTGGCTGTTCTATCCACTGGCAGGAGCGGCAGCGACCGGCGTCATAGAGTGCGCACTGCATAACGAAACCTTAATACGTCTGGGGGCAGCGATTATACACGTTATTGCAGACGGAAAAACCGTCGGCTGGCCGCGGGCACGAACAGCAGGCCGAGCACCAGGATATCGGGGAGCTTTTGCATCACCAGGGTATGGAAGATCTCGCGTTTTGACTCGCCGGGGATGCTGAACAGTTCCGGATAACCGTAACCCAGCGACGCGGCCCACAGATAGCCGGTGGCGACCACTTGGGTCAGCAGGTAGATGAGCCGCGCCCAGTTACGCCCTTTCACCAGCGAAAAGGCGCAGTAAATTTCGATAAACACCAGCATCAGGCTGGCGAAAAAGACCAGCGTCAGGTTCCATGTCTGGACGCTGCGGTGAATGAACTCGCCCATGCCGCGCACGCCCAGAGTATTGAAAATCATAAATACATCGAGGCAGCGGATCATAATAATGGCGAGCGCCGCCACCTGCACCAGAGCAGGAACATTCAGACGGGCATGTGACTGACTTGTTTTGCTGAAAAATCCCAACGTGATGTCTTCCATGAAACGATGCCGCGATAACGCGGCATCTCAATTACGCTTCTTTGCAGATTTTAGGAGCTTCAGCCGCGTCTTGCACGCTGGATATCGCGCTGGCGCTGTTTTTCAGACCGCGCCATCAGATACCAGGCAATCAGGCCGATAATGCCGACCACGCCCAGGATCAGCGTTGCCAGGGCGTTAATCTCCGGGTTGACCCCCATGCGCACGCTGGAGAAGACCAGCATCGGCAGCGTGGTCGCCCCCGGGCCGGAGACAAAGCTGGCGATCACCAGGTCGTCGAGCGACAGGGTAAAGGCCAGCAGCCAGCCGGAGACCACCGCCGGCATGATCATCGGCAGGGTGATGATGAAGAACACCTTCAGCGGCGTCGCCCCGAGATCCATCGCCGCCTCTTCAATGGAGTGATCCAGCTCGCGCAGCCGCGAGGAGATCACCACCGCCACATAGGCGGTGCAGAAGGTGACGTGGGCCAGCCAGATGGTCAGCATGCCGCGATCCGACGGCCAGCCAATGGCGTGCCCCATCGCCACAAACAGCAGTAGCAGCGACAGGCCGGTGATCACGTCGGGCATCACCAGCGGGGCGGTGATCATAAAGGCAAAACCGTTGGCGCCGCGGAAACGGCCAAAGCGCACCATCACCACCGCGGCGATAGTGCCGAGGATCGCCGCCATCGTCGCCGCGCAGGCGGCAATGGTCAGGCTTAACCCCACGGCGCTCATCATCGCCTCGTCGCGGAACAGCTCCCCGTACCAGCGCGTGGACCAGCCTGCCCACACCGTCACTAATTTGGAGCTGTTGAAGGAGTAGATCACCAGCATCAGCATCGGGGCATACAGGAAGGTAAAGCCGAGCACCAGGATCAGGATCCGCCACGGCGAGCGCACTACCGGTAAGTTGTTCATCCGTGATCTCCCATCTGTTTCTGCTGGTACTTGTGGAACCACATGATCGGCACGATCAGCAGCAGCAACATCACGATCGCCACCGCCGAGGCCACCGGCCAGTCGCGGTTATTAAAGAACTCCTGCCACAGCACGCGGCCAATCATAATGCTGTCCGGGCCGCCGAGCAGTTCCGGGATCACGAACTCCCCCACCGCCGGAATAAACACCAGCATCGACCCGGCGATAATCCCGCCTTTGGTCAGGGGCACGATGACGCTGAAGAAGGTTTTCATCGGACGGGCACCGAGATCCAGCGCCGCTTCTACCAGCGAGTAGTCGATGCGCGTCAGGGCGGTATAAATCGGCAGAACCATAAACGGCAGATAGGCGTACACAATGCCGATATAGACCGCCAGATTGGTGTGCAGAATGGTCAGCGGCTGGTCGATAACCCCCAGCCACAGCAGAACGTTGTTCAGCACGCCGTTGTTTTTCAGGATCCCCATCCAGGCATAAACGCGGATCAGGAACGAGGTCCACGAAGGTAGAATCACCAGCAACAGCAGGATATTACGCGTCGAGGGCTTGCTGTGGGCCACCGCCCAGGCCAGCGGGTAGGCCAGCAGCAGACAGCAGATCGTCGAGACAGCCGCCACCTGCAGGGACTGCAGATAGGCCTCAAAATAGAGCGGATCGTCGGTCAGCTGCAGGAAGTTGCCCAGGTTGAGCATGATCGACAGCTGGCTGTCGCCCCACTCCACCAGATCGCTGTAGGGCGGGATCGCGCGTGCCATCTCGGCCAGGCTGATTTTAAACACAATCAGGAATGGCAGCAGGAACAGCAGGATCAGCCACACATAAGGGAGGGCGATCACCAGCTTGCGCCCGTGGGCCATCTGCATCCGCGTCAGCCAGCTGGTATCAATGCCCGCAGCTGGGCGGGTCACAGGTTCAGGTTTGCTCATCGCCATTCCTTATACCGTCAGCACAACGCAGCTGTCCGCTTCCCAGCAGAGACGCACTTCGTCGCCCCAGGTCGGCAGCCCTTTACGGTAGCGGTAAGTGTTCTGCAGCTGGGCGCTGATCATCTGTCCGCTCTTCAGACGGACATGATAGATGGAGAGATCGCCCAGATAGGCAATATGCACCACCTCCCCCACCGCAAAGTTATAGCCATCGGCAGGCGGCGCGTCGCAAAGTGTGATTTTCTCCGGGCGCAGCGCTACGTACACCGGCACGTTGTCCACCACCGAGTTGTCGGCGGCGACCTTCAGCGGGTGGATAAGGCCCGGCGAGTCGATCACCAGCCCGTCCTCTTCACGCGTTTTCAGCAGCCCTTCGAAGACGTTCATGGAGCCGATAAATTCGGCGCTGTAGCGGGTGGTCGGGTGCTCGTAGATCTCTTCCGGCTCGCCAATCTGCACGAACTTGCCGCGGTTCATGATCGCAATGCGTCCGGCCATGGTCATCGCCTCTTCCTGGTCGTGAGTCACCATCACGCAGGTCGCGCCGACGCGCTCCAGAATATCCACCACTTCCAGCTGCATGCGGTCGCGCAGTTTTTTATCCAGCGCCCCCATCGGCTCATCCAGCAGCAGCAGTTTTGGCCGTTTCGCCAGGCTGCGGGCCAGGGCCACGCGCTGACGCTGCCCGCCCGAGAGCTGGTGCGGCTTACGCTTCGCAAACTCCTGCATATGCACCAGGCTCAGCATTTCGGCCACGCGGGCGGCGATCTCGGCTTTCGGCATTTTGTCCTGCTTCAGGCCAAAGGCGATGTTCTGCTCCACGGTCATGTGCGGGAACAGCGCGTAAGACTGGAACATCATATTGATGGGACGCTGATACGGCGGTACCTGCGAGAGGTCAACGCCGTCGAGCATAATCTGCCCGGCGCTGGGCTGTTCGAACCCGGCCAGCATGCGCAGCAACGTCGATTTCCCGCAGCCAGATGCACCCAGCAGGGCAAAAATTTCGCCTTTGTAGATAGTCAGGCTGACATCATCCACGGCATTCTGACCATCAAAAGATTTGGTCAGGTTACGGATTTCCAGCAGCGGGGTCAGCGCTTTACGGGTTTTCGCCTGCGGGCGGGGGATCGCGTCGTTCACGGGGTGCTCTCCGGCATCAATCAAACTGGTGCAGGCGCACCAGAACGGTGCGCCTGTTGCCGGGGGCGCTACGCTTGCCCGGCCTACGAGGAGCGGTTATTTACCGCTTTTCACTTTCGTCCACGCACGGGTACGGACGCGGTCGATTTTCGGCTCCTGGACGCTCAGGGTGAACATCTTGGCGCGCACGTCTGCCGGCGGGTAGATACCCGGGTTGTCACGTACTTCGGCGCTGACCAGTGAGGTGGCCTCTTTGTTACCGTTGGCGTAGAAGACATGGTCAGAGATGTGGGCAATAACGTCCGGACGCAGCAGATAGTTCAGGAACTGATAGGCTTCGTCTTTGTTTTTTGCATCAGCAGGCATCGCAAAGACGTCGAAGAAGGCCATCGCCCCCTCTTTCGGGATCGAATAAGCGATATTCACGCCATTTTTTGCCTCTTTGGCGCGGTTAGCCGCCTGCAAGACGTCACCTGCCCAGCCGATAGCCACGCAGATATCGCCGTTCGCCAGATCGTTAATGTACTGGGACGAGTGGAAGTAACGGATGTTAGGACGCAGCTTCAGCAGCAGGTCTGTGGCCGGGCCGGTGTAGTCATCCGCTTTAGTGCTGTTTGGATCTTTGCCGAGGTAGTTCAGGACGGTGGCAAACACCTCTTCCGGAGCATCGAGGAAGGAGACGCCGCAGCTTTTCAGCTTCTCGAGGTTCTCTGGCTTCAGCACCAGATCCCAGCTGTTCACCGGCGCATCGGCACCCAGCACCTGTTTCACTTTTTCGACGTTATAGCCGATGCCGGTGGTCGCCCACATGTACGGCATGGCGTACTTGTTGTCCGGATCGTGTTTGGCGATGAGCTTCAGCAGCTCGGGGTCGAGGTTTTTCCAGCCCGGCAGTTTGCTTTTATCCAGCGGCTGGAACACGCCGGCAGAGAGCTGACGCTCAAGGAAGCTGGCTGACGGCACGACCAGATCGAAGCCGGTGCTGCCCGCCATCAGTTTGCCTTCCAGCACTTCGTTGGAATCGAAGACGTCGTAGACGACTTTAATGCCGGTCTCTTTTTCGAAATTCGCCACCGTATCCGGGGCAATATAATCAGACCAGTTATAGATATGCAGCGTTTTTTGTTCCGCAGCAAGCGTGCCGGCAGAGACAGCCATCAGAGCACCTGCAACCAGACCCGATAACCATTTTTTATTTAAAGCGATCATAGCGGTAATCCTTCTGAAAGCGCGTTAACAAACGCGCTAAAAATGAACACTCTTAGCCTATGCAAGAAACGTGCATAATTTATCACTCTGCCTGCAGCAGAAGATGTTACTCAGGTGGCAGTATCTGCTCGCATTTAACAGCATCGCAAGAATAAACTGTAGCTTGTCTCCGTAGCTATAGCTCAGATTAAAAAACGCCTTTTAACAATTTTTTATGCAGTAAATGTCTATGTGATAAGCCGAATTGGCGGGATGGCGGTGAATAATTCTTTAAAGAAAGGTTAAATCCAGCAGAAAAGAGGGTGTTATGCAGCCGCTACGACAGCGACTGCCTAAAAGTCAGACAGCTTTAGTGCAGAAAATTGCCCGAAGTTTCAGGTTGCTCAGCGCCCTCTTCGGCGTTGTACAACAGATGATGGGCGCTGGCTTCAAGCATCACCATGGAGATCTGCTCTTCGCTCTGCTGAATGAAGGCCGCGAACTGCGGGAAAGTCAGCCCGACGGCTGCGTTGAAAGACTGGCAAACCACCAGTTTTGGCAGATTATCATCCTGTATATCGAGAAATGCCTTCACCGTCAAAGAACTGGCATTGATGGCGGATAAATCCGATGCTAAGGCCAGCAATGCCGAGGGTTTGACCTCCGCCAGCGCGGAAAAAAGAATGACGTCGTTAATCAGATCGAGCTTGGCATCAAACACGCCGTCAAAGTTTTGCATGTGCGGCAGGTGCAGCGCCTGGCAGGTGTCGCATTCAAAAAAGCTAACGCCCATGTTGTCGAGCCAGTGGCGCAAGGTATCAAGTGTCGGTACTACGAGTGAATCCATAACGGTGGAACCTCTTAAAAAATAACAGTGCGTGGCAGGTCAGTTATCCGCCCGTTTTCAGACAAAACTCCGGCGTGGCCTGGCGCTCTATCCAGCCGATCATCTTCCCGGCGATATCAATCCCGGTGGTTTTCTCAATGCCTTCCAGCCCCGGTGAGGCGTTAACCTCCATCACCAGCGGCCCGCGATCGGCACGTAAGATATCGACCCCGGCAATATCGAGCCCCAGCGTCTGGGCGGCAAGCAGTGCGATCTCCCGCTCGCGCGCGGTGATCTCCACCATCCGGGCAACGCCCCCCCGGTGCAGGTTGGAGCGAAAATCGCCCTCTTTGGCCTGACGTTCGATGGCCGCAACCACTTCATCGCCCACCACCAGACAGCGAATGTCCCGCCCTTTCGCCTCCTGAATGTACTCCTGCACCAGAATGTGCGCGTTCAGGCCGCGAAAGGCATCGATCACGCTCTCTGCTGCCTGACGGGTTTCGGCCAGCACCACGCCAATCCCCTGGGTGCCCTCCACCAGCTTGACCACCAGCGGCGCACCGCCCACCATCTCGATCAGATCGCTGGTGTCGTCGGGCGAGTGGGCAATGCCGGTGATGGGCAGGTCGATCCCCTGACGGGCCAGCAGCTGCAAAGAGCGGAGTTTGTCGCGCGCCCGGGTAATGGCCACGGATTCATTCAGCGGATAACTGCCGAGCAGCTCAAACTGGCGCAGGGCGGCGGTGCCATAGAAGGTGATTGCCGAGCCAATGCGCGGGATAACCGCGTCAAAGTGCGGCAGCTGACGCCCTTTATAGTGAATGGAGGAGGCCGCCGGGCTGATATTCATATAGCAGGACAGCGGGTCGAGGATTTCTACCTGATGGCCGCGCTGCTCCGCCGCTTCACGCAGGCGTTTACAGGAAAAGAGCGTTCCATCCCGGGACAATATGGCAATTTTCACCCTGCACCTCTCAGACATAATCCGGTAAAAGCCTGCGTATCATACACGCAGGCAGGCGCAGGATGAATGGACTTATCGCGTCGCCCAGCCCTGTTTATGCAAATAGTCGAGAATAAACGGACGGTTTTCCTTGATGATGGTGCGCCGGATATGGTCGCTCCATGTATCACGACGATTATTGGTCGCGCGGCTGAGGTAGTAGTTCGCCAGCTCCTCGTCGTACTGCGCCAGCACCTCTTGATCGACCGGCTGATAGTGGTTTTCATGCACCACCATCGCCGCAGGCAGGCGCGGCTTGACGTCCGGGTTATCCGCCGGCCAGCCGAGGCACAGGCCAAACAGCGGCAGAACGTGCTTCGGCAGCTGCAGCAGTTCGGTCACCGCCTCAATGCTGTTGCGGATGCCGCCGATGTAAACGCCACCCAGTCCCAGCGACTCCGCCGCCGTCATCGCGTTTTGCGCCAGCATTGCGGTATCCACCACCCCGAGCAGCAGCTGCTCCGCCAGGCCAAGCTGCGCTTCAGGGCAGATTTGCAGATGGCGGTTAAAGTCGGCGCAGAAGACCCAGAACTCCGCCGCCTGGGCGACATGCTGTTGTCCGCCGGTGAGGGTCACCAGCTGTTCGCGCATCGCGGGGTCGGTGATGCGGATAATGGAGCTGCACTGCAGGAAGCTTGAGCTGGACGTGCCCTGCGCACCGGCAATAATGGCCTCGCGCTGCGCGTCGCTGATGGGTTCCTGAGTAAAATGGCGGATGGAGCGGTGGGAACGTAGCAGATCAATTACTGGCGTCATCTTGTCTCTCTTTACGGGCGTTACTGACATTTCGCCAGTATAGGCAAAGAAAAGGAGGCTGTAATTGGCCAAACATAGCCTGAAGATATCAATGCAACAGGCAGAACCTGCTTTCCATTACCGATAGTTATCGGCAATATAGCGTTATTCGCCGTCTGGCTTAGTTTCAGGAGAGAGAACATGTTTGCAGTGATTTTTGGACGTCCGGGTTGCCCTTACTGTGTGCGCGCAAAAGATCTGGCAGAAAAACTGACCGCTGAGCGTGAAGATTTTAACTACCGCTACGTGGACATTCACGCCGAAGGCATCACCAAGGCCGATCTGGAAAAAACCGTCGGTAAGCCGGTTGAAACCGTTCCGCAGATTTTCCTCGACCAGACCCACATCGGCGGCTTTACCGATTTTGAAGCCTACGCCAAAGAGCACCTGGGGCTGTTTGCTGCCCAGTAAGCCTTTCACGCCCTCACTCTGAGGGCGTTTTTATTCTCTCGCGGCGGTTCTTCAGCGCCCGGCGCACAAACAGAAAGAACAGCGCACCTAACGCACACCAGAAAACGCCACTCAGCAGCCAGGCCAGCTCCTGTACCATCGTGCGTGACGGGATAAACATCATCCGCATCACCACCAGGCAGACCGGCGCGGCAAGTATCGCCCCAATCAGCGGCCTGATCACCTCTCCGCCACGGGAGAAGAAGCTGGCAGCGATACCCGGCAAGGTGAAGAAGAGTAATCCCAGTCCAGGGTAGCCTGCGGACATAAACGCCCCCCTCACCCTGAACGTCAGACAGACGCACACCGCGGTGAACAGTAAAAAGCAGCAAGCCACGCCAAACCAGTTACGTTTAATATTCAATCTATCCCCCTGCCAGTGCGGACAAATACTTTTTTCGCCCCGTGGACGCCAATTAGTTGAGTCACCCGGCATTCCTTGCCAAAATCAGCACGCCATTACGTCATCGCTATCAAAGGGTGATATTTGTTAAAAATTAACTAATAGTTTGATATTACTTTGTGGGATATATTATAATGCGCGATCGGGAGCGTTACTCCTTCTCTTACAGTGCAAAACAGTAGCCTAAATATCCCACCCCTTCAACCACTTACTGGTAAACGAAAAGTTATCCTCCGTGAACATAAACGTCGCAGAATTGTTAAACGGGAATTACATCCTGTTATTATTTGTGGTACTGGCTCTGGGTCTTTGCCTGGGTAAATTACGTCTCGGGTCGATCCAACTCGGTAATTCTATTGGCGTTTTAGTCGTTTCGTTATTATTAGGCCAGCAGCATTTCAGTATTAACACCGATGCCCTAAATCTGGGCTTTATGTTGTTTATTTTTTGTGTCGGCGTCGAAGCCGGGCCCAACTTTTTTTCTATTTTCTTCCGCGACGGCAAAAATTACCTGATGCTGGCGCTGGTGATGGTCGGCAGCGCCCTGCTCATCGCGCTGGGTTTAGGCAAACTGTTTGGCTGGGATATCGGCCTGACGGCGGGCATGCTGGCCGGGTCGATGACCTCCACGCCGGTGCTGGTGGGTGCCGGGGATACGCTGCGCCATCTCGGGCTGGATAACGCCCAGCTGTCGCTGGCGCTGGATCACCTCAGCCTCGGCTATGCCCTGACCTATCTGATTGGTCTGGTGAGTTTAATTGTCGGCGCACGCTATCTGCCGAAACTGCAGCATCAGGATCTGCAGACCAGCGCCCAGCAGATCGCCCGCGAGCGCGGTCTGGACACTGACACCAAACGCAAAGTCTATCTGCCGGTGATCCGCGCCTACCGCGTCGGCCCGGAGCTGGTGGCCTGGGCGGACGGTAAAAATCTGCGCGAGCTGGGCATTTATCGCCAGACCGGCTGCTATATCGAACGTATTCGCCGTAACGGCATTCTGGCTAACCCGGACGGCGATGCGGTGTTGCAGATGGGCGATGATATCGCGCTGGTGGGTTATCCGGATGCGCACGCCCGTCTCGATCCGAGCTTCCGTAACGGCAAAGAGGTGTTCGACCGCGACCTGCTCGACATGCGCATCGTCACCGAAGAGATCGTGGTCAAGAACCACAACGCCGTGGGCCGCCGCCTGGCCCAGCTCAAGCTGACCGACCACGGTTGCTTCCTCAACCGGGTGATCCGCAGCCAGATTGAGATGCCTATCGACGACAACATCGTCCTGAACAAGGGGGATGTGCTCCAGGTGAGCGGCGACACGCGCCGCGTGAAAACCGTCGCCGACCGCATCGGCTTTATCTCCATTCACAGCCAGGTGACCGACCTGCTGGCGTTCTGCGCCTTCTTTATCGTCGGCCTGATGATCGGGATGATCACCTTCCAGTTCAGCAACTTTAGCTTCGGCATCGGCAACGCCGCAGGCCTGCTGTTCGCCGGGATCATGCTCGGCTTCCTGCGAGCCAACCATCCAACCTTCGGCTATATCCCTCAGGGCGCGCTGAACATGGTGAAAGAGTTTGGCCTGATGGTATTTATGGCGGGCGTCGGCCTGAGCGCGGGCAGCGGTATCAGCCACAGCCTGGGCGCAGTGGGCTGGCAGATGCTGGTGGCTGGGTTAATCGTCAGCCTGGTGCCGGTGGTGATCTGTTTCCTGTTCGGCGCCTACGTGCTGCGCATGAACCGCGCCATGCTGTTCGGCGCGATGATGGGCGCCCGTACCTGCGCCCCTGCGATGGAAATTATCAGCGATACCGCCCGCAGCAACATCCCGGCGCTGGGCTATGCCGGTACCTACGCCATCGCTAACGTGCTGTTAACCCTTGCGGGGACCTTGATCATCATCATCTGGCCGGGGCTGGGATAAGAGAGAAATTTGCGCAATGGCGAAAAAATTTTCGCTATGCGCAGAACTTTTCTGTCATCCGTCAGTCATAACTATTGCCACTGCTTTTCTTTGATGTCCCCAATTTGTGGAGCCCATCAACCCCGCCGTTTTGGTTCAAGGTTGATGGGTTTTTTGTTGCCTGTGATTTACACTCATGTATCGACAAAATGACGACTGCATTAAAAACTCACTTCCGTAAAACAATCAGAAGAACGTTCATGACTTTAGAAGGGCGCTATCAGAAATGCGTCGTCAGGCTGCGAAAGAGGCAAGATTGACAGAGATTGCAGATGAGAGCAGTTTCAGAAGAAGATTGGCAGCGCAGTGACATTTTGGCTTAGAATGAAGAAACGATGGGTATCACTATCAAATGTTATGATAGCATCAGAAAAAATTCACCTGAACATGACTATGAACATCAGAAATGACCTTCACGGATTAACAATATTCCGTTTTATAACTGCTTTTTATGTATTTTTATTTCATTGTAATCTGAGATATAAGGCTGAAGTCTCCGAGTGGCTGCAATCTGTGATCGGAAATGGCGCTATTGGGATGTCTTTCTTTTTTGTCCTTTCTGGTTTTGTCATGGCATGGGCTTCAAGAAAGGGAATTAAAGAAAACTACTATCGTTCCCGAGTCGCCAGAATATTTCCTGCTTATTTCATTATGGGTTTAATTTCAATCCCTTTCCTTTTTGAATACAACCTGAAACAGGCCATAACCTATATTTTATTATTTTTAACCACTGCTCAGTCGTGGTTTCCTGACAGTTTTAGCCAATGGAATTTTGGTGGTTCATGGTCTGTTTCAACGGAAATGTTTTTTTATCTCGTTTTCCCATTCCTTTTGCCGCTAATAAAAAAAAGACCGATACTTTCATTAAGCATTGCGATCATAATATCATCAATAATCATACCAACATCTATGATATTAACTAAT
Organism: Leclercia sp. TB492; assembly: GCF_049974505.2. NCBI lineage: Bacteria > Pseudomonadati > Pseudomonadota > Gammaproteobacteria > Enterobacterales > Enterobacteriaceae > Leclercia > Leclercia sp. TB492. The sequence continues at coordinate 1,468,593 of NZ_CM127572.1, read as the reverse complement.
AGTGCGGATTTCCCACGTTATTATGTCAGTCCTGTCCACCGCTTACCGGAATTTGTCGCAGGTGTAGCGCTTGGATGTATTTTTGCGCAAGGTTTCCGTTTCACTCGTTTTAACAATAGTTTGCTTGTTCTCGCTATAGCATTACTACTTTTCATTTCTCCAACAAACAATATTGGCTGGATGCAAAACAACTATATAACACTACCTGCCACTTGCATTGTTGTTTATTACCTTGCAAGTGCAGCTATCAATAAAAATATAATCACGCTCCCTTTGATATATTTAGGAAAGATAAGTTACTCATTTTACTTAATGCAGCTGCCTATCATGATTTATATAACAAAATATCATGACACGCTGGCATCATTTCCCACATGGTTTATATGGACACTTTTGGCATTGATTAATTTAGTAATGGCTTCGGCTTGCTACCATTTCGTTGAAGATAATAAAACTATAAAATCTTTCATTCTTAACTGGAAGCGCAAACCAAATTCATCGTTAGAATTAAATTAGTTGAGGTTTTTAGGCCAGGAAACTTATGATGCTGCAAATGTTTCACTGGCCTGCAAAGTTTAGTGTAGTGCATCCTTATCATCGGTTTAACTCTATCCTTGCCGAGGATGAGGCGAGGTTACAACTTAGTCTTCTATAAATTTATAGTTAATGATACCTTGCGCGTTAGCAGCGGTGTAGATTTCATCTTTGCGGCGACTATCCCGGCTTTCGTCTTTTTTATTCATCCGTGCCCCTCTCATTACCACCCCAGATGTCATTTCCTAAACTTTCTTGCGCCAGGGAGCTTCTATATATCCCCAGAAAAGATCTGTTGTTTTCAGGCAACAAATCGCACCCGCCAGCCCCATCTATCCACCCTTCCCCCATTTAAGTGTTACGCTTAATACCTGAGACAAACATTTCTCCCCGAGCCCAAGGAGTACCAATGCTCGCGTTGTACAACACCCTAATCGTGCTGTTAACCGTTGCCGCCATGGAGTTAGTCGCCGCCCTTGCGCATAAGTACATCATGCACGGCTGGGGGTGGGGATGGCATGAGTCGCATCACGAGCCGCGCACCCGCTGGTTCGAGGTCAACGACCTGTACGCGGTAGTGTTCGCCGTGCTGGCGATTGTGCTGATTGCGCTGGGGACATGGGGCCTGTGGCCGCTACAGTGGATAGGCGCCGGGATGACGCTCTACGGCGCGCTCTATTTCATGGTGCATGACGGGCTGGTGCATCAGCGCTGGCCGTTTCGCTATATCCCGCGTCGGGGTTACCTTAAACGCCTCTATCTGGCGCACCGTCTGCACCACGCGGTACGGGGCAAAGAGGACTGCGTCTCCTTTGGTTTTCTCTATGCACCGCCGATTGAAAAACTGCAGGCCACCTTACGCCAGCGCAAGGCGCGCCGTGGGGCTAGCGCGGGCGCTGCCAGAGCTGAGGCGGGCGCGGTGACGGCGTCGCAAAACGAGAAGTGAGCGAAAGCAAGGCGCCTTTCAGCATTAATCCCGATTTCTCAAACGCGCTGGTCCCCTGCCGTATATCCCAGGCCCGGGGCCCCGCCGCGCTGACTTTCACGCCAATCTCACGATATACCCCGTGCGCCGAGGCTATCGCCCAGGCGGATCGCAGCGGCAGCCCGGCCAGACCTTCCCGGGCAGAGGCATAGTAAGGTTCGGCTTCTGCCACCAGCCGCCGGGCGATATCCGCGAGGGGAGCGCGCATTTTGGGCTGTGCTATCTCCCCCGGGGGGATGTCCGCCTCTGCCAGCCACTGGGCGGGTAGATAACAGCGGCCCACCCGGGCATCCTCGACAATATCCCTGGCGATATTGGTCAACTGAAAGGCGAGGCCTAAATCACAGGCCCGATCGAGCACGGCTTCATCGCGTACCCCCATCACCCTCGCCATCATTAACCCCACCACCCCCGCCACGCGATAGCAGTATTGCAGGGTGTCATCGAAAGTCTCGTAATGCGTCTCGCGTACGTCCATGGCAAAACCGTCAAGGTGATCGTAAGCCAGCTGGAGCGGAATGTTGTGGCCCAGCGCCACCTCCTGAAAGGCGGCAAAGGCGGGGTCACGCATCTCTCCCCCTTCCCACGCGCGCAGAGTCTGGCGTTTGAGCATCTCCAGACGCTGCTCTGCCTGGGCGCTGTCCACGGGACTGGCGTTAAATCCCAGCTCCTGGCCGTCGATAACGTCATCGCAGTAGCGGCACCAGGCGTAGAGCATCAGCACGCTACGCCTGGTGGCCGGATCGAAGAGTTTCGCTGCGGTGGCAAAGCTTTTCGAGCCCACGGCTATGGTGTCGGTCGCGTGATCCATCAGGGTGGTGTTCATCGGGAAAGCGCCTCCAGCATCAGCCCTGCCGTAGCTTTGGCCGAACCAATCACCCCGGGAATACCGGCGCCCGGATGGGTGCCCGCCCCGACCAGGTAAAGATTGGGGATCCGGCTGTCGCGATTGTGCGGCCGGAACCAGGCGCTCTGGCGCAGGATCGGTTCGACCGAAAAGGCGGAGCCCAGATGAGCGCCAAGCTGGTCGCGAAAATCGAAGGGAGTGAACATGCGGTGGGTCACCAGCTGGCTGCGCAGCCCCGGCATGTAATGGGCTTCAAGATAATCGAAAATCCTGTCGCGCAGGCGCGGCCCTTCCACTTCCCAGTCGAGATCCGCGGTGCCTAAGTGGGGCACCGGGGCTAACACGTAATAACTGCCGCAGCCCGGCGGCGCGAGGGAGGGATCGGTGACGCAGGGGGCGTGCAGGTAGAGGGAGAAATCCTCCGCCAGCGCGTTTTTATTGAAGATATCGTCGATCAGCTCTTTATAGCGCGGCCCGAAACACACCGTGTGGTGCGCAAGATCGTGCTGCTTGTTCAGGCCAAAATAGAGCACAAATAGGGAATTACTCATGCGTTTGCGCTTGAGCGATGTCGCGCGCGCCGCCCCCGCCGGATGATGCCCCAGCAGCTTTTCATAGGTATGCACCACGTCGGCATTGGAGGCCACCGCCGCGGTCGGGATCGTCTGGCCGTCTTTCAGCTCCACGGCGCGAATGCGATCGCCCTCGGCCACCAGCCGGGTCACCTCCGCATTCAGCTGCAACTCCCCGCCGAGATCCTGATAAAGCTTCACCAGCCCCTGCACCAGCGCCCCGGTGCCACCGCGGGCAAACCAGACGCCCCACTCACGCTCCAGGGCGTGGATCAGGGTATAAATGGACGAGGTGGCAAACGGGTTGCCCCCCACCAGCAGGGAATGAAACGAGAACGCCTGACGCAGCTGTTCATTCTCGATAAAGCGCGAAACCATGCCGTAGACGCTGCGCCAGGCCTGCAATCGGGCAAGCTGCGGCCCGGCGCGGAGCATATCGCGAAAAGAGAGGAACGGCACCGTGCCGAGCTTGAGATACCCCTCGTTAAACACCGCCCGCGAGTAGGCGTGAAATTTGCGGTAACCCTCCACGTCACGGGGGTTAAAACGTCTTATCTGTTCTTCCAGCCGGGCCTGCACATTGTCGTAATCAAAGACCTCTCCCGTCTCCCAGCACAGGCGATAGAATGGAGTGACCGGCAGGAGATCGACATAATCCGCCATCCGTTTTCCGGCCAGGGTGAACAGCTCTTCGATGGCGCTGGGATCGGTTATCACCGTCGGCCCGGCGTCAAAGGTGAACCCTTGATCGTGATAAACGTACGCGCGCCCACCGGGCTTATCCCGCTGCTCCAGCAGGAGTGTGGCAATGCCCTGGGCCTGTAGCCGAATGGCCAGCGCTAATCCGCCAAACCCGGCACCAATAATGACTGTTTTATTCATGGTGAAACGCTCGCATCCGGGGAGTGAGTTTCAGTATGGCGAGCATCGCTTCGCCGACGGGAACCGGGGGCTTACCTGCCAGGATCCGCGCTTTATCGGCCAGGGTCAGCTGCCCGGCGTAAAAGCGGGCAATCAGCCCTTCGTTAAGAGAGTAAAAACGTTGCATCACCTGCCAGCGTTTATCGGCATCCCCCGCCAGAAACAGCATGCGGTTGAGAGTGCGGAAAAATCGCTGCTCCTGCCACTGGCGCAGGGCATAGCGATGAATCACGGAAAAGATCGCGGCCGCGCTGATATCCGCGGTGCCGGCGATGGCTTCGGCCAGCGCCACCGCGTGTGGCAACGAATAGCCGGTGGTGGCATGAAACAGCCCGGCGCGCAGGCCGCTGCACGGCTGTTTATCCCGCGCCTGCCAGTAGGCAGGGAAATCACCCGCCAGCATAATCGGCAGATGGCCCCGCTCTTCGCGGATCAGGCGGTCCAGGCACCAGCCCTGCTGGCGGGCGTAGTCAGCAATGTTTTGCCGCGCGGCGCTGAGGTGCAGCCGGGCGGCGTCAATGTAGTGGGTATCTTCGATCAGCAGTTCGGTGGCGGAAAGCGGCAGGGTATAAACAAAACGATACCCGCCCTGTTGGTTGACCGTGGCGTCCATCAGTATCGGCCGGGTCAGGCCGTGCGGCTGGCGGAGATGCCACTCCTGGCCAAGAAATGACTGGCTGCCGGTGTTGAGGTGCCTGTCCGGCGTGTAGCCCCGGCCATCGATCACCGCGCGGGCCCGGAGCGTGGTGCCGTCGGCGAGCGTCACCGTCTGCGGAGTGAGCGCGGTGACGGCGGCGTCAGTTTGCAGGCTCTCGCCACAGGCGTCGGCCAGCACGGCGGCAAAACGCGCGGAGGTGATGCTGAGGTAGTCCCCGGTAAGGGTCCGGTTCAGGCCGGGAAAGCGGACGTCGTATCCCTGCCAGCGATGTGCCACCAGGGGGGCAAGCCACCGGTGCTGCCCGGGGGTAATGTCGCCTTCATGAAACGACCAGGTGTGATTCCCCCCCGGCTGGCTATCGGCCTCGAGAAGCAGCACGCGCAGCCCGGGGCGCTGTTGACGCAACCGTAACGCGATCAGCCCGTTCGCCAGCCCACCGCCCGCTAAGATGATGTCCCACTCGTGCGCCATTACGTCTGCGCCACCAGCGTGGCCTGACGCAGCTGGGCCAGGTTGGCGCTCCCGGTGCAGAAACAGGCGACGCGCAGCTGGTCGATGATCACCTGAAAATGGTCAATGACCGCCTCGCTGGAGAGTAACGCGCTTTGCAGCACCCCGGCCGCCTGCCCCACCAGGCTTGCGCCCAGGCGGATCGCTTTTGCCACCTCGATGCCGTTGGCGATCCCACCCGAGGCCACAAGCGGCATGTCGGGCAGCGCCTGATGCAGATCCTGTAATGCCGTCGCGGTCGGGATCCCCCAGTCGGCAAAGGCCATCGCCACCGCCCGGCCATGAGCGGTGACGGCGCGTTCGCCCTCAACCGCCGCCCAGCTGGTACCACCGGCTCCGGCGACATCCAGCATCGCCACGCCCGCCGCAGCCAGCTGACGGGCAACCGGTACCGAAAGCCCGCTGCCCACCTCTTTGACCACCACCGGCACATGCAGCGCCTCGACGGTCTGATGAATGGCGTCGATAACCCCGCACCAGTTGCGATCCCCGCCGTGCTGCAGCGCCTCCTGAAGCGGGTTGAGGTGGATAATCAGCGCATCTGCCGCGAGGGCCTCTACGGCGCGTCTGGCATAGTCAATGCCCTGTCGGCCCGCGATTTGCGCGGCACCGAGGTTGGCCATCAGCACCACGTCCGGGGCAAAGGCGCGCAGTTCACGCGTCAGGCCGTAGTTAGCCTCGCTCTCCAGCGCCACGCGCTGGGAGCCAACCCCCATCGCCAGCCCCAGGGCCTGCGCGGCAAGGGCAAGATGTTGATTGATCTGGCTCGCCCGACGGGTACCCCCGGTCATAGAACTGATCAGCAGCGGCGCCTTCAGGGCGCGGCCAAACAGCGAGGTCGAGAGATCAATATCATCAAGATGCAGTTCAGGCAGTGCACAGTGCCCGAACCGCCATTTTTCAAAGCCGCTGGTACACTTTTTTACCCCGGGCGTGCTGTTCAGTACGATATCGAGATGATCGCTTTTACGTTGCGACAGGTTGCTCATTGACACTCCGACAGGGATAACGACAGGCTCTGACTGATAAGCGTCAGCTGTTTTTCAAACCAGACGTGAACATAGTGCCGGGCGGTAGTTCCCGGCTGACAGGCGGTAGCAATATGCTGGTCGGCGCTGCGCACGTGCTCACGCAGGCGCAGGAAAACGCTCTCTGTCCCGAGCACGGCGACCAGCGTCGATTTATCTTTATCCTGATGGGGATCTTTGCCGGTGGCGTGTGAGCCGTCCGTCAGGTCATCTATCAGCTGGAAAGCCTGACCGAGATCGCGGGCGAAAAAGCGCAGGCGTTCGCTGACTTGAGGCGGTGCTTCGGCCGCAATGGCCGCCAGTTGCAGGGTGGCATTGAACAGGCTGCTGGTTTTCAACTCATTGGTCAGCTGTATTTCATCCGCATTACGGCTCTGCCGGGCCTCGTTCAGATCGCGAAATTGCCCCTGTACCAGCCCCATATGCCCCACCGATGCTGAAAGCTCAGCAATCGCCCGCGCTTTGGCCTCGTGCGTCAGCGAAGGCGCGCGTGAGATGACGCAAAATGCGTGACTCAGCAGCGCCACTGCCGCCAGTATCGCGACGCTTTCGCCATACTGACAGTGAACCGTCGGCCGCCCGCGTCTGAGCATGGCATTGTCCATGCAGGGCATGTCATCCAGAATCAGGGAGGCCACGTGAACCATTTCAATGGCGCAGGCCAGATCCAGAAGGCCTGTCCGCTCAGCTTTGTAGCCCATGTCGGTCGCCGCCAGCAGCAGCAACAGAGGGCGCATGCGCTTGCCGGCGACAAGCGTTGCTTCGCGCATGGCCGCGTAGACCTGGCCCTCCTGCTCTCCCGCAGGCAGCAGTTGTTCCAGACGTTGTTCAAACGCAGACAGCAGCATTTTTACATCATCTTCATGACTAAGGGTCATAGGGGCTTCCCCGGTATATGGTGGCGACTTCCGCAGAAGAGGTAAAAACGCTTGCCGCAGGATGATTTACAAAGCGTAGCGTATCCTTCTGCGTTTTGTTGCCCGCCGGGGTAAGAGAAAACGAAAATAGTTATTAATTATATTAAAATCAATAACTTAAAATTATAGACATGAAGTAAGTTGCACAAAAATTTACATTTGTAGAGATATTAGAACCCCCTTCCCGTCACCCCTGCTGGTGATCCTCTTCTTTGCCAAACGCCAGCCGTAACGCGTACTGGCGAATATCCTGCGGCCAGTTTTTGATACCCGCGGTAAACGCGACCTCATCGTCAGCAAAGAGCGCACGCAGGCTGGCTTCGTAATCAGGCAGATCCCCGGCTATCTCATACATAAAGTGGTAGGCGCGGTCGTGTCGCTGGCGCTTGCTATCCGCCGCGTCACTGGATTTTCGCGCCTGATCGATAAGCCTGCGCAAGGTAGCGGAAGCCCCGCCGGGCTGGGAGGCTAGCCACTCCCAGTGACGCGGCAGCAGCGTCACCTCTTTTGCCGAGACGCCAAGCTTTGGCCTGCCCCGGGTTCTGACGACGCTGCTTTCTGCCAGCTCCGGGTACACCGCCAGAGTGCTGGCAATATCCCCGTGAAGGTGAATATCGAGACGCTTGCCGCTACGATCGTTAAAAATGAAAACGGTTTCATCCTGAATATTAGCGGACTGGATCTGCTGGATCAGCGCGCTCAGCGTACCGTGCGCAATCTGTTGCTGTCGCCAGAAGGCGGTAAGGGTGATGTTCGCCATGCTGCTACCTTTTCTATCCGGGTAAAAATAGCAACGTACGCGCAGGCGCGCGCCCTGTCAATTATACCCGGGTAAAAACAAGGGTCTGTGGCCTTTGCTGAAACGGGTAAATTTGACGCGCTGGGGGCAAGAATAACGGCGGCAGATATCTGTACGGCTTAAAAATAATTGGCAGATAAAAGAGTAGATCATTTTTCTGTTAAAAATGGACTCTGACCGCATATATCTTCTCGCGGCGGAAAAATTAACTCCCTGCGGTATTTCACTGCCTGCTCTGCTGTATCCCCTTTCGAAGAACTACCAGAAATGGAGATTGACTGATTATTTCAACATGTTAAATTTTTTGAGATTTTTCTCATGGATGAGCATCACGCTTTCTCAAGAGCAGTGGACATATAAATTTTTCCTCCATCAGAATTTGTTTTCGTGGTTTATCGGGCCTTAAGTCAAATTTATAAGCGATCGCGGAAATCCTCCTCATCAATTATCAATGGCAACATTGATAACGTTGCGCATTGATAAAATAACGTACCAAAACGGAATTAACAGATGACTATGTCACGACACAACTTAACCCTACGTAGCTTACTGGTTCTGGCGTTAATTCTTGGGTTAAGTGGCTGCTCTGTTCGTTACGATAAAAACGGCAAAATTCTGTTTAATACCGATCTGGCGAGCGTTCTGGGGAACGAAGTCGGACAGTTCACGCTGGCGGATGGCTCGACAGGGGCATTAAGGGAGCTGAATGGTCGTTATAGCCTGAAGTGGAGCAATCTGATGATTGAGCGCCCGCTGGAGGGCATCAGCTGGGCGAGGATCATCAATCAGTATCACATCGAAGGACATACGTTACTGCTGCTGAAAGTGGCGACGCCGTCCTGCCCGGCACAGTATCGCCTGGTCGATCTGCAAAATACGCGATCCCAGGAGTGGGCCTTCACCGGCGTATGCGATACAGGGCCTGAGATCAACGCCAGCGCGGACAAGCTGCAACTGAATTTCACCACCGACAATCGGGTGGAGCAGTTCAACTGGCAGCATGGCGAGGTTTACCACAGTCGATTCCCCGTTCAGAAACAAAAAACGGTCGTCAGCAACAGCCCTGATAACGTGAGATCGTCCCGTAAAACCAAAGCGCAGCCCGTAGCGAAGCCGGTTAAACGCACGCCGACCAAAACCGTGGAGCCACTGCCGCCTAAAGTTGCCCAGCCGGAGCTGAACAATTCAGTGCCTACCGAGATCTATGCTCCAACCAAAACCCGTCAGACCAGCCTGGAGCTTAAGTCATGACCGAGCAGGTTCAGGAAAAGCACTGGCCGCAGGACGGGATCAAACGTTCGGTCCTCCCCGCCTGGCAAAACTGGCTGGTGACGGGCATTACCCTCACCTATCTCATTTGTGAGCTGGCGTTCAACTCCCGCCTGCTGGACCTGGTCGGCAGCGTCTCGACCGCCGATGAAGTTCACAATATGGAGCGCTACGGCCGGACATTAACCGCCATCGCGGCGGCGCTGCTGGCGTTACAGTTCTCGCTGATGGGTATTGTCCGGCTGAAGAAAAAAGGCGTCTGGCTGACGGCGAAAGCCAGTACGGCGCTGGTGCTGTTGATCTGCCTGATCACCGGCACCTTAACCTGGCATGCGGTGGAATGGGTGATTGAACGTCAGGTGACGAAGAGCACGGGTGAATTTCGTCAGATGTCCCTGCTGGCACAGCTCTATCAGCATGCATTAATTGAAGGACAGCAGACGCTGGAAGGCATCCCGTTGGATAGCGGCGGTGGACAGGCACAGACGTGGAACAGTCCCTCAGGGAAGGCGTTTCTGGCAACCTTACCGGTCCTGCTAAGTTCGTCCGATCGCTACCGTAAATTACTGGAACGCGATGCGGAACAGAATTTACGCGACAACATCAGCGCACAAGAAGGCGGCGTTCGCGGCTACTACGAGGCCTGGATCAAGGCGCGTGGCGAGGTGCATAAACAATTTGTTGCCTATTACAACGATGACATGGATATCAGCGAAACGGTGCGGCTTGAGCAGGCCAGGGCCTGGCAACGGTACGAACGCTCCTTAGAGGCGAAACGCCTGAAAACCTGGAACGTCCCGAGACGTTATTACGCCACCGTAAGAAATCAGGTTCGCGGGCAAGGCGTTCCCGTCGCCAATGACTGGTCGCCGTCAGATCGTACCGGGTTTAATGCCGCGGTGGCGAAAGCCGCCAGGCAGAAATATCTCGCCCAGCGAACCGTGGTCTACCAGGGCGTGACCATCCCTAAACGGCTCGACTGGGGCGTCTTTTTCCGCCTTGACGTAGTGCAGAAATCGTTACGCGAAAAGCTGCTTCTCCCGGCGAATACGCTTGTTCGTGAGGAGTATCCGCTGAACGATAAGCTGAAACAGTTCGCCCTTGAGCTTCACACGCCACATCTTAACGAGGCGGTAAAGCAACAATTACCTGAACTGCGCGCGGCAGTATCGAGCTATAGCGCGGGAGGGGTTAATGAAAAGCTGGGTGAAGATGCCGCGCGTGCCGTTATTGTGCCGCCCATTGCGCTGATTTTCTCTCTGGTGGGTGCACTTACTCACCTGGCAAAACTGCTCTATTTAGTGCTCGTTCCCCTGACGGCGACGCTATTAACCCGCCGTTCCTGGCGCCCGGTGCAGTTCCTGAATCGCCATCCTTTAGCCTTCCCGGTCGCGTTAATTGCCGTTCTGGTGGTCACGTTCAGCCTCATCAATAACAGCATCACTGAATCAGTGGCCTATAAAAATCTGAAGGATGGGCTGGCGGGCGCGAAAATTACCATTACCGATGAACCCTTACCGCTGAGCGGGGGAGCGGTATTGCGTGTGATGCATGCCGTCAGTATCGGCCAAAGCTACAGCTACCCGATCAATCAATATTTGCGTGAACATCTGCTGCAGGGCTTTGATTTCGGGTATGTCACGCGCGAAGAGTGATTCCCGACTGGGAATAAATAATCAATATAAACAAGGTATAATATGAAAAAGTTCATTTTTGTCGCACTTGCCATTCTTCCTCTTGCAAGCTGTACGGTGTATGGCAATAAATCCATCAAAGAGGAAAGCCAGCAAACGGTGGCGGCCAATATCATTAAAGGCAAAACCACCCAGCAAGAGATTATTAACAAATATGGTGAGCCGCAGACACGTGCAATGATTGATGGCAAAGAGACGTGGAGCTACTCGGTAACATCAGGAAAAAGCAGCATCACCAGTTATATCCCGATTGTCTCTATGTTTACCAATGGCGCAACGGCGAACATTAAATCCATGGATATCTGGTTTAAAGGTAACGTGGTCGAAGGCTATAACTTCGTCCAGACCTCCAGCACCGCGTCTACCGGCTTACTGGATTAACCGGCCGAAAGACATGAAGGCCAGCGCAAGCTGGCCTGTTGGTTGATGTTATACCCCCGCAATTCGCCCCACCATAACCCTTAACGCCTCCCGCGAGAGCGGCTGCCTGTCAGTGACAAAATGCAGCGTCATCCCTTCAATAAACGCGTCCAGGGCACGGGCGGTGACCGGATCAAACCACTGCTCCAGCGTCGTCTGGCTGGTTTTCATCCAGTCCTGCATCACGGTTTTTAACGATGCGCTGCGTTTCATAAAGGCATAAAGCTGGTACATCAGCTCCATATTGTGCGGCGTGGTGACCTGGGAGCTGTAAATCAGGGTGACGATCGACTCGCAGGCCATCTCCGGCCCCGTCACCCCGGCAAAGAACTCGCGATACTGCACCGACATCTGCTGCGTAAACCAGGTGAAGGCCTCCTCAAGCAGCGCATCCATCCCGGCAAAATAGTAGGTCATCGACCCCAGCGGCACCCCGGCGCAGCTGGCGATTTTGCGATGAGTGACGGCGTTCAGGCCATGCTCTGCGATGGTGTCCAGGGTGGCCTGCAATATCCGTTCCCGCCGTTGCGGATCGTTGGGTCGTCTGTTCATTTTTACCTCAGCGCATTTATGTACAAATGTACACAAACTTGCTAGTGTTGTCTTCTATGTTGTCCTTCTGGTACAGAAACCATGACCGTCATCTCATCGCGCAAAATTCTGCAAAGACGCCTGTGGGCGCTGTTTATGTTCTTCTTTATTCCCGGCCTGTTAATGGCCTCCTGGGCCACGCGCACCCCCGCTATCCGTGACATTCTGTCGGTCTCGACGGCGGAAATGGGCATCGTGTTATTTGGCCTGTCGATAGGCTCGATGAGCGGCATTCTCTGTTCCGCCTGGCTGGTTAAGCGGTTCGGCACGCGGACAGTGATCCGCACCACCATGTGCTGCGCGATTGTGGGTATGATGATGCTCAGCGTTGCGCTGTGGTTCGCCTCCCCGCTGGCGTTTGCCATCGGGCTGACCGTGTTTGGCGGCAGTTTTGGCGCGGCGGAAGTGGCGATTAACGTCGAAGGCGCAACTATCGAGCAGGAGATGAACAAAACCGTGCTGCCGATGATGCACGGGTTTTACAGCCTTGGCACGCTGGCAGGCGCCGGTATCGGCATGGCCCTGACCGCCTCCGGCATCGCCGCTACGACACATACTCTGCTGGCCGCGCTGGTCTGTATCGCCCCGGTTCTGCTGGGGATCACCGCCATCCCGGATGGCAACGGCAGGAACGTCGCGGGTGAAACTAAAACGGGTGAAAAAGGGCTGCCCTTCTATCGCGATATGCAGCTGATGCTGATTGGCGTGGTGGTGCTGGCGATGGCCTTTGCCGAAGGCTCCGCGAACGACTGGCTGCCGCTGTTGATGGTGGACGGTCACGGATTCAGCCCGACCTCCGGCTCGCTGATTTATGCCGGGTTTACGCTGGGCATGACCGTCGGTCGCTTTACCGGCGGCTGGTTTATCGACCGCTACAGCCGGGTGACGGTGGTCCGTGCCAGCGCCCTGCTGGGTGGTCTGGGTATTGCGTTGATTATTTTTGTCGATGTCGACTGGGTGGCCGGCGTGTCGGTGGTGCTGTGGGGGCTTGGTGCTTCGCTTGGCTTCCCGTTGACCATTTCGGCGGCCAGCGACACCGGCCCGGATGCGCCGACCCGCGTCAGCGTGGTCGCCACCACCGGCTATCTCGCCTTCCTGGTGGGCCCGCCGCTGCTGGGCTTCCTCGGGGAGCATTACGGCTTACGCAGCGCCATGCTGGTGGTATTAGGATTAGTGATGATTGCCGCCCTGGTTGCCAGGGCGGTCGCCAAACCGGATTCGCAGGCTAAATCTGCCATGGAGAATGGATATGAGCGTTAAACTGATTGCAGTTGATATGGATGGCACCTTCCTGAACGATGCGAAGCAGTACAATCGCGCGCGCTTTCTGCGCCAGTACGCGCAGATGAAGGAACAGGGCATACGGTTTGTGGTCGCCAGCGGCAACCAGTACTACCAGCTGATCTCCTTCTTCCCTGAGATCGCCGATGAGATCGCCTTTGTCGCGGAAAACGGCGGCTGGGTGGTGAATGCCGGGCAGGATGTCTACAACGGCGAGCTGACCCAAGCCCAGTTCGCCACCGTGGCGGAGTTTCTCTGCGCCATTCCGGAAGTGGAGGTGATCGCCTGCGGCAAAGGCAGCGCCTATACCCTGAAACACTATGGTGAAACCTTCCATGACCTTGCCGCCAAATATTATCACCGGCTGGAAAAGGTGGACAATTTCGACAACTTCAACGATATCTTCTTTAAGTTTGGCCTGAACGTGCCGGACGATGAGATCCCGCGCATTCAGGCGATGATCCACCAGCAGCTGAGCGACATTATGGTGCCGGTCACCACCGGCCACGGCAGTATTGACCTGATCCTGCCGGGGATCCACAAAGCCAATGGCCTGCGCCTGCTGCAGGAGCTGTGGGGCATCGACAACAGCGAAGTGGTCGCCTTTGGCGACAGCGGGAATGACGTGGAGATGCTCACCCAGGCCGGGTACAGCTTTGCGATGGCAAACGCCCGGGATCACATCAAGGCGGTCGCCCGCTATGAAGCGCCTCACAATAACGACGAAGGGGTGCTGGAAGTGATCGACCGCGTCCTGAACCGGGAAGCCCCGTTCAACTAAGCAATGCCCGGCGGCGCGTTGCTTGCACGGGCCTACGGGTTTCGTAGGCCGGGTAAGCGCAGCGCCACCCGGCTTGATTGCTTAATCCGGCTGTAACGAACTACCCACCCGCTTGTCTTTCAGGAACACAAACATCAGCCCCAGCCACAGGATGCCGTTCGCCAGGTTGAACAGGCTGAACAGCCCGTTGCCGCCAGAGCTGAAGGCATGTTTGCTGACCTCAATCCCGACGGTAAAGATCAGCATCTGCAACATCCCCATCGCCGCCGATACCGTGCCTTTGCTCATCTCGCTGGCAAACAGCGTCAGGCGCACCAGTCCGGCATTCGCCAGCCCAATACCAAACGCATAGATACTCAGCCCGGCGGTCATCCACAGATAAGCATGGGAGGAAACCACTGTCGCCACCGCGGCCACCACCAGCCCAATCACGATGGGCCAGCCGCCCATGATGATTAACGAACGCACGGTGCGGCGTGACGTCAGGCGTGCCAGGACCAGGTTACCCACAATCAGCGCGCCAAAAATCGGCACCTGCAGCAGGCCATACTCGTAGCTGCTGAGCTTTTCGCCGCTGATGATGATCACCGGCGACTGGGCGATCCACGCCAGCAGCGGCAGGCAGACGAAACCAATCGCCAGCGACCCCGCCACAAAGCGGACATTCTTCAGCACCAGTTTATAGTCGCGCCCCAGCTCTTTGAGTGAGAGCTTCTCACCGATGCGGGTGGCGGTTTCGGGCATCGCGCGGTACAGACCGTAAAACGAGATCGCTGCCAGCGCCGCAAACAGCACAAACATCCCCTCCCAGGGCGCGACGTGGACCCAGGCGGCCCCCACCAGCGGGCCGAGCAGCGGCGCAATCAGCGCCACGTTGGCCATCAGGGCGGTGATTTTAATGCACACCGCCTCCTCAAAGGACTCCTGGATGGCGGCGTAACCCACCGCGCCGATAAAGCACAGGCTGACCCCCTGTAAAAAACGCAGCACCATAAACTGCTCGATGGTTTGCGCCAGCAGGGTCGCCAGGCAGGTGACGATAAACCACACCACGCCGGTCAGCATCACCGGACGACGGCCAATACGATCCGACAGCGGCCCGAGCAGCCACTGTAAAAACATCCCCCCCGCCAGGTAGGCGGTCATAGAGGTGGGTACCCACTCGATCCCGGCGTTGTACTGTTCCACCACCGCCAGCATGCCGGGCTGGATCATATCGTTTCCGATATAGGTGGAGAATTCGTACAGCACCAGACACAGCGGGAACAGCAGCGCCTGACGCCCCAGGCGCGTGCGGGAAGAAGAACGGTTTAGCATGGAGTCTCAGTATCCGATAAAAAATCGCGCAGAGTGTAATGAAATGGCCGCACCAGAGATAGCAGATTCACGCCGCCTCACAGAAATAAGGCACAAATCGCTGTCGTTTAAGGTTTCCTTAAGTTGCCATCCGTATGCTTGGGCTTTTCCAGTCATTGACCTTAATTATGACACAAATCGTCTCCGCTTCAGAATTGTCTAAGTTAAAGACTTCTAAGACAAAAGCCCTTTACCGCTTACCGGTTCGTTTTTATGGTTACCAGCTGCTAGCGCTGCTGGTTCTGGCCGGGCTTTTTACCTGGCTGGCGCGGGATGAAACGCTCGACAGGCTGCTGACGGGTTACTGGTATGACGTGGCAAATCAGCACTTTCCGCTGCAGCACAATGCGCTGCTGGATCTGCTCAACCATCGGCTGGCGAAATACCTGACCATTGCCGTGGCGGCGGTCACTCTCCTTTACGGCGCGTTCAGCCGCAACCCGCGATTAGTGACGGCGGCGCTGCTGATGGGGCTGGGCACGGCGGTAGTGGGCATCCTGAAGGCTATCAGCCATCACAGCTGTCCCTGGGATCTGGTGGAGTATGGCGGCAAAGCGCTGGCGTATCCCCTGTTTGACTCAGTTCCCTCCGGCAGTGGCCCTGGCCGCTGTTTCCCGGGGGGGCACTCCTCGAGCGGCTTTATGGTGATGGGGCTGTTCTTCGCCTTCTGGCGCGAGCGTCCACGCCTGGCCTGGGGAATGGTCATAGCCGGTGCCGTGCTCGGGTTAGTGATGGGCTATGGCCAGGTGATGCGCGGGGCACATTTCTTCTCTCACAACCTGTGGGCAGGTTGGTGGGTGTGGTTTTCACAAGTGGTGGCCTGGGGCCTGATTTCCACCTGGTTTGCAAAAGAGTAACGAGGATATGTTAGAAAATCTGAACTACGGACTGTTTGAACTGATTAATGCCACACCTGCTTCACCGGAGTGGAGCATCAAACTGGCCATCTTTGTGGCGAAAGACCTGATCAGCATTGTACCGGCGCTGATTGCGATCCTCTGGCTGTGGGGGCCACGCAAGCAGGTGGGCGCCCAGCGTCAGCTGGTGATAAAGATCGCCATGGCGCTGGTGATAAGCCTGGCGGCGTCCTGGCTGCTGGGCCATCTGTTCCCCCACGACCGCCCGTTTGTCGATCACGTTGGCTATAACTTCCTGCACCACGCCGCGGATGACTCCTTCCCGAGCGATCACGGCACCGCTATTTTCACCTTTGCGCTGGCGTTCCTGCTCTGGCACCGGATCTGGTCAGGCATAGTGTTGATGCTGGTGGCCTGCGCCATTGCCTGGTCCCGCGTCTATCTTGGCGTGCACTGGCCGATGGATATGCTGGGCGGGCTGATGGTCGGACTGCTGGGTTGTCTGAGCGCGCAGATCCTGTGGAATCTGTTCGGGCACGCCCTCTATCAACGCCTCTCGCAGCTTTACCGCTTCTGCTTTGCCCTGCCTATCCGTAAAGGCTGGATACGTGACTAATTTGGGTCTCACGAGGTAAACTTGAGCCCCCGGCGTAACGGGGGTTCATTTATCGCTCTGAGGACCTATGGAAACACGACGTGACGAACGGCTGGCTCAACTGATCAATGCGCTTAAGCGCAGCGATAAACTGCATCTGAAAGAGGCCGCCGCGCTACTCGGCGTCTCGGAAATGACCATTCGTCGCGACCTGAACAGTGAAAGCGGGCCCGTCGTGCTGCTCGGCGGCTACATTGTCCTCGAACCCCGCAGCGCCAGCCACTATCTGCTGAGTGACCAAAAAACTCGCCTGGTGGAAGAGAAGCGCAAAGCGGCGCGTCTGGCAGCCTCGCTGGTGCAACCCCATCAGACGCTGTTTTTTGACTGTGGCACCACCACGCCGTGGATCATCGAAGCCATCGATAACGACCTGCCGTTCACCGGGGTCTGTTACTCCCTGAATACCTTTCTCGCCCTGCAGGAAAAACCCGCGTGCCGGGTGATCCTCTGCGGCGGCGAGTTTCACGCCAGCAATGCCATCTTTAAGCCGCTCAATCTGCAGGACACCCTCAGCAACCTGTGCCCGGACATCGCCTTTTACTCCGCGGCAGGCGTGCATGTTCGCCAGGGGGCGACCTGCTTTAATCTGGATGAGCTGCCGGTAAAACAGTGGGCAATGAATATGGCGCAGTATCATGTGCTGGTGGTGGATCACAGCAAGATGGGTAAAGTACGCCCCGCGCGGATGGGGGAGCTAACGTGCTTCGACGCAATCGTCAGCGACTGCCGCCCGGATGAGGCGCTGGTGACTTATGCTAAGGCGCAGCAGATCAAGCTGATGTACTGAGTGTGGTTTATTGCCCGGCGGCGCTGCGCTTGCGCGGGCCTACGATACCGGGCCGTTTGTGACCTTGATGCCCGGCGGCGCTACGCTGGCACGGGCCTGGGAAACCCCGTAGGCCGGGTAAGGCGAAGCCGCCACCCGGCGAAACACGGAAGCTTTAATTAAACCAGCCGCCAAACCAGTCGTGGAATTTCATCAGCACGTAATCCCACATCCGACCGAAGAACCCGCCCTCTTCCACCGCTTCCATCACGATCAGCGGACGCTGCTCGATGGATTTGCCGTTCAGCTGGAAGTCGATGGTGCCGACCACCTGGCCTTTTTTCAACGGTGCGGTGAGCTGCTTGTCGGTCAGGGTATAGCTGGCCTTCAGGTTTTTCAGCTGGCCGCGCGGAATGGTGACCGAGCCGCTTTCACCGGCGCCAAGATTGACCTCGCTCTTATCGCCAAACCAGACGCGCTGGCTGACAAAGGTGGCATCCGGCTTGATCGGGGTAACGGTTTCGAAGAAGCGGAAGCCCCAGGTGAGCAGTTTCTCTGACTCATTAAAGCGGATGCGGTCGGTTTTGGTGCCCAGCACCACCGAGATCAGACGCATATCGCCCTGGGTTGCCGAGGCCACCAGGTTGTAGCCGGCACCGGCGGTGGTACCGGTCTTCATCCCGTCCACGTTGACGTTGCTGCTCCACAGCAGACGGTTGCGGTTCGGCTGGCGGATCTTGTTGAAGGTAAACTCTTTCTCTTTATGGATCGCGTACTCTTCCGGCACATCATGAATCAGGGCTCTGCCCAGCAGCGCCATATCGCGGGCGGTACTGAACTGGCCCGGCGCATCCAGGCCGTGAACGGTTTTAAAGGTGGTGTTGGTGAGGCCTAATTTCTGCGCATAACCATTCATCAAGCCAATGAAAGAGTCCTGACTACCCGCCACGTAATCGGCCAGCGCGATGCAGGCATCATTGCCCGACTGAATGATTACCCCTTTATTCAGATCGGAAACCGCCACCTGGTCGCCCGGCTTGAGGAACATCACCGAGGAGCCGCGCAGCGCCGGGTTGCCGGTCGCCCAGGCGTCTTTGCCGATGGTGACCATGTCGTTGAGCTTGATCTTACCCGCTTTCAGCGCCTGCCCTACCACGTAGCTGGTCATGATTTTGGTCAGGCTGGCAGGGTCGAGTTTTTCATCTGCATTGCCTTCTGCCAGCACTTTGCCGCTGGCATAGTCCATCAATATCCAGGCACGGGCATCAACAGGCGGAGCCTCTGGCGCCGCCTGTTCCGCTGCGTACAGCGAAGGTGCAAAAAGGACCAGCAGCGCAGAACCTGCCACCAGACCGCGTAAAGAAAAAGTGTTTCGCATCATAATGCCACCCGAGTTTCCATTCCAAAAATCACGTCACATCGCCGTGCCGCAAGAAGCGATGAGTAATAACGCACTAAAGCCTTAAAAAAAACCAAAAGCTGGTAAAGTTTTTAAAGTTTATGCAATAACAACCCGATACGCTTTGACCACATCGATTTTTTTCGCATCTGTTGCGTATTGGTTAGGTTTATCTCACCATGTGAAGCCATCAACAAGGATCTCATCCAGATATCGGCTTTAATTATAAGGGGTTATTATGATTACTTTGTGGGGCAGGAACAATTCGACCAACGTGAAAAAGGTAATCTGGACGCTGGAAGAGCTGGATTTACCCTTTAAGCAGATCATGGCGGGACTGGAACACGGGGTAAATAAAGAGGCCGAGTATCTGGCGATGAACCCCAACGGTCTGGTGCCGCTGCTGCGCGATGATGAAACCGACCTCACGCTGTGGGAATCGAACGCCATTGTGCGCTATCTCGCGGCGCAGTACGGCCAGAACCGTCTGTGGATCGATGAGCCTGCGAAGCGTGCCGTCGGCGAAAAGTGGATGGACTGGGCCAACCAGACCCTCTCCCCTGCCCATCGGGTGATTTTGATGGGGCTGGTGAGAACCCCGGAAGCCGAGCGTAACTATGCGGCCATTGACGCCGCCAAAGCCACCTGCGAGTCGCTGTTTGCCATGATGGATGAGGCCCTGGCGACACAGCCGTGGTTCTCGGGCAACGACTTTGGCGTGGGTGATATCGCCGTCGCGCCTTTTGTCTGGAACCTGACCAACCTTGGCCTGGCGTGGGCGCCCCGTCCGCATCTGGAGCGCTGGCTGGCGAACCTGACCGAGCGCCCTGCCTACTGCAACGTGGTGATGATCCCGGTCACCTGATCTACTCTTTGGACGGGCTGACTTTTAACAGCTGCCCGTCTGTTTCATCGGTCAGCACGTATAAATAGCCATCCGGCCCGACCCGCACGTCGCGAACCCGCTGGTTACGGTCGCCGAGGATCCTTCCCTCCTCGGTGACGCTATTGCCGCTGACGTTGAGCACAATCACATCCTTGTCCTTCAGCGCGCCAATAAACAGCTTGTTCTTCCACTGGGGGAAAACGTCGCTGTTATAAAAAGCCATCCCGCTTAACGCCGGGGACTGTTTCCAGACGAACAGCGGCGGCTCGGTTCCCGCGGCGGTTTCCCCTTTTGCTTCGGGGATCGGCAATCCGCTGTAGTTGATGCCGTGCGTCGCCAGCGGCCAGCCGTAGTTCTTGCCCCTCTCCGGGATGTTGATTTCGTCCCCACCGCGCGGCCCGTGCTCATTGAGCCACAGGGTATTGCTCCACGGGTTCATCGCCATTCCCTGCGGATTACGGATACCGTAAGACCAGATTTCCGGGCGCGCCTGTTTATTGTTCACAAAGGGGTTATCGTCCGGCACCGCGCCCTGATCGGTCAGGCGCACCACTTTGCCCTGTAACTTATCCAGATCCTGGGCGGTCGGGCGCTGGTTATTCTCACCTAACCCGATAAACAGATAGCCTTTGCCGTCGAACACCAGCCTGCCGCCAAAGTGATTGCCGGTCGAGAGTTTAGGCTGCTGGCGGAAGACCACCTTAAAGGCCTCCAGCCGGGTATTATCGTCGCTCAGGCGGCCATACCCCACCGCCGTGCCCGCTTTCCCGTCGTCGCCCGCTTCGGCATAGCTCAGCCAGACCCGGCGGGAAGTCGCAAAGTCGGGTGCCAGCGCCACGTCGAGCAATCCACCCTGTCCGCTGTCCCAGACCTTCGGCACGCCAACAATGGGATCCGAGAGCCCTTTGCCCGCCTGCCAGCGCTTAAGCTGCCCGCCTTTCAGGGTGATCAGCATGCCCTGATCCTGCGGCAGGAACGCCAGCGCCCAGGGGTGGTCGAGTTTATTTTGCAGCACCGAAACCTTCACTTCAGCGGGTGCAGCACACAGTGAGGCGGAGATGAGTAACAATGGCAGGGAAATAAGCGAGGATCGACGCATTACGCACTCCTTTTCGACGTATGCCTTAAAGGTAGTCACTCAGCGCAGGGGCGTTGATACTTTTACAAAAGCTTAATCAGATGGGGGAGTTGCCTCCCCCGGGATCAGCTCTGAATCAGCGGTGAATGTGATTTCAGATACTGGATGCAGAGAGTGAGATCGTTCAGACAGTTTTCCAGCTTCTCTGCGTTGACGGCGATGAACGTCGGGCAATCGTGGTTGCCGGTCATCATACAGACGCCTGCGGTGGTGAGCGATCCGGCGGCGCGATAGAGCATTGCCTGCTCCTCGGCATTGCAATGCGCTCGCAGTTCCGGCGCTTTTTCACGCATGTAAGTACAAAGTTCAAAGAAGTTGTCACGCAGATGGTCGCTTTCGCTGACTGACATATACCCCTTCGCTTTCCTTAACTGCAGATAGGCCGCGAGATCAATTCGGGCATTAATCATCTTGTTAAGAAGATCGCGTTTCAGTCTGTCAACGGACATGCTTTTTCCCCCCTTGTCAGCTTTATCACACCTTCAGATTATGTCTATTTTTTGAGCAATTTAATGCGTCAGGTCAATAATTAGCGACGCATTAACAAAATTTACAATGTTAAAACAGCGCCCGAAAAGCACAGCGAGAAGGCAGGCGTTCAGGCTGGGCATAAAATCATGCTTCTCCCTCACCGCGCGGATTGCGAAGCCTGCTATTTTTGAGAGGGTTAGGGCGTGGAGACAGAGGGCGTATGCCAGCGATGCCGGTGTCAGAAAAGATTATCTCGTTAAACCGGATCGACCTGAATCTGCTGACCATTTTTTGCCTGATTTACAGCGTCGGCAGTATCTCGAAAGTGGCCGATATGCTGGATATTTCCGCCTCAGCCGTCAGCCAGTCGCTGCGCAAACTGCGGGAACAGATGGGGGATAACCTGTTTGTCCGCAGCGGCAACACGCTGTTACCCACCGTGTATGCGGATGAACTGTACGACAACATCCTGCCGATCATCGATAAGCTCGCCACTCTGCTCCCCCTCTCTTCCCACATCAAAAAGCGAAGACTCACCCTCTACACCGAGTCCTTTGTCTCGCCGTTAGTGGTGCCGGAACTGACGCAGAAGATTGTCGGGATGAACGCGGATGTCAGCCTGCTGCACCGCACCGCCGAGCTTAACGAAGCGAAAATTACCGAGCTGCTGAACATGCGCCAGGCGGATGTGGTGTTCTCCACCTTTTCTGTTGAGAGCAGTAATATTTCTTGCCAGAAGATGAGTGATATGACGCTGGTGTTGATTGCTGCAAAAGATAATCCTCTTTATGAGAATACGGTAACGGAGGAGATGTTCAGGGATGCCAGTCTGGTGGGTTACAACACTAAAAACGAGAAGATTATTTATCATCGCAGCATCGTGGATAAAAAATTCCGCTCCAGCGAGCGCTGTCTGCTGACCACCTCTTTCGCCTCCATTTTACTGATTGTGTCTACCACCGACTGCCTGGGCATTATCCCGGAAAAAGTCTTTGCGACCTATTCCGGGATGTATCAGCTGAAAAAACTGGATACGCCATTTACGTTGCCACAATTCAGTATCTATTCGTCCTGCCGGAAAGAGACCAATAAAATGCTCTTTTCTCTGTTAGCCGATTTTTACGCCAGTCAGTCAGCCTGAAGCCGGGATGTCATCAGTATTGCTTTGCCTGGTGCCTGGCAAATTCAAACTCATCGGCAATTTTTAATTCAGTGACTAACCGGGACGGCGTCAGTCCGGTGGCAACGGATATATGCGACAGCTCGACGCCATGGGTGTGAAGGGTTTTGGCCATTTCTAATTTGGATTGCAGATAGATATCTCTCATTACGTACCTCATGTGTGTTATCGACGAGGTGAAAGATAGGGTATCTGTTTTAGTCAGCCAATAAGGGCCCCTTAAAGCCGGGATAAGTAATTCTTAGCCGTTATCTTCGCCACGCAGGGATCTGTATAAATCCCGGCAAGAACGCTGTACAATCCCTGCCCTGATAACTCCATAACTGACTACTTTTTAATCTATGAGCAATGTTACGCACCAGCCGAAAATCGGCTTCGTCTCGCTGGGCTGTCCGAAAAACCTGGTGGATTCCGAACGCATCCTGACTGAACTTCGCACCGAAGGCTATGACGTCGTACCCAGCTACGACAACGCCGATATGGTGATCGTTAACACCTGCGG
Organism: Leclercia sp. TB492; assembly: GCF_049974505.2. NCBI lineage: Bacteria > Pseudomonadati > Pseudomonadota > Gammaproteobacteria > Enterobacterales > Enterobacteriaceae > Leclercia > Leclercia sp. TB492. The sequence goes on along the minus strand of NZ_CM127572.1, from coordinate 1,445,576 downwards.
CTTTATCGATAGCGCCGTGCAGGAGTCTCTGGAAGCCATCGGTGAAGCACTCACCGAAAACGGCAAGGTGATTGTCACCGGTTGTCTGGGCGCCAAAGTCGATCAAATCCGTGAAGTTCACCCTAAGGTGCTGGAAATCACCGGTCCACACAGCTACGAGCAGGTGCTGGAACATGTGCATCACTATGTGCCAAAACCAAAGCATAATCCGTTCCTGAGCCTGGTGCCGGAACAGGGCGTGAAGCTGACCCCGCGTCACTATGCGTACTTAAAAATTTCCGAAGGCTGCAACCATCGCTGCACCTTCTGCATTATCCCGTCCATGCGTGGCGATCTGGTGAGTCGTCCGATTGGCGAAGTGCTGGCCGAAGCCAAACGTCTGGCCGATGCGGGCGTGAAAGAGCTGCTGGTGATCTCCCAGGACACCTCCGCTTACGGCGTGGACGTGAAACACCGCTCCGGCTTCCACAATGGCGAGCCGGTGAAGACCAGCATGGTCGGCCTGTGCGAACAGCTCGCTAAGCTGGGTATCTGGACGCGTCTGCATTACGTTTACCCGTACCCGCACGTGGACGACGTGATCCCGCTGATGGCGGAAGGCAAAATCCTGCCGTACCTGGACATCCCGCTGCAGCACGCCAGTCCGCGTATTCTGAAGCTGATGAAGCGCCCAGGCTCCGTTGACCGCCAGCTGGCGCGCATCAAGCAGTGGCGTGAGATCTGCCCGGATCTGACCCTGCGTTCCACCTTTATCGTCGGCTTCCCGGGTGAAACCGAAGAAGACTTCCAGATGCTGCTCAACTTCCTGGTTGAAGCGCGTCTGGACCGTGTGGGCTGCTTCAAGTACAGCCCGGTTGAAGGCGCGACCGCCAACGAACTGGCCGATCAGGTGCCGGAAGAGGTCAAAGAAGAGCGCTGGAACCGCTTCATGCAGCTGCAACAGCAGATCTCTGCTGAACGTCTGCAGGAAAAAGTGGGCCGCGAAATTCTGGTGATCGTTGACGAAGTGGACGAAGAAGGCGCGATTGGCCGCAGCATGGCAGATGCCCCGGAAATCGACGGCGCGGTCTACCTGAATGGCGAAACCAAGGTGAAACCGGGTGATATCGTGCGCGTGAAGGTTGAAAACGCCGACGAGTATGACCTGTGGGGTACGCGGGTTTAATCGATTCTGTGCATAATGCCTGATGGCGCTGCGCTTATCAGGCATACGAAAAAGGGGACTTTACGTCCCCTTTTTTATTTCATTAATACTCGAACTGCCGGTAATAACGGCGAATATCCAGACTGTGGCCGGTGTAGTGCTCGAAATGGGCAGCCAGACGGTCCACCAGCAAGGTTGAGATCACGCACGGCGCCAGCAGCCAGCGGAACTCATCATCAATCCCCGCCAGCGCGTATTCACGCGGATCAAACACCACCAGGTTATCGGTAATTTTGGCCGCAAAACGCTCCACGCGATCGTCCAGCGCCCGGCATTTGCCCTCACCTTTCACCAGGAACAGCGGGACATCTTTCTCCAGCAGCTCCAGCGTGCCGTGGAAAAATTCCGCAGACGAGACCGACTTAGTGCGCTTCCACTGCATCTCCTCCAGAATACACATCGAGAAGAGATAGACTTCGCCCCACATCTCCGCGCCGCCAATCCACATCATATAGTCGGCATTATGATATTTTTTTGCGATCGCGTCGGCCTGCGGATCAAATTGTTTTTTGGCGTTCAGGAGATTCTCAGGTAACAGCTCCAGCTGGCTGGCAAAGCGATCATAGTTTTCAAATTCCCCGTTACCCTGTACCAGGCGGAAGAATACCCAGTACAGCAGCATGTACTCATATTCCACGCCGTTTTTGTGCCGCATCGGAATATGCCAGGTGGCGGCGTTTGCCAGCGGGGAATCGCTGTTTTTGGTGATCGCCACCACGCGGATCCCCTGGGCCTTGCACCATTCGGCAATCGCCACCGACTCTTTGGTATCACCCGATTTCGAGAGGGTAATCACTACGGAATCTTTATTTAAGCGTTTATGTCCGGCATGAATTAATTCCGCCGCCTGCTCAAGGTAAACCGGCATTTCGGTTATTTCCCGGGCGAAGGCGTTCATCGCCATCATCGGCGCTAACGAGCCTCCTACCGAGGCGAAAAATAACGTGCTGAAGCCCTGCTGAATAATCTCGTCAGCCACCTGTTCCGCCTGTTTGCGCGCAGCAACAATCTCACGAGCACTGGTCAGGTACTCGTCCTGATTAAAACCTAACATAGTTATTCTCCTTTAGATTTTACTTTTTAAAACCCGATCGAAGTCGTCGAAAATACGCACCGAGAGATCGATGCCTTTGGCGCAGGCGGTACGCCAGGCCAGAAGCTGGAAGGGGACAATCAACAGCAGCGGTGAGAGCAGATGCGGCAGGCGGCAGTTCAGCGCCAGGGTATCCGGCCCCACCTCGTCCGTCAGGGTGATCAGAAACGCCCGCTTAACCGCCGGGGCCATATAGTCCCGAAGCGCCCGCAGGCGCGGGTTTGGCGCGTCCTCAATAAAGAACATCACATGCTCAGCGTTGGCTTCCAGATAAGGGCCATGCATGTAGGCCTCCAGCTCAAACCCGCCGGACGGCACCCGCACCGTTTCGGTGAACTTGGTCTCAAACTCTTTCGCCACCCCGGTCAGGGCCCCTTCGCCGATGGCGATAAAGCGCGTCCCAGCCTGCAGTTCCTGAACGTGCCGCTCGAAAAAGGCCTCGGTGCGGGCGATAGTGTCGGGGATCGCTCCCGCCAGCTGGTGCAGCGCCGCCAGATAGTCGTCCGTTTCCCGCTCATCGATCTGCTGCTGCGCCCGGGCGATAGTCAGCGCGACCAGAAGCAGATTCAGTACCGTGGCGCTAAAGCCGCGGGTCACGAAGCCCACCTTCTCAATCCCGGTATGGATATCCAGCACATGGTCGCAGCGGCGGCCTATCGGGCTGTCCGGATCCGAGGTCAGGGCAAACACCGGCAGCCCGGCGGCCTGCACCTTCTCCATCGCCGCCAGCGTCGAGGCGCTTTTCCCGCTCTGGGAAACCACCAGCACCATGTCGGTGTGCGGGTCGATGGCTTCATAGTGGACAAAGTTGTACGGCTCTTTGATCTCGAGAAGCAGGCCAAAACGGTGTTCAAAGAAGTAGCGCGCGCATAGCGCCGCGTTTAGCGAGGAACCGGTCGCCAGCACCAGCAGGCGGCGCACCGGATGCTGGCGGGCAAAAGCCTCCACGGACGCCAGATGCTGCGGGTACGCGTTGAGGATCTCCGCCAGCGCCGCGGGCTGTTCTTCGATATAGGTCATCATTGTCGGTTGCATCATCTTCTCCGCTTAAAACAGGCCAATCCACGAACCCAGAATCCCCACCAGCGCCATGCCCCCGATAATGGTGAGCGGTTTAACCTTGCGCCCCAGCAGCCAGTAGACAATCCCGAAGCTGATGAGCGGCAGCAGGCAGGGCATGATGTTGTTGATGATGTCCTGAACGCCGGTTTTCGCCTCCCCCGCGCCGAAGGAGATGGGGATAGTGATGTTGATCATCGAGGCGGCCATCGCCCCCACCACCATCAGCCCGATAATCGACGCCCCGTAGGTGAGGCTCTCCATCATTCCGCTCTTCTGGACCCGATGGAGCACCCCGGTGCCGAGCACGTAGCCCCAGCGGGTAAAGAGCCAGCGCACCAGAATGTGCGGCACGTTAAACACCAGCAGGAACAGGATGGGCCCCAGGATGTTGCCCTGCAGGGCGAGGCTGGTGCCGATACCGGTGGCAATCAGGCGCAGCGTTCCCCAGAAGAAGGAGTCTCCCAGCCCGGCCAGCGGCCCCATCAGGGACGCCTTGACGTTGTCAATCGCCGTGCCGTCCATCTCCTGCTGCTGGCTGTTTTTCTCCTCCATCGCCGTGGTGATGCCGAGCAGCAGGGTGACGATATGCGGCGTGGTGTTGAAGAACACCAGGTGGCGTTTTAACGCCGCGGCCAGCTCTGCCTTTTGCGGGTAGAGCTTTTTCAGTACCGGGATCAGGGCATACACGAACGCAAGGTTCATCTGCCGCTCATAGTTCCAGGAAAACTCCATCTGGAACGACCGCCAGAACACCCGGCGCAGATCGCGTGCGTTGATGGCATTCTCATCCTGCACCTGAGGCAGGGTCTCTTCAGAAATCTTCGTCGTCATCGCTGACTCCTTGATCGGTCGTTGGACGAGGGGCGTTACGTGCAGTCGTGTTAACCATCACCACCGCCACAATGGCACCGAGAATGGCGATACCGGTGACGGGTATTTTCAGGTACGCCATCAGGGCAAAGCCGAGGAAGAAAAAGGGCGCCACTTTTTTGTTGATCAGCAGCCGGGCGAGCATCGCAAAGCCCAGCGCAGGAATGATCCCCGTCGCCACGCTGAGCCCGTGCTTAATAAACTCCGGGATGGCATCCAGTAAGGATTTCACCGCGCTGCTGCCCACCAGGAAGGAAACGGTGACCACCGCCGCCAGCATCAGCGACAGGCCAAACCCGGCGATAAGGTGCATCCGCTCAATGCCGCGGGTGTCCGCCTGTTCGGCGTAGCCGTCGGCCTTCTGGCTGAGCATCGGGATAAACATGCCGAGATAGACGTTCTTCAGCACCAGGGTCAGGGTGGCAATCGGCAGGCCGAGCAGCAGCGCCGTTTCCGTTCCCGCCCCGGAGGTGATGGCAAACGCCACCCCCAGCACCCCGCCGGTGACCACATCTGGCGGAATAGACGCCCCCACTGAAAACGACCCGATAAACGCCAGCTCCAGCGTCGCCCCCATAATCACGCCCGTCTGCACATCGCCTAACACCAGCCCGGTTAATAATCCGGTGACAATCGGCCGGGAGAGCAGCGAGGTGCCCAGGGCATATTCCGACTGGGCGATAAACGCCACCAGCCCGAGTAAAAGTGCCTCTACCATAGTGAGTCCTCAGGAATTACAGCGATTCCGCTAATAACTGTTTGCGATCGTTAGGCACCTGGCGTATTTCGATCTCCACGCCGTTGCCGACCAGCTGAGTGAGTTTTTCTATTTCGTCCGGCAGCAAATTGATGGCCTTTGAAATATTCCGCGCCCCCTCCTTCGCTTTAACGCCGCCGAGATTGATGCTCTTAATTCCGTCTACCGCCGAGGCTAAACGCCAGGCATCCTCCACTGACTCCACCACGATAAACAGGTTGTATTTATCGGTGACGCCGCTTTTGATGGCTTCAATCGAGTCGTTGATATTTTTAATCACCAGCTTGACCGCAGGCGGCTTGGCCAGCTTGATGGTGGTTTTTCGCAGTTCATCGTTGGGCACGCTGTCGTTGGCAATTAAGATGCAATCCGCCCCGACATATTGCGTCCAGGAAAAAGCCACCTGGCCATGTAATAAGCGGTGGTCAACACGCAGTAACGTAATCATTATTATTCCTCCTGTTCAGAAGTCTTTATCCGCCTGTACCGCACTGGCAATGGTGTGGTTGCAATACTGAATACTTTCCCGGCAGCTTAATAACGCGTCCTGAATTAATTTTTCGGTATCCTGTTCATCCGCGGAAATAAGCAGACCGATGACCAGCGGCAAATTAAGCCCGGCGATCAGATGAAAATTCGGCTGATGCAGATAGCGGATAAATTCGTTATTGACGCTGCCGGCAAAAATATCGGTGATCGCAATCACCTCATCCTGGGCGGGTAGCCCGGCGAGCAGCTCATCCACCTGCCCGGTGACGTCCTGGTGCTCGTCGACATAGGCGCAGAGGGTATAGATGTCCTGCTGCTTGCCGAGGATCAGCTCGACCGAGTCGAGTACCCCGCGGGCTAAGGTGCCGTGACTGGCAAATATGTAATGTCGTTTCATCCTGTCCTCGAATGCTCATTCCACTTACCAGACAGAGATTGCAACCCACGTGCCAGGAAAAAGTGGCGCGTGGGCGATGAGGAGAGAGGGGGAGATTAAAACTCTTGATCTGCCTGAATAAATTCCGTTTCGAGGGTCAGAATATTGTGGATGTAACAGAGCTCGACAACCGGGATTTTGACACTATAACTGCTCTCAATGACACTAAAGGCCTGGCGCAGTAGCGCCAGCTCGCTTTCAGGACACTGTCGCCCGGCGTAGGTGGTGGGCGAGGCATTGCGGATCAGCCGTTCAATCAGACAGCTGATGTGGACATAGAGCGCCACCTTGCGTTCGTTCTGCACCTGACAGCCCGCCAGATGCTCATAGCGGAAGACAAACTGCTCCACCTGGTTGATCACTTTGGTGGTATCGAGAATGGTCACCGACTCAATCACCCGCCGCAGGGAGAAATTCTTCAGCAGCAGATTGTTGATCTCCGCCACCTGTTCCTCCGTGGCGATATCGCCAAAGATGCGCATCAGCGGCCGCGTCCCCTCCCCGGCAATCAGTGAATCCAGCGAGATCCAGGGCACATCCGGCACCTGCGGATCGAAAGTGCCGACAATCGCCAGCATGTCGTAGCGGTTAAAGGCCACCGCCCGCTCTTGCGCGTCGCTGAGCATCTCGTAGTCGCAGGCGATAATCTCAATCCCCAACGCCTCCGGAATGCTGGCCTTCAGCAGATGGCAGAGGTTGGCCGCCGCGCCGATCCCGGTGATGCAGGTGGTGAGAATAACCCGGGGTTTACTGGCCTGCGGCCAGAAGAGCTGGTGCTCCACCGGCAAATCGCTGCCGATCTCGCTGGCAATATCCTCGATGTGATGCCCCTGCAGGATACGCTCCCCGACGTACAGCGCCATGCTGGTAGACACATTGTTCACAATCGCCACCGGGGTAGAGACGCGGCGCTGGAAGTGGCTGTGGATGGCATTCAACGAACCCATATCCACCAGGATCATCAGCCCGGACGCCAGGGCGTTGCTTTCGATGTAGTGCATCACCTGCTGGGCAATCGCCTCCGGCGTGACGTCCAGCGGCATGTCGAAGGATTCAAACACCGTCTGTTTCAGCAGGCGGTTCGCCACGTTGGCAATGCTGCTGGCGGTGGCGTAGCCGTGGGCGAGGATCACCGCCCGCGTCACCTGGGTCTGGCTCACCGCCCCGGATTTATGCAGCCACAGCACCAGCAGCAGGGCGTCGATGCGCTGGGCCTCGATATCGAGCTTTTGCGTCAGGGCGGCGATCATCGCCTGGCAAAAGCGGTACAGCAGGGGGTACTTTTGTGCCAGAAAATCATCCAGCAGCCGGACCCGCTCCTGGCTCAGGGAAGAGAGTGCGCTTTGGGCGCGATGCACCAGATAGTGGCTCAGGGCGTAGATGCCATTGCCGTTAAACTGGACGTTGAACTGCTGCTCCAGCCGGTAAAACTCCTCCCGCACCTGCTGGGTGGTGAGCTGTAAGACCGGCGAGGCGGTGGTATCCCGGTGGTGAAACACCAGCCTGTCGAACAGGGTTTCGATCTCCTCCCCCATCCGCCGGTGGACCTCCTCCCAGCCCGAGCGGCCGCTGAGCACCTCTTCGTACAGGGCCAGCACCTGACACTGGGTATCGTGGATCATCCCCTGGGTGCGATCGTGGGCGCGGAGCAGCCAAAGGAGGTTGGTCTCCGGCTCGATGGTCAGCGGCTCTTCCGCCACGGGGGCGTCGCTCATCAGCGGGATCGCGGCCAGCACCTTCTCCGGCAGATCCTGGATGGTGACGCCAATCGCCGCCTGCCCCCGCTGTCTGGCCCAGGCGGCGGCGACCGCATACCTGACCACGTTTTTCAGCTCGCCGACGTTGCCGCGATAGAGCGCGTGATGCAGCACCTGGCGCAGACGCGGGGTCAGGTTCAGGCGCGCGTTCAGCTTTTGCGCCTCCCGCCAGAAGAACTGGAGGATCAGCGCCTCTTTCTCCTGACGGGAGCGCGCCTGCAGGTCGGGCAACGTGACCAGGATTGGAATGCGGCGCAGGAAGGTGGTTAAAAAGGTGCTGTGCAGCTCCTCGGTGGTGGCGAAGACCAGCCGCGTGGTGATGCGGCGCCCCTGGGCGGTCTCCCCCACCCGGTAGATCTCCTTCCGGTCGAGCCAGGTAAAGAGTTTCTCCTGGCCCTCGGCGTTCAGGCGATGCACCTCGTCGAGAAACAGAATGCCCCCGACGGCGGCTTCGAATGCCCCCTGCTTATCGGTCTGCGCCCCGGTAAAGGCCCCTTTCACGTAGCCGAACAGGTTAGCCGCCAGCAGCTCCGGATTGCTGGCGTATTGGGCGCAGTTAAAGCTGACAAAGGGGGCATCGTCCGCCAGCAGCCCCTGGGAGATGGCGAAGGCGTGCATCAGGTTCGCCATATAGCTTTTGCCGGTGCCGCTGTCGCCGGTGATCAGCAGCGGCAGGCCGCCATCGGGATAGAAGAGCGCGGTTTTCAGCTGGGCAATGGCCTTTTTCAGGCTGCCGTCATGACCGATGAGAAGAGAAAAGTGATCCGGCGGCTCCTGCCCGCTGTCGCCGTCGTTGAGCAGCTGGGCGATGCTGTCGTATTCGTTCCCGGTCAGGGAGAAAAACTGCTGGCTGAAGGCTTTCTTGTGCAGGAAGTAGACCGGACGGGTGTTGATTTTGACCAGCTCCCCCTGGGCCACCAGCTGGTTCAGATAGTGGCTGGCGGTATTGCGTTTGAGGTCGAACCGTTGTGCGAGGTAGCGGGCGGTAAAGACCTCGCTCAGGTTTTCCGGGTCGAAAAAATCGGTCTGATTGGCGAGAAAGGTCAGGATTTCGTTGCGCATGGTGTATCCCACGTCTGGAGTGTCGTGGGGACATGATGCCCGCAAAGCTGCGGGCGAAGGGAGCGCGACGGCGGGGAATGTGCGCTTTTGTGGGGAAGTTCACAGGATTGCCTGAGGCAGGAATTGGCGGGGACTGCCCCCTCTCCCTCGAGGGAGAGGGCTGGGGTGAGGGGGAAAATGCGGCTCTGGTGGTGGTTCCGTTCACCTCACGTTCCTTGCTTCTCTGATACACCGGAACCGGTGAACGTGCCAGGTAGCCACTGTAAGTGCTTTATTCTTCCGGGGTTTCCTCGTTGCGTTAAAATTTTTGCGAGGCGCTTTCCAGGAATGATTTTCCCGGCTTGTCGCCGCGATCTCCCCGCAGTATCTTCCAGATGCGCCTGCAAAATCAGGCGCCGGGATTAGCCTCTCAGCTAAAATTACAGGCGATGTAGTAATATGTCGCACGCACGGTTACACCTCAATGGTAGGCCGGGCGGGGGCGTCGCAAGACGCGCCGGTTTCCTGTAATGCCGGTAAGGCTAACTCCGCTCGGTTCTGCCACCATGAGATTAGCCTCTCGGGTGGCGGATAAAATGCAAATTACAGGAGGCTGCCACTATGGCTACTACCCCAACCCGTGCTCAGGCACTGTTTAACGTACCTTTCTCCCACAATACCGATTTCACCGAGCTGGCGAACCACTGCGAACGCTTCGCCCATACCCTGCTGGAAACCGACGACCCGGCGGAGAAACTGGCGCTCTGCGCCCGCCTTTCTGCCTGTCTCGCCCTATTGCAGCCAACCCTCAACGAGCCCATTCCGCCGCACCTGGTGGAGCGTTTTACTCTGACCGATCTGCCATCCCGTCTGCCCGCATTTGAACCGGAAAGCGAGCTGCTGGGGCTGTACTGCCAGACGCTCACGCAGCTGCTGATCAGCAACGCACTGCCGCGGGATATGGCAAAGGTGATGGAAGGACTGCTGTATGAGCTGGTGAACTTCTACGCCGACACGCTGAACGCGCCGCGCTGGCTGCACACGCCGGACGGACGCGTGGCGATTGATGCGTTGATTGACTGAGGATAGTCAACGGGGGAATGTGCGCGTTGTTCCCCCTCACCCTGCCCCTCTCCCTCAAGGGAGAGGGAATTGACCCTGTAGACCGGGCAAACGCAGTGCCGCCCGGCGCTGTTAAAGCGGAGTGCGCTTTTCCCCTCACCCTAACCCTCTCCCTCAAGGGAGAGGGAATTGACCCTGTAGGCCGGGCAAACGCAGTGCCGCCCGGCGCTGTTAAAGCGGAGTGCGCTTTTCCCCCTCACCCTGACCCTCTCCCTCAAGGGAGAGGGGATCGTCCGTGCCAATTATTGCTAAATCGTAATCCGGTAGCGAACGTAATCATCCACCGCTGCCAGCTGGTCATACAGCGCCCGGGCCGGGTTGCCTGTTCGGGTCACCCAGTAGACCTTCGACCACGCCTTTTGCCGTGCCTCGTCAATGATGGCCTCAATCAACGCCCTGCCCACCCCTTTGCCGCGCGCCGCGTCATCGACAAACAGATCTTCCAGATAGCACAGCGGCCGGGTCACCCAGGTGCCCTCATGGAGCACGCAGATGGCAAAGCCCACCACGCCCTGTTCGGTTTCTGCCAGTCGGCAAAACAGACCGGACTCCGGGGATAACACCCGCCGCCAGGTCGTCAGGGTCACCGCCTCATCCAGCTCGGTGCCGTAAAAACCCAGATAGCCCTTCCACAGTTTTAACCATGCGTCGAAATCGTCCGCGTTCGCCTCACGTATCTTAACCATCGTCGTTATTCCTTGTTCTGCCAGAGATAACCTTATGATACCAGGGTTCACCTCCTGCCTGCCCACCTCTTCAGAAAGCTATTTCTGGTAAATATATTGTTACCTGGTTGTTGTACACTCGCGCGCATTAGATTATAAATCGTCACTTTTGAGTGATTTCACTCAATCTTTGCCAACATCAGGGAACATTTATGTCCGTTCAAAAATTATCCAGAACCGCAGCGATATTGCTGGGGCTTCTGGGCGTCTTAATTCTGGCGATGGGGATATTCTTCGCTTACTACGGTGGGAAGCTGGTCAGCGTTAAAGGCAGCCCCTACTTTCTGATCAGCGGCTGCCTGCTTATCCTCTCGGGCGTGCAGATCCTGCGCCAGCGCCTGAGCGGCGCGGCGCTCTACTTTGTGGTGCTGGCGGGCACCGCCCTCTGGGCCCTGTGGGACGTCGGCCTCGATTTCTGGCCGCTGGTCTCCCGTCTGTTAACCCTCGCGGGCATCGCCATCCTGGTGGCGCTCTCCCTGCCCTCGCTGCTGCGCCGTGCCGGTAAGACGCCGTGCTGGAAAGGCGCAGGGGCGATGGCGGCGGTGCTGGCGGTTGCCTTCGCCGCCACCGTGGGCGGCATGTTTGTCCCGCACGATCCGGTGACGGCCTCGGGCGCACAGCTTCCTCTCACCCCGGTCAAACCCGGTGAAGAGCAGAAGAACTGGGCCAACTACGGCAACACCCCGGGCGCATCGCGCTTTGTGGCCCTGGATCAGATCACCCGCGATAACGTAAAAGACCTGCAGGTGGCCTGGACCTACCGCACGGGCGATATTCCCGTCAGCCCGAACGGCGGCGGCGCGGAAGATCAGCAGACCCCGCTGCAGATCGGCAATACGCTGTTCCTCTGTACGCCGCATAACAACGTGATTGCCGTCGATGCGACCACCGGCAAGGAGCGGTGGAAAACCGAGATCAACGCCAGACAGAAAAAGTGGATGCGCTGTCGCGGCCTGGCGTACTTTGATGCCACAGCCCCGATGCAGCAGCCAATCCTGCCGGGCTCTTCGCCGGTGGCCGCCGTTTCGCTGCCTGCGGATGCCCAGTGCAAGCGCCGGATCATCATGAACAGCGTCACGCCGGAACTGGTAGCCCTGGATGCGGATACCGGTAAGTTCTGCGAAGACTTCGGCAATCACGGTCGCGTCAGCCTGAGCGCGCAGATGGGTAAAGGCGCCGATACCGGCCTGTACTATCCGACGTCAGCTCCGACCCTCGCCGGAACCACCGTGGTGGTAGGCGGCCGCGTGGCGGATAACGTGGCGACGGACATGCCGGGCGGCGTGGTGCGCGGCTTCGACGTCATCACCGGCCAGCTGCGCTGGGCCTTCGATCCGGGCAAACCGGACGATCAGAACGCCCCTGCCGATAACGAAACCTTCACCCGCTCCACCCCGAACGTCTGGGCCCCGATGTCTTACGATCCGCAGTCCAACACCGTGTTTATGCCAACCGGCAGCGCGGCGGTAGATCTGTGGGGCGTGAAGCACAACGCCCTGGATCGTAAGTTTGGTGCCTCGATGGTGGCGGTGGATGCCAGCACCGGTAAGGTGAAATGGGTTTACCAGACCGTTCACAACGACCTCTGGGACTTTGATGTCCCGATGCAGCCGACCTTCACCGACTTCCCTGCTGCGGACGGCAAAACCACCCCGGCGCTGATCTTCGGCACCAAATCCGGTCAGCTGTTTGTGCTGGATCGCGCGACCGGTCAGCCGCTGACCAAAGTGGAAGAGCGCAAGGTAACCCAGGGCCAGATCCCGAAAGAGATCTATTCCCCGACCCAGCCCTTCTCTGTAGGCATGCCAACCATCGGCGCGGACGTGCTGAAAGAGTCCGACATGTGGGGCGCAACGCCGTTTGACCAGCTGATCTGCCGTATTGAGTTTAAATCCAAGCGCTACAACGGCCTCTTTACCCCGCCGGGGGATGATCCGTCTCTGAACCTGCCGGGCTCGTTAGGCGGCATGAACTGGGGCGGTCTGTCGATTGACCCGGTGAATCAGTACCTGTTCATCAACGATATGCGCGTGGGCCTCGAAGTGCAGCTCATCCCGGCCTCCCCGGAGATTCAGGGTGCCAAAAATGACGGCAACGAAGCCGCGGCCATCAGCCGTCCGGTGCCGCTGGCCGGTACGCCGTACGCCATCAACGCCAAAGTGCGCTTTATGTCGCCGGTCGAGATCCCCTGCCAGAAACCGCCGTTTGGCACCCTGACGGCTGTGGATCTGAAAACCCAGAAAATTGCCTGGCAGGTGCCGGTGGGCACGGTGAAGGATACCGGTCCGTTTGGCGTGAAGATGGGGCTGCCGATCCCGATTGGGATGCCGACCATCGGCGGCACGATGGCGACTCAGGGCGGCCTGGTGTTTATCGCCTCCACCCAGGATTACTACCTGCGCGCGTTCGATACCTCAACCGGGAAAGAGGTATGGAAAGCCCGCCTGCCGGTGGGGAGCCAGAGCACGCCAATCAGCTACAAATCGCCGGTGGACGGGAAGCAGTACCTGCTGATCACCGCGGGCGGTGCGCGTAACTCGCCGGATCGCGGTGACTACGTGATTGCCTATAAGCTGCCGTAATAGTTCCGAAACAGCCATCCCTTCGGGGATGGCTGAGCCGAAACAGGCTACTTTTATATCTCGTATCATCACCGGAGATAACAATGAAAGTCTTAATGGTTCTCACCTCTCACAGTGACCTGGGCAATACCGGTAAGAAAACGGGCTTCTGGCTGGAAGAGTTCGCCGCCCCGTATTACATCTTCAAAGATGCGGGAGCCGAAGTGGTGCTGGCCTCCCCGGCGGGCGGTCAACCGCCGCTGGATCCCAAAAGTGATTCCGCCGACTTCCAGACCGAACTGACCCAGCGCTTCAAAGCCGATCCGGCGGCTCAACATGAACTCGCCAACACCCTGAAGCTCGACAGCGTGCGTCAGGAGGATTTCGACACCGTCTTCTACCCTGGTGGCCACGGCCCGCTGTGGGATTTGGCCGAATCCCGGACCTCCATCGCCCTGATTGAAGCCTTCAACCGCGCCGGTAAACCGACGGGCTTCGTCTGCCATGCCCCGGGCGTGCTGCGCCACGTGAAGGCCGCCTCTGGCGAACCGCTGGTCAAGGGCCGTCAGGTGACCGGCTTTACCAACGGCGAAGAGGCGGGCGTCGAGCTGACCGATATCGTCCCGTTCCTGGTGGAAGATGAGCTGATTGCCCTGGGCGCTAACTACCAGAAAGGCCCGAACTGGGGATCGTACATTGTTGAAGACGGCCAGCTGATTACCGGGCAGAACCCGGGCAGCTCCGAAGATGTCGCCAAAGCGTTGGTCAAGGCGCTGCAATAACCCCCCCGCCCGGCCGCTGGTCGGGCAATCCCTCCTGCGCTTTTCGCATAGAGTGTTAAAGACAAAATGGTGCCGGGCTGCCAGAATTTTGCGATTCACACCGGAGATGCTATGAACACGATTATTGACCTCTTTAACGACCATAAAAGCGAGCGCAGTTTTACCGATCGCGCCATTGATGACGCCACGCTCGAACGCATTATCAGCACCGCATACCGTGCCCCTACCTCGGTGCATTCCCAGCAGGTGTCGGTCATCGTCACCCGCGATGCCGAAAAGCGAGCGCAGATTTCGCAGATCGCCGGCGGCCAGCCGTGGATTGCCAAGGCCCCGGTGTTTATCACTTTTGTGCTGGATATGTATAAAACCGGGGTCGGCATGAAGCTGGCGGGCAAGGAGCAGGTGGCGCATCAGAGCATTGAGAGCCTGGTGGCCGGCGCAACCGACGTGGGCATTGCCCTCGGCTCAGTGATGGCTGCGGCCCGCTCCGAAGGGCTGGGGATCGTGCCGATTGGCGGGATCCGTCTGCGCCCACAGGAGTTGATTGCACTGCTCGACCTGCCGGAACACACCTTCCCGGTGGCGGGCGTGGTGATCGGTCACGTCGATGTGCCTTCGCATCATAAACCGCGTCTGCCGCTGGACACCTTCCGCCACGACGAAGCCTACGTCACCGACGGGCTAGAAGCGAAAATCACCCGCTACAATCAGCAGATGACCGAACACTGGCAGGCTATTGATCGTAATGACGGCGATACCTGGAGTGAAAGCGTGAGCGGGTATTACCAGCACATTTACTTCCCGGACGTGCTTCCGGCTCTGATTAAACAGGGCTTTGGCGTCGATAAGTAACGTGGAAAATGCCCGGCGGCGCTGCGCTTGCACGGGCCTACGGGTGATGTGCGAGCTGCCGGCATTGCCCGGCGGCGCTGCGCTTGCGCGGGCCTACGGGTGATGTGCCCTTTGTAGGCCGGGTAAGCGCAGCGCCACCCGGCAAAATGCCTGAATCAGGTCGGCATCGAGAAGGTGGTGACCTTATTGGTCTGCGGATCGATAGAGATAATGCAGATAGCGAAGTTGCCGCCAAAACGGTCTTTACGATCGGAAATGCGCAGGTTGTAGGTCTCGGAGAAAGAGGTATAGCCCGAGGAGTTGGTCTCGTTCAGCTTGAAGCCAACAATCTGTTCGAAATAGTCGCGGGATTTACCCACGCTGGTTTTGCACTGTTCATTGGTGATAGTGCCAGACTGTTTTGCTGCCGCCGTGGTTTGCGTGCCGGTGGAAGATTTCGGCGTCAGGGCCGAATTGACCGCTTTCATCCCGTCACTCATGTTTTTCTGGAAATCGGCGCAAGAGGTAGACAGTAAAACCATGCCGCATAAAAGGAGCTTTTTCATTGTAATCCTTACAATATTTAACGTTATTCAACCATTAATCATTATAATTTTTACAAATAGTTAACTCCAGCAAACCTTTTATACGGCAATTTATAACATACTGAATATAAAAGCCTTTCACATTAACTTCTACCATTATTGGTAGATTATCCCTTAATTCTCGGATCCAGCGCGTCGCGCAGCCCATCTCCTAACAGATTAAACGCCAGCACGGTGAGGAAAATCGCCATGCTCGGGAACAGCGCCACGTGCGGAGCGATCACCATATCGGCTCGTGCCTCGTTGAGCATCGCTCCCCACTCCGGCGTTGGCGGCTGAGCGCCTAACCCTAAGAACGACAGACTGGCCGCCGAGATAATCGACACCCCGATACGCATGGTGAAATAGACCACGATCGAGGAGACGGTGCCCGGCAGAATATGGTTAAAGAGGATGGTGGTGTCGCTGGCGCCAATGCTGCGCGCCGACTCGATAAAGGTCTGCTGTTTCAGCACCAGGGTATTCCCACGCACCAGGCGGGCAAAGGCCGGTATCGAGAAGATCGCCACGGCGATAATCACGTTCGCCATGCCGTTGCCCATCACCGCCACCACCGCAATCGCCAGCAGAATACCGGGGAAGGCAAACAGCACGTCGCAGATGCGCATGATGACCCGGTCCCACCAGCCCTCGTAGTAACCCGCAAGCAGGCCCAGCACCGTGCCGATAGCCGCGCCAATCAGTACTGCAAAAACGCCCGCCGCGAGGGAGATCTGCGCCCCCATCAGTACCCGGCTGAAGATATCCCGCCCGAGGGAGTCCACGCCGAACCAGTGCATCATCGACGGCCCCTCGTTCAGCCGGTCGTAATCGAAGTAGTTCTCCGCATCGAAGGGGACGATCCAGGGGGCCAACACCGCCACCAGGATCAGCAGCAGGACAAACAGCCCGGCGGTCATCGCCACCGGCTGCTTGCGAAAGCGCCGCCAGAATTCATGCCACGGGGTGCGGATCTGATCCGGTTTGAGCCCCGGCATTGCCTTTAACATGGCCTGCCGGCGCCAGTTTAACAATCGCATCTTACTTGTACCTGATAGCCGGATTAATGGCGGCATAGAGCACATCCACCACTAAGTTGATAAGAATAAACTCCAGCGAAAAGAGCAGCACTTCCGCCTGGATCACCGGGTAGTCTCGCATGTCGACGGAATCGACCAGCAGGCGCCCGAGTCCCGGCCAGTTGAAGACTTTCTCCACCACGATCGAGCCGCCCAGCAGGAAGCCGAACTGCAGCCCCATCATAGTCACCACCGGGATCATTGCATTGCGCAGGCCGTGCTTGAGGATCACCCACTTCTCGCTGACCCCCTTCGCCCGGGCGGTACGCATATAGTCCTCGTTCAACACGTCAACGAAAGAAGCGCGGGTAAAGCGCGCCATCACCGCCGCCACCGCAGCGCCCAGCGTCAGGGAAGGCAGGATGTAGTGTCGCCAGCTGTCCGCCCCCACGGTGGGCAGCCAGCCCAGCTCCACGGAGAAAACCTGCATCAGCAGCATTCCCAGCGCAAAGGCCGGGAAGGAGATCCCGGTCACCGCCAGCGCCATCCCCAGCCGGTCCGGCCAGCGGTTACGCCAGACGGCCGCCACGATCCCCGCCCCCAGACCAAACAGCACCGCCCAGGCCATGCTGGCGAGGGTCAGCCAGAAGGTGGGCATAAAGCGGCTGGCAATTTCCTCGGAAACAGGCCGACGGGAGACCATCGAGGTACCAAAATCCCCCTGCAGGACGTTGGTGATGTAGTGCCAGAACTGCCGGTAGAGCGGCTGATCCAGCCCCAGCTGCTTACGCACCAGCTCAATGACCGTGGCATCCGCTTCCGGGCCGGCAATCAGCCGCGCCGGATCCCCGGGCAGCATATGGACGAATAAAAAGACCAGCACCGCCACAATCAGCAGCGTCGGGATCAGCCCCAGCAGGCGTTTAATCACATAATTCAGCATGCACATTCCTCTCATCCCGCAGACGCGCGCCTGCGGGAATGAGTGCTCTATTTCAGATCCGCGTCGTCAAAGCTAAAGCCGGTATCCGGCATGATGTAAAACCCGGTCAGCGCCTTGTTGTGCGCCGAGACCAGCTTCTCAACCACCAGCGGCACCCATGGCGACTCCTTCCAGATAGTGTCCTGCGCATCCTTGTAGAGTTTCGCTTTCTCTTCCGGTTGGGTGGTTTTCAGGGCATCGGTCAGATCTTTATCCACCTGCGGATTGCTGTAGAACGCGGTGTTGAACAGGGTTGGCGGCTGGTTATTAGAGGCAAACAGCGGCGACAGCGCCCAGTCGGCTTCGCCGGTGGAGGCCGACCAGCCGGTATAGAACATCCTCACTCCGCTCTCTTTCTGCCCTTTACCTTCCACTTCGGCGGCACGCTGTCCGGCATCCATCGCCGTTACCTGCACCTTAATGCCTACCTGCGCCAGCTGCTGCTGGGTGAACTGCAACACCTTCTGGGCGGTGCTGTGATTGTGTGACGACCACAGGGTCGTGCTGAAGCCGTTCGGGAAGCCCGCCTCTTTCAGCAGCGCGCGCGCCTTCGTCGGATTGTATTCCCACGGATGATACTGCTGGGAGTAAGCAATGGACGGCGGCACCACGCCCGTGGCCGGGGTCGCGTAACCGGCAAAGGCCACCTTCACCAGCGCCTCACGGTTGATGGCGTAGTTAATCGCCTCGCGCACCTTCGGGTTATCGAACGGCTTTTGCGTGACGTTCATGCTGATGTAGCGCTGCATGATCGACGGGCTGGCCACCAGCTCCAGCTTGCTGTTTTTGCCGAGCAGCGCCGCCTGCTCGTAAGGGATCGGGAAGGCAAACTGCGCTTCGCCGGTCTGCAACATCGCCGCGCGGGTGTTGTTATCCACCACCGGACGCCAGGTAATGGTGTCCAGCTTCGGCAGCCCCTGCTGCCAGTAACCGGCGAACTTCTTCACCTTCACAAAGTCGGTCTGATTCCAGGTCACCAGCTCATACGGGCCGGTACCCACCGGATGGAAGCCGATCTCTTTGCCGTACTTTTTCAGCGCGTCCGGGGAGATCATCGCCGTGGCCGGGTGGGCCAGAATGTTGATAAAGGCCGAGAACGGCTCTTTCAGGGTGATTTTTACCGTGGTGGGATCGACCGCCTCGGTGCTGGCGATATTTTTATACAGATTATAACGCTTGAGGCTGTTTTCCGGGTTGCTGGCGCGATCGAGGTTGACCTTCACCGCTCCCGCGTTAAAGTCGGTCCCGTCCTGGAACTTAACCCCGCTGCGCAGCTTAATGGTATAGACCAGCCCGTCGTCCGAAACTTTATAGCTCTCGGCCAGCACGTTTTTCAGCTGCATCTCTTTATCGAGACCAAACAGCCCCTGATAAAACGACTTCGCCACCGCCTGCGACAGGGTGTCGTTGGCGTCATACGGATCGAGGGTGGTGAAGTTGGAGGCCACCGCCACCACCACGTCTTTTGCTGCGAAAGCCGGCGTGGCCGCCAGGGCTGCCGTTACGCTCGCGGCTAACAGCCATTTGCGAGCAACAAATTTTGTCATTGTTGTGTTCTCCGGTTGTTCTGTGCTGTTGTTCGTTATAGATGCTTAAAGGCATTATCCTGACGCGGCGGGGCGACAAAATGGCCGGGGCCTACCTCCCGCAGCACCACGCGCTCGGTGGCTTCCCCACGCTTGCGAATGTTGCCCGGCAGCTCATCCTGAAGAAGCACCCGCCGGGCCTGACGATGGGTCGGATCGGCCACCGGCACTGCCGCCATCAGCTTGCGGGTGTAAGGGTGCTGCGGATTTTCAAACACTGCCCGACGCGGGCCAATCTCAACGATCTGCCCGAGATACATCACCGCCACCCGGTGGCTGATGCGCTCCACTACCGCCATATCGTGCGAAATAAACAGAAATGCAATGCCCATCTCCCGCTGCAAATCGAGCAGCAGATTGATGATCTGCGCCCGGATGGAGACATCCAGCGCCGAGACCGACTCGTCGGCAATCACCACCTTCGGATTCAGCGCCAGCGCGCGGGCAATGCAGATCCGCTGCCGCTGACCGCCGGAAAATTCATGGGGATAGCGCCAGGCGTGCTCCGGCTTGAGGCCCACGCGCTCCAGCAGCCACGCCACCCGCCGCTGGGCAGCGTCGCCCTCCAGCAGGTTATGTACCCGCAGCGGCTCCATAATCGAATAGCCCACCGTCTGGCGGGGATCGAGGGAGGCGTAAGGGTCCTGAAAAATAAACTGAATATCCCGCCGCAGGGGTTGCAGCTTCCCGGCCGGCAGGGTGTCGATGCGCTCACCGTTAAAGATGATGGTGCCCTCCTGGGCCTCCACCAGCCGCAGCAGCGCCCGGCCGGTGGTCGATTTGCCGCTGCCGGACTCGCCCACCAGCGACAGCGTTTCGCCGGGCCATAAATCAAAGCTGACGCTCTCTACCGCGTGCACTTCACGCTTAACGCGGTTCAGCAGGCCGCCGCGCAGCGGAAAACGAGTTACCAGATCGCGCACTTTTAAGATGGGCTCGCCGGGCACCACGGTGTCCTGCTCGGTTTCGGCCTCCTGAAAACCTGGATGAGCCAGGGAGATCAGCGGAAAACGGCGCGGCAGGTCGCGGCCGTTCATCGCCCCCAGTCGCGGCACCGCAGCCAGCAGCGCCCGGGTATAAGGGTGCTCAGGGGCATGGAAAATCTGCTCCACCGGGCCGGTTTCAACCGCCTCGCCCTGGTACATCACCAGCACCCGGTCAGCGATATCCGCCACCACGCCCATATCGTGAGTGATAAAGATCACCCCCATCTCCATCTCCTCCTGCAGCACTTTAATCAGCTGCAGGATCTGCGCCTGGATGGTGACGTCCAGCGCGGTGGTCGGTTCATCGGCAATCAGCACCGCCGGACGGCAGGAGAGCGCCATGGCGATCATCACCCGCTGGCGCATCCCGCCGGAGAGCTGATGCGGATAGCGTCCCAGAATGGCGTCCGCCTCCGGGATCCGCACCTGCTCGAGCATGCGTTTAGCTTCGGCCAGCGCCTCTTCGCCGCTCAGCCCCTGGTGCAGACGGATCGACTCGGCGATCTGCTCTCCCACCGGGAAGACCGGGTTGAGGGAGGTCATCGGCTCCTGAAAAATCATGGCGATATCGGCACCGCGCACGCTGCGCATCTGCGACGGATTGAGCCCGGTGAGATCGCTTACCTGGCCGTTGCGACGGCGCAGCAGCAGGCTGTCGCACGCTACCTGCCCGCCGGACTGTTCAATCAGGCGCATCAGCGACAGGGCGGTAACCGATTTACCGGAACCAGATTCCCCGACGATCGCCAGCGTTTCGCCACGTTTTAGCGAAAAAGAGAGGTTTTTTACCGCCGGGATCGTCTGGCGTTCGTCGGAAAAGGCGACGTTCAGGTTATGCACCGCCAGCACCTGCTGGCTGTCGAGTTCATCGCTGTGCGGCATCCCTTTCTCCCTTATTCACGGTAAATTCCGGTGCTCGGCGTGTCGCCGGCATAGCCCCAGGCGCGGTACATGCCTTCGCTGTTAAACGGTAATGCCACGTTGCCTTCGCGATCGACGGCAATCAGCCCGCCGCTGCCTTCCAGCGCCGGGAGTTTTTCCATCACCACCCGCTCGCAGGCTTCGGCCAGGCTTAAGCCGCCGTAGTCCATCAGCGCGGCGATGTCATACGCCGCGAGAGTGCGAATAAACACCTCGCCGGTGCCGGTACAGGAGACCGCCACGCTGGCGTTATTGGCATAGCAGCCCGCGCCGGGTAAGGGGCTGTCGCCCACCCGGCCGGGCAGTTTATTGGTCATCCCGCCGGTAGAAGTCGCGGCGGCCAGGTTACCGGCCTTATCCAGCGCCACCGCGCCGACGGTACCCGTTTTCATGGATTCATCCAGCGGTGCGGCGTGGTCAAGCCGGGTTTCGCCCGCATCACGCGCCGCCAGCAGCTGTTGATAGCGTTCCGGGGTGGAGAAAATATCTGGCGAAACCGCCTCCATGCCGTGCGCGAAGGCAAATTTCTCGGCCCCCTCGCCCACCAGCAATACGTGCGGGCTCTGCTCCATCACCAGACGGGCAGCCAGCACCGGGTTGCGCAGATGGCTGACTCCGGCCACGGCACCCGCTTTCAGGGTGATGCCGTCCATCACGCAGGCGTCCAGCTCATGGGTTTCGTCACGGGTAAACACCGCGCCAATCCCGGCGTTAAACAGCGGGCACTCCTCCAGCAGGCGGACCGCTTCGGTGACCACATCCAGCGCACTTTCTCCCGCCTCCAGCATCCGCTGGCCGGTTTCCACTATCGACGAGAGCGCCTCAATGTAGCGCCTCTCCTGTTCCTGACTGAGCTGCGCACGGGTAATTGCCCCTGCGCCGCCGTGGATCGCGATGACTGCATTCCCCATTTACTTCACCTTACCGGGCATATTTGCCGCTTTTTCTATAAATATCATTATCGTTGCCGGAACTTCAGATAATTTTTGAATATAGAAAGACCCAACTGTGATGTAAAGGCTAAGCCCATGGTGTCATACAGTTAAGGGCACTTTTCTGCCATAATGGCCGCCTTCGTTATTCTCTCGCTGGAGTGACCCATGGATTTTACCGCCGGACTGATGCCGCTTGAGACGGCACTCGCGCAGATGCTCGATCGACTTTCACCCCTGTCAGACCAGGAGACGCTGCCATTGCTGCGCTGTTTTGGCCGCGTGACCGCCGCAGATATCGTTTCGCCCCTCAACGTACCGGGTTTTGATAACTCGGCGATGGACGGCTATGCCGTACGGCTGGCGGATCTGGCGGCGGGTGCCGCGCTGCCGGTGGCGGGCAAAGCCTTTGCCGGGCAGCCCTTCCAGGGCGAATGGCCTCAAGGCAGCTGTATCCGCATTATGACCGGTGCCCCGGTGCCAACGGGCTGCGACGCCGTGGTGATGCAGGAAGAGACCGAGCAGACCGACGACGGCGTGCGCTTTATCGCCAGCGTTAAGCCGGGTCAGAACATCCGTCGCAGCGGGGAAGACATTACCCTGGGCGCAACCGTCTTCCCGGCGGGCACCCGGCTGACCGCGGCCGAACTGCCGGTGCTGGCCTCGCTGGGTATTGCCGAAATTGCCGTGGTGCGCAAGGTGCGGGTGGCGCTGTTCTCCACCGGCGACGAGCTTCAGCTCCCGGGTCAGCCGCTGGCCGAGGGGCAGATCTACGACACCAACCGTCTGGCGGTGCACCTGATGCTGGAGCAGCTGGGCTGCGAGGTGATCAACCTTGGAATTATCCCGGACGATCCGGACAAGCTGCGCGAAGCCTTTATCGAAGCGGATCGCGTGGCCGACGTGGTGCTCAGCTCCGGCGGCGTGTCGGTGGGCGAAGCGGATTACACCAAAACCATTCTTGATGAGCTGGGCGAGATCGGCTTCTGGAAGCTGGCCATCAAGCCGGGCAAACCGTTCGCTTTCGGCAAGCTGCCGAATAGCTGGTTCTGCGGCCTGCCGGGGAACCCGGTCTCTGCGGCGCTGACGTTCTATCAGCTGGTGCAGCCGCTACTGGCGAAGCTCTCCGGCAACCGGGGGCACAGCCTGCCCGCCCGCCAGCGCGTGCGCGCCGCCACCCGCCTGAAAAAATCACCGGGTCGTCTCGACTTCCAGCGCGGCATTCTGGCGCGTAACGCCGACGGCGAGCTGGAAGTGAGCACCACCGGCCACCAGGGCTCGCATATTTTTAGCTCCTTCAGCCAGGGCAACTGCTTTATCGTGCTCGAGCGCGAACGCGGCAACGTGGAAGCGGGTGAATGGGTTGAGGTTGAGCCGTTTAACGCGCTGTTTGGGGGCTAACCATGACGGTGGAACTGAGCGACCAGGAGATGCTGCGCTACAATCGCCAGATTGTGCTGCGCGGCTTTGATTTCGACGGGCAGGAAGCGTTGAAAGCGGCGAACGTGCTGGTGGTCGGCCTCGGCGGGCTGGGCTGCGCCGCGGCCCAGTATCTGGCCGCCGCTGGCGTGGGGCGCATGACGCTGCTCGATTTCGACACCGTGTCGCTCTCCAACCTGCAACGCCAGACCCTGCACAGCGATGCGACCCTCGGCGAGCCAAAAGTGGTGTCGGCCCATGCGTCGCTGACGCGCATCAACCCCAACGTACAGTTCACCCTGCTCAATGCCCTGCTGGATGACGCCTCGCTGTCGGGCCAGATTGCCCACCACGATCTGGTCCTTGACTGCACTGACAACGTCGCCATTCGCAATCAGCTCAATGCGGGCTGTTTTGCCCATAAGACACCGCTGGTCTCCGGTGCGGCGATCCGCATGGAGGGACAGGTGAGCGTCTTTACTTACGCGGAGGGCGAGCCCTGCTACCGCTGCCTGAGCCGCCTGTTTGGCGAAAACGCCCTGACCTGTGTGGAGGCCGGCGTGATGGCCCCGCTGGTGGGGGTGATCGGTTCGATGCAGGCGATGGAGGCGATAAAAGTGCTGACTCGTTACGGCACGCCCGCGGCCGGGAAAATCGTGATGTACGACGCGATGACCTGCCAGTTCCGCGAGATGAAGCTGATGCGTAATCCGGGGTGCGAGGTGTGCGGGGGGTGAAACTGTTGCCGGGCGGCGCTGCGCTTGCCCGGCCTACAAAAGCACGAACCGTAGGCCGGGTAAGGCGAAGCCGCCACCCGGCAATACCCTTAGATCGACGTCCGTCCAAAGGCGTTCTGCCAGTCCTGCTCGAACTTCGCAATGGCTGCATCCACCGCCGGAGAGGTAATCAGCTGCTGGGCCACATCCAGCGGCAGGGTAATGGATTCACAGCCTGCCAGCAGGCAATCCAGCGCCTGACGCGGGGTTTTAAAGCTTGCCGCCAGCACCTTTGACTGCGGTACGTGCAGGGTCAGCAGCTGTTGCAGCTCGGCCACCGTCTGGATCCCGTCCCCGCCCTGCGCATCCACGCGGTTCACGTACGGCGCGACATACTCCGCGCCCGCCAGCGCCGCCATCATCCCCTGCGCCGCGCTGTAGACCGCCGTCCCCAGGGTCGGCACCCCTTGCGCTTTCAGCATCTTGATCGCCGCCAGCCCTTCCGCCGTAACCGGCACTTTAACCACCAGATCGGCGACGATACCCCGCAGCTTCAGCGCGTCTTCCACCATTCCTTCCGCGGTAGTCGCCATCACCTGAGCAAACAGACGGCCCTGACCGCCCATCGCCTCCTGCAGTTGAGGCAGTAAAACCTCGAGCGGCGTTTTGCCTGCGGCCACAATGCTTGGGTTAGTGGTTACGCCGGCCAGCGGAAATACGCGGGCCAGTTTTTTAACAGCGATAACGTCGGATGTGTCGAGATACAGTTCCATGATCGGGTCCTCAAAAATGACTATGCCGTAACCCTACACGGCAAAACCTGCGCCGGAGTTGATTTGCGTCAAGATAACTTTCATTCGAAAGTAATTTAATCTTCATACGCAACAAGAGGCGACATTATGATCTTCAACATTCAGCGTTACTCGACACACGACGGCCCCGGTATTCGTACCGTGGTCTTTATGAAAGGCTGCTCGCTGGGCTGCCGCTGGTGTCAGAACCCGGAGAGCCGCGCGCGGTCGCGGGACCTGCTGTTCAATGCCCGCCTGTGCCTGGAGGGGTGCAACCTCTGCCAGCAGGTGGCGCCCGCGGTCATCGACCGGACGCTGAATGGCCTGGTGATCCACCGCGAGAAACTCGACGATACGCATCTGGATGCCCTCACCCACTGCTGTCCGACCCAGGCCCTCACCGTCTGCGGTGAAGAGCAGCAGGTGGAGGAGATCATGACCACCGTCCTGCGCGATAAGCCTTTCTACGATCGCAGCGGCGGCGGGATCACCCTCTCCGGCGGCGAGCCCTTTATGAACCCGGACCTGGCGCGCCAGCTGTTCCAGGCCAGCCATGAGCAGGGCATTCATACCGCGGTCGAAACCTGCCTGCATGTGCCCTGGCACTATATCGAACCGTCGTTACCCTGGATCGATCTGTTTCTCGCCGACCTGAAGCACATCGACGGCGCGGTGTTTAAGCAGTGGACCGACGGCTCCGCCAGACGGGTGCTGGATAACCTCAAGCGCCTGGCCGCGGCCGGAAAACAGCTCACCATCCGCGTGCCGCTGATCCAGGGCTTTAACGCCGATGAGGCCTCCATTACCGCCATTACCAACTTTGCCGCCGACGAACTGAACGTCCACGACATCCATTTTCTGCCGTACCACACGCTGGGCATGAACAAATACACCCTGCTCGGCCAACCCTACTCTGCCCCAGATAAACCGCTCGATAACCCTGCTTTACTGGACTTTGCCCGGCAGTATGCCGCCCGGAAAGGGTTAACCGCGACCTTACGAGGATAATGTTATGACACAGCTGAATCTTTCTACCCTGAGCGATCGCATTAAGGCGCATAAAACTGCCCTGGTCCACATTGTTAAGCCCCTGGTCTGTACCGAGCGTGCGCAGCACTACACCGAAATGTACCAGCAGCATATGGATAAGCCGATCCCGGTACGTCGCGCGCTGGCGCTGGCGCACCACCTGGCGCAGCGCACCATCTGGATCAAACATGACGAGCTGATTATCGGCAACCAGGCAAGCGAAGTCCGTGCCGCGCCGATCTTCCCGGAATACACCGTCTCGTGGATTGAGAAAGAGATCGACGATCTCGCCGACCGTCCGGGCGCAGGCTTTGCGGTAAGCGAAGAGAACAAACGCGTCCTGCACGCGCTGTGCCCGTGGTGGCGCGGCCAGACGGTGCAGGATCGCTGCTACGGCATGTTCACCGATGAGCAGAAAGGCCTGCTGGAAACCGGCATTATCAAAGCCGAAGGCAACATGACCTCCGGCGATGCACACCTGGCGGTGAACTTCCCGCTGGTGCTGGAGAAAGGGCTCGACGGGATGCGTCATAAAGTGGACGAGCGCCGCTCCCGCATTAACCTCACCTGCCTGGAAGATCTGCACGGCGACCAGTTCCTGAAAGCGATTGATATCGTGCTGGAAGCGGTGAGCCTGCATATCGAACGCTTTGCCGATCTGGCCCGTGAGATGGCCGCCAGCGAAACCCGCGAAACCCGCCGGGACGAGCTGCTGGCGATGGCGGAGAACTGCGATGTGATCGCCCACGAACCGCCGAAAACCTTCTGGCAGGCGCTGCAGCTGTGCTACTTCATCCAGCTGATCCTGCAGATTGAATCCAACGGCCACTCGGTGTCGTTTGCCCGTATGGACCAGTATCTCTACCCCTACTACCGCCGCGACGTGGAGCTGAACCAGTCTCTGGATCGTGAGCACGCCATCGAGCTGCTGCACAGCTGCTGGCTGAAGCTGCTGGAAGTGAACAAGATCCGCTCCGGCTCCCACTCCAAAGCCTCTGCCGGGAGCCCGCTGTACCAGAACGTCACCATCGGCGGCCAGACGCTGGTGAACGGCACGCCGATGGATGCGGTGAACCCGCTCTCGTACGCGATTCTGGAATCCTGCGGCCGTCTGCGCTCCACCCAGCCGAACCTGAGCGTGCGCTACCACGCGGGCATGAGCAACGACTTCCTCGACGCCTGCGTGCAGGTGATCCGCTGCGGCTTCGGGATGCCTGCCTTTAACAACGATGAAATCGTGATCCCGGAGTTCATCAAGCTCGGCATCGAAAAAGCGGATGCTTACGACTACGCCGCCATCGGCTGTATCGAGACCGCCGTCGGCGGTAAATGGGGCTACCGCTGCACCGGGATGAGCTTTATCAACTTCGCCCGCGTAATGCTGGCGGCGATGGAAGGCGGCCGCGACGCCACCAGCGGCAAAGTGTTCCTGCCGCAGGTCAAAGCGCTCTCTGAAGGTAACTTTAACAACTTCGACGAAGTGATGGCCGCCTGGGACCGCCAGATTAAGTACTACACCCGTAAATCCATCGAGATTGAGTACGTGGTGGATACCATGCTGGAAGAGAACGTGCATGACATTCTCTGCTCGGCGCTGGTAGATGACTGCATTGAGCGCGCGAAGAGCATCAAGCAGGGCGGCGCGAAGTATGACTGGGTCTCTGGCCTGCAGGTGGGGATCGCCAACCTTGGCAACAGCCTGGCGGCGGTGAAGAAGCTGGTCTTCGACCAGGGAGCCATCGGTCAGCAGCAGCTGGCGGCGGCGCTGGCGGATGACTACGAGGGGCTGACCCACGAGCAGCTGCGCCAGCGTCTGATCAACGGCGCACCGAAGTACGGCAACGACGACGACAGCGTGGATCTGCTGCTGGCTCGCGCCTATCAGACCTACATCGAAGAGCTGAAGCAGTATCACAACCCGCGCTACGGCCGCGGCCCGATTGGCGGTAACTACTACGCCGGGACCTCGTCTATCTCCGCCAACGTCCCCTTTGGTGCGGCAACCATGGCGACCCCGGATGGACGTAAAGCGCATACCCCGCTGGCGGAAGGGGCAAGCCCGGCTTCCGGCACTGACCATCTGGGGCCGACCGCGGTAATTGGTTCTGTCGGGAAGCTGCCGACCGAAGCGATTCTGGGTGGCGTGCTGCTGAACCAGAAGCTCAACCCGGCGACGCTGGATAACGACAGCGACCGCCAGAAGCTGATGGTGCTGCTGCGGACCTTCTTCGAGGTGCACAAAGGCTGGCATATCCAGTACAACATCGTCTCCCGCGAAACGCTGCTGGAAGCGAAGAAACACCCGGACCAGTATCGGGATCTGGTGGTGCGCGTGGCGGGTTACTCGGCGTTCTTCACCGCCCTGTCACCGGATGCGCAGGACGATATTATCGCCCGTACTGAGCATACGCTGTAGCCTCGGCAATGTCCGGTGGCGCTACGCTTACCGGGCCTATAAGATCGTGCGGTCTTTCTCGCCGGGTGGCGGCTGCGCCTTACCCGGCCTACGGGAGCTAAAATGTAGGCCGGGTAAGCGTCGCGCCACCCGGCTTTTTACTTTCATTCGAAATTAAATTTGTGCTCCACGTCACCTTGTTATTAGAATGTTTCATAACGCAGTGACTCAGGAGCGCAATGTATGACCGTTAAAGTTATCGTCACCGACATGGACGGAACTTTTCTTGATGACGCCAAGCAGTACGATCGTGACCGCTTTCAGGCGCAGTTCCAGCAACTTCAGGCCCGGAATATTGAGTTCGTTGTCGCCAGCGGCAACCAGTATTACCAGCTGATCTCCTTCTTCCCGGAGCTGAAATCGCAGATCTCCTTCGTGGCAGAAAACGGCGCGCTGGTGTTCGATCACGGCGAGCAGATTTTCCACGGTGAGCTGACGAAGCACGAATCGCAGATCGTCATTGGCGAGCTGCTGAAAGATAAATCCCTGAACTTCGTCGCCTGCGGTCTGGAAAGCGCATACGTCAGCGACCAGGCGCCCGAGGCGTTCGTTAACCTGATGTCAAAACACTATCACCGCTTACAGCGCGTCAGCGACTATCGCGAGATTGACGACGTGCTGTTTAAGTTCTCGCTGAACCTGCCCGACAGCGATATCCCGAACCTGATTGATGCCCTGCACGTCTCCCTCGACGGCATCATGAAGCCGGTGACCAGCGGGTTTGGTTTTGTCGATCTGATCATCCCCGGCCTGCATAAAGCCAACGGCCTCAGCCGTCTGCTCAAGCGCTGGCATATCTCCCCGCAGGAGTGCGTGGCGATCGGCGACAGCGGTAACGACGCCGAAATGCTGAAGTTTGCCCACTACTCCTTCGCCATGGGTAACGCCGGCGAAAGCATTAAAGCCATCACCCGCTATCAGGCCGACGACAACAACCACCAGGGCGCGCTGAACGTGATTCAGGCCGTCCTCGATAACACCCCGCCTTTCAGCAACTGATCGCCCCGCCGGAACCTTCTCCGGCGAACCCTCTTCTTTTTTCTCAGCCTGTGCACTTCATCAAGTTATTTAACTTGCTTTAACTTATTTTTAACCTAAAGTATCACTTGTAATTACTTTTACTTTCGAATGAAAGATAGCGAGGCTGTTATGACCTTAACCTTTACCAGTGAAACGTTACCTTCAGACCACAAAGCGGCGATCCGCCAGATGAAACGCGAACTGCGGGCGCAGATCGGTGACGTGCAGGCGGTGTTCAATCGCCTGAGCGATAAGATTGCCAGCCGGGTGGCAGAAATTAATGCCCTGAAGAGCAAAGGCGATCCCGTCTGGCCGGTGATCCCCTTTGCCGACGTGCAGAGCGGTAACATCAGCCCGGAACAGCGCGAGGCGGTTAAGCGTCGCGGCTGTGCGGTGATCAAAGGTCATTTCCCGCGTGAACAGGCGCTGGCCTGGGATAACGCGATGCTCGACTATCTGGATCTCAACCGTTTTGATGAAGTCTACAAAGGCCCGGGAGATAACTTCTTCGGCAGCCTGACCGCGTCGCGCCCGGAGATCTACCCGATCTACTGGTCACACGCGCAGATGGAAGCCCGCCAGAGCGAACGGATGGCGCAGGTGCAGTCGTTCCTGAACCGTTTATGGACCTTTGAGAGCAACGGCAAACAGTGGTTCAACCCGGACGTGAGCGTGATCTACCCGGACCGCATTCGCCGCCGTCCACCGGGAACCACCTCGAAAGGCCTCGGGGCGCACACCGACTCCGGCGCGCTGGAGCGCTGGCTGCTCCCGGCCTATCAGCAGGTCTTCGCCCGGGTGTTCGATGGCAATATCGATCAATACGATCCCTGGAATGCCGCGCACCGTACCGAAGTGGAAGAGTACACCGTGGATAACACCACCAAGTGCTCGGTGTTCCGCACCTTCCAGGGCTGGACCGCGCTCTCCGACATGATCCCGGATCAGGGTCTGCTGCACGTGGTGCCGATCCCGGAAGCGATGGCCTATATCCTGCTGCGTCCGCTGCTGGATGATGTGCCGGAAGATGAACTCTGCGGCGTGACGCCGGGTCGCGTGCTGCCGATCTCCGAGAAGTGGCATCCGCTGTTGATTGAAGCCCTCACAAGCATTCCGGCGCTGGAAGCGGGTGATTCCGTGTGGTGGCACTGCGATGTGATCCACTCCGTGGCTCCCGTTGAGAACCAGCAGGGCTGGGGCAACGTGATGTACATTCCGGCGGCACCGATGTGCGAGAAAAACCTCGCCTACGCCAAGAAGGTGAAAGCGGCGCTGGAAACCGGGGCCTCTCCGGGCGATTTCCCGCGCGAGGATTATGAGGCTGACTGGCAGTCGCGCTTCACCACGGATGATTTAAACATCCACGGCAAGCGCGCGCTGGGCATGGCTTAAGGATATCCTGACCAACTGATGCGCCGGGTGGCGGCTTCGCCTTACCCGGCCTACAAAACCCACCCCATATCGTAGGCCGGGCAAGCGCATGCGCCGCCCGGCGTGACAGACCGCAGATTCGTAGGCCCGGTAAGCGTAGCGCCACCGGGCTTTTTTTAGTTATCGATACCTTTGCTGCGCAGGTAATCTTCGTAGTTACCGCTGAAGTCCACCACGCGCTCCGGCGTAATTTCAATTACGCGGGTCGCCAGGGAGCTCACGAACTCACGGTCGTGAGAGACGAAGATCAGGGTGCCCTGATACATCTCCAGCGCCATGTTCAGCGATTCGATCGATTCCATGTCCAGGTGGTTGGTCGGTTCGTCCATCACCAGGATGTTCGGTTTCTGCATCATCAGCTTGCCGAAGAGCATACGGCCTTTCTCACCACCGGAGAGCACCTTCGCCGGCTTTTTGATGTCGTCCTGGCTGAACAGCAGACGGCCGAGGAAGCTGCGCACCACCTGCTCGTCATCGCCTTCTGATTTCCACTGGCTCATCCAGTCGAAAACGGTCAGATCGTTGTCGAAATCTTCGGCGTGATCCTGGGCGTAATAACCAATCTGCGCGTTCTCGGACCATTTTACGGTGCCGTTATCCGGGGCCAGTTCACCTACCAGGGTCTTCAGCATGGTGGATTTACCCACGCCGTTGGCACCCAGAATGGCGATCTTCTCGCCCACTTCCAGCAGCAGGTTGAAGTTCTTAAACAGCGGACCGTTGTCGAAACCTTTTGACAGCTCTTCGACGGCCAGGGCGTTACGGAACAGCTTCTTGTCCTGCTCGAAGCGGATGAACGGGTTCTGACGGCTGGAGGCTTTAACTTCATCCAGCTTGATTTTGTCGATCTGACGGGCACGCGAGGTGGCCTGACGCGATTTAGAGGCGTTGGCGCTGAAGCGGCTGACGAAGGATTGCAGATCCGCAATCTGCGCCTTTTTCTTGGCGTTGTCGGCCAGCAGACGCTCACGCGCCTGGGTCGCGGCGGTCATGTACTCGTCGTAGTTGCCTGCATAGACGCGCAGCTCGCCGTAGTCCAGATCCGCCATGTGGGTGCAGACCATGTTCAGGAAGTGACGGTCGTGCGAGATGATGATCATGGTGCTGTTACGCTCGTTCAGCGTCTGCTCCAGCCAGCGAATGGTATCGATGTCCAGGTTGTTCGTCGGTTCGTCGAGCAGCAGGATATCCGGGTTAGAGAACAGCGCCTGCGCCAGCAGAACACGCAGCTTCCAGCCTGGCGCGACTTCGCTCATCAGACCGTAGTGCTGTTCAACCGGAATGCCCACGCCCAGCAGCAGCTCACCGGCACGGGACTCGGCAGAGTAGCCGTCCATTTCGCCGTACTGCACTTCGAGGTCGGCCACTTTATAGCCGTCTTCTTCGCTCATTTCGGCAAGGGCATAGATGCGGTCGCGCTCCTGCTTCACTTCCCACAGCTCACCGTGGCCCATGATCACCGTGTCAAGAACGGTGAACGCTTCAAAGGCGAACTGATCCTGACGCAGCTTACCGATGCGCTCGTTCGGATCGAGAGAAACGTTGCCCAGCGTCGGCTCTAAATCGCCGCCGAGGATCTTCATGAAGGTGGATTTTCCGCTACCGTTGGCACCAATCAGGCCGTAACGGTTGCCGCCGCCAAATTTGACGGAAATGTTTTCGAACAGCGGCTTACTGCCAAACTGCATAGTGACGTTGCTGGTAACTAACACGGGAGATTCCTGCGAGAAGTGTGATAAACCCGGCATTATGCCACAATTCCGAAATGAGATCCCGTGTAACAACATAACGCTAAACTTTAACGAAACGGAAAAAAGTGTGATTTAGTACACATCCGAATTCCATGCGGTCAGGAATGCACATATAATGCGCTCCCTAAACCGTTCAGACTTTTAAACAACCTGCCAAGTGGCACAGATACCTCGCACACCATGAATATGAAATTAACTTCGCTTTTTGCGGCGGCGTTTGCCGTAGTAGGGTTTTGCAAGACCGCTTCTGCTGTCACCTATCCACTGCCAACCGACGGTAGCCGTCTGGTGGGTCAGAACCAGGTTGTGACCATTGAAGAAGGCAACACCCAGCCGCTGGAATATTTCGCAGCAGAATATCAGCTCGGCCTCTCCAACATGATGGAAGCCAACCCGGGTGTTGACCCTTATCTGCCGAAAGGCGGTACCGTGCTGAACATTCCTCAGCAGCTGATCCTGCCGGACACCGTGCATGAAGGCATCGTGATCAACAGTGCCGAAATGCGTCTGTACTACTACCCGAAAGGCACCAACACGGTGATCGTGCTGCCAATCGGTATCGGCCAGCTGGGCAAAGATACCCCGATGAACTGGACCACCAAGGTTGAGCGTAAGAAAGCCGGCCCAACCTGGACCCCAACCGCGAAAATGCACGCCGAGTACATTGCCGCAGGCGAGCCGCTGCCAGCCGTTGTGCCTGCCGGCCCGGATAACCCGATGGGTCTGTACGCGCTGTATATCGGTCGTCTGTATGCGATCCACGGCACCAACGCCAACTTCGGTATCGGCCTGCGCGTGAGCCACGGCTGTGTGCGTCTGCGTAACGACGACATCAAGTTCCTGTTCGAGAACGTGCCGGTTGGCACCCGCGTACAGTTCATCAACGAGCCGGTAAAAGCGACCACCGAGCCCGATGGTAGCCGTTACCTCGAAGTGCATAACCCGCTGTCCACCAGCGAAGAGCAGATCGACAATAACGTCACCGTGCCGGTCACCCTGACCAGCAACGTGCAGGCTATCACCGGCCAGCAGGACGTGGATGCGACCATCGTTGAGCAAGCGATCAACAACCGTTCCGGTATACCGGTTCGTCTGAACTGATTGCAGAATGCGAAATAAAAAAAGCGGGCCTGATGGCCCGCTTTTTTATTGGCTGTTACTGCTGTTGCGTGCGGCAATGCCCGGCGGCGCTACGCTTGCCGGGCCTACGGGTCGTTTGTAGGCCGGGTAAGGCGCAGCCGCCACCCGGCTTCTCTGCAGCCTGAACAGGGTTACTGCTGCGCCAGCTGGTTACGGCGATACTCCCCCTGCCGCTCCAGCATCCAGCCAGGATATTCACGTGGCAGCGCGCTCACCGCATCCAGCTGTTTCAGCTCGTCATCGCTGAGGTGAATCGCCGTCGCGGCGATATTGTCGTCCAGCTGATCCACCCGCTTCGCCCCCACAATCACGCTGCTGACCACCGGCTGATGGAGCAGCCAGGCGAGGGCAATCTGCGCGACCGAAACCCCTTTGCTGTCGGCAATGTTGCGCATCACGTCCACGCAGTCAAATGCCCGCGCTTTATCCACCGGCGGGAAGTCAAACTCCTGGCGGCGGCCACCGCCCTGCACCTGGCCGTCGCGGCCATATTTGCCGCTCAGCAGCCCGCCTGCCAGTGGGCTCCAGACCATTAACCCCACCTTCTCACTTTGCAACATCGGCACCAGCTCGCGTTCAAGATCGCGGCCCGCGATGGTGTAGTAAGCCTGCAGGGAGGCAAAACGGGCCAGCCCCAGCCGCTCGGAGATCCCCAGCGCTTTCACAATCTGCCAGGCCGCCCAGTTGGAGACGCCGATATAACGCACGTGGCCGTGCTGGACAAGGTTATCCAGGGCATAGAGCATCTCTTCGATGGGGGTGGCCGGGTCGAAACCGTGCAGCTGATAGAGATCGATGTGATCCAGCTGCATGCGTCGCAGGCTCTCCTTCACGCTGCTGATGATGTGATAGCGGGAACTGCCGCGGGAGTTCACCCCGGCGGTGCCCGTCTCGCCAAAGACTTTGGTCGCCACCACCACGTTTTCGCGCGGGATCTTCAGGTTCTTCAGCGCCTGGCCGGTGATTGCTTCCGAACGCCCTTCCGAATAGACGTTGGCGGTATCGATAAAATTGATCCCCGCGTCCAGCGCGCGCCCGACCAGCTGTTCGGCCTCCTGCTGCTGGAGTTGACCGATTTTGCCCCACATGCCGCCTTCGCCGCCGAAGGTCATGGTGCCGAGGCAGAGTTCAGAAACAAACAGGCCGGTATTACCCAGTTTTTGATATCGCATTTGACGCTCCTCGTGTGTTGAGTACCCGATAGTTATACCCGGCTCACGCCGATGGCGAATGTGCGGTTCCTGCCCGTTTCTTGCCCAATCCTCTGAACTTATCCGCGCGGGGCGTCGCCAAAGACGGCGTAGTCCGGCAGCTGAACCTGCTGATACGGCTCCCAGCCCCCGCCGAGGGCTTTATAGAGCGCCACCAGATCCAGCGCGCTCTGGACCCGGGCCTGATCCCGCTGCTGCTGCGCCTGCGCCAGCTGACGCTGGGCATCCAGCACGTCGATAAAGGTGGCGATCCCCTGACGATAGCTGCTGCTCGCCAGATCGAAGGCGTTTTGCAGCGCATCGATAGTTTTGCTTAATCCCGCCTCCCGCTTCTGGTCGGTGCGGTAGCTGACCAGCGCGTTTTCCACATCGCCCAGCGCGGTGAGCACCGTCTGACGATATTCCAGCACCGCGGCGCCCTGCTGCGCGCGGGCGACCTTTACGCTGGAGACCAGCCGGCCGCCCTGGAAGATGGGGATGGAAACCTGCGGCCCGACGCTGTAGAAGTGGCTGCTCCAGTCGGTGAGCCAGCTGGCTTCGCTGTTGCGCAGGCCAAACTGGCCACTGAGCGAGACGCTGGGGAACAGCTGCGCCACCGACACGCCGATCTGCGCCGTGGCCGCATGCAGGTTTGCCTCGGCTTCACGCACGTCCGGACGTCGCCGCGCCAGGGTGGAGGGAATACCGGTGGGGACGATTTCCGGCAGCGCGGGCAGCGGTTTGCTGGCCTGTAGCTCGCCGTCCAGCGCCCCCGGCGGTTTGCCCAGCAGGATCGCCAGGCCGTTCATCGCCTGCCGCGCCTGGGCTTCATACTGCGGAAGCTGCGCCTCCAGGTTGCCGAGCTGGGCGCGGGCATTCTCCACGTCCATCTGCGGTGACAGGCCGCCGCGCTGGCGGCTGTCGGTCAGCTCCAGGGTCTGCTGCGCGCTCTCGATTTGCGTGTTAAGGGTCGCGATGCTGCTCTGGGCCCCGCGCAGCTGGAGCCAGCCGCGGGCGACTTCGGCCTCCAGCGATACCAGGGCGTCGTTACGCTGCTCGATGGCCGCCTGCTGTTGGGCATCGGCGGCTTCCACCTGACGCCGTACCTTGCCCCACAGATCCAGCTCCCACTGGGCGTCGAAGCTGCCCTGATAGAGATTAATCGGCTGGGTCAGCGGTCCCAGCGCCCCGCGCAGTTCGGGGTCCACCTCATCCAGCTGGTCGTATACGCCGTGGGATTTCAGTTCTCCCTCCAGCCCCAGCTGCTGCCGGGTGGCCTGCAGGTTACCGTTCACCGCCGGGAAGAAGGCCCCGCCCGCCTGGTTGATCTGCTCCCGCGCCCCGGCGATGCGCAGCACGGTTTGCTGTAGCGACAGGTTGCCGGCAATGGCCCGTTCAATCAGGCTGTCCAGCTGCGGATCGCCGAAGGTTTTCCACCAGCGCGGGTTGATGGCGGTGGACGCGGTTTGCGATTTCACGCCGCCGTCACCCGGATCGTTCCAGTGCGTCGGGGTTTGCGGCACGGGCTGCTGGTAGTCCGGCCCCACGGCACAGCCTGCCAGCAACAGCATTAACATCAGGGGGCTTAAACGTCTGCAAATCATCAGTGTGCTCCTGCACTCCCCTCGCTCTTAACCGGCGAGAGCAACAAACAAAACGGAATCAGTAATAGGGCCACCACGCTCAGAAGGGTGAAGACGTCGATGTAGGCCAGGAAGCGCGACTGTTCGATCATCACCTGGTACATGCGCCCGGTAGCGATACCGGCGGGGTCGCCCACCTGGGTGGTAAAGTTCTGCACCGCCTGCGCCATCTCGCGGATGGTGTGCTGGAACGGCTCGTCGAACGCCGAGGTATGCGTGGCCAGATGGGCGCTGTGGGCCTGCGAGCGCTCGGTAATGGCCGCCGTCGAGAGCGAAATGCCGATTGACCCCGCCACGTTGCGGAACATGGTAAAGAGCGCCGCGGCGTCAGCGTTCAGCCGCCGGGGAATCGAGATAAAGGCGATGGTGGTCAGGGGCACAAACAGGAACCCCAGCCCGATTGACTGGGCGCTGCGGAACAGCACCAGGGTCTCGAAGTCGATATCCGGCGTGAGCGTCCGCGACCAGAAGAACGATACCGCCAGGCAGGTAAAGCCGAAGGCGATGATCCAGCGCGTCTGCACAATCGGCATCAGCTTCAGCACCAGGGGGATAGTGAGGACGATAAGTATTGCCCCAGGCGACAACACCAGCCCGGACCAGGTGGCGGTATAGCCCAGATCCTGCTGCGCCAGCTGCGGGATCACCACCGAGCTGCCGTACAGGATCATTGCCATCCCGGCCATCAGCAGGCTGGAGACGGCAAAGTTTTTATCCTTCATGCAGTGCAGATCCACCACCGGCTTTTTGGCATACAGCAGCCAGTAGATAGCACCGATAATGCCAACCAGCGTCAGCACCGCGAAGGTGCGGGTAAAGTTCGAGTTAAACCAGTCTTCGTCCTCGCCCCGGTCGAGCATCACCTGCAGGCAGCCCAGACCCAGCGCGATTAGGCCGATGCCCGTCCAGTCGATAGGGATCTTCTCTTTCGATTTACTCTCCCAGGGCGGATCTTCCAGCAGCTGGTAGATCGCCAGCACCGTCACGATGCCCACCGGGATGTTAATAAAGAATACCCAGCGCCAGGAGTAGTTATCGGTGATCCAGCCCCCGAGCGTCGGCCCCAGCACCGGGGCGACGATAATGGCGATGGACGACAGGCCGAAAGCCTTGCCGCGATCTTCCGGCTTAAAGTAGTCGAGCAGCACCGACTGCTGGGTGGGCTGTAACCCGCCGCCGAAGAAGCCCTGCATGATGCGAAACAGGATGATCTGCCACAGCTCGGTGGCGATGCCGCACAGGAAGGAGCAGACGGTGAACATCACAATGCAGATCAGGAAGAACTGCTTGCGGCCAAAGACCCGGCTCAGAAACGCCGAGATGGGCAGCACGATGCCGTTAGCCACCAGATAGCTGGTGAGCACCCAGGTGGATTCGTCGTAGCTGGCGGAGAGCGAGCCCGCCACGTGGGGCAGCGCCACGTTCACGATAGTGGTGTCGAGGATCTCCATAAACACCGCCAGGGTGACGACAATCGCCACCGCCCACGGGTTGCTGGCGGGCCGCCAGTTTTCGTGGCTGTGCTCACTCATTCTACGGTGACCTTAGGTTCAACCGAGAGGCCGAGCGGCAGCGGCTGGTTGGGATCCAGACCTTTGTCGATAACGATTTTTACCGGCACGCGCTGGACGATCTTCACGAAGTTGCCGGTGGCGTTCTCCGACGGGAAGGCGGCGAAGCGCGAGCCGCTCCCCTGCTGGATAGAGTCGATATGCCCTTCCAGCTCCAGATCCGGCCAGGCGTCCACGCTCAGGGTCACCTTATTGCCGGGGCGCATTCGCTCCAGCTGCGACTCTTTAAAGTTGGCGACCACCCAGATATCGGTCGAGACCAGCGAGAAGAGCGCAGTGCCCGCCTGCACCAGGGTGCCGGTCTGGACGTTGCGTTTGGTGATGTAGCCATCAAAGGGGGCGCGGACCTGGGTATAAGAGAGGTTGAGCTCGGCGGTCTCCAGCTGGGCGCGGGCCTGCTCCACCTGACGCTCCCGGGCTTCGACGTTGGTCTCCTGCTGGCGAATTTGCAGCTGCACCTGCGAGGCCACCTCAAGCTGGGCTTTGGCGCTGGCAAGCTGGGCCTGGGCGCTGCGCAGCTGGGCGTTGGCCGCGTCGATGCTCTGTTGCGTGGTGGCGCGGGGATCGACCCCGCGCTGGCGGCGATATTCCGCCTGGGCATTGGCAAGATCCGCCTGAGCTTTGATCACCTGAGCGTTGGCTTCATCACGCTGGGCAGGATACTGCACCTTCGAGAGAGCCAGCTGCGCCTGGGCCTGATGAAGCTGGGCCTCGGCCAGGCCAAGCTGGGCTTTTGCCTGGTCGCGCTGGGCGCTGGTGTCCCGGGGATCGATAGTCACCAGCAGATCGCCCTTTTTCACCCGCTGGTTATCGCGCACCCGCAGCTCGGTGACATAGCCTGCGGTTTTCGGGGCGATGGTCACGGCGTCGCCTTCGGTGAAGGCGTCGTCGGTGGTCTCCTGGTTACGGGTCATAAACCACCAGACCAGCGCCACGATGACCATCACGATCACTACAATGCCGAGAATAATCAGCGGCTTTTTGCCGGGGCGTTTACGTTCAGTCTCTTTATTATCGGTGTTTTCTGAGGGTTGATTTTCTTCCGCCATAGAACAGCATCCATCCTGTTAGTGAACGGCATCACAATTTATGCCGCCCACTAAAGTTAGGACGTTGCTATACATTTGCCAGGAAAAACTGACAAATGTGGCACTATATGAGAAGGAATAATCCGAATCCGACGAGGCCGGCCCAGACCAGCATTGGCAAAGACCAGAGGTGGAAGCGCCACCAGATGCGGCGATCGTTTGCCATACGCAGGGCGATCAGGTTTGCGAGGGATCCTGGCAGCAGGCCAAAGCCCCCCACGTTCACCGCCCATGCCAGCAGCGCCGTCGGCGGCACGTAGTTAAGCAGCAGGATGGTAGACGGCACGTTGCTGATAAACTGCGACAGCCCGATGGCCGTTAGCCAGAGGCCCGGCTGCGACAGATGGGTGACGTTTTGCAGCACGCCCTGTAAAGCCGGGACCTGAATCAGCAGATGCACGTCGATAAACATCGCCATAAAGACCAGCAGCAGCGTCCAGTCGACACTTATCAGCACCCGACGCGCCAGCAGCAGAAATCCTCCCGCCACCAGCAACACGCCCCACAGCTCCTGCTTGAGATCGAGGGCCACCAGAAACACCAGATAAAGCGCCAGACAGCTCCACGCCAGCCGCGGTTTCGACTGGGTCGCCGCATTGCCGCTGTGGTAGCGCAGCGGCGTTGCCGGAAAGGCGAACCAGCACAGGGCCATCAGGGTTGTCACCATCACCAGCGCCAGGGGCGCCATCTGCCAGGTGAAAGCGGCAAACGACAGCCCGGAGCGCCCCCACAGCAGGATGTTTTGCGGGTTGCCAATCGGGGTCAGCAGCGATCCGGCGTTGACCGCCAGCGCCTCAAAGATGATCAGCCGGTTAACCGGGATTTCGCACAGCTTGCGCAGCGTAAGGGTGAGCGGCACTACGATAAAGAGCGCCACATCATTGGTAAGAAAGGTCGACAGCAGCGCGGCAGAGAAGACCATAAACAGCGTCAGCCGTCGCTCGGTGGCGAAACGGCGCACCATCTTGCGCCCCAGAACGTCAAAAAAACCGCTCTGCTCGACCCCTTTGGTCAGCATCATCAACCCGGCGAGGGTAATGATGGTGTGCCAGTCGATGGCGTCAGGCCAGCGCTCAGGTGCGAAGGGCACCAGGAAACTGAGCCCTGCCCCAACCACCAGTAACA
The DNA here is from genome assembly GCF_049974505.2 of Leclercia sp. TB492. Lineage (NCBI taxonomy): Bacteria > Pseudomonadati > Pseudomonadota > Gammaproteobacteria > Enterobacterales > Enterobacteriaceae > Leclercia > Leclercia sp. TB492. Next base: position 1,405,467 of record NZ_CM127572.1, on the reverse strand, counting down.
GATGAAAGAAACGATCGCGGGCCAGCGCCCGCAGGCCTGGCAGGGTCATTCCGCGGAAGATCCATATTTAAGGGTAAAGGCCTGGAACTGTTGCAGCGTTTCTTCGCTGACATGATGTTCCATTCCCTCAGCGTCACGGCGGGCAATCTCGGGGCTGACGCCCAGCACCAGCAGGAAGTTTTCGACAATCTGATGGCGCTCGCGACTCGCCTGCGCCAGCTTCTCCCCTTCCGGGGTAAGAAAGACCCCGCGCCAGGGGATCATTTCGATCAGACCCACTGTTGCCAGACGCTTGAGCATTTTTGCCACCGTCGGCTGCGACACGCCAAGGCGTGCGGCCATATCCACCTGACGGGCCTCCCCCACCTCACGGATCAGATCGGAGATCAGCTCGACATAATCATCGATCAGCTCGCGACGATGCGCTTCGCGAACCTGGCGAAAGCCTTCGACATGCTCTTCGACGTTGACCAGTTGCGTCATTTTTTTTGTTGTTGGTTTACCTGCACGGCGGTTCATTGTGCTTCCTCAAGCGGGGGACACATCAAGCGTATCAATAGATAAGCGGCCATTGTAAACCATCACTCTATAAGCACAAAAAATTAACGTTATAGCCGTAGCCATATAACATAGCCTGTGCTATATCTGTATGTAATGCAGTCACCCTTCACGGATCGAAGGGATCAACCCGCAGGAGGTTACGATGAACGAATTCAAGAGGTGTATACGCGTGTTCAGCCACTCTCCCTTTAAAGTACGCTTAATGCTGCTGAATATGATTTGCGACATCATTAACGGCAAGCCACAGCAGAACAAACCTTCCCACTAGGCGGCGTCGCGGTACGCCGCTTCATTTTTTTGTCATTTATCCCCTCTAAACTGTTCGTCTCCACGCTATGCCCGGACCTTTTTTGCGGAAATGTAATCCTCTTCGCAAAACACCCCCTTTATAACTGTTGACCTTAACGGCCACTGGCTCTATCTTCTTGCAGCCCTGCACTATTTGCGGCTCGCAGATGCGGACCTCCTCTCCCCTTCTACGCATTCTCAGGCAGGTTTAGACCCTTGGCGCCAGGGTGAGCACATGGCGTTTTCACGATAGTGACCTATGAATTTAACCCTGAAAGACACGCTCATTACCCGCAGCCGGGCCTTAAGCCCGTGGACCGGATTCTACTTTTTACAGTCGCTGCTGATTAATATCGCCCTCGGCTATTCATTCAGCATCCTCTATACCGTCGCTTTCACCTGTATCCTGCATCTGCTCTGGCTGAGCGCGCCGCGCCTGCAAAAAGGGCTGCTCGGGATCTGCTCGCTGGTAGCGGCGATGTATTTCCCCTTTGGCCAGGCTTACGGCGCGCCCAACTTTAATACTCTGCTGGCGATGCACTCCACCAACATGGAGGAGTCGACGGAGATCCTCACCATCTTCCCGTGGTACAGCTACGTCGTCGGCCTGTTTATCTTTGCCCTCGGCGTAATCGCCGTGCGCCGCAAGCCGCAGCCTAAAAAGGCGTGGGGCAAAATCGACAGCCTGTGTCTGGTCTTCAGCGTGGTGGCCTTTTTCGTCGCCCCGGTGCAAAACCTGGCCTGGGGCGGCGTCTTCAAGCTGAAAGATTCCGGCTATCCGGTGTTTCGCTTTGTCAAAGATGTGGTGGTGAACAACCAGGAAGTGGTTGAAGAGCAGGCCCGGATGGCCGAGCTGTCGCAGATGAAGGACACCTGGAACGTGCTGGCGGTGAAACCCAAGTATCACATCTATATGGTGGTGATTGGTGAAAGCGCCCGCCGCGACGCGCTGGGTGCCTTCGGTGGACACTGGAATAACACCCCGTTTGCCAGCAAAGTTAACGGCACCCTGTTTACCGACTACGTTGCCGCCAGCGGTTCAACGCAGAAGTCGCTCGGGCTGACGCTCAACCGGGTGGTGGACAACAAGCCGCAGTATCAGGATAACTTTGTGACCCTCGCCAACCGCGCGGGCTTCCAGAGCTGGTGGTTCTCGAACCAGGGGCAGATTGGTGAATACGATACCGCCATCGCCAGCATTGCTAAACGGGCTGACGAAGTGCAGTTCCTGAAAAGCGGTGATTTCGAGGCAGATAAAAACACCCGGGATGAGGCGTTGCTGAAGATGACCGAACAGGTCTTCAGCAGCCATCGCACCCAGCCGCAGCTCATCGTTCTGCACCTGATGGGCTCCCATCCGCAGGCCTGCGACCGCACCCAGGGGAAATATGCAGAGTTCGTGCAGTCGAAAGAGACCTCGTGCTACCTCTACACCATGACCCAGACCGATGACCTGCTCAGCAAGCTCTATGCCCAGCTGCAAAATACCGGTGAGAGCTTCTCAATGGTCTATTTCTCCGATCACGGACTGGCGTTTAAAGAGCGCGGCAAAGAGGTGCAGTACCTGGCCCACGACGACAGCTTCCAGCAGAACTTCCAGGTGCCGTTTATGGTGCTGTCGAGCGATGACAAAGCGCATCGCATCATCAAGGCGCGCCGTTCCGCGAATGATTTTTTAAGCTTCTTCTCGCAGTGGACGGGGATCGGCGCGAAAGAGATCGCCAGTAAGTACCGCTTCATGTCGAACGACAAAGCGCCGCCGGTGTATGTGACCAACTTTAAGCTACAGAAAGTGGATTACAACCATCTGGGGACGGACCTGTTTGAGACGAAAAGCCGGTAACGACCACGCAGCCTGACCCTCTTATGAGGGGAAATAACAAAAACAAAAAACCCGCCGAAGCGGGTTTTTTTACTGGCTCACCGAAGTGATTAGAAGCGGTAACCTACGCCTGCGATCCAGGTGCCAACGTCAACGTTACGGATGCGGCTCTGCTCATAGGAGAAGTCCAGCGCAACGTTTTCGATTGGGTTGAACTGCATACCTGCGCCATAGGAGAAGCCATAGTCGCTGTTGGTAGCAGAGCGGTTGAAGCCCTGGTTTTCAGTCTGCTGGAATTTACCGTAGCCAACACCCACTACACCGTAGATGCTTGCCCAGTCGTTCAGACGGAAAGCCGGGCCAGCAGTGATGCCGTAGTACTGAGCTTTGTTGTAAGCGCCGTCTTCGGAACGGTCTTTCTCAGTGTAGGTGAAGGAACCGATGGCACCCAGCGGGTTGTTGTCCTGCTCGTAGCGATATTTCAGGTTGAAACCGTTGGTTTTGTTCATCACGCCCTGCATATCGCTCTGAGCGTAACCGCCAGTCACGGTAGAGGTCGCTGCGACAGCGGAACCTGCGGAAACAGCCAGAACAGCTGCCAGTGCTGAAAGACATGCAATTTTTTTCATAACCACCTCAAATGTGCTTCAAGTAAATCCGTAAGTTTTAAATATATCAAAAAAACTTGTGAAACTCTTTGTCATTCGTGATGTCTAATGCGGCTTTTCATGTAACTAAACATTTCCACCCGCAGCTATCTTGTTCAAAAAACACCGAATTTATGTTTCACAAACCTGATTTTGCGCGTCAGTCACAATACATTCATCCAGACGATTCCTAATCTGTTACAGAAATCACCCGGCGCTATGAGGCTATTTTACGGATTTGCGGCGACTTTTTTTCAACAAAGTCTCAACCGTGCGGCGTTATTTCCTTTACACTCCCCCTCTTTACTTCCTTTGACAGAAATTGACAGGAGAAAGGATGCCTGGGTTGTCTCGCAGGGCGCCAGTCTGGTTGCCCGTAATTGTCATTCTCATTGCCATGCTCTCGATTCAGAGCGGCGCCTCGCTGGCAAAATCGCTCTTCCCGATCGTGGGCGCCCCTGGCGTGACGGCGCTGCGTATTGCGCTCGGTACCCTGATTCTGGTCGTGATCTTTAAACCCTGGCGGCTGCGTTTTAAGAAAGAGCAACGCTTGCCCCTGCTGTTTTACGGGCTGTCGCTGGGGGCGATGAACTATCTCTTCTACCTGTCGATTCAGACGGTGCCGCTGGGGATCGCCGTGGCGCTGGAGTTCACCGGCCCGCTGGCGGTAGCCCTGTTCTCCTCCCGTCGTCCGGTGGACTTTGTCTGGGTGGTGCTGGCGGTGCTGGGGCTGTGGTTTCTGCTGCCGCTGGGTCAGGACGTCTCGCACGTTGACCTGACCGGCGCGGCCCTGGCGCTGGGCGCGGGGGCCTGCTGGGCAGTCTACATTCTTACCGGGCAGCGTGCCGGGGAAGAGCACGGCCCGGCCACCGTGGCGCTGGGGTCGCTGATCGCCGCCATCGTCTTTGTACCGCTGGGAATGGCGCAGGCCAGCGAGTCGATCTGGCAGTGGTCGATCCTGCCGGTGGGCCTGGCGGTGGCGGTGCTCTCAACCGCACTTCCCTACTCGCTGGAGATGATTGCCCTGACGCGTCTGCCGACGCGCATCTTCGGCACCCTGATGAGCATGGAGCCCGCCCTGGCGGCCATGTCCGGGATGGTGTTCCTGGGCGAATCTCTGACCTTTACCCAGACGCTGGCGCTCTGCTCGATCATTGCCGCGTCGATGGGGTCGACGCTCACCCTGCGCCGGGAGAGTAAAGTTGAAGAGGTGGATATCCGCTAACCGATATTATTTTGCCGGGGATAGGTTTCCCGGCGAAATATTCCCATTCGCAATAACCGTCATTATTTTGAAATATCCCCTTTGCCTCTCACCCGCCCGGTGAAAATAAGATAAATTTACCCTAAAATATAAATATCTTTTTATTATCAACTGGTTAACTATCACAACCCGCCCCTCTCTATTAAACCAATAGGCAGGACCCAATCGCGCCTTCTATAGCCGGTGCTATACTTGATTTCGGAAATTACTTTGGACGCCAACATCAAGAGGAAATGAGATTATGCCTACCGCTAAACTGGTAAAAACGAAAGCACCTAATCTGCTCTATACCCGTAACGATGTCTCTGACAGCGATAAGAAAGCGACGATTGAGTTGCTGAATCGCCAGGTGATCCAGTTTATTGACCTGTCGCTGATTACCAAACAGGCCCACTGGAATATGCGCGGCGCTAACTTTATTGCTGTCCACGAGATGCTGGATGGCTTCCGTACCGCACTGACTACCCATCTGGATACCATGGCGGAACGTGCCGTGCAGCTGGGCGGCGTGGCGCTGGGCACTACCCAGGTGATCAACAGCAAAACGGCGCTGAAAAGCTACCCGCTGGACATCCACAGCGTGCAGGATCACCTGAAAGAGCTGGCGGATCGTTACGCTGTCGTGGCTAACGACGTACGTAAAGCGATTGGTGAAGCTAAAGACGAAGATACCGCTGACATTCTGACCGCGGCCTCCCGCGACCTGGATCAGTTCCTGTGGTTCATCGAGTCTAACATTGAGTAATCCATAGCATTTTGCTATTACACCCTCGCCTCCGGCGGGGGTTTTGCACTTTTATAGTGCACACATTTCACCTTTCCCGCCGCAAACGTAAAGCATTTGTAATAATCACCTCACACAATCGTTAACGAAAGATTGTTTTCTCATCAATATTTGCGCTTAATAGCATAACCGTTAGTGATGGCGTAGCGCTGCACCAAAACAGTGCTTCGTTATGGTGCAATCCGCCGACATTGCTACACTTTTTGTGCAATGAAATGCGTGCTGGCCTTTTAAAAACAACCTGTTGCAAAGTTGGCACGATTTTTTCATAGAGCCGTTCGTTCTCGCAGGGGATCGCCCCGTGGATATAAAAGGAAATGCTATGAAGTCTGTATTAAAAGTTTCACTGGCTGCACTTACCCTGGCTTTTGCGGTTTCTTCTCAGGCTGCTGATAAAAAACTGATTGTCGCCACCGACACCGCCTTCGTACCGTTTGAATTTAAGCAGGGCGATCAGTACGTTGGTTTTGACGTGGATCTGTGGGCGGCCGTCGCGAAAGAACTGAAACTGGACTACACCCTGAAGCCAATGGACTTCAGCGGCATCGTTCCGGCACTGCAAACCAAAAACGTTGACCTGGCGCTGGCCGGTATCACCATCACTGACGCACGTAAAAAAGCTATCGACTTCTCTGACGGCTACTACAAAAGCGGCCTGCTGGTCATGGTGAAAGCGGACAACAACGACGTGAAAAGCGCGAAAGATCTCGACGGCAAAGTGGTCGCGGTGAAGAGCGGCACCGGTTCTGTTGATTACGCTAAAGCCAACATCAAAACCAAAGACCTGCGCCAGTTCCCGAACATCGATAACGCGTACATGGAGCTGGGCACCAACCGTGCTGACGCCGTGCTGCACGACACGCCAAATATCCTGTACTTCATCAAAACCGCAGGCAACGGCAAGTTCAAAGCGGTAGGTGAATCTCTGGAAGCGCAGGAATACGGTATCGCCTTCCCGAAAGGCAGCGACGAGCTGCGTACCAAGGTGAACGGCGCGCTGAAAACCCTGAAAGAGAACGGCACCTACAACGAAATCTATAAAAAATGGTTCGGTACTGAACCTAAATAAAACAGCCTGTTAAACAGGAACTGCACCGCCCGGTGGCGCTTGCGCTTACCGGGCCTACAATTTTAGTCATCCCCCTGGCTAATTTTTTGTTTTCACCACGGTATACAGGAATACATCATGCAGTTTGACTGGAGCGCCATCTGGCCTGCCATTCCTCTCTTGCTTGAAGGCGCCAAAATGACCCTGTGGATTTCGGTCCTCGGTCTGGTTGGCGGGTTGATTATCGGCCTTGTTGCCGGTTTTGCCCGCACCTACGGCGGCTGGATAGCCAACCACGTAGCACTGGTTTTCATCGAAGTGATCCGCGGCACGCCGATTGTGGTGCAGGTGATGTTTATCTACTTCGCCCTGCCGATGGCCTTTACCGATCTGCGCATTGACCCGTTCAGCGCGGCGGTGGTTACCATCATGATCAACTCCGGTGCCTATATCGCTGAGATCACCCGCGGTGCGGTGCTGTCGATCCACAAGGGCTTTAGCGAGGCCGGTCTGGCGCTGGGTCTTTCCCGTCGCGAAACCATCCGCCACGTGATCCTCCCCCTGGCGCTGCGTCGTATGCTGCCGCCGCTGGGCAACCAGTGGATCATCAGCATTAAAGATACCTCACTGTTCATTGTTATCGGCGTCGCTGAACTGACCCGTCAGGGCCAGGAGATCATTGCCGGTAACTTCCGCGCCCTGGAGATCTGGAGCGCCGTTGCAGTGGTCTATCTTATTATTACCCTGGCACTGAGCTTCGTGCTGCGTCGTCTTGAAAGAAGGATGAAAATCCTGTGATTGAATTTAAAAACGTTTCCAAGCACTTTGGTCAGACCCAGGTGCTGCACAATATCGATCTCCAGATCCAGACCGGCGAAGTGGTGGTGATTATCGGGCCGTCCGGCTCCGGTAAATCGACCCTGCTGCGCTGCATCAACAAGCTGGAAGAGATCACCAGCGGCGATCTGATTGTCGACGGTCTGAAGGTCAACGACCCGAAGGTGGACGAGCGTCTGATCCGCCAGGAAGCCGGAATGGTGTTCCAACAGTTCTATCTGTTCCCGCATCTGACGGCGCTGGAGAACGTGATGTTCGGCCCTCTGCGCGTGCGCGGTGCCAACAAAGCGGCCGCCGAGCAGCTTGCAAAAGAGCTGCTGGCGAAAGTCGGACTGGCGGAGCGCGGGCATCACTATCCGTCCGAGCTCTCCGGTGGTCAGCAGCAGCGCGTGGCGATTGCCCGTGCGCTGGCGGTCAAACCGAAGATGATGCTGTTCGATGAGCCGACCTCGGCCCTCGACCCGGAACTGCGCCACGAAGTACTGAAGGTTATGCAGGATCTGGCGGAAGAAGGGATGACGATGGTGATCGTGACCCACGAAATCGGCTTTGCCGAGAAAGTGGCCTCGCGCCTGATCTTCATCGACAAAGGCCGTATTGCCGAAGATGGCAATCCGCAGGCGTTGATTGAAAACCCACCGAGCCAGCGTTTGCAGGATTTCCTCCAGCACGTTTCGTAATTTAACGCCGGGCGGCGCTGACGCTTGCCCGGCCTACGATTCCTCCGGAATCTTCCCAAAAACCCCCCGCTTCCGTTCGCCTTCTATACTTATCACTTTGCACAATATTGTCACCGGAGGACGCCGTGCCCTGGATCCTGCTGCTCCTGATAAGCCTGTTTTGCCTGCCTGCACAGGCCGTCAGCCTGCCGGGCGTTCCTGCTGCCACCCCAGCTGAAGCGACCACTCCGGCCGCCGAGCCGGACGTTGAGCAGAAGAAGGCCGCCTATTCCGCGCTGGCGGATGTTCTGGAAAATGACGCCTCGCGCCAGGAGCTGATCTCCCAGCTGCGCAGCGTGGCCGCGACGCCTCCCCAGGAGCCGGTGCCCAAAATCACCCCGCCGGAGATCGCCGAAGAGAAGACCGTGCTGGAGAACGTGACCGACATCAGCCGCCATTACGGCGATGCGCTCTCCACCCGCTTCGCCCAGCTCTACCGCAACCTGATCGGCTCCCCGCATAAGCCCTTTAACCCGCAGACTTTCGTCGTTGCCGCGCGGCAGTTTCTGCTCCTCGCCGGGTTAGTTTTTGCCTTCTACTGGCTGGTGAGGCTCTGCGCCTGGCCGCTGTACCGCAAAATGGGCAGCTGGGGACGCAGAAAGAACCGGGAGACCAGCAGCTGGGTCCACCTGCCGCTGACCATCGCCAGCGCCTTTATTATCGACCTGCTGCTGCTGGCGCTGACCCTGTTTATCGGCCAGATCCTCAGCGAATATCTCAATACCGGCAATCCCACCATCGCCTTCCAGCAGACGCTATTCCTCAACGCCTTCGCGCTGATTGAGTTCTTCAAAGCGATCCTGCGTCTGATATTCTGCCCGCGGGTGCCCGACCTGCGCCCCTTTGCCATCAGCGATCGCGCCGCCCACTACTGGTCGCTCCGGCTGAGCATCCTGAGCGGGATGATCGGCTATGGCCTGCTGGTGGCGGTGCCCATTATCTCTAACCAGGTTAACGTGCAGATCGGCGCCCTGGCCAACGTGCTGATTATGCTCTGCATCACCGTCTGGGCGCTGTACCTGATTTTTCACAACAAACGCGCCATTACCGAGGGGCTGCTGCACCTGGCCGACCGCTCCCTCGCCTTTTTCAGCCTGTTTATTCGCGCCTTCGCCCTGGTGTGGCACTGGCTGGCGAGCGCCTATTTTATCGTGCTGTGCTTCTTCTCCCTGTTCGACCCGGGAAACAGCCTCAAATTTATGATGGGAGCGACCTTCCGCAGCCTGGCGATCGTCGGCATCGCCGCCTTTGTGTCGGGGCTGCTGTCGCGCTGGCTGGCTAAAACCATCACCCTGTCGCCGCACGTGCAGCGCAGCTATCCGGAGCTGCAAAAGCGGTTGAACGGCTGGATCTCCGTGTCGCTGAAGGTGGCGCGGTTCCTGACGGTCTGTGTCGCCATTATGCTGTTGCTCAGCGCCTGGGGGCTGTTCGACTTCTGGAACTGGCTGCACAACGGTGCCGGTGAAAAGACGGTGGATATTCTGATCCGCATCGCGCTGATCCTCTTCTTCTCCGCCATTGGCTGGACGATTCTGGCGAGCCTGATTGAGAACCGGCTCTCCTCGGATATTCATGGCCGGCCGCTGCCCAGCGCCCGCGCCCGCACGCTGTTGACGCTGTTCCGCAACGCGCTGGCGGTGGTGATCAGCACCATCACCATCATGATTGTGCTGTCGGAAATTGGCGTGAATATCGCCCCGCTGCTGGCCGGTGCCGGGGCGCTGGGGCTGGCGATCTCCTTTGGTTCCCAGACGCTGGTGAAAGACATCATCACCGGCATCTTTATTCAGTTTGAAAACGGGATGAACACCGGGGATCTGGTGACCATCGGGCCGCTAACCGGCACGGTAGAGCGAATGTCGATTCGTTCGGTGGGGGTGCGGCAGGATACCGGGGCGTACCACATTATTCCCTGGTCTTCGATCACCACCTTCGCCAACTTTGTCCGCGGCATCGGTTCGGTGGTGGCGAACTACGATGTGGACAGACATGAAGATGCCGAGAAAGCGAAGCAGGCGCTGAAAGCGGCGGTGGATGAACTGCTGGAGAGAGAGGATATTCGCGGCCTGATTATCGGCGAGCCGTCGTTTGCCGGGATTGTCGGGCTGACCAGCACCGCCTTTACGCTGCGCGTCTCCTTCACCACCCAGCCGCTAAAGCAGTGGACGGTGCGTTTCGCCCTCGATAGCATGGTGAAAAAACACTTCGACCTGGCGGAAGTGCGGATGCCGGTGCAGATGTATCAGCTGCTGCCGTCGCCGGGCTCAGCCCCGCCGCCACAGGAACCCACGTTGTAGCCCCGGCAAGCGTAGCGCCACCGGGGGGAAGACCCGTTAGCGCTGGCGACGTTTGTCGTTATCCATAAATGTCCAGGCGATAAAGCGGCTCTGCTTTTGACCCTGGGCCATCTCTTTTTTCACCACCTTCACCGCGCCGACGTCCGTCAGGGCGCGATACAGCGGCGGCAGGTTTTCGCTGCGCGAGACCAGAGTAGTAAACCACTTCACCTGACGGGCAAACTGGGCGCTCTCGGCAATCATCTTCTTGATAAAGGCCACTTCGCCCCCTTCGCACCACAGCTCCTGCTGCTGGCCGCCAAAGTTCAGCGCGGCATCGGCCGCCTGGCCGAGGTTGCGGCGCTTACGCTCGCTGCCCGCCCGAGCTGATTCAGCGGAATCGTGGAACGGCGGGTTGCACAGAGTAGCATCGTACTGTTCGTTTTTATGGATCACCCCGGCAAAAATGGCGGAAGCCTCTTTCTGGCGGCGCAGACGAATGGCGCGGGCCATACCGGGGTTGCCGTTAATGATGGCGGTGGCGTTGGCAAACGCCTGCGGATCCACCTCGCTGCCGGTGAAGCGCCAACCGTACTCATGCACGCCAATCAGCGGGTAGATCAGGTTGGAGCCGGTACCAATATCCAGGATCGTCGCCTGGGCAGGTACCGTGCCGTTATTCCCTTCCGCCAACAGATCGGCAAGATGGTGAATATAGTCGGCGCGCCCCGGCACCGGCGGACAGAGGTAGCCGTCCGGAATATCCCACTGCGCCACGCCGTAGAAATGAGCAAGCAGCGCCTTGTTCAGCGTCTTCACCGCCTGGGGATCGGCAAAGTTCACCGTCGGCTCGCCCGTCGGGGTTTCGGTGATAAATTCGCGCAGTGCCGGACAGCTCTCGCATAAGGCATTCATATCGTAACGGCTGCGGTGGCGGTTGCGTGGGTGCAACCCCGGCTTCTCGGGTGTCATGGCGTTCTCCTGTAAACAGCGGCGTAAGATACCCGTTGCGGGCGCAACGGTAAATATTTCTCTGCGCCGCAGAATAAAACACCAAAAATCAGCCACCTGTATGTCGCTGATTTGTCATGAAATTGTCAAAATATGTCGTTCAAAAAATAAGCAGATCATCATCAATTTTTTGCACTAAATCACACTCTGACCCGTTCTACACTTAGTGTGCACCACCCGTTGTCAATCAGAGGAAGTGATTATGAAAAAATACCTGGTAATGCTCGCTGCCGCTTCACTGGCAGGCGCGTCGTTTGCTGCATGGTCGATTGAATCACTCAGCAGCGGCGACACCAGTCAACTGAGGCCAGCCGGAACCGTGCAGGCTTCGGGCGCAAGAGACCTCGACGACCTGCAGGACAAACTGGCTGAAAAAGCGCGTGAAAAAGGTGCTAAAGGCTATGTTGTGAACTCTGCCAGCGGCGACAACAACATGTTTGGTACTGCCACCATCTACAAATAGTTCCCCGCTCTGCACTACACACTGCATCCTCTGGGGTGCAGTTCGTTTTTTATCCAAAATCCACTTTGTGAAGTTTTTTAGCAGGCAATGTAAATTTACGTATTTCATTTTGTTGGCGAGAGTGATAAAAAGTCACGCCAAATGATAATGTTTATCACAATTATTATCATTTGTAGGTTCATTACGGTTATTCACGTGGCAAAGGAAAAGGCACAGACCTGCCTGACAACGTAATGGAAACTCGATTCTAAAAATTATAAGTCGCTAAACAATATGGATAAAAATCGCAACGTTCCGAACAGCTTCAGCTCGCTGACCTTTTTTGCGGGGCTGTGTATTGGCCTCTCCCCGGTAGCGAGTGCTATCTCGGCGGAGAATAACGATAAAAAGTCTGACGACACCCTGGTGGTAGAAGCGGCGCAACCTTCGCTTTATGCGCCGCAGAAGTCTGCCGACGCGAAGTTCAGCCGCCCGGTGGCAGATACCACCCGCACTATGACCGTTATCTCCGAACAGGTGCTGAAGGATCAGGGCACCACCAACCTGACCGACGCCCTGAAAAACGTTCCGGGCGTGGGGGCTTTCTTTGCCGGTGAAAACGGTAACTCCACTACCGGCGACGCGGTGTACATGCGCGGCGTGGACACCTCGAACAGCATTTACGTTGACGGTATCCGCGACATCAGCACCACTACGCGCGATACCTTTAACACCGAACAGGTCGAGGTGATTAAAGGGCCATCCGGCAGCGATTACGGCCGTAGCGCACCCAGCGGCTCCATCAATATGATCAGCAAACAGCCGCGTCTGGACTCGGGTATTGATGCCTCCGCCAGCATTGGCAGCGCGTACATGCGTCGCGGTACCCTCGATATTAACCAGGTGATGGGTGACACCTCGGCGTTTCGTCTGAACCTGATGGGTGAAAAAACCCACGACGAAGGACGCGATAACGTTAAGAACGAACGCTACGGCGTAGCCCCTTCCCTCGCCTTTGGTCTGGGAACGGAAAACCGTCTGTATCTGAACTACCTGCACGTGACTCAGCACAACACCCCGGACGGCGGCATCCCGACCATCGGGCTGCCGGGCTACTCTGCGCCATCGGCGGGCACTGCGGCGCTGAATCACTCCGGCAAAGTGGATACCAGCAACTTCTACGGCACCGATTCCGATTACGACGACTCCACCTCCGACACCGCCACGGTGCGCTTTGAGCACGACTTCAACGACAACACCACCGTGCGGAACACCACGCGCTGGTCGCGGGTGAAGCAGGATTATCTGATGACCGCCGTGATGGGTGGGGCCACCAACATCACCCAGCCCGATCGCAACAACGTGGACACCTGGACCTGGTCGCGTAACGCCAACACCAAAGATGTCAGCAACAAGATCCTGACCAACCAGACCAACCTGACGACCAAATTCTATACCGGCAGCGTCGGCCACGATATCAGCACCGGGGTGGAGTTCACCCGCGAAACCCAGACCAACTATGGCGTGGATGCCATCACCCCGCCGCCGGTGAATATCTATCACCCGAACAGCAACGTCAGCCTGGGCGGTCTGAACAACAGCGGTGCCAACGCCAACGGTCGGACCGATACCTTCGGGATTTACGCCTTTGATACGCTCCAGGTCACCCGTGACTTCGAGCTGAACGGCGGAATTCGTCTCGATACGTATCACACCGAATATGACAGCGCCAGCATCTGCGGCGGCACGGGTCGCGGGGCGGTTGCCTGCCCGGCCGGCACGCCTAAAGGCTCGCCGGTCACTACGGTGGATACCGCCACCTCCGGTAACCTGGTCAACTGGAAAGCCGGGGCGCTCTACCATCTGACCGAGCACGGCAATATTTACGTCAATTACGCTATTTCCCAGCAGCCGCCGGGCGGCAATAACTTTGCCCTGGCCCAGGGCGGCACCGGCAGCAGCGCCAACCGCACGGACTTTAAACCGCAGAAGGCCAAGACCAGCGAGCTGGGCACCAAGTGGGAAGTGCTGGATAAACGTCTCCTGCTGACCGCGGCCGTCTTCCGCACCGACATCGAAAACGAAGTCGAGCAGAACGATGACGGTACCTATTCGCAGTACGGTAAAAAACGTATCGAAGGCTATGAGCTGTCTGCCGCGGGCAACATCACTCCGGCCTGGCAGGTCATAGGCGGTTATACTCAGCAGCGCGCTAGCGTGCGCACCGGCAGTGACGTGGCGCAGGATGGCACCTCTTCCCTGCCGTATACTCCGGAACATGCCTTCACCCTGTGGAGCCAGTACCAGGCCACGGATGCGATCTCCGTGGGTGCCGGCGCGCGCTACATCGGCAGCATGCATCGTGGCTCTGACGGCGCGGTGGGTACCCCGTCCTTCACCGAAGGCTACTGGGTGGCCGATGCCAAACTGGGCTATCGCGTCAACCGCAACCTCGATATGCAGCTCAACGTCTACAACCTGTTTGATGAAGATTATGTCGCCTCCATCAACAAGAGTGGCTACCGCTACCATCCGGGTGAGCCGCGCACCTTTATGTTAACGGCGAACATGCACTTCTGATCCCGCGTGGGGCTTCGGCCCCACCTTTCGGAGAACCTTTTATGATGTATCACATTCCGGGCGTGCTGAACGCCGATGAGGTAGCGCACTTCCGCGCTCAGCTGGATCAGGCCCCGTGGATCGACGGCCGTGCCACCGTGGGCAACCAGGGTGCGCAGGTCAAAAATAACCAGCAGGTCGACACGCAAAGTCCGCTGTACGCCACCCTGCAGGCGGCGGTGTTGCAGGCGGTGAATCAGCACGCGCTCTTTTTTGCCGCCGCCCTGCCGCGCCAGATCTCCAGCCCGCTGTTTAACCGCTATCAGCAGCAGGAAACTTACGGCTTTCACGTCGACGGCGCCGTGCGCAGTCACCCGCAAAGCGGCTGGATGCGGACCGATCTCTCGGCCACCCTCTTTTTAAGCGAGCCCGACAGCTACGAGGGTGGCGAGCTGGTGGTTAACGACACCTACGGCCAGCACAGCGTCAAGCTCCCGGCAGGGGATCTGGTCCTCTATCCCTCCAGCAGCCTGCACTGCGTGACCCCGGTGACCGCGGGCGTGCGGGTAGCCTCCTTTATGTGGATCCAGTCGATGATCCGCGACGATAAAAAGCGCGCCATGCTGTTCGAGCTGGACCGCAACATCCAGACTCTGCGCGGCCGCCATGGCGAAAGTGACGAAGTGCTCTCCCTGCTCAACCTCTACCATAACCTGCTGCGTGAATGGTCTGAAATCTAGCCCTTCGCCTTGATTGTGCGTTTTTTAGCCCCATAGTTACTGGTACAGCGCAATATCCTGTCAGGAGGGGTTTATGGCTTCCGGTTGGGCGAATGATGACGCCGTTAATGAACAGATCAACAGTACCATTGAAGATGCGGTGGCGCGGGCGCGGGGCGAGATCCCGCAGGGTGAGAGCCTGAAAACCTGTGAAGAGTGCGGGGAGCCCATCCCCGAAGCGCGGCGTAAAGCGGTGCCCGGCGTCCGGCTGTGCATCGCCTGCCAGCAGGAGAAAGATTCACATAATGCATCGCATGCAGGATATAATCGCAGAGGATCGAAAGACAGCCAGTTACGATGACTGGCCTGGCGGCAGCAACGCCACGCAAGCGGTTTCTTTTTTGAGCACGATTTTTTGCGGTGCGTTTCGCAAAACGTGCCCTCACCCTTCCCTCTGTAAAGCGCAACGGCAAGAAACGTAAATCCATTCACTGAATTTATTAATATTCAATAACTTATTTGTCATTCAAATTTTTCGAATGATGTCGTCAATTCTCTTCGATTTTATCTCTCGTAAAAAAGCGTGATACTTATCACATCGACGGAACAACGTCCCCTTAACAGAATAACCTGCGAGATACTAACGATGAAAACCATTAAATATGCTGTTGCCGCTGTTGCCCTGACTACCCTCTCCTTCGGTGCTTTCGCTGCGGAATCTATCAGCGCCGCTCAGGCAAACAGCATGAACAAAATCGGTGTGGTGAGTGCTGAAGGCGCGACCACGCTGGACGGTCTGGAAGCTCGCCTGGCAGCGAAAGCTGAAGCGGCTGGCGCGACCGGTTACACCATTACCTCCGCCAACACCAACAACAAACTGAGCGGTACTGCGGTTATCTACAAATAACCGGACCCTTATCTCTGCTCTGCTCGCCAGTTCGCTGGCGAGATGCTCCAACCCTCATTGACCCTGTTGTTATTTTTTTGGCCCGTCCATCGCTGGACGGGCCTTTTTTTATTTAAAAACTCTGGTTAACCCGCGCCAGCCCGGCGTCGACCGTCTCTACCTGTCCGGTCGCCAGCAGGCAGCAGGCCATCTGTAGCTTCAGAGCGTGCGGCACCGCTTCACGCCCGGCCAGGCAACTCTCTATCCAGCGGGCGGTCGTTTCAGGATCTTTGGCCTGCGGCAGGGAGACGTCGCTGTTCTCCTCTCCGCGCTCCAGCACCACCCGGGTTCCCGCCGTCGGGTCAATCAGGGTTTGCTGCGGGCAGCGCTGCGGGTTGGCATACACTTCCCCTTCGGTGCCGTGCATCAACAGCCCCCGACCGCCAATATCGGCAAAAAAGGTCGCCACGCGGGTGACGTACTCCGGGTGCGAGACGCTGGAGAGGCGCAGGGCGGCATCTTCCGCAAAGGGCGTCGCCAGCTTGGCGAGGGTATGGGCGCTGTTGCGCACCCCCATCCGCCAGCGCATCGCCAGCTGTTTTTCCAGCGGCGGGCACAGGGTGCTCACCGGAATATAGACCGGATGATGCCCCTCGAGCTTCGCCTGCGCCTGGCCGCCGTGACGTGTCGGCTCGATGCCCAGCAGGGTAAAAATGGTTTCCGTCAGCACGCGGGTGGGATCTTCACTTATCCCGTGTACCACTACCGGAAACCCCAGCTTGTTCAGCAGAATAGCCAGCAGCGGGGTCAGGTTAGCCTGCTTGCGCGCGCCGTTATAGCTCGGGATCACCACCGGCATCGGCTTCGCCACCGGAGGCGTCAGGCGCAGGGTTTGCGCCTGCATCGCTTCGTAGAAACCGCGCATTTCGGCTTCGCCTTCGCCCTTAATACGCAGGGCAATCAGAATGCCGCCCATCTCCAGATCCGGTACCTCGCCGTTCAGCATCGCGGTATAGAGCGCCCGGGCGGTCTCCTGATCCAGGTCGCGGGCGTGGTTTTTCCCCCGCCCGACCTCTTTGATAATTTTGCGATAATCCACGTTCTTTCTCCTTGTGACATCTTGTTAACACTATAGCGTTGATAAGGCGCCATCGGACAGACATTTCTCTTATCGCTGCCGGGCGGCAATAACACCATCCCCTTGTAATTTCAGTAAAAATAAAAATTCAACCGTTATCGGAATCACTATTGACCCGACCAATAGTTATCCGAAATTAATTAATTACGTAAATTATCTACCCGGTAAAAAGTTGCCCCACTTTTTACCGCAGTTCATCACAACGGATGTTATTACCCCCGGAATTTATTCAGGAATTATTATGCGTAAAATTGTCTCCGGCACCTTTATTGCCACTGCATTATGTTGTTCTGTCTCTGCCTGGGCTGCAAACAGCGGCGAGGGACAGATTAATTTCACTGGCGAAATCATCGACTCCGCCTGTCAGGTGGTGAATGGCGTCAGCAGCCCGCTGGATGTTTCCCTCGGCAAAGTCTCACAAACGGCCTTTACCGGTTCAGGCTCGACCACTTCAACCACCCGTTTTGATATCCAGCTGAAAGACTGCCCGGAAACCATCACCAGCGCGGCGATCACCTTTGGTGGCTCCGCTGACGGTACCAACGCCAACGTGCTGGCGGTAACGCCAGGCACCGGTGCCGCCACCGGCGTCGGTATCCAGCTGCTGGATAAGACAGAAAATCCACTGAGCCTGTACACCGCCTCCACCAGCTATACGCTACAGTCCGGCACCACCACCAACGATCTGGTGTTTGGCGCACGCTATATCCAGACCGGCAGCACCATCACCGCCGGCCCGGCGAATGCGGTCTCCACCTTTACCGTCATGTACAACTAATCCTGCGCTGCCTGGCCCTCTGCGGTCAGGCACCGCCTGCTTTATCAGAGTCCCGCCATGCGTAAATCTGTTTTCATCGCCGCCCTGTTATTCATTACCACCGCCGCTCACGCCGGGGTGATTATCGAAGGGACCCGTCTAATCTATCAGGGAGATAAAAAAGAAGCGTCGTTAGGGCTTTCCAACCCGGATAACCTCGACTATCTGGTGCAATCCTGGGTGGAGAGCGCCGATTCTGCGCGGAATAAAGCGCCGTTTCTTATCACCCCGCCGCTGTTTCGCCTTGATGGCAAACAGGACAACATCCTGCGCGTGGTGCGCACCGGGGGCACGTTGCCGACCGATCGCGAATCGCTCTACTGGCTGAATATCAAATCCATTCCGTCCACCTCCCGGGAAGAGAGCAGTAACACCCTGCAAATCGCCATTAAAACGCGAATCAAACTGATCTACCGCCCGAGCGGGATTAACGGCAAACCGGACGAGGTGGCGGGTAAATTACGCTGGCATAAGCAGGGCAATAGCCTGGTGGTGAGCAACCCGACGCCCTTTTACATGAACTTCCAGACCATCACCGTCGGCGGTAAAAAAGCCGACAATGTGACCTGGGTGGCCCCCGACAGCGACGCGCACTTTGCCGTGCCGGGCGGCATCACCGGGAGCACGGTTTCCTGGAAAATCATCAACGACTACGGCGCGGTAAGCCACGCCTGGTCTGCGCCTTTGCACTAAGCCCGACGCCGCCATGCCCTGGGACTACTCCACCAAAGCACCCCGTCACCCCGGGCGCGCCCTGCTGATTGCGCTGGGCTGCGCGATACTGAGCGTGGGCGTGCAGCAGGTGCTGGCGGAGGATTATTTCAACCCGGCCCTGCTGGATATCGATACCCCCGGTCAGGGCAAAACCGACCTCTCAGTGTATGAGAAGGGCCCCGGCATCGCGCCGGGGAGCTATCAGGTGGATGTCTACGTCAATAACAACAAAGTAGCCAACAGAAAGATCGCCTTTGGCCTGCAACAGGCGGCCAGCGGGCCGGCCACCCTGCAACCCTGCCTCTCGGTGGAGACCCTTAAGAGCCTGGGTATCCGGAGCGATAAATTCAGCGGCACAAAGAATGACGGCTGTGTCGATCTCTCTGGGTTACCTGCCGCCAGCGCCACCTTCCGCCCCGGCCAGCAGCAGCTGCTGCTGAGTATCCCCCAGGCGGCCATCACCCCGGTTCCCCACGGTTACGTGGCGCCGGAAGAGATGGACAACGGGATCAACGCCTTTCTGCTGAACTACAGCTACTCCGCCGGGGATAGCCGCAGCCGGGGCGAAGATGATGACCACCAGCGCAATGACTACCTGAACCTGCGACCGGGGCTGAACCTCGGCGCCTGGCGCCTGCGTAACTACTCGACATGGAGCCAGACCCGGGACGATCGCACCGCGCAGCGCGATTTTTCCTCCGTCTACAGCTATGCCCAGCGCAATATCCTGTCGCTGGGCAGCGTCGTCACCCTCGGGCAAAGCGCCACCCCCTCGGACGTGTTTGACAGCCTGTCGTTCACCGGAGCGCAGATCGCCTCGGACGACGACATGCTGCCGGACAGCCTGAAAGGCTTCGCCCCGCGCATTCGCGGCGTGGCGCACAGCAATGCCCAGGTGGTGGTGCGCCAGAACGGCTACGTGATCTATCAGAATTACGTCGCACCCGGCGCGTTCGAGATTCACGATCTCTACCCCACCGGCGGCAGCGGCGATCTGAACGTCACCGTCAAAGAGACCGACGGTAGCGAGCAGCACTTCGTGGTGCCTTACGCCTCTGTGCCGGTGTTGCAGCGTGAAGGCCGGTTCAAATACAGCCTGACCGGCGGGCGCTACCGCAGCTATGACCACAGCGTGGAGCAGACGCCATTCCTGCAGGGGACCGGGATCTACGGTCTGCCGTACGATATCACCGCCTATGGCGGCCTCCAGACCAGCCAGTATTACGATGCCCTGGCGCTCGGCACCGGGAAAAATATCGGTGACTGGGGGGCTTTTTCAGTGGATATAACCGCGGCGAAATCGCAGATGCAGGGGCAAAAAACCTCCCGCGGCCGCGCCTGGCGGGTGCGCTACAGCAAAGATTTCGTCACCACCGGCACCCACTTTACGGTGGCCGGGTATCGCTACAATAGCGCTGGGTTTGCCACCCTGGCAGACGTGTTCGACTCCCACACCGCCAACGACGACTGGACGCCAGCCGACAGGCGACGCGACCGCCAGGAGGCGACCCTCGATCAGTCCCTGGGCGGCTCTCTGGGGTCGATGACGTTAAGCCTGGTGAAAGAGAACTACTGGCACAGCGACCAGGGCATGACCTCGCTGAGCATTGGCTATAACGGCAGCTGGCACGGCATCAGTTACGGTATCAACTACGGCCTGAGCAAAAACACGCAGGATGAGGACGACGACGACCAGCGGGAGAACGAGCAGACCTTCGGCTTTAACCTCTCCGTCCCGCTGGATCGCTGGCTGAGCAATACCTGGGTCAATTACACCTTCAACAACAGCAAAGATGACACCAGCCAGAGCGTCGGCCTCAACGGCACCGCGCTGGCAGACAATAATCTCAGCTGGGGGGTGCAGCAGGGCCACAGCCACGCGTCCGGCTACAGCACCAGCCTGAACAGCGATTACAAAGCCACCTACGGCGAAATGACGGCGGGCTATTCCCGGGATAACCAGCAGCGCCAGCTCAACCTCGGCGTGCAGGGCAGCATGATTGTCCACGCCCACGGCGTCACCTTCGGCCAGCCGATGGGAGATACCGTGGCGCTGGTGGAGGCGCCGGGAGCCAGCGGAACCGGGATCGACAACCAGACCGGGGTCAAAACCGACTATCGTGGCTATGCCATCGTGCCTTACGTCACGCCGTACCATCACAACACCGTGGCGCTGAATACCGAAAGCCTGCCCGCCGGGGCCGACGTCGGCCAGGCGGCCAAAGTCATCACCCCAACCCGGGGGGCGATTGTACGTACTCACTTTGATACCCGCGTCGGCAGCCGGGTGCTGCTGACTCTCACCCGGGGTGACGGTCGTCCGGTGCCCTTTGGCGCCACGGCGGCACCGGCCCACGACAGCGGCGAATTTATCGTTGGCGATGGCGGCGAGGTCTACCTGACCGGGATGCACGCCCGCGGCCAGGTCAACGTCAGCTGGGGCAAAGGCGCAGACGCGCACTGCTCCGCCCACTATCAACTGCCCTCCCGCACTGCCGATCCGGTGATTAGCGTCACCGCCCAGTGCACCTGACGGCGTCGAGGAAAAGATGAAACCACTCCGTTACGGCTGTGTGCTGGCCCTGTTTGCCGCCCTGCTGCTGGTTATGCCGCCGGCCTTAGCCGCTTGTTCCACTGCGGATCTGCCCTGGACCGCCACGCCGGGGACGCTGGCGGTACCCGCTACCCTTGGGGTCGGCAATGCTATCCCGGGCTCCGCCCGCTCCCATAGGGTAAAAGGGACATGTGATGCCGCCGACAGCGGCAGGCCGATCACCGCCTGCCATCTGGGCGTAGGAGAAGAGGTGCCTGGGATGCCCGGGGTCTATCGCAGCGGCATTGAGGGGATCGGTATTGAGCTGCTGAACAGCGCCGGCCAGCCGGTGCGCGGTCGCGCTGCCCACTGCGACAGCCGCAGCACGCCGCTGGGCTACGTCAGCAGTGACGGCAGCTTCAGTGTGCCGCTCTCGATGCAGCTGATCAAAACTGCCACCACCACCGGGCAACAGACGACGGTACGTAACGGTATCTGGTCCCTGGGCATCTACCCCGATCGGACCCTGGGCCAGCTGAATGCCGTGCGCTACGGCGGCAGCATGTCGCTGAAGGCCACCACCTGCTCGGTGGATCCGAAAAGCCTGGTCGTTACCCTGGGGGATTTT
Source organism: Leclercia sp. TB492 (assembly GCF_049974505.2). Classification (NCBI taxonomy): domain Bacteria; kingdom Pseudomonadati; phylum Pseudomonadota; class Gammaproteobacteria; order Enterobacterales; family Enterobacteriaceae; genus Leclercia; species Leclercia sp. TB492. The sequence goes on along the minus strand of NZ_CM127572.1, from coordinate 1,383,774 downwards.
CCGCTAAGCGGCTTTACCCATCGCGGCAGCTTTACCAGCTGGAAAGCGTTCAATGTGACGGCGATCTGTACCGACACGGTGACCATGACAGCCCGGGTCACCAGCCCCAATGGCGCGACCACGATCAGCGATGGGAATGATGTGCTGAACCTGACGCCAGGCCCCGACAGCGCCAGCGGGGTGGGCGTAAGAATGACCCTCGGCGGGGTCGTGTTGCGCTACGACTACCCCATCCCCTTTGGCGATGAGACCGTACCCAACCAGCCGTTTACGCTGCCCTTCCAGGTGCAGTATTACCAGACTGGCGCTCAGGCAACCGCCGGGCGAGCCAATACCCTTGCCACCATCGACATTGAATACCAGTGAGATCCCCGATGAAATACGTTGCCCTGCTACTGCTGCTGACCAGCGCGTCTGCCCCGGCCACCGACGTGATCCTCAGCATCAAAGGCAATATTTACGACACCGCCTGCGAGGTGGACAGCGCCAGCCAGAACAAGGTGGTCGATCTCGGCCAGGCCGTTGCCAGTGATTTTAAATCGGTGGGGGACACCGGGGTGTGGAAGAACTTTGATATTACCCTCTCGCATTGCCCGCAAAACCTGACCCTGGCGACGATCAACCTGGAGGGGCAGCGCGACACCCTCCACCCGTTTAAGTTTGCCAACACCGGCACGGCCAGAGGGCTGGCGCTGGAGCTGGCAGACCGCACCGACGCGATCATTCTGGCGCCGGAAGCGCACTTCAATGCGGTGGTCGACCCGGTCACCCACACCGCCGATTTCCCGATGGCGGCACGCTATTACGCCTCGCATACCACGGTCAGCGCGGGCGAGTTTTCAAGCGTGGTGCAGTTTACCTTCACTTACCAGTAGGACCGCGCCTCTTGGCATGGATGCTTTTTTTACGCCCGGCGGCAAGTTTAGTCGGGCGTTTTTTTACTTCCGGCACCTCGGGCTGTTCGATGGGGAACACCGGCAGCGCATTCAGCAGCCGCTTGCCGTAATTTTTGGTCAGCAGGCGTTTATCGTAGATCACCACCTCGCCCCAGCAGCTATGGCTGCGGATCAGACGCCCGACCTGCTGAATCAGGTTAAACGACGCCGCCGGCAGGCTCTGCACTTCAAACGGGAAGCGGTTGAGGCTTTTCAGCCACTCTCCCTCGGTCAGCACCACCGGACTGTCGATGGGCGGGAAGGCAATCTTGTGGATGTGCACCTGGGTCAGGTAATCACCCTTCAGATCCAGCCCCTCCGCGAACGACTGGAGCCCCACCAGCACGCTGCGCTCCCCGCTGTCTATCCGTTTACGGTGGAGTTCCACCAGCCGGTAGCGGGGCTGATCCCCCTGCACCAGCAGAAGCAGGCGCAGATCGGTGACGAAGGTTAAAAAGAGATTCATCGCCCGGGCGCTGGCGAACAGCACCAGCATGCCGGGGTATTTTTTGCTTTCCAGCTGTTCGCGGAAGTAGGCCGCCATCTCGGCAAGATGCTGCTCTTCGTTGTCGATCAGCGGCTCAAACTGCATGCGCGGGATCACCAGCTTGCCCTGCTCGCAGTGGTTGAACGGCGAATCGAGGGCCACAAAACGATCGCCCGCTTTCTCCTTCAGGCCGCTCATCTCCTGCAACCGCGAGAAGCTGTTCAGCGAGCGCAGCGTGGCGGAGGTGACCACCACATGCGGGACGCTGCGCCAGAGCAGTTTTTCCAGCTGATCGCTGACGCGAATGCCCGCGCAGTGGAAGAAGAGATGCACCTGCCCCTCCCTGACTTCCCGCGTCGCCCACTTGGTGACCGGCGCGCCGGAGGCCTGGGCCATCGACGCCAGCCGCCACAGCTTGCTCTGCCCTTCGAACATGCCGAGCGCACGGTTCATCTGCAACAGTACCCGGTGCACACGCACCACGTCATGGGTGCCGGTCTTTTCACTGAGATCGTTTAAAAACAGCTCCGCCAGCCCGCGCAGTTTTTCGATAAGCTGCGCCAGCTCGCGGCAAAGGGTCATGATCTCATCCGGCAGCTCGCCCATCTCAAAGCGGTGCTCCGCCTCCTGTCCGGGCGGGAGATAGAGATTGAGGATGTTATTCAGCGAGGCGATATGGGTGTAAATGGTTTCGCAGTGCTCGCTGAGGCGCTCCGGGACCGCCAGCGGCGGGATGGTTTTCGGGCGGAACTGATCCATGCAGGTGGCAACCAGCTTGCAGAAGAGATCCAGCTGCAGGCGGAACCAGGGAGCGGTGATCTCGGCGCTCATCTCCAGCGCATCGCGGGCGACGTCCGGCAGATGATGGCCTTCATCCAGCACCAGCAGCAGATGTTTCGGGTCCGGCAGTACCGCTTCGCTCTCCATGGCCGCCATCACCAGGGCGTGGTTGGCGACCACCACTTCGGCCTCCTGAATTTCACGGCGGGCGACAAAGAACGGGCATTCGCGGTAGTAGTGGCAGTTGCGGTTCAGGCAGCTGGCTTTATCGGTGCTGAGCCTGCGCCAGAGATCGTCGCTGATGGCCTGATCGGTGTGATCGCGCAGGCCGTCCCACTTGTAGCCGTCGAGATCGGTCTTCAGCTTTGCGCACTGCTCCTGCTCGGCCTTGTTGTTAGGGGTCAACTCGTCATCGAGAAACGCCAGCAGATCCTGCTGGGTCGGTTCGCTGCTGGCAAGGGCGGCCAGATTGCGCGGGCAAACGTAACGCCCGCGCCCGAAGGCGGCGGTAAAGCGCAGCTCGGGGATAATCTTGCGCAGCAGGGGCAGGTCTTTACTGTAGATCTGATCCTGCAGGGCTACGTTGGCGGTGCTCACCACCAGCGTCTTTTGTTCTTCCCGGGCGATAGCGATGCCGGGGATCAGGTAGGAGAGGGTTTTACCGACCCCGGTCGGGGCTTCAATTGCCAGATGTCGCCCCTCGTCACCGGCCAGCGTTTTTGCCACATCGGCAATCATCTGCCGTTGCGGTGCGCGGGGGATAAAGTCGGGGATCTGCTGTTGCAGCGCCTTATACCAGGCGGCAATTTGCGCTTTCAGCGCGGCGGTTAAAGCCATGATGGACCTGAAATACTGTATAAACAGCCACTATTGTGGCACTTTCTTAGGCGGGCCGCAAAAGAAAAGCCCGGCTTTACGACCGGGCTTCCAGATTACTGTGCGCTGGCAGGTTTGCGCGGACGGCGTCGGCGCTGGCCTTCCCCGGCCGGTTTCGCTTCACCGTCGCGACGCGGTGGCTTGCTGGCCGCTTTCGGCGCGCCGCCTTCGCTACGGCGCGGCTGCTGCTGACCACGACCGCCGCCGCCCTGCCCGCGTCCACCGCCCTGACCGCGACCGCCACCCTGGCGACCGTTCTGGATCGGCTCAGCTTTGATCGACGGATCCACGTCATAACCCGCAAGGGCGATGCGCGGGATCTCTTTCTTCAGCAGGCGTTCGATATCGCGCAGCAGTTTAATTTCATCCACACAGACCAGCGACAGCGCTTCGCCGGTGGCCGCTGCACGACCGGTACGGCCGATACGGTGGACGTAATCTTCCGGGACGTTCGGCAGCTCGTAGTTGACCACGTGCGGCAGCTCTTCGATGTCCAGACCACGGGCGGCGATGTCGGTCGCCACCAGCACGCGGATATCGCCGGATTTAAAATCTGCCAGCGCGCGGGTACGTGCGCCCTGGCTCTTGTTGCCGTGGATAGCCGCGCTGCGGATCCCGTCTTTGTTCAGCTGTTCTGCCAGATGGTTTGCGCCGTGCTTGGTGCGGGTGAAGACCAGCACCTGCTGCCAGTTGCCTTCGCCAATCATCTGCGACAGCAGCTCGCGCTTGCGCTTTTTGTCCACCATGTGCACATGCTGGGTCACCTGCTCGGAGGCGGTGTTGCGGCGCGCCACTTCCACTTCCAGCGGGTTATGCAGCAGTTTTTCCGCCAGGCCTTTGATCTCGTCGGAGAAGGTAGCGGAGAAGAGCAGGTTCTGGCGGCGGGTCGGCAGTTTTGCCAGCACGCGGCGAATATCGTGAATGAAGCCCATGTCGAGCATGCGGTCGGCTTCGTCGAGCACCAGGATCTCCACGCTGTCGAGCTTGACGGCGTTCTGGTGTTCCAGATCAAGCAGGCGGCCCGGGGTCGCTACCAGCACGTCCACGCCGCTGCGCAGTTTCATCATCTGCGGGTTAATGCTGACCCCACCGAACACCACCAGCGAGCGGATGTTGAGATAGCGGCTGTACTCACGCACGTTCTCACCCACCTGGGCAGCGAGTTCACGGGTCGGGGTCAGGATCAGGGCGCGCACCGGGCGACGGCCCTTGGCGTGCGGCTCTTTCTGAATCAGGCGTTGCAGCAGCGGCAGGGTAAAGCCGGCGGTTTTACCGGTCCCGGTCTGGGCGCTGGCCATCAGGTCGCGGCCGGCCAGCACGGCAGGAATGGCCTGCTGCTGAATAGGGGTAGGTTCGCGGTAGCCCTGCTCTTCTACAGCACGCAGGATTTCCGGGTTCAGGCCAAGGGTATCAAAAGACATAACAACTCCGAACCGCCCCGACCATTTCAGGTGTAGTTTTCAGGGAGATAATGACAAATAGAAGGACAAAAACCACGGTGTCGCGAAGCAGCGGAGTGTAGCAGCTTTTGTGACGTGGCGCATAAAATATCCCGCAAACAGATGCATCCACGCTATTACGTAGGCCGGGCAGACGCAGTGCCGCCCGGCGCAACATTGAACAAGCGGACTGGACAAGCTCAAAAAACAGTCATAATCTTAATCAATCGATTGATTAAGATTATATGCCCTATGAATCCGATCCCGACCACCACTAAAGGCGAACAGGCCAAAAGCCAGCTGATTGCCGCCGCGCTGGCGCAGTTTGGCGAATACGGGCTGCATGCCACCACCCGCTATATCGCTGCCCAGGCGGGGCAGAACATCGCCGCCATTACCTACTATTTTGGCTCGAAAGAGGATCTCTACCTCGCCTGCGCCCAGTGGATCGCCGACTTCATTGGCACTCACTTTCGCCCGCACGTGGAGACGGCCACTGCCCTGCTGGACGAGCCCGCGCCGGATCGCGCCGCCATTCGCGAACTGATTTTAACCGCCTGCAACAATATGATTCAGCTGCTGACCCATGACGATACGCTGAACCTGAGTAAGTTTATCTCACGGGAGCAGCTCTCGCCTTCCGCCGCTTACCAGCTGGTGCACGATCAGGTTATCGCCCCGATGCACACCCACCTGACCCGGCTGGTGGCTGCCTATACCGGTCGCGACGCCAGCGACACGCAGACCATCCTGCATACCCATGCCCTGCTGGGCGAAGTGCTCGCCTTTCGCCTCGGGCGGGAAACCATTTTGTTACGCACCGGCTGGACCGAATTTGATGAGGATAAAGCCCTGCAGATAAGCCAGGTCATCACCTGTCATGTCGATTTGATCCTGCAGGGGTTAACGCAAAGGAGCCTGGAGTCATGAAAAAACCGGTTGTCATTATTGTGGCAGCGATCGTGGTGCTGGCCGCCGGGATCGGCGGCTGGCTGTGGTATCAGAGTCAGCAGGATAAAACGCTGACTCTCTACGGCAACGTCGATATCCGCACCGTCAACATGAGCTTTCGCGTCGGCGGACGGCTGGCGTCATTAACCGTGGACGAAGGGGATACCATCGCCGCCGGGCAGACGCTGGGCGAGCTGGACAAGGCCCCGTACCAGAATGCCCTGATGCAGGCCCAGGCGGGCGTCTCCGTGGCTCAGGCGCAATACGATTTGATGCAGGCGGGCTACCGCGACGAAGAGGTGGCCCAGGCCGCTGCCGCCGTCAAACAGGCCCAGGCCGCCTATGACTATGCGCAGAACTTTTATAACCGTCAGCAGGGGCTGTGGAAAAGCCACACCGTGTCGGCTAACGATCTGGAGAATGCCCGCTCCTCGCGCGACCAGGCGCTGGCAACCCTGAAATCTTCCCAGGATAAGTTGCGCCAGTACCGCTCCGGCAACCGCGAGCAGGATATCGCCCAGGCCAAAGCCAGCCTCGAACAGGCCCAGGCCCAGCTGGCGCAGGCGCAGCTGGATCTGCACGACACCACCCTGGTGGCCCCGGCTAACGGCACGCTGCTGACCCGCGCCGTCGAGCCCGGCAGCATGCTGAACGCGGGCAGCACGGTGCTGACCCTCTCCCTGACCCGCCCGGTGTGGGTGCGGGCCTACGTCAATGAAGCCAGTCTCGGGGAGGCTAAACCGGGGCGCGAAGTGCTGCTCTATACCGACGGCCGCCCCGACAAGCCTTATCACGGGAAAATCGGCTTTGTCTCCCCTACCGCCGAATTCACGCCGAAAACCGTGGAAACCCCGGACCTGCGCACCGATCTGGTCTATCGCCTGCGCATTATCGTCAACGATGCCGACGACGCCCTGCGCCAGGGGATGCCGGTAACGGTCAGCTTCGATAATGGGCAAGCCCATGAGTGACGCGGTGATCCAGCTCACCGGGCTGGTTAAACGCTTTGCCGGGATGGAGAAGCCCGCCGTCGCGCCGCTCGACTGTACGCTGCAGAAAAGCTACGTCACCGGGCTGGTCGGCCCAGACGGCGCGGGCAAAACCACCCTGATGCGAATGCTGGCCGGGCTGCTGAAGCCCGACGAAGGGACAGCCAGCGTGCTGGGGCTGGATCCCATCCAGGACGATCGCGCCCTGCATGCGATGCTGGGCTACATGCCGCAGAAGTTCGGCCTGTACGAGGATCTGACGGTGATGGAGAACCTGACCCTGTACGCCGATCTGCGCAGCGTCACCGGCGAGACGCGGCAGAAGACCTTTCAGCGCCTGCTCGACTTTACCGCGCTGGGTCCCTTCACCGATCGGCTGGCGGGCAAACTTTCCGGCGGCATGAAGCAGAAGCTGGGGCTCGCCTGCACCCTGGTAGGCGAACCGAAGGTGTTGCTGCTGGACGAGCCCGGCGTTGGGGTGGATCCCATCTCCCGCCGCGAGCTGTGGCAGATGGTGCATGAGCTGGCGGGCGACGGGATGTTGATCCTCTGGAGCACCTCGTACCTCGACGAAGCAGAGCAGTGCCGGGACGTGCTGCTGATGAACGAAGGGGAGCTGCTCTATCAGGGCGATCCGACTAAGCTGACCCAAAGCATGACCGGGCGCAGCCTGTTACTGCACTCGCCCCATGAGAACAACCGCCGCCTGCTGCAGCGGGTGCTGAAGCTGCCCCAGGTGAGCGACGGGATGATTCAGGGAAAATCGGTGCGGGTGATCCTCACAAAAGAGGCCAGCGCCGACGATCTGCGCCAGAGTGCGGATCTGCCGGATCTGCACATCGAGGAGACCGCCCCGCGCTTTGAAGATGCCTTTATCGATCTGCTCGGCGGCGCGGAGACCGCCGAATCCCCGCTCGGGGGGATCCTGCATACCGTGGAGGGCACCCCGGGCGAGACGGTGATAGAAGCCAAATCTCTGACCAAAAAATTCGGCGATTTTGCCGCCACCGACGACGTGAATTTCGCGGTGAAGCGCGGCGAAATCTTCGGCCTGCTGGGCCCCAACGGCGCGGGCAAATCCACCACCTTCAAAATGATGTGCGGCCTGCTGGTGCCCACCGCCGGAAAGGCGCTGGTGCTGGATATGGATTTGAAGGTCAGCTCCGGCAAGGCGCGCCAGCACCTGGGCTACATGGCGCAAAAATTCTCCCTGTACGGCAACCTGACGGTGGAGCAGAACCTGCGCTTCTTCTCCGGGGTCTACGGCCTGCGCGGGCGGGCGCAGAATGAAAAAATCAATCGCATGAGCGAGGCGTTTGGCCTGCGCCAGGTTGCCAGCCAGGCCACCGACGCGCTGCCCCTCGGGTTTAAGCAGCGGCTGGCGCTGGCCTGCTCCCTGATGCACGAGCCGGATATTCTGTTCCTCGATGAACCCACCTCCGGCGTCGACCCCCTCACCCGCCGCGAGTTCTGGCTGCATATCAACAGCATGGTGGAGAAAGGGGTTACCGTGATGGTCACCACCCACTTTATGGACGAGGCGGAGTACTGCGACCGCATCGGGCTGGTGTACCGCGGCAAGCTGATCGCCCACGGCACGCCTGACGATCTCAAAGCTCAGGTGGCGGACGAGCAACAGCCCGACCCCACCATGGAGCAGGCCTTTATTTCGCTGATTAACGACTGGGATAAGGAGCATGGCCATGTCTGATACCGCCCTCTCCTGGCGTCGGGTGCGCGCCCTGTGCATCAAAGAGACGCGGCAGATTGTGCGCGACCCGAGCAGCTGGCTGATTGCGGTGGTGATCCCCCTGCTGCTTTTGTTTATCTTTGGCTACGGCATTAACCTCGACTCCAGCAAGCTGCGGGTCGGGATCCTGCTGGAGCAGCGCAGCGAAGAGGCGCTCGACTTCACCCACGCCATGACCGGCTCGCCCTATATCGACGCCACCATCAGCGATGACCGCCAGCAGCTGATCCAGATGATGCAGGCCGGGCGCATTCGCGGGCTGATCGTCATTCCGGTGGATTTCGCGGCCCGCATGGCGCGCCCGGGCGATACCGCCCCGATCCAGGTGATCACCGACGGCAGCGAGCCGAACACCGCCAACTTTGTGCAGGGCTACAGCGAAGGGATCTGGCAGCTGTGGCAGATGCAGCGGGCGGAAGACCGCGGTGAAACGTTCGAGCCGCTGATCGACGTCCAGACCCGGTACTGGTTTAACCCGGCGGCCATCAGCCAGCACTTTATTATCCCCGGCGCGGTGACCATTATCATGACGGTTATCGGCGCGATCCTCACCTCGCTGGTGATCGCCCGGGAGTGGGAGCGCGGCACCATGGAGGCGCTGCTCTCCACCGAAGTGACGCGCACGGAACTGCTGCTGTGCAAGCTGATCCCCTACTACTTCCTCGGGATGCTGGCGATGCTGCTGTGCATGCTGGTGTCAGTGTTTATTCTCGGCGTGCCCTATCGCGGCTCGCTGCTGGTGCTGTTCCTCATCACCAGCCTGTTTTTACTCAGCACCCTGGGGATGGGGCTGTTGATCTCCACCGTCACCCGCAACCAGTTTAACGCCGCCCAGGTAGCGCTGAATGCCGCCTTCCTGCCGTCGATTATGCTGTCCGGGTTTATTTTCCAGATCGACAGTATGCCGGCGGCGATCCGTGCGGCAACCTACATTATCCCGGCGCGCTATTTCGTCAGCACCCTGCAAAGCCTGTTCCTGGCGGGCAATATTCCGGTGGTGCTGATTGTGAATCTGCTGTTTTTGATTGCGTCGGCGGTGATGTTTATCGGGCTGACGTGGATGAAAACCAAACGGCGATTAGATTAGGTTGCGCCCGGTGGCGCTGCGCTTACCGGGCCTACGGGTCTCGTTGATTTTGTAGGTCGGGTAAGCGAAAGCGCCACCCGACAAGAGGACGACACTATGTTTCACCGTTTATGGACCTTGATCCGCAAAGAGCTACAGTCCCTGCTGCGCGAACCGCAGACCCGGGCGATTTTGATTTTGCCGGTGCTGATCCAGGTGCTGCTGTTCCCGTGGGCGGCCACCCTGGAGGTGACCAACGCCACCATCGCCGTCTATAACGAAGATAACGGCAAACATTCGGTGGAGCTGACCCAGCGCTTCGCCCGCGCCAAAGCCTTTACCCACGTGCTGATCCTCAACAGCCCGCAGGAAATACAGCCGACCATCGACACGCAAAAGGCGCTCTTGCTGGTGCGCTTCCCGGCCGATTTTTCCCGCAACCTCGACACCCTGCAAACCGCCCCTATGCAGCTGATCCTTGACGGGCGTAACTCCAACAGCGCGCAGATCGCCGCCAACTACCTGCAGCAGGTGGTGAAGGAGTATCAGCAGGAGCTGATGGAGGGCAAACCGAAGCCGAACAACAGCGAGCTGGTGGTGCGCAACTGGTACAACCCGAACCTCGACTACAAATGGTTTGTGGTGCCGTCGCTGATCGCCATGATCACCACCATCGGGGTGATGATCGTGACGTCGCTGTCGGTGGCCCGCGAGCGCGAACAGGGCACGCTGGATCAGCTGCTGGTCTCTCCGCTGGCGACCTGGCAGATCTTCGTCGGCAAAGCGGTTCCGGCGCTGATTGTGGCCACTTTCCAGGCCAGTATCGTGCTGGCGATTGGCATCTGGGCCTATCACATCCCCTTCGCCGGTTCGCTTCTGCTGTTCTACTTCACGATGGTGATTTACGGGCTGTCGCTGGTGGGCTTTGGGCTGCTGATCTCGGCGCTCTGCTCGACTCAACAGCAGGCGTTTATCGGGGTGTTTGTCTTTATGATGCCGGCGATTTTGCTCTCCGGCTATGTCTCGCCGGTGGAGAATATGCCGGTGTGGCTGCAGAACTTAACCTGGGTAAACCCGATCCGTCATTTCACCGATATCACCAAGCAGATCTATCTCAAGGATGCGAGTCTGGACATTGTGTGGGGAAGTTTGTGGCCGCTACTGGTGATAGCGGCCGTGACGGGGTCAGTGGCGTACGCGATGTTTAGACGCAATATCGCGTAGCTTTTTGTCTTTGGTTAACAGTGAAACCACCGCTGGCCCGGCCAGGATCGCCAGGCCTGCAACGGCCAGTAAAAAGTTGTTTTGCAACACGCGTGACAACAGCCACAGCACAATCACTGCCGCACCGAAATACCAGGTGGTGGTGAGCTCTTCGAGCACATCCGCCACTTCGCGCCAGCGTTCTTCATGATGACGCTGTAAAAAGAGCATCAGCAGTACGGTTACGCCGTACAGCACGCATAAACCTAAGCCGACGCGCACCAGGGTGCCGCTCATCCAGGCCATCACCAGTACGGCCACCACCAATAAATGCAACATAATCTGCCAGCAACTCAGGCCGGTCGCGACGCGTATGCGTTGTTGCCACTTCATGGCACTCTCCTGAAGGATTTTACTCTGCTTGTTCAGACTATCGCACTTTACGGAAAATTCCGTAACACAGCACCTTTTTGTGACGACGACTACACTTTATTTTCATCAGGATAGTGACGCGGGAAGGAGTGTATGACCCAACAAACCCGGCATTTTTCGCTTAAAGTCTTAACGATCAACATTCATAAAGGATTCGCGGCGTTTAACCGCCGTTTCATTCTGCCCGAACTGCGCGACGCCGTACGTACCGTCAGCGCGGATATCGTCTGTCTGCAGGAAGTGATGGGGGCCCATGAAGTGCATCCGCTGCACGTAGAGAACTGGCCCGACACCAGCCACTACGAATTTCTCGCGGACACCATGTGGAGTGATTACGCCTACGGGCGCAACGCCGTCTATCCCGAAGGGCATCACGGCAATGCGATCCTCTCCCGCTATCCCATCGAACACTTTGAGAACCACGATGTCTCGGTTGGCGAGAGTGAAAAACGCGGGCTACTCTACTGTCGGGTTGCCGTGCCGGAGCTGGCCATGCCGCTGCATGTGGCCTCGGTGCATCTGGGCCTGCGGGAAGCACACCGCCAGGCGCAGCTGCAGATGATGGCCGACTGGGTCAACGCCCTGCCCGAGGGCGATCCGGTCGTGGTGGCCGGGGACTTTAACGACTGGCGTCAGCGCGCCAGCCATCCGCTGAAAGCGGAGGCCGGGCTCGAAGAGGTGTTTACCCTCGCGCACGGCAGGCCTGCCCGCACCTTCCCGGTCAGGTTCCCGCTGCTGCGTCTCGATCGTATCTATGTCAAAAATGCCCATGCCAGCAGCCCTACCGCGCTGGCACTGAGTAACTGGCGTCACCTTTCCGACCATGCGCCGTTAAGTGCGGAGATTCATCTATGAAATGTTCATGGCAAAGCGGCAACCGGATTAAGCTGCTGGAAAATGGCGATCAATATTATCCGGCGGTATTTGCCGCCATCGATAAGGCCCAGAGTCGGGTGCTGCTGGAGACCTTCATCTGGTTTGATGACAGCGTAGGCCGCAAGCTGCATGCCGTTATCCTACGCGCAGCCCAGCGCGGCGTGCATATCGAAGTGCTGCTGGACGGCTACGGATCCCCCGATCTCGATGACGACTTCGTCGGGGAACTCACCGCGGCAGGCGTGGTGTTCCGTTACTACGATCCACGCCCTCCTCTGTTCGGCATGCGTACCAACGTGTTCCGCCGCATGCACCGTAAAATTGTGGTGGTGGATGAGCAGGTGGCCTTTGTCGGCGGGATTAACTACTCCGCTGAACATATGTCGGACTACGGTCCGGAAGCCAAACAGGATTATGCCGTCCAGGTCGAAGGCCCGGTGGTGCAGGATATTTTGCAGTTTGTCGTGGAAAACCTGCCCGGCAAAGCCGCCGTGCGTCGCTGGTGGAAGCGGCGTCATCGCGCCGAAGAGAACAGGAAACCGGGCGAGGCCCAGGCGCTGTTCGTCTGGCGCGATAACGAAGAGCACCGGGACGATATTGAGCGGCACTATCTCAAGATGCTGACCAACGCCCGGCGCGAAGTGATCATCGCCAACGCCTACTTCTTCCCCGGCTATCGCCTGCTGCACGCCATGCGTAACGCGGCGCGGCGCGGCGTTCGGGTGAAGCTGATTGTGCAGGGCGAGCCGGATATGCCGATCGTCACGGTGGGCGCGCGCCTGCTGTACAACTATCTGGTGAAAGGTGGGGTCGAGATTTACGAATACCGCCGCCGTCCGCTGCACGGCAAGGTGGCGCTGATGGACGATCACTGGGTGACCGTCGGCTCCAGCAACCTCGATCCCCTCAGCCTGTCGCTGAATCTGGAGGCCAACCTGATTATTCACGATCGTGAGTTTAACCAGACCCTGCGCGACAATCTCTCCGCCATCATCGCCGAGGATTGCGTTCGGGTTGATGAGACGATGGTACCGAAACGCACCTGGTGGAATCTGGGCAAAAGCGTGGTGGTGTTCCACTTCCTGCGCCATTTCCCGGCGCTGGTGGGTTGGTTGCCGGCCCATACGCCCAAGCTGGCGCAGGTGCCGCCCCCGGTACAGCCCGAAATGGAGACCCAGGATCGGGTCGAGGCAGGTAACACGGGAGTGAAACCCTGATGAGCAAAAAACATTCGCGCTGGCGTCTGGCTAAAAAGATCCTCACCTGGGTATTTTTTATTGCCGTTGCGGTGCTGCTGGTAGTTTACGCGAAAAAGGTCGACTGGACTGAAGTCTGGAAGGTTATCCGCGACTATGACCGTGTATCGCTCCTGAGCGCGATTGCGCTGGTGGTGCTGAGCTATCTGCTGTATGGCTGTTACGACCTGCTCGGGCGGGTCTACTGCGGGCATAAGCTGGCCAAACGCCAGGTTATGCTGGTGTCGTTTATCTGCTATGCCTTTAACCTGACCCTGAGCACCTGGGTCGGGGGTATCGGGATGCGCTACCGGCTTTACTCCCGCCTCGGGCTGCCCAGCAGCACCATTACCCGCATCTTCTCCCTGAGTATCACCACCAACTGGCTGGGCTATATCCTGTTGGGCGGGGTGATCTTTACCGCCGGGGTCGTTCAACTGCCCGACCACTGGTACATAGACCAGACGACGCTGCGCATTCTCGGCGTAGTATTGCTGCTGGTGATTGCCGTTTATCTGTGGGCCTGCGCGTTTGCGAAGCGGCGCCATGTGACGATCAAAAAGCAAAAGCTGGTGCTCCCCTCCTGGCGTTTTGCAATGGCGCAGATGGGTATTTCAGCCGGTAACTGGATGGCGATGGGGGCGATTATCTGGCTGCTGATGGGCGAAGATGTGAATTACTTCTTCGTGCTGGGAGTGTTGCTGGTGAGCAGCATCGCCGGGGTGATTGTCCATATTCCGGCCGGCATCGGCGTGCTGGAGGCGGTATTTATCGCCCTGCTGGCCGGGGAGCATGTCTCTCACGGCACCATCATTGCCGCCCTGCTGGCCTACCGCATGCTCTATTACTTCCTGCCGCTGGCACTGGCGACGGTCTGTTATCTGGTGCTGGAGAGCCGGGCGAAGAAACTGCGGGCTAAAAACGAGCAGCAGATGGCGAAGTAATGATGGGAAATGCCGGGTTGCGCAGCGCCGCCGGGCAGATTTGTAGGCCCGGCAAGCATCGCGCTGCCGGGCATCACCCTTAACGGCGGTTGCCGAAGATGCGCAGCAGCATCAGGAACAGGTTGATGAAGTCCAGATAGAGGGTCAGCGCCCCGAGAATCGAGTACTTACGCAGGTTTGAACTGTCACGCACGTCAATCTGCTCTCCGATATTTTTCAGCTTCTGCGTGTCGTAGGCCGTCAGGCCGACAAACACAATCACCCCGATATAGGTCACCGCCCACATCAGCGCTTCGCTCTTCAGCCAGAAGTTCACCAGCGAGGCCAGCACGATACCAATCAGCGCCATAAACAGCATGTTGCCAAAGCCGCTCAGGTCGCGTTTGGTGGTGTAGCCGTAGAGGCTCATCGCGCCAAACATCCCGCCCGCCACCACGAAGGTGCTGGCAATGGAGGAGTAGGTATAGACGATGAAGATGCTGGAGAGCGTCAGGCCGGTAAGCGCCGAATAGAGCATGAACAGCGTGGTCGCCATCCCGGCACTGAGCTTATGCACCAGCCCGGAGAGAACAAACACCAGCGCCAGCTGGGCGATAATCAGACCAAAGAAGGTAATTTTGCTGGAGAAAACGAACATCATTACGGCAGGCGTGTTTGCTGAAAACCAGGCGACAAACGCGGTAAGCAGCAATCCGCAGGTCATCCAGCCATAGACCTGCGCCATATAGGTTTGCAGGCCGCTGCGGGTCTGCACGATGGAATCGGAACGGGGAAATCTGTCCATAACGCACTCCTTTTTAAGTGGACACACTGTTATAGACTAACACATCCCGCCAATCCGGCTACCAGCGGCTGGCAGCATCCTTGTCGCTGTCCCGGGACTCTACCCAGCGATCCCCTTCCGGGGTGGCTTCGCGCTTCCAGAACGGGGCGCGGGTTTTCAGATAATCCATAATAAACTCGCCTGCGGCAAAGGCGCTGCCGCGATGGGCGCTGGTGACGCCCACGAAGACGATCTCTTCCCCGGGCCACATCTCGCCGATGCGGTGGATCACCGTTACCCGGCCGAGCGGCCAGCGCTCGCGCGCCTGGTCGACGATCTCCGCCAGCGCCTTTTCGGTCATGCCCGGATAGTGCTCAAGGGTCAGGGCCTTCACGCTGTCGCCCAGATTATGGTTGCGCACTTTGCCGGTGAAGGTGACCACCGCCCCGTCTTCGTCGCGCTCCGCCAGCCAGCTGTACTCCGTGCCGACGTTGAAACGCGCCTGATCGACCACGATTTTGGTGTCAGTCATCTCAACCTCCGGTCACCGGTGGAAAGAAAGCCACCTCATCGCCCGGTTTGACCGGATGAGTGAACTCCACCAGCGTCTGGTTGACCGCCGCCAGCAGTTTGCCCGCGTCCAGCGCCAGCGCCCAGCGGTCGCTCTGCGCCGCCAGATGCGCGCGCAGCGCTTCCACGCTGTCGAACTTAGTATCCAGCGTCAGGCTGTCGGTGTTCACCAGCTCGCGCACCTGCGCAAAAAACAGTACCTTAATCATTCTCTTCCACCCTGAAATCCCCTGATTTACCGCCGCTTTTCGCCAGTAGGCGAACCGGACCGATGACCATATCTTTCTGCACCGCTTTGCACATGTCGTAGATAGTCAATGCCGCCACGGAGGCAGCGGTTAAGGCTTCCATCTCCACCCCGGTTTTTCCCGTCAGGCGGCACAGTGATTCGATGCGCACCCGGTTATGCTCCGGCTCGGCCCGCAGGTTGACCTCGACCTTGCTCAGCATCAGGGGATGGCACAGCGGGATAAGATCCCAGGTGCGTTTCGCCGCCTGGATCCCGGCGATCCGCGCCGTGGCGAAGACGTCCCCTTTGTGGTGGCTGCCGTCAACGATCATTGCCAGCGTCTCGGGAAGCATGGTGACGAACGCTTCCGCGCGGGCTTCACGCACGGTCTCGGCCTTGGCGGAGACATCCACCATATGCGCTTCGCCAGCGGCGTTAATGTGGGTCAGTTGCGACATAGCTTACTTCTTCAGATGAGGATGGAAATTACACGGACGCGTACGGGCATCCAGCTGCGGAGCAATGATGTTTTCCCATGCGGTACGGCAGGCTTTAGTGGAGCCCGGCATGGCAAAAATCACCGTATTGTTGGCGATCCCGGCCACGGCGCGCGACTGCAACGTGGAGGTGCCAATCTCTTCGAAGGAGAGCATGCGGAACACTTCCCCGAAGCCTTCAATCTCACGATCGAACAGCGGCAGCAGCGCCTCGGGGGCCTGGTCGCCCGCGGTAAACCCGGTGCCGCCGGTGATCAGCACTACCTGAACGTTGTCGCTGGCGACCCAGCGCGACACTTCCGCGCGAATGGCGTAGCGGTTCTCTTTGACGATGCTCTTGTCGACGATCTGATGCCCCGCCTCATGGGCCGCATCGCGCAGCCAGTGGCCGGAGGTATCATCCTCTTCGCCGCGGCGTTCGGAAACGGTAAGGATAGCAATACGCGTCGGGATAAATTCAGCGCTTACCTGACTCATCTTCTGGTTCCTTTTGCGATTACCCGCCTATGTAGGACAGGTTCTGGGTGATCCCGGTGTTGCCCTGATGCAGGAAGTGGGTCTGTTTTTTGTGCATCAGCGCCTCAGAAATGCGCGCTTCCAGCGCCTGCTGCTGGGCGTCATCGGCCAGCAAATCGCGCAGGTCGACGCCGCCGTCGCCAAACAGGCACAGGTGCAGTTTACCCACCGACGAGACGCGCAGGCGGTTGCAGCTGGCGCAGAAGTCTTTTTCATACGGCATGATAAGACCGATCTCCCCTTCGTAGTCGGGGTGACAAAAGACCTGTGCCGGGCCGTCGCTGCGCTGGCGAAGCTGATGGATCCAGCCGCGTCTAAGCAGTTCATCGCGCAGCACCATGCCGGAGATGTGATGGCGGGAGAACAGGTCGCTGCCCTCGCCGGTTTCCATCAGCTCGATAAAGCGCAGTTGAATGCGGCGGGGCTTGATCCACGCCAGGAAGGTATCCAGCTGATGATGGTTCACATCGCGCATCAGCACGGTGTTGACCTTCACCTTGTCGAAGCCGGCCGCAAAGGCCGCATCGATGCCCTCCATCACCTGGTGGAATTTATCCTGGCCGGTGATGGCGTGAAACTGGCGGGCATCCAGACTGTCGACGCTGACGTTGATGGCCGTGAGCCCCGCATCGCGCCAGTCGGCGACATCGCGCGCCAGGCGATAACCGTTGGTGGTCACCGCAATCTGGCGGATGCTGTCGTTTTCGCGTACTGCGGCAATGATGTCGGTGAAGTCACGGCGCAGCGAGGGTTCGCCGCCGGTAAGACGGACCTTTTCTGTTCCCATGGCGGCAAACGCGCGCGTCACGCGGCGGACTTCGTCCACGGAGAGAAAGCCGTTATTGGTGATACCGCCGGGTTTGTAGCCGTCCGGCAGGCAGTAGGTGCAACGGAAATTGCACACATCGGTAATCGACAAACGCAGGTAAAAAAACTTACGCGCGAATGCATCGGTAAGTTGTGAAGCCATGTACACCTTTCCTGATACGGGAGGCACAGTCATTTCTTTCTGTACCCTGGTGGCGAAACCGCCACGGCCAGAGCACCATATCTGTCGACACAGGCGCAAAGGCTAGAGTGTATGTTTTCGATTAAGAAAACGTGGTTATGCCGATAGTAGCGTGTTAAAAGCAGTTTCGCTATTATCGTCTTTCGCTATATAAAGTTGTATATATCGACATGTTCGTGCCATTTCGATTCAGAATACGTCATTATAAAATTATTGCATTGATATATGTCATTTTGCCCCGGGCGGGACATCGTCATTTAGGGGTAGTTGAGTTACTGTTAAGGTGTTCGTCTTACTAAGGAATTTCTATGCGCAATCGCACTTTTGCGGATCTCGACCGCGTCGTCGCTCTCGGCGGAGGCCACGGACTGGGCCGGGTGATGTCCTCCTTGTCATCGCTCGGTTCACGGCTTACCGGGATCGTTACCACCACCGATAACGGCGGCTCAACCGGACGCATTCGTCGCGCCGAAGGGGGCATCGCCTGGGGTGATATGCGCAACTGTTTGAATCAACTTATCACCGAACCCAGCGTCGCTTCCGCGATGTTTGAGTATCGTTTTGGCGGTAATGGCGAACTTTCGGGGCATAACCTCGGAAATCTGATGTTAAAGGCGCTGGATCATCTCAGCGTGCGGCCTCTGGAGGCGATCAATTTAATCCGCAACCTGCTAAAAGTGGATGCGTTTTTGATTCCGATGTCCGAACTTCCGGTGGATTTGATGGCCATCGACAGTAACGACCATGAAGTGTATGGCGAAGTGAATATCGACCAGCTGGTTCTGCCGCCGAAAGAGCTGATGCTCTACCCCACGGTTCCGGCGACCCGTGAAGCAGTTGAGGCCATTGGTGAAGCAGATTTAATTTTGATTGGCCCGGGCAGTTTTTACACCAGCCTGATGCCGCTGCTGCTGAACAACGAGCTGGCCCAGGCGCTGCGCCGGACGCCTGCCCCCGTGGTTTACATTGGCAATCTGGGTCGCGAGCTCAGCCCTGCCGCCGCCGGGCTTTCGCTGCCCGCTAAGCTGGCCCTGATGGAGCAGTATGTCGGGAAAAAGATTATCGATGCGGTGGTGGTCGGGCCTTGTACTGATGTCTCAGGCATGGAAGGCCGGGTGGTAGTGCAGGAGCCACTTGAGGCGAGCGATATTAAGTACCGCCATGACCGGCATTTACTGCGCGTGGCGCTGGAGAAGGCGGTGCAGGCGCTGGGTTAAGACTGTGCGGCCTTTATCGCCCGGTGGCGCTAGCGCCACCGGGCACAAACTACGACGCGGCGATGAATAAATCCCGCAACTGATGCAGCTGGTCGCGGATCTGCGCGGCCTCTTCGAACTCCAGATTCTGCGCGTGCTGCATCATCTGCCCTTCCAGTTCGTGAATCTTCTGCTGCAGCGCTTTCGGCGTCAGGGCAACGGTATCGGCCTCCACCGGTGAGCGCGACTTGCCGCGGCCCTTCGCTTTGGTTTTGGCGATGTTCTGGCCGAGCGCCAGGATATCCACCACCTTCTTGTTCAGACCCTGCGGCGTAATGCCGTGCTCTTCGTTATAGCGCTGCTGCTTCTCGCGGCGGCGTTCGGTTTCGCCGATGGCTTTCGCCATTGACGGGGTGATCTTGTCGCCGTAAAGAATCGCTTTGCCGTTGACGTTTCGCGCCGCACGACCAATGGTCTGGATCAGCGAGCGCTCGGAGCGCAGGAAGCCCTCTTTATCGGCGTCCAGAATCGCCACCAGCGACACTTCCGGCATATCCAGCCCTTCACGCAGCAGGTTGATCCCCACCAGCACGTCGAACTCGCCAAGGCGCAGGTCGCGGATGATCTCCATACGTTCCACGGTGTCGATATCCGAGTGCAGATAGCGCACCTTCTCGCCATGCTCCTCGAGGTATTCGGTCAGATCTTCCGCCATGCGTTTGGTCAGGGTGGTGACCAGCACGCGCTCGTTGATGGCCGCCCGGGCACGGATCTCCGACAGCAGATCGTCCACCTGGGTGCCAACCGGACGCACTTCGATAATCGGATCCAGCAGACCGGTCGGACGCACCACCTGATCCACCACTTCATCGCCCGATTTCTCCAGCTCGTAGTTGCCCGGCGTCGCGGAAACGTAGATGGTTTGCGGCGCCAGCGCCTCAAACTCTTCGAACTTCATCGGACGGTTATCCAGCGCCGACGGCAGACGGAAGCCGTACTCCACCAGGGTCTCTTTACGCGCCCGGTCACCGCGGTACATGCCGCCAATCTGCGGAATGGTCACGTGGGATTCGTCCACCACCAGCAGGCCATCCGCCGGCAGGTAGTCAAACAGGGTCGGCGGCGCCTCGCCCGGCCCGCGGCCGGAGAGATAGCGCGAGTAGTTTTCAATACCGGAGCAGTAGCCCAGCTCGTTCATCATCTCGAGATCGAACTGGGTACGCTGGCTGATGCGCTGCTCTTCCAGCAGCTTGTTGTTGTCCAGCAGGGTCTTGCGGCGATCCGCCAGCTCTACCTTGATATCTTCCATCGCCTGCACGATGCGCTCGCGCGGGGTAACGTAGTGGGTTTTGGGGTAGACGGTGAAGCGCTGAATAATCGACTCCACGTGGCCGGTCAGCGGATCAAACAGGGAAAGCCGCTCCACCTCTTCATCAAACAGCTCCACGCGCAGCGCGAAGTCGTCCGACTCCGCCGGGAAGATGTCGATGACCTCGCCGCGAACGCGGAAAGTACCGCGCTGGAACGCCTGATCGTTGCGGGTATATTGCAGCTCCGCCAGGCGCCGCAAGATGGCGCGCTGATCGATAATCATCCCCTGGGTCAGGTGCAGCATCATCTTCAGGTAGAGATCGGGGTCGCCGAGGCCGTAAATGGCTGACACCGAGGCTACCACCACCACGTCGCGGCGCTCGAGCAGGGCCTTGGTGGCGGACAGACGCATCTGCTCGATATGCTCGTTCACCGAGGCATCTTTTTCGATAAACGTATCAGAGCTGGGGACGTAGGCTTCCGGCTGGTAGTAGTCGTAGTAGGAGACGAAGTACTCCACCGCGTTTTCGGGGAAGAACTCTTTCATCTCGCCGTACAGCTGCGCAGCCAGGGTTTTGTTAGGTGCCAGCACCATGGTGGGCCGCTGAAGATCGGCGATCACGTTGGCGACGGTAAAGGTTTTACCCGAACCGGTCACCCCCAGCAGCGTCTGGTGTGCAAGCCCATCCTCCAGCCCCTCTTTCAGACGGCGAATCGCTTCAGGCTGATCGCCAGAAGGACGGAAAGCGGAATTCAGTTTGAACGGTTTACTCATGAACGGCGACCTGATGATGATTAATACGGCAGGTGTGTAATTTTACTCCTCATGGCTATTTTTGCCAGTAAATTATACTGGATATAAACCCAGTAGCATCTGCGTGGTTTTGTGCCAGCAGCAGCGGGAATCAAGCAAAGCTGCGCAAAATTTCGGCTGTGACGGGATAAAATTCCATCAGGGGTGGGTTATCCCCAGAATTTTTTGTTTTTTAACATTTGTCAAGGCGAACCGCCGGACTTTAGCGCATCTGATTGACAGTTTGATGACAATGATTGCTTTTATTTAACGCCTTGATCTGCAATAAAGTTTTCAAAAAGACGCGTTTCGCAGCAATTCAGGCGCAGGCCGCGTATTCTCTCGCTTACCTTGTGTTTTCTAACTCTAATGCACATGGTTATCCACAGGAATAGTGGATAACTGTCTCCAGGCCATACGGAACGTGACTCGGCCCGTTCCCGGTTTTTCTCCCCAGCGCGACGGTAAAAAATTTTTATCACCCAATTATGGCGATCTTATGACAAAAATCAGCGAACGAACTGGTGAGGCATTGCTCACATTTTAACCAAAATAGTACCTGCACCAGGTGCATAAAACGGGGCACCGACGCAGTGCAGGTTCCTGTCATCGCAGCGCGCATTTTTGAACCTAATCCGAAAAAAGAAGGGTTAAGCGCCATTTTTTGGGCTGTGGCAAGAGTCTTGCAGAGCATCAGGTGTCACCGATGCCTGAAAAGGAGCAATACCATGTTAAGCCTGCGCGCTGTAAACCAGTATTACGGGGATCGCCACACCCTGTGGAACGTTGACCTCGATCTGCCTCCCGGCCTCTGCACCGGCGTCGTCGGGCTGCCCGGAATGGGGAAAACTACCCTCGTGAGCTGTATTGCCGGGCTGCTGCCCATCGCCAGCGGCACCATGGTCTGGCATGACGCCGGGCCAGAGATCCGTCCAGGACAGGGGATCAGCTTTGTGTCACAGGACCGGCGGATCTTTTCGCAACTGACGGTAGAGGAGAATCTGCATGTCGCGCGGATGGCGAAAGGCGTCGCGGGCGGATCGGTAAGCCGCGACGTTTTTGAGTTCTTTCCGGAGCTGTACCCGCTGCGCCAGCATCGGGCCTCGGGTCTTAATGACGACCAGCAGTACCAGCTGGCACTGGCGAACGCGCTGGTGACCCGCCCTCGCCTGCTGATCCTCGACGAGCCCAGCCGCGGCACCGGCCAGCTGTTTACCCTCAAGCTGGCGCAGCTGCTGCTCAGGTTCAACCGGGAGCTGGGATTATCGGTGCTGCTGGCCGAACAACATCTTTCCCTGATCCGTCGGGTGGCGGATCGCTTTTGCCTGCTTTACCGGGGGCGAAACGTGGCTCAGGGTCGGGTCAGCGAGCTGGATGACCCGCTGATTGCCCACTGGATGGGGCCGACGGCGTCAGCGCAGTAAGAGACAGATACTGCCCGACTGCCGAGGTGTCAGCCGTATCGCCCAGCCACGGGATCTCGCCCAGCAGCGGAGCGGGCAGCACGCGCCGGAGCGTCGCCATGTATTCGGCATGGCGCTTGCCGGGGGGCACTACTCCGTTCGCCACCCAGCCTGCAAAATGCAGTCCCGCCTGCTGAATCGCCTGCGCGGTCAGCATCGCGTGGTTGATACAGCCCAGCTTCACCCCCACCACCAGGATCACCGGCAGGCGTTCGGCCAGCACCCAGTCGGCGAAGGTCTGCTCCTGCGACAGCGGCGTGAACCAGCCGCCCGCCCCTTCCACCAGCACCCAGTCGGCATAGCTCTCCAGGGTGCGTAACCCGGCGGAGAGCGTGCTGAACAGGATCGGGCGCTGCTCGTCGGCGCTGATGATGTGCGGCGACGTCGGCTCCGCGAAGGTATAAGGGTTCACCGTCGGGTAGCTCAGCGTCACGCTGCTGTTGTGCTGTAACGCCAGGGCATCGCTGTTGCGCAGCCCTTGTGCGGTCATCTCACTGCCCGAGGCCACCGGTTTGTATCCGGCAGTGTTGAGGCCCAGCGCCCGCGCCGCCTGTAACAGGGCGGTGCTGGCGACGGTTTTACCGACCTCGGTGTCGGTGCCGGTGACAAAATAACGTTCAGTCACGTTCGATAATTCCATGAAAAAGTTGATAAGAGAGCGGGAATTTCCCCGCCTGCTGCGGCCAGGCCTGCGCCAGCCGCTGCAGCTGGCCGCGCGTTAAGGGCCTGTCGGCCCGCCCGGCGTGCAGATGGGTGGCGCCGATCCCCTTCAGGGACTGCATGGCGCTGAGCGCATCGTCAAACAGCAGGGTGACGGTCTGGACCGCACAGCGGTACTGCCAGCCGGACAGGGCATCGTTCACCTGCTGTCCGGTCAGAAAACGGTTGGCGTGCGGCTGGGTATCCACCGCCTGCCAGGCCTGATTCAGCTCCGGCAGCGAGCCGTTGAGCAGCGTGGTGAAGGCCACCTTGCCTCCCGGCTGCGCCACGCGATATAGCTCTGCCAGCGCCTGCGGCAGGCTGGCGCACCACTGCACCGCCAGATGGCTCCAGACCAGGCTGAACTGCCCCTCCGCCAGCGGAATGGCTTCGATATCGGCCTGCAGATAGCAGTCGGCTGTCTGGTTGCGGCGCGCTTCCTCCAGCATCGGGGCGCAGAGATCCATCGCCGTCACATGACTCCCGGCCTGGCGCCAGGCCAGGCTGTTGCTCCCAGGGCCGCAGCCGGCGTCCAGCACGCTGGCAAACCTGTTCTCTGCCAGCAAAGCCCGCAGCCCGTCGGCACTTTGCCGCTGGAGTGCGTCGTGGCGTGAGTAGCTCTGCGCCGCCCGGCCAAAGGCGACGGCAATTGCCTGCTTATTCACTTGCGACATGCAGCGCCTCCAGTAACGCGGTGATATCCGCTGCCTCATGGGCCGCCGTCAGGGTCAGGCGTAAGCGCGCCGTCCCCGCCGGGACGGTAGGTGGACGAATGGCGGTCACCCAGATCCCCTGCTCTCTGAGGGTCTGCGCCAGATGCAGGGCACGCGCGTTTTCGCCGACGATCAGCGGCTGAATGGCGCTCTGCGAGGCGGTGATCGCCAGCGGCAAATCGCGCACGCCCGTGCGAAACTGGTCGATCAAAGCCGCCAGCCGCTGTCGACGCGACTCGCCTTCGTCGCTGCGAATCAGGTTAAAGGCCGCCAGCAGCGCCACCGCCTGGGCAGGCGGCATACTGGTGCTGTAGATCAGATGCCGGGCGAACTGCAGCAGATAATCGGCGACGGCGTCGCTGCACAGCACCGCCGCCCCGCTGATCCCAACGCCTTTGCCAAAGGTCACCACCAGCAGCTCGGGTCTTACCCCCTGGCTGGCAGCGCTTCCGCGCCCTTCCGGCCCGGTGACGCCGATACCGTGGGCATCGTCCACCAGCAGCCAGCTGCCCTGACGTTGTGCCGCCGCATGGATATCATTTAGCGGGGCGCTGTCGCCGTCCATGCTGAAGATCCCTTCGGTCACCACCAGCTGTTGTCCGGTGCAGGGTTTCTCCAGCAGCGAGGCCAGCTGGACGACATCGTTATGGGCGAAGCGTCGGAGCTGAGCCGGGCTATGGCTGGCGGCCTCCAGAAGGGAGGCGTGGCTTAAGCGGTCGGCCACGATGCGATCGTCTTTGTTGGTCATGGCGGCAATCAGAGCCTGATTGGCGGCAAAGCCGGAGATAAACAGCAACGCCCGCGGGTAGCCGAGCCAGTCGGCAAGGTGCTCCTCCAGCGCCTGATGGGCGTGAGTGTAGCCGCTGACGTGGCCGGAGCCACCGCTGCCCACCCCGTACTGCTCCGCGCCCTGTTGCCAGGCGCGGATGATGTCGGGGTGCTGACTCAGGCCGAGATAGTCATTGCCGGAGAAGTTGCAGTACCGCCGCTGCTCGCGGGTGAGAAAGCGCCCGGCGCCGTTCTCCACCGGGGTGCGCACGCGCAGGGCGTCGGCCGCCCGACGAGCGTCGAGGGCGGCATCGATGCGTTGTTGCCAGGTCATACCGTCGCCGCGTTGTAGAACTGGTCGGTATCGGCATTGAAAAGCTGCTGTTCGAGCTGGTGCTGCTGCTCGTTATCGCCGGTCAGCACCGCGGTCTGCTGCGGGTTGAGCCCCAGCTTGCGGAACAGCTGCACGTCCTTGTCCTCTTCCGGGTTCGGGGTGGTGAGCAGCTTGCAGCCGTAGAAGATGGAGTTGGCCCCGGCCATAAAGCACATCGCCTGAGTCTGCTCGTTCATCTGCTCGCGACCCGCCGAGAGGCGTACGTACGAGGTCGGCATCATCACCCGCGCCACCGCAATGGTGCGGATAAAGTCAAAGGCGTCGACGTCGTCGTTGTCGGCCAGCGGGGTGCCCTTCACCTTCACCAGCATGTTGATCGGCACGCTCTCCGGCGGGGTCGGCAGGTTTGCCAGCTGTAACAGCAGCCCGGCGCGATCGGTGACCGTTTCGCCTAAGCCGACAATCCCGCCCGAGCAGACCTTGATGCCCGCATCGCGCACTTTGTCGAGGGTGTCCAGACGCTCCTGATAGGTCCGGGTGGTGATGATGTTGCCGTAGAACTCCGGGGAGGTGTCGAGGTTGTGGTTGTAGTAATCCAGCCCCGCCGAGGCCAGACGCTGGGCCTGATGGTCATCCAGCGTGCCGAGGGTCATACAGGCTTCGAGGCCCATCGCCTTCACGCCCTGCACCATCTGCTCGAGATAAGGCATATCGCGCTCGTGCGGGTTTTTCCAGGCCGCGCCCATGCAGAAGCGGGTCGAGCCGGCGTTTTTCGCCTGACGCGCCGACTCCAGCACCTGCTCCACCTCCATCAGGCGTTCGGATTCGAGGCCGGTTTTGTAACGCGCGCTTTGCGGGCAGTATTTACAGTCTTCCGGGCAGGCCCCGGTCTTGATCGACAGCAGGGTGCTGACCTGAACCTGCTGCGGATCGAAGTGCTGACGGTGAATTTGTTGCGCTTCAAACAGCAGTTCAAGCAGGGGTTTTTCAAATAATGCAGTGACTTGCGACAATGTCCAGCGAGCCTGGTGAGCCATAGGGCATCTCCAAAGGGGTTTAGTTCAGGATGGGTTCGGGTTATGCTTGTAAACCTAAATGTTTTCAAAATGGTTTACAAGTCGATTATGACAACGGACGATCTCGCCTTCGATCGGCAACACATCTGGCATCCCTACACCTCCATGACCCAGCCCCTGCCGGTATATCCAGTGACGGAAGCGCACGGCTGCGAGCTGACCCTGGCCAGCGGCGAACAGCTGGTGGACGGCATGTCCTCCTGGTGGGCAGCCATTCATGGCTACAATCACCCGCGGCTTAACGCGGCGATGAAAGCCCAGATTGACCGCATGTCGCACGTGATGTTCGGCGGCATCACCCATCAACCGGCGGTGGATCTCTGCCGTCGGCTGGTGGCGATGACCCCCGAAGCGCTGGAGTGCGTCTTCCTGGCCGATTCCGGCTCGGTAGCGGTGGAGGTGGCGATGAAAATGGCGCTGCAGTACTGGCACGCGAAGGGCGAAAGCCGTCAGCGGTTTATCACCTTCCGCAACGGCTATCACGGCGACACTTTCGGCGCGATGTCGGTCTGCGATCCCGACAACTCGATGCACAGTCTGTGGAAGGGCTATCTGCCGGAAAACCTGTTTGCCCCGGCGCCGCAGAGCCGTTTCGACGGCGAGTGGGATGAAATGGACATGGTCGGCTTTGCCCGCCTGATGGCCGCACACCGTCATGAGATTGCCGCCGTGATCCTCGAGCCCATCGTGCAGGGTGCGGGCGGAATGCGCATGTACCATCCCGAGTGGCTGAAGCGCATCCGCAGGATGTGTGACCGCGAAGGCATTCTGCTGATTGCCGATGAAATTGCCACCGGCTTCGGGCGCACCGGCAAGCTGTTTGCCTGCGAGCACGCGGGCATTACGCCGGACATTCTCTGCCTCGGCAAAGCCCTGACCGGGGGCACCATGACCCTCTCAGCCACCCTCACCACTCGCCAGGTGGCGGAGACCATCAGCAACGGCGAAGCAGGCTGCTTTATGCACGGCCCGACCTTTATGGGCAACCCGCTGGCCTGCGCGGTCGCCAGCGAGAGCCTGGCCCTGCTTGAGAGCGGTGAGTGGCAGATTCAGGTGCCCGCCATCGAAGCCCAGCTGAAGAATGAACTGGCGGCGGCGCGGGATTCAGCCTTTGTCGCCGACGTACGGGTGCTGGGGGCGATCGGCGTCATCGAAACAACCCATCCGGTGAACATGTCGGCGCTGCAACGCTTCTTTGTGGCGCGCGGCGTCTGGGTGCGGCCGTTCGGCAAACTGATCTATCTGATGCCGCCCTATGTGATAAGCCGCGACCAGCTCAGCAAGCTGACCCGTGCGGTGGTGGATGCCGTTCAGGAGCCTGCGCACTTTACGCTTTAGTTTATGCGTTACACTTCTGGCAGGGCTTTTTACGGAGGAACTGTATGAAACTTATCAGTCAGGATCTGCGCGACGGCGATAAACTCCCGCTGCGCCACGTATTTAACGGTATGGGATATGAGGGAGATAACATCTCTCCGCATCTGGCGTGGGACGAGGTGCCGTCGGGTACCAAAAGCTTTGTCGTGACCTGTTACGACCCGGACGCCCCAACCGGCTCCGGCTGGTGGCACTGGGTTGTCGCCAATATCCCCGCCGATACCCGCGTGCTGCCGCAGGGCTCCGGCTCTTCGCTGGTGGCGCTGCCGGAGGGTGCCGTGGAGACCCGCACCGATTTTGGCAAAGCGGGATACGGTGGCGCGGCCCCGCCAAAAGGCGAAACCCATCGTTATATCTTCACGGTACATGCGCTGAATGTGGAGAGAATCGAGGTCGATAAAGAGGCCAGCGGCGCAATGGTGGGCTTTAACGTCCATTTCCACACCCTGGGCAGCGCGTCGATTACGGCGATGTACAGTTAAATAAAAAACCGGCACATAGGCCGGTTTTTTTGTAGGCCCGGTAAGCGCAGCGCCACCGGGCGTTTTTTTACAAGAACGCTGGCAGCAACCCGACCAGGCTCCTTTTGTTCAGCAACGCAATCGCCGCATCAATATCCGGGGCAAAGAAGCGGTCGTCATCATAGTGCGCCACCTGCTCCCGCAGGATATGCCGCGCCTGCTCCAGCTGCGGGCTGGAGGTCAGACCGTCGCGCAGATCGCAGCCCTGACAGGCCGCTAACCACTCTACCGCCAGCACGCCGCGGGTGTTGCCCGCCATCTCCCACAAGCGGCGGCCTGCCGCCGGGGCCATCGAGACATGATCTTCCTGATTAGCTGACGTCGGCAGACTGTCCACGCTGTGCGGGTGCGACAGGGCCTTGTTCTCGCTCGCCAGCGCGGCGGCGGTCACCTGGGCAATCATAAACCCGGAGTTAACCCCGCCGTTGCGCACCAGGAACGGTGGCAGCTGGGACATGTGTTTATCCATCATCAGCGCGATACGACGCTCCGACAGCGCGCCAATTTCGGCAATCGCCAGGGCCAGATTATCCGCCGCCATCGCCACCGGTTCGGCGTGGAAGTTACCCCCGGAGACCACTTCGTTTTCCGCGGCGAACACCAGCGGGTTATCGGAAACGGCATTGGATTCCACCAGCAGTACCTCCGCCACCTGACGCATCTGGGTGAGGCAGGCCCCCATTACCTGCGGCTGACAGCGCAGGGAGTACGGGTCCTGCACCTTGTCGCAGTTGTGGTGCGACTCGGCAATGGCGCTGGTGTCGGTCAGGACGTGGCGGAACAGCGCCGCGGCGTCGATCTGCCCGCGCTGACCGCGTACCTCATGAATGCGGGCGTCAAACGGACGACGGGAGCCGAGCACCGCTTCGGTAGTCAGCGCCCCACAGACCACCGCCGAGGCAAACAGATCTTCGGCTTCAAACAGGCCGCGCAGGGCAAAGGCGGTGGAGGCCTGGGTGCCGTTCAGCAGCGCCAGCCCCTCTTTCGCCGCCAGCGTCACCGGGGCCAGACCCGCTTTCTGCAGGGCGGTGGCGGCCGGTAACCATTCGCCCCGGTAGCGGGCTTTGCCCTCACCGAGCAGGGTCAGGGACATGTGCGCCAGCGGGGCCAGGTCGCCGGACGCGCCGACCGAACCTTTGGCCGGGATCCAGGGGTAAACTTCGGCATTGACCATGGCAATCAGCGCCTGAATGACGCTCAGGCGGATGCCGGAGAAACCGCGCGCCAGGCTGTTGATTTTCAGCACCATCATCAGACGCACAATGTCGTCATCCAGCGGCTCGCCGACGCCCGCCGCGTGGGAGAGTACCAGCGAACGTTGCAGGTTTTCCAGATCGTGAGTGGCGATGCGCGTCTGCGCCAGCAGGCCAAAACCGGTGTTGATCCCGTAGGCGGTGCGCCCTTCGGCGACAATCGCTTCCACGCAGGCGACGCTGTCGTTGATGGCCTTATGGGCCGCGTCGTCGAGCGTCAGGTGCAGCGGCTGTTGCCAGACCTGGCGCAACTGGGCCAGGGTCAGGGAACCGGGAGTCAGGGTTAAAGCGTTCATCAGTGCTTTCCTTGTTGAGCGGCGATCATCGGCAGGTTCAGGCCCTGCTCTTTAGCGCAATCAATGGCAATGTCATACCCGGCATCGGCATGGCGCATCACGCCAGTCGCCGGATCGTTGTGCAGTACGCGGGCAATACGGGCCGCGGCTTCATCGGTGCCGTCGCAGACGATGACCATTCCGGCATGCTGGGAGAAGCCCATCCCGACGCCGCCGCCGTGGTGCAGCGAGACCCAGGTCGCGCCGCTGGCGGTGTTGAGCAGCGCATTCAGCAGCGGCCAGTCGGAGACCGCGTCTGAGCCGTCCTGCATCGCTTCGGTTTCACGGTTCGGGCTGGCAACCGAGCCCGAATCAAGATGGTCACGACCAATAACGATTGGCGCTGAGACTTCACCGCTGCGGACCATTTCGTTAAAGGCCAGGCCCAGCTTCTGGCGCCACTCCAGGCCTACCCAGCAGATACGCGCCGGCAGTCCCTGGAAGTTAATGCGCTCGCGGGCCATGTCCAGCCAGTGATGCAGGTGCTCATCATCGGCGACAATCTCTTTCACTTTGGCGTCGGTTTTGTAGATATCTTCCGGGTCGCCGGAGAGCGCCACCCAGCGGAACGGGCCGATCCCGCGGCAGAACAGCGGACGGATATAGGCAGGGACAAAGCCCGGGAAGTCAAAGGCGTTGGTAACGCCCATCTCTTTCGCCATCTGGCGGATATTATTGCCGTAATCGAAGGTCGGGACGCCCTGCTGGCTGAAGGCCAGCATCGCGTTGACGTGATCGGCCATCGAACGCTTCGCCGCCAGGACGGTGCCTTCCGGATCCTGCTGCGCTTTCTGCTGGTACTCTTCCCAGCTCCAGCCTTTTGGCAGGTAGCCGTGCAGCGGATCGTGGGCGCTGGTCTGGTCGGTGACCAGGTCCGGACGCACGCCGCGCGCCACCAGCTCCGGCACGATATCGGCCGCGTTACCGCACAGGGCAATCGAGACCGCTTTGCCTTGCTGGGTGTATTTGTTAATGCGCGCCAGGGCATCGTCCAGCGAATCGGCCTGCTCATCGACGTAGCGGGTACGCAGACGGAAATCGATGCGGCTCTGCTGGCACTCAATGTTAAGGGAGCATGCTCCCGCCAGCGTCGCCGCTAGCGGCTGTGCGCCGCCCATGCCGCCCAGGCCCGCGGTCAGTACCCAACGGCCTTTCAGGGAGCCGTTATAGTGCTGACGGCCCGCCTCGACAAAGGTTTCGTAGGTGCCCTGGACGATGCCCTGGCTGCCGATGTAGATCCAGCTGCCGGCGGTCATCTGGCCATACATCGCCAGCCCTTTCGCATCCAGCTCGTTAAAGTGTTCCCAGGTTGCCCAGTGCGGGACCAGGTTGGAGTTGGCGATCAGCACGCGCGGAGCGTTTTCGTGGGTTTTGAACACGCCGACCGGTTTGCCGGACTGCACCAACAGGGTTTCGTCGTTTTCCAGTTCGGTGAGGGATTTGACAATGGCGTCATAGCACGCCCAGTTGCGCGCCGCGCGGCCAATTCCGCCATACACCACCAGCTCGTGAGGGTTTTCCGCCACGTCGGGATCGAGGTTGTTCATTAACATGCGCAGCGGGGCTTCGGTGAGCCAGCTTTTGGCGTTAAGCGTGGTGCCACGTGGGGCGCGGATCTCTTGCTGGCGATACTTACCTGACGACATTGTGTGCTCCTCATTGGGGACAGAATATACACTAAGATATACTTGTATAGACAAGTACACACAAGGCCGGCTTTAACAATTACGATACATTTTTGTTATATTGCGTCAGCAATCACGCTTTTGGCTTATGACATGAAATGGCCCTGCAGCCGATAGCGGTTGCCCGGGAACAGCAGTCTGGCGTGGGAAACAATGTGCGAGGCTGACCAGGTACGGCGGTGGATCAGCAGGCAGGGATCGTGCTCTTTAATACGCAGCAGCTCGCACTCCTGCGGCGTGGCGCGCACCGCCTCGACGATATGCTCCCCTTCCGTCAGCGGCGCGACCAGCGACAGATAAGCATGGGGGGTGGTGGCGGTATAGTCCTGCTGCAGGTAATCCGGCACCAGCGCGGCATTGACGCTGCGATCCTCAATCTGCACCGGGATATCGTTTTCAAAGTGCAACATCAGGGAGTGGAAGATACGCGTTCCCTCTTTGACGTTCAACGCAGCGGCCTGCGCAGCGCTGGCCTGCGTCTCCTCAAGGAACTGCACCTCACAGCGGTGCTGATGGTTGCGGGAGGCGATCTCATCGGCAATGCTGCGAATTTCAAACAGCGCGGACTGCCCTTTTGGCTCGGCCACAAAGGTGCCGACCCCCTGCAGACGCACCAGCAGCCCCTCATCGGTCAGCTCCCGCAGCGCGCGGTTGATGGTCATCCGGCTAAAGCCGAACTGGGCCACCAGCTCTGCCTCGGACGGGATGCGATCGTGAGGACGCCAGACGCCGGTGGCGATCTGATGGCTGATCGCCTGTTTTACCTTTTCATAGAAAGGGGCTGGCGTATTGGCCTGCTGCTGCGGGGCGCGAGAGAACATAGCAATTCCTTAAGCCGTTATAAAAATCCGAGTATATCCACAGATTACGCCCACCAGTGAGCAATTTGCCAGGCAAGACGCGCGGCGAGCTTCGCCCCCTGGCCGTCGCGATCGAAGCCAGGGCTGAACTCCACCAGATCCGCCGCCTGCAGTTTGCCGCTGCGACAGATCCGCGCGATGACCGGAAGCAGATCCCGGGCCGGAACCCCCAGCGCGGCGGGTGCCGACACGGCGGGCATCTCCCCGGCGGGCATCACGTCGAGATCAATGGTGAGGTAGACCCGATCCGCATTGTTGAGGACGGTGTCCAGCACCGGCAGCGCCTGCTGCTGGAAATCGAGATCTTCCACCAGAGTGACGTTAAGACGAGCCGCTTCATCCCACAGCGCCTGCGTATTGGCCGCCCGGCTGACCCCGAGACAGGCGTAGTGAAATTCACGCTGCTGTTCCGCGCAGTAGAGCGCCAGCTGGCGGAACGGGGTTCCGGAGGTCGCCTGGCTGGCGTGACGCAGATCGAGGTGCGCATCGAGGTTGATAATTACCACCCGCTCGCCGGGAAAAGCATCCAGCACGCCGCGGCCATGGGCCCAGGCGGTTTCATGCCCGCCGCCGAACACCAGGGTGCGCATGCCAGCCTGCTGGCAGGCGGTGACCGTCTCGCTCAGCGCCTGCTGGGCGGCCTCCAGCGCCTCCCCCTCGACGCGGATGTTGCCCATATCGGTCAGCCGCTGGTGGCCCTGATGGCTGGCCATATTTCCCAGCGCGCGGCGTAACACATCCGGGGCCTGGGCCGCACCGGTCCGGCCCTGATTGCGTCTGACCCCTTCGTCGCAGGCAAAGCCGATCAGGGCGATACCGTCCCCGGAGGGCGTTGGCGTATCGCTACGTTGCACGGTCTGGAACAGGCGCAGCGCGTTGCTGGCCTCGCGGGTGTCGTCACGCCCCTGCCAGACGTCAGGTGAAACCGGCTGCCATATGCTCATTGTGCTTTTCCTCTGAATACGCGCTGATAAAGCGGGTTACGACCCGGCTCATACACCATCTCCACCGGGCTTTTGGCATCCCAGATCGCCAGATCCGCGACAAACCCGGCCTTCAGCTGGCCGTGCGTTGCCCCGCGACCCAGCGCCTGGGCGGCATGCCGGGTCACCCCTGCCCACGCCTCTTCCGGGGTTAAACCAAACTGCACGCAGGCCATATTCATCGCCAGATGCAGGCTGGCAAAGGGGCTGGTGCCGGGGTTGTAGTCGGTCGCGACGGCCATCGGCACCCCCTGCTGACGCAGCAGGTCAACCGGCGGGCGCTGGCGCTCCTGCAAAAAGTAGAACGCGCCGGGCAGCAGTACCGCCACGGTGCCGCTCTGCGCCATCGCGCTCACTCCGGCCTCATCAAGATACTCAATGTGATCGGCAGACAGCCCGTGGTAACGGCTCACCAGCGCGGTACCGCCGAGGTTAGAGAGCTGCTCGACGTGGCCTTTAATCGGGATCCCCCGGGCCTGTGCAGCCTGGAACACCCGCTCGCTCTGTTCCGGGGTAAAGCCAACGTTCTCGCAGAAGACATCCACGGCTTCGAAAAGGCCTTTCTCCCACAGCTGCGGGAGCGTGTGCTGACACACGTGGGCGATGTACGCATCCGGATCCTGACGATACTCCTTCGGCACGGCATGGGCAGCCAGCAGCGTCGGGCTGATCTCAATGGGATGGGTGTGCGCCAGACGCTGGGCCACGCGCAGCATCTTCTCTTCCGCCTCGTCGTTCAGGCCGTAGCCGGATTTGATTTCGATAGTGGTAACGCCTTCGCGCATCAGCCGCTGTAAACGCTGCTGCGCCAGCTGCTCAAGCTGCTCAGGGGTGCTGTCCCGGGTCGCGCTCACCGTGGCATTAATTCCGCCGCCCTGGGCGCTGATGGTCTGATAGGAGACGCCGTTCAGCCGCTGCTCCCACTCGGCGGCGCGGTCGCCGCCAAACACCAGATGGGTGTGGCAGTCAATCAGGCCCGGCGTGACCAGCCGCCCCTGTAAATCGCGGGTGTTGGGCAGATCCTGCGGCAGGTCAGATTCCGGCGCGATCGCCAGGATGGTCTCTCCACGCACAATTAAGGCCCGGTTCTCCAGCAAACCATAGGCTGTGCCGTAGCCAGGATCCATAGTCGCGAGGCGCAGGTTACGCCAGATAACGTCGTCGGGATGAAGTTGCAACATCGGGCTTCCGCTTGTCATGAATTGTATAGACATTTATTTTCATTCCCGTCGCCCTGTCAATCGCCTTTACCGAAATTGTTATTTATTTGTGACAACTTTCCCGCTAAGCGCGGGAATAAAAAGTAACTTTTTGCCTTTTAATCTTCCCGTTTCGCTCAACTTAGTATAAAAAAGCAGGCTATTTCGGTTATCCCCCTATTGATATGCTTAGCAGGAGCTTTCCCTTGAACATTTCCAGGATTTCTCGTCTGGCGCTGGCCCTCGCATTTGGCGTGACGTTGTCCGCGTGCAGCTCTACTCCGCCGGATCAACTGCCTTCAGAGCAGGTCGCACCAGGCACGGCTTCCCGCCCGATCCTTTCCACTGATGAAGCGAAAAACTTCCAGCAGGCTCGCTACTTCACGGCCATGGATCCAAACGCGGCGCCGTGGAGTCCTTACGCCATTCGTCTGCCTGCGCAGCCGAACTTTGTGGTTGGCCCGGCGGGAACCCAGGGCGTTACGCATACCACCATTCAGGCGGCGGTTGATGCAGCCATTGCTAAGCACAGCAGCTCCCGTCAGTACATTGCCATTTTACCAGGCGAGTACGAAGGCACCGTGTATGTGCCTGCCGCGCCGGGTAGCGTGACCCTGTACGGTACGGGTGAAAAACCGATTGATGTGAAAATTGGTCTGGCGATCGACTCGGAGATGGATACCGCGAGCTGGCGTCGTCTGGTCAATCCGGGCGGTAAATACATGCCTGGTAAACCGGCCTGGTACATGTTTGACCGTTGCCAGAGCAAGCACAGTGCCACCGTCGGCGTGATGTGTTCCGCCGTCTTCTGGTCGCAGAACACCGGCCTGCAGCTGCAGAACCTGACGATTGAAAACAATCTCGGCGACAGCGTCGATGCCGGTAATCACCAGGCGGTTGCCCTGCGCAGCGATGGCGACCAGGTGCAGATCGACAAGGTAAATATTCTGGGTCGTCAGAATACCTTCTTCGTTACCAACAGCGGCGTTGATAACACCCTGAAGAACAACCGCATCACCCGTACGGTGGTCACTAACAGCTACATTGAAGGGGATGTGGATATTGTCTCTGGTCGCGGTGCCGTGGTGTTTGATAACACCGATTTCCGGGTGATGAATACCCGTACCCAGCAGGAAGGCTATGTCTTCGCCCCGGCCACCCTGTCGAACATGTTCTACGGCTTCCTGGCAGTGAACAGCCGCTTTACCGCGATGGGTGACGGTGTGGCACAGCTGGGCCGCTCGCTGGACGTCGATTCTGCCTCCAACGGCCAGGTGGTGATTCGCGACAGCGTGATCAA
Source organism: Leclercia sp. TB492 (assembly GCF_049974505.2). Lineage (NCBI taxonomy): Bacteria > Pseudomonadati > Pseudomonadota > Gammaproteobacteria > Enterobacterales > Enterobacteriaceae > Leclercia > Leclercia sp. TB492. The sequence continues at coordinate 1,348,361 of NZ_CM127572.1, read as the reverse complement.
CGAAGGCTTTAACATGGCAAAACCGTGGGGCAACGCGGCGATCTCTCAGCGTCCGTATGCGGGTAATACCGGTGCGGTGGATGAGAAAGGCAACGTGCAGCGTAACCTCAACGACGCTAACTTCAACCGCATGTGGGAATACAACAACCGCGGCGTGGGCAGCAAAGTGGTAGCGGAACCGAAGCAGTAATATGATTAGCAAAAAGGGGGAGTAACTCCCCCTTAATGCTGCGGCTGGGCACGTCAGGCACCGGTCTTAAGATACGCATCCAGCAGTTGCAATACTGCAACCATGAGTTGCAGGAACAGAATTACCCATCCCATACTGCTCATACGCCACTCCTTTGGTCAGGAGCACTTCCACTGACTTACCTTTCCGCTGCCTGTCACCAGTGGGCGTTGGTGTTACCGATGTGCTCCACAGTTAAGGTACTGACGGCACCACCCGCCAGCCAGGACTTAAAAGAAACCTGATTTGCGGAACTGCTCACATCGAACCAACGGCAACATTGTAATCTCTGATAACTGTATATAAAAACAGTTTCAAACAGATTAAGAATTTATTCAGATAAAGAAAAATATTATTATTTTTCAGTATGATAATTATTAACTCAGCGGCTCATCCCATTCTTTTGCCGTGGGTTAATTTTACATAGTGCCAGGCCGGGATTACTATATTGAGGTTGGTGTTACCGATGTGCTCACCCGGCAACCACCGGGCATAAAAAAACCTCGCATTTGCGAGGTTTTTTTATTTAGTCGCCTTAGTGCGCGTTAACCACCACCCACATTGGCCCCTGACCGACGGCATAACGCCCCTTCTCTTCCAGCAGCCCCTGCTCGCCCTGAATCTCATACAGCGCGATATGGTGCGATTTTTGACCCGCTGCAATCAGGTACTTACCGCTATGATCGACGTTAAAGCCGCGCGGCTGGGTCTCGGTCGGCTGGAAGCCTTCGATGGCCAGCACGCTGCCATCTTCAGAAATGCTGAAAATGGTGATCAGGCTTGAGGTACGATCGCAGGTATAGAGGTGGCGTCCATCAGGGGTGATGTGGATATCCGCCCCCCAGCGCGTATCGGTGAAGTCCGCCGGCATCATGTCCAGGGTCTGCACGCACTCGATGTTGCCGTGCGGATCGCGCAGGGCCCAGACGTCTACCGAGCAGTTCAGCTCATTCACCACATAGGCGTACTGCTGGTTCGGATGGAAGGCCATATGACGCGGGCCTGCGCCTTCAACGGTGGTCACTTCTGCTGGCGTTTGCGCGGCCAGCTTGCCGTCGTCGCCCAGGGTAAACAGGCAGATACGATCCTGTTTCAGCGCCGGCACCCACAGGGTGCGGTTATCCGGGGAGATATTGGCCGAGTGACAACCTTCCAGCCCTTCAACCACCTCAACGGTCTCCGTTGGAATGCCATCATCCAGGCGGGTGACGCTGACGCAACCGGCGTTGTAAGAGCCGCTAAAGATAAAGCGCCCCTGCAGATCGGTTGAGATATGGGTCGGGCTCCCCGGCAGCGCAGCTTCGGCCGTAAAGGTCAGCGCGCCATCTTCAGGAGAGATACGGTACGCCAGCACACGGAACTCCGGGCGCACGCCCACATACAGGAAACGTTTATCCGGGCTGATCGCCATCGGCTGAACCTGGCCGGGAACATCGACGACCTGAACCAGGGTGAGCGTACCTTCGGGATTCAGACGCCAGACATGGATCTGCTGGCTTTCAGGACTGGCGGTATAAACGGTTTGTTTCATGAATGCTCCTTTCCTCACTGCGCGTAAAAGTAATGTACCAGGATAGTCTTTTTTAACGGTGAATGCTGAATTTTAACCAGGAATTTTGCAGCCTTAGTCACGCGGTGTACCATCTGCTCATTCTGCCATTTCAACATTAACCCGGAATATCAAATGACCTCGCGTGTGATTGCACTGGATTTAGACGGTACGCTGTTAACCCCGCAAAAAACCCTGCTCCCCTCTTCCCTCGACGCCCTGAAGCGTGCCCAGGAGGCGGGATACCAGCTCCTCATCGTGACGGGTCGTCATCATGTTGCGATTCATCCTTTTTATCAGGCGCTGGCGTTAGATACACCTGCAATTTGCTGTAACGGAACCTATTTGTATGATTATCAAGCAAAAAAGGTTCTGCAGGCCGATCCGCTGCCGGTTACCCAGGCGCTGCAACTGATTGATCTGCTCGATGAACATGTCATTCACGGCCTGATGTATGTCGACGACGCGATGCTTTACGAACGCCCGACCGGGCATGTGATCCGCACCAGCAACTGGGCGCTGTCGCTGCCGGAAGCGCAGCGTCCGGTGTTCACCCAGGTGCCGTCGCTGGCGCAGGCGGCCCGGGACGTTAACGCTATCTGGAAATTTGCTCTGACCGATGAAGATACCAGCAAGCTAAATGCCTTCGCTAAACACGTGGAGCAGACGTTGGGCCTGGAGTGCGAATGGTCCTGGCACGATCAGGTGGATATTGCCCGCAAAGGCAACAGCAAGGGCAAGCGCCTGGCGCAGTATGTGGAATCCATCGGCGGATCAATGAAGGACGTCATTGCCTTTGGCGATAACTACAATGACATCAGCATGCTGGAAGCGGCCGGGACCGGGGTGGCAATGGGTAATGCGGACGACGCCGTCAAAGCGCGCGCCAACATCGTAATTGGCGACAACACCACCGACAGCATCGCCCAATTTATCTATACCCATCTGGTGTGATCAGGTGGTGATCGACACGCTCTTGATCTGTGCGTAGAGCCAGAGGCCAGGTTTGATCCCCAGCTCATCCCTGGCCCAGGGGCTGATACGCGCCCACAGCGTGCGGCTACCAATTTCCAGCTGCACCTCAACCTGACCGCTATCGTCGTAACACTGGGCCACTTTGGCGCGCAAAATGTTACGAATGCTGCTCTGGAGCGGCGGTTGCAGCACCAGCGAGACGTCCGACGCCTGAATGCGAATGCGCAGATTGGTTTGCAGCGGTTTATCCAGCTTGTTGACCCAGACATGCTGATCGCCAATGGCCAGCGCGGTCATCGCATAGTGCGGATGGTGCTCCAGCACGCTCACCTTCAGAATGCTGCTCTGCTGCTCCTGAGGCAACCACGGGTGCATCACGCTGCTGCCCCACACCTCTTCCAGATTGCCGAACGCCTTCACGCTGCCGTTTTCCAGGACCAGCACCTTATCGGCCAGATGCAGGATCTCGTCCAGCGAGTGGCTGACATAGAGCATCGGAATATTGATTTCACGCGCCAGGCGCTGCAGATAGGGCAGCAGCTCACGCTTGCGGGGGATATCCAGCGAGGCCAGCGGCTCGTCCAGCAGTAGCAACTCCGGGGCGGTGAGCAGCGCCCGGCCGATCGCCACGCGCTGCTTTTCCCCGCCCGAGAGCGACGAAGGTAGCCGGTCAAGCAGGTGTTCAATGCCCAGCAGAGCCACCAGCTTATCGAACTGCCCGGCCATGCTTTTCGCCATGCCATAACGCAGATTGCCCAGCACCTTGTAGTGCGGAAACAGTCGTGCATCCTGGAAGACATAGCCAACCCGGCGCTTTTCCGGTGCCAGATAAATGCGTTTTTCTACGTCGTTCAACACCCGATCGTTGAGCACGATCCGCCCTGACTGGGGCCGGGTCAGGCCGCTTATGGCGTTGATCAGCGAGGTCTTCCCCGCGCCGGAAACGCCAAAAATGGCGGTAATTCCGCTGGCAGGCAGGGTTTCGTTGAGGGTGAGGCAGTGCTCGCCCAGGGTCTGGGTGAAATTGAGTTCCAGCATGGTCAGTTCCCCATCCGTTCACGGCTCAGACGGGCCAGCCATTCCGATACCAGCAGCGACACCATCGCCAGCACAATGGAGATAATACAAAGACGCGCGGCGGCCCCTTCGCCACCGGGGGTCTGGATAAGGGTATACATCGCCGACGGGATAGTGCGCGTTTCACCCGGGATATTAGAAACAAAGGTGATGGTCGCGCCAAACTCGCCCAGCGAGCGGGCAAAGGCCAGCACGGTGCCGACAATAATGCCCGGCAGCGTCAGGGGAAGCGTGATGGTCAGAAATACGCGCCAGCGTCCGGCACCCAACGTGCGGGCCGCCTGTTCAAGCTTCATGTCGACCCCTTCCAGCGCCAGGCGGATCGCCCGCACCATCAGCGGGAACGACATCACCGCGGCTGCCAGCACCGCACCGCGCCAGCTGAAGGCAAAGCTGAGGCCAAACCACTCATACAGCCGCTCGCCGATAAACCCGCGTCGCCCCATGGCGATGAGGAGCAGGTAACCGACCACCACCGGCGGCAGCACCAGCGGCAAATGCAAAACACTGTCAAGGAGCGCTTTGCCGGGAAATTTACAGCGAACCAGTAGCCAGGCGAAGAAGATCCCAAAGGGCAAACTAAATGCAACCGCGAGGGAAGAGACTTTCAGGCTCAGCAGCACGGCCTGCCATTCGGGATCGGTCAATATCATTCGTGAGTCGTAAATCCGTAACGTTTAAAGATTGCCGATGCCTGCGGCCCCTTCAGATAATCGTAAAAGGCGCTGACGGTAGCGTTTTTATGTCCATCGACGATGGCAACAGGATATTCCACTTTCTTATGTGAGTCTTCCGGGAAGGTCCCCACCACTTTCACCCCTTTTCCGGCGACGGCATCAGAGCCGTAGACGATGCCCAACGGCGCTTCGTTGCGCTCCACCAGCGCCAGCGCGCCACGCACGTCTTCCGCCGGGGCCAGTTTCGGGGACAGCGTCTCCCAGGCCCCAAGTTTTTGCAGCGCCTCTTTGGCATAAATGCCCGCCGGAACGTGTTCCGGATCGCCCACCGCCAGACGCCCGTCTTTCAGCAGGCTGGTCCAGCGGGTCTCTTTGTTTATGGCGGTCTCGCCCTGGGCACTCTCTTTCGGTGCCACCACTACCAGGCTATTGCCCAGCAGGGTTGCGCGGCTGGCGGTATCTATCGATTTTTTCTCGACCGCGTAATCCATCCACTTCTGATCGGCGGAGATGAACAGGTCCGCAGGCGCTCCCGCTTCGATCTGGCGCGCCAGCGTGGACGAAGACGCAAAGGACGACACCACCTCGACGTTTTTCTCTTTTTTATACTCCGCAGCGATATCCTGCATCGCGTTCGTCAGGGATGCTGCCGCGAAGACGGTAATTTTGCCCTCATCCGCCAGTGCATGTCCGGTCAGGGTGAGGGTCAGCGTTGCCCCTGCGAAAAGGCGTAACCATGTACGTGTCATCTTTAACTCCTGTGAGTGTCGTTATATAAAAATAAATATAACGATAACCCTAAGGTTTTCCCAGCGTTAAATCGTACCGATTAGTGAGTAAATGAAACTGATGCCGTAAGTAATATCGGCGCGGAAGAGGGAAACTTGAGAGCAAAACGCCCGGCAGAACCGGGCGTTTTTACAGGAAATTAATGCTGTTTTTTCGGCTGTTTTCTGTGGCCGATATTGGAAAAGATGTTGAACACCTCACCCAGGCCGTAGATGGCACCGAGAATGATAGCCATCACCACTGGCACCATGATCACGGCGAATACCAGACTTTTCAGCAACTCTAACATGGCTTTCTCCAGACAATGTGAATGCCTTATTCTAACCGGAAAAGCGAGAAATACATCCCCTTTTGTGCGGTACAGTTTGCGCATAAAACGAATTAGGTCACAATAACCCTTTTGCCAGGACATTGTTATGCAGGCCGAAATTCTCCTCACCCTCCGTCTTTCGCAAAAATTGTTTGCCGATCCCCGCCGCATCGCCCTGCTTAAACAGATTGCGCAAACCGGTTCCATCAGCCAGGGAGCCAGGAACGCCGGCATTAGCTATAAAAGCGCCTGGGATGCCATCAATGAGATGAACACCCTGAGCGAACAGACTCTGGTCGAACGCGCTACCGGCGGCAAAGGCGGCGGCGGTGCGATACTGACGCGCTACGGGCAGCGACTGATCCAGCTCTATGACCTGCTGGGGCAGATCCAACAGAAAGCCTTCGATGTCTTAAGCGACGACGACGCTCTGCCGCTGGACAGCCTGCTTGGCGCTATCTCGCGTTTCTCCTTGCAGACCAGCGCCCGCAACCAGTGGTTTGGTACGGTCACCGCCCGCGATGACGATCGCGTCCAGCAGCAGGTGGATATTTTACTCGCCGACGGTACTACCCGCCTGAAAGTGGCCATTACCGCCCAGAGCGGCGAGCGGCTGGGGCTGGATGAGGGCAAAGAGGTGCTGGTGCTGCTGAAGGCCCCCTGGGTCAGTATCACTCAGGACAGGGAGACGGCGATCCAGGCGGATAATCAATTGCAGGGGATCATTAACCATATCGATCGGGGCGATGAGCAGTGTGAAGTGCTGATGACCCTGCCCGACGGCCAGACGCTTTGCGCCACCGTGCCTGTGGCCCAGAGCCGGGGCTTAGAAGAATGTACTGAGGTAACGGCATATTTTAATGCTGACCGGGTGATTATCGCCACGTTGTGCTAAGCGCATTGACATTCGCCCCGACACTGGGTATCCCTGATGCTTATTGCTGCATAAAATGGGATAAATCATGTCATCATTGCAAATTTCGCAAGGCACGTTTCGTCTTAGCGATACCCGTACGCTCACGCTCGCGGATTTTACGCTCAATGCTGGTGAAAGCTGGGCGTTCGTTGGCAGTAACGGCAGCGGCAAGTCTGCCCTCGCCCGGGCGCTGGCTGGGGAGCTGACGCTGCTGAAGGGCGAACGCCAGAGTACCTTTACGCGTCTGACCCGCCTCTCCTTTGAACAGCTGCAAAAACTGGTTAGTGACGAGTGGCAGCGCAACAACACCGATCTGCTCAGCCCCGGCGAAGAAGATACCGGCCGCACGGCATCTGAGATTATCCAGGACGAGATCAAAGACGATGCCCGCTGCCGCCAGCTCGCGGAACAGTTCGGCATCGCTCACCTGCTGGACCGACGCTTTAAATACCTCTCCACCGGCGAAACCCGCAAAACGCTGCTGTGCCAGGCCCTGATGGCCGCACCTGAGCTGCTGATCCTCGATGAGCCTTTCGACGGCCTCGATGTGAAATCCCGCGGGCAGCTGGCGGATCTGCTGGCCTCGCTTAATCAGCAGGGTTACACCCTGGTGCTGGTCCTTAACCGTTTCGACGAGATCCCCGATTTTGTGAAGAACGCCGGGGTACTGGCCGACTGTACCCTGACGGCGGTGGGGGAAAAAGCGGCCCTGCTGAACCAGGCCCTGATTGCCCAGCTGGCGCACAGTGAAAAGCTGAACGGCGTCACCCTGCCCGAACCGGATGCCCCTTCGGCACGCCATGCCCTGCCAGAAGGCGAACCGCGGATAGTGCTCAATGACGGCGTGGTGTCGTATAACGATCGCCCGATCCTTGACCATCTGAGCTGGACGGTAAATCCCGGCGAGCACTGGCAGATTGTCGGCCCCAACGGCGCCGGTAAATCGACTCTGCTGAGCCTGATTACCGGCGATCATCCCCAGGGCTACAGCAACGATCTCACCCTCTTTGGCCGCCGTCGCGGCAGCGGCGAAACCATCTGGGATATCAAAAAGCATATCGGCTATGTCAGCAGCAGCCTGCACCTCGATTACCGGGTCAGCACCACGGTGCGCAATGTCATTCTGTCGGGGTATTTCGACTCCATCGGAATTTATCAGGCGGTTTCCGACAGGCAGCACAAGCTGGCGCAGCAGTGGCTGGATATCCTCGGGATGGATAACCGGGTCGCGGATGCGCCGTTCAGCAGCCTGTCGTGGGGCCAGCAGCGGCTGGCGCTGATCGTGCGCGCGCTGGTGAAGCACCCGACCCTGCTGATCCTCGACGAGCCCTTGCAGGGGCTGGATCCGCTTAACCGCCAGCTGATCCGCCGCTTTGTGGATGTACTGATTAGCGAAGGGGAAACGCAGCTGCTGTTTGTCTCTCACCATGCGGAGGATGCTCCCGCCTGTATCACCCACCGCCTGGAGTTTGTCGCTGACGGCGACAGTTACCGCTACCGGACGGGCCCGGTCTGACATCCTGACGGGGGACGCCCCCCCGTTTTTTTCAGATAACCTGCAACATCCCATCCCGGGCACTTTGATTTACAATCCTTTTTTAGCCGGAAAGCGGTTGCGCTTCATCCAGTGTAAACGATTCCACTAATTTATCCCATGTCACACTTTCCTGCTCTCTGTTATGCTAGGATTATCTCATACCCTAAGCCTAATGGAGCGAAATATGCGAGTTCTGGTAACAGGTGGTAGCGGTTACATAGGAAGTCATACCTGTGTGCAACTGCTGCAAAATGGCCACGACGTCATCATCCTTGATAACCTGTGCAACAGTAAACGCAGCGTGCTGCCGGTCATGGAACGCCTGGCCGGTAAACAGCCTGCCTTTGTCGAAGGCGATATTCGTAACGAAGCGCTGATGACCGAGATCCTCCACGATCACGCCATTGAGGCAGTGATCCACTTTGCCGGGCTGAAAGCCGTGGGCGAGTCGGTGTCAAAACCGCTGGAGTATTACGATAACAACGTCAACGGTACGCTGCGTCTGATCTCCGCCATGCGCGCCGCGGGCGTGAAAAACTTCATCTTCAGCTCCTCTGCCACCGTCTATGGCGACCAGCCGCAAATCCCTTATGCCGAAAGCTTCCCGACCGGGACGCCGCAAAGCCCGTACGGCAAAAGCAAGCTGATGGTGGAACAGATCCTGACCGACCTGCAAAAAGCCCAGCCGGACTGGAGTATCGCCCTGCTGCGCTATTTCAACCCGGTGGGCGCGCATCCGTCAGGGGATATGGGCGAAGATCCGCAGGGTATCCCCAATAACCTGATGCCGTACATTGCCCAGGTGGCAGTAGGCCGTCGTGATTCGCTGGCGGTGTTCGGCAACGACTACCCGACCCCGGACGGCACCGGCGTTCGCGACTACATTCATGTGATGGATCTCGCCGACGGTCACGTGGCGGCTATGCAGCAGCTGGCCGATAAACCGGGCGTCCATATTTACAACCTCGGCGCAGGCGTCGGCAGCAGCGTGCTGGACGTGGTGAACGCCTTCAGCGCCGCCTGCGGCAAACCGGTGAGCTATCACTTTGCCCCACGTCGCGACGGCGATCTGCCCGCCTACTGGGCGGATGCCACCAAGGCCGAGAAAGAGCTTAACTGGCGTGTTTCGCGCACGCTCGATGAAATGGCACAGGATACCTGGCGCTGGCAGTCTCGCCACCCGCAGGGCTATCCGGACTAAGGATCTGTCATGACCCAATTTAACCCCGTCGATCACCCACATCGTCGTTTCAATCCGTTAACCGGGCAGTGGATCCTGGTGTCACCGCATCGCGCCAAGCGTCCCTGGCAGGGCGCACAGGAGACGCCAGCTAAACAGACGCTGCCGCAGCACGATCCGGACTGTTTCCTCTGTCCGGGGAATACCCGCGTGACCGGGGATATTAACCCCGACTATACAGGCACCTTCGTTTTCACTAACGACTTTGCCGCCCTGATGACCGATACGCCGGACGCGCCGCAGAGTGACGATCCGCTGCTGCGCTGCGAAAGCGCACGCGGCACCAGCCGGGTGATCTGCTTCTCGCCGGATCACAGCAAAACCCTGCCGGAACTGAGCGTTGAGGCCCTGACCGAGGTCGTGAAAACCTGGCAGGAACAGACCGCCGAGCTGGGGCAGCGCTATCCCTGGGTGCAGGTCTTTGAGAACAAAGGCGCAGCCATGGGCTGCTCCAACCCCCATCCGCACGGCCAGGTGTGGGCCAACAGCTTTATGCCTAACGAAGTGGAGCGGGAAGATCGCCTGCAAAAGACCTATTTCGCTGAGCAGGAATCGTCGATGCTGTTGGACTATGTCCAGCGCGAGCTGGCCGACGGTAGCCGCACCGTGGTGGAAACCGAGCACTGGTTAGCCGTGGTACCGTACTGGGCGGCATGGCCGTTCGAAACCCTGCTGCTGCCGAAAGCCCACGTTCTGCGGATCACCGATTTGAGCGAAGCCCAACGCAGCGATCTGGCGCTGGCGCTGAAAAAGCTGACCAGCCGTTATGACAACCTGTTCCAGTGCTCTTTCCCGTATTCCATGGGCTGGCACGGCGCGCCCTTTAATGGCGAAGAGAATCAACACTGGCAGTTGCACGCCCACTTTTATCCGCCGCTGCTGCGCTCCGCGACCGTACGTAAATTTATGGTCGGCTACGAGATGCTGGCGGAAACCCAGCGTGATCTGACGGCGGAACAGGCCGCAGAACGCCTGCGTGCAGTGAGTGATGTCCATTTTCGCGAATCCGGAGAATAACAATGAGCCTGAAAGATAAAACCCACGCCCTGTTTACTGAAAAATTCGGCTACCCTGCCACTCACGCGATTCAGGCCCCAGGCCGCGTTAACCTGATCGGCGAGCATACCGATTACAACGACGGTTTCGTCCTGCCCTGCGCCATTGATTACCAGACGGTAATCAGCTGCGCGAAACGCGACGACCGCAAGGTGCGCGTGCTGGCGGCCGATTACGACAACCAGATCGACGAGTTCTCACTGGATGCGCCTATTGTTGAGCACGACAGCCAGCAGTGGTCGAACTATGTTCGCGGCGTGGTAAAACACCTGCAGAAGCGCAACAAGAACTTTGGCGGTGCGGATCTGGTGATCAGCGGCAACGTACCTCAGGGCGCGGGCTTAAGCTCATCCGCCTCGCTGGAAGTGGCGGTCGGCACCGTGTTCCAGCAGCTCTATCATCTGCCGCTGGACGGCGCGCAGATCGCCCTTAACGGCCAGGAAGCAGAGAACCAGTTCGTCGGCTGCAACTGCGGTATTATGGATCAGCTGATCTCGGCGCTGGGCAAAAAAGGCCACGCGTTGCTGATCGACTGCCGCTCGCTGGGCACCAAAGCGGTCAGCCTGCCGAAAGGCGCGGCGGTTGTTATCATCAACAGTAATTTCAAACGCACCCTGGTCGGCAGCGAGTACAACACCCGCCGCGAGCAGTGTGAAACCGGGGCGCGCTTCTTCCAGCAGTCTGCGCTGCGTGACGTCTCACTCGCTGAGTTCAATAAAGTGGCCCACGAGCTGGATCCGGTAGTCGCCAAACGCGTTCGTCACGTCCTGACCGAAAACGCCCGTACCGTGGAAGCGGCGGCAGCGCTGGAGAAAGGCGATCTGCGTCGGATGGGCGAGCTGATGGCTGAATCGCATGCCTCCATGCGCGATGATTTCGAAATCACCGTACCGCAGATCGACACCCTGGTGGAGATTGTCAAAGCGGCGATCGGCGAGCAGGGCGGCGTGCGTATGACCGGGGGCGGTTTCGGTGGCTGCATCGTGGCGCTGGTGCCGGAGGCGTTAGTCCCGGTTGTTCAGCAAGCCGTTGAGCAGCAGTATGAAGCCAAAACCGGTATCAAAGAGACCTTCTATGTTTGCAACGCCTCACAAGGAGCTGGCCAGTGCTAAACGAAACACCTGTTCTCGCCCCTGACGGCCTGCCGTACCGCCTGATCACCCTGCGCAACAGCGCGGGGATGGTGGTGACGCTGATGGACTGGGGCGCCACGCTGCTTTCCGCCCGCGTCCCGATGCGTGACGGCAGCGTGCGCGAAACCCTGCTCGGCTGTGCCTCACCTGAGCAATACGTTGAACAAACCGCGTTCCTTGGCGCTTCGGTGGGCCGTTATGCCAACCGCATCGCCAAAAGCAGTTTTAAGCTGGATGGCGTGCGCTATGCGCTGCTGCCGAGCCAGGGCGAAAACCAGCTACACGGCGGCCCGGACGGCTTCGACAAGCGTCGCTGGCGCATTATCAAGCAGAACGATGGCGAAGCGCTGCTGACCCTCCACTCCCCGGATGGCGATCAGGGCTACCCGGGTAACTGTGAGACGAGCGTCCATTATCGCTTAACGGATGATAACCGGATCGCCATTGAATACCGCGCCACGGTGGACAAGCCCTGCCCGGTCAACCTGACCAACCACGCTTACTTCAACCTCGACGGCGACTGCAGCGACGTGCGTAACCACAGGCTGCAACTGCTGGCCCAGCGCTATCTGCCGGTCGATGAAATGGGGATCCCGCAGGAAGGGTTAAAAGCCGTGGCGGGCACAAGCTTTGATTTCCGCACCACCAAAGCTATCGCCCAGGATTTCCTGGCGGATGACCATCAGCGCAAGGTGAAAGGTTACGATCATGCGTTCCTGCTTGATGCCTTGGGTGATCTGAGCCAGCCTGCGGCGCACCTGTGGTCGGCCGATGAAAAGCTGCAGATGACGGTCTATACCACCGCCCCTGCCCTGCAATTCTATTCCGGTAACTTCCTCGACGGCACGCCGGCGCGGGAAGACGGTGAATATCGTGCCTGGCAAGGCCTGGCGCTGGAGAGCGAGTTTTTACCCGACAGCCCGAACCATGCGGAATGGCCGCAGCCCGACTGCATTCTGCGTCCGGGTGAAGAGTACATCAGCGTCACGGAATATCAGTTCATTACGCAATAAAAACCGGCCCTCCTGATGGAGGGCTTTTTTTGCCCATCTTGCTGAAAATAGCGCCAGTTACGGACAAAATCACAACCCCTCATTCACAAGCATCTTACACTGCGACACTATTTTCGCTATGGTTAGGGTTAAGCGTTGCCCGCGGCTCAGCCGCAGCAATATAATGAGAATTGTTATCATTCAAATAATGCTTGTTCTGGAGGAGTAAAATATGGCTGTAACTAAGCTGGTTCTGGTACGTCACGGCGAAAGCCAGTGGAACAACGAAAACCGTTTTACCGGTTGGTATGATGTTGACCTGTCCGAGAAAGGCGTTGGCGAAGCGAAAGCAGCGGGCAAACTGCTGAAAGACGAAGGCTTCAGCTTCGATTTTGCTTATACCTCCGTGCTGAAACGTGCCATCCACACCCTGTGGAACGTGCTGGACGAACTGGATCAGGCATGGCTGCCGGTTGAGAAATCCTGGAAACTGAACGAGCGTCACTACGGTGCGCTGCAGGGTCTGAACAAAGCAGAAACCGCAGAAAAATACGGTGACGAGCAGGTTAAACAGTGGCGTCGCGGCTTCGCGGTAACCCCACCAGAGCTGACCAAAGATGACGAGCGCTACCCGGGTCACGACCCGCGTTACGCGAAACTGACCGATGCTGAGCTGCCACAGACTGAAAGCCTGGCGCTGACTATCGATCGCGTGGTGCCTTACTGGAACGAAACCATCCTGCCACGCCTGAAAAGCGGCGAGCGCGTGATCATCGCTGCTCACGGTAACTCCCTGCGTGCGCTGGTGAAATACCTGGACAACATGGGCGAAGACGAGATCCTCGAGCTGAACATCCCAACCGGCGTACCGCTGGTGTACGAGTTCGACGAAAACTTCAAACCAATCAAGCACTACTATCTGGGTAACGCTGACGAGATCGCGGCTAAAGCTGCGGCCGTTGCGAACCAGGGTAAAGCCAAGTAATAAAAAAGCCCGGTCGCGATGACCGGGCCTTAGATGCTGAATGCCGGATACTTATCCGGCATTTTTTTTAGCCGCGACGGGCTTTCACCGCGTTTGCCAGCTGACGCAGTACCGTTTCGGTATCGTCCCAGCCGATGCAGGCATCGGTAACACTCTTACCGTAAACCAGCGGCTCGCTACCTTCCAGATTCTGATTGCCTTCCACCAGGTGGCTTTCAATCATCACCCCGATAATGGCCTTTTCACCGCCCGCAATCTGCTGGCAGACATCGGTGCCGACGTCCATCTGCTTCTTAAACTGCTTGCTGGAGTTGGCATGGCTGAAGTCGATCATCACCTGTGCAGGCAGACCCGCTTTGTCCAGGCCCGCCTTCACTTCCGCGACGTGCGCCGCGCTGTAGTTAGGCTCTTTGCCGCCGCGCAGAATAATATGGCAGTCGCCGTTGCCGCTGGTGTTTACAATCGCAGAGTGACCCCATTTGGTCACGGAGAGGAAGCAGTGCGGCGCCCCGGCGGCATTAATCGCGTCGATCGCCACTTTAATGGTGCCGTCGGTGCCGTTTTTAAAGCCCACCGGGCAGGAGAGCCCGGACGCGAGCTCGCGATGGACCTGAGACTCAGTGGTACGCGCGCCAATGGCGCCCCAGCTCATCAGGTCTGCCAGATATTGCGGGGTGATCATATCAAGGAACTCACCCGCCGCCGGCAGCCCGCTGTCGTTGATATCCAGCAGCAGCTTGCGGGCGATGCGCAGACCGTCGTTGATCTGGAAGCTGCCATCCATATGCGGATCGTTGATCAGTCCTTTCCAGCCCACGGTGGTACGCGGTTTTTCAAAGTAGACGCGCATGACGATTTCCAGCTCATCCTTCAGCGTCTCGCGCAGCGTCAGCAGGCGTGCTGCATACTCTTTCGCCGCCGCAGGATCGTGAATGGAGCACGGGCCGATCACCACCAGCAGACGATCGTCATTACCTTTCAGGATCTTGTGGATCGCTTTACGGGCATGAGAAACGGTGTTGGCGGCATTTTCGGTGGCAGGAAACTTCTCAAGGAGCGCTACAGGGGGTAATAACTCATTGATCTCTTTAATACGTAAATCGTCATTCTGATAATTCATCTTCTTTCCAGCTTTGCCATATTTTTATAAACGAATGCAATCCCTTCAATCTATCTTGTCAGTCAGGAAGTGTAAACTGGCTTTTACACTTCGCACAGATAAATCCTGGAATTCGCTTAAAAAACCCCACAAAGTAGCGAAAAACGAGATACACCCTAAACTTTTTAACTGTATGCACTGCATTTATTACGTTTATCGCGATTCCATACTGACCTAAGTATGGATCATGGCATCTTTAACCACTGAGCAGTATATCGATTTCGCATATGCACTGTGGAAAGAAGTTATCCAGAACATAACGACCAGAACAGGAGCAGCATGATGAAAATGACTAAACTCGCAACCCTTTTCCTGACAGCTTCGCTCACGATGGCAAGCGGTGCAGCCCTGGCGGCTGACACTGGCTCCAGCAGCAACAACGGCCAGGCAAACGCCGCTGCGGATGCCGGAGCAGTAGCGCCTGATGCGCATCAGAATATTGCTCCAAATAATACCGGTAACAGCCAGATTAATACGGGTTCAGGCACAACGGGTACTGGCACTGGTACTGGCACTGGCACTGGCGGGACAATGCTAAAC
Source organism: Leclercia sp. TB492 (assembly GCF_049974505.2). Lineage (NCBI taxonomy): Bacteria > Pseudomonadati > Pseudomonadota > Gammaproteobacteria > Enterobacterales > Enterobacteriaceae > Leclercia > Leclercia sp. TB492. The sequence continues at coordinate 1,333,197 of NZ_CM127572.1, read as the reverse complement.
CCTGATGGCACTAACTCCACCAGCGGCACTGGCACGACTAACGGTACCGGCAACAGTTCGACTACCGGTGGCACCAACTCTGTCATGGGTAATGATGACCCAAGCAAGATGGACAGTAGCGGCATGACCAAGGACGACCAGCACAAGAACTCAATGTGTAAAGATGGCAAATGTCCGGATCAGTCCGGCAAAGTCGATACTGAAAGAACTCCGCAAGAACAAAAAACTGACGGCACTACCCAGTAATTAACGGTAATGCGGTTATGATGAAGGAGAGCTACGGCTCTCCTTTGTTTTTTGTGTAAGATGCTAAAAACGCTACACTTACAATAATAATGAACCGGGACATCATTCATGGCGCACGCCCACTCGCACGCCCCTTCCTCGCAGGACGACAATGCTAAACGGCTGAAGCTGGCTTTTGCCGTGACTGCCACATTTATGGTCATCGAAGTGATCGGCGGGCTGGTTTCCGGCTCGCTGGCGCTGTTGGCCGATGCCGGACATATGTTAACGGACGCGGCTGCTCTGCTGTTTGCGCTACTGGCGGTGATATTCGCCCGCCGTCCTCCAAGCCGTGGTCGCACCTTTGGCTGGCTGCGCCTTACCACCCTTGCCGCATTCGTCAACGCCATTGCGCTGGTGTTAATCACGATTTTAATTGTCTGGGAAGCCTTCCAGCGTTTCCGGCATCCTCAGCCTGTCGCGGGTGTCACCATGATGGTAGTGGCGGTTGCCGGGCTTATCGCCAATATACTGGCGTTCTGGATTTTGCATCGCGGCAGTGAAGAGAAAAACCTCAACGTGCGGGCAGCGGCGCTGCATGTGCTGGGGGATCTGCTGGGTTCGGTAGGGGCCATCGTCGCGGCGCTGGTGATCCTCTGGACGGGATGGACGCCGATCGATCCGATACTGTCGATTTTAGTCTCGTGCCTGGTGTTACGCAGTGCCTGGCGGTTACTGCAGGAGAGCGTGAATGAGCTGCTGGAAGGGGCCCCGGCGTCGCTGGATATTCCGGCGCTGAAGCGCAACTTAACGCGATCCATTCCCGAAGTGCGCGATGTGCATCATGTTCACGTCTGGATGGTGGGTGAAAAGCCGCTGATGACGCTGCATGTTCAGGTCATTCCTCCTCACGATCACGATGCGTTACTGGGGCGTATCCAGCATTTTCTGGAGCACCACTACGCCATTGCGCATAGCACCATCCAGATGGAGTACACCCCCTGTAACGGACCGGACTGCCATCTCAATGAGATCCAGTCCGACCACGCCCATCATCACCACCATTAACGTGCCAGCGCGTGGGAACCCCGTTCACGCGCGCTGTTAATCCACATCCTGCTGCCGTTCAGGGCAATAAAGGTCAGGATCATATACTCCAGCGACATGGCATAGACGCCCTGCAGGGCGAAGATCACCACGCTTATGACATTAATGATCACCCACAGCAGCCAGTTTTCGACATATTTGCGGGTCATCAGGATCATAGCGGCAATCGACAGTACCATCATGCACGAATCCCAGAACGGGAAGGCATCAGGCTGCAGCTCCGGCATGGTGACGTTCAGGCCCAGGCTGCTCATCGCCGACACCGCCACGCGGGTCAGGAAAGCGAACACCGGATCGATATAGACCGTCATCAGGCCGATAGCCACCACGCAGGCGGCCAGCCAGCCGACGGCTTTCGGCAACGGCAGCCAGCGGATCTGCAGTTCCGCCTCCTGCTGGCTGTTCTGCCGCGACCAGGCATACCAGCCATAAATATTGGCTACGAAGAAGAACAGCTGCAGCAGCAGGCTGGCATACAGCTGGATCTGGAAGAAGATAATGGCGAACAGCGTGACGTTCACCAGGCCAAACGCATAGTTGACGATCTTCTCCAGGCTGGCGAGCCAGATACAGAGCAGACCTGCAATCGTCCCGACAGCTTCAATCCATGACAAGTCATAGCCGCCGGTGCCAATGGGTATATGTACCAGAATGTTTTGCGTGCTAAAAAAATCCATCTTTTTCCCTCAGCGTTACGTTACGTAGCTTAAGGACGTAGTGTAGCCGCAAAATCCAGCATCCGGTTAAGCGGAATTAACGCCCCTTCACGCAGCGCCGCATCCACATGGATCTCATGCGCCGCGCCGCCCGACTCCAGCCCGTCTGCAATCGCCTTTAGTCCGTTCATTGCCATCCACGGACAGTGCGCGCAGCTGCGACAGGTTGCCCCCTCGCCTGCGGTCGGCGCTTCCAGCAGCTCTTTCTCCGGCACCGCCTGCTGCATTTTGTAGAAGATGCCGCGATCGGTGGCGACGATAAGCTGGCGATGCGGCAGCGTTTTCGCGGCATTGATCAGCTGGCTGGTGGAACCGACGGCATCCGCCATGTTGACGATCGCCTGGGGTGACTCCGGGTGGACCAGCACAGCGGCTTCCGGATAGAGGCCTTTCATGCGCTCCAGCGCCTGGGTTTTAAACTCGTCATGAACGATACAGGCGCCCTGCCAGCACATAATGTCTGCCCCGGTCTGTTTCTGAACGTAGTTACCCAGATGTTTGTCCGGCGCCCAGATAATTTTCTCGCCGAGACTGTCGAGATGCTCAATCAGTTCGACGGCGATGCTGGACGTTACCACCCAGTCGGCACGCGCTTTGACCGCGGCAGAGGTGTTGGCATAAACCACCACCGTTCTGTCAGGATGGGCATCGCAAAAGGCGGTGAATTCGTCGATCGGGCAGCCTAAATCCAGCGAGCACTCTGCATTGAGGGTCGGCATCAGGATGGTTTTTTCCGGGCTGAGGATTTTTGCCGTCTCGCCCATAAAACGCACCCCGGCCACCAGCAACGTTGAAGCGGGATGTTTTGCTCCGAAGCGCGCCATCTCCAGCGAGTCCGAAATGCAGCCGCCGGTCTCTTCTGCCAACTGCTGAATTTCCGGATCGGTGTAGTAGTGCGCCACCATGACCGCATCACGCTCTTTGAGCAGACGCTTTATCTTTTCACGGTAGAACTGCTTTTCGTCCAGACTCAGCGGAACAGGCTTCGGCGGGAAGGGATAAATAGCGGCTTCAGGATCAAACATCACACTCATTTTGGCTTCTCGTTTTACGGGCTTAACAATATCGCCTTTATTTTGCGCGACATAGCAAAACGGGCGACCATTGTGTTTTGTATACTAAACAAGATAGCGAATCTGGAGCGAAATGTCATCGGGCTGGATAGCAAAAAGGCGCCTTTAGGGCGCCTTTTTACATTGGTGGGTCGTGCAGGATTCGAACCTGCGACCAATTGATTAAAAGTCAACTGCTCTACCAACTGAGCTAACGACCCCTTGGGGGATGTACTGCTTTTCTTCGAAGTGGTGGGTCGTGCAGGATTCGAACCTGCGACCAATTGATTAAAAGTCAACTGCTCTACCAACTGAGCTAACGACCCATTCGGGTATTGACTTCGAAGATAATTTTACTCGGTACCAATTCAAAATTGGTGGGTCGTGCAGGATTCGAACCTGCGACCAATTGATTAAAAGTCAACTGCTCTACCAACTGAGCTAACGACCCGAGTGGTGGGTGATGACGGGCTCGAACCGCCGACCCCCTCCGTGTAAAGGAGATGCTCTACCAACTGAGCTAATCACCCACTCTGTACTACCGGAACTGCTTTAGTGGTGGGTCGTGCAGGATTCGAACCTGCGACCAATTGATTAAAAGTCAACTGCTCTACCAACTGAGCTAACGACCCACTATTTTGGCTGCTTTTGGGCTGTTTGATATCCCTTGGCAACGGCGGCATATATTACTGATTTCAGAATTCTGCGCAACTAATATTTTGATGAATATCACTTAACTGCTTAGGAAGTATGCGGCAAGACCAGAAAAAACGCGATTTCTGGTCAACCGGCAATCATCCCATCGCAGCAAGACGTTTTTGCGCTTGTTTTGCACCTTCGGTGCCCGGGAACTTAGTGACCACCTGCTGGAAGACGGCCTTCGCTTTCGCGGTGTCGCCTTTGTCCTGCATGATCACCCCGACTTTGTACATCGCATCTGGGGCTTTCGGTGATTTAGGGTAATTTTTTACCACGGAGGCAAAATAGAACGCCGCGTCGTCTTTTTTACCCTTGTTGTAATTCAGCTGTCCCAACCAATAGTTCGCATTGGGCTGATAGGTTGAATCAGGGTATTTCTTCACGAAGTTCTGAAACGCCGCCATAGCTTCGTCCTGGCGCGAGTTATCCTGCACCAGGGCAATCGCCGCGTTGTAGTCAGTATTCGCGTCACCGCTCTGTACAGGCGCGCCTGTGGAGGCTGACGCATCAGCCTGAGGCGTTGCCGTCGCACCAGCTGCGCCGCTTTGATCGCCTGCGGCTGGTTGCGCTGCTGCGCCGCCATTATTCAGGCTATCTATCTGCAGCAGGATCTGCTTCTGACGCTCCACAACCTGATTGAGCTGATACTGGCTTTCCTGGATCTGTCCGCGCAGTGAATCAATATCGGTTTGGTTGTCAGAGAGCTGCTGCTGAAGTTGGGTTAAAAGCTGGCTGTGAGCATTAGAAATACGCTCGAGTTGGGTGACCCGGTCTTCTACCGAGCCTGAGCCGACACTACTGATTGGTGCCTGAGCAAAAGCGGCCCAGGGGGCCGCTATACCAACCAGTAACGACAGACTCAACAGATGATGTCTGAAGTTACTGCTCATGCAATTCTCTTAGTAAACCAGTACGGCACGACGGTTTTTGGAGTAAGCCGCTTCGTCGTGACCCAGTACTGCAGGTTTTTCTTTACCGTAAGAAACGATGGAGATCTGGTCAGCAGAAACGCCTTTACCCTGCAGGTACATTTTAACGGCGTTAGCACGACGCTCACCCAGGGAGATGTTGTACTCAGGAGTACCACGTTCGTCCGCGTGACCTTCTACGGTGACTTTGTAAGACGGGTTGCTACGCAGGAAGTTAGCGTGCGCATCCAGCATCGCAGCGAAGTCAGAACGGATGTCGAACTTGTCCAGATCGAAGTAAACAATGTTGTTCTGCTGCAGCTGTTGCATCTGAAGACGCGCCTGCTCTTCAGAAGACATATTGCCGTTGCCGTTTGCGTCCATACCGGTGCCGGCACCCATCATGCCTTCGCCGCTCTGGTCGTTGCTGGCGTTCTTGTTAGAAGAACACGCTGCGATTGCCATAACAGGCAGAGCGATCATCAGCCCTTTCAGCACTTTGTTCAGTTGCATTTCTATGATTCCTTTATTATTCAATTAATTATTATTACAGGTACGGCGACCAGGCAGGTGATTTTACCTGTCCATCAGTTGCCGGAATACGCGCTTTGAAACGCCCATCGGTAGAAACCAGATTCAGCACGGATCCCATCCCCTGAGAAGAGCTGTAGATAACCATAGTGCCGTTAGGTGCCAGACTTGGCGTTTCATCCAGGAAAGTTGACGACAGAACTTGTACGCCACCCCCGCCCAGATCTTGTTTGGCAATGTGCTGCTGACCACCGGCCGAGCTAACCATTACCATAAACTTACCGTCAGCGCTCACGTCTGCGTCCTGGTTCTGTGAACCTTCCCAGGTGATACGCTGCGGTGCACCGCCGTTAACATTGACTTTATACACCTGTGGACGACCCGCCTGGTCAGAGGTAAAGGCCAGGTTCTGGCTGTCCGGGAACCAGGTTGGTTCGGTGTTGTTGCTACGACCGTCGGTGACCTGACGGATCTGGCCGGAGCCAATGTCCATCACGTACAGGTTCAGGCTACCGGTTTTAGAGAGGGCAAACGCCAGTTTAGAACCGTCCGGAGAGAATGCCGGTGCCCCGTTGTGACGTGGGAAAGAGGCAACCTGACGCACCGCGCCGTTAGACAGGGTCTGGATAACCAGCGCTGAGCGACCGCTTTCGAAGGTCACGTACGCCAGCTTAGAACCGTCCGGTGACCAGGCCGGCGACATCAGCGGCTGCGGTGAACGGTGAACGGTGAACTGGTTGTAACCGTCGTAGTCAGAGACACGCAGTTCATACGGGAACTGGCCGCCGTTGGTCTGCACGACATAAGCAATACGAGTGCGGAATGCGCCTTTGATGCTGGTCAGCTTCTCAAACACTTCATCACTCGCCGTGTGGCCTGCATAACGCAGCCACTGCTTGTTCACTTTATAGGTGTTCTGTGCCAGCACGGTACCCGGCGCGCCACCGGTGTCTACCAGCTGGTAAGCAACGGTATAACCGCCGTCCGGGTTAGGGGTAACCTGACCCACGACTACCGCATCAATACCCAGCGCGGACCATGCCGCCGGCTGCAGCTCAGCAGCAGTGCCTGGCTGCTGTGGCAGACGGGAACGGTCTAACGGGTTGAATTTACCGCTGTTGCGCAGGTCAGCGGCAACAATGCCGCCCACATCTTCCGGCGCAGCGCCAGGCCCCTTCCACTGGAATGGAACCACACCAATCGGACGTGCCGAGTCCACCCCTTGGGTGATCTCGATACGCACTTCTGCGTGCAGCACCGCTGCCCACAGCACTAAGAAACTCATTGCAACACGTAATGCCTGCTTCATCATATCTCCCATATCCGGGTAACCTTACCCGCGATAATTTAGCAGAATGTTAACAAACCCAAATAAACAAAACTACCAATCTACAGCCTCAAACTTAGACTGTTTTGCCAACTTTAGCGGGAAAATCGCTACAGTTTGAAGTCCAGTTTGGCATCTTTTACTTTTTCATAAACAGCCGTGCTAGGCGGTTTAGGAATTCTGGCCGTTTTCGCCGCCGTCAGAGCTGCCTGACATAATGCAGGATCGCCGCCCTCCTCCGTGACATCCAGCAGCAGACCGTCCGGCGCCAGCTTAATATGCAGCACACAGGACTTACCGGCATACAGGTCGGCACCGTATAAACGGCTCTGAATGGCATTACGAATTTGCGAAGCATACGCACTAATATCAGCGCCTGACGCGCCACCATTAGCACCACTTGTTCCGCTATCTTTTGCCGGTTGACCGTTACCTTTGGCCCCACCCGATTTCGGCGCATTCTTACCTGAGCTCAAATCGCCGAACAGGTCGTCAACGTCCGATGCGGCTGCTTTTTCCGCAGCGGCTTTTTTCGCTGCTGCGGCTTTCGCGGCGGCAGCTTTGTCAGCAGCAGCTTTATCGGCAGCAGCTTTCTTATCTGCAGCCGCTTTTTCGGCAGCGGCTTTTTTATCGGCGGCGGCTTTTTCTGCCGCAGCGGCTTTCTTCTCAGCAGCCGCTTTTTCTGCCGCAGCAGCTTTTTCCGCAGCGGCCTTTTCAGCGGCAGCGGCTTTCTTAGCAGCTTCGGCGGCCGCTTTCTTCTCGGCTTCCTGGGCTGCTTGTTTGGCAGCTTCAGCTTCCGCTTTTTTCTGGGCCTCGGCAGCGGCTTTCTTCGCGGCTTCAGCTTCTACTTTCTTCTTCGCATCCGCAGCCGCTTTGGCTGCTTCGGCTTCGGCCTGTTTTTGCGCATCGGCAGCGGCTTTTTTCGCGGCTAATGCAGCAGCATCCGCAGCTTGTTTTGCCGCCTCAGCAGCCTGTTTCGCCTGAGCATCGGCCTGCGCTTTGGCATCCGCTGCGGCTTTGGCTGCTGCCTCTTCCGCCTGCTTCTGTTTTTCCTGCGCTTGCTTCGCTGCGGCTTCAGCCTGTTTCTGCTGCTCCGCCTGCTCTTTCGCCGCTTCCTGCGCCTGCAAACGTTCTTTCTCAAGCTGCTTCAGACGTTCCTGCTCGGCGGCCTGCTTTTCACGCAGCTCTTCCGCCTGCTGTTGCGCCTGCTTTTCGCGTTGCTCTTCAGCACGTTTTGCACTCGCCTGCTGCTGTTGCTGACGATTATAGTTCTGTACTACCGCGCCGGGATCGACCATTACGGCATCGATGGATGAACCTCCCCCACCGCCGGCAGCGGTATCGAGATGCTCATCGAACGAACTCCAGATCAGTGCTGCAAAAAGAATGACATGCAGCACCGCCGAAATAATTATCGCCCGTTTAAGCTTATCGTTTTGTTCGGTTGCCTTTGACACTATGGGTTCCCAAAAACTCTGTTGTGTACGCAGATGATCAAATAGGCTGCGTCATCAAGCCGACTGACTTAACGCCCGCGCTATGCAACAGGTTCAGCGCCTTTATTATTTCATCGTAAGGCACGTCTTTCGCACCACCGATTAAGAAGACCGTTTTCGGATTTGACTGCAGACGTCGTTGCGCTTCGGCAATGACCTGCTCCGGCGGCAGCTGATCAAGACGATCTTTTTCAACCACCACGCTGTACTGCCCCACTCCGGATACCTCAATGATGACCGGTGGATCGTCATTGGTGCTTACAGCCTGAGATTCTGTCGCATCCGGCAGATCAACCTCCACGCTCTGGGTAATGATGGGTGCTGTGGCCATAAAGATCAGCAGCAGCACCAGCAGCACGTCCAGCAGCGGTACAATGTTGATTTCGGACTTCAGTTCGCGACGACCCCGTCCACGCTGTCTGGCCATGGTTTACCCCTTGTTGCTCTCGGTGCTGGTAAACGCCTGGCGGTGCAGAATCGCGGTGAACTCTTCCATAAAGTTGTCGTAGTTCAGTTCCAGTTTGTTCACGCGCTGATTCAGGCGGTTATACGCCATAACCGCAGGAATAGCGGCGAACAGACCGATAGCGGTCGCGATCAGCGCTTCTGCGATACCTGGTGCAACCATCTGCAGCGTCGCCTGTTTTACCGCGCCAAGGGCGATAAAGGCGTGCATGATCCCCCAGACCGTACCAAACAGACCGATATACGGGCTGATGGAACCGACGGTGCCAAGGAATGGGATGTGCGTTTCCAGCGTTTCCAGTTCACGGTTCATCGAGATACGCATCGCACGGGATGCCCCTTCAACGACCGCTTCCGGCGCATGGTTGTTAGCGCGGTGTAAGCGAGCGAACTCTTTGAAGCCGCTATAGAAAATTTGCTCGGAGCCGGAGAGGTTTTCACGACGCCCCTGGCTTTCCTGATACAAACGGGAAAGTTCGATACCTGACCAGAACTTATCTTCAAACGCTTCCGCTTCGCGGCCTGCTGCATTGAGGATACGGGTTCTCTGGATGATGATGGCCCAGGATGCGATTGAAAAACCAATCAAAATCAACATGATAAGTTTAACCAGAAGGCTTGCCTTCAGGAACAAATCAAGGATATTCATGTCAGTCACTGCTTAAACTCCGCGACAATAGACTTAGGAAGCGCACGAGGCTTCATGATGAGTGGATCAACACAGACAATCAGGACTTCAGCTTCGTTCAGTACCTGGTTTTCTGCATTGACGATCCGCTGCGTGAAAACCAGTGAGGTTCCGCGCATTGATGTTATTTCTGTTTGGACTTCGAGCATATCGTCGAGTCTGGCAGGCGCAAAATACTCCAGCGTCATCTTGCGTACCACGAAGGCAACTCGCTCCGCCAGCAGGACCTGCTGGCTAAAGTGATGATGGCGCAGCATCTCAGTGCGTGCTCGTTCATAAAAGGCAACGTAGCTGGCGTGGTAAACCACACCACCGGCGTCAGTGTCCTCGTAGTAGACACGAACCGGCCATCGAAACAGCGTTGTATTCACTTTACATCCCGGTAATACAAAAAGAGTTAGAGCTTTTAAACTTCGCTACTATACGCGCGGGAATGGTGGTTTGGAATGGGGGAAAGTAAACGGAGAGTAAATATTTATGGGCCAGGGTAAGCCCATAATATTAACGGATAGTTCTTATTCAGTTGAAAAAGAAAATCAGGCCGACAAGAAGGACCACATCAGCGATCAGCGGGCAGAAGATGCCCTGCCAGTGTACGGCTTTCGGCCGAAAGCCGACGCCGTGGATCACCCCGGCGCACACCGCCCACATGATGAGAAAACCGTGCCAGATTTCAAGCTCGCTGGTCTTCGCCGCAAAGCGCGACGGGTCCCAGAAGATGCAACCTGCCAGCAGCAAGGCCATCACTAAGGAAAGCGCCCGGAGCGGGCGCTTGTCCATGATCCCGTAGAGATACGCGATCATCAGTGTTTTTCTTCACCGGCTTTGGACGCTTCAACGTGCTCAAGCGCCAGGGCGGTAATCACACCAAATGCACAGGCAAGAAGCGTTCCTAAAATCCATGCGAAATACCACATATTCAGCTCCTTCCTTAATACATAGAGTGAGTATTGCTTTCGATATGTTCTTTCGTGATACGACCGTACATTTTCCAGTAACACCAGGTGGTGTAAGCCAGAATGAGCGGTACGAACACGGCAGCCACAAACGTCATCAGGTTCAGGGTCATCTGACTGGAAGTGGCATCCCACATCGTCAGGCTAGCATTCATCATGGTGCTGGATGGCATCACGAATGGGAACATCGCGATACCGGCCGTCAGAATGATGCACGCCAGCGTCAGTGAAGAGAAGACGAATGCCCATGCGCCTTTTTCCATGCGGGAAGTCAGCAGGGTCAGCAGCGGCAGCACCACGCCCAGGGCCGGGATAGCCCACAGAACCGGCGTATTATTGAAGTTCACCAGCCAGGCGCCTGCCTGACGGGCGACTTCTTTGGTCAGCGGGTTAGACGGCGCGGTATGGTTAATCGCGGACGTCACCACATAACCGTCGATACCGAACATCACCCACACGCCTGCCAGCGCGAAGCCGACCAGGGTCACCAGAGCCGCAATCTGCGAGACGGCGCGGGAACGCAGGTGCAGTTCACCCACGGTACGCATCTGCAGGTAAGTTGCACCCTGGGTGAGGATCATCGCCACGCTGACCACACCCGCCAGCAGACCGAACGGGTTCAGCAGCTGGAAGAAGTTACCGGTGTAGTACAGGCGCATGTATTCATCGAGGTGGAACGGCACGCCCTGTAGCAGGTTGCCGAACGCCACGCCGATCACCAGCGGCGGCACGAAACTACCGATGAAGATGCCCCAGTCCCACATGTTGCGCCAGCGGGTGTCTTCAATCTTCGAGCGGTAGTCAAAACCGACCGGACGGAAGAACAACGATGCCAGCACCAGGATCATCGCCACATAGAAGCCGGAGAACGCAGCCGCGTAGACCATCGGCCAGGCAGCGAACAGCGCGCCGCCTGCGGTGATCAGCCACACCTGGTTACCGTCCCAGTGCGGGGCGATGGAGTTAATCATAATTCGACGCTCGGTATCATTACGACCGAGGAAGCGGGTGAGCATACCCACCCCCATGTCGAAACCGTCAGTGACCGCAAAACCAATCAGTAAGATCCCGACCAGCAGCCACCAGATAAAACGCAATACTTCATAATCGATCATTTGACGACTCCTGTCTTACCGTGCCGGCTGAGTAGTCACGGTGGACTGCTCGTAGTGGGACTGAGAAGCAACGGTTGACTGCTCATAGTGGTAGCGACCGGTTTTCAGGCTGCTTGGGCCAAGCCGCGCAAACTTGAACATCAGGAACAGTTCAGCCACCAGGAACAGGGTATACAGACCACAAATCAGCAGCATGGAGAAAATCAGATCCCCGGCGGTCAGGGATGAGTTCGCTACCGCGGTTGGCAGCACCTCACCGATAGCCCACGGCTGACGGCCGTATTCCGCAACAAACCAGCCGGATTCGATGGCGATCCATGGCAGTGGCATGCCGTACAGCGCAGAACGCAGCAGCCATTTACGCTGACCGATACGGTTACGAATCACCGACCAGAAGGAGGCAGCAATGATCAACAGCATGATGATGCCGCAGCCAACCATGATACGGAACGCGAAGTACAGCGGCGCAACGCGTGGAATCGAGTCTTTGGTTGCCATCTGAATCTGCTCTTCCGTCGCGTCAGAGACGTTCGGGGTATAGCGTTTCAGCAGCAGGCCGTAACCGAGGTCTTTCTTCACGTTGTTGAACTGATCGCGAACGGACTGATCGGTAGAGCCGGAACGCAGCTGCTCCAGCAGGGAGTAAGCTTTCATCCCGTTACGGATACGCTCTTCATGCTGCACCAGCAGATCTTTCAGGCCGATAACCGGCGTATCCACAGAGCGGGTGGCAATGATGCCCAGCGCGTAAGGGATCTGAATAGCAAAGTGGTTTTCCTGTGCATCCTGATCGGGAATACCAAACAGGGTGAAAGCTGCCGGAGCCGGTTGGGTTTCCCACTCTGCTTCGATCGCCGCCAGTTTGGTTTTCTGCACGTCGCCCATCTCGTAACCGGATTCATCACCCAGCACGATAACGGAGAGGATAGCCGCCATACCGAAGCTCGCCGCGATGGCGAAGGAGCGCTTGGCAAAAGCGAAGTCACGACCACGCAGCATGTAGTAGGAGCTGATGCCCAGCACGAACATCGCGCCGCAGACATAGCCGGAAGCCACGGTGTGAACAAATTTCACCTGGGCAACCGGGTTCAGCACCAGCTCGGAGAAGCTGACCATCTCCATACGCATGGTTTCGAAGTTGAAATCAGATGCGATAGGGTTCTGCATCCAGCCGTTGGCTACCAGGATCCACAGCGCGGACAGGTTAGAGCCTAACGCCACCAGCCAGGTGACCGCCATATGCTGGACTTTGCCCAGACGGTCCCAACCGAAGAAGAACAGACCTACAAAGGTGGATTCGAGGAAGAAGGCCATCAGACCTTCAATGGCCAGCGGCGCACCGAAGATATCCCCGACATAGTGGGAGTAGTAAGACCAGTTTGTCCCGAACTGGAACTCCATGGTCAGACCGGTGGCCACGCCCAGCGCAAAGTTGATACCAAACAACTTGCCCCAGAACTTGGTCATATCTTTATAAATCTGTTTGCCGGAAAGGACGTAGACCGTCTCCATAATGGCCAGCAGGAACGCCATACCGAGCGTTAGTGGCACAAACAGGAAGTGGTACATCGCAGTCAAGGCAAACTGTAAGCGCGACAGTTCGACTATATCTAACATCATGACTCCTTGCTCATCGCATGAAGACTCCGGGAGTGGATCCCGTTAGAAAAGATCCACACACATGCCCCAATACAAAAAATTATCCGAATCCTTTCTTCGTTACTTAATCTTCACAGGAGGAAAAAGCCATGATGAAAGGTTACAGATACGTTAATAAAAACCCGAAATTGATCCCGCAAATATATTACGCTGCAAAACCCTTACAATAAACAGGTTTTTATTGAAAGCGCTTTACGTTTTACGACAGCGATCAATATATAGCGACTTTACCACTTTTCGACCAGATTGATCGGGAGCAATTTAACGCTTTTTGACGCCCTTTTCCAGGTATTAAATATTGATATAAATCAATATCGCGCAGACGTGTTAAGGGTGTTTCCATATGGTGAATTCAGTGAGCGCAATGTTAACGATATGTTTAAAGATGCTGGCAATAGTTATCAATGAAAGGAGGAAATATAAATAAAGGTGATTTAAATTAACGCGGCTACGGGTTCAAATTTTTATTGATGCCGAACTATTAATGTTAGTCATTTCACAGTATTTTTTTATTGCGCTTATATCCGTGGTTTTTATTACAAATATTTTACTTTTAATAATCCATAAATTAACACTGCAATGTTAATGTTTTGTGTTTACCTGCCAAAAATAAGGATCGCACGCCGCCTGTTCGTTAATCTTTCAGCCGCCCACCCCGCTTAAACCTCTTTAGCACCAGCCCGCAGCAAAAAAAAAGGCCATCTTACGATGGCCAACCATGTCGAAACGGACATTTATTATGTCAAAGCTCCCCGCACGGGGAGCAGAGAGGATTTACTTAATGATGGACTTCAGCGCTTCACCGATGTCAGCCAGGCTGCGCACGGTTTTCACGCCTGCTGCTTCCAGCGCTGCGAATTTCTCGTCCGCAGTACCTTTGCCGCCCGCGATGATGGCGCCTGCGTGGCCCATACGCTTGCCTTTAGGCGCAGTCACGCCCGCGATGTAACCTACAACCGGCTTGGTGACGTGATCTTTGATATAAGCAGCCGCTTCTTCTTCCGCGCTGCCGCCGATTTCACCGATCATGACGATCGCTTCAGTCTGCGGGTCTTCCTGGAACAGCTTCAGGATGTCGATGAAGTTAGAGCCCGGGATTGGGTCGCCGCCGATGCCCACACAGGTGGACTGGCCGAAACCATAGTCGGTGGTCTGCTTAACCGCTTCATAGGTCAAGGTACCGGAACGGGAGACGATGCCCACTTTGCCCGGCTTGTGAATGTGGCCCGGCATGATGCCGATTTTGCATTCGCCTGGGGTGATCACGCCCGGGCAGTTTGGCCCGATCATGCGCACGCCAGCTTCGTCCAGCTTCACTTTCACGGTCAGCATATCCAGCGTCGGGATACCTTCGGTGATGGTGATGATCAGTTTGATGCCTGCGTCGATCGCTTCCAGAATGGAGTCTTTGCAGAACGGGGCCGGAACGTAGATCACGGTGGCGGTCGCGCCCGTCGCTTCTACTGCTTCACGTACGGTGTTGAACACCGGCAGGCCCAGGTGGGTGGTGCCGCCTTTACCTGGCGTTACGCCGCCAACCATCTGCGTACCGTAGGCAATCGCCTGCTCAGAGTGGAATGAACCCTGGCTACCGGTGAAGCCCTGGCAGATGACTTTGGTATCTTTATTAATTAAAACGGACATTATTTCCCCTCCACTGCGGCAACTACCTGCTGAGCGGCATCCGTCAGACTTTTCGCTGCAATAATATTCAGGCCGCTGTCAGCCAGTTTTTTCGCGCCGAGTTCAGCGTTGTTCCCTTCCAGACGCACAACAACCGGGACGTTCACGCCCACTTCTTCTACCGCACCGATGATACCGTCAGCGATCAGGTCGCAACGTACGATGCCGCCGAAGATGTTCACCAGAACCGCTTTCACGTTGTCGTCAGAGAGGATGATTTTGAAGGCTTCGGTCACGCGCTCTTTGGTCGCGCCGCCGCCCACGTCGAGGAAGTTTGCCGGCTCGCCGCCGTGCAGCTTAACGATGTCCATGGTGCCCATTGCCAGGCCCGCACCGTTAACCATGCAGCCGATGTTGCCATCAAGTGCCACGTAGTTCAGTTCCCACTGTGCAGCCTGCGCTTCACGTGGATCTTCCTGAGACTGGTCACGCATTTCGCGCAGATCGGCCTGGCGGAACAGCGCGTTGCCGTCAGCGCCCAGTTTGCCGTCGAGGCAGATCAGGTCGCCCTGCTTAGTGATCACCAGCGGGTTGATTTCGATCAGCGCCAGATCGCGCTCCAGGAAGATATTTGCCAGGCCCATGAAGATCTTGGTGAATTGCTGCACCAGTTTACCTTCCAGACCCAGTTTGAATGCCAGCTCGCGACCCTGGTAAGGCATTGGGCCTGCCAGCGGATCGATGGCTACTTTGTGGATCAGGTGCGGGGTCTCTTCCGCCACTTTTTCGATTTCCACGCCGCCTTCGGTAGAGGCCATAAACACCACGCGACGGGAGCTGCGGTCTACCACGGCGCCGAGGTACAGTTCTTTTGCAATGTCGGTCGCTGCTTCAACCAGAATCTGGTTAACCGGCTGGCCGCTCGCGTCTGTCTGATAGGTCACCAGACGTTTGCCCAGCCAGTGCTCAGCAAATGCGCGGATCTCTTCTTTACTGTTAACAACTTTCACACCGCCCGCTTTGCCGCGGCCGCCAGCGTGAACCTGACATTTCACTACCCAAGGACCGGCGCCGATTTTAGATGCGGCTTCTTCTGCTTCACGAGGGGTATTGCAGGCATAACCCACCGGAGCCGGCAAGCCATACCGGGCAAACAGCTGTTTTGCCTGATATTCATGTAAGTTCATGTGTTCTATCCATCCTTCAGGGTAATCGTTAGGTCATGCTTTTGTAGGCCCGGCAGGCAAGGCGCCGCCGGGCAGTACGGCTAAAAACTAAACGTCCAGCAGCAGACGGGTTGGATCTTCCAGCAGCTCTTTAATGGCGACCAGGAAGCCCACTGACTCGCGGCCGTCGATCAGGCGGTGATCGTAGGAGAGCGCCAGGTACATCATCGGCAGGATCTCGACTTTACCGTCAACCGCCATCGGACGATCTTTGATGGCGTGCATGCCCAGGATCGCACTCTGCGGTGGGTTGATGATCGGAGTAGACATCAGCGAGCCGAAAACGCCGCCGTTGGTAATGGTGAAGTTACCGCCGGTCAGATCGTCTACGGTCAGCTTGCCGTCACGGCCTTTCACTGCCAGTTCTTTGATGTTCTTTTCGATGTCAGCCATGCCCAGGGTGTCTACATCACGCAGAACCGGGGTCACCAGGCCGCGCGGGGTAGATACCGCCATGCTGACGTCGAAGTAGTTGTGATAAACCACATCATCGCCATCGATGGACGCGTTCACTTCCGGGTAGCGTTTCAGCGCTTCAACCACCGCCTTAACGTAGAAAGACATAAAGCCCAGACGGATACCGTGACGTTTTTCAAACGCATCACCGTACTGCTTACGCAGGTCCATGATTGGCTTCATGTTCACTTCGTTGAAGGTGGTCAGCATCGCGGTGGAGTTCTTCGCCTCCAGCAGACGCTCGGCCACGCGCTTACGCAGGCGGGTCATCGGCACGCGTTTTTCACTGCGAGCGCCCAGAGCAGGCTGTGCTGCTGGTGCGGCAGCCGGTGCTTTCGCTTCCGGTGCAGCTGGCGCTTTCGCCAGGTGTTTTTCCACATCTTCGCGGGTCAGACGACCGCCCACACCGGTGCCTTTAATGGCCGCCGCGTCGAGGTTGTGTTCAGCCAGCAGGCGACGGATCGCCGGGCTGAGCGCGTCGTTGCTTTGCTCTTCCAGAGAAGCCTGCTGGCGCTGGGCCGGCGTAGAGGCCTTCTCTTCAGATTTGGCGCTGGACTCTTTGCCCGCGCTGTTGCCTTCACGCAGGCGACCCAGGATCTGGCGAGAGGTCACGGTCGTGCCTTCATCTTCCAGGACTGCATCCAGAATGCCATCCGCCGATGCCGGTACTTCCAGTACCACTTTGTCAGTTTCGATTTCTACCAGCACTTCATCGCGCTTAACGCTATCGCCCGGTTTTTTGTGCCAGGTGGCGACGGTCGCATCTGCTACAGACTCAGGCAGGTCGGGAACAAGAATATCTACGCTACTCATTATGTATCCTTTAATTAATCGACGTTCAGCGCGTCATTGACCAGATCTTGTTGCTGCTTCTGGTGAACGGACATATACCCTACCGCCGGAGAGGCGGAGGCCGGGCGACCTGCGTAACGCAGGGCAGACCCAAATGGAATGACTTCACGGAAATGATGCTGGCTGCAGTACCATGCGCCCTGGTTGAGCGGCTCTTCCTGGCACCAGACAAAATCATGTACGTGAGCATATTGTTTCAGCACTTCCTGCATCGCCTGATGCGGGAATGGATAAAGCTGTTCGATACGCACGATGGCGAC
Source organism: Leclercia sp. TB492 (assembly GCF_049974505.2). Lineage (NCBI taxonomy): Bacteria > Pseudomonadati > Pseudomonadota > Gammaproteobacteria > Enterobacterales > Enterobacteriaceae > Leclercia > Leclercia sp. TB492. The sequence goes on along the minus strand of NZ_CM127572.1, from coordinate 1,315,836 downwards.
ATCTTTCTGGTCGTTCTTACGGCGCTGTTCCAGCAGGTCGTAATAAACCTTACCAGAACACATCACCACGCGTTTCACCGCCTGTGGATCCAGCTCGTCAATCTCGCCAATCGCCGGCAGGAAGGTGCCGTTCGCCAGCTCATCCAGCGTGGAAACCGCCAGCGGGTGACGCAGCAGCGATTTCGGTGACATGACGACCAGCGGACGACGCATCCCGCGCAGCGCCTGACGACGCAGCATGTGGTAAACCTGTGCCGGGGTAGACGGAACACAAACCTGCATGTTCTGCTCGGCGCAGAGTTGCAGATAACGCTCCAGACGCGCGGAGGAGTGCTCCGGACCCTGCCCTTCATAGCCGTGCGGCAGCAGCATCACCAGGCCACACATACGGCCCCACTTCTGCTCGCCGGAAGAGATGAACTGGTCGATAACCACCTGCGCACCGTTGGCGAAGTCACCGAACTGCGCTTCCCAGATGGTCAGGGTGCGCGGTTCTGCAGTGGCGTAACCGTATTCGAACGCCAGGACCGCTTCTTCAGACAGCACGGAGTCCCAGACCTTGAACTGGCCCTGACCGTTATGCACATGCTGCAGCGGGGTGTAAGTTGAACCGTTGGTCTGGTTATGGATCACCGCATGGCGGTGGAAGAAGGTGCCACGGCCCGCATCTTCACCGGACAGACGAACCGGAATGCCTTCGTCAACCAGGGTCGCATAGGCCAGGTTTTCTGCGCCACCCCAGTCGAACAGCTTCTCGCCTGCCGCCATTGACTGACGGTCAGAATAGATTTTCTGCACGCGGGACTGCATCTCGATCGCTTCTGGCACGGTGCTGATGCGTTTCGCCAGCTCCTGCAGACGCTTCATCTCGACCTTGTTCGGGTAGCTCTCATCCCACTCGTGGTTGAGGTACGGCGACCAGGTAAAGGAGTGCATGTTCATTGGACGCAGCTCTTTCACCACGCACTCGCCGGCATCCAGCGCATCGCGGTACAGATTAACCATCTCGGTGGCATCTTCCAGCGTGACCACTTTGTCCGCTTCCAGCTTGTCAGCATAGATTTTGCGCGGAGTAGGATGCTTTTTGATTTTCTGGTACATCAGCGGCTGGGTTGCACTTGGCTCATCCGCTTCGTTGTGACCGTGACGACGGTAGCAGAACAGGTCGATCAGCACGTCACGCTTGAAGGTATTACGGAAGTCCAGCGCCAGACGGGTGACGAATGCCACGGCTTCTGGATCATCAGCGTTCACGTGGAAAATTGGCGCCTGAACCATCTTACCAATGTCGGTACAGTATGGCGTAGAACGCGCATCCAGCGGGTTAGAGGTGGTGAAGCCCACCTGGTTGTTGATCACGATGCGAACGGTACCGCCCACTTCGTAACCCCGCGCTTTGGACATGTTCAGGGTTTCCTGAACCACACCCTGACCGGTGATCGCCGCATCGCCGTGAATGGTGATTGGCAGCACTTTGTTGCTGCTCGGCTCGTCGAGACGATCCAGACGCGCACGCACGGAACCGATAACCACCGGGCTCACGATCTCGAGGTGTGACGGGTTAAACGCCAGGGCCATGTGGACCAGGCCGCCGTTGGTTTCGATATCCGATGAGAAGCCCATGTGGTACTTCACGTCACCGGTACCGAGGTGTTCTTTATGTTTGCCCGCGAATTCGTCGAACAGATCCTGCGGCTTTTTACCCAGCACGTTGATCAGTACGTTCAGACGACCACGGTGCGCCATGCCCAGTACCACTTCGCGGGTACCGCTGTTGCCCGCATGGCGGATCAGCTCTTTCAGCATTGGCACCAGCGCATCGCCGCCTTCCAGCGAGAAGCGTTTTGCCCCCGGGAATTTGGCACCGAGGTAGCGCTCCAGCCCTTCTGCTGCGGTCAGCTCGCTCAGGAAGCGTTTTTTCTCGTCAGCATTGAAGGTGGATTTACCGGCAACCGATTCGATGCGCTGCTGGATCCAGCGTTTCTCTTCAGTTGAGGTGATATGCATATATTCCGCACCGATAGAGCCGCAGTAGGTCTGCTTCAGCGCAGTCAGCAGCTCGCCCAGCTTCATCGTGTCTTTGCCGATGGCGAAAGAACCCACGTTGAAGGTTTCCTGGAAATCAGCTTCGGTCAGATCGTGATAAGCCGGATCGAGATCCGCCACGCGCTCCTGCTGCCACAGCCCCAGCGGATCCAGATTCGCATGCTGGTGGCCACGGAAACGGTAGGCGTTAATCAGCTGCAGGACTTTAACCTGTTTCGCATTGGTGTCAGGGTCGGAGATGGCGGAAGAGTAACGTGAGGCATCCTTCGCCAGACGACGGAAATAATCACGTGTTTTGGAATGAAATTGATCCGGTTTGACTCCTGTTCCAGGTAACTGCTGGAACATCGAACGCCAGTTAGCGTCCACTGAGTCAGGGTCGGTTAAGAAGTCTTCATAGAGCTGTTCAATCCAGCTTTGGTTTGCACCAGAGAGGAATGAAGAGTCCAGCCAGGCTTTCATTGCGCCGTTCTGCATCGTGATCCCTTAAGCATTTTTATGCTTACTTTCGCCGTAGAAACTACCACGCACACCACGTGTACGTGCCGGGGTTCACCTGCGAGCTCTTTTACTTTGGCCCGCGAAGGAACCTTTAGAAACTGTCTAAACTACAGGGCAGTTTTTAAAGGTTTCTGCATTTTGCCCGGTGGCGCCACGCTGACCGGGCCTACTGTGACGTAGGCCGGATAAGCGCAGCGCCATCCGGCGTTGTTACTTACGCACTGCGCTGCAACAACATCGACTTAATGTGGCCGATAGCGCGCGTCGGGTTCAGCCCCTTAGGACATACACTGACGCAGTTCATGATGCTGTGGCAGCGGAATACGCTGAAAGCATCACTCAGCCCTTCCAGGCGGTTGTCGGTTTCGGTATCGCGGCTGTCAATCAGGAAGCGGTACGCTGCCAGCAGGCCAGCCGGGCCGATAAACTTGTCCGGGTTCCACCAGAACGACGGGCAAGAGGTCGAACAACATGCACAGAGAATACACTCATACAGGCCATCGAGTTTTTCACGCTGCTCTGGCGACTGTAAATGCTCGCGAGCGGGTGGATTTTGCCCATTATTCAACAAGTAAGGCTTAATCTTCTCATATTGTGCATAGAATTGCCCCATGTCCACCACCAAATCGCGAACGACTGGCAAACCAGGCAGAGGACGGATCACAATTTTCTGTCCCGGACGGTTGAGCGCAGAGATCGGCGTGATACAGGCCAGACCGTTTTTGCCGTTCATGTTCAGGCCGTCGGAGCCACATACCCCTTCACGGCAGGAGCGACGGAATGACAGTGTCGGATCTTTTTCTTTCAGCTGCATTAAGGCATCAAGCAGCATCATGTCCCGGCCTTCTTCCGCTTCCAGGGTGTAATCCTGCATACGCGGAGCGTCATCAACATCCGGGTTATAACGATAAACTGAGAATTCGAGTTTCATTGTCCTGTCTCCGCATTAATAAGTACGAATCTTCGGCGGGAACGCCGGACGCAGTTTCGGTTCCATATTGACGCTACGACGTGTCATGGATTCCGACTCTGGCAGATACAGGGAATGGCACAGCCAGTTTTCGTCGTCACGATCCGGGAAGTCGAAGCGGCTATGCGCGCCACGGCTTTCGGTACGGAAGTTTGCAGAGACCGCGGTTGCGTAAGCGGTTTCCATCAGGTTATCCAGCTCCAGACACTCGACGCGCTGGGTGTTGAACTCGCTGGAAGTATCGTCCAGACGGGCATTTTTCAGACGCTCGCGGATCGCTTTCAGCTGCTCAAGCCCTTTCGCCATCGCATCGCCTTCGCGGAAGACCGAGAAGTTGTGCTGCATGCACTCCTGCAGCGCTTTACGGATTTCCACCGGATCTTCGCCGTTGCGGTTACCGTTCCAGCGGTTGAGACGTTCCAGAGAGGCGTCGATATTGGCTTCGGTCGCATCACGCAGCGGCCCCTGCTCGGCAATGGACTCCTGCAGATGCAGACCCACCGCACGACCAAACACCACCAGGTCGAGCAGGGAGTTACCGCCCAGACGGTTGGCGCCGTGTACGGATACGCAGGCAATTTCGCCTACCGCGAACAGGCCCGGGATCACCACGTCTTCGCCCTGCTCGTTCACGGTCAGCGCCTGGCCGGTCACTTTGGTCGGAATACCGCCCATCATGTAGTGGCAGGTTGGGATAACCGGGATTGGCTCTTTGACTGGATCGACGTGAGCAAAGGTACGGGACAGCTCAAGGATGCCCGGCAGGCGGGATTCCAGAACGTCTTTACCCAGATGGTCAAGCTTCAGTTTCGCGTGCGGGCCCCATGGACCATCGCAGCCACGACCTTCACGGATTTCGATCATGATGGAACGCGCCACCACGTCACGACCCGCCAGGTCTTTTGCATTCGGGGCATAACGCTCCATGAAGCGTTCGCCGTGTTTGTTCAGCAGATAGCCACCTTCACCACGGCAGCCTTCTGTCACCAGCACGCCCGCACCGGCGATACCGGTTGGGTGGAACTGCCACATCTCCATATCCTGCACCGGCACGCCAGCGCGGATCGCCATACCGACGCCGTCACCGGTGTTGATATGGGCGTTAGTGGTGGACTGGTAGATACGGCCTGCGCCGCCGGTCGCCAGCACGGTCGCGCGGGCTTTGAAGTAAACCACTTCACCGGTTTCGATGCACAGGGCGGTACAACCCACCACGGCGCCATCTTCGTTTTTCACCAGATCCAGCGCATACCACTCGGAGAAGATGGTGGTTTTGTTCTTGAGGTTCTGCTGATACAGGGTATGCAGTAGGGCGTGACCGGTACGGTCGGCCGCTGCCGCGGTACGTGCCGCCTGCTCGCCGCCAAAGTCTTTCGACTGGCCGCCAAACGGACGTTGATAGATGGTGCCGTTCTCCAGGCGGGAGAATGGCAGACCCATATGGTCCAGCTCCAGAATCGCTTCCGGGCCGGTTTTACACATATATTCAATGGCGTCCTGGTCACCGATATAGTCGGAGCCTTTCACCGTGTCGTACATATGCCATTCCCAGTTATCATCATGGGTATTACCGAGCGCAACGGTGATGCCACCCTGCGCAGATACGGTATGGGAACGGGTCGGGAAGACTTTAGAGAGCAGCGCACAGCTCTGGCCGCTCTGGGAAATTTGCAGCGCCGCGCGCATACCTGCGCCACCGGCACCAATCACTACAGCATCAAATTCTCTGACTGGCAGTTTCATTACACACCCCACACCACAACGAATCCATAAATAACGTAAACCGCAAGAGCAACTACGATAGCCAGCTGCAGAACGAGACGAATCGCGACGGGTTTAACGTAATCGGTCAGTACCTGCCACATGCCAATCCACGCGTGGATCAGGATGGAGGCCAGCGCCAGCAGGGTGAAGACTTTGGTGAACGCCGAACCGAAGAAACCGGTCCAGATTTCCCACGTCAGGTCGCCGCTGGTGGCAAAGAAACCGATCATGTAGATGATGTAGAGGGTGAGAACGATAGCGGTAGCACGGACCAGAATGAAGTCATGTACGCCGTTGCGTCCCAATGCGGAGGCGTTGCTTACCATACGAGAACTCCTGCGAGAAGTGAAAGCACGACAGTGATGACAAATGAAATGTTAGCAGTACGTTTGCCGGCTTCGAAGGTCTCTTCCAGATAGCCGAAGTCCATCAGCATATGGCGGACACCGCCAACAACGTGATAGGCCAGCGCGGTCAGGATGCCCCACATGATAAATTTCACGAAGAAACCGTTCATGATGTCGGAGGCCTGTTGGAATCCTTCCGGAGACGAGAGGCTGGTACCCAGTAACCATAACAGGATACCCACCGCGACAAACGTGATCACACCGGATACACGATGAAGGATGGACGCTATTGCCGTTACGGGGAATCGGATCGTTTTGAGATCCAGATTGACAGGTCTTTGTTTTTTCACATTTCTTATCATGAATAACGCCCACATGCTGTTCTTATAGTTTCCTTCCTCCGGACTGCGATGCGGGTCAGACAGCGTGCCTTTTATATAACTGTGCGTCATGCAAAACATTGCTTCCAGATGCTCAAATGACACGTTACAACGCTGGTTGGCTCGGGATTGCAGGGTTTTCCGGAGACCTGGCGGCAGTATAGGCCGTTCACAAAATCATTACAATTAACCTACATACAGTTTGTCTGGTTTTATGCGGAACAGTGATCAGGGTCACGATAACAACATCTTTTTAATTTTTAATCATCTGATTTGACAAATGTTAAACATTATTGTTACAAACATCACCAGAAAAGGCATATAATGCGCAAAAGTTATGAGGTCTCTCTTTCACCTGAGAATAAGTTATGTAACAGTGTGATGGTATTGACCGAAGTTATCAGGACAGTTATTAGTGGTATACAGGTTTGAATAATTCGGACTGCACAAACACTGATTTGCTGTTATTTCTCTGATTTCTCATTTGTTTACCTGCTAGCGCCATTGCTCTGTACCCTGGTTTCTCCTCGTGAGCTGAGCGGCGAGCCAAATAACAAACTGGTAACAATGATAAATCAGCTGAATGCAAATCCGGTTATGGGCAGTCTTAAGCAATAAGGCGCTAAGGAGACCGTAAATGGCTGATACTAAGGCAAAACTCACCCTGGGTGGTGACGATGCTATTGAACTGGATGTGCTAAAAGGCACGCTCGGTCAGGATGTTATTGATATCCGTACGTTGGGTTCAAAAGGTGTATTCACCTTCGACCCTGGTTTCACCTCCACCGCATCTTGCGAGTCCAAAATCACCTACATCGACGGTGACGAAGGCATCCTGCTGCACCGCGGTTTCCCCATCGATCAGTTAGCCACTGAATCCAACTATCTGGAAGTGTGCTACATCCTGCTGAACGGCGAAAAGCCGACCCAGGAACAGTACGATGAGTTCAAAACCACCGTTACCCGCCACACCATGATTCATGAGCAGATCACCCGTCTGTTCCATGCGTTCCGTCGTGATTCGCATCCGATGGCGGTAATGTGTGGGATCACCGGTGCGCTGGCCGCGTTTTACCATGACTCCCTTGACGTGAATAACCAGCGTCATCGCGATATCGCCGCATTCCGTCTGCTGTCCAAAATGCCTACCATGGCCGCGATGTGTTACAAATACTCCATCGGACAGCCGTTTGTTTATCCACGCAACGATCTCTCCTACGCCGGTAACTTCCTGCGTATGATGTTCGCCACGCCGTGCGAAGAGTACGAAGTGAACCCGGTTCTGGAACGCGCGATGGATCGTATTCTGATCCTGCACGCTGACCACGAGCAGAACGCCTCCACCTCTACCGTGCGTACCGCAGGCTCCTCCGGTGCCAACCCGTTCGCCTGTATCGCAGCAGGTATTGCCTCCCTGTGGGGGCCGGCACACGGCGGCGCGAACGAAGCCGCACTGAAGATGCTGGAAGAGATCAGCTCCGTTGAGCACATTCCTGAATTCGTACGCCGTGCGAAAGACAAGAATGACTCCTTCCGTCTGATGGGCTTCGGTCACCGTGTTTACAAAAACTACGATCCGCGCGCAACCGTCATGCGTGAAACCTGCCATGAAGTACTGAAAGAGCTGGGCACCAAAGATGACCTGCTGCAGGTGGCGATGGAGCTGGAGCACATCGCGCTGAACGACCCATACTTCATCGAGAAGAAACTCTACCCGAACGTCGACTTCTACTCCGGTATCATCCTGAAAGCGATGGGCATTCCGTCTTCCATGTTTACCGTAATCTTCGCGATGGCGCGTACCGTGGGCTGGATTGCACACTGGAACGAAATGCACACCGAGGGAATGAAAATTGCGCGTCCACGTCAGCTGTATACCGGCTACGAGCAGCGTAACTTCGAAAGCGATATCACCACACGCTAAAAGAAACGCCCGGCGGCGCTACGCTTGCCGGGCCTACAAAAGCGACGTAGGCCGGGTAAGCGTTAGCGCCACCCGGCTTTTTTTATGTCTGACAATGTGGGCACCAGTAAAACGGTCGGGAAGAAAGCGAGGTCTTCTCAATCACCCCACCGCACCGCTCACACTTTTTCCCGGCCCGATGAAACACCTTAAACCGGAACAACGCCCCGTGATGCTTCTTGTCATTCACCACCCCACGGGTGTTGTACGACAGACGCGGGATAGCCAGCAGCGCATGCGCCAGTGCATCGAGCTGTTGTTCGGTCAGCTGTGATGCCTTGTGCTGTGGCGCCAGCCCCACCTGCCACAGAATTTCGACCCGCAGATAGTTGCCTAAACCGGCAAGAAACGACTGGTCCAGCAGCAGCCCTGAAAACTGGCGATTGCGGAATTTTGCTGACAGTAACCGCGCTTTCACATCCTCTGCCGTCAGGCGTAAATCCAGCACATCCGGCCCCACCCGTTGCAGGAAGGGGTGGGTGGTGAGCTGCTCCGCCGTCAGCATCTCAATATCCGAGGCGCTGTAGAGCAAAATGGTTTTATCTGCGGTCTGTAATTTAACGCGCAGCACCCGCGTGGTCTGCGGCTCCTGACCGGTCTCGACCACCCGCCAGACGCCGTACAGCTGGTTATGGCTGTAGAGCGTCAGCTGGTTGGAGAAGTGCGTAAGCAGCGCTTTGCCGCGCGTCTCCAGATGGGTGACCTTCTCCCCGATAAGCCGGGACTCAAAGGATTTTAACTGAGGGAAAGCAAACCACACGTCGGTGAGCGGTTTGCCTTTTATCGCCGCCTCCAGGCTATCCGCCGCGCGGCGGATCTCCGGTCCTTCTGGCATTGTGACTCCTTATTTAGTGCGTGGCACCGCCAACCACTTTGATGTCGTGCTCCTGACGCAGCGCCACCGCAATGGCAATCTCGAGCCCTTTCTTGAGGGTGTGCGTGGCCATGCTCGGCGCGCCAGGATGCGCCGCCGCCTGCTCAGGCAGGTAAGGGATATGGATAAACCCGCCTTTCACCTCCGGTCGATCGGCCAGCTTGTGCAGCACGCCATACATCACGTGGTTACAGACGAATGTGCCAGCCGTCTGCGAAACCGAAGCAGGAATACCGGCTTCGCGCAGGGCCTCCACCATCGCTTTGATCGGCAGCGTGCTGAACCAGGCCGCCGGGCCGTCCGGCACAATAGCGACGTCCACCGGCTGTTGCCCGCGGTTATCCGGGATGCGGGCGTCATCGACGTTAATCGCTACCCGCTCAATGGTCACATCCACGCGGCCCCCGGCCTGCCCTATCGCCAGCACGACGGAGGGCTGAAGCGCGTCAATGGCCGCATTCAGCACCTCTAACGACTCGCCGAACACGCAGGGCAGCTGCCGCGCCACCACGCGGCAGTTGTCAATAATCATCCCATCAAGCTGCTTTACCACTTCCCAGGACGGGTTAAGGGTTTCGCCGCCAAAGGGCTCAAATCCCGTGATTAATACGGTTTGCATCATTTCTCCTTACAGGAACATCAGGAAGTAGAGCAGGAATACGTTGGCGATCAGCAGCAGCACCCCGGTGGGCACCTGCGCTTTGATGACCGCATTTTTATCGGGGAGCTCCAGCAGCGCGGCGGGCACGATGTTGAAGTTGGCCGCCATCGGCGTCATCAGGGTACCGCAGTAGCCGGAGAACATGCCAATCGCCGCCATTACCGCCGGGTTGCCGCCGTGTTGCAGCACCAGGATCGGAATGCCGATCCCCGCGGTGACAATCGGGAAGGCGGCAAAGGCGTTGCCCATCACCATGGTCAGTAGCGCCATGCCCACAGCATAGACCACCACCGCGATAAACCGGCTGTCGACCGCCAGATACGTCTGGGTGAGGTATGAGATCCCCTCCCCCACCCCGGCGGCAGTAAACAGCAGGCCAAGGGTGGCGAGGATCTGCGGCAGAATAAAGGCCCAGCCGATGGAGTCGAGCAGACGGCGCGCCTCCTGCAGGGGCTGATGCACTTTTTCATGGGTCATTTTGATCGCCATCGCCAGACCAATCAGCGAGCCGACCGTCATCGAGAACAGCGTTACCAGCGTTGCGTGGTTGCCCGGGCCGAACAGCGTCTCCTGCAGGCCCGGAATATGGTTAAACATCAGCACGCCCACTACCGTCACCACCGGAATGGCCAGCGCCGGTAAGAACAGGCGATTGCCCAGGCGCTTCGCGCTGGTCTCGCGCTCTTCGGTCGTGCGCTGGTGATAGCTGCCCAGCCGTACGCCGCCAAAACCGGCGATCAGCGCCAGCCCGACTACCGCTAAGCCTACCGCGATATGGACGGTGCGCTTGTCACCCACCAGCTCGTAGGTCCAGTTGCCCAGCAGGAATAAAAGGCCGTAAATGCCCCAGAACAGGCCGGTAGTGATGCGCCGCGGGTTGGCCTTATCGCGAAACGACATCAGCGCCACGATCAGCAGGATCAGGCCCGCCAGCCAGTAGAGATAACTTTGCTGGAAACTCATTTCATCTCTCCCTGCATTTTGGCCAGCTCACGCTCCAGATGCTTATCCAGGCGGTACAGGCGGGCAGAATGGATCGCAAAGGCGCAGAGCGCGGTTGGGATCCCCCACAGGGCGATATGCAGCGGTTCGGTCTGGATCCCGCCGGATTCAAGCATGAAGTTATGCATAAAGATGATGGCGCCAAAGGCGACAAAGATATCTTCGCCAAAGAACAGCCCGACGTTATCGGTGGCCGCCGACATCGCCCGCAGGCGATAGCGCACCGCCCCCGGCAGTTCGCCATATTTCTTCTCTGCCGCCCCTTCTGCCATCGGTGCCAGCAGCGGGCGCACCATCTGCGGATGACCGCCGAGGCTGGTCAGCCCCATTGCTGCCGAGGCCTCGCGGACAAACAGGTAGACGATCAGCAGACGTCCGGCGGTGGCGCTGTGGATCTTCGCGATCCACGCCTGGGCCCGCTCTTTCAGGCCGTGGCGCTCCAGCAGGCCGATAACCGCCAGCGGGATCAGCAGGATAAAGGGCAGGTTGCGGGTATTCAGGAACCCTTCGCCCAGTTTTTCCAGAATGGTGGCGATCGGCATATGCGCCGCAATGCCGGTGACGATCCCGGCGGCAATGACCACCAGCACCGGGTTAAAGCGTAATAGAAACCCGACCACAATCACCGCGATACCGATGAGTGGCCAGAGGGATAGCGTCTCTGCCATGTTAATGTTCCTTTGGTTGTGTTGTGTTTACGGCCGTGCGTTACGCACTGATTTTTATATTATTTGTTTCAAATTCTGTCCGCAGTCGACGGGCAAAGGCCAGCGCGTGTTCTCCGTCACCGTGGATGCACACACTCTGTGCGTGCACGGTTGCCCATTCACCGGTAATACTCTTCACCCGTCCGTGCTGGATCATCTCCAGCGTTTGCGCCAGGGACCGCTCTTCATCGGTGATCATGGCCCCGGCCTGGGTACGCGGCACCAGGCTACCGTCAGCCTGATATCCCCGATCGGCAAAAACCTCTTCCCGGGTAATCAGGCCATGGCGGGTCCCCGCGCGGATCAGCTCGCTCCCCGCCAGCCCCACCAGGATCAAATCCGGGTCGATAGTAAAGATTGCCCGGGCAATGGCATCGGCGAGCTCGCGATCTTTTGCCGCCTGGTTATAGAGCATGCCGTGGGGCTTCACATGGCGCAGCTGCCCCCCTTCGGCGCGGACGATCGCCGCCAGGGCACCAATCTGGTACAGCATTTGTGCGTAGACCGTCTCCGGCGGCAGTGTCATGGCCGTGCGGCCAAAATTTTCCCGGTCCGGGAAGCTGGGGTGCGCCCCAATGGCGACCCCATTTTTCAGCGCCTCACGCACGCAGGCCAGCATGGTCTGGGCATCTCCGGCGTGAAAACCGCAGGCGATGTTGGCTGAGGATACCAGCTGCAACAGCGCGGCATCGCTGCCGCAGCCTTCGCCTAAATCTGCATTTAAATCAACCGCGATCATGCAACCTCCACGCCAGTTGTTCGATGTATTGCTTCTGGATGCGTCGCGCGTCGAGCGCTTCTTCCAGCGTACAGGGGACAAAGTGGATCGGCTGTCCGAGGGGGGCCTGTGCCAGGTGGTACATGTCGGCCTCGATGATGCAGGCGATCCGCGGATAGCCCCCGGTGGTCTGGGCATCGTTCATCAGCACGATCGGCTGTCCGTTGTGCGGCACCTGGATTACGCCCGGCAGCAGACCGTGCGACAGCATTTCACGCTCGGTAGTGCGCACCAGCTTCTGCCCCTGCAGGCGATAGCCCATGCGGTTACTTTGCGGGCTGAGCTGCCACGGCAGACGCCAGAGCGCATCCTGCGAGGCCTTATCAAACTCGTGATACTCCGGCCCCGGCAAGGCGCGCACGCGGTTATCCCACAGCAGCTGCTTAACGCCCTGCGCTTCAAGGAAATCGCGCCCGCCAGGCCGAACGGCCAGTCGATCGCCATCTTTCAGCAGCCGCCCTTCGTGGCCGCCGAGTCCCACCTTCAGGTCGGTGCTAAGGGAGTTCATCACCGACGGCACGTCGATGCCGCCCGCAATCGCCAGATAGCTACGCATTCCGCGCCGGGGGCGATTAAGGGTGAGCTGTTGCCCGGCCTTCACCGGCAGACGCCAGCCGGTCCAGACCGCCGCGCCGTCGAGCCGGGCGTCACAGCCCGCCCCGGTCAGGGCAAACCAGCCGTCCTGTTCAAATTCGACGGTACACTGCCCAAGAGTGATCTCCAGCGCAGCATCGTCCGGATCGTTGCCCACCAGGATATTGCCAATCTGCAGGGCCGGTTTATCCAGCGCGCCACAGTAGCTGATCCCCGACTGGCGAAAACCGATACGCCCGCCGTCCTGCACCGAGGTGTAGAGCCCTGCGCGAACTATTTTTAGCATACCCCCTCCTTCTGCGGGATAAACCGCACGGTATCGCCCGGTCGCAGCAGCACCGGCTCGTCACGATGTGGATCGAACAGCGGCAACGGGGTGTGTCCGATCAGCTGCCAGCCGCCAGGGGTGGCTATCGGGTAAATGCCGGTTTGCGCCCCGCCAATCCCCACCGAGCCCGCCGGCACCTGCAGCCGGGGTTCATCCCGGCGCGGGGTCGCCAGCTGCTCGGGCAAACCGCCCAGATAAGGAAAGCCCGGCTGAAAACCTAAGAACCAGACCACATAATCGATGGATGAGTGAAGCTCCACGACCTGTTTCTCGGTCAGCCCGGCGTGTCGGGCCACCTCGCCAAGATCGGGGCCCGCAGCGGTGCCATACACCACCGGGATTTCGATATAGCGGGACTCAGGCTCCAGCGCCTCGCTCTCTTCCCACCAGCGCTGCAGACGCTCAATCGCATCCAGCGCCAGCGAGTGGGGATTGCGCAGCACCACGGTGATGTTATTCATCCCCGGAATGGCTTCCACCACCTCGGGAATTTCACCCAGTCGCTGGGTTAAACGCCAGATCCGCTTTTGCGTCGCCAGGGTGACCGGCGGCTCGAGCTCCAGTACGACGGCGGTTTCGCCTAACAGATAACAACGTGCTCGCTGCACTTATACACCTCTCATCAGGCTGGATTAGGGATATCCACAAAGGTGACATCCAGGTCAGTGGTTTCCGTCAGCCATTCGCTGAGGGCGCGAATGCCGCCGCGTTCCGTGGCATGGTGTCCTGCCGCATAAAAATGCAGCCCCTGCTCCCGGGCAGAGTGAATGGTCTGCTCCGACACTTCGCCGGTAATAAAGGCATCGACGCCAAAACGCGCCGCGCTGTCGATAAAGCTCTGCCCGCCCCCGGTACACCAGGCAACGCGCTGTACCTGGTCCGGCCCGGTATCGCCGCTCCACAGCGGACGACGTCCCAGACGGGCTTCAATCCACGACGCCAGCTCCAGGCCCGGTACCGGCATGGAGAGCTCGCCCCAGGGCACCAGCGGCTCGATTTCACCCATGATGTTAATGCCGAGCAGCGCCGCCAGCTGGGCGTTGTTTCCCAGCTCCGGGTGGGCGTCCAGCGGCAGATGCCAGCCGTAAAGGTTGATGTCGTTTTCCAGCAGCGTTTTCAGACGATTGCGCTTCATGCCGCGGATCACCGGGGATTCGCCTTTCCAGAAATAGCCGTGGTGGACAATCACCGCATCGGCTTGCTGGCGTACCGCTTCGTCGATCAGCGCCTGGCTTGCGGTGACGCCGGTGACAATCTTCTGCACCTGCTCACGCCCTTCCACCTGCAGGCCGTTCGGCGCATAGTCGCTGAAGCTGCTGCTGTTCAGTTTGTCGTTAATCAGTTTTTCCAGTTCACTGTTTTTCATTATTGCTCCCTTACGCTTTACGGGCGGCTTCATACGCTGCCAGCGTGGCTATGCGTGCCTGTTTATGGTCGACAACCGGGCGCGGATAATCGAGGGCGATCCCCTGCTTATCCGCCCAGGTCCAGGGGTCATGGATGGCCTTGTCCGGCACGGTGGCCAGCTCCGGCAGCCAGCGGCGGATAAACACGCCGTCGTTATCAAACTTCTGCCCCTGGGTTGTCGGGTTAAAAATACGGAAATAGGGCGCGGCATCGGTTCCGGTTGACGCCGCCCACTGCCAGCCGCCGTTATTGGCGGCCAGGTCGCCATCGATAAGCTGAGAAATAAAGTAACGTTCCCCGGCTCGCCAGTCGATAAGCAGGTCTTTCACCAGAAAGCTGGCGGTGATCATCCGCAGGCGGTTGTGCATCCAGCCGGTTTCATTCAGCTGGCGCATGGCGGCATCGACGATCGGATAGCCGGTCTGTCCATATTGCCAGGCCTCTAGCTGGGCATCTTCAGACTGCCACTTCACGTTATCAGTCCAACGGATGAATGGCCGATATTTACATAAATCAGGGTGATACGTCATCAGATGACGATAAAACTCGCGCCAGATCAGCTCGTTTAGCCATACTGCACCCGGCCCGCCCTCCAGCGCCTGGGGTTGTTCCGCCAGCAATCGGTGCAGGCACTGACGGGGGGAAAGTACCCCCAGCGCCAGGCAGGCGGAGAGACGGCTGGTGCCTTCGATGGCCGGGAAATCACGCTGCGTTTCGTACTCTCCTGCCCCCTGCTGACAGAACGTCCGCAGCCGGGCAATCGCTTCTTTCTCGCTCGCCGGGAACAGGTCAGCATCGAACGCCTGCTGCGGGTAGTCGAAATCCAGTGCTACCGCATTGACCTTCTCCCCCTCGCGCACGGCAGGCGCCGCCGCACAATCAGGTAGCCCCTCTTTCAGACGCCGCAGCCAGGCGTTTTTAAACGGCGTAAACACTTTGTACATCTCGTGATTGCCGGTCATAACGCTGCCGGGAGGAAGGATGACGCTGTCATCAAAGCCCTGACAGGTCACGTCCTCCAGCGCGCGCTCCAGCTGACGATCGCGCTGCTGCTCGTTCAGTTCGTACTGGTAGTTATAAAAGAGTTGGGTGACGTCATGCTCGGCGCATAGCTGCGCCACTTTCTCAGCCTGCGCCGCAAAATCAGCGACCTGGGCATACAGCAGCGGAATGCCTTTATCGGCCAGCTGCTGCTGCAAGCCATTGAGATGGGCGTGAAGAAACGCGGCCTGGCGCGGCGCCATGGCGTGCTGGTGCCACTGTTGCGGCGTAGCGATGAAAAGCGCCAGCACGCGGGCATGTTTGTTGCGGCAGGCGGCAGCAAGCGCCAGGTTGTCGTGGATGCGCAGATCGGCGCGAAACCAGACCAGATGGGTGGCCATAACACTCCAGTATTATCGTCTGTAACATCTACAAGTCACCGAGGATACTTTGCTTTAACAAGTGTAGCCATACTGGAATAAAAAAGGCCGCCCTGATGGCGGCCTTAACGCTACTTATCCTGCGCGAGCGCGGTAAGCACAACAAGCATGGTTGGCTCGTCACTTCTCACCACGAATACGCTGGCGACAATGAACGCGATACACAGATAACGTTTCATTATGCGGTCCCTGCAAACTAACCGCTCCACCGTTCACCACCGGTGATAATCCGGCAGACACAAGTTCTGGTAGTACTTGTTTTACGGTTGTGATGACGCCTTTCCCGGGACCGGTGCCCATGTGCGAGATGGCGGAAAGGGACGACACATCATAGTCAACATCCTGTGTCATCGGCAGACCGCAACAGGCCTTTCAGAATTCATTTAGACACTGCACATTTCGCCTGAAGGACGTTCAGGCTAAGATAGCTTTCTCTGGTAGTGCTTGTTTAACACCTCCCGACGGACCGCGAATCCCGAGGGATAAAAAAACCGCCACATTGCTGTGGCGGTTTTTTTATTGCTTCAGGTGCTGTGTGTAGTCTTTCTTAAATTTAATAAAAATCACAAGTGGCTTTTTCAGCCTGATCCATCCACACCGGTTTATCACTGGTTTTAGCCCAGACGCGATGCAGATAGCTATAAAAACGAGCGCGTTCTTTCCAGAAAAGCATCACAGGTAACGCCAGAACACCCGCTATCACAGCGAAAGTGCGGCGAATAAAAACGATATGTGCCGGATACGCTTTGTAAAATTCCATCATTTTCTCCCCTTTCTCTGGCCGGAAACCCTCTCCGGAAAGTTAAAACTGGTTATCTGAGGAAAATAGTAACGCTTTGGCTGTAATTTTACTACTCATCCGACCACTTTTTTGCCCTTCTGAAGCGAACTTTACACTTCAAGCCGTAATTAAGTTACAGAAAAGTTAAATTTTTACTAACCATTAGTTAAATTAGGGTCTTAGCCCTCTTTATACTTTTTTTACACCTCCCTCTCTGATTTTTGCGAAATCTTTGCGACCGAAATTTTACCCTTTGCACCATTACTAACGTCACCCGGAGGTGAATTGTGAGTGCAGGTGTAATTGCGGGCATCGTGCTGGTGTTCCTGTTACTGGGGTATTTGATTTATGCCCTGTTGAACGCGGAGGCATTCTGATGGCCGCACAAGGATTTCTGCTTATCGCCGGCTTTCTGCTGGTGCTGTTGGGGCTCGCCCGACCGCTGGGGATGTGGCTGGCGCGGATGATTAACGGCCTGCCGCTGCCCGGGGTGCAATCCCTTGACGCAGGACTACTGCGAATGCTCAGGATCGGCACCGCAGAAATGGGCTGGCGTCACTACCTGGGCGCGATCCTGCTGTTGAATGGGGTGGGTCTGGTCGCGCTGTTCGCCATGCTGATGCTGCAGGGTTATCTGCCGCTAAACCCGCAGCAGCTTCCGGGCCTCTCCTGGCATCTGGCGCTGAACACCGCCGTCAGCTTCGTCAGCAATACCAACTGGCAATCCTATGCCGGGGAGACCACCCTGAGCTATTTCAGCCAGATGGCGGGCCTGACGGTACAAAACTTCCTTTCGGCGGCCAGCGGCATCGCGGTCATCTTCGCCCTCACCCGCGCCTTTGCCCGCCAGAGTGTCAATACCCTGGGCAACGCCTGGGTCGATCTGACCCGCATCACCCTGTGGGTATTGCTGCCGCTGTCACTGGTTATCGCGTTGCTGTTTATCCAGCAGGGCGTGTTGCAAAACCTACTGCCCTATCAGCCATTCACCTCGCTGGAGGGGGCCAGACAGCTGCTGCCGATGGGACCGGTGGCCTCCCAGGAAGCGATCAAAATGCTCGGTACCAACGGGGGCGGCTTCTTTAATGCGAACTCTGCTCATCCGTTTGAGAACCCGACCGCGCTGACGAACGCCGTGCAGATGCTGGCGATCTTCCTGATCCCCGCCGCATTGTGCTTTGCCTTTGGCGATGCGGTCAGCGATCGCCGTCAGGGGCATGCGATCCTCTGGACCATGTCCATCATCTTTGCGATCTGCGCCGCGCTGGTAATGTGGGCGGAGTGGCAGGGCAACAGCCACTTCATGCTGCTGGGGGCGGACAGCAACAGCAATATGGAGGGCAAAGAGAGCCGCTTTGGCATTCTCGCCAGCAGCCTGTACGCCGTCGTCACCACCGCCGCCTCCTGCGGGGCGGTCAACGCCATGCACGACTCCTTCACCGCGCTGGGCGGGATGATCCCGCTGTGGCTGATGCAGATTGGTGAAGTGGTGTTTGGCGGGGTCGGTTCTGGCCTGTACGGCATGCTGCTGTTTGTGCTGCTGGCGGTGTTTATCGCCGGGCTGATGATTGGCCGTACCCCGGAATATCTGGGCAAGAAAATCGACGTGCGTGAGATGAAGCTGACCGCGCTGGCGATCCTCGTCACTCCGGCGCTGGTGCTGCTCGGTACCGCGCTGGCGCTGATGACCGACGCCGGGCGCAGCGGCATCTTCAACCCCGGGATCCACGGGTTTAGCGAGGTGCTGTACGCGGTTTCCTCGGCGGCCAACAACAACGGCAGCGCCTTTGCGGGCCTGAGCGCCAACTCGCCGTTCTGGAACTGCCTGCTGGCGTTCTGCATGTTAATCGGACGCTTTGGCGTGATTGTGCCGGTCATGGCCATCGCCGGATCGCTGGTTAACAAGACCCGCCAGCCCGCTTCTGGCGGCACGCTACCCACCCACGGCGCGCTGTTCGTCGGCCTGCTGATCGGTACCGTCCTGCTGGTGGGCGCCCTCACCTTTATCCCCGCCCTCGCCTTAGGCCCGGTCGCGGAACATCTCTCTTTACGCTGATTTGCGGAGTATTGGTCATGAGTCGTAAGCAACTGGCCCTGCTCGAACCCTCTCTGGTTCGTCAGGCGCTGATGGATGCGGTAAAAAAAATCGACCCGCGCGTGCAGTGGCGCAATCCGGTAATGTTTATCGTCTGGCTGGGCAGCCTGCTGACTACCCTGCTGGCCCTTGCCATGGCGGGTGGGCTGCTTCCAGGGAGCGCCTCGTTTACCGCGGCGATCAGTCTGTGGCTGTGGTTCACCGTGCTGTTTGCCAACGTCGCCGAAGCGCTGGCGGAAGGCCGCAGCAAAGCGCAGGCCAACAGCCTCAAAGGGGTGCAGAAGACGGCGTTCGCCCGCAAGCTGCGCGAAGCGAAATACGGTGCCGATACCGACAGGGTTCCGGCGGACACGCTGCGCAAAGGCGACATCGTGCTGGTGGAGGCCGGAGATATTATCCCCTGCGACGGGGAAGTTATCGAAGGGGGCGCCTCGGTGGATGAGAGCGCCATTACCGGGGAATCCGCGCCGGTGATCCGTGAGTCCGGCGGCGATTTTGCCTCGGTCACCGGCGGGACGCGCATTCTCTCCGACTGGCTGGTGATCCAGTGCAGCGTCAACCCTGGTGAGACCTTCCTCGACCGGATGATCGCCATGGTGGAAGGTGCCCAGCGGCGAAAAACCCCGAATGAAATTGCCCTGACCATTCTGCTGGTGGCGCTGACTATCGTCTTCCTGCTGGCGACAGCCACCCTGTGGCCCTTCTCATCGTATGGCGGTACGGCGGTAAGCGTCACCGTGCTGGTTGCCCTGCTGGTCTGCCTGATCCCAACCACTATCGGCGGCCTGCTGTCGGCTATCGGCGTGGCGGGTATGAGCCGGATGCTGGCGGCCAACGTCATCGCCACCAGCGGCCGGGCGGTGGAGGCGGCTGGCGACGTCGACGTGCTGCTGCTGGATAAAACCGGCACCATCACCCTCGGCAATCGTCAGGCCTCCGGGTTCCTGCCCGCCCCGGGCGTGGACGAAAAAACGCTGGCCGACGCGGCTCAACTGGCCTCGCTGGCGGATGAGACCCCGGAAGGCCGCAGCATCGTGATCCTCGCCAAGCAGCGCTTTAACCTGCGCCAGCGCGACGTCCAGAGCCTGCATGCCACCTTCGTGCCCTTTACGGCGCAGACGCGGATGAGCGGGATTAACTTCCAGGAGCGGATGATTCGTAAGGGCTCGGTGGATGCCATTCGCCGTCACATTACCGCCAACAACGGCCACTTCCCGCCGCAGGTTGATACCCTGGTAGAGAACGTCGCCCGCCAGGGGGCCACCCCGCTGGTGGTGGCCGAAGGCGCTACAGTGCTGGGGGTGATCGCCCTGAAGGACATCGTTAAAGGCGGCATCAAGGAGCGTTTTGCCCAGCTGCGCAAAATGGGCATCAAAACGGTGATGATCACCGGGGATAACCGCCTGACCGCCGCAGCCATTGCAGCGGAAGCCGGCGTGGATGATTTCCTCTCCGAGGCGACGCCGGAGGCCAAACTGGCGCTGATCCGCCAGTACCAGGCCGAAGGACGACTGGTGGCGATGACCGGGGATGGCACCAACGACGCCCCGGCCCTCGCCCAGGCGGATGTGGCGGTGGCGATGAACTCCGGCACCCAGGCGGCAAAAGAGGCGGGGAATATGGTCGACCTCGATTCCAACCCGACCAAGCTGATTGAGGTGGTGCATATCGGCAAACAGATGCTGATGACCCGGGGCTCGCTGACCACCTTCAGTATCGCCAACGACGTGGCGAAATATTTCGCCATCATTCCGGCGGCGTTTGCAGCAACTTATCCGCAGCTGGATGCCCTGAACGTGATGCACCTGCACTCCCCCGCCTCGGCCATCCTGAGCGCGGTGATCTTTAACGCCCTGATCATTGTCTTTCTGATCCCGCTGGCGCTGAAAGGGGTGAGCTACAAGCCGCTCACCGCCGCCGGCATGCTGCGCCGCAATCTGTGGATTTACGGTCTGGGTGGGCTGGTGGTGCCCTTTATCGGCATTAAGGCCATCGACCTGGTACTCACCCTGTTCGGGCTGGTTTAAGAGGAAAATCAAATGGCTATGTTACGTCCCGCTATACTGTTGTTTATTCTGCTGGCCCTGATCACCGGGGGTGTCTATCCGCTGGTGACTACCGCCCTGGGGCAGTGGTGGTTTGCTGACCAGGCTAACGGATCCCTTATCCGCCAGCAGGGGGAGATCCGCGGTTCCCGCCTGATTGGACAAGACTTTACCGGAGCAGGTTACTTTCACGGACGTCCTTCCGCCACGGCAGAAAGCCCGTATAATCCGCTGGCCTCGGGCGGCAGCAACCTGGCGGGCAGCAACCCTGAGCTGGATAACGCCGTTCGCGCACGGGTTGCGGCATTACGCGTCGCCAACCCGCAGGCCAGCCAGGCGGTGCCGGTTGAGCTGGTGACCGCCTCGGCCAGCGGGCTGGACTACAGCCTGACGCCGCAGGCCGTCGCCTGGCAGATCCCGCGCGTGGCGCAGGCGCGTCAGATAGCGCCCGCGCAGCTTAGCCAGCTGGTGGCCGAACATACGCAAAAACCGCTGTTCAGCGCGATGGGCGGCGCGGTGGTTAACATCGTTGAATTAAATCTGGCGCTGGACGCACTAAGGAAAAACTAAATGATCGACGAGCCTCAGCGCCCGGACCCGGACAAACTGCTGGAGCAGGCTGCCGCCCCCCATCGCGGCAAACTGAAAATCTTCTTCGGCGCCTGTGCGGGGGTCGGCAAGACTTTCGCCATGCTCAGTGAAGCGCAGCGTCTGCGCGCCCAGGGGCTCGATATTCTGATCGGCGTGGCGGAGACCCACGGTCGCCAGGAGACCGCCGCCCTGCTGGCCGGCCTGGCGACCCAGCCGCCCCGGCGCATTCATCATCGCGGGCGTCTGGTGACGGAGTTCGATCTCGATGCCGCCCTCGCCCGCCGTCCGGCGCTGATCCTGATGGACGAGCTGGCGCACAGCAACGCCTCAGGCTCACGCCACCCTAAACGCTGGCAGGACGTCGAAGAGCTGCTGGAGGCGGGCATCGATGTCTTTACCACCGTTAACGTGCAGCATCTGGAAAGTCTTAACGACGTGGTCAGCGGCGTCACCGGCATTCAGGTGCGGGAGACCGTCCCGGATCCGTTCTTCGACGCGGCAGACGAAGTGGTACTGGTGGATTTGCCCCCGGACGATCTGCGCCAGCGCCTGCATGAAGGCAAGGTTTACATTGCCGGACAGGCCGAGCGGGCAATCGAACACTTCTTCCGCAAAGGCAATTTGATCGCCCTGCGTGAGCTGGCCCTGCGCCGCACCGCCGATCGGGTGGACGATCAGATGCGGGCCTGGCGCGACCGGCAGGGCGAGGAGAAGGTGTGGCATACCCGCGACGCCATCCTGCTCTGCATCGGCCACGGCAGCGGCAACGAGAAGCTGGTGCGTACCGCCGCGCGGCTGGCAGCGAAGTTCGGTAGCGTCTGGCACGCCGTTTACGTCGAGACCCCGCAGCTGCACCGTCTGCCGGAGAACCAGCGCCGCGCCATTCTCAGCGCCCTGCGTCTGGCCCAGGAGCTGGGCGCCGAAACCGCCACCCTGGCCGAACAGGCGGAAGACAAAGCCATCCTGCGCTACGCCCGGGAGCATAACCTCGGCAAGATTGTTATCGGTCGCCGGACGCACCGCCGCTGGTTTAACCGGGACACCTTTGCCGATAAGCTGGCGCAGCGTGCCCCCGATCTCGACCTGCTGATCGTCGCCCTCGACGACAAACCCGCGGCCCTGCCCGCCAGAACGCCGGATAACCGGACGTTCAGCGACAAATGGCGGATCCAGCTGCGCGGCTGCCTGGTGGCGGTGCTGCTCTGCGCCCTGATTACCTTTATTGCCAGTCAGTGGCTACCCGATTTTGATGCCGCCAACCTGGTGATGATCTACCTGCTTGGGGTGGTGATTGTGGCGCTGTTTTATGGCCGCTGGCCTTCGGTACTGGCGACGGTAATCAACGTGGTCAGCTTCGATCTCTTTTTCATCGCCCCGCGCGGCACCCTGGCGGTATCGGACGTACAGTACGTCCTCACCTTTGCGGTGATGCTGGCGGTGGGCTTGCTGATCGGTAACCTGACGGCGGGCGTGCGCTATCAGGCGCGGATCGCCCGCTATCGCGAGCAGCGCACCCGCCATCTGTATGAGATGTCGAAGGCACTGGCGGTGGGCCGCACGCCACAGGATATCGCGCAGACCAGCCAGCAGTTCATCCACTCCACCTTTCACGCCCGCAGCCTGATCCTCCTTCCGGATCGGGAGGGCAAGCTCCGCCCGCTGACTCCGGCTTCGGGAATGACGCCCTGGGATGAAGCTATTGCCCGCTGGAGCTTTGACAAGGGCCAGCCCGCCGGGGCAGGCACCGATACCCTGCCCGGCGTGCCCTGGCTTATTCTGCCGCTGCAGAATCAGGGGGTGGCGATTGTCGAGCCGTCCAATCTGCGTCAGCTGATGATCCCCGAGCAGCAGCGCCTGCTGGAGACCTTTACTCTGCTGGTCGCCAGCGCCCTCGAGCGACTGGCGCTGACCGCCAGCGAAGAGCAGGCGCGGTTAGCCAGCGAGCGGGAGAGCATTCGTAACTCGCTGCTGGCGGCCCTCTCCCACGATCTGCGCACGCCGCTGACGGTGCTGTTCGGCCAGTCAGAGATCCTGACCCTCGACCTGGCGGCAGAGGGTTCCCGCCACGCGCCACAGGCCAGCGAGATCCGCCAGCACGTGCTGAACACCACCAGGCTGGTGAATAATCTGCTGGATATGGCGCGGATCCAGTCCGGCGGCTTTAACCTGAAAAAAGAGTGGCTGACCCTGGAAGAGGTGATCGGTAGCGCCCTGAAAACGCTGGAGCCAGGGCTTGGTGGGCGGCATATCGCGCTCGATATGTCAGATCCGCTGGCGCTGATCCACGTGGATGGCCCGCTGTTCGAGCGGGTGCTGATTAACCTGCTGGAGAACGCTGGCAAATACGCGGGGAGCCGAGCGCAAATTGGTATTGACGCCAGCGTCACCCCCGACCAGCTCCAGCTGGAGGTGTGGGATACCGGCCCCGGCATTCCGGCGGGGCAGGAACAGGCTATCTTTGATAAATTCGCCCGCGGTAACAAAGAGTCTGCCATTCCCGGCGTCGGGCTGGGGCTCGCCATCTGCCAGGCGATTGTTGAGGTGCACGGTGGCACCATCACCGCCCATAACCGTCCCGACGGGGGCGCCGGTTTTTGTGTTACACTGCCGCGCGATACGCCGCCCGAACTGAATGAATTCCCAGAGGATTTGTGATTAACGTTCTGATTGTTGAAGATGAACTCGCCATCAGCCGTTTTCTGCGCGTCGCGCTGGAAGGTGAAGGCCTGCGCGTACACGATGCCGGAACGCTACAGCGGGGCCTGATTGAAGCCGCGACCCGCAAGCCGGATCTGGTGATCCTCGATTTAGGTCTTCCGGACGGCGACGGCCTCGACTTTATCCGGGAAGTGCGCCAGTGGAGCCAGATGCCTATCATTGTGCTCTCGGCGCGTCTGGAGGAGACCGACAAAATTGCCGCGCTCGATGCCGGGGCCGACGACTATCTCAGCAAGCCGTTTGGCATTGGCGAACTGCAGGCGCGTCTCCGCGTTGCCCTGCGCCGCCACGCAACAACCTCCCCTGCCGACCCGGTGTATAGCTTCTCTGACATTCGCGTCGATCTGGCCTCGCGGCGCATTCAGCGGTGTGAGACGGAAATCCACCTGACCCCTATCGAGTTCCGCCTGCTGGCGGTCCTGCTCAACAATCACGGCAAGGTGCTCACCCAGCGCCAGCTGTTAAGCCAGGTGTGGGGCCCCAATGCGGTGGAGCATAGTCACTACCTGCGGATTTATATGGGGCACCTTCGTCAGAAACTCGAGGTGGACCCCGCGCGCCCACGCCATCTGTTAACTGAAACCGGGATCGGGTATCGATTTATGCTTTGAGCACAAAAAAGCCCGGTGGCGCTAGCGCTTACCGGGCCTACGAATACAACAAAACGGCAACCAGGTTGCCGTTTTTAATGATTATGCGTTTTTCAGCACTTCACTCACAATCTCCACCGCTTCTTTCTCGATCAGCTGACGGTGTTCATCGCCGAGGAAGCTTTCACAGTAGATTTTGTACGCATCTTCGGTGCCGGATGGACGCGCTGCGAACCAGCCGTTCTCGGTCATCACCTTCAGGCCGCCGATCGACGCACCGTTACCCGGTGCTGCCGTCAGACGTGCAGTGATCGGATCGCCCGCCAGGGTGCTGGCGCTGACCATCTCTGGCGACAGCTTAGACAGCGCCGATTTCTGGGCAGAAGTGGCAGAAGCCTGCAGACGATTGTAGCTCGGGGCCCCGAAACGGGCTGCCAGCTCGTTGTAGTGCTCCTGCGGGTTCTTACCGGTGACGGCAGTGATTTCCGCCGCCAGCAGGCACATGATGATGCCGTCTTTGTCGGTAGACCACGGCGTACCGTTGAAGCGCAGGAAGGAAGCCCCCGCGCTCTCTTCGCCGCCAAAGCCAAAGCTGCCGTCGAACAGACCGTCAACAAACCACTTGAAGCCAACAGGCACTTCCACCAGCTTGCGGCCCAAGTCGTTAACCACGCGGTCGATCATGGCGGAGGAGACCAGGGTTTTACCCACAGCAACCTCTGCGCCCCACTGTGGACGGTGCTGGAACAGGTAGTTGATCGCTACCGCCAGATAGTGGTTCGGGTTCATCAGGCCAGCCGGGGTGACGATGCCGTGACGGTCGTAATCCGGGTCGTTGGCGAAGGCGAGGTCAAACTTGTCGCGCAGCGCCAGCAGGCCGGCCATCGCACACTCGGAGGAGCAGTCCATACGGATCGCGCCGTCTTTATCGAGGTGCATAAAGCGGAAGGTCTGATCGACGTGATCGTTAACGATGGTCAGATCCAGCTTGTAGTGCTCGGCAATACGTTTCCAGTATTCGATACCGGAACCGCCGAGCGGGTCAACGCCCAGCTTCAGACCGGCTTTCTGGATCGCCGCCATATCGACGATATCCGCCAGCCCTTCAACGAACGGCTGCACCAGATCCTGCTCTTTCACGTGGCCGGAGGCCATCGCCTCGTCCAGGGAAATGCGCTTCACGCCATTCAGGCCGTCGGCCAGCAGGGCGTTGGCACGATCTTCCACCACTTTGGTGACGTTGGTGTCAGCCGGGCCGCCGTTCGGTGGGTTGTATTTGATGCCGCCATCTTCCGGCGGGTTGTGGGATGGCGTGATGACAATACCATCCGCCTGCGCGCCACCTTTCTGGTTATGCACCAGAATGGCGTTAGAGACGGCTGGAGTTGGCGTATAGCCGTTGTTTTCCTGAATCACGACGTCCACGCCGTTGGCCGCCAGCACTTCCAGTACGGAAATAAAAGCAGGCTCTGACAGGGCGTGGGTATCTTTACCCACGTAGCACGGACCGGTGATGCCATTTTTGGCGCGCTCTTCCGCGATGGCCTGAGCAATGGCCAGAATATGCGGCTCGTTAAAGCTGTGGCGTACCGCACTGCCGCGGTGCCCGGATGTACCAAACTTCACTGCGTGTTCTGCGTTACCCACTTCCGGCTTCAGCACGTAGTACTGCGCGGTAAGCTGGGCGACGTTAATCAAATCGCTCTGTTGTGCAGGTTGACCCGCACGATTGTGATTTGCCATTGCCTGGTCCTTCTGATGCAAGGGTTAGATAGTGCCGCAAACCTTATCAGTCAATTCCGCCGGGAACTGCATGGATTGCATGATATGTTCGATCATGCTGCGCTTGCGTCCGGTATTGGTATTGGTGATCACCCAGTACGGTGTACCAGGCAGGTGCTTGGGCTTAGTTTGATTGCCATTCTGTAACAGCGTTTGCTCATCAGCCGCGAAATAGACGCGGGTGCGACCGTGAAGTGACTCAGTCGCGTCGGCAAACGCGTTGTTATCCAGTGAATAGAGTGTAGTCAGCACCAGCATAAAGCGGTTAACTGCTTTCTTCTGCTCAGCGTATTCGTCAGAAAGCAGCAATTCGCGCATCGCACGCACTTTGTCTTTTACCGGCGACAGCGGCTTTTCCTGCGCGACAGCAGCTGGCTGGCGCGTCTCTTTGATGGCCGGAGCGGCAGACTGCGAGGCGGCGGCAATTTTCAGCATGCGCCGTAAAATGTCGGACGCGCTCTCACCAATGTGCCGAGTCTGGCTGGCGATATACTGATAAAGCTCGTCATCAACTTCGATTGTTTTCATCTTAATCCAGTGCGATATCTTATCTGAATACAAGTCGTTGGGAGTATAAGGTCAAAACCCAACAGCGGATAGCGTCAAGCCAGAATGGCGGCAAAAGTCAGATTTAACTGTTTCCTTGCAGCCGGGCGGCAGAATGGTCAACATGATACCCTAACCTGACATACGTAAAAAAAGAACTTTGCCATGAAATTGAATACCCGAGCGCAATCTGCACAATCGCCGCACAATAATTCTCCCATCGTCCTGGTGCATGGCCTGTTTGGCAGCCTGGATAACCTTGGCGTGCTGGCCCGGGATCTGGTGACCGACCACGCGCTGCTGCAGGTGGATATGCGCAACCACGGTCTGTCGCCGCGCTCGCCGCAGATGACCTACGCCGATATGGCTCAGGATCTGCTGGATACGCTGGATGAACACAAGATTGAAAAGGCGATCCTGATTGGTCACTCAATGGGCGGCAAAGCGGTGATGGCGCTGACGGCAATTGCGCCAGAGCGAATTGCCGGCCTGGTAGCGATCGACGTCGCGCCTGTGGATTATGACGTCCGTCGCCACGATGAGATTTTCGCCGCCATTAACGCCGTCACGGACGCCGGCGTCAGCACTCGCCAGCAGGCCGCGGCGCTGATGCGTGAACATCTGGATGAAGAGGGCGTGGTGCAGTTCCTGCTGAAATCCTTCGTTGACGGCGAGTGGCGCTTCAACGTGCCGGTACTGTGGGATCAGTATGACCAGATCGTCGGCTGGCAGGCGGTCCCGGCGTGGCCGCACTCTACCCTGTTTATCACTGGCGGCAATTCCCCGTATGTCACCGAAGCGTACCGCGATGCGCTGCTGGCGCAATTCCCTCAGGCCAAAGCGCATGTCATTGCCGGAGCCGGACACTGGGTTCATGCTGAAAAACCTGACGCGGTGCTGCGCGCTATCCGCCGTTACCTCGCTGACATCAATAATTGATTAAAAAGAGAGCGACTGGTCGCCGGCAGGCCTCCAGTCGTTGGCGTGCCGTTTTCGGTGATGTATGATGGCGCGCTTATCGCCCGGGCATTAGCAGGGTGTCTTGTTTCCCCCGAAGTCTCAGAATCATGGCCAAAGAACACACGGACCGCACGACAATAGATCTGTTCGCGAATGAGCGTCGCCCGGGACGACCGAAAACCAATCCGCTTTCGCGTGATGAACAGCTGCGCATTAATAAGCGCAATCAGCTTAAACGCGATAAAAGTCGTGGGCTTAAACGCGTCGAGCTGAAACTGAATGCTGAAGCCGTCGATGCGCTGAATGAGCTGGCGAATGCCCGGGAGATCAGCCGCAGTGAGCTTATCGAAGAGATGCTGATTTCGCAGCTCGATAAATGGCACGGCAAAGCGTAAGTCAGAAAACTCCCCTTCTTGTTGCTTTCATGTAGCACAGAGTGCAGTCCTGCGTGATAGCAGTTTCCGCAGGCTTCTCTGTTCTGCTATGATTGCCCTTATCCGTGGCTAAATTGCGCCACCATACCATTAAGTATCAAGAGGTTATTTTACTCATGGCAATCATCGGCATTTTTTTCGGCAGCGACACGGGTAACACCGAAAACATCGCAAAAAACATTCAAAAACAGTTAGGTAAAGACGTTGCCGATGTGCATGACATTGCGAAAAGCAGCAAAGAAGATATCGAAGGTTACGATATTCTGCTGCTGGGCATCCCGACCTGGTATTACGGTGAAGCGCAGTGTGACTGGGACGACTTCTTCCCGTCTCTGGAAGAGATCGACTTCAACGGCAAGCTGGTTGCCCTGTTCGGCTGCGGCGATCAGGAAGATTACGCAGAATACTTCTGCGACGCCCTCGGCACCATTCGCGACATCATTGAGCCACGCGGCGCGGTGATTGTTGGTCACTGGCCAACCGCCGGTTACCACTTCGAAGCTTCTAAAGGTCTGGCCGACGACAACAACTTTGTCGGTCTCGCCATCGACGAAGATCGCCAGCCGGAACTGACCGCTGAACGCGTGGACAAATGGGTTAAACAGATCCGCGAAGAGCTGCACCTAGACGCCATCCTCAACGCCTGATGATGTCGCGGCGCAACGCTAAAGTTGCGCCGCATCGATAGGTAATTCCAATCAAAATAATTGCTACAAATTTTTAACTTTCGCTGCCATACCTGTACAATGATCCAGGAGTAAACGGGGAACCTTGTAACAACTTTGTTGGCGGTACCACGTTTTTATAAGCATACTTTACTTGAGACTTGCAGTTTTCATTACGTCATGGCAGTTCTATAATGAGACGCATTATCCCAGGTGCATTTTCTGTCACTTCTTCTTTAGAAGTGAATCGTTTAGCAACAGGACAGATTCCGCATGACTGACAACAACACCGCATTAAAGAAGGCCGGACTGAAAGTCACGCTTCCACGGTTAAAAATCCTGGAAGTACTTCAGGGTCCGGATAACCATCATGTCAGTGCGGAAGACTTATACAAGCGTCTGATCGACATGGGCGAAGAAATTGGTCTGGCTACCGTTTACCGTGTACTGAACCAGTTCGACGATGCAGGCATCGTTACGCGTCATAATTTCGAAGGCGGTAAATCCGTATTTGAACTGACGCAGCAGCACCACCACGATCACCTGATTTGCCTCGACTGCGGCAAAGTGATCGAATTCAGCGATGATTCCATCGAATTACGTCAGCGCGAAATTGCCGCACGTCATGGCATTCGTCTGACCAACCACAGTCTGTACCTGTATGGCCACTGCGCCGAAGGCGACTGCCGCGAAGATGACCACGCGCACGACGCGAAGTAATCTCTGCATAGACTCTGAGCCAACCTGACGGTTGGCTTTTTTTTGCCTGCCATCCTGTAAAAAAGCCCGGTGGCGCTGCGCTTACACGGGCCTACAAGGGTGAAATTACCCGTAGGCCCGGTAAGCATAGCGCCACCGGGCATGGCAAACAGCTGATTACTTCGCGTTATTACTGCGGATTTCCTGCCAGATTTTATCGCAGTTTTTGGTCACGTCCTGATTGTTACCCGTTTTACGCGCCTGGATACAGGCCTGGTAATCCGCCACCCGGACGGTTTCCTGGGCCGCAAACTGTTCGTGCGCCTTCTCCTGGCGCAGCACGTCCAACACGCTTTGACAGGCTTCGATCTTTTCTGGCGAACCTTCAGCGGTATTGATGCACGCGCTGTAGGCCTCTTTCAGACGGGTATCTTCTTTCTGGGTCTGTGGTTGTGCGCAGGCGGCCAGTCCTGATGCCAGCACCGCGACCAGTACGATTTTTTTCAGCATAGAGGTCTCCAGTCAGGCGGGGAGCGCCCCCGCCCGGATTGTCATCAGAAGATGGTGAACGGGGCGATAACCATGAACTTCACGTCACGCTCATCCTGGAAGATGTTGCCGTAGCCGCCGCCGTAGCTTGGGATATCGGAGTGGTTGTCATACTGCGTGAAGTGCAGTTTGAACATGGTCCCTTTTGCGCGCCCATCCTGCAGGGTGTAGATCGCATCCAGGCTGTAGGCAGATTCCTTGATCTTGTTGGAGGCGATATCTTCACGCTGACCGGCGCTGTTGATTAACCAGTCTGCCGGTTTCGCATCCCAGGCGTAGACATAAGACGCGCCGACGCTCCAGCCCGCCAGGTTCAAGTTACTCAGGTCATACATGGCCCCGAAGAAGACCGCCTTTTCGCCGTTGGCGTTAAAGTCGGAGCGGTTATCCCACCATACGTCCAGACGACCGTTGGATGACGCGTAGGTTGGGGTCATACGCTGCAGGAAGTAGCCCTGCTGGCCTTCAGCCTTGACGTAAGTTCCTTCCAGACGTAAATCGACCTGACCGACCTTGTAGCCCAACGTCAGCGCCTGCAGCCAGGCCGTACCGTCGTAGATATCGTTTACGGTGCCGCTGTCGGCTTTATCACGCGTGCCGTAGAACTGATAGGTAGTGGAGAGCGGGCCGCCCACGATATCAAGCTTGTAGCTGGCTTTGGCAAAGTACTGATCGATGAAGCCTTCAGCCTGGCCAAACGCGGCTTCCAGAATCAGGTTATTTTTGAAATCGTACTTCGCGCCGAAGGAGTGGAGATAGTCGACGCGGGTTTTTCTGTCATTCTGATAGAACTTGTCCATCTCGAGGTGCCACGGCGCTTTATACTCGTTGGTCCACATGTAAGAGAAACTCAACGCACCGCTATCGCCGTAGTCAAAGTTGGCTCCGGCTTCGGCACCCTGATAGGTACCCGGCATAAAGCTCCAGTGCGGCGCTAGCAGGGTTTGACCGGTTGGCTGGAGCCAGCCACCGCGTGCCCAGGCCGGGCCGTATTTGAATTTTGCTGCCGCTTTGTACAGGCTGATCCCGCTCTTATCACCGGACCAGTCCTCTTTATAGGCTTTATTGCTGGAGGAGAAGGCAATTTCGTTCGGGTGGCCGCTGTCGCCGTTTTCCGCCATTTCGATAGCAGTGAACGCAGCCAGATCAAGACCAAACATATCGGCGGCATAGCCGGACTGGAAATCAAGGTTGGCGTTCCAGGTGGAGTGAGCCAGGTTGGTTTTATATTTGTCTGCATCGACATCTTTGCGGTCACGTTCACGCTGCCAGTAATAGACACCGCCCGTGAGGGTTGAATCATCGATGAAACCTTCGGCCTGGGCTTTCGGAGAAACCATCCAGCCTGACATTGCTGTAACACCGGCGATAGCCAGCGCAAGCGCACTACGTTTGCCACTAAACGTACGCATAATTAATCCTCTTTGACGTATTAAAAGCGCCTTAAACGGCGAAAAACAAAAAAGTAAAAAGTGGAGGCAACCGGAAATACCCGCTTACATCTCCTGTCCTTAGACTATTTTTCGCGACGCGAATTATCAATGCTTTTCAGCGATCAAAAGTCAGGATTATGACAAAGCGCACATATTTGGTTGCGGTTTGTAACAAAGCCAATGAGGAAGAATATTTATTTAAAATAATATTCAGAATGAGCGATTTATTTTTAATTAATAATAATTAAACAGCGCATCTGGTATCGATGACGGTTAATTTGCGAAAGGGAAGAGAAAGTAAACCGTTTTAAAAAATATAATTAATTCGCAACGCGAAGATTTAAAGGGTTAAGGGCATAATGGTCAGGCAAAAAAAACGCCGCATACGCGGCGTTTTTCAAAAGGAGAAAGGGATTACTCGCCCGCTTTCGCCCAGGTATCACGCAGACCGACGGTACGGTTAAATACCAGTTTGTCGGCAGTAGCATAGCGGCTGTCGAGGCAGAAGTAGCCTTCACGCTCGAACTGATACGCGTGACCAGCAACGGCAGCTTTCAGGGACGGCTCGGCAAAGCCCTGCTTGATCACCAGTGAATCCTGGTTAATCACTTCCAGGAAGTCCTCTGCGGCACCCGGGTTTGGCACGCTGAACAGACGATCGTACAGACGGATTTCAACCGGCAGCGCATGTGCCGCGCTCACCCAGTGAATAACGCCCTTCACCTTGCGACCGTCGGCCGGATCCTTGCTCAGGGTCTCAGCATCGTAGGTGCAGAAGATGGTGGTGATATTGCCTTCAGCATCTTTCTCGACGCGTTCGGCTTTGATCACGTAGGCATTACGCAGACGCACCTCTTTGCCCATCACCAGACGTTTGTACTGCTTGTTGGCTTCTTCACGGAAGTCGGCGCGATCGATCCAGATCTCGGCGCTGAACGGCACATCACGGCTGCCCATCTCCGGTTTGCTCGGATGATTTGGCATGGTCACCAGCTCGCTTTCGCCCTGCGGATAGTTTTCGATAACCAGTTTAACCGGATCGATAACCGCCATGGCGCGCGGGGCATTGTCGTTCAGATCTTCGCGGATACAGGATTCCAGTGACGCCATCTCAATGGTGTTGTCCTGCTTGGTCACGCCAATGCGTTTGCAGAACTCACGGATGGAGGCGGCGGTATAGCCACGACGACGCAGACCGGAAATGGTCGGCATACGCGGGTCATCCCAGCCTTCAACGTGCTTGTCGGTCACCAGCAGGTTCAGCTTACGCTTGGACATCACGGTGTATTCCAGATTCAGACGAGAGAACTCGTACTGACGCGGATGCACCGGAATAGAGATGTTATCCAGCACCCAGTCATACAGGCGACGGTTATCCTGGAACTCCAGGGTACAGAGCGAGTGGGTAATGCCTTCCAGCGCATCGCTAATGCAGTGAGTGAAGTCATACATCGGGTAGATGCACCACTTGCTGCCGGTCTGGTGGTGATCGGCAAACTTAATGCGGTACAGCACCGGGTCGCGCATCACGATAAACGGCGAGGCCATATCGATTTTGGCACGCAGACAGGCTTTACCCTCTTCGAAGCCACCGGCACGCATTTTTTCAAACAGCGCCAGGTTCTCTTCTACGCTGCGATCGCGGTATGGGCTGTTTTTGCCCGGCGCGGTCAGCGACCCGCGGTATTCGCGGATCTCGTCAGCGGAAAGCTCGTCAACGTAGGCCAGGCCTTTGTTGATCAGCTCAACGGCATAAGCGTACAGCTGATCAAAATAGTCAGAGGAGTAGCAGATGTCGCCAGACCAGTTGAAGCCCAACCATTGCACGTCGTTCTTAATGGACTCTACATATTCGATATCTTCTTTCACCGGGTTGGTGTCATCGAAACGCAGGTTGCATTGACCCTGGTAGTCCTGCGCGATGCCGAAGTTCAGGCAGATCGATTTCGCATGACCAATGTGCAGGTAGCCGTTCGGCTCCGGCGGGAAACGGGTGTGAACGGTAGTGTGCTTACCGGTGGCCAGATCTTCATCAATGATCTGACGGATAAAGTTGCTCGGGCGGGCTTCAGCCTCACTCATCGTGGATTCCTCAAAGCGTAAACGACGTATAACGGCATATGATCTTATAAGCCGGGCGTAGTGACAACCTTTAGTTACGCAAAAAAAGGTCTCTGAAGAGAATAATCGGGGCAATTGCTGCAAAAAAAAGCGGCGGGGATATCCCCGCCGCTCAGGCATTAACGCTGACTCAGGAGCACTTATTTGCCTTTAATTTCATACAGTGGTGTCTGACCGGCAACAACCTGACCCTGCGCCTTGATCACCAGGCCGCTGAAGTCGTCGATATTGCTGCAGACCACCGGGCTGATCATGGAGCGGGCATTGGCGTTCAGGTAGTCGAGATCCATTTCCAGAACCGGCTGACCGGCAACCACTTCGGCACCCTCTTCAACCAGGCGTTTGAAGCCCTGGCCACCCAGCGCAACGGTATCGATACCCATATGGACAACGATCTCCGCGCCTTTCTCTGTTTCCAGGCAGAACGCGTGGTTGGTGTTAAAGATCTTGACGATAGTACCGGCTGCCGGAGAGACCACGGTTTTATCCGTTGGTTTCACCGCTACGCCATCGCCCACTGCTTTGCTGGCAAAGGCTTCATCAGGCACCTGCTCCAGAGCAACCACTTCCCCGGTCACTGGCGAAACCAGCGCAGCGATGGTGGTGGCATTGGCAACAGCCTGTGGCTTAACCGCAGCAGGCGCAGCAGCTGGCGCAGATGTCGCTTCAGCAGCGGCAACCGGACCGGTGGTTTTCATTGCGTTGGCGATTTTCTCGGCCACAAAGCCGACGATAATCTGAACGCTGGTTTTGTTCAGGCGGATCACGCCAGACGCACCCAGGCGTTTCGCCATTGCTTCGTTAACCAGAGAAGAGTCTTTCACGTTCAGACGCAGACGGGTGATGCAGGCATCAATACCGGTCAGGTTGTCTGAACCGCCGACTGCCGCGATGTACTGACGCGCCAGGCCGGAAACGTCTTCCGTCGCGGTGCCGCTCACGTTCACGTCCTGACCATCCGCTTCGCTACCGGCGACAGCCAGCTCGCGACCCGGAGTCATCAGGTTGAATTTGGTGATGGTGAAGCGGAATACCACGTAGTAGATCACGAAGAAGGCCAGACCCTGCAGGATCAGCATGTACCAGTGAACCGCCAGTGGGTTACGGGACGACAGTACCATATCCACCAGGCCCGCACTGAAGCCAAAGCCGGCAATCCACTGCATGCTTGCGGCGATGAACACGGAGATACCGGTCAGTACGGCGTGGATGACGTACAGTACCGGGGCAACGAACATGAAGGAGAATTCCAGCGGTTCGGTGATACCGGTGAAGAAGGCCGCGAATGCGCCCGCCATCATGATACCCAGCACTTTTGCTTTGTTCTCTGGACGCGCGCAGTGGTAGATAGCCAGCGCCGCACCCGGCAGACCGAACATCATAATCGGGAAGAAGCCCGCCTGATAACGACCGGTGATACCCACAACCGCTTTACCTGCTTCGATGGACTGTGCGCCGCCGAGGAAGTTAGGGATATCGTTAATGCCCGCAACGTCAAACCAGAACACAGAGTTCAGGGCGTGGTGCAGACCGACCGGGATCAGCAGACGGTTGAAGAACGCATACACGCCCGCACCGACGGAACCCAGCTTCTGGATGTGCTCACCGAAGTTCACCAGACCGTCGAAGATCACCGGCCAGATGTACATCAGGATGAAAGCGACAACAATCATCACAAAGGAGGTCAGAATCGGCACCAGACGACGACCGCTGAAGAAGGAGAGTGCTTTTGGCAACTCAACGCTACTGAAGCGGTTGTACAGTTCAGCGGAGATGATACCCACCAGGATACCCACGAACTGGTTGCTGATCTTACCGAAGGCTGCCGGAACCTGGTCCGCAGGGATCTTCTGGATCATGGAAACCGCAGCCGGGGAGCAGAGCGTGGTCAACACAAGGAAGCCCACGAAACCCGTCAGTGCCGCAGCACCGTCTTTATCTTTGGACATACCATAAGCCACACCAATGGCAAACAGTACGGACATGTTATCGATAATGGCAGAACCGGACTTAATGAAGAACGCCGCTAACGCGTTGTCCCCACCCCAACCCACAGGGTCAATCCAGTACCCGACACCCATCAGTATTGCTGCCGCTGGCAGCGTGGCGACCGGCACCATTAAGGCGCGGCCAACCTTTTGTAAGTAACCTAAAATGCTCAATTTGTTCCCCCTATGAGACCCCGTTAACGGTGTGTTCTCAGCTGTGTTTTTATTGTGTCACTAACTTGTAAATACAGTTGATGATTCACTGGCTGACTGAGTGTGTGGAAAATTAATTCGTATCGCAAATTAAACGCGTACTTTTTGTGAGTTTTGTCAACAAATATTGTTTATCACCCTCCCCTGCACTGGCAAACTGCCAAAACTTATTTTATGATACGAAAAATCAAGACGAATTGCCCCCTCTCGGTGTGAACCAGGTTAGTCTTAATCATACCCGGACAAGCAATCCGCCATCTTTTATGAAATCTTTAGAGGTGAATAATGAGACTGATCCCCCTGGCAACTGCAGAACAAGTCGGTAAATGGGCTGCCCGCCATATTGTAAACCGTATCAATGCGTTTAAACCGACTGCCGATCGTCCTTTTGTGCTCGGCCTGCCAACCGGTGGCACACCTCTTACTGCCTATAAAGCATTGGTTGAGATGCATAAAGCGGGCCAGGTAAGTTTCGAACATGTTGTCACTTTCAACATGGATGAGTACGTTGGCCTGCCAAAAGATCATCCGGAAAGCTACCATAGCTTCATGCACCGTAATTTCTTTGATCACATTGATATTCAGCCGGGAAATATTAACCTGCTGGATGGTAATGCGCCGGATATCGATGCTGAATGCCGTCATTATGAAGAAAAAATTCGCGCTTACGGCAAAATTCACCTGTTCATGGGTGGCGTGGGCAACGACGGTCATATCGCATTTAACGAACCGGCCTCGTCTCTGGCGTCCCGTACCCGTATCAAAACCCTGACCCATGACACCCGTGTGGCAAACTCGCGTTTCTTTGATGGCGACGTGAACCAGGTGCCAAAATACGCCCTGACCGTTGGTGTGGGTACCCTGCTGGACGCGGAAGAAGTGATGATTCTGGTGCTGGGCGGCGTGAAAGCGCAGGCGCTGCAGGCGGCCGTTGAAGGCAACGTCAACCACATGTGGACCATCAGCTGCCTGCAGCTGCATCCGAAAGCGGTAGTGGTGTGCGATGAGCCGTCCACGATGGAACTTAAAGTGAAGACGTTGAAATATTTCAACGAATTAGAAGCAGAAAACATTAAAGGTCTGTAATGTAACGCCGCCTCTGTTTGCAGAGGCGGGATGCTATTTTTATACCGGGGGTCGTTATGTACGCTTTAACCCACGGTCGGATTTATACCGGCCATGAAATTCTGGATGACCATGCGATTGTGATCGCAAATGGCCTGATTGAACGTGTCTGCCCGCTGGCCGAACTGCCGACGGAAATAGAACAACGCTCGCTCAATGGGGCAATCCTCTCCCCCGGTTTTATCGACGTACAGCTTAACGGCTGTGGCGGCGTGCAGTTCAATGATACAGCGGATGCCGTCACGGTTGAGACGCTGGAGATTATGCAGCGCGCCAACGAAAGATCGGGCTGCACCAGCTATCTGCCAACGCTGATCACCACCAGCGACGATCTGATGAAACAGGGCATTCGCGTGATGCGTGAATACCTGGCGAAATACCCGCACCAGGCGCTGGGCCTGCACCTTGAAGGTCCGTGGCTGAATATCGTCAAGAAAGGCACCCATAACCCGAGCTTCGTGCGTAAACCTGACGGCGAGCTGGTCGATTTCCTCTGTGCCAACGCGGATGTGATCACCAAAGTGACCCTGGCGCCAGAGATGGTCGATCCAGAGGTCATCGGCAAGCTGGCGGGCGCAGGAATTGTGGTTTCAGCCGGGCACTCCAACGCCACGCTGAAAGAGGCCAAAGTTGGCTTCCGGGCCGGTATCACCTTTGCTACCCATCTTTATAACGCCATGCCGTACATCACCGGGCGTGAGCCGGGTCTGACCGGGGCGATCTTCGATGAGCCGGACGTCTATTGCGGCATCATTGCCGACGGGTTACACGTAGATTATGCCAACGTGCGTAACGCCAAACGCCTGAAAGGCGACAAGCTGTGTCTGGTCACAGATGCCACGGCACCGGCGGGGGCAAATATTGAACAGTTCATTTTTGCTGGTAAAACAATATACTACCGGAATGGACTGTGTGTGGATGAGAACGGAACCTTAAGCGGTTCGGCCCTGACCATGATCGAAGGCGTGCGCAATCTGGTGGAACATTGCAGCATTGCTCTGGATGAAGTGTTGCGTATGGCAACCCTCTACCCGGCACGTGCGATTGGCGTGGACAAGCAGCTGGGCAGCATTGCCCCGGGCATGGTGGCTAACCTCACCGCATTCACACACGATTATAAAATCATCAAGACCATCGTTAATGGTAACGAGGTCGTCACAGAGTAAGTAAACGTATGACACCTGGCGGACAAGCTCAAATTGGTAACGTTGATCTGGTAAAGCAGCTGAACAGTGCGGCGGTATATCGACTGATTGACCAGCATGGACCCATCTCGCGGATCCAGATTGCAGAACAGAGCCAGCTTGCCCCCGCCAGCGTGACGAAAATTACCCGCCAGCTCATTGAGCGCGGGTTAATTAAAGAAGTGGATCAGCAGGCCTCCACCGGGGGCCGTCGCGCGATCTCCATTGTGACCGAAACCCGCCATTTTCACGCCATCGGCGTGCGCCTTGGACGTCATGATGCCACCCTGACGCTGTACGACCTGAGCAGCAAAGCGGTTGCAGAAGAGCACTACTCCCTGCCGGAACGCACGCAAGAGACCCTTGAGCACGCCCTGCTCAACGCCATCGAGCTGTTTATCGAGTCCTGCCAACGCAAAATCCGCGAGCTGATCGCCATTTCGGTGATCCTGCCCGGGCTTGTCGACCCCGAAAGCGGCGTGATCCGCTATATGCCGCATATTCAGGTTGAAAACTGGGGGCTGATCGACGCCCTGGAAAAACGCTTCGCCGTCACCTGCTTTGTGGGCCACGATATCCGTAGCCTGGCGCTGGCGGAGCACTACTTTGGTGCGAGCCAGGATTGTGAAGACTCTATTCTGGTGCGTGTTCATCGGGGGACGGGGGCCGGGATCATCTCCAACGGGCGCATTTTTATTGGCCGTAACGGTAACGTCGGCGAGATTGGCCACATTCAGGTTGATCCGCTGGGTGAGCGCTGCCACTGCGGCAACTTTGGCTGTCTGGAAACGGTGGCTGCCAACGCCGCCATTGAGCAGCGCGTGCGTCATCTGCTGGAGCAGGGTTACCAGAGCCGCATTACGCTGGACGACTGTAAAATCAACGCTATCTGCAAGGCCGCCAACAAGGGCGACGCCCTGGCCAGCGAAGTCATCGAACAGGTCGGCCGTCACCTTGGCAAAACTATTGCCATTGCCATCAACCTGTTTAACCCGCAAAAAGTGGTGATTGCGGGCGAAATTACCGAAGCCGAAAAAGTGCTGCTGCCCGCCATTGAGGGGTGCATCAATACCCAGGCGCTGAAGGCGTTTCGCCAGAATCTGCCCGTGGTCCGCTCCGCGCTGAATGACCGTTCAGCGATCGGCGCCTTTGCGCTGGTAAAACGCGCCATGCTTAACGGTATCCTGTTGCAGCGTTTGCTGGAAAGCTGACAGCGTTTTATAGTGACGCCTTCTTTTTTTGATGTCGGGAAGTCCATGACCATTAAGAATGTTATTTGTGATATCGACGGCGTGCTGATGCACGA
This sequence comes from Leclercia sp. TB492, assembly GCF_049974505.2. Classification (NCBI taxonomy): domain Bacteria; kingdom Pseudomonadati; phylum Pseudomonadota; class Gammaproteobacteria; order Enterobacterales; family Enterobacteriaceae; genus Leclercia; species Leclercia sp. TB492. The sequence goes on along the minus strand of NZ_CM127572.1, from coordinate 1,276,268 downwards.
CAACGTTGCCGTGCCGGGCGCAGCAGAATTTCTTAACCGCATCATGGAAAAAGGCATGCCGCTGGTTCTGCTCACCAACTTCCCGTCGCAGACCGGACAGGATCTGGCGAACCGCTTCGCTACTGCCGGTGTCGACGTGCCCGACAGCGTGTTCTACACCTCGGCGATGGCCACCGCAGATTTTCTGAAGCGTCAGGAAGGTAAAAAAGCCTATGTAGTGGGCGAAGGCGCGCTGATCCATGAGCTATACAAAGCAGGCTTCACCATCACCGATGTGAATCCCGATTTCGTGATCGTCGGCGAGACACGCTCCTATAACTGGGAGATGATGCATAAGGCAGCATTTTTCGTCGCCAACGGTGCCCGATTTATCGCCACCAACCCGGATACCCACGGCCGCGGCTTCTACCCGGCCTGTGGCGCGCTCTGTGCCGGTATTGAGAAGATCTCCGGCCGTACGCCCTTTTATGTCGGTAAGCCAAGCCCGTGGATCATTCGCGCGGCGCTCAACAAAATGCAGGCTCACTCGGAAGATACGGTGATTGTGGGTGACAACCTGCGCACCGATATTCTGGCCGGCTTCCAGGCCGGGCTGGAGACTATTCTGGTGCTGTCAGGGGTATCGACCCTCGATGATATTGATTCGATGCCGTTCCGGCCGAGCTGGATTTACCCCTCAGTCGCGGAAATTGATGTTATGTAATCTGAAACCACGTCACCGGACGTGGTTTTTTCATTTTGTCGCAGTAAAAACAGAGTCACATCTAAACTAAACCTTCATTCATTGAATAATCTTCAATAAACCAGCTCAAGTCATACGCTTTTTTCAACATTCAGCAATGACCATTGCACTTTTTCTCTTTTACCCGGCAAAACGCTTGCCGCTCCTCCCCTTTTGCGGCATTTTCATAAGCAAGCAACATCACACTGCAACAGGGTTAATGGAGAAGGTTATGTGTTCAATTTTCGGCGTACTGGATATTAAAACTGACGCAGGCGAACTGCGTAAAAAAGCACTGGAATTGTCCCGTCTGATGCGCCATCGCGGCCCGGACTGGTCCGGTGTCTACGCCAGCGATAAAGCGATTCTGGCCCATGAACGTCTGTCGATTGTCGACGTTAACGCCGGTGCTCAGCCGTTATATAACGAGAAAAAAACCCATGCCCTGGCGGTCAACGGTGAGATCTACAACCACCAGGCGCTGCGTGCGGAGTACGGCGATCGCTATGCCTTCCAGACCGGTTCTGACTGTGAAGTGATCCTGGCGCTGTATCAGGAGAAAGGCCCGGAATTCCTCGACGAGCTGCAGGGGATGTTCGCCTTCGCCCTGTACGACAGCGAAAAAGATGCGTATCTGATTGGCCGCGACCACATCGGGATCATCCCGCTGTACATGGGTCACGACGAATTCGGCAACTTCTATGTGGCATCAGAGATGAAAGCCCTGGTGCCGGTGTGCCGCACCATTAAAGAGTTTCCGGCAGGCAGCTTCCTGTGGAGTAAAGATGGCGAGATCCGCTCTTACTATCAGCGCGACTGGTTCGATTACGATGCCGTTAAAGACAACGTTACCGACAAAGTGGAGCTGACGCAGGCGCTGGAAGAGGCGGTAAAAAGCCACCTGATGTCAGACGTGCCTTATGGCGTGCTGCTCTCCGGCGGTCTGGACTCCTCTGTGATTTCGGCTATCACCAAAAAATACGCCGCCCGCCGCGTGGAAGATCAGGAGCGCTCCGAAGCCTGGTGGCCGCAGCTGCACTCCTTCGCCGTCGGTCTGGAAGGATCTCCGGATCTGAAAGCCGCACAGGAAGTGGCTAATCATCTCGGCACCGTACACCATGAAATTCACTTTACGGTGCAGGAAGGGCTGGATGCGATCCGTGACGTTATCTATCACATTGAAACCTATGACGTGACCACCATCCGCGCCTCCACGCCGATGTACCTGATGTCGCGTAAAATCAAAGCCATGGGCATCAAAATGGTGCTGTCCGGCGAAGGGTCTGACGAAGTGTTCGGCGGTTACCTGTACTTCCATAAAGCGCCGAACGCTAAAGAGCTGCACGAAGAGACGGTACGTAAGCTGCAGGCGCTGCACATGTTTGACTGCGCCCGCGCCAACAAAGCGATGTCTGCCTGGGGCGTGGAAGCACGCGTGCCGTTCCTGGATAAGAAATTCCTCGACGTGGCCATGCGTATCAACCCGCAGGATAAGATGTGCGGCAACGGCAAGATGGAAAAACATATCCTGCGCGAATGTTTTGAATCTTACCTACCGGCAAGCGTGGCCTGGCGTCAGAAAGAGCAGTTCTCTGACGGCGTAGGTTACAGCTGGATCGATACCCTGAAAGAGGTGGCCGCGAAGCAGATTTCCGATCAACAACTGGAAACCGCCAGCTTCCGCTTCCCGTACAACACGCCGGGTTCAAAAGAAGCCTATCTGTACCGTGAGATCTTCGAAGAGCTGTTCCCGCTGCCAAGCGCAGCAGAGTGTGTCCCGGGTGGCCCTTCCGTCGCCTGCTCCTCTGCGAAAGCCATTGAGTGGGATGAAGCCTTCAAAACCATGAACGATCCGTCAGGTCGTGCCGTAGGCGTGCACCAGTCTGCGTATAAATAAGCAATAAAATTTGCCATGAGGCCCTTCGGGGCCTCTTTTTTTGCCTCGCGTTTTGCTGGACAAAATCGATTAATAACCAATAATTGCCGAATATTCGGCCACGCTGTTCGCAACCTAACCAAACAGTCACATTCCAGACATTTTCGATGAAAAAGGTGTTGACGCTGCAAGGGTCTATACGCATAATGCGCCCCGCAACGCCGATAAGGTAACGCGAAAAAAAGATGGCTACGTAGCTCAGTTGGTTAGAGCACATCACTCATAATGATGGGGTCACAGGTTCGAATCCCGTCGTAGCCACCATCTTTTTTGCGGGAGTGGCGAAATTGGTAGACGCACCAGATTTAGGTTCTGGCGCCGCAAGGTGTGCGAGTTCAAGTCTCGCCTCCCGCACCATTCCCATAAAAGCGTTGCACGGATGGGGTATCGCCAAGCGGTAAGGCACCGGTTTTTGATACCGGCATTCCCTGGTTCGAATCCAGGTACCCCAGCCATATTTCTTCGATTTTGCGGTTCTCCGCGGTTATTGGGGTATCGCCAAGCGGTAAGGCACCGGTTTTTGATACCGGCATTCCCTGGTTCGAATCCAGGTACCCCAGCCATCGAAGAAAGCAGTACTGGCTACGTAGCTCAGTTGGTTAGAGCACATCACTCATAATGATGGGGTCACAGGTTCGAATCCCGTCGTAGCCACCATATTAGTGATTTATCGATTCTGTCGGTAAACTAAAAAAATTGTTGGGGTATCGCCAAGCGGTAAGGCTCTGGTTTCTGATACCAGCATTCCGAGGTTCGAATCCTCGTACCCCAGCCAATTTAAAAAGTCGTTAGATGTTCATTGTTTAACGCCATTGGGGTGTCGCCAAGCGGTAAGGCACTGGTTTCTGATACCAGCATTCCGGGGTTCGAATCCCTGCACCCCAGCCACACTAAAAAAGCTCGCTTCGGCGAGCTTTTTGCTTTTCTGCGTTTCTAAAAGTCATGCCGGGTGGCGGCTTCGCCTTACCCGGCCTACAAGAGTTTTAAAGCCCTAAGGCGTATTTCAGCGCCTGACGTTTCAGCCCGCCGGCCCGCTGCGCCGCCATCAACCCCACATTACGCAGGACGCGCAGCGGTCCCAGATCGTTGCTGAACCCGGCGTAAAACAGATCCATTCCGGACTGCATAATGAAGTTGTCCGCCATCCGTCGGGTCTGATACCGCTTAAGTACCTGATGGCTGGCCCAGGCTTCGCCGTGATTGCGGGCATTGCTGAGTACATCTATCAGCGCGTCGACGTCACGATAGCCGAGGTTAACGCCCTGCCCCGCCAGCGGATGAATGGTGTGCGCAGCATCGCCGACCAGCGCCAGCCCTTCCTGCGCGTACTGCAGGGCGTGACGACGCGTCAGCGGGAAAGCCCCCGCGGCGACGGGCGTTACCTTACCCAGCCGTGCCGGGAAATGGTGAGCGATTTCGCGCTGCAACTGTTCCATCGACAGCCCCTGTAGCTGGCGAATACGTGCAGGGGTGTCGTACCACACCAGGGAGGCCCAGCGTTCGAACAGCGGTAAAAAGGCGTGCGGACCGTTCGGGGTAAAGTGCTGCCAGGTGCTGTCGCCCGGATCGTTCTCACAGGCGACGGTAATCAGCATGCAGGATTGCTGGTATTGCCAGGCGTGAATGCCGATCCCCGCCAGCTCCCGCACCCGGGAATTCGCCCCGTCGGCGCCCACCAGCAGTTTTACCGCCAGCTGCTCACCGCTATCCAGCTCAATCAGATGTTGATCGTTGTGGCGATGCAGATGCTTCACCGACGCGGGGACGCGCAGCGTGACCCTGGGATGCGCCTCCAGCGCCTGCCAGAGCGCCTGCTGCAGAACGGTATTTTCAACCATATACCCCAGCAGGGGGAGTTTGAGCTCCGCGGCGTCAAAAACCACATGGGCATTTTCCCACTCCCAGGTCTCAAGGCGGCGATACGGGTGCGCGCGCATCGCCAGGATCGCGTCCCACACGTCCAGCCCGCGAAGCAGATCGACCGACGCGGCGCTGATAGCGGAGATGCGAACATCAGGCTGCTGAGAAGCGTCAAAGGCAGGCGGCGGCGCCTGTTCGATAACCGTTACGTCGAAACCCTGTTGCGCCAGCCCCAGCGCCAGCGCCCCGCCGACCATACCGCCGCCGACAACGGCGATCCCGGTTTGTTGGATAGTCATGGTCATTTGTCCTTATTTGAGAATCCCTTAAGTTTACCGGATTTTTTCGCCCTGAGTCCGGGAACCTTCATACTGGTCACAACCGCACCAAAGCATTACAATACGCGCCCTGCAATCCTGAGCACGAGCAAGTCGATGACAAAAAAACTCCATATAAAAACCTGGGGCTGTCAGATGAACGAGTACGATTCATCAAAGATGGCCGATCTGCTGGATGCCACCCATGGGTATCAACTCACCGACGTGGCGGAAGAGGCAGACGTGTTGCTGCTGAACACCTGCTCGATCCGTGAGAAGGCGCAGGAGAAAGTCTTTCATCAGTTAGGTCGCTGGAAGCTGATCAAACAAAAAAGACCAGACGTGATCATCGGCGTCGGCGGCTGTGTCGCCTCGCAGGAAGGCAAGCTGATCCGCCAGCGCGCCCACTACGTCGATATTATTTTTGGCCCGCAGACCCTGCACCGTCTGCCGGAGATGATCAACTCCGTGCGCGGAACCGGCCAGCGCAAAGCGATCATCGACGTCAGCTTCCCGGAAATCGAAAAATTTGACCGTCTGCCGGAACCACGCGCGGATGGCCCAACCGCCTTCGTCTCCATTATGGAAGGCTGCAACAAATACTGTACCTACTGCGTGGTGCCTTACACCCGCGGTGAGGAAGTCAGCCGCCCTTGCGACGACATTCTCTTTGAAATTGCTCAGCTCGCGGCGCAGGGCGTACGTGAAGTGAACCTGCTCGGCCAGAACGTAAACGCCTGGCGCGGCGAGAACTATGACGGCAGCACCGGCTCCTTTGCCGAACTGCTGCGTCTGGTGGCGGCCATTGACGGCATCGACCGCATTCGCTTCACCACCAGCCACCCGATTGAATTCACCGATGACATCATTGATGTCTACCGGGATACGCCGGAGCTGGTGAGCTTCCTGCACCTGCCGATCCAGTGTGGTTCTGACCGCGTGCTGAACCTGATGGGCCGCACCCACACCGCGCTGGAATATAAGGCGATTATCCGCAAGCTGCGTGAAGCGCGCCCGGATATTCAGATCAGCTCTGACTTTATCGTCGGCTTCCCGGGTGAAACGGACGACGATTTTGAACGCACCATGAAGGTGATTGGTGATGTGAACTTCGACGTGAGCTACAGCTTCATCTTCTCAGCCCGCCCGGGTACGCCAGCCGCCGACATGGTTGACGACGTACCGGACGAGGTGAAAAAGCAGCGTCTGTATATTCTGCAGGATCGCATTAACCAGCAGGCTAACGCCTGGAGCCGTCGGATGCTCGGCACCGTGCAGCGTGTGCTGGTCGAAGGCACTTCACGTAAGAGCATCATGCAGCTCTCTGGCCGTACGGAGAACAACCGCGTGGTGAACTTCGAAGGTACGCCGGACCTGGTGGGCAAGTTCGTTGATATTGAAATTCTTGAGGTGTTGACCAACTCTCTGCGTGGAAAACTGGTGCGCACCGAAGATGAAATGGGCCTGCGCGTCGTCGAATCTCCGGAGTCGGTGATTGCCCGTACCCGTAAAGAAAGCGATCTGGGTGTCGGCGTATATCAGCCATAATCCCTCTGGCCTGTCATTTCTGGCAGGCCTTGTTTTCCCCTCTTCTCTCCCCCATATCCTTCGCAATGCTTGCGCCTTTATTCTGTGGCGTGAATACTTTCTTAAGACAGACCCACTGCCTTATGGCATCCAGGACATTAAGAGGAACGGTTTGAATATAGATACACGTGAAATTACCCTTGAGCCAGCAGACAACGCTCGCCTGCTGAGCCTGTGCGGGCCGTTTGATGACAACATCAAACAACTGGAGCGACGTCTGGGTATCGAGATTAATCGTCGCGATAACCAGTTCAAACTCACCGGACGCGCAATTTGCGTCAATGCCGCTGCGGATATCCTCCGTAGCCTGTACGTTGATACCGCCCCGATGCGCGGTGAAATTCAGGATATTGAGCCGGAACAGATCCATCTGGCGATCAAAGAAACGCGGGTGCTGGAGCAGAGCGCGGAGAGCGTGCCGGACTTCGGCAAAGCTATCCATATCCAGACCAAGCGTGGCGTCATTAAGCCGCGCACGCCAAACCAGGCGCAGTACATCGCCAATATTCTCGATCATGACATCACCTTTGGCGTCGGCCCGGCGGGTACCGGTAAAACCTACCTTGCGGTGGCGGCCGCCGTGGATGCCCTGGAGCGCCAGGAGATCCGCCGTATTCTGCTCACCCGTCCGGCCGTTGAAGCGGGCGAGAAGCTGGGCTTTCTGCCTGGCGACCTGAGCCAGAAGGTCGATCCTTACCTGCGCCCGCTGTACGATGCGCTGTTTGAGATGCTCGGCTTCGAGAAGGTCGAAAAACTGATTGAACGTAACGTCATCGAAGTGGCTCCGCTGGCCTATATGCGCGGTCGTACCCTGAACGATGCGTTCATCATTCTGGATGAGAGCCAGAACACCACCATCGAACAGATGAAGATGTTCCTGACCCGTATTGGTTTTAACTCCAAAGCGGTGATCACCGGGGATATCACCCAGGTCGACCTGCCGCGCAGCACCAAATCAGGTCTGCGTCACGCCATTGAAGTATTGTCCGAAGTGGACGAAATCAGCTTTAACTTCTTCCACAGCGAAGACGTGGTGCGCCACCCGGTGGTTGCCCGCATCGTCACGGCATATGAAGCGTGGGAAGCAGCAGATCAAAAACGTAAAGCAGAACAGGCAGCGGAACGCAAACGCGAAGCCCAGGAGCAAGAGCAGAAATGAGTCAGGTGATCCTCGATTTACAGCTGGCCTGTGAAGATAACGCCGGCCTGCCGGAAGAGAGCCAGTTCCAGGCGTGGCTGAATGCCGTCATCCCTCAGTTTCAGGAAGAGTCAGAAGTCACGATTCGCCTGGTGGATGAAGCAGAAAGCCATGACCTGAACCTGACCTATCGTGGGAAAGATAAGCCGACCAACGTGCTCTCTTTCCCGTTTGAAGCGCCGCCGGGCATCGAACTGCCGCTGCTGGGTGATTTGATCATCTGCCGGCAGGTGGTTGAGCAGGAAGCGAAAGAGCAGCAGAAACCGCTTGAGGCCCACTGGGCGCACATGGTGGTGCACGGCAGCCTGCATCTGCTGGGCTACGATCACATTGAAGATGATGAAGCGGAAGAGATGGAGTCCCTCGAGACAGAGATAATGCTTGCTCTGGGCTATGAGGATCCGTACATTGCCGAGAAAGAGTAGTCTGTTCGGCGCTTTTGCGCCGGACTGACATAATGTGCCGTCGTGTCAGACCCAGGTCCGCGACGGCAGTTTTAAATCAACATGAGAACCCTTAACAAACGCCATGAGCGACGACAATTCACACAGTAGCGACACTCCAACCAGCAAAAAGGGATTTTTCTCCCTCATTCTGAGCCAGCTGTTCCACGGTGAACCTAAAAACCGTGACGAACTTCTGGAGCTGATCCGTGACTCCGGGCAGAACGACCTTATCGACGAAGATACGCGCGAAATGCTCGAAGGGGTAATGGACATCGCAGACCAACGCGTTCGCGATATCATGATTCCCCGCTCGCAGATGATCACCCTGAAACGCAACCAGACCCTGGATGAGTGCCTCGACGTTATCATCGAGTCTGCCCATTCACGTTTCCCGGTCATCAGCGAAGATAAAGATCACATCGAAGGGATTTTGATGGCCAAGGATCTGCTGCCGTTTATGCGCAGCGATGCCGAAGCCTTCAGCATGGAAAAAGTGTTACGTCCGGCGGTGGTTGTTCCGGAAAGCAAGCGGGTAGACCGCATGCTGAAAGAGTTTCGTTCTCAACGTTACCACATGGCGATTGTTATCGATGAATTTGGCGGCGTTTCGGGCCTGGTCACCATCGAAGATATTCTTGAACTGATCGTGGGTGAAATCGAAGACGAGTATGACGAAGAAGAGGATATCGACTTCCGTCAGCTGAGCCGCCACACCTGGACCGTGCGTGCGCTGGCGCCAATCGAAGACTTCAATGACACCTTTGGCACCCACTTCAGCGATGAAGAAGTGGATACCATCGGCGGGCTGGTGATGCAGGCCTTTGGGCATCTTCCAGCACGCGGTGAAACCGTGGAAATAGACGGTTACCAGTTCAAGGTCGCGATGGCCGACAGTCGACGTATTATTCAGGTTCATGTAAGAATGCCGGACGACGCTCCGCAACCCACACTGGATGATTGATTTAAATGGCATTTGCCCCACTGCTTGAACGCCAGCGCATACGTCTGCTGCTGGCGCTAATCCTCGGAGCCAGCGGTACGCTGGCTTTTTCCCCTTATGACTTCTGGCCTGCGGCCCTCCTCTCCCTGATGGGTCTTCAGGGGCTGACCCTGAACCGACGTCCTGTACAGGCGGCGGCGATTGGCTATTTCTGGGGACTGGGCCTGTTTGGCTCCGGTATTAACTGGGTTTACGTCAGTATCGCGCAATTTGGCGGCATGCCGGGTCCGGTGAATATCTTCCTCGTGGTGCTGCTGGCGGCGTACCTCTCGCTCTATACCGGTCTGTTTGCCGGTATTCTGTCGCGCCTGTGGCCGAAAACCAGCTGGCTGCGGATGGCGATTGCCGCCCCGGTAGTCTGGCAGTGCAGCGAATTCCTGCGCGGCTGGGTGCTGACCGGCTTCCCCTGGCTGCAGTTTGGCTACAGCCAGATCGACGGGCCGCTGAAAGGGCTGGCGCCGGTAATGGGCGTCGAGGCGATCACCTTCCTGCTGATGGTGGTGAGCGGCCTGCTGGTACTGGCGCTGGTACAGCGCAACTGGCGTCCGCTGGCGGCGGCGCTGATCCTCTTTGCCCTGCCTTTCCCACTGCGTTATATCCAGTGGTTTACCCTTGAGCCGGAACGCGCCACCCAGGTGTCGATGGTGCAGGGCAATATTCCCCAGTCGCTGAAATGGGATGAAGGTCAGCTGATCAATACCCTGAAAATTTATCTGGATGCCACCCAGAAAGAGATGGGTAAATCCCAGTTGATTATCTGGCCGGAGTCGGCGATCCCGGATCTGGAGATCAACCAGCAGCGTTTTCTCGCCATGATGGACGATCTGCTGCGCGCCCGTGACACCACCCTGATCACCGGTATTGTGGATGCGCGTCTGAACAAGCAAAACCGTTACGACACTTACAACACCATCATCACGCTGGGAAAAGACAACCCGTACAGCTACGAGTCGACCAACCGCTACAACAAAAATCACCTGGTACCCTTTGGTGAGTTTGTGCCGCTGGAGTCGATTCTGCGTCCGCTGGCGCCGTTCTTCGATTTGCCGATGTCCTCGTTTAGCCGGGGCTCCTACGTTCAGCCTCAGCTGAGCGCCCACGGCTTCCTGCTGACCGCTGCCATTTGCTACGAGATCATCCTCGGTGAGCAGGTGCGGGATAATTTCCGTCCCAATACCGACTATCTCCTGACCATCTCTAACGATGCCTGGTTCGGTAAGTCGATCGGCCCGTGGCAGCACTTCCAGATGGCGCGCATGCGCTCCCTGGAGCTGGCGCGTCCGCTGCTGCGCAGTACCAACAATGGCATTACGGCGGTGATTGGCCCGCAGGGTGAAATTCAGGCCATGCTGCCGCAGTTTACCCGCGACGTGCTGACTGCAAAGGTCACGCCAACGACCGGGCTGACGCCTTACGCTCGTACCGGCAACTGGCCCCTGTGGATCCTGACCGCGCTGTTCGGCTTTGGCGCCGTGCTGATGAGCCTTCGTCAGCGTCGTAAGTAACATTTCCCCTCTGTTGCCGGGTGGCGGCTTCGCCTTACCCGGCCTACGTTTGTAGGCCCGGCAAGCAAAGCGCCGCCAGGCAATTCCCCCACTCTTCCCAACTCTGGCACGCCTATTGCTTTGTTTATTCACGCAAACGCGATTTGGCTTAACGTGCAACCCGGTCGCACCAGCATTGTTCACCGGTAGCACCGAAACGGTGCAACGGCAGATTTATGCCTCTGAATGGTGCGGCGCGCTTCGCAAAAATAAACAATAACGCAGCAAAATCTTTACATTAAGCCAAACTAAATGTTAACAAACACGTATAACACTGCACTCGTATCGCGCGAGTTATAACAACATCACACCGAATATCAATGCGCACCTGACGTTGATAAAAAAGGAGTTGGATATGCAATTACGTAAACTGGCCACAGCAATGCTGGTAATGGGAATGTCCGCAGGCGTCGTACACGCTGAAGATGCTGCCCCGGCAGCAGGCGGCACTCTGGAAAAAATCGCTAAAAACGGCGTGATTGTGGTCGGCCACCGTGAATCTTCTGTTCCGTTTTCATACTACGACAACACGCAAAAAGTCGTGGGTTACTCTCAGGCCTACTCCAACGCCATCATTGATGCGGTGAAGAAAAAGCTCAACAAACCGGATCTGGAAGTGAAGCTGATCCCAATCACTTCACAAAACCGTATCCCGCTGCTGCAAAACGGCACCTTCGATTTTGAGTGTGGCTCTACCACCAACAACCTTGAGCGTCAGAAGCAAGCTGCTTTCTCCGATACCATCTTCGTGGTCGGTACCCGTCTGCTGACCAAAAAAGGGGGCGAGATTAAAGATTTCGACAACCTGAAAGGCAAAGCGGTAGTCGTGACCTCCGGTACCACCTCTGAAGTGCTGCTGCATAAGCTGAACGAAGAGAAGAAAATGGACATGCGCATCATCAGCGCCAAAGACCACGGTGACTCTTTCCGTACCCTGGAGAGCGGCCGCGCCGTGGCGTTTATGATGGATGATGCCCTGCTGGCCGGTGAGCGCGCGAAAGCGAAGAAACCAGACAACTGGGAAATCGTCGGCACCGCGCAGTCCAAAGAGGCCTATGGCTGCATGATGCGTAAAGACGACGCGGAGTTTAAGAAACTGGTCGATGACACCATCGCTCAGGTTCAGACCTCCGGCGACGCGGAGAAATGGTTTGATAAGTGGTTCAAGAACCCAATCCCACCAAAAAATCTGAACATGAACTTTGAGCTGTCTGATGACATGAAGGCTCTGTTTAAAGAACCGAATGACAAAGCACTTAACTAATTAGAACCATTAAGGGGCGGGACCTCCTGCCCTCTCGATTGTCGGGAAGCGCGGACAGACTAAACGTTGAGTGGTCGTTCCCCACTCAGCGCGAACATTAAGCTTCTCACCAATCTTCGAGGGTAGCGCTGCTACCCTTTTTTTTCTGGAGTTTATTATGTCAATCGACTGGAACTGGGGCATTTTCCTGCAGCAAGCCCCGTTCGGCAACACCACCTATCTTGGCTGGCTGTGGAGCGGTTTTCAGGTTACGGTCGCACTGTCGATCACGGCCTGGATCATCGCCTTCCTCGTCGGCTCGCTGTTCGGTATTTTACGTACCGTGCCAAACCGTTTTCTCTCCTCACTGGGAACCTGCTACGTCGAACTGTTCCGTAACGTTCCGTTAATCGTGCAGTTCTTTACCTGGTACCTGGTCATCCCGGAACTGCTGCCGGAAGATCTTGGCATGTGGTTCAAGTCTGAGCTTGATCCTAACGTTCAGTTCTTTATCTCCTCGATGCTTTGTCTGGGCCTGTTTACTGCCGCCCGCGTGTGCGAGCAGGTGCGCGCGGCGATCCAGTCCCTGCCCCGCGGGCAAAAGAATGCCGCCCTGGCGATGGGCCTGACATTACCCCAGGCCTACCGCTATGTGCTGCTGCCGAATGCCTATCGCGTGATAGTGCCGCCAATGACCTCGGAGATGATGAACCTGGTAAAAAACTCGGCCATTGCCTCCACCATCGGTCTGGTCGATATGGCCGCACAGGCGGGCAAACTGCTGGATTACTCCGCGCACGCGTGGGAATCCTTCACCGCCATTACCCTGGCCTACGTGCTGATTAACGCGGTGATTATGCTGGTGATGAACCTGGTTGAACGTAAAGTTCGCCTGCCGGGCAACCTGGGGGGCAAATAATGTACGAGTTTGACTGGAGTTCCATTGTTCCCTCCATGCCCTATCTGATTGATGGTCTAATCATCACGCTGAAGATCACCCTGACGGCGGTGATTATCGGGATTGTCTGGGGGACTCTGCTGGCGGTGATGCGCCTGTCGAGTTTTAAGCCTGTCGCCTGGTTTGCCACCGCCTACGTCAACGTGTTCCGTTCCATTCCGCTGGTGATGGTGCTGCTGTGGTTCTACCTGATCGTACCGGGTCTGCTACAGGACGTGCTTGGCCTGTCGCCAAAATCGGATATCCGTCTGATCTCGGCGATGGTGGCCTTCTCGATGTTCGAGGCGGCGTACTATTCAGAAATTATCCGCGCCGGGATCCAGAGTATCTCCCGCGGGCAGTCCAGCGCCGCGCTGGCGTTAGGCATGACCCACTGGCAGTCGATGAAGCTTATCATTCTGCCGCAGGCGTTCCGCGCCATGGTTCCGCTGCTGCTGACCCAGGGTATCGTCCTGTTCCAGGATACCTCGCTGGTCTATGTGTTGAGCCTGGCAGACTTCTTCCGCACCGCCTCTACCATTGGTGAGCGCGATGGTACTCAGGTTGAGATGATCCTGTTCGCAGGTGCGGTCTATTTTGTAATTAGTTTAAGCGCGTCGCTGTTGGTCAGCTGGCTGAAGAAAAGGACAGTGTAATGATTTCCCTGAAAAATGTTTCTAAATGGTATGGGCACTTTCAGGTGCTGACCGACTGCTCCACGGAAGTGAAAAAGGGCGAAGTGGTGGTGGTTTGCGGGCCGTCCGGCTCGGGAAAATCCACCCTTATCAAAACCGTGAACGGCCTTGAGCCGGTGCAGCAGGGCGAAATAGTCGTCAATGGCACCAAAGTGAATGACAAGAAAACCAATCTGGCGAAGCTGCGTTCCAACGTCGGGATGGTGTTCCAGCATTTTGAGCTGTTCCCGCATCTGTCGATCATTGAGAACCTGACCCTGGCACAGGTGAAGGTCCTCAAGCGCGACAAAGCCGCAGCGCGTGAAAAAGGGCTGAAGCTGCTGGAGCGCGTGGGCCTTTCCGCCCATGCCGATAAATTCCCGGCGCAGCTCTCCGGCGGCCAGCAGCAGCGCGTGGCGATTGCCCGTGCGCTCTGTATGGACCCGGTGGCGATGCTGTTTGATGAACCCACGTCCGCACTTGACCCCGAGATGATCAATGAAGTGCTGGATGTTATGGTTCAACTGGCGCAGGAAGGTATGACCATGATGGTGGTCACTCATGAAATGGGCTTTGCGCGTAAAGTGGCGAACCGCGTCATCTTTATGGATGAGGGTAAAATCGTCGAGGACTCCGCAAAAGAGGAATTCTTTAATAACCCGCAGTCTGAACGCGCTAAAGATTTCCTCGCCAAAATCCTGCATTAATCTCTCCGGTGCGCAATCGCCCAGATTGCGCACTGCTTCACGCTTTTCGTCTGTGTGCCTCGTCTGCTCCTCTCATCAGCGATAGCCTTGTCACAAAACAACACTGAGAAATGGAGAATTCTATGGCACTACCCATCATCCTTGATTGCGACCCGGGTCATGATGACGCGATCGCACTCGTCCTGGCCCTTGCCTCACCCGAGCTGGAACTTAAGGCGGTGACCTCTTCTGCCGGAAACCAGACCCCGGATAAAACCCTGCGCAATGTACTGCGGATGCTGACCCTGCTGAAGCGCAGTGATATTCCGGTGGCTGGAGGGGCGGTTAAACCCCTGATGCGCGACCTGATTATTGCGGATAACGTTCACGGCGAAAGCGGCCTTGATGGCCCCGCCCTGCCCGAGCCGGACTTTGCCCCGCAAAATTGCACTGCCGTGGAGCTGATGGCAAAAGTGCTGCGTGAAAGCCCTGAACCGGTAACGGTGGTTGCTACCGGCCCGCAAACTAACGTCGCTCTGCTGCTGACTAGCCATCCGGAATTACATGCAAAAATTGCCCGGATAGTGATCATGGGCGGTGCAATGGGACTGGGTAACTGGACGCCTACGGCTGAATTCAACATCTTTGTCGATCCCGAGGCGGCAGAAGTCGTTTTCCAGTCCGGCATTCCGGTGGTGATGGCTGGTCTGGACGTGACCCATCGGGCGCAAATTATGGCGGAGGATATCGAACGTTTTCGCCTTATCGGTAATCCGGTGGCAACAACCGTGGCCGAACTGCTGGACTTCTTCATGGCTTACCATAAGGCGGAGAAATGGGGTTTCCAGGGCGCACCGCTGCACGATCCTTGTACTATCGCCTGGCTGCTTAAACCCGATATGTTTACCTCGATTGAACGCTGGGTCGGCGTTGAGACGCAGGGGAAATATACCCAAGGCATGACCGTGGTGGACTATTATTTTTTAACGGGTAACCGCCCAAATGCAACCGTGTTAACGGATATAAACCGAAGCGACTTTGTTGAGTTGCTGGCACAGCGTCTGAGGTACTATTCATAATTCACGCTTATGCGCTCCAGCCCAGAGGCGGGAGCGCAGAGATGAATTTTTTCACAGCGTCATTCATCTCAGCTTCAGTATCTGATTCATATATAATTAAGAAAAAGACGCGTAGAACCGGCGGAGCACTTTCGCTATTATCCCTCCTCTTTTTAGCACCCCCGCGCTGGCGGAATATAGGTGGAATGCCTTTTACGTTAAGTATTGCTCAAAGCAAATTTCACTGTATTTTTATTAATATTCCGATAACCTGCCGTAAAAAATTGACATCTATTTTGGGAAGGATCCCCGAAAGAGAATATCATTAAGTTAACTTCAAATGAAATGGATTTCCTTTATGCTGAAAAGCTGTACTGCTCTTATTACGTGCATAATTATTTACTCAGCAGGCTGTATTAATGTTTACGCCAGTAATAATCACTCAGTGACCAGTCAGTCAGAGCAGGATAAAGCACGTCAAACTGCCTTAAAACCGGCTCAACAGGAATATATCGCCGACAGTACCTTTTCCGGTGCAAAAACCCTCACGTTTCCGCAAGAGGAAGTTTGCCACTATATCAATGAGATCGTTATCCAGTCTGATGATGATAAACTCACCCGTAAGCTGCTCGGGAAATTAACCGACCAGGCGAAAACGCACTGTCTCGGGAT
This sequence comes from Leclercia sp. TB492, assembly GCF_049974505.2. Classification (NCBI taxonomy): domain Bacteria; kingdom Pseudomonadati; phylum Pseudomonadota; class Gammaproteobacteria; order Enterobacterales; family Enterobacteriaceae; genus Leclercia; species Leclercia sp. TB492. The sequence goes on along the minus strand of NZ_CM127572.1, from coordinate 1,260,389 downwards.
TAAGGGCATTCATCTCCTTGCTCGCGCATTACAGAATGAACTTATTGAGCGCGGCTACATCACTTCATTAATTGATATCCCGTCACAAGAGATGGAAAACGGCATTCTGACGCTGACGCTGGTCTATGGCCGGGTGGGGGAAATCGCGTTTGATGCAAAAACAGAAAACGATAAAACCAGCCTGTGGAATACGATGCCCGCCTCTCCCGGGGATATCGTCAAACTGTCGAATTTAGAAAGGGGTATGGCTAACCTGCAACGTCTTCCAGGTGCATCTGCACATATGAAATTGCAGCCGGGGGATCGCTACGGCGAGAGTGACATCATTCTGACCCGAAAGCTGGATAAACAGTGGCAGCTTGGCGCCTGGCTGGACGATGCCGGAAGCCGTTACAGCGGTCGCTACCAGGGCGGTGGGGCATTGTACCTTTACGATTTAACCAGGCTGGACGATATCTTGTACGTCGCGGCTGGCGGTGATGTGGAATATCAACAAAAGAACGACGGCAACCACAACAGCAGCGTTTATTACTCCGTTCCGTTTGGCTACTGGAATGTTAGCGTATATGCCTCACACAGTACCTATCTGCAGCAGTTTAAGGGCAATTACTCAACAACAGATTATGAAAGTAAAAACCGTTACTACAGCGCAACGCTGGAGCGGCAGCTTTCTCATACAAGAGATCAAAAAACGTCGCTCAGTGCGCGACTGTTTAAAAGCCGATCACGTTATTATTTTGGTGGTAGCGAGCTCACTGTGATGCGTAAACAGAACCCTGCCTGGGAGCTCGGTATACGCCATCAACGCTATTTTGGAAATAAAGTCATTGATGCCGGGATCAGCATGCAACATCGGTTAGGCTGGTTCAGTTCGTCGGCCACACCGGAAGAAAAGGCCGGTCTCTATAATAAGCAGGCGCGTATTGTGCGTGCCGATATCAAAGCATTAATGAAATTTGATAATACCGGGGAAAACTTCACATATGCGCCGCATTTTAGTCTGCAAATAAGTCCGGATAATTTATCCAGCGATAATGTATTTAATATTGGCAACCGCTGGTCAGTACGGGGATTTGATGGCGAAAATACCTTATCCAGCAACCAGGGCTGGTTTCTGCGAAATGATTTTATCTGGAATACTCCCTTCGCCGACCAACAAATTTATATTGGGGCAGATGCAGGCAAGATCATTGGCAGCGACCGCTATCAGTCCGGAAAAGTATTATCGGGTGCGGTAGTCGGTTTACGCGGGCAAAAACTGGCGACGCAGTATGATTTTTTTGTGGGCACACCCCTGGTTAAACCCGAAAGTTATCATACCGATGCGCTCAATATGGGCTTTTCATTGCAATGGAGGTATTAAGCAACACAACGCAACATCCCACTCTCAGCATTAACAACAATTCGGAAATATTTTCATTAAAGGATTAATTACATGTTTAAATTTAAACTGACGTATGTCGCACTGGCGGCAGCGCTCACCTCCACCAGCGTCTATGCCGATCCTGACTATACGCATCTGTCCGGAGCACAGGTTATTGATATCGAGGCACCCAATGCTGCCGGTGTGTCTCATAATATTTACCGCGAGTTCAACGTCAGCGATAAAGGCCTTATTCTGAACAACAGCGCCAGCGATACCACGCACAGCACATTAGGAAATATTGCTAAAAACAATAACCTGAAAAATGGCAGCGCTTCCGTCATTCTTAATGAAGTGATCTCCAATAAATCCAGTGCGCTGAATGGCTTTATCGAAGTGAATGGTCAGAAAGCTGACGTTATTATCGCTAACCCTAACGGTATCTCCTGCTCCGGCTGTAGCTTCGTCAACACCAATAAAGTGGTGCTAACCACCGGCCAGGTCAACCTGAGCGATACGGGTGCCATCAGCAGCTACAGCGTGAATCAGGGTAACATTACCGTTAACGGCAATGGCCTGAACGCTGACAAGAGTTATGTCGCTCTGCTGGCAGATGCCATCAACCTTAACGGCGTCGTCACTGGCAATAATGCCCTGATCAGCGCCGGTAACTTCACGATGGACAACACCACCGGCGCCATTACTTCGGCAGGCAAGAAAGCCACGGTAATGCAAATGCTCTTCCCGGAGTACAGCATTGATATCAGTGCGCTTGGTGGCGTAAAAGCGAATAGCATCAGCATGGTCGGCAATAATGTCGGTTTTGGCGTTCGTAATAAGGGCGCGGTGGTGGCCAACGGTAACCTGACCATGCTCAGTAATGGTGTACTGGTTAATAGCGGCTACATCACGGGTAATGGCATGGTGACCCAACTCACGTCTGCCAAAGACTTCCTCAATAGCGGAACCATTTCCACTAACTACCTCGGTGTTATCAATAGCCTGAGTGGATTCTATAACGAAGGGACGATCTCTAATGCCGTGCAAATGGCCGTGAGTGCAGGCGGTGACCTCGATAATCTGGGCGTCATCAAAAGCGACAACACCCTGATGGTCAATGCCGGCGGCAACCTGACGACTGAATATGGCTCGAAAATTGTCTCGAAAAAGGCGCTGGCTGTTACGTCAAACGGCGATATAAATCACGGCGGCTCTATCCAGGCTGAGCAAACTACCGTTAACTTCGGCGGCAATAACCTTAACGTGACAGGCAATATCTGGGGTCTTTCCAGCCTGCTGGTTCAATCATCAACACAAAACGGCCTTTCAGCAGGAACTATATACAATACAGGCACCATTGCCGGGGGTGACTTAACGCTCCAGACCAACGGAACGCTGAATCAGGAAGGTAACGTTGACGCGAACAAATCGTTGACGATCAATACCAACGCCCTGAACAATTATTACTACATGAATGCGCCAACACTGACCATCAACAGTAATTACGTGAAAAACATGGCAACGCTGCAGGGAAATAACGTCAATATCACTGCGGCGCAGGGGATTTATAACGAAGGTCATATCAACGCTGTCAGAGATATGAACCTCAGCACCGCAATGAACAGCAATATCACTAACTACAACACGATTTCTGCTGGCGGGACGCTCACGATGACCACGAATAACGTGATCAACGGTGGCTATCGCTGTGGCTGGTTAGGGGTGAGATTCTGTGGCGTAGGCTCGCTGTCAGCACAATCGCTGAACCTTAACTCCTCGCATAACTATGCTTCCAATATGGGTGGAAAACAGAGTTTTAAAACCACTGAAATCCACACCATTAATTAATTTATTCTCTGTCGCTTATGCTGGCGCAACCTGCGCCAGCATTTTTACGGCTCGAAAGGACGTCGTTGAAACTGATCGTGTCCGCATTTCGGGCAAAGCGGTAAAACATCTGGTGTATAGACGGCCAGATGATGGTGGCATTTTTCGCAGACCAGATTGCCCAGTCCCACCACTTCCCCACTGTGATACACCCCATGGTGGTTGAGATCCTGGAACACCTCGCGCCACTCCAGCTGCGTTTTATCGGTGATATCCGCCAGCTCCTGCCACACACTCTCTTTGATCACCCGCATAAAGACGCTGTCAACGACCTCATCCTGGCTCTCCTCATAGCTGCGGGCGAACTCTTCCAGGTCACGACGCACCGCGCGAGTGACCTCTTCCACTTCGGTACGTGTTAACTCACCCGTCTGCGTCACCCTCAGGCGCGCCTGCTCGACGAGCGCATCAATATCACGCTCACCATTACGCAGACGTTCGGTTAATGTGGCGACCAGTTCACGGTAAAATTGAGCAACCTTGTTCATCATTTGCCTCCTGGGTAAGTAACTCTCTCTAATGATAGACCTTATTTGCGCCCCGCTTTGTCAGGTCATCCACACTCTGCGTAAATTCCTGCAAGGCGCTTTTGAGGTAAAGGCTGTTTTGACGCGGGCGTTTGGGCTATGCTATGCGGATCTGAATTACCACATCCATTGGCTACGTTTGTAGCTGTATTGAACACAGGACCACTGGCTGCCATGCAAGAGCAATACCGCCCGGAAGAGATAGAATCGAAAGTCCAGCAACACTGGGACGAGAAGCGCACTTTTGAAGTCACCGAAGACGAGAGCAAAGAGAAGTATTACTGCCTGTCGATGCTTCCCTATCCTTCTGGCCGACTACACATGGGCCACGTGCGTAACTACACCATTGGTGATGTGATCGCCCGCTATCAGCGCATGCTGGGTAAAAACGTCCTGCAGCCGATCGGCTGGGATGCATTCGGTCTGCCAGCTGAAGGTGCCGCGGTAAAAAACAACACCGCCCCGGCGCCATGGACCTACGACAACATCGCCTACATGAAAAACCAGCTCAAGATGCTGGGCTTTGGCTATGACTGGAGCCGCGAGCTGGCGACCTGCACCCCGGAATACTACCGCTGGGAGCAGAAGTTCTTCACCGAACTGTACAAAAAAGGGCTGGTCTACAAGAAGACCTCCGCCGTTAACTGGTGCCCGAACGATCAGACCGTTCTCGCGAACGAACAGGTTATCGACGGCTGCTGCTGGCGCTGCGACACCAAGGTTGAGCGTAAAGAGATCCCGCAGTGGTTTATCAAAATCACCGCTTACGCTGACGAACTGCTGAGCGATCTGGATAATCTGGATCACTGGCCAGATACCGTGAAAACCATGCAGCGCAACTGGATCGGCCGTTCTGAAGGGGTGGAAATCACCTTCAACGTTGAGAACTACGATCAGAAACTGACCGTTTACACCACCCGCCCGGACACCTTTATGGGGGCGACCTATCTGGCCGTGGCCGCTGGTCACCCGCTGGCGCAGAAAGCGGCAGAGAACAATCCGGAACTGGCTGCCTTCATCGACGAGTGCCGCAACACCAAAGTGGCCGAAGCCGATATGGCGACCATGGAGAAGAAAGGCGTTGCTACCGGTTTCTACGCCACGCACCCGCTGACCGGCGAAGCGATCCCGGTCTGGGCAGCCAACTTCGTACTGATGGAGTACGGTACGGGCGCTGTGATGGCCGTTCCGGGTCACGATCAGCGCGACTACGAATTTGCCACCAAATACAGCCTGGCGATCAAACCGGTTATCCTCGCGGCAGACGGCTCTGAGCCGGACCTTTCCGAACAGGCGCTGACCGAAAAAGGCACCCTGTTCAACTCTGGCGAATTCAGCGGCCTGAGCTTCGAAGAAGGCTTCAACGCCATCGCCGACAAGCTGGCTGCACTGGGCGTTGGCGAGCGTAAAGTTAACTACCGTCTGCGCGACTGGGGTGTTTCCCGTCAGCGTTACTGGGGCGCGCCAATCCCGATGGTCACCCTGGAAGATGGCACCGTTCTGCCAACCCCGGAAGATCAGCTCCCGGTGATCCTGCCGGAAGACGTGGTTATGGACGGCATCACCAGCCCGATCAAAGCCGATCCTGAGTGGGCGAAGACCACCGTGAACGGCATGCCTGCGCTGCGTGAAACCGACACCTTCGACACCTTTATGGAGTCCTCCTGGTACTACGCGCGCTATACCTGTCCGCAGTATCAGGAAGGCATGCTGGATTCCGATGCAGCAAACTACTGGCTGCCGGTCGACATCTACATCGGCGGGATCGAACACGCCATCATGCACCTGCTCTACTTCCGCTTCTTCCACAAGCTGATGCGCGATGCGGGCCTGGTGAACTCTGACGAGCCAGCCAAACAGCTGCTGTGTCAGGGTATGGTGCTGGCGGATGCGTTCTACTACGTGGGCGTGAACGGCGAGCGTAACTGGGTCTCCCCGGTTGATGCCATCGTTGAGCGCGACGAGAAAGGCCGTATCGTTAAGGCGAAAGATGCCGCGGGTCACGAGCTGGTGTATACCGGCATGAGCAAAATGTCGAAGTCCAAAAACAACGGCATTGACCCGCAGGTGATGGTTGAGCGTTACGGTGCCGATACCGTGCGTCTGTTCATGATGTTTGCCTCCCCGGCAGACATGACTCTCGAGTGGCAGGAGTCCGGCGTTGAAGGCGCTAACCGCTTCCTGAAGCGTGTCTGGAAGCTGGTTTACGAGCACACCTCTCAGGGCGAAGCACCGGCATTGGATACCGCAGCACTGACTGAAGATCAGCAGGCGCTACGCCGTGATGTTCATAAAACTATTGCTAAAGTGACCGATGATATTGGTCGCCGTCAGACCTTCAATACCGCAATTGCGGCTATTATGGAATTGATGAACAAGCTGGCGAAAGCCCCGCAGGAAGGCGAGCAGGATCGTGCCTTAATGCGTGAAGCGCTGCTGGCGGTTGTCCGTATGCTGAACCCGTTCACCCCTCACGCCAGCTTTACCCTGTGGCAGGAGCTGAATGGCGAAGGCGATATCGACAATGCACCGTGGCCGGTGGCGGATGAATCCGCAATGGTGGAAAACACCACCCTGGTCGTCGTTCAGGTCAACGGCAAAGTTCGCGGTAAAATCACTGTTCCGGTTGATGCAACCGAAGAGCAGGTCCGCGAGCGTGCTGGCCAGGAACATCTGGTGGCGAAGTATCTCGATGGCGTTACCGTACGTAAAGTGATCTACGTGCCCGGTAAACTGCTGAACCTGGTCGTTGGCTAAGCGCGGGAGGAAGCGTGCGACAACTGGCAACATTACTGTTATCGCTGGCGGTGTTGGTCACCGCCGGCTGTGGCTGGCACCTGCGCAATACCACACAGGTGCCGGAACAGATGAAAACGATGATTTTCGATTCGGGCGATCCAAATGGTCCGCTGAGCCGTGCCATTCGTAACCAGCTGCGTCTTAACGGCGTTGACCTGATCGAAAAAGGAACGCTGCGCCAGGATATACCGTCATTCCGCGTATTAAGCTCGACCCTGAGCCAGGATACCGCCTCCATCTTCCAGGATGGTCGTACTGCGGAATACCAGATGGTGATGGAAGTCCACGCCGCGGTTCTGATCCCGGGTAGCGATATTTACCCTATCAGCACCAAGGTCTACCGTTCGTTCTTCGATAACCCGCAGACTGCACTGGCGAAAGATGCTGAGCAGAGCATTATCATTAACGAAATGTATGACAAGGCAGCAGAGCAGCTGATCCGTAAGCTGCCGAGCGTCCATACCGCTGAAAAAGAGAATGACCTTAAAGCTCAGCCTGGTGCTCAGCCAACGGCATCCTCACCTCGCGTCTCCACGACGCTGGGTCAGTAATGCTCAGGTTGTACCCTGAACAACTCCGCGCGCAGCTCAATGAAGGGCTGCGCGCGGCGTATCTGCTTCTCGGAAACGATCCGCTGCTGTTGCAGGAAAGCCAGGACGCCGTACGTCAGCTTGCGGCAACCCAGGGCTTTGACGAGCACCACAGTTTCACTCTGGATAACAGCACCGACTGGCAGGAGATTTTCTCCCTCTGCCAGGCAATGAGTCTGTTTGCCGCCCGGCAAACCCTGCTTATTCAGTTACCTGAAAACGGCCCCAATGCCGCTATCAACGAACAGCTAGCCACGCTGGTGAGCCTGCTGCACGGCGATCTTCTGTTGATTGTTCGCGGCAACAAGCTGACCAAAGCCCAGGAGAATGCCGCCTGGTTTACGGCGCTGGCAAACCATTCGGTGCTGGTGACCTGTCAGACCCCGGAACAAGCGCACCTGCCCAAATGGGTCGCGGCCCGGGCTAAACAGCGTAATCTGGAGCTGGATGATGCTGCCAACCAGCTGCTCTGTTACTGCTACGAAGGTAATCTGCTGGCCCTTGCCCAGGCCCTTGAGCGTCTGTCTCTGCTCTGGCCGGATGGCAAACTGACCCTGCCGCGCGTCGAGCAGGCGGTTAACGACGCGGCCCACTTCACCCCTTTCCACTGGGTCGATGCCCTGCTCTCAGCGAAGAGCAAGCGCGCCCTGCATATTCTGCAACAGCTGCGTCTTGAAGGCAGTGAGCCGGTGATCCTCCTGAGAACCCTGCAGCGTGAACTGCTGCTGCTGCTAACCCTGAAACGTCAGTCAGCGCATACTCCTCTGCGTGCGCTGTTTGATAAACACCGGGTCTGGCAGAACCGTCGCGGTATGACCACCGAGGCCCTGAATCGCCTGAGTCCGGAACAGCTGCGCCAGGCCGTTCAGCTGCTGACGCGTACCGAGCTGACCCTGAAGCAGGATTACGGTCAGTCGATCTGGTCAGAGCTGGAAAGTCTTTCGCTGTTGCTGTGCCACAAGGCGCTGGCCGATATTTTTATAGAGGGGTAAAAGATGCACTCTCTACAAGCCCTGTTTGGCGGCACCTTTGACCCGATCCACTACGGGCATCTGAAACCGGTCGAGATTCTGGCGAACCAGATTGCCCTGCAATGCGTCACTATTATGCCGAACAACGTGCCGCCGCACCGCCCGCAGCCCGAGGCCAGCCCTGCACAACGCAAAGAGATGCTGGCGTTGGCGATTGCCGATAAGCCGCTGTTTCGCCTTGATGAACGCGAGCTGCGCCGGGACACCCCGTCGTATACCGCCGAAACGCTGAGGGCGTGGCGCGCCGAACAGGGGACGGAGACCCCTCTGGCATTTATCATCGGCCAGGACTCGCTGCTTAACTTCCCGGGCTGGTATCAATATCAGACTATCCTCGATAATAGCCATCTGATCGTCTGTCGTCGCCCGGGCTATTCCCTGACGATGAAAGAGGAGCAGCATCAGCAGTGGCTGGAGCAGCACCTGACGCACCAGGTTGAGGATCTGCATAGCCTGCCGGCCGGTAAAATTTACCTGGCGGAAACGCCGTGGTTTGATATTTCGGCCACGCTGATCCGCCAGCGTCTGCAGCAGGGGCTCCCCTGCGATGAGATGTTGCCCGCTGCGGTGCTGCGTTACATTCAACAGCAAGGTCTGTATCAGAAAAGCAGCAACTGACCGGGCGGCGGGAGAAAAAGCGCGCCATTCGCGCTCTCGCCATTGACACCCCCGTCCAGGCTGATATCCTCCGCTGCCAGACTTCCCGCCAGCACTGTTTTACAAAAACTGTTTTACAAAAATGGCGATGCAATCTCCGGCATAGGGTGGGATGATACCCGCCTTCGCAGGCCCGTCCGGTGACATTTGTCCCGACACTGCGGCCAGTTCAGGTATACTGTCTGACTACGAATTTACAGTTATTCAATCTCACTCTCCCAGGGGGAAAACTTGCAGGGTAAAGCACTCCAGGATTTTGTTATCGACAAAATTGATGACCTGAAAGGTCAGGACATCATCGCCATCGACGTTCAGGGCAAATCAAGCATCACCGATTGCATGATTATCTGCACCGGTACCTCCACTCGCCACGTTGCGTCCATCGCTGACCATGTGGTTCAGGAATCCCGCGCTGCCGGTATGCTGCCGCTGGGCGTAGAAGGCGAAGCGACCGCTGACTGGGTCGTCGTTGACCTTGGCGATGTGATTGTCCACGTCATGCAGGAAGAGAGCCGTCGCCTGTATGAGCTGGAAAAACTCTGGGGTTAATGCGTGAAGCTGCAACTGGTAGCCGTCGGCACAAAAATGCCCGACTGGGTACAAACGGGGTTTACTGAATATCTGCGTCGTTTTCCGAAAGACATGCCGTTTGAGCTGGTGGAGATCCCCGCCGGTAAACGCGGCAAAAACGCAGATATCAAACGCATTCTCGATAAAGAGGGTGAACTGATGCTGGCTGCCGCAGGCAAAAACCGCATCGTCACGCTCGATATTCCGGGCAAGCCCTGGGATACACCGCAGCTGGCGCATGAACTGGAGCGCTGGAAGCAGGACGGTCGCGACGTCAGCCTGTTAATCGGCGGTCCGGAGGGGTTATCTCCCGCCTGCAAAGCGGCAGCAGAACAGAGTTGGTCTCTCTCCGCGCTGACGCTCCCCCACCCGCTGGTTCGGGTGTTGGTTGCTGAAAGTCTCTATCGCGCGTGGAGCATCACGACTAACCATCCTTATCACCGTGAGTAATGATGACGTCCTGGATAAATTAAGCAGCGGATGAAACTACAGAATTCTTTTCGCGACTATACGGCTGAGTCCGCGCTGTTTGTGCGCCGGGCGCTGGTCGCCTTTTTGGGGATTTTGCTGCTGACTGGCGTACTGATCGCCAACCTCTATAATCTGCAGATTGTCCGTTTTACCGATTACCAGACCCGCTCCAACGAAAACCGCATCAAACTCGTCCCCATCGCCCCAAGCCGCGGCATTATCTACGATCGCAACGGTACGCCACTGGCGCTGAACCGCACGATCTATCAGATCGAAATGATGCCGGAAAAGGTCGATAACGTGCAGGATACGCTCGAAGCGCTACGCAGCGTGGTCGATCTGAATGACGACGATATTGCCACCTTCAAAAAAGAGCGTTCCCGCTCGCATCGCTTTACGTCGATCCCGGTTAAAACCAACCTCACCGAAGTTCAGGTGGCCCGTTTCGCCGTAAACCAGTACCGCTTTCCCGGTGTGGAAGTCAAAGGCTACAAGCGCCGCTTCTACCCGTACGGCTCTGCCCTGACGCACGTCATCGGCTACGTCTCAAAAATCAACGATAAAGACGTCGACAGGCTGGACAAAGACGGCAAGCTCGCCAACTACGCGGCGACGCATGATATTGGCAAGCTGGGCATTGAGCGCTATTACGAAGATATACTCCACGGTCAGACCGGGTACGAAGAGGTTGAAGTTAACAACCGCGGCCGGGTTATCCGTCAGCTGAAAGAGGTGCCGCCGCAGGCCGGGCATGACATCTATCTGACCCTGGATCTCAAACTCCAGCAGTATGTTGAAACCCTGCTGGCAGGCAGCCGTGCGGCAGTGATTGTGACCGACCCACGCACCGGCAGCATTCTGGCGCTGGTCTCCACCCCGAGCTACGACCCGAACCTGTTCGTGGATGGCATCTCCAGCAAAGATTATTCGGGCCTGCTCAACGACCCCAACACGCCGCTGATCAACCGCGCAACCCAGGGCGTCTATCCGCCGGCATCGACGGTTAAGCCTTATGTGGCAGTCTCCGCGCTGAGCGCCGGGGTGATCACCCGCAATACCGGTCTCTTCGATCCGGGCTGGTGGCAGTTGCCTGGCTCTGAAAAACGCTACCGCGACTGGAAGAAGTGGGGTCACGGCCATCTGAACGTCACTAAATCGCTGGAGGAGTCGGCGGATACCTTCTTCTACCAGGTCGCCTATGACATGGGCATCGACCGTCTGTCCGAGTGGATGGGCAAATTTGGTTATGGTCACTATACCGGTATCGACCTGTCAGAAGAGCGTTCCGGCAACATGCCCACCCGCGAATGGAAGCTGAAACGCTTTAAGAAACCCTGGTACCAGGGTGATACCATTCCGGTAGGGATCGGCCAGGGCTACTGGACCGCAACGCCGATTCAGATGAGCAAAGCGCTGATGATCCTTATCAACGATGGGGTGGTAAAAGTGCCGCACCTGCTGATGAGCACCGTCGAAGACGGCAAAAAAGTGCCGTGGTCGCAGCCGCACGAGCCGCCGGTGGGCGATATCCACTCCGGTTACTGGGAAATTGCCAAAGACGGAATGTACGGCGTAGCCAACCGCGCAAACGGTACGGCGCATAAATACTTTGCTGGCGCACCCTATAAAATTGCGGCGAAATCCGGTACCGCGCAGGTCTTTGGCCTGAAAGCGAACGAAACCTATAACGCGCATAAAATTGCTGAACGTCTGCGTGACCATAAGCTGATGATTGCGTTTGCTCCATACGATAACCCGCAGGTCGCCGTGTCGATTATTCTGGAAAACGGCGGTGCAGGCCCGGCGGTCGGTACCATCATGCGCCAGATCCTTGACCACATCATGCTGGGTGATAACAACACTGACTTGCCGAGTGAAAGCCCGGCTGCCGCCGGCGCGGAGGACCAATAATCGTGACGGATAATCCGAATAAAAAATCGCTGTGGGACAAGATCCACATCGACCCGGCCATGCTGCTAATCCTGCTGGCGCTGCTGGTCTATAGTGCCCTGGTCATCTGGAGCGCCAGCGGCCAGGATCTCGGCATGACGGAACGCAAAATCGGCCAGATCACCATGGGTCTGGTGGTGATGGTAGTGATGGCGCAGATCCCTCCACGGGTCTACGAGGGCTGGGCGCCCTATCTCTATATTTTTTGTATCATTCTGCTGGTGGCGGTGGATGCGTTTGGCGCTATCTCAAAAGGCGCGCAGCGCTGGCTGGACCTCGGTATCGTGCGTTTTCAGCCCTCAGAGATTGCGAAAATCGCCGTTCCCCTGATGGTGGCTCGCTTCATAAACCGTGACGTTTGCCCACCGTCGTTGAAAAACACCGCTATCGCGCTGGTGCTGATCTTCCTGCCTACGCTGCTTGTCGCCGCGCAGCCGGATCTCGGCACCTCAATTCTGATCGCCCTCTCCGGCCTGTTTGTTCTGTTCCTCTCCGGGCTGAGCTGGCGGCTTATCGGCATTGCGGTGGTACTGGTTGCCGCCTTTATCCCGATCCTGTGGTTCTTCCTGATGCACGATTATCAGCGCCAGCGCGTGATGATGTTGCTCGATCCGGAGAGCGACCCGCTCGGAGCAGGCTATCATATTATACAGTCGAAGATTGCGATCGGCTCTGGCGGCCTGCGCGGCAAGGGCTGGCTGCACGGCACCCAGTCGCAGCTTGAGTTTCTGCCCGAACGCCACACCGACTTTATCTTCGCGGTTCTGGCGGAAGAGTTAGGGCTGGTGGGGATATTGATCCTGCTTGCGCTGTACCTGCTGTTAATCATGCGCGGATTGTGGATAGCCGCCCGGGCGCAAACCACCTTTGGCCGGGTGATGGCCGGTGGCTTGATGTTGATTTTATTCGTTTATGTTTTCGTAAATATTGGTATGGTGAGCGGTATTCTGCCGGTGGTAGGCGTACCGCTTCCGCTGGTGAGTTACGGAGGCTCGGCCCTGATCGTTCTGATGGCCGGGTTCGGGATCGTGATGTCGATCCACACACACAGAAAAATGTTGTCAAAAAGCGTATAAGGGGCACGCAATGCGTAAGCAGTGGTCTGGGATCTGCATCGCAGTGAGTTTACTGGCAGCCTGTACAAGTGACGACGGTCAGCAGCAAGCTGCCGTCGCACCGGCGCAGCCGGCAGTATGTAATGGTCCGGTGGTTGAAATCAGCGGAGCCGATCCGCGTTTTGAACCGCTGAGCGCCACCGCTAATCAGGATTACGAACGCGACGGTAAAAGCTACAAAATCGTTCAGGATCTCTCCCGATTCAGTCAGGCAGGCCTGGCGGCTATTTATGATGCCGAACCGGGAAGCAACCTGACCGCCAGCGGCGAAGCGTTCGACCCGATGCAGCTCACCGCTGCGCACCCGACTCTGCCGATCCCGAGCTATGCGCGTATCACCAACCTGGCGAATGGCCGGATGATCGTGGTGCGTATCAACGATCGTGGCCCTTACGGCAACGATCGCGCGATCTCGCTGTCGCGCGCCGCGGCCGACCGCCTGAATACCTCCAATAACACCAAAGTGCGCATCGACCCGATTATTGTTGCTCAGGACGGTTCGCTCTCGGGTCCAGGTATGGCCTGTACCACCGTGGCAAAACAGACTTACGCCCTGCCCGCGCGTCCCGATCTGAGCAGCGGTATGGGTGGTGCATCGTCCGTTTCCGAACCTGCGCCGCAGGGTGACGTGCGTCCCATCAGTAACGACACGCTGAAAAGCGAAGACAGCATGGGCGCGCCGGTCAGCAGTAGCGGCTTCCTTGGCGCGCCGACCACGCTCGCCTCTGGGGTGCTGGAAGGCAGCGAACCGCCTGCGCCTCAGCCGGTTGTCACTGCGCCAGTGAACCAGACGGCGCCGGTCACAGCCCCTGTTCCGGCCCCAACTCAGGCACCGGTGACGGCGCCCGTTTCTGCACCAGCCCAGGCCGGCGGCTACGTCGTGCAGGTTGGCGCGGTCAGCGATCGGGCTCGTGCCCAGCAGTATCAGCAACGCCTCGGTCAACAGTTCGGCGTGCCGGGCCGCGTTGAGCAAAATGGCGCGGTATGGCGTATTCAGCTAGGTCCGTTTGCCAGCAAATCTGAAGCAGCAGCGCTGCAGCAGCGTCTGCAGAATGAGGCGCAGTTACAGTCGTTTATCGCTGTTGCGAAATGATTAATCAGCGGTATCCGAATTGTCAGTATTTGTCATGTTGATTCACACTCTCATGCTGAAAGTCGGATGCCTGCCTGTATAGCATTTGCTATAGTAAGGCACTTTTTTTAATTCCATCACGGATGTCGTTGTTCTGACCATGAAGACCACTTTCTCCGCTCGTTTTATGCAGCGCATGGCGCTCACTACGGCGCTTTGCGCAGCCACGCTCTCCGTGGCTCACGCCGATGACCTGAATATCAAGACCATGATCCCGGGCGTTCCGCAGATCGACGCGGAATCCTACATCCTGATCGACTACAACTCCGGCAAAGTATTGGCTGAACAGAACGCTGATGCACGACGCGACCCGGCCAGCCTGACCAAAATGATGACCAGCTACGTCATCGGTCAGGCCATGAAAGCAGGTAAATTCAAAGAAACCGACCTGGTGACCATCGGTAACGATGCATGGGCTACCGGCAACCCGGTGTTTAAGGGCTCATCGTTGATGTTCCTGAAACCAGGCATGCAGGTTCCCGTATCCCAGCTGATCCGTGGTATTAACCTGCAGTCCGGTAACGACGCCTGCGTGGCGATGGCTGATTTTGCTGCGGGCAGCCAGGATGCCTTTGTCGGCCTGATGAACAGCTACGTTTCCGCGCTGGGCCTGAAAAACAGCCACTTCCAGACCGTTCACGGCCTGGATGCTGATGGTCAGTACAGCTCTGCACGCGATATGGCCCTGATTGGCCAGGCGCTGATCCGTGACGTGCCAAACGAATACACCATCTATAAAGAGAAAGAGTTTACCTTTAACGGTATTCGTCAGACCAACCGCAACGGCCTGCTGTGGGATAACAGCCTGAACGTTGACGGCATCAAAACGGGTCACACCGATAAAGCCGGTTACAACCTGGTAGCCTCTGCCACCGAAGGTCAGATGCGCCTGATCTCAGCGGTTATGGGCGGTCGTACCTTCAAAGGGCGTGAAACCGAGAGCAAGAAGCTGCTGACCTGGGGCTTCCGCTTCTTCGAAACTGTGAACCCACTGAAAGCGGGTAAAGAGTTCGCCTCTGAGCCGGTATGGTTTGGGGATAACGATCGCGCCTCCCTGGGTGTCGATAAAGATCTCTACCTGACTATCCCACGCGGCCGCATGAAAGATCTGAAGGCCAGCTATGTGCTGAACGCCAGCGAGCTGCACGCCCCGCTGCAGAAAAACCAGGTCGTGGGCACCATCAACTTCCAGCTTGATGGCAAAACTATCGATCAGCGCCCACTGGTGGTGCTGGATGAAATCCCGGAAGGCAATTTCTTCGGCAAAATCATTGATTACATTAAATTGATGTTCCATCACTGGTTTGGTTAAGAATTGAACACTTGAAAGTGTGATTTCCGTCCCCATATACTATGTAACCTGATAACTCCCACCCAACGTGGGAGTTATTCTTTTTTTGACGTACTGCCGGAGCTCACATGAAAACCAAACTTAACGAACTGCTTGAATTCCCTACTCCTTTTACTTACAAAGTAATGGGGCAGGCGTTGCCTGAGCTGGTTGATCAGGTGGTTGAAGTGGTACAGCGCCACGCGCCAGGCGACTACTCTCCGACGGTGAAACCAAGCAGCAAAGGCAACTACCACTCCGTGTCTATCACCATCACGGCGACGCATATTGAACAAGTCGAGACGCTGTACGAAGAGCTTGGTAATATCGATATCGTACGTATGGTGCTGTAACGCCTTTCGGTTACCCGCATGGCCGGGTAACCTGTTTCCCCTCTGTGATATACTCCCCGCTACAGTTTGTCCCTTCGTTCGGAGATATCGTTTTGTATCAGGATACTATTCTCGTCCGTCAGCTTGGGCTCCAGCCCTATGAACCTGTCTCCAAGGCTATGCATGAATTCACCGACACGCGCGACGAGAACACGCTGGATGAGATCTGGCTGGTAGAGCATCCCCCGGTGTTTACCCAGGGCCAGGCCGGAAAAGCAGAGCATCTGCTGATGCCTGGCGATATCCCGGTGATCCAGAGCGATCGTGGCGGGCAAATCACCTACCACGGCCCGGGCCAACAGGTGATGTATGTCCTGCTCAACCTGAAGCGCAGGAAGCTCGGCGTACGCGAGCTGGTAACGCTGCTTGAACAGACGGTAGTCAATACGCTGGCCGAATTTGATATTGATGCGCACCCGCGCGCGGATGCGCCCGGCGTCTATGTTGGCGAAATGAAAATATGCTCTCTCGGTCTGCGTATTCGCAAAGGGTGCTCTTTTCACGGTCTTGCTTTAAATATCAATATGGATCTTTCGCCTTTCCAGCGCATCAATCCTTGCGGTTATGCCGGGATGGAAATGGCGCAAATGCGTCAGTGGGTAGAGAACATTACCCCGGAAATTGCACGCCCTCATTTGGTTAATGCTTTTTTAGCCCTGCTAAACAATCCACCCCATAAATATATTCCTGCTTAATTACTGCCTCCCGTTGGCTCATTATTTGATGGGCCATTCTTATTTGAAGGCTTTTACGCTTTACATCAATGCCTGGTTTCTATATTTTCAAAAAGACCGTAACGCGCCTGCGTATAAGCATTTATCTATTGTCTGCTCCGGCATGGCCAACCGACTGGCACGGATCACGCCTGCGCAAATATTAGACAACCCAATGATTTTACTTAAAAAGATTAACCCTCGAAAGCAGTTTATCCATAACAATAAGCACATTATTTAAATTCAACTATTATTTATATTGTGAATGAAAAGGGAGGAATAGCGTGGATAATAATAATTCTTCAGAAAAGCGCTTGAGTGAACCAGGCATTGAAGCAAAACCACAAATTTTTCGGACTTTACGCAATATTGATCTCAACTTATTGACGATTTTTGAGGCGGTGTATGTTCACAAAGGGATCGTTAATGCTGCGAAAATTCTTAATCTCACTCCCTCGGCAATAAGCCAGTCCATACAAAAATTACGGACAATTTTCCCCGACCCGTTATTCATTCGCAAAGGCCAGGGCGTGACGCCAACCGCCTACGCCACGCATCTGCACGAATACATCAGCCAGGGCCTGGAGTCGATTCTCGGGGCGTTGGATTTAACCGGCAGCTACGATAAGCAGCGCACTATCACTATTGGTACCACCCCGACCGTGGGCGCGCTGGTTCTGCCGCCGATTTACCAGGCCGTAAAGACGCATGCGCCACACCTGATGCTGCGTAATATTTCGGTCAATGACGCCGAGACGCAGCTGGGTCAGTTCCAGACCGACCTGATTGTCGACAGTAACGCCCTTAATGCCCGCGCCCTGAGCCACAACGTACTCTTCGCTGACAGGCTACTGTTGATCTGCCGAAAACACCATCCAGCCCTGAGCCAGGCCGCCACGGTTGAAAATCTGCAGCACTACGAGCAAACGTTGCTGATGCTGGAAGGACAAAACCTGAATGGCCTGCGGCAACGCATTAACGATATTTTCCCGGAAAAACAGGTCAACTTCAGCAGTTACAATCTTTTTACGATTGCCGCCCTGATCGGCAGCAGCGATCTGATTGGTATCATCCCGGAGCGCCTGTTTAACCTGGTACGCCACTGCTGGCCGCTGGAGCAGATCCCCTTCGCCCCACTCAATGCAGAATGCGTTGAAATCTCGCTGTATTACAACAAGCTGAGCCTGCGTGACCCTGTGCTGGAAAACCTGATCAACGTTATCCGCCAGGCCTTCTGAAAAGGGGTTATCCCCTGCAAAGCCGTGCTGCTCCACACAAAAGGCACTAAACAACAACTATTTTACAATTTGGCGACCGGGCAGGCTGCTTTATCGTCCGTATCAATGATATACTGCCTGTCGTTCGTTCAAAAATAGTTGATAAATACAACATTCCCTTGAATTGAAACGCTTTCCTTCGATTTTCGCAACTGGAAGACGCACGCTATGAGTAAACCCATTGTGATGGAACGTGGTGTTAAATACCGCGATGCCGATAAAATGGCCCTAATCCCGGTTAAAAACGTGGCTACGGAGCGCGAAGCGCTGTTAAGAAAACCGGCCTGGATGAAGATTAAACTTCCGGCGGACTCTTCGCGTATTCAGGGAATCAAAGCAGCGATGCGCAAAAACGGCCTTCACTCCGTTTGTGAAGAAGCTTCCTGCCCGAACCTTGCTGAATGTTTTAACCACGGCACCGCGACCTTCATGATCCTCGGCGCGATTTGTACCCGCCGCTGCCCGTTCTGTGACGTTGCCCACGGTCGTCCTGTTACCCCTGACGCTAATGAGCCACAGAAACTGGCACAGACCATTGCTGACATGGCGCTGCGCTATGTGGTTATCACCTCCGTTGACCGCGACGATCTGCGCGACGGCGGTGCACAGCACTTTGCCGACTGTATCTCTGCCATTCGGGAAAAAAGCCCGTCCATTAAAATTGAGACGCTGGTTCCTGACTTCCGTGGCCGTATGGATCGTGCGCTGGATATCCTCAACGCCACCCCGCCGGACGTGTTTAACCACAACCTGGAAAACGTGCCGCGTCTCTATCGTCAGGTTCGTCCGGGTGCCGATTACAACTGGTCGCTGAAACTGCTGGAGCGTTTTAAAGAAGCGCATCCGGAGATCCCAACCAAATCCGGTCTGATGGTCGGTCTGGGTGAAACCAACGAAGAGATCGTTGAAGTGATGCGCGACCTGCGTCGCCACGGCGTCACCATGCTGACGCTGGGCCAGTATCTGCAGCCAAGCCGTCACCACCTGCCGGTCCAGCGCTACGTGAGCCCGGAAGAGTTTGATGAAATGAAAGCCGAAGCGATGGCAATGGGCTTCACCCATGCTGCCTGCGGTCCGTTCGTTCGTTCGTCCTACCATGCCGATATGCAGGCGAAAGGCGAAGAAGTGAAGTAAACCCCGTCACAAAAGTTTACAGTTCACCCATAAAAAAACCGGCCTGAGCCGGTTTTTTTCTATCGCAAGCCATGAGGCGTGGCCGTTACTCTTTGTGCGAGAGTTTCTCAGTGGCGATATCCGCATCGGCTTTCTTCGCCGTGGCGTCATCGTCGTTCATCGCCTTCTTAAAGCCTTTGATGGCAGCACCCAGGTCTCCGCCCAGCGTACGTAATTTCTTGGTACCAAACAGCAGGACAACCAGTGCGGCTACCACCAGCAGTTTGGTAATACTAATCTCACCCATAGATACCTTCTTGACGTAAACAGGCTGCGTTTCGCGCCTAAAAAACCCGACGTTATTAACGGTCATTTGACGCCCGCACACAATAGCAATCTGTAACAAGGTGAATCAAGCGTTGTTTAAAAAACGTCATAATAATTGCGGAGGCGCGAAGCGTCGGTTGCGCAGGACCGGCAGCTGCTGACGCGCCAGGGTAACGCGTTCCCGGCTAATCTCAGCTAACAGCAGCGCCGGCCCCTCAGCTGCAGCCGCAATGGTCACGCCCAGGGGATCGATAATGCGGCTCTGACCAATATTTTTGTTACCGCACTCCCCTGCTGCCACCACATAGCAGGTGGTGTCCAGCGCCCGGGCCGCCAGCAGCGTTGCCCAGTGGTGCTCCTTGAGCGGCCCTCTGACCCACGCCGCTGGCAGGACTAACACGTCCGCCCCCGCCAGCGCCAGGTTCAACGCCATCTCCGGGAAGCGCAAATCGTAGCAGGTCATCAACCCCAGACAAATCCCGTCGATTTCGATTAACGGCGGCACACGCGTTCCCGCATCGACCAGCCGGGATTCCCGGATACTGAACGCATCATAAAGATGCAGCTTGGCGTACTGCTCAACTATCCTGCCGTCACGCAGAGCGACGAGGGTGTTTATCGCCCTTCCTGCGGTTGACGGGACATGCACGGTCAGCACCGTTGTCATCTGGTTCCGGGCACTCTCTGCCATCAGCATCGTTAAAAAGCCGCCGTCCAGCGGCTGGGCCGACTTCACGGACAGGTCGGGATCGTTATCATCGCGGGCCAGTAGCGCTTCAGGCAGTACCAGCAGCGAAGCCCCCTGCGCTGCTGCCTGCGCCATCAGCGACACGCAGGTTTCGGCATTTTTTTGCCAGTTTGCCGTTACTGCAAATTGTCCAACCGCAACGTGCATATTTTCTCCTTACCTCAAACGGCGTTACACTCAGAGTCCTTACACATCAGATAGCAGGTATTGTTCGTGTTTCAACTTCTTTTAGCTGTTTTTATCGGTGGGGGCACAGGAAGCGTGGCGCGCTGGCTGTTGAGCATGCGGTTTAACCCTCTGCACCAGCAGATCCCGTTTGGCACCCTTACGGCCAATCTTCTCGGCGCTTTTATCATTGGGCTGGGTCTGGCGTGGTTCAACCGAATGACCCATATCGATCCTGTCTGGAAAGTCCTTATCACCACCGGCTTTTGCGGCGGGCTGACTACCTTTTCAACGTTCTCCGCAGAGGTGGTGTTTCTGTTGCAGGATGGACGTGCGGCCTGGGCGCTCCTGAACATTGCGGTCAATCTGCTGGGTTCGCTAATGATGACCGCGCTCGCATTTTGGTTAATTTCTGCGGTGAATGCTCACTAAAAGACGCGGGCCTTAATGTTGGCTTAATTTTTCTCAGGCAACCTGTCACCACATACACTGAGGGTGACGCAATGAAAGAGAAAATAACAAATGCGGGGATGTTCGTACTGAGCGTAGCGATTCTTGCCAGCTTTTTGAGACTGTACTTGTTCAGCTGAGCCAAAACGAAAAAAACCCGCTCAGGGAGCGGGTTTTGAAATTCTTGCTGGTCTCGTCTGAATTACAGAGCGATGACGTTAGCAGCAGAAGGGCCTTTGGCACCGTTAGTGATTTCAAACTCAACGCGCTGACCTTCAGCCAGGGTTTTGAAACCATTGCTCTGGATTGCAGAGAAGTGTACGAACACGTCTTTGCTGCCATCTTCCGGAGTAATGAAACCGAATCCTTTGGATTCATTAAACCACTTAACGTTACCTTTAATCTTAGACATCAAAATTACCTTTACATGAAAATTGGACACAAATGCTGTGTCGGGTATCAGTACAACAATTGTGAGCGGTTTTGTCCAGCGCCTTTTTGAAGAAAAGTGACAAAAGTCGCGTTAATTTTTGCCCCCCAATTTTTATCCTTTACGATTCAACAAGTGGCTATTAAATCACCGCTACGTAAAGTTTTTTCAGTTAAAACTGGAAGCGCATCCAGGCGAAGTAGACGTTGCCGTTGTTATAGGTGCCCGGGATATAGGTCATCTGGAAAGTGGCCGGGCCGTACCCTACCGAGGCCAGCGGCAAGACCAGCGGAACAGGGATGTAATTCCAGTTATCGCGCGCCGTGACGGCGGCGGTAAAGCCAAGGCCCAGATGGAAATTATCGTCGGCCAGCGGTCGCCAGGTTTTCTCCCAGCCGTAGCCCGCAATAGGCTCCCATTTATTGTAAGAGTCTTTAAACGCCATCGCGTAAAGACCATGCCAGTTGCCTTTTTCATCCCAGCGTGACTGACCAAAGCCCGCGCCCCACGGCCGCTCATTGTAGCGATCGGTCTTCTCCTTGTCGTACGCGAAGCGGGCATGCCAGGTAATCGCTGGCACGTAGAGATCGTAATGTTGAGGTTCTTCCCAGGTTTCAATCATATCGTTGTGGATAGTTTTGACCCAGGCTCTGAGAGGAGGAACGTCTTTAGCCATTGCCACAGTTGAAAAAGTCAACTGAGCAAAAATAAAAGAAAAAACAAGGAAAGACTTATTAACAACTGTCACGATCTTATTACCATTTTCATATTCGCTGCGTGTTCTCGCATAGAATAGTTGAATGGGATCCAGACGGCATTGGTCATTATCTTAATTGTTTACTTAATTTAATCAGAATACTCCCAGGAAAAAGAGAGCGCCTTAAAATAGTTAAGACGCCATTTAGAAAAATTAACGTTGATGCAATAACTTATACAGCGCAGGAATAATCAACATTGATAACAGCGGCGCGCTCACCATGCCGCCTATCATCGGCGCAGCAATGCGCTGCATCACCTCTGCCCCACTGCCTCCACCCCACATCACCGGCAGCAGACCGGCCATGATGGTAGCAACGGTCATCACCTTGGGGCGCACGCGCAAAACGGCGCCTTCGTGAATAGCCTGAATTAATAATGTATTTTCCTCATCATCATCGCGCGTCCGATATTTATTTAACGCCTGATTAAGATAGAGCACCATAATAACGCCAAACTCTGCCGACACGCCTGCCAGAGCAATAAAACCGACAGCGCCTGCCACCGACAGGTTATATTCCAGAAGCCATAATAACCAGACGCCACCGATAAGAGAAAAAGGTAATGTTCCCATGATGATAAGGACATCTGATATACGCTTAAAGGTCAGCCAGAGCAGGATAAATATAATCCCCAGGGTGACCGGCAGCACTATTTTTAGCTTCGCGGTGGCCCGCTCGAGATATTCAAACTGCCCGGACCAGGCGAGCGAGACCCCCTGCGGCAATATAACCTCCTGGTTTACCCGCTGCTGCATCTCTTCCACTGCCGATTTAAGATCGCGCCCGCGCAGATCCACGTAGATCCAGTTCGAGAGTCGGGCATTTTCACTTTTCAGCATCGGTGGCCCCTCGGTTATCAGGATCTCCGCCAGGTCGCCCAGCGCAATCTGGTTGCCGTTGGCCGTCACCACCGGCAATGCCCGCAGCTTATCGACAGAATCCCGGCTGTCGCGGGGATAGCGCAGATTGATGGGATAACGTTCACGGCCAAGGATCACCTCACCCACCTTATCGCCCCCCACCAGCGTGGCGACCATACCCTGCAATTCCTCCACCGAGACGCCATAGCGCGCTGCCTTCTGGCGATCGATACGGATATCAACGTAACGCCCGCCCGCCAGCCGCTCCGCCAGCGCCGAGGTCACGCCCGGCACCTGCTTCACCACCTGCTCAATCTGCTGCGCAACACGTTCAATATCTGCAAGATTATTGCCGTTGACCTTGATCCCTACCGGGCTTTTGATCCCGGTCGCCAGCATGTCGAGCCGGTTGCGGATCGGCGGCACCCAGACGTTGGCAATGCCCGGCAGCTGAACGGTGCGATCCAGCTCTTCAACCAGCTTCTCCGGCGTCATGCCCGGTCGCCACTGGTCGCGCGGCTTAAAGTGAATGGTCGTCTCCAGCATGGTTAGCGGTGCCGGATCGGTTGCCGTCTCCCCCCGCCCGGCCTTGCCGAATACCGTCGCCACTTCCGGCACGCTTTTAATCAGCCGGTCCGTCTGTTGCAGCAGCCGGGCCGCTTCCCGGGCCGAGATCCCCGGCAGGGTTGATGGCATATACAGCAGATCCCCTTCGTTGAGCGGCGGCATAAACTCGCTGCCCAGCCGGCTCAGCGGCCAGAGCGTGACCAGCAGCAGGAGCGCCGCCAGCGCCAGCGCCATCTTCGGAAAGCGCAGCACCCTGTCCAGCAGCGGCTCATACAGGCGTATCAGCGTCCGGTTGATGGGGTTTGCTTTCTCATCCGGGATGCGCCCGCGAATGAAATACCCCATCAGCACCGGCACCAGCGTGATCCCCAGCCCCGCCGCCACCGCCATCGCCCATGTCTTGGTGAACGCCAGCGGCGCGAACAGCCGCCCTTCCTGCGCCTCCAGCGAAAAGACTGGTATAAATGACAGGGTGATGATCAGCAGACTGCAAAACAGCGCCGGGCCCACGTCGATAGCCGCGCGCTCCGTCAGCCGCCAGTATTCGGCTGAGGTCGGCTCCTGACCCGGGTTGTCGTGACGCCACTGCTCAAGCACCTTGTGCATATTCTCGATCATCACAATTGCCGCATCGACCATCGCGCCAATGGCAATGGCGATCCCTCCGAGAGACATAATGTTGGCGTTGATCCCCTGATAGTGCATCACCACGAACGCGCCCAGAATGCCCAGCGGCAGCGAGACCACTGCCACCAGCGCCGAACGGAAATGGAACAGGAACAGGGCGCAGACCAGCACCACCACCACAAACTCTTCGAGCAGCTTGTGGGTGAGCGTTTCGACGGCATCCTCAATGAGCGTCGAGCGATCGTAAACCGGGACGATCTCCACCCCTGCGGGCAGCGTTTTTTGCAGCTCAGCCAGCTTCGCTTTGACCGCATGCAGCGTCTCCAGCGCGTTCTGGCCGTAGCGCATCACCACCACGCCACCCGCCACTTCTCCTTCGCCATTCAGCTCGGCCACGCCCCGGCGGATCTCGGGGCCATAACCGACGCTCGCCACATCTCCCAGCAGAACCGGCACTCCGTCACGGGAGGCTATCACCACGTGGCGAAAATCCTCCAGGCTTTGCAGATAGCCGGTGGTGCGCACCATGTACTCCGCCTCGCCCTTCTCAAGCAGGGCTCCCCCGCTCTCTTTGTTGGCCGCCTGCAACGCCGTGACGATTTGCGCGTGGGTGATGTTCAGGGCCCGCATTTTTTCCGGATCGGCAACCACCTGATACTGACGCACCATGCCGCCGATGCTGGCCACCTCCGACACATTCACCACGCTTTTGAGCTCAAACTTCAGGGTCCAGTCCTGAATGGCACGCAGATCGGCCAGGCTGTGTTTGCCGCTGCGGTCGATCAGGGCATATTCGTAGATCCAGCCCACCCCGGTCGCATCCGGGCCCAGGGCGACGTTCACCCCGGCCGGCAGCTGCGACTGGACCTGGCTTAAATACTCCAGCACCCGCGATCGCGCCCAATAGAGATCGGTTCCGTCCTCAAACAGCACGTAGACATACGCATCGCCAAACATCGAGAACCCGCGCACCGTTTTCGCGCCGGGTACGGAGAGCATCGAGGTCGTCAGGGGCCAGGTCACCTGATCTTCAATCACCTGCGGCGCTTTGCCCGGAAAACTGGCGCGGACAATCACCTGCACGTCCGACAGATCCGGCAGCGCATCCAGCGGCGCCCGCTGCACCGCCCAGATCCCCCACCCCGCCATGACCAGGGCCGCGAGGATCACCAGTAGCCGGTTACGCAGAGAGGCTTTAATTACCGCCGCAATCATTGCGTCACCTCCGGCAGCACGCTGCGCAGGCTGGCTTCGGAGTCGATCAGGAACTGTCCGGAGGTGACGACCTCGTCCCCCTCCTGCACGCCGGAGCGGATTTCGGTCCATCCCTGTGCGGTCAGCCCGGTCTCCACGTTCACCGGCTGAAAATAGCCGTTGCCGCTGGCAAGCAGCAGGCGTTTACTGTTCCCGGTATTGATAACCGCCTCTTCCGGCACGGCCAGCACCGGTTCCCCCGCCGCCGACTGCGCCCGGGAGACCGTCAGGAACATACCCGGCTTCAGCTGCTGCTGCGGATTGTCCACCAGTATTCGCGCCTTCAGGGTGCGGGTGGCGATATCCATCTGCGGCAGCAGCTCGCTGACCCGCCCGTGAAAACGCATCCCGGGGAAGCTCTCAGAGGTCGCCACCATCTCGCTGCCGACGCTCAGGGCCTGCGCCTGCGACTGGGGATAATCCACCACCAGCCAGACCGGATCGAGACGCGCCATTTCGAACAACGCGGTCATTGCCGCCACCTGCGCACCTTCGCGCACGTCCAGTTTTGCCACATAGCCGGCCTGCTGCGCCCTGAGGAGCAGCGAGGTCTGCGGTTTTCCGCTGCGCTCCAGCGCGCGGATCACCTCCTCGGGCATAAACTGCAGCTTCAGGCGCTCCCGGGCGGCAGCGCTTAACGCCGCATCGCCCAGCGCGCGCACGGCCAGATACTCC
The DNA here is from genome assembly GCF_049974505.2 of Leclercia sp. TB492. Taxonomy (NCBI): domain Bacteria; kingdom Pseudomonadati; phylum Pseudomonadota; class Gammaproteobacteria; order Enterobacterales; family Enterobacteriaceae; genus Leclercia; species Leclercia sp. TB492. The sequence goes on along the minus strand of NZ_CM127572.1, from coordinate 1,234,611 downwards.
TGCTGCGCCTGCGTCCATTGGGGGATCCACAGCTGCGCCAGCGCCTCACCGGCTTTTACCTGCTGGAGCGGCGCCCTGACATACAGCTTCGTCACCACGCCTGCGGCAGGAGCAGAGAGCACCGTGACGCTGCGTTCATCAGCGGCGATGGTCGCAAAGGCGGAGAAGGGTTGGGCCAGCTGACGCCGCGCTACGCGAGCGGTCTTCATGCCCAGATTTTGCTGTTGGGCGGCGCTGATCCCCACGCCTGCTGGCGCATCCTCCTCATCGGCATAGCGCGGCACGAGCTCCATATCCATAAACGGCGAACGCCCCGGCTTATCAAAACGCTGGCCCGGCACCATGGGATCGTACCAGTAGAGCACCTTGCGTTCGGCAGGCGCCGACGCTACCTCGTGTGAAGCGTGACGCTGCCCGGCGTAATAGCCGCCAGCAGCCAGCAGCAATGCCAGAGGCACGGCGACCCGGAATGTGATTTTCATTGTGCCAACTCCTGGGGGATTAACCATTGGATCGCAGCCCAGGTGCGCGCCATCTCACGCTCGGCCTGATTGGCTGCCAGTTCGCTGTCCAGCACGCTGCGGCGAGCCTCGAGCAGGGCGGGCAGCGCTGACTGACCCGAACGATATTGCGCATTCAGCACCGCCAGGCGCTGATGCTGTAACGGCAGCACCTCTTCGCGCTGGCGCTGCCACAGCGTCTGCGCGGCCTGGTACTGGGCTACCAGCGACTGTACCTGGGCGATGTGCTCACGCTTTATCAGCGTCAGTTCATCCACCGCCTGCAGGGAGCGGGAGACTTCCGCGGCGTAGTCCTTGTCCTGGCGTCGCGACTGGAACAGGGGCAGATCGACCGTGAACATCACCCCGGCCATATCGTCATAGCCTTCGGCACGATGGGCGTAGAACACCTCGACATCCACATCCGGGATCGCCGCTACCGCCGACTGCGCCGAGCGGGCTTTGGCAGTTTCGGCCTCTCGCTGTGCGGCCTCCACTTCCGGGTGATGGGCGATGGCCTCTTCGAGCTGGATAACGTCGGCAGGCAGACGCTGATAGCGCGGCAGCGGCCCCTGCACGTCCTCGACCTGCTGGCCGATGAGCTGCAGCAGCCGGCTTTGCGCCAGCTGAACGTCACGTCCTGCCAGGGTGGCTTTGTCGCGCATGGCGCTGAGGGTCATGCGCAGGGCCAGCACGCTGTCGGGGCTGGCGCTCCCGGCCCCGACGCTGGCCTTCTGCACGTTCATCTGCCGCGCCGTCTCATCGACCAGCCGATCTGCCATGTTCAGCCCCTGCTGCGCCAGGGCCAGCTCCAGCCAGGCCTGGGCGGTATCCCGCTGGAGGGCGGCGCGCACCGCGTCCGCTTTCGCCAGCACGCCCCGGGCCTGAGCCTGCAGGGTTTGCGCCTTTCGCTCCCGCTTTTCATGGCTGACGTAGCTCTGCATGATACCGACCCGCTGCATGGTCATCCCTTCCCGGGTGAAGCGGCGATCGTTGCTGCCCTGCACCGGCACGTTTTCAATGCCGAACTTCAGTTTCGGATCGGGTAGCTGGGTAGCGGAATCCGCCATCGCATCCAGCGCCCGGGCCTCATTACGGCTGGCGGACAGGGCCGCAGAGTAGCGTTGGGCTTCGGCCAGGGTTTGATCGAGCGTCCAGGGTGCGGCCTGCCCGGCCGCACTGATGAGCCCGAGCATCACCCCACCGAGCCAGGTGCTCAGTGTTGCTGTTTTCATGGGATCCTCGCTTAGCGCAGCGGCGTGAGCGAGATTATCTGAAAGCCGTCACCGGCCCGCACCAGCGTAAATGTCACCGGCTCGCCCGGTTTCACGGCGCTGAGGTCAACATCGGCTGAAAAGGCAAACGGCATGGTCATCGCGGGCCACTTCAGGGCCGGGATTGCGTCATGCTGGATAACCAACGTCTTCGCGTCGATCGCCCGGACAACGCCCAGTCCCTGCCACTGCGGGGTCACTGGGGAGGGACTCTCCGTCGCCTGAACGGAAAATGAAGAAAGGGTAATGCACGCGCCAAGCAGCGCGGAAAAGAGTAAAGCACGCATGGTAAAGCTCCTGTTAAACGTAATTGAAAGTAAATCAACGAATTAACAGGTCTGTTTATTCCCGAAACCGGCAAAAACGGATCGTTGCCGGCGGCCCCACGGCGGGCGGAGTGACGACGCGGGACGACGACGCCACAGCGACGCAGTCCGGTTCATTGAGGGTCACGGTCATGGCCGCAGGCAGCGCCACCAGCTGTGAATGCCCCGTGTCTTTTTGCACCTGCTCCGGCACGCAGTGCTTATCACACAGCCCCGACGGCGCAGGCGCGGCGTGATGCTGCGGCATCTCCATCATGTCCAGATGCTGAATAGAGGCCGTCTCGCCCTGCACATTGATGGTGCAGTCGTGTGAGGCCACCGCCACCTGACTCTGGATCAACAGCCAGCCGAAAGCGAACATCAGCATCAGCAGATGTTTTTTCAGATAGCGCAGTCGAAAGATCCAGCTGGCAGGCATAACAGCGTCTTGAGGTTGTAAAAAGAGACCCGAGTATACGCAGGGATATTGCTGAGATAAAAGCCGTTTTAAATTTATTTACTTTTTGTAAGGTTATTACAGTCCTGGACCCAGGACAGGACCAACACGCCCCCATTAGCGCTACAACAGCAGCAAAATCGGCCTGGATACCTCTTTAGTAGTCGTTTTATTGATTTTGGTCAGCGAGGCCGGTCCATTATTTCGGCACATTTTGTCACCTTAATTTCATTGCTAATTTCTCCTTTCGCTCTGGGGCGTCGGGAACTGAGGGATCCATGCTAACGTTTATCGAGCTCCTGATCGGGGTGGTCGTCATTGTCGGCGTCGCGCGCTACATCATCAAAGGCTACTCCGCCACCGGAGTGCTGTTTGTCGGCGGCCTTATCCTGCTGATCGTCAGCGCCCTGATGGGCCATAAGGTGCTGCCGTCCAGCGCCACCAGCACCGGTTACACCGCTACCGACATCGTCGAATACATCAAAATCCTGCTGATGAGTCGCGGTGGCGACCTCGGGATGATGATCATGATGCTGTGTGGGTTTGCCGCCTACATGACCCACATCGGCGCCAACGATATGGTGGTTAAGCTGGCCTCGAAGCCGCTGAGCTATATTAACTCCCCATACCTGCTGATGATCGCCGCCTATTTCGTTGCCTGTCTGATGTCGCTGGCCGTCTCCTCGGCAACCGGCCTGGGCGTGTTGCTGATGGCTACGCTGTTCCCGGTGATGGTCAACGTGGGGATCAGCCGCGGCGCGGCGGCGGCTATCTGTGCCTCCCCGGCAGCGATTATTCTCTCTCCGACCTCCGGCGACGTGGTGCTGGCCGCCAAAGCCGCCGAGATGCCGCTGATCGACTTCGCCTTTAAAACCACCCTGCCGATCTCTATCGCCGCCATTATCGGCATGGCAATCGCGCACTTCTTCTGGCAGCGCTACCTCGACAAAAAAGAGAACATCTCTCACGAAAGACTCGACGTCAGCGAAATCACCACCACGGCTCCGTCGTTCTACGCCATCCTGCCGTTTACGCCGATCGTCGGCGTGCTGATTTTCGACGGTAAATGGGGGCCGGAGCTGCATATCATCACCATTCTGGTGATCTGCATGCTGCTGGCGGCAGTACTGGAATTTGTGCGCGGCTTCAATACCCAGAAGGTGTTTAGCGGTCTGGAAGTGGCGTATCGCGGCATGGCGGATGCCTTCGCCGGCGTGGTAATGCTGCTGGTCGCGGCCGGGGTCTTTGCCCAGGGGCTGAGCACCATTGGCTTTATCCAGAGCCTGATCTCCATCGCCACCTCGTTTGGCTCGGCGAGCATTATCCTGATGATGGTACTGGTGGTGCTGACCATGCTGGCGGCGATGACTACCGGCTCCGGTAATGCCCCTTTCTATGCCTTCGTGGAGATGATCCCGAAACTGGCGCACTCCTCCGGGATTAACCCGGCCTACCTCACCATCCCGATGCTGCAGGCTTCTAACCTGGGCCGCACCATCTCTCCGGTCTCCGGCGTGGTGGTGGCTGTTGCCGGGATGGCGAAAATCTCGCCTTTCGAAGTGGTAAAACGGACCTCCGTTCCGGTCCTTGTCGGCCTGGTCATTGTGATTATCGCTACGGAAGTGCTGGTGCCTGGCACCGCCATCGGTTAATACCCCTCACAGCATAAAGCGCCTGCGGGCGCTTTTTGTGCTTTAATCATTCCCAGCAACGCCCTGCTTCCAACCACCAGGAATTGACATGTTCAGAAAGGATTTCGTTTTCGCTATCAGCGCAACCGCTGCAGTACTATGCGCTCTTCCGGCGCGGGCAGCCCCGCTTCAGGCGACACAATACGCGGACTTTGATCGCTACGTGCTGGCGCTCTCCTGGCAATCCGGCTTTTGCCAGAGCCTGCATGACCGCAATCGCGCCGCGCCCGACGAGTGTCGCCTGCAAAAAGAGCGTGACGATAAAACAACGATCCTCACCGTTCATGGCCTGTGGCCGGGCTTACCTAAATCTATCGCCGCACGCGGGGTCGACGATCGCCGCTGGATGCGCTATGGCTGCGCCACTCGCCCGATCCCCAATATGCCGGAGGCTAAAGCTAGCCGTAAATGTGACGCCGCCGAAACCGGATTATCGCTGACGGGGGCCGCAAAGCTGAATGAGGTAATGCCTGGCGCAGGCGGTAACTCCTGTCTGGAGCGTTACGAATATGCCAAACACGGCGTCTGCTTCGGCTTCGATCCTGATGCGTACTTCGGCACCATGGTGCGCATGAATCAGGAGGTGAAAGCCAGCGGGCTTGGGCAGTTCCTGGCAGATAACTACGGTAAAACCGTCACCCGCAGCGCGTTCGACGCCGCGGTGGCTAAAAGCTGGGGCCCGCAGACGGTCAAAGCCGTCAAGCTCAGCTGCAGCGGTAACCCGGCCTGGCTCACCGAAGTGCAGCTCACGCTGACCGCCGCCAACATCAACGCCCCGCTGACGACCGCCTCATTTATTGCCCAGCCGCACCCGGGTAACTGCGGCAAGCAGTTTGTGATCGACAAAATCGGTTACTGACCGCTCGCTTTTCTGGCGTCCGGGCGTACCAGGTCAAAACGCTGATCCTCAGCGATGGCGAAGTACGCCGTCGGGCCACCGGCGCGCAGCACCGGCTGCGCTTTTGCCGTCTGATAGATGCCGTCATGCAGCAGGCTTTCATCAATGTGGATCCCAACCACTTCCCCCAGTACCAGCCAGGTGTCGATCTCTGCCCCGTTTGCCGCCGTCAGCTGGATGCACTGCGACAGGCGGCATTCAAAGTTGACCGGGCTTTCGGCAACCCGCGGCACCTTCACTACCCGACTTTCCGCTTTGGTCAGCCCGGCACGTAAAAACTCATCCTCGCCGTGCGGCAGGCTGGCGGAGGTTTCATTCATGGCGCTGGCCAGTTCGCGAGTGGTGAGATTCCAAACAAACTCCCCGGTCTCGACGATATTGCGCACGCTGTCCTTCCAGCCGCTGCTGGCAAAGCCGATGATCGGCGGATGGTAGTTAAAGCAGTTGAAGAAGCTATACGGCGCCAGATTGGGGCGTCCTTCAGCATCACAGGAGGCAATCCAGCCAATCGGGCGTGGACCAACAATGGCATTCAACGGGTCGTGCGGCAGGCCGTGTCCCTGGGAAGGTTGATAAAAGTACATAGTGCTCTCTGGGAAATTCGGGAATAAAGACCGGCAGGCACGGATTACGCTTCGCTCATCCCCCTGCCCCAAGGGGATCAGCGTAACGCAATCCGTAGAAAAGTAAGACTGAATTTAGTGCTACAGTCTTCGTTGTTCTGCTGTTATGGGTGTGTCACGCTACATAACCTGCGCCTTAGAAGGATAATCCAAATTGGCGAAGGATCACCTTTTTTGGCTAAATTTCATACTAACGACCCAGTTGACGCTTGCGGACTACATCCACACCATGAATGTGACAAGCATCACTTCAAACCGGGGCACAGACTCAGTATTATCAGACAGAGTTAAACCCTCGCTACCGGATGGCGAGGGTTTTCTTTTGGCATCTCTTCTGCGGTTGTCGCAGCATGAACGACATGGAGTAAATAATGTCCAGACCCACAATCATCATTAACGAACTCGATGCTGAGCGTATCGACCGCCTGCTGGAGCAACCGGCTTTTGCCTCGCTGCCCGTCGCCAGCGCTTTGAACGACGAACTGGATCGCGCGCAGATGTGCGCTCCGCAGGACATGCCCGCTGACGTGGTGACCATGAACAGTCAGGTGAAGTTTCGCGATCTGGCTACCGGGGAAGTCCGCACCCGCACGCTGGTCTATCCGGCGCAGATGACCGACAGCAGCACGCAGCTGTCGGTCCTGGCCCCGGTGGGCGCAGCACTCATCGGCCTGCGTACCGGCGATACCATCCACTGGGAACTGCCAGGCGGTACCGCCACGCATCTGGAGGTGCTGGAACTTATCTGGCAGCCTGAAGCCGCGGGCGAATACCTGCGCTGATCCCATCTGAACAAGCGTTAACCCGCTTTGCCCAGAGGATGCCAGGGCATCCTCTTTCCGCCCCTCGCTATCAGATAACGCCGCCCGGCATAGGGTTGACCAGCCCGGTAACCCGCTCTTTTGCCACTTCCGCACTTTGTGCCCCGGGCACCAGAATGATCTTCCGGCAATCTTCCTGACGTTTATCAAAGATCTCGTAGCCGCGGGCCGCCTCTTCAAACGGCATATAGTGGGTGACGATCTCTTCCGGCGTGATCAGTCCCTGCTCGATCAGCGGCAACAGTTCCCCCAGCCAGGCGTGAACGTTGGTCTGCCCCATTTTAAAGGTGAGCCCTTTGTCGAAAGCGTCGCCAAACAGGAAACCGTGAATAAAGCCGGCATAGACGCCCGGCACGCTGACGATCCCCCCGCGCCGTACCGCGGCGATACACTGCCGCAGTGCTTTACCGCTGCTGCCTTCAAGCTTGAGGTTGGTCAGCACGGTTTCAGTTGTGCTCCCTTTGGCCTCAAAGCCGACCGCATCAATGACCGCATCCACCCCGCGCTGGCCCCGGGTCTGCTCGATGATTTTTTCTGCGGCATCGTCGTCGCGGTCAAAGTTAATGGGGATCGCGCCGTAGCGATCCTGAGCAAAACGCAGCCGGTAGTCGTGATGATCGACAATAAAAATCTGCTCGGCGCCGAGGTAACGCGCGCAGGCGACGGTCAGGAGCCCCACCGGCCCGGCCCCGAACACCGCAACGCTGCTGCCCTGAGTAATCTGGGCATTTTTGGCGGCCTGCCAGGCGGTGGGCAGGATGTCCGAGAGGAACAGGGCCTTATCATCCGACAGCAGCGGCGGCACCTTAAAGGGGCCGACGTTGCCTTTTGGCACGCGAACGTATTCCGCCTGGCCGCCGGGTACACCGCCATAGAGATGGCTGTAGCCGAAGAGCGCAGCCGGAGGCGGGATCTGTTTTTTGTTCAGCGCTGCGCCCTGGCCGCTGTTGCTATTTTCACAGGCGGCGTACTGCTGCATACGGCAGAAAAAGCAATCGCCGCAGGCAATGACAAAGGGGATCACCACCCGATCGCCCTTGGTGAGATTTTTCACGTCTCGCCCGGTCTCCACCACTTCACCCATAAACTCATGACCGAAGATATCGCCATGTTCTACCTTAGGTATTTTCCCGTGGTAGAGATGCAAATCAGAACCGCAGATCGCGGTGGCGGTGATGCGCAGAATAATATCGTCAGCTTGCTCAATGGCCGGATCGGGTACCGTTTCAACCTTAACGTTATGTGGTCCGTGATACGTCAATGCTTTCATTCGACCTCCGGATTCAGAGAAAAAATGCGGGTTTACCTTAAAAGGGTAGCCATCAGCGGGGATATACCGGGAAATTGCACGGCTTTGGGATTAATCCTGGCATCAAAGCGGCACGGCAAAACGCCAACAAGCGGGGCGATATTAAAAAGTGTCAGCGAGCTATCAGAATCTGATTATATTTTGTGTTTGAATGGATTACGCGTAAATACACAGGGAGAAACGGTTATGTACCAGACGATTATTATGCCGGTGGATGTTTTTGAGATGGAGTTGAGCGACAAGGCGATTCGCCACGCTGAATTCCTGGCGCAGCAGGATGGCATTATTCACTTACTGCACGTTTTACCAGGCTCGTCCACTTTTGGGCTGCATCGCTTCGCCGCAGATATGCGCCGCTTCGAGGAGCATATCGAACAGGAGGCGCACACCCGCCTGAAGACGATGGTCAGCCATTTCAGCATCGACCCGTCGCGGATCAAAACCCATGTCTGCTTTGGTAATGTGCGCGACGTGGTGAATGAGGTGGCCAGCGAACTGAAAGCCGATATCGTGGTGATCGGGTCGCGCAACCCGTCGATCTCCACCCACCTGCTGGGCTCGAACGCCTCCAGTGTGGTAGGCCACGCCAACATACCGGTGCTGGTGGTAAGGTAAAAAAAAGAGGCTACCGTCAGGTAGCCTCTTTACTTTGCAGGTGTAGTCTTACGTTCTTATGCTGTTTTGGTCCGAATCAGATGATCAAAGGCGCTCAGGGAGGCCTTCGCCCCTTCGCCGGTGGCGATGATGATCTGTTTGTACGGCACGGTGGTGCAGTCGCCCGCCGCAAATACGCCCTTCACGCTGGTTTCACATTTGGCGTCGATGATGATCTCGCCCATGCGGTTGCGCTCAATCGCGCCTTCCAGCCAGGTAGTGTTTGGCAGCAGACCAATCTGCACGAAGATCCCGGCAAGCGCTACGCTGTGCACATCCCCGCTCACGCGGTCACGGTATTCAAGACCGGTCACTTTGCTGCCGTCGCCCTTCACTTCGGTAGTCTGGGCGTTCAGGATGATATCGACGTTTTTCAGGCTACGGACTTTATCCTGTAGCACCTGATCGGCCTTCATCTCTGGTGCGAACTCCAGCAGCGTGACGTGCTCAACGATACCGGCGAGGTCAATGGCAGCTTCCACACCGGAGTTGCCGCCGCCGATCACCGCGACGCGCTTGCCTTTAAACAGCGGGCCGTCACAGTGTGGGCAGTAGGTCACCCCTTTAGTACGATACTGATCTTCGCCAGGCACGTTCATGTTGCGCCATTTGGCCCCGGTCGCAATGATGATGCTGCGAGCTTTCAGCACTGCGCCAGAGGCTGTTTCAATCTCATGGAAGCCACCTTCCTGCGCCGCAGGCACCAGTTTGCTGGCGCTCTGGCTGTCGATCACATCCACTTCATATTCGCTGACGTGCGCTTTGAGGGCACCCGCCAGTTTCTGACCTTCGGTTTTCGGCACGGAGATATAGTTTTCAATATCTACGGTATCCAGCACCTGGCCACCAAAGCGTTCGCCCATCAGACCGGTACGAATGCCTTTACGGGCGGAGTAAACCGCAGCCGCCGCACCCGCCGGGCCGGAGCCCACAATCAGCACGTCGTACGCGTCGCGCTTGTTCAGCGCTTCCGCCGCGCGTTTTTCAGCGCCGGTATCCACTTTGGCAACGATTTCTGCCAGCGTCATACGACCCTGACCAAACTCTTTCCCGTTCACAAAGACCGCCGGAACGCCCATCACGTTGCGATCGGTGATTTCGTTCTGGAACACGCCGCCGTCAATCGCGGTATGTTTGATGCGCGGGTTCAGCACCGCCATCAGGTTCAGGGCCTGCACCACGTCCGGGCAGTTGTGGCAGGACAGCGAGTAGTAGGTTTCAAATTCAAAATCACCGTCGAGATCGCGGATCTGCGCAAGCATTTCCTGGGCCTCTTTCGACGGATGACCACCGGTCCACAGCAGCGCCAGCACCAGTGAGGTAAATTCATGTCCCAGCGGGGAGCCGGCAAAGCGCGGACCCTGGGTGGAGCCTGGGTTGGTGATCAGGAAGGACGGCTTACGCACTGGCAGGCTGTTATCTTCTTTAAAGGTTACTTTCGCAGACAGTTCGGCGATTTCCGCCAGCAGTTCCTTGATTTCTGCCGATTTAGCGCTGTCGTCCAGCGTGGCAATCAGCTCAACAGGTTTGGTCAGCTTCTCAAGGTAGGCTTTGAGCTGGGTTTTCATATTTGTGTCGAGCATTATTCATCTCCTGCTTAAAAAACATCATCATGCAAGCGGCCTTATCCGGGCTGCCTGAATGCAACTTGCATCATGGTGTTGGAATGAAATGGGCGCAGATGCGCCCATTGATTGCCGGGTGGCACTTCGTTTACCCGGCCTACGGTGTTGTAGGCCCGTGCAAGCGCAGCGCCGCCGGGCATTGTGGACTTAAATTTTACCAACCAGGTCCAGAGATGGAGCCAGAGTCGCGTCGCCTTCTTTCCATTTCGCCGGGCACACTTCGCCTGGGTGAGAAGCAACATACTGTGCCGCTTTGATTTTGCGCAGCAGGTCGGATGCGTCACGGCCAATACCTTCAGCGGTAACTTCGATGGCCTGGATGATGCCCTGCGGGTCAACGATAAAGGTGCCGCGGTCGGCCAGACCTTCGTCTTCACGCATGTTTTCAAAGTTACGGGTCAGGGCGCCAGTCGGGTCACCGATCATCGCGTATTTGATTTTAGCGATGGTTTCAGAGCTGCTGTGCCACGCTTTGTGGGTGAAGTGGGTGTCGGTAGAGACAGAGTAAACGTCTACGCCCAGCTTCTGCAGTTCTTCGTAGTGATCTGCAACGTCACCCAGTTCGGTCGGGCAGACGAAAGTAAAGTCAGCCGGGTAGAAGAAGAACACGCTCCAGCGGCCTTCGGTATCTTTCTCGGTGATCTCTACGAAGTCGCCGTTTTTGAACGCCTGGTTTTTGAAAGGTTTGATTTTGGTGTTAATTAAAGACATCTGTACTTCCTCCGTGTTTTCGTTGAGAGCTAAGGTAACCAACTTTGCCCGAACGGGCTAATGCGTTTGCTTTATCAAATCAATCAGCAATACCTAACAACCCGGTTGGATGCTGCAAAGTAAAAAGGCCGCCTTGACGGCGGCCCTGATACCTGAGCTACCCGAGGGTAACATCAGTGCCAGCCGAAGCTGGCGATGCGTTGCGCTCTACATTACCTTTAGCAAGGTCGTAACAGCGAAGTGGATTACACCACCCACCCAACGAAAGGGCAATTGGCTGACAGGGTAATAATACCTATGATTGTGATAGGTTTTACCGAACCCGCTCTTTGCCATTGATTTTATAAGGATTCATTATGTTAAGACCCGCCCTGCTCCTCGCCTTGCTTCCCCTCCTCGCCCATGCCGAAGAGTTGCCCGCCCCGGTTAAAGCCGTTGAAAAACAAGGTATCACCATTATCAAATCCTTCGAGGCACCCAGCGGGATGAAGGGCTGGCTGGGCAAGTATCAGGATATGGGGGTCACCATCTACCTGACGCCGGACGGAAAACATGCCATCTCCGGGTATATGTATGATGAGCAAGGTAAAAACCTGAGCGAGCAGGTGCTCCAGAAAGAGCTATATGCCCCTGCCGGACGTGAACTGTGGCAACGTATGGAGAAGGCCCAGTGGCTGCTTGAGGGCAGCAAAGACGCTCCGCGGGTGATCTATGTCTTCGCCGATCCGTACTGCCCTTACTGCCTGCAATTCTGGCAGCAGGCGCGTCCGTGGGTCGAATCAGGCAAGGTGCAGTTACGCACATTGCTGGTGGGGGTCATCAAGCCAGAAAGCACCGGCGCCGCAGCGGCCATCCTTGCAGCGAAGGATCCGGCTAAAAGCTGGCATGATTATGAACAATCCGGCGGCAAAATGGCGCTCACTGTCGCGCAAACCCCAGACCCGGCTCTGGTTAAGACGTTGAAAGATCATCAATTGATTATGGACGATCTTGGCGCAGCGGCCACTCCCGCGCTGTATTACATGAATAACCAGAACGAATTACAGCAGGTTGTCGGATTACCGGATAAAGAACAACTTAATATGATGATGGGCGAACCGTAATACCTGACTGGCGGCGGAATAGCAACAATTTCGCCCGCCTTTTTGAGGATAAAATTATTATATTAAGTACTGAGCGTTTATTTCATTAATCTACAGCCATGATATATTAAGCTGAAATTTAAAATCAGTTAAGTTAGCCGATCAAATGGATGGTGAATGGCTAACTTACTTCTATAGTTATCCTGTATGTGATAACGGTATTCAGACAGCTAATCAGGAAGAATTATGGCTAATCTCTACGATCTGAAAAAGTTTGACCTCAATCTGCTGGTCATTTTTGAGTGCATTTACCAGCATCTCAGTATCAGCAAGGCAGCAGAGACGTTATTTATTACCCCTTCTGCGGTAAGCCAGTCGCTGCAACGGTTACGTAACCAACTGAACGACCCTCTTTTTATTCGTTCTGGTAAGGGCATATCCCCGACCACGGTCGGCATTAATTTACATAAGCATCTGGAACAGAACCTGAACCAGATCGAGCAAACGATCAACATCATGCATGGCTCGGCGCTGAAAAAGAACCTGGTGATCTACTGCCCGCAGGTTCTGACGCCCATCAACATGATCGCGCCGATGAAGCACCTGATTCGGGAACTCAACTATGAAATCGAGTTCCATGACATCATGATTACGAGTGATTCTGCGGAAGATTTACTGACCTATCGACGTGCGGATATTGTTTTTTCATTGGCGCCGGTAAGCAATCGCTCCATTATTTGCAATCATTATCTGGATTTGCCGATCGTCATGGTGTGCCGTAAAGATCATCCACGGATAGGCGATTCAGCTACCCTGGAGATCATGAATGAAGAAAAATTCACTCTGTATATGAGTCGTGAGCCCGGAATAAAGTCATTCCAGACGCAATTAGATGAATTATTGCCGCAACGAAAAATCGGCTTTCGCTGCGACTCATTCTTTTCAATTATAAATATGATCGGCGCATCTAATCTGCTGGGATTCGTTCCCGAGTTGATTTACAGGAATTACGCTGAGGCCTTTAAACTGAAAAAAGTGGATACCCCTTTAAATTTACCTGTGGCAAAAATGTATATGTCATATAACCGCGCCGCCTTAAACAGCACAGCATTCGCCACCTTTATCACACACGCCAGCGAAGCTAACTTCGAGTATGAATAATCGGGGTATATAACGATATGAATGCCGGCGTGTTTCTCCCCGGCATTATTAACCTTAATGCTTCAGCCTGAGGCTATATCCCGTTCAGACGTTCCGCCGCCGCCAGCAGCGTGCTCTCCTGTTTCGCAAAGCAGAGTCGAATAAGCTTATGCGGGAACGGATCGGCACAGAATACCGACAGCGGAATGGCCGCTACCCCCACCTCTTTGGTCAACCACTGGCAAAAACTGACATCATCCAGATCGGAAATGGCGCTGTAGTCCGCCAGCAGGAAATAGGTGCCTTCGCAGGGCAAAATCTCCAGCCGACTGGCGCTCAGCGCGTCGATAAACAGATCCCGGCGCGCGCGATAGAAGTCCGGCAGCTCACGGTAATGTTCCGGCTGATTGCGCAGCATATCGGCAATCGCCAGCTGAGCCGGGGTGTTGACTGCGAAGGTCAGATACTGGTGCACCTTGCGCAGCTCGGCGCTGATGGCCGCTGGCGCCACGCAGTACCCCACTTTCCAGCCGGTCATGTGGAAAGTTTTGCCAAACGAGGAGACGGCTATCGCCCGCTGGCGCAGCTGTGGATGGGCCAGCACGCTGGCGTGGCCCGCTGCGGCGAAGCAGATGTGCTCGTATACCTCATCGCTCAGGACATAGATTTCACGGTCGGCAATGGCCTGCCAGAGGGCGGCGAAATCCGCCTGCTGCCATACCGTTGCCGACGGGTTATGCGGGGTATTGAGGATCACCAGCCGGGTTTTATCGCTCAGCAGCGCCGCAAAGGCCGGCCAGTCCGGACGGAAATGCGGCGGCTGTAGCGCCACGCGCTTTACCACGCCCCCCGACAACTCAATCGCCGGGGCATAGCTGTCGTAGCTCGGGTCAAAGCAGATCACCTCATCGCCGGTCCGTACCAGGGCGGTGATCGCCGCGTACAGCGCTTCGGTCGCCCCTGCGGTCACGGTGATCTCACTGTTTGCATCCGGTTGATAGCCATACAGTTCGGCGGTTTTATCGGCAATCGCCTCGCGCAGCGGCTGGGCCCCGGTCATAGGCGCGTACTGGTTAGCGCCGTTCGCCACATGGTGAGCCAGCCGCTGTTGTAGATAGTCCGGACCATCGAAATCAGGAAAACCCTGCGACAGGTTAATCGCCTTGTGCTGCTGCGCCAGGGCACTCATCTGCGTAAAGATGGTGGTGCCGAGACCTGGAAGTTTACTCTGTGGAATCAATGGTTTATTGCTCATTTGGATGGGCCTGTATGTAATACATATGTTGCTGCCACTATAACACGATGTTAGTATTTGGCAATCAAGACGCTTAGACGTCTAAACCATAATGATATTCCTGCCGAAGAGGTAAGAAGGATGACAGACAACCTGCAACTCACATCCCTGGTCGAGGCCTGTCACTGGATCGGCGCAAAGGGCTGGGCCTCCGCCACCGGCGGCAACATGTCCGTGCGTCAGGACGCCAGCTGGTGCTGGCTCAGCGAATCCGGCAAAGACAAAGGCAGCCTGACCCCCGATGACTTCCTGCAGGTTGAGATTGCCACCAACCGCGCCCCCTCCGGGCGGAAACCTTCGGCGGAAACCGGCCTGCATACCCTGGTCTATCGCCTCTTCCCGGAGGCCAACGCGGTGCTGCATGTCCACACCGTCAACGCCACGGTGCTGTCGCGACTGGTCAAAGCGCCGGAGCTACATATCAGCGGCTTTGAGATGCAGAAATCCCTCAGCGGCCAGACCAGCCATCTTGATACCGTGCCGATCGCCGTGTTCGACAACGACCAGGACATCGACGCCCTGGCCTCCCGAATCGCCCATTACGCGCAGGAACGTCCGCTTAATTATGGTTTTCTTCTGCGCGGTCATGGCTTAACCTGCTGGGGACGCAACGTGGCAGAGGCCCGGCGTCACCTTGAAGGCCTCGAATTTTTGTTCGAGTGCGAGATGCGTTTACGACAACTGGAGAGAGTATGATTCGCGCGATTGTGACGGATATTGAAGGCACCACCAGCGATATTCGTTTTGTCCATAATGTCCTGTTCCCCTACGCGCGCGAGCGGCTGGCGGCCTTTGTCACCGCCCAGCAGTATGCTGAACCGGTCAACACCATTCTGGACAATCTGCGTGAAGAGATTGCCGAGCCGCAGGCCAGCACCCGCGACCTGATCGACACCCTGTTCGCCTTTATGGACGAAGACCGCAAATCAACCGCCCTGAAAGCGCTGCAGGGGATCATCTGGCAGGATGGCTACGTCAACGGCGACTTTACCGGTCATCTCTACCCGGATGTTCTGCCTTCGCTGGAAAAATGGAAGTCGCAGGGTATTGATTTATATGTTTATTCATCAGGCTCCGTGGCGGCGCAAAAACTGTTATTTGGCTACAGCGACGAAGGTGATATTACTCATCTGTTCAGCGGCTATTTTGATACCCATATTGGCGCCAAGCGCGATGTGCAGTCTTATCAGAATATTGCGGCACAGATTGGCGCAGCCCCCTCGCAGATCCTGTTCCTGTCGGATATTCATCAGGAGCTGGACGCCGCGGAACAGGCGGGTTTTCGCACCCTGCAGCTGATTCGCGGCGACGAAGACGGCGCCAGCCATCATCATCAGGTGCACCAGTTCGACGACATCAATCCGGAGCAGATCCCTTCATGAGCGCATTGACCATTTTTTCCGATAAAGAAGCCCGCGAGCCGCAGTGGCACAGCACCGACCCTGAGGCGATTCAGCAGCAGCTGAACGCCCGTGGCGTCCGCTTTGAGCGCTGGGAAGCCGACCGCGACTTAGGCCGCGACCCGGCTCCCGATGCAGTAATTAATGCCTATCAGCACGCCATCGACAGGCTGGTAGCGGAAAAGGGATACCAGAGCTGGGACGTGATCAGCCTGCGCGCGGATAATCCACAAAAAGAGGCCCTGCGCGCGAAGTTTCTTAACGAACACACGCACGGCGAAGACGAAGTACGTTTCTTTGTCGAAGGTGCCGGGCTGTTCTGCCTGCACATTGATGACCAGGTCTATCAGGTGTTGTGTGAGAAAAACGATCTGATCTCCGTTCCCGCCGGCACGCCGCACTGGTTTGATATGGGCTCCGAGCCGAACTTTACCGCCATCCGTATTTTCGATAACCCGGAGGGCTGGGTAGCGCAGTTCACCGGTGATGCGATTGCGGATGCGTATCCACGATTGCCTTAGGCATCGCGCCCTGCCCGGCGGCGCTGCGCTTGCACGGGCCTACAAACCCGATGTTGTAGGCCGGGTAAGGCGAAGCCGCCACCCGGCATCATTCAGGCCGCACTATCGTCCAAAAAACCCCTTCGCCACATCGTCAGGTGTCACCACCCCGCTATCCAGTACCCAGCCGCTAATCAGTGCCGCAGGCGTGACGTCGAACGCCGGGTTATAGACCTGCGCGTCCGTCGGTGCCCACTGCACCGCCCCGAAGCTCCCCGCCACGCCGGTCACTTCCCGGGGATCGCGCTGCTCAATCGGGATAGCCTCACCGTTCGGGCACGCTGGATCGAGGGTGGTTTGCGGGGCCGCCACATAAAACGGAATGCCGTGGAATTTCGCCAGCACCGCCAGAGAGTAGGTGCCGATTTTATTCGCCACATCGCCATTGGCGGCAATCCTGTCTGCCCCCACCCACACCGCGTCCACCTGGCCTTTGGCCATCAGGCTGGCGGCCATCGAATCAGTGATAAGCTGATACGGCACGCCCAGCTCGCCCAACTCCCAGGCCGTCAGCCTGCCACCCTGTAACAGCGGACGGGTCTCATCCACCCAGACGTTGCTGACGTTGCCCTGCTGATGCGCAAGCGCAATCACTCCCAACGCGGTGCCGACACCCGCCGTCGCCAGCCCGCCGGTATTGCAGTGGGTCAGCAGGCGGCTACCCGGCTTCACCAGCTGGCTTCCCGCCTGCGCGATGGCATCGCAGAGCCGCTTGTCTTCGTCGATCAGACGCAGCGCCTCGGCCACCAGCGCCGGGACATAATCTTCCTGCCACAGCGCCTGCTTCATACGGTCGAGATTGTTCATCAGGTTCACCGCCGTCGGGCGCGAGGCGCGCAGCGTCTCCAGCGCTACCGCCAGCTGATCCCGGCTATAGCCGTTTTCCGCCAGCAACGCCAAAAGCAGGCTGGCAGAGAGACCAATCAGCGGCGCGCCCCGCACGCGCAGGGCGTGAATATGCCCCACCAGGGCGTCAACCGTGGACGCATCCAGCCAGCGTTTCTCCTGCGGAAGCCCCTGTTGGTCGAGAATAAATAGCTGATTTTCCGTCACCCGCAGGCTGGTCGTCTGTAATCTCTGCATGTCGTTAATTCTCTGTTGCGTTGTTGTAGCACATTGTGTCAGGATAAAATTCAGATGTATAGACGTCTAAATGTCTTTATTACCGGAACAGATGAGGAACTGGCAATGTCGCAATACCGTACCTTTACCGCTCAGGACGCCGTGGCCTACGCCCAACAGTTTGGCGGCCTCGAAAACCCATCGTCACTAGTGGAGGCGCAGGAGGTGGGCGACGGCAACCTCAATCTGGTATTCAAAATTTTCGACAGCGAAGGCGTAAGCCGCATTATCGTTAAGCAGGCCCTGCCCTACGTGCGCTGCGTGGGAGAGTCCTGGCCGCTGACGCTGGACCGCGCCCGTCTCGAAGCGCAAACCCTGGTAGAGCACTATCAGCACAGCCCGCAGCACACGGTGAAAATCCACCACTTTGACCCTGAGCTGGCGGTGATGGTGATGGAGGATCTCTCCAGCCATAAGATCTGGCGCGGCGAGCTGATCAATAACGTTTACTACCCGCAGGCGGCACGCCAGCTGGGGGAATATCTGGCCTACGCCCTGTTCCACACCAGCGATTTTTACCTGCATCCGCACGCCAAAAAAGCGCAGGTGGCGCAGTTCATCAACCCGGAAATGTGCGAGATCACCGAAGACCTGTTCTTCAACGACCCGTACCAGATCAACGAACGGAATAACTACCCGGCGGCGCTGGAAAACGACGTCGCCGCTCTGCGCAATGACGATCAGCTGAAGATTGCCGTCGCCGCCCTGAAACACCGCTTCTTCTCCCAGGCCGAAGCGCTGCTGCACGGCGACATCCACAGCGGCTCAATTTTTGTCGCCGACGGCAGCCTGAAGGCGATTGACGCGGAGTTCGGTTATTTCGGCCCGATTGGGTTTGATATCGGCACGGCGATCGGCAACCTGCTGCTTAACTTCTGCGGCCTGCCGGGCCACCTCGGCATCCGCGATGCGGCGGCCGGTCGCGAGCAGCGCCTGATCGATATCCAGCAGCTGTGGACCACCTTCGCGGAACGTTTCCAGGCCCTGGCCGCGGAAAAATCCCGCGATGCGGCGCTCGTCGTGCCGGGCTATGCCAGCGCGTTTCTGAAGAAGGTCTGGCAGGACGCGATTGGCTTCTGCGGCACCGAACTGATCCGCCGCAGCGTGGGCCTGTCGCACGTGGCGGATATCGATACCATCCGCGATGAAGAGATGCGCCACGAATGCCTGCGCCACGCCATTACCCTCGGTAAGGCGTTGATTGTGATTGCCGACCGTATCGACAGCGTCGATGAACTGGTGGCAAGGGTGCGTCAGTACAGTTAAGTTGCGTGCGACCTGTTTGCCGGGTGGCGGCTTCGCCTTACCCGGCCTACAAAACCGGTCCCCTCACCCCAAATACTCAATCACCGACAACCCGCCGTTATAATCCGTGCTGTAAATAATCCCCTGTGCATCCACAAACACATCGCAGGACTGGATCACCTGCGGGCGATTGGGCCGGGTATCCATCATCTTCTCCGGTGCGGCGGGCACCAGCGCGGCGGTCTCTACCGGGCGATACGGGTTCGAAATGTCGTACGCGCGCACCCCCGCATTCTGATACGTGGCAAAAATCAACGTTGAGCTGACAAAGCTGCCCGGGCGGTTTTCGTGCAGGTTGTGCGGCCCGAAGTGTGCCCCTTTCGCCACGTAATCTCGCTCCTGCGGCTGTGGGAAGGTGGCAATACTCACCGGGTTCGATGGCTCGCGAATATCAAACAGCCAGATCAGCTTCTCGCCGTCCTCCTGATTGTCGAGCACCGCTTCGTCCAGCACAACCAGCAGGTCCCGGTCCGGCAGCGGCAGCGCGGTGTGGGTGCCGCCGCCAAACGGCGGGCTCCAGTTGCGATGGGCGATCAGTTTCGGCTGGCTGCGATCCTTTACGTCCAGCAGGGTCAGGCCGCCGTCGCGCCAGCTACCGTAGGCGGTATCCCCATTGATAATCGCGTGATGCAGGGCATAGCGTTTGCCCTCCGGCCACTCGGGCGTTTCTCCTGCCGCCTGGTTCATCCCCGGCAGCCACCAGCGCCCGGCGACTTCCGGCTTACGCGGATCCGCCAGATCGATGGTCAGGAAGATGTAATCGGTAAAGCCGTCGATCAGCGCCGAGACATAGGCCCAGCGGCCGCCCACGTACCAGATGCGGTGAATGCCGATACCACTCAGCGACAGGAAGCTGATTTCCCTCGGTTTATCCGGGGTGGAGATATCAAAGACGCGCAGCCCGGCGCTCCAGCCTCTGTCCTGCACGTCGCTGACCGTCTCCCCTACCTGACGGGTGTAGTAGACCTTTTCGTCAGCAAAGCGGACATCGGCAAACAGATCCCGGGCGTTGATCACCAGCAGCAGGTCGTCGTGGGCCTGGAGATGCACGTTCCAGGTGCCCGGCGGCGCAGGCACATAGCCCGCAGCCCTCGGGTTTTTCGGGTCGCGCACGTCGACGATCGAAAAGCCCTGGGACACCATATGGCCGATATAGGCAAAGCCGCGATGCACCATCAGCTGCACGCCGTCCGGGCGTCCGCCCTGGTCGCTGTGGCCAATTAAGCGCATATTGCGGCTGTATTCGGGGGTGGGTAGTTGAGAAGTCATATCGAGCCTTTCGCCGGGTGGCGGCTGCGCCTTACCCGGCCTACAAAACCGTAGGACCGGTAAGCGCAGCGCCACCGGGCATTATTTTGCCTTCGCTTCTAACGTCGCGAACCACGGGGCGATAAAGTCTTCGGTCTGGCCCCAGCCCGGGATGATTTTCCCTAATGACGCCACGTTCACCGCGCCCGGCTGGGCCGACAGCAGCGCCTGCGGAATAGCGGCCGCCTTAAAGTCATAGGTTGCAGGCGTTGCTTCACCGGCAATCTTGTTGGCAATGAGACGCACGTTGGTGGCGCCAATCAGCTTCGGATCCACCGCCACGCTCACCACCCACGGGCTGCCCGCTTCACGCATCAGCTGTAGATCCTGGTTGGAGATGTCGATGCTGTAGAGTTTGATCTCGGTGCGGCCGTTCTCTTTCAACGCTTTATAGGCGCCCTGGCTGAAGGCGTCCCAGGTGCCCCAGATAGCGTCGATCTTGCCTTTCGGGTATTTCGCCAGCACCGCGCCCACTTTGTTGGCAGTATCGCCCTGCACGTCTGAGGAGACCGCGCCGATGGACTCCAGCTCCTTGATGCCCGGGTTCTGCTTCAGCAGTTCCTGGTAGGCGGTCTGACGACGCTCCATCGGCGGGAAGCCGGCGACCCACAGCTTGATGATGTTGGCCTTACCGTTGAAATCTTTCACCAGCTGGCCAAACGAGAGGTTGGTCAGGGAGGCGTCATCCTGCTGGGTCACGGTTACGCCGGGGATCTCCCCGTTCACTGCGGTATCGAACACCGCCACCTTGATCCCGGCATCGACGGCTTTTTTCACCAGCGCGGTGGAGTACGGATCGCGTCCCTGAGAGAGGATAATGCCGTCATATTTCTGGGTGATCGCCTGGTTAACGAAGTCCTGGAATTTGGCGTCGTCGCCGTTGCTTAAAAAGGTGCTGACCTTAAAGCCGAGCTTTTTGCCTTCCTGAATCGCACCGGCCACAAACTGGGTAGTGTTGTCGTCCGAGCCGAGGTTGCGGATCACCGCGATGCGGATCTGTCCGTCATGGTTGGCAATGGCCGCCGGAACCGGCGCAGGCGTCGCCGCATAGCCCGGCAGGGAACTCAGTAATCCCAGGGTCAGCAAAGAAAGTGCAACTTTTTTCATTTTTTATCCCGTCGTGTTGTTAACGTTTTTGTACGTAGGTGATGGCCAGCGCAATCGCCAGCACCAGCCCTTTTATAATGTCCATTGCGTAATAGGGCACCGAGAGCATCACCAGCCCGTTGGAGAGCACTCCAAGGATCACCGCCCCCACCAGGGTGCCCAGCGCGTTCGGTTTGCCGGAGCCGGCGAGCGAGAAGCCGATCCACGCCGCCGCCACCGCATCCATCAGATAACCGCCGCCGGCATTCACCTGCGAGGAGCCAATGCGCGAGGCCAGCAGAATGCCGCCAAGGCCCGCCAGCAGCGAAGCAATCACGTAGGCCGCCACTTTATAGCGGGTGGTGCGAATGCCGGACAGGCGAGCCGCTTCCGGGTTGCCGCCAATGGCGTACATACGGCGACCGTGGGTGGTCAGGGATAGCCCCAGCTGCGCCAGCAGCGTCACCGCCAGCATGATAATGACGATGGTCGGCACCTGCCCCAGCGCGCCAAACGCTGCCGGGATGGTCCCTTCCGCCATGTCGCCGCTCGGCAGCACCATGTTTTCGGTGATCGACCCGCCGTAGCTGTAAGTCATCGCCACGCCCTGGATCACAAACAGGCTGGCGAGGGTGGCGAGCATGTCGGGAATACGCAGGATGACGATCAGGAAGGCGTTAAACAGCCCCACCAGGGTGCAGAGCGCCAGGGTGATCAGAATGGATTCGGTGGTGCCGAAGCCGTGCCAGACAAACAGCGAGATCACCAGGGCATTTGCCAGCGACGCGGTAGAGCCGACAGAGAGGTCAAACCCGCCAATGGTCAGCGAGATGGAGACGCCGATGGCAATTACCGTCACGATGGCGATAGAGCGCAGAATGTTGATGATGTTGTTGGGATCGAGGAAGTTCTCTGACGCCACGCCAAAAATGGCCACCAGCGCGACCACCGTCAGCAACATGCCCCATTTGTAGAGAAAATCGAAAATTTGCTGACGGCCAGACGCCGCCGCAGTCACTGAAAGGGCCTTGCTCACGACGCCGTTCCTCCGGTTGAATAATAAAGTAATGTCTCTTCACGGGCGGTTGCCCCCTCGAGCTCCGCCACGATACGCCCGTCCCACAGCACGCAGATGCGGTCGCACAGGCCCACCAGCTCGGCAAATTCCCCCGAGGCATAAATCACCCCTTTGCCTTCCCGCGCCAGGCCGTCAATCAGCTGGAACAGATCGGTTTTGGCCTTCACGTCCACGCCTTTGGTGGGCTCGTCGAAGATCAGCACCTGGGCGTTGCCGCGCAGCCATTTGCCAATCGCCACCTTCTGCTGGTTACCACCCGACAGACGGCGCAGTACCTGCCCCGGCCCGCGGGTGCGCACACCCACCCGGGCGATCACCTCTTCAGCCCAGCGCCACGCCTGGCGATGACCGAACAGGCTCCAGCGCGAAAAGCTGTTATCCGCTGACACCGCCAGGTTCATGCTCACCGGCTCATCGATAAAGATGCCCTCTTTGCGCCGCTCTTCCGGCACCAGCGCCAGCCCACGCAGGACCGAATCCGCCGGGTCGCGCGGTTTCCAGGGCTTTTGGTTCAGTTCGCCTTTTGCCACCTGGCTTTTACTGGCGCCAAACAGCGCCTTGCAGAGTTCGGTTTTCCCGGCTCCCGCCAGCCCGGCGATGCCCAGAATTTCGCCCTTGCGCAGGTGCAGGGAGATATCCTTCAGCAGCCCTTCGTCATGCAATCCCTCCACACGCAGCAGGGTTTCGCCGCTGTGAGGAGGACGCGCAGGGGGGTAGATATCGCTCAGCTCGTGGCCGAGCATCTTCTCGACGATCGCTTCGCCGCTAAGGTCCGCCATCGGGCCGGACTCGATCAGCTTGCCGTCGCGCAGCACCGTCAGGGTGTCGCAGATCGCCTTCAGCTCGTGGATGCGGTGGGAGATAAACACCACCCCGATCCCCTGCTGCTGCAGGCGTCGCACCACGGTAAACAGCCGCTCGCTCTCGTGGGCGTCCAGCGGCGCGGTGGGTTCATCCAGAATTAAAAACCGGCAGTGATGAGAGAGCGCCCGCGCCAGCAGGATCTGCTGCTTTTCCGCCAGGGTGCAGCTGTCGATAGCGCGCCGCACGTCGAGGGAGACGTCCAGCTGCGCCAGCGCCTGCCGGGCCTGCTCGCGCAGTTTTCCCCAGTGGAAGCGGTGCCCCGGCTGCGCCAGATGATCGAGCATGATGTTTTCCGCAATGCTCAGGCCGGGGATCAGCGCTACGTCCACCTCCTGCTGCACCAGATGGATGCCCAGCCGTTTGGCATCCACCGGCTCGCGAATAGTGACAAGCTGGTGATTGATGCTGATTTCGCCTTCATAGCGCGCGTGCGTGCCGCACAGCACCGCCATCAGGGTCGATTTACCGGCGCCGTTCGCGCCCGTGAGCGCGTGTACCGATCCGCCCGTCAGTGTGAAATCGACGCGCGACAATGCCTGAAAGCCAGAAAAAGCCAGGCTGATGCCGCGCATCTCGAGGCGACTGGTTGACATTCGCTGCGATCCCTTATCATTAATCTTTTGATTTATGGAATTTTTCACAGCCGGGACTGGCTGGCAACGAAGGAAAAAGCATAAGATAAAGCAAAATAGTATTAGCCATCTGGATGTCTAGCCATAACATCGGGTTAGCGCTTCGTAAAAAGGACACCATCATGAGCAACACCGATATCCGCGTCGTTCCCGGCCCGGCCAACTACTACTCCCACCGCGGGGCCCTTGCCCGCCTGAACGCATTTTTCACCCCGGAGCAGCTCTCCCGGGCAGTATGGATCTACGGCGAACGCGCCCTTGCCGGTGCGCGCCCGTTCCTGCCTGAAAGTTTCAATACAAAGGGAGCCAAACATCTGCTGTTTAAAGGCCACTGCAGCGAGCACGATGTGAACCAGCTCGTGCAGGATGCTGGCGATAACCGCAGCGTGGTGATTGGCGTCGGCGGCGGCGCGCTGCTGGATACCGCCAAGGCGGTGGCCCGTCGTCTGGGCCTGCCGGTGGTTGCCATTCCAACCATCGCCGCCACCTGCGCCGCCTGGACTCCGCTGTCGGTGTGGTACAACGATGCCGGGCAGGCGCTGCACTTTGAGATCTTTGACGATGCCAACTATCTGGTGCTGGTCGAGCCGGAAATCGTGCTTAACGCCCCGGCGGAGTACCTGCTGGCGGGGATCGGCGATACCCTGGCAAAATGGTATGAAGCGGTGGTGCTGGCCCCGCAGCCCGAGCAGCTACCGCTGACGGTCAGGCTCGGGATCAACGGCGCGCTGGCGATCCGCGACGTGCTGCTGGAACACAGCGAGCAGGCGCTGGCCGACCAGACGCGCCGCGAGGTCACCCGTGAATTTCATGACGTGGTGGATGCCATTATCGCCGGCGGCGGCATGGTGGGCGGGCTGGGAGAACGCTACACCCGCGTGGCGGCGGCGCATGCGGTGCATAACGGCTTAACGGTGCTGCCGCAGACCGCGCAGTTCCTCCACGGCACCAAGGTGGCCTACGGCATTCTGGTGCAGAGCGCCCTGCTCGGCCAGGACGCGGTGCTGCGCGAACTGGTCGCGGCGTACCAGCGCTTCAACCTGCCCACCACCCTGCGCGAGCTGGAGGTGGATATCCACAACCGCGACGAGCTGGACAAGGTAATTGCCCATACCCTGCGCCCGGTGGAGTCGATCCATGCCCTGCCGATCGCCCTGACGCCAGCGATCCTGCGCGCCGCGTTTGAGAAAGTGGAGAACCTCAGCCGCCCGGCGGATTGACGCCGGACACACGCCTTCTATACATAAGGATGGTTCTCATCACTCTTGAGTTGAGGTCATCATGCAGATCGATTTAACAGGTAAGAAGGCGCTGGTTACCGGTGCCAGCCGGGGTTTGGGCCGTGCTATTGCGCTGTCGCTGGCCCGGGCGGGTGCCGATGTGGTTATCACCTATGAGAAATCCGCCGATAAGGCCCAGGCCGTTGCCGATGAAATTACGGCGATGGGACGCCTCAGCGAGGCGGTTCAGGCCGACAGCGCCAGCGCCGAGGCCATTCAGAATGCCGTCACCCATGCGGCGCGCACCCTGGGCGGGCTCGATATTCTGGTCAATAACGCCGGGATTGCGCGCGGCGGTGAACTGGAGTCCATGACCCTGGCGGACATTGATGCCCTGATTAACGTCAATATTCGCGGGGTGGTGATCGCTATCCAGGCCGCGCTGGTGCATATGTCCGACGGCGGACGGATCATCAACATCGGCAGCTGTCTGGCCAACCGCGTCGCCCAGCCGGGTATCGCCGTCTATTCAATGACCAAATCGGCGCTCAACTCCCTGACCCGTGGGCTGGCACGTGACCTCGGGCCGCGCGGCATCACCGTCAATCTGGTCCACCCCGGCCCCACCAATAGCGATATGAACCCGGAGGATGGCGTGCAGGCCGCATCGCAGCGTCAGCTTATTGCCACCGGGCACTACGGCCAGCCGGAAGATATCGCCGCCGCGGTCACCTTCCTTGCCAGCCCTGCAGCCGGGCAGATCTCCGGCACCGGGCTGGACGTGGACGGTGGGCTGAACGCCTGACGCCCGCTCGCAGATTTTATGTACGCCTCTGCCGCCTGGCAGAGGCGTTTTCGACCCGCCTCGACAATCCGTTTTTTGCCGCTTTTTCCGCCCCGATCCCCGTCCTACAGTACCTCATAAGTAATTCGGAATTTATCTAATAGTCTTATTATTTCCTTATATTTCGTGTGGGCGTACAGTGGAGGTACGGATGAAGATTGTGTGGTCAAGAACCGCTAAACGCGATCTGGCAAAGATAGATAAGCGCTACCAGACGCGAATTGAAGAGAAAATGGCGGCAATCAATGACAGAAATGCGCCGCGTCCTGATATTAAAAAACTCGATATGGGTGAGGATTATTATCGCTTACGGACTGGAGATTACCGGGTGATCTTCATTTTCCAGGGAGAGTCGCGGGATGTTTGCTACATCGTGGCCGTCAAGCGAAGAACGTCCACCACTTATCTGCATGAGGAGAACACTCTCTATGGCTGTACAAATGATCAATGATGACGAAGGTAAGCCGCAATATGTCGTTATTCCTTACGACGAGTACTTCCGTATGCAACTGCAACTGGCGGAATATGATGATGAAAATGAAGAAGAATGGGAGAAAATCGATAGCGAAACCGACATCTATGATCATGTTGGTTTACCCGAAGATGTCTGCCGCATTATGACTTATGAACAGGTCAGCCTGCAGGCCGCGTGGCGCATCCTGCGCGGCTTATCGCAACAGGAAGTTGCCGACAAGCTGGGCATCAGCCAGTCCGCCGTGTCACAGCTGGAAGCCGTCGACTCCCGCCCGCAAAAACGCACCCGTGAAAAACTGGCGGCCATTTACGGCTGCACGCAGGAGCAGATCAGCCTGTACCTGCCGAAAGAGGGTTAACAGCACTTCGCCCCGCCTTTGGCGCCGTAGCGGGCGTCCTGGCGATCGCGGAAAAATTCTTCGTAGGTCATCGGGGTCTGGTCAGGATGGTTGACGCGCATATGCTCAACGTAGTTGTCGTAGTCCGGCACGCCGATCATCATTTTTGCCGCCTGGCCTAAGTACTTACCTGCTTTAGATAGGGTGTCGAACATATCGCTCATCTCACTGGAAATGTAGGCCGGGTAAGCGCTAGCGCCACCCGGCATTGCCTTTAATGGGCACTTTTCGCCTGGGTCACAATCTCTTCATAGTTGGCAGGCATCGGCTGATACGGCGTCTCTTTCGCCGTTGGCTTGTCCTGTTTCAGGGCGGCCAGGGCGGTCTTCAGAGAATACAGCGCCAGCACCACAACCACCACCATAAAGAAGATGGTCAACCCGGCATCGAGACGGTTATTAAACACCAGCTGTGACAGCTGTGACTCGGTGTACTGCGCCGGGATCTTACCGCTGTCGATCATCGCCTGGAACTTGTTGGCGATGGCGAGGAAGCCCACTTTCGCATCCGGGCTGAAGGCTTTCTGCCAGCCGGCGGTCAGGGTACAGATCAGCAGCCACGCCGTTGGCACCAGGGCCACCCAGGCGTAACGCTGACGTTTCATCTTGAACAGCACCACCGCGCAGAGCATCAGCGCCATACCGGCCAGCATCTGGTTAGCGATACCGAACAGCGGCCACAGGGTGTTGATGCCCCCTAGCGGATCCACCACCCCCTGATGCAGGAAGTAACCCCACGCCAGCACGCACAGCGCGGTCGCCAGCAGGTTGGCCGGCAGCGACTCGGTGCGCTTCAGCCCCGGAGAAATCACCCCCAGCAGATCCTGCAGCATAAAGCGCGCCGCACGGGTTCCCGCATCCACCGCCGTCAGGATAAACAGGGCTTCAAACAGGATCGCAAAGTGATACCAGAATGATACATCCATCAGGCCGCCCAGCGCGCCGTGCAGAATGTAGGCCATCCCCACCGCCAGGGTCGGCGCACCGCCCGCACGGGAGATAATCGACTGCTCGCCCACTTCGTTGGCAATCTGGGTCAGGGTATCCGGGGTAATGGCAAAGCCCCAGCCGCTCACCACCTGGGCTGCAGAGGCCACCACGTCCGCCGTACCGGCCGGTGCCAGCACCGCAATCGGGCTGTTCATCGCGAAGTAAACGCCGGGATCGATAATACAGGCCGAAACCAGCGCCATGATGGCAACAAAGGACTCCATCAGCATGCCGCCGTAGCCGATAAAGCAGGCCTGATTTTCATTAGCCAGCATCTTCGGCGTGGTGCCGGAGGCAATCAGGGCATGGAAGCCAGAGACCGCGCCACAGGCGATGGTGATAAACAGGAACGGGAACATGTTGCCGGACCAGACCGGACCGGTGCCGTCGATAAACTTAGTTACCGCAGGCATGGTCAGGGTCGGGCGCATAATCAGAATGCCAATCGCCAGCCCGACGATGGTGCCGATTTTCAGGAAGGTGGAGAGGTAGTCGCGCGGGGCCAGCAGCAGCCACACCGGGAGTACCGCGGCCACAAAGCCATAGCCCACCAGCATCCAGGTCAGCTGCACGCCGGTATAGTCAAAGTACGGGGCCCAGGTTGGGCTCTCGGCCACCCAGCCGCCGGAGATAATGGCGAACACCAGGAAGAACAGGCCAATCACCGACACTTCACCAATGCGCCCCGGGCGCAGATAGCGAATATAGATCCCCATGAAGATCGCCAGCGGAATGGTAAAGGCGACGGTGTAAGTCCCCCACGGGCTGTGGGTCAGGGCTTTCACCACGATCATCGCCAGTACCGCGAGGATAATCACCATGATCATGAAACAGGCTACCAGGGCAATCACCCCGGCGGTCGGGCCCATCTCCTCTTTCACCAGCTCGCCGAGCGAACGCCCGTCGCGGCGGGTGGAGACGAACAGCACCATAAAGTCCTGCACCGCCCCGGCCAGCACTACCCCGGCAAGGATCCAGATCATCCCTGGCAGATAGCCCATCTGCGCGGCAAGCACCGGCCCCACCAGCGGCCCGGCCCCGGCAATCGCCGCAAAGTGGTGGCCAAACAGCACCTTTTTGTCGGTCGGGACATAGTCCAGACCATCGTTATGCCGCACCGCCGGCGTCATGCGCGTCGGGTCGACGGAGAGCACGTTGCGGGCGATAAACTTACCGTAAAAACGATAGGCAATCAGATAGATACAGACCGCTGCGACCACAATCCACAGCGCATTGATCTGTTCACCGCGGTTGAGGGCGATATAGCCCAGCGCAAAGGCGCCCACCACGGAGAGCCCTGCCCAGATGAGGTATTTCCCTGAGTTGTTCATGATATGGTTTCCATCATCGCAGAAGAGAGATGTTACATTTTGTATCTATAACACTCGCTTAAGATTTAACAACTCAACTACACGTAAAAACAGACATCCAACCAGTCATTTACATAACATTGTTAAGCCGATCACTTTCACCCGCTTTCCGTGCCTTATCCAGTTCACAATTCAGGCAATTTTTCCCGTATCTGCGTTTACAGGATGATTTACATCAGTTTTTTTATGGGTTTTATCACCAGAATAGCCTTGCAGGACACTATTTTAACAAGGAAAAGGATATGAAAAGTTTACACCCTGAGGAGTATAAGGTGGGCCCCGGCGCGTATTTCGCACTGGCGTTTGCAGCAGTATTTTTCTCCGGCCTGTTAGGCGGTAAAGAGTGGTACGGCGTGTTTGATTTCACCACGCTGAACGGCGCGTTTGGCAAGGTGGTCAGTAAAGCGAGTCTTAATGAGGGCACCTTAACCACCGCCACCAGCGCCTTTCGCGGCACCGGTGGCAGCGGCGCGATGGATGGTTTTCTGTTTGCCCTCGGGCTGATCCCGGCGGTGATGTTTGCCCTCGGCATGATCAACGTGCTGGAGCATTACGGCGCCCTGCGTGCCGCGCGCAAGCTGCTAACCCCGCTACTGCGGCCGCTGCTGGGCATCCCGGGCACCACCGGCCTGGCGCTGATCGGCAGCCTGCAAAGCACCGATGTGGGCGCGTCCCTGACCCGCAACCTCGCCGACGAAGGGCTGATCGGAGAGAACGAAAAAGATGTCTTCGCCATGTTTCAGTTCTCGGCCGGGGCGATGATCACCAACTTCTTCTCCTCCGGCGCGATCCTCTTCACCCTGGTGGCTATCGACGGCACGGCGGCAGTGCCGACCTCCATCGGAGCCTGCATCGCGGTGATGTTCATCATGAAAATTGTCGGTGCCAATATGATGCGCCTGGTTGTCAGATTCCAGAATAAAGCCCCTGTCACCGCCCCGGCAAAAGGAGAAGCCTGATGAGCGCCCCGAACGCCAATCCTGTTATCACCGACGTCTTTGTCGAAGGCGCCCGCAAAGGCTGGGGTATCGCCACCAGCAGCACCCTGCCGAACGTGGTGATGGCCTTTATTATCATCAAAGCGCTGGAGATCACCGGTGCCTTAAAAGGTCTCGGGATGATATTCGCCCCGCTGATGGGGCTGTTTGGCCTGCCGGGGGAAGCCGCCGCGGTGCTGATCGGCGGCTGGATGTCGATGGGCGGCGGTATTGGCGTCGCCATCGGCCTGTTTGATAAAGGCATTCTTACCGGCGAGCATCTGGCGATCCTCGCTCCGGCCATCTACCTGATGGGCTCCCAGGTGCAGTACCTCGGGCGCATCCTCGGGGTGATTGGCACCCGTGCCACCCGTATTCCGCTGATGATCGCCATCTCGGTTATCAACGCCTTCTTAGCCATGCTGCTGATGCGCATTATTCTCTGAAAAAGGATCGCTGATGAATCTTGAACACTACATTGAAGAGCTGAAAACCCTGGTCAATGTCGACTGCGGGACCAAAACCCTCGACGGCGTGGCGACGGTGGCGGGCATTATGCAGCGCCTGTGGCAGGCCGAAGGCTGGCATACCAGGCAGGTTGATCTGGGCAACCAGGTGGGCCCCGGCGTGTTTACCACCAACAAACCGCAGGCGAAGCAATTTGACGTGCTGCTGGTGGGCCATCTCGATACGGTATTTGCGCCAGGCACGGTGGCCGCGCGTCCGCTGAGTCAGGATGAGACCCGGCTGTACGGCCCTGGCGTCTCGGATATGAAGAGCGGCCTGCTCAATATTCTGTGGGCGATGCGCGGGCTGGACGTGGCTGATAAATAGCGGCTGTCGATTGCGGTGGCGATGAACCCGGATGAAGAGACCGGTTCCGTTTACTCACACGAATGGATCGGCGAGCTGGCAAAACGGTCCCGCTGCGTGCTGGTGTGCGAAGCCGCCCGCGCCGACGGGTCGCTGGTGAAAGCGCGTAAAGGGATGGCCGGTTATCAGCTGCACTTCAGCGGCGTGGCGGCCCATGCGGGTAACGACCCGGAGAAAGGCCGTTCGGCGATCGTGGCGCTGGCCCACAGCATTCTGGCGATTAACGGGCTGACCGACCTGACGCGCGGCACCACGCTGAACGTCGGGGTGATCCAGGGCGGCAGCGCGGGAAACGTGGTGGCCGACATCGCCGACGCCGAGCTGGACGTGCGCTTCTGGGAAAACGACGAATACGACCGGGTGCATCAGGCGCTGGAGGCATTATGTGCGAAAGGTTTTCTCGACGGGGTGACCACCACTCTCACCCGCATCAACCACAAACCGGCGATGGCCACCAGCGATGAGACGCGTGCGTTGATGGCACGGGTTGAGCAAGCCGGACGCGAAGAGGAGATCGCCATTACCTGGCAGGCGGTCGGCGGCGGCAGCGATGCGAACCATACCGCGGCCTTGGGTATCCCGACCCTCGACGGTTTTGGCCCGATCGGCGCCGGTTTCCACAGCCCGGCGGAGTGGCTGGATAAGGCGTCGATTGAACCGCGGATCAGGTTGTTGAAGCGGGTGGTGTCGATGTTGTAACCATTGTGCAGTTGTGCGCCCGGTGGCGGCTTCGCCTTACCGGGCCTACAAAACCCACGTTTGCGGGTGGATACCCAGTTAAAGCAAAGGGATATAATTACGCCTTTTTATATTCCCGGTGGGTAAGTATTTTATTTTCATCAAAGGTCAGTACCAGCGTTACGGACTCATCATAAAACACAGGAACGACCACATACAGCGCGCGTCCTTTAACCTTCGAATGATATAACCACGTATTCTGATGGTTGTAATCCTGCGGAATATCGGGTCGCCCTAACAGCAGTAACACATCCTTTTTGGTTGTTTTACCCGTCACCAACTTTTTATCCAGGTCGCTTTCCTGGAGTTTACTGACGGTTCCCTGTTGCGTACGATCGACATTCCTTATACAACCGCTGAGCATCGCCATACAAAATAAGCCCAACAAAATAAGCCCCGGTATTTTCACACCGAGACTATTTACTTGTGTAACCTTCATATTTTTCGACCTTTTCGTCCAGGTAGATTTGGTTTTCGCTGTCGTATTTTAAATGGGTCGCATACAGCACGCAGTAACCACTCTTATCCGAAACTGAAAGGCGAAACTCATAGGTTTCACCTTTTTGCGGCACAAAGGTATAGCTCACAAAGTTACAGCCATAGAGGAACCTGAACCCCACCCGGGTCGGCGTTCCGGCATACACTTTCGCGTCGTAATAGGTTTCTTTATAGCGATCCGGGTCATTGCTGGCTTTCGGGAACCCCAGATCGTGGGTAGGCCGTAACACCACGACGCTGGTAAAATCAACCGCACCATCTTTTTTGCCGTGCTGACTGATCGTAAATCCAGGCGGGTTACCGATCATGCGAACATTTGCCGTGTTTTGCTCGGAATCCGGCGGCGGCGTATAAGGTACTTTTCCCCAGTAGGTGGCGCATCCTGATAATAATAATGATGCAGCGAGCGCTCCCGTAATATATCGCATTTTTTCCATTGTCAGTTCCATTATATTCATCCCGCCGGGCAGCATAACGAAAAACCGTAACAGCGACCATCCTGCCGCAATTAAAAGGGGAATTTTAAGAAAATAATGATGCTAATTTCGTTAAGATAAAAATAAATGACGCAGGGCGAGAATAATCTCGCCCTGATATTAGCCCAACACCATGGTACTCAACCTACAGGTACAGCAGCGCCGCCCTTGCTCGTCATACACCACGATCTCCCAGCTCTGGCTGGTGCGCCCGAGATGCAGAGGCTGACACACCCCACGCACCCTCCCCTGCGACACCGCACGATGATGAGTGGCATTGAGCTCCGTGCCTACCACGCTCTGCCCATCGCGGGTCATCAGAAAACCGGCCATTGACCCCAGCGTCTCCGCCAGCGCCGCCGACGCGCCGCCGTGCAGCAGGCCAAACGGCTGATGGGTGCGGGCATCCACCGGCATCTCGGCCTCGAGGGTGTCATCACCGATCCGGGTATAGACGATCCCCAGATGCGCCACCATCGTGTTCAGGCTGGAGTCGTTTAGCGCCTCCAGGGACAAATGTCGTTTCCAGATCATTCAGGCCCCCAGCGTCGAGCCGCCGTCCACCACGATATCCTGCAAGGTGATGTGGCTGGCGTGGTCAGAAGCGAGGAACAGCACGGTGCTGGCAATCTCTTCAGGACGGGCGATTTTTCCCAGCGGAATGCCGAGCTTGAACTGCTCGCCAAAGCCGCGAATGCGCTGCTGCTCGGCGTCATCGCTCACCCACAGGGTGCGCTGCATATCGGTATCGGTAGAGCCCGGCGACACCAGATTACAGCGCACGCCGCTGCCCGCCAGCTCGAGGCCGACGGTCAGGGCGAGGCTTTTCAGCGCCGCTTTCGAAGCACCGTAGGCGCTCATGCCGATGCGCGGGGTGTGCGCCGCGTCGGACGCCACGGTGACAATCGCCCCGCCCTGCTGACGACGGAACTGGCCCATCGTCTGCTGGAACAGGTTGAATGCCCCGCCCACGTTGACCGCAAAGGTCTCCTGCCAGTGGTCCTGCGAGAGCTGATCGGTCGCCCCCATCCGCAGGATCCCGGCGGCATTGACCAGCACATCCAGACGATCGATCGTCGCCAGCAGACGTCCGCAAACCTCGTTCACCTGTACCGCGTCCGCCACGTTCAGCACTTCGGTGCCAAAGGGATAGCTCGCCTGCGGGAAGGCGACGTCAAAGCCTGTCACCTTTGCGCCCGCCTCAGCAAACGCCCGCGCGGTGGCGTAACCGATGCCTTTTCCGGCCCCGGTCACCCAGACGGTTTTTCCCGTGAAATCCAGCATTATTTCACCTCGCGGGAGAGCAGCGCCCACCAGGCATCCAGGGTCGGGTTTTTCGCCAGCATCACGAAGTCGATATCCCCATGCACTTTGCGCCAGCGCGCCGCCAGGGCCATCATCCGCACTGAATCCAGACCGTAGTCGATCAGGTTTTCGTCATCCATCGGCTCGTCGGACTCGTCCAGCAGCGGCAGGATCAGCTCGCGCAGCGCCGCTTTCGAGGCAGGAAGGGACGGCAGCAGTTCGTCGGTGGTCACCACGCGACCGGAACGACCGGCCACGTACTTGAGCGACATCAGGTGCTCATCCCGGGTGAAGTCCGCCAGCGCATCGGCGACGAAGAACGGCTGGATGTCACGCATAAAGGCGTCGGTGGCGGTGGTCATGCAGCCGATATGGGCGTACACCCCGGTGATGATCAGCTGATCGCGGCCGCTCTCTTTGAGCATCTGCTCCAGCGGCGAGCGGTGAAACGCGCTGTAGCGCCACTTCACCAGCACGGTGTCGGCGTCATCCGGGGTCAGCTCCGCGACAATGCGCTGCTGCTCCGGGGAGCGGGTCAGGCCCGGTCCCCACATATCGTTCAGCAGGGCGCGATCTTCATCGCTCTGCTCTTTCGGCTGGGCGGTGTAGTAGACCGGGATCCCCTGCTGTTTGCAGTAGTCGCGCAGGCGGGCAATGTTCGCCACTACCTGGGCCATCATCGGGCAGTTATCGCCCCAAAAGTTCAGGAAGTATTCCTGCATATCGTGGATCAGCAGCGCGGCGCGCGCGGGCTCCATCGTCCAGCTGACTTTGTTGGTCGGCAGATCTGCTGCCCCTGGCAGCGCATAACCGGTTAATTTTGGAATTGCCATCTTCTGCTCCTCAGCCCTGCGCCCGTTCGGCCAGCCACAGGCGTAATTGTTTTTTATCGACTTTGCCTACCGGCGTCAGCGGCAGTGCCTCCAGGCACTCCACGCGATCCGGCAGTTTGAATTCTGCAACCCCCTGCTCGCGCAGGAAGCGGCGCACCTCGACCGCGCGCAGGGGCTGTTTCACCACCAGATACGCACAGCTCTTCTCGCCCAGCAGGCTGTCCTCCATGCTGACCAGCGCGGCGTGGATCACTGCCTCGTGGCGCAGGAGCAGGTTTTCCACCTCTTCGGCGGCGATCTTCTCCCCGCCGCGGTTGATCTGATCTTTTTCGCGCCCCTGCACGGTGATATAGCCCTGCTCGTCAATGGCGATCAGATCCCCGGAGCAGTAAAAGCCGTTCGCATCAAAGGCGCTGGCGTTGTGTTCCGGGCTCTTGTAGTAGCCGCGGAAGGTGTAAGGCCCGCGGGTCATCAGACGCCCCACCTCGCCGCGCGGCAGCGGATTGCCGTGCTCATCGGCCACCCACACTTCGTCATCCGGGCACATCGGGCGGCCCTGAGTATTCATGATGCGTTCCGGGGCATCATCCAGCGCGGTGTAGTTCACCAGCCCTTCGGCCATGCCGAACACCTGCTGGAGCTGGCAGCTCATCTCTGCCGGAATACGGGCAGCCAGGGTGGCGGAGAGTCGCGCTCCGCCCACCTGCAACAGCTGCAGCGAGGCCAGCTGGGCATTACCAGCCCCTTCCGCGATAGCCTGTAGCCACAGGCTGACCGCCGGCGGCACCAGCGAGGTGACGGTGATCTGATGCTGTTCGATCAGTGGGAAGCAGAGCGTGGCGCTCGGATCGTTGGCCAGCACCACGCAGCCCCCGGCCATAAAGATCCCCAGCGTGCCCGGAGAGCTCATCGCAAAGTTGTGCGCCGCCGGGAGGGCGTTCAGGTAACGGGTTTGCGCGCTAATACCGCAGATCTCGTTGCTGCGACGAATGCTGTAGTAGTAGTCGTTGTGGGTGCGCGGGATCAGCTTCGGCGTGCCGGTACTGCCGCCGGAGAGCTGGAAGAACGCCACCTCATCGGCCGGGGTCGGGCTGGCGATAAAGTTCTCCGCCGGACGGGCAATGGCGGTTTCCAGCCCTTCGCCGC
Source organism: Leclercia sp. TB492 (assembly GCF_049974505.2). Classification (NCBI taxonomy): domain Bacteria; kingdom Pseudomonadati; phylum Pseudomonadota; class Gammaproteobacteria; order Enterobacterales; family Enterobacteriaceae; genus Leclercia; species Leclercia sp. TB492. The sequence continues at coordinate 1,198,731 of NZ_CM127572.1, read as the reverse complement.
GCAGCAGCACCACGCGCACGGAGCGGTGCTGCTCCACAAAGGTGTTGAGGAAGTCGTCGCCGGCAAACAGCCCGTGGGCGCGGTCGGCAATCAGCAGCGCGGGCTCAATCTGGCTGGCGTAGGCGTTCAGCTCGCTGCGCTGATGGCTGAAGAGAGCATTGACCGGAGCCACGCCCACCTGCAACAGCGCGAAGAAGGTGATATAGAACTCGGCGACGTTCCCCAGCTGCACCAGAGCGGTTTCGCCCCGCTGGATCCCCTGCGCCTGCAGCGCGGCTGCGAGGTTATTGACGCACTGCTGGAACTGGCGATACGTAATGCGGCGTTCGCCGTCGATAATCGCCAGCGCATCGCTGTCGGCGTGGCGGGTCAGAATCTCTGTCAGAGGCAGATCCTGCCAGTAACCTTTTTCACGATAGCGGCGGGCGAATTCATCGGGCCAGCGGGTAAAGGGAAGGGTCATGATTAATCCTTAATGCAAACCAAAAACGTTCAGCATGGTGGTCAGTTTGACGCCGGTTTCGCGCCACTCGGCGACCGGTGAGGAGGCAGGCACAATCCCGGCACCGGCAAACAGGCGCACGCTGTTGGCGTGAAGTCGCGCGCAGCGGATGGTCACCACCCACTCTCCGTTGCCTTCGCTGTCGCACCAGCCGACGATGCCGCCGAACAGGTCGCGGTCGAACGGCTCCAGCTCGGCAATCAGTTCTTTCGCCGCCTGGTGCGGGAAGCCGCTCAGGGCCGGAGTCGGGTGCAGCAGGCAGGCCAGGGTCAGGGCGTTCTCATCTTCACGCGCTTCGCCTTCCACCGGGGTGGCGAGGTGCCACAGGGTCGGGGTGGTCACCAGCTGCGGCGAGGCAGGCATGGTCAGCTGATGGCTGCGCGGGGTCAGGACCGCCTTCATCGCCTGGGTGACCAGCTCATGTTCGTGACGATCTTTTGCCGAGGCCAGCAGCTTGTTGCCCGCCTCGCGATCGAGCATGTCGTCCGGCTGACGACGGGCGGAGCCGGCCAGCGGCAGGGAGCTGAAATGGGCCCCCTCTTTACGCAGCAGCAGCTCCGGGCTGGCGCCGAGCAGTACCCCGCCATCTTCCAGTGGGACGTGGAAGTTAAAGCTGGCCGGGTTCTGGGCAATCAGTTTTTCCAGCAGCGCACCGCTGTCGAGGTTCTCTTCGGTTGCGATATCGATCAGGCGCGACAGCACCACCTTGTTGACGCGCGGAGTGGCGGTCAGGGCGGCGGCGCGGGCCACCATCTCTTCGAAGGCTAACTGCGCCGGGATCTCGGTGCGGGATTTGACCGTCAAGGGTGCGGTCCGGGCGGCATAGCGGGCAGACTGCTGGCGCGCCGGGCGGGCAAAAGGTTGCCACGCTTGCGGAATGAACAGCGACGACGGCTGGCGGGTATCAAAGGGGATCGCCCCTACCATCACCGGGTTAGCAATTCCGGCGGCTTTGGCATCGGCAAAGGCCTGAGTCAGCTGCTGCTGAAACGCGCTGGCCGGATCGTCGCCGCCGACGGCTGGGGTGGAAAAACGGGCAAAGCAGCCAGACGTGGTAAAGCTGCGATAGGGCGACATAAAGAAGAAGCTGTCTTTGTGCAGCGTGGTCGCGGTGTGCTGAACGTCCTCAGCCAGTGACGTATCCATATCATCCTCCTGAAATGATAAAAGCAGTAAGAATTATTATCATTTATATTTTCGCTCGCTAACCTAATCCCAGAGCGCGATGGTGTCAACCGCCTGCAGCGCAACTTGTGCGACTATCGCTTGCATCCCTGCGGCTCATTTATGAAAATGAGAAGCATTAACTTCAACGAAAACAGGATGCCCCTTAGTGAAACTGCCCGCTGTTTGTCGTAACACCCTGCTTTTAACCGGACTTTTAATTTCAGGATTAACCTCAGCGCTTGCCGCCGACTGGCCGCGTCAGGTCACTGACAGCCACGGAACCCACACGCTGGAAAGCAAACCGACGCGGATTGTCTCCACCAGCGTGACCCTCACCGGCTCCCTGCTGGCGATTGATGCCCCGGTGATTGCCAGCGGCGCCACCACGCCGAACAACCGGGTGGCGGACGATCAGGGCTTTTTGCGCCAGTGGGGCGAGGTGGCAAAACAGCGTAAGCTGGCGCGCCTGTATATCGGTGAGCCGAGCGCCGAAGCCGTTGCCGCCCAGATGCCGGATCTGATCCTGGTCAGCGCCACCGGCGGGGATTCTGCCGTGGCGCTCTACGATCAGCTGTCGGCCATCGCCCCGACGCTGGTGATCAACTACGACGACAAAAGCTGGCAGGCGCTGCTGACCCAGCTGGGCACCATTACCGGACAGGAGAAGCAGGCCGCGGCGCGGATTGCGGAATTTGATACACAGCTCACCCGGGTCAAACAGCAGCTGAAGCAGCCGCCGCAGCCGGTGAACGCCATTGTCTATACCGCCGCCGCCCACAGCGCCAACCTGTGGACCGCCGAGTCGGCGCAGGGCAAGCTGCTGCAACAGCTGGGCTTCTCTCTTGCCACTCTGCCCGCCGGGCTGAACCCGTCGCAGAGCCAGGGCAAACGCCACGACATTGTGCAGTTAGGGGGAGAAAATCTGGCGACCGGGCTGAACGGCGAAGGGCTGTTCCTGTTTGCCGGGGATCAGAAGGACGTGGATGCGATCTACGCCAACCCGCTGCTGGCCCATCTCCCGGCGGTGCAAAACAAACGCGTCTGGGCGCTGGGCACCGAGACCTTCCGCCTGGATTATTTCAGTGCGATGCGGGTGCTGGAGCGTTTAGAGGGGTTGTTTAAGTAAGGGGCGGCCTTGTGCCCGGTGGCGCTGCGCTTACCGGGCCTACGGTTCGTGCGGTTGTGGGTGTTGTAGGCCGGGTAAGGCGTAGCCGCCACCCGGCACATTCCACCGCATTAAACCGGAGCAGGCTCCTGCCGGAACCGGCGCAACTCCGCTAACCCCACCAGCAGTATTGCCCCCACCATCGCCAGCATAAACCCGCTGCTGCTGGCCGACGCCACCGGGGTCATAATCACCCCCAGCCCGCCGAGAATGGCGGCGCCAATCGCATCGCCGGTCACGTTCTGCGCCGTCCACAGGCCGTTGATGCGCCCGAGCATCGCTTCCGGGGTCTGGGTCTGGATCAGGGTGTATTGCAGCAATGAGCTGACCGCGCTCAGCCAGCCGAACAGCGCCAGGCAGATCGCGCCCAGGGCCCAGAACGGCATCAGGCTGAAGAAACCAATCGCAATAAACGAGGCCAGGGTTGCCACCAGCATAATCAGCCCCGGACGGGCGCTCTGCGCCAGGTTGCCGCTGGTGAGCGCGCCAAAAGCCGCACCCAGCGGGATCGCCGCATACAGCAGGCCAATCTGCGACACGCTCATCTGCCACTCAATCGCCAGCGCCGGATAGAGCACCCGCACCGCGCTCGCCATCGTCAGCAGACCACCCAGCAGGGCGATGCCGCCAATCAGCGGGTTGCTGAACAGAAAGCGGATCGCCGCCATCAGGGATTTCAGCGGATGTTCACGCGGCTGCGGCGGAGGTGGCAATAAAGGCAGGCGCAGCAGGGTTAAGGTGGTGATAAAGGTACCCGCCGCCGCCAGGCCGTAGTTCCAGGCGACGTTCCCGGTGCCGAGCAGCAGGCCGCCGACCATCGGCGAGATCACCGAGCCCAGACGTACGGTGAGCATAGTGATGGCGCCTGCCTGCATCAGGTTTTCGCGCCCCACCAGCGCCGGCGTTGCCGCCAGCAGCGCCGTTACCCCGAGGGAAGCAAAAAAGCCGTCCCACAGGCCCAGGGCATAGATGGCGATTAACGACGGCTCCGGCAGCATCGCGTTCAAACATAACCCGACAAAGCCCACCCCACAGGTGCCGCGCGCCAGCAAAATCAGCTTCTTACGCTCGTAGCGATCCGCCAGCACCCCGCCGACCATCAGACCGATAAACATCGCTCCACCGGTCAGGGTGACGGAGAGCCCCACCAGCCAGCTGGAGTGGGTCATTATCTGGATTTGGACCGGTACGGCCACGCCGAGCAGGCCAAGGGATAAAATGGAGATAAAACGGGCAATAAAAACAGCACGAAACGCCGGATGGGTCTTCAGCAGGCTCAGATTGAGCAGCCAGGATTGTCGGGTCATTACAAAGCCTTAATGGTTTCTTTTGTACCAATTCCATGGCCGCACATGCTAACATAGCTAAATAAGATAGATAACGATAATTACTATCATTATCAAATCATGGACGTTGCTATGTCGTACTCCTCTTCCGCGTCACGCGCCCTTGCCGTGCCCGGTTTACTGTTACTGCTCGCGTTTGCCGTCGCCCTCAGCCTGTCGGTGGGTGCGAAACCGCTGCCGTTTTCCGTGGTGGTCGATGCCCTCACCGCCACCTGTCAAAGCGCCGACTGCACCATCGTGCGGGATGCCCGACTTCCGCGCACCCTCGCCGGACTGCTGGCCGGTGCCGCTCTCGGTCTCGCCGGCGCGCTGATGCAAACCCTGACCCGCAATCCGCTGGCCGACCCGGGCATTCTCGGGGTTAACGCCGGGGCCAGCTTCGCCATCGTGCTGGGCGCGGCGCTGTTTGGCTTCTCCTCCCCCGGCGAACAGCTGGTGATGGCGCTGTGCGGGGCCTTTTCCGCCTCGCTGCTGGTGGCCTTTACCGGCAGCCAGGGCGGGGGCCAGCTTAGCCCGGTTCGCCTGACGCTTGCGGGCGTAGCGCTGGGGGCGGTGCTGGACGGTCTCTCCAACGGCATCGCCCTGCTCAACCCGGACGTCTACGACCAGCTGCGCTTCTGGCAGGCGGGCTCGCTGGATATCCGCACCCTGCAAACGTTACAGGTGGTGAGCGTGCCGGTGCTGATCGCCGCCGCCGTAGCGCTGTTGTTAAGCCGGGCGCTCAACAGCCTGAGCCTCGGCAGCGACACCGCCACCGCCCTCGGCAGCCGCGTGGCGCGCACCCAGTTTCTCGGATTACTGACCATTACCGTCCTGTGCGGCAGCGCCACGGCGGTGGTGGGCCCCATCGCCTTTATCGGCCTGATGATGCCGCACATGGCGCGCTGGCTGGTGGGAGCCGATCACCGCTGGTCCCTGCCGGTGACGCTGCTTGCCACCCCTGCCCTGCTGCTGTTTGCCGACATTATCGGGCGTCTGCTGGTGCCCGGCGAGCTGCGGGTGTCGGTGGTCAGCGCCTTTATCGGCGCGCCGGTGCTGATTTTCCTGGTGCGCCGCAAGCGCGGAGGTGGATTGTGATGGCCCCGTCCCGTCGTTTAGTTATCAGTTGCCTGATGCTGGTTCTGGTCAGCCTCGGCGTGGCCCTGTTTAGCCTGCGCAGCGGGGCGGTGACGCTCGATTTCGCTCAGGTCTTCAATGCCCTGACCGGCAGTGCGCCGCGTAATATCACCATGGTGGTCACCGAATGGCGTTTACCGCGGGTGATGATGGCCCTGCTGGTCGGCGCGGCCCTTGGGATCAGCGGCGCGATTTTCCAGTCGCTGATGCGCAACCCCCTCGGCAGCCCGGACGTGATGGGCTTTAACACCGGGGCATGGAGCGGCGTGCTGGTAGCGATGGTGCTGTTTGGTCAGCACCTGACGGCCATTACGCTGGCGGCAATGGCGGGCGGTATTCTCACCTCGCTGATCGTCTGGGCGCTGGCCTGGCGCGACGGCATTGAAACCTTCCGCCTGATCATCATTGGCATCGGCATGCGCGCCATGCTGATGGCCTTTAACACCTGGCTGCTATTGCAGGCGTCGCTGGAGACCTCGCTCTCTGCCGGGCTGTGGTTCGCCGGGTCGCTCAACGGCCTGACGTGGGCCAAAACCCTGCCCGCCGCCCCGCTGATCCTGCTGATGTTTGTCTGCGCATTACTGCTGGTAAAACGGATGCGTCTGCTGGAGATGGGTGACGACAGCGCCTGCGCGCTGGGCGTCAGCGTCGAGCGTTCGCGTCTGATGCTGATGCTGGTGGCGGTGGTGTTAACCGCCGCGGCCACCGCCATTGCCGGGCCGATCTCCTTTATTGCGCTGGTAGCACCGCATATTGCCCGCCGTCTGAGCGGTACCGCACGCTGGGGGTTAACCCAGTCGGCGCTGTGCGGATCGCTGCTGCTGCTGGCGGCGGATCTCTGCGCCCAGCAGCTGTTTATGCCGTATCAACTTCCGGTGGGCGTCGTGACCGTCAGTCTTGGCGGTATCTACCTTATCGTCTTGCTTGTTCAGGAGTCCCGCAAGAAATGAGTGCCAATCTGACCCGCTTGCGCGGCGAAAATCTGACCCTCGGCTACGGCAAAAAAACCGTGGCTGAAAATTTACAGGTGGCGATCCCCGACGGCCACTTCACCGCCATTATCGGCCCTAACGGCTGCGGGAAATCGACCCTGCTGCGCACCCTCAGCCGCCTGATGACGCCGCTTCATGGCAACGTTTTCCTCGATGGCGAGCAGATCCAGCGCTTTGCCAGCAAAGAGGTGGCGCGCCGGGTCGGGCTGCTGGCGCAAAACGCCACTACGCCGGGAGATATCACGGTGCAGGAGCTGGTGGCGCGCGGGCGCTATCCGCACCAGCCGCTGTTTACCCGCTGGCGTAAAGAGGATGAACTGGCGGTCACCAAAGCGATGCAGGCCACCGGTATTACCGACCTGGCGGCGCAAAGCGTGGACACCCTCTCCGGCGGACAGCGTCAGCGGGCGTGGATTGCGATGGTGCTGGCCCAGGAGACATCGATCATGCTGCTGGATGAGCCGACCACCTGGCTGGATATCAGCTATCAGATCGACCTGCTGGAGCTGCTGAGCGACCTGAACCGCACCCAGGGCTTTACCCTTGCGGCGGTGCTGCATGACCTGAACCAGGCCTGCCGCTATGCCACCCACTTGATTGCCCTGCGCGACGGGAAGATTGTGGCGGAAGGTGCGCCGAAAAAGATTGTCACCCCGGCGTTGATCGAGCGGATCTACGGGATGCGCTGCATGATTATTGACGATCCGGTGGCGGGCACGCCGCTGGTGGTGCCTTTGGGTCGGCGATAAAAACGCCGGGTGGCGGCTACGCCTTACCCGGCCTACAAAAAACTCACAGCACGGAACGTAGGCCCGGCAAGCTCAGCGCCGCCGGGCATCAGCCGCACCGCTGCCGCACCGCCGGGTGACGGCTACGCCTTACCCGGCCTGCAAAAACCTCACAGCACGGACCGTAGGCCCGGCAAGCGTAGCGCCGCCGGGCATCAGCCGCACCGCTGCCGCATCGCCGGGTGGCGGCTACGCCTTACCCGGCCTACTAAAACCTCACAGCACGGAACGTAGGCCCGGCAAGCGCAGCGCCGCCGGGCATCAGCCGCACCGCTGCCGCATCGCCGGGTGGCGGCTACGCCTTACCCGGCCTACTAAAACCTCACAACACGGGCCGTAGGCCCGGCAAGCGCAGCGCCGCCGGGCATCAGCCGCACCGCTGCCGCACCGCCGGGTGACGGCTACGCCTTACCCGGCCTACTAAAACCTCACAGCACGGACCGTAGGCCCGGCAAGCGCAGCGCCGCCGGGCATCAGCCGCACCGCTGCCGCATCGCCGGGTGGCGGCTACGCCTTACCCGGCCTACAAAAAACTCACAGCACGGACCGTAAGCCCGGCAAGCGTAGCGCCGCCGGGCGTTTTTACTCCCCCAGAATCCTCTTCAACACCGGTCCTATCGTCTCAAACGCCTGCGGGGAGATGATGTCCACGTGGGCACAGTCCTGGTGATAGATCTCCAGCTCCCCCACCCACGGTGCCCAGGCGGCGAGCGGGTCCATGGTTCGCGTGCGTTCAGCGACAAACAGCGTCGCTTTGCCGTCGAACTTCGCGCTGTGCGCCGTGGTCAACAGACGCACCGCATCGGCATAGTTGCCCTCGATGGCGCTGAACAGCTCCCCGGATGCCTGCCCCTGCTGGGCGGCGAGGAACGCCTGACGCTCACGCTCGATCTCCGCTAAGACCTCCGGATCGAGGCCGTTAGCCTCTTTTTCACGCCAGTTTTGCGTCTCCGGCGGCCAGGTATCCAGCAGGCCAAGGAACGCCACGGCTTCTCCCTGCGCGCGCAGGCGGGCGGCGATGCCCTGCGCCAGCGTGCCGCCGAGAGAGTAGCCGAACAGATGATAAGGCCCGTGCGGCTGCTGGGCGCGTAGCGTCGCCAGGTGCTGGTCGATCACCTCGTCCAGGGTGGCGCAGTGCTGCATCGGTCCCGGTCGCGGCGACTGGATACCGGTAATCGACCAGCGCGGATTGAGATAGCGCGCCAGGACGCTGAACTGCCAGGCAAAACCGGAGGCCGGATGGAAGCAGAACAGCGTCGGGCCGTGGCTTTCGCGCAGGGGCAAAATCGTCTCGTACCCCAGACGCCGGGCCTGCTCGTCGCTAATGTTGGATCCCAGCAGGGCGCTCAGCTTGCCCACCGTCGAGGCCACCATCACCTGGCCGGGGGTAACCTGGCGGGCAAAGTGGCGGCTCAGGCTGGCGGCAAGGCGCATCGCCAGCAGCGAGTGGCCGCCGAGGGCGAAGAAATCCGCCTCGATGTCGTTGATCTCGCAGCCCAGCAGGGCAGAAAACGCCGCGGCAATCGCCTGTTCGGCGTCGCTTTCCGGTGCGCGGCCCCGAGTCTTCATCGTCAGCTCCGGCAGCGGCAGCGCCTTGCGATCCAGCTTGCCGTTGGCGCTAAGGGGCAGCGCGCTGAGTTGCAGTAACACCACCGGCACCATATGCGGCGGCAGCTGGGTTTTCAGGGCAGTTAAAAGCGCGTCGCGATCCAGCGGCAGACCGGATTCCGAGACCACATAGCCCACCAGCTGACGGGCGTCGCCGCCGGTATCCGCCGCCTGGTTGATGACGCAGGCGTGGGTTACCGCCTGGGCCACGTCCGGCAGGGTCAGCATGGCCCGGTCGATTTCGCCCAGCTCAATGCGCTGACCGCGAATTTTCAGCTGATCGTCGCTGCGGCCCAGATACTCTACCGCGCCATTATCCAGCCAGCGGGCCACGTCTCCGGTGCGGTACATGCGCTCGCCCGGCGCGAACGGGTCGGCGATAAAGCGGCTGGCGGTCAGATCCGGGCGGCCCAGGTAGCCCTGCGCCAGCTGGATCCCGGTAAGATAAAGATCGCCCGCCACGCCGAACGGCACCGGGCGCATCATCGCATCCAGAATGCGCAGGCCGGTATTCCACACCGGGAAGCCGATCGGCACGCTGTTGCCCTCTATCGCCGCCAGTTCCGGGCCAAAGGCCGGATACCAGCTGACGTCCACTGCCGCTTCGGTCGGGCCGTAGAGGTTATGCAGCGGCGCATGGGTGAGCTGCTCCCACTCCCGGCACAGCGCGGTCGGCAGGGCTTCGCCGCTGCAGAACACCTGCTTCAGGCTGGCGCAGCAGGCGGCGTTTTCCGGAGTCAGCGAGGCGACAAAGGCTGCCAGCATCGACGGCACAAAGTGGGTGGTGGTGACGCCGTACTTCGCGAAGAAGTCCTGCATCGCCAGCGGATCGCGGTGCGCCTCCGGCTCGGCCATCACCAGCTTCGCCCCGGCAATAAACGGCCACCAGAACTCCCACACCGAGACGTCAAAGCTGCACGGCGTTTTTTGCGCCACCACGTCGGCGGCGGTGAGCGGGTAGTGGTTTTGCATCCACAGCAGGCGGTTGACGATGGCGGTCTGGCCGACCATCACCCCTTTCGGCCGTCCTGTTGAGCCTGAGGTAAAGATGATATAGGCGGTCTGTTCCGGGGCACTGAGGTTGAGCGGTGCGCTGCTCTCCGCAGGCATTAGTGTGTTGTAACTAAAAAGAGCCGGATGGTTAAAGCGCGGGCGCTGGTCGTCGGTGGTGATTAACAGCGACGGCTTCGCGTCCTCGATCATCATCTGCAGACGATCGTCAGGATATCCGGTGTCCAGCGGCAGCCACGCGGCCCCCGCTTCGACGATGGCGTGCAGGGCCAGCGTCAGGAACACCGAACGCGGTAACGCCACCGCCACGCTGTCGCCGGGCTTCACGCCCCGGGCACGCAGCTGGTTCGCCAGGGCCACCACCTGCTCGCGCATCTGGCGGTAAGTCAGTTCGTGGTGCGCATCAGCCAGCGCCGGGGCGTCCGGGGTTTTCGCCGCCTGCTCCGCCACCAGCGCGCTCAGGGTGGTGAGCGGCAGAGGAACCGCTGTCTGGTTAATCTTTTCCAACTGCTGATATTCGGCGTCAGAAACCGTTTCGGCCTCGCCGCAGCGCAGGTCGATATTGGCGGCAAACTGCGCCAGCAACCCATGCAGGCGATCGACATGGCGCACCAGGGTGGCCTCATCGTAACGCTGCTTGTTGGCGAGGATCTCAATGCTCAGACCGCCCTGCTCGTCCGGGAACAGCGCCATCTCAAGGTCGTTGACCGGGCCGGTGGCGAGGGTATGCGTCACCGCCTGAACGCCATCGATATCCAGCTGGTAGTCGAAGACCTTGACGTTAAACACCGGGCCAAACAGCGCCTCGTCGCTGGCGGCGCGCCCGCTGTCGCGGACGATCTGCTCGGCGTCATACCGCTGATGTCGACGCATCTTTTTCATCTGCCCGGCCAGGCGCTGGGCCAGCTCCGGCAGCGTCTCCTGAGCGTTGATGTTCACCGCCAGCGGCAGCACGTTCAGCACCGGCCCGGTAGCGGTGAGCGCCGCGGAGCCCATCCGGCGCATAAAGATAAACCCGGCGGCATAGTTCATGCGTCCGGTCAGACGGGCGAGCCACAGGGCCACCAGCGCCAGAGCGAGGTCGGTGCGCTGGATCTGGCTGGTACTGGCGAGCTGGTTGAAGGCGTAACGATCGGCGGTAAGCTTCAGGCGCAGAATGTCGGTGGTCGCGGCGCGACCCGGCAGCGGCGCGCTGGAGAGCGATACCGGCGGCGGGAGCTGCTTACGCTGCCCGGCCCAGAAAGCACCGTCGCGGATATACGCCTCGCTGTCGCGGTAGCGCTGATACTCCTCCACCACCTCGGCAAAGGGCGTAAACGGCGACGCCGGCGTGGCGTCACCGTTAGACCAGGCGCGATAAATGGCGGCGATCTGGCGAGTAATAGCGGGGAAGCTGAAGCCATCCACCACTAAATGGTGATAGCGCTGATACCAGTACCAGCGGTTGTCCGCCACCTGAATCAGCAGGTGGAAGGCCAGCGGCTGGCCGCTGTCGACGCGCAGGTTCTGGTTAAGATCGGCGTGCATCTGCGCCTGCGCCGCGGCATGCGGATCGGCGTGAGCGCGAAGGTCAATAATCTGCGGCACCGGCAGGGTAGCACTCTCGTCCACCCACTGCCCGATCTCGCCGTTGTCCTCGGTAAACCGCGTACGCAGGGTGTCGGCCTGCATCATGCCCGCCACCACCGCTTTCGCCAGCAGCGGCGCATCAACCGGGCCGATCAGCTCGACGTAATGGGCCACGCTCCAGGCGTTGGGCAGGTCGGAAAGCTGTTCCGCCATCCAGATCCCCGGCTGGGCGGCCACGAGAGGAAGTTGTGCGCTCATGGGGTCACCTGTGCAAAATGGGCTGGGATCAGGGTTTGCCACTGGGCTGCAAGCCACTGCTGACAGGCTTCCTGCGACTGCGGCTCGCACACCACGCGCCAGCCCTCAGGCAGGGCGCACTGCTGCGGCCACAGGCTGTACTGCTGTTGCGCGTTTTGCACAATGGCGAACAGGCCCTGCGGATCGTCGAAGGGGTTACTGAATTCCATACCAGACTCCATTATTAAATAAGCGGCTGCCAGAGAGTCATCAGCCCCTGCGTCAGCCCTCCCCGCCAGCAAAGTGCATCATGTCCGCCGTCCACCGGACGCCAGTAAACCTGCTGCTGTGTGTGCTGTAGCTCGGCGTACAGCGACTGGCACGCGCGGTAGATCAGCGGTTCGCGTCGCCCCGCCTCAAGGACAATGCGCAGTCCCTGCGCCGACAGCTGTTGGTTTTTGAGTTGTTCGATAATCACGCCGTCCTGTTTGCCACCGCGATGGGGCCACCAGAAGGATCCCGACTGGCTGAGCACGCAGCCAAAACGCCCGGGCCAGTGCAGTCCGGCATAGAGCGCCGAGAGCCCGCCAAAGCTCTGTCCGGCGACCACCGTACGATCGGCCCGGTCGCTGAACGGGGCCAGCGCCTGCACCTGCGGGAGTAATTCCTCCTGCACCGCCAGCCAGAAGTCGGGGTTGCAGGGCAGCTCGTGGCTGCGATGGGCGGTATCGATAACGTCGATCAGCACATAAACGGCGGACGGCAGCTGGCCTGCGGCGGTGAGCGCAGAAAGCGCGGGCCAGATCGGCATACTTTCGGCCCAGAACTGGCCGTCGAGCAGCACCGCCAGCGGGCGCTCGTCAGAGGTATCCTCGCCGGTGGTAAAGATCCAGACCCGGCGGGCGTTGCCAAGCCTGGCGCTCTGCCATGAAATACACTGCGGGGGCATATAAGGGGTATCAAGCCGATCCCAGCCCGGCTGAACCGGTGCCTCGGGCATCTCCAGCGCCGAGACCGGATGACCGCGCCCGCCGCGCCAGTGCTGGCGGTTTAGCGGATCGGCAATAGCGCGCGGCAACAGCTTGCGCCAGCCTTCGCGCAGGGCCATGCGGTCCGGCGGATCGGTGGCAAACACCGCCTCGCTGAAGTCGTCCTCGTGAACAGAGGGGATAAAGCAGTAGCTACCCCGCCAGTTTGGGCTGAACTCGCCCTGCCACTGCCAGACGTCGGTGCCGGCAATGCGCTCCAGCGTCTGCGGACGGGCATTGTGGTGGTGATCGGTCACGCCTGTGATATAGAGCCATACCCGCTTCAGCGGCGAAGTCTGCTCTGTTCCGCCCGGATCGCGCCACCAGAAGGTCACCCGATAGTGATCCCCTTCCCGCACCCCTTCGGGCCCCTGTTTCGACTGCCACCAGGCGTCACTTCCCGTTTCCAGCGTCGTCACCGATATAACCCCATGACCTGTTCTGTTTTTTTGATAAAAGATAAACAATATCGATAATATTATTGATAACTATTTTCATTTGCAATAGCGTATGGGCGCGCTGTGGGAAGCGCGAACATTAAATAACCATGCCATGCGCTGCGTACTGACTCAGGACTGAGGGGTTTTCGCAGACTGCGGGCGATAGCCTCCCGCCGCCTCACCCATTCGGGACGGAGCCATGAGGCATGCGGCATCGAAAAGCAGGACATACAATGAATAACAAGCTTCACTCACTGGCCTTACTGGTCAATCTGGGGATTTACGGTGTGGCACTGCCTGCGATGGCAGCCGATACCGCGGGCAACGAAGACACCATGGTGATCACCGCCGCCGAGCAGAACCTGCAGGCACCGGGCGTATCGACCATCACCGCCGATGAAATTCGTAAAAACCCGGCGGCACGCGATGTGTCAGAGATTATCCGCACCATGCCGGGCGTCAACCTCACCGGTAACTCCACCAGCGGCCAGCGCGGCAACAACCGCCAGATTGATATCCGCGGCATGGGCCCGGAAAACACCCTGATCCTGATTGACGGTAAGCCGGTGACCAGCCGTAACTCCATCCGTCTGGGCTGGCGCGGCGAGCGTGACACCCGCGGCGATACCGGCTGGGTGCCGCCAGAGATGATCGAGCGCATCGAAGTGATCCGTGGCCCGGCAGCAGCACGATACGGCAACGGCGCGGCGGGTGGCGTGGTGAACATCATCACCAAAAAGGTCAGCAACGAGTGGCATGGCTCCTGGAACACCTATCTGAATGCCCCTGAGCACGATGAAGAAGGCTCCACCAAACGCACCAACTTTAGCCTCAATGGCCCGCTGGGCGGGGATTTCAGCTTCCGCCTGTACGGCAACCTGGATAAAACCCAGGCCGATGCCTGGGACATCAACCAGGGCCATCAGTCTGAACGTACCGGCGCCTATGCCGATACGCTGCCTGCCGGCCGTGAAGGGGTCGAGAATAAAGACGTCAACGGCGTGCTGCGCTGGGACTTTGCCCCGATGCAGGCCCTGCAGTTCGAAGCGGGTTACAGCCGTCAGAATAACCTCTACGCGGGCGATACCCAGAACACCAACAACGATAACAGCAGCAACGGGCTGGTAAAGAAGAACTACGGCAAAGAGACCAACCGTCTCTATCGCCAGAACTTTGCGGTCACCTGGACCGGCGGCTGGGATAACGGCATCACCACCAACAACTGGGCGCAGTACGAACACACCCGCAACTCCCGTCTGGGTGAAGGGCTGGCGGGCGGCCTGGAAGGGCTGTTTAACAGCAACAAATTCACCGACACCGACCTGTCCGACGTGATGCTGCACAGCGAAATCAACCTGCCGATCGACTTTATCGTCAACCAGAACCTGACGCTGGGTACCGAGTGGGATCAGCAGCGGATGAAGGATATGTCCTCCAATGGCCAGGCCCTGCAGGGCGGTGCTGTTCCGGGAATGAGTGACAGCCGCAGCCCGTACTCCGATGCGGAGATCTTCTCCCTGTTCGCGGAGAACAACATGGAGCTGACCGACAGCACCATGCTGACCCCGGCGCTGCGCTTCGATCATCACTCTATCGTGGGCAACAACTGGAGCCCGTCCCTGAACCTGTCGCAAGGGCTGGGGGATGATTTTACCCTGAAGATGGGGATCGCCCGGGCCTATAAAGCCCCGAGCCTGTACCAGACCAACCCGAACTACCTGCTCTACAGCAAGGGCCAGGGTTGCTACGCGAGTGCAGACGGCGTCGGCTGCTATATGCTGGGTAACGAGGATCTGAAAGCCGAAACCAGCATCAACAAAGAGATTGGCCTGGAGTGGAAACGCGACGGCTGGCTGGCGGGCGTGACCTGGTTCCGTAACGACTACCGCGACAAGATTGAAGCGGGCTATGCCCCGGTGGGTCATACCTCTTCCGGTAAGGTGCAAACCGATATCTACCAGTGGGAAAACGTGCCGAAAGCCGTAGTGGAAGGGCTGGAGGGCACCCTGAACGTGCCGGTCAGCGACACCATCAACTGGACCAACAACATTACCTACATGCTGCAAAGCAAGAACAAGGAGACCGGCGACCGTCTGTCGATCATCCCGGAGTACACGCTGAACTCAACCCTGAGCTGGCAGGTACAGCAGGATGTCTCCCTGCAGTCGACCTTCACCTGGTACGGCAAGCAGCAGCCGAAGAAGTATAACTACAAAGGTCAGCCGGTGAGCGGTTCTGAGAAGGACGAAGTCAGCCCTTACAGCATCGTCGGCCTGAGCGCGACCTGGGACGTAACCAAATATGTCAGCCTGACCGGCGGCGTGGATAACGTCTTCGATAAACGCCAGTGGCGTGCGGGGAATGCCCAGACGACCGGGAATACCACCACCGGGGCCTATATGTATGGCGCAGGGGCGTATACCTATAACGAACCGGGCCGCACCTGGTATATGAGCGTGAATACGCAGTTCTGACAACAGCAAAAAGGCAACGTGAGTTGCCTTTTTCTTTATTCTCGCACCCTGCCTCGCCCGGCGGCGCTGCGCTTGCACGGGCCTACATACTCAACTCAACGGCACCAGGAACCGTCCGGGCGCGTGTGCTACCATAAGTGCCCTTTTTACCGTGGCGAGAAGCATATGCAGACTACCTACTCCACGTTTCTTCTGGCCGGGCAAACCGTTCATTGTATTACCTTCGATCCCACGACGTTCAGCGATGCCGATCTGCTTTGGCTTCCGCATCATCAGCAACTCACCCACGCCGGGCGCAAGCGCAAAGCCGATCACCTGGCCGGACGGATCGCCGCCTTTCATGCCCTGAACCGGCAAACTATTGCCGGCATCGGCAACAGCGGCGAACCGCTGTGGCCTGAGGGCGTAAGCGGCAGTATTTCTCACAGCGGTACGCAGGCTGTGGCGATATGCCGGAAAAATGGCCTTATCGGCATTGATTGTGAAGCGATCATTGACAAGCACGAAGTCCGTGAAATCCAGGACGGCGTAATCGATGCCCGGGAAGCACAACTCTTGGCCGGGAGCGGCCTTCCCTTCGATCTGGCCTTCACCCTCACCTTCAGCGCCAAAGAGAGCCTGTTCAAAGCCCTGTTTCCGCAGGTGCAGGCGTGGATGGGCTTCGACAGTGCGCGCGCCACGGCATTGACGGCCAACACCCTGACCTTATCCCTCTCCCGCCCTTTTCCGCCCTTTGCACAAAATCAGGCATTTACCCTGCACTGGAGCCAGATTAATACCCAGGTCATCACCCTGATCTGCGATGCATAACGGCTCAGGATCGTGATCCTTTTCTCCTTTTAAACAAATTAGCTGCCTAAACCGTAGACAGTTTTATCAGGCAGTCTTATCGTTACATTGAATAATAAATCATTATTGAATAAATATTCAATGTGGAGAAAAAGAATGAACACGACCTTTGTAAAATCCGCTTTACTGGCCTCAATGATCGCCGCTTCCGGCTCCCTGTTTGCCGCCGATAACGGACTCATTGCGATTATTACCCCCTCACACGACAACCCGTTCTTCAAGGCTGAAGCCGACGGCGCGGCGGCGAAAGCGAAAGAGCTGGGTTACACCACCCTTGTCGCCTCGCATGACGATGACGTGAACAAACAAAACCAGCTGATTGAGACCGCTATCGCCCGTAAAGCGAAAGCGATCATTCTGGATAACGCCGGGGCAGATGCCACCGTCGGTCCGCTGGAGAAGGCCAAAGCGGCAGGCGTCCCTGCCTTCCTGATCGATCGTGAAATCAACAAAACCGACGTGGCGGTGGCGCAGATTGTCTCGAACAACTATCAGGGGGCGCAGCTTGGCGCGGAGAAGTTCGCGAAGCTGCTGGACGGCAAAGGTAAATACGTTGAGCTGCTGGGCCGTCCGTCGGACACCAACGCCCACGTGCGCTCCCAGGGCTACCACGACGTGCTGGATGACTATCCGGATATGAAGATGGTGGCGCAGCAGACCGCCAACTGGAGTCAGACCGAAGCCTTTACCCGTATGGAAGCCATCCTGCAGACCAACCCGGACATCGTCGGGGTGATCTCCGGTAACGACACCATGGCGCTGGGGGCTGAAGCGGCGCTGAAGGCTGCCGGGAAGAACAACGTGATTGTGGTCGGCTTTGACGGCAGCGACTACACCCGCGACTCGATCCTGAAGAAGGGCAACATCAAAGCCACGGTCCTGCAGCCGGGCTGGGAGCAGGCGCAGATGGCGGTTGAGCAGGCGGATTACTACCTGAAAAACGGCAAAGCGCAAAAAGACGAGAAACAGCTGATGGATTGCGTGCTGATCGATGAGTCCAACGCCAGCAAGCTGAATGTGTTCAACCTCAGCAAATAAGCGGAGGCAGTATGCGGTTAAAACAATGGGGCGCCGCGCTGACAGGCGCAGCTGCCCTGTTGCTGACGGCCTGCACCGTGGTGGATCTGGATGAGAACGGCAAGCCCATCATGCCTGCCGATCCCAATGCCAAAGCGAGCTTTGACAATCAGACCCCACAGCAGATCGCGCAACAAACCTGGCAGCCGCGGATCCTCGACGCCGCCAAAAATCATGCGCTGGACGCCAGCGCCCTCTCCACCCAGCTGAAAACGCCGTCTGACAAAGCGCAGAGCGTCTTCGTGCGCCTCAGCGGCAAAGTGGAGCGTGTGGAGGCCAGCAGCGCCAACGAGCAGAAACTGGTGATGACGGTGAACGGCCAGCCGCTTCAGATCCAGACCGGGCCGGTGATGCGGGGCAACGCCATCCGCGACGCGGCCGGCTTCCGCTTCGATGAATTTACCAATCAGGTGCAGTACGCCCAACTCTCCCGGGCGTTAAACCGCGAGGCGGTGAAACATCTGCCAAAAGTCGATGACAGCTGGAGCGGCAAAAATGCCACCGTGCTGTTTGCCACCACCCTGACGGGCGGCAAAGCGAATGAAGCGGCGGCGCTGGAACTGAAACAGGAGGCGCCGTGATGAGCGATAACCCGGCAGAGGACATTATCCTCAGCACCCGCGGCATCTCGATGCTGTTTCCCGGCACCGTGGCGCTGGATAAGGTCGATTACCGCGTCTGGCGCGGCAAAGTGAACGTCATTATCGGCGAGAACGGCGCCGGAAAATCGACGCTGATGAAGATCCTTGCCGGGGTGCAGCAGCCCAGCCTCGGCGAGATGTGGCTCAACGGCAAGCAGGTGGCGTTCACTAACACCCGGGATGCCGCTGCCCACGGGATCGGCATGGTGCACCAGGAGCTGAACCTGTTTGAAAACCTCAACGTGGCGGAGAACGTCTTTCTCGGTCGCGAGCTGCAAAAAGGGGTGACGCCGATTAACGAGGCGGAGCAGGAGTCCCGCACCGCGGCGCTGCTGAAACGCCTCGATCAGCCCATCTCCCCGCGGGAGCTGGTGGGCAACCTGAAGGTCGGGCAGCAGCAGCTGATCGAGATAGCCAAGGCGCTGGCCGAGGATGCCGACATCCTGATCCTCGACGAGCCCACTTCGGCGCTGAGTAAAACCGAGGTGGAGATCCTGTTTCGGGTGATCCGCGAGCTGACCCGCCAGGGCGTCACCATCATCTATATCTCCCACCGGCTGGAAGAGCTGATGACGATAGGCGATGTGATCACCATTCTGCGCGACGGCAAATTCCAGGCCGAGGCGAAGGTGCAGGATATCGACGTGCCCTGGATCGTGCGCGAGATGCTCGGCAGCGATCCGGTGAGCAACTTCCTCGAGCCGGGCCGTACCTTCGGCGCGCCGGTGCTGGAGGCGGAACACATCACCTGCGTCAATGCCGCCGGGAATACGGTGGTCAACGACGTCAGCTTCCAGGTGAACGCCAGCGAGATCGTCGGCATCTACGGCCTGATGGGTGCCGGGCGTACCGAGCTGTTCGAGTGCATGCTTGGCACCGAGCGCAACTATCTGGGCAAACTGTGGCTCGACAGCAAACCGGTGCCGCAGCGGCTCACCACCGCCGAGCGCATCCGCATGGGGATGAGCCTGGTGCCGGAAGATCGCAAACGCACCGGGATCTTCCCCGGCTCGTCGGTGGCCAGCAACCTGACCATCGCCAGCCTGTGGCGCCGTCTGCAGCGCGGTTTCACCATCGCGCAGAAAGCGGAGCAGGAGGTGGTGGCCAGCACCATCGGCAATCTGTCGATCAAGGTCTCCACCCCGGAAGTCGAGATCCAGGCGCTCAGCGGCGGCAATCAGCAAAAAGTGGTGATTGGCCGCTCGCTGCTGACCAATCCGAAGGTGCTGTTCCTTGATGAGCCGACGCGCGGCATAGACGTGGGTGCCAAAGCGGACGTGTTTCGCATGATGGTGCAGCTGTCGCAGCAGGGCATCGCGGTGGTGTTCTCCACCTCGGATTTGAAAGAGATTATGGCGGTATCGGACCGCATTCTGGTGATGTCCGGCGGCAAACTGACCGCCGATATTGTTCGCGATCGGGCCGACGAATCGGCGCTGGTCACCGCAAGTGCTCAGGGGTTCTAAGATGAAAACGACACAGTCTGTCGCGCTGACGCCGCAAAAAGGGGCCGCGCCTTCCCGGGAAAAATTACTTCTGCTGCTGCTGAAGATGCGCACTTTCATTGCGCTGTTTCTGATTGTCGGCTTTTTCACAATGACCGTGCCAGGCTTTCTCTCTGCCGGAAGCCTGGTGATCATGATTAAGCATATCGCCATCAACGCGTTTCTGGCGCTGGGGATCACCTTCGTGATCATCACCGCCGGGATCGACCTGTCGATTGGCGCCACGCTGGGGCTGTGCGGGATGATCGCCGGGTGGATGATCACCAAAGGGATTGTGCTGCCGATGTTCGGCATCGCTATCTTCCCGAGCGTGTGGGTGATTGTGCCCATCGTGCTACTGATTGGCGCGCTTATCGGGGCGGTTAACGGCTGGATCATCACCCGCTATAACGTCGCGCCCTTTATCTGCACCCTTGGCACCATGTACGTGCTGCGCGGGGCGGCGATGCTCACCTCCGACGGCCAGACCTTCCCGGGCCTGTCAGGCAACCCGCAGCTGGGGAATACCGGCTTCGATGAGATTGGCGCCGGTACGCTGCTCGGCATCCCGTGGGCCATCTGGATGATGATCGTCCTGGCGCTGGCGATCGCCTACATCGCCCGCCGCCTGCCGTTTGGCCGCCACGTCTACGCCATCGGCGATAACGAACGCGCGGCAGAACTCTCCGGAGTGCGGGTCAAGCAGGTGAAAGTGCTGGTCTATACCCTGTCGGGGTTCTGCGCCGCCATCGCCGGGATTGTGGTCTCCGCGCAGCTGCTGGCGAGCCATCCGGCCAACGGCACCGCGTTTGAGATGAACGCCATCGCGGCGGTGGTACTGGGCGGCACCTCGCTGGCCGGTGGCCGCGGCACCATTCTCGGCACCCTGATTGGCGCCTTCGTCATCGGCTTCCTTGCCGACGGCCTGGTGATGATGGGGGTCAGCGAGTTCTGGCAGATGGTGATCAAAGGGATCGTGATTATCGTGGCGGTGATCATCGACCAGATGCAAAACCGGATGCAGCAGAAAGCGGCGGTGGTGGCGCAAAAAGCGGTGATGGAAGGAAAGTAGCGCGGTTGTGCGGTCTTTGTGCCGGGTGGCGGCTTCGCCTTACCCGGCCTACAAGGTCAACGGCAGTTTTGTAGGCCCGTGCAAGCGAAGCGCCGCCGGGCAAAACTACGCTTTCAATAAACTCCGCGCCGTCGGGTAATCGGTGATCAACACGTCGATGTACTTCCCTTCCAGCGCCCCGCGAATGGCGTTGCGCTTTTCTTCCCCACCGGCCAGGGCAATCACCTGCGGACAGGCGCGGATCTGCGCCAGCTCCATGCCGATCACCGGATCTTCTTCCGGGCTCAGCACCGGCTCGCCTTTCGCATCGTAGTAGTGCAGGCAGATGTCCCCTACCGCCCCGCGCTCGGCCAGCAGTTTGAGCATATCTTCGTTGTAGTAGTTGCCGGAGTTTTTCAGCAGCTGCGACGGCTCCAGTTCGCCGATGCCGACAATCGCCACGTCCACTTCGGCGAATTTGCCCACCACCGCCGCTACGTCCGGGCTGCTCACCAGCCGGGCGCGCTCCTCCACCGAGTGCTCAATGCTCTGGGACGGCAACAGCCCTGCCGGGCAGCCGAGGTGCGCCGCCAGCTGCTGGGTGAGGATCGTCGCCTGCACGTTGCCGTTGGGGCCGACGCCGCCCAGCAGCTGGATCACCCCGGCGGCGCGGATATTCTGCGGGTGCATCTCATCCACCATGCAGCGGATGGTGCTGCTCCAGGAGGAGATCCCGACCAGGTCTTCCGGGCGCAGGCGGGTTTCAACATAGTGCGCCGCCGCGCTGCCGATGGCGTGCTTAATCTGGGCGCTGGACGGGTTCTCCCCCACGTCCACCACGATGGCCTGGCGGATGCCGTACTGCTCTTCCAGCGCCTTTTCCAGCGAGACAAAAATGTTGGTCGGTTGCACCACGGTAATTTTTACCAGCCCCTCTTTCTGGCAGCGGGTCAGCGCCCGTGAGACAAAGGACTGCGAGAGATGCAGCAGCGAGGCAATCTCGGACTGCTTTTTATTCTCGCTGTAGTAAAGTGTGGCGATCTTGACCAGCAGTCGCTGTTCATCCTGCTTCGACATAACGTCCCCCTTAATCGACTGTCGTTATTTTTATTCATCCATGAATATTTAACAAGCAAGCGCCGTCGCGATCCGCCGGGCAAATGTGATCCTTTTCTCTTTTCTTCGAAATTTGCCTGCGCAAACCGTAGACAAACCCCAGAGCAGGGCATATCTTACTATCATGAATAATAAATCAGCATTGAATATATATTCAAAGCGGTCATAAATCCCTGCTCTGACAGAGAGAACAGGGAAAAAACGTACCCGGCTGGAATAATTATTCGCAACAGATTATAAATTCAGGAGGTATGTTATGAATCCGTTTTCGCTCTCCGTCGCGGAGCTCGAAACCCGGGCGCGTTCGATTCGTCGCCGGATCATTGTGCTGAATGCCGAAAGCCCGGCGGGCGGCCATACCGGCGCCGATCTTTCGCAGGTCGAACTGCTGACCGCCCTCTACTTTCGCATTCTGAACTGCTCCCCGCAGCTGAAGGACAGCGATGAGCGCGATATCTATATCCAGTCAAAAGGCCATGCGGTGGGCGGCTATTACTGCGTGCTGGCCGAGGCCGGGTTTATTCCCGTCGAGTGGCTCTCCACCTATCAGCATGCCGACTCTCACCTGCCAGGCCACCCGGTGAAACACAAAACCCCTGGCATTGAGCTGAACACCGGCGCGCTGGGACATGGTCTGCCGGTAGCGGTGGGGATCGCCCTGGCCGCGAAACGCAACAACAGCAAGCGTCGGGTGTTTGTGGTGACCGGCGACGGTGAACTGGCGGAAGGCAGCAACTGGGAAGCCGCGCTGGTCGCCGCTCATTATCAGCTGGATAACCTGTTTATTATCAATGACAAAAACAACCTCCAGCTGGCGGGCTCTACCAAAGAGATCCTCAACACCGATCCGCTGGATGATAAGTGGAGAGCCTTCGGCCTGGAAGTGACCGGCTGCAACGGCAATGACATGGCGGATGTGGTCGCCACGCTGGAAGGACTGAAGCCCAACGGCAAGCCGCATGTGGTGATTGCCCATACCACCAAGGGCGCGGGAATTTCATTTATTCAGGGACGGCCTGAATGGCACCACCGGGTGCCGAAAGGGGAAGAAGTTGAACTGGCGCTGGAGGAACTGAAAGATGAGTAATAGCGAACACCTCGCCACGGTGATGGTTAATGCCTTTATTGACGCCGTCGAACGCGGCGTGGACCTGGTGCCGGTGGTGGCAGACTCGACCTCCACGGCGAAAATCGCCCCCTTTATGCAGCGTTTCCCGGGCCGGCTGGTTAACGTCGGCATCGCCGAGCAGACGCTGGTGGGTGCCGCTGCTGGGCTGGCGATTGGCGGCAAGATCGCCGTCACCTGTAACGCCGCGCCCTTTTTGATTTCACGTGCCAACGAGCAGATCAAAGTCGACATCTGCTACAACAACACCAACGTTAAGCTGTTCGGCCTGAACGCCGGCGCCAGCTACGGCCCGCTCGCCAGCACCCACCACAGCATCGACGATATCGCCATTATGCGCGGCTTCGGCAATATCGAAATTTACGCCCCGTCGAGCCCGAACGAGTGCCGCCAGATCATCGACTACGCCCTCGACCATGTGGGCCCGGTCTATATCCGTCTCGACGGCAAAAATCTGCCGGAACTGCACGATGAAAGCTACCGTTTTGCCCCGGGCAAGATTAACGTCCTGCGCACCGGCCACGACGTGGCGCTGGTGGCGATGGGATCGACGGTGCATGAAATAGTGGAAGCCGCCGCACAACTCGCGGAAGAAGGTATTGACGCCACTATTATCAGCGTTCCATCTATTCGTCCCTGTGATACCCAACAGCTGCTGGCGGCAATCGCCCCCTGCAAGGTGGTGGTGAGCGTCGAGGAGCATAACGTCAACGGCGGCGTCGGCAGCCTGGTGGCGGAAGTGCTGGCCGAGGCCGGATGCGCCGTGCCGCTGAAACGTCTGGGGATCCCGGATGGACAATACGCGATTGCCGCCGACAGAGCGTCAACGCGGGCACGTCATGAGATTGATGTCGCTGGAGTGGTGAAACACGCCCGGGAAATGCTGACGCGACAGATTTGCTGAAAATAACAACAACATCTTACTGGAGAGAGAAGCAATGTCCCGAATTCCTCAACAACTTACGATGGGCGTGATCATCGGCAACCGTGGGTTTTTCCCGAGCTATCTGGTGGCAGAAGCACGCGAGCAGGCGATCGCCCTGTTTGGCCGCCTGGGGATCAACACCGTGATGCTCGATCCGAGCCAGACCGAACTCGGCGGCGTCGAAACCCGTCAGGATGCCAAAGTGTGCGCCGAGCTGTTTCGCGCCCATCGCGATCGCATTCATGGCGTGGTGGTGCTGCTGCCGAACTTTGGCGATGAAAAAGCGGTGGCAGAAACCCTGCGTCTTTCTGGCCTGAACGTGCCGGTGCTGGTGCAGGCCGAGGAAGATAACCTCGATAAAATGGGGCTGGCGACCCGCCGCGACAGCTTCTGCGGCAAGATCTCCCTGTGCAACAACCTGCGTCAGTACGGCATTCCCTTTACCCTCACCTCCCAGCACGTCTGCGCCCTCACCGGCGAGGTGTTTGAACAGGATCTGAAGCGCTTCGAGCAGGTGTGCCGCGTGGTGAGCAGCATGCGGGGAGTGCGCGTGGGGGCGATTGGTGCCCGTCCGGCGGGCTTTAACACCGTGCGCTACAGCGAGAAATTGCTGGAAAGACTGGGCATTGCCGTGGAAACTCTCGATCTGTCCGAAGTCTTTACCCGCATTAAAACCCTGCGCGATGACGATATCCGCGTGGATGAAAAACGCCGGATTCTGATCGACAACGCCGACGCCAGCCGCATTCCGGCCGACAAGCTGGTGACTATGGCCAAGCTGTTTGTGGTGATCAGCGAGTGGGTGGTGGCCAACGACATCGACACCACCGCCATCCAGTGCTGGACCTCCCTGCAGGAGAACCTCGGCATTAACGTCTGCTCGATCATGAGCGTGATGTCCGGCCAGCTGATGCCTAGCGCCTGCGAGGTGGACGTGATGGGGGCCCTCTCCATGTATGCCCTGGCCAGCAGCAATATGAATCCGGCCTCCATTGCCGACTGGAACAACAACTTCGGCGACGATCGCGACAAATGTGTCCTGTTCCACTGCGGTAACTTCGCCGCCTCCAGCCTCGAATCCCCGCACATGGGCACCGCTGATATCATCGGTACCACGGTCGGGAAAGAGAACACCTGCGGCGCGGTCCACGGTCGTCTGAAAAGCGGCCCGCTGACCTACTTCCGCCTGAGCACCGACGATCTTACCGGAGAAATCAAAGCCTACGTGGGCCAGGGCCAGTCGGTGGACGATCCGCTGGATACGGTGGGCTGCCGGGCGGTGATCCAGGTCCCGCATCTGGAGAACCTGCTGAACTGGATCTGCCGCAACGGTTTTGAGCATCACGTGGCGATGAACCACTCTGCCAGCGCGGAGATCCTGCATGAAGCCTTCACCCGCTACCTCGGCGTTTCAACTTATCTCCATCGTTAAGGGCAGGAGGCCGCAATGTCGGTGAGCAAGGATATTATTATTGCCCTCGACGAGGGCACCACCAACGCCAAAGCGGTGGCGCTGGACGCAAGCGGTCATGTGGTAGCGAGCTTCTCCCGGACACTGGCGATCCAGACCCCGCACGAAGGCTGGGTGGAGCAGTCTGCTGAACTGCTGGTCGAGGCCTCCCTCGAGGTGGTGGCCCGGGCGATTGCCACCGTTGGGGCGGAGAGAGTTGCCGCGCTGGCGATTAGCAATCAGCGTGAAACCGTCGTGGGCTGGTATCGGGCAACCGGCAAGCCCATTGCTCCGGCGCTCAGCTGGCAGTGTTCCCGCACCGCGTCCTTTTGCCATCAGCTACGGGAAAATGGCTACGGGCCGCAGATCAAGGCGGCAACGGGCCTGCCCATCGCCCCGCTGTTCTCGGCCTCTAAAATGCGCTGGCTGCTGGATAACACCCCCGACGGCGCGCAGCGCGCCGCCCGGGGGGAGATCTGCCTCGGCACCGTTGACAGCTGGCTGCTGTGGCAGTTGACCCGGGGCCTGTCGTTCAGCTGCGACCACGCCAACGCCGCCCGCACCCAGCTGATGAACCTGCATACCGCCGACTGGGATCCGCAGATGCTGGCGCTGTTTGGCATCCCGCGCGCGGCGCTACCGGATATCAAGCCCTCCAGCGGACTGTTTGGTTACACTTGCGGCTGTCCGTCGATCCCTGACGGACTGCCGGTGATGGCGATGATTGGCGACTCCCACGCTGCGCTCTTTGCCCATGGTCTGGGTGCCGAAGGCTGCGTGAAGGCGACCTACGGCACCGGTTCGTCGGTGATGGCACCGGTCTCCTCCGCCCGCTGCGACGTTAGCGCGCTGGCCACCACCGTGGCGTGGCATGATGGCGACACCCTGGTCTACGGCCTTGAGGGCAATATTCCGCACACCGGCGATGCGGTGGCATGGATGGCGGACAGCACCGGCTTGAGCGAGCTGTCGCAGGCGGAGCTGGCCCATGAGCTGAACACCCTGCCCCGCTCGGTGGACTCCACCCTCGGCGTCTATTTTGTTCCGGCGCTGACCGGTCTTGGCGCCCCCTGGTGGGATGAAAACGCACGCGGCATGATCCACGGCCTGAGCCGGGGCGTGAAGCGGGCGCACCTGATCCGCGCGGCCCTGGAATCGATCGCCTATCAGATTGCCGACGTGGTGCTGGCGATGCGCGTTCATCCGGGCTTTACCCTCAACGGATTGATGGTTGACGGCGGGCCGACGAAAAACGACTGGCTGATGCAGTATCAGGCGGACCTGCTCGGCTGTCCGGTGATGCGCAGCGACGTGCCGGAGCTCTCCGCGATGGGGGCCGCCCTGCTGGCCCGTAAGGCGCTGTTTAACCTGACCACCGCGCAGCTGCGCCAGTATCTGCCGGAACATGTCACTTTTACACCCGACATGGCGCGTCACGCCCGGTTGCAGAGCCGCTGGCAAGCCTGGCAGGAGACCGTTGAACGGGTAAGAACGTAAAAATGCCCCGTCCGGCTCATCACCAGACGGGGCAAAAAAACGGGTGCCTGTACCAAACCGACAACCGGATAAGCGGGGATTGCTCCCCGCATACCGCTACTTCTTCGTTTCGTAAGCGAGAACAGCTTTCACTTCCACATCACGCTCCTTAAAGCTCACTTCGCATAGCTGCTCGTGAACCAGAAACGTGACGCCCAGCACAGTTAAACCCAGCACCAGGATCGCCGCAAAGGCGTACTTGTTAAGCATGTCATTGCCTCCTTGCTAAGAAGAGGCTACCATCCAAATTGTCTATGTTTGGTGTTGGTAGCCCCGGTTGATGGAAACATCTCCGGGGCTTTTGCTTTCTGGCCCACCACACCAGCCTGAGCTCAGAAAGCATCAGGCACCCGCCGCAATATTACTCTCGTATCGCTGAAAAAAGCGCCATTAAACTGTGTATTTAACCAGTAAAATGATGTTTTCAGAATACATTTAGGATGCCGCTACCATAAATAAAAATGCCCCGTCCGGCTCATCACCAGACGGGGCAAAAAAACGGGTGCCCGAACCAAACCGACAACCGGATAAGCGGGGATTGCTCCCCGCGTACCGCTACTTCTTCGTTTCGTAAGCGAGAACAGCTTTCACTTCCACATCACGCTCCTTAAAGCTCAGCTCGCATAACTGCTCGTGAACCAGAAACGTGACGCCCAGCACAGTTAAACCCAGTACCAGGATCGCCGCAAAGGCGTACTTGTTAAGCATGTCATTGCCTCCTTGCTAAGAAGAGGCTACCATCCAAATTGTTTGGGTTTGGAGTGGTAGCCCCGGTTGATGGAAACATCTCCGGGGCTTTTGCTTTCTGGCCCACCACACCTGCCTGAGCTCAGAAAGCATCAGGCACCCGCCGCTATATTACTCCCGTATCGTCTAAAAAATCGCCTTTTAACTGTATATTTAACCAGCAGAATAACCTTTTCGGAATACGTTCAGGTTGCCGGGAAATCAGGCGGTTTCCGGGCGCACATGAAACGTCTCAAGGCGTCTGATTTGCCGTCCCTCAGCATCAAAATTGTCCGCGGCCAGCCAGCCGCGAATGGCCGCGTCCCGTTCCGGCCATTCGCTGTCAATAATCGACAGCATATCGCTGTCGCGGTTGCGGCCTTTGCGCACCAGTTTCTGCCGCAGCCGCCCTTCCCAGACAAAGCCCAGCCGCTCGGCGGCCCGACGCGAAGCAATGTTCATCGAATCGCACTTCCACTCGAGTCGACGGTAGCCCCGTTCAAAGCCATACTTCAGCAGCAGCCAGACGGCTTCGGTGCCGAGCGGGCTGTTTTTCATTTTCCGCGACCAGGTGACATGACCAATCTCCACCGAGCCCAGCTGCTGTTCAATTGCCATGTAACAGACCAGCCCAACGGCGCGCTCGCTGCGGCGATCGATCACCGCAAAAGGCACCAGTCCCTCATCCTGCACCTTGACCTGCAACCAGTCGACGGTAGCTTCCACGCTGGCAGGTTGATTGCTGGCAAGCCAGGTCCAGTCGCTGTCGTCGCCCAGCGCGTACGCCTCGAACAGATCCACCGCATGCTCTACCGCATCCAGCGGTTCAAGACGGCAAAAACGCCCTTCCAGTACTCCACGCTCTAACACGCTGGCCCCCTGCCAGCCGGGAACAGGATCGTTAACGGTCTGCCCCCAGATATTGATTTCCGGCACGCTCTACCCCTTTTGTTTGTTAATAGATTGTTATTTCACAATACAGGATTGCCTGCATAACGGTACCGCTAGCCCCGCTAATAACTATAAATAATTCATTATGCGCTACGGGAATAAGCTAAGCAGAATTAAGACTTTCCTAATTTCTGTCCGCCCCCCTAACGTAACGGTCTATAAAACAATCAAAAACAAGACGTTCAGGGATCGTTATGACCAAAAAACTACTGCCGTTACTGGTGCTGGCTTCGCTGACAGCAACCGCCCATGCCGCTACGCCACCTGATACGCTGGTTGTCGCTCAGGGTCTGGATGACATTGTGAGCCTCGATCCGGCCGAAGCCAACGAGCTCTCCAGTATCCAGACCGTGCCCAGCCTATATCAGCGCCTGGTGCAGCCTGACCGCGATAACCCGGAAAAAATCACCCCGATCCTGGCCGAAAGCTGGGAGGCGGATGCGGCAGCAAAAACCCTGACCATCAAGCTGAAGCCGGACGCGAAATTTGCCTCCGGCAACCCGCTGCGTGCGGAAGATGTCATCTTCTCGTATACCCGCGCCATCACCCTGAACAAGTCCCCGGCCTTTATTCTTAACGTGCTGGGCTGGGAGCCGGGCAATATCGCCAGCCAGCTGAAAAAGGTGGATGATCACACGCTGCAGCTGCACTGGACGGCAGACGTGAGTCCGGCCGTTGCGCTGAATATTCTCTCCACGCCGATTGCCTCCATCGTGGATGAAAAGCTGGTCACCGCCAATGTCAAAGGCGATGACTTTGGCAACGCCTGGCTGAAGATGCACTCTGCAGGCAGCGGCGCGTATAAAATGCGCGTCTACCAGCCGCATCAGGCCATCGTGCTGGAAGCCAACGCCAGCGCGCCGGGCGGCGCGCTGAAGCTGAAAAATATTATTATCAAAAACGTGCCGGATCCGGCCTCCCGTCGCCTGCTGATCGAGCAGGGTGACGCCGATGTCGCCCGCGATCTCGGTGCTGACCAGGTGGGTGCCCTCACCGGCAAACCGGGCGTCACCGTGCTGAGCATCCCCTCTGCGGAGCAGAACTACCTGGTGTTTAACGCCGGCAACAGCGCCAACCCGCTGCTGAATAACCCGGCCTTCTGGGAAGCGTCACGCTGGCTGGTGGATTATGAAGGCATCACCAAAGATCTGCTGAAAGGCCAGTACTTTGTCCACCAGAGCTTCCTGCCGGTAGGCCTGCCAGGCGCTCTGGAGAATAACCCGTTCAAATTTGATCCGGCCAAAGCGAAAGAGATTCTGGCGAAAGCGGGTATCAAAGACGCGCACTTCACCCTCGATGTGGAGAACAAACCGCCGTTTATTACCATTGCCCAGTCGATGCAGGCGAGCTTTGCCCAGGGTGGCGTGAAGATCGAACTCCTGCCAGCAGCCGGTAGCCAGGTGTATGCCCGCGTGCGGGCCAAACAGCACCAGGCCGCTATCCGTCTGTGGATCCCGGATTACTTCGACGCCCACTCCAACGCCAGCGCCTTCGCGTGGAATGACGGCAAATCCAGCACCGTGGCCGGGCTTAACGGCTGGCAGATCCCGGAACTCAACAAAGCCACGCTGTCGGCAGTGGCCGAGCCGGATCCGGCCAAACGCCTCGACCTGTATAAGCAGATGCAGGAGCAGCTGCAGCAGACCTCGCCGTACGTGTTTGTCGATCAGGGCAAAACCCAGATTGTGGTGCGTGATAACGTGAAGGGTTATCAGCAGGGGCTGAATGCGGATATGGTCTGGTACGATAAAGTCACGAAATAGCCCAGTTTGTCGGCCACGTACATGCGCTCATCGCCCGGCGGCGCTGCGCTTGCACGGGCCTACAAAACCTCTCCACGCACGATGATATTTTGTTGGCCGGGTAAGGCGAAGCCGCCACCCGGCATGAAGAGATCTCCCATGCCACATCTTTCCACCCGCGTGCTCCAGGGCCTGCTGACCCTGTTCCTCACGCTGCTCGGGCTTTTGCTCGTGACCTTTGCGCTCTCTGCGCTCTCGCCGGTCGATCGCGTTTTGCAGATCGTCGGGGACCATGCCAGCCAGTCCACCTACGATCAGGTTCGCCACCAGCTCGGGCTGGATCGGCCACTGCCGGTGCAGTTCTGGCACTATCTGGTTAATCTGGTGCAGGGCGACCTCGGCACCGCCAGCGCCACCGGGCAGCCGGTGCTGCAGGATCTGCTGCACGCCTTCCCGGCCACCCTGGAGCTGGCCACCCTGGCGCTGATCCTCGGTTCCCTGCTGGGGGTGATGGCCGGGGTGCTGTGCGCCCGTTATGTCGGTTCGCCGCTCGACCTGGTTATCCGCACCCTCACCCTGCTCGGCAACTCGGTGCCCATTTTCTGGCTCGGGCTGCTGATGCTGGCGCTGTTCTACGCGAAGCTGCAGTGGAGCGCCGGGCCCGGCAGGCTGGACGATATCTGGCAATATACCGTCGATCCGCGCAGCGGATTTGCGCTGATCGACACCTGGCTTTCCGGCGACATGGCGGCCTTTAAAAACGCCGTCAGCCATCTGGTTTTGCCGGTGCTGCTGCTGGCCTACTATTCGCTGGCGAGCATCACCCGCCTGACGCGCTCCGCGTGCCTGAGCGAGATGAATAAAGAGTACATCCTGCTGGCGCGAGCCAAAGGGGCGGGTGAGATGACCATTCTGCTGCGCCACGTGCTGCCCAATATTCGCAGCACCCTGCTCACCGTGATTGCGCTGGCCTACACCAGCATGCTGGAGGGCGCGGTGTTAACCGAGACCGTCTTCTCGTGGCCGGGAATTGGTCGCTACCTCACCACCGCCCTGTTCGCCGGGGATACCACCGCCATCATGGGCGGAACGCTGCTGATCGGCGTCTGTTTCGTGCTGATCAATAATCTGACCGACCTGCTGGTGCGGTTCACTGACCCAAGGGTGCGCTGATGCCGTTTTATCTGTTTTTACGACGTCTGCGCCGCTCGCCGGCAGCATTCTGCGGGCTGGTCATCATTACCCTGCTGCTGCTGGTGGCGCTGTTCGCCCCGTGGCTGGCCCCGGTCGATCCGAACTGGCAGGACGCCGCTGCACGACTGCAGGCCCCCAATGCCCAGCACTGGCTCGGCACCGACAGCTACGGCCGCGACCTGCTCTCACGCTTAATTTATGGCAGCCGTCCGGCGCTGGGACTGGTGGCGCTGGTCACCGTTATCACCCTGCCCGCCGGGCTGCTGGTAGGAATTTTATCCGGCTACTACGGCGGCTGGCTGGAGCGGGTGTTAATGCGCTTTACCGACGTGGTGATGTCGATGCCGCGTCTGATCCTCGCCTTTGCCTTTGTCGCCATGCTCGGTCCGGGGCTGGTCAACGGCGCGCTGGCGCTGGCGTTGACCACCTGGCCGGCCTACGCCCGGCAGGCGCGCAGCGAGATCCAGCGTCTGCGCCACAGCGACTATCTGGCGGCGGCCGAAATGATGGGCATTCGCGGTTTTCGCCTGCTGCTGGGGCATCTTCTGCCGCTGTGTCTGCCCTCGGCCATCGTGCGTCTGGCGCTCGATCTGGCCGGGATTATCCTGGCGGCGGCCGGGCTGGGCTTCCTCGGCCTCGGCGCACGTCCCCCGATGGCGGAATGGGGGGCGATGATTGCCGACGGGATGCAGGTCATTTTCGATCAGTGGTGGATTGCCGCTATTCCGGGCGGAGCGATCCTGATTGCCAGCCTGGCCTTTAACCTGCTGGGCGACGGCCTGCGCGACGTGCTGGAGCCACAACATGACTGAACCCCGCATTATTGTCGATTCCCTGACGATTGATTATCCCGCCGCGCGGGTGGTTAACAACGTCAGCTTTACCCTGGGCAATGAGCGGCTGGCGCTGGTCGGGGAATCCGGCTCGGGCAAGTCGATGACCGCCCGGGCACTGATGGGGCTGGTGCGCAAGCCAGGCCGGGTCAGCGCACAGCGGCTCAATGTGCTGGGGCACGATCTCACTACCCTGTCGCCGCGCGGCTGGCGACAACTTCGCGGTAACGAGATTGCGATGGTGCTTCAGGATCCGCGCTACGCCCTCAACCCGGTGAAAAACGTGCTGGCGCAGCTGGATGAGGCCTTAACCCTGCACCAGAAACTGTCGCGACGGGAACGGCTGGAGCGCATCCGGGAGATGATCCACGCCGTGGGTCTGACCGACGCGGTGCTCAGCCGCTATCCGGGGGAACTCTCCGGCGGCATGGGCCAGCGGGTGATGATTGCCATTGCGCTGATCAACAACCCGCGGGTGCTGATTGCCGATGAACCCACCTCCGCGCTCGACGCCCGCCTGCGTAACCAGATCCTCGCGCTGCTGGTGGAGCAGTGCGCGCAACGCCAGATGGCGATGCTGCTGATTAGCCACGATTTGCCGCTGGTGGCGGAGCATTGCGATCGCGTGCTGGTGATGTATCAGGGCGAAAAGGTGGATGAGATGGCAGCGAGCCAGCTGCCTCAGGCCACCCATCCTTATACGCAAACGCTGTGGACCTGCCGCCCTGCTGCCAACACGTTCGGGCAGATGCTGCCGACGCTCGACCGCACTCAGCCCTGGAAGGAGGTGACTCATGGCACTCGTTAACGTAGAACAGCTACAGGTGACCTTCGGGGAGAAAACGGCGGTTTCTGCCGCCAGCTTTACGATTGAGCAAGGTGAAACCTTCAGCCTGATCGGTGAATCGGGCTGCGGGAAATCGACCATTCTGCGGGTGCTGGCCGGGCTACAGCGCCAGTGGCACGGCAATATTCAGGTGCTGGGCGACAAACTTCAGCCCGGGGTACGTTTTACCGGCTCGCTGCGCCGCAACGTACAGATGGTGTTTCAGGATCCCTGGGCTTCGCTGCACCCCAATCACACCATCTCGCGCACCCTGGCGGAGCCGTTACGGATCCACGATGCAACGCAGATTGCGGAAAAGGTGGCGGAGGCGCTGCAGCAGGTGGGGCTGGCTGCCGATGCGGGCAAGCGCTATCCCCACCAGCTCTCCGGCGGGCAGCGTCAGCGTGTGGCAATTGCCCGGGCGCTGCTGTTACGCCCGCAGCTTCTGCTGCTGGATGAGCCCACCTCGGCGCTGGATATGTCGGTGCAGGCCGAAATTCTCAACCTGCTGAATCGCCTGAAACAGCAGCACGGGATGACCTACCTGCTGGTGAGCCATGATGCGGATGTGATTGCCCATATGTCGGATCGGGCGGCGTTTATGGCGGGAGGTGTGATCCAGCGTTTCTTTGACCGTGAGGCCTTAAACGCAGGTGAACATCGGATGAACCAGGGGTAGTGCCCGGCGGCGCTGCGCTTGCTCGGGCCTACAATTTCGGCCGGGTAAGGCGTAGCCGCCCCCCGGCAGTGCAGATTACACCAGGTTCTTAAGCTGTTTTACCGTAGCATCAATGTCGATTTCATCTTCGGAGAAAATGAACGTTTTGCCCTGGAAGGTGGTGATCGCCAGTTTTTTCAACGTGCGTATCTCGCCTGTTTTCGCGGCTGATTTTGGGGCGATATTTCCCATC
The DNA here is from genome assembly GCF_049974505.2 of Leclercia sp. TB492. Lineage (NCBI taxonomy): Bacteria > Pseudomonadati > Pseudomonadota > Gammaproteobacteria > Enterobacterales > Enterobacteriaceae > Leclercia > Leclercia sp. TB492. The sequence goes on along the minus strand of NZ_CM127572.1, from coordinate 1,164,850 downwards.
AGGCTCTTCACCGACAGCACCTCTTTATCCAGTTTGGTGTCGGCAGACTCTTCTTCGCTGTACACCAGGTAAGACTTGATGGAGGTGATCTTATGACGCTCGCCATCAATGAAGATGTATTTGCTTTCCGGTATCACTTTAACCGCAAACGCTGACAACCCCTTGTTGTTGGTGGTGGGTTCAAACGTCACCGCGGCATCTTTCTTAATCAGATCAGGGTTGGCGACCTTAATCACATGAAAATAGCGGTTGTCGCCGTTTTCATCTTTGATAAATCCAAAACCCTTATCTTCAAACCAGGTTGTGATTGTTCCGTTCATCGCCATCGCCGTTACCGCCCAATTAATCGTTTATCAACTCAATTTTTGCCGCGCGCAGTGTAAAGCACAACGCCTGCGCAGACTACGTCTTTCACGCAGGAACTACTCATTGCCCCACTGATTGAGGAAATTGGCGATATCATCGATACGCTGCGCGTTGATACCCGCTTCCACCGCCATCTCGGTCTGCGCCTCTTCGCTGATCTCTTCGTTATTCATCAAGCGGGTGATCAGCAGCTGGAAATAGAGCGCCAGCGGATCGCGTTCGGCTTCGCTTACCGGGGTGGCGGCTTCCGTCGTGTACTCATCCACGATGTCATAATATTTAATCGGTACGTCGTTGCTCATAAGTGTTCCTCAGGGTGTCAGATGCTGCCTGATAATAGCATTCTCCCGCGTTTTTTTCTGGCATCCCTGCCGGATAACCTTAGATCCAGACATCGTTTTCAGCGGTGCGCGCTCCGCCTTCGTGTCCGGTATTCAGGACGCCGCAAGGCTCGATCATCATCATTTTCACTGTCTCTTCCGCAGAGGTTTTATGCTCAACGCCTTTGGGAACCACGTACATCTCTCCCGGATGAATGAGGATATGCCCGTCGCGAAAATCGATCCGTAAAACGCCCTCGATAACAATAAAGGCTTCATCGGTCTCCGGGTGGGCGTGCCAGATAAAATCACCGGAAATTTTGACGATTTTAAACTGGTAATCATTCATCTGAGCGATGACTTTCGGCTGCCAGTGTTCGAGAGGATGAAGAAAAAAGCCCGTCCATCAGGCGGTATCACCCGCTGCGTACCCTCTTCTTCACGCCGCGTACGGCCCAGCCCAGCAGAGGAAGATGTTCATAAATCATCTCTCCGGCATCGTAGTAATCGCGCTGGCGAACGATCATATCGTCCTCAATTTCCACGAATGAGCACCCCGGCAAAGAGAGCGTTTCACCTCCGGCCATCCGCGGATGTGACCAGTGCATGGTCCATGTCACGACAAAACGCCGGGCGTCATACAGAGGGGGATCGAGGGTGAAGCGGCATGAGTCGACGTTAGCCAGCAGGTGCATGAAATAGCGCTGGATCGAAAACAGTCCTTTGTGCTCGCCAAAAGGATCGAAAAGTATGGCGTTAGCATCATAGAGCGCGACAAGCGCCGAGGGGGGCTGGTTATCCAGATCGGCGTAGTAATCTACAAATCTGTCGATGACGGATGGCAGTGCGCTCATAAATCCTACCCTGTATTTGAACAACATCGTGGTTGCGGCATAGTTAAAACTTACACAACCAATGTATTTTGTCCAAGTTTAGGCTTTTCTATTTTTTAATGACAGCGCTCACCCGCTGCCAATGCTTTCACCTGCCCGGAGCGAGATCCCCCCGTTGTCTATACTCAACTCATCACAGACAACGGAGTGCGCTATGCCTTTACCCGACTTTCATTCCTCTGAACCCTATACCCTGGGCATCGAACTGGAGCTGCAGGTGGTTAACCCGCCGGGCTACGATCTGAGCCAGGACTCCTCCGCCCTGATCGACGCCGTGAAAAACGACATCAAAGCCGGAGAGGTGAAGCATGACATCACCGAAAGCATGCTCGAGATCGCCACCGGGGTATGCCACAACATCGACCAGGCGGCGGCGCAGTTCTCCGCCATGCAGCAGAGCATCCTGCGCGCCGCGGCGGAGCACCATATCCGGATCTGCGGCGGCGGCACGCATCCGTTTCAGAAATGGCAGCGTCAGGAGGTGTGCGAGGACGAGCGGTATAACGCCACGCTGGAGCGCTTTGGCTATCTGATTTTGCAGGCCACGGTGTTCGGCCAGCACGTCCACGTGGGGTGTCGCACCGGCGATGATGCCATTTACCTGCTGCACGGCCTGTCGCGCTTCGTGCCGCACTTTATCGCCCTGGCGGCAACCTCGCCCTACATGCAGGGCACCGACACGAAGTTTGCTTCATCGCGGCTCAATATCTTCTCGGGGTTCCCGGATAATGGCCTGATGCCGTGGGTTAACAGCTGGCAGGAGTTCGAGGGTCTGTTTCGTCGCCTGAGCCACACCAGCATGATCGACAGCATCAAAGATCTGCACTGGGACATTCGCCCCAGCCCGCATTTTGGCACCGTGGAGGTGCGGGTGATGGATACGCCGCTCACCCTCGCCCATGCCATCAATATCGCCGGGCTGATTCAGGCCACCTCGCACTGGCTGCTGACCACGCGGCCTTATAAGCATCAGGAAGCGGATTTTCTGCTGTACCGCTTTAACCGTTTTCAGGCCTGTCGCTACGGGTTAGCGGGGATCCTGACGGACGTGCATACCGGAGAGCAGAAAACCATTGCTGAGGATCTCGCCTGGCTGCTGGAGCGCGTGGCGCCGTCTGCGGAGAAGCTGGGCGCGACGAGCGCGATTCAGGAGATTGGCCTGATGCTGAAGCAGGGCAAGAGCGAGGCGCAGCGCATGCGGGACTTTATCGCAGACGGTGGCTCGCTCATCTCCTTAGTGCAAAAACATGCCGAGCTGTGGGCGACTAGCCCGTAAGCCGGTGCCCCCACTCGCGCAGGCGCTGGAACAGCACAAACAGCGCCGGGATAAAGACAATCCCCACCACGGTGGCCACCAGCATGCCGCTGAACACCGTGGTGCCGATGATGCGGCGGCTCTGGGCACCGGCTCCGGTCGCCAGCATCATCGGCAGGACCCCGATAATGAACGACACGGCGGTCATCATCACTGCCCGGAAGCGGCGGGACGCCCCCTCGCGGGCAGCATCGACAATGGCCACTCCCTCCATGCGCCGCGCGCGGGCAAACTCGACGATCAGGATGGCGTTTTTGGCGGCAAGGGCGATCAGCAGCACCAGCCCAATCTGCACGTAGACGTCGTTGGCGTACCCCGCTATCCACAGCCACACCAGCGCCCCGCCGAGGGCAAACAGCACCGAGAGCATCACGCTCGCCGGCAGCGTCCAGCTTTCGTACTGGGCGACCAGGAACAGCCACGCCATGACCACCGCCGCCAGCACAATCCAGATCGCCTGGTTGCCGGTCTGCTGCTCCTGATACGACATGCCGCTCCAGGCGTAGTCGTACCCGGCAGGCAGGTTCTCTGTCAGAAGCTGACCCATCACCGCCATCGCCGTGCTGCTGCTCACCCCTTGCGCCGCCGAGCCGCTTACCGACACCGACGGGAACTGGTTGTACTGCTGCAGGAACGGCGCGCCGACGGTCGGGGTGATGGTGACGAGATTGCTCAGGCGTACCCGCTCGCCGTTATTGCTGCGCACGAACAGCTCGCTGATTTGCTCCGCGCGCTCGCGCCACTGCATCTCGTTTTGCATCACCACCTGGTAGACGCGGTTGTTGACGCTAAAATCTCCGGCGCGGGTGCCGCCAAAGGCGGTTTGCAGGCTGCTGAAGATGCGCGACACCGGCACGTCGAGGCGTGCGGCCCGCTCGCGGTCAACGGTGAGGGTCAACTGGGGCACGTTGCTGCTCCAGGTGGTGAACACCCGGCTCAGCTGCGGGTGCTGGTTGGCTTTCGCCAGCACCTCCCGGGTGACGCGCTCCAGCTCCGCCGGGCTCTGCCCCGCCTGGGCCTGAATGCGCAGGTCAAAGCCGGAGGCGTTGCCCAGCCCCGGCAACGTCGGCGGCGCGAAGGTCATGATGGTCGCTTCCGGCAGGGCCAGCAATTGGCGCTGCAATGTGCCCATCACCGCATCCAGCGGTGGACGCTCGCTCCAGTCCTTCAGCATCACGGAGATAAAGCCGCCGTTGGAGGCGCTGGTGCCGTTGAGAATGTTGAACCCGGAGACCTGAATCACGTCCTCCACTGCCGGATTTTTGGCGATTAGCGCCCGCGCCGTCGCCATCACTGCTTCGGTCCGCTCCAGCGAGGCCGACTCCGGCAGCTGGACGCTGGCGAAGAAGTAGCCCTGGTCTTCCTGGGGCAGGAAGCCTTTTGGCATCGACATAAAGCTGAACGCGACGACAGCCGCCGCGCCTGCGGTGGCCAGCAGCGCCAGCCACGGGCGCAGGTTTAAAACGTTCACGATGCGGGTGTAGAAACCGCGCGTGGCGTCCAGCCCGCGGTTAAAGGTGCGATAGAGTGCCGCAGGTTTCTCCGGGCGCGGACGCAGCAGCATCGCGCACAGCGCGGGCGTCAGGGTGAGCGCCACCAGGCTTGAAAGCGTCACGGCGGTGGAGAGCGTCACCGCGAACTGGCGATAAAGCTCGCCGACAATCCCAGGCAACAGCGCTACCGGCACAAACACCGCCAGCAGCACCAGGGTGGTGGCAATCACCGGCCCGGCAATCTGCCGCAGCGCCTGGGCGGTTGCCTCCGTGCGGCTCTGCCCTTCCGCCATCAGGGTTTCCACGTTCTCCACCACTACGATGGCATCATCCACCACCATGGTCAGCGCCAGAATAATGGCGAACAGGCTGAGGGTGTTGGCGGAATAACCCAGCGTATAGAGCACCGCAAAGGTGCCCACCAGCGACACCGGAATGGCGAGCGCGACAATCAGCGTCGCGCGCCAGCTTTGCAGAAACAGGGAAACCACGACCACCACCGCCAGCAGGGTCAGCGCCAGCGAAACGCCAATCTCCTTGATGGTGGCCGCAACAAAGGAGGTAGTGTCGAATTTCACTTCGTACGTCAGATCGCCCGGGAAGCGTGCGGACAAACGTTCCAGCTCGGCGCGCACCGCGTCAGCCACGCGCAGGGCGTTGGCGGACGGCGTGGGGTAGATGCCGAGGTAGGCGGAGTCATGCCCGTTCAGCTGTGCGCCGGAGCTGTAGCTGCGGGAGCCGAGTTCAATGGTGGCGACATCCTTCAGGCGCACCAGTTGGCCCATCTCCCCCGCGCGGATAATGATCCCGGCGAAATCTTCAGCCTGATTTAAGCGCCCCAGCCCGTTAATGGTCAGGGTCTGCTGCTGGCCGTTAAACACCGGTGGCGTGCCGACCTGGCCTGCCGCCCCCGGCACGTTCTGCTCCCGCAGTGCCTGGGCCACGTCGTCGGTGGTGACGTTCAGGGCGTTCATGCGGTCCGGACGCAGCCAGATGCGCATGCTGTAGTCCCGCGCGCCAAACATCTGCACCTGCCCAACGCCCGGCAGGCGGGACAGCGCCTCACGCAGCTGGGTGCTGGCGTAGTTGCTGACGAACAGCGGTGAGTGGGAATTATTCGGTGAGTAAAGGCTTACCCCCATCATCAGGTTGGTGGCGCGCTTGCGCACCTGCACGCCGTTTTGCTGCGCCTCGGCGGGAAGCTGCGCCACGGCCTGCGCGACGCGGTTTTGCACGTCGATGGCGGCTAAATCGGGGTCCGTTCCTGCGGCAAAGGTGATGTTCAGGCTGTAGCTGCCTTCGTCCGAGCTGGTGGATTCCATATAGAGCATATGATCCACGCCGTTCAGCTGGGTCTCCAGCGGCGTGGCGATGGCTTCCGCCACGTCAGCCGCGCTGGCACCGGGCCATGACGCTGACACATTCACAACCGGGGGCGTGATCTGCGGATACTGCTCCACCGGAATCATCCTCAGCGCGATAGCCCCCAGCAGGGTGATGACCAGCGCGATCACCATTGCGAAGCGCGGGCGTTTGATGAAAAACGTCAGCATGGTGGCTCCTTAATTGAGTATCTGAACGGCAGCGCCTGGCTGCACGCGCTGCGCGCCGTCAGTAATCGCTCGCTCACCGGACGCGATGCCGGAGGCAATCTGAAACTGCTGGCCGATCTGCCCGGCAAGGGTCAGCGGGCGTTGTTCGGCTTTGCCGTCGGCGTTAACTACCCAGGCGAAGTATCCGTTACCGTTTTGCTGCACCGCCGCGGCGGGCAGGGTCAGCACCGGCTGAACGCTTGCCGGGCGCAGATACAGGTTTACGTTGCCGCCGGGCAATAGCTGATGGCGCGGGTTGGCAAACTCGGCGCGCAGCATCACGCTGGCGGTGCGCGGGTCGATGCGGTTATCCACGGACGTCAGTTCCCCGCTGATGCGCTGACCGTTGCTGTCTATCAGCACCTGCCAGGCCTGCTTCATGGCGCGAATGTCCGAATGCTGCCCGGCTTTAGTGGCGAAGGCTCCCTCCTCCAGCGCAAAGGCAATGCGGATCGGGTCAAGCTGCACCACCTCCACCAGCACGCCGCTGGCCGGGTTCACGAGGCTGCCCACGTGAAAACGGCTGTGTCCCACGCGGCCATCAATGGGCGCGGTAATGCGGGTGTACGCCAGGGTGACGTTACGGGTTTCGAGCCGGGCTTTCGCCTGCTCAAGCGCGGCGCGGGCGACGTCGCGCTGCATGCGGGCGTTATCCACGTCGTGACGACTGATGGCGTTGTTACTGCCCAGGCTCTCAAAGCGGGAGAGCTGCTGCTGCGCCTGACGCAGGGTGGCTTCTGCGCTCCTGACCTCGGCCTGCGCCAGGCGCAGGGCGGCCCGCGGCTCGGCGTTGTCCAGCTCAAACAGCAGGTCGCCCTTTTTCACATACTGCCCGTCGCGGAAGTGCACCCGGGCGATCACGCCCTCCGTGCGGGCCCGCAGTTCAACGGTGTGTATGGCTTCGACGCGGCCCGGGATCTGGCGCTCGGCGGCGTGGGCGGTCTGCTCCACGGTGGCGACGCGCACGGGGATGGCGGCGGCAAAGGCGGTTTGCAGGGCGCAGGCGAGGAGTACGCACAGGAAGGTCAGTTTCATGGGGATTATCTCTGAATATGACCCTCTCCCCTGCAGGGAGAGGGTAAGGGGTAAGGTTTTAGGTTATGCAGCCTTACGGAACCTGCGGGTCAGGCGCTTCTCGATTTCGACGATGAAGAACATCACGCTCGCCATCCCCAGGGTGACGCCCCAGTAGCGCAGCGGCAGAGCTTCGGTGCCGAACAGCATCTGCATAAACGGCAGGTAGATAATCGCCAACTGCAGCAGAAGCAGCACGCCCGTCACCAGCCAGATCCCTTTGTTTGCCAACAGGCCGCGGTTCAGGGAGAAGCCCCCGGTGTTGCGGCAGTTAATCATGTAGACCCACTGGGCGCAGACCAGCATCTGCAGCAGCACGGTGCGGATGAATTCCGCGCTGTGGCCGCGCGGGGCCAGCCAGGCTTCCAGCGCAAAGGCGGCAATTGCAATCATGGTGCCGACGAAGGCCACGCGCCAGACGGCGTAGGCATCCATCACGTGCTGCCCGGTCTGACGCGGTGGACGACGCATGATGTTGCGCTCGGCGGCTTCAAAGGCCAGTCCGAAAGAGAGCGTGGCGGAGGTCGCCATGTTCATCCACAGGATCAGCACCGGCGTCAGCGGAATGATGTTCCCCGCCAGCAGGGCAATCACAATCAGCAGCCCCTGCGCGAGGTTGGTCGGCATGATGAACAGAATGGTCTTCTTCAGGTTGTCGTAGACGCGACGGCCCTCTTTTACCGCACTGGCAATGGTGGCGAAGTTGTCGTCGGTCAGCACCATGTCGGCGGCTTCTTTGGTCACTTCGGTGCCCTTGATGCCCATGGCAATGCCCACGTCCGCCTGGCGCAGGGCCGGGGCGTCGTTCACGCCGTCGCCGGTCATGCCGACGATCTCGCCCTGCTCCTGCAAGGCCTTCACCAGACGCAGCTTATGCTCCGGGCTGGTACGGGCGAAGATGTCGTACTCCCCCGCCGCTTTTGCGAGCCCGGCATCATCCATATGCTCCAGCTGATAGCCGGTTACCGCCTGGGCGCTGTTGGCGATCCCCAGCATCTGCCCGATGCTCATCGCCGTCTGCGGGTGATCCCCGGTGATCATCTTCACGCGGATCCCCGCCTGCTGGCAGGCGTGAATGGCGTCGATCGCCTCCGGGCGCGGTGGATCCATCATCCCGGCGATGCCGAGGAAGATCAGGCCGTGGCTGAGGTCGTCGTGGGTCAGCTCCTGTTCACCGTTCGCCGGTTTGAACGCCGCGGCCACCATGCGCAGCCCCTGGCGGGCATAGCGCTCCATCTCGGTTTCCCAGTACGCACGGTTAAAGGCTTCTGCGCCGTTACGGGTCTGCTGCTCTGCGCACAGGGCGAAAATGACGTCCGGCGCGCCGGTGATCAGGATCTGCTCCTCGCTGCCAATCTGGTAGTGGGTGCCCATGTACTTGTACTGCGAGTCGAACGGGATCTTGTTGAGCAGCGTGGTCATCACCGGCATGAGGTGGGCTTTCGCTGCCAGTACCTTCAGCGCGCCTTCGGTCGGCCCACCGGTAATGCTCCACAGGCCGCGCTCGTCCTGAATCATCTGGCTGTCGTTACACAGGTCAATGGTGCGCAGATACTGTTCCAGCACGGTGCCCGGCTGGATCTGTACCGGCTCGTCGCTGCCCTCAAGGCAGATATTGCCTTCCGGGGAGTAGCTGTCACCCTCGACGCGGTAGCAGCTGTCAGCGGTGATGATCGCTTTGACGGTCATCTCGTTCATGGTCAGGGTGCCGGTCTTATCCGAGCAGACCACGGTCATCGCCCCTAACGTCTCTACGGTAGGCAGCTTGCGGATGATGGCCCGCTTACGCGCCATCGCCTGCACGCCCAGCGACAGGATAATCGAGATGATGGCTGGCAGACCTTCCGGCACCGCGGCCACCGCCAGGCTGATTAACGACAGCAGCAGTTCGCCGAGCGGCATATCACGCAGCAGCAGGCTGAAGACAAAGAGCGCGGCCATCATCGCCATAATCAGGCCGAAGATAGCTTTGCCGAGCTTGTCCATCTGCACCAGCAGCGGGGTGCGGTGTTTTTCAATTCCGGCCATCATCTGGTTGATGTGGCCCAGCTCGGTCTGCTGGCCAGTGGCAATCACCACGCCCAGGCCGCCGCCCGCGCTGACGGTGGTGCCGGAAAACAGCAGATTGGTGCGGTCGCCCAGAGTTAATTCCCCGGTCAGAGGCAGAATATGTTTATCGACCACCGTAGATTCGCCGGTGAGGATCGCCTCTTCCACGCGTAAATTATGCGCCTCGATCACCCGCATATCTGCCGGAATACGATCTCCGGCGCGCAGGACAATAATATCCCCGGGAACTATTTCAGTTGTCGGTATTGTTTCATGAGCCCCTTCGCGAATAACGCGCGCATCGCTGGCAAGCATATTTCGGATACTGCTCAGGGATTTTTCGGCGTTACTCTCCTGAATATGACCAATTAAGGCATTAATCACCGCCACACCCAGAATCACCAGAGTATCGACCCAGTGGCCCATTATTGCGGTTAACACCGCGGCGGCCAGCAGGACGTAAATTAAGACGTCGTTAAAGTGGGCCAGAAAACGCAGCCACGCCGGTCTGGCTTTTTTTTCCGGCAGGGCATTGGGGCCATGCTGCTGCAGGCGCGCCTGAGCTTCGGCACGGCTCAGGCCAGACGTGTTGCTATGCTGCGCCGCGAGGGTCTGCTCGACGGTCTGCTGATAAGCCTGCGTCGGTGCGTGGCCCGCCGTGGACGGTGGCGTGTGAGAGTGATGTATTTTGGTCATATTTCAGCTCCTTTAGTTCGCAGTGAGCAAAAGCCTGAATTCCATTTCTGCTTTTATAAATCGTCAGGCGTTAATTTAATGGGTTGTCACGGCAATTAATTTAACGCACTATTATTTCTGTCGATGGCATTAAACAGAAAACGTTTCATTTCAATGCGGTGATTTTTACAAATTATTTCTAAACCTAAACTAAACGAGGGGTCAGCATGTTTGGAATTTATCGCGGGCGTCGCCTGGCGTTATATATTATCGCAGCCATTGTTATTGCGACGTTAATTGGATATAGCACTTATACCTTTGTAAAACTATTTTCCGGCGGGTGACAATAATTTACATTAACGCAGGTTAATTGAATTAGCGGGTATCTGGCAAGGGAATATCAGCAAATTAGCGGGCGATTATTTATCGCCCGCGCACCTGATAGATGATATTGCTTTACGAAGCCCTATCCGGGAGAATGTTATTTTTAACTGACGATTAACATAATCATGAGACACCCGTTAGAAACACTGTTAACGGCAGGCGGCATCTTGCTGATGGCCTTTCTCTCCGTTCTGCTGCTGCCTGCACCTTCGCTGGGGCTGGTGGTGGCACAGAAGCTGATGAGCACCTTCCATCTGATGGATCTTAACCAGCTTTACACCATTATCTTCTGCCTGTGGTTTTTACTGCTCGGCACCGTTGAGTTCTTTGTCCTGCGCTTCATCTGGCGCCGCTGGTTTTCGCAGGCCGATTAATCTCAGCGATCCGCCGTTTCTCCCCTGGCGGATCGCATATGGATGATTACGACTGGATGGATCCTAACCAGGAGAGCCCGACAGACTGGTCAACCCATCCGGCAAGCCGCCTCAATCATGCCAACGAATTTGACCTGAGTGCCAAGGGCTGGTTGCTGAAGCAGGAAAATGACCGGCGAGTACCCGGATAACGATCGCGGTATCTCGTACAAACAGCGTTTTGGTGTCGCCTATGCTGGCCTTGTGGGAATGTATCGCTATCAGAATATTGAGATCAATGGTCAGGTCAGATATAGCCCGTGGGTACGCGCCAGAGATAATGACGAGCATTACGATCGCCAGTTCACCTACCGCGATGAAGCCAATAATGCCGATTATTATGCCGCAATGGTGGATGTGGGCTACTACGTGACGCCGAATGCCAAAGTGTTCGCGGAATTTAGCTGGACGCGCTATGACGAGGGAAAAGGCAGTACCGAAATCAGGGATAACCTGCTCGGGGGACCTTCCTTATATGTGCATGGCGATGCGGCGGGGATCGAAAACGAAAACTATGTTGTCGCCGTCGGCCTGCAGTATCGTTTTTAAATAGTGGCCTTAAATATCCCCTCCTGCACGGGAGGGGAATGCGCATTAGTGCGCCCGGCTGTGGTTATCCTTGCGATACGCCCCCGGCGGCTGGTTGAACGTACGGGTGAAGACGCGGGTAAAGGTCTGCTGGGAGTCAAAGCCGTAGCGCAGACAAATGTCGTAGACCTTTTCGTCTGACTCCAGCAGATCCCGCGCCGCCAGCCGCAGCTTACGTTCACGAATATAACGCCCAAGGCTCTCGCCTTTATACTGCATAAACAGCCGCTGTAAGTGCCACTTGGAATAGCCCGCGTGACGGGCAATATCCTCGATCCGCAACGGCTGATGAAGGTTGTCGTCGATCCACTCGACAATGGTGTCGATAACCTGAGCAGAAATAGTCATGCTGCTCTCCCCCTCTGCTCTTCGATTTAACATTATTCCCACCACGCGTGAAATTGTTGCGTGGCATCATCCACTCTGATCGGCTCACCGAGCTCGGGCGTCAGCAGGCGATACGGCTTATCCTTGCTGGCCTGCGACAGCTTGATCAGCGGGTCGTTCCAGGTGTGTTTTGCCAGCACAAAGCGCCCGGAGTGGCCCGGCACCACCGCCCTGGCATTCAGATCCGCGGCGGCCTGCGCCGTTTCGGCAGGCTGCATATGGATGTACTTCCAGTCCTGGTCGTACTGCCCGTTCTCCATGATCGCCAGATCGACGCTGCCAAACTGCTCCCCGATGGCGCTAAAGTGCGGGCCGTAACCGGAATCCCCGCTGTAGAACACCTTTTGCTGCGGGGTGACAAACATAAAGCTGCCCCACAGCGTCTGGTTGCGCTTCAGTCCCCGCCCGGAGAAATGCCGCGCTGGCAGAACGTGCACTGTCAGGTCATCGCTGATGCGCACCGACCGATCCCAGTCCCGCTCCTCAATGATTGACGGATCCATACCCCAGTAACGCAGATGCGAACCTACCCCGAGCGGCGTGACCACGCGTTTCACTTTCGGCATCAGCGCCTTGATGGTGGCGTAATCGAGATGATCGTAGTGATCGTGAGAAATAATCAGCAGATCGATGTCGGGCATCTCTTCGGCGTGCCAGGGGTACTCGCCGGCAAAGGCGTTATTAAGGAAGGAGAAAGGTGCAGCGTAACCGCTGAACACCGGATCGATCAGGATACGTTTGCCTGCCAGCTGCAGATACCACGAGGAGTGGCCGAGCCAGACCAGGGTGTCCTGATCCAGCGGCAGTTGTGCCAGATCGGTTTTCACCAGCGGCAGCGGCTGGGCCGGACGGGCGTTCTCACGCTTCGTCACCAGAAAATCCCACCACGCCGCCAGCATGTTCTTGTTGCCGGTAAACCCCGGCGTGGGCAGGGTGTTATGGAACTGACCGTCGCGATACTGCGGCGAAGCGGCAAACTCACTCAGCTGCGCGCCCTGTGGCGGCTGGCCGAATCCGGCATTCAGTACAAACGGCAAACTCGCCGCTGATGCAATAATCATCACTACCACCAGGCTAATAATAAAACGCTTTTTCATATCCCGACCCGAATTCGCGCCCCATCCGATGGCCTGCGCGGGCAAAACTTGATTATGAGTGAGTAAGCACTCATTATAGAAGTGATGCGAAAGTCGTCAAGACGTTTTAAGATCTTTGACATTCCACGTTGCAGCCCCGCAAAGGGCATGATTCAATCAGGGTTTTTGCACATAAACTGGAGGAAATGCAGTGGCTCGTCCGAAAAGTGAAGATAAAAAACTGGCGTTGCTGGACGCGGCAACCACCGCTTTTGCCCAGTCGGGCATTGCGGCCTCTACCGCGTTAATCGCCCGCAGCGCAGGGGTGGCTGAAGGCACCCTGTTTCGCTATTTCGCCACCAAAGACGATCTGCTCAACGCCCTCTACCTGCACCTGAAACAGGACCTGTGCCAGACCATGCTGGCGAATATGGATCGTGCCCTCACCCAGCCGAAAGAGCATACCCGCAATATCTGGAACAGCTACGTTGACTGGGGGATCCGCAACCCGGTAGCCCACGGCGCAATACGCCAGCTCGGGGTGAGCGAGAAGATTAACGCCGAAACCGAACAGGCGGTACACGAGATGTTCCCGGAACTGCATGAGCTGTGCCGTCGTCATATCCGCCCGGTATTTATGTCAGAGGAATTTCGACTGTTTGGCGATGCCCTGTTCTTGTCGCTGGCGGAGACGACGATGTCCTTCGCCACCCGCGAACCGGCGCGCGCCGCCGAATTTAAGGCGCTGGGTTTTGAAGCCATGTGGCGAGCGCTAGCCGAAGAGGATATCCATGGACAGTAAAACGCTCGCCGCCTGCGCAAAGCAGGTGGCGCTGGAGTTGCCCTTTACCGAGCACTGCTGGCCCTTTGGCCCGGAATACGATGTGTTTAAAGTGGGCGGCAAAATTTTTATGCTGATGGGCGTGGCGCATGGACGCCAGCACGTCAGCCTGAAGTCAGATCCGCAAAAATCGCTGCTCAACCAGCAGATCTACCGGGGGATCGAGCCCGGCTACCATCTGAATAAAAAGCACTGGATTTCGATTTATGCAGCCGAAGATATCACCCCGGCGCTGCTAGCCGATCTGATCGATGATTCGTGGCATCTGGTGGTGGATAAACTGCCGAAAAAAGAGCAAAAACGTTTACGCCCCGGCGGTTAAACGCTCTTAATGCCCTTATCTTTGTCCCCTTCCCCTTGTACCCTTTTCCCTTTCCTCGCCCCCGGTGGGCGATGTTAACCCAGGAGTAGCTATGGATATCATTTCCGTTGCCTTAAAACGTCACTCCACAAAGGCGTTTGATCCGAGCAAAAAACTGACTGCCGACCAGGCGGAACAGATTAAAACCCTGCTGCAGTACAGCCCGTCCAGCACCAACTCGCAGCCGTGGCACTTTATCGTCGCCAGCACCGAGGAAGGTAAAGCGCGGGTGGCGAAGTCCGCAGCCGGTGGCTTTGTCTTTAACGAACGCAAAATGTTGGATGCTTCTCACGTGGTGGTGTTCTGCGCCAAAACCGCGATGGACGATGCCTGGCTGACGCGCGTGGTGGATCAGGAGGAGGCCGACGGCCGTTTCAACACGCCAGAAGCGAAAGCCGCCAACCACAAAGGCCGCACCTTCTTCGCCGATCTGCACCGTGTCGATCTGAAAGATGACGACCAGTGGATGGCGAAACAGGTTTACCTGAACGTCGGCAACTTCCTGCTGGGCGTGGGCGCGATGGGCCTGGATGCAGTGCCGATTGAAGGCTTCGACGCCGCAGTCCTCGACGAAGAGTTTGGTCTGAAAGAGAAAGGCTTCACCAGCCTGGTGGTGGTGCCGGTTGGGCATCACAGCGTGGAAGATTTCAACGCCACCCTGCCAAAATCTCGCCTGCCGCTGAGCACCATTGTGACTGAGTGCTGATACAAACGGGCCGCGATCTGCGGCCCGTTACTTTTTACTGATAACCAGGCTGCGATGCGGATGCACGTCGCGATCGTTACGCCAGGCGAACGCTATCCAGCGCTCTTCCAGTTCAGCGTATGAATTAACTGGCGTTAAGTGCCACTCTTCACCAACCATGCCGTCCGCCACACCGATCTGATAATTCATGGTAAACGCCCAGTCGATCATCCGCAGCCAGAAGCGCTGTCCGTCGCCGGTTTGCTCGCTGTCTGATACCACAATGTCGTATTCGCTTAGCACCCACTGAAAGAATAATTGGGGTAATCCGCTTATCACGCGTTGATGGACTGCGCGTGGCGTACGCCAGACCATCACTTGCGTAGCGGCACCGTGGGGAAAGGTAATTTCTTTATGAAATGCCAGCTTTACGGCATACGCCGTATCAGGCTTGCCGTCGTCGGTGGTGACGAGTCGGTATTCATCGCCATAACGCGATTTCAGGAGCAGGTACCCCACAGGAAGCAAAAAACCCGGCAGGTGAAACTCCACTGTGCCCCTTGCCAGAAACGCTTCGGTATGTTCGACGTTTCGGGAGATAAGCCCGAGTTTTTGGCTGAAATCTGCGGAATCAATCATCAGTGGCGACATGACTGGTTTCTCATCGCGTAAGTATAGCCCACTTCACTACTCAGCTAAATGACGTAGATTCAGCAGGTTGGTTTACATTAAACCTCACCTTACACGCTTTGACAGCCTTCAACAGAAGGGGCTCCGGATCCCGGAAGCCCTCTCGCAAAAGATCTACTTCGCTCCGCTCCCCGCGTGCCAGATCCGCTCCGCATAGCGCCCTATCACCGCCAGCGACGCCGCCAGGATCAGGAAGAACAGCACCTTGTTCATCCCGTCCCAGAAGTATTCGAAATAGCGGGTATAGAGGTTGATCGCCAGAAACGTCAGGCCAAATCCGCGCAGCATGCCGTCGTCGGTTTTCAGGCTGATATAAATACAAATCCCGGCCGCCACCGCGAACAGCAGCGCCCACGGCAGCAGCGCCGCCCGGGTGGTGCCGTACCCGTTATCGATATCGTAATTGCCAAAAATCGACATGATCCACAGGGCAACAAACAGATAGGTCAGCCCCATCGCTTTACTGGTGGTGTACAGATGGCGTTTACGCAGCATCCCGCGCAGCCACCAGCACAGCGCCAGCAGCGCGCCGCCGAAGAAGATAAAGCGCACCGGATAGCTCATCCCCAGCCAGTAGGCGCCCCAGCCGGACATGTAGCCGGTCTCCGCGCCAAACCAGTTGCCCAGCGAGAGCAAAAAGAACAGCCACACCAGCCCCGAACGCCCGAAGAAGCCCACCAGCCCGTAAACGGCGCAGCCGAGCAGGAACAGCGGCGCGATATGGCCGCTACCGGTATTCAGCCGTTCCCCCAGCTGCCAGAGCGCAATGGCGGTGAAGAACACGCCGAGGAACAGAATTGCCTCGGTGCTGTAGTGCCACTGGGTTTCCCGCCGCTGGCGGCTGAATCCCCACAGATAAAACAGCCCTGCCATCAGCGCAGGCAGTCCGATGCGGGCGATGGAGGAGAAGGCGAAGAACTCGATGATGCGCGCCATCAGCTCGCTGTCGGCAAACAGGCTACCGATGGCGATGATGACGCAGGCGATTGCCGTCCAGAAGGCGTAGCGGCTGAGGCGCTGCCAGTCCATGGCGACGCGTTTTAAGCTGGCAGCCAGACGCTGATGCTCGTCGGCGGTTAATGCCCCCTCCTGTTGCCATTCGTTGAGGGCGCGGCGCAGGAGGCGTTCCTGTTTGCGGGTGACGTTCATTGTGCCTGCTCCGCCAGCCACGTCAGCGCGCGCTCGCCCTCGTCATCCACCGGCAGATAGACCAGCAGGCGGGAGCCGTTGCGCGGGGCGGAGTACCAGTACATCTGCTGGAGATGAAAATCGCCGAGTTCGGGATGGGTAAACAGCTTGAGCTGGTTTTCCACGCCGCGCACGTCGTTACGCTGGTGCCACAGGGCTTCAAACTCCTCGGACACCGCAAAGAAGCGCGCCAGTTTGGCTTCCCACTGCGGGTCACCGCGGTGCTCCGCCATTGCAGCGCGGAAATAGGAGACGAAAACCGGCAGCACGTCGCCGCGCTTACCGAGGCGGGCGCGCCACGCCGGGTGGGTGAGGAACAGATAAATACAGTTGCGGTCTTCCGGCGGGATGTCATTGAAATCGACGCCCATCAGGTGCCCAAAGCTGTCATTCCACGCCACGATATCGAAGTTCGGTTTCTGGATGCTGGCGGGTTTCGGCATCAGGGTGTCGAGAAGACGACGGGTGCCTTCGCTGATCCCCTCGCAGCAGACCGCCTGGGGCGCTTCACCCGGCGGCAGGCCGGCCAGCAGGAAGAGGTGGCGGGCTTCGGTCGGGGTGCACTGCAGCGCCTTCGCCACCGCCGCCATCACCGTGATTGAAGGGTTGACGTCCCTGCCCTGTTCCAGCCAGGTGTACCAGGTGACGCCCACGTCCGCCAGCAGGGCCACCTCTTCCCGGCGCAGGCCTGGGGTACGGCGTCGACCGCTGCGCGGTAAACCAAGGCGCTGCGGGTCGAGACTTTCGCGTCGGGCGCGTAAAAATGCGCCGAGCTGTTTACGGGTGTCATCCTGAAGTGAGGTGACGGGTTCAGACATCAGCGCCATATTGCCCCCTGCATGGTAGTGCCAGTACCAGTATAAGCAAGAACTGGTACCCGTTTATCAGATGGTTGATGCTACGACGCTACGCTGTTTGACGCAATGGAGTCACCATGAATACGTCAGTTGTTTCACCGGGTCGCGCAGGCCTGATATTGCTGTTAACCGGCCAGATGCTGCCGCTGATTGATACCTCAATCACCAACGTGGCGCTGGACGCCATCACCCACTCGCTGCACGCCACCGCCACCGGGCTGGAGCTGATTGTCGCCCTTTACGGCGTGGCCTTTGCCGTCTGCCTGGCCCTTGGCAGCAAGCTGGGGGACAACCTCGGCCGCCGTCGTCTGTTTATGTGGGGCGTGGCGAGCTTTGGCCTGGCCTCGCTGCTGTGCGGCATGGCGGGCAATATCGAGCAGCTGCTGGCGGCGCGCATCGTTCAGGGCGCAGGGGCGGCGATGATCGTGCCGCAAATTCTTGCCACTCTGCACGTCACACTGAAAGGCCCTGCCCATGCGAAAGCCATCAGCCTGTTTGGCGGCATCGGCGGGATTGCCTTTATCGTCGGGCAGATGGGCGGCGGCTGGCTGGTGTCGGCGGATATCGCCGGGCTGGGCTGGCGCAACGCTTTCTTTATCAACGTGCCGATCTGCCTGCTGGTGCTGGCCCTGAGCCGTCGCTACGTGCCGGAAACCCGCCGCGACACGCCGTCGCGTATCGACTGGTCGGGCACCGCATTACTGGCGGCGATCCTCTGCTGCCTGCTGTTCCCGATGGCGCTGGGGCCGCAGTGGCACTGGTCCTGGCCGCTGAAGGCTATGCTTCTCGCCATTATCCCGCTGGCGTATTTAATGGCGCTGAATGCGCGTAAAAAAGAGCGCGATGGGGCTCATCCGCTGATCCCGCCGCGGCTGATGCGGCTCGGCAGCATCCGCTTTGGCGTGCTGATTGCGCTGCTCTTTTTCAGCGTCTGGTCCGGGTTTATGTTCTGCATGGCGCTGACCATGCAGACCGGTCTGGGAATGGCACCGTGGCAGTCCGGCAACAGCTTTATTGCCCTGGGCGTGACCTATTTTGTTTCGGCGTGGTTTGCCCCGCGCCTGATTGCTCGCTACAGCACCAGCACCATTTTGCTGACCGGGCTGGCGATCCAGATAACCGGCCTGCTGGCGCTGATCGTCACCTTCCGCATCTGGGGACAGGAGAACACCGCCCTGACTCTCGCCCCGGCTACCGGGCTGGTGGGCTACGGCCAGGCGCTGATTGTGAACAGCTTCTACCGTATCGGGATGCGCGATATCCAGCCTGACGATGCCGGGGCGGCCAGCGCCATCCTCAGCACCCTGCAACAGGCGGCGCTCGGCCTCGGCCCGGCGATATTCGGCGCGATTTTGCTCCACGCCCTGCACACCCATCGCGGGGATTACGCAGAGGCGATTAACGTCTTCCTGGTGGTGGAAACCGTCATGATGATCGTGCTGGCGCTGGTCACGCTGCGGCTGCGCCATCGCCTGTGCCTGCCGGTGGTGAAGACCTGTCAGGCGGTAAAATAGGCCTGGCGAATTTGCATAATAGATCCTCAGCCGCCATTATGGCGGCTGCTTTAATACAGGAGACGTTATGCAGGAGTTCATTTCCCTGGTCGAAGAGACAGGCATTGAAATTAATCACACCACCTCCCTTGTGATCATCTTTGGCATTATTTTTCTTACTGCCCTGATTATTCATTTTATTCTGCACAAAGTGGTGCTGCGGGCGTTCGAGAAACGCGCCCGGGCCAGCAGCCATTTATGGCTGCAAATCATTACCCAGAATAAATTATTTCACCGTCTGGCCTTTACCCTGCAGGGGATCATCGTCAACGTTCAGGCGGTATTGTGGCTGCAAAAAGGCAGCGACGCGGCGGAAATACTCACCACCTGCGCGAAGCTGTGGGTGATGGTTTACGCCCTGCTGGCGTTCTTCTCGCTGCTGGACGTGATTTTCAATCTGTCGCAGAAAATGGCGACCGCCTCGCAGCTGCCGCTGAAGGGGATCTTCCAGGGCATCAAGCTGGTGAGCGCCATTCTGGTGGGGATCCTGATTATCTCCCTGCTGATCGGCCAGTCCCCCGCCATTCTGATCAGCGGTCTGGGCGCGATGGCCGCAGTGCTGATGCTGGTCTTTAAAGATCCGATTCTCGGGCTGGTGGCGGGCATTCAGCTCTCCGCCAACGATATGCTCAAGCTCGGCGACTGGCTGGAGATGCCGAAATACGGCGCCAACGGTACGGTGACGGATATCGGCCTGACCACCGTCAAGGTGCGCAATTTCGATAACACCATCACCACCATTCCGACCTGGGCGCTGGTCTCAGACGCCTTTATCAACTGGAGCGGCATGTCGGCCTCCGGCGGACGGCGGATTAAGCGCAGCCTGAATATTGATACCACCAGCATCCATTTTCTCGACCAGCAGGAGCAGCAGCAGCTGATTCAGGCGAAGCTGCTCAAGCCCTATATGGCGACACGCCACGAGGAGATTACGCTGTGGAATCAGGAGAATGGCGAAGGCGAGT
Organism: Leclercia sp. TB492; assembly: GCF_049974505.2. Classification (NCBI taxonomy): domain Bacteria; kingdom Pseudomonadati; phylum Pseudomonadota; class Gammaproteobacteria; order Enterobacterales; family Enterobacteriaceae; genus Leclercia; species Leclercia sp. TB492. The sequence continues at coordinate 1,145,085 of NZ_CM127572.1, read as the reverse complement.
CGGTGCTGAACCTGCGCAAGATGACCAATATTGGCACCTTCCGCGCTTACCTGAATGAATATCTACGCAATCACCCGCGTATTCGCCAGGATATGACCTTAATGGTGCGGCAATTAGCGCCGGACGCCAACGGGCTGCCGATTGAAATATACGCCTTTACCAACACCGTGATCTGGGCGGAATATGAGGCGATTCAGGCCGATATTTTCGATCATATTTTCGCGGTGATTGATGAATTTGGCCTGCGCATACACCAGACGCCGACCGGGAACGATATTCGCTCCCTGGCCGGCGCGCTGGCAAAATAGCTCAGGTACTGGCGCGGGAAATAAAGCGCCAGTTCATCATCACCCGCTCGGTCGCGGCGTCGGGGTTGTCGATTCTGTTCAGCAGCAGATCGACCGCCTTGCGCCCGATATCCCGCGACGGCTGTTCGATGGTGGTCAGCGAGACCATCTCCGACAGCTCCGTGCCGTCGAAGCCCACCACGGCAATATCCTGCGGCACGCGCAGCCCTGCCTTTTCGATGGCACGTAACGCGCCCGCGGCCAGGGTATCGGAGACCGCAAACACCGCGTCCGGGCGCGGTTCTGCCGCCAGCAGTTTGGTCATTGCCGCCATTCCGGCTGCGGCGCTGAGATCGCTCGCATACTCAATGGCCTGATACGATAGATCGCGCAGATGCAGCACGCTCTTGTACCCGCGCTCGCGCAGGCGGGCATATTTGTAGCTCAGGTCGTGGTTGATCAAAGCGATGCGCTGACGTCCGCCGTCGGCCAGGCGGCTGACCACATGCTGGGAGGCATCGACATCGTTAATCCCGACGCAGGAGACCGCCCCCGCATCGGCGTATTCGGCGCACTGCACCCAGGGGGCATCGCCAATCAGCGCCGCCAGCTCGGTAAGGCGGGTAAAGGCGTCCATGGTGATAATGCCGTCGACCATTTTGCCGGACAGCAGGCTCAGTCCCGAGCGGGAGCGTTCAATATCGGAACCGGAATTGCAGAGCAGAATACGGTAGCCATTTTTCTCCGCCTGCGCCTCAATGCCCTTCACCACCTCGGCGCAGAACGGGTTGGCAATATTGGAGACCATCACCAGGATCATATAGCTGCGCGAGGTGCGCAGCTGACGAGCCAGAAGATTGGGCTGGTAGTTAGCCTCTTTAATCGCCTGCAAGACGCGATCGCGGTTTTTGGCTTTGACGGTATCGCTGTTATTCAGCACGCGCGATACCGTCGCCACCGAGACGCCCGCCAGTTGGGCGATTTTCTGAATTGACATAGCGACGAGTGATCCTGCAGTTAGCGTTAGCAGCAGGCTACCATAAATGGGTTGCCCGGCGCACCGGGCAAGGTATTACTGCGCGACGCTAATCCAGCGCTGCTGCTGATGGCTTTTCACTATTGCATCAATGATATACATCACGTTTGCCCCGTCATGGAAGGTGGCAAACACGGGCTTATCCGGCATCCTGCCCGCCTGCACTGCACGATAAAACTGCGCCATCATGTTCTTAAAGGCGTCCGGCCAGCCTTCGATATGGCCGCCCGGGAAGTGGGCGCTGTCGGCCACGTCGCGGTTCATCAGGCCTGGATCGTCCGTCAGCGTCTGATTGGCCCGGGCGCGATGGCCCACCCACAGCTGCTGGGGCACTTCCTGATCCCAGGCCACGGAACCCTCGCTGCCGTTGACCTCGAGGCTGAGGCGGTTTTTCCGTCCTGCGCTCACCTGCGAGACGGTAAAGCTGCCTTTGCTGCCGTCGTCGAAGCGGAACAGTACCGAGCCGAAATCTTCAGTGGTGACGGGCTTGTCTTCATACACCGCATCGCCCGCCTGGCTGAAGGTCTGGTTCCCGGCCACGTTGGCCTTGCGGGTCGGCCAGACGATCGACAGGTCGGCCATCACCTCGGTGATGCGCCGTCCGGTCAGAAACTGAATGGTATCGCACCAGTGGGAACCGATGTCCGCCACCGCGCGCGATGCCCCGCCGAGCGCCGCGTCGACCCGCCAGTTATAGTCGGTTTCCAGCAGCATCCAGTCCTGCAGATAGCTGCCGTGAGCGGCAAACAGCCGTCCGAGCGAGCCCGCCCCGACCATGCTCGCCGCCTGGCGCACCATCGCAAACTGGCGATAAACAAAGCTCACGCCGTGCACCACACCCGCCTGCTCCGCCAGGGCCACCAGTTCCCGCGCCTCGTCCGGGGTCATGCACAGCGGTTTTTCGGAGAAGACATGCTTTCCGGCCCGCAGGATCTGGCGGTTGATCTCCGCATGAAGATGGTTTGGCGTGCAGTTGTGCACCACGTGCAGATCCGGGTGCGCCAGCAGTTCGTCCACGCTGCCACAGGCATGAGGAATGTTCAGCGCCCGGGCCTTCTCTTGCGCCTGTTCCAGCGAGCCGTCGCACAGGGCGACGACCTGCACGAAGCCGAGACGGCGCAGGGCTTCGATGTGCGCCGGGCCGATAAAGCCGCTGCCGATAATACCGACGTTAATCATGAAGTTCTCCTGCGGCGAAATCGTCAAACGCCCGATCGGAAACCGGAATAATGTGGCGGGAGATAAACTCGCGCCCTTCCCGCGCCCCGGTGTCACCGTCCTTCAGGCAACACTCCCACTCCAGCACCGCCCAGCCGTCATAGTCGTACTGGGTCAGCTTGCTGAAAATGCCTTTAAAGTCGATCTGCCCGTCGCCCGGGGAGCGGAAGCGTCCGGCGCGGTTGATCCAGCTCTGATACCCGCCATAGACGCCGCTGCGCCCGTTCGGGCGGTACTCGGCATCCTTGACGTGAAACGCCTTAATGCGGGTGTGGTAGTGGTCGATAAAGGCCAGGTAATCCATCTGCTGCAACAGCAGGTGGCTGGGATCGTAAAGGATGTTGCAGCGCGGGTGGTTGTCCAGAAGCGCCAGAAAACGCTCGAAGGTGACGCCATCGTGCAGATCTTCCCCGGGGTGGATCTCATAGCAGAGGTTCACCCCCTGCTCGTCAAAGACATCCAGTATCGGCCGCCAGCGGCGGGCCAGCTCGCTGAACGCCTCCTGGAAACGCGCCTCGTTATGCGGCGGCCAGGGGTACATAAACGGCCAGGCCAGCGAGCCCGAGAAGGTGGCGTGGGCGGTTAACCCGAGCCGGGCCGAAGCCGCTGCCGCCTTTTTGACGATATCGGTGGCCCACGCCTGGCGGGCGGCGGCATTACCGCGCACCGCCTGTGGGGCGAAGTTATCAAACGCCTCGTCGTACACCGGGTTTACGGCGATCAGCTGCCCTTCCAGATGGGTGGAGAGTTCGCTGATGACCAGCCCGTGCTGCGCCAGTTTGCCGCTTATCTCATCGCAGTAGGTCTGGCTCTCTGCCGCCAGCTCTACGTCAAAAATCGCTTTATGGTTGCAGGGAATTTGCACCGCTTTATAGCCCTTTTCCGCTGCCCAGCCTGCCAGCCCGTCGAGGGTGTTAAACGGTGGTTGCCCGCCGATAAACTGCGACAGAAGAATTCCCGGGCCTTTAATCGTCCTCATACCACCTCCAGAAATTACGCCTTGTCATCTTCATATTTGAACGAGACAAGGAAAACGAGTGCAATCACAGCAGCAGCGACTGCCGGGATCCACCAGAATGTCACCCACGCCTCAGGCACGGGTTGCCCGGCTACCAGACGGTTGTACAGCGCGCCGGAAATTTGTGAGCCCAACAGCATGCCGATACCGTAAGTGAACATCACGATCATGCTCTGCGCCTGGCCTTTTACCTTTTCGCCCGCCACGCGGTCGGTGTAGATAAAGCCCACCACGAAGAAGAAGTCATAGCAGACGCCGTGCAGCAGGATGCCGAGGTACAGCAGGAAGCGCCCCTCCTCGCTCACGCCCAGGGCAAACATCGCGTAACGGACGAACCACGCCAGCATGCCGATCAGCAGCATGTACTTCACGCCCAGACGGCGGAACAGCAGCGGGATCACCAGCATAAAGAAGATTTCGGACATCTGGCCGAAGGACATGGCGGTGCTGACATCCGCGATCCCGGCATCCGCCAGATAGGAGGCGGTGTAGGCGTAATAGGTGCCCAGCGGGACGGAGATCAGCATCGCGCACAGGCAGAAGATAAAGAAGTGACGGGTTTTCAGCAGCGCAAAGGCGTCGGCGCAGAAGAGATCGCGCATCTTCACCGGCATCCCTTTTGCCGGAGCCGGCGTGTGCGGCAGGGTCAGGCTATAGAGCGCCAGCAGGACGGAGCTGGCCGCCGCCACCTGGAAGATGGTGACGCTGGAGGCCACGCCGGTGACGCCGATAAAGATCCCGGCCACAATCCAGCCGATAGTGCCGAACACGCGCACCACCGGGAAGGTTTTATCGACGTTCGCCAGGCTGTGGAAGGCGATGTTGTTGGTCAGCGCCAGGGTCGGCATGTAGCAGAGCGTGTAGCCAAACAGCAGGCCGATCAGCAGCGCACCGTTTTCCGCAATTAACGCGCCAGGGACGAACCACAGGATCGCCGCCCCGGCCAGGTGCATCACCGCCATCACCTTTTGCGAGGCGAAGAAGCGGTCCACCAGCATGCCGAGGACGAACGGCGACAAAATGGAGGCAATCGGCCCGGCGGAGAAGGCATCCCCGATCAGCAATGACATGTTGTGCTGAGTCATCACCAGACCGAGAGTCACCGACCAGCTACCCCAGATAAAGAATTGCAGGAACATCATCAGCGACAGGCGCGGCACCAGCATTCGGTGCTGCCCTATCACCTTTCCACTACTTTCAGTTGTTGACACCATGATCAGCCCCACCCTTAAAAAGTAATCGATTACAAATCGTATCAAATGAAAAGTAATCGATTACAAAATAAAGATCCCGTGGATCGACTAAGAAGTGGGAGGGGGGTCACGATAAAGATGAAGATGGGTTCGGAGAGGCGCCGGGTGGCGCTGCGCTTACCCGGCCGACGGGTTTTGTAGGCCCGTGCAAGCGAAGCGCCGCCGGGCATTGCAGTTTTCCAGGCCCGGTGGCGTTGCGCTTACCGGGCGAAAGCCGCACTACTTCTTGCGGGAGAGTTTAAACGCCACAAACAGGAACACAACCCACACCGGGAGCAGGATGGCCGAGGTGCGCATGCCGTCCATGGTGCACATCAGCACCAGGATCATCGCCAGGAAGGCGATACAGATGTAGTTACCCGCCGGATAAAGCAGCGCCTTGAACTGCGTCTCGCGCCCCTTGCGACGCATCGCCGCGCGGAACCGCAGGTGCGCCAGGCAGATCATGATCCAGTTCAGCAGCAGGGTCGCGACCACCAGCGCCATCAGCAGGCCAAAGGCTTCGTGCGGCAGCAGGTAGTTAACCAGCACCACCAGCGAGGTGATGGCCCCGGAGAGCAGCAGCGAATTGACCGGCACGCCGCGACGGCTGACGCGGGTTAAAAATTTCGGCGCGTTTCCCTGCACCGAGAGGCCAAACAGCATCCGGCTGTTGGAGTAGACGCCGCTGTTATAAACCGACAGCGAGGCCACCAGAATCACAAAGTTCAGCGCCGAAGCCACCACGTTGCTGTTCAGATCGTGGAAAATCATCACAAACGGGCTGCTGTCGGATTTCACTTCCACCCACGGATAGAGGGCCAGCAACACCACCAGCGAACCGATATAGAACAGCAGAATACGGTACACCACCTGGTTGACCGCTTTCGGAATGCTTTTATGCGGATCCTGCGCTTCGGCGGCGGTAATGCCGATCAGCTCCAGCCCGCCAAAGGAGAACATGATCACCGCCAGCGACAGCACCAGCCCTTTCCAGCCGGTGGCGAGGAAACCGCCGTGCTGCCAGAGGTTGTCGATGGTTGCCCGCTCGCCGCCGTGTCCGGAGAACAGCAGCCACAGGCCAAAGCCGATCATGCCGATGATCGCCAGCACCTTGATTAAGGCGAACCAGAACTCGGTTTCACCGTACAGGCGCACGTTCACCAGGTTCACGGCGTTAATGATGATGAAGAACACCGCTGCCCAGATCCAGGTTGGCACGTCCGGCAGCCAGTACTGCATGTAGATGCCCGCGGCGGTCAGCTCCGCCATGCCCACCAGCACGAACATTACCCAGTAGTTCCAGCCGGAGAGGAAGCCGGCAAACGGGCCCCAGTATTTATAGGCAAAATGCGCGAAGGAGCCTGATACCGGCTCTTCCACCACCATCTCGCCAAGCTGGCGCATGATCAGAAAAGCGATAATACCCGCGATGGCATACCCCAGCAGCACGGCGGGACCGGCCATCTGAATCGCGGGACCGATGCCGAGGAACAGCCCGGTGCCGATAGCGCCACCGAGGGCGATAAGTTGAATATGTCGGTTCTGTAAACCACGATGCAGCGTCGGTGTCTGTTCCGACGAGGCTTCAGCAAGACCCTTGCCTGAAGCGGATGACGCGTTTTTCACGTCTTACCCCTGTCTCTTTTTATGGAAGGGGCACCTTTTAACACTTCAGGCAGACGGGAGCAAGTTAAACGCCGGGCAACGGTTGCTGCCCGGCGGGAGCCGATCACGAGCCGATAATACCGCCGTCCGCTTTGGTGATGACCACCGTCGAGGCGCGGGGACGCCCTTGCGGATTGTTGTCCGGCCAGTTAGAAACGGCGCGCGGGTTTGCCGGGTCGGTAATGTCATCCCCGCCCTCGCCCGGATGCTGAATATTAATAAACAGCGTGCGGTTGTCGGGAGTGAACGCAATGCCGGTGATTTCGCAGCCGCGCGGGCCCGTCAGGAAACGGCGATACTCGTTGGTGCCCGGAATGGTCGCCACCATCTGGTTATTGCCCATCCCCTCATAGGCTTTCTTGTTAATGGTGCTGGAGGAGACGTCGGTCTGGATCCAGAGCACGCCCTGATGGTCAAACGACAGGCCGTCCGGGCTGCCAAATTCGGCGCCCTTCATGCTGCCCTTCGCCTTTTCATCCGTAGTGTCCGTTCGCCCGGCCAGCACCAGGATGTCCCATTTGAAGCGTAATGCTGCAGGGTCCCCGCCCTCTTCGTGCCAGTGCATAATGTGGCCGAAAGCGTTATTGGCTCGCGGGTTGGCCGCATCCACCGGCGCTTTGCCCTCTTTGCCGCGATCGCTGTTATTGGTCAGCGTGCAGTAAACGCTGCCGCTGCTGTGCGGATCGACCGCAATCCACTCCGGACGATCCATTTTAGTCGCCCCCACGGCGTCGGCCGCCAGACGGGTTTTAATCAGCAGATCGCCCTGGCTTTCGAACCCTTTACTCTTATCCAGGCCGTTCTGGCCGAAGACCAGCGGCAGCCACTCACCGGAGCCGTCGTCGTTGAATCTGGCGACGTAGAGCGTGCCGGTGGTCAGCAGCTGCATACTGGCTTCGCGATCCGCCGGATTGTATTGGTTGTCGGAAACAAATTTGTAGATGTACTCAAACTTCTGGTCGTCGCCCATATACGTGACCACTCGCTTATCAGCGGCCAGGGTGACGGCGGCGCCTTCATGCTTGAAGCGTCCCAGCGCGGTGTGCTTGCGCGGCGTGGAGTTCGGGTTGTACGGGTCGATCTCGACCACCCAGCCAAAGCGATTCGGCTCGTTAGGCGTTTTATCCACGTTGAACCTGTCATCCACCTCGCTCCAGCGATAGGACTCATCGCTGTCGCTGATGCCGTAGCGCTTCTCCAGCGCGTTACGCTCGCCTTTCTTGACGAAAATATCCGACCAGTTCTCTTCGCAGGTGAGGTAGGTTCCCCAGGGGGTATAACCGTCGGCGCAGTTTTGCATGGTGCCGAGCACCTGCTCGCCCAGAGGATCGGCGGCAGTTTTCATTAACGTCTGCTGGCGCGCCGGGCCGGTGAGCTGCATCGGGGTGTTCACCGTGATGCGGCGGGCAAAACCGGAGGGGCGCACCACTTCCCAGTCGCTGCCACTCTTTTTCACTTCGATAACCGATACGCCCATGGCGTTCTGGCCTTTCCGCGCCTTATCCAGGCTCCAGCTGGCGGTGCCGTCGGTAAAGAGCATGCCGTTATCGATATATTCGTGGTTCATCGCCAGCAGGCCATGACTGGGGTTCTCTTCCCCCTGCGGCAGGCTAAACCACGCCATGCCGTCATGGTGCATGCCCGCCTGCGCCGCCTGCTCGTCTGTCGTGTTGCTGGCGTCAAATTTGAACTCTGGCATAGCGCCCTTGATCCCGGTGGCATCGCCCCAGCGGTAGAAAGGACGCGCGATGTAGCCCTCGGGCACCCTGACCGTATCCTCGGTCGAGACCGGAATGCTGGTAAAGCCGAGCGAGACCGCTTTGCTCAGGGCTGAAGGCTGTGAAACCGCAGCCAGGGCGTTTTCAGGCTTGAGTAAAAAAGGGAAAGAGGCGGCGGCACCGGCAACGGCGCCCATCTGCAAAAAGCGGCGGCGGGAGAGGAATATCTCCGCCACGCTGGAAAATACCGGGTTAGCGCTGGGATTGCTGACATCGTCACGATGTTCTTTTTTGAATACGGACTTAAGAGGTTTACCCACGATGGCTTCCTGTCTTTAGGCTAAGAAATGACAAAGTGGGAACACTATAAGAACAATTGATTACATTTTTATAACAGTAGAAAGGTAGGGCATCCTTGCCCTGATAACGAGGGTCGAACTCAGAACTCGTAGCCGACGGAGACCTTGAAGGTGCGCGGCTCACCCTGGAACAGGTAGGTGCCACCGTCGTCCACGCTTGACCAGTAGTTCTCGTCGGTGATGTTTTCAATCCCGGCGCGAACGGTCATCTGGTTCTGGTCGTTGTTGACCGCGAAGCGGTAACGCATGCCCAGATCCAGGGTGGTGTAGCTGTCCAGCTTTTTGCTGTTGGCCAGATCCGCATACTGCGAACCGGAGTGGTTCACGCGAGCGGTGGCGGTCAGGCCGTCGATGGGCTTGATGTCATACTCTGCGCCCAGCACGCCGTAGAATGACGGAACGCCAATGGCGTCGTTGCCCTGGTTAACACCGTTGTTGGTTTTGGTCAGCTCCGCCTGTAGCCAGGTGGCGCTGGCGTTCAGGCGCAGGCCCAGCACCGGCTCGCCAAAGACGTTCAGCTCAACGCCGCGGTTACGCTGCTCGGCATCCAGGCCGTAGTATTTGGTCTGGCTGTCGAGAATGGCGGACGGCATTTTGATCTCAAACAGCGCCAGCGAGCCGCCAACGCGCCCGAAATCGGCCTTCACGCCCACTTCGTTCTGCTTAGAGTGGACGATACCGGTGCTCTGGCCGTAGTTGGAGGCGGTGTTGGGCGCGGTTTTACCCGGCTGGAGCGCCTCGGTGTGGTTGGCATACAGCGAGATCTCGTTCCACGGCTTGTAGACTACGCCGTAGGTCGGCATCCAGCGGTCGCCGTCGAAGCTGTCACCCGCGTTTTCGATCCCGGTCACTTTGTTATAGCCGCGGATCACCACTTTCTGATGACGGGCACCCACAGTGAACAGCAGTTTGTCATCCAGCACGCCAAGGGTGTCGCTCAGCAGCCAGCCCTGAGTGCGGGTGCGGCCGCTGGTCAGCGGATCGCTGTAGTTCCCGCCCGCCCCGTTGGAGTTGGTGCTCGGCGGCGCATCCACGCCGGTGTTGTGGTAGATATTGGTGACCGGGTTATCCTTCGCCGCCGACATCTTCCACGCAATCTTCTCGTTTTTGGTCATCGCCGAGTAACCGACGTTGACCTTGTGGGTCACAAAGCCGGTGGCGAAGTTACCGCGGATGCCCGCCATGCCGCTCACGCTGTCGCTGATGCGGTTAGTATCCAGGCGGGACGCGGTGGCTTTGCCGCTCTTGTCCACCAGCTTCGCGCCGCTGTAGAGCCCCTCTTCATGGGCGTGCTGGGCCCCCAGACCGGTATACGCGGTCCAGCTGTCGGTGATGTCGTATTCGCTGCGCCACATACCGAATTCGTTCTCGATATTGCTGTAGGCCCATTTCTGCGAGTAGTTGCGATCGTTCTTCGGTGGCTCGGGTACGAAGTTCACGCCAGCCACGTTGACCCCGGTTTCCGAGCCGTGGAAGGTTTTCTTCTGATAGCCCATGTCTACGGAGCTGCGGAACTTATCCCCCGCATAGTCCAGGCCGGTGGAGAGCAGCGTGGTGCGACGGCGGTCGTTGGCGACCGGCGCTTCGCCTTCACGGTGCACTACGTTAACCCGGGCGCCAAACTGGTCGCTGTCGCCAAAACGACGCCCGGCATCCAGGGTGGTGCCAATTTGCGAATCTGAGGTGTAATCGACGCCCACTTTCGCCTGCGGCGTGGCCCCCGCATGTTTCGGCTCAAGGTTGATCATCCCGCCGACGCCGGAGCTGGCCGCGCCGTTCATCAGGGAGTTGGCCCCTTTGAAGATCTCAATGCGATCCACCATCTGCGCGTCCACCACCTGACGCGGCAGCACGCCGGAGAGACCGCCAAAGGTCATGTCATCCCCGTCGAACTTCAGGCCGCGGATGCGGTAGCTCTCCGCGCTGTTGCCGTAGCCCTGCACGGACTGGACGCCCGCATCGTTCGCCACCACGTCGCCAATGGTCCGCGCCTGCTGATCTTCCACCAGTTTGGAGGTGTAGCTGATGATGTTAAAGGGCACGTCCATCGCATTTTGCTGACCGAGCATCCCCATGCGTCCGCCGTTCGCCACCTGCCCGTCGAGGAAGGCCGGCACCAGCTGGTCGCCGCCGGGTTTAAAGTCGCTGGCAGCAGACTGCACCACGATGGTCTCTTCTTTTTTGCTCTCCGCCGCCACGGCGGAATGGGCGATCGCGCCAATGGCGAGGGCCAGCAGCGTCTTGTTCATTCTTCTGGTGTTATTCATGATTAACCCGTTCAAAATACGCGCAAAATGGCCCGTTGCCGGGCCTTAATTGTTATGAGAAAGATTATTTCAGGGCGATACGCACAACGCTGTCCGGCCCGTTGGTGGAGTGGTCTTTGTTAAAGGCCTGCTTCACGGTGACGTACAGCGTCTGGCCGTCCGCCGACAGCAGCAGGCTGTTCGGGTTCGGCGGCAGATCCCAGCTCTGCTTCACGGCATAAGTGGTGGCATCCAGGCTCAGCAGCTTGCCGCTTTCGCGCTGGGTGATGTACAGCTCGTTGCGCGCCGGGTTAAATTTCACCGCCAGCGAGTCGCCCACGTCGAGCTGCTTAATGACTTCACCGGTATGGATATCCAGCACCAGGGTGGTTTTGGCTTTCGAGTTGTCGGTGACGAACAGGCGGCCCGTCGCTTTGTCTTCCGCCAGATTAAGCAGCAGCGCCGGTTTGTCGCCGAGCGGCTTCCAGCGTTTTTCGATACGGTTGTTCTTAGGATCCAGCACCAGGATCTCACCGCCGCCGTTTGCCACGTAAATGCGCTGGGTCTGTTCAGACCACATCAGGCCGGTGACCCACTGCCCTGCGTTTTTGATGGTTTTTTTCAGCTTCAGCGTTTTTGCATCCACCACCCAGATCACCGCCGGATCGGCCACGCCGCCGATGTACAGCACGTCGTTATGCAGTAACACCTGACGCGCGCCGTACGGGTAGCCCTCTTTGTTGCGCTCGGTAAACAGCAGGCGTTTTTTCACCTTGCCGTCAGCGGTGTCGATGGCGCTGATCCCGCCGTCCAGCGAGTTCGTGGCATAGAGGGTTTTACCATCCGGGGAGATGGCCAGAGCGAAGTTTTTCAGATCGGTATGGCTGCGGCCGAGGGTTTTCAGGGTAGTGGGATCGAGCTTATACACCACTCCGCCCTGCACATCCTTAAAGCCTTCGGAGCTGGCAACGTACAGCGCATCGCCTTTCGGGTTGAGAACCATTTCGTACAGGCCGTCAGCCAGATCGCGTTTTACGACGTTGGTTTGCGCGGGGGCGGCAGGTTTCGGGGCATCAGCAGCAGGCGCGGTTGTCGCAGTGTGCTGAGTAGCGCAGCCGCTGAGTGAGACAGCCACCAGCAGCGCCAGGGCGGGCAATTTTTTGGTCATCAGGAACATCCTTTACCGTGCAAATCAAATTTGAGGAGGACGTCTGCGTCGCCTGGTGTTTGCGATTAGGATTATGGTTTCAGGCCGTCAGGCCAGTGCAGCGTCCCCCGATAACACTCAGTGTTCCGTGTGAGATCTGCACTCACTGTTGATGCGGGAAAGTCCCTACGCGCCCGCAAACACTAAAGAGAATGAGAACTATACTCATTATCTTTATATGATCAAGTGTAAACAGGGGCAACAAAGTAAAAAAGGAAGTCTAAAAACCTCTGATGGTGCGGGGTTATCCTTTCGTACAATACATCACTGGCGAATTACTGTAGGTAAAAAAATAGCTGTCAGCATTGGCGGGAAGAATATTCAATCTAATTCCCCGCTCCCGGTGCTGAAAGAAGTCCGGGACATAGGCGAGATAGTTTAAATGTTTCTTCGGCAGGACATTGGTTTCGTTAGAGACCAGAATCACCTCTCCCTCTTCACGCCAGTAGGTGAATCCCACCTTATTACTGATCGCTACTGGCGGTTTATTCTCTTCAATATACTCCCCGGTGGCGTCGTAACTCCCGACACCGTCATTAAACGAAAAATTCATTACCATATCGATAACCGCCCGCTGTTCGACAATAGTCGCATGGGTCTCACAGCTAAAATTATTACGCTGATAATGCAAATAACCGGCAACAAGCAGCGGGGAGATAGCCGCCAGAAAAATAACACACCAGCGCAACAGCTGCTTATTCATTGTCATAGTAGGGTTGCCTGTAAAAAATAGATTTACAGCGCGCCTCGCGATTTTCCGGCGCACGGTCGCAAATAATCACCGATATTCCCAACTGCGCGCGGTTCAGCGTCATATAGGCCACCTCGCCCTTTTTACAGGTCAGCGGAAAACGCTGAGACAGCGAGGCCCACATCATCTGGCTTTTCTCTGTCTCATTCCACGAGGAGTAGGCCTCACAGCCATCAATGGTGCCTATGGGGTGATAGCCGACAAATACCGGTTCAGCGGGTTTGAGTTCCGGATACAGTACACCGCAGGAGAGTAAAAAAAGCGCGCCTGCCAGCCAGTAACCCATAGCCGGTCGCCAGAAATGGCGGGAGCGTTGCGTTGCAGGGGGCAGAATGTCGGGTTTGACGACTTCGGAGGATACCTCGGCTAAATCGGGGTTAGTTATGGTTTTATTCCGTTCGATAAACTCCGCCTGGGTACCGACCCGCAGCCGAGCGACGGATTTAAACCCGGCTTTCGGAACAGTGATAATGACGTTCTCTTCCAGCCCGGCCGATTTCAGCGCTTTTCTGATTGAGGCGATGGTCTGGTAAAGGGCGTTGGTGGTCACGACGGTGCCCTGTTTCTCCCACACGGCGGCAAATAAATAGCGCTGCGTCAGCACCTGCTCATTCTGCTCGAGGAGCTGAAGCAGGCACTCACTCACCGGCCCATGCAGAATGACTGCCCGCGCCGGGTAGTCAGTAAGCGAGCACAGGCGGCGGGCTTCCGGCTCAAACAGGACGGTTTCGTTAATCAGAAAAACAGGTTTCATTTCATGACCACAGGCTCATTGGCAAAGGATGGCGTTCATCAAATTTCTGATTCAGATTTTTTAAAATATTTATCAATCACCTGGTTGTCAAAAAACCGCCGGACGGCCACGTTAAGCGAGGCGATAGCGCACTTCTGATTCAGTATAAATCATATAACTTCACTCCTCTTTTTTCGTTGTTCGCCGCATTCTGAGAACACAGAAAAACGGTATGCGGATCGCCCTTCAACTATCAGTGAAAAATGCTAACGTGATGCCTAAATACACCATTTCATCTTGATGCGTCGCCTCATTATGCAAAATCAGGATAAAAGCGTAGTAACAGAAAATCAGGCAGCGTTTAATACCGAAAATCTGGTTTACAGCAACAAAAGGACTACACACGAGGGTTTCTCAACCGCTTTGCTGTAGCGCACCGGGGTGTGTATTGGAAAGCATTCATAGCAGCCATATAATCCCCCACATAAACGGTGTGGATTTATGTTCGGCGTGCAGGTCGGGATCGGTATTTTATTTAATTATCCAGGTATGAAATAAATGGGCTATCGACTCTATGGATTTATGATCGGTGATGAGATTCACTTCGATATTTCAAATCGCAGGCTGTATCGGCTTACCGGTAGCCACACCGATAAAAGTATAGTATTTGCATCAATCTATTTTAATGAAACTATGCTCAGGCTTTTTCTCTATCTGCTGGAGCATGGACGGCGCACCGCGATCAGTAAAGAAGAGCTGTTCGACAAAATTTGGGAGGAGAATAACCTGTGTCCTTCCACGCAGCGACTGTGGCAAGTTCTGAACAACCTGAATAAAAAGCTGGGTCTGCTGGGACTGCCCGCAGATTTTATCCGCAACATTAAGGGGCGTGGCTACATGATTAATTATCAGGATGTGATACCGGTATATTACAGGATGAGTGAACTCCCGCCTCAGCCTGATAATAAAAGGGAGAAACCAGATAGTCTGAGTGAGTGATGTCAACCCAGGCATTCGCCCTGAGCATTAATGCGAGGGGCTTTTTTTTACGTTTTGATGACCAACGCCAGGGAATTCACCTCCCGTTAATGATGGCAAAAATAGCATAAAAACACTTTTTATCGGCATGCACCGATAGTGGAAGATATATGAGCATAGTTAATCGCTTTCTAAATTTAAAAGTCAGCCGAAAATTATTTTTCGGCTTTGCAGTCGTCCTGCTGGTGACGCTGGCGATCCTGTCATCGGGCTTGCTGGGGCTCAACAATATCAAGGATAAAGTGGATAAAAACGGCTTAACCACGAACCTGTTCAATACCCTGTCTGCCGTGCGTCTGGGTCGAACCAATTTCCAGTACACGCTCGATCAAACGTATCTGGATCAGGTAAATGCCGCCACCACGCAGATGCAGGACACTATTGCCCAGCTGGAGACCTATAGTTGGTCGCCGGAAGGCAAAACGGTTCTGGACAATACTACCGCAGCCGTGAACAGCTACATCATTACCCTGGTCTCCTTTACCAAAGCCCTGTCTGAAAAGAAACAGAGTGAACAAAAGGTCTCTTCGCAGGTGCTGTGCGACAACGCCGAAATCGTGTCCAGATTGAGCCGGGAGCCGTCTATGTCGCCTGAAACTGCGCTCCTGGCCGGGCAGGTGGCCTTTGCGATGAGCGATATCGACTCGCAGATGACGCTGTATAAACAGCACCCGACCTCAGACATGGAGAAACAGATCCAGTCCCGGCTGGAGGTCGGCAAAACCGATGTCGGCCAGCTACTTCAGTTAATGCCTGAGGCTCAAAAATCGCTGTTACAGGCAAGCCTTGAGAACATTCAGAACATCGGCCCTGAGCTGGAACATTACCGAGCCGTCTGGAATGAGCAGGCTACCCTGTCCGATACCTTAACCGACAAAGCGGAGGTCCTGACGAAGGCCATCCAGACGCTGTTTGACATACAGCAGAAAAAAGTCGCGAATACCGTCGACGGCGTTGAGTACCAGATGGCGATCGTCGCTGCGATCGGTATCGTGCTGGCCGTGCTGCTGGCAATGGCGATCACCCGCTCCATTACACGTCCTCTCAGCGAGACCCTGCGCGTGGCCGAACAGATTGCCAAAGGCGATCTCACCGCGACCCTCAGCAGCAATCGCCGCGACGAGCCGGGTATGTTGATGAACGCCGTGGCTACCATGAATGAGAACCTGAAAAACATCATTCATGACGTGCGTAACGGTGTGGATAGCGTGGCGCGATCGGCCTCCGAAATTGCCGCCGGCAATATGGATCTGTCGTCGCGTACCGAGCAGCAGTCTGCCGCGGTGGTCGAAACGGCGGCCAGTATGGAACAGCTCACCTCCACCGTGGCGCTGAACGCTGAGAATGCCAACCATGCCCGCGCCCTCGCTCAGGAAGCCTCGGTGAATGCCACCGAAGGCAGCCAGATTTCGCAGAAAGTGATCGACACCATGAAGAACGTGCGTCAAAGCTCGCACCGTATTTCGGAGATCACCACCGTCATCAACAGCATCGCCTTCCAGACCAACATTCTGGCGCTGAACGCCGCGGTGGAAGCCGCCCGTGCAGGGGACCAGGGCAAAGGCTTTGCGGTCGTCGCCGCCGAGGTACGCACCCTGGCCCAGCGCAGCGCCCAGTCAGCGAAGGAGATTGAAAACCTGATCGGGGAATCGGTGGTGTATGTCGATAACGGCTTTAACCTGGTGGAGGGGGCCGGGGAAGCGATGTCCCGCATCGAAAGCTCTGTCGCCCAGGTTCGCGACATCATGAGCGAGATCGCCGCTGCGACCGATGAGCAAAGCCGCGGCATTGCGCAAATCGCGCAGGCGATGGCCGAGATGGACACCACCACCCAGCAGAACGCCGCCCTGGTGGAAGAGTCCTCTGCCGCTGCCAGTTCGCTGGAGGATCAGGCCGTCCAGCTGGAGAAAGTAGTGGCGATATTCAAAGTGTCGCAGTCACAGAGTGGCGTCGCCGCGCGGGCCGTCACGCCAGCCTCGGGCAAAAAAGCCCCGGCGCAACCCTCGGGCGACTGGGTGCAGTTCTGACGCCAGCCAGATGATATAGCCCCTGTCAGGCCACCGGTTTTCCGGTTGCCTGACCCAGGCCGCGGTGAAACTGACCATGATTAACATTCACAAACTGTGGGCCAGCCTGAATGCCAGGTTAGCCCGCTATTTTTCGGGGCAGTTTAGCGCCTCAGCCAGCGCGCTACGCACGGCGATTGCACACCGGCAGATTGTGCCCTTTTACCAGCCCTTTATGAACGCCAGCACCGGTCAAATTGCCGGGATCGAAGTGCTGGCCCGCTGGCGCCATCCGCTGTACGGGGCTGTGGCGCCCGATGCGTTTATTCCGCTGGCGGAAAAGCACGATCTGATCGTTCCCCTGACCCACCAGCTGATGCAGCAGGTGGTTGCCGATCTGCAGGATCAGATCCACCGCTTCCCGGTCGGGACCTATATCTGTATTAACATCAGCGCGCAAAACTGTCTCGATCCTGGTTTTGAATATGATACCCGCGACATGCTGAGTAAATTCAATGCCAATCAGAGCCACGTGGTGGTGGAGATCACCGAGCGGCATCCGCTGCATTTCACGCCGCAGCTGAGTAACTGGTTTGCCGCATTGCGCCAGGCCAATATTTCGCTGGCGCTGGATGACTTTGGCACCGGCTATTCAAATCTGTCCTATATCTCAGCCCTCAATCCTGAATTTATTAAGATTGATAAGCTGTTTGTCAGCCAGATTGGTGGGAATGGCGATACGCGGCTGGTAGACAGCGTGATCGACCTGGCGAAAAACATGCGCCTGAAGATCATTGCCGAAGGGGTGGAGACCAAAGCGCAGGCCGACTATTTACGCCGAAAACAGATCGATTTTTTACAGGGATACTATTTCTTCAAGCCGCTACCGGCCAGTGAGCTTATCCATCAGATCATTGCCCGCGATCGCGTGCTCGCCAGCTGACACTTTCAATACCGGCGTTGGGCTGTCCGACAGCGCCGCCATTCCCAGCGCCGATGATATCCCGCTCGCAATCGTCTCATCGGAAAAGGGCACGTCCCCATTCTCCTGATGAATAATGGCCTTACTCAACGCGGTTAAGACCGCGGGCGAGGCCACATCCAGCCGGGTAGTCGGTGAGACGCCAAGCGCCTGGCTGACGTTCTGGATATATGCGTTGGTATTGTTATTGTCCTGCGGCGGTGCCCAGCGGGAGATAATTTTACTGATGGTATCCAGCCCGCGCCGCTGGTAGGCGAGCAGGTTTACGCCCAGCGCGCGGATGCCGTGTTCCGGGGAGGCAAAGGTGGCAAAACGCCCGTCGGTGCCATTCTGTCCCTGCCAGGTAAAGGCCCAGCTGGCTTCCAGATTGCCGGGGTTGTTATTACGGATCCCACGGATGCCTCCGACCGGCGACCACGCGGGCCCGGTGCGGCTGTTCCGGTACTGAGGTAAGCGTTTCATCAGCGCAAGCTGATTTTCACTCCACCCCTGCAGGCTGGCGTATTGCCCCAGCTGCTCAAAAGAGGCGGGCGTGGCGGCAATCGATGCCTGGCGGCGATCGGCGGGTTGCGCTGGACGTGTCGCAGGCTGAGCGATGATCGGCTGCGAAGAATGCGTTAACTGCGAAAAGGAGGCGGGGACGCTGGTCTGCGTCATCCCGGCAGAGGGCGACTGTGCCGATAGCGTGGCCACTTGTTGCGGGCTGCTTATCTGCTGGTGTTCATAATAATGCGCAATACCGGACATCATTCCCTCTTAATACTTACCCGACCTCAGCGCGAGGCTGAAAGCACGCGTTCGCCGGTATTATACAGATGCGGGTCAGGTTGCCAGCATAATATTAAACAGCGTCACCTGGCGGGAGGTCAGTCGCGATAAGACACGGGATTCAAATAAGATCCTGTCGATGTTTGCCGCCCTGACGACCAGATCGTCAACATGCCTAAGCAGGCTGTCCGGGGCACGGCGCGCTGCCGTTCCCGGCTGCCAGACGTGCGCTGAGTGTCAGGGCGTTATCGAACTGAAGGATAAACAAAGGGGTATTTAATTCAGCTGCATACTTTTGCATAAAGTTCATTGAAGGCTTTCACCTGAGAACGATATTCATCGACCAAAAAACCATCACCCGTCGCGTACGCTATCGGTCGTCGTGAATACTTGAAGCCCAGAACCAAATGATATGGTTCGGCAGCAATAAAACGCGCGCCTATTTTTCGGCCCAGTTGAGTCTCACCAGAAATGATGCCGCAAACAAATGGATGCCCTTCAGAATCATGCACAAACATTTCTGTGAAAGTGACTGGCCTGGTTGTATCTAAGTCGCTATCACAGAAACCAGTCATCATTTTTCTTGTTTGCTCATCCTTTGGATTTTTTGCGAGCTGCTCCTGGAGCATATCGCAACCATCAGGATTCCCTGCCCCGTGCTTAAAGAATTCAACAACTGCAGGTTTTACATCTTCAAAATTGTAGTGTTCCTGAGCATGAGTACATTGCGCAAAAATAAAGAGCACAAACAGCAGTAATTGCTTTGTTTTCATGAATATCCTTCCCCCGCTATTTCGGGGCTTTTGTTTACCTGACCACGTTACAAACGAAATCCACGTTATCGGCGGAACAAATAAACAGCGCTATGGTGTGTATTCCCGATATATGCCGATCGCCAGACCGCATGAACAAGTTAAGCGTGTATTCAAATTGACTCGATTTTCGGGATTGATGTCCCAAATATGTCCCATAAGGAAAAAGTCGAAGCGGGAGGGGTTAAGTAAGCGCTTGATTTGAAATGGTACGCCCTAAAGGATTCGAACCTTTGACCTACGGCTTAGAAGGCCGTTGCTCTATCCAACTGAGCTAAGGGCGCACGGAGAAGAATGTCTTCGCAGTGGTGAAGCGCGTGGAATTATACGGTCAATGACCGTTGAGTCAATGCATTTTAGTACAATCCTCTTGTAGTTCATATCGATGGCTGGCAACAGGCCCGCTTAACAGGAAAATCCGCAAAGTGTGACTGACAGCAGCGCGCGCTTCTGACAAAATATGCTCATCCCCCCTTTCACTCCTTACAGATGGAATCTTCTCTCTGATGGCAGCAAAGATTATTGACGGTAAAACGATTGCGCAGCAGGTGCGCTCTGAGGTTGCGGAAAAAGTGGCAGCACGTCGGGCCGCAGGAAAACGCGCTCCCGGGCTGGCTGTTGTGCTGGTCGGCAGTAACCCGGCTTCACAAATTTATGTCGGCAGCAAACGCAAAGCGTGCGAAGAGGTGGGTTTTCTCTCTCGCTCTTACGATCTACCGGAAACCACCTCCGAAGCAGAGCTGCTTGAGCTGATTGATACCCTGAACGCCGATAAAGAGATCGACGGCATTCTGGTCCAGCTGCCGCTGCCTGCGGGCATCGACAACGTGAAAGTGCTGGAACGTATCGCGCCAGACAAAGACGTGGACGGCTTCCACCCGTACAACGTTGGCCGTCTGTGCCAGCGTGCGCCGCGCCTGCGTCCGTGCACGCCGCGCGGCATCGTCACGCTGCTGGAGCGTTATAACATCGACACCTACGGCCTGAACGCCGTGGTGATTGGCGCGTCCAATATCGTTGGCCGTCCGATGAGCATGGAGCTGCTGCTGGCTGGCTGCACCACCACTGTGACCCACCGCTTTACCAAAAACCTGCGCCAGCACGTCGAAAACGCCGACCTGCTGATCGTGGCCGTGGGCAAGCCGGGCTTTATTCCGGGGGAGTGGATCAAGGAAGGCGCGATTGTCGTGGACGTGGGCATTAACCGTCTTGAGAGCGGCAAAGTGGTCGGCGATGTGGTGTACGAAGATGCCGCAGCCCGTGCCTCTTATATCACACCGGTTCCTGGCGGGGTGGGTCCGATGACCGTCGCCACATTGATTCAGAATACTTTGCAAGCATGCGAAGAGTATCACGACGTAGAGGAAGCATAAGATGGCCACTTTTTCATTAGGTAAACACCCGCACGTTGAGCTGTGCGATCTGCTGAAGCTCGAAGGCTGGAGCGAAAGCGGCGCTCAGGCCAAGATCGTCATTGCCGACGGTCTGGTGAAGGTCGACGGCGTGGTAGAGACCCGCAAGCGCTGCAAGATTGTGGCCGGTCAGACCGTGAGTTTTGAAGGCCAGAGCGTGACCGTCACGGCCTGAGTCTTCTGATGCCCGGCGGCGCTTCGCTTGCCGGGCCCACAATCCCCCTCCTGTCCAATCCCCCACACCCATCACGGTTAATTATCGATCAACTTCAAATAATCACTATTTCATCTGTTGGAATGTGAAAATTAAGTTGCGCGAAATTCAGGCTTTCATCACGATAAGTAGAACGTTCTACTAAAACGTTCTACTCACTATAACAGCGCTCACAGAGCGCACTCGGGGGAAATCAGCATGAGTCTGATATCAGGGTTTGTTAAATCGCTGTCGAAATTATCGATGATTGGTCGCGCCTTAATGCTGCCGATCTCACTGCTTCCTGCTGCGGGCCTGCTGTTGGCCTTCGGGGATAAGTTCCACCTGCCGCTGATGATGAACGCGGGCGGCGTCATTTTTGATAACCTGCCGATGCTGTTTGCTATCGGCTCGGCCGTCGGGCTGGCATCCGAATCCGGGATCGCCGCGCTGTCGGCGGCGGTGGCGGTCTTTGTCACCAATATCACCATCGGTACCGTGCTCGGCATTACGCCGGAGATGGCCTCCCAGGGCGGGAAATACGCCATGGTGGTGGGCATCCCGACGCTGCAGATGGGCGTCTTTGGCGGCCTGCTGTGCGGTATTCTCGCCGCCTGGTGTTATAACCGCTTCCACACCATGCAGCTGCCGGAATTCCTTGGCTTCTTCTCCGGGAAGCGTTTTGTCGCCATTGCCACGGCGTTCCTGTCGTTCGTGATGGGCCTGCTGCTGCCCTATATCTGGCAACATATCCAGGCCGGGATCGACGCGCTGTCGGTAGTGGTCAACGGTGATAACCAGGCGGCATCGACCTTTATCTTTGGTCTGGTGGAACGCGCGCTGATCCCGCTGGGTCTGCACCACATCTGGTATCCATCGTTCTGGTACTCCTTCGGGGATTACACCACCCAGGCGGGCCAGGTGATCCACGGCGACCAGACTATCTGGTTCAAGATGCTGGAAGAAGGCACCAAATCCTTCAGCAGCGACACCTACCAGAATGCCGGTAAGTTCATGCAGGGCGAGTTCCCACTGATGCTGTTCGCGCTGCCTGCGGCCTGTCTGGCGATGTACCACGAAGCGCACACCAAAAACAAAAAAATTGCCGCCGGTATTCTGTTCTCTGCGGCTCTGACCTGCTTCCTGACCGGGATCACCGAGCCGGTAGAGTTCACCTTTATCTTTGTGGCACCGATCCTCTACGTCTTTAACGCCATCATGGCGGGCCTGGCGTACATGACCATGTACCTGATGCATGCGCACATCGCCAAGTCCTTCTCTGCGGGCTTTATCGACTACCTGTCGTTCGGGATTTTGCCGTCGTTCAACGGCTACCAGACCAACTTCCTCAACGCCATTATCATCGGTATTCCGATGGCACTGATTTACTACTTCACCTTCCGCTTCGTGATCCGTCGTTTCGACGTGAAAACGCCGGGCCGCACCGAAGTGACGGCCAATGCGGATGATAAAACCGACACCGAAATCGCCACCGAAATCATCGGCCTGCTGGGCGGTGCGCAGAACATCGACTCCGTCGGCTCCTGCATCACCCGTCTGCGTCTGGAAGTCGCTCAGAGCGATAAGGTGGATAAAGACGGTCTGAACGGCCTCGGCGCACGCGGCGTGGTCTTCGTCGGTGACTCCGGCATTCAGGTTATCTTTGGCGCCCGGGCACAGTTTATCGCCCAGACGATGTCCACCATGATCGGTAAATAATAAGCTGCCTGTCCGACACGTCTCCTGTACTCTTACGGGAGACGTTGTCTTATCAGGCATTTCAGGGAGAAGATGTGAAGAAGGTCAGCATCATTGATGTCGCCCGCGAGGCAGGGGTTTCCGTCTCCACCGTCTCGCTGGTCCTGCGTCAGAAAGGAAAGATCTCTGAGGCGACAATCGAAAAAGTCCACGCCGCCATTACCGCCCTGGGCTACGTGCATAACGTGGCCGCTGCCAATCTTCGTGCCAACACCTCCAATTTGATCGGTCTGATCCTGCGTGATTTCAGCGACAGCTTTTCCATCAAGGTGATGGCGAGCATTGTTCAGGAGCTGGAGAAACAGGGATTTATGGTTTTTCTCGGCCAGCCGCTGAACGACGGCGAGCACCTGGAGCGCTGCCTGCTCTCCTTTAAGCAGCAGGGCGTCGCCGGGGTGATCTATCTGGCCTCCAATACCCGCCATGCCACTCTTCCGGCGTTGATCCGCCAGTGCCCGCTGCCGCTGGTGGCGGTGTCGCAGTCGCTGCTGGATGAGACCTGCAATCTGGTGATGCGCGATAACCGCCAGGCGGCGCATCTGGCGACCCGCTATCTGATTGAGCGCGGACACCGCAATATCGCCTATATCGGCGGCACGGAAGGGGATCGGATCCGCGAGCAGCGCCTGCTCGGTTTTCGCAGCGCGATGACGCAAAACGGGCTGGTATTCCGCGACGAATCCGCGCCCGCCTGCAGCGACGATACCCAGGCGGTAAGTTTCGCCACCCGCCAGCTGCTGGAGAAAAATAACACCATCACCGCCCTGCTCTGCCACTCCCCGGATGCGATGCTCGGCTCCATCTCCGGCATTCATCACGTCGGGCGCACGGTGGGGAAAGATGTATTTCTGACCCAGCAGGTGGCGCTGGTGGGGTTTGAGGATATGCTGCACGTTAATCTCACCTCCCCGTCCTTTACCTATGTCTCTTCCGCCAGTGAAGAGACGGGCCGTCAGGCGGCGGGGCTGATGATCCGCAAGCTGAAAGAGCCTGAGCTGCAAACCCAGCGCATTACCCTGTCGGGGCAACTGATCGCCCGGGAATCGGCGTAATTCAGATTTACGCCCGGCACGGAGTTCCGCCGTGCTCTGCTATATTTCCATGATTTGCCATGGATAATCGTTATGCCAACCATCATTACCCATGCCGCTGTGCCGATTTGCCTCGGCTTAGGGCTGGGCACCCGGGTTATTCCCCCTCGCCTGCTGTTCGCCGGGGTTGTCCTCGCCATGTTGCCGGATGCCGACGTGCTGTCGTTTAAGTTCGGCGTCGCCTACGGCAATATTTTTGGTCACCGCGGCTTTACCCACTCCCTGCTGTTCGCCTTTGTGGTGCCGTTACTTTGTGTGTTGATTGGACGACGATGGTTCAGGGCCGGGCTGGTGCGCTGCTGGCTGTTTTTAACGGTGTCGCTGCTGTCGCACAGCCTGCTGGATTCGGTGACGACGGGCGGGAAAGGGGTCGGCTGGCTGTGGCCGTGGTCGGATGAACGCTTCTTTGCGCCCTGGCAGGTGATCAAGGTCGCGCCCTTTGCGCTGTCGCGCTACATGACGCCCTACGGGCATCAGGTGATTCTTTCGGAACTGCTGTGGGTGTGGCTGCCGGGGATGGTGCTGATGGGATTGGTGTGGTGGAAACGGCGGTAAAAGTAAAGCCGGGTGGCGCTGCGCTTACCCGGCCTACGTTCGTGCTTTGTAGGCCCGGCAAGCATCGCGCCGCCGGGCGTTACCAACTTACTTACGGCGCCAGGTGGTGCCCTGCGGACCATCTTCCAGAATGATCCCCATCTCGGTGAGACGGTTACGCGCGGCATCGGCTGCGGCCCAGTCTTTCGCCTGACGGGCTTCCAGACGGGCTTTAATCAGCGCTTCAATCTCCGCTACTTCACCGTCATCCGCCTGCGCACCGCTCTGCAGGAAGACTTCCGGCTCCTGCTCCAGCAGACCCAGCACGCCCGCCAGCTTGCGCATATGGGAGGCCAGCGCGTTAGCGGCATGCGCATCTTCACCTTTCAGGCGGTTCACTTCACGAGCCATATCAAACAGCGCCGAGTAGGCTTCCGGGGTGTTGAAGTCGTCGTTCATTGCTTCGACAAAACGGGCTTCGAACGCCTCGCCACCGGCTGCTGCGACTGAGGTGTCGGTTCCGCGCAGCGCGGTGTACAGACGCTCCAGTGCAGAACGCGCCTGCTTGAGGTTCTCTTCGCTGTAGTTCAGCTGGCTGCGATAGTGGCCGGACATCAGGAAGTAGCGGATGGTTTCAGCATCGTAGTACTTCAGCACGTCGCGCACGGTGAAGAAGTTGCCCAGCGATTTGGACATCTTCTCGCGGTCAATCATCACCATCCCGGAGTGCATCCAGTAGTTCACGTACTCGCCATCATGAGCGCAGGTGGACTGGGCAATTTCGTTTTCATGGTGCGGGAACATCAGGTCTGAACCGCCGCCGTGAATATCGAAATGGTTACCCAGCTGTTTGCAGTTCATGGCTGAACATTCGATGTGCCAGCCCGGACGGCCTGCGCCCCACGGCGATGGCCAGCTCGGCTCACCCTCTTTGGACATTTTCCACAGCACGAAGTCCATCGGGTTGCGCTTCACGTCAACCACGTCAACGCGGGCACCGGCCTGGAGCTGATCCAGATCCTGACGGGAGAGCTGACCGTAATGCGGATCGGTCGGCACGTCGAACATCACGTCACCGTTGTCCGCCACGTAGGCGTGACCTTTGGCGATCAGCTGTTCGGTGATCTCAATGATCTCCGGGATATGGTGCGTCGCGCGCGGCTCCAGATCCGGGCGCAGGATATTCAGCGCATCAAAATCCTTGTGCATTTCGGCGATCATGCGATCGACTAAGGCGACGAAGTTTTCGCCGTTCTCGTTAGCACGCTTGATAATTTTGTCGTCGATATCGGTGATATTGCGTACATACTTAAGGTTGTACCCGAGGAAACGCAAATAGCGTGACACCACGTCAAAAGCGACAAAGGTACGGCCATGGCCGATATGACAGAGATCGTAAACGGTAATACCACACACGTACATGCCGACTTCCCCGGCATGAATAGGTTTGAATTCCTCTTTTTGGCGCGTCAGTGTGTTGAAGATTTTTAACATCGAAGATTCCATGTGAGACGTGTGTGGGTGAAAACGGCGTATTCTACACGCAAAATCATTTAAATGGATGAGGCGTGTACCTGTAATTCAAACCTGAAGCAGCACACAATGCAAGGTGATCGCGCCGTGAGGTTATGCTATAACAAGCGCTTATTGTGGCCCCCCGAGGGGTCGAAGCACCACTATAACGGAACAGGATGCAAAAATGGTTACTTTCCACACTAATCATGGCGATATCGTAATCAAGACCTTTGATGACAAAGCGCCTGAAACAGTTAAAAACTTCCTGGACTACTGCCGCGAAGGTTTCTACAACAACACCATTTTCCACCGTGTAATTAACGGCTTTATGATCCAGGGCGGCGGTTTTGAACCTGGTATGAACCAGAAAGAGACCAAAGCGGCGATCAAAAACGAAGCCAACAACGGTCTGAAAAACACCCGCGGTACGCTGGCAATGGCCCGTACTCAGGCGCCACACTCCGCCACCGCGCAGTTCTTCATCAACGTGGCTGACAACGACTTCCTGAACTTCTCCGGCGAAAGCCTGCAGGGTTGGGGCTACTGCGTGTTCGCAGAAGTGGTTGAAGGCATGGACGTGGTTGAGAAGATCAAAGGCGTTTCTACCGGCCGCAGCGGTATGCACCAGGACGTTCCAAAAGAAGACGTCGTGATCACAAGCGTGACCGTCAGCGAATAATTCGTGGCGACACTCTTTATTGCAGATCTGCATCTGCAAACAGAAGAACCGGCGATCACCGCCGGTTTTCTGCGTTTTTTACAGGGTGAAGCCCGGCACGCCGATGCGCTTTACATCCTGGGGGATCTGTTCGAAGCCTGGATTGGCGACGACGACCCCAACCCGCTTCACCGCGAGATAGCAGCCGCCATCAAAACCCTGGTGGATTCCGGCGTCCCCTGCTTCTTTATTCACGGTAACCGCGACTTTCTGCTCGGCAAGCGCTACGCCCGCGAATGCGGCATGACCCTGCTGGCGGAAGAGACCGTCCTTGACCTGTATGGCCGTAAAATTCTGATCATGCATGGCGATACGCTCTGCACCGACGATACCGGTTATCTGGCATTTCGCGCCAAAGTGCACACCCCCTGGATCCAGACCCTGTTTCTCGCCCTGCCGCTGTTTATCCGCAGCCGCATTGCGGCGAAGATGCGCGCCGGCAGCAAAGCTGCCAACAGCAGTAAATCCCTGACCATCATGGATGTGAATCCGCAGGCCGTCGTCAATGTAATGGAAAAACACCAGGTACAGTGGCTCATCCACGGCCATACCCATCGCCCTGCCGTCCATCACTCAGACGTCAACGGCAAGGCCGCTTATCGCGTGGTTCTCGGCGCATGGCACAGGGAAGGTTCGATGGTGAAGGTCACGCCAGAAGACGTTGAGCTGCTTCATTTCCCTTTTTAGTCCCTCTGCACGCACTATTCCGAAAGTACCCTTTCAGCGTCAGAAATTCTGTCTTTCCCTTTAGCCGCCAGGTTAATTTTCAGCAAAATTAACCTCAGGGAACGAACATGCAAAAATGGGATCAGCCTCTTATCTGGGGAATGGTTATCGCGGTAATCGCCCCGATTGTGGTCAGCTTTTTCGGTGTGGCGTTTATCTCCTTCGGCTCGCCCACTGTGTTGTGGTTCGCGGTTTTATTATGGCTACTCTATTTTTATGCGATATACCTTTTGTGTACGCGGCCACATGATGACCGCTTCGTGCAAACCTATATGTTGATCATAAGTATTTTCATGCTGCCCTGGGGCCTGGTGCTCGCTTTTACCTTTTTCGCCAGCGCGACCAAAGCTCATAGCCAACGTATTTCATCAGATAGCAACGAGCCAAAAGAGCGCTAACTACGCGCACGCAACCGTTTTCCTTGCCTGTATATCGTGCTATTCTTTGTCACCTCAAAAGCCGAGAATAGCGCCTCACAGGAGTTTTTAGCCGCATGTCTTCCAGCAATAATCCGGCGCGTGTCGCCATCGTGATGGGGTCCAAAAGCGACTGGGCTACCATGCAGTTCGCCGCCGAAATCTTTGACATCCTGAATGTTCCTCACCACGTTGAAGTGGTCTCCGCACACCGCACCCCCGATAAACTGTTCAGCTTCGCCGAAGGCGCGGAAGAGAACGGCTATCAGGTGATTATTGCCGGTGCCGGCGGGGCCGCGCATCTGCCCGGCATGATTGCCGCCAAAACTCTGGTGCCGGTGCTCGGCGTCCCGGTACAAAGCGCTGCCCTGAGCGGCGTCGACAGCCTCTACTCCATCGTGCAAATGCCGCGCGGCATTCCGGTGGGAACGCTGGCGATTGGGAAAGCGGGTGCCGCTAATGCCGCCCTGCTGGCCGCACAGATCCTCTCAACTCACGATAAAGCACTGCATCAGCGCCTGGTCGCGTGGCGTACCGCCCAGACCGACGAGGTGCTGGAGAACCCGGACCCGCGAGGTGCGGCATGAAGCAGGTTTGCGTCCTCGGTAACGGTCAGTTAGGCCGCATGCTGCGTCAGGCCGGTGAACCGCTCGGGATCAGCGTCTGGCCGGTCGGGCTGGATGATGAACCCGAAGCCGTGCCCTTTCAGCAGAGCGTGATCACCGCAGAGATTGAGCGCTGGCCGGAAACTGCCCTGACCCGGGAGCTGGCTCGCCACAATGCGTTTGTAAACCGCGATGTGTTCCCCATTATTGCCGACCGTCTGACGCAAAAGCAGCTGTTCGACGATCTGCACCTCGCCACCGCGCCGTGGCAGCTGCTGACGGAAAAAGGCCAGTGGCCAGGCGTATTTGCCACCCTGGGCGAGCTGGCGATCGTCAAGCGTCGCGTTGGCGGCTATGACGGACGCGGCCAGTGGCGTCTGCGCGCCGGTGAAACCGACCAGCTGCCGGACGAGTGCTACGGCGAATGCATCGTTGAGCAGGGCATTAACTTCAGCGGCGAAGTGTCGCTGGTGGGTGCCCGCGCCCACGACGGCAGTACCGTCTTTTATCCCCTGACCCACAACCTGCATCAGGACGGCATTCTGCGCACCAGCGTGGTCTTCCCGCAGGCCAATGCGGCCCAGCAGGCGCAGGCCGAAAGCATGCTCTCTGCCATCATGCAGGAGCTGGGCTACGTCGGCGTGATGGCGATGGAGTGCTTTGTCACGCCGGACGGCCTGCTGATCAACGAGCTGGCACCGCGCGTGCACAACAGCGGCCACTGGACGCAGAACGGCGCCTCCATCAGCCAGTTTGAGCTGCACCTGCGCGCCATTACCGGGTTGCCGCTGCCGCAGCCGGTAGTCAACAGCCCGTCGGTGATGATCAACCTGATCGGCACCGATCTGAACTACGACTGGCTGAAACTGCCGCTGGTGCATCTGCACTGGTATGACAAAGAGGTTCGTCCGGGGCGCAAGGTCGGCCACCTGAACCTGAATGACAGCGATATCCCCCGCCTGAGCGCCACGCTCGAAGCCATTGTGCCCCTGTTACCGCCGGAGTACGCCAGCGGCATAGCCTGGGCGCAGGCAACGCTGAGTTAAGTCCTACCGCCGGGGAGTTGACCTTCCCCTTCCCCGGCGTAAAATCCTGCCCATCGCTGTTTTGAGGGATCCTTATGAACGATGGGACGGACTACCGCGCCATACTTGCCGCCGACACGCCGATAATCGACGTGCGCGCGCCCGTGGAATTTGCCCAGGGCGCTATGCCTGCGGCGATCAATCTGCCGTTAATGAACGACGACGAACGCGCCGCCGTGGGCACCTGTTATAAACGCCAGGGGCCGGAGGCCGCGCTTGCGCTCGGCCATCGACTGGTGAGCGGGGAGACGCGCGACCAGCGCCTTGAGGCCTGGCGCACCGCCTGCCTTGCGCAACCCCAGGGTTATCTCTGCTGCGCCCGGGGCGGGCAGCGCTCGCATATCGTGCAGGCATGGCTGAAAGCGGCAGGCGTTGATTATCCGCTGATCCGCAGCGGTTATAAGGCGCTGCGTCAGGCGGCGATACAGGTCACCGTTGAGCAGGTGCAAAAACCGACCGTGCTGATTGGCGGCTGTACCGGCAGCGGCAAGACCCTGCTGGTGAAGGCCCGTCCGGACGGGATCGATCTTGAAGGGCTGGCGCACCATCGCGGTTCGTCGTTTGGCCGCACGCTAACGCCGCAGCTTTCGCAGGCCAGCTTTGAAAACTATCTCGCGGTAGAGCTGCTGAAAAAAGACGCCGCGCGCTGGGTGCTGGAAGACGAAGGCCGGATGATTGGCTCTAACCACCTGCCGGAGTGTCTGCGCGATCGCATGGTGCAGTCACCAATTGCCGTAGTCGAGGATCCGTTCGAGGTGCGCCTGGAGCGTCTGCGGGAGGAGTATTTCGAGCAGATGTGGCAGGCCTTTCGCACCGCGCGGGGTGAAGAGGCTGGCTGGATTGAGTATGGCGAGTACCTGCACCACGGCCTGTTTGCCATCCGGCGTCGGCTGGGGTTACAGCGTTTTGCCGAATTTACCGCCCTGCTGGATAGTGCCCTGGATGAACAACAGCGCACCGGCAGCACCGAGGCGCATTTCGCCTGGCTTGTGCCGCTTCTGAATGACTATTACGACCCAATGTATCGCTATCAGCTTGAAAAGAAAGCGGAGAAGATTGTTTATCGCGGAACGTTTGAAGACGTTGCCGGGTGGCTGAATCGCTGAAAAAAGCCGGATGCGCTAACGCTTATCCGGCCTACATGTTTCGCGCGATTTTGTAGCCCCGGTAAGCGTAGCGCCACCGGGGGAACAAAGAATTTAGAAGTCGTAGCGCAGACGCACCAGGTTCATATCGCCCAGATCGTCGGTGCTTGAAGTGAACACGTGCTCGTAGTCAACACGGAAACCGTAATCCAGCTGGAAGCTGATACCCACGCCGTTATCGATACGCTGGTAGTTACGGCCATTCATGGTTTCAATACGGTCACCCATGAAGTAAGGCTGGATGGATTTCACCGCATACTGACCAATCGGGAATTTATAGCCCGCGAAGTACTCAATACCCCACGCGTCGCCCGCGAAGTAGTCGTTTACCGACACTTTTTTGCTGGTCATAAAGTTCTGATACCAGCCGCCGCCTGCGGAGAAGGTCCAGTTATCCGGGGTCCAGCTCAGCGCGGTACCGAGGATGTTCTGATCCCAGGACTTGTTGTCGCCGTTATCCGGGTTACGCATGTCGGCGCGGGTGTAGTTCCAGGCTGCGCCCCAGGTCAGATCGGTGGTCAGACGATAATCCAGACCCAGTGAACCGCCGCCTTTACGCTTGTAACGCAGGCCGTTGCCCGGCAGATATTCGCTATCTTCGAACAGGTAAGAGGCATAGATGTCAGCATCGCCGAGGGTTTTCTTGTACTTCAGCATCTGGCGTGAACGATAAGAACCGTCGTAGTCGCCGTTGATGCCGTTACCCGGTGCCTGACCGATCATATCGTAGTCCCAGATATCGGTTTTCGCGCCAACCACATCGTAATAAACGCTGTTCTGCTGACCGAAGGTCAGGGTGCCCCAGGTGTCGCTCTTCAGGCCGGTGTAGAGCATACGGCGGGAGGTGTCATGCGCGCCGTCGGCATGGTGATTGTCCCAGTCGAACTGGGCCGGAATGTTAACGCCCAGCTCGTAGTAGCTGATCCAGCTGATGTCATCAAACAGGTAGTAATCTGCTGCGAAACGGAAGCGGGTGCCGCCGTCAAAGCCGTTACGCTTGTAGCTGTTCTTGCCGTCATCACCGGTCATGTTCTGGAACTGAGGACGAATACTGCCGCCAACGGTGAAATTCAGGCGGCTCAGCGGGTCACCCGCCTGCGGATCCTGCTTCAGTACGGTGATTTCAGCCTGGGATGCAAAAGATGCCAATGCCACTGCTGCGCCGATCGCTACCGCCAGCGCTTTTTTAGTTATGGTCATTATTTTTCCTTAATAGACACACTACCATTTATTTAGCAGGTGAATATTAACCAGGATTTATCCGGCTGTGTTGTCCGGTTTTTAATGATTTGTGCCACTAAAATTCAAAGAGTTATCTTTTTATGCTACTTAGGCGTCACGCACCGGTATAAAAACCGGTGCGTGACGATTACGGAGGGGAATTAGCCGGAGAACTGCCGGAACAGGGCTTTGCCTTTCAATAAACGGGCCCCCAGCCAGCCGCCGCACAGAGAGAGCATCACCGCCCCGCAGAGCGGCAGGATCGCCCACAGCCGCCAGTCCGGCTCCCACGGGAAGTCAAACACGCGGGTTTGTAGTACCGCCAGCGCGGTTTCAGCGCCAATGGCCGCCACCAGGCCTGCCACCAGCCCCAGCAGGGCAAATTCGCTCCACAGCGTAGTACGCAGCAGCTTTTTACCCGCCCCCAGGGTGCGGTAGACCACCAGCTCCTGATGGCGCTGACGCATTCCGACCTGCACCTGGGCCAGCAGCAGCAGGATGCCGCAAATCGTTACCAGCACCACCATCACCTCCAGCGCCCGGCTTACCTGCTCCAGCACCTGCCCGACCTGTCTGAGGATCGCCCCAATATCCAGCAGGCTGATGGTCGGAAACTCGCGGTTAAGTTGGGTGAGCATGCCGTTGCCGTTCTCCCAGCGGAAGCTGGTCAGCCAGCTCTGGGGCTGTCCGTCCAGCGCCCCGGAAGGGAAGATAAAGAAGAAGTTCGGCCGCAGACTCTCCCAGTCAACCTTGCGCAAGCTGGTGACTTTAGCGCTAAAGTCCTGGGTATCGCCGGTAAAGGTCACCGTATCGCCCAGCCCGACGTTGAGGCGTTTTGCCAGCCCCTCCTCCATCGACACTTCCCCCGCTTTTGGCGGCCAGCTACCGGCGACGATCGGGTTATGATCCGGGCGCTTATCCTGCCAGGTCAGGTTCAGCTCGCGGTTGAGGGATTCATCCTTATGGCCCTCGGTGGACTGGCCGTTAATCTGGGTCAGGCGCGCCCGCACGATGGGGTAGTACGACTCGGGGATAATCTGATGCTCAGCCAGGAACGCCTTCAGCGGCGTGACCTGCTCCGGGGCGATATTGATCAGGAAATAGTTCGGGCTCTCCGGCGGGAGCTGCTGTTGCCAGCGGTCCAGCAGGTCGCCGCGCAGCACCAGCAGCAATGCCAGCAGCATAAACGACAGCGAAAACGCCGACAGCTGGCTGAGGGTCGACCACGGCTGGCGCAGCAGGCGATTCACCGCCAGACGCACCGGCAGCGATTTCACCGTCAGCCCGCGCAGCACGCTGAGCAGCATCCAGCCCAGCACGCCGCAGAGCAGCGCCAGCACCACCGCCCCGGCCAGGACCGCCCACAGCAGCATGCTGCCGCCCATCAGCCAGGCGAGCAGTACCACCACCACCGCCACGATAACCGGCAGGTAAAATTTCAGCGGCCAGACGCTGGCCACCACGTCCCTGCGCAGGACGCGCAGCGGCTGGGTCGCCAGCAGCAGGCGGTACGGACGCAGCCCCACCAGCAGCGAGATGACGATCATCGCGCCAATCGCCCACAGCCACGGCCAGAGGCTGGCTGGCGGCAGGGCGGCAGGCAGCACCGGCTTGAGCAGCACCATCAGCACTTTTTCAAACAGCAGCCCCATCGCCCCGCCGGTCATCGCGGAGAGCGCAAGCACCATCAGCCACTGGCCGACAATCAGCTTACGCAGCTGCGCTCTGCCCGCTCCCAGGGTTTTGAGGATCGCCACCAGGTCGTAGCGGCTTCGGCAGTAGTGACCCATTGCCACCGCCACTGCCG
Source organism: Leclercia sp. TB492 (assembly GCF_049974505.2). Classification (NCBI taxonomy): domain Bacteria; kingdom Pseudomonadati; phylum Pseudomonadota; class Gammaproteobacteria; order Enterobacterales; family Enterobacteriaceae; genus Leclercia; species Leclercia sp. TB492. The sequence continues at coordinate 1,111,780 of NZ_CM127572.1, read as the reverse complement.
CCACCGCCAGCAACAGCGTCAGCAGCGCCGAGAGCAGCAGGAACTGCTGGGAACGCTCCAGCGACTTGCCGAGCGCCCCGTCTTCCTGCTCCATCCCGGACCAGCGGTGCTCCGGTTTCAGCTGCGGCAGGAGCCACTTCTCGTAACTCGCTAATTGTGCGGGTGTACCGCCAAACTTAATGCGCCAGGTGACGCGGCTCCCGGGCTGTACCGCCCCGGTGTTGGCCACATCCGCGGTATTCATCAGCAGACGCGGCGCCATCTGGAACGGGTTAAACCCGGAGTCGGGCTCCTGAATCACTTCCCCGGCAATTTTAAGCCGGGCATCGCCAACGTCGATGCTGTCGCCGGTTTTTAAATTCAGGAGCGCCATCAGACGCGACGCCAGCAGCACCGTGCCCGGGGCCGGTTTCAGGCCCGGCGGGTTGGTTTGCAGTTCGCCGTACATCGGATAAATATCATCGACAGCCTTTACGCTCGCCAACTGCGGCGTATCGGCGGCAAAGGTCATGGTCTGGAAGCTCAGCTGCTCGCTAACCTTCAGCCCCTCTTTTCTCGCCTCCTCAAGCCACGCCTGCGGCACCTCGCGGGAGCTGCGCAGCGTCCGGTCGCCGGCCATAAACTCACGGCTTTGCTGGCTGAGCCCCTTTTCCATCCGATCGCTGACGCTGCCAAGCGCCAGCACACAGGCCACCGCCAGGCTTAACGCCAGCCAGACGATGAGCAGTGAGGGGGAACGCCATTCGCGCCAGAACCAGCGGGCAATCATGCTTCCTCCCTCAGTTCACCGTTCACCAGACGCAGGCGGCGGTCGCAGCGGGCCGCCAGCTGTGGGTCGTGGGTGACGAGGATCAACGTGGTGCCGTGCTCGCGGTTCAGGGAAAAGAGCAGATCGGCAATTTTGTCCCCGGTCTGGCGATCGAGGTTGCCGGTAGGTTCATCGGCAAAGAGCACGTCCGGGCGCCCGTTGAAGGCGCGGGCCAGCGCCACGCGCTGCTGCTCGCCGCCGGAGAGCTGCGCCGGAAGGTGATCGAGGCGTTTGCCCAGCCCAAGCTGCTCCAGCAGGGCTTTTGCGCTCTCGCGGCTGTGGGCGGTATTCTCGCCGCGCAGCAGCCCCGGCAGCTCGACGTTCTCCAGCGCATTGAGGGTCGGGATCAACATAAACGACTGGAAAACAAAGCCAATGTGCTTCGCCCGCAGAGCGGCGCGCGCCTCTTCATCGCGGCTGTGCAGCGGTTGTCCGACCAGATGGACCTCACCGCTGCTGCCGTCATCCAGACCGGCGAGGATCGCCAGCAACGTGGATTTTCCGGAGCCCGACTCGCCAATCAGGGCGATGCTCTGCCCGCGTTTGACAATGAGTTCAACTCCGGTAAGGATGGAAAGCTCGTGCTCACCCTGACCCACGGACTTCTTAAGATGATGAACTTCAACAATGTTTTCCGCTGGCATTTGCCCTTCCTGTTTCTGATTCTGATGACATTTCGTGCCGCGGCGGCGGACACGTTATTAATTCTGGGCGATAGCCTCAGCGCGGGCTACCGGATGGCAGCCAGTGCCGCCTGGCCTGCCCTGCTGAACGATAAATGGCAGACCAAAACGTCGGTGATCAATGGCAGCATCAGCGGCGATACCTCCCAGCAGGGGCTGTCGCGCCTCCCGGCCCTGCTGAAGCAGCATCAGCCGCGCTGGGTGCTGGTGGAGCTCGGCGGCAATGACGGTTTGCGCGGTTTCCAGCCCCAGCAGACGGAGCAGACCCTGCGCAAAATTTTGCAGGATATCCGCGCGGCCAATGCGCAGCCGCTGTTGATGCAAATTCGCCTGCCCGCCAACTACGGTCGTCGGTATAATGAAGCCTTCAGCGCGATATATCCGAAGCTTGCCAAAGAGTTCGATGTTCCGCTGCTGCCCTTTTTTATGGAAGAGGTCTACCTGAAGCCGCAGTGGATGCAGGATGACGGTATTCACCCCAACCGGGACGCACAGCCGTTTATTGCCGACTGGATGGCGACCCGGCTGGCTCCTTTAGTTAAACATGACTCGTAATTCAGCGGAGATCCTGACAGGTAAAGTTATGCAAAAATCGGTCTTAATAACAGGATGTTCCAGCGGAATTGGCCTTGAAAGCGCCCTTGAACTGAAGCGCCAGGGATTCTGGGTGCTGGCCGCCTGCCGCAAACCCGAAGACGTTGAACGGATGAACGGGATGGGTTTTACCGGTGTGCAGTTGGATTTGGATTGTGCCGACAGCATTGAACGCGCCGCCGATGAGGTGATCGCGCTTACCAATAATCGTCTGTACGGGCTGTTTAACAACGCCGGTTTCGGCGTTTACGGCCCGCTGCAGACCGTCACCCGCGAAAAGCTTGAACAGCAATTTTCCGCCAACTTTTTTGGCGTCCATCAGCTCACCATGCGCCTGCTGCCCGCCATGCTGCCGCACGGCGAAGGGCGGATTGTGATGACCTCCTCGGTGATGGGGCTGATCTCCACGCCGGGCCGTGGGGCTTATGCCGCCAGCAAATACGCGCTGGAAGCCTGGTCGGATGCGCTGCGCATGGAGTTACGCCACAGTGGGATTAAGGTGAGCCTGATTGAGCCGGGCCCCATCCGCACCCGCTTTACCGACAACGTTAACCAGACCCAGGCCGACAAGCCGGTAGAAAATCCCGGTATTGCCGCGCGTTTTACGCTGGGACCGGAGGCGGTGGTCGCCAAAGTGCGCCATGCTTTTGAGAGCAAAAACCCGAAAATGCGTTATCCGGTCACGCTGGTGACCCATGCCGTTGGCCTGCTGAAGCGCCTGCTGCCTGGCCGGATGATGGACAAAATTTTACAGGGCTGAGTTGAAGCCACGCGCCACGCCCCCATGTAAATAAAAACTCATAACAGAGAATGCCGCATGTCCGTACAGAATATTGTCAACATTACCGAAGCAAACCTGCACCAGACCCTTGAACAGTCGATGACCAAACCGGTGCTGTTCTACTTTTGGTCTGAACGGAGTCAGCACTGTCTGGAGCTGACGCCGGTGCTCGAGAAGCTTGCGGCCCAGTACAACGGTCAGTTCATTCTGGCAAAACTGGACTGCGACGCCGAGCAGATGATCGCCTCGCAGTTTGGCCTGCGCGCCATCCCAACGGTTTATCTGTTCCAGAACGGTCAGCCGGTTGATGGCTTCCAGGGGCCGCAGCCGGAAGAGGCAGTCCGCGCCCTGCTGGATAAAGTGCTGCCGCGCGAAGAAGAGCTGAAAGCGCAGCAGGCGGCGGCCCTGATGGCCGAAGGCAAACATGATGAAGCCCTGCCGCTGCTGAAAGAGGCCTGGCAGCTCTCCGGTCAGAACAGCGAAATTGGCTTATTGCTAGCCGAAACGCTGATTATCTTAAAACGTTCCGAAGATGCCGAAGTGGTGCTGAAAACCATCCCTCTGCAGGATCAGGATACCCGTTATCAGGGGCTGGTGGCGCAGATTGAACTGCTGAAGCAGGCCGCGGATACTCCGGAAATTCAGCAGCTACAGCAGCACGTCGCCGCCAACCCTGCCGATGCCGCACTGGCCAGCCAGCTGGCACTGCAGCTGCATCAGGTTGGTCGTAATGAAGAGGCGCTGGAACTGCTGTTCAGCCATCTCAAAACCGATCTGGCTGCCGCTGATGGTCAGGCGCGTAAAACGTTCCAGGAAATTCTGGCCGCGCTCGGGACAGGCGACTCCCTGGCCTCGGTCTATCGCCGTAAGCTTTACGCCCTGCTGTACTGATCCCCTGCCTGTGCCCGGTAATGCTTCGCTTACCGGGCCTGCTCATCTGATTTAACCTCTCCGTATCATTTCCGCCTGATAGCTGACGACTAAATATTTTCAGTCTATGGACAGATTGACTGTTTTTATTACCTTATCAGTCGACCCTCACTTCAAAACCAATAAAGACTTAAATAAGTCTTTATAAAGACTACTTACACGCACGCAAGAAAATAACAACATCTTAACGAATCAATAAAAAACCCGTCTGGCAACGGCCAAAAAGCGTTACCAAACGTAAATTTGATCACAATATTCTACCAAAAAGACTAATCACACACTTTAGGTAACATTTTTCTCTAAGCGAAGCATACCCTTCTTTCGTTTGAAATTAGACTAACTGCAGACAATAAAAATTGATCGTTAATTGACTTGCCAATAACTATTTAATGGTTAGAATCCAGAAAAAAATGACCATTAAAAATGGCTTTAGTTATACACAAGACAACAAAAAGACAATAAAGACATCTGCAAATACTTCAGAGCCAGAGCCCTCATACTCTCTGCCACTCTGCAATTTACATTTTGATCAAACGATTGACCTCAGGATATGTAGAGATGAAAACCACGTTGAAACTGATCGCATCGGCAGTGTCGCTGTGCGTTACTGCCCCGGCTGCGTATGCGATAAGTTCGGATCAAGCAGCAGCGAACCTGAAAGGCGCGCTGGAATTTGACCACTTTGCACAAAAAAATTACGCCGCCGCGCTCAGGGCCGAACGCGTGACCAATGTCGATATGATGAATGTGATCCATCAGTACCAGGCGGGATCGCCTGAAGCCGCAGCTGCCGCCCGGACGCATCTTGATGCTTTAAATTTAATCAGCCAACGCCGCAATGAGGTTAAATTTGCTCAGACGCAGCTGCAGGCCGCACGCAACGCATTCAAAGATGGTTCGATTGCGCCGACAGCCATTCCTGTCGCGCCAATGCCACAACCCCTCAAAGCCCCACCGCTGCCGGTGCAGGCCGTCCCACCAAAGCCAGTGATATATAACGTTCCACAGCCGATCGTTGCGCCACCGAAGCTGGCCTATAACGTGCCGGTTAAACCGCAGACGCTGACGACCACCAGCACTCCGCAGCCAAGCGTTGCGCCGCCGACGCCAACCTACAACGTGCCGCCAAAACCGCAGACGCTGACGACCACCAACACTCCGCAGCCGATCGTGGCCACGCCGACACCGACCTATAACGTGCCGGTTAAACCACAAACGCTGACGACCACCAGCACTCCGCAGCCGATCGTGGCCCCGCCGGCGTCGACCTACAACGTGCCGGTTAAACCGCAGACGCTGACGACCAACAACACTCCGCAGCCAATCGTGGCCCCGCCGACGCCAACCTATAATGTGCCGGTTAAACCGCAGACGCTGACGACCATCAGCACTACGCAGCCGATCGTGGCCCCGCCGGCGCCGACCTATAATGTGCAGGTTAAACCACAAACGCTGACGACCATCAGCACTACGCAGCCAATCGTTGCGCCGCCGACGCCGACCTATAATGTGCCGGTTAAACCGCAGACGCTGACGACCAACAACACTCCGCAGCCAATCGTGGCCCCGCCGACGCCAACCTATAACGTGCCGGTTAAACCGCAGACGCTGACAACCAACAGCACTACGCAGCCGATCGTGGCCCCGCCGACGCCAACCTATAACGTGCCGGTTAAACCGCAAACTCTGGCCAACAACGCCTCGCAGCCGATCGTTGCGCCGCCGACGCCGACCTATAATGTGCCGGTTAAACCGCAGACGCTGGCCAACAACACTCCGCAGCCAATCATTGCGCCGCCGACGCCGACCTACAACGTACCGGTTAAACCGCAGACGCTGTTGACAACCAACGCCTCGCAGCCAATCGTGGCCCCGCCGACGCCAACCTACAACGTGCCGCCAAAACCGCAGACGCTGACCACCAGCACCGCGCAGCCAATCGTGGCCCCGCCGACGCCAACCTATAACGTGCCGCCAAAACCGCAGACGCTGACGACAAACAACACCCAACAGCCAATTGTGGCTCCGCCGACACCAACCTATAATGTGCCGGTTAAACCGCAGACGCTGTTGACCACCAACGCCTCGCAGCCAATCGTTGCGCCGCCAACGCCGACCTACAACGTGCCGGTTAAACCGCAAACGCTGGCCAACAACACTCCGCAGCCGATCGTGGCCCCGCCGACGCCAACCTATAATGTGCCGCCAAAACCGCAGACGCTGACGACCAACAACACTCCGCAGCCAATCGTGGCCCCGCCGACGCCGATCTATAACGTGCCGGTGAAACCGCAGACGCTGACGACCACCAGCACTACACAGCCAATCGTGGCCCCGCCGACGCCAACCTATAATGTGCCACTTAAACCGCAAACGCTGGCCAACAACACTCCGCAGCCAATCATTGCGCCGCTGACGCCGACCTACAACGTGCCGGTTAAACCGCAAACGCTGGCCAACAACACTCCGCAGCCGATCGTCGCGCCGCCTACGCCAACTACGCCACTAGCCCCGGCATATGAAATCAAAACCATCCAGCCTATCCTGAGCCTGCAGCCAGCGGCTGGCGATATTCCTTCACCTCAACCGCTGCCGACCACAACGGTGCAGGTCGTTAACCAGCAAACTATGCCAACCACGCTGGTTAAGGGGATGCCGGACAATACCGTCATCAACGCGCAAAAAGCAGATACCGGAAGTGTGACCCTGGTGGATAGTCAGACAACTCCACTGACCGTGACCAGCGCAGGTGCCGATGCCCAGCCGTCAGCACCTGCAAAGAAGACCCCCAGCACCAGTCAAACTGCGGACAACAGCTACACCGTCAGGATCGTTAGCGAGGTGAACAGCTACTATGTCGATCAAACTAACCGCAGCCAGATAGAGACTAACGGTCAACGCATCGCGAGCAATAGCCAGCGTATCGAGACCAACGTCCAAAATATCGACAACAACAGCCAGCGCATCTCGGGCAACAGCCTGCGTATCGATAACAACAGCCAGCGTATCTCAGGTAACAGCCAGCGTATCGACAGCAACAGTCAACGCATCTCCCGCAACAGCCAGTCGATTGAGCGTAACGCGAAAGAGATTGATGACACCCGTGAAGATCTTAAACGGGGTCTGAATAACGCCGCGGCGATGTCCAGCCTGCATTATCACTCCGATAATTCATGGGCACTGTCGACGGGTACGGCGAATGGCGATGGTGCAGCCCTGGCTGCCGGTCTGCAGAAAAGCGTGACCCCGCATGTTGCCGTCAACATGCAGGCATCCAGCTCCTTCGATAACGGCTGGATGGCCGGAGCGGGCATCTCAGGCGATTTTTAATCCCCTCGCTCCGTTCTAAAATCCACTTCTGGCCGCCGTTATGGCGGCCTTTTTCATTTCAAAAACGGCTTCACTTAAGTCTTATTAATGTTTAATTCTGGCAAACAGATAACGAGACTTATCTCTGCGCATCGCAGTCTTTAAAATGTCCTCATTTTTTTACACTACCCCCATCAGGAGTAACCTTTATCTTCCATTTGTGATCGACACAAACATCCCGCATCTGTAGCTAATGGCCTCATCCTGCAAGAGATGATAAACTTTTTCGCGTTTGAAATGGCAGGCTAATAACTATAGGAAGTATGCGGCATGACACACATCTTTTATGAGTTCACCTCCCTGAAGCCCGGCGTTCCTGATGTAGAAACATTAATGCAAGTCATCAATTCCTCGGCAATCACCAGCTTTGTTATTGGCCCTGAAGTGGTTGATTTTGTAAAAAAAGCGTTGATCGTTAATACCACTATTGTCAGCTTTAAAAACTGCAAATTTGCCTTCGATAACGGTACGCACTTCATTGAATTCGATGGGAAAGGGAAATCGAAGCGTTACGATGAGGTTCCGGAGTGGTTTGTCTCCCCTGCTGACTTTTCCCGCACCCAGTGGCTCATTAACCATAAGCTGTCGGATGTGATGGCGACGACTTTTATCGACGTGCTGATGTCTTACCCGCTGAAAGAGCGTCGCGCCCACTGCAATTTGCTGTTCGGATTAGACTTGCATAAGACAGGGATCGTGCCGTCCAGCACGCCTGCCGCAAGCAAGATCGGCAATAAAAATGGCAAAACCACCAAACCCAAAATCATCGAGCTGGGCTCGTTCGAGCTGTTCAGCCAGTTCTTTGCGCGTCTGAAAAGCGCCGTTGCGGAGGATCGGTTCCCCACCCTGCAGGTGCTGACCGGTATCGACAATCTGGCGAAGGCGCCAAACAACCTTAAGCAGGGGATCCGCACCTGGTTTAAGGCCATCACCGGCGACCTGCCGCCTAATAATAAGCGCGTCGAAGCCGGGAATGCCGGGTTGTTCTGTGCCCCGGTACGCGAGCAGCTGCAGCAGATTGAAGCTATCGGTCTGGAAAAATATTATGCCGCGCTGTCACGCGCGATCAATGAAGCCGGCGAGCAGTATATCTCCGACTTCTCCTGGACCGGGCCCGACGCCTGACCACCTGCATTCTGATGTTTTTTTGTCCCGCCCCGCTATTTTTAGCGGGGCTTTTTTATGTCTGGATCCAGCCCGCACCACTGATTCGGCGCGAATTTGGGCCTGTTTATCGGTATACTTATGGGCAACAAACGAACAGTTGTTATCGCAATATGGAATACAAAACAGGAGGTTTTATATGTTCATCGTCATCCCTATTCTGATCTTCGTCGCGCTGGTCATTGTTGCCGCCGGAGTGAAAATCGTACCGCAGGGCTATCAGTGGACGGTTGAGCGTTTTGGCCGTTATACCAACACGCTGCAGCCGGGCTTAAGCCTGGTGGTGCCGTTCATGGACCGCATTGGCCGCAAGATCAATATGATGGAGCAGGTGCTCGATATCCCCTCTCAGGAGGTCATCTCCAGGGATAACGCCAACGTCACCATCGACGCGGTATGCTTTATTCAGGTGATCGACGCGCCGAAAGCGGCCTACGAGGTGAGTAACCTTGAGCTGGCGATCATTAATCTGACGATGACCAACATCCGTACCGTTCTGGGTTCCATGGAGCTGGACGAGATGCTCTCCCAGCGCGACAGCATCAACACCCGCCTGCTGCACATCGTTGATGAAGCCACTAACCCGTGGGGCATCAAAGTCACCCGTATTGAAATTCGCGACGTGCGTCCGCCCGCAGAATTGATCACCTCCATGAACGCCCAGATGAAGGCCGAACGAACCAAGCGCGCCTACATTCTGGAGGCCGAAGGGGTACGCCAGGCCGAGATCCTGAAGGCCGAAGGGGAAAAACAGTCGCAGATCCTCAAAGCCGAGGGCGAACGCCAGTCCGCATTTTTACAGGCTGAAGCCCGGGAGCGTTCGGCGGAAGCGGAAGCCCGCGCCACCCAGATGGTCTCGGAAGCGATCGCTGCCGGAGATATCCAGGCGATTAACTATTTCGTGGCGCAGAAATACACCGAAGCGCTGCAACAGATCGGCTCGGCGGACAACAGCAAGGTGGTGATGATGCCGTTGGATGCCAGCAGCCTGATGGGCGCGATCGGCGGCATCGCGGAACTGATCAAAAACAGCGGCAACGAGCGCAAATTATGATCGAGACGATCGCGGCACATCCGCATGTCTTCTGGCTGAGCCTTGGCGGCCTGCTGCTGGCGGCCGAAATGCTCGGCGGCAACGGCTATCTGCTGTGGAGCGGCGTGGCGGCGGTTATCACCGGGCTACTGGTCTGGCTGTTGCCCTTCGACTGGGCCTGGCAGGGGGCGCTGTTTGCGGTGCTGACCCTGACGGCCGCATGGCTGTGGTGGCGCTGGCTCTCAAGGCAGGTGCGCAGGCAAAAGCCCGCCGATGCCCGGCTCAACCAGCGCGGACAGCAGCTGGTGGGGATGCAGTTTACCCTTGATACCGCCCTGCTGAACGGGCGCGGTCATATGCGCGTCGGCGACAGCTCGTGGCCGGTCATTGCCGACGACGATTTAAGCGCCGGCACCAAAGTTGAAGTGGTGGCCGTCGAAGGGATCACCCTTCGCGTCCGGGCCCTTTCCCGATAACAACAGGATGAGCATGATGGTCAGGAAGACAACGCTGGCAATCAGCGTTAGCGCACTACTGGCGAGCGCCGCACCGGCATTCGCCTCCTTTGATATGGAAGACTGCAACTGGAGCGATGAGCACTGTCTGCTGAAAGGGGACCCGGTGCTGACGCCCGGCAACGACTCCCGCGACAACCTGCTGCGTCTGCTGAGCGAAGCCAAATCCTTCGCCCTGCCGGTCCAGTCGATGCCTGCGGATATCACCCGCTCTCGCGACTTCTACTTTGCTTACCACCCGGAGTGGGACGACATGGAGACGCCGCCCACCGCAGCGGCGGATAAACCGGCTGAAGAGAGCCTGCTCAACCAGCAGCTGGCCGCGTTGCAGCTTGAGCCCGTCGAAACCCATCAGGACGGCGAGCAGGAAAACCGCTTCGTCTCAAACAGTGCCGACAGCCTCAGCCAGTTTTTTGCCGCGCTGCTGGCGGACGACTCGCTGACGGCGGAACAGCGCCATGCTCTGGGTCAGGCGCGTCTGGGGTTATACGCCGGCGCAACCGATGAGCAGATCTCGTCTTCCCTGGCGGCCCTCCCGGCGGAGTCTCCTGCCCTGCCCTATAAAACCTATCTGACGGGAGCAGCCCGTTTTTATGCCGGGGATTACGACGGCGCGGATCGGGCGTTTACCCTGCTTGTCGACAGCGATCGTCCGTGGCTGGCAGAGACCGCTAACTATATGCTGATGCGCACGGCGCTGAACAAAAGCAGCCAGAACAGCACGGGAGAATACGGCGATTTTGATATCGATCGCATCGACCGCCCGGCCGCTGAACAGGCGCAGAAAGCCGCCCAGGCCTATCTCCAGCGCTGGCCAGAGGGCCATTATGCTGATTCGGCGCGCGGCATGCTGCGTCGCATCAACTGGTATCTGCAGGCGTGGCCGCAGCTGGCGGGGCTGTACGAGCAGCGCTTCCAGCAGGCTGAGAATGCTGAGGCGCTGCGCGGGCTGGTGACAGAATACGATAATGTCTACGGCATGCAGTTCTACGGTCGCGCCGTACGGGAGGCCTTCCCCGATGCGCCGCGGGTCAGCTATATCGAACTGCTGCGCGCCCTTCGCCTGAACAGCGACGAGAAACCGACCCTGACCCAGGAGGATCTCAACGGCAGCAAACCGGCGTTTGAACAGAGCGGCAAGCTGGCGCTGTGGCGCAATTTACAGCTGAACCTGTGGCAGGCGACGGATAACCACGCCGCCATTCTTCAGGCCGTTAAACCGGCTGAGAAACTCCCGGCGCACGATATTCTCGCCTTCAGCGAGCAGGTCCTGTACGGCGACGCGCTGATGGCGCAAAAGCAGTGGCCCGCGGCACGCGATTTCTGGCTGAAGCTGCTGAAACTCAGCCAGGATCCTGAACAGCAGCAGTACGTGCAGGCTAAACTGGCGGCGACCCTGGTCTTTGGTGGCAACACAGAGGCGATTTTTGCTGCGGATAGCGCCGTCACCAACCTGCGTTTTCGCTCCCGGGTGTTGAAAGCGGTGGCTTCGCCTGAGCGGTTACGCCAGCAGGCCAGCCAGGGGCCCAACAACGAAGAGCGCACCATTGCGCTGCATACCTTGCTGGTACGCGACTTAACGGAAAACCGCTTTAGCGACTGGTTAAGCGACAGAAAACTCATCAGCGCCATTACGCCACCCGTTGTGGGCAAGGCGTTTGACGATGTGAATCTCACCACCTTCGACTGGAACGGTGATGCCGCCGAAGCCGGTTACGTCTGCCGTAGCCTGGATGACACCGTGCAGGTGCTCAGCCAGAACGCTAAAGATGCTCATGCTCTGAACTGTCTGGGCGAGTTCTTCCGCACCTCGAATACCCATGTTGATATCTGGAAAGACAGCGCGGGCAACGACGTGCTGGAGACGGCTATTCACCGCAAAGAACCATACGGGCAGTTCAACAGACAGGCTTACTACCAGCAGGTCATCGCGTCGCCGAAGGCGGAGCATGAAGATAAAAGCTACGCACTCTATCGGGCCATCATGTGTTACGCCCCGTCAGGCTATAACGAATGTGGCGGAGCAGACGTGGAAAAATCCCAGCGCAAAGGCTGGTTCTCGCAGTTAAAAACGCAGTATCCGGGCAGCCCGTGGGCGCAAAAACTCAAATACTACTGGTAGCCGCGCTGCTGGCCGGACAGGCGCAGGCGGATACCGTCACCGCCCGCGAGCACCCGGCCTTCTGGCTCTGGTCGGGCGTGAAGGCCAGCGAGGCGCTGAAAGAGGCGCAAACGGTCTATCTGCATCAGGGTGAAGTGCTGGCCCGGCCGAATGAGGTGGTGTTTCAACGCCTCGGTCTGCCGGTCAGCCGCCTGACGTTTCCCTCCCTCTGGCTGACCGTGCGCTTCACCACTCTCGACGTGCCGCCGGCCATTGTGCCGAGAATTGTCCGCCTGATGCAGCGCTGGCAGGCCGCCGGAAATCAGGTGGTGGGTTTGCAGGTCGATTTTGATGCCGCCACCCACCAGCTGGCGGACTACGCACGCTTTTTACAGCAATTGCGCCAGCAGCTGCCCCCCGAATTTTCGCTGGGGGTGACCGGGCTGCTGGACTGGGCAAAAACCGGGGATGTCGCCACGCTGAACGCGCTGGCGGTGGATGAGCTGGTGATCCAGAGCTATCAGGGTCGCCATACGGTAGACAACTATCAGGCCTATCTGCCCGCCCTTACCCGGCTGCGCATTCCGTTCAAGCTCGGGCTGGTCCAGGGCGGCAAACGGGATGTTCTGGCCGAAGCGCAGCTCCAGCGCTCCCCCTGGTATCGCGGTACGGTAGTGTTTATGCTCAACCCGGCTCGCGGCTAGGCCTTCGCCTTGCGATGGCAGCAGCCGGAGAGGTTATCGATGATCGGGCAGTCGGCGCTCTCATCCCCCGGGCAGCTTTCGGCCAGCGCCAGCAGCTGGTCGCGCATCGCCTGCAACTCCAGGATATGGCGTTCAATTTCGGCCACCTTCTCCAGCGTCCGGCTTTTAACATCGGCGCTGTGTCGGGCGGGATCGTTAAACAGGTTCACCAGGTCGCCGCACTCATCCAGATTGAACCCCACCTGACGCGCCTGGCGCAGCAGCGTGAGTTCATCGAGGTGCTTTTGCGTGTAGCTCCGGTAGCCGTTCTCGCTGCGCAGCGGCGGCGTCACCAGCCCCTTCTCTTCGTAAAAGCGGATCGCTTTGCTGGTTAACCCGGTTTTTTTGGCAACATCACTGATATTCACGTTTCCCCCTTGACCTTCCCCTTGATGGAAGGTTTAACCTTCATAACAGTTAGATGAAAGTGTCCCTCCGGTCAATATCTGGCTGGAGATTTATAAGGAGTATTCGTATGTCTCACACCATCGATCTGACACTGGACGGCCTCTCCTGCGGCCACTGTGTCAAACGCGTCAAAGAGAGTCTGGAGCAACGCCCTGACGTTGACACCGCAGAGGTCACCATCGACCACGCCGCCGTTACCGGCAGCGCCAGCGCCGATGCCCTGATCGACACCATCAAACAGGCCGGTTACGGTGCGGCGTTAAGCCACCCAAAGGCTGATCCGCTGACAGCGTCAACAACTCCGTCGGAAGCACTGACAGCGGCCCCCTCTGAGCTTCCGGCAGCTCACGACGGTGATGACAGCCAGCAGCTGTTGATCAACGGCATGAGCTGCGCCAGTTGCGTCACCCGGGTGCAGAACGCTTTGCAGGCCGTTCCGGGTGTGGCACAGGCACGGGTCAACCTGGCGGAACGCACTGCGCTGATCATGGGCAGTGCCTCCGCCGCTGATTTAGTGCAGGCCGTTGAAAAAGCGGGCTACGGTGCAGAGGCAATTGAAGATGACCTCAAACGCCGTGAACGCCAGCAGGAAACGGCCATTGCCACCATGAAACGTTTTCGCTGGCAGGCGATTGTCGCCCTGCTGGTGGGGATCCCGGTGATGGGCTGGGGGATGCTCGGTGACAATATGATGGTCACCGACGATAACCGCACGCTGTGGCTGGCGATTGGCGTTCTCACCCTCGGGGTGATGATCTTCGCCGGCGGCCATTTTTATACCAGCGCATGGAAAAGCCTGAAAAACCGCACCGCCACCATGGACACGCTGGTGGCGCTGGGCACCGGCGCGGCGTGGCTCTACTCGATGAGCGTTAACGTCTGGCCGCAGTGGTTCCCGATGGAAGCACGCCACCTCTATTACGAAGCCAGCGCGATGATCATCGGCCTGATTAACCTCGGCCATATGCTGGAGGCGCGGGCCCGTCAGCGCTCCTCGAAAGCGCTGGAAAGATTGCTCGATTTAACCCCGCCGACCGCCCGGGTAGTGACGGAAAATGGCGAACAAAACGTGCCGCTGGCGGAAGTTCAGGCGGGGATGATCCTGCGTCTGACCACCGGGGATCGCGTCCCGGTGGACGGCGAAATCACTCAGGGCGAAGCCTGGTTTGACGAAGCGATGCTGACCGGTGAGCCGGTGCCGCAGCAGAAAAGCGACGGGGAGAGCGTCCACGCCGGTACGGTGGTGCAGGACGGCAGCGTGCTGTTCCGCGCAAGCCGCACGGGCAGCCACACTACCCTGTCGCGCATCATCCGTATGGTGCGCCAGGCCCAGAGCAGCAAGCCGGAGATCGGCAAGCTGGCGGATAAAATTTCCGCCATCTTCGTGCCGGTCGTGGTCGGGATCGCTCTGTTCAGCGCCGCCATCTGGTACTTCTTTGGTCCCGCACCGCAGATTGTCTACACCCTGGTGATCGCCACCACGGTGCTGATCATCGCCTGTCCGTGCGCCCTGGGGCTGGCGACGCCGATGTCGATTATCTCCGGGGTTGGCCGTGCCGCAGAATCCGGCGTGCTGGTGCGCGACGCCGATGCCCTGCAGCGCGCCAGCACGCTGGACACGCTGGTGTTTGATAAAACCGGGACCCTCACCGAGGGCAAGCCGCAGGTCGTTGCCGTCGGGACCACGGGCGGGATCGGTGAAGCCGAGGCCCTGCGCCTGGCCGCCGCGCTCGAACAGGGTTCCAGTCATCCGCTGGCGCGGGCGATTCTGGAGAAAGCAGATTCTGTCCTGCCTCAGGTGAATAACTTCCGCACCCTGCGCGGGCTGGGGGTCAGCGGGGAGGTCGATGGCCATACGCTGCTGTTGGGCAACCAGGCCCTGCTGGCAGAAAACGGCATTGATACCGGGGCGCTGGATGCGCAGCTGCAGGCGCATGCCGCGCAGGGTGCGACCCCGGTGTTGCTGGCGGTGGATGGCCAGGCCGTGGCGCTGCTTGCCGTTCGCGATCCGCTGCGCGCTGACAGCGTGAGCGCGCTGCAACGCCTGCACCGCGCGGGCTATCGTCTGGTGATGCTTACCGGGGATAACGCCGTCACCGCCCAGGCTATCGCCCGCGAGGCCGGTATAGATGAGGTGATCGCCGGGGTGCTGCCGGATGGCAAAGCGGACGCGATTATCAAACTGCAGGGCCAGGGTCGCCGGGTGGCGATGGTTGGCGACGGCATTAACGACGCTCCGGCGCTGGCCCAGGCGGACGTTGGGATCGCCATGGGCGGCGGCAGCGATGTCGCCATCGAAACGGCGGCCATCACCCTGATGCGCCACAGCCTGATGGGCGTGGCCGACGCGCTCGCTATCTCGAAAGCCACCCTGCGCAACATGAAGCAGAACCTGCTGGGAGCCTTTGTCTATAACGCCTTCGGTATTCCCATCGCCGCCGGGATCCTCTGGCCGCTGACCGGTACGCTGCTCAACCCGGTGGTCGCGGGTGCCGCCATGGCCCTCTCCTCGATTACCGTGGTGAGCAATGCCAACCGCCTGCTGCGCTTTAAACCTAAAGAGTAACGACGTGCATAAGACAAGGACGTCTTGCACCGCCCCTCCCCACGCGCTAGCATGAATTTTTACTTTCCTGGAGCGCGTATGAGTCTGTTTCAACGTATAAAAGCATCTTTTCGCGCCCTGTTCCCTCGCCGCTATCGCTGGCCCGGCCTCGATATCTCCCTGCCCGGCGGACAGCATCTGCATCTGGTTGGCAGCATCCATATGGGCACCCGGGATATGTCTCCCCTGCCCGAGGGGCTGATCGCCAGGCTGCACAGCGCCGATGCGCTGGTCGTGGAAGCAGATATCTCCGGGGATGAGTCGCCCTTCTCAGGCCTGGCGATACCGCCTCCGCTGAATGAGCGTCTTAGCGCCACACAGCTGGCCGAGCTGGAGCGGCTTGCCGACGAGCTCGGGTTATCGCTCTCCATGCTTGAGAGCCAGCCGCTATGGCAGATCGCGATGGTGTTGCAGGCCACCCAGGCACAGCGTCTGGGTCTGCGGGGCGATTACGGCATCGATTACCAGCTGTTGAATGCCGCGCGCGCGCGGCAACTGCCTATTATCGAGCTGGAAGGCGCTGCCAGCCAGATTGCCCTGCTGCGCCAGATGCCGAACGACGGGCAGCTGCTGCTGGAAGATACTCTGACCCACTGGCATACCAACGCCCGTTTGTTACAGACCATGGTGAGCTGGTGGCTGGATTCGCCTCCTGTCGTCGACAGGCTGGCGCTGCCGGCGACCTTCAGCGAATCGCTGTATGACGTGCTGATGCACGAGCGTAATCAGGCGTGGTGCGAGAAGCTGCACGCGCTGCCTGCGGGACGGTATGTGGTGGCGGTGGGAGCATTACATTTGTACGGCGAGGGAAATTTGCCGTCGTTGCTGAAATAAAAAAGTGGCCAATATTTCTATTGGCCCGTCAAAGAGGAATTTCATCGTTGTTATTATGCCGGAGGAGACCCCCGGTTGAGCCGATTGTCGCTCAAAGTGACCATCACTGCCAACACTATATGCGCAAGATGGTGCTATTTTTTAGCCTCTTCTGAGGCGTATGCTTAGGGCGTTTATTGTCCGGGCTAAGAAGGATTGCTATGACTCCCGCCGTTAAATTACTCGAAAAAAACAAGATTACGTTCCGGATCCATACCTACGACCACGATCCGAGTGAAACCAATTTTGGCGATGAAGTGGTGCGTAAGCTGGGGCTGAATGCCGATCAGGTTTATAAAACGTTGCTGGTCGCGGTCAACGGCGATATGAAGCATCTCGCCGTGGCGGTGACGCCGGTTGCCGGGCAGCTGGATCTCAAGAAGGTGGCGAAGGCGCTGGGCGCTAAAAAAGTGGATATGGCCGACCCGATGGTGGCGCAACGCACGACGGGGTATCTGGTGGGTGGCATCAGCCCGCTGGGGCAGAAAAAGCGCCTGCCGACGCTGATTGATGCACCTTCTCAGGCCTTTGAAACGATCTATATTTCGGGTGGCAAGCGCGGGCTGGATATTGAGCTGGCGGCCAGCGATCTGGCAAAAATGCTGGATGCGCAGTTTGCGGATATTGCGCGCCGGGAGTAAAAAATGCCGGGTGGCGGCTACGCCTTACCCGGCACAGCATACCGCTCCTCCGTTAATGTTTACGGAAAAAGTCGTTATACAACATGTACAGATGCGCTGCGCTCCAGGAGAAGTTGGGGGCGCCTTGCTGCGCGCCGGTCAGCGGATTGTAGTTTTCCTGGATCGGGCCGTCAGAGGTTAACCCCTTTGCGTGCTTAAAGAAGTTTTCAGCCAGCGTTTGTGCCTGTTCCCGGTAGCCATAGCGTTGCATCCCTTTCAGGCCAAACCAGAACTGGTCGACCCAGACCCGGCCGCGCCAGTAGATATCCGGGCCAAATGCCGGGTTGGTAAGCGCGGCCGTCCCGAGCGGCACATAAGTGTTGAATTCTTTCGGATCCAGCATCACCTTCACCACGGCATCCGCATGCTCCTGCGTTGCCGCACCGTTAAACAGCGGCGACCAGCCTTCCGGGCCTTTGCCGCGCTCGACGATCGGTTTACCCGCACAGCCATTCTGAAGCGGTTTATCCTCGATGCGAATATCATAGTAAAAACCGCTTTTCGCGTCGAACATGCAGGTATTGATGTAGGTCGCGAGCTTATCCGCCAGCTGGCGGTAGTGGCTGGCCTCCTGCTCTTTCCCCAGCAGGCTCGCCATCTGTGCCAGATAGTGATTGTCGCTGTACATATAGCTCGCCTGGTCGACGGACTCCTGCAGCAGCGAATAGCCCAATAGCCTGCCCTCTTTGTCGCGGTTTTCGGCAAAATTCACCGTCCAGTCGCTGCGTTTGCCGCCGTTTTCGACGTATTTATCCAGCTGGGATTGATCGATAAAACCGAAGACGGCGGCGTCATCGCGTCCCGATTCCCACGAGGCTGCAACCTGCGCCGGGATCTCCAGACTGTCGTAATGGCCCTTGTCGACCACACGGGCATAGTTGTTCAGACCGGAAAGCGATTCCTCTTTATCGCCTTTTTTCACCGTGAAAAGCATCTCACCGCTGGCGGTATTATGGGCTTTATCACGCGTCGCGCCGTACTCGGGCACGCCGTTGCCGTTATGGTCGCGGTTGCGTAGCCACCAGTCGTGGTAGGCCACCAGTTTAGGGTACATCTCTGCCAGCCAGGCCTTGTCCTGAGTGGTGTTGTACACCTCCATCACTGACCACGCGGCAAGGCTCGGTTTGGTATTGCGCTCGTTCCAGTTGCCGCCGTCCCCGCCGCGTTCCGGGCTCAGGTTCCAGGCGATAAGATCCGGCACAAAGCCGGCATCCTGCGGGCGGACCGGATCGTCGGGTTTGATTTGCCAGGAGAATACCGCGCGAATGTTCTCTTTGGCGATCTCCGGGTTGAAATGCGACATGGCAAAGGCCTGTTTCCAGGTATCCCACGGCCAGGTTTGGTTGCCGGAGAACCAACGTCCGGTGACGGATGGCGTCACCGTGTTATAACGCACCGCGCCGCCCGGTGAGCGCCAGTTGCCGTTCAGCGTTTCGATGGCTTTCACCGCCACGCGGGTTTGTTCTGGCGTCGCGTTTGGGTTGGTTAACCCTTTCTGCAAATAGCCTTCCCAACGCTGCTGCGAGGCCGTCATATAGGCGGCCGGACGCGTCAGAATATCGCGGATCGGCATCTGCTCCCGCTTCACCTCATCCGCGTTGAGCAGATGGGAATAGGTGGTATACAGCGTGGTGCTGCCGGTAATGTGCGCCCGGCTGGTAAAGCGATGCCCGTCGACGGTGGTGTCGACGGGGATGGATTTATGCACCTGATATTCTGAACTGCCGGAGGTCAGCAGATCCCAGGTGGAACGCACTTTGCCAAAGGTCACTTTCAGGCCGTCACGGGTGGGGACCAGCCTGCGCTGGTAATCCGGATACGCGCCGTCGATAGTTTTATCCGACAGCGGTTTGCCCTCTTTCGCCTCCAGCTTTTCCAGCAGTTCGCCATCCCACACCAGGTCGAGCGGTGTCTTGCTGGTGATACGGGTTTCCAGCAGCGAGGTGCGCGCGGTGGCAAAGCGCAGCGTCATCGCGATCCGTACATCTTTGGCATTTAGCGTCTGCACCAGCGCGCCGGGAATACTGTAGGCCTCAAGGGTAAAATCCACTTTTTTGCCGTTCTGATACACACTCAGGCGATCGAAATTGGTCGCCATAAAGTTGATGTACTCTTCGGTGAGCAGCGCTACGCCGGGAAATCCTCCCTGGGTCTGCGGCCCGTTCGGCAGTAAGTGCCCATGCCAGGCGCCCAAATCGAGAAAGGGATTAAAACGCTGGTGGTCGTCATAGTCGAAATCGTGCATGTACGCCGGGGCACCGGTACGGTTGATGACGTTTTTAAAATCAGCTGTGCTGGCGGCGTGAGCCGAAAAACTGAGCGCCAGCGCGCAGGCCAGTGGTGTAAGGCTGAGTTTCATGGTGGAAGATCCTTTTACCAGTAGACGTATTGCATCAGGAAGATCCGATCGCTCGGGTCGCCGGAGGCATTTTTCATATAGAAGCGGCTGTCGGCAGCGGTAGCAAAACGCCCATCGCCGTACTCGTACCAGATACCGAACTGCATAAACGAGGTCGTTTCATCGGCGGCGTGGTCCGGGCGGTGCTTTGCATAGCTGTAAGCGGTGGAGAGATAGACGCCTTTTAACGCTTCAACCATGGCGCTGACCATATACCCGGTCTCTGTGCCGGAGACGTCCTTGCCGCTGGCGCGCCCGGTGTGATGCCAGGCGCGCGCCGCCAGATTGGGCGACAGAATGCCGGTTAAAAAGAGCTGACCGGTGCCATCCGTGACTTCAAGGCCGTTCATCCAGGTGACGTCTTTGACGATGTCATACTGGATATAGCCGTTGGCCATCGCCGGATAGGTATACTTATCGTCATAGCGATCGTATTTGCCAAAGTGCAGCCAGGCTTTGCTCTCGTCATGGTGCCCCGCAGGCGTGGCGGTGACGCTATAGCGCAGGTTCCCGGAGAGGTTCTGTACTTTCAGCGCATACATAATGTCGCGAGTGTTGGGGATCACATAGCCCAGATCGGGCGTGAAATCCCCCCACCACTGCAGGTCATCGAGGGAGGAGTCCTGACGCAGGCTGAGCATGATCTCAGTGCTGTTATCGGTTTTGTAGCCGCCGTAAAAGCGGTTAAGCCCGCCTTCGAATCCGCCCCAGCTGTGGTCGGGCACCCAGGCGTTTCCCTGATGGTCAGCCTGTACGGTCCAGCCTTCACCATAAATCAGGCCGAACCAGTGCCCGTGCTTCATTTCCAGACCGCTCTCAATATAGGTCCCGTCACTGTATTTATGTTTATCCTGACCTTCTAAATCCATATATCCGCCAACCCCCAGTTCGCCATAAAAACGAAATGACGGAGAGGTGATTTCCGGGGTTCGGGTATCATCATGTTCAGCGGGTCGGGCGTCTTCTGCGGCAAATACAGGGCAGCAGAAAGAGAGGGCAGCCAGTGTCCCAATTGTTTTCTTTTTAATTTTCATGCACTCATCCCAATGAGAAAATATTCACATTTTCAGTGTTAATGAATATTTGAGGCAGGTGACGCTTCTATTTGTTGTTGTTCTTTTGATAATCCCCTGACGTATTTGCTGTATTTCCACCAGGCAAAGCCGAGGAATAAAACAATGCCACCGACGTTATAGAAAATAATCGTCATAATATTGGCACCGGTAGGGAAAGTTGAAGCCACAAAGCCGATGGCAAAAATCACAATCAGCATCGACACCACCACAATACCCGTGGTGCGTGAGCCCATTTTGAAATCGCGCGGAAGATGATCGAGCTTGCGGCGCAGATTCAGGTAAGCCAGCATGATGAACAGCGGCGGCAGCATTGAGGCAGCGGCGGTCATGTTGATGACGGTGTTCATCAGGTCCTGCGCGGTATTCGATCCCATGGTTGGGATAATCATTAACGGAATGACGATCAAATACTGGATCCACGCCGCCCGCGCCGGGACGCCGTTCTCGTTCAGCGCCACGGTTTTTGGCCCAAAAATGCCGCTCGGGATTTCAGAGAAGAAGATTTTGACCGGGGTGGCCGTCCACATCAGCAGGGAGCCGAACATCGCGGTAAAGGAGACCAGGCCGACAAAGCGGTTCATCAGCACTTCCGGCAGGCCAAACCATACCGCCAGACCGTGGAACACCTGCACCGAGCCGCCGGTAAACTTCAGCTCCTTACTGCTGATAAAGACGTTAATCAGCACCGAGGAGATGGAGTAAAGCACGCCGATGAAAATCCCCGCCAGAATGATCACCTTAACGAAGGATTTTGAGCCGCCCTTAACGTCGTTAACGTATACCGCAACGGACTCTGCGCCCCCCGCAGCCATGAATATCCAGGTGGTAATACCGAGGAAGGCCCAGTTGAAGTCAGGGATCATCGCGTCAACGGTAATCGGGTCGGCTGGCTGTACGCCGCCCATGAGCGCGGCACCTGCCAGCAAAATATAGGAGAGGGTCAACAACAGCATGAGCGTAGAGGTCACAGACGTGATCGGCCCCAGCATCTTCGCCCCGTTGGTAGACACCCAGGTCGAGAAGGCAAACAGCACCATGCTCAGTACCGTAGTGGCAAACGGCGTAAGAATGTACTCATATCCCAAAAAGGCGTAAGAGGCGTACGCAATGACGCGCGGTAATAACGAGGTGAAGAAGAACAGGTTCACGAACCAGTAGGTGTAGGCAGTAATAAACGCCCAGCGCCCACCCAGCGAACTTTTCACCCAGGCGTACACGCCTGCTTCGGAGTTTTTATTCAGGGAGACAAACTCCGCGATAATTAAGCAGAAAGGAATGAAGTAGAACAAGGTGGCTAAAAAGAACATCGGCGCGGAGGCAAGCCCCAGCTCGATATTGTTATTAATCACGTTGTTAAAACTGAATACGGCGGCAAAGGTCAGCGACAGCAGGCCGAATTTGCCGATGGTATTACGCTTAGTGGTTCCAGACATAATATTTCTCCGGGTACGAGGAGGAGAGCGGTGCTTCACTGGCACCGCTGGATTATTATTTGTTATGGAAATAACCGTCTTCGACGGTCACATAGAGGACGACTTTTTTTGCCGGCGTATCACTGATAAAGCGATACGCCTCATGATTCTCACAAATCACGACATGCCCCTCGCGCACCTGTTCGGTATGACCCACACCTTTCAGGTATTCGCGGTCGGTTTCATCGCGGTAGCACTCCACAAGCTGAAGGGCTTCTTTTGCGGCATACTCAATTTTTTGCCCCCCCTGCAGGTAGTAATGCACCTCGAAATAGCGGCGGTGACCGACGAACAGCGCGTCGGTGCTGGCATCACGGGTCACGCGGTAGGCCAGCGAATCGCCAATCGAGTGGGCAACACCGGGCTGGATGTGGTCGATATTGTTGATGGCCTCTACGCAGCGCTGCCATTTACGGCCCGCACGGTAAAGCTGCTGGAACTGTTCCAGGCTATCCAGAACGATCATTTTTCTGCCTCGCTGTGTGAATTCATGGAGAAGAAACCGGTGCCGAACCGATGGCGCGCCAGCGTCTGCGCGGCGGTTTGTCCGCCTTCCAGCGGGAGCAGGGTGAAACCGTAGCGGAACGGTCTGAACCAGACGCGCCAGCTGTCCAGCACTTCGCTTCCCCAGGAATTGGAGCCTAAGCCCAGGACCTGATGGTCGAGATTGAGGGTGATGTCCTCGCACCGCCGCAGTTCGTTGCAGTGCTGTGCGGCGTGAAGGTTCTCAGCCGTGTAGTGCCAGGCGCTGAAGTGAATGGGTTGCTGAGGCACCACCAGCAGGCCGCTGCCGTGGCGGTTGGCAAGCGTTGCCCAGCGCACCTGCTGGCGGTTACCGTTGTTCTGCGGGAACGGGTAGTTTTCAAACATCTCATCCACCGTGGTATGCCACAGGTCTATGGTGCTGGCCTGCTGGCTGTCCGGGTAGTTCTCTCCTGGCCCGCGTCCGTAATAGCTCACCTGGTCAAATTCGCCGTTGATGCCGAGGGTAAAGCCGATGCACGGAATAATGTGCGGGTAATCGCCGTAGCGTTCACCGCTCAGCTCCACGTTGATTTGCCCGTCGGCGGCAATGCGCCAGCGATAGGTGCAGCGCATACCAAAATCAAACACCGGCGGGGCAATCAGGCTGCGGGTCGTGATGATGACCGCATCGTCCTGATGCTCAACCTCGAAACCGCGCAGATGCTCCTGCATGATCTGCAGGTGGTTGGGTTGCCACAGTCCCTCATACTCCTGCTTGTGGTTATCAATCATCGGTTTGAAAAAGTTAATCTTCGGTTCGCGGGTGATGTTTTCCTCACCGTTAACCTGCCAGGAGCAGAGTTTTCCCGTCACTTTTGAGAAGCTGGCGCGGAAGTTATGCCCGGCCACGCTGCAGCTCAGGCGATCCTCTTCCAGCAACAGCGGCGTCGCGTTGGCGTTAATAAACGGCGTGGCGTGAGCCGTACGCGCGTTTAACGGGAACTGATACACCGCGATCTCGTGCCCGGCTTCGCTGTAGCGCGTGCGGCTGTTTTTGCTGATGCGCACGGTCAGGAACGTTTCGCGTTCATCGGGTTCGGGCAGGTCCAGAGGCATGCTGCGCGCACTGTTGGGTGCGAGACCAGTGATATGAAGCGGCTGGCTGTAGCGCGTTTCACCTTCCGCACGCACCTCGACGAGAAGGGTGTAATCATCCAGGCTGGTAAACCAGAGGCGGTTTTCAACGTGCAGCTCGCCCCCCTGCCAGCGCAGTTTGACCGGGGCAATCACCTGTTTGTACTCGCGCAGCCCGGGTCCCGGGGTTTGATCCGAGTAGATCAGCCCGTCGAGGCAGAAGTTATAGTTATTCGGGTAATCACCAAAGTCGCCGCCGTAGGCGTAATACGTATTGCCGCTGGCGTCCGTGGCCTGAATACCGTGGTCGCACCACTCCCAGACGTAGTGACCCTGAATACAGTCGTGGCGATCGAAGACGTTCTGATACTCGGTCAGGCCGCCAGGGCCGTTGCCCATCGCATGGGCGTATTCGCAGATGATGCGTGGCTTAGCGTGGGGATACTCACCGAACAGATTCATCAGCGGCACGCGGGTGTACATGGTAGAGATGATATCCACCACCTCGGCGTCGCGATCTTCTTCGTAGTGCAGCAGGCGCGTGTCATCCAGCGCCTTTGCCGCCCGGGCCATGGCGCGGATATTACAGCCGTAGCCGGACTCGTTGCCAAGCGACCAGATGATGATTGAAGGATGGTTTTTCTGGGCGTGGATATGTCGCTCGATGCGCTCAACATATACCGGCTCCCACACCGGATCGTCCGTGATGCGGCTCAGATCGCCGACGTTGGCAAAGCCGTGAGATTCCACATCCGTTTCCGCCATCACGAACAGGCCGTAGAGGTCGCACAGTTCATAGAAGCGCGGATCGTTGGGGTAGTGGGCGGTGCGTACCGAGTTGATGTTGTGCTGCTTCATCAGGATCAGATCGCGCTCGACGCGATCCATCCCCACAGCGCGGCCCTTCTGATGATCGTTATCGTGACGGTTTACTCCGTGCAGCTTCAGGTAGCGGTTGTTGACGTAGAACAGACCGTCGCGCACCTTGATGTCCCGGAAACCGATGCGCTGCGGGATAACTTCCAGCGTCTGCCCATCCGCGTCTTTTAACGTCATCACCAGATGGTAGAGATAGGGCGATTCGGCAGACCACTGCTGAGGCCGTTTGACCTCAATGCTGAAGGCGGTTTCCGCGCTGCGGGTCACGGTCAGGCTGTCGGTCGTGCCCTGGTGGAGCACCGCCTCGCCATCGTACAGGGCATACTCCAGCGACACGGCTGATGCGTGCGGGGCCAGGTTTTCCAGCTCCAGCTGACAGAAGAGGGTGGCGTCCTGATACGCCTCGTCGAAGGTGGTTTTGAGGGTGAAATCGCGCACGTGAGCGGGATTTTTTCCGACCAGATAAACATCGCGGAAAATGCCGGCCGTCCACCACATGTCCTGATCTTCAATGTAGGTGGAATCCGCCCACTGCATCACCCGCACGCACAGCAGGTTTTGTCCGCTGTGCACCGCATGGCTGATATCAAACTCGGCGGTCAGCCTGCTGCCCTTGCTAAAGCCAATGTACTGACCATTCACATAAACTTCGAAATAGGTTTCGACGCCGTCAAACTTGATGAGGGTCTGCTTATTTTGCCAGGTGTCGGACAGGGTGAAGTAGCGCTGATACGCCCCGGTGGGGTTGTCCGCAGGCACCCGGGGAACGTCTACCGGGAAGGGGAAGCCTTCGTCGGTGTACTGCAGCTGGCCGTGGCCTTCCATCTGCCACATGGCCGGCACGGTAATATCGTCCCAGCCGGCCATATACTCAGAAGTGAAGCTTTCCGGTACATACAGCGGATGCGTGAAGAAACGAAAATTCCACTGGCCGCTGAGTGATAAAAAGTGGCTACTGGCTTCGCGGGCAAAGGTCCGAGCCTGCGCGACGGTGTCATATGAGAAGAAATACGCACGCGGCGGGAGCCGGTTCTCATGCGTGAGTTGAATATTTTCCCAGCGATTCATGCGATCTCCCTGTAGGGGTAAACATCATTGCCGAGGATTTTAGTAAAAATTTTACTAAATAAAATCAGTAAAGGTGATTTGCTTTAACTCGATCACAAATAAAAAAAATGCCGGGCATGCCCGGCAGCGTGTTGAACGTGGGGATTAGCGGGTAGTACCGCGCAGTTTGAGCACGCTCGGCACGAAGACCTGAAGCGGCAGTGCCCGGCCATCGCGGGATTTTTCCAGCAGCAGGTTAACCCCTTGGCTGCCCATCATTTCCGAGTGGATACGCACGGTAGAGAGCGGCGGGAAGGTGAAGCGGGCGGTCGGGATATCGTTCACGCTGATGAGTGAAATATCCTCGGGGATCGACAGCCCTTTTTCATGAATAGCGCGCAATACGCCGATGGCTATCGAATCAGAGGCGACAAACAGCGCGCCGGGCCAGCTTGCCTGTGTCAGCATGGTTTTTGCCAGTTCATATCCGGATGAGCTGGAAAAACCGCCGCGCCAGATATCCTGCTCTGACACTACCCCTTTCAAACGGCCATACTCCACGAAAGCGGCTTCGCGGATATCGGCTTTGCCGGGCTCATCTTCTCCGCCGATAAAACCAATGCGCTTAACATCCTGATCAATAAAGAAATCAATGATCTGCTTGCTGATGCGCGAGAGGTCAATATCGACGGAATCGTACTGGCTGCCGGGCTCGTGAAAATCGATAAAGCAGACGTTGTCCGTTAAGGCCATCGCGGTACGGCGAATCGCTGAGGAGGGCTTGCCAACGATCAGTACGCCGGTGAGTTTTTTAATCTCAGGCAGGGTGGCATTGGCGTAACAGTTGCTCAGGTCGACGCCCAGCTTTTCACACTGCGTCTCAATGCCGTGGCGGATGGCAAGGTAGTAGGGATCGTTAATCTCCAGCTCTTGCTGATAGCTATAGAGTGCCAGGATGTGTTGCTGACCCATAGTGGCAGACTGCATTTTGCGGGACGTTGTGCTCTTATATTCCAGCTTTTCAGCAATCTCCAGAATGCGGTGTTTGGTCTCTTCTTTTACGTTCAACGTTGGGTCATCGTTTAAAACCCGGGATACCGTCGCCAGCGAGACGCCAGCCTCCGTCGCGATGTCTTTGAGCGTTGCCATGTTTATCCTTATTCCCCACGTAATAACCCATTGTAAAGGATGAGTCGGGACATGCATCAGTTTTTACTAAATATACTGCCCATTGCTTCCGGCAAATACCGTGCTAGTATTTAGTAAAATTTTACCAAGGAGAGAGAATGGATACGGTAGCTTACGATGACTTTGCAAAGCTGGAGATCCGCGTGGGAACGATCGTGGACGTTAAGCGCCACGCTAACGCAGACAAACTCTATATTGCGCAGATTGATGTGGGCGGCAGGACGCTGCAAACCGTCACCAGCCTGGTGCCGTATTACCGGGAAGAGGCGTTGATGGGGAAAACGGTGGTGGTGCTGTGTAATCTGGCGAAAGCGAAGATGCGCGGCGAAACCTCTGAATGCATGTTGCTCTGCGCGGAAACCGATGATGCCAGCGAAAGCGTGTTATTAACGCCGGAGCGGGCGATGGCGGCGGGCGTACGTGTTGTATAAAAAGCCGGGTAAGGCGTAGCCGCTACCCGGCATTAATGGTGGTTACTCCCAGCTCACCTCACCTTTCGGTTCATACGCGTTCACATCCAGCGGAGAGTTCTGCTGGATGTACTGCTTCAGCACCTCGGCGTCGATAAAGCCAGTATTCACGTAGCCCGGTTTATCATCGATATGCGGATAGCCATCGCCACCGGTAGCGTTAAAGCTTAACGTCGCCATCCGGTAGGTTTTAGCCGGATCAACAGGTTCACCTTTGATCTTCAGGTCGTTGAGCGCCCCACCCTTCGCCACGAAACTCACATTGGCGAACTGTGGATAGGCGCCAGAGTCAGGCTTCATCTGCGCTACCGCGGTCAAATAGTCCGTCACCTCTTTGCCGCTCATATCGACATACACCAGCACGTTGCCGAACGGCTGTACCTTCAGCACATCTTTATAGGTGATATCACCGCCTTCGATGGAATCGCGGATCCCGCCGCCGCTCATCACCGCAAAATCGGCATTGGTACGTGCCATCTGCGCCGCCAGCACCAGATGGCCCATGTTGGTCTGCACGAAGCGCACCTTGCTGCGATCGCCTTCCAGCCTGCCGGAGAGCGTGCCGATCTTCACATCCAGCTGGGCCTTGCCTTTATTCTGGAACGGCGACAGCAGGGAGAGCATTTGCGGGTTTTCCGCAATTTCCGGCGTATAGAGAACACGCTCGCTCTGGCCGTTATCGTAGGTCACCTTCTTCTTCAGGTTGACCGGGATCAGCTGGTAATGCACCAGCTTCATCTCGCCGTTGCGGAATTCGAAATCCGCGCGGCCTACGTATTTACCCCACTCATGGGCCTGCACAATCCAGATCCCGTTCTGCTTGTCCGGTGCGCACGGCGTGCCCGGCACGTAGTCCACCTGCTTTTTATTTTCCGAGGCCATACAGACCGGATCCTGAGAGTGGCCGCCCACAATCATCGCCAGCGAGCCCGCCGGCAGACTGCGCGCCATCTCGACATCGCCCGGGGCGTTCGAGCCGTGGTCGCCATTATCGTAATGACCCATATGGGTGGTGGCGATAATCACGTCCGGCTTTTCATTATGCTGTAATTCCTGGATCACCAGCTTCGCTTCGTCGGCCGGTTTACGGAATTCGATATCGGTAAAATATTCCGGGTTGCCAATTTTCGCCGTGTCGTCGGTGGTCAGCCCCACCACGGCAATTTTAATATCCTGGCGTTTGAAAATAGCCCAGGGCTTAAATAAACGATCCCCGGTACTTTTCTGGTAAATATTGGCGGAGAGGAACGGGAATTTGGCCCACTTCTCCTGCTGGCGTAATACTTCAATAGGATTATCAAACTCGTGGTTACCGACGGCCATCGCATCGTAGCCAATCAAATTCATGCCGCGGAAATCGGGTTCCGCATCCTGTAGATCCGATTCTGGCACGCCGGTATTAATATCGCCGCCGGAGAGCAACAGTACGCTGCCGCCCTTCGCCGCCACCTCTTTACGGATCCCGTCCACCAGCGTCTTTTGCGCCGAGAGGCCATACTCGCCGTATTCGCTGCGCCAGAAGTGGCCATGATGATCGTTGGTATGCAGGATGGTGATGTTATAGGTTTTATCCTGTTCCCAGGCCTGGGCTGGCAGGCTTAACAGACCGCACGCCGCGATGATTGCCAGCGCGACGCCTCGCTTCATTAACTTCATTTCTTCACTCCCTGATCCATAGACAAAGGCAAAAATTACAGCGAGTAAGCAGAATAGACAACTTTGTTTTCAGAATTGCGACTTTCCTCAAATGTCGGGGAAAGGTATGTTAGTCGGATAATAATTACATCCTGCATTTCCTATAACAATCGACGTGGTATTTATGGCAATCAGTGAATCTACTCCACCGGTGTCGGCTGCTAAGGCTCGCACCTCATTTGGTATTCTCGGCGCAATCAGTCTTTCGCATCTGCTTAACGATATGATCCAGTCGCTTATTCTGGCGATCTATCCGTTATTACAGTCGGAATTCTCCCTTACCTTCGTACAGATCGGCATGATCACCCTCACCTTCCAGCTGGCCTCTTCGCTGCTGCAACCGGTAGTGGGCTACTGGACGGATAAATATCCGATGCCGTGGTCGCTGCCGATTGGCATGTGCTTTACCCTGAGCGGCCTGATCCTGCTGGCGATGGCGGGCAGCTTCGAGGGCGTATTAGTGGCGGCTGCGCTGGTGGGAACCGGCTCGTCGGTCTTCCACCCCGAGTCGTCCCGCGTGGCGCGTATGGCCTCCGGTGGCCGTCACGGGCTGGCGCAGTCGCTGTTCCAGGTGGGCGGTAACTTTGGCAGCTCCCTCGGCCCACTGCTGGCGGCGGTGATTATCGCCCCGTACGGTAAAGGCAACGTGGCCTGGTTTGTGCTCGCCGCGCTGTTGGCGATTGTGGTACTGGCGCAGATCAGCCGCTGGTATGCCGCCCAGCATCAGGTCAATAAGGGTAAACCAAAAACGCCGGTGATAAATCCCCTGCCGCGTAACAAGGTCATTCTGGCCGTCAGCATCCTGCTGATGCTGATTTTCTCGAAATATTTCTATATGGCTAGCATCAGCAGCTATTACACCTTTTATCTGATGGAAAAATTCGGATTATCGGTACAAAACGCCCAGTTCCACCTCTTCGCCTTCCTGTTTGCGGTGGCCGCAGGGACGTTTATTGGCGGGCCATTAGGCGACAAAATTGGGCGTAAATATGTGATTTGGGGCTCTATCCTCGGCGTAGCGCCTTTCACGCTTATTTTGCCCTATGCAACCCTGTGGTGGACGGGTGTTTTAACCGTGATCATTGGTTTTATCCTCGCTTCGGCGTTTTCGGCCATTCTGGTCTATGCCCAGGAGCTGCTTCCGGGGCGTATCGGCATGGTTTCCGGGCTGTTTTTTGGATTTGCCTTTGGGATGGGCGGCCTTGGCGCAGCCGTGTTAGGGCTGATTGCGGACCATACCAGCATCTTTTTGGTCTACAAAATCTGTGCTTTCCTGCCACTTCTCGGGATGTTGACTATATTCCTGCCTGATAACCGGCATAAAGCCTGATTTATCTGCGGCTAAACTCCAGGTTTGGCCGCAACCTTCCCTACTGCCATAAGCCTTTCTTAGCACAGCCTCTTGAAAATCGCCCTGTTCTGCTTTCGTTTAACCCTTATTGCTGTTTTACGCAAATTTCAATAATTATTCATAAACATAATCATTAAATTTGTCATAAACTATTACTCGGCTTTTTGGTTTCTGGACCAAAAATGGATTAACTCAGCAACGAAAGGAGACGGAATGCATCACGCCACACCGCTTATCACCACCATTGTCGGTGGACTTGTTCTCGCATTTATACTCGGCATGCTTGCCAACAAACTTCGCATTTCGCCTCTGGTGGGCTATTTATTAGCTGGCGTGTTAGCCGGTCCTTTTACCCCAGGTTTTGTTGCTGATACTAAACTTGCCCCGGAGCTGGCGGAGCTTGGCGTGATCCTGCTGATGTTCGGTGTTGGTTTGCATTTCTCCCTGAAGGATTTGATGGCGGTAAAGTCGATCGCCATTCCCGGCGCGATCGCCCAGATAGCCGTGGCGACGTTGCTGGGTATGGCGCTTTCAGCGATGCTGGGCTGGCCGCTGATGACCGGTATCGTGTTTGGTCTCTGTCTTTCCACCGCCAGTACCGTGGTGCTGCTGCGCGCGCTTGAAGAGAGACAGCTGATTGACAGCCAGCGAGGGCAGATCGCCATTGGCTGGCTGATTGTTGAAGATCTGGTGATGGTGTTAACTCTGGTGCTGCTGCCTGCGGTCGCCGGAATGCTCGAAAAAGATAACGTCGGCTTTGCCTCGCTGGCGCTGGATATGAGTATCACCATCGGTAAAGTGGTGGCCTTTATCGCCATCATGATGCTGGTGGGCCGCCGCCTGGTGCCGTGGATCCTCTCCCGCAGCGCCGCTACCGGCTCCCGCGAGCTGTTTACCCTTGCGGTACTGGCCCTGGCGCTGGGTATCGCCTTTGGCGCCGTTGAGCTGTTTGATGTCTCCTTCGCTCTGGGTGCCTTCTTCGCCGGGATGGTGCTGAACGAATCTGAGCTGAGCCACCGTGCCGCGCACGATACCCTGCCCCTGCGCGATGCCTTTGCGGTGCTGTTCTTCGTCTCGGTAGGGATGCTGTTTAACCCGATGATCCTGATTGAGCAGCCGCTGGCGGTGCTGGGCACCCTGGCGATCATCATCTTTGGTAAGTCGGTTGCCGCGTTCTTCCTGGTGCGCCTGTTCGGCCACTCGCCGCGTACCGCCCTGACCATCGCCGCCAGCCTCGCGCAGATCGGCGAGTTTGCCTTTATCCTGGCCGGGTTAGGCATGGCGCTGGATCTGCTGCCGCAGGCCGGACAAAACCTGGTGCTGGCGGGGGCAATCCTCTCGATTATGCTCAACCCGGTGCTGTTCGCGCTGCTGGAAAAATACCTCGAGAAGACCGAAACCCTCGAAGAGCAGACCCTGGAAGAGGCGACGGAAGAAGAGAAACAGATCCCGGTGGATATCTGCAACCATGCCCTGCTGGTCGGCTTTGGCCGTGTCGGCAGTCTGCTGGGTGAGAAGCTGCTGGCCCAGGGTATTCCGCTGGTGGTGATTGAGACCTCCCGTACCCGCGTGGACGAGCTGCGCGAGCGCGGGATCCGTGCGGTGCTGGGCAATGCGGCGAACGAAGAGATCATGAACCTGGCGCATCTGGACTGCGCGCGCTGGCTGCTGCTGACTATCCCGAATGGTTATGAAGCCGGTGAGATTGTGGTTTCCGCCCGCGAAAAATATCCGCACCTGGAGATTATCGCCCGGGCGCATTACGACGACGAAGTGGAATACATCATGGAGCGTGGCGCAAATCAGGTGGTGATGGGCGAGCGTGAGATTGCCAATACCATGCTGTCGCTGCTGGAGAAACCGCCGGTTGAAGTGGCGGTGACGGGGTAAAAAAAAAGCCTGCTGGCGCTTCGCTTAGCAGGCCTGGTTGTCGCCCCGGCAGGCGCAACGCCGCCGGGGAATTCTGCTATCGATCCCAGTAAGACTCTTCCAGGCTATCTTCCCGCTCCGGCAGGCCGCGCGTTAAGCGCGGAGAGTGCTGGTTCAGCACCTGATAACTGACGCGGTTCGCGTACTTACATACCTGAGCCAGCGACGAGTAGGTCAGCCAGGAAAACTTGTGTTTACTGGAGTTCGGCACGTTGGTGCGGTGGAAGGCGTTCGCGGTGATATCGTGCAGCAGCGCCGCCAGCGCGCCGTCGCCTGCGCCGTTGGTGTTCATGATCTTCTCCGGCCCGCCCATGTACGGGGCGATATGCGAGAAGATACGCAGCGGGTTGACGCAATCTTTGTGGCGCATGGCGCGGCTGAATTCAAACTGGTTGAATTCGGCAATCGCCCCCGGCAGCAGCGGATGCTGGGTTTTGCGCTTCGCCTCTTCTTCGGTAAAGCCGGCCATATACAAGCCTACCGGCCCGGCGGTACAAAGCACCAGATCGACCCAGTCCAGCGCCTTGTCGGACGCCAGGAGCGGATCGCTCTCCCCGGTCAGGGCTTCGGCCTCTTCTTCATTCATCGCCAGAATCGAGACATGCTCTTTCAGGAACGCCTGCCACCACTCGGGGTTATCGGCGATAACGAATTTGGTGCCGAGGGTCAGGACCACCGGCACGTTGTATTTCTTCGCATACTCCACCGCCTTCATGGTCGCTTCCGGCATCGGCTCGCCCGGCTTGCAGCGCACCAGATAGGAGGTCAGCACCAGCGCCGACGCTCCGGCAATCACCTCTTCCGGGATGCTTTCTGCCCGCAGCTTGTTCATGTGTCCCGGGCTGATGGCGAAGGTCCGCTCGCCGGATTCACCGATCAGCGTAAAGCAGCGACCAATCGCCCCGTCCACGCCCTGGAGGTAGTTCAGATCGGTACGGCTGGAGGTATTGCAGAGATAGCGGTAGGCGTAACTGCCAATTTCGATGTTGCTGCACATCACGCCCAGCAGAACGGAGCGGTCATCGGCCAGCACGGAGTAGTTGTGCATGGTGTTGCCGATGGTACCACCGGCAAACTGATGGGTGATCAGGTTGTCCCGCACCAGCTCCTGATACAGCGCTTCCGCCACATCGTCTTCGATAACCAGCGAGTGCCCGGCGCTCAGCCCGTAACGCGCGACAAACGCATCGTCCACTTTTGCTTCGATATCCACCAGCGTCTGATCGATACCCACCACCCAGGCGGCGTTGGTCTCATTTTCCGGCTGAATTTGCTGCAACAGCGGGTCGCGGGCGTTAACGGGAAAGTAGTGTTTGGATTTGCGTTTACCGGGAAATTTCATGTTCAGGGCTACGAGTGACGGATGGGCCGGAAATGGTAGCACAAACCCGGCCCGGAGTGCGATTAGCGGCTGTTGGTCACCAGGGAGACCATCATCTCGATGTGTTCAGGATCGTCGTTCAGCGCCGGAATGTACTCGTACTTTTCCCCGCCCGCTTCGAGGAAGAACTCCCGGTTTTGCACCGCGATCTCTTCCAGCGTCTCCAGACAGTCTGCCGCAAAGCCCGGCGACATCACCTGGATATGCTTCACGCCCTTCTCGCCCAGCATTTTGAGGGTTTCGTCGGTATAGGGGGTCAACCATGGCTCGCGGCCAAAGCGCGACTGGAAGGTCATCATCACCTTCTCTGGCGGCAGGCCGAGCGCGGAAACCAGCTCACGCGTGGTATCGCGACAGCGCTGGGGATAGTCATCCCCTTCATCGGCAAATCGCTGCGGAATACCGTGATAGGAGAGCAGGAGCAGATCCGGCTCGCCGTGTTTTGCAAAGGACGCGCGCGCGCTGCTGGCAAGGGCATTGATATACATGTCGTTATCCGCGTAGTCGCGAATAAAGGTCACCGAAGGAATGCGGCGACGGGTTGCCAGAATGCGCGCCAGCTCGTCCCAGACGGCGGCTACGGTGGAGCAGGAGTATTGCGGATAGAGCGCCAGCACCACGATATGGTCCACGCCCTGCGCCAGCAGTTCCGTAACGGCGCTTTCCAGCGACGGTTTACCGTAGCTCATCCCGAGCGCGACCGGCGTATCCGGCAGGCGGGCGGCGAGGGCTTTCTCCTGACGACGGCTGTAGACCATCAGCGGCGAACCCTCTTCCATCCAGACGGACTGATAGAGTTTTGCCACGCGTGGCGAACGGATCGGCAGGATCACGCCGCGCAGCAAGGGCCACCACAGCAGGCGCGGGGTATCCACAACGCGCGTATCGCTCAGAAACTGGCGCAGATAACGGCTGACCGCTGCGGGGGTTGGGGCTTCGGGGGTACCTAGATTGGCAAGCAGGATGCCGGTTTTCGCCTGACTCATTCACGCCTCATAACCTTTTAACAGGCTGATAAGTGTATCTGAAAAGTGCGTAAACGGAACCAATTGCAGTAAGAGGTAAGATGAGAATTTTTCTCACCCGGGGACCCGGGTGAGAGAGGTGCGATTAGCCGAGGATCTTTTCCAGCTCTGCACGCACTTCAGCGACAGGCTTAGTGCCGTCGACTTTGGCGTATTTAGTGTTACCCGCCTGCGCTTCTTTGGAGTAGTAGCCGATCAGCGGCGCGGTCATCTGATGGTATTCCACCAGACGCTTACGCACGGTCTCTTCCTGATCGTCTTTGCGGGTGGTCAGCTCTTCGCCGGTCACGTCGTCTTTGCCTTCAACCTTAGGCGGGTTGAATTTGATGTGGTAAACGCGGCCGGAAGCGGCGTGTACGCGACGACCGATGATACGGTCAACGATCAGCTCGTCCGGTACGTCGAACTCCAGCACGTAGTCCACGTTGATGCCCGCTTCTTTCATGGCATCAGCCTGAGGAATGGTACGCGGGAAGCCGTCCAGCAGGAAACCGTTGCGGCAATCTTCCTGAGTAATGCGTTCTTTAACCAGAGCGATCACCAGCTCATCGGTTACCAGTTTGCCGGCGTCCATAATATCTTTCGCCTGTTTGCCCAGCTCGGAGCCAGATTTAACAGCGGCACGCAGCATGTCACCGGTAGAGATTTGCGGAATACCGTATTTCTCCATGATGAACTGAGCCTGAGTTCCTTTACCCGCGCCCGGAGCGCCAAGCAGAATAATACGCATTGCGAAAATCCCCTCAAAAGTTGGTTCAATTTTTCAAAAGCGCTAAACAATACCATCAGAACGGATGTGGCTCAAGGAAGGCGGGGAGGCTGAAACGGTTAATGAGGGGAATTTATTAGAGGGTGCGGGCTGTTGCCCTCACCCTACCC
Source organism: Leclercia sp. TB492 (assembly GCF_049974505.2). NCBI lineage: Bacteria > Pseudomonadati > Pseudomonadota > Gammaproteobacteria > Enterobacterales > Enterobacteriaceae > Leclercia > Leclercia sp. TB492. The sequence continues at coordinate 1,076,104 of NZ_CM127572.1, read as the reverse complement.
CTCTCCCACAGGGAGAGGGAACTTTTTCACCCTCTCCCTGTGGGAGAGGGCCGGGGTGAGGGGAAATTAAGCCAGCAGCAACGCATTCACGCGCTTGATGAACTGGTTTGGATCTTCCAGCGTGCCGCGCTCGGCCAGCAGGGACTGATCCAGCAGCAGTTCAACCCACTCGGCAAAGCGGGCGTCGTCCTGCGTCTCGGCCGCACGTTTCACCAGGGCGTGATCCGGGTTCAGCTCAAAGATGTACTTCACTTCCGGTACGCTCTGGCCCGCAGCGGCGAACAGCTTCGCCATCTGGGTGCTCATCTCGTCGGCTTCGGTGGTGACGATGGCCGGGGTATCGGTCAGACGGTGAGTGAAACGCACCTCTTTCACGCGATCGCCCAGATGGGTCTTCACGCGCTCAACGAAAGGCTCCAGCGCTTTTTCCGCCTCTTTGGCGGTTTCGTCCACTTCGTCAGCCAGCTTGTCGATAGACTCATCGGCTTTGGCAACGGACTGGAACGCTTTGCCGCTGAACTCGGTCAGGTAGTTCATCATCCACTCATCAATGCGATCGGAAAGCAGCAGCACTTCGATGCCTTTCTTACGCAGCAGCTCCAGGTGCGGGCTGCTCTTCGCCGCGGCATAGCTGTCGGCGGTGATGTAGTAGATTTTCTCCTGCCCTTCCTTCATGCGGGAGATGTACTCTTCCAGCGACACGGTCTGCTCGGAGGAGTCGTTATGGGTGGAGGCAAAGCGCAGCAGTTTGGCAATAGCTTCCACGTTAGATGAATCTTCCGCCGGGCCCTCTTTCAGCACCAGGCCGAACTGTTTCCAGAAGGTCTGGTATTTTTCCGCGTCGTCTTTCGCCAGCTTGTCCAGCATCTGCAGGGCACGTTTGCTCAGCGCAGTACGCAGGTTGCGGGTCACGGTACTGTCCTGCAGGATCTCACGGGAGACGTTCAGCGGCAGGTCGTTGGAGTCTATCAGACCACGCACAAAGCGCAGGTAGTTCGGCATGAACTGCTCGGCTTCGTCCATGATGAATACGCGCTGGACGTACAGCTTCAGGCCGTGCTTGTGATCGCGGTTCCACATATCCCATGGCGCCTGCGCCGGGATATAGAGCAGGCTGGTGTACTCCTGCTTCCCTTCCACGCGGTTGTGGCTCCAGGTCAGCGGATCGGTAAAGTCGTGGGCGATGTGTTTATAGAACTCGGTGTACTCTTCGTCTTTGATCTCAGACTTGTTGCGCGTCCACAGCGCCTGCGCCTTGTTGATCTTCTCCCAGGAAATAACGGTTTCGCCGTCCTGCTCTTCCTGTTTTTCGATCTCTACCGGCAGGGCGATATGGTCAGAGTATTTGCTGATGATAGAGCGCACGCGCCAGTCGTTGAGGAAATCGTCTTCCCCTTCGCGCAGGTGCAGGGTGATCTCGGTCCCGCGATCGGCTTTGGTGATATCCGCCACGGTGTATTCGCCTTCGCCGTGGGATTCCCAGAACACGCCGCTTTCAGCGCTTTCGCCTGCCGCACGGGTGCGCACGGTGACTTTATCCGCCACGATGAACGCCGAGTAGAAGCCGACGCCGAACTGGCCGATCAGTTGGCTGTCTTTCGCCTGATCGGAACCCATCGACTGCAGGAAGGCTTTGGTGCCGGATTTGGCGATGGTGCCGAGGTGGTCAATGGCTTCATCGCGGGTCATGCCGATGCCGTTGTCCGCGATGGTCAGGGTGCGGTTCTCTTTATCAAACGAGACGCGCACGCGCAGTTCGCCGTCACCTTCATACAGCTCTGGCTTCGACAGCGCGCGGAAACGCAGCTTGTCTGCCGCATCAGAGGCGTTAGAGATAAGCTCGCGCAGGAAGATTTCTTTATTGGAATAAAGAGAATGGATCATCAGGTGCAGAAGTTGTTTTACTTCTGACTGGAAACCGCGGGTTTCTTGTCCTTTCATACTAAGTCGACCTCAACAATGCCATTTAATGGGGTTTAAAAGCGTTGAGGGAGAGATGGGGATAAGCGAGAAGGTTTTCAAGCGGAGGCCACAGGTGCAGCCTCCGTTTGGTCAGAAAATAATCTTGTGACGTCCGGCCAGAGAGTGTGACAGCGTGGTGCCGTCCACCATCTCCAGCTCGCCGCCCACCGGAACGCCATGCGCGATACGGCTGGCGTCCACGCCGGACTCGGCGCACAGCTCGGCGATGTAGTTGGCGGTCGCCTCCCCTTCCACCGTTGGGTTGGTGGCGAGGATCACCTCAGAAATCGTTTCCGATTTCAGACGCTGTTCTAAACGGTCCAGACCGATATCATCCGGCCCGATACCGTCCAGCGGCGACAGGTGGCCCATCAGCACAAAATAGCGGCCGGAAAACTGCCCGGTCTGTTCGATGGCGTAGATGTCCGCAGGACTCTCCACCACGCAGATCTGACCGTTTTCCTGGCGGCGCGGATTGGCGCAGATGTTACACACCTCCTGCTCGGTAAAGGTGCGGCAGTCCGCACAGTGACCGATTTCTGACATGGCGCGGGTCAGGGCCTGCGCCAGACGCATGCCGCCGCTGCGATCGCGCTGCAGCAGGGTAAACGCCATGCGCTGCGCTGACTTAGGGCCTACGCCCGGCAGGCAGCGTAGCGCTTCCATTAACTGCGTGAGCAGCGGACTGGTTTGCATCAGAATGGCATCTTAAAGCCCGGTGGCAGCTGCATTCCGGAGGATACAGAAGCCATTTTCTCTTTCTGGGTTTCGTCGATACGGCGCGCAGCATCGTTGAATGCAGCGGCGACCAGATCTTCCAGCATATCTTTGTCGTCTTCGAGCAGGCTTGGGTCGATCTCCACGCGACGGCAGTTATGTGCGCCGTTGATGGTCACTTTGACCAGACCTGCGCCCGATTCGCCGGTGACTTCCATCTGCGCGATCTCTTCCTGCATCTTCTGCATTTTTTCCTGCATCTGCTGGGCCTGCTTCATCAGACCACCCAGACCGCCTTTACCACCAAACATAGGCTTCTCTCTTCTTTCACGTTAAAGATAACAACCGTAAGTCAGACTCACGATCAAATGGGTCGAATACTCTCTTCATCCAGTTCTGCATCAAAGTAACGCTGCAGGGTCTGAATGTTATTATCCGCGATAATCGACTCACGCGCCTGCGCGAGTTTCTCTTCATAAATGGCCTGGCGCCACTCCAGCGGCGTTCGCACCGCCGGATTATCATCTTCAATGATGGTCAATTCAACCGGCGCGCCCTGTAATGTGGAGAGTGCCTCAGTCAGCACCTGTTGCGCGCTCGCCGAGTTCAGGTGACGCTGGCCCGGCCGCAGATGCAGGCAGACCCGGTTGCCGTCCTGTTCACGCCAGGCGTTCAGGGCAACCTGCTCCACCAGCTTGGGCAGCTTCAGCTGACTGACCTCTGCCGCCCAGGCATCACGCTCAAGGGACTCCCCGGCCAGCTTGGCAGCCAGCTCCGGCGTCTTCTCATGCTCCAGCGCCTTTTTCAGCGCCTTCGGCGTGGCGACCTCCACCTTCACTTCTTCGACGACGGTGGTGGCTTTCCAGCGATAGGCCTCTTTCTTCGCCGGAGCCTGCGGCTCAGGCGTGGCCGAGGCAGAACGCGACTGTACGCGATCCGAGACCGAGGCCAGACGTTCAAGCGCGGCGTTATTTACCGGCCGCGCTCTTGCAGGCGCTGCCGGTTCACTCTTTTTTGGTTTGGTTGCTCCCTGCGCGCGTTGCAACTGACTGCGGGCGGCGAGCACCGAACTGGTGGCATCCGACAGCGGCGCATCGTGGCGCGGCGGTGGAGGCGCACTCTGCTGCGCGGGCACCTGCGGCGGCGTGAGCACTGCCGTTGGCGCGACTGGCGCAAACGACGGCTGCTGCACCTCGGGCTCCGGCAGAGGCATGCGCGGATGGAACGCCAGCGCGCGCAACAGGGTCATTTCAACCCCCATACGTCGGTCGGGGGCAAACGGCAGCTCTTTACGGCCGATTAACAGGGTCTGATAGTAGAGCTGCACGTCCGTCGGCGGAATGGTTCGCGCCAGTTCGCGCATCCGCTGTTCAATCGCGGCCATGTCCGGACCCAGCGCCGCCGGGGAGAGCTGCACCATCGCAATGCGGTGCAGCAGGCTGAGCATCTCAACCAGCAGGGCTTCCCACTCGATGCCGCGTGACGCCGAGGCGTTAATCAGCGCCATCACCCGCTCGCCGTTGGCCTCGACCACCGCCTCAATCAGCGACAGGGCCTGATCGTCGTCCAGGGTGCCGAGCATGGTGCTGACCGCAAGCGTGGTCAGCTGTCCGTCGCCGCTGGCAATCGCCTGATCGGTGAGACTGAGAGCATCGCGCAGGCTGCCGTCGGCGGCACGCGCCAACAGCTGCAGGGCACGCGGTTCGTGCGCCACCTGCTCTTCATTCAGAATATGTTCGAGCTGATCGCGGATCTGCCCGACGTCCAGCGCCTTCAGATGGAACTGCAGGCAGCGGGATAAGATGGTCACCGGCAGTTTTTGCGGATCGGTGGTCGCCAGCAGGAATTTGACATGTGCAGGCGGCTCTTCCAGCGTCTTCAGCAGGGCGTTAAAGCTGTGGCGCGACAGCATGTGCACTTCATCGATCAGATAGACCTTGAAGCGGCCACGCGCCGGGGCGTACTGGACGTTATCCAGCAGATCGCGGGTATCTTCGACTTTGGTGCGCGAGGCGGCATCGATCTCAATCAGATCGACAAAGCGCCCCTGCTCGATTTCACGGCAGTTATCGCACACGCCGCACGGCGTGGCGGTGATCCCGCTTTCGCAGTTGAGGCCTTTCGCCAGCAAACGGGCGATAGAGGTTTTACCGACGCCACGGGTGCCGGAAAAAAGATAGGCGTGATGGATACGTCCTAGCGATAAGCCGTTCGCCAGGGCGGTCAGCACATGTTCCTGGCCGACAACGTCAGCAAAGGTTTGGGGTCGCCATTTACGGGCTAACACCTGATAACTCATGGGCAGGCTCTGCAACGCTGGAAGGTGGATATTCAGGGGGGTAATGCTAACACAACCTCACCCGTTGGGCGAGGTTGCGGGCGGGGGATTAATGTCCCGGGAAAGGCACGAGGCTGTAGCTGGTGATGCCCTGTTTATCCAGGCGCTGTTCGCCACCCAGATCGAACAGGTTGATGATGAAGGCCGCATCGGTCACTTCGCCACCCAGACGACGGATCAGCTTCACGGTCGCCTCAATGGTGCCGCCGGTTGCCAGCAGATCGTCAACCACCAGCACTTTGTCGCCAGGCTTGATCGCATCAATGTGGATCTCAAGCTGATCGGTGCCGTACTCCAGCTCGTAGCTCTCGGCGATGGTTTCACGCGGCAGTTTGCGCGGCTTACGCACCGGCACAAAACCAACGCCCATTGCCAGCGCTACCGGAGCGCCAAACAGGAAGCCGCGGGCTTCGGTGCCGACAACTTTGGTGATCCCGGCGTTTTTATAACGCTCGACCAGCAGTTCAATGCTGAGCGCATACGCTTTCGGGTCTTCCAGCAAGCTGGTGACATCACGGAAAAGAATGCCAGGCTTCGGATAGTCCTGGATGCTTTTGATGCTGTTTTTAAGGTATTCAAGCTGCTGCGCAGTTGCGGTCATAAATGGATGCCTGATGAAAACGGTGTTACTCACGGAGCGGATAGAGTATTGGTCAAAGTAACAATTGTTTAACCTTTGACCAGGCGTGCCCGTGCTCGAAAACGGTCGAATTTACTGGCTGCGCACAAGAATTGCAACAGCCAGTCAGCGGATTATTGCTTTTGTTGCTTTTCATCAACTACGGGGATCCGCCACATGAAAATCAGCAGGCAAGAGAGGATCGCCAGCAGCAGGATCCGCACCCACATGATTTTTACCATCCATAATGAGAAGGCGAAGGTCACGAGGATCACCGCAATAGCCCGCGGCTTGGTCCCGGGCGGCATGGCACGGTACTGTTGCCAGTGGCGCAGATAGCCGCCAAACCATGAGCGGTACAGTAGCCAGTGGTGAAAACGCGGCGAGGAGCGGGCGAAGCACCAGGCCGCCAGCAATATAAAGGGCGTGGTCGGCAGAAGGGGTAAAACGACGCCCAGCGTGCCGAGCACTACCGCAAGCCAGCCAATGATGATTAAAATAGTACGCTGCATAATGCGAATCGTTATCAAACTGAACGGCTACTGTACCACTGGAGAGCGGATTGAAAACAGCCTTGCTTTTACAGACGCTGCAAAATCAGCTGACGGCCCTGCGAACCCAGGCCGCCCCTCTGATGCAGCACGCCACCCTGAAGCCGCGTTTTGACCGGCAGCTGTTCCGCACCCGCAGCACCCTCATTAAAGATTATCTGGATGAAGCCCAGCACAATCTGGATGAGCTGGGTCACGCGGTGGAGAAAGCGCAAACGGAGCAGGTCAACTGGCTGGCTACCCATCTGGCGGAACAGATCGCCGCCCTGCACCGGGAGATCGCCGCCTGGCCTTTACGGGTCTGGGACAGCCCTTCTGCGGGAGCGACAAAATGGCAGCGCAAGCGCCTGGAGCATCAGGAGTTTGAGCGGCGGCTGTGTGAGATGAAGTCTGAACGCGAGACGCGGCTGAACCAGGCCGAAACGCTGGAAGAGCAGCAGATGCTGATGCGCGAAATTACCGCGCTGGAGGGGCGGCTGGAACGCTGTCGTAAGGCACTGGATGATATTGAGCGCGTGATTGCGCGTCTGACCCGTTAACAGGAGTAGTGTGTGTCACTGGAAAACGCCCCCGATGAAATAAAGCTGGCCGTGGATCTGATCATGTTGCTGGAGAATCATGCGATCCCGGCCGAGACGGTGCTGAAGGCGCTGGAGATTGTGAAGCGGGATTTTGAGGGGAAAATCCCCTCTCCCCTGCCCTCTCCCTGAAAAGGGAGAGGGCCAGATCAAGGGGTAATGTTACGCCGGCGTCGGGTCATCACCCTTCACTTCACGTTTCACTTCCGTATGTTCGTCACCCTTCTCGTTGCGCAGATGCACTTCAAGCTGGTTGAACGCGATGTTGATGTTATTTTCCCGGCACAGACGCTCGATGGTGCGGTTCAGTTCATCAACCGTGTAGCTGCGGTCACGCAGTTCACGTACGTACAGACGCAGTTCATGATCCAGCGTGCTCGGCCCGAAGGTGGTGAAGAACACGGCTGGCTCCGGATCGTGCATCACTTTCGGGTGGTCCATCGCCGCTTTCAGCAGCACTTTTTTCACCGCATCCAGATCGGAGCCGTAGGCTACGCCCAGACGGATCACCACGCGGGTGATGGTGTCGGAGAGCGACCAGTTGATCAACCGCTCGGTCACGAAGGCTTTATTCGGGATAATCACCTCTTTGCGATCGAAGTCGGTGATGGTGGTCGCACGGATACGGATCTTGCTGACGGTTCCCGAGAAGGTGCCGATAGTCACGGTATCGCCAATACGCACCGGACGTTCGAACAGGATAATCAGACCCGAAACGAAGTTACCGAAGATCTCCTGCAAACCGAACCCGAGACCGACCGACAGGGCCGCCGCCAGCCACTGCAGTTTATCCCACGAAACCCCGAGCGAACCGAAGACGGTCATCGCCCCGGCTACCAGAATCACATAGTTGAGGATGGTGGTGATGGCGTACGAGGCCCCCTGGCGCATATTCAGGCGCGAGAGCACCAGCACTTCCAGCAGGCCAGGCAGGTTGCGGATCAAGGCCCAGGCCACCATCGACGAGACCAGCGCAAACAGCAGGCTGCCCATGGTGACGTTTTTCACCACCGCCGCACCCGCTTCGGTGCCGTTGTAGTGCCACAGGGTAATGCTGTCGAGATAGGCAAAGACGGTGATTAAATCAGACCAGATGGCCCAGAACATCACGCCGAACAGGGCGATCATCACCAGCATGGTGATACGCAGCGTCTGCTGGTTCACCTGCTCCAGAGCGATGGTCGGCTCCTCCTGCGGCTCAGCGCCTTCCGCCCCCTCTTTCACCATATTCTGCCGACGCGCCAGGGCGCGGCGATAGGCGATGCGACGAGCGGCAACGCTCAGCCCGCGCAGGACGGTCTGGTACAGCAGGTTCCAGAGGATCACCAGATAGACGGTTTCAATCCAGCGACCCGACAGACGCAGGGTGGTATAGAAATAGCCGGTGGCCGTCAGCACCATCAGCGCCAGCGGGATAATGGACAGCACGGTGACCGTCGCCAGGCGGATAGCGTGCGACTCTTTATCGCGCCAGCTGTCACGGCACATCGGCCACATCAGGACGCTGATCAGCAGCAGATTCAGCAGAATGACGAACTGACCCAGCACGTCGTCCATCAGATGCAGTGGGGAGAGTTCCGCCACCACCGACCAGAAGTGCAGCGGCAACAGCGCCAGGCTAATGCGCACAATCTGGCGTCGCCAGTGGCTGGTGAGCTGGGCAGGCATATTGAAGTGGCTTACCGCCACGCCGTCTTTCTCCAGCACTTTCCAGCACAGGCCAAACACTAGCCAGAACAGCGCCAGTTTTTTACTGAAGGCCCACAGCAGATCGCTGACGTTGAGCTGCATGGTGAGCAGGATCAGCCCCGCAGCCAGAATCAACAGGCAGACCGGCAGGGCGCGGATCAGATCGATTAGAATGGCTTTCGGCGTATGAAGCTGGCTGTCATTACGCAACTGCCCCACTTCATTCGCCAGCTTCGCCTGGTACTTTTTCAGCCAGCCGAGACGCCAGCGGATTAACCCGGCAATCAGCAACAGCGGCAGGCCCGCCAGGAAGGCAAAGGCCACCGCCGGACCGGCTTTTTCCCAGTTAACGGTAATTTTCATCCCTTTAATCTGGTCTTTCAGCATACCCGGGAAGGATTTGATCCAGTCCCAGTCCATCGGCTTGTTGCTGTTTACCCAGAAGATCTGCTGGGTGAGGATCTCCTGCAGGCTTTTGGAGACGCTCACCAGCTGCTGCTGGTTGATCTGCAGGTTAATGGCCATCATCAGCTGATTGCCCAGCTGTTTATTCAGCTGGTCGAGCAGCTCGCGGCGCATATCCACGACCTGCAGCAGCGCATCGTGAACTTCACCATTCACCTCGCTGCTGTGCCCCTCTTCCACTTTCGCAACAAAGGCATCGCTCTGGAACAGGGCGTCGCGCTGCTGGTTGACCTCAAACTGTTCCAGGCGCAGATCCGCAATGCGGTTGGTCATATCCTCCAGCTCATCGGCGGAAGGTAAGGTCTGCTGTTGCTGATAAAGGATACGCGACAGCAGCAGACTGCCTTTCAGGACGGCAATCTGCTCTTTGATGTTGCGTTCAGACTGCAGGGCACGATCCAGCCAGTTTTTGACTTTGATGTTCTGCTGAACCAGTGAGTTACCGTTTTCGGTGGCGGTAATCAAACGCTGGCTGAGCTGATGGTTCATATCCAGCTCCTGCTTCACCAGCGGATTTTCCTGGATACGCGCGGTTTCGTCCGGGTTAACGGCCTCCTGCGCGGTTTTCTCCGTCAGGGTCAGTCGCTTGCTGTTGACCGCCTCCTGCAACAGCTGCAGCTGATGCTCCAGACGGTTGATGTTGGCGGTGACATAGTCGCGCTGTTTTTGCAGGGTATCCTGCAGCACGGTGTTGCCTTCCAGACTCTTACGCTGCTGTTCAATCTGCGCATTCAGCAGCTGCTGCTGCGCCAGCAGTAACGTTTGCTGCGTGGGACGTAACGCCGCCTCACCCGCGGAAGTCCCGTTCAGACGATTGCGGATCTGCTGCAGCTGCTGAGACGCGGTGTACATCGCATTCTGCACGCGCTCCGGCTGAGTTTGCAGAGATACCAGCTGGCTATTGTAGGTGGCGAGATCGCTTTGCGCAGTTTGTAAATCGTCGAGCAGTTGCGCCACGCGCAGTTCCAGCTGACGCAGGGACAGGGTCGCCAGTGTTTTGCGGGTTTCCGCATCGTTATCGACATCGCCCAGCGCGTTGAGGCTCTCGGTCGCCTTGCGCATCGTTTCCGGTGCCTGAGCCACCTTCTGGCGTAACTGCGTGGTTTCGGCTTTGACCCGCTCGAGCTTGTCGACGGTCTCCAGGGTTTCCGTCAGATCCTGCTGAACCAGCTTGTCCTGCGGAGTGAGCTCTTTCTGTTTGCTCAGGGCATCAAGCTGGCTCTGGATATCTGCCCGCGTTGGCGTGTCGTTGCTATTATCGGCACGCGCCAACGCAGCCGGTGAAGCCATCAATGCGAAAAAGAAAACCAGAATAAATGCCAGGAGAGGATGCTGTTTGCGTGTGTAGTGCAACATAGTTATGTGTAATTCGTGTGATGAATGACGAAAAAAGACCGGCGTGAAGAATATCACGGCAATCGGGTGCAAAATAGCATCAACTGTCGGCTCCTGGACAATTCCTGGGAGTCAGGCCGGGAGCGACTCTGGCTGCGCGCGCAGCGTCGGGCAGAACTGGTACATCTCCAGCAGGATGGCCACGTAATCACGAGCTTCCCGTTGCAGATCAAAAGACTGGGGGGCAAAAAGCCAGTTTTCCATAATGCCGGAAATATAGCTGCGCATCAGGATAGCGGCGCGACGGGTCAGCAAATTAGCGGGCAACATTTTAGCTTTAATACAATGCATCAGGGTCTGTTCAATACGGTCGTAACTTTCCAGACATAAACTGCGCTGTGCCTGTTGCACAACGGCCATTTCCCCGACAAACTCGCATTTGTGGAAAATGATCTCCATCATCAGGCGGCGACGCTCTTCAATAACAGTCGCCTCAAGGATATAGACCAGAATCTCTCTTAAAACTGAGAGTGGATCGTCGGGGAATTTTGCCCGATACTCAGTCTCGAGATCTCCAATACTGGATTCTGAAAGCTCCCAAATTTCACCAAATAAATCTGACTTATTTTTGAAATGCCAGTAAATCGCTCCCCGGGTTACCCCAGCCGCCTGAGCAATATGTGCCAGCGAAGTGGAAGAGACCCCCTGTTGCGAAAACAAGCGCAAAGCAACATCAAGGATGTGCTGGCGTGTCGCAAGTGCTTGTTGTTTGGTTTTTCGTGCCATACCTTGGTGAATTTACAGGAGTCAGATTTACATACATTTATGAATGTATGTACCATAGCACGACGATAATATAAACGCAGCAATGGGTTTGTGGACGCGTGATCCATTGATCAATTTGAAATCGGAAACTCGAGGTTTACATATGAACAAAAACAGAGGGTTAACGCCTCTGGCGATCGTTCTGATGCTCTCAGGCAGCTTAGCGCTTACAGGATGTGACGAAAAACAGGCTCAACAAGGGGCTCAGCAGGTGCCAGAAGTTGGCGTCGTGACGCTCAAATCCGAACCTCTCCAGATAACAACAGAATTACCCGGCCGAACCAGCGCTTACCGCATTGCTGAAGTGCGTCCACAGGTGAGTGGCATCATCCTGAAACGTAATTTTACGGAAGGTGGTGATGTTAAAGCAGGTGATTCTCTGTATCAGATTGATCCCGCTACCTATCAGGCTAATTACGAAAGTGCAAAAGGCGATCTGGCTAAAGCCCAGGCTGCGGCAAAAATTGCCCAGCTGACCGTCAGCCGTTATCAGAAACTGTTGGGTACCCAGTACATCAGCCAACAGGAATACGATAGCGCCCAGGCAGATGCTCAACAGGCTAACGCCGCCGTTACCGCTGCGAAAGCCGCGGTAGAAACTGCACGCATTAACCTGGCCTATACCAAAGTGACCTCGCCTATCAGCGGTCGCATTGGTAAATCGTCAGTGACCGAAGGTGCCCTGGTGCAGAGCGGCCAGACCAACGCGCTGGCTACCGTGCAGCAGCTTGATCCGATCTATGTCGATGTTACCCAGTCGAGCAATGATTTCCTGCGTCTGAAACAGGAGCTGGAGAACGGCACCCTGAAGCAGGAAAATGGCAAAGCGAAAGTGGAACTGGTCACCAGCGACGGTATTAAGTTCCCACAGGCCGGCAGCCTCGAGTTCTCTGACGTGACGGTCGATCAGACCACCGGTTCTATCACCCTGCGTGCCATCTTCCCGAACCCGAACCATACGCTGTTACCGGGTATGTTCGTTCGTGCAAGCCTGGAAGAAGGGACTAACCCAACCGCACTGCTGGTTCCACAGCAGGGTGTGACCCGTACGCCGCGCGGCGATGCCAGTGCAATGGTTATTGGCGCTGAAGACAAAGTCGAAGTCCGTCAGATCACCGCCACCCAGGCGATTGGTGACAAATGGCTGGTCACTGACGGTCTGAAAGATGGCGATCGCGTCATCATTACCGGTTTACAAAAAGTTCGCCCGGGCGCCCAGGTTAAAGCGCAAGAGGTCAAGTCTGACAATCAACAACAAGCCTCCGCAGGCGGCCAGTCAGAACAACCTAAGTCTTAACTTAAACAGGAGCCGTTAAGACATGCCTAATTTCTTTATCGATCGCCCCATTTTTGCGTGGGTGATCGCCATAATCATCATGCTAGCCGGGGGACTTGCGATCCTGAAGCTGCCTGTCGCGCAATATCCAACCATTGCGCCGCCAGCAATTTCAATCGCCGCAACCTACCCTGGGGCTGATGCCAAAACGGTGCAGGACACCGTAACCCAGGTTATCGAACAGAACATGAACGGTATCGATAACCTGATGTACATGTCCTCCAACAGTGACTCAACCGGTACGGTGCAGATCACGCTGACCTTTGAGTCCGGTACAGATGCGGATATCGCTCAGGTTCAGGTGCAGAACAAACTGCAGCTGGCGATGCCGTTACTGCCGCAGGAAGTACAACAGCAGGGCGTGAGCGTGGAGAAATCCTCCAGTAGCTTCCTGATGGTTGTCGGCGTTATCAACACCAACGGCACCATGACGCAGGAGGATATTTCCGACTACGTGGGCGCCAACATGAAGGATGCCATCAGCCGTACTTCAGGCGTGGGTGACGTGCAGCTGTTCGGTTCCCAGTACGCGATGCGTATCTGGATGGATCCGAACAAACTGAACAACTTCCAGCTGACGCCGGTAGACGTGATCACCGCCATCAAAGCGCAGAACGCCCAGGTTGCAGCCGGTCAGTTAGGCGGTACGCCGCCGGTTAAAGGCCAGCAGCTTAACGCCTCGATCATCGCGCAGACCCGTCTGACCTCAGCAGATGAGTTCAGTAAAATTCTGCTGAAAGTGAATCCGGACGGTTCACAGGTTCGCCTGCGTGACGTTGCGAAGGTGGAGCTGGGCGGTGAAAACTACGACGTTATCGCCAAATTTAACGGCCAGCCGGCTTCCGGTCTGGGGATTAAACTGGCGACCGGCGCTAATGCCCTGGATACAGCAACAGCGATCCGTGCCGAACTGAAGAAAATGGAACCTTTCTTCCCGTCAGGTCTGAAAATCGTTTACCCGTATGACACCACGCCGTTCGTTAAGATCTCGATTCACGAAGTAGTGAAAACGCTGGTCGAAGCGATCATCCTGGTATTCATCGTGATGTATCTGTTCCTGCAAAACTTCCGCGCGACGCTGATCCCTACCATTGCCGTTCCGGTCGTTCTGTTGGGTACCTTTGCGATACTGTCGATCTTTGGCTATTCGATAAACACCCTGACGATGTTCGGGATGGTACTGGCGATAGGCTTGCTGGTGGATGACGCCATCGTGGTGGTGGAAAACGTCGAGCGTGTGATGTCCGAAGAGGGGCTGCCGCCGAAGGAAGCCACCCGTAAGTCGATGGGTCAGATCCAGGGCGCACTGGTCGGTATCGCGATGGTGCTGTCCGCCGTATTTATCCCGATGGCCTTCTTCGGTGGCTCTACCGGTGCGATTTATCGTCAGTTCTCCATCACTATCGTCTCGGCAATGGCCCTGTCGGTACTGGTTGCGTTGATCCTGACCCCGGCACTGTGCGCCACCATGCTGAAACCGGTAGCCAAAGGCGATCACGGCGAAGGCAAAAAAGGCTTCTTCGGCTGGTTTAACCGCATGTTCGATAAGAGCACGCATCACTACACCGACAGCGTGGGCAATATCCTGCGCAGCACCGGTCGTTATCTGCTGCTCTATATCATCATCGTGGTCGGTATGGCGTACCTGTTTGTTCGTCTGCCAAGCTCCTTCCTGCCGGACGAAGACCAGGGCGTATTCCTGACCATGGCCCAGCTGCCAGCAGGCGCATCCCAGGAACGTACCCAGAAAGTGCTGGATGAGGTGACGGATTACTACCTCACTAAAGAGAAAGCCAACGTTGAATCGGTGTTTGCGGTTAACGGCTTTGGTTTTGCGGGTCGTGGCCAGAACACCGGTATTGCCTTCGTTTCTCTGAAAGACTGGGCTGAGCGTCCGGGCGAAGAGAATAAAGTTGAAGCCATTACTGGCCGTGCGATGGGCACCTTCTCGCAGATTAAAGATGCGATGGTCTTTGCCTTTAACCTGCCAGCGATCGTCGAGCTGGGTACGGCAACTGGCTTTGACTTCCAGCTTATCGACCAGGGCGGTCTGGGCCATGAAAAACTGACTCAGGCGCGTAACCAGCTGTTTGGTGAGGTGGCAAAACATCCTGAGCTGCTGGTGGGCGTGCGTCCTAACGGCCTGGAAGATACGCCGCAGTTTAAAGTGGATATCGATCAGGAAAAAGCACAGGCGCTGGGCGTCTCTATCAGTGACATCAATACCACGCTGGGCGCAGCCTGGGGCGGTAGCTACGTCAACGACTTCATCGACCGCGGTCGCGTGAAGAAGGTGTACGTGATGTCTGAAGCGCAATACCGTATGTTGCCGAACGATATCAATAACTGGTACGTCCGCGGCAGTAACGGGCAGATGGTGCCATTCGCCGCCTTCTCCACCTCACGCTGGGAATATGGCTCACCGCGTCTGGAACGTTACAACGGTCTGCCATCGATGGAGATCCTCGGTCAGGCGGCACCGGGCAGAAGTACCGGTGAGGCCATGAACCTGATGGAAGAGCTGGCGGGTAAACTGCCAGCAGGCATCGGCTACGACTGGACGGGGATGTCCTATCAGGAACGTCTGTCCGGCAACCAGGCCCCTGCCCTGTATGCCATCTCCCTGATCGTGGTATTCCTGTGTCTGGCAGCGCTGTATGAGAGCTGGTCTATTCCGTTCTCCGTTATGCTGGTTGTACCGCTGGGGGTCATTGGCGCCCTGTTGGCAGCCACGTTCCGTGGCCTCGGTAATGACGTTTACTTCCAGGTGGGCCTGCTGACAACCATTGGCTTGTCGGCGAAGAACGCGATATTGATCGTGGAATTCGCCAAGGATCTGATGGATAAAGAGGGCAAAGGGCTGATTGAAGCGACGCTAGAGGCGGTCCGTATGCGTCTGCGTCCGATTCTGATGACCTCCCTGGCGTTTATCCTCGGGGTTATGCCTCTGGTAATCAGTTCGGGTGCAGGCTCCGGTTCACAGAACGCCGTAGGTACTGGCGTAATGGGCGGGATGGTTACCGCAACCGTACTGGCTATCTTCTTTGTTCCGGTATTCTTTGTGGTAGTACGTCGCCGTTTCAGCCGTAAAAACGACGATATCGAACACAAACATTCGGTGTAAGAGACCAGCATCCTGCTGTTAACAGCTAAAAAGGCCGCTAATGCGGCCTTTTTTTTGGCAATTGAAAATCATAAAATAAGCTTATTGGCGGTTTATATATTTTATGTCACCTTTAAACGACTTATCATATTTAGCCCATTCTTCTTACACAAACTCTCAAATTGTTGCGCGGCTTCTTAGTTATTAAGAGTATTCCTGGTGTTTTTTTGTATATGATCGCGCCTGGTAGCGATTATAGAAACGGTAGAAAAATGTTGCCTGCTGATAAGAGCGCTCCGCCTCGGGATAAAACAATATATAACATAGTGCTCGGGAAACCCTTTAAGATGCTGCGTAATTGTAATTTTTCGTAATAGCGCGGTGAAATCCTATTCAGAGTAGATTATAGTTAAAGGCAAGAGGCATAACAGTAGTCGTTGACGTTAAGTCAGATGTACCCTTCCCGACAACGATGTTCGGTGAGTAAAAAATCACTCAAAAAGGGGATGCGCTATGGACGAATACTCGCCCAAAAGGCAAGATATTGCACAGTTGAAATTCCTTTGTGAATCCCTGTACCATGACTGCCTTTCCAATCTCGATGAAAGCAACCATGGCTGGGTCAATGACCCTACTTCTGCCATTAATTTGCAGCTAAACGAGTTGATTGAGCATATAGCAACCTTCGCCCTTAATTATAAAATTAAGTATAACGAAGATAATAAGTTGATTGAGCAAATTGACGAATACCTGGATGACACTTTTATGTTATTCAGCAGCTACGGCATTAACGCGCAGGATTTGCAGAAATGGCGTAAATCGGGCAATCGGCTTTTTCGTTGTTTTGTCAATGCAAGCAGGGCTAACCCGTTAGCTTCTCCGGTTAAAATTATTACAAACAATTAGGTGAATTTATGTCTGATAAACCATTAACCAAGACAGATTATTTGATGCGTTTGCGACGCTGTCAGTCAATTGACACCCTTGAACGTGTGATTGAGAAAAATAAATACGAGCTTTCTGATAATGAGTTAGCGGTATTCTATTCCGCAGCGGATCATCGCCTGGCTGAACTCACGATGAATAAGCTGTACGATAAAATTCCTACCGCCGTGTGGAAATTCGTACGCTGATTGGGTGACACACTTCAGAGGACATCACACCGCATTAGACGTTTAGACGCTGTTTTAGACCACCAGCATGCAGCTCCTCACCCGGATGGGCGACCGTTTTATCGCCCAGCGGAGACGCTGCGTCATACCGAAGAGATCCACCGCATTATCTGACCCGCCCTTTCCTGGCAACTGTTATGTTTTTTCTTAGCGTAACTGTTACTTTCCACAAACATTGTGGTCACTTAAAATACACGGATCCCCCGTTTTAAGTTGATTTGAGAAAGGGCAGAAGATGACCGAGATACAACGCCTGCTTACCGAGACCATTGATGACCTCAATGTACGCGAAAAGCGTGACAACAAACCGCGCTTTAGCATCAGCTTTATTCGCAAACATCCGGGCCTGTTTGTTGCCATGTATGCCGCCTGGCTGGCAACGCTGGTGGTGATGCTGCAGTCGGACACGCTGATCGGTTCCGTCTGGCTCCTGGTGGTATTATTCGTCGTCTTTAACGCCTTCTTCTTCTTCGACGTTAATCCGCGCTACCGCTATGAGGATATTGATGTGCTCGATTTTCGCGTCTGCTACAACGGTGAGTGGTACAACACGCGCTATGTGCCCAACCAGCTGATCGACAGCATCCTGCATTCACCTCAGGTTGAATCCCAGCAAAAAGAGAAACTGCAAAAAATGATCGCCACCAAAGGCGAACTCTCTTTCTACGACGTCTTTACCCTTGCCCGCGTGGCTGCCTGAAGTCCGCTCTGACCTGCCGCCGACAGCCTCGCTGTTAGCGGCAAGCTTCCTGTTCTGGCCTACCGTTTCTTCTTACGCCCCTGCACCGCCTTGAAGCGCGGATTGGATTTGCATATCACATACAGCCGCCCCTTACGTTTGACGATCTGACAATCCGCATGACGTTGTTTTGCGCTGCGCAATGAATTAAGAACCTGCATGTTTACCCCTTACAAATATGATTTGTTATAACATAACAATTAGCATATCCGAGTGGCGGTGGAAAAACAACTCAGGGCGAATAAGCGGCACGTAAACTCATCTAAAATAGTTCTACACTTCAGCATAGCTTTCCGTTTTAATGTCATCGACTTGTGCGCCCCACGCCCGGCGTTATAAAAAGGAAACAGGAGCATGACAACCCGACACCTGGTTAGTGTGGTGACCTGCGTACTGATTATTGCAGTGCTTGTTCCTGTCTGCCTGAGCGTCTGGCTGGCGCATCGTAATGCGGAAGATAAGTTTGTTGATGACCTGAACGATTACTCTGCCCGCGTCCAGATCCGTACTGACAGAGTGATTACCCAGGCCAAATCCGCTCTGAACGAAATGCAATCCTTCAAAGGCATTCCCTGTAGTCGCGAACATGCGCTGGTAATGCGCCGCGCCTCTTTCTCCTGGCGCTATATCCAGGAAGTGATCTACGTTGACGATCTCAAGCCACGCTGTTCCTCCCTGGAACAGGAGAGCCACGCCGCCCCCTTTCCGCCAGCATTACGCATCACCCCCGACGGCTATCGGGCCTGGGTTACCTCGCACAACGATCTGAATCTTAAACGTTATATGGCCGCCATTGGTACAGGCCACTATATCGTGATGATCGACCCCGCCTCGCTGATCGACGTGATCCCCTTTGGATCCTGGCCGATCGACGTTGCGCTGGTGGGTATCCGTCGAAATATTGTTTTCGCCAGCAGTAACAGCCTGGATATGCAGGTGTTCAATGAAATGCAGCGCAATGGCAGCTCGCACTTCCAACATAACGGCGCTATGTATGATGTGCATAATGTGCCCGACCTGGGGTTTGCCATCGTGGCGTGGGCTTCCCTAAAGCCGTTAAAAGAGAGCTGGCATCACCAGCTCTATTTCTGGCTGCCTTTTGGCGTGTTGATCAGTTTGTTGACGGCATGGTTTGTCTTGCGCGTGTTACGCCGCCTGCAATCCCCCCGGCATCGCCTGCAGGATGCTATCAATGCCCGGGAATTCCAGGTCCATTTTCAGCCAATTGTCGCGCTGAACAGCGGCAGACTGACCGGAGCGGAAGCGCTCGCCCGCTGGCCACAGCAGGACGGCAGCTATCTGTCTCCCGATATTTTCGTCTCTCTGGCGGAGCAGACGGGCCTGATAAATCAGTTAACCGCCCTGATCGTTGAAAAAGTGTTTGAGGAGATGGGCGAATGGCTACGCCAGCATCCGGACCAGCATATCTCGATTAACCTTGCCCCCACGGATTTGATCTCGGGTGCAGTGCCCCCGCTATTGAGCCGTCTTCTGAATCAATGGCAGCTCCCGCCGTCGCAGATTGCGCTGGAGCTTACCGAGCGGGGTTTTGCCGACCCCACCGTCAGTGCCCCCGCTATTGCCGGGTTCCGGCGCGCAGGACACTCTGTCTATATTGACGATTTCGGCACCGGCTACTCAAGTCTCAGCTACCTGCAGGATCTGGACATCGATACCCTGAAAATTGATAAATCATTCGTCGACGCGCTGGAGTATAAAAACGTGACGCCGCATATCATTGAGATGGCCCGATCGCTCAATCTGGCGATGGTGGCGGAAGGGATTGAAACCGAAGGTCAGCTGACCTGGCTGCGCCGCCACGGTGTGCAGTACGGTCAGGGTTGGTTTTACAGTAAGGCGCTGCCAAAAGAGGCTTTTATTCAGTGGGCTGAACAGAATCTCGACCCGGAATCATACGAATAACGCCCGGCGGGAAGCGCCGCCGGGCACCACGCCTATTCGTCCAGCAGCGGCGAGAAGCCGCCATAAATCATCCGTTTACCGTCAAACGGCATCGATTCGCCAAATTCTTTCATTCTGGGATCGTTCATCATCTTCTGATTCGCTTCGTCGCGAACCGCTTTTGAAGGATATTCGATCCAGCTGAAGACCACTTCTTCGTTCTCTTCCGCCTTCACTGCCAGGCGAAAGTCCGTTAATTTGCCGTCGGGTACATCATCTGCCCAACACTCTACGATGCGAAGCGCGCCAAACTCCTTAAACAGCGGCGCTGCTTTCGCTGCCATCTCGCGATAAGCCTCCTTATTATTCGCAGGAACGGCAACCACAAAACCATCGACATACTTCATCAGATAAACCTCCGAAGTGAATGTGCGGCCACATGGTGTGGCCGCATCAGCGATTAAGTTTAGTTCTGTTGCCAGCTAAAGGCGTAACGCACCTTTTTCCCCTGCAGGATAAACTCCGGCGACACGCTGGGGCTCCAGGAGTCGTCGCCCCCGACCCCCATATGAAACGCATCCAGGTTCAGCCAGCAGCCGGGCTCTTCCCGTAACAGATGGTGATGGGTGGTCTCGCGCAGCTGCGTCTGGCTATAGCGACTCACCCCGAAGTGGAAGTTGCCATCGAACTGATGCTGCCCCAGCTTCAGCTGGCGGGTATCGCAGCGCAGGCCGTTTTCGGTTGGGAAAATGTAAGGAGTATGCAACGCCGCCAGCGGCAGTTCCCAGCGTCCCTGGCGGGCGGCAAGCTTGCGATCCGGGTAGTTCTCCCAGGGACCGAGCCCACTCCAGTTCACCGTTTGCGGTGCCAGCGCCAGCTGACAGGTCAGCCCGATACGCGCGGGCTCCGGCATGTCGCTTGCCACCTGCACCTCAACATCGCCATGCAGCACGCCATGGTTATCGATGCGCCAGCATTTTCGGCTCAGGAACAGCACCTGGTTGTTGTACTCCCAGGCATGCAGGGTGGTGATGACCACTGCCTGCTCCAACTGCTCGCCGTCGCACTGCAGCAGGCGTGGCGACAGACTGTACATCCCGGCCGCCTTCCAGCGTTCCACCCAGGCATTCGGATCGATACGGGTCGCTTCGCTGACGCCGATATCGTTATCCAGCGGAGCGCGGGTAAAGTTGTCGGTCAGCGGCGCGAGCAGCGTCGCCTCCCCTTCGCGCCACCACTGGGTCAGGTCGCCGCTGGCGCGGTTAAACTGCCAGCGCTGCTGCTGATGGGTGACTACCAACGCATCATCTTCACGCGTGAGCTGAGGGGTTAACCCGGCAACTTTCGGCGGAGCAATGAGTAACGGGGCGGGAAGCGACCATTGATCCCAGGCGCAGAGATGATTTTCCGCAGACCACGGCGTGGCCGCGGGCTGGAATACCTCAACGTTCAGCCACAGTTCGCCCGGGGCCGCCGCCCACTGCGGCTGCGCGATCTCCAGCCGTTGTGTACTTTGCGCCGCGATATTGAGCACCACCACATCAGAAGCCAGCACCTCGCCATCACGCATCACCGACCAACGCAGCTGCTCGTTATCGGTCTGACGGAAGAGATAGTCACTGTGCACCTCTATCACCAGCGGCGAGTGGCTGATCAGGGTAAAAGTGAAAAACTGCTGCGCGCGCTGGGCCTCATACAGGGCCGGATGCGGCGTGCGGTCGGGGAAGACCAGCCCGTTCAGACAGAACTGTCGGTCGTTAGGTTTATCGCCAAAATCGCCGCCGTAGGCCCAGAAGGGGTTGCCCTGTTCGTCATGCTTCGTCAGGGCCTGGTCCACCCAGTCCCACACAAAACCGCCCTGCAGGCGAGGATGTTTGCGGAAAGCGTCCCAGTATTTAGCGAATCCGCCAAAGCTGTTGCCCATCGCGTGGGCATATTCGCAGAGGATCAGCGGACGTGTCTCATCCGGCATACCGATCCACTTTTTAAGTGACCATTTCGGTACCGCCGGGAAGGGCTGATCCTGATCGACGCGGGCATACATCGGACAGACGATATCGGTGGCAGCCGTATTGGCCCCGCCCCCCTCATACTGTACCGGACGGGTGGGATCGGTCGCCTTCACCCAGTGGTAAAGGGCATCATGACTGGCCCCGTGACCGGACTCATTGCCCAGGGACCAGATAATGATCGACGGGTGATTGCGGTCGCGCTGCACCATACGGGTGACGCGCTCGCTCATGGCAGGCAGCCAACGGGGATCGTCAGCCAGACGGCTCATCGGTACCATTCCGTGGGTTTCGATGTTGGCCTCATCCACCACGTACAGCCCGTAGCGGTCGCACAGGCGATACCAGAGAGGGTGGTTAGGGTAGTGCGAGCAGCGGACGGCATTAAAGTTGTGCTGCTTCATCAGCTCAATGTCGCGGCGCATGGTGGCTTCATCCATCACCTGCCCGCGCTCAGGGTGATGTTCGTGACGGTTCACGCCCCGGATCAGCAGCGGCTTACCGTTAAGCTTCAACAGTCCGTTGCTGATTTCGACCCGGCGGAAACCGATGTCGCAGGCTTCAACGTCCAGCACCTGGCCCTGCCTGTCGCGCAGCACAAGGGTTAAGCGGTACAGGGCGGGGATCTCCGCGCTCCACAGCGCAGGTTGATCCACCTTCAGAGAGACATTCACCCTCTCCTGCCAGTGGCCACGCTCGTCGACAATGGCCGAGCCAGGCGTGCCGGTGGTGCTGGCGATACACTCCCCTGCCCACCAAAGATTGACGCTGACCTCGCAGTCCTTGTAGCCGGCCCCACCGAGGGTCAGCGCCAGCTGCAATTGGGCGCGGTCGTAATCGGCGTTCAGCTCGGTCACGACATGGTAATCGGCAATATGGGTGCCAGGTTTGTGCAGCAGGGTCACATCCCGGAAGATGCCGCTCATGCGCCACATGTCCTGATCTTCAAGGTAGCTGCCGTCGCACCAGCGAAGCACCATCACCGCCAGGCGGTTGCTGCCCACGCGCAGGAACGAGGAAACGTCAAACTCCGCAGGCAGACGGCTGTCCTGGGAATAGCCCACCCACTGCCCGTTGCACCACAGGTAAAACGCGGAATTAACGCCCTCAAACACCAGGCGCGTCTGCCCACTCTCCAGCCAGCTGGCATCCATGTCGAATGTGAGCGAGTAACAACCAGTCGGGTTCTCTGCCGGTACGAACGGTGGATTGACCGCGATGGGATAGGTGACGTTGGTGTAGATCGGAGTGTCAAAGCCCTGCATCTGCCAGTTGGAGGGAACAGGCATCACGACCGCATCAGCGCAATCTTCCTGCGTCCAGCTATCGGGAACCTGTTCCGGCGCGGCAAAGAAGCTGAACTGCCAGTCGCCGTTCAGCGAGCGGATGGAGGAGGAGTCGCCCTCCTCCCGCGCAGTCTGCTCGTCGCCCCAGCCGCTGAGGGGCACGTGGGCAGGGAGTCGATTCCATTGGGTGACGCCGGGGTTTTCCCAGTCACGACGGGCAAGCAGAGTGCTGAGAATCAGCGGAGCGGGATGGGACATAATTACCTCTTTGCGAAGCGCTCACAATTTTTATTACAATGCCCTGCCTGGAGGACAGGGTAAAGCAGGAGAGCGTCATGAAGCGATGGCGATCACAAAAGCGTTAACGGCGCGCCAGCTGTTCAGCCAGCAGGGCCAGGGATTTTAGCTGCTGAGCGAGATCTTCACTCCCCTGTGGGATCCCTTCCCGGGCGGTGGAGTGTCGTTCGACCAGGGTGACAGGGAGACGGATTTGTGCGGGCTCCTGCCCGGCGTGACCCTGCTGTCCCAGCAGCCACTCCACGCTGCGCAGCCCGGCCTCGCGAAAGGCCTGGCGAACGGTGGTCAGCGGCGGGGTGAACCACGCGCTGTCGGTGGTATCGTCAAACCCTACCACCGAGAGCTGGCCCGGCACGGTAATGCCTTTTTCGGCGCAGGCACGCATCACGCCGAGCGCCATCTGATCGTTTGCCACCAGAATCGCCTGCGGGAGCGTGGCGCCGGCCAACAGCTGATGGCCTTTCTCGTAACCCGAGGCAGCGCTCCAGTCACCCTGGGCGATGGCGCAGGGCTCTACCCCTGCCGCCTCCAGAGTGGACAGCCAGCCCGCAAGACGGGCACGCGCCGAAACGGAACTTCGTGGCCCACCGAGGAGGGCGATCCGCTGATGGCCCAGCGCCAGCAGATGATGCGCGCCGAGCGTTGCGCCCTGTTCGGCATCAAACACCAGGCTGTGCACCCGGGCGGTGGGCGAGACATCAAGAAATAACACCGGTACCGGGGCGGCCTGCGCCTGCAAACTTTCTGCCAGCTCGTCCTCCAGCGGTACGTTGACCAGCAATCCCTCCACGCGCTGCGCCAGCAGCTCCTGCACTGCCGCAAGACACTGCTGCGGATTTTCGACCATGGAGATCAGCACGCTCGCCCCGCGCTCGCCTGCGCGGGTCTTGACCGCCGAGGCAATCTGCGAGGGGGCATGCAGGGCAAGGTCGGTGGTGATCAGCCCCAGGGTGCGGGTGCGCTTTCCGGCCAGCTGCTGGGCCCCGCGGTTGGGGACATAGTGCAATTCGGCCATCGCCTGGAGCACTTTTTCCCGGGTCCGGGCGGAGACATGCGCCGCATCATTAATGACCCGCGAGACGGTTTGATAGGAAACGCCCGCCAGGCGGGCAACATCGTAAAGGGTTATGGCTTTCATGCGCGTCGCGTTGCAATGACTGATGCGCGTATTCTGTCATAACCCATCGCGTAAAGCATGTGAGCGCTTCGCAAAATCAGATAACGCGCTCAGGCTGCGGAGCTAAGAGGCGCGGCTTCTGACGAAACCACGGCAGACAAATCTGGATTAGCGGGCCGATGCTTAAGGCATACAGCACGGTTCCCACACCAAAAGTGCCTCCCAGCACCCAGCCAAACAGCAGGACTGAAACCTCAATCGCCGTGCGCACGCTGCGTACCGACCAGCCGGTACGGGCGTTGATCCCGGTCATCAGGCCGTCGCGCGGCCCGGCGCCAAACCCGGCGCCAATGTACATGCCCGTCGCCAGCGCATTGACGATCACCGCGCTCACCAGTAACAGGCTGCGCGCCACCAGGGAGTCGATAGCCGGGATAAACGTCAGTGCGACGTCGGCCGCCAGGCCAATGGCAATCACGTTACTGATGGTACCGAGACCCGGGCGCAGTCGCAGCGGGATCCACAGCAGCAGCACCAGCACGCCGGTCAGGATGATGACGGTGCCAATATCCATGGCCAGCAGTTTTGCCACCCCGAGGTGGAAGACATTCCAGGGATCGGCCCCCAGATCCGATCGTATAAACATCGCCGTTGACAGGCCATACAGGCTTAATCCGACGTAAAGCTGAACTAATCGACGCAACATGATCTTTCTCCGGTTAGCGGTGCTTTCATCATTACCTGAAATGGCACTATGATTAATGTCCAGTTTTGAAAAAGTGGACTGCTTATGTCATCGCGTCGATTTGGAAGCCAGTCATTAGTTCGCCTGTTGGGCCACTGGCAGCAGGAGCCCTCCCGTACCCCGCTATGGCGTCAGCTGGCCGATGCGTTACGCCTGCTGATCCTCGACGGCAGGCTGGCGCTGGATACGCGCCTGCCGGGCGAGCGCGAACTGGCCTTAACCCTGGAGGTGAGCCGTACCACCGTCAGCAGCGCGCTTGCGCATCTGCGCGATGAAGGCTATCTCGAAAGTCGCCATGGCAGTGGATCCCGGGTAATCCTGCCCGACAGCCGCACGCCTCCGACCCGCGCCAATGCCAGCGCGGCGCTGGATCTCTCCACTGCTGCACTGGGCGCCGGACCGGAGATCCATCAGGCCTATACCCACGCCCTGACCGCTATTACGCAGCATCTGACGCAAACCGGCTACGACCAGCTGGGTTTGCTGGCGCTGCGCGAGGCCATTGCTGCGCGCTACAGGGCACGAGGACTGCCTACCCGGGCGGAAGAGGTGATGGTGGTGAACGGCGCGGTCAGCGGGCTGGCGCTGGTGCTGCGGATGTTCACCGGACCCGGCGACAGGGTGGTGGTGGATCACCCTACCTACCCGCTGGCTATCGCCGCCATTCAGGGAGCATCCTGCCGGCCAGTTGGTGTGTCGCTGCCGCAGACCGGCTGGGATATCGACGGCTTTGCCGCCACCCTCGCCCAGACCGCGCCTCGCCTGGCGTACCTGATGCCGGACTTTCACAATCCCACCGGCCGCTGCATGGACGCGGCCAGCCGTGAGGCCATTGCCGCCATTGCTGCCCGGGCCCGCACCACGCTAGTGGTGGATGAAACCATGGCCGATCTCTGGTTCGACGCTCCCCCACCGCCGCCGCTGGCGGCCTTCTGCCCGAACGGCAATGTCATTACGCTGGGCTCGGCGGGAAAAAGTTTCTGGGGAGGCCTGCGTCTGGGCTGGATTCGCGCCCCGGCGCGCACTATCGCAACCCTGGCGCAAACCCGCGATACCCTCGATCTCGGCTCGCCGCTGCTGGAGCAGCTGGCAACCCTGTGGTTGATTGAGAACGGCGACGCATTTTTACCGGCGCGGCGTCAAATGCTGCGTGAACACCGCGATCGCTGTGCGACGTTACTGAGGGAACATTTTCCCCAGTGGCGTTTCCAGATGCCGGAAGGTGGGCTCTCCTACTGGGTGGAGCTGCCGGATATGTTAGCCACCCAACTGGCTACCCGCGCCGAAGCGGCAGGTATTCATCTGGGAACCGGTACGCGCTTCGGTCTTTCCGGGGCCTTTGATCGCTATCTGCGGATGCCCTTTTCGCTGGAGCCGGCGGAGCTGGAAAGCGCGCTGGTGCGGATCAAGCCGCTGTGGCTGGCGTTGAATGAAAGCGGACAAGAGTTAAAACGCCCCCTGGTATAATCGTCTGCCTGCAAAGGAGCGACTGTAACAGCGACATTTATTACCGGGAAGAAGTGAGCGGGCGCACAAATAACGGCGTAAAAACGACGATTTAAAAATGTCTGACTGTAATAGTTACAGTCAGACATTTTCAGCAGGAAAGAAGTCAGTGCTGAGCAGGGATAGGGAAACCTTTCAGGGAAATAACAAAACTATCGCCTTCTTTCTTTATTTTTGCGCCGGTATCACACCAGTCAGACGCAATTCGAAAGAACTCATCACTGCCAACATCCCAGCCCAGGCGGACATGTTTGACATAGCCAGAGCGCAGAAGCGTGCAGGCTTCCGAGTAGCTGCTGGCGGTGGATTGCTGATATTGTTTCATTTTTTCTTCTTCAGAATTTTTCTTAATGCTTTGATTTCTTTAGGAGTAAAAGGTGCTACGTTCTCTTCTTCCGTATGTTGATTGTCGATATCCTCTTCCGTTACTCCCGCCTCGTCTGCTACAGCAAAGGCCATTTGCAGCAGTTTCTCTGTGGTAACGCTGAGATTCTCATTGTTCACTTCTGCGTAATGACGAAGCTTCTCTTTCAGCGCTTCGTCGATTTTTACATTCAGCACGGCAGTGGTCATGGTGGCTACGTCCTTGACATCAATTTGTTAAATTAATACACGAAGTTATCATTATTATCCAGATATATATTGCCTGCTTATATATCATAAAAATGTCACACTTACCCTGCACAACATTTATGACAGAATAATGACAACCACATTTCAGTATGATGACAATTAACGAAATAAACAGGTCAGTTCAGAAATATATAATGTGCTTAGGGTTGCTATGGGTAAACGAAAAGAAGTTGGGCCTGTGGCATGAAAGTGCTGAATGATGGGAGAAGACGAAAAATTTTGCGGAAGGCAGAAATGGGTGGGGGCCCTGCCAGCTACATCCCGGCACACACGTCGTCTGCCCTGGCTGCTTCCTTCCGGACCTGACCTGGTGAACAGAGTAGCGTTGCGGGAGAACCAACAGAGCCCCCATTGAGAGCGTTGTTAACCAACGCGCTGGCGCATTATCACTGTACCAGATAGCAATTGCAAGTTAACGGCGTCCGGGTGATGGTTTATTGCGCAAAGCGTTTACAGAGTGCACGCTTTCTTCCTGTCTTGCCGGGTAATCTTTATTATGCCCTCAACACAGGAGCAAAAAATGGATGAGCACGACTCTTTTCCTCAGCGGGTCTGGCAGATAGTAGCCTCAATTCCCGAAGGTAGCGTCACCACCTATGGCGAAGTAGCACGCCTGGCAGGTTCTCCACGCGCTGCACGGCAGGTAGGCGGCGTACTTAAACGGCTACCGGAAGGCAGTACCCTGCCCTGGCATCGGGTGGTGAACCGCCACGGGGCGATCTCCTTAACCGGCCCTGATTTACAGCGTCAGCGTCAGGCCTTGCTCAGCGAAGGGGTACAGGTATCAGGTAGCGGGGAGATTGATTTGCAGCAATACCGCTGGCGGTATTAAACAGCCCCTCTCAGGCGAGAGGGGCTGGCGACATTAAAGCTGGGTAGGTGCCGGGGTGGCCGTAGACGGGCTCACCTGAGTTGGCGAAGTGGAAGGTACGGTCGTGGGCGCACCGCCGCCAGGCTGTAACGGCAACTCGGTCTGCTGTACCGGCACCAGCACCAGATCGGCTTTGGTCCCGCCCTGATTAATTACCGGTTTCACGATATCGGTCACCAGTACGACCTTATCGTTAATGGTGATCGCGGCACTCAGCAGAATACGCGCGTTAGGCTGCACGTCCGCCGGGTTAAACGGCAGTTCAAACTTGAACGGAGCCTGTTTACCTTCGGTACGGGTCGCCTGCTGCGCCAGTACTTTCGACGGTGAGTCGGCCAGAGAGGCATCAGACAGGGTGACGGTTAATACCGCATCCGGCGGCAAAGCCACTTTCTGACGGATCCAGATGGTCCCGGAAACATTTGGCTGCTGAATGGTCGGTTGAGCCGCCACGGCAGCAGTGTTTGGGTTTGGCGCTGGCGTCTGGATGTCTGCACTTTTATCTGCACAGGCAGAGAGAGCAACCGCTACCGCTAAACCACTTAACGCGTGCACGAGTTTCATTGAGTTCTCCTTATCATCAATGCACCAGCGGGATCGATACCGCCAGATGAGTGGTTAATACCAGGTTAACGAGAGTAAGTGTGGCACACATCAATTATTTATGCCTGGAATCTCCCTGTTATTCAGATTATTGCACCCATCGGACCACTTCCATTTCTGCGTTATACTCTGCCTATCTTTCGCCACGGCGTTTTAATTGAGGACGACTATGAGTCAGGCACTAGGCAATCTGCTGACATTATTAAACCTGGAAAAAATTGAAGAAGGACTCTTTCGGGGACAAAGCGAAGATCTGGGCTTGCGCCAGGTATTCGGCGGTCAGGTTGTGGGGCAAGCCCTCTACGCAGCTAAAGAGACAGTACCTGCGGAACGCTTTGTGCACTCCTTTCACAGCTACTTTTTGCGCCCTGGCGACAGCCAGAAACCAATCGTTTATGACGTAGAAGTCCTGCGTGACGGCAACAGCTTCAGCGCCCGCCGCGTGGCCGCGGTGCAGAACGGTAAGCCGATCTTCTATATGACGGCGTCGTTCCAGGCACCGGAGCCGGGCTATGAGCATCAGAAAACGATGCCCCCTGCCCCGGCACCGGACGAATTAAAGTCTGAAACGGATATTGCCCGCGCGCTGGCGCATCTGCTGCCCCCGCAGGTGAAAGAGAAGTTTCTCTGCGACAAACCGCTGGAGATCCGCCCGGTTGAGTTCCATAACCCGATGAAGGGCCATACCGCCGAGCCGGCGCGTCAGGTCTGGATCCGCGCCAACGGGACGGTGCCGGAAGATTTCCGCGTCCATCAGTATCTGCTGGGTTACGCGTCCGATTTCAACTTCCTGCCGGTCGCGCTGCAACCGCACGGCGTAGGTTTCCTTGAAAAAGGGATGCAGGTTGCCACTATCGACCACTCGATGTGGTTCCACCGTCCGTTCGATATGAACGACTGGCTGCTGTACAGCGTGGAGAGCACGTCGGCGTCGAGCGCCCGTGGGTTTGTTCGCGGTGAGTTCTATACGCAGGACGGCGTGCTGGTGGCTTCTACGGTGCAGGAAGGGGTGATGCGTAATCGGGGATGATGTGAAAAAGCCGGGCGGCGGCTTCGCCTTACCCGGCCTTCAAAAGCATAATCCGTAGGCCCGGTAAGCGTAGCACCACCGGGCAATACCTCACATTACGCGTTATACGCATTCTCGCCGTGGCTGTTGACGTCCAGACCTTCACGCTCCTGCTCTTCCGGCACGCGCAGACCCACCGTCATGTCCGCCAGTTTGTAGCCGATAAAGGCCACTACGCCCGACCAGACCACCGTGATGGCGATACTTTCCAGCTGAACCAGAACCTGATGTCCCATGGTCACGCCTTCTGCGTAGCCGACGCCGCCCAGTGAGGTAGAGGCGAAGAAACCGGTCATGATACAGCCGATGATGCCGCACACGCCGTGCACGCCAAAGACATCACAAGGATCGTCCACACGCAGCACACGTTTCAGCGCAGTGACGCCCCACAGACCGGCCAGACCCGCGACGATACCGATGATCAGCGCACCGCCGACACCGACAAAACCACAGGCCGGGGTGATGCCCACCAGACCGGCAATAGCACCGGAACAGGCACCCAGCAGGGATGGTTTACCGCGTACCGCCCACTCGCCAAAGATCCACGAGAGGATAGCGCCCGCCGTGGCCACAACGGTGTTCACGAAGGCCAGCGCCGCAATTTCGTTGGCTGCACTGGCGGAACCGGCGTTAAAGCCAAACCAGCCGAAGTAAAGGATTGCGGTGCCGGTAAAGACCATCGGCAGGTTGTGCGGTTTGAAGGCCTCTTTGCCAAAACCGACGCGTTTACCGATCAGGTATGCCCCCACCAGGCCCGCCACTGCGGCGTTGATGTGAACCACGGTACCGCCCGCAAAGTCCAGCGCGCCATGTGAGCCCAGCAGACCGCCGCCCCAGACCATATGCGCCACCGGCACATAGGAGAGCGTCAGCCATACCACGACGAAGATCAGCACCGCGGAGAAGCGAATACGTTCCGCCAGCGCCCCGACAATCAGCCCGACGGTGATACAGGCGAACGAGCCCTGGAACGCCACGTGGATGTACTGATAGAAGCTGCCCATCACCGCGGTCAGCTCGATATTTTTCAGCATCGCCCAGTTGAAGCTGCCGAAGAAGGCGTTACCTTCACCGAAGGCCAGCGAGTAGCCGTAGACCACCCACAGGACGCACACCAGGGCGAAGGTCACCGTCACCTGAGTGAGCATGGAGAGGACGTTTTTGCCGCGGATCAGGCCGCCGTAAAACAGCGCAATCCCCGGAATAGTCATAAACAGCACCAGCGCGGTGCAAATCATCATAAAGGCGTTATCGGCTTTGTCTGCCACCGCTGGTGCAGCCATTGCCAGCCCCGGCAGCAGTGCCAGAGACCCCAGACCTGCTTTGAATGTTGTTGTGTTCATTTTCTCGATCCCTATCACTGTGTGCCTGATTTTTTACAGTGCCGCTTCGTCGGCTTCGCCTGTACGAATGCGAATAACGCGTTGCAGCTCAGCAACGAAAATTTTGCCGTCGCCAATTTTGCCGGTGTAGGCTGCTTTGCTAATCACGTCGATAACGTCATCCAGCTGATCGTCGGCGATCGCCACGTCAATCTTCACTTTTGGCAGGAAGTTGACGCTGTATTCGGCGCCACGGTACAGCTCCGCATGACCTTTCTGTCGCCCAAAGCCTTTCACCTCGGTGACGGTCAGTCCCTGAATACCCATTGAAGAGAGTGCTTCACGCACGTCTTCGAGCTTGAATGGTTTGATGACCACGGTAACCAGCTTCATATATCTCTCCAGTCAGAATTCGGTAATGGCTCGCGAACGGATTAGGTATTGCAAGCGGTGTGCCAGAATTGAAAAGAGAGGGGGGACGAGGCGTGGCGTAGAGAAGGCGAAAAAAAACGCACCATGACAGTGCATGATGCGTTTCATTTTTGCACCAACCGATTCAGCGGCTGGCAGGTTGCTTAATTTTAGTGCATCAGGCGCTGAGCGACTCTTCGCGCGTGCTGGCGGCCAGCTCTTCACCGGCCAGTTGCAGCTGATACATCTGCCAGTAACGCCCTTTCGCCTCAAGCAGTTGCTTATGGGTACCGCGCTCAACCGCCTGGCCGCGATGAAGCACCAGAATGGTATCCGCCTCAACAATGGTCGACAGGCGGTGGGCGATCACCACCAGCGTAGTGTGTTCACGTACCGCGGACAGCGCCTGCTGGATCGCCTGCTCGGTGCCGGAGTCAATGCTGGCCGTGGCTTCATCGAGGATCAGCACCTGCGGCGTATCAATCAGCACCCGCGCCAGGGCCAGCAGCTGTTTTTGCCCCACGGAGAGGTTATTCCCCTGCTCGCCGAGGCGGGTGTGAATGCCGTCATGCAGGCCACGCGCCAGTTCTGCCAGCTGCACTTTCTCCAGCACGTCCCAAACCTGCTCCTCGTTAAACGGCCGCCCGAGCGTGACGTTGGCGAAGAAGGTATCGGCCAGCACCACCGGATCCTGCTGCACCATCGCCACCCCTTTACGCAGCGCGGCGTGGCTCAGGGTCGAGAGCGGACGCCCGTCGAGGCGAATTTCCCCTTCGGTGAGCGGGTAGTACCCCATCAGCAGGCTGGCGAGGGTACTTTTACCGCTGCCGGTATGGCCTACCAGCGCCACAAAGCTCCGGGAGGGGACATTCAGATCGATATCCTGCAACACCAGCCGATCGTCGCGATAGGCGAAAGAGACCTTATCAAACTCAATGGTGCCGCTTTGCAGGTCGCGATTGTCATGACCGTAGGCCTGACGCGGACGATCCATCAGCTCAAAGACGCGCTCGCCGGCAACCACCGCCTGTTGCAGCATCGACTGCTGGGTGGTCAGCTCGATCAGCGGCTCGTTAAGACGGCCCAGATAGCTGATAAAGGCATAGAGCACGCCGACCTCAATGGTGCCGCCAGCGGCAAAACCAAACTGCATCAGCAGTCCGCACAGCACCAGTGCCGAGAACAGGCTGAGCAGCGGGCGCAGGAGAAAACCATCCAGCCGCAGGGTCTGCATGCGGGCCATATAGTGGGAGCGGCTGGCCTCGCCCATCCGCTCGCCAAAGCGCTCCTGCTGGCGGAACTGCTGGATAACGCTCATGCCGTTGATAACTTCGTTGAAGCCATCGTTGATATCCGCCAGATAAGCCCGCACGCGACGGACAATCGGCGTGCTGTAGCGCTGGTAGATAATCATCACAATCATCACCGCCGGGAAGATGGCCATCGCCACCAGCGCCATGCGCCACTCAAGGCTGAACATCGCCACCAGCATGGCGCCGACAAGGGCGGCGCTGCGCAGCACCGTGGCGACCACCGTGACATAGAGATCGCGGATCACTTCCGTATCGTTGGTGACGCGGGAGATGATCTGCCCGACGGGCTGGGTATCGAATTCGCTCAGCGGCTGGCGCAGGGCGGCATCCATTACGTCAGTACGCAGTTGCTGTACCACCCCAACGGCGGCCTGGTTAAACAGCAGCGACTGGGCATAGTGCAATCCGGCCGCAAGCAGTTGCAAGCCAACATAGGCCACAGCCAGCCCGGTCACCAGGCCGAGCGGGAGATAGTTCTTTGCCACCATATTGTCGATGAAATAGCTGATCAGCAGCGGGCCGGTCACTTCGGCGATCGCCGCAATCCACAGCAACACCACCGCCAGCGAGAGGGGTTTGCGCCACGGCGAGCCATACGCCAGCAGGCGTTTAAGGGTCGGCCACAGCTGGGAAAAACTACGCATCGGCGGCCTCCTCGTTTATGTCCGGCACGTCATCCAGCGCCGCTTCCAGTTGTTGATAGCGATACATATCGCGATACCATCCCGGCTGGTCCGCCAGCTGTTCATGCTGCCCGCGCTGGGCAATATGCCCGTGCTGCATCACCAGAATCTCACTCGCCTCGGTCAGGGCCGACAGACGATGGGCGCTGATAATTACCGTACGCCCTTCCCCCCACTGGCGCAGGTTATGCAGGATCTGATGTTCGGTGCGGCCGTCGACGGCGGAAAGGGCATCGTCGAGGATCAGGATCTCGGCATTGAGCAGCAGCGCGCGGGCAATGGAGATACGCTGTTTCTGCCCGCCCGAGAGCATCACGCCGCGCTCGCCCACTTCGGTTTCATAGCCCTGGGGCAGGCGCAGAATATCTTCATGCACGCTAGCGAGACGGGCGACGTGCTCGATCGCTTCCCGGGTCGCCTGCGGGCAACCCAGCGCAATATTGTTGGCGACAGTGTCGGAGAAGAGGAACGGCGTCTGGCTCACTACCGCCAGCCGGCTGCGCCAGCTATCCAGCTGCAGCTGCGGCAGAGGGATGTCGTGGAAACGGATCTCGCCCTGGTCAATATCAAAGTGGCGCTGGATCAGCGACAGGATAGTGCTTTTTCCGGCGCCCGTTGGGCCACAGATGCCCAGCATCTGTCCGGGTTGCAGCCTGAAGCTGACGTTTTCGAGCGTCGCCTGCTCCGTGTGCGGGTAGCTAAAGGCGCGGATAGCAACCTTCAGCTCGCCGCGTCCCTCCGGCACACGTTCGCTGCCATCGTTGACCACTGGCGCTTCGGCCAGCATAGCGCGGATCCGGCTGTAGGCCGCGCTGCCGCGCTCGACGATATTAAACATCCAGGCCAGGGCCAGCATCGGCCAGATCATCAGCCCCAGATACATGGCAAAGCTGGTCAGCTGGCCGAGGGTCAGCGAACCGTTAATCACCATCCAGCTGCCACCGCCAATCGCCAGCAGGTTGGCGGTGCCAATGGCGATATAGATCGTCGGATCAAAGCGGGCGTCGATGCGGGCGACGCGCAGGTTTTTAGCCCCGGTATCCGCGGCATCGGCGGAAAACAGCGCCGACTGGCGATCTTCCAGGCCGAAGGCTTTGATCATCCGGATACTGGTCAGGCTCTCCTGGGTACGGTCGTTGAGTGAGGAGAAGGCCGCCTGCGCCAGCTTGAAGCGTTCATGCAGCTGGTCGCCGTAGCGTTTGATCGCCAGCGCCATAATGGGCATTGGCAACAGGGCCAGCAGCGTCAGCTGCCAGCTGATCTGCGTGGACATCACAATCAGCACTGCGCAGCCCATCACCAGCGAGTCCACCAGGGTCAGTACGCCCTCCCCGGCGGCAAAGACCACGCGGTCCACATCGTTAGTGGCGCGGGCGATCAGGTCCCCGGTGCGGTGGCGCAGATAAAATTCCGGATGCTGGCGGCTGAGCTGGCGGTAAAAATCTTCCCGCAGTTCCACCGCCAGCTGGTAGGAGGCCCCGAACAGCAGCACGCGCCAGACATAGCGCAGCAGATAGACCACCACCGCCGTCAGCACCAGGGTGCCAATCCACATCATCACCCGTGCGGTGGTGTAATGCTGTTCCGTTACGCCATCCACGACATAGCCCACCACTTTCGGCGGGATGAGCTGCAGAACGGCAATGATAATAAGCAGGGCCACTGCACCGAGATAGCGTTGCCACTCCCGGCGGAAGTACCAGCTTAACTGAGCAAATAATCGCACGCGGTCTTTTCCTGAGGATCGTATTCCGGCAGGGCCGGGAAGTTATTCAATGGGTAAGGCGGTGGTGTATTTTATCTGTTCCATCGCAAAGCTGGAGGTGACATTCGACAGACCTGGCACGCTGTTGACCAGCCGTTTATAGAAATCATCATAGCGTTTCATATCCGCCACCTGAACGCGCATCAGGTAGTCGTATTCGCCCGCCATCCGCCAGAAGCCCAGCACTTCCGGCATCTCCGATACTACGCTGACGAATCCGCAGTACCAGTCGCTGCTGTGGTGCTGCGTTTTTATCAGAACAAACGCGGTCAGTCCAAGCCCCAGTTTTTCAGGATCGAGCAGCGCCACGCGTCCCAGCAGGATGCCTTCGTCTTCAAGTCGCTTAAGGCGTTTCCAGCAGGGCGTGGTGGTCAGATTAACGGCATCCGCCAGCGCCTGCAAAGAGAGGGTGCAGTCGCTTTGCAGTAAGGACAGCAGCTTACGGTCAATTTTATCTAGCATATCCACCCTCCAGAGAAAATTTTTCTCCTTACATTCTATTTTAAAGGCCAGATAGCAACAATTTTTTCTGTGCTTTTCGCTATGCTGGGCACAAAATGACAAACGGATTACCGAGATGAATAGCGCCTGGGTTAAAAACGCCATCAGTGAAATTAACGCCGATTATCAGCGATCGGCGGACACACACCTCATTCGCCTGACCCTGCCGGGTTTTGCCGGTATTCAGCTCTATCTGAAAGACGAAAGCACCCACCCGACCGGCAGCCTGAAGCACCGTCTGGCACGCTCGTTGTTCATTTACGGGCTATGTAATGGATGGATCAAAGAAGACTCGACAATCATCGAATCCTCTTCGGGGTCCACTGCCGTCTCGGAAGCCTGGTTTGCCCGCCTGCTCGGCCTGCCGTTTATCGCCGTGATGCCTTCCCGTACGGCAAAACGCAAAATCGAACAGATCGAGTTTTACGGCGGCCGCTGCCACTTTGTTGAAAGCGCCTGCGAAATTTATGCCGCCTCAGAGATGCTGGCCCGGGAGCTGAACGGTCACTATATGGATCAGTTTACTTATGCGGAGCGGGCAACGGACTGGCGCGGCAATAACAACATTGCCGACAGTATTTTCCGCCAGATGCAAAATGAGCCTCATCCGGTGCCGGCCCATATCGTGATGAGCGCCGGGACCGGCGGCACCTCGGCCACCATTGGCCGCTATATTCGTTGCCAGGGCTACGATACCCGCCTGATGGTGGTGGATCCGCAGAACTCGGTGTTTCTCGATTACTGGCAGCAGCGCGACCCTGCCCTGCGCAGCCCGGTGGGCAGCAAAATCGAAGGGATTGGCCGCCCGCGCGTCGAGCCGTCGTTTATCCCTGACGTAGTGGACGAGATGCTCCGCGTGCCGGATGCCGCCAGCGTCGCCACCGCCCACTGGCTGGAAACGCAGCTTGGCCGGAAGGTTGGGGCCTCTACCGGGACCAATATGTGGGGCGCGTTGCAGCTGGCCGCGCGGATGCGGGAGGCAGGACAAACCGGCTCCATCGTTACGCTGTTATGCGACAGCGGTGAGCGCTATCTGGACACCTACTACAATGCAGAGTGGGTGCAGACCAACATTGGCGACGTGACGCCGTGGCTGGCGGAGATTACCCGGCTGGTAAAATAAAAAAAGCCAGACTCTCGTCTGGCTTGCTGGAAGGGTCTCACTATTCGGGGGAATAAGGAAGATCGGGTGTATCCAGCCAATGGGTTAAGAAATGGGACACGGCCTCGTTGCGGCAGTGTCCGATAACCGGTAAATGCGAGAGCTCAGCGATCAGTTGTGGCATCGCATTGCCCATAATCAGGCCGCGGCCCACGCTGCCCAGCATCTCGCGATCGTTCATCGCATCGCCAAACGCCATACACTCCTGCAACGTTAAGCCAAGATGATCGCTCAGCACCGCCAGGGCAGAACCTTTGTTGCACCCGACCGGCAGCACTTCCAGACAATCGATCGCCGAGAAGGTGAGATGCGCGCGACTCCCCAACGCCTCGTTAAGCTGGATGCGCAGGCGGCACAGATCGTCGTGATCGCCACAAAAACAGATTTTGGTCACCGCATGGGCCGGAATACGGCGCAGATCGGTCAGCTGATACTGGAAGCCGCTGTAGACGTGCGCCTCCAGCAGTGCCGGGATTTCCTTTCCGGTCAGCCAGCCGGTGTCGTTAAACACGTGAATGCTGGCCTGGGTATCCCAGGTGGTGTGCAGCACCTGCTCCGCCACATCCGGGGCGAGATCCTGACGATAGAGCACCTCCCCCTCCAGAGAGTGAATGCGCGTCCCGTTGCCGGTAATCAAAAAGGCATCAAGGCAGAGCGCGCCCATCAGGTGGCGCATCTCCAGCACATGTCGGCCCGTGGCAAAGGTGAGCGTAATGTCGCGCTCGTGCAGCCGCTTAAGCACGCTCAGCGTCTTGTCGCCTAAACGGTGGTCCGGCATTAACAAGGTGCCGTCCATATCAAATGCAGCCAGCCGCGCCATGGGAACTCCGAAAAATGTGAGGGGGTTAACTTGTGCATCAGTATTGCGTGATATATACGGAAGTAATACTGAATAGATAAAAATTATTGTTCCGGGTTTCTTATGCGCCAGCTCAATCGACTTAATCAGTACCAACGGCTGTGGCAACCCTCAGCCGGTGCGCCACAGCAGGTGAGCGTGGCTGAACTGGCCAGCCGCTGTTTTTGCAGTGAACGACACGTGCGTACGCTCTTGCGTCAGGCCCAGGAGGCGGGCTGGCTAAGCTGGCAGGCCCAGTCCGGGCGCGGTAAGCGCGGCGAGCTGCGCTTTCACGTCACGCCGGAATCATTGCGCAATACGATGATGGAACAGGCGCTGAAAAACGGCCAGCAGCACAATGCCCTGGAGCTGGCCCAGCTGGCACCCCAGGCGCTGCGCGCCCTCCTGCATCCTTTTCTCGGTGGGCAGTGGCAGAACAACACCCCGACGTTACGCATTCCCTATTACCGGCCACTCGATCCGCTCCATCCGGGCTTTTTACCCGGACGTGCCGAGCAGCATCTGGTCGGGCAGATCTTTTCCGGCCTGACGCGGTTCAACGACACCAGCAGCGAGCCGGGGGGCGACCTGGCACATCACTGGGAGATCTCGGCAGACGGGCTGCGCTGGCACTTCTACATTCGCTCCACGCTGCACTGGCATAACGGGGACAAAGTCGAGGCGGCTCAGCTCCAGAGCCAGCTGACGCGTCTGCTCACCCTGCCCGCGCTGCGTAAACTGTTTAACAGCGTCAGGCAAATTGAGGTAACCCATCCGCAATGCCTGACCTTCGTGTTACAGCAGCCGGATTACTGGCTGGCGCACCGCCTGGCGAGCTACTGCAGCCGTGTTGCCCATCCGGATCAGCCCCTGACGGGGAGCGGGCCGTTCCGGCTGGCGATCTTCGACGCGGATCTGGTCCGGCTGGAAAGCCACGAGCAGTATCATCTGGGACATCCGCTGCTGAAAGCGATCGAATACTGGATCACCCCCCAGCTTTTTGACCAGGATTTAGGCACCAGCTGCCGTCATCCAGTGCAGATCGCCATTGGCGAACCGGAGGAGCTTGCCAGTTTGCGGCTGGTCAGTAACAGCATCAGCCTCGGCTTTTGTTATCTCACGCTGAAGCAGAGCGGTCGGTTAAGCGAGGTGCAGGCCCGCAGGCTGATCGACATCATTCATCACACCTCGCTGCTGCATACGCTACCGCTGGACGAGAATCTCATTACCCCAACCCAGGAGTTGCTGCCGGGCTGGTCAATCCCACAGTGGCCGCAGGCGCACACCACCGCTCTGCCGACGGCGCTCACCCTGATTTACCACCTGCCGGTGGAGTTACACACCATGGCGGAGCAGCTTAAACGCTATCTGGCCCATGAAGGCTGTCAGCTGACGGTGATTTTTCATGACGCGAAAACCTGGGATGGCTGCACTGCCCTGCCGGATGCCGATATCATGATGGGCGACAGGTTGATTGGCGAGGCCCCGGAATATACCCTGGAGCAGTGGTTGCGCTGCGATGCTCTCTGGCCGCACCTGCTCAGCGCCCCGCAGTTTGCGCATCTGATGGCGACCCTGGATGCGGTTCAGATTCTGCCCGACGCCGCAGCGCGCCATCTGGCGTTGAAAGAGGTGTTCTCCCAATTGATGGAGCGTGCCGTCCTGACGCCGCTCTTTAACTATCAGTATCAAATCAGCGCCCCGCCGGGGGTAAACGGCATCCGCCTGAATCCGCGCGGCTGGTTTGATTTTACCGAGGCCTGGCTACCGGCCCCGAAAACGTGAAGAAGCTGGTCGCCGCCACGGGCAGACGTTACCATAGGTTTTTAACCGTCCAAGTTGGGAAGATTTATGAAACGTGCCGTTGTCGTGTTCAGTGGAGGTCAGGACTCCACGACCTGTCTGGTTCAGGCTCTGCAGCAATATGATGAAGTCCACTGTGTGACTTTTGACTATGGTCAGCGCCATAGCGAAGAAATTGAGGTCGCGCAGAAACTGGCGGTGAAACTCGGTGTACGGGCGCATAAGGTTCTGGATGTCACCCTGCTCAACGAACTGGCGGTGAGCAGCCTCACCCGCGACAGCATTCCGGTGCCGGATTACGAACCGGATGCCGAAGGGATCCCGAATACCTTCGTGCCGGGACGTAATATTCTCTTCCTGACCCTGACTGCCATCTACGCTTACCAGGTGAAAGCCGAGGCGATCATTACCGGCGTGTGCGAAACCGACTTTTCCGGTTACCCGGACTGCCGCGACGAGTTTGTGAAAGCCCTTAACCATGCCGTGAATCTGGGGATGGCCAAAGATATCCGCTTCGAAACGCCGCTGATGTGGCTCGATAAAGCCGAGACCTGGGCGCTGGCCGATTACTGGGGCAAGCTGGAGCTGATACGTAACGAAACGCTGACCTGCTACAACGGCATTCAGGGCGATGGCTGTGGCCAGTGCGCTGCCTGTAACCTGCGTGCCAACGGCCTTAACCACTATCTGGCGGATAAAGCCGGTGTGATGGCGGCCCTGAAAAAGAAAACCGGTCTTAACTGATCCGGGCCAGTCTGCCGGGGGAAGTCTCCGCTTCGCCCGGCATCAGAAGCGGCGTTATTTGATTAACAGCTCCAGCTTCTCACGTAACTCTCCTTCCAGCGGCAGCGCTTTTTGCGTTTTTAGATCAATGCAGACAAAGGTAATTAACGCATCTGCCACCACCTGCCCTTCCGGCTCGAGAGTTACTACCTGACTCAACACTCCACTTTTACCGTTCAGCTGTTGTAGCTGGCTGGTGACGGTGAGGAGATCGCTGAGGACTGCGGGACGGCGATAGTTAATGTTAATGTTCGCCACCACAAAGGCGATACGCCGCTCGGTCATCCACTGAAAGCTGTCGCTGTTTTCCAGCCCTTCCCAGCGCGCCTCTTCGAGAAACTCAAGATAACGAGCGTTATTAACGTGTTGATAAACATCAAGGTGGTAGCCGCGTACTTTGATTTGGGTCTGCATAGCGCAATAGCCTTAAGAGTTGTTATTTATAAGATTCAGAGGTCATAACTGGTATGACCTCTTTATCCTGGCAAATTTTTGCCACTGTGCAAGTGATTACAGCGTCAAATACGCAAGGTTACGCTCCACCAGCGCTCCGCCCATGCCGGGCACCTGCTTGAGATCGTCGAGGGTTTTAAACGGGCCGTATTCTTCACGGTAGCTGACGATCGCCTGGGCTTTCTTCAACCCCACGCCGTTCATCACCCGCGCCAGCGCCTCCGCCGAGGCAGAATTGATGCTGATCCGCCCCTTCTCCGCTTCCGCCGCTTTCGACTGCTGGGGTGATGTGGCGAGGGGTGGCGCATCAGACTTGCCTTGTGCGGCCTGCGTTTTGGCGGCTGGTGTCGCCGCCAGCGCGCAGTGGCTCATTCCTGCAGACGCAAGGGCAAGCGTAATAAAAAGGGCTTTGATTCCAGGTTTCATGCTGTTTTCTCCTTGTTTGTTGACAGCCCACTCACCATAAACGGGCCGCTTTTGCGGGACAAACAGCAGATTGCAGAAATGGAAAAGGCCGCGAAAGCGGCCTTTTAGTGTTGCAGTACGTTGCTCAAATTTGCGAGCAGCAACGTAATTACTGCTGGGTGATGATATCGCCCAGCTTGATTTTGGCTTCTTTACGCAGGTTGCTCATCAGTGCTTCGAAAGCAATTTGCGCGTTGTTCTGGGTGATACCCTGAACCATTGCTTTCTTCTGCGCTTCCGGCATGGTGCCCGCTTTCACTTCGTCCAGCGCCAGAACCACTACGTTGCCCTGCATATCGTTGGCGATACCGAAGCTTGGCTTGTCTTTTGCCGGCAGGCTCAGACCGAATGCCGCCTGGCTGATCGGATCCTGACCGGTACGGCTCAGCGTTTTCGTCTCGCCAAAGCTCAGGCCAGCCGCTTTCAGCGCCTCGTCACCTTTACCGGCTTTCAGCTCAGCCAGCAGCTTCTCAGCGTCCAGCTTCGCCTGTTGCACGGCTTTGTTATGCTTAACCAGCGCTGTAATCTGATCTTTCACTTCTTCCAGCGGCTTGATCGCTTCAGGCTTGTGCTCGCTCACGCGCAGTACAAAGGCGCGGTCGCCGTCGACGGTGATGATGTCAGAGTTGCTGCCCGGGGTGCCGTTTTCGCCTACCAGACCACCATTGAAGATGGCATCCGCAACCGGTTTGAAGTTCAGCTCTTCCGGCAGGTTGTCATGACCAAACCAACCGGTAGTCACCGCTTTTGCACCCGCAGCCTGCTCAGCGCCGACCAGCGACTCGTTGTCATTGCTGGCCGCGTCGCTCACTTTCTGCTGCAACGCATAGAAACCATCCAGCGCTTTCTCCTGCTTCACTTTCGCCGCGATATCATCGCGAACGTCAGCCAGCGGTTTGGTGGTCGCAGGGGTGATGTCATCCAGACGCACCACCAGGAAACCGACGGAGGATTTAATCACACCAGAAAGTTGACCTTTCTCTTTCAGGCCGGCATTTTTCAGCTCGTCCGGTGTGGTGCCCTCTTCCAGCCAGCCCATATCACCGCCGTTTTTGGCAGAGATGATGTCGGTAGATTTCTCTTTCGCGACCGTCGCGAAGTCGGTGCCTTTGTTCAGCTCGTCCAGTGCCGCTTTGGCCTCGGCTTCAGTTTTGGTCTGAATGATGCTGAAACGGTTACGCTGTGGCTGGGTGAACTGATCCTGATGCTGATCGTAGTAGGACTGGATCTCCGCATCGGTTGCGTTTTCCTGCATCGCAGCCGCATCCAGCTTGATGTAGCTCACGCGGAACTGCTCCGGGGAGGTAAAGTTGTTTTTGTTCTGCTCGTAGTAGCTTTTCACCTCTTCGTCGCTCGCCTGCTGTTTCGCAGCAAGGGCGTTAACGTCGAAAGTGGCTTCACGCACGATGCGCTGCTGAGAAACCAGCGTCGCCAGCTCATCCGCTTCGCCTTTGAGCATGAAATCCGTACCCACCACGGCGTTGATCAGCTGCTGAGTGGTCAACTGGTTACGCAGCGCCTGAGCGTATTGATCCGGCGTCATCCCCATCTGATTCACGATCGCGTTATAGCGGGTATTATCGAATTTGCCGTCATTCTGGAAAGCCGGGGTAGAGAAAATGGCTTTTTTGACCTGATCGTCGCTGATGCTCAGACCGATTTCACGAGCGTACTGATCCAGCAGCGCTTCGTCGATAAGACGGTTAAGCGTCTGCTGACGCAGGTTTTTCATGTACCCTTCATTCGCCGCCAGCTCAGAGAACTGATCGCCCAGCTGTTGCTGCATGCGGTTACGTTCACCGGCAAATGCATTCTCAAACTGCCCACGGCTGATTTCCTGGTCGTTCACTTTTGCGGCGTAGTTTGCACTACCGCCAATCAGGTATCCGCTCACGCCGGTCAAAAT
Organism: Leclercia sp. TB492; assembly: GCF_049974505.2. Taxonomy (NCBI): domain Bacteria; kingdom Pseudomonadati; phylum Pseudomonadota; class Gammaproteobacteria; order Enterobacterales; family Enterobacteriaceae; genus Leclercia; species Leclercia sp. TB492. The sequence continues at coordinate 1,033,232 of NZ_CM127572.1, read as the reverse complement.
GAACGACACGATAATGATACCGAAAATAATCTTGAGCACGAGACTGTTAGCAGCCGTGCGTAAGCTGTCCATCATGGTGTAACCACACTCCGCTGTAGGTGACTGGTGACCTGACGCTGGCGGAAATCCTGACCGCAGCGCGTAAAGACGTATTGTGACAAGAAACCGGGGCGATTGTCAGCCCACAACTCGCATAAACTCACATAAATCAGGCCTGGACAAACAAAAAAGGCACATCAAATGATGCGCCCTTGTACTTTTCGACTTCCCTGACGTAAGAAAGCGATCAGTTTACTGCGTCTTTCAGCGCTTTGCCGGCGCGGAAGCCCGGAACTTTAGCAGCAGCGATGGTGATCTCTTTACCGGTCTGAGGGTTGCGGCCAGTACGGGCAGCACGCTCTTTAACAGCAAAAGTACCAAAACCTACCAGCGCCACGTCGTCCCCAGCCTGCAGAGATTCGGTAACAGAAGCAATCAAAGCATCTAACGCACGTCCAGCCGCAGCTTTGGAGATATCAGCACCCGCAGCAATTTTGTCAATCAGTTGAGATTTATTCACTCTTCTCTTCCTCTCTTTATAATTTATATCGCGCCTGAATCCTTCAAAACGCGACCGCGCAGCAGTTATATCAGGCCTGCCATGACCTTACAACACCCGTTGTTGATGGCTGGCCCAATCAGCAATCTAAATTAGCTATACAAAAAAAGGCTGGCAAGCCCGAAATCGCTCACCAGCCTTGTTTTTATTGACGCTCTTTGCGCGAGGTCACTATTTTGCGGTTACAACCTGCATTCCGTAAGGCTCGTTCTGCAGTGCAAGGGTCAGAACTTCCTCAATACGTTTCACCGGATGGATATCCAGATCGGCGATAACGTTATCCGGAATCTCTTCCAGATCGCGCTTGTTTTCATACGGGATCAGGACCGTTTTAATGCCGCCGCGGTGAGCTGCCAGCAGTTTTTCTTTCAAGCCGCCAATCGGCAGAACCTGGCCACGCAGGGTGATTTCGCCGGTCATCGCCACATCAGCACGCACCGGGTTGCCGGTCAGGCAGGACACCAGGGCGCTACACATTGCGATACCCGCGCTCGGGCCATCTTTCGGCGTTGCCCCTTCCGGCACGTGAACGTGAATGTCGCGTTTTTCGTAAAAGTCCGGATTAATACCCAGTTTTTCCGCACGCGCGCGTACCACGGTCAGTGCAGCCTGAATGGACTCCTGCATCACTTCACCCAGCGAGCCGGTGTAGGTCAGCTTACCTTTACCCGGCACACAGGCGGTTTCGATGGTCAGCAGATCGCCGCCCACTTCCGTCCACGCCAGACCGGTCACCTGGCCGACGCGGTTTTCGCTGTCCGCACGGCCATAGTCGTAACGCTGGACACCCAGGTATTCGTGCAGGTTGTCGCCATTAATCACAATGTGCTTCAACGTCTTGTCGAGCAGCAGCTGTTTCACCGCCTTACGACACAGCTTGGAGATTTCACGCTCCAGGCTACGCACGCCCGCTTCACGGGTGTAGTAACGAATAATGCCGATAATCGCGCTGTCATCAACGGTCAATTCGCTCTCTTTCAGTGCGTTACGTTCAATTTGCTTCGACAGCAGGTGACGGCGGGCAATGTTCAGTTTTTCGTCTTCGGTGTAGCCAGAAAGACGGATCACCTCCATACGATCCAGCAGCGGGGCCGGGATATTCATGGAGTTGGAGGTCGCCACGAACATCACATCGCTCAGATCGTAGTCCACTTCCAGGTAGTGATCGCTGAACGCCACGTTCTGCTCAGGATCCAGCACTTCCAGCAGGGCTGAAGCCGGATCGCCACGCATATCTGAGGACATTTTGTCGATCTCATCCAGCAGGAACAGCGGGTTTTTAACCCCCACTTTTGCCATTTTCTGGATCAGTTTGCCCGGCATTGAACCGATATAGGTTCGACGGTGACCGCGGATTTCCGCTTCGTCACGCACGCCGCCCAGCGCCATACGGATGTACTTACGTCCGGTCGCTTTAGCAATGGACTGGCCCAGGGAGGTTTTACCCACCCCCGGCGGCCCCACCAGGCACAGAATTGGGCCCTTGAGCTTGTTAACACGGCTCTGAACCGCGAGATACTCGAGGATACGGTCTTTGACGCGCTCCAGACCGTAGTGGTCGGTATCCAGGATCTCCTGGGCCTGACGCAGGTCTTTTTTGACCTTGCTGCGGGCGTTCCATGGAACCTGAACCATCCACTCGATATAGCCGCGTACAACCGTCGCTTCCGCTGACATCGGAGACATCATTTTCAGCTTCTGCAGTTCTGCTTCGGCCTTCTCTTTTGCCTCTTTCGGCATTTTCGCCGCGTCGATCTTACGCTTCAGCGCTTCGTTTTCGTCCGGTGCGTCATCCATCTCACCGAGCTCTTTCTGAATGGCCTTCATCTGCTCGTTCAGATAGTACTCACGCTGAGATTTCTCCATCTGCTTTTTCACGCGGTTGCGAATGCGCTTCTCAACCTGCAGCAGATCGATTTCAGACTCCATCATCGCCATCAGATATTCCAGACGCTCGTTAACGTCGGACATCTCCAGCACGGACTGTTTGTCAGCCAGCTTCAGCGGCATGTGCGCTGCGATGGTATCAGCCAGACGTGCAGGATCGTCGATGCTGTTCAGCGACGTCAGCACTTCTGGTGGGATTTTTTTGTTCAGCTTGATATAGCCTTCAAACTGACTGATTGCGGTGCGAACCAGCACTTCCTGCTCACGCTCGTCAAGCTGAGGCGAGTCCAGGTATTCGGCTTTTGCTGCGAAGTGTTCGCCATCATCAGATAGCGTGGTAATACGCGCACGCTGCAGCCCCTCGACCAGCACCTTCACGGTGCCATCAGGCAGCTTCAGCATTTGTAAAATAGAGGCCACGGTCCCGACGGTGAAAAGATCGTTTACACCCGGCTCATCCGTTGATGCTTCTTTCTGCGCAACCAGCATGATTTTTTTATCATGATCCATGGCGGCTTCAAGGCAACGGATAGATTTTTCCCGCCCTACAAATAAGGGTATGACCATGTGCGGATAAACCACCACATCGCGCAACGGCAATACGGGGATTTCAATGCGTTCAGAACGCTCAGGATTCATAGAGCTCTCTCTTAGTTTAGTGTCCGCCAGGTAATCAGGTTGCAGGACTGTGCTTCATGCAACCATTAACATGTAATCCAGTATATGGGGATGATTCCCACACATTCAACGCCATGTTTACGGAAAAATAAAAGGGGGGATTAAATCCCCCCTTTTTGATTAACTGCTTGTATGACCTGGTGAATTATTCGCCAGAGGCCTGCTGAGCTTCCGGGGTACCGTAAATCAGCAGCGGCTTGCTTTGGCCGGCAATGACGGACTCGTCGATAACCACTTTTTCGACTTCTTCCATCGAAGGAAGATCGTACATGGTATCGAGCAGGGCAGCTTCAACGATTGAACGCAGACCACGTGCACCAGTTTTACGCGCCATTGCTTTTTTAGCAATCGCGTCCAGTGCTTCGTCGCGGAACTCCAGCTCAACGCCTTCCAGATTGAACAATGCCTGATACTGCTTAGTCAGGGCATTTTTCGGCTCTTTCAGGATCTGAATCAGCGCGTCTTCACTCAGTTCTGTCAGCGTGGCGACAACCGGCAGACGGCCAATGAACTCAGGGATCAGACCAAACTTGATCAGATCTTCTGGCTCAACCTGGGTCAGCAGTTCGCCCTCTTTCGCTTTTTCAGACTTCGCCTTCACCGTCGCGCCAAAGCCAATACCCGAGCCGGTTTCAACGCGGTTAGCAATGACTTTATCCAGACCAGCAAACGCACCGCCACAGATAAACAGGATCTTGGACGTATCAACCTGCAGGAACTCCTGCTGAGGATGCTTACGACCGCCCTGCGGTGGAACAGCGGCAACCGTCCCTTCGATCAGTTTCAGCAATGCCTGCTGTACGCCTTCACCGGACACGTCACGGGTGATGGACGGGTTATCGGATTTACGTGAGATTTTGTCGATCTCATCGATATACACGATACCGCGCTGGGCTTTCTGGACGTCGTAATCGCACTTCTGCAGCAGTTTCTGGATGATGTTTTCCACATCCTCACCCACATAACCGGCTTCGGTCAGGGTGGTGGCGTCCGCCATGGTAAACGGAACATCCAGCAGACGTGCCAGTGTTTCTGCCAGCAGGGTTTTGCCGGAACCGGTTGGGCCAATCAGCAAAATATTACTTTTGCCCAGCTCAACGCCGTTGCTGTTATCCCCGTTACGCAGACGTTTGTAGTGGTTGTACACCGCCACTGCCAGCACTTTCTTCGCCTGTTCCTGACCGATGACGTAGTCATCAAGGTGATGACGGATCTCATGCGGCGTCGGTAACGCACTGCGCTCACGGTGTGGTGCGACTTCTTTAATCTCTTCGCGGATGATGTCGTTACATAAGTCGACACATTCGTCGCAGATATACACGGATGGCCCGGCAATCAGTTTGCGCACTTCATGCTGGCTTTTGCCGCAAAAAGAGCAGTACAACAGTTTGCCCGATCCATCTTTGCGTTTATCTGTCATGAGTCAAAACCTCTTTTTAAGTTCTTTGTGCCGCACATGACGACGCAAATGCCATTCTCAGACGCAGGCTGCTCGTAAGCCAGGTGCCGCCCTACCATAGTATAGCGGCACACCCGCGCCGTGGGCATCAATTACGGTGGGTCAAAATGGAGTCGACTAAGCCGTACTCTACTGCCTCTGGTGCGGACAGGAAGCGATCGCGCTCGGTATCACGCTCGATCTGCTCTAGTGATTGACCCGTATGATGAGCCATAAGTTCATTCATGCGCCCTTTTACCTTCAGGATTTCACGGGCATGAATTTCAATATCTGTCGCCTGGCCCTGATACCCGCCCAGCGGCTGGTGAATCATTACGCGCGAGTTTGGCAGGCAGAAACGCTTGCCTTTCGCCCCTGCGGTCAGCAGGAATGCGCCCATCGATGCCGCCTGGCCCATACAAATGGTGCTCACATCAGGCTTGATGAACTGCATGGTATCGTAAATGGACATCCCGGCAGTGATCACGCCACCTGGGGAGTTGATGTACAGGTAAATGTCTTTTTCCGGGTTTTCCGCTTCCAGAAACAGCATCTGCGCTACGATCAGGTTCGCCATGTGGTCTTCCACCTGGCCGGTCATGAAAATAACGCGTTCTTTAAGCAGACGGGAGTAGATATCAAAAGAACGTTCACCTCGAGAGGTCTGTTCAATAACCATTGGCACCAGCGCCATATGGGGTGCAAAGTTATCTCGTTCGCCACTGTATGACATTTCCGTCTCCTGGATAAAAAATGAAAATACCTGCTGTACTGATTGTAACCTTGCGGACGGATTATCAGCCAGTCTCTTTAATACTGCTTCCCCACTAATGGGGGCGGCTCAGCCCTATTTCAAGCATAACAATCTTTTGTTTTAACGCTAACACTGAAAAGGCGTTTTATCACGCTTCACGGCCTGGAACTGTGATAAAAAAAACCCGCCGCCGGGAGGCAACGGGTTTTTTGCTCAAACTTTAAACAAAGCAGGCAGAATTAAGCCTGTTGGTTCATCAGTTCGTTGAAAGAAGTGGCTTTTTCGGACACTTTCGCTTTGGCCAGAACGGCTTCAACAGCCTGCTCTTCCAGTGCGACGTTGCGCATGTTTTCCATCAGCTCTTTGTTGCTGCCGTAGAAAGCAACCACTTCTGACGGATCTTCATAGGCAGAAGCCATCTCTTCGATCAGGCCTTTAACACGCTCTTCGTCAGCTTTCAGCTCGTGGGTACGAATTACTTCACCCAGCAGCAGACCAACAACAACGCGGCGTTTAGCCTGCTCTTCGAACAGCTCACGAGGCAGTTCCAGAGCTTGTTTCTCATTGCCACCGAAACGCTGTGCAGCCTGACGACGCAGAACGTCGATTTCGCTGTCGATCAGTGCAGATGGGATCTCGATTTCGTTAGCTTTAACCAGACCTTCGATCGCCTGAGACTTAACGCGGTTACGCACGGCGCCTTTCAGCTCGCGTTCCATGTTTTTACGCACTTCAGCACGCAGGCCTTCAACAGAACCATCTTCAACGCCGAAACGCTTGATAAAATCTGCAGTCAGTTCTGGCAGTTCGCGGTCTTCAACTTTCTTCAGGGTAATCGCGAATTTCGCGGCTTTACCTTTCAGGTTTTCAGCGTGGTACTCTTCCGGGAAGGTCACGTCGATAGTGAACTCTTCGCCTGCGCTGTGGCCTTTGATACCGTCTTCAAAGCCTGGGATCATACGACCCTGACCCATCGCCAGTACGAAGTCAGACGCTTTGCCGCCTTCGAACTCTTCGCCGTCTACAGAGCCGGAGAAGTCGATGGTGACACGGTCTTCTGCATCCGCAGCGCCGTCTTTGTCTTTCCAGGTCGCCTGCTGCTTACGCAGGGTGTCCAGCATGCCGTCAACGTCGGCTTCAGTCACTTCAACGATTGGTTTTTCAACTTCGATCGCGTCCAGACCTTTCAGCTCAACTTCCGGGTAAACTTCGAACTCTACCGCGTAGGTGAAGTCTTCGCCCAGTTTGTATTCACCCGGAACATAGGTCGGGGAACCGGCTGGATTGATTTTTTCTTTGATGATCGCGTCAACGAAGTTGCGGCTCATCAGGTCACCCAGCACGTCCTGGCGAACAGAAGCGCCATAACGCTGAGCAACGACATTCATCGGTACTTTGCCCTTGCGGAAGCCGTCAATACGGACTTTCTTTGCTACGTTGACCAGCTCGCTTTTTACAGCGTTTTCGATGCTGTCAGCAGCGATTGTAATCGTTACACGGCGGCCAAGGCCTTGAGTGGTTTCAACTGAAACTTGCATCTTGTTACCTCAAAAAAATCACAGTGCTCGGTCAACTCTGAATTTGCCTCGCAATACCGGGATGCTCTCTTAGCAGATTCACATTCCCTGTCGCCAGAATCATCCCGAAGACATTCATATTAAGACGCGGCATTATAGCGGCATCACTTTAGTGAGTCGAGAACGGTTGGCGCATGTTGCTGCGGCTTTTTTCACAAATTCAGGCTATTTTCGGCCTTAAAATCGCGCCACCGGCTCAAAACCCGGACAAAACAAAACGGCCCTCAGGCCGTTTTGACGTAATCTTTATGCAACATACTGGAAAAGCTCCCGCTGTTGCAAACAGGATTTGTTACGCGATCGTCCCTGCCCCCCGGCATGGTGGCGACGCGAAAATCGTATCCTGCAAGCCCTTCCACTCTTTGATCGTATAAGTATGCAACGCCAGCGCATGGACTGTGGTCGAGAGCTCTTCCGTCAGGGTTCCGTAAATCATACGGTGACGATTAAGAAAACGCTCACCAGCGAAACGATCGCTGACCAGCACCACTTTAAAGTGGCTCTCAGAGCCTGCCGGTACGTTATGACGATAACTTTCGTCGACGACTTCAAGGAACACAGGTTCAAAGGCCGCCCTTAACTTATCTTCAATCTGTTCACGTATCATCATGAAATTACTCCTCCGACAACGCTGAGATGTCACCCATCCCTTTAAATATTAGCCGCTTTTACCGCTTGCATAACAAGAAGACAACAAAAATTTAGCTTTCATCTGATTTTCTCATTCAAGCGAATGAAGTCCTATAAGGGGGGAGTCGTTTTGTCGTCCGAATAACGGAAAAGCGTTTCAGTTGGTCAGTTTTCAGACAAGGCGATGAATTTACATGCGTTGACCACTTCCCCTTGCCGTTGGCGATGTTATGATGGCGGCAATTTTTTTCTATATATGCTTACGATTCGTTGAGAGCCTGAACATGTTAAAAAAACTCTTTTTCCCTTTAGTCGCCCTGTTTATGCTGGCCGGCTGTGCAACCCCACCCACCACCATTGATGTTTCTCCGAAGATCTCTCTGCCGCAGCAGGATCCAAGCCTGATGGGCGTCACCGTGAGCATCAACGGTGCAGATCAGCGTAAAGACCAGGCGCTGGCGAAAGTCACTCGTGACAACCAGCTGGTGACCCTGACGGCCTCTCGCGATCTGCGTTTCTTGCTGCAGGAAGTGCTTGAGAAGCAAATGACCGCACGCGGCTATATGGTTGGTCCAAGCGGCGCGGTTGATCTGCAGATCATCGTCAACAACCTGTACGCTGACGTCTCTCAGGGCAACGTGCGCTATAACATCGCGACCAAAGCGGATATCGCCATCATCGCCACCGCGAAGAACGGCAACAAGATGAATAAGAACTACCGTGCAAGCTACTCTGTTGAAGGCGCCTTCCAGGCCACCAACACCAATATCGCTAATGCCGTAAACAGCGTGCTGACCGACACCATCGCCGATATGGCGCAGGACACCAGCATTCACGAATTCATCAAGCAGAACGCACGTTAATTCAGCCTGCTGACCCGACTTCCGGTCGGGTCAGTTAACCTGCCCATGTCCAGTCAATACCTACGTATTTTCCAGCAACCTAAATCAGCTATCCTGCTGATCCTTGGTTTCGCCTCCGGTTTACCCCTTGCACTGACATCGGGCACGTTACAGGCGTGGATGACCGTAGAAGATATCGATCTTAAAACTATCGGCTTCTTCTCGCTGGTCGGCCAGGCCTATGTCTTCAAGTTTTTATGGTCGCCGATGATGGACCGCTACACCCCGCCTTTCCTCGGCAGGCGTCGTGGCTGGTTGCTGATGACCCAGGCGATGCTGCTGCTGGCGATTGCTGCGATGGGCTTCCTCGAACCTGCCTCGCAGCTTCGCTGGATGGCCGCGCTGGCGGTGGTGATTGCCTTCTGCTCCGCGTCGCAGGATATCGTTTTTGATGCCTGGAAAACGGATGTGCTCTCGGCCAAAGAGCGTGGGACCGGGGCCGCCATCAGCGTGCTGGGCTACCGTCTGGGTATGCTGGTCTCCGGTGGGCTTGCGCTATGGCTGGCAGACCGCTATCTCGGCTGGCAGGGCATGTACTGGCTGATGGCCACCCTGCTGATCCCGTGCATGATCGCGACCTTCCTGGCGCCGGAACCGAGCGATGTTATTCCCGTTCCCCGCTCACTTGAGCAGGCGGTTGCCGAACCGCTGCGCGACTTCTTTGGCCGCAACAATGCCTGGATCATTCTGCTGCTGATTGTGCTGTATAAACTCGGTGATGCGTTTGCCATGAGCCTGACCACCACCTTTCTGATCCGCGGCGTGGGCTTTGATGCCGGTGAAGTGGGTGTGGTCAACAAGACGCTGGGATTAATCGCCACTATTATCGGCGCGCTGTATGGCGGAGTCCTGATGCAGCGTTTAAGCCTGTTCCGCGCGCTGCTGATCTTCGGCATTCTGCAGGGTGTGTCGAATGCTGGTTACTGGCTGCTCTCCATCACCGATAAGCATATGCTCAGCATGGCGGCGGCGGTATTCTTTGAAAACCTGTGCGGCGGGATGGGAACGGCTGCGTTTGTCGCCCTGCTGATGACCCTGTGCAACAAATCCTTCTCCGCTACCCAGTTCGCCCTGCTCTCTGCGCTCTCAGCCGTGGGGCGGGTTTACGTCGGCCCTATCGCGGGCTGGTTTGTGGAAGCGCACGGTTGGGCTGAGTTTTATCTCTTCTCCGTCTTTGCGGCCATTCCGGGACTGCTGTTGCTATTACTATGCCGCCGCTCGCTGGAATATACCCAGCAGACGGAACACTTTATGGTCAGGACGCGTTTCCCGTCAGCCTATCGCTTCGCGTTAAGAATATTGCTGGTGGGATGTCTGACGCTCGCACTGTGGCTCATCGTAACGATCGTCAATGCCACCACCGCCCTCGTACTGCCGTTTAGCCTGCTCCTGCTGGACATCGGCGCGCTGCTGGCGCTGAGTGGGATCCTCACGGGAGCCCTCCTTGACTATCTGGCCATGCGTGAGAGACAGAGGGTGTAAAACCGGCGCAAAATGTTATTTTCCGTTGTAATCACCCATGTAAATTATAACGGCAAATAAATTTGGTCATGGAAAAATAATATTTGTTGTTTCGTGCCTCTTAGAATTCCGGAAATTATTGGAGCATGGGATATAGGGTATTTTTCGTTAACCGATTCAGCAAACGAAACATTAATTTTACGTTTTTTATTTGTCTCTTTATTGATGATTATTTGTTAATGAATTGTTTGTTTTCAGCAATGGTTATACCAATTGCCCTTTTTACCCTACCTACAGAGTCTGTTTCGTTATAACGCCCGTCTGGCGGTGCTTGCGTCTGAAAAACGGTTATAATTTGCAACATCTGTGACTTCCCTGGCAGAACCTGGTAACACGTTCCTGACACAGGTCTAATGATGTTTACAGTAATGTAACGTTCCCGTAAAATGCCCCCACACTTTAAACGCCACCAGGTCCCCGTGGAATTGAGGTCGTTAAATGACACTTAGGAAATACAATAAAAGTTTGGGATGGTTGTCGTTATTTGCAGGCACTGTATTACTCAGTGGCTGTGATTCTGCGCTGCTAGACCCCAAAGGACAGATTGGACTGGAGCAACGTTCGCTCATTCTGACGGCTTTTGGCCTGATGATGATCGTCGTGATTCCCGCCATCTTGATGGCTGTTGGTTTCGCCTGGAAGTATCGTGCGAGCAACAAAGATGCGAAGTATAGCCCTAACTGGTCACACTCCAATAAAGTGGAAGCTGTGGTCTGGACGGTGCCGATTCTGATCATCCTGTTCCTTGCCGTACTGACATGGAAAACCACTCACGCGCTCGAACCTGCAAAACCGCTGGTTCACGATGAGAAACCGATTACGATCGAAGTCGTCTCCATGGACTGGAAATGGTTCTTCATCTACCCGGAACAGGGCATTGCTACCGTAAATGAAATCGCCTTCCCGGCGAACGTCCCGGTGCAGTTCAAAGTAACGTCTAACTCCGTGATGAACTCCTTCTTTATCCCGCGTCTGGGTAGCCAGATTTACGCGATGGCCGGTATGCAGACCAACCTGCACCTGATCGCGAATGAAGCAGGCACCTATGATGGTATCTCCGCCAGCTACAGTGGCCCGGGCTTCTCTGGTATGAAGTTCAAAGCCATTGCCACGCCTGACCGTGCCGCTTTCGACCAGTGGGTTGCTAAAGCGAAACAGTCTCCGAACACCATGTCTGACATGGCTACGTTCGAAAAAGTGGCAACACCTAGCGAATACAACAAGGTGGAGTACTTCTCTAACGTGAAACCGAATTTGTTCAAAGACGTTATTGGCAAATTTATGGACCACGGCAAGAGCATGGACGTGACCCAACCTGAAGGCGAGCATAGCAAGCACGAAGGGATGGAAGGCATGGACATGAGCCACGCGGAAACCTCTCACTAAGGGGCCGAGGAAGAAAATGTTCGGAAAATTGACACTGGATGCGGTGCCGTACCATGAACCAATTATCGTGGTTACGCTTGCTGCAATTATCATTGGTGGCGCAGCCTTAATTGGCCTGATCACTTACTTCGGTAAGTGGAGCTATCTGTGGAATGAGTGGCTGACTTCGGTCGACCACAAAAAACTCGGTATCATGTACTGCATCGTCGGTATCGTCATGTTAATTCGTGGCTTTGCCGATGCAATCATGATGCGTAGCCAGCAGGCGCTTGCCTCCGCTGGCGAAGCAGGCTTCCTGCCACCGCACCACTACGATCAGATCTTTACCGCGCACGGCGTGATTATGATCTTCTTCGTGGCGATGCCGCTGGTTATCGGTCTGATGAACGTGGTTGTGCCGCTGCAAATCGGCGCGCGCGACGTTGCGTTCCCGTTCCTGAACAACCTGAGCTTCTGGTTCACGGTTGTCGGTGTGATTCTGGTTAACCTGTCACTGGGTGTGGGCGAATTTGCTCAGACCGGCTGGCTGGCTTACCCGCCGCTTTCAGGAATTGAATACAGTCCTGGTGTAGGGGTTGATTACTGGATTTGGGCGCTGCAGCTCTCCGGTGTCGGTACGACCCTGACCGGTATTAACTTCTTCGTGACTATCCTGAAGATGCGTGCCCCAGGTATGACGATGTTCAAGATGCCAGTATTTACCTGGGCATCTCTGTGCGCCAACATCCTGATTATCGCCTCCTTCCCAATCCTGACTGTTACCGTCGCGCTGCTGACCCTGGATCGCTATCTGGGTACCCATTTCTTCACCAATGATATGGGCGGCAACATGATGATGTACATCAACCTGATTTGGGCATGGGGTCACCCTGAAGTGTACATCCTGGTTCTGCCGGTCTTCGGTGTGTTCTCCGAAATCGCAGCGACCTTCTCGCGTAAGCGTCTGTTTGGTTACACCTCGCTGGTGTGGGCAACCGTGTGTATTACCGTTCTGTCGTTCATCGTTTGGCTGCACCACTTCTTCACTATGGGTGCGGGCGCGAACGTAAACGCCTTCTTCGGTATTACCACCATGATTATCGCGATCCCAACCGGGGTTAAGATCTTCAACTGGCTGTTCACCATGTACCAGGGCCGTATCCAGTTCCACTCAGCAATGCTGTGGACTATCGGCTTCATCGTGACCTTCTCCGTAGGTGGGATGACCGGCGTACTGCTGGCTGTACCGGGTGCTGACTTCGTTCTGCACAACAGCCTGTTCCTGATTGCGCACTTCCACAACGTTATCATCGGCGGCGTCGTCTTCGGCTGCTTCGCTGGCGTAACCTACTGGTGGCCAAAAGCGTTCGGCTTCACGCTGAATGAAAAATGGGGTAAACGCGCGTTCTGGTTCTGGATCATCGGCTTCTTCGTCGCATTTATGCCGCTGTACGTGCTGGGCTTCATGGGTATGACCCGTCGTCTGAGCCAGCAGATCGATCCGCAGTTCCACCCAATGCTGGTTGTTGCAGCCGTGGGTGCAGCGCTGATTGCCTGTGGTATCGCGTCTCAGCTGTATATGTTCTACGTCTCAATTCGCGACCGTGAGCAGAACCGTGACCTGACCGGTGACCCATGGGGTGGCCGTACGCTGGAGTGGGCAACCTCTTCTCCACCGCCGTTCTATAACTTTGCCGTTGTGCCGCACATTCATGAGCGTGACGCATTCTGGGAAATGAAAGAAAAAGGCGAAGCGTACAAGCAGCCAGCGCATTACGAAGAGATCCACATGCCGAAAAACAGCGCAGCGGGCATGGTTATCGCCGCCTTCGCTACGGTATTTGGTTTCGCTATGATCTGGCACATCTGGTGGCTTGCGATCGTCGGCTTCGCTGGCATCGTGATCAGCTGGATTGTGAAGAGCTTTGATGAGGACGTGGACTACTACGTACCAGTCCGTGAAGTTGAAATCCTGGAAAAACAGCATTTCGACGAGATTGCTAAAGCGGGGCTGAAAAATGGCAACTGATACTTTAACCCACGCGACTGCCCATGCGCATGAACACGGGCACCATGATACAGGGCCGATGAAAGTCTTCGGCTTCTGGATCTACCTGATGAGCGACTGCATCCTGTTCTGCTGTCTGTTCGCGACCTATGCCGTTCTGGTGAACGGCACAGCGGGCGGCCCGACCGGTAAGGACATCTTCGAGCTGCCGTTCGTTCTGGTTGAAACCGCACTGCTGCTGTTCAGCTCCATCACCTACGGCATGGCCGCAATTGCCATGTATAAGAACAACAAGAGCCAGGTCGTCTCCTGGCTGGCGTTGACCTGGCTGTTTGGTGCTGGATTTATCGGGATGGAAATCTATGAGTTCCACCACCTGATCGTGGAAGGTTTCGGTCCGGACCGCAGTGGCTTCCTGTCAGCGTTCTTCGCGCTGGTAGGTACTCACGGTCTGCACGTAACCTCCGGCCTGATCTGGATGGCGGTACTGATGTTCCAGGTATCCCGTCGCGGCCTGACCAGCACTAACCGCACCCGTATTATGTGCCTGAGCCTGTTCTGGCACTTCCTGGATGTGGTTTGGATCTGTGTGTTCTCTGTAGTGTATCTGATGGGGGCGATGTAATGAGTCATTCAAACGATCATGGCGCTTCCCATGGCAGCGTAAAAACCTACATGACAGGTTTCATCCTGTCGATCATCCTGACGCTTATCCCGTTCTGGATGGTGATGAACGGTTCTGGTTCTAAAGCGGTCATTCTGGGCACGATTCTGGTGACTGCCGTCGTTCAGATCCTCGTGCATCTGGTTTGCTTCCTGCACATGAACACTAAGTCCGATGAAGGCTGGAACATGACGGCATTCATCTTTACCGTGATTATCATCGCAATCCTGGTAGTCGGCTCCATCTGGATTATGTGGAACCTTAACTACAACATGATGGTTCACTAAGAGCGGCGAGTATGTTTAAGCAATACCTGCAAGTCACAAAACCAGGCATCATCTTTGGCAACCTGATCTCCGTGATCGGAGGGTTCCTGCTGGCCTCTAAGGGCAGCATTGATTACACCCTCTTTATTAACACGCTGATTGGGGTGTCACTGGTTGTTGCGTCCGGTTGTGTATTTAACAACTACATCGACATGGATATCGACAGGAAGATGGAAAGGACGAAAAATCGGGTGCTGGTTAAAGGCCTGATGTCCCCTGCCGTCTCGCTGGTGTACGCCACCTTGCTGGGTATTGCTGGCTTTATGCTGCTGTGGTTCGGCGCCAACCCTCTGGCCTGTTGGCTGGGGGTGATGGGTTTCGTGGTGTATGTGGGCGTCTACAGCCTGTATATGAAACGTCACTCCGTCTACGGTACGCTGATTGGTTCGCTCTCCGGCGCTGCGCCGCCGGTGATTGGCTACTGCGCGGTCACCAACGAGTTCGACAGCGGTGCGGCTATCCTGCTGGCTATCTTTAGCCTGTGGCAGATGCCGCACTCCTATGCCATTGCGATTTTCCGCTTTAAGGATTATCAGGCAGCGAACATCCCGGTTCTGCCGGTGGTGAAAGGCATTTCCGTCGCCAAGAACCATATCACGCTCTACATCATTGCTTTTGCGGTTGCTACGCTGATGCTCTCTCTGGGCGGTTACGCTGGGTACAAATATCTGGTGGTTGCTGCGGCGGTGAGCGTCTGGTGGCTCGGCATGGCACTGCGAGGCTATAAAGTGGAAGACGACAAAGTCTGGGCACGCAAACTGTTTGTGTTCTCGATTGTCGCTATCACTTCCCTCTCGGTGATGATGTCCGTCGATTTTATGGTGCCCGATTCACAAAATCTGCTGACTTACGTCTGGTAAGATTCGGATAGATAAAAAGGGTGCTTCGGCACCCTTTTTTTATTCATAAAATCCATTAATAACGTATGTAATATTTGTTAAATAACAGGTTGTTTACCCCGCCCCTTCCCCGCACTACACTAATGCCTGCTTTTGAGTTGAGGTGGTAATGAACGATTATAAAATGACGCCAGGCGAGTTACGCGCCACCTGGGGTTTAGGGACTGTTTTCTCATTGCGTATGCTCGGCATGTTTATGGTCCTGCCCGTTCTGACCACTTATGGCATGGCATTACAGGGAGCAAGCGAGGCGTTAATTGGTCTTGCCATCGGTATTTACGGTCTGGCTCAGGCGGTCTTTCAGATCCCCTTTGGTTTGCTCTCCGATCGCGTTGGCCGTAAACCGCTTATCGTTGGCGGGCTGCTGGTATTTGTGCTTGGTAGTGTGATTGCCGCCCTCTCCCACTCCATTTGGGGCATCATTCTCGGACGTGCATTGCAGGGTTCCGGCGCCATCGCCGCTGCGGTCATGGCGCTGCTTTCCGATCTGACTCGCGAACAGAATCGCACCAAAGCGATGGCCTTTATTGGCGTGAGCTTCGGCGTGACCTTTGCTATCGCGATGGTTCTCGGCCCGATCATTACCCATGCGCTGGGTCTAAACGCCCTGTTCTGGATGATCGCCGTGCTGGCGACCCTCGGTATCGCCCTGACAATCTGGGTTGTACCGGACAGTAAAAATCATGTGCTCAACCGCGAATCGGGGATGGTCAAAGGCTGCTTCAGCAAAGTGCTGGCGGAACCGCGTCTGCTGAAACTCAACTTCGGCATCATGTGTCTGCATATCCTGCTGATGTCTACCTTCGTCGCCCTCCCAGGCCAGCTGGCCGCGGCTGGTTTTCCGGCGGCAGAGCACTGGAAAATCTACCTGTTCACCATGCTCATCTCTTTTGTGTCCGTGGTGCCGTTTATTATTTATGCCGAAGTGAAGCGCCGGATGAAGCGCGTCTTCCTGGCGTGCGTCGCCCTGCTGTTGATTGCCGAAATTGTGCTCTGGGGCTCAGGTCCGCACTTCTGGGAACTGGTCGCGGGTGTGCAGTTATTCTTCCTTGCCTTCAACCTGATGGAAGCTTTGCTGCCATCGCTAATCAGTAAAGAGTCCCCGGCAGGCTATAAAGGAACGGCGATGGGGATCTACTCCACCAGCCAGTTTATCGGCGTGGCGATCGGGGGATCTCTCGGAGGCTGGGTCGATGGCATGTTTGATTCACAAACCGTATTCCTGGCGGGTGCGCTGCTGGCAACGGTCTGGCTGCTAGTCGCCAGCACCATGAAAGAGCCGCGTTATGTCAGCAGCCTGCGGGTTGAAATTCCGCATGATGTCGAGGTGAGTGAGGCATTGAAACAGCGCCTTGAAGCTAAAGAGGGTGTCAGCGAGGTATTACTGGTGCCGGAAGAGCGCAGTCTGTATGTCAAAATCGACAGTAAAGTGACAAACCGGTTTGAAGTTGAGCAGGCGCTGAAAGCCTGAAAAAAAGCCCGGCATCGCCGGGCTTTTTCTTAATCGCGGAAGTTCTTGAACTGGAACGGCTGGCCAAGATCGCCGCCACGCACCAGCGCCATCACGCCCTGCAGATCGTCGCGGGATTTACCGGTGACACGGATCTCTTCACCCTGAATCTGTGCCTGTACCTTCAGCTTGCTGTCCTTGATGAGCTTAACGATTTTCTTCTGCATCGCGCTCTCAATGCCCTGCTTCAGTTTGGCTTCAACAAACCAGGTTTTGCCGCTGTGTACGAAGGTCTCCGGCACGTCGAGGGAGGTCCCTTCGATGCCGCGCTTCAGCAGCTTGGCGCGCAGAATGTCCAGCAGCTGGGTGACCTGGAAATCGGACTCGCTCAGCACTTTAATGGTCTTATTTGCGTCGTTCAGCTCAAAACTGGCCTCAACGCCACGAAAATCGAAACGTGACTCAACTTCACGGCTGGCGTTGTCCACGCCGTTACGTACTTCCTGGATATCAACTTCAGAAACAATATCGAAAGATGGCATCTTTTCTTCTCCCTTCACTTTTGTTGCGTTGCATAATACCCGCTACGGGGCATAACTCAACAGAAGCTTAGTTGTCGACGCTATACTATATGTTGTAACACCTGGCATAGTTGCAGGTGAGGAGGAACGATGAAAATTACCGTGCTCGGATGCGGGGCACTGGGACAACTCTGGCTCGCCGCACTTTGCAAACAGGGACACGAAGTCCAGGGCTGGTTGCGCGTGCCACAACCCTATTGCAGTGTAAACCTGATTGAAGAAGACGGGAGTATCTTTAACGAATCTCTTACTTCCAACGATCCTGATTTCCTGGCGCAAAGCGATCTGCTGCTGGTTACCCTGAAAGCCTGGCAGGTCTCGGATGCCGTGCGGGCGCTGGCGTCCACCCTTCCCCCCTCTTCACCGATTATGTTAGTCCACAACGGGATGGGCACCATTGAAGAGCTCAAAAGCGTTCCCCAACCGCTGCTGATGGCCATCACCACCCATGCCGCCCGCCGTGACGGCAACGTGATTGTCCATGTCGCAAGTGGGATGACCCATATCGGCCCGGCCAGAGCACAGGAGGGGGACTACAGTTATCTGGCGGATCGTTTTCAGCAGGTGCTGCCGGATGTCGCCTGGCACGATAACATCCGCCCGCAAATGTGGCGCAAGCTGGCGGTGAACTGCGTGATTAATCCGCTGACCGCTCTGCTGGATTGCCCAAATGGTGAGCTTAAAAATCATCCGCAGACCGTGGCGATCTTGTGCGCCGAAGTGGCTGCCGTCGTGGAACGCGAAGGCATTCACACCTCGGATGACGATATTCGCTATTACGTTGAAGAGGTCATTGAGAGCACTGCCCAGAACATCTCTTCAATGCTGCAGGATATCCGCGGGCTACGTCATACCGAAATTGACTACATTACCGGTTACCTGCTAAAACGCGCCCGCGCGCACGGTATCAATGTGCCAGAAAATGTCCGTCTGTATGAACAGGTTAAACGTAAGGAGAGTGAGTATGAGCGTGTCGGCACTGGTATGCCTCGCCCCTGGTAGCGAAGAGACCGAAGCGGTCACCACTATCGACCTGCTGGTTCGCGCCGGCATTAAGGTCACGACGGCAAGCGTTGCCAGCGATGGCAACCTGATCATCACCTGCTCGCGCGGGGTTAAGCTCGTGGCCGATGCTCCGCTGGTAGAGGTCGCCGACGGTGATTACGATGTCATCGTTCTGCCGGGTGGTATTAAGGGGGCGGAGTGCTTTCGCGACAGCCCGCTGCTGGTCGAGACGGTCAGGCAGTTCCACCATTCCGGGCGAATTGTCGCCGCCATCTGCGCGGCCGCGGCCACCGTACTGGTGCCGCACAATATTTTCCCGATTGGCAACATGACCGGTTTCCCGACGCTGAAGAATAAAATCCCCGAAGAGCAGTGGGTGGATAAGCGCATGGTCTGGGATCCGCGCGTTAACCTGTTAACCAGCCAGGGGCCGGGCACGTCGATTGATTTTGCGCTGAAGATTATTGAACTGCTGGTCGGGCGGGCAAAAGCCTATGAAGTGGCCTCATCGCTGGTGATGGCGGCAGGAATTTATAACTATTACGAAGCGTAATGTGTAAAAAAGCCGGGTGGCGGCTGCGCCTTACCCGGCCTACAAAGGGCAACGAACCTGTAGGCCCGGTAAGCGTAGCGCCACCGGGCATTTTAACTACGGGCGATACACCTTCACATTGGTAAAGCCCTGCTCGCGCAGATACAGCGCCTGAAGACGGCTCATCACCCCGCGCTCGCACCACAGCAGATAGGTTTTGCTCTTATCCAGATCGCCAAATTTGGTGCTCAGCTTGTAGAACGGCAGCGAGGCCACTTCCACACCTTCCGGCTCAAACGGCTTCGCGTCCTGTTCATCAACAGAACGGATATCCAGCAGCACGTCGTCAGGACCGAAACCGTTAACGGTTTCGACTTCCACCACCTCCTGCTCGGTCTGCTGGGCAATCTCGCGGATATCGATGTTATTGGCTTCAGCCACCACTTTCTCAAGAATGCTGAAATCGAAATTCTCTTCTTCCGCTTCGATCTTCGCCTTCACCGCCTTCACGGTTGGGCTCTTGGAAATCACACCGCAGTATTCCGGCATGGTGCGGGCGAAGTCTTCGGTACCGATTTCACGCGCCAGATCGATGATGTGCTCTTTATCGTGAGAGATCAGCGGACGCAGGATCAGCGTATCCGACACGTTATCAATAAGACGCAGGTTGGTCAGGGTCTGGCTGGAAACCTGGCCCAGCGCTTCGCCGGTGACCAGCGCCTGCACGCCGTAACGCTCAGCCACTTTCGAGGCCGCACGCACCATCATGCGCTTCAGCACTACGCCCATCTGACCGTCGTCCACTTTCTCCAGGATCTCGCCGACCACAGGCTCAAAGTTGATCGCCACAAAACGCACGCGGTGGGAGCTGCCGAAGCGGTTCCACAGATAGTGAGCCACCTGACGCACGCCAATTTCGTGCGCCGCGCCGCCGAGGTTAAAGAAGCAGTAGTGCACGCGGCAGCCGCGACGCATCAACATATAGCTGGAAACACCAGAGTCGAAACCGCCGGAGATCAGCGACAGCACATCTTCCTGAGTCCCAATCGGGAAGCCGCCGATACCTTCATAGCGGCCTTTCACCAGCAGCAGGCGGTCGTTTTCGATTTCCAGATTAACGGTCACTTCCGGGTTGGTCAGACGCACGCGCGCAGACTCAACGTGCTGATTCAGCCCGCCGCCCACGTAGCGTTCAACTTCAATGGAGCTAAACTCATGCTTGCCGCGACGCTTGGCGCGCACGCAGAAGGTTTTGCCTTCGATCAGATCGCGATACTGCGCCAGCGCTTTTTCGAAGATGTCGTGCAGGGAAGTGAAGGGAACATCCTCCACTTCCAGAATATGATGGATACCCGGAATCCGGGTTAAGGCATCACGAATGTCCAGGCGCTTGTTTTCATCTTTAGCGCGGACTTCAACGTGATCCCAGTGACGCACGACGGCCAGCGTCTCGTCGTAGTGCTTCAGAACGTTACGAATGTTCCCGGTTAAAATTTTAATAAAGCGCAAACGCACAGATTGGCTTTTGATGGTGATTTCCGGGAACAATTTAATGATAAACTTCATGGCGGCAATGTTTCTTTGGCAAGCGATAAGGCTTGTAATGGAAAAGTACAGCAGCCCACATTTCCAGGGCTGCATCCAGGCGCGGAAGTATACCACCATAGCGTGGCTCCTGTGCACATTGCGCGTTATTTGATAATTACCCTGAGTCCGATACCATATCAGGGATATAAAAACTGAGAGTCAGACATTCACTATGCCGAAGAAAAACGATGCACCCGCCAGTTTCGAAACTGCGCTGAGTGAACTGGAGCAAATCGTTACCCGTCTGGAAAGCGGCGACCTGCCGTTAGAAGAGGCGCTTAATGAATTCGAACGCGGCGTGCAGCTGGCGCGCCAGGGTCAGGTTAAGCTGCAGCAGGCGGAACAACGCGTGCAGATCCTGCTCTCCGATAGCGAAGATGCCGCCACGACCCCCTTCACACCGGATGCCGAGTAGATGGACTTTTCGAACCAGCTTCAGGCGTGCGTCGGGCGTGCTGACGACGCATTGCGCCGTTTTATCGCTCCGCAGCCTTTTCAGAACACTCCACTGGTTGAGGCCATGCATTATGGCGCACTGTTAGGCGGCAAACGCCTGCGTCCTTTTCTGGTGTATGCCACTGGCGGGATGTTCGGGATCAGCGCCGATACGCTGGATGCACCAGCGGCTGCGGTCGAGTGTATTCACGCCTACTCGCTGATCCACGACGATCTGCCGGCGATGGACGACGACGATCTGCGTCGCGGCCAGCCGACCTGCCACATTAAGTTTGGCGAAGCGAACGCCATTCTGGCAGGCGATGCCCTGCAAACCCTGGCCTTCTCGATTCTGAGCGATGCGCCGATGGTGGAAGTGGCGGATCGCGATCGTCTGGCGATGGTTTCCGAGCTGGCAATGGCCAGCGGGGTGGCAGGCATGTGCGGCGGTCAGGCGCTGGATTTAGAGGCCGAAGGTCGTCAGGTTAATCTGGAACAGCTGGAGCGTATTCATCGCCACAAGACCGGGGCATTGATTCGCGCCGCCGTTCGTCTGGGCGCGCTGAGCGCGGGTGAGCAGGGTCGCAAAGCCCTGCCGGTTCTGGATCGCTACGCAGAAAGTATCGGTTTAGCCTTCCAGGTTCAGGATGACATTCTGGATGTCGTGGGCGATACTGCAACATTGGGTAAACGTCAGGGTGCCGATCAGCAGCTTGGCAAAAGTACCTATCCCGCCCTTCTGGGCCTTGAGCAAGCCCAACAAAAAGCCCGGGACCTGATTGCGGATGCCCGCCAGTCGCTTGAGCAACTGGCCGCGCAGTCACTGGACACTTCGGCACTGGAAGCGCTAGCGGACTATATAATCCAGCGTGATAAATAACGAAAACACCACGATGAGTCTCTGATGAGTTTTGATATTGCCAAATACCCGACACTGGCGTTGGTTGACTCCACCCAGGAGTTACGTCTGTTGCCGAAAGAGAGTCTGCCGAAGCTGTGCGACGAGCTGCGTCGCTATCTGCTCGACAGCGTAAGCCGCTCCAGCGGCCATTTCGCCTCCGGGCTTGGCACGGTGGAGCTCACCGTGGCGCTGCATTATGTCTATAACACGCCGTTCGATCAGCTGATCTGGGACGTGGGCCATCAGGCTTATCCGCACAAAATTCTCACCGGCCGTCGCGATAAAATTGGCACCATTCGCCAGAAAGGCGGCCTGCATCCTTTCCCGTGGCGAGGCGAAAGCGAATACGACGTGCTGAGCGTCGGCCACTCCTCCACCTCCATTTCTGCCGGGATCGGGGTAGCCGTTGCGGCGGCCAAAGAGAACAAACAGCGCCGTACCGTCTGCGTCATTGGCGATGGAGCAATCACCGCCGGGATGGCCTTCGAGGCGATGAACCACGCGGGCGATATCAAACCCGACATGCTGGTGGTCCTCAATGACAACGAAATGTCGATTTCCGAAAACGTCGGGGCGCTGAACAACCATCTGGCGAATCTGCTCTCCGGCAAGCTTTACTCCAGCCTGCGCGAAGGCGGCAAAAAAGTCTTCTCCGGCGTGCCGCCGATTAAAGAGCTCCTCAAACGCACCGAAGAGCATATTAAAGGGATGGTGGTTCCGGGTACGCTTTTCGAAGAGCTGGGCTTTAACTATATCGGTCCGGTGGACGGGCACGACGTGCTGGGGCTGGTCTCGACGCTGAAAAACATGCGCGACCTGAAAGGCCCGCAGTTCCTGCACATCATGACCAAAAAAGGCCGGGGCTACGAACCGGCGGAAAAAGATCCGATCACCTTCCACGCGGTACCCAAATTCGACCCGACCAGCGGCTGCCTGCCAAAAAGCAGCGGCGGGATGCCGAGCTATTCTAAAATCTTCGGCGACTGGCTGTGCGAAACCGCGGCTAAAGACAGCAAACTGATGGCCGTGACCCCGGCGATGCGCGAAGGCTCCGGTATGGTCGAGTTTTCCCGCAAATACCCGACGCAATATTTTGATGTCGCTATTGCCGAGCAACATGCGGTGACCTTTGCCGCAGGCCTGGCGATTGGCGGTTACAAGCCGGTCGTGGCAATCTACTCCACCTTCCTGCAGCGCGCCTACGATCAGGTGATCCATGACGTCGCCATTCAGAAACTGCCGGTGCTGTTTGCCATTGACCGGGCGGGTATTGTCGGCGCCGACGGCCAGACGCACCAGGGGGCGTTCGATCTCTCCTTCCTGCGCTGTATCCCGGACATGGTGGTGATGACCCCAAGCGACGAGAACGAATGTCGTCAGATGCTGTTCACCGGCTATCACTATCAGGATGGCCCTACCGCCGTGCGTTATCCGCGCGGTAACGCGGTTGGCGTCACCCTGGAGCCGCTGGCGAAACTGCCGATTGGTAAAGGCGTTGTCAAACGTCGCGGTGAGAAGCTGGCGATCCTGAATTTCGGTACGCTGATGCCGGAAGCGGCAAAAGTGGCAGAGTCCCTTAACGCGACGCTGGTGGATATGCGCTTTGTGAAGCCGCTCGATGAGGCGCTGATTCTGGAGATGGCGTCACGGCACGAGGCGCTGATCACGCTGGAAGAGAATGCCATTATGGGTGGCGCAGGCAGCGGTGTGAATGAAGTACTGATGGCGAAGCGTAAAGCCGTGCCGGTGCTGAACCTCGGCCTGCCGGATCACTTTATCCCGCAGGGTACGCAGGACGAAGCCCGCGCCGACATCGGCCTGGATGCTGCCGGTATCGAATCCCGTATTAACGCCTGGCTGGCATAATCCCTCCCCTTTCCGCTCCTGCTATGCTTAACGGTACGTTTTAAGTAATCAGCAGGAGTGGAACCATGCAATACAATACATTAGGAAAAACGGATCTTAAGGTTTCCCGTCTTTGCCTGGGCTGCATGACCTTTGGCGAACCGGACCGGGGTAAGCACGCCTGGACGCTGCCGGAAGAGAGCAGCCGTCCGATCATCAAACACGCCCTTGAGGGCGGCATTAACTTCTTTGATACCGCCAACAGCTACTCCGACGGCAGCAGCGAAGAGATCGTTGGCCGGGCACTGCGCGAATTCGCCCGCCGCGACGAGGTGGTGGTCGCCACCAAGGTTTACCATCAGGTGGGCGATCTGCCGGAAGGCCTCTCCCGGGCGCAGATCCTGCGCTCCATTGATGACAGCCTGCGACGGCTGAACATGGATCACGTCGATCTACTGCAGATCCACCGCTGGGATTACAACACCCCAATTGAAGAGACGCTGGAAGCGCTGAACGACGTCGTCAGAGCAGGCAAAGCGCGCTATATCGGCGCCTCCTCGATGCATGCCGCCCAGTTTGCCGAAGCGCTGGCGCTGCAGGAACAGCACGGCTGGGCGCCCTTTGTCACCATGCAGGATCACTACAACCTGATCTATCGCGAAGAAGAGCGCGAGATGTTGCCCCTGTGCTATCAGCACGGCGTGGCGGTGATCCCGTGGAGTCCGCTGGCGCGCGGGCGGTTAACCCGCCCGTGGGGAGAGACCACTGCCCGCTCGGTATCGGATGAGTTTGGCAAAACGCTGTATGACGAAACCGAAGCCAATAACGCGCAGATTGCCGAGCGTTTAACCGGGATTTCAGAGGAGCTTGGGGTAACGCGCGCTCAGGTGGCGCTGGCATGGGTGCTGAGCAAGCGGGGCGTTGCTGCACCGATTATCGGTGCGTCGCGCGAAGAGCAGCTGGACGAGTTGATCAACGCCGTGGATATCACCCTTACCCCGGAACAGATAGCCGAGCTGGAGACGCCGTACAAGCAGCATCCGGTGGTGGGATTTAAGTAATAAAAAAGCCGGGTGGCGGCTTCGCCTTACCCGGCCTACGGTGCGTGCATGGTTTTTTAGGCCGGGCAAGCGCAGCGCCCCCGGCATCACGCAAAGTGGTCGTAACCCTTCCAGTCGAGCGTCACCGGCGAGCCGTTCTGCACGAACTGCATCCCTTCGCTTTCCGGCATAATCTGGCCGATACAGGTAAATCCGGCCCCAAGATTGGCTAAGGCCACATCCAGCGTGCCGCGGTTCAGCTCGGGAACGGTAAAGCACAGCTCATAGTCTTCACCGCCAGAGAGCGCCCAGCGCAGCGCCTGTTCGGGCTCCACGTGCCTGCGCATCGCGTCAGAGAGCGGGAACAGATCCAGGTCAATGCGCGCGCCCACGCCGCTGGCTTTCAGGATATGGCCGAGATCGGAGATCAGGCCATCCGAGAGGTCAATAGCTGAACTGGCGCGATCGCGCAACGCCTGGCCGTGCAGTATCCGCGGCGTCGGGCGCAAATGGCGTTGCACAAAATAAGCCGCATCCCGGTCGTTATCGACCGCCAGGCGCTTCTGCAATATAGCCAGCCCTGCCGCGCTGTCACCCGGCGTACCGGTGACGTAAATCCAGTCGCCCGGTTTCGCGCCCGAGCGTTTCAGCGCCCGCCCCACCGGCACATAGCCGTGGATCGCCAGGGTCATCGACAGCGGTCCGGCGGTGGTATCGCCACCGATCAGCTGCATATCGTAATAGTTAAGCTGTTCAAACAGCGCGTCGCTAAAGGCCTCAAGCCAGCATTCATCGACCTTCGGCAGGGTCAGCGCCAGCGTTAACCACGCTGGATCGGCCCCCATCGCCGCCAGATCGCTCACGTTCACCGCCAGCGCTTTATACGCCAGATCGGCAGGATCGATATCCGGCAGGAAATGATGCCCCGACACTAAGGTGTCAGTGCTGATCGCCAGGGTCTGTTTTTCGGGGATATTGAGAAGTGCACAGTCGTCGCCGATGCCGGTTTCTACATCGCGACGCGAGTTTCTGACTCGGTCAAAATAACGGGCAATCAGGGAAAATTCGCCACATGCCATACGTTATGCCTCAGCAAAGAAAATAAAAAAACCGGAGCCCGCACCGCCCGAAGGCGATACGAAACTCCGGCTTGCGGATCACTTTTTACGGGGACGGATCGCAGGTGCAGCTTTATCCAGCACGCCATTCACAAATTTATGGCTGTCTTCAGCACCGAAGGTTTTCGCCAGTTCGATCGCTTCGTTGATGGCCACTTTGTAAGGCACATCATCACGCTTCGACAGCTCAAACAGTGCGATACGCAGCACAGCTTTTTCAACCTGGCCCAGCTCT
This sequence comes from Leclercia sp. TB492, assembly GCF_049974505.2. NCBI lineage: Bacteria > Pseudomonadati > Pseudomonadota > Gammaproteobacteria > Enterobacterales > Enterobacteriaceae > Leclercia > Leclercia sp. TB492. The sequence goes on along the minus strand of NZ_CM127572.1, from coordinate 1,007,256 downwards.
TCGAGCAGACGGGACAGGTACGGCTTCATCAGACCGTCGAGATACGCGCTATTAGTCGCCACTCCCGACAGCAGTTCACGGAAGTACACGACGTCAACGTCTTTGACGTCTTGTTCCGCCAGGAACTGGTATTCAACATCAGCGATGTCGTTCTGGGACAACTGCCAGGAGTAAAGTGCCTGGACGGCACATTCACGGGCGCGGCGACGAGCAGCAGGTTTCACGGAATTCCCCTTACAAAAAAATCAGGCCTTGATGGCTTTCAATACATTGATCATTTCAAGCGCGGTCAGTGCAGCTTCTGCACCTTTGTTACCGGCTTTGGTGCCAGCGCGTTCGATGGCTTGTTCAATACTTTCAGTGGTGAGTACGCCGAAAGCGACAGGAATTTCTGCATCCTGTGCCACGTGCGCCAGACCGTTGCTTGCACCACCCGCAACATATTCAAAATGCGCGGTGCCGCCACGAATCACGGTACCCAGCGCGATAACCGCATCGTACTTGCCGGTTTTCGCCAGTGCGCCCGCTGCCAGAGGCAGTTCGTAAGCACCCGGAACCCAGACAACGGTAATGTTTTCGTCTTTCACCTGGCCGATACGTTTCAGGGCGTCAATCGCGCCATCCAGCAGGCTGTCGTTGATGAAGTTGTTGAAACGCGCAATGGTGATGGCGACGCGAGCGTCCGGGGTAGCAACGGCTGCTTCAATAATGTTCATACTCTTCCTTAACGGGTTCATTTGGTGGCCCCGCAGGGGGGCGGATTTTATCATAATATTTTGCGCACTGCTTCCCTATTTAGGCAAGCCTTACGCGGTGGTCAGGTGGAGACAGAGATCCGGTCCAACCGGGCGTATCTCGCTAAAGTTAAACGCGGGCGCATCCGCCAGTTTTTCCAGCCCTGGCAACACGCACAGGCCGCGTGCGTCGCTGCCTAACAGTTTAGGCGCCAGATAGACAATCAGCTCATCCACCAGCCCGGCCTGTAATAGAGCCCCAGCCAGCGTTGGGCCGGCTTCAACCCAGATGCTGTTGATCTGATGCTGTTTACCCAGCAGCATCATCAGCACTACCAGATCCAGATGCCCATTGTGCTCCGGCACCAGAATGCTGCGCACGCCTTCCGGCCAGCTGCGCGCGTCTTCCCGGGTGCGGGCAAACCAGGTCTCGCCCGACTGCTGCACAATGCGGTGCTCAGGGGTGACCCGATTCTGCCGATCAACCACAATCCGCAGCGGCTGGCGTAAATTCTCCTGCGGGTAGAGCGCCTGGGTATCTGCGTTTAGCTCATCCCAGCGCACGGTCAGCGCAGGATCGTCGGCCAGCACGGTGGCATGGCTGGTGAGGATAGCATGGCTTTGCGCGCGCAGACGTTGCACATCGCGCCTTGCCTGCGGGGAGGTGATCCACTGGCTTTCGCCGCTGGCCATCGCCGTGCGGCCATCCAGGGAGGCGCCCAGCTTCAGCTGGATATAGGGAAAACCGGTCCGCATCCGCTTGAGGAAACCTTTGTTCAAGCGTTCGGCTTCACTCATCATCAGGCCGTGGCTGACCTCAATGCCCGCCTGCTGCAGGCGATAAAGACCGCGACCGGCGACCTGCGGATTGGGATCCTGCATCGCCGCAACAACCCGTGCAACGCCCGCCGCAATAAGGGCATCGCAGCACGGCGGCGTGCGCCCGTGATGGCTGCAGGGTTCCAGCGTGACGTAGGCGGTTGCGCCGCGCGCCTTCTCTCCAGCCATGCGCAGGGCATGGACTTCAGCATGCGGCTCACCGGCACGATAGTGAAAACCTTCCCCGACGATCTCGCCATCCTTAACGATAACGCAGCCGACGTTCGGATTGGGATGGGTGGTAAACCGCCCGCGTTGCGCCAGCTTCAGCGCTCGCGCCATGTAAATCTCATCCTGCATGTGCTTAGTCCTGTAGACGGGCGATCTCTTCACCGAACTCTTTGATGTCTTCGAAGCTGCGGTAAACAGAGGCAAAGCGGATATAGGCGACTTTATCGAGCTTTTTAAGCTGTTCCATCACCAGGTTACCGATCATTTTGCTCGGCACCTCGCGCTCGCCAGTGGCGCGCAGCTGGGTTTTGATGTGATTAAGCGCCATTTCGACGTCATCTGCGCTGACTGGCCGTTTTTCCAGTGCTTTTAGCATCCCGCTGCGCAGCTTTTCTTCGTTGAAGGGTTCGCGGACGTCGTTACTTTTCACGACGCGGGGCATGACCAGCTCCGCCACTTCAAAGGTGGTGAAGCGTTCGTTACACACCAGGCACTGACGGCGGCGGCGTACGGATGAGCCCTCTCCCACGAGTCGGGAGTCGATTACTTTAGTATCCACGGCGAGACAGAATGGGCAATGCATACGGTGTCCTGGCTATCGGGTTGACTGAACTCCATTTTACCCTGAACTGGGCTGACAACAAAGAAGGAGCGTTTTTGAGATAAAGGATCTATACGCAGGTCAGCTTCGTTGACTACCCTTAGCAGAATCCGTTATTTCAGGGAAATAATCGCCATGACAAGACGTTACCTTCATGTTCTGGTACTGGGAAGCCTTTTCAGCCTCAGCGCCTGCGCCCAGCAAAGCGAAGTACGGCAGATGAACCAGAGCATCAGTTCACTGAACACGACCATGAACAAGCTGAATCAGGAAACCGTCAAGATTACCCAGCAGAATGCGCTGAACGCCAAATCCACCAGCGGCGTCTATCTGCTGACGGGATCCAACACCCCTGCCCGACTGAACAGTCAGATTGGTACGCTGAAGATGTCGCTGGTCAATGTCGCGCCCAACGCCGACGGCACCCGCGCCACGCTGCGCATTCAGGGGGAATCAAACGATCCGCTGCCGGCCTTCAGCGCCACCGTTGAGTGGGGCCAGATTCAGGGCACTACCGATAGCTTCCAGGAGTTGAATGTCCAGACCCAGCTGATTAATGCCCCGGCCAGTGTGCTGGCACCCAGCGATGTCGACATTCCGCTACAGCTAAACGGCATGACGCCCGATCAGCTCGGCTTTATCCGTATCCACGATATTCAGCCCGTCACGCAATAATCACTCAGCGGAACATGTTACATGTTCCGCCCTCCTCTTTGGTTACAAACATTGGCAACAGAAATGTTTGCCATTACAATCCGCTCCGTCAAAAATACGCAAACGTGAACGCAATCGATTACGTATGTGAGAGAACTGTGAAACAACACATATTTTTGTGAGCAAGGATTCCTATAATAGGCTCCCAGAAACACGAAATATTTAGAAACGCAATTCGCGCCTTTTTCACTCCCGTAAGGGATTTCAAATCAGTGGCATTATTATGAAAAAAACATTACTGGCAGCCGGTGCAGCGCTGGCACTCTCCTCTACTTTCGCTGTGCAGGCAGCTGAAAATGATAAACCAGAGTACGTTTCCGACTGGTGGCACCAGAGCGTCAACGTCGTCGGCAGCTACCACACCCGTTTTGGACCACAGATCCGCAACGATACCTACCTGGAATACGAAGCGTTCGCCAAGAAAGACTGGTTTGATTTCTACGGCTACATGGATGCGCCGGTCTTCTTCGGGGGTAACACTGATGCGAAAGGTATCTGGAACCACGGTTCTCCGCTGTTCATGGAGATCGAACCACGCTTCTCCATTGATAAGCTGACCGGCACCAGCCTGGCATTTGGTCCGTTCAAAGAGTGGTACTTCGCAAACAACTACATCTACGACATGGGCCGCAACAAGTCCGGTCGCCAGAGCACCTGGTACATGGGTCTGGGTACTGACATCGACACCGGTCTGCCGATGAGCCTGTCCATGAACGTGTATGCCAAATACCAGTGGCAGAACTACGGCGCAGCGAACGAAAACGAGTGGGATGGCTACCGTTTCAAAGTGAAATACTTTGTGCCAATCACCCAGCTGTGGGGCGGTAACCTGAGCTACATCGGCTTTACCAACTTTGACTGGGGTTCAGACCTGGGCGACAACGACTTCCGCGATCTGAACGGTAAGAAAGCGCGCACCAACGACTCCATCGCCTCCAGCCACATCCTGGCGCTGAACTACGATCACTGGCATTACTCTGTTGTGGCACGTTACTGGCACAACGGTGGTCAGTGGAATGACGACGCCAGCCTGAACTTCGGCGACGGCGACTTCAGCGTCCGTTCTACCGGCTGGGGTGGTTACCTGGTTGTGGGTTACAACTTCTGATTCTGAGGTTGTGCCGGGTGGCGGCTACGCCTTACCCGGCCTACAAAACTTGATAACGGCATAAAAGCCAGCTTAATAGCTGGCTTTTTTATTGCTTCACCTTGCGTAAAAAATCCGCCAGCGATCGATCCGCGCTTTCGCTAAAGCGCCTGTCCGTCAGGGTGATATTCAGGCACCTGTCGAGCCGGAAACAGCGATAGTCATCCCGCCGTTCACACCATGCCGCCAGCAGCCAGTGCTCGCCCCAGAAGAACAGCCCCAGCGGCTGGACATCGCGCGAAGAGAGCTGCCCGCTCTCATCACGATAATGCAGACCCAGCACCCGTTGAGCAGAAATCGCCTGATGAATCACATCGAAACCGCTGCGTGAATGCGGCTGTAGAGCAATATCTGGCGCATAAATTCGCGTCTGCTCCGCCTTGCGACGGCTCTCCTCCGGCAGGATCGCCAGCACTTTTTCCTGCGCCGACTCCAGCTCACGCGACAGCGACTCTCCGCCCCAGGTTTTGAGCAGGCGGATCGCCACCATCAGCGCCTCGGACTCCTTGTTGGTCAGCATCAGCGGCGGCAGGTCAAAACCCGACATCAGGCGATAGCCGCTCCCCGCCTCCCCTTCCACCGGCACGCCAGAGAGCGACAGATCCCGGATATCGCGATACACCGTACGCTCAGAAACGCCGAGCCTCTCTGCCAGATGCGCAGCGGTGGTCAGTCGCCTGCCACGCAGGATCTGCACAATCTGGAACAAACGGTCGGCGCGTCGGGTCATCGGTTCTTCGCTTTACAGGTGAAAATCAGGCGGGTTGATGCAGCCCAACCCGGTTGCCTTCGCTGTCGGTAAACAACGCAATAGTGCCAATGCCGTGCGGCAGCGCCAGCGGGCCAAACACGCACGCGCCGCCGGCTGACGCCACGCGATCCAGCGTGGCCGCCAGATTGTCAGTATGCAGGTAAATAATAGCGCCGTGCGACGAGGGTGTAATGCCGTCAAATTTTGCCAGCGCGCCGCCGGTGGCCGGATCCTCATGGGGAAAAACGGCCAGCTCTGCAACGTCCATTTTCTCGCGCCGCAGCGCCACCTGCATCACCGGCTCGTAAAATTTGATGGCACGATCCATATCCGCGACCGGAATTTCAAACCAGTTAATCACACTTTTCATACATCCTCCTGCCTGTTGTTTGGGTTCAGAAGGAGTCTACGACAGGCCTCCTGACAGCATACTGTCAGGAGTGTTGTCAGGAGCAGGCAAAAAAAATCCCGGCCAATTGACCGGGATTTTATTAACACGAAAGACAGTGTCTTACGGCAGAATGGACGGCTGATCCGCCCCCTCTTTTTCCACTTTCTGCTGGAGCAGGTGCTCGCGCTTCATGCCCAGTTTCAGTGCAAGTGCGGATGCCACGTAGATAGACGAGGCTGTACCGATGGAGACACCGATCAACATGGTCAGCGAGAAGCCTTCCAGAATCGGGCCGCCGAAGAGATACAGCATCAGGATCACCATCAGGGTCGTCCCGGAGGTGATCAAGGTACGGTGCAGCGTCTGGGTCAACGACACGTTAAAGATTTCGTACGGCGTACCGCGACGGATCTTACGGAAGTTTTCACGAATACGGTCCGATACCACGATACTGTCGTTCAGCGAGTAACCGATAACCGACATCAACGAGGCCACAATGGTCAGGTCGATCTCGATATGGAACAGCGACAGAACGCCCATGGTGATCACCACGTCGTGCGCCAGAGCGATAACCACCCCGGCCGCCAGACGCCACTCGAAGCGGAAACCGACATACGCCAGGATACAGAGCAGCGCGACCAGCAGTGCCATCGCACCGGTCTGGGCCAGATCCGCACCCACGCTCGGGCCAACAAACTCGATACGTTTTACCGTCGCTTCCTGGCTGGTGGTTTCGTTAATCACGTTAACGACTTTGCTGCCCAGCTCCTGGCTGCCGTTGGCATCCTTCACTGGCGGCATACGCACCATGATGTCACGGCTGCTGCCGAAGTTCTGCAGCAGCGGCTCTTCAAAGCCCGCCTTCTCAAGCGACAGACGCATCTGGTCCATATCGACCGGTTTTTCCAGGGTGATCTCAATGACCGTACCGCCGGTAAAATCGAGACCCCAGTTAAAGCCCTTCACACCGATAATGGCGATGGACAAAATCAGCAGAAAACCTGATATGCCAAAGGCCCAGTAGTCCCAGCGCATAAAGTCCCAGACTTTACGGCCGTAGTTCAATTGTTCAACAGTATATTCCTGTGCCACAACGCACTCCTCAGATAGACAGCTTTTTAACGCGCTTGCCGCCGTACAGCAGGTTCACGATGGCACGGGTGCCGACGATAGCGGTAAACATTGACGTTGCCACACCAATACCGGTGGTGATAGCAAAGCCCTTGATCGCGCCGGTACCCACTGCATACAGGATAATAACCTTAATCAGTGTTGTTACGTTCGCATCAAAGATGGAGCTGAAGGCACCACGGTAACCTTCGTCAATCGCCTGCTGGACAGAGCGACCGTTGCTCAGTTCCTCTTTAATACGTTCGTTGATCAGTACGTTGGCGTCGACCGCCACCGCAAGGGTCAGAACGATACCCGCAATGCCTGGCATGGTGAGCGTCGCCCCCGGCAGCAGGGACATAATGCCCACAATCAGCACCAGGTTAGCGATCAGCGCACTGGTCGCAATCAGGCCGAACTTCTTATAGAAGAAGATCATAAAGATGATGGAGATAATCAGACCTGCCAGGCAGGCTTCCAGACCCTGAGTGATGTTCTGCATACCCAGAGTTGGACCGATGGTACGCTCTTCAACAATCTGAATCGGCGCAATCAGCGCACCGGCACGCAGCAGCAGCGAGAGCTGACGTGCTTCGTTCGGGTTGTTGATACCGGTGATACGGAAGCTGTTACCCAGGCGAGACTGGATGTTGGCGATGTTAATCACCTCTTCCTCTTTCACCAGGATGGAGCGACCGTTAGCATCTTTTTTACCGCTGTCCTTGTACTCCACGAACAGGGTCGCCATCGGTTTGCCGATGTTGTCCTTAGTGAAGTTAGACATGATGTTACCACCCGCGCTATCCAGCGAGATGTTAACCTGCGGCTGGTTGTATTCGTCCTGGCTGGAGGTCGAGTCGGTGATGTGGTCACCGGTCAGGATCACCCGCTTGTACATCACAACCGGCTGGCCTTCACGGGTCTGTTTCACTTCAGAGTCGCCCGGTACGCGGCCAGAGGCAACAGCAGACTGATCGACGTTGGTGTTCACCAGACGGAATTCCAGGGTCGCAGTCGCGCCCAGAATCTCTTTCGCACGCGCGGTATCCTGGATACCCGGCAGCTCAACCACGATACGGTCAGCCCCCTGACGCTGCACCAGCGGTTCGGCAACGCCAAGCTGGTTTACACGGTTACGCAGGATGTTGATGTTCTGCTGAACCGCATATTCACGCGCTTCTTTCAGACGCACATCGGTCATCACCGCACGCAGCTGGTTGCTACCCTGAGAGGAGAGCACCAGGTCACGATGACGCTGGGTCAGGTAATCCATCGCCTGATCGCGGGCGTTGCTGTCGCGGAACGCGATGCTCATCCCGTAATTCTCTTCCTTACGCACGGTGGTGTAAGGGATGCCTTTGTCGCGCAGATCGCTACGCAGGCTGTCGATGTTTTGTTCCTGGAGTTTGCCAAGCGCGGTTTCCATATCCACTTCCATCAGGAAGTGCACACCGCCACGCAGGTCGAGACCGAGTTTCATCGGCTCCGCGTTAATAGAAGCTAACCAACGCGGGGTTGCAGGAGCAAGGTTCAACGCCACGACATATTTATCACCCATCACGCCCATCAGCGCTTCACGAGCGCGGAGCTGCGTGTCGGTGGAGTCGAAGCGAGCAAGAATAGCGCCCTCTTCCAGTGCCACAGACTTAGCGGTAATTTTTTCTTCTTGTAAAGTTTTCTGGACCTGGATCAGCGTTTGCTCACTGGCGGCGACGCCGCGCGCGCCAGTGATTTGAACAGCCGGATCCTCACCATACAGGTTGGGAAGCGCATACAGCAGGCCGACGACAATAACGACGACCAGCATGACGTACTTCCACAAAGGATAACGGTTTAACACGGCAGTTCCCTTTGGGAAAAGTTAATTACAGCGCTTTCATGGTGCCTTTCGGCAGAACGGCAGCGACGAAGTCACGTTTAATCACTACTTCAGTAGTATCGTTCAGCGCGATAACGATGTAGCCGTTATCTGCTACTTTGCTCACACGACCGACCAGACCACCGTTAGTCAGCACTTCATCGCCTTTCGCGATGGAGTCCATCAGCTTTTTGTGCTCTTTGGTGCGCTTCTGCTGTGGACGCAGGATCATGAAATAGAAGATCAGACCGAACACCACCAGCATCAGAATCAGAGACATCGGGCTGCCCTGCGCCGGTGCACCTGTTGCCGCTACCGCATCAGAAATAAAAAAGCTCATTAAAATTCCCTCATTAAATAAATTAATCAACGTTCAAAGGTGGAACATCCCGACCCTGTCGTTGGTAAAAATCGGCCACGAAGCTCTCTAATTTACCCTCTTCAATAGCCTTGCGTAAACCAGCCATTAAGCGCTGATAATAGCGAAGGTTATGAATCGTGTTGAGACGCGCGCCCAGTATTTCATTACAACGATCAAGATGATGCAAATAGGCACGAGAATAATTGCGACAGGTATAGCAATCGCACTCGGCATCGAGCGTGCTGGTATCGCTTTTATGCTTCGCATTACGGATTTTTACCACGCCGTCGGTCACGAACAGGTGACCATTACGGGCGTTGCGGGTCGGCATAACGCAGTCGAACATATCAATGCCGCGACGTACGCCTTCAACCAGATCTTCTGGCTTGCCGACGCCCATCAGGTATCGAGGCTTATCTGTTGGAATTTGCGGGCAAACATGCTCCAGAATACGGTGCATATCTTCCTTCGGTTCCCCCACAGCCAGACCGCCGACAGCGTAGCCATCAAACCCTATCTCTACCAGACCTTTAACAGAGATATCGCGTAAATCTTCGTAAACGCTGCCCTGAATAATACCAAACAGCGCATTTTTATTACCGAGGCCATCAAAGCGGTCGCGGCTGCGCTTCGCCCAACGCAGTGACATCTCCATCGAGCGTTTAGCGTAGTCCCAGTCCGCCGGGTATGGCGTACATTCGTCGAAGATCATTACAATATCGGAACCGAGATCGTACTGAATCTCCATCGATTTTTCCGGATCGAGGAAGATCGGGTCGCCGTTGATAGGGTTTCGGAAATGGACGCCTTTTTCGGTGATCTTACGGATGTCACCGAGGCTGAAGACCTGGAATCCGCCGGAGTCGGTCAGGATTGGGCCCTTCCACTGCATAAAGTCATGCAGATCGCCGTGCAGCTTCATCACTTCCTGGCCCGGGCGCAGCCACAGGTGGAAGGTGTTGCCGAGGATAATTTGCGCGCCTGTGGCTTCAACTTCTTCCGGCGTCATTCCTTTTACGGTGCCGTAGGTACCCACAGGCATGAAAGCAGGCGTTTCTACTACGCCGCGATCGAACACCAGACGGCCACGGCGAGCGCGACCATCGGTGGTATCAAGTTCAAATTTCATTTTTTCTCCAGCGTCAGAAAAACAGTCCGGCGCGTTAGACCAGTGCCGCGGCGTTATTCCCCGACACGTTCATTCAAAGCCTGCGGATTGTACGTGATAAACATCGCGTCACCGTAGCTAAAAAACCGATATTTTTGTTCTACCGCAGCCTTGTAGGCATTCATGGTGTTTTGATAACCAGCAAAAGCCGACACCAGCATGATCAAAGTCGACTCCGGCAGGTGGAAGTTGGTCACCAGCGCATCGATTACCTGATATTGATAACCCGGGTAGATGAAGATTTGTGTGTCGCCAAAGAAGGGTTCGATCAGATCGTTTTTGGCAGCCTGGGCAGCGCTTTCCAGCGAGCGAACCGAGGTGGTACCGACTGCAATGACGCGGTTACCGCGCGCTTTCGCCGCCATCACGGCATCCACAACCTCCTGCGGCACTTCGGCGTACTCGGAGTGCATGATGTGGTCTTCAATGCTGTCCACCCGCACCGGCTGGAAGGTGCCTGCACCCACATGCAGGGTCACAAACGCCATCTCAATGCCTTTTGCACGCAGCTTTTCCAGCAAAGGTTCATCAAAGTGCAGGCCCGCCGTCGGCGCAGCTACCGCGCCAGGCTTCTGGCTGTAGACGGTCTGATACAGCTCGCGGTCAGCCTCTTCATCCGGACGCTCAATGTACGGCGGCAGCGGCATGTGGCCGATGGTGTTCAGAATATCCAGCACCGTACGCTCGTCATTAAACTCAACTTCAAAGAGCGCGTCGTGGCGCGCCACCATGGTGGCGTTGATGCTCTCGTCATCGCCCAGCAGCAGCTCCGCGCCCGGCTTTGGCGCCTTGGAGGCGCGAATATGTGCCAGAATACGTTTATCATCGAGCATTCTTTCGACCAGCACTTCGATCTTGCCGCCGCTGGCTTTGCGGCCGAACAGACGGGCCGGGATCACCCGGGTGTTGTTGAACACCAGCAGGTCGCCTGGGTTGAGCTTGTCGAGCAAATCGGTGAAAGTACCGTGCGTCAGCGCACCCGTCGGCCCATCCAGCGACAATAAGCGGCAGCTACTGCGCTCAGGCATAGGATAGTGGGCAATCAGGGACTCGGGTAAATCAAAGGAGAAATCGGCGACGCGCATGGCATATACTCGTGACTTAAAAACAGGCGGCTTAGTCTAGTGCTCACACCTCTTTGCTGCAACAACTAGCCGACCCCGGATAACGAATCGCATGAATTTTCTCGCTCACCTGCACCTCGCTCATCTCGCTGACAGCTCTCTTTCCGGCAATTTGCTGGCCGATTTTGTGCGCGGCAATCCCGCCGAGGATTACCCCGCCGATGTCGTAGAGGGCATTTTTATGCATCGCCGGATCGACGTCATGACCGACAATCTGCCCGAAGTAAAAGAAGCGAAGGAATGGTTCCGCCCGGAGACCCGCCGTGTCGCCCCCATTACGCTGGATGTGATGTGGGATCACTTCGTCTCCCGCCACTGGGAACAGCTCTCCCCGGAGATGCCCCTGCCGGCGTTCGTACGCTATGCCCACGCCCAGGTGGCAATCATTCTCCCGGACTCTCCCCCGCGCTTTGTGAATCTGAATAATTACCTGTGGTCGGAGCGCTGGCTTGAGCGCTATAGCGAGATGGACTTCATTCAGCGGGTGCTTAACGGGATGGCCAGCCGCCGCCCGCGTCTCGACGCCCTGCGCGACTCCTGGCAGGATCTGGATGCCCACTACGACGCGCTGGAGACCCGCTTCTGGCAGTTCTATCCGCGAATGATGGAGCAGGCGAAATCTAAGCAGCTTTAATACAACCGCGATTGATAGGTAAAAGCTGGATTAACGATTGTCAGCGCCTCTTTGTCTTTAGGGCGAACACTCTCTATACTGGCCCGCGTTGCGTTCCAAATAACCTTAGTATCTACAGGAGAATCATATGGTTCTGGTAACTCGTCCGGCCCCGGATTTTACAGCTGCAGCCGTTCTGGGCAACGGTGAAATCGTTGAGAACTTCAACTTCAAACAGCACACCAACGGTAAAGCCACCGTTCTGTTCTTCTGGCCAATGGACTTCACCTTCGTTTGCCCGTCTGAACTGATCGCGTTCGACAAGCGTTACGAAGAATTCCAGAAGCGTGGCGTGGAAGTGGTTGGCGTCTCCTTCGACTCTGAGTTTGTACACAACGCATGGCGTAACACCCCTGTCGACAACGGCGGCATCGGTCCAGTGAAATACGCGATGGTTGCGGACATCAAACGTGAAATCCAGCAAGCTTACGGTATCGAGCATCCGGACGCGGGCGTTGCCCTGCGCGGCTCCTTCCTGATCGACGCTAACGGTATCGTGCGTCACCAGGTCGTGAACGATCTGCCACTGGGTCGTAACATCGACGAAATGCTGCGTATGGTTGACGCGCTGCAGTTCCACGAAGAGCACGGCGAAGTGTGCCCGGCTCAGTGGGAAAAAGGTAAAGAAGGTATGGCCGCTTCTCCAGCAGGCGTTGCTAAATACCTGACCGAGAACGTATCCAGCCTGTAATCGGCAAGGTTTACGAAAAAGGCCCGCAGATGCGGGCCTTTTTTATGGAGGCGGTTTAGGAGCCCCCGTCTTAGTAGGCCGGGCAAACGCAGTGCCGCCCGGCAATGCAAAGGATTAATTGCCGAACCAGACGGTGGCAGAGATCGCTGGCAGGGAGAGCACGCCCTCCTGCGCCACCCCTTTCCCCTCTTTTAGCTGCCACTGTTTGACCTTCAGCAGCGGCGAATCGTCGATCACCACCTCACAGGCATCGCCCCGATTGATGGCCACCAGCACCCGCTGCTGGTTGTAGACGCGCATAAACACCACCACGTTGTCATGGGCGTAGAGCACCTGGCAACCGCCGTAGCGCAGCGCCTGGCTCTGTTTACGCAGTTTAATCAGCCGCTGATAGAGCTTAAACAGTACCGGGTCCTGCTTTTCAGTCTCCCACGGGAAGGTCTTGCGGCAGAACGGATCGTTATTGCCGTCCAGCCCCACCTCGTCCCCGTAGTAAATACACGGCACGCCAGGCCAGGTAAACAGCCAGGTGACCGCCAGCGGCAGGCGCGCGACATCCTTGCCGAGCAGCGACTTAAAGCGAGCGGTGTCATGGCTGTCGAGCTGGTTAAACATGCGGAGCTGCTGCTGATGCGACAGGCTGGCGCGATAGTTATCCATCCATTTCATGCAGGTTTCAGCGTCGATATGCTGCGGATCGTAGGAGATATCGGTATTGGCGAGGAAGCCCCACAGCGGGAAGGTGAAGCCGCGGTAGTTCATCGCCGAATCTTCCGCGTCGGCCTGCAGCCACTGGCGGGCGTCACCAAAGTGCTCGCCAAAGACGAAGGCATCGGGTCGGGCCTGCTTCGCGGAACGGGTGATCCCGGCCACGTGCTGCAGGTTATGGCGTGCCCCGCCCCCTTCCCCCAGCATGTGCACCACATCCAGCCGCCAGCCGTCCATATTCCACGGCGCTTTCAGCCAGTGGCGGACGATGCTGTCCTCGCCGCCGTAGATCTCGTTTACCAGCGTCGGGGACTGGTAATCCAGCTTCGGTAAGCTGGCATAGCCCAGCCAGTCGAGGGCGCGGCCCTCGTCGTCAAAGCTGTACCAGTCCCGCTGGGACGAGTCCGGGTTATGGCAGGCGCCGCCGGTTCCGCGGTTATGACGGTCGAACCAGGCGTGGGAATCGCCGCTGTGGTTAAACACGCCGTCCAGGATCAGGCGCATCCCTTCCCGGTGGGTGTTTTCCCGCAGGCGTAACAGGGCCTCATCGCCGCCAAACTGCTCATCCACGTGACGGTAATCTTCGGTGTCGTACTTATGCACGCTGGGAGCGACAAACACCGGGTTGAGGTACAGCGCCGTAACGCCGAGTTTTTTCAGGTAGGGCAGCTTCTCGCTGATGCCGTCCAGATCGCCGCCGTAAAAGGTTGAGCCCCCCGCCTGGGCGGTGACCGGTTCATCCCATTCATGGAAGATGGTCTCGTGGCCGGCGGCATGGTGATAGTGCGTTTTGTCCCGCTCCGGATCGCGCTGCTGGCTGCGGGCGAAGCGGTCCGGGAAGATCTGATAAAAGACCTGTTCCACCACCCACTCTGGCCCGGCATCCGGGTAGTCGACGGCGAACTGCTCCAGCCGGGCGGGAGGAAAGCGACTGAACCCCTGCGGGGTGAACCACAGCTGGCGGTTATGCCAGAGCATTTTAAAGCTGTAGCGGTGGCGCGGCTGCCCTTTGGTTGTGTCGATGGTCGCCCGCCAGGCGGTGACGCCGGGCTGCGGCTGGCTGCGCAGCTTGTGCATTGGCAGCGAGGTCTCTTCATTATCGAATTCAGCGCGCATTGTCACCCGCTCAGGCAGGTGCTCACCCGTCAGCCACAGCGTGATGACGAGTTTATCGTTGTTTTGCTTAACAAATGGGGCAACCGGCAGGTGCCATGCATTCAACATCTCTTATCCCCTTTCCCAGAAATGAGGTCACCTTGCCACAGGGTAGTTGATGTTCACTCCTCACGAAGAGGTTTATTGGGGGAGGAGGAAGGGGGAGGAGAAAAATGCCCGGCTTTTGCCGGGCATTCTGATTACTGCACTTCCGCTAACTGGCGCTCGCGGCGGCGTTTAAATACCCAGCCCACCAGCAGCAGGGCAATCCACGCGAAGCCGACATACAGCGAGATGCGGGTTTCCGGGTGGTAACCAATCAGGCCGATAATAAAGACCAGGAAGATCAGACCGCCAACGGTACTTGCCACGCCGCCCGGCACTTTAAACTTCAGCGCTTTTACCTCTTCAGGCGACAGACGACGACGGAAGCCAATCTGCGACATCAGGATCATGATCCACACCCAGACGGTGGCGAAGGTCGCTAGGGAGGCAATCACCAGGAAGACGTTCTCCGGCATGATGTAGTTCAGATAGACCGACAGCAGCAGCGCAACGGTCATCACCAGCACCGTCACCCACGGCGTGCCGCGGCTGGAGGTTTTGGCGAAGGCCTTCGGCGCGCTGCCCTGCTCTGCCATGCCGTGCAGCATACGCCCCACGCCAAAGACATCGGCATTAATGGCGGAGAGCGAGGCGGTCAGCACCACAAAGTTAAGGATGCTGGCGGCAAAGGTGATCCCCAGATGCTGGAAGGTGAGCACAAATGGGCTGCCGTTAGTACCAACCTGGTTCCACGGGTAGATGGACATGATCACGAACAGCGTCCCCACGTAGAAGACCAGAATACGCATCGGCACCGAGTTGATGGCGCGCGGAATAGACTTCTCTGGATCTTTCGCTTCACCGGCGG
Source organism: Leclercia sp. TB492 (assembly GCF_049974505.2). NCBI lineage: Bacteria > Pseudomonadati > Pseudomonadota > Gammaproteobacteria > Enterobacterales > Enterobacteriaceae > Leclercia > Leclercia sp. TB492. The sequence goes on along the minus strand of NZ_CM127572.1, from coordinate 992,107 downwards.
TAATGCCGATGATTTCGATCCCGCCGTAGGCAAACATCACCATCTGCAGCGACATCACCATGCCTATCCAGCCGTTACTGAAAAAGCCGCCGTTGCTCCACAGATTATGGATCCCGGTCGGTTGTCCGCCGTTGCCAATTCCCCAGATGATGATGCCAATACCGGCAGCAATCATGATGATGATGGTGGCGACTTTAAAGAAGGAGAACCAGAACTCCAGCTCGCCAAACACCTTCACGCTCATCAGGTTGATGGCGCAGATGATCAGCACCACGCTGAGTACCCAGACCCAGTGCGGCACGGTCGGGAACCAGACGCCCATATAGATGCCAAAGGCCGTCACGTCGGCAATGGCCACAATCAGGATTTCGAAGCAGTAGGTCCAGCCGGTGATATACCCGGCAAGCGGGCCTAAGTTTTCCTGGGCATAGCGGGAGAAGGAGCTGGCCGACGGGTTATGAACGGACATCTCCCCCAGCGCACGCATGATGATGTAGGCGGCAACACCGCCGATAAGATAAGCCAGCAGAACGCTGGGACCGGCCATTTTGATGGCATCTGCCGAGCCATAAAAAAGACCGGTGCCGATTGCAGAACCCAGCGCCATAAAGCGGATGTGGCGGGCGCTCAATCCACGCTTGAGTTTGTTAGTGCTTTCCATTTGTTGTCATGCCATTCAGACTAAAAAAAACAAAAAACCACGGGGCATTACGCCCCGTGGTTTAACATTCAGCCGTTGATTAGTGCGCGTTCGATGTAACCTGACGCCCTGCAGCACGATCCCAGATAATAGCCAGTACCAGTGCAACAACGGTAGGCATCAGCCACGCCAGACCCTGTTCAGACAGCGGCAGACGCTGTGTCCAGGCGGGCAGCATGGCGCTGATTGCCGATGCCTTAATACCGTCAAGCATACCAAAAAGCAGACTGATAAACATGGCCGGAGCGATAATTCGTGTGGAATTATTCCACCAGCCGCGGGTGAAGCTCAACACCACCAGCACGATGCACGGCGGGTAGATGGTGGTCAGCACCGGAATAGAGACCTGAATAAGATGGCTCAGCCCCAGGTTCGACACCGCCATCGAGAAGCCGCCGAGGATAAACACCAGCGTACGGTAAGAGAGCGGAACGTACTGAGCAAAGAACTCCGCACAGGCACAGGTCAGGCCAACCGCCGTCACCAGACAGGCCAGGAAGATCAGGATAGCCAGCATCATGCTGCCCGCGCCGCCAAAGGTGTGCTGAACGTAGGCATGCAGAATAGCCGCACCGTTCGCGCCCTGGTCAACTAGCACGCTGCTGTCGGAACCCAGACGGAACAGCGCCAGATAGAGCAGCGCCAGCCCAGCGCCCGCCATCAGGCCAGCCCAGACGGTGTAGCGGGTCAGCAGACGCGCTTCGGTCACGCCGCGGGAACGCGCAGCGTTAACGATCACGATACCGAATGCCATTGCGCCCAGCGTATCCATGGTCAGGTAACCGTTCACGAAACCGTTAGAGAAAGCGGCGTTCTGATAGGCTTCGGTGGCGGAGCTCAGCGGGCCAGCAGGCCAGACAATCGCCGCTACAGCCAGCACCAGCAGGGCCAGAATCTTCATTGGGGCCAGGAAGTTGCCCACGGTATCCAGCAGCTTGCCAGGATAGAGCGACACCAGGATCACGATGGCGAAATAGACCAGGCTGTAGATAAACAGCGGCAGCGGGCCATCGCCGGTCAGCGGGGCAATTCCCACTTCGAAGGAGACGGTCGCGGTACGCGGGGTCGCAAACAGCGGACCGATCGCCAGGTAGCAGACCACGGCCAGCATCACCCCGGCGACTTTACCAATTGGCGCGCTGAGGCTGTCGACGCCGCCGCCTACTTTCGCCAGCGCCACGACGGTCAGTACCGGCAGGCCCACAGCGGTGATCAGAAAGCCGATCGCCGCGGTCCAGACGTGTTCACCCGCCTGCAGACCCACCATTGGTGGAAAGATGATGTTGCCCGCGCCAACGAACAGCGCAAATGTCATAAAGCCCAGTGCGATGATATCGCGCGATTTCAATTGATGGGTCATAAAACCTTACTGCCTGTGGATGTGGTGTTGAAAACGTTGAATTTTTCGCTATCCCATGCGGAACAAAACAGCGGAAAAAATGTGCAATTTCAGCGGGAAATGCTCCCCTGCTGCCGTGGTCAGGAATATTTTTTCGATTTACCACGCAAATACAGTCTGTCCGACAATATCAGGAGGGCAATTTAAACGCTTATAACGTTTAAAGGCAATATGGGATCGCAAAACCAGAACAATATGCCAGGTTGAAAGTAAGACCTGAAACATTACACCAATTATCAGAAAAACCCATGGCTAATCATGCGAACAAAAAAGCATCAGGCGTATAAAATTTACCCGCGCTTCGGTTGACTGCAAAGCAAACAGGCCAGCTTACGCTGGCCTGTGGCAATATCTGATTACAGGAGGGTCGTCAGGCGCTGTTACTGGCAATCAAACGTTCCGGGATCACGAAACTGAAACGCGTACTTTTGCCCGGCGTGCTGACGATATCGAGACGGCTGTCGTGGTGATTGATGGCGTGCTTCACGATAGCCAGCCCCAGTCCGCTGCCGCCCGTCTGGCGGGAACGGGCTTTATCCACCCGATAAAAACGCTCGGTAAGACGGGGAATGTGCTCCGGACCGATACCCGGGCCATTGTCTTCCACGCTGAACTCCGCCCCCGTGGGCGCATGCTGCCAGCGCACGGTAATGTGGGTGCCCGCCGGAGTGTGATTCACCGCGTTATAAACCAGGTTGGAGATGGCGCTGCGCAGCTCATCGGTACTGCCGCGCACTTTGAGGCTGTTATCCACCTCGAAGGTGAGCTGATGTTGCTGCTGGCTCAGGGTTTGCGCCTCGCGCTCTAACATCCGCAACATCATCGGCACGTCGATGGTTTCGTTGAGCGCCAGGGTTGGCGCAGCCTCAATACGGGAGAGGGTCAGCAGCTGCTTCACCAGCCCTTCCATTCGCTGCGTCTGCTCGCGCATGGTCTGGAGCGCTTTTTCCCGCGGCGCGCCCTCCAGGGTCTGCTCCTGCATCATCTCCAGATAGCCCTGCAACACCGTCAGTGGGGTGCGTAACTCATGGCTGACGTTGGCGAAGAAGTTGCGCCGCGCCCCTTCCAGCTGGTGCATTTGCGTCACATCGCGTGCCACCATCAGCCACTGTTTGTCGCTGTAGGGCATGACGCGGATCTCCAGATGGCGACCGTTGTTCAGCACCAGATTGTGCGGGCGGGTGAAATCGCGTTTCTTCAGATACTGCGCAAACTCGGGGTAGCGCAGCAGGTTGAGGATGTTCTGTCCATTATCGTCAGGCCAGCGCAGGCCCAGCAGCTGTTGCGCCAGTCCGTTACACCAGAACATCGCTCCCTCTTCGGTGGTGAGCACCACCGCATCCGGCAGAGATTCCGCACCACTGCGAAAGCGTTTGATCAGGCTACCCAGCTCGCGTCGGCGTTTTTTATTACGCATCTGCATCTGGTGCAGGCCATACAGAAGGGGTTCCCAGCTGCCGCTGCCCGGCGGTGGGGTCATACTTCTGTCAACCCACAGCCACCATGAGAGGCGGAGCAGATTCCAGAAGTGCCAGATCAGCAATCCCGTGACTGCTGTCAGCAAAAACCAGGGTAAATAACCGAAAACGGCCCCGAGGATCAGGGCCGGGATACAGCAAAGGACCAGTTCAAAACAGAGCCTTTTCCATGACAGACGTTCCAGCACGCGTCACACTCCTGTCATTGTTCAGAAACGGGTTGAGAAACGATAACCCGTGCCGCGGACGGTCTGTACCATGCGATCGTGACCGCTGGTTTCCAGGGCCTTACGCAGACGACGAATATGCACATCCACCGTCCGGTCTTCAACATACACGTTAGTGCCCCAGACATTATTGAGCAACTGCTCGCGGCTGTAGACGCGTTCCGGGTGGGTCATGAAGAAGTGCAGCAGTTTGAATTCCGTCGGTCCCATATCGAGGGGATTTTCACCGGTCATCACGCGGTGCGAAGTGGGATCCAGGCTCAGGCCCTGCATCTCAATCACCTCTTCCACCGCCATCGGTGAAATACGGCGCATCACCGCCTTGATACGCGCCACCAGCTCTTTCGGGGAGAAAGGTTTGGTAATGTAGTCATCCGCCCCGGTCTCCAGACCGCGAACGCGATCTTCCTCTTCGCCGCGGGCCGTCAACATCATCACCGGGATATCGCGGGTTAAGGCTTCACGTTTGATATGTTTGATGAATTGCAGACCAGAGCCGCCGGGCAACATCCAGTCGAGCAGGATCAGATCGGGCCAGGGTTCGTTGAGCTGATTCACCGCGCTGTCGTAATCTTCGGCTTCCACCGGTTGAAAGCCATTTTGTTCGAGCACGAAACAGACCATTTCACGAATGGGTGCTTCATCTTCTACGACCAGAATACGTCTCGCCATACTTAGCCCTGTCTTATTTAGGTTACATGTTTGTAATACGGCGTCATTATGCGTCAGATTTATGACAGATTTATGAAAAACCTGCCCACCAATAAAGGCAAGCCGTTGTTTTCTGGCCGCCCTGATTGTAGCGGTTATCTTCCTTCCCCTGAATGTTTATAATCCCGCTTACTTTTTTTTGCCACGGATCTGTTATGCGCATACTTCACACCTCGGACTGGCATCTGGGACAAAACTTTTACAGTAAAAGCCGCGCCGCCGAACATGAAGCGTTCCTCAACTGGCTGCTTGAGATGGCGCAATCCCACCAGGTGGACGCCATCCTCGTGGCCGGGGACATCTTCGACACCGGATCGCCGCCCAGCTATGCGCGAGAGCTGTATAACCGTTTCGTGGTCAACCTGCAGAAGACCGGCTGCCATCTGGTGATTGTGGCCGGCAATCATGATTCCGTGGCCACGCTGAATGAATCCCGTGAGATTCTGGCGTTTCTCAACACCACCGTGGTCGCCTGCGCCGGTCACGGACCGCAAATTCTGCGCAAACGCGACGGTACCCCCGGAGCGGTGCTCTGTCCGATCCCGTTCTTACGTCCTCGCGACGTGATGAAAAGCCAGGCGGGCCTCTCGGGGATGGAGAAACAGCAGCAGCTGTTAGCCGCCATCACCCACTATTATGCCGATCAGTATACCGCCGCCTGTCAGCTTCGCGGCGACAGCGTCCTGCCGATTATCGCCACCGGGCACCTCACTACCGTCGGTGCCAGTAAAAGTGACGCAGTACGTGACATCTATATCGGGACGCTGGATGCCTTCCCCGCCCAGCATTTCCCGGCGGCGGACTATATCGCGCTGGGCCATATCCACCGCGCCCAGAAGATTGGCGGCTGCGACCACATTCGCTACTGCGGCTCCCCTATCCCCCTCAGCTTTGATGAAACCGGCAAAAGCAAATGCGTGCATCTGGTGAGTTTTGACCAGGGTAAGCTCAGCGCCGTTGAATCTCTGGAGGTGCCCATCACCCAACCGCTGGCAGTGCTGAAGGGCGATCTGGCGGCCATCGCCGCCCAGCTGGAGCAGTGGCGCGGCGTGGAGCAGACGCCCCCCGTCTGGCTGGATATCGAAATTGCCACCGAGGAGTACCTGCACGACATGCAGCGTAAGATTCAGCGCCTGACGGAAGATCTGCCGGTGGAGGTGCTGCTGGTACGGCGCAGTCGCGAGCTGCGCGAGAAGCTCCTCGCCAACAGCCTGCGTGAAACCCTCAGTGAGCTGCGCGTGGAAGAGGTGTTCGAACGCCGCCTGGCGCAGGAGACCCTCGACGACGCCCAGCGAACCCGGTTAAACGAGCTGTTCAGCCATGCGCTGCACGCCCTGGATAACGAGGAGGATAACGCATGAAAATTCTCAGCCTGCGCCTGAAAAACCTCAACTCGCTCAAGGGCGAATGGAAAATCGATTTTACCGCCGAGCCCTTTCTCAGCAACGGCCTGTTTGCCATCACCGGCCCTACCGGTGCCGGGAAAACCACCCTGCTGGATGCCATCTGCCTCGCGCTCTACCACGAGACGCCGCGCCTCAACACCGTCTCGCAATCGCAGAACGATCTGATGACCCGCGACACCGCCGAGTGTCTGGCGGAGGTGGAGTTTGAGGTGAAAGGGGTGGCCTATCGCGCCTTTTGGAGTCAGAACCGGGCGCGCAATCAGCCGGACGGTAATCTCCAGGTGCCGCGCGTGGAGCTGGCCCAGTGCGAGGACGGCAAAATCCTCGCGGATAAAGTGAAAGATAAGCTGGAGCTTGTCGCCTCGCTGACCGGGCTGGACTATGACCGCTTTACCCGTTCGATGCTGCTCTCCCAGGGGCAATTTGCCGCTTTCCTCAACGCCAGGCCGAAAGAGCGCGCCGAGCTGCTGGAGGAGCTGACCGGCACCGAAATTTACGGCCAGATCTCAGCGATGGTGTTTGAAAAACACAAAGCGGCGCGCAGCGAGCTGGAGAGGCGTGAAGCCCAGGCCGCTGGCGTGGTATTACTCAGCGACGAGCAGCAACTGCAACTTCAGCAAGGTTTGCAGGTACTCACTGACGAAGAACAACAGCTGCTGGCTCAACAGGAAGCGCAGCAGAAAGATTTTCACTGGCTGACCCGTCACGATGAGCTGTTGCGCGAGCAGCAGCGGTCGATGGCCGCCCGGCAGCAGGCGCAGCAGGCCCTGGCCGACGCTACCCCAGAGCTGGAAAAGCTGCATCTGGCCCAGCCCGCCGCCCTGCTGCGTCCGCAGTGGGAGCGGCAGCAGGAGCAGAGCATCCGCCTGGCGCAAACGGAACAGCAGATGCTGGATGTGAATACTCGCTTACAGTCCAGCGAGGCGCTGCGCGCGCGGATCCGCAACGGAGCGCTGCGCGCACAGGAACAGCTGCAGACCGAGCTCACCACCCTGACGCAGTGGCTGGCCGACCACGACCGCTTGCGCCAGTGGGGTCAGGAGATGGCAGGCTGGCGTGCACACTTTACCCAGCTGAATCGCGATAAAACGCAGCTCGCGACGCTGACCCGGCGTATTGCGGAATTACGGCAGAAGCTGGCAGGTCTGCCGGAAAACAGGCTGACGCTCACGGCGGAACAAGTCACCGCCGAAATGGCGCTGCAAAACCAGGCCCGCGCGGCGCGCCAGCGTCTGACCACCCTGCATGCCCGCTATCAGCCTCTGCAAAAGCGCCTCAGCCAGAATAACGAAAGCCTGCAAAAGGCGCAGGGCGAGCTGGCAAAACTCAACGACACGCTGACGCTGCGCCGCCAGCAGTACAAAGAGAAAAACCAGCACTATCTCGATCTGAAAGTCCTGTGCGAGCAGGAAGAGAAGATCAAGAAGCTGGAGAGCTATCGGGCCGAACTGGAATCCGGAAAACCCTGCCTGCTCTGTGGCTCCACCGAACATCCGGCGATCGCGCAGTACCAGGCCTTAGCGCTCACGGAAAACCAGCGCCGCCGGGACGCGATGGAAAAAGAGGTCGCCGCCCTCAAAGAGGAAGGCCTGCTGCTGCTGGGCCAGGTGAATGCCCTCACCACCCAGCTGCAGCGGGAAACAGACGAGGCGCAGACGCTGGCCCGGGACGCGCAGGCGCTCACCGAGGAGTGGCAGCAGGTTTGCGCTTCCCTGACGGTGACGTTGAATATTCAGGATGATATCGCCCCCTGGCTGAATCAGCAGGAGCAGTACGAACAGCAGCTTTACCAGCTTAGCCAGCGCCTGGCGCTGCAAAACCAGCTAACAGATGAGGAAGCCCAGGAGCAAAGCTATCTCCAGCAGCTGGCGGCAACCCGCACCGCGATGGAGAAATCCCTCCAGGAATTGTCGCTGGCGATGCCTGAGGACGGCGGGGAGCCGGCCTGGCTCGCGGAACGTGAAAAAGAGGCGCAGCACTGGCAGGCGTTGCAGTCCCAGCATAGCGCCCTGCGGGAACGCATGGCTGCCCTGACGCCGCTGCTGGAGACCCTTCCGGCGGCGGAGTCCATTGAAGCAGAAAGCGTTATTCCTGAGAACTGGCGCGAAATTCATACCGAGTGCGTCTCCCTGCACAGCCAGCTTGCCACCCTGCAACAGCAGTTCAGGCTGGAAAGCGAACGCCTGCAACACGCCCAGGAACAGTTTGCCGCCGCGCTGGCCGCCAGCGTCTTCCGCGATCGCGAGGCGTTTCTCGCGGCCCTGCTGGATGACGCGACCCTTCACCGCCTGGAGCAGCAGAAGCAGACCCTCGAGAATCAGATCCAGCAGGCCACGGCGCTGCTCCAGCAGGCCGGCCAACGGCTGAAGGAACATCTGGAACATCGCCCGGACAACCTGACGACAGACGTGCAGCTTTTACAGGCGCAGCTACAGCAGCTCGTGCAGAAGCTGCGTGAAAACACCACCCGCCAGGGGGAGATCCGCCAGCAGCTCAAGCAGGACAGCGATAACCGCCTGCACCAGCAGGCGCTGATGCAGGAAATTGCGGCCGCAGCCCGGCTGGCGGATGACTGGGGTTATCTCAACGCGCTGATCGGTTCTAAAGAGGGGGATCGCTTCCGTAAGTTTGCCCAGGGCTTAACCCTCGACAACCTGGTGTGGCTCGCCAACCAGCAGCTGACCCGCCTGCATGGCCGCTACCTCCTGCAACGCAAGGCCAGCGACGCGCTGGAGCTGGAAGTGGTAGATACCTGGCAGGCGGATGCCGTGCGCGATACTCGCACCCTTTCCGGCGGCGAAAGTTTCCTCGTGAGTCTGGCGCTGGCGCTGGCGCTCTCCGACCTGGTGAGCCACAAAACGCAGATTGACTCGCTGTTCCTTGATGAGGGTTTCGGCACCCTGGACAGCGAAACGCTGGATACCGCTCTGGATGCCCTGGATGCGCTGAATGCCAGCGGCAAAACCATCGGCGTCATCAGCCACGTCGAGGCGATGAAAGAGCGCATTCCGGTACAGATCAAAGTGAAGAAAATTAACGGGCTGGGGTACAGCAGACTGGATAAAGAATTTGCCGTTTCGTAGGCCGGGCAAGCGCAGCGCCGCCCGGCATTCGCACGATCAGTGTGGCCATAACCAGGCGGCGCCGCGCACGCCGCTGGAGTCGCCGTGTACCGCTTTGCGGATCGGCGTTTCACATTCGCCGCCAAACACCCACTGCTTCACCAGCTGCGGTACGGTGGTATAGAGGCGATCCACGTTGCTCATCCCGCCGCCCAACACGATCACGTCCGGATCGAGAATATTCACTACGTGCGCCAGCGATTTAGCCAGCCGCATTTCGTAGCGGCTGAAGGCCAGCTCCGCAACGGCGTCCTGCTCTTCCACCAGACGCATGATCTCATTGCCTTTCAGCGGATGTCCGCTCAGACGACGGTAATCGGTGGCGAAGCCGGTGCCGGAAATAAAGGTTTCGATACAGCCCTGTTTTCCGCAGTAGCACGGCACTTCGGCGCGGTACTTCAGCTCGTCCTCATCCATCCACGGCAGCGGGTTATGTCCCCACTCGCCTGCGGTGCCGTTGCCGCCGATATGGGCCCGGCCACCCAAGGCCACGCCTGCCCCACAGCCGGTGCCGATGATTACCGCGAATACCGTCTGCGCCCCCGCTGCCGCGCCGTCGATCGCCTCCGATACTGCCAGGCAGTTGGCGTCGTTCGCCAGCCGTACTTCCCGGTTCAGGCGCTGGCTTAAATCGCGGTCGAAGGGCTGGCCGTTAAGCCAGGTGGAGTTAGCATTTTTCACCACCCCGGTATAGGGCGAAATCGAACCTGGAATGCCCATGCCCACCGTGCCCGTCTGGCCGGTGGCCTTTTCGGCCATCTCCACCAGGCTGGCAATGGTTTCAATGGTCTGCCGGTAATCATCGCGCGGGGTCGGCAGGCGATGGCGGAACAGCTGTTCCCCCTGCTCGCCCAGGGCAATGACTTCTGTTTTGGTGCCGCCGAGATCAATACCAATTCGCACAGGACGTTCCTCATTTTTTTGATTATCAACAGAGTAGAAGCCTGCTACCCGATTAGCAATGCAAGCGATGCGACAATTCGCTATCATGCCCGCTGAATTAAACGACAAGACCGTGGAAATTATCATGCTGTGGTTCAAAAATTTGATGGTTTACCGTCTCAGCCGCGACATCGAGCTGCGTGCCGACGAGATGGAAAAACAGTTAGACCTTTACGCATTTACCCCGTGTGGTAGCCAGGACATGGCGAAAACCGGATGGGTTCCGCCTATGGGATCACAGAGCGATGCGCTGACCCACACCACCAATGGTCAAATCATTATCTGCGCGCGTAAGGAAGAGAAGATCCTGCCGACGCCGGTAGTGAAACAGGCGCTGGAAGCCAAAATTTTCAAGCTGGAAGCCGAACAGGGCCGTAAGCTGAAAAAAACGGAAAAAGATTCGCTGAAAGATGAAGTTCTGCATTCGTTGCTGCCGCGTGCCTTTAGCCGCTTCAGCCAGACAATGATGTGGATCGACACGGTTAACGGCCTGATTATGGTCGACTGCGCCAGCGCCAAAAAAGCGGAAGATACGCTGGCATTGCTGCGTAAAAGCCTCGGTTCGCTGCCGGTGGTGCCGCTGACGATGGAAAACCCGATCGAGCTGACCCTCACCGAGTGGGTGCGGGCCAACAACGTCCCGCAGGGTTTCCAGCTGCTGGACGAAGCCGAGCTGAAAGCGATCCTTGAAGACGGCGGCGTGATCCGCGCCAAGAAGCAGGAGCTGGTCAGCGACGAGATCGCGGTGCATATCGAAGCCGGCAAGCTGGTGACCAAGCTGGCACTCGACTGGCAGCAGCGTATTCAGTTCATGATGTGTGACGATGGCTCCATCAAGCGCCTGAAGTTCTCCGATGAGCTGCGCGATCAGAACGACGATATCGACCGGGACGACTATGCCCAGCGTTTTGATGCTGATTTCATTCTGATGACGGGTGAACTGGCGGCGTTGATTCAGAGCGTGGTGGAAGGGCTAGGCGGCGAAGCACAGCGTTAATGCTTCATGCCAGGCTTTATGCCAGAAACAGGAGCCGGGTTAACCCGGCTCTTTTTTTTACAGATAACGACACAGATAGGACGCAGGCTCAGCCACCTGCAGATGGAATTCGCTGTGGCCTGGCACGTTGAAAACATCGCCCGGGTTATAGACCTTCCACTCGGTTTCCCCCGGCAATAACACTTTCAGTGAACCGCTGACCACGGTCATCTCTTCAGGCTGCGCGGTACCGAAGGCATACTCCCCTTCCGCCATCACGCCAACACTGGCACGGCCAGTAATGCTGCTGGTAAAACCAATGGACTTCACTTTACCGGAAAAGTATTCATTACTCTGAAGCATGGACGGGTCCTTATTGTCATTGGATGTGAATCCAATATAGGGGTGACGCTCCATGCCTGTCACGCAAAATCATCAGACCAGCAATTCCGAGGCCAGCCGGGCGACCAGCACGTTTGACAGCAGCACCGGCACATCCAGAGTTTTTTGCAGTAAATCGCGGTGACGTTGATGGAAACCGAGGCAATCGAGCATCAGCACGTCCGCGCCGCGCTCAAGCAGATCGCGCCCGGCGGCGATCAGTTTTGTTTCGCTGTCCCAGAATGGATTGGCCACGGCGAGCAGTGGGGTATTCACCAGCCCACGCCACTTATGCGACTGGTTTTCCAGCAGTTCGGGGATCGGCACGATCACCCCCACCTGATGGCTGTCGACAATCGATCCCACCAGCGGCGGGATGATCCGCATCGGCTCAAGCAGGATCGCATTACGGGCAACGAGACCGGTGACAGGCGCCGTGCTCATCAACAGGATCACCTCATAGTCCCGGTTATCGAGGACTTCAATCACGCTCTGCAGGGCGCGTTCGATCTTTGGCAGCGAAACGTTGCCCAGCTCGCCGTCGCTGAGCAGGGTTGGCAGCAGCGCCTCACCCGGTTCAGGGGCGTAGTCTTCCATGACCTCTTCCCTGCTCAGCGTACCGAGCAGACTGTGGTGCGTGATCTGTTGTTCAGAGATATGCTCCGTTAAGAGCGGGAGCACTTCGCTTACCGGGACTACCCCAATGGTGAGGATCGCCAACGTCGCTTTCATCATTCTCGCCTTTCTTTACTACCACCGACCGTGACACAGAGACAGGCTCGCTTCGCTGTACAGTGCGCTGTTCAGGAAAAAGTGCTGAAAAGCGTAGCAGCAGATTAACGTACCGGAATGTAAAGATCCGCGAGCCTGACAGGATGTGTCTGTAAAACCTGTACATTACCCTCCGTTTAAGGCTATCGCTTTTTAAATAGTGTGATTAGCGTTCGGTTTTTTCCGCTTTCAGATTTTGATCAGGCCTTATCCGGGTCTTCGTAACGCACTTTGGCATCCTGCGCTTCGAGCTCCGTTTCGTGCTCGCTGATCAGCGAATCGGGTTTTGGGTGGTCAGCACGCAGCTGATACCAGGTGACAGTCTGGCCCGTCGCACCTTTTTCAACGGCAACGATACGGGCTTCACGCGGATAGGGAGGTCTGGTTGGCATAGTTCATCCTTTTTTTAATGGCTGAACTATCAGTATAGACATCAGTTAGCTGGCGCATGCCAGATGCAGTGCGGTTACGATGTTTTGTACCACCTGGGCCGGTGGCAGCGAAGCATCGACGACGTGGTGAGCGGCTTCGCGATAGAGGGCGTCGCGCTCTGCCAGCACCGCACTCACCTCTTCGCTGATGGGCTTGCCGGTCAGGGTCGGGCGCTGGCCCTCTTCCGGGAAGGCTTCGAGGCGTTCAACCAGCACCGGCACCGGCGCGCTAAGGTAAATCACAGTACCCTTTTCGCGCATAAACTGACGGTTCCATGCCGACAGAATAATGCCGCCGCCGGTAGCAATAATGCCGGAACCCGCCGTCACCGCCTCGAGGGTCGCCGTTTCGCGGGCGCGGAAACTCTCCCACCCTTCCTGCTCAACGATCTCGGCAATGCTTTGACCGGCGTGGGTCTGTAACCAGTGATCGGTGTCGACAAATTCGCTCTGGCACAGACGAGCCAGTTCCAGACCAACGGTTGTTTTTCCACAGCCGCGGGGGCCAATTAAAAAAATAGGCTGGGTCATAACCAGGAGTTCCCTTTGAGGCCGCGCACATGCGGTAGGTAAAGTCGAAAAGCGTGCAATGATACCATTAAACTAGTACATAAGTTAATCGTAAAAATATTATTACACCAGATGTGGTATTAAAATGACATTCCAGTCAACCCCAGATATACAAAGGGGGATTCTGTAAAGAAATAATGGCACTGAATGGTGCGCTCACCTTACCTGAAGCCACCCGCTGTTGACAACCCCGGAACGGGGTAATCCTGGTCAAATCATATGTCATGGTGATGATTAACCCTGGCGGCGCTTCACTTCCAGCAGCCATTTATCGAGTTCGGCGGCAAACAGCTGCCTGTCGCGCGGGGATAAACTGTCCGGCCCGCCGGTCTGCACGCCGCTGGCACGCAGGGTATCCATAAAATCGCGCATCGTCAGCTTTTCGCGAATGGTAGCCGGGGAGTAACGTTCCCCGCGCGGGTTCAGCGCGGCCGCCCCTTTCTCCAGCACTTCTGCCGCCAGCGGGATATCGGCGGTGATCACCAGGTCGTCGGCGCTGCACAGACGCACGATTTCGTTATCGGCCACATCAAAACCGGCCGGTACCCGCAGGGTGCGAATAAAGCGGGACGGCGGTACCCGCAGGTTCTGATTCGCCACCAGCGTCATCGGCATCTGGACGCGCTCGGCGGCACGAAACAGGATCTCTTTAATGACATTCGGACACGCATCGGCATCCACCCAAATCGCCATCTTCTCTCTCCGGCATATAATGCTGCGTAATAAAACCTGATAGGCTAAAGTTCCACAATCATAACAAAGTTTAAGAGGGAGACGTGATGGAGAAGAAAATCGGTTTTATCGGCTGCGGTAATATGGGCAAAGCCATTCTCGGCGGTCTGATTGCCAGCGGTCAGGTCCTGCCGGGCCAGATTTGGGTCTATACCCCCTCGCCGGACAAAGTCGCCGCCCTGCACGACCAGTACGGGATCAACGCCGCGCAAAGCGCTCAGGAAGTGGCGCAGGTAGCCGATATCGTCTTCGGGGCAGTGAAGCCGAACATGATGGTGAAAGTCCTGAGCGATATCACCTCCAGCCTGAATAAAGAGACGCTGGTGGTCTCCATCGCCGCAGGCGTCACCCTCGATCAACTGGCGCGCGCGCTGGGCCATGATCGTAAAATCGTCCGCGCCATGCCTAACACGCCGTCGCTGGTCAATGCGGGCATGACCTCCATCACCCCTAACGCGCTGGTGACCGCCGAAGAGGTGGCCGATGTGATCAACATTTTCCGCTGTTTCGGGGAAGCCGAGGTGATTGCCGAGGCGATGATCCACCCGGTGGTCGGGGTCAGCGGATCGGCGCCCGCCTACGTATTTATGTTTATCGAAGCGATGGCCGATGCGGCCGTTCTCGGCGGGATGCCGCGCGCGCAGGCCTATAAATTTGCCGCGCAGGCGGTGATGGGCTCAGCCAAAATGGTGCTCGAAACCGGTAAACATCCGGGCGAGCTGAAAGATATGGTCTGTTCCCCGGGCGGCACCACTATTGAAGCAGTGCGGGTGCTGGAGGAGCGCGGCTTCCGTGCCGCCGTCATTGAAGCCATGAATAAGTGCATGGAAAAATCAGAGCTGCTGAGTAAGTCCTGACCGACTGCCGGACGTCAGGCCGCCACTTCGGTGCGATTACGTCCGGCATTTTTCGCTTTGTAGAGCGCGATATCCGCCGCTTTAAGCCACTCCTGATAATGCACCATCGACGTCGTGAGCGGCGCTACGCCGACGCTGATGGATATCTTTACCTGGGGCGATCCCGGCAGATGTAAATCTGCCAGCCGTTCGTGTACCCGCGACATTGCCGCAATGGCGCTTTCCGCCTGCGTGCCGCTCATGATCACCGCGAACTCATCCCCGCCAAAGCGGCCAATCATATCGCTGGCGCGTAGCGTGAGCTGTAGCTGCCGGGTGACGGCGACAATCGCCTGATCGCCAATGTCGTGGCCCCAGGTATCGTTAATGCTCTTGAAGTGATCGATATCGATCAGCAGGAGCGTGGCGCTACGGTGATAGCGGCGGCAGTTTTCATATTCCGTGCGCAGCAAAACTTCCCAGTGGCGACGATTAAACACCCCCGTCATGCCATCAAGAGTACTCATCAGCTCAAGCCGGCGCTTATGTTCCACCAGACGACTCGTCGTATGGAAACTCACCCAGGCAAACAGCATCGGGTAAAAGACGATCACCGGCAGCGCGAGCCAGAGTTCCAGCGGCGTGCTGACGTAGTCCGGCGTCACGCGCGTGAGCTGCAGGGAGACCAGCGCCGCCAGTGCGGTCATCATCACCCCGGGGCCGTACAGCCGGATCCCGCCCACGCCAATAAGGTTCATGCTTATCATCATGACCAGCGCCGCACTTGGCATGGCATTAATTCCCATTACCCCAATCCAGACCCCGGCCACAATGGCGTCGACTTTGAGGTTAAACATCTCGCCGTTATAGGGATCGGTAGAACGCGCAGCTAATTGCCAGGCCAGATGGGGCCAGACAAACGCCCAGCCAACCAGCAGCAGCCACCAGACACCGTTGACCGGCTGCGCGACCAGCACGCTGGCAATCGGTAAGAAGAGAATGCCCAGACCCACCGCTCGCGGCCAACGCAGCCGACGAGCCAGTCGGATACCCGCACGGTGATACTCATCCGCTGAATGCGCCTGACTCATTCCTTCCCGGGCATAGACTTTGCTGTAAAAGTTTTCATCATTCATAATTTTTGGGAACACTCAAAAGCATTTTCCCAAATTATAGAAAGGCTTACTCAAGGCTAAGTATGATATTTCGGGTGAGCCACCGGGCTCGCTCACCCGTTTGAACTAGCCGTTTTTCTTCAGACAGGCACTCATAAACTTATTTCGATCGTCGCCTTTAAGGGATTGTTGGGTCGCCTGACTGTTGCATTCGCGCATCCTTTGTTGCTGCGGCGTCAGGCTTTTTTCGCCGGGTTTAGAGGAGGCGTTTTTCAGGCAGTCGCTCATATAGGTCTTACGGGAATCGCCCTTCAGCGCCTGGGCGGTGGCCTGTTGATTGCAAGTGGTCATACGTTGCTGCTGCGGGGTTTGCTGTTTATCCTGGGCCCCCACCGGGGTAAGAGAAAACAGACCAAAGAGCAGCGTAACCAGCAGTGTGATTTTCATAGCACTTTCCTTCTGTGGATGATCACAGTAAGTCTGGTTCGTGCTGCTGAAAAAACCACCCGTTAGGTGTTTTTTCGTGCCGGGCAGTGGAGTCGGTGACGCCATCTGGCTTGCCGGATTTTTTATCAGGCACATAGTGGATATATTGCCCGGTCAGGGGCAGGCTGGGTGATATCACCCTGAGCGGCACGATTATCCAGAACCCTGGTCGATGCCACAGTTTCAGCATAAATTGTGGGGGTAAATAACAGGGACAGTAATGCAATATAAAGTGCGCTCTGTTTCACTTATTTTTTCCATGTAGAAATACATAAAAAAATAAAACAGAGCGACTATAGGCAACCGATGTGACGGTTCTATGACATGAAATTACGTCAGATGACCGTTCAGTTGCGCGGGTGCCGTAACAGCTTTTTTACGTATTGCTGCAGCATTTCGCTGTCCTGCTCAGAGACCTGTGTGTCTGGTCGGGCCTCATCCAGCGCGCCTTCCACGCTATCAATCAGCGCCTGCTGCTCACTTTGCGCCATCTGTCGTAACAGCGCGGTTACCACAATTTCTAACGCTTCGACCTGGGCCACCAGCTCTTTTGACTCTTCTTCCTTTTGTGCAAGCTTCAGCAACAACTCAGCAATGAGATTTTTCACAGCGCTATTTCCTTATGAGATTTTTTCCGACGTTATCATTATGCCTGAGGCTTGCAAAGTAGTTAAAAGTACTATTTTTAGCCGGACAACACACTCCTGATAAATTAATCTGCCGGGCAACCGGGAAAGAGGCACTTTAAATTAAATTAAAGCGTCGAGGCAGTGCAAAATAAAAGCAGAACCGCCATTTCAAATAAAAGATAATGACAGCCCTGCTTAAATATATTATACAGCAAGGCTACAACCGCTTATTCCCCCGAATGCTGGCTTCCTGCTGGCGTCGCCGCCGCATGGCCCATGCCAGCTGGATTATATTCAGTAAGACCACCACCGCGGTGGCGGCAAAAACCCAGCGGAATCCGGCCATCGCCGAGACTGCCGCCCCCATCAGCGGACCGGCGACGTTCCCCAGATACATAAACGACTGGTTATAACCGAAGATCCGCCCGGTTACCCGATCGCTGGAGTATTTAATCAGCAGCGTCTGTACGGCAGGCAGCATGGCTCCATCGGCAAAGCCCAGCAGGAAGCGCAGCACCCCAAGCTGGAAGGGGGTGGTAACAAAGGACATGGCAAAAAAGAGCACCACCGCCACGATAAGCGTCGCCATTAGAATGCGACCGGTGCCGATGCGATCCCCCAGCTTGCCCAGACGCGGGGCAGACATCAGCGCGGAGATGCCCGGCACGGCGGCAATCATCCCGCTGAGGAAGGCGATATTATTGCTGTCGGGCGCCATCGACTGAATAAACAGTGCGAGGATCGGCCCCACCGAACCGTTACAGAGCTGGATCACCATAGTGGTGATAAACAGGCTGATCATCAGCCATGGGTAGGGTAGCGAGGCAAACACCGCCTTACCGCTCAGCCGCTCCGCCTTGCTCGTCGTCGGGCGAGCCCCCTCTTTAATCAGAAACAACGTCACCAGAAAGCTGATCACCAGCAGGACGGCGGTGATGAGGAATACCGCGCGCAGGCCCACGTGGTCAGCCAGAAAGCCCCCCATCAGCGGGCCGCCGATCACGCCGCTGATCTGCGCCGTCGACAGGGTACTGATGGCCCAGCCGCTGCGCTCCCGCGGCACCTGTGAGGCCACCAGCGCCATGGCATTCGGGATATAGCCGGAGGTCAGCCCCATCAGCGCACGCAGCAGGAACAGCTGCCAGACGTTAGTGGCAAAAGCCTGGAGCAGGATCGCAATCGCCATTCCCAGCGAGGCGCGCAGCAGCATCAGCTTGCGCCCTTTGCGGTCGGCCAGGCTGCCCCACATTGGCGAGACAATGGCCGAGACCAGAAACGTGACGCTGAAAGTCAGGCCTGACCACATCGACAGCGCCTCGTGGGACGAGACGCCAAGCTGGGACACGTACAGCGGCAAAAAAGGTAAAATCTGGCTGATGGCAAGACCGGTGAAAAAACAACCGAACCAGACCGAAATGAGGTTAACTTTCCACGATTCCATAGGCGGATACTGTCTTCGTTTTGCATGAATTCGCTATCAGATTACCAACTCAGGCTGCGCCGAAAGTTATCAGAGATGCGCCTGCCGCGACTTCGGTGTTTTATCTTCCCAGTCATCATATCTGTGAAACATGTCACATATTTTTGCCTTTTGTCTGGTGGTTTATACTTTGCGGGCAGTAGCCAAAACCGCGCATGCCCAGATGAAAATGGTTGGCGTGGGCGGCATTGTAATCCGGGCCGAGGGCATTGCCGAAGTAGCCGCAGCTGGCCCCCAGCAGCGCCCGCAGCCATGGCTGGGTGGTGGCGTTTTGCCAGCCGCGCAGGACCGAGATCCGCTGCCCGTTCTCCAGCGTAAAGCCGCTGATATCCAGCGCCTCGGCGCTGGCATGCTCGCTGCGCCGGGCATTCGGACGATGATAGATGTTCCGACAGGCAAAGCTGCCAAGATGGTCAATGCGCGACAGGCTGCTGCCCATCATGGTTTGGGTAAGGGGCCGGGCCTGCTGGTTGACGAACAGCGCCGAGCTGAGCGCCAGCGGGCAGCTGGCGAGAAAGCTGCTGCTGAGGCTGACGCTGCCAAAGCTACGCACGCGCACCACGTCGCTCAGCGGACACTCTCCCGTGCTGTCGGCCACCGTCTGGGTGCGGATCAGCTGGCGCGCATTGGCCTGCGCCAGCAGTATTTCACAATGCTCAGGGGACAGGCGCCTGAGCTTAAACTGGGTCAGGGTCCCGGGAGGATCGTCGAGAGATAGCGGGGCAAAGGGGTTGTAATACGACGGCAGCCAGCGGTAGCTTGCGATGGCCGCAGCAATGACAGCAAGACAGATAATCAGGCTTTTCCCTTTCACTCACCCTCCTGAAACAATGTGCCAAAACATTATGGCAGAAGGCGGCGAATTCCGCCGGGCATCGTGATAGGGTAAGCGTTTTGAGTCAGAGTGGATGAGCGAAGTGATGGCGAAGTTGCGGGTAGGTATTGTCTTTGGGGGAAAATCAGCCGAGCACGAAGTGTCGCTGCAATCGGCCAAAAATATCGTTAACGCGATTGATAAGAGCCGCTTTGAGGTCGTGCTGTTAGGCATTGATAAACAGGGTCAATGGCACATTAACGACGAGCAGAGCTATCTGCTCAACGCTGACGATCCGGCGCACATCGCGCTGAACCCGTCTGAGATTAGCGTTGCCACTGTGCCAGGCGTGATGCAGGGCCAGCTGATCAATGCCAGTACCGGGCAGACACTGTCGCAGATCGACGTCATTTTCCCGATTGTCCACGGCACGCTGGGCGAAGACGGCTCCCTGCAGGGGATGCTGCGGATGGCTAACCTGCCGTTCGTCGGCTCCGACGTGCTCGGTTCCGCCGCCTGCATGGATAAGGACGTCACCAAGCGCCTGCTGCGCGATGCCGGGCTGAACGTGGCCCCCTTTGTCACCCTGACCCGCGCCAACCGCGACCAGCATACCTTTGCCGATCTCAGCGCCCGCTTTGGCCTGCCGCTGTTCGTCAAACCGGCGAACCAGGGCTCCTCCGTCGGCGTCAGCAAAGTGAACAGCGAAGCGCAGTTCAGCGACGCGGTGCGTCTGGCCTTTACCTTCGATCACAAAGTGGTGGTGGAACAGGGAATCAAAGGCCGTGAGATTGAGTGCGCGGTGCTGGGGAATGATTTCCCGCAGGCCAGCACCTGTGGTGAAGTGGTGCTGAACAGCGAGTTCTACTCTTACGACACCAAATACATCGACGACCAGGGCGCGCAGGTGGTGGTGCCCGCCGCGCTGGATCCAGAGGTGAACGACACGATCCGCGCCATTGCCATTGAGGCGTATCAGGCGCTGGGCTGTCGCGGCATGGCGCGTGTCGATGTCTTCTTAACATCGGATAATCGCGTCGTGATCAATGAAATCAACACGCTGCCAGGCTTCACCAACATCAGCATGTACCCGAAACTGTGGCAAGCCAGCGGCCTCAGCTACCCGGATCTGATTACCCGCCTGATTGAACTGGCGCTGGAGCGACATGCCGCTGACAGCGCGCTACAGATTTCCGTTAACGGTTAATCCGCGTCGTTCGCCGTCGTCTCTTCCGGGCGACGGCGAATGATAAACCCTGCCAGCCAGAAACTGATAACCCAGGTCACCAGCCCTACCGCATAGGTTTGCCAGCCCTTCGCTTCGAAGCCCAGCAGCCCCACCACCCCGTTCAGAATAAAAATCAGCCCAATAGCAAAGGCATAGAAGTGCCAGTCACGGCGGATTTTGGCAGGCAGTTTCATGGTCGCTCCAGAAGAAAAAATCTATCCTCGCACAGTTTTGTCGTCAGGTCTGCGGCGTATGCGGAAAATCTGAAATGAGAGTGAATTTCACTTAAGTAAAAAATCTGTGATGCGCGGCAAAAATCGCACATCCAGGAGAATTCTCCAGGCCAAATTACCATCATTCCGATATTGACATCCGCCATGAGCTGTCAAACTCAGCGTGTACAACAGGCATATAGCCAGGCAGAACATTCCGGAGGTAGTTATGGCAGACTTTACTATGTCGAAGCCGATTTTCAGCACCAGACAACCTAAGACCTCCACGGCAGGAAATATCGCATACGCTCTGTTTGTGCTGTTCTGCTTCTGGGCAGGCTCACAGCTGCTGAATATCCTTGTGCATGCTCCCGGCGTGTATGAGCACCTGATGCAGGTCGAAGACTCCGGTCGCCCGCGCGTGGAGATTGGGCTGGGCGTCGGGACCGTATTCGGGCTGATCCCGTTCCTTGTGGGGCTGGTGGTGTTGGGCGCCGTTGCCCTGGTCGGGCGCTGGCGCCGCTACCGCTAATTTAGCGCCATACACTTCGCCCGGCGATCATCAACGCGCTGGGCAAACCAGGCGGTAGTCAGATTGCGGGTGATTTTCGGGCTCTCAAGCTGGATGCCCGGTAATATCGCTTTCGGGAGTTTCTTTCCGCTCTTCTGCTCCGCCAGCTTGTACACCTGCTGATAAAGTTCGGTTTTCTCAAATGCCAGGCTGTCGCCTTTCGCCAGCTGCTGGCGAATCTCACTGTCGCTCATATCCAGCTTGCTTTTAAGCTTACGCACCGCCAGTTCCGTCTTCCCTGCCTCGCTGCTGCCATAGACGATCAGATCTCCGTCCAGCGCCAGCTTCACCCCGCTGGCGCGGCTGACTGCACTCTGGAATGCCGCATTGCGGCTGGCGTACCAGCCGGCGTTGAAGTCAGCAAAGCGGTAGAGCGGCACATCGTAGCTGGCGGGATAGTTCAGCAGATGGTAGGTGCCAAACCACAGGCCGCCGCGCAGGGAAAAGACCTCCTGACGCACCGTATTCTCGATTTTCCACGGATAGCCGTCGGTATGCTTTTCCGCGAAGGCGATACTGACCTGCATTGGCCCACCGGTATGCACCGGGTTCAGGGAGCCAAACAGGGTCTGCCCCATCGGCACCGTACCGATCATATCGTCGAAGATGGCGCTCAGCTGTTTCTCGGTTTTCACCGTATCCAGCCGCTCGCTGTAGCTTTTCCCGTTCGGCGAGGTGATTTTCAGCGCCGTATGGACCAGGAACGCCGGGATGTGCAGCTTTTCTGCCCGGCGATCGATCTCTTTCCAGGCGATTTTGTTCAGCCCCGGCACCGCCGGATCGGACTGATACAGCGACTCCTGCTGCGCCACCGCCAACACCGAGCAGATATTCTCCTCGGTGGGGGCAATCTTCTGGCTCTCAAAGGTTTTTGCCAGCGCCGAGGCCCACTGGTCCCGGTCTTTCACCGTGGCGGGCATTTTTTGCCGCACGACGCTGGCCACATCGACGGGCTTTTCGCCCTTTTTCAGTGGCGCAGCTTCCCTCTCAGCACACCCGGCTAACACCAGGGCGGCAAGCAGCGAAAAGGGTAACGCACGCGGTACGATAAAAGACATAACGACTCCCTGTATTAGCTCAACGTATGGGTCACTTCCTGTAGATCCTGACCATCCAGCTCACGTTCAAAACTGCGTAAACGTTTATAGATGGACATCAGCTCCACCAGCGTGGTCCATGAGCTGATCAGATACTGGAACGAACCTCGTACCTGACCAAACACATTGGTGATTTGCGTCATCAGACCCAGGGTGATAGTACCGGCCACAATCGACGGGAACAGCAGGAACAAGCCGAAAACGTTATCCACCTGCAGATAAAGGATGCGGGCGATGTTGAAGTACATGTAGTGGAAATAGAGGCGGAAATAGTTGCGACGCACCGCGCCGAACAGCTCGCGCACCGTCGGCGGCGAGGCGCGGCTGGCGTCGTCTTCGCCATAGACCAGCTCTTTACGGTAGGCCGCTTCGACGCGCTGGTTTTTAAACTCCAGCCCCGGCAGTTTGATCCCCACCGCCGCCAGCAGACCCGTACCCATCAGCGACCAGACAATCGCGGCGATCACCAGGCCGTACGGCAGATGGCCGACAATTGGCAGCTCCGGCACGTGGGCAGACAGCGTAACCAGCACCGGCAGGAAGGCGATCAGGGTCATGATGGCGTTGATAAAGCTGACCCCCATATCTTCAAGGGTGGATGCGAAGCGCATGGTATCTTCCTGCACACGCTGGGCGGCACCTTCGATATGGCGCAGCTGCTGCCAGTGGGCCATATAGTATTCGTTCATCGCGGTGCGCCAGCGGAACACGTAGTGGCTGACAAAGAAATTATTCATCACGCCAATAACAACGGCGATCAGCGCGATCCCGAGGAACACGCCGACTTCATGATAAAACTGGTTAATAGTGACTTTGTGCGGCGCGCTGAGCGCGGTCTGGATCAGATCGTAGAACGGCGCATACCAGGCGTTGACCGCCACCCCGACCTCCACCAGAAACCAGGTGACAAAGATAATCAGCGAGGTACCGAGAATCGACCAGTACTGCCAGCGGTGCGGCGAGTAGATAAACCAGAACAGGGCAAACGCCCCGATGCAAAAGGCGTAATAAGCGTAAAAGAGCAGATAGCCCGGCGACCAGAAACGCGCCGCGCTGATTGGCACATCGCCTGTGGCACCGACCAGACGCGCAAAACCGTCAGCGCCACCGGCCTGCCAGAAAATGACAGCGATCAGGGCCCAAATAAAGGCCGAAAGGAAAAAGGGCCCCGGTTTGGGGAAAAACGACTTAAACATAACGCTTCCTTCTTGTAGTTATCGCTACTGCTGTGGACGACGGATTATCAGACCTGCCGGCCTGGTTTTAGTTCGCCGTCAACCGCCACCTGCACGGAAAAGTAAATGAGCTGACAGGTATCATAAGCGCAATGTCACAAAACATGAGATCGGTAATAACGAAATTGTTTGTATTTACCCATGGTTACGTTTTTCACGCTATCGTTATGCTGTTCAGGCCTTTGCAATACGCCGTTTAGTAGTATAAATACGCATACTTTTCTCATTCACTTCATGGATGCTTTCGTTGAAACGTAGTCTGTTACTCTCCGCCGCGCTGTATGCGGCCAGCCTCACCTGCGTGCAGGCTGCCCCTGCCCAGCCGATTGCCGATCCGGCCTTCGCCTCCGATGTGGTCGATCGCTATGCGAATCTTATTTTTTACGGCAGCGGCGCAACGGGGATGGCCCTGGTGGCGATTGACGGTAACCAGCGCGTATTCCGCAGCTTTGGCGAAACACGTCCGGGTAATAATGTTCACCCGCAGCTGGATTCGGTGGTACGCATTGCCTCCCTGACCAAACTGATGACCAGTGAGATGCTGGTGAAGCTGCTCGATCAGGGCGTGGTGAAGCTAAACGATCCGTTAAGCAAATACGCCCCGCCGGGGGCCCGGGTGCCGACATATCAGGGCGCGCCCATTACGCTCGTCAACCTTGCCACCCACACCAGCGCCCTGCCGCGCGAACAGCCCGGCGGTGCCGCCCATCGTCCGGTATTTGTCTGGCCGACCCGGGATCAACGCTGGAACTGGTTATCGACGGCGACCCTGAAATCATCACCGGGTTCGCAGGCCGCCTACTCAAACCTGGCCTTTGATCTGCTGGCCGATGCGCTGGGCAACGCGGCGGGCAAACCCTACGCTCAGCTGTTCGACGAGCAAATCGCCCGTCCGCTGGGAATGAAAGACACCACCTTTACCCCCTCCCCCGATCAGTGCAAGCGCCTGATGGTGGCGGAAAAAGGGGCCAGCCCGTGTAACAACACTCTGGCGGCAGTGGGCAGCGGCGGGGTTTACTCCACCCCGGGCGACATGATGCGCTGGATGCAGCAGTTCCTCTCCTCTGATTTCTACGCGCGCAGCAATCAGGCCGACAGAATGCAGACGCTGATCTATCAGCGCAGCCAGTTAACGCGAGTGATTGGCATGGATGTGCCAGGCCGCGCGGACGCGCTGGGCCTCGGCTGGGTCTATCTGGCGCCGAAAAACGGTCGTCCGGGCATTATCCAGAAAACCGGCGGCGGCGGCGGATTCATCACCTATATGGCGATGATCCCGCAGTCTAACGTTGGGGTATTTGTGGTGGTGACGCGCTCGCCGCTTACGCGTTTCGTCAATATGAGCGACGGCGTCAACCAGCTGGTGGTGGAGCTGAGCGAGAACAAGCCGCAGGCGATCACCGCTTCCCTGGACTAATATTCAGCGGGCAAACGGTTGACGCTAACCAGTTTGCCCCGCTCCATCGTGATGTAGTTCCCCTGCCGTAACGCCGCCAGCACCTCTGCCACCACCGAACGCGAAATACGCGTGCGGCGCTGAATGTAGCTCATCACCCCCACCCGCATACGTAACGCTTCATCCCACTGGGCCATATCCAGCAGCGTGGCGCGGATCTGGCTGTACGAGTTATTGCCCACCAGCTGCTTATCGCGGATCTCCATCACCCGGTGGTGCCAGGAGAGCCAGCAGAACGCATCAGACCATAAACCGGCCTGCTGGATCAGATGGCGGGCGCTGGCGGCGGGGAGATAGAACCCGGAACAGGGCGATTGTGATATCAGCAGGTACTCTGTGCTACAGCCCATCATGCCGGCGTTAATCCCGAAGATGTAGGGCGCGGCGACAATCTCGACCAGTAAATCATCCTGCTGGCGGTGAATGCTGAGCGATCCAGACTGCAGCACCACCGCGCAGTGATTTTCTTCGTTGCGCTCGCCAAACACCGGAAGCTGGGCAGACAGTTTGAACGGCGTGCTGTGCGCAGAGAGGCACTTTTCGAGCCGGGAGAATTCAGAAAGGGGTTTTGCATACCGGTTCATGCAGGTCTCGAGTCATCCTTAACTGACGCTAAAAAGCGGGGAGGCACGCCTCCCCGCATCAGGCGTGTTACCAGGTGTATTTCACACCGAGGTTGGCGCCCCAGTTTTGATCAACATCACCACCACCGAGGTAAGTGGCATCAGTGTAAGCACTGAAGTTTTTGGTGAAGCTAAACTGCGTACCCAGTCCCACACGCACCGCGGAACCTTTCACACCGTTATCGATGTTGTCGCCGTTAACTTTGGCATCTTCACCGGCATCGTCGTAGACGTACGCCAGTTTGAAGAACGGCGTCAGCGCCTGATCGTCGCCGTAACCGAAGGTGTAGCCCGCGTCGAAACCGGCTTCATAACGCATGCTGTCGTAGGACTGGCTGCCCACGCGCAGATCGTTGCTCAGACGATAATCGTCGCCAGACTGGAACAGGCCGGAGATGGCGGCATACGGGGTGAGGTAACCGGCATCGTTCGGTTTCCAGTCGTAGCCCAGCTTCAGCCCGAAGCCCCAGGCGTCGGTGGTGGTGTTGCCATCGACGTACTCGCCATTGCTCATGTTGGCAGAGAGATCGTTATTGAAGCGCGAGTAGCTCAGGGAGCTGTCGATGAAGACATCGTTAGCAAAGCGCGCGGCGGAGTACAGCATCGCGGTCTGGCTGTCCTGATCCACCTGGCCGCTGCGATCGTTCATATCGCCTTTGGCAAAGCCCGCTGCCGCACCGAAGATCCAGTCGGCGTTGTTGCCATCAATATGGGTATCAAGACCCACCATGATGCCGCTGACGTCCTGATCGTAGTGAATAGTGCCGTTATCGCCGTCGAAATTGCCGCCGAAGACGTTCACCCATGCGCCACCCTTGTCGGCCAGGCCGTGACGGCTGTTGGTCAGACGGTTAGCCAGGGCATCCTGTTGCAGATGCCAGATGTTGGTGTTGGCAGACGGAATGCTCAGCGCCATGTTGGCGTAATCGGTCAGGCGCTCCTGATGCAGCACCACGGTGTCGCCCTGCTGCTGAGCCTGGTAAGTATAAGCCCCGAGATCCGCTTTGTTGGCCGCGGTGAAGCTGGCCTGCGTATCCGCATTGTTATCGTAAATGCGGACGATCTCTTTGTTTTTGTAGTCGGCAACGGAGCCGGCACCGGTCGCGTTATCCAGACGGACTTTATAGTTACCGGACACTTCACCGTTCACCGCCAGGTGACCATCCGAGTTGAGGGCGATTGTCCCGTAATCGTACTCTGCCTGGTGGATATCGTTGGTGACGTAGCGGGCGTTGTTCAGATCGGAATTGAACACGTAGTCGCGACTGGCAACGTTCAGCACGCCGCCGTCGGTCAGCACCAGTTTATGGGTGTCGACCTGGCCCAGACCCAGCGCCAGCTCTGCACGGTTATCCACGGTGATGGTGTTGGCATACAGCTCTGCCGTCTCCTGAGTCAGGGTGGCGAGACTTGAACTGTCGAGGTACAAGCTGTCGGTTGCCACTTCACCGGAATCGCCGATGTTCATGGTCGACGCGTTGGTCAGGGTGATGCTGTCAGCCAGCAGGCCGGAGCTTTCGACATTGACCTGCGAACGGTTGTTAACGGTCAGGGCATCAATGTTGGATTGCTTACGGGTATCCCATTCGGAACCGTTATCCAGGGTGACGTTGAACAGACCGCTCTGATAAACCTGATTGCCCACCAGATGACCGTTGCTGTTGAAGGTCGATTCAGGCCAGATGCTGTTTGCTGCCAGGGTACGCCAGTCGACGCTGCTGTAGCCCAGACCATACATCTGAGAAGGCCCGATCGCCTCGACGCTGGAGACGGCGGCACCGACCCACTTGCTGCCGTTGGTGAGGGTCAGATCCAGCTTGTCGGTACCGTCCCAGCCGTTGGTGGTCGGGTTATAAACGCCGTCAGCAGTGGTATCGGTAGCCGGATCGCCATTCGGATAGAAGTTGTTGTCGAAGGTGCTGGTGAACAGCACATCGCCGGTCAGGGTGGAGTGATCGAAGTTTGCCGTGGTGCGCATGGCGTTATCCGCGCGGCTGGCCGACACGATCAGCGCCGCATCGTCCGACGCCGTAGCGTTATTTTCGCCGTAATCGCTTGGTTTTGCCGACTGACCATAGAAGCCGCTGGTGCCCAGATCGCTATAAGCGCCAGAGGTCACAACGGAATCTTTCACCTGGAGGGTGTTGGTGAAGACGTGGCTGTTGTCTTCAATGCCGGTGTCAGCATCGTACGGTGTGTTGTCCAGCTGGTGATAGCCCTGAGTCAGGGTGATACCGGCGATGCGGGAGTTGTTCTGGATAACGATGTCAGACTCCACGTCAAGGGTAATGGCGTTGCCCAGCGCGTGAGTATCCCAGTATTGAGTGGTGGTTGTAGAGCCGTTCACCACATCGTAAGCGTAATGCTCATAGGTGTCGTTGATGGTGGTATTGTCCACCGTCAGCGCAAAACGATCGTACTGCTGATGGGTAGTGCCGTCGGCATTCAGACCGCCCGCACATTCGGTGGTCATACACTCAGAGGTGATCATCCCGTTGATCGTGCTGTCAGAGATGTTCAGTGAATTTGCACGACCGCCCACGCCATCATCCAGGTAATACGTTGAGATAACGCCGTTTACGGTGGATTTGTTGATGACAGGATAGATATCGCTGTCGTGCGTTGCGCTGGAGTCATTCCAGTCGGAATATCCATTAAACCAGGCCGACGTCGCGGTATTATCATAACCAAAGGTGTTGTAAGTGCTACCAGAAATATCTTTTGCATTGGCCTGAGAAGCGATAGCCAGCGTGCAGGCTAATGCAAGTTGAGATACAACAAGTTTCTTTTTCCATGTTTGCATTGGGTCATCCCTCCTCAGGGACGTAAGCAAGTTTGTCCGTAAATACAGTGCAAATATATTGCGAGGAGAATTATGCAGCCTTAAAACAAAATGGTTCAATGAATCCGACAATTAAGTCCGAAAACAGACAGAATAATAAAAATACTTTTTAAAATATAAAAAATATTAAAAATAACCATATATTTCAATTTGTTATATTTATTCGAAAGGAAATTTATAAAAGGTGAAAGATCATTGTAAGTTATAACATAAAAGCAAATGAGACATAAAATAAATACGTAACGCTGACAACCGTAAAAAAGAATGTGACCTGGTTAGGATATTACCTGGGCAGGATATATTTTTTGAACCAACTTTATCCTGCGTAGAGAGAGCGTAAACTTATTTCGGGCGATAAATTGAAAAAGCAGGAAATAACGGCTGGCCATCCCGCCCCACATTCTGCGGGCTAAACGACAACTTTAGTAAAACAGCCGACGGCCATTTCGGGTACACTGTCCCTCTTTGATTCACACTCGTCAGGCATATCATGAACGATTTAATTGCTCGTCCCCGTCGTCTGCGCAAATCCCCGGCTCTGCGCGCGCTTTTTGAAGAGACAACACTGACCTTAAACGATCTGGTGTTGCCGATTTTTGTTGAAGAAGAGATTGATGACTACAAAGCCATCGAGGCCATGCCGGGCGTCATGCGTATTCCGGAGAAACACCTGGCACGCGAAATTGAGCGTATCGCCAACGCTGGCATCCGGTCGATCATGACCTTCGGCATCTCCCATCATACCGACGCCACCGGCAGCGATGCCTGGAAAGAGGACGGTCTGGTGGCGCGCATGTCGCGCATCGCCAAAGAGACGGTGCCAGAGATGATCGTCATGTCCGACACCTGCTTCTGCGAATACACCTCCCACGGCCACTGCGGCGTGCTGTGCGATCATGGCGTGGATAACGACGCGACCCTGCTCAACCTGGGCAAACAGGCCGTCGTGGCCGCCGCCGCAGGCGCTGACTTTATCGCCCCGTCTGCCGCTATGGACGGCCAGGTGCAGGCCATTCGCCAGGCGCTGGACGCCGCGGGCTTCACCGATACCGCGATCATGTCCTACTCCACCAAGTTCGCCTCCTCCTTCTACGGTCCGTTCCGTGAAGCGGCAGGCACCGCGCTGAAAGGCGATCGCAAAACCTACCAGATGAACCCGCTGAACCGCCGCGAAGCGATCCGCGAATCGCTGCTCGACGAAGCCCAGGGCGCCGACTGCCTGATGGTGAAACCGGCAGGTGCCTACCTCGACATCCTGCGCGATATCCGCGAACGCACCGATCTGCCGCTGGGCGCCTATCAGGTGAGCGGTGAGTACGCGATGATCAAATTCGCCGCGCAGGCGGGGGCGATCGATGAAGAGAAAGTGATCCTCGAAAGCCTGGGGGCGATCAAACGCGCGGGCGCGGATCTGATCTTCAGCTACTTCGCGCTGGATCTGGCCGAGAAGAAAATTCTGCGTTAATCGGCAGTGCCGGGTGGCGGCTTCGCCTTACCCGGCCTGTGACAAACCTTCACCACACTGCAATACAACCGACATCTGGCGCTTCTACTGTCTGAGCAGTACAGCAGGAGGTGCCACCATGTTTAGTCTCGACAGCGTTCTCGATGACCTTTGGCCGCAGGCGAGGCCTGCACCCTGGCAAAAAAGGCTGTTAAAGAAGTTATTCCACGAAGAGGAGTTCCGACAGTTTGCCGCCGACCATCGCCACCTGAAAGGGCTGGATATGGTGGAACAGGTTCTGGACCATCTCGATATCCTCTGTACCCTTCCGGCTCACGACCTCGAACAAATCCCCGCTCACGGCCCGCTCATTGTTATGGCTAACCACCCTACAGGTACGCTGGATGGACTGGCGCTGCTGTATGCCGTCTCCCGGGTGCGCCGCGATGTCAAAGTTGTCACCAACCGCATGCTGACGCATCTGGAGCCGCTGAGCTCGCTGTTTATTCCGGTGGACAACATGGGCGGACGGACGGCGAAATCGTCATTCACCCTGATGGAGCAGCACCTGCAAAACGCCGGGGTGCTGATCTTCTTCCCGGCGGGGGAAGTTTCCCGCCCGACGCGCACCGGGATCCGCGATAAAAAGTGGCACCCAAGCTTTATCAAGCTGGCGGGAAAATTCCGCGCGCCGCTGCTGCCGGTGAGTATCCAGGCCCGCAACAGCCTGCTGTTCTATGCCAGCACCCTGCTCTCCCCGAACCTGTCGATGCTGCTGCTGATGCAGCAGATGTTTCGCCGCCGCCACAGCCGCCTGCCGGTGAAAATCGGTCAGCAGATCGGCTGGAGCCACTGGTTCAGCCCCACGCTCTCCCCGCGGGAGATGGCCGAACGGTGCCGCCAGCACGTGCTGCGTCTCGGCAAAGGGCTACCGGGGGTGTTCAAAACCGAGTCCGCCATAGCCCGTGCGGAAGACCGGGCCACCCTGAAGCGCGAGCTGGCGCAGGCGGAGTGTCTGGGCACCACCGCCGATGGCAAAACCATTTACCTGTGGCAGCGCAACGGCCAGGAAGATGTCCCGATCCTGCGTGAGCTGGGGCGGCTTCGGGAGATCGCCTTTCGCGCGGTAGGAGAAGGCAGCGGCAAGCGCCGGGACACCGACAGCTACGACGATGACTATCTGCACCTGATTTTGTGGGATAACGAGGATCTGGAGATCGTCGGCGCATACCGTTTTATCCCGACGGCGATGCGGGAGCCGGAGGCGCTCTACAGCTACAGCCTGTTCCACTACGATGACAAAATGCAGGACATCCTTGAGCATGGGATTGAACTGGGGCGCAGCTTTATTCAGCCGCGCTACTGGGGACGGCGCGGGCTGGACTACCTGTGGTCCGGGATTGGCGCTTATCTGGCGCGCTATCCGCACTACCGCTACCTGTTCGGCCCGGTGTCGATCTCCGGTGGGTTACCGCCCGCGGCGCGGGATCTGCTGGTGGCCTTCTATCGGCTGTGGTTCCCGGCTAGCCATCCGCTGGCCGCCTCGCGACGCCCTTATCCCGCCTCGCTACCCGAGGTGCTGGCGCAGTTTAGCGGCGAGGATTACGTGGAGGATCTGACCCGGCTGAAATCATTGCTCGGCAATCTGGGATGCGGCATCCCGCCGCTGTACAAGCAGTACTCCGAGCTGTGCGAGCCCGGCGGCGTGCAGTTTATCGATTTTGGCAGCGATCCGGCGTTCAACAACTGCGTGGACGGACTGGTGCTGGTGGATCTCTGTTATCTGAAAGCCAACCGCTATCAGCGTTATATCGAAGCGCATCTGTAACGCCCTGTGGCGGCTACGCCTTACCGGGCCTACGGGAATCATGGTGCGCATTTGTCACGCCCGGTGGCGCTACGCTTACCGGGCCTACGGGAATCATGGTGCGCATTTGTCACGCCCGGTGGCGCTACGCTTACCGGGCCTACGGGAATCACGGCGCACATTTGTCACGCCCGGTGGCGCTACGCTTACCGGGCCTACGGGAATCACGGTGCGCATTTGTCACGCCCGGTGGCGCTACGCCTTACCGGGCCTACGGGAATCACGGCGCACATTTGTCACGCCCGGTGGCGCTACGCTTACCGGGTCTACGGGAATCACGGTGCACATTTGTCACGCCCGGTGGCGCTACGCTTACCGGGCCTACGGGAGCGGGTGTTGTAGGCCGGGTAAGGCGTAGCCGCCACCCGGCAATCAGCCCGCACGGAAGAAAGGTTTATCCCCCAATATCGTCGCCCGCTGCATAATCCGCCGCTGCGGCAGGTAATCGGCATTGGCGTAATGCTGCGTCACCCGGTTATCCCAGATCGCCAGATCGTTCTCCTGCCAGCGCCAGCGCACCTGGAACTCCGGCTTCGTGATATGGGCAAACAGGAACGTGAGCAGCGCCTCGCTCTCTTTCTCGCTCAGATCTACAATCCGCGTGGTGAACCCTTCGTTGACGAACAGCGCCTGCTTGCCGCTGACCGGATGGGTACGCACCACCGGGTGCAGCAGCGGCGGGTGTTTGGCGACCGCCTCCTGCCAGCGCTGATGCTCCTCTTCCGTTTTACGGTACTTGTACTCCTGGAAGGATTTTTTGAAATCATGCTCCGCCCGCAGGCCGCTCAGCAGCTGGCGGAACGGCGCGGATAAGGCCTCAAAGGCCGCAATCCCGCTGGCCCACAGGGTATCTCCCCCGCTCTCCGGGAGCTGTTTGGCCGCGAGGATCGCCCCGGCGGGCGGGGTCTCAATAAAGGTGACATCGGTGTGCCAGTTGTCATTGTCCGGCGGGTTATCGTTGTGGGTATCCAGGACGATGATCTCCTCCACCCCCTCGGCGTGCGGATAGACCGGGTGAATATGCAGATCGCCAAAACGGAGCGCCAGAGCGCGCTGCTGCTGCGGGGTGATCGCCTGCTCGCGCAGGAACACCACCTGATGGCGCAGCACCGCATGATAGAGCTGCTCAAACTGGTTATCGCTTAACGGCCGGGTCACATCCAGGCCGGAAATCTGTGCGCCAATGTACGGCCCCAGCGGGGTAATGGTCAGACGTTCACTCATTGTCTCTCTCCATGCCAGGGCGTCAGGCGGCGCTGTAACGCGCGCAGCCCCAGTTCTAATCCGAAGGCGATCACGGCGATCACCGCGATCCCTGCCAGTACCACGTCCGTCGCCAGGAACTCCCCCGCCGACTGGACCATAAAGCCTAACCCGCGCGTGGCGGCGATCAGTTCTGCTGCCACCAGCGTCGACCAGCCTACCCCGAGCCCGATACGCAACCCGGTCAGGATCTCCGGCAGCGCGCCGGGTAAAATCACAAACCACAGCACCTGCGCCCGGCTGGCACCCAGCGACTGCGCGGCGCGGATCCGCACCTGCTGTGCACTTTTGACTCCCGCCACCGCCGACATCGCCACCGGGGCGAAAATCGCCAGGTAGATCAGCAGGATCTTCGAGGTCTCGCCGATGCCAAACCAGATCACCATCAGCGGCAGATACGCCAGCGGCGGCACCGGACGATAAAGCTCAATCAGCGGATCGAGGATCCCGCGCACCGTCGGGCTTAAGCCCATCGCAATACCCACCGGGATACCGAGGATCACCGCCGCCAGCAAGGCCACCAGAATGCGTCCCAGGCTGGCCGCCAGATGCTGCCATAGGGTGGCATCCATAAATCCTTGCGGACCGGCGATAGTGAACAGTTTCACCAGCACCTGGCCCGGCGGCGGCAGGAACAGCGGGCTGACCCACTGCTGCGCCGCCACGGCCCACCACACGGCCAACAGCACCAGCAGGGTGCTGACGCTGAGCGTCAACTGGCGGGAGAAGGGCCAGCACAGGGTCAGGCGTTTACGCGCCGTTTTGTCATTCACCACAATGCTCATGAGAAGGCCTCCCGCTGTTCAAACACGCGGCTCAGCACGTATTCGCGCTGGGCAATAAAATCGGGGTCGGACTTGATGCTGCGCACCGGCTCGCCTGCGACAAAGCGGTGGGCAAAGTTGAGCGGCAGGCGCTCCAGCACCCGGCCCGGCCCCGGCGACAGCAGCACCAGTTCGGTCGCCATAAACACCGCTTCTTCGATGTCATGGGTGATGAGCAGTACCTGCTTGCCGGTCTCATGCCACAGACGCAGCAGCAGGGTTTGCATCTGCTCGCGGGTAAAGGCATCCAGCGCCCCGAACGGCTCATCCAGCAGCAACAGCTGCGGATTGGCGGCCAGCGCCCGGGCGATGCCGACGCGCTGACGCTGGCCGCCGGAGAGCTGCCAGATATAGCGCTTCTCCGCCCCCTCCAGTCCCACTTTTTTCAGCATCTCCCGGGCGATGGTCAGTCGTTCTTCCCGCGAGGTGCCCGCCAGCTGCAGCCCAAAGGCGACGTTCTCCTGTACGTTACGCCACGGCAGCAGCCCTTCGTTCTGGAAGACCACGCCGCGCTCGGCGCCGGGACCCTCCACCTTTTTACCTGCCAGTTGGATGGTGCCGTGCTGCCAGGGTACAAACCCGGCGATCAGATTCAGCAGCGTGGTCTTCCCGCAGCCGGACGGGCCGAGCACCACCAGCAGCTCGCCGCTATCCAGCGTCAGGTTGATATCCTCCAGCGCAGGCTTGCCAGCGTAATCGGCGTGCAGATTTGTAATATTCAGCATACGGCCCCCTTACTTCACAAAGCGGTCGGTCACGTACTGGCTGTAGTCAGCCGCCACCGCGGGTACTTTGCCCTGCTCTTTCAGGAAACCTGCGGTATCCACAATCGCTTTATTCACCGGTCCCGCCAGCTGCTGCAACTGCTGGGCAGGCGTCAGGTAGGTATTGCCCTTCACCAGTCCCGGCACGTCGGCCTCCGGCACGCCGCTCAGGCGGGCAAGTTTCTCGAGGTTGGCTGGCTGCTTCAGCCACTCATCCGGGTTGGCAATGTAGGGCTGCTGGGCGTCGATGGCGCTTTTCGCGAAGGCTTTCACGATCTCCGGGTGCTTCCCGGCAAAGTCTTTGCGCACCACCCAGACGTCAAGGGTTGGCGAGCCCCACTGGCCCACCTGGGCGGAGTCGGTCAGCACGCTGCCGTCTTTCTCCAGTTCGTTTACCGCAGGCGACCAGACATAGGCCCCGTCAATATCGCCCCGCTGCCAGGCGGCGATAATTGCCGGGGGTTGCAGGTTGATAATTTCCACCTGCCCCGGCTTGATGTTCCAGTGTTTCAGGGCCGCGAGCAGACTGTAGTGAGTGGTAGAGATAAACGGCACCGCGATGCGTTTGCCGATCAGATCTTCGGGCTTAGTGATGTTTTTCTTCACCACCAGCGCTTCGGAATTACCGAGCTGCGAGGCCAGCAGGAAGACTTCGATCGGCACCTGCTGACTGGCGGCTACCGCCAGCGGGCTGGAGCCGAGGTTGCCAATCTGCACGTCGCCGGAGGCCAGGGCCCGCACGATACTGGCGCCGCTGTCGAACTTGCGCCAGTCGACTTTGGCACCGCTCGCTTTCTCGAAGGTGTTATCCGCCTGCGCCACTTTGGCCGGCTCAGCGGAAGTTTGATACGCGATGGTGACGTCCACCGCCTGCGCCTGAACGGCCCACAGCGCCAGTGCGCCAAATAAGGTAAAACGCGATGAAATTGCCATAATGTCTGCTCCCCTGGTTGTTATGGAGGCAGTATTTCCGGCAGCGGAATTTTGATAAAGGAATTAAAAAGCATCGTTAATGCCGAATCGTTTTTAGAAAAAAAGCGGCAATAGATAGTGAATTTTGTGCGGTCAGCATTGCCCGGCGGCGCTGCGCTTGCCGGGCCTACAAAATCGCCACCCGGCATTTATTGCATTTTTGTTACATGGGTTACATAACCGCAGCCGCACAATTGCCAGCCCGGCGCGGACAGGCATCATAGAGACACTATTCCGCAAAGGTATCTGAGATGATCAAAGTGGTGCTAGTGGACGATCACGTGGTGGTGCGTTCCGGGTTTGCCCAGCTGTTAAATCTGGAAGACGATCTGGTGGTCGAAGGCCAGTACAGCAGCGCCGCCGAGGCCTGGCCCGCGCTCACCCGCGATGCCGTCGACGTGGCGGTGCTCGACGTCGCCATGCCCGATGAAAACGGCCTGAGCCTGCTCAAACGCCTGCGCCAGCAGCGCCCGGGGTTTCGCGCGATAATCCTCAGCATCTACGATACGCCTGCCTTTGTGCAGAGCGCTCTGGACGCCGGGGCCAGCGGCTATCTCACCAAACGCTGCGGCCCGGAGGAGCTGGTGCAGGCCGTGCGTTCCGTCGGGATGGGCGGCCATTATCTCTGTGCCGATGCGGTTAAAGCCCTGCGTGGCGGCGAACCGGTGTCCCAGGCGCTGGCGGTGTTAACCCCGCGCGAGAAAGAGGTCTTCGAGCTGCTGGTTCAGGGGGAAAGCGTGAAGGAGATCGCCTTCAGGCTCGAGCTTAGCCATAAAACCGTCCACGTGCATCGCGCCAACGTGCTGGGCAAACTGCAGTGCAACAGCACCATCGAACTGGTGCATTTTGCCCTCGACCACCAGCTGCTGACCGGCCACTGATGCGGCGCTCCCTGCGGCACATCATCCTCTCGCTGTTTATTATGCTGGCCTGGGGCACCGGCTGGCTGATGCTGTGGACGCTCAGTTTTTACCTCACCCGCAACGGACAGCAGGCGGCGCTGTTTTTGCCCCAGGGCGTCTATCTGGCGCTGCTGATCGTGCTCTCGCGCCGCTTCTGGCCGGCGTTGATCCTCCCCCCGCTGGCCGCCATGCTCTGGCTGCACGGCGAACAGCTTTTGACCCATTACCTGATGCTGGTCGTGCCGCTGGTAGGCACCGTCTGCGCGTGGCTGGCGCAACGCTACTGGCACCGCTTTCCTCTTTACTGGCAGCGCCTGTCGCTGCTGATCGCCGCGGTGACCCTTAACGCCCTGCTCCAGACCCTGATCCTGGCGCCGTTTCTCGACAGCCCGACCACCCTGCTGGCGCTGGCCTCCTTTACCGGCGGGGTGCTGCTGACCCCGTTCGTCTATCTGGTATTTGAGTTTTTACGCCAGCAGCACCGCTATCACCTGCTGGGGCTCGATACCAGTAACCCGCCCCTGCGCACCTCGCTGATCATCTGGTGCAGCCTGTTTTTTATCATCGGCATCGGCACCCAGATGGTGCTCACCCCGGCCCTGGAGCGGCTGCTGCTGATCGTGGTGTTCCTGCCCAACGTGGTGATGGCGTGGAAGTTCGGCTGGCAGGGCGGCGTGCTCTCCGGGCTGCTGGGCAGCATGATGATCACCATCGCCCGTCAGGTCGGGGTGGGGTTCAGTGACCTGCTGGAGCTGGAGATCTTCCTCGCCACCCAGTCGCTGCTGGGGATTGGGCTGGGGATCGCCATCAGCCGCCAGCAGCATCTGGCGATGAACCTCGATCACTACCGCCGTCGGCTGGAGGCTGAACTTCAGGCCCGCCGCGCGCTGGCGGAAAAGCTGATCCACACCGAAGAAGATACCCGCAAGCACCTGGCCCGGGAGCTGCATGATGAAATCGGGCAGAACATCACCGCCATTCAGATCCAGTCCCAGCTGGTGAAGCGGGCGGGCGATACCCCGCAGGCGTTAGAAGCCGCCGGGCAGATCAACGAGCTGGCGCGGCGCATCCATCACTCCACCCGCCAGCTGCTGCGTCAGCTGCGCCCCCCGGTGCTGGATGAACTCTCCTTAAACGAGGCTCTGCACCACCTGGTGAACGAGTTCGCCTTTGCCGAGCGCGGGATCGAGTGTCGGTTTGATTACCGGCTCACCGCCCCGCCGCAGAGTGAAACCCTGATCTTTACCCTCTATCGCCTGCTGCAGGAGCTGCTGAATAACGTCAGCAAACACGCCGATGCCAGCGAGGTCAGCGTCCTGCTCTGCGAGCACGGTAGCCAGCTGCGCCTGGAGGTGCGGGATAACGGCAGCGGCATCAGCCCGCAGCAGATCCCCGGTTTTGGTATTCAGGGGATGCGCGAGCGCGTGCATGCCCTGGGCGGAGAGTTAACCCTCGAGTCGCAGGGCGGCACGCGCGTAATTGTTAACCTACCCACAGTTTTGCAACAAACACACCGCTAACCAGGAAAAAGTCTTAGCCACGCCAGACTTTCTCTCATCCCTTTTTCGTCGCACTTTCATACAGTCATTGCAAACGGAGAACGCCATGCCCGCACTGTCAGCTGAACAGGTTACTCAACGCTACCGCCGGCTGCGCCCGCGACTGCTGATCTGCATGGTCATTGGCTACGCCGCGTTCTACCTGACGCGCAAAAGTCTTAACTACGTCCTGCCGGCATTGCAGATGGATCTGGGGCTGAGCAAAAGCGATATCGGCCTGATCGGGTCGCTCTTTTACCTCAGCTACGGACTGTCGAAATTTGCCGCCGGACTGTGGCACGACAGTAAGGGGCAGCGGGCGTTTATGGGCATCGGCCTGATGGCGACCGGGGTGTTGAACGTGCTGTTCGCCTTCGGCGACTCCCTGCCCCTGCTGCTGTTTATCTGGACGCTGAACGGCTTCTTTCAGGGATGGGGATGGCCGCCCTGCGCCAGATTGCTTACCCACTGGTATTCGCGCAACGAGCGCGGCTTCTGGTGGGGATGCTGGAACACCTCTATCAACATCGGTGGAGCCATTATTCCGCTGATCTGTGCCTTCGCCGCCCATCGTTGGGGCTGGCAGGCAGCGATGCTGACACCGGGGATCATCAGTATCGTGCTCGGCCTGTGGCTGACCACACAACTGCGGGGCACACCGCAGGAAGAGGGTCTCCCGACGGTCGGGGAGTGGCGCAACGATCCGCTGGAGCTGCGCCAGGAACAACAGAGCCCGCCGATGGGGCTGTGGCAGATGTTACGCACCACCATGCTGCAAAACCCGATGATCTGGCTGCTCGGGGCGTCCTATGTGCTGGTCTATCTGATCCGCATCGCCCTCAACGACTGGGGCAACATCTGGCTGGCGGAGAGCCACGGGGTCAACCTGCTGAGCGCCAACGCCACGGTGATGCTGTTTGAGGTCGGCGGCCTGCTCGGGGCGCTGTTTGCCGGATGGGGGTCGGATCTGCTGTTCAGCGGCCAGCGGGCGCCGATGATTTTGCTGTTTACGCTGGGGCTGATGGTATCGGTCGCCGCCCTGTGGCTGGCCCCGGTTCACCACTACGCCCTGCTGGCGATGTGCTTTTTTACGGTG
The DNA here is from genome assembly GCF_049974505.2 of Leclercia sp. TB492. Classification (NCBI taxonomy): domain Bacteria; kingdom Pseudomonadati; phylum Pseudomonadota; class Gammaproteobacteria; order Enterobacterales; family Enterobacteriaceae; genus Leclercia; species Leclercia sp. TB492. Next base: position 952,967 of record NZ_CM127572.1, on the reverse strand, counting down.
GGATTTTTTGTCTTTGGTCCGCAGATGCTCATCGGCCTTGCCGCCGTGGAGTGCGGGCACAAGCAGGCGGCGGGCTCAATTACCGGTTTTCTCGGCGTGTTTGCCTATCTGGGGGCGGCGCTGGCCGGATGGCCGCTGTCACAGGTTATTGAACGCTACGGCTGGTCGGGGATGTTCAGTTTGCTCTCGATTGCCGCGGTGCTGATGGGTTTACTCCTGATGCCCCTGCTAATGGCGGGCATCACCGCTTCTCGCAGTCACATAACGTCATAACAAGGGCTGAATAATGAAAACAACGCTTCTCTCTACCCTCATTGCTTCCGGGATCGCGCTGGCCACCTTAACCGGTGCCGCACAGGCCAAAGGCCGTCTGGTGGTCTACTGCAGCGCGACCAACGAAATGTGCGAAGCCGAAACCAAAGCGTTTGGCGATAAGTACGACGTCAAAACCTCGTTTATCCGCAACGGCTCCGGCAGCACGCTCGCGAAGGTGGATGCCGAGAAGAAAAACCCGCAGGCCGACGTCTGGTACGGCGGCACCCTGGATCCGCAATCCCAGGCCGGCGAGATGGGGCTGCTGCAGCCGTACAAATCCGCCAACCTCGAGCAGATCATGGAGAAATTCCGCGATCCGGCAAAGGTGAAAGGCAACCTTTCTTCGGCGGTCTACGTGGGTATTCTGGGCTTTGGCGTCAACACCCAGCGCCTGAAAGAGAAGAACCTGCCGGTGCCGCAGTGCTGGAAAGATCTGACCAAACCGGAATATAAAGGCGAGATCCAGATTGCCGATCCGCAAAGCTCCGGCACCGCCTACACCGCGCTGGCGACCTTCGTCCAGCTGTGGGGGGAAGATCAGGCCTTCGACTACCTGAAGCAGCTCAACGGCAACGTGTCTCAGTACACCAAATCCGGTATTGCCCCGGCGCGTAACGCCGCGCGCGGTGAAACCGCCATCGGCATCGGCTTCCTGCACGACTACTCGCTGGAAAAAGAGCAAGGCGCCCCGCTGGAGCTGATCTCTCCGTGCGAAGGCACCGGGTATGAAATCGGCGGGGTCAGCATCCTGAAGGGCGCGCGTAACGAAGAGAACGCGAAGCTGTTCGTGGACTGGGTGCTGTCGAAAGAGGCCCAGGAGCTGGCGTGGAAGCAGGGCAAGTCCTATCAGATCCTGACCAACACCACCGCAGAGACCTCCCCGAACTCGCTGAAGCTGGATGACCTGAAGCTGATCAGCTACGACATGGACAAGTACGGCTCAACGGACGTGCGCAAAGCGCTGATCAACAAGTGGGTCAGCGACGTGAAGATGGGTAAATAAGCCCACTCCTGCGAACATTTGCCGGGTGGCGGCGTAAACGCCTTACCCGGCCTACAACACCGGAATACCTATGTCACAGACACTCGCTCTTCATCCCGTGAAAAAACGGGATGCGGTCTTCCTTTGGGTTTTCGTTGGCTGGCTGGCCTTTGTCCTGCTGCCAAGCTGGAGCCTGGATTATGGCCTGCTGGAATCCACAAGCGACGAGATCCTCGATGCCTACAGCTGGTCGCACTTCAATATCAGCTGGCTGTGGTATCTGCTCCCCACGCTGCTGTTGGTACGCCCGTTTAGCGAGGCGAAGCGCGAACAGCGCAGCCGCCACTACCTCGACGCCGGCTGGGCGCTGCTGTGTATGGCGTTTATCGTCATCAGCGCCACGATTGAAGGGCGTGGTTTAGGCTACGCCACCATCGTGCTGTTTGTGGCGCTGGGGGCGATCATGACCCTGGCCCTGACCCGCCTGGAGTGGCTGGGCGGCGACCGCTTTGTGATTGGCTCGCTGATCGCCATCGTCGCGCTGATCGGCATCTTTATCGTCTGGCCGAGCATCGCCATCTTTATTCCGATGTTCACCAACGACGCGGGCGAGTTCGCCCCGCTGGCGTTTATGAACGTGCTGTCGCAGTCGCACATCATTCAGGTGATCGTTAACTCGATCCTGCTCTCCATAGCGGTAGGGATCGGCTGCACCTTCTTCGGCCTGGTGCTGGCGATCTACACCACCCGCATCGCGAAACGCAGCGCCATCATTGGCCGCATCTTCTCGATCCTGCCGATCGTCACTCCGCCGTTTGTGGTGGGTCTGGGCGTGACGCTGATGATGGGGCGCTCCGGCTACGTCACCGAACTGATGGTCGACTGGTTTGGCCTGACTAACACCAACTGGCTGTACGGCTTCACCGGGATCTGGCTGGCGCAGGTGCTGGCCTTCACGCCGATGGCCTTTATGATCCTCGACGGGGCGATCAAAACCATCCACCCGTCGCTGGAAGAGGCGTCATACACCCTGCGCGCCAGCCGCTGGCAGACCTTTAACGGCGTCTTTGTCCCGCTGCTGAAACCGGCGCTGGCGAACGCCTTTTTGATTGTGATTGTGCAGTCGCTGGCCGACTTCAGTAACCCGCTGGTGCTGGGGGGTAACTTCGACGTACTGGCGACGCAGATCTACTTCTACATCACCGGCTCCCAGCTGGATTATCAGGCGGCCAGTACCCTCGGCGCGTTCCTGCTGCTGTTCTCGCTGCTGGTGTTCTGCATTCAGTACATGTGGATCGGCAAGCGCTCTTACGTCACCGTGTCCGGTAAATCGTACCGCGGCGACGTGCAGCCGCTGCCGGTGACGCTGGTGTGGAGCGTGGTGGCCCTGCTGGCGGTGTGGATCGCTTTTAACGCCCTGCTCTACGGCAGCATTTTCTACGGCAGCTTTACCGTCAACTGGGGGGTGGATTACACCCTGACGCTGGATAACTTTATCAAGCTGTTCGGCCAGGGGATGAGCGACGGTGCGTGGCCTTCACTGCTCGATACCCTGCTGTACGCCGGGATCGCCGCGCCGATCACCGCCGCCTTCGGGTTGCTGATCGCCTGGATCGTGGTGCGCCAGCAGTTTAAAGGCAAAAAGACCATCGAGTTCACCACCATGCTGTGCTTCGCCGTACCGGGTACCGTGGCGGGCGTCTCCTACATCCTCGCCTTTAACAGCGCCCCGGTGTACCTCACCGGCACCGCTGCCATCGTCATTATCTCAATGGTGATGCGTAACGTGCCGGTGGGCATTCGCGCCGGGATTGCGGGCTTAGGCCAGATCGACAAGTCGCTGGATGAGGCCTCGCTGAGCCTGCGTGCCGGGTCGCTGCGCACCATTACGCACATCCTTCTGCCGCTGCTGCGCCCGGCCATCCTGTCGGCGCTGATCTACAGCTTTGTGCGGGCCATTACTACCGTCAGCGCCATTGTGTTCCTCGTCACGCCGGATACCCGCGTGGCTACGGCCTACATTCTGAACCGCGTGGAAGACGGCGAATACGGCGTGGCGATCGCCTACGGCTCGATCCTGATTGTGGTCATGCTGGCGATCATTTTCCTCTTTGACTGGCTGATCGGTGAGGCACGTATCTCCCGCTCCAAAGCCAAAAACCAGGCGTAACACTATGACTCAGAAACATTTCGTTGAACTGCGTAACGTGACCAAGCGCTTTGGCGCGAATACGGTGATTGAAAACATCAACCTGGCGATCCCGCAGGGGCAGATGGTGACCCTCCTCGGCCCGTCGGGCTGCGGTAAAACCACGGTGCTGCGTCTGGTGGCCGGGCTGGAGAAACCCACCGACGGGCAGATCTTTATCGACGGCGAGGACGTGACCCACAGCTCCATTCAGCAGCGTGATATCTGCATGGTATTCCAGTCCTACGCCCTCTTCCCGCACATGTCGCTTGGCGAGAACGTCGGCTACGGCCTGAAGATGCTCGGCGTATCGCGCGCCGAGATCAAAACCCGCGTGAAAGAGGCGCTGGCGATGGTGGATCTGGAGGGCTTTGACGATCGCTATGTGGATCAGATCTCCGGCGGCCAGCAGCAACGCGTGGCTCTGGCCCGGGCGCTGATCCTCAAACCGAAAGTGCTGCTGTTTGATGAGCCGCTGAGTAACCTCGACGCCAACCTGCGCCGCAGCATGCGCGACAAGATCCGCGAGCTGCAAAAGCAGTTCAACATCACCTCGCTGTACGTGACCCACGATCAGAGCGAGGCCTTTGCGGTCTCGGACACCGTGCTGGTGATGAACAAGGGCAATATCATGCAGATTGGCTCGCCACAGGATCTCTATCGCCAGCCGGCGTCGCGCTTTATGGCGAGCTTTATGGGCGATGCCAACCTGTTCCCGGCCAGCTTCAGCCACGAGTCCGTGGCGATCCACGGCTACCGCCTGCCGCGCCCGCTGCACTTTGCCGCGCAAGGGACGGGCACCGTCGGCGTGCGCCCGGAGGCGATCACCCTGAGCCAGCACGGCGAAGAGAGCCAGCGCTGCGTGATCCGCCACGTGGCCTATATGGGGCCGCAGTACGAGGTGATTGTGGAGTGGCACGGGCAGGAGATTTTGTTGCAGGTCAACGCCACGCGGCTACAGCCTGACGTCGGGGAGACGTATTACCTGGAGATCCACCCGTACGGGATGTTTGTGTTAGCAGAGGTGGCCTGATAGATGCCCGGCGGCGCTGCGCTTGCACGGGCCTACAAAACCCCAAAATGTAGGCCGGGTAAGGCGCAGCCGCCACCCGGCATAACCACCCCACCTTAATTTCTTGTTTTGCGAGGCCGCTTCCGGGAATGCCCCTTGTTGCAACAGGGATATCACAGTATCGTTTTCCCACGCCTGCAAAATCAGGCGTCGGGATTGACCTTCTGCTTTCTTCATCGGCGACGTATAATGATGCGTTGTACGCTTTGCTACACCTCAATGGTGGGCTGAGCGGGGGCATCGCAAGGTGCGCCGGTATCCGATGAAGCCGGTAAGGTCAACTCCGCTCAGACCGCCACCCATGAGATTGACCTCTCTGGTGGTGGTTCATTAAATCATTCATCGGAGGATGCCTTTATGGCGACGACCCTAACCCACGCTCATGCGTTATTAACCCTGCCCTTCAATCACAGCACCGCCTTTACTGAGCTGGCGGACAACTGCGAGCGCTTTATGGATGCGCTGCTGGAGTGCGATGTTCCCGCAGAAAAATTCGCCCTTTACGGACGACTTGCGGCCTGTCTGTCGCTGCTGCAACCCACGCTGCTCGAGCCGGTTCCGGAGGCGTTAAAAGAAAGCCTGACGGTAGACGATTTCCCGACCCGTCTTCCTGTGTTTGAGCCCGAAGCCGATCAACTGGGGCGCTATTGCCAGGTACTGACCCAGCAGCTAATCGGTGGCTCACTCACTCCGGACGCGGAAAGAGTCATCCAGGATCTGCTGGGAGAACTGGTCAGCTTCTACGCCGATACGCTTAAGATGCCGCGCTGGCTCAGAACAGATGAAGGGGTGATTGAACTGCTGGCGTAAGCAGAGGTGCGGTCTGATGCCCGGCGGCGCTGCGCTTGCCGGGCCTACGGTTCGAGCCTTTCGTAGGCCGGGTAAGGCGCAGCCGCCACCCGGCAAAAACTCAGCGCTGTGCGTTCAGATCTGCAATATCCTTCGGCGTTGTGCGGCAGCACCCGCCGATCAGCTTCGCGCCTGCCGCTAACCACTGCGGCAGATACCCCGCCAGCGTTTCGCAGGCTTCGCCGTGGTGATGCCAGGTTTTGCTCACCGCATCGTAATGCTCGCCCGAGTTCGGGTAGACCACCAGCGGCAGCGCGGTCAGGCTCTGCAGATGTTGCAGCGCGGCAGTGGTGTTCTCCAGCGCGATACAGTTAATGCCCAGGGCAACAATCTGTGGATAGTTCGCCAGCACCGACACCACCTCGCGCAACGGGGTGCCGTCGCTCAGGTGCTCGCTGTCGCGCAGGGTGAACGAGAACCACGCCCGGGCGCGCGGGTATGCCGTCAGCAGCTCCGCCAGCGCCTTCATCTCAGCAAACGACGGCAGGGTTTCGCAGGCCAGCAGGTCGGCTCCGGCATCCAGCAGCGCTTCCACCCGCGGGCGGTGAAACGCCTGAAACACTTCAGCACTACGCACGTAGTCGCCGCGGTATTCCGACCCGTCGGCCAGATAAGCCCCATAAGGCCCGACCGAGCCCGCGACCAGCAGCGCGCCGGCCTGCGGATTTTCTGCCAGATACGCCTCCCGCGCCTTGCGGGCCAGCTCGACGCTTTTACCGATCAGCGCCCGGGACTGCGCCTCGTCCAGCCCGCGGGCGGCAAAGCCGTCCGGGGTGGCCTGATAGCTGGCGGTGATCGCCACCTGCGCTCCGGCGCGGAAGTAGTCGAGATGCACGTCGCGGATCAGCTCCGGGTTTTCCATTAACACTTTGGCCGACCACAGGCTGTCGGCCAGGTTACAGCCGCGCGCTTCCAGTTCCGTTGCCATCGCCCCGTCCAGCACCACAAACGGCTGGGTCTCAAGGAGGGCGGTAAGCGGATTATTCTGCGACATGTTCAGGCTCCTGGGATTTCAGATTTTGAGTAAGGTAGTACGCGCCATAGCACAGCGCCACAAACGGCAGCCCACAGTAAAGCGCAATGCGCTGGCTCGGGTCAAAGGCCAGACCGACGCAGGCCACCAGGCACAGAATAAAGCCCAGCACCGGCACCAGCGGATACCAGGGTGCGCGGTAGTGTAAGTCGCCGAGCGGTTTACCGGCCTGCAAATGACGGCGGCGGAAGACAAAGTGCGAGGCGCAGATGCTGATCCACACCGCCACCACCGCAAAGCCCGAGATGGCCGACAGGGCGACAAACACCGTGTCCGGGGCCACCACGCTGGAGAAGAGCGCCAGCACGCCGCCGAGCATCGACACCGACAGCGCCGTCAGCGGCACGCCGTTTTTGTTCACCCGGGCAAAGCAGCGCGGCAGGGTTTTCTCGTTCGACAGCGACCACAGCATGCGCCCGGAAGCATACAGCCCGGAGTTGGCCGCCGAGAGGATCGCCGTCAGGATCACGAAGTTAACGATATCCGCGGCATACGGAATGCCGACCTTCTCAAACACCAGCACGAACGGACTTTTTTCCACCCCGGCCTGCTGCATCGGGATCAGCGCCGCCAGCACGAAGACGGTGCCGATAAAGAAGATGATCAGACGGGCAATGGTGGTGCGGATGGCGACAGGGATCACCTTGTGCGGATTTTCGGTTTCACCCGCCGCAATGCCGATCAGCTCGGTGCCGGAGAAGGCAAAGTTAACCGCCACCATGGTCATCAGGATCGGCAGCCCGCCGTGCGGGAACCAGCCTTCAGCGGTGATGTTGCTCAGCCCCGGCGCGGGAGAACCATCCTGCATCGGGATAAAGCCAAAGATCGCCGCCCCGCCGAGGATAATAAAGGCGATGATGGTGATGACTTTCACCAGCGAGAACCAGAACTCGCCTTCAGCAAAGAAGCGGGTCGAGATAACGTTGAGGGCGAAAATCACCGCGCAGAAGACCACACACCAGACCCAGACCGGCACCTGTGGGAACCAGTACTGCATGCAGAATCCGGCGGCGGTAAAGCTCGATCCCAGCGCCACCGTCCAGGTGAGCCAGTAGAGCCACGCCACTGTGTAGCCGGTCGCCGGGCCGAGATAGCGCGCGGCATAGACGTGAAAGGCGCCGGTCTCCGGCATCGCCACGGAGAGTTCGCCGAGGCACTGCATCACCAGCCATACCACCAGCGCGCCAATCAGATAGGCCAGCAGCGTCCCCGCCGCCCCGGTGGTGGAAATAATGTATCCCGTATTAAAAAACAGCCCGGTACCAATCACGCCGCCGAGGGAGAGCATGATCAGATGGCGGGTCTTCATGGTGCGCTGTAGCTGCCCGTTTTGTTGTGTTTGCATATCACCTTCTATACGTATGGACATCTAAACATCCAAAGAAGGTGTTCTTATACCGCGATTGTTAACAAATTGCTAGCCATGCACCAGACGAAGACGCGCGCGGCGGGCGCTCAGCCGGGGCCGCACCGTGTAAATCACGTAAAGATAGGGTCGCCATGCCATAGGACACCTCCTGCAAGCCGGTACTTACAGCATGCACCGCGCCGGTCATCCCGTCGGTCAGGCGAAAGTGGTATCTGTTTTTTAGGCGCTAAACTGGCGGGCGGTGCGGCCTGTTGCCGGGTGGCGGCGATGCCTTACCCGGCCTACGTACTGTAGGCCCGTGCAAGCGCAGCGCCGCCGGGCAACAAGCCGCACAGCAGCCCGCAATATGTTAAATTACGCAAAACACTCTATAGTCGTAGTGTTTCATTAATAAAGGATGAGCTAATGCGATTTAACGGACTGACCAAAGGGTTTTTCATTCTCATACTCCTGCTTGTTACCTGGGCGTTTTTTGATGTCCTGTCGCCCTACTTCTCGGCGATCCTGTGGGCCGCGATCCTGGCAGTGATTTTCTACCCGGTTAAAAACACGCTGCGTATCCGGATGGGGGATCGCAACGGGCTGGCGTCGCTGGTAAGCGTGCTGCTTATCTGCCTGATCGTCTTTATTCCCTTGATGGTGATCTTTTCCTCGTTAGCCTTTGAACTCAATATCGTTTACACGCGCCTGCAGCAGAACGATACCCAGTTTTCCGGGGTGTTCGCGAGCCTGTTCTCTCACCTGCCCGGCTGGCTGCGCGCGCTGATGATCGAGCATGACCTGGATACCGCCTCGCAGATCCAGCAGAAGCTCTCTGACGCGGCATTAAGAGGCGGGCAATACCTCGCCGGAAGTGCGTTCCTGATCGGTAAAGGCACCTTTGGCTTCGCCATCAGCTTTGGCGTGATGGTCTATCTGCTGTTTTTCCTGCTGAAAGATGGCCCCTGGCTGGTGCGCCAGATCCTCGACAGCCTGCCGCTGTCGAATTTCGCCAAACACCACCTGTTTGCCAAGTTCGCCGGGGTCGCCCGAGCGACGGTGAAGGGCACAGCCGTGGTGGCCATTGTCCAGGGGGTGCTGGGCGGGCTCGCCTTCTGGTTCGTCGGTATTAACGGCAGCATCCTGTGGGGTGCGTTAATCGCGTTCCTGTCGCTGATCCCGGCGGTCGGCTCGGCCATCGTCTGGGTACCGGCGGCCATTTTCCTCTTCGCTACCCATCAGCTGTGGCAGGGCCTGTTTATCGTCGGGTTCTTTGTGCTGGTAGTGGGCCTGGTGGATAACCTCCTGCGTCCGCTGCTGGTGGGGAAAGACACCAAAATGCCCGACTACCTCATCCTCATCACCACCCTCGGTGGGATGGAGATTTACGGTATCAACGGCTTTGTGATTGGTCCGCTCATCGCCGCGCTGTTTATCGCCTGCTGGAACCTGCTCTCGGGTCGCGATCATGCCGGTAATGCCGAAGAGATTGACGACGCGATTATCGAAGAAGGGAAAAATTCCCCTGATTTATGAAAAAGGAATAAGCCGTGCGTATCGCCACCATCACTAACTGGGCATACGGCGCCACGGTCTGCCTGACCCTCGCTTCCGGGGTGGCCATGTTGATGGCCTCCAGCGCCGAAAACGTTGAGCGGCAGGCCGTTGAACAGCGCTATATATTCGATCGGCTCACCGAAGAGGTGGAGACCGACGCCTGGGCGCTCTCCGACCTGGCGCGGCTGTACGTCATCAAACAGGATCCTGCGGTAGCGGACCAGTACCGCCAGAAAGCGGCATCTATGGTCGGGATTGAGCATCGTCTGCAGAAGCTGAAAGACGTGGGGGCCAGTGAGGATGAGCTGGCGCTGCTGCACGAAGGTTTGCAGGTGGCCGATGCACTGCAGGATGAGCAGCAGAGCGCTATGGCCAGCGTGGGGCGCGGGGAGCAACCCCAGGCCATCGCGCTGATGTATGGCGAGCGTTATGAGAACGAGCTGGAGCAGGTCCAGAATCAGCTCGACCATTTTCGTCAGATGCTGGACAGGCGTACCGACGCGGCGATTGACGATGCCACGGTAAAATCCCGCGGGCTGCGGACGCTCTCGGAGGTGATGGTCGGCCTGACCGCGCTGATGTTTTTGTTTGTGCTCGGTTTTATCCTTAAACGCCGGGTGCTGCGCCCGGTGGTGCGCCTGAGCGATGTGGTCAACCGGCTGGCCTCGCAGGATTATGCGGTGGAAGCCCCGGACTACCGCCAGATCGATGAGATTGGCGATATGGCACAGGCGATCCGTATCTTTCGCGAAAACGGCCTTGTGCGACAGCGGCTGGAACAGGAGCGTGATGCCGACTGGGCGATCCGCGAGCTGCTGGCGCGCATGACTCAGCGCCTGCAGGGCTGCGAGTCCGTCGAAGATGTCCTGAACGTGGCGCGGCTGTTTGCGCCCGGCATTGCCCCGGGCATTCCCGGACGGCTCTGGCTTCTCGAACGGGATCCGTGGCAGATGCACTGCGCCGCCGAATGGCTCGACCCGCAGGGTGAGTCCGAACCCTTCCACCCGGACCAGTGCTGGGCGGTGCGCCGCGGACAGAGTCATCCGCCGGTGACAGGCGAGCCGGATATTACCTGCTATCACCTGCCCGACGCCTGCGCCAGTCATTCACTCTGCGTACCGCTGATTGCCCAGGGCGAGACCATCGGCCTGCTCTCGTTCCAGAACGTCACCCCGGCAATGGCTCCGTCCCGCGCCTATCTGGAACTGATGGCTGAGGCCCTCGGCCTGGCGCTGGCCAACCAGCGCCTGCGTGATGCCCTGCTGGAGAAAGCGTTATTCGATCCGCTGACCAATCTGCGTAATCGTCATCATCTGGACGATGCCCTGCGCACCCAGATGAGCCAGGCGCAGCATACCGGGCAGCCGGTAAGCTGTCTGATGATCGATATCGACCACTTCAAAGCCATTAACGACAAGTTTGGTCACGATGCCGGCGATCTGGTGATTAAAAGCGTGGCGACGGTGGTGCAGCGGGCGGTGAGCAACAAGGGGATGGCGTTTCGCTATGGCGGGGAGGAGTTTCTGGTCCTGCTTCCTGGGGCGGACGAGGCCGCGGCCTTTGCCTGCGCTTCCGAAATTCATACCAACGTGCACGGCCTGGCGCTGCGCTATGAGCTGGCGGAGATTGGCACGGTGGATGTGTCGATTGGTATCGCCAGCTATCCGCAGCACGCCCAGAGCGACGCCCTGCTGCGCGCCGCCGACGTGGCGCTGTACCGGGCGAAGGAGCTGGGGCGTTCAAGGATTGTCAGCTTCGGGGGGCTGGAGGCGGGGTGATCGGTATGACGCGATTCTTCTCCCCGTAGAATCGCGTATCATTGCCCTCCCTGTTTTCGTTCATGCCATTGCTGTCCTATGAATCTTAATTACCTCTGTTACTTTCTTCTGGCCCTCGCCGCTGCGGGCAGTGCATCGCTGCCACACCCTTTGCCAATTTGGTTTGTACTTGCCAGCGTGCTGACGTTCGTTATCTATGGCGCGGATAAAATGGCGGCCCGTAAGGCCTGGCGCCGGGTGCCTGAAGCCACGTTGCTGATATTTGGCGTGGTAGGTGGCTGGCCGGGGGCGATACTCGGCCAGCAGCTGTTTCGCCATAAAACCCAGAAACAGCCGTTTAAGACCCGGTTTATGCTCAGCGTGATACTTAACGTCGCGGTGCTGCTGGCAGCGTGGCGATTCTGGCCTTAATTGACAGCCACTTGTGAAACATGGTTGTATAGTACAACTATATTTTACAGATTAAGGTTAATGATGGCTGAATCATCGATTGTTGAAGACATCCGTATCTCGTCGCGCCTGATGGTGCGGGAACTCGGGTTTATGAACCAGACGCTGGCGGCAACGGACTACTCCCCTTCTGTCGTGCATACCCTGCTGGAAATGGAGAGCCGGGGCTCAATGACGGCAGCCCAGATAGTGCAGGTTCTGGGGCTTGAGAAATCCAGCGTCAGCCGGATGCTCGCCAAACTGATTAAGGCCGGCGAGCTGGAAGAAACTCCCTCCACGGAAGATGCACGGTTCAAGCAGCTGAGCCTTAGCGCACAGGGCAAAGAAACGGTGCGGAAGATTAATGCCTACGGCAATGAACGCGTCATTTCAGCCCTGCAAAAAATGGACGCCAGCCAGCAGCGCATCGTTTCCGAGGGTCTTGGCGTCTATGCCAGCGCCCTGAAAGCCTGCCGCGATGATGCCGACCTGAACACCAGAAGCGCCATCGAAATTGTCTCTGGCTATCACCCGGGCATGATTGGCCGCATAACGGAAATGCACGGCAGCTTTTATGCACGCGAACACAATTTCGGCAGCTTCTTTGAGAGTAAAGTCGCCGCGGGCCTGGCGGAATTTTCAGGGCGTCTGGATAGACCGGACAATCAGATCTGGCTGGCAATGCTCAACGGGCGCATCGTCGGATCTGTCGCTATTGATGGCGAAGATCTGGGAAACAACGAGGCGCATCTGCGCTGGTTCATCCTTGACGATGGCTGTCGCAGCGGCGGCGTGGGCCGAAAGCTGATTGCCGAAGCGATGAAATTTTGCGATGAGAGGGCGTTTTCTGCGGTTCAGCTGTGGACCTTCAATAAGCTGGCGGCGGCACGGCGCTTGTATGAGTCATTCGGCTTTGAATTAGCGAAAGAGTGGCAAGGCGATCAGTGGGGTAGCTCTATCACCGAGCAGCAGTTTACGCGCAGATGAGTTGATAAAAGATGGCAGGCATTATTTCATGCCTGCCATCACCGTTATGTAGCGCAACAGACCCGTGCTTGCCGGGGCCGGGTAAATTCTCACGTATTAAAACCTCCACACATTTATCAACTCCCCTCATAACCACATTCACGATTTAAGAATAATCCCGCCCGCATCGCCGTCTATGCTTAACGTTTAAAAAACAGACGACACAGTCGCGCCCTCTTTCTTTTTATCCCCCTTTAAATACCGGAGGCCTGGCATGAGCAACCAAGGCGAATATCCTGAAGACGGACAGAAACACGATTTCAGCCTCTCCCGACGGGATCTTATCAAAGCAAGTGCCGCTGCGGCAGCGACCGCAGCGGTGTATCCTTGTGGTGCACTGGCCGAGGGCGAGCCCGCCGTCACGCCCCCGCCGGAGATCCTGCCCCTGACGCTGCGCGTGAACGGCAAAAGTCAGCAACTTGATGTCGATACACGCACCACCCTGCTGGATGCGCTGCGCGAGAATTTGCAGCTGACCGGCACCAAAAAAGGCTGCGACCACGGACAGTGCGGGGCCTGTACCGTCCTGGTGGATGGCCGCCGGATTAACGCCTGTCTGACGCTGGCTGTCATGCATCAGGATGCCGACATCACCACCATCGAAGGGCTGGGCACGCCTGACAATCTGCATCCCATGCAGGCGGCATTTATCAAACATGATGGTTTCCAGTGCGGGTACTGCACATCAGGGCAGATCTGCTCTTCTGTCGCGGTACTGAAAGAGATCGAGGCGGGTATTCCCAGCCACGTCACGCTCGATCTGGTCTCCCCTCCACAAATGAATGCGGATGAAATTCGCGAACGCATGAGCGGCAACATCTGTCGCTGCGGCGCGTACGCCAACATTCTGGACGCCATCGAAGACGCCGCGGGGGAGCTCAAATCATGAAGGCCTTTACATACGAGAAGGTAAAAACACCGGCCGAGGCCGCTGCCAGCGCCCGTGATAAAAGCGGCGCAAAATTTATCGCCGGGGGCACCAATCTGCTCGATCTGATGAAGCTGGAGATCGAAACCCCTACCCATCTGATCGACGTGAACGGGCTCGGTCTGGACCAGATTGTCGCCACCGACGAGGGCGGTCTGCGCATTGGTGCCCTGGTGCGTAACACCGATCTGGCCGCCGATGAACGCGTGCGCCGTGACTATGCCGTCCTTTCCCGGGCGCTGCTTGCCGGGGCCTCCGGCCAGTTACGCAACCAGGCCACCACGGCAGGTAATCTCCTGCAACGTACGCGCTGCCCCTATTTTTACGACACCAACCAGCCCTGCAATAAACGCCTTCCCGGCAGCGGCTGCGCGGCGCTTGAGGGCTTTAGCCGCCAGCATGCGGTCGTGGGCGGCAGCGAGGCCTGTATTGCCACCCATCCCGGCGACATGCCTGTCGCGATGCGGCTGCTGGATGCGGTAGTGGAAACCATTTCCGCCGACGGCAAGGCCCGCAACATCCCGCTGGCCGACTTTTATCGCGCCCCCGGGAAAACGCCCCACATTGAAACCGTCCTGACGCCAGGGGAGCTGATCACCGCCGTCACCCTGCCGCCGCCCGTAGGCGGGCAGCACATCTACCGTAAAGTCCGCGATCGCGCCTCCTACGCCTTTGCGCTGGTTTCGGTCGCGGCGATTGTCCAGCCGGACGGCAGCGGACGCGTGGCGCTGGGCGGCGTGGCCCATAAACCCTGGCGGGTCGAGCACGCCGATGCGCAGATCCCCCAGGGCGCACAGGCCGTCTATGACGCGCTGTTTGCCGACGCTCACCCGACGACTGAAAACGCGTTCAAATTAACCCTGGCGAAGCGAACGCTTGCCTCCGTGCTGACCGAAGCGAGGGCTGTGGTATGAAATTCGATAAACCAGCAGGTGAAAACCCGATCGATCAGCTGAAGGTGGTCGGCCAGCCCCGGGATCGTATTGACGGTTCATTAAAAACCACCGGCACGGCGCACTACGCCTACGAGTGGCATGATAAGGCGCCCAACGCGGCCTATGGCTATGTCGTCGGCTCCGCGATCGCCAAAGGCGAGATAACGACTATCGACACCCAGGCTGCGAAAAATGCGCCAGGCGTGTTAACGGTAATCACCGCCAGTAACGCGGGCGAGCTCGGCAAAGGCGAGAGAAACGCAGCCACGCTGCTGGGCGGGCCGAAGATAGAGCACTACCATCAGGCCGTTGCGCTGGTGGTGGCAGAGACCTTTGAGCAGGCCCGGGCGGCGGCGTCGCTGGTGCAGGTGAGCTACCGGCGTGAAAAGGGATCTTACTCGCTGGCAGATGAAAAACCCGCCGTCAAACAGCCTCCCGAGGATACGCCCGATAAAAACACCGGGGATTTTGGATCCGCCTTTTCCGCCGCCGCGGTGAAGCTGGATGCCACCTACACCACCCCCGATCAGAGCCATATGGCGATGGAGCCGCACGCCTCGATGGCCGCCTGGGAGGGCGATAATGTGACCCTCTGGACCTCCAACCAGATGGTGGCCTGGTGCCGCACCGACCTGGCGGAGACCCTGAAGATCCCGCAGGAGAATGTGCGTGTTATCTCCCCCTATATCGGCGGCGGCTTTGGCGGCAAGCTGTTCCTGCGAAGCGATGCCCTGCTGGCCGCGCTGGCTGCCCGGGCCATCAAGCGCCCGGTTAAAGTAATGCTGTCGCGACCGACGATCCCCAATAACACCACCCACCGTCCGGCCACCATTCAACATATCCGTATCGGGACTGACAGCGCCGGGAAAATTACCGCCATCGCGCACGACAGCTGGTCCGGTAATCTTCCCGGCGGCACGCCGGAGACCGCGGTTCAGCAGACCGAGCTGCTCTACGCTGGCGCGAATCGCCATACCGGCCTGCGGCTGGCAAAGCTGGATCTGCCTGAAGGCAACGCCATGCGCGCGCCCGGCGAAGCGCCGGGTATGATGGCGCTGGAGATCGCCATCGACGAAATGGCGGAAAAAGCGGGCGTCGATCCGGTTGAATTCCGCATCCTCAATGACACTCAGGTCGATCCGGCCGATCCCAGCCGGCCTTTTTCACGTCGTCAGCTTATCGAGTGCCTGCGTACCGGTGCCGAGGAGTTCGGCTGGAAACAGCGCAACGCGACGCCCGGGCAGGTTCGCGACGGGCGCTGGCTGGTGGGCATCGGCATGGCGGCCGGTTTTCGTAATAACCTGTTAGATAAATCCGCCGCCCGGGTGCATCTGGACGCCGCCGGAAACCTGACGGTAGAAACCGACATGACCGATATCGGCACCGGGAGCTATACCATCATCGCCCAGACGGCGGCGGAGATGCTGGGCGTGCCGCTGGAGAAGGTGACGGTTCACCTCGGTGATTCCAGCTTCCCGGTCTCTGCCGGTTCCGGCGGCCAGTGGGGCGCGAACACCTCCACCTCGGGGGTCTACGCCGCCTGCGTCAAGCTACGCGAAGCCATTGCCACAAAGCTGGGTTTCGATCCAGACCAGGCGGAGTTCAGCGACGGCAAGATAACGAGTGATACCCGCAGCGCGGATATTGCCGAGGCCGCCGCCAACGGCACGCTGACCGCCGAAGACGGTATCGAATTCGGCGATCTGGATAAGCAGTATCAGCAGTCGACCTTTGCCGGACATTTCATCGAGGTGGGCGTGGACAGTGCGACCGGAGAGGTGCGGGTGCGTCGCATGCTCGCGGTGTGCGCGGCCGGACGCATCCTGAACCCGAAAACCGCCCGCAGCCAGGTGATAGGCGCGATGACCATGGGGCTGGGCGCGGCGCTGATGGAAGAGCTGGCGGTCGATACCCGCCTGGGCTATTTCGTCAACCATGACATGGCGGGGTATGAAGTCCCGGTCCATGCCGATATTCCCGAGCAGAAGGTGATTTTCCTGGATGACACCGACCCTATCTCCTCCCCGATGAAGGCCAAAGGTGTGGGCGAGCTGGGCCTGTGCGGCGTGGGCGCGGCCATTGCCAATGCGGTGTATAACGCGACGGGGGTGCGAGTCCGGGACTATCCCATCACCCTGGATAAGCTGATCGCCGACCTGCCGGATGCGGTTTAAGGAGGAACAATGCCCCAACTTTTTAATCTGGCGGACGATCTGCGCCGGACGCCGGAACGGGCGTTTCTCACCGACGACAGCCGGGAGATATTGCGCTTCGCAGTAGAGTCCCTGATGTCCGGTAAAGAGGCGGCGCTGGTGATGCTAACCGAGATACGCGGCGGCGCGGCGCGATCCCTGGGGGCGCAGATGGTGGTGCGCGAGGACGGCCAGTACTGTGGCTTTGTCTCCGGGGGCTGCGTCGAAGCGGCGGCGGCCTTTGAGGCGCTGGAGGTCATCGCGACCGGCCAGGATCGCGAGGTGCGTTATGGTCAGGGCTCGCCGTATTTCGATATTGTCCTCCCCTGTGGGGGTGGGATCACGCTGTCCATTCATAAGCTGCGTTCCGCGCAGCCGCTGCTGGCGGTGCTGAACTGCCTCGAGCAGCGCCAGCCCACCGGGTTGCGCTACAGCCCGCAGACCCGGACGCTCACCTGCCTGCCCGCGCCAACCCTCACCGGCTGGCATAACCAGAATATCGAAATTGGTTTCCACCCTTGCGTGCGGGTGCTGATCCACGGCGGGTCTATCGAAGCGCAGGCGACGGCGGAACTCGCGGCGACGGCAGGGTATGACATTTGTCACTTCGACCCCTGCTCCGGGAATCATGCTTCGCACATTGATGCCGACACGGCGGTGATCCTGCTGTGGCACGATCTTCACCGGGAGTTGCCCGTCCTGCAGGCCGCCCGCGACGCTAATCCGTTTTACATCGGCGCCCTGGGCAGCCAGCGAACCCATATGCATCGGCGGCAAAAGCTCAGCGAGCTGGGCTGGCGGGAGGAAGAGATAGATCGCATTAAGGCCCCGATCGGCATCTTCCCGAAAGCCCGGGATGCGCGCACCCTCGCCCTGTCCGTTCTGGCAGACGTGGCTGCCGCGCGCCTGCGCCAGGACGACCGTTAATGCCCTCGCCGGTCGTGATTATTCTCGCCGCCGGACGCGGCGAACGCTTTCTCTCCTCGGGAGGCGAAAGCCATAAGCTGGATGCGCTGTTGGGCGGTCAAACCGTGCTGGCGCATGTGATTCAGGCGGTGGAAGCCGCACACCTGCCCTGGCATCTCGTCAGGCCCGAGGGCGGTACGGGTGGCATGGGCGAGTCGATCTCATTGGGGGTGCAAGCGACTTCTGAGGCGTCGGGGTGGTTGATTCTGCCTGCGGACCTGCCGCTGATTCAGCCTGCCTCTTTGCTGAGGGTTGCTGAAGGGCTTAGGGAGAAAGGGGTTGTGGTGCCTTACTATCAGCAACAGGCCGGGCACCCGGTGGGGTTTCGGCGGGAATACGGCGAGGCGTTGCTGGCGCTAAAGGGCGATGTGGGGGCAAAGGAGATAGTGATGGATGCGCGACGGCGGGGGGATGTGGGGGATGTCTGGCTATCTGATATTGGAATTACGTATGATATTGATACGCTAGCAGATTTGCGGACAGCGCAGGAAATACGATACGTAATTTCCAGTGTTCCAGACTGAGACTGTTTTAATTACCCTTATCCAGGGTAATAAAATTCAATTCTTATCCCGCTGGGTTCGTAACACATCATATGCATTGACGGCCCCTCTCTGATAAAGGTTGGCTCAAATTCAACTTCAATCTGATTTGCCTTTAATACATCAAGAAGCTGGAACAGTTCCCCCTTATTTTCGACCCGTAAAGCTAAGTGATGGAGCCCTATATTCGTTTTACGATCGAATTTAACGGGCTCATCGGTTTGTGTTTTCCAGAGCGTTATCGTCAGCGCATTATCCCTCACGAAGATGGCGGGATAATCTTCGCGTCGTTTCACTTCCTCCCAGCCCAATATTTTAGTAAAGAATTCAGCGGTTTCTTCAAGTTTAGATACCGCTAAGCCAATATGTTGCACACCATGCGTCACCGACATTATCTTGATCTCCTGCTCTAACCGGAATGAGCGTTAATTTGACTGGCGGACATGCCGGTCGAGAAAATTAAGCACGTCAGCACCTATCTCCTTAGCATGCGTTTCAAGCGCGAAATGGCCGGTGTCATAAAAGTGTATTTCAGCTTTTGGCAAATCACGTTTCCAGGCTTCTGCTCCCGCCGCCATGAAAAACGGATCGTTTTTTCCCCATACGGCTAATAACGGTGGCTGATACTGGCGAAAATAGTGCTGAAACAGCGGGTACATTTTCACGTTAGAGGCGTAATCCAGTAACAGGTCCAGCTGTATCTCCGCATTACCCGGCCGTAATACCTGCATCCCTTCAAGCGAATAGCCATCAGGTGAAACCAGACTCCGATCGGCAACGCCTTCCAGATACTGCCATTTGATTGAAGCCAGCGTCGGAAATTCGCTCAGCGCACTTCGGTTTTCAGCAGTGGGTTCACGCCAGTATTTCTGTATCGGCGCCCAGGCCTCTCCCAGCCCCTCTTCGTAGGCATTGCCATTCTGGGAAATAATGGCTGTCACGCGCTGTGGATGGGCTAACGCCAGTCGCCATCCGACAGGTGCACCGTAGTCGTGGACCATCAGAGCATAGCTATTGAGATTGAGCGCTTCGGCAAACTGACCAATGGTCTTAGCAAGCTGGTCAAAAGTATAAGCATATTCACCTTGCGCTGGCGCCTCGGTAAAACCAAAGGCCGGCAAATCTGGTGCGATTACATGATAACGATCGGCCAGTTGGGGAATAAGGTCACGGAACATAAATGATGAGCCAGCGAAGCCGTGAAGCATCAGCAATACGGGTGATGCCGGATCGCCAGCCTCACGGTAGAAAACGTTAACATCGCCTGACTGTTTATAGCGGTAATGGATCCGCATAGCTGGCGAGGCAGATGCGTTATCTGTAATGGAAGTGGTCATGATAAATCCCTTGTAACCGTTAAAGTGATGATTTGAAGGTTACACGCAAATTTGGTAACCTGTCAAAATGATTTTATGAGTTACAGGTAAGTATGGAAATCAAGCAACCCTCTTCTCCGCCTCTCTTCCTGGCCGATAACCTCGCACTGGATTTTATTAACAGTGAATATGGGACAGGTGAGGAGCGGCATGATTGTTTTGAAGACAATCTCAGCGTTATCGACTGGCTGGAAACGGCAGGCCTTGTGCCGAAAGGCACTGAGGCACCCGATGACTTACTGTTTGAAGCCCGTCAGCTGCGCGATGCCGCCAGAGCAGTGGTCCACGCCGCGATGAAATCCGTTGCGGCTAACCTGACGGTGATTAACAAGGTGCTGCAGGCAGGACGTCCCGAGATCGCGCTGCAATGGGATGAAAATACACAGCGATACCGTGTTGATGTTTGTTCAGACGCGCTTAGCTCCGCAGGCCTGCTCTGGCCCATTGCTGATGCACTGGTGAAACTGGTCACTGACGACAAGTTTGAATACGTGAGGCAGTGTGAAGCCCATAACTGTATTTTGCTTTTCCATGATTTGAGCAAATCGCATCGCCGCCGCTGGTGCAGTATGGCGACGTGCGGTAATCGCATGAAAGTGGCGGCATACCGAAACAGAAAGGGTTCATAGCGATTCTGGTCGCCTGGTTTGCGTTAGTTGACGCGTTCAGGCTGACCGCACCCATCTCATTAACCCATCGGGTCAAAAAGAGTGTTGACGAACCCTTGACCGAGGAGAACGATCGTTCTACCATTAACCTATGAACAAAAACACGACTGACACACGAGAAAAAATTCTCGCGACCGCTGAACAACTGATTTACCAGAACGGTATTCATGCCACCGGTATGGATCTTCTTGTAAAAACTTCAGGTGTGGCCCGCAAAAGTATTTATCGCTATTTCGCCAACAAAGACGAAGTGGCGGCAGCCGCGCTGAACGCCCGGGATGTACGCTGGATGGAATGGTTCAGGACGGAGTGCGACAAAGCGGATACGCCGAAGGAGCGCATCCTGAATATGTTCTCCGTGCTCAAAGGATGGTTTGAGTCAGAGGGCTATCGCGGGTGCGCATTTATTAATACCGCGGGGGAAGTGGGTGACAGTGCCGATCCCGTTCGCCAGATTGCCAGGCTGCATAAACAAAAAATACTGGATTACGCCCTTGAACTTACCCGCCAGCTGAATATTGATCACTCCTCATCCCTGGCCAGGCAGCTGCTGTTATTGATTGAAGGTGCTATCACCATGTCACGTGTTATGGGCGATTACAGCGCCGCGGATGATGCCAAAGATATTGCTCAGCTGTTACTAAAACAGGTTTCATAAAAGAGGCCTGAATTCCAGGGATGCAATACTCATTGAAATATCCGGTTATACTGGAGGCCCTGCCATATATGTAATTCATTTCATTCCCGAGTGCCCTCGGGAATAGTATCACTTCACATCGACTATTTTATTATCGTTAATCCAAACGTAACGATTCTATCGCATTTCATTTTTCTGCCACCTTATTCCCTCGCCACCCAAAATCACCATAACTAACTGTTATTAAACAAAAAAACAGGCCTCAATAGCGGCGCTTTCGTTTTTTTAATCATTTTCAAAAATACTATCTTGACGAGGTAGAACGATCGTTCTACCATCAATTCATAGACAAAACGAACCCTCTGCAAATGAATATCAGCGCTAATGGATAATGTAGAACCATCATGGATACCAGGGGCGTTAAATAACAGGGGAGGATTTATGTCTAAGTCCCGAAAAGCAAGTCATACCGGTCTATCCAAATTTACAGGAGTCTTTACCATGTCTGATGCACAAATCCGTCCGCCCCTTCCGCCGTTTACGCTTGAATCAGCGATTGAAAAAGTAAGGCTTGCTGAAGATGGCTGGAACAGCCGCGACGCTGAAAAGGTCTCGCTGGCATATTCCCTGGATACCAAATGGCGTAACCGCGCAGAATTTGCCAATAATCGCGAGGAAGCCAAAGGATTCCTTGAGCGCAAATGGAAAAAGGAACTTGAGTACCGTCTTATTAAAGAATTGTGGGCCTTTGGCGGCAACCGCATTGCAGTCCGTTATGCCTACGAGTGGCGCGATGATTCAGGTAACTGGTTCCGTTCTTACGGCAACGAGAACTGGGAATTCGGCGAAGATGGTCTGATGCAACGTCGTTTCGCGTGTATTAATGATATGCCTATCAAGGAAAGCGAGCGCAAATACCACTGGCCGCTGGGACGTCGTCCGGACGATCATCCAGGGTTATCTGAGCTGGGACTGTAACGCCCCGGTTTAATCCGTAAAGCCCGGCTACTGTCCTGGTCGGGCGCTCGTCTACTTCAAATAATGCCCAGGGCTTATCAGATAGTAATAAGCCCGACGGTTCGCTCATGTAAAAAGCACGCAAAATAATGGCATGCATTATTAATCAGGTGGCACTATGAATATCAAATCCGCGTTATTGTCTGTCGCAATGGCTGCTGTTTCAGCCAACAGCTTTGCTGATACAGCAGGCCCAGAACGTCATGTTCAACAATTCCTGAATGCGCTGAACGGAAGCGGAGGGAAGCCCATTGAGCAATTGTCTACTGAGGCAGCACGTCAGGTGCTGATCGATGCGCAAAAAGGGGTAACGCTGCCTACGGCCGACGTCAGTGAAAAAACGATTGAGGTTAATGGGCAAAAAATAACACTGAATATTGTGAAGCCTCATAACGCGACGGGAACATTGCCGGTATTTATGTTCTTCCACGGCGGCGGCTGGGTCCTGGGCGATTTCCCGACACATGAGCGTCTGGTTCGCGATCTGGTAAATGCATCCGAAGCGGCGGCCGTTTTTGTCAACTACACACCCTCCCCGGAAGCGCATTTCCCTGTTGCAATTAATCAGGCTTATGCCGCAACCCGCTGGGTAGCCGAGAACGGTAGTGAAATTGGCGTTGACGGCAAACGCCTGGCGCTGGTAGGTAACAGCGTCGGCGGTAATATGGTAGCGGCCGTAGCGCTTCAGGCTAAACAACATAAAACGCCTGCAATTCGCTATGACGTCATGCTCTGGCCTGTAACTGACGCGAATTTTAATACCGATTCTTATAATCAGTATGAAAACGGCTGTTTTCTGACGCGCAACATGATGAAGTGGTTCTGGGATGCCTACACCACCAATGAGAGCGACAGAAATAACATTCTTGCCTCTCCGCTGCGAGCAACAACAGAACAGTTGCAAGGGCTGCCACCCACGCTGATTCAGACTGCTGAACTTGATGTGCTGCGCGATGAAGGTGAAGCTTTTGGTCGCAAACTTGACGCCGCGGGTGTAGACGTGACGGTTACGCGTTACAACGGGTTAATCCATGATTATGGTCTGCTGAACGCGCTGAGCGACGTTCCTGCCGTACGGACTGCTATTGGTCAGGCGGGTTATCAGCTGAAAGAACATTTGAAATAACGACCAGGCGACCAGCGGGGCTTACCGGCTGGTCATTCTCTACAGATTTCCCCCGCCTTCCTGTTCCGGTTGCCTGATTCGCTCAATGTCCTCTGAAACTCATGTTCATCTTTGTAGGCCGAACAGCATATGCCCCCGCATCTACCCCAGATGCATGTAAATTGCGGGCATATCAGTAGACGCTGGAATACGAGTAATAGATTCAGATTAACAGGGATTTTGGGGAGTTTGAGTGGACGTTGAGAGATGCTTGAGTGGTGCGATAATAGGAACAAAACCACCAGAACAAAGGAATTGATTTTTAATCAATTTATTTTATTCGATCTTTTAGCATACCCCCATAAGTACCCCCAGATGTCAGTATGCCGCACAGCTCTTTTTTTTAGTGGCGTTCAAAAGTATCAGGTCAGCCTTGATATCTGAAATCATTCCTGCGGCATCCGGGGCTACTACTGGGTCGAATTCATGTTCACACGTTCATGCGGCCGCCATAGATTTCATTGGGTGCATTAGAGCGTTTATTGCTGGGTTGCTATCCAAAGAGTTTGCTTCATCATCTTGTTTACTTAGGGACCAGGGGCATATCCCCAACCAAAAATGAGCGGATCGCACTGTCGATTATCTCGCGAGTAAGCACAGACTCTTCCACGATGATTTGCAAACCAATGCCGCTACGATAGCCAGATTGAATGCGATAGCCAGGAGTAACTACAGGCGGATTGTCGCGCATGACTTCGGCCAAGCGTTTATCAATGTAGTCGAAATAGCTTAATCCACCGAATTGAGGATAAGAAACTCGGGTACGTTCTACCACCGTATGGCTAACCACCTTTCCTTTCGCATTGTAGTTTGGTGTTGTATCCATGCGGGCTTCATCTTCCTGCTGGTTTTGGCTCAACATGGCATGAGCTTCTTCAAACGCCAGATTTTCCACAATATCCGCACGCGCTACGTCAATGGTAATGATCTCCGCGTTCCAGTACACATCTGACGAATTACCCAAGAATAAAACATCGCTCCAGGTCCACACCCAACCCGCAGCAATGGCCTCTGCATTTTCAAAATCGCAATCATCATAATGCAGTCCTCCGCAGCGATGACGCTCGCGGTGGATCAGATTCTTGACGTGTTGTGTCCGGGCACGACGCCGACGGCGAGAAAGAGTATTAAATGGTTTGTTTCTGCGGATCATGGTTCACTCTGCGCGTGCTCGCTGGGAGGAATCCAGCCGCACAGTTTAGCTAATGGGAATAAGGAAATCTACTTGCTAACAAGAGGGCAAAAAGTATGGGGGCCTGGGCAATATGCTGCATATAATTAATGTGCAGGGACGAAGTCAATGTGCTCATAGACACGCGAATAAAAATCTATCTAGATGTCGAAAACTTATTACCGAACCTCAAGCTCACGGGTAATAGCCTTTGGGTGGCTCTCAACCATCAAGTCATACCAACGAACTTGCATTATATCGATTTGCACAGAGTGCGTCTTCGCACGTAAGCAGCCAGTTAAACATCCCATCGAGATCTGGATCTACGTCATGAGCGCACGTTAATAGTTTTAGAAATCAAGCTAATTAGCATAATATCTCTTAACTGAAGGGATATGGAGCCGCAGAAATAAATGAAGACACGGCAGTATGCGCAAAAATCTATCTTCGATCTGGAAGCAATCTTCGAACAGTCCCGCAACAATGTTAGTGAACTTGAACAGCTGTTGAGCGAGCTGACCTTTCGCAACACTGCCAGGGCGCGGACGCTGACGTCTAAAATCGAGCAATCTCTAACTGCACTTAGCGACCGCAGCGGGGTCGCCATGTCGACTTCCAATCCATCAACATGTAATCCCGATTCGGCGTCCATACAATTTTCTCAAGCTGTGCCCCACAGTGCACCTGCAGCTGTAGAGCAACTGCAACCGAAGGCTATCCCAGACACTGCCATGCGACAGCAATTCGACAAAGGCCAAATTGATCTAGGTCCACTCCCGTCTTTCTCTCCGTCAGATAAAGCGAATGATGCGCGAGCAATACTGGCAGCATGGACAGCCCTCGAAGCACTGTCGCCTCAAGGTTATAAACGCCCAGAGGATATGGCAACCGGCGACCGCTCCAGGGTTGCTCTATTGGAGCGAGGTGTTCCATGGGGACCAAATGCCCGCAGCAAGCCCAGTTATAAGCTTTATTTCGAGGTCGTCCTCGGCTCCATCGCTCTCGACAAGGCGACGGACGAGCTGGTCAAGGTTTTTGGCGAGGATGAGGAGCGTTCGCGCCCGGACGGTAAGAAAGCGGCCATCGGCTCGATCCTGATCGACAAAGAAGGCTATGTGCTTGAGGACAAAGGCGTTGCCGTTTCCAGTTTTGCCTGGGCACTCAAGCCGGCTCTCGATCTGAAGCTTGGAAGTTTAGGGAATTGGCCGAATGTTGAGCCGCGCATTATCGAGCATCTGGATCGAATAGTTCGCCGCCACAACGAGGATGGAGAACCCATACCGATCGATCTGAATGTTGTTCATAACGCTTATAAATGGCTTGTATCGCAGTTCAGTGTACCTGAGCATTTGGTTGAGCCACCCACATTCGCGATTAAGGTGTTTCATCATTTCAAGGCCAAGGCGCTGCCTGAACCTTCGTTACTGAATTCCTTCTATCTTGAAGATCTCGGTGAAGCAACCAAATTGCTCGAGACGGGCAAAGCCGGAGCCGGTTTGCGCCGCTACATGGGAATTGGCAGGCCTGAACAGAAAATCGACGTGCTATCGCCCATTTCCGCAGTTGAGCCATTCGTCGCACCCTCGCTCATGCCGCAGGCCCGTTGGCCTTCGAAAGGCGGCCATCCATTGGTACTGCTTCAACAGGCTGCCGTGAATGCGGCGCGTGCTGAGCTGAATGATGCTCCTGGTATCATCGGTGTCAATGGGCCACCGGGTACTGGAAAAACCACTCTTCTGCGAGATATTGTCGTTGGGTGCATTCTTGATCGGGCCACAGCGATGTGCGGCTTCAATAAACCGCAGGATGCCTTTTCCACAACAGGCGAGAAGCTGGCATTCGGTTCCAATGCATTCCTGCACTTCTACAAGTTACATGCATCCTTGAGGGGCCATGAGATCGTCGTAGCCTCCTCCAATAACAAAGCGGTCGAAAACGTCAGTAAAGAGCTTCCTCTCAAGGAAGCCAATGGTCGCCATGAACAGATCGCCTACTTCCGGTCCATTAGCGACCTGATTGCGAATCCCAAACGCGCTGGCTATTTCGAAGCCGAGGGCGACACACCCTCCGACCCTATCGAAACTTGGGGACTGATTGCCGCAGCACTCGGCAAGAGCAGCAACCGAGGCGCGTTCCAGCAAGGCTTCTGGTGGAATGAGGACGGCGGTTTCCTTACCTACCTGAAAGCAGCTCGCGGCTTAAACGTCTTGCGTGAGATCAAGGACGAACAAACTGGCGAAATCATCGAGCGCGTGATGCCCAGCGTGGTCGTCAATGAGCGGCCCAGCACCAACGAAGTGGACGCTTTAGCGGCCTGGCGGAAAGCGCGAACCGCATTTCTTAAACTCAAGGAGACGGTAGACGCCGAAATCGCCAGCATCGAAGAGATGCGACGGGATATCCAGGCGCTCAAGGGAGCGACCACCGAACTTCAAAGTGTGGAACAGCGTCGTCCGAGTCTGAATGAAGCCGTCGAAGAGGCACACCAGACTGCTGAATCCTGCAAACGGGAGCATGAGAAGGCAAAATCTCAGATCGAGCAGGATAAGATCATGCTCGACAGCCATCTTGCTGGCCGTCCAGGTTTCTTCTCCCGTTTGTTCGCTACTGTGGCCTGGAAGTCGTGGAGATCGACACTGCAGAACCTCTCGGCGACCTTGCAGCAATCAGTCTTACGGGCGCAGGAGACAGACGGTGCCCTGGAGCTTGCAACGACTGAGTGGAGCAATACTGAGTCCCAGTTACAGCAACTCGACCAGGAAATTTCCAGCAAATGTCAGGCTGTCTCGAAATTGAAGGCAACCGAGGCAGAGGCACGAAACCGCATGGGAGACAGGGTCGTTGATGAGAGATTCTTCGAGCGCGAGCACGAGGCTATCCACCTGACTGCGCCATGGCTTCCCGATGAGGTTCATCACCTGCGGGAGGATCTTTTCGCCGCTGCCCTGACTGTGCATAAAACGTTCATCGATGCTTCGGCCAGCCGCTTGCAACACAATCTTGGGCTATTGATGTCGGGCATGGTGGCTGGTGCCTTCCAGTCTTCCGCTCACCGTGAACTTCTCCCTGATCTTTGGTCGAGCCTTTTCATGGTGGTGCCGACTGTATCCACAACGTTTGCCTCAGTACGGACGATGTTCGGAGATCTGCCACCAGAAAGTATTGGCTGGCTTCTGATTGATGAAGCGGGCCAGGCCGTCCCTCAAGCGGCAGTTGGAGCAATCATGCGGGCAAAACGCTCCATCGTGGTGGGCGACCCGTTGCAAATCCCGCCTGTGGTATCGCTACCCGAAAAGCTGAACGCCGAAATCTGCAAGTTCTTCAACATTGACCAGATCGACTGGTCTGCCCCCGCCGCATCTACGCAGACCCTTGCTGATCAGGCATCGCGCTTCAAATCCACCTTCGTCATGGATGTAGGTGATCGAGAAGTCGGACTGCCATTGCTCGTTCACAGGCGTTGCCAGAACCCAATGTTCGATGTTTCTAACTCCATCGCCTATGCCGGGCAGATGGTCCATGCTGTCGGGCCTAAAAAACCTGGATCTATAGGCTCGGCTTTGGGGAGATCTCACTGGGTGGATATCAATGGCGATGCTGAGACGAAGTGGTGCCCCGACGAGGGCGAAGCGGTTGTACGAATGCTCAAAGAGCTGGCAGCATCGGGCATTACAAATCCGGACGTATTTATCATTACACCATTCAAGATCGTAGAGCAGAACATGCGTCGGCGTCTCGACAGTGAAACTGATCTGCTGCGGGCGTTCGGCGTAAAGTTGGATGAGTGGTGCCGTGATCGTGTTGGCACGATCCACACGTTCCAGGGCCGAGAGGCAGACACGGTAATCCTGTTGCTGGGTGCGCCGAAAGCGAGTCAGCAAAGGGCGCGTCAGTGGGCGGCAAGCCCGCCAAACATAATCAATGTAGCCGTCTCACGCGCCAAGCAAAACCTGTATGTGGTCGGCTCGGTTGCTGCATGGGCAGGGGCGGGAACTAGTCTGCAGGTCCTGCATCGGCAATTGGCGCAATCAGGCTGACAATCTCCAAGGTGGCCCTCACTGTTGAGGACGCATCGCGACTCATTTTTGGCTTACTTCAGTAATGGGCTGGCCCCTATGTGTCAAAAGCTGACATTGCTCACATAATAGTCTAGTAGTCACTCTCCATCGCCCATCCAAGCTTGATAATTCTTACCGCTCCCCTTATACCCACACTGAGGAATAACCTCTGACAAGGCTAAGGAACACGATTATGGGGCTTAAACCTGGTCCAAAACCAATTGCAAAATCAACAGGAAAACCCGATCAACGCAGACGTGATAATAAGGATACACCCGGCAATACCCCGGGACTGAAACCGAGCAAGTCAACTGGGAAGTAATCGTTCAAGGGTATGGAGAATTCATCTATGCCCTTATCCCGTCAAATATGTCCGCTTTAGCCCGCTTAGTGCCAAAAGAGGAAGAATTTAACATTGAGATAAATTTCAAAAAATCAGATTGATTGTTTTAAAGTTCTATTATTAAAAGGCTTGGTCACAAGCCAAAACAACTGACCACTGCCTGTCAATACTTAAGCGAAAGTATTTTGGAAATAAAACAATGACATAGCCAAAACACAATCTCATTAGCTCAGTTTAATACTTTGTGGGATAATTTTTTAAGAGTTTAATAAATGACAAGGGAGTGAGTCACTTGCCATTTATTAATTTAAGGATGATTATTTCTTACGGCTCTCATAGAAGTTAATTAATTCATTGACTTCTTCTTTACGAGGAAGGAGTTCTATTAATGGATTATTCTTAAGATATTGTATTGCATATCTAAAGCCACCATCATTTTTATCCATCATTTTGTTTATGTGCCTTGAGTTATTATTATAATTTCGGATGGATTCTAGGCTACTTTCAAAGAAGCTCAGCGCATATATTTTATCATTATTTATAGATAGAGCCCTTGCAGACAACTGCGCTAATACTAATGTGGCACTGTAATAAGTTTGATTTTTAAGCTCGGCACTATCAAGTCTTACTTTGCTTGCATAACTCATTCCTTCGATGAGGTCATCAATTGTGTGTGCCGATATTAATTCTGACTTAGCCCTTTGTAACCAGTAGTGCATATCTTCACGATAGGTATGTGCAATCTCCTTATATATATCCCTAATAAATTTATGGACATTCTTTCCATTCCCAAGTTCATTTAGTTTATCAAAGCTTATAAGATTCCTTGATGCTGCAAGAAATCCTTTTGACGCAAGAGATATTATTAACTCAGATACTGTTTTATAAGATGCAGGGTTTTTATCAATATAATCACTGATAACTCTTAAAAGCCAGGATGGTGAATTGCAGATTATAACTCCACTTGGTTCTGTGTTAGTTGACTCCAATTCAAATAATCTATCATTTTGCGAAATAAAACTCTGAATATCAAAGTATTTATTGTGACTGATGATATGACCATATGTGGCTTTATTAAAAGCTGCAATTAAAATCAAAACAAATATAGAATCTTCATCAAATTGCTTATTAAATAAATTAGAACCACTTAGTCTATTTTTATACTCGCTATAGTATCGATAAGCAAAATTCAACAACGTCTCTGAAGATTTATAAAGTGGTAGTCCCTCAAAAGAAAGCTTATCGTTGAGATAGTTACCTTCTTCATTAATCAAGTTATTTTTTATCTGAATTTCGGTATGTAATATCTTTCTGTCCTTTAACTTGAATCTATATAACTCTGCATCACCAAAACTCGAGCATAAAACAATTTTGTTACTAGGATGCACCCTTATGGTTAAAATCTCATCAATGCTTTGTGCATTAAAGAAATTAGAGTCGAAAACGAATATATGATTCTCGAATTTTATCAATGAATTTTTAATGGAAGGATCGAATGTATCAGTCGAAGAGTAATAAGAGGCATTATATTCTTTTTTTGCCTCAATGATTTGAAATAAAAGTACAGATTTTCCGCTGAAACGTCGACCTGTAATTAGGATATAGTCATGATCCCGTAGTGCTTTAATTGCATCATCACAGACATCTCGCTGAGAAAAAGTTATAGAATTTCGAAGAATTCTTTTGTTACCCACTATTTTAGTTACAGGGCCTCCATTAGCAAATAAATTTATAGCTTCTTCTTTCATTAACTTGGAATCATCGAGTTCGAAACTTCTTGTGGGGGATTTTCGCTCAACATTCTGAAGTATGTTATTTAACCATTGATATATCTGATCGTAAGTGTCAAAGGTAATTACTTTTTCGATGCCGTACTCCGAAAGAGCTATTTTTTCTTCTAAATTTAAATATCCTTTCTTCAAATAAATTGATTTCTTAAATGGTGTACTTCTTGATAAATGCATTAAATCAAGCTCGCCATCAAGACTGCAACCTATGAAAAGGAAAGCTGAGTTTTTGGCCTCCTCAGATAAAAAGGATAGCATGGATTTATTTTCTTCTATACTGTGTGCATATTCACGCCAAGTAAATATCAGATTTTGATCTTCGTATTTAATATATTCAGTAATATCGCCATGAATTTTGAATAGACATTTATTAGCGGATATATATTCTCTCTGAACTGCTCGATTTGGATGCAGGATTTTGTATTTTCTATTAACGTTCTCTATAGCATCATCAATATTAAACGTGAAAATGTGAGGCCAATCTAAATTTATTATTTTTGTCTTTTCGTGATCAGAGAGTTTACACTCTGAAAAAATGTTACCTAATAATGCCTTCGATTTTCGTTTGGGTATATATTCCTCCATACTTAGAAGTCCAAACGCTTTTTTAAGCTGGCTGATTCTTAGAATTTCATCTATTTCTGTTTGTGTTAACCCTTCTTTTTCTGCCGCTATATTCCTAATCAACTCCGTAAGTTTAATAGCATCAGGAACTTTACCATTTTTTGCTCTAATATCTCTAGTAAATCCACTGCCAAAAAAAGGTATCAATTGAGAAGCCTTAAATAAAGCCACAATCTCATGCTTCAAGTTTGGTTCAGAATGATGTTGTACTTGCATTTTATCCTCGGTACAATTTGAATTGTAAATTTAGCTCAGAAAATTTATTTTAGATACCTGTTCGCTAGCGAACATTCGGATATTGTAAAAAAACCTGTTCATTTTATCAACTCTTGGCTTAACTCATTTCACTCTAGGAGAGATTAATAATCTGGTTTAGATCAGAAACTAACACTTAAGTTATAAACCTAAGTTGAAATATATATTTTATTGCAAACATGAAACATGATCTAACCCAGTGACTCTCAAAAGTAAGGTCATTGAACAAGAACTCATAAGGGCTTTATCCATTTGCGCTCCTCACTCAAAGCAGACCTTGTGACCTCGATTTCTGGCAGATTCGAGTCAAGAGTGAACATTGCTAACATCAATCGGCCTCGATCAACGGGAGAGCAGATCGCCC
This sequence comes from Leclercia sp. TB492, assembly GCF_049974505.2. Taxonomy (NCBI): domain Bacteria; kingdom Pseudomonadati; phylum Pseudomonadota; class Gammaproteobacteria; order Enterobacterales; family Enterobacteriaceae; genus Leclercia; species Leclercia sp. TB492. Next base: position 921,362 of record NZ_CM127572.1, on the reverse strand, counting down.
TTATCGCTTAGCTAGTTTACTTAAGATGCTGGTTCAACCAAATACAAGTACCTTCAATGTCATACGCTTTTTGCCCAAATCCCTTCGCAAGAAGGGATTCTGGTAAATACTCGTCGTATTTATCCAAGAACTTTTCTGGAACATCTTCGGCAAGATCAAATGCAGATGGTAAGCCTGACAACAGCATTTTTTTAAGCGCCTGTTGAACCGTTGCTACACTTGCATCATCAATCTCTATAACACCTGCTAATGAATTGGCTTTAAAGCCATACCGTATGAGCAAGGCTGTAATCGTATTCACAACTTTATCCCCCATCCAGGGAATTACATAACAGTGTTGCCCACTCGTAATAAAATACTCATTTTGCAGGTTATAACGCTGAAAGTTACTACAGCCTTCCGCAAATAGGTTTCTGGCGGCAGCATCGGCATAATCTACTTTCTTGCCGCCTATTGCTATGCGGTAATCACCTTCCCTATAGATAGCGAGCATTTCCTGACGAACGGCATCATGAACAGACATACCTCCCCCACTAAATTGTGGTGGCTGACCGCCTTTGGTTGCCTCTACATAGATAACTTTTTTCTCTGTCTCAATCTCTGTCACTTTCCAGCGCCGCCCACCGAAGATGATGTGTTGGTCTGGTAGCAGTGGGGAGTCCACAGGCACTGTTCCAAGGGTTCTGTTTCCGGTGACAATGCGGAACTCTTCTGGAGTATTGAACACAGCATAAAAAGTGTAATGGTTAGTCAGTTTCTCCCCCTCTGCCCCAACAACCATTTCGCCGCTAGCAAGTTGAGTGAGTAGGCCACATGCTCCCATATGTTTAAGCAGGCTTTTGAAATCGTTTAAATCTACATTTCTGAATGGCCCTGTCTGGCATAGTTGTGTCCAGAGCTGGTCGGCACGAACTCCACCCCATTGTGCGGTAATTGCAAGAATCTGGTGTAGCAGCGTGGAGTAATGCATCTGCCGGGAATCGGCAGGCTCAAACCATTGTTTAGAGATCATCAACCTGATCATTGCCATCGACTGCACCAACTGGAGTCGTAGGTGATCAACGATACTGCTACTCACAGTAAGCTCATTTTCTGTAATTAGCATTCTGAGTATTGATGGGGAATCGCGTCGCCCAGAACGCCCCATACGCTGGCGCAAACTGGAAACAGAATGCGGAGGCGTAACTTGGATAACCGACTTAACCTTACCGATATCAATTCCCAACTCAAGCGTCATTGTACAAACAGCTGTAGTGGGCAAATTTCCTTTCTGAAGACGAGATTCAAGCGCCTCACGTAATTCCTTGGCAAGGGAACCATGGTGGGGGAAAAATTCATTCGGAACAATTTGTTCCTCACACATGTCGCTCAGCGTTGCCGCAATGCTTTCAGTGCGCTTTCGGCTGTTTGCAAAGACCAAATGAGAATCGCCACGGCAAAGCCTGAAAATGTCAGAGCAAACGTCATGTTCAGCTGAACTCTGAAGTTCTTCCTCTTTTTGGATCACTCGCTCCAGGTACCCTTTGACCTGTACCTGAAGAGTGGCCGTGCTATTACTATCTGTAACAGTTACGCAGGGGAGTCGTTTGTCCGGGCGCAACATTTCAGGCACTTTCTCCAGTTCACCCAGCGTAGCACTCAACGCAACGCGGGGAATTGGATTTACCTGGCGACCTAGCACATGGTCAATTCTATTGAGCAGAGAAAGCAGCTGTACACCACGCTCTGAGCCAATAAAAGCATGAAACTCATCAATAACGATGTATGCGACTGAAGAAAATGCCTGTTTGAGCCAGCCCATTGAATTTATGAGCAAAGACTCAAGTGACTCAGGTGTAATCAGTAAAATGCCAGCAGGGTTCGTCCGAGCCTTCTTCTTTTTGCTTTGTGGTACATCCCCGTGCCAGGGAGTCACTGGCATTTCCAATGCATCTCCAAGGCTCTCAAGACGACGGTACTGATCGTTAATCAATGCCTTCAACGGACTGATATAGACGATGCCAAATCCATTCGTTAGATCTGCAACTGCCGAACAGGCAGGAAGAAAGAAAGCCTCTGTTTTACCCGCTGCTGTACCTGCACTGATTAGCACGTCTCGATCACGGGCTAAAATTGCCGGGATAGAACTCTCCTGCAAGGGCCTTAATGTAGACCACCCCTGCTTGTAAACCCACTTACGGACGCGGGGATCGAGGCTATCGTAGGCACTGCTCATAGTTTGAAGTTCGCCAGTCCGTCGTCGTCGTCGCTTTCCTCCACAATGGCGTCATCCATATCGCTAGGTCTGTCCACTTCAATCGCCACACCCTCGATTAATGTTTGCCAGTTCATCGTTCTGTTTTGTTCGAGTACGGCCAGCATGTCCAGGAAGCCTTTTATGGTATTACGGGGGGTACGGAAGTAAGCGTCTCCAATGGTTTTACTACAGTGATGCAGGAACCCAGTCAGTGCCTCATCTGGTACCAGATAATTCTCTGGATCTCCGCCTGCATAAACATGACGAAGATTTCTCAGCAAAATATACAGTTCCTCAGGGGTGAGGCTGGCAAGATGCAAAGTGGGGGATGAGTAGTCAATCACCCCTGCTTTTTGCGCGAACCGGTTTTCCGCCAGACGCGACTGGAGGGCCTCATAGCTGTAAAGACCTTTACGCGGATCGAAAAGAAACTCTGGCGTACCCCCGAGGATAAAACCAATGTTCTCGGCTGAGCCTTGCAGGCAGTCATTCAGGATCCGCAAAATCTGTTCGTAGTTCGCTGTTCTTGCTTGCGTATTATTCAGCTTAAAGAGGTTCACCATTTCGTCGAGGCTGACCAAAAGACCGGCATAGCCTGCCTGTCGGACAAAAAGGCTCATCAGCTTCAAAGAATCATAGAATGAAGCGTCTGAGATAATAGTCCGAACGTCGAGATCGTTACGGGCATCAGTTTTGGTGGTGTACTCTCCCCGCAACCAGCGAATAGCATTGGATTTTAGCGTTTCGTTATCCTGCTCATGCCCGCGCCAGAATGCATCAATGACCTTCGCAAAGTCATATCCACCCACCATATCTGACAGAGCTGTCAGGCGTTTATGAATAACTGATGAAACCTCGGAGCCGTCCGTATCCGCTTCCTTTCTTGCCTCCGTAACGAATCTTTCAACAACGCTAAGTAACGCATTACCATCCGGCTTGTTTCTGGTGGACATGTTTTTCATAAGCTCAGAATAGAGATTACGAGCCTGACCTCCCGATGAGTGAATGCGCCTGTCAGGAGAAAGGTCTGCACTGACTGACACCAGCTTCTTCTCTAGCGCAATAGAGCGCACAACACTCAGAAAGAACGTTTTACCAGAACCATATTCACCGATGATAAGTCTGAAGCTTGCACCACCGTCAGCAATCCTCTCAATATCTTGGTGGAGAGCGGTGATCTCATTCACGCGGCCAACCTGGATATGCTGGATGCCTATCCTTGGCGTTACACCTGACTTAAGTGACTGAATAATAGCGTCACGTTCTTTCACTCTTATACGTGTTACAGACATTCACTATCCCTCTAATTCTTTGGCAATTTCCAGGTCAACCCAGATATCATCATCGGCATCGTCCAGTACTGGAGCATCAACCACCGCATAGGACCAGTCATTGATCACCTCAAGCGCACCGCCGAGCATCAAATTCAAATTTCCGCACAATTCTGTCGCCTCTTTTCGGGACCACTGTTCTTTCTCCAGCAAACTGCGATAAAGCTGGCTATGTGCGGAGTCAAGCCCCCCCGCCTCCGTTGATGAGGCTGGAGCACTTTCTGGCTCTTCCGGTTCTTCTTCGGTGAAAATTGTGTTCAGCAATTTACGAACATCATCCGTGGCAGATTCGTGGCGGGCAAGTACATTAGCATCCAGTGTGAACCCAGCTGCTGTCTGAACAGTTGGTACAGACGAGACGAGATCATGTTCAGCTGCGGAATGCTGATGGATATTGCTCGAGACATATGAGGGATCCAGCCCCAAACTTGAATAAATCTTCTCAAGCTGTTTGATTTCGGCAGGCGCTATCGTACCATCCGAACAGGCAACACTAACGATAACCTTACCCACAGCAGCTTTTTCCGCGGCCCCCATCAACTCAATCCTGCTTTTCATTCCTGTCATATTGGCTGGGGTATGAAGTTGCCACGTTAAATACGCATGTAGAGAACGTTTTTCATCATCGGTGAAGCCAGGATTGTTGTTGATGGCATTCTCAAGCACTTTCTGTTCAGCTTGATCAAGAGAATCGTCAATCAAGGCGACCATCGCCCCTAATCTGAGCGTCATTACGGCTGAGATAAATTCAGGAGAAGGTGAGAAGCGTCCATCTTCGGCGGCAGGGAATAGAACAAGCGTCCCATCAACATCCGCCTTCACATGGTGATAATACGGGTCAGGTGCCAGACCGTAACCCATCTTCAGAGCAAAGGCCTGCATCAAATCGGCCTCTTTTTTATTGATCTTATTGGGGCAACTGGCATTCATATGTGCCCAAAAGTCAGCAACTGAGACTAACCCCTCCTTGACGAGGATCGCCTCATCAGCCCAGCGTTTGAATGAGCTTAATATTTTTTCTGCGCTTTCATTAACGATCTCTGAAGGGAGCAACATAATTGCAGCCGTATCATTGACTGACGTACCTTTCCTACCAAGGTAGCGACTATAAGCATCAAGTTCATCCGTACATATGTCGGCAAGAGCCATAATTTTCTGGACAGGGCTCTTCAACGCACTTGGATCAGGCAGGTCGGGAACAGGAAGTCGAACACCTCGCAAACTAGGACTTGCTGGTGTGTAATCTAACCTTAGGCGCGTTTTATTCGCCTTAACGACCATCCCTTCACCATATTTGAGGGTGTAACGCCGTTTGAAAAGCGCAGCAAACTCTTTAGCACAGCGGCGAGCCGGGGTACGCAGCGAATACTCGGTGTGGTTTACTACCCAGTTCAACGCCAGTTCAGCTGATACAGGAACTCCTTCATGTACAGTTTTTGCCAGAGCCAGCTTAAATTGCATGCTGTTGCTGAAACCTGAATTGCTATCGAGCTCAGTGGCTAAACCCATGTTCGGGCGAAGAATAGACATGGCTTCGAGTAATTGGGTCGAATATCCACGGAAGGAGCGGTTCTCACTGAATACCGATCTTAACCGAGCGACTTCATTGAATAGATTACGGAACTCAGCATCAGGGAATTTTGGGTCAATTGAATCTACGAGCGCTTTTCTTTCCAGGCCGTAGAGGTAGATAAAAACATAGCCGATAGGACACGATGGATCAGACCTATCGCTGGCAAGCCAACTGACATACGCACCGCGTGCTTCTGGGGAAAGAGAGGAAAAACTGGGCCAGTATCCTAATGAGCTGTCCTCGTAAAGATAAGAAGTAGGTTTTATCTTACATGTGTCATCAATTAATGATGCCTCACTTCCATCGTCATAATAGCCGCCTGATTCCTGACCGGAGGACTTCATACGTTGCCCCACGTAAATGTGGCCACCGCTAATTGCTAAACCAGCTACAGTTATCATCTCACCCGGAAGTACCCATCGAGCTAGTGCACCTGCTGACTTTGAGGTGTTCCGGTAATGATTGGTTGTCACCCGAAGTTCAACACCCCGGCCACCGCTCAATGTAAAAGTTGCAAGGTTATCGTCTTCACTATCATCGTTTCGCACAACCGCCTCTTTTTTCTTGATGTCAGCGAGCCATTCTTTTGGCGGTGCTTTCACGGGGCTTGAAGCATAAGACTTTGGAGATTTACGTTTTTTCTTTCTAAAAAACAACAAGTAAATGACTAAAATCGCCGCCAAAAACTTCAATAACTCCATGATATACAACCTTAAAATCATTCTTCACGCCCACTTATAAGCAGCAATGAAGGTTGGGCAAGTGGATTAATCTCAAAATAATACGTCTAAATCGCAAGGGTTCAAACCAAAATGCAATCAAAATTAATTTATTGATTTAAAGGAAAATAATTATTGATTAAGCATGCTTCTCAAGCAGAAATTTTGAAGGCATGCGAATGCTTGTGGGTCATTCGTATCAGAATGAAGTTGAATTGGTTCTGCATAAACATACGGGTAGCTGTTACATGGATGCAGAACCGGCGGCAATTATCTTTATCTATTTGCTGTCAGAACTGACTCTACTAACGGGAAATGAGCTCACCGACGGCAAACCGTGCAGAATGCATTTCATGCTCCAGTCACACGAACAAACCACACAGCAAGTTTCTGTATAAAATTCCTACGCTGGTGGCGTTCAACTTCTTGAGCGCGGATTTCCTCTTGTTCCTTTTGTCTCTGATTGGTTAGCAGCGTCGGATTTCTCTGCATAAATTCTCGGTAGGCTGATTCGGCAATGAGGGCATCCCCTGCAATAGCGACAGCGGTAGCCTTGAAGCTTGCCGCCCTCGATCTGAAATCTCTGGCTGATTTCATGATGCGAGAGACTTGAGACTGTTTAAGACCAGATTGGAGCCTATTTGCCTGAACAAATATCTCCATCGATTCTGTCCCAGCGCTAGCAGGGAACATCCAGCCTAAATGCCCATTACCTTGTAGATAAAAATCATAGTTGGCGTACCGCTGCGATAGCTTCTTAACCTTACCTGCAAATTCTTTTTCTACTGTGGCTAACGCAACGAGTGTTTTCGTTCGCTTTGCAACGGATTCTTCTGGGCCTGCCAGCAACCCCTGTTCACTTCTCAGCCTCTGAAGAGCCTTCCCGAGCGATTTCACATCGCTGGCCATAGCATCAATTGAGTCAGACATCTGCTTCGCATGAGTGTTGTGGAGCGATAGCCATTTTTCGTAATCCGTAACGTCAGCACACCCTGCGAAGAGTATCTTTTCACTGCTGTACATTTGGGAATAATGCATGAAAATTTTTACCGACAGCTCACACGCTCGACAATAACGCTGAAAGCGAGAACTCTGTAACCGGCTTACCATCGCATCGGAAAACAGCTGGCACTGCATTTCATCCCAAAGCTCCCCATCCTGGATTTCCATTACCGGAACGGGAAAGTCACCTTCTCTCTTTCGTATTTCATCAAAATATTGTTGCCTGACGTGCAAAAGCCCGCAAAAAGCTGCTGTAGTTATTTTCATCATAAATAATTGATCTTTTTAATATGCTGCAAAAATGCAGCATCGAATGATGCTGTTACAACTCGCCCACTCTTAATTGAGGGAATGTCTTTTCATGATTAAAGGATTAGTCAGACGTCGGAAGATCTTCCGATACTGCCAGAATAATCGGTCAAACTCTGTTTCATCTGGCTGTTTGTGAATGAGCATTAGCCGCTTAAGACCATAGAATTCCTTCACCAACTTTTCGTGGCTCAATATCCGGTCATGCTCAGCGGTAATCTGATAACACTCCTCAAGCGCCCAGGCTCCCAATTTACGCCAGAACGCATTATTAACTGGCATGAGCTGAACATCGTAGGTTTTTAGCTGGTGGGCTACAAATGCCTGTGGTAATTCACCTATCGCCTTCTGATGCTGAAAATCATACGACCGCCAGACCCGCAAACGTATCTGATCTGGTTTAGGGTACACCAGGCTAATAGATATGCAGTACAATGCTCACCAGACGGAGCATCCAGATACACTACATTTCGATGAGTATCTGTGCGCTTCAATAACCGATATCCAACCGGGACTTCGTATCCTTCCAGAGCATAATCTTCATATTTCCTAATCAAGATAGCCTCCCTCAGGCTCTGGCCAGTGCTTCCTCAACCTGATCCATTCTCCCCAGAATGCCCGTACAGGCGTAAGGGAAAAGCTCCAGTGACAGTCGCAGCTCTGTTTCGCTGCTGACCTCCCGAAGATAAGGTTTTTCTTCGCGATCAAACAAAATGAGTACCACACCAAATCGCCTTTTCAACCGCCTGGCCATGCATTCCCAGTACTCAAGATCGTCACGGTAATTGATAGCGATGCATTCCGTCCGCAATACCCACTCCATAAAGGCCGTTTGAGTTCCACGTGGGCACTTACGTTCGGACTGGTCATCCTGCCAGGCATGAATTTTCAATGCTGTGGGTAATCTTGGAATAAATGTGTCAACTTGCCTCATATCGAACCGGCAGACAATTTGCGGTTCTTCACCAAGATTGACCAATGCAAACTGGCTACCATCTGTACGCATATACCATTGTCGCCAGGCTGCGGTATCCATTCTAGGGATTTGAATTTCATACACGCCTCTTTCAAAAAATTCTGTGGTTTCATCCACCAGCGCTCTTTTTCTAAGTTCATTTAATTTCATGCAAGGCTCTTTTTTCCTGTTATCCCTTTTTATCTATACAGGCTAAAAACCTTACACTCCAGGGGATTTTATATATTTTAAAATGGTTCCGTTCCATATATGGAAAAAATGATGCCACATATTTTAATCATTTAACCTGTGACATCACTTATAATGTAAAAATAAAACAAGAGGAAAAAAACCGTTGTATTTAGTCCAGTAAATATCAACGTAGAAGTTGTGGTTCAGTTGGGTCAGTTGGATTAAACCTTGAAGACATTGCTATTACTGGCATTTGTTGAACCACATTAGAGCTGGGTCTGTGGTTCAACATCAGGTCCCTGTGGTTCATCACCTTCTGGAAAGTTGGTTCAATCACGCCATAGTTGGTTCCGTGTGGTTCAGTTTTTCGACGTAAATGCCCGTGGGGCATAGGCATCAGAAAGTGATACCGACGAACCAACTGAACCACAACCCTCGATGTCAGAGTCTCACGTAGATAATCTTACTTCTCCGGCCGAAACCTGATTTCAAAGACACGCGCTTGTCTGCCATTAACACGAGGGGATTTCTTCATATATCCCCTGTCGATTGTCGGAAGGATCAGCATCCCGGCTTCAATCAACACCTCACAAACTTGCTTGTAATTGAATCCCTTCGCCATCTCGTTTTTGAATGTTTCAGGAAAGACATAAAAAGTCAGTGAGTCGTCCTCATGATTTCCCCTTTGCCTGTAGCCCGCTAATTCCCTGATTGGCAACGCGGCAGGGTCGAACGGTATTGGCGCAAATCGGCTAAGTCCATAAGTATTCAGGAATGCTTCCACCTGCTCGATAATTTGCTCTCGTTCTTTATTTCCAGAACCAAAAGCATCCAGCCATGCGTCATAACAGTGTCGAACTGCCTCAATACATGCCTTTTCACTCCAGCCCGTAAGCGTTCGACTAAGCAGCAGAGCCGCTTCAAGGATCGCAAACCTGGAACCCACTCGGTGTACTTGCTCGCCATGTTCAGCAGGGATTTGGTTACGCCAGCGCAGTTCACATTCGCGAACAACATCAATCGCCTCCTGCTGGTGGTCAACTAACCATTTGATCCACTCTCGACCAGCTGCCCCATAGCTGTTTTGATAGCCACTTTTCAGTGCGTCGGCGTGTTGCTTCCCATTATCATATTCATGGAAGCAATTGGTCTTACTCAACGGGATATTGAGCAATCGTACAAGTTGGCCAGCTTTCGTCTTATGCCCCGCCGCCGAAATGAAGGTTTCAAGATCCATCTCCCCAGTGCTAATGGCAACTGTTCTCCAGCGCTTAAGGTCACGGTTCCCACCTTCTTTAGCGCCCTGCAGTTTACCCACGCCGTTGAACAGCGCGTAGGCACTTTGAGACACACTAACCGGGTCAGCTCCTTGGCCAACTTCATCCAGTGACATCAGGCCATCATTATGCGCAGAGGCTTCATTGGCCAGACCCAGCGAGGTCCCATACCACGTAAGCCGCAGAAGATCAGGGCAGCCATACAAACTGCTGGCCATATTCGCCGTGGTGGTCTTGCCTGCACTGGACTGTGCATAGAAATGAAGTCCAAATCCATCCGCCCCACACAGACCAAGAAGTGGGGCGGCAAGGGCAGCGCCGATGGCTGTCATCATGCAATAATTTCCCTCTGCCAGATGTGCGACATCTCTACGCCAACTCTCAGGCGTCCCTTTGCAGGTATATCCAGAGGCTGCGGAGCTCCGTCCGCTAAATAAAACCGGAGTTTCGGGAGAGCCGATAATCTCTCCGTCCGCCATGATATAGGCACCATGTTGCCACCCAGTGGCATGGGATATAAGCCAAAGTGTTTCTGGATAATTGCGCTGGAGCCAGTCAGCAAGCGTCGCACGCAAACCACTTTTTGCGGTAATGTTAACGCCACCTTTTTTCAGCACTCTCCATCCTTCCTTTTCGCCAATGTCAGCTAAAGGGATCGCTTTAATGGTAGGCAAATCCGAGCCAAAAGCAGTCCAGCGGATAATCAGGTACAGCTCGTTTCCATCAGTACCTATTCCAACAACTTCCATCGGTGAAGATAACCAACTTTCCTGTAGAGTGATTTCGCCGCTGTCTTTACCCACCTTGGGTACCACCCAGAAAATGCCATCCCGACGAGACTCAACGCGAGCTTTAAGTGGATCGTTTTCAGTGGTACAGACTTCCGACTCACCGTTGTGCTTGAGAGCCGGTAACATTGCTTTCGGCTGATATTGAACAACTGAGCCGTCAAAATCTGCAGAAGCTTTATCAAGCCCAAACCGCTGGTGGTAGTCATTCCAGTCAGCTTTGTAATCCACTGGCGGGAGAGCTATCCACCCCTCTACAGCTGCAGCGGCTTTTTCCGCAGCGGCTAACCCGACATTAGGCTGCTCCTCGCCCTGCCAGTCGTTATCAGCTGCGATGATGATTCGACTGTTCGGGTACTTGCGACGCATAGCCTGCGCTACAGGTGTCAAATTTCCGGCATCCAGACCCACTACGACCATGGAATCTGGCTGCATGAGTTGGACAGATAACCCCGTTGCAAGCCCCTCGCAAACGACGATGTCACTCCCCACATCAGCGGTACTCAGGGCGTACCATGCCCCCCTTTTGGCTGACCCTGGAAGAAGCTTTTTTTCGCCGCTTATTGTGATGGACTGAGCGGCCACTACGCTTTCAGTCTCATTCACCAGAGGAAGCAGCAGCGTACCATCGGGGAGCACCAGAAAACGCCCATCATTCAGCCCCTTCGCGGCCAGGTACTGGCTTTGCCCTGGCAGGGCTTTCGTAACCATTACCTGGTATTTCGACGTAAAACGCTGGCGACGGATTTCAGCTTCCTGATGTCCCTTTTGCCGGTAATAAGCTATTCCGTCCGCGCGAGAGCTATTGGCATGATTCAGCACAGAAGCGACCTGATTCGCAGCCTCTGTCGCGCTAACCTGGTATGCCTTTTGGACTAAATCGAGCCCGTCACCCGCCCCGCATTGATTACAGATATGTGCGCCACAGCCTTGATCGTCAAATCGAAAACGGTCTGTACCACCACAGACCGGACAGGCCGAATGTTTACTTGGAGAACCTGGCACTTTAATGCCAAGGCTTTGCAACACGAACGGCCATTGCCCCGAAGCTGCCTGAACCACCTCCCGGATGTTATCGATACTACGCATTTTTCACCCCTACATTTCCACAGTTGAGGGATGCGTTCACAGCGTGTGATTTGATTCCCGGGGAATAGATACCGTTGCGGGACTCTTCGATGCGTTGATCGATCCAGTCATCGATTTCGCTCTCAACAAAGGCGATAGCGCGAGTACCGATCTTCACGGCAGAAGGAAAACGCTGCTGGCTCATCAGGCGATAGATCCAGGCCTTGCTGTAGCCGGTGCGACGTTGTACTTCGGGTAAGCGGATAAAGGAATGGGACATGATTGACTCCAGTTGATGTTGAATTATCTGGAGTCATTTCAAACAATTAAAATGCTGTGATCCACCACGCTGCAGCGCAGAATGTACACTCTGCGTCGCAGAGGTACGGTTTACGTTGTTTCACCATTTAATCTGATGGTGCTTCGCGTGCAATAAAATCCAGTTCCTGACAGTTATGAGAGAGTTGTGATACCCCTGTTCTTCAAGCCAAAGCTGATAGTGTTCTGCAGCCTTCATAGCACTTTTGAAGTTTGCCCTATTTTTGAGCCAATCATCGCAAACTAGCTGAGAGGCCTTACGGTTTCTGGCATGCTTCGCATCTGTAGCTTTCTTTGAAGAAACCTTCTTTTCATTCTTAAGGGCCGACAAATCGTTATCTGCCAAGATAAGTTGATGCTCAAGCGCAGCTCGTTTTTCCTCAAATGCCTCAAGCTTTTGTTGCTGTGCCGTCACAGCTTCAGCCTGGCGGGAATAACCCATTGCTTTCATTGCGTTCATCGCAGGTTGAACGATGAATGACATATCACTAAGAGTGATAGTTGTATCAGGATTGTCATCCTGAAAAGGGTTGGGGTAGACCGCGTCGGCGATAAGCAAAAGAGCCATTGCGGAGAAGTATTCAGCTGGCTCTGCATCAATAAACCCTTCAGAAGATTCGTTATCCACGAACCATTCAATGATTTCGTTGAGCACCTCAACATTATCAAGGTCGTATATATCAAGATCGTTATCGTCGCCGACAAACTCGAGAAAATCACCATAACGATTATGTACATAGGCGAATGGATACAGCTCATCACCTTCCCAGCGAAAGTACGCTATATTTTGGCGGACTTCAGTTTCAAGCCGTTGGATCTCCTTTTCCCGCTCTTCCTGCCAGTAAACATCAATCAAATCCATGATCAAATTTTGAACGTGAATGACCTGAGAATTTGTTCTTTTTTTACGCGACAATATCCGTCGGGCATGGTTTGCAATCTCGTTCAATGCCGTAATTGGGTAAGTAGGAATAGAAAAATCTAAGGGAAGAGTGTGTTGTTCAGACATGGTTACGCCAGCTACGCCATCTTTGATAGGGAGCTATGCCAACCCGCAAATGCATTACTGTGGCATAGCCCTGTGTTTTATACGTCTACTGCAGTCTACTCTTTTTTAGTTAAAACACTTATCCGAGCAGCTAAGCTGACTTTCCGAACCTGCCATGGACGAGATTTCCATTCTTCTCAAGGCTGTCTATGTAATCCGCATACCACTGCAACATCTCCCTGCGACCTTCCAGATACTGAGCGTGATTGTAGGTACCACGAATCGAGTTTTTATCGACGTGTGCAAGCTGTGTTTCAATCCAGGCGGTGTTGTATCCCTGCTCGTGGAGGATGGTACTCAAGGTATGTCTGAAGCCGTGGCCAGTAACACGACCGGTATAGCCAATACGCTTAAATACCTGATTGATACTAGCTTCACTCATGGTCTTTCGTGGGTCATTACGACCCGGAAAAATCAGAGGATAACGCCCTGTCATTTGGCGGATGCGCTCAATGATGGCTAGTGCCTGTCTGGATAAAGGCACAATATGTGGGCGGCGCATCTTCATACGTTCTGCCGGGATGATCCACACCGCAGATTCTGTGTCGATTTCTTGCCATGTAGCACCTCGTAGTTCCCCCGTTCTTACGCCAGTGAGAATCAACAAGCGCGCGGCCAAAACGATTAAAATACTGCCCGAGTACTGGGAAAGAGACTCGAAAAATGCAGGAAGCTCGGAAATGTTCAGGAAAGGATAATGGTTGGACTCGTGTCCTTGCATTGCACTGGTAAGATCAGGGGCTGGATTGTATTCGGCTCGACCAGTAACGATCGCATAGCGGAAGACCTCGCCACAGCGCTGTCTGACCTTTTTTGCCTTCTCTGTTGCTCCCCTGCTTTCCATGCGGCGAAGCACATTCAGTAATTCGAGTGGTTTGATGTCCGCAATAGGCTTTTTGCCGATGTAAGGGAACACGTCTTTGTTGAAAGCTTCCATAATGTCCGAAGCATATCCTTCAGACCATTTATAAAGCTTGCTGGCATGCCATTCACAAGCGATTTCCTGAAAGGTGTTTCGGACACTAGCCTCTCGTGCTAGTTTCTCTTCTCTCTTCGCTACATTGGGGTCAATCCCACCAGCAATGCCCCTTTTAGCCTCTTCACGTTTACTACGAGCTTCAGCCAAGGTCACGTCGGGATAAACCCCAAAAGCAAGCAACTTCTCCTTACCGGCAACACGGTACTTAAGTCGCCAATAGCGTTTTCCATTAGGGTTGACCAAAAGGTAAAGTCCCCCGCCATCTGAGAGTTTGTAAGGTTTATCTTTTGGCTTTGCGGTATCAACCTGGCGGGCGTTAAGTTTCACTGGGGGTATCTCCATAAGACCGAACAGCACATACCCCCGAATGTACCCCCATATGCATGTAGATTTTGGGGTGTGTCAGTAGACGTCAGAATACAAGCGAGAGCTGGAAGATGCAGATTATAAGGGGTTTTAGTGAACTTGAGTAGACTTTGAGAGATGCTTGAATGGTGCCGATAATAGGAGTCGAACCTACGACCTTCGCATTACGAATGCGCTGCTCTACCAACTGAGCTATATCGGCTTTCAGGAGAGAGACTACGGTGTAAAAGGGTAAGAAAAAGCGCCCACCTCGTCAACCCCTCACCTTTTAGTCGTTGTTTTTTACACCAACACGCGCAAAAACCATACATAACAAAGGGATTACACCCCGTCTTTCGCGCTTCCATAACGCATACTCGTCACATTTTGCGGCAATTTGCTCGCGCCAGTTACGCCATCTCCCCTCTTCCTTCCAGGATCGGCTATCTTCAAATTTATCTTTTTGAAATCAAGCCCCGCCAGAACAGGTCGATATTAATTAGATCGGAACACAGAAATGCCTGAGAGAGTGGGTAAATAATGCATAAATTTTTTGTCACCGATGACATATCCGGCCCGGACCTCGAGCCGAAAAGGACAGCGACCTTAATCAAACGCGCCCTGGTGCTGATGTTTTCCCTGCTGTCAGTGCTGTTTATCATCGCCATCATCGCGCTGCTGACGATCGTGCGAAACATCAATCAGGACAGCGACAAGCACAGCGCCATGCTGCTGGAAAAGGCGATCCATAACCGGGTTGATACGCTCACCACCCATATCAAAGACTACGCCTGGTGGGGCGAAGCCTACCAGCATCTTCATCCGAGGGTGGATACCGACTGGGCCTATACCCGTCAGAACATGGGGGCCACGCTGTGGCGCGATTTTGAGTATGAAGGGCTGTTCGTGCTGGACGGTAACGGGCAGACCCGTTACAGCGTGGTTGATGGCAAGCTGGTGAAAGACTCTCTGCAATCCTGGCTGGGAGACGACCCCTTACCCGAGCTGATTCAGAAAATAAACAAGCCGGACGCTATCCCACTGTCCAGTACGGTGGTAATGAGGAACGGCCATCCGGCGCTGGTGGCCGCAGCGCGCATCACCACGGGTGATGACGCCAGGATCCCTGTTGTCCCCGGCCCGGCCTCGGTGCTGGTCTTTGTTGACGTGCTGGATGACCGTAAGCTCATCGCGCTGGGTGAAGAGTACGGTATCACCCAGACCCGCGTGCAGCACAAGGGGGCGACGAAGCTGGCAGGGCGACGCGGAGTCGCAACGCTCCCCATTGATGGCCAGCAAATCACTTTTGAGTGGAAAAGCGAAGATCCGGGACGCGAGCTGCTGCGCTACATCCTGCCGCTGCTGATCCTGCTGGCGCTCTGTACCGCTATTCCCGGCGTAATGCTGGGACGCAACGCGCTCAAAAAGGCGCGGATGTATGATGAAAACACCTTTCTGCTGGCACAGAACCGCCTTGCCCTCACCGCCAGCGAACGCCGTTTTCGTGACGTAGCTGAGGCCACCACGGACTGGATCTGGGAGACTGACGCAGAGCTACGTTTTACCTGGCTTTCCGAGCGTTTTCCCGGCATTACCGGGCACAGCATATCGGCCTGGATCGGTCGCCCGCTCAGCGAGTTCATGGCCGCAGACAACCAGTCGCTGGCGGAGTGGATCACCCAGCCCGGCCAGACGGGCCATCGTCGTCTGCTGCACTGTCGCTATCTCTCCGTGATGGGCCACCAGCGCTACTGCCATATTGCGATCAAACCCGTCGTCACGCCGGAGGGGATAACCGGCTACCGTGGCACCGCCACGGATGTCACCCTGGAGGTCGAGGCGCAGGCGCGCGTGGAGTATCTCTCCCGCCACGACGAGCTCACCGGGCTGCCCAACCGGGTGCGAATGCGCGAATTTCTCGAGGGCAAGCTGCGGGCGCAGCCCACGCAGGCGCATCCGCTGGCGATGCTCAGCCTCGATCTCGATAAGTTTAAACCGGTCAACGATCTGTTCGGCCATAGCGCCGGGGATACCGTCCTGCATGAGGTCTCAGCCAGGCTACGGCACTGCATCCGCGATTACGATCTGGTGGCGCGCCAGGGCGGGGACGAATTTATTCTGATTATCTCGGACATTCATGACCGGCGGTACATTGATACCCTGTGCGAACGCATTATTGCCGAACTGACGCGCCCCTTCCTGATCAACGGGAATGAGATCGTGATCGGTGCCAGCATCGGGATCGCTATCGCGCCGCATGACGCCGTCGACGCGGGTGAACTCCTGCGCTTCTCGGACATCGCGTTGTACAAAGCCAAAAGCACTGGCCGCAACAGATGGGTGTTCTATACGCCTGAAATGGCCGAGCAGATGGTGCAGCGCCGGGAGATGGAACAGAGCCTGCGCGACGGCATTAAGAAAGAGCAGTTCCGTCTGGTCTACCAGCCGCGCTACGGCCATGACTCCTCACGGATCATCGCCGTAGAGGCGTTAATCCGCTGGGATCACCCTGAACTTGGCCTGATCATGCCGGATCAGTTTATTTCTCTCGCCGAAGAGACCGGGCTGATTATTCCTCTCAGCGACTGGGTGCTGAAGACCGCCTGTCGGGACGCGCAGCAGTCTCTGCACGGCCTCTCTGTTTCGGTAAATATCTCTGCCGTCGAGTTCCAGTCCTGGCAGGTGGTGGACCGCATCCGGGATGCGCTGCAGCAGTCGCAGTTAGATCCGGCCCGGCTGGAGATTGAAATTACCGAAAACGCTACCCTGTGGAACCCGGAAAACAGCCTCGAAATCATGCTGGCGCTGAAGAAACTTGGCGTGAAGCTGCTGATGGACGATTTCGGGACCGGCTACTCCTCCCTGAGCTATCTGCGCAATTTCCCGTTCGATGGCATCAAGCTGGATAAATCCTTTATCGACGGTATGCCGGAAAGCGACAGCGCCAACACCATCGTCGAAAATATTATCGGCCTGGGCAAGGCCTTCTCGCTGAGTATTACGGCAGAAGGGGTGGAAACCGAAGGGCAGCTGCAGAAGCTGATGATGATGAAGTGCGATGAAACCCAGGGCTATTTAATCAGCAGGCCGCTCAGCCTGGCGGCATTGCAGGAACAGATCGCCGTGCTGGACTCGGCGGCACAGGAAAGGATTGAGCAGAATTCACAAGGATAGCGCGGGCAGCAGAGGCCGCCCGCCTGGAGATTACGCCCGAATGGTATCGTCACCGAAGCCGACCCACTTGTAGGTGGTCAGCGCTTCCAGCCCCATCGGGCCGCGCGCGTGCAGCTTCTGGGTGCTGACCGCGACTTCAGCCCCGAGGCCAAACTGGCCGCCGTCGGTAAAGCGGGTGGAGGCGTTTACGTAAACGGCAGAAGAGTCCACTTCGTTCACAAAACGGTTGGCGTTGCTCATGGTGCGGGTGAGGATCGCATCCGAGTGCTGGGTGCCGTGGGCGCGAATATGGGCGATGGCATCGTCCAGATCGGCAACCAACTTCACGTTCAGATCCAGCGACAGGAACTCGTCGTCGTACTGCTCTGCTTTCACTTCCTCAACCTTCGCCGGGCCCGCTTGCAGCGGGGTCAGCGCATTGATATCGGCGTGCAGGGTGACGCCGCTTTGCGCCATCTGCTGGCTTAAGGCTGGCAGGAAGCGATCGGCGATATTCTGATGCACCAGCAGCGTCTCCACCGTGTTACAGGTGCTCGGGCGCTGGGTTTTGGCGTTGACGATGATCTTCAGGGCCGGTTCAAACTCGGCCGTGTCATCGACAAAGATATGGCACACCCCAATACCGCCGGTGATCACCGGGATCGTCGACTGCTCGCGACACAGCTTGTGCAGCCCTGCCCCGCCGCGCGGGATCAGCATGTCGATGTATTTGTCCATCCGCAGCATCTCGTTGACCAGGGCACGATCCGGGCTTTCAATCGCCTGCACCGCACCGGCGGGCAGGCCGCACTCTTCCAGCGCCTGCTGGATCACTTTTACCGTTGCGGCGTTGGTGCGCCAGGTCTCTTTCCCGCCGCGCAGGATAGCGGCGTTGCCGGTTTTCAGGCACAGGGAGGCGACATCAAGGGTCACGTTCGGGCGCGCTTCGTAGATCACACCGATCACGCCTAGCGGCACGCGGCGACGTTCAATCCGCAGGCCGCTGTCCAGCAGTCCGCCGTCAATCACCTGCCCGACCGGATCGGCCAGGCTGCATACCTGACGCACGTCGTCGGCAATGCTTTTCAGGCGCGCGGGGTTTAAAGCCAGGCGATCGAGCATCGCCTCGCTCAGACCGTTGCGGCGGGCTTCTAATAAATCCTGCTCATTGGCGAGCAGGATCTCGTGTGACTGGGCTTCCAGAAACTCTGCGATTTTTTCCAGCACGCGGTTTTTCTCGCGGCTGGAAAGGAGCGCCAGTTTGTACGAGGCGGCTTTGGCAGCGGCGCCCATTTGTTCCAGCATGTCCTGCTCCTTAACGGGTGATCATATCGTCGCGATGGACAGCAACCGGGCCATACTCATAGCCAAGAATGGCATCGATCTGCTGTGAATGGTGGCCTGCAATACGGCGCAGCGCGTCGCTGTTGTAGCGGCAGACGCCGTGGGCAATGTCGCGCCCTTCCAGATTACAGATACGGATCACTTCACCACGGGAGAAGTTGCCTGTCACGTTTTTAATTCCTTTTGGAAGCAATGAGCTGCCTCGTTCCAGAATCGCGGCAGTGGCACCTTCATCCACGGTGATCTCCCCTGCAGGCGGCGCGCCGAAAATCCAGCGTTTGCGGTTTTCCAGCGGCGTGGCTTCGGCGTGGAAACGGGTTCCAACAGAAATGCCTTCCATCACATCGCCAATTACGCCCGGACGGCTGCCGGCGGCGATGATGGTGTCGATACCCGCCCGGCACGCCACGTCGGCGGCCTGCAGTTTGGTGCCCATGCCGCCAGTGCCGAGGCCCGACACGCTGTCGCCGGCAATGGCGCGCAGCGCATCGTCGATGCCTTTCACGTCGGTGATCAGCTCAGCCTGCGGGTTGGTGCGCGGGTCAGCGGTGAACAGCCCCTGTTGATCGGTAAGCAGCAGCAGCTTATCTGCGCCCGCCAGGATCGCCGCCAGCGCCGAGAGGTTATCGTTGTCACCTACTTTGATTTCTGCGGTAGCGACCGCATCGTTTTCGTTAATGACCGGAACGATGTTGTTATCCAGCAACGCGCGCAGGGTATCGCGGGCGTTCAGGAAACGCTCGCGGTCTTCCATATCGGCACGGGTCAGCAGCATCTGCCCGACGTGTATGCCATAGATAGAGAACAGTTGTTCCCAGAGCTGAATCAGGCGGCTCTGACCCACGGCCGCCAGCAGCTGCTTGGAGGCAATAGTGGCGGGGAGTTCGGGGTAACCCAGGTGCTCACGTCCGGCGGCAATCGCCCCGGAGGTCACAATCACAATACGGTGCCCTGCGGCATGCAGCTGTGCGCACTGGCGCACCAGTTCGACAATGTGGGCGCGATTAAGGCGGCGCGATCCGCCTGTTAACACACTGGTACCGAGTTTTACCACCAGCGTCTGGCTGTCACTCATGATTCTCTGCCGTTTAACAATAAGGGAAATGATATCAATCAGACTTTTTATCAGGACTGGGGCCCGTTGCCAACCGCCTTAACACACAGGCTACGACTTTGTTGCGCGGGATCAGGAAGCGTAGCGGCAAACTTTGACACTTTTATTACTGAAATAAAAAAATACCCTTTTTTAAACTTATTCCGGAATTGTCATAAAACGTTCATTTCAGAAAGTTAAAACCCTTCCTGTTTTTTCACGGAACAAAAGCATGAGCTTACTGTTCAGCGAATATTAGCGCGTTTATAAGAAACCAGGATTGAAAATGAAAAAGAGTACTCTGGCATTAGTGGTCATGGGCGTTGTAGCAACTTCATCTGTACAGGCAGCCGAAGTATTTAATAAAAACGGCAATAAACTGGACGTGTACGGTAAAGTGAAAGCCATGCATTATCTCAGCGATGATGATGCCAAAGATGGTGACCAGACTTACGTGCGTTTCGGCTTTAAAGGCGAAACTCAAATCAATGAACAGCTGACCGGCTATGGCCGCTGGGAAGCTGAATTTTCCGGCAATAAAACCGAAAGCGACTCTTCTCAGAAAACCCGTCTGGCCTTTGCCGGTATTAAGCTGAAGGACTTCGGTTCATTCGACTACGGTCGTAACCTCGGTGCCCTGTACGACGTTGAAGCCTGGACCGACATGTTCCCGGAATTCGGCGGTGACTCTTCCGCGCAGACCGACAACTTCATGACCAAACGCGCCAGCGGCCTGGCAACCTACCGTAATACCGACTTCTTCGGCGCCATCGACGGTCTGGACCTGACCCTGCAATATCAGGGTAAAAACGAAGGACGCGAAGCGAAGAAACAAAACGGCGACGGTTTCGGTACCGCTCTGACCTATGATTTCGGCGGCAGCGATTTCGCCATCAGCGGCGCTTACACCAACTCTGACCGCACCAATGCCCAGAACCTGCTGGCACGTGGCGAAGGTGAAAAAGCTGAAGCCTGGGGCACCGGTCTGAAATATGACGCAAACAACATTTACCTGGCGACCATGTATACCGAAACGCGTAATATGACGCCAATCTCCGGTGGCTTCGCCAATAAAGCACAGAACTTCGAAGCGGTTGCGCAATATCAGTTTGATTTTGGTCTGCGCCCGTCCCTGGGTTATGTCCAGTCTAAAGGCAAGGATATTGAAGGCATCGGCGATGAAGATCTGGTGAAATATATTGACGTCGGCGCGACCTATTATTTCAACAAAAATATGTCCGCGTTTGTTGATTATAAAATCAACCAGATTGATGACGATAATAAACTGGGCGTGAGCAGCGATGATATCGTTGCCCTGGGTATGACCTACCAGTTCTGATTTAGCGAAATAAAAAAACCCGGCGCTGTATGGCCGGGTTTTTTTATTGTCTGTTTTCGCGTCGGACGTTAAGCAGTCAGCTTCACCGGCTCGTTGGTGAAATCATCAGCAGGCTCGAGTTTCAGATCGAACGTCGCCAGCAGCGTGCGGGCTTTCTCGTGGAATTCACGCAGGGTATGCTCCAGGCGCTGAACCACTTCAGGATCTTTAATCGCCATCGCCTGCCAGTGGCCCTCTTTATTGAACAGGCCAAACTGGTAGTTATAGGTGAAGCGTGACGCTTCGGCTTCCATTTCCATCCACCATCCCCAGAATTCGCGCTTTTCCGGCGCTGGCTTTACGTTAACGCACACGGCCAGGCAGTCGAAAAAAAAGCGATTCTCTTCGCACTGCTCTTCGCGGATGTAGGGGCCAAGAGCCATAAACTTCTTGATCATTCTACTTTTCGGATGTCCACTCGGTAACGTCATTGCGATCTCCTTTTATGAAGCCACTGTTGTACCAAACCTTAAGAAATTAGCAATCTCTTAACACAATCTCTGATGGATCCAACGCGTAATCTGCTGCAATGCCTTGTCAAAATTCTGATACACCGGGGTGAATGGCACCTCCAGCAGCTTGCCATCAACAGATGACGAGGTGATTAAGCGGGACTCCTCCTCCGGGCTGAAGGGATCGTTTTTCCAGAAACCAGAGAGCATCGGCGTCGGACACCGGCGGCCCAGCAATCCCTGGGTTTTCAGCGAGTAGCGATTGAGTTCCACGCGCAGCGCCTCGTCGGACGCATCATGCATGCCGAGGCTACTGGCCAGCACGTCGAGGTACATTTCCGGCACGCTGCCCTGGCGCGCAGGCTCGCTTAACAGCGCATGCACCACCGGTCCGAGACAGGCCACCGCTTTCAGGCGTGAAGATTCCAGATAGGCCAGACGCACGGCGACGTTAGCGCCAAAGCGGAAGCCAAACGCCGCCACCCGGGTGTGATCCACCCACGGATTCTGTTCCAGCGCTTTCAGGGCGTGCTGGTGGAGCAGGCTGGAATCCTGGGTCAGCTTCCATTTGGACGAGAAGCCAATCGACGGCATGTCGAGGGTAAGCATCGCCAGCCCTTTCGGGGCTAAGTAACGCTCATACAGGCTGTAGTAATCAGTTTGCAGCGAGTCGAGGCCACCGCACATCATCACCGTCGGGAAGGGGCCATCGCCCGCCGGCAGATGCAGGAAGCCGGTCACCGCAGGGCCGCCGGGAACGGTAAAGGTGAGTTCGCGCATCTGGCCCGGCAGATGCTGGGCTGCTTCCTGGTAGGCACGGTTTGCCAGGGCCTGCGCCTGTTCCGCCAGTTCGTCGCCTTTCAGGTGCGGGTAAGCCGCGATGCTGTAGAGATTACAGGCATGCAACCAGTGCTTGCCGCTCAACAGGGGATCGTCTTCCTGGCTCGCCTTTTGCTGCCAGATCATCGCCTGTTTTGCCCATTCGTAGATCCAGTTGCCGCCGCGATAGCCCACCACCGTGTCGTACAGATCCTCGTCGGTACGTTCGGCCTGGCTCATCACGATACGCGCCTGCACATCCAGAATTTCACGGGGATCGATGCCGCGCCAGATCCACATCAGACGGTTAACCATGCGGTACCAGTGCGGGATGTTTTTGCCATCCAGCGCCGATTGCACTGACGGTTGTACGCCACTGTTAAAGCGACGAACCAGCGTCGAAGTTTCCGGATGTTTGAATTTGGGCTTGAAGAGAATTTCGCTGAGATTCGCCTGGGACATTGCGCGCTGCCTCTTAAGATACGTCAGAGGGCATCATTGTAACGCGACAAAGGCGAAAAAATAACGCCCGGCATCACCGGGCGTTAAAAATGTATGGATTAGCGGCCTGAAATAGGTGGGACGAATACTACGCCCATATCCCATGGCTGTTCGATCCAGGTATCCTGCGGGATATCAATTACATAATCGTCAACCAGCGGCTGACCAGCCGGCTTAGCGAAGATAGTCACGAAATGCGCTTTTGGATACATTTCACGGATGGCAACCGCCGTACCGCCGGTATCAACCAGATCGTCAATCACGATGAAGCCTTCACCATCGCCTTCGGCACGTTTCAGCACTTTCAGCTCACGCTGGTTGTCGTGGTCGTAGCTGGAGATGCACACGGTATCGACATGGCGAATACCCAGCTCACGTGCCAGCAATGCCCCCGGTACCAGGCCACCGCGGCTAACAGCGATGATGCCTTTCCACTGTTCAGATGGCATCAGGCGCGCAGCCAGTTTACGTGCATGAATCTGCAACATGTCCCAGGTGACGATGTATTTTTCGCTCATGTGAATTGTCCCAGCCTGTTTATATACGGCTTAAAAAGTGTTCGAGGGGGAAAATGGTTGCGCGAGATTATAGAGATCTGAAGCACTAAAAACCAGTGCTAAGCGGTTCCGCCCGGAGTTTTTACTTGCTTACCCCTACCAGCCGCCAGAGAAAGTGGTATTCTCAAACCCACCTCGCAAGTCTGACTTGTGGTAACTCTAAACCTGCTAACCCCGTGACCTGCAACATTGTCTGCCGGCCATCGACAAGGAGACTTACTGTGTCTGAACTGTCTCAGTTATCGCCACAACCGCTGTGGGATATTTTTGCCAAAATCTGCTCCATTCCTCACCCGTCTTATCACGAAGAACAGCTTGCCGAACACATCATGGGCTGGGCGAAGGAAAAAGGGCTGCACGCCGAGCGCGACCAGGTTGGCAACATTCTGATCCGTAAACCTGCCACCGCCGGGATGGAAAACCGTAAACCGGTTGTGCTGCAGGCGCACCTGGACATGGTTCCACAGAAGAACAACGATACCGTTCACGACTTCACCAAAGATCCGATTCAGCCGTACATCGACGGCGAGTGGATCAAAGCCCGTGGCACCACGCTGGGTGCAGATAACGGCATCGGTATGGCCTCTGCGCTGGCGGTGCTGGCAGACGATCGCGTTGAGCATGGTCCGCTGGAAGTGCTGCTGACCATGACCGAAGAAGCCGGTATGGATGGCGCCTTTGGTCTGCAACCGAACTGGCTGCAGGCGGATATCCTGATCAATACCGATTCCGAAGAGGAAGGCGAAATCTATATGGGTTGCGCGGGCGGTATCGACTTTATCTCCACGCTGCCGCTGACCCGTGAAGCGATCCCGGCAGGCTTCCAGACCTTCAAGCTGACGCTGAAAGGGCTGAAAGGCGGCCACTCCGGCGGTGACATTCATTTAGGGTTAGGCAATGCCAACAAGCTGCTGGCCCGTTTCCTCGCCGGTCACGCTGCCGAGCTGGATCTGCGTCTGGTGGATTTCAATGGCGGTACGCTGCGTAACGCGATCCCGCGTGAAGCCTTCGCTACCGTGGCCGTGGCCGCAGACAAAGCCGATGTGCTGAAAAAGCTCTCCACCGTTTACCTGGATATCCTGAAAAACGAACTGGAAGCGAAAGAGAAGAACCTGACCGTGGTGCTGGAAGCGGTTACCACTGATAAAGCTGCGCTGACTGAACAGTCCCGCGACCGCTTTGTTCAGCTGCTGAATGCGACCCCGAACGGCGTTATCCGCAACTCAGACGTAGCGAAAGGCGTGGTGGAAACCTCCCTGAACGTCGGCGTGGTGACCATGGCTGACGACAGCGCAGAGATCATCTGCCTGATCCGCTCCCTGATCGACAGCGGTAAAGATTACGTGGTGAGCATGCTGGAATCTCTGGGCACCCTGTCTGGCGCGAAGACCGTTGCCAAGGGCAGCTATCCGGGCTGGCAGCCAGATGCGAGTTCACCGGTGATGGCGCTGGTGCGTGAAACCTATCAGCGTCTGTTCAACAGCACGCCGAACATTCAGGTGATCCACGCGGGTCTGGAGTGCGGTCTGTTCAAGAAACCGTACCCGGATATGGACATGGTTTCCATCGGGCCAACCATTACCGGTCCTCACTCTCCGGATGAGCAGGTGCATATCGAAAGCGTGGGCCATTACTGGACCCTGCTGACGGAACTGCTGAAAGCGATTCCGGCGAAGTAATCAGCCATGTTGCCCGGCGGCACTGCGTTTGCCGGGCCTACGGGTTACGCGCCCGTTGTAGGCCCGGTAAGCGTAAGCGCCACCGGGCAGTAGAGTGTAGGCCCGGTAAGCGTAAGCGCCACCGGGCTTTTTTACAGCCCCAACACCAGCTGCCGCTCCAGCTGCGGATCCAGCAGCGTGACGTGTAATCCCACCAGCCGTACCCCCCGCCCTGCCCGACGCTCTTCCCAGGCTTTCTTTGCTGTCGCAATCAAATCGTCTTTGTTCAGCCGCGGCCAGACGTGCTCCTGGGTGGTTTGCTGAAAGTCGTTGAACTTGAGTTTTACCCCCTGGCGGGCAATCAGCAGATCCGGTTTGACCTTAGCCAGCCGCCGCTCCAGCTCGGGATAAAGCTGCCCGACGATAATGGCTTCGCAATCTGCCCAGTCATGGATATCCTCCGCCAGGGTACGTTCCACTCCCACCGATTTACGCAGCCGCTCGCTGTTAACGTTGCGCTCATCAATGCCCTGACTCCGCTCCCACAACACCCGGCCAAACTTACCAAAGCGCTTTAGCAGCATCCCCAGATCGCTGTTCTGTACATCCCCGCAGGTGCGCAGCCCCATGCTCTCCAGCTTTGCCGCAGAGACTTTCCCTACGCCAGGGATCTTACCCAGCGGCAGCGTTTTGATAAATGCCGGCACCTCATCAGGGGTAATCACATACTGACCGTTGGGCTTATTGAGATCCGAGGCGATTTTGGCGAGAAATTTAACCGGCGCAACGCCCGCCGAGGCGGTGAGCTGCAGTTCATCGAAAATCGTCTGGCGGATCTCCTGGGCCATCAGCGTGGCGGAGCCGTGGCAGTGCAGGCTGTCGGTGACGTCCAGATAGGCTTCGTCCAGCGACAGAGGCTCAATCAGGGAGGTATAGCGGGAGAAGATTTCGCGAATATGGTGGGACGCTTCTTTATAGGCCTCGAAACGTCCGGGTAATAAGGTCAGGTGCGGGCAGAGTTTTAACGCCATCGCGGTCGGCATGGCGCTGCGCACGCCAAACTTGCGTGCCGGGTAGTTCGCGGTGCTGATCACCCCGCGTTGTACACGACTGCCGCCAATGGCAATGGGGATATCCCGCAGCGCCGGGTTGTCGCGCATCTCTACCGCAGCAAAAAAACAGTCCATATCAACATGGATTATCTTGCGCATCATCGTCACCACACCTGTAATTATGCACAGTATAACAAAGTGCAAAAAATGCGTCAGCAGATTTACCGTCTCATGGCTGTCATTAAAGCGTGGTACAAGAATAAGCCACCAAACCATCACAAGCCGTTGAATTAAATGATTTAAAATGGAAAATTATTGATGAAAAAGATGATTATCGCCTCACTTCTGCTGTCGTCCTCCGCATGGGCTAGCCCACAAATGATTGCTCACCGCGGAGGAACCGCCGACGCGCCGGAGAATACCCTTCCGGCCATCAAGCTGGCGCTGGAAAACCGCGCTCAGGCAATCTGGGTCACCGTGCAGCTCAGCCGTGACGGCGTTCCCGTTCTGTATCGTCCCAGCGATCTCAGCGCGTTAACCGCGGCAAAGGGAAAAATCTCTCAGTACACCCAGGCCGAACTGGCGACATTTGATGCCGGTGCAAAATGGAAAGAAAAGGTCGCCGGAACTACAATTCCGACCCTGAAAGCGGTGCTGGAACGCTGGCCTGACGTTCAGTTCTATATCGATATTAAGTCCCCCGACGCCTATCCGGCTGAGATGGGCAAACAGCTGCTTGGCGTGTTGAAAGAGACCAACAGCCTGACGCGTGTTCGCGTCTATTCAACGGAGGATCGCTATCTTGATGCCCTGCCTGCAGAGGTGCCGCGCTTTGTCACCCGGAGTGAAACGCGCACCCGG
This sequence comes from Leclercia sp. TB492, assembly GCF_049974505.2. Taxonomy (NCBI): domain Bacteria; kingdom Pseudomonadati; phylum Pseudomonadota; class Gammaproteobacteria; order Enterobacterales; family Enterobacteriaceae; genus Leclercia; species Leclercia sp. TB492. The sequence continues at coordinate 894,354 of NZ_CM127572.1, read as the reverse complement.
CTGGCGAATATCTCCCTGAACCACGTTTGCCTGCCGCCGGCAAAGAAAATGGATGCTTACTGGTACGGGCTGGAGCTGAATCGCAAAGTGGAAGTGGTGGAGAAATTTACGCTGGGCGAGGGCATCTCCCCGGCGACCCTGACGTGGGATAAGGAGGCGATGGACTGCTTCCGCTCCCAGGGGAATGCCCATGTGATCCTGCTTGGCGTTAACTCCGCGGAGGATTACCAGAAAGCACAAGATTTGGGGGCTGACGGCGTGATGGTGGATTCACCCACCCAGGCCAGAGCGTGGATGAAGTAAAAAAACAGGCCGCTGCTGCGGCCTGTTTCGTTCAGAGGATCCTGTTTTGCTGGCGCTGTGCTTCGCGTTGCATGCGCTTTTTACGCGCGTCGCACGGCTCGGGGCAGTCGCAGACCTTCTCCATCCCCAGCGAGGAGATGCCGCCGCAGCTGCCCTGAATGCTTTTGCGCTTAATCAGCCAGCCGAGCGACATGCCAAATATCACCAGCACAAAGATCGCAAAGGTCAGCACAAAGGTCACCATCATCAGCCTCCAAAATCATCCAGCATGATATTCTCATCTTCCACGCCGAGATCCTGCAGCATTTTGATGACGGCGGCGTTCATCATTGGCGGCCCGCACATGTAGAACTCGCAGTCTTCCGGCGCGGCGTGGTGTTTGAGATAGTTTTCATACAGCACGTTATGGATGAACCCGGTATAGCCGGTCCAGTTGTCTTCCGGCTGCGGATCGGAGAGCGCAATGTGGAAGCTGAAGTTCGGGTTGTCCCGCGCCAGCTGTTCAAACTCCTCCTGATAGAACATCTCCCGCATTGAACGGGCGCCGTACCAGAAGCTGATCTTACGTTTACTACCCAGACGCTTAAGCTGATCGAAAATGTGCGAACGCATCGGCGCCATCCCGGCTCCCCCACCGATAAAGACCATTTCGGCGTCGGTCTCTTTGGCAAAGAACTCCCCAAACGGACCGGAGATCGTCACCTTATCACCCGCCTTCAGCGACCAGATATACGACGACATGATCCCCGGCGGTGCATCCGGTACGCCTGGCGGCGGCGTGGCGATACGCACGTTGAGCATGATAATGCCTTTCTCGTCCGGGTAGTTGGCCATAGAGTAGGCGCGCAGCGTTGGCTCTTTGACTTCAGAGACAAAGCGGAACAGGTTGAATTTGTCCCAGTCGCCGCGGTACTCCTCCGGCACGTCAAAGTCTTTGTAGGCGACAGTGTGCTCCGGGCATTCGATCTGAATGTAGCCGCCCGCGCGGAACGGCACGTCTTCGCCATCGGGAACCCGCAGCTTCAGCTCTTTAATGAAGGTGGCTTTGTTATCGTTGGAGATAACTTCGCACTGCCACTTTTTCACGCCGAAGATCTCCTCCGGCAGCTCAATCTTCATGTTCTGACGCACCGCCACCTGGCAGGCCAGACGACAACCCTCTTTCGCCTCACGCTTGCTGATGTGCGACAGTTCGGTCGGCAGGATATCGCCCCCGCCCTCTTTGACCGTGACCCGGCATTGCCCGCACGAGCCACCGCCGCCGCAGGCAGAAGAGATAAAAATGCCATTGCCCGAGAGGGTGTTCAGCAGCTTGTCACCCGCAGGGGTACGGATCTGCTTATCCGCCTCGTCGTTAATCTCAATGATCACATCGCCGGAGTTCACCAGCTTTGAGCGCGCCACCAGGATCAGCCCCGAGAGCACCAGCACGATCAGCGTGAACATCACTACGCCAAGTATAATTTCCATACATTTAGCCCTTACAGCTGCACACCGGAGAAGGACATAAAGCCCAGCGCCATCAGACCGGTGGTGATAAAGGTGATCCCTAAGCCGCGCAACCCGGCCGGCACGTTGGCATACTTCATTTTTTCGCGCAGGCCCGCCATCGTCACGATAGCCAGCATCCAGCCAATACCGGAGCCGAAGCCGTACACTACCGACTCGCTAAAGTTGTAATCACGCTGGACCATGAACGACACGCCGCCGAAGATGGCGCAGTTGACGGCGATCAGCGGCAGGAAGATGCCCAGCGCCGTGTAGAGTGACGGGAAGTATTTATCGAGGATCATCTCGAGGATCTGCACCAGCGCCGCAATCACGCCGATAAAGGTGATGAAGTTGAGGAAACTCAGATCAACGCCATCCACCAGCGCGCCGTCGCGCAGCACCAGGTTAAAGACCAGGTTGTTGATGGGCACCGACAGCCCCAGCACCACCGTAACGGCAACACCCAGACCGAAGGCGGTCGACACCTTTTTGGAAACCGCAAGGAAGGTGCACATGCCGAGGAAAAACGCGAGCGCCATGTTTTCGACAAACACCGCCCGCACAAACAAACTCAGGTAATGAGCCATTGTCGGTTACTCCTTTTCCTGTTGCTCGGGGCGCCAGGTTCTCACCGCCCAGATCAGCAAACCGATAATGAAGAACGCGCTGGGGGCCAGCAGGAACAGGCCGTTCGGCAGATACCAGCCGCCGTTTTGCACGGTATCGAGCACGGTGATGCCAAACAGCTTGCCGCTGCCGATAAGCTCACGCAGAAAACCGACCGTCAGCAGGATCACGCCGTAGCCGAGACCGTTGCCAATACCGTCCATAAAGCTCGCCAGCGGCGGCATCTTCATGGCATAGGCTTCTGCGCGCCCCATCACGATGCAGTTGGTGATGATCAGGCCGACAAACACCGACAGCTGTTTTGAGGTTTCGTAGGCAAAGGCCCGCAGCAGCTGATCCACCACGATCACCAGCGAGGCGATGATCGCCATCTGCACGATGATACGCACGCTGTTGGGGATGTGGTGGCGGATCATCGAGATGAACATGCTGGAAAACGCCGTCACCAGGGTGACAGCCAGAGTCATCACCACGGCGGTTTCCAGCTTGGTGGTGACCGCCAGCGCCGAACAGACGCCCAGCACCTGCAGGGTAATCGGGTTATTGGCGATGAGCGGCCCGATAAGAACCCGTTTAACTTCTTTCAGTTCGCCCGCATCAGCCATTGTTCAGCTCTCCTTCACGTACCTTTTTAAGAAAGGGTCCAAAACCCAGCTCACCCATCCAGAAATCAAAGCTGTGCTGAACGCCGTTTGAGGTCAGTGTGGCCCCGGAAAGGCCATCGACGGCGTACTCGTCACCCGGACGCGCGGCTCCTTTCATCACCTTCAGCGCCGGCTGGCCGTTATCGTCCAGCACTTTTTTGCCGACAAACTGCGCCCGCCAGGCCGGATTCTCTACTTCGCCACCCAGCCCCGGGGTTTCGCCCTGGTCGTAATAGGTGATGCCTTTGACCGTGCGGCCATCGGTGTTGAGGGCGACGAAGGCATACATCATCGACCACAATCCGTTGCCGTACACCGGCAGCACCAGCTCCTGGACGCGTTGTTGCTCATCGCGCACCAGGTAGATCTCTGCTGTATTGCTGCGGCGTTTAATGCCCGCCGGATCCTGGCTGGCTTCCAGTTCGGTGCTGCGCTGCGGATCTTTCAGCGCCTGCGCCTGGTTATAGCCCGACGGATCGCTCTCCAGCAGCTCGCCGGTATTGAGATCCACCAGACGCGGCGTAATACGTTCAGCGAAGATCTGCGCCACATCATCGGCACTCATTTCGCCCTGCATCAGCCCCGCCACCGCCAGAATGTTACGCTGCTTGTCGAGGGCGCGTTGCTCCTGCTGGCGGGACTTAAGCCCTACCGCAGAGCCCGCCACCACGATGGAGCAGACCAGACACAGCACGATGACCACCATCAGCGTCTTGCCGATGCTGTCATTATTTTTCATCTCAGCCACGCGCCTTCCTCCGTTTGATGTTGGCACGCACCACCAGGTAATCGAACAGCGGCGCAAACAGGTTGGCGAACAGGATCGCCAGCATCATCCCTTCCGGGTAGGCCGGGTTCACGACGCGGATCAGCACGCACATCACGCCGATCAGCGCCCCGTACCACCATTTGCCTTTGTCGGTAAAGGAGGCCGACACCGGGTCGGTGGCCATAAACATCATGCCGAAGGCGAAACCGCCCAGTACCAGATGCCAGTACCACGGCATGGCGAACATCGAGTTGGTCGCTGAGCCGATCAGGTTAAACAGCGTCGCGGTGAGGATCATGCCGAGCATGACGCCAGCCACGATGCGCCAGGAGGCGACGCGGCCAAACAGAATGATGGCGCCGCCAATCAGGATCATCAGCGTGGAGACTTCCCCTATCGAGCCCGGAATGGTGCCGATAAAGGCATCGAACCAGCTCACCGGCTGGCCGGTGGCGTTGTTGACCAGCGCCTCACCGCCGTGGGCGGCCCACTGTGACAGTGGCGTCGCACCGGAAAAACCGTCCGCCGCCGTCCAGACCAGATCGCCGGAGATTTGCGCCGGGTAGGCAAAGAACAGGAACGCGCGTCCGGCGAGGGCCGGGTTAAGGAAGTTGCGGCCGGTACCGCCGAAGATCTCCTTCGCCATCACCACGCCAAAGCTGATGCCCATCGCCGCCTGCCACAGCGGCAAGGTTGGCGGCACAATCAGGGCAAACAGAATAGAGGTGACAAAGAAGCCTTCGTTGATCTCGTGCTTGCGGATAATCGCGAACAGCACTTCCCAGAAGCCGCCGACCAGAAAGACCGTCAGATAGATGGGCAGGAAGTAGACCGCTCCCAGCGTCATCATGCTGATCCACCCGGCATCCGGCGTAAAGCTGACGCCCAGCATCTGCGCCACCCGGTAGTGCCAGTCGCCCGCGATAATCTGCGGTAGCTGCTGGGCATCATAAAGATGCGTCAGAGCCGGGATGGTTTGCAGACCGACGTTGTACATGCCCCAGAACATCGCCGGGAACACCGCGAACCAGACCAGGATCATCATGCGCTTGAGGTCGATGGCGTCGCGCACGTGCGCGGCCCCTTTAGTGACCTGGCCTGGCGTATAGAGGAGCGTCGCGGTCGCTTCAAACAGCGGGTAGTACTTTTCCAGCTTGCCGCCGTGGGTAAAGTGCGGCTCCAGCTTTTCAATGAGATGTTTCAGGCCCATCAGTTATCCTTCCTGCTCAATGCGGGTTAACACCTCGCGCAATACGGGTCCGTATTCATATTTACCGGGGCAAACATAGGTGCACAGCGCCAGATCTTCTTCATCCAGCTCAAGGCAGCCCAGCGCCTGAGCGCCGTCGGTATCGCCCGCCAGCAGATCGCGCAGCAGCAGGGTCGGCAGGATGTCGAGCGGCATTACGCGCTCGTAGTTGCCGATGGGCACCATCGCCCGCTCGCCGCCGTTGGTATCGGTGGAGAAGTTAAACAGCTTGTTGCGCAGGAAGTGGCCCAGCGTGGTGCGGGTGACGGAGAACTTCTCTCTGCCGGGCATTACCCAGCCGAAGAGCTCTTTCTCACGCCCCTCCTTCACTACGCTCACCTGTAAATGAAAACGTCCGAGCCAGGCCTGCGCGCCTGTGGCATGCCTGCCGCTCAGCACAGAACCCGAAATGTGACGGTTTTCGCCGTCCAGGGTTTCGTCCACCAGCAGGTCATTAATGTCTGCGCCCAGGCAGGTGCGTACCAGACGCGGGTTACGCATCTGCGGCCCCCCGAGGGCAATAACCCGCTCGGTGCACAGCTCGCCGGTGGTGAACAATTTGCCGATGGCGATCGCGTCCTGGTAGTTCAGATGCCAGACCTGTTTGGTCAGGCTGACGGCCTCCAGGAAATGGATGTGCGTCCCTGGCAACCCAGCCGGGTGCGGCCCGGTGAAGGCATTGAACGTCACTTTCCCCTGCGGGTGCCCGCCCAGCTTGCCGCCACCCGCCTGGCAGACATGCACTTTGCCCTCCGTCAGGCGCGTGAGGATCGTCAGCCCGGCATCAAACGCCTGACGCTGCGCCAGAATAATCGGCTGCGGGTCGGCGCTGAGCGGGTTGGTGTCCATGGCGGTGACGAAAATGGCGGCCGGCACGGTATCGGGCACCGGGGTTTTGCTGAAAGGACGGGTACGCAGCGCCGTCCACAGGCCAGATTCAAGCAGTTGCGCCTGCACAGCCTGGCGGGAGAGTGTGGGCAGATCGGCGATATCGTGGCGGGCAAACTCGCGCTGCCTATCGCCTTCCAGCCGGATCACCACCGATTGCAGCACCCGACGCTCGCCGCGATGGATAGCCGCGATCGTCCCGCTGGCGGGTGCGGTAAACAGAACGCCGGGATTTTTTTTATCCTCGAATAGCGCCTGGCCCTTAATGACGCTGTCGCCTTCCTGCACCAGCATGGTGGGACGCATACCGATGTAGTCGTCCCCAAGGATCGCCACATGGCGGGGTGTCGCACAGGGCAAAATCTGCTGTACGGGGATGCCGGAAATCGGCAAATCAAGTCCTTTTCTGATTCTAATCATAGTGTTAGTTGTTATCCATGAATAACCGTTCCGGCCAGGGAGCCGGACGAGTCAGAAGTCGTTGCACAGGATAAAGAAAGGTGGCGAGAGCTCGCCTGCGTGACCAGCAGGATCGCGGATGATCCTGAAAAAGCGTCCTTTCTTACCCTTCGGTCATAAGACGGGCGCAGTGTACCATTTTCACCGATTGGGCGGCAGCGATAACGCAGCGGCAGGTGTTAAAATGCGACCGATTACGCAAAGTTCTCAATGCCAGCGTGACCAATCCAGGTTATAAGGGAAAACTATTTTGTAAACCGACGTGCGGATGCTTGCGAAAAAATGCAGTGGTGCTAATGTGAGCACCCCTGGTACAGATAAATCTGATTTCGGGTCTCTTTTGCCGTCCTGGCAAGTTGGTTATGTTTTATCAAGGAACATGTAGTATGCGTAAAATCGCATTGTTCATTGCGATGCTTCTTATTCCGTGCGTTTCGTTTGCCGGGCTGCTCAGCAGCAACAGCTCCACGACGCCAGTGAGCAAAGAATACAAGCAGCAGTTGATGGGCTCTCCGGTCTATATCCAGATCTTTAAGGAAGAGCGCACGTTAGACCTGTTCGTGAAGATGGGTGAGACGTATCAGCTGCTCGACAGCTATAAAATCTGTAACTACTCCGGCGGCCTCGGCCCGAAACAGCGTCAGGGCGACTTTAAAAGCCCGGAGGGGTTCTACAGCGTTCAGCGTAACCAGCTAAAACCCGACAGCCGCTTCTATAAAGCGATCAACATCGGCTTCCCGAATGCCTATGACCGTGCGCATGGTTATGATGGTAAGTATCTGATGATCCACGGAGCCTGTGTTTCTGTAGGCTGCTATGCCATGACCGACAGCGGCATTGACGAGATCTTCCAGTTTGTGACCGGTGCGCTGGTGTTTGGCCAGTCTGCCGTGCAGGTAAGCATCTATCCGTTCCGCATGACCGACGCCAATATGCAGCGTCACAGAACGTCCTATTATGCGGATTTCTGGAAGCAGCTGAAACCGGGTTACGACTACTTCCAGCAGACGCGTAAGCCGCCGACCGTTTCGGTGGTGGATGGACGTTACGTGGTCAGCAAGCCGCTGAGCCACGAAGTTGTCCAGCCACAGCTGGCGTCAAACTACACGCTCCCCGAGACAAAATAAGATCCACTCGCCTGGCATAATCTTTTGCCAGGTTTCGTTGCCCGTCAGCGGCTGCGTCGCAATCACAGTGACCACATCGTTCGGTGTGGTCTCTGTCTGAAAGTCAATTTCCACATCCTGATCCAGAAGCTTTGCCACGCCAAACGGTGCCCGCCGGGTGATCCAGAACAGATTGGTAGAGCAGAACGCCATCACGTAGCGCCCGTCAGACAACAGCATGTTAAACACCCCCTTCTCACGTAACTCAGACGCCAGCGAGGCAATGTATTTAAACACCGCGGTCATATTGCTGGGGGTGCGTGGGTAGCGCTCGGTCAGCTTATGCAGCAGCCAGCAGAAGGCTTTTTCACTGTCGGTTTCCCCCACCGGCCGGAAGTTGCCGGTCTCCAGCGATTTATAGCCGCTCAGCTGGCCGTTATGGGCATAGGTCCAGTTGCGTCCCCACAGCTCGCGGGTAAACGGATGGGTATTTTCCAGCGCCACTTCACCACGGTTGGCCTGGCGAATATGGGCCACTACCGAGCAGGATTTAATCGGATAATCCTGCACCAGTCTGGCAATCGGGGAGTTGAAGCTGGGTTGTGGATCCTTGAACGTGCGACAGCCTTTCCCTTCATAGAAGGTGATGCCCCAGCCGTCTTTATGCGGCCCGGTTCCTCCACCGCGCTGCACCAGCCCGGTGAAACTAAAGCAGATATCGGTCGGCACATTGGCGCTCATCCCGAGCAGTTCGCACATACATCACCTCCACAACAGCGGGGGGCGCTAACCCCCCAGCGAAGTCTTATTTAACCATCTCTTTTTCGATCAGCTGGATCAGGATGTGAATGACTTTGATATGAATTTCCTGAATACGGTCAGCGTAACCGAAGTGAGGCACGCGAATTTCGATATCCGCCGTACCCGCCATTTTGCCGCCGTCTTTGCCGGTCAGGGTGATCACTTTCATCCCCTTCTCACGTGCCGCTTCAATCGCTTTGATCACGTTGCCGGAGTTGCCGGAGGTGGAAATCCCCAGCAGAACATCTCCTTCACGACCCACCGCTTCGACATAGCGGGAGAAGATGTGATCGTAACCAAAGTCATTACCCACGCAGGAGATGTGGCTGACGTCAGAGATAGCGATCGCCGGATAGCCCGGACGGTTTTCACGATAACGACCGGTCAGCTCTTCGGCAAAGTGCATGGCATCACAATGTGAACCGCCATTGCCGCAGGAGAGCACTTTACCGCCCTCTTTGAAGCTGTCGGCCAGCAGGACCGCCGCGCGCTGAATAGCGTGGATATTGGCTTCATCTTTCAGAAAGTTAGCCAGCGTTTCCGCCGCTTCGTTCAGTTCGTTACGAATAAGATCCTGGTACATGAGGATAATCCTTCAGTATTGATGAAATAACAGAGCAAGTTTACCGGATAGCGGTAAAAGCGAGAAGCTAAAGCCGCATGAATCGACGGGCGTTTTGCTTTTTTGTGCCGCGTAAAACATGAACAATGTGAACCAGGTTGTAATTATTTTGTGAATGCATTGCTAAAAGAAATAACATCCACTACAACCATATCATCACAAGTGGTCAGACCTCCTACAAGACAGGGAGCATTTCTTTATGATGATTTTAAGTATTCTCTTATCCGTTGTTCTGCTCGGGGTGTTGTTCTATCACCGGGTCAGCTTACTACTGAGCAGCTTTATCTTACTGGCCTGGACCGCGGCGCTTGGCGTCACCGGCATCTGGACCACCTGGGTGCTGGTCCCGCTGGCGATTATTCTGGTGCCATTCAACGTCCGCTCCATGCGTAAATCGCTGATTTCGGCTCCGGTATTCCGTGGCTTCCGTAAGGTCATGCCACCGATGTCGCGCACCGAAAAAGAGGCGATTGATGCCGGTACCACCTGGTGGGAAGGCGACCTGTTCCAGGGCAGACCAGACTGGAAAAAGCTGCATAACTATCCGCAGCCGCGCCTCACTGCGGAAGAGCAGGCGTTTATCGATGGTCCGGTGGAAGAAGCCTGCCGGATGGCGAATGATTTCCAGATCACCCATGAGATGGCCGATCTGCCCCCTGAACTGTGGGCATTTTTAAAAGAGCATCGCTTCTTCGCGATGATCATCAAGAAAGAGTACGGCGGCCTCGAGTTCTCTGCATATGCTCAGGCTCGCGTACTGCAAAAACTGTCCGGTGTCTCCGGGATCCTGGCGATCACCGTCGGCGTGCCTAACTCCTTAGGCCCGGGTGAACTGCTGCAACATTACGGTACTGAAGAGCAAAAAGATCACTACCTGCCGCGTCTGGCACGCGGTCTGGAAATTCCGTGCTTCGCACTGACCAGCCCGGAAGCGGGTTCTGATGCGGGTGCCATTCCGGATACCGGCGTGGTCTGCATGGGCGAGTGGCAGGGTGAGCAGGTGCTGGGCATGCGCCTGACCTGGAACAAACGCTACATTACGCTGGCGCCAATCGCTACCGTACTGGGCCTGGCCTTTAAACTCTCCGATCCGAACAAGCTGTTAGGCGGTGAAGAGGATCTGGGTATTACCTGTGCGCTGATCCCTACCTCTACCCCAGGTGTGGAAATTGGTCGTCGTCACTTCCCGCTGAACGTACCGTTCCAGAACGGCCCGACCCGCGGTCAGGATATCTTTGTCCCGATTGATTACATCATCGGCGGCCCGAAAATGGCCGGTCAGGGCTGGCGTATGCTGGTGGAATGTCTGTCCGTTGGCCGCGGCATCACCCTGCCGTCAAACTCTACCGGTGGTCTGAAATCCGTGGCGATGGGGATTGGTGCTTACGCCCATATCCGCCGTCAGTTCAAAATCTCTATCGGCAAGATGGAAGGGATTGAAGAGCCGCTGGCGCGTATCGCAGGCAACGCCTACGTGATGGATGCCGCCGCTTCCTTAATTACCTACGGCATTATGCTGGGTGAAAAACCGGCCGTGCTGTCCGCTATCGTGAAGTACCACTGTACCCACCGCGCGCAGCAGTCAATCATCGACGCGATGGATATCGCCGGCGGGAAAGGCATTATGCTCGGCGAAGGCAACTTCCTGGCGCGCGGCTATCAGGGCGCACCTATTGCCATCACCGTGGAAGGGGCCAACATTCTGACCCGCAGCATGATGATCTTCGGTCAGGGCGCGATCCGCTGTCATCCATACGTACTGGAGGAGATGGCGGCCGCGCAGAACAACGACGTGGATGCCTTCGATAAGCTGCTGTTTAAACACATCGGGCACGTCGGCAGCAACAAAGTGCGCAGCTTCTGGCTGGGCCTGACCCGCGGGCTGACCAGCGCCACGCCAACCGGCGACGCGACCCGTCGTTACTACCAGCACTTGAACCGTCTGAGTGCTAACCTTGCGCTGCTCTCCGACGTATCGATGGCGGTGCTGGGCGGTAGCCTGAAGCGCCGGGAACGTATCTCTGCGCGTCTGGGTGATGTGCTGAGCCAGATCTTCCTCGCCTCGGCGGTACTGAAACGCTACGACGATGAAGGCCGTCATGAAGCGGATCTGCCGCTGGTGCACTGGGGCGTGCAGGATGCGCTGTATCAGGCTGAACAGGCCATCGACGATCTGCTGGTGAACTTCCCGAACCGCTTTGTCGCAGGCGCCCTGCGCGTGGTCATCTTCCCGACCGGTCGTCACTATCTGGCGCCGTCCGATAAGCTGGATCATAAAGTGGCGAAGATCCTGCAGGTACCGAGTGCAACCCGCTCCCGTATCGGTCGCGGTCAGTATCTGGCCCCAACCGAGCATAACCCGGTCGGTCTGCTGGAAGAGGCGCTGCTGGATGTGATGGCGGCCGATCCGATTCATCAGAAGATCTGCAAACAGCTGGACAAAAACCTGCCGTTCACCCGCCTGGATGAGCTGGCGAAACAGGCCCTGGCTGGCGGTATCATCGGCAAGGATGAAGCCGCTCTGCTGATCAAAGCCGAAGAGAGCCGTCTGCGCAGTATCAACGTCGATGATTTCGACCCGCAAGAGCTGGCGACGCAGCCGGTAAAGCTGACAGAGATCGTACGTAAACCTGAAGCCGCATAACCCGTTTCAGGGCTAAAAAACCCCGCCTGGTGCGGGGTTTTTTATTGCCACCCGTTTCTCTGATTGTCGTGCTACAGTGTCAAAATGTGGTTCTTCGAGGAGTCTTACTGTGCCTGGTTTGAAGATTACGCTTTTGCAACAACCGCTGGTGTGGATGGATGGCCCCGCCAACCTGCGCCATTTTGATCGTCAGCTTGAGGGGATCGCCGGGCGCGATATCATTATCCTGCCGGAAATGTTTACCACCGGGTTTGCCATGGAAGCGGCAAAGCAGTCCCTGCCGCAGGAGGATGTGGTCGCCTGGATGCAGGCCAGAGCCCAGCAAACCCAGGCGTTAATCGCCGGCAGCGCCGCGCTACAGACCGAACGCGGGCCGGTTAACCGTTTTCTGCTGGTTGAGCCCGAGGGCAAGGTGCATTTCTATGATAAGCGCCACCTGTTCCGCATGGCGGATGAGCATCAGCACTATGAAGCGGGTAACGAGCGGCTGGTGTTTGAGTGGCGCGGCTGGCGCATTCTGCCGTTAGTCTGTTACGACCTGCGCTTCCCGGTGTGGTCGCGTAACCGTAACGATTATGACCTGGCGCTGTATGTCGCTAACTGGCCTGCCCCACGCTCGCTCCACTGGCAGGCGCTGCTGACGGCACGGGCGATTGAGAACCAGGCCTATGTGGCAGGCTGCAACCGGGTCGGTACCGACGGCAATGGTCATCACTATCGTGGCGACAGCCGGGTGATTAACCCGCAGGGCGAAATCATCGCCACCGCAGAGCCGCACCATGCGACGCGTATTGACGCCGAGCTGTCGCTGACGGCACTGAGAGAGTATCGGGAGAAGTTTCCTGCGTGGCAGGATGCGGATCCGTTTAGCATTAACTAAACATCTGCCGGGCGGCAGCAGAGCTTGCCTGCCCGAACAAATCAGCAGCGCGACAAAATGAGAAAGGCCTGAATCATTGCTGATTCAGGCCTTCTGAATAGTGGCGGAACGGACGGGACTCGAACCCGCGACCCCCTGCGTGACAGGCAGGTATTCTAACCGACTGAACTACCGCTCCGCTGTGTTCCCTTGGGAACGAGGCAGATATTACGTTTTGCCTCCGATCCCGTCAATGCTTTTTCTCTGCTTTTGAATCGTTTGCTGCAAAAACGATCCAAACGGTCATTTTACCAGCATTTCCGCCGCGTTTAACCGCGCCAGAGGCAGCTCCCGCCCTTCTTCTGCACCAGATCCAGGCGCGATTCATGTGCCAGTAACTCTTCATCGCTGGCGAGAATGACGCGCAACGCGCTGGACTGACGAATAACGCGCTGGATTTCGCTCTCCCCGGACTGCTGCTGCGAGTCGTTATCGGCGTTGAAGGCCAGGGCTGTCTGGCCACCCGTCATGATCAGATAGACATCGGCCAGGATCTGGGCATCGAGCAACGCCCCGTGCAGCGTTCGTTTGCTGTTATCTATTTCATAGCGCGAGCACAACGCATCGAGGCTGTTACGCTTGCCGGGGAACATCCTCCTCGCCATCGCCAGACTGTCGGTGACTTTACAGAAGGTGTCGGTTTTCGGCAGGCCGCGGTTGAGCTTGCTGAATTCATAGTCCATAAAGCCAATATCAAACGAGGCGTTATGAATGACCAGCTCGCCGCCTTTGATGTAGTCGATGAATTCATCGGCGACATCGGCAAAGGTGGGTTTATCCAGCAAGAATTCATCTGCGATACCGTGAACGCCAAAAGCTTCCGGGTCCACCAGCCGGTCTGGCTTGAGGTAGACGTGGAAGTTATTGCCGGTAAGACGGCGGTTGATCACCTCTACCGCACCGATCTCGATGATCTTGTGCCCTTCATAGTGAGCACCGATCTGGTTCATACCAGTGGTTTCGGTATCGAGGACGATGATCCTGTCGGCGTTATGTGTGTCTGCAATACTCATTCTGAAAACCTGCTCTGTTCAACGGCGACATTGTAAACAACCTGACCAGGCGTTCAAAGGCTAATTCGCACTGACTTGATTTTGCAGTGCTGACGGCAAACATTTATGTCAGACTTACCGTTTTGATTACAGGATGTCTGCCAGGATGCGTAAACAGGTAGAGATTTACACCGACGGATCGTGCCTCGGCAACCCGGGCCCGGGGGGCTACGGTGCGATTTTGCGTTATCGCGAACATGAAAAAACCTTTAATGAAGGCTATCGCCTCACCACCAACAACCGTATGGAGTTGATGGCCGCGATTGTGGCTCTCGAGGCGCTGAAAGAGCATTGCGATATTGTGCTGAGCACCGACAGCCAGTATGTGCGCCAGGGGATCACCCAGTGGATCCATAACTGGAAAAAACGGGGCTGGAAAACAGCAGACAAAAAACCGGTGAAGAATGTCGATCTCTGGCAGCGCCTGGATGCGGCGCTCAGCCAGCACAAAATCCAGTGGGAGTGGGTGAAAGGCCACGCCGGACATCCCGAGAACGAACGTTGCGACGAGCTGGCCCGTGCTGCCGCCATGAATCCGCAGCATGAAGACGTAGGTTATAAACCAGAAGCTTGATCAGGGCTTACGGTATTGTCGCGTGGCGCCGACGGCGGCACGCAAACGCGTTTTCGCCTTGCTTTGCTTCATGGGATTGAGCGTCAGGGGGATGGTTCGCTTGCGCGCCACAATCAGCTGCATACAGCCCAGCGCCGGGAAATGGGTGGTGAGCATCTTCCCGCCCTGCCGCGTCCAGGGTAAGACCTGAAAACCGCTATGGTGCATCACCTCAAAGTTGAGCAGCGATAGCCAGTCCAGCTGGCGCATCAGGGTGAACATCCGGCTGTTGTACGGCGGGGTACGGCGCAGCACCGGCACCAGCTTGCGTAAGCCCATCAGACTCATCGGGTTAAATCCGCTGATCACCAGCCAGCCATCGTCAATCAGCACCCGGTCTGCTTCGCGCAGTAACCGGTGCGGATCGTCGCACCAGGGCAGCGCATGCGCCAGCAGGCAGGCATCGACAGATTTTTCCGCAAACGGCAGATGCAGCGGATTGGCCTTCACCTGAACCGGCTCGCCCCCCAGCGAAACGTTGACCTGATGTGAAATCGCGCAGCTTTCAGAGTTGATTTCCGCGCTCAGATTGCCAATCTTAAGCAGGTGAAAACCATACATTTTCGCAAACCAGGGCTTAAGCTGCTGCTCAAGCGCTTCGCGATAGTATTCACCCCAGGGCAATTCCGCCCAATGTGCAGGTGCTGAGACAATCTGAGGTATCCTTGCCGGTTTCATCAAAACACCCGCCACGCTATGAGAGGTAATATATGAATCTTATCAGTATTCCTGCTTTTCAGGACAATTACATCTGGGTTTTAACCGATGATGAGGGACGTTGCATTATTGTCGATCCTGGCGAGGCAGAGCCGGTACTGAAAGCCATTGAGCAAAACCACTGGCAACCAGAAGCGATCCTGCTGACGCATCATCACCACGACCATGTGGGCGGCGTAGCGGCAATCTGTGCAAAATTTCCGCATCTTGTGGTCTATGGCCCCGCTGAGACACAAGATAAGGGAGCGACCCGCGTAGTCGAAGATGGAGAAAAGATCCTCATTCTCGCGTCGGAGTTTTCCGTAATTGCCACACCCGGTCACACTTTAGGACATATCTCGTTCTTCAGTTTTCCTTATCTTTTCTGTGGCGATACAATGTTCTCTGGCGGCTGCGGAAGGCTGTTCGAAGGCACGCCAGCCCAGATGTACCAGTCCTTCCAGAAAATTAACGCACTTCCCGAAGATACCCTCATTTGCTGCGCGCACGAATACACTTTAGCGAATATGAAGTTTGCAATGCACGTTCTGCCAGAGGATGTGGCGATTCAGGATTATTACCGCAAAGTGAATGAGTTACGAGCAAAAAACCAAAAAACACTCCCCGGAATTCTGAAAAATGAACGTAAAATTAATTTATTTCTCAGAACAGATGATATTGATTTAACTAACAAAATTAATGAAGAAACAAATATGCAACAACCAGAAGAGTTTTTCGCATGGTTAAGGGCGAAGAAAGATAACTTCTGATAATTGCGTGTTGCCTTTTCAAATATTCGTCGTTATCATCGCTCGTCTTTTAAGCAACTATTGACACACACATGAAGGCAAAAGCGATATTACTCGCCTCTGTCCTGCTTGTGGGTTGCCAGGCGTCTCAGAACACTGGCAACGTACAACAGCACGCACAGAGCCTTTCTGCAGCTGGTCAAGGGGAAGCAGGGAAGTTTACAAGTCAATCGCGATGGGCAGACGATGGGACGTCTTTCGCACAGGATCAAGACTTGTGGGTCTCTATTGGCGACGAGCTAAAGATGGGAATTCCGGAAAACAGCCGGATTCGCGAACAGAAACAGAAGTATTTAAGCAATAAGAGCTATCTCCACGATGTAACTTTACGGGCAGAGCCGTATATGTACTGGATAGCAGGGCAAGTTAAGAAACGCAACATGCCCATGGAACTGGTACTACTACCCATAGTGGAGAGCGCTTTTGACCCACATGCAACGTCTGGCGCCAAGGCCGCAGGCCTTTGGCAGATCATACCGAGCACAGGGCGAAATTATGGTTTAAAACAGACCCGCAACTACGATGCGCGTCGTGATGTGGTCGCTTCGACGACTGCAGCACTCGACATGATGCAACGTCTGAACAAGATGTTCGACGGTGACTGGCTGCTGACTGTCGCTGCGTATAACAGCGGTGAGGGTCGTGTACTGAAGGCAATGAAAGCGAATAAAGCACGGGGTAAACCTACCGACTTTTGGTCGCTTCCACTGCCACGGGAAACCAAATTATACGTACCAAAAATGCTGGCTTTGAGTGAAATATTCAAAAACAGCCAACAGTACGGCGTGAAGCTTCCAACCTCGGACGAGAGTCGTGCCCTGGCGAGAGTGCGTATCAACAACCCTGTTGAATTGCGACAGGTTGCAGATATGGCAGGTATCTCGGTCACCAAACTGAAAGCCTTCAACGCAGGTGTGAAGGGCTCCACGCTTGGTAACAGCGGGCCGAAGTACGTTCTGGTGCCGCAGAAACACGCTGAACAGTTACGGGTATCTTTGGCAGCGGGTGAAATTGCTGCGGTTCAGTCTACGCTGATCGCGGATAATTCACCGGTTAACAGCCGTAGCTATCAGGTACGTACAGGCGATACGCTTTCAGGTATTGCATCACGTCTTGGCGTGAGCACGAAAGATCTGCAGCAGTGGAACAAGCTGCGCGGCTCTACTCTGAAAGTGGGTCAGAACCTGACGATTGGTGCGGGTAACAGCGCGCAGCGTCTCGCCAATAACAGCGATAGCATTACCTATCGCGTGCAAAAAGGCGATTCGCTCTCGAGTATTGCTAAGCGTCACGGCGTGAACATCAAAGATGTGATGCGCTGGAATAGCGATACCGACAATCTGCAGCCTGGCGATCGGATAACGTTGTTTGTGAAAAACAACGCCACCCCGGATTCCTGATTTCAGAGACCAGAAGTAAAAAAGGCACCGATTCCCCCGGTGCCTTTTTTGTTTTATCCCGCCTTCCGGGCTTCAGCGAAGAGCGTATCGCTGGTGAATGAGCCCTCTTCCTGCAGCTCAAAGTAGGCTTTCACCTCCGCGGAGGCACTCTGCTGATACAGCCTGATCGCCTGGCTTAACGCCTCAGGCGTGCGCATACGGGCAATCCACGAGGAGAACTCCAGCGTCAGCCTGTCAGTCTGCAACGTGCGCGTAATCAGCCCGGCTTCCGTAAACATTGATAACCACTCGCCGCTGGAATAATTGCGCACATGCGAGGTATCACGCAGGGCTTCAACCGTCTGCAACCAGATATCCCGCACCGGATGGCCCGGCGACATAATATCCATGATGATCACCAGACCGCCCGGCTTCAGCACCCGTTTAACCTCGCGCAACGCCTGGCCAACATCGTGCCAGTGATGCGCCGAGTAGCGGCTGATGACGATATCAAAGGAGCTATCGGCAAAGGGTAATGATTCGGCATAGCCCTGGCGGGTGGCGATATTCCCCAGTCCCTTCTCACTGGCGGCCGCAGAGACCACCTCCAGCATCTGGCTGGATAAGTCGTAAGCCGTCACATGCGCAACCTGCTGTGCCGCCACAAAGCTAGCATGGCCCGCCCCGCAGCCTAAATCCAGCACGCTGGCATCAGGAAAGTCGGCCAGACGTTCAGCCAGACGCTGCAGATCGCGGCCGGATGCGTGAACCGCGCTGGTGAGATAGGCTTTCGCCTGGGAGCCAAACTGTTTTTCTACGTTGTCATGATGGGACTGTGTTGTCATTTTTTGCTGTCCTTCGGTTGATGAAAAATAAAGGGCAGCACCCGCGCAGGCCTGCCCCACGGCAGACCTGACACACCTCTATCGCTCAGGCTTGCCGGGACTGAATTCGACTAGTAGCGGATTGTGATCGGAGGCACGCGTCACCAGCACTGAGGCTTCGTGCACGTTCAGACCACGATAGAAGACAAAATCGAGGGGACGGCCAAACGCCTTGCGACGCTGGTCATCGGTAAAACGAACTTCGCGCAGCGACATCTCACGCGCAAAGCGATAAAGCGCATTCATCCGCGGGCGGCTCCAGGCATTGAAATCACCTGCCATGACGACCGGACCGCTGTGATGCGCGATCTGATCGCCGATGGGCAGTAACTGTTTGCTGTAGACGTCAACGCCGAGGCTGAAATTGACCGCATGAATATTCACCACCATCAGCAGACGGGTGTCCGGCAATGGGTAGACGGTGACCAGGGCAGATTTTGCCAGGCGCAGGAGCGGTTCACGTTCGCGCAGCGGGCAGCAATAAACAGGATGCGCGGCAGAGAGTGTCATCACTCCCGACGGATGCTGAGGGAGGACAAAGGCCGGAACCTGGTCAGCCGCGAGGTAGTTAGTGGTCGCAAACCTGACCAGCTCAGGGGTGGTTTGCGCCTCCTGCAACAGCACCAGGTGGGCATCCTTACCAAAATTCTGCAGAACGGATAACCATTCGGCGCGCTGCTGTTTGAAGATATTCCACACCAGCACCCGGATTTTTTCATCGCTGCTTAAAGGTGCGCCGGCGGGCAACGCCTGGCCAATGCTCGCAAACGACCCCGGAGGTAAGATCCTCTCCGCGGGTTGTCCGGCAACATAACGCATGGCATAGGTATTTTTTCGCACGATGTGAAACGACCTCTATAGACAGAACCCGTCCAGAAACAGGAGCGGGTTCTAATGTTATAGGGTTTTCAGCTCACACTTTCAACGCAATTACCGAGAAACCGCTGTTTCGTTTTGTTAGCAAGTGCTTACACCAGGCTTATCCCAGCACCACACGAGCGGGCTTATCCAGGCGACCGCTGAGGCCAATCAACAGAAATGCCGCGAGAACGATAACCGCCCCAATCCACGGCGTTTGTGCCAGACCGAAGTGCTCCACAGTCTGTCCGCCAATAATAGACCCCAGCGCGATGCCCACGTTGAAAGCAGCAATATTCAACCCAGACGCCACATCCACGGCGTTCGGGGTATACAGCTCGGCTTTCTGTACCACGTAGACCTGCAGGCCCGGTACGTTACCGAAGGCGAAGATCCCCATCACCAGTACTGTCGCCAGCGCGGCATACTGCATCGAGGCGGTGAACTGGAAGATCAGTAGCAGAACAACCAGTGCGGCAAAGATAATTTTCAGTGCCGGAACGGCGCCGTGCTTATCGGCCAGCTTGCCGCCCCAAATGTTGCCGATCGCCACCGACACGCCATAGCCCAGCAGGATCCAGCTGACCGCACTCGGTGAGAACCCGGCCAGATCCTGCATCATTGGCGCGAGGAAGGTAAACGCGGTAAACACGCCGCCATATCCCAGCGCGGTAATGGCATAGATCATCAGCAGACGGGGGTGGGTCAGCACCTTCAGCTGATCGCGCAGCGTCGCTGCCGCACGCCCAGGAATGTTCGACGGGATCAGCACCAGACTACTGATCAAGGCGATCACCCCAAGCAGAGAGACCGCGAGGAAAGTTTCACGCCAGCCAAAATGCTGGCCGATAAAGGTGCCCAGCGGGACCCCGGTAACCAGCGCCACGGTTAAACCACCGAACATGATGGCAATGGCTGAGGCGGCTTTCTCTTTTGGCACCAGACTTGTCGCGATGGTCGAGCCGATAGAGAAGAAGACCCCATGGGCAAGGCCGGTCAGTAGACGGGCAATCACCAGGGTTGTGTAATCAGGCGCCTGCCAGGCAAGAATATTGCCGGCGGTGAACAGCACCATCAACGCCATCAGCAGCTGTTTACGCGGCAGGCGGCCTGTAAGGGCTGTCAGCACAGGCGCGCCGATCGCCACGCCGAGGGCATAGATAGAGACCAGCAAACCTGCAGAAGGCAGGGAGATGGTAAGTTGGTCAGCAATCGTAGGAACCAGTCCTACAATTACAAACTCGGTTGTGCCGATTGCGAAGGCACTGATCGTCAGGGCAAGTAGCGCCAGAGGCATAAAAAACTCCGTCTCATCAGGATTAAGATGACACGAAGTATGCGCCAGTGTTTAAATAACAAAAATGCTCAAAGTATCAATATAATTTTGCGGATTAAGCAACAATGAAAGCAACCTCTGAGGAACTGGCGATCTTTGTCGCCGTCGTAGAGAGCGGCAGCTTTAGCCGCGCCGCCGAACAGCTGGGTCAGGCCAATTCTGCCGTCAGCCGTTCGGTCAAAAAGCTGGAGATGAAGCTGGGCGTCAGCCTGCTGAACCGGACTACCCGGCAGCTCAGCCTGACTGAGGAAGGCGAACGCTATTTCCGCCGCGTGCAGTCTATCCTGCAGGAGATGGCGGCGGCAGAAACAGAGATTATGGAGACGCGCAGCACCCCACGCGGCCTGCTGCGCATTGACGCCGCCACGCCCGTGGTGCTGCACTTCCTGATGCCTTTAATTAAACCTTTCCGCGAACGTTATCCGGAAATGACGTTGTCTCTGGTCTCGTCAGAAACCTTTATCAATCTGATTGAGCGCAAGGTGGATGTGGCGATCCGCGCCGGGACGCTGACCGATTCAAGCCTACGGGCACGCCCGTTGTTCACCAGCTATCGTAAAATCATTGCCTCTCCGGCCTATATTGCCCGTTTCGGCAAGCCTGAGACGATTGATGAGCTAAAGCAGCATCTGTGCCTGGGCTTTACGGAGCCGGTATCCCTTAACACCTGGCCCCTCGCCTGCCACGATGGCCAGCTTCATGAAGTGGTCAGCGGTTTATCATCCAATAGCGGCGAGACGCTCAAGCAGTTATGCCTTGAAGGGAACGGGATTGCTTGTCTTTCGGATTATATGATTGATAAAGAGATTGCACGGGGGGAGTTAGTCGAGCTGATGGCCGATAAACGTCTGCCGGTAGAGATGCCCTTCAGTGCGGTCTACTACAGCGACAGAGCAGTGAGCACCCGGATACGGGCATTTATCGACTTTCTGAGCGAGCATGTAAAACAGCTCCCGAAGGAGCTGTAAGAGGGTTTCGTGAGGATACAGAGGGAGGGTTAAATCAATCCCACTTCGGCGCCAGGCCTTCCGGGCTCACCAGGCGATCGTTGCAATCCAGTGCGGCGATCGCTTTTTTATCGTCCTGATCCAGCGTCAGATCCTTGGCCCGCAGGTTGCTTGCCAGATTCTCACGTTTGGTTGAAGAAGGGATCACCGCATAACCCTCCCCCATTGCCCACGCCAGGATAACCTGCGCAGCGGTGGCATTATGTTTGGCAGCAATGCGCAGAATGGTTTCGTCTTTCAGCGCTTTACCATAAGCCAGCGTCATATAAGAGGTGATATGGATGCCGTGCTGCTGCGCCCATTCCACTACCTGACGGTTCTGCAGATAAGGAGAAAGTTCGATCTGGTTGGTCGCGATATTTTCTGCGCCCACAGCCGCAATCGCCTTTTCCATCAACGGGATAGTGAAGTTAGAAATACCAATTTCACGCGTCAGTCCCTGGGCTTTGGCTTCCAACAGTGCCTGCATAAACTCTTCAACTGACACGGCATCGTTCGGTGATGGCCAGTGGATGAGGGTCAGATCGACATAATCGGTGCGCAGTTTTTTCAGGCTCTCTTTCAGGCTTGGGATCAACTTCTCTTTGCTGAGATTTTCAATCCAGATCTTGGTGGTGAGAAAAAGTTCGTCGCGCGGTACGCCGCTCTCTTCGATAGCCTGGCCGACCGCAGCTTCGTTATCGTAGATCTGCGCGGTATCAACCGTGCGATAGCCGAGTTCAAGAGCAGTTTTAACGGATGCGATAACAACGTCGTCTTTCAGGCGGAAAGTGCCCAGACCAAATGCAGGGATAGTCATTGAATTCCTCTTTTCTTCATCATGTTTGTTAATAAAGAGGATTATCTCTGCCGGAGATGTGTGAAAAAAGAGTGTATTAAGCAGAGGATTTTTGCGTTTAAAGCAATAATCAGACGACAGATAAGAAAAAAGCCCTGAGCGTTAGCTCAGGGCTTTCAATAGGTGGCGGAACGGACGGGACTCGAACCCGCGACCCCCTGCGTGACAGGCAGGTATTCTAACCGACTGAACTACCGCTCCACCGAATACTTCTGTAACCACCGGTTTAATGCCCCGGTTCACTACGTAATTTGATGCCTGGCAGTTCCCTACTCTCGCATGGGGAGGCCCCACACTACCATCGGCGCTACGGCGTTTCACTTCTGAGTTCGGCATGGGGTCAGGTGGGACCACCGCGCTACAGCCGCCAGGCAAATTCTGTTAAATCTGTATCAAAGCTGAAAGTTGAGTGTCTGTCTCTTCGCCGAAACAGCTTCGGCGTTGTAAGGTTAAGCCTCACGGTTCATTAGTATCGGTTAGCTCAACGCATCGCTGCGCTTACACACCCGACCTATCAACGTCGTCGTCTTCAACGTTCCTTCAGGAGCCTTAAAGGCTCAGGGAGAACTCATCTCGGGGCAAGTTTCGTGCTTAGATGCTTTCAGCACTTATCTCTTCCGCATTTAGCTACCGGGCAGTGCCATTGGCATGACAACCCGAACACCAGTGATGCGTCCACTCCGGTCCTCTCGTACTAGGAGCAGCCCCCCTCAATTCTCCAGCGCCCACGGCAGATAGGGACCGAACTGTCTCACGACGTTCTAAACCCAGCTCGCGTACCACTTTAAACGGCGAACAGCCGTACCCTTGGGACCTACTTCAGCCCCAGGATGTGATGAGCCGACATCGAGGTGCCAAACACCGCCGTCGATATGAACTCTTGGGCGGTATCAGCCTGTTATCCCCGGAGTACCTTTTATCCGTTGAGCGATGGCCCTTCCATACAGAACCACCGGATCACTATGACCTGCTTTCGCACCTGCTCGAGCCGTCACTCTCGCAGTCAAGCTAGCTTATGCCATTGCACTAACCTCCTGATGTCCGACCAGGATTAGCTAACCTTCGTGCTCCTCCGTTACTCTTTAGGAGGAGACCGCCCCAGTCAAACTACCCACCAGACACTGTCCGCAACCCGGATTACGGGTCTACGTTAGAACACCAGCCATTAAAGGGTGGTATTTCAAGGATGGCTCCACGCAGACTGGCGTCCACGCTTCAAAGCCTCCCACCTATCCTACACATCAAGGACCAGTGTTCAGTGTCAAGCTATAGTAAAGGTTCACGGGGTCTTTCCGTCTTGCCGCGGGTACACTGCATCTTCACAGCGATTTCAATTTCACTGAGTCTCGGGTGGAGACAGCCTGGCCATCATTACGCCATTCGTGCAGGTCGGAACTTACCCGACAAGGAATTTCGCTACCTTAGGACCGTTATAGTTACGGCCGCCGTTTACCGGGGCTTCGATCAAGAGCTTCGCGTTGCCGCTAACCCCATCAATTAACCTTCCGGCACCGGGCAGGCGTCACACCGTATACGTCCACTTTCGTGTTTGCACAGTGCTGTGTTTTTAATAAACAGTTGCAGCCAGCTGGTATCTTCGACTGATTTCAGCTCCACCCGCAGGGGCTTCACCTACACATCAGCGTGCCTTCTCCCGAAGTTACGGCACCATTTTGCCTAGTTCCTTCACCCGAGTTCTCTCAAGCGCCTTGGTATTCTCTACCTGACCACCTGTGTCGGTTTGGGGTACGATTTGATGTTACCTGATGCTTAGAGGCTTTTCCTGGAAGCAGGGCATTTGTTGCTTCAGCACCGTAGTGCCTCGTCATCACACCTCAGCGTTAACAAGGCTCCGGATTTACCTGGAACCTCCGCCTACATGCTTAAACCGGGACAACCGTCGCCCGGCCAACATAGCCTTCTCCGTCCCCCCTTCGCAGTAACACCGAGTACAGGAATATTAACCTGTTTCCCATCGACTACGCCTTTCGGCCTCGCCTTAGGGGTCGACTCACCCTGCCCCGATTAACGTTGGACAGGAACCCTTGGTCTTCCGGCGAGCGGGTTTTTCACCCGCTTTATCGTTACTTATGTCAGCATTCGCACTTCTGATACCTCCAGCATGCCTCACAGCACACCTTCGACGGCTTACAGAACGCTCCCCTACCCAACAACACATAGTGTCGCTGCCGCAGCTTCGGTGCATGGTTTAGCCCCGTTACATCTTCCGCGCAGGCCGACTCGACCAGTGAGCTATTACGCTTTCTTTAAATGATGGCTGCTTCTAAGCCAACATCCTGGCTGTCTGTGCCTTCCCACATCGTTTCCCACTTAACCATGACTTTGGGACCTTAGCTGGCGGTCTGGGTTGTTTCCCTCTTCACGACGGACGTTAGCACCCGCCGTGTGTCTCCCGTGATAACATTCTCCGGTATTCGCAGTTTGCATCGGGTTGGTAAGCCGGGATGGCCCCCTAGCCGAAACAGTGCTCTACCCCCGGAGATGAGTTCACGAGGCGCTACCTAAATAGCTTTCGGGGAGAACCAGCTATCTCCCGGTTTGATTGGCCTTTCACCCCCAGCCACAGGTCATCCGCTAATTTTTCAACATTAGTCGGTTCGGTCCTCCAGTTAGTGTTACCCAACCTTCAACCTGCCCATGGCTAGATCACCGGGTTTCGGGTCTATACCCTGCAACTTAACGCCCAGTTAAGACTCGGTTTCCCTTCGGCTCCCCTATACGGTTAACCTTGCTACAGAATATAAGTCGCTGACCCATTATACAAAAGGTACGCAGTCACACCCCAAAGGGTGCTCCCACTGCTTGTACGTACACGGTTTCAGGTTCTTTTTCACTCCCCTCGCCGGGGTTCTTTTCGCCTTTCCCTCACGGTACTGGTTCACTATCGGTCAGTCAGGAGTATTTAGCCTTGGAGGATGGTCCCCCCATATTCAGACAGGATACCACGTGTCCCGCCCTACTCTTCGAGTTCACAGCAAGTGTATCTTCGTGTACGGGAGTATCACCCTGTACCCTGCGACTTTCCAGACGCTTCCACTGACACACATGCTGATTCGGACTCCGGGCTGCTCCCCGTTCGCTCGCCGCTACTGGGGGAATCTCGGTTGATTTCTTTTCCTCAGGGTACTTAGATGTTTCAGTTCCCCTGGTTCGCTTCGTTAAGCTATGTATTCACTTAACGATAGTGTGACGAGTCACACTGGGTTTCCCCATTCGGAAATCGTCGGTTATAACGGTTCATATCACCTTACCGACGCTTATCGCAGATTAGCACGTCCTTCATCGCCTCTGACTGCCTAGGCATCCACCGTGTACGCTTGGTCGCTTAACCTCACAACCCGAAGATGTTTCACTTCATGATTGCGAAAATTTGAGAGACTCTGACACACCGCTTATCTGCTCTTATTACGGAGAACAGACAGGGCATGTCGTTTCAATTTTCAGCTTGATCCAGATTTTTAAAGAGCAAAACTTCGCAGCGCACCTTCTCAGGTACACTCTGAAGTTTTCTTGTTGTCGCAGTAAAGGATGGTGGAGCTATGCGGGATCGAACCGCAGACCTCCTGCGTGCAAGGCAGGCGCTCTCCCAGCTGAGCTATAACCCCATCGCAAAATGCTAATCTCTGTACCGCTAATTCTTTCTGAGACAAGACGTGGAATAACGAAGCATACTTAAGTATGTGAGTTATTCTGCAACGCAGTATCAGGAAGAATTTGGTAGGCCTGAGTGGACTTGAACCACCGACCTCACCCTTATCAGGGGTGCGCTCTAACCACCTGAGCTACAAGCCTGCAGAGATTTTTACTGCTGTTTTTTCATCAGACAATCTGTGTGAGCACTGCAAAGGCAGGTTCTTTAAGGTAAGGAGGTGATCCAACCGCAGGTTCCCCTACGGTTACCTTGTTACGACTTCACCCCAGTCATGAATCACAAAGTGGTAAGCGCCCTCCCGAAGGTTAAGCTACCTACTTCTTTTGCAACCCACTCCCATGGTGTGACGGGCGGTGTGTACAAGGCCCGGGAACGTATTCACCGTAGCATTCTGATCTACGATTACTAGCGATTCCGACTTCATGGAGTCGAGTTGCAGACTCCAATCCGGACTACGACGCACTTTATGAGGTCCGCTTGCTCTCGCGAGGTCGCTTCTCTTTGTATGCGCCATTGTAGCACGTGTGTAGCCCTACTCGTAAGGGCCATGATGACTTGACGTCATCCCCACCTTCCTCCAGTTTATCACTGGCAGTCTCCTTTGAGTTCCCGGCCGGACCGCTGGCAACAAAGGATAAGGGTTGCGCTCGTTGCGGGACTTAACCCAACATTTCACAACACGAGCTGACGACAGCCATGCAGCACCTGTCTCAGAGTTCCCGAAGGCACCAAAGCATCTCTGCTAAGTTCTCTGGATGTCAAGAGTAGGTAAGGTTCTTCGCGTTGCATCGAATTAAACCACATGCTCCACCGCTTGTGCGGGCCCCCGTCAATTCATTTGAGTTTTAACCTTGCGGCCGTACTCCCCAGGCGGTCGACTTAACGCGTTAGCTCCGGAAGCCACTCCTCAAGGGAACAACCTCCAAGTCGACATCGTTTACGGCGTGGACTACCAGGGTATCTAATCCTGTTTGCTCCCCACGCTTTCGCACCTGAGCGTCAGTCTTTGTCCAGGGGGCCGCCTTCGCCACCGGTATTCCTCCAGATCTCTACGCATTTCACCGCTACACCTGGAATTCTACCCCCCTCTACAAGACTCTAGCCTGCCAGTTTCGAATGCAGTTCCCAGGTTGAGCCCGGGGATTTCACATCCGACTTGACAGACCGCCTGCGTGCGCTTTACGCCCAGTAATTCCGATTAACGCTTGCACCCTCCGTATTACCGCGGCTGCTGGCACGGAGTTAGCCGGTGCTTCTTCTGCGAGTAACGTCAATCACTGTGGTTATTAACCACAATGCCTTCCTCCTCGCTGAAAGTACTTTACAACCCGAAGGCCTTCTTCATACACGCGGCATGGCTGCATCAGGCTTGCGCCCATTGTGCAATATTCCCCACTGCTGCCTCCCGTAGGAGTCTGGACCGTGTCTCAGTTCCAGTGTGGCTGGTCATCCTCTCAGACCAGCTAGGGATCGTCGCCTAGGTGAGCCGTTACCCCACCTACTAGCTAATCCCATCTGGGCACATCTGATGGCAAGAGGCCCGAAGGTCCCCCTCTTTGGTCTTGCGACGTTATGCGGTATTAGCTACCGTTTCCAGTAGTTATCCCCCTCCATCAGGCAGTTTCCCAGACATTACTCACCCGTCCGCCGCTCGTCACCCAGGGAGCAAGCTCCCCCGTGCTACCGCTCGACTTGCATGTGTTAGGCCTGCCGCCAGCGTTCAATCTGAGCCATGATCAAACTCTTCAATTTAAGTTTGATGCTCGTGAATTAAACTTCGTAATGAATTACGTATGTTCACTCAGAGACTTTGGTATTCATTTATCGTCTTGCGACGTTAAGAATCCATGTCACTTTGAGTGCCCACACAGATTGTCTGATAAATTGTTAAAGAGCAGTGCAACGCGGCTTTCGCTCACCGTTGCGAGGTGGCGTATATTACGCTTTCCTCTTTCAGAGTCAAGCGTTTATTTTTCGCCTTTCTCTTCAACCGACCCGGCTGTTTGTGTGAAGTGATTCACATCCGCCGTGTCGATGGAGGCGCATTATAGGGAGTTCTCTGGCAGTGACAAGCGGAAAACGACAATTTTATTTCAACCGCTCACCTTTTCGCCAGAATGCCTATTTTTGCTGCTTTTTGATGGTTTCCGGCAGCGCAGCCAGGCTATTAATCACCCAATCCGCTGCATTTTCTGCTTCTGGGGTGACGGGTTTACCGGTACGCACCAGAATTTTATGTCCCACACCTGCCGCGGCAGCTGCCTGCATATCTTCAAGTTTGTCGCCCACCATATATGAAGCGCTCATATCTATATGAAGAAACTCTTGTGCCGAGATGAACATGCCCGGATGCGGTTTACGGCAATCACAGGTCTGACGATACTCTTCTACGGTTCCCTGCGGATGGTGAGGACAATAATAGATACCGTCCAGGTCAACGCCACGATCGGCCAGCGACCAGTCCATCCATTCGGTTAATGTCTCAAACTGAGCTTCGGTGAATTTACCGCGCGCGATACCTGACTGGTTAGTCACCACCACCAGCGCAAAACCCATCTCTTTTAATTCACGCATGGCTTCTATTACGCCATCGATGAATTCGAATTCGTCTATCTCATGCACGTAGCCATGATCGACATTAATCGTGCCATCACGATCGAGAAAAATTGCGGGTACTGATTTTGCCACCGGTTTGCTCCTGAAAAGGGATGTCCGGCTAGTATCTCATGAATCACCGCGCAATAAAGTGCTCATCGCGCAGAGTTGGATTGATTTAGACGTCTGGATGCCTTAACATCCGTTTTGTTGACGGTCATCGCCCGTACAAGGCAGCAGAAAATGCCACGGCTAACTTACATACGATAAAAATAATCTAATGATTAAACTTTCGAATATCACCAAAGTGTTCCAGCAAGGGAACCGTACCATTCAGGCCTTGAACAACGTTAGCCTGCATGTTCCGGCTGGACAGATTTATGGCGTCATTGGCGCCTCAGGTGCAGGTAAAAGTACGCTCATCCGTTGCGTTAACTTGCTCGAGCGTCCGACCGAAGGTCAGGTTCAGGTTGATGGTCAGGAGCTGACGATCCTTTCCGAAGCGGATTTAACCAAAGCTCGCCGCCAGATTGGCATGATCTTCCAGCACTTCAACCTGCTCTCCTCGCGCACCGTGTTTGGCAACGTCGCCCTGCCGCTGGAACTGGACAATACGCCTAAAGAAGAAATCAAACGTCGCGTCACCGAGCTGCTGGATCTGGTCGGCCTGAGCGATAAGCATGATATCTACCCTGCAAACTTATCCGGTGGACAAAAACAGCGTGTCGCCATTGCACGAGCGCTGGCCAGCAACCCAAAAGTGTTGCTCTGTGACGAAGCCACCAGCGCCCTGGATCCTGCAACCACTCGCTCGATTCTGGAACTGTTAAAAGACATCAATCGTCGCCTGGGACTGACCATCCTCCTTATTACGCACGAGATGGACGTGGTTAAACGCATCTGCGATTGCGTGGCGGTGATCAGCCAGGGTGAGCTGATTGAGCAAGACACCGTCAGCGAAGTGTTCTCCCATCCGAAAACCCCTCTGGCGCAGCAGTTTATTCAGGCCACCCTGCATCTGGACATTCCGGAAGACTATCTGGCACGTTTAAAAGCTCAGCCTGAAGCCAACAGCGTTCCGATGCTGCGAATGGAGTTTACGGGCAAGTCAGTGGATGCCCCGCTGCTGTCCGAAACCGCCCGTCGTTTCAACGTCAACAACAACATTATTAGTGCGCAGATGGATTACGCAGGTGGTGTGAAGTTCGGCATCATGCTGACCGAAATGCACGGCACGCAACAGGATACCCAGGCGGCTATCGCCTGGCTGCAAGAGCATCATGTAAAAGTAGAGGTACTGGGTTATGTCTGAGCCAATGATGTGGTTGCTGGCGCGCGGCGTATGGGAAACGCTGGCGATGACTTTCGTATCCGGCTTTTTCGGTTTTGTTATTGGTCTGCCGGTAGGCGTACTGCTGTATGTCACCCGCCCGGGTCAAATTATTGAGAACGCAAAGCTGTATCGCACGCTCTCTGCGCTGGTGAACATCTTCCGTTCGATTCCCTTCATTATTCTGCTGGTGTGGATGATTCCATTTACCCGCGTTATTGTGGGAACGTCCATCGGCCTGCAGGCGGCGATTGTTCCTCTTACCGTAGGGGCCGCGCCCTTTATTGCCCGTATGGTTGAGAACGCGCTGCTGGAGATCCCGTCGGGTCTGATTGAAGCCTCACGCGCCATGGGTGCGACGCCAATGCAGATCGTACGTAAGATCTTGCTGCCAGAAGCCCTTCCGGGCCTGGTCAATGCGGCAACCATCACGCTGATCACCCTGGTGGGTTACTCTGCGATGGGCGGTGCTGTCGGTGCAGGCGGTCTGGGTCAGATCGGTTATCAGTACGGCTACATTGGCTACAATGCCACCGTCATGAATACCGTGCTGGTTCTGCTGGTTGTGCTGGTTTATCTCATTCAATTCTCTGGCGATCGCATCGTCCGGGCTGTTACGCACAAATAACGTTACACAACACAAACTCGACGAGTTAAGGATAAGAACATGGCGTTTAAATTGAAGACCTTTGCTGCGGTAGGCGCGCTGATCGGCTCTCTGGCACTGGTAGGCTGCGGCCAGGATGAAAAAGATCCAAACCACATCAAAGTGGGCGTTATCGTCGGTGCGGAACAGCAGGTTGCCGAGACGGCAGCCAAAGTGGCGAAAGAGAAGTATGGCCTCGACGTCGAGCTGGTGACCTTCAACGATTACGTTCTGCCGAACGAAGCGCTGAGCAAAGGCGATATCGATGCTAACGCCTTCCAGCACAAACCATATCTGGATCAGCAGATCAAGGATCGCGGCTACAAGCTGGTTGCGGCAGGCAATACCTTCGTATACCCAATCGCGGGCTACTCTAAAAAGATCAAATCTTTAGAAGAGCTGCAGGACGGTTCTCAGGTTGCGGTACCGAACGACCCAACGAACCTTGGCCGTTCCCTGCTGCTGTTGCAGAAAGTGGGCCTGATTAAACTGAAAGACGGTGTAGGCCTGCTGCCAACCGTTCTGGACGTTACTGAGAACCCAAAAAACCTGAAAATTGTTGAGCTGGAAGCACCGCAGCTGCCGCGTTCTCTGGATGATGCGCAGATCGCTCTGGCGGTTATCAACACCACTTACGCCAGCCAGATCAACCTGACTCCGGCCAAAGACGGCATCTTCGTTGAAGACAAAGATTCCCCATACGTTAACCTGATCGTGACCCGCGAAGATAACAAAGACGCGGAGAACGTGAAGAAATTCGTACAGGCTTACCAGTCTGACGAAGTTTACCAGGAAGCTAACAAAGTCTTTAACGGCGGAGCAGTTAAAGGCTGGTAATCTGACCTCTGTGTAATATCATTCATGACGGGCGTAAGCCCGTCTTGTCATTTATGCAGGCAACTGATTCAATATCTGACGATTTGATTATTCATAGAGGAAATATTATGCGTGCTTTACCGATCTGTCTTTTAGCACTGATGCTGAGCGGCTGTTCTATGCTAAGCAGATCTCCTGTTGAACCTGTTAAAAGCACAGCAACCCCGCCTAAAGTGGAGCCTGAAAAGCCAAAAGCGCCACGCCCTGCGCCAGTCAAAATCTATACCAGCGCTGAAGCCTTAGTGGGTAAACCGTTCCGCGATCTGGGTGAGGTCTCCGGCGAATCTTGCCAGGCCAGCAATCAGGACTCTCCTCCGAATATCCCGACTGCGCGTAAACGCATGCAGGTGAATGCCTCTAAAATGAAAGCCAATGCGGTTCTGCTACACAGCTGTGAAGTGACCAGCGGCACGCCAGGCTGCTACCGCCAGGCCGTCTGCGTAGGTTCTGCCCTTAACGTCTCGGCAAAATGAGTGCATTCCAGTTCGAGCAGATAGGCGTTATCCGCTCTCCTTATAAAGAGAAGTTTGCCGTACCCCGCCAGCCAGGGCTGGTAAAAAGCGGTGGCGGTGAGCTTCACTTGATCGCTCCGTATAATCAGGCAGATGCCGTGCGCGGACTGGAAGCCTTTAGCCACCTGTGGGTACTGTTTATCTTCCATCAGACCATGGCAGGCGGCTGGCGGCCGACCGTTCGCCCGCCTCGTCTCGGCGGTAATGCAAGAATGGGGGTATTTGCCACGCGCTCTACCTTCCGCCCGAATCCTGTCGGGATGTCGCTCGTCGAGCTGAAAGGCATTCGCTGTCAGAAAGATCAGGTGATCCTCGAGCTTGGCAGTCTGGATCTGGTCGACGGCACGCCGGTGGTGGATATCAAACCCTACCTGCCCTTTGCCGAAGCGGTGCCGGATGCACGCGCCAGCTATGCCCAGCAGGCCCCTATGGCGGGTATGCCCGTTTACTTTACCGATGAGTTGGCCCCCCGGTTAGTCCAGCTGGAAAAACGCTACCCTCGCCTGCGGGATTTTATCGTCGAGGTGCTGGCCCAGGATCCCCGTCCGGCCTACCGAAAAGAGGAAGAAGCCGGGAAAACGTATGCCGTTCTGCTGCTGGATTTTAACGTTCGCTGGCGCGTCACGGCGGCGGGCTTTGAAGTGTTTGCCCTCGAGCCGCAGTAATTTTATTCTCTTCTCTTTTGGCATCATTGCCACACTGGTAAACTAAACCACTTTTTTTGTGTCAGGCTGCCGGTCAGCCTGTTCCAATCGTCGAAATGGAACCGTAACAACATGCGTACTAGCCAATATCTGCTCTCCACCCTGAAGGAGACACCTGCCGACGCCGAAGTTATCAGCCACCAGCTGATGCTGCGCGCCGGGATGATCCGCAAGCTGGCCTCCGGGTTGTATACCTGGTTGCCGACCGGCGTGCGCGTCCTGAAAAAAGTCGAAAATATCGTGCGTGAAGAGATGAATAACGCCGGTGCTATCGAGGTGTTAATGCCGGTAGTTCAGCCCTCTGAGCTGTGGCAGGAGAGTGGACGCTGGGAGCAGTATGGTCCGGAACTGCTGCGTATTGCCGATCGTGGCGATCGTCCGTTTGTTCTGGGTCCAACGCATGAAGAAGTCATTACCGATCTGATCCGTAATGAGCTGAGCTCTTACAAGCAGCTGCCGCTGAACTTCTTCCAGATCCAGACCAAGTTCCGTGACGAAGTGCGCCCACGCTTTGGCGTCATGCGTTCCCGTGAATTCCTGATGAAAGATGCTTACTCTTTCCATACTTCTCAGGAGTCTTTGCAAGAGACCTATGACAAGATGTATGAAGCGTACAGCAAAATCTTTTCCCGCATGGGGCTGGATTTCCGTGCTGTTCAGGCTGATACCGGCTCCATCGGCGGTAGCGCATCCCACGAGTTCCAGGTACTGGCGCAGAGCGGTGAAGACGATGTGATCTTCTCTGACTCCTCTGATTACGCTGCTAACATTGAGTTTGCAGAAGCCCTGGCGCCAAAAACGCCGCGTGCTGCTGCAACCGAAGAGATGAAACTGGTTGATACACCAAACGCGAAAACTATCGCCGAACTGGTTGAGCAGTTCAATCTGCCAATTGAAAAAACGGTAAAAACCCTGCTGGTAAAATCTACCGAAGGCAGCGCATACCCGCTGGTTGCCCTGCTGGTGCGTGGCGATCACGAGCTGAATGAAGTGAAAGCAGAGAAGCTGCCGCAGGTTGCAAGCCCATTAACGTTCGCAACGGAAGCAGAAATCCGTGCCGTCGTGAATGCTGGTCCGGGTTCTCTGGGCCCGGTCAATATGCCAATCCCTGTTGTTGTTGACCGCACGGTCGCAGCGATGAGCGATTTCTCTGCCGGTGCTAACGTTGACGGTAAACACTTCTTTGGCATCAACTGGGATCGCGATGTGGCGACCCCTGAAGTGGCTGACATTCGTAACGTGGTCGCAGGCGATCCGAGCCCGGACGGCAAGGGCACCCTGATGATCAAACGGGGTATCGAAGTGGGTCACATCTTCCAGCTGGGTGATAAATACTCCCGCGCAATGAATGCTGCCGTTCAGGGCGAAGATGGTCGTAACCAGGTTCTGACCATGGGCTGCTACGGTATTGGGGTCACTCGTGTGGTTGCTGCTGCTATCGAGCAAAACTACGACGAACGCGGTATTGTCTGGCCGGACAACATTGCGCCGTTCCAGGTGGCGATCCTGCCAATGAACATGCACAAATCCTACCGCGTGCAGGAACTGGCCGAGAAACTGTACAGCGAACTGCGTGCCCAGGGTATCGAAGTGCTGATGGACGATCGTAAAGAGCGTCCGGGCGTGATGTTTGCCGATATGGAACTGATCGGTATTCCTCATACCGTGGTCATTGGCGATCGTAACCTTGATAACGACGAGATCGAGTACAAGTATCGTCGTAACGGCGAGAAGCAGATGATAAAAACCGGTGACGTGCTTGATTACCTGGTGAAAGCCATCAAGGCATAAGCCACAAAAAACCCCGCTCCGGCGGGGTTTTTTATTTCAGCTATTTGCTGTCGCAATTCTTACCGGCTTCAAACCTGGCATCCCGGTCCGGCACCAGCGTTTTGACTCTCTCGCCGCTGTCCGGATTGGCTTCCAGCGTAAAGTGCCCGTCGACCGTGAGCAGTACCGGTTTGGTATCACTCCCGCGCGCCGCCGCGTAATCCCGCTCCAGTTGGGCGTTATTCGCCACGCTCACCTTTTTGCCGGTGGCACAGTCGGTGAAGATCGCTGCATCAGCCATATAGAAATACATGCCGCGCATCGCCATTGGCGTCGCCGGCAGCGCGGCGGTTACCGGCGCCAGGGTGTAATTAAACTGTGATTCTATGGGATTGCCCTGCATGTCGAGCATCTCCAGCCCTTCGCCTTTGGCACGGAAATAGCGCTTTTCGCCCGCCGTATCCGTTAGCACCAGCTTATCGGCGGTGCGAGCCCAGGTGCCGTAGCTGGCAAAGGAGGAAGGTGCCTTCGCCCCCTGGTAGTGTTGGTTCATCACCCAGGAGCCATCTTTTTCCAGAAACAGCGAGGTTTCGATACCTTCGCAATCGGCACAGGGCAAGACGCCACGCCAGCTCTGCTGCATCGGTTTTAACGCCTCTGCCTGGGTCGGTTCCAGCGCCTGCATCTCTGCGCGGTTATGGCACCCCATCAGGACGAACAGCGTGCTTGCTGCCACCACTGAAAATATCGCTGTTTTCACTCTCTATTCCTTATCGTATTCCGACTGTCGCCCGTTAATCCTGAGGGCGTCGCACTTTGCCGCGCAGCGCTTTAACGGATGATTTCTGTGCTTTCGAAGCCAGACGACGCTCTTTCGAGGCGCGGGTCGGGCGGGTGGCCCGACGGCTTTTTTGTACTACGGTTAACTCCTGGATCAGCGCCACCAGCCGGGCCAGCGCCGCCTCCCGGTTCATCTCCTGACTGCGGTACTCCTGGGCCTTGATGATAATCACCCCTTCGCTGGTGATCAGATGATGGCTGGCGGCGAGCAGGCGTTCTTTATAGTACTCTGGCAGGCTGGATGCCCGAATGTCAAAGCGCAGATGAATGGCCGTTGAGGTTTTATTCACATGCTGGCCGCCCGCACCCTGTGCGCGGATCGCGGTGATCTCAACTTCATTATCAGGAAGGGTGACAGTTCGGGACAGGACAATCATGAGCGGGACTGCCAGGCTTCAGGATGAATTTCCAGATTATTCTCAGCATCCGATAACCAGATGGCGCCATCCTGAATCGTTGCCTGCAGGATCATGGTTCGTCCGGCAAATGCGCTCAGCGCAGCAAGCTGTTCATCATTCAGGTACCAGACGGACAGGTTATTGAATTGCGAGCACTTGTTCTTATTCTGCTGCCACCAAATCTCCGCGGCACGGCTGTTATAGGTAAAGAGCGCCACCTCCGCAGACTGGGTACAGGCTTTCTTAATGCGGCGCTCATCCGGCAGGCCAAGCTCAATCCACAGATCGATGCCCAGATGATCGTTGAGCAGCCAGGCTTCCGGCTCGTCTTCCGCGCTTAATCCGCGGGTAAACTGCAGTCGCTCGTTGGCATACTTAATCCATGCCAGCAGGCGCAGCATCATGCGCTCCTGCGTTTCTGATGGATGACGCGCCAGCGTCAGGGTCGCATCCAGAAACTGATTGCGGTCTAAATCCGCCACATTGACCGCGGCTTTGTAAATTGTCGCTTTAAGCGCCATGAGAGAACTCCTTTCGAATCAGGTGCGCATTGTAGCGAAATCTCCGCCAAAAGGCTGTTACAGGCTCGCGAATGTCTACGACATCAACCTGCTGATATTGCTTAAATGAGTATGGTATAGTCACCTTGCTAAACCGGGTTTATGCTCGTAGGCTTAATTGTATCTCACAGTAAAGTCAGTGCGCTGGCAGGAGGGGATGTGAATAATTATTGTGAGTTAATTCGCAAACGGTATGCGGAAATTGCCAGCGGCGATCTGGGGTACATCCCTGATGCGTTGGGCTGTGTATTGAAAGTTCTGAATGAAATGGCGTCGGATGACACGCTTTCAGAATCGGTCAGAGAAAAAGCAGCATATGCTGCTGCGAATTTACTGGTGAGCGATTATGTCAATGAATGAAACTTATCAACCCATCAATTGCGATGACTATGACAACCTCGAACTCGCCTGCCAGCATCATCTGGTCCTGACGCTGGCGTTAAAAGATGGCGAAGTCCTGAAGGCTAAAGCGAACGATCTGGTATCCCGTAAAAACGTGGAGTACCTGGTGGTCGAGGACGGCGGCGCAACGCGTGAACTCCGTCTCGATAAAATTGCCAGCTTCAGTCATCCCGAAATCGGCACCGTCGTGGTGAGCGAGTCCTGATCCTCTGTAACGGGCAGCCCGCTGTCCGTTACGCTTTCCACTCCAGCTGTACGCCCGTCTCCGCCGCCCCTTCCCGCGTCACAAACACGCCCGCAGCCGCTACCAGCGTTTCGCCGTAGAACAGCAGCGGAGTGGCATCCCGCCGCCAGGGGGCAACATTAAGTTCCTGCCAGATTTTTTTAATCTTACGTCCACCGTTTCGCCCGACGATGTGCAGCGTTCCGCTGGCGCGGAAGCGTACCGTCACCGGCTCGCCGGGCTGCGGCAGACGTAGATTACCGCCCGCCTCAATGTGCAGAGCACCCAGGCCTTCCGGCAGCTGTAGGGGTTGATCCAGCGAGGGCCAGTCGATCACCCGATCGGCCAGCGGCGCGTGGCTTTTCACCCACCACAGCTGCCCCTTAAAGCGTCTGATCTCTCCCTCCCCGGAACGCAGTTGCGGTGCCGCATCCTCCCGGGCCAGCGCCACTTCGTCCCAGAGCCGGGTGAGCATGGCGCGGGACGGCATTAACGCTCCGTGCGCCGCCAGCCATCTTCGCAGCAGCGCCGCCCGACGTACCGCGCTCATCGCCTCCAGCGGTGCGATAGCCAATGCCCCCTCGTCGGAAACCAGGGACGACAGCTCGTCAGCCAGCAGCTCATCAAGCAGCTGCTCCTGCTCCGCGCACAGCGTGGCGCTGCGCGCGGTGGCTTGCGCAAAATGCGGCCAGCGTTGTGCCAGCAGGGGAACTACGCGCAGGCGCAAAAAATTGCGGTCATAGCTGTCGTCCTGGTTGCTTTCATCCTCTATCCAGCGAAGACCCCAACGCTGCGCCTCGCCAAGCAGCGATTCGCGCGTCTCGCCGAGCAAGGGACGAATCTGTTCGGTATCGGCAAAACGCGCCCGCGCGGGCATGGCCGACAGCCCTGCCGGGCCGCTGCCGCGCTTAAGCGCCAGCAGAAAGGTTTCACACTGATCGTCAAGGTGTTGCGCCGTGACCAGCGCTTCACCCGGCAGAAGCGCCTCGCGAAAGGCGGTATAACGCGCTTTACGCGCCTGCGCTTCCAGCCCCAGTCCCTCATCCGCCAGCGTCACCCGCACCACGACAAGCGGGATACCCCACGCGCGACAGAGGCTTTCGCAGTGCGCGACCCAGCTGTCTGCGTGCGGACTCAGGCCATGATGAATATGGATAGCGCGCAGTTCGAGACCGGGATCCTTTTCACGCCAGCGCATCAACTGATGCAGCAAAACCGTGGAATCCAGGCCACCGCTAAATCCCACCAGCAGACGGCGGTACGGGTGGAGGGCTTGCTGAAGATCGGCTGTGGTCATCGTCGTTATTTATGCAGGAGGATGCCCGGCACGTTACCGGGCAATTCTTATGGAGGCAAGTGTTACTGCTGGTACAGTTCCAGCGGCAGGCCATCAGGATCGTTGAAGAATGTGAAGCGTTTCCCGGTGAAAGGGTCGATACGAATGGCTTCACACTTTACGTCATGCGATTCGAGGTGCTGCACGGCCAGGTCAATATCATCCACGCTAAAGGCGAGGTGGCGTAAACCGCAGGCTTCTGGTCGGGACGGACGCGCCGGCGGGAAAGGGAATGAAAACAGCTCAATGACGTACTGGCCGTTCAGTGCCAGATCTCCCTTCCAGGAGTCGCGCTCTTCGCGGTAAAACTCACTCTGCAGGGTAAATCCCAGCGTATCGCAGTAAAACGCCTTACTGATAGCGTAGTCGGTGGCAATAATTGCAATATGGTGAACCTGCTTTAAGCCCAGCATAGTCTCTCCTTTTTAATGTGCCTGAACGTTATAACCGAACCCCCGTGCCGTGCAAGGGGTCACTGCGCTTTTAAGACCCGTACCCTGTAGATGCCGTTTTCATCTCGTTTGGCACCGTGGATGTCCGTTTCGAACCCGGGATAATGACGACCAATTGAGCAGAGCATGAGCAGGAAATCGAGCACCGCCCTGCTCTTCTCGGTGATCATCTCCCCTGGCATCAGCAGCGGCACCCCCGGCGGATAAGGCAGGATCATGTTGGCCGAGATCCGCCCGACCAGATCCTCCAGATCGACGGTTTCCACCTCCCCTTTCACCTGGCGCTGCCAGGCGTGATGCGGAGTAAGCTTCATTTCTGGCAGAACGTCAAAGGCCTGCAGCATCAGACGCGGCAGATCGTGCTGGCGGATCAGCTTATGGATCCCCTGGGCCAGATCCTGAATGCGCATGTTGCGGTAAAAGTCAGGATCCTCGGCGTAGAGATCCGGCAGCATGTTCTTGACCCGCAGATTCAGATCGTAGGCGCGCTTGAACTCCATCAGGCCGCGCAGCAATCCCATCGCCCGGGTTTTATCGATCCCGATACTGAAGAGAAACA
This sequence comes from Leclercia sp. TB492, assembly GCF_049974505.2. NCBI lineage: Bacteria > Pseudomonadati > Pseudomonadota > Gammaproteobacteria > Enterobacterales > Enterobacteriaceae > Leclercia > Leclercia sp. TB492. The sequence continues at coordinate 855,484 of NZ_CM127572.1, read as the reverse complement.
GCAGGTTATAGGGTCCGGTTTTTTCGACCACCACGCCGCGCTCATCAAGGAACTTCGCCACCAGCGCGGCCGGGATCCCCTCCTCGCTCATTACCCCCTGCTCGTCCATGCCCGGTGTGAGTATGGTGACTTTGACCGGATCGAGGAACATATGATCCGCATCGGCATCGCGAAAGCCGTGCCAGCTCTCTCCTGGCGCCACCGGCCAGCATTCGGCTTCGTCGATATCGTCCGGCTGCCAGATATCGAAGAACCAGCTGTCGGCTTCGTCTTTAAGGCGCTGGACCTCTTTGCGAAAATGCAGAGCACGCTCAACGGAACGGTTGATCAGACGCTTGCCGGGATTGCCGCGCAGCATCGCCGCCGCGGTTTCAATCGAGGCTACCAGCGGATAACTCGGCGAGGTGGTGGTGTGCATCATAAAGGCTTCGTTGAAGGTATCTTCGTCGTATTCGCCTTTAATGTGAATCAGCGAGGCCTGGGAGAATGCTGCCAGCATTTTGTGCGTCGACTGGGTTTCGAAGAACACTTTTCCCGGCACCCGCTCGCCGCTCATCCCGCTTTTCCCGGCATAGATCGGGTGGAAGTTGGTATAGGGGACCCACGCCGAATCAAAATGGATCGAAGGCACATCCAGGGTCTGTTTCACCCAGTTAGTATTGTACAGCAGACCGTCGTAGGTGGAGTTGGTGATCACCGCGTGCACCGGCCAGCTTGCCCCCGGCACGGTTGCCACTTTGTTCTCAATCGCCGCGTGGGTAAATTCCCGGCGCGGGATCCCGCCCAGAATGCCCAGCGCGTTACGGGTGGGCGACAGCCAGATCGGCACCACGTCGCTCATCATCAGCAGATGCGCCAGAGATTTGTGGCAGTTACGGTCAATCAGCAGAGTACTGCCGTCCGGCGCGGCGTACATGCCGACAATCTTGTTCGAGGTCGAGGTACCGTTGGTCACCATATAGCTCTGCTCGGCGCCAAAGGTGCGGGCGATGTACTCTTCGGCTTCAAGATGCGGGCCGGTATGATCCAGCAGAGAACCCAGCTCCGTCACCGAGATCGACACATCCGCCTTCAACGTATTCCCGCCAAAGAAATCATAGAACAGACAGCCCACCGGGCTTTTCTGGTACGCCGTACCCGCCATATGGCCTGGGGTACAGAAGGTATATTTTCCCTCTTTCACATAGGTGAAGAGCGCCCGGGTAAACGGCGGGGTAATGGTATCGAGGTACTCACCGGTATATTGCTGAATGCGGGTGGCAATATCCTCAGCCACACCCAGCGAATACTCAAAGAACCACAACGCCATCCGCAGATCGTGGGCGCTGACGTCCATCGTGGAGTGAGTGTTGATAAAGGCGTACAGCGGCAGGTATTCATTGAGTTGATTGATATCGCTGCACAGCTCGAGGTCGTATTCGTCCCAGTCGAAGATGACGCCGCAAATACGCGGGTTGTGTTCGATGAACTTCAGTAGATCGGCGCTGTTCTGCGGCCAGATGAGTTGAAACCCGCGCGACCTTAACGCCTGCTCCAGCTCCTTGATGGGTTCGTCTTTATAAAAGACGCCGTGCGGCCCCATAATGGCAATGATGTTCACGGTTTACCTCCTTAAAAAACATTCACTAAGCATAGTTGAGGTAAACCGCAGGCATAAAAAAAGCCGCAACGATGTGCGGCTTTTCAGAGTATGGCCTGGCTTATGCGTAACCGTAGCTCATCAGACGCTGGTAACGACGGTTAAGCAGATCTTCTTTGCTCAGCACATCGAGATCGGCGAGATCGGCCAGCAGCTGTGCCTTCAGAGAGGCCGCCATGACTTCTGGCTTACGGTGTGCGCCACCCAGTGGTTCCGGGATAACGGTATCGATCAGCTTCAGCTCTTTCAGGCGTGGGGCGATAATGCCCATCGCTTCTGCGGCCAGCGGCGCTTTATCAGCGCTTTTCCACAGAATGGAGGCGCAGCCTTCCGGGGAGATAACGGAATAGGTGCTGTATTGCAGCATATTCACTTTATCGCCTACGCCAATGGCCAGCGCACCACCGGAACCACCTTCACCGATAACGGTGCAGATAACCGGCACGCTCAGGCGTGACATTTCGCGCAGGTTGCGGGCAATCGCTTCAGACTGACCGCGCTCTTCTGCACCGACGCCCGGGTAAGCACCCGGAGTGTCGATAAAGGTGATGATCGGCATGTTGAAACGCTCGGCCATCTCCATCAGACGCAGGGCTTTACGGTAACCCTCCGGCGCAGGCATCCCGAAATTGCGGCGAATTTTTTCTTTGGTTTCGCGCCCTTTCTGGTGGCCAATAATCATCACCGGACGACCGTCGAGGCGTGCAATTCCGCCAACGATAGCTTTATCGTCAGCATAGGCGCGATCGCCTGCCAGTTCGTCGAATTCATCGAACGCCAGGCGGACATAATCCAGGGTGTACGGACGCTGTGGATGGCGCGCCATCTGGGCTACCTGCCATGCGCCGAGATCGGCAAAGATTTTGCGCGTCAGTTCTACGCTCTTTTCACGCAGACGATGCACTTCTTCGTCGATGTTAATATCCAGTTTTTCATCCTGACGGCCAACGGCGGTCAGAGAATCGATTTTCGCTTCCAGCTCTGCAATCGGCTGTTCGAAATCAAGGAAATTCAGACTCATAGTATTCCTGTATTAGTCAAACTCCAGTTCCACCTGCTCCGAACCAATGAGGCCACGGAGATCGTTAAGTAAACGATCGCTCGGAGAGACACGCCACGACGCACCAAAGCGCAATCGTGCACGCGCATCCGCCCTCTGATAGTAGAGATGTACTGGAATGGTCCCCGAGCGGTGGGGTTCCAGAGACTGACGGAGTCGGTTTAAAAGCTGGTCATCAATTTGCCTGTCCGTCAGCGAGATAGCAAGCCCGCGAGCATATTTTTCCCGGGCTTCGTCAATGTCCATCACTTCGCGGGCGGTCATTTTAAGCCCCCCGCTGAAGTCATCAAAGCTGACCTGTCCGCTGACGATAAGTATGCGGTCTTTTTCCAGCAACTGCTGATATTTATCCAGTGCGTCGGTGAATAACATCACCTCCAGACGCCCGGAACGGTCATCCAGCGTACAGATGCCGATACGATTGCCGCGCTTGGTGACCATAACCCTCGCGGCAATGACGAGCCCCGCAGCCGTGGTAATCTTACCACGTTCTGTCGGATGCATGTCTTTCAGCCGGTAGCCTCCGACATAGCGCTCAATTTCTTTAAGATACTGGTTAATCGGATGCCCGGTCAGGTACAGGCCCAGCGTTTCACGCTCGCCGTCCAGCACCGTCTGTTCCGGCCACGGCTGACAGCTGGCATAGGATTGTTCGATCTGCTCCGGCTCTTCTGCCAACACGCCGAACATATCCGCCTGACCAATGGCTTCGGCTTTCGAGTGCTGATCGGCAGCCTTCAGGGCATCGGCCAGCGAGTTCATCAGCGCGGCGCGATGCGGCCCAAGGCGGTCAAACGCCCCGGACATGATCAGCTTTTCCAGCACCCGGCGGTTAAGCTTTTTGATATCGGTACGGGCGCACAGGTCGAACAGCTCGCGGAAGTAACCCCCCTGGTTACGGGCTTCGATGATCGCTTCGATCGGGCCTTCACCCACGCCTTTAATGGCGCCAATACCGTAAACAATCTCCCCGTCATCGTTAACGTGGAAATGATACTGGCCGGAGTTGATGTCCGGCGGCAGAATTTTCAGCCCCATGCGCCAGCACTCATCCACCAGACCCACCACCTTCTCGGTGTTGTCCATATCGGCGGTCATTACCGCGGCCATAAATTCTGCCGGGTAGTGTGCTTTCAGCCACAGCGTCTGATAGGAGACCAACGCGTAAGCAGCGGAGTGCGACTTGTTAAATCCGTATCCGGCAAATTTCTCTACCAGATCGAAGATTTTCATCGCCAGTTCGCCATCAACGCCGTTTTTCTTTGCCCCTTCTTCGAAGGTGCCGCGCTGCTTGGCCATCTCTTCCGGCTTTTTCTTACCCATCGCACGACGCAGCATGTCCGCGCCGCCGAGGGTGTAGCCGGAGAGCACCTGGGCTATCTGCATAACCTGTTCCTGATACAGGATGATGCCGTAGGTGGGCTCCAGTACCGGTTTCAGGCTTTCGTGCTGCCACTGCACATCAGGATAAGAGAGCTCTTCGCGACCGTGCTTACGGTCGATAAAGTTATCCACCATCCCCGACTGCAACGGTCCCGGACGGAACAGTGCCACCAGAGCGATCATGTCCTCGAAGCAGTCAGGCTGCAGACGTTTGATCAGATCTTTCATGCCGCGGGATTCAAGCTGGAACACCGCCGTGGTTTCCGAACGCTGCAGCATGTCGAAGCTTTTCTTGTCATCCAGCGGGATCGCGGCGATATCAATCGGCTCCAGGCCCTGTTTGGCGCGGCGCGGGTTGATCATCTTCAACGCCCAGTCGATGATGGTGAGCGTACGTAAGCCGAGGAAGTCAAACTTCACCAGGCCGGCGTATTCCACGTCGTTCTTATCGAACTGAGTAACCGGGTGCGAACCGGTTTCGTCGCAGTACAGTGGCGCAAAATCGGTAATTTTGGTCGGGGCAATAACCACCCCACCGGCGTGCTTACCGGCGTTACGGGTGACGCCTTCCAGCTTGCGCGCCATGTCGATCAGCGCTTTGACCTCTTCGTCGGCCTCGTAGATTTCCGGCAGCTGCGGTTCTGCTTCGAAGGCTTTCGCCAGGGTCATGCCCGGATCGGGCGGCACCAGCTTCGAGATGCGGTCGACAAAACCGTACGGATGGCCCAGCACGCGGCCCACGTCGCGGATAACCGCTTTTGCCGCCATCGTACCGAAGGTAATAATCTGCGATACCGCATCGCGACCGTACATGTCCGCCACGTGCTCGATAACCTGGTCGCGTTTCTCCATGCAGAAGTCGACGTCGAAGTCGGGCATCGAGACACGTTCCGGGTTAAGAAAACGTTCGAACAGCAGGTCAAATTCCAGCGGATCGAGATCGGTAATTTTCAGCGCATAGGCCACCAGCGATCCCGCACCCGAACCACGACCTGGCCCAACCGGTACCCCGTTGTCCTTCGACCACTGGATAAACTCCATGACGATCAGGAAGTAGCCGGGGAATCCCATCTGGTTAATAACCTGGAGTTCAATATCCAGACGCTCGTCATATTCCGGGCGCTTCTCGGCGCGAACGGTCGGGTCCGGGAAGAGGAATTCCAGACGCTCTTCCAGACCCTCTTTCGATTTCAGGACCAGGAAGTCTTCGGTAGTCATGTCGCCGGTCGGGAACTGCGGCAGGAAATACTCGCCCAGGCGGACGGTGACGTTGCAGCGTTTGGCAATCTCTACGCTGTTTTCCAGCGCTTCCGGAATATCGGAAAACAGCTCGCACATCTCCTCTTCGCTGCGCATATACTGCTGCGGCGAATAGTTGCGCGGACGTTTCGGATCGTCGAGGGTAAAGCCATCGTGGATAGCGACGCGAATTTCATGGGCGTCAAAATCATCGGCGTTGATAAAGCGCACGTCGTTCGACGCCACAACCGGTAGCCCGTGCTCTTCTGCAAGGGCAACTGCGGCATGCAGATAGCTCTCTTCATCAGGACGGCCGGTACGGATCAGCTCCAGATAGAAGCGGTCCGGGAAGTATTCTTTATAAAAATCGACGCACTGTTCCACCAGCACGGCATTGCCGCGCAGCAGGCATCGGCCCACGTCGCCCATGCGCCCGCCGGAGATCAGCAGCAGCCCCTCATTCAGTTCCGCCAGCCACGCGCGATCGATCCACGGCCCCTGCGGACCGTAGCCGCGCTGATAGGCCCGGGAGATCAGCAGCGTCAGGTTCTGATAGCCGGTGTTATTCATCGCGAGAACGGTAATCTGCGTCATCTCATCGGCGAGAAGCTCGCTCTGAACGTGAAAATCGGCACCAATCACCGGCTTCATACCGGCACCGTGCGCCGTTCCGTAGAACTTCACCAGACCGCACAGGTTGGTGAAGTCGGTGATCGCCAGCGCAGGCATGCCAAGGGCGGCCGCCTTTTTCACCAGCGGCCCGGTCTTTGCCAGCCCATCAATCATGGAATAGTCGCTGTGCACCCGCAGGTGTACGAAACGTGGTTCAGCCATTTTCAGATCCCGCGTTACTTATTGGCGTCTTGATTCAGGACATCAGTCCCAGTGCGCGTTTCACCGGTCCAAAACTGCGACGATGGTGTTCAGTTGCGCCGTGTTCAGCCAGTCTTTCCAGGTGGAAAGCGGTAGGATACCCCTTATGCTGGGCAAAGCCATACTGGGGAAAAGTGATATCGAGCGCGGCCATTTCGGCATCGCGGGTGACCTTAGCAATGATCGAGGCGGCGCTGATTTCAGCCACCCGGCTGTCGCCTTTGACGACCGCCAGTGACGGCATGGGCAATGCCGGACAACGGTTTCCGTCGATCAGCACATACTCCGGTACCAGGTTCAGCCCCGCCACCGCACGCTGCATCGCCAGCATGGTGGCATGCAGGATGTTCAGCTCGTCGATCTCATGCGGCTCCGCCCGCCCCAGACTCCAGGCCAGCGCTTTCTCTTTAATTTCATCGTACAGCGCCAGGCGGCGCTTTTCGGATAATTTCTTCGAATCATTCAGACCGATAATAGGACGAGCAGGATCGAGGATCACCGCGGCAGTGACAACGGCACCCACCAGCGGACCACGCCCCACTTCATCCACACCCGCCACCAGATGGGTGTGAGGGTAAATAAATTCCATCATTGTGCTAACTCCAGCACCGCGTCAGCCGCCTGCTCATCGGCATTACAGCGGATTTGCTGATGCAGTTCCCGGAAGGTATCGTGCATTTCATGGCTGGTTTTGCCGTCGGCCAGCAGCGGTAACAGCGCAGCGGCTAGCGCCTGCGGCTGGCACTCATCCTGCAGCAGCTCTTTCACCAGCTCGCGTCGGGCGAGCAGGTTTGGCAGGGAGACGTAATCGGTTTTCACCAGTCGTTTCGCCAGCCAGAAGGTGAAAGGCTTCATGCGATAGCCCACCACCATCGGGCATTTCGCCAGCATGCACTCCAGCGCGGCGGTCCCCGACGCCAGCAGAGCGGCATCGCTGGCGACCATCGCTTCACGGCCTTTGCCATCTAACAGATGAACATGCAGATCCGGAGCGACCTCCGCCTTAATACGTTCGAACTGCTCCCGGCGTTTGGCGTTTACCAGCGGCACGACCACTTCGAGGTCAGGGTAGGTCTGACGCAGGATCTGCGCCGTTTTCAGGAAGTCTGCGCTGAGCATTTCCACTTCTGCACCACGGCTCCCCGGCAGCAGGGCCAGGCAGTGAACGTGGTGGGGAATGCCGAGTACGTCGCGTGCCGCATTTTTATCGGGATCCAGCGGCATGGCATCGGCCATGGTGTGGCCGATAAAGCGGCACGGCACGTTGAATTTATCGTAAAACGCTTTTTCGAAAGGCAGGAAAGCCAGAACGAGATTCGTCGATCTGCCTATTTTGAAAACACGTTTCTGTCGCCACGCCCAGACGGACGGGCTGACGTAATGGATGGTTTTAATTCCCTGCTTTTTCAGATTACCTTCGAGGGTAATGTTGAAGTCAGGCGCATCAATGCCGACGAACACATCGGGCTTCAGTTCGGTAAAACGGCGCGTCAGATCGGCGCGGATGTGCAGCAAACGACGCAGGCGACCCAGCACCTCAACGATGCCCATCACCGCCAGCTCTTCCATCTCATACCAGGCTTCACACCCTTCAGCCTGCATCAATGGACCGGCAACGCCGACAAAGCGCGCGTTGGGAACGCGCGCTTTGAGCGCTCGAATAAGACCTGCACCAAGAATATCGCCGGAGGTTTCTCCGGCGACAAGGGCGATCGTCAGCGGGCGACTATCAACCATTAACGAATCAGACCGCGAGTTGAGCGTGCGAAGAATTCCACGAACGCGTTCACCTCAGGATGCTGTTTCGCCAGTTCAGCGATTTCCGGCTTCGCCTCTTCCAGCGTTTTACCGTTACGGTACAGCTGTTTGTAGGCGTTACGGATAGCCATAATCGCTTCACGGCTGAAGCCGCGGCGCTTAAGGCCCTCGATGTTGACGCCAAACGGCGTCGCATGGTTACCCTGCGCAATCACATACGGCGGGACGTCCTGCGCCACGCCGGAGCAGCCGCCAACCATCACGTGCGCACCAATGATGCAGAACTGATGGACCGCGGTCATGCCGCCAATGATGGCATGATCGTCTACTGATACGTGTCCCGCCAGCGTTGCGTTGTTGGCGAGAATACAGCGATTACCGACGGTGCAGTCATGCGCGATATGCGCGTTGACCATAAACAGGTTGTCGCTGCCCACCTTCGTCAATCCACCGCCCTGTACTGTGCCACGATGAATGGTGACGCTTTCGCGAATGCGGTTACGATCGCCAACTTCGACACGGGTCGGTTCACCAGCATATTTCAGATCCTGGTTCGCTTCGCCGATGGTGGCGAACTGATAGATCTCGTTGTCGCGGCCAATGGTCGTATGACCATTCACAACGACGTGAGATTTCAGTACGGTACCCTCACCAATTACGACATGGGGTCCAACAATACAAAACGGGCCGATGTGGGCGTTAGCACCGATAACGGCACCCTCTTCCACAATGGCGGTTGGATGAATAAAGGCGGTTTTATCAATCACGTATCAGGCCTCCCGGCTACGCGCACACATCATGGTAGCTTCGCAAACAACCTTGCCGTCAACCAGAGCTACGCCTTTAAAGCGAGTCAGGCCACGACGCGTTTTTTCAAAAGTCACTTCCATGATCATCTGATCACCAGGCACAACCGGGCGCTTAAAGCGCGCTTCGTCGATACCTGCGAAGTAATACAGCTCACCCGGCTCCAGTTTACCGACGCTTTTAAACGCCAGAATACCAGTCGCCTGAGCCATCGCTTCCAGGATCAATACGCCCGGGAAGATAGGCTTCCCAGGGAAGTGCCCCTGGAAGAATGGCTCGTTTACAGAAACATTTTTCACTGCGCGCAGAAAACGACCTTCTTCAAAATCCAGCACACGGTCTACCAGTAAAAACGGGTAGCGGTGCGGCAGAAGTTCTAAAATCTCTTCAATATGCAGAGTATGAGTGTCAGTAGTCAAAATACTCTTCCTGTCAAAATATCTGAATGGCAATAATAACACGGCCTGCCGGTTTATAAGAAAGCCGACAGGCCGGGAAGTGTGCGTTAAACGGGTGAACGCTTAGTCTTGTTGATCGATTTTGCGCTCAATAGCCTTGAGGCGCTTGCTCATATCATCAATATTCATCACCAGGGCTGCAGTTTTACGCCACGCCTTGTTAGGCTGCAACGGTATGCCTGAGGAGTAGACGCCCGGTTCAGTGATAGGACGCATAACCATGCCCATCCCTGTGACCGTGACTTTATCGCATATTTCCATATGCCCGTTAATGACGCTGGCACCGCCAATCATACAGTAACGGCCAATCTTCAGGCTGCCTGCCATAATAACGCCGCCGGCAACCGCAGTATTGTCGCCAATCACAACGTTATGTGCAATCTGGCACTGGTTATCGATGATAACACCATTACCGATAATCGTGTCATCAAGCGCACCACGGTCGATGGTCGTGCATGCGCCGATTTCGACGCGATCGCCGATGATCACCCGGCCCAGCTGCGGGATCTTCACCCAGTTACCACGATCGTTGGCATAACCGAAACCATCCGCGCCAATAACGGTGCTGGACTGGATCAGGCAATGTTCACCGATTTCGATCTCATGGTAAATGGAGACGTTGGCCCACAGGCGAGAGCCTGCACCAATTTTTGTTTTTTTACCCACGAAGCAACCGGCGCCAATCACCACGTTATCGCCCAGCACGACGTCTGATTCGATAACCGCATTGGCACCAATTGATACGTTGTTACCCAGCTGCGCCGTCGGATCAATCACCGCACTGGGTGCGATGTTCTGTGCCGGCTGCGGCGTGGTATCGAGAATTTGTGCCATACGGGCATACGTCAGGTAGGGGTTCTTCACTACCAGCGCTGCACCTGCGGCAAACGGCAAATCGTCCTGCGTCAGTACGACAGCAGACGCCTGGCAAAGCGCCAGATGTTCACGGTACTTTGGGCTTACCATGAAGGTGATAGTGCCTGCTTTAGCAGACTGCATGGACGCAACAGCGGTGATGACGATATCGCCATCACCGTGTAATTCTGCATCCAACTGCTGAGCTAAATCAGCGAGTCGAATTGAAGGCATTACTTATTTAACCTGTTTCAGGACATCAGCGGTGATGTCTTTAACATCGCTGCTGTTGAATGCAACAGCGTTGCCATCAACAACCAGATCGATATTCTGATCGGCGGCAACAGCTTTCACAGCGGACTGGATACGGGTAACCAGCTTGCCACGTTCTTCGTTAGAACGACGTTGACGATCCTGTTCAAAAGCTTGCGCTTTCTGAGAGAAAGTCTGACGCTGAGCCATTACGTCTTTTTCCAGTTTGCTACGCTCGCTCGCTTTCATGGTAGAACCATCGCGCTGCAGACGCTGCATTTTGGATTGCAGATCCTTTTCCATACCCTGCAGTTCGCTTGCACGGCCTTTGAACTCGTTTTCCAGCGTGGCAGAAACACCTGTTTTCTGCGCAACCTGCTGGAACAAGTTACCCATATTGACGATTGCAATTTTGTCTGCTGCCTGAGCAGAAGTTGCCATCGCTAAACCGAGACCTGCAGCTAATAACCACTTTTTCACAATTAACTCCTTACCATCCCATTGGTACCCGAAGGTACCGTTCTTTGCGTGGCAAGGCGATCCTGCGATCGCCAGTTGTCAGCGCTACACTGCCAACGCATTCCTTTGCAACGGACAATTACCAGGTTTTACCAATGTTAAACTGGAACTGCTCCGCTTTGTCTCCCTCGTATTTCTTAAACGGCTGGGCGTAAGAGAAGACCAACGGCCCCAGCGGTGACATCCATTGTAGTGCGAGACCCGCAGACATACGAATATTGCTCGGATCGCTGTAGTCCGGAATACCTGCTAACCTGGTCGCACTGGTATTTTCCCAGTTAGTATCCCATACGGTACCCGCATCCAGGAAGAAGGAGGTACGTACGGAATTGGCATACTTATCGCTGATAAACGGCGTAGGGGTAATGAACTCCAGGCTGGCGACTCCCATGGCGTTACCACCGACCGCATCATCAGAGCTACACACTTCGCTCGATGAGGTTTTAGCGCAGTTATCTTCGTCGTTACCGCCGTAATATGCCGCTTTCGGACCAATGTTATTGGACTGGAAGCCACGTACGGTGCTTGAGCCGCCCGCGTAGAAGTTTTCATAGAACGGCAATTCTTTGCCACCTAAACCGTCGCCGTAACCCCAGCGCGTACGACCCAGAACCACCCATTTATGATCTTCGTCGATCGGGAAGTAGGACGCGGTATCGAGGGTAACTTTGTAGAACTCATTATCAGAGCCCGGGACCGTAACTTTACCGTTCAGGTTGACGCGCGAACCTTCGGTCGGGAAGAAACCACGGTCGAGGCGGTTGTACGTCCAGCCATAGTTGAAGGTGAAGTCATCTGCGGCAAACCCGTTGTCATCATTCGAGGTGCTTGCAGACTGTCCGATAGAGTCCAGATAACGCCACATTGCCACCTGCGGCTGCATGTTGGACAGGTCGTTATGCACATAACCTAAGCCAGCACGCAGGGTGTTGTATTCGTTAACTGGGAAGCCGAGCGTACCATCAACGCCGTAGCTTTTGTTGGTATACGAAGACAGGTCCGCATCATCCGCTTTAAAGTCGTTATAGAAAATACGACCACCCAGACTCACACCATCAACGGTGAAGTAAGGGTTAGTAACGGAGAGCTCAGAGTAAGTCTGGTAGTCGTTCTTGGTACCGTTGATACCCACGGAATAGCCGGTACCTAACCAGTTATCCTGCTGTACGCCCACCTGGAAGCTGACGCCACTTTCGGTACCGTAACCGACACCAAAGTTAAAGCTACCGGTATTACGCTCTTTGACCTTGTAAACGACGTCTACCTGGTCCGGTTTACCCGGCACGCGCTGAGTGTCGGTATCGACGGTTTCGAAATAGCCCAGACGGTTCAGACGCTCTTTACCCTGATCGACCAGATCGCTACCCAGCCACGCCCCTTCCATCTGGCGCATTTCACGGCGCAGAACGGCATCCTTCGAGGTGTCGTTACCTTCAAAACGGATCTTACGCACGTAGAAACGGTTACCCGCATCGACGTTAACGTGGAGCTTAACGGTTTTATCCGTATCGTTGATTTCAGGCTGAGTCTGTACGCGTGGGTAAGCGTAACCATAACGGCCGAGCAGCTTTTTAATGCCGTCTTCCATTTTGGTCACTTTCGAGCCGCTATACAGTTCACCCGGCTGCAGTTTGGTCAGGCTTTCGATCTCGGCAGAGTGTCCCGCCAGATTACCACTCACTTCCACACCAGAAAGCTTGTACTGATCGCCTTCGGTAATGTTAACGGTGATGTAGATACCTTTCTTGTCCGGCGTCAGGCTAACCTGAGTCGAATCGATGTTAAAGCGCGCATAGCCGCGATCCAGATAGTAGCTGCGCAGGGTTTCGAGATCGCCCGCCAGTTTCTGTTTCTGGTATTTACGGTCGCCCACCACGTTCCACCACGGCACTTCGTCACGCAGCTGGAAGGTAGAGATCAGCTCATCGGTGCTGAACGCATGGTTACCAACGATGTTGATCTGCTGGATTTTCGCGGAAACACCTTCCTGGAACACCAGCTTCAGATCGACGCGGTTACGTGGCAGCGGAGTAACAACCGCTTTGACGCTCGCGCTGTATTTACCGACGCTGTAGTAGAAATCTTCCAGCCCTTTCTCAATATCAGAGAGGGTGGTGCGATCCAGAGATTCGCCGACACGCACGCCAGAGGCCTCAAGGTTTTGCTTGAGCATGTCGTCTTTCACCGACTTGTTGCCGGAGAAGGTGATGCTGGCAATCGTTGGACGCTCTTTTACCTGAACCAGCAGCGTGTCACCATCGCGCAGAACGCGAACGTCCTCGAAGTTGCCGGTGGCAAACAGAGCGCGGATGGTATTACTAATGTCTTCATCATTAACCGTGTCGCCTGGGCGCACTGGCATACTGAGGAGGGCCGCACCAACGGCGACACGCTGAAGGCCTTCGAAATGAATATCTTTCACTACGAACCCGTCAGCACCGTATACGGTCGCGCTGCTAAACAGCAGCGACGCTATGAGCAACTTTTTCATCGCCATCGTTATTATGCGTTCTTCCTAACACTCTCTTACAACCGAGAGAAATCATTGAAAAGTGCAAGCCCCATTAACAGCACCAGTAAAATCGAACCAATGCGATAACTAAAGTCTTGAACTCGCTCGGATACCGGCCCGCCTTTTAGCTTCTCGATCGCTAAAAACAGCAGATGCCCCCCATCTAAAACAGGCAGTGGGAACAGGTTGATTATCCCGAGGTTCACGCTAATGAGCGCAAGAAACATGAGATAGTAAATCACCCCGAACTCTGCTGACATCCCAGCCCCCTGAGCGATCGAAATCGGCCCACTGAGGTTGTTCAGTTTTACGTCACCGGTAATCAATTTCCCCAGCATTTGCACGGTCAGCTTCATCAGTTGCCATGTTTTATCCGTGGCTTCAAGAATGGCGCTGAACGGCCCATACTGGCGTATTGTCTTGTACTCATCGGGCAGCGGGATCACTTTCGGCACCACGCCTGCAAACCCTTCCGCCTTTCCACCGCCCGGTTTGGTATCCGGGATGAGCGTTAAGGAGAGTGGGCTCCCCTGCCTTTCTATCTCCAGCGCCAGCGGCGTACCTGGATTATCACGCACCAGAGTAACAAAGGTCATCCACTGCGTTAAAGGTTGACCATCGACTTTAACGATCCTGTCGCCTGCTTGCAAACCTGCTTTACGCGCTGCGGAATCGGACTGGACTTCTGCCAGCACCGGTTCAATCTGCGCGCCGCGTGGACGAATGCCTAACGCCGCAACGGGATCTTCTTTATCTGGCTCAAAGGTCCAGTTGCGTAAATTCAGGATTTTATCCTGACGCGTGCTGGATCCGAAAGGTGACACGCTGACGGTAGTTTGTTCGTCGCCAATTTTGGCAACCAGCTGTAACCGCACGGCATCCCAATCAGGGGTTTCGATGCCATCAATCGCTTTAAGTTCCATGCCCGGATTAATTTGCGCGCTTGCCGCGATGGAGTTGGGCGTAATTTCACCAACAACCGGACGAACGCCAGGGACACCGATGATAAACACCAGCCAGTAAGCAAAAATGGCGAAGATGAAGTTTGCCACCGGACCGGCAGCAATGATTGCGGCGCGCTGGCCGACGGTTTTGTTGTTGAACGCGTAGTGGCGCACTTCAGGCGCCACTGGCTCCACGCGTTCATCCAACATTTTGACGTAGCCGCCGAGTGGGATAAGGGCAATAACAAATTCTGTGCCGTGGCGATCGTTTCGGCGCCAGAGCGCCTTACCAAAGCCAATTGAAAAGCGCTCTACCCGCACGCCACAGCGCCGAGCAACCCAGAAATGGCCAAATTCATGCACCGTGATAAGTACACCCAGTGCAACAATGAATGCCGCCAGATTCCAGAGAATGCTAAGCATAAAACCTTCCGTTAAATCGTCCCAAACACCAGCAAAAACAGGCAGGCAAACACGGGAACTGCCGCCGTCAGGCTGTCTATGCGATCCAGGATACCGCCGTGCCCTGGAATAAGATTGCCACTGTCTTTGATCCCTGCTTCACGCTTAAACATACTTTCGGTCAAATCACCCAGCACGGAAGCCAGCGCTGCGATGATAGAACAGACCAATAATGTTGCCGGTGCCACCTCAAGGTTGGCCCACACGCCATAACCCCAGGAGATAATCGCTGCTGTAAACAGACCACCGATAAAACCCTGCCACGTTTTACCCGGAGAGACCTTCGGTGCCAGTTTATGTTTGCCAAACAGTTTACCAAACATATAGGCGCCAGAGTCAGCCCCCCAGACGAGAATCATGACGTAAAGGAGCCATAACGCCCCGCTGTAAGGGTTGTCGTCGTAGTGCCAGGTACGGAGGGCAAGCATTCCCCAGAAGAAAGGAACGATGGTGAACAGCCCAAAACAGAGACGCAGTATTTTCGAATTACGCCATAGCGATGCAGAGCCGGGATAGAAGAGCACCAGCAGCAGCGCTGCCAGCCACCATCCCAGCGAAAGCCAGAGCGAACCTGCGATTATCGGCTGATGAATATTGTGATGGTACTCCGGCAGCATAAAGAGCATCAGCGCCAGCATCAGGCCGCACAGCACCGCCAGCCATACCCGCTGAGAACGCGAGGTAAAGCCGCTAAGCTGCCCCCATTCCCACGCCGCCAGCATGCAAACGACCAGTGTGACAATAGCAAATCCCACCGGAGGCAGTAAAAACAGCGCCGCGATGACAACAGGTATTAAAACAAACGCGGAAATCAGGCGATACTTCAGCAAAAGCTACCCCCATCAGGCGTTGTCGCCACCAGGCTCGGTACCACCGAAACGACGCTCTCGATTAGCAAAGGCATGCAGCGCACCTTCAAAGTCTTGTTCATCAAAATCGGGCCAAAGAACATCTGTAAAGTAAAGTTCGGCGTAGGCAATTTGCCATAGCAAAAAGTTACTGATGCGATGTTCTCCCCCTGTCCTAATTACTAAATCCACGGGTGTCAGTTCACTCATGCAGATTTGCTGACTCAGCGCCTCTTCATCAATCTGGTCCGGCTGTAATAGCCCTTCCTGAACCTGTTCAGCCAAATGCCGTACACCCTGGACAATATCCCAACGTCCGCCATAATTCGCCGCGATATTGAGCGTTAAGCCGGTATTTTGCCCGGTCAGCGCTTCCGCTTTACGAATGCGTTCCTGCAGACGTGAGTTAAAACGACTGGTATCCCCGATAATACGCAGGCGAACGTTGTGGCGATGCAGGCTTTTTACTTCGCTGTCGAGCGCCCACACGAACAATTCCATCAACGCGCTAACTTCCTGCGCAGGTCGATTCCAGTTTTCACTGCTGAAAGCATAGAGCGTTAACGCGTCAATGCCGTTATTGGCGGCAAAAGAAACGGCGCGGCGAACAGATTTCGCCCCAGCTTTATGCCCAAAGGCTCGGATCTTCCCTTGTCTTTTCGCCCAGCGGCCATTGCCATCCATGATGATTGCGACATGACGACAGCCATGTGCTGGCAAGTTTTCGCTTATTGGTTGATTCGCAGACAACATAACGCGTTTTTGGTCCCTGAAAGGATTTAACGGTACTCAGGAATACTGAAGCCTTTACGTAAAAAAGCCGTGTCATACCACGGCTTACCTGACCACATAACGTCAACTACCCGCAATCAGGTGGCGCAGACTATATCACTGAAGCCCAACGCTAACAAATAGCATGACCACCCACGGCTGGATTATCACCAGCTTGCGAGGTGCGTCACCGCTTTTTGCGCCGTGAGCCTGGCTTTCGCATCGACGGTCAGCACATCATCCACACTTTGCGGCTCGCGCAAATCCATCGCCTCAAGAACAGACAGGTTCAGCGCAGCGATATCCGTAAAGCGGATCCGCTGTTCGAGGAAGGCGGCGACAGCAATTTCATTCGCCGCATTGAGGGCGGTTGTCGCCGCTTGTCCCTGCTCGAATGCATTCATCGCCAGCTTCAGGCACGGATAGCGCTGATAATCTGGCGCACTGAACGTCAGCGCACTTAATTTGCAGAAGTCGAGCGGCTTAACGCCGGAGACCACGCGGTTTGGCCACGCCATCGTATGGGCGATAGGTGTACGCATATCGGGTTCGCCTAATTGCGCCATCACGCTGCCATCCCGATAACGGACCATGGAGTGGATCACCGACTGCGGGTGAATTAACACTTCCATCTGCGCTGCCGAGGCGTTAAACAACCAGCGGGCTTCAATGTATTCCAGACCTTTATTCATCATGGTGGCAGAATCGACGGAGATTTTACGCCCCATCGACCAGTTCGGATGACGACATGCCTGATCCGGGGTCATTGAGACCAGATCAGACAACGGCGTATCACGGAACGGGCCACCAGACCCGGTGAGCAAAATAGAAGAGACGCCATTCTGCTCCAGATCAGCGTACCCCAGGTTTTGCTGAAACGGTTGCGGTAAACTCTGAAAAATAGCGTTATGTTCGCTATCTACCGGCAAAAGTTGCGCGCCGCGCTGCTTTACCGCCTCCATAAACAGGCGTCCACAAGTCACCAGCGACTCTTTGTTGGCCAGCAACACCGTCTTCCCGGCATCGATCGCCGCCAGCGTTGGCAGCAGTCCTGCTGCGCCCACGATTGCCGCCATCACCTGGTCTACGTCATCCAGGGCGGCCATGTCGCAGGCAGCCCGTTGACCGCTTAATACCTCGGTCCGGCTGCCGTGCTCGGCCAGCAATGCTTTTACCTGGCGAGCACTCTCCTCGTCGTCCATAACCGCATAGCGTGGCGCAAACTCGAGACACTGCTCAACCATCCGCTGAACGTTTTTCCCGGCGACAAGCGCGGTCACGGTGTAGTGTTCAGGATTGTGGCGAACGACGTCGAGCGTGCTGCAACCGATGGAGCCGGTTGAGCCGAGGAGTGTTAATTGCTTCATGAATTATCCAGAAGTAGTGAAACCAGCAAAGCAAAACGCCGCCAGCAAAGCCCATCGGGCCTTCTGTACGGCGTTTTATCAGATTACGTCAGAAATCAGAACTGCATCAGTTCCGCTTCTTTTTCTGCCAGCGCCGCATCAAGTTTTTTGATTGCCGCATCGGTCAGTTTCTGCACGTCGTCCTGAGAACGGCGATCGTCATCTTCGCTGATCTCTTTGTCTTTCAGCAGCGCTTTCACTTTATCGTTCGCGTCACGGCGAACGTTACGCACGGCAACACGGCCCTGCTCTGCTTCACCACGTACCACTTTGATCAGATCTTTACGACGCTCTTCGGTCAGCGCAGGCAGTGGAACACGGATATCCGTGCCTGCGGAGCTTGGGTTCAGACCCAGATCGGATGCCATGATGGCTTTCTCAACGGCCGGGCCCATTGAACGATCGAAGACGTTAATTTTCAGCGTACGGGTATCTTCTACCGTCACCTGCGCCAACTGACGCAGAGGGGTTGGCGTACCGTAGTATTCCACGACGATGCCATCCAGCAGGCTTGGAGAAGCACGGCCAGTACGAATTTTGCTGATTTGGGTTTTGAACGCTTCTACGCATTTGTCCATGCGTACTTCAGCATCTTTTCTGATGTCGTTAATCACGTTACGAATCCTTGGAAACTTGTCTCAGGCAGACTATCCACCAGCACATCGCTACAGGTGTGCTAAGTATAGTCGCGTTTAATTCATGACAACGCCAAAGGCGCGTCCAGGTAAGATATCACTACAAAGTAAAGCGGAATCTTACCTGTATTTATCGTCGACGGAAATTATTCCGTGATCAAAGTGCCTTCTTTTTCACCCATGACCACGCGACGCAGCGCGCCAGGCTTGTTCATGTTGAAGACACGGATCGGCAGTTTGTGGTCGCGAGCCAGCGTGAAGGCGGCAAGATCCATCACTTTCAGCTCTTTATCCAGCACTTCGCTGTAGGTCAGCTGATCGTACATGGTGGCAGCAGGATCTTTTGCCGGATCGGCAGTAAACACGCCATCTACTTTGGTCGCTTTCAGTACCACATCGGCTTCGATCTCAATACCGCGCAGGCAGGCCGCGGAATCGGTGGTAAAGAACGGGTTACCCGTACCGGCGGAGAGGATCACCACGCGGTTGTTGCGCAGCAGGCTGATGGCTTCGGCCCAGCTGTAGTTATCGCACACGCCATTCAACGGAATAGCGGACATCAGGCGTGCATTCACATAGGCACGATGCAGTGCATCACGCATAGCCAGGCCATTCATGACCGTTGCCAGCATACCCATGTGGTCGCCCACCACGCGATTCATGCCTGCTTTTGCCAGACCCGCGCCACGGAAAAGGTTACCACCGCCAATGACTACGCCAACCTGGATGCCCAGTTCAACCAGTTCTTTGATTTCCTGCGCCATGCGGTCAAGGATGCTTGCGTCAATACCGAAGCCTTCCGACCCTTGCAGCGCTTCGCCACTCAGCTTAAGCAGAATGCGTTTGTAAACGGGTTTTGCATTGGTAGCCATATTTCTTTCCTGGGACTGTCAACGATTAAGATGGGGTTAATTCTGGCGACATGATATATCGCATCTCAACACAGACACTATAGGCGTCTGGCTGATTTACACATAACGTACACAAAAAGAAGCCGCCCTCAGGCGGCTTCTTTTCGCTGATTAAGACTGCTTGGACATTGCAGCAACTTCTGCTGCGAAGTCAGTCTCAACTTTCTCGATGCCTTCGCCCACTTCGAAGCGGATGAAGCCAGTTACGTCAGCGTTGTGCTCTTTCAGCAGCTGAGCAACAGTTTTGCTTGGATCCATAACGAAAGGCTGGCCAGTCAGAGAAACTTCGCCGGTGAATTTCTTCATGCGGCCTTCAACCATTTTCTCTGCGATTTCTTTTGGCTTGCCAGACTGCATGGCGATGTCCAGCTGAACCTGGTACTCTTTTTCTACAACTTCAGCAGACACGTCTTCTGGCTTAACGAATTCTGGCTTGCTTGCAGCGATGTGCATTGCCAGCTGTTTAACCAGCTCTTCGTCAGCGCCTTTAGCCGCAACCAGAACACCGATACGCGCGCCGTGCTGGTATGAACCCAGTACTTCGCCTTCCAGGGAAGAAACGCGACGGATGTTGATGTTCTCACCGATTTTAGCAACCAGGGCAACACGCTCTTCTTCGAACTGTGCTTTCAGAACTTCAACGTCGGTGATTTTGCCAGCAACAGCTGCGTCCAGAACTTTGTTAGCAAATGCCTGGAAACCGCCATCTTTAGCAACGAAGTCAGTCTGGCAGTTAACTTCCAGAATGATGCCGTAGGTGCCGTCGATCTTAGTGATGATCACGCCGTCAGCAGCAACGTTGCCTGCTTTCTTAGCTGCTTTGATCGCACCGGATTTACGCATGTTTTCGATTGCCAGCTCGATGTCGCCGTTCGCTTCAGTCAGCGCTTTTTTGCAATCCATCATGCCTGCGCCAGTACGCTCACGCAGCTCTTTTACCAGGGATGCGGTAATTTCAGCCATTCTTAAATCCTCGGGAGATGTGAACTGCCCGGCCAGAAGCCAAACAGTATAAATTGAAAAAAGGGGCCGATAATTGGCCCCTATTCATACACGGTACTAATAAGGGGTAGAACCTTATTATTCAGCTTCTACGAAGCTTTCTTCCGCCTGAGAAGCCAGATCCTGGGAACGGCCTTCACGAACGGTAGCAGCTACAGCGCTCAGGTACAGGCTAACAGCACGGATTGCATCGTCGTTACCCGGGATAACGAAGTCAACACCGTCCGGATCGGAGTTGGTATCAACGATTGCGAATACTGGGATACCCAGGTTGTTAGCTTCTTTGATTGCGATGTGCTCGTGGTCAGCATCGATAACGAACAGCGCGTCTGGCAGGCCGCCCATATCTTTGATACCGCCCAGGCTGTTTTCCAGCTTGTCCAGCTCACGAGTGCGCATCAGCGCTTCTTTTTTGGTCAGCTTTTCGAAAGTACCGTCCTGAGACTGGGTTTCCAGATCTTTCAGGCGCTTGATAGACTGACGAACGGTTTTCCAGTTAGTCAGCATACCGCCCAGCCAGCGATGGTTCACGAAGAACTGGTCGCAGCTGTTAGCAGCTTCTTTCACAGCTTCGCTTGCAGCGCGCTTAGTACCAACGAACAGAATCTTACCTTTACGGGAAGAGATCTTGTTCAGCTCAGCCAGGGCTTCGTTGAACATTGGTACAGTTTTCTCAAGGTTGATGATGTGAACTTTGTTACGAGCGCCGAAGATGAAAGGCTTCATTTTCGGGTTCCAGTAACGGGTCTGGTGACCGAAGTGAACACCAGCCTTGAGCATGTCGCGCATGGAAACAGTTGCCATGTTTTAAAACCTCTATTTAAAAGTTGGGGTTATGCCTCCACGTATCCCATATTACCGACCCCAAAGGGCACCCCGGAATATGTGCCGATACGTGTGTGTTGTTACACAAAGTGAGATTTGTCGCTCCCGTCCATCCTGTGTATCTGAAATGGATCGGAAGTCCGGCGCGCTTTATACCACAAAATGCTACCCGAAACCAACAATTGTTGGCGGTGTGTGCGGTGAAGGAATCTCAATTTGGCAGCATGTGCGCCAGACTGATACCATTGACAACACTTAGACTAGTATTGTCGAAAAAAACGACACTGATGGACAGATTACATGGCTATCTCTATTAAGACACCTGAAGAAATTGAAAAAATGCGCGTCGCCGGTCGTCTGGCCGCTGAAGTGCTGGAAATGATCGAGCCATTCGTCAAACCGGGCGTCAGCACCGGCGAGCTGGATCGCATCTGTAATGATTACATCGTGAACGAGCAGCAGGCAATCTCCGCTTGCCTTGGCTACCACGGCTTCCCGAAGTCAGTCTGCATCTCTATTAATGAAGTGGTCTGCCACGGTATCCCGGATGACGAAAAGCTGCTGAAAGATGGCGACATCGTTAACATCGACGTCACCGTCATTAAAGACGAGTACCACGGTGACACCTCTAAGATGTTCATCGTCGGCAAACCGACCATTCTGGGCGAGCGCCTGTGTAAAGTGACCCAGGAAAGCCTCTACCTGGCACTGAAGATGGTCAAGCCAGGCATTCGCCTGCGTACCCTCGGTGCGGCTATCCAGAAATTCGTTGAAGCAGAAGGTTTCTCCGTGGTGCGCGAATACTGCGGTCACGGTATTGGCCGCGTCTTCCATGAAGAGCCACAGGTTCTGCACTATGATGCAGACGACGGCGGCGTGGTGCTGCAGGCGGGCATGACCTTCACCATCGAGCCGATGGTCAACTCGGGCGACTACCGCATCCGAACCATGAAAGATGGCTGGACGGTGAAAACCAAAGACCGGAGCTTGTCTGCCCAGTATGAGCATACTATTGTGGTGACCGACAACGGCTGCGAAATTCTGACGTTACGCAAGGATGACACTATCCCGGCGATACTCTCGCAAGACGCATGATAAGAAGCCGGCAAATGCCGGCTTTTTTAATGGCTATCGTTTTTTCTTATGGGTGGCGCGCAATGAGTAACCTTTTACCCGAACAGTATGCCAATACGGCCCTCCCCACCCTGCCTGGCCAGCCGGATAACCCCGGCGTCTGGCCGACGGCCGAGCTGACCTGCGCCGGTATCAAAGCGCATATCGATACCTTCCAGCGCTGGCTGGGTGACACCTTTGACAGCGGGATCTCCGCTGAAGCGCTTATCGAAGCGCGTACGGAATTTATCGATCAGCTCCTGCAGCGCCTATGGATTGACTACGGTTTTGGTCAGTTGGGCGATGTGGCGCTGGTCGCCGTCGGCGGCTATGGCCGCGGCGAGCTGCATCCCCTTTCAGATATCGACCTGCTGATCCTGAGCCGGAAAAAGCTGCCTGACGAACAGGCGCAGAAGATCGGCGAACTGCTGACCCTGCTGTGGGACGTTAAGCTTGAAATCGGCCACAGCGTGCGCACCCTGGAAGAGTGCTTGCTGGAGGGGTTATCCGATCTCACCGTCGCCACCAACCTGATTGAATCGCGCCTGCTGATTGGCGACGTGGCCCTGTTCCTTGAGCTGCAAAAGCACATCTTCAGCGACGGCTTCTGGCCCTCGGAGAAGTTCTTCGCCGCCAAGGTCGATGAGCAGCAGGTGCGCCACCAGCGCTACCACGGCACCAGCTATAACCTGGAGCCGGATATCAAAAGCAGCCCCGGCGGCCTGCGCGATATCCATACCCTGCAGTGGGTGGCCCGCCGCCATTTCGGCGCCACCTCGCTGGATGAGATGGTCGGTTTTGGTTTTCTCACCGAAGCCGAACGTACCGAGCTGAATGAGTGTCTGCATCTGCTGTGGCGCATCCGTTTTGCCCTGCATCTGGAAGTGACCCGCTACGATAACCGCCTGCTGTTTGACCGTCAGCTGAGCGTCGCCCAGCGCCTGCACTACAGCGGCGAGGGCAACGAACCGGTTGAGCAGATGATGAAGGACTTCTTCCGCGTCACCCGCCGCGTGGGGGAACTGAATCAGATGCTGTTGCAGCTGTTCGACGAGGCGATCCTGGCTCTCACCGCGGATGAAAAACCGCGCCCGATAGATGATGAATTCCAGCTGCGCGGCACCTTAATCGATCTGCGCGACGAGACGCTGTTTATCCGTAAGCCGGAAGCGATCCTGCGCATGTTCTACGCCATGGTGCGTAACAGCACCATCACCGGGATCTACTCCACTACCCTGCGCCACCTGCGCCACGCCCGCCGCCATCTGACTCAGCCTTTGTGCTACATCCCGGAAGCACGGTCGCTGTTCCTGAGCATGTTGCGCCACCCTGGCGCGGTAAGCCGCGGGCTGCTGCCGATGCACCGTCACAGCGTGCTCTGGGCCTATATGCCGCAGTGGTCGCATATCGTCGGCCAGATGCAGTTTGACCTGTTCCATGCTTATACCGTTGACGAACACACCATCCGCGTAATGCTGAAGCTGGAAAGCTTCGCCCAGGAGGAGGTGCGCAGCCGTCACCCGCTCTGCGTTGAACTCTGGCCGCGCCTCACCAACCCGGAGCTGATCCTGATTGCCGCCCTGTTCCACGATATCGCCAAAGGGCGCGGCGGCGACCACTCAATCCTCGGCGCGGAAGACGTGCTGAAATTTGCCGAGCTGCATGGGCTCAATTCGCGCGAAACGCAGCTGGTGGCCTGGCTGGTTCGCCATCACCTGCTAATGTCGGTCACCGCTCAGCGGCGCGATATTCAGGATCCCGAAGTGATCAAACAGTTTGCCGAAGAGGTGCAGACCGAGAATCGCCTGCGTTTCCTGGTCTGCCTGACGGTGGCGGACATCTGCGCCACCAACGAGACGCTGTGGAACAGCTGGAAGCAGAGCCTGCTGCGCGAACTTTACTTCGCCACCGAGAAGCAGCTGCGTCGCGGCATGCAGAGCACGCCAGACATGCGCGAACGCGTGCGTCATCACCAGATGCAGGCCCTGGCGCTGTTGCGGATGGAGAATATAAATGAAGAGGCGCTGCATCTGATCTGGGCGCGCTGTCGCGCCAACTATTTTGTACGCCACAGCCCGAACCAGCTGGCCTGGCACGCCCGTCATCTGTTACAGCACGATCTGACCAAACCGCTGATCCTGCTCAGCCCGCAGGCGACCCGCGGAGGAACGGAGATCTTTATCTGGAGCCCCGATCGCGCTTACCTGTTTGCCGCGGTCTGCGCCGAACTCGACAGACGTAACCTCAGCGTACACGACGCGCAAATCTTCACTACCCGCGACGGCATGGCGATGGATACCTTTATCGTGCTGGAGCCGGACGGCAGTCCGCTGTCCGCGGATCGTCACGAGCCGATTCGCTACGGGCTGGAGCAGGCGATCACCCAGCACAGCTGGCAGCCACCGCAACCGCGTCGACAGCCGGCGAAACTGCGCCACTTTACCGTCGATACCGAGGTCAATTTCCTGCCGACGCATACCGACCGGAAATCCTTCCTCGAGCTGATCGCCCTTGACCAGCCAGGGCTGCTGGCCCGGGTCGGGCAGGTGTTTGCCGATCTGGGAATTTCGCTGCATGGGGCCAGAATTACAACCATTGGCGAGCGAGTAGAAGATTTATTTATAATCGCCACAGCCGACCGTCGTGGGCTTAATAATGCCCTGCAACAGGAAGTGCAACAACGGTTGACAGCAGCCCTCAATCCAAACGATAAAGGGTGATGTTTTTTTTTACCTGGAAAGAGTTGAACTATGCAGCAGTTACAGAACGTTATTGAGTCCGCTTTTGAGCGTCGCGCCGAAATTACTCCGGCAAATGTGGATACCGTGACCCGCGAGGCGGTCAATCAGGTGATTTCTCTGCTTGATTCCGGCGCGCTGCGTGTAGCCGAAAAGATCGACGGTCAGTGGGTCACTCACCAGTGGCTGAAGAAAGCGGTACTGCTCTCTTTCCGTATTAACGATAACCAGGTTATCGACGGTGCGGAAAGCCGCTACTTCGATAAAGTCCCGATGAAATTCGCTGGTTACGACGAAGCGCGTTTCCAGAAAGAAGGTTTCCGCGTGGTGCCACCGGCAGCCGTTCGTCAGGGTGCGTTTATCGCCCGCAATACCGTGCTGATGCCATCCTACGTGAACATCGGCGCTTACGTTGATGAAGGCACCATGGTGGATACCTGGGCAACCGTGGGTTCCTGTGCGCAGATCGGTAAAAACGTACACCTCTCCGGCGGCGTGGGTATCGGTGGTGTTCTGGAGCCGCTGCAGGCGAACCCGACCATTATCGAAGACAACTGCTTCATCGGCGCGCGCTCCGAAGTGGTTGAAGGCGTGATCGTGGAAGAAGGCTCCGTGATCTCCATGGGCGTTTATATCGGCCAGAGCACCCGTATTTACGATCGCGAAACCGGCGAAGTGCATTACGGTCGCGTACCGGCGGGTTCGGTAGTGGTATCCGGTAACCTGCCATCAAAAGATGGCAAATACAGCCTGTACTGTGCGGTGATTGTCAAAAAAGTCGATGCAAAAACCCGCGGCAAAGTTGGCATCAACGAACTGCTGCGTACCATCGATTAATCGGGTATAACAAAAAGCGGGGGCAACCCCGCTTTTTTTATATCTCAGGGTGGCGAAAATAGATTTTTTCGTGAATTATTCATGGGTTATGTTGAGATCAAGGGTACCGCTATGTACGATAATCTGAAAAGTCTGGGCATTACTAATCCTGATGAAATTGACCGTTACAGCCTCCGTCAGGAAGCCAACAACGATATCCTGAAAATCTATTTCCACAAGGATAAGGGCGAGTTCTTCGCCAAGAGCGTGAAGTTCAAGTACCCGCGCCAGCGTAAAACTGTCGTTGCCGATGGCATCGGTCAGGGTTACAAAGAGGTGCAGGAGATCAGCCCGAATCTGCGCTATGTGATTGATGAGCTGGATCAGATTTGCCAGCGCGATCGCACAGAGGTGGATCTGAAGCGGAAGATCCTGGATGACCTGCGTCATCTGGAAAGCGTCGTTGCCCACAAGATCACGGAAATCGAAGCGGATCTTGAGAAGTTGACCCGTAACAAGTAATCCGTCGCTGTGTGCCGGGTGGCGGCTTCGCCTTACCCGGCCTACATTCGTGGTTTTGTAGGCCCGGCAAGCGCAGCGCCACCGGGCGATTCACTCACCGCTGCTCATCCAGTTGCAACGCCACATACAGCAACAGCCGGTCGTCAAAATTCCCCAGATCCAACCCCGTTAGCTCCGAAATACGGTTCAGGCGGTACTCCAGCGTATTGCGGTGAATAAAAAGTGCCTTTGACGTGGCCAGCGGCTGCACGTTATGGCGGAACCACGCCTGCAGCGTACGCCGCAGCAGGCCGTTGTTATCCATCGCTTTCAGACGTACCAGCGGACGGGCCAGTTCGTTGGCCTGCCAGCCGCCGCGCAGGCTGTCCAGCAGCACCGGCAGCATCAAATCCTGATAAAAATAGCTGCGGTTTTCCGGCATACGCTGCTTGCCGACCATCATTGTGGTACGGGCCGTACGCCAGGAGCGGGCAATGCTGCCCGGGCCGGTAAAGTAGTTGCCTAATGCCACCCGGAAACGCAGCTGTCCGTTCTCTTTCATCCGCGCAATCAGCTGTTCCACGCGCCGACGGTGATCTTCCGCATCCCAGCGACCAAACTGGTTTAACGCCGGTTTGAGTACCACCATCTCAGTCAGCGAGACGATCGCCACCAGGTTATTGCGCTCCGGCGTCGCCAGCGCGTTCTGCAGCTGCTGTAGCTCAACCATCGCGCTATCGACTCCCAGCTGACCGCTATCGACCTCAATCACCGCCACCACGCGGGGCTGGTTGAGATCGATGCCCAGCCGCTGCGCCCACTCGGTCAGCGCCGGGGTATGCTCTTCCGCCTGGATCAGGTTCATGACCAGCTCTTCACGCAGGCGGCTGTCCTGCGCCAGAAGGTGCATCAGGCGGGATTGTTCCAGCATCATTTCTGCCGTCATACAGACCAGCTCACCGTATTTGCGCAAGGACTCCGGCTCACCGGTCAGACCGATCACCCCGACAATCTCGCCTTCCAGACGCAGCGGCAGGTTGATCCCCTGGCGCACGCCATGCAGATGCCGCGCCACCGCGTCATCAATATCCACCACGCGCCCCTGAGAGAGCACCAGCAGCGCACCTTCGTGCAATTCCCCAATACGCTCGCGATCGCCACTGCCGATGATCCGGCCACGTGCGTCCATCACGTTGATATTGGTGTCGATGATGCGCATTGTTCGCGCCACGATATCCTGCGCCATTTTGGTATCAAGATGCCAGCCAGCCATGTCGCCCTCCTCTGAGCAGAGCTCAAGCATAAGGAAGATTAATCAGGGCCGCATTGTGCGAATGCACAAACTGTGAAGGAGAAGTATGGACTTGTGGAAAGGTTCACAGAAAGGAATGAAAAAGCCCCTGTTTCCAGACAGAAACAGGGGCAGAACAGATTACTGCATCAGCAGATAAAGAGAGGTGTCGCCACGCTGGATATTCAACGCCAGCACCGATGGTTTGCTGTCGAGAATTTTGCGCAGTTCAGCGATGTTCTTAACCGGCTGCTGGTTGGCGCCGATAATCACATCCCCTTTCTTCAGGCCAATACGGGCAGCCGGGCTGTTGGCTTTGACGTTATCCACAGATACGCCTTTATCCTGCCCTTTATTGCTCATATCCGCACCTTCGATACCGCTGAAGATAGTGCCGGCATCCACCTGGTTCTGGCTGCTCTGCTGCAGTTCCAGCTGCACGTTCACCGGTTTACCTTCGCGCAGCAGACCCAGGGTCACTTTGCTGCCCACCGGCATGGAGCCGACTTCTGCACGCAGTGCCGCGAAGCTGCTCACCGGTTTGCCGTTCAGGGTGGTGATCACGTCCCCGGCCTTGATCCCCGCTTTCGCCGCGGAGGAGTTTGGCATCACCTGGCTGACAAAGGCGCCGCGCTGGGCATCAACCTTCATCGCTTTCGCCAGCTCGGAGTTCAGCTCGGTGCCGAGAATCCCCAGCTCGCCGCGTTTCACCTGGCCAAACTCGACCATCTGTGCGGTCAGGTTTTTCACCATGTTGCTTGGGATCGCAAAGCCAATCCCGATGTTGCCGCCGTCCGGGGCGAGGATCGCGGTGTTAATCCCGATCAGCTCACCGTTCAGGTTGACCAGCGCGCCACCGGAGTTACCGCGGTTTATCGCCGCATCGGTCTGGATAAAGTTTTCATAGTTTTCCGCATTCAGGCCGCTACGACCGAGGGCAGACACGATACCGGAGGTCACCGTCTCACCCAGACCAAACGGGTTACCGATTGCCACGGTGTAATCCCCGACGCGCAGGGCATCAGAGTCGGCCAGCTTAATTGCCGTCAGGTTTTTTGGATCCTGAATCTGTATCAGCGCGATATCAGAGCGCGGATCCTTCCCGACGATTTTGGCATCAAGCTTGCGCCCGTCGCTCAGCTGAACCTTGATGCTGCTGGCATTGTCCACCACGTGGTTATTGGTGACCACATAGCCTTTGGCCGCATCAATGATCACGCCGGAACCCAGCGCCATAAACTTCTGCTGCTGACCGCCGCCGTTGCCATCACCCGCCCCGCCCTGGCAGAACGGTGAGCTCTGGAACGGAGAACCTTCCTGGCAGAACGGCGAGTTATCACCGAAGAACTGCTGGAAGTTACGCGGCATGCGCGGCGTGTTGACGGTGGTGCTGCCTTCCACGTTGATACTCACTACCGACGGCATCACTTTTTCCAGCATCGGTGCCAGGCTTGGCATCTGTTGCGCAGTGGCTGCGGAAGAGACGGTCTCTGCTGCGCTGGCAGACAGAGGGGATAACGCTAAACCTAAACTCAGAGCCAGTGCACTCATTGCTAAAGTGGTTTTTTTCATGTTTCTTAATCTCGATTTACAGGTCACGCACAATTGCTGTGTATATCAGATTCGTTTCGACGCGCTTAGTTCCGGCATTAAGTTTCTGGAAAAAGTAAAAATTTATTGGCCGTCTTTACAAAACTCCGCCTTATTCCACCGCCATCAACTTGCGGTATTCATCCCAGGCATATAAGTCTGTCATTCCGCTGATATAGTCCTGAATCAGGCGACAGCGATAATAAAACTCCAGTACCGGCCAGTCTGGCTGCTGGCGGTTAAATTTACTGACCGACTCAACATAAGCCAGCCGATGGCGCGGCGAAAGTTTGTGAAATAGCCGGGATTCAATCGGAAAACGGCGGACCCGCTCTTTTACTACCAGCTCGCTAAACTCCTCGGCGGATAATTGCAGCAGTGGACGGTAGATCTCCAGCAGGCCGGTTATCACCCGATAGCCCTGTAATTCCAGCTGTTCGACCTCCGGATGGCTGAACACATGCCGCATGGCGACATTTTTATAGAGTTCAAGCAGTTGGCTAAAGCTGCTGTCATCTTCCAGCAGCGCATGATTAAACTCGCCATGGTAAATTTGTTCAATGTTGTCGATAAAGCGCTCAGCCGCGTAGGGCACCAGTTTATTTAATGTATTGACGCGTAAATACATAAAGAACTGATCTTCGGTGCTACGACTGAGGGAATTGGAGCGTGATTTCTCCCAGGCGTTTTCGACAACCTGTGAGAACAAGGACCCTTTCTCGTGGTTACCCCAGGCATCATAAAGATGCTGATAAAGCCCCTCGACGCTGAATATTCTTTTTTCAACCGCATCTTCCAGATCGGCCACACAATAGGAAATATCGTCTGCCGCTTCCATAATCCAGGTCAATGGAAAACGGGCATACTGCGTGAGGGAAAGTTCCTGCCGGAGCCGCTCGATATACGCCTCTTCCGAGAAATAGTAGCCCGGTTTTTTCATTAAATAATTGTGCGTCGCGGGAGGTTCACCCTGCCACCAGGCGGGACGGGTATATTTCAGGATGCACCCTACCTGCGCCCAGGTAAGATTCATGCGCATCAGGGAGTGCACCAGACGGATGCCCTGCGCATTGCCTTCAAAATGACACAGATCCTGACGCACCTTGCGCCGCAGCCCGTTCAGGGTCTCTTCGCCATCACGCAGCCGCAGAGCCTGAACCACGCAGCGATCGTCGCTCAGCGGCTGGCTGGCGGCATCGGAGGGGAACAGGCGCTGGCGGAACCAGTCGTTGATGGCCGCTTCGCCAAAATGACCAAAGGGGGGATTGCCGATGTCGTGCATCAGGCACGCCATCTCAACGATACTTTCGAACGGCCCGGTCAGCTCATCCAGCCCGTAGGTTTCCAGCAAGCGCTGCTCCTTGAGGCGGCTTAAGATCTCTTTGGCGATATAGCGCCCAACCTGTTGCACCTCCAGCGAATGGGTCAGGCGGGTGCGCACGGCGGCGTTGCGTTCGAGGGGAAAGACCTGCGTTTTTTGCTGCAGGCGGCGGATCGCCGGCGAGTTAACGATGCGTCCGCGGTCGCTTTCGAAAATCCGCAGGATCTCATGTTCGTTCTTGTTCCCCTGCGGAGAGCGGTACCGGCGATGCCAGTTAATTTTGGTGCGAAAATCGATTGGTGCCATATGCTCCCCCGCGTGAGAATGCGTTTCCCCTAAATCGCATGATAGACTATGCATCTTAACAAGGCACATCGCGAGTAAATCTATGAAAATCGGTATTATTGGAGCAATGGAAGAAGAAGTTACGCTGCTGCGTGACAAAATTGAGAACCGCCAGACCCTCTCTCTGGGTGGTTGCGAGATTTATACCGGCACGCTGAACGGTACAGAAGTTGCTCTGCTGAAATCCGGTATCGGTAAAGTCTCCGCCGCGCTGGGCGCTACCCTTCTGCTGGAGCGCTGCAAGCCAGACGTGATCGTTAACACCGGCTCTGCGGGCGGCCTGGCGCCAACCCTGAAAGTGGGCGATATCGTGGTTTCTGACGAAGCGCGCTATCACGACGCCGATGTGACCGCCTTCGGTTACGAGTACGGCCAGCTCCCGGGCTGCCCGGCCGGTTTTAAAGCCGACGAAAAACTGGTTGCCGCTGCAGAAAGCTGCATCGCGGAACTGAACCTCAACGCCGTGCGTGGCCTGATTGTCAGCGGCGATGCCTTTATCAATGGCTCCGTGAACCTGGCGAAAATCCGCCATAACTTCCCTCAGGCGATTGCCGTTGAGATGGAAGCAACCGCCATTGCCCACGTCTGCCATAACTTCAGCGTGCCCTTCGTGGTAGTTCGCGCCATTTCTGACGTCGCGGATCAGCAGTCTCACCTGAGCTTCGACGAATTCCTCGTGGTCGCGGCCAAACAGTCCAGCCTGATGGTTGAGACCCTGGTACAGAAACTGGCGCGTGGTTAAGCCGCTCCTCAGGGCGCTTCTGGCGCTGTTTCTGCTGACACCGGCGTGGCTTCTGGCCGCGCCGCGTGTTATTACCCTCTCGCCTGCCAATACCGAACTGGCGTTTGCCGCCGGGATCACCCCCGTCGGGGTCAGCAGTTTTTCCGACTATCCCCCTGAAGCCGCAAAAATTGAACAGGTTGCCACCTGGCAGGGCATGAATGTCGAACGTATCGTTGCCCTGAAGCCCGATCTGGTGCTGGCCTGGCGCGGCGGCAACGCAGAACGTCAGGTGAACCAGCTGGCCTCGCTCGGGATAAAAGTACAGTGGATCGATGCCACCAGTATTGAACAGGTTGCCCAGGCCCTTGGCGATCTCGCCCCCTGGAGCCCGACGCCAGATAAAGCCCGACAGGCCGCACGGCAGATGCTGAGCGATTTTGCCGCCTTAAAAGCCACCTACGCCACCCTGCCGAAAAAGCGGGTATTTATCCAGTTCGGCCAACAACCTCTGTTCACGACCAGCCAGGGCTCCCTGCAACATCAGGTCATTGAGCTCTGTGGCGGGGAAAACATTTTTGCCGCCAGCCGTGTTCCCTGGCCCCAGGTGAGCCGCGAGCAGGTTCTGGCGCGCCAGCCTCAGGCGATTGTGGTAGGCGGTTCGGCGGGCGATATTCCTAAAATAGAACAGTACTGGCAAAGCCAGCTAAAAATACCCGTGATTGCGCTGAACAGCGACTGGTTTGAGCGCGCAAGCCCGCGTATTATCCTCGCCGCAAAACAACTCTGCTCTGCGCTGTCGCAGAGCCACTCATTTTCCCGAGGATGATAATGCTCGTTTATTGGCTGGATATTCTTGGCACAGCCGTTTTTGCGATCTCCGGCGTTCTGCTGGCCGGTAAATTACGCATGGATCCGTTTGGCGTGCTGGTGTTAGGGGTGGTCACCGCCGTGGGCGGAGGGACGATCCGCGATATGGCGCTCGATCATGGCCCGGTATTCTGGGTCAAAGATCCTACCGATCTGGTGGTCGCTATGGTCACCTGTATGTTAACCATTATCCTCGTCCGTCAGCCGCGTCGCCTGCCGAAATGGCTGCTGCCGGTGCTGGATGCGGTTGGCCTCGCGGTGTTTGTCGGTATTGGCGTCAACAAAGCCTTTATGGCCGGCACCGGCCCGATGGTGGCGATCTGTATGGGAGTGGTCACCGGCGTGGGCGGCGGGATTATTCGCGATATTCTGGCGCGCGAAGTGCCGATGATCCTGAGAACGGAAATCTACGCCACGGCCTGCATTCTGGGTGGGATCGTTCACGCTACGGCCTGGTACACCTTTCACGTTCCGCTGGAACAGGCGGCGATGCTGGGAATGGTAGTTACTCTGGGGATCCGCCTGGCGGCAATCCGCTGGCACCTGAAGCTGCCAACCTTTGCGCTGGATGAGAATGGAAGATAGCGAACAGGCCCGGTAAGCGAAGCGCCACCGGGCATTACAGTCAAATGCTGAACGACGATCCACACCCGCAGGTGCTGGTTGCGTTCGGGTTGGTCACCACAAAGCGGGAACCTTCCAGACCTTCGGTGTAGTCCACTGCGCCGCCCACCAGATACTGCAGGCTCATCGGGTCAACGACCAGCGCGACGCCCTGCTTCTCAATGGTCATGTCGCCGTCGTTAACCTGATCGTCAAAGGTGAAACCATACTGGAAGCCGCTACAGCCGCCGCCCGTAATGTACACACGCAATTTCAGCGCCGGGTTGTCTTCATCGGCAATCAGGTCTTTTACTTTTTTGGCTGCTGCTTCGGTAAACTGCAACGGCAGCGCTACGTCATCACTCATCTTATGCTCCCATGAATACTGCTAGTGGGTAAAAATCACCCAATTCTTGTTGTCATTATCTAATACCCTGGTAATTCATTCAAGTATTCTGCTTCGCCAGGGTACGGGCAAGAATGGTGGAGTATAGCGGTTTTCCGCCGAGAAACTGGGCTAATAGTGTGGCCCCCAGGCAGGTAATGATCATTGGCAAAATGAGCTGGTAATTGTCGGTCATCTCCAGCACCAGCACGATGCCGGTCAGCGGCGCGCGCAGCGATGCCGCCAGCAGCGCCCCCATTCCGGCAATGGCAAAGGTGCCGGCCTCAAGATGATAGGCCGGGAAACCTGCGGCAGCGGCCATGCCAAAGGCCGTACCCAGCAACGTGCCTAATGCCAGCATCGGGGCAAAAATGCCGCCAGGGGCGCCGGAAGAGAAGCAGAGTACGGTGGTGATGACCCGGGAGATAAACATAAACAGCAGCAGGCCGATGCTGAAATTACCCGCCGCCGCAATGGGGATCAGGCCAAAGCCACCGCCAGCCGCGTTGGGTTCGATAAAGCCCAGCACGCCGCACACGCCCCCGAGCAGGCCGCCCACCAGCACCCATTTGGTCGTATTGCCGCCGTGGATCCGCTGAAACATATCCTGAGCACGAATAATAAGGGCATTAAACAGCGGGCCTACAATGCCAAAAACCATGCCAAGGATGAGATATAGCCACAGCGTATTAACCGGCGCGTTGGTCAACTTGCCCACCTCAATCACCGCCCCTTCGCCATTGAAAAGCCGAAAGACAATGCTCGACATAATTACGCCGGTAAAGACCGCTTTAATCGAGATCAGGTTATAGCGAAACTGAGCGCGCATCTCTTCGATGATAAAAAGGATCCCCGCCAGCGGGGCATTAAAGGCGGCGGAAAGCCCCGCGGCGGCACCGGTTGCCAGCAACGTATGGCGTGCTTCCGCGCTGCGCATTCTGAACAGGTCGCTGACCATACGGCCAATATTACCGCCCAGCTGTACGGTCGGCCCTTCCCGCCCGAGCACCATCCCTGCACCAAGCGTTCCCATCCCGCCGATAAACTTAACGGGAAGGACGCGCCACCAGCGGACCGGACGCAGCTCTTCGAGCGCCCCTTCTATCTCAGGGATCCCCGACCCGCCCGCTTCCGGAGCGAATCTACGCACCAGAAAATAACCGACCATCGCGAACAGGGCAGATAAACCAAAGGCCAGGATCCAGACCAACCCTTCACGATCGGCATAACCCGCAACGGTGCCAATACGCCAGTTAAGCACGGCATTGACGGCCTTTTCGAATGCGACGCCTACCAGGCCCGCCAGGGTGCCGACAACGGCTGCGCCCAGCAAAATCGCCAGCGGTGTTTTATCGCGATTGAGCAGCCGTCGGACGCTGATACGGTATCGCGCCCGCGCAAACTGTTGTTCTTCAAATGAGGGAGAATCTGCTTTCATTGCCTGTTATCTTTCGTCATACAAATAGCCGCAGGGATTTTACCAGAGACCGCCCAGCCGTCTCCTGAAAATTGCTTAACAATTGTTAATGCATTACCAGGGTAAAAATTTCATAACCTTCAACGAATCACTTAGAATAGTGGGCTTAATCATTTTATACGAGCCAGGAACGACGCCATGAGCAAGTCTGAAAACCTCTACAGTGCAGCCCGCGAGCTTATCCCTGGCGGTGTTAACTCCCCGGTCCGTGCCTTTACCGGCGTGGGCGGTACACCGCTGTTTATCGAACGTGCCGATGGCGCCTATCTGTACGATGTGGATGGCAAAGCCTATATCGATTATGTCGGCTCATGGGGCCCGATGGTGCTGGGCCACAACCACCCGGCGATCCGCAACGCGGTGATTGAAGCGGCGCAGCGCGGGTTAAGTTTCGGTGCACCGACCGAGATGGAAGTGAAAATGGCGGCGCTGGTGACCGAGCTGGTGCCGACCATGGATATGGTCCGCATGGTGAACTCCGGTACCGAAGCGACCATGAGCGCCATCCGTCTGGCTCGCGGTTTTACCGGCCGCGACAAAATCATCAAGTTCGAAGGCTGCTACCACGGTCACGCGGACTGCCTGCTGGTGAAAGCCGGTTCCGGCGCGCTAACTCTCGGCCAGCCGAACTCCCCGGGCGTGCCGGCAGACTTCGCGAAGCACACCCTGACCTGCACCTATAACGATCTCGATTCGGTGCGTGCGGCATTTGAACAATATCCGCAGGAGATCGCCTGCATCATCGTCGAACCGGTGGCGGGCAACATGAACTGCATTCCACCGCAGCCTGGCTTCCTGCAGGGGCTGCGTGCGCTGTGCGACGAGTTCGGCGCGCTGCTGATCATCGACGAAGTGATGACCGGTTTCCGCGTTGCCCTGGCGGGTGCGCAGGCTTATTACGACGTGGTGCCGGACCTGACCTGCCTGGGCAAAATCATCGGCGGCGGCATGCCGGTAGGCGCCTTTGGCGGCCGCAGAGAGGTGATGGACGCGCTGGCGCCAACCGGTCCGGTCTATCAGGCCGGTACGCTCTCGGGTAACCCGATTGCCATGGCGGCAGGTTTCGCCTGTCTGAACGAAGTGGCGCAGCCGGGTATCCATACCACCCTCACCGAGCGCACCACGCAGCTGGCAAACGGCCTGCTGGACGCGGCTGAAGACGCGGGTATTCCGCTGGTGGTAAACCACGTTGGCGGCATGTTTGGCATCTTCTTCACCGACGCGAAAACCGTGACCCGCTATCAGGATGTGGTGAAGTGCGACGTTGAGCGCTTCAAGCGTTTCTTCCATCTGATGCTGGAGGAAGGTGTCTATCTTGCACCGTCAGCGTTTGAGGCAGGCTTTATGTCGGTCGCGCACAGCGAAGAGGATATCAACAACACCATCGACGCGGCGCGTCGGGTGTTTGCGAAGCTCTGAGTTGTGGGTTGCCGGGTGGCGGCTTCGCCTTACCCGGCCTACAAAAATCTTCGGACCGTAGGCCGGGTAAGCGTTAGCGCCACCCGGC
The DNA here is from genome assembly GCF_049974505.2 of Leclercia sp. TB492. Classification (NCBI taxonomy): domain Bacteria; kingdom Pseudomonadati; phylum Pseudomonadota; class Gammaproteobacteria; order Enterobacterales; family Enterobacteriaceae; genus Leclercia; species Leclercia sp. TB492. The sequence continues at coordinate 819,047 of NZ_CM127572.1, read as the reverse complement.
ATTTTTTTACCGGCTCTGTTTCCGCAGCAGATAGATAAAGTACGGCGCACCGATAAAGGTGGAAAGCAGCCCCGCCGGGATCTGATACGGGAACAGCACCATCCGGCCGCACCAGTCGGCGAACACCAGCAGGATCCCCCCCGTTAGCGCCGACATCACAATGTGCGGCATCGTCCGGCGGAACCCCATCATCCGCGCGATATGCGGTGCCATCAGCCCAATAAAGCTCAGCGGACCAATCGTCAGGGTGGCGGTGGCCGTCAGCGATGCCGCCAGCAGCAGCAGGCCGATGCGCGAGGCGCTCAGCGCCATTCCCACCGAACGGGCAGTATCGCCCCCCAGCGGCAGCACCGTCAGCCAGCGACGGCACAGCGGCACCAGCGCCAGCAGGACAATCATCGCCAGCCCGGTGCTCACCACCTGTTCGGTGGTGGCGTTATAGGTTGATCCGGCAATCCAGGTCAGGATCTGCGCCATACGCGGATCGCCGCTGGCCTGCAGCATCATCAGCAGCATGGTGAAGGCGGTGCTCAGCGCCATCCCCGCCAGCAACATCCGGTGCGGCGAGAAGCCACCTCGTCCGGCGGCAATCATAATGATCAGCAGCGTGACCGCCGCACCGATACTGCCTGCGGGCATCAGCCAGCCGAAGGCATTACCCGGCACTAAAAAGAGCATCAGCACCACGCCGAACGCCGCCCCGGAGCTGATCCCCAGCACTTCCGGGCTCGCCATCGGGTTGCCGGTCAGACGCTGGATAATGCACCCGGCGACCGCCAGCATCACCCCGGCAATCAGCGCGGCGAAAATACGCGGCGCGCGCCACGGTAGCAGTTCATCAAGCATCGCCCCGCTCGCCCAGTGCCAGCCCTCTGCATCCCGGCCAAACGCCAGCGCCGCAATCACCACCAGCAGCAGTACCGCGCCGCCCGCCAGGGCAAACCACAGCACGTGGTGACGCTCCGCCTGTACTTTATCTCCGGCGTTCATCGCCGGGGCACTCATGCTGCGCAGGCGCGGCAGCAGCCACAGCAGCAGCGGCGCACCGATCAGCGCGGTCACGGAACCGGTAGAGACTTCCATCCATACGCGCGTCAGCCAAAGGATCACCTGATCGGAGAGCCAGAGGATCAGCGCACCAATCAGCGGGGCGAGGATCAGGCGGGAGAGCAAGCGCCGCGCGCCGAGCATTTTTGCCAGCAGCGGCGCGAACAGGCCGATAAACCCGATGATGCCCACCGCATTTACCAGCAGGGCGCTGATGACAATCGCCAGCGTCAGCGCCGCCAGACGGGCCAGCGACAGCGCCAGACCGAGATTGCGCGCCACGCCATCGTCAAGCCCCATCAGGGTCAGCGGGCGCAGCAGCAGCAGGGTCAGCAATACGCCACCAAGCAGCTGCGGCCACAGGCGCTGAACGATGCTCCAGTCGGTTTGCGTCAGCGTCCCGGTGCTCCAGAGGAACATGCTCTGCAGCTGGTCGTGATGGAAAATCACCAGCAACTGGTTCACCGCCCCACAGTAAAGGCTCACCACCAGACCGGCGAGGATCAGCGTTACCGGCGAGAGGCGTTTGCCCCAGGCCACGCCAAAGACAATCGCCCCGACGACGCAAGCCCCCACCAGCGCGGCAAACTGCGGTGCCAGCGCCCCCGGCAGCGCCCACAGGGTGATGATGGTCATCCCCAGTTGGGCACCGGTGGCCACCCCCAGGGTGGTCGGCTCCGCAAGCGGGTTACGCAGTACTTGCTGGAAGAGCACGCCCACCAGCCCAAGCCCGGCACCCACCAGTAGCGAGATCGCCAGCCGCGGGAGCAGGCTGTAGTGGAACAGCATCTGTTGAATATTGTCGATATCCGGGGCGACCAGCGCGCTGCCCCACTGGCTGCGCGGCAGCGCAATGTTCAGGTTCCACCAGGTTAAGCCCAGCGCAACGATCAGCAGCAGTGCCATTAGTAGCGCCGGGAAAAAGGCTATCCGTGACCTCATGCCTGGCCTCCCAATGCGCTATCCAGCACGCGGGCAAAGTGCATGGCCGACAGGGTCGCGCCGTAGAACCACACCGCCGGCACGCGCTTCACGCGCTGCTGGCGGACAAAGGGCATCGCCTGCCACAGCGGCGTCGCCATCAAGGCCTGCATCTCGCGCTCGTTGCCGTGATCGAAGCAGAGCACGTCCACATCGCGGAACATGGCCAGACGGTCGATACCGACGGCGGTGCTGCCCCAGAAGGTCATCTCCCCTTCCCAGGCGTTTTTAATCCCATAGCGATCCAGCACTTCCTGGAACAGACAGTTATTGCCAAACACCAGCATATGGCGGGCATCGAGCAGGGTGACCATCAGCAGCGGGCGATCGCCGCGGCCGGCAAAACGGGGTTTGTAGCTGTCAATCACGCTGTCGAAATGATCGAGATGCTCGCGGGCTGCCGCTTCCATATTCAGCAGCTGCGCCATCTCGCTTAAGGATTTGCGGGCGTTGGTGAGCGGTTTTTTGCCGTCGCTAAAGGCGAACCCGCGCCCCGGCGCAATCCGCGCCAGCTTCTCTTCCGACGGACCGTACCCGGCCGACCAGACCAGATAAGAAGGTTTCATCTGGGTGAGCAGTTCGAGGTTCGGCTCGGTACGCAGGCCAATGTCGATCACCGATTCCGGCAGGCGAGGCTCGTTGACCCACAGGGTGTAGTTAGGAATGTCGGCCACGCCGTAGGGGGTAACGCCGAGCGCCAGCAGCAGCTCGACCGGCAGCCACTCGAGGGCCACAATCCGATGGGGATCGACGGCGGCGGCATGCGCCGTGCCCATTTTCCACAGCAGCGGCGAAAGGGCCATCGCCGTCAACAGTCGACGACGGCTAATGTGTGTTAACTCAGGCATCAATAGACAAAGCTCACCGGTGCCGCTCCGGCAGGATGCGGCAGAATACCCATTGGAATTCCGTAAATATGTTCCAGCGTTTCACTGCGCATCAGCTCGGCTGGCGTGCCCTGGGCGATCATCTCGCCACCGCGCAGCGCCACCAGATAGTCGCAGTAACGCGCCGCCATGTTGATATCATGCAGCACCGCAATCACCGTGAGGCCGCGCTGCTGGCTTAAGCGATGCACCAGCGCCAGCACGTCCACCTGATGGGCAATGTCCAGCGCCGAGGTCGGCTCATCCAGCAGTAAACAACGGCTGTCCTGCGCCACCAGCATGGCAATCCACGCCCGCTGGCGCTCGCCGCCGGACAGGCTATCCACCAGACGATGAGCCAGCGGCTTTAAACCCACCAGCGCAATCGCCTCTTCCACTTTCTCGCGATCGGCTACGCCGAAGCGGCCCAGTGCGCCATGCCAGGGATAACGGCCAATCGCCACCAGTTCGCGGACGGTCATGCCCTCCGCCTGCGGCAGCTGCTGCGGCAGATAGGCCACCTTGCGGGCAAAGGCTTTGCTGTTCCAGCTCTCCAGCGGCTGTCCGTCGAGCAGAATATCTCCCTCGGACGGCGACTGATGGCGGCCAAGCATTTTCAGTAAGGTGGATTTGCCGGAGCCGTTATGGCCGATCAGGCCTGTCACCTGGCCTGCGGGAAAGGTCAGCGAAAGCGGATGCAGCAGCGTGCGTCCGGGAACGCGAAAGGAGACGCCATCAAGCGCAAAAGTGGTATCGGATTGCGGGTTGTTTTCCTGCATGTTAGCCAACTTAAGTAAAGAAAAGGGCACGAAAATCGTGCCCAAGTTTAAAGGTTAGAAGCGGAAGGTCGCGGTCGCAACAACCTGGCGTTCTGCACCCCAGAAGCAGCCATAGGTGTTGAAGCAGCTGGCGACATATTCACGATCCAGCAGGTTGTTGACGTGCAGCGCCACGTTCGAGCCCGCCATACCAACACGCGCCAGATCGTAACGGACCAGCGCATCCATGACCGCATAGCTGCCCACCTTGAAGGAGTTCGCCGGATCGCCATAGCTGGAGCTGGAGAAGCGACCGCCGGTACCCAGGGTCAGGCCGGAGAGTGCGCCATCATAGAAGGTGTAATCACCCCACAGAGAGGCCATGTGCTCAGGCACCTGCGCTGGCGTGTTGCCTTTGTAGCTGGTGTCAGTGGTGTATTCCACGTCGGTATAGGTATAAGAACCGACCACGTTGACGCTGGCAGACAGGGCTGCTTTAGCTTCGATTTCCACACCACGGGCGCGGATCTCGCCGCCTTCAACCGAGAAGAACGAGCCCGCAGGATCGGCCATCAGGTTGTTGGTTTTGGTCAGCTGATACAGCGCACCGGTCAGAACGATCGGACGATCGTTCGGCACATACTTCACGCCCACTTCGTACTGCTTGCCTTTCGACGGGGCAAACGGTTTACCTTGTGCGTCGGTCTGGGAGGACGGCTCGAAGGATTCGCTGTAGCTGAAGTAAGGGGTAACGCCGTTATCGAACAGGTAGTTAACACCGCCACGCCAGGTGAACTGATTGTCATCACGCGACGCAGTGGTACCCGCAACACGGTTAATGGAGTCCTGTTCGGCCCAGTCGTAACGACCACCCAGGGTGACCAGCACTTTATCCCACTGCGCCTGATCCTGAACATAGAGGCCAGTTTGCTTCTGCTTGTTCATCACCTGATACGGTTCTAACGCCCCAGGATGCGCACCGAAATCAAAATCGGTGTATACCGGGTTGTAGAGATCCAGCGGCGGGACGGAACCGTCATAGCCAAACCAGGAGTTGATGTCATTACGCATACGCATAAAGTCAACGCCGGTCAGCAGGGTATGGTCAACCTCACCGGTAGCGAATTTGCTCTGCAGCTGGGTATCCACGGTGAAGTTTTGCAGCTTCTCATCGTCAACGACATATCTACGTGCCAGGTAGTGGCCTTTGTCCGCAGGCGATAACGCATTACACAGGGCGTTGCCGCTGTTGGCCGCATCGGAGCAGACGCCGTAACCATATACGCTGTTCTGCGAGGTTTTGTTCTCGGCAAAACGCAGGTTCTGACGCACGGTGAAGGTGTCGTTAAACTCGTGATCGAAGCTATACCCGACCATTTTCTGGTTACGGGAATAGGTATTGTTTTTCGCCCCTTCGTTGAAGTCGGTCGACAGACGATCGCCGTTTGGCAGCGGATCAACCGTCCCCTCTTTTGGCAGCCAGCCGTAGTAACCGGTCTCCGGTTCGTTCTGGAAATAAGAGAGGAAGGTGAAGTTCGTTTTATCAGATGGACGCCATGAGAAGGACGGCGCAATGGTATAACGCTGCTCTTCCGCACGCTCCTGCTGGGCGTTGTTGGAACGCGCCAGGCCCGTCAGGCGATAAGAGTAGACGCCGTCATCATCCAGCGCATCGCTGAAGTCAAACCCGGTCTGGAACAGGCTGTCCGTTCCGACCTTGAACTGGATCTCTTTCAGCGGTTCTGTCAGCGGGCGTTTGCTGACCATGTTCAGCAGGCCACCCGGGCTGCTTTTTCCGTACAGAACGGAGATCGGCCCGCGCATCACTTCCGCGCGCTCGATCATATAAGGATCAATTACCGCGTCGTTATAGAAGTTGCCCTGCATCTTCATGCCGTCGAGGTAGTTGTTCTGGCTTTGGCCATCGGCAGCAAAACCACGAATAATCAGGTAGTCATAGGTGTTAGACGCACCGCGGGTACCCACTGCCACCCCTGGCGTGTAGCTCAGTGCTTCTTTGACCGAGCGCGGCTGGTGCAGGGCCATCTCTTCCGCGGTTACCACGGAAATCGACTGCGGTACCTTCTCAATGGAGGTATCGGTCTTGGTCCCGGTGGCGGACTGGCGTGCCGCGATAGTCGCTGCAGGACCCCAGGCGCTCTCCTGCGGAGCAGGCGCTGCGGTTACGGTGATGGTTTCTTCTTTTTTGGGGGTGTCAGCAGCCTGAGCATAAGCAGACATGCCGCTAACCGCTGTGGCTACAACGACTGCGATTTTACGCAGCGAAGATTGCATTGGCTGAGCAGTTTTTGAAAGCGCCATTGGTATGTCTCTTTGAAAGAGTGAATGATAACGTAAACGAGAATTATTATTATGACCGCAGCATATTATGCGAAACGCAGACGGCATAGCAAGTGATATGCGGCCCTACAGGAATTGAGGGTATAAGAATTAAACAACGGAAAATGCAGGGTTAATAAACAGAGGTTTTACTGTTGGAGGGATGTTTAATTGAGGTGAAAATCCCCCCTCCCGCAGGAGAGGGGATTTTGCTTAGTTACCGCCGAACATATCCTTGATCCAGCCCGCGACGCCGTCACTGTCCTTCTTCTCATTCTGCTGCTGCGGCTGTTGCTGCTGTTGCTGCGGCTGCTGCTGAGGAGAAGACTGCTCAAACGGGTTACCCGTCGGCTGCGGCGCTGGCGCCTGGCACAGGGAGTCCGGGTTGGTGGTCCAGACCGGAACGCTACGCATCCCGCCGCCACACACGAAGGTACCCGACTCATCCACGCCCATATCCACGATATCTTCCGGTGGCGTCAGGGTTAATGGAACCGGCGACTGGTTCGCCAGATAGCGCTGGTAAATCGACATCGCCCCGCTGGCGCCGTACAGTTTCGTCGGCTGGTTGTTGTCGCGGCCTACCCAGGTGATCACCACTTCACGTCCGTCGATGCCTGCAAACCAGGTATCGACGTTGTTGTTGGTGGTCCCGGTTTTACCCGCCAGATGCAGCCCCGGATACTTCGCGCCAAGCTGACGACCGGTACCGCGCTGCACCACCTGCTGCATGGTCCACAGCGTCATGTAAGCTGCCTGCGCCGGAACGGCACGCTCCGCCTGCGGGAAGCTCTGGTACAGCGGGGTGCCATCTTCGGCAATCACCGAACGCAGCGCAGAGAGCGGCGCACGGTTACCGCCGCTGGCGATGGTCTGGAACGCCTGCGCCACTTCAATTGGCGTCAGGTTCAGGGCACCTAACAGCATGGCCGGCACCGGATGCAGCTGATCTTTCGGCACGCCCAGCTTCAGCCAGGTATCGGTGACCGCCGGCAGACCCAGCGCCATCCCGAGGTTGACCGTCGGCACGTTCATGGAACGCGTCAGGGCGTCCACCAGCATCACCTGGCCGCTGTACTGTTTGTCGTCGTTCTGCGGCGACCACACCTGGCCATTCGGCTGGCGCAGGGCAATCGGGGCATCGGCGATCCAGGTGTTCAGTCGATACTGGTTCGGCTGGCTCAGGGCGGTGAGATAGGTCGCCGGTTTTGCCAGAGAACCGATCGAACGGCGTGCCTGCATGGCGCGGTTATAGCCCGCAAACTGCGGCTCTGCCCCGCCGACCATCGCCCGTACTTCGCCGGTGGTACGATCGACCACCACCATCGCAGTTTCCAGATCGCTCAGCTTACGCTGCTTTTTCAGGGCCGGAATGCCTTCCACCGCCGCTTTCTCTGCGGCGTCCTGCGCCACGGAGTCAAAGGTGGTGAAGATCTTCACGCCAGAGAGATCTTTAACCTTGTCGCCCAGTTTGGTCTGCAACTCCTGACGCACCATCTGCATAAAGGCAGGCTGCGGGGAGATCACGCCGCCGCGCGGCTGCACGCCTAACGGACGCGCGCTGAGCATGTCGTACAGCTCCTGGTCGATCACCTGCTGCTGTTGCAGCAGACGCAGCACCAGATTACGACGCTCCAGGGCCAGCTTCGGGTTACGCCACGGGTTGTAGATCGACGCCCCTTTCACCATGCCCACCAGCAGCGCCTGCTGGTCGAGACTCAGCTCTTCCACCGGACGGCCAAAGTAGTAGAGGCTCGCCAGCGGGAAGCCGCGGATTTCATTGTCGCCGCTCTGACCGAGGTAGACCTCGTTCATATACAGCTCAAGAATGCGATCTTTGCTGTAGCGGGCGTCCATCAATACCGCCATGTACGCTTCGTTGGCCTTACGCCAGTAAGAGCGTTCGCTGGAGAGGAACAGGTTCTTCACCAGCTGCTGGGTCAGGGTACTTGCCCCCTGCACCGTCCGTCCGGCGGTCAGGTTCGCCAGCACCGCACGACCGATGGAGTACAGGCTGACGCCATCATGCTCGTAGAAGTGACGATCTTCGGTCGCCAGCAGGGTATCCACCAGCAGATCCGGGAAGCCGTTACGCGCCACAAACAGACGCTGCTCGCCGTTTGGCGAGGAGAGCATGGTGATCAGGCGCGGATCGAGACGGAAGAAACCGAACTGGCGGTTGTTATCCATGTTCTCGATGGTGTCGATATGATCGCCGTCGAAGGTCAGACGCGCGCGCACCTGTCCCTCTTTGCTGTCCGGGAAGTCAAACGGACGGCGGATCATCTCGATGCTTTTCGCCTGCACCGTAAACTCGCCGGGACGCGTCATCTTCGTCACCTGGCGGTACTGGGTGGCCTCCAGCAGTTTGACCATCTCGTTCTTGCTGATGGTCATTTCCGGCTCGAGGTTCACCATCCGGCCATACACTGCCGCAGGCAGCTGCCAGACTTTTCCGTCGATACGGCTACGGATCTTCTGATCCAGATAGACGCCGTAGATCGCCAGCAAAACGACGAAAACAATAAACAGCTTCAGCAGCAGCCAGAACCAGCCGCGCTTGCCACGAGGTTTACCTTTTTTGCCTTTTCCTTTACGTGGCACGGACGCTTCATCCTCATACTCATTATCAACGTCGTCATACTCCTCATCTCTGAGGCGACGACGGCCTGCCTTTTCTTTCGCCGGACGTGTAGGCTTTCCTTTACGTCCAATTGGCTCGCGGTCATTCCCCGCCATGCTCTCTCTCCGCAACTATCAGGCGCAAGGGCCCGATTCTCAGTTCTTCCCCCTGATGGAGGAAGAAGAAATCTCTCAAAGTTACCCTCTGTGCGAGGGCTTTTGCCGGGTGGTGCTGCGCTTACCCGACCTACAACGGCTACGAATACTTCTTCGTGCGCCGGGTTGGCGCGGTATTCGCCGGATCGTCCGGCCAGACATGTTTGGGATAGCGCCCCTTCATCTCTTTCTGCACCTCGCGGTAGCTTCCGGCCCAGAAGGCACCCAGATCGCGGGTGATCTGCAGCGGACGCTGGGCCGGCGACAGCAGCTCCAGCACCAGCGGCACGCGGCCCTGGGCAATGGCAGGCGTGGTCGCCTCGCCAAACATCTCCTGCATCCGCACCGCCAGCGCCGGAGGATTATCCTCATGATAACGAATGGCTATCCGGCTGCCGGTGGGCACAGTGTAATGCCCCGGGAGCTCGGTATCCAGACGTTGGCGTAACGACCAGTCGGTTAAGTTCTGTAACGCCGCCTTAACATCCAGCGCCTTCAACGCGCGCAGGGAGTGTACGCCACTCATTTGCGGCAGTAACCAGTTTTCCAGATTTGCCAGCAGCGATGCTTCATCCACCGCCGGCCAGTCAAATTCCGGCAGCCACTGTGCTGCGCAGTGCAGGCGGATCCGGTACTGCTCCGCCTCAGGCGTCCAGTTCAGCACGCTGAGCCCTTTATCGCGAATGCCGTTGAGCATCGCCTGGTGCAACTCCTCTTCCGAGGGTTTCGCCAGCGGTTTGACGTTCACCGTCAGGCGACCAATCTGTGCCCGGCGAAAGGCCTTCAGCGTGCCCTGAGCATCATCCCATTCGACGGTGTCAGATTGTTCCACCAGGCCCGGCGATGCCGCGATAAGGGCATCAATGTCCACGGCTAAGCCCAACAAAATGCGGGCATCCGGGGACTGGCTGCCCTGCAACAGCAGCGGCGCAATCAACCACTGGTGGCGGGTCATGGCGTCGTCGCTCTGCAGCATCGCCCCCATACCGTTCGCCAGCTGATAGCGCCCGTCAAGCCCGCGGCGGCGGGCAATCCGATCGGGAAACGCCTTTGCCAGCAGCGCGGGTACGCGGTCGCTGTCCGGGGCTCCACCCCGGCTGTTGAGCCGCGAACTTAATTGTCGGGCGCGCTGTTGCCACTCCGGCTGATTGCGGGAGAAGGCCTGGGCCAGATCGCAGCTGCCGCCTCGCGGGGGCTGTTCAAGGATAGCCGCCAGTTTTGCCGCCGTCGCAATTTCGTCTTCACCCACGGCGCTGGCCAGCATCGCCGCCAGCCGCGGATCGTTGCCGAGCTTCGCCATCTTCTGACCAAAGGCGGTGAGTTGTTCCCCCGCCAGCGCCCCGAGCTGAGTTAACAGACGGCGGGCCGCAGCAAGGTTAGTCGCAGGCGGCAGATCCAGCCAGTTCAGCTGGGCGGGATCCCGGCAGCCCCACTGTAGTAGCTCCATCAGCAGGCCGCTGAGATCGCTTTGCAAAATTTCCGGCGTGCCCTGCGCCGCCGCGCGCTCGGCCTGCTCAAAGGGCGTCAGGTGCAGGCAGATACCCGGCTCCAGACGGCCGGCTCGTCCGGCCCGCTGGGTCATCGAGGCCTGGCTGACGCGCTGGGTGAGCAGGCGGGTCAGGCCGGTGCGCGGATCGAAACTCGCCACCCGCTCCTGGGCCGAATCTACCACCAGCCGGATGCCTTCGATGGTCAGGCTGGTTTCGGCGATGTTGGTCGCCAGCACCACTTTGCGCTTCCCTGCCGGGGCGGGCAGGATTGCCTTACGCTGCTCGGTCAGCGACAGCGCGCCATACAATGGGCAGAGCACCACGTCGTCGGCCACGCGACGGGCCAGCTGCTCCTGCACGCGCTGGATCTCGATCACCCCCGGCAAAAACAGCAGCAGCGAGCCGGACTCCTGGCGTAGCAGTTCGGCGGTAGCGACCGCCACCGCTTCGTCGAAACGCTGCTGGGTGGAGAGCGACTGATAGCGCCGCTCAACCGGAAAGGTGCGCCCCTCAGAGACGATCGCAGGGGCCTCCGGCAGCAGACGCTGGAGCCGGTCATTATCCAGGGTCGCGGACATGATCAGCAGCCTGAGATCCTCGCGCAGCCCCTGCTGGACATCCAGCAGCAGCGCCAGAGCCAGATCCGCCTGCAGGCTGCGCTCGTGAAACTCATCGAGGATCACCAGCCCCACGCCGGTCAGCTCGGGATCCTGCTGCAGCATCCGGGTGAGGATCCCCTCGGTGACCACCTCCAGTCGGGTATTCGCTCCCACGCAGGTTTCGGCGCGCATCCGGTAGCCGACCGTTTCTCCCGGCTTTTCCCCCAGCAGATCCGCCAGCCGCTGCGCCACGTTGCGGGCAGCAATCCGTCGAGGTTCGAGCAGAATAATTTTGCCGTTAATCCCTCCCTGCGCCAGGATCTGCAGCGGTAGCCACGTCGATTTCCCGGCACCGGTAGGCGCAGTAAGCAGAACCTGGGGGGCGTGTTGTAACGCGAGGAGAAGTTCAGGAAGGACAGCGGCGACCGGCAACAGGGACACGAAAGGCTCCAGAGGGTTAACTTTAGACGGCGTACATTGTAGCATCGCCACAATTCATTACCGAGTACCCCGTATGTCTGAGTCGAAAAGGCTGTTTTTTGCCATTGAAATGCCTGCCCCGATCCAGCGCCAGATCGTGCGCTGGCGCGCCGACCATTTTGCCCCGGAAGCGGGCCGCCCGGTGGCCGGGGCCAACCTGCACCTGACGCTGGCGTTTTTAGGCGATGTCAGCGATGAGAAACGTCAGGCGCTGGCGGCGATGGCCGGACGCATCCGCCAGCCGGGGTTTACCCTGACGCTGGACGATGCCGGACAGTGGCTGCGCTCGCGGGTCGTCTGGCTCGGCACCCGCCAGCCGCCCCGGGGATTATTGCAGCTGGCTAACATGCTGCGGGCCCAGGCGGCGCGTAGCGGCTGTTACCAGAGCCCGCAGCCGTTTCATCCGCATATCACCCTGCTGCGCGATGCCAGCCACGCGGTGGCCATTCCGCCGCCGGGTTTTCAGTGGGCGTTTCCGGTGAATGAATTTGTGCTTTACGAGAGCCGTTTTGCCGGCGGGCGCACGCGCTATACGCCGCTCCAGCGCTGGCGGCTTACCGAATAACAAGGAATCTGTATGCAGTTTATCCCTGCCCTGCAACCCGCCACGCTCGTGCAACGCTACAAGCGTTTTCTGGCCGACGTGGTAACGCCGGAGGGCGTTGCCCTGACCCTGCACTGCCCGAATACCGGGGCGATGACCGGCTGCGCCACGCCCGGCGATACGGTGTGGTACTCCACCTCCGAAAATACCAAACGTAAATACCCCCATACCTGGGAAATAACCCAGACTGCCGACGGAGAATATATTTGCGTTAATACGCTGCGGGCAAACCAGTTGGTCAAAGAGGCGATTAGTCTGGATTTAATTCCAGAACTGCGCGGCTACAACGCCTTAAAAAGTGAAGTGAAATATGGTGCGGAAAACAGCAGAATCGACTTTATGTTGCAGGCAGAGGATCGACCCGAGTGCTATATTGAAGTGAAATCAGTGACGTTAGCTGACAGGGATTACGGCTACTTTCCGGATGCGGTCACGCTGCGAGGGCAGAAGCATCTTCGGGAGTTGATAAGTGTGGCGGCGGCAGGCAAGCGCGCCGTGCTGTTATTTGCGGTATTGCACAGCGCAATTGGACGATTTTCACCCGCCCGCCATATTGACCCTAAGTACGCGCAACTGTTGAATGAGGCACAAAAGCAGGGGGTAGAGGTTTTGGCTTATAAAGCGGAACTTTCTGCCGATAATATGACTCTGAGATCCGCTCTTCCCGTCACGTTATAAAAGGGGTTGAGTGTTGTTTATTAAGTGTTCTGGTCGTGTGCGCAAATACGCTTTTCCTCACAGGCTTGTCAAGTGTTACGTTTAGATAATTGCCATCCGGAAAAGCATCTGCTATTTATAGCGGCCTGATTTTTCCCCCAACACGGGGATCGATAGTGCGTGTTAAGGAGAAGCAACATGCAAGAAGGGCAAAACCGTAAAACATCGTCCCTGAGTATTCTCGCCATCGCTGGGGTGGAGCCGTATCAAGAGAAGCCGGGCGAAGAGTATATGAACGAAGCCCAGCTGTCGCACTTCAAGCGAATTCTTGAAGCATGGCGTAATCAACTCAGGGATGAAGTCGATCGCACCGTTACTCATATGCAGGACGAAGCTGCTAACTTCCCGGATCCGGTAGACCGTGCCGCCCAGGAAGAAGAGTTCAGCCTTGAACTGCGTAACCGTGACCGCGAACGCAAACTGATTAAGAAGATTGAGAAGACGCTGAAAAAAGTCGAAGACGAAGATTTCGGCTTCTGCGAATCCTGCGGTGTCGAAATCGGTATTCGTCGTCTGGAAGCCCGTCCAACAGCCGACCTGTGCATCGACTGCAAAACGCTGGCAGAAATCCGCGAAAAACAGATGGCCGGTTAATCCCGGTTCTGTCTTAACGCTATCACAGGCGGGAGTCTTCTCCCGCCTGATTACTTTCTGCGCTGTGTAATTATGCCTGTTGACTACATTGGGCGCTTCGCGCCATCCCCCTCTGGCGAACTGCATTTTGGCTCGCTCATTGCCGCCCTTGGCAGCTATCTGCAAGCCCGTGCCCGTCAGGGTATCTGGCGCGTGCGTATCGAAGATATTGACCCCCCGCGTGAAGTTCCCGGTGCAGCAGAGACCATTCTGCGTCAGCTGGAACATTACGGCCTGCACTGGGACGGCGAGGTGCTGTGGCAGTCCCAACGTCACGATGCCTATCGCGAACGTCTGGCCTGGCTCCACGCCCAGGGACTCTCTTACTACTGCACCTGCACCCGCGCGCGCATTCAGAGCGTCGGCGGGGTTTATGACGGCCATTGCCGCACGCTGCATCACGGCCCGGAAAACGCCGCGGTACGCGTGGTGCAACAGCATCCGGTCACCCGGTTTACCGATCGGTTGCAAGGCGAACTCCATGCCGATCCACGGCTGGCGGACGAGGATTTTATTATCCATCGCCGGGACGGGCTGTTTGCTTACAATCTGGCAGTCGTGGTGGACGATCATTTCCAGGGGGTAAACGAAATTGTCCGCGGGGCCGATCTGATCGAACCTACCGTGCGGCAGATTTCGCTCTACCAGCTGTTTGGCTGGCCGGTACCGGACTATATCCATTTGCCGCTGGTGGTGAATGAAAAAGGGATGAAACTCTCGAAACAGAATCATGCCCCGGCATTACCGACAGGCGATCCTCGCCCTGTTCTTATCAATGCTTTACAATTTCTAAACCAGGATGTAACACATGAGTGGCAGGATCTGCGAACCGAAGAATTACTGGAAAAAGCGGTGGCCCAGTGGTCGCTAAACCGCGTGCCGAAAATCCAGCATTCTCAAATGCGTCTCGCTGAGCTATGATTAGCCGCTATTTTTTGTCCTGAATTCTGAAACACACACTACCGAGGTGTATTATTTTTACCCGAGTCGCTAATTTTTGCCGTAAGGTGCTGAGCCGCGATGAGAGCATGGCGGATGACGTCATTGTTCAAAATACGATGTCGGTTATTCCGCGCGAGCAGCATGCTATTTCCCGCAAAGATATCAGTGAAAACGCCCTGAAGGTCCTTTATCGCCTGAATAAAGCCGGCTATGAGGCGTATCTCGTTGGTGGCGGGGTGCGTGACTTACTGTTGGGCAAAAAGCCAAAAGATTTTGACGTGACCACCAGCGCCACGCCTGAGCAGGTGCGTAAATTATTCCGCAACTGCCGCCTGGTCGGTCGTCGCTTCCGTCTCGCCCACGTCATGTTTGGGCCTGAGATCATCGAAGTGGCAACCTTCCGTGGTCATCACGAAGGCACGCCATCAGACCGTACGACCTCTCAACAGGGTCAGAACGGCATGCTGCTGCGTGACAACATCTTTGGCTCTATCGAAGAAGATGCCCAACGTCGCGATTTCACCATTAACAGCCTCTATTACAGCGTGGCTGACTTTACCGTCCGCGATTTCGTGGGTGGGGTACCGGACCTTAAAGCCGGTGTGATCCGCCTGATCGGCAACCCGGAAACGCGCTACCGTGAAGATCCGGTGCGTATGCTGCGCGCCGTGCGTTTTGCCGCCAAGCTGGATATGCAGATCAGTCCCGAGACCGCCGAGCCGATCCCGCGCCTGGCGACGCTGATCAACGATGTGCCGCCGGCGCGTCTGTTTGAAGAGGCGCTGAAGCTGCTGCAGGCGGGCCACGGTTTTGCTACCTATCAGCTGCTGCGTGAATACAGCCTGTTCCAGCCCCTGTTCCCGACCATCACGCGTAACTTCACCGAAAAAGATGACAGCGCGATGGAACGCATCATCGATCAAGTGCTGAAGAATACCGATAACCGCATTCAGAACGATATGCGCGTTAACCCGGCGTTCCTGTTTGCCGCGATGTTCTGGTATCCGCTGCTGGAAACGGCGCAGAAGATTGCCCAGGAAAGCGGCCTTGCCTATTACGATGCCTTCGCCTTAGCCGCCAATGACGTGCTGGATGAAGCCTGCCGCTCGCTGGCGATCCCGAAACGCATTACCACGCTGGTGCGTGATATCTGGCAGCTTCAGCTGCGGATGTCCCGTCGTCAGGGTAAACGCGCCTGGAAGTTAATGGAGCATCCAAAATTCCGTGCGGCTTACGATCTGATGGCCCTGCGTGCCGAAGCGGAAAACAACCGCGAGCTGCAGCTTCTGGTGCAGTGGTGGGGTGAGTTCCAGGTTTCTGCACCGCCGGCGCAGAAAGACATGCTGGGCGATCTGGACGAAGAGCCGGCACCGCGTCGTCGTCACCGTCGTCCACGCAAGCGCGCCCCGCGTCGCGAAGGCGCGGCATGACGCTGGCGTATATCGCCATCGGCAGCAACCTGGCTTCTCCGCTGGAGCAGGTCAATGCTGCCGTCCAGGCGCTGGGCGACATCCCGCAGACCCGCGTTGTCGCTCTCTCCTCGTTTTACCGCACGCCTCCGCTGGGCCCCCAGGACCAACCCGACTACCTGAATGCCGCTATCGCGCTCGACACGGCGCTTAACGCCGAGGCGCTGCTGGACAACACTCAGCGCATCGAGTTGCAGCAGGGTCGCGTGCGCAAAGAAGAGCGCTGGGGGCCGCGTACCCTCGACCTGGACATCATGCTGTTTGGTGATGCGGTGATTAACACCGAGCGCCTGACGGTGCCGCATTACGACATGAAGCGCCGCGGCTTTATGCTCTGGCCGCTGTTCGAAATTGCCCCTGACCTGATCTTCCCCGATGGCGAAAGCCTGAGCGCCCTGCTGGCGCAGCTTAACGCCGAAAAACCTGCCCGCTGGTAACAGCAAAATTTTATTGATTAACCACAAAATATTTGTGGTTAATCGGTTGCCTAAAATCATTGTTCCCTCGAATGTTACTGTTAGAATGCGCAAAGATTCGCTTTGGGCTATCAGGAAACAGTATGAAACCAACCACCATCGCCACCTTGCAGAAATGCAAACAGGACAAGCAGCGCTTCGCCACTATTACGGCCTATGACTACAGCTTCGCCAAACTCTTTGCCGAAGAGGGTATTAACGTCATGCTGGTGGGCGACTCGTTAGGGATGACGGTCCAGGGACATGACTCCACTCTGCCGGTGACGGTAGAGGATATTGCTTACCACACCCGGGCGGTGCGTCGCGGGGCCCCCGCCTGCCTGCTGCTCGCCGATCTGCCGTTTATGGCTTACGCCACGCCGGAACAGGCGTTTGAGAATGCCGCCACGGTGATGCGCGCCGGGGCCAACATGGTCAAAGTGGAAGGCGGCGCCTGGCTGATCGACACCGTACGCATGCTCACCGAGCGCGCGGTGCCGGTCTGCGGCCATCTGGGATTAACCCCGCAGTCGGTCAATATCTTTGGCGGCTATAAGGTGCAGGGGCGCGGTGACGCCGCCCAGACGCTGTTTGATGATGCGCGGGCTTTAGAAGCCGCGGGCGCGCAGCTGCTGGTGCTGGAGTGTGTGCCTGTCGCGCTGGCGAAACGTATCACCGAGGCCCTCTCCATTCCGGTGATCGGCATTGGGGCCGGTAACGTCACCGACGGCCAGATCCTGGTGATGCACGATGCGTTTGGGATCACCGGTGGGCATATCCCGAAATTTGCGAAGAATTTCCTTAGCGACGCAGGCGACATGCGCGGCGCGGTCAGGCAGTATATTGCCGACGTTGAATCGGGTGTTTACCCGGGTGAAGAACACAGTTTCCAGTAAGGAGTCTTGTTGTGCTAATCATTGAAACCCTGCCGCTGCTGCGCCAGCACATCCGCCGCTTGCGCCAGGAAGGTAAACGTATCGCGCTGGTGCCCACCATGGGCAACCTGCATGATGGCCATATGAAGCTGGTGGACGAAGCCAAAGCCCGCGCCGATGTGGTGGTGGTGAGTATTTTCGTTAACCCGATGCAGTTCGACCGTGCTGACGACCTGGCGCGCTACCCGCGTACGCTGCAGGAAGACTGCGAGAAGCTGAAAAAGCACCAGGTCGATTTCGTCTTCTCCCCTGCCCCGAATGATGTCTATCCGAAAGGCACGGAAGAGACGACCTTTGTCGACGTGCCGGGTATCTCCACCATGCTGGAAGGGGCCAGCCGTCCGGGTCATTTCCGCGGCGTCTCCACCATCGTCAGCAAGCTGTTTAACCTGGTGCAGCCGGATATCGCCTGCTTCGGTGAGAAAGATTTCCAGCAGCTGGCGCTGATCCGCAAAATGGTGGCCGACATGGGCTACGACATCGATATCGTTGGCGTGCCGATCGTGCGGGCCAAAGACGGCCTGGCGCTGAGCTCGCGCAACGGCTACCTCACCGCCGACCAGCGTAAAATCGCCCCGGGTCTGTATAAGGTGATGAGCACCATGGCGACCCAGCTGAAAAATAAAGAACTGAGCAGCGAAGAGATTGTAGCCCTGGCGGAACAGACGCTGAACGATCGGGGTTTACGTGCTGACGATGTCCAGATCCGCGATGCCGATACCCTGCTGGCGCTCTCCGCTGACAGCAAACGCGCGGTGATTCTGGTTGCCGCATGGCTTGGCCAGGCGCGACTTATCGATAACACAGTAGTTGAACTGGCTCAGTAAGCACTGAGCATATCCATGCTAACGGATTAGTTTTCTTCAGCCCCTTCTTCGGGAGGGGATACGACAAAGAGTTAAGGTAACGTCATGATTCGCAAAATGCTGCAAGGTAAGCTTCACCGTGTGAAGGTCACGCAGGCCGATCTGCATTATGAAGGCTCCTGCGCGATCGATCAGGATTTTCTCGACGCAGCGGGTATTCTGGAAAACGAAGCCATTGATATCTGGAACGTGAGTAACGGCAATCGTTTCTCAACCTATGCTATCGCGGCTGAACGCGGTTCTAAAATTATCTCCGTCAACGGTGCGGCAGCGCACTGTGCCAACGTGGGTGATATCGTCATCATCGCCAGCTTTGTCATGATGTCCGATGAAGAAGCGCGCCGCTGGCAGCCGAAAGTCGCCTACTTTGAAGGTGACAACGACATGAAACGTACCGCGAAGGCGATTCCGGTTCAGGTCGCCTGATGCTAACGCCCGGAATTGCCTGAACATCAGGCAATTCCACTTTTTTTTCCTCTCTTTTTACTCTCGTTATTCCTCTTCTCCCCCTCGCGGCTGCCTTACTATTTTCCCCATTCACACACCTCTCTTAATGCAATGCCGTTGATTACCGCCGGGAGCCCTCATGCCACTGTTTATTTCCCCGTTCAGCAAAAGCGTATGCGCCCTGACGTTAGCTATCGCCGCCTGCACCTCCTGGCAGGCCAGCGCGGATATTGTGATTTCCGGCACCCGGATTATTTACCCGCAGGTGGCGAAAGACGTCACCGTCAATCTGCAAAACCGGGGCGATAAGCCGCTGCTGGTGCAGTCCTGGCTTGATGATGGCCGCGATACGGTCGATCCCCAGCAAATTAAGTTGCCGTTTATTATTACTCCACCGGTCAGTCGCGTGGATCCACAGCAGGGGCAGGCCATCCGCATTACCTGGCTCGGCCAGACCATGCCAAAAGACCGGGAATCCCTGCTGTGGTTTAACGTCCTCGAAGTCCCGCCGAAAGCGAAAAATGACGGCGATCGGAGCCGCTTACAGCTGGCTTTCCGCACGCGCATCAAGCTCTTCTTCCGCCCCGACGGGCTGGCGGGCTCCCCTGCTGACGCCCTCAAGCAGCTGAGCTGGCAGATGAAGCGCGAAGCGAAGGGTCAGTATCTGGTCGCCAGCAATAACACGCCGTGGAATATCTCGCTGGCCAGCGCCAGCTTCGCCGCAGCAGGCAAAAACCTGGCGGTGGAGAGCCACTCCATCAAACCTTTCTCCCGCGAAGAGATGAAGATCGGCGGCGCGACGACGGCCACTTCCGGCACGGTGAAATGGGTGGCGATTAATGATTTCGGCGGCACGGAAGAACATCAGTCAGCCGTGAATTAATTCCTGCTTATCCGCACCTCAGGATACGGACATCCTTGATATGAACAGGCGTTTCTCCTTTATCTGCTTATCGATTTGTGCGGCGATCTCCGTCAGCGCGCAGGCCCGGGATGATGTCGAATTTAACGAGCAGTTTCTGTTTAATACCGGCAGCAAAATCGACGTAAGCCGCTATTCCCGGGGCAACCCGGTGATGCCCGGAGAGTATCGCACCGCAATCCGCGTCAACGGCGTGGCGAAAATGACCACCGCCGTGGTGTTTAACGATAACGGCACCCCGCAGGCCAGCCCCTGCCTGACCTTGCCGCTGCTGAAACAGCTGGATCTACAGACCGCGCAGCTGACAGACGATGGCAGGTGTGTGGATATGGCGAAAGCGTATCCCAGCTCCTCGGTGGCGTTCGATACGGCGACCCAGTCCCTTGATCTTACGATTGCGCAGGTCGACCTGGTCAGGCGCCCGCCGGGCTACGTTGACGCTTCGCGCTGGGATGCAGGTATTCCCGTCGGCCTGCTGGCATACGATCTCAACGCCTGGCACAGCCAGAATCCACAGTCAACGCAGGATACGGCCTACGCGGGGCTCCGCTACGGCTTTAACCTCGGCGCATGGCGGTTCCGTTCCCGCGGCAATGCCAACTGGGACAGGGAAACCGGCTCGCGCTATGCCCAGCAGGATATCTACCTGCAGCGGGATATCATCCCCCTGAAAGCCCAGATGCTGGTGGGGGACTCTTATACCCGGGGCGATGCTTTTGATTCCGTCTCCCTGCGTGGGGTGCGTCTCTACAACGATGACCGGATGCTGCCCAACGGCTTATCCAGCTATGCCCCGACGATCCGCGGCGTAGCCAACAGCAACGCCAAAGTCACGGTAACGCAAAGCGGGAATACCATCTACCAGACCACGGTACCGCCCGGTGCCTTCGAGATTAACGATCTCAACACCACCGGGTACGGTAACGATCTGAACGTCACCATCACCGAGGCGGACGGCAGCCAGCACGCCTTTTCGGTGCCCTATTCGTCGGTGGCGCAGATGTTGCGCCCGGGATTTGCCCGCTGGGATACCGGCGCAGGGCAGTTGAAGGACGATACCCTGCATGACAAGCCGCAGCTGGCCTATGGCGATATCTATTACGGGCTCAACAATACTTTCACCGGTTACACCGGGGCGCAGTATCTGGATGTAGGCTTTTATGCCCTCCTCGCCGGGCTGGCAATGAATACCCGCATGGGGGCGTATGCTCTGGATATCACCCGGTCCCGGGCGCAGATCGCTGACCTGCCCGCCATGGAGGGGCAACGGTATCGTCTGTCGTATAACAAAACGGTAAGTGAAACCCAGACCTCCCTTAACCTCTCCGCCAGCCGGTATGCCAGTGAAAAATATCTGAGCCTGTACGATGCCGCCGAACTGCATGAACGAATGACCTATCGGGACGAGCGCGAAGACATCCACGCCCTGCAACGCATGAAGAACCAGCTCCAGGTCAACATTAACCAACCCCTGAAAACCCGGACCACCGATCTCGGTTCGCTGTACGTCAACGGCAGCTGGCAAAGCTACTGGAACGCCAGCGGCACGACCTCCAGCTATTCGATGGGCTACAGCAATACGTTTCGCTACGGCAGTTACACCGTTTCGCTGCAGCGCACCTATGACGACACCGGCAGACAGGACGACAGCCTCTATCTGAGCGTCAGCCTGCCGTTTGATTCGCTGCCGGGCAGTCATCATCGCCCGGGGGGCTTTTCCAGCCTGAATATCGGGATGAATTCCGACTTCAAAGGCAGCAATGGACTCAATATGACCGCCAACGGCAGCTCTGCTGACAACCGTCTGAGCTATAGCGTCACCACCACTGCTAACCAGAGCCCGGACAGCAACCTGAGCCAGATCAGTACCTACGGCAGCTACAACAGCGCCTGGGGCCCGCTTGGCATCTCCGCATCGACCAGCAGCGATCGCAGCCAGCAGTACTCCGCCACCTACAGCGGCGGCATGCTGCTCCACGCCGGGGGCCTGACCTTAACGCCGGGCAGCCCGGGAGAGGCCGACGCGCTGGCGCTGGTGAAAGCCAGTGGCGCGACGGGCGCGAGGTTGACCAACGGCAACGCTGAGATTGGAACGTCTGGCTATGCCGTGCTGCCGTATCTCTCGGCGTACAAAGAGAACCGCATCACTCTCGACACCAGCATGCTGACGGCTGACGTTGAAGTGAAAAACAACAGCACGGTGGCAATTCCGCGCAGCGGCGCCGTCGTGATGGTTGATTTTGCCACCAATCAGGGACGTTCGGCGGTGCTGGAGTTACAGCGTGATGACCAGGGGTTTATTCCCCTCGGGGCTGAGGTTTTTAATCAAAAAGGAGAAGAAATTGGCACAGTCGGACAAGCTGGCCAGGCCTATGTCAGAGGTATCGAAAAGAGTGGAACGCTGCGCGTGGTATGGGGCGCAGGCAAAGAAAGCACCTGTACCGTGCGTTATCGAATGGATTCTGGCGCTCAGAAGGTGGGACTGACCACGATTTTGAACAACCAGATATGTCACCTATAGATGGAACAAACATCATGACTATCTTTTTAAACAAACTCCCCCGGCAGGCGATGTGCTCTGCCGCCCTGCTCCTTATCTGCAGCAGCTACGCTCAGGCGGCGGATAACCTGGATGTCACTTTTAGCGCGAATATTCGCGAAACCACCTGCGATATCAAAATTGATGGCGGTACCGGAGATGGCACCAGCAATACCATCACGCTGGGTACCGACGGCAAAGCCCGGGTCGACGATATTGCCAACGGGGCGGTGAAATTTCCCTTCAGGCTGGTGATCACAGAATGCCCGTCCAGCCTGACCGCGCTGAAAACCGTGGTCAGCGGCACGGTGGTATCGGACGTCAAAACCGCGCTGGACAACAGCGTTCCGGTGAAGAGCGGCGGAGCGAGTAACGTAGCCCTCACCATTTCCCGCGCCGACGCCCCTGAAGCGCCGTTTGAAATTAACGCTACCGATGACAGTAAACGCCTGGTCTGGACAAGCAGTGAAATCAACAGCAAGGAAGTTGACCTGCTGGCTACGCTGATCGAAACCAAAACTGACGGCGCCATGACCGGACAGTTCTCGACGCAGGCGACCTTTAATTTTACCTATGAATAACCCTGCAGAGTAAGGAAACAAGGATGAAACACAACACTGCAATTCTCGCGTTGGCCCTCGCTGGTGGGTTATTTTCCGCGTTTTCCAACGCGGCCATCACCGGCACCAGCTCCCTGAGCGCCACCTTTGTCTCCACCGTTGTACCGGGAACCTGTACGGCAAACGTGACGGATGCCGCGGGTGCAGAGGCAACGGAGATTAAATTTAACGACGTATTTAAATCCGATCTAATTAACAAGAGCCGTACTGAAGCCTTCAACGTCGTTCTGAGCAATTGTTCGGGAGTGCGTACCGCACAGGTCACGGCGATGGCAGGTGCTGGCGGCGACTGCTCGACCTCCACCAGCGATAACTTTGGCGCAACCCATGCCACGGCATTCGAGCTCTGGAATGGCGACGTGGATAACGGCGTTCGTCTGAGCTGTAAAACCCGAACGTTACAAAAGGTGGTGATCGCCGACGGCGGCGCCAGTCTGGCGATGAACGCCCGTATCGTGATTGCCGATGACAAAACCATCGACGATGTGACGCCCGGCGATGCCTCATCGCTGATCACCTTCCTGGTGGAATACCAGTAAATCTGTGCGCAGGGCAAATCTGCCCTGCGCCCTGCCGTAAGAAAAAGAGAGATCGGTGTGAGAGCCTTGCTTATTTTACTCGCCGGGTTGTTCGTCCTGCTGTTGACCCGTCCGGCGCTGGCTGACATGAGTTGCTACATCAATGAAGACGCGGCGGGGGCTTACGCAGTGGGCAACTCACCGCTTATGGTGCTGGATCCGGGCAAAGTCACTACACCAACCCGCCTGAACGCCACCTACACCTTTGTTATCCCCTTCAGGGGGGGTAATCCGCTGGGGTGTAAAACGCTTGAGCCCTGGGATAACGCGGTGCATTTCATTACCGACGCCGGCGCCAGCCTGGACACCCGCTACACCACGCCTGAAGGCTATGCCCTGATCAAGACGACCATTCCGGGGATCGATTTTACCCTCGAGCTGACCTGCTATACCGCCGACGGCTGTGGCAACAGCGGCGATCATCCCGACCTGTCGCTGTTTCTGAAAGGCGGCAACGGTTCGGAAGATGTTTTCCCCTCCATCAGCAGCGGGTACCCGTGGGAAAGCGCCGATGCCCAGTGGCGGCTGAAGATGACGATGTGGGTAACGCCTGATTTCCGGCCGCAAAAGGGCGTACCGAACGGATTTTCCCTGAACGGCACGCTGGCACGTTTTCAGATTGGGGGAACCACCCAGCCGGTCATCACCTTTGTGGCCTCATCCAGCACCCTGAATTTCACCGTTCCTGCCAGTAGTTGTGCGCTAGGCGTGGCGCAGGGCAGCAACGTCAGCAATAACAACGTGGCGCTCGGGGACTATTTTTTAAGCGACGTGAAGCAGGAGATGACGCGAGAAATTCCGTTCTCACTGACGCTCGAGAACTGCTATACCGCGAAGCTGTCGGTGAAGATGACTACCGCGTATCTCTCTGCCGACAATGAACTGCTGGGAAAAAGCAGCGGCAGCGCCAGCGGGATGGGGGTAAAGGTGACCAATACCGATAAAAACCTCAGTATGATGCCGGACGGTTCAAACAGCGCTGTCTACGATCGCAGCAATGACTGGTCAGCCCAGGAGAACCTCAACTTTTCGGCGCAGCTGAAAAAGGATGGTCAGACGCTCAAAGCGGGCGACTTTAACGCCGCCGCCACCTTTACACTCGATTATGAGTAGCCCTAACCCCGCGGCTGGTTGCTGATCAGCCGCGACATCTTCTCCAGCGAATCGGTGCGCAGGACGTAGAGCCGTTTTAACAGAAACGGATTATCCCCCGGCTTTACTTTGCCCTGCACCGTGGTCACTGCCAGGTGAAAACCGGCGTCGTTGGCCGCTTTTACCGCGATGTCGTTATAGCCGCCGAACGGATAAGAGAGATACAACACGTGCGGATTAAACTGCGCCAGCGCGCGGCGGGAGTGTTTAAAATCCATCAATACGTTGTGATAGCTGCGGCTCAGCAGGATTGGATGGCGGTTGTTATCCACCCGATGCAGGAAATGGGTGTGCGACTGCACGTCAAAGACATCCTGGATCTCACGCAGCTCGGAGATGCTCATAAACTGCAGCGTCTTCGGATCCCATTTCAGCGGGTGGGCTTTGATCCGCGAGGAGATAATGAACGCCGTGGCGTGAAAACCGTACTGCTTCAGGATCGGCCAGGCGTAGCGGCTGACTGACTTCAGGCCGTCGTCAAAGGTGATGACCACCGCGCGCGCCGGCAGATTCATCTTGTTGCGTACATAGCCTTCCAGCTGGTACATCGTCAGCGTGGTATAACCCTGATCGCGTAGCCAGGCCATCTGGTTATTGAAGGCGCGCACGCTGGTGGTGGTGGAGGTATGGCGATAGCGGGTGTTCTCTTCGTCCCGCAGGATATGGTGATAGGTCAGCACCGGCAGGCCATTATCCTCCTGCGCATCCAGGCTACTGACCCAGGCCAGGCGGTTGGCGATGCGGATCTGGTACCAGGTCTGATTAAGTCGATCCTTTAGCTTGCTGAGGATCGGGTAGCGCAGATTGTCTGTCAGGGTGCCGAACGGGGCGCTGCCGGCATTGGGGGCATTGTAGACCGGCGTATCCTTCCAGGTGATCAGGTTCTGGTTGCTGAGCGGCTTGTTCAGATCGCCGAGGCTGTCCTCCACGCGCTGCTTCCCCTGCACCTCGCCCAGATGCTCTTTGTCGATAAAGCCGGTGCCAAAGCCAAAGCGAAACTCATAGTAATCCGCCGCAGTGGGCACCACTGCAATAATCTGCCCGGCGCGCACGTTGCCGACGGTGACGACTTTGTTACCCACCTGCGCCCAGATGGCGGCATCTTCGGTGGTTTGCATATAGCGAGGCGGGAGCCCTTGCTGGCTGAGCAGACTGGCAGACACGCCGCCGGAGACCAGCAGCAGAAGCAGGAAAAAAATACGCGAGAGCATAGGGATTTATTCAGTACGAAAAACGGACGTCATTGTAACAAAAGCGCCAGCAATACCAATGCTTAATATTTCTCCGGGCTATGGAGCAGGACAAAGGGCGGGTTTTTCTGCTGCTGATGCCACAGGCTGCTGACCTCCGGTGCGCCACGGGCAACGATGGTGTCGCGAAAGCCGATGCTGTCGGTCATCTCCCGCAGAGGATACATCATCTCCAGCAATGGATAGCTGATGCCGGAGATCACCTCGCAGTTGTCGTGCTTGTGGCTGAGCAGTGCTGCTGCACGATAGGGCGCCGCGCCGGAGATGTCGGTCAGAAAGATTACCCCGTCTCCGCTGTCGACATGATGCTGGGCATCGCACAGCATGCGGCTGAGCATATTGACGCTTAATCCGCGCCAGAAATTAACCACCTGGCACTGCACCAGCGGCCCAAACCGGACGGCGAGCTTCTCCGCCATCTCCTGCGCATGTTCATCATGGCACGTGATCACCCAACCCAGCATCGTCACCTCTCCTCAGAAAGGGGTAGTCTAGCGGGGACAGGGGAATGAGGGGGTGATGGTGGTCAATAAACCGGCCCGGCAGCAGGACGCCGCCGGGCCTGAGGATCAGCTGCGCAGTCCGCGTCCGCGCTGGATGAGGTTCCAGCACAGCAGGTAGAAGGCAACGATGAAGATCACCAGCACGCCGACGGTGGTTGCCAGCGGCACGTCGGAAATGCCGAGGAAGCCAAAGCGGAAGCCGCTGATCATATAGACGATCGGGTTCAGGTGTGACAGCCCCTGCCAGAACGGCGGCAGCAGCGTCAGGGAGTAGAACACCCCGCCGAGGTAGGTCAGCGGCGTCAGAACGAAGGTCGGGATCAGGCTGATATCGTCAAAGGTTTTGGCGAATACCGCATTCAGCAGACCGGCCAGCGAGAACAGGACCGCCGTCAGCAGCAGCGTCAGGCCGACAAACAGCCAGGAGTGCACCTGGAACGGCACGAAGAACAGAGAAATGGCCGTTACCAGCACGCCGACGCACAGGCCGCGCGCCACGCCACCGCCGACGTAGCCAGCAATGATAACGTGGGTGGGCACCGGGGCCACCAGCAGCTCTTCAATGTTGCGCTGGAACTTGGCGCTGAAGAACGACGACGCCACGTTGGCATAGGCGTTGGTGATCACCGCCATCATAATCAGGCCAGGCACGATAAACTGCATATAGGTGAAGCCGTGCATCTCACCGATCCGCGAGCCAATCAGGTTGCCGAAGATAATAAAGTAGAGGGTCATGGTGATCACCGGCGGCACCAGGGTCTGGATCCAGATGCGCATGAAGCGGTTGATCTCTTTGGCCCAGATACTTTTCAGCGCCACCCAGTAAAGCTGCATCATGCGCGATCTCCTTGTTTCTCATGGACCAGGGAGACGAACAGCTCTTCCAGTCGGTTTGCTTTATTACGCATACTTAATACCTGAATCCCCTGCTGGCTCAGCTGGCTGAAGACGCTGTTGATCCCCTGCTCGCGCAGGACTTCCACTTCCAGCGTTGAGGTATCCACCAGACGGTACTGATAACCTTCCAGCTTCGGCAGCGCGCTTTTCGCCGCCAGATCGAGGATGAAGGTTTCGGATTTCAGCTTGGAGAGCAGGCTCTTCATCGAGGTGTTCTCCACCAGCTCGCCGTGCTGAATGATGCCGATATTACGGCACAGCATCTCCGCCTCTTCCAGATAGTGAGTGGTCAGGATAATGGTGGTGCCTTTGTCGTTTAAATCCTTCAAAAAGCCCCACATCGAGCGGCGAAGTTCGATATCCACCCCGGCGGTCGGTTCATCCAGAATCAGCAGTTTTGGTTCGTGCATTAACGCCCGGGCGATCATCAGGCGGCGCTTCATACCGCCGGACAACATCCGCGCACGTTCGTTGCGTTTTTCCCACAGATCGAGCTGCTTGAGATATTTTTCGCTGCGCTCAACCGCCTCTTTACGCTCCACGCCGTAGTAGCCCGCCTGGTTGACCACAATCTGCTGCACGGTCTCAAACGGGTTGAAGTTAAACTCCTGCGGCACCAGCCCCAGCTGGCGTTTGGCGTTCACCACGTCCTTTTCCAGGTCGTAGCCGAAGACTTTTACATGGCCGGAGGATTTATTCACCAGCGAGCTGATAATCCCGATGGTGGTGGACTTACCTGCCCCGTTGGGCCCCAGAAGCGCATAAAAATCACCGGCTTCGACTTTAAGATCTATGCCGCGCAGTGCCTGGACACCACCCGGATAGGTTTTTTTAAGCTGCTCGAGCTCCAGTGCAATGGTCATGAAATAGAGTTACCTATAGTGCTGACACGCGAAGTGTTGTTTTAAAAAAAATCGAGTTGCCCTATATTAGCGCAACGCATTAACCCGGTTACAGGCCGTTTATCTCCATGAATGACATAGATACACTCATCAGCAATAACGCACTATGGTCAAAGATGCTGCTGGAGGAAGATTCCGGATTTTTTGAGAAACTGTCTCAGGCGCAGAAACCACGCTTTCTCTGGATTGGATGCTCCGACAGCCGCGTTCCCGCTGAACGTCTGACTGGCCTCGAACCGGGCGAACTCTTTGTTCACCGTAACGTCGCGAACCTGGTGATCCACACCGACCTGAACTGCCTGTCCGTAGTGCAGTATGCGGTCGACGTGCTGGATGTGGAACACATCATTATTTGCGGTCACTACGGCTGCGGCGGCGTTCAGGCGGCGGTCGAGAACACGGAACTGGGTCTGATCGACAACTGGCTGCTGCACATTCGTGATATCTGGTTCAAACATAGCTCACTGCTGGGGCAAATGCCGCAGGAGCGTCGCCTGGATACCCTCTGTGAACTGAACGTGATGGAGCAGGTGTACAACCTCGGTCACTCCACCATTATGCAGTCGGCCTGGAAACGCGGGCAGAAAGTGACGATCCACGGCTGGGCGTATGGCATTCACGACGGCCTGCTGCGCGATCTGGAAGTGACCGCCACCAACCGGGAAACCCTGGAGCAGCGCTACCGTCGGGGCGTCTCAAACCTGACCCAGAAGCACGAAAATCACAAATAAGCCTGTAAAAAAGCCGGGTGGCGGCGTCGCCTTACCCGGCCTACAAAAGCGCGGTCCATAGGCCCGGTAAGCGTAGCGCCACCGGGCAATACCCACCTTAATTTACTCGTCCAGCAGCACCACTTTGCCGACATACGGCAGATGACGATAGCGCTGAGCATAGTCAATGCCGTAGCCCACCACGAATTCGTCCGGAATTGAGAAACCGACATACTCCACGGGAACCTGAACTTCACGGCGGGTCGGTTTGTCCAGCAGGGTACAGATCGCCAGCGATTTTGGTCCACGCAGGCTGAGAATTTCGCGCACCTTCGACAGGGTGTTACCGGAGTCGATGATGTCTTCAACAATCAGAACATCTTTGCCGCGAATGTCTTCATCCAGGTCTTTGAGAATTTTCACATCACGAGTGGTCGACATACCGCTGCCATAGCTGGAGGCGGTCATAAAATCGACTTCATGGGAGACCTGCACTTCGCGGCAGAGATCGGCCATAAACATGAAGGAACCGCGTAACAGACCCACCAGCACCATCTCGCTGCCGCTGTCTTTATAGTGTTCGGTGATCTGACGACCGAGTTCGGCGATACGCGCTTTGATCTCCGCTTCCGGGATCATCACTTCAACAGTATGTTTCATTTTACTAACCGTATGTTTTTATAACGAATTTCTCAATGCCGATGGCTTCACATCCGGCATCGCTACATAAGCCCTGAAGTATACCAGCAAATAGATCCTCCTGGCGCATCTGTTCATAAAAGCCAGATTTGTGATTCCGATCACACTTGTTAAGTCCTATACTTAATTGCTATCAAAAAATTAACAAACTTAAAGAGTACTTTTTATGGCGGAAACAAAAGTTCAACATTCACGGTTACTCGTGAAGCTAACAGCGCTGTTCGCAGCCCTGTGCGGGCTCTACCTGTTAATAGGTGGAGTCTGGCTGGTAGCCATTGGTGGTTCCTGGTACTACCCCATTGCTGGCGTAGTCATGTTAGGTGTCGCCCTGATGTTATGGCGCAGTAAACAATCAGCACTGTGGCTTTATGCCGCCTTACTGCTTGCCACGATGATCTGGGGCGTCTGGGAGGTCGGTTTTGACTTCTGGGCTCTGACCCCGCGCAGCGATATCCTGGTCTTCTTCGGTATCTGGCTGATCCTGCCCTTCGTCTGGCGTCGACTGTTCGTACGCTCCGGCGGTGCCGTTACCGCGCTGGTCGTGGCGCTGCTGATCAGCGGCGGGATCCTGACCTGGGCTGGCTTTAACGATCCGCAGGAGGTGAAAGGCACGCTGAATGCCGACGCCACCCCTGCCGCACCGATTTCCGAAGTGGCAGATGCCGACTGGCCTGCCTATGGTCGTAATCAGGAAGGCCAACGCTACTCCCCGCTGAAGCAGATCAATGCCGATAACGTGCACAATCTGAAAGAGGCCTGGGTATTCCGTACCGGCGACCTGAAGCAACCCAACGATCCGGGCGAACTGACCAACGAAGTGACGCCGATTAAAGTGGGCAACATGCTTTACCTCTGTACTGCTCACCAGCGTCTGTTCGCGCTGGATGCCGCCACCGGTAAAGAGAAATGGCACTTCGATCCGCAGCTGAAGACCAATAACTCGTTCCAGCACGTGACCTGCCGTGGTGTCTCTTACCACGAAGCACGCGCTGATAACGCCAGTCCGGAAGTGATCGCCGACTGTCCGCGCCGCATTATGCTGCCGGTCAACGACGGTCGTCTGTTTGCCATTAACGCCGAAACCGGCAAGCTGTGCGAAACCTTTGCCAACAAAGGCGTGCTGAATCTGCAGACCAACATGCCGGATCAAACTCCGGGTCTGTATGAGCCAACCTCGCCGCCAATCATCACTGACAGAACCATCGTGATTGCCGGTTCAGTAACGGATAACTTCTCCGTGCGCGAAACCTCCGGCGTTATCCGCGGTTTTGACGTCAACACCGGTAAACTGCTGTGGGCCTTTGATCCGGGTGCGAAAGATCCAAACGCTATCCCGTCGGATGAACACACCTTTACCTTCAACTCGCCGAACTCCTGGGCACCAGCGGCCTATGACGCGAAGCTGGACCTGGTCTACCTGCCGATGGGCGTGACCACACCGGATATCTGGGGTGGTAACCGTACGCCGGAACAGGAACGTTATGCCAGCTCTGTCCTGGCGCTGAACGCAACCACCGGTAAACTGGCTTGGAGCTATCAGACCGTTCATCACGATCTGTGGGATATGGATATGCCGTCCCAGCCGACGCTGGCGGACATCAACGTTAACGGCCAGACCGTACCGGTGATCTACGCCCCGGCGAAAACCGGCAATATCTTCGTGCTGGATCGTCGTAACGGCCAATTGGTCGTGCCGGCGCCGGAAAAACCGGTTCCGCAGGGCGCAGCGAAAGGCGACTACGTCACCAAAACCCAGCCGTTCTCGGATCTGAGCTTCCGTCCGAAGAAAGACCTCAGTGGGGCAGACATGTGGGGCGCCACGATGTTTGACCAGCTGGTGTGTCGCGTGATGTTCCACCAGATGCGCTATGAAGGCATCTTCACACCACCGTCCGAGCAGGGCACACTGGTCTTCCCGGGTAACCTGGGGATGTTCGAATGGGGCGGTATCTCCGTGGATCCGAACCGTCAGGTGGCGATTGCCAACCCGATGGCGCTGCCGTTTGTCTCGAAGCTGATCCCACGCGGTCCGGGCAACCCAATGGAGCAGCCGAAAGACGCGCAGGGTACCGGTACCGAATCCGGTATTCAGCCGCAGTACGGCGTGCCGTACGGCGTGACGCTGAACCCGTTCCTCTCTCCGTTTGGCCTGCCGTGTAAACAGCCTGCCTGGGGTTATATCTCCGCGCTGGATCTGAAAACCAATCAGGTCGTATGGAAAAAACGTATTGGTACGCCACAGGACAGCATGCCGTTCCCGATGCCGATCCCGGTGCCGTTCAATATGGGTATGCCGATGCTGGGTGGCCCAATCTCCACCGCCGGTAACGTGCTGTTTATTGGTGCAACTGCCGATAACTACCTGCGCGCGTACAACATGAGCAACGGTGAGAAACTGTGGCAGGGTCGTCTGCCAGCTGGTGGACAAGCCACGCCAATGACCTATGAGGCCAATGGTAAGCAGTTTGTGGTGATCTCCGCAGGTGGTCACGGTTCGTTTGGGACGAAGATGGGCGACTATATTGTTGCCTATGCGTTGCCTGACGAGAAGTAAAAGCAAAACGGCAACGAAAGTTGCCGTTTTTAGAACTGTAGGCCGGGTAAGGCGTAGCCGCCACCCGGCTTTTTTATACCGTGAATCCGAGCATCATCCCCGTATCTTCATGCTCTAACAGATGGCAGTGCGCCATATAGGCATACTCTTTCGGCGCGTCATGATCGAACTTCACTAATACCTCGCTCACCCCGCCCTCAACGCGCACCGTATCCTTCCAGCCCGCGCGATGCACCGCAGGCGCTTTACCGTTTTCCGTCAGGATGCGGAACTGGGTGCCGTGAATATGGAACGGATGCAGCATCATGTCCCCTTCCCCCGAGATCGTCCAACGCTCATACCGCCCTTTCGCGGCCGCGAACTGCGGCGTGTGCATATCGAAGGCTTTGCCGTTAATCCGGTTGCCGTTACGGAAGTCGAACCCATGCATGCTGTGATCCATCCCGCCCATGTTGCCATGATCCATCTGGCCGTGATCCATCCCCGCCATGGCCTGATGGCCGTACTTCTTCATTAAGGCCTGCATGCCCATCATGTCGAGCATCGGATCCATCGACAGCTGCAGTTTCCGCTGGGTCAGCCCCTCCAGCGACGGCAGAGCTGGCATGCTGGTCAACGTATCCGGCAACTCGCCGGAAGCCGTTACCAGCAGCGGCTGAATGCGCAGCACCGGCTGCGGCTTATCGAACGGCGCCACCGCCATTCCCATCTGGCTGACCGGCAGGGTCATCAGGTCAAACGCCTTACCGTCGCTGATATCCACCAGCACCTCAAAACGCTCGCCCATCAGCATCGGCAGCTCGGTCACTTTCACCGGCTCAGCCAGTAGCCCTCCGTCGCTGGCGACCACGTACAGCGGGCGTTTATCGCTGGCGGCAAAGTTAAGCGAGCGCGCATTACAGCCGTTGAGCAGGCGCAGGCGTAGCCAGCCTTTCGGGGCATTGTGCTGCGGGTAGATCGCGCCGTTGGTCAGCAGCGTATCGCCAAACCAGCCCACCGCGGCGCTCATCACATCCAGCTGATAGTCAATCTGCCCGTCAGCGGCGAACTTTTTGTCCTGGACGATCACCGGCACATCGTCAATGCCCCACTGCTTTGGCAGGCGCAGCAGGCGGCTTTCGTCATCCTCAATCAGCACCAGCCCGGCGAGCCCCATCGCCACCTGATGCCCGGTTTTTCCGTGCTGATGAGGATGGAACCAGCAGGTCGCCGCACGCTGCTCCGGGGTAAAGGTCACCGTTCTCTGGCCGCCGGGTTTGATGATGCCGTGCGGGCCCCCGTCCACCTCGCCCGGCACTTCCAGACCATGCCAGTGGACGGTGGTCTCTTCATTAAGGGTGTTGTGAATATTAACGGTTAACGCTTTTCCCTTGCGTAGCTGAATGGCCGGGCCCAGCAGATTGCCGTTGTAGCCCCAGGTGGTGGCGTTGTGCGGTCCGAAGGTCGTTTTGCCCGCCTGCACCACCAGCTTCACCTGATTACGCGCATCGGGGGTGAGTAAATTGGGGATTGGCAGAACGGGATGCTCAGCGGCAAAAGCAGCTCGGCTCCACAGCGGTAACGCACTGGCGACACTCAGTGCGGCAGAATATTTTAAAAAATCACGGCGTTGCATGTTCATCTCCTTATTCGCAGCAGGCGATGCCATGAGCATAAACCCTCCCCTTGCCGGAAGGTCAAGAAAAGCGGAAATAATAAAGATCGTCGCACCGGCGGGAAGTGTGCTAACGTTGAATTTCCGTGACGTATTGGTAGAAGCAATGAAGACGTTTTTCCGAACAATCCTGTTCAGCACCCTGATGATAAGTTGCGCAAACAGCTATGCGCTGAGTGAAAATGAAGCCGAAGACATGGCGGATTTAACGGCGGTGTTTGTATTTCTGAAAAATGACTGTGGCTACCAGAATTTACCTAACGGTCAGATTCGTCGCGCGCTGGTCTTCTTTGCTCAGCAGAACCAGTGGGATCTGAGCAACTACGACAGTTTCGATATGAAAACCCTCGGTGAAGACAGCTACCGCGATCTCAGCGGCATCGGCATTCCCACGGCAAAAAAATGTAAAGCCCTGGCTCGCGACTCGCTGAGCCTGCTCGCCTACGTTAAGTAACTCCCCTCCCGATGCCCTTTTGCTGAATTGATGACCGTGCAACCACGGTCATTGTTAGCTATGATGTTTCGCCCGTTTTAACCGGGTGTTAACAAAGGAGGTATCATCCCATGGCCGAAAAGACATTGTGGCACGAAACGCTGCATGACCAGTTTGGACAGTACTTTGCCATTGATAACGTGCTCTATCACGAGAAAACCGATCATCAGGATCTGATCATTTTCGAAAACGCGGCCTTTGGCCGGGTGATGGCGCTCGATGGTGTGGTGCAAACTACCGAGCGTGATGAATTCATTTATCACGAGATGATGACCCATGTACCGCTGCTGGCCCACGGCAATGCGAAACATGTGCTCATCATCGGCGGCGGCGACGGCGCTATGCTGCGTGAAGTGTCCCGCCACAAAACGATTGAAAGCATCACCATGGTAGAGATCGACGCCGGTGTGGTCTCCTTCTGCCGCCAGTATCTGCCCAATCACAATGCCGGAAGCTACGACGATCCGCGCTTCACGCTTGTGATCGACGACGGCGTTAATTTTGTTAACCAGACGACGCAAACCTTCGATGTGATCATCTCCGACTGCACCGATCCGATTGGGCCGGGCGAGAGCCTGTTTACCTCTGCGTTCTATGAGGGCTGCAAACGCTGCCTGAACCCCGGCGGCGTCTTTGTCGCCCAGAACGGCGTCTGCTTCCTGCAGCAGGATGAGGCCCTCGACAGCCACCGTAAGCTGAGCCATTACTTTACCGACGTGAGCTTCTATCAGGCGGCGATCCCGACCTACTACGGCGGCGTGATGACCTTTGCCTGGGCGACGGATAATGAAGCCCTGCGTCATCTCTCTACCGGCATTATTCAGGCGCGCTTCCAGCACGCCAATCTGACCTGCCGTTATTACAACCCGGCCGTCCATACCGCAGCCTTTGCTTTGCCGCAATATTTGCAAGACGCTCTGAGGGGGTGAATGAATTGAAAAAGCTGAAACTGCATGGCTTTAACAACCTGACCAAAAGCCTGAGTTTTTGTATTTACGATATCTGCTATGTGAAAACGGCGGAAGAGCGCGATGGTTATATCGCCTATATCGATGAACTCTATAACGCCAACCGACTGACCGAGATCCTGTCAGAAACCTGCTCTATTATCGGCGCCAATATCCTGAACATCGCCCGTCAGGATTATGAGCCCCAGGGTGCCAGCGTCACTATTCTGGTTAGCGAAGAGCCGGTTGACCCCACGCTTATCGATAACACCGAGCACCCTGGCCCGCTGCCGGAAGCGGTGGTGGCCCATCTCGATAAGAGCCATATCTGCGTGCACACTTACCCGGAGAGTCACCCGGAAGGCGGGCTATGTACTTTCCGTGCCGATATTGAAGTGTCGACCTGCGGTGTGATTTCGCCCCTCAACGCGCTGAATTACTTAATTCATCAACTTGAGTCCGACATCGTAACCATTGATTACCGCGTGCGCGGCTTTACCCGTGATATCAACGGCATGAAGCACTTTATCGATCATGAAATTAACTCGATTCAGAACTTCATGTCTGAGGATATGAAATCGCTGTATGACATGGTGGATGTGAACGTCTATCAGGAAAATATCTTCCATACCAAAATGCTGCTGAAGGAGTTCGACCTTAAGCACTATATGTTCCACACAAAGCCGGAAGATTTAAGCGAAGACGAGCGCAAGGTCATTACCGACCTGCTGTGGAAAGAGATGCGCGAAATTTACTACGGCCGCAACATTCCGGCCGTATAAGATGCGTCCGGAGCAGGGAGGCTCCGGATATTACTTCTGTTTCATGAAATCGCGGTAGGCCGCCACCACCTGAAGAAAGTCTTCCACGCCGCACAGCGACAGGCTCTCTTCATCGTAGTAGTTCATCCCCTCTTCCATCTCGTCACCGGAAAACTCCAGCTGGTTGGCGCGCACCATCACCTCTTCACCGTCCATCCACAGCGTGTATTCATGCCCGGTGCGTTGCCAGGATCGTTCACTGCCTTTAATCGCGCGCGCAGCCTGTTCCACTTCATCGAGCAGGCTCAGGTTCTCTTTCACTTCCTCATTGAACCAGTGACCGACCACCTCGTGGCCCATCGACATACGCACTTTCACCACCCCGGTGATATCACGCAGAAATTCGTAATCCATAGTATTTTCCTCTGCAAAGCCCTTGAAGTAATTATCGCAGCACAGGGGAAGAAAAAAAGCGGAACGCGTGGAAGGAATGAAAATAAAAAACCCACCGCGGTTGCGATGGGTCTTGTAGGCCCGGTAAGCGTAGCGCCACCGGGCATTCAGACGGGTGCGGTGATTATACTGCTGTCTGGAAGATCACCCCGTCAGCCTTCTCGGTGTACTGAGAGAGCTGATCGAAGTTCAGATAGCGATAGGTATCTACCGCGGTCTTATCAACCTGCGCCACAAAGGTCTGGTACTCTTCCGGCGTTGGCAGCTTGCCAATCAGCGCCGCAACTGCCGCCAGCTCCGCAGAGGCCAGGTAGACGTTTGCACCGGTACCTAAACGGTTCGGGAAGTTACGGGTTGAGGTGGAAACCACAGTCGCACCGTCAGCCACGCGCGCCTGGTTGCCCATACACAGGGAACAGCCAGGGATTTCGATACGCGCCCCGCTCTTACCGAACACGCTGTAGTAGCCCTCTTCGGTCAGCTGAGCCGCGTCCATACGGGTTGGCGGTGCCACCCACAGACGGGTCGGCAGCTGGCCTTTGTGGGTATCCAGCAGTTTACCGGCAGCACGGAAGTGACCGATGTTGGTCATACAGGAACCGATGAACACTTCGTCGATCTTGTCGCCCTGGACGTCAGAGAGCAGACGCGCGTCGTCTGGATCGTTCGGTGCACACAGGATTGGCTCTTTGATGTCGGCCAGATCGATGTCGATAACCGCCGCGTATTCTGCGTCAGCATCGGCTTCCAGCAGCTGTGGATCCGCCAACCATTTCTCCATGCCCTGAATACGACGCTCCAGGGTACGACGGTCGCCGTAGCCTTCAGCGATCATCCACTTCAGCAGCACGATGTTGGAGGTCAGGTACTCTTCGATTGGCGCCTGGTTCAGCTTGATGGTACAGCCCGCAGCGGAACGCTCAGCGGAGGCATCGGTCAGTTCGAACGCCTGCTCAACTTTCAGATCCGGCAGACCTTCGATCTCGAGGATGCGGCCAGAGAAGATGTTTTTCTTACCTTTCTTCTCAACGGTCAGCAGGCCCTGTTTGATGGCGTACAGCGGGATCGCATGGACCAGGTCACGCAGGGTGATGCCCGGCTGCATTTTACCTTTGAAACGCACCAGAACGGATTCCGGCATGTCCAGCGGCATCACGCCGGTTGCAGCCGCAAAGGCCACCAGACCAGAGCCCGCCGGGAAGGAGATCCCAATCGGGAAACGGGTGTGGGAGTCACCACCGGTACCGACGGTATCCGGCAGCAGCATGCGGTTCAGCCAGGAGTGGATCACGCCGTCGCCCGGACGCAGAGAGACACCGCCGCGGTTCATAATGAAGTCCGGCAGCGTGTGGTGCGTGGTGACGTCAACCGGCTTCGGATAGGCCGCGGTGTGGCAGAAGGACTGCATCACCAGGTCAGACGAGAAGCCCAGGCACGCCAGGTCTTTCAGTTCGTCACGGGTCATTGGACCGGTGGTGTCCTGAGAGCCCACGGAGGTCATCTTCGGCTCGCAGTAAGCACCCGGACGGATACCGGCTACGCCGCATGCGCGACCCACCATTTTTTGCGCCAGAGAGTAACCACGGTTGCTTTCCGCAACGTCTTTCGCCTGACGGAATACGTCGCTGTGCGGCAGACCCAGCGCTTCACGCGCCTTGGTGGTCAGGCCGCGACCGATGATCAGCGGGATACGGCCACCGGCACGCACTTCGTCGATCAGCACGTCGGTTTTCAGCTCAAAGCTTGCCAGCAGTTCGTTGGTTTCGTGGTTGCGCACTTCGCCTTTGAACGGGTAAACGTCAATCACGTCGCCCATGTTCAGGTTATTCACGTCAACTTCGATTGGCAGTGCGCCAGCATCTTCCATGGTGTTGAAGAAGATAGGGGCAATTTTGCCGCCGAGGCACAGACCGCCGCCGCGTTTGTTCGGCACGTGAGGGATGTCATCGCCCATAAACCACAGCACGGAGTTGGTCGCGGATTTACGGGAAGAACCGGTACCGACGACGTCACCGACGTAGGCCAGCGGGAAACCTTTCTGCTGCAGCGCTTCGATCTGCTTGATCGGGCCTACGGCACCCGGCTGATCCGGCTCAATGCCTTCACGGGCGTTTTTCAGCATCGCCAGGGCGTGCAGTGGGATATCCGGGCGTGACCAGGCATCCGGCGCCGGAGAGAGGTCATCGGTGTTGGTTTCGCCGGTCACCTTGAAGACGGTGACGGTCATTTTTTCCGCCAGCGCAGGGCGGCTCAGGAACCATTCAGCGTCAGCCCAGGACTGCATGACCTGCTTCGCGTAGGTGTTGCCCGCTTTCGCTTTCTCTTCGACGTCATAGAAGTTATCGAACATCAGCAGCGTATGGGACAGGGCTTTGGCGGCAATCGGCGCCAGCGTATCGCTGTCCAGCGCATCAATCAGCGGATGAATGTTATAACCACCCTGCATGGTGCCGAGCAGTTCAATCGCTTTTTCAGGGGTAACCAGTGGGGAGGTTGCGTCGCCTTTAGCAATCGCAGCAAGGAAACCGGCTTTGACGTAGGCGGCTTCATCGACGCCTGGCGGTACACGGTTGATCAACAGATCTAACAGGAATTCTTCTTCGCCTTGTGGCGGATTCTTCAGCAGCTCGACGAGCCCAGCCATCTGGGTAGCATCTAAGGGTTTCGGTACAATCCCCTCGGCGGCACGTTCTGCTACGTGCTTACGGTATTCTTCTAGCACGACGGTTCTCCTCGCTCTCATTGTCATATGCGGCCGGCGTTCTCTTCACGCTCCTGTGAGACAGCAGTTTGTAGGGTAAATGCCCGATACCGCGTCGGGCAGCATAGCAGGATTTTCACACAGTGTTAATCCGTTTACAAAAAAGCAACATTAAATTGTTTGCTGAATCGTTAAGCATGGTATAGCGGCGTGGCGGGAAGAATTTTCTCCGCAAAAAAGCAGCTTGCGAGTGTCTTTTGAAACCCCAACGGATTCTGCGTCATCGGATATAATCTGTGTAATAAATGCTCACACTCTTTCTCCGGCCGGTCGGCACGGTTCCCAGTTTAAGTCAAAAAAGTAATACCCGGGTGCATATACTCGCGGCAACGTAAACGCCTTACGGCCTCGCTCTCGTCGGAGTCTTATTATGAAGTTGCCCCTTAAGCCACATCTGCTTGCTCTCCTGTGTAGCGCCGGGCTGTTAGCCGCCTCAGGCGTCGTCTACGTTAATAGCCGCGCACCGGATACCCTCACTCAGCCACCGCCACCCGTACAGCCCGCGCCGACAGCGCAAACCGCCCCGGCGGCTGTACCTCAGGTGCCGGTGGCCTACACCGCAGCGCAAATCGATCAGTGGGTTGCCCCGGTTGCCCTCTACCCGGACGCGCTGCTGTCGCAAGTGTTGATGGCCGCCACCTATCCGGCGAACGTGATCCAGGCGGCCCAGTGGTCGCGGGATAATCCCCGCATGCAGGGGGATGCGGCGGTGCAGGCCGTCGCGGGGCAGCCCTGGGATCCGAGCGTGAAATCGCTGGTCGCCTTCCCGCAGCTGATGTCGCTGATGGGGGAAAATCCGCCCTGGGTGCAGAATCTCGGCGACGCGTTTCTTGCCCAGCCGAAGGATGTGATGGACTCCGTTCAGCGCTTACGCCTGCTGGCGCAGCAGACCGGCGCCCTGCAGTCCACACCGCAGCAGACGGTGACGACGGTGGCGAAAACCGAACCACCAAAAGCCTCTGCTTCGACCTCAACCTCAACCTCAACCTCGACATCATCCCCTGCCCCGACGGTCATCAAGATTGAATCCGCCGATCCGCAGGTAGTGTACGTCCCGACCTACAACCCCAGCACGGTTTACGGCACCTGGCCGAACACCAGCTACCCACCGGTCTATCTGCCGCCGCCTCCGGGGGAGCAGTTCACCGACAGCCTGGTCAAAGGGCTGGGCTTCAGCCTCGGGGTCGCCACGACCTACGCCATCTTCAGCAATATCGACTGGGATGACGATGATGACTGGGATCACGACCATCATGGGGGCGATCACCACGGTGGCTATTCGCGTAATGGTGATAACAACATCAACATCAACGTGGATAACTTCAATAAAATCAGTGGCGAGCGACTGGATGCCAACCGCGGCTGGCAGCACAACCCGGCCTATCGCGGCGGCGTGCCCTACGCCACCAGCCAGCTGAATAACCGCTATCCGCAGAACAACACCGCCGTGCGCCGGACCGCCAATACCAGCGTCAGGGCCACAACGCCGCAAAGTACGGTTAATCGCGACGCCCAGCGCCAGGCGGCAATGACCCAGATGGAGCGTTCAACGGGCAAAAATCTGTCCCAGACGGCGCGTCCGGCTACCCGTGACGGGCAGCGTCAGGCGGCAAACCAGCAGCTGAATCAAATCTCCCGGCGCGATAACTACCGGGGATACGACAGCGATCGCCCGCATACCGCAAAACGGGAAAGCAATACCCAGCGTACGGCGACACGTCATGAGACCGCCCGCAAGACGCAGCCGCAACAGCGCAGCGAGCAGACCCGGCAGCGGGCAACGCAGACGCACCAGCGGGCCAACGCCCTCAGCGGCAACGACAGCCGCTCGGCCAACTGGCAGGCGCAGCAGCAGCGTGGGATGCAGAGCCGTCAGCAGTCGGCCCGCAATCTGGAACAGCGCAGCGGCGGCAGAGCCCAGATGTCTGAACGCCGGGGCGGCGGTGAACACCGTGAACTACGTCATCGTTAAGGGAGACGACAATGAAAAGTAAATTACTTAGCGCAATGATGCTGTTCATGGTATCGACCGGCGTCTTTGCCCAACAGCATTTCAGCACGCCCGAACAGGCAACCGATGCGCTGGCGAAGGCGATTAACGAGCAGAACGACAAAGAGCTCGGCAACCTGCTCGGCGAGGACTGGCGCACCTTTTTACCGTCCGATGGCGTTGACCCGGAAGCGGTGGATCGCTTTAAGCGCGACTGGCAGGTGAACCATCACACGGTGATCGACGGCGACATGGCCTGGCTCACCGTGGGCGAGTACCACTGGCAGCTGCCAATCCCGGTGGTGAAACGCGCCGAGGGCTGGCAGTTCGATATGCAGGAAGCCAAAGAGGAGATCCTCAACCGCGAAGTGGGCCGCAACGAGCTGGCCGCCATCGAGGCACTGCACGCTTACGTGGATGCGCAGGAGAGCTATTACGCCCTCACCACCCAGTATGCGCAGAAAATTGTCAGCAGCGAGGGTAAAAAAGACGGGCTCTACTGGCCGGTGAAACCCGGTGAAGCGCCCAGCCCGCTCGGCCCGGCTTTCAGCCCGAAAGAGCCGGGTCAGGGGTATCACGGCTACCATTTCCGCATCCTGCCGGACAGCATATCAGGCTTTGCGATGATCGCCTGGCCGGTGAGCTACGGCGAGACCGGAGTGATGAGCTTTATGATTAACGGCAACGATCGGGTGTGGCAGGCCAATCTGGGCGAGAAGTCAGCGGAGGAAGCGAAAGCGATGCCGACCTTTAACCCGGACGATGGCTGGCAACTGGTGGCGCAGTAGGTTTTTGCAGGATAAAAAAAGCGGCTCGAGAGCCGCTTTTTTCATGCCGGAAGAAAATTACTTCTTCTTCGCTTTCGCGTTTGGCAGGTCAGTGATGCTGCCTTCGAACACTTCTGCCGCCAGGCCAACAGACTCGTGCAGAGTCGGGTGAGCGTGGATGGTCAGCGCGATGTCTTCAGCGTCACAGCCCATTTCGATCGCCAGACCGATTTCACCCAGCAGCTCGCCGCCGTTGGTGCCGACAATCGCACCACCGATCACACGGTGAGTCTCTTTGTCGAAGATCAGTTTGGTCATACCGTCTGCGCAGTCGGAAGCGATAGCACGGCCAGAAGCAGCCCACGGGAAGGTGGCGGTTTCGTAGCTGATGCCTTTCTCTTTCGCTTCTTTCTCGGTCAGACCCACCCAGGCAACTTCTGGCTCGGTGTAAGCGATAGATGGGATCACTTTCGGATCGAAGTAGTGCTTCATACCGGCAATAACTTCTGCGGCAACGTGGCCTTCGTGAACACCTTTGTGCGCCAGCATTGGCTGACCGACGATATCGCCGATAGCAAAGATGTGCGGCACGTTGGTGCGCAGCTGCTTGTCAACGCGGATGAAGCCACGGTCGTCAACTTCCACGCCCGCTGCACCTGCATCCAGGTTTTTACCGTTCGGCACACGGCCGATAGCCACCAGCACGGCGTCGTAACGCTGTGGCTCGGATGGGGCTTTTTTGCCTTCCATGGAAACGTAAATACCGTCTTCTTTCGCTTCAACGGCAGTCACTTTGGTTTCCAGCATCAGGTTGAACTTCTTGCTGATGCGTTTGGTGAAGACTTTAACGATGTCTTTGTCAGCAGCCGGGATAACCTGGTCAAACATTTCAACCACGTCAATCTGTGAACCCAGCGCATGGTATACAGTGCCCATTTCCAGACCGA
This sequence comes from Leclercia sp. TB492, assembly GCF_049974505.2. NCBI lineage: Bacteria > Pseudomonadati > Pseudomonadota > Gammaproteobacteria > Enterobacterales > Enterobacteriaceae > Leclercia > Leclercia sp. TB492. The sequence goes on along the minus strand of NZ_CM127572.1, from coordinate 776,541 downwards.
TGATACCGCCACCCATAACCAGCAGGCGTTCAGGAACGGTTTTCAGCTCCAGCGCATCGGTGGAGTCCCACACGCGTGGATCTTCATGTGGAATGAATGGCAGTTCGATCGGACGGGAGCCCGCCGCGATGATCGCGTTGTCGAAGTTGATCACGGTTTTGCCGTTTTCGCCTTCCACTTCCAGGGTGTTTGCCCCGGTAAATTTACCCAGACCGTTTACCACTTTCACTTTACGGCCTTTGGCCATACCGGCCAGACCGCCGGTCAGCTGAGTGATAACTTTCTCTTTCCAGGTACGAATCTTGTCGATATCGGTTTTCGGCTCGCCGAAGACGATACCGTGTTCAGCCAGCGCTTTGGCTTCTTCGATAACTTTGGCTACGTGCAGCAGCGCTTTAGAAGGGATACAGCCGACGTTCAGACAAACACCACCGAGGGTGTTGTAACGTTCTACGATGACGGTTTCCAGACCTAAATCCGCGGCACGGAATGCTGCGGAATAACCTGCCGGGCCTGCCCCAAGTACTACGACCTGAGTTTTGATTTCTGTGCTCATCATGACCTCTTAATTTATACCCGTCGTCCACCGGGTCGTTCTATCCGCTCGCATTTTACAAAATTGTTAACAATTTTTAAACAACAAACGGCTCACGAATTTTTGCTTTCGCCAATAAACTCACGAACTGCATGAGATTACCAGAAAAAAGCCGGCCGTCAGGCCGGCTCTTCGATTACATCACCAGGCGGCGAATGTCGCTCAGGGTGTTGTTGATGATGGTAATGAAGCGCGCACCATCAGCACCGTCGATCACGCGGTGGTCGAAGGAGAGAGAAATCGGCATCATCAGACGCGGCATAAACTCTTTACCATTCCACACCGGCTCCATCGCAGACTTGGAGACACCGAGGATCGCCACTTCCGGCGCGTTCACGATCGGCGCGAAGTGGGTGGTGCCCAGGCCGCCGATGCTGGAGATAGTGAAGCAGCCGCCCTGCATTTCGCCGGCAGTCAGCTTACCATCACGCGCTTTCTTGGAGATCACGGTCAGTTCACGGGACAGCTCAGTGATGCTCTTCTTGTTCACGTCTTTGAAGACCGGAACAACCAGACCATTTGGCGTATCAACCGCAACACCGATGTTGATGTATTTCTTCAGCGTCAGCTTCTGGCCGTCTTCGGACAGGGAGCTGTTGAAGCGTGGCATCTGCTCAAGCGCCGCAGCAACGGCTTTCATGATGAAGACCACTGGGGTGAATTTCACGTCCAGTTTACGCTTCTCAGCTTCGGCGTTCTGCTGTTTACGGAACGCTTCCAGATCGGTGATATCAGTTTTATCGAAGTGGGTAACGTGCGGGATCATCACCCAGTTACGGCTCAGGTTCGCACCAGAGATCTTCTGGATACGGCCCAGTTCCACTTCTTCGATTTCGCCGAACTTGCTGAAGTCCACTTTCGGCCATGGCAGCATGCCCGGGATACCGCCACCGGTGGCTGCAGCAGGTGCAGCTTCGGCGCGTTTCACCGCGTCTTTCACGTAAGCCTGAACGTCTTCGCGCAGGATACGGCCTTTACGACCGGTGCCTTTCACTTTCGCCAGGTTCACACCAAATTCGCGCGCCAGGCGACGAATCAGCGGAGTCGCGTGGACGTAAGCGTCGTTTTCAGCGAACTCAGATTTGCCTTCCGCTTTCGCAGCTGGTGCCGCAGGTTTAGCAGCCTGAGCCGGTGCAGCAGCAGGTGCCGGAGCGGCAGCGGCAGCCGGAGCCGCAGCAGGCGCAGCGCCTTCCACTTCGAAGACCATAATCAGGGAGCCGGTAGACACTTTGTCGCCGGTGCTGATTTTGATCTCTTTAACGGTACCCGCGAACGGCGCAGGCACTTCCATAGAAGCTTTGTCGCCTTCAACGGTGATCAGTGACTGTTCAGCAGCAACTTTGTCGCCCACTTTCACCATCACTTCGGTCACTTCAACTTCGTCACCGCCGATGTCCGGTACGTTAACGTCTTTCGCACCGCCAGCCGCGGCTGGAGCAGCAGCCTGTGCCGGAGCAGCAGCCTGAGCAGGGGCGGCAGCAGGCGCTGCGCCTGCCACTTCGAAGACCATGATCAGGGAGCCGGTAGACACTTTGTCGCCGGTGTTGATCTTGATCTCTTTAACGGTACCCGCGAACGGCGCCGGGACTTCCATAGAGGCTTTGTCGCCTTCTACGGTGATCAGAGACTGCTCGGCCGCAACGGTATCGCCTACTTTCACCAGGATCTCAGTGACTTCAACTTCGTCACCGCCGATGTCAGGCACATTGACTTCTTTCGCGCTCGCGGCAGCTGCTGGAGCAGCGGCGGCCGGAGCGGCTTCTTTCTTCTCTTCCTGCGCAGGTGCTGCAGCTGCTGCACCGTCGGCGGAATCGAAAATCATGATCAGTTTGCCAGTCTCGGTTTTATCGCCAACAGAGACTTTGATCTCTTTAACGATGCCAGCCTGTGGAGACGGGACTTCCATAGAGGCTTTGTCGCCTTCTACGGTGATCAGCGACTGTTCAGCTTCAACTTTGTCGCCTACTTTGACCAGGATCTCGGTGATTTCAACTTCATCAGCCCCGATGTCCGGTACATTGATTTCGATAGCCATTATTCTTTTACCTCTTACGCCAGACGCGGGTTAACTTTTTCTGCATCGATGTTGAATTTGGTAATTGCATCCGCAACCACTTTCTTATCGATTTCGCCACGTTTAGCCAGTTCGCCCAGTGCTGCTACAACCACGTAAGAAGCATCAACTTCGAAGTGGTGACGCAGGTTTTCGCGGCTGTCAGAACGACCGAAGCCGTCAGTACCCAGAACGCGATAGTCATCAGCTGGTACGTAAGTACGAACCTGCTCAGCGAACAGTTTCATATAGTCAGTAGAAGCCACCGCTGGCGCGTCGTTCATCACCTGAGCGATGTACGGAACGCGTGGGGTTTCCATTGGGTGCAGCATGTTCCAGCGCTCACAATCCTGGCCATCACGTGCCAGTTCGGTGAAGGAGGTTACGCTGTAAACGTCAGAACCTACGCCGTAGTCGTTCGCCAGGATCTGTGCTGCTTCACGGACGTGACGCAGGATAGAGCCGGAGCCCAGCAGCTGAACTTTACCTTTGCTACCTGCAACGGTTTCAAGTTTGTAGATACCTTTACGGATACCTTCCTCGGCACCTGCTGGCATGGCCGGCATGTGGTAGTTTTCGTTCAGGGTGGTGATGTAGTAGTAAATGTTCTCTTGCGCTTCACCGTACATACGGGTCAGACCGTCATGCATGATGACTGCCACTTCGTACGCGTACGACGGGTCGTAAGAGATACAGTTAGGGATAGTCAGAGACTGAATGTGGCTGTGACCATCTTCGTGCTGCAGACCTTCACCGTTCAGGGTCGTACGACCGGAAGTACCACCTACCAGGAAGCCGCGAGCCTGTTGGTCGCCAGCCTGCCAGCACAGGTCACCGATACGCTGGAAACCGAACATGGAGTAGTAGATGTAGAACGGGATCATCGGCAGGTTGTTAGTGCTGTAAGAGGTCGCAGCAGCCAGCCAGGATGCGCCTGCACCCAGCTCGTTGATACCTTCCTGCAGGATCTGACCTTTCTCGTCTTCTTTGTAGTATGCAACCTGCTCGCGGTCCTGCGGGGTGTACTGCTGACCGTTCGGGCTGTAGATACCGATCTGACGGAACAGACCTTCCATACCGAAGGTACGCGCTTCGTCAGCAATGATTGGAACCAGACGATCTTTGATCGACTTGTTCTTCAGCATCACGTTCAGGGCACGAACGAAGGCAATAGTGGTGGAGATCTCTTTGTTCTGCTCTTCCAGCAGCTGAGAGAAGTCTTCCAGCGCTGGCAGTTCCAGTTTCTCAGTGAAGTTCACCTGACGGGACGGCAGGTAGCCGTTCAGTTTCTGACGCTGAGCGTGCAGATAGGTGTGCTCTTCAGAACCTTCAGGGAAGGTGATGTAAGAGAGGTTTTCAACCTGCTCGTCGGTTACTGGAACGTTGAAACGGTCGCGGATATAACGCACGCCGTCCATGTTCATTTTCTTAACCTGGTGCGCGATGTTTTTACCTTCGGCAGTGTCACCCATGCCATAACCTTTAACGGTATGAGCCAGGATTACAGTTGCTTTGCCTTTGGTTTCCTGCGCTTTTTTCAGTGCAGCGTAGACTTTCTTCGGATCGTGACCACCACGGTTCAGGGCCCAGATCTGATCGTCAGTCCAGTCTGCAACCAGCGCTGCGGTCTCAGGGTATTTACCGAAGAAGTGCTCACGTACGTAGGCACCGTCTTTGGATTTGAAGGTCTGGTAGTCGCCGTCAACGGTTTCCTGCATCAGCTGAAGCAGCTTACCGCTGGTGTCTTTACGCAGCAGCTCATCCCAACGACCGCCCCACATGACTTTAATCACGTTCCAGCCAGCACCTGCGAAGATGCCTTCCAGTTCGTTGATGATCTTGCCGTTACCGGTTACCGGACCATCCAGACGCTGGAGGTTACAGTTGATGATGAAGCACAGGTTGTCCAGCTTCTCACGGGTCGCGATGGTGATCGCACCTTTAGATTCTGGCTCATCCATTTCGCCGTCGCCCAGGAAGGCGTAAACGGTCTGCTGGGAGGTGTCTTTCAGACCACGGTGTTCCAGATATTTCAGGAATTTAGCCTGGTAGATCGCACCGATTGGACCCAGACCCATGGATACGGTCGGGAACTGCCAGAATTCTGGCATCAGTTTCGGGTGCGGATAAGAAGACAGGCCTTTACCGTGAACTTCCTGACGGAAGTTGTTCATCTGCTCTTCAGTCAGACGACCTTCCAGGAACGCACGTGCGTAGACGCCCGGAGAGATGTGGCCCTGGAAGTACACCAGGTCGCCGCCGTCTTTCTCGGTGCGCGCGCGGAAGAAGTGGTTGAAGCACACTTCATAAACGGTTGCAGAAGACTGGAAGGAAGCCATGTGGCCGCCCAGCTCCAGATCTTTTTTGGACGCGCGCAGAACGGTCATGATGGCGTTCCAGCGAATTGCAGAACGGATGCGGCGTTCCAGATCCAGATTGCCCGGGTATTCCGGTTCGTCTTCGACGGCAATCGTGTTTACGTAGTTATTAGCCCCTGCACCTGCAGCTACTTTCACGCCACCTTTGCGGGCTTCAGAAAGCATCTGTTCAATCAGATACTGAGCGCGCTCAACACCTTCTTCACGGATGACCGATTCGATCGCCTGTTGCCAGTCGCGAGTTTCGATCGGATCCACGTCATTTTGGAGACGTTCTGACATGGGGGTATTCCTTATCTATCTAATACGTTGATTTGTCTGGAACCTGTCCCATTGTATTCTTGGGCAAGAACACAATAAGACAGGTTCTGCGTTTAGTTGCCGCGCTCTAAAAAACTGGCGCTTAATCCTTTCGTTGCTGTATGCGGCGCAGTGAACGTTCTCTACGACTCTGTTCACGGCTGCGGTCCAGCAAGATTTCCTCAATGAAAGCCAGGTGACGGTGCGACGCTTCACGCGCCTGCTCCGGCTCCCCGGCCATTATCGCCTCGAATACACGAGTGCGATGGTTGCTGACCAGCGGGAGCATCTCCCGACGGGCATACAACAATTCAAAATTCTGACGAACGTTCTGGGCAAGCATTGGCTCCATGCAGCGTAGCAGATGGAGGAGCACCACGTTGTGGGCTGCTTCAGTGACGGCAATTTGATACTGGACGACGGCGTCGGACTCGGCGTCGAGATCGCCGGACTGTTGGGCCCGTTCAATGGCCTGATGGAGTTCGCGAATGCGTTCACGATCTTCATCATTGCTGCGCAGCGCCGCGTAGTAAGCCGCGATGCCTTCCAGCGCGTGACGGGTCTCAAGCAGATCGAACTGGGATTCTGGGTGGTCGGAGAGCAGCTCCACTAACGGGTCGCTGAAACTCTGCCACAGGCTGTTTTGCACAAAGGTTCCGCCACCCTGGCGACGAAGCAGTAAGCCCTTGGCTTCGAGACGTTGGATCGCCTCACGCAGCGAGGGACGGGAAACGTCGAACTGTTTAGCCAGTTCGCGTTCAGGTGGCAGTTTTTCACCGGGGCGCAGGGTCCCCTCAAGGATCAAAAACTCCAGCTGCTGCTCAATCACATCGGATAATTTTGGTTGGCGAATTTTGCTGTAGGCCATATTCCCTGTCTTACGCCTTTTTGCCCGGAGTCAATTGGTCTTACCAATTTCATATTCGTATCGCTAAAGTAACAAAGTATTCACCTTCTGTCCATATTGGTTTTGACCGAAATCAGTAAACCCTGCTTATTTTAACAACCTTACAGAAATAACGTTTCAAAAATGTAACTCTGCACAAATGAATTGATTACTCCCAAAGAGGCAGTTTTAACTTTATCGAAACGGGGAAAAGTGCGATCTGAACCGATTTAGCGGAGCAAAAAGTGAAAAACTGCCCACTTATGGAGCATTTTTATTCTATAGGTTGATAAAGGGACTTAAACGGGACGATTTACAAATGCTTTCTTTTTATTCGAACTCGCTTTCTCCTCGCATAAAGCAGGTGCATTCGCCGTCGCTTAACACTATTCTTCCAAATACGGAAGACACATCCGGTTTTTTCAGCCAATTGAACCGTAAACTAATAAATACATGAAATGGAATTTCATAATTACACACGCCAGAGCGTGAACATAACAACCACACACGAGGTTTCATAATGGATGGTCAACAGCACGGCGATCAGCTGAAGCGCGGCCTTAAAAACCGCCATATTCAGCTTATTGCTCTCGGTGGCGCTATCGGTACCGGCCTGTTCCTGGGCAGCGCATCGGTTATTCAGTCTGCCGGTCCGGGAATTATTCTGGGTTACGCCATTGCCGGTTTTATCGCCTTTCTTATTATGCGTCAGCTGGGTGAAATGGTGGTCGAAGAGCCGGTAGCCGGTTCCTTCAGCCATTTTGCCTATAAATACTGGGGCAGCTTTGCCGGATTCGCGTCCGGCTGGAACTACTGGGTGCTGTATGTGCTGGTGGCGATGGCGGAACTGACCGCGGTCGGTAAATACGTCCAGTTCTGGTGGCCTGAGATCCCGACTTGGGTCTCCGCGGCGGTCTTCTTCGTGGTGATCAACGCCATTAACCTCACCAACGTGAAAGTGTTCGGTGAGATGGAGTTCTGGTTCGCCATTATTAAAGTTATCGCGGTTGTGGCGATGATCCTGTTTGGCGGCTGGCTGCTTTTCAGCGGCAACGGTGGTCCGCAGGCCAGCGTGAGCAACCTCTGGGATCAGGGCGGCTTCCTGCCGCACGGTATGACCGGTCTGGTCATGATGATGGCGATCATTATGTTCTCCTTCGGTGGTCTGGAGCTGGTGGGTATCACCGCCGCTGAAGCAGACAACCCGGAGCAGAGCATCCCGAAAGCGACCAACCAGGTGATCTACCGTATCCTGATCTTCTATGTGGGCTCGCTGGCCGTGCTGCTTTCCCTGCTGCCGTGGACCCGCGTCACCGCTGACACCAGCCCGTTTGTCCTGATCTTCCACGAGCTGGGCGACACCTTCGTGGCTAACGCCCTGAACGTAGTGGTACTGACCGCGGCGCTGTCGGTCTATAACAGCTGCGTTTACTGCAACAGCCGTATGCTGTTCGGCCTGGCCCAGCAGGGCAACGCCCCGAAAGCGCTGCTCAATGTCGATAAGCGTGGCGTGCCGGTTAACACCATTATCGTGTCGGCGGTTGTGACAGCGCTGTGCGTGCTGATCAACTACCTGGCACCGGAATCGGCCTTCGGCCTGCTGATGGCGCTGGTGGTTTCCGCCCTGGTAATCAACTGGGCGATGATTAGCCTGGCACACATGAAATTCCGTCGTGCGAAGCAGCAGCAGGGCGTGAAAACGCGCTTCCCTGCCCTGCTCTACCCGCTGGGTAACTGGGTCTGTCTGCTCTTCATGGCGGCGGTGCTGATTATCATGCTGATGACCCCGGGCATGGCGATTTCGGTCTACCTGATCCCGGTCTGGATTATCATCCTCGGCGTCGGCTATATGTTTAAAGAGAAAAATGCCAAAGCCGTAAAAGCGCATTAATGTTCTATCCCTCTGCGTCCCGCCGGACGCAGAGGGTTGTTACCTTCCTCACACTTTCCCGTCTACAGCCATTTTATCCATATCACCGACGTTATACTGCAACGCATATTTTGCTTTGGCAGCGAATAATTCTCTCCATACCGTAACTCGGAGAATCGTCGATGGATAACAATAAACTGTCAGTAAAAGAAAAGATCGGCTATGGAATGGGGGATGCCGGATGCAATATCATCTTTGGCGCCATCATGTTGTTTGTGAACTATTTTTATACGGATATTTTCGGCCTGGCCCCGGCGCTGGTGGGCGTGCTGCTGCTCTCCGTACGCGTCATCGATGCCGTTACCGACCCGATTATGGGCGCCATTGCCGATCGTACCCGCAGTAAGTATGGGCGTTTTCGTCCATGGCTTTTATGGATCGCCTTCCCCTATGCGCTGTTCAGCATCCTGATGTTTACCACCCCGGACTGGACCTACAACAGCAAAGTTATCTATGCCTTTGTTACCTACTTCCTGCTCTCTCTGACCTATACGGCCATCAATATTCCTTACTGCTCGCTGGGCGGCGTGATCACCAACGATCCGAAAGAGCGCGTAGCCTGTCAGTCCTACCGCTTCGTGATGGTCGGCATCGCCACGCTGCTGCTGTCGCTGACGCTGCTGCCGATGGCCGACTGGTTCGGCGGCGAGGACAAAGCTAAAGGCTACCAGATGGCGATGACCGTGCTGGCGCTGATTGGCACCTGCATGTTCCTGTTCAGCTTTTCTACCGTGCGCGAGCGCGTGCGTCCGGCGGTGCAAACCAATGACGAACTGAAAAACGATCTGAAAGACGTGTGGAAGAACGACCAGTGGGTCCGCATTCTGCTGCTGACCCTGTGCAACGTCTGTCCGGGCTTTATCCGCATGGCGGCAACCATGTATTACGTCACCTGGGTCATGGGCCAGAGCACCCACTTCGCTACCCTGTTTATCAGCCTGGGCGTGGTGGGCATGATGCTCGGCAGCGTGCTGGCAAAAGTGCTGACCGACCGCTGGTGTAAGCTGAAGGTCTTCTTCTGGACCAACATCGCCCTGGCGATTTTCTCCTGCGCCTTCTACTTCTTCGACCCGCAAGCCACCGTGACCATTGTGGTGCTCTACTTCCTGCTGAACATCCTGCACCAGATCCCGTCTCCGCTGCACTGGTCGCTGATGGCCGACGTGGATGACTACGGCGAATGGAAAACCGGTAAACGCATCACCGGGATCAGTTTCTCCGGCAACATCTTCTTCCTCAAGCTGGGGCTGGCGATTGCCGGGGCGATGGTGGGCTTCCTGCTCTCCTGGTACGGTTACGACGCGGGTGCAAAAGCGCAAAGCGCGGACGCCATCAACGGCATCGTGCTGCTCTTTACCGTGATTCCTGGCGTCGGGTACCTCATTACCGCGGGCGTGGTTCGTCTGCTGAAGGTCGATCGCGAAACCATGAAGCAGATTCAGTCCGATCTTGAAAAACGCCGGAACAACTATCGCGAGCTGAACGATTTTCAGGAACTCAAAGCCGCTGAGACTAAATAAGGAAAGCCGAATGCAAACCTGGCCAAACCCGTTTATTGAACAACGTGCTGACCCGTACATTCTTCATCATGAAGGGCAATACTACTTTATTGCCTCGGTGCCGGAATACGACCGGCTGGCGATCCGCCGCGCCGACACGCTGGAAGGGTTACGCAGCGCCGATGAAGTGGTGGTCTGGCGCAAGCCGGCCACCGGCCCAATGAGCCAGCTGATCTGGGCCCCGGAACTGCACAGCATTGACGGCAAGTGGTACATCTATTTTGCCGCGACGCACACCCAGGCACTGGATAAGCTCGGGATGTTCCAGCACCGGATGTTCGCCCTGGAGTGTAGCGACAGCGACCCGCTCACCGGCACCTGGGTCGAGAAAGGGCAGATCGAAACCCCGTTCGATACCTTTGCGCTGGATGCGACCACCTTTGTTCATCAGGGGAAACGCTGGTACCTCTGGGCGCAAAAAGCCCCGGATATCACCGGTAACTCGAACCTGTACCTGTGCGAAATGGAGAATCCCTGGACGCTAAAAGGCAAGCCGGTAATGCTCAGTAAACCGGAGTATGACTGGGAGTGCCGTGGGTTTTGGGTCAACGAAGGCCCGGCGGTGCTGTTCCACGGCGAGCGGTTGTTTATCAGCTACTCCGCCAGCGCCACGGATGAAAACTACTGCATGGGACTGCTGTGGATCGACCTTAATGCCGACCCGCAGAACCCGGAAAACTGGCATAAATCGCCGCAGCCGGTGTTCACCACCAGCTACGAAAATCGCCAGTACGGCCCGGGGCACAACAGCTTTACCCAAACGCCGGACGGCGAAGACGTGCTGATTTACCATGCACGTAATTACACCGAAATCGAGGGCGACCCGCTCTACGATCCGAACCGCCACACCCGCCTGAAACTGATTCGCTGGAATGAAAACGGGATGCCTGAATTTGGCATCCCGTCAGCGGATACAGTGTAAGACCTGCGGCACGCTGGTTTAGATCAGCGTGCCGTAAATCGTCAGCAGCGCCACAATCACCACCACCACAAAAGAGGTTTTCTTGGCCATTGAAACCGCTGCTTTCGGCGTTTCGATCTTATCGGTATGCGGCTCACGCGCCAGGGAGAACTGCGCCAGACGCGTTAACACCAGGTACTGCGAGGTATGTCGATCCCCCAGCGAGGCGAACCATGCCGGCAGGGCTTTCTCGCCATGTCCAATCAGGGCATACACCACCCCGAACAGCCGCACCGGCAGCCAGTCCAGCACGTGCAGAATGGCGTCGATGCCGGACTGCAAACGCTCGTGCGGGGTCAGGTAGCGCGCCAGCCAGCTCTGCCAGGCGCGTAAAAACGCATAGCCCATCAGCAGAACCGGGCCCCACGCGCCGCCCACCACAAACCAGAACAGCGGTGCCAGATAGAAGCGGAAGTTAATCCACAGCAACGCGTTCTGCAGCTCGCGTAAAAACTCGCGTTCGTTGCACTCCGGCGGAACGCCGTGGATCAGGGTCAGCTCGCTGGCCATCGCCCCACGGGCATGGGCATCATTGTTAGTTGCTGCCTTCAGGTAGGCATGGTAGTGCAGACGCACCTTGCCGGCGCCAATGCAGAGGACGCCGAGCAGGATCCACACCACCAGCAGCGGCACATTAAAGAAGAGGCCATACAGCGAACGCAGCAGCAGGAACACGACAAGCATCACCCCCGCCGTCATCAGCAGGGTGCGGATCATGGAAAAATGGCGGATGCGACGAAACAGCACTTCCATCCGGTGATCCAGATGCCAGTGCTCGCCCAGCTTGAACAAACGCTCAGCAATCATCACCAGCAGCATGGTAAATAACGTCATGTCATCTCCTTATCTGACAGGGCGGTAAGCAGTGTGTTGAATCTTTGCCAGTCAAATGCCGGGCCAGGATCGGTCTTGCGCTGCGGCGCAATATCGCTGTGCCCGGTCACGTTGTGGGCGATACCCGGGTAGAGGCTAATGAGGGTGCGCGTCACCGCGGCCAGCTGCTGATACTGCGCATCGGTGTAAGGCAGCGTATCCGTTCCTTCCAGCTCGATGCCGATAGAGAAGTCATTGCAGCGTTCACGCCCCTGATATTGAGACACGCCTGCATGCCAGGCTCGTTTATCGAAGGGAACATACTGGACGATTTCACCGTCACGGCGAATCAGACAATGGGCAGAAACGCGCAGGTGGGCGATCTCCGCAAAAAAGGGGTGAGCATCGGGATCGATTGTCCCGGTGAATAGCGCGTCAATCCACGGGCCGCCAAACTCGCCAGGCGGCAGGCTGATGTTATGCACCACCAGCAGCGACGGGATCTCATCCTCCGGACGGCAATCGTGGTGTGGCGAAGGAACACGCCGTGCATCTGCCAGCCAGCCATGTTCTGAGTGCATGCAGGATCTCCTTATATATGGTGCTGATTCCCGGTTCAGAGTAGCATGTTTCAATCTTATGATTCGTTACCAATTTGGAGTTTTAACATGCCGCCTCGCCGCTACAACCCCGACCACAGACGTAACGTACTGCTGGAACGTATTAATCTCGATATTCCGGTAAGCGTCGCCAATGCGCTGCGCGAAGATCTGGGTGGAGACGTTAATGCTGACAACGACATTACCGCCCAACTGCTGGCGGAAGATGCCCGTTCCCATGCGGTCGTGATCACCCGTGAGGACGGTGTTTTCTGTGGTAAACGTTGGGTGGAGGAAGTCTTTATTCAGCTGGCCGGTGACGGTGTGAAGGTGACGTGGCATGTCGAGGATGGCGACAGCATCAACGCTAACCAGCCGCTGTTTGAGCTTGAGGGCTCATCACGCGTCCTGCTGACCGGTGAACGCACCGCGCTGAACTTTGTTCAGACGCTCTCAGGCGTCGCCAGCGAAGCACGCCGCTATGTCGACCTGCTGGAAGGGACAAATACCCAGCTGCTGGATACGCGTAAAACGCTGCCGGGCCTGCGTACCGCCCTGAAATATGCCGTGCTGTGCGGCGGCGGTGCCAACCATCGTCTGGGGTTGTCCGATGCGTTTCTGATCAAAGAGAACCACATTATTGCCTCTGGCTCCGTACGCCAGGCCGTGGAAAAAGCCTTCTGGCTGCACCCGGATGTGCCGGTTGAAGTGGAAGTGGAGAACCTGCAGGAGCTGGACGATGCGCTGAAAGCCGGTGCCGACATCATCATGCTGGATAACTTCAAAACCGAAGAGATGCGTGAAGCGGTGAAACGCACCAACGGCCAGGCCCGTCTGGAGGTTTCCGGTAACGTGACGCACGAAACCTTACGCGAGTTTGCCGAAACCGGCGTCGATTTCATCTCCGTTGGCGCCCTGACCAAACACATTCGCGCCCTCGATCTGTCGATGCGCTTTCGCTAAGTGACAGAAAGCCCGGTCTGCACAGGCCGGGCAAGCCCGATTTACGACCTGCCCCGCAAACCTGCTGCATTATTCTGTAACGCGCGCACATCCCGCGGAATCACGCTTCACGAATCAATTTTTACCCCTCGCCCCCGGTCTGACCCGCTGCCACAGTAGCCTGCGTCAACATAAGGAGCGACCCATGGAAAGACAAAAAGGATTTACCCTCATCGAATTAATGGTAGTCATCGGCATCGTGGCTATTCTCAGCGCGATTGGCATTCCGGCTTACCAGAACTACCTGAGAAAAGCTGCCCTCACCGATATGCTGCAAACCTTTATGCCCTACCGTACCGCAGTCGAACTCTGCGCCCTCGATCATGGCGGGACAGAGAGCTGCGATGCTGGCGTCAACGGTATCCCCTCCCCGGCGACCAGCCGCTATGTCTCCGGGATGAGCATCGCCAAAGGCGTCGTCACTCTGACCGGACAGGAGAGTCTCAACGGTCTCGATGTAGTGATGACCCCGCAGTGGGATAACGGCAACGGCATTACCGGCTGGAAACGTCTCTGCACCGTGGGCGAGGACAGCGCGCTGAAGCAGGCCTGCGAAGAGGTGTTCCGCTTTACGGCCGAGCAGGAGAGCGAGCAATGAATGCCGATCGCTTAACGGCCCTCTGTCGGCGCCACAACGCCCTGCTGCTGACCTGCGCCCCGGACCGGATCAATATTGCAGTGGTCGACAACCCACCGCCCGAACTGCTGGAAGCGTTACGTTTCGCGACGCAGAAAAGAATCGATATCGAATGCTGGACCGCCGAGCGCATGGAAAAGCACCAGCAAACCAGCCAGGAGACGCATCTGCCCGTAGTCGCCACCTCGACGCGTTCCGCCATCGAAACACTCAACCACACCCTGACCCAGGCGCTGAGCCAGCGGGCGTCGGATATTCATATTGAGCCCGCCGAAGAGAGCTGGCAGATCCGGTTACGCATTGACGGCGTGCTCTACCCGCAACAACCGCTCCCGGCCGAACTGGGCACAACGCTTATCGCCAGGCTGAAAGTGCTGGGCAACCTGGATATCGCAGAGCGTCGCTTACCTCAGGACGGGCAATTCACGGTCGAGCTTTCGGGCTCCCCGGTCTCGTTTCGTATTGCCACGCTCCCGTGTCGCAGCGGCGAAAAGATCGTGCTGCGGCTTCTGCAACAGGAGCAACAGGCGCTACGGCTTGAGCAACTGGGGATGAGTGAAACCCAACAGCGGCTATTCGCCAGCGCGCTGCAAAAATCGCAGGGGCTGATCCTGGTGACCGGCCCCACCGGCAGCGGCAAAACCGTCACCCTCTACAGCGCATTGCAGTCCCGGAACACACCTAAGGTGAACATCTGCAGCGTTGAAGACCCGGTCGAAATTCCGCTGGACGGGCTGAATCAAACGCCCATCAATCCCCGGGCGGGGTTAACCTTCCAGAGCGTGTTGCGGGCGTTTTTGCGCCAGGATCCTGACATCATTATGGTGGGTGAAATACGCGATGGCGAAACGGCGGAGATCGCCATCAACGCCGCGCAGACAGGCCATCTGGTATTGTCAACGCTGCATACTAACTCCACCGCTGAGACGCTGGTGCGCCTGCAACAGATGGGCGTGGCGCGCTGGATGATCTCCTCGGCGCTGTCAATGGTGATCGCCCAGCGGCTGGTGCGCCGACTGTGCCCACACTGTCGTACAGAGATGCACCGGGATACACCATTACCCCAGGCGCTATGGCCTCGCCCTTTGCCGCACTGGCAGCCGGTGGGCTGTGACCGCTGCTATCACGGCTTTTATGGCCGGGTAGCAATCTTCGAGGTAATGGTGATCACTCGTGAACTGCGTACTGCCATCGCCAACGGAGCACCGGTCGAAGAGATCGAAAAGCTGGCCAGGCAGGCGGGTATGGTCACGCTGTTTGAGCATGGCTGTATGGCGGTAGAGCAAGGCCACACCACGCTCGGGGAACTGGTGCAGATGCTGGGCGAATCGGATGGCAGGTAATCAACTCTGGCGCTGGCGGGCACTCAGCCAGCAGGGGGAGCAACAGACAGGCGCGCTCTGGGCCCCCGACAAACAAACGGCGTGGAGCGTCCTGTTGGGTCGGGATCTTTTTCCTCTTGAGCTCAAACGAAGCCTGCAGCAAGCGCGCTGGCAGGCGCAACATCGCTACGAGGCGATCCACCAGCTGGCGACGTTGCTGCAGGCGGGCTTAACGCTCTCGGCAGGTCTGACGCTTCTGGCGCAGCAGCACCCTGCCCGACAGTGGCAGGCGCTGCTGCAAAGCGTAGCTGACGATCTCAGCGCCGGGTGCGCTTTTTCTGACGCCCTGAGAAAATGGCCGCATGTCTTCCCTCCCCTCTATATTTCGATGATGAAAACCGGAGAGCTGACCGGCAAGCTCGTTGAGTGTTGTCGTCAGCTGGCGCAACAGCAAAAAACGCAGCAACAGCTCAGCGCGAAGGTCAAAAAGGCGCTGCGCTATCCGCTGATTATTCTTGCCCTGGCCGTCGCCGTGGTGCTGGCGATGGTGACTATGGTGCTGCCGGAATTTGCCGCGATCTACAAAACCTTCAATACGCCCTTACCTGCTCTGACCCGGGCCGTGATGGCGCTGGCAACCACGCTTCAGGAGTGGGGGGCGGGGCTGATGCTAAGTCTGCTGACGGCGGCATCTGGACTGGTATTTGTTCGCCGTAACCGGCGATGGCAGCGCCTCATACAGCGTCTGCTGCTGAGCAGTCCGGTGATTGGCCCGCTGGTCCGTGGGCAAAAGCTCAGCCAGATTTTTACCGTTCTGTCACTCACACAGCAGGCAGGCATCACCTTTCTACAGGGGCTGGAAAGTACGGAGGAGACCCTAACGTGCCCCTTCTGGCAGGAGAAACTACAGACGATACGCCATCGCGTTATGCAAGGTGCACCCATCTGGTCAGCCCTGAATGAAGCCGAGATATTTACGCCGCTCTGTATTCAGCTCGTGCGTACCGGCGAATCGTCAGGGGCGCTGGATACCATGCTGAGTAATCTGGCACAGCATCATAATGAACAGACTTTTCAGCAAGCCGACAATCTGGCCTCGCTGCTGGAGCCGCTGCTGTTAATTGTGACGGGGTTAATTATCGGCACGCTGGTGGTCGCGATGTACCTGCCGATCTTTCATCTGGGGGATGCGATGAGTGCGGGATAACGCTGGCGCGAAACGCGCCAGCGAGAGAGCATTACAGGCTGTTGAAAATGCGGTTTTCTTGTTCCTGTACGCGGATAAAGGTAGTGCGCTTGGTCAGCTCTTTCAGACGGGATGCGCCCACATAGGTGCATGCAGAGCGCAGGCCACCGAGAATGTCACGCGCGGTATTCTCAACCGGGCCGCGCAGTGGCAGCTTGACGGTTTTACCTTCTGCCGCTCGATACTGAGCAACACCGCCTACGTGACGGTTCATCGCCGATTCAGAGCTCATGCCGTAGAAGAGCATGAATTTTTCACCGTTTTCATCAACAACGGTACCGCCGCTCTCTTCGTGACCCGCCAGCATCCCGCCAAGCATCACGAAGTCTGCGCCGCCGCCGAAGGCTTTCGCCACGTCACCCGGCATGGTGCAACCGCCGTCGCTGATGATCTGCCCGCCGAGGCCATGGGCTGCATCAGCACACTCGATCACCGCAGAAAGCTGCGGATAGCCAACACCGGTTTTCACGCGGGTGGTGCAGACAGAACCCGGGCCGATGCCCACTTTAACGATATCTGCCCCGGACAGGATCAGCTCTTCACACATTTCACCGGTAACCACGTTACCCGCAATAATGGTTTTGGTCGGCCAGGCCTGACGCGCTTTGCTGACGAACTGCACGAAATGCTCAGAGTAACCATTCGCGACATCAATGCAGATGAAGTTCAGGTTCGGGTTAGCGACCAGGATCTGTTTCGTTTTTTCGAAATCGGCGTCTGAGGTGCCGGTGGAAACCATCACGTGCTTGAGAATGGTTTCAGATACGGAGCCTGCAAACGCATTCCACTCTTCAACGCTGTAGTGCTTGTGCACAGCGGTCAGAATATCGAAGGAGGCCAGTGCTTTAGCCATCGCAAAAGTCCCAACCGTATCCATATTGGCGGCGATAACAGGTACGCCAGACCAGGTCTGACCGGAATGCTTAAAGGTGAATTCACGTTCAAGTTCAACGTCGGAGCGACTTTTCAGAGTAGAACGTTTAGGGCGGATAAGTACGTCTTTGAAACCTAACTTCAGATCTTCTTCGATACGCATTTGCGGATTCCTGGGGTAAATGTCGAAAAACGAAACACACAACTCCAGTGACGCTATCATACGCACTAATACCTGTTGCGCAAGACTGCGAAAATCACTTTTTTTACGCTACAATCCTATAAATTTACCTGGTAAAAAGTCCGTAAGCAGCGCTTAACCTTTGCTGCCAAAAGATTAAATCTTAAGCAATTGATATCAATAATGAATATTTCCCAGGATTTTAATTAATGGGGTACATCGTTGCGTTAACGGGGGGCATTGGCAGTGGCAAGAGCACTGTGGCCGACGCCTTCTCTCGTCTGGGTGTCACGATTATTGATGCCGACATCATTGCTCGCCAGGTGGTAGAGCCCGGTACACCGGCATTATGTGCTATCGCAGAACATTTCGGCCACGACACCATCGCGCCTGACGGTACCCTTAACCGTCGGATGCTGCGCGAACGCATTTTCTCGCATCCTGAAGAAAAAGCCTGGCTTAACGCCCTCCTCCATCCGCTGATACAGCAGGAGACACAGAGGCAGATCTCTCAGGCAACCTCACCTTATGTTCTCTGGGTTGTACCGCTTCTGGTGGAAAACAAGCTCCATGAGAAAGCTGACCGGGTACTGGTGGTGGATGTCTCTCCGGCAACCCAAATTCAGCGCACCATCGCCCGCGATAACGTCGCGCGCGAACATGCCGAACAAATTCTTGCCGCGCAGGCCACGCGTGAAGCGCGCCTTGCCGTCGCGGATGATGTTATTGATAATAACGGCGCACCGGATGCCATTGCCTCCGATGTTGCCCGCCTGCATCAGCACTACCTGGCGCAGGCTGTTTTACAGGAAAAAGCATAATGCACACCCACGTTCTTTTTGAGCATCCGCTCAATGAAAAAATGCGTACCTGGCTGCGCATCGAGTTTTTAATCCAGCAGCTTTCAGGCCTCCTTCCGGTACACGACCACACCACGGCGCTGCATTTTTTCCGTAACGTAAGTGACCTGCTGGATGTGCTAGAGCGCGGCGAAGTCCGCACTGAATTACTGAAAGAGCTGGAGCGTCAGCAGCGTAAATTACAGGCCTGGGCCGAAGTCCCCGGTGTGGATAATAGCCGCATCGACAGCCTGCGCCAGCAGCTGAAACACCACAGCACGGTGTTGATGGCTGCGCCGCGTATCGGCCAGTTTCTGCGTGAAGATCGTCTGGTGGCGCTGGTTCGTCAGCGCCTGAGCATTCCTGGCGGCTGCTGCAGTTTCGATTTACCGACATTACATATCTGGCTGCATATGCCGCAGGAGCAGCGTGATGTCCAGGTACAAAGCTGGCTCGGCAGCCTTGAGCCGCTGACGCAGGCGTTGTCGCTGATCCTTGATTTGATTCGCAACTCCGCACCGTTCCGCAAGCAAACCAGCCTGAACGGTTTTTATCAGGATAACGGCGAGGATGCAGACCTGCTGCGCCTGCAGCTGACCCTTGCCGATCAGCTTTATCCGCAAATTTCAGGTCACAAGAGCCGCTTTGCGATTCGTTTCATGCCGCTCGACAGTGAACATGGTCTGGTGCCGGAACGTCTCGACTTTGAGCTGGCGTGTTGTTAAGGAGTCATGATGTCTGATGTTACCACCGTGAACTGTCCCACCTGTGGGAAGCCCGTTATCTGGGGCGAGCAGAGTCCTTTCCGTCCTTTTTGCTGCAAACGTTGCCAGCTGATCGATCTCGGTGAATGGGCTGCGGAAGAGAAACGCATTCCGAGCGAAGGCGGTCTCTCTGACAGCGATGACTGGAGCGAAAGCCAGCAGTAACAATAATAGCCTGCTGGCGTTTCGCCGGGCAGGCTTACAGGTTGCCCACTAACCGGGCAATAACAGGCGCATTTGCCGGCGGGAACTTGTCGGCATCCTCTGCGCTCAGTTCAACCCAGTTCCCAGGCTGCCCCTCTTTACCCCACGGCTCGCCTTCCCAGCTTTCCACCAGCCAGAACCATAGCGTGATATGCCGATCGGGGAATGCATATTCCAGTTTATCGAACAGGGTCGCTCCCAGCGGGGTGATCCCCACCTCTTCCTGAAGTTCGCGGATCAGCGCCTGTTCCGGCGTTTCGCCAGACTCGATCTTTCCGCCAGGAAACTCCCACTTATTCGCCATGTGCGCATCGGCTGCACGTTGGGTAATAAAGATGTGGTTATCGGAATTGCGAATGATCCCGACAGCGATTTGCAGTGTTTTCATTGTCTTGATTCCATAAAAAAGGCGCAGATATCTGCGCCTTTTCAGTTGGTTTAATGCTTAGCTCAGACGGCCATGGCACTGTTTGTATTTTTTACCGGAACCACATGGGCACGGATCGTTACGACCAACCTTACGCTCACCGGCCTGTGCGGCGATCGCGGCCGCAGCGGCTTCTTCATCGTCCTGATGGCTAAGCTGCTGCATCTGGGCCAGACGTTCAGCCTCTTCGCGGCGCTGCTGTTCCATCTCTTCAACTTCTTCCGGCATACGCACCTGCACCTTGCTCAGGGTGCTGATCACTTCATATTTCAGCGATTCAAGCATTGAGGCAAACATGGCGAAGGATTCGCGCTTGTACTCCTGCTTCGGATCTTTTTGCGCATAGCCGCGCAGATGGATCCCCTGGCGCAGATAGTCCATCGCCGCCAGGTGCTCTTTCCACAGGGAGTCCAGCGTTTGCAGCATCACGCCTTTCTCGAAGTGACGCATCATCTCAGCGCCGACCACTTCTTCTTTACGCTGATAAACCTCAATGGCGGTCGCAAAAATACGCTCGCGTAGGGTCTCTTCATGCAGCTCCGGCTCTTTATCCAGCCACTCCTGGATAGGCAGATCCAGGTCAAAGTCGTTCTTCAGACGCGCCTGCAGGCCTTCGATATCCCACATTTCTTCCAGAGATTGCGGAGGAATGTGGCCATCGAGAGTCGCCTTAAAGACGTCTTCGCGGATGCTGTTGATGGTTTCGCTCACATCGCTTACATCCAGCAGTTCGTTACGCTGGGTGTAGATAGCGCGACGCTGATCGTTGGCCACGTCATCGTACTCAAGCAGCTGCTTACGAATATCGAAGTTACGGCTTTCCACCTTACGCTGGGCGTTAGCGATGGCTTTGGTCACCCATGGGTGCTCAATCGCTTCGCCCGGTTTCATGCCCAGTTTACGCATCATGCCTGACACACGGTCAGAGGCGAAAATACGCATCAGCGCATCTTCCATCGACAGGTAGAAGCGGGATGAACCGGCATCACCCTGACGACCCGCACGACCACGCAGCTGGTTGTCGATACGGCGGGACTCATGACGTTCAGTACCGATGATGTGCAGACCGCCCGCGGCCAGGACGGCATCGTGGCGAACCTGCCAGTCGGCTTTGATCTGCGCGATCTGTTCCGGGGTTGGGTCTTCCAGCGCGGCCACTTCTGCCTGCCAGCTACCGCCAAGCATAATATCGGTACCACGACCCGCCATGTTGGTGGCGATGGTCACGGCTGACGGGTAACCCGCCTGAGCAACGATATCCGCCTCTTTGGCGTGGAACTTGGCGTTCAGAACGTTGTGTTTGATACCGGCTTTGGTCAGCTCTTCGGACACCACTTCCGATTTTTCGATGGAGATAGTACCCACCAGAACCGGCTGGCCCGCGGCGGTACGATCGCGAATATCTTCGATGATGGCCTGAATTTTCTCCGCTTCGGTCATGTAGACCAGGTCCGGCATATCCTTACGAATCATCGGACGGTTGGTTGGAACCACCACGGTATCCAGCTTGTAGATAGAGCTGAATTCAAAGGCTTCAGTATCCGCCGTACCGGTCATCCCCGCCAGCTTTTCGTACAGACGGAAGTAGTTCTGGAAGGTAATGGAGGCCAGAGTCTGGTTCTCGTTCTGGATATCGACGTTCTCTTTGGCTTCAACCGCCTGATGCAGACCATCGGACCAGCGGCGACCCTGCATGGTACGGCCGGTGTGTTCGTCGACGATAATGACTTCGCCATCTTTGACGATGTAGTCCACGTCGCGGGTGAAGAGCACGTGTGCGCGCAGCGCTGCGGTCACGTGGTGCATCAGCATGATATTGCTCGGGGAGTAGAGCGACTCACCCTCTTCCATAATACCCTGGGCAACCAGCAGCTCTTCGATCTGAACCAGACCACGCTCGGTCAGGTTCACCTGACGGGCTTTCTCGTCCACCGAGAAGTGGCCTTCACCCTGGAAGGTGTCAGAGTCTTCTTTTTCCTGACGGATCAGGTGTGGAATGATTTTGTCGACTTTGCGATACATCTCGGAGCTGTCTTCAGCCGGGCCGGAGATGATCAGCGGGGTACGCGCTTCATCGATCAGAATGGAGTCAACCTCATCCACCAGCGCATAGTGCAGTTTACGCTGGACGCGCTCTTCCGGGCTGAATGCCATGTTATCGCGCAGGTAGTCAAAACCGTATTCGTTGTTGGTGCCGTAAGTGATATCCGCGCCGTAGGCTTCGCGTTTCGCCGGAGCCGGCAGGCCTGACATGTTGATCCCGACGCTCATGCCGAGGAATTCGAACAGCGGGCGGTTGTTTTCGGCGTCACGCTGCGCCAGATAGTCGTTGACGGTCACGACGTGTACGCCTTTGCCGGACAGGGCGTTCAGGTAAGCTGGCAGGGTCGCGGTCAGGGTTTTACCTTCACCGGTACGCATCTCGGCGATGCAGCGGTCGTTCAGGACCATACCGCCCAGCAGCTGCACGTCGAAGTGACGCATACCGAACACGCGCTTACTCGCTTCACGAACGACGGCAAAGGCTTCAGGGATCAGGCTTTCAACGGTTTCGCCTTTTTCGAGGCGGGCACGGAATTCGGCGGTTTTGCCTTTCAGCTCGTCATCAGAGAGTTTTTCCATCGCCGGCTCAAGACCATTGATGACGCTGACAGCTTTGCGCATACGGCGCAGGGTACGATCGTTACGACTACCGAAAACTTTAGTTAGTAATTTGATTAACATAATAAATTCTCAAACGCCCCATCATGGGCAGTTAAATTAAGGTATTGAAAAGCGTTAATTTAGCTGAGGCGTTGAGGTCCGGCGCGGATGCCTTGTACCTGGCTAATCCAGGCGGACACGGAGAAAACGGATTGAGGATAGAATGCGGTAAGAGCAATCTGGCGAACAATGACCGGCGGCTCGCTCTGCTGGGTAAGCAGTGTATTGAGCGTATCCAGCAGCGCCAGATGGTGCGCCTGAACCGGCAGGGATTCTTCAACGGCAGGCAACGCCTGCGGCGCCATGGCGAAAGAGAGATGGCGAATAACGGTGCGGATAGCGTGCTGATGCCAGTAATCCACCGTGAAATTGGGTCGGCGGTTCGCTTCCAGCAGGGCGAGATTAGTGAAATTAACCCGCGTGTTCAGATCTTGTCGGGTGGTGGTGGTCTTCGCAGGATTCGCAGCTTCGGCGTTATTACAGAGCGCGGGCAGGCCAAGACTCGCCGCGACCATCCCCAGAAGGAGATGCGGCCAGAAGTAACGTCTGCCAAATTGTCGCCAGCGCGTCAGAATTCCGCTCAATTGCCCCACCACAAGTATGCAAGCCTTCTGGCTTACCCTAAGATTTTTTATTTTTCGCGCCCAGATATTACCACTAAAGCTACTTCACAGCAGCAGTAATGAACCTCGGAGAAGGTTAAAAATGGTGATGAAATCAGCAAACGCGCCATTGACCAGGGCAATTCGGGAAGGATAAAAACAAAAACGACTGGTCTTGCTGGCCGGAGAGAGTGCCAGGTCAACCAGTCGAATTTAGATAACGGGATCTGCCGTTACGCCAGAACCGTGCTCGGTGCTTTGAACGCCAGTGGCAGTTCAGCTTCGTCTTCGAAGGTCACATATTCCCAGGCTTCCTGTTTTGCCAGAACAGCCTGCAACAGTTTGTTGTTCAGAGCGTGACCGGATTTATACGCGGTAAACGCACCAATAATATTGTGACCACACATGAACAGGTCCCCAATCGCATCCAGCATTTTGTGACGAACGAATTCATCTTCAAAACGCAGGCCGTCTTCGTTCAGTACGCGATAATCGTCAACAACGATGGCACAATCGAAGCTGCCGCCCAGGCACAGGCCGCGGGACTGCAGATATTCGATATCACGCATGAAACCAAAAGTACGTGCACGACTGATCTGACGCATAAACGCATCAGCAGAGAAGTTCATCGCATAGCGCTGGGTGCTGGAATCAATCGCCGGATGGTTGAAGTCGATGGTGAAATCCAACGAAAAACCATTAAACGGCTTGAACTCAGCCCATTTGTCGCCATCCTGGACACGAACGGTCTCTTTGATACGCACAAATTTCTTCGCACTGTTCAGTTCTTCAATGCCGGCATCCAGCAACAGATAAACGAACGGTGCAGCGCTGCCATCCATAATCGGGATTTCTGGCGCATCGACTTCAACAACGATGTTGTCGATACCCAGACCCGCCAGGGCGGCATTCAGGTGCTCTACGGTAGAGATCCGCACGTCATGCTCGTTCACCAGGCAAGTACAGAGCATAGTATCACGCACAGATTTGGCATCAGCCGGGAAATCTACCGGTGGATTCAAGTCGGTGCGACGATAGATGACCCCGGTATTGGCCGGCGCAGGGCGCAACGTCAGTGTGACTTTCTTGCCGGTATGCAAACCGACACCTGTCGCCTGAACGATACGTTTTAATGTCCTTTGTTTGATCATCGTATAATCTCGCCAAGTTACTTATCCAACCGAGAGTGTATATCACTATCGGGCGGCCAGTTTAGCACAAAGAGCGTAAATTCCCTAATTCCAGCTAATTCTTAATCAGCTTGCTTACGCAGGAACGCAGGGATATCCAGATAATCCGGCTCTTTCTGGGTCTGTGTTGTGTTGTCATTAACCACTTTCGCGGCCGGTTTCTGCTCTTGCGTCAACGGTGCCATACCGTGCGGCTGGTAGCGATCCATCACCGGCTGCTGAGCAGGTTTGTTGGTCACCAGGGTGATCTCAGGACGTTTGTCCATGCCGATACCGGTAGCAACAACGGTTACGCGCAGTTCATCGTTCATTTCCGGATCAAGGGACGTACCGATTACCACGGTGGCATTGTCGGATGCGAACGCACGGATAGTGTTACCCACGGTTTCGAACTCATCCAGACGCAGGTCGAAGCCGGCGGTAATGTTGACCAGCACGCCGCGCGCGCCAGACAGATCGATATCTTCCAGCAGCGGAGAAGAGATCGCCATTTCAGCGGCTTCTTCTGCACGATCTTCACCTTTCGCTACGCCGGAGCCCATCATCGCGTAGCCCATTTCGGACATCACGGTGCGCACGTCAGCAAAGTCGACGTTCATCAGACCCGGACGGGTAATCAGCTCTGCGATACCCTGCACTGCGCCTTTCAGCACATCGTTTGCGGCGCCAAAAGCGTCCAGCAGAGAGATGCCACGGCCCAGCACTTTCAGCAGCTTGTCGTTCGGGATAGTGATCAGCGAGTCCACGTGTTTAGAGAGCTCGGTGATACCCTGCTCGGCAAACGCCATACGCTTCTTGCCTTCAAAGTTGAAAGGCTTAGTCACGACGGCAACCGTCAGGATACCTAAATCTTTAGCGACTTCAGCAACCACTGGCGCAGCACCGGTTCCGGTACCACCGCCCATGCCTGCGGCGATAAACACCATGTCTGCACCATCAAGCGCAGCACGCAGTGCTTCACGATCTTCTTCTGCAGCATTACGGCCGACTTCCGGGTTTGCCCCAGCGCCCAGCCCTTTGGTGATGCCGCCACCGATTTGGATCGTCTGGCCAACCGCCGTCTTACGCAGTGCCTGCGCATCGGTGTTCACCGCGAAGAACTCTACACCTTCGATGCGCTCGCGCACCATGTGCTCTACAGCATTACCGCCGCCGCCACCGACGCCGATGACTTTAATCACCGCGTCGTTGGTCAGTTCCATAGGTTCAAACATAGTTTCTCTCCGTTTTGTGCCTGTCGCCCGAAACCGTTAATTCTCGCCGGTCTCTTACTAAAATTAAAATTCTTTTCGCAGCCAGGTATTGATTCGCTTG
Organism: Leclercia sp. TB492; assembly: GCF_049974505.2. Taxonomy (NCBI): domain Bacteria; kingdom Pseudomonadati; phylum Pseudomonadota; class Gammaproteobacteria; order Enterobacterales; family Enterobacteriaceae; genus Leclercia; species Leclercia sp. TB492. The sequence goes on along the minus strand of NZ_CM127572.1, from coordinate 751,163 downwards.
AACCACGAACCTACCGACGCGCGTTTTTCTACTTCTGCTTCGCCACTGAGATGCGTTTCTTTCCCGTAATGAAGCAAGCCCACTGCCGTTGAGTAATACGGCTCCTGAGCATAATCCGTCAGACCGGTGATGTTCAGCGGTGCACCGATGCGCACCTGCGTATGGAATACGCGCTGAGCACAGGCCGCAAGACCTTCAATTTGCGCCGCGCCGCCGGTTAATACAATCCCCGCCGCAAGATGGTGTTTGACACCCTGCTGGCGAAGCTGTTCCTGTAACTGCAAAATCTCTTCGTTGACCAGGTTGAGCAGCTCGGTATAACGCGGCTCAATGACCTCAGCTAACGTCTGGCGCTGCAGGCTGCGCGGTGGACGTCCACCGACGCTTGGCACTTCAACGCTCTCATCTTTGCCCACAATGGAGCCCAGCGCACAACCGTGGCGCACTTTAATTGCCTCTGCATCGCTGGGAGGCGTGCCGAAGGCGTAGGCGATATCGCTGGTCACCACGTTCCCCGCATAAGGGATAACTTTGGTGTGGCGCAGCGCACCGCCGGTATAGACGGCCATGTCCATGGTACCACCACCGATATCCACCACACAGACGCCCAGTTCACGTTCGTCTTCGGTCAGCACAGAATAACTTGCCGCCAGACCGGCGAAAATCAGTTGGTCAACTTTAAGACCACAACGTTCCACGGCTTTGACAATGTTCTTCGCCATATCGTTGTGACATGTGATCAAGTGCACTTTTGCCTGCATACGTACGCCGGAAAGTCCTACCGGATTTTTAATCCCTTCCTGGTAGTCGATCGCATACTCCTGCGGAATCACATGCAGTACACGATGCTCATCGCGAACGCGTACAGACTTCGCAGTATGCACGACGTTTTCGACGTCTTCCTGCGAGACTTCTTCTTCTGAGATCGGCACCATGCCAATCTCGTTCTGGCAGCTTATATGCTTGCCAGAGAGCGCCAGATACACGGAGGAAATCTGGCAATCTGCCATCAATTCGGCCTGATCGATGGCGCGCTGAACGCATTTCACCACCGATTCGAGGTCATTTACCCCACCTTTATCCATACCACGAGACGGGCAGCTGCCCACACCAATGATATTGACCATACCGTCGGGCAGAACTTCCCCTACTAAAGCGGCAACCTTCGCAGTGCCAATCTCCAGTCCTACAACCAGTTTTCTGTCCGTCGCCTTGATCATTGTTATTCTGCCTGTACCTGAGCCTGATTCTGTTGCTGATTAGGTTCCTCAACCGGCGCCGGGCTCCACCCGACCGATGCGCCTGAGTCATAGCGCAAATCAACGTAGCTAATCCTTTTGCCTTCAGCCTGCGCCTGTTGCTGCAGAACGGGATAAAGTTCTACAAAACGGGCCAGACGCTTCATCGTGTCACCCCGGCCAAGATTCAGCTTAATGTCGTTCGTCAGCGTCAACTGCCAGGAACGACGCGCCGTCATCGCGGCTTGTTTCAGGGTAAAACGATCTTTAGCCAGCACCTGCCCCATGTTACGGAAGCCTTCCAGCACTTCGTTTTCGCTGCCTTCCGGGCCATACAACATGGGTAAATTTTGCTTGCTGACACGATCGGCCGGGACGCTGAAAGAAATACCATCTACGTCAACCATATGCTGATCATTCCAACGCGCAATGGGTACATATTCAACCAGATGAATCTTCAATTCATCCGGCCACTGCTTTCTGACGCTCGCCTGTTTAATCCATGGCAAACGCTCAATCTGACTCTGGATAATATTCACGTCCTGCGTCATGAAGGTGCCGGGCGAGCCTAATGCCAGAATCGACTGCCGGATATCATCATTACGCGTGTAGTGACGGTCACCCGTTACCACCAGTTTCGACAGAGGCAGACGTTGTGCATCTTCCATCCAGCCGAGCACCATCCAGCCGCTGACAAACACCGTACACAGCACGGCAAGCAGGAAGGTAATCCCTGCAAGACGCGTTCCATTACTCCGCCGTGAAGAGGAATACTCTTCTTCTTCGTCACGGTTTCGCGTGTTCAGCGCAGCCTGAGACATATCAGCCCGCCTGGTCCAGAATGCGAACCACTAACTGCGAGAAGCTCATCCCTGCCTGGCGCGCTGCCATCGGCACCAGGCTATGACTGGTCATACCCGGTGATGTATTGGCTTCCAGCAGATAAAACTGTCCATCGCTATCCTGCATCACGTCGATTCTTCCCCAGCCACGGCAGCCAAGTACTTGCCAGGCTTTAAGCACCAGAGCGTTTAAAATGGCCTCACGCTCCGCTTCCAGACCACTTGGGCAGAAATATTGCGTCTCATCAGAGAGATACTTCGCCTCATAATCATAGAAGGTTCCGGCTGGTTGGATACGAATTGACGGTAAAATTTCTTCACCAAGCATCGCAACGGTAAATTCCGGTCCGCTTAGCCATTTTTCAATCAGAACTTCTTCATCATGTTGAAATGCCAGCGCTAATGCAGATGATATATCGCCTGCTTCGTCAACTTTAGACATTCCTACGCTTGAGCCTTCGCGGCTCGGCTTAACGATTACCGGTAATCCCAGCGCAGCGATACGATCCGCGACGCTGGCGTCAAGACCCTGCTCAAATTCACGACGGGTCAGTGCCACCCACGGCGCAACCGGTAAACCAGCCCCTTGCCACAGCAGTTTGCTGCGCAGCTTATCCATGGAGATGGCCGAAGCCATCACGCCACTGCCGGTATAAGGCAGGCCGATGATGTCCAGCAAGCCCTGCAGCGTACCGTCTTCACCACCGCGACCGTGCAGCGCGATAAAGACTTTAGCAAAACCCATCTCTTTCAGGCGCGTCACGTCAGTCTCTTTCGGATCGACCTGGTGCGCATTAACGCCGCCTTCGCGAAGCCCTGCCAGTACCGCAGCACCGGAATTCAGAGAAACTTCGCGCTCAGCAGAGGTACCGCCAGACAGGACCGCAATCTTATCAGCCATGACGCTCTTCCTCCGAAATTTGCGGCGTAAGTTTGATTTCAGCCAGCGTACGGGCGATCTTGCCGATATTTCCGGCACCCTGCACCAGAATCAAATCATTGCCGGTCAATACCGGAGCAAGCATCGCTGCCGCCTGGGCATGATCGGAGACCAGAATCGGGTCGATCTTGCCGCGACCACGAATGGTGCGGCACAAAGAACGACTGTCTGCCCCCGGAATCGCCGCTTCACCCGCCGAGTAAACATCCAACATCAGCAGGGCATCAACCTGTGACAGCACGTTAGCGAAATCGTCGTACAGGTCACGCGTACGGGTATAACGGTGTGGCTGGAACAGCATAACCAGATTTTTATCCGGCCAGCCCGCGCGCGCCGCTTTGATCGTTGCATCCACTTCGGTCGGGTGATGACCGTAGTCATCAACCAGCATCGCGGTCCCGCTCTTCCCGTTAACGTTTTCCAGCGGGAACTCGCCAAGAAAATCGAAACGACGGCCGGTTCCCTGGAAGCTTTCCAGCGCCCGCAGAATGGCCTCGTCTTCAATACCCTCTTCTGTTGCTACCGCAACGGCGGCCGCGGCGTTCAGGGCGTTGTGACGGCCTGGCGCATTAAGCGTCACCTGCAGCAGCTCTTTGTCCTGACGCGCCAGGGTGAAATGCCCCTGCGCACCGATCTGTTTGTAATTTTCCACACGGACGTCGGCATCTTCGCTGAAACCGTAGGTGGTGATCTGACGACCGACACGCGGCAGCAGCTCGCGGATCACCGCATCGTCAACACACATCACCGCCCGTCCATAAAACGGCAGATTGTGGAGAAAGTTTATAAATGTTTGCTTTAAATTTTCGAAGTCGCCCTGGTAAGTATCCATATGGTCGGCTTCGATGTTGGTGACAATTGCCACCATCGGTTGCAGATGCAGGAAGGACGCGTCACTTTCATCTGCTTCGGCAATCAGATAACGGCTGTTGCCGAGGCGCGCGTGCACCCCCGCAGCTTTCACCAGGCCGCCGTTAACGAAGGTCGGATCGAGGCCCGCTTCGGCATAAATGCTGGAGACCATCGCCGTGGTGGTGGTTTTACCGTGAGTCCCGGCAATGGCGATGCCGTGACGAAAACGCATCAGCTCGGCCAGCATCTCCGCGCGGCGGATCACCGGGATACGCGCTTCGTGTGCGGCAACGATTTCCGGGTTGTCGGCAGAGATTGCGCTGGAGACCACGACCACGCTGGCATCAAGGACGTTTTCCGGGCGATGGTTAAAATAGATGGTCGCGCCAAGCGACGCCAACTGTTGCGTAACAGGGTTCGGCGCCAGATCGGAACCGCTGATCTGGTAGCCTTCATTCGCCAGCACTTCGGCAATACCGCCCATACCGGCGCCGCCGATGCCAACAAAGTGAATGTGCCGGACGCGACGCATCTCGGGCACGATTGAACGCAGTTTCGCCAGTTGTTGTGTATTCATTCTCTAAACGCCATCGACTACTTCAAAAAATTCGTGCAGCGCAACACGCGCTGCGAGGGTTAAACCTGGGCTGCCAGGCTCACTTCTTTCGCCACCCGCTCCGTTGCATCCGGGATCGCTGCGGCACGAGCGTGCTGCGCCATCTCCAGTAATGTCTCCCGGTTCCAGCCCGCCAGGGTGGTGGCGACCGCGTCTGCGGTAAACTGCGGCTGTTCAAAGATTTTTGCGGCGCCGGCTTTCTCAAGCGGCAGCGCATTCCAGTACTGCTGACGATCTTTGTGCTGGAACGGCACAAACAGCGCCGGTAAGCCTGCGGCGGCAATTTCGCTCACCGTCAGCGCGCCGGAGCGGCAGACCACGACATCGGCCCAGGCATACGCCGCCGCCATGTCGTCGATAAATTCAGTCACTTTATGCTGCGGCTGGCCCGCGTCGGCATACGCCTGCTCGACCGTTTGCTGACCGCCCTTCCCGCTTTGATGCCAGATGGTCACCTTGTCGCCAAGCTTCGCCGCCACCTGCGGCAGCGTCTGGTTCAGAATGCGCGCCCCCTGAGAGCCGCCCACTACCAGCACCCGTACCGGGCCTTCGCGCCCGACCAGCCGCTCCTGCGGCAACGGCAGCGCCAGCACGTCAACACGCACCGGGTTACCCACCACGTCTGCCTTCGGAAACGCGCCGGGGAAGGCCTGCATCACTTTGCTGGCGATGCGGGAGAGCCACTTGTTGGTCAGACCGGCAATGCCGTTCTGTTCATGCAGCACCACCGGGATCCCCAGCGACCACGCCGCCAGCCCGCCAGGACCAGAGACATAACCGCCCATCCCCAGCACCACGTCCGGCTTAAAGCGTTTCATGATCGCCCGCGCCTGACGCCAGGCGTTGAAAATACGCACCGGCGCCAGCAGCAGGGCTTTAACACCCTTGCCGCGCAGGCCGGAAATATGGATAAAGTCGATCTCAATCCCGTGCTTCGGCACCAGATCGGCCTCCATGCGGTCTGCGGTTCCCAGCCAGCGTACCTGCCAGCCCTGATCCATTAAATGGTGCGCAACCGCCAGTCCCGGGAACACATGTCCACCGGTACCGCCCGCCATCACCATTAACCGCTTCGGTTGATTCATCGTGAACCTCGTGTAAACGCCTGGGCATTTTCCAGACGCGTTTCATAATCTATGCGCAGCAAAAACATAATGGCGGTCGACATGATCAGCAGACTCGAACCACCGTAACTGATTAACGGCAACGTCAGACCTTTGGTTGGCAGCATACCTGCTGCGGCACCGACGTTGACTAAAGCCTGAAAACTGAACCAGATACCGATTGAACAGGCTAAAAAACCTGAGAACCGGTGGTCGATAACCAGTGCTTTCCGGCCGATCGACATCGCACGGAAAGCGACGAAGAATACCATTAAAAGTGCCAATACCACACCGATATAACCCAGTTCTTCCCCGATAATGGAGAAGATGAAGTCGGTGTGCGCCTCGGGTAAATACTCCAGTTTTTGCACTGAGTTCCCCAGGCCCTGGCCCCACACTTCACCGCGGCCAAATGCCATCAGTGACTGGGTCAGCTGATAGCCGCTGCCGAAGGGATCTTCCCAAGGGTTCCAGAAAGAGGTTACACGGCGGATACGGTACGGCTCGGCAAGGATCAGCAGCACCACTGCTGAAATCCCCATCCCGATGATGGCGATGAACTGCCAGAGTTTCGCCCCCGCCAGGAACAGCATCGCAAGGGTGGTGACGAACAGCACCACCACGGTACCGAGGTCAGGCTGGGCCAGCAGCAGAACCGCCAGCACCAGGATTACGCCCATCGGTTTTAAGAAGCCGCGCAGGTTGTTACGGACTTCATCCACCTTACGCACCAGATAGTTGGCGAGATAGCAGAACAGCGACAGCTTGGTGAATTCTGCAGGCTGAATACGCAGCGGACCAAAGGCAATCCAGCGCGATGCCCCGTTCACCGAGCTCCCGACCACCAGTACAATCAGCAGCATAGCGATCGAGGCGATCAGCATGGCGGTACTGTGCCGCTGCCAGAAGGCCATCGGCAGACGTAGCGTTACCATCGCCAGACAGAACGCCAGAATGATGTACAGCCCGTCACGCTTGGCAAACAGGAAGGGATCGTTAGCCAGACGCTGTCCGACAGGCATCGAGGCCGAGGTGACCATAATAAAGCCAATCGCCGCCAGCCCCAGCGTGAGCCAGAGCAGCATGCGGTCGTACATCACCAGGCTATCGGAATCTTTATCCCGGGAGCCCATGACCCAGCCTTTTAACGCCGACGAGATCCACACCAGGATGCCAAATCCTGGCAGGCGCGGCATTCTCAGGCGAGGGAGCGAGAAGCGCATCAGCCTAACTCCTTCGCCAGGCGGGTGAAGAGATCGCCACGCTGCTCGAAATTCTTGAACTGATCGAGACTGGCACAGGCCGGAGAAAGCAGCACCATGTCACCGGGCTTCACGCGCGGAGCAATCAGCCGCATCGCCTGCTCCATGGTGTCGGTTTGCTCAGCGATCTCCGGACGCAGCGCCGCCAGTTCGGCACCATCTCTGCCAAAGCAGTAAAGATGCACGTTATCACCGCTGAGATACTGTTTCAGCGAAGAGAAATCGGCAGATTTGCCGTCGCCGCCCAGCAGCAGATGCAGGGTACCGTCAACGTGCAGGCCATTCAGCGCCGCTTCGGTACTGCCGACGTTGGTGGCTTTTGAATCATTGATCCAGCGTACGCCGTTATGCTCCAGCGCCAGCTGGAAACGATGCGCCAGGCCGCTGAAGGTGGTCAGGGCTTTCAGGCTGGTGGCTCGCGGCAGACCGGCGGCATCCGCCAGCGCCAGTGCGGCAAGCGCATTGGTGTAGTTATGCTGACCCGTCAGGTGCATCTCTTTTACGTTCAGCACCTTCTCACCCTTCGCCCGCAGCCAGGTTTCGCCCTGCTGACGGTTCAGGTGATAGTCGCCCATGTTGATGCCAAAGCTCACGCAGCGCTCGTCCGCCCCGCGTACCGGCATGGTCAGCGCATCATCGGCATTCACCACGCAAACGCGGGCATTTTCATAGATACGGAGCTTGGCGGCACGGTACTGCTGCAGACCAAACGGATAGCGATCCATATGATCTTCGGTGACGTTAAGGATGGTCGCCGCCACCGCCTGCAGGCTTGAGGTAGTTTCCAGCTGGAAGCTGGAGAGCTCAAGGATATACAGCTCGCGGGCCGCATCGAGCAGCATCAATGCCGGCAGACCGATATTACCGCCTACGCCTGCATTAACCCCTGCCGCTTTCGCCATTTCACCGACCAGGCTGGTGACGGTACTTTTCCCGTTGGAACCAGTAATAGCAACGATCGGCGCCTGAGCCTCACGGCAGAACAGTTCGATATCGCCGACAATCTCGACGCCCGCGTCCGCCGCGGCGCTCAATGCCGGGTGGGCCAGGGCGATGCCCGGGCTGGCGACAATCAGATCGGCGGTATTGAGCCACTCTTCATTCAGACCACCAAGGTGGCGTTCGACCTGCTCCGGCAGTTTATCCAGACCAGGCGGAGAGACACGCGTATCCATCACCCGAGGCGTAACGCCCCGCGCGAGGAAAAAGTCCACGCAGGAGAGGCCGGTTAAGCCTAACCCGATGATAACGACTTTTTTACCCTGGTAATCTGCCATGATTAACGTACCTTCAGCGTTGCCAGGCCAATCAGCACCAGCATCAGCGAAATAATCCAGAAGCGCACGATAACGCGCGGTTCCGGCCAGCCTTTCAGTTCATAGTGGTGATGGATTGGCGCCATCCGGAAGATGCGCTGTCCGCGCAGCTTGAAGGAGCCTACCTGCAGGATCACCGACAGGGTTTCAACCACAAATACACCGCCCATGATCACCAGCAGGAACTCCTGACGCAGCAATACGGCAATAATGCCCAGCGCGCCGCCCAGTGCCAGTGAACCGACGTCACCCATAAAGACCTGCGCCGGGTAAGTGTTAAACCACAGGAAGCCTAAGCCCGCGCCGACAATCGCCGTACAGACGATCACCAGCTCACCGGCGTGGCGCAGGTACGGGATGTGCAGGTAGCTGGCGAAGTTCATGTTACCGGTCGCCCATGCCACCAGCGCAAAGCCGCCGGCAACAAAGACGGTTGGCATAATGGCCAGGCCGTCCAGGCCGTCGGTCAGGTTCACCGCATTGCCGGTCCCGACAATCACGAAATAGGCCAGCAGGATGTAGAAGATGCCCAGTTGCGGCATCACATCTTTAAAGAACGGCACTACCAGCTCGGTCGCCGGGGTGTCTTTACCCACCAGATAGAGCGCAAACGCGACGCCAAGCGCAATCACCGACATCCAGAAATACTTCCAGCGGGCGATGAGCCCTTTAGTGTCTTTACGCACCACTTTGCGGTAGTCATCGACAAAACCGATGATGCCATAGCCCACCAGCACAACCAGTACGCACCAGACATACGGGTTTGACGGGTAAGCCCACAGCAGCACCGACACCACAATCGCGGTGAGGATCATAATGCCGCCCATGGTTGGCGTGCCGCGCTTACTGAAGTGTGATTCCGGACCGTCGTTACGCACAACCTGACCGAAAGAGAGTTTTTGCAGACGGGCAATCATGCGCGGGCCCATCCACAAGGAGATGAACAACGCAGTCAGCAGGCTGACGATGGCGCGAAACGTCAAATAGGAAAAGACGTTAAAGCCGGAATAATATTTGACCAAATGCTCGGCCAGCCAAACTAACATGTCCCATTCTCCTGTAAAGCGTGCACAACCTCTTCCATGGCGGCACTGCGTGAACCTTTCACTAAAACTGTCACAATTTGTTGTTCTTCAACCAGGGCCTTAAGGCTGGCGATCAACGCCGCTTTATCGGCAAAATGCTCACCGACGCCGCTGGCCTGGCTGATATTTTTACTGAGATGACCGGCGCTTAACACGCGATCGATACCGGAGGCTTTCGCCGCTTCACCCACCTGGAGATGACAGGCTTCGCTCTCATCACCCAGTTCGGCCATATCGCCCACTACCATCACGCGATAACCCGGCATCTCTGACAGCACCTGTACCGCAGCGGTCATGGAGCCGACGTTAGCGTTATAGGAGTCATCCAACAGCAGTTTGTTTTCCGCCAGCGGGATCGGGAACAGGCGTCCGGGAACAGCTTTCAGGTTTGCCAGCCCGGTTTTGATCGCCGACAGTGGTGCGCCAACGGCCATCGCCAGCGCGGTGGCGGCCAGGGCATTGGCAATATTGTGACGACCCGGCAGCGGCAGCAGTACATCCACATCACCCGTTGGGGTCTGTAGCGTAAATTCGGTGCCGTGGGAGGTCACATGAACGTTGGTGGCGGTGAAGTCGCTATTGGCAGCATTCGGTGAGAAGCGCCAGGTTTTGCGATCCCCGATGACGCTTTTCCAGTTCAGCCAGTCGTTGTTGTCGGCATTCATGATAGCGATGCCGTTAACCGGCAGGCCGGTGTAGATCTCGCCCTTCGCTTTTGCCACACCTTCCAGCGAGCCGAAACCTTCGAGATGCGCCGCGGCAAGGTTATTCACCAGCGCCGCTTCCGGCTGCGTCAGGCTCACGGTCCAGGCGATTTCGCCCTGGTGATTAGCACCCAGTTCGATCACCGCATATTCATGCTCGCGATTCAGACGCAGGAGCGTCATCGGCACGCCGATATCGTTATTCAGATTGCCTGCGGTATAAAGCGTGTTGCCACATTGGCTGAGGATCGCAGCGGTCATCTCCTTAACGGAGGTTTTACCGGACGAGCCGGTCAGCGCCACAATGCGCGCCGGAACCTGCTGGCGAACCCATGCTGCCAGCTCACCAAAGGCCAGGCGGGTATCTTTTACCACCGCCTGCGGCAGGTCGATATCCAGTTTACGGCTCACCAGCAGCGCACCCGCGCCTGCTGCTTTCGCCTGCCCGGCAAAGTCGTGCGCATCAAAACGCTCACCCTTCAGCGCCACAAACAGGCAGCCGGGGGTGATTTTACGCGTGTCGGTGGTGACCGCATCGAAGGTCAGCTCGCCGCTGACCTCAGCGCCCAGGATAGTGGCCAGCTGGCTTAGCGTTACGCTAATCATGCCACCACTCCCAGCAGACGCGCCGCGGTCACACGGTCGGAGTAGTCCAGACGGTTGGTGCCGACGATCTGATAATCTTCATGGCCTTTACCGGCCAGCAGCACCACGTCGTTCTCACCGGCCTGCATAATGGCGTTGGTCACCGCTTCGGCGCGCCCCTCCACAACGCGGGCACGCCCGGCATCGAGCATCCCGGCCAGAATGTCGTTGATAATGGCGCGCGGCTCTTCGGTACGCGGGTTGTCATCTGTTACCACGGCGATATCGGCGAACTGCTCGGCAATGGCACCCATCAGCGGGCGTTTGCCTTTGTCGCGATCGCCGCCACAGCCAAAGACACACCACAGCTTACCGGCGCAGTGCAGGCGAGCCGCTTCCAGCGCTTTCTCCAGCGCATCCGGCGTGTGGGCGTAATCCACCACCACGGTAGGTTTGCCTGGGGCGGTGAACACTTCCATCCGTCCGCAAACCGGTTGCAGACGCGCGGAGGTGCTGAGCAGATCCGCCAGTGGATAACCCAGCGCCAGCAAGGTGGCGAGAGCCAGCAGCAGGTTGCTGACGTTGAACGCCCCCATCAGACGGCTTTCGATTTCGCCCTCACCCCAGCTCGATGCAAAACGGATAGTCGCACCGCTGTCGTGATAGATAACCTCGGTGGCTTTCAACCAGCGGCCGTGGCAGTTCGGATTGATATGGTCGGCCATGGAGACCGCTACGGCATCCGGCAGCTTAGCCAGCCAACGGCGGCCTACTTCGTCATCGGCATTAATGATCGCCTGACCGAAGTGGTGCGTGGCATACAGCTGCCATTTCGCCGCTTCGTAGTTGTCCATGTCGCCATGGTAGTCGAGATGGTCCCGGCTCAGGTTAGTGAACACGGAGGCGGCAAATTTCAGCGCCGCGACACGGTGCTGGACCAGCCCGTGAGAAGAGACTTCCATTGCCGCGAAGGTTGCGCCCTGCCCGGCCAGACCGGCCAGTACATGCTGCACGTCGACGGCGGAGCCGGTAGTGTTTTCCGTTGGGTTCACTTTGCCCAGCAGGCCGTTACCCACGGTGCCCATTACCGCGCTGGTTTCACCCAGCAGCTGCGCCCACTGCGCCATCAGCTGCGTGGTGGTGGTTTTACCGTTGGTGCCGGTTACGCCAACCAGGCGCAACTGGTCTGAAGGTTCGTTATAAAAACGCCCCGCCAGCGCGGAGAGACGTTCGGTTAACTGGCTGAGATAGATGACCGGCACGCCGTGCATTTCACGGATTTCACCATCCGCGGCTTCATCTTTTGCCTCAGCAATAATGGCAGCTACACCTTGCGCTATCGCCTGCGGGATATACCGACGCCCGTCCGCCTGATGACCTACTACTGCCACAAAAAGATCGCCCGAGGCAGCCACACGGCTGTCGAGTACCATCTCTCGCAGTACTCGCGCAGGTAAACCTGATACCCACGGAGCAAGAAGGTCGCGCAAATTACGATCTGCCACCTGTTCCCTCGCCTTGATTAATTACAAATTCACTTTTCTCGCCCGTTGTCAGCGCATCCGGCTCGATGTTCATGGTGCGCAATACGCCGCCCATGATGGCACCGAAGACCGGCGCGGAAACGGCGCCACCGTAGTATTTACCCGCCTGTGGATCGTTGATAACTACCACCAGCGCAAAACGCGGATTGCTTGCAGGCGCCACGCCTGCGGTGTAAGCAATGTATTTATTGATGTAGCGGCCATCTGGCCCGACTTTTTTCGCGGTACCGGTTTTAATCGCAATGCGATAGCCTTTGATCGCCGCCTTCACGCCGCCGCCGCCGGGCAGGGCCACGCTTTCCATCATGTGCACGACGGTGCGGACGATCGATTCCGGGAAGATACGCTCACCGGGCACCGGCGGATCGACTTTTGTGATCGACAGCGGGCGATAGACGCCATAGCTGCCAATCGTTGCATAGACACGCGCTAACTGTAACGGCGTTACCATTAGCCCGTAGCCGAAAGAGAAGGTGGCCCTCTCTATGTCAGACCACCGTTGTTTTTGAGGATATAAGCCACTGCGTTCTCCGACCAACCCCAAATTGGTCGCCTTTCCGAGTCCAAAACGTGAGTAAGTTTCTACCAACGCTGAGGACGGCATCGCTAACGCCAGCTTAGAAACGCCGACGTTACTCGACTTCTGTAGAACCCCGGTGAGGGTCAATTCGCTGTAACGTGCCACGTCTTTAATTTCGTGGCCGTTGATTCGGTAAGGCACCGTGTTGAGCACGGTATTTTCATTGACGATGCCGCGCTGCAGGGCCGTCATCACCACCATCGGTTTAACCGTTGATCCCGGCTCGAAGACGTCGGTGATCGACCGGTTACGCATAGCGTCTTTGGCCGTTCCGGCAAAGTTATTCGGGTTATACGAAGGACTGCTGGCCATCGCCAGCACTTCACCGGTGCTGACGTCCACCAGTACCGCGCTGCCCGATTCCGCCTTGTTAAAGGCCACGGCGTTGTTCAGCTCACGATAGACCAGCGCCTGTAGACGCTCGTCAATGCTCAGCGCCAGGTTATGCGCCGCCTGGCTGTCGGTTGAAGAGATATCTTCAATGACGCGACCATAGCGATCTTTACGTACCACACGTTCGCCCGGTTGGCCGGTCAGCCACTTATCAAAACTCTTCTCGACGCCTTCGATGCCCTGGCTGTCGACGTTGGTAAAGCCGATCAGGTGCGCGGTCACCTCCCCGGAAGGGTAGTAGCGACGCGACTCTTCACGCAGGTGAATGCCTGGCAGCTTCAGCTTTTTGATGTAGTCGGCCATGTCAGGGTTAACCTGACGCGCCAGATAGATAAAGCGCCCTTTCGGGTTGGCATTGACGCGGGCTGCAAGCTGATCGAGAGGCATTTTCAGCGCGTCAGAGAGGGCTTTCCAGCGGTTATCGAGGGAGATCCCGCCAGCGTCATGCAGCTCTTTAGGATCCGCCCAGATCGCTTTCACCGGCACGCTGACCGCCAGTGGGCGACCGGAACGGTCGGTGATCAGCCCACGCGAGGTCGAGACCTCCTGCACGCGCAGGGAACGCATGTCGCCCTGACGCACCAGCATATCGGGGGCAATGATTTGCAGCCACGCCACACGTCCCAGCAGGAAACCCAGCGCCAGTAAAATACAGCCGCAAAGCAACGCAAAACGCCAGCTGATAAAGCTGGCCTGTTCTTCCTGACGTTTTGGTTTTAGCGCCTTCGCCGCCGATTTCATGCGTCGCGTTTTCCCTTATTTTTGTACTACGATATTTTCCTGAGAAGGATCAACATGCTGCATCTGCAGCTTTTCCGTTGCGATCCGTTCAACCCGGCTATGATCGCCGAGCGCATTTTCTTCGAGGATCAAATTTCGCCACTCGATATCCAGCGCATCACGTTCCAGCACCAGCTGTTCGCGCTGCGCCGTTAACAAACGGGTATGGTGCGCGGTGGTCACCACGGTGACCGCCGACACGATAATGCAAATGAAGAGGCACAGTGGCAGCTTGCCGAAACGCAGCAGGTCGTCCCAGATGACGCCCGGCAAAGCATGACGCTCGGTGCTGCCTAACGTATCTTTCACCTTGCTGAGGGTGTCTGCCACTCTGCCGATCATGCACTGGTCCTTTCTGCGATGCGCAGCACTGAACTACGGGCGCGCGGGTTCTCTTCCACTTCCGCTTCGCCCGGCATTAACTTACCTAAGGCGCGCAGCTGACGGCCGCCCAGTTTTTTGAGCTGTTCTTCCGTCATCGGTAGCCCCGCCGGCACCTGCGGACCGCGGCTTTGCTCGCGCATAAAGCGCTTCACAATGCGGTCTTCCAGCGAGTGGAAGCTGATCACCGACAAACGGCCACCCGGGGCCAACACGCCAAGCGAGCTTTTCAGCGCCTGCTCGATCTCGTCGAGCTCGCTGTTCACCCAGATACGAATTGCCTGGAAGGTGCGGGTCGCCGGGTGTTTGTACTTGTCCTTCACCGGCGTTGCCGCGGCGATCACTTCCGCCAGCGCTTTGGTGCGGGTCATGGGTTCGATGCGGTTACGCTCAACGATGGCGCGGGCAATACGTTTGCCAAAGCGCTCTTCTCCGAAGGTTTTGATTACCCAGGCGATATCTGCTTCTTCTGCCGTTTGCAGCCACTCGGCGGCGGACTGGCCGCGCGTCGGATCCATACGCATATCCAGCGGGCCATCGCGCATAAAGGAGAAGCCGCGTTCAGCATCGTCAAGCTGCGGTGAGGAGACGCCAAGATCGAGGAGGATCCCGTCAATCTTACCGGTTAAATCGCGCTCGCTGACGTACTCAGCCAGCGCGGAGAAAGGTCCATGTACGATGGAAAAGCGTGAGTCATCGATGGTTTTCGCCACGGCGATAGCCTGCGGATCGCGATCGATTGCCAGCAAACGGCCGTCCGCGCCCAGTTGGGAGAGGATCAAACGTGAGTGGCCACCCCGGCCAAAAGTGCCATCAATATAGATGCCATCAGGACGAATATTCAGGCCGTTGACGGCCTCATCCAGTAGCACCGTCGTATGTTTATAATTTTCCATCATATTTATAGAGACAAATCCTGCAATCGTTCCGACAATGTTGCGGAATCGGACTGCTCAGCGTCGATATCTTCCTTGACCCGTTGATACCAGGCCGTTTCATCCCACAGTTCAAACTTATTGAACTGTCCGACCAGCATCACTTCTTTTGTCAGACCGGCATGCTGCCGCAGCACGGGCGCAATCAATAAACGCCCCGCGCTGTCCATCTGACATTCACTGGCATGTCCCAATAACAGCCGCTGCACGCGGCGTTCCTGCGGGTTCATGCTCGACAGTCGAGACAGCTTTTGCTCAATGATTTCCCATTCAGGCAAGGGGTAAAGCAACAGGCAGGCGTGGTTGATGTCAATGGTGCAGACCATTTGACCAGAAGCGCTCTCGTTCAGCTGGTCGCGATATCGGGTTGGTACCGACAAACGCCCTTTGCTGTCGAGATTGACTAACGTCGCTCCACGGAACATGCCAGTCTCACCCCTCCTCACCACTTTAACCCACAAATTCCCACTTAAGGGAGTTTACGGAGCGATGGAAAAGCTTGTCAAGCCAGGACTTCCGCGACATCTGTCTAAATGTCACTGATTTACGAATGGAAGTTAACCCGACTATTAACTGCACAACTGGCGCGGCAAAATTAACGTGATGAATATTTGTGAGAAAAAACGCGAATATGCATACCCGTCTTAAAAACCACTCATATCATCGCAGGGAAATATAAAGTGTCAGTTTGCGACGCGGGCGGCATTTTAAGCCATATTGCGGGGGGATAACAGCGCCAGATTCACTGCGGGCGCGAACCCGCTGGCGGGCAGGGGTATGCTGACAAATCCTGAAGGAAAAATGGCTGATAATTCAGCACTGGCGTTCTGTTATGTAACAAAATAATACAATTCCCTGCACTTATGATAATAAAATAAACATGAAACGAAGTTTTAAACAGTAAAGGGAATTAAAAAGCGTAGCAGGCAAAGATTTTAAAGGAATTATCTTAAAAAGACTGTGGGAATTAATACGTTGATTGCGGATAAGAAATTCAGGGCAGCTTCCGCTGCCCTGACGTCATTACGCGCGGCTTAAGATTCCGCGACGATAAAGATTACGACGGATGCGCGTGAGCCCCGGTTTCGGCTTACGCGGCTCATCGAGGCTCGCCAGCACAATTTCCAGCACCCGCTCGGCCACGTCGCGATGACGCTGCGCAACGGCCAGCACCGGGCACTGCAGGAAATCGAGCAGCTCATGATCGCCAAAAGTGGCAATCGCCAGATCGGACGGCAGCTTGCCTTCACGACGCAGCGTCACGTCCATGACCCCCTGCAACAGCGCAAACGAGGTGGTGAACAGGGCCTGCGGCATCGGATGCGTCTCCAGCCACTTTTCGAACAGTTGGGCCGAGGCTTCACGCTCATAGCTGTTGGCATAGAGGTAGTCGACTTCACGAGGATCGTCTTTCCAGGCAGTGCGGAACCCCTGCTCGCGCAGGAAACTCACGGAGAGTTCAGGCAGTGCCCCCAGGTAAAGGACGTTTTCTGCCGGGAAAGTGCGCAGCTCTGCCGCCAGCATTTCAGCATCGTCCTGATCCGCACCCACCACGCTGGTGAAATGCTCGCGGTCTAACGCACGGTCGAGGGCGACAATCGGAAACGCATCATTGGCCCAACGCTGATAGAAAGGATGCTCAGGGGGTAACGAGGTAGAAACGATAATGGCATCAACCTGGCGTTGCAGCAGATGCTCAATGCAGCGCATCTCATTATCGGGCTGGTCTTCCGAACAGGCGATCAGCAGTTGATAGCCGCGCTGACGAGCCTGGCGCTCCAGGTAGTTTGCGATCCGGGTGTAGCTGGTGTTTTCCAGATCCGGGATCACCAGACCGATCGAACGGGTACGCCCGGCACGTAAACCGGCCGCGACGGCGTTCGGATGGTAGTTATGTTCTCGAACCACTGCCATGACTTTCTCAACGGTCTTATCGCTGACACGATACTGCTTCGCTTTACCGTTAATCACATAGCTTGCCGTCGTTCGCGACACACCGGCTAGCCTGGCGATTTCATCCAGTTTCACAATTGCCCCTTAAAAAAAAGAAAAGAGTCCATGACCTCGTCAGGGTTATGGCTAAATCTTGTAACATCTAAGCGCAGAATAGCCTGTCCGGCAACCGCTTTTGTCGGTACAGCGACATCGGCGCACAAAAAAAAGCCCGGTCATTCATACCGGGCAAGCTAGAGGCGAACCTTTTATGCTTAACGCATCACTTTGTCACCGCGGGAAAGTCCCACGACGCCTGAACGCGCCACTTCAACAATTTTGGCGACATCCCGCACCGAGGCGAGGAAGGCGTCCAGTTTATCGCTGGTGCCGGCCAGCTGAACGGTATAAATAGAGGGAGTGACGTCAATGATCTGCCCGCGGAAAATGTCCGCATTGCGTTTCACCTCTTCCCGCCCGTAACCGGTGGCCTGAATTTTTACCAGCATGATCTCACGTTCAACGTAAGCCCCCTGCCCCAGCTCGCTGACGCGTAACACATCAACCAGTTTGTGCAGTTGCTTTTCGATCTGCTCCAGCACCTTTGCATCCCCAACCGTCTGGATGGTCATGCGGGAGAGTGTGGGATCGTCCGTCGGGGCGACCGTCAGGCTTTCGATGTTATAGCCACGCTGTGCGAAGAGCCCAATTACGCGCGACAGCGCGCCGGACTCGTTTTCCAGTAATACAGATAATATCCGGCGCATATCAGGTTCTCTCCGTTTTGCTTAACCACATTTCATCCATACCGCCGCCGCGAATATGCATCGGATAGACATGCTCGGTGCCATCAACCACGACATCGACAAACACCAGGCGGTTATTGTTGACGTGCTCAAGGGCTTCGCTGAGCTTCGCTTCCAGCTGTGCCGGATCGCTGATGCGCATGCCAATATGTCCGTAGGCTTCGGCCAGACGGACAAAATCAGGCAGTGACTTCATATACGATTGTGAATGGCGGCCGGAATAGATCATGTCCTGCCACTGCTTCACCATGCCCAGATAACCGTTATTCAGGTTGAGCACCAGCACCGGCAGGTCGTACTGCAGTGCGGTGGAGAGTTCCTGAATATTCATCTGAATACTGCCATCGCCGGTCACGCAGACCACCGTTTCATTCGGTAACGCCAGCTTCACGCCAAGCGCGGCTGGCAGGCCAAAGCCCATGGTGCCGAGACCGCCGGAATTGATCCAACGGCGTGGCTTATCAAACGGGTAGTAAAGGGCAGCAAACATCTGGTGCTGACCCACATCCGAGGTCACGTACGCCTCGCCTTTTGTCAGTCGCCAGATGGTTTCAATTACCGCCTGTGGCTTGATGCTCTCGCTTTGGGTGTCATATTTCAGACACTGACGCGCGCGCCACTGCTCAATCTGCAGCCACCAGTCGCGGATCTCATCGAGCGGCTGAACATTGCTCTCCAGCGCCAGTAGCTCCAGCATCTGTTCCAGGACCTGACGCGCGTCGCCAACAATAGGCACATCTGCCGGGACGGTTTTGGAAATCGAGGTCGGATCGATGTCAATGTGCAGCACCGTGGCGTCAGGACAATACTTCGCCAGGTTGTTGGTTGTGCGATCGTCAAAGCGCACCCCTACGGCAAAAATGACGTCGGAATTGTGCATCGTCATATTGGCTTCGTAGGTGCCGTGCATGCCGAGCATGCCGAGCGCCTGACGGTGGGTGGCAGGAAAAGCGCCTAAGCCCATTAATGAAGAGGCCACCGGCAGATTCAGTTTTTCGATAAGCGCGCGCAGCTGCGTTTCACACTTCGCGTTCACCGCTCCGCCGCCGACATACACCACCGGTTTTTTAGCGGCGATAAGGGTTTGCAACGCGCGTTTGATCTGACCCTTATGCCCCTGAGTGGTGGGGTTGTAAGAGCGCATGCTGACCGACTCCGGCCAGACGTAAGGCAGTTTGTTAGCCGGATTGAGAATATCTTTAGGCAGGTCAACTACCACCGGACCCGGACGCCCGCTCGCGGCCAGCCAGAAGGCTTTCTTCAATACGCCCGGGATATCTTCTGTCTGTTTGACCAGAAAACTGTGTTTCACCACCGGACGGGAGATGCCGACCATATCGCACTCCTGAAAGGCATCGTAGCCAATCAGCGATGTCGCCACCTGACCGGAAAGCACCACCATCGGAATGGAGTCCATGTACGCAGTGGCGATACCCGTAATGGCGTTGGTCGCGCCTGGGCCAGATGTCACCAGCACCACGCCAACCTCCCCTGTCGCGCGCGCCAGTCCGTCGGCCATATGTACGGCAGCTTGCTCATGACGCACCAGAACGTGATCGATACCGCCAACGGTATGTAGCGCATCGTAAATATCGAGGACCGCGCCCCCGGGGTAACCGAACACTTGCTTCACGCCCTGATCGATTAACGATCGGACGACCATTTCGGCGCCAGATAACATCTCCATGATTAGCCTCCAGGCTTATCGTTTCAGACGGACAGGAGAAATATGCACTGAGCCGTCTTTTTTGTCAGGGTCACCCCTGGCGTTTTTTTATTGTGCAGAGTGACAGTTACCATAACCGCTCGCCGGAAGGCAGGCAATTAGCAAACCTGCGCGGGCACATAAACGCGAAAGAAGAATTATGAGGTATTAATATTTGTTATGGATAAATCAACTACGATAACGAAGAGCCGTGAGCATTCATCATTTAAAAAGGGAAAGGTGCAGTAATTCATGCAATTTTACGGCCCGGAAGCGGCAGTGAAAAAAACATCAACAGAATAAAATTTCAGTAATAAAAAGAAAGTCAGGATAAATAACAACAACCGTGCGATTTATCCTGAGGTTGATTAGCGGCGGCAGACGCTCACCAGCAGCTCTTCCATCCACTGATGGCCTTTATCGCGCCCGGCAGCTTCGTGCCAGGAGAGATAGCACGTACGCGAGTTAAGATTCAAAGGTAACGGTAATATCCGTAGATTCAGCGGCTCGGCAAATTCTTCCACTAGCCAGCGCGGCGCGATAGCAACCAGCTGCGTTTGCGAAACGATATTTAATACGCTGACCATTGCCATCCCCTGATACGCTACGCAGGCCTGTTTATCCGGAGTGTCGTACCACGGTTGGCTAAAGGAAGCGTAGCGATCGAGGGCGACAACGGCATGCTGTTCGCGATAAATATCGCTCTCCAGCAGTGTGCCATGCAGGCGTGGGTGTGTTTTGCTGGTTACCAGCACCATTTCATCTTTGAATAACGGCACGCAGGAAAATTCCGGCCGGCGGAACTCTTCATAACCAATGACAAACTCGGTTTCCTGATAACGCAGCTGATGTTCCGTATTCTGGTTAAGGGAAGACTTAAACACCAGGTGTATATTAGGTGCGACCTGTTCAACCTTATTATAAATAAGCGAGGTCAGGTAATTATCGAGAGGGCTGCAAACGCACAAATGGAAAATACGCTCGCTGCTGGAGGAATCAAACCCTGACCCCGGCAGTTCATTCTGCACGAGCTGCAAGGCCTGACGCACCGATGCAAACAGCTGAAATGCACGCGCCGTAGGCTGGATCCCGCGGCCATAGCGCACAAACAATTCATCGTTAAACATTACCTTGAGCCTGGCAACGGCATTACTGACGGCGGGCTGTGACATCCCCAGCGACTGGGCGGCGCGCGTGATATTTTGCTCCTGCATCACCGCATCAAATACCGTTAACAGATTCAGATCAACCGTACGGAGCTGTGGTTTTGCCCCATCGAATGCTGCCGGTTTTTCAATTTTTTCTTCAGACATATCCTGCTCCACTGTCACGCTAAACTCCCTTTACTCGTCAGCAACAATCATTTTTAAAAATATGATTTATCACGCATATAAAACAAGAAAAAGAGAAATGTTACAAATTAGGAATATATAAATACCCGTCAGCCGTGACAGGGGTACGGAATAAAATATAAAAACATGTTCAGATAAGGAAAAAGCATATCCACAAGCTAATAATTCGAATGAAACCATAAATCACACAAATAAACAACATGGTGTTTAGTTAAGGCTTATTTAAGTTTTAATGAAATATTAATAGCAACTTAATTTAAAACTTTAACACTTTATTATCACTAACATTACCTTCGCATACTTTATGCGCTTAGCATCAGGCTAAGATAATGAAAGTTAACGCATTCAAAAGGCCGCTCTATTGTTTCTAAAGTTTGAACAATTGCAATCAAGTATATTCAAATAATTCTGTCGATGTATTCAGCATCATCCTACAGACGAACAAAATTGTCAGAAAGGGAAAAACCAGCACAATAAGCTAATTTCGTGGATGGCGGTCGGAAGGGCAAATGACGGTTTTCACCTCACAGGGGTTGACATCAAACCCTGTATCCAGTACCACTAAAAGCATATCTTATTTATCTGGGGCATGATTCATGATTCGCAGCATTCGTTTCACCGGTCTACTACTACTAAACGCATCCACTGTGCGCGGTAGACTGGCGGGCGAAATTCAGCATTGAATCGTTCTCTGGTTAAGACAAAAAACCCGCGCCACTGCGCGGGTTTTTTTATGCTCGTAGCAAGGCGCCCAAATTCAGACAAGGACCTAACCCATGAGCCAGCAAGTCATTATTTTCGATACGACCTTACGTGATGGTGAACAGGCATTACAGGCAAGCCTGAGCGTGAAAGAGAAATTGCAGATTGCTCTGGCCCTTGAACGTATGGGCGTAGACGTAATGGAGGTAGGCTTCCCGGTCTCTTCTCCGGGTGATTTTGAATCCGTTCAGACCATTGCCCGTACCATCAAAAACAGCCGTGTATGCGCTCTGGCGCGCTGCGTCGAGAAAGACATTGATGTGGCGGCTGAGTCGCTGAAAGTTGCTGAAGCCTTCCGCATTCATACCTTTATTGCTACCTCGCCAATGCATATCGCCACCAAGCTGCGCAGTACGCTGGATGAGGTGATTGAGCGCTCCATCTATATGGTGAAACGCGCCCGTAACTATACCGACGACGTTGAGTTCTCCTGTGAAGACGCAGGCCGTACGCCGATTGAAGATTTGGCCCGCGTGGTTGAGGCGGCCATCCGTGCCGGCGCCACTACCATCAATATTCCTGACACCGTCGGCTACACCATGCCGTTCGAGTTCTCCAATATCATTTCCGGGCTGTATGAGCGCGTGCCGAACATTGATAAAGCGATTATCTCCGTTCACACCCATGACGATTTAGGCCTGGCGGTCGGTAACGCCATCGCGGCCGTCCATGCCGGCGCGCGTCAGGTTGAAGGCGCCATGAACGGTATCGGTGAGCGCGCAGGCAACTGTTCGCTGGAAGAAGTGATTATGGCGATCAAGGTACGCAAAGACATCATGAACGTGCAGACCCGCATTAATCACCACGAAATCTGGCGCACCAGCCAGACCGTCAGCCAAATCTGTAACATGCCGGTTCCTGCGAACAAAGCCATTGTCGGCACCGGCGCCTTCGCCCACTCCTCCGGTATCCACCAGGACGGCGTGCTGAAGAACCGCGAAAACTACGAGATCATGACCCCGGAATCCATCGGTCTGAACCAGGTGCAGTTGAACCTGACCTCCCGCTCTGGCCGTGCCGCGGTAAAACACCGCATGGAAGAGATGGGTTATAAAGAGACCGACTACAACATGGATCACCTCTACGACGCCTTCCTGAAGCTGGCCGATAAGAAAGGTCAGGTCTTCGATTACGATCTGGAAGCGCTGGCGTTTATCAACAAGCAGCAGGAAGAGCCAGAGCATTTCCGTCTGGACTACTTCAGCGTGCAGTCAGGTTCAAGCGATATCGCCACCGCCTCCGTCAAGCTGGCCTGTGGCGACGAGATCAAAGCCGAAGCCGCCAACGGCAACGGTCCAGTGGATGCCATCTACCAGGCGATTAACCGCGTTACCGAGTACGACGTTGAACTGGTGAAGTATGACCTGACGGCTAAGGGCCAGGGCAAAAACGCGCTGGGCCAGGTCGATATCGTGGTCAATTATAACGGCCGCCGCTTCCACGGCGTGGGCCTGGCGACCGATATTGTCGAGTCCTCCGCCAAAGCGATGGTTCACGTGCTGAACAATATCTGGCGCGCCGCTGAAGTGGAAAAAGAGTTGCAACGCAAGGCTCAGAATAAAGAGAACAATAAGGAAACCGTGTAATGTCGAAGAATTACCATATTGCTGTGTTACCGGGCGACGGAATTGGCCCCGAAGTTATGGCACAGGCGCTGAAGGTTCTGGAAGCTATCCGCACCCGTTTTGCGATGAAGATTACCACCAGCCACTACGATGTTGGCGGTATCGCAATTGATAATCACGGCACGCCGTTGCCACAGGCGACCGTGACCGGCTGTGAGAATGCCGACGCGGTGCTGTTTGGCTCCGTGGGTGGCCCGAAATGGGAACACCTGCCGCCGGCCGAACAGCCAGAGCGCGGCGCCCTGCTGCCGTTACGTAAACATTTCAAACTGTTCAGTAACCTGCGTCCGGCGAAGCTGTACCAGGGACTGGAAGAGTTCTGTCCGCTGCGCGCCGACATCGCGGCGAACGGTTTCGACATTCTGTGTGTCCGCGAGCTGACTGGCGGCATCTACTTTGGTCAGCCAAAAGGCCGCGAAGGCAGTGGTCAGCACGAAAAAGCCTTTGATACCGAGGTCTATCACCGTTTTGAGATCGAACGAATCGCCCGTATCGCGTTCGAATCTGCCCGCAAGCGCGGCCATAAAGTGACCTCGATCGATAAAGCGAACGTGCTGCAATCCTCGATCCTGTGGCGTGAAATCGTCAACGAAATCGCCCGGGAATACCCGGACGTGCAGCTGTCGCATATGTATATCGACAATGCCACCATGCAGCTGATTAAAGATCCGTCCCAGTTCGACGTGCTGCTGTGCTCCAACCTGTTCGGTGACATTCTCTCTGACGAATGCGCGATGATCACCGGCTCGATGGGGATGCTGCCATCCGCCAGCCTGAATGAAGAAGGGTTTGGCCTGTACGAACCGGCAGGCGGTTCAGCACCGGATATCGCGGGCAAGAACATTGCTAACCCGATCGCGCAGATCCTGTCCCTCGCGCTGTTGCTGCGCTACAGCCTGGATGCCAACGACGCGGCGACGGCGATTGAAAACGCCATCAACCGTGCGTTAGAAGAAGGCATTCGCACCGGTGATTTGGCCCGTGGCGCTGCTGCTGTTACTACCGATGAAATGGGTGACATCATCGCCCGCTATGTCGCTGAAGGGGTGTAATCATGGCGAAGACGTTGTATGAAAAGTTGTTTGATGCGCACGTAGTCTTCGAAGCGCCAAACGAAACCCCACTGCTCTATATTGACCGTCATCTGGTGCACGAAGTGACCTCACCGCAGGCGTTTGACGGCCTGCGCGCGCACCATCGCCCGGTGCGTCAGCCAGGCAAAACCTTTGCGACGATGGACCATAACGTCTCGACGCAGACCAAAGACATCAACGCCTCCGGTGAGATGGCGCGCATTCAGATGCAGGAGCTGATTAAGAACTGCAACGAATTTGGCGTTGAACTGTACGATCTGAATCACCCGTATCAGGGCATTGTCCACGTGATGGGCCCAGAGCAGGGCATCACCCTGCCGGGGATGACCATCGTCTGCGGTGACTCCCACACCGCTACCCACGGTGCCTTTGGTGCACTGGCGTTCGGGATCGGCACCTCAGAAGTAGAACACGTGCTGGCGACGCAGACCCTGAAGCAGGGCCGCGCGAAGACCATGAAAATTGAAGTTACTGGCCAGGCCGCACCGGGCATCACCGCCAAAGACATCGTGCTGGCGATCATCGGTAAAACCGGCAGCGCCGGCGGCACCGGCCATGTGGTGGAGTTCTGCGGCAGCGCGATCCAGGCCCTGAGCATGGAAGGTCGTATGACCCTCTGCAACATGGCCATTGAGATGGGCGCAAAAGCCGGTCTGGTTGCCCCGGACGAGATCACCTTCGCGTATGTGAAGGATCGTCTGCATGCCCCGAAAGGCCAGCACTACGACGATGCGGTCGCTTACTGGAAAACCCTGAAAACGGACGAAGGCGCGCAGTTTGACACCGTGGTGACCCTGCAGGCCGAAGCTATCGCGCCGCAGGTGACCTGGGGGACTAACCCGGGCCAGGTGATCTCCGTTAACGACAGTATTCCTGACCCGGCCTCGTTCGCCGATCCGGTTGAGCGCGCCAGCGCAGAGAAGGCGCTGGCCTATATGGGCCTGAAACCGGGCGTGCCTTTGACCGACGTGGCGATTGATAAAGTGTTTATCGGCTCCTGCACCAACTCACGTATCGAAGATTTGCGCGCGGCGGCAGAAGTGGCGAAAGGCCGTAAAGTGGCCCCGGGCGTGCAGGCGCTGGTGGTGCCAGGTTCCGGCCCGGTAAAAGCGCAGGCGGAGGCCGAAGGTCTGGATAAGATTTTCATTGAAGCAGGCTTTGAATGGCGTCTGCCAGGCTGCTCCATGTGTCTGGCCATGAATAACGATCGCCTGAATCCGGGCGAGCGTTGCGCCTCTACCAGCAACCGTAACTTTGAAGGTCGTCAGGGGCGCGGCGGGCGCACACACCTGGTCAGCCCGGCGATGGCCGCGGCAGCCGCAGTGACCGGCCATTTCGCCGATATTCGCAGCCTGAAATAAGGAGACCATCATGGCAGAGAAATTTACCCAACATACTGGCCTGGTGGTCCCTCTGGACGCGGCCAACGTCGATACCGACGCTATTATTCCGAAGCAGTTTTTACAGAAGGTCACCCGCACCGGTTTTGGCGCCCACTTGTTTAACGACTGGCGTTTTCTGGATGA
Source organism: Leclercia sp. TB492 (assembly GCF_049974505.2). NCBI lineage: Bacteria > Pseudomonadati > Pseudomonadota > Gammaproteobacteria > Enterobacterales > Enterobacteriaceae > Leclercia > Leclercia sp. TB492. The sequence goes on along the minus strand of NZ_CM127572.1, from coordinate 725,205 downwards.
CAAAGGCGAAGTGCCGAATCCGGAGTTCGTGCTGAACTTCCCGGAATTCAAAGGCGCGTCGATCCTGCTGGCGCGGGAAAATTTCGGCTGCGGCTCATCCCGTGAGCATGCGCCCTGGGCCCTGACCGACTACGGTTTCAAAGTGGTGATTGCGCCGAGCTTTGCCGATATCTTCTATGGCAACAGCTTCAACAATCAGCTGCTGCCGGTGACCTTAAGCGATGAGCAGGTCGACGAGCTGTTTGCGCTGGTACAGAGCAACCCAGGGATTCGCTTTGTGGTGGATCTGGAAGCGCAGGAAGTGAAAGCCGGGGATAAAACCTATGGCTTTAACATCGATGCGTTCCGTCGCCACTGCATGATCAACGGTCTGGACAGCATCGGGCTGACGCTGCAGCACGAAGATGCCATTGCGGCCTACGAGAACAAGCAGCCGGCCTTTATGAGTTAAATTAATGGCCCGCGATGCGGGCCATTAAAAAGGTGCCTGAGCCAACCAACCACTCTGGAAAGGCGGGAAAACATCTCCCCGCCCTCGCCTTAACGTTTCACTTCGCAAGCTAACACTGCTGCCAGCTCTGTATGGTCCTGTCTGAATCGCAGCTCACACAGCGAGTCGCGAACCATCCAGGTGAAGATCAATAACGTCATACAGATCATCAACAAACCTAACAGCAGAGTACGTTTTGGCATTCCAGCCTCCTTATTGCTTTCCAGCGATGAAGAGGCTACCCTCATAGGGTCAAGTATGTTTGTTTGGGTAGCCTCACATTGTACTGACCCCCAAAAGTTGGACAGAATAATCGAGGCATCTCAGAAAGAGTCCATGGAATACATGGGCTCTTTTTTGTTTCCTGCAAAAGCTAAATAAATCCTTCCACAGCCAAATTATCCATTCAGCTGCTTCTTACTCCATGCATTTCCCTGACTCTGCAATTACCTGTACTGCACCAGTTAGTTGAGCAAGATCCGAATCTGGTTATTCAGATCTTAGGTGAAGAAAAGATTAATTGATGTATGTAGAGCATTTTTCCATGCACCGCATGTGCGCTTCTATCACTCCGAGGTAGTCACATCTATACATATGCCCAACATCTACCTATACTTTGCATATGCTTTAAGGCTAACCTATCAGGAGAAATACTATGAGAACCGTATCGATATTTAAAAACGGCAATAATCGTGCTATCCGTCTGCCCCGAGACCTGGATTTTGAGGGAGTGAGTGAACTGGAGATCGTCCGGGAAGGTGATAGCATCATCCTTCGTCCCGTTCGCCCAACATGGGGTTCGTTTACTCAGCTCGAAAAAGCCGATTCAGACTTTATGGCCGAGCGCGGTGATGTTGTCAGCGATGAAGGACGGTTTGACCTGTGATCAAGACCTATATGCTGGACACCAACATTTGCTCGTTCATCATGCGTGAGCAGCCGGAAGCTGTCATTAAACGGCTGGAGCAGGCAGTGCTGCGGAATCACCGCATCGTGGTTTCGGCCATTACTTATGCAGAGATGCGTTTCGGTGCGATCGGAAAGAAGGCATCTCCCCGCCACGGCCTGCTTGTCGAAGCTTTCTGCGCCCGCCTCGATGCAATCCTCGCCTGGGACCGCGCCGCGGTGGACGCAACCACGGAGATTAAAGCCGCGCTGACTGCGGCCGGGACGCCAATCGGTCCGAACGACATGGCGATTGCCGGGCATGCCATCGCCGCCGGTGCCGTACTGGTGACGAACAACGTGAGAGAGTTTGAGCGTGTGCCTGGCCTGATCCTGGAAGACTGGGCTAATTGACGGCAGAAAGAATCCTGAAAAATTGTAACGTCCGCTTTGTGCCAAAAGCGGAAGTAGCTAACAGTACTTAGTGTTGATCAACGGGAAGCTGGTCAACTCCATTACTAACTGATCGTTATATCTAATATTGGGGCAGGCCGGGCCGGACTGTGCAAGCTGCTTAACAAATTTCGTTGAGAACACTTATTCCTGTTGTTAGTTATTCTCCTACCGAAATTGTTCTTCCAATTTCATTAACTATCGCCTCCTTGCATTGCATGAGTTCTTTCCGATAAAAGGTTTCATGTTTATGGAAACGTGCCGCTGGAACTAATAATGAGATAGAAAAACGACCAAAAAGTGTGTCTAACGCTACTGCTATCGTGCAGACGCCCTCAAGAGTTTCACCCAGATCTATAGCCAGCCCATTAGCACGAACATCGGCGATCAGCTCCAGAAGCTGTGGAAGAGTTTTAACTGTCATTCCGGTTAGATCTTCATAGGCATCGCCTACCAGTATGCGGACATCTTCATCACTTTCCATAGCCAGTAACACCCGACCGCCGGAAGTACTGTAGAGCGGCAAATTAAGTCCAATACGAGGTACAACACGTAATTCACGGGATGCTACAACGTAATGGACGATTGCCAGCTGGGTACCACTGGCACGTGCCAGGGTCACTGTTTCATTAATATTGGCCGAAAGCTGCTCCAGGAAGGGACGTACAAGATCCACTACATCGCTGTGCACACTGGAAATAAGTTTGAGTAGTGCTGGTCCCAGACGCAGACCACCTACACCGCTGCTACGCACAAGTTGAGCACTGTCTAAGGCCGCGACAATACGCTGCACCGTTGAACGAGGGAGAGCAACCTCCTGCGCAATTTCCCCCAGACTCATGCCGCCAGGGTGTTTACCCAGCACATTCAAAATTGCAGCTGCGCGGGCGATAACCTGAATCCCGCCGGGTTTTTCATCCTCAAAGCTTGAAGCATTAACGGCCATATAGAGCTCCTTATTGTCCGGTGACGGGCAGCCTGTTACCTCAGTTCATGTATTAATTATCACATTGCAACGGACGCTCTCGCAATGTAAGATGCCACACTGTACCACAATACGGTACACCGTACCGATTTAATGCACGAGAACATTGTATGAATGCACAGCGTTCTACCCCACCCTCGACCCCTTTTACCTGGCGCCTTGCATTGGGGTTTGTGGGGGTACTGATTGCAGCCTTGACCTCTGGGCTTAATGGTCGGGTTATAGATATAGCGCTTGCAGATGTGCGTGCCGGAGTTGGCGTGACTTATGATCAAGCCAGTTGGTTCACATCTGCCTACCAGGCCGCGGAAGTAGTGGCGATGATGATCGCACCATGGTTTGCTGTGACTTTTTCGCTGCGTAAATTGGCTCTTGGTTGCGCTGGCGGTTTTATGGTTTGCGGCATACTTTTACCCTTACTACCGAACGCGCAGTTGTTTATTCTCTTGCGAACGATACAGGGCCTGTTTAGCGGCGCACTTCCTCCCTTACTCATGACTGTGGCGCTACGTTTTCTGCCACCATCTATAAAACTTTATGGACTGGGAGCTTATGCTCTGACTGCGACTTTTGGTCCAAATGTGGCACCTTCACTGGCGGCATTCTGGACAGATGAAGTGAGCTGGATGTTCATGTTCTGGCAAGTGGTCCCCGCCATTTTGATTTCGATGATATTTATTGGCTGGGGTTTGCCGCAGGACCCGATTTATCTCGACCGATTTAAACAGATCGACCTGTTCGGTATGCTTACCGGCTGTTCTGGTATGGCGTTTTTAATAATCGCCATCACTCAGGGTGGACGTCTGGACTGGTTTGAATCGCCGTTATTTAATTGTCTGTTATCCAGCGCCATCGTGTGCCTGGTGATTTTTCTGATTAATGAATGGTTTCATCCCCTCCCTTTGTTCAAATTACAGATGCTGGAGAGAAGTAACTTTTCATATGGCCTGATGGCGCTCGCTGTAGTATTGGTACTGGCGCTGGCTGGCTCGGCTTTGCCGTCCAATTTCTTTGGCAAAGTAGAGGGCTTTCGAACAGCGCAATTTGCGCCGCTGGCTTTGACCATTGGGCTCCCTCAGTTAATTATCACCCCACTTGTTGCCGCACTGCTTAGTCTGCGCTGGGTTGATTGTCGCTGGCTGATAGCTTTCGGGATTGCTCTGATGATTTTCGCCAGCCTGATGGGTATGCAGATAACCAGCGACTGGGCACGCCAGAATTTCTGGGCCATACAGGTTCTGCAGGCGATTGGATTACCGTCAATTATTTTACCGTTGCTTATGAGCGCAACCAGCGTTGTGGCTCCCCCGGAAGGACATTATGCCTCTGCTATGTTCAATACCGTACGGGGTTTTTCAAGCATCGCTGCTGGCGTTTTAGTGGAATGGTTTATAAACCACAGAGAACAATTTCATTCTAATGTTCTGGTCAATAACGTAGCCAACCGCCCATGGTTGATATCGACACCGGCCAGTGAGCAGGCCAGCAGTAACATCCCTTTATTACACGACGGCAGCATCAGCAACACCGAGAACATCGCGGGATTTATCACCTTATTGAAACATCAGGCAATTGTTCTGAGTCTGGGCGACAGCTATCTGCTGATGACTGGCTTTGCCGTCCTTCTGTTATTGCTCACCGTCTGGCTACCAAAACGTGTCTGGCCGCCCCAGACACGCTTTCAACCTGCCATGACAAAATAGAGGTGGTTAAATGAAATTTACTGTATCCAGAAGAACGATTCTGCTCAGCGGATCATTAATCCTGATGTTGACGATGATATTTTTCGTCTGGTCGACAATGCTGAAAAATGATACCCGTACCAATGATGCCTATGTAAATGCGGATTACACACTGGTAGCACCAAAAGTCTCGGGTTATATCAAAAATATCTATGTGGCAGATAACCAACGCGTTAAAGCAGGGCAAACACTGGCCATGCTGGATGACCGTGACTACAAAATAGCGCTTGAAATGGCGCAAGCTAATTTGCAGCTTAGTGAAGCAAAACACCTGAGCAGCCTTGCACAACTGGAGCAGCAACAATCCATTATTGCCCAGACAAAAGCGACCCTTTTAGCCAGTCAGGCGTCGGCGCAGTACGCCAGTCAGAACGCTGAACGTTTTAACAAGCTTTATCAAAGAGGTACCGTCGCTGCGGACGATCAACAAAAAGCCCATTCAACGCAGCGTTCTGCATCCGCAGTCGTTCGTCAGAACGAAGCTGCTCTGACCTCAGCAGAAAAACAGGTAGGCGTGTTGAGGGCTGCATTACGTCAGGCGGAAGCCGATGTTGCAGTCGCGCAGGCGAAAGTCAGTCAGGCGAGGCTTAATCTTTCTTATACGCGTATTGTTGCACCAGTCGATGGGATGGTAGGCCAGCGTTCGGTGCGCATCGGTGCCTACGTTAATGCAGGGACACGTCTGCTGGCCGTGGTTCCGCTACATCAAACTTACATCACTGCCAATTATCTTGAAACACAGCTGGCAAATGTTCAGCAGGGGCAGAAGGTCTTAATTAAAATTGATGCCATGCCTGGCAAAAAGTTTACTGGACATGTCGATAGTATCGCTCCTGCAACCGGCGCAACGTTTTCAGCCATCCAGCCAGACAATGCAACGGGTAACTTTACTAAAGTCGTCCAGCGTTTACCGGTGAAAATAGTGCTGGATGGTAATCAACCCGATGCAAAATTATTGCGCGTCGGGATGTCAGCCGTTCCTGAAATTGAGGTCCGCTAATATTCCAGATATACTTAAAAAACCGCTTTATTTTTGAACGCCTGGCTTATAACCGGTGTTCCCGTTATCTATACATAATTTCCTGTAGGAAATAAAGGGCACTGACACCAGGCTAACTTCATGTTACTAACGCATGTACCATCACGATCATATTTAGTCGACCCTCATTTACAGAGAGTGATCGACTAAATTTTTTTCAGGCAACAATACTGGTAAACAATAGGTTATTCTTCACGCCTGGCTATCAAAATACTTAATGCTGCATAAGCGCCAGTGTTTTTTCCTTAACCCGCTGCAAAATTTTCTTCGCCTCTTCGGTTGAACGAATATTGGTGTATCCAATGACTAATCCATAACGTTTTTGTGTCTGCGCATACCAGCTCGAGAGTGGCCGGACGTAAAGCTCGTGCTGTGTCCATAATGCAGCTAATGCAGTATCTTCAATGCCACGTTGCTGGAAGGCAACAATATGCATCCCGCCATCTGTAAGCTCAAATTCAAATAACCCTGGAAAGGTCGTTTCAATTGCTTCAAGCATCATGCGACGCCGCTGCTGGTAGAGTAAGCGCATCTTTTTTATATGCCGGTAGAACTGCCCTTCACTAAGGAATTGTGCAAGGATTTTTTGCGGTAGTAATGGCAGGCCCGTTTCAAGGATTTCGCCCAGTTCACTGAAACGGGCTACCGTCTCCTGTGGTATTACCATATAGCCGATACGCATAGCTGGCATTATCGTTTTACTAAACGTACCGGTATAAATAACCCGGTCATGCATATCGAGACTTTTCAACGCCGGGATTACTTTTCGTGTGTAATGAAACTCTCCGTCGTAATCATCTTCGATTATCCAGCTACTGTTTTGCTGTGCCCAGGCCAGCAGCTGATGCTTACGCGGTAATGAAAGGCTAACTGCGAGCGGACTTTGATGAGTGGGTGTAACGATAGCGAAGCGTGCATCATTGTGATAGCGCTGAAGAAAATCAACATCCATGCCCTGCCGATCAACAGGTATATAGTGCAGATTGGATGCCATTCGCTTCAATAATTGCTGACCATAAAAGTAGCCAGGATCTTCAAACAGCACTTTATCGTCAGGCTGTGCAAGCACCGACAGAATTAACCGTAAGTTGGCCCGATAGCCGCTGGTAACAAAGATTTGCTCCGGTCGGCAATTCAGTCCTCTTGAAATATTGAGATAACTTGAAATGGCCTCACGTAGCGGCTGAAAGCCCATTACCGGGGGCATGAGCATTTCTTCTGGACGAAGACTTCGCGCCGCTTTTCCCGATATTAGTAACCATTTTTTATGGGGAAATTCATCCAGGGCAGGGATTCCGAGCCTCAGATCACCCTTCCTTTCAGTAACCTGAGGATTAAGTGAACAAGACGATACAGCGTTGTCTGCGCTGACCGTTGAAGTCAGCCTGAGCTCCGGATTTATATAGGTCCCCTTTGCCCCCAGACTCACGAAATAGCCTTCTCCAATAAGAATTTCATACGCGGTTTCTACCGTTTTTCGCGCTACCTGCAACTCGCTTGCTAGCGAACGAATCGAGGGAACGCGCGCTCCCGGTTTCAGAAGACCATCCTGAATCTGCTGACGATAGCGGGCATAAATCTCTTTGTACCCCATTAAATGCACCTTTAGATGTCCTACCAATTAAGTCCAATAATGGCCCTTTTTAACAAGACATACAAGATTAAGATATGGCTATTAACTAAGCCACTCAATATGAGGCGTCATGAAGATTGAACATTACGACACCGCTACTGACCTTGCCCATTGCTTTGCGCTGATGCGGGAACTACGCAGCAAACTGACGAATGAGAAACAATTTATCGCCCAGGTACAGCGCCAGCAGGCGCAAGGCTATCGGCTTGCAGGACTGGAGCAGGATGGCAAACCAATAGCGCTGGCCGGTTATCGACTGCTCGAAAATTTTATTCACGGGCAATTCTGTTACGTCGACGATCTGGTAACAGTGAGCGAGGCTCGCGGTCAGGGCATGGGTGCAACGCTGTTGAATCACTTAGCGGTAATCGCACGTGAATACGGTTGTGGTCAGATGGTCCTTGATACCGCAATTAGTAATTCAGGAGCCCAGACATTTTATCAGCGTGTCGGATACACCACCCTCGGCCTGCACTTTTATCGCGATCTCACCTGAGGAAAAAAATGATGAAACTGCTTCACATTAAAGTCAGTCCGGATTTATCAGGATCGGCATCCCGCGCGGCGTCTGAACGCCTGGTAGAAAAATTACGCGCGCATCATGCCGAGCTTGAAGAATCAGTTCTGGACCTGGCTCAACGGCCGCTACCACATCTTGATGCATTTACCATTGCTGCTTTTTTTACCCCACCAGACCTACGCAGTGAAGCTCAGCTCACCGCTATTAAGACTTCGGAACAACTGGTAGATCAGCTTTTTGATTGTGACACACTGGTTATCTCATCACCGATGTGGAACCTCGGCCTGCCTTCCGTGCTGAAGGCCTGGTTCGATCATATAACCCGCGCCGGACGAACTTTCGCCTTTACGCCAGAGGGCAAAAAAATAGGGCTAGTCAGCGGCAAAAAAGTGTATTGCGTTGTCGCCAGCGGCAGCGTATTTGCCCACGGTCCATTTGTAGCAGATGACCAGTTCACGCCCTACATTCGCGTAGCGCTTGAATATATTGGCATTACCGACGTGCAATTTATTCGGGTAGACGGCACGCATGACCCCGTCGCTCGTACTACAGCGTTACCTCATGCACTGCAAACCATTGATCGTTTATTTTAAAAAGAGGATTACAATATGTCGTCACGTGTGAATCATTTTAAAACCATTCCTGCACTGGCTAAAACACTTGCCGATGCTTCTATGGCATTAGGAAAAATCTCACTGGATAAAAAACTTAAGCACTTAGTGGATATCCGTGCCTCACAGCTGAATCATTGTGCGTTTTGTCTGGATATGCATGTTAAAGAAGCAAAAATGCATGGGGAGCGTGAACTGCGTCTTTATCACGTTGCAATCTGGCGGGAATCGCCATTGTTCAGCGCCAAAGAGAAAGCTGCTCTTGCACTGACTGAAGCGTTGACACACATTGGTGATAATGGTGTAAGCGAAGCGCTTTACAGCGAATTGCGCGAACATTTCTCTGAAGTGGAAGTATCAGAGTTAACATTCACCATTGCTGTAATCAACGCCTGGAATCGTCTCCAGATTTTATCACAGATGGCACCAGGATCGATGGATAGCGCTTACGGTCTGGATCGTGCTGAATTACATTAATAAATGTCCGTCAACAACACTTCTTGTTGGCGGCTTTATTTTTTAATTATAAGCTTACATATGTTGTAATAATCGCACACGAATAGTATTCATAGTGTATTTTTAGCCTAATATTATACATTCTTAAAAGAATATTAAGATCGATTATATTCATCGTTAGCTGTTAAAAAAGTAAAAACCGCCTTTCGGCGGTTTTTACTTTGGGGGAAATGAGTAACCAATCGCGAGAAGAAAACGAATGGTAATTTATGCCCTGGCCAGCGGCTTCATTCGAAAGCTGACGCCCATACGATTAAGTGCATTCATGGTTGCAATAACGATGGTCAAATCGACCAAATCTTTTTCACCAAATACTGAAAGTGCTGCAGAATACGCTTCATCCGAAGCATGTGTCTCACTTACTCGGGTAACTTCTTCAGCCCATGCCAGTGCCGCTTGCTCCAGATCCGAGAATAAATATGTAGCCTCCTCCCATACGGGAATCAAAACTATTTTCTCTACCGACATGCCACACTTCATAAGATCGCGGGTGTGAATATCAATACAATGCGCGCAGCCATTAATCTGAGATACTCTTAAAAAAACCAAATGTATTAACTCTTCCGGGAGATTTGTTCCTGTTGTGGCGAAATGATGCAGAGTTCCCAGTGCCTTTGAGCCTTCTGCAGATACCTGGAACCAATTTGGACGTTTCATTTGCTTTCCTTTAGAAAGTGTTATTTGATTGATTTATCTACGGAAATATGCCTCGCCTTCTTAAGAAGGGTTACTGATGGATACTTCAGTGTTAAGTCATCATAATCAAAATTGACATATAAAAAAGACACAAAGGAGAGGAAAACGCGTAGGACATGATAAAAATGGAATACCATGAAACTAATATGGGTTTAACTTTGATTCAACAATGATGATTGTTTGAATGGCCAGTTTTAGTCTTTATGCAGAAATGGCACCTGAGGATGTGACTTAGTGAAGGCCTTCATCATTATGGTAAAAAAGGTGGAGGATACATTGTCGGAACATTCTTTCTTCTGGCTGAACTGACGATTACTAGCAGGTTTAAGCCTGGCTATCCCAAACGACAATCGACGTTCCCAGGGAAGAAATGTTTAATTCATATGTAATGAAATTCGTTCTGCACGTCTACCTCTCGCTCATTGCCGACCTTCAACTCAACTGCCTTGTCCGCTTCGTGCCAGAAGCGGACATAACATATAACTAAATGAGTCAGTCCTCAGAAAATTGGTTTACGTTACAAAGTATTTAGCGCTTACCATTAAGCATACGGTTGCCGCCATTGCCTGACATGTTCGATCAGGGCGCGTAGTTTTGGCGCTATATTCCGGCGTTGAGGAAAATACAGATAAAAGCCAGGAAAATAGGGAAGAAAATCATCAAGCATTGAAACAAGTTGACCATTTTCAATATACGGCCTGAATGTTTCCTCAGGGGCAAATGTTATACCTCCACCGGCAAGAGCCAGCCTCAGCATGAGACGCAGGTCATTAGTTGTTATTCGCGGTTCTACCGCCACGTCGAAAGCTCTCCCGTTCTCCTCAAATTCCCAGCGATAAGGAGCAACATCCGGGGAAGGACGCCAGCCGATACACTGATGATATACAAGCTCACGCGGATGAAGAGGGGCGCTACTAGCAGTGAGATAGGATGGGGACGCAACCACCATTTCACGTTGCTTTTCTGTAAGCGGGACGGCAATCATATCCTTCTCGATCACATCTCCGAGCCTTACCCCAGCATCATAACCAGCGGCCACAATATCAAATTCCTCATCTGTCACGACAATATCGATCGTCACGGCTGGATTAGCAGCCGCAAACGAGGCGATCAGCGGACCTGAAAGAAACTCTTCAGCTATGGAGGTCACCGCGATCCTCAGAAGTCCACGTGGCGTGCTGTCGGATGCAATATCTTCGAACGCAGCTTCAATGCTGGATAAAGATAATGACAGGGATGTACGCAGTCGTTCTCCCGCTTCAGTCAGGTTTACTGAACGTGTTGTCCGCATTACCAGCATTGTGCCGAAAGTATCCTCAAGCCGCCGTATTCCCTGACTAACCGCCGAGCGCGTAACCCCCAGCCGGGCTGCGGCTATGGTGAAATTACGCTCTTCAGCAACCGCGATAAAAATAGGTAAAAGATTGAGATCAATTTTCATTGTTTAATTCTGCTAACCACTGAGTCCAGTAAAAGCAGGATACTGGAACTAATCATAAAGTTCTATCATCTCTCTGAACTCAACTGAAGGAGCACATCATGGATAAAGTTATATTAATTACCGGCGCGTCAAGTGGCATTGGGGAAGGCATTGCCAGAGAGCTTGGAAAGGCAGGTGCGAAAGTGCTATTAGGGGCGCGCAGACTGGATCGTATCGAAGCCATTGCAGCAGAAATCCGCAGCGCCGACGGTATGGCTGAAGCGCGTGAGCTGGATGTCACAAATAGACTGTCCATGGCTCATTTCGTGCAGTCAGCGCTTGATAACTGGGGGCGTGTTGACGTTCTGATTAACAATGCGGGCATCATGCCACTTTCACCGCTTGCGGCCGGCAAACAGGATGAATGGGAACGTACGATTGACGTTAACATCAAGGGCGTGCTGTGGGGAATTGGGGCTGTGCTTCCAGTGATGGAAGCTCAGGGTTCTGGTCAGATAATTAACCTTGGCTCTATCGGTGCCCTTTCAGTTGTGCCTACAGCTGCCGTCTATTGCGCCTCTAAGTTCGCAGTACGCGCTATTTCCGATGGTTTACGACAGGAAAGCTCGAAAATCCGCGTGACCTGCGTTAATCCCGGCGTTGTAGAAAGTGAACTCGCCTCAACCATCACCCATGCGGAAACCATGGCGGTGATGGATGCATACCGTTCTGTTGCACTTAAACCCGCTGATATTGCCCGTGCCGTACGACATGTCATTGAGGCTCCGGAAAGCGTTGATACAACAGAAATAACCATCAGACCGACAGCATCCGCAAACTAAAGCGTATGACAGCGGGATGAAGTAAATCTCTGCAATCATTATTTATTTAATGCCTCTGGAACAAGAACTGCTGATGAAATGATAACTTGCATGACAATTGTTAATTCATTACGTCATTCTTAACCGACAGCAAGACTGTATTAATTACAGAAGCCAAGCTGGCACAGGGAATAAATTTAAATTATATTATTCCCTTTTTTTTTAAAAATCATCTCTTATCTATTAACAGGAAAATCACCATGAATATTATCCATCGCTTGACTGCAGCAACATTTCTGTCTTTATTATCTTTCAGCCCTATGGCCCAGATTGTTACGGCAGTAGATTCAACCATTGAGGGTGCTGAGGAAAAAATTTCCACACAGGCATCTAAAGAGGGGAAATCATATGAAATTCTTGGAGCCTCTTTTAAAAACAGGGTTTATATGACGGCAGAGTTAACCCCTGTTAATAAAAAATAATACGCTCATATTCGCCGGTAATTTCTCTTAACCGGCATTACTCAAAATGAGTCGTGATTTCACATACCAATACGATAGTTTATCTCTAACAAATATACATGACATCAGGAACCATATGAAAGAACAGCATACTTATACAGGCCTCTGGATTACCAAAGATGGATTCATTTGCCATGAGCTATTACCTAATGGGCGTTACGATGAAGCACGTGGCACAAAACCTCATGCTTATCAGGGCGACTACGACATTCGTGAAAACAGGATCTACTATCAGGACGATACCGGTTTTACAGCTGATGGTACTTTTGTCAGTAATGACGAACTTCATCACGCGGGTATGGTGCTTTTCCGGTATAAATAAATAGTGCACTACCTATAGAAATTAGCAAGATAAAGCCTTGATCATCAAAAGGCACTTTGTCGACTAATAATTATTATTACTTTGCCAATGAATTGCCTGTCAAAAAGCGATAATTTTTAAAGGTGTTCAATGACAATATAGATACTTATTTATAATTCTTAAATTAACGTTATAGTAATTACTCAAGGCTGTAAAAGTTATCTCCGTAGCAGGATTTATTGCGCTCCTACACCTAGGAGGCGTTATACCTCATAGTCAGGCAGTGTCCGCTTCTCGCTCATAGCGGACATATACCCCATTCATGTCAGCCGTTGTGCAGGCTTAAGAACTGGATGGCTTCTTTAACACCATCATCAGAAATATAAATAGCCTGCGCAAGTTGATTACGCCTTGTCATCAGTTACTTTATGGTGCTTATTAACGAAAATCACCATGTCAAATTCGTAGCGGGTAGGTCTTCAGGCGGTATTCAACCGGGCTGAGGCCGTTAAATTTCAGGCTTATTCGCCGCGTGTTGTAGTACCGAATGTAATCCTCAAGAACGACCTTAAGTTCGTCGACATCGTTAAATTTACGGGTGTAAAAGCATTCTGATTTTAACGTCCCGAAAAAGCACTCAGCGCAGGCATTATCCAGACAATTCCCTTTGCGGGACATACTTTGCAGAACTCCGAACTTCCGCAACTGATACTGATACCACCGATGCCGGTATTGCCAGCCCTGATCTGAGTGAAGAACTGGCGTGCTGTCTGCGTCCATTCTGGCGAATGCCTTAATCAACATATCGTCAATCATCGGCATTGTCGGGCGTTCTGAAATACTGTAGGAAATCACTTCGTTATTGAAGAGATCGATGATTGGAGAAAGATAAAGTTTACGGCCGTTGACAGCGAACTCCGTGACGTCTGTTACCCATTTTTCATTGGGCCGGCTGGCTTTGAAGTTTCGTTGCAGGAGATTGTCAGCAGCACACCCACGTTCGCCACGCCAGGAGGTGTAGCGCTTTACTTTGATAGCTGCTTTTAGGTCAAGGCCATTCATCAGGCGTTGAACCACCTTATGGTTGATTACTCCCCCCTCTCTTCTGAGCGCCAGCGTTACCCGTCGATAGCCATAGCGGCCCTGGTTTTCATCATATATCTCGCTGATTCGACGATTTATTTCATCGTATTTTCCCGGAGACCGAAGCGCCTTGAGATGATAGTAAAACGTGCTCCGGGATATCCGGGCGGTACTCAGCAGCTGATCAAGCGGGTAATGTTGCCTTAGTTCGTCAACAACACGAACTTTATCTCTTACCGAACTAAGGCTTTCAGCTTTTGAAGATAAAGTATCTGTAATTCAAGACGTTTGACCTTCCTTTCCAGCTCATGAATCCGTTGCTCTTTTGATCGTTCCTCTGCTGCTTCAATAAGTTCAGGGTGTTCAGCCATGTAAGATACCCTTTTTGTGCCTACCTTGAGTGAGCGAAGCCCTTCTTCACCCTGCTCTTTGTACACTTTTAACCATTTGGCGACAGATGATGCACCTGCAACATTGAATTTAGTCGCGGCCTGTGTCTGAGATATCTGACCGGATAGCACCGCTTTCACAGCTTCAATTCTGATTTCAGGATCGATGGATACGCCCTTATCTCTGGGTTTTAGTCCCTCTTCACCATAAGCATCATAGGCTGCAACCCAGATTCTCACCTGGGTTCTGGGAACGTTGAAACGGGCTGAAGTTAACCGATAGCCTTCATCGCTAGCAAGATAGTGCATAACGACTTCGAGGCGTTCTTCGAGGGTATATTTACGTCCGGGCATGGGACTCTCCAGTTTGAGAGTCCAACTAAATGGGTGCAGTGCACATCAATGTTAAGTTGAGTGGGGCTTTCTTCTGTCTACCCTTCCAGCAATGCTTCAGGCAAACAGCCTCAAGCACCCGCGTGAACTCTATGCGTTATCCGTCCTGCTGTCAGAATGGGCTCTCAATTCGTGAAGCCGCCTTCCAGAATTTCACTCTCTTTTACCCGCCAGGTCAGCACCAGCGCCACCAGCGAAATGGCCGCAATTACCCAGTAAACCACGTAATGACCATAGCTTTGCGCCACCGCGCCCTGAATAATCCCCGCCAGAATCACCCCGGTTGAAATGCTGTTGGTAAATAGGGTAGTGGCCGAACCTGCCCGCCCCGGCATCAGATCCTGGAACCAGAGCATGCCAATCCCGGCAACAATGCCGATAAAGACCGCGTTAAACAGCTGCAGGGCAAGTAACGCTTCGCGGCTGTGAAAGAGGATCAGCCCCAGATAAAACATCACGCCCGCCGCCACCGCAATCACCATCATCCGCCGTTTACCGACGTGTTTGACGTAATAACCGGCGAGGATCATCGCCGGGATTTCCAGCCCGGCAGCGGTGCCCATTAAGATCCCGGCCAGCTTGTCCGGCAAGCCCAGATCGCTGCTGATCCACAGCGGCATGTCGATGATGTACATGGTGTTGCAGGTCCACATCAGGGTGGAGGCGATAAACAGCCTGCGGACGTTCTTGTTCTTCCAGCCGCTGACCTGCGTCACCGGTACCGCGCCTGCGGAATCCACCCGGGAAACGGAGGGCAGCGCGAAGGCAATCAGCCCCAGGCTAACGGCAAAAATGGCCGCCGCAATGGAGAACATGGCGGTAAAGCCATAGTTGAGCGCCAGCATAAAGGCCAGCGGCGGGCCGATAACCCACGCCAGCGACAGCTGGGCACGCATCACCGAGCTGAACATCACGACTTCCCGCGCCGAGCTGTCGGCGTATTCCCGCGCGAGGGCAAACAGCTGCGGCATGGCGGTGTTGGCAAGCGCTGCCAGCAGCACGCCGCAGGTGAGCAAGGTCAGATAGTGACGGTTAAAGGCAAACAGCAGCGCGTTGCCGATCGCCATCGCGCAGCAAAAGAGGATCAGCTTGCGGCGGTCGCCCTGGCTGTCCGATCGCTTCGCCAGCCACAGGCTGACCAGGATCCCGGCGACAGCATTGACGGTGTAAAAAATCCCCACCCAGAAGGGTTGGGCACCCACCTCACGGCTCAGGAACAGGCTCAGGGTCGGGGCCTGCAGCGCACCGGCGACGCCCATCATAAAAGCCACCATTAAAAAGGCGGCATAAACACCGTTGAGCCGGCGTCCCATCGTCATTAACCAGAGCATTACCTGTTCCCTTTAGCGCAAGTGAAAACGAAAAAAGCCAGCAGATAATACCTGCTGGCGTGGTGATTCGCACCAATACTCAGTCACACATGATCGAAGCAATTCAGCGTTCCGAGGTCGACGTTGTCACCTCCCACTGCATCAGATCTTCCAGTATTTTCAGCCGCTGCTCTGCACACCGGCGGGCCAGCCAGGACACTCCCTTTGTCGCTGAGAAGTACTGTTGATAAAACTGATTCGCGGTAGACCTCTTCATATTCACCTCCTCGCTTCATCGAAGTGAATTATTGGCTTAATATAGGGATTAATAAATTGCTGATTTTTTGTCAGGAGTTCCTCTTTTATGCCCTCTGGTCGTCTGCAACAACAATTTATCCGCCTGTGGCAGTGCTGTGACGGCCAGACCCGGGACACCACGCTCAGCGAACTGGCAGAGCTGCTCAGCTGCTCGCGCCGCCATATGCGCACCCTGCTCAACACCATGCAGCAGCAGGGCTGGCTGAGCTGGGAAGCCGAAGCCGGACGCGGCAAGCGTTCCCGCCTCACCTTTCTTTATACCGGTCTGGCGCTACAGCAGCAGCGGGCGGAAGATCTGCTTGAACAGGATCGCATCGAACAGCTGGTGCAGCTGGTGGGTGACAAGGCCGCGGTGCGCCAGATGCTGGTTTCCCACCTGGGCCGCAGCTTCCGCCAGGGCAGGCATATCCTGCGGGTGCTCTATTATCGTCCGATGAAAAACCTGTTGCCGGGCAGCGCATTACGGCGCTCCGAAACCCACATGGCACGGCAGATTTTTAGCGGACTGACGCGCATAAATGAGGAAAACGGGGAACTGGAAGCCGACATTGCCCACCACTGGCAGCAACTTTCCCCGTTGCACTGGCGTTTTTTCCTGCGGCCCGGCATCCACTTCCACCACGGACGCGAGCTGGAGATGGCCGACGTCATCGCCTCGCTGCAGCGCGCCCGCGAGCTGCCCCTCTATTCACATATCACCCGGATCCAGTCGCCCACCGCCTGGACCCTGGATATTCAGCTTTCGCAGCCCGACCGCTGGCTGCCGTGGCTGCTGGGATATGTCCCCTCGATGATCCTGCCGCGCGAATGGGAAACGATGCATAACTTTGCCAGCCTGCCGGTGGGCACAGGGCCTTACGCCGTCTCGCGCAACAACAATAACCAGCTCAAGATCCGCGCCTTCGATGACTACTTTGGCTATCGGGCGCTGATTGATGAGGTGAACGTCTGGGTCCTGCCGGATATCAACGAAGAGCTTAGCGTCGGCCTGACGCTGGAAGGGCCCACCGAGGGGGAAAAGGCGGTGGAGAGCCGGCTTGAAGAGGGCTGTTACTATCTGCTGTTCGACGCCCGCTCCCACCGCGGGGCTAGCGCCGAGGTGCGTCAGTGGGTAAGCCGGATCCTCTCTCCTGCGAACCTGATCTATCAGGCAGAGGAGGTCTATCAGTCCTACTGGTTCCCGGCGTATGGCCTGCTGCCGCGCTGGCACCACGCCCGCCCGGGACGCGGCGATAAACCGGCCGGGCTGGAGAGCCTCACCCTGACCTTCTACCGCGAGCATATCGAACACCGGGTGATCGCCCGAATGATGAGCGAACTGCTGGCCGCCGAGCAGGTGATGCTCAACATTCGGGAGGTCAGCTACGAGGAGTGGTATCGTGGTGAGACGGTGAGCGACATCTGGCTCAACAGCGTCAATTTTACCCTGCCCCTCGACTTCTCGCTGTTTTCACATCTGTATGAAGTCCCGCTCCTGCAGCACTGCATTGGGCGCGACTGGCAGCAGGATGCCGCCGAGTGGCGTGCGGGCGAGATGAACCTTGCCGTCTGGTGCCAGCAGCTGTTGTCCCAGCAGGCGATTGTCCCGCTGATCCACCACTGGCTGATGATCCAGGGGCAGCGCAGCATGCGTGGTTTGCGCATGAATACCCTCGGCTGGTTTGACTTTAAATCCGCGTGGTTTGCGCCGCCGGAACCATAATACTTTCGTAATATTCACCAAATCATTACAATACCGCCGTTCTCAACGGGGTGCTGCGCGCAAGCGTGTGCTGAGAAAATACCCGTCGAACCTGATCCGGATAACGCCGGCGAAGGGATTTGAGGCTGTCGCTCAAAATCCTTTGCCACTCTCAAATACAGAGGTGCAAAGTGTTCAAAACTGTTCTTCCCCTGCTGGCGCTGATCGCGCTGCCTGCCGTTGCCAGCCCTGTCCTGACGGTCTACACCTATGACTCTTTCGCCGCCGACTGGGGCCCTGGCCCGGCGGTCAAAAAAGCCTTTGAAGCCGACTGTAACTGCGAGCTGAAATTCGTGGCGCTGGAGGATGGTGTCTCGCTGCTCAATCGCCTGCGTATGGAAGGTAAGAACAGCAAAGCCGACGTGGTGCTGGGTCTGGATAACAACCTGCTGGAAGCGGCAACGCAAACCGGGCTGTTCGCTAAAAGCGGCGTGGCGACCGATGCGGTTAACGTCCCTGGCGGCTGGAAGAATGACACCTTTGTGCCGTTCGATTACGGCTACTTCGCCTTCGTGTATGACAAAAACAAGCTGAAAAACCCGCCGAAGAGCCTGAAAGAGCTGGTTGAGAGCGATCAAAAGTGGCGCGTGATCTACGAAGATCCGCGCACCAGCACCCCGGGGCTGGGTCTGCTGCTGTGGATGCAAAAAGTGTACGGGGATAAAACCCCGGAAGCCTGGCAGAAGCTGGCCGCCAAAACCGTCACCGTCACCAAAGGCTGGAGCGAGGCTTACGGCCTGTTCCTGAAAGGGGAAAGCGACCTGGTGCTGAGCTACACCACCTCTCCGGCGTATCACATTATTTCAGAGAAAAAAGAGAACTACGCCGCGGCTGATTTTGCCGAAGGCCACTACCTGCAGGTCGAAGTCGCCGCCCGGACCTATGCCAGCAAACAGCCGGAACTGGCGGAGAAGTTCCTAAAATTTATGGTGTCGCCGTCGTTCCAGAATACGATCCCCACCGGCAACTGGATGTACCCGGTCACGAACGTGGCTTTACCGGCCGGTTTCGACGCTCTGGTGAAACCGCAAACCGCACTGGAATACTCCCCGCAGGAAGTAGCCGGGAAACGTGCCGCCTGGGTCAGTGAATGGCAACGCGCCGTCAGCCACTGATCGCCGGCTGGTTACTCCCGGGGCTGATCGCCGCCATCTTAATGGTGGCCGTCGCCCTGGGGGCATTTCTGGCGCTGTGGTTTAACGCGCCAGCCACCGACGTTACGGCGCTGCTACACGACAGCTATCTGTGGCACGTCATCCGCTTCTCGTTCTGGCAGGCGTTTCTTTCCGCCCTGCTCTCCGTCGTGCCCGCCATATTTCTTGCCCGCGCCCTCTACCGGCGTCGTTTCCCCGGACGGCAGGCGCTGCTGCGCCTGTGCGCCATGACCCTGATCCTGCCGGTGCTGGTGGCGATATTTGGCATCCTCAGCGTCTACGGACGTCAGGGCTGGCTTGCCGCGATCTGCCAGGCCCTCGGGCTGGAGTGGACCTTCTCGCCATATGGCCTGCAGGGCATCCTGCTGGCACACGTCTTTTTCAACATGCCGATGGCGACGCGGCTGCTGCTGCAGGCGCTGGAGAACATCCCCGGCGAGCAGCGCCAGCTTGCCGCCCAGCTCGGGATGCGCGGCTGGTCCTTTTTCCGCTTCGTTGAGTGGCCATGGCTGCGCCGCCAAATTCCGCCCGTTGCCGCGCTGATCTTTATGCTCTGCTTTGCCAGCTTCGCCACCGTGCTCTCGCTGGGCGGCGGGCCGCAGGCCACCACCATTGAGCTCGCCATCTATCAGGCCCTCAGCTACGACTACGATCCGGGTCGCGCGGCGCTGCTGGCGATGGTGCAGATGTTCTGCTGCCTGGGGCTGGTGATGCTGAGCCAGCGGCTGGGTAAAGCCATTGCCGTGGGCAGCAGCCAGCTTGCCGGCTGGCGCGATCCGCAGGACAGCCTGCACAGCCGCCTGACCGATGGCCTGCTCATCACCCTCGCCCTGCTGCTGTTGCTCCCGCCGCTGCTGGCGGTGGTGGTGGATGGCCTGAATCTTAATCTGCTGTCGGTGCTGCAGCAGCCGGTGCTGTGGCAGGCGCTCGGCACCTCGCTACGCATTGCGCTGGGGGCGGGGCTTCTCTGCGTGCTGCTGACCATGATGCTGCTGTGGACCAGCCGCGAGCTGTATGCCCGGCAGGCAATGGTGGCCGGGCAGGCGCTGGATCTGAGCGGAATGTTGATCCTGGCGATGCCCGGCATCGTACTGGCGAGCGGGTTTTTCCTGCTGTTCAACAGCACTATCGGCCTGCCCGAGTCGGCCGATGGCATCGTCATCTTCACCAACGCCCTGATGGCCATTCCGTATGCGCTGAAAGTGCTGGAAAATCCGATGCGCGACCTCAGCGCCCGCTACACTCTGCTCTGCGATTCGCTTGGGATGCACGGCTGGCAACGGCTGAAGGTGGTGGAACTCCGCGCCCTGAAACGCCCCCTGGCGCAGGCGCTGGCCTTTGCCTGCGTGCTGTCGATCGGTGATTTCGGGGTGGTGGCGCTGTTTGGCAATGATGATTTCCGCACCCTGCCGTTCTGGTTGTATCAGCAGATTGGCTCGTATCGCAGTCAGGATGGCGCCGTTACGGCGCTGCTGCTGTTGCTGCTGTGCTTTGCGTTATTTACCGTTATCGAAAAAATCCCGGGGCGTGATGCTAACTCTCACTGATGTAACCTGGCTCTATCAGCACCTGCCGATGCGCTTCACGTTGTCCGTGCGCCAGGGCGAACTGATCGCCGTGCTCGGCCCCAGCGGCGCGGGGAAAAGTACGCTTCTCAATCTGGTAGCCGGTTTTCTGCAACCGGCTAACGGCCGCATCACCATTGAGGGCCAGGACCACACCCACACGCCGCCTGCCGCGCGCCCGGTGTCGATGCTGTTTCAGGAAAACAATCTCTTTACTCACCTGAGCGTGCGCCAGAATATCGGTCTCGGTATGCATCCGGGCCTCAGGCTGAACGCCGGGCAACAGCAGAAGCTGGATGATATCGCAGCGCAAATGGGGATTGGCGATCTGCTGGACCGGCTGCCGGGCGAGCTCTCGGGCGGTCAGCGTCAGCGCGTCGCCCTCGCCCGCTGTCTGGTACGCGAGCAGCCGATCCTGCTGCTGGATGAGCCCTTTTCAGCGCTCGACCCGGCGTTACGTCAGGAGATGCTGCTGCTGGTCAAAGAGGTGTGTGAACGCCAGAACCTGACGATGCTGATGGTGTCCCACAGCGTGGAAGATGCGGTTAAAATTGCCCCTCGATCGGTGGTGATTGCCGATGGCCGTATCGCCTGGGACGGCGATACGGAACAGCTGGTGAGCGGCAAGGCCAGCGCGTCGCGCCTGCTGGGGATCCACTGACAGCGGTCAGCGGCTGACGACCTTCAATAAGATCTCGCCGTAGACCGGCATCAGCGGGTGGCGGATCAGCGTCACCAGCGCCACCACAGCGATACCCAGGGTGACGGGTGCCAGCCAGAACAGGCGCCCGCGCGGCAGGTAATTGCTCAGACGATCCGCAGAGGCTTTTTTGCTGCGCCACAGCCGCCAGCAGAGCCATGCCGCCAGCCATAGCAGCAGCGCGGTCGCCAGCAGCAGCCACTTAAAGCCACCGCTCTGAACCCCGGCAGGAATATCAATGGCCGCCCCGGCCAGAATGCCCGGCAGGAAGTAGATCGGCGGCCAGAACAGGCAGCCCAGCAGGTTTGGCACGATGAACTTGGTCACCGGCAGATCCAGCATCCCCGCCACCATCGGCACCAGCGGACGCGTCGGACCAACAAAGCGGCCCACCAGAATGGTAAACATGCTGTGCTGGTGCAGGGCATGCTCGGTTTTATCGAGCAGGGCTTTGTTCTTCTTCATGAACGACCAGCGGTGAAGCGGCTTTTTAAAGCGCCAGCCCAGCCAGAATGAGATCCAGTCCCCCAGCAGACACCCGACGATCCCCGCCAGCCACGCCTGCCAGAAGTTAACCTCGCCGCTGCCGATCAGGGCGCCGAGCCCGCTCATCATCACCGTGCCGGGTAAAATCAGTCCGACCAGCGCCAGGGATTCAAGAAAGGCCACTAACGCCACAGCGACAAGCGAGTAAGTAACGGACTGGGTAATGAAATGTTCCAGCAATGCCTGCATAACAGTTCCGGTCAGGTGACGAAGCAGGGATTCTGCGAAGAGAGGCCTGCTGCGTCAAGACAACAATTGTCTGAATAGTTTACCGGGTGTGAACGGCATTCAGCGAATATGTTTAGTTTTATTTACCTTCTATTCACAACCGGCGCGAAATTCGCTCGGGCTGGCGCCTGTGCATTTTTTGAAGACCCGGGAAAAATAGAGCTGATCCTCAAAGCCGACGTTGCGCCCGACGGTAGCAATCGGCATCCGGGTAGTACTGAGCAGCAGCTTGGCCTGACTGATGCGCTGATCCTCGCGCCAGCTCAGCACGCTTACCCCCAGTTGCTGGCGGAACAGGTGCGACAGACGCGACGGCGACAGGCAGACGTGCTGGGCAACGCTGGCAATATCAAACTGGCTGTCCGCCAGATGATCGCTGATGTACTGGCAGGCTTCGCGCACCCGGTGATCCAGCGGCGGGTTCAGGGATTCGTTGATCGCCTCCATCCGGCGCAGCAGGAGCTGCTCCAGCAGGTTGATTGCCAGCAGCTCGGCATAGCGCCCCCCGGCCTGCCCGGCCTCGATGATCTGGGCGAAGAGTTCACGAAACTGCGGCTGATGGACCTCATCCGGACGATAAAAGCCGGTATGGGCAAACATCGACGGCCAGGCCAGCCACTCGTGCCAGTAGGCACGGGGACGGAAGTAGACCCACTGGTGATACCACTCCCGGGCATCGGGATGGCGGCCATAGTGGTGAATTTCGCCCGGCGGAAAGAGCAGGATATCTCCCGGACGGCAGACGAAGGTCCGATCGCCATTCTTGATCACCCCCTCCCCGCGCACGGTCAGGTTGAGGATATAGCCCTTCATCCCCAGCGGTCGGTCAACGTAAAAGTCGAGATAGCCTTCGGCCTCAATGGGCGTCAGCCCCGCCACCAGATGCGCGTTAAATGAGTAGCCCGGCAGCAGGGGATCACTTTGCGTTTCAGCCATATTGTCTTTACTCCTGACGGTCCTGAAGGAAACCATTTGTCCATATCAACAAAAGCGGCATAAAAAGGGGCCAGCGAAAGAGCGAAAAGGTATCAGCCCGCTTTTAGGTCCGCCATCTAAACGCTTCCGTTGCGATTTAACCGTAACATCGAGCGGGTCGGCAGTAACAAAAGTGTCTATAACCACGGCAGAAATGTCCACATAGATTATTTGCACGGCGTCACACTTTCCCATGTCACAGCAAAATCATCCATAAGATTAGCGGATCCTGCCTGACGATTTTTCCCCTCACTCTCTAATGTTCATTCATATCTGTTTTTTGATGGAGCAACACCATGGCAATTGCGATTGGCCTCGATTTTGGCAGTGACTCAGTACGCGCCCTGGCAGTGGAGTGCACAACGGGTCAGGAGATAGCAACCAGCGTTGAGTGGTACCCGCGCTGGCAGGAGGGGCGCTTCTGCGATGCGCCGAACAATCAGTTCCGCCATCACCCTTGCGACTACATCGAGTCGATGGAAGCGGCGATCAAAACCGTGCTGGCTGAATTAAGCGAAGCGCAACGCAGCCAGATCGTCGGCATTGGCGTGGACAGTACCGGCTCCACCCCGGCCCCGATTGACGCCGACGGCCACGTGCTGGCGCTGCGCCCGGAGTTTGCCGATAACCCGAACGCCATGTTCGTGCTGTGGAAAGACCATACCGCGGTGGAAGAAGCCGAGGCCATCACCCGTTTGTGCCATCAGCCTGGCAAAAGCGACTACTCCCGCTACATCGGCGGCATTTACTCCAGCGAATGGTTCTGGGCGAAGATCCTGCACGTGACGCGCGAGGATCGGCGCGTTGCCGAGGCGGCGGTGTCATGGATTGAGCTGTGCGACTGGGTTCCGGCCCTGCTCTCCGGCACCACCCGCCCTCAGGATATCCGTCGCGGCCGCTGCAGCGCCGGGCACAAATCCCTCTGGCATGAAAGCTGGGGTGGCCTGCCGCCTGCCGCCTTCTTTGACGAACTCGACCCAATCATCAACCAGAACCTCGACTACCCGCTGTTTACCGACACCTGGACTGCCGATATCCCGGTGGGCACCCTGTGCGCCGAGTGGGCGGAACGCCTTGGCCTGCCGCAGCACGTCGCCATCTCCGGCGGCGCATTTGACTGCCATATGGGCGCGGTCGGTGCCGGTGCCCAGCCGAATACGCTGGTGAAAGTGATCGGCACCTCCACCTGCGACATTCTGACGGCGGATAAAGCCAGCGTCGGCGACCGCGCCGTGAAAGGCATCTGCGGCCAGGTGGACGGCAGCGTGGTGCCGGACTTTATCGGCCTCGAAGCGGGGCAGTCCGCCTTCGGGGATATCTACGCCTGGTTTGGCCGGGTGTTGGGCTGGCCGCTGGATCAGCTGGCGGTCGCACATCCGGAACTGAAAACCCAGATCGACGCCAGCAAGAAGCAGCTCCTGCCGCAGTTGACCGAGGCGTGGGCCAAAAATCCGTCCCTCGACCATCTCCCGGTGGTGCTCGACTGGTTTAACGGTCGCCGCACGCCGAATGCTAACCAGCGTCTTAAAGGGGTCATAACCGATCTGAATCTCGCCACCGACGCCCCGGCGCTGTTCGGCGGGCTGGTGGCCGCCACCGCCTTTGGCGCACGCGCCATTATGGAGTGCTTCACCGAGCAGGGGATCGCCGTTAATGAAGTGATGGCCCTGGGCGGTATCGCCCGTAAAAACCCGGTGATCATGCAGGCCTGCTGCGACGTGCTGAATCGGCCGCTGCAGATTGTCGCCTCCGATCAGTGCTGCGCCCTGGGCGCGGCGATCTTCGCCGCGGTCGCTGCGGGGGTACATGCCGATATCCCGACGGCGCAGCAGCATATGGCGAGCCAGGTGGAAAGCACCCTGCAGCCGCGCCCACAGCAGGCGCAACGATTTGAACAGCTTTATCAGCGCTACCAGCAGTGGGCGAAGAGCGCTGAGCAGCACTATCTCCCTGTCGCCGCCCCGGTTAAGAGCATCCCGGAATCTACGGCAACCCTGACACATTAAGGACACGATAATGACGATTTTTAATAATTATGAAGTGTGGTTTGTGATTGGTAGTCAGCATCTTTACGGGCCGGAAGCCCTGCGCCAGGTGACTCAGCACGCAGAACATGTGGTCAACGCTCTGAATGCGGAAGCAAAACTGCCGTGCAAACTGGTATTGAAGCCGCTGGGCACCTCGCCGGACGAAATTACCCATATCTGCCGCGATGCCAACTATGACGACAAATGCGCCGGGCTGGTGGTATGGCTGCATACCTTCTCCCCAGCCAAGATGTGGATCAACGGCCTCGCGATCCTCAACAAACCGCTGCTGCAGTTCCATACCCAGTTCAACGCGGCCCTGCCGTGGGACAGCATCGACATGGACTTTATGAACCTGAACCAGACCGCGCACGGCGGCCGCGAGTTCGGCTTCATCGGCGCGCGTATGCGCCAGCAGCACGCGGTGGTGACCGGCCACTGGCAGGATAAACAGGCCCACCAGCGTATTGGCTCGTGGATGCGCCAGGCGGTATCGAAGCAGGATACCCGCCAGCTGAAAGTGGTGCGCTTCGGCGACAACATGCGTGAAGTGGCGGTGACTGACGGCGACAAAGTGGCCGCGCAGATCAAATTTGGTTTCTCCGTCAATACCTGGGCGGTGGGCGACCTGGTGCAGGTCGTCAATGAGGTCAGCGACGGTGACGTCGGCGCGCTGGTCGATGAGTACGAAAGCAGCTACCGCCTGACCGCCGCGGCGCAAATCAACGGCGACAAACGCCAGAACGTGCTCGATGCGGCCCGTATTGAGCTGGGTATGAAGCGCTTCCTGGAACAGGGCGGCTTCCATGCCTTTACCACCACCTTTGAAGATCTTCACGGCCTCAAGCAGCTGCCGGGCCTGGCAGTACAACGTCTGATGCAGCAGGGCTATGGCTTTGCCGGCGAAGGCGACTGGAAAACTGCCGCTCTGCTACGCATCATGAAGGTGATGTCGACCGGTCTGCAGGGCGGCACCTCCTTTATGGAGGACTACACCTACCACTTCGAGAACGGCAACGATCTGGTGCTGGGCTCGCACATGCTGGAAGTCTGTCCGTCGATCGCCGTTGATGAAAAACCGATCCTTGACGTTCAGCACCTCGGCATCGGCGGCAAAGCCGATCCGGCGCGTCTGATCTTCAACACCCGCACCGGCCCGGCCATCAACGCCAGCCTGATCGATCTGGGGGATCGTTTCCGTCTGCTGGTTAACTGCGTTGACGCCGTGGAAACGCCACACTCGCTGCCAAAACTGCCGGTGGCTAACGCCCTGTGGAAAGCCCAGCCGGATCTGGCGACCGCGTCCGAAGCCTGGATCGTGGCGGGCGGTGCCCACCATACCGTCTTCAGCCATGCGCTGGATCTCAACGACATGCGTCAGTTCGCGGAGCTGCACGACATCGAGCTGACCGTGATTGATAACGACACCCGTATGCCGGCGTTCAAAGACGCCCTGCGCTGGAACGAAGTCTATTACGGTTCAAAACGTTAACAGGGGAACCTTTGGCCTGCCGCAGGGCGGGCCTTTTTTCCTGGAGGATACATGCTGGAAGATCTTAAACGTCAGGTACTCGAAGCTAACCTGGCCCTGCCGGAACATAATCTCGTCACCCTGACCTGGGGCAACGTCAGCGCGGTCGACCGCGAAGCTGGCGTATTCGTCATTAAACCGTCCGGCGTCGACTACCGGGCGATGACCGCCGACGATATGGTAGTGGTCAGCATCGCCACCGGCGAAGTGGTGGAAGGAACGAAAAAGCCCTCCTCCGATACGCCGACCCACCGTCTGCTGTATCAGGCTTTCCCGTCGATTGGCGGCATCGTCCACACTCACTCCCGCCACGCGACCATCTGGGCGCAGGCCGGGCAACCCATCCCGGCGACCGGCACCACTCACGCTGACTATTTCTATGGCACCATCCCCTGCACCCGCAAGATGACCGATGCCGAGATCAACGGCGAGTACGAGTGGGAAACCGGCAACGTGATCGTTGAAACCTTCGAGAAACAGGGGATCGACGCGGCGCAGATGCCAGGGGTACTGGTTCACTCCCACGGCCCGTTCGCGTGGGGCAAAAACGCCGAAGACGCGGTACATAACGCCATTGTGCTGGAGGAGGTGGCCTATATGGGCATCTTCTGCCGCCAGCTGGCGCCACAGCTGCCGGATATGCAGCAGACCCTGCTGGACAAACATTATCTGCGCAAGCATGGTGCGAAGGCGTATTACGGGCAGTAAAAGCCGCCCGGTGGCCAGATAAGCGCAGCGCCATTCGGCAAAAGCACACTGTATAAAACCCCAGCAAAACACCCACAACCAGGCTATACTCACGCCTGGTTTTGTTTTATGAGACAACAGCGTGGCGCAGGCGCAAGAAGGCTTTTTACTGACCCGACACTGGCGGGATACCCCCCAGGGCACCGAAGTGGAGTTCTGGCTGGCGACCGACAAGGGCCCGCTGCACATCACCCTGCCGCCGCAGGAATCCGTGGCCTTTATTCCTGAGCCTGACGTCGAAAAAACCAAACAGCTGCTGCGCGGTGAGAACGGCTGGCGGCTGGCCCCCCTTGAACTGAAAGATTTCCAGCGTCGCCCGGTCTACGGCCTCTACTGCCGCGCCCATCGCCAGCAGATGCGCTATGAAAAACTGCTGCGCGAGGCGGGCGTGACTTTGTACGAAGCCGATGTCCGCCCCCCGGAACGCTTTCTGATGGAGCGCTTTATCACCGCCCCGGTCTGGGTGGACGGGACGCCTCAGGGCGATCGGCTGATCAATGCTCGCCTTAAACCCAACCCGCACTATCGACCGCCGCTGAAATGGGCGTCGGTGGATATTGAAACTACCCGCCATGGCGAGCTGTACTGCATCGGGATTGAAGGCTGCGGCCAGCGGGTGGTCTACATGCTCGGCCCGGCAAACGGCGATGCGTCCGGACTCGATTTTGAGCTTATCTACGTGAACAGCCGTCCGCAGCTGCTCGAGAAACTGAACGCCTGGTTTGCCCGGCACGACCCGGACGTCATTATCGGCTGGAACGTGGTGCAGTTCGACCTGCGGGTGCTGCAAAAGCACGCCGAACGCTACCGCATTCCGCTGTTGCTCGGGCGCGGTAACAGCGAGCTGGAGTGGCGCGAGCACGGCTTTAAAAACGGCGTCTTCTTTGCCCAGGCGAACGGGCGCCTGATTATCGACGGCATCGAAGCGTTAAAATCGGCGTTCTGGAGTTTCTCATCGTTTTCGCTGGAATCGGTGTCGCAGGAGTTGCTCGGTGAAGGCAAGTCCATCGACAACCCCTGGGACAGGATGGACGAAATTGACCGCCGGTTCGCCGAAGATAAACCGGCCCTGGCCACCTATAACCTGAAAGATTGCGAGCTGGTGACGCGCATTTTTCATAAAACCGACATCATGCCGTTCCTGCTGGAGCGCGCCACGGTCAATGGTCTGGCGGTCGACCGGCACGGCGGTTCCGTAGCGGCCTTCAGTCATCTCTATTTTCCGCGTATGCACCGGGCGGGTTATGTGGCCCCGAATCTCGGTGACGTGCCGCCCCAGGCCAGCCCCGGCGGCTATGTGATGGACTCCCGGCCCGGCCTGTACGACTCGGTACTGGTGCTGGATTATAAAAGCCTCTATCCGTCGATCATCCGCACCTTCCTTATCGATCCGGTCGGGCTGGTGGAAGGCCTGGCCCAGCCGGATGAACAGCACAGCACCGAAGGCTTCCTCGGGGCGCGTTTCTCCCGGGAAAAACACTGCCTGCCGGAGATTGTCAGCCAAATCTGGCACGGGCGCGAAGACGCCAAACGTCACGGCAACAAACCCCTCTCTCAGGCACTGAAAATTATCATGAATGCCTTCTACGGCGTGCTCGGCACCAGCGCCTGCCGTTTCTTCGACCCGCGTCTGGCCTCGTCAATTACCATGCGGGGCCACGAAATCATGCGCCAGACCAAAGTGCTGATCGAATCTCAGGGCTATGACGTGATTTATGGCGATACTGACTCGACCTTCGTCTGGCTTAAGGGCGCCCGTAGCGAAGCGGAAGCGGCCGCTATCGGCCAGACACTGGTGACATACGTTAACGACTGGTGGCGGGCCCATCTGCAGCAGGCTGGCTTAACCAGCGCCCTGGAGCTGGAGTATGAGAACCACTTTTGCCGCTTCTTAATGCCCACTATCCGCGGCACCGACCAGGGCAGCAAAAAGCGCTACGCCGGGCTTATCCAGGAGGGGGACAAACAGCGGATGGTATTTAAAGGGCTGGAGACCGTGCGCACCGACTGGACCCCGCTGGCGCAGCACTTCCAGCAGGCGCTGTATCTGAAAATCTTCCGCCGCGAGCCCTATCAGGAGTTTGTGCGAGAGACCATTGCCAGCCTGATGGCGGGTGAACTGGATGACCAGCTGGTCTACCGCAAACGCCTGCGCCGCCCGCTGGCGGAGTATCAGCGCAACGTGCCGCCGCACGTTCGCGCCGCCCGGCTTGCCGATGAGGAGAACGTCCGTCTCGGGCGGGCACCGCAGTACCAGAATCGTGGCACCATCAGGTACGTCTGGACCACCAGCGGCCCGGAGCCGGTGGATTATCAGCGCTCTCCTCTTGACTATGAACACTACCTCAGCCGCCAGCTACAGCCCGTCGCGGACGGAATATTGCCCTTTATGGACGACGACTTTGCTACACTGATGACAGGTCAGTTGGGGCTATTTTGACAGGTGACGAAATCGCTGCCATCCAGTACCATAGCGCCCTTTCCATTCCCGGACCCATTATTCGATTACCGTCATTTCTGATCGGTGGTTGAACTATTGCCTGCAATTAAAGATTAGAGCCGAACAAATATGCCTTTTACACTTGGTCAACGCTGGATCAGCGACACAGAAAGCGAACTTGGATTAGGAACGGTAGTGGCGCTGGATGCGCGTATGGTCACTCTCCTCTTCCCCGCCACCGGTGAAAACCGTCTGTATGCTCGCAATGATTCCCCTGTTACCCGCGTGATGTTTAACCCGGGCGACACCGTTACCAGCCATGAAGGCTGGCAGCTGAAGATTGAAGACGTAAAAGAAGAGAATGGACTGCTCGCCTATATCGGTACTCGCCTCGATACCGATGAGACCGGTGTGATGCTGCGCGAAGTGCTGCTCGACAGCAAACTGGTGTTCAGTAAGCCGCAGGATCGCCTGTTCGCCGGTCAGATTGATCGTATGGATCGCTTCTCGCTGCGCTACCGCGCCCGTAAGTTCCAGAGCGAACAGTACCGTATGCCGTGGAGCGGCCTGCGCGGTCAGCGTACCAGCCTGATCCCCCACCAGTTAAATATTGCCCATGATGTTGGTCGCCGCCATGCGCCGCGTGTCCTGCTGGCCGATGAGGTCGGTTTAGGTAAAACCATCGAAGCAGGGATGATTTTGCATCAGCAACTGCTCTCCGGCGCGGCCGAGCGCGTGCTGATCGTGGTGCCGGAAACCCTGCAACACCAGTGGCTGGTGGAGATGCTGCGTCGCTTCAACCTGCGCTTCTCCCTCTTTGACGATGAACGCTACGCCGAAGCCCAGCATGACGCCGATAACCCGTTTGAAACCGAACAGCTGGTGATTTGCTCCCTGGACTTTGTCCGCCGCAGCAAGCAGCGTCTCGAGCACCTGTGTGATGCCGAATGGGACATCATGGTGGTCGATGAAGCGCATCACCTGGTGTGGAGCCTCGATGCGCCAAGCCGTGAGTATATGGCGATTGAACAGCTGGCCGAGCGCGTGCCGGGCGTGTTGCTGCTGACCGCAACGCCGGAACAGCTGGGTCTGGAGAGCCACTTTGCGCGTCTGCGCCTGCTGGATCCAAACCGCTTCCACGACTTTGAGCTGTTTGTCGAAGAGCAGAAAAATTACCGCCCGGTCGCGGATGCCGTAGCCCTGCTGCTGGCGGGCAAACATCTCTCCAATGAGGAGCTCAATACCCTGAGCGATCTGATTGGCGAACAGGATATAGAGCCGTTGCTGCAGGCCGCTAATAGCGATCGTGAAGGTGCCGATGCCGCGCGTCAGGAGCTGGTCTCCATGCTCATGGACCGCCACGGTACCAGTCGCGTCCTGTTCCGTAACACCCGTAATGGGGTGAAAGGCTTCCCGAAACGTGAACTGCACACTATCCGTCTGCCGCTGCCGACCCAATACCAGACCGCCATTAAGGTCTCCGGCATCATGGGTGCGCGTAAAACGGCGGAAGAACGTGCCCGGGATATGCTCTACCCGGAACAAATTTACCAGGAGTTTGAAGGCGACAGCGGCACCTGGTGGAACTTCGACCCGCGCGTTGAGTGGCTGATGGGCTACCTGACGGCCAACCGCTCGCAAAAGGTGCTGGTGATCTGCGCCAAAGCGACCACCGCCCTGCAGCTCGAACAGGTTCTGCGCGAGCGTGAAGGCATCCGCGCGGCGGTGTTCCACGAAGGCATGTCGATTATCGAACGCGACCGCGCGGCGGCGTGGTTCTCAGAAGAGGACAGCGGCGCACAGGTACTGCTGTGTTCCGAAATCGGCTCCGAAGGGCGTAACTTCCAGTTCGCCAGCCGTCTGGTGATGTTCGATCTGCCCTTCAACCCGGATCTGCTTGAGCAGCGTATCGGCCGTCTGGATCGTATTGGCCAGGCGCACGACATTCAGATCCACGTTCCGTATCTGGAAAAAACCGCCCAGTCCGTGCTGGTGCGCTGGTTCCATGAAGGGCTGGATGCGTTTGAACATACCTGCCCGACCGGTCGTACCATTTACGACAACGTACATAGCGAGCTGACAGGCTACCTGGCGACGCCGGAAAACACCGATGGCTTCGATGATTTGATCAAAACCTGTCGCGAACAGCACGAAGCGCTGAAAGCGCAGCTGGAGCAGGGCCGTGACCGTCTGCTGGAGATCCACTCCAACGGCGGCGAAAAGGCCCAGGAGCTGGCAGAGAGCATCGAAGAGCAGGATGACGATACCAGCCTGATCAGCTTCGCCATGAACCTGTTTGATATTGTCGGTATCAACCAGGACGATCGCGGCGAAAACATGATTGTGCTGACGCCGTCCGATCATATGCTGGTCCCGGACTTCCCGGGCCTGCCGGAAGATGGCTGCACCATCACCTTTGAACGTGATGTGGCGCTGTCCCGTGAAGACGCGCAGTTCATCACCTGGGAGCACCCGCTGATCCGCAATGGTCTGGATCTGATCCTCTCCGGCGATACCGGCAGCAGCACCATTTCGCTGCTGAAGAACAAGGCGCTGCCGGTGGGTACACTGCTGCTGGAGCTCATCTACGTGGTTGAAGCCCAGGCACCGAAGCAGCTGCAACTTAGCCGCTTCCTGCCTGCCACGCCGGTGCGTCTGCTGCTGGATAAAAACGGCACCAACCTGGCGGCGCAGGTGGAGTTTGAGAGCTTTAACCGTCAGCTGAGTGCGGTGAACCGCCACACCGGCAGCAAGCTGGTGAACGCGGTGCAGCAGGACGTGTATACCATTCTGCAGCAGGGTGAACCTCAAATTGAGAAAGCGGCGCGCGCACTGATTGACGCGGCGCGCAGCGAAGCGGATGAAAAACTGTCGGCAGAGCTGTCGCGTCTGGAAGCACTGCGCGCGGTGAACCCGAATATTCGTGACGATGAACTGGCGGCGATTGAGAGCAATCGTCAGCAGGTGCTCGAAAGCCTGAATCAGGCGGGATGGCGTCTGGATGCGCTGCGTCTCATCGTCGTGACGCATCAGTAAGCGGAGCGCAACATGTTGATGGAACCCTACAATCCGCCGCAGGATCCGTGGCTGGTCATTCTGTATCAGGATGAACATATCATGGTGGTCAACAAGCCGAGCGGCTTGTTGTCCGTGCCGGGCAGGCTGGATGAGCACAAAGACAGCGTGATGACGCGCGTTCAGCGCGATCATCCGCAGGCGGAGTCGGTTCATCGTCTGGACATGGCGACCAGCGGTGTGATTGTGGTCGCGCTGACCAAGGCGGCAGAGCGTGAACTGAAGCGTCAGTTTCGTGAGCGCGAGCCGAAAAAGCAGTACCTTGCGCGCGTCTGGGGACATCCACAACCGGCGGAAGGGCTGGTTGACCTGCCGCTGATCTGCGACTGGCCGAATCGCCCGATGCAGAAGGTCTGCTACGAGACCGGCAAAGCGGCGCAAACCGAGTATGAAGTGCTGGAATACGCGGCGGATAACAGCGCCCGCGTGCTGTTAAAACCGATTACCGGCCGCTCGCATCAGCTGCGTGTGCATATGCTGGCGTTGGGTCACCCGATTCTGGGTGACCGCTTTTACGCCACGCCAGAAGCCCGGGGCATGGCGCCGCGTCTGCAGCTGCATGCGGAGATGTTGACCATCACCCATCCGGAATATGGCACGCCGATGACCTTTAAGGCCCCGGCGGACTTTTGACCTGTTGCCCGGCGGCGCTTCGCTTGCCGGGCAATCCTCTTACTTGAAGCCCTTCTGCTCTTTAATGAGCTCGTAAGCTTTTTGAATTTCCTGCGCTTTTTGCTTCGCCATCTCCATCATCTCCGGCGGTAACCCTTTTGCCACCAGCTTATCCGGATGATGTTCGCTCATCAGTTTGCGATAGGCGCGCTTAATGGTCGTCGGCTCATCGGTCGGCTTCACGCCCAGCACGTTACAGGCATCTTCCAGGGTAGGGCCACGCTGCGCCTGCTGCCAGCCGCCACCGCCCGCCTGCTGTTGCTGATAGCCGTCGCCAAACTGCGCGCCGCCCTGCATCATGCGCAGAAACTGATCGAACTGGGTACGGGAAATCCCCAGCTCTTCGGCAATCACGTACAGCACCGCACGCTCGTTCGGGTGGAGCGATCCATCGGCAAACGCCGCCTGAATCTGAATCTCCAGAAACATCCGAATTAAGTCGAATCGCCCGAAGCAGATGCTGCGGAACTGGCGCATTTTTTCGCGCAGAGGATAGTTATCCGCCTTGCCGATGCGAAATGCGTGTTGCGCCGCCGCACGGGAGTCGCCGTGCAGGTTCATACGATCCATAAACAGGCTGGCGATATGGATGTCGGCCTCGGTCACCCGCCCTTTCGATTTGGTCAGATGGCCCATCACCTCAAAGGTCGTGGCAAAAAAAAGTGCCTGACGTTCACGCTGGTTGGCAAACCAGGCCATCTTGCGACTTCGAGCTTTATCAAACATATGGCCGATAATCAGCCCCAGAACGATACCCCAGAAGCCCGCGCCCATCAGTAAAGCGAACGCCACGCCGATAATTTTTCCCCAATACTGCATATACTCCCCAAATGGTGATGTATTTGATCCCGCGAACGCCATCATTCCGGTGGCCTGGCCACGGTCAATTGAAGGACATCGCCTATAATTTGCATTATCATACTCGTCATTCAATAACGAGCCTATCACCACGGCTTGTTTACGGGCAGGATTAACGCTGGCACTGTGATGATGAGTAAGATAGTCTCTGACCGTTTGCCAGCGATAAGCCACTGATGACGGAACAATAAATAAAACGTATGAAAAAACGTATCCCCACCCTCCTGGCCACGATGATAGCTACTGCCCTGTACAGCCACCAGGGTATGGCAGCCGATCTCGCCTCGCAATGTCTGCTGGGTGTTCCCAGCTACGATCGCCCGCTGGTTCAGGGTGATACGAACACGCTACCGGTCACCATCACTGCTGACAATGCGAAAGGGAATTATCCTGACGACGCCGTGTTTTCCGGCAATGTGGATATTAACCAGGGCAACAGCCGTTTGCTGGCTGATGAAGTGCAGTTGCACCAGAAACAGCCAGAAGGCGCGGCAGAACCGGTACGAACAGTGGATGCACTGGGTAATGTGCACTATGACGATAATCAGGTCATCCTGAAAGGTCCGAAAGCCTGGTCGAACCTGAACACTAAAGATACCAACGTCTGGGAAGGTGATTACCAGATGGTGGGCCGTCAGGGGCGCGGTAAAGCCGACCTGATGAAACAGCGCGGTGAAAACCGTTATACCATTCTGGAGAATGGGACTTTTACCTCCTGTCTGCCGGGATCTGATACCTGGAGCGTGGTCGGCAGCGAAGTGATCCACGACCGCGAAGAGCAGGTTGCGGAGATCTGGAACGCCCGCTTTAAGCTCGGCCCGGTACCGGTCTTCTATAGCCCGTATCTGCAACTGCCCGTCGGTGATAAGCGTCGTTCGGGCTTCCTGATCCCGAACGCGCAGTACAGTACCTCCAACTATTTCGAATTCTACCTGCCGTATTACTGGAACATCGCGCCCAATATGGACGCCACGATTACGCCGCACTATATCCATAAGCGCGGCAATATCATGTGGGAAAACGAGTTCCGCTATTTGACGCAAGCGGGCTCAGGCCTGATGGAGCTGGACTATCTGCCATCGGACAAAGTCTATGAAGACGAGCATCCCACCGAGGGCGATCGCCACCGCTGGTTGTACTACTGGCAACATGGCGGGGTGATGGATCAGGTCTGGCGTTTTAACGTTAACTACACCAAAGTCAGCGATCCGAACTATTTCAACGACTTCACGTCGAAATACGGCTCCAGCACCGACGGCTACGCCACGCAGATCTTCAGCGCAGGCTATGCCGTTAAAAACTTTGACGCCACGGTGTCCACCCGCCAGTTCCAGGTCTTCAGCAGCCAGAACGCCAGCACCTATGGCGCGGAACCGCAGCTGGACGTCAACTGGTACCAGAATGATGTCGGTCCGTTTGATACCCGCGTTTACGGCCAGGCCGTGCATTTCGTGAATACCAACTCCGATATGCCTGAAGCTACCCGTATCCACCTTGAGCCGACGATCAACCTGCCGGTATCGAACGACTGGGCCAGCCTGGATACTGAAGTCAAGCTGATGGCGACCCACTATCAGCAGGACAATCTGGAAACGTACAACGCCAATAACGGCACCCATCTGGAAGAGTCCGTTAACCGTACGCTGCCGCAGTTTAAAATGGACGGCAAGCTGGTCTTAGAGCGCGACATGAACTGGAGTGAGGGTTACACCCAGACGCTGGAGCCGCGCGCGCAGTACTTGTATGTGCCGTATCGCGATCAGAGTAAAATCAATAACTACGACTCTTCACTGCTGCAATCCGACTATAGCGGTCTGTTCCGCGACCGTACCTATGGCGGCCTGGACCGTATTGCCTCGGCCAACCAGGTCACGACCGGCGTCACAACCCGCGTTTATGATGATGCTTCCGTTGAACGTTTTAATGCTTCTGTGGGTCAAATCTACTACTTCACAGAATCGCGTACTGGCGATGACAACATCAACTGGGAGAAAAGCAACAAAACGGGGTCCCTGGTCTGGGCGGGTGACACCTACTGGCGCATGACCGATCGCTGGGGTCTGCGTGGCGGTGTGCAGTACGATACGCGTCTGGATAACATTGCCACCAGCAGTGCCACCATTGAGTATCGCCGTGATGAAGACCGGCTGGTGCAGCTGAGTTACCGTTACGCCAGCCCGGAGTATATCCAGGCGACACTGCCTAACTTTGCTACGTCCGAACAGACCAAAGAGGGTATTTCGCAGGTGGGCGGTACAGCAAGCTGGCCGATCGCCGATCGCTGGTCGCTCGTCGGGGCGTACTACTTTGATACCAATCAGAGTAAGGCGGCCGATCAGATGCTGGGGCTGCAATACAGCTCCTGCTGTTACGCGATCCGTGTCGGTTACGAGCGTAAGCTGAATGGCTGGGATCCTGACAAAGGTCAGAGTGAATACGATAACGTCATCGGCTTTAACATCGAATTGCGTGGTCTGAGTTCCAACTACGGTCTGGGTACGCAGCAGATGCTGCGCTCACCGATTCTGCCGTACCGTAGTTCCTTGTGATGTAATTGATTTACAACGTAATCCGCATTGCGGTTAATTGATATGGAAAAAGTATGAAGAACTGGAAAACGCTGCTGCTCGGTATCGCTATGGTTGCGAATACCAGTTTCGCGGCCCCACAGGTTGTCGACAAAGTCGCTGCCGTTGTGAACAACGGTGTGGTACTTGAGAGCGACGTTGATGGTTTAATGCAGTCTGTGAAGCTCAACGCGGGTCAGGCAGGTCAGCAACTTCCGGATGATTCCACCCTGCGTCATCAGATCCTTGAACGTCTGATCATGGATCAGATCGTTCTGCAGATGGGTCAGAAGATGGGTGTGAAGATCTCTGATGAGCAGCTCGATCAGGCTATCGCTAACATTGCGAAGCAGAACAACATGTCAGCTGACCAGATGCGCAGCCGTCTGGCCTACGATGGCATCAGCTATTCGACCTACCGTAATCAGATCCGTAAAGAGATGCTGATTTCAGAAGTGCGTAACAACGAAGTGCGTCGTCGCGTAACTATCCTGCCACAGGAAGTGGACTCGCTGGCAAAACAGGTAGGCAATCAGAATGATGCCAGCACTGAACTGAACCTGAGCCACATCCTGATCCCACTTTCAGAAAACCCATCATCTGACCAGGTGGCTGAGGCGGAAAGCCAGGCGCGTTCTATCGTCGATCAGGCGCGTAACGGCGGCGATTTCGGTAAACTGGCTATTACCTATTCGGCTGACCAGCAGGCGCTGAAAGGTGGCCAGATGGGCTGGGGTCGTATTCAGGAGCTGCCTTCTATCTTCGCCCAGGCGCTGAGCACCGCGAAGAAAGGCGATATTGTGGGTCCAATCCGTTCCGGCGTCGGCTTCCATATTCTGAAAGTGAACGATCTGCGCGGCCAGAGCCAGAGCATTTCCGTCACCGAAGTGCATGCTCGCCACATTCTGCTGAAACCTTCCCCTCTGATGAATGACGATCAGGCGCGGGCGAAACTGCAGCAGATTGCCGCCGATATCCGCAGCGGTAAAACCTCCTTCGCCAACGCCGCGAAAGAGTTCTCTCAGGATCCTGGTTCAGCGAATCAGGGCGGCGATCTGGGCTGGGCGGCAGCGGATATTTACGATCCGGCCTTCCGCGATGCGCTGATGAAGATGAACAAAGGTCAGCTGAGCGAACCGGTTCACTCCACCTTCGGCTGGCACCTGATTGAGCTGCTGGACACCCGTAACGTAGATAAAACCGATGCGGCACAGAAAGACCGCGCATACCGCATGCTGTTCAACCGTAAGTTCTCGGAAGAAGCGGCAACCTGGATGCAGGAACAACGCGCCAGCGCTTACGTCAAAGTTCTGAGCAACTAATGAAACAACATCGTGTTGTCATCACTCCCGGCGAACCTGCCGGGATTGGTCCCGATCTGGTCGTCCAGCTTGCCCAGCGCAGCTGGCCTGTCGAGCTGGTGATCTGCGCCGACGCCAGCGTGCTTGAAGCGCGGGCGAAGCTGCTCAACCTGCCGCTCACGCTGCTGCCCTATCAGGCAGAAAATGCTCCCCTTCCCCAGCAAGCGGGCACCCTGACGCTGTTGCCTGTTCCACTGCGCACGCCCGTTGTCCCCGGTCAACTGAGTACCGAAAACGGCCATTATGTGGTGGAAACCCTGGCGCGCGCCTGTGATGGCTGCCTGAGCGGAGAATTTGCAGCACTGATCACCGGGCCGGTGCATAAAGGGGTGATCAACGATGCCGGCGTGGCCTTTACCGGCCATACCGAGTTTTTTGAAGAGCGTTCCCACAGCGCAAAAGTAGTAATGATGCTGGCAACCGAGGAGCTGCGCGTTGCGCTGGCCACCACGCATCTGCCGATCAAAGCGGTTTCCGAGGCCATTACGCCGGATCTGCTGCGCGATGTGATTGTCATCCTGCACCACGACTTACGCACTAAATTCGGTATTGCCGATCCGCACGTGCTGGTGTGTGGCCTGAATCCGCACGCGGGCGAAGGCGGCCACATGGGAACGGAAGAGATCGACACCATCATTCCGGTGCTGGATGAGATGCGGGCCCAGGGGATGAATCTCAGCGGGCCGCTGCCTGCGGATACTCTCTTTCAACCAAAATATCTCGATCATGCAGATGCCGTGCTGGCGATGTACCACGATCAGGGCCTTCCCGTGCTAAAATACCAGGGATTTGGCCGCGGCGTGAACATCACCCTCGGTTTACCCTTTATTCGCACTTCTGTTGACCATGGTACTGCGCTTGATTTAGCGGGCCAGGGGAAAGCAGATGTCGGCAGTTTTATTACGGCGCTTAATCTCGCCATCAAAATGATTGTTAATACTCAATGAATACTCGCGTCCACCAGGGCCATTTAGCCCGTAAACGTTTCGGGCAAAACTTCCTCAACGATCAGTTCGTGATCGAAAGTATTGTTTCGGCTATCAATCCACAAAAAGGCCAGGCGATGGTTGAGATCGGGCCGGGTCTTGCCGCCCTGACCGAGCCGGTTGGCGAGCGTCTGGATGAACTGACCGTCATCGAACTGGACCGCGATCTGGCGGCACGTCTCCAGACGCATCCGTTCCTCGGGCCGAAACTGACGATTTATCAGCAGGATGCCATGACCATGAACTTCGGTGAACTCTCCGAGAAGCTTGGTCAGCCGCTGCGCGTGTTCGGCAACCTGCCGTACAACATCTCCACCCCGCTGATGTTCCATCTGTTTAGCTATACTGATGCCATTGCTGACATGCACTTCATGTTGCAAAAAGAGGTCGTCAACCGACTGGTTGCAGGGCCAAACAGTAAAGCGTATGGTCGTTTAAGCGTGATGGCGCAATACTTCTGCAACGTGATCCCGGTTCTCGAAGTGCCGCCATCTGCCTTCACGCCGCCGCCAAAAGTGGATTCTGCGGTTGTGCGTCTTGTGCCTCACAAAACGAAGCCGTACCCGGTTAAAGAATTGCGCGTGCTGAGCCGTATCACTACAGAAGCCTTTAACCAGCGCCGTAAAACGATTCGTAACAGCCTTGGCAACCTGTTTACTGTTGAAGTGTTAGCTCAGTTGGGTATCGACCCGGCAATGCGTGCGGAAAACATCTCGGTAGAACAGTACTGCAAGCTGGCTAATTACATCAGTGAAAATGCGCCGCCGAAGGAGAGCTAAGCCATGATTGATTCGCCCCGCGTATGTGTTCATGTACAAAGCATCTATATTGAGTCCCAGTCCACCCCGGATGAAGAGCGCTTTGTCTTTGCTTACACTGTAACCATTCGCAACCTGGGGCGGATGCCTGTGCAGCTGCTCGGGCGCTACTGGCTTATCACCAACGGCAACGGTCGTGAAATTGAAGTGCAGGGCGAAGGTGTAGTCGGTGAACAGCCGCACATTGATCCCGGCGAAGAGTATCAGTACACCAGCGGCGCGGTGATCGAAACGCCGCTGGGTACCATGCAGGGCCATTATGAAATGGTCGATGCCGACGGCAATGCATTCCGCATTGCCATTCCTGTTTTCCGTCTGGCTGTTCCAACACTCATTCACTAAACATGTCTACATATCTCATTGGCGATGTTCATGGTTGCTACGATGAACTGATCGCGTTGTTAAAGCAGGTGGATTTTACCCCGGGTACGGACACGCTGTGGCTTACCGGCGATCTCGTTGCGCGTGGCCCTGGCTCGCTGGAAGTGCTGCGTTATGTGAAGTCGCTGGGTGACAGCGTGCGGCTCGTTCTCGGCAATCACGATCTGCATCTGCTGGCGGTCTACGCCGGGATCA
This sequence comes from Leclercia sp. TB492, assembly GCF_049974505.2. Lineage (NCBI taxonomy): Bacteria > Pseudomonadati > Pseudomonadota > Gammaproteobacteria > Enterobacterales > Enterobacteriaceae > Leclercia > Leclercia sp. TB492. The sequence continues at coordinate 684,512 of NZ_CM127572.1, read as the reverse complement.
GCCGTAATAAACCGAAAGACAGGATCACCCCGCTGCTGGATGCGCCTGACGCCGATGAGCTCATTAACTGGTTGCGTCGCCAGCCGTTGCTGCAGGTCGATGAAGAGAAACAGCTGGTGATGGCGCATGCGGGAATTACGCCGCAGTGGGATCTGCAAACGGCAAAAGAGTGCGCACGTGACGTCGAAGCTGTACTCTCCAGCGACTCTTATCCCTTCTTCCTTGATGCCATGTATGGCGACATGCCCAACAACTGGAGCACGGAACTCAGCGGTGTGGCGCGCCTGCGTTTTATCTCCAACGCCTTCACCCGTATGCGCTATTGCTTCCCGAACGGTCAGCTGGATATGTACTGCAAGGATGTGCCGGAAAACGCGCCGACCCCGCTTAAACCCTGGTTTGCGATCCCCGGACCGGTGACGGATCATTACAGCGTGATCTTTGGTCACTGGGCATCGCTGGAGGGCAAAGGCACGCCTGAGGGCATCTACGGCCTGGATACCGGCTGCTGTTGGGGTGGAGAACTCACCTGTCTGCGCTGGGAAGATAAAGCGTACTTTGTTCAGCCGTCGAACCGGCATCAGGATTTAGGCGAGAATGAAGCGGTAGCGTCGTAGAAGAGAGCTGCACCTCTCCCGTCGGGAAAGGTGCAGAAAAACATTAGCGGCGTTCAAGGATCTCAAAGCAGTAGCTATGCGAATTTTGCGCATCCGCATCGTGGAATTCACTGAATACGGATTCCCACTCGTCAGGATCGTAGTCAGGGAAATGCGTATCCCCTTCCACTTCAGCATCAATGTGTGTCAGATATAATTTCTGCGCTTTCGGCAGAAATTGCTCGTACACACGGCCTCCACCAATCACCATTATCTCTTCGGCATCACCGCAGGCAGCAATGGCTTCGTCAATGGATTTTACCCACTCAACACGCTCATCCGTGCCGGGCTGGCTGCTTATTACGATGTTTTTACGGCCCGGCAATGGACGCCCGATTGACTCCCAGGTCAGGCGACCCATTACTACCGGCTTGTTCAACGTTGTACGTTTAAACCACGCGAGATCGGCAGGCAGATTCCACGGCATGGCGTTTTCCATACCAATCACGCGATCTACCGCAAGCGCCGCAATCAGACTGATCATTGATTATTTCCCGGATGCAAAAAATTGCCGCCACTATACGGAAAGCTTAATCTTTCGTCGACTGGCGGCAGAGTAAAGAACAGGAAATTTTTTATATTTGCTGGCAACCCCTCTTCACGCCAGCGGTTTACTCTCCGGCTCGTCTCCCGGATCGCCGGTATGCTTACCCTCTTCCGTTCCCTGCCAGCCGTGACGCTGGGTCAGCGAGAGATGATTACGATCTTCATTGATGATGTCCATCAGCATGGCGCTGGTGCGTTTAACCACCGCCGCGCGTGACGTGGCATCGTTCTCCGCCATTTCAGCCATCTCCTCAAGCATCTCAATATTAAACCGTCGGAACAGATCTGCCCGCTCCCGGGCCTCATACGCCCCGAGTCCAAGGCTCTCAAGCGCCAGCCGGCCGGATTTCAGCGCCCCTTCAAAGGTTTCACGCTCCGGTGCATCGACACCTGTCTGACGCAGTTTGATGTAATGGTCGATATCGCGCGCGCGGGAGATGATTTTCAGATGCGGGAAATGCGTCTTCGCCAGCTCAACCAGCTGCAGGCTATTCTTCGGATCGTCTATCGCGTTGATCAACACTTCGGCCTTCTGCGCCCCGGCGGACTCCAGTAAATCCACGCGCGTGGCATCGCCGTAAAAGACCTTCATGTCAAACTTACGCAAGGTTTCAATATGGTCGGGATCGTGATCGAGGATGACCATCTTCACGCCACTGGAGAGCAACAAACGGCCGGTAATCTGACCGAAGCGACCAAACCCGGCAATGATCACCCGCGGCTGTTCTTCGTCTATTTCATCCGCCTCGCGCTCCTGTCCGCTGTCGGCCGCTTCCAGGCGGGTCAACACCACCAGCAGCAGCGGCGTCACCGCCATCGAGAGCGCTACCGCCAGCGTCAGCGCCTTAGCCCACTCCGGATCGAGCACGTTCGCCATGCTGGCCGCGCCAAACACCACAAACGCAAACTCACTCCCCTGCCCCAGCAGCACCGCAAACCAGCGGCGCTGTTTCCCGGGCACCTTCAGCGGACGGGCCACCAGCCAGAGCATCACCATCTTAATCACCAGGAAGCCCACCAGCAGAATGGCGATGCGCAGCGGATGGGTTACTAAGGTCCCGAAATCTACGGACATGCCGACGCCGATGAAAAACAGCCCCAGCAGTAGACCTTTGAAAGGCTCGATATCGCTTTCCAGCGCGTGGCGGTATTCCGAACTCGCCAGCAGGACGCCAGCCAGAAACGCGCCCATCGCCATGGAGAGCCCCGCCTCTTCCAGCATCAGGCCAAAGCCGAAGACCAGGAACAAGGCCACGGCGCTGAACACTTCCCGCAGGCCGGAACGGGCGACAAAGCGCAGCAGCGGTCGGCTAACGTACCGGCCAAGCAGGACCACCAGGGTCAGCGCCCCGGCGACCTTTAATGCCGAAAGCGCAAAGGCGCCGAGGGTGGTGGAGGCTCCGGACACGGCCAGCAGCGGGATCATCGCCACCAACGGAATGGCCGCGATATCCTGGAACAGCAGCACCGAAAAGGCGCTGCGTCCCATCTGGGAAACCGTCAGGTTACGCTCGTTCATGGCCTGCATAGCGATAGCCGTGGAGGAGAGAGCCAGGGTCATGCCGATCAGCTCCGCCACCTTCCAGTCCATGCCCAGCAGGATGCAGAATCCGCCCAGCAGCAGTCCACAGGCCAGCATCTGTAGTGCCCCGCCGCCAAATACCGATGCGCGTAGCTTCCACAGACGACGCGGATCCAGCTCGAGGCCGATGACAAACAGCATCAGCACCACACCGATTTCGGCAAAGTGCAGGATCGACTCGGAGTCGGTAACCAGTCGGAATCCCCACGGTCCAATGACGCATCCGGCGATCAGATACCCCAGCACCGAGCCCAGGCCGAGGCGTACCGCAACCGGTACAATCAGCGCCGCGGCGCCTAAATAGATCAGCGCCTGAATCAACGTATGGCTATCCATGGTGCGCCTCCTGCCAGTCGAGTAAACGTTGTTTATAGTGCCGGGCCTGTGCCTGCAGCGTTTCGTCGTCACAGACAAAGGTGCAATGCATGGCAAACGGCGGGAGCCAGTTCAGACCGCAATACAGAGCGGTCGCCTGCAGCGGTTGCGCCAGGACGTCAAAACCGGGGAAGGAGCCGATATCAAAATGGCTTTCGCCGCCACCGGTGGTCACGGCCCACAGCAGGCTTTTCCCTCTGAGGGCCTTGCCGTTATGGCCGTATGCCCAGCCGTGAGAGAACACTTTATCGATCCACAGCTTGAGTAGCGGCGGTGTGCTGTACCACTGCATCGGATGCTGCCAGACGATTAAATCGGCCCTGGCGATCGCCTCCTGTTCGGCAGCGATATCGATATTGAAATCGGGATAGAGCTGATAGAGAGAGCGGATCTCTACGCCCTCAAGCGTCCTTACCTGATCGAGCATTCGCTTATTCGCATGGGAGTGATGCGGATAGGGGTGGGCGTAAATAATAAGTATCATGATTAACCTGATTGCACTGCTTTCTTGTTGTGTCAGTCAGTGTAGACAGGAAAGCGAGGCGTTTGAAGGGCTCTGTGCCGGTGTTGGCGTTAACCGCAACGATTGATAAATGCGTTTACATCAATAATTTATTATTTTTACCGCATATATAAAGCACACAAATAACATTCACCATTGATATTAATAGCCATAAAACATTAAAAAGACAGGGTACTTAAATTGAATTTAATCCATAATCCAAAATCACCTCCAACAAATAAAAGATTTATAATTTAATTATTTAAGCATATATTAGTAAATAAAATCCTAAAAAGCCGTGATTTACAAAAAATCACCTCATTAATAAAATACGCATCCTTTAATTACAAAATGGATGTGGCAATGAAAAGCAAAACCCCGCAATTAAATAAGACAACAAAATCATTAAAAAGTATTTTTCCAGCCTTGTCAGCATTAATTGCATTCACTCCGTTGATGGTATCCGCAGAAATCATAGTTAATGATTCAACGGATGCTGCACAGTTTTTTTCATCAGATAATACCTACATTATTCCTGAGGGTGTCAGTATTACCAATTCCACTACCACGCCTACTGTTACTGTTAGTGGAAATCTAATCGATGGTGTTACGAATGGCGGGAACGTGTCTGGCGTGGGCGACGGAATGTATGTCTTAACAGACTTCCAACCATTTGAATTGACAAACCGACTAAATGCGCTGATCGAATCAACTGCTGCCAACGGAATTACAGTTGGCAGCATAAATGGGGAAATAAATAACGCCGGAAAAATTATTGGCGCAGAGAAGGGCATTAAGGTTCTGGAAACTTCGGAGAGCTTAGGCATCAATAATAGTTCAACAGGTACTATAGAAGGTAAAACAGCGATCTCGGCAGATGCAGGTATCGGAATAATGAACGATGGCATTTTAAAAGGCAGCACCGAGAGTGGAATAGAGCTTAATACCGCAGGTAAAAGCATTCTTAGCAATAACGGGACGATTGAAGGTGCCAAACACGGTATTATCGTCAGCGGAGAGCAAAGACTTAAGGTCGGTAATGCCGGCCTGATAAAAGGTTCAGAAAGCGCCATCACATTTCAGAGTAACCAGAGTAACATGCTGACTCTGCAAACTGGCTCTGAGCTGGATGGCGATGTCATCTCAACGAATTCCAGAACGAATACCTTAATATTAAATGGCCGAGGTACAGAAGACAGCAACTTCCGCGGCCTGAACGCGGGTGACGGCTTTGCTTCGCTGACCATGGACGGTGAAGAGTGGGCACTGACGGGCAATGTCGATGTCATCGGCTCAGGCGACTCGATCAAGGTCAGCAATGGTAAACTGACTCTCGCAGGCGACGTGAAAAATGACGCCGGCAATACCCTGATTTCCAACATCGGCACGATGCAACTGGGCGACGGCGTTAATACTGGCTCGCTGACCGGGACCGTCACCAATAACGGCACCTTTATCTTTAACCAGGGCTCTGATTCCACCTTCGCTTCAGATATCACCGGCAGCGGCAACGTGGAAAAACTCGATGCTAACCTGTTAACACTGACCGGCAACAACACCTACACCGGAAACACCCTTCTGAACAGCGGTACCACGCTGGTAGCCGAAGGCGCAACTCTGGGTGGCGATGGCAACACGGCTACCATCACCGTACAGGATGGCGCAACCTTCGCCAGCGCAGGCACCGTCAATAACAATGTCGATATCCTCAGCGGTGGCGTGCTGGCGTCATGGAATGCCGTGCAGGGGAACAGCGCTTCCAGCTCTTCTACCCTCAACACTATTAACGGCAACGTCACCAACAGCGGCACGCTGCAGATCGCCGGGCTGAACGACAGCGTGGGCAACAGGTTCACCATCAACGGTGACTACACCGGCGTAAGCGGTAGCCTGATCGCCATGAACAGCGTGCTGGGCGATGACAATTCTGCTACCGACCATCTGACCATCACCGGCAACAGCGCGGGTGAATCTGGTATTCGCATCTCCAATATCGGCGGAGCGGGCGCGCAGACCGTCAACGGGATGCAGGTGGTGAGCGTAGGCGGTAACTCCGATGCCGCGTTTTCTCTCTCCAGACCGGTCGTGGTCGGCGCATGGGAATATAGCCTGAACCAGCACGCTGATGGCAACTGGTACCTGGAATCTTTAGATACTACGCCTGCGCCTACACCGGATCCAACACCAGACCCAACACCGGATCCAACGCCAGACCCAACACCAGCTCCAACGCCTTCACCGGCACCGGCACCGGCCAACCTCGCACCTGAAGTGGGCGCCTATTTAGGAAACTACCTCGCCGCCCAGGACATGTTCCTGCATAAACGCGACGATCGCGATCAGCTGACGCTGCGCAATGATGAGGATCTCAACACCTGGATGTACGTCAAAGGCCGCTATCATGAAAATGACGTGGCGGGTGGCAAAGTTAACTATGACACGACTCAGTACGTGATGCAGGTCGGCAGTGATTTCATCAGCAAGAAGATGGACACCGGGGTTCTGCATAGCGGGATGATGTTCGGTGCCGGCCAGGCCAAAACCGACTCGACTTCAACGGGCAGTAAACGTTCTGCGCAGGGTAAAGTGGATGGCGTCAACGTCGGCTTTTACGCTACCTGGCAGGAAGATCAGCAGCTGCGTAAAGGCAGCTACATCGATAGCTGGGCCTCTTTCGGCTGGTATCACAACAAGCTGAGAAGCGATGGTCGCAGCAACGAGTCTTATAACAGCCACGGCTTTGCTGCCTCGCTGGAAGCGGGTCACGCCTGGATTGTTGACTCAGAGAGCGAAAGAACCTGGAAAATCGAACCGCAGATTCAGGCTGTCTATAGCTATCTTGATCAGGAAAATCACACGGACGCTGACGGGGTGCGTATTTCCACCCTCGATAATGACAGCATTCTGGGACGTATGGGTGTAAAAACCAGCTATTTCAACCAGAAAGATGTGCAGGCGTGGCAGCCTTACGTGGCAGTTAACTGGTTGAAAGGTGCCGGGCAGAACGATATCGCCTTCAACGGCGAAGCGTTCAGCAACGATACCCCGGACGATCGCGGTCAGCTGGAGCTGGGCGTTACCGGCAAGCTGAACGAGACCACGCTGATCTCATTGCGTGCCAGCGGCGAATGGGGTGAAAACAGCTACGACGCCTACGGCGGCCATATCCTGCTCAACCATCGTTGGTAATTGCTTTACTACGACAGGAAGTGCAGTGGCGCAGGCCACTGCACTTTTTTATCAGTTATCCAGCTCACCCATAGATTTAACCTGATCGCGGTTAATCTGCTCGGTTTGCCCGGTTTCCGCATTCTCATATGAGACCAGGCCGGTGTCATCATCTACCTGCGGCTTACCATCGGTGATAATGGTTTTACCGTCGGTAGTTTTCACCGCCTGATTAGATGAACACCCTGCCACGGTAAATAAAGTTGCAGCCGCAAAGACAGAAGCCATCAGTAGTTTGTTTTGCATCGTATTCTCCCTGTTGGTCGTCATTTTTATCATCAGGCTAAACTGTAGCGGAATACGCCATACTCAGGGATAAATGCAGAACACTCTGAAGGTTAGCTTTTCTGCGGGAAGCCATCTTTGTAGATCACCGTCTGCACGACTTTACCGCTCGCGTCATAGGTTTTTGCCTCGCCGTTCGCCACACTCTGTTTGAACGTAATGGTCGAACGCAGCTTCCCTTCCTGGGTATAGCCCTGTGACAGCCCTTCCGCCTGACAGTTAACCAGCGGCGTATGGCTTCTGAGAACGCCATTCGGGTAATAGACGTCGATATAGTCGTTAAAGCAACGGTTCTTAATGACGGTCTCAAACTTCTTATTACCATTGTCATACTTCTCGACGAGCTTGCCCTCAGGCACGGTATCAGCCACCTTCACCACCGGCGTGGCTAACTTTTTCTGCGGCTCAAGATCGTCCTTTAAGCCTTTTGCATAGTCGGGGGTCATCCCCATTCCATCTATGGTGTTGGTCACCGACGAGGCAAAATCGGCGCAGCCGGCAAGCAGCACCACCAGAGGTATCAACGTAAGGGCCTGTTTCACAGTGAACTCCTTTTTTTCAGGTTCACCGTAAAGTGCGATGTATGCGGGAGCAGCACAACCGCCAAAATTGGTCGGAAAGGGATAAAAAAACCCGCCGTAGCGGGTTTTAAGAACAATCTGAAGCGATTACTTCGCGATCTGCGCGTGCATCTCCTGCACCGAAATCACCTTCTCGGTGGCATCCGCGTTCAGCGCCATGGCTGTCGCGAAACCGCCGTTCAGGGTGGTGTCGTAGTGCACTTTATACTGCAGCGCGCTGCGGCGAATCAGCTTGGAATCTTCAATCGCCTGACGCCCTTCGGTGGTGTTGATGATGTAGGTGTATTCGCCATTCTTGATACGGTCCTGAATGTGCGGACGACCTTCATGCACCTTATTCACCAGACGCGGGTTGATACCGGCTTCACCCAGTACAATCGCAGTACCGTGGGTCGCATCCAGCTCAAAGCCCTGCTTCAGCAATTTCGCTGCCAGGTCCACTACGCGCTCTTTATCCCCTTCACGCACGGACAGCAGCGCACGACCCTGCTTTTTCATGGTGGAGTTACTGCCCAGCTGCGCTTTAGCGAACGCTTCTGCGAAGGTGCGGCCAACGCCCATCACTTCACCGGTAGAGCGCATTTCTGGCCCTAACAGCGGGTCAACGCCCGGGAATTTGTTGAACGGCAGTACCACCTCTTTCACCGAGTAGTACGGTGGGATGATCTCTTTGGTCACGCCCTGCTGAGCCAGGGTCTGACCCGCCATCACGCGCGCCGCCACTTTCGCCAGCGGAACACCGGTGGCTTTGGAGACGAACGGTACGGTACGCGCCGCACGCGGGTTGACTTCAATCAGGTACACTTCGTTGTCTTTCACCGCAAACTGCACGTTCATCAGACCGCGCACCTGCAACTCGAAGGCCAGTTTCTGTACCTGGTCGCGCATCACGTCCTGAATTTCTTTGCTCAGCGTATAGGCTGGCAGTGAACAGGCGGAGTCACCGGAGTGTACGCCTGCCTGCTCGATGTGCTCCATGATGCCGCCAATCAGCACCATTTCGCCGTCGCAGATGGCATCGACGTCCACTTCCACCGCATCATCCAGGAAGCGGTCCAGCAGCACTGGCGCATCGTTAGAGACGCTGACCGCAGTCTGGAAGTAACGGCGCAGGTCAGCCTCGTCGTAGACGATTTCCATCGCCCGGCCGCCCAGCACGTAAGATGGACGCACTACCAGCGGGTAGGTGATCTCTTTTGCCTTCTCAACCGCCTGCTCAATCGCAGTCACGGTGGCGTTGGCTGGCTGTTTCAGCTTCAGACGGTCAACGGCATGCTGGAAACGCTCGCGGTCTTCAGCGCGGTCAATCGCATCCGGGCTGGTGCCGATTACCGGTACGCCTGCCGCTTCCAGGGCTCGCGCCAGCTTCAGCGGGGTCTGGCCGCCGTACTGCACGATAACGCCTTTTGGCTTCTCGATACGTACGATTTCCAGCACGTCTTCCAGGGTAACCGGCTCGAAGTAGAGGCGGTCGGAAGTGTCGTAGTCAGTAGACACAGTTTCCGGGTTACAGTTGACCATGATGGTCTCGTAACCGTCTTCGCGCAGCGCCAGCGAGGCGTGTACGCAGCAGTAGTCGAACTCAATGCCCTGGCCGATACGGTTTGGACCACCGCCCAGCACCATGATTTTGTCACGGTCAACGGACGGGTTCGCTTCGCACTCGTCTTCATAAGTGGAGTACATGTACGCGGTGTCGGTGGCAAACTCTGCCGCACAGGTGTCCACGCGCTTGTAGACCGGGTGCAGGTTGTACTGGTCACGCAGCTTACGGATTTCCGCTTCGCGCACGCCCGCCAGTTTTGCCAGACGCGCATCGGCAAAGCCTTTACGCTTAAGCATGCGCAGGAAGTCAGCGTCGAGGCCGTTGATACCCAGCTCCGCAACTTTTTCTTCCAGACGCACCAGCTCTTCAATTTGCACCAGGAACCAGCGGTCGATATTGGTCAGGTTGAATACGCCATCGACGGAGAGACCGGCACGGAAGGCGTCGGCGATATACCAGATACGCTCGGCACCGGCGTCTTTCAGCTCGCGACGGATTTTGGTCAGCGCTTCCGGGTCGTCCAGGCTCACTTTCGGGTCGAAACCGGTGGCGCCTACTTCCAGGCCACGCAGAGCTTTCTGCAGGGATTCCTGCTGGGTGCGGCCAATCGCCATCACTTCACCGACGGACTTCATCTGGGTGGTCAGACGGTCGTTCGCACCGGCAAATTTCTCGAAGTTGAAGCGAGGAATTTTGGTCACAACGTAGTCGATAGACGGCTCGAACGAGGCCGGCGTGCGGCCACCGGTGATGTCGTTCATCAGCTCGTCGAGGGTGTAACCCACTGCCAGTTTCGCCGCCACTTTAGCAATCGGGAAGCCGGTCGCTTTCGATGCCAGGGCGGAGGAGCGGGATACACGCGGGTTCATCTCAATAACAATCAGACGACCGTTCTTCGGGTTAACCGAGAACTGAACGTTAGAGCCACCGGTTTCGACGCCAATCTCACGCAGTACCGCCATCGAGGCGTTACGCATGATTTGGTACTCTTTGTCGGTCAGCGTCTGGGCTGGTGCCACGGTGATGGAGTCACCGGTGTGGATGCCCATGGCGTCGAAGTTTTCGATGGAGCAGACGATGATGCAGTTGTCGTTTTTATCACGCACCACTTCCATCTCGTACTCTTTCCAGCCGATCAGCGACTCATCAATCAGCAGCTCTTTGGTTGGGGAGAGGTCCAGACCGCGTTCGCAGATCTCTTCAAACTCTTCGCGGTTATAGGCGATACCGCCGCCAGTGCCGCCCATGGTGAAGGACGGACGGATGATGCACGGATAACCCACGTCAGCGGCAACCGCCAGCGCTTCTTCCATGTTATGGGCGATACCGGAGCGCGCGGTGTCGAGGCCGATTTTCTTCATCGCCACGTCGAAGCGACGGCGGTCTTCCGCTTTATCAATCGCATCGGCGGTCGCGCCAATCATGGTCACGCCGAACTCGGCCAGCACGCCCTGACGCTCCAGCTCCAGCGCGCAGTTCAGCGCCGTCTGGCCGCCCATGGTAGGCAGTACCGCATCAGGACGCTCTTTTTCGATGATCTTACGTACCACTTCCCAGTTAATCGGCTCGATGTAGGTCGCATCGGCCATTTCCGGGTCGGTCATGATGGTTGCCGGGTTGGAGTTCACCAGGATAACGCGGTAACCCTCTTCGCGCAGGGCTTTACACGCCTGAGCGCCGGAGTAGTCGAACTCACAGGCCTGGCCGATAACAATCGGGCCAGCGCCAAGGATCAGGATGCTTTTTATGTCTGTACGTTTTGGCATGGTCTTCTCGGCTCCTGATTATTTAGCGGTCTTACGGTATTGCTCAATGAGTTCGATGAAGTGATCGAACAGCGGCGCGGCATCGTGCGGGCCTGGGCTGGCTTCCGGGTGCCCCTGGAAACTGAACGCCGGTTTGTCGGTACGATGAATCCCCTGCAGGGTGCCATCGAACAGCGACTTGTGCGTTACGCGCAGTGTTGCCGGCATGGAGGCTTCATCCACCGCAAAGCCGTGGTTCTGCGCGGTAATCATCACGGTGTTGTTATCAATATCTTTCACCGGGTGGTTACCACCGTGGTGACCGAACTTCATCTTCACGGTTTTGGCACCGCTCGCCAGCGCCAGCAGCTGATGGCCGAGGCAGATCCCGAAGACCGGAATATCGGTTTCAAGGAAGGTCTTAATCGCGTCGATTGCGTAGTCGCACGGTGCCGGGTCACCCGGGCCGTTGGAAAGGAAGATCCCGTCCGGGTTCATCTTCAGCACGTCGTCTGCCGGGGTTTTCGCCGGCACAACGGTCAGACGGCAGCCACGGTCCACCAGCATGCGCAGGATATTGCGCTTGGCACCGTAATCATACGCCACCACGTGGAACGGCAGCTCGTCTTCTTTTTTCGCTTCCGGCAGCTCACCTGCCAGCGTCCAGCTACCCTGAGTCCAGCTGTAGGCCTCAGCGGTGGTCACTTCTTTTGCCAGATCCATGCCGTTCAGCCCCGGGAAGGCTTTGGCTTTTTCCTGCGCCAGAGCCGCGTCCAGGTTGTCGCCAGCGATGATGCAGCCGTTCTGGGCACCTTTTTCTCGCAGCAGACGCGTCAACTTACGGGTATCGATATCGGCAATTGCCACGATGTTATGGCGTTTCAGGTAGGAAGAGAGGTCTTCGGTATTGCGATAGTTGCTGGCAATCAGCGGCAGGTCGCGAATAATCAGACCTTGTGCATGTACCTGGGAGGACTCTTCATCAGCGGCGTTAGTGCCGACATTACCGATATGGGGATAAGTTAAAGTGACGATTTGGCGGGAATAGGAAGGATCAGTGAGGATTTCTTGATAACCGGTCATTGAAGTATTGAAAACGACTTCCCCAACCGCCGAACCTGTTGCCCCAATGGCCCGACCGATAAACTGGGTTCCGTCTTCCAGAACCAATAGCGCTGACTTAATCAAAACACCCTCCAGAGAATATTCACTCACTTTATTTGCATATTAATTCATAACCGTAGTACGAAGCAATGCAAATCTGCTGCCAGTGGATTTTCGGCAAACGGCGGCATTCTGGAGATTTGGCGGGGGAAAGTCAACTTAAAAAGTGGGTTTTGTTTGTGGTTTTTGCGGCACTGATGAGCAGGAAGGTTGTTAACGGGCAAAAAGATCAACTAAATCACTTAAGAAAACGCTTGCGAGACAGGTTTAGTATAAAGAATTCATCCACAGCCTCAAAAAGTGGACCATTTGGTCAAAATTCACAATATCGAAACAAAAATAATGGAGATAAACCTGATTTATGACCCATCATCATTAAAAAATGAATAAAACGGATAAAATTGAAGGGCAATAAAATATTGCCCTCTGCAATCAACTGTTTATGACTGCAATAACCACATCACGAAGGGTAATCATGATTATAAATCGTTAAGATTGAGCACATCTCGCATGTCAAAAAGACCATCTTTTTTGCCTTTCAACCAAATTGCAGAACGAACTGCCCCATTTGCAAAAGTCATACGGCTGGACGCTTTATGGGTGATTTCAACCCGCTCGCCGATATCGGCAAACATCGCGGTATGTTCGCCTACAATGTCACCCGCACGAACGGTAGCAAACCCAATAGTGCCTGGGACACGTTCTCCCGTATGACCTTCCCGGGTGTAGACCGCACACTCTTTCAGATCCTTATCCATCGCCTGAGCAATCGCCTCGCCCATGGCCAGCGCGGTGCCAGAAGGAGCATCGACTTTATAACGATGATGCGCCTCGATGATTTCGATATCGGTGTAATCCCCCATCACCTTCGCCGCTTTCTCAAGCAGTTTGAGCATGACGTTCACGCCCACGCTGAAGTTCGCTGCAAAGACGATAGCAACCTCGTTGGCGGCATCCTGAATAGCCTGCTTGCCAGCATCATCGAAACCGGTGGTGCCAATAACCATTCCTTTGCCATGCTGACGGCAAAACGCCAGGTGAGTCAGCGTACCTTCAGGACGGGTGAAGTCGATGAAGACATCGAAGTCGTCTTTAACCGCCTCAAGGCTGCTTTGTACGGTGACGCCTGACTTGCCTGCCCCCGCCAGTTCCCCGGCATCGGCCCCCAGCAGCGATGAGCCTTCACGCTCCAGAGCCGCGCCAAGCGTGACGCCATCCATCTGCAATGTCGCCTGAATTAACTGACGGCCCATACGGCCACCCGCGCCAGCAATGGCGACGCGGACCTGTGCATCATGCATAGTTATTCTCTTACGTTAAAATGATGTAAACCGTTTTCAGATTAACCAGCCTCTGTCGATGCCGCTATCCGAAAACGCCAATAATTAGAATTTAATGATAAACAGCGGGAAGTATCAGTAAAAGACATGATTTCGCCGTACAAAGCGGCAAATAAAAAGCCAGCAACGGATGTGCTGGCTTGATTTGGTGGGTTATTCCACTTCCCGGGCGTCGATACGCAACTCTTTCGGCACTTCGAAGACGATATTCTCTTCACGGCCTGCCAGAGGAATAGCTTCCCCGCCGCCCAGCTCCTGCAAACGTGCAATGACGTTCTGTACCAGAATATCCGGAGCGGAGGCACCGGCTGTCACGCCGACGCACTGGGCCTCTTTCACCCAGGCTTCCTGAATATCGGTAGCATCGTCAATCAGGAACGCCGCTTTCCCCATCCGCTGCGCCAGTTCGGCCAGACGGTTGGAGTTCGAGGAGTTTTTCGAGCCGACGACCAGCACCACATCCGCCTGTTCCGCCAGGGCGCGTACGGCTTCCTGACGGTTAGTGGTGGCGTAGCAGATATCGTCTTTGCGCGGGCCGACAATTTTCGGGAAGCGCTTACGCAGCGCATCAATAACGTCAGAGGTGTCATCCACCGAGAGCGTGGTCTGGGTCATAAACGACAGCTTCGCTTCGTTTTTGACGTTCAGCGTCAGCACATCGTCCGGAGACTCCACCAGGTACATCCCCCCTTGCGGGTTGCTGTACTGGCCCATGGTGCCTTCCACTTCCGGGTGACCGGCATGACCAATCAGGATCGACTCTTCGCCGCGACGGCTTGCACGTGCGACTTCCATATGCACTTTGGTGACCAGCGGACAGGTGGCGTCAAAGACGGTCAGATCGCGATTTTTCGCTTCGTTACGCACCGCCTGGGAGACGCCATGTGCGGAGAAGATCAGGATCGCGCCATCCGGCACTTCGTCGATCTGCTCAATAAAGATCGCCCCGCGGGTACGCAGGCTATCCACCACGTAGCGGTTATGCACTACTTCGTGACGGACATAAATCGGCGCGCCATAAAGCTCCAGCGCGTTTTCAACAATGCTGATAGCGCGGTCTACTCCGGCACAGAAACCGCGCGGGTTAGCCAACAGGATCTGCATTCACATCCTCCAGTACCGGGTCAATTTCCAGCACTTCAACATCAAAATGGACGGTACGCCCGGCGAGCGGGTGGTTAAAATCGACGGTAATGGAATCGCCGTTGATTTCACGGATCACGCCAGGCATTTCGCTGCCATCCATAGCGGTAAAGAGCATAATCGCCCCGATTTCCGGTTCGCCCGCATCCATAAATTCACGACGCGAGAAGTACTGGATCAGGTCCGGGCTCGGTACGCCAAACGCGGCATCCGGCTCCAGAGAGAAGGTTTTCTTCTCCCCCTCTTTCAGTCCCAGCAGCTGTTGCTCGAGACCTTCCGACAGAGAGGTGTCGCCAAGACGGAACAGCGCCGGTTTGCCGTTATTGCGGGTGGACTCCGCAGTGGAGCCATCATCAAGTTTCAGCGTGAAATGAACCAGCATCGCGCTGTTGCTCTGTACGGATTTAGACATGCAAATTGCTCGCTTGTTTTGGGTCACCTGTTGCCCGGTGGCGCTGCGCTTACCGGGCCTACGGGAGGCCACAAATTCTGTAGGCCGGGTAAGCTCAGCGCCACCCGGCATTTACAATTACGCCTGCTCTTTCGCTGCGGGTTTTGGCAGGAAGCCTTCCAGCACAATCAGCGCCGCACCGATACAAATCGCCGTATCGGCAAGGTTAAAGGTGGCGAAGTGCCATTTGCCGACATAGAAGTCGATCATATCGACCACAAAGCCGTGCCACAGACGGTCGAACAGGTTGCCCAGCGCGCCGCCAATGATCAGCGCGTAGGCGATGTTATTCAGCTTTTGCGTGGCTTTACCGCGGTACATCAGCACTGCCAGCACCACGCAGATACCAAGCGCGATACCCGCGAAGAACCAGCGCTGCCAGCCGCCGCTGTCAGCCAGGAAGCTAAACGCCGCGCCATAGTTGCGCGCATAGTGCAGATTAAGCGATGGGAACAGCGGAACCGTATCCCCCAGAGCAAAGTTCTGGAGGATCAGGTACTTGCTGCCCAGATCGATAATCAGCACGACCACTACCAGCCACAGCCAGCGCAGCCCTGTTGAAGAGAGTGATTTACTCATCAGGCAAACTTACGTTTTTCGCCATCACCGGCGACGTTGCTGACACAGCGTCCGCAGATCTCTGCGTGTTCCGCCACCTTGCCGACATCGGTAGTGTAATGCCAGCAGCGCGGGCATTTCTCACCATCGGCTTTCACCAGCGCCACTTTCAGCCCTTTGAGCAGTTCGCTCTGCTGGGCATCCGCGCTCGCGTCGGCATAATCCGCAACATTCGCCCCGGAGGTCAACAGGACAAATCGCAATTCATCGCCCAGTGCCGTCAGCTTCGCCGCCAGCTCAGGTTCAGCGTACAGGGTCACTGACGCTTCCAGAGAGCCGCCCACTTTCTTGTCGGCACGCGCCTGCTCGATCACCTTGTTCACTTCGCCGCGCACTTTCAGCAGCTCGTCCCAGAAGCTGTCGTTCATGGCTTCGGTCTCTGCCAGGCCAAACAGCCCCTGGTACCACTCGCCGGTGAAGACATACTTCTCACGATCGCCAGGCAGGTAGCCCCAGATCTCATCCGCAGTGAAGGACATGATCGGCGCCATCCAGCGCACCAGCGCTTCCGCGATATGGAACAGTGCGGTCTGGCAGCTGCGACGCGCCACGCTGTCCGCTTTGGCGGTGTACTGACGGTCTTTGATGATGTCGAGGTAGAACGAGCCCATCTCGATGGAGCAGAAACGCATCAGGCGCTGCACCACTTCGTGGAAGTCGTAAGACTCATAGGCCTTAAGGATATCTTCCTGCGCCGCTTGCGCGCAGCCTACCGCCCAGCGATCCAGCACCACCATCTCTTCCGGTTTCACCATGTCTTTCGCCGGATCGAACCCGTTCAGGTTCGCCAGCAGGAAGCGCGCGGTGTTACGGATACGACGATAGCTGTCGGCAGCACGCTTCAGGATCTCGTCAGACACCGCCATTTCACCGGTGTAGTCGGTGGATGCCACCCACAGACGCAGAATATCGGCGCCGAGTTTGTTCATCACATCCTGCGGAGAAACGGTGTTACCGATAGATTTGGACATCTTGCGGCCCTGCCCGTCCACGGTGAAACCGTGAGTCAGTACCTGGCGGTAAGGTGCCTTGCCCTTCATGGCGGTAGAGATCATCAGGGATGACATGAACCAGCCGCGGTGTTGGTCAGAACCTTCCAGATACATGTCGGCGGCGTGGCCGGCAAACTCCGGACGCACGTCAACTACGGAGGCGTGGGTAGAGCCGGAGTCGAACCAGACGTCCAGGGTATCCGGCACTTTCTCGTAGTTGTCCGCGTCAGCGCCCAGGATGTCGCGGGAGTCGAGATCCCACCACGCCTGAATGCCGTCAACTTCGACGCGTTTCGCTACTTCTTCCATCAGTTCCAGGGTGTTCGGGTGCAGCTCCTGGGTCTCTTTATGCACGAACAGAGACATCGGCACGCCCCAGGTACGCTGACGGGAGATACACCAGTCAGGACGGTTCGCAACCATAGATTCGATACGCGCCTGGCCCCAGTCCGGGATCCACTGAACGCCTTTGATCTCAGAAAGCGACTGCGCGCGCAGGCCTTTCTGATCCATGCTGACAAACCACTGCGGGGTCGCACGGAAGATGATCGGTGACTTGTGACGCCAGCAGCACGGATAGCTATGCTGCATTTTTTCAACGTGCAGCAGCGAGCCGTTGTCGCGCAGCATGTTGACGATGATGTCGTTGGCTTTAAAGACGTTGATGCCGTCCAGGGTCGGATACGTGCCTGGCAGGTAAGCGCCGTCCGGGCCAACCGGGTTAGCGATCTCCAGACCGTATTTCAGGCTGATATTGTAGTCGTCCGGGCCGTGGCCACCGGCGGTATGCACCGCACCGGTACCCGCCTCCAGGGTGACGTGATCGCCGAGAATTGCTGGCACATCGAAATCGAGGAACGGATGCTTAAAGCGCAAATGCTCCAGCTCGGCACCTTTAACGGTACCCAGAATGCTGTATTCGGTGATGTTCGCGCGTTTCAGCACGCTCTCCACCAGGTCTTTGGCCAGGATCAGCGCGCGGCCTTCAATCTGTACCAGCGCATAGTCGAACTCCGCAGAGAGGGAGATCGCGCGGTTAGCAGGCAGGGTCCACGGGGTGGTGGTCCAGATCACCAGCGAGATTGGGCCTTCTACGCCCGGCAGGCCAAATTTGCCCTGCAGCGCTTCCTGATCGACGCCTTCAAAGGCCACGTCGATGGACGGGGAGGTTTTGTCGTAATACTCGACTTCCGCCTCAGCCAGCGCAGAGCGGCAGTCCACGCACCAGTGCACCGGCTTGGCGCCTTTGTGCAGGTGGCCGTTGCCGATGATTTTGCCCAACGCACGGATGATGTTGGCTTCGGTTTTGAAGTCCATGGTCAGGTAGGGGTGAGACCAGTCGCCCAGCACGCCAAGACGGATAAAGTCTTCACGCTGACCATCAACCTGGGTCGCGGCGTATTCGCGGCATTTCGCACGGAATTCAGCGGCGGTGAACTTCTCGCCTGGCTTACCGAACTCTTGCTCCACTTTCAGCTCGATCGGCAGGCCGTGGCAGTCCCAGCCTGGAACGTAAGGCGAGTCAAAGCCCGTGAGGCCTTTGGACTTCACGATAATGTCTTTCAGAATCTTGTTTACAGAGTGACCAATATGAATGCTGCCATTCGCATAAGGAGGGCCATCATGCAGAATGAAGGTTTTTTTCCCTTTTTTGGCTGCACGGATGATGCCGTACAGGTCATCATCGGTCCAACGCGCCAGCATTCCCGGTTCACGCTTGGCGAGGTCGCCGCGCATCGGGAACCCTGTTTCCGGCAAATTCAGGGTTGATTTATAGTCACTCATCAGATTCTCGGTTCCGTATTTATATCTCAGGCATTAAGCCGGGTTTGATAGCCCAAAAATTTCGCGGGCTGTTAACTCATCTCTCGCGATTTGCGCTTTCAGCTCATCAAGCGAGGCGAATCGCTGCTCATTGCGTATTTTTTTACGCAGGATTACATCTATATGGCGACCGTAAAGGTCCATTACAACGTCCAGCAAATGCACTTCGAGCTGCTGGCGTACGCCAGCCACTGTTGGACGGGTACCAATATTGGCCACGCCGGGCAGAGGCTTATCGCCCAGCCCCGCCACTTCTACCGCAAAGACCCCTTTTACCGGGGAAACCTGACGGCGCAGCGGTAAGTTCGCCGTAGGGAAACCAATGGTGCGGCCCAGTTCATCGCCATGCACGACGCGCCCGGAAATTGAGAACGGGCGTCCGAGCAGCGTTGCGGCGGCATCCAGGTCGTCTTCCGCCAGCGCCTGGCGTACTGCCGTGCTGCTGATGCGTACGCCGCCTTCGCAAAAGGTCTGGGTGCTGGTGACGTCAAAGCCATACTCCAGGCCAGCCTTCTGTAATAGCAAGAAATCCCCCTGACGACCAGCGCCAAAGCGGAAATCATCTCCCACCGCCAGAAAGCGCACGCCGAGGCGATCGACCAACAGGTCGCTGACAAAATTTTGTGCCGTCAGCGCGGCGAAGCGCCGATCAAAACGCACGCACAGGACGTAGTCCACGCCGCACTGCGCCAGGTAACGCAACTTTTCACGCAGGCGGGTCAGGCGCGCAGGCGCCTTCTCGCTGGCAAAAAGCTCCAGCGGCTGCGGCTCAAAAATCATGACTACTACCGGCAGACCTCGTGCCCGCCCCTCTTCACGTAATCCCTGCAACAGCACCTGATGTCCACGATGCACGCCGTCGAAATTACCAATAGTCAGCACACACCCATGCGGGGCCTGACTGAGATTATGTATGCCGCGTATCAGCTTCATGACTGGCTCAAAACAGTGAAAATCGCCAAAGTATACCTTGTACAGCGGTTAAGGTTAACCGGCGATTGTTCACGCAAAACAGAAAGCCGTAATGATTTCATCAGGGTTGCCTTTCATAGCGAAAAAATCTGTCCGCAGATGACGATTTTTATGTCGAAAAGCTGTATTCAGGAGAGACAAGCTGGTAGAATCCTGCGCCATCACTACGTAACGTAGCGTCGCTCATTAACGGCGCTTATTTGCACAAATCCATTGACAAAAGAAGGCAGAGAGGGCATATTCCTCGGCCTTTGAATTGTCCACATAGATCATATTTGGGAGTTGGACTTGGCTAATATCAAATCAGCTAAGAAACGTGCCGTTCAGTCTGAAAAGGCTCGTAAGCACAACGCAAGCCGTCGCTCTATGATGCGTACTTTCATCAAGAAAGTATACGCAGCAATCGAAGCTGGCGACAAAGCTGCAGCGCAGAACGCATTTAACGAAATGCAACCAATCGTGGATCGTCAGGCTGCTAAAGGTCTGATCCACAAAAACAAAGCAGCGCGTCATAAAGCAAACCTGACCGCGCAGATCAGCAAACTGGCTTAATCGCCACTTGTTGTTGCTTGTTTAAAGAACCCGCTTAACGCGGGTTTTTTTATGTCTTCAGATTGCCGGAGGCGTAAACAGCGCCGAATAGTCACGGTTACAGATACGCTGCACCGCCGGATGCTGAATCATCCTTTCGGCAAATATCGCGTGATACTCCTCCATCACGTTATCCACCCTGCCAATCTCCCTAATCCTGATGTCCGAATAGAGATCCTGCGCGTAAAGCGTCGGGGCAACGAAGATCGCGTTATGCGCTTCGCCAAAGGCTTTCATCAGCGCGGCATCATCGAACTCACCCAGAATTTCCACTTTCAGCCCCTGCGAGTTAAACCAGTTCAGCAGCTTACGTCCGAGCATGGAGCGTCTGCCTGGCACCAGCAGCCGGCGCTCCTCCAGGCAGGCCGGGAAAGGTTTTTCCGGCGGCGGGTTAATACACCAGAAGCTGACGCCACACTCGCCTATTTTCACCGAGAACAGCCCTTCCTGCTGGGTGGAGTCGATCGGGCAGTCGGAGATAATCATGTCCAGCTTGTGCTGACTCAGCTGCTCCAGCAGCATCTCGTGGGTGGATTCAAAACAGCGCAGGTGGATCTGTTCATCCTCAACCACCGCCGCATCCAGCACGCCGCTGACCAGCCGTTTTGACAGCGCATCCGCGACACCGACGTCAAAGAGCAGGTTCGACTCTTTGCGATAGTTGACGATATCGAGCATCTCCTGGCTCAGGGTGAACATTTTGTCGGCGTAGCGAAACACCAGCTCGCCAAGTTCGCTGGGTTCGATCCCCCTCCCCTTGCGCTTGAATAACTTCCCCTGCAGACGCTCTTCCAGGGCTTTGATCTGCCCGGTAATCGTCTGCGGTGTCAGGTAGAGCGCCTCTGCAGCGCCGACAACCGAGCCCTCTTTATAGACATGCCAGAAGTAGTACAGATGGTTGTAGTTAAGATGAGACATACGATCCTCGCTCCCTGATAGTGTTAGTGGGAGGGCGGCCTGTCCCTCCCAAAGTCCCGTTACGCCGGATGCACCTGCCCCGACAATTTCATTTTCAGTAAGGCATAGCCAATAAACGCCGCCAGCAGCGACCCGACCAGGATACCCAGTTTAGCCCAGACGATAAGCTCCGGGGCATGCGGGCCAAACGCCAGCGTCGAGATAAAGATCGACATCGTAAAGCCAATCCCGCAGAGCACGCCAACGGCCATGATCTGCCGCCAGGTAGTGCCATGTGGCAACGAGGCCAGCTTCAGTTTCAGCGCCAGCCAGCAGAAGAGGCTGATGCCCAGCGGCTTGCCGATAAACAGTCCGGCAATGATCCCCAGCGGTAACATTGAGGTCAGCCCACCGAAGGTCACCCCTTCAAGGGAGACGCCCGCGTTAGCAAAGGCAAACAGCGGCAGGATCATAAAGGCCACCCACGGATGCAGGACATGCTCTAACTGCTTCGCCGGAGATTTTCCTCCCTGCGCCTTCAGCGGCACGAAGAAGCCAATAATCACTCCCGCCAGGGTGGCATGTACGCCCGATTTCAGCACTGCCGTCCACAGAACCACTCCCACCAGCACATAGATGCCGATCCTACGGACATTGAAGATATTCAGCAGCGCCAGCGCCGCAATGGCCGCCGCCGCAACGCCCAGCGACAACACCGACAGCTCGCTGGTGTAGAACAGGGCAATAATGATAATCGCGCCCAGGTCATCGATGATCGCCAGCGCCATCAGGAAGATTTTAAGCGCCATCGGCACGCGGTTGCCCAACAGGGCCAGAACGCCCAGCGCAAAGGCAATGTCCGTCGCGGCCGGGATCGCCCAGCCGTGGCGGGCAACCGGATCCTGATAGTTAAAGGCCAGGTAGATCAGCGCCGGTACGACCATCCCGCCGATAGCGGCAATCACCGGAAACGCAGCGCGCTGGCGGCTGGCCAGGGAGCCCTGTACCAGCTCACGCTTGACCTCCAGGCCTACCAGCAGGAAAAAGACCGCCATCAGCGCATCGTTGATCCACAGCAGCATGTTCTTGTTGATTTCCAGCACGCCGACGCGAAGTTCAACGGGAGTTTCCAGAAAAGCGTGATACAGGTCGCGGGTAGCGCCCAGGTTAGCCAGCAGCATTGCCAGCGCAGCGGCCAGAATAAGAATGATGCCACCGGAGGCCTCATTCTGGAAAAAACGGTGCAGAAGTTTCACTATTACTCTCTCTCTTTACGACAATCCCTCGATAAAACCATCATACTCGTGGAAATTCATCGGTAAAAGCAGGTTAACGTTGAGTATGCACTCAGTTTTTTCGAGCTATCTTTTCAACCATAAAAAAGCCCGGAATCGCTTCCGGGCTTTGAGAATAACGTCAGCTCACCGATTAGCGAGTCAAATCGTCAAAGAATTTTTTTACGCCATCAAAGAAGCTTTTGGAGCGCGGGCTGTTGTTCTCACCCGTTGGGCCGCCAAAGCTCTCCTGCAACTCTCGCAGCAGCTGCTTCTGTTTTTCATTCAGGCCAACCGGGGTTTCAACTACCACACGACACAGCAGATCGCCCTGCGCGCCGCCACGCACCGATTTAACGCCTTTACCGCGCATGCGGAACAGCTTGCCGGTCTGGGTTTCCCCAGGCACTTTCAGGTTTACGCGACCGTCAAGGGTTGGCACTTCGATTTCGCCGCCCATCGCCGCCATCGCAAAGTTGATCGGCACTTCGCAATACAGGTTGTTGCCTTCGCGTTCGAAAATCGCGTGCTGCTTCACCTGCACCTGAACGTACAGATCGCCTGCCGGTGCGCCATGTTCACCCGCTTCGCCTTCGCCAGACAGACGAATACGATCGCCGGTATCCACACCTGCCGGAATTTTAACGGACAGGGTTTTCGTCTTCTCAACGCGACCATGACCGTGGCACTTGTTGCACGGATCCTTGATCAGCGTACCGCGACCCTGACAGTGCGGACAGCTCTGCTGCACCGCAAAGAAGCCCTGACGCATCTGCACCTGGCCGGAACCGTGACAGGTAGGACAGGTCTGCGGCTTAGTACCCACTTTCGCGCCGCTGCCGTGGCAAATGTCGCACTCTTCGAGGGTTGGAATGCGGATCTCTTTCGTTACGCCGCGTACGGCCTCTTCCAGCGACAGCTCCATGTTGTAGCGCAGGTCTGCGCCACGGGCCGCACGCTGACGACCGCGGCCGCCGCCGAAGATGTCGCCAAAGACGTCACCAAAGATATCGCTGAAATCTGCGCCGCCACCACCAAATCCGCCGCCGCCGCCCATGCCGCCCTGTTCAAACGCAGCGTGGCCGTACTGATCGTAGGCCGCACGTTTCTGGGCATCGGTCAGGATTTCGTAGGCTTCTTTGATCTCTTTAAACTTGGCTTCGGCCTCTTTGTCACCCTGGTTGCGGTCCGGGTGAAATTTCATGGCCAGGCGCTTATACGCCTTTTTGATTTCACGCTCTTCCGCTGTTTTGGAAACGCCTAAAATCTCGTAATAGTCTTGCTTAGCCATCTTGTTTTATCTGCCCCTAACATGCGTGCACGGGCGGAGAGGAAACCTCTTCGCCCGTGCCAGTGTATTACCCGTTCAAAGGGCGATTATTTTTTGTCTTTCACTTCTTCAAACTCTGCGTCGACAACGTCGTCATCTTTCGCGTTGTTTGCAGAAGCGTCAGCACCCGCGCCAGCCTGCTGCTGTGCGTGTTGCTGCTGCGCGATCTCCATCAGCTTCTCGGAAACCTGAGCCAGCGCCTGCATTTTCGCTTCGATATCGGCTTTGTCTTCGCCTTTCAGGGACGCTTCCAGCGCGCTCAGTGCAGACTCGATAGCGGTTTTGTCGTCTGCTGGCAGTTTGTCGCCGGCTTCTTCAACCTGCTTACGAGTGCTGTGCAGCAGATGGTCACCCTGGTTACGGGTCTGAACCAGCTCTTCGAACTTACGGTCAGACTCGGCGTTTGCTTCCGCTTCGCGAACCATTTTCTGGATCTCTTCTTCGTTCAGACCGGAAGAGGCCTTGATGGTGATTTTCTGCTCTTTACCGCTGTTTTTGTCCTTCGCGGAAACGTGCAGGATACCGTCAGCATCGATGTCGAAGGTGACTTCGATCTGTGGCATACCGCGCGGTGCCGGGCTGATACCATCGAGGTTAAACTGACCCAGATCTTTGTTATCTGCGGCACGTTTACGCTCACCCTGCAGCACATGGATGGTTACCGCAGACTGGTTGTCTTCAGCGGTAGAGAACACCTGGCTGTGCTTGGTAGGGATGGTGGTGTTTTTGGCGATCAGCGCCGTCATCACACCGCCCATGGTTTCGATACCCAGAGACAGCGGGGTAACGTCCAGCAGCAGTACGTCTTTAACTTCACCGGTCAGCACGCCACCCTGAACGGCAGCACCGATAGCAACGGCTTCGTCCGGGTTAACGTCTTTACGCGGCTCTTTACCAAAGAATTCAGCCACTTTCTTCTGAACCATTGGCATACGGGTTTGACCACCCACCAGGATTACGTCCTGGATTTCGGAGACGGACAGACCCGCATCCTGCAGAGCAACTTTCAGCGGCTCGATGGAACGGTTAACCAGGTCTTCAACCAGGCTTTCCAGTTTCGCGCGAGTCACTTTGATGTTCATGTGTTTTGGACCGGTGGCATCTGCAGTGATATACGGCAGGTTCACGTCGGTCTGCTGCGCAGAAGAGAGCTCGATCTTCGCTTTTTCTGCGGCTTCTTTCAGGCGCTGCATTGCCAGTGGGTCGTTACGCAGGTCAATGCCCTGATCTTTCTTAAATTCGTCAACGAGGTAGTTGATCATACGGCTGTCAAAGTCTTCACCACCCAGGTGGGTATCACCGTTGGTCGCCAGAACTTCGAAGGTTTTTTCGCCGTCAACTTCGTCGATTTCAATAATAGAGATATCGAAAGTACCGCCACCGAGGTCATATACCGCGATAGTACGGTTGCCGACTTCTTTATCCAGACCGTAGGCCAGCGCCGCTGCGGTTGGTTCGTTGATGATACGTTTGACTTCCAGACCCGCGATACGGCCCGCGTCTTTGGTTGCCTGACGCTGAGCATCGTTGAAGTATGCAGGAACGGTGATAACCGCTTCAGTTACCGCTTCACCCAGGTAATCTTCAGCCGTTTTCTTCATTTTCTTCAGCACTTCAGCAGAGATCTGCGGCGGTGCCATTTTCTGACCTTTAACGTCAATCCATGCGTCGCCGTTCTCAGCGCCGATGATTTTGTACGGCATGATGGCTTCATCACGCTGCACTTCTTCGTCCTGGAAGCGACGGCCAATCAGGCGTTTGATCGCAAACAGGGTGTTTTGCGGGTTTGTCACTGCCTGACGTTTAGCCGGCTGACCAACCAGAGTTTCACCATCCTGGGTATAAGCAATGATAGAAGGCGTGGTGCGATCGCCCTCGGCGTTCTCCAGCACACGTGCAGTAGTGCCATCCATAATCGCTACACAAGAGTTGGTAGTACCCAGGTCGATACCAATAATTTTACCCATCTAAACGTCTCCACTAAAAATTCAGTCAACATGTGGTTGTGTACCTGTAATAAGGGCAGAAGGTGCTTTTTCAACTGCCCAGATTTGAATTTTTTCAGGTCCACACACTGCGGTTGACTACAAGATGGGGTCGCAACGGCATGCATCAAGGGGGAAGGATAAAAAAATTTTTAATTTCACCCTGATTAGATCATAGACGGCGTTGATGGCGCCCATTATGATGCCGCGCCCCGCCAGGGAGAATTGGCGTGGGATTCACCATTTCACCATATTAATGATGATTTTTTTGAGGACTTATGGGCAACACTAAGTTGGCTAATCCGGCTCCGCTGGGCCTGATGGGTTTCGGCATGACCACCATTCTGCTGAACCTGCACAATATCGGGATGTTCCCGATGGATGGCATTATCCTGGCGATGGGCATTTTTTACGGCGGTATCGCACAGATCTTCGCGGGCCTGCTGGAATATAAGAAAGGCAATACCTTCGGTTTAACCGCATTCACCTCTTACGGCTCGTTCTGGCTGACTCTGGTCGCCATTCTGCTGATGCCGAAAATGGGTCTGACCGAAGCGGCTAACCCACAATTCCTGGGCGTCTATCTGGGCCTGTGGGGCGTGTTCACGCTGTTTATGTTCTTCGGCACCCTGGTAGGTAACCGTGCGCTGCAGTTCGTGTTCCTGAGCCTGACCGTGCTGTTCGCCCTGCTGTGTGTGGGCCACCTGGTGGATAACGGCGAAGCCATTATCCACGTGGCGGGCTGGATTGGCCTGGTCTGCGGCGCCAGCGCCATCTATCTGGCGATGGGTGAAGTACTGAACGAGCAGTTCGGTCGCACCATTCTGCCGATTGGTGAAAAACACTGATCCCCCTTCGTGCCCGCCCTGCGGGCACGAAATCGTCTCCCCTGTGTATGCCCCTTCGCGTTTAAACCCGGTCAATTTTCAGCCACAACAGAAACGATGATTAAACGGGATGGCAATAATCACCTTATTCAATTGATAAGCATTATCATTGCTATTAGTGTGGCCCGGCGCATCCCTGATAATGGATATCAGGCAGTACCCGACATGGAACGCAAGGGGATGAAACGATTCTGTTGTGTTGCATAAGGTTAACTGATGAATTCCAGCCTTGCCGCCAGCGATCACACTGGCGAATCCATTATTGCGTCACATTACCGTAAGGTTCTCATCCGGCGCTTTGCCCTGGCAGGGGTGCTGTTCTTCTTTATTATTTGCTCCCTGATCCTCGATTTCACGCTTGGTCCGTCAGGCATCTCCGTTTCCACTCTCTGGCATACCTTAATCAACGCCGCCGCGGCCGACGCCGGGACGCGGGTGATCGTCTGGGAGCTACGGCTGCCGTTCGCCCTGATGGCCGTCGCCGTCGGCATGGCGCTGGGGCTGGCCGGGGCCGAGATGCAGACCATCCTCAATAACCCGCTCGCCAGCCCGTTTACGCTTGGTGTCTCCTCTGCTGCCTCTTTTGGTGCCGCCCTGGCGATTGTGCTCGGTTTAGGCATTCCCGGCATTGCCGATAAGTGGTTCATTCCGGCGAATGCCTTTGTCTTCGCTCTGCTGGCCTGCTTTATTCTGGACGGCATCAGCCGCTGGACCCGCGTGGCGACCTCCGGCGTGGTGCTGTTTGGTATCGCCCTGGTCTTTACCTTTAACGCACTGATTTCCATCCTGCAGTTCGTTGCCAGCGAAGATACCCTGCAGGGGCTGGTCTTCTGGACGATGGGCAGCCTGGCGAGAGCCTCATGGGATAAGCTGGCGATCCTGGCCGTGGCGCTGCTGATTATCGTGCCGCTGTCGCTGAAGAACGCCTGGAAATTGACGGCGCTACGTCTGGGTGAAGATCGTGCCGTCAGCTTTGGTATCAACGTGAAAAAGCTACGCCTGTCGACGCTGTTACGCATCAGTATTATCTCGGCCCTGACGGTCGCCTTTGTCGGCCCGGTCGGCTTTATCGGCCTGGTGGCACCGCATATCGCCCGCATGATGTTTGGCGAGGATCACCGGTTTTATCTGCCCGGCAGTATGCTGATTGGCGCGCTGGTGCTCTCCCTGGCCTCGGTATTTTCCAAGAATATCGTTCCCGGCGTCATTATTCCCGTGGGTATCGTCACCTCGCTGGTGGGCGTGCCGTTCTTCCTCAGCATTATTATCCGTAACAGGGGGAACGTATGACCGAGGGCCTGCGCGTCCGCGATCTGCACACCGGCTATCGCAAGAAAAAGATCATCAGTGGGCTGAACACCCCATTGCTCCCTCGCGGGCAGATCACCGCCCTGCTGGGGCCGAACGGCTCGGGGAAATCCACCCTGCTGCGCGCTCTGGCTGACCTCAACCCCGCTCAGGGAGCGTTACAGCTCAACGGCGAAGATCTGATGACCTTGCCCGCGGCAAAACGCGCGCAGAAGGTAGTTTATCTGCCGCAATCATTGCCGCAGGGGGTACATCTGCATGCCCTGGAGTCGGTCATCGTCGCCCGCCGGGCCAGCGGCAGCCCTTCTGGTCGCAATGTCGAACAGGAAGCGTATTCCATTCTGGAAAAACTGGGCGTCGCCCATCTGGCGATGAGCTTTCTCGACCAACTCTCCGGCGGACAAAAACAGCTGATTGGCCTTGCCCAGTCCCTCATCCGCGAGCCGGATCTGCTGCTGCTGGATGAACCCTTAAGCGCGCTCGACCTCAACTACCAGTTCCATGTGATGGATATCGTCGCCCGCGAAACGCGGCTGCGCAATATCGTCACCGTCGTGGTGATCCACGACATCAACATTGCCCTGCGCCATGCGAATTTTGCCCTGATGCTGAAAGGCGGCGAGCTGATTGCCAGCGGCCTGCCGGGTGAGGTTGTCACCCCCGCCAATCTGGCGACGGTATACGGCGTGGATGGCCGGGTTGAATACTGTTCCCGTGGGCTGCCGCATGTGGTGGTCGACGGGTTAACGCCATAAGAAGAAGACGGGGAAAACATGACGCTGAAAAAACTCATTGCCGCCGCAGGCGGCCTGGCACTGTTATTTTCACCTTTACTCACCCAGGCACAGAGCTGGCCGGTGACGGTGAAGGATCTGGATAACCGCACGGTCACTGTTGAACACGAACCGCAGCGCATCATTCTGCAGGACGGACGCGACATCTTCGCTCTGGCCCTGTTGGATCGTGATAACCCGTTCTCCAGAGTAGTAGCGTGGAACAACCTGCCGAAGAAGCAGGACACCGAAACCTGGAACGTTCTGAAGCGTAAATGGCCGGAAGCGGAGAAAATCCTCGACATGAAGTTTTCCGACCAGGGCAATGTCGATCTCGAAACGGTGATCTCCCGCCAGCCAGACCTGATGATTGCCCAGCTGCGCGCTAAACCGTCGCTGGTGCAGACCGGCGTACTGGCACAGCTAGAGGCCCTGCATATTCCGGTTGTCTTCGTGGATTACGAACTGCACCCGGTGGAGAATACCCTGCCGAGCATTGCCCTGCTGGGTAAAGTCATGGGCCAGACCGACCGTGCGCAGGCCTATATCGATTTCTATCAGCAGCGTCTGGATAGGATCCACCAGCGTCTGGCAACGGCCAGCAAAAAACCGCTGGTCTTTATCGAACCGATTGCCGGTGTGGGCGGGCTGGATAACGGCTGCTGCTTCACCCACGCGCGTAACGGCTGGGGCGGGCTGGTAGAGGCCGCAGGCGGGACCAACATCGGTTCGCAGCTGCTGCCGGGGGCAACCGGGAATATCGCGGTGGAAAAGATTATCTCCCTCAACCCGGATTACTACCTGATGACCGGCTCAAAACGTCCGGGCAAAGGCACGGCGATCATCCCGTTTGGCTATAACGTCCCTGCAAATGATGTCAGCGCAGCCTTTACTGCCCTGCTGACGCGTCAGGGCGTCGCCAGTATTCCGGCCGTCGCGCAAGGCCACACCGGGGCGCTCTATCACCACTTCTACAACAACCCGTACAACATCGTCGCCATCGAGACGCTGAGCAAAATCTTCTACCCGACGCTGTTTAAGGATGTGGATCCGCTGGCGGACTACCACGCCATTATCAAAAACTTTACCCACATTCCGGATGACAATATCGTCCTGAGCTTTACCCCGTCGCACTAACAAAAAGGCCGGGCACATTGCCCGGCCTTGTCTTCATCCGGCGAGGACCGGCGCTTCTACGGGTTTCTGGCGCAGCCAGATGCCTAACGCCAGCCCCATCAGCGAGAGCGCCAGCACGTACCAGGCGGGCGCCATAGGCGACACGCCCATCAGCAGGGTAACGGCTATCGGCGTCAGCCCGCCGAAGATGGCATAGGAGACGTTATACGAGAAGGAGATCCCGGTGAAGCGCACTTCCGGCGGGAAGGCGCGGACCATGACGTACGGCACGGCCCCCACCACGCCGACGCACAGCCCGACCATGCCGTACAACAGGAACAGCTGCTCAGGATGGCTGCCCGCCAGGTGATAAAATGCCCAGCTCGCCCCGGCAAGAAGCAGGCTGCCGATGATAAAGGTCAGGCTGGAACCGATACGATCCACCGCCAGCCCGGCAATCAGGCAGCCGAAGCACAGCATAATGGTCGCGATGCTGTTGGCCTGCAGCGTTACCGCCGGGGCAAAGCCATATTGCTTTTGTAGCCAGACCGGCGACATCAAAATCACCACCACGATGCCCGCCGACAGCAGCCAGGTGAGCAGCATTGACACCACCACCGCTTTTCTGTGTCTTACCACCACCGCTTTGACCGGCAGCTCCTGCGCCAGCGCCTTGCGCTGCTGCATTTCAAGGAAGACCGGCGTCTCCTGCAGCCAGCGGCGCAGATACATCGCCACCAGACCAAAGGCACCGCCCAGCAGGAACGGAATACGCCAGCCCCAGTCGTGCACCGCCTGTTGGGTCATGCTGGTGTTCACCAGCGTCGCCACAACCGAGCCCAGCAGAATACCGACCGTCAGCCCTGCGGTCAGCGTGCCGCAGGCAATGCCGATCCGCCGGGCCGGAACATGTTCCGCCACAAAGACCCAGGCGCCAGGTACTTCCCCGCCAATCGCCGCCCCCTGCAGGATCCGCATCAGCAGCAGCAATACCGGGGCAATAATGCCCATCGATGCATAGGTCGGCAGCAGGCCGATAGCCAGGGTCGGAACGGCCATCAGCAGAATGCTGAGGGTGAACATCTTTTTGCGTCCCACCAGGTCGCCGAAGTGGGCCATCACGATGCCGCCCAGCGGACGCGCCAGATACCCGGCGGCAAAAATGCCAAAGGTCTGCACCTGACGCAGCCATTCAGGGATATCAGCCGGGAAGAACAGCGCCCCGACGACAGCCGCGAAAAAGACGAAAATAATGAAGTCATAAAACTCCAGCGCGCCGCCGAGTGCGGCCAGCGTGAGAGTCTTATAATCCTGACGATTGAGAGGCCGGTTGTAATGTGACATAGCGAACCATTATGGGCTGAATTGTTGAGTTATATTTACAGCTATCGTAAAGAAAAAATTACTATACCGTAAATCAATTAGCCCGCTACTGCCGTTACAGCTTATGTCACATTATTGTTAATTTCAGGAGATTGTTTCACGTCTCGCGCTTTTCGGGCGAAAAGCTGCTACCACCTGCGGATCGGTTTCGACGTAAGGCCCCTCAAGAAGCTGTACACAATAAGGTACACTGGCGAAGATACCTGCGACCACCACCTTACCGTCGGCCTCTTTCACCCCTTCCAGCGTCTCTTTAATCGACTTTGGCTGGCCCGGTAAATTGAGGATCAGCGCCTGCTTGCGGATCACCCCCACCTGACGGGAGAGGATCGCCGTCGGCACAAAGTGCAGACTGATCTGGCGCATCTGTTCGCCAAAGCCCGGCATTTCACGATCGGCGATGGCGAGAGTCGCATCCGGCGTCACGTCGCGACGCGCCGGACCGGTACCGCCGGTAGTCAGCACCAGGTGGCAGCTCATTTCATCAACCAGTTCACACAAGGTTTGCTCGATGATCGCCTGTTCATCGGGGATCAAGCGGGTTTGCACCTCAAAAGGGGTGGTCAGGGCAGAAGCCAGCCAGGCTTCCAGCGCGGGGATGCCTTTATCTTCATAGACACCGCTGGAGGCGCGATCTGAGACGGAAACTAAGCCAATGCGTAAGGTATTCATATCCATTCCATTCAAACAATACAGATTGAGGGAATGATACACGCAGCAGGAGGATTCAGACAGGGAACAAGAGAAGTAGCGTGACCGGAGGCCCGGTCACGCGGGAATGATTACAGCAGTTCGCCGATCATTTTTTCCAGTTTTTCCTGGTCGATAGCAAACTTACGGATACCGTCCGCCAGTTTGTCTACCGCCATTGGATCCTGGTTGTGCTGCCACAGGAATTCGGATTCAGTGATGCGCTCAGGACGGGCTTTCACTTCGCCGCTGAAGCTCAGCTTACGCTCGATCGCGCCTTCGCTTTCTGCCAGCTCTTTCAGCAGCGCAGGTGCGATGGTCAGGCGGTCACAGCCAGCCAGCTCCAGGATTTCGCCCACGTTACGGAAGCTTGCGCCCATCACCACGGTTTCATAGCCGTGCTGTTTGTAGTACTCGTAAATCTCGGTAACGGAAACCACGCCCGGATCTTCAGACGCCGCGTACTCTTTCTTGTCGGTATTGGATTTGTACCAGTCCAGAATACGGCCAACGAATGGAGAGATCAGGAACACGCCCGCTTCTGCACAGGCACGCGCCTGAGCGAAGGAGAACAGCAGGGTCAGGTTACAGTTGATGCCCTCTTTTTCCAGCTGTTCTGCAGCGCGGATGCCCTGCCAGGTGGAAGCCAGTTTGATCAGGATACGGTCGTTGCTGATGCCAGCATCGTTGTACAGCTTGATCAGGCGTTTGGCTTTGGCGATGGACGCTTCGGTGTCGTAGGACAGACGCGCATCCACTTCAGTCGAGATACGGCCCGGAACCAGCTTCAGAATTTCCAGACCAATGTTAACGGCCAGTTTGTCGGTAGCATCCACTACCTGCTGTGCACGATCGCTGCTCTGGCTTTTCGCCCAGGCAACGGCGTCGTCGATCAGTTTGCGGTATTCAGGGATCTGTGCAGCGTTAAGGATCAGAGAAGGGTTCGTTGTGGCATCCTGCGGCTGGTACAACTTCATTGCCGCGATATCTCCGGTGTCAGCGACAACAGTCGTGAACTGACGAAGGGAGGTTAATTTATCCGTCATGATAGTGTTTCTCTTTAACTTGCCCTGGATAATTCGCGTTACCAGCAGGATGCCAGAAACGGAAAAATGACAGGTTTACTTGTTAGGGGGATGTAACCGGTCTGCCCTGATGATAACACGACGGAAGGTCAGCGCAACCGCAGACAATGCGCTGAAGGATCCTGTGATAAACTTGGCAAAATTCCGCACTGCTAATTACCTGTTTACTCACTCATTAGTAGCGATTACCTATGCACTTTGGCATCAACAAGAGGGACGTTAATGCCTGATTATCTGTCGTTTATTAATGAAATCCTGTGGGGTTCGGTGATGATTTACCTGCTGTTTGCGGCAGGTATCTGGTTCACTTTTCGCTGCGGTTTTATTCAGTTTCGCTCTATTCCCCAGCTGCGCAATAATCTGAAAAACAGCCTGAGCCCCCAGCCGGGAGGTTTAACCTCGTTCCAGGCGCTCTGTACCAGCCTGGCGGCCCGGGTCGGCAGCGGTAACCTGGCCGGGGTCGCGCTGGCGATCTCGGCGGGCGGACCGGGGGCCATCTTCTGGATGTGGATGACCGCCATCATCGGCATGGCCACCTCCTTTGCCGAGTGTTCGCTGGCCCAGCTGTATAAGGAAGCGGATAAACAGGGGCAGTTTCGCGGCGGCCCGGCCTGGTATATGGCCCGCGGCCTCGGTATGCGCTGGATGGGCGTGCTGTTTTCTCTCTTTTTACTCGTCGCCTACGGTCTGATCTTTAATACCGTTCAGGCCCACTCCGTTGCCCACGCCCTGCGTTTCGCCTTCAACTGTCCGGAATTTATCACCGGCGGCGTGATGGCGCTGTTCACGCTGGTGGTGATCCTCACCGGCATCAAAGGCGTTGCCCGGCTGATGCAGTGGATGGTGCCGGTGATGGCGCTGCTGTGGGTGATCGCCAGCATGGTGGTCTGTGCCTGGCATGCCGACCAGCTACCGGCGGTCTTTACCCTGATCGTAAAAAGCGCCTTTGGCTGGCGTGAAGCCGCCGCAGGTGCGCTGGGCTATACCCTGAGCCAGGCCCTGACGGCCGGTTTTCAGCGCGGAATGTTTTCCAACGAAGCGGGCATGGGGTCAACTCCCAATGCCGCTGCTGCCGCAGCCTCCTGGCCCCCTCACCCGGCCTCCCAGGGGATCGTGCAGATGATTGGCGTCTTCGTTGATACCATCATCATCTGTACCGCCAGCGCGATGATCGTGCTGTTGGCAGGGCCGGTGGATCTCCCGGCCAATACCGCAGGCGTGCAGCTGATTCAACAGGCGCTGGTCAATCTCACCGGAAGCTGGGGTGCCGACTTCGTGGCCTTTATCATCCTTTTGTTCGCTTTCAGCTCCATCGTGGTGAACTACATCTATGCCGAAAACAACCTGATCTTTTTGCATCCCGATGCCCGGAAATCCCGCTGGCTGTTACGGGGTGGCGTAGTGCTGATGGTGCTGCTCGGCTCCCTGTTAAGCCTGCCAGTGGTCTGGCAGCTGGCGGATATCATTATGGCGCTGATGGCAATCACTAACCTGACGGCGATCCTGCTGCTCTCCCCGGTCATTACGCTGATTGCCCGGGATTACCTGCGCCAGCGGAAGCTGGGGGTCCAGCCTGTTTTTGATGTCTCGCGTTATCCCGAGATCGCTTCGCAACTGGCCCCTGGCGCCTGGGATGATTTGCCGCGTCAATAACAGCCATCGATCAATCGAGGCGGTTTTTTTGTTAAAATCGCACCAAATCTCCTGCAAGGACTGGATATGCTGATTCTGATTTCACCTGCTAAAACGCTCGACTACCAGAGCCCACTCGCCACCGAGCGTTATACCCAGCCTGAACTGCTGGATCACTCGCAACAGCTGATCCGCGAGGCACGCAAGCTTTCAGCGCCGCAAATTGCAACCCTGATGAGCATCAGCGACAAGCTGGCGGATCTTAATGCCACCCGCTTCCACGACTGGCAGCCGGATTTCACGCCTTCGAACGCACGCCAGGCGATTCTGGCCTTCAAAGGCGACGTCTATACCGGCCTGCAGGCGGAAACCTTCAGCGAGGCTGACTTTGATTTTGCCCAACAGCATTTACGCATGCTCTCCGGCCTGTACGGTGTGCTGCGTCCGCTGGATTTGATGCAACCCTACCGTCTGGAGATGGGGATCCGTCTGGAGAACGCGAAAGGCAAAGATCTCTATCACTTCTGGGGCGAGACCATCACCGACAAGCTGAACGATGCATTGCAGGCGCAGGGCGACAATGTCCTGATCAACCTGGCGTCGGATGAGTACTACAAATCGGTAAAACCGAAAAAGCTGAACGGGGAGATCGTTAAGCCGGTGTTCCTCGATGAGAAGAACGGCAAGTTCAAAGTGATCAGCTTCTACGCCAAAAAAGCGCGCGGACTGATGAGCCGTTACATCATTGAAAATCGTCTGACGCAGCCAGAGCAGCTGAAGGCATTTAACAGCGAAGGCTATTTCTTTGACGAGGAAGCGTCAGGGAAAGGTGAGCTGGTGTTTAAGCGCCACGAGCAGTAATGCAAAACCCCGCCGGTTGGCGGGGTGAGTTTAATGATGTTTCCGGTCCGGCCCGGGACGATGGTCATCATGACGATCGTGATGGCGATTATCATGATGCTCGCCATGCGGACGCCAACGGTTGTCGCGCCACTCGTAGTGAGACTTCCACCAGTCATTGTCACGCCAGCGGCCGCCATCCCAGTGATGGCCCCGATTATCCCGATCGCCAATCTGCAGTTTGACCGCCGGTACCAGGGTGATCTCAGCGGCCTGAACCGCCATCGGAGCCATCAGCATCAGCGAAAGTGCGATAAGTGCAGGTTTCAGTTTAGACATAGGTTACTCCTTATTATTCTTGCCCGATGTGGGCCGATGTAAGGAGATTACGTGAGGGGCGGGGAGGATGTTATTCTCTGCAATCCTATTCTGTAAGTGACCGCATTTATTGGGAATTTCTGCTTTTTCCCTGCTAGTTTTCTCCTTAATTTCTCCATAAAAAAGCCGGGTGGCGATGGCGCGCACCCGGGCTGGATTTTTGCCGGGCGGCGACTTCGCCTTACCCGACCTACAAATGCTTTGCGTAGGCCCGGTAAGCGTAGCGCCACCGGGCAAACAGGCTTACCCGCGGGTCATCATCAACTGACGCAGCGCGGCGAAATCGGCCGGCAGGTTGTGCGACAGCAGCGGCAGATCGGCACGCTCGGCCAGCTCTTTGGGCAG
Organism: Leclercia sp. TB492; assembly: GCF_049974505.2. NCBI lineage: Bacteria > Pseudomonadati > Pseudomonadota > Gammaproteobacteria > Enterobacterales > Enterobacteriaceae > Leclercia > Leclercia sp. TB492. The sequence continues at coordinate 648,448 of NZ_CM127572.1, read as the reverse complement.
CGGCAGCGACTCACCGAGGATCTCGTCCACGCTCTCCTTAAACTTCGCCGGATGGGCGGTGCCGAGGAACAGGCCGTACTCGCCCGGGTTCAGCTGATCGCGCAGAGCGCGATACGCCACCGCCGCGTGCGGCTCGGAGGTGTAGCCCACCTGCTTCAGCTCACGCATGGTCTCTCTGGTGGTGTCGTCCGTTACCGCAGCATAGCCCAGCTCATTGAGACGCCAGATTTTACGGCGGAACAGCTCTTCCACGCGCGGCCAGTTGTTAGGCTGTGACACATCCATCGCATTGGACAGGGTGGCCTGAGTAGTGTTTGGCGTCCACTTGCCCTCCTTCAGGAAACGCGGCACCGTGTCGTTGGCATTGGTGGCAGCGATAAAGCGTTTCACCGGCAGGCCCAGTGACTTCGCCAGCAGGCCGGCAGTCAGGTCGCCAAAGTTGCCGCTCGGCACCGAGATCACCAGCTGGTTACGCGCTTCCTGCGGCAGCTGGGCTACCGCTTCGAAGTAGTAGCAAATCTGCGCCAGCAGGCGGCTGATGTTGATGGAGTTGGCGGAGTTAAGACCCAGCGCCACCTTCAGCTCTTCGTCGTCGAAGGCCTGCTTAACCAGCGCCTGGCAGGCATCGAAGTCCCCGTCGATGGCGACGGTTTCAATGTTGCCGCCGAGGGTACAGAACAGTTTTTCCTGCAGCGGGCTGATTTTTCCCTGCGGATAGAGGATCACCACGCGCACGTTTTTCAGGCCGTAGAAGGCATGCGCAACTGCCGCACCGGTATCGCCGGAGGTCGCGGTCAGAATGGTAACCGGCTTATCGCCGCTGATATGGGTCAGCATCTGCGCCATAAAGCGCCCGCCAAAATCTTTAAACGCCAGCGTCGGGCCGTGGAACAGCTCCAGACAGCCGACGTCCGGCTCAACCTGGCTTACCGGTGCCGGGAAAGCAAAGGCAGCGCGGACGCGCTCCTCCAGCAGCTCCTGCGGGATTTCGTCCCCGATAAACGCGGAGAGAATTTTGGTGCTGCGGGTAACGAAATCCTGTTTCAGCATCTCGTCGATTTCGGTCAGACCAAACTCCGGCAGATCGTGCGGGAAGAACAACCCCTGGTTTTTACCCAGCCCCTGCGTGACGGCCTGTGCAAAGCTAACCTGCTCGTTATGATCTTTAAGATTGTAGAGTTTCATTGTTTATCCCAGTACTCGTGCGCCGGCCGTATCCAGACGGCAAATATGAACAAAGCCTTCCTGATTTTGCAGGTAATTTTTCCCCAGCCACTCCGCGACCCGCTGCGCCGTATCCGGTTTGTCGCACAGGGCAAACAGGGTCGGACCGGAACCGGAGATACCGCAGGCCAGGGCGCCGATATCCAGCGCCGCGCTGCGCGCTTCGTTGAAGCCAGGCAGCAGTTTGGTGCGGTATGGCTCGGCAATAACATCTTTCATCAGTTTTGCCGCCAGTAGCGGCTGACGGGTATAGCAGGCATGAATAAAGCCAGCCAGATGACGACCGTGCGCAATACAGTCCTGACGGCGGTACTGCGCTGGCAGTATGGCGCGCGCTTCGGCGGTCGACACTTTAATGCCCGGGTAAGCCAGCACCCACAGCCACTCGTCAAAGCCTGGCACCTGTTGGCTGATGATGCCGTTCTCTTCGATCATCAGCTGCATGCCGCCCAGGAAACAGGGGGCGACGTTATCGTAATGAATACTGCCGGAGATGCGCCCTTCCAGCTCGCCCATCAGGGCCAGCAGGCGGGTGTTATTCAGTGGCTTGCCGCAGTGCTCGTTCATCGCCACCAGCGCGGCCACCACCGAACAGGCGCTGGAGCCGAGCCCGGAGCCAATCGGCATGCTTTTTTCCAGGGTCATGGCGACCGGCACGTTTTTACCGATCTCCTGACAAAAACGCTCCCAGCACTGATAAACGATATTCTCACGCGGATCGCTCGGCAGCTTGCTGGCAAAACGCCCGACGTTGCTGAGACTAAAACTGTCTGCGGCCTCTACCGTAACCGTATCACCCAGCGATGAACCATCCACCGGCGTCACCGCGGCACCCAGCACATCAAACCCGACGCTCATATTGGCGCTGGAAGCCGGGGCATAAACTTTGACCATGTTAAACTCCTAACTTCCATGACAGGGTACGCAGCAGATCGGCAAACACGCCCGCCGCCGTCACGTCGTTTCCTGCGCCATAGCCGCGAAGGACCAACGGCAGTGGCTGATAATAGTGGCTGTAAAACGCGAGGGCGTTTTCACCATTTTTCACTTTAAACAGCGGATCGTTACCGTCTACCGCCGCCATCTTCACCCGGCAGACGCCGTCTTCTTCGATATTGCCAACATAACGCAATACCTTCCCTTCATCACGGGCTTTTGCAACGCGGGCCGCGAAGGCATCGTCCAGCTGCGGCAGATTCGCCATAAAGGTCGCCACATCGCCGGAGTCGTCAAAGCTTTCTGGCAGTACCGGTTCGATCACGATATCTGACAGCTCCAGCTCACGCCCCGTTTCACGGGCGAGGATCAGCAGCTTACGCGCCACGTCGGTGCCGGAGAGGTCGTCACGCGGATCGGGCTCGGTGTAGCCTAGCTCGCGCGCCACTTTGGTCGCTTCTGACAGGCTCATCCCTTCGTCCAGCTTGCCAAAGATAAAGGAGAGCGAGCCCGACAGGATGCCGGAAAAACGCTGCAGTTCATCACCGGCATTGAGCAGGTTTTGCAGGTTTTCGATAACCGGCAGCCCTGCGCCGACGTTGGTGTCATAGAGGAACTTACGGCGGGATTTCGCTGCCGCGTGGCGCATCTGATGGTAGTAATCCATCGACGAGGTGTTGGCCTTTTTGTTCGGCGTGACCACATGGAAGCCTTCACGCAGGAAGTCGGCGTACTGATCGGCCACCGCCTGGTGCGAGGTACAGTCGACAATCACCGGGTTCAGCAGATGATACTCTTTCACCAGACGGATCAGGCGGCCCAGATTGAACGGCTCTTTCGCCTCCGCCAGCTCTGCCTGCCAGTTCTCGAGGTTCAGCCCGTGAACGTTGGTCAGCAGGGCTTTGGAGTTTGCAATGCCGCAGACGCGCAGATCGATATGCTTTTTCTTGAGCCACTCCTGCTGACGCTTGAGCTGCTCCAGTAACGCACCGCCCACGCCACCGACGCCAATCAGGAACACTTCAATGACCTGATCGGTGTTGAACAGCATCTGATGAGTGACGCGTACGCCGGTGGTAGCATCGTCGTTATTCACCACCACGGAGATGGAGCGCTCTGAGGAGCCCTGGGCAATGCCGACAATATTAATGTTCGCCCGCGCCAGCGCCGCAAAGAATTTCGCCGAGATGCCGCGCAGAGTGCGCATGCCATCACCCACCACAGAGATGATCGCCAGATGCTCCTGGATGGCAATGGGCTCCAGCAACTCTTCTTTCAGCTCGAGGTAGAACTCCTCCTCCAGCGCCCGACGGGCCCGCAGGCAGTCCACCTGCGGGACGCAGAAGCTGATGCTGTATTCGGAAGAAGACTGGGTGATCAGCACTACCGAGATGCCGTTGCGCGACATAGCGGCAAAGACGCGTGCCGCCATCCCCACCATGCCTTTCATACCCGGCCCGGAGACGTTGAACATCGCCATGTTGTTGAGGTTGGAGATGCCTTTAACCGGCAGGCCGTCCTCGTCATTACTGGCACCAATCAGCGTGCCTGGCGCCTGCGGATTACCGGTGTTTTTAATCAGGCATGGGATCTGGAACTGGGCGATGGGGGCAATGGTGCGAGGATGAAGAACTTTGGCGCCGAAGTAGGAGAGCTCCATCGCCTCCTGATAAGACATCGACTTCAGCAGACGGGCATCCGGCACCTGGCGCGGGTCGCAGGTATACACGCCGTCGACGTCGGTCCAGATCTCGCAACAGTCGGCACGCAGACAGGCGGCCAGCACGGCGGCAGAGTAGTCGGAGCCGTTACGGCCCAGCACCACCAGCTCCCCTTTTTCATTCCCGGCGGTGAAACCCGCCATCAGGATCATATGGTCAGCAGGAATTTTGCCTGCCGCAATGCGACGGGTAGATTCGGCAATATCTACGGCGGATTCGAGGTAATGGCCAACAGCGAGCAGTTTTTCAACCGGATCGATCACCGTGACGTTATGGCCACGTGCTTCCAGCAGACCCGCCATGATGGCGATAGAGAGTTTTTCACCGCGGCAGATCAGCGCCGCGTTAATGCTGTCCGGGCACTGCCCCAACAGGCTGATACCATGCAGAACGTGTTTAATCTGGGCAAACTCTTGCTCAACAAAAGCTTTCAGCTGGGCATGCGGAAAGCCAGGTTGGGCATCCGCCAGGCCCTGTAGCAGGTTAGCAAAGATCTGCTCTGCGTCGCTGATGTTCACCAGTGCATCCTGACCCCCAATGGTCTTTTCAATCATCGCCACCAGGTGGTTGGTAATTTTAGCCGGGGCAGAGAGTACCGTCGCCACCTGCCCCTGCCTGGCATTGCTCTCCAGGATGTCGGCAACACGCAGAAATCGTTCTGCATTTGCCACTGATGTACCGCCGAACTTCAACACTCGCATGGTTGTTACCTCGTGATCTTTAGCCGAAAAAAAAGCCCGCACTGTTCAGGTGCGGGCTTTTTTCTTTCTTTCCTGTACGCGTCAGCCCGCACCGTTACCTGTGGTAATGATGATGGTTGTGGTAATGGTGGTGATGCTGATGCGTTTCATGGATGTTGTGTACTCTGTATTATTATCTGTCTGTGCTGTCTACCTCTATTGGTTAAAGCATACGTGCCGCTAAGTCAACGAATTTCTGATTTAAGCGCCTTTCCCGACCCTGTCACGTCTCGCTGTCTGAGATTTTATTTCTGCCCGGATCGGGCCGTATGCAACCCATAGTCTGGAATATTTAACCATAACTAAAAGATATGACGGACTTTTACTCTGCCAGCTTTTTTTCGATATCGTGCAGCAATCGGTGCAACATTGCCGTGTCTCTCTGAGCTAACAGGCCCAGCCGCTGCTGTAGCCACTCCACCATTTTTTGATCGTCAGCGACGTTCAGCGATGTCAGCAGACGATCGGTGCGCGCACGTAAAGCGGCAAGCTGGTTTTCATCTACTTCGGCCACCGGGGCAACCGGCATTTGCATCAGAGAGGCTAATTGATAGCAATACACCATCACCGCCTGACCTAAATTCAACGACGGGTAATCCGCCACCATCGGCACGCCGGTCAATACATCTGCCAGGGCGAGCTCGTCATTGGTCAGGCCGGAATCTTCGCGCCCGAAAACCAGCGCCATCTTCGGCATCCACTGGCTTTTCTCTGCCATCAGCGGCACCAGTTCAGCCGGCGTGGCATAGTAATGAAACTTCGAACGGCCGCGGGCAGTGGTGGCAACCGTAAAAGAAATGTCGTGCAGCGCGTCTGCGAGCGTTTCATAAGTCGTTAAATTATCGAGAATATCTCCCGAGCCGTGCGCAACACGCCGCGCCGCCGGATCGTTCTGGGCGTCACTGGCAACGATACGTAGATCGGTAAACCCCATGGTCTTCATGGCGCGCGCGGCGGCACCAATGTTTTCTGCTCTTGCGGGGGATACCAGTACGATTGACAAATGCATTTATGCTCTCTTTTTAAGCAGTTAGCCGACAAAAATGTGATGGACATCATCATATTACGCGGCACGAATTTACAAAATTGCAACACAAATCACCGAAATAGCGTTTCACTACAAATTAAAATTACTAAACTATTTCATCAGTGAACCTTACGCGATAATGTTACAGAATAGCACTTATCCTTATGTTTAATAATGATAATGCTTTCTTTTACCGGGTGTTGACATTGGATTCGCCTTGTTTATTAATTAATGAACGCAACTGGTTGGTTTATTGAAAAAATGTGACAAAGGCTAGCAATCCGCTACGATGATTTCATCAAACTGTTAACGTGCTACAATTGAATTTGATATATGTCAACGAAGCGTAGTTTTATTGGGTGTCCGGTGCCTCTTAACCTGTTATGTTGCTGTTAAAATGGTTAGGATGACAGCCGTTTTTGACACTGTCGGGTCCAGAGGGAAAGTACCCACGACCAAGCTAATGATGTTGTTGACGTTGATGGAAAGTGCATCAAGAACGCAATTACGTACTTTAGTCACGTTACGCCGGTCATGTTAATTTGTGGCATGTATCAGGCAGGTCAGGGACTTTTGTACTTCCTGTTTCGATTTAGTTGGCAATTTAGGTAGCAAACATGCAGACCCCGCACATTCTTATCGTTGAAGACGAGTTGGTAACACGCAACACGTTAAAGAGCATTTTCGAAGCAGAAGGCTACGATGTCTTTGAAGCGACCGATGGCGCAGAGATGCATCAGATCCTTTCTGAAAATGATATCAACCTGGTCATCATGGACATTAACCTGCCGGGTAAAAACGGCCTTCTGCTGGCGCGCGAGCTGCGCGAGCAGGCGAACGTTGCGTTAATGTTCCTGACCGGCCGCGACAATGAAGTTGATAAAATTCTTGGCCTGGAAATCGGTGCGGATGACTATATCACCAAACCTTTTAACCCTCGCGAGTTAACCATTCGTGCACGCAATCTGCTGTCCCGCACCATGAACCTGGGCACGGTCAGCGAAGAGCGTCGTAGCGTAGACAGCTACAAATTCAACGGCTGGGAACTTGATATTAATAGCCGTTCGCTGGTGAGCCCTCAGGGCGACCAGTACAAACTGCCGCGCAGCGAATTCCGCGCCATGCTGCACTTCTGCGAAAATCCGGGCAAGATTCAGTCCCGTGCAGAACTGCTGAAAAAAATGACCGGCCGTGAGCTGAAGCCGCACGACCGCACCGTTGACGTTACCATCCGCCGTATTCGTAAACACTTCGAATCCACGCCGGATACTCCAGAAATCATCGCCACCATCCACGGTGAAGGCTATCGTTTCTGCGGCGACCTGCAGGAGTAATCCCGCAGATCGGCCATAAAAAAACGGCGCTTTCGCGCCGTTTTTTTATTTCCATAACCGCATCGCATCTTTATCCGGTTCGGCTGGTGGCTCCGGGCGCTTCGGCTGGGAAAGCGAGTACCAGTCAAAGTGACGGGTGAGATACATCACTGCGAACAACGCCAGTGCCAGAACGGCAGAACCCAGCAGCAGTGCGCTGTCTTCCGAACGCAGCAGGAACCACATCACCACGTCCAGCCCCAGCAGCGCCACCACAAACATGCTGCTGCGTCTCCAGCTTTTCAGCACCGCCTGCAGATAAACGCCGTTCATCACCGCTCCCACCAGGCTGGCAATAATCCAGGCGGGTGTAAAACCAACATGCTCTGACAGCGCCAGCAGCACCAGATAGAACAGCACCAGCGACAGACCGACCAGCAGATACTGCATCGGATGCAGGCGCAGCCCGGTTAAGGTTTCAAAGACAAAGAAAGCCATAAAGGTCAGGGCAATCAGCAGAATGGCGTACTTAATCGCGCGGTCCGTGAGCTGATAATGATCCGCGGGGGTGGCGACCGTCACGCTAAAGGCCGGGATAGTCTGCCATTCGGGCGTCTCCCTGTCGTTGAACCAGCCCGCCAGGTTGTTGGCAAACCAGCTGCTTTTCCAGTTCGCCTGGAAGCCCGAGTCGCTAATCTGGTGCTTAACCGGCAGGTAGTCACCCATAAAACCCGGATGCGGCCAGTTGCTGGTCAGGGTCAGTTCGCTGTTGCGTCCCACCGGAACCACTGCGAAACTGCCGGTGCCCGCCAGATTCAACGACATCTCCAGGGTGAAGGTTTTAAGCGCCAGCGCGTTGTCGTTCAGGGGCATATGGATGCCGGATAACGCCCCGTGCACACCTGAGCCGGGCTCAATGCTTAAGGTCTCACCGTTGATTTTTGACGCGCTCACCGCGCCAATTCCGCGCGCATCACCGACGCCAACCACGATAAAAGGCTGCCCCAGGGTCATGGTTTCACCCTTCAGCTGCGCCAGTTTATCGGTATTAAACTGGGCTTTGATCCTGAGATCGGTGTTCCAGATTTGCCCGTCATAGATGCCGATATTGCGCGTCTCAACGTGCTGATTACCTTCGACTAACAGCGACTCCGGCAGGATGAAGTGCATATAGCTTTTCTTATACTCAACTTTTTTCTCGTCCTCCAGCTTGTAGTAAATCTCCGTCACCGGAATGGCGATCAGCGGGCCAACCAGCTGCTGTGGGCCACTGGTGCTTTGACGCAGCGTGTTTTCGACCGCGTTGCGGTAGCTCTCGCGCTCCGAAATCAGATTACCCACCATAAACAGCGGGACGAGTAACAGCAGAATGCACCCCAACAGGGTGCTGACTTTCCAGAACAGGGGGGATTTCATAGTGGCTCTCCTTTGTGATGAAGAGAGCCTAACTGCGCTATGTGGGGCCAGTTTGAAGTTATGTGAAGGGACGGTGAAGTGTCAGCGTGGCCGTCACGCCGCCTTCGGGCCGGTTTTGCAAATCGATGCTGCCCTGATGCAGACGCGCTACCTCCTGCACAAAGGCCAGCCCGAGCCCACTGCTTTTCAGCCCGTTCGAGCGCGGGAGCGAGTAGAAGCGTTCAAAAATCCGGGCCAGGGCGTAATCCGGGATCCCACCGCCGCTGTCGGTTACGGTGATGTTCACCTGCCTGTGGGCTTCCGTGGCCGCAAGCTGGATTGCTCCACCCGGCGGGGTGAAATCGATGGCGTTATCCAGCAAATTGCCCAGCGCCTGCTCAAGCAGCTCGGGATCGCCCGCCACGCGGCACGAAGTGCCCTGAAATGTCAGGGTGATGTTTTTCGCTGCCAGCGTTGCCGCGCGCGCATCGGCAAGCCGCGTAAAGAGTACATCAACGCTGACGCTCACCGGGACAATCTCTATCCGATTCTCAAGACGAGCCTGGGCGAGGAGCTTTTCCACCAGCGACTGCATGCGCGCATTTTGCACCAGGATATTGTCTATAAACCGCGCGGCCACCTGAGGCGGCGGCTGTTCGGCCAGAATTTCCGCCGCGCCGCGAATTGCGGCCAGCGGACTTTTCAGCTCGTGGGTAAGCGCATGAACATAGTGTTCAATATAATTCTTCCCTTCGAGGCGAATACGCATATTCTCCAGCGCCTGTGCCAGCTTGCGAAGTTCGCTGCTGCCCGGATCGGGCAACGGCAGCGGGGTATCGCTGGTGACCGAGTCGGCATAGCGCGACAGGGTGTGAATCGAGCGGTTGATCCACCAGGCCACGGCCAGGCCAATCAGCAACGCAATGCCCAGCAGCGCCCCGCCGGCCCAGAGGATCCGCCGCTCGCTGCGCTTGATGACCGGCGCCATTGCGCTATTGGGCTTTCCGACCGACAGCACGCCGATGATCCTGCCCCGATCGACCACCGGCGCGGCAACGTACATCACCGTACTCTCGGGATCGTCCGGGTTGCCCGGGGTGCTGCGGGCGCCATATTCACCACGCAGGGTCAGCCAGACGTCGTTCCAGCGCGAGTAATCCTTCCCCACCGCAAGGCCAGCGGAATCAAACACCACCCGGCCCTGGGCATCGGTCATGTAGACATGATACTCGTTGCGCACTTTGTGAATGCCGCCGATGTTGGCGCGAAAGGGTCGCTGATGGAGCTGCGAAAAGGCCTGCGCCAGCCTGCCCTGCTGCGCATCACCCGAAAGCAGATCCTCCCGTCCGACTTCGGCCAGCAGCGTGGCGGTGTCGATCAGCGTCCCTTCCGTTGCCCTGCGCACGCCGGGCTTCACCTCCTGGACAAAGATCGACAGCACAAACCACGCGGCAATGGCCACAATCAGGAAGTACCCCAGCAACAGCCGCATGCCGATGCGCATTAATATAATCCCAGGCTGTAGCCCATGCCGCGGTGGGTGCTGATGGGAGAAAGCCGATCGTTCACCGCCCGCAGCTTGGCACGCAGGGTTTTAATATGGGTGTCGACGGTGCGATCGAAGCTGTCGCCCTCCTCCCCCCAGACTTTATCCATCAGCTGCTGCCGGGAATAGACGCGGCCTGGCGCATGCAGCAGCGTTTTGAGCAGCAGGAATTCGTAGCGCGTCAGCGGCAACGGCTCTCCGCACCAGCTGATGCGGGCAGCGGGCTCGTTCAGCTCAAACTGGCCGATACGGACGATCTCAGACGGCGCAGCGGATTTTTGCATCCGCCGTAAAATCGTTCGCACCCGGGCGCACACTTCCCGGGGCGAGAAGGGCTTGGCGACATAATCATCAGCCCCGATCTCCAGCCCGAGCAGCTTGTCCACCTCATCGCTGCGGGCCGTCAGGAACAGCACCGGCAGCGCGGGATGCTGCGCCAGCAGCTGGCGGCACAGCTCAAAGCCGCTGATGTCCGGCAGGCCGACATCAAGAATGGCGAGGGCCGGGATCTGCCGGCGCGCCTCCTCCAGCACGGGCAGGCCGCGTTCGAAGGCCTTCACTGCAAAGCCCTCCTGCTGAAGCATGTAGATCAGCGTTTCAGCGATACTGATTTCGTCTTCAACCAGCCAGACCACGGGTTGCTGCATGGGGTATTCCTGACTTAATGCCACGGCATAATCGGCACCGCGCTCAGCGCATTTTTTGGCGATCCCTCCACGACCTTATCCGAGTAGGCGAGATAGGCTAGCGCGTTACGCTTCGCATCATAGAAACGTACGACCTGCAGTTTTTTGAACACCAGTGAGGTGCGTTTCTGGAATACGACTTCGCCCTGCGACTTGCCGTTTTTGATCTTATCGCTCAGCTCAACCGGCCCCACCTGCTGACAGGAGATCGCCGCATCGGAAGTGTCTTCCGCCAGCCCCAGTCCGCCTTTGATACCGCCGGTTTTCGCCCGGCTGATATAGCAGGTCACGTTTTTCACATCGGGATCGTCAAAGGCTTCAACGACAATTTTATGGTCGGGCCCGAAAACCTTAAATACGGTATCAACGGAACCAATTTCTTCTGCCTGCGCGGCATGACCGGTTAATAACAGCAGCGTGGTGAGGATCAATGTCTTGTATTTCATATTGTTACCATATTTAAAAATTGCACTGAGTCATTATTCAACAATCATATGAAAAAAAGCAGCAAGATCACAGGATTAGAATATATCCTTCCGGAATAGAGGGCGAAACGCATTTAAGCGCAAAAAAAACACTGAATGCTAAAACATCAAAAAATGCTATTATCCGCTAACCTGTTAGCAGGGTATCTGCTGTATTAAGGATGAGGATAGTATATGGATCAGGCTGGAATTATTCGCGATCTTCTTACCTGGCTGGAAGGCCATCTGGACCAGCCTTTGTCACTCGATAATGTGGCGGCAAAAGCGGGATATTCTAAGTGGCATTTACAAAGAATGTTCAAGGATGTCACCGGTCACGCTATCGGCGCCTATATCCGCGCGCGTCGTCTTTCCAAATCCGCCGTGGCGCTTCGCCTGACTGCGCGTCCTATTCTGGACATCGCCTTACAGTATCGCTTTGATTCGCAGCAGACCTTTACCCGCGCGTTCAAAAAACAGTTCTCGTTGACCCCTGCGCTCTATCGCCGCTCGCCGGACTGGAGCTCGTTCGGTATGCGTCCGCCGCTGCGTCTGGGCGAGTTCGAAATGCCGAAGCACGAGATGGTCACCCTGCCGGAAACTCACCTGGTCGGCACGACCCAAAGTTACTCCTGCTCGCTGGAGCAGATCTCCGAATTTCGTCATCAGATGCGTGTCCAGTTCTGGCGTGATTTCCTCAGCCACGCCCCGGCCATTCCGCCATTGCTCTATGGCCTGAACGAGACGCGTCCAAGCCTTGAAAAAGATGACGAGCAGGAGGTCTTCTACACCACAGCGTTAACGCCTGAGATGGCCAACGGCTATATTCAGGGCTCGAAACCGGTGGTACTGGAAGGGGGTGAATACGTGATGTTCACCTATGAAGGGCTGGGAACCGGCGTGCAGGACTTTATCATGACGGTCTACGGTACCTGCATGCCGATGCTGAACCTGAATCGCAGAAAAGGTCAGGATATTGAGCGTTACTATCCGTCAACGGATGTTAAGCCGGATGAACGCCCAATCGATTTGCGCTGCGAATATCTGATCCCCGTTCGCCGTTAACGCTGCAGCTCATCTAACGCAGGGGCATCGAGATGCGAGATATCCCCTGCCATCTCCACAATCCAGCCTGACGCCAGCCACGGACTCTGCTGATAGTCGATGCGGGAAAGCGAGCAGTTACGCAGACGCAGGCGGCGCTCAGCCCATGCCGGCAGCCCGAGGATCGTACTGACCAGGCAACCTAACGCCATACCGTGACTGACCAGCAGCGGTCGACTGCCCTCGGGCAGCTCCAGACAGGCCGCCAGCGCCGCGTGCATACGCTCGCTCAGCTCCAGCATCGATTCACCTTCCGGTATGCGACCCTCTTCAGTGCCGTTAACCAGCGTGCGACGCCATGCCTCTTCCTCTTCGGTCAGGGTATCGATAAGGCGCTGTTCCAGCACCCCCATATCCAGCTCGCGCAGGCGAGCATCCACAGTGACATCGCAGCCGCAGGCCTGCGCGATAATCTCTGCTGTGCGTCGCGTGCGACCTAAATCGCTGGCGATGATATGGGTGATGCCCAGTGTTCTGGCGCGTTCGCCAACCTGACGGGCCTGTTCCTCGCCCTTGGCAGTAAGTGGACTGTCTGACTGGCCTTGAATACGTCGCTCGGCGTTCCACTGCGTTTCACCGTGGCGAACAAGGTATACCTGTAACATGCTTTTTTTCCGTTATACTGCGATGATATTTTTAGAGTTAGGCTTAATTATGCACCAGGTTGTCTCTGCTACCACTAATCCTGCCAAAATTCAGGCAATTCTAAGGGCATTTGACGAGATCTTCGGCGAAGGATCCTGCCATATTGCGTCCGTCAGCGTCGAGAGCGGCGTCCCGGAACAGCCATTCGGCAGCGAAGAAACACGCGCTGGCGCACGAAACCGCGTGGCGAATGCCAGAGCCGCCTGTCCCGAAGCGGACTTTTGGGTGGCGATTGAAGCGGGCATTGACGAAGGCGCAACCTTTAGCTGGGTGGTGATCGAGAGCCCGGATCGGCGCGGTGAAGCGCGCTCGGCCACTCTGCCGCTACCGGAGATCATTCTGGATAAAGTGCGCGAAGGTGAAGCGCTCGGCCCGGTGATGTCGCAGTACACGGGCATCGATGAGATTGGCCGTAAAGAGGGGGCGATTGGGGTCTTTACCGCCGGGGTGCTGACGCGCTCAAGCGTTTACCACCAGGCGGTGATTCTGGCGTTGAGCCCGTTTCATAATGCGATTTACCGTTAATTGCCGCAGCATTGCCGGATGGCGGCTTCGCCTTTTCCGGCCTACGGTTTGTCCTCAAGCAATACCTGTTCGAGCCAGTGGCGCAGCTCAACCGGTGCCGATTTCAGGCTGTTCGACCCGCGGGTGATGGTTGCGATCCCCGCTCCCAGCTCGCTTTTCAGCTCACGCTGGCTCATCTCGCCGCGCAGCAACTCCTCGATGATCCGCACCCGCGTGCCCAGCGCCTCGCGCTCGTCGGGGGTGAGCATCAGCTGCAACAGCGGCAGATGCAGATCCTGTTCATAAGACTGGCGAAGCAGCTCCACAAAACGAAGCCACTCCTGATGACGTTGCTCGGCCATAGCCGATGAATAAGGGGAATGCTGGGTCATGTTATGCCGCCTGTTGTACTCTTAAACGAGTACAAGCATAACATAACCCACACCGATCAGTAACGTCGCTGCCACTCACTGTCGCTCATCAGGGCATCTTTCTGTCCCATGAAGTAGCGATAGTAAGCATCATACGCCAGCACGTTCTTCACATAGCCGCGGGTTTCCGAGAACGGAATGCTCTCGACAAAGGCCACCGCGTCGATGCGTCCGGCGCTGTTGCCAAGCCAGGTGCGCACCCGCCCCGGGCCAGCGTTATAAGCTGCTGACGCGAAGATGCGGTTATCACCGAACTGGTTGTAGACGCTCTGCAGATAGGTAGTGCCAATGTTGATGTTGGTCTCGGGATCCAGCAGCTGCGACGGACTGCTGTAGCCCGGCAGATTAAACTTCTTCACCGTATGGGCGGCGGTGGCAGGCATCACCTGCATCAGACCGCTGGCCCCCACCGGCGAGCGCACTTTCGGGTTCCAGGCGCTCTCCTGACGGGCGATCGCCATCGCATAGCTCTGCGGAATGTCTTTCCCGCTGGTGTAACGATCGAAGAGATCTTTATAGGCCAGAGGGAAACGCTCTTCGAGATGATCCCACAGCTTGCCGGCGATCGTCGCCTGCACGCTCAGATCCCACCAGCGGTTATCGAAGGCATAGCGCGCCAGCTGGGCTTTCTCTTGCACGGTGCGGCTGGTAACCAGATTGGCCCATTCACTGCGGGCGGTGTTATCCAGATTCCAGTACATCAGCTCGCGCACCCGCGCCATTTCCGGCCCGTTTACCAGCGCCGCGTTGACGCCAGCCGGCGCTTTATCAATCCTGAGGCTGTACTCTTCGCCAAGGCGCTGAGCCGCCGCCATCGGATAGAAACCACGCTGCTGCATCAGGGCATGCAGAATCGATTTCGCCTCGTCGTCGCGCCCCCGCTCCAGCAGGAGATCGGCCTGCCAGTAGCGCCATTCATCTTTCTCTTTAGCTTCCATTGGCAGACGCGCCAGCCAGGTGTTCAGGCCGCGGCGATCGCCGTTGCCCAGCGCCATACGCACCCGTCGCTCCACCAGCGAGGTGGACTGCGACCGCATAATCGCATCGTCGCGCCAGCGGGCCTGTTCATCAGTGACATCGCTGCCCATCAGTCGCCACGCCACGATATCGCGCAGCTCCTGGGTCTGATCGTCATTCAGCTGCTGGGCCTGGGCCAGGGTCGGGATCATCAGCCGGGCATTTTCCACGTCGTCCCGCGCTACGCTGGTAAAGGCCACCGCCGCCATCTGACGGGTAAAATCGGTAGCCCCGGTGTTGCGGGCAAAATCCATCACCGTCTTCGGATCGTTTGCCAGCTGGATTAAGGCGCTGGAAATAGTCTGATACTCCGGCGGCATCTGCCCGGCGAGGGTGGTCACCAGGCGGGTGTTGCCCGCTTTCATCGCCAGGCGGATCCGCTCGAGATACGCCAGCGGATCCTGTTTGCCGGACGCGCGCCAGGCGCCGAACAGCGAGTCACAGGCGTTGGGCTGGCTTTTTCCGGTCAGCCACAGCTCTTTGGCGCCGTTCCAGGCCTCTTCCTGCTGACCCGTCGCCCACTTCGCATAGTAGTAGTTACACTGCGCTTCGGTGGTGCCCGGCTTCTCCGGACTAAAGGCCAGCAGGCCACGCCAGTCTTCACGACGCGCCAGCTCGTTCACAAATCGCGACTGCAAGGTGCGGGCGGGCGGCAGCGTCGGGTTGGCCTGAATAAAGTTTTTGACGGTGATCGTCGGCTGGTTCATCAGATCGTCGGTCAGCTGACGGTATTCCAGATACGGATACAGCGGATAGTCTTTCAACGTCGGCATCAGGGCCTGCACCGTCTCCATCTGTCGCTGATCCCACGCCTGTTTGATCTGTGCATAGCGGTTACGTTGTTCATCCAGTGAATCGGCTCGCGCCGCGCTGCTGATGGTCAGCACGCAGACGCTGGCAGCAAGCACTCGCCAGGCCACCTGTTTGGCTTTTACCACACGCTCGTCCTCTGTTAATCGTCATTAAATGCAGCATCGTGCCGCGCAAAAGCGTAATTAACTTATGCTAACCAGGCATCCTCTAATGCGCCACGTCATGGACACATTTTTACCTTTCTTGCGCGCTTTAACACTCCCGGCGTCGATGGCTGGGATTAGGCAGGGAAAAAGGCTACACTTCGCCACTATTCTCATCACGATAAAAGAGGCGAAGTCCAACGTGGCTCAATTCGTTTATACCATGCATCGTGTCGGCAAAGTGGTACCGCCGAAACGTCATATTCTCAAAAATATCTCGCTGAGCTTCTTCCCGGGCGCAAAAATCGGTGTTCTGGGTCTCAACGGTGCCGGTAAGTCCACCTTGCTGCGCATCATGGCGGGCATCGATACAGACATCGAAGGTGAAGCCCGTCCACAGCCAGGCCTCAAAATCGGTTACCTGCCGCAGGAACCGAAGCTGAATCCTGAGCACACCGTTCGCGAGTCCGTTGAAGAAGCCGTTGCCGAAGTGGTTAACGCGCTGAAAGGACTGGATGAAGTGTACGCGAAGTACGCCGAGCCGGATGCCGACTTCGATAAGCTCGCGGCCCAGCAGGGTAAATTTGAAGAGATCATCCAGGCACATGACGGTCACAACCTGAACGTGCAGCTGGAGCGCGCGGCCGATGCCCTGCGTCTGCCAGACTGGGATGCCAAAATTGAAAAACTGTCCGGTGGTGAACGCCGCCGCGTCGCGCTGTGCCGTCTGCTGCTGGAAAAGCCAGACATGCTGCTGCTCGACGAACCGACGAACCACCTGGATGCGGAATCCGTCGCCTGGCTGGAGCGCTTCCTGCACGACTTCGAAGGGACCGTTGTGGCGATCACCCACGACCGTTACTTCCTCGATAACGTCGCGGGCTGGATCCTGGAGCTGGACCGCGGAGAAGGTATTCCGTGGGAAGGTAACTACTCCTCCTGGCTGGAGCAGAAAGATCAGCGTCTGGCGCAGGAAGCTTCTCAGGAAGCGGCGCGTCGCAAGTCGATTGAGAAAGAGCTGGAGTGGGTTCGTCAGGGCGCGAAAGGCCGTCAGTCTAAGGGCAAGGCCCGTCTGGCACGCTTTGAAGAGCTGAACAACGCCGAATACCAGAAACGTAACGAAACCAACGAACTGTTCATTCCACCTGGAGCCCGTCTGGGTGACAAAGTGGTTGAAGTCAGCAACCTGCGTAAATCCTACGGCGATCGCGTGCTGATCGACGACCTGAGCTTCTCGGTACCGAAAGGCGCAATCGTGGGCATCATTGGCCCGAACGGCGCGGGTAAATCCACGCTGTTCCGCATGATGTCCGGTCAGGAAGCGCCTGACAGCGGCACCATCACTCTGGGTGAAACCGTGAAGCTGGCCTCCGTTGACCAGTTCCGTGACGCGATGGACAACAGCAAAACCGTATGGGAAGAAGTCTCCGGCGGGCAGGATATCATGCGTATCGGCAACACCGAGATGCCAAGCCGTGCCTACGTGGGCCGCTTCAACTTCAAAGGTGTTGATCAGGGTAAACGCGTGGGCGAGCTGTCCGGCGGTGAGCGTGGTCGTCTGCACCTGGCTAAGCTGCTGCAGGTTGGCGGTAACGTCCTGCTGCTCGATGAACCGACCAACGACCTGGACATCGAAACCCTGCGCGCGCTGGAAAACGCCATGCTGGAGTTCCCGGGCTGCGCGATGGTTATCTCGCACGACCGTTGGTTCCTCGACCGTATTGCGACCCACATTCTGGATTATCAGGATGAAGGTAAAGTGGAGTTCTTCGAAGGTAACTTCACCGAATACGAAGAGTACAAGAAACGCACTCTGGGCGCCGACGCGCTGGAGCCGAAGCGTATCAAGTACAAGCGTATCTCGAAATAAAAGCACTGATTGCCGGGTGGCAGCTTCGCCTTACCCGGCCTGGGAAACCGTAGGCCCGGCAAGCATAGAGCCGCCGGGCAATTAGCGGCAGAAGCGTTACCCCTTCTCCCCCATCATCTCTTTCACCAGCTCCACGCAGCGCAGGAAGCGGGCGTCATAATCTGCCTCTTCCACATGCACAAAGTCGATATTGTTCGCTTCCAGCATCTCCACCAGCATGGTCTGGAACTCTTTCCTGTCCACCGAGCTGCCCAGGCTGCGCATCCCATCTGCCACCCACGGGGTGTTGTTCTCCAGCAGGATCACCAGATCAAAGCGGTACTCGTCGATCAGCGCCTGCACAAAGGGGTGCTCGCGCCCTTCGTATTTTTTACAGAACGCCTGGGTAGTGACGAAGTCGGTATCGACAAAGGCCACTTTATTGGCGTACTTCACCGCAAAATCAATGTACTGGGCGTGTCCGAGCGCAATTTTGTCGTAGTCGGAATACTGCAACGCCATCTCATCGCCGCCGAGGTGCGAGAAGACATAGTCCCGGCCATACTCCCAGGCGCTGGTGGTGTTGAAGATGTTGGCCAGCTTGTTGACCAGCGTCGATTTGCCGCTGGACTCCCCGCCGAGGATCGCCACGGTACGCACGAAGAACGGCTTCACCTCTGTCGGGATATACTCCCAGTAGCGGAACGGGTTCTCTCGGATCTGTGCCCCGCTGATGTTCATAAAGGTGCGTTTAGGATCGATCAGCACCGTTTCTGTGCCCAGGTGCTGGGGATACTGCGAGGCATCAGACTCTTCAGAAGTGTAGATCCAGTTAGGCTGGATCCCTTTCTCCTCCATGAACGCTTTTATGCCGTTGCTCCACACGTCCCAGCCGTGGGGATAGGGTTCCATCCCCTCTTCGTTAAAGGCATGAATGCGGATGTTCTTCTGGTACTTAAAGGTCTGTAGCAGCCAGCGCAGGCGGTCAGAAACGGTAGGCTGCTGGGACATGGCGCTGGCTTCGAACAGCTCGCGGTCGCGCTTGTCATCGTAGCCCATGATGATATGCAGTTCGTCCACCTGGCTACAGGCGCGCTGGATCAGATAGACATGGCCGGTATGCAGCGGATAAAACTTGCCGAACACCACGCCGATATTCTTCTGCATCCGCGGGAATTCGAGCCCCAGGAAGCGATGCAGCGCTTCCAGCTTCTGCGCGCTGGGGCTTTTGATTTTGGCATTCAGCAGCTGGCTTAAATAGCCCTTGGTCATACCGCTGGCTTCCGCCACCTGCTGCAAGGTACAGCCTTTCTGGCGGATCGCGGTCTTGATATAGTCAAATGACGACATAAATTACGGTGCCTCCTGCAACAACGAATAGGTAATTATAAGTCGTCAAAGACACTTAGCGCATCAGAGAGTTTTTTAACGGGGAAAACCGTCATCCCTTCCGGCAGCTTTTTCGGCACGTTGGCAGCCGGCACAATCGCCCGGCGGAAGCCATGTTTTGCCGCCTCGGAGATACGCTCCTGACCGCTTGGCACCGGGCGGATCTCGCCGGCCAGCCCGACTTCGCCAAACACCACCAGATCCTGCGGCAGCGGACGGTCGCGTAGGCTGGAGACCATAGCCAGCAGCAGCGCGAGGTCGGCGCTGGTTTCGGTCACTTTTACCCCCCCGACCACGTTGACGAACACATCCTGATCCGCCATCTGCAGGCCGCCGTGGCGGTGCAGCACCGCCAGCAAAATCGCCAGACGGTTTTGTTCCAGACCCACCGCCACGCGACGCGGGTTGCCCATCATTGAGTGATCGACCAGGGCCTGGATCTCCACCAGCAGCGGGCGCGTCCCTTCCCAGACCACCATCACCGAGCTGCCGGAGGTGACTTCATCGCCGCGGCTCAGGAAGATGGCCGACGGGTTGCTGACTTCACGCAGCCCCTGCTCGGTCATGGCAAACACGCCCAGCTCATTCACCGCGCCGAAGCGGTTTTTATGGCTGCGCAGGGTACGGAAACGGGTGTCGGCGTCGCCGTCCAGCATCACGGAGCAGTCGATACAGTGCTCGAGCACTTTTGGACCGGCCAGGGCGCCATCTTTGGTGACGTGACCGACCATGATGATCGCCACCCCGCGGGTTTTGGCGAAGCGCGTCAGGTAGGCCGCGGTCTCACGCACCTGGGCGACGCTGCCCGGCGAGGACTGCACGTCGGCCATGTGCATCACCTGGATGGAGTCGATCACCATCAGCTTCGGCTGCTCTTCTTCGGCAATCATGCAGATCTGCTCGATGCTGGTTTCGGAGAGCATATTCAGGTCCTGGGTCGGCAGCGCCAGGCGGTGCGCACGCATCGCCACCTGCTGCAGCGACTCTTCCCCGGTAACGTACAGGGTCTTCATCTGTGACGCGAGCTTGCACAGGGTTTGCAGCAGCAGGGTGGATTTCCCGGCCCCCGGGCTGCCGCCAATCAGAATGGCGCTCCCCGGTACCACGCCGCCGCCCAGCACCCGGTCGAACTCCTTAAATCCGGTGGAGAAGCGCGGCAGGGCTTCAAGGCTGATGTCGGAGAGCTTCTGCACTTTCGATACGCCCGCGTTACCCGCATAACCGCTAAGACGCTCGTTACGGGCAACGGTGGGTGAAGCGGCAACTCCGCGCACTTCGGTGATGGTGTTCCAGGCATGACAGGCGCTGCACTGCCCCTGCCAGCGCGGATAATCCGCACCACATTCATTACAGACAAATGCGCGTTTTGGAGCTTTCGCCACGTTTTACCTCTTTATTTCTGATTCACGCTGCCGGAGAGA
Source organism: Leclercia sp. TB492 (assembly GCF_049974505.2). Classification (NCBI taxonomy): domain Bacteria; kingdom Pseudomonadati; phylum Pseudomonadota; class Gammaproteobacteria; order Enterobacterales; family Enterobacteriaceae; genus Leclercia; species Leclercia sp. TB492. The sequence continues at coordinate 628,080 of NZ_CM127572.1, read as the reverse complement.
ATGCAGAACACCCCCATCAGGTCAGCATGACGGATAATGACTTCCGTCTTTTCATTCACGGTCGGTTTGGCATGGTAAGCAATGCCAAGCCCGGCCACTTTGATCATCGGCAGATCGTTCGCGCCGTCGCCAATCGCCACGGTCTGGGCAACCGGGATATCATATTTTTCCGCCAGACGCGTCAGGGTGCTGGCCTTGAACTGAGCATCGACAATCTGGCCGATCACGTTCCCGGTCAGCTTCCCGTCCCTGATCTCCAGTTCGTTGGCGACCACGGCATCCAGACGCAGCTTGTCGCGCAGATACTCGGCAAAGAAGGTAAACCCGCCGGAGGCGATGGCCACTTTCCAGCCCAGGGTTTCCAGCTTCAGCACCAGCTGCACCAGACCGGGCATCAGGGGCAGCTTTTCGCGCACCTGCATAAGAATATTGGCGTCGGCATCTTTCAGGGTTGCGACGCGCTGTTTCAGGCTGGCGGTGAAGTCCAGCTCGCCGCGCATGGCGCGCTCGGTCACTTCGGCCACCATCTCGCCGGTACCGGCCAGTTTGGCGATCTCGTCGATGCACTCGATCTGAATGGCGGTGGAATCCATGTCCATCACCAGCAGTCCCGGGGTTTTCAGATGCGGGATTTTACCGAGCGGGGCGACGTCCAGCCCGGCATCGTGCGCCAGACGGGTGGCGCGCTGGGTCAGGGAACCGGCCAGACGAATGACCTGATAATCTTCCACGCACCAGGCGGCGACGATCACCATCGCTGCCCCCAGCTTGCTCTGATACTGGGTTAACTGCTGTTTATCCAGGCCGCGTCCATACAGCAGCCAGCCGCTACGGCCCGCATGGTAATCCAGTGGCATTACCTCATCACCACTTAATGAGAGCGGCAATCCTGGCCATAAAGAGACATCGTTGGGCAGGTCGCACCAGGTAATGTTTGGCATTAAAGCTCCTGTAAAATCGTTCGCGCCGGGAATCATCCAGGGGGGGAAAATAACGCATGAGGCTACCTTGTAACCATCACTTCTGGCAACATTAACCCCGAAAATTTTCAGCAGGTGGAATATGGCTCGTGCAAAACTGAAATTCCGGCTTCATCGTGCCGTGATTGTCCTCTCCTGTCTGGCCCTGTTAGTGGCGCTGATGCAGGGCGCATCCTGGTTCAGCCAGAATCACCAACGCCAGCGTAACCCGCAGCTTGAAGAGCTGGCGCATACCCTGGCGCGCCAGGTGTCGCTCAACATCGCCCCGTTGATGCGTACCGAAACGCCGGATGAAAAGCGCATTGCGCAGGTGCTGCGGTTGCTGACCGACGAGAGCCGCATTCTCGATGCCAGCGTCTATGACAATGAAGGCGAGCTGATCGCCCGGGCAGGCGAGCATGTCGAGGTGCGCGACAGGCTGGCGCTGGACGGTAAAAAAGCCGGCGGCTACTTTAATCAGCAGCTGGTGGAGCCGATTCAGGGCAAAAACGGCCCGCTCGGCTACCTGCGTCTGACCCTCGACACCCATACCCTGGCCACCGAGGCAAAACAGGTGGATAACACCACCAACATCCTGCGCCTGATGCTGCTGCTGTCGCTGGCGATTGGCGTGGTGCTGACCCGCACGCTATTGCAGGGCAAACGCACCCGCTGGCAGCAGTCGCCGTTCCTGCTTACCGCCAGCAAGTCGGTGCCCGAAGAGGAAGAGAGCGACAAGAAGGAATAGTGTTAAAGTAGCCAGACGAATCAGAAAAGGAACTTTGCCATGACGACGTTACGCCTGCTTATCTCTGACTCTTACGATCCCTGGTTTAACCTTGCGGTGGAAGAGTGCATCTTTCGCCAGATGCCCGCCACGCAGCGGGTGCTGTTCCTGTGGCGCAACGCCGATACGGTGGTCATTGGCCGGGCGCAAAACCCGTGGAAAGAGTGCAACACGCGACGCATGGAAGAGGACAACGTGCGCCTGGCGCGTCGCAGCAGCGGCGGCGGCGCGGTGTTCCACGACCTCGGCAATACCTGCTTTACCTTTATGGCGGGGAAGCCGGAGTACGACAAAACCATCTCCACCAACATCGTGCTTAGCGCACTACAGGCGCTGGGGGCGACGGCGGAAGCGTCCGGGCGCAATGACCTGGTGGTGAAAACCCCAGAAGGTGACCGGAAGGTCTCCGGATCGGCCTATCGCGAAACCCTGGACCGCGGTTTCCACCACGGCACCCTGCTGCTGAATGCCGATCTCAGCCGCCTGGCAAACTACCTCAATCCCGACCAGAAAAAGCTGCAGGCCAAAGGTATCACTTCCGTGCGCGGCCGGGTGGCGAATCTGGTGGATCTGCTGCCGGGCGTGACTCACGACCAGATCTGCGACGCGATCCGCGAGGCATTTTTCGCCCACTATGGCGAACGCGTGGAAGCGGAAGTGATCTCCCCGGACAAGACGCCGGATCTGCCAAACTTCGCTGAGACCTTTGCCCGCCAGAGCAGCTGGGAGTGGAACTTCGGCCAGGCCCCTGCCTTCTCGCACCTGCTGGATGAGCGTTTCACCTGGGGCGGCGTGGAGCTGCACTTCGACGTCGAGAAGGGTCACATCACCCGCACGCAGGTCTTTACCGACAGCCTGAACCCGGCCCCGTTAGAAGCCCTTGCGGCCCGTCTGCAGGGCTGTTTGTACCGGGCGGATATGCTGCAGCAGGCGTGCGATGCGTTGATCGGCGATTTCCCGGAGCAGGAGATGGAGTTGCGGGAGCTGTCGGCCTGGATTGCGCGGGCGGTGCGATAATAAAAAAGCCCGCTGACGCGGGCCTGTAAACCGTTGGCCGGGTAAGGCGAAGCCGCCACCCGGCACAACAGCTCTTACTCTTTATCGCCCAGCAGAACGGATTCCAGCGCGATTTTGATCATGTCGTTGAAGGTGGTCTGACGCTCAGCGGCAGTGGTCTGCTCGTGAGTACGGATATGGTCAGACACGGTGCAGATGGTCAGGGCTTTCGCACCGAACTCAGCCGCCACACCGTAGATGCCTGCCGCTTCCATTTCCACGCCCAGGATGCCGTATTTCTCCATCACGTCGAACATCTCGCCGCCGTCCGGCGCGTAGAACAGGTCCGCAGAGAAGATGTTACCCACGCGTGCTTCAACGCCCAGCGCTTTGGCAGCGTCAACCGCGTCACGCACCATGCCGAAGTCTGCAATCGCCGCGAAGTCATGATCTTTGAAACGCATGCGGTTAACTTTGGAATCGGTGCAGGCACCCATGCCGATAACGATGTCACGCAGCTTAACGTCCATACGCACGGCGCCACAGGAGCCCACGCGGATGATTTTCTTCACGCCGAAATCGGTGATCAGCTCTTTGGTGTAGATGGAGCAGGATGGGATACCCATACCGTGGCCCATTACGGAGATTTTGCGGCCTTTGTAAGTCCCGGTGAAGCCCAGCATGCCGCGCACGTTGTTCACTTCACGCACGTCTTCGAGGAAGGTTTCTGCAATGTGCTTCGCGCGCAGCGGGTCGCCAGGCATCAATACGACGTCAGCGAAATCACCCATCTCTGCATTAATGTGAGGAGTTGCCATCTTCAGTTCCTTTTACATTGTTGTTTTTGCCGGGTGGCGGCTACGCCTTACCCGGCCTACAAAACCGTAGGCCCGGTAAGCGAAGCGCCACCGGGCAATGACATCAGAACATGGCCTTGCCATATTCCATGTCGGACGTACCAAAGTATTTCGCGATGGTCTGGCCGATGTCCGCGAAGGTTTCACGGTGGCCCAGCGAGCCTGGTTTCACTTTCGGACCGTACACGAGCACCGGAATGTGCTCACGGGTGTGGTCAGTACCGGTCCAGGTCGGATCGCAGCCGTGGTCCGCGGTCAGGATCAGAATGTCATCTTCCCCTACCAGCTCCATCAGCTCCGGCAGACGGCGGTCGAACAGCTCCAGACCCGCAGCATAGCCTGCAACGTCGCGACGGTGGCCCCAGGAGGAGTCGAAGTCCACGAAGTTGGTGAAGACGATAGTCTTGTCGCCCGCTTCCTTCATCTCTTTCACGGTAGCGTCGAACAGCGCATCCAGACCGGTGGCTTTCACTTTTTTGGTGATACCGCAATTGGCGTAGATATCCGCGATTTTACCCACGGAAACCACCTGACCCTCTTTCTCATCAACCAGTTTCTGCAGCACGGTCGGTGCGGGTGGCTCAACGGCCAGGTCGTGACGGTTGCCGGTACGCTGGAAGTTACCCGCTTTGTCGCCCACAAACGGACGCGCGATGACGCGACCAATGTTGTAGCCGCCTTCGGTCAGCTCTTCACGGGCGATTTCGCACAGCTCGTACAGGCGATCCAGGCCAAAGGTCTCTTCGTGACAGGCAATCTGGAATACCGAGTCCGCCGAGGTGTAGAAGATCGGTTTGCCGGTTTTCATATGCTCTTCGCCGAGCTGGTCCAGGATCACGGTACCGGAAGAGTGACAGTTGCCGAGGTAGCCTGGCAGGTTGCCACGCTCAACCAGCTTATCCAGCAGCTCCTGCGGGAAGCTGTTTTCGTGGTCAGAGAAATAGCCCCAGTCGAACAGAACCGGTACACCGGCGATTTCCCAGTGCCCTGACGGGGTGTCTTTCCCGGAAGAGAGCTCGTGCGCCCAGGCGTATGCGCCCACCACTTCCGCGTTGCCATCCATACCCGCGGCAACCTTGCCGGTGGAGCCTTCGTGGGCTTTCACCAGGCCCAGACGGGTCAGGTTTGGCAGATTCAGCGGGCCTTGACGGCCGTTGTTCGCTTCGCCTTTTGCACAGGCTTCTGCGATGTGACCCATGGTGTCTGCACCCGTGTCACCAAAGCGATCTGCGTCTTCTGTAGCGCCGATGCCGAATGAGTCCAGCACCATAATAAATGCACGTTTCATATGTTCTCCGTACTCAGTGCTTCATAAAAAAGCGATCAGATCAGTATACCGCTATTCGGTAATGCGACGATAGACGGTCGGTGTGCTTTCTGGCGCTTTATCTGCCAGGGTGATGGCCGCTTTCACGGCTTTCGCCGCATCCTGCCAGCTGTTTTCATCTTTCGCGTGGATCACCGCCAGCGGACGTTGACCGTCAACGCTGTCGCCCAGACGGGCCATCTCGGTGAAGCCGACACTGTAATCAATGGTGTCGGAGGCCTGACGACGACCGCCGCCCATCGAAACGACCGCCATACCCAGCGCGCGGGTGTCCATCGCCGAGACAAAGCCTTCGGTGTCCGCGTACACCGCTTTGCTGAGCATCGCGGTCGGCAGGTATTTGGCGTAGTTTTCCACGAAGTCGGTTGGGCCTTTCTGCGCGGCGACCATCCGGCCAAAGATATCGGCCGCTTTGCCGTTATCCAGCACCGCCTGCAGTTTGGCGCGTGCTTCGGCGTCATCTTTCGCCAGGTTGCCTGAGATCAGCATCTCGACGCACAGCGCCATGGTCACGTCGAACAGACGCGGGTTACGGTATTCGCCGGTCAGGAACTGCACCGCTTCGCGCACTTCGACGGCGTTACCGGCGCTGGAGGCCAGCACCTGGTTCATGTCGGTGAGCAGCGCGGTGGTGCGCACGCCTGCACCGTTGGAGACGCCAACGATCGCTTCGGCCAGTGCGGCAGAGAGTTCATAGGTCGGCATAAAGGCGCCGCTGCCCACTTTCACGTCCATTACCAGCGCATCCAGCCCTTCAGCCAGCTTCTTAGCGAGGATAGAGGCGGTGATCAGCGGGATGGAGTCGACGGTCGCGGTAATGTCACGCGTGGCGTAAAAACGCTTATCCGCCGGGGCGAGGGAGCTGGTCTGGCCGATAATTGCCACACCAACGTCCTTAATAATTTCGCGGAAGCGATTGTCATCCGGGAAGATATCGAAGCCCGGAATGGCTTCCAGTTTGTCGAGCGTGCCGCCGGTATGGCCAAGGCCGCGCCCGGAGATCATCGGAATATAGCCGCCGCAGGCAGCGACCATTGGCCCCAGCATCAGCGAGGTGACATCCCCCACGCCGCCGGTGGAGTGTTTATCCACGATTGGGCCATTGAGGTTAAGGCTCTTCCAGTCCAGAACGGTTCCTGAATCCCGCATCGCCATGGTCAGCGACACGCGCTCCGGCATCGCCATATCGTGGAAGAAAATGGTCATCGCCAGGGCCGCAATCTGCCCTTCAGAGATGGTATTGTCGCGAATGCCGTTGATAAAGAAACGGATCTCTTCGTCGCTTAAAGCATGACCATCACGTTTTTTACGAATAATTTCTTGTGCGAGAAACACGGTAACCTCCCGAAAGTAGGCCGGGTGGGCGTCGCGCCACCCGGCAATTCAAATCTTAGTAGCTGCTTGCGCTCTTACCGTCGCCGTGACCCAGCGCTTTCAGCAGGCTAGCCAGCAGGCTGGAGGCACCAAAGCGGTAGTGACGGGAGTCAGCCCAGTCGGCACCGAATAGCTCGTCGGCAATCGCCAGGAACTGCTGCGCATCTTCAGCGGTACGCACGCCGCCCGCCGGTTTGAAACCTACGGTTTTTTCCACGCCCATATCGCGGATCACTTCCATCATGATGCGTGCGCTTTCCGGGGTGGCGTTGACCGGCACTTTACCGGTAGAGGTTTTGATAAAATCAGCACCCGCTTTGATGGAGATTTCAGACGCTTTACGAATCAGCGCTTCTTCTTTCAGCTCGCCGGTTTCGATGATCACTTTCAGCAGCACATTTGCCGCAGCGCAAGCCTCTTTACAGGCTTTCACCAGATCGAAGCCTACCTGCTCGTTGCCCTCGATCAGCGCGCGGTACGGGAAGACCACGTCCACTTCGTCAGCACCGTAAGCGATAGCGGCGCGGGTCTCTGCCAGCGCGATCTCGATATCGTCGTTACCGTGCGGGAAGTTAGTGACGGTCGCGATGCGCACGTCCGGTGTCCCCTGCTCTTTCAGGGTCTTACGCGCGATCGGAATGAAGCGCGGGTAGATACAGACAGCGGCGGTGTTACCCACTGCGGTTTTCGCCTGATGACACAGGGCGATCACTTTCTCGTTGGTGTCGTCGTCATTCAGGGTGGTCAGATCCATCAGTTTCAGGGCGCGCAGGCTGCTTGCGGTTAAATCGGTCATAACATTCTCCCGGCGTATAGCCGTAAAATTTTACCTTGCGGGTCTGTGAGTATTCTAACATCCACCCGCATTCTCACTTCGACATTCATCACAGTTAATGAAATATGCGTACAAATTTGCATAACCATAATGAGATCAACTTCAAATAATTTCGCTACAACTGCTGATTAAAGCGTCAGGCACACGCGCAGGATCAAAGGCGGCCGACGGGACTCTTTCTACAATCCTTCCCCATCACTGCAGACGAATAAGGAAGCGACCATGTCCCCATCCAGCCCCGATGCCCTGCAACAACGTTGCCAGAAAATTGTGACAAGCCCGTTGTTAAGCCCCGAACAAAAACGCCACTTTCTGGCGCTGGAGGCGGAAAACAACCTGCCTTATCCGACGCTTCCCCCTGAAGCGCGTCAGGCGCTGGAGGCGGGATTTATCTGCGATATGTTTGAGGGCCACGCACCGTACAAGCCGCGCTATGTGTTACCCGACTATGCGCTGTTCCTGAAACAGGGCTCGGAGTGGCTGGAGCTGGAAGGGGCGCAGGATCTGGACGATGCCCTGTCGCTATTAACCATCCTCTACCACCATGTTCCGTCCGTGACCGGCATGCCGGTATTCCTCGGCCATCTCGATTCGCTGTTGCAGCCGTATGTTAGAATTCTAACACAAGAAGAAATCGATATTCGAATAAAACGTTTCTGGCGCTATCTCGACCGCACCTTGCCGGATGCCTTCGTGCATGCCAATATTGGCCCGGCCGACGGCCCGGTGACGCGCGCCATTTTGCGCGCCGATGCAGAGCTTAAGCAGGTTTCCCCCAATCTGACCTTTATTTATGACCCGGCGATCACCCCGGACGATCTGCTGCTGGAGGTAGTCAGCAACATCTGCGAATGCAGCAAGCCCCATATCGCCAACGGGCCGATAAATGATAAAATTTTCACAAAAAATGGCTTTGGCTTGGTCAGCTGTTACAACGCCCTGCCGCTGGCGGGCGGAGGCAGCACTCTGGTGCGCCTCAACCTGAAAGCCATTGCCGAACAGAGCGATACCCTGGAGGATTTCTTCACCCGCACGCTACCGCACTACTGCCAGCAGCAGATCGCCATCATCAATGCCCGCTGTGACGTCCTGTACCAACAATCCGGCTTCTTTGAGAATAGCTTCCTGGTTAAGGAAGGGTTGATCGATCCCGACCGTTTCGTGCCGATGTTTGGCATGTATGGCCTGGCCGAGGCGGTGAACGTGCTGTGCGAAAAAGCCGGGATGAAGGGGCGCTACGGCAAGGACGACCGGGCCAACGCGCTGGGGTACCGCATCAGCGAGCAGCTGGCGGCCTTTGTGGAAAATACCCCGGTAAGACATGGCTGGAAGCAGCGCGCCCTGCTGCATGCCCAGTCGGGGATCAGCTCTGACGTCGGCACCACGCCCGGGGCGCGCCTACCCTATGGCGAGGAGCCCGACCCCATCAGCCATTTGCTGGCGGTGGCGCCGCACCATCGGCACTATCACGCCGGGATCAGCGACATCCTGACCCTGGACGAAACCATCAAGCGCAATCCGCAGGCGGTGGTGGAGCTCTGCCTGGGCGCCTTCCGCGCCGGGATGCGCGAGTTCAGCGCCAATATCTCGGGTAACGATCTGGTGCGCGTCACCGGCTATATGGTGCGTCTCTCCGATCTGGAGAAATACCGCGCCGAAGGTTCACGCACCAACACCACCTGGCTGGGTGAAGAGGCCGCCCGCAACACCCGTATCCTGGAGCGCCAGCCGCGCGTGATAAGCCATGAACAACAGATGCGCTTTAGTCAGTAAGGTTATCCCGTTCTCCTGCGTCGACGGGCCCGGCAGTCGCCTGGCCCTGTTTCTGCAGGGCTGTAACCTGCGCTGCAAAACCTGCCACAATCCGTGGACGATAGGACGATGCAACGACTGCGCCGCCTGCGTGCCGCACTGCCCGCATGACGCGCTGAACATTCAGGCCGGACGGGTCTGGTGGGATGACGCGCATTGCCAGCAGTGCGACACCTGCCTGCAGATGTGCCCGCAGCAGGCGACGCCCATGGCGCTGCGTTTAAGCGTGGAGGAGGTGATGGAGCAGGTCCGCAAGGTGTCGCCCTTTATCTCCGGCATCACCGTCAGCGGCGGGGAAGCCACCACCCAGCTGCCGTTTCTGGTGGCGCTGTTTACTGCCCTGAAAGCCGATCCGCAGCTACAGCATTTGTCCTGTCTGGTAGACAGCAACGGCCTGTTAAGCGAAACCGGCTGGCAAAAACTGCTCCCGGTATTTGACGGGGCGATGCTGGATCTCAAGGCCTGGGACAATGAACATCACCGCTATCTGACCGGGCGCGACAACACCGTCATCAAGCACAGCATCCGCTGGCTGGCCGCCCACAACCGGCTTAGCGAGCTGCGTCTACTGGCGATCCCGGAGCACAGCGATTATCTGACGCACCGCCGGGAACTGGTCGCTTTTATCCGCCGGTTAGGGGACGTGCCCGTCCGGATCAACGCCTTTCATGCGCACGGCGTCTATGGCGAAGCCCGGCACTGGCGGAGCGCCACGGCAGAGGATGTCGAACCGCTGGCCGGGGTGCTTGAGCGGGAGCGGATCAGGGTGATCCGCCCGGCGCTCTACTTATAACGGCAGATCGAACAGCGTGCGGGTGTTGTTCAACAACGCCTCCGCGATCTCATCCGCGGGCTCGTCACGCAGTTCACACAAGGTGGCAAACACCCGCGCCGCCTGTTCAGGACGGTTAGGCTGGCCCTGAAAACCGTTGAGGGGCATGTCGGGGGCATCCGTTTCAAGCAGCAGGGCGGAAAGCGGTAATTGCGCCATCACATCCCGGGTTTTACTGGCCCGGGGATAGGTGATGGTGCCGCCAACGCCAATTTTATACCCCATCTCCACGAAGCGCTGCGCCTGCTGCAGGCTGCCGGCAAAGCCGTGTACCACCCCGGTGCGCGGCAGATCCTGGCGCTTAAGGTGCATCGCCAGTTTGTCATGGGTGCGTCGGGAATGGAGGATCACCGGCAGATCGTAGCGTTTCGCCAGCTTCAGCTGCGCGTCGAGGATCGCCTCCTGACGTTCGAAGTGGGGATCCTCCCGATAAAGATCGAGGCCGATCTCCCCTACCGCCACCAGCCTCTCCGGTCGCGCCGCCAGTATCGCTTCCAGCTGGCCAAGATGCTCGTCGCGATGAGATTCGATCACAATCGGATGCAGGCCCAGCGCCATATAGAGCGCAGGAAAGCGCGCACCGAGACGCAGAACGCGATCGATGCTCGCCACATCAATGGCCGGCACCACAATCGCCGTTATCCCCGCGTCGGCGGCACGCTGAATGCTGGCGGGTTCATCGTCGGTAAAAGGAGGAAAATCAAAGTGGCAATGGGTATCGATAAAGCGGTAAGTCACGCCAGATCCTCGTTATCAAACAGGGTGTCATTGGCCTCAGGCGCAATCACCAGCGGCGTAGTGACCACGTCGTTGGCCACGCTCGCCGGGGGAACCACCAGCGGGGCGGGAGTGATGAGCTGCTGATGGCGGCGCAGCGGCGGGCGTTCAGCCAGCAGCTTGCCCACCGTGGCCAGGAAATAGCGCCCGCACAGGCGCCCGGTTTTGTAGTCGTCCCGCAGGGCGGGTATGCGGCTGCCCAGCGCCATGCTGTTGAGCGGGCGTGGGGGATAAATTTCAAAGATCCTGAGCTTGCCCGGCGGCTTCTCGATAAAGCGCTGGATGGTGTGGTAGCTGGCCTCATGGTGTGCAACCAGGTTCAGCATCGGTTGCAGGCTGCTGTCGCCCAGCCAGCGCTCCATCCGCTTGAACCACTGCGGCGTATAGTACATTTGCGATGGCACGGTGCGGATCACCACGATGGTCTGGGCCCCGCGTCGGGCCGCCTCCTGCACCGGGATCGCGTCGCTCACCCCGCCGTCCAGATAGGCGATGCCGTCCAGCGCCGCGCCGGTGCGGTAGAAACCGGGGATGGCGCTGGAGGCGCGAAGGATGTCCAGCCAGTTCTCTTTTTGTGGGGAGAAATAGCTGGCCGAGTAATCGTCGCCGCGACAGGCGCACATCCAGAGAGCTTTTCCGGTATCGAACAGGCGCGAGGCGGTGTCCATCGCCAGCGGCATTTGACTGGCGGTAGCATCCAGCAGCCAGTCGAGATCGATAAGATTCCCGCCGCGCACAAAGCGCAGCGGATCGAAGAAATCGCGGGAAGTGGTGTAGCGCATGATCACTTTGCGGGCGTAACCCGGCTGATTGCAGACGTAGGCCGAGAGATTCTGCGCCCCGGCGGAGGTGCCGAAATAGAGGTCGAATGGATTAAACTGCGCGCGCATAAATTCGTCCAGCACGCCAGCCGTGAAGATCCCTCGCTGTCCGCCGCCCTCACACACCAGGGCAATCTGGCCTGGTCGAAAAGGTTTAAGCGCCAGCGGCGCAATGTTGCCGAGCGTTACCGGAATTCGCTGCCCCACCTCTGCTTTCCTGTTTTTTTATTTGTTCTGTCCCTACACAGTAGCGTACACCCGGTGTTTTACTCAAATCGGATGCGGGCAAACGTCAGCCATAAAAAAAGGCTCATGCTGTGCATGAGCCTTTTTCGTCAACGTACCCATAACCTGAGCTATGGACGACGGCGTCCGGTGAACAGGCTAACCAGGAACAGGATAATACCGACGACGAAGACAATTTTCGCCGCGCCCGCCGCTGTACCTGCCAGACCACCAAAACCCAGAGCGGCGGCAATTAACGCGATAACCAGAAAAATAATGCCCCAACGAAACATAAGACTCTCCTTAACCATAGTTAATGTCGACCGCATGGTGAGCGCTCAGGTTGCTCACGGCGATATCTAAGGTGTAATTCTTATCTCGCCTTCTGGCCTCAGCCAGAAGGACGATTGTCGTGTTTTATTTAACTTTCAGATCGTTTTTAACGCTTTTCACGCCATCAATGGCTTTTGCGATGCTCTCGGCACGGTCACTTTGTGCCCTGGAATCCACCGTACCGCTCAGCTGAACCACACCGTCGGTGGTTTCAACCTTCACTTTACGTGATGGCACGATGTCATCAGCTAACAGTTTAGCTTTGATTTCGCTGGTGGTTGCAGTATCGCCGGCATAGCCTTTGGCGGACTGCTCTTTGCCGTCACGCACGTGCAGTTTGTCGCTGACGGAGGTCACACCCTCTACCTTTTTCGCCACGGCAACGGCTTTTTCAGCCTGCGCCTGGCTTTCGACAAAGCCACTCAGCGTGACCACGTTTTTCTCGGTTTCTACGGAAATATCGGTGCTCTTGATATCATCAGCGTCTACCAGTGCAGCTTTTACTTTTGCTGTGATAGAGCTGTCGTCCATGAAGTTACCGACTTTATTCATAGAGTTATCGATTTTTTCCCCTGCGGTGTTCGCTGCGGATTGCGCTTTATCCGTGGTCGTGGTTTCCGCCATTGCAGAACCGCATACCAGAGCGCTACCCATCATCACCGCCAGCAGAGTTTTCGAAATCGTCAGTTTTTTAGTATTCATCGATGTATTCCTGTGGTTTGCTCCGAATTCGAGCGTCAAACATCACGTGTAAGTAGTCTTTCATACTACCAATCAACACTCGGGCGAGATGAGAACCTTATCAACACGCATTGAGTGGAGCTTTCATCTGCGCCCGGTGTTAAACACTGAGTTAAATATAGATCACTCTCGGCGCGCTGCTTTCAGAATTGGCTAAAAAATGACCAACAAGTAACAAAAGATGATGAATTAAGAACATTCCGCAAGGGATTAAAAAGGCAGGGATTTAAGCAGAGCACGGCGGCTGCCGTGCTCTGAGAAGGGATTAGTGCTCGCGGGTTTTACGGAACTGAACGTCCGGGTAACGATCGTGTGCCAGGTTCAGGTTAACCATGGTTGGGGCGATATAGGTGAGGTTATCACCGCCATCCAGCGCCAGTTGGATCTCGTTCTTGCGCTTAAATTCTTCGAATTTCTTCACGTCAGAACACTCAACCCAGCGCGCCGTCGCCACGTTGACCGATTCGTAAATCGCTTCAACGTTGTATTCGCTCTTCAGGCGGGCTACGACCACGTCGAACTGCAGCACCCCAACGGCGCCGACAATCAGATCGTTATTGGAAATTGGACGGAACACCTGCACCGCACCCTCTTCCGACAGCTGAACCAGCCCTTTCAGCAGCTGTTTCTGCTTCAGCGGATCCCGCAGACGGATACGACGGAACAGTTCCGGCGCGAAGTTCGGAATACCGGTGAACTTCATCATCTCGCCCTGGGTGAAGGTGTCACCAATCTGGATGGTACCGTGGTTATGCAGACCAATGATGTCGCCCGGGTAGGCCTCTTCCACATGGGAACGGTCGCCGGCCATAAAGGTCAGCGCATCGGAGATCACCACGTCTTTACCGGTACGCACCTGGCGCAGCTTCATGCCCTTTTCGTACTTACCGGACACCACGCGCATAAAGGCCACGCGGTCACGGTGTTTCGGGTCCATGTTGGCCTGGATCTTAAACACGAAGCCGGTGAACTTCTCTTCGCTGGCGACCACTTCACGGGTGTCGGTGTTACGCGGCATCGGCTGCGGCGCCCACTCCACCAGACCGTCCAGCATATGGTCGACGCCGAAGTTACCCAGCGCGGTACCGAAGAAGACCGGGGTGATTTCACCCGCGAGGAACAGATCCTGGTCAAACTCGTGAGATGCGCCTTTTACCAGCTCCAGCTCGTCACGCAGCTGCTCTGCCAGCTCATCGCCGACCGCCGCGTTCAGCTCCGGGTTATCCAGCCCTTTAACGACGCGTACTTCCTGGATGGTGTGACCTTTACCGGTCTGATACAGGTAGGTTTCGTCTTTATAGAGGTGGTAGACGCCTTTAAACAGCTTGCCGCAGCCGATTGGCCAGGTGATCGGGGCACAGGCAATCTTCAGCTCGCGCTCCACTTCGTCCATCACCTCCATCGGATCGCGGATGTCGCGGTCGAGTTTGTTCATAAAGGTGAGGATCGGCGTATCGCGCAGACGGGTCACTTCCATCAGCTTGCGGGTACGATCTTCAACGCCTTTTGCGGCATCGATAACCATCAGACAGCAGTCCACCGCCGTCAGGGTACGGTAGGTATCTTCGGAGAAGTCTTCGTGCCCCGGGGTATCGAGCAGGTTCACCAGGCAGTCGTGATACGGGAACTGCATCACGGAGGTGGTGATTGAGATACCACGCTGCTTTTCCATCTCCATCCAGTCAGATTTTGCATGCTGGCTGGAGCCACGGCCTTTTACCGTACCGGCGGTCTGGATCGCCTGTCCGAACAGCAGCACCTTTTCGGTGATGGTGGTTTTACCGGCATCCGGGTGAGAGATAATGGCAAAAGTACGGCGCTTCGCCACCTCTTGCAGATAAGGAGACAACGTCATAATAGAATCTTCTATAAAAAGCGCGGCAGCAGGCCACGCATCATGAATACGAAAATGCGGCTATTTTACCCATCAATGGGGGGCAGGCAATCAATGTTTACACAGGAGTTGCTCCAGTTCGCTCAGGGAGGCCACGGTCCAGGTCGGTTTGATTCCCTCCGGCAGGGGGCGGTTGTGCGCATTCAGCCAGCAGGTAGACAGCCCGGCATTCATCCCGCCAAGGATATCGGACTCTGCCGTATCGCCCACCATCAGGACTTTTGATCGGTCAGGATTGCCCGCCTGGGCCAGCGCATAATCAAAGATTTTCGCTGCCGGTTTGGCCACGCCTACCTGTTCGGAGATCACTAATAAATCAAAATAGTCACGAAAACCGGTGCGTTCCAGGCGGATCTGCTGCAGCGCGGTAAAGCCGTTGGTGATGATCCCGAGCTTCGCCTTTCCTTTAAGGGAGGCAAGCAGCGACGCGGCGCCCGGCAGCGGGGCGCAGATTTCAGCCATCGCGTTAAGGAAAGCATGGTTCAAATCGCCAGGCGGAACGTTAAGGCGCTCGGACCAGCCCTGAAAACGTTGATGCTGCAGCTGTAACGCGGTGATCGCCCCGTTCTGGTAATCCACCCACAGCGGTTTGTTCACCATCTGGTAATCCTGGAAATCTTCAGCGGTAAAGGTCACGCTGTAGTCGAGAAACATCCGCTGTAAGCCGCCAAACGCATCGAAGGTAAACAGCGTTTCGTCAGCATCAAAGAAAATCCAGTCCCAGTTCATCGTTACAACCTTTTTAGTTATCCAAGCGGCAGAGCCATGATGATGGCGTCTTCACGTCCTTCTGCGGTGGGGTAATAGTTACGGCGGATCGTCGCCTCATTGAAGCCCAGGCTTTCATAGAGTGCGATGGCGGCGGCGTTCGAGGCCCGTACTTCCAGCCACAGCGTGAAAACGTCTCGTGCTTCCAGCTCGCGAATTAAATGTTCCAGCAGCTCTCTGCCCAGCCCACGGCGCTGAAAGGCAGGATCCACGGCGATGTTAAACAGCGTCGCCTCATCCAGAACGACCTGCGTAATGGCGAAAGCCGCCAGGGTATTATCGACATCCAGCCGATAGTTGAGGTAGCGCTCGCCCTGGTTGCTGGCAAACGTTTTTTCACTCCACGGAAAGGCGTGGGCGCGTTTTTCGATGTCAAAAGCCTGCGCTAAATCAGTCGTCGTGAGGGAAGAAATTGTGTTCATGTTCGCAGATTTGTTGCCACAGCGCGCGACGTGCCGCCGGGTTAGCGTTAAGTTCGTCCAGTACCGGGGTGGCCAGGTTGCCGCCCTCCAGCGTTATCTCTTCCATCACGCCCAGCTGCCAGCTGTTACAGCGTCCCTCAGGGGGCAGCATGGCTACGCGCTCGGGCGTCAGCTGTAGCACCTGATCGGCACTCAGCTTAAGTGCGCGCAGCACGTCGGCAATCAGCGGCTCGCTCAGCGCGGGCAGGCTCTGCGCCACCATCACCAGACGAACGTGCGCCGGAAGCGAGATGGCGATTTCGCCCTGCAAGGCCGCCGGGCGGCGCAACGCCCACTGGGTGATGCCCAGTTGCTGTAATTGCCTGTCTCGTCGGGATGCCATTGCGAAAACTCCTGTCTGTCAGGCGCGCAAATATAGCAAATGTGTCGAATCTGCGCCATCTACCTACTATAATCCCCGCCTGAGTTTATTGAGGAACAATTCATGTCTGCATTTACCCCGGCAAGTGAAGTCTTGCTGCGTCACAGTGATGATTTCGAACAAAGCCGTATTCTGTTTGCCGGAGATATGCAGGATGACCTGCCTGCCCGTTTCGAGTGCGCCGAAAGCCGCGCGCACACCCAGCAGTATCACCACTGGCAGGTGCTGAGCCGCCAGATGGGCGAGCGCGTCCGTTATAGCCTGGTAGCGGAACAGAGCGACGTGGCGGACTGCGATACGCTGATCTACTACTGGCCGAAGAACAAGCCTGAAGCCCAGTTCCAGCTGATGAACCTGCTCTCCCTGCTGCCGGTGGGCTGCGACATCTTCGTAATCGGTGAAAACCGCAGCGGCGTGCGCAGCGCCGAGCAGATGCTGGCGGAGTACGCCACGCTGAACAAAGTTGACAGCGCCCGTCGCTGTGGCCTGTACCATGGCCGGCTGGACAAAAAACCGACCTTCGACGCGGAAAAATACTGGGGCGAGTACCAGCTGGATGGCCTGACCATCAAAACGCTGCCGGGCGTCTTCAGCCGTGACGGTCTGGACGTCGGCAGCCAGCTGCTGCTTTCCACCTTCACGCCGCATACCAAAGGTAAAGTGCTGGATGTCGGCTGTGGTGCGGGCGTGCTCTCGGCCGTACTCGCCAGCCACTCACCGAAAGTGCGTTTAACCCTCACCGATGTCGGCGCGTCCGCCATTGAAGCCAGCCGCGCGACGCTTGCCGCAAACGGCATTGAGGGCGAAGTATTTGCCTCCAACGTGCTCTCCGACGTGACCGGCCGTTTCGATATGATCATCTCCAACCCGCCGTTCCATGACGGGATGGAAACCAGCCTCGAAGCGGCACAGACGCTGATCCGCACCGCGGTGCGCCATCTGAACAGCGGCGGCGAGCTGCGTATCGTGGCGAACGCCTTCCTGCCGTATCCGAAAGTGCTGGATGAAGTCTTCGGCTTCCACGAAGTGCTGGCCCAGACCGGCCGCTTTAAGATCTACCGCGCGATCATGACCCGTCAGGCGAAGAAATAACGTCTCCCTCCGGCCTGATCTGCCCGATCAGGCCATTTTTGCAACAAAAAAAACATCCAGCACAATTATCAGTTGACGAACAGCTGAAAACATCTAGAATGCGCCTCCGTGGTTGCGATACTTTTTTGTATCGTTGGTATGCGAAGGTGGCGGAATTGGTAGACGCGCTAGCTTCAGGTGTTAGTGTCCTTTGGATGTGGGGGTTCGAGTCCCCCCCCTCGCACCAACAACCATGATTGATATTGCTCGCACTGGGCGAAGGTGGCGGAATTGGTAGACGCGCTAGCTTCAGGTGTTAGTGTCCTTAGGATGTGGGGGTTCGAGTCCCCCCCCTCGCACCAACGAGGCGATATCAACAAAATAAGATGACTGTGCGAAGGTGGCGGAATTGGTAGACGCGCTAGCTTCAGGTGTTAGTGTCCTTAGGATGTGGGGGTTCGAGTCCCCCCCCTCGCACCAATTATCTTATCTCTCCTGACGTTCTCTCTTGTTATCCCTTCAGTTCAGATTCATCGCCAGAACCCACATTCCCGCAATAAGCGCTACACATGATGGCAGCAGCACAAAGTGCCGCAGTTGTTTATGCCAGATCATGGCGGATGACATCAGCAATCCCGACACGATAATCAGTTTCCAGACCGCCAGCGACAGATCGGTAAAGGCCAGCCCGGCAATCATCGCCCCCGGCAGTATCACTCCCCATCCACTCCCTAACGCTCTGCTCAACATGATCCGTCTCTCACTTCGATAATGATAACCAATATCATATGATATAATTTCTCATTTGTCAGCGTAGGACGTAATTGTGTAAAAAATCTTGCGCACGGTTTTATCTATAGTTAGGATTGGCAATCATTATCATTTAGATTTTTATCCAGCCCAATTATGGCCATACGCTCTGCACACGTCATTGAGAATGTTATCTGGCAAACCCGCCTTCCGACCGGGCCTTCCGGGCTTGCGGATGCGGTGCGTGACGCCATTGCCGAGACGCGTGCGCATATGCTGGATGTCATCAAGCTGGATGAGCCCCCTCCGCATCACGCCCTGACGCTGGCGCAGTGGCAACGCCCTGCTGAACTGCAGTCGTTGCTGGCGACCTACTCCGATCATATCTACCGCAATCAACCGACGCTGGCGCGCGAGAATAAGCCGCTGCTGTCGCTGTGGGCGCAATGGTATATCGGGCTGATGGTGCCGCCGATGATGCTGGCCCTGCTTACCCAGGATGTGGCGCTGGATCTCTCCCCTGAACATTTCCACGTTGAGTTTCACGAAACCGGGCGCGCCGCCTGCTTCTGGATCGACGTCCAGGAAGACAGCCACACAACCTCGCTTTCTGCGCAGCAAAGAATAGAAGTGCTGATTACCCGGGCACTGATCCCGGTGGTTGAGGCGCTGGAAGAGACGGGTGAGATCAACGGCAAACTTATCTGGAGCAATACCGGGTATTTAATTCACTGGTATCTGAACGAAATGAAAACCCTGCTGGGTGATGAGAAGGTCGACGCGCTGCGCCAGGCCATTTTCTTCGCTCGTCAGCTGTCGGATGGACGTGATAACCCGCTTTACCGCACTGTGGTTCCGCGCGACGGGCTGCTGGTGCGCCGCACCTGCTGTCAGCGCTATCGCCTGCCGGATGTTCAGCAATGCGGCGACTGCACGCTTAAATAGTTCCGTGCGGGCTTGAGGGCACACACTAAAACGGCAACCTGCGTTGCCGTTTCGCTTTTATTACGCCACCTGCTGACTTTCCTCTTCGGCACGCTGGGCCTCTTCAGCCTCCTGCGCCAGCAGCTGCTTCTCGTACACTTTAAAGAACGGGTAGTAGATGATGGCGGAGACCAGGGCTAACAGTACCACCAGTACCGCCGCGCGGAAATCCCAGCCCAACGCCCATGCCGCACCCACCGGTGCAGGCGCCGTCCACGGCACCACGGAGATCACGCGACCAATCAAATCCAGCTTCATCGCGGCCCACGCCAGCACCGCATTCACCATCGGAGCCAGCAGGAACGGAATGAAGAACACCGGGTTCATCACGATCGGCGTACCAAAGATCACCGGCTCGTTAATGTTGAAAATACTCGGCACCACGCTCAGACGGCCAATCGAACGCAGGTGCGCCGAGCGGCTACGCAGGTAGCAGAACACCAGCCCCATTGTTGCTCCGGAGCCGCCAATCACAATGAAGAAGGTCCAGAACGCCTCCATAAAGATGTGCGGCAGCGGCGCGCTCTGCGCCAGCGCGGTCTGGTTCATCCCGAGGTTAGTCAGCCAGAACATCTGCAGCATCCCGGAGACAATCGCCGCCCCGTGAATGCCTGCAAACCACAGCAGATGACCAATCAGCACCGCCAGCAGGATCGCCGGCAGGGAGTCCGCCGCGGAGACCAGCGGCTTAAAGATGGCCATAATCGCCTGCGGGATCAGCATGCCAAACTCAGACTGGATGAAGAGGCTCAGCGGATAAAGGGTTAACACCACTACCAGCACCGGAATCAGCAGATCGAAGGAGTTTTTGATCATCGGCGGCACCTGATCGGGCAGGCGGATACCGATATTGTGCGCCTTCAGAAAACGCATCATCTCCACACAATAGATCGCCACCAGAATGGCGGTGAAGATCCCCGTCCCACCGAGGCTGTCTACCGGCAATGCACCTTTGGTTTTTGGCGCAGCAATCAGCAGGAAGGCCATCAGCGACAGCATGGCGCACATGAAGGGATCGAGCTGGTGCGACTTAACGTAGTGTTTGCCGAGGTTGTAGGCGATAGCAGCACATATATAGAGTGACATCACCCCCATCGTCATATCGAAGGGGGTCAGGATCTGGCCTTCAAACTGTTTCGCCATATCCAGCCAGGCGCGGGCAAAGCCCCAGGTGGTGTCCGGTGAAAATGGCGGGTAGGCAAAAACTAATAAGAACGAGCCGACGATCATAAACGGCATGGCGGAGATAAAACCGTCGCGGATCGCCATCACGTGACGCTGGGACGAGATGCGTCCGGCAATGGGGCTGACATAGTTTTCAACAAAGCGGAATATCAGGTTAAACGCAGCATGGTTGGCAGACATAACGGCTCTCCTGTCAGACGATCGTTTCGGGCGCGATTACGCCGCACGGTGTTCCATATACCACTTTCACCACCTTGCTGGTTCGTATACCAGCGGTACTGCTCAAACGGATAGGTTTCATAATCGACTCTTATTATTGGATACAGGGGAAATGACGTAATCAGTATTAATCTCTGCTTCACGGTCTGCAACCGGTTACTGTAACCGGTTTCCGTGAATGTGAAGAGGATCCAGAAATCGCTGATGTTGGAGTTTTGTTACTTAGGGAATATTTACAGAGCATAATTTCTTATGACAGATTACGCAGAGTATTTTTCTGGAGGAAACAATGAGTTTGCAGTCTGTGCGCCAGTTTTTTGCTGACCATGCCCCTGACGTTGAAGTCATCGAGCTGGGTCAAAGTACCGCTACCGTTGCGCTGGCTGCCGAGGCGCATAATGTCGCGCCGGGTCAGATAGCGAAAACGCTGTCGCTAAAAATTAAAGATGAGGTGATTCTGGTTGTTGCCAAAGGTGACGCGCGCCTGGATAACAAAAAGCTGAAGCAGACGTTTGGGGCGAAAGCCCGCATGCTGAGCAGCGATGAAGTGGTGACGATTACCGGACATCCCGTTGGCGGCGTATGCCCTTTCGGGCTGGAAAATCCGCTGGCGATCTACTGCGATGTTTCGCTCAGGGAGTACGCCGAAGTCCTGCCCGCCGCAGGTGCCATTCACAGCGCGGTGCGCATCTCCCCACAGAGAATGGCCGAGCTCACTAAAGCAACCTGGGTGGACGTTTGTCAGTAAAATCCGAGCCAGATCCAGATCTGGCGCGGGCGGGAGATCCTGGATCAGGACTGAAGTGCAGAGAGGAAGCGTGGTGTCCGGTGATCCGGTACCGGGAAGTGCGTCAGAATATCTGCCGCATCCAGTAACCCCACGTCGGAGTGCACGCCAAGTTTCATCATGGCATTAAATTTATGCGCACGAATAGTTTTGATGTTGCGTTCCAGTCGGGTGGCAATTTCCTGGATGGAAAAGCCACACGACATAAATTGCAAAATGGCGCGTTCGGTCGGGCTTAATAACCGTCCGCGATGAATGTTCCAGTGATTGCTTATGCTGTCATTCACCCGTCGGGTCTCATTCAACAATTTACCCAGCTGCTCCTGTAGAGCGGCCAGCGGATCGGATTTGAGAACGATCCCGTGCAGACGTGAAGGGGAAAGCTGATTCATCAGGCTCGCTTCTCGCGCGTCTGAGGCCAGTACAATTCGCTGAATCATACCGTGGGTGGTAGCCACCTCCTTGAGACACACCAGACAGTTGCGCCGCTCTTCTCGCTCATCAGAGAGTGAATAAATCAGCGATGAATACGGGACAAAATTAAGTGTGGACTGAAAACTGGCGATGTTACTAAACAGATGTATTTCGTAGCCATTAAGTGATGGGTTGGCAAAAAGATGCTTCAACCCCATAGCACTCATCATGCACTTTTCGACGATAGCGATATGTCTTTTTGTAGCGCTCTTTTCCATTCGTCTTGCTCTCCATAGGCTGAGAATAAACTCAGCTCTTTCATTCCCTTGGTGCTATTAATCCACGCATACATTTCGGCATTACTGGTTAAGGAGAGTCTTCTCATCGCGCTATTTTTTTGCGCACTCACTGTTTTATTACTTTTTTTCAGTAATGCAGCGATCTGATTAATCCCCCATCCTTTGCCAAGCAGGCGCAGTACTTTTCGTTCCGAAAAGGTCAACATGACATCATCCTGATTGTCATTAAACTCTTCCGGCTCGGGTTTTAATAATGTCTGGCTAATACGCTCCGCGTGCTCGCTCCCGGATTGAATGGCTTTCACTAAACTTTCAATGGGCTCTATATCGGAAAGCAAGGAACTTTCCGGGCGCATTAAGAGTTCGACGGCGAGGGGATAAATGGCGCGCGGAACCAGATAAATCCAGTGAATATCCCGATACTGGTTCTGTAATGTGTAATATTGATCGCAGTGGCTACGCGGATTACGCTGGTCGCCTGAGATATCCACGATGACCACGATGGCGCGGCGTAACTGAAGAAGCGTCAGCTCTTCCTGAGACCGGCAAAATGCGCGCTCATAATCCGGAAAATAGCGTGACATAATGCTGCCGAGACCGGTTTGCATTATGGGTGATTTACTGATTATTATTACGCTTTTACAACTTATTGACGGCATTTTCGCTCCGAATCCATTCATACGGCCATTCCACGTCATTCATCCAATTGAAATACCTGTTTGTTTAACAGGGCGACGTAAAAATGTAATGTTTTCCTTTTTCATTAACTGAGCGAAATGAGAGTGCGATAAGAACCAGCATCACAAATTTATACACCGCCAAAAACGGCATTAATATTGCAAAATTAGCATTAAATGTTAACCCCTACCCCGTGATATTTTCAAAAACAGCAAATTAGATATTCTAAATATAAAATAAATAAATATATTAATATAAAAAGCATAGAGATTAATAATTATTGAGGCCGTTTTTCACTAATACAGCGAGCACGAATCTGCTTAAACCTTGATCTGACCCAGAGCAAGCGACACCGGGTTGTGTGCTAAAAGTAGACATCAGGATCATCCAATCGTCACTCTCTCCTCAGGGCAACAGATGCAGGCAGATCAATCATCACAACGCGCCGCCACGCGACTGTGTATTCAGTGCGGCCTTTTTTTATTGCAGCACGGCGCAGAAAGCGCCCTGGTCGAGGAGCTCTCCACCCGTCTGGGGCTGGCGCTGGGCATGGACAGCGTGGAGAGTTCAATCTCATCCAATGCCATCGTGCTGACCACCATTAAAGCGGGCCAGTGTCTGACCTCAACGCGCAAAAACCACGATCGCGGGATCAACATGCACGTGGTGACCGAAGTGCAGCACATCGTGATTATGGCGGAACATAAGCTGCTGGATGCGCAGGGGATCGAAAAACGCTTCAGCCAAATCAAGCCGCTACGCTATCCGCGCTGGCTGGTCGTGCTGATGGTCGGTCTCTCCTGCGCCTGCTTCTGCAAACTCAATAATGGCGGCTGGGACGGCGCCTTTATTACCTTTATCGCCAGCTTCCTCGCCATGTATGTGCGCCAGCTACTGACGCACCGGCATTTGCACCCGCAAATTAATTTCTGCATTACCGCCTTTGTCGCGACGACGGTTTCCGGTTTGTTGCTGCGGATACCCGCCTTCACCAGCACGCCGACCATCGCCATGGCCGCCAGCGTGCTGCTGCTGGTGCCGGGATTTCCGCTGATTAATGCCGTGGCCGATATGTTTAAAGGGCACATCAATACTGGCCTGGCGCGCTGGGCGATTGCCAGTTTACTGACGCTCGCCACCTGTATCGGGGTGGTGATGGCCATGACCTTATGGGGGCTCCGCGGATGGGCGTGATCGATTTTCTGTGGGCGCTGGCCCAGGACATGATGCTGTCGGCCATCCCGGCAGTGGGGTTTGCCATGGTGTTTAACGTCCCCCGCCGCGCGCTGCCGTGGTGTGCACTGTTGGGGGCGATAGGGCATGGCTCGCGCATGGCGATGATGACCGCCGGGCTGAATATCGAATGGTCGACCTTTATGGCCTCAATGCTGGTCGGCAGCATCGGGATCCAGTGGTCGCGCTGGTATCTGGCCCACCCCAAGGTCTTTACCGTCGCAGCGGTCATTCCGATGTTTCCGGGCATTTCGGCCTATACCGCGATGATCTCGGCGGTAAAAATCAGCCATTTTGGCTACAGCGAAGCGCAGATGATCATGCTGTTAACCAACTTCCTGAAGGCCTCGTCGATTGTCGGCGCGCTCTCCATCGGGCTGTCGATCCCCGGGCTCTGGCTCTACCGCAAGCGCCCCCGGGTCTGAGAGTTGTGTTATCCGTCTGCCGTGGCGATAATCCTGAGTTCTCATGTGGCTAAGTAAGGAACGGATGTGTCTACCCCTGACAGCGAACACGCAGAAAACAGCGACGGATCCCGCCTGAAAGATAAAATTTTTCTCAGCGCCCTCTCGCTGTTTGCCGAGTACGGACTGAACGGCGCGCGCATGGAGCAGATTGCCGAGAAGGCAGGCACCACCAAACGCATGGTGGTGTATCACTTTAAAACCAAAGAAAACCTCTATTTGCTGGTGCTGGAGTATGTCTATACCCAGATCCGCGCCAGTGAAAAGCAGCTCAGTCTGGATGCGCTGCCGCCGGTTGAAGCCCTGGTACATCTGGTCGAAACCACCTTTGATTATCATGCTGACCACCCGGACTACATCCGTATTATCTGCATGGAGAACATGCAGCGCGGGCGGTTTATGCAGCAGTCGGCGCTACTGCGCCAGGTGAATCGCAGCGCGCTGGATCTGCTGGAAACGATCCTTGAGCGTGGCAAAGCGAAGCAGCTGTTTAACCAGACGGTGAACGCCCGCGATTTGCACCGCCTGATCAGCAGCTTCAGCTTTCACTATGTGGCCAACAGCTACACCTTCACCCTGCTGTTTGAAGACGGGGCCGATGAGCTGGCCCAGCGTCAGCACTACCGAAAGATGGCGGTTCAGGTTGCCTTGCGTTATACCTGTCCATAGCTTGCACACAACCCTGAAATAAGGAACCTGCCATGTCTTTAGATAAAGTTGTCTATACCGCCAAAGCCAAAGCCACCGGGGGCCGTGATGGCCGCGCGACATCGTCCGATGGCGTTCTGGATGTCAAACTGGGTGTCCCCAAAGAGATGGGCGGCGCGGGCGGTGAAGTGACCAACCCGGAACAGCTCTTTGCCGCAGGCTATTCAGCCTGTTTCCTCGGCGCGATGAAATTTGTGGCTAACCGCGACAAAATCACCCTGCCGCAGGATGCCTTTATCGAAGGGGAGGTGGGGATCGGTCCGCTGCCAACCGGGTTTGGTATTGAAGCGAAACTGAATATCCACCTGCCGGGGATGGACGCCGCCGAGGCGAAAAAGCTGGTCGATGCGGCGCATATTGTCTGCCCGTACTCCAACGCCACCCGCAACAATATTGATGTGACGCTGAACATTATCTCCTGATTTTTCAGGGGGGCAGAGAGCGGTTGTCAGACCCCTGCCTGCCCCCTCCTCTCTGTGCTACCATAAGCCCATATCACGTCCGCAGTAATCCAGTAGAGAAGTATTATGTCCTCCAGAATCCTGACCACCAGCGTCACTGGCATTGATGCCTTTATGCACGATCCCCGCGGCGTGCTGGCCAATGCTGAAGGCGGTACTGTCGCCGTTTTTGCCGATAACACACCGGCTTTTTATGCGATCACGCCCCAGCGTCTGGCCCAGCTGCTGGAGCTGGAAGCGCGCCTGTCGCGCCCGACCAGCGATGTCACTCTGGATACACAATTCTTCGACGAACCCACCAGCGCGCCGGTTGCGGTGCCGATGGGCAAATTCGCCATGTATAACGGCTGGCAGCCCGACCCCGATTTTCAACGCCAGGCGGCGCTGTGGGGCATCGCCCTTACCCAGCCTGTTGCCCCGGAAGAGCTGGCCGCCTTCACCGCTTACTGGCAGGCGGAAGGAAAAGTCTTCCATCATATCCAGTGGCAGCAAAAGCTGGCGCGCAGCGTGCAGATCAACCGGGCCAGTAGCGGCGGGCAGGCTAAACGCGACGTGAATGCCTTTTCAGAACCGGATAAACAGATCCCCCACGGATTCCGAGGTGCCAAATGAAAGAGTTCGGCGAACTGATGAAGCGTCTGCAAAAGATGATGCCCGCCAACGTCAAACCGGCCTTTACCACCGGCGAAGAGCTGCTGGCGTGGCAGAAGGAGCAGGGTGAGATCCGCGCCGCAGCGCTGGCGCGTGAGAACCGCGCCATGAAAATGCAGCGCACCTTTAACCGCTCCGGTATTCGCCCCCTGCATCAAAACTGTTCCTTCGATAACTATAAAGTCGAGAGCCAGGGACAGCTAAAAGCCCTGCAACAGGCGCGCCAGTATGTCGAGGAGTTTGACGGCAATATCGCCAGCTTTATCTTCAGCGGCAAGCCGGGCACCGGCAAAAACCACCTTGCGGCGGCGATCTGCAATGAACTCCTGCTGCGGGGCAAATCGGTACTGATTATCACCGTGGCCGATATCATGTCGGCGATGAAAGATACCTTCAGCAACCGGGAAACCAGCGAAGAGCAGCTGCTGAACGATCTGAGTAACGTGGATCTGCTGGTGATCGATGAGATCGGCGTACAGACCGAATCACGCTATGAAAAAGTGATCATCAACCAGATCGTTGACCGTCGCTCCTCCTCCAAGCGCCCTACCGGCATGCTCACCAACCACAACGTGGATGAGATGACCCGCCTGCTGGGTGAACGGGTGATGGATCGCATGAAGCTCGGCAACAGCCTGTATGTGATTTTTGACTGGGAAAGCTATCGCAGCCGCGTTACCGGTAAAGAGTATTAGGATATTTTCCCGGGAAGTCGGGTGCCGCGGGGGTTTATACTGCCAGCCATTCCGCCCCGGCGGGCCATCGACAGAGTAGCCTTTATGAAAACACATTTTCTTCTCAGCGCCGCAGTAAGCGCCCTGCTGGTCACCGGCGCGGCACAGGCGGCCTCCTCCTGGCAAGATACGCTCAACAGCGCCGCCAGCCAGCTTAGCGCGGGCAACAACAGCACCAGTACTACCACATCCCAGAACGGCGGCCTCTCCCTCTCCTCGCTGACCGGCCTGCTCAACAGCGGCACCGAGTCGCTCAGCGCCAGCAACATGAATAATGCGGCCGGGATCCTTGAATACTGCGCCAAAGAGAAGCTGGCCTCGATGACCGATGCCACCAATATTAAAAATCAGGTACTGGGGAAACTGGGGCTGGAGACCCAGGAGGAGCAGCAGCAGGACACTAACTATCTGGAAGGGATCCAGGGTCTGCTGAATGCGAATAACGGCGAGCAGCTTAATCTGGAAACCATCGGCAACACGCCGCTGGCGAAAAAGGTCAAAGCCCAGGCCTGTGATTTTGTCCTGAAACAGGGACTCAGCTTTATCTCCTGATCCCCCTGCGCCGCGGCGAGAGTCGCGGCCTTTATCCCTTCTGCATAAAGCGACGCCCGTCAAACATTGCGTTTTCTAAACCAAATCCTAACAACAGCACAATTCCGTGACACTACAATTGCAGCTAAATGGCATCGCCATTACATTGTATAACCCAAAAATTATACAGTTAGTCCGCTAACCAGCGACTGCCCTTATTGAGGATAAGTTGTTGTCAGAATTCATTTCTGTTGCCCTGTTTCTCGCCTCGGTGGTGATTTATTCCCGCAAGGCGGGCCGTAATACCTGGTGGTTTGCCGTCACCCTTCTGGTGCTGGGGCTTTTTGTCGTTTTAAACATTACTCTCTACGCCAGCGACTATTTTACCGGGGATGGTATTAACGATGCCGTCCTCTATACCCTGACCAACAGTCTAACCGGCGCTGGGGTTAGTAAGTACATACTTCCGGGTGTTGGCGTGGTGGTTGCGCTGGTGGGCGTGTTTGCCCTGCTGGGCTGGATCCTGCGCCGCCGCCGTCATCATCCGCATCACCTCGGCTACAGCCTGCTGGCGCTGGTGCTGGCGCTCGCCTCGGTGGATGCCAGCCCGGCGTTTCATCAGATCACCGAGCTGGTGAAATCGCAGTCGCGCGACGGCGATCCCGACTTCGCGGCGTATTACAAAGAGCCGGGCAAAACGATCCCCAACCCGAAACTCAACCTCGTCTATATCTACGGCGAGAGCCTTGAGCGCACCTATTTCGATAATAATGCCTTCCCGGACCTCGCCCCGGAACTGGGTGCCATTAAGAACGAAGGGATCGATTTCAGCCACACCGCACAGCTACCAGGCACCGATTACACCATCGCCGGGATGGTCGCGTCTCAGTGCGGCATCCCGCTGTTCGCGCCCTTTGAAGGCAACGCCTCGGCCTCGGTCTCCAGCTTCTTCCCGCAGAACATCTGCCTTGGCGACATCCTGAAAAATTCCGGATACGAGAACTATTTCATGCAGGGTGCCAACCTGCGCTTCGCCGGGAAAGACGTCTTCCTGCAGTCCCACGGCTTTGACCACCTGTACGGCGCAGAGGAGTTAAAAACCACCGTCGCGGACCCGGCATACCGCAACGACTGGGGCTTCTACGACGACACGGTGCTGGATGAAACCTGGAAAAAATTCGAGGAGCTGTCGCAGTCCGGCAAACGCTTCTCGCTGTTTGCCCTGACGGTAGATACTCACCACCCGGATGGCTTTATCTCCCGCACCTGCCAGCGCAAGAGCTACGCGATTGACGGTAAACCGAATCAGTCGTTCAGCGCGGTGGGCTGTAGCCAGGAGCATATCTCGGCGCTGATCGAAAAAATCAAAGCCTCGCCGTACTTTAAAAATACGGTCATTGTGGTCTCTTCCGACCATCTGGCGATGAAGAACACCGCCTGGGATGCGCTGAACAAGCAGGATCGCAGCAACCTGTTCTTTATCCTGCGTGGCGACAAACCTCAGCAGGAGGTCATGGCCGTTAAGCGCAACACTATGGATAACGGCGCAACGGTGCTGGATATTCTCGGCGGGGATAACTTTATCGGCCTCGGCCGCAGCAGCCTCTCCGGGCAGTCGCTGTCAGAGGTATTCCTCAACATGAAGGAAAAAGTGCTGGCGTGGAAACCGGACGTTATCCGCCTGTGGAATTTCCCGAAAGAGCTGAAAGATTTCACCATCGACAGCCAGAAAAGCATGATGGCGTTCTCCGGGAGCCACTTCCGTCTGCCGCTGCTGCTGCGCGTCTCCGATAAGCGCGTTGAACCGCTGCCGGAAAGCGAATACTCCGCCCCGCTGCGCTACCAGCTGGCCGACTTCGCCCCGCGGGATAACTTCGTCTGGGTCGATCGCTGCTACAAGATGGGTCAACTGTGGTCGCAGCCGCTGGCGCTCTCCACCGACTGGTGTGTTTCTCAGGGTCAACTGGGTGGCGAGCAGACCGTTCAGCACGTTGATAAAGCGCAGTGGAAGGGCAAAACGGCCTTTAAAGATACCGTTATCAACACCGATCGCTACAAGCGCAACGTCGATATGCTGAAAGTCTCCGACAACGATATTCGCTACAAGGCTGACAGCTTCGTCTTTAACGTCGCCGGTGCGCCAGAAGAGGTGAAGCAGTTCAGCGGCATTTCCCGCCCGGAATCCTGGGGACGCTGGTCTAACGCCCAGCTGGGGGATGAGGTGAAAATCGAATACAACCAGCCGCTGCCGACGAAATTCGACCTGGTGATCACCGCCAAAGCCTGGGGGCCAAACGCCAATAAACCTATCCCGGTGCGGATAGGCGATAAAGAGCAAACCCTGACCCTCGGTAATGAGGTCACCACTACCACGCTGCATTTCGACAACCCGTCGCGCAGCAATACGCTGGTAATTGTGCCTCCGGCACCGGAATCTACCAACGAGGGGAATATCCTGGGTCACTCTCCGCGCCAGCTGGGGATCGGCATGGTGGAGATCAAAGTGGTGAACGCCGAAGGGTAACGAGCATTGCCCGGCGGCGCTGCGCTTGCGCGGGCCTACGGTCTTGTAGGCCGGGTAAGGCGAAGCCGCCACCCGGCAACTAAACGCGCCCTGCCTGAACAGGGCGCTTTTTTACATCAGAAGGTTTCCCAGTTATCACCGCTGTCGGAAACGGCCGCTTTACGCGTCGTTAACGGCGTTGCGACGGTTTTTACCGCCGCGTGCGCGCGGGCTTTCTGTTGCTCCTGCTGAATACGGAACACCGCCACCGCCTGAGTCAGGCGGCTCGCCTGCTCTTCCAGTGCCGCCGCCGCTGCCGCAGATTCCTGCACCAGCGAGGCGTTCTGCTGCGTCACGCGATCCATTTCGGCGACCGCCAGACCCACCTGGTCGATACCGCGGCTCTGCTCGTCAGAAGCAGAGGCGATTTCGCCCATGATGTCAGTCACGCGGGTTACCGCGCTGACGATCTCGCCCATGGTTTCACCGGCGCTCTCAACCAGGGTAGAACCCAGCTCAACGCGACCCACGGAGTCTTCAATCAGGCTCTTGATCTCGCGGGCTGCCTGGGCGCTGCGCTGCGCCAGGTTACGCACTTCCCCGGCCACCACCGCAAAACCACGACCCTGCTCACCGGCACGCGCCGCTTCAACCGCGGCGTTCAGCGCCAGGATGTTGGTCTGGAAAGCAATACCGTCGATCACGCTGATGATGTCGGCAATCTTCTGCGAACTGCCGGCGATGTCACGCATGGTCTGCACCACGTTATCCACCACTTTACCGCCTTTCTGCGCGGTTTCGGACGCGCTCAGCGCCAGATGGCTTGCCTGACGGGCGTTCTCGGCATTCTGCTTCACGGTAGCGGTCAGCTCTTCCATGCTGGCAGCGGTCTCTTCCAGGGAAGCGGCCTGCTGCTCGGTACGGGAGGAGAGATCGTTGTTGCCCATGGAGATTTCGCTCGCACCGCTGTAAATGGCATTGGCACCATTACGCACGTCGCCCACGGTACGCATCAGTTCAGCCTGCATATGACGCAGCGTATCGGCCAACTGCCCCATCTCGTTAGAGCCTTCCACCTCGATGCGCTTCACCAGGTCGCCGCTGGCGATATGGCGAATGCTGTCGGTCAGGCGGTTCAGCGGCACGATCAGGGCGTGACGGATGCCCCCCCAGACGGCAACGATCACCACCAGCACCAGGATCAGCACGCTGAGCAGGATCCAGATGGCCTGGCTGTAGGAGCTGTTGCTGTCATCGACGGCAGTCTGGTACAGATGGTCGTTCTGCTGCAGATAGTTAACGTACTGCTTCTCAAAACCGTCCTGGTAGCTCTGGGTCGGCTGATCGAAGAACTCGTTAATCTTGCCTGCGCCCAGGAGCTGGATCAGCTCGGCCAGCGCGCCGTGATAGATGTCGTAGTTACGTTTGATTTCCAGCGCGGCGCCTTCGCTCTGACGCGGGTCACGCGGCAGGGCTTCGTATTCCGCCCAGCTTTTTTCCGCCTGCTTCAGGGAAGCAGAAGCAATCTGCATCAGATCGTTTACGGTCGCACCGCTACCGATGTTGTTCTGATCCATCATGTAGCGGATACCCGCGCGGTTCAGGGTGTTACGGGTTTGCAGCAACGCGACCCAGCTGCTGTTAAGCGTGGATTGTTGCTGACGAATGGTTTGCAGGACGGTGAAGTTTTCTTTGTCATGCTTTAAGGCATTAAAGAAAAGACCACCGGATGTGAGTTGTAAAAGGCCAAAAATAACCAAAACCAGCAATAAGCTGGTAACAATCTTGATACGATTTAACATGATTTCTCATTCCACCAGACAGGTACAGAATTTTCGGCCTGGGAAGCGAAAACTTTACGGAAATCGTGCTGATGAGTGAACGGCCCTACTCATCTTCCTGTCTGGCATTCTGCCGATCGCCCAGTGCAATAAACTCCCGCAGCAGCGCGGTCAGCTGTTGCATCTTCTCTGGCGAATATTGCGCCTCGAGTTGCCGGTAAACCTCTTCCACCTGCGCCTGCGCGTTTTCATACAGCTTCTGCCCGGTCTGCGTCAGGGAGACGTACAGCTTGCGCTGGTCGTTGAGCGGCTTTAAGCGCAGCACCAGCCCGTCGCGCTCCATGCGCGTGAGGATGCCGGTCAGGCTCGGACGCAGAATGCAGGTGCGAAAAGCCAGATCGTGAAAATCCATCGACGGGTGTTCCGCCAGCACGCGTACGATCCGCCACTGCTGCTCCGTCAGATTGTGCTGCTTGATAATCGGGCGAAAAAAGGTCATCGCGGTTTCCCGCGCCTGGAGTAGTGCGATAGTTAACGAATCGTGCATGGCGCTCCCACCTCAACATCATTAATAACGAAACAATCAATGCCTCGCGCGGCTTTCCGGCACCCGCGGCGCGGACGAAAAGTCTAACAGATATCACATAAAAATATTATGCCACTGATTTATAACAGAAAATTAAAACACATGTAAATTTATTGTTATTGATATCACAAATTATTTACTTCTGTTTGCCAAATGCAAAGCGAGGGGCTAAAACCTAATCATTAACATATTAATGAACTCAAAACCCGTTAACCGGGCCTGAGGAGAAAGGAATGAAAGGAACTGTTTTCGCGGTGGCACTCAATCACCGCAGCCAGCTCGACGCCTGGCGCGACGCATTTAACCAGCCCCCTTACAACACGCCGCCGAAAACCGCCGTCTGGTTTATCAAACCGCGCAATACCCTGATCCGCTCCGGCGATGTCATCCCGCATCCCGAAGGCGAACAGGTGCTGAGCGGCGCGACGGTGGCGCTGATTGTCGGTAAAACCGCGAGCAAAATCAGCCCGGAAGAGGCCGCCGACTACATTACGGGGTACGCGCTGGCGAACGAGGTAAGCCTGCCGGAGGAGAGCTTCTACCGCCCGGCGATCAAAGCCAAATGCCGGGACGGGTTCTGCCCCGTGGGTGAAAGCGCGTCGATTAATAACGTCGATAACCTGACGATCGTCACCGAGATCAACGGCCGGGAAGTGGATCGCTGGAGCACTGCCGATCTGCAGCGCAACGCCGCCACCCTGTTGAGCGAGCTGAGCGCCTTCGCCACCCTCAATCCGGGCGACGCCATTCTGCTGGGCACCCCGCAGTCCCGCGTGGCCCTGCACCCGGGCGACCGCGTGCGCGTGCGGGCTGAAGGGCTGCCGACGCTGGAAAACAGCGTGGTCAACGCCCGCGAGCTGGCAAAAGAACGCACCTTCGCCTGGCCGCTCTCCACCAGCGGCACGCTGTTTGCCCTGGGGCTGAACTACGCCGATCACGCCAGCGAGCTGGACTTTAAACCGCCCACCGAGCCGCTGGTATTTATCAAAGCGCCGAACACCTTTAACGAGCACAACCAGACTTCCATGCGCCCGGACAACGTCGAGTACATGCACTATGAAGCCGAGCTGGTGGTGGTGATCGGCAAAACCGCGCGTAACGTCACCGAAGCCGACGCCATGGAGTACGTGGCGGGGTACACGGTCTGCAACGACTACGCGATCCGCGATTACCTGGAAAACTACTACCGTCCGAACCTGCGGGTGAAAAGCCGCGACGGCCTGACGCCCATCGGCCCGCAGATCGTCGATAAATCGGCGATTGCCGATCCGCACAACCTCACCCTGCGCACCTGGATCAACGGCGAGCTGCGTCAGCAGGGCAGCACCGCGGATCTGATCTTCAGCATCCCGTTCCTGATCGCGTATTTGAGTGAGTTTATGACCCTGCAGCCGGGCGACATGATCGCTACCGGCACGCCAAAAGGGCTGGCCGACGTGCGCCCGGGCGATGAAGTGGTAGTGGAAGTGGAAGGCGTTGGCCGTCTGGTCAACCGGATTGTCAGCGAGGAGGTAAAGTAATGAAAAAGATAAACCACTGGATCAACGGCAAAAACGTGGCGGGTAGCGAGACTTTCCACACCACCAACCCGGCTACCGGCGAGGTGCTGGCGGAAGTGGCCTCGGGCGGTGAAGCCGAAATTAACCAGGCGGTAGAGGCGGCGAAAGCGGCGTTCCCAAAATGGGCCAACCTGCCGATGAAAGAGCGCGCGCGCCTGATGCGCCGTCTGGGCGATCTCATCGACCAGAACGTGCCGGAGATCGCCGCCATGGAGACCGCCGATACCGGCCTGCCGATCCACCAGACTAAAAACGTGCTGATCCCCCGGGCGTCGCACAACTTCGAGTTCTTCGCCGAAGTGTGCCAGCAGATGAACGGCAAGACCTACCCGGTCGACGACAAGATGCTCAACTACACCCTGGTGCAGCCGGTAGGCGTTTGTGCCCTGGTGTCACCGTGGAACGTGCCGTTCATGACCGCCACCTGGAAGGTGGCGCCCTGCCTGGCCTTGGGCAATACCGCGGTGCTGAAGATGTCTGAACTCTCCCCGCTGACCGCCGACCGGCTGGGCGAGCTGGCGCTGGAAGCCGGTATTCCGGCAGGCGTGCTGAACGTGGTGCAGGGCTATGGCGCAACGGCAGGCGACGCGCTGGTGCGTCATCACGATGTACGCGCCGTCTCCTTCACCGGCGGCACCGCCACCGGACGCCGCATCATGCAGACCGCCGGACTGAAAAAATACTCGATGGAGCTGGGCGGAAAATCCCCGGTGCTGGTGTTTGAGGATGCCGATATCGAACGCGCGCTGGATGCCGCCCTGTTCACCATCTTCTCCATCAACGGCGAGCGCTGCACCGCCGGCTCGCGGATCTTCATCCAGCAGAGCATCTACCCGGAATTCGTCAAACGCTTTGCCGAGCGCGCCAACCGCCTGCGCGTGGGCGACCCGACCGATCCGAATACCCAGATCGGGGCGCTGATCAGCCAGCAGCACTGGGAGAAAGTTTCCGGCTATATCCGCCTCGGCATTGAAGAGGGTGCCACCCTGCTGGCGGGCGGCCCGGACAAACCGACCGATCTGCCTGCACACCTGCGCGGCGGCAACTTCCTGCGCCCGACGGTGCTGGCGGATGTCGACAACCGCATGCGCGTGGCCCAGGAGGAGATCTTCGGCCCGGTGGCCTGCCTGCTGCCATTTAAAGATGAAGCCGAAGGGCTGCGGCTGGCCAACGACGTGGAGTACGGCCTGGCCTCCTACATCTGGACCCAGGACGTCAGCAAGGTGCTGCGCCTGGCCCGCAACATCGAAGCGGGCATGGTGTTTGTGAACACCCAGAACGTGCGCGATCTACGCCAGCCGTTTGGCGGCGTGAAGGCCTCCGGCACCGGGCGCGAAGGCGGGGAATACAGCTTTGAGGTGTTCGCGGAGATGAAAAACGTCTGTATCTCCATGGGCGATCATCCGATCCCAAAATGGGGGGTATGAGATGGGCAAGTTAGCGTTGGCCGCAAAAATTACTCACGTGCCGTCGATGTATCTCTCTGAGATACCGGGTAAAAATTTTGGCTGCCGTCAGGGGGCCATCGACGGACATAAAGAGATCAGCAGACGCTGCCGTGAGCTGGGGGTCGATACCATCATCGTCTTCGACACCCACTGGCTGGTAAACAGCGCCTACCACATCAACTGTGCGGACCATTTTAAAGGCATCTACACCAGCAACGAGCTGCCGCACTTTATCCGCGACATGACCTACGACTACGACGGCAACCCCGAGCTGGGCCAGCTGATTGCCGACGAAGCGGTAGCGATGGGCGTGCGCGCCAAAGCGCACAACATCCCGAGCCTGAAGCTGGAGTACGGCACCCTGGTGCCGATGCGCTACATGAATGCCGATAAGCACTTCAAAGTGGTCTCCATCTCGGCGTTCTGCACCGTGCATGACTTTGCCGACAGCCGCAGGCTGGGCGAGGCCATCGTCAGCGCGATTGAAAAATATGACGGCACCGTGGCGGTGCTGGCCAGCGGCTCGCTGTCGCACCGCTTTATCGACGACCAGCGCGCAGAGGAAGGGATGAACAGCTACACCCGCGAGTTCGATCGCCAGATGGACGAGCGGGTGGTGAAGCTGTGGCGCGAAGGCCAGTTCAGGGAGTTTTGCAGCATGCTGCCGGAGTATGCCGACTACTGCTACGGCGAAGGCAATATGCACGACACGGTGATGCTACTCGGCATGCTCGGCTGGGACAAATACGACGGCAAGGTAGAGTTTCTCACCGAGCTGTTCCCCAGCTCCGGCACCGGCCAGGTTAACGCCGTCTTCCCTCTGCCCGCTTAAGGACGCCCCATGCCGCACTTTATTGTCGAATGTACTGAGAACATCCGTGAGCAGGCCGATCTGCCGGGCCTGTTTGCCCGCGTCAACGAGGCGCTGGCCGCCACCGGGATCTTCCCCCTCGGTGGGATCCGCAGCCGCGCGCACTGGGTGGACACCTGGCAGATGGCCGACGGCAGGCACGATTACGCCTTTGTGCACATGACGCTGAAAATCGGTGCCGGGCGCAGCCTTGAGAGCCGTCAGCAGGTGGGTGAGATGCTGTTTGCGCTGATTAAAGACCATTTCGCCGGGCTGATGGACGCCCGTTACCTGGCGCTGTCGTTTGAAATCGAAGAGCTGCACCCGACGCTGAACTTCAAACAGAACAACGTGCACGCCTTATTTAAGTAGCGCGCCCTGATGCCCGGTGGCGCTTCGCTTACCGGGCCTACAACGTCAACGACCCCGAACCGTAGGCCGGGTAAGCAAAGCGCCACCCGGCACAGCAGCACCAAACCGCAGGCCGGGTAAGCCCAGCGCCACCCGGCACAGCAGCACCGAACCGTAGGCCGGGTAAGCGAAGCGCCACCCGGCACAGCAGCACCGAACCGTAGGCCGGGTAAGCCCAGCGCCACCCGGCACAGCAGCACCGAACCGTAGGCCGGGTAAGCGTAGCGCCACCCGGCACAGCAGCACCGAACCGTAGGCCGGGTAAGCCCAGCGCCACCCGGCACAGCGGCACCGAACCGTAGGCCGGGTAAGCGTAGCGCCACCCGGCACAGCAGCACCAAACCGTAGGCCGGGTAAGCGCAGCGCCACCCGGCAACAGCAGCACCGAACCGTAGGCCGGGTAAGCGAAGCGCCACCCGGCACAGCAGCACCGAACCGCAGGCCGGGTAAGCCCAGCGCCACCCGGCAATGCCACAGGAAACCGCCATGCTCGACAAACAGACCCATACCCTGATTGCCCATCGCCTGCATCAGGCGGAACAGACCCGGGAGCAGATCCGCGCGATCTCGCTGGATTACCCGGCGATCACCATTGAAGACGCCTACGCCGTGCAGCGCGAATGGGTGAGCCTGAAAATCGCCGAAGGCCGCACCCTGAAGGGCCACAAGATCGGCCTGACTTCAAAAGCGATGCAGGCCAGCTCGCAGATCAGCGAGCCGGACTACGGCGCCCTGCTCGACGACATGTTTTTCCACGACGGCAGCGATATCCCCACCGACCGCTTTATCGTCCCGCGCATCGAAGTGGAGCTGGCCTTCGTGCTGGCGAAACCGCTGCGCGGCCCGAACTGCACGATGTTCGACGTCTATAACGCCACGGATTACGTGATCCCGGCGCTGGAGCTGATCGATGCCCGCTGCCACAACATCGATCCTGAAACCCAGCGCCCGCGCAAAGTGTTCGACACCATCTCCGACAACGCCGCCAACGCCGGGGTGATCCTCGGTGGCCGCCCGATCCGCCCGGACGAGCTGGATCTGCGCTGGATCTCCGCCCTGCTCTACCGCAACGGGGTGATCGAAGAGACCGGCGTCGCCGCGGGGGTGCTCAACCACCCGGCCAACGGCGTGGCCTGGCTGGCGAACAAGCTGGCGCCGTATGACGTGCAGCTGGAGCCGGGACAGATCATCCTCGGCGGCTCCTTCACCCGCCCGGTCACCGCCAGCAAGGGCGACACCTTCCATGTCGATTACGGCAACATGGGCTCCATCAGCTGCCGCTTTGTATAAGGAAAGAGCATGAATAACGCCTTTAAAGACGCCCTGAAAGCCGGAACACCGCAAATCGGCTTATGGCTGGGGCTGACCAGCAGCTACAGCGCCGAGCTGCTGGCCGGAGCAGGCTTCGACTGGCTGCTGATCGACGGCGAGCACGCCCCCAACAACGTGCAAACCGTCCTGACCCAGTTGCAGGCCGTGGCCCCCTACCCCAGCCAGCCGGTGGTGCGCCCGTCGTGGAACGATCCGGTACAGATCAAACAGCTGCTGGACGTGGGCGCGCAAACCCTGCTGGTGCCGATGGTACAGAATGCCGACGAAGCGCGTCTGGCGGTGCGCTCGACACGTTATCCGCCTGCGGGCATTCGCGGCGTCGGCAGCGCGCTGGCGCGAGCGTCACGCTGGAACCGCATTCCCGATTACCTGCATCAGGCCAATGAGGCCATGTGCGTGCTGGTGCAAATTGAAACCCGCGAGGCGCTGAAGAACCTGCCGCAAATCCTGGACGTGGACGGGGTGGACGGCGTCTTTATCGGCCCGGCGGATCTCAGCGCCGACATGGGCTTTGCCGGTAACCCCCAGCACCCGGAGGTGCAGGCCGCCATTGAGCAGGCGATCGCGCAGATCCGTGCCGCGGGTAAAGCCCCCGGCATCCTGATGGCCAACGAACAGCTGGCCCGTCGCTACCTCGAACTCGGGGCGCTGTTTGTTGCCGTCGGCGTGGATACCACCCTGCTCGCCCGCAGCGCCGAGGCGCTGGCGGCACGCTTTATCGATAAACCGGTTACGTCAGTTAATAACAATAAATCCGTCTACTAAACGTAAGATCTGGAGCGCACCATGACGACCTCTACCCTGCAAGATAATAAAGCCGTTGAACATCGCGTCATTAATAAGCTGTTCCGTCGTTTGATCGTGTTTCTCTTTATTCTGTTCGTCTTCTCGTTCCTCGATCGCATCAACATCGGCTTTGCCGGGCTGACGATGGGGAAAGATCTGGGCCTGACTTCAACCATGTTTGGCCTGGCGGCGACGCTGTTTTACGTCACCTATGTATTGTGCGGGATCCCCAGCAACATCATGCTGGCGAAGATCGGTGCGCGCCGCTGGATCGCCGGGATCATGGTGGTGTGGGGCATCGCCTCGACCTGCACCATGTTCGCCACCAGCCCACAGACGCTCTACGTTCTGCGTATGCTGGTGGGCATTGCCGAAGCCGGCTTCCTGCCGGGGATCCTGGTCTATCTGACCTGGTGGTTCCCCGCCTATCATCGCGCCCGCGCCAACGCGCTGTTTATGATCGCCATGCCGGTGACCATGATGCTGGGCTCGATCCTCTCGGGCTATATTCTGGCGCTGGACGGGCTGTGGAACCTGAAGGGCTGGCAGTGGTTGTTCCTGCTGGAGGGACTGCCGTCGGTGGTGCTTGGCGTGGTGACCTGGTTCTTCCTGAACGACACGCCGGATCAGGCCACCTGGCTGGACGACGAAGAGAAGCAGACCCTGAAAACGATGATCGCCCGCGAGCAGGAGAACGCCGTGGCGCATGCCGCTACGCCGCGTTCGACGCTACGTGAAGTGCTGACTCCGGCGGTGCTGCTCTACACTCTGGCCTATTTCTGTCTGACCAACACCCTGAGCGCCATCAACATCTGGACGCCGCAGATCCTGCAGAGCTTTAACACCGGCAGCAGCAATATCGTGATTGGCCTGCTGGCGGCGATCCCGCAGTTTTGTACCATCCTTGGCATGCTGTGGTGGAGCCGCCGCTCGGACAGGCTGAAAGAGCGAAAAAAGCACACCATCCTGCCGTATCTGTTTGCGGCGGCGGGATGGCTGCTGGCGTCGGCGACCAATCACAGCCTGATCCAGCTGCTTGGCATCATCATGGCCTCAACCGGGTCGTTTACCGCCATGGCGATCTTCTGGACCACCCCGGATCAGGTTATTAGCCTCCAGTCCCGGGCGGTGGCGCTGGCGGTGATCAACGCCATCGGCAACGTCGGTTCCGCCGTCAGCCCGCTGCTGATCGGCATTCTGCGCGACGCCACCGGCAGCTTCAGCTCCGGGCTGTGGTTCGTGGCCGGGCTGCTGGTGGTGGGGGCGCTGGTACTGACGCGGATCCCGATGACCCGCCAGGAGAGCCGTGAAAGCGCGCCGGGGATGGCGGCGCAGAAGATCCATTAAGGAGCGATTATGTGCCAGAGCCCGATTGCCAATATCGACATCAGCAAAGAGTACGACGAGAGTCTGGGGACGGACGATGTGCATTATCAGTCCTTTGGCCGTATGGCGGCCTTTTTTGGCCGCGATATGCAGGCCCATCGCCACGACCACTATTTTCAGATGCACTTTCTCGATACCGGGCAGATTGAGCTGCAGCTGGACGATCATCGCTATTCGGTGCAGGCGCCGCTGTTTGTCCTCACCCCGCCGTCGGTGCCGCACGCGTTCTTTACCGAATCGGACAGCGACGGCCACGTGCTGACGGTGCACGAGGATCTGATCTGGCCGCTGCTCGAGGTGCTCTATCCCGGCACCCGGGAGACCTTCGGGCTGCCGGGGATCTGCCTGTCGTTAGCGGATAAACCGGATGAGCTGGCGGCGCTCTCTCATTACTGGCGGCTGATTGAACGGGAGTCCACCGCCCAGCTTGCCGGGCGGGAACATACTCTGGCGCTGCTGGCGCAGGCGGTATTTACCCTACTGCTGCGCAACGCCCCTCTGGACGATCACGCCGCCAACGGCATGCGCGGCGAGCTGAAACTGTTCCAGCGTTTCAACCAGATGGTTGACGGTCACTACCACCAGCACTGGACGGTGCCGGATTTTGCCCGCGAATTGCACCTCACCGAGTCGCGGCTGACCGACATCTGTCGCCGCTTCGCCAACCGGCCACCAAAACGCCTCATCTTCGACCGCCAGCTGCGCGAGGCCAGGCGGCTATTGCTCTTCTCCGACAACACGGTCAGCGAAATTGCCTGGCAGCTGGGGTTTAAAGACCCGGCCTATTTTGCCCGGTTTTTTAACCGGCTGGTGGGATGCTCGCCGAGTATGTATCGGGCGCAGAAAGTGCCGGTGTCGTGACGGCGCACGCTTCCCCCGGTGGCGCTGCGCTTACCGGGGCTACGGATCGTAGGCCGGGTAAGCGTTAGCGCCACCCGGCAAACAGGCCGCACAGGATCAATGCACGGTCAGATACGGCTCCTTCACGAATTCCGCCAACAGATACACCACGTCATGCAGCAACCCCTTTAAGGATTTTGCCACCGGTGGCGGCAGCGTATTGCTCAACAATGCCTGGGTAAGCGCCTGGGCATACTCCACCAGCGTGGCGGTTTCCTGCCAGCAATCGGGAATGCACGAGGTTACGCTTTCACCCGCGATCAGCTGCTCAATGAGATGCGGCGGTAAATCCTCATCACAAAGATGGCGAAACTGGTTTAACGCCTGCAATAAACGCCCGCACAGGGCATGGCTTGCTTCATCGTCGTGAGTGTCGATGAGGACGCAAACAAATGCGGCGCACGCGTCCGCGACGTCGAAGAGATCTGCCGAAGCCGGGAGGGGTTGGGTAATGATTTGGTGGAGAACGTCTTCTTCGAAGTGGGAGCAAGACGGGGTTGGGATAGTAGCCATAAGGCACTCCTTACATTATGAATGGAAGT
Organism: Leclercia sp. TB492; assembly: GCF_049974505.2. Taxonomy (NCBI): domain Bacteria; kingdom Pseudomonadati; phylum Pseudomonadota; class Gammaproteobacteria; order Enterobacterales; family Enterobacteriaceae; genus Leclercia; species Leclercia sp. TB492. The sequence goes on along the minus strand of NZ_CM127572.1, from coordinate 586,646 downwards.
TACCTCGTGTTTTCAGGTTCTCACGCCCGGCTGCGGTTATCGCCGCAACACAGGCACCTTACGACTCAACGAACACAAAAAAAAGCCAAAACCTTGTGTTTAATAGGGTTACTTTGAACTTTGCGAGCATGCTTCCAGAAGCAGGTGGCTACAGAACGTAGGCCGGGTAAGGCGAAGCCGCCACCCGGCAAAACCCACCCCGATCACAATTCTCACCTCCGCCTGAAAAGTACCCGTCGTTGACCCATTCGTCCCTTCACGTCCCGCCTCTCTCACGCTTCAATTAAACAACAAAAACAACACATAAATTTAACATTTAATATCCGATAAATACTGAAGAGGTCGCCATGAAACCTGAAGATTTCCGCGCTAGCACTACCCGCCCGTTAACCGGCGAAGAGTACCTGAAGAGCCTGCAGGATGGCCGGGAGATCTACATCTACGGCGAACGTGTAAAAGATGTGACCACCCATCCGGCGTTTCGCAATGCGGCGGCCTCGGTCGCGCAGCTGTACGATGCGCTGCACAAACCCGACATGCAGGACACGCTGTGCTGGAACACCGATACCGGCAGCGGCGGTTACACCCATAAGTTCTTCCGCGTCGCGAAAAGTGCCAACGACCTGCGTCAGCAGCGCGATGCCATCGCCGAGTGGTCACGCCTGAGCTACGGCTGGATGGGACGCACCCCGGACTACAAAGCGGCCTTTGGCTGTGCGCTGGGCGCTAACCCGGCCTTTTATGGTCAGTTCGAGCAGAACGCCCGCAACTGGTATACCCGCATTCAGGAAACCGGCCTGTACTTTAACCACGCTATTGTCAACCCGCCGATCGATCGCCACAAGCCGGCCGACGAAGTGAAAGATGTCTATATCAAACTGGAAAAAGAGACCGACGCCGGGATCATCGTCAGCGGCGCGAAAGTGGTCGCTACCAACTCGGCGCTGACCCACTACAACATGATTGGCTTTGGCTCGGCGCAGGTGATGGGCGACAACCCGGACTTCGCCCTGATGTTTGTCGCCCCGATGGATGCCGAAGGCGTGAAGCTGATCTCCCGCGCCTCCTACGAGCTGGTGGCCGGCGCGACCGGCTCCCCTTACGACTACCCGCTCACCAGCCGCTTCGACGAGAACGATGCGATCCTGGTGATGGATAACGTGCTGATCCCGTGGGAGAACGTGCTGATCTACCGCGATTTCGACCGCTGCCGCCGCTGGACCATGGAGGGCGGCTTCGCGCGAATGTACCCTCTCCAGGCCTGCGTACGTCTGGCGGTGAAGCTCGACTTCATCACCGCCCTGCTGAAAAAATCGCTGGAGTGCACCGGTACGGCCGAGTTCCGCGGCGTACAGGCCGATCTGGGTGAAGTGGTGGCCTGGCGCAATATGTTCTGGGCGCTGAGCGACTCCATGTGCTCGGAAGCGACCCCGTGGGTGAACGGCGCGTACCTGCCGGATCACGCGGCGCTGCAAACCTACCGCGTCATGGCGCCGATGGCCTACGCGAAGATCAAAAATATCATCGAGCGCAACGTCACCAGCGGCCTGATCTACCTGCCGTCCAGCGCCCGGGATCTCAACAACCCGCAGATCGATAAATACCTGGCGAAATACGTGCGCGGCTCCAACGGCATGGACCACGTGGAGCGCATCAAGATCCTGAAACTGATGTGGGATGCCATCGGCAGCGAGTTCGGCGGCCGCCACGAGCTGTATGAGATCAACTACTCCGGCAGCCAGGACGAAATCCGCCTGCAGTGTCTGCGCCAGGCGCAGACCTCCGGCAACATGGACAAGATGATGGCGATGGTCGACCGCTGCCTGTCTGAGTACGACCAGAACGGCTGGACGGTTCCACACCTGCACAACAACACCGATATCAACCTGCTCGACAAGCTGCTGAAATAACGCGGCGGAGGTCAATATGCAACATGATGAACAACGCCTGCGTTTTCGCGACGCGATGGCCAGCCTCTCTGCGGCGGTCAATGTGATTACCACTGACGGCGAAGCCGGACGCTGCGGCATCACCGCCACCGCGGTCTGCTCGGTGACGGATACCCCGCCGTCGGTGATGGTGTGCCTGAATGCTAACAGCGCCATGAACCCGGTATTTCAGGGCAACGGCAAGCTGTGTATTAATGTGCTCAACCACGAGCAGGAGATAATGGCGCGTCATTTTGCCGGGATGACCGGTATGGCAATGGAGGAGCGGTTTACGCTCTCCTGCTGGCAAAAAGGCCAGCTGGCCCAGCCGGTATTAAAAGAGGTGCTGGCCAGCCTGGAAGGTGAGATAACCCAGGTGCAGACCATCGGCACCCATCTGGTTTACCTGGTGGCGATCAAAAATATCATCCTGAGCCAGGAGGGACACGGCCTGATTTACTTTAAGCGCAGATTTCATCCGGTGTTAATTGAACAAGAAATAACCGTTTAATACCCCTTCGCCAGTCGAATTTCGGCTGGCGCTTATTTGTTTTCCACTCTCTTAAATTGAAACAATCACTATCAGAAACTAATGTCCAATATAAGCTTTTGCGACCCCCACCAGAGTTAATAGTCTTTCGGACTTTTCCCCTTTTTCAGAGCTGATTTCTGAAATTTGAAATGACACAATCTGCAAATTTATGTAATCTTCGCCTCACAAAAACACTTTCATGAATAATAAAAAACGATTTAGTTGTTTACTGAATAGTTTTTTTATGGCAGCACCCTAAAGCAAATTGAACACTTTCTAACCGGAATCGTCATTTTCCGTGCGGTAGCCTACCTTTTTTTTGCCCTTTATTGCTTCACTTCCTCAGCTATGCGCCTCTGCTCCCTGGCCTTCGGGTCAACTTTTTGGGCAATATAAACAGTCGGGTACCTACGAATTTTTATATTTACACGCCAGGTTCCGAATACATGGAAAATATTTACAAATGAAGAACGCAACTCGCCTTCTGGTGATTTCGCTCGCCCTCATCCTGAGTGGCTGTGCATATTCCCCGAAGCAGGTTGAAGCCTCAAGACCGCTTGTAAATCAAGCCGCTTCGACCGATCTCCACGCTATGGCAGCTAACCTGCAACAACCTCTGAACACCCTGCCGCAGGGCGCTACTCTTAGCGCCAATGGCACCACCTTTACCCTGGGTCAGCGCTATGTCTCTGCCCTGGGGCTGGAATGCATTGAACTGCTGCGTAACCGTAATTACAACCAGTCGCAGCGCGGCGTGACCTGCAAGAATGGTGATACCTGGTATCTGATACCGCAACTGGAACAGGCATCTGCCAGCAACTTGCTTGCCGTTCAATAATTTTGAAGAGAAATGTTGTGAAGATAACGAAATTTCGGCAATTGAGTGCCATTCTGCTGCTGGCCTGCGCCTCTTGCGCTGCCATTGCCGCCCCTTCTAAGGAAGATGCTCAGGCCTTTGGAATGAACACCCCGGCAGATACCGGCGACGGCCGACTGCAACTCGGCGGTGACCAGGCGATGAGCGGTCAGGCGAACACCTCCTCTACCACCGGGACTTTTACGCAGCAAAACCGCCAGGGCATGTTACTGCCGGGCGAGTCCGACGTGCGTAAATTACTCCCGCAGTCCGAGTCCGGCCTGCCCCCTCCTTATGGTGCCAACCTGTTTGCCGGTGGCTATGAAACCGAGCGCAGCGACGGTCTGACTGATAATTACCTGATCGCTCCCGGCGATAAGCTGAATATCTGGATCTGGGGCGCAGTCAATTTCTCCAACGTCGTCACCGTTGATAATCAGGGTAATATTTTCATCCCTGATGTCGGGCCGATTAATGTAAAAAACGTAGCGGCAAGTAAAGTCAATAACTTAGTTACCAGCCACATCAGTGAAGTATTTACCAATAACGTTAATGTTTACGTAAATTTACTTACGGCAACGCCGGTCAGCGTATTTGTGACCGGCCCGGTGATCCGTCCGGGGCAATATGCCGGCCAGTCTTCCGACAGCGTGCTCTATTTCCTGAAACGCGCCGGCGGTATCGACTCCGATCGCGGCAGCTACCGTCATATTAAGGTGTTGCGTCAGAACCGGGTCATTCAGCAGATCGACCTGTACGAGTTTATGCAGCAGGGCAAAATGCCGAAGCTGGCGCTGAAGGATCAGGACGTGATCCTGGTTGAACCGCAGGGGCCGATGATCAACGTGGCCGGTAAAGTGCGCAACCCGTTCCGCTTCGAGTTAAAGAACAGCAGCGCGCTGGGCTCCGAGCTTATCGATTACGCCCTGCCGCTCGCGAAGGTGAGCCACGTGGGCGTGATTGGCGATCGCGCCAGCGGCCCGTTCTCGGTCTATATGCCGTATAAAGATTTTGACCGTATTCAGCTGAGCGACGGCGACAAAGTGCTGTTCAACGACGATATGCATGCCCAGGTTTACGACGTGCAGGTGATGGGCAGCTACCGTGGGCCATCTTACTTCACCGTGCGTAAAGAGACCCGACTGCACGATCTGCTGAACCATATTCCGATTGACCCGAACATGGCAGATTACGGCTCGATCTACATCATGCGTAAGAGCGTGGCCGCACGGCAGAAAGAGATGCTGGAAGACTCCCTGAATCGCCTGGAGCGCAGCGTGTTTACCGCGCCAGCAAATTCCGACGGTGAGGCTTCCATTCGTACCAAAGAAGCCGAGCTGGTGATGCGCTTCGTGGAAAAAGCCCGCAAGATCCAGCCGCTGGGGAAAGTGGTGGTGTCGGATAAGGGCGTGATTGCCAACATCCTACTGGAACAGGGCGACCAGATTGTGATCCCGAACAAGACCGACCTGATTCAGGTGGGTGGCGAAGTGATGATGCCGCAGGCAGTGGTCTACAACAAAAGCGCCACCCTGGAAGACTATGTGGCCTGGGCGGGCGGCTTTACCGATCGTGCGAACGACCAGCGTATTGCCGTGGTACATGCCAACGGGCTGATGGAGTTTAAAGACGGCGGTGATGTGATGGCAGGCGATCAGATTCTGGTCATGCCGAAAGTGGACAGCAAAATGATGCAGTCCATCAAAGATATTACCCAGGTCATCTATCAGGTTGCCGTGGCGGCCAACGTGGTCCTGAATTAACCCTTATAGCGGGCTCGCCTCATCGCGGGCCCGTTCTGTTATATCGGCCTTCTCATGCTTAAACCTGTTCTCAATCAAACGCCCCGCAGCTCGTTCCAGGTGCTGCGTGATGTAACGTTTGGCCTGCTTATACGTGAACTGAAAACACGATTTGGGAGTTACCGACTGGGGTATGCCTGGGCGCTGTTGGATCCGTTATTGATGATTGGTCTGTTTAGTGCGATTTTCGGGATGCGCGGGCACAGCGGTTTTGGTGGAGTCCCTGCGCAGGTTTTTATTACAGCAGGTTATCTTCCTTTTCTGTTTTTTAACAAAGTTGTAAACCAGCTTAAGTCCGCAGTAAAAGCTAATATGGGTTTGTTTTGTTATCGCCAAGTAACACCCTTTTCCACTTTTATTGCCCGATTCATGCTAGAGGCTATGGTTGGGATGGTGGTGGGTGGAATTTTGGTACTGGGTCTGCTGTGGTTTGGATTCGAGGCCATCCCCGCAGATCCTTTAAGGGTTATCTTCGGCTATGTATTGCTCATGGTATTTTCTTTTTCCCTTGGTATTGTCTTTTGCGTGATGAGTACTTTGGTTCCAGAAGCAGATAAATTTCTTGGTCTGTTAATGATGCCGCTGATGTTTATTTCGTGTGTCATGTTTCCACTTGCAACCATACCTGCACAATACCAGCACTGGTTTTTATGGAATCCCTTGGTACATGCCCTTGAGTTGATTCGTTCAGGATGGATAAGCGGTTATGCTAGCCCTAATGCCAGTTGGAGCTATTTATCCGGGGTAACATTAGTGCTACTGACGTTTGCCATGAGTTGCTATCGCTTGAGCCATCGTCGCCTGATTGCCAGCTAAAGCAGAATTCGTATGATTATTCTCGATAACGTATCAAAATATTATCCAACCAAATTTGGCCGCAACTATGTATTGCGCGATGTGAGTATCACACTGCCGCGCGATCGTAATATTGGCATTTTGGGTGCCAACGGGGCGGGTAAATCTACACTGCTGCGACTGCTAGGTGGAATGGATATGCCTAGCAAGGGCAAAGTTAGCCGTCACTGTCGCGTCTCTTGGCCTTTGGCGCTGGGGGGGGGGTTTCAAGGGAGTATGACCGGAAGGGAAAATACCCGTTTTGTCTGCCGAATACATGGCGTGCGAGACACGAGAGCAATTGAAGAGTGGGTAAAAGAGTTCTCGGAAATTGATCAGCATTTTGAACTGCCGATTAAAGGCTACTCCAGCGGTATGAGATCGAAATTTTCCTTTGCCGTCAGTATGGCCTTCGATTTTGATATCTACCTTACAGACGAAATTATGTCGGTGGGGGATGCCCGTTTTAAGCAGAAATGCATTGATACCTTCAATCAAAAACGTGAAACCGCCAGCCTGATTATGGTGTCGCACGATATGAAAAATTTACGTCAACAATGCGATATGGGAATTTTGCTACGCAACGGCACTCTTGAGTTATTCGATAACATTGACGACGCCATCCGTATTTATGAAAATTTATAAAAGCCACTAAATTATGACCCAGCCAATTCGTTCCAACAAATCTTCTGGCTTGATGCGTAAGCTCCATAAATTAAAAACCAAGCCGAAACATTTTATAATCGATTCCAGCGGATATCGTCTAGCCCATCGCTCATGGAAACAGAGCTTAAAAATGGGTAGCTTTATGTGGGTGTTAGGTTGTTTTGCTATTGCCGTGGTCTATTTTGGTTTCATTGCTTCAGACCGCTATGTAAGCCGAGCGGAGATAGTCATTAAACAAGCCGACCAGATCAAAATGTTGCCCGACGCATTGTCGATGCTAGGTCTTGGGGGTAGCAACCATCAGGATGTATTATTAGTCCAAGATTATCTTAAGTCACCTGATCTCCTTGGCAAACTTGATAAAGAATTGGGCTTGAAAACCCATTATCAAAGCCATGACGTGGATTATTTTTCCCGTCTGCCAGACAACGTCAGTCAGGAACAGTTTATTCAATATTATCGGAATCACCTGACAATACACTTGGACGACCTTTCCGGCGTGCTGACAATAGAATTACAAGCCTTTGACCCTGCCTACGGTCAGCGCGTGGTTGGCGTGATGCTGAAGGAATCTGAAAGCTTTATCAACAAACTGAGCCACCAGGTGGCACTGGAACAACTGGCATTCGTTGAAAAAGAGGTGAATCGTGCCTATCAGCGGGTGCAGGATGAAAAGGCGAAGGTGCTGGATTTTCAAAATACCCATCATTTGATTAGCCCTGAAACAACCAGCACAGCGCGGTTGGGCGTAGTCAGCCAGATTGAAGGCGAACTGGCACAGCAACAGGCGCAGTTAAAACAGCTGCAGAGTTATATGAAAGCCACAGCACCCGCCGTCATTTCTGTGCAAACCCGGGTTGATGCCTTAACGGAGCAACTGGCTCAGGAACAAAGAAGGCTGACCGGTACAGATAAAGATGCAATGAACGAAGTCACCGCACGCTATATGGATGTGCAGACCCAGGCCACCCTGGCAGCGGATATCTATAAAACCGGTCTTATCAGTCTGGAACAAGCTCGCGTCGAGGCGTATCGCAAACTTAAACACCTGCTAGTTATTACACAGCCTACTCAGGCTCAGGATGCTGAATACCCGCGTCGTCTCTATAACCTCGCAACCATTGGCGTACTGCTTTGCCTGTTCTATGGCCTGATTGTGATGGGCCTGGCGACCCTGCGTGAGCATCAGGACTGATAGCAAGATTGTGTTGAAATAAAACAAAGGTTTCTGCGCTGACAAAGGTGGGGTTTATCCCCCACCTGGCTCAAGGAATATAACGGTGTGTCAATGCAGAATCGAATATCCACTACAATCGAATCTCACTGTGAGTAAATTGTTTTGAATAATAAAAAACGGCCACGCATCGCAATAGTGGCGGATATTTTCACAACATTTAGTTTGTCACCAGATGCAGATCTTATTCAGATAACACCGACTGACTGGCAATGGAAGCTGAGATTTTTCAAACCCGACTTTCTGCTTGTAGAGTCTGCCTGGCGAGGATATAAAAATAGCTGGCAAGGTAAAATTGCCAGCTATGGGCATACATCTCCCACTAAACCCGAACTCAGTAAGTTACTGGATTTTTGCCATAAACGAAAAATAACGACCATATTCTGGAATAAAGAAGATCCTTTCCATTTTGATCGGTTTGCAGACGCAGCCGCCATGTTCGATGTGGTGTATACCACGGATGCAAATTCTTTAGATCGCTATCGTGCCCTGCCCCACCATTCATTCCAGCATGTTGGGGTCTTAATGTTCGCTGCCCAACCCCGTTGGTTCCATCAACCCGTCAGGGATGAACGCAAATCAGGGGTGGTCTTTTTAGGAGGCTATTACGGCAATGAACTGGTGGAACGGAGCAAGGCGCAGGAAGAGATACTATACGCACTCCGCAGCCATGGATTGATCATTTTTGACAGGTTCTGGCAAAAGAGCAAAGCCTGTAGTTTTCCTGATAAGTTACAGCCTTATTGCAAGCCCGCCATATCACCATTATTGGTAGCAAAGGCCTATCAGCAATATCAGATTTACCTTAATTTTAATACAATCAGCCATTCACCAACCATGTTATCCCGCAGAGTCTTTGAGTTAGCGGCAGCAGGCTGCCCTATTATCAGCACACCCTCGATGGCGATGGATAATATGTTCGGCGACAGTATTATCTCTGTCAAAGACGGTACCGAAGCACGCGACTGGTGTAATGACTTACAAAACAACAGCCAGCAACGAAATCAACTGGGCCAACAGGCCAGAGATATCGTGCTTGATCAGCACACATGGCAGCATCGGTTGAAGCAAATAAAAAGTGATATTGGCCTCAATTAAAAACACAGCCAATTAATAAAACCAATTAACTCATAAAGGAATATTTCTATGCCTATAAAAGTGCAGCGGGTGCTGATCGTATTTGGTACCAGACCAGAGGCGATTAAGATGGCGCCAATCGTCAAGGCTTTCCAGGCTACCCGTGATATTGATGTCAGAGTCTGCGTGACCGGCCAACACAGAGAGATGCTGGATCAGGTGCTTAATCTGTTTGAAATCACGCCAGAATATGACCTCAACATCATGAAACCAGGCCAAGATCTGACCGATGTCACTACCGCCATCCTGCAAGGACTGAAACCGGTATTTGCCGATTTCCAACCCGATCGCATTCTGGTGCATGGCGACACGGCAACCTCTTTTGCCGCTACCCTCGCAGCTTACTATCATCGCATTGCTGTCGGTCACGTCGAAGCGGGCCTGCGCACAGGCAACATTTACTCCCCATGGCCAGAGGAGGGAATGCGTCGCCTGACCGGCGGGATTGCTGACCAGCACTACACCCCGACCATCAGTTCGTTGAAGAACCTGATTATGGAAAACATTGCTCCGGAAACCATCTTCGTGACGGGCAACTCGGTCATCGATGCTCTGCTTGAGGTTTCTCAGCGAATCGACAGCAACGTAAACATGAATGCCGATCTCGCCGGGCGCTTCCCGTTCCTTGATCAAAGCAAAAAATTGATCCTGGTAACCGGCCACCGCCGTGAAAACCATGGCGACGGTTTTGAGCGTATCTGTAAAGCCCTGGCAACCCTGGCCCAGCGTGATGACGTACAGATTGTGTATCCGGTTCACCTTAACCCTAACGTGCAGGAGCCGGTTAATCGCAACCTTAAGGGTCTGAACAATGTGCATCTGATCGAGCCGCAGGATTATCTGCCGTTTGTCTATCTGATGAAACAGAGCTACCTGATCCTGACCGATTCCGGTGGCATCCAGGAAGAAGCACCAACGCTGGGTAAACCTGTGCTGTGTATGCGCGACACAACAGAACGCCCAGCAGCGGTAAAAGCTGGCACTGTGCGTCTGGTGGGTACCAGTGACGAGGCCATCGTAAGTGAAACCGTGCGCTTACTGGACGATGAGCTGGCCTATAAGATGATGAGCCAGGCGAATAACCCTTACGGGGACGGCAAAACCAGCCAACGCATTGTTGAGGCAGTACTGGGTCTGGATGGTGCTTTAGCACAACAGATCAATAGCAGCCTGCAGGTTGCCTGATCTACACATTTCACGATTGTCTTTAGGGACAAAGATAAATACCTTTCTATAACCGTCGAGAGCATAAAAATGAAATTCGAAACCATCTCTGTTGTTGGGCTGGGATATATTGGTTTACCAACAGCAGCGGTGATTGCCAGCAACGGCATCCGTGTCGTTGGCGTGGATGTTAATCAGCACGCCGTTGATACCATCAATCAGGGCATGATTCACATCGTCGAGCCGGGTCTGGAAGACCTGGTTAAACGGGCCGTCAATGATGGTCATCTGACTGCCCATACCAGCCCGCAGAAAGCTGATGCCTTCCTGATTGCGGTACCGACCCCATTTAAGGGTGAAGAGCACGAGCCGGACCTGAAATACATTGAAAGTGCCTCCCGTGCCCTGGCCCCAATGCTGGAAAAAGGCAATCTGGTGGTTCTGGAATCCACCTCCCCGGTAGGTGCAACGGAGCAGATGGCCAAATGGCTTGCCGAGGAACGCAGTGATTTGACCTTCCCGCATACGGTAGTTGAAGGCCAAACCCCTGATATCTTTGTTGCACACTGCCCAGAGCGCGTATTGCCGGGCCAGGTGATCCGCGAGCTGGTCGAAAACGATCGCATCATTGGCGGTATGGACGAAGCCAGTACCGCAGCGGCGACGCAGGTTTATAAGATGTTCGTTAAAAAAGGTGAGTGCATTGCGACCAGCGCACGTACTGCCGAAATGAGCAAGCTGACCGAAAATGCTTTCCGTGACGTTAACATTGCTTTCGCCAACGAATTATCTCTTATCTGCGATCAGCAGGGTATCAATGTGTGGGAATTGATCTCTCTGGCTAACCGCCACCCACGCGTGAATATTTTGCAACCGGGTTGTGGCGTTGGTGGTCATTGCATCGCAGTGGATCCATGGTTTATCGTTAACCAGAATCCAGAGAAGGCAAAAATGATCCGTCAGGCTCGCCTGGTCAATGATTACAAACCCCGTTATGTAGTAGAGCAAGTTGAAAAAGCCGTAGCTGGAATTAATAATCCGAAAATTGCCTGCCTGGGTCTCGCATTTAAGCCAGACATTGATGACCTGCGTGAAAGCCCGGCTTTGGATATTACTAAAAAACTTTCAGCCAATCCTAATTACCAAATTCTGGCTGTTGAACCCAATATTGAATCACTTCCTGGAACGCTGGGGAATAATGGTAACGTCAGGTTGAAAAATCTATCAGATGTTTTAAATGAGGCTGATGTTGTAGTCGTTCTTGTAAAGCACAAAGAATTCATAGGATTGTGCAAAAGCGATATCCCTAATAGCAAGATCTTTGATTTCGTTAACGCCATTCATTAATCCCTTTTAATTTCCGGCCGGTTGCCACCGGCCATTTTGTGATAAGAACTTTTATTATGTCAAATCGACTTACTAAAAAAAACGCCCAAAAAACCCAACGACCATCACAGCAAGAAAATCAACTAAACACTATTTTCTCAATTTATGATCAACACCTTGATTTAATTTACCGTCAATTAGCCCGCAAGACTAACCAAATCGAGTGGGTTGAGCAGTATTATCCGCTCCTTTCGTTTAATAAGATAAGCAATATAGAAGTTGCCGATGCTTGGTTATTACCTGCTGATAATAACCGGAATAAAAGCATCACGGTTGATACCGCGGGTGTGCTCTCACTAACAATATCTCTAACAGACGGTGATTCCTTCTATCTTCAGACCGGCAGTATGCACATCGATAATATACCGCTGGACAGAAATGCATGGCGTATTAATGGCAACCATAAATATCGTATAAATCTTAACGCTGAATACGGTGAAAATCGCCCCGATTGTGCAGTTTTTATTATTCAGTATGATGAAGATAAACGCATCACTCATAAATTTCAGCAGATATACAACGGGCTTAATAAAATTGAATTCGAAACTCCCGAAAAGGCCTGTTATTTTAGCATTGCATTCAGATTAAAAGGAAAAGGTTCTCTAACTATTAAACCTTTGCAAATAACTGCAGAGGAAATGCTTCCAATTAGCTCTATTAAATTTGAAGGCGCTCAAAATGAAGAAGAAGTCTCTCGAATTTTTGAACTTAAAGCTAAAGCCTTAACAACTTCATTTGAAAAGCGTATTCGTTCTCTTCCCGACTCTAATCTTGTACAAAAAAATAATCTGGAAGAATTGAAAAGTAAATTAGCGGTAGCACTCTATGAAAAGCAGAAGATTGAAAAATCATTATACTATCGCCTTGGCAAAACAATTTCACAAGCTAAACAAAATAAGTTAGCTGGCTTATTGTCGCTTCCTCAGAAATTAATAAAAATTCGTGCAGCGAAGCGTAAAGGGAAGTTTGAACATCCACCTTTAAATAATATGATCAAGCAAACCCTCCTTGAACAGGCTGGTGTTTTCAATGATACAAACCTGAAAAATGAAATTTCGTGGCCTAGTTTTATACCAAAAGCACGATTGAGAAATCAGCATATAAATATTGTATCTATCAGCGATAAGTTTACATATGAATGCTTCCGATACGAGGCGAACTTTGTTCAACTGACTAAGAAAAACTGGAAAGAGGAAATTGACGCAGCTAACCCGTCTCTATTTTTTGTCGAATCCGCTTGGAATGGCAATGATGGAGAATGGACCTATACTATGGCTAGCTACAAAAAACATTTAGGCGACCCTCTACGGGAAGCGATTCAATATTGTAAATCAAAAAATATCCCAGTAGTCTTCTGGAACAAAGAAGACCCTACAAATTATGATGTTTTTATTGATGTAGCGGCTGATTGTGATTATATTTTTACGACTGATGGCGGGATTATAGAAAAATACAAAACCCGAGTTGGTCATAACAGAGTTTATCCTTTAGCATTCGCAGCTCAACCTGCTATTCATAATCCTATCCGAGACAAGAGTAAAAAATTACCGACCTATGAAGTTTGCTTCGCAGGTAGTTGGTATAACAATGGTCATGATACCCGTCGCATACAAACTGAAATTGTACTGGACGGAGCTATGCACCGTGAATTGCATGTTTATGATCGCATGCTTTATGCAAAACAACATCGAGAATCACGAATTTTCCCTGGGAAATATCAACCATTTATAGTTGGCTCATTAAACTATGATCAAATGATTACAGCTTATCGCCAATATAAGTTATTCTTGAATATTAACACCGTACAAGATTCTCCAACTATGTTTTCACGGCGTGTATTTGAGATTCTAGCATGCGGCACTCCTGTAATATCCACTCACTCTGATGGCATGGCAGCCATGTTGGGTGAACATGTTCGTATTGTTAATGATAAGAATGAAGCAAAGAAAGCTGTCCAACAATTATTGGAATCACCATTTGAGCGAGAGCAATTAGGGCATTTAGCCGCACGCCATTGTCTGCAAAATCATTCTTATCAACAGCGCTTAGAGCAAATACTCAGTACACTCGGTATTGAAAGTATCAAGAATGAAGGGAAAAAAGTCTCAGTCATAATGTGCACTAATCGCCCTAAAAATATTGATATTATGATTAGTAACTATCAACGTCAGGCTCATACTAATAAAGAATTGCTTATAATCCTAAATAATGACTCCTTCGATATTCGTGTTGTTAAAGAAAAAACCAAAGAAATACCTAACGTACAAATATTGCAACTTTCTCAGGATAAAACTTTAGGAGATTGTCTTAATTATGGCGTGACTCATGCCACTGGTGATTATATAGCTAAGATGGACGATGATGATATCTATGGTAGAAACTATCTAGTCGATACATTATTAGCATTCGATTTCAGCGGTGCCGACATTATTGGTAAAGATTCTTATTTTTGCTATATTGAGTCTCAAAACGTAATGGCTATAAAGCAGCCTGGAAAAGATAACCGTTATTCTGATTTTATTTCAGGTGGCACGCTTGTTATTCGCAAAAGCGTATTTGACAAAGTTAAATTCCAAAGCCGTAATCGAGGTGAAGACACGAACTTTCTTAGCGATTGCAAGAAAAACAATTTCATAATCTATTCTTCAGACAAGTACAATTTTATCCAGATGCGCTATGCTAATACTGCTGCCCATACATGGACTATTGCAGATGATGAATATTTATCAAATTGCCATAATCTCCAGCACGAACTTAAAAAAGAACTAGCTGAAATATAATTAAGAGAAAAAAAATGACAGTTTATTTAGTTGATAAATATGAAATTATCGAAGATCGTGTTAATTTTTCTTGGTATACATCAGAACCAAGCATTGCCTTTAAGAAAAATAATTTCTACTTTGAGTATCCAGGCATTTCGCTTACTGAAATGAGCGAAGATGTGATTTGGAGTATATTCCTATCATGCTTCATTCCTGTTTTAAGAGATGCTCATGATGATAGCGATATTGTTTTCAAGGCTCCGATTAATTATGATCTACTAACCTACTGGGCAACCTATCATAAAGCAAAAAATATAAATTTCACTCCCATATACAAGCATAATAGCAGTAACGCCATTGAGCATGAAAAAATAAAAAACAATCGCCATGGTGTTCTTTATGGAGGTGGAAAGGATTCGCTTTTCGCTTTAAATGCACTAACAAACATGTATGGTTTTAATGATGTTGTGATTTTATCGTATATTTTCCCTGCTGATGAGTCCAAAATTAATGATCTGAAAAAGCGTCGTGATTCATTAATGCTAAAGCCATTGAAAGAATCGATAGGGGATATTAAACAACAAGTAATATCGACTAATATACGTTCAGTTGTAAGCACATTATATCTCAATTCATTTCATATCGGTTTGTATTCAGGAACTATGCTTCCAGCATGCATCTATCATGAAATTAGTTTTGCAACTTTTAGTTATGAATACACCCATTATTATACACATGATAGCAATGGAAATTGCCGCCCATATTTTTATGGCTCCAGAACCGAGCCCAATAAATACATTTCAGAAAAAATATCAAAAATATTAGGCAGACCCTTCCAACTATATAATTTCAACTATCCAATTTCTGAATACTTCGCATTCAAAGCTGTGTCAGAAACCTATACTCATACCATGAATGCCTTAACTATGTGCGAGGCTATTACTGCGCCAGACAAAAAATACTGTATGACATGTACAAAATGTGCTGAGTATGCCTTATATAATTTATCATTAAATAAAAACCCAAAAGATTTTGATTACAACTTCTTTTTTCAAAACTCTCCTTATATAAAGAACATCATTGATAAAATAGATAGCACAACTGTTCATAAATGGTTTAATGGTTTATCTTTTGTTCTACATTACCAATCATTCAAACACGTAATTAATAAAATAGACTTACAGTTTTCAAAGTCTGTTTTAAATGCCGATAGCTTTATTTTATTAAATAAGATAAAAGACGCGTATGGTGGCACCCAATATGATGACATTGAAAATATTCATTTGGAGATGATCGAACAATTAGCACCCCCAAATAAAGAGTTATACATTAATGAACTGAAGAAAACCGGAAAAATTTCGGATTCAAAAAAGATAGATATATTATATGGCAATGACCTATACTCTATTGACACAACTCATAATGAAAATATAATTGAAGAGCAACCTCAATTAGAAATCTCTAAATTTATAGAAAACATTCTATTACCAAAGAAAATACCCTCAGACCTAACAATATCAACAGAATGTGAATTATGTAATCTAACTTATGAAAATAATAATCATGAAATAACTTTCGGTATTTTGGATAGCGGTCCTTTAGACAAGTCAAGAGCAACAATAACTTTTAAAATACCAGCCCAAAAGAACAAGGCTATACTTGGATTTAAAATCACAAATCAATATTTTAACCCAAGCAACAAAGATAGAATATCTTATGTTTTTGAATTAAATGGCACAGTAATATTTGAAACTGATGCAGCGATTTGGGCTGGGAGCGAAAGTTTTGAGTTAAAAATACCAAAATCCAAAAACACTATCTTAACTATTTCGGTAGTCGCTACAAAAGACTGTGAGGCATGGAATTGGGGACGTTCTACCGCTCTAAAAATAAATAACATTTCGTATACACCAACAACATCACCCATTGAAAATTACAATTTCTCAGGCACTCATCCGGCAGGGACTTATAATAATATTCAATAGTTTAAAAATAGTCAATATATGAGCCCTGTAAAAACCAACACTTAACTTAATTAAGTGATGAATTGTAATTATGAAAACTCCATCGCGCGAATTAAACATCATCACTCCATTTTACTTTCAGCAGGATGGAAGAGGGAAACAGGACGTCGCGATTAATAGACTGGAGGCTTGCCTCCAGTCTATTCCTAAAAATGATAGTCTTTTTATAACAATCCCAACCAATAAAATATCCTTACTATCGAATAAAACTGATATTCAATTAATTAATGATATTCAGCCTTTTTCGGTCTACTCGCCAGGAATTGCCCGAAGCAATGCCATCCAATTTAGCAGCGCCCGCTCAATTTTTTTTATGGATGCGGATCTGCAATGTTCTCCTACATTATTTGAGCAATTAATTATTCGCAGTGAAAAGATTGGCAAATCCAACGTTAATGCCTTCGAAATGTACCCTTGTCTCTACCTAACAAAAGAAGAAACAGAGCGGTTCGACGGTGATTTCCAGGGCTGTCTTGAATCCTTCCTGCGCGGCGAAAACCACAGAGTAGAAGGCATTGCCCTTGCCAGCAGTTGTCTGTTACTCAACCGCGAGTGGTTTTTACAGCTGGGTGGCTTTGATGAGCGGTTCGTCGGTCATGGCGGCGAAGACCTGGAGCTAATAGATCGGTTGTGCCAGCACTATCCTATTGGCCCACGTCCTGCGGATTATGGTCTGAATATCAAAGCCCAGCATCCGGGGGACTATCAGGGATTCCGACGTTACTTCAGTTATTACGCCCTGCCCCATCTGTTCGCCGGGCGTTTCCTGGTTCACCAGTGGCATCCACGCCCGTTGACTCACCCTTATCACAAGCGCAGAGCGGGCAACGACGCGTTGCTTGAGCAAATGCTGGCAAATCCGGGCCCTTTAAAAGGTCCTGTCATCCCTTGCAACGATCTGAATGGCGAGCTTCCAGATTTTCGGGAATGGATGATCCGTCTGCAGGAAGAGGCCGGTTATCCCGTCAGTGAATATCCGGGATTACTGCGCTGGAAGGATGGCGTAACGGTGAAACGCCCGCTGTGGCGAAAAATGCGTAAGTTATACCTGAACCCGAAAGCGTTTTTTAAAGACATGGTCAAATCAAAATCCTGATAAACATCTTACTCTGAGCAATTTGCATGACCCTATGGACACAATCAGGCGGCATCCTGGCCCGCAGTGCGCAAATCAGCGCCTGCCTTAACCAGCCTCTGGCCCGCTTTATTCATGCAGACGCCGTACAGTCCGGCGATGTACTGGTCGGCTGGGGCCAAAAAGCCAATACCCGCCAAATAAAACAAAAAGCCCAGGACCTCGGCCTGCCGTACTGGCAGCTGGAAGATGGCTTTATCGGTTATATTGGCCATCCCGCCAGAGGGGGCAAGGCCGTCTCCCTGATCGCCGATCCTGTGGGCATTTACTACGACGCTCGCCAGCCCAGCCGCCTTGAGCAGCTGATCGCCACCCCGTGCGATACCATGCTGCTGGCGCGGGCTGAAGCGCTGACCAGCGAACTGCTGCGTCTTGGCATCACCAAGTACAATTGCTATGCCGCGGGCAGCGCTCTACCCGACGCGCTGGCCGCCCGCCTGCACAGCGACGCCCGTCCTAAGGTGCTGCTGATCGACCAGGTGGCGGGGGATCTCTCCATTCCCGGCGCGCTCGCCAGCGAGGCAGATTTTGTTGAAATGGTTGCCGCTGCGCGGCGTAACCACCCCGGCGCCCGCCTGCTGCTGCGTACCCATCCGGATACCCGGCTGGGCAAAAAGCACGGCGTGCTGGCACAGATGCAGCTGGATGACGTGGAAAGGGTCACCGATCACTGCCATCCCCATGCCCTGCTGAATGAGGTGGAAGCGGTCTATACCGTCTCCTCGCAGATGGGGTTTGAAGCCCTGCTGCTGGGCAAAGCGGTCTGGTGCTTCGGCATGCCGTTTTACGCCGGCTGGGGATTGACCCATGACAGCAAATCCTGCCCGCGTCGCCAGGCGCAGGTCAGCCTGCCGCAGCTGGTGGCAGCGGCGCTGATCCTCTATCCTCGCTATCTGGATCCGGTGCTGGGCCAGCGCTGCGAAGTGGAGCAGGTGCTTGAGGTCATTGCGGATCAGCTGAATCCTGCCCCACGCTATCGCCGCCTGTATATGGTGGGCTTCTCGCTGTGGAAACGCGCCTTTATGCGCGCCTTCTGTCAGCCGCTGGCTGAGGAGCTGCGCTTTGTGCGCACCCCGCCCAAACGGCTGGCCGCTGACGAGCAGGTGCTGGTGTGGGGCAGTCGTTATCCCGAACTGGCAAACGCAATTCGGGTGGAGGATGGTTTTATCCGTTCCCGGGGACTGGGCTCGAACCTGTGCCGCCCTTCTTCGCTCTCCATCGACCCGGTGGGGATCTACTTCGACAGCCGCCGTCCGAGCGGGCTGGAGCAGTTGCTCAACCAGCAGCAGCTCAGCGAACAGGCGCTGGAACGCGGCGCCGCGCTGGTGGATCTGCTCCGCCAGCATGGGGTCAGCAAGTATAACGTCGGCACCGTGCAGCCGTTCACGCCGCCGGCCGACGGGCGAACGCTGGTGCTGGTGGTGGGGCAGGTCGATGGCGATGCCTCGATCCTCACCGGCAGCCCGGTCATTCGCAGCAATGAACAGCTGCTGTGGGCCGTGCGTGCCGCCCGGCCAGAAGCGCATATCCTGTTTAAACCGCATCCGGACGTGGTGGCAGGAAACCGGGCCGGTGCCATCTCGGCCGAATGCCTGGCGCGCTGCGTTGACAGCCAGGTGCTGGATCTCGGCCTCACCAGCCTCTATCCCCATGTGGATGAGCTGCATACCATGACCTCCCTCAGCGGGTTCGAAGCGCTGGTGCAGGGGGTGAAGGTCACCACCTGGGGCCAGCCGTTCTACAGCGGCTGGGGGCTGACCGAAGATATTCATCCGGCGGAGCGCCGTCAGCGCACCCTGCCGCTGGCGGCACTGGTTTACCTGACGCTGGTCGCCTATCCGCGCTATATCGACTGGCAGAGCGGCCTGTGGATGAGCCCGGAACAACTGATCCGCCAGCTGGCAGCGCAGGGAAACTCCTCATCGCAGAAGGCCAGCCGCTGGCAACGCTGGCAGATCAAGCTGAGCTATCTGGCACAAACATTTCGTTAGCACACTATTTATCCCGATTTATTAAAGAAAAACGGTCATCAAGCCGTTAACTCACCTGTCTCATCAACGGAACCGATCTGGGAAAAAAAATGGAAGAGCAAGCTATCCGCCATCTGCTGAATGGCCGCCGATATCTTTTATTACAAGGACCAATGGGCCCCTGCTTTTCACGTCTGGCAAGCTGGTTGCAGAGCAGCAATCGTGAAGTGAAGCAGGTCTGCTTTAATGCCGGGGACTCATGGTACGCCGCGAAAGAGACCGCGCTGCACTACACCGGCTCAGTAAAAAATTTTGCCTTCTGGCTGCGCGAGTTACATAAAACCTACCCCTTCGACACCATCGTCTGTTTTGGTGACTGTCGCCCGATGCATATCGAAGCGAAGAAGTGGGCGCGCAGCAAATCCATCGATTTTCTGGCGTTTGAAGAGGGCTATTTCCGTCCCTTCTACATCACCCTGGAAAAAGGGGGCGTGAATGCCTTCTCCTCGATGCCCATTGATGCGAAGTATTATCGCGAGCAGCCGCTGCCGGAGCTGAAAACCCCAACGCCGTGGAAACCGAGTTCCTTTAACCGTGCTGCCCATGCCATGCTCTACTATGCGGCGGGCTGGTTTGGCCGCCATCGCTACCGGGGCTATCTCCACCACAAGTCGTTCTCCCCGTGGTATGAGATGCGCTGCTGGTTCCGTGCCGGTCGCCGTAAGCTGTGGTATCGCTGGCAGCAGCGCCACATGCTGAGCCATATCACTGAAAAGCTGGATAACCAGTACTACCTGGCGATTTTGCAGGTCTACAACGACAGCCAGATTATTCATCACAGCCCGTATAAAGACGTGCGTGACTATATCGAAACCGTGATCCGCTCCTTTGCCCGCCATGCGTCGAAAGAGCGTTATCTGGTGTTCAAGCATCACCCGATGGATCGTGGTCACCGTTTTTACGGCATCCTGATTAACAAGCTGACCGAAAAGTATGACATCAGCGGCCGGGTGCTCTATGTCCACGATCTCTCCCTGCCCGCCCTGCTGACCCACACCCGGGGCGTCATCACCGTGAACAGCACCGCCGGCCTGTCGGCGCTGATCCATAACAAGCCGCTCAAGGTGATGGGCAAAGCGCTGTACGACATCGAAGGGTTAACCTGGCAGGGGCCGCTGAACCAGTTCTGGCAGGCGGATTTTGCTCCAGATGCAAAACTGTTCCAGCGTTTTCGTACCCACCTGCTCTATCAAACGCAGATCAACGCCGTCTTTTACGGCAAGTCCGACTGGCTGAACATCCCGACAGAAATTCCCCTGACGACACCGCTTGCCGATTCCGAACTCGAACGCTAATTCATCTCCACGCCGGGGAAATTGCCCCGGCGGATCCGATCTATACCGCGCTTTTATCCCGCCGCTGTAAAAATTCCTAATGTTTATCCCAATTCTGGCCGTTATAACCTAAGACAAATTTTTATGCCAAATTCTGTACTGACATATTTTGTCAGCCGCACCGGCATAATGTTCACAGCAATGGCTTAAATAACGGGAAAGCATATATGACAATTCCGACCAGGAGTCGCTCGGCTGAAAGGTTGGTTGATATTCTGCTGGAGCTCCATTTACACGGCGTGGTTAACCGCCAGGCATTGATGCATAAATTTAATATCACTGAGCGCACGGTTTATCGCGATCTGAATGCCCTTTCGCCCATTGTGGAGCACACCGGAGACGGGCAGTACCGGCTTATTCATGCTCTTCAGGTGCCTGACGCACCCGGCGCGATGCATCGTCTGTTACCGACCCTGGAAAAAGCCATTAAGCACCGGCAAGTTTGCCAGATCCTGTATAAAGATAAATCGCGACTGATTAAACCCTATAAACTAATTAACAAAAATAACCTCTGTTATTTACAAGCCACTGATAATAACAAACTGAAATCATTTAGCCTGAGCCTGATCCAGTGGCTGGATATTCGCAGCGAAAACTTTATTCCGGATAATGAGATCCTCGAATTAGTTGAAACCAGCCTTGAGCCCTGGGTCAGTGAAGAGACTTTCGAAGTGGATATATTTATTCCTGCGAGCATGGCGCACTATTTTAAGCGTCGCGAGCTGCTGCCCGGTCAGGAGATGTTGAGCGACGGACAGCAGGGGATCACCCTGCGCTGCCGGGCCGCACATGAGAACCAGATCCTGCCGCTGCTCTTCTACTGGCTGCCCAACATTCAGGTGCTGGAACCGGCCTGGCTTAAGCAGAAGTTTGTCGCCATCCTGGAAAGCTATCTGGCAACGGAGCTGACCGAAGTAGAGTGATCCTCCTCACACAATTTTCCCCACTGACGGCGAGCCTGAACCACTCGCCCTCCCTGTAGACCGCTCATCCCGCCATACAACCACTCACCGATTTACCCTCCTTTACGCGCGTAAGGCTCTGGCATGATCGCCTCAGCATTACTCAATATCTCTCACAGCGAACCCTGACCCTTTTTTCATCTAAAAAACCAGGTTTTATTATGGACATTAAAAAACTACTTAAGCACGTTCCCTGGCTGCTGCTCGGGATCCTCGGTGCCTGTTGCCTTGCCGTCGTCGCCCTGCGCCGCGGAGAGCACATCAGCGCCCTGTGGATCGTCGTGGCCTCGGTATCGGTCTATCTGGTGGCGTACCGCTACTACAGTCTCTATATCGCGCAGAAGGTCATGAAGCTCGACCCGACGCGTGCCACCCCGGCAGTCATCAACAATGACGGCCTGAACTACGTGCCAACCAACCGCTACGTGCTGTTTGGTCACCACTTTGCCGCCATCGCAGGCGCGGGCCCGCTGGTCGGCCCGGTGCTGGCCGCGCAGATGGGCTACCTGCCGGGTACCCTGTGGCTGCTGGCGGGCGTGGTGCTGGCGGGGGCGGTGCAGGACTTTATGGTGCTGTTTATCTCTTCCCGCCGTAACGGCGCGTCTCTGGGTGAGATGATCAAAGAAGAGATGGGCCGCGTGCCGGGGACTATCGCCCTGTTCGGCTGCTTCCTGATTATGATCATCATCCTGGCGGTGCTGGCCCTGATCGTGGTGAAAGCCCTGGCCGAAAGCCCGTGGGGCGTGTTCACCGTCTGCTCCACCGTGCCGATTGCGCTGTTCATGGGGATCTACATGCGATTCCTGCGTCCGGGCCGCGTGGGTGAAGTGTCGGTGATCGGTATCGTGCTGCTGGTGGCGTCTATTTACTTCGGCGGCGTGATTGCGCATGACCCGTACTGGGGCCCGGCGCTGACCTTCAAAGACACCACCATCACCTTCGTGCTGGTTGGCTATGCCTTTGTCTCTGCCCTGCTGCCGGTATGGCTGATTCTGGCGCCGCGTGACTACCTCGCGACCTTCCTGAAAATCGGCGTGATCGTCGGGCTGGCGATCGGCATCGTGATCATCAACCCTGAGCTGAAAATGCCTGCGGTGACCCAGTACATCGACGGTACCGGTCCACTGTGGAAAGGCGCCCTGTTCCCGTTCCTGTTTATTACTATCGCCTGTGGCGCGGTCTCTGGCTTCCATGCCCTGATTGCCTCCGGCACCACACCGAAGCTGCTGGCGAACGAAAACGACGCCCGCCTGATCGGTTACGGCGCGATGCTGATGGAGTCCTTCGTGGCGGTCATGGCTCTGGTGGCGGCGTCCATCATCGAGCCGGGTCTCTACTTCGCGATGAACACCCCGCCTGCGGGCCTGGGCATTACCATGCCAAACCTGCATGAGATGGGCGGTGACAACGCGGCGCTGATCATGGCGCAGCTGAAAGACGTGAGCGCCCACGCGGCGGCAACCGTCAGCTCCTGGGGCTTCGTGATCTCGCCTGAGCAGATCATGCAGACCGCGAAAGACATCGGTGAACCGTCGGTGCTGAACCGTGCCGGTGGCGCGCCAACCCTGGCAGTGGGTATCGCCCACGTGTTCCACAAAGTGCTGCCGTGGGCGGACATGGGCTTCTGGTACCACTTCGGTATTCTGTTCGAAGCGCTGTTCATCCTGACCGCGCTGGATGCAGGTACCCGTGCAGGCCGCTTTATGCTGCAGGACCTGCTGGGTAACTTCGTGCCGTTCCTGAAGAAAACCGACTCGCTGGTGGCCGGCATTCTGGGTACTGCGGGCTGCGTCGGCCTGTGGGGCTACCTGCTGTATCAGGGCGTTGTCGACCCGCTGGGCGGCGTGAAGAGCCTGTGGCCGCTGTTCGGGATCTCTAACCAGATGCTGGCGGCCGTTGCCCTGGTGCTCGGCACCGTGGTGCTGGTGAAGATGAAGCGCACCAAATACATCTGGGTGACCGTGGTGCCTGCCCTGTGGCTGCTGCTCTGCACCACCTGGGCGCTGGGTCTGAAACTGTTCAGCACCAACCCGCAGCTGGAAGGCTTCTTCTTTATGGCTAACCAGTACAAAGAGAAGATTGCGGCAGGCGATGAGCTGACTGCCCAACAGATTGCCAACATGAACCATATCGTGGTGAACAACTACACCAACGCGGGTCTGAGCATTCTGTTCCTGGTGGTGGTCTACAGCATCATCTTCTACGGCATTAAAACCTGGATGAAAGTGCGTAACGCCGACGGTCGTACGGATAAAGAGACCCCGTATGTACCGGTACCGGAAGGCGGCGTGAAGACCTCTTCACACCATTAATCCACTCTCCTCTCCCTTTGGGAGAGGGTTGGAATATTCACAGGCCCGGCAAGCGTAGCGCCGCCGGGCTTTTTCTATCTGGATGGCACAATGTTTGGTAACTTAGGCGAAGCTAAAAAATACCTCGGTCAGGCGGCGAAAATGCTGATTGGCATCCCGGACTATGACAACTACGTTGAACATATGAAGACCAACCATCCGGATAAGCCGTACATGACCTACAACGAATTCTTCCGCGAGCGTCAGGAAGCGCGCTACGGCGGAGGAGGAGAAGGCGGCGTACGCTGCTGCTAAAGGAGAGACCATGACACCGATTGCCGTTACCCTACTCACCGGCTTTCTCGGCGCGGGCAAAACCACCCTGCTGCGCCACATCCTGAACGAACAACACGGCTTTAAAATCGCGGTCATCGAAAACGAGTTCGGGGAAGTCTCGGTTGACGACCAGCTGATTGGCGATCGCGCCACCCAGATCAAAACCCTGACCAACGGCTGCATCTGCTGCACCCGCTCGAATGAACTCGAAGACGCCCTGCTCGACCTGCTCGACAGCCGCGATCGCGGCGAGATCGACTTCGACCGCCTGGTGATCGAGTGCACCGGCATGGCCGACCCCGGCCCGATTATTCAGACCTTCTTCTCTCACGAGATCCTCTGCCAGCGCTACCTGCTGGACGGCGTGATCGCCCTGGTGGACGCGGTCCACGCCGACGACCAGATGAACCAGTTCACCATCGCCCAGTCGCAGGTGGGCTACGCCGACCGCATCCTGCTGACCAAAACCGACGTGGCGGGCGAGAGCGAGAAGCTGCGCGAGCGCCTGACGCGCATTAACGCCCGCGCGCCCATCTTTACCGTTACCCATGGCGATATCGATCTCGCCCAGCTGTTCAATACCAACGGCTTTATGCTGGAAGAGAAGGTGACCTCGAAGCCGCGTTTCCACTTTATGGCCGACAAGCAGAATGATGTCTCCACTATCGTGGTTGAACTGGATTACCCGGTAGATATCAGCGAAGTTTCCCGGGTGATGGAGAACCTGCTGCTCTCCTTTGCCGATAAACTGCTGCGCTACAAAGGCATGCTGTGGATCGACGGCGAGCCGAACCGCCTGCTGTTCCAGGGCGTCCAGCGCCTCTACAGCGCCGACTGGGACCGCCCGTGGGGCGAGGAAGCCCCGCACAGCGTGATGGTGTTTATCGGGATCGAACTGCCGGAAGAAGAGATCCGCGCGGGGTTTGCCGGATTGAAAAAATAACATCTGCACTCCCTTTTCTCCAAAAGGGAGTGGCTTCTTTGCGGTGCAGATAACGATGAATCAATGTAAATAAAGGTTATAAACTGTAAAGCTGAAAATGGATTACGTAATGATAATAATCACCATTATTTCGTTGCTCACTATTTTCTATGCTCTATTCAGCGTCTGTTTAGGGAATAAACTAAATCGATCTTAAACACCTTGAGATCAATGATTGACCCCGCAACAAAGTCACCATTTCGCAACAATAACACTGAAATAAATTCACACAATCAGCATAAAAATCCGACCCTGATCACATTTGCAGTCATAAACGTCGCTTGTTAAGGTGCCCTCAGATTAATTTGATGACGAGGCATAAAACATGAAAAAGCTTAATATTCTTCTCCTTTCCGCGCTGACTGCGGTATCAGGTTCTGCCCTGGCCATGGGCGGCAGCATTGAACAGGGTAAAAACTTCACCAACCTGAATGTGGAAATGGGTAAATCCTCATCCGGTCTGTATACCGAAGGCCACTGGCTCAAAAATACCGATGACGGCACCCAGACCGGTGGCGTTGGCGCAGGCTACAACTTTGAAGTCGGCCCGGTGATGCTGAATGCGGGTGCGAAAGCCATCTACGTTGGCCCGAAAAAAGGCGATAACGGCGTGGCATTCCCGGTCGGCGGCGGCGTGAACGTGGCGCTGACGGACAGCATTAACCTGTTCGGTGAAGGTTACGTTGCCCCGGACGGCCTGAACAACAGCGTTAAAAACTACGTTGAAGCAAACGGCGGCGTCAGCTGGACGCCGGTCAAACCGGTTACGCTGAAAGTGGGTTACCGCCACGTAAGCGTTGATGGCAAAGACAATCGTCCAAACCACACTCTGATTGACGGCGCCTACGTTGGCGGCGGCGTGAGCTTCTAACCCAACAAACTGCCGGGTAGCGCTGCGCTTACCCGGCCTACAAAACCGTAGGCCCTTGCAAGCGCAGCGCCGCCGGGCGAAACGGCACTCACTCTTACCGCTGTACCTGCAAAATCTCCTGCGACTCCTGATGCGCCGCCACCTCCTGCGGGGTTAACCACAGCGGTTTACGCCCGAAGGTTTCATACAGTTTTTGCTGATCGCGATAGTGCTTATCCGGCGTACCGTCCGGGGCGATAAAGCCGCTCTGTCCGGGTGCCATCACGTCCCATGCCAGAACCGGTGCTTCCTGCGAAGTCGGCGAGAAGACAATCATGTCGTTTTCCGTGCCGCGATTCTGATACTCCGCCTGATGGACGGCCTCTTCCGGAGCCGCCTGCGGAACGCCAAAGAAGTTACTGGCGCGGAAGGTCAACGCCATCGCCGGGGTTTTCCACTGCGTAATATCGTTGCCGTACTGCTGCGACAGCGTCTGCCAGGCTTCCTGCAGGGCAGCAAGGATCACCTCCTGCTGCGGCTTGCCGCCGAACAGATCCACCGCCTGTGGGATCGCAGATTTTTCCCCCTGTAACGCTTCATACAGCACTTTCGCCCCCACGCTGATATTCAGCGATCCGGTCGGCCCGTCCTGCGTGGTTTCGTAGCCGCTGGCGCTATACCATTTATTGAACGGCTCCGGCACCGCCGCCGCGACGGTCTGTTTCAACATGCTGCTCAGCCAGACGTTTAAAATCGCCGAGCCCGGCTGTTGCAGCGTTTTGCCATCCTCATTGAGAAGGTTCACCCCATCCCAGTCGCTTAACCGTTTTACCAGCTGCTGGCGCGGATCGTCACCCGGCAACTGTGCCGTGGCGTTTTGCAGAGCGGGTAAAAACAGCCGACGGGTCAGATCCTGACGGCTGGTCTGCCGGATCAGATCCCAGGCCTGCTCGTAAGTAAAGGTGGGTTGTTTATCAATAAGCTGGCTAATCTCGGTAACGCGATCCGCGCTCCCCCATAAGAAGGCAAACAGATCCGAGGCCGGATAGCCCTGCTGGGGTGAGTTGTTCCAGTTGGCGATATAGCCCGACTTCGGGTTATAGACCTTAGGATTAAGATCGAACGGCAGCAGCCCCTGCCAGTCCCACTTGCCGGTGCCCGGCACCGGCAGACGCGGATCGTGCCCTGGCTGACGCTGCGGATAAGCCCCGCCATGCACATAGCCAATGTTGCCATCGATATCGGCGTAATACCAGTTGATGGTCAGGGCCTGCTTCGCCGCCTGCTGCGTCCACTCCTGCCAGTTTTTCGCCTTCATCTGATGGGTCCAGGCCAGCAGGGAGGCCACCTCTTTGCCGTCCCAGGCCCGCGCTTTGGCATACGCCGTTTGCGTGGCCGGGTCGGTTTTTATCACGTTGCCATGTAGGGTGCGATAGACGGTAAAGGTCTCTGGCTGCCCGTCTTTAACGACGATTTTCTCTTCGCGGCTGAGCATCTTGATCCACTCGCCGTTATGCAGGTACTGCCCTGGCTTTTGATCGGAAAGTTGTTCCGCAAAAATGTCGACATCATCGCCAAATCCGGCGGTAGATCCCCATGAAATGGTGCCATTATGGCCAAACACCAGCCCCGGATAGGCAAAGGGCGTATTGCCCGTGACATCATAGCCCGCGCCGTGCAACCCAATACCGTAGGTGTACGCCGGCGCATACCAGCCGAACTGCGGCCCATTGACCATGATCGCTTTGGCATCCTGGGTTTTGCCCTTACCCAGCACCCACATGTTGCTGGTGGTGGGATAGCCCGCCAGGCCGTTGGCTCCGCCGTGAACAAACTGCGCCATGATCGTCTCGCGGTTCTGCGCCGGGGTCAGCGCCAGCAGGCCACCATCATCACCTTTGGCCGGTCGATCCAGCATTGGCGGCGACATATCGTAACGCGGCAACAGGGCGGCGGTTTGCGTGGTGTTGAGATCGAACTTAACCGGATACTGACTCTCCTGCGGAGCGATGGTGGTCGGCGCCGCCGGATTCACCAACCATTTCAGCTGGTTGAAAACCGCCATCCCCTTGTCGCCATACTTATCTTTTAACGCCGTCAGCAGAGCGAGGTTGTCGATCTCGCTGGTGGCGTCAGAAAAACGGTTCGCCATGGTCCCGACAAAGACCATCGCCACATCAAAAGGCTCCCAGCGTTTTGGCGTAAAGCCGAAGGTGGAGAATTGTTCTGGCAACAGTTTGCCGGGATCGCCGTTTACCCGGTCGATCCAGGCGTTCATCCCATCGGCATAGCCCTGCAGAATGGCTTTATCATCCGCACTGAGCGCAGCGATTTGCGCGCGGATCGAATCCGGCCAGTAGTTCTGGCGGATGTCCTTATCGAATTTAACAAAAGTACTGCCGAGGACTTCGGCAACCTGTCCCTGGGTGCTGCGACGCGCCATCTCCATCTGGAACAGGCGATCCTGCGCCACCACGTAGCCGTAGCCATAGAACAGACGGTAGGTGTCATCGGCGTAGATGTGCGGCATGCCGTATTGATCGCGCACGATTTTGACTTCGGTTGCGGGATTTTCAGCTCGCGCTGTCAGGGTCCATGTACAGGCCAGGGAAGCCACAATACCGTTCACGATCATACGATTTCTGTTTATCATTGTATCCTCTTGCAGGTGTATGATTAGCGAATTCATACTAGCAACGGACCAATGGTTATCCAGAATTGCGGGATGGTTTCTCTGCGAACTGTGAGGGCGCTAGCTAATTTATGACACACAAATAATTATACATCACATTTATTCGAATCACTTAACGAGCCTATGGACTGCGGGTTGGTTCCCTCTCCCCTTTGGGGAGAGGGTCAGGATGAGGGGGAAAATACCTACCGGCGGATCACCACCAGCTTCTGGTTCACAAACTCTTTAATCCCCAGATCAGACAGCTCGCGACCGTAGCCGGAGCGCTTCACGCCGCCAAACGGCAGCTCGGCGGCGGTATCGGTGAGCCAGTTGATCCACACCATCCCGGTCTCGATTTTCGAGGCCATCTTTTTAGCGCGATCGATATCTTTACTGAACACCGCACCGCCCAGGCCGTAGTGCGAGTCGTTGGCCAGCTTCACCGCCTCGTCATCGTTTTTCACCACGTAGATCTGCGCCACCGGGCCAAAGAACTCTTCGAAATACGCCGGGTTATCGCGGGTAATGTTGGTCAGAATGGTCGGCTCAAAGAAGCTGCCTTCACGCTGGACCGGTTTGCCGCCGAAATGCAGCGTCGCGCCATTTTTCACCGCCTCGTCCACCTGTTTCGTCAGGGTCTCCAGCGCCTCTTTCGATGACAGCGGCCCCAGTCGGGTGCTCTCGTCGAGCGGATCGCCTATTTTGATGTTGCGGAATGCCTCGGTGTATTTCGTCAGGAACTGCTCGGCCACCTTCTCGTGCACGATAAAGCGCTTGGCGGCAGTACAGACCTGCCCGGCATTGGCAAGGCGGGCGTTGACGCCGATCTTCACCGCTTTCTCCAGATCCGCATCGTCCAGCACCACGAATACGTCATTACCGCCCAGTTCGAGGGTCGATTTCTTGATGTGCTTCGCCGCCTGGGCGGCCACCACGCTACCGGCCTTCTCGGACCCGGTCAGGGCCGCGCCCTGCACGCGATCGTCGGCGATAATATTCGCCACCTGATCGGAAGAGATAAACAGGTTAGTCCATGCTCCGTCCGGCGCACCGGCTTCGCGCACCAGATGGGCGAAGGCCTCCGCACAGTGCGGAACGATGCTGGCATGTTTGGCGATCACCGGGTTACCCGCCGCCAGGTTCGGGGCCAGCACGCGCATCAGCTGGTAGTAAGGGAAGTTCCACGGCTCCACGGCCATCACCACGCCGATCGGATGGTGCTCTACCCACGCCTCGCCCATTTCAGAGGGGTATTTCACCGGGGCGAGAAATTGTTTGGCATTATCCGCGTAGTAGCGGGCAATCTGCGCGCAGAGCTTCACCTCGCCGCGGCTCTGGGCAATGAGTTTACCCATCTCCTCGCTGGCAATTTTTGCCAGCTCTTCGGTACGGGAATCAATCAGATCCGCCAGCTTGTACAGTACCGCCAGGCGCTTGTCGATGCTGCCTTTTGACCAGTCGGAATGGTAGAGCGCGTCGGCGGTACTCAGCGCCGCCTCGACATCAGCATCGGTATGAGAAGGATATTCTTTGATGAGTTTGTTGTTGGCAGGATTCACTGTCTTATAGGCCATTGTTGCCTCCTTTTTTACCGCGTTGGGTATTAAGGGTAGTCAAAATGGCTGAGTTCGCAGGTAAAGTTAGGTATACAGGTAACGCCACCGGGAGGGTGGCGTTAGAGATTAAAGCCTTAGAACACAGCCATCTATGCGACGCAGCGTTCGTTCCAGCTGTCTTTAAAGACAATATTTCCGTCAACATACTTCCACTGAATAGACTCGTAGCGAAGCTCAATATTTTCTAAATGAGTTCCTGTACCAGAGCCGGGATGAAGACTGGGTGTAATACCCGTGATTTTTACATTTTCCATATAGATATTAAAATATTCAACTTCTCTTCCCGAGTCCACTATTTGGTACATTTTAATTTCAGCGGATTTAAGGAGGTAGCCCCGACTAATAGCGCGATATAAAAGTGGTGTTACACGGTCAAACTCTTTTTGTATTAATATTGGCGTATGGATTCGTGTACCGGTTAATTTCCCCGTATTAGAATCTGTCGGGATAGTCATGTGATGTGACAATGATTTTATCTCGATGGATCCCACACGGCCCAACACGCAACAACCTCCCGCGACAGGAGATCCATTTTCATCTGTTAACCATAAATAAGCTGGATTAGACATATTATTTCCCTATTATCTATTTTTGTTTCCATCACGGTAGTTTTCTAAAAAACTAACAACTTTTGAACATATGTAGAATACTATCAACCATAAAACGGCATAAATGAACTTCATGG
Source organism: Leclercia sp. TB492 (assembly GCF_049974505.2). NCBI lineage: Bacteria > Pseudomonadati > Pseudomonadota > Gammaproteobacteria > Enterobacterales > Enterobacteriaceae > Leclercia > Leclercia sp. TB492. The sequence continues at coordinate 555,426 of NZ_CM127572.1, read as the reverse complement.
GCCACACGACAGGTAATATAAGGCAAACTATAAAACCACCTACAAACAGTACAGATTCGAAGAAACCCCAGGTGTGAACCATCATTAATATTAACGCATTTAAAACATGCTTATACATAAAAGAGAGAGGACTGTTATTCGGCATTTAATTTACTCTCAACGATTTTTATTATTTTATTAAAATAAGGCTGCCCAAGTTGGTTTGCTATATGAACGGCTTCCACAAAGGGTTTTACAGCAGGTTCAAAAAGAAAATATGTCAGATCATAATCATGCGGACGAAGTAGCTCATATATTTCAGGAGCCTTGATAGCAAGCTCTTCAGAAATGCTAATGGAACGCTCAGCCATCCCGCCAACAAGCAACACCATAGTGACTCTGCCGATCCAGTTGTTCGCTGTCTTTGCACCAATGAAGGATACACGTGTGAGGACAGCCGCCCCTATTGTTGAAATGATTTTAGCGGTAATTAAGCGACCAGCAATGGATGAAACAACACCGCGATAAACATTATCTTGATGGCTTACAGTGAGGTATTTGTTGAATTTTTCAAATATTTTTTCAATTGCATTTGTGATGTGATCATAATTTAAAATATCGTTATGAATTGCCTCTGCTATGCGGATTCGCTGAGTTTGACGAGAAAAACGCGAAACCGTATCGAAATAGCCTATAGCAAGATACCCTAAATCAAGTGGAACGGTAAGCCCCCCATTTATTAACCCAGGAATGATCCCGGGTGATACGATTATATCATAAATCCTGTTAGCAACCTTTTTTACATCATCCGTAGCTATATTTCCCACAAAAATAGCGGTGTCGACCATGATATCCCTCTCCTGTTTCTTACTCCTTATACTTTATATCACCCCAGTGGTGATGTGGATATAGTTATTAAATTGCGAAAACACACATTCAGTAAAGTTATTACTGTTACGCTTTGTATAAATATCTTGAGTGAGATAGTATATATTGAGCTTTTATTGACAACGGTTATTAATTAAAAGGGTTTATTTCCTCCATTTTTTATAGGAAGAGTATTTTAGTGCGCCACCTACAGGATGGCGCCGGTTATTTTAAATCACTAAAATTTGCCGCGAACCGCGTCATTCCACTGTTCTTCGGTAGTTTCAGGGATATAACTATAATCGATTGCATTATCAGTCTTTTCTGCCAATGCCAGTAGTTCATTTGTATGCAATGTTCTGCATGATGGCATCTCATCGCGTCTGAACCTCATCACTTCTTGCGTCTTCATATGCATATTAATTAGCGTACTCCTATTGCAGTAAGATTTATCACCGGGATAACCAGATTTTCCTGAGCGTAGAACATCGTCAGATTACTAAAAGAATAAATACGCCCTGATAACTTAACATTGACGTTATTACCGTAGCCGCTAATTATCGCATTACCATTATCTGAAACAAGAAAAGGCTTATTTTCCCTGAGCTGCTCTATCGTCTGATTTTTATTATTCAGGTAATAACGATAGACATCAGGCGCGGTTGCACCGCCCCCATACTGCGTGACGTAAAGCGTCACGTTTTCTGTCACCTCTTTTGTTATCACTAAACGATCGTCGCTTCGGCTCTTCATGAAGTATTCATAAGAAAAATAGCCTGCAACGATAATAAGTAACAGAATGGTGGTAAGCCGATGTAACCATTTAATAGCCGTGCTGACGTGCATAGTTTATTCCCTTAATAATTATCCCTGATATTCCTGTGATGCCGTTGCGGTATTTTATGTACCACTATTCCTGTCACATAGCGACCTCTTCCCAAATTATCACAGGCGACACTCTTCTCCGCTCATGCTATAACCACTTAAACGCCTCCGGTAGCCACTATGACCCACACCCGTCACGTCAATCAGACCTTCCGCCGTCAGCCTGGCGTTGAACTGCGCAGCACCTGGCAAAGCGCCCAGGCCTACAAGCTTCACAGCCACGGGCAGCTGTCCATTGGCGCTATCCTGGAGGGGCAAACTTGTTGCACCTGCAACGGCGAGCCGTTCACCCTTTATCCTGGCGATCTGATCGTCATCCCCGCGCACATGCCGCACAGCTGCAATCCGCTGGCAGGTCAGCCGCGCAGCTACCATATGCTGTATCTGGAGACCGACCTTCAGCCCGCAATGCAGGTGATCCGCAATGAGGCGCTGTTCCGCCAGTATCTGAGGGTCGTTGAGACGCTCTCGGCGACGGTCATCGACACGCTTCTCTCCCGGCTTGCCGCCGGGCCAACGCCGCCCGCCTCCCTTCGCCCCACCAGCCTTGCGCTTCAGCAGACGCTCCGTCACAGCCTGCACAAGCCGCCTTCTCTGGACGCCTTAGCCCGACGCTTCTCGCTGCGCAAAGAGACGCTTATCAGAACCTTTAAGCAGGACACTGGCCTGACGCCCGGCACTTTCCTGAACATTTCCCGGATAGAGTTCGCCAAAGCGCGCCTGCGCGCCGGGGATGACATTGCCGACGTCAGCTACCAGAGCGGCTTTGCCGATCAGAGCCACTTCCATAAAACATTTGTCAGCTACACGGCCGCTACGCCACGCCAGTACGCTACCGGGCGATCAATATCCGACAATAATTAGCGCTTACGCCAGCGTAGCTTGACCTCAGTTTTGCTGATGAGGTCACTATGGAACTGCTTACCCTACTTTTTCCGCCCGCTTTTCTGGCCCTCGCGCTGGCGCATTTTGTTGCCCTGCTCAGCCCGGGCCCGGATTTCTTTCTGCTGATGGGATTCGCCGCCCGACATCGCCTGCGCGGCAGCGCCGGGCTGTGCGTGGGGATCGCCGCGGGCAACGGACTCTATATTCTGCTGGTGATTGTAGGCTGGAGCGCGCTGCGCCAGTTCACGCTGCTGTTCAGTGTTATCGAACTATTAGGCGCGCTGTATCTGCTGTGGATCGGCTGGCAGTTGGCGCAAAGCCGCGCCCGCACGCTGGCGCTGGATTACGCGGAGCCAGAATGTCCCTCCTGGCGCAGGCAGCTCCTGCTCGGGCTGGGATCGGCGGTGTTAAATCCGAAAAACGCCCTTTTTTATCTGGCGTTGATGACCGGGCTGCTGGGTCCGAACGTTACTCTGCTGCAGCAGTCGGTCAGCGGTATCTGGATGGTCACGGTCGTGCTGGTGTGGGATCTGGCGGTGGTGTCATTTATCGCCCTGCCCGGCGTACAGCGGCGGTTGAGCAACAATATCTGGAAAATCGAGCGCGTGGCGGGAGGGGTGCTGATGATGTTTGGCGCAGGGATCCTGTGGCGATTGTTACCGCTTATCCTTGAATCCCTGTAAACACGCGGAACATGGCTTGTAGTGCCGGTAAACGCCTCTATTCAAAAAGCTCTGCGTGGGTGCCCAGGTCGGTAAACACGACCAGAGGCTTTTTATCATCGATCCGATAAACCAACAGATAGTCACCGCCAATATGCAGCTCGCGGAAGCCTTGCATATCGCCTGTCAGGGGATGATCGCTGTACTCAGAAGGGATGGGATTACCGGAGAGCACCAGCGACATAATCTCCGCCGTGGCATGCATATCTTTCCGGCCTGCTTTGTTGTAGCGCTCCCAGGCTTTAACAAAGGTTTTAGTGTAATCAGAACGGTACGGAAGTGGCGCGCGTTTACTCTTTCCCATCGTTTAAGCTCTCCATGAGCTGGTCAACACCATCAAAGCGTCCGTTCTGGTGGGTGGAAATATCTTCGGCTTCGCGCATCGCATTGCGTAACCGTGCGGTGGGTTTGCGGGTCACCTCGAACGGGATCCCTTCATTTTTGACAATCTGCTCGGCGAACAGGCGTATCGCCGTGCTCCAGGTTAAGCCACAGCTCTCAAGGACAGAACCCGCCTGAGCTTTGAGCTCGCTGTCGATACGCGATCGGATTACGGAATCCATAGTGCCTCCTTATGGTTTGTAGCTACATTGTAGCCACAAAAAGACTGTCTTGCACCTCCTTCAGGGCTATCTGGAAAAACGCCTGGTGGCGCTGCGCTTATCAGGCCTACAAAACCAGACCATCGCACCCCTCGTAGCCCCGGTAAGCGCAGCGCCACCGGGGAAAATGCACGCTCCCTTGCCCCTTCGCCTTTTCTCCCTCTATCCTTAACCCTATGGAAAAACTCGCTGAACTCAAACGCGCCAAGCTCCTGGCGCTGTCGCTGCTGCTGATTGCCGCCGCGACCTTTATCGCCACCCTCTTCCTGCCACAGACGTTCTGGGTGCGGGGGGTGAAAGCTATTGCCGAAGCGGCGATGGTCGGCGCCCTGGCCGACTGGTTTGCCGTGGTGGCCCTGTTCCGCCGGGTGCCGATACCCTTTATCTCACGTCATACGGCGATTATCCCGCGCAACAAAGACCGGATTGGCGACAATCTCGGCCAGTTTGTGCAGGAGAAATTCCTCGATACCCAGTCGCTGGTGGCGCTTATCCGCCAGCACGAACCGGCGCTCCTCATCGGGAACTGGTTCAGCAAGCCGGATAACGCCCAGCGCGTCGGGCAGCATATCATGCAGGTGATGAGCGGCTTCCTCGAACTGACCGATGACGGGCGCATTCAGCGCATGCTTAAGCGGGCGGTGCATAAGGCGCTGGATAAGGTCGATTTCAGCGAAACCAGCGCCGCCATGCTGGAGAGCATGACCAAAAACAGCCGTCATCAGGTGCTGCTGGATGCGGTGATTAACCGCCTGATTACGCTGCTCCAGCGCGACAGCACTCGCGATTTTATCGCCGCACAGATTGTCCACTGGCTGAAGACCGAGCACCCGCGTAAGGCGATGATCTTGCCTACCGAATGGCTGGGGGATCAGAGCGCCGAGCTGGTGTCCAATGCGGTGAATGCCATTCTGGATGATGTCAGCCACGACCGTACCCACCAGATCCGCCAGGCCTTTGACCGCGCGGTGCTGAAGCTGGTGGATAATCTGAAAAACGATCCGGAAACGGCGGCCAAGGCCGAGAACATTAAAGAGTATCTGAAGAACGACGAGGCCTTTAACCGCTACCTGGGTGAGATGTGGGCCGATCTGCGCGAATGGCTGAAGGCCGACATGCAGCGCGATGACTCCCGGGTTAAGCAGCGCCTTGCCAACGCCGGGCTGTGGTTTGGTGAAACTCTGGTGGCGGATGCCAACCTGCGCGCCTCGCTGAACGAGCATCTGGAGCAGGCCGCCCATCGCGTGGCGCCGGATTTTGCCCGCTTCCTGACCCGCCATATCAGCGATACGGTCAAAGGCTGGGATGCCAAAGACATGTCGCGACAGATTGAACTGAACATCGGCAAGGATCTGCAGTTTATCCGGGTCAACGGCACCCTGGTGGGCGGCACCATCGGGCTGATCCTGTTCCTGCTGTCGCAACTGCCCGAGGTGCTGCCCCTGCTCACCCGGTAAGGGCTACGGATTACGGATCACGTAGCGCGTCGGGGCAAAGCAGTTAAGGATCAGATGCATCAGGAACACCAGGGTCAGGGTCGCCACCAGCGCCACCGTCACCGAGACGATACGGTAGAGATCGCTGAACACCAGGTCGCCGTCAGGGTGCATGTTCTGGCCGAACATAATCCCGATAGTGGTGATGCTGGCAAAACCGACCCCGGCCCCGACCTTCTCCATCACGTGCAGGCGGGCGCCAAACGCCAGCCCGAGGCCGATCAGCGGCATCATCAGCAGCATGTGGCTGCTGTGATCGTACAGCACCAGCTGCACCACCAGAATGTACAGGCAGCCGAGCACCACCCCGACCACGCGCCACAGCGAGCTCATCACCGCCCCGCGGTAGTGCATCGGGAAGAGTATCAGGACCCCGGCCATCAGCGCCGACAGCGAATCGCTGAGATCGCTTATCTGGAACACCACAAAAATCAGCGTCGCCACGGTGCCGGAGAGCAGCGACTCATGGCGCACCCGGGCGGCATCTTTCTCCAGACGCGGCGGCGGCGTACGCGGTTCGACATCCGGCAGCAGATAGTGCATCAGCGCGCTCAGGCACACCGCCATCACGCTGGCTTCGAGATTAGAGAATAAAAGCGTGTGCCAGTTAGTGGTGGGGTAGCTCATAAAGTTGAGCATGGTGCTCTGGCACACCACCCCCATCGAGCCAAACAGAAACAGCGGCCCCTGGCTCATAAAACGAAAACGCATCACGTAGAGGCCAAACACCACCAGGGTCATGATCAGCGGCCACTGCGCCAGATAGCCGATAATAAACACCATTTCGAGGCAGTTCAGCGCGGAACTGAACACAAACTGTTTTGCGACGTGGCGGTTAAACACCGGCACCAGCGACAGGAGCATAATCGGGTAGATCACGAAGAAGACCCCGTAGCTGGTGTTGTAAAAGCTCGACACGCTCAGGGCAATCATCCCGGCAAACACGATCCGCAGCGTCTGACGAAAGTCGTTGGCGGTGTAGACGATGTTGCCGTGCGGGGTAAAGACCCGCGCCAGGGTATTAATAGACATGATGATCAGTAGACATAGTGCAGCAGGCTGACGAGGTGGATCTGCATCCCGGAGAAGAAGCGGGCAAACGGACCTTCGCTGTTATAGAGCTGCACGGTGGCGCGCGCCCCGGTCGGCAGGTGCTTCGGCAGGGCTTCGTCCAGCGCCACGTGGATGCGCATGCGCTGGGCATCACGCACCCAGCGGTTGGAGGTCTCGGGCTCCGACAGTTGGCCATTGACCGCCTCCTGTCCCGCTAAAATACCGGCGTCGCTGCTGGTGACGTGAGCGCGGAATACGCGGCCCGGGAAGGCGTCAAACACCACCGCGGCATCGGTGTCCTGGTGGGTATGGCGCAGGCTCTTTTCGCGGAAATCGGCGACGATATCGCTCTGGTTGTTTACCAGCGCCAGCGCCGCCGAGCCGGAGGCGGCATAAAAGCCGGGGCTCAGCTGGACGTTGCTGACCGTGCCGTCAGCTTCGGCGTAGATCTTCGTCCAGCCGAGGTTGAGTTCGGCCTCGTCCAGCGCGTTGCGGTATTTTTGCAGGGTCACGTTACGGCTTTCGTCACGCTCGCCGCGCTCAATGCGCAGCTGATGAATGCTGGCGTCCAGATTGGCAACGGCCTGCTCGCTGCTCTGCCATGTCGTGCGGACTTTATCCAGATCCGCCTGGGAGACGTTCTGCAGGGTGCTGAGTTTCTGATAGCGATCAAAGGTCACTTTATCGTTGCGGGCGGTGAGCTGGGCGGTTTTCAGGCTGGCCTGAGCCGCCACGATTTGCGCATCCAGCTGCTGGTTGGCGAGACGCGCCTGCTGCAGGGCAATCTCGGCGGCCTCGACCTTATTGCGGAACGGGGTCGGGTCGAGCTCAAACAGCAGATCGCCCTTCTTCACCTGGCTGTTGTTGTGCACGTGCACCGCCGCCACATAGCCGGAGACGCGCGCCGATACCGGCGTCACCACGCGCATCACGGTGGCGTCCGGCGTCAGCGGGATCCAGATATCCGCGACAATAAAATAGACAAACATCAGCAGGAAAGAGGCAATACTCACCCTTACCCAGCGGGCAAACTTTTGTTCAGGGGTCATGATTATTCGGTCTTGTTATCTTCTTCGCGGATTGTCCGCAAATTGCAGGCGATTTGATTGAGTGTGGCGCTAAAAATGTCGAGATGCTCCGGGGCGATATTCTGCGATACCCGCGTCTGGAACGTTTCGATTACCTGGGTCAGCGTTTTCAGCACCGCGTTCCCCTCGGGCGTGAGCGTCAGCAGCCGGATGCGCTTGTCATAAGGCGATGTGGTGCGCAGCAGGTAGCCCTGCTTTTCCAGCTGTGAAAGGGTGCGCATCAGCGGCGGCAGTTCAATACCCTGCACTTCCGCCAGTTCGCTCACCGAGACGTTATCCCCCAGCTGCTTCAGCTGCATCATCACCGTCCAGCTCGACTGGGTTAACCCGGTCTCAAGAATGGCGTCGTCAATCACCGCGCGCCACTGACGCACAATCATTGCCATCCGCATGCCCATTGGCCTGCGGCAGAACAGATCTTCTTCACGCATGGGGAAACCTCGCTTCACACGCTGAGAAGATAATAGTTATCAGGGTAAGTATCAAGAAACGAGGATCTAAACAGCAGGAATTGCGAAAGCGGGCCCTGCCTGCGCACGATCGATCTTATCTGGCGGAAACATGCCTCTTGCGGAGATACGCTTCAACAGATAACCACTCGGTCAGGCGCTTATAAAGCAGAAGAATGGCCATCGGTAGCAGGGCGTTGATCCCCTGGCTGGTATCAGGGCCGGCAGGCGACATTTTTCCGGCGCTGTTAAACGGCACGTTGGCCAGCCTTAACAGACTAAAATAGTCCATGCGTAACAGATGCGGGAGGCTCTCCTGAGTAAACTTGCACAGGCATTCATGATAAATACGCCACTGTTTCTCTTCGCTATCGGCAGTTTCGATCAGGATCAACAACGCTTTTTCCAGACTTTTTTGTGCAGTAATCATTCTTTCCATACAGGTCCCTTACAGCATCAAACACGTTCATCAAATTTCTTATACAACCCGGTCAGACTGGTCACGGCAAACTTACGATAAATATTGCGTCGATGATGGCTGACGGTTTTTCCGGTCACATCCAGGTAGCGCGTAATCTCTTTATTCTTTTTTCCCGACACAATATAAGGCAGCAGCATCGTCTCCATTTTGGTTAAAGGTTGTTGTTTTTCAAGATGATGCCAGCGAACATTTTTAAAAATAGTCACCGGCTGATCTTCCAGCGCAAAGTGTGCAAGGCAGGTGCGTAGCTGGCGTACAGCACTTTTACAGTCGATGGTGTAATCAGCGATGGTGTTAATTAAAATATTATCAATCGTGCTTTCGTAGCAGACATCGCGGGTGATAAAAATAAAATAGCTCTGCTGGTAACGATTTTTGACCTCCAGCAGGGCATTCAGAACGTTGATGTCGGATTGACCATAATCCACCACAATGGCTTTTGTCCGGACCAGATCGTCTTTTGTCGCGTCGTTAATATCATCCAGATAAAGCACCCGTTGAAACGACGGTGAGTCGTTCATAAGCTGATCGGCCAGCATGGCAAAGCCCTGCTGAAAATATCTACAGGATGTTAATACTATAATCATCGTCTATATCCCTGGCATCACTGTGGATTCATTCATAATCATCGAGAATGTAATAATTTTCAATTAACACTTTTCCCGATGATTATAGGAATAGTCTTAAGCGCTTCGCGGCAATTCGTGCCTTCCCTTACAAAAAAGCCTATTTCTGGGGAATGTTATGCTGGAATTACAGAGGGCTATCTGTCTGTTAAGACTTTTCCAATAAAAAAGAGAGCCGCATACCCGAGGATGCAGCTCTCTTTTTATAGAGGAAAGAATATTAATTGATCACGCTATGCGAAGGATTCTGAGTTCCATTATTCGCGTCAGAAAATAAGAGAAACTGTGACGCCGAAATGTACTGTTCAACCGCATTCCAGGCCACCACGTCGGTATACAGCTCCGTAATCTGAGTCAACAGACACTGATGCCCGTTCACGCCTGGTGCATAAGCGACTGTATTACCGTTACTTGTTTCGATAAGGACAGCCAGAAGGGCTTTAACATCCTTAAGCGCCTTGCGCAGCGTAAGGGGGACATCGTTATGGCCGAGACGTGAAATATAATTTTCTGACAGACAGGCAAGGCTGCCGGGTGTACAGGCCGTATTCGATAATGAAATAATACTCTGGAACAATACGCTTTCGGCGTAACTTTTTATTTTAGACACAATATATTCCCTTCCCTGTTAATAAATTACATCTTATAAGCATTCGAATGGTGAACTGATAACAGCATCGGCTAATTTTTCATGCCGGGCTATTTTTGGCAAGCGCAAAAATTATAAACTTTGACATGAGACAATTCTCAAGATTTATTTATTTAGATAAGAAATGATTTTTATTTTATATATAATTCAGATGAATAAATAACTGTAGAAATGGTTGATGTTTTCTTGCCTGGCCTGCGGGTCATGCGGTCGGTATTTTTGCAGGCCCGGCAAGCTTGCGCCGCCGGGCGTTTCCTCAGCGGCTAAAATGCCGATCGATGGCACGCTGGCCGGACGGGGTCACGCTCACGTCGCGAAACCCCGCTACCCGCTGGATCCAGCCTTTGGTGTCCATATGAACCAGCAGCGCCGCGCCCGCCTCACCGCCCAGATGGAAGCGGCGCTCGCTCCAGTCCAGACAGGCGCAGCAGGCTTTACGCCGCGTATTGGCATTAAGCGCGATCCCCAGGGAGAGGAACGCCTCGCGCCCGCTCAGAGTGAGGGCCGATCCGTCCGCCGCCAGCCAGCCTGCCGCCTGCATAAAATCATATATCTTCACCGCGACCGTGCCCGCCAGATGGTCGTAGCAGGTGCGAGCGTGACGCATCGATTCCGGCGCGGTCGTCTCCGGCGGCGTGATCCGCCCCCACGACAGCCCCATCATCTGCTCCACCAGCGCCGCAACGTCATGCCCCGCCAGCCGGTAGTAGCGATGCCGCCCCTGAGAAAGACAGGTTATCAGCCTCCCCTCCAGCAGACGGGTGAGATGCCCGCTGGCGGTAGAAGGCGCCACATCCGCCACGGCGCTGAGTTCGGTGGCGGTCCACGCCCGTCGGTCCATCAGGGCGCAGAGCATTTTTACCCGTGACGGGTCGGCCATCGCCGCGGCGACCGCAGCCACGGCCAGCTCCAGCGTGGCGCTGTTATCAGGAGGTAAACTGGTCTTTAGCATTGGCAACCCACGGCCCGGTGATCTCTGCGGCCAGCTTATCATTATCCGTCAGCAGAATAAGGTGGTTCGCATGATCGCTGTACTGGGTCAGGATGGACACCCCCTGCGCAGCCAGCGCGGCGGCAATCTCTCCCAGCTCGCCGGGGCGCTCCTGTTTCAGCTTTCGGATCAGCGGTTTTCGCACCGCCTGCACGTTAAAACCGCCGTCGAGCAGCACGCGCCGGGCTTTTTCGCCCTCCTCCACCAGAAAATGCGCCTCCACGCCAAAGACGCCCCCGCCCTCTAGCCCCACGCCGTTGCGCCCCAGCAGCTGACCAAAGCGCGCCAGTTCGCCCGGCACAGTGTTGAAAATCACATGAACGTCATACATCGGCGTGTCCTCCGGTCTCTGAGGCGTAATCCCGCACTACCTGCGCCACGCGAATCCGGTAAGAGGCAAAGATCGACGCCCGCCCTTCGGCCTGCGCGGCCTGGTGAAAGACGTTTTGCTTCCACTTCAGGATCGCTTCCTCATCCCGCCACCAGGAGAGGGAGAGGATTTTGCCGTCGTTGGTCAGGCTCTGGAAACGTTCGATATCGATAAAGCCGTCGATATCCGCCAGCAGCGGTTTTAGCTCGGCGGCCAGCTGCAGGTAACGCGCCTGATGCGCGGGTTGCGCTCTGGCTTCAAACAGGACTGCAATCATGAGGATCTCTCCGTTGTGGGGTTAAGGAGAGGATGCAGGAAAGAAAAACGTGATGCTTCGGTGAAGAGCGAAATGTTATCGCCCGGATTGAAAAAAATCCTGTTCAGTTTTATAGTTCGCGTACGGAATCTATCCGTACATAAAGATAACCCCGGAGTAAAAATGCCAGCACTGAAAAAACAGCGCATCGACCTCAGGTTAACTGACGAAGACAAAGATCTGATCGAAGAAGCTGCGGCGATGACTAACCAGACAATCACCCAGTTTATGGTTAACAGTGCCTCGGAACGGGCTGCCGAAGTCATTGAGCAGCATCGCCGCCTGATCCTTAATGAAGATTCGTGGAAACGCGTTATGGATGCACTCGACAACCCGCCAGAGCCCAATGAGAGGCTGAAACGCGCAGCAAGACGTCTGCAAAACATGGAGTAAGACGTGGCTAATCTGACGATAAGGATGTTTTCGCAAACGACTCACTATGATTTAACAGGCTTCAACTGCGGGGAAGATACCCTCAACCGTTTTCTGTGTAAGCATCTTGCACGCCAGCACGTTGGGCGCTTGTTAGGCGCTTATCTTCTCGTCACCGATGACCCTACGCCTAAAGTGCTGGGCTACTATACGTTGTCCGGCAGTTGCTTTGAGAAAGAGACCCTGCCATCAAAAACGCAGCAGCGCAAAGTGCCCTATGTCAATGTACCCAGCGTCACGTTAGGGCGCCTCGCAATACACCAGGATCTGCAGGGTCAGGGCTGGGGGATGACGCTGGTGACACATGCCATGAAAGTGGTCTGGCTGGCGTCGCAGGCTGTGGGCATTCACGGCATGTTTGTGGATGCGCTCAACGATAAGGCGAAAGATTTTTATCTGACGCTCGGCTTTATTCCTTTAACGGGTAGCAACGCCGATGCTCTTTTTTATCCCACAAAATCCATTGAAAAGCTGTTTGCCGAATAAACCGCGAATTGCCGGGTGGCGCTGCGCTTACCCGGCCTGGAAAGGCACTAACTGTAGGCCCGGCAAGCCTGCGCCGCCGGGCGATGTTTTAGCCGAGGATCGACTTCGGTTCCATAAACGCGCTGATCCCCCATGTCCCCATCTCGCGCCCCATGCCGGAGTGTTTGAACCCACCAAAGGGGGCTTGAGGCTCATGGGCGAGGGTATTCACCAGCACGCGACCGGACTGGATCTGCGCCGCCACGCGGCGAGCACGAGCCACATCGCCGCCCAGCACCAGCGCGCTCAGGCCGTAGTCGGTGTCGTTGGCAATGGCGATGGCTTCGGCCTCGTCGCGATAAGCAATCACACACAGCACCGGACCGAAGATTTCATCCCGGGCGATGGTCATCTGATTGTGCACGTCGGTAAACAGCGTCGGGCGGACAAACCAGCCGTCCCGGGTGCCTTCCGGCCGCCCTTCTCCGCCCGCCAGCAGGCGCGCGCCCTCTGCCAGCCCTCGCTGGATATACCCCTGCACCCGCTGCCACTGTTTCTCGCTCACCATCGGGCCGACCCCGGTGGCGCTGTCGCGCGGATCGCCGGACTTCACCGCTGCGATGGCCTGAGCCAGCGCCTGGTCGAATTCCGCTTTCCGCGACTGCGGCACCAGAATGCGCGTACCGGCCACACACGCCTGCCCGCTGTTCATCAGCCCGGCCTGCACCGCCAGCGGAACGGCCTGTTTGATATCGGCATCGTCGAGGATCAGGGTCGGGGATTTGCCGCCCAGCTCCAGGGTGACGCGGGTAAAGTTCTCCGCCGCGTTACGCAGGATCGCTTTGCCGGTCTGCGTTGAACCGGTAAACGAGATTTTCGCAACAAGAGGGTGACGGCTGATGGTCTCCCCCACCGTGTCGCCGCGCCCGGTGACGATGTTAAACACCCCCGGCGGCAGGTCGGCGGCGTGCAACGCCTCGGTCACGATCTGCGTCTGCAGGGCGCTCATCTCGCTGGGCTTGATCACCGCCGTGCAGCCTGCGGCCAGCGCTGCCGCCAGTTTACCGCAGATAAAGCCCGCATCGCTGTTCCACGGGGTGATGAGCCCGGCGACGCCGAGCGGCGTCATCTCTACCCGGGCCGCCCCGGCCGTCATCACGAATTCAAACGCCTCCAGCGCCGCGATAGCCTGGCCGATCGCCTCCGCCGGATAGCTCGCCATCCACGCCGAGCGCGACGCGGGGGCACCATACTCCTCAATCACCGCCTCCAGCAGATCGTCGTGCCGGGCCGCCACGGCAGCCTGCATCCGCTGTAGCGCGGCAATGCGTTCCTGTTTGCGGGTTTGCGACCACGCCGGAAAAGCGGCTTTTGCGGCGGCAATGGCGCGTTCGGCATCCACTGCATCGGCCAGACGCAGCTGGCCCATCACCCGGGCCGTCGCCGGGTTAAAGAGATCAAAACGTTCGGTGCCGTGTGGGGTAACAAATTCGCCGTTGATATAAATCTGTTCGATGTGATGCATATAAACCTCCTCAGGCTGGATGCACCCAGTCTGGCACGCCTTCTCCGTTACGATAATCCACGCTATGCTGCAAAGGTTGTTTCGATTTTCAGGATAATCTATGCACCGTTCAGGACTGACCGAGCTGGAAGTGGTGATGGCCGTGGTGCGTCGCGGCAGCTTTCGCGCCGCCGCCCAAGAGCTGGGAATGTCGGCCACCGCCGTGAGCAACGCCGTTGCCGGGCTGGAATCCCGCCTGCAAACGCGCCTGTTTAACCGCACCACCCGCAGCGTTGGGCTCACCGACGCCGGGCAGCGCTATGTGGCACGCATCGGCCCGGCGTTGCAGGAAATTCGACAGGCAGACGAAGAGATCCACAGCGACATCGACGAGCCTGCCGGCACCCTGCGTCTGAACGTTCCCAATAACGTCGGCACGCTGTTCCTGGATGCGCTGCTGATCGACTACATGATCCGCTACCCGAAAATGCGCGTCGAGGCGGTGAGTGAAGCGCGGATGATCGATATCGTGGCGGAAGGTTACGACGCCGGGGTGCGCCTTGCGGAGTCGGTGCCGCAGGACATGATCGCCGTGCCGCTCACCCCCGACATTCGTCAGCTCGTCACCGCCACGCCGGACTATTTTGCCCGCTACGGCACCCCGCAAACCCCGGACGATCTGCTGCATCACCAGGGGATCGGCATGCGGATGGCCCACGGGGGAATTTATCGCTGGGAGCTGGCGCGACGCGGGGAGCAGATCGCCCTGGCGGTGCCGCCGCGTTTTGCCACCTCGGATCTCTTTGCCTCGATCCGGGCGGTGAAGGCCGGGCTGGGCGTGGGATTTTTGCCGGAACTCTATATTCAGCAGGAGCTGCAAAGCGGGGAGCTGGTGAGCGTGCTGGACGAGTGGTCGCAGCCCTTTGCCGGGCTGCGCCTCTACTACCCCGGCCATCGCCACGTCCCGCCGGGGCTGCGGGCGCTGGTGGCGATGATCCGTGAGCGCGGTCTTACTCGAGGTTAGCTTTGTTCAGGCCGTAGGCGCCATCCAGCGCGCCGGGTTCCATACGGGAAGTGATCCCCAGACGGTTCCAGGCGTTGATCGCCACGATCGCAAAGTTCAGCTCGGAGATCTCAATCTCCGAATAGTGTTCCGCCACGCTGCGGTACAGCACGTCGCTGACGCCGTGGGGGCCGATCTGGGTCAGGGCTTCGGTGAAGGCCAGGGCCGCTTTTTCACGGGCGCTGAACAGGGGTGACTCGCGCCATGCGGTCAGATGGTACAGGCGCAGCTCGCGCTCGCCGGCAATTTTGGCCTCTTTCGAATGCATATCCAGACAGAAGGTGCAGCCGTTGAGCTGGGAGACGCGGATGTCGATCAGGTGCTTCAGCGCCGGGTCGATGGAGGTCTGGCTCACCGCCATGCTCAGGTCGGACAGCGCTTTAGCGAGGGCAGGTGTGGCTTTATGGTGGTTAACGCGAGTGCTCATTGTCTTTCTCCGGGTGTGCGGCATATGAAATGCGATGGGGCAAATTTACGCCGTTCATGACATAGTAAAAAGATACAAAAAGCGCGAAACGAGGTAGGACATGAAGCCGGGCTATCATGAAATTTATACCCGCTATCGGGACAACATCACCCGCGGCGTCCTCAAGCCCGGCGACAAGGTGCCCGCCATCCGCGTGCTGGCGGAAGAGCTTAAGGTGGCACGCAAAACGGTTGAAACCGCCTACGCCATTCTGACCGGCGAGGGCTATCTGGTGAGCCAGGGCGCGCGCGGCACGCGGGTTAACCCGGACCTCACTCTTCCCGTCACGCCCCCGCCGCCCGACGATCCGCTTACCGGCCAGCTGCCGGAATCGCTGGTCAGCCAGCGGGAACGGGCGGGCTTTTTGCGCCCCGGCATCCCGGCGCTGGACAGCTTCCCGTATAAGAAATGGCTGCTGCTGGCGGGCCATGCGGTGCGCGCCATGCGCCAGGAGGAGATGCTCAACCCGCCGGTGATGGGGTGGCCTCCCCTGCGCCAGGCGATCGCCAGCTACCTCAACATTTCGCGCGGCTTGTCCTGCACGCCAGAGCAGGTGCTGATCACCAGCGGCTACAGCGGCAGCCTGCGATTGATCCTCGATACCCTCGCCAGCCGCAACGACAAGGTAGTGTTTGAAGATCCGGGCTATTTTATGGGCCAGCAGCTGCTCCGGCGGATCGTGCCGCGCCTGCACACCGTGCCGGTGGATCGTTCAGGCATGGACACCGGGTATCTGCTGCGCCACCACCCCGACGCCCGGTTCGTTATCGTTACCCCGTCGCACCAGAGCCCGCTGGCGGTCACGCTGTCGCTGCCCCGTAGACAGCAGCTGCTCGACTGGGCCGGGCAGAACGATGCCTGGATCATCGAGGATGACTACGACGGCGAGTTTCACTACACCCGCAAGGTGCTGCCGTCACTGAAAAGCCTCGATCGTCAGGATCGGGTGATCTACATGGGCACCTTCAGCAAAACCGTGATGCCGTCCCTGCGCCTCGGCTACGTGGTGATGCCCGCCAGCACGGTATCGGCCTT
The DNA here is from genome assembly GCF_049974505.2 of Leclercia sp. TB492. Classification (NCBI taxonomy): domain Bacteria; kingdom Pseudomonadati; phylum Pseudomonadota; class Gammaproteobacteria; order Enterobacterales; family Enterobacteriaceae; genus Leclercia; species Leclercia sp. TB492. The sequence goes on along the minus strand of NZ_CM127572.1, from coordinate 539,002 downwards.
CAACGATTGCGCCGATCTGCTTGCCAGCGGTCAGCCGGTGCTGACGCAAAAGATCCTCACCGCCTTCCTCAACGAGGGCCACTTCTTCCGCCATCTGAAAAAGATGCGCGCCCTCTATCAGCAGCGCCGCGACTGGATGATTGCCGCCCTGCACGAGGTCTACGGGGATCGATTCTTCACCGAGCAGAACGATGGCGGGATGCATATCGTGGCGTTTCTAACTAAAGGCAGCTGCGACCAGGCGATCGCCCACTGCTGGCAACAGCAGCAGTTGCAGGTGAATGCCCTGTCGGCATGGTACAGCGGGTCGGATAAACGTTACGGGCTGGTGATGGGGTATAACAACGTGCGCAGCTATGAAGAAGCCGTTGCGCTACTCACGCGGCCAAAAAGCCAAACCTGCGATCTTCTGAAATAACAACTCCCTGATTTTGCACCACAAAAAGCCGTTTCCGGATAATCATTAAGGTATGAATTACCGCCACTGCCTTTATAATCAACGCGCAAAATAAAACTTCTAAGGACAAGAAAAAATGAAATCACTACTGGGATTCGACTATCTGTTAACGCCGCGCGTGCTGGTCTTTTTCTACTGGATCGCCATGCTGTTTATCTTCATCGGCGGGCTCTACTCCATGTTTACCGAGCATCTGTTCGCCGGATTTTTCGGCATGGTGTTCAGCCTGATCGGCACCCGCGTGATGTTCGAGCTGATCATGGTAGCGTTTAAAAATAACGAATATCTGCGCCGCATTGCGGAAAACACCGGGAAATCCACCGTAGAGTGAGGCCTTTATGCCGGGTGGCGGCTACGCCTTACCCGGCCTACGGTTCGTGCCCTTCCAGGCCCGGTAAGCGCAGCGCCACCGGGCAATACCTTACATATCAAATCGCGACAGCCCGACATCCTTGAGCTGCTCATCGCTCATCTGGCTCAGAATGCGGCGCGTGCGTTTAACGCGATACCACTTTTTCACTGCCCGCCCGATCCAGATAAACACCGCAAACGGCCGTTTGGCCCGGTTTTCGTAAAATTCCATGATGCGCTCCTCATCGTGTCTGTGGAGTTATCATCACGGTAATCGGGGCCTGCAATACAGATTCAAAAACAACTTTTGTTTAACATACAGATCCGCTAAAACAGTATCTGAATGCCGTTTTTCACCGCAATCTGTACTGGTTTTTAGATCTGTATGGTGACAACCAAGGATACAGCATGACGCGCTACCAACATCTGGCCAATCTCCTGGCACAACGCATTGAACAAGGACTGTATCGCAGCGGGGAGCGTTTACCCTCGGTGCGCGCGCTGAGTCAGGAGCACGGCGTCAGCATCAGCACCATCCAGCAGGCCTATCAGATCCTCGAAAATTTACAGCTGATCACCCCCCAGCCGCGCTCCGGCTACTTCGTCTCCTCGCGCAAAGCGCAGCCGCCCGTCCCGGCGATGACCCGCCCGGTGCAGCGTCCGGTGGAGGTGACCCAGTGGGATGAGGTGATGATGCTCCTCGATGCCCGCGCCGATAAGGAGATGATCTCCTTTGGCGGCGGCTCGCCGGATCTGAACCAGCCGAGCCTGAAGCCGCTGTGGCGCGAGATGAGCCGCATTGCCCAGCACCATCCCGGGGAGATGCTAAGTTACGACGTGCTGGAGGGGCGGCAGGAGCTGCGCGAGCAGATCGCCCGCCTGCTGCTGGACGGCGGCTCGACGGTGGCGGCGAACGAAATTGTGATCACCAATGGCTGCCACGGGGCGCTGTCGCTGGCGCTGCTTTCAGTGTGCCAGCCGGGGGATATCGTGGCGGTAGAGTCGCCGTCGTTCCACGGCACCATGCAGATGCTGCGCGGGTTTAACATCAAGGCGATCGAGATCCCCACCGATCCGCAAACCGGGATCAGCATTGAAGCCCTGGAGCTGGCGCTCGAGCAGTGGCCGATCAAAGCGGTGATCCTGGTGCCCAACTGCAATAACCCGCTCGGGTTTATCATGCCGGAGGCGCGCAAACGCCAGGTGCTGGCCCTTGCCCAGCGCCACGATATCGTCATCGTGGAGGATGATATTTACGGCGAGCTGGCGGCGGAGTACCCGCGCCCGCGCACCATCCACTCCTTTGATATCGACGGTCGCGTGCTGCTGTGCAGCTCCTTTACCAAAACCGTGGCCCCCGGGCTGCGCGTCGGCTGGATTGTGCCGGGGCGGTATTACGACCGGGTGATGCACATGAAATATGCCGCGGGCGGGTTTAACGTGCCCGGCACGCAGATGGCGGTGGCGGCGTTTATCCGCGACGGACACTACCATCGCCACGTGCGGCGTATGCGCCAGATTTATCAGCAGAATATGGAGCGTTACACCTGCTGGGTGCGGCAGTATTTCCCGGCGGAGATCTGCGTCACGCGCCCGCAGGGCAGTTTCCTGCTGTGGGTGGAGCTGCCGGAGAAGGTGGATATGGTGTGCGTCAGCAAGCAGCTGAGTCGCCTGAAGATCCAGGCCGCGGCGGGGTCGCTGTTTTCGGCGTCAGGGAAGTATCGTAACTGCCTGCGGATCAACGTGGCGTTACCGCCGAATGAGAAGAATCGCGAGGCGTTGAAGAAGATGGGCGAGGCGATTCATATTGCGATGGAGGCGTAGTGCGGTCTCTTCCCCTCACCCTGACCCTCTCCCCAAAGGGGAGAGGGGATAGTCCCGTAGGCCCGGTAAGCGTAGCGCCACCGGGCAATGCTAACGACTCAGAACTTCCACGACACGCTGCCAACAATGCTGCGTTCGGCACCAAAGTAGCAGTATGAGAGTGAGTTACAGGCCGCCACGTAGCTTTCGTCCGTCAGGTTGTTGACGTTCAGCTGGGCGCTCACTCCGGTCAGCCCCACCTTCGACAGGTCATAGCCTACCGCCAGATCCACCAGCGTGTAGGACGGCAGCGTGTGGGTGTTCATGCGATCGCTGGTCACGCCGTTGACGTAACGCACGCCGGAGCCCACCGTCAGGCCGTCGAGCGGCCCGGTTTTGACGTCATAGCTGAGCCAGCCGCTGGCCATATTGCGCGGTGCATAGACCGCACGCTTGCCCTCTTCCTCCGGGCTGCTCTTCTTGTAGCGGATGTCGGTATAGGTATAGGCCGCCTGCAGGCGCAGGCTGTCGGTCAGCTGCCCCACCGCTTCCAGCTCCACCCCTTCAGATTCGATCTCACCGATAGAGCGGTACGGATCGGTCGGCTCCTCTTTGGTGGCGATATTTTTCTGGTTGATGCGGAACACCGAGGCGCTGAACTGGCTGTTCATCCCTTCCGGCTCAAACTTCACCCCTGCTTCCCACTGCTTGCCTTCCATCGGATCCAGCAGATCGCCGTTGGCATCGGCAAAGCTGGTCGGCGTAAAGGCGGTGGAGTAGCTGACGTACGGCGCGATGCCGTTATCAAACAGGTACAACAGCGCCGCGCGGCTGCTGAAGTTGTTCTTGTCCAGATCGCTGCGGGTATCGTTGAGCTTGTCGATATTCGAGACGCTCACCTGGTCGTAGCGCCCGCCCAGGGTCAGACGCCAGTTGTCCAGCGAGAGTTGATCCTGCAGGTAGTAGCCGGTCTGCCGCAGCTTGTGCTTCTCCTGGCTGTACATGGTGATGTAGTCCGGCTTCGCGCCGTACACCGGGTGGAAAGCGTCGATCGGCGGGAAGCCGCCGTAGTAGCCGGTGGTATTGTTGCTGCGATCCTGATAATCGAGGCCGATCAGCACCCGATGGTTCACCGCCCAGGTATCGAAGCTGCCGTCGATCTGGTTATCGAGGGTGATGGCATCCATCTTCTCGTCGGAGCCGGAGTAGCCGCGGTTAAGCTCGGTTTCGTTCAGCCAGCCGGCGGCATAGACCTGATTCAGCTCCACTTTGGTATGCAGATAGCGCAGCTTCTGGCGCACCGACCAGCCGCTGTCGAACATGTGCTCGATGTTGTAGCCGACCATCTCCTCGCGGCGATCGTACTTGTCGTAATCGTCCTCACCTTCGAAGAAGGTGTTGGAGATCGTCTTGCCATCGTGCGGGACCACGGTGCCGTCGTACGGCAGGCCGGAGTGGCTGCCGCCCTCGGGATCGCGGTGCAGATAGGCCATCAGATCCAGACGGGTGTTGTCGGTGATGCGCCAGGTCAGGCTCGGCATCAGGGCGTAACGCTCTTCCTTCAGGGGATCAAACTGGGAGTCGGCATAGCGGGTCATACCGCTCAGACGGGCCGCCACGCGGTCGTTGTCGTCCAGCGCGCCGGTAACGTCAAACATCGCCCCGCGCTGATCGTTATTCCCCGCGAACAGCTTGATCTCGCCGCCCGGATCGAACGAGGGTTTACGCGAGGTGAGCGCCACGATCCCGCCCGGTGAGGAACGGCCATACAGCACCGAGGCCGGGCCGCGCACCACTTCTATATTTTCCAGGAACCAGGGGTCAACCACCAGCGAGCTGTGGGAGTTGGTGTCGCCCATCATCTTCAGGCCGTCGAGATAGACGTTATCCAGGCTGCCGTCGGAGAAGCCGCGCAGCACGATATAGTCGAAGCGGTTTGAGGCGCCAATCTGATTGCTGTAGACGCCCGGGGTGTAGCTCACCGCCTGGCGAACGCTGGTGGCGCCCTGCTCTTCAAACTGCTCGCGGGTGACGATCGACACCGCCTGCGGGGTTTCGATATCCGGGGTCGCCAGCTTGGTGGCACCGCTCTGCATCTGCGAGGTGACAACAACGGTTTCGGTTTTCGGCGTCTCCTGCGCCATCAGGGGGAGCGCGACGCTCCCGGTAACCCATCCCACCAGCAGTGCCAGCCGCGTTTTAGCGAACATGAAAAATCTCCAAAGGCATTTCTAATTGTTAATAAGAATTATTACCTTTTTCATTTCGAAGATAGCTATGCGCGCCGCCAGAGTACGTATGCGCAATGCCAAACCGCACAAATGGCGTTGGCGATCGGGGAAAAGCGGATTAACGGTCGCTGCGCACAGCGCCGGGGCAGACGCCGTAGCGACGACGAAATGCGGTGGCGAAGTTGGTGGCGTGCTGATAGCCCGACATCCACGCCGCCTGCTGTACGCTGTGGCCTTCCAGCAGATAGCGGCGCGCCAGTCCGAGACGGCAGTCGCGCAGGTAGTCGAACACCGTGCAGCCGTAGGCCTGGCGAAACTTGCTCCGCAGGCTGCTGGGGCTCATCGCCGCCCGGGCCGCCAGCTGGGCGAGGGTGTAGTCCTGCTCCGGAGCCTGTGCCAGCAGATGGCGGATCTGCTCCAGCCGGGCGTGCTCCCCGCCGGACGCGCCCGCCAGCGCCGTGCCCTGCTGCTCCCGCAGGTGCAGGCCATGGCCCAGCAGCTGATACATCACCCCTTCCAGCAACAGCTGGCGCGACAGGCTGCTTCGCTCGCGCTGTCGGGCATGCTGAATACCGGCCAGCACAAAATCCGGCACCTGCCAGACAAAGGTGGGCGCGTTGAGCTTTTCCCACTGATCCAGCAGGGAGGCGAGCAGGCTTTCGCGGCGGGCATCGTCGGGGTAAACGCCAAAGGAGAGGGTTTTCAGGGCGATATCGGCGTCATGACGGGCAGACATCGCCTGCTGCTCGCTCAGCCTGGCGCTGAACGCCATCCCGGGCCGTACCGCGTAAACTTCGCCGCTGAGGGTCAGGGTCACACAGCCTTCCAGCACCACCAGCACGTACAAAGGGCTGCTGTGACGGGAGGTGGTTTCATAGGGTTGCAGCACGCGCACGTCGGAATGGGTTAACGAAATGCCGGACGGGAGGGTCATCTCTTCGACATCACCGTGCAGCACGGGGCTGGTGTTGGCACAGGTATCGGTCAGCAGGGGAAAGCGGTAGTCAATGCCGTAGCGCTCGCCAAATACCTTAAAGTCTGCCACGGAAAAGGTTTTTTTCGTTGCAGCGGTCGGATTATGGAGCCTTGTGTTGGACATGCCTGCGCCTGGAGGAAGCTATTAAAAATAAAACAGTATCACTCCTTTAGCGCGGCGGCAATGCAGGTAAAATTGCCGCCTTAGCATCAATATTAAGCTCCGGCGAAACGCCAGAGCCAAATATTAATAATGTGGATCGTCAGAGAATTACGCCTCTTGCCAGCTGGCAAACGTCTCTTCATGATTTTTATTCAGCACCACTTTATTGCCGTCAATTTTATCGACCCATTCCAGCGGGATATAATGGTGTTTGCCGCCAGATTCGGAATCGTTTTTTGCCAGCTTAATACGCTCGCCGTCAAGATGGTCAACCGTGCCGACATGGTGACCGCAGCTTGCAACAACCGGAGCATGTTCCTTGATTTCACTCTTGTTTACCATGGTTAATTCTCCTCATCATGTGTTTGAGCGTTGTGATACGAAACTAACTGTAGACCATAAATCCGTTATTTACCGCTTCATTAGCATTTCGAAACATTATTTACGCAGCGGCCTGGAGGTTATATTAAATATATAAGAATGTGCCGAGAAATATTCCGTTCCCGTTACTGTGTTACATAATTAAATTTACGCACTCAACACGGAGGCATATATGGTAGAAGCCAATCGTACCGAAATATCCCTGGCTCTTGGTGAAGCGGTTTTAGATGTTGTACAAAAAGGCCAGGAGGTGTCGAGAGAGAATCTGGCACGGGCCATGAAAAGTAAAGCCGAGCGCGAACCTAATGACGAGCGCCTTCTTGATTACTGGAAAGCCTGTCACATCCTCGCGGCGTAAAGATGACGGCGTGGGGCTTCGGCCCCGCGCCGCCTTTGCGATCACTCGTCAAAGAACCAGTAGCCCTGGTTAATCAGCCCGGTCAGCTCTTCCACAAACGCCGGGTTTTGCAGGGCAGCGCCCAGCTCCGCCTGGCCCAGCTCGGTGTAGCGGCACAGCGCATCCGCCGCCGCCGCGTCCACCGTCTCCAGCTGCTCGCTGTTGATAAAGAAACTGCCGCCGATATTCAATACCCGCAGCCCGCTCAGGCGAGTCAGGGTTTCGCCGCCCAGCAGCGCGTCGAGCACCTCTTCCGGGGCATACTCCGGCTCGGCAGGGGCGATATCCAGCTCGTGGCGCGGGGTGGAGATAAAGCTGCCAAACCACTGCTTAAAGGTGTCCGGCTGGCTAATCATCTCGATCATCATCTTACGCAGCCGCTCGAGCTCGTACTCTTCCACCCGGCCCGGGTGTTCGCGACAGGTCAGATCCGGATCGCTGTAGTGCTCCCCACCCAGATCGTTTTCCAGGGCGTAATCGGCAAAGCTGCTGATCAGATCCCGGCCGTTCGGGCCACGGAAGCCTACCGAGTAGTTCAGCGCCGTCTCGTGGGTAAAGCCGTCGTGCGGGAATCCAGGCGGAATGTAGAGGATGTCGCCCGGGGCCAGATCTTCATCGATGATCGGCTCGAACGGATCGACATGCAGCAGCGCCGGATGCGGGCAGAACTGGCGCATCGGCAGTTTGTCCCCCACGCGCCAGCGGCGGCTCCCCATCCCCTGGATGATAAACACATCGTACTGGTCGATATGCGGGCCCACGCCGCCGCCCGGTACGGAGAAGGAGATCATCAGATCGTCCAGACGCCAGTCCGGCAGCACACGGAACGGACGTACCAGCTCGGCAGCCGGTGCGTGCCAGTGGTTGACCGCCTGCGCCAGCAGCGACCAGCCGGTTTCGCCTAAGCCATCGAAGTGCTCGAACGGACCGTTGCTGGCATGCCATTTACCCTCTTTATGGCTGACCAGGCGACTGTCCACTTCCGGCTCCATCGCCAGCCCTGCCAGCTCGTCGGGGCTGATAGGATCGATAAAATTGGGCAGGGCGTTCTTTAAAACGACAGGTTTCTTTTGCCAGTATTTTTCTAAAAATTCCGGCCAGTTCAGGTTGAGTTGATACGCCATGGTTAGCACCAGTGAAAAGACAAACGGGCCTGATTATAGAAAGAGGCCGGGCCAGGCTGCCTTGTCGTGGGTCAAGCGGGGATGAAATCCGCGGTATTCAGCCTTTCGCATGACACCGCCTGACAGTTTCACGCTTTATCGTGAGCGCGCGTTACAGAGCGACTTATATCGTTAATCACAAAGAGTGCACTGTTATGAGGCCTGCCATGAGCCCGTTCATCGAACTTCCCGTTTCTGCCCATGTGAAGACCCTGATGGAGGTCTGCACGCGCAAAGAGAGCCCGTCCGTGTTTGCGCCTGTGGCCCACGCGCTGCCCGCGGGGAGCCGCATCAGCGTGCAGGCGGCGGTGGTGGGCGATGCGGTACAGGGCAATCCGCACTGGTACCGGATTGATGACGACACCTTTATCTGGTCAGGGGCCTGTAGCCGAATCGACCCCTGCCCCGAGTTTCCGCCCTGCACCAGAGTCAGCTGGACGGCCGTGGTGTTTGAGGTGCGTTAGGCGCTGATCACCCGCACATCCTGTGCCGTAAAGGCCGCGATCGCCTCGTTATCCAGGCTCGCCTCTACCACCAGCACGTCGATATCGCTGCTTTTCGCCACCACAAAGCGTGCCACGCCGGGGATTTTATCGGTGGTGAGCGCCACAATGGTCTGGCTGCTCTGGCCGATCACCGCTTTTTTGAACTCGCAGTCGGCGAAGTCGAACCCGGTCAGCCCCATCCCCGGATCCATCGCGCAGCCGCCGATAAACGCCTGTTCGAAAATAATCCCCTGGATCTGGCTCGCCGCCGTGGCCCCCACCGCGCCGCCGGAGCTGCGCTGGATCTGTCCGCCGGTGATGATCACCTCACACAGAGGATGACGCAGCAGCTCGGCGGCGATGGCCGGGGAGTTGGTCACCACGGTGATCGCCAGATCCGGCGGCAGGGCCTTCGCCAGCGCGAGGTTGGTGGTGCCGGTATCAATAAAAATACAGCTGCCTGCTTTGATCAGGGTTGCCGCTTTCTGCGCGATCGTGATTTTTTTTGCGTGATTTTTTTGCTCGCGGCTGTAGAAGTTTCCGGCATCCGCCAGCTGCAGCACCGCCCCACCGTAAACCTTCTTACAGAACCCCTCTTTGCTAAGCTCATGTAAATCCCGGCGAATGGTATGTTCCGACACCTGCATCCGGGTCGCCAGTTCGGCGCACACTACCCTGCCATTTTCCTGCAGGATCTGGCGGATCAGATCTTGTCGTTGTTCCGGGAAAGCTGCATAATCGAGCATAAATTATCTTCTCTGGATTTGAATCGAGCAACAATGCGCATAATGTTGCATGACGGCGCGCTCTGTCAATCCACCAGGCCCGAAACCGGAGCGTCACGATGAAATACTATGATAGTTACCGTCAGCAGGTGCCCGCCACCAACCCCCATGACGGCTTCCTGTTTGAACCTGCGACCTCACATGCGCGCGCTGGGGAGAAGGTGCAGCACAAAACGCCCGCCTCCCCGTCACTGAAACCTTATAAGGATGTGAAATGACCCAGCAGACCACCGGAGCCGTTCAGCGGCTTGCCACCCGGATCGTCTTTTTTATTGCCGGCTACGTCACCGCCACCTGGGCGGTGCTGGTGCCCTATGCCAAAGCCAATACCAGCGTTAACGAGGCCACGCTCGGCTCGCTGCTGCTGTGTCTGGGGATGGGGGCGCTGATCGCGATGCCGCTTACCGGGATGCTGACCAGCCGCTACGGCTGCCGTCGGGTGATTGTCACCGCGATGGCGCTCGTGCTGCTCACCACGCCCCTGCTGGCGATTATTCCGGATCCGCGCCTGCTGGCCGCCGCCCTGCTGCTGTTCGGCGTCGGCGTCGGCGTGACGGACTGCGCCATGAACATTCAGGCGATTATCGTCGAGCGCGATTCGCCCACGCCGGTGATGTCCGGCTTCCACGGCATGTACAGCGTCGGCGGCATCGCGGGGGCGGGGGCGATGACCCTGCTCCTGACCCTCGGGGCCAGCGCCTTTGTCGCCTGCCTGATTATCATCCTGAGCGTTATCCTGATGCTGGCCTTCAGCCTCAAAGGGCTGCTGCCGTGGGCTAACCCCGCCTCCGGCCCGGCGTTTGCTGTTCCGCGCGGCGTGGTGCTGCTGATTGGCGCCATCTGCTTTGCGGTATTCCTCGCCGAAGGGACGGTGCTGGACTGGAGCGCGGTATTCCTGACCGAAGTGCGCGGCGTGCCGGAGTCGCTGGGCGGGCTGGGCTTCACCTGCTTTGCGGTGGCGATGACGATTTTCCGCTTAACCGGCGATAAGCTGATCGCCCGCACCGGCGCCCTGCGCGCCGTGGTGGGCGGCGCGATCGTGGCCGCTATTGGCTTTGCGCTGGTGATCTTTATGCCGCTGTGGCAGCTGTCGCTGCTGGGCTACGTGCTGGTGGGTGCCGGCTGCGCCAATATCGTACCGGTGATGTTCTCCGCCGTTGGCCGTCAGACCCGCATGCCGCAGGCGGTCGCCGTGCCGGCCATTACTACTCTGGGCTATCTCGGCGTGCTCGCCGGACCCGCGATTATCGGCTATGTGGCGCACGCCACCTCTTTAACCCAGGCGTTTATGGTCATTATGCTGCTGATGCTGGTCGTCGCGGCGCTGTCCGTAACCGTCACCGCTAACCAACCCGCCCGCAGCGAGGGATAATATGAATATTGCACACGTCGCACTCTGGACCCACAACCTGGACGCCCAGGTCCACTTCTGGGAGACGGTGTTTGGCGCACGCCGCAACGAACGCTACCTGAGTAAAAACCGCCCGGGGTTTGCGTCGCACTTTATGACCCTCAGCGACGGCCCGACCATCGAGCTGATGACCGTCCCGGCGCTGGCCGGATCACCGCCGCACGCGGAGTTTGTCGGTTGGGCGCATATCGCCCTGAACGTCGGTAGCAAAGCGGATGTGGATCGGATGGCGGAGCAGGCGCGGCTAACTCACACGCTGTTAAGCCCCCCGCGAATGACCGGCGACGGCTATTATGAGGCGGTGATTGCGGATCCGGACGGGAACCGTATTGAGCTGGTGGGGGAGTAATCTGCCAATCTTTTACCCCTCGGGAGAGAGCATCAGGCAGCACCGCTGCGGCATCGCCGGGTGGCGGCTACGCCTTACCCGGCCTACAAAACCCGTAGGCCCGGCAAGCAACGCGCCGCCGGGCGTTACTGCAGAGCCTGCTGCAGCTGGGCTTGCCGAAAACAATGACTGAGCTGGAAAAATATCGATTGTTACTCTGGCCCGCTCTCGACGACGACAATTTGACCATTTCTGACCTACGCTTACCCAATGTGAAAAGCGGTTTTGAATACTCACCCCTCGCTTTCATACAGTTATCATATTGTTAAATGATAATGATAATTAATGTGTTAGAGTAGTTGCGTTCGAAAGCTGCCACCATAACCGCTTGAACATCAGGAAGGTGGTTTTCACGCTGAGCGAAAATCCTCTCATCTCTGTCAGGCTGAATCATTGGGGCTATTAATGGAACACATTGTTTACGTCGTTGATGATGATCACGCTGTCAGGCGGTCCGTGGTCGGGCTGCTGGAGTCCGCCGGGCTGAACGCCCTCGACTTCTCTTCGGCAGAATCTTTTCTGCAACACACCTTTGAAGATGTGCCCTCCTGCGTGATCCTCGATATGCAGATGCCCACCATCAGCGGCTTTGAGGTGGCGGATACCCTGAAGGCGAGCGGGCGCGAGATCCCGATTATCTACCTCACCGGCCACGGCACCATCCCTATGTCAGTGAAGGCGATGAAGGGCGGCGCGTATGAGTTCCTCACCAAGCCGGTGGTGTCGAACGATCTGATCGACTCCATTAGCGCAGCGCTGAAGCAGGCGGAAGAGAACGCCTCGCACCTGCGCGAGCAGTACTCCCTCAGGCAGCGCCATCTCTCCCTCACCCCGCGCGAGCAGCAGGTGTTACAGCTGGCGATCAGCGGGATGCTGAACAAGCAGATCGCCGCCGAGCTGGGGGTGAGTGAGATCACCGTCAAAGTGCACCGCCGACGGGTGATGGACAAAATGCAGGCCCGCTCGCTGGCGGATCTGGTCAGGGCCGCCGGGCGCCTGACCTGAAGCCTGCCGTCAGAGCGGCTCCACGCTCGTCGCCAGCGGCAGGGTAAAGGCAAAGATACAGCCGTGCGGCTCGCGGTTGCGGGCCGTCAGCTTACCCCGGTGGCGCTCAATAATCGTGTAGCTGATGGTCAGCCCCACCCCCATCCCCTGGGCTTTGGTGGAGTAGAACGAGTCAAAGATGCGCTCGCTCATCCCCGGCCCGATGCCGGTGCCGCTGTCGGCCATTTCAAAAGTAATGCCCCCGCGCTCCGGGTTCGACGTCGACAGCACCAGGCTGCCTGGGCGATCCTTGATCTCCGCCATCGCCTCTACCGCGTTCATCACTAGGTTCAGCAGCACCTGCTGGATCTGCACGCTGTCCCCCACGATAAAGCTGTCTGCCGCCGCCAGGTCATAGCTGACGCTGATGCGCCGCTGCTCCAGCTCGCTGCGCGACAGGGTGATAATGTGTCGCACCAGATGGTGCAGATCGATGCGGGCGAAGGTCGGATCCTGCCTGCGGGTGAGGGATTGCAGGCTGCGGATGATCTCCCCTGCCCGCTCCCCCTCGGAGACAATCTCCTCCAGCCCGATGCGGGCCTTGTCCAGCCGGGCCGGATCGCGATTGAGCCAGCGCAGGCTGGCCCCGGCGTTGGCGACAATCGACATCAGCGGCTGGTTGATCTCATGGGCGATGGACGAGGTGAGCTGCCCGACGGTGGTGGCGCGCGCCACGCGGGCCAGCTCGGTCTGGGCCACGCGCATCGCGTCTTCCGCCGTCCGCTGGGTGGTGATGTCGGTGATGATGCCGTAATACTCGTTCACTTCGCTGCCCACGCCTACCGGATCGCCAATCCCCAGAATGGTGCGGGTGGCACCGTCGGCGCGGATAATGCGGAACTCGGCGCGCATGGTCAGGCCGTCGCGCACGCTCTCAGTTACCAGGGTGCTGATGCGCGGATAGTCATCGGGATGCACAAAGGTCAGGAACTCGGCCATTGAGATCATCTTCTGCTTCTCCGGCAGGCCGAGGATGCGGGCGTACTCTTCCGACATAAACATCAGATCCTGCTCCAGCTCCCAGCGCCAGCTGCCGGTGTGGCTGATCTGCTCTCCCAGCATCAGCGAGGTCTGGCTGGCCCGCAGCTCTTTCTCGACCCGACGACGCTGGAGGTTCTCTTCCAGCAGCTCGGCATACAGCCGGGCGGTCTCCAGCGAGATGGCGGCATGCGCGCCCAGCAGGCTCACCACCCGGGAGTGTTCCACGGTAAAGACCTCCGGCATCAGGCGGTTCTCCAGATAGAGCACCCCCACCAGCCGGGCCTGCTTGAACATCGGGACGCACATCACCGCCGCCCCGGAGGTCACCAGATACGGGTCCTGGCTGAAGGGGTGGAACTCCTCCGGCCTGCCGGTGTGGATCTCCTGCCCGGTGCGGATCACCGCCGCCAGCACCGTCAGCGGCATGTCGGTGGCCATCGGCACCTCTTTGCGGATCTGCACCCGCACCCCGTCGGTGGTGGTGCTGGCGCTGGCCTCGATCTCCGGAATGTTGTTGTCATTCACCCGGATCAAAAAGCCGCGCTGGGCGCCGGCCCGCTCCAGCAGGATGGTCATCAGGGTTTCGATCAGCCGTTCGAGATTGATCTCCTCCGACAGGGCGCGCGAGGCCTTGATCACGCTCTGCAGATCGCGGATCTCCTCGTTGCGGGCAAAGGCCACCGTGTCCCAGGCGTTGGCCTGTCCGGGGGCCAGCAGGAAGGGGAAATCCAGCTCCAGCTGGCGCACCTTGGACCGCGCTCCGGCCCGGCCCCAGGCGGTCATCGCCCCGCGGAAATGGGCATCGGCGGCGGTGGTGTAGCCGCAGGCGTGGGCGAAGCGCCCGGCCAGCTCATGGGCCAGGGCGTTGAACGGGTTAAAACCGCCGTCGCGCGACAGGCGCACCGCCTTCTCGTACTGCTCGAGGGCGATGCTGTTCATGCCGTCCAGCCGCACGATCTCGGCGTAGATCAGCGCCTCTTTATCGGCAAAGGTGCCCGGGTTGATCCGCGCCCAGAGGGCGATTTTGTCATAGTGAAGGTGGATCTGACGGCGCAGGTCGGCAGAAAAGGTCTCCGGGGTCAGCTGCTGCGAGAGCGTCAGGGCGCTGTAAAGATGGTAATCCAGCAGATGAATATGGCCGGGGGCGGACCAGGCAAACCGCCCGGCCTGGGCGAGGTTATCTGCCGCCTGCGGGAATTCGCCGCAGGCGAAGTGGGCCATGCCGCGATAGAGCCAGAACCAGAACAGCATGGTGGAGGTCTGCTCCGTGGCCTGCTCCGGGGCGACCGGCAGCAGGGAGTGCGGCAGCACCTCGCTGGCGCTCCAGTGGCCGCTCACCGGGGTGCGCAGGTGCTCTACATAGTGGCGCTGCATCAGCAGGATCGCCTCCACGTCCTGGTAATGGGTTTTGCGCACGAAGGCCAGCCCGCGCTCGATGCTGGTCAGTACCCCGTCGAGATGATCGCCCCGGGTGAGGAAGTTGATCACCTGATGACAGGCGGCAAAGCAGGCCACCGTCATGTCCCCGTGGGTCACGGCGGAGGTGAAGCAGGCCTTGGCGCACTCGATGGTGTAGCCCAGCGGCTGGGTCCAGACGCTGAGCTGATCCAGCGGCAGCAGGGTTTTGGCCTCAAAGGCGTCGTAGCCGTGGCGGTTGACCAGCTCCCGGGCCAGGGTGCCGTACTGGAAGCCGAGGCGATATTCGGCGTAACGGTGGCCGATCAGCACCCCGAACCACGCCATCGCCGGGGCCGACGCGCCGGTAATGCCGTGATCCAGCGTCAGGTGCATCATCCGGCACAGCAGGATGAAATGCAGGCGCGAGCTGGTAAAGCTGGCAAACAGGCTGGCACTGTTGAGCAGATTCATCACCGCTTCGGTGTCGCCGTCGGTCATCCGCGGCAGCCCGGCAAAATGGCCCTGCGGGTTATCGCCGACGCGGTTGCACAGGCTGTGCCAGGCCTCGTCGCACTCGGCGGCCTCCGGGTAGCGGCTGACGTGAATGCCAAACACCGCCAGCCAGCTCAGGGCCGCCTCCAGCGCCAGCCGGTTGTCGGACTGGCGCATATAAACTTCGGCCAGCAGGTTGGCCGCCAGCGCTTTTTCCGCCAGCCCGCCGGGGGAGCTGAGAATGCGGTCGCAGAGTCGGCGGGTGGCATCGAGATTGCCCAGCGCGAACTGGCACCCGGCCTCCTCGCTGTCCAGGGTGAAGTCGCTGGCGCTCTCCGGCAGCGCACCGGCGTTACCCAGCGCGCGGGCGGTCTGGATATAGCTCAGGGCCGAGAGGTAATCCCCCGAACGGCGGGCGCGGCGGGCCGCCAGCAGGCTCAGCTCGCGGAACATCTGGCGCTGGGGGGCAGGCTGAATGCAGTCCAGCGCCGCCGTGACGTGATGCACGGCGCGGAACAGGATCTCGTTGCCCGCCGCCTGACGGGCCGACTCCGCCAGCAGGCTGGCGGTGGTGAGGTGCAGACGGCTGCGCTCGGCATTATCCAGCAGGGCGAAGGCTGCCTCCTGAACCCGGTCATGGGTAAAGGCATAGCTGTCGGCGCTGAGCGTGATCAGCTGCGCCGTTACCGCCGGATGCAGGGCATAGCGGATCTCCGCCACCGACATCGCCACCACCCGGCAGACCATCTCCAGCTCGCCGCTGCCGCCGAGGCAGGCGATGCTGCCCAGCAGCCGCCGGGTGTCGTCCGGCATCTCCTCCAGCTGCTGCAACACCAGCGTGACCACGTTTTCGGTGTAGTGCCGGGTGCGGATGGCGTGCAGATCGTAGTGCCACTTATCCTGATATTTGTTGTGCGTCACCAGCCCGTCATCGACGATGCGGCGAAAAAATTCATGCACAAACAGCGGGTTGCCGCCGGTTTTTTCGTGGATCAGCCCGGCCAGATCGAGGGTGCTGGCCGAGCGGGTATGGAAGATGTTCCCCAGCCAGCGCGACACCGCTTTCACCGACAGCGGCTCCGGACGCAGCTCGGTGGTGTTGCGCGAGGCCAGGTGCAGATTCGCCAGCTGGTGATGCAGGGCGCTATCCGGCAGCGAGCAGGCATCCCGGTGCGCCACCACCATCAGCAGCGGCACGGCGCTGGCGTGGATCAGCAGGTATTCCAGAATTTGCAGGCTGGCGGGGTCGATCCAGTGGATATCGTCCAGCAGCAGCACCAGCGGGCAGCCCGCGCTGGCGAAGGCTTTCACCAGCGCCAGCACCATGTGGCTGAAGCGCGCCCGGGCGTCGATGGAGAAGGTATCGCTGGAGAAGCGCGGCTTGTTATCCAGCAGCAGCCGCAGCTCCGGCACCAGGCTGACGGCTAAGGCTTCGTAGCCCTCCAGCTCGCGGGACAGGCGAACCTTCCACTGGGCCACCTCCTCCGCCGGCAGCCCCAGCAGATGCAGCACCAGGTTACGAAACGCCGAGGTCAGCGCCGCATAAGGCAGCGTGGGGGAAAACTGATCCACCTTGCCCACCGCCAGCAGCACGCTGCGGTGTTGCAGGGCCTTCAGCCCCGAGGCGATCAGTGACGATTTGCCGATCCCCGACGGGCCGCTAATCGCCACGAATCCGGCGATGGCATCGCGATTGACCCGCTCAAAGGCGTGAAGCAGCTCCGCCGCCTGGGGATGGGCGGTGTAAAGGGTGTCGGTAAGATGAAACGCCGGAGAGCGATCCTGTAAACCGGGGGTAAAGGCGGCGATCTCCCCGTCGTCGCTCAGGGTCGCCTGGCAACGACGCAGATCGGCAATCAGGCCATCCACGGTCTGATAGCGGTTCTCCGGTTTTTTCGCCAGCAGCTTGAGAACGATGGTCGACAGCATGGCGGGCACGCCGGGACACACCGCGCCAGGGGCGCGGGGCTCGGAGGCGATGTGATAGTGCGCCCACTTGCCCTGATCCTCGCCGCCCAGCTCAAACGGCAGGCTGCCGGTGAGCAGCTCGTAGAGCACCACCCCGAGGCTGTAGAGATCGCTGCGGTTATCCACCGAGCGATGGGTGCGGGTGGTGTGCTCCGGCGACATGTAGGCGGGAGTACCGCCCACCACCGCCAGCCGGGATTGCTGGATCTCTTCCGAGGTGCCGGACGACAGGCCAAAGCCCCCCAGCCGACAGCGGTTGTCCTCGTGAATAAAGATATTGCCGGGCTTGATATCCCCGTGCACCAGGTTGCGCAGATGCATCAGGCGCAGGGGCAGGCTGATGCGGATCGCCAGCTCAAGAAAGCTCTGGATGCAGGTCATCGGCGCGCCGACAATTCGCGTCAGCAGCACAAACGAAAAGGGGGCATAAACCAGTGCAAAGCGCCCGTGGTACTGCGTGCTGGCCACCGGGCGGATGGCCCAGTCGTCGCTCAGGTACTCCCGCAGGGCAAACTCGTTGCGCAGCAGGCGCGTTGCGCTGGCCTCTTCTTCATCGCTCACCCCGGTGGCGATGATAAACGACCCGCCGGAGCTGGGCAGGCGGGCATTGAGCCAGCAGAGGCTCCCCTCCTGCCCCAGCGGGGTAAAAATGACGTCTTCTTTAAGTACAAAAGCCCGCCCTTCCGCTAAATTTTCGGGGGCAGGCCAGCGAGCAGGCAGCGATGTATTGGTCATCCACGTTCCTTTTTTTCTTCGTTAATGGTTCTCGTGGGATCGGTTTGCAGGTGTTGTCAGGTGGCGAGCGCGCGTTGAATGTGCGCCAGCAGCACATCGACATTAATCGGCTTGCGCAAAAAAGCAACAGCGCCGTGATCAACAGCGTAGCGCTGGATGTTGTCATCCGCATGACCGGAGATAAAAATAAGCGGCGGCGGCGAGGGGGCGATAAGGCGCAGTTTGTCGAGCATCTCGAGTCCGTTCATCCCCCGCAGGCGGATGTCGGCAATCACCAGCGCGACCTCTGCCAGCGCGGTAGGGTGGCTGAGAAACACTTCCGCCGAGTCGAAGGCCTCTGTGGCATACCCCTCCGACTGCAGCAGGTTGCTTAAACCGCTGCGGACAGACCGTTCATCATCAATGATGGCTATGCGCTGCGGCATGCTCGTGTTCCTCAAACTAAAGGTGATTAACCCTCGCTACCGTCGCCGGGACGGGCCGGAGGTGCAGTGCCGCTGATTTTGGGGACGCATTCGTGACGAAACCACGCCATCGTCAGCTGACGGCTGAACAGGCGGCGGCCAATCGGGATCAGCTGTTCCCCCACCAGCATGCCAAACAGCCCCAACAGGGCGACAACCGGCGGCGCGGGCGAGTGTACATCAATTGCGGCATAAATCACCCCTGCCAGAATTCCACAGCTCAGTGAAACGACCCAGGCTTTCATGACGAGGCTCCTGTGGACAGGGTGACGGGCGCCTTTTGCGCGGTGTCGTCAGCATGCAGAAAATGGCGGGTGGCCTGTTCACCAGCCAGCATCCCCAGCAGGCCAATCAACGCCAGCGCGGGCGGGGCGGGAGAGCGGACTTTCAGCAGCGCGTACAGCAGGCCGATTAACACGCCTGCCGCGAGGGAAATTAACCCAGTACTCATGATGGACTCCAGAGAGGTCAACAGCAGGCCGGATGAGGGCCCAGCCTGCGGCTGTTAACTTAGCGAACCGGGGCCGGAACGGGCGCCAGGGTTTCGTGCTCGCTCTTCTGGCGAGACGGGGCTTTGTGCACCATGGTGTAGGCGTAATCCACGCCCATGCCGTAGGCACCGGAGTGCTCACGCACGATATCCATTACCGCGTTGTAGGTCTCTTTGTGCGCCCAGTCGCGCTGCCACTCCAGCAACACCTGCTGCCAGGTTACCGGGATCACGCCGGCCTGGATCATGCGCTGCATGGCGAAGTCGTGGGCCTCTTTCGAGGTGCCACCGGAGGCGTCTGCCACCATGTAGATTTCGTAGTCGCCTTCCAGCATTGCGCACAGGGCGAAGGTGTTGTTGCACACTTCGGTCCACAGGCCGGAAACCACCACTTTCTTCTTGCCGTTGGCCTTCAGGGCGTCACGCACTTTCTGGTCATCCCAGGAGTTCATGGAGGTACGCTCAAGAATGTCCTGGCCCGGGAAGACGTCCAGCAGCTCCGGGAAGGTGTTGCCGGAGAAGCTCTGGGTTTCAACGGTGGTGATGATGGTCGGGATGTTGAACACTTTGGCCGCTTTCGCCAGCCCTACCACGTTGTTTTTCAGCACCTGACGATCGATAGACTGCACGCCAAACGCCATCTGCGGCTGCTGGTCGATGAAGATCATCTGACAGTTATCGGGGGTTAACACTTCGAGTTTTGAGTTAGACATAATGGTATCCAGTGAGGTGAACAGGTGAAATCCGTCGCGGAACACTGCGACGATGCGATGCCTGTATCCTGGATGACTCTTCGCCCTGGCGTAATTATCTCTTTGTATAATTAACCTTTCGTATAGTTATACGCAGGTATAGTTATACTTTGGTATAGCTATCCCATTGTATAACTGGTTTTTTCCGGTAACCGGTTCCAATAATCCTGACATTTCCCCCTCTCTCAGTCAGGAGCAGTTATGACTTCCTCTGCTAAAGCAGATTTGATTCTGGTGAATGGCCAGTTTCATACCGTCGATCGTGAAAATCCTCTCGCCGAAGCGGTCGCCGTGCGCGACGGCAAATTCCTTGCCGTAGGCACCGCTGCGGAAGTAATGCAGTACCACGACGACGCCACTAAAGTCGTGGATCTGAAAGGCCACACCGCTATCCCCGGCCTGAACGACTCGCACCTGCACCTGATCCGCGGCGGGCTGAACTACAATCTCGAACTGCGCTGGGAAGGCGTTCCCTCGCTGGCCGACGCCCTGCGGATACTGAAAGAGCAGGCCCTGCGCACCCCGTCACCCCAGTGGGTACGCGTGGTGGGCGGCTGGAACGAGTTCCAGTTCGCCGAGCGCCGGATGCCGACCCTGGACGAGATCAATGCCGCCGCGCCGGATACTCCGGTGTTTATTCTGCACCTGTACGACCGCGCCCTGCTCAACCGCGCAGCGCTGAAGGTCGTCGGTTACACCAAAGACACGCCGAACCCGCCGGGCGGCGAGATCCAGCGCGACGCTAACGGCAACCCGACCGGGATGCTGATCGCCCGTCCGAACGCCATGATCCTCTACGCCACCCTCGCCAAAGGGCCAAAACTGCCACTGGAGCAGCAGGTGAACTCCACCCGCCAGTTCATGCGCGAGCTGAACCGTCTGGGCTTAACCAGCGCCATTGATGCGGGCGGTGGTTTCCAGAACTACCCGGAAGACTACGAGGTGATCGCCGAGCTGCACGAGAAAAAGCAGATGACGATCCGCATCGCCTACAACCTCTTTACCCAGCGCCCTGGTCACGAGCTGGAAGACTTCGAGAAGTGGACCGACATGCTCAAGCCGGGCCAGGGCACCGACTTCTTCCGCCATAACGGCGCGGGCGAGATGCTGGTCTTCTCCGCCGCCGACTTCGAAGATTTCCTCGAGCCGCGCCCGGATCTGGCTCCCGGCATGGAGGACGAGCTGGAGCGCGTGGTGCGCCATCTGGTGGAGCATCGCTGGCCGTTCCGCCTCCACGCCACCTACGACGAGTCCATCAGCCGGATGCTGGATGTCTTCGAGAAGGTCAACCGCGAGATCCCGTTCGACGGCCTGCACTGGTTCTTTGACCACGCCGAGACCGTTACCCAGCGCAACATCGACCGCATCAAGGCCCTGGGCGGCGGCATCGCCGTGCAGCACCGTATGGCCTTCCAGGGCGAGTACTTCGCCGAGCGCTACGGGATGGAAGCGGTTCGCCACACCCCGCCGGTTACCCGCATGCTGGAGACCGGCGTGCCGGTAGGTCTGGGCACCGACGCCACCCGCGTGGCGAGCTACAACCCGTGGACCGCGCTCTACTGGCTGGTCTCGGGCCGCACCGTCGGCGGGATGCAGATGTACGATCACAGCGCCCGTCTGGATCGCGACACCGCCCTGATGCTCTGGACCCAGGGCAGCGCGTGGTTCTCCAACGAGCAGAGCCAGAAAGGTCAGATCAAAAAGGGCCAGCTCGCGGATCTCGCGGTGCTGAGCAAAGACTTCTTCCGCGTGCCGGAAGAGGAAATTAAAGGCATCGAGTCGGTGCTGACGGTGGTGGACGGCAACATCGTTTACGCCGCAGGAAGCTTCGGCCCGCTGGCGCCGCCTGCCATCCCGGTCCTGCCGGAGTGGTCACCGGTGGTCAAGGTGCCGGGTCACTACCGCAGCGCGCCACCGCAGGCCGCCCGCGTGGGGATTAACACTATGCACCACTGTAGCGGCCCGTGCGGAGTGCATAACCACGCGCACGATTTCGCCCGCACGGCAGAGATGCCGGTGGCCGACGATAACGCCTTCTGGGGAGTGCTGGGCTGCAGCTGCTTCGCGTTCTGATCATGATGAACTCAACTCAACAGACCCTGCCCCGGATTGACCTGGGGCTGTTCTTCCTGCGGATCACCGGCAGCCTGCTGCTGCTGTACGTGCACGGCCTGCCGAAGATCGTGCATTTCAGCGAAGAACTGACGCGGATCGAAGATCCCTTTGGCTTCGGGCCGTACTTCAGCCTGATCCCGGCGATCGTCGCCGAGGTGATCTGCCCGATCCTGATCCTGTTCGGCGTGGCGACCCGGCTGGCCTGCGTGCCGATCGTTGCCGTGCTGCTGGTGGCGATGCTGGTGGTGCATCCGGGCTGGTCGATTGCCGAAGGCCAGTTTGGCTGGCTGCTGCTGATCGTCTTCATTACGCTGGCGATCACCGGCCCCGGCGCGTGGCGGGTCCGTTCGCGGGCCACGGAGAGATTCGCATGACCCAGATCACCGACGCGCACGTGGAGCATCCGCCTGCCCCGACGATGTCCACCTGGCAGCCTCTGCACCAGCGGGTGTTCCGCATGCTGTGGATCGCCACGGTGGTGTCCAACGTAGGCTCGTGGATGAGCGACGTGGGGGTAAACTGGAGCATGCTGACCCTCAGCGCCGATCCGCTGGATATCGCCCTGGTGCAGGCGGCAAGCAGCCTGCCGATGTTCCTCTTCGCCCTGCCCTCCGGGGTGATGGCGGATATCGTCGACCGGCGTAAGTACCTGCTCTTCTCCCAGCTGTGGATGTTTATTGCCGCCGCGGGGCTGGCGATCCTCTCCTTTACCGGGCAGGTCACGCCAACGGTGCTGCTGGCCGCGGCGTTTCTGCTGAGCGTCGGTAGCGCCATGAGCTCGCCGCCGTTCCAGGCGGTGGTGCCGGATCTGGTCAGCAAGGCGGAGCTGGGCCCGGCGGTGGCGCTGAACTCGCTGGGGGTCAACATCAGTCGCGCCATCGGCCCGGCGCTGGGGGGCTTTTTGCTCTCGCTGGCCGGACCCTGGATGGTGTTTATGCTCAACGCCCTGTCGGTGCTGGGCGTGGCCTGGGTGCTGTGGCGCTGGAAACCTGCGGCATCCGTGCAGCGCCTGCCGCCGGAGCACTTCTTCTCGGCGGTGCGCGCCGGGGTGCGCTACGTCCACGCTGCCCCGGTGCTGCGTAACGTGTTGATCCGCACCGTAGCATTCTTCGTCTTCGCCAGTGCGGGCTGGGCATTGCTGCCGCTGGTGGCGCGTCGGGAGCTGGGCCTCGGCCCGGCGGGGTACGGCATTATGCTGGCCTGTATCGGGCTGGGGGCGATTGCCGGGGCAGTGCTGCTGCCGCGTCTGCGCCAGCACCTGAACGCCGATCGGCTGATGGTGGCGGCGAGCCTGGTCTTCGCCATCACCATGCTGGCCCTGGCCTTTGTGCGCCACTTCTGGCTGCTGAACCTGTTTGAGTTCTTCACCGGCTTCGCGTGGATCGCAGTGCTCTCCACCCTCAACCTCGGGGCGCAACGCAGCGCCGCCCGCTGGGTAAAAGCCCGGGCGCTGGCGGTCTATCTGACGGTCTTCTTCGGCTCGATGACCGCGGGCAGCGCCATCTGGGGACAGATTGCTTCCCACGTTAACACCGCCACGTCACTCTGCGTGGCGACGGTCGGGATGCTGCTGGCCAGCGCCACGGTGCTGCGCTGGAAGCTGGAGAAAGATCCCAATCTGAACCTCGATACCAGCGGCCTGATTGCCGACGACGCGCGGGAGAGCATCCCCAACGAGCGCGGCCCGGTGCTGGTCTCCTGCGAGTACCTGATCGATCCTGAAGCGGCCAGCGATTTCCTGCAGGCGGTCCACGAGCTGCGCCGGGTGCGCCGCCGCGCGGGTGCCATCAGCTGGGCGGTATATGAAGATATCGACCAGCCGGGTCTCTATGTCGAGACCTTCCTGATGGGCTCCTGGGTGGAACACCTGCGCCTGCAGGAGCGCCACACCATGAATGACCACCTGCTGCAAAGCCGCGTGCTGGCTTTTCATCAGGGCGATGCACCTCCGGCGACCCGCTACCTGGTAGCGCCGGTTTAAAACCTAAAACAACACTTTGAGGAAGAGACTATGGCGACGATTAAAGCGAAAGACGGCACTCAGATTTATTACAAAGACTGGGGTGCGGGTAAACCGGTGCTGTTCAGCCACGGCTGGCCGCTGGATGCCGACATGTGGGACAGCCAGCTTAACTATCTGGCGGAACGCGGTTTCCGCGCCATCGCCTTCGACCGCCGCGGCTTTGGCCGTTCGGATCAGCCGTGGAATGGCTATGACTACGACACCTTTGCCTCCGACATCAACGACCTGATCACCGCGCTCGATCTGCGCGACGTGACGCTGGTGGGCTTCTCGATGGGCGGCGGCGATGTGAGCCGTTATATCGGCACTTACGGCACCGATCGTGTGGCAGGCCTGGCGCTGCTGGGTGCGGTGACGCCGATCTTTGGCAAATCCGACTCTTACCCGCAGGGCGTGGATCAGTCGGTGTTCGCCGGCATTCGTGACGGGCTGCTGAAAGATCGCGCCCAGTTCATCAGCGATTTCGCCACCCCGTTCTACGGCATCAACGCCGGGCAGAAAGTCTCTGAAGGCGGCCTGACCCAGACCCTGAACATCGCCCTGCTGGCCTCGCTGAAAGGCACCCTCGACTGCGTGACTGCTTTCGCCGAAACCGACTTCCGTGCGGATATGGCGAAAGTCGACGTTCCGACGCTGGTGATCCACGGCAGCAACGACCAGATCGTACCGTTTGAAACTACCGGTAAAGTGGCGGCAGAGCTGATTAGCAAGGCGGAACTGAAGGTGTATGACAACGCGCCGCACGGCTTTGCGCTGACCCATCAGGACCAGCTGAATGAAGATCTGCTGACGTTTGTGAAGTCGCTTTAAGTTCAGCGCTTAATGCCGGGTGGCGCTACGCTTACCCGGCCTACTTTCCCTGTTAATCCTCATCCGACGTAAAAACCATTCCCGCGTAAGGCTTCTCCCGACACGCCGCCAGCCGCGCGGCCAGATCCCCCACGTGCAGTTCCAGCTTGTGCCCGTCCGGGTCGAGAAAGTAAAACGACTCCCCTTCGCTTTTGTTCTCCTTCCAGACGATAACACCTGCGTCCTGGAGCTTTTGCGTGAACGCTGCGAAGTGCTCTTGTGCGATGGAGAAGGCGTAATGGGTGTAGTCGCTGTTCTGCGGCGGGATGAATTTTCGCGTTTCATCATATGACAGGCAGAGCCAGAGCTCGCCGCAGGTAAGATAGGCCCCGGCGTGCCATTCGGCGTGCAGACGCAGGCCAAGAAGATCGCGCCAGAAAGCAATGCTGGCGGGCAGATTACTGACGGCGAGGGTCAGGTGGTTGAGGGCGTGGAGCATGGGGGCTGATCCTGGATTTTTGCTAACCTCACTTCTTTAGCATGTTTATCGACGTATAAATAGAGAGGGCCTCTCCCCTCCTTATTCGGCTGACACCACACTTCCATTCCACGCAGCCTGCGTTGCTCTCTGACGTACCCTAATTTTACGAGGTAGGTGCGAAGCGGTTCTGGATTGATGGCGTCTTTGAAAATGATGGCATTTGATGGCGCATATCCGTCGCCGGGTTGAAATTCGAAATAATAATTTTGCGAGATTCTTGGCGCGTTTTGAATTTCTTCATATGTGAGAGAGTAATAGTTATAGCGATCGGTTTCTTTGTAGACCGTCATCTCGTTTATGTTGGATGCGATGAGGGAGATAAATAGCCCGCAGAGGATTAATGCGGTGATGGATATAGCAATGAGGGATCTACTAAAAATAAACACCATCCCTGATATCTGATTGTGAACACATAACTTATATCCTTATAAATGAGTGCCCTGATGGTACGTACTCTGTTTTATCGTTGTCTATATCGCCTGATATTATTAGGATTTTCGCCCGACAAGCTGCCGGGTGGCGCTGCGCTTACCCGGCCTACAAAAGCCTGCGATATTAAAATCCGGTGCATTCCCTGTAGGCCCGTGCAAGCGGAGCGCCGCCGGGCAATGCCGGTTACCCTCTTTTCGCCCAGGCGGCACGCATCACAGGAATAAACACGGGTGGAATCACCCCCATTTTGGGTAACGGCGTATTGATCTCCACGCCCGGCGCAACCGCGAACCACTCCGTATTAAACGGCAATTTTTGCAGCCGGTTAAGATCAAACTTTGTCGGCCAGCTTAGTCCTGCCGTATCAAGCTGATCGTCGATGACGAACTCGCCCTGATAAACGTGGTCCGTCCGGGAGGTTCCATAAACAATCAGCACGGCATGCAGATCCGGGAAGACATTCAAAATCAGGCCGGGGCACGCTTTTGGCCCCGGATGGCCCAGATCCTCATGTTGAGGAAACCTGCACCAGATGATGTCTCCGATTGCCGGTAACGGATGGTAATTATTAATCATAAGCGTCCTGCTTATTTAAATAATGGAGAGTCCAGATCGTCCTCTGAAATGTCGAGGCCAGACAGTTTTTTGACGGCGGCGTGTTGTGCGTCGGACAGCGGGCCATCGTCCTGTTGGTAGGCGGGTAGTACCTCTTTGGCGAGGTTGCGTAACGCCTTGTGGACCAACTCGGTCTGGTTCAGGGAGAGCTCTGCCATCAGTCGGGAAAAGGTCTCCTCGCTGACGCCAAATTCGTTATCAACAGAACGGAGCTGGAACAGGAATTTTTTCGGCGCAGTACGTGTTGGGGTGGGCATAATTAACCTCTCTATAAAACTATATGTAAAGTATATAGAGAGAGATAAAAATGATCCATATAGAATGTATATAACAGTCTCGGCGGCAACATCACAGGATATTGCCGCCGCGTAATAAAATCAGTGCTTCACCATCACATGCCGTACCACGGTGTAATCCTCCAGCCCGTACATCGACATATCCTTGCCGTAACCGGACAGCTTCTGCCCGCCGTGCGGCATCTCGCTCACCAGCATAAAGTGAGTATTCACCCAGGTGCAGCCATACTGTAAGCGGGTGCTCATGCGGTGCGCACGGCCCACGTCACGGGTCCAGACCGACGAGGCCAGGCCGTACTGCGAGTCATTGGCCCACTCCAGCACCTGCTCTTCGTCGTCGAACATGCTGACGCTCACCACCGGGCCGAAGACCTCGCGCTGGATGATCTCATCCTCCTGCTTCGCCCCGGCCAACAGGGTTGGCTGATAGTAATATCCGCCGCCGCCCGCCACGCTTCCGCCGGTCACCACGTGGATGTGCGGCAGGGCTTTGGCGCGTTCCACCGCCTCGCTGACGCGGGTCAGATGGGCGGCGGAGCTGACCGGCCCGAGCTCGGTGGTCTCATCCTCCGGGGCACCCATTTTCAGGCTGGCGACGGCGACGCCCAGCTTTTCCACCAGCGTGTTATAGACCGCTTTCTGGGCATAGATACGACAGGCCGCAGTACAGTCCTGCCCGGCGTTGTAGAACCCGAAGGTGCGCACGCCTTCGACCACCGCGTCGATATCGGCGTCGTTAAAGACAATCACCGGCGCTTTGCCGCCCAGCTCCATATGGGTGCGCTTAATCGTCGGCGCGGTATGGGAAATAATGTGCTCCCCGGTGGCGATGGAGCCGGTCAGGGAGACCATCCGCACCTTGTCGTGGCCGGTCAGCGGGTCGCCCACGGTTTTACCCCGGCCAAACAGGACGTTAATCACCCCGGCCGGGAAGATATCTTTTGCCAGCTCGGCCAGCTTCAGGGCGGTCAGCGGGGTGATCTCCGACGGCTTAAGCACCACGCAGTTCCCGGCCGCCAGCGCCGGGCCCAGCTTCCACGCCGCCATCATCAGCGGGTAGTTCCAGGGGGCGATGGAGGCCACCACGCCCACCGGATCGCGGCGGATCATTGAGGTGTGCCCTTCCATGTACTCTCCGGCGGCGAGGCCGTTCAGGCAGCGGGTGGCACCCGCAAAGAAGCGGAACACATCGACAATGGCCGGGATCTCGTCGTTCAGC
This sequence comes from Leclercia sp. TB492, assembly GCF_049974505.2. Taxonomy (NCBI): domain Bacteria; kingdom Pseudomonadati; phylum Pseudomonadota; class Gammaproteobacteria; order Enterobacterales; family Enterobacteriaceae; genus Leclercia; species Leclercia sp. TB492. The sequence continues at coordinate 511,658 of NZ_CM127572.1, read as the reverse complement.
ACGCAGTGCAGCGGTTTGCCGCAGTTCAGCGACTCCAGTCTGGCGAAGGTGTCAGCGTTCTGCTCAATCACATCCGCCAGCTTCAGCAGGCACTCCGCGCGCGCTTTCGGCGTGGTCTGGCCCCACTGGCGGAAGGCGCGATCGGCGGCCTGCACCGCGGCGTCCACCTGCTCCGGGCTGGCTTCGGCAATTTCGAGCAGCACCTCGCCGGTGGCCGGGTTGTAGACGGGCTGCTTCTCACCTGAACCCGCAATCAGTTCGCCATTGATCAATAAGTTGTCTTGCATAGCCGACTCCATTGTTTTTATGTTCCGGGAAATTACAGAGGTTGTCCTGCGTTAAGCCGTTTTGCATGCTCGATCGCGTCATTTTCCGGCGCGTTTGAGCGCCCGAACGGACGGGCCAGCGCCATGTAAATCAGACCGGAGATCACCACTACCGCCAGCCCCACCAGCACCGTCCAGCGGTCGATAAAGCTGGCGCTCTCGGCCGGTTGCGCCAGCAGCCAGATCCCGCACAGGCCGTAGGCCAGCGCCAGGATATTGACCAGCATGCCCCAGCCGCCGACGCTCCACTCCCCGGCCGGTTTCCAGCCCTTCAGCCGCTGGCGCAGCGCCGCCAGCACCACCATCTGGAAGGAGATGTAGATGCCGATAACCGCAAAGGCGGTGATGCGCGCCAGGTTATCCGGCTGGAAGTAGACCCACACGCAGATGAGCACCGGCAGCAGGCAGCTGACGATCATCGCGTTATCCGGGACGCTGTTTTTCGACAGCTTCGACATCCAGGCGCTACCCGGCAGCATCTGATCGCGGGAGAAGGAGAAGATCAGGCGGCTTAAGGCGGCCTGCAGGGAGAGAATGCACGACAGCATGGCGATCACCGCGATGATGATAAACACCGTGGCGCCAGTCTCGCCGAGGGCTTCGTTGAGGATCGCCGGGATCGGATCGGCAATTTGGCCGTTAACGATATTCATCAGGTTCGGGGAGGCCAGCAGGTAGCCGAGGATCGAGACCATCGCCGAGAGGGCGCCAAACACGATGCTGAGGATCATCGCAATCGGGATCTTTTTGCTCGGGTTTTTCACCTCTTCCGCCACGTTGCCGCAGGCTTCAAAGCCGAAGAACATAAACAGGCCGATCAGCGCCGCCGCCATAAATGCCGGCTGGTAGCTGCCGTCTTTGGCGATCACCCCCATCGAGTCGAAGACTACCGAGAAGGGCTGCGCGCGATGGAACAGCAGCAGATAAATCCCCAGCGCAATCACGCTGACAATTTCACACCAGAAGCCAATCCGGGCGACCCGGGCGAGGTTTTTGGTCCCCGACATGTTGATGGCCATCATCATCAGCAGCAGCACCACCGAGGTGATCAGCATGTTGCCGGCCGAAGTTTCAAAGCCGAACAGCGATCCGACGAAGGTGGCGGTATATTCCGCCACCGAGGTGATGGTCACCACCAGCGCCCAGAGGTAGATCCAGGCGGCGATCCACGCATATTTCCGGCCCCACAGGCGACGCGCCCAGGGATAGAGACCGCCGGTAATCGGATACTGCGACGCCACTTCGCCAAACACCAGCGCCACCAGCAGCTGTCCGCAGGCCACAATCGGGATCCACCAGATGGCCGGCGGCCCCGCCAGCGTCACAGCCAGCGCAAACAGGGAGTAGACCGCCGTCAGCGGCGAGAGGTAGGTGAACCCGAGCGAGAAGTTAGAGATAAGGCCGATGGAGCGGTGAAATTGCTGTGTATTATCGCTATGAATTGCTTCACTTTTCTTGCCAGAAGTCTGTTCCATACGTTTATTCTCTGTGATGGGGTTGAGTCGCAGGTAACACGAATCAAGGTATAGAAGAGCGCCTCAAGGCCGTACAGCGTTGCCCTCGCGATTTGTTAAGATTTGTATGGATATGTCACGTTTTTGTTAAGGATAACCGGCATTTTCCGTGAGCCGCATCACGTGAGGTTTTAAGATCCCGCCCTGGAGACGCATTTTCCCCGCCATTTCGCTGTTTTTCACGCCTGCATCACAAAATTCAAACAATCACTCATGAACAGGCCCATTTCGTCAAAATGTAGATATTTTTAATTTATGGCTACGAAATGCACTGCCCTGCTCCTGAAACTTTCTGAGAGGATTGATTCTGATGAATGCACTTACCGCCGTAAAACAGCCCGACGAGGCGTTGTCCCGGACCATCACCGGTTTCAGCATCACGACATCCGTGCAGTCTCCGCGTTTGCTGGAGCTGACGTTCTCAGCGGAGGTTACCCAGCAGTTCCTGCGGGAGGTGGAGCAGTGGCCCGTTCAGGCCCTGGAGTACAAATCCTTCCTGCGCTTTCGGGTGGCGAAGATCCTCGATGACCTGTGCGGCAACCAGCTCCAGCCCCTGCTGCTGAACACGATGCTCAGCCGTGACCAGGGCGCGCTGCTGATTTCCGCCGAGGGGGTGGATAACGTCACTCAGGCCGACGAGATGGTGAAGATCGCCACCGCGGTCGCGCACCTGATCGGTCGCTCCAATTACGACGCCATGAGCGGCCAGTACTACGCCCGCTTTACGGTAAAAAACGTTGATAACTCCGACAGCTATCTGCGCCAGCCCCACCGCGTGCTGGAGCTGCACAACGACGGCACCTTCGTCGACGAAGTCACCGACTACGTGCTGATGATGAAGATCGACGAGCAGAACATGCAGGGCGGCAACTCCCTGCTGCTGCACCTCGACGACTGGGAGTCGCTGGATACCTTCTTCAGCCATCCGCTGGCCCGTCGCCCGCTGCGCTGGACCGCGCCGCCGAGCAAAAACGTCGCCGCCGATGTGTTCCACCCGGTGTTTGACGTCGACCAGCAGGGCCGCCCGGTGATGCGCTATATCGATCAGTTCGTCCAGCCGAAAGATTTTGAAGAGGGCGTCTGGTTAAGCGAACTTTCTGACGCGCTGGAGGGCAGCAAAAACATCGTCTCCATTCCGGTACCGGTGGGTAAATTCCTGCTGATCAACAATATGTTCTGGCTGCACGGCCGGGATCGCTTCACCCCGCATCCGGATCTGCGCCGGGAGCTGATGCGCCAGCGCGGGTATATCAGCTACGCCACCACCCACTATCAGACTCATCAGTAGGAATTGAGCGGATGTATGACTTCGTGATTATCGGCGGCGGCATTATCGGCATGTCGACCGCCATGCAGCTGATTGAACTCTACCCGGACGCCCGCATCGCCCTGCTGGAGAAGGAGGCGGGCCCGGCCTGCCACCAGACCGGGCACAACAGCGGGGTGATCCACGCCGGGGTCTATTACACCCCCGGCAGCCTGAAGGCGCAGTTCTGCCTGGCGGGCAACCGGGCGACCAAAGCCTTCTGCGATCAACACAACATCCGCTACGACACCTGCGGCAAGATGCTGGTAGCCACTTCTCCGCTGGAGATGGAGCGCATGCGGGCCCTGTGGGACCGCACCGCCGCCAACGGCATCGAGCGCGAATGGCTCAGCGCCGCCGAACTGCGCGAGCGCGAGCCCAACATCACCGGGCTGGGCGGGATTTTTGTCCCCTCCAGCGGGATCGTCAGCTATCGCGAGGTGGCGGCGGCGATGGCAAGCCGCTTCCAGGCGAAGGGCGGAGAAGTGATTTATCGCGCCGAGGTCAGCGCCCTGAAAGAGCACGCCGACCGGGTGGTGATCCACACCCACGACGGACGCGATTTTGCAGCCACCACATTAATCAGCTGCTCCGGGCTGATGGCCGACCGGCTGGTGAAGATGCTCGGCATCGACCCCGGGTTTATCATCTGCCCGTTCCGCGGGGAGTATTTCCGCCTCGCGCCGGAGCACGACCGGATCGTCAACCACCTTATCTACCCCATCCCCGACCCCGCGATGCCGTTTCTCGGCGTGCATCTCACCCGGATGATCGACGGCAGCGTGACGGTGGGGCCGAACGCGGTGCTGGCCTTCAAGCGCGAGGGCTACCGCAAGGGCGATTTCTCCTTGTCCGATATGCTGGAAATTATGGGCTCGACGGGCATTCGCCGGGTAGTGCAGAACAACCTGCGCTCGGGCCTGGGCGAGATGAAAAATTCGCTGTGCAAAAGCGGCTATCTGAAGCTGGTGCAGAAGTACTGCCCGGGGCTGACGGTGAAGGATCTGCACCCCTGGCCTGCGGGTGTGAGGGCGCAGGCAGTTTCGCCAGAAGGTAAGCTGATCGACGACTTTTTATTTGTCACCACGCCGCGCACCATCCATACCTGTAATGCCCCCTCCCCGGCGGCGACCTCGGCGATCCCCATCGGGGCGCATATTGTGAGCAAGGTTCAGACCCTGCTCGCCAGCCAGCACAACCCCGGGCGTTCACTGCGGGCTGCCGGTAGTGTGGAGACCTTACATGCCGCGTTTACCCGTTAATCATTCTGAGACAGGAAGCCACCATGCAACTCAACGATCCCAGCTTATTCCGCCAGCAGGCTTATATAGAAGGAGAGTGGTGCGACGCCCACAGTGGTGAGACCCTCGCCGTGACCAACCCGGCGAACGGCCAGACTCTGGGCAGCGTGCCGAAAATGGGTGCCGACGAGACCCGCGAGGCGATTGAGGCGGCGAACCGCGGCCTGCCCGCCTGGCGAGCCCTCACCGCCAAAGAGCGCGCCAACATTCTGCGCCGCTGGTTCGATTTGATGATGGCGAACCAGGACGATCTGGCTCAGCTGATGACCCTCGAGCAGGGCAAACCCCTGGCGGAAGCCAAGGGCGAGATCAGCTATGCCGCCTCTTTTATAGAGTGGTTCGCCGAAGAGGGGAAACGCGTCTATGGGGATACCATTCCGGGCCATCAGGCGGACAAGCGGCTGATCGTGATTAAGCAGCCGATTGGCGTGACCGCTGCCATCACTCCGTGGAACTTCCCGGCGGCGATGATCACCCGCAAGGCCGGTCCGGCCCTGGCGGCAGGCTGCACCATGGTCCTCAAACCCGCCAGCCAGACCCCCTACTCCGCGCTGGCGCTGGCCGAACTGGCGCAACGCGCCGGGATCCCGGCAGGGGTGTTTAACGTGGTGACCGGTTCGGCGTCCGATATCGGCAACGAGCTGACCGGCAACCCGCTGGTGCGCAAGCTCTCCTTTACCGGCTCGACCGGGATAGGCCGCCAGCTGATGGCCCAGTGCGCGAAGGACATCAAAAAGGTCTCGCTGGAGCTGGGGGGCAACGCGCCCTTTATTGTCTTTGACGATGCCGACCTCGATAAGGCCGTGGAAGGGGCGCTGGCCTCGAAGTTCCGCAACGCCGGGCAGACCTGCGTCTGCGCCAACCGCCTGTACGTGCAGGACGGCGTCTACGATCGCTTTGCCGAAAAACTCCAGCAGGCGGTGGAGAAGATGCAGATCGGCGACGGCCTGACCCAGGGCGTGACCATCGGGCCGCTGATCGACAGCAAGGCGGTGGATAAGGTCGAAGAACACATTGCCGACGCGGTGGAGAAAGGCGCGCGGATTATTACCGGCGGATCGCAGCATAAACTCGGCGGCAACTTCTTCCAACCGACTATTCTGGTAGATGTACCCGGTGATGCGAAAGTGGCAAAAGAGGAGACCTTCGGCCCGCTGGCGCCGCTGTTCCGCTTTAAAGATGAAGCCGATGTTATCCATATGGCTAACGACACCGAGTTCGGCCTCGCCGCCTACTTCTATGCCCGTGATTTGAGCCGCGTGTTCCGCGTCGGCGAGGCGCTGGAGTACGGCATCGTCGGGATCAACACCGGGATTATCTCCAACGAAGTGGCCCCGTTTGGCGGCATTAAAGCCTCCGGCCTGGGTCGGGAAGGTTCCAAATACGGCATCGAAGATTACTTAGAAATCAAATATATGTGCATCGGCCTTTAATTCAGGAGCATCCAATGAGCACCAACAAAGAGTTAATGCAGCGTCGTAGCAATGCCGTACCCCGCGGCGTGGGTCAGATCCACCCGATTTTTGCCGCCCGCGCCGAGAACTGCCGGGTATGGGACGTCGAAGGCCGTGAGTATCTTGATTTCGCCGGAGGGATTGCGGTGCTGAACACCGGGCATCTGCACCCGGAGGTGGTCAGCGCCGTGGAAGCGCAGCTGAAAAAGCTGTCGCACACCTGCTTCCAGGTGCTGGCCTATGAACCCTATCTGGAGCTTTGCGAAACCCTGAACCAGAAAGTGCCGGGCGATTTCCCGAAAAAGACCCTGCTGGTAACTACCGGCTCCGAAGCGGTCGAGAACGCGGTGAAAATTGCCCGCGCGGCCACCAAACGCAACGGCACCATCGCCTTTACCGGGGCCTATCATGGCCGCACCCACTACACCCTGTCGCTCACCGGGAAAGTGAATCCTTACTCAGCGGGCATGGGGCTGATGCCGGGCCACGTCTATCGCGCGCTCTATCCCTGCGCCCTGCACGGCATCAGCGATGACGACGCCATCGCCAGCATCCATCGCATCTTCAAGAACGATGCCGCGCCGGAAGATATCGCCGCCATCGTGATCGAACCCGTGCAGGGTGAAGGCGGCTTCTACGCCACCTCCCCGGCCTTTATGCAGCGTCTGCGCGACCTGTGCGACGAGCACGGCATCATGCTGATCGCCGATGAAGTGCAGAGCGGCGCGGGCCGCACCGGGACCTTCTTCGCCATGGAGCAGATGGGCGTCGCGGCGGATATCACCACCTTCGCCAAATCCATTGCTGGCGGCTTCCCGCTGGCGGGCGTCACCGGACGCGCCGAAGTGATGGACGCCATCGCCCCGGGCGGACTGGGCGGCACTTACGCCGGGAGCCCGATCGCCTGCGCCGCCGCGCTGGCGGTAATCAAGGTCTTCGAGCAGGAGGATCTGCTGGGCAAAGCCAACAAGCTGGGTAACACCCTGCGCGAAGGCCTGCTGGCTATCGCCGAAAAACACCCTGAGATCGGCGACGTTCGCGGCCTGGGGGCGATGATCGCCATCGAGCTGTTTGAAGAGGGTGACCACCATAAGCCGAACGCCGCCCTGACGGCGCAGATTGTGGCCCGGGCGCGGGACAAAGGGCTGATCCTGCTCTCCTGCGGCCCGTACTACAACGTGCTGCGCATCCTGGTGCCGCTGACCGTGGAAGAGGCGCAGCTTCAGCAGGGGCTGGCGATTATCGCCGAATGTTTTGACGAGGCGAAGCAGGGTTAATCTTTACGCCCGGTGCAGGCCGGGCCGTATTCAAGGAGCACGACCATGACCATCATTTCCCAGGCAACGGCCATCGACGGCTACCGCTGGCTGAAGAACGACATTATCCGCGGCGTGTATCACCCGGATGAGAAGCTGCGGATGAGCCTGCTGACCTCCCGGTATGAACTGGGCGTCGGCCCGCTGCGCGAAGCGCTCTCGCAGCTGGTTGCCGAGGGGCTGGTCACGGTCATTAACCAGAAGGGCTACCGGGTGGCACCCATGTCCGAACAGGAGCTGCTCGATATCTTTGACGCACGCGCCAATATGGAGGCGATGCTGGTGCGCCTCGCTATAGAGCGCGGCGGCGAAGAGTGGGAAGCCGACCTTCTCGCCCGGATGCATCTGCTGAACAAGCTCGAATCCCGTGACGCCAGCGAGACGATGCTGGACGAGTGGGATCAGCGTCATCAGGCGTTTCATACGGCGATTGTGGTGGGGTGTGGGTCGCGGTATTTGATGCAGATGCGGGAGCGGCTGTTTGACCTGGCGGCACGGTATCGGTATGTGTGGCTGCGGAAGACTGTGCTGTCGGTGGCGATGTTAGAAGAGAAGCATGTGGAGCATCAGAAGCTGATGGATGCGGTGCTGGCGCGGGATGGGGTGCTGGCAGGGGAATTGATGTATCAGCACTTGCTGACGCCGATTCCGATAATTAGGGGGGCGATGGGGGTGGGTTTGGGGACCTGATGAGGAAAGTGCACCTTAAAACAGGCGTTATCGGGTTAAGGTGCATTTTCAGAGGCAGTTAAGCCACCCCAATATCCGCGCCGCCCAAGTAACGGGCATGCAAAAATGCCGAACTCATGGCATCGATATCCTCGCCTGCTACACCGAATTCCTCAAAATGGTTACGCCACTCCCTGACCACGCGCCAGATGCGATCAATCTCGGCAATTGCATCAGCACGGCTTACTCCAAAGCGCTCACACCAGGAAACTGCATTACCCAGCGTGGCCTCTTTACCATATGCACCAACTCCTAAGTGCAGACGACGATGATGGGAATGCACCGGGCGAGGCACCACGTCATAGAGCGGACTGATTCGCCACGCCAGCGTCATTTTCTCCTGCGGCTCCTGCTTCCCTTTCACAGGGGCCTGCGCAGGCGATTCCATCAAAACAAAACCATGGTTACGCAGGTGATCGTCATCGTTGTTCACCAGGATATTAAATACCATTCGGCGGTACAGCTCCCTCAGGTCGTCTGAAAGATGGGCTGCGCCAAGGTGTCGACGCATGGCATCCGCCAGGTCCGCATAGCTGCTTTCTATAGATGCCATTTCGTGAATATTCATTAAGGTAAGTGCAGAGACAAAATGGCGCCGCCCGGTATTTTCGCCCCGGCCCACGCGATCAAAACGTTTAATCAACATCGCAAAGCGCCCGGGCCCTATCTCCTCAAGGCGGGTCTCAGGAACCTGAAGTCCTGCCGCGTTTGCAAGTCGTAACGTGGCGTGTTCTATAGCCGGATAACAGAATCCACGATCGGTACGCGAAGAAAATTTCGCTAGCCAGTGACTACCATCCTCCACAACCACCGTCGCTTTTGGTCGCATACCGCCCATGCTGGAACCTGCGTCAAATATGCCATGCAGATTGGCAGGTAAAGGCGCGCCGTTCTCGATTCTCTCCGCGGCATCAAACAGATACCCCAGAGACTTTATATCCGCCGATGCCTCCAGATTTCTGGATGGCTGTCCATCATAGGTGATATCCAGGGCACCCGTTCGGTTTGGCCCAGCCTCAAGCAGGTAGACAGACTCAGGTAATGAATTCGCCGGAACCCGCTTTTTAGCTTCAATAACCCGTCGTCCCCAGGCATCTGGCGCTGCATCCCGAATCCCGCCAAACAACGTCGACTCCTGCGCAAATAACGCCTGCCTTGCGACCTGCTGGCCCTGCAACATACCCAGCCCAACAGGATCAACTTCTATCGCACCGTTTCGTTTCAGGTATTTAAGACCATAGATAAAACGTGATGACCGAAGGTCAGTCCCCTCCTCCTGTAAATTCAATTTTCCGGCCGGGACAGACTCTGTTGCCCCGGGTAAAAATGCATGTATCAGCAACGTGTTCTCAGAAATCATATTCATCCAACTCCTTGTCACTTAATGGCCGTGCGCGACGGGGACGACGAAGGCTCTCCACGGCCTGTACGGCGTTATCCTCCTTCGTGATGACATCCGCAAGCGTTGCACCGGGACGAACCACATCGAGATAACGCAAAATCTGGCCGATAGCGACACCGGGGTCGCCATTCTCGATACGACTGACTGTGTTACGGCTGATGTTGGCGCGTACCGCGACTTCTGACTGCGGAATTTTTCGCGCAATACGACTTTGCGCCAGCCCATAGCCCAGGTCAGATAGCTGGCGGCTTAATTCCGAAGTGAGTAAATCCTGTTGCGTACGCTTCATTTTGCACCTTAAAACACGCACTAAAGAGTTAATGCTAATTTTAAGGTGCATTTGTTCGTTTTTCAAACAGGATTTGTTGGCAGCCTCCCTACTACCCTTAAGCCACATATAAGCAGGATCAGCCATGGTAAAAGCGCCTTTGATTGGTGACATTCTTCGTGATAAACCGGTAGCAAATTGACGTCAAAAACAGGTTAAAAACTAAAAACGCGACTGCAGTAAAGGCTGTAAAAGTTTGATTATTGGGAGAGAGAGTTTGCCAAGGCAGCAAACGGAGCAGCGCCCAAAACAAAAAGGTGAAAAGAGCTATTTTCCCGAACCGCCTTAATGTGGATAACGCCCACTCTTTTGGAAGCTCAGCAGGCTTTGTGTTACGAGTAATAGCGTTATAAGCGCTAATAATCACACCCATTAAAGGAACGCTAATTAACGTGTTGATGACAAGGCTTATATAACTGCTGATTGAATCATAGGGTTCAGGATCGGGTTCGCCCAATACCTTTTTCGCTATCTTCCCGGCATCAGTGTAGCTAATGTGCGTATAGATGAAGCTATCCACGAGATCTTCATAGGGCACCACCCATGCGACAACTAGCATGACAATAAACAAAAGTACGATCCTGATTGATGTCCACATTCCTTGTAAAAACATACGTCACCTGACGCCTCTGAATAATATGCACGCTATGGTAAAAGGTTTATATTGATCACTCCATATTAACCGTCTGGATAGATTCTTATTTCAGTACCAGGGTGATTGATTAAAGGGAGATGTATTTATGGAGCCAACACTTGAGCAGATTATTGAGATCATTCAGGAAAACTTCGGGCCTTATCGCAAACCTATCGACAAAAACTCACGAGTTGAAGAGGACCTGCATATCTGTGGCGACGATGGCACAGACCTTTTAGAGGTCTGTGAACAAGCATTTAATATTTCATTTGATACTGAGGATAATAGTTTCCGTAACAGGTTCTCCCTCGCCGAGGATGAATACCTTTTTACCAGTGAAGGACTTGATCTTTTTGGCATATGTCGGTTTGTTGACTGGCTACGCGGCATACCGAAGCCGGTTATTCGGGATGTCACGGTAGGTAAGCTGCATCACGTAATAGTTGAAGCTGTTAGAGAACAAACCAAACAGGATTGAACATATATAAATTCATTATCATTAATACAGCCTCAATCCATTCATTATATTATAATTTAAAAGCAGTCTAATCGCGCTTATTACGTTTTATATTACTCTGGACTTAATTTTATTTACTGGGTAAATTTACAGGTGTTATTTAACGCAATACGGGCATGCGCCAACATGCCCGTATCGCTCATCACAATCACTATTGACTGAGAATAGTAACCATGACTGATATCGATTGTATTGCAGAATCACTGCAACCAGAAGTATTTGAAGCTGACGACCGGGTATTTACCGTGAGTTATGCGACGCGGTATGGAGATTATACCCGCATCCCTGCATTTATTATGAAAGGTCTTTGGCTCAATGAAGCCGGGTTCAGCACCGGAACGAAGGTCGACGTAAAGGTCATGAAGGGCTGCATGATCCTGACGTCCCGGCAGGGAGAGCCGGAGATAGAGACGCTGATGCGCGAGGTGAGCCAACTGTCGGAGCAGAAACAACAGCAGGTGATGGACTTTGTTGGGGTGATCTCCGGGAAGCTGCGAAAGGCTTAAGCCAGCGATGGAATGAGAAAGGCGCCAGTGCGGCGCCTTTTATACTGGTTATTAGAGGCTGGCAGATAAAAAGACCGACTCCCTGCAAACCTACCGGGAGTCCTGATCGTATTATCTTACTAACTCAGCAACCCAGCGAAGTAATTCAATTAAAGAATACTGCCCAAAGAGTTCGCCCTCATTTGTCACCCAGATCGGGAAAAACAGTAACAGGCAAGTTGCGAACAGGCTTGTCAGAATAAAACTCATGAACCAGCCGCTACGTAAAATCTTCTTATTAACCGCCCATTTAGCCAGATGTTGACCCATTCGCCAGCGGACCCAGCCCCTGCGCCATAAATACCCCAGGAAAGCGATAACAACGGCAGCGATGGCAATAAACAAGCCACAGTAACGCGCCAGTACCTCCAGGGAAGCGAGTAAATTCTGCTGGTTATCCCAGCGCAGGAACGGCGTAAGATAAACCCGTCCTGCCATGTCGTTGAACCAGATGTTGCTATAGGCGGTATAAAGCGGCATCAACAGATAAATAATGACAGCGCTGAAGATTGCCCACTTTACCACCGACCAGTTATGCACAGCCTGCGTAATGGCTTTCAGGCTGGTCAGGGCCTCGTCAATATAGGTTGTAGTCACTCCACGATTCATCGCTTCGCGGAGCATCTCCCCGGATTTACCCGTGCGATTTGCATCCAGCATATCCTGGTGAGCTTCCGACTCCATAAAGGTGGCCACCGTTTTACGGCTACACGCCGCAACAAGCGGATTCAGCAGTTTTCCTTTGGTGGAGCAATAAACAAGCTCATTAAGATCGTTTTTAAGCATCAACTCAACAACATGCCCCGCATCGAGTATCTGCGGATGACGACCGTAAACGATCCAGTTAACGGGCTGTTCCGTAAGCTGAGCCTGTCGTAACTGGCTCGTAAATCGGGCAAAGGGTACGCTGGCGTTGTAGATAAAATTAACGTTACGTAAATCCTCATCAATACTGGACTCTGCGAGCTCAACGGCGCCATAACTTGCCAGTTGTGGGATGCCCGCTTTGTAGAGGCCATCTTTAATGAACGTCGGCACATCTTCACGATGGTAGATCAACTGGTAACGAGGCACGGCAACGCTGGCAAGCCGGGTAATGCGGGTTGTTTCGCCTGTTCCGTCGCAGGGGGAACAGCGCTGGTTTCCCGAGCCGCTACAGTGGCCGCAGTTCACCTTACCGCCTGTGCAGGTGTAGCACATCCGGTAGTGGCTCTCCGTGCGATACTGATTGGTGTAGTGATCGAAATGGCTTCGCTGTTCCAGTACCTGCCCACTTCCTCCACAGGTGGTGCAGCTCACGCGACCAGAACCATAGCACCAGGAGCAGTTGACCTGTCCGCGTCCATTGCAGCTAGTGCAGTTTTCAATTAAACAGAGGCGTGTTGGATGGGAATAGATTTCTTGCTCTTTTTGAAGCGCACCGTAAGGGTGGGAAAGCACCAGTGCTTGTGCTTCACGAAGAGTTTCTGCGCGAGATAAGACAGCGCTGGTTTCAGCCTGGAGAGCCTCGGCGTACTGGAAAGTACTGGTAAAAACGCGGGTGCCGCTCCCGGCGCTGACTCTTCCTACCTGAGTGTGATCTGTTGTCTCAACACGAAAATGGAGACTTAAGTTAATCTGGTAGTCAAAATCGATTTTTTCGACCAGGTCCAGTTCAAGATTATCTGGCTGTAGCCTCGTCGAGCGTTCCACGAAGTTTTGAATGGTTGTAGAGCACGTATCCAGCCACGCGTCTTTCATCTTCATTCCCTAAATTGAGATTTGTTATCGGCAGAATGATATGGCTTTGCCCAGGTTAGGCAACTACTAATAAACGGAGTTTGAGGGGAGTAAATGCGGGGTATTTGGCGTATATAAAATGCGATGTATTGAGCCTGACGTAATTCCTTGATTAGCGTTGATGGTTAATTTTTTTATTTAGTGCGGTGTTTGGGTAGGATAAAAAAGACTACTAATTTTAAATGGTTTAATTGAATCCTGATACCTTCGGCTATCTCATGACGTGGTTAAAAAGTTCGCGAATTTTGTCTAAGACCTACTGATAATCTGCATTTACCAAGAGCTAAGTGACGTGTTATGGGGATTATACCTGCGTCCTAGCGTTCCTTCTGAAAGACCAGTGATTGAATGGAATCAGATTCAGTACCGGAATGAAGATTGATGTGAGGGTGCCAATGGGAACCTTTTTTGTTACTTGTGAAAAACTTGTAAGTTGATCGAGTGGGGTTTTGCGAGCATCATCGCAATTATTTACCTTCTTGCGTAAAACGATGGCTTCCAGCAAAACTCTCGAACAAGCAATTACCGACATCACCATCTGGCGCAAAGGCGATCAGCGTGCGCCGCATAAGCCTTTACTGCTTCTGTATGTGCTGGCGAACTATCAGCAGGGGCACGCTCGCCTGTTCAATTACGGTATGGAAATCCGCGATCAGCTGCATAGCCTGCTGGAACGTTTTGGTCCGCAACGCGCGCAGTACCGCCCCGATATGCCGTTCTGGCGGCTTAAAGGCGATGGGTTCTGGGAACTTCAGAATGATGAGTTTTGTTCAACGACGGGTAGCAGCAGACAGCCACCTGCTGGAGAACTGGTAAAGCATAACGTCGCGGGCGGGTTTGATGAACAACACTATGCGCTGCTGGGTAAGAACAAAAACCTTATTGGCTCACTTGCGCAGCAGATTCTGGAAGCCCATTTTCCAGAAAGCATCCAAGAAGAAATCGCTGACGAGATGGGGTTTGATATCAGGCAGATCCGCAAGGTTCGCGACCCGCAGTTCCGTCAGCAGGTGCTCCGAGCTTATAACTACCAATGCGCTATATGTGGATTCAACATGCGGCACGATCATTCTTCCGTTGCGCTTGAGGCGGCACATATCAAATGGAAGCAGCACGGCGGGCCGTGTGAAATTCCGAATGGTCTGGCGCTGTGTGCGATTCACCATAAGGCGTTTGATAAGGGGTCGATTGGGTTGGATGAGGAAATGCGGGTGTTGGTGTCGAAAGGCGTAAATGGGAATGGAATCGTTGGGAAACTGTTCTGGGATTTTGCTGGGAAGCAAATTGCACTGCCGATAATGAAGGGGGATTTTCCACGGGAGGGGTTTGTGGAATGGCATAGGCGAGAAGTGTTTAGTGGACGAGTGCGAAGGCCGGACTCGAACATCGCAAACAACCCTATGCTTTTAAATGAAAAAAAATATTGTAAACGCTTTAGTACCATCATAAGTACCAACAATGATAATAGCATTGATACAAGATAACATGATATTCAACCGCATTGTAACAAAAAACATTCGCATACATGAAATATATGATATTATCTATAAAATTCTTAAGCAAGGTTTGCGAAAAAATAGAAAATATAAACCAATATATCTTTTCCGCTTATCAAAAAAAATAGCCTGTCTTTGCAAACAGGCTTTTTCTACAACATCATTCAGGATAAATAAAAATCATTCCCTCAGGAACTTTATCTAATTTTTCCCGGTATTCATCACTAATAATTTCAATTACAGACCCTTCAGAAAAAGCATTTTTCAAAAATATCATGTGTTCATTTTTTGAACCGCTAAATAATCTCACTTTATTACTTTTAGGCAGCGAAATTCCGGATATGAGAGACTCTAAAACGTTACTGTTAAGAGATAGTTCCTTAACTATAATCTTTGCATTCTCAGGATCAAAATTTATTACTAACTTCTTATTCTCCTCCAGCGCATGGCAACTACCTGATTTTTTGGTAATAATATTTTTATTTGTATCCAAAGCAACAGTAACATATTTCAATTCATATAGAAATGGTGTTTTTATTTGCGCCACGCGACTTATTTTAGATACATAGCGATTAAGTATATATTGCGCTTGTTCATTTCTTAATTGTGCAACTATAACATAATCACTAAGAAGCTCTTTAAACTCACAAATAGGAGGAGTTAAGGGCTTAGACAAATTCCAATATATATTTTTCCATTCGTCTTGATAATAAAGAGAGGAAGATAAAGCCTGTTTATCATTTACGTCATACTGGCTCATATGTACGACACTGCCACAAATGAAAAGCAAATGCACATCAAGACTTTTAGATAAAGTTAGATGAGCTATATCACAAGGCTGGGTAAGATTAACTAAAAACTGCTCTGAATCCTTTCTCTTTAAAACTGTACCAAATCTTAAATTCCTCTTCAGCCAAGAAAAACGAAGAAAGTGAAGATACGGGAAAGCATGATCGCTTATCAAAGAAACATTATCTTCAATAGGAAAAGGTTCACTTGGTTTAAACCAATGTTCTTGATGCCAATTAACATCTTTGAATAAATTTTTTAAGAATAGACGTGAATCAGCCACTTCATTACCGGGTGTTATTTTATCATTCGACTCAAGCGCATCTATCAACACATCTCCAAATTCTCTCACTTTAGAATTATGAGGATTAAGTGAGCTTTCAAATTCTGACGATATTTTTTTAAAAATAACATCTGAAAAATATTCGTAAAAACTTAGATTATCGCTTTTGGATGTTCTGTAAATAATGTCTAAAGTATGAGCATCTAAAGTCCATAATGTTCTCGACAAATTATGCGTAGCATTATTGAAATTATTAATCCATTCATGCAAAAAGTTTTCGATAGGCTGAATGAATAGTTTTTGCTTAAATATTTGTTGGAACGTAGTTTTCCAGATTATTTCCTCATTAAGATCAGTTAAATTTGGTTTACTAAGAATACGAAATCTTGAGCTTGTCATTTCTACTCTTGATTTTATTTCCAAAAAATCATCTGATAATTGTTGACTATAAGATGACATTAAAATAAAAGAGCAAAAGCAGCTTTTTTTATCCAACCGCTCTTTTATTTCCTTCAGGAAAGGGATGGTCAACTTTTGATTATCATCGACTAAAAGATAGTCTACAAGAATTAGATCGTAGCATTCGGATTCGATTGATAGAAGAAAATCTTGTGTGTTATGAAACTCATTAATATCCTTTGGCTCTAAACCATACTCTCCCTCACATAACCATTCAATAACATTACGCACAGGCCCTATTAAAGCATTTCTTCTTGAAAGGGCCTCAACCTTTAATTTTTGAAGATAAAGAGGTAGTTTCAGACATACAGATTCATCATTAATATATTTAACCAAATCCTCAATATTATTAAAAGATAATGACAAATCATTTAGGTTATTAGACAATTCTTCATACTCTGGAGACGTTGAGTCCATCAAAGCTTCTAAGATATTATCCTTGTCAACTCGATGTAAATCATCCTCATTTACTGAGTTATTAAGATCGTCATCTATAATCGCAATTTTGAAATTCATTAATCATCCCTCTTTGGAAGTTCGATAACAAAACGTCTTAGGCGACCGTCCGGGAATGGTTCTGAGTCTAAGTAAATATCAGAATCATAATTAGCAGAAACTTCCTTAGCAATGTATAGTCCGTAGCCATGTCCGTCTTTTCTCAGAGAAAAACCCGGACTGAATATACGTTCACGATCTGAAGGAGAAATGCCTGGACCATTGTCATAAATTTCAATGACACTGGCATCCGAGTCGATATTAATATATATAGTGGCAGAATCATCACCAGGCATGATGAAACCTGTTTTAAGCCAGTGTACAGAATTCAATATAATGTTTTCAATAGTTAAACTAACAAAACCTTTAACCATTTTAACCAAAAAAGTTTGGTTGGTAATGGGTATACTGTTAAATGTAAGAACAAATTTTATATTATGCCTTAAAAATCGGGCCTTATACCCATTTATTATTGTTTTTATCAAACCGACCAATTCAAACTGACCTTTTCGATTGCGTCCGCTTGTGCTTAGTGGATCTAACTGTCTCAATCTTGTATTCAATGTTTTAATTTCGACTTCGAGCTTATTTAGTAAATCGGAAGTTTCGTCATCAGCATTTTTAGCGATTTTACTTAGTAGAGAACGTGTTTGAGATGTGGTTCTAGTTAATTCATGCATTACACTTCTCATGACATTACCTACACCTGCTAACTCTAAGATATCTTCCCTTTGCTCTTGAAGTGTATTTATAGCATCACGAAAACCCTTGACGCTATTAGTTATAAACTGCATGTTTTGATGCAATGATACAATTTGTGTTTTACATTCCGGTGATTTAGTTTGTATTTCATGAATAATTTTTTCAGACTCTTTAAGTCTTGATTCAATAGAATCAATTCCTTCATCAAGAAGCTGGTTTTCAGTTTCTTTTTTCTGAACTTTTTCCTCTGCTTGAACATGGGAACGAAGCTCTGATAAGGCAAAATCTTGAATTATACCTCTCAAGAGATCTATTGTTGCACTATCGATTAGGCCCTCGCGATTAGATCGATCAATAAGAAGTGGATTAGATATTTTTGTTATCTCAAGAGCTCCAACAGTCTGAATTCTATTTAAAGTTAACCCTCTCCCTCTTAATGCTTTGTTATCAATGTCTAGCCAATCTCCATCTTTAGTAGAGCCAGACAACCCGACTCGGAATCCGTCACGATAAATAGCGACACCACCATTCCAAAGGTCTAATTCAGCTCTAATGGATTTAAGTTCAGGACCAAGCTTTCTTTGCATTAATTTTGATCTGTTAAACCATTTTATTCTTAGTGTAAATGGGCCTATGGAATCTAAATCTTTTATACTACACTCATACTTACTACAAAGATCCCTCACCGTTCTCGATTGAGGAACCGAAGAGTTTTCTAACCCAGGAATACTGATCACAGTCTTCAAGATTTCAGATGAAAGCTCTGCGTTTTTTTTTGGAGTAAACTTTAATACTAAATCTCTATCAGCAAGCTCAATTAGTTTTGTATCAATTGGTTTGATGGGGATACGTTTTGAATTATTATAATAGAGGTCAATTGGAAAACGACGTAAATCAGTTTGAAATGGATTATTTAAACGTCGTAAAAAACCATTTACTATATCATTTAATATTCTCTTTTCTGACCAATCTGAAGTTAAAGAATATATAGATATTCTAGTACCACTTTCAGTTTTTCCATTTTTAACAACTTCATTTATAGGAAAATTTATTTGCCCTATCAATAGCTCAGATGAATCAAAAGCATTCCAATCAAACTCAATCCTATGGGCATTCTCTTCATTTTTTGTCCATGTTTCAACATGTGCTATAGCTCCCAATCTCATCATTGAAAGTCGTCCAATCCCTTTATTTCCTAAAACTGGAGAACCATCATCTTTTGTGTCAAAAACTTTTTTATACGAGGTACCTATAGTTAGAAATGCTTTCTTTAAACTTAATGAATTCATTCCTGAACCAGAATCTTCAAATTCAATATAATTAATTTTGTTTAGCCCACCTTTTAGTGAGCTCAAATCAGTTGAATTTCTTACTAGCTCAACTGACGAATCAAAATCTAAGATTTCGTCATTTTCATTTAAAATTCGCCAGTTATTTTTTAATTTATTTAATATTAAGGATTTAATATCACTTAAAGAAATGAGATTATCGACCGAATCATCAATCATCTCATTGCACTCCGAAACTATATGAGATGAAATGGGACAGAAAAACTTTATAGAGACTCGGCTTGAGCCAGAATCGAATGCATTTTTAATCAATTCGTAGATTGCTACCTCATCAGAAGTAATCAATTCAGAACCAAGATGGAGCAATGTTCTCGCCGCAACTGCAAACTCTGCCATGAGCTGACCTCGTATATGAATTAGTCTTTTATAATGAAAAATAATCCTTATCTACTGATATGATGGGTTCACCTTCACATGTAAATGATTCATCTTCACTTATGGGATGCTATGAAGACACTCTTTTAACATCAGTAGTTGAGAAACATGCTTTATAACTTTATCATATTAAATATCAGTAGCATATAATTTTTTAATGCTCTATGTAGCTCTGTGTTCGTCGGACTCTCATATGATAAATAGCAAGTAACTTCCTCTAAGTACTGTTTATAAAAACAGTAAAAAACCTTTCCTTACTGGATAACTTCCCCAGCAATGTGCTATTCTCACTGGCAATTTAATCCAGTAGAGATAGGCGATGGAAAACTTACTCACTCAACCTACATATGTTCCACATTTCTCAGGCCATGAGACTTTCCCACTGAAGCAGATGTGGTTGAAAAAGTCTTATGACCAAAAAAACAGTGATAACACCCTTGACAAATCTATTTTTACCCGTGATGAAGCAATCGGTGTGTTTGGCGTAGGTAAAAACATGGTGTCCTCCATCAAGCATTGGTCTCTAGCATGTGGGCTATTGGAGGAGTCCAATAACAGTAAGGGAGTTTTTATTATTCCAAAAGAATGGGATATGATCCTTCAGGATAAAGGATTAGATCCTTTTTGTGAAAACCCCTGCACTGCTTGGCTTGCTCATTGGCGTTTAGCCGGTTTACCGGCTGCTAATAGTAAACATCGCTCTACAACATGGAGCTATCTTTTTAACAATATAACGTCTTCGTCATTTTCACGAGACAATCTTGTAGAGCGTATTAGAGATTACGCATCTGAAAGAAATGTAAAAATCTCAGAGGCAACATTAAAGAGAGATGTTGAGGCATGCATTAGATCATACTGCCCAAAATCAGATAATAATATAGAGGAAAATGCAGAACCTCTGTTATCAGAATTAGGTTTGATTCAAGAGGAAAGCCGAGGGCTATTTTCCTTCAAGAGAGGCCAAAAATACTCTCTCAGCGATCATATTTTTATTTTTTCTCTCATTGAGTTTTGGGAGTCTCTATATTCCGAAGCTAACACGTTATCTTTTGAAACCATAGCATATGGTCCGTCATCCCCAGGAAGAGTATTTAAGCTTGATGAAGATTCTGTCGCGGACAGACTTTCAACTCTTGAAGAAAAAACAAATGGTTTCTTAAAGTGGTCTGATTCTTCAGGAATTAGACAAGTTGTAATATCAAATACATCTGAAAAGCAGTTAGCTAACTTAAAAATTGAACAAATTAATATGGCTTATGGTGATTTATAATGTTAATGGACAAAGTTAAAATTACTCAACAATACCAACGCTCTGTCCGAATTGATACAGATATGGGACGTCTGGATTCATTAGATGGATATATTTGTAATAAATCAGCACAGAGTGTTTTCAATAATTTTTGCACTCAAATCATCAACTCTGAACAAAGAGCTTTTACTTTAACTGGCCCATATGGTAGCGGGAAATCATCTCTTGCCATCACGCTTCTTTCTACGTTACATCCTAATAAAGAAATAAGAAAAAAAGCTTATACTCGTTTAGATAAAAGTATTTCGCCATTATTTAAAAAAGCTTTTCCTATCACTAACGGTTGGAATATTTTACCAATTACGGGTAAAAGAACCAACATCGTACAAGAAATAGACAACTCGTTGGATAAACAGACAAAATCTAACAACAAGAAAGAAATTAAGCCAACAGGTGCTGATCTCATTGATCGGCTAAAAGCTCTTAGTAATTCTTCAACATATGACGGTTTAATTATAGTCATCGATGAAATGGGAAAATTCCTTGAGTATTCGGCTCAAGAGGAAAACGATATACATTTCTACCAAGATCTTGCTGAGGCAGCTTCAAGGAGTAACGGCAAGTTAATTGTTATTGGAATTCTGCATCAAGCATTTAGACAATACTCATCAAAATTAGGTCATGAGATACAAAACGAATGGGCTAAAGTGCAAGGGCGGTATGCAGATATACCATTAATTTCATCAAGTGATGAAACCATTGAACTATTGTCTAAAGCGATTTCAATTAGCGAAGAGTCAAAAAATAATATTAATGTAAATGCTGCTCATATAGTAGCTGATGAAGTTAGAAAGAGAAGACCTTCAATCAGTACACAGTTAGTAGACTCTTTAATAAAATGTTGGCCATTACATCCAACAATGGCGATTATTTTAGGACCAGCATCAAGAAGACATTTCGGTCAAAACGAAAGGAGTATTTTTGGTTTCCTGAGCTCTCCAGAACCTCATGCGTTCCATGATTTTCTGAAATCAACAAAACATAGCGAAGATCAAACATACACTCCAGAGCATTATTGGAATTTTTTGCGTACAAACCTTGAGCCAGCAATCCTATCTTCACCGGACGGTCATCGATGGGCTCAGTCTGTAGAAGCCGTTGAGCGCGTGGAAGCTGGTTCTGACAAGTTAAAAGTTAGCCTGATAAAAAATATTGCAATATTGGATTTCTTCAGAAACAGCACTGGGCTACCTGCATCTAATGAAGTAATTAAAAGTATTTATCAAGGTAATATAAATTATGATTTAGAGACATTATTAAGTGAATTAAAGAAATCAAATATTATCGTTTACAGGAAACATCTTGAATCTTGGGCTGTTTTTGAAGGAAGTGATTTTGATATAGATGAGGAAATCAAGAATGAATTGAATAATATATCATCTCTTGATTTCGAACTGTTGTCTAAAGCAGCAGGTATTCGCCCTGTCGTGGCTAAAAAGCATTATTACCAAACGGGCTCATTACGCTGGATGGATATATCTCTTTGTTCCTCAGAGGTATTTAAAGGGAAACTAAAAAACTTATCCCCTATTACTTCTGATAAATTTGGCGAACTTTTTGTCATATTCCCAGAAAAAGGAATGACTAATGCTCAACTCAAAATAGAAATTAATAAAAGTAGCAATATCATACCTGAAAACATTATTCCTGGTGTACCTATTAAGACAGATAAAATCGTCGAGAATGGGTGTGAGCTTATGGCTTTATATAGAATCTTGGAAAGTAATCATGAAATCATAAGTGATTCCGTAGCCAGGAGAGAAATTTATGCACGAATAACGGTTCTAAAAAACATTATTGAAGAACTATTAAGAGAGGCATTACGCTATTCAGAATGGTTAGTTAATGGTTCATGGGTAAATATAGATAATTATTCATCTATTGTATCTACATTTGCAGATAAAATATTTAATGATGCCCCATGCCTAAAAAGCGAATTAATAAATCGCAACAGTCTTTCACCTAATGCTGTTAAAGCACGTAAAGACCTACTCTACAAAATGCTCTATGCTGAAAATCAAGAAAACTTAGGGCTGTCAGGTTGGCCAGCCGAAAGAGGCTTACATGAGACATTATTAGTAATTCCCAAAATACATAAATCTACAAATGGGGAATTTGGATTTACTATTCCAAAACTTAACGATGATGTTGCAGTCTTGACACCTCTATTTAAATTCACCGATAAACTTTTTGCAGATGAAAACAAGCTTGTATCAGTACAACAACTGTTTTCACTGTGGGGCAAACCACCCTTTGGTGTAAAGAATGGGGTTCATCCCGTTCTCTTTTTAGTATATATTTTAGCCAAAAAAGATACGATGGCTTTATATAAAGATAATTACTTTATATCAAAGATAACAGATAGTGAAATAGATGAACTTCTACAGGACTCTTCACGTTTCCATATGAAGAAAATCATCATTGATGAAAACAAAAATAATCTTCTTTCTAAAATTAGAGAAATATTGATTCAGCTTAATATTCCTTCTACTGGCGAAGAACCTTTGGAGATTGCAAGATCGCTTGTTGGCATGGTTTATGCCCTTCCTGAATGGTCTAAACGAACTTCAACATTATCTGAAGATAGCAAGAAAATGAGAGATCTTTTGCTAAGAGCGTCAGATCCACACAAACTGCTATTTGTCGATTTACCATTTACATTCCTTTCAAAGAATGAACGTGAACTTTTGGAAAAGATTGAATGTTCCATTAAAGAATTAGTTCATTCTTACGACAGTCTTTTGGAAAATATCCGTAATAAGATGTTAATAGCACTAGATGCAATTAACAGTGATTATACTGAGATTAAAGAGAGAGCAAATACAGTTTCAGGGATATCTGGTGATTTCCGGTTTGATGCCTTTTCGACCCGACTCAAAGAATTAGATGAAACAAACGAAAGTATTGAAAGCATATTAAGCTTAGCGGCAAATAAACCAACAAGACTATGGTCTGATAATGATATTGATATCGCATTGATAGAAATCGCAGCGTGGTCTAAAAAATTCAAAAGAATTGAAATTTTATCTTCAATTAAGAATAGAAAACCAACAAGAGAGGCTTTTGCATTTATTTTCGATGATCAAGAAAATGGAACAGTGCAAGCTGAGTATGACATTAAATCATCTGACATAAAAATAGTTGAAAATATTTCACAAAAAATTCTTAGTCAAATACATAATAATGAACTTAGCAAAAGCATTTTATTAGCAGCCCTTGCAAAAGTTAGCATTGCAATTGTGAATGGTAAGGATGATTAATTATGGCAGAACGACATGTTTTAGGTATCTCAGGTGGCAAAGATAGCGCAGCCTTGGCGATTTACATGCGGCAGCACCATCCTGAACTACACATTGAGTATTTTTTCACTGATACAGGAAAAGAGTTACCTGAGGTTTATGAATTCCTCGGTAAGCTTGAAGGATTCCTTGGTAAAAAAATTGAGTATTTAAATCCTGATCGAGATTTCGATTTTTGGTTGAAAGAATACAATCATTTTCTTCCTTCACCACAAACAAGATGGTGTACTCGTCAATTGAAATTAAGGCCGTTCGAGCTATGGGTGCGGCCTATGCTTGCAGCTGGTGATTCCGTTACCAGCTACGTTGCGATAAGAGCGGATGAGGAATATCGCGAAGGTTATGCTTCGAAGCATAAAAATCTAAAAATAGCGCTCCCTTTTCGCGAAAATGGTATAGATAAGGCTGCCGTAGGCGATATTCTGGAAGCATCAGGCGTCGGCTGGCCTGAATATTACAAATGGCGTAGCAGATCCGGCTGTACTTTTTGCTTTTTTCAACAAAAAGTTGAATGGGCAAGGTTAAAAGAAAATCATCCTGAAGCATTCGAAGAAGCAAAAGCTTACGAAAAAAATGCAATGGAGCACGGTTCGCCATTTACATGGTCTCAAGGCGAATCTCTTTCTGAACTTGAAAAACCAGAAAGATTAATTCAAATTTTTAAAGATTATGATGAGAGAAAGGCAAGAGTTGCAGCTAAAAAACCTCAAAACCCTTTACGCCCGGTTGAAATAGACGATATTGATGATATATATGGTGATGATGAAGGAAACGGTTCATGCAATATATGTCATAAATAGTATAAATAAGTGCACCCCTTAGGGTGCACAATTTATTTGGACATCGAACTTATTCAACAGCTAACCAAGCATGAATACGACTCCATGCTAACTCTGCAATTCTTACACTGCGTTTCTCTATAAGTTCTTTCGTCCAATCACCTTCAACAGTAGCAACAGATTTAACAAGTGGTAAATATTTCGATTCAGTCAATAAATCATTTGTTGATTGAGCTAAATTTATCCCCTGCGCCTTACCTTGTTCCTGTAATGGATCAAGCTCATCCGGAGTCATTGCGGACAGAATCTTATAAAATAATTTTTTCTTTGCCCAACTACCATTTTTTAGAGATGAGTTTTCTCTAATTGGTAGCAGTGTTAAATTACCTAATCGATCTATTAATTCCGGTTCCTCATAGATATCGTCTAACCAGCCCTCTGAAGTTCTTTCTTGAGGTGCAATATGCTCAATTGTTTTAGACTGATCCCCTGTCCAATTTTTTACATCAAGGAGAGGTAAAATACCGTTCCTACCAGCTACCGTCAGGCCAGGATTTGCTTTGTCCTCTACACTATCATGAGCTGCAGCGAGTAAAATAAAACGAGTAATTTCTTTTTGATTTGAATATGCCGGTATCTTAGAAATTGCTTTTACCCAATCTTCCTTACTACCTACCTTACCTTCTTGTTCAAGTATAGATAAAAACGCTCTTTTTAGCTGAATGACATTTAAAGTAATGTCTGATCCAAAATCATTCTTACTTCTTGCCAATGGTTTCAACCCAACATCCGGTTGACCATTAAGCATTAATTTACGGTAGTGTGAATCTATGTTCTCAGTTGAACGGCGAGAAGATCTCCAGAGGACAGAAAAAGCAGTGATAGCTTTAACTGCCTCAATGAAATTTTTTATTGCTTGTTCCCTATTCTCTGGTGCAACTCGTCTTATTTCGGAATAGAAGCGGATCAAAGGTCCCAGTGTTATTGTATGATTAAATTTCCGAAGTAAATCTATACATAAAATGACTTCATCTGTCTGCGCTTCTTCAGCAGAGGAAATAGTTGTGGCTTGCGACTTGTCTTCAGGCCA
This sequence comes from Leclercia sp. TB492, assembly GCF_049974505.2. NCBI lineage: Bacteria > Pseudomonadati > Pseudomonadota > Gammaproteobacteria > Enterobacterales > Enterobacteriaceae > Leclercia > Leclercia sp. TB492. The sequence continues at coordinate 486,082 of NZ_CM127572.1, read as the reverse complement.
AGAATACCTAATAAATAAGGCTGCATGAGAAAGATATCTAACATATTCTTGCTGCTGCTCCAAATCAGGAAGACTTTCAAAACTGTCTTTAAGGAATCTCCTTTGATCACTTAGTCTTTTAGACAGCTTTTCACCTTTTTCTGCCAAGGCAAAAGTAACAATTAACCGACTCGTTGTATCTTGTTTATCATTTGATTTGCCGGTACTTTCAAGATAATCTTCAATCGCTTTAACATAAAGATGAGATTGCGATTTTTCATACCCGCTGAGTTTTTCTGCATTTATAATTTTTGGTTTGAAAGTCTCAAATGCCGTCAGTGGTTCACCGGTCGTATTTAATGACTCAAACATGTCAAATGCATAATCTTCATTTTTAGCAGTAACAATAGTTATGGCAACGCGATCAAGAACGAAATTAGCAAATAGGACTAGGCGAGTTAATTCCTCAAAAGAATGATCACCAAGTTCAGAAAGTTTAGCTTTTACAGATTCTGGAAATTCAGATTTGAGTAGAAGATTTTGAAATTTATCATTATCAAGAATATCAGAGATATCTGGTAACTCTAATTCCGTTTGTTCCGATTTAGCAGTTGTTTTTCCTCCAAAATCAATACATTTACTTATGTTCTTTATTAGTTTATAAACTGTTTTTCGGCCTTCAGAAAGAGGCTTGTATTTGCTACTGTTTTCTTGTTCACTTTCAGGAGGTTCATATTTGAAATTCTTTTTTATTTCCTCCCGTCCATATTTTCCGTAGGTATGCAAATAATGGCCAATGGCAGATTTATAACTCGCTTTATCTTTCTTACGTGACCACGAATCATCATATGCCCTAATCATTCTAGGATAATATTGAAAATCCAGATCTCCGTAATCCTTATTTTCCTCGAATGTTTTAGCTAATCTCCCAATAACTTTCATGCATTCTTCGACTAACCATACATCCGCATCTTCTTCGCTATATTTATTTATTTTTTTAACTAATCTTAACTTTATTTCTTCGTGAAGTACTGTATTGACCAATAATAATGTCGTTAACCTTTGCTGCCCATCAATTATTGTCATAACTCTTGAAGGAACATCACCTTTAACAATTGGATCTACTGTAACTAAATTTGTGTCATGAATAGCTATAATCGTCCCTAAAAAAGTTATAGCATCATCCCTATTCGTGAGAGTGGTGAAACCATGACAGATATCTTCAATTAATCGTGTTATTTTAGGTGTATCCCAAGAATATTGCCTCTGATATGCTGGGACATACAATCCTTGACCATTCTCACATAGATACTCCCAAACACTTTTGGGCTGCGCTCCGAAAACGTCTTTGATTTCCATATAACCCCTTGATTTTATTGGCTTACTAATTTTTATTTTGATAGGTAATCAATGAATACATGATTTTACCAACTATCCAGCACATAGCAACGATCCTATGCAAGTACATTGAATTTCATTAATCTTCCACGGTATTTTATCTTCTTGCAAGAACCGAAATATCACAATTTATCATGTCCAGTATAGAGGAGCTTCTATGAGAAATGTCTTTTCACTGACAGCACACCGTGTCATTTAGAAGCGAATCCAAGTCAGAAACCCGTTGCGAAATTTTGTTTAAAGCATTGTAATCACGTTATGATAGGAAGTTACTTCCGCTATGGACAGCCTGACAGAGTTGCTGAATGCAATATTTGGTCAATGAAATGTAAAACTAAGAACATCTCATAGACGAAAATATCGTAGCTTATTATGTATTCGGAATATATAACCAAACGAGTAAGACTCGTGCGGTAGTGGGATAGGATATTCAGACTGTTGCTGTTTAAATAGACGAAAAGCTACCAAATAGTAGCCTTTCCAGTATCCCCATACATGGGGCAAATAACATTCTTTCCTGAGAATGGGTAGCATCGTTTGTAAGGCTGTTATAATTTCTTCATCGCTGGACATTCCTAAATCAAATGAAACATACATCTTGCTGCTATTTTGGTTAAGAAAAAAATCTCTCATAGTTTTTGTTATTGGTTTCTTTTTCAACTCTTTTTTGATATCGCCATTTTCTTCAAAAAAATCCATGCTAAACATTATTAACTTGTACTCTAATTTTTTTATATCACCAAAGCTAACCTGCGCAACATGTGTTTGGCCCTTGCCAAAATGATCATGATTATTATCTTGTCTGCTTAAAATAGGATTACCTTCAAGGATAGACCTTAAATTTTGATTATCATCTTCCCATCCAAAATTTACACTGTCGAAAATCGCTTCTCTAAAGGCAAGCTCAGTATGCAGTTCTTTGATTGTAAGTGATTTTAACTGCTCATAGTTTTCGAGACTAAACCAGCTTTTTAATTCTTCATAAGGGCTTACTACTTTCATTAATCCCACCACTGTATTCAAAGCTTGAATGAGTTAGCACTGCTTATTTGAATTAATTCTCCCTTAACAAGGTTGATAAGGGAGAGTGATTGCTTAACTACTTATTCATAGTTAAATCCTTTTAAAATCAAATGGTGAAACTTGTCGTATTCTAAGAAGGTCAAGGTAATCGGCCCACCACTGCAACATAAGCTTTCTCTCATCAAGGTGCTCTGCTTTATGTATGTAGGCAGCACGAACTGAGTTCCGCTCCTGATGGCTCATTTGCCGTTCAACAGCATCTTTCGACCACAAACCGGATTCAATTAAGGCACTACAAGCCATGGCCCTGAATCCATGTCCACAGACCTCCACGGTTGTGTCATAGCCCATAGACCTCAAAGCCTTGTTTACCGTATTTTCACTCATAGGCTTTCTGAAATCATGGTCGCCAATGAACACGAGTTCATGATCACCGCTGATCTCTTTAATTTCCGTCAACACAGCCAATGCCTGACAACTCAAAGGAACAAGGTGTGGAGTTCGCATTTTCGAACCACGATGTGAATGTTTCACTCCGGGTAATGGCTCTCGCTCTGCAGGGATAGTCCACATGGCATTGTCGAAATCTATCTCTGACCAACGAGCAAACCTGAGTTCACTTGAACGAATGAAAATGAGCAATGTGAGTTTCACGGCTAACTTCGTGAGTTTCCTACCTTTGAAGTTATCAATTCGTTCTAAGAGTTCTGAGAATCGTTCGAATGGCAAAGCTGGCCTGTGGGTTCTTTTGGCTACGGCAATAGCTCCTGCCATCTCCTAAGCAGGGTTGTAATCTATCAGCCCATTCTGGACGGCATATCGCATTACTGCCGTCGTCCTTTGCTGTAGTCGGGAAGCAACTTCCAGTCGCCCGGAAGCTTCAACAGCCTTGATAGGGGCAAGAAGATCTCTGGTATTAAGCTCGGATATTTTTCTTTTACCAATAGTAGTAAAGAGACCATCTTCCATGCTTTTTAGAACTCTCTCGCTGTGGGAATCAGACCATTTCCTTTTACAGGCAGTATGCCAGTCCCTTGCGACAGCCTCGAAAGTCAGGGCTTCACTTTGCTCGATCTTGTCGGCTTTTTTCTTCTCAGAAGGATCAATACCAACAGATACCAACTTTTTGGCCTCATCTCGTTTCCTGCGAGCTTCACCAAGAGAGACCATTGGATAAACACCCAATGCTAAAACTTTCTGTTTGCCATCGAAACGGTATTGGAGTCGCCAGTATTTTGAACCATTGGGGTTGATCAGCAGGTGCATACCCTGCCCATCTGTGAGTTTGAAAGGTTTTTCGGAGGGCTTGGTAGTCCTAACTTTGATATCAGTGAGTGCCATCAGTTGATACCTCCGCTGTTGGTATCAAAATCAATCGAACCGAAGATACCACCAGTTATACCATCATTCGTTGGTATATGTGGATAGAAGTAAGTAGACGTGGACAGACTAAGAAAAGCCAAAACTCTGCTTAACTTACTGTTTTTATGGACTAAAATAGACGTTGGTAGACTTGAAAAAAGCTTTGTATGGTGCCGAAGGCCGGACTCGAACCGGCACGTATTTCTACGGTTGATTTTGAATCAACTGCGTCTACCGATTTCGCCACTTCGGCACTGAAGGGGATGCGGAAACGTTGTGGATTATACCTGTCGCGCGCCGCCATGCAAGCGGCGACGCGCTAAACCGCGCTAAGTGCCCAAAAAACCAGCGCCCCTATCAATCCAGTTCCGTCACCGCCATCCGAATCACCCTCGCCGCCTTCTGCTCCGGCAGCTTCAGCACCTTCCCCCACATCGCCTGCACCAACTCGCAGGTGAGCTTCTCTTTGCCCACCGCGTTCTCCGGCATCACCAGCAGCTGGATCGCCACCCCGTACTGGCTGGCGAGGGACTGCATAATCGGGCGCACATCTTCCACCGCGGCGGCGTGTTCCTCCGGGGTAACGGTATGGCGATCTTTACCCCAGCCCGCGCGCATCATGTCGGCGTCGGCCTGCAGGCGGCGCTGCATCATTCCTTTATCCAGCACCCGCATCGGGTTGACGCCGCCCTTCACGGCAGGGAATAAGAAACGGAAACAGGCATCGTCACTCACCTTCTTAATGGCGGCGGTCTGCTCCATGTTGATTGTCATCCAGGCCACCGTATTCGCGTCGGGGGCATATTGCAGGCGCGACATCTGCAGCTCCAGGATCTGCGGCTGGACCACGTCGATGATCTCCTGCTCAGACTCCCCCGCTTTCTGCATGGTGAGGATCTGCTCGCGGATACGTGCCACAAACCGGGGGGCCTGCTCTTTCAGTACCTGCCAGGAGGGCATGGCGTTAAGGACGGTATCAAGTCGATGTTCGGGGGTGTTTTGCAGGCGCTGCTTGTCGTAATAAACCCAGAAGGCCACTGCTGCGGAGATAACCGCTACCACTGCTATACGAGTCCACGCTCTTCTCATCGTTACGCATCCTTGATCCTTTAGCTATGCCGGTTTACACCGGCACGCCGCTATGGAAGCGAAACTCGTTGTCCGGTGTTGAGATCAGTGTGGCTTCAATTTCACCAAAAAGCTGTATGCGAGGAGAGATATCCTCATCGCTGACCTGTTGGGCAAGCGTCAGATAATCCTGGTAATGCCGTGCTTCGGAGCGCAGCAGCGACAGATAAAACTTCTGCAACTCCTCGTCGAGGAACGGTGCCAGCGCGGCGAAGCGTTCGCAGGAGCGTGCTTCGATGTAGGCGCCGCAGATCAGCTTGTCGATCAGCGTCAGCGGCTCGTGGGTGCGCACGGCTTTCAGCATCCCTTTGGCGTAGCGGCTGGCGGTGATTTTGACGTAGGGGATGTTGTGGGCCAACATCGCCTCGCGCACCTGCCAGAAGTGGTGCAGCTCCTCTTTGATCAGCAGCACCATGCTGTCAATCAGCGCCTGACCCCAGGGGTCGTCGGTCTTCGGCATCACGCTTTTGCCAATCTGCTTGTGCAGGGCGACAAAATCCGGTTCCGGGCCTTCGCGGAAGGTGAAGGCTTCGTAGGGCTTGAGCCACTCGAGTAGCGCGTTGGCACCGCTCTCGTCGGCAACGTATTTGCGCACTAATAACAGCGCGGTCTGGGCGGCTTTGAGCTCGCACACCATATGGTCGGTGAGCAGCAGCGGCAGGTTGGCCGGGTCGCGGGCTCTATCAATCCACGCTTGCGGGGTCGGGCACTGGAGGAAGTTGAGAACAGGGGCGAGTATCTGCGGGTAATCCATCATTGAACCTTGCAAAGCGGCAGCCGAAGCTGCCGCAAATCATACTTAGTGACGCACGCCGTCGTCGTCTTCGTCAAAATCTTCGTCGTCTTCGTCGTCACCTTCTTCGCCGTTCGGATCTTCGAAGTAGGTGCCCCAGCCGTCGTATTCCACTTCAAAACGTTCGGCCAGGTCCATCAGCTGTTCAACCTGGGCGTCGATCAGCTCAGCTTTCAGCGCGCCTTCGCTCAGGATGTCGCAGCAGATGACGGTGTCGCCCTCTTCCACTTCCAGCTCTTCTGGCTCAGTTACTTCGTAACCCAGACGGAAGGCTTCAACCGCCAGCTTTTCCAGCGCTTCGAAATCATCCGCAGAGAAATGGTGCTCGATGGTGTACAGTGCATCCGGATCGCTGCCGTCTTCCAGCAGTTCTTCAATAATCAGTCGCGTCTCTTCGCGCTGTTCTTCCAGCAGTTCTGGGTTTGCCATGGCTCGTTCCTCTTTAAAGTGCGGCAGATACTTCTATTTTCACACACGGATGTGTTTGCCTCCACCTTTGTAAGAAAGATTTGTGAATCGGGGTTGCAAGTGAATATTGATACAGATAAAGTGAATTTTAATTCAATAAGTGGCCTTTGCCATGTGAGGATAAAATGTCTGAACTGTATAAAAAACATTTCCTGAAATTGCTCGATTTTACGCCTGCACAGCTCACCTCTCTGCTTGCCCTCTCGGCACAGCTGAAAGCCGATAAGAAAAAAGGGACTGAAGTACAGAAACTTACTGGCAAAAACATCGCGCTCATCTTCGAAAAAGACTCTACCCGTACCAGATGCTCTTTCGAAGTTGCCGCATTTGACCAGGGCGCGCGCGTCACGTATCTCGGGCCGAGCGGCAGCCAGATTGGGCATAAAGAATCAATTAAAGATACCGCCCGCGTGCTGGGCCGGATGTACGACGGCATTCAGTATCGCGGCCATGGTCAGGAAGTGGTCGAAACGCTGGCGGAATTTGCCGGTGTGCCGGTGTGGAACGGGCTGACCAACGAGTTCCATCCAACCCAGCTGCTGGCTGATTTACTCACCATGCAGGAGCATTTGCCGGGCAAGGCCTTTAACGAGATGGTGCTGGTCTACACCGGCGACGCGCGTAACAACATGGGTAACTCAATGCTGGAAGCGGCGGCGCTCACCGGGCTGGATCTGCGTCTGGTGGCCCCAAAAGCCTGCTGGCCGGAAGAGAGCCTGGTGGCGGAGTGCAGCGCGCTGGCAGAGAAGAACGGCGGCAAAATCACCCTCACCGAAGACGTGGCGGCGGGCGTGAAGGACGCCGATTTCATCTACACCGACGTGTGGGTGTCGATGGGCGAAGCCAAAGAGAAGTGGGCCGAGCGGATTGCGCTGCTGCGTGGCTATCAGGTGAACAGCCAGATGATGGCCCTGACAGGGAACCCGGACGTCAAGTTCCTGCACTGTCTGCCGGCATTCCACGACGACCAGACCACGCTGGGCCAGCAGATGGCGAAGGAGTTCGATCTGCACGGCGGAATGGAAGTGACGGACGAGGTGTTTGAGTCGGCGGCGAGCGTGGTATTTGACCAGGCAGAGAACCGGATGCACACCATTAAAGCGGTGATGGTCGCCACTCTGGGTGAATAACGCCTGCTTTTAAAATGACGGGAGGGTTGCCGCCCTCCTGATATTTATATTATTTACTTGTCGACAGAATAGTTTACCGGCTTATTAATTTGCCCTCACCCTCATCTTGCCGAACGGGCATTGTTTAAAAATACATTTTACCGGAGCATCGCACGTCTTGCTCTCCGGGTCGCGATGGCCGGGGCAGCTGGACATCTTATTCATTACGCGCCACAGGGTGTGGCTGTATTTGTCGATCTGCAGAATATTAATATCGCAGGGCTCGTCGTTAATAAATAAACGATTATAAATGACTTTTATCCGATCGCCGGGTTTAAAAAGCTGCTCGCCGTTATACCACAGAATATATTTATGATTATGTTGAGTCAGAATTTTTGAAAATAACGTCCCTGTGGCCGGACTGGCAATGGTGCCTAAAGAAACCCAAGTTTTAGAAGCAGTCATTAAAATACCTTTTAAACGAGCCATAAAAAATGCAGAAAGCCTTACGGTTAATGAGTGTAAAAGAACAATGAAAATGTGAGTAATAGGCACAGCCTATCTTTTTAACTTGAATCCATAAGTATCAGGAATGACTTATGTCAAATTTTTCCGCCATGATTGCCTGTGACGGTACCAGGATCGTCAAAGCCCCCGCCTCCCTTGTCGATTGATTTTTCAGCGTAAACAGGGTACGTTTTCGCCTTAATTCCAGCGCGGATGTGCCGAACTTATGCCTATTATTCAATCTGTTGAACGTGCCTTACAGATCCTCGATCTGTTTAACGAACAGGCGACGGAACTCAAAATCACCGACATCAGTAAACAGATGGGCCTGAGCAAGAGCACCCTCCACTCGCTGCTTAAAACCCTGCAGCTGCACGGCTATATCGATCAGAATCCGGAGAACGGCAAATATCGCCCGGGCATGAAGCTGGTCGAGCGCGGCCACTTCGTGGTGAGCACCATGGATATTCGCCAGAAAGCGAAGCACTGGCTGACGGAGCTGTCGGAGCGCACCGGGCAGACCACCCATCTGGGCATTCTGGACGGACGCGAAGGGGTTTATATCGAGAAGATTGAAGGCAAGCTGGCGGCCATCGCCTACTCGCGCATTGGCCGTCGCCTGCCGGTGCATGCCACCGCCATCGGCAAAGTGCTGATCGCCTGGCTGAGCGACGCCGAGCTGAACACGCTGCTCGACGGTTATCAGTACACCACTTATACCCCCGCGACCCTGGCCTCACGCGAGGCGCTGCTGGCCGCGCTGGCACAGACCCGCGAGCAGGGTTATGCCCTCGACAGCGAAGAGAACGAGCAGGGGGTGCGCTGCGTGTCGGTCCCGGTGCGTAACCATGAATCCCGGGTTATCGCCGCCCTGAGCCTGTCGACCCTGACCTCCCGCGTCGACGACGATGAACTGGCGCATTTTCGCGAGCAGTTGCAGGAGGCCGGGCGCCAGCTCTCACGCGCCCTGGGCTACCCGGTCTGAGGTTAATCTGCTCCCGGTATCTGGCTGAAGGGCTTATAAACCGAGCGCTTTTTTACCGGCGTTAATGACCTCGATAATTTTATCCGTGTCGTAAATACAGCCTTTCCAGGTCCCGCCGCTCACCGACTGTAAGGCCGCCCACAGGCGCGTATCGTCGGGTAAAAAATCATGGGCGTGAAGTTCCGGATGCGGCTGACGACGCGCCAGCTCTGTAGCCCCCTCTTCCGGGGTGAGCGGTGCCAGCGGCGTGCCGATAAAGTTGACGCTGCCAGTCAGGGAGAGGCGATCCACCACAATTTCGATGATGTCGTTATCGCGCAGTTTGCCAATCGGCCCACCCGCCAGCGCTTCAGGCGCCACATGACCAAAACAGGCTCCGGTCGAGACCCCCGAGAAGCGGGCATCGGTGATCAGCGATACGGTTTTTCCCCAGGAGACATGCTTGAGCGCCGAGGTCAGCTGATAGGTCTCTTCCATCCCGGTACCGGACGGCCCGCCGCCGATCACCACCATGATGTCGCCCTGCTCGATCTCGCCGCTTTTGATCGCCTTGATCGCCCGGGCTTCCGAGACAAACACCCGCGCCCGACCGGTGTGGCGGTAAACGCCATCCTCACCCACCACCGACGGGTCGATCGCCGTGGCCTTGATCACCGATCCTTCCGGGGCGATGTTGCCCACCGGGAACGCCACCGTGGAGGTAAGCCCGCGGGCGTTGGCGCGTTCCGGGGGCAGGATCACGTTGTCAGGATCCACCCCGTCCTGCTCGCGCAGGCACTGGCGGAAGCGCTCCCGGCGTTCCGAGGCCTGCCACCAGTCGAGGTTTTCCCCGACGGTCTGGCCGGTGACGGTCATGGCATCCAGATGCAGCAGGCCAAGATCGCGCAGATGGAGCATCACCTCCGGCACGCCGCCCGCGAGGAACGCCCGCACCGTCGGGTGATAATCCGGCCCGTTCGGTAATACGCTCACCAGCCGCGGCACCTTACGGTTGACGCGGGTCCAGTGGTCGACGTCAGGAATGGTGCAGCCCGCCGCGTGAGCAATGGCCGGGATGTGCAGCAGCAGGTTGGTGGAGCCGCCGAACGCGGCGTGGATCACCATCGCGTTCTCAATGGCCTTGTCGGTGAGAATATCGCGGGTGGTGATGCCGCGGTTATCCAGCTCGATCACCGCCCGCGCCGACTGGCGGGAAATCTCCAGCCACACGTCCTGTCCGGACGGGGCCAGCGCCGAGTGCGGCAGCGCCAGGCCTAAGGCTTCGGCCACCACCTGCGAGGTGCCTGCGGTACCGAGGAACTGGCAGCCGCCCCCCGGTGAGGCGCAGGCGCGGCAGCCCAGCTCGGCGGCCTCCTGCAGGGAGAGTTCATGGTTAGCGTAACGCGCCCCGATGGTCTGCACCTTGCCGGCGTCCTCGCCGAAGGTGGGTGGCAGCGTGGCGCCGCCCGGCACCAGAATGGTCGGCAGGTTGTGCATAGACGCCAGCGCAATCATGGTGGCGGGGAGGCCTTTGTCGCAGGTGGCGACGCCAATCACCGCCCGGCGCGTGGGCAGGGAGCGGATCAGCCGCCGAAAGACGATCGCCGCATCGTTGCGGTACGGCAGGGAGTCAAACATCCCGTGCGTACCCTGGGAGCGCCCGTCGCAGGGGTCGCTGACAAAGGCGGCAAAGGGGATCCCACCGTTGCGGGTGATCTCTTTTGCCGCGGCCTGCATCTGCAGGCCAATCTCCCAGTGTCCGGTGTGGTAGCCCAGCGCCACCGGGCGGCCATCGCCCGCGCGGATCCCGCCCTGGGTGCCGATAATCAGCACCTCTTTGCCGGTGAGTTTATTGGCATCCCAGCCCATTCCGGCGTTCTGGGTCATGCCAAACAGATTGCCGCTAGGGGATTCCATCAGCATCTGCGGGGTCAGGGGCAGTGCCCCCTGCGGCCCGGCCGCGTGGGTGATCACCGAGTAGAAGGCGTCATCCTGCGGGGTAAAAATCGTCTCTATCGACATCGTCACCTTCCGGTTCAGCAGAGCTTGAGCTGTTGCAGCAGCGCTTTCAGCTGCGCCTTGCGCGGTTCATCCAGCGGCCCGGCTGGCGGCAGCACGTGGGTGGACACCGGACGCACGCAGAGGGCAATCGCCTCTTTAATCACGTTCACGAACGGGGCGTCCAGCTGATACATCTGTGGGATTTGCAGCATGGTCTGATGATAGTGCGCGGCCTGCGCCAGATCGCCGTCGCGGAAGGCCTGCAGCAGTTTGACCGAGATCTGCGGGGCGAAGTTGCCGCTGGCCGAGATCGCCCCATCGCCGCCCAGCAGCAGGGTATTGAACAGGTGATCGTCATAGCCGCAGAGCACCACAAAGTGCGGGTGCGCCGCCTTAACGGTGAGGATCATGCTGCGCAGGTGGGCCACAGAGTCGATGGTGTCTTTGATCCCCACGATATTGCGGCGGGAGTCCGCCAGGGTTTTGACCAACTGCGGGGTCAGATCCTGTCCGGTCAGGGCCGGGAAGTTATAGAGGATCACCGGCAGGGTGACGCTGTCGGCCACCTGCCCGAAGTAGCGGATCAGGTTCGCTTCCGACACTTTCCAGTAGTAGGGGTTAATCACCACGATGCCGTCTGCCCCCGCCTGCTGCGCGTGCTGGCTCAGCTCGATGGTCTCCCGGGCGTTGGTGCCCCCGGTGCCGATCAGCACCGGCACGCGGCGATTCACATGGGCGATGGCAAATTCGGCGATCGCTTTACGCTCCTGGGTGTTGAGCTGGGAAAACTCCCCGCCGCTGCCGAGAAAGAACAGGCCATTGACGCCTGCGTCGATCATGCTGTCGATCAGCGCGGCGGTACCGGCTTTATCCAGTGCGCCATCGGCGGTGAAGATAGTGGAGACGGGGGGAATAATCCCCGAGAACTGTAGAGTCTGCTGCATGCGATCTCCTTGCTGAATCATTTTGTTCTACATTATAGAACAGCGTTCGTTTATTTAACGATCATACTAGAACGTGGGGAAAGCGAAGGACAATGCGGAAAAAGGAGGGAGTGCGTGTTTTTTAAGCTGGATCACAGAATGGGAGGCGTGTTCCCTCTCCCTGGGGGAGAGGGTCAGGGCGAGGGGAAATTATCCCACTAACATCTTCACCACCACCTTGCGCACCTGGGCCGGGTTGCCCACCGCGCACAGCGGTTTGTGCACTTCGCCCGGGTAGAAGACCACGAAGTCGCCTTCGTTCAGCACTACGGTTTTCTCCTGCTCACCTTCCGGCAGGAAGGCGATGTCTTTATCCGCCAGCCAGTCGGTGTCCGGCGTGCCGTTTGGCAGGGTGCTGAAGGTCATCCCTTCCTGGCCTTTCAGCAGGATCTGGATGTCCAGATAACGGGCGTGATACTCCGCACGGCGCTCGGCGAACGGCTGGGTCATGTCTTCGGAAACCAGATAAAACAGGTTGTTGCCGTCGATATCATGTTTGCCGGTTGGGGTCGCGTCAGTCACGTTTACTTTAACGTGTTCGATCGCCTGACGCAGCGCCTGCGGCAGCCAGGACTGGAGGTTGTGAATGTTGCCAACGATCATAGTGAAATCCTCAATATAAAACATCGTTTCATTTTCAACTTTTATACGAGAAATTCAGCTGCCATACCACCACTTTTTGGTGGGGATTTGCTCTTGCGCATAACCATGCACGCGGAAACCTTTACGTTGCTTAAAGTGTGCATTATTCGCTTGATCCGCGATTCAGGCTGCGTATAATGCCCCACAATTTGCCAGGAGGAAGCATGCTCAAACATGTTCGACAGAGTGCCGTTGCGCGTCTTAAAACAGACGCTGGCCTGCCGTTTTTCTTCCCATTGCAATCCCTATTCCAGAAGCCCCTCATTTGAGGGGCTTTTTTTTGCCCGGCGTCAGGAGATAAAAATGAATCCGCTTTATCAAAAACACATCATTTCCATCAACGACCTCAGCCGTGAAGAGCTGGAGCTGGTTCTGGCAACCGCGGCAAAACTGAAGGCCAATCCACAACCGGAGCTGCTGAAGCACAAGGTGATCGCCAGCTGCTTCTTCGAAGCCTCCACCCGCACCCGTCTGTCGTTCGAGACCTCCATCCACCGTCTGGGCGCCAGCGTGGTGGGCTTCTCCGACAGCAGCAACACCTCGTTGGGCAAAAAAGGCGAGACCCTGGCGGACACCATCTCGGTGATCGGCACCTACGTTGACGCCATCGTGATGCGTCACCCGCAAGAGGGCGCCGCGCGTCTGGCGACCGAGTTCTCCGGCGGTGTTCCGGTACTGAACGCCGGTGACGGGGCCAACCAGCACCCGACCCAGACCCTGCTGGATCTGTTCACCATTCAGGAGACTCAGGGCCGTCTGGAAAACCTGAACATCGCCATGGTGGGCGACCTGAAATATGGCCGCACCGTCCACTCCCTGACCCAGGCGCTGGCGAAGTTCAACGGCAACCGCTTCTACTTCGTCGCTCCGGACGCGCTGGCGATGCCGCAGTACATCCTCGATATGCTCGATGAAAAAGGTATTCAGTGGAGCCTGCACGCCAGCATCGAAGAGATGATGGCCGAGGTGGATATTCTCTATATGACCCGCGTGCAGAAGGAGCGTCTGGATCCGTCGGAGTACGCCAACGTGAAGGCGCAGTTTGTCCTGCGCGCCAGCGACCTCGAAGGTGCACGCAGCAACATGAAAGTGCTGCACCCGCTGCCGCGTATCGATGAGATCACCACCGACGTGGATAAGACGCCGCACGCCTGGTACTTCCAGCAGGCCGGGAACGGCATCTTTGCACGCCAGGCGTTACTGGCACTGGTTCTGAATCGCGACTTAGCTCTGTAAGGGGAAATGACCATGACACACGATAACAAACTCCAGGTCGAAGCCATCAAACGTGGCACCGTAATTGACCACATCCCTGCGCAGGTGGGCTTTAAGCTGCTGACCCTGTTCAAACTGACCGAAACCGACCAGCGCATCACCATCGGCCTGAACCTGCCGTCCGGCGAGATGGGCCGCAAGGATCTGATCAAAATTGAGAACACCTTCCTGACCGATGAGCAGGTTAACCAGCTGTCCCTGTACGCGCCGGACGCGACCGTCAACCGCATCGACGACTACGAAGTGGTGGGCAAATCCCGTCCGAGCCTGCCGGAACGCATTGATGGCGTGCTGGTGTGCCCGAACAGCAACTGCATCAGCCATGCTGAGCCGGTTAACTCCAGTTTTGCAGTGAAAAAACGCGCCGATGACATCGCGCTCAAATGCAAATACTGCGAAAAAGAGTTTTCGCATAATGTGGTGCTGGCCAACTAATCCGGGTGGTAATGCATGCCTGCCTCTTTATAATGGCAGGCATACTTACAACGCTGTAATTCTGGAGAAATCATGACCAAAGTACTCGCGACGGAAAATGCACCTGCAGCTATCGGCCCATACGTTCAGGGCGTTGATCTTGGCAGCATGATCATCACCTCCGGCCAGATCCCGGTGAACCCAAAAACCGGTGAAGTGCCGGAAGACGTCTCTGCGCAGGCACGCCAGTCGCTGGAAAACGTCAAAGCGATCGTCGAATCCGCTGGCCTGAAAGTGGGCGATATCGTCAAAACCACGGTATTCGTGAAAGATCTCAACGATTTCGCCACCGTTAACGCCACCTACGAAGCTTTCTTCACCGAGCACAACGCTGGCTTCCCGGCGCGCTCCTGCGTGGAAGTGGCGCGTCTGCCGAAAGACGTGAAGATCGAAATCGAAGCGATCGCCGTGCGTCGCTAATAATTGATTTTGATATGCAAAAGGCAGCCTGAGCTGCCTTTTTTATTTGCTGAATACACAGAGCGAAATAACCTTCAAGTCTTTTCATTATTCTTTTTCATCACAGCGTGAAATGACTAATTTTTTATTCCGGACAACACTAAACCCGCCCAAAAGCATTAACCCTTTTTAATGGAATAAAAAATGAAACTGTCTAAAATTGCGCTGGCACTTGCCACTCTCACCGTTGCGTCATCCGCTTTAGCCCATGGTTATGTAGAATCTCCAGCCAGCCGCGCTTATATGTGTAAGCTCGGTAAAAATATCGACTGCGGCAGCGTTCAGTATGAACCACAGAGCGTGGAACGCACCTCTGGATTCCCGACTGGCGCGCTGCCACCGGATGGACAGCTGGCCAGCGCCGGTATTTCCCAATATTCTCAGCTCGATCGCCAGAGCCTGAATGCATGGACCAAGACCCCTATTACGGCGGGTAAAAATACATTTACCTGGTTCCACACTGCGCCACATAAAACCGTTAACTGGCGCTGGTATATTACTAAGCAGGACTGGAATCCAAATAAACCGCTGACCCGCGATCAATTTGAATCCACCCCATTCTGTACCGTAAATGGTAATGGCCAGGCACCGGCTCAGCGTCAGGAAATGACCTGTAATGTTCCGCAGCGTACAGGCTACCAGGTTATTTATGCGGTCTGGGAAATTGCCGATACCACCAATAGCTTCTATCAGGCGATCGACGTTGATTTCGGTAATGGCGGTAACGTTACGCCAGATGAAACCCCGGCGGTGGTGTCCGAGTGGGCCAACACCCTCGACGGCCAGATTTCCGGTAACAACGTCAATGCAGGCGACAAAGTGATCGCTCGCTTCTTCGACGCAAACGGCGAAGTGACCTCTATGCGCACCGAACTGACCATCTCATCTGCGTCTCAGGGCCAGGCAAGCCAGTGGGCATTCGATCTGGCGCAGGCGATCAACGCCGCGCACAGCGATGTCCGTGTGGGTATGAAAGATGCAAACGGCGAAGTGAACCCGGTTCACGGCGCGAACAACGTCTACGTGAAGGATGGCAGCACCCTGAAATCTGTCGCGGTGTCTTATGAAGAGCAACAGACTCAGGCCAGCGAAGATATCGCCGTGACCAACGTGCAGTTCAGCAAAATCAAAAACGGCGCGGCAACCGTGACCTTCCACGTGAACACCCAGGGCAACGTCAACCTGGAAGCACGCGTGATGAACCACGCCGGGGCAGAAAAAGGCTATGTGAAGCAGGACATGAACAACGCCAACCAGGACGTGACCATGAACCTGTCTGACGTGACGCCAGGTCACCATATGCTGAAATACTACGCGACCAACAAGGATGGCGTTATGTTCGCGCAGGACGTGATTGACATGATGCTGGAAGGTGAAGCGTCAAACACCGATAACGGCAGTGCAGGTAAATACGACTACACCTACCCGCAGAATATCGCCTCCTACAAAGCCGGTACCGTGGTACTGCAGCCGAAAAATGGCAAAACTTACAAGTGTAAGACTGCGCCATACAGCGGCTACTGCATCCAGTACGCAGCGGGCGCTAACCAGTTCGAACCGGGTGTCGGTTCCCACTGGACCATGGCGTGGACCCTGAAGAAATAAGTTGTCCTGTTTGCCGGGTGGCGGCTTCGCCTTACCCGGCCTACGGGTTGGTGCGGTTTGTTTGTCCGACAAACGGAACCGTACGGATTTTGTAGGCCCGGTAAGCGTAGCGCCACCGGGCATTTTTTACTGATTGCGCGTCGCGCGCAGCAGTTTCTCCAGCGGGTAGACCGCCGCAATCACCACTTCATCCTGAATCTGCGCCGCCTTATCCAGCTCGCCCTGAATCGACGCAATCTCGTTATCATCCAGCGTTCCCTGACGCGCCACCAGATCCGTTAAGCGCAGCCCAATCGTCGCCAGCTTATCCACCGTCTGAATCACCGGCTTCAGCGCTTTCAGCTGATAGCTGTTTTCGGCCAGCGCCAGCGCGTCCGGGGTGTTGGTCTGCCAGCGGGTAAAGAGATGACGCAGGGACTCCGCGCTTTCGCTGTCTTCGGCATCGCTCACCAGCCGCTCGGCCCAGCGGTCCATCTGCCGCACCTGGTTGCTCTCCGGAGGCAGCGCGTCGGCCAGGCGGTTCAGCGGCTCAAACAGATCGTAGTTTCCGGCCTGGAACTTGAGATGATTGCGGGTGTAATACTGGGCAGGCTCCAGCGCCTGGGCGAGGATGTTCAGCGCCATCGTGTCGGTGGTGTTCCCCAGACGGGTGAACTGCACCTGCTGACGGGCATGTTGTTGTAAGCCCACCGATACCGTCGACCAGCTGTCCATTGCCTGCAGGCGGGTGTACATGTTATCGACATCCGTTACGTCCTGCGCCGACCACAGCCGCTCCGCCACCGCAAACGCCCGCGGCCACAGCTTGATATCCAGCACCGGGGCAGACACATTTTCCGCCCACAGCGCCGCCTCGCCGCCCAGCAGATTCGCCTGCTGGCTGGCGTCAGGCACCGCCGGGGCGATCCCTTCCGGCACCGCATCCAGCCGCTGACCCGTCACCGGATAGCGGCCGTTACCCAGCAGGAAATAGCCCTCAATCTTGTCGTCCTTCACCGTTACCACCGGGCGGGTTTCTCCCATCCAGGTATCGACGGTGAAGCTCACCTGGTTGTCGCTGCGCCAGTCAATGTCCTGTACCGCCCGCCGCGATTTGCCGCTGAAATCGATAAACCCGCGCCAGCCCGCGTCGCCTTTCACCAGCGTGAAGCTCCCCTCCACCGGCTTGCCCTTCAGGCGCGGCAGGGTAAAGGACCAGCTCTGGGCGCTGTCGCGATCGGTGATGACGTCCACGTTGTTGAGCCCCTGGGGCACGATCTCATTGCGGTAGTGATAGGCGGTGTACTGGGGCTGATCGAGATAAAACCCGGTGGAGAGAATTCCTTTGTAGCCCTGCTTCGCCACCTCGCCCAGCGCGTCCTGCCCCTGCCAGGACTGGATCAGAATGCTTTTCGGCAGATCCGGGTGGAAGATCTCATCCCAGCCCACCATCTGGCGCTGGTTTTTCTCGAGGATCGTCTCCAGCTTGCGGTTGAAGTACGCCTGCAGGGCGTGGCTGTCGGCCAGCTTGTTGTCGCGCATAAACTGCTGGATGGCGGGGTTGGCTTTCCACTGGCTGTCGTCCACCTCATCGCCGCCGATGTGCAGATAAGGATCCGGGAAGATCGCCGCCAGTTCGGCGATCATCACCCCGGCAAAGACGTAAGTGGCCTCTTTGGTGGGATCCATCACCGGCTTGAGCACGCCCCAGTGACGCTCCATCTCATAGGGCCCCGTGGCGCTCATCAGCTCCGGATAGGCCACCGCGATGGCCGAGGCGTGGCCGGGCATGTCAATTTCAGGCACCACGCGAACGCCACGCGCGGCGGCGTAGCGCACCACGTCACGCATCTGATCCTGGGTATAGAACAGGCCGTCGCTGGCGAGTTCGGTTAGTTTCGGGTAGCGCTTCGAGGCAAAACGCCAGCCCTGATCGTCGGTTAAATGCCAGTGCAGCACGTTGAGCTTCGCCGCCGCCATGCCGTCGATCTGGCGCTTGATGTCGTCGAGCGGAATAAAGTGGCGGGCCGAATCGAGCAGCAGGCCGCGCCACGGGAAGCGCGGGGCATCCTCAATGCTGACCCACGGCAGGGAGGTATTTTCCGCACCGTTCTGGATCAGCTGCAGCAGGGTCTCCATCGCCCGCAGCGCGCCGAAGCGGGTGTTGGCGGTGATAGTCACCCCGCTGGCGTCCACGGTGAGTGTGTAGCTTTCATCGCTGTCCGGTTTCGGCTGGGGGGCCACCTTCCGGGCGATGGCGATGGCTACCGTCGGTTTTTCGGGTTTGTCGGCCTGGGGCTGGAGGGTCCAGCCGGTTTGCAGCGCCACCCGCTGACGCAGGCGTGTCACCGCGTCACCGAGATCGTCCCCCGAGACGCTAACGGAGAAGTTATTGTTGATGACCAGCGCGCCCTGGGTGGCAGGACGTTCGACCTTTGCAGGCCAGGGCATCAGAGGGAGATCGCCTGCCGGGGCGGCAAACGCAGAAAAGCCGAGCATAAGCCCGGCGGTCAGGAGGCTGTACCGTAACATGAATGTTCCTTATTTGACGGGCC
Source organism: Leclercia sp. TB492 (assembly GCF_049974505.2). Lineage (NCBI taxonomy): Bacteria > Pseudomonadati > Pseudomonadota > Gammaproteobacteria > Enterobacterales > Enterobacteriaceae > Leclercia > Leclercia sp. TB492. The sequence goes on along the minus strand of NZ_CM127572.1, from coordinate 467,378 downwards.
GAAAAAAGGCAAAACATTCTGTTAACATGTGCGCAAATTAGCGTCAAGCGATTTGCCGGGTGGCGGCTTCGCCTTACCCGGCCTACGTTAGGATCGTAGGCCCGGTAAGCGCAGCGCCACCGGGCACAAACCTACTGCCAACCGTACCGGCGGCTATAGAACCCTTTCACCTGCTGCGTCAGCACCATGTACCCGGCGAGGATCGCCACCAGCCACGGGAAGTAGCCGAGCGGCAGCGCCTGCAACTGCAGATACCCTGCCAGCGGCGAGAACGGCAGCGCGATGCCAAGCACCATCACCAGCCCCGTCATCAGGATCAGCGGCCAGGCGGCGCGGCTCTGGAGGAAAGGAATGCGGCGGGTGCGGATCATATGCACAATCAGGGTTTGCGACAGCAGCCCAACCACGAACCAGCCGGACTGGAACAGGGTCTGCTGATCCGGCGTGTTGGCGTGGAACACGAACCACATCAGGCAGAAGGTCAGAATGTCGAAGATCGAGCTGATCGGGCCGAAAAAGAGCATGAACCGGCCGAGTTCTGACGGATCCCAGCGCTGCGGCTTGCGGATCTGATCCTCGTCGACGTTATCAAAGGGGATCGCCACCTGGGAGACGTCGTACATCAGGTTCTGGATCAGCAGATGCAACGGTAGCATCGGCAGGAACGGCAGGAACGCGCTCGCCACCAGCACGCTGAAGACGTTGCCGAAGTTGGAGCTGGCGGTCATTTTGATGTACTTGAGCATGTTGGCGAAGGTGCGGCGACCTTCGATCACCCCCTCCTCCAGCACCATCAGGCTCTTCTCCAGCAGAATGATATCCGCCGCTTCCCGGGCAATATCCACCGCACCGTCAACCGAAATCCCGATATCCGCCGCACGCAGCGCGGGCGCATCGTTGATGCCATCCCCCATAAAGCCCACCACGTGCCCCTCGCGCTTCAGCAGGGTAACAATGCGCTCTTTGTGCATCGGGGTCAGGCGCGCGAACAGCGTGGTGCGCTTTGCAAGCAGAGCCAACGCGTCGTCAGAAAGCGTTTCGATCTCGCTGCCCGTCACCACCTCGCCCGCATCCAGCCCCACTTCGCGGCACACTTTCGCCGCCACCAGCTCGCTGTCGCCGGTAAGGATTTTCACCGTGATGCCGCTGTTTTTCAGCGCCCTGAGCGCCGGAGCGGTGGTCTCTTTCGGCGGATCGAGGAAGGCGATGTAGCCTTCGAGGATCAGATCCGATTCGTCGACGCGCTGGTAATCCCCCTCGCGGGCCGGCAGAAACTTGCTGGCCACCGCCACCACACGCAGCCCCTGGCGGTTGAGGTTATCGGTGACGCGGCGGATGCGCCGCAGCATGCTGTCGTCCAGCGGGACAATCTCGCCGTTGTGCCGCACCTGGGTAGATACATTCAGGATCTCCTGCAGCGCCCCTTTGCAGATCAGCTGATGCACCCCCTGCTCTTCACTCACCACCACCGACATGCGGCGGCGCTCGAAATCAAAGGGGATCTCATCCACTTTCTGCCAGCGGGTCGAGAGGGTGCGGGCTGTGGCTTCATCCACCCCTTCCAGCACCGCGACGTCGAGCAGGTTCTTCAGCCCGGTCTGGTAGTGGCTGTTCAGCCAGGCGGTATTCAGCACCCGCTCGCAGACCTTGCCCGACACGTCGGTGTGATGCTCCAGCACGATCTTGTCCTGAGTCAGGGTGCCGGTTTTGTCGGTGCAGAGGATATCCATCGCGCCAAAGTTCTGAATGGCGTCGAGATGCTTGACGATCACCTTTTGCTTCGAAAGTTTTACCGCCCCGCGCGCCAGGGTCGAGGTGACAATCATCGGCAGCATCTCCGGAGTGAGCCCCACCGCCACCGAGAGCGCAAACAGCGCCGCTTCCCACCAGTCGCCTTTGGTGTAGCCGTTAATCAGCAGCACGATGGGGGTCATCGCCAGCATAAAGCGGATCAGCAGCATGCTGACGCGGCCAATGCCCTGCTGGAAGGCGTTGGGCTCGCTCTCCTGCTCGCTGACGCGCCCGGCCAGCTGTCCAAACCAGGTGTTTCCTCCGGTGGCGATCACCATTGCCTGCGCCGTGCCGCTGACCACCGTGGTGCCCATAAAGCACAGGGTGTCGCACTCCAGCGGGTTGCTCTGCTGCGGATCGCGGCTGTGGGCGACCTTCTCCACCGGCAGGGATTCGCCGGTCAGCGAGGCCTGGGCCACAAACAGGTCCCGGGCCTGGAGAATGCGTAAATCCGCCGGGATCATGTCCCCGGCCGCCAGCTTCACCAGATCCCCCGGCACCAGCTGGTCAATAGGTACCTCCCGCCAGCCGCTTTCCCCTTTGTCGTTGAGGGTGCGCAGGACGGTGGCGGTGTTGCTGACCATCGCCTTCAGGGCATCCGCCGCCCGGGTGGAGCGGGCCTCCTGGATAAAGTTCAGCAGCGTGGAGATGCCCACCATCAGGGCGATCACCCCGGCGGCAAACAGGTCTTCGGTGGCATAGGAGATAACGCCCAGCACCGTCAGCAGCAGGTTGAAGGGGTTGCGGTAGCAGGCCCACAGATGCACCCACCAGCGGGCCGGTTTTTGCACCGGGATCTGATTCTCGCCGTGCGTGGCGCGAGCGGTTTCGACCTCAGCGGCCGTCAGCCCTTCCGGATGGCTGGCAAAGGTCCGCCACAGCGCGGGCTCTTCCATTGCGGCCACCCGCAGACAGTGGGCGGCAAGCGCGCCGGGCATGACGGTATCGGTTTTGCCCGTTGCCATCGGGTCGCGCTGCACCAGACGGCGCGGCAGGTGGCGGCTCAGCCGGGCCAGCAGCTGTTGTGTGAAATTTTTGAACATAACACGTCCCCCGCACCCGTGAAAACGGGCGCAGTCTTGCCTTCAGACGTGACAAAGCCACGTCTGAGCGGCGGTATCAGTTATGCAGGAACGTTGAATAACGTTACTGCCTTACGCATCCGGTAAGGCAGTGAGTACAGGCTTACCGGAAAGAAAGGTTTCTCCCTCGCGGGAGAGGGGTGGGATCGGGATCCATACAGCCTCCGGTAAGTAAAAAAAGGTAAGTCGGCGCGCAGTATAGCGTTTTAGCCATACCGTTCGTGACAATTCGGGCGGTATGATACCGGCCGGGCATTAAACCAAACGTAAACCAGACTTTGCCCATTGCGGAACCGGACACCCGATTTAGGCTTATTGATTATTTCATCAATGCGTTACAGGAATGAAAGCATGCAGAATCGCCTCACCATTAAAGACATTGCGCGTCTGAGCGGCGTGGGTAAATCCACCGTCTCACGGGTGCTGAACAACGAAAGTGGTGTCAGCGAGCGCACCCGCGAACGCGTCGAGGCGGTGATGAATCAGCACGGCTTCTCTCCGTCCCGCTCGGCGCGCGCCATGCGCGGGCAGAGCGACAAAGTGGTGGCGATCATCGTCACCCGTCTGGATTCGCTGTCGGAAAACCTGGCGGTACAGACCATGCTCCCCGTCTTCTATGAACAGGGTTACGATCCGATCATGATGGAGAGTCAGTTTTCGCCGCAGATGGTCGAGGAGCACCTCGGGATGCTGAAGCGACGCAACATCGACGGCGTGGTGCTGTTTGGCTTTACCGGCCTCAGCGAGCAGATGCTCACCCCGTGGCAATCGTCGCTGGTCATGCTGGCCCGGGATGCCCGCGGCTTCGCATCGGTGTGCTATGACGATGAAGGGGCAATTCACGTTCTGATGCAGCGCCTGTACGACGGTGGTCACCGGCATATCAGCTATCTTGGCGTGCCGCACAGCGACGTGACCACCGGCCAGCGCCGCCATAATGCCTACCTGGAATTCTGCAAACAGCACGCCCTGCCTGCGGTCGCCGCGTTACCCGGTCTGGGGATGAAACAGGGCTATGAGAAGGTGGCTGACGTGCTGACCCCGCAGACGACCGCGCTGGTCTGCGCCACGGATACTCTGGCCCTGGGCGCTAGTAAGTACTTACAAGAACAGCGCATCGACAGCCTGCAGCTGGCGAGCGTTGGCAACACGCCGCTGATGAAGTTCCTCCATCCGGAGATCGTTACCGTCGATCCCGGCTACGCCGACTCCGGCCGTCAGGCCGCTATGCAGCTGATTGAGCAGATCAACGGCCGCAGCGAACCGCGCCAGATCGTCATTCCCGCCGCCCTCTCCTGAGCGTCAAAAGACGCTTTATTGTGATCCTCGCCCGGTTTCGGGAACGTTCCCATTTTCCGCGTTACGTTGAAAGAGTAGGCTTGCCACCAGTCCCTAACCCCTACCATCTGTCATGAGGTTTCATGATGAGCAAAGTAAAACAAACGGATATCGACCAGCTGATCGTGCTGGTTGGCGGACGTGACAACATCGCCACGGTCAGCCACTGCATTACCCGCCTGCGTTTTGTGTTAAACGATCCGGCCAAAGCTAACCCCAAAGCCATCGAAGAGCTGTCGATGGTGAAAGGCTGCTTCACCAACGCCGGGCAGTTCCAGGTGGTGATTGGCACCGAGGTGGGCGATTACTACAAGGCGCTGCTGGCGACCACCGGCCACTCGTCGGCCGATAAAGAGCAGGCCAAAAAGGCCGCGCGCCAGAACATGAAGTGGCATGAACAGCTCATTTCACATTTCGCAGAGATTTTCTTCCCGCTGCTGCCGGCGCTGATCAGCGGGGGCCTGATCCTCGGCTTCCGTAACCTGATTGGCGATGTGCCGATGAGCGACGGCAAGACCCTCGCCCAGATGTACCCGGCGCTGCAGAGCATCTATGACTTCCTGTGGCTGATTGGCGAGGCGATCTTCTTCTATCTGCCGGTGGGGATCTGCTGGTCGGCGGTGCGCAAAATGGGCGGCACGCCGATTCTGGGTATCGTGCTGGGCGTGACGCTGGTCTCTCCACAGTTAATGAACGCTTACTTACTTGGGCAGCAGGTGCCTGAGGTGTGGAACTTCGGCCTCTTTACCATCGCCAAAGTGGGCTATCAGGCGCAGGTTATCCCGGCCCTGCTGGCCGGTCTGGCGCTGGGGATGATCGAGACCCGCCTGAAGCGCATGGTGCCGGATTACCTCTATCTGGTGGTGGTGCCGGTCTGCTCCCTGATCCTGGCGGTGTTCCTCGCCCACGCCTTTATCGGTCCGTTCGGCCGCATGATTGGCGATGGCGTGGCATATGCGGTGCGTCACCTGATGACCGGCAGCTTCGCCCCGATTGGCGCCGCGCTGTTTGGCTTCCTGTATGCCCCGCTGGTGATCACCGGCGTGCATCAGACCACCCTGGCGATTGATATGCAGATGATCCAGAGCCTCGGCGGCACCCCGGTGTGGCCGCTGATTGCCCTGTCGAACATTGCGCAGGCCTCGGCGGTCACCGGCATCATCATCGTCAGCCGTAAGCATAACGAACGTGAAATCTCGGTGCCGGCGGCGATCTCCGCCTACCTCGGGGTCACCGAACCGGCGATGTACGGCATCAACCTGAAATACCGCTTCCCGATGCTGTGCGCGATGATCGGCTCCGGGCTGGCGGGCCTGCTGTGCGGGCTGAACGGCGTGATGGCTAACGGCATCGGCGTCGGCGGTCTGCCGGGCATCCTCTCTATCCAGACGAGCTACTGGCAGGTCTTCTCCCTGGCGATGGCCGTGGCGATTATCGTCCCGATGTTGCTGACCACCGTTATCTATCAGCGCAAGTTCCGTCAGGGCGCGTTGCAGATTGTTTAATCTCTTTCGGGGCGCAGTTGCGCCCCTTCGCATTTGCAGGAACGCACTATGAATACCCTTCCTCACTGGTGGCAAAACGGCGTCATCTATCAGATCTACCCCAAGAGCTTCCAGGATACGACCGGGCGCGGCACCGGGGATTTGCGCGGCGTGACCTCGCGTCTCGACTACCTCAAAACCCTCGGCATCGACGCTATCTGGCTGACGCCGTTCTATATCTCTCCGCAGGTGGATAACGGCTACGACGTGGCAAACTACGTCAGCATCGATCCGGCCTACGGCACGCTGGATGATTTCGACGCGCTGGTGGCCGCAGCCCATCAACGCGGGATCCGCATCGTACTGGATATGGTGTTTAACCACACCTCCACCCAGCACGCGTGGTTCCGCGAGTCGCTCAATAAAGAGAGCCCGTACCGCGAGTTCTACATCTGGCGCGACGGCACCCCGGAGCAGCTGCCCAACAACTGGCGCTCCAAGTTCGGCGGCAACGCCTGGCGCTGGCATGCCGAAAGCGAGCAGTACTATCTGCACCTGTTTGCCCCGGAGCAGGCGGATCTCAACTGGGAAAACCCGCAGGTGCGCGCCGAGCTGAAAAAAGTGTGCGAGTTCTGGGCCGATCGCGGCGTGGACGGCCTGCGTCTCGACGTGATTAACCTGGTATCGAAAGACCAGGATTTCCCCGACGATACGATCGGCGATGGCCGCCGCTTCTATACCGACGGACCGCGCATTCACGACTATCTGCAGGAGATGAGCCGGGACGTCTTTACCCCGCGCAACATGATGACGGTGGGCGAAATGTCCTCCACCCGCCTGGAGCACTGCCAGCAGTACGCCGCGCTCGACGGGCGGGAACTGTCGATGACCTTTAACTTCCACCATCTGAAGGTGGATTATCCCAACGGCGAGAAGTGGACGCTGGCGAAACCGGATTTCGTGGCGCTGAAAGCCCTGTTCAGCCACTGGCAGCAGGGGATGCACAACCGGGCGTGGAACGCGCTGTTCTGGTGTAACCACGACCAGCCGCGCATCGTCTCACGCTTTGGCGATGAGGGAGAGTATCGCGTCCCGGCGGCGAAGATGCTGGCGATGGTGCTGCACGGGATGCAGGGCACCCCTTACGTCTATCAGGGCGAAGAGATTGGCATGACCAACCCGCACTTCACCCGCATCACCGACTACCGCGACGTGGAGAGCCACAACATGTTCGCCGGGCTGCGCGCCCAGGGGCGGGACGCCGACGAGCTGCTGGCGATCCTCGCGAGCAAATCCCGCGATAACAGCCGCACGCCGATGCAGTGGGATGCCTCAGCCAATGGCGGGTTCACCACCGGCGAGCCGTGGATCGCCCTGAGTAATAACGCGGAAACGATCAACGTCGAGGCGGCGCTGGCCGATCCCGACTCGGTGTTTTACGCCTACCAGAGGTTGATCCAGCTGCGTAAAACCCTGCCGGTGCTCACCTGGGGGGATTATCAGGATCTGCTCCCGGATCACCCGTTCCTGTGGTGCTATCGCCGCCAGTGGCAGGGCCAGACGCTGATGGCGATCGCCAGCCTGAGCCGCGAGTGCCAGCCGTGGCAGCCGCAGGCGGTTGAGGGCGACTGGCAGGTGGTGATGAGCAACTATCCTGAAGTCTCGCCGCAGCCTGGCGCCATGACCCTGCGTCCGTTTGAAGCGGTATGGTGGCTACAGTCTTAACGGGCATGCCGGGCGGCTCGAGGGCTGCCCGGCATGCGGATTAATTTTGTTTATTAATTATACAATTACTGAACTGTTGTCTTTACAATTCCTCAATCGCCCACCCGCTGTACTCTTCCCTGGATACCTTGTTCTGAATCAAATAAATCGCAAACTTGTTTGATGCAAATCACTATATGTAGCGCTTAGAATGCACGCCGACCCAACATCTTGTATTTAACGTCTACAATTTCAACAATGAGACGGCGTCAACGCTGGCCGGAATTGTGGATAACATGTGTTGGTAACCCGGGAAGTGGCTGGGCTGACTGTTGTTATGCCAAAAACCCACTTTCCTCTTCTCTGTGGATAACCTGTTTCTAAAGGAGTGGTCATGACACCGCATGTGATGAAACGAGATGGCTGTAACGTGCCTTTCAAATCAGAGCGCATCCAGGAAGCGATTCTGCGTGCAGCTAAAGCAGCGGGAGTCGATGACGCAGATTACTGCGCCACCGTCGCAGAAGTCGTCAGCAATCAGATGAAGGACCGCAGCAAGGTCGACATCAACGAGATCCAGACCGCGGTGGAAAACCAGCTGATGTCGGGCCCGTATAAGCAGCTGGCGCGCGCCTATATTGAATACCGTCACGATCGGGATATCGAACGTGAAAAACGCGGTCGTCTGAACCAGGAGATCCGTGGCCTGGTCGAGCAGACCAACTCTGCGCTGCTCAACGAGAACGCCAATAAAGACAGCAAAGTGATCCCCACCCAGCGCGACCTGCTGGCCGGTATCGTCGCCAAGCACTACGCCCGTCAGCACCTGCTGCCGCGCGACGTGGTGCAGGCCCACGAGCGCGGGGATATTCACTATCACGATCTCGACTACTCGCCGTTCTTCCCGATGTTCAACTGCATGCTCATCGACCTGAAAGGCATGCTGACCCAGGGCTTCAAGATGGGCAACGCCGAGATTGAGCCGCCGAAATCAATCTCCACCGCCACCGCGGTGACCGCGCAGATCATCGCCCAGGTCGCCAGCCATATCTACGGCGGCACCACCATCAACCGCATCGACGAAGTGCTGGCCCCGTTTGTCGCCGCCAGCTATGCCAAGCATCGCCAGGTGGCGGAAGAGTGGCAGATCCCGGATGCGGAAGGTTATGCCCGCTCCCGCACCGAGAAAGAGTGCTACGACGCCTTCCAGTCGCTGGAATATGAAGTGAACACCCTGCACACCGCCAACGGTCAGACGCCGTTCGTCACCTTCGGCTTTGGTCTGGGCACCAGCTGGGAATCACGCCTGATCCAGCAGTCCATTCTGCGCAACCGTATTTCCGGTCTGGGCAAAAACCGTAAAACCGCGGTGTTCCCGAAACTGGTGTTCGCCATCCGCGATGGCCTGAACCACAAGTTTGGCGATGCCAACTACGACATCAAACAGCTGGCGCTGGAGTGCGCGAGCAAGCGCATGTATCCGGACATTCTGAACTATGACCAGGTGGTGAAAGTCACCGGCTCGTTCAAAACCCCGATGGGTTGCCGCAGCTTCCTCGGCGTGTACGAAGATGAAAACGGCGAGCAGATCCACGACGGGCGCAACAACCTGGGCGTGATCAGCCTGAACCTGCCGCGCATCGCGCTGGAAGCCAAAGGCAACGAGGCCACCTTCTGGACGCTGCTGGACGAGCGCCTGCTGCTGGCGCGTAAGGCGCTGATGACCCGTATCGCCCGCCTGGAAGGGGTCAAAGCGCGTGTCGCGCCGATCCTCTATATGGAAGGGGCCTGCGGGGTGCGCCTGAAGGCTGACGATGACGTGTCTGAGATCTTCAAAAACGGTCGTGCGTCTATTTCGCTGGGCTATATCGGGATCCACGAAACCATTAACGCCCTGTTTGGCGACCAACACGTCTATGACAGCGAAGCCCTGCGGGCGAAAGGTATCGCTATCGTGCAGCATCTGCGCGGCGCGGTAGATAAGTGGAAAGACGAAACCGGCTACGGCTTCAGCCTCTACAGCACCCCGAGCGAAAACCTGTGCGACCGCTTCTGCCGCCTGGATACCGCCGAGTTTGGCGTGGTGGAGGGTGTCACCGATAAGGGCTACTACACCAACAGCTTCCACCTCGACGTGGAGAAGAAGGTGAACCCGTATGACAAGATCGACTTTGAAGCGGCCTACCCACCGGTGGCGAGCGGCGGTTTTATCTGTTACGGCGAGTACCCGAACATTCAGCACAACCTGAAGGCGCTGGAAGACGTGTGGGATTACAGCTATCAGCACGTGCCCTATTACGGCACCAACACGCCGATCGACGAGTGCTACGAATGCGGCTTTACCGGCGAGTTCGAATGCACCAGCAAAGGCTTCACCTGCCCGAAATGCGGTAACCACGATGCCGCCCGCGTCTCCGTGACCCGCCGCGTATGCGGTTACCTCGGCAGCCCGGATGCACGTCCGTTCAACGCCGGCAAGCAGGAAGAGGTGAAGCGCCGCGTGAAGCATCTGGGGAATGGGCAGATCGGTTAATCCTCTGCCACATTGATGCCCGGTGGCGCTGCGCTTACCGGGCCTACGGACCGCACTCTCATTGTAGGCCGGGTAAGCGCAGCGCCACCCGGCGTGGTTACACGCTATGAACATCCATCAATACTACCCGGTCGACATCGTCAACGGTCCCGGCACCCGCTGCACCCTGTTTGTCTCCGGCTGCATCCACGAATGCCCCGGCTGCTACAACAAAAGCACCTGGCGGCTGAACTCCGGAATGCCGTTCACCGCTGATATGGAACAGCGGATCATCGACGATCTCAACGACACACGCATCAAACGCCAGGGGATCTCCCTCTCCGGCGGCGATCCCCTGCATCCACAGAACGTGCCGGATATTTTGCGGCTGGTGCAGCGCATTCGCGCCGAGTGCGCAGGCAAAGATATCTGGGTCTGGACCGGCTATAAGCTGGATGAATTAAACGATGACCAGATGCAGGTAGTGGACCTGATCAACGTGCTGATCGACGGCAAGTTTGTGCAGGACCTGAAAGATCCGATGCTTATCTGGCGCGGCAGCAGTAATCAGGTGGTGCATCATTTGCGTTGAGCTCAAAACCGGCTCAAACACTCCATCGCCACGGTTTTAAACTCGTCGAAGTCTTGGCAGCCGCACAGCCGGGTCATCGCCCGTTCGCGCAGGAAGGTGACGAAGATATCGTAGATCGCCATCGCCTCCTCATACTCGCTTTTACTGATCGCCAGCAGGAAGATCACGTGCGCGGTGTCATCACCCCACTGGATGCCCTGCGGGGCCAGCACGGTATAGACCACGGTTTTTTGCGCCAGCAATCCGAGGGAGTGCGGCAGGGCGATACCGTCGCCGAGCAGGGTGCTGACGATGGCCTCGCGCTCCACCACCGAGTCGAGAAACTCCGCGTCTACAAATCCCTCCTCCTGCAGCTGGTCGCACAGCTCCCGGAACAGCGTCTGCTGGTCGATGGGGCGATCGATGACGCGGAAATGGCTGGCGTCGAAGAACTTCTCCAGCATCCACGGGCGCGTTCTGTCCACCAGCACCAGCTTGCCGATCTGCTCCAGCTGATAGTCGGTCGGGAACGGGGCGATCAGCACCACCGGCTTGGCTTTTTCCGCGATCCGCGCGGTGGAAATCACGAAATCTTCGCTGATGCTTTCGCACTGCTCGTACTCCCGCAGGGTCAGGGTGCGCGTCACCTCGATTTGCGGGTATTTACGCTGCAATACCGCCTCGATCATTCGCACCATCGCGTTGCCCGCGTCGCAGACCAGCATCACCCGCGGCTGGCGCTGATAGCCAATATTGTAATGGCGCTCCAGACCGACGCCGATGTGCAGCACCAGGAAACCGATCTCGTTTTCGCTGATCACATAGGGGGTGTATTTTCCCCAGCTGGAGACCGCCGCAAGGGTCATGTCCCACGCCATCGGGTAGTGCTGCTTGATGTTATCCAGCAGCGGATTGGGGATCATGATCTGGTAGCGCACGCGGGTGATCATGGTTTTTATGTGGGTCAGCAGATCCGCATGCAGCTGAGTGTCGTCGAGCAGGTTGTAGTTAAAGTGGGTGTTGATATAGCGCAGGATGTAGTTCACCAGCGCCTCTTCATCATCGGCGTTGATGGCGCTGGGGGAGATCTCCTGCACCTGGCGGGCGGCGATATGCACCCCCAGCCAGGTCTCTTCCGCAGGCGAAAGGGTCTTATCCGCCAGCCGGGCGATGGCGCTGGCGATGTCCCGCGCGGCATCGCGCACGTTCTCAGCCACCTCTTCGGCGTTAAATTCTGGCAGCGGATAGCCTTCGCTGATGCGCCGCACCGTCACCGCGCCGTAGAGGCGTAAAAACAGCTCGCCTTCGTCGGTGAGGCGAATATGGTGGCGGGTGAAGGTCTCATGCAGCACGGCGGCGAGCTGTTCCGGCACGCCGGCATTCAGCGCCACTTCGGTGACCAGCGGATTGAGGTTGTCCTGCTGCGCCAGCTGCCACAGCAGATCGGTCAGGCAGGCGCGGATCGCCATCTCGCTGCCAAACAGCTTCATGCCGTGGCGCGGGCGGGTCTCCAGCGTCAGGCGATAGCGGTGAAACCACTCGCGCACCTCCGCCATATCGCTTTGCAGCGTGGCGCGGCTGACAAACCACTCGTTGGCCAGATCCTCCAGCTTGAGGGAGAACGCCGAAGTGAGAAAGCGCACCACCAGGTAGTGCACCCGCTCCGGGCCGGTGCGTGGGATCCGCAGCATCCGCGGGTGGGAATCCTGCAGCTGCTGGTAGCGGGCCTGATCGTCAATTTTCAGCTGATAGCCGTTCCCGCGGCTGAGGATAAACTGCGCCCCGTTCCCCGCCAGCAGCGCGTTGAGCGCGGTAATGTCAGCCCGGACGGTACGCGTGGATACCGACAACCGTTGCGCCAGTTCGTCCTGAGGCAGCGTCTCGTTCTGCAACATTTCAAACAGTTGCGCTAAACGTTGGTTGGGAAATCGCACGGGGTTGTCCTCTTACTGCTTAAGGTGAAATGACCATCTGGGATGGGCTGCCGACCGGGGTATAGTCTGGCTCGAAGCTCAGCTTGCCGTCCTGCGCCACGCGGAAACGGGTGATGTTATCGCTGCGCTGGTTCATGACGTACAGCCAGCGTCCCTGTTTATCCAGCGTCAGGGTGCGCGGGTAATCGCCACGCGTCCAGACATCGTCCCGATGCGTCAGCGTGCCATCCGCCGTTACGGTAAAGTGCCCGATGCTGTTATGCAAACGGTTAGCGACATACAGCTGCTTTCCATCGGCACTGAGTGCCAGCCCGGCGGCAAAACTGGTGCCTTTATACCCTTCCGGCAGCGCAGAGATCGTCCTGCCCTCTTTCAGCGTGCCGTTGGCCTGCATGGCATAATGGGTGAGCGAAGACGCCTCTTCGTTAATCAGCCACAGGGCATCGCCTTTTGGCGTAAAGACGAAGTGGCGCGGCCCGGCGCCTTTCGAGGAGGCGCTGATAAACGGCGGATCGTTCGGGGTCAGCTTGCCGCTTCGATCGTCAAAACGGTACTGATAGATGCGATCCAGCCCCAGATCGGTGGAAAAGACAAATTTCCCGCTCGGATCGGCGGCGATCATGTGCGCATGGGGACCGTTGTGATCGCTGATGGCAAAACTGCCTTCGGCTGCCGCTTCGGGTTTTGCGGCACCCGGCTCGCCCCGATCCTGATGTCTATCGGTGGCATCACCCAGGCTGCCGTCTGCATTGATCGGCAGCACCGCAATGGATCCGCTGACGTAGTTGGCCACCAGCAGGTGCTGGCCGTTTGGCGTCAGGGAGAGATACACCGGGCCCGCACCGCCGGACGCCACCTGATTCAGCTCACTCAGCTCGCCGTTTTCGCCCACCCGCAGCGCCTGCACCACGCCCTGCTCCACTTCGCTGGCCAGATAGATCGTTTTGCCGTCGTGTGAAGCGGCCAACTGCGCGGCGTTCGGCAGCTTGCTCACCAGCGTTTTGTTGCCGAGCGCGCCGGATTGCGGGTCGAGGGTAAAGCGATACAGCCCTTCACCGTTCGGATTGTAGGTCCCCACCCAGGCATATTGCGTCTGGGCGACAGCGGCGGTAGCAAGTAGAGAGAGTGAAGCGACAAGCAGGTTACGGGTGTGCATGGTGGCTCCTGATCGTTATTCCCTCTCCCTGTGGAGAGGGTTAGGGTGAGGGATAGTTTTACTTCACCAGCTTCTTCGTCATTTCCAGCAGCGTACGCACATCTTCCGGGCGCGTGTCGCCGCTGGCTTTGTCGATGATCGAGCTGTAGATATGCGGAATGATCTTGCTCACGCCCGCATCCAGAGCGATCTGCAGGATCGCTTCATAGTTCTCCAGATCGATTCCCCCGGTCGGCTCCAGCCAGAAGTCGTGACGGGCGCAGGCTTCCGCCACCGCTTTGTATTCGTCACGGCACTTCAGACCGCCCATCGGGAAGTATTTGATCGAGCTGCCGCCGAAATCCTTCAGCAGGGCAATCGCCGTTTCCACCGGCACGATGCCGTCCGGTGCCGCGCTGCTCAGCGGGCCGGTGGAGATTTTCACCATCCCGACGGTGCCGGTCGGGGAGACCAGGCCGTTAACCACGGACTCGCTCTGCCCCAGCAGCGCGCGGCTGGTGGCCACGCCGGTGAAGACCTGGTTGACGTGCTGCGGCTGCACCTGGCGGGAGATTTCGCTCACCATCGCCGACTGGTTCGGATCCCCCGCCCCCAGGCCCACGGAGAGGGCGTTATCGATCAGGGCGGCGTACTCGCGCATGTCCGCCACGGCGCTGTCCACGTCCGGGTAGTTTTTGGAGAGCACGCCCACCAGCACATGGCCTTCTGCCGCTTCATAGATGGCGCTGGCGTTGGCTTTGGATCCGGCCAGCACGTTCAGACACACGCGGTCGCGGTAAAAATTGGGGGTCAGTTTCATGCCTTTTTCTCCTGGCCTAATACTTCGCTGATGCGGCGATAGACGATATTCAGTTGGTCTGCGCTGACGCTGCGCACGTCGGCTTCGATAATCCCTTCGTTAGCTTTGTAGCCACGGAAGTAGATAGCGTATTCGCCCTGCTTCAGGGCATGCACCAGGTCGCCGGTGCCGACGCCGGTAGTGGCTTCGTCGAACTTAATCTCGGTGCGGGCGATATCGCGACCCGCGCTGTCCCAGACCACGCGCGCGGTGACGCCGTTCAGGGTGTTGAGCGCGTCGATAAACGGCGTCATCTTCGCCACCATCTCGGCCCCACTCTCTTTGGCTGCCGTCAGGTAGTGTTCGATGGCGCAGGTCAGGCCCAGAATGCCCTCTTTACCCACCTTCATGGCGCGGCCAATGCCTGCCGTCTGACGCTTGACCCACTCGACGTACTGGGTTCTGCCGATCACCAGGCCGCTGGTTGGCCCTTCGATGGCCTTCGCGCCGCTGTAGATCACCAGGTCCGCGCCGGAGCGGTAGTAAGCGTGCAGATCTTCTTCTGCCGCCGCGTCGACGATCAGCGGCAGGTCGTGTTTACGCGCCACCACTGCCGCCTGCTCCACGCTGAGCATGCTCTTCTGCACGCAGTGGTGGGATTTGATATAGAGGATTGCCGCAGTGCGCGGGGTGATCGCTGCCGCCAGCTGATCGGCGGAGCATTCGTTGGCGTAACCGGCTTCCACCAGCCTGCCGCCGCCCAGCGCCACCATGGTGCCCACCGGGGCGCCAAAGTTAACGTTGTGGCCTTTCGGCAGGACAATCTCGTTGTTCTCAATCGGGGTGACGTGCAGGTTCTCCAGCAGCCAGTCGCTCTCTTTCACCAGCACCGCCGCCACCGACTGGGCGATGCCCGCCGAGGCGCAGGAGACGACGGTCGCCCCTTCCACATCCAGCAGCTTCGCGATGTACTCACCGGTTTTGTTGACCAGATCCTTCATCTCGAAGTACTGGTTCATGCCGTCCATCGCCGCCTGCACCACTTCCGGGCGCGGGGTTGAGACGCCGAGCGCCGTCATACGCCCGGAGGTGTTAATCACTTGTTTTAAATTGTATTTCTCAAAAATTGAAGGCATGTTCCGTGCTCCCTTGTTCGGTCATGTAGCCCTTGCCCGCGCGGATCGCGGCAAGCGGCACCAGAATGTGTTCAGCCTGCAGGCTGTCGTTTTCCGCATCCGTCAGCACGGTTGGCTGGCGTTTAATCGTAAACAGCGTCAGGTCGGCGTCGAGACCTGCCTGAATGCGGCCTTTATGGGCCAGGCGCAGGCCGTCGGCGGCGTTGGCGGTCACGCACTCGATCACCTGCGGCAGCGACATGCCGATGGCGAGAAACTTCGACATCACGCTCGAAAGCGAGCCTACCGGGCCGTTAATGCGGTTGCGGCAGTAGATGTCCGAGCTGATGGTGTGCGGCAGAATGCCCATCGCGATGGCGCGTTTCGCCACCTCAAAGCTGAAGCTCGCGGTGCCGTGGCCGACGTCCAGACGCACGCCGCGCTTCAGGGCGTTGGTGACGGAGGCGCGCAGTTCCCCGGAGGGGGTCAGAATGCGGTTCGGTTTGCCGTTGTAGCAGTGGGTGATGATGTCGCCGGAACTCAGCAGATCGGCGATTTCGTCGAGATTCGGCGGGTTGTTGCCGATGTGTACCATCAGCGGCAGATCGCCGTTCTCTTTCTGGATAGTTTTGGCGCGCTCCAGCGGCGTAATGCCGTTCTCACCGACCACGCTGCTGCTCATGCGCGCTTTCAGGCCGACGATAAAATTCGGGTGGCGTTGTAACGCCTGCTTCACCGCGTCTGCGTCGATGTTGGCCATGTTGGCCAGTTCGTTCTGGGCAATCAGCCCCACGCGGGAGATGTTCAGCAGGGCAAATACCTCGGTGGAGGCCTTACGGGTGATGGCGTAGAAGTCGTCCACGTCATCCGCCCCGGTGCTGCCGGCGTCCACTACCGAGGTGACGCCGGTGGCAATGCCCACGCTGTCCGGCTCGTCGTGGTAAATCGGGGAGTTCGGGTAGCAGTGGACGTGGGAGTCAATCCAGCCTGCGCTGACAAACACTTCGCCGTTCAGCTCCACCGTTTTTTGGGCAGGCGCGGCGATGTCGCCCACCGCTGCGATCTTCCCGTCCTGAATGGCGATATCGGTCAGGGTATCGTCGGTGAGGCGCGCGCGGCGCAGGAGTAAATCAAACATGGGGTTCTCCTGATAAGGCGGGCGCCTGAGCGCCCGCGGGTATTAAAGGGCGACCGGGAACAGCCAGCCCAACAGCATCGCGCCGAGGATGGCGCCACCGGTAATCGGCTTCTGCCAGATGTAGAACAGCAGGGCGCCTAACAGGGAACCGATGCCGATAGGAATCGACGCGGTCATCGCGCTGAGGATAATCAACGGCCCGAGGAAGCGGCCGGAGGCGTTACCCGCGCCCATCATCACGTCAGCCCCGTAGGTGGAGTTGCTCTGATTGATGGTGAACTTGCGCGCCAGGATGATGATGTAACCAATCGCCAGACCAATAATCAGGCCGGTCGCCAGCGAGGCGATAAAGTTGGTCACCGGGAACATGATGCCCGCCCCCAGCAAGAGCGCCGGAACGCCGAGGCCCACCCCGGTCTGGATCGCCCCGCCGATATCGAGGATCCCCACCAGGGAGCCTTCGATAATACGAGCAAACAGGAAGCTGGCGCCGAACGCCGCCACCGCGCCGTAGGCACCGGTATCGATACCCGCTTTCAGCATCGCCACGAAGGCCACTTCGTTAAAAGCGCCGATACCGTAGAGGTAGTACATGTGCGTCCCGGCGAACACGCCGGAGGAGAGCAGGCCAACGAAGATCGGGAACGACCAGTCGGCATACCAAAAACCTTTATTCTGTTCCATTTAGAGGCTCCTGTTACTTGCCGCTGAGCGAGTTGTGGATCATGTCGAGCCAGTTCGGCACGGTCAGATGGAAGGATTCAATCATCTTCATGTCGAAGCCGCGGAAGAAGCCGCTCAGCACGAACAGCGCGACGATGGCGACCATCATCACTTTGGTGACGTGGTTCCAGCCGCTCTCTTCCACGCCTTTACCGATCAGGATCCCCAGCACCAGGCCCGGTACGGCGTTACCCATAATCAGCTGCGCCGCGCCGCCAAAGACGGTGGCCCAGAAGCCCGATTTTTTACCCGCATCGATAGCCGCCAGCCAGAAGATCACCGGCATTACGGTGTTCACCAGCAGGTTAGCGGCAGGTACCAGCACCTTCACGGCGGTCACCTGAAGCGCAGCAGGAACGGACGACGCGGTGAGGTTCAGGAAGGTGACGACAATCATGCCGATCACGCCGCAGGCGATCGCCATTTTGCGGGGATCGTGCAGCGTCTCGCCGACGTTGCGGTTTTTGATCATCAGCGCCGCGGCACCCCAGTTCGGGATGATGCGGTGGTCAACGTCCTGGGTGAAGGAGCCCGCCGCAACCGACGAAGCCCAGGCGTTGAAGAAGAAGCCTAACCCAAAGGAGAAGTGAGACGCTGGGTCTCCCTCACAGGAGTTCAGCTCCCCCAACGTACGAAACGCGCCCATACCCTGTGTGGTAGGCGCATGAAACATGCGTGCAGCCCCGGCGCCCACGCCGACGCCAACCAGGCCGCCGATGATGAGCGATTTTATTAAAATTATCAGGAACATTAGTCTGCCCTATTAGTAAGAATCAGCGTTGCGTGACAAAGTCCACCTGGTCCAGATTGATGGCAGTCACGTTGACGGTCACGTCCAGCTCCACGCTGTAGGTGCGTCTTTCCCGGCGCAAAAAGAAGAACAGAAACGCCTCTTTACGCACCGCTTCTTGCGCCTGAACAACCTGCACATCCTGTGGCTCAATACGCAGTAAGATATGCGGCGATGCTTTCATCACCGCGGCCTGAACGTGGTTCAGCGCGTCGGCAAAGGCGCGCGCTTTGGCGTCACCCTTGCCTTTCACTCTCACCGTGGTGGTGAACTGTTCTTTCATGCTTATGCGCCGTGCTTCTTCTGCCAGGCCTGCACCAGACGCTCGCCCAGCTCTTCTTTATCCATAAAGCCAAAGCCCAGCACGTTGCAGCCTTCGTTGATGGCGGTAACGCCCTCTTCCACGGAACGCATGCCGTACTTGGCTTTGTAGCCATATTTGGTCTGAGCGGTGATGGCACCCGCGCCGCCGCTGCCGCAGAAGGAGATGCCGAAGGTGGCGTTTTCCGCCTTCATCACGTCACCCAGCTTCATGTCCGCCGCCACGCCTGGTACCACCACTGCGCGGCCACCCGCTTTTTCAACGCCTGCTGCAACCTTCTGACCTTTACCCAGGCGATCGCCGATAACGACTGTAATTTGTTCCATGATGTGCTCCTTAAAGGTTGTCTTTTGCGACTTCAAAGTGGACGGAGAGCAGCCAGGCTTCTTCATCAGGAAGGTTGCCAAACTGCGCCACGACTTCGCGGGCAAGCCGCATTGATTCAGGTGAAATTTCGTCGAACAGGTCAGCCTCGACCTCCGGCAGCGGCTCGCCGGTCACCGACCGGTGCGCCATGGCGCGAACGTGGGAGGTCAGCATCTGCTCCTGAACGGCATTGGGGATAATGTGGTGATGACTAAGCAGCGTGAAGGTCTGCTTGAGCATGGTGTCGGCCAGCTGTTCAGTTTGCGCCGCCTGGTCTCCAGTGTCGTTTATTACCGTTCCGTTAATCACTCGTCTTACCCCGTTATTGGCTCTGGGATAAAACTAACGCCCGCTGTTATGGGTTTGTAGCGAGTTGTTTTCCACTTCGAAGTGGAAAGGAGAGCGGCGCCAGTGATCTGTGCCACATAATTGCGCTGAATGATGATTTTTCGCTGGTCTAACGTGATGAATATCACGCTCCTGAGCGGGTAAAGCCGGGTTGTGGAAGTGAAAAAGTTTACGAGCAGACTCGTAGAAATGTGAGCTGGATAAGGTTTTCTTATGCGGATTGGGTAGAGTGGCCGTGGGTGCTTGAGACTGACCGTCTCTTGCATGGGACGGGAAGTGGAAAGCCCCACCTGACAAAAAATCAGGGATGGGGCCCGAAACGACACGTCCGAACACGTGAAGTTCGTTGCCTTACCCGCTTAAAAAGCAAGGAGGCATCCATGAAACGCAGAGATCCCAGTATCGGGGTTTTGATGATTATTTCTTTGACAATAATCATCTTAACGCTGGTGACGCGGAAGACACTGTGCGAGATCCGTTTTCGAAACGGTTCGCTTGAAGTGATTGCGCAAATGGACTGTCGCTCCGGATCGTAGGGAGCAAACATGCGGAGGCGTTTAGTACGCCTCCGCAACACGGGGAGAGGACGTGCGGCTCAGGCACCCATTAACGGTATTTTTTGTGATAAGTATTGCGCGTGGTGACAAACCCGTCGGCTGCCGCCTGCGCCTCTTTCACTTTGCCTTCGTTGGCCAGCTTCAGCGCGCCGTCAATCTGCCCGACCAGCGTCTCCAGACCGTGACGGTAATCTTTCATCTCGGCGCTGTCTTCCGCTTTGCCTTCCAGCTTCGGCGGGGTCTCTTTTTGCGCATCTACCGCAGCAGCGCGCATTTTGGTCAGGGCGCCTTTCATCTCCGCCGCATTGTCCGTTTTCTGCACCACCTTCAGGTTTTCGCTGAGGGTGTCCATATTGTCTTCCAGGTCGGCAAACACCGACGAACTCAATACCAGCGTTGAGGCTGCGAGGATGGCTAACAGGTTTTTACGCATTGCTCACTTCCTTTTTTATTATTAAAAAAAGACTAATACCCTAAATAATTCGCGTTGCAGGAAGGCGGCAAGCGCGTGAATCCCCGGGAGCTTACATAAGTAAGTGACCGGGGTGAGCGCACGCAGCCAACGCATCTGCACCGTGAAGTATGACGGGTATTACTGACCGGCGATCTTCATCTCCGGTAACAGCACCGATCCGCACTGGATATTGCTGCGGGTTTCAATATCGTTACCCACCGTCACGATATTGCGCCACATATCCTTTAAGTTGCCGGCGATGGTAATTTCGCTCACCGGATACTGAATTTCACCGTTCTCGACCCAGAAACCGGACGCCCCGCGCGAGTAGTCGCCGGTGACGCCGCTGACGCCCTGGCCCATCAACTCGGTCACTACCAGCCCGGTGCCCATCTCTTTCAACATCTGCTCAAAGCTCAGGCCGCGGCCAGGGATCCGCCAGTTGTGGATGCCGCCCGCATGGCCGGTGCTTTGCAGCCCCAGTTTGCGCGCGGAGTAGCTGGTCAGCAGCCACTGGGTCAGGATACCGTCTTTGATGATATCGCGACGCTCCGTGCGCACGCCTTCGCTGTCGAACGGCGTGGAGGCCAGCCCTTTCAGCAGGTGCGGATGCTCTTCAATGGTCAGCCATTCTGGCAGGATCTGCGTGCCCAGCGCGTCGAGCAGGAAGGTCGACTTACGGTATACCGCCCCACCGGCAATGGCGCCCACCAGATGCCCGAACAGCCCGGTCGCCACTTCATTGGCAAAGATCACCGGTGCTTTCATGGTAGACAGTTTTCGTGGAGCGAGGCGGGACAATGTGCGTTTTGCGCACTCCATCCCAACCCACTCCGGCGACTGAAGATCGCCCAGCGCGCGGCCAATGGTGTAGGCGTAATCGCGCTCCATGTCGCCATTCTCTTCGGCGATGACGCAGCTGGAGAGCGAGTGACGGGTGGAGCTGTAGCCCTGCAGCATACCGTGGCTGTTGCCAAAAACTTTGATGCCGTAGTGGCTGTTAAAGCTGCCGCCTTCGGTGTTGGTGATGCGCTTATCGGCGTTAAGGGAGGCTTGTTCCGCACGAGCCGCGAACTCAATGGCTTCGTCAGGGGTCACTTCTGCCGGGTGGAACAGATCCAGATCCGGGGCCTCAAAAGCCAGCAATTCGCGGTCTGCGACGCCTGCGTAAGGATCCGGCGAGGTGTAGGCGGCGATATCCAGCGCCGCCTGCACGGTACGCGCTATGGCGTCCGGGCTAAGGTCGGTGGAGGAGGCACTGCCTTTACGGTTCTGGTGATAAACAGTAATCCCTAACGCGCCATCGCTATTAAATTCAACGGTTTCCACCTCGCCATAGCGGGTGCTGACGCTCAGACCAGTGGTTTTACTGACGGCGACTTCTGCCCCGTCGGATTTCGCTGACGCCAGCTCCAGAGCCATGGAGACGGCCTCTTCCAGTGCTTTACGCTGCGCTGCAACTTGTGAGATCACTTTCATCGTAAATGCCATAATGTAAGGTGTAGTTAGCTGAAGTCTATCAGAGAACCGTTTCTCAGTACGCGCCTAAACTGGTAAGATTAGCCTCTTTTTTTAAGGAGCCTGACATGACTAAGCAGCCCGAAGACTGGCTCGACGACGTTCCCGGTGATGACATCGAAGACGAAGATGATGAGATCATCTGGGTCAGTAAAAGTGAAATTAAACGCGACGCCGAAGAGTTAAAACAGCTTGGTGCGGAAATGGTAGAGCTGGGCAAAAACGCGCTGGATAAAATCCCGCTCGACCCCGATCTGCGTGCCGCCATCGAACTGGCACAACGCATCAAGAAAGAGGGCCGCCGTCGCCAGCTTCAGTTGATTGGTAAAATGCTGCGCCAGCGCGATGTAGAACCCATTCGCCAGGCGCTGGACAAGCTGAAAAACCGCCACAACCAGCAGGTTGCCCTGTTCCATAAGCTGGAGCAGATCCGCGATCGCTTGATTGATAATGGCGATGACGCCCTGGCGGAGGTACTGAACCTGTGGCCGGACGCCGATCGCCAGCAGCTGCGAACGCTTATCCGTAATGCGAAGAAAGAGAAAGAAGGGAATAAGCCGCCGAAGTCTGCGCGTCTGATCTTCCAGTATCTGCGCGAACTGGCAGAAGCCGAAGGTTAATATCGTGCATGCTGTTTGCCGGATGGCGGCGTAAACGCCTTATCCGGCAAACAAAAACGTGCGAATTGCAGGCCCGGTAAGCGTTAGCGCCACCGGGCTTTTTTATTACTCTGCGACTTCCGCTTTCTTCGCCAGACCGTCCAGCAGCTTCTGATGGATGCCACCAAACCCGCCGTTGCTCATCACCAGAATGTGATCCCCCGGCTGCGCGGTCTTCACCACCATCTCCGCTAACGTATCCACATCGGCACTCCAGTGCGCAGGCTGGATACAGGCTTCAGCCACTTCCGCTACCTGCCAGGGAATATGCTGCGGCTGCAGGAGGAAGACTTCATCGGCACGGCCTAAAGACGGGGCCAGGTCATCTTTGCAGACGCCCATTTTCATGGTGTTGGAGCGCGGTTCCAGGACGGCCAGAATGCGTGCCGTGCCGCCCACTTTGCCGCGCAGCGCCGCCAGCGTCGCAAGGATCGCCGTCGGGTGATGGGCAAAATCGTCATACACCGTCACGCCATTCGCTTCGCCGCGCAGTTCCAGGCGGCGACGGGCGTTGATAAACGATCCCAGCGCATGAGCCGCATCGGCAGGCAGCACGCCCACATGACGGGCCGCGGCAATCGCCATCAGGCCGTTATGCATGTTGTGTTCTCCCACCAGCGCCCAGTGCACTTCCCCAACTTTTTCGCCATCCAGCAGAACTTCCCACTGGGAGGCATCGTTGGTGAGCTTTTTCGCCTGCCAGTGGCCCTGCTCGCCCACCAGCTCCTGCTCGCTCCAGCATCCCATCGCCAGGGTCTGCTTCAGGTTGATGTCGTTTTCCGGCAGGATAATACGTCCCTGACCCGGCACGATGCGCACCAGGTGGTGGAACTGCTTCTGAATCGCTTTCAGGTCGTCAAAGATGTCCGCGTGATCGAACTCAAGGTTATTGAGGATCAGCGTCCGTGGGCAGTAGTGGACAAATTTAGAGCGCTTGTCAAAGAAGGCGCAGTCATATTCATCCGCCTCAATGACAAAGAACGGACTGTCGCCCAGGCGGGCAGAAACCTCGAAATTCCCCGGTACGCCACCGATCACGAAGCCCGGCTTGTAGCCGCAGGCCTCAAGGATCCAGGTCGCCATCCCGGCGGTGGTGGTTTTGCCATGAGTACCGGCAACGGCCACAACCCAGCGATCGCGCAGCACAAAGTCGTGCAGCCACTGCGGGCCCGACATGTAGGGAATATTCTTTTCCAGCACGGCTTCTACGCAGGGGTTGCCACGGGTCATGGCGTTACCGATGATCACCAGATCCGGCTGCGGATCGAGCTGGCTGGCGTCGTAACCCTCAATAAGTGAGATGCCCTGGTTTTCCAGCAGCGTGCTCATCGGCGGATACACATTGGCGTCCGAACCTGTCACCTCATGGCCAAGAGCGCGCGCCAGCATAGCCAGGCCGCCCATGAAAGTGCCACAAATCCCCAATATATGAATGCGCATACGTCACTATCCTTCTTCAATGTGGCGCACATTTTACGCATATGTCAGCAGCAGAGAAACGCATTTCAGGAAAATCTGTACTCAGCTGGCGCGATTCACCTCTGCGCGAAGATTTGAAAGTTTGTTAAGATTGTTGGGCATCAACAACTTTACTCAACATCCAATGCAGGGAAGGTGTTATGAAAACGTTAGGTGAATTTATTGTCGAAAAGCAGCACGAGTTCTCGCATGCTACCGGTGAGCTCACTGCTTTGTTGTCGGCAATAAAGCTGGGCGCCAAGATCATCCATCGCGATATCAACAAGGCCGGTCTGGTCGATATCCTGGGTGCCAGCGGTGCTGAAAACGTGCAGGGCGAAGTTCAACAGAAACTCGATCTGTTCGCGAACGAAAAACTGAAAGCTGCACTGCGCGCACGCGACATCGTTGCGGGGATCGCCTCGGAAGAAGAAGACGAAATCGTCGTCTTTGAAGGGTGTGAACATGCAAAATATGTCGTTCTGATGGATCCGCTGGATGGCTCCTCCAACATCGACGTTAACGTCTCTGTCGGCACGATTTTCTCCATTTACCGCCGCGTCACCCCTGTCGGCACCCCGGTAACCGAAGAAGATTTCCTGCAGCCGGGCAACAAGCAGGTCGCGGCGGGCTATGTGGTTTACGGCTCCTCCACCATGCTGGTCTACACCACCGGCTGCGGCGTGCATGCCTTTACCTACGATCCTTCACTGGGTGTGTTCTGCCTGTGCCAGGAGCGCATGCGCTATCCGCAGAAAGGCAGCACCTACTCCATCAACGAAGGGAACTACATTAAATTCCCGGCGGGCGTGAAGAAATACATCAAATTCTGCCAGGAAGAGGATAAAGCGACCCAGCGTCCTTACACTTCGCGCTATATCGGCTCCCTGGTGGCAGATTTCCACCGCAACCTGCTGAAAGGCGGGATCTACCTCTATCCAAGCACCGCCAGCCACCCGGAAGGCAAGCTGCGTCTGCTGTACGAGTGCAACCCGATGGCCTTCCTCGCCGAGCAGGCGGGCGGTAAAGCCAGCGACGGTAAAGAGCGGATTATGGATATCATTCCTGAGAGTCTGCACCAGCGCCGTTCGTTCTTCGTCGGCAACGATCATATGGTGGAAGACGTCGAACGCTTAATCCGTGAATACCCGGATGCCTGATTTATTCGTTTGATCAAAAGGGGCCATACGGCCCCTTTTTATTGTCGGTATGTTTGACCAAAAGGGGCCGGGCGGCCCCTTTTGTTTTTCCAGGGATTTATACCTTTGTCGGTATAACACTATATAAAAATGCTGCTGTAACCCACCGACTCAATCCGTCATCATTACGGCGTTCAAATAGTGTTCAACGGAAATCAGCAGAAATGAAAAATCTCTCTCGCTCATCCACTGGTATCGACCTCAATCTGATTCCGGTATTTATTGAAGTCGTCAGGTGCGGGAGCATGGCCAAAGCCTCTTTACGTCTTGATATGTCCAGACCCGCCGTGAGCCTGGCGCTGAAACGCTTTGGGATGCTGTTTAATGAGCCGCTGTTTACCCGCAAAGGCCTGTTTCTTGAGCCAACGCCCTATGCGCTGCATCTGACCGCCGAGATGGAAAAGCTACTGGGCTTGATCCACGACCATATCGCCAGCGCGCCGTCCGCCGGAGAGAGCATCCCGACGCCAGCGGCGCCGGAACGCGATGAGGCTATGCCTGTTGCGTCGACAGTTTAAACGACGACATCGCCTCGATAAGCTCGCGTGATTGCTCTTCCAGCGAGCGCGTCGCGGCGGAAGACTGCTGGACCAGAGCCGCGTTTTGTTGCGCGGTTTCGTCCATCTGATTGACCGCAATATTCACCTGCTCAATACCCCGGCTCTGCTCGTGCGACGCGTTGGCAATCTCACGCATCAGGCGGGTCATGCGCATCACTTCGGTGGCGATCTCATCCATGGTTTCACCCGCCTGCTGGGCCAGATCGCTGCCTTCACTGACGTGTGACTGCGAATCGCTAATCAGGGTGCGGATCTCTTTTGCCGCATCGGCGCTGCGGCTGGCAAGGATACGCACTTCACCGGCCACCACCGCAAAACCACGACCCTGCTCACCCGCGCGGGCCGCTTCTACCGAGGCGTTCAGCGCCAGGATATTGGTCTGGAAGGCTATGCCGTCGATGACGCTAAGAATATCGGCGATGCGGTCGGCGCTGCCGGAGATGTCGCGCATCTTCTCAATCACGTAGCACACCATTTCGCTGCCGCGATCGGCAGTATCAGACATCGTCTTCGCCACCTGGTGTGCCTGCTCGGCGTTGTGGGCGTTCTGTTTCACCGTGGCGGTGAGTTCTTCCATGCTGGCCGCGGTCTGCTCCAGCGAGGTAGCGGTCGACTCCGTACGCTGGGCCAGGTGCATGTTGCCGGCAGTCAGCTCCCGGCTGCCGGTATCGATCTGCGAACTGGCATCGCGCACGCGCAGTACCGAGCCCATCAGCGACTGGCGCATCTCTTCGATGGCGGCATTCAGGCGGTTAAACTCCTGGCTGGCGGGTGCGCTGAGGGCGTGGGTCAGATCGCCGGCCGCCACGTGCTCAAGCTGGGCGATAGAGGTGGAGAGCGGCTTCAGCAGCATATGACGCAGGGCCAGCCAGGCCAGCACAATGATGCCCGCGGTCAGCAGCGCGGCGACGATAATCAGCAGCATCACCCGCTCTTTGCTGGCCTGCACCGCCGCCACTTCGGCTTTACCGCGGCTGTCGCTCCAGGCCTGGAAAGCCTGCATGTCGTTATCGAACTGACGCGCCACCGGCACCAGGTGGTTCTCCAGCAGATCGTAATAGGCATCGGCGCTCTGCTCTTTCAGCGCGTTCTGCATCGGCACGATCCCCTGGGCGTTATAGGCCGCAAGGCTTGCCGCAACCTTCTTCAGCAGTTGCTCGCCTTCGGGATCCTTTACCCCGCCATCGATCACGTTTTTCAGCGTGGTTTGTGCCTGAGTGATTTCGTCATTGATGTTCTTCACCGATTTGGCGGCATCATCCAGCAGGCCCACCTCCATCATGCGCACGGCCTGCCCCGCCTCGTTGCGCGCGCGCAGGATCAGGGTATAGCCCGAATTGAGCTGCACCAGCTGCTCGCCCTGAAGATGATTAATGCGCTGCAGTGAAGCGGAACTCTGCGTGAGGGCATAAATGCCAATACCGCTGACGAGCAGCAGCAGGAGGGTCATGACGGCCAGTAACGAAAGCAAGCCGGTACGAATCGATAGCGTTTTAAGCATGATGTTATTTCCGGTAGCGAGATAAATCTGGACAGAATTAAAGGTTATCGGCCGCTACCGGAAAAGATTTAGACTTACAGTAAATTCAGTATGTTACTGGTTTGTAGTTGTTGTACTAACCCGTGTTACAGGCGAGCTCTGGCGGTTCTCCCACAGCACCGTCAGCCCACGCTGCAGGGCGATAAAGATGAACAGCAGGATGCCAATCGCAATCTTGGTCCACCACGAGCTGAGGGTGCCGTCGAAGTTGATATAGGTCTGGATCAGCCCCTGGATCGCCACCCCGAACAGCGTACCCAGCACCGTACCGACCCCGCCGCTGAGCAGCGTGCCGCCAATCACCACCGAGGCAATGGCGTCCAGCTCCACGCCCACTCCCGCGAGGGCATAGCCCGCCTGGGTATAGATGGAGAAGACGATCCCCGCCAGCGTCGCCAGCCCGGTTGAGAGCATATAGATACGAATGGTGGTGCTGCGGGTGGAGATCCCCATCAGGTTGGCAGAGGTCGCGCTGCCGCCGATGGCATACACCTCATTGCCGAAGCGGGTGCGGTGGGCGAGGAAAATGCCAATCACCACCACCCCCAGCATCACCAGCCCGAGAATGCTCAGACGCCCGCCGCCGGGAATTTTCCACGCCAGGCTGGAGAGGGTGTCGTAGACCGGATGGTTGATCGGGATTGACTCCTCGGACACCAGATAGCTGACCCCGCGCAGGAAGAACATCCCGGCGAGGGTGATAATGAATGCCGGGATCTTCAGGGCGTCGATCAGCAACCCCATAAAGGCCCCGAAGGCGCAGCCCATCGCCAGCACCAGCGGGAAGGCCAGCAGTGGAGAGATACCCCAGTAGCCGATCGCTTTCGCCAGGAAGACGCCGGTAAAGGCGATCACCGACCCCACGGAGAGATCGATCCCGCCGGAGAGGATCACGAAGGTCATACCGACGGCGATGATCCCGAGGAAGGCGTTATCGGTCAGGATGTTGCAGATCACCCGCGTCGAGGCAAAACCGGGGAATTGCGTCAGACAGTAGAGATAGCCCAGCACGAACACGCCCAGGGTGATCATTAACGGTAAATTACGTTTTATCATGGCCACGCATCCCCTTAATTAGACTGATAAAGCGCGGCGACTGGACGATCAGCACGCAGAGCACCACTACCGCTTTCACTACCTGATTGAGCTCCGGCGGGAAACCGGACAGCAGGATCCCGGTGTTCATCCCCTGGATAATCAGCGCGCCAATCACCGACAGCAGCAGGTTAAAGCGTCCGCCCATCAGCGACCCGCCGCCGATCACCACCGCAAGGATCGCATCCAGCTCCAGCCACAGGCCGGCGTTGTTGGCATCCGCCCCGCGAATATCCGCCGCGACGATAATCCCGGCAATGGCGGCGCACACCCCGCTTAAGACGTAGGTCAGCATCACCATCAGGCGGGTACTGACCCCGGCGTTTTTCGCCGCGCGAATGTTAATCCCCACCGCTTCAATAAACATCCCGAGGGCGGTTTTGCGGGTGAACAGCCAGAAGGCAATCAGCGTCACCACCACGATGATCACCGGCGTCGGGAAGAACAGCAGCGAGCCGCTGCCGATCCATGCCAGATTGGGGGCGTTGAAGGTGACGATCTGCCCGGAGGTGATCAGCTGCGCCACCCCGCGTCCGGCCACCATTAAAATCAGGGTGGCGACGAAGGGCTGTATTTTGAGGATCGCCACCAGGATGCCGTTCCACAACCCTGCCAGCACACCGGTACCCAGCGTCACCAGCAGTACCACCGGCAGGCTGTGTCCGGCTACGGTCATCGAGGCTGCCGTGGCACCCGCGATAGCCATCACC
This sequence comes from Leclercia sp. TB492, assembly GCF_049974505.2. NCBI lineage: Bacteria > Pseudomonadati > Pseudomonadota > Gammaproteobacteria > Enterobacterales > Enterobacteriaceae > Leclercia > Leclercia sp. TB492. The sequence goes on along the minus strand of NZ_CM127572.1, from coordinate 438,476 downwards.
GCCCCGACCGACAGGTCGATACCGCCGGTAGCGATCACCAGGGTCATACCAATCGCCAGCAGAGCCACCGGCGCGGCGCGGTTTAAAATATCAATCGGGCTGCCGAACAGGCGGCCATCCTGAAGGATAATCTGATAAAAATGCGGTGAAACGAGGCTATCCACCAGCAGCACCAGCAGCAGCGCAATGATTTGCGGCATACCGGTGGGCCAGCGGAAGCGGCGCTTCGGCTCGCCGGTCTGAGAGAGTGAACGTGACATCACGATGTACTCCTTATGCCGCAATGGCGTTCATGATTGCCGGAACGGACAGCGCGTCCAGCGGGATCTCGGCCACCTGTTGCCGGTCACGCATGATGATCACGCGATCGGCGTAGCCCACCAGCTCCTCCAGCTCCGACGAGATAACCAGCAGCGCCAGGCCGTCGGCGCAGAGGGTTTCGATCAGGCGGATGATCTCCGCATGCGCCCCCACGTCGATACCGCGCGTCGGCTCGTCGAGGATCAGGAACTGCGGTTTGGTCAGCAGCCAGCGCGACAGCAGCACCTTCTGCTGGTTGCCGCCGGAGAGAAACTCGATCGGCTGTTCCGCGCTCGGGGTACGGATGCCCAGCTGGCGAATAAAGCGTTCGGCAATGGCGTTCTGCTCTTTACGCGGAATGGGCCGCAGCCAGCCGCGCTGGGCCTGCAGGGCCAGAATGATGTTTTCGCGCACCGAGGCCGCGGCAATAATCCCGTCGGTTTTCCTGTCTTCCGGGCAGAAACCGATCCCGAGGCTGGAGGCCTGATGCGGGGAGCGCAGCGCCTGGGGCTTGCCTTTAATCAGGGCAGTGCCGGTGTCGGCAGGCTTAATGCCGAAGATCACCTCGGCGGTTTCGGTACGACCGGAGCCTAACAGCCCCGCCAGGCCGACAATCTCGCCGGGACGTACCTCCAGGTTAAAGGGGGCAATAGTTCCCTTCCTGCCGTAATCCTTAAATGCCGCAATGGGTTTCTCGCTGAGCAGCGTCCGGCCCGCACGCTGCAGGGCGTTGGTCTCCAGCTCGCGGCCGAGCATCATTTTCACCAGCTCGATTTGCGGCAGCTCGCGGGTTTCGCGGCAGCCGACAAAGCTGCCGTTACGCAGCACGGTAATGCGGTCGCTCACCTCATAGACCTGATCGAGGAAGTGGGTGACGAAGATCAGGCTCACCCCCTGGTCGCGCAGCTGGCGCATCAGGGTGAAGAGCATCTCCACCTCCTGGGTGTCCAGGCTGGCGGTGGGTTCATCGAGGATCAGCACTTTGGCGGAGAGATCGATGGCGCGGCAGATGGCGACGATCTGCTGCATCGCCACCGAAAAACGGTTCAGCGGTTCGCGCACGTCGAGGGAAAAGCCGTAGGACTCCATTAGCTTCGTGGCGCGAGCTTCCATCTCTTTGCGGCGCAGCAGGCCAAAGCGTCGTGGCTCGCGACCGATAAACAGGTTATCGGCCACCGACATGTTCGGCAGCAGGTTCACTTCCTGATAAACCGTCCCGATCCCCAGCTGCTGGGCATGGGCGGTATTTTTGGGCGAAATGGCCTGGCCTTCCAGCCAGATGGTGCCGCGATCGGCGTGATACACCCCGGTCAGGGCTTTAATCAGGGTCGATTTCCCGGCGCCGTTCTCGCCTAATAGCGCCATAATCTCGCCACGGCGCAGGCTGAAATCGACGCTATCCAGCGCTTTCACGCCGGGAAAGTACTTGCTCAATCCTTCTGTGCGGAGGATTTCCTGGTGTTGGTTTGTGGTCATGGTTCCCCCTGCATCACGCCGGATGGCGCTACGCTTATCCGGCCTACAAAAAGCGTATCGTAGGCCGGGCAAGCGCAGCGTCGCCCGGCATTTTCACTGGAGCTTAGTAGCCCATATTTTTCTTCTTCTCTAACTCTTCTTTAGCGGTATCAGGCAGGTAGAGGGTGGATTTGGTAATGGTGACTTTCTCCGGCATGGTGCCGTCTTTCTTGAATTTTTCCAGCGCGTCGAAGGCCGGGCCTGCCATGTTTGGCGTCAGCTCAACGCTGGCGTTGGCCTCTTTATCGATCATCGCCTTATAGATATCCGGCACGCCGTCGATGGAGCCGGTCAAAATATCGGTGCCCGGTTTCAGACCCGCTTCTTTAATGGCCTGAATGGCGCCGATCACCATGTCGTCGTTATGGGCGTAAACCATGCAGATGTTTTTGCCGTTGTTCTCGGCTTTGATGAAGCTCTCCATAACCTCTTTCCCTTTACTGCGGGTGAAGTCGCCGGACTGAGAGCGGATAATCTTGATGTTTGACGCTTTGGAGATGGCATCAGCAAAGCCTTTCTTACGATCGATGGCCACGCTGGCGCCGACGGTGCCCTGCAGCTCAACCACGTTACACGGCTTGCCATCCACCTGTTTCACCAGCCACTCACCGATTAATTTACCTTCCAGGACGTTGTCGGCGGTAACGGTAGTCATATAGAGAGATTTGTCTTTTACATCGATGGAACGATCGAGCAGAAACACCGGAATTTCGGCATCTTTGGCTTCTTTCAACACCGGCTCCCAGCCTGTTGCCACGACCGGCGCAATGAAGATGGCGTCAACGCCCTGGGCGATAAAAGAGCGTACCGCTTTGATCTGGTTTTCCTGCTTTTGCTGACCATCTGCGATTTTCAGCGTGATGCCGCGCTTTTCGGCCTCGCTTTTCGCGACGTTGGTTTCAGCCGCTCGCCAGCCTGATTCCGAGCCGACTTGTGCGAATCCTACGGTTAATGGGGCGGCCATCGCCATAGACGACATGGCTGCTGAAACTGCTGTGACAAGAAGTAAGCGCTTCCACATAAGAACGTCCTCGTAGGGTAGTTTATTGTTGGGTAAAAGGTGTTCTGCGAACAGACTATAGACAATGCGAGATGTAACGGAGTGTGTTACATCACACTTCAGAGAAGTGAATAAAACGTTAATCACAAGTTTGTAATCGCTTTCATTGAGCCATTAAAAATGCGGCTGAGTTTATGGATTATCTTGTCATGAGAAAGGGCTGATAGTGGCATCCGCGAGAAGGGAATGGCGAAAACAGGCGAAGACATTCGGCGCCAGTTGGCTATAATACTCGCCACTTGATTACCAATCATTTTAAAGGACACAGACATGAGCTTACTCAACGTCCCAGCGGGTAAAGAACTGCCGGAAGACATCTACGTAGTTATCGAAATCCCGGCGAACGCTGATCCTATCAAATACGAAATCGACAAAGACACCGGCGCGCTGTTCGTTGACCGTTTCATGTCTACCGCGATGTTCTACCCGTGCAACTACGGTTACATCAACCACACCCTGTCCCTGGACGGTGACCCGGTAGACGTGCTGGTCCCAACACCATACCCACTGCAGCCGGGCTCCGTGATCCGCTGCCGTCCGGTTGGCGTGCTGAAGATGACCGACGAAGCCGGTGAAGATGCGAAACTGGTTGCGGTACCGCACACTAAGCTGAGCAAAGAGTACGATCACATTAAAGATGTGAACGACCTGCCAGAACTGCTGAAAGCGCAGATCGCCCACTTCTTCGAGCACTACAAAGATCTCGAGAAAGGCAAATGGGTGAAAGTGGAAGGCTGGGACAACGCAGAAGCTGCTAAAGCGGAAATCGTTGCCTCCTTCGAGCGCGCTAAGAAGTAATTCTTACCCTGCGAAACGCCCCGACACGTCGGGGCTTTTTTATGCCCGTCAATTGTCACTAAACTGTCACATAGACGTTTTCTCATGAAGTATTAGTTAGATAGCGTGTTTCTCCTGCCCTAATCCCCCTTCGCTCTCTTAAAGTCTGTCAGCCGTCGGTCGATACCTTCGTTACGTGATCACGATCGCTTTATTTCACCAGGGAAATACCTGCTACAGATGAAACTCAACACCCTTACCATTGGCCAGCGGCTGGGGCTGCTGGCCGCACTGCTGCTGCTTGCAACGCTCTTCACCGGCCTGCGCGGGCTGGCGATTAACAACAACAGCCTGACGCAGCAAGAACAGATTATGACGATGGAGCAGTCCATCACCGAAAGCATCGATACCGCGCGTAGCGCCCAGGTGCAGTTCAAGATCCAGGTGCAGGAGTGGAAGAACACGCTGCTGCGCGGAGCCCAGGGACAGGAGGCGTTCGATAAATACAAAAATGCCTTTAGTCGCGAGAGCCAGGCCACCCAGGCGCTGCTCACCCATTTGAGCGAGCTGCTGCCCAAAATCGGTATGGATAATCGCGAGGTGCTGGCAACCCGTCAGATCCACACCGGGCTGGAGCAACAGTACCTGAAAGCGCTGGCCGATTATCAGGTGGGGGATGTAACCAGCGCCCAGCGCGTGGATAGGCAGGTCACCGGCATTGACCGTGAACCGACCAGAATGATCGACGAGGTGGTGGCAAACACCCTCCGGCACGCAAAGGTGCTTCACCAGCAGATCGCTGACCAGAACCAGGCCCGCTATCAGCAGACCCGCTGGATGCTGGTGCTGACGATGGCATTAACTCTCGGCGCCGGAATGCTGGTGACCTGGTGGTTAATTCGCAGCATCACCCGGCCCCTGGCCCAGGCGGTCAGCATCGCCCGTACCGTGGCCGCCGGGGATTTGCAGTCCCGCTTTACGGTTGCCGGTCGCGATGAGACGGCCGAACTGATGCATGCCCTGCAGGAGATGAACATCAACCTGACCCGCATTGTGTCCGGGGTACGCAGCGGCACCGAGACCATCGCCACCGCCTCGGCACAGATTGCCAGCGGCAGCCATGAACTCTCTTCCCGTAACGAAGCCCAGGCCAGTGCCCTGGAGCAGACCGCCGCCTCAATGGAAGAGCTGACCTCGGTGGTCAAAAGCAACGCGGAACATTCACGCACCGCCAGCGATCTGGCCCGCAATGCCCGTCTGGTGGCGCGTCAGGGGGAAGAGGCCGTGGATCGTGCCATGCAGACCATGAGCGAGATCCATAATTTCTCCAGCGAGATCAACACCATTATCAGCATGATCGACAGTATCGCCTTCCAGACTAACATCCTTGCGCTGAACGCCGCGGTCGAAGCCGCCCGGGCGGGAACCGAAGGCCGTGGATTCGCGGTGGTGGCTGCTGAAGTGCGCGCCCTGGCCCAGCGTTCCGCCTCGGCCGCCAAAGAGATCCGCGTCCTTATCGATCGCTCTGTCAGCCGCATCGATGAGGGTAATGGTCAGGTCAAAGAAGCCGGAGTTGCCATGGCCGGTATTCTGCACAGCGTCAGCAAGGTGAGTGAACTGATTGAGGCGATCTCGTTAGCCAGCCACGAGCAGAGCACCGGCATCGATCAGGTGAACGTGGCCGTCACCCATATGGATGCCGCCACGCAGCAAAACGCTACGCTTTCGCAGGAGTCGTCCGCGGCGGCGCAGGCGATGCATCGCCAGGCTGAACAGCTGCTGGAGACGGTGCAGATCTTTAAGCTGCGCCAGGAAGGGGCATAACAAAAAACAACGCCACCCGAGGGTGGCGTTGTTTATCTCAGTACTGGTCTCTGTCTAACCAGTTACCGCTTTCAATCAGCGTCAGGCCGTCCACCGAACGTTGGTACACGTACATCCATGCACTGCCGTAAGGTGTCTGGATCAACTGGCGAGCGTATTCCCCGCCTCTTGTGCGCAAGGCATCAAGTTCGGCCAGCGTGGCATTATCAATACGATACACTTCACCGTGCACTGCTCCGTTCCCCGGAACCGCGCCTGGATAGTGGCCCAGGCTGTACAACTGGTAGTTCTCGATACTGTAATCCCCCAGCAACTGGGCGTTGGTCATCCAGTGGCTGTTGCCTTGCCTGGTTCGTAAACTACCGTAGACAAATATTCGCATTGCTAGAACTCAAACTGATAGAGCAAATCGAGTGCCTGATCTACGCCAGACACCGCTTCCAGATATAGCTTAGGCATCAGGCGATAGCGTAACGTGAGTGTCGCCAGCGAGTCAAAGATCCCCACGCCATATTTCACCTGCAGACCCGGCAGTACATAGCCGCTGACCACCACCTGGGAAGAGTCACCGACTCCCTGGGTGTCCAGCGCCAGATTGCTTACGCCAAACGTCTCCCCGATTTTACCCACAACCTGACCACTTTGTGCAACCCCCAGGCCGACTAACATTGAGGTCATCGCCGCACTGTCGCTCTGATTGCTGTCCAGACCTTGCCCGCGCAGCAGGTATGAGAGCGCTTCCTGCTGGGACATCGCCGGGTCGGAGAAAATTTCCGCTTTCGGTTCGTCCGCGGTGCCGGTCACGCGCACCCCGGCAATCACGTCATTCTCGGTGGCTTCCGGGTTACGGATCGCTTCGATATTCAGCAGCGGCTGATCCGGCGGACCGGAGAACAGCAGCTCGCCTTTACGCACAATCAGATCCTGGCCGTAGGCGTGGAAGCGCCCTTCCGGAATGGTGATCTGCCCGTTGAGACCCAGCCCCTGTTTATCCTGCGCGACCTTCAGATCGCCGGTCAGCCTCGCCTTCAGGCCAAAGGCATCCAGCCGCACGTTGTTGCCGACGTGCACGATCAGGTTGCTGTTGATCGGGATAGAGGCCCGCTGCGTCTCCTCCGGCTGCAGATTGTTATCGAGCATGACCTCATCGCTGGAGACGCCTACCGCGCTCTCCGGCAGGTCATGGACTACGATGCGCGCCCATGGGACATCGACCCGGCCGTCGAGGGTGAACAGCTGCGGCGTGGCCTCAAAGACCACGTCCGGCGAGACGTCCAGCCGCACCATCGGCGGCACGGTGATGCGCACCTTGCTGCCCTTGGCCGCCACCCGCGCACGCCAGTTGTCGATCTGGCTCCAGTCGGCATCGCCGCTGAGGTTGATCTGTCCCTGCTGGGTGCGAACGGTCCCCGCCAGCGTCGAGCTCATGCCGTTGAAATTCATCGCCAGCTGGCTCGGCAGCATATCGAACGGCATAAAGTTGCCGTCGATATCCACCCCGTTAAGCTGCATCTGACCAAACAGCTGCGGGCTTTGCGCGCTGCCGGCCAGCCGCAGGTTGGCGTTCAGCATCCCGGCCGCCTTCTCGCCGCGGGAGAAAATGGCGTTCGCCATCGCCAGGTTGAGATTGCGGATGTTGACGTTGCCGCCCAGATTGCGCTGCCCCTGCGGATCGGTCACCTGGATCTGGCCGTCAAACTGGCCGTTGTTGGCGAGGCGGATGAGCCAGCCCAGTTCGGCGCGGTTGTTATGCAGATCGGCGGTCAGATTCAGGGTAGTAAACGCCAGCGGCAGCGGCGCATCGTTCACCACCTGCGTCACCTTCACGTTACGCCCGGAGAGCGTGACGTTGCCCTGCGGCAGTCCTGGTTTGGTGGCATCCCAGGCGACATCGGCCTTGCCGCTAAACACGCCGCTGGCCTGGGTAGACTCCGGCATAAACGGCTTGAGCATCGCGAGGTCAAAGCGGTTGAGGTTCACCACCGCCCGTCCTTCGGCCCCTGCGTCAACGGTTTGCGGCACGCACAGCTCGGCGTTCGGGTTGGTCCAGCAGTGCGGCCCGATGCTGATCTTCTGCTCCGCGTTGCGGTAATCCAGCGCAATGGAGCGGGTTAACGACCAGGGTCCCACCGGGGTGGCGAAGCGGGTGTTATCCAGGGTGCCTTTCCAGCGCATCTCTTTACGGTCAAAACTGCCGGCCAGGTGCAGCTGGCCGGAGACCGGCTCGCCCTGCACGCGCAGCTGGAGATCGTGCTGCTTCTCGCTACCTTTGGCTTCCAGCGTCACCTGACTGAGGTTTACGCCCGGCTGGGAAATACGATCGACGCGCAGGTTCAGGTGCCCGGCGATCTGGTCGGTGGATTTGACATCGCCGTCGACGCGAACGCGGGCGATGGTGAGCTCCTGCCAGCGCAGGCCGTTGGCGGTGATATCGGCCAGCAGCTGCGGGGCCTCGACCGTGCCGCGCACCTTAACCAGCCCTTTCGCCGTTCCGCCCAGCCCTGGCAGGGCATTATCAAGATTCGGTGCGTCGATGGTGGCATCCAGATCCAGATCTTTCACCCCCAGCTCGCCCTTGATGTCGGCGGTATTGCGGCCCAGCGCCACGTGCAGACCCGGGATGATCCACTGCAGGTAGCTGTTGCCCTTCAGCGAGCCATGTACATCCACCTTGTTCTGCTTCACGTTGCCGGTGATCTTCAGCTCCGGTACGTCCATCTGCCAGCTGCCGCCGTACAGGCTGCCGCGGGTTTTAATCAGTCCGTTGAGCTTCGATGGCCAGTCCGGTACCTCTTTGGCGGTGTTGATCCCGGTGAGCTTCAGCTCCCCGCGCCAGCTGATCGCCTTCTGCCAGTCGAGCAGCGCCGTCAGCTCGGTTTTCCCCTCCAGCGCCGCAACCGTCAGCTTATCGAGGTTGATCTGCTGCTCGTTCCCCTTCGCATCCAGTGTGATACCGGCGGGAGGCAGCCCCTCCCCTTTCACCGCGGTGCGGAACGACAGGGTGTAGTCGGTCATTTTGCCGGTGAGCTTCAGCTTTACGTCATCGGCCTGATACTGCTTCTCGCCGGTGAAGGGCCAGTAGAGCTGTTCGCTGACCACTTCCAGGTTGAGCGGCAGGCCCGCCTCGGCAAGCCGGGTCTGGCCGCGCAGCACCAGATCCACCGGGCCGGAGAGGTTCACGCCAAACTCCAGCTGCTCGCGCAGGGCGCCGCCGACCTTCAGCTTCACCTTCTCGCCCTTGATCGGGTCGATGTTCAGGCTGCTGTTGAGGGTGATATCCACCGGCCAGTTATCCCGCAGCTGCGCATTGCCGGTGGCGTTGACGCTCCCCTGGTTGGTGTCGATATCCAGCGCGTCGAGCTTCATGTTGCCGTCGATACTGCTCACCTTCAGCAGCATGTTGAAGACGGTCAGATCGGTATCGCCGGTCAGGCGCAGCTGCTCGCCCTTAAACTCTTCGATATTGAGGTTCAGCGGCAGATGAACGTCGGTCATCTCCGGCAGGACAGGTTTAGAGAAGAGATCTTTCAGCGTTTCGCCCAGCGGCTTCTCTTCCGGCTGCGGATTCTGAATTTTTGGCTCGACGATCTCTTCCTGCGCCACCTCCGCCACTTTCGGCAGGGCAATCAGCAGGCCCTGCAAAGCGGTCGGGGTCAGGGTCAGGTTCTTCTCCTGCCAGCGCAGGCCGGAGGTGAAGTCCATCACCGACACGGTGGTGTCGTCGATTTTGACGTTGACGTTATTCAGCGCCACCCGGCTAAGGGTAATCGGGTATGGCGTCGAGAGATCCAGCGGCCCGCTCTCCTCTTCGGCGGGCGGCGCCGCTTCCGGCATTTTTTTTGAATCTATCGTCACGAAGACATCCTTTAACGACAGATCGTTGATGCACAGGCTGCTGTCGCGCAAACAGCTGAGCTTCACCGCCAGGTGCAGATCCCCGGCGTTGACCGCCACGCCCGGCTGATCATAGCGGACGTTTTTCAGATGCAGGTCGCGCCAGCCGCCGGTGACCTGGCCAATCTCCAGCCCCGGTACCCAGCGGTTAGCCGCCTTAAACAGCAGATGCAGCCCGCTGGTGGTGCCCACCAGAAAGGCCACCGCGGACAGCAGCAGCAGGATAAACAGCACAACACCGAGGCTGACTTTCTTCCATAAACTCATAATTCAGGCCCCAGACCGATGTAAAACTGTAAACCGTGTTCATCTTTATCCCCCACCGGCACGGCGAAATCGAGCTTGATCGGCCCGACCGGTGACTCCCAGCGCACCCCGACGCCCGCGCCAGTTTTAAAGTCGCTGCGGCGGATATCGCTCACCGCTTCCCCGCTGTCGATAAAGGTCGCCCCCCACCATTTTCCGGTGACGTTGTACTGATACTCCAGCGAGCCGGTAGCCAGCTTCGAGGCCCCAATCAGCTTGCCGTCGTCATCTTTCGGCGCGATGGATTTGTATTTATAGCCACGAATGCTGCGATCGCCCCCGGCGAAGAAGCGCAGATCCGGCGGCACTTTCTCGAAGTCGCCGGTTTCAATCCAGCCCAGATTGCCGCGCATCACAAAACGGTGGCGGTCATAGAGGGTGCGGATCCAGGCGTTCTGCGCCTGCACCACCACAAAGTCAACATCCGAGCCCCAGGCGGTATTGGAGTAGTCCACCGAATAGCGCTGGGAGTCGCCCCAGGTCGGCATCAGCCCGCCGCGGGAGCGGGTCCGGCTGATCATCACCCCAGGATAGAGCAACATAGTGGTGTTGGTGACGTTGGCCTGGGTAAAGTGATCGAGGCTCCAGCGAAGGTTAATGGCGCGCTGCCAGCCGCTGGAGAGGTCCCAGTAGCGTGACACGGCGAGGGTCGTGGAGTCGGCTTCGGTATCGTTCAGATCGGTACGCTTAAAGCCGCCCTGCACCAGGTAATACTGCTCAAGCGGGTTTTTCAGCAGCGGCATTTTATAGCTGAAATCGAGCTGCTGCTCGGGCGCGGAGATACTGGCGTTGGTGGTCAGGCTGTGGCCGTAGGAGTTCATCCACGGCTTTTTCCACGTCGCTTTTACCCGCGGACCGACGTCGGTGGAGTAGCCGACCCCGGTCTCGATGGTGTTCTCGGTGCGCGGCGAGACCACGCCATGCAGCGGCAGCACTTTGGTCTTGCGCGCTTTATCAAACTCCGGGGCCACCACTACCGAGTTAAACCAGCCGGTAGCAGAGAGGCGGCGGTTAAGCTCGGCCAGATCTTTCGACTGGTAATAGTCGCCTTCTTTAAAGGGGATCAGGTTCTGCAGGTACTCGTCGCGGATTTGCGAGCCTTCGAAGGTCACATCGCCGAAGCGGTAGCGTTCCCCGCTGTCGTAATCGATGTCCCAGAACGCCTGATGCCGGTCGAGAGAGACGCCCAGCTGGCTTTTGTTGAACTGGCTGTCGAAGTAGCCTTTGCGCAGCGCCACTTTAGTGAGATCTTTTTTGAAGCCGTCATAATCGCTGTGATTGAGCAAGGTGCCGTTCTTCGGCCGCGTATTCAGCAGATCAAGGTAGTCATGGTCGGTGCGCGCGCCGCCACGCAGCACCACGTCCGTGCCGCCGATCAGCACCGGCTCGCCCGGCTTGACGCGGGCAATCAGCACCTGCCGCCCTTTGGCCGGAGGTGGACGCAACTCAAAGTCGATGGTGGGTTCGTAATAGCCGAGCGCTTTTAAACCGCCGCGGATGGCGTCATCCACGCGGGCGCGGAAGCGACGGTCTGGCGTCACTTCGTCGCTCTGGATCGTGGAGAGCTGTGCGCGTACGTTTTTTTGCAGCGCGCCGGATAGCCCCTCAACCTGCAAACGAACATTCGCCGCATCGGCGACTCCGCTTGTCAGCAAGAAACTGACTAAACATAACTGGCGGATTTTTGGCACGTTTTCTCCTGAATATCCTTGTTTCCACCCCTGGAAGCATATGAAGTGCCGCTCCGCAGCAGATCACGGCATAAAGCCCAAAACCCAATTCACGGGTTGAAAAATGGTTAAACAACCTAATATTTCTTATGTTTAAATCTAGACTCATTCACCGCATTTATTGTGTTCAATTAAACGCGTCGTGACAACCTTAACCCAAACATCACCTACCCGGAGGTCACACCGTGAGTTTATTCGATAAAAAGCACCTTGTTGCTCAGGCGGATGCATTACCGGGACGTAACACCCCTATGCCCGTCGCCACGCTGCACGCCGTGAACGGTCACTCGATGACCCATGTTCCCGACGGGATGGAGATCGCCCTGTTCGCAATGGGCTGCTTCTGGGGCGTGGAGCGCCTGTTCTGGCCGCTGCCGGGGGTCTACAGCACTGCGGCGGGCTACACCGGCGGCTATACCCCTAACCCAACCTACCGCGAAGTCTGCTCCGGCCAGACCGGCCATGCCGAGGCGGTACGGGTGGTGTATGACCCGAACGTCATCAGCTATGAACAGCTGCTGCAGGTGTTCTGGGAAAACCACGACCCGGCGCAGGGCATGCGTCAGGGTAATGACCACGGCACCCAGTACCGCTCGGCGATCTATCCGCTCACTCCGGAACAGGACGCGGCGGCCCGCGACAGCCTGGCGCGCTTCCAGCAGGCGATGCGCGACGCCAACGACGACCGTCAGGTGACGACCGAGATCGCCACCGCTCTGCCGTTCTACTACGCAGAAGACGATCACCAGCAGTATCTGCATAAAAATCCGTACGGCTACTGCGGTATAGGTGGTATTGGCGTTTGCCTGCCGCCTCAGCTGGCATAACAGTAAACCGGTTCTGCCTGTTTGTGGGCAGAACCGGCTCAAAAAGTGATCTCTGGCGACTTTACAGTTCGTTACGCTATACTAGCCGCTGAAATAACCGGCCTACCGCTTCGGACCGGTGTTCAAAATGTCTACAACCCTGTGTGACCAACTTCCCTCCGAGGATCTGGCGAGAAGCCGGATAAGATATGTTAAACAGTATTTTAGTAATACTTTGTCTGATAGCCGTCAGTGCATTTTTCTCAATTTCAGAAATTTCCCTGGCCGCATCCCGTAAAATTAAACTCAAACTTCTCGCCGATGATGGCGATATTAATGCTCAACGTGTGCTGAAAATGCAGGAAAACCCGGGGATGTTCTTCACCGTGGTGCAAATTGGCCTCAATGCGGTCGCTATCCTGGGCGGTATTGTCGGCGATGCCGCCTTCTCCCCGGTGTTCCATAGCGTGTTCTCTAAGTACTTTTCCCCTGAACTCTCCGAGCAGCTGAGCTTTATCCTCTCCTTCTCGCTGGTGACCGGCCTGTTCATTCTGTTTGCCGATTTGACCCCGAAACGCATCGGTATGATTGCGCCCGAAGCCGTGGCTTTGCGCATCATCAACCCGATGCGCTTCTGCCTGTTCGTGTTCCGTCCGCTGGTGTGGTTCTTTAACGGCCTGGCGAACACCATTTTCCGCCTGTTCAAGCTGCCGATGGTGCGTAAAGACGACATCACCTCTGATGACGTTTACGCCGTGTTCGAGGCCGGTGCGCTGGCAGGGGTGCTGCGTAAGCAGGAGCATGAGCTGATCGAGAACGTGTTTGAGCTGGAGTCCCGTACCGTGCCGTCATCAATGACCGGCCGCGAGAACGTGATCTGGTTCGATCTGCACGAAGACGAGCAGAGCCTGAAGACCAAGGTGGCGGAACATCCGCACTCCAAGTTCCTGGTCTGTAATGAAGATATCGATCACATCATTGGCTATGTCGACTCCAAGGACCTGCTGAACCGCGTGCTGGCGAACCAGAGCCTGGCCCTGAACAGCGGCGTGCAGATCCGCAATACGCTGATTGTCCCGGACACCCTGACGCTCTCCGAGGCGCTGGAAAGTTTCAAAACCGCCGGGGAAGACTTCGCGGTGATCATGAACGAATACGCGCTGGTGGTGGGGATCATTACCCTCAATGACGTGATGACCACCCTGATGGGTGACCTGGTGGGCCAGGGTCTGGAAGAGCAGATTGTGGCGCGCGATGAGAACTCATGGCTGGTGGACGGCGGCACGCCGATTGACGACGTGATGCGCGTGCTGGATATCGACGAGTTCCCGCAGTCCGGCAACTACGAGACCATTGGCGGCTTTATGATGTTTATGCTGCGTAAGATCCCGAAACGCACCGACTCGGTGAAGTTCTCGGGCTACAAGTTCGAAGTGGTGGATATCGACAACTACCGCATCGACCAGCTGCTGGTGACGCGCATCGACAACAAGCCCACCGTGCTGGTGCCGAAACTGCCGGATGCCGAAGAGAACGCTTCGGCCTAAGCCAGAAACATCAACGGCTCCCTCTGGGAGCCGTTTTTTTTACTGCATAGCACGTTGGTTAAGCCATCTCAGTTTGCAGACGCATAACCTGACGGTTGACTTCGGACATCACAGAAAAGTGCTGTTTATCCTTCACTTTTGGGACAAGGATTTTGCCCTTATCAAATTCAAAAGCGCCAACATCCTTGATATACAACCGTCCACGGAACAGGATTTTTACGTATTTCGCCACCTGAAGCGGATTGTAGCGTTGAAAAATTTTCATTCTATTATCTCCTGCGAATCATACGCTCTTGCGGCGCCACAATCGGGCCGACTCTCTGGAGCGCAAATTTTGTTGCCCAATGACTATAGACGAGAAAAACGGTGACACCCAGTCTGCATAAGTTTATTTACCTTTTGATGACAAATAATCAGAATATTCTTTGCAATGGTCACTTTCGAACAGTATATGCCTTCGTTTTTGTGCAGATATGTGCGTTCCCCCTCACTCTGGCACCGGGATTGCGGGTAAAGCGCCGCGATCGCACTTATGATTAAAACCTATGACCAAGTGGTCGGATCACCTGCCAAAAAAATAAGGAAACACTATGACCCTACGTAACATCCTGGCAACTGCCTGCCTGTTGCTGCCACTGATGGCTTCTGCACATAATTTCGAGAAGGGACAACGTGTGCCGCCGGTGGGCATTGCCGACCGGGGAGAATTGATCCTCGACAATAATGAGTTTAGCTACAAAAAATGGAATAGCGCGCAGCTCCCAGGCAAAGTGCGAGTTGTGCTACATATTGCCGGCCGCTCGTCGGCAAAAGAGAAAAACGCAACCTTAATTGAAGCGATCAAGTCGGCACATTTACCAAAAGATAGTTACCAGACCACCACCATCGTCAACACCGACGATGCCATCCCGGGCTCCGGCATGTTTGTGCGCAGCAGCCTGGAGAGCAATAAAAAGCTTTATCCGTGGTCGCAGATCATCGTCGACAGTAACGGTACGGCACGCGGCGCGTGGCAGCTGGAAGAAGAGAGTTCAGCGGCGGCCGTACTGGATAAAGAGGGCCGCGTTCAGTGGGCGAAAGACGGGGCGCTGACCCAGGAAGAGGTGCAGCAGGTGATTGCCCTGCTGCATAAGCTGCTCGGTCAGTAAAGCGAGACCCGGAAGCCGGGATTGAGGAAGGATTCACGCGGGGTATAGTCGAGCGGCTTGCCCTGCCAGTCGTGAACGTGCGCTCCCGCGGCGGCGGCAACGGCGTGGCCTGCCGCCGTATCCCAGACGTTGGTCGGCCCGAAACGAGGATAGAGCTGCGCCTGCCCTTCTGCCACCAGGCAGAACTTCAGCGAGGAGCCAATCGAGGTTGTCTGATGCTCACCCAGCTGATGCAGATACTCCTGCAGTTCGTTATCCGAGTGCGAACGGCTGATCACCACCAGCGGCGGACGGGCATCACGCACCTGAATCTGCTTACGCACGCCGCACTCTTCTTTCCACGCTTTGCCGTCGGCGGCGCTGTACATCACCTTCAGCACCGGGGCATAGACCACCCCCAGCACCGCTTTGCCTTTCTCAATCAGGGCAATGTTCACGGTGAATTCACCATTACGTTTGATGAACTCCTTGGTGCCATCCAGCGGATCGACCAGCCAGTAACGCTGCCAGTGCTGGCGCTCATCCCAGGGCTGAGGATCTTCTTCTGACAGCACCGGAATATCGGGCGTCAGCGCCTGCAGACCCTGCAGGATCACCCCGTGCGCCGCGAGATCGGCGGCGGTCACCGGTGAGTCATCGATTTTTTGGATCACGTCCATTGGGATCTTGCCATCATAGACCTGCATGATGGCATCGCCCGCATCCTGTGCGAGCTGACAAATTTTATCTAACATTCTCCACCTCTTTGTTAACACAGTGGGTTTAACTCTTTGTTTTATTTATATCGCATTGTGAATAAATCCGCTATCTGTGAAGCAATTCCGGTTTCAGGGCTCTTTTTTCTGGCAGGATTCACAATTATGTAAGCAAAAAAATATAGATACATATTCTTTTGTGGCCTGGTTCAAAAAAAGGACTCCTCTGATGATTAAGTTTAGCGCAACGCTCCTGGCGACGCTGATTGCAGCGAGCGTACAGGCAGCGACGGTCGATCTCCGCATTCTGGAAACGACCGACCTGCACAGCAATATGATGGACTTCGACTACTACAAAGATGCGCCGACGGAAAAGTTTGGCCTGGTGCGCACCGCCAGCCTGATTAACGCCGCCCGCAGCGAAGTGAAAAACAGCGTGCTGGTCGATAACGGGGACTTAATTCAGGGTAGTCCGCTTGGCGATTACATGGCGGCGAAAGGTCTGAAAAAGGGTGATATCCACCCGGTTTACAAGGCGCTGAACACGCTGGATTACGCGGTGGGCAACCTCGGTAACCATGAGTTTAACTACGGGCTGGATTATCTGCACATGGCGCTGTCCGGGGCCAAATTCCCGTACGTTAACGCCAATATCATCGACGTTAAGACCAACAAGCCGCTGTTCACCCCTTATCTGATCAAAGAGACTTCCGTGGTCGACCAGGACGGGAAAGCGCAGACCCTGAAGATTGGCTATATCGGCTTTGTGCCGCCGCAGATCATGACCTGGGATAAGGCCAACCTGAGCGGCAAAGTGACGGTCAACGACATTACCGAAACCGCCCGTAAGTATGTGCCGGAGATGCGCGAGAAAGGCGCCGATCTGGTGGTGGTGGTGGCCCACTCCGGTCTCTCTGCCGATCCGTATCAGGCGATGGCGGAAAACTCGGTCTACTACCTCAGCGAAGTGAAAGGCGTCGACGCCATTCTCTTCGGCCATGCTCACGCGGTATTCCCGGGCAAAGATTTCGCCAGCATCAAAGGGGCGGATATTGCCAAAGGGACGCTCAACGGCGTGCCGGCAGTGATGCCGGGCATGTGGGGCGATCACCTTGGGGTGGTCGATCTGGTGCTGAATAATGACGGCGGCAAATGGCAGGTCACTGAGTCGAAGGCCGAAGCGCGACCGATTTACGATCTGGCGGCCAAAAAAGCGCTGGTGGGCGAGGATAAAAAGATCGTCGAGGTGCTGAAGCACGACCACGACGCCACCCGCGAGTTTGTCAGCAAGCCGATCGGTAAGTCTTCCGACAACATGTACAGCTACCTGTCGCTGGTGCAGGACGATCCCACCGTGCAGGTGGTGAACATGGCGCAGAAAGCCTACGTGGAGCGCTATATTCAGGGCGATCCGGACCTGGCGAAACTGCCGGTGCTCTCCGCCGCCGCGCCGTTTAAGGTGGGCGGGCGCAAGAACGATCCGGCCAGCTACGTCGAAGTGGAAAAAGGCCAGCTGACCTTCCGTAACGCCGCCGACCTGTATCTCTATCCGAACACCCTGGTGGTGGTCAAAGCCACCGGTCAGGAGGTGAAGGAGTGGCTGGAGTGCTCGGCCGGACAGTTCAACCAAATCGATAAGAACAGCACCCAGCCGCAGTCGCTGATCAACTGGGACGGGTTCCGCACCTATAACTTCGACGTGATCGACGGCGTGGAGTACCAGATTGATGTCTCCCGGCCGGCGAAATATGACGGCGAGTGCCAGGTGGTGAATGCTCAGGCGGAGCGTATCAAAAACCTGACCTTCAACGGCAAACCCATTGATCCAAAAGCGACCTTCCTGGTGGCGACCAATAACTACCGCGCCTACGGCGGTAAGTTTGCCGGGACCGGCGACAGCCATATCGCCTTCGCCTCACCGGACGAGAACCGCTCGGTGCTGGCGGCATGGATCGGTGAGCAGTCGAAAAAATCGGGTGAAATCCACCCGGCAGCGGATAACAACTGGCGTCTGGCGCCGATCCACAGCGACGTGAAGCTGGATGTTCGCTTTGAGACATCGCCATCAGAGAAAGCGGCGGCGTTTATCAAAGAGAAAGCGCAGTATCCGATGCAGCAGGTCGCGACCGATGAGATCGGATTCGCGATTTATCAATTAGATTTGAGCAAATAGCAGCAAGTGCGTTTTGTAGGCCGGGTAAGGCGCAGCCGCCACCCGGCATCACGCCGCACGCTCGTCCCGGTTGCTCATCACCTGGGGTAAATTCAGCTCGATCCAGTCGGCCAGCGCCGCTACTTTCTCGCTCACCTCCTCTCCCAGCGGCGTCAGGCTGTACTCCACGTGCGGGGGTACCACCGGGTACGACACGCGATTAATAAACCCATCCTGCTCCAGGGCCTGCAGCGACTGGGCCAGCATCTTCTCGCTCACCCCGCCCATCTTGCGGCGCAGATCGCTAAAGCGGTGCGTCCCCTGACGCAGCGCCACCAGGATCAGCACGCCCCAGCGGCTGGTCACATGCTTGAGCACATCCCGGGAAGGGCACTGCTCGGCAAAGAGATTGCCGTCGCGCAGTTGCTCGCTAAGGGTTGGATTCGTCATTTGATACTTACCTTTTTGTACGTACTTACTAAAAGTTAGCTTGAGTGTTAGTGTGCCACAACATTCACACGAGACGAAGGATATTCATCATGATCGCGATTACCGGCGCTACCGGCCAGCTTGGCCAACTCGTTATTGAACAGCTGCTGAAAACCGTTCCGGCCAGCCAGCTGGTCGCCATTGTGCGTAACCCGGCGAAGGCCGACGCGCTGAGCCAGCAGGGTGTGACCGTCCGTCAGGCCGATTACACCGACCAGGCCGCCTTCACTGCCGCGCTTGCGGGCGTGGATAAACTGCTGCTGATCTCCTCCAGCGAAGTGGGCCAGCGTGCGCCGCAGCATCAGAACGTGATTAACGCGGCGAAGGCGGCGGGCGTGAAATTTATCGCCTACACCAGCCTGCTGCATGCCGACACTTCCCCGCTGGGGCTGCACGTGGAACACGTCGACACCGAAAAAGCGCTGGCAGCCTCCGGCATTCCTTACGCCCTGCTGCGTAACGGCTGGTATACCGAAAACTACCTCGCCAGCGCCCCACCGGCTCTGGAGCATGGCGTGTTCATCGGCTCTGCGGGTGAAGGCAAAATCGCCTCTGCCACCCGCGCCGACTATGCCGCCGCTGCGGCCCGCGTCATCAGCGAAGAGGGTCATGCTGGTAAAGTCTATGAGCTGGCAGGCGACCAGGCGTGGACGTTAGGCGAACTGGCTGCCGAACTGAGCCGCCAGAGCGGGAAAAACGTGGTGTACCAGAATCTGAGCGAAGCCGATTTTGCCGCCGCGCTGAAGGGCGTGGGCTTGCCGGCGGGCCTGGCGGATATGCTGGCCGACTCCGACGTTGGTGCCTCGAAGGGCGGTCTGTTTGATGACAGCCATACTCTGCGCGCGCTGCTGGGCCGTCCGACTACCCCCCTGGCCGAGAGCGTGAAGGGCATCCTGTAATTGTTAAAAGCTGGTTAATTATTGTGGCATCCCTGCGGGTCATCTCTGATAATGAGATCTGACCCGCGAGGAGGCTCACCGTGCAAGGCGTACCCGAACAGTTCTTTGATGAGAGAGACAGCGCGCGCTTCCGCCATCTGGCGCAGCTGCCGGGCGTGGAGCTGTATCACGCCCATATCTCCCGCTACGCCTTTGAGCCCCACACCCACGAGGCCTTCGGTATCGGCGCTATTGAAGCCGGTGCCGAACGCTTTCGCTATCGCGGGACGCAGTACGTCGCTCCCGTCCATTCCGTTGTCACCATGAATCCCGATGAGCTGCATACCGGCGAGGCCGAAACCGCCGACGGCTGGCGCTACCGCATGATCTACCTCGAGCCGGATCTACTGGAAGAGGTGACGGGTATCCGCCACTGGTGGTTCAGCGAGGTTACCCGCCACGATCCCCGCCGTTCGCAGCAGATCGGGCAGCTGATCTATGGCCTGTGGCATACCGACGATCCGCTGGCGCAAAAGGGAATGCTGCTGGATCTGATTGATACCTTCCAGCCGCTGGCGCGCCATGCCCCGGTTCTGCACGAAGGGACGCATCGCTTCGAGCGCGTGCGCGACTATCTGCATGACAACTATATGCACTCCCTGACCCTCGATGAGCTGGCGCAGGTGGTGTCGCTCAGCCCGTATCATTTCCAGCGCCAGTTTAAAGCCCATTTTCACGTCACGCCCCACCAGATGCTGATGGCGATCCGCCTGTGGCGCGCCAAAGCCTTTCTTACTCAAGGGCTCCCGGCGGCAGAAGTGGCCGCCGCGACGGGCCTGACCGATCAGTCGCACCTGACCCGGGCGTTTACGCGTCGGTACGGCATCACCCCCGTGCGCTACCAGAAACAGGTCGCGAAGCGCTAATGCGCAATCTCATACAATACGCCCCCCTTTTGCCTTTCTACACTGCCAGCAGGTTCAGCGAAAATGGATAGAAAAATGGTTAGCGGCGTGTTGTATGCCCTGCTTGCAGGGTTGATGTGGGGGCTGATTTTTGTCGGCCCGTTGATTGTGCCGGAGTACCCGGCGGCGTTGCAGTCGATGGGGCGTTACCTGGCGCTGGGGCTGATCGCCCTGCCGATCGCCTGGCTCGGCCGCGCGCGGTTACGCCAGCTTACCGGTCGCGACTGGCTGACCGCGCTGGCGCTGACCATGATGGGCAACCTCATCTATTACATCTGTCTGGCGAGCGCCATTCAGCGTACCGGGGCCCCCGTCTCAACGATGATCATCGGCACGCTGCCGGTGGTGATCCCGGTGTTCGCCAATCTGCTCTACAGCCAGCGCGACGGCAAGCTGGCATGGTCGAAGATGGTGCCCGGGCTGATCGCCATTGCCCTGGGGCTGGCCTGCGTCAACATTGCCGAGCTGCGGCACGGCGTGGCCGGAGGCAGCGGCTGGCGCTATGTCTCGGGGATCCTGCTGGCGTCGGTGTCGGTGGTCTGCTGGGCATGGTATGCCCTGCGTAATGCCCGCTGGCTGCGGGAAAATCCTGACAAACATCCGATGATGTGGGCTACCGCGCAGGCGCTGGTAACGCTGCCGGTATCGCTGCTGGGCTATCTCGCCGCCTGCGCCTGGCTGAACGTGCAGCAGCCGGACTTCGCCCTGCCGCTGGGGCCGCGTCCCTGGGTCTTCCTCGGGCTGATGGTGGCGATTGCCGTCTGCTGCTCGTGGGTAGGTGCTCTGTGCTGGAACGTCGCCAGCCAGAAATTGCCGACGGTGATCCTGGGGCCGTTGATCGTTTTCGAAACCCTGGCCGGACTACTGTATACCTTCCTGATGCGCCAGAGTCTGCCGCCGCTGTTAACCGGCACGGGGATTGTGTTGCTGGTTGTGGGAGTGGTGATCGCGGTCAGCGCGAAGCCGGAAAAACCCCTGGTCGTTCCGGCTTCGGAGCTGTAGATATTGCCCGGCGGCGCTACGCTTGCCGGGCCTACGGTTTCCCAGGCCGGGTAAGGCGAAGCCGCCACCCAGTAGGTTTCGTAGGCCGGGTAAGGTGAAGCCGCCACCCGGCAGGTTTCGTAGGCCGGGTAAGGCGAAGCCGCCACCCGGCAGGTTTCGTAGGCCGGGTAAGGCGAAGCCGCCACCCGGCAGGTTTCGTAGGCCGGGTAAGCGTTAGCGCCACCCGGCGTCTGTCAGAAGGTTTCCCAGTTAGCATCCGTTGTGGCCAGCACCGGTTTCGCTTTTGCGGTATAGGTTTTCACTGGTGCCGCTTTGGCCGCCTGACCGTGAACAATCTTAAACACCGCCACCGCCTCGTTCAGGCGCGCCGCCTGCTCTTCCAGCGCCGCCGCCGCTGCCGCAGACTCCTCAACCAGCGAGGCGTTCTGCTGGGTGACGCGATCCATCTCGGCCACCGCCTGACCCACCTGGTCGATACCGCGGCTCTGCTCATCCGAAGCGGAAGCGATTTCGCCCATGATGTCAGTCACGCGGGTGACGGCGCTGACGATTTCCGCCATCGTCGCCCCGGCTTCATTCACCAGTGCGGAACCCGCGCTGACGCGCGCGCCAGAGTCGTCAATCAGGCCTTTGATCTCTTTCGCGGCCTGCGCGCTGCGCTGGGCCAGGGTACGCACTTCTCCTGCCACTACTGCAAACCCACGTCCCTGCTCACCGGCACGCGCCGCTTCTACCGCCGCGTTCAGCGCCAGAATGTTGGTCTGGAAGGCGATACCATCGATCACGTTGGTGATCTGGGCGATTTTGCTGGAGCTGGTGGCGATCTCGTCCATGGTCCGCACCACGCCTTCAACCACGTTGCCGCCTTTCTTCGCGGTGGTGGAGGCATCCAGCGCCAGGCGTGACGCCTGACGGGCGTTATCGGCGTTCTGCTTCACGGTAGCGGTCAGCTGCTCCATGCTGGCTGCGGTCTCTTCCAGCGAGGCCGCCTGCTGCTCGGTACGGGAAGAGAGGTCATTACTGCCTGCGGAGATTTCACCAGCGCCGGTGAAAATGGTATCCGCCCCATCACGCACCACGCCCACGGTGTTAGCCAGCGCCTTTTGCATCTCGTGAACGTTATGCGCCAGCAGCGCCATCTCATTCTGGCCGTGGGCATCGATCGGTTGCGTCAGGTCGCCAGCGGCAATGGCGCGAATATGTGCAATCACCTCATGCAGCGGCTTCAGCAGCACGTTGCGCATGGCGATCCAGCTGGCAACGATGACCGCCACCACAACCACCATAATGGCCGAGAGGATCCACAGGATACGCTGGTAGTCATTCTCGTTATCGGTGATGCCCGCGCTGGTCAGCTTCGCCTGCACTTCACGCCATTCGCGGTAAACAGCCTGCATCGCCACCTGCTTCTGCTCGGCATTCTGCTTGAACATATCGTCCAGCTTGCCCTCGGCCAGCAGCGCGTTCATGTTCGTCAGCGTGGTGTGGTAAGCGCGGTACTGCTCTTCCAGCCGATCGGCCAGCTTCTCATCCATGCCCGGTGTTTCCGGCAGGGCGTAGTATTTGTCGTAGTGCCCCTGCGCTTCGGCCAGCCGCGCTTTCCCGGCGGTGACCAGCTCGCCCAGCTGCGTGCCGTTGATCTCGGTCGCCGTACTGCTTTGCAGACGAAGCATGCCGCGGTTAAGGGTAACGCGCGCCTGGTTCAGGCTGATCCACGCGTCGGTAAACTCTGCCACGTTCTGGCTTGACAGCTGGGAGACGGTGAAATTGCGCTTATCATTGTTCAGGGCATTGATAAAAACCGTCGCGGCGATGATTTGCATCAGCCCGAGCACCAGCAGTACCGAGACTAACAGGGTGATTACTTTAATCCGTTTAAACATTCTTAACCTTATGTGCAGGACATTGTCTGTTGAGGACATATCGGCAGAGCAAGCGTGTTATTTAATGTTTCGTGGTCTAACCACCCTATTTTTTGGAAATAATTAAATCCATTCAGCAAGTTAAACCATAAGAAAGTTTTGTGAATTACCCGCCTTTTTACCCACTGCTCCTAAAGGGTTATATCTTCACCTTAAAGATGTATTTAAAATGCATCTTATCAAATAACGATGAGGTAACGACCATGGCCTTCCGCGACCAACCTTTAGGCGAGCTGGCGCTCTCCATCCCACGCGCTTCCGCGCTGTTTCGTAAATACGATATGGATTACTGCTGCGGCGGTAAGCAAACCCTGGCGCGGGCGGCATCGCGTAAGGAACTGGATCTGGACCTCATCGAAGCTGAACTGGCGAAACTGGCTGAGCAGCCGCTGGAAAAAGACTGGCGCAGCGTGGCGCTGGGCGAAATCATCAATCACATCATCGTCCGCTACCATGACCGCCACCGTGAGCAGCTGCCGGAACTGATCCTGCAGGCGACCAAAGTTGAGCGCGTCCATGCGGAGAAAGCCTCTGTCCCGCGCGGTCTGGCGAAGAACCTGACCATGCTGCACGAAGAGCTCTCCAGCCACATGATGAAAGAGGAGCAGATCCTGTTCCCGATGATCAAACAGGGGATGGGTAGCCAGGCGATGGGGCCTATCAGCGTGATGGAAAGCGAGCATGACGACGCCGGTGAACTGGTGGAGGTGATCAAGCACATCACCAACAACGTGACCCCGCCGGCGGATGCCTGCACCACCTGGCGCGCCATGTATAACGGGATTAACGAGATGATCGACGACCTGATGGAGCACATCAGCCTCGAGAATAACGTGCTGTTCCCGCGGGCGCTGGCCGGGGAATAAAAAAAGCCCGGTGGCGCTAGCGCTTACCGGGCCTACAAACGGCAACCGACGTTGCCGTTTTGCTTTTACCTTACGCCAGCCATTCTTTTCTTACCAATAAATAGCCAGCCCAGCCCCAGCGCGATAAACCACAGCGGCGTCACGATCAGCGCCTGACGGGTATCCTCTTCCAGAGTCAGCAGCACCAGCACAAACACGAAGAACGCCATGCAGACCCAGCACATCAGCTTGCCAAGCGGCATCTTGTAGATGGATTTTTCATGCAGGTGCGGACGCTGTTTGCGGTACACCAGGTACGAGCACAGTATGATGGTCCAGACGAACATGAACAGGATCGCCGAGACCGTGGTGATCATGGTGAACGCGCCAATCACGCTTGGGTTCACGTAGAGCATCACCACGCCGCCCAGCAGGCAGATACAGGAGAAGGTCAGCCCTTTTGCCGGTACCGCACGCTTTGAGAGCTTGGCGAACGCGCTCGGCGCCACGCCTTCCTGCGCCAGGCCGAACAGCATACGGCTGGTGGAGAACACGCCGCTGTTAGCCGACGAGGCCGCGGAGGTCAGCACCACGAAGTTAATCAGGCTCGCCGCTGCCGGCAGACCCACCAGCACAAACAGCTCAACGAACGGGCTCTTGGTTGGGACAACGGAACTCCACGGCGTGACCGACATAATCACGATCAGCGCGAAGACGTAGAACATGATGATACGCACGGGAATCGAGTTAATCGCCCGCGGCAGAGACTTCTCAGGATCTTTGGTTTCAGCAGCTGTCGTACCTACCAGCTCAATCCCCACGAAGGCGAAGACCGCAATCTGGAAGCCGGCAAAGAATCCGCTCAGCCCTTTCGGGAACCAGCCGCCGTCATTCCACAGATGGGAGAACGAGGCCTCAACGCCGCTCGGGGAGGTAAAGTGGGTCATCACCATCACCAGGCCGACCACAATCAGGCCAACGATGGCGACGATTTTGATCATCGCGAACCAGAACTCCATCTCACCGAACATTTTTACGGTGGCGAGGTTAAGGCTCAGCAGCAGAACAATTACCGCCAGCGAGGCAACCCAGTCCGACAGCCCGGGGAACCAGAACTGCGCATAGGCCGTAATGGCGACGACGTCGGCCATCCCGGTGACCACCCAGCAAAACCAGTAGGTCCAGCCGGTAAAGTAACCCGCCCACGGCCCGAGAAGGTCGGAGGCAAAGTCGCTGAAGGATTTGTATTCAAGATTCGAGAGCAGCAGCTCTCCCATTGCCCGCATCACGAAAAAGAGCATAAAGCCGATGATCATATAGACAAAAATGATCGACGGACCGGCAAGGCTGATGGTTTTACCTGACCCCATAAACAGCCCGGTGCCGATGGCCCCGCCGATGGCGATAAGCTGAATATGACGGTTTGTGAGATTACGCCGTAGCGACTGTTCAGACGGTGCCTCTTCGTCGGCAACGACTTTTACCTGATCTACCATGTGATGTTTTCCTGTTGTAACTGCCTGTGTTGTTTAGGCTCTTCTGGCCCTTTATTACGTCGAAAAGCGACGGCCCGGTTAAGGACTCATCGATATTAGGTAAGAATCGGCGGGATGAATACTATGATTTAAATATTATGTTAACAATATGTTGAAAATGAGTGTCATATCACTCAAGCCACGCAAAACAGCTCACAAAAATACACTTAATGCGGTCATTTGCAAGATAATCTGTTGATTGGCGCGTAACTATAGGTTTTTTAACTGATTTCCCCTCCCCTGCTGGGGAGAGGAAAGTGCGCGGAATTACAGAATTTCCAGCAGCTCGACTTCAAAGACCAGGGTGCTGAATGGCGGAATGGATGCGCCTGCGCCACGCTCGCCGTAGGCCAGGTTCTGAGGGATAGTCAGTTCCCATTTGGAGCCAACCGGCATCAGGGTCAGAGCTTCGATCCAGCCTGGGATCACGCCGTTTACCGGGAATTCAGCCGGTTCGCCGCGGGCAACGGAGCTGTCGAACACGGTGCCGTCGATCAGTTTACCGGTGTAGTGCACGCGAACGTGGTCGGTACGTGCCGGGATTGCGCCATCACCCTGATTGATCACGCGGAACTGCAGGCCAGTTTCGGTGCTGTTCACGCCTTCGCGCTCACGGTTCTCTTCGAGGAACTTCTCGCCTGCCGCTGCCATCTCTTCAAAACGTGCGCGACGGACGGAGTCAGCACGCTCGTGGATTTCGCGCAGCGCGCGGTGAACCACATCAACCGGAACCGCCGGGTGCTTGCCTTCCAGCGCATCGGCGATACCCGCCACCAGCGCTTCCGGTAACAGACCCTGCAGACCTGATTCGCTCAGCTGCTGTCCTACCTGCAAACCAATACCGTAGCTTGCCTGCGCTTCGATTGTGTCAAAAGTCGGGGTGGTCATGGGATTTCCTTCCATCACATTTAAAGTAGCGGGCAGCATAACAGCCACCTTCCATCCGGTAAAACTTTGTCTTATGGAAAGATGACAAATTGCGATGAAACGGAAACAATAGAGACTATCTGGATTTTTCCCGAATGTGTGTCACGGAAGCCGGCTTTGCAATGCTCATCAGGCAGTTAGCAAACTATACTTCTCGGGACAGGAAAAAAGACGCGGAGCAGGAGGAGAGCCATGCCCGGGCCATTTGAACTAAAACCTACCCTGACGAAAATCTGGCATGCGCCAGACAACTTTCGCATCATGGACCCGCTGCCGCCCCTGCACCGCAGAGGCATTATCATCGGTGCGCTGATGGTTATTGTTGGTTTTCTGCTGCCAGGCGCTGACGACAGCGCGACTGCGCCTGTGCGCCGGGATGCCGAACTGGATTTCCGTTCGCAGACGCAGCCGCAGCCCGATAGCCAACCGATGCAGACGCAGCTGGTTTCCCCCTCTAACGATCCGGGCCAGATGGCGCCGGTTGAGCCGGAGCCGATTCAGGAAGAGCAGCCCCAGGAGCAGGCCGCCGCGCCCGTGCAGTCGCAGCCGGTGCCGGGTATCGAACAGCAGTGGCGTTCCTACCGCGTAGAGCCGGGCAAAACGATGGCGCAGCTGTTCCGCGATCACAACCTGCCGCCGACCGATGTCTATGCGATGGCGCAGGTTGAAGGTGCGGGCAAGCCGCTGAGCAATCTGCAAAATGGTCAGATGGTGCAGATCCGCCAGAATGCGAGCGGCGTGGTGACAGGGCTGACCATTGACAGCGGCAATGGTCAGCAGGTGCTGTTTACCCGTCAGTCTGACGGCAGCTTTATCCGCGCTAAATAGCAGTGCGCCCGGTAGCGCGTTGCTTACCGGGCCTGTTTTCCACTCACTTTGTTGACCCACCAGATCCCCGAGCAGACCAGCACCAGCGCCACGGCATATTTGATCTCAAGGATATTCTCCCCGAGGAAAATCGCAGAGAGGACGGTTCCTGCCACCGGCACTAAGAAGTTGAATGGCGCAATCATACTGACGCGGTTGTATTTCAGCAGCAGACTCCACAGCGCAAACGCCACCGAGGAGAGCAGGGTCAGATAACCGAGGATGGCCGCCGCTTTGACGCTGGGTACTGCCAGCGTTCCGCCTGTGATATAGCCTCCGACAACCAGCATCACCCCGCCTATCGCCAGCTGCCAGCCGGTCATCACCATCGGGTCGACCGTCTGAGAAATACGTTTGCCGTACAGCGTGGCGGCTGAAAGGATAAACGCCGCCAGCACCACAAAACCGTCTCCATTCCAGACAAAGTGGAAGTCCTGCAGGCCGCTATTGAAGTTCACGATCATCACCCCGGCAAAACCGAGGATACAACCGAGGGCTTTGTTGTAGCTGATCTTGTCGTTCTGATAGATAAAGTGCGCCAGCATGACGCTAAAGAAGGTGGCGGTCGCGTTCATGATCGATCCTTTGGCACCCGTCGTGTAAGCGAGACCGATATAAAAGAACGTGTACTGGATAGCCGTCTGCGTCAGGCCCAGTACCGTTAGCTGTCCAAACTGCCGGGGGCTGAGTCGACCAATTGGCTTGCGCTGGGCAAGAGCTAACAGCAGCAACAGCAGGCCGGCAAACACAAAGCGATAACCCGCAAAGACGACTTTTGATGAAATATCGTTGGTCGCAATCTGAAAGAGTTCGTAGCCGCTTTTAATGGCGGGATAGGAGCTTCCCCATAACAAACAGCACAGCGTCGCGCTGGCGAAAACGATGTTTTTACGGGCAAAAATCGGCGTGGGCAGAACGGAGTCCATAGCAAATCTCGAAGATAAAATGGCGTTTCATTTTATTATCAGAGAACGCGGCAGGAATAGCTACCCTGGAAGGCAAAAGGTGGGACAGGGCGCGTTAAAAAAGCAAAACGCCGGCACAAGGCCGGCGCTTCGACGTAGTGACGAGTAATTACTTACTCAGCAACAACGTTAACAACCAGTTTAGCGAAGACTTCGCTGTGAACCTGGAAGTCCACTTCGTGCTCACCGGTGGTACGCAGAACGCCGTTCGGCAGACGAACTTCGCTCTTAGCCACTTTAACGCCAGCTGCAGTTACTGCATCAGCGATGTCGCGGGTACCGATGGAACCGAACAGTTTACCTTCGTCGCCAGCTTTAGACGCGATGGTAACAGTGCCCAGTGCGTTGATTTCTTCAGCGCGAGCGTTAGCAGCCGCCAGAACGTCAGCCAGTTTGGCTTCCAGTTCAGCACGACGTGCTTCGAAAAACTCTACGTTTTTCTTGGTAGCAGGAACAGCTTTACCCTGTGGAACCAGGAAGTTACGAGCGTAGCCCGCTTTAACGTTTACCTGATCACCCAGGCTGCCCAGGTTTGCTACTTTATCAAGCAGAATAACTTGCATTACCTTATCCTCTTAAAGTCGTATTAATGGACCGTGCCCGATTACTGATGACGATCAGTGTACGGCAGCAGGGACAGGTAGCGAGCGCGTTTGATAGCGCGAGCCAGCTGACGCTGGTATTTTGCACGAGTACCGGTGATACGGCTTGGGACAATCTTACCGCTTTCGGTGATGTAGTTTTTCAGCGTTGCGATATCTTTATAGTCGATCTCTTGAACGCCTTCCGCGGTGAAACGGCAGAACTTGCGACGACGGAAATAACGTGCCATATGGCTAGTCTCCAGAATCTATCAAATCAATCTGCTCGGCATGCAGAACCATTTTGCTCAGACCGTTCTTTGCCTTGTGGCAAGAGATGAACCCCTGAACGGTTACTGCGCTACCGACCGTTATACTGTGAGTAATGGCCTGGTTTTCGTGTCCGCTAATAATAACGGGCATTTGGCACCACGCCTGCCGGTGAAACCCGGCTTCCTCCTGCACTGAACGATGCTCAAGCACGAACTGGCAGTGAGGAATTCCTGATGGGCTGACCTTACGAAGGGGGGTCCTGCACACGGTACCGGACAACACCAGACGGTTGGTCATCAGAAATTACTCTTCAGAATCCCCAGCATCAGAATCATCTGTGGTTTCGTTTGCGAAATCATCGCGACGCTCACGGCGCTCGTCTTTCGCTTTAACCATCGGAGATGCTTCGGTCACTGCGTTTTTGGTACGCATAACCATGCTGCGGATAACGGCATCGTTGAAGCGGAAGTTAGTTTCCAGCTCATCGATCGCTTCCTGCGGTGCTTCAACGTTCAGCAGAACGTAGTGAGCTTTGTGCAGTTTGTTGATCGGATAAGCCAGCTGACGGCGGCCCCAGTCTTCCAGACGGTGGATCGTGCCTTCTGCTGCAGTGATTGCACCAGTGTAGCGCTCGATCATACCCGGAACCTGTTCGCTCTGGTCAGGATGGACCATAAAAACGATTTCGTAATGACGCATCGAATTGCTCCTTACGGATTATTCAGCCTCCTGTCTGGGTCAGCCGAGGCCCGGGGAGGCAAGGAACGTGTTAAAGGTCGGCTGAAAAATTGACGCGTCATAATACTTGCGGCCCCCTGGAAACTCAAGCGCATTGCACAAATAATTCGCACAAAGCGCAAAGCTCGTCTAAGTGGGTGATTTACCATAGCTCACGGACGATCGCGGCGCTTTTTTGAACAACAGCATCAGAAATGGTCGCCATTGCCCGCCAGATAAGGGGTTACACTTTAATCAGACCCCTTCTGAGGACAAAACCCGAAGTGATTATCGTCGCACCGTAGTTTGTCGTGGAGCGCATATCATGAAAAAGATAAACCTTGCCATTCTGGCTGCGCTTTTGCTCAGTGCAAACGCGACAGCAGCGATTCAGGTTGACGGCCGACAGGCCAGGAATATGGATGATGTGCAAAGTCTGGGCGTCATTTATATCAACCACAACTTCGCTACGGAAAGCGAAGCAACAGAAGCCATTACTGCAGAAGCCGAAGCGCGGGATGCCCGCTACTATCACGTCATGCTCACCCGTGAACCGGGCAGCAACGGCAATATGCACGTCAGCGCAGATATCTACCGGTAATGCTTTGACGCTAGCACCAGGAAAGCCAACAACGAAAATATTGTCATAGTCTAATTAGCCCCCTGCCCGGGGGCTTTTTTTATTTTTGCCCGTAATAAGCATTCGGGCCATGCTTGCGCATAAAGTGCTTGTCCATCAGGTAGCTGTCTATAGGTTGCAGATGAGGGTTGATGCCGCGAGCTATCCACGCCATTCGCGCCACCTCCTCCATCACCACGGCATTATGCACGGCATCGTGCGCATCTTTACCCCAGGCGAAGGGGCCATGCTGATAGACCACTATCCCCGGCCTGTGCAGCGGTTCGCTCTCACCCAGGGTTTCAACGATCACCCTGCCGGTATTGAGTTCGTACTCCCCTTGTACCTCCTCTTCGGTTAATGCCCGCGTACAGGGAATCTCGCCAAAAAAGTAGTCTGCATGGGTAGTGCCCAGTGCCGGAATAGCCAGCCCCGCCTGCGCCCAGGCCGTGGCGTGGGTGGAGTGGGTATGCACCACGCCGCCAAGGGAGGGGTAACGCCGGTACAGCGCCAGATGGGTCGCGGTATCGGACGAAGGCCGCCACTGGCCCTCCACCACCTTGCCGTCGAGATCCACCACCACCATGTCTTCCACACGCATAGCCTCATAGGCCACGCCGCTGGGTTTGATCGCCACCAGCCCACGGCTCCGGTCAATCGCGCTGACGTTTCCCCAGGTAAAGGTGACCAGAGCGTAACGCGGCAAATCCATGTTGGCCTCAAATGCCTGCTGTTTAAGCTGCTGCATTTTCGCCCCCCGTAAGCCCGGCCCGCGCCATCCGCTCCAGCACCCAGTCGCGGGCTTTGACCACCTCTTGCAGCGGGTCTTCTGCGGTTTCGCTCCACATCTCAATCAGCCAGGGCCCGCAATAGCCACTCTCTTTCAGCGTCTGGAAACAGCGCTCAAAATCCACTACGCCACTGCCGAACGGCACGTTTTTGAATACGCCTGGCCGCGTGTCTTTGACGTGTACCGCCACGATATGACCAATACCCGCCTGTAGCTCCATCTGAACGTCGTTATCCCACGCGGACAGGTTGCCGATATCGGGATAGAGCTGGAACCACGGGTTGTTGAGGTAGTGAGCATAACCCAGCGCCTTGCTGATGGAGTTCATCAGCGGGTAGTCCATGATCTCCATCGCCAGCGTCACCTGGGCGCGGCTCGCCATCTCGACGCTCTCTTTCAGACCATCACGGAAACGACGGCGCGTTTCGTTGTTGGCCTGCTGGTAGTAAACGTCATAGCCTGCCAGCTGGATGACGCGGATCCCTACATCCTGGGCAAAGCGAATCGCTTTACGCATGATCGCCAGCCCCTGTGCGCGCACGGCGTCATCTTCACTACCCAGCGGAAAGCGACGATGGGCACTCAGGCACATTGAGGACACGCGCACGCCGGTTTCGGCCACCGCATTCACCAGCGCCAGACGCTGCTCGCGGCTCCAGTCGAGACGGGAAAGGCGCGCATCCGTCTCATCCACCGACATTTCGACGAAATCGAAACCCAGCGATTGCGCCAGTTTCAGTCGCTCGAGCCAGCACTCCCCGGCGGGGAGTGCCTTTTCATAGATACCTAGCGGCACCTGCTTGCTTAACATAACCGCTCCTTATCCCCACAGCTGGGCAATGGAACGTTTAAACTGGCGCGCCGCTTCCACCGGCGAAGCAGCATCACGAATGCTGCGCCCGGCGATAAAGACATGAATCGGGATACCTTTGAACAGCGGCAGATCCTCCAGCGCCAGGCCGCCGGTGACGGTGACCTTAAAGCCCATCTCCGCCAGGCGCTTAACGGCACTGATATCCGCATCACCCCAGGCGACTCCCGCGGCCTGCGCATCGCGGCTGCGGTGATAGACCACCTGCTGAATGCCTGCATCGCGCCACTCTTCCGCCTGCTTCCAGGTCCAGAAACCGGTGAGTTCGATCTGCACGTCGCCGTTAAACTCTTTAGCAACGTCCAGCGCCCCTTTGGCGGTATTGATATCCGCACAGCAGATCACTGTCACCCAGTCGGCGTTAGCTTCGAAGCACATCCGCGACAGGATTTTGCCCGCATCTGCGATCTTGGCGTCAGCCAGCACAATTTTGTGAGGATAGAGCGCTTTCAGATCGCGCACGGCGCGAACGCCTTCCCCCACGCACAGAATGGTGCCCACCTCGATGATGTCCACCTCTTCGGCGATCAGACGTGTTGTTTCGTAAGCGTGGGCCAGAGTTTGGTTATCCAGCGCGACCTGCAACATTGGTAATGACATTTCCGTTCCCTCTTAAAGTGCCGCCGCAGTGGCGTTATCGATTAAATCCAGGACGTCCTGCCCGGTGCGGCAGGCGCGTAATCGGTCAAAGTTGGCTTCATCTTCAAACAGATTGACGATCTGCATGATGCCCACCTCCTGATGGGTGTTGGCATCGACGGCCGCCATGGTAATGAGGATATCGACCGGATCGTTATCTTCGTGGTTAAACACCAGCGGCGTTTTCAGGGTGACCAGGGCGAAGCCGGTTTTTTTAACGCCCTCTTCCGGACGGCCATGCGGCATCGCCAGCCCCGGGGCAATGACAAAGTACGGCCCAAACTGCTCAACGCCATCGAGAATGGCCTGGTAATAGCGCGGCTCAACAACATCAGCCTTAACCAGCAGGTCAACGCTCAGCTTTACCGCTTCCTGCCAGGTGCTGGCCTCGGCCTGTAACAGGATTGAGTCATTTTCAGCCAGCGAATCACGGAGTTTCATATGGCTCCCCTTACTTCACGTCTTGTGGAAAGTGCTCTTTGATCACTTCCAGCAGTTTTGGGCCAAAGTCCGCAGGCGACAGCATGTTGCGCACCCCCACCACATATTTATTGCCTGTGACGCTGATTTCACCGGCGATATGGGTAGAGGCAATGATGATGTCCGCGCCGTTCAGTTCACTTTTGTATTCACCCACCGCACAGCTGTTCACCGTGTGGTCAATGTTTGACTGGGTTAAAAATTGGTCCACTTTCATCTTCATGATCATGGAGCTACCTTGCCCATTGCCACACACAGCCAGGATACGTACGGTCATAGTCAAAACTCCTTAGTGAGCAGAAACTTCTGCTGTTTGTTGTTCCGCATCTTCTTCTGCCCGCAGCGAACGGCCAGCGAAGAACATATACGCCAGGGCAATCAGAATAATGACGGCCATAAAGACGATGCCGAGGGAGGCGAAGCCCTGCATCATTGGCGGGGCCAGAATTGACCAGTCGGCCATCCCCATCCAGGCGCTCATGCCGGTGAGCTTGACCGCCCACACGCAGCCGAAGATTTCAATCATCCCCATCACCAGACAGATCTTGAGCGCCGCGCGCCAGCCGCCAAAGTGGTTAGCAAACACGCCAATGGTGGCGTTGGAGAAAAACATCGGGATAAAGCCTGGAATGATGAGGATGGAAGAGCCGCAGCCCACCAGAATACCGACCGCAATCAGCTGACCGATGGTGCCCCACATAAAGCCCCACACCACCGCATTCGGCGCAAAGCTATAAATCGCCGCACAGTCGATCGCCAGAACCGCGCCAGGGATCAGACGCTGCGAAATGCCGTTGAACGCTTCGGAGAGCTCGGCCACGAACATGCGCACGCCCTGGGTAATAATGAAAATCGCCACCGCAAAAGAGAAACCGGTTTGCAGGATGTAGATCGTCCAGTGGGTTTTACCCGCCATCGCCTGAATTACGTCGATACCGAACGAGAGCAGAATCGCGCCGAAGAAGATGGTCATGACAATCGCCGTCGAGACGATGTTGTCGTGGAAAATATTCAGCCAGCCCGGCAGCTTGAGATCCTCCACGCTCTCCTCTTTCTTGCCGAGGTAAGGTGCGACTTTATAGGCAATCCATGAGGCGAACTGCTGCTGGTGGCCGATGGAAAAGCCGCAGCCGTCAGTCACTTCCTGGGTCGGCTTGAACATCATGTTGGAGGTGATACCCCAGTAGAGCGACACCAGCACTGCGGTGCAGATGATGGTGGTCCACATTGGGTAGCCGCAGATATAGAAGAAAACGGCAATCAGCCCGGCCTGCTGGAACATGATGTGGCCGGTCAGCATGATGGTGCGAATGCCTGTAATACGGCGCAGCAGGACATAAATAATGTTCAGCGCCAGCGCCAGCAGCACGGCGTACCCCACCCAACTGTAGGCATCGCCCATGCGTTCGATGGTGGCCATCATGGAAGCATAGGTGTCAGATATGGCGCCGTTGATGCCATAAACTTCGGACATTTTGGCGACAACGGGCTTAAAGGTGCTGGTTAAAATACCTGAACCTGCCTGAAGCAGCATAAAACCGATGATGGTCTTAATGGTGCCTTTGATTATCACGCTCACGCTTTTACGCAGCAGGATATAACCCAGGCAAGTCACGATACCCAGCAGCAGCGGGGCATTGGTCATGACCTGATTAAAAAAGACGGTAAAGACGCTGTAGAGGATCTCCATAACACTCTCCGGTAAAGGCAGTACGATGCGTAGTGCTCGTACAACAGGCCACCACTCTAGTAATCACAAATAATCATCACAAGATTGCATTTGATTATTTGTGACGCATCACGCAAATTATTTCCCCACACAGAGCAATGTCTTTGCCGCCAATAGCACCACTTAATACAAATCATTTAATTTCAAAAAGATGCGTAAATATAACGGCTAAAATCATAGATCGGTTTTGTCAGAGACGTCCTTTCAACGCGACATTTTGCTGTAAACAGGTCATTGCATTACTGATTCATTGGTGACAATATCAATCAAATTAAATCACCATATGATTAATTGTGAGAAAGAGGGAGTCTGACAATGAGTAAAGTGAACACCATTACCCGCGAATCATGGATCCTCAGCACCTTCCCGGAATGGGGAACCTGGCTGAATGAAGAGATTGAACAGGAGCAGGTTGCGCCAGGCACCTTTGCCATGTGGTGGCTGGGCTGTACCGGGATCTGGTTGAAATCCCAGGGTGGCGCGAATGTCTGTGTCGATTTCTGGTGCGGGACCGGCAAGCAAAGCCACGGTAATCCGCTAATGAAGAAAGGGCATCAGATGCAGCGTATGGCGGGGGTGCAAAAGCTGCAACCGAACCTGCGCACCACGCCGTTTGTCCTCGATCCGTTCGCCATCCGTCAGATCGATGCCGTACTGGCAACCCACGATCATAACGATCACATTGATGTGAATGTCGCCGCCGCCGTAATGCAAAACTGTGCGCCAGACGTGCCCTTTATCGGCCCGCAAACCTGCGTGGATATCTGGATCGGCTGGGGCGTGCCACAGGATCGCTGCATCGTGGTGAAGCCGGGCGATGTGGTGAAAATCAAAGATATTGAAATCCACGCGCTGGATGCGTTTGACCGTACGGCGCTGATTACGCTGCCGGCAGATCAGAAGGCAGCCGGTGTGCTGCCAGACGGCATGGACGAGCGCGCGGTAAACTATCTGTTTAAAACCCCGGGCGGTACCCTGTACCACAGCGGCGACTCGCACTACTCCAACTACTATGCCAAACACGGCAACGAGCACCATATCGACGTGGCGCTGGGTTCCTATGGCGAGAATCCACGCGGCATCACCGATAAAATGACCAGCGCCGATATTCTGCGCATGGCAGAAGCCCTCAATACTCAGGTGGTGATCCCGTTCCACCACGATATCTGGTCAAACTTCCAGGCCGATCCGCAGGAGATCCGCGTCCTGTGGGAGATGAAAAAAGATCGACTGAAATATGGCTTTAAGCCGTTTATCTGGCAGGTGGGCGGCAAGTTTACCTGGCCGCTGGATAAAGATAATTTTGAGTATCACTACCCGCGCGGCTTTGACGACTGCTTCACCATTGAGCCGGATCTGCCGTTCAAATCTTTCCTGTAATTGCTTCCCCCTCGCCAGGCGCTGCGTCTGGCGAGTCCATCATTTACTTAGTAATTTCAGGCTATTTCAAATATCATCTTTTAACATCAATTTATTTCGGAATAGCTCATGACAGAAGCACAGCGGCATCAAATCTTACTCGAACTCCTGGCGCAGACGGGGTTTGTTACCGTGGAACAAGTGATTGCCCGGCTGGGCGTTTCCCCTGCCACCGCGCGCCGGGATATTAATAAACTTGATGAAAACGGGAAGCTGAAAAAAGTGCGTAACGGTGCGGAAGGGATCAGCCAACAACGCCCGCGCTGGTCTCCGATGAACATTCATCAGGCACAGAATCATGACGAGAAAGTGCGTATTGCCCGGGCCGCCTCCCAGCTGGTGAATCCCGGTGAAAGCGTGGTGATTAACTGTGGCTCAACTGCCTTTCTGCTGGGTCGCGAAATGTGCGGCAAGCCGGTGCAGATCATTACCAACTACCTGCCGC
Source organism: Leclercia sp. TB492 (assembly GCF_049974505.2). Taxonomy (NCBI): domain Bacteria; kingdom Pseudomonadati; phylum Pseudomonadota; class Gammaproteobacteria; order Enterobacterales; family Enterobacteriaceae; genus Leclercia; species Leclercia sp. TB492. Next base: position 401,764 of record NZ_CM127572.1, on the reverse strand, counting down.
TGGCCAACTACCTCATCGATCAGGAGCACGAAAGCGTGGTGATCATGGGCGGACAGTACAACAAGAGCCAGTCCATTACCTTAAGTCCGCAGGACAGCGAGAACACGCTCTATGCCGGGCACTGGATGTTTACCAGCGGGAAAGGACTTACCGCCGAAGGGCTGTATAAAACCGATATGCTGACGGCGATGGCGGAACAGAACATGCTGAACGTGGTCGGCAAACTGGTGGTGCTGGTTGACAGCAGCAAGGTCGGGGAGCGCGCGGGGATGTTATTCAGCCGCGCCGAGCAGATAGACCTGGTGATCACCGGTAAAAGTGCTGACCCACAGATCCTCCAGAAACTGGAAGATCAGGGGGTGAAGATCCTGCGCGTTTAAAGATGCTGACGGAAAAACGCCACCGTGGCATCGAGGGCAGCCGGCGTAATGCGATGTTTCACCCCTGCCTCCCACAGGCAGGTCAGGTTTTTGTCCAGCTCTTCATGCCGCAATGCCTGTTGCAAACGGAAGGTCTCCGCGGCGGGCACCACATCATCCTCTTCCCCGTGCCACAGCAGCAGCGGACGATCGGCCAGCCGGGGTAGCCTGGTCGTTACCTCCCAGTCGGCAAGCGGAGAAACCATCTCCGCGAAGGACGCAGATGGCTGTGGGGGAAACAGCGTAGGGGCTAGCGAGGTAAAGTAGCCAGAGCCCATCAGGCTTGCCACGCATTTCACCTCCGGATGGCGCGCCATGATGCCCAGCGCGGTCATCCCGCCCATCGAGGCCCCGGCCACCGCAAGACGTTCATCCACCACCAGCCCGGCCTGATACAAACCATCCCGTAGCGCGGCAAATTCAGTGAGGTTGCCATGCAGGATCGGCCAGAATTGCCCCTGACGAGCCTGCTCATCTCCCGTAAAGCGTGCGCCGTGATCCGGTGCATCCGGCATTACCACCCGAAAACCGGCCTGCGCCAGGGCAACCGCAAAATAGCTGTAGACCAGCTTTGATGAGGTAAAACCATGATAAAAAATAACAACCGGCAACGGCTGAGACAGTTTTCCCGCCGGAACGGCATGTACACTCTCATGGTCGCCAAATTGTCGTATTTCAAGTTCAATCATCATTGGGCCTCATGCTAAAGGGTGATTTAAAATGTTGAGAACTGGATTACGCTTTCGCACAATTTTCATTCGAAATTTACGCCACAGCTAACAATTTGGGAACATTCCCCCAATCCTAAATCAACAGAGTTCTACACTATGGCTATCAGGAAACGAGATATGGTTATGCGAAGGTTTGCTGCTTTATTGCTGATGCTGGTGTTGGGCGGATGTAGCGCGTTAGAAGGCACGCCACAGCCTGCACCACCGGTTGCCGACCACCCACAAGAAATTCGTCGTAATCAGACGGAAGGATTACAACGGATGGGTACCGTCACCGCACTTGAGCGAGGCTCTCCCGCAGATGTGGAAGATGCCATCAAAGCAAAAGCCGTCGCCGCGAAAGCAGATTACTACGTCATTATCCTTATCGATGAAACCATCGTGACGGGACAATGGTACTCGCAGGCCATTTTATACCGTAAATAACGCGCGGTATTTAAACGACATTTACACTGCTTTGCGTCCATAGACGTTTTCCTGTCCACAATAAACTCCATGCCTGGGACAATGGAAGCGAGTTTATTAGCGAAGGATTGCCCGGCGGATACCGGGGACACGTAAAATGGAGCTGACGATGAAACGATCTCTTGCTTTGACCTCACTGTTACTCTCAGCCGGTCTGGTGAGTACTGCCGCTCAGTCAGCCGAATTTGCCAGCGCTGATTGTGTGACGGGTTTGAATGAAATTGGACTGATTTCCGTGAGTGATATCTCAGGGAGTCCGCAGGATGTAGAGCGCATGATCGCGCTTAAAGCAGATGAACAGGGAGCGTCGTGGTATCGCATCATAACCATGCAGGAAGACAGCCATGTTGATCGCTGGCGGGTACAAGCCATTCTCTACGCCTGAAAAGCGCCGATAAAAAGCCACTAAAAAAGAGTGGCTTTTTAACATTTACAATTCTATTATCCTTGCCGCTACTACCCCGAGACATTCTTGTAACATTTTGTTACATAAACCCAATAAATGTTATCCCCGCTCTGCCGTTGAAAAGCGTTACCTTTTTAGCAATGAGCAATTTATGATCAACTTTTTTCGCCGTGCAGGTCTGGGCACAAAGCTATCGCTGCTAACCGGCTTGAGTGTCGCTACACTCTTTCTGCTTTTCACTTTTCTCCTGAGCTATAACACCAGTCAAAAACTCGAATCCCTGGCTATCGAAGACCTGCATAATCAGTCCACCGGCGTGGTGGACATGGTGCAGATGTTCAATACCAGCCTCACCGAAGAGGTGGAGAGCTATACCCGTCTGTTCACCACCTTTTTGCCGCAGCCGCTGAGCCTTGACGTCAGCCAGCCCCGCACCATCAACGGTCAGAACGTTCCGCTGCTGAAAGGCGGCGATACGGAACTCCATGAGAACAACACCACGCCCGATGATTTCCTGAATCGTACCGGTGCTATCTCGACGCTGTTTGTCCGCAACGGCGATGACTTCGTCCGCGTGGCAACCTCGCTGCGTAAAGAGAACGGCGATCGGGCCATCGGGACGGTACTGGATCATACCAGTCCTGCCTGGGCGGTAGTCACCAAAGGTGAGGTTTATCGCGGCCTCGCCCTGCTGTTCGGCAAACGCTATATCACCCAGTATCAGCCGGTAAAAGACGCGGACGGGCAGGTGATCGCCATTAACTTCGTTGGGGTCGACATTACTCACTCGTGGAACGTCATGCGCGAGAAGATCCTCAGCCGTCGTCTGGGCGAGAGCGGTCACTTCTTTGTGCTGGACCGCAGTAACGGCAAAAATCACGGCCAGTACCTGTTCCATAGCGCAGAAGAGGGGCGGTTGCCGACGTGGGAGAACGGCGTTCAGCAGCAGCTGTTGGGGGATAAATCCGGCACCCTGGAGCGCCAGAGCGCCGATGGTCGCACGCTGATTATGGCCTGGACGCCGCTCCCGGGCTGGAACTGGACCATCGTGGGCGAGGTGGATAAAACCGTCCTGCTGGCCGATGTGACCAGCCTGCGGGATCGCTTCCTGCTGGCCGGCGTGGCCCTGTCCGCACTCTTCGCCATGCTGTTCGTGTTTATCATCCGCCGCTGGCTTTCACGCCCGCTGCGCGATGTGATTGGCCTGGCAGAACAATATGCTGCCGGCGATCTACGCGCTACCCTGCCTGCCACTCGTCAGGATGAGGTGGGCCAGCTGATCAATGCCATCAACGGCATTGGCGGCGGTCTGCAAAAAATCGTGCTGCAGGTGCGCGAAGCCGCGGGAGATATCCATCTGGGAACCAACGCCCTGGCAGCGGATACCGGCGAGATCTCTGAGCAGATCAACAAGCAGGCCAGCAGCGTGGAAGAGACCTCCGCCAGCATGGAGCAGCTGGCGGCCAGCGTGCAGCAGAATGCGGCCAATATGGAGCAGACCCAGCAGCTGGTGGGCGAAACCTCCCGGGCGGTGCATCAGGGCGGAGAGACCGTCAGCAATGCTGTTGCCACCATGGACGATATTCGCGAAGCATCGAAACGCATCGAAGCCATCACGCGGGTAATTGAAGGGATCGCTTTCCAGACCAATATTCTGGCGCTGAACGCCGCTGTAGAAGCCGCCCGGGCGGGAGAACACGGTAAAGGCTTCGCCGTGGTGGCCCAGGAAGTCCGTGCCCTGGCAGCGCGCAGCGCCAATGCGGTGAAGGAGATTGAACAGCTGATTGGCGATACGCTCAGCAAGGTAAGCGAGGGCCACGCCCTGTCGGAGCAGACCCGGCATGCGATGGAGAGCATCATCGAGCACATCGACAATATCAATCAGCTGGTCACGGAGATAAACCATGCCTCCCGCGAGCAGTCGGCAGGCATTGGTCAGGTGAACCTGGCGATGACGCATATCGGCGAAGCGTCGCATATCAACGCCGACCGCGTCTCGCGCAGTGAACAGACGGCGCAGGTTCTGCGCGGGAAGGGTTCACACCTGACCGATCTGGTCAGCCTGTTCCGCCTGTAAGGATCAGGCCACGCCGCCCGTGGCGCGCAGCAGCAGGTCGTCCTGGACCTGCTCGCTGAGCAGGGATCCTCCCCGGGCGTCGAGCATTTCACGGCACCAGGCCTGCGCCACCGGCGGTGATGCATGGCGCAACATCTGTGCCCCCGCGCCCAGCAGGAAGATCTGCCGGGCGATCTCCCTTCCCTGCGCCTCCTGTGGTTTACGTAGCTTCTGCTGTAGCTGACGCCAGCTTCGATCGAAGTGCCGATCCTGCCCCTTCACGTCGGCAAAATCATCGGCCAGCAGATCCATCACCGCAGGCTGCTTCGCCAGCACCCGCAGCACATCCAGCCCCATGATATTGCCCGAGCCCTCCCAGATACTGTTGACCGGCATCTCCCGGTACAGGCGCGGCAGCTCGCTCTCTTCGCAATAGCCGATGCCGCCAAGGACCTCCATCGCTTCGGCGACGAACGGGATCCCCGCTTTACAGATCGCCAGTTTCGCGGCCGGGGTAAACAGCCGCGCCCACAGAGCTTCGTGCTCGCTGTCACGGCGATCCCAGGCCCGCGCCAGGCGGAACAGGAGCGCCGTCTGCCCCTCCAGCTGGAGCGCCATGCGACTTAACACATCGCGCATCAGCGGCTGATCGATCAGGTTTTTGCCAAAGGTCTGTCGCTGGTGGGCATGATATAACGCCACCGAGAATGCCCGGCGCATCAGGCCGTGGCTGCCCAGCGCGCAGTCGAAACGGGTGAGGCCGCCCATCTTCAGGATCTGGCGCACGCCTTCACCCTCTTCGCCCAGCAGCCAGCCGGTAGCGTCGAGAAACTCGGCTTCACTGCTGGCGTTGGAGCGGTTGCCCAGCTTGTCTTTCAGACGCTCCAGATGCACGGCATTACGCAGGCCGTCAGGCAGAAAACGGGGAACGAAAAAGCACGACAGGCCGCCTTTCGCCTGTGCCAGCACCAGGTGCGCATCGCTTTGCGGCACCGAGAAAAACCACTTATGGCCCACCAGCCGGTAGCTGCCGTCGCTGCAGCGCTCTGCCCGGGTGGTATTGCTGAGGACATCCGATCCGCCCTGCTTTTCCGTCATCCCCATACCGATTAACAGACCGCGCTTCTGGTTACCCGGCGCCAGATGGGAGTCATACCGATCGCTAAGGAGCGGCGTCAGCCAGTCGCGGAAGGATCGCGGTATCGCCTGTTGCAACAGCGGCGTGGCGGCATGGGTCATGGTGATCGGGCAGAGCGTGCCGGCTTCTACCTGCGCATGCAGGATAAAACGCGCTGCCCGGGCTACGAAGGCCCCTTTGCGCGCCTGCTCTTCCCACGCCAGGTTATGTACCCGGTTGGCGCAGAGGCCCTGCATCAGCAGATGCCACGCGGGATGAAAGCGCACATCGTCCAGCCGGGTTCCGCTGGCGTCAAAACGCAGCAGCTCGGGTGGATTGACGTTGGCGAGGCGGCCCAGTTCCAGTGATTCTGCGGTACCCAGCTGCTGGCCGATACTGGCGAGTAGCTCGGCGTCCCAGTCGGCACCTTCACGGCTGACCGCTTCACACAGGGCTCGGTCGGAAAGAAAAAGGTTGCTGTTGGTGAGTGGCGCAGGCTGATTAAAAACAGTGTGCGTCTGCCAGTGCATAATGTATCCCTCCTTCTATGGCAATGAGGTAATTATGGACAGAGCGGGCAGACGCTGCACGAAAGCGGTCGCAAAATATCGCCCTTTGCAAGCGTGAATTAGCTCACACAATGAACGAATAATAAATTTCCCATCTGTTTTTATGGTGAATAATTTATTCTTACCCTCATGGAGAGAATAACGATGCAATCCACTCAGCGGGCGCCGGATGCCCATAAGCGTGCTTTAGTTGCTGGCTCTATTGGTAACTTTATCGAATGGTATGAATTTGCGGTGTACGGTTTTCTGGCCACCGTGATTGCAAAAAACTTTTTCCAGCTCAGCGGTGAGGCCGGGCTGACCAGCCTGATCCTCACCTACGCCTCTTTTGCTATCGCCTTTTTCTTCCGTCCGCTGGGTGCCATCGTCTTCGGGCGGCTCGGCGATCGTATCGGGCGCAAGCCCACGCTGATCGTCGTGCTGGTGATGATGACCCTGGCCACGGCGGCGATCGGCGTCGTGCCGGTGTATGCCAGTATCGGCATTGCCGCGCCGCTGCTCATCACCGGCCTGCGGATCCTGCAGGGGCTGTTCGCCGGCGGCGAGTATGGCGGCGCAGTGTCGCTGATGACCGAGTTCGCTCCACGCGGCAAACGCGGACTGTACGGCGCATGGCAGTCCTTTACCGTTGCGCTGGGTCTGCTGGCCGGGGCGGGGATCGTGGCGCTGCTCTCGGCGTTGCTGACGCCAGAAGCTTTACACGACTGGGGCTGGCGCATCCCGTTCTTTATCGCCCTGCCGCTGGGGGCGGTGGCCCTGTGGCTGCGGGTGAGCATGGAAGAGACGCCGAGCTTCGTGAAACAGCAAACCAAACCGGTGGCGGTGAAGGCGCGGACCGGTGACACCCTGAAGGCCATCGTGATGGGGATCGGCCGGGTGATGGTTTGGTCTGCCGCGGGCTATACCTATCTGGTGATCATGCCCGCCTATCTGCAATCAGCCCTGCATACCGGCTTTAACCAGGCGCTACTGATTGCGGTGATCTCCAATATCGGCTTTGCGCTGACCATTATTCCGTCGGGGATCCTAAGTGACCGCATCGGACGGCGCACGGTAATGGTGATTGCCGCCGCACTGCTGCTGATCCTTGCCCTGCCGCTGCTGAAAATTTTGCAGGCGGAATCCAGCACCCTGGCGGTGAAAGCGATAGTGGTGCTGATTGCCGGTGGACTGGTGGGGATGCTGGCAGGGCCAGGACCCGCCATGTTGTCAGAGATGTTCCCGACGCGAGTGCGCTATACCGGGCTGGGGCTGGCTTATTCACTGTCGAACGCCATATTTTCGGGGTGCGCGGGCTTAATCATTACCGGACTGATAAAAGAGACCGGGAATCTGGATATTCCGGCGTATTACGTCATGGCGACGGCGGTGGTGAGTATTGTGGCGCTGATGACGCTCAGGAAGGATGACCATTTGCGGTCGCTGGAGGAGTGAGGTATGTGCCGGGTGGCGCTGCGCTTACCCGGCCTACGGAATCGAGCTTTTGTAGGCCGGGTAAGGCGAAGCCGCCACCCGGCACAACAGGCTACCCGCGCTGGCGCACCGCTTCAAACAGGCAGATGCCGGTTGCTACGGAGACGTTCAGGGACGAAACGCTGCCCGCCATCGGAATGCTGATCAGCTCGTCGCAGTGCTCGCGGGTCAGACGACGCATACCTTCGCCTTCGGCACCCATCACCAGCGCCATGCGGCCGGTCATTTTGCTCTGGAACAGGGTATGGTCCGCTTCACCCGCGGTACCCACGATCCAGATATTTTCTTCCTGCAGCTGACGCATGGTGCGCGCCAGGTTGGTCACGCGGATCAGCGGCACATTTTCCGCCGCGCCACAGGCCACTTTTTTGGCCGTCGCGTTGAGCTGTGCGGAACGGTCCCGAGGCACGATCACCGCGTGGACACCCGCCGCATCGGCGCTGCGCAGGCAGGCACCGAGGTTGTGCGGATCGGTCACGCCGTCGAGGATCAGGAAGAACGGATTATCCAGAGTTGCGATGAGATCCGGCAGATCGTTTTCCTGATACTGGCGGCCCGGCTTCACGCGGGCGATGATCCCCTGGTGTACCGCGCCTTCGCTTTTCTCATCCAGATACTGACGGTTCGCCAGCTGGATCACCACGCCCTGCGCTTCCAGGGCATGGATCAGCGGCATCAGGCGTTTGTCTTCACGCCCTTTCAGAATAAATACTTCCTGAAAACGCTCCGGTGCGCGCTCCAGCAGGGCCTGCACCGCATGGATGCCGTAAATCATTTCACTCATTGATGATTCTCATTAATTACTGTTCTCCTCTCCCAAAAGGGAGAGGATCAAGGTCAGGGAAAATTATTCTGCTACTTTTTTCTTCGCTGCGCGCTTCGCTTTGGTCGCGGCGGCGATTTTCTGGGATTTAGCCGAGGGCTTTTTCGCTGCTCTGGCTTCTTTCTTCGCGGCCTTCGGCTTCTGTTTTTTCTCGCCGCGGAAGGCGCTGTCCGGCTCGAAGTTTACCTTTTTACCGGCCTGACGTCGTTTGCCGCTGGTTTTACCGGCAGTCCCTTTCTTCGCTTTCTCACGCTCGGTTTTACCCAGGTTGCGCGGCGCACGCTCGCTGGAGATCAGGCTGAAATCAATCTTGCGCTCGTCCATGTTGACGGCTTCAACCTTCACTTCCACGCGATCGCCCAGACGATAGGTTTGACCGCCCGATTCGCCAATCAGACGCTGGCCGACCTGGTCAAAACGGTAGTAGTCATTATCCAGGCTGGAGACATGCACCAGACCATCAATGAACAGTTCATCAAGACGCACAAAGAAGCCAAAGCCGGTAACGCTGGCAATCACTCCCTTAAACACGTTCCCGACCTGATCCAGCATGAAGTCACACTTCAGCCAGTCAGCAACATCACGGGTCGCTTCATCCGCGCGGCGTTCCGCCATCGAACAGTGCTGGCCCAGCTGCAGCATCTCTTCCATGGAGTAGTGGTAACCCCCGGTTTCCGTGGTGTTGCCCTTATGACCCTGCTCCTGCGCCAGCAGATATTTAATGGCGCGGTGCAGGGAGAGGTCCGGGTAACGGCGGATCGGCGAAGTAAAGTGGGCGTATGACTGCAATGCCAGGCCGAAGTGGCCGCGGTTTTCCGGATCGTAAATCGCCTGCTTCATGGAGCGCAGCAGCATGGTTTGCAGCATTTCTGCGTCAGGACGATCGCTGATGGACTCCAGCAGCTCGGCGTAATCGCGCGGCTCGGGTTTGTTGCCGCCCGGCAGCTCAAGGCCCAGCTCCGCCAGCACGGTACGGAACGAGGTGATGGCTTCGGTGGTCGGTTTATCGTGAATACGGAACAGCGCCGGCTCTTTGGCCTTCTCAACGAAGCGCGCCGCGGAGATGTTCGCCAGGATCATGCACTCTTCAATCAGCTTGTGCGCATCGTTACGCTGGGTCTGTTCAATCCGCTCGATGCGACGTTCGGCGTTGAAGATGAACTTCGCCTCTTCACTCTCAAATGAGATACCGCCGCGCTCTTCACGCGCCTGATCCAGCACTTTATAGAGGTTATGCAGCTCTTCGATATGCTTCACCAGCGGCGCATACTGTTCACGCAGATCCTGGTCACCCTGCAGCATATGCCACACTTTGGTGTAGGTCAGGCGAGCATGTGAACTCATCACCGCTTCATAGAATTTGTAGCCGGTTAAACGCCCTTTGGTGGAGATGGTCATTTCACACACCATGCACAGACGGTCAACCTGCGGGTTGAGCGAGCATAAACCGTTGGAGAGCACTTCCGGCAGCATCGGCACAACCTGCGACGGGAAGTAAACCGAGGTGCCACGGTTGCGGGCTTCACCATCCAGCGGGGTGCCGGTCCGAACGTAATAGCTCACATCCGCAATCGCCACCCACAGGCGCCAGCCCCCGCCGCGTTTTTTCTCGCAGTAGACGGCGTCATCGAAGTCGCGGGCGTCTTCGCCATCGATAGTGACCAGCGGCAGGCTGCGCAGATCCACCCGACCCGCTTTTGCCGATTCCGGTACCTGCTCTTTCAGGCCTTCAACCTGCTCTTCAACCGCTTTTGGCCAGACGTACGGAATTTCGTGGGTACGCAGCGCCATGTCCACGGCCATGCCGGTGCCCATGTTATCGCCCAGCACTTCGACGATCTTACCGATCGCTTTGGTACGGCGGGTTGGACGCTGGGTCAGTTCAACAACCACCATAAAGCCCATCCGCGCGCCCATCACCTCTTCCGGCGGAATCAGGATGTCAAAACTCAGACGACTGTCGTCCGGCACCACAAAACCGACACCGGCGTCGGTGAAGTAGCGGCCCACGATCTGGCTGGTTTTCGGCACCAGCACGCGCACCACGCGCGCCTCACGACGACCTTTACGATCGGCGCCCAGCGGCTGGGCCAGGATCTGGTCACCGTGAATGCACATCTTCATCTGTTCAGAGGAAAGGTACAGGTCGTCCTTGCGGCCTTCGACGCGCAGGAAGCCGAAACCATCACGGTGGCCAATCACCATGCCTTTCAGCAGGTCGAGACGTTCAGGCAGGGCATAGCACTGACGACGGGTAAAGACCAGTTGTCCGTCACGCTCCATAGCGCGCAGACGACGGCGAAGGGCTTCAATTTGCTCTTCGCCTTCAATGTTTAATTCAACGGCAAGTTCTTCACGATTAGCGGGTTTTTCGCGTTTAGTTAAGTGTTCAATGATGAACTCGCGGCTTGGGATAGGATTAGCGTATTTTTCAGCTTCGCGTTCCTGGAAAGGATCTTGTGACATATCGGTTCCTCCGTTGTCATCTCCGGTGGAAATTTTCTTCATTCCACCAGCAATAATTTATACAGCGGTTGATTCTCTTCAACCAAATCGGCCAGCGTGTAGTTATCCAGCTCCATGAGAAAACTTTGCACGGCCTTAGAAAGCGCCTGTTTCAGACGACAGGCGGGGGTAATGTGGCAGAACTCGCTGCTGCAGTTCACCAGAGACAACGGCTCCAGTTCACGTACCACATCGCCAACACGAATACTCTGTGCCGGTTTACCGAGGCGGATGCCGCCATTTTTCCCTCGGACGGCAGCAACATATCCGGCACGGCTAAGTTGATTGATTATTTTGACCATATGATTACGGGACACACCGTACACCTCTGTCACCTCAGAGATACTGGTCATCTGCCCATCGGGTAACGACGCCATGTAGATCAGCGCGCGTAATCCGTAATCGGTGAAACTTGTTAACTGCACATCAACCTCAGGAAAAGGGTAAATCGCGGTGTATCCGCAGAGATATTCATTAATGATGATAAACCAGCCAGATAGTCAACGGCGAATTTATTTAAACTGAAAGGAGGGAAGGAGAAGGAAAAAGCCGGATACGCGATGCTTATCCGGCCTACGATGGGGTTTTGTAAGCCCGGCAAGCGCAACGCTGCCGGGCAAAACCATCATTATGCGTCGAACGGATCGCGCAGAATCATCGTTTCACTACGGTCCGGGCCGGTAGAGATAATATCAATCGGCACACCGGTCAGTTCTTCAATGCGCTGGATATAATCCAGTGCCGCCTGCGGCAGGCCGCTACGCTCTTTCACGCCGAAGGTGGTTTCAGACCAGCCTGGCATGGTTTCGTAGATCGGCTCAATGCCCTGCCAGTCGTCAGCTGCCAGCGGAGTGGTGGTCACTTCGCGGCCATCCGGCATACGATAGGCAACGCAGATTTTCACTTCTTTCAGGCCGTCCAGGACGTCCAGTTTGGTCAGGCAGAAGCCAGACAGGGAGTTAATCTGCACCGCACGGCGCACAGCAACCGCATCCAGCCAGCCAGTACGACGACGACGACCGGTGGTCGCGCCAAACTCGTTACCCTGCTTGCAGAGGAACTCGCCGATGTCATCAAACAGCTCGGTCGGGAATGGACCTGCACCCACGCGAGTGGAGTAAGCTTTGATGATACCCAGAACGTAATCCACATAACGTGGGCCCAGGCCAGAGCCGGTTGCCACGCCACCCGCGGTGGTGTTTGAGGAAGTTACGTACGGATAGGTACCGTGGTCGATATCCAGCAGCGTACCCTGCGCACCTTCGAACATGACGAAATCGCCACGCTGACGCGCCTGGTCCAGCAAATCGGAAACATCAACAACCATACCGGTCAGGATGTCGGCAACCGCCATCACATCGTCCAGTACTTTCTGGTAGTCAACCGCGTCAACTTTATAGAAATTCACCAGCTGGAAGTTGTGATATTCCATCACTTCTTTCAGTTTTTCAGCAAAGGTGGCTTTGTCGAACAGGTCGCCAACGCGCAGACCGCGACGGGCAACTTTATCTTCGTAAGCCGGGCCGATACCACGACCGGTGGTACCGATCGCTTTCGCACCACGCGCTTTTTCACGAGCCAGGTCCAGCGCAACGTGGTAGTCGAGGATCAGCGGACAGGCTTCGGAGAGCAGCAGACGTTCGCGAACCGGGATGCCACGGTCTTCCAGGCCTTTCATCTCTTTCATCAGCGCAGCAGGAGACAGCACAACACCGTTACCGATGATGCTGGTCACATTGTCACGCAGAATGCCTGATGGAATAAGATGGAGGACGGTTTTTTCACCGTTGATTACGAGAGTATGGCCCGCGTTGTGACCACCCTGATAACGCACAACAAATTTAGCACGTTCAGTCAGAAGATCGACGATCTTCCCTTTACCTTCGTCACCCCATTGGGTGCCCAGTACGACGACGTTGTTACCCATTTTTCAAAATCACCGATTGCTTAAAAATGGATTCTACCATCGGTTTTGATGATGTTCAGCTTTTTTTGTATACAAATTTCGTCGAAATTGACGGGTTCATCAGCAGTTAAACGATTACCTCAATATCTTGTGTGACAGACCGATTCTTATCACAAGCGGTGCGGTAGAGACGAAATAATGCCGTGTTGAAATAGTCACAATATCTATTTCATCTTCAGATATTACCGCTTTCTGTTATGCGCCAATGTGATTCAAAGAGATGAGATAAAATTCACAACCCACTGGTATTGCTGAATATTTCAAAGGTTGTCAGGATCGTTTCGCGCCGCCAGAGGGCGGAGCTAAATAACTAAATAATTAGGATGATTATAATGAAAGAATTAACAGCGTTTGAAATTGAATGTGTCAGCGGTGCTGGCTGGCTGCAGGATGGTCTGGCTTCTTTAGGTAGCAAAATTGGGACTGCTGCATGGTCAATGGGTACCGATCTGCTGAGTGTTGACCTGCCGCTGATTGGCACCGTTAATCTTTCCACTATCGCCCCGGACCTGGGAGAAAAAGTGGGTTCAACCATTGGTTCTACTGTGGGTGGTATGATTGAATCAACCCTGGCAAGCCTGCCAATTGTCGGCGGCCTGCTGAATAAACTGCTGGGTAACTAAACCTTACTTTTGTGGTAAAAAAAATGGCGCCTCAGTGAGGCGCCATTTTAGTTTTAGCGACTGGTTGCCGGTGATTTCATATAGCGGAAGAAATCGCTGTCCGGGCTCAGCACCATCACATCCTGGTTGCTCTGGAAGCTACTTTCGTAAGCGCGCAGGCTACGGATAAAGGCGTAGAAGTCTGGATCCTGGCTGAACGCATCGGCGAACAGTTTTGCCGCTTCAGCATCACCTTCACCACGCATTATACGACCCTGACGCTCAGCTTCCGCCAGCGTTTTAGTGACTTCATAGTCTGCCGTTGCGCGAAGCTTCTCAGCCTCTTCCTGACCCTGTGAACGATGGCGACGGGCTACCGCTTCACGCTCAGCGCGCATACGGTTGTAGATCGCTTCAGACACCTCGGCCGGGAGGTTGATCTGCTTGATACGCACGTCAACCACTTCAATACCCAGCGCAGCCATACTGTTCGGGTTGATCACCGGCACTTTGCCGTTGGTTTCAGCCTGAACGCGCTCGGCGGCTTTGGCAATCGCATCGTCTGCTGCCGGTGTTTCGACTTCATCTTCTGTGCCTGCGGATCCAGAGTTCAGCGCATCGCGCACTTCCAGGGTCAGACGACCACGGGAGTCGGTCACGATGTCTTTCACATCCAGACGACCAATCTCAGAACGCAGACGGTCAGAGAACTTACGTTTCAGCAGAACTTCCGCCTGAGAGACGTCACCGCCGCCTGTTGCCAGGAAGTAGCGGCTGAAATCACTGATACGCCATTTGATGTAAGAATCAACGATCAGGTCTTTCTTCTCTTTAGTCACGAAACGGTCGGCCTGGTTATCCATCGTCTGGATACGCGCATCAAGCGTTTTCACGGACTGGATAAAAGGAACCTTAAAGTGCAGGCCCGGCTCATAGATCACCGGACGCTTGTCACCGTCACGCACGACGCTGCTGAACTGGAATTTAATCCCTCGCTCGCCCTCTTTCACCACAAAGATCGAGGTGTAAAGCACGACCAGTACGATAATGATGATCGCAATAACTGACTTACGCATCCTTATTCCCCCTGACGCTGGTAGTCGTTACGCTGCGCGTTAGCACGGCGTTGGTCCATAATGTCACCATCGTTAGAAGAAGGCGTTGTGTTCGCGCTGGCGCTGCCTGATGAGGCAGGAGGCAGACGCAGCAGATTGTTGGCACCGCTGTTATCGTTTTTCGCCGGAGCGTTACCGCCTTTCAGCATCTGATCCAGCGGCAGAACCATCAGGTTGCCATTTTTGCTGTCATTAACCAGTACCTTACGAGTATGGCTTAGCACTTTCTCCATGGTCTCGATATAGAGACGCTCACGGGTAATTTCCGGAGCCGCTTTATATTCTGGCAGGATGCGCGCAAAGCGAGCCACTTCACCCTGTGCTTCCAGCACGGTCTGCGTCTTATAAGCACGCGCCTCTTCGAGAATACGCTGGGCCTGGCCGTTCGCACGCGGCTGTACTTCGTTGGTGTAGGCTTCTGCTTCACGGATGTACTGCTGTTCGTTTTCACGGGCAGCAATGGCATCGTCAAACGCCGCTTTCACCTCTTCCGGTGGACGAGCAGCCTGGAAGTTAACGTCCAGCAGGGTGATACCCATGTTGTACGGACGAATAGTCTCTTCCAGCTCGCGTTGGGTATCGCTACGAATAACGGTACGACCTTCAGTCAGGATGCGGTCCATGGTGTATTTGCCGATCACGCCGCGCAGGGCGCTGTCGGTAGCCTGACGCAGGCTGTCGTCCGCGCTGGCCACGCTAAACAGGTAGCGTTCCGGATCGGTGACGCGGTACTGCACGTTCATCTCAACGCGCACCACGTTTTCGTCGGATGTCAGCATCACGCCGGATGCCGCCAGCTCACGCACCGATTCAACGTTCACCGCCGTGACGTCATCAATAAAGGTTGGTTTCCAGTTCAGGCCTGGCTCAACCAGATGGCTGAATTTACCAAAACGGGTAACAACACCGCGTTCGGCTTCTTTGATAGTGTAGAACCCGCTGGCAGCCCAGATAATTACGGCTGCTGCCGCAACAATAGTCACCACGCGACCGCCCATATGAGGACGCGGCCCCTGGCCAGTACCGCCGCCAGTGCCTTTACCACCGCCAAGACCGCCCAGCTTTTTACTCAGCTTGCGGAAGATATCATCCAGATCGGGTGGCCCCTGCTCGCGACCACCTTTGTTGCCATTTCCCCCGGAGTTGCCGCCTTGATTATTGCTGCTCCCCCACGGGTCGCGGTCTTGTCCGTTATTACCGGGCTGATTCCACGCCATGTATGTGCTCCATATTTGTTATGCGGTGATATACCTTCAAACGCCTGGCATGCCGGGGCATCCACTGCGATGCAGGTATCCCAAAGGGCAAAAACCTTCAGGCATCTCCTTTCCGGTCAGACGACGTAGTCGACCAGCGCAGGTTCTTGTTTACAGAGGCGACGCCAGTCAACGATCGGCATACGCACTTGCAACCCCACGCTGCCGTCATCCTCCATCCACTCTTTTTCTATCGCCTGAAGCTGATAAAAACGGCTGCGCAGTCGGCCTTCCTCGGGCGGTAAACGCAGCGTGTGCTGAGCCACTTCACCGGAAAGACGTTCTGTTAAGGCCTGGAAAAGCAGTGGTACACCAACACCGGTCTGGGCAGAAAGCCAGACCCGAATCGGTATGTTCTCTTCATTCCTGTCGATACGCGGCTCGAAGCCGTCCAGCATATCGATTTTGTTCATTACCAGCAGCGTCGGGATCTCGTGCGCGTCAATTTCTTCCAGCACAATATTCACTGCATCAATGTTTTCCTGCAGGCGTACATCCGCAGCGTCAATAACGTGCAACAGCAACGTCGCCTGACGGGTCTCCTGCAGGGTGGCTTTAAATGCGGCCACCAGATCGTGCGGCAGATGACGGATAAAACCAACGGTATCCGCCAGCACGGTTTCTCCGACATCCGCCACGTCAATGCGGCGCAGCGTCGGATCCAGGGTCGCAAACAGCTGGTCTGCGGCATACACCTGGGCCTCAGTTATCTGGTTAAACAGGGTGGATTTACCTGCGTTGGTATAACCGACAAGCGACACCGTCGGAATGTCTGCTTTTTGTCGCGATCGGCGCCCCTGCTCACGTTGCTTCTCCACTCTTTCGAGCCGTGAGAGGATCTGGGTTATACGGCCACGTAACAAGCGGCGGTCGGTTTCGAGCTGGGTTTCACCCGGGCCGCGCAAACCAATCCCGCCTTTCTGTCTTTCAAGGTGTGTCCAGCCGCGCACCAGGCGCGTTGCCAGATGGCGCAACTGCGCCAGCTCAACCTGCAATTTCCCCTCATGGGTACGTGCACGTTGAGCAAAAATGTCTAAAATCAAACCCGTCCGATCGATAACCCGGCATTCACACAGACGTTCCAGGTTGCGTTCCTGGGCCGGCGTCAGGGCGTGATCAAAAAGCACGACTGATGCGCCAGTCGCTTTAACGGCATCCGCAATCTCTACTGCTTTACCTTCACCAACAAAATACTTTGGGTGCGGCGCTTTACGGCTACCGGTAATCACCTGCATTGCTTCGACACCGGCGGAAGAGACCAGAGATTCAAACTCCTGGAGATCTTCCATATCTTTGTCTTGCGAAAAATAGATGTGTACCAGCACCGCCTGCTCACCGGCATCGTAACGGTCAAACAAGCGTAAACCTCTCAAAAAAGATCAGCGGGGAACGCAGAAAACCTGGCTCCCCGATATGGAAATAACAGCCAGTAACCTTATTCGGTTTCTTCACTGTCCTGCGCAGGCGCAGAAGAACCCTGCGCGTTGCTGCCATGATGGTAGTTACTGGAACCGCCGCCAGCGTTATTGCTGTGATGAGATACCGGGCGAGACGGAACAACAGTAGAAATCGCGTGCTTGTAGACCATCTGGCTGACCGTGTTTTTCAACAGGATCACGAACTGATCGAAAGACTCAATCTGACCTTGCAGCTTAATACCATTCACCAAATAAATAGAAACTGGAACACGTTCACGACGCAGTGCGTTCAAGAACGGATCTTGTAAAGATTGCCCCTTAGCCATTCTATCTTTTCCTTATATGCTTGTTTTGTACTTAGAACCTTGCGATTCTGAAAAATTGCGCACGATACGGCTTAATTGTACACATTCAGTCTGCGATATCACCAACAACCTGTAATACATCATGTAACGCCTGTTGTGGCTTTTCACTGTCTAACCAGTGAACACCGTCCCAACCGCGCAACCAGGTTATCTGGCGTTTCGCCAACTGTCTCGTGGCGCAAATACCTCGATAAACCATTTCATCATGTGAAATCTCACCTTCAATGTATGACCACATCTGGCGATAACCCACACAACGAATGGAAGGCATATCCGTATGCAAATCTCCACGGGCAAATAGCGCCCGCACTTCTGCTTCAAAATCTGAAGCTAACATCTGATGAAAACGCTGCTCAATTCGCTGATGGAGCAGTTCACGGCTCGCCGGGGCGATGGCGAACTGATGCACCTGATACGGCAGAGCCTCTCCTGACGTTTGCGTCAGTTCCGTTAAAGTTTTACCCGAAATGAAAAAAACTTCCAGTGCCCGGGAAAGCCTTTGCGGATCATTTGGATGAATACGTGCTGCGGCAACCGGGTCGATCTCAGTCAGTTGCTCGTGCAGCGCACCCCATCCCTGCTCTGCCGCCTGTTGCTCAATCTTTGCTCTTACCGCCGGGTCTGCCGATGGCAATGGCGACAACCCTTCCAGTAAGGCCTTGAAATAGAGCATTGTTCCACCCACTAACAGGGGAATACGTCCTGCTGCGGTGATCTCTGCCATCTGGGCCAGCGCATCGCGACGAAAATCTGCCGCTGAGTAAGCCTGCGCCGGGTCGAGAATATCCAGTAATCGGTGCGGTGCCGCGCGTAACTCGTCTGCGTTAGGCTTTGCCGTACCGATATCCATCCCCTGATAAATAAGGGCGGAATCAACGCTAATCAACTCTACTGGCAAAACTTTACGTAACTCAATGGCTAACGCGGTTTTACCGGAGGCCGTTGGCCCCATCAAAAATATCGCCTTTGGCAGGCTGGTATTACTCAAGTCACTCATTTTTCAGGGCGTTCATCGCCAAATGTAGATCTACAGGTTGCAACAAACCACCCGGCGGCGCTTTCACCAGCTGCGGGCAGAGGCGTTCGACCTCTGCCAGCACCGTGATCGCCTGCGCCATATTCCACGACGAATGCTCGCTGGCCAGCTGGCGGGCGATCCACTGCGCGGTGTTGGCGGCATCAAACGTCGTTTGTTGCGCCAGGTAGCCTATCAGTTCAGGAATCAAGTTTTGTAAATTTTGTTGGCGTAAGGGTAAAGGCACCGCCCGAAGCGTGACATGGTGCGCTTCGGTTACGACTTCGATACCCATTTCAGCCAGCGGCCTTTGATAGCGCTGGATGACCTGCGTCTCTTGCGCTGAGATTTTTATCCGCACCGGAATCAGCAGCGGCTGGGCACAGGCCTGGTGTGGCCCGGGCGCAAGCTGCGCCTGTTTTAACCAGCGTTCGGCTACCGGCAGGGATAACAGCGCCAGCTGGCCGTCACGCTCCAGCAGGGCCGCATCTGGCGATACAATGGTCAGCACCCGGCCAAAGCTCTGGCTATGCCCCACCAGCGTAGAGGCCGCAGGCGCGACATCCTCTGTTTTCTGCGCAGGGGCCGGGGTATCAAGCAGCGTCCGATAGACCGCCCCCGCCTGCTTCTGATAACCCGGCTGCGCATGCGGGTAGCTGGCGCCCGACGCGCGAGGGGCTGCGCCGCCGGATGCAAAGCGCGGTGCGGCTGGCTCACGCGCGACAGCCGGTTCGGCAAACTGGTTTCTTCCCGCCGCAACGCGGTTTTCCGGAATGGGACGCGGCGCAGGCTCCACCTCACTCAACGGGAGAGTTGGCTCAGCCTGCTGCTGCAGGACGCTCAGCACGCCCTGGTAGATAAAGTCATGCACCAGCCGCGACTGATGAAAACGCACCTCATGCTTCGCCGGATGGACATTCACATCCACCTGATGCGGGTCGATTTCAAGATAGAGTACAAAAGCGGGCTGCTCTCCGGCACCGAGTTTATCCTCGCACGCCTGGCGGATAGCATGGTTGATCAAACGGTCACGCATCATGCGCCCATTTACGTAGCAATACTGGATCTCAGCAAAAGCCGCACTGCTCGCTTTCGGATCGGCCACCCAGCCGCGCAGGGTAAGATCCCCATGCTGCCACTCGATGGCCAGCGCCTGTTCAAGAAACGGCGTGCCGCAGATGGCGCCCAGCCGGCGCTCTTTCTGCCCACCCTGCGCCACGGCGCGGTACTGGCGCATCATCTTGCCGTTATGGCTCAGATTGATGGTGACATCGAAACGCGCCAGGGCGATGCGACGAATAATCTCGTCGATATGGCCGAATTCGGTTTTCTCGGTGCGCATAAACTTGCGCCGCGCCGGAGTGTTGTAGAACAGATCCAGCACTTCCAGCGTCGTTCCCACCGGGTGTGCGGCAGGTTTCACCGTCACGTCCATATCCCTGCCTTCGGCGTAAGCCTGCCAGGCTTCCGGCTGTTCGGCGGTACGGGAGGTGAGTGTCAGACGCGAGACGGAGCTGATACTGGCCAGCGCTTCGCCGCGGAAACCGAGACTGATAATAGCTTCGAGATCGTCGAGAGAGGCGATTTTGCTGGTTGCGTGACGAGCCAGCGCCAGCGCCAGCTCCTCTTTTTTAATGCCGCAGCCGTTATCGCGGATCCGAATAAGTTTCGCACCGCCGCGTTCAATATCAATGTCGATACGGGTTGCTCCCGCATCGAGACTGTTTTCCACCAGCTCTTTCACTACCGACGCAGGTCGCTCTACCACCTCACCGGCGGCGATTTGGTTCGCAAGCTGCGGCGGCAGAACCTGAATCGGCATGAAATCTCCTTAGTTGGTCGAGGTCGACTCGCCCGGTAATACGGCGCTGGCGGTCTGCCCCGCGCCACTCTGCGGTGCAGACTGGAGCGGATGCGTATCAAAATACTTACGCAGGCCTTTATAAATCGCTTCGGCAATCTGCTGCTGGTAGCTGTCGCTGCCCAGCAAACGCTCTTCGCCGTTATTACTGATAAAGCCCGTTTCCACCAGAATGGACGGGATATCAGGCGAACGCAGCACGCCCAGGCTGGCATGTTCCGGGCGGCGCTTGTGCAGAGAACCGACGCTTTGCAGCTGATTCAGGACGTTAGTCGCCACATCATACCCGACACGCTGAGAATGGCCGAACTGTAAATCCAGTACCGCCTGACTCAGGTAGGGATCCGACTGGCTGTTCGCCAGCACATCACCTGCCCCGCCTAACAGTTCGGATTGTTTTTCATGTTCCTCAAGCCAGTTTGCCATTTCGCTGTTAGCGCGACGGTTGGAAAGCACCCATACGGATGCCCCCGTCGCGTTGCGGTTGGGAGCGGCATCGGCATGCACAGAGACCAGGAAATTGGCATTCTGCTGACGCGCGACGTCAGAACGCCCCATGACCGAGATAAAATAATCGCCGTCGCGGGTCAGGACGCCTTTAAACATCGGGTCGTCGTTCAGCAAGGTCCGCAGCTTACGGGCAATGGCGATGGTCACGTTCTTCTCACGCGTCCCACCAGGCCCGATGGCGCCAGGATCCTCGCCACCGTGTCCGGCATCAATCGCAATAATGACTTTATCACCGTTTACCTGGCGCGCCTGCGCTGCCGGTCGGGTCACCGTGTTGCTGCTGGTGACGCTGGTAATACGATCGCTGCCGGATTTAAACGGATTGCGGGCCGGCTCTGAAGGGCGCGGCGCCACGACAGGTGCTTCCACCCGCTTCGCCACCACTGGCGGAGGAGGAGGAGGCGGCGGCGGTGCATCGGCATTGATGGTAAAGATCACCATATAGTTCGCGCCGTTCTGTTGCTTCACCGCCCGGGTCTTGCCGTTCTGGGTTAAATCGACCACCAGACGCAGGGACTGATCGTCTTTCGGTGTACCGGAACGAATGCTGTGCACCAGGTTGTTGCCGCTGAACTGGAGCGGCAGCCCCTTGATGACGCCGGTCTGTTTAATATCCAGCGCGACGCTGCGTTTATCGTCCTGCGAAAACGCATACTCAGGATCGCCCATAAAGCTGAAGGTGATCCTGGCCTGATTGTCGCCGTTGGACACCTGAATATCGGACAAGGTTGCCGCCCCGGCCTGCGCACAAAACAGTACCGTTGCAGCCATCAACCAACTTTTAACGCGATTAATCATCCCGTTATCTCTTCTTTTAACCGGCTAACCGGGCCAGTATGGCGTTTCCTGATGCGGAGACAGCAGTGACGCGGGCTTCACGCCCTTGCGCCTGATACTCCAGGTGAATTTCAACATCCGGATCAGGCAAGACGCCCGTTCCCTGCTGCGGCCACTCTACCAGGCAGATGGCATCGTTGGCGAAATAGTCACGGATCCCCATAAATTCCAGCTCTTCAGGATCGGCAAGGCGATAGAGATCGAAGTGATACACCATCAGGTTGTCCAGGGTGTAGGGCTCAACCAGCGTATAGGTCGGGCTTTTCACATTTCCCTTATGCCCCAGCGCCTGTAAGAAGCCCCGGCTAAAGGTGGTCTTCCCCGCGCCAAGGTCGCCATACAGATAAATGACGGTTGTGCCCTCGCAGGCCTGCGCCACGCGCTGGCCAAGATCTAAAGTTGCCTGTTCGTCGGGTAAAGGGATCACTCGATTAATCATTTTCTACGTCAATTATTTCCGGGTTAACAACACGCCGCAGCGTGTCAAAAAGATCGGTTGCCAGCATGCCGCGCGTGCCGTGCTGGTCGGCCAGCCGATCGGCTGCTGTACCATGGGCGACGCAGCCTGCGCAGGCGGCATCATAAAGCGCCAGTTTCTGTCCGAGCAACGCCCCGATAATACCGGAGAGCACATCGCCCATGCCGCCGCTCGCCATTCCGGCATTACCGGCATCAATGATGCCTGACATCCCGCCCTCGCTGGCGACGACGGTGCCAGCGCCTTTCAGCACCACCACACCACCGTAACGTTTTACCAGACGCTGGGCAGAATGTAAGCGATCGCTTTCAATTTCTGCAACGCTGCAGTTAAGCAGGCGCGCGGCCTCGCCGGGGTGCGGCGTCAGGATGCGATTGTGACGTTTATCCGGGTTGATTGCCAGAAGGTTCAGCGCGTCAGCATCCCACAGCATGGCGTGGCGAAAATTCTCGACCTTCCGTAGCGCCTCTTTCCCCCACGGCTCCTGACCCAGACCGGGGCCAATCACCACCACATCGGCCCATTGCAGGCTGTCGTCCAGCGCCTGAGTGGTGAGTTCGTGCACCATCAGCTCAGGCCGGGCGGTAACGATCGGAGCAATATTTTCGCGGCGAGTGAGGACGCGCACCAGCCCTGCGCCCGTCCGCAGTGCCGCTTCACCGGTCATGCGGATGGCACCTGCGGTGCCGTGGTCGCCGCCGATAATCACCAGCCGGCCGTGATCGCCCTTATGGGAGGTGGGACGACGCGGAGGGAGCCAGTGCGCCAGTTGCGAGGCGTCAAAGCGGTCGATCGCCGTCTCCTGCCCGGCCAGCCAGCCCTCCAGCCCGAGGGCGTTATGGTGCAATGCCCCGACCACATCCCGCGCTTTCCCGGTCAACAGGCCGGGTTTAAGAGCAATAAAGGTCACCGTATGGTCGGCGTGAATGACTTCGCCGGGCGTGGCGCCCGTCTGCGCATTCAGCCCGGACGGGATATCCAGCGCAACGACAGGGGCCGGATGATGATTGGCATTGGCGATTAATCGGGCGACTTTATCGCGCGGCGCGCTGCGTAAACCGGTTCCCAGCAGGCCGTCGACGATCAGATCGACGCCTTCGGGCCAGGCCTTATCCGCGGCGTGGATAACTCCCGCCGCCTCCAGCCAGCTTTCCCGGGCTTTTGTCGCCTCTTCGGGAAGCGGTTTTTCGCTCTCCAGCGCCAGCAGCGTCACGGTCATACCGGCGGCCATCGCCAGGCGAGCAACGACATAGCCATCGCCGCCGTTGTTGCCATGGCCGCACAGAATCAGCCAGTGCCTGGCCCGCGGATACGTCGTGCGGGCAACGGCAAAAGCCGCCTCGCCCGCGCGCTGCATCAGCTCATAAAGCGTCATGCCGATGCTGTCCGCAGCCTCTTTTTCGGCGCGACGTAGCGCCTCCGCGGGCCAGACAGAATGTGGTATACTTGCGGGGTTTTTCTTCACAGTATGGTCCGTCATGTCACAGCCCCTCGATCTCAATCAGTTAGCGCAAAACATTAAACAGTGGGGCGCTGAGCTTGGTTTTCAACACGTGGGTATCACCGATACCGATCTCTCTGCCAGTGAACCAAAGCTCCAGGCATGGCTGGATAATCAATACCACGGCGAGATGGAGTGGATGGCGCGTCACGGCATGATGCGCGCCCGCCCGCATGAACTGTTGCCGGGGACCCTGCGCGTGATCAGCGTGCGGATGAACTACCTTCCCGCCAAAGCCGCCTTTGCCAGTACGCTGAAAGATCCTACTCTGGGATACGTCAGCCGTTATGCCCTGGGGCGTGACTATCATAAATTGTTGCGTAACCGGCTCAAAAAGCTTGGGGAAATGATCCAGCAGCAGTGCGCCACGCTGAATTTTAGACCCTTTGTCGATTCTGCGCCTGTACTTGAGCGCCCGCTGGCTGAAAAAGCGGGGCTTGGCTGGACAGGTAAGCACTCACTTATCCTCAGCCGCGACGCCGGCTCGTTCTTCTTCCTCGGTGAACTGCTGATTGATCTTCCCCTGCCGGTGGATAAGCCGGTTGAGGACGGCTGTGGGCGGTGCGTGGCCTGCATGACCATCTGTCCCACAGGCGCCATCGTTGAACCTTACACCGTCGATGCCCGTCGCTGCATCTCCTATCTGACCATCGAACTCGAAGGATCGATCCCGGAAGAGTTTCGGCCGTTAATCGGCAATCGCATTTATGGCTGCGATGATTGTCAGCTCATCTGCCCGTGGAACCGTTATTCGCAGTTAACGGAAGAGGACGACTTCAGCCCACGTAAGGCCCTGCACGCGCCACCGCTCATCGAGCTGTTTGCCTGGAGCGAAGCCTGGTTTCTGAAGGTAACGGAGGGATCGGCTATTCGCCGCATCGGACATCTGCGCTGGCTGCGCAATGTCGCGGTCGCATTGGGAAATGCCCCCTGGGACGAAGCCAATCTTCAGGCTCTGGAAAGTCGCCGAGGTGAGCACCCACTTCTTGATGAACATATAGAGTGGGCGGTTGCGCAGCAGATCGCCAAACGAAACGCCTGCGTGGTAGAGGTGCAATTACCGCAGAAAATCAGGCTGGTACGGGTGGTAGAAAAAGGGCTCCCACGGGATGCATGATGTTTCCACAGGCTGTGAATAAAATTTAAAAGCCAGAAGTAGTCTGGGCCCGGCAACAGGTCAAGTGATCGGCTTAACATTTTGAAATGAAATTTTCTTTATTATTTTCAACGAATTATAAAGTTACTATTCATCAGGCGAAGTATTCGCATATTCACTGAAAAAAGACAAAGCTGTGGATAAGTCTGTTAAGAAGAGTTTGTCAGAAATGAAACAAATCATCCCCGGCGGGGCTTTCCGCGGTGGATATCTGGAGGAGGAGAAAAAATTTGGAGCGGGAAACGAGACTCGAACTCGCGACCCCGACCTTGGCAAGGTCGTGCTCTACCAACTGAGCTATTCCCGCTTGGGTGGTGCGTATCTTGCGATACCTTTCAAATTTTGGAGCGGGAAACGAGACTCGAACTCGCGACCCCGACCTTGGCAAGGTCGTGCTCTACCAACTGAGCTATTCCCGCTTAATCTTCGTCTTTCAAGCCGCCACTGCGTTGGCTGCCTTCACTCACCTTAGTCACTTACTTTAGTAAGCTCCTAAGGATTCGTTCAGTTGCCGCCTTGTTGCAACTTGAAATCCTGCGATTGGTGATCTTACTGCACAGCGAAAGATTTGGAGCGGGAAACGAGACTCGAACTCGCGACCCCGACCTTGGCAAGGTCGTGCTCTACCAACTGAGCTATTCCCGCAAAATCTGTGCTGTCGTAACGATGAATTCTCTGTCGTTACGGGAGGCGCATTATACGAGAAATCCTTTCTGCTGCAACCCCCCTAAAAGCGTTTTTTTATAAATTTAGTTCAAGTGCTGCAATATTCGTCACATTGAGCATTTTTAAATCGTTTTAGCCGCTTAGGCCCGGCAAGTGCTGCCCTGCCGGGCCTGTCGCTTATAATTTAATAAAATGTTCGCGGTAGTAAGCCAGTTCCGCCACAGACTCACGGATATCGTCCATCGCCTGGTGGGTGCCCTGCTTCTTAAAGCCATCCAGCATCTCGGGCTTCCAGCGACGGGCCAGCTCTTTCAGGGTGCTGACATCGAGATAACGGTAGTGGAAATACGCTTCCAGCTCCGGCATGTACTTAAACAGGAAACGGCGATCCTGGCCAATACTGTTACCACAGATAGGCGATTTGCCCTGCGGCACCCACTGCTTGAGGAACTCAATGGTGGCCAGTTCGGCTTCACGATCGCCCTGCGTACTGGCCTTAACGCGATCCACCAGCCCGCTACCGGTGTGGGTGCGCACGTTCCAGTCGTCCATCAGCGCCAGCTGCTCGTCGGACTGATGCACGGCAATGGTGGGCCCTTCCGCCAGCACATTCAGGTTCGCGTCGGTCACCAGCGTGGCGATCTCAATAATGCGATCGCGCTCGGGATCCAGGCCGGTCATCTCCAGATCGATCCAAATCAGATTGTTTTCATCTGCACTCATGTTATTTTCCACCCTTCTCGTATAACCGGCCGTGGCAGGTTAACTAGTATTAATTAGTGTGTATCATAGAGGTTTTGCCCAATATGGGCGACCAGGAGCCAGCACGATTGAGTAAAAATAAACTCTCCAAAGGGCAGCAGCGCCGCGTGAAAGCCAATCACCAGCGCCGTCTTAAAACCACTTCGGAGAAGGTCGATTACGACGACAACCTGTTTGGCGAACCCGCGGAAGGCGTGGTGATTAGCCGCTTCGGTATGCATGCCGATGTGGAATCCGCCGATGGCGACGTTCACCGTTGCAACATTCGCCGCACCATCCGCTCGCTGGTGACCGGTGACCGCGTGGTATGGCGTCCGGGTAAAGCCGCAGCAGAAGGCGTGACGGTGAAAGGCATCGTTGAAGCCGTGCACGAACGCACGTCGGTCCTGACGCGCCCCGACTTTTACGACGGCGTAAAACCCATTGCCGCCAATATCGATCAGATCGTGATTGTCTCTGCGATCCTGCCCGAGCTGTCGCTGAATATTATCGACCGTTATCTCGTCGCCTGTGAAACTCTGCAGGTTGAACCGCTGATCGTCCTGAACAAGATTGATCTGCTCGACGGTGAAGGCATGGACTTCGTTAATGAGCAGATGGATATTTATCGCAAGATTGGCTATCGCGTGCTGATGGTCTCAAGCCGGACGCAGAATGGCCTGAAGCCGCTCGAAAAGGCATTGACCGATCGCATCAGCATTTTTGCCGGTCAGTCCGGCGTGGGCAAATCCAGCCTGCTGAACAACCTGCTCGGTTTGCAACAAGAGATCCTGACCAACGACGTCTCTGACAACTCCGGTCTGGGCCAGCACACCACCACCGCCTCACGGCTGTATCACTTCCCGCACGGCGGCGATGTGATCGACTCCCCGGGAGTGCGTGAATTTGGCCTGTGGCATCTCGAACCCGATCAAATCTTTAACGGCTTTGTCGAATTCCTCGACTATTTAGGCGAGTGTAAATACCGCGACTGCAAGCATGACAACGATCCTGGCTGTGCCATACGCGCAGCGGTCGAAAACGGTGAAATTGCGGAAACCCGTTTTGCAAACTATCACCATATTCTCGAAAGCATGGCGCAGGTAAAAACGCGTAAAAGCTTTTCTGAATCTGATGACTGACAACTAAGCTAAGCGTCGCTAAAATCGTCCCCTTTTTTCAGGTTCCGGCTGTCTGACAGCCGGATCAGGAACGACAAAACAATGGCCTGGAGGCTACCTTGTTAAACTCATTTAAACTTTCGCTTCAATACATTCTGCCAAAACTGTGGCTCACTCGCCTGGCGGGCTGGGGCGCGAGCAAACGAGCGGGCTGGCTGACGAAGCTGGTGATCGATCTGTTCGTGAAATACTACAAGGTCGATATGAAGGAAGCGCAGAAGCCGGATACCGCCAGCTACCGCACCTTCAACGATTTCTTTGTGCGTTCACTGCGCGATGAAGTGCGCCCCCTGAATACCGATCCGAACGTGCTGGTGATGCCTGCTGACGGCGTGATCAGCCAGCTGGGCGCGATTGAAAACGACAAGATCCTGCAGGCCAAGGGCCACAACTACAGCCTGGAAGCCCTGCTGGCAGGCAACTACCTGATGGCGGATCTGTTCCGCAATGGCTCCTTTGCCACCACCTACCTGTCGCCGCGCGACTATCACCGCGTTCATATGCCGTGCAACGGCATTCTGCGGGAGATGATCTACGTTCCGGGCGACCTGTTCTCGGTAAACCACCTGACCGCGCAAAACGTCCCTAACCTTTTTGCCCGTAACGAGCGCGTGATCTGCCTGTTTGACACCGAGTTTGGTCCGATGGCGCAGATTCTGGTGGGCGCGACAATCGTTGGCAGCATTGAGACCGTCTGGGCAGGCACCATTACGCCACCGCGTGAAGGCGTGATCAAACGCTGGACCTGGCCTGAAGGTGAAAATGAAGGCTCCGTGGCGCTGCTTAAGGGCCAGGAGATGGGCCGCTTCAAGCTCGGCTCTACCGTGATCAACCTGTTTGCTCCGGGTAAAGTGAAGCTGGTTGAGCAGCTCGAAAGCCTGTCGGTAACCAAACTCGGCCAGCCGCTGGCGGTTTCGACGGAGCCTTTCGTGACAACGGATGCAGAGCCTGCGCCGCTGTCAGACGAAGAGATCGCTGCCGAACTCGAAGCCAGCCCGCTGGTTGATGACAAAAAAGACGAAAGCTAAGCAAAAGGTAGACTGACGTGCGCCTGATTATCACTTTGCTGATGGCCTGGTGCCTCAGTACGGGGGCGTACGCCGCTACGGCCCCCGACAGCAAACAAATCTCACAGGAACTGGAGCAGGCGAAGGCGGCAAAGCCCGCCCAGCCGGAAACCGTTGAGGCGCTCGAGGCTGCGCTGAACGCGCTTGAGGAGCGTAAAGGCTCTCTCGAGCGTGCCACGCAGTATCAACAGGTCATTGATAACTTCCCCAAACTTTCCCAAACCCTGCGCGCGCAGCTGAGCGATCTGCGTGAAGAGCCGCGCCAGGTGCCTGCGGGCATGACTTCTGACACCCTGAATCAGGAGATCCTACAGGTCAGCAGTCAGTTACTGGAAAAAACCCGCCAGGCGCAGCAGGAGCAGGAGCGCGCCCGTGATATTGCAGACTCCCTGAACCAGCTGCCGCAGCAGCAAACCGATGCCCGCCGTCAGCTCAATGAGGTTGAACGCCGGGCCGGGGCGCAAACCGGCAATACCGCCCTTAGCCAGGCTCAAAATCTGGGCATACAGGCGGAATCTGCCAGATTAAAAGCGCTGGTAGATGAGCTCGAGCTGGCGCAGCTTTCGGCCAACAATCGCCAGGAGCTGGCGCGAATGCGCTCTGAGCTGGCGAAAAAACAGGGCGAGCAGCTGGATGCTTATCTTCAGGCGCTGCGCAATCAGCTCAACAGCCAGCGTCAGCGTGAAGCAGAGCGGGCGCTGGAGAGCACCGAATTACTGGCTGAAAACAGCGAAAACCTGCCCTCCGGCATTGTTGAGCAATTCAAGGTCAACCGTGAGCTTTCGGCCGCGCTCAACCAGCAGGCGCAGCGTATGGATCTGGTGGCCTCCCAGCAACGCCAGGCCACTAATCAAACCCTACAGGTGCGTCAGGCGCTGAATACGCTGCGCGAGCAGTCACAGTGGCTGGGCTCCTCGAACCTGCTCGGTGAAGCGCTGCGTGCCCAGGTCGCCCGCCTGCCCGAGATGCCAAAACCCCAGCAGCTCGATACCGAAATGGCGCAGCTGCGTGTGCAGCGTCTGCGCTTTGAAGATCTGCTGAATAAGCAGCCACAGCTGCGTCAGATCCACCAGCCGGACGGCAAGCCGCTCACCGCCGAGCAGAACCGCATTCTGGAAGCGCAGCTCCGTACGCAACGGGAATTACTGAATTCACTGTTGCAGGGCGGCGATACGCTGCTGCTCGAGCTGACCAAACTGAAGGTTTCAAACAGCCAGCTGGAAGATGCGTTAAAAGAGGTCAACGAGGCGACTCACCGCTACCTGTTCTGGACCTCGGACGTACGGCCGATCTCCTTCTCCTGGCCGATTGATATTGTTCAGGATCTGCGGCGGTTAATTTCGCTGGATACTGTCAGCCAGCTCGGCAAAGCCAGCATCATGATGCTCACCAACAAGGAGACGATTTTCCCGCTGCTGGGAGCGCTGATTCTGGTCGGGTTCAGCATTTACTCGCGCCGGCACTTCACCCGCTTCCTCGACCGCTCCAGCGCCCGCGTCGGCAAAGTAACCCAGGACCATTTCTGGCTCACGCTGCGAACGGTCTTCTGGTCAATCCTGGTCGCCTCGCCGCTGCCGGTCCTGTGGATGACCCTGGGCTATGGCCTGCGCGAAGCCTGGCCTTATCCGCTGGCGGTGGCTATCGGTGCCGGCGTAACCGCCACCGTGCCGTTGCTGTGGGTGGTGATGATCTGCGCCACCTTCGCCCGCCCGAATGGGCTGTTTGTCGCGCACTTCGGCTGGCCGCGTAGCCGCGTGGCGCGGGCGATGCGCTACTACCTGATGAGCATCGGGCTTATTGTCCCGCTGATCATGGCGCTGATCATGTTTGATAACCTGAACGACCGGGAGTTTTCCGGCTCGCTCGGCCGTCTGTGCTTTATCCTGATTTGCGGTGCGCTGGCCGTGGTGACGCTGAGCCTGAAGAAAGCCGGCATCCCGCTCTATCTCGATAAAGAGGGCAGCGGCGATAACATGGTCAACCATATGCTGTGGAATCTGCTGCTTAGCGCGCCGCTGGCGGCGATTCTGGCAGCAGCCGTCGGCTATCTGGCTACCGCCCAGGCGCTGCTGGCGCGTCTTGAAACCTCGGTAGCGATCTGGTTCCTGTTGCTGGTGGTCTATCACGTCATTCGCCGCTGGATGCTGATTCAGCGCCGTCGTCTGGCGTTTGACCGGGCGAAAAACCGCCGGGCCGAGATCCTCGCCCAGCGAGCGCGCGGCGAAGAGGAACCGGCCCATATGCTCAGCACGGAAGGAACCGTGGAGGTCGATGAAACTGAGCTGGATCTGGATGCCATCAGTACCCAGTCCCTGCGCCTGGTACGATCTATTCTGATGCTGGTCGCGCTGCTGTCCGTCATTGTGCTGTGGTCGGAAATTCATTCGGCGTTTGGCTTCCTGGAAAATATTACCCTCTGGGATGTGACCTCGACGGTACAAGGGGTGGAGAGCCTGGAGCCGATTACCCTCGGGGCGGTGCTGATTGCCATTCTGGTATTTATCATCACCACTCAGCTGATCCGTAACTTCCCGGCGCTGCTGGAGCTGGCCCTGTTGCAGCATCTGGATTTAACGCCAGGTACCGGATACGCCATCACCACCATCACCAAATACCTGCTGATGCTGTTTGGCGGGCTGGTGGGCTTCTCGATGATCGGTATTGAGTGGTCTAAATTGCAGTGGCTGGTGGCGGCACTCGGCGTCGGGCTCGGGTTTGGTTTGCAGGAGATCTTCGCCAACTTTATCTCTGGCCTGATTATTCTGTTCGAAAAACCAATCCGTATTGGCGATACCGTGACGATCCGCGATCTGACCGGCAGTATTACAAAGATCAACACCCGCGCCACCACTATCAGCGACTGGGACCGTAAAGAGATCATTGTTCCCAACAAGGCGTTTATCACCGAGCAGTTTATTAACTGGTCGCTGTCGGACTCCGTGACGCGTGTGGTGCTGACCGTGCCGGCCCCGTCGGATGCTAACAGCGAAGAGGTCACGCAAATTCTCTATACGGCGGCCGAACGCTGCTCGCTGGTGATCAGCACGCCAGAGCCGGAAGTGTTCCTGGTGGATTTACAACAGGGGATCCAGATTTTCGAACTGCGTATTTACGCGGCCGAGATGGGCCATCGCATGCCGCTGCGCCATGAGATCCACCAGCTGATTCTGGCGGGCTTCCGTGAACACGGTATTGATTTGCCGTTCCCACCGTTCCAGATGCGTCTGGAAAGTCTGGACGGGCGTAAGACGGGAAGAACCTTGACGTCGGCGGCGAAGACGCGACCGGCGGGGAGTTTGTAATGCAAATGCCCGGCGGCGCTGCGCTTGCACGGGCCTACATGTTTCGTAGGCCGGGTTAGCGCAGCGCCACCAGGCGCGCAGTCAGGCGCGGTCTACGGTGAACGCTATCACATCACCCAGCTGCTCAGCGCCCAGCGCCAGCATCACCAGACGATCAACACCCAGCGCCACGCCGGAGCAGTCCGGCAAACCGGCTTTTAACGCCTCCAGCAAATTTTGGTCGATAGGTTGCTGCGGCAGGCCACGCGCGGCGCGCTTGCGGTTATCCTGAGCAAAACGCTGCTGCTGTTCACGGGCGTCGGTCAGTTCATGGAAACCATTCGCCAGCTCAATACCTTTAAAGTACACCTCAAAACGCTCCGCCACGCGGTGATCTTCAGTGCTGATCTGGGCCAGCGACGCCTGGCTTGCCGGGAAGTGATAGACAAAGGTCGGGCGATCTTTACCAATCTGCGGTTCAACGCCAAAGGTAAAGAGCAGCTGTAGCAGCGTGTCGCGATCCTCTTCAGTATCCGCAACATTGCTGAGATCCAGTTTTACCGCCACTTCACGCAGCTGGGTTTTGTCCGCAGAGAGGGGATCGATCTCCAGATGGCGCTGGAAAGCCTGCTGATAAGAGAGAGTTTCGGCTTCCGGGCACTCCAGTACCTGCTGCAGCAAATCGTCCACCTCATTCATCAGGCGATACATATCGTAATGCGGGCGGTACCACTCCAGCATGGTGAATTCCGGGTTGTGGTGACGCCCCATCTCTTCATTGCGGAAACTGCGACACAGCTGATATACCGGCCCACATCCCGCCGCCAGCAGGCGCTTCATGTGGTATTCCGGGCTGGTCATCAGGTAGAGATTCATCCCCTGGGAGTGACCAGGGCCAACAAAACGGGTTTCAAACGGCACCAGATGAATATCCGTTACCGTCGCCTGACTCATGCAGGGCGTTTCCACCTCCAGCACACCGCGGTCCGCAAAGAAGCGACGAATCTCCGCCATAATTGCTGCGCGTTTTAACAGATTGGGGATGGATGCGCTCGGCTGCCAGGTGGCCGTTTCGCTCATGAGAATTTCTCCGATTTCAGACAAGGGGACGAAGTCTACTCGTAACCCATGGCGGAGACAAATTTTGCACAGTCAATTTTGGGCTTTTTATAACTACCAATAATTTCGTGACGTGATTCATCAATTGCAATGATAAATCGAGGGAAAGAACCGCAAAAAAATCGAACACGTCAAATTTCCCTCTCTTTCCTAAGGCTATACTGCGTTACCCATAAAGGAGCAGTGGAATCGCTTTCGCATTTGCCCTCCCGGGCCGTGCACTACCTTAGGGTAGGTGAGATGCGAAATATCAAAAATCTGGAGGAATGTCGTGCATACCTTTCAAGCCGATCTTGCCATTATTGGCGCTGGCGGAGCGGGATTACGCGCAGCAATTGCAGCTGCCCAGGCTAACCCAAACGCTAAAATTGCCCTGATTTCAAAAGTCTACCCGATGCGTAGCCATACGGTCGCTGCGGAGGGTGGATCCGCTGCCGTCGCGCAGGATCATGACAGCTTTGATTATCACTTTCACGACACCGTAGCTGGTGGCGACTGGCTTTGCGAACAGGATGTCGTTGATTATTTCGTACATCATTGCCCGACGGAAATGACCCAGCTGGAGCAGTGGGGTTGCCCGTGGAGCCGTCGTGATGACGGTAGCGTCAACGTGCGTCGCTTCGGTGGCATGAAGATTGAGCGAACCTGGTTTGCCGCCGACAAAACCGGCTTCCATATGCTCCACACCCTGTTCCAGACCTCGCTGCAGTTCCCCCAGATCCAACGCTTCGACGAACATTTTGTCCTCGACATTCTGGTCGATGACGGCCAGGCCCGCGGCCTGGTGGCGATGAACATGATGGAAGGTACGCTGGTTCAGATCCGCGCCAATGCCGTGGTGATGGCGACCGGCGGTGCCGGACGTGTTTACCGTTATAACACCAACGGCGGCATCGTGACCGGCGACGGGATGGGCATGGCGCTGCAGCACGGCGTTCCGCTACGCGATATGGAGTTCGTGCAGTATCACCCGACCGGCCTGCCGGGTTCCGGGATCCTGATGACCGAGGGCTGCCGCGGTGAAGGCGGCATTCTGGTCAATAAGGATGGCTATCGCTATCTGCAGGATTACGGCATGGGCCCTGAAACGCCGCTGGGTGAACCAAAGAACAAATATATGGAGCTTGGCCCGCGCGATAAAGTCTCTCAGGCCTTCTGGCATGAGTGGCGCAAAGGCAACACTATCCCCACCCCACGCGGCGATGTAGTCTATCTCGACCTGCGCCACCTGGGCGAGAAGAAGCTGCTGGAACGTCTGCCGTTCATCTGTGAACTGTCGAAAGCCTATGTCGGCGTCGACCCGGTTAAAGACCCGATCCCGGTACGTCCAACCGCGCACTACACCATGGGCGGTATCGAAACCGATCAGCAGTGTGAAACCCGAATTAAAGGCCTGTTTGCGGTGGGTGAATGCTCCTCCGTCGGCCTGCATGGCGCTAACCGCCTGGGCTCCAACTCGCTGGCCGAGCTGGTGGTATTTGGTCGCCTGGCGGGTGAGCAGGCCATGGCCAGCGCAGCAACAGCCGGAGCCGCTAACGGTGCCGCGCTCGATGCGCAGGCTACCGATGTC
The DNA here is from genome assembly GCF_049974505.2 of Leclercia sp. TB492. Lineage (NCBI taxonomy): Bacteria > Pseudomonadati > Pseudomonadota > Gammaproteobacteria > Enterobacterales > Enterobacteriaceae > Leclercia > Leclercia sp. TB492. The sequence continues at coordinate 367,495 of NZ_CM127572.1, read as the reverse complement.
GAGCTGCGCCTGAAAAAACTGGTGAATCAGGAAGGGAGTGAGAACTGGGCGAAAATCCGCGATGAGATGGGGCTTTCCATGGAAGAAGGCTGCGGTATTTACCGTACGCCGGAGCTGATGCAGAAAACCATCGACAAACTGGCTGAGCTACAGGAACGCTTCAAACGCGTGCGGGTGACGGATACCTCCAGCGTCTTCAACACCGATCTGCTCTACACCATTGAGCTGGGTCACGGCCTGAACGTTGCTGAATGTATGGCGCACTCCGCCCTGGCGCGTAAAGAGTCGCGCGGCGCCCACCAGCGTCTGGACGAAGGCTGTACGGAGCGTGACGACGTCAACTTCCTCAAGCATACCCTCGCTTATCGCGACGCGGACGGCTCTACTCGTCTGGACTATAGCGACGTGAAGATCACCACGCTGGCACCGGCGAAACGCGTTTACGGTGCAGAAGCGGAAGCAGCCGAGAAAAAGGAGACGGCGAATGGCTGAAATGCAAACTCTGAAAGTTGAAGTGGTGCGCTATAACCCGGAAGTGGACAGCGCGCCGCACAGCACTTTCTATGAAGTTCCTTACGATGAGCAGACCTCCCTGCTGGATGCGCTGGGCTACATCAAAGACAATCTGGCGCCGGACCTGAGCTACCGCTGGTCCTGCCGTATGGCGATTTGCGGCTCCTGCGGGATGATGGTCAACAAAGTGCCAAAGCTGGCCTGTAAAACCTTCCTGCGTGAATACCCGAAAGGGATGAAGGTCGAAGCCCTGGCTAATTTCCCAATCGAACGCGATCTGGTGGTCGACATGACCCACTTTATCGAAAGCCTGGAAGCCATTAAGCCGTACATCATTGGCAACCCGCGTACGCCGGATCAGGGGCCGAACAAGCAGACCCCGGCGCAGATGGCCAAGTATCACCAGTTCTCCGGCTGCATCAACTGTGGTCTGTGCTATGCCGCCTGCCCGCAGTTTGGCCTGAATCCCGAGTTTATCGGCCCGGCCGCCATTACCCTGGCGCATCGTTACAACGAAGACAGCCGGGATCACGGGAAGAAAGAACGTATGGCGCAGCTGAACGGCCAGAACGGCGTCTGGACCTGTACCTTTGTCGGCTACTGCTCGGAAGTCTGTCCGAAGCATGTCGATCCGGCCGCCGCGATCCAACAGGGCAAAGTAGAAAGCTCGAAAGACTTTCTTATCGCCACCCTGAAACCACGCTAAGGAGTGCATGATGACGACTAAACGCAAAGCCTATGTGCGGCCGATGCCGTCCACCTGGTGGAAAAATCTGCCGTTTTATCGCTTCTATATGCTGCGTGAAGGCACGGCGGTGCCGGCGGTGTGGTTCAGCATCGAACTGATGTACGGCCTGTTTGCCCTTAAGCACGGTCCGGAAACATGGGCCGGTTTTGTCGGGTTCCTGCAGAACCCGATAGTGGTGATCCTGAATATCATCGTGCTGGCGGCAGCGCTGTTGCATACCAAAACCTGGTTTGAGCTGGCGCCGAAAGCGGCAAATATTATCGTCAAAAATGAAAAACTGGGGCCAGAGCCGATCATCAAAGGACTCTGGGTGGTGACTGCGGTCGTGACCGTGGTGATTCTTGGCGTAGCCCTGTTCTGGTAAGGAGACCACTGTGATTAATCCAACTCCAAAACGTTCTGACGAGCCCGTCTTCTGGGGGCTTTTTGGGGCAGGCGGCATGTGGTGCGCCATCATCGCGCCGGTCATTATTCTGCTGGTGGGCATTATGCTGCCGCTGGGGCTCTTTCCCGGGGATGCCCTGAGCTACGAGCGGGTGCTGGCCTTTGCCCACAGTATTATTGGTCGGATATTTATCTTCCTGATGATTGTTCTGCCGCTGTGGTGTGGTCTGCACCGTATTCATCACGCCATGCACGACCTGAAGATCCACGTCCCTAACGGGAAATGGGTGTTCTACGGGCTGGCGGCCATCCTGAGCGTGGTCACGCTGGTTGCCGTGGTCTTTATGTAATCCTTCTCCGCTCTCCCGCCAGCCGGTGGGAGAGCAAAATTCCTGACAGGTTCTACACTTATCAAAAATCCTGTAAGGAAACGCCTATGCGCATCCTGCCCGTCATCGCCGCCGTTGCCGCTGCATTTCTGGTTGTTTCCTGTAGTGCCCCTACTCCGCCCCGGGGCGTGACTGTCGTCCGGCCCTTTAACGCCCAGCAATTCATGGGCTCCTGGTATGAAATTGCCCGTTTTGATCACCGCTTTGAACGTGGTCTACAAAAGGTGACGGCTCACTACAGCCTGATGAGCGATGGCGGTATTCAGGTTATCAACCGGGGCTACAACCCTGAGCGCGACATGTGGCAAAAAGTGACGGGAAAAGCGTACTTTACCGGCGCGTCTGACACCGCAGCGCTGAAAGTCTCTTTCATCGGTCCTTTTTATGGTGGCTATAACGTGATTGCGCTGGATAAAGATTACCAGCATGCGCTGGTGTGCGGGCCCAATCGTGACTACCTGTGGATCCTCTCCCGCACACCGACGATTTCAGATGAGATGAAACAGAGGCTACTGAATTCTGCCACCCGTCAGGGATTTGATATCAGCCAGTTGGTCTGGATTGAACAACCCCATTAGTGGGTGCTGAGCTTCAGCCCAATAATACCGGCAACAATCAATGCGAGGCTGGCAATACGCGCCAGGCTCGCTGACTCACCCAGCAGTAAAATCCCGGTAATGGCCGCACCTACCGCGCCAATCCCCGTCCATACTGCATACGCCGTTCCCACGGGCAGCGAGCGCATAGCCCAGGAGAGCAGCACGATACTGACGATCATGGCGGAAACGGTAATGATGCTGGGCGTGAGTCGCGTAAAGCCGTGGGTATATTTCAGACCAATGGCCCATACCACTTCGAGCAAACCGGCAATAAAAAGAATAATCCAGGACATAAAGGCTCCTTAACTTAAATAACAGTCTGGGGCCGTCCCCGATGAGAGAAGCGCTTACAGGTCGTCCTGCAAGGCGGGTGAATCTCATATTTTGAAGAGCATGAATTCATTTTTCAACGTGTTTATTTCAGACATTAGTTGAGCGTTTGAAAGCGAGAAATAGACGTAATTAGCAGCGAAATTCACTCATTTATAACTCATCCGACTTCTTTATTATGGGACACTTCCTGATAGCAGGAAGCGACTACACTTTGCCGATTGCGAAAAACTAATGTTCAAAATTCTTTTGATTGACCGATGTCATTACACCCGCACGGGCCTGGAAATGTGGATCAATCATTCAGGGCTATTTCCTTCCCCTGTGTTGGTGACAGGCCTCAACAATCTCTTTCTTGCCAGAGAGCATATTCTGCAGTGGAAGCCGACGCTGGTGATTGCAGATTTGCAGGGGTTTACGTCAGACCTTCAGCACATCCATCAGCTCTCATCCGTAATGAATGCCAGTGAAACCGCACCTTTTGTTTTGCTGCATTCAGAGGAACAACCTGAAATGTCTGCATTTATGAACGCCTTTCCCCTGTGGGCATCGTTGGCCAAAACGACCCCACTGGAGGTACTGGCGCAGACAATTAATGAGGCGCTAGCATCCCAGGAAAGCAGTGAACCTGCATCGGCGGCATCGCCATTGCTGACACGTCAGGAAGAGAAAGTGTTAACGCTGTGGATGGAGGGTGCCAGCAATCAGAAAATTGCCTGCAAACTGAGCATTCATGGGAAAACGGTATACACCTACAAGCGCAATATTCGAATGAAACTGCACATGGATACACGGTATTCACCGTTTCTGTCACTGCCCTGAGCGGTAAACTGAGGGTACGGCGACGTATTAAGCCCCGTACCGCCCAAAATTACTGCTGTGCTTTAGTTGCCGCACCAGAGATCGCGCTGCCGCCAGAGGAGATATCTTCACCAACGCCGCGAGTGGTATTACAGGCAGTTAATACTGATGAAAGCACCAGGACAGAAAAGATCGCTACACATGTTTTCTTAAGCATAATGTCTTCCTTTTTTAGGCAAAGTTATTGTGTACAGCCACATAAGCATAGCCAGGATCCCGGCGAGTGACGGAAAAGGAAGCATTTTTAGGAAAAGTAGAAGATATCAGGAGGCGGCGTGAGAAATAGCATGACCCAGGCTTTTAATGTCTTCCCCGACACCACGGGCCGTGTTGCATCCGGTGAGAAGAGAGCCAGCAAGAACCATCAGCAGTAAGATTTTGATTGTGCGCGGCATCGTCCATGGACCTTTTATCGATCGATAAGGCGCAGCAAAACGCTGCGCCTTTCATCCCGGGATGAATTACTTCACGCGAGAAACGTACTCACCAGAGCGGGTATCCACTTTGATGATTTCGCCAGTCTGAACGAACAGTGGAACTTTAACCACTGCACCGGTGGACAGCTTGGCTGGCTTGCCGCCAGTACCTGCGGTGTCGCCTTTCAGACCTGGATCGGTTTCAACGATTTCCAGTTCAACGAAGTTTGGCGGGGTCACAGCGATAGGCTGGCCGTTCCACAGGGTTACGATGCACTCAGCCTGATCCAGCAGCCATTTAGCGCTGTCACCAACGGCTTTCTCGTCAGCAGACAGCTGCTCGAAAGTGGAGTTGTTCATGAAGTGGTAGAATTCACCGTCGTTGTAGAGGTAAGTCAGGTTCATATCAACAACGTCTGCGCCTTCAGCGGAGTCGGTGGATTTGAAGGTTTTCTCTACACGGGTACCGGTCAGCAGGCGGCGCAGCTTAACGCGTGCGAATGCCTGACCTTTACCTGGTTTAACGAATTCGCTGGCTTCAACCGCGTACGGTTCGCCGTCCATCATGATTTTAAGACCGGCACGAAAATCGTTGCTATAGTAAGTCGCCATAAGGCCCTCTGAAATTGTTAACTGGTAGCTAAGCCACAAAATGGCGCATATTGTAACCCTAAACACCCCATCCAGAGAAGATTGGTTATTGCAACTTGCAGATGTAATCACCAGTCCTGATGAACTGCTGCGTCTTTTAAACCTGAACGCAGATGAAAACCTCCTCGCCGGACGTGAAGCGAAACGCCTGTTTGCGCTACGTGTTCCACGTGCTTTTGTTGCACGAATGGAGAAAGGAAACCCTAACGATCCTCTGTTAAAACAGGTTCTTACGTCGCAGGATGAGTTTGTCGCTGCCCCCGGGTTCAGCACCGATCCTCTTGAAGAGCAAAACAGCGTGGTGCCCGGTCTACTGCATAAGTACCGCAATCGCGCATTGTTATTGGTTAAGGGCGGTTGTGCGGTAAATTGCCGTTACTGTTTCCGTCGTCACTTCCCTTATGCCGACAATCAGGGAAACAAACGTAACTGGCAGGCGGCACTCGACTATATTGCTGCCCACACCGAGCTCGATGAGATCATCTTCTCGGGTGGCGATCCGCTGATGGCGAAAGATCATGAGCTGGACTGGCTTATCACTCAGCTGGAAGCGATCCCGCATATAAAGCGGTTACGCATCCATAGTCGTTTACCGATTGTGATTCCGGCGCGTATTACCGATGACCTGACCCAGCGGCTGGAACGTTCTTCGCTGCAAATTTTGTTGGTAAACCACATCAACCACGCTAACGAAATTGACGACACCTTCCGGGCCGCCATGTCCCGACTGCGTCGGGCAGGCGTGACGCTGCTCAACCAGAGCGTCTTGTTGCGTGGTGTGAATGATAATGCCGCGACGTTAGCCGATCTGAGTAATGCTCTGTTTGATGCCGGCGTGATGCCCTACTACATCCATGTGCTGGATAAAGTACAGGGCGCAGCGCACTTCATGGTGCAGGATGATGAGGCTCGCATCATTATGCGCGAGTTATTAACGCGGGTCTCCGGGTATATGGTGCCGAAGCTGGCGCGTGAGATCGGCGGGGAACCGAGTAAGACGCCGCTGGATTTGGGCCTTAAACAGTGCTGATAAGTATTGATTGCCAGGTATATCCTGGCAGTCTGCTTGTGGACAGAAGTGCATAAAGACACGATATTTTAAGTGATAACTTAAATTGACCACTTATTAAAGCTACGGCAAATAACCCTGTTAGTTCATAAAGTAACATTGAAATATAACAAAACGATGTTAATACCTGTCATAAATATAAGAAGTAATAAGACCCAAACTGGAATATTCAAAATAGTTTTGCTTTTGAAAGGCAGTTTTTTACAAACCAGCAAGTTATTGCCCACATTTTCGTTATCACTTTCAACAATGGGGCTATTTATCTGATTTTTTGAAAAGTTATTGATGTTACTTTCGGCCACATTCAAACAAGATGTAACTTCAACATCTAAAGCAAGAATAAACCCGCGTTTGCGCACAGTAGTAATGATATCCTTCGATAAACCAGCCTGTTCCAACGACTTACGCAGTAACGAGATATTCTGGTAAAAAGTATTCTGGGATACAACAACCCCTCTTGCATTCCAGACCTCAGCTAAAAACTGTTCGCGTGATATAACATTACCCTTGCTTTCAAGTAAAAGCTGAAGACAGCGTGCAGTTGGGGCATTGAGACTCACCGTCGCCGATTCATCTTTCAAAGATCGCAGCTCATTTGTATTTGCGTCAAATATAACTTCTTTATTAATCATAAATTTATTCAATGTAAAAATCCCTTTCTGCTATTATTAGCCCCAAAAAAACATGAAGTTAGAGAATTTCTCTTTTAGAATCACTGAATAGCATTGTGATTCATAATAATGACTGCCTTCAGATTCTAAATGCGTACTTCATCCCTAAAGTGAAACATAGCCTATCATGCATTATGAATTCTGTGAAAGAAGGCCATTATCTTAAAATTCCCTTCTCAACCTATCTTCAGAAACAAAAGTAAGATACCGGACTTGAGCATCACACATTATTTAGTGAAAATTCACATGCACTTAATCAGTGACTATATTAAATTCTTCGCCACTCCACACAGGAGCATTACTTAATGCACGATCGTGATGCGAGTAAACTGATACTGGATAGCGCCCAGGCGAACACCTAATATAAGCAAGTAACATGTTCTCAGATGCTGGATTTTCAAGTTTTACTAAATCATCTGAGTAGATTTTCTAAAATGCCTACTGACTTATTAACCTGAGCACTATTTAAGGACGATGTACTTATTAATATGGATTCCCGTAATGAAAAAAAATATTCTCGCTGTATTGCTGACCGCTGGTAGCCTCGTTGCCCTTAACGCACAGGCAAGCGATGGCACAGTCCAGTTCCAGGGCAGCATCTCTGATGGCTCATGTACTGTTAACATTCAGAACTCCGGCTCAAGCGCAGGTAATGTTGTTCTGGGTAACGTACCGAAAAGCCAGTTCAACGGTGTAGGTTCTACCGCGGGTGGTGCAGACGGTCTGGCATCCATTGATGTGGAATTGACTGGCTGTCCGGCGACTCAAACTGCTGCCTATGTTGCTTTTGACGGTGAATATTACAACGGCAACAGCGATTACCTGAAGCTGTCTGGCTATGGTGATAAAGGTGTTGCAGCTGGTGTTGCGATTAAACTGATGGATGGCAACGGTAATCACATGAAGTTAGGCACCAAATCACCAGCTATTACTCTGACCGGTGGTAGCGCTGATGTTGACTTCAAAGCTAACTACGTACAGGTAGAAAAAGACATTGTTGAAGGTACTGCTAATGCAACCGCAACAATGCTGATTTCTTATTAATTACTCTTAATTAATAAATTATAAATTCTATTCGCTCCTGTCTACAGGAGCGAATATTTACTATTATTTCAGGTGAAATATGCTCAAGAAAACCATATCAAAAACGGCACTAATATTGGCATTGACTACCTGCTCAGCCTACGCAGGAACGCAAATAGGTGCAACGCGAGTTATTTACAGCGAAGGAAAAAAAGAAACATCTGTAAGTATCACGAACAAAGATGCATCGCCTTACCTTATTAAATCATGGATAGAGAACTATGACATATCAGGTACTCATTTCATGGTTACACCTCCATTGTTCAGAATGGATGGACAACAAAAAAATGTCATCCGTATTTTTAAAGCAAACAATCCGCTTCCGACTGACAGAGAAAGTTTGTTTTTCTTGAATATAACGTCAATCCCAGCCTCAAATGGTGACGATGACAGAAACACGTTACAAATTGCAGTAAGAACAAAAATTAAGTTGATTTATCGCCCTAAAGCATTAATGGATAACATCCCGGAATCGTTTTCAGAAAAATTAATATGGACGGTAAACGGTAATAGCATTACAGGTAAAAATACATCACCTTACTATATCAATCTGGCTCAGATCACATTGAACGGAAAAGTGATCCCCATGGCAGAAAAAAATTATTTACCGCCCATGTCGTCTACAACATATGAACTCCCAGCAAACAATAGCAAAAGTGGGGTTTTAGAGTGGAGCGTGATTAACGATCACGGGGGCAAAGGTAAAATCCACAAAGCAACGTTATAATTCTATAGCAGCGCTTAAATAATTCATTTTTATTTGACAGGGATAGTTAAGATGGCCGCTATAAAATTCAAGCTACGATCTTGCTTAACCATACTGGTAAGTTTAAATATGACTGGAATGCCATCAGTGGCGATGGCGCGAGACCTGTTCAATCCGGCTTTTCTTAACGACATCACCGCTTCCGGAAAGCGGGTTGACCTTTCAGCATATGAGCAAGCCAACGCTCAGGCTCCTGGGACCTATAAGGTTGATGTATTCATTAACAGTGAATTTATTGAAACAGCGGATGTAGTATTTACGACCTCTAAGCAAAAAAACAATGAACTCGTCCCCTGCTTTAATATTGAAAAATTAAATAGCTATGGCATACGTACTCAAGCCATTAAAAATTTAAAAGCTGATGAAGACGGATGCGTTGATCTTCAGCAGATCCCTGAGGCTAGTTCTAAATTCAACTTTAATTTACAACAGCTCAAATTAAGTATCCCCCAGGCTGCACTCGTTGCGTCTGTTCGCGGATATGTGAACCCAAAAGAATTTGACAACGGGATAACAAGCTTATTCTTAAACTATCGTGCGTATGGAAGTAAAGGCTATTCACGAGATAACAACCCAGATAATGAAACATACAGCTTAAATTTACTCCCGGGTCTGAATATCGGTGCCTGGCGCTTACGCAACTATAGTACATGGAATAAGTCATCAAAAGGTAATGACGATAGCTGGGATAATGTTTACACCTACTCAGAACGCAATATCATACCCTTAAAAAGCGTTTTAACTTTGGGTGAAAAATTCTCACCTTCTGATATTTTTGATAGCGTACCCTTTAAAGGAGCTCAGCTTGCTACAGACGAAAGCATGGATGCAGAGAGTTTACAAGGTTATGCACCTGTTGTTCGCGGTATAGCTAAAACAAATGCAAAGGTATTAATAAAGCAGAACGGGTACACCATTTACCAATCCTTTGTACCACCCGGTGCGTTTGAAATCACCGACCTGTACTCTACAGGTGGAAGCGGCGACCTTGAGGTTGAAGTTGAAGAAGCTGATGGCAGCAAACAGCAGTTTGTCGTCCCCTTTGCATCATTACCGGTTTTACGTAGAGAAGGAAGTCTGAAATACAGTATCACCAGTGGCTTATATCGTCCTTCTGATGATGATGTCCATGAAACGCCCTTTACTCAGGCGACCGCCAGCTATGGCCTGCCTATGAACTCAACCCTGTATGGTGGTTTCCAGGCTGCGTCAAAATATCAGGCCATTACAGCAGGTATAGGTAATAACTTAGGCGATCTAGGTGCAATTTCTGTCGATATCACGCAAGCATGGTCAACGCCGAAAAACAGAGAAGATCTCTCCGGCCAATCCGTACGTTTTCGTTACAGCAAAAACTTAAGCTCAACCGGCACAAACGTCTCTATTGCAGGCTACCGTTATTCTACAAGCGGATTCCTGACACTGAATGATACCCTTGATACATATCGGGATAGCTATTCATATTCTATGATCGACCGTTTGAAAAGTCGTTCAGAATTAACCATTAGCCAGAATTTACCTGACCATTGGGGTTATATCAATATTGGTGGTTTTATTGAAAACTACTGGAATCAAAAACGCCAGACAAAATCTGCAAATGTTGGTTATAGTAACAGCTGGAAGGGAATAAGTTATACCCTCAACTATGCCTATAATCGTTATTCGTCTGAATATATCGATTCGCAGAAAAGTAAACAGAGTGAAAAATTATTCTCGTTAAATGTCACTGTACCCTTTTCTGCCTTTATGCAGAATACCTGGCTTAATTATGGTATGACTACTGGCTCTCCTGGTTCAACCGCGAACACGGTCGGTATAGCCGGCACCGCCCTGGAAGGCAATAACTTAAGCTGGAACGTTCAACAGGGCTATGATAATCGAGATTATGCGAGCGGAAGTGCTGGTCTTGATTACAGTGGGACCTATGGAGAAATCTATGCCAACTATGATTATGATAATAGCTGGCAGCACATAAATTATGGCGCATCAGGCAGTATGGTTCTTCATGAAGATGGACTTACGCTGGGCCAGGCATTCTCCGACAGTGCCATATTAGTGAAAGCGCCGGGTGTGGAAGGCACACGAATTACAAACGATGTTGGGGTTATAACGGATTACAGGGGATATACTATTGTTCCAAATGTTTCATTATACCGCCGTAACGATATCTCTTTAGATACAGAAACTTTGCCTGAAAATGCCGAAATAGAAGTCGCCACGACAAGTGTTGTACCAACAAGAGGTTCAATTACTCGTGCAGAGTTTGCCGCGAACGTTGGCTTAAGAGCAATATTAACGCTTATTGATCCTTTGGGTAAAAAATTACCTTTCGGCGCAACCGTCGCGACCGTGTCAAAATTAACAGGCAAATCAATTACTGGCATAGTGAGCGATAACGGTCAAGTATATCTGTCAGGATTAGATGAGAGTGGAGAATTACAGGTGCAATGGGGAAGAAATGACCATGAACAATGTAAAGCCACTTATCAGCTAAACAGTAGCCAGGCGATTAATGGGATTACACAGGCTGAAACTACGTGCCGTTAAAGGGAATATAACCTTATGTTAAATAAAAAAACGATCCTGGGCGGTGGTCTATTACTCGCTCTCTGTAGCTATGAAACGATGGCAGCGGATAATTGTACCTTATATCCAAAGTCATACACTATACCCAACTCGGTACTCTATATTGATCCGGATGTTGATGTCGGTACCGTGCTAGCCAAGGCTGAAGTTAATACATCAGGCGTAAAAGCATCATGCCTTCTGAATACTAAAAGTGGTAAATATGCTTCTACGATGAAGAATTCTTTTACCACTGTGGTCAGCAGCAACGATAAAGGTGACATATTTGCATCTGGCGTTCCAGGGATAGGCGTACAGATATCGGATATACAAAAACGTGTTCTTATGGTCCCTTATTCAACAACTATACGATGGCAGGATTTAATGCCATGGGAAACCATAGGCAGAACAACCGTCTATTTTATCAAAACAGGGCCCATCAGCAGCGGGACAACGTTTAAAGATGTGATTGCTGAATATACTCTTGATAAAAAAACAGTTGCCACTGTATCACTGGCCACAAATATTGCATGGCAGAAAAAAAGCTGCATCGTTGAACCTGGGCAACGAAACCAAACTGTATTGATGCCTACGACATCCTATACCGTGTTTGGCGCTACAGGGTCAACGGGACCCTCAAAAGATTTTTCTATATCGATTAAATGTGAGGCAGATGATTCACCTGTATTTGTCTCGTTTGAAGCGACTACCGGCAGTACGGGAGATGGAATACTCAATATTGACACTAGCGTCACCGATGCAGCTAAGGGAGTAGCAATTGAAATCCTGAATAAATCCGATTTGTCGCCGCTGATATTTGAAAATGAGATTAAATATCATACTCAGAAAGAAACTGTTATAAACATACCTTTTGTGGCGCGCTATAAGAAAATTGCATCTACAGTAACTTCGGGTACCGCTAATGCAGCGATGACCTTTACCGTTAGTCAATATTAATTTTTATTGTTCACAGCTCGATAAAGGCGATTTATCGCCATTATCGAGCATGACATTCATATTAGTGATGGGTCATTCTCACCCATATACTTTTCACTATAATTACACTCCCTCATTAATTTAATATTTAATGAATTTTGACATTACCTCAACGCCCTTAATTTTTGTATGTGCATATATTAAATACAACTTAACTCAATCCAGGCAAAATTCCTAAACGCCTAACTCAGTCAATAGAAAACTAATTTGAAACTTGTTTTAACGACCTCATCGAGTAATATAAGCCGCGTTCAGTTACTCGTTGAGCTATAACAGCACGCGGCTCAGGAATAACTAACGTTTCTATTATTTATATCAAAGGAAAAATGCATGAAAGTTATCTCTACAATCGAAATGGAACATATCTCCGGCGCAGGGATCGTAGATTTTCTTAACGGTTCCCAGGATTTTATTACCGCCAAGGTTGATGCCGTTCTGGGTGGTCTGTATGGTGCAGCCTCTGGCGCTGCATTTGCTAGCGTAATTGGTGGATATTACGGTGGCTCAAGCGGTGGCGGCGTGTTAGGTGTTGGTATGATTGGCACCGTTGTTGGTTTCTTCGCAGGTGTGGTCCTCGGAGGCGCCTTGGGTGTTGTTGTTGGCGCTTACGGTGGCGTAAGCGCAGTGGATGACTTCGTCACTAAAGCGTTAAACTCCTTCTCATCCGGTTCCTGGATTGCATAATTAATATGAGTATTGCACTCATTTAATATTTTGCTCAAAACACTTCATATAAATGGATATTAAAATGAAAGAAATTTCTGTATTTGAAATGGAACAAGTTTCCGGTGCCGGGCTTATCGATGTTTTAAACGGCTCTCAGGGATTGCTCGACGGCATTGTTGATAGCACATTGGGCGCAATTTTATCTACCGTGGCTTCTGCAACCTGGGGAAGCGTGATCGGTGGTTACTATGCCGGTACAAGTGGCGGTGGAATGTTTGGCGTTGGCGTCTTTGGTACCATTGTTGGCTGGGGGGCAGGTTTGCTTCTGGGCGGTGCTTTTGGGGCATTGCAGGGCGTCTATCACGGCATGAGTGCAGCACAAGCGATGTATGAACGCGTGGTTAATGACTTTACTTCCGGTAGCTGGGTAGGCTAATTCATTTTAGTTAAACAATATCGTTTAACTAAAAGTATATATTCGATGCGGCTGGTCAGGGTATATGCCCATGGCATTATTATCCTGACCACCGTATTTCACATATAAATCTCCTAAAGTCACAAATAAGTTATAATCAAATTAATAATAATTCATTACGATTTTATCTAAATTAATATGCAGGCATTATTCTGAAAAATATATCTCTGACCCGTTAAAGATGCCTTATCATTTGCAATTAATTTGTTTCATTGTACTATTTAAGCCGACCTGCTACATAGCATTACAATCTGGAACTGTGTCTTATCTTTGGCATTAATATTTTATGAGAGATTAACCACATGTCGCTTTATATGGCAGGTAGTGAATAGAGTGATAAATCTACTCCCGGATCATTATATATTTTTTCAGGAAACAGAGGTTGTACGCGTAATTATGCATACTTTAGCTTAGGATTAAATACACGCCGTGGTTGATGGCGATGCTAATCATCGATCATTTTTCAAACCAGAACCACTCACACTTCGTTAAGTACCCAAATAATCATGATGAAAAAATTATTTCGCAAGGAAGCGATAGACTATAAAAAAAACCACTGGAAGGGTAAGGCGCTTCTCCTGGCCGGTATGCCTTCATGGATAGTGAGTCTGCTGTCACTGGCATTTTTCCTCATCCTCATATTGACACTTATATTTTGTACTTATACCCAGCGCATAGATGTCAGCGGAGAAGTCATTACGCTCCCACATTCTGTCAACGTATTTTCACCCCAGCAAGGTTTTGTCGTCAAAAAACATGTTGAAATTGGCGACCTTGTTGAAAAGGGTACACCTTTGTATGAACTCGATGTATCTCGTTCAACCGTAACAGGCAATGTAACGGATGAAATGAACGCTGTTATTTCCGAAAAAATTGCAAACGCAGAAGAAATTATCACCAAAATTCTTAGCAACAAAACCGAAACGCTTGAAGCTCTTGAAGCGCAGGTAAAGCAGTACTCTGCATCTTTAAAAGAAACTCAGGTGATGCTGAATAACGCCAGTACCGGTTTAGCCAAAATGAAAGGAAATCTTTCAAGTTACGATTCATATCTTAAACAAGGGTTGATTACCAAAGATCAATATAATTATCAACATTCACTATATTTTCAGCAACAAGGTACGTACCAATCTCTTGTTAGCCAGAAAATGCAGCTTGAATCGCAACTCACGCAACTGAAGAGCGACCTTGTTGTAAAAGCATCAGATTTTGATAATCAAATTTCAAATCAAAAAAACCAAATAAATGATTTCAAAAACCAGGTGGTTGAATCGAATGCAAATGGTAACGTGGTTATTAAAGCAACAAGGCCAGGAAAGATTGAATCAGTATCAGTTACCGTAGGTCAGATGGTTGACAAAGGAAGCAGTCTGGTTCAGATCAAACCAACAGGTAATATTGAATACTTTCTTATATTATGGCTGCCTAACAATAGCATCCCTTATGTAAAACCCGGTGATACTGTAAATATACGTTATGACGCTTTTCCTTCCGACAAGTTTGGCCAGTTTCCGGGAGACGTCCTGTCGATTTCATCTATCCCTGCATCACGTCAGGAAATGTCTGAATACACTAATGTGTCAGCAGGGGGTAATCAGCAGGAGCTTGCGCTATATAAAGCCATTGTAAAAATTAAAGACAAATCTTTCCTTTACAATGGAAAAAAACTTGAACTCTCTAACGGCTTGAAGGCCAGGGCAATTGTTTTCCTGGAAGAGCGGCCACTTTATATGTGGATGTTTACGCCGATATATAAAATAACTCAAAGTGTTATTGGGCCAATCAATGAATAAGATTTTATTTAAATATATTACTGACAAGCTGAATTTTTCGCTGCGAAATAAAACACCGGTTATCTTACAGTCTGAAGCATCGGAATGCGGGGTGGCGTGCCTGGCTATGGTCGCTGGCCATTATGGACTGAATATCGATCTGTTTACATTTCGCGAGCGCTTCGGCAGTTCTGCGCAGGGTGTAACACTTTTATCACTCAGCCATATTGCCGATCGTGCAGGTATGAAAAGCCGTGCACTTGCTCTCGACCTTGATGAAATTAAACAGCTTAAATTACCCTGTGTCATTCACTGGGGTATGAATCATTATGTTGTTTTAACCAAAGTACGTAAATCGAGTTTTGTTGTTCATGATCCTGCCATGGGTAAACGTGTCATTGGCCTGCAGGAGATGTCCAATTTTTTCACTGGCGTTGCATTTGAACTCTGGCCTGATAAAAGCTTCAAGCAAGAAAAAGCCAAAACACGGCTGAAACTGATAGATCTTATGCGGAATATCGTTGGGTTAAAGGGTACTTTAATCAAAATATTCGCATTTTCAGTTGTTATTGAAGCCATTGGATTATTATTACCTATCGGCACGCAAATGGTCACCGACCATGTCATCATGGCACACGATCAGAGTTTACTGGCTGTTATCTGTATTGGATTAGTTTCATTTACCTTATTCCGCACTTTCATCAGCATGTTACGTGCATGGACCTCATTGACGCTTAATACGTTAACCAATATTCAGTGGAAAACGACGTTATTTGATCATCTGGCTGGTTTGCCACTGGCCTTTTTTGAAAAGCGGCACTTGGGTGATATCCAATCGCGTTTTACCTCGTTAGATACTATTCGTTCTGTATTTACGAACAGTATCGTTACGGGCGTCATTGATTCCATCATGACCGTAGGTCTGCTGGTGATGCTTACTCTTTATGGCGGCTGGTTGGTCTGGGTCGTAGTAGGTTTTACCGCATGTTATGCCATTATGCGTCTTGCTACTTACCGCTTTTATCGCCGTGTTTCAGAAGAGCAGGTGATCAAAGGTGCGCGTTCAAGTTCACATTTTATGGAGACGCTATACGGCATCGCCACAATTAAGGCTCTGAATTTAAAGAATATTCGTTCAAAACATTGGTTAAACATTAATATTGAAGCCTGTAATGCAGGTATTAAACAAACCCGTTTCGATATGATGTTCAGTGGTGTTAATACCTTTATTTCATCTTTAGATCAGGTCGTGATCCTCTGGCTCGGCGCCATCATGGTTATTGATAATAATATGACACTTGGTATGTTCATGGCTTTCAATGCCTATCGCGGTCAGTTTTCACAGCGCGCATCGAGCCTTATTGATCTCTTTATGCAAACCAGAATGTTGTCATTACATAATGAACGTTTGTCGGAAATTGTCTTTACCGAGCCGGAAACAGAAATGCCCGTGCGCCGGATTTTTGATCACAACAGCGCCGTAGAGCTTCAGGTTAAAAACCTGAGCTATCAGTACGATCCTTTTTCACAGCCGATCTTCTCAAATTTAAATCTTACCATAGCGCCAGGAGAATCAATCGCGCTGGTTGGCCCGTCGGGTATTGGCAAGACCACGCTTCTAAAAGTCATGTGTGGTCTCCTTGCGCCCACGTCGGGTGATGTCTATGCCAATAATTTAGATATCAATAAAATTGGCCTCAATAATTATCGACTCAGTACGGCATGTGTTCTGCAGGAGGACCGCTTATTTTCAGGTTCAATTGCAGAAAATATTAGCTGCTTTGAAGAAAACATCGATCAAGAGTTTGTAGAACAATGTGCCCGGCACAGTAATATCCATGATGAGATCATGAAAATGCCCATGGGTTATGAAACCCTGGTGGGAGAATTAGGTTTAGGTATCTCCGGTGGTCAAAAACAACGTTTATTAATAGCGCGTGCACTTTATCGTAAACCCAGCATTCTGTTTATGGATGAAGCAACAAGCCATCTGGATATCAGTAACGAATCGCATATCAATCAGGCGATTTCAAACTTGAGCATAACCCGGGTTATAGTTGCCCATCGTCCTTCGACGATTGCATCTGCTGACCGTGTTATAGATCTCACGAACTATCGAAACTAACTTATTCATTAAGGAAATAGCTTTCATGGCGATTAAAGGAATTAATACCGCACCTCTTATACATAATAACCGTTTTCTTCTGATGGCTTTAAAGATCCGCGATAATAATAATCAAGAGCATCTGTTTTTCATGCAAATTCCAACGCTGATTGATTTTCTTATCGTTCTTCGTCACAGTACATTCAGAATTAGCCAGCGTCTCGCCATGCTTGGGGAAGAGTTTAAAACAAAACTAATTGCCGCTAATGAAGACTTAGCCAGCAATGTTCCTGTGATCACTCAGGCTGAAATCACTCAACCTGATCAGGGACTTCTGGTGACATCAATAGCTCCTAAGGTAGGGGAAAATTGTTTTTCTTTAATTGCGTGTATGCATAATGAGCATATTACTACTATCGAAATTGACGATTCTCAAGCGGAGTTTATAATCACAGCAGTAAAAAAAGCTATCGAATTTGCAAAGGATGAAGAAGCGCTGAATACGATCGGTGTTTTTATGAGTTTCATGCTGCTTTATGATGTGAACTTAACAGATATTAATAATCTAAAATATAACGAATTAAAGCATGAACCATGGAAACAGCAATTTTTTTCACATAATCTTGCTGTGCTATATTGCTTTGACACGGATGAGGGCAAAAAAATACTTGCCGGTAATGTTATCAAAATTAATAGCCAACCAAATTCGCATGAAACTGAAGCAATTGTGAAATTAGTTTCTTCCATGAGCCCGACAAGCAAGCCATTGAAAGATAAATATAAACTTTGTGATACATTTACCAGGGTAATTAACGCTCCATCCACTAAAGCATTAACAAAAGATGAATGCCTTAGAGCGCTGCATACCTTTTGCGTTGAAACTAATGCAACGCTTGAGCATTAACGCTATCTACTGAATCAATAATAAGCTTATGTAACAGGTATTCCTCTCTAAAAAGAGGAATACCATTTCATATTAGTTCGGACACTTATAAACCTGGCCCTGCATTTCGCTGGCCGTCGGAACAAAGCTGGATAACATCCCTTGCGTCGGGCTACTCACCCCATAAATCACATTCCCGCCCATCTCAGCCGCCTGGTTACGTAAACCGTTCGCCGCGCCGCGCATTGAGCCACCCTCTTCGCCATGCTGACCGGAGAGCCAGTTGCTTTGCTTGCCCGTGGCGGTGCCAACCAGCTGACATTCGCTACCCGGCTTATCTTCTACAAAGCGAACGCTCTGCCCACCTGCAGACAGCTCATTGCCGGAGCTGCAACCCGCCAGCAGCAACGCTGCTCCTACAATCCCTGCACAAAACTTAACGCGCATGTTATTCCTCGTTTTCAATAAGCTGGGCAGGTGCTGCCCGCGTTTAAACCTTATACTAAAAAGATGACCAAAAGAAAAACCCCCGATCATTTCTGACCGGGGGTTTGTTCATTTCTGCGAGGAGCAGAACAACATGATTACATCATGCCGCCCATGCCACCCATGCCGCCCATACCACCAGCAGCACCTAAATCAGGCGCGTCACCTTTTGGCAGGTCAGTGACCATGCACTCGGTAGTGATCATCAGGCCAGCAACAGAAGCTGCGTACTGCAGAGCAGAACGGGTCACTTTAGTTGGGTCCAGAATACCGAAGTCGATCATGTTGCCGTACTCTTCAGTAGCAGCGTTGTAACCGTAGTTACCTTCGCCCGCTTTCACCATGTTCGCCACAACAGACGGCTCTTCACCGGCGTTGGAAACGATCTGACGCAGTGGTGCTTCCATTGCGCGCAGCGCAACTTTGATACCCACGTTCTGGTCTTCGTTCTGAGCGGTCAGGCCAGCCAGTTTCGCTGCAACGCGAACCAGAGCAACACCACCACCGGCAACCACGCCTTCTTCTACCGCAGCACGGGTCGCGTGCAGGGCATCATCAACGCGTGCTTTCTTCTCTTTCATCTCAACTTCGGTGGCTGCACCGACTTTGATTACTGCTACGCCGCCTGCCAGTTTCGCTACGCGCTCCTGCAGTTTTTCACGGTCGTAGTCAGAGGTCGCTTCTTCGATCTGCTTACGGATCTGAGTCACACGGCCCTGGATTGCATCTTCTTCACCCACGCCATCGATGATGGTGGTGGTGTCTTTGTTGATCACAACGCGTTTCGCCTGACCCAGATCTTCCAGGGTCGCTTTTTCCAGCTCCATACCGATCTCTTCAGAGATTACGGTACCGCCAGTCAGGGTTGCGATATCCTGCAGCATGGCTTTACGACGGTCGCCGAAGCCAGGTGCTTTAACCGCAGCCACTTTCACGATGCCACGCATGGTGTTAACCACCAGGGTCGCCAGCGCTTCGCCTTCAACGTCTTCAGCAATGATAACCAGCGGCTTGCCTGCTTTCGCAACGGCTTCCAGTACTGGCAGCATTTCACGGATGTTGGAGATTTTTTTGTCAGCCAGCAGGATGAACGGGCTTTCCAGCTCAACAGCGCCAGTTTCTGGCTTGTTGATGAAGTATGGGGACAGGTATCCGCGGTCAAACTGCATACCTTCAACCACGTCCAGTTCGTCTTCCAGACCGGTACCGTCTTCAACGGTGATCACGCCTTCTTTACCGACTTTATCCATCGCTTCAGCGATCAGTTTACCTACGGTTTCGTCGGAGTTAGCGGAGATGGTACCAACCTGGGCAATAGCTTTAGAGTCAGAGCACGGTACGGACAGCGTTTTCAGCTCTTCTACAGCAGCAACGACAGCTTTGTCGATACCACGTTTCAGATCCATCGGGTTCATACCCGCAGCAACGGCTTTCAGGCCTTCAGTGATGATAGCCTGTGCCAGTACGGTTGCAGTGGTGGTGCCGTCGCCCGCAGCGTCGTTCGCTTTAGAGGCAACTTCTTTCACCATCTGGGCACCCATGTTTTCGAACTTGTCTTCCAGCTCGATTTCACGCGCTACGGAAACACCATCTTTGGTGATGGTCGGCGCGCCGAAGGATTTGTCCAGAACCACGTTACGGCCTTTCGGGCCCAGGGTCACTTTAACTGCGTCTGCCAGTACGTTTACGCCGCGCAGCATTTTCACACGAGCGTCGTTACCGAATTTTACGTCTTTAGCTGCCATTTTAATCTTTCCCTTAAATTCGTATGTTCAGTGTCGTTCGCGGATTACGCTTCAACAATTGCCAGAATGTCGCTTTCGGACATGATCAACACTTCTTCATTGTCGATCTTCTCGGACTTCACACCGTAGCCATCGTTGAAAATTACGATGTCACCAACTTTAACGTCCAGAGGCTGCACATTTCCGTTTTCCAGAATGCGACCCTTACCGACAGCGATGATTTCGCCACGAGTTGATTTTGCTGCTGCAGAACCGGTCAGAACGATGCCGCCCGCAGATTTGGTTTCAACTTCTTTACGTTTGACGATCACACGATCATGTAACGGACGAATACTCATTGATAGCTCTCCTTTGAGAAAGTCATTATCAGTTATGGGTGACGCCGGGCCCTAAGCGGTTTTCCGGCTAGTGCCCTGAGAGATGGGGATGGGGTTTTACCCCTTCAAGGGGTAGTCGAAAAAAAATTTGTGAAAGTGTTACCATCGCCTCTCTTTTGACGGTGGCAGGACAACGGAATGAGTGGACTCAAACAGGAGCTGGGACTCGCGCAGGGTGTTGGCTTACTTTCAACCTCTTTATTAGGCACGGGGGTGTTTGCCGTGCCGGCGCTGGCTGCACTGGTCGCGGGTGATAACAGTCTCTGGGCATGGCCGGTATTAATCGTGCTGGTCTTCCCGGTGGCCATTGTCTTTGCCATTCTCGGGCGACATTTCCCGAGTGCCGGGGGGGTGGCGCATTTTGTCGGCATGGCCTTTGGCCCGCGTCTGGAGCGCGTTACCGGCTGGTTATTCCTCTCCGTGATCCCCGTGGGGCTGCCTGCTGCCCTGCATATTGCGACGGGGTTTGGTCAGGCACTGTTTGGCTGGCATGATGCGCAGCTGTTGCTGGCCGAACTGGGTACGCTGGCGATTGTCTGGTGGGTCGGCTCACGCGGGGCCAGTTCCAGCGCCAACCTGCAAACCCTGGTTGCGGCGCTGATTGTGGCGTTAATTGCCGCCATCTGGTGGGCGGGCGATATTCAGGTAACGGAGATCCCCTTCCCTGTGGTAACCGATGTTGACCATTCTCAGCTTTTTGCCGCGCTTTCCGTTATGTTCTGGTGTTTTGTCGGCCTTGAAGCTTTCGCCCATCTGGCGTCAGAGTTTAAACAGCCGGAACGCGATTTCCCGCGGGCGTTAATGATCGGCCTACTGCTGGCGGGCACGGTCTACTGGGCCTGTACGGTGCTGGTGCTCCACTTCACTGCCTATGGTGCCGATATGGCAGCTGCGGCCTCGCTGCCTGCCATTGTGGTGCAACTCTTTGGTGTGAAGGCACTGTGGATCGCCTGCGTTATTGGCTATCTCGCCTGCTTCGCCAGTCTGAATATCTACATTCAGAGCTTTGCCCGACTGGTCTGGTCCCAGGCACTGTATAAGCCGGAAAGCCGTCTCGCGCGTCTGTCCAAACGTCAGCTACCGCTCAATGCGCTGAATACGGTGCTGGGCTGCTGTGTAGTGAGTACGCTGGCGATCTACTGGCTGGACATCAACCTCGACGCGCTTATCGTCTATGCCAACGGCATATTCATCATAATCTATCTGCTGTGCATGCTGGCGGGCTGCCGCCTGCTGAAAGGTCGTTATAAAGCGCTGGCCGTGATCGGTGGGGTGCTCTGCTTACTGCTGCTGGCGATGGTGGGATGGAAGAGTCTGTACGCCATTGTGATGCTGGCGGGATTGTGGCTGTTCTTGCCGAAGCGGAGTGCGGTGTAAACGCCGGATGGCGCTTCGCTTATCCGGCCTACAATCGTAGGCCCGGCAAGCGCAGCGCCGCCGGGCAATTTCTCTCAGCGATCGTCTTTATGATCCAGACGATCGCGCTGGTCATCCTTGCGCTGATACTCCCCGTCAAACGTCTCCCCACCGCCTGTTCCGGCGCTGAATCCGCCGCCCGGCATCCGGTTAAACCGCAGATGCGGCATCAGTTTCAGCGTCAGGAGCTTTTGCACTGGCGGGATCAGTAGTAACAGACCGAGGAAGTCGGTGAAAAAGCCGGGAATAATCAGCAGGATACCGCCAATAATCAGCGACACACTTTTGACCATCTCTGCCGCCGGGCTTTCGCCTGCGGCCATCTTCTGCTGCATTAACAGGAAATTTTTGAAACCCTGGTTGCGCACCAGCGACATGCCAATAACCGACGTGAAAATCACCAGTATCAGCGTCAGCAGGACGCCAAACACGTGGGCGACCTGAATAAAAATAGAAATCTCTATGTAAACATAGAGAAAGATTGCAGCTAACGGTATCCAGCGCACGGGCTTCTCCTGTGTGGCAGACGCCGTTGTGGCCCCTGTCGGTATCAATTTGCGATTCGCGTCTGTCAGAAATGGAGGCGTTTAGTCAAAATTCAATCGGTTTGCACGGATATTTTTTCTGGAAATATTAAAGCGGTGATTCATTTCACAGATTGATAATTATCATGCCACCGGGTCGATAATAAGTGATCCAGGTTACGGCATTTCGCTATCATCAGCATATCATTCCGGGTATCTGGTCGATTCAGGGGATAATCGTCGGTCAGAAAATAGACATAACCACAGATGTACTGTGTGTTTAGTACAATCAATCGGCAGCTTTAAAAGAAGGTTCACATGTTAAACAACATTCGTATCGAAGAAGATTTGTTGGGTACCAGGGAAGTTCCAGCGGATGCCTACTATGGTGTTCACACTCTGAGAGCGATTGAAAACTTCTACATCAGCAACAGCAAAATCAGCGACATCCCTGAGTTTGTGCGTGGCATGGTGATGGTGAAGAAAGCCGCAGCCATGGCAAACAAAGAGCTGCAAACCATTCCGAAAAGCATCGCCAATACCATCATCGCCGCCTGCGATGAAGTGCTGAACAACGGCAAGTGCATGGATCAATTCCCGGTCGACGTCTACCAGGGCGGCGCGGGTACATCGGTGAACATGAATACCAACGAGGTACTGGCCAACATCGGCCTCGAGCTGATGGGCCACCAGAAGGGTGAGTACCAGTACCTGAACCCGAACGATCACGTCAATAAATGCCAGTCCACCAACGACGCCTACCCGACCGGCTTCCGTATCGCCGTCTACGCCTCGGTAGTGAAGCTGGTGGATGCCATTAACCAGCTTGGCGAAGGCTTCCAGAACAAAGCCGTCGAATTCCAGGATATCCTGAAAATGGGCCGCACCCAGCTGCAGGATGCGGTCCCGATGACCCTCGGCCAGGAATTCCACGCGTTTAACGTGCTGCTGAATGAAGAGACCCGCAACCTGATGCGCACCTCTGAACTGCTGCTGGAGGTGAACCTCGGCGCAACGGCGATTGGTACGCGTCTGAATACCCCGGATGGCTATCAACAGCTGGCGGTGCAGAAGCTGGCCGAAGTGTCCAACCTGGCGGTTGTCCCGGCAGAAGATCTGATTGAAGCCACCTCCGACTGCGGCGCTTACGTAATGGTGCACAGCGCGCTGAAACGTCTGGCGGTGAAGCTGTCCAAAATCTGTAACGACCTGCGCCTGCTCTCTTCGGGCCCGCGTGCGGGTCTCAACGAGATCAACCTGCCGGAACTGCAGGCGGGCTCGTCCATCATGCCAGCCAAAGTGAACCCGGTGGTGCCAGAAGTGGTAAACCAGGTGTGCTTCAAAGTCATCGGTAACGACATTACTGTCACCATGGCATCGGAAGCAGGTCAGCTGCAGCTGAACGTGATGGAGCCGGTGATTGGCCAGGCGATGTTCGAGTCCATTCATATTCTGACCAACGCCTGCTACAACCTGCTGGAAAAATGCATCAACGGCATCACCGCCAATAAAGCGGTATGTGAAAGCTACGTCTATAACTCCATCGGTATCGTTACTTACCTCAACCCGTTCATCGGTCACCACAACGGCGACATCGTCGGTAAAATCTGTGCTGAAACCGGTAAGAGCGTGAGAGAGGTCGTACTTGAGCGTGGCTTGCTGACAGAAGCCGAGCTGGATGATATCTTCTCGGCACAGAACTTAATGCACCCGGCCTATAAAGCAAAAAGATACACGGATGAAAGTGAACAATAACAGTTCAGGTTAAACTTCATGAAGGCACGTCACTTGACGTGCCTTTTTTGTTTTTAGGCTTTACCAAACCACAACAATTCAATATCAACTTGTTAATAAGCAAGGTAGGCACTCATGTTTGGAGCAGAACTCGTCATCGTCCTGTTGGCGATATACTTAGGCGCAAGACTCGGGGGGATCGGCATCGGTTTCGCCGGGGGTCTTGGCGTACTTGTACTCACTCTCTTTTTTCAAATTAAGCCCGGCGCTATTCCGTTTGACGTTATTGAAATCATCATGGCGGTTATCGCCGCTATCGCTGCCATGCAGGTCGCGGGCGGTATGGACTACCTGGTGAGCCTGGCGGAGCGTATGCTGCGCCGCCACCCGAAATACATCACCTTCCTTGCCCCGTTGGTCACCTGGTTTATGACTATTCTCGCGGGTACCGGCCATACCGCGTTCTCCACCCTGCCGGTGATTACCGAAGTGGCGAAAGAGCAGGGCATCCGTCCATCCCGTCCACTCTCCATCGCCGTTGTCGCGTCGCAGATTGCCATCACCGCGTCACCTATCTCTGCGGCGGTAGTGTTCTTTGCCGGGATCCTCGAGCCACTGGGCGTAAGCTACCTGACGCTGCTGGCGATCTGTATTCCGGTGACGCTGATTGCGGTGATGATCACCGCCGTCTTCTGTAACTTCCTTGGTGCCGAACTGAAAGACGATCCGGTCTATCAGGAACGTCTGGCGAAAGGTGAAGTGAAGCTGCGCGGCAGCCAGGCCTTTGTCCTGAAGCCACACGCGAAACGCTCCGTGCTGCTGTTCCTGATCGGGATTATCGCGGTGATGTTCTATGCCACCGCCATCAGCGATACCGTTGGACTGATTCAGAACCCGGTCCTGCCGCGTAACGAAGCGATTGTGGTATTTATGCTG
Organism: Leclercia sp. TB492; assembly: GCF_049974505.2. NCBI lineage: Bacteria > Pseudomonadati > Pseudomonadota > Gammaproteobacteria > Enterobacterales > Enterobacteriaceae > Leclercia > Leclercia sp. TB492. Next base: position 342,336 of record NZ_CM127572.1, on the reverse strand, counting down.
ACCATCGCCACGCTGATTAGCATCACCTGTAAAATCGACACCAGCGAAGTGCTTAACGCCAGCACCTTCAAATCCGGTATGAGCGCCTGCGTGTGCGTACTGGGTGTGGCCTGGCTGGGTGACACCTTCGTCAAGGCCCATATCACGGATATCCAGACCGTAGCGGGCGATCTGCTGCATAACTACCCATGGCTGCTGGCGGTGGTGCTGTTCTTTGCCGCGACCCTGCTCTACTCCCAGGCGGCGACCACCAAGGCGCTGATGCCCGCGGCCCTGATGCTGGGCGTCTCTCCGCTGACGGCGATTGCCTCTTTTGCTGCCGTTTCCGCACTGTTTGTGCTGCCCACCTACCCGACCCTGCTGGCCGCGGTCGAGATGGATGATACCGGCTCCACCCGTATCGGTAAGTACGTGTTTAACCACGCCTTCCTGATCCCGGGCGTGATTGCTATCACCCTGTGTGTCGTCCTCGGCTTCATCATCGGCGGGATTGTGCTGTAAACCTCTTTTGGTTGTAAAATGAGTTAAAGTCGGGCCGCTTAGCGGCCCGATTCATTAATGAGCAGTGGCCGGTCGTGATATAGTGATTTTTTTTCGCGATACCGAGGTCGACTTGTGAATACGCCCGACACTGTTGTTGTTCTGTGTACCGCTCCCGATGAAGCTACCGCCCAGGATCTTGCCGCCAAAGTGCTGGCAGATAAGCTCGCTGCCTGCGTGACCATCCTCCCCGGCGCCACTTCCCTCTACTACTGGGAAGGCAAACTGGAACAGGAGTACGAAGTGCAGATGCTGCTTAAATCCAGCGTGGCCCATCAGCAAGCACTCCTCAACTGCCTCAAATCGCATCATCCTTACCAGACTCCGGAACTGCTGGTGCTGCCAGTGCTCCACGGCGATAACGACTATCTCTCATGGCTCAACGCTTCCTTACGCTAATCCTGCTGCTGTGCAGCACGTCAGTCCTTGCCGGGTTGTTTGATGCACCCGGCCGCTCGAATTTCACGCCTGCCGACCAGGCTTTTGTCTTCGATTTTCAGCAAAATCAACATGAACTGAATCTCAACTGGCAGGTGAAAGAGGGGTACTACCTCTACCGCAAGCAGATCGGTATTACGCCCGCTCAGGCACAGGTTGGTGCCCTCCAGCTGCCCGCCGGGGTGGCACACGAAGATGAATTTTACGGCAAAAGTGAAATCTACCGCGGCCAGCTGTCGGTGCCTGTCGCCGTCGCGCAGGCGGATAAAGGCGCTACGCTGACAGTGACTTATCAAGGCTGTGCCGACGCCGGTCTGTGCTACCCACCCGAAACCAAAGTTATTCCGCTCAGCGAAGTGAAAGCGGCCGCCGTCCCTGCGGTTTCCCCTCTCCCCTTAGAGGAGAAGACCAGCGCAGGAGGCGAACTGCCCTTCTCAGCCCTCTGGGCCTTATTAATCGGCATCGGCATCGCCTTCACGCCGTGCGTGTTGCCCATGTACCCGCTGATCTCGGGCATCGTTCTCGGCGGGAAGCAGCGTCTCTCCACGGCCCGCGCGCTGCTGCTGGCGTTTATCTACGTGCAGGGGATGGCGCTGACCTATACCGCGCTCGGTCTGGTGGTCGCGGCGGCCGGGTTGCAGTTCCAGGCGGCGCTCCAGCATCCCTGGGTACTGATCGGGCTGTCGGCGGTCTTTATCCTGCTCGCGCTGTCGATGTTTGGCCTGTTCAGCCTGCAACTGCCCTCTTCCCTGCAAACCCGCTTAACGCTGATGAGTAATCGCCAGCAGGGCGGCTCGATAGGCGGCGTCTTTACCATGGGGGCTATTGCCGGGCTGATCTGCTCGCCCTGCACCACCGCCCCGCTCAGCGCCATCCTGCTCTACATCGCCCAGAGCGGCAATATGTGGCTCGGCGGCGGTACCCTGTATCTCTACGCCCTCGGGATGGGGCTACCGCTGATCCTGGTGACGGTGTTTGGCAACCGCCTGCTGCCGAAGAGCGGTCCGTGGATGGAGACGGTAAAAACTGCCTTTGGTTTTGTCATCCTGGCGCTGCCGGTGTTCCTGCTGGAACGGGTGATCGGCGACGTCTGGGGTCTGCGTCTGTGGTCCATGCTGGGTGTGGCGTTCTTTAGCTGGGCCTTTATCACCAGCTTAAACGCCCGCAAGCCGTGGATCCGTCTGGTGCAGATCCTGCTGCTGGCCGCCGCGCTGGTGAGCGTTCGTCCATTGCAGGACTGGGCCTTTGGCTCGCCTGTCGCGCAAAGCCAGGCGCACCTCAATTTCACGCCGATCGAAAATATCGACGGGTTAGCTCGCGCGCTGGCGCAGGCGGAGGGAAAGCCAGTGATGCTCGACCTCTATGCCGACTGGTGCGTCGCCTGCAAAGAGTTCGAAAAATACACCTTCAGCGACCCACAGGTGCAAAATGCCCTGAAAGACACCGTCCTGCTGCAGGCCAACGTTACGGCGAACAGCGAACAGGATAAGGCCCTGCTGAAGGAGCTTAATGTGCTCGGCCTGCCCACCATCTTGTTTTTCAACGCACAAGGTGAAGAGCAGCCCGCACAGCGGGTAACGGGTTTTATGGATGCCGCAACGTTCAGTGCGCATTTGCGCGATCGCCAACCTTAAACGACACTTCAGATGGGAAAGTACGAAAGTAAACGGAGGAGAAAACCGTGCAACGTGAAGATGTTCTGGGCGCAACCCTGCAATTGCTTGAAATTCAAGGGATAGCCAGCACCTCGCTGGAAATGGTTGCCGAACGTGTTAATTATCCTCTGGATGAACTACGCCGTTTCTGGCCCGATAAAGAGGCGCTGCTGTACGATTCCCTGCGTTATCTCAGCCAGCAGGTGGATACCTGGCGCAGGCAGTTGATGCTCAACACCGAGCTCTCGGCAGAGCAAAAGTTACTGGCGCGCTACTCTGCGCTTACCGAATGCGTGCGTAACCACCGCTACCCGGGGTGCCTGTTTATTGCCGCCTGCACCTTTTTCCCGGATCCGGGGCACCCGATCCACCAGCTTGCCGACCAGCAAAAGCGCGCCTCGCATGATTTTACGCATGAACTGCTGACCACCCTGGAAGTGGACGATCCGGCGATGGTGGCAAAGCAGATGGATCTGATTATGGAAGGCTGCCTCAGCCGGATGCTGGTTAACCGCAGCCAGGCCGATGTCGATACGGCACAGCGGCTGGCGGAAGATATTCTTCATTTCGCGCAGTGTCGCAAAGGCGGGGCGCTGACTTAAGCCAGCATTCCCGCCCAGGCAGAAATGAAGAGACACAGCGCCATCAGGCGCTGAAAACGCACCATCGCCGCAGCGGTCCGAAACAGCCTGTTTACCGCCTGTCCCAGCCATGCCCAGCACATCAGGCAGGCTACGGAGATCAGCAGGAACCAGAGCGCCATCAGCGCGACATCCCGTAACATATGCTCTCCCGCAGGGGCAAACAGGCTGACGACCGCCAGCGCCATCATCCAGGTTTTGGGATTGATCACCTGCAGTAACGCTGCCGCCCGTGCGGTAAAGCGGGTATGCCCTGGGCGGGAGACGTTTGCCGCGGGGGCACAAAACAGCTGCCAGCTCATCCAGCTTAACCACAGCACCCCAGCCCAGCTCATCACCTGACGCACCAGCGGATACTGACGCAGCAGCTCCCCCGCCCCGGCTCCCGAAATCAGTACAATGGCGCTGGCCGCCGCGCAAGCGCTCACCAGCGCGGGCAGGGTTGCCTTCATCCCGTAGTGCTGGCTGTTGGTCAGAACAAGAATATTGGTTGGCCCCGGCGTTATCGAGGCGACAAAAGCAAATAACAGAAACGGCATCAGGTTCACAGGGGACTCCTTTTTATCAGAGCCCTGACATTGCCGCTATTTTCTGGAAACGTCTGGAAGGTTTGTGCATAACCGACGGTAGTGGGCCGGCGTAATACGGTAAGCCCGCTGGAACCAGCGACCTAAATGGCTTTGATCGGCAAACCCCAGCGCCGCCGCCACGTCGACGGGCTGATCCCCGCGCGCCAGAAACTGCCGTGCTTTGGCCAGCCGCAGCTGTATGAGCCAGGCATGCGGCGCCAGATGAAACTCGCGCTTGAAGCAGCGGGTGAGCGTGAAGCGATCGGTGCCGGTCTCCCGGGCCAGATCGGAGAGGCCGATATTGTCGCCCAGATGAGCATAAAGATAGTCCCGGGCCCGGTGCGCTACCGCCGCGCTCTGCACCTGCGACGGTAATTTTTTGCGCCAGTGACAATGAGACGTGAGCTGCGCCAGCAGATTATCCATCGTGCTTTGCTGCACGATCTTCATTTCATCATTGTGCAGGGTCGCAAAGGTATCACCAATGGTTCGCACCAGATGCGGCTCGCGGGTCAGGGTTTGGGTGAAATGCAGGGAATAGCTGCCGGGCGTGGAATCATACAGGCCATGCAGGGTGTTGGTGAGCCAGCGTTCATCAAGGTAGAACGTCAGATAGGTGAAGCCGCCCGCGACGGGGGCGTCGCCATCGTGGATCTCGCCTGGCTCAAGCAGGAACGCATCCCCCGGATGGCTACGGTGACGCTCACGGCGGCAATGGAACTGCTGGGTGCCGCTGAGGGTGATCCCCACCAGATAGCTGTCGTGCCAGTGCGGATCGTAGGCGTGCCCTTCAAAGTGCGCCTTGATGGTTTCAATCCCCGTATCCGCATGCTGTCGCAGCTCAAGCCAGTCCTTCACTGTCGTCCCCCTTTTTCGCTGTCAGCATTGCCCGGGCTTATCTTTCTGTCTGGAAGATTTGTGCAGAATCGACGCGCAAACCGACAGATTGCCGCAATCTTAAGCAGTTGAACAGCTTTTCCCGAAATAAGGTTGACGACCGTACCTGATTGCGGTTTAATGCGCCCCGTTGCCCGGATAGCTCAGTCGGTAGAGCAGGGGATTGAAAATCCCCGTGTCCTTGGTTCGATTCCGAGTCCGGGCACCACTATTTAGAAGAACCCGCCTATGGCGGGTTTTTTGCTTTTGATTCGGCGCAATCCCGTCAACTGACCCACCCAATGCTTCCACAGTTACAACATTTCAGATAGCCTATACGGCTGGATTTCTCCCAGCGAACATTCGCAGAGATGCCCATGGGCCGCAAACATACGCCATTCACCTCTCTTTCGCGTCGAAAACGTCGGGCTAAAACCTTACACTTCAAAAATCTTATCTATCGTGAACGCGATAGGCTGGGCGGCATCTTCTATGATGAATGCGACCAGGCGGTAGCTCTCGCCAGTGGCCGCTGGACCTGGAGCGATATTATTTTTCTCAGCCAGGATCCCGCTATTTTCTGGAATGCGGAGATCATCACAGCGAATGTGGCTTTTGCCGATGCAGTAGAAGATATTGCTTTCAACGAGGCTTTTTCGAAGCTGAATGCCGCTGAAACACAGCAGGAAATGCACCTTGATTTCACACCTGACGTCAGTAGCAATGGCAAGAGATGGCTGCGCAAGCCCGCACTAAAGTACCCGCAGTTTGACGGCTTAACCTTTAATGATTTTATCGATAAACGCGCGCTGGAAATCGCACGGGATAATCCGCCAGCCATTTACTGCGGTTACCGCATCTTACCTGGATACGCTTCCGGGATTGGTTTGCAGATTGTCGTTGAGGCTGACAGATTAAACCGGGCTATGATTGAAACGGCTATTGCAGATTTTCGTACTCGTGGAGAACGTAACTGGATTTCTGATGTGCCTGCACGTGTCTGCTACTCAGATAAAACGATCTCCACGCCACTGAAAATTAAAGAATAAGCCTGCCCCGTATGTATATGACCAGGCCACGTCGGGCAAAGGAGTCCGCAGCTATCGCACGTATCAGGAAGGGAGCCGATCCCGATGGCGTTCTGTTCCCTCATTCCACTAAGCCCTATGTCTATTATTACTGAGCACAGCCCCTTCTGCGGGGCTTTTTACTGGAGCTAATCTTCAGTTAATCATCACCGACGACAGCCTATACCAGCCATCGCTCAGCTTTCCCTCGTTGGCGAGCTGAATACGCGCCTTACCGGTTTTATCCACCAGCGCCACGTCCAGCTGGTAGCGTCCTGCCGCCAGGCCAGGCGGGGTTGCCAGCTGATACACCGAGCTGTGGCTACCCGGCAGCCATTGACGAATATCATCCCCGGCGTTGCCCTGCACGACCGTGCTTCCGCGCTTGTCCTGTAAACGCCAGGCGAGGGTATAGCGCAAATATATCGGCGCCACGCCGTCGTTTGACCACTGGCTGCTGAGCGAAACGGCCTGTCCGGCACCAGCACTTGCCGGATGGGTCAGCGACACCACCCGGAAGCGATAACCGATCTTCGTCAGCGCCTTATCGAGGATATCGCGGTACACCTGCGGCACGTCGGTAGATTTCAGGTTCAGGGTGCTGGCATGCTGTGCCAGGGCCCAGTCAAAGGTGGCCTGTACCTCTTCCCGGGTATACTTCTGCTCGCTCAGCCATTCCGCCATGTGGCCGCAAATCTCCAGGCTGACGGGCGCTTTTTTCCACGCCTGGTTGAACCCCGGCCAGGCCGCCTGTGCCGCCGCAATGCGCTCCGGGTAATCATTGCCCATATGGCTCCAGCTGGGGCTAAAGTTACGCCAGTCGCCCCAGCAGTCCGCACGCCAGCCTGCCCCTCTCTTCGACGCCCAGGCCACAGAATCATAACCGTTGAGCAGCATGATTTTAGGGGTATCAGGGAAGGCACTGAAGTGCATGTCGACATAGCGATTGAGCAATTCGGGAGGGTAACGTTCCTGCAACGGCTTCAGGGTCGGGAAATTACTGTTGTGCCACTCCCCCCATGAGCCCACCATACCGATATCGATAAAGGCCAGCTCGGGGTTATTGTTATAACGCGCGCCAAAGGCCTGAAGAAGACGCTGGGCGTAGGCAATATAGGTAGGATCGTCCAGATCGGGGACAAAGGTCTTATGATCCGGCGTCCATGTGCCTTTGATCCCCTTGTTGATCAGCCATTCCGGGATCTCAGAGCCTGACTCAGGCCCGTCGAGGATCATAAAACGCAGACCAACGTTCATTGCCGGCTGATGCGCTGCCGCAGCGGCAAACCCCTCATCCACCAGCGCAAAATTGTACTGCCCTTCCCGCGGTTCAACTTCGCTCCAGTAGTAGCGACGATACTCGAGGCCCGTCGCCGGGTACTGCGCGATGCTTAGGTCCTGGTTGTGAAAACGGGCCACGCCATTGCCCGGATTGGTCAGCAGTCCGCCGATGGCTGGAGGATTCACCGTTTGCAGCGGTTCCGCACTCTCCGCCTTCGCCCACCCCGACGAGAGCGCAAGCGCCCCGGCGACCCACAACAAATACCGATTTTTTTTGCATAGCAGATCGTGTAAATGCATCAATGCCTCTTTTCCCGGGAGCGAGTATTACAGGCGCGGCTGACAAGCCCGCGCGAAAGATGACCTCATTTTATTTCATAAGATATATCCCGGACTCACCCTTTTACATTATTTATTTAAAGAAACATTGGTCATATGGTTGTTATACACATGACGTACCGCTTTTCCTCGTGCTGTTTATGACAGCACATTCTGGATTTATTCATATTTCCTCTGAGAAGCAGGATAAAATGTTTAATAAAAATAACAGGATAATCAAAAAGCTGTTCTTCCATGAGTCCTGGGACATCATGGTCATTAACAGCTATGGCCAGCACGTTTTCCCGGAGAACACGCTGGATATCCTCAGTAACGCCAAAGCACAGCAGCTTGATAAAAAATATATCTTCCAGGCCGATCCTTTTATTATTGATAAAGACGATCTGCTGTATGTTTTTTATGAAGCGTTTTCCTTCCTTAACTCAAAAGGGGTGCTGCGCTGCCGCATCCTGAATAAAGATCTGGAAGAGATTGATGACGTGAAGCTGGAAGGGTTTGATGAATTAAAATGTCATCTCTCTTTCCCGTTCCTGTTCCAGCTCGACGGTAAGCTGTTCATGATCCCGGAGTCGGCAGAACGCAAAGAGGTGATTCTGTTCCAGTCCGTCGATTTCCCCGCGCGCTGGGAAAAGGTCAAAGTGCTGGTCTCCGATATGGCCGTCACGGATAACGTCGTCTTCGAGTTGAATGGCGTCAGTTATCTGGTCTCGACGACCATGGATAACGAACTGGTTATTCATACTTCTGATGGCATTCTTGGCGACTGGAAGCTGATCTCCCCGAACCTGGATGTTTGCAACGTGCATTTCAGAGGTGCCGGCAAGCCGTACTCGATCAACAACAAAACCTACCTCTTTACCCAGGAGTGCAATCCTGATGTATACGGAAAATCCATCTTCATCAAAGAATTGACCAGCTTAACCCCGGATAAATATGAAGAAAAACTGGTGGGGAAAATAAGCGCGTCGATCAATAACAGTGATGGTATTCACACCTTAAACTTCACCGACAATTATATTGTCTACGATACCAAGCACCTGACATTCAGCCTGCTCTCTACGCTTAAAAAACTGGCGTATAAAATTATGGTCAACCACCGTAAGCGGCTGCTTAGCTAAGTGACAATATGGGGAAGTCGCACTACGCTAACCAGAGCGGCAAAATAAAACACTGTGAAAGCGCATCTCTGTTCCGGCACCTTTTTGTGCCGGCCGGCGATGGCTTTTTGGGGGATTTATTATGGCAATTCTGGTCACGGGTGGCGCAGGCTATATTGGTTCACACACGGTGCTGGCTTTACTGGAGAGAGGTGAAGATGTCGTCGTCATTGATAACCTCTCCAATGCCTCGCAGGAGTCATTAATCCGGGTCGCAGAATTAACGGGCAAACAGCCAGTGGTCTGCATCGCTGATATTCTGGATCGCGACGCGTTAAAAAAAGTTTTCGCGCAACATACCATTTCTGACGTTATCCATTTCGCCGGTCTTAAATCGGTTTCAGACTCTATTGTCCGGCCTCTCGCCTATTATGAAAATAATGTCGTCGGAACCATGGTGCTTTTGGATGAAATGCAACGTGCGGGCGTGCACAGTCTTATTTTCAGCTCATCGGCAACGGTATATGGCAACCCCGAATCCGTTCCTTTAAGCGAACAGTCCCGCACCGGCGGTACCACGAATCCGTACGGTACCTCTAAGCTGATGGTGGAGCATATTTTACGTGACTTCTCCGTTGCCGAGCCGTACTTCAGGATCGCCTGCCTGCGCTATTTCAATCCCGTTGGCGCACACCCCTCCGGGCGTCTGGGGGAGGATCCGAACGGTATCCCGAATAACCTTGTGCCCTATATTTCACAGGTGGCCATCGGCAAGCTGGCGTGCCTGACCGTCTTTGGTGATGATTATCCAACGCCGGATGGCACCGGCGTGCGTGACTATATTCACGTGATGGATCTCGCCTATGGCCACCTTGCCGCGCTGGATCATAAAGATGACGGCGAGGCGTTTAAGGCCATCAATCTCGGCACCGGGGTGGGCTATTCAGTGATTGACCTGATCAGGGCCTTTGAAAAAGCCGCGCAGACCAAAATCAACTACCGGATTGTCGGCAGGCGTTCCGGCGACGTGGCAGAGTGCTGGTCGGATTCATCGCTGGCGCGCCAGCAGCTGGGATGGCAGGCCACGCGCAACCTCGAGGAGATGATGCGCGACGCCTGGAACTGGCAGAAGAACAATCCCGGGGGCTACAGCGCCTGATTACTGATATTTCAGGTTGAGCCACCAGTCCCAAATCCCGACGTGATAGTTCTGGAAAACGTCTATGCCCAGCGCGGATTTGATCATATACAGCGTCAACAGCACGCAACACAGCAAGAACAAGGTGGCGAACAGGATCAGAAACGTCACCACGATCCGCGACAGCTTTGACTCCGGACGCGAGCGCGCACGGTGATCCCGCCCCAGTAAGAACACCATATAGAGGCGTTTGCCGAAGAAAGGAAAACTTTTACGGACATCGATGCGGTGGCGCGACGCCAGGGTAATCGTGATGATGGCGCTCTCGATCTCCTCTTTTTGCTCCGGGGTCAGCTGGGCGCTAACATCCTTATCAAGCACTTCATAAAAACGGTCGATAACAACCGGGTTTCTGGTCTTACTGGTCAATTTTAACCTATTGTTTTATCTAATCTATGGTAAATGGATACGGTTTTCCTGGCGATTTCATCCCAGTTGTAGCGCTGCAGAAAATCGCCATAATCAATCCGTGGAGAGTTCGCCCACCGGGTCATTTTGTCTGCCAGGTCAGCGACATCACCCAGCTTAAAACTGGTCTCAGCCGGTAAGCCGACCTCAAGGTTCGGCAAAATATCGCTCACCACCACCGGCAGCGAAAACGACATCGCCTCCAGCAGCGCAATAGGTAATCCCTCATGGTAAGAGGGCATCACAAACAGCGAGGCCTGTGAGAAGATGACCTGCAGCGCCTCGCCTTTTAAAAAGCCGGTCATGACGACGCCAGGCGTCTGAAACGCCAGCTGCTTCAGGTGTATGCTGTACTCCGTGTCATGATCCGCATCCCCGACCAACACCAGCGGCAGCGTCAGGCCCGACTGTTGATAAGCGGCAATGGCATCATGCATCCCCTTCTCTTCAACGAACCGCCCGACCATCACGATATAACGCCCGGGCTGCAACGCATAACGCCCGAGGATCCTGTCGATCGTCTCGTCAGCCAGCGGCGCCGGCACATTAGCGCCGTTATAAACCAGATGCGCATCATAGCGATGGTATTTCTGCTGGATCAGCTGGTTGATCACCTCAGAAATGACAATCACTTCGTTGGCATACTTCACCGCCACTTTCTCACCGAGCATCAGGATTTTTTTCGCCATCCTGCCCCACTTCTGGCGCTCGTAGTCCGGCCCATGATGGGTAAAGACCACGCGTTTGCCCAGCAGGCGTAACAGCGGCACCACGAGGCCGGGTCCGATGGCGTGAACATGCACAATATCGGATCGGTCAACAAATGTCCTCAACGCCGCAATAACAGAATGCACAATGGCTTCGAAACTGCGTTTTTTAGGTGCCCAGAGCGCCAGCGTCTCGACGTTTTTATAACTCGAGCGCCGGTAGGGCACGTAGGGAGACCGGGCAATCACGCAAATCTCCACGTCATATTGCTGCCGGATAGCCGGGTACAGGTTCTGACAATGGGTTTCGACGCCGCCTAATACATCGGGGATCCCGCGTGTACCCAATACCGTGATTTTTTTTGGCATATTATGGCCTGTCGAGCAGTTCGCGATAGAGCGACTGCAACGTTTCCATGTGCTTGCGCAGTGAGTATTTCTGGCAAAGCCTGACCCGGCCTTTCAGCCCCATCTCGTGGGCCTGCGCCGGGTTTTCCGCCATCACGTCCAGCGCATCGGCCAGATCCTGAGCGTTGCCAGGTTCAAACAGCAATCCTTCCACACCGTGACGTATCTGCTCCGGGATCCCGCCAATGCGGGCCCCTACCACCGCCCGGGCGAATGACATCGCCTCCAGCACCGCCATGGAGCAGTTTTCATAACACTCTGATGGCAGCACCACGGCCCGGGCGTTTTGAATCAGCGCATCCAGCGCCGGACCCTGTTGCACATAGCCGAGGAACTCCGCGTTGGGATAGTCCACCACCATCTCGTCATACAGCGGCCCGTGGCCGACGATTTTTAACGGCATTTTATTGCGCATTAACTGATGCGCCCGGGTCAGGGTCGGAACCCCTTTCTCCGGACTCAGGCGCCCGACGTACAGCAGATAACCCTGATCCGCACCCGCCTCTGGCGTGTGGCTGTCGTCTATACCGTTCACAATCACATCGATGCGGGAATCCGGGAGCGAGCGTTTCAGCTCGTTACGCAGAAACTCGCTCGGGGAGACAATCACGTCCAGCGCCTGATAATTTTGCGCGATGTACTGCCAGGTCGCTTCTAACGACAGCAGCAGACTCTTCGCCGCCGAGCCCTCCTGACAGCGATAGCGAAACGCATTAAATACGCTGCCCGTCACGCACGCATCGCACACTTTGCCGTCGCGCAGCATCGAGTACGACGGGCACATAATCTTATAGTCGTGGGCGGTTAAGACGGTTCTACAGCCGAAGTCCCGGGCAACCTTGATCAGAGCCGGGGTCAGCTGGTGATAGATATTGTGGAAATGGACGATCTCCGGGCGCGTCTGCTCCAGCAGCGCCTGCATTTTTTTACAGGCTTCGCGGTTGTGAATAAAGCTGATGGCGGTCTTCACCCCCGCCAGCAGCCCGCCCTCTTTGTGATAATCGACATTGCTGACGAAGTAGTCGGCATAGTCAGACGGAAAGTTCTTCTCATGCTGCATGGAGAAATCGATCACCTCCACACCGGCCTCTTTCAGCATATTGCGTTCCTGAAAATAGACCGTCTCCGCTCCTCCCTTGATAAAGAAGAACTTATTCACCAGTAAGACTTTCATTACTCTACCTGTTCATGAATAACTTTATTGTCCGGCGGAACCCGGGGATCGCGCTGCGGGTGGAAAAGACCTTTCACCAGCCCGGCAGAGAGCACGGCAAGGTTGATTACGCTATTCAGGCCGTTTTTTAATGAGCGGTTCTGAATGGTTTTTAGCAGGATAAAGGCCAGCAGCGGCAGCAGCGCGATATCAATCAGGCTGACGTCGAAGGTGAAAAATGCAATCAGCACGATGAAGATGTAACTCGCAAAGATCACTTCGTTTTTCACCAGCATCAGCGCATCGCGGAACCAGGGTTTACCCCACGCGCTGCGCAACAGCTCACCGGGCGCCTGATGGAAGCCGCTTTTCCAGCGATAGCGCAGCATCCTGAAGGTCGGCATCGTATAGGAGGTATGACGAAAATAGGGTACGTTCAGGCGATGGAGTTTATAGCCTGCGGTCAGCAGGCGAATGCCTAACTCCGCCTCTTCATAGGCGTGCAGGCTGCGGTTGGTGAGATAACCAATATCGGCAATCGCCGACAGACGATAAAGGCCGCCGCCGCCCAAATGATCGTTATCGCCCAGCGGGTAGATTTTATTGATGCGCTGCTTGCGGGAGGTAAATTCATAGTTTGAGGCGTCGTCCATCTCCACCGTACCGGCCACGCCAGCGTACGTCGGGTTGTTCTGCAGAAACGCCACCGCATGATCGATAAAACCGGGCTCCAGCTCCATGTCGCCATCCATCAGCAGGATAAACTCCCCTTCGCTGTGAAGGTAGCCCAGCTGATGCCCGACACCGCAGCTGCGGTCCGCCGGTTCGGTTAACGACACCACCATCACCCCTTTATCGCTGGCCAGCTGCTGGGTGTTGTCCGTTGAAAGACTGTCAGCAACAATAATTTTATGCGGATACTCACCGATCTGGCTGCGAATACTGTCGATGGTTTTCTCAATACACTCGGCTTCGTTAAAGGTTTTGATACTTACGGTAATAAAGGGTTTGTACATCAATAGTGCCCCGTATAACGGCGTACGGTCCGGCGAATAATCAAACTGGAACCTAACGACATGTAAAACAAGAACTGCAACATCGGCGTGATCATCATTATCTGGCTGTACGGCAGGCTGAGCAGACAGGCAATGGCGAAGACGTTAAACGCTGGCGCGAAACTCAGAAGGTGAACGTCAGGCGCATCAAGCTGTTCAACCGACAGCACCGGTTCGGGCCGGGCCGCCTTCAGGGTGTAGATAATCAGGCCCACAAACAGCAGGGTCCCCACCACACCGACTTCCCATAGCAACATACTCAGGGAAGTACTATCGAGATACAGGTTGTAATACTGATGCAGGAAGCCCGGCGAGACGGAACTGCCGCTGTTGGTGGCGTTCAGGCCATAGCCGAACAGCGTTCCCGGCAGCCCCGACAGATCGTTATGCTGTATCCAGAACAGCAGGGAGGTGAATCGTCCCACTTCCCCGCCCGGCGTAATGAAATCGGGATCGAAGATGTAGTCCATGGAACCGAGGAAGACTTCAAAAGGGTTATCCGCCGTGTCGCCGCCATAGGCTGACGAGTAGGAGTAGGCCAGGGCGATGACCGCCACCACGATCAGCAGCGCCATGCCGATCAGAATAGAGAGCAGCACGGTTAAGTTGACTTTGCTTGCCTCTTTAACCCAGGAGGGCGTCAGCCACACCCAGCCCAGCAGCAGCGGCGACAGCAGGATCACGAATTTCACTTCGCCAATAATGCACATCACAAACCCCAGCACGATATGCAGCGCCATAGATTTAAAGCTGGTCAGCCCATGCTTATATTCCGAGACTTTCAGCAGCATGATCAGCAGACAGAACAGCCCCATAGCGGCCGTGTTACCGCCCCCCATAGGATCGCCGCCAAAGGTCCCCACTACGGAGTCCCATTTCTCGCCCTCGCCATACAGCGCCACACGCTCCGGCAGGACAAAGATCAGCTGGTAAATGGCCACCGGGAACTGAATATAAAAGACCCAGTACAGCGCGCGAGTCACCTGATAGATCTGCGATTCCCGGCAGAACCCGAGCAGCAGGCAGACCATCACCAGCGATAGCCCAATTTCGTTTTTGAACCCGACGAGGGTAATCAGCGCCCCGCCCTGGAAGAGCGTTGAAATGACGGACAGCACGATAAAGGCGCCATACAGCGTCAGAATGATGGCCTCCTGGGCATCCAGCCGCAGGGGTTCATCGCGGGTCTGCAATACCAGGAAACCGGCCATCAGCAGCGTCATGACAAAGGGCAGCCACAGTACCGCCAGCTCACCGGTAAAATACTGCACCAGCCCGCAGAAGATCAGGGTAAACAGCGCGAAGGTCTGTAAATAATGTCCGGTATTAAGATTCATGATGCCACTGACCCGTTTTTCAGAATGTCGGCGCGCTTATTCACCTTCAGATAGATGAAGGCGTAGCGAATGAACGTCAGAATCGAAAATAAGATGATGGAGGTCGCATAGTCATTGTAGAGATACGGCACGACGACAAACGCGATGACCACGATCGCCAGTTGCTCAAGCTGGATCCGCAGGAAATAGCGGTGCGAGCCGAAAATCAGCTCTATCACCGTCAGCGGACAGACCGCCAGCGCCGGGAACAGGTACGGCAGCATATAGCGCGAGGTGGGTACAGAGGCAATCCACTCCTCGCTGAAACCCAGATTCATCACAATCGGATAGAAGATAAATACGCCCAGCGTGCAGACCACGCCCAGCACCAACAGCAGCAGACGGACCTTCGTGTACTCTTCGTAGTTGAAGATGTTGTTTCTGAAATCAATCGACCACTTCGAGAAAATGGTATTGCGCACCGCATTGCCGATAATCACCACCGGGGCCAGGCAGAAGCGGCTGACCACCGAAAAGTAACCCGCCGTTAAGGCCGAGAACCAGAAGTTGATCAGCATAATCGGCAGGTTGTTGCTCGCCATCGCCAGCACCTCTGCACTGCCCACCTTCGTGACGTGATGAATATTTTTTTTCAGGAACGCCAGGTTACTGGAGGGCCGCAGGTGATGCAGGGTGATAGAGCGAATATCAAATGTCCGCAGGATGCAGGCGCTGGTCAGCACCATCATCAGGATCGCCCACATCCAGTAAAATGCCATCACCTGTTGGGTGAGCAGGACAGAGACTACCACCACTACCGAGACGGAGATGCGCTGGACCACCAGAAAGCGAAAGTTCGCCGTACGCAGCGACAGGTTTTCTGCCACCAGCACCCAGGTATTCGAGAGCGTAAGCAGGTAAAGGAACAGCACATTCTGATGAAACAGCCAGCCCGTCAGCACGGCATAGGGGATGGCAATCGTCAGGCTTTGCAGGAGACAAAACACCACGTTCTGGGCCAGTTCGTCATCCTGCTGCCGGGGAATTAACAGCTGCGAGGCAAAGGTGCATACCTGTGCCCCGATCAGGGCAATACTGTAATTGAGCGCGTAGAGCCCCACTTCGCCAAGATCGTACTTATGCGAAATGAGCCAGATCGACAGGGCGCCAATCAGTTGTGAAATAACTGATGACCCCGCGATCGTGGAAGCGCTCCTGAGCAGACTCATGCCCGGCCTGTGTTATTCATCAGTTCATGCGTATGGTAGTTAAGTGAACGCAGCCCCTCTTTGCTCTCCAGGTTTTTATCCACCACCTGATTCAGCACCCCACCAATCACCACGCAGCGATTGCTGACGGCTTTATCAATGGCATGTCCAACGGTGTCGG
The DNA here is from genome assembly GCF_049974505.2 of Leclercia sp. TB492. Taxonomy (NCBI): domain Bacteria; kingdom Pseudomonadati; phylum Pseudomonadota; class Gammaproteobacteria; order Enterobacterales; family Enterobacteriaceae; genus Leclercia; species Leclercia sp. TB492. Next base: position 326,199 of record NZ_CM127572.1, on the reverse strand, counting down.
CACTGTTCTGGCCCGCTTTCAGGACGAAGATCAGACCGTCCGTCACCTGGCTCACCAGCTGCACTTCCTGGCTCTGATTCACCGCGGCCACATCAATGATGATGCGCTGGTAACGGCTGCGCAGCGTCCCGAGCAGCGGTTTCAAGCGTTCGGGCGACAGCAGCAACAGCGCAGAGACCGGCGTATTGCCGCGCGGCAGGAAGTCGAGCTTATCGTTGACCTTCACCAGCACGCTGTCGGTATCGCTGTCGCCGCGCAGGACTTCCGCCACGCCCGGCGCCTTCGGTGAGCCCAGCTCGCCCGACAGACCGTCATTGTTGAAGAAGTCCATGTCGATCAGCAGCGTTTTCTGGTCAAAGCTAAAGGAGTTCGCCAGCAGGTTCGCCAGTAGCGTCCGCCCCTCTCCGGCTTCCGCCGACGTAACGGCAATAACCTGCAACGGGTGACTGCTCAGCATGATCTGCGTGCGCATGCTGTGAATGATGTCGGCATTCAGCGGATCGCTGGTAATCAGATCGCGGATCTTGCCTCGCCCTCCCACGCCCTTAAAGCGGCGGATCTCACCCAGCGGCACCAGGTTAAGGCGCTTTTGCATCTGGCTGAGGGTGTTCACTGAGCGATCCGTGGCGGCTTTCACCATGACGTACATCACGTAGAAGAGCATCACCAGCAGCACGATCATCAGCATCAGCAGCGGTTTATTTGGCTTAACAGGACGCGCGGCGGGCACGGCAGGATCGTAGAGCTCCGCGTCAGCATCGGTATAGGTGCCCGGCAGCGTCAGCTCCTGCGTACGCTGGTAGATCACCTTGTACATCTCTTCCGTCTTATCCAGCGCCAGCTTCAGCTCGTTGTAGCCTTCGCGCTTCATCGACAGCCGCTGGAAGTTCTCTCTCTGCTCATCCAGCTGCTTCTGGTAATTTTTTTCATCCGCCACCGCCGCCTCGTAGTTCTGGCGTAATCCGGCCTCCTGCTCTCTGAGCGTCATCGCCGTTTGCGCCTGGATTGCGCCGATACGCGCCCGGGCCTGGATCACTTTGTCATGCTGCGGTCCGTAGGTTTTCTCCAGTTGCGAAAGCTCGCTGTTCGCCTGGATCAACGCAATGCGTAAATCCTGGATCTGGGCATGATTTGAAATCGACGGCAGCGAGATGGCCTTACCGCCACCGGAACGCACTTCGTTATAGATAGATTCTGCCGCCACCCGGCGTTCGGTAGCATTTGCCAGCCGGTTGGTGACAATGCCCATCTGTTCAGTTTCAAAACCGTCAACGCCGCGGAAGGTCAGTAACCCCGCTTTCGCCAGATAGTTATCCAGCGCCGTTTTTTGCTGGATCATTTGCTCCTTGAGCAGCGCCAGCTTGTGCTGGGTATCTTCACTGGCCTGCAGCGTTTTCTGCTGCTTGAGCCCCAGGCTGTAATTGATAAACGACTCGGCCACCCCGTTGGCAACGTCTGCCGACAGCTGCGGGGAGGTGGACTCATACGAGACGGTGGCAAGATGGGTGGTACGCACGCTGTTAATGGTGAGGTTTTTACCTAACGTCTTGAGCGCATTTTCAACCCGCTGCTGCTCGTTCTCTTTCCCCGTTGCACCATCGTCGCCCCCGTTGAAAGCCGGATTTTGATCCAGCTTCAGGGTACGCACCGCCTGTTCCAGCACCACGCGCGACTGCATCAGCGCGTTTTGGGTTTCGTAGTAGCCGTTACGGGTGGAGTCATACCCCTCAACCTTCTGGAAAGGGGTCACATTATCGGGCTGGGCTTTAAGCAGGACCGTTGCCGTAGAGACATATTTTGACGGCATCAAACTCATTAGTGGCCAGGCAATCGCCCCGGCAATGACGCCGGAGAGAATGATTTTCCAGGAGTTCTTTTTAATTTCACTGGCAAATCTGGAGATATCGATAGCGCTTTCTCGCTTTTTGCCATTTTCCACTATTGATAGTTTCATGGTCAGAAGAACCCTATGCCAATAATTACGAGATCACCGGGGAGCACGGAGTGAGTCACATCAACATTTTCGAGTAACTCGCCAGTGGATGATTGTCGAATACTAAGGTCACTGCGGTCTGCACGGTCGGTATATCCTCCGCCTAAGGCGATAGCTTTTTCCACGGTCAGCCCTGGTTCATAGGCATAACCATTGGGATTCTCGATCTCACCAGAGATATAGAATTTGCGGAATTCAGCAATATTCACGGTCACCATGGGATTGAGCACAAACCCTTTGCGCAGGCGTTGCGTAATCTCTGCATCAACCTGACTTGCGGTTTTGCCCTTTAATTCCAGCTTGCCAATATAGGGGTAATTAATAGCCCCACTATTATCAAGTACTACCTTCATGGTCAGGTCAGGTTGACCGGCAACGTTAATGTTGACGGTATCGCCAGAGCCCAGTAAATAATTTGCTGTATCAACCACGCTATTGTCCATTAACGTCGGCTGTGGTGATTTGCAGCCGGCGAAAACAACGCTGAGGAGTAAAAACGCGCACAGTTTCATTATTTTCATTTTAAATCTGAACCTTAGCTGTAAGCATAATCAAAGATTGATCATAGCCCAACGTTTCAGTCACTACGCGGTCATCGTTGGGGCCGATGGTAAACGTATCTGTATCTTTATTAGACTTAAGCGTATCAAGATGATATTCCACACCAAAGTTAATCGATGGTGTGAGGTCATAACCTACGATAAATGAAAACACGCCATTCTTGTCGTGACGATCCTTGTCCTGATCTTTGTAGTCTTCTGTAATGTATGCATAATCAAGCAACGTCGTTAAACGGTTGTTCATCCATAGATGTTTGTAAGAAATACCGTATTCCGTTACTAAATTATATCCTCCCGCTTCGGAAGGGTCCTTAATACTTTGGGATGTTCTTAATGTAAAAAGTGACTGTTGCAAAGGTCTCCATTCACCCAGAATATCCCAGTTAATCCCGTTGAAATCCTTCGACCCGGGGTTATTTTCAAAGGTTTTATAGAGCCACGACACGTTCGCATCGACGTTTGTTTTGCCCGTTAGCTGCGATTGAACGCCGTATCGCAAATAATATTCATTACTGTCTTTTTCTGACGCATGGCCATAACGAAACTGGTTGGTAATAAAACTATAGCGAAAACGCGTCTTAGATGTGTACTGATCGAAAATTTCTGCAATCAGCGTATTTTCGTCCCACTCCTGCTCATCGATATATTCTGCAAAGTCCGCATCCTGGCTTTCAACCTGACCGGTATTGCCAAAGGTCCACTTGCGGTGCATCAACGCCAGGTCTGCTCTTCCACGTCCGTCCGGCGCACCATAACTATAGCGTAGCTCGCTGTTGAATAGATTGGTGGTTAAGGGTGACTTGACGCCAAATTGCCGGAACTGTTCCGGCAGGAACCCTTCCGTCACGCCGCGCCCGCGTGCCTCATGGCCGAGTGAATCTTCGAGATTCAGGGTCAGGCCATGCATCAAACCAAAGCGCCAGTCGCCTTTGAAGCGGAAAACGTGGTCATCGTAATCATCCGCAGAATCGCTGGAGTAGTGACGATAGTCCCCGGAGTACATCAGCAGATACTTATCCTGCCCACGTTCCCCGTTCAGGCTGATAACGGGCTTGAGGCTCTGGAAGTCGGAGCCTTTCGCGTCGCTGTCATCGTGCTGGTAAGTCACGTTATCGTTGTGCCCATAATCAGCAGCGACGTTGCTCTGAAAGTCGATGCCCGCAAAGCCGATGTGTGATTTTGGCGTTAATTCTGCCAGGGCGACCGGAGACGCTATAATCCCAGCGATAATAATAATTTTAGTATGCATTCTTACCGACAAATCCCTTAAAAATGGTTTTAATGATGATTTTTATATCTAACCAAAAGGACCAGTTCTGAATATATTCAATGTCGTACTGGACTCGCTTTTCCATTTTGTATAGCGCATCAATTTCGCCACGATAGCCATTAATTTGCGCTAAACCTGTGATCCCAGGCTTTACTTTATGGCGAATCATGTAGTTTTCGACCTGCTTACGGTAAAGCTCGTTGTGCGCCACAGCGTGCGGCCGTGGACCGACAATAGACATATTCCCCTGTATTACATTAATGAATTGCGGCAGCTCATCCAGAGATGTCCGACGTAAGAATGCGCCAAAGCGGGTGACCCGAGGATCGTCCCGTGTCGCCTGTACCACCGTGTCGGTATTTTCCATCACCTTCATCGTCCGGAACTTCCAGACTTTAATCTTCTGCCCGCTCAGGCCATAGCGATCCTGTTTGAAGAAAACAGGCCCACGTGAAGTGAGTTTGATACCTATAGCAATAGCGATCATTAACGTGGCAATCATTACCATAATCACGCTGCCCAATACCAGATCTTCTGCTCGTTTTATAAACGACCCGCCCCCGTCCAGCGGGGAGGTAAAAATACCAATGGTCTGCAGGTTGTGGATGGAACGGATCTGGGAGGTATTAGTGCTGTAGGCGTAAAAGTCCGGCACAATATAGGTGTTGACCGTGGTATCAGACATCATCGCCAGAAAATGGCGGATGCGCTCCAGGGCCACCATCGGCAGGGCAATATAGATCTCGTCGACTCTGCTGGCTTTGGCTTCTTCAACCAGCTTGATCACCGGCCCGTTATAGGGGCTGGTAATTCTGGTGGCCAGTTCGCCGAGCCGCTCAGGACCGCGTTCATCGTAGAAGGCCAGGTCCAGCTGCACATCAGAGTACTCCAGGCGCAGCGCCCGTTCAGCCGCCAGGCCGTTATCCGTAATGCCGATAATAGCCACCCTTATTTTCTTTTTTGCCGACAGCTTGAAAATAATCAGACGGACGACGTAGAGAAAAGGGATCGGCGAGGCATACCAGAGCGGCATAGCAGGTATATTACGCACATCGATAAAGCTGACGTAGCCCAGAGCGTATAATTTCGCGAACAGCAGACGCACCAGGCCGATAAAAAGAATGGCAAAAAAAGCCGTCAGAAAGAGGCGTCTTTGGTTACGCAACTTGTTGTTTTTAGGACGATAGAGATAGCACTGCGTGTATTCACCAAACAGTAAAAAAGCGGTGGAGTACAATAAGCTGATCAAAATTACAGTATCGAAAGACTCCATTTTCAACACCCACCCACTCAGCATTAAAATTAAATTAATTGAGAAAAAATCAATTAATTTAATGAATACCGAGTATCCTCCATGGGTAATCTTTTGCGAATTTCTCAGCATGTCCAGACCTACTTATAATTAAGCTTGGTATTATTTTTTTGTTGTACTAATTGCATAAGCAAAGAGTTTAGAAAATAAAATGCTGTTTCATGCAAGGGAGAGTGACAGGGATTGCCAACACCCTGTGTAATGCCTGCGTTTACAACTATGTCGGTGTAAAACTCAGCATACACACCCCTAATAGAGAAGAAAGCGTCGATTTTATAGAGACATCCGCTTATATACAGCGTAAGCACTATTCAATAAAACCGCCAATAAACTTTCGTTGTATTCCATTTGGATATGAAAAAAAAACCCGGCCGAAGCCGGGTTTTTTATTTACTCATTTATGCGGGGATGTTGATCGACCAGTCTGGAACGCTTCGCCTGTAGCTCGGCAATTTCAGCATCGATATCTTCTATCTTCTGCTCAATGTTGTCGTGGTGCTCGCGGAGGATCTCTTTGGCTTCCTGAAGGTCAGACGCAGCAGGCGTCGCCCCTTTCAGCGGCAGGTTCGCCGTCTCTTTCATGTAAATACCGGTAATCAGGCCAATCACCGCAATCACCATCAGATAGTAGGCAGGCATCATCAGGTTCTGGGTGCTCTCCACCAGCGAGGCTGCCAGCGTAGGCGTCAGACCGGCAATCAGTACCGAGATGTTAAAGGCCGCCGCCAGCGCGCTGTAACGGATATGCGTCGGGAACATCGCCGGCAGCGTCGAGGCCATCACGCCAATAAAGCAGTTGAGGATCACCGCCAGCATCAGCAGGCCGGCAAAAATCAGGCCGATCACATCACTGTTAATCATGATGAAGGCCGGGATAGCCAGCACAAAGAGCGCGATACTGCCGAAGATAATGAATGGACGACGTCCGAAGCGGTCGCTCAGCAGGCCCATGATCGGCTGCACAAACAGCATCCCCACCATGATGGCGATAATGATCAGCACACCGTGATCTTCTGAGTAGTGCAGGTTGTGCGACAGGTAGCTCGGCATGTAGGTCAGCAGCATGTAATAGGTCACGTTGGTGGAGATCACCAGACCAATACAGGTCAGCAGGCTACGCCAGTGGCGAGTCGCGATCTCTTTGAACGAGACTTTCGGTCCATCCTGCAGACCTTCGCGATCGCCCTGCTCCAGCTTTTCAACATGCTGCTGGAACGCCGGGGTCTCTTCTAACGCGTGACGCAAATAGAGGCCAATCAGCCCCAGCGGCAGCGCCAGGAAGAACGGAATACGCCAGCCCCAGGAGAGGAAGTTCTCTTCGCCCACCACGGTGGAGAGCAACACCACCACGCCCGCACCCAGCACGAACCCGGCAATAGAACCGAAATCAAGCCAGCTGCCCATAAAGCCGCGCTTACGGTCCGGAGAATATTCGGCAACAAAAATTGACGCGCCGGTATATTCACCCCCCACCGAGAAGCCCTGGGCCATCTTACACAGCAGCAGCAGGATCGGCGCCCAGATGCCTATGCTCGCATACGACGGTATCAGGCCGATACAGAACGTACTTACCGACATAATCACTATCGTGATAGCGAGGATTTTCTGGCGACCATACTTGTCCCCCAGCATCCCGAAGAACAGCCCCCCTAACGGGCGGATAAGGAAAGGAACAGAGAACGTCCCGAGCGCGGCAATCATCTGCACGCTGGGATCGGCACCAGGGAAGAAGACTTTACCCAGCGCGTAGGCCACGAAGCCATACACACCGAAATCGAACCATTCCATCGCATTACCGAGCGAGGCGGCGGTGATCGCTTTGCGCAGTTTCCCGTCATCAATAATGGTGACGTCGCGCAGGGTGATCGGTTTAACTTTTTTCCTTTTTAGCATGGCTATCCTCGTTGACTAAGCCCAGTCCTCACCACAGCGCCTAAAAAGTGCGCTCTGTGGAACCCGGGAAGCGCCTCATGCGCATTCTCCTTTCTCAAGCGTAGCAGGTTTACTTACACTGACCTTTCGGAGCGGTACAACCGAACCTGTGACGCCTGTCTGGGCTGTTAATGATGCCTTTACCCTACCAGCGTTTATATTTGTGATCAACTTCACATATATTTTTAAGGTTTCTAACAGAAGTGTCAAAAGTGTAAATACAGCGTAATGCGTTGTTTCTTATACCCGGCGCTGAAAATATTCTTTCAGGCGTTATTATTTGCTACCAAATCAAAAAAAACGACATTTTTTTACAATGCATTCACAGCCATTTTAATAATCAAGAAGCAAATATCATGTTTCCTTAAAATATGTGATGGAGATAACTAAAACACTGTTTTATTTTCATTGAATCATCATTCCAACGATCGCATCATAAGCCCGTCAAAACGAGTCTGGTGACCTTCAAGCGAAGGTTTAAAAAGCCAAACTGGTTATATCTGCTGTATGAACGACGAATCGCCTGACGCATCTTTGTCACAATTCGTTGAATTCATTAGATTATTAAATATCACTTGTCCGCGGGCGATGCGTGATGAGATGTGAGGGTTAATGATGAAGATTAAAGCCGCGATTGAACGCATCCCCGGAGGGATGATGCTGGTACCGCTGGTACTGGGTGCAATTTTAAATACCTTAGCACCTAATACCGGAGCCTATTTTGGTGGTTTCACCAAAGGCATGATTACCGGGACAGTTCCGATTCTGGCGGTATGGTTCTTCTGTATCGGCGCCTCCATTAATTTACGGGCAACGGGCACAGTATTACGTAAATCCGGTACGCTGGTGATTACCAAAATTGCCGTAGCCTGGATTGTGGCGATGGTTTGCGCCATGTTTATCCCGGAAAATGGTATTCAGACCGGCTTCTTCGCTGGCCTCTCCGTGCTGGCGATCGTCTCTGCAATGGACATGACCAACGGCGGCCTGTATGCCAGCCTGATGAACCAGTACGGCACCAAAGAAGAGTCCGGCGCCTTCGTTCTGATGTCTCTGGAATCTGGCCCGCTGATGACCATGCTGATCCTCGGCTCCGCCGGTCTGGCCTCCTTTGAACCACACCACTTTGTCGGCGCCGTCCTGCCGTTCCTGATCGGTTTTGCCCTCGGCAACCTCGACCACGATCTGCGTGACTTCTTCAGCAAAGCGACCCCGGTTCTGATTCCGTTCTTCGGCTTCGCGCTGGGTAACACCATCAACCTGAACGTGATTCTGGATACCGGCCTGCTGGGTATCGTGCTGGGTGTGGCGGTTATCATCATCACCGGTATCCCGCTGATTATTGCCGACCGTGTAATCGGTGGAGGGAATGGTACTGCGGGTGTCGCCGCCTCGTCCGCAGCGGGTGCTGCCGTGGCGAACCCGGTCATTATCGCCCAGATTAACCCGGCCTTCGAACCGGTTGCCGCTTCCGCTACCGCGCTGGTTGCCGCAAGCGTCATCGTGACGGCGATTCTGGTGCCGATTATTACCGCCCTGTATGCCAAACGCTTTGGTAAGGTCCCAGAAAATACCGCGGAACAGAGCCCGGTTGAATCACTGCACCACTAATACGTAGCCCTCTCCCCGCCCGGGGAGAGGGTGAAAATTCTTACTCGCCAAACACCTCTTCCACCATCGCCTTTGCCAGCCTTGCCGCCGAACAGAGCCTCGGCATTCCCAGCGCCACATTCTGCCAGCTCTGCGTCACCGACCAGCACACCGGATGCCTGTCGGCATCGCACCAGTCCCCCAGCCAGCCAAGCATATCTTTATGATCGATAATCCCCGGCGTACTGGGTGTTGTCAGCCACTGATGGTAAAAATGACGGGTCGCGGGCGCCGCATTGATCCCCTGCGCCAGGTAGTTGGCCACCATGCTGCGCAGATTATCTTTGAGCATGGCGCTGACATCCGCATTCGCCAGCCGACAGGCGTCACCGAACGCCCCCCAGCGCAGCTCCTCCAGCACCACATAGCCGCGCCCGGCCAGCGACCAGCCGTCATAATGTCCGGCCCGCCAGCGGGTAAAAATCTGTTCGCTGTGAACGCCCGCCTGCACCGTTAACCCACGCTGGGTTAATGCCTTCTCTTTAAACTGGGCGCGTTGCTGAAAATGGGCAGAAAGGATTTCGTACTGTTGCACCACGCCGATGGGGGGTTGATTGCGCAGGTTGGCCTGCTGGCGCAGCGTGGTCAGGGTCTGGGTCATGCGGGTCAGCGCCAGATGGCCGGGATCGACCATGCCCGCCAGTTTCTCTGCCAGCCCGAGCCGCAGCACAGCATTTTCGCTGAACATTCCCCCCATCGCCCACTGGCGAAGCTGAGTCTGCGCCATGATCTCCTGGGTTAAACGTTCACGAAAGTGCTGCTGTTGCGACCCCACAGAGGTGTGACGCTGTGCGTCAGCCCCCTGAACCAGGTCGACCATAAATTTAGGATGTATGCATTCCAGCGTCCGCCCGGGACCGTCCAGTAATTGTTTTGTCATGGTTGCTCTGCCGCGAATAGCGTTTGAATATCATCGCGTAACAGTCGGGTATCTTCCTGAATCCACGCTGCAGTCGTAATACATTGCTGCAGCAGCTGGCTGAGCGCGCGCGTGGCATGCTCATTCTGCTGGCGCACCGCGAGGCTATCACGCAAGCTTTCCTGTAACCCTGCAAGGCATAACGAGAACTCGGCAAAGAATGTCGCCATACCTGCTGTAACAGAGACATCGACCTGGGCGGCCAAAGCTTTACGGATTTGTTCACAAAATTGATCGATATGTTGTTTAAATTTCTCATGAAGCTGTGACACGTTGATAACATACCGCGTCCGCGTCATCACATAGTCTTCCCAGCCCCAGCCCGGATTGTTCAACCAGCGGGAGACCGTCTCACGCAGCACGCTGCCGGCTCCCTGAGACTGACTGGCAGGCTGACTCTCCTGGGCGATAGCATCGCTGAACAGCCCCCGGGTATTAAAGTTAAGCTGGTTGGCCTGAAACGCCGGAAAGCTGATCCGCGCGCGAAAACCGGCGTGGCTTAACTCTTCTTTAATGCGCGTTTCAATCGGGCGCATGGCATCGTTCAGCGCCCGCGCCAGCGTGGACTCCAGCTGGTCGAAACGCAGCGCCAGCTCACGGCCGATTTTCGCCTGCGCATCCAGCATGATCATCTCGCAGGAGGAGCGGATTTTGCTCAACAGGATCTGCGCCTGGCCTTCATCCTCCAGTACCAGCTGACCGGGCGTCGCCGCGGCATCTGCACGCTGTTTATGCGGATCAAACCCCGCCAGGTCGAGCAAATTGTCGGGATTAAAGATATGCGCGATGGAGAGTTTAATATCGTTCTGCTGGGAGGTGAGAAACAGATCCGTGGCGCTCAGCGCCTGGCTCACCTCATGGCGAACCTCATCGCTTACCGACGCCTGGCGGGAGTGCAGCAGCGCCATGTCATCTTCCAGACGGGCAATATTGTGCTGTAACTCGTCAAAGGCTACCGTCAGCCCCTGATAGCGGAAATCCAGGTACTCCCGGGCGTTCTGGGCGTAGTTCAGCAGCTTATGCGACGCGGAGCGCAACGCATACAGCGAGGCGTTGGAGTAGGCGGCATAAATCAGCTTGCGGATCGGCTGCTCAAACAGGGAGTCCTCCCACAGCAGATCGGCGGAGTGGCGAAGGTGTTCAATATCATCCAGATCGGCGGTTCGCCAGCGGCGGCCCAGTGCGGCCTCGGCAAAATCCTGCACCCAGCGCTGCTCCTGGTGATCGGGCAATTTACCGTGCATAGCCAGTTCGTGACGCGCCCGGTTCGCCAGGTATCCCCACATCGACGAGACCGGGAAGATCTGACCCGGGGAGATATGGCCCTTCATCAGGGTGCCGGAAATCATCGCCCGCACCTGCTCTTCATCATCGCTGTTGCGGTCTTTCTGATCGAACTTATTAACCAGGGCGTACAGCGGCACCGCTTTGCCGACGGCGGAGATGGCCAGCCGCACTTCGGCATCGGAGATCGACTTCAGTTGGGTATAGTCCATCACCGCCAGCACCGCCGATGCCCGGGCGAGCTGCTCGGTGAGCATTTTTTGCAGATGCGGCTGTCCGGCCTCGTTCGGCCCCGGGGTATCCAGCAGGGTTAATTGCCCCAGATGGACATCCAGCCCGGCCAGATGGACAAACTCCACTTCGATAACCGGGATATTCTCGATCGCAGCATAGGCCGGGAACGGAAAATCCGTGCCCAGCGCCTGAGAAAGCCGCACTAAATCGTTCAGGTTTTTTAAACAATTAAATATCGGCTGCGCACCTAAATAATGTTTTTCAAATGCCGCGCCGGTTTCGATACGCCCAAGTAGCGCATTCATATCTTTGTCAATTTCCAGCTGCTGCGCCAGCTTGCCGCGATCGTAATTGGCAAGCTTCTTTTGCATTTGTTTTATTAATGTATCAATGGGGGCGACGTGAGAAAAATGCAGCACCGGCTCTTTCTGGCCGGGAGTGTGACGGATCAGCGTCGGCAACGCGGTCATCGGGCGGTTGCGATTGGGTAACACTTCGGTGCCCACGATGGCGTTGATGGTAGTGGACTTTCCGGCCTTCATGGTGCCCACGATCGCCAGCACCATCTCCAGGCGGGTAATTTTGCGCAGCTCATTATTCAGCATCGACTGCTGCGCCTCTAAGCCACGGGCACTAAAATGCAGAGGTAAGACATTGCTGGTTTCGCCGGTAATGGCCGACGTGGCGTTGTCCAGCATGGCGACAGGCATGGCGCTCAACGACTCAAGATTCTGCAACGAGAGCTGCAGCAGCCTTTCGGCCTCCTGGCTCAATTCAAATATTGTCTGTGTGTGCATAGTAAAAGCCTTCCCTTAACACAAATTTTATATAACCGAATTGTTTATAAGAATGAAGGATCGGCTTATATGATTACGTGTTGTAAATATGTTCGAAGCCATATAATTGTGTAATGACAGTAAAAATATATTCTTTCAGCGCTTAAAGCAGCAGAGCGCGCTCCTTCGGTCAGGGAAACCGAAAGATTAAGAGCGTAGCTCAATTTTTAAAAACTTCAGGAAAAATCATCGTTAGTTACCCACCAAAAATGAGGGGTAAATCATCCCTTGCAGACCAGGGAGGGTTATTAAAGCAAGTCAGTAAAATATCATTAGCGTCTTAACCTTATCTGAAATGACACGGCGTATCAATTTGCCGCAATAAAATATTATCGCTTTTAATCAGGCGCGTTTATCCCCTGTGTGTGACTCTTAACATTGCCCCAATCGCTGACAAATTCTGTCATCGAAAAGACCCTTTTCGCTAAAAGCGAAAAACAATATCACCGACAACAGTAAGGACATGCGTTATACTTGCCGCCTTTTTCGACAACCTGTCGATTTTTGGCGGGCCTGATTGCCGCCGCTTCGCACTATTTTGAGGAGAACACCATGCAACTACCACAGTGTCCAAAATGCAGTTCTGAATATACCTATGAAGATAACGGTATGTTCATTTGCCCGGAATGCGCTTACGAATGGAACAACGCAGAACCCGCGCAAGAGAGCGATGAGCTGATTGTTAAAGATGCCAACGGTAACCTGCTGGCCGACGGCGACAACGTCACCGTGATTAAAGATCTGAAAGTCAAAGGCAGCTCGTCGATGCTGAAGATCGGCACCAAAGTCAAAGGCATCCGCCTGGTTGAAGGCGACCACAACATCGACTGCAAAATTGACGGTTTCGGCCCGATGAAGCTGAAATCCGAGTTCGTGAAAAAGAACTGATGCTTTTTTGTAGGCCCGGCAAGCGAAGCGCCGCCGGGCGCTTTTGCCGGATGCGCTACGCTTATCCGGCCTACAAATACCGAACTACACTTAACGGGCTTCTCTTTACCTGAGGTAATGATTATGCCGTTAAGTCCCTACATTTCATTCGCCGGTAACTGCGCAGAGGCCACGGCCTTCTATCAGCAGGCCGTCGGCGCGGAACTCCTCTATAAAATCACCTTCGGCGAAATGCCCAAAGACGACAACCGCGAAGAGGGCTGCCCGTCAGGCATGGCGTTCCCGGACTCCGCTATCGCCCACTCCAACGTGCGCATCGCCGGCAGCGTTATCATGATGAGTGACGGTTCGCCCGGCAAAGACGCCACCTACGCCGGCTTTACGCTGGTGCTCGACACCCAGGACGTGGCGGAAGGCAAACGCTGGTTCGACAACCTGGCCGCAGGGGGTACCATCGACATGGCCTGGCAGGAGACCTTCTGGGCGCACGGCTTCGGCAAGGTGACCGATAAATACGGCGTTCCCTGGATGATCAACGTCGTTAAACAGTAAGCCGGATAAGCGCAGCGCATCCCGCAACAGCGCCCGGTGGCGCTGCACTTACCGGGCCTACAATGATTGTCATCGCTTTCACGTCAACTCTTCAAACTCCCGCAACCAACACTTAACCTAAATGTCATATTGATCCGCCAGCATGAGGCCACATTTGAATCGAGGCCTCCCCCATGCAAACTGTCATCCGCGTCGAGAAACTGAGCAAGACCTTCCATCACAATAAGGCTCTGCATGCCGTTGATCTGACCGTCCAGCAGGGCGAAATGGTAGCGCTGCTGGGGCCATCCGGTTCAGGTAAATCCACCCTTCTGCGCCACCTGAGCGGCCTTATCACCTGCGATAAAACCCCGGAAAGCCACGTTGAGCTGCTGGGCAATACCGTGCAGCGCGCGGGGCGTCTGGCGGGCGATATCCGCAAAAGCCGCGCGCAGACCGGCTACATCTTCCAGCAGTTCAACCTGGTGAACCGCCTGACGGTGCTTGAAAACGTGCTGATTGGCGCGCTCGGCAGCACCCCGTTCTGGCGCACCTGTCTGCGCTGGTTTTCGCCCTCGCAAAAACAGGAGGCGCTGCAGGCGCTGACCCGCGTCGGCATGGCCCACTTCGCCCACCAGCGCGTCTCCACCCTGTCCGGTGGCCAGCAGCAGCGCGTGGCGATTGCCCGGGCGCTGATGCAGAAAGCCAAAATTATTCTTGCCGATGAGCCGATTGCCTCGCTGGATCCGGAGTCGGCCCGCATCGTGATGGAAACCCTGCGCGACATTAACCAGCACGACGGCATCACCATCGTGGTGACGCTGCATCAGGTGGATTACGCCCTGCGCTACTGCGGGCGCATCGTCGCCCTGCGTCAGGGGCACGTGTTCTTTGATGGCGCCAGCCATCAGTTTGATAACGAACGTTTTGACCATCTCTACCGCAGCATTAACCGCGTCGAAGAGAACGCGCAGGCTGCTTAACGTCTCCACAATGAGGAATGGAAATGAGCTATAAAACGGTTGCCGCGCTGGCCTTCACCAGCATGTTCAGTATCAGCACCCTGTTAAGCCCGGCGTATGCGGAAGAGCAGGAAAAAGCACTGAACTTTGGCATCATTTCGACGGAATCACAGCAGAACCTGAAGCCACAGTGGGAACCCTTCCTGAAAGACATGGAAAGCAAGCTGGGGATCAAAGTGAACGCCTTCTTCGCCCCGGACTACGCGGGCATCATCCAGGGGATGCGCTTTAATAAAGTGGACATCGCCTGGTACGGCAACCTCTCCGCCATGGAAGCGGTGGACCGCGCCAACGGTCAGGTCTTTGCCCAGACCGTTGCGGCAGATGGCTCCCCGGGTTACTGGAGCGTGCTGATCGTCAACAAAGACAGCCCGATCAACAACCTCAACGACATGCTCGCCAAACGTAAAGAGCTGACCTTTGGCAACGGCGACCCGAACTCCACCTCCGGCTTCCTGGTCCCGGGTTACTACGTCTTTGCCAAGAACAACGTCTCCACCAGTGAATTCAAACGCACGGTCAACGCCGGGCATGAAACCAACGCCCTCGCCGTCGCCAACAAGCAGGTGGATGTTGCCACCAACAACACCGAAAACCTCGACAAGCTGAAGACCTCCGCACCGGACAAGCTGAAAGAACTGAAGGTGATCTGGAAATCGCCGCTGATCCCGGGCGACCCGATTGTGTGGCGTAAAAACCTCTCCGAAAGCACCAAGGACAAGGTGTACGACTTCTTTATGAACTACGGCAAAACCGCCGAAGAGAAAACCGTGCTGGAACGCCTGGGCTGGGCGCCGTTCCGCGCCTCCAGCGATTTGCAGCTGGTGCCGATTCGCCAGCTGGCGCTGTTCAAACAGATCCAGGGCGTGAAGGAGAACAAGGGCCTGAAGGACGAAGAGAAGAGCAGCAAGATGTCTGAAATTCAGGCGCAGCTGGACGATCTCGACCGCCTGACCGCGGCGCTGGGCGCGATGACCAGCGTGAATAAAGCGGTTCAGTAGTGCTTTTTGCCCGGTGGCGCTTCGCTTACCGGGCCTACTTTCTGGATCGTAGGCCGGATAAGCGTAGCGCCATCCGGCACACAAACCGCAAGGAACCTACATGCAAACCATCACTCTCCCACCGCCAAAGCGCAGCTGGTTCTCGCTGATCGGCTGGGCCGTTCTGCTGGCGGTGCTCGTTGTCTCCTGGAAGGGGGCGGAAATGGCGCCGCTCACGCTGATTCAGGACTCTGGCAACATGGCGACCTTCGCCGCCGACTTCTTCCCGCCGGACTTCAGCCAGTGGCAGGACTACCTCAGCGAAATGGCCATCACCCTGCAAATCGCCGTCTGGGGTACCGCGCTGGCGGTGGTGCTCTCCATTCCGTTTGGCCTGATGAGCGCCGACAACATCGTGCCCTGGTGGATTTACCAGCCGGTGCGTCGCCTGATGGACGCCTGCCGCGCCATCAACGAAATGGTCTTTGCGATGCTGTTCGTGGTGGCGGTCGGTCTCGGGCCGTTCGCCGGGGTGATGGCGCTATTTATTCATACCACCGGGGTGCTCTCCAAACTGCTCTCGGAAGCGGTGGAAGCCATCGAGCCCGGCCCGGTGGAAGGCATTCGCGCCACCGGGGCCAACAAGCTGGAAGAGATCCTCTATGGCGTCCTGCCGCAGGTGATGCCGCTGCTTATCTCCTACTCCCTGTACCGCTTTGAATCTAACGTTCGCTCCGCAACGGTGGTGGGGATGGTCGGCGCGGGCGGGATTGGCGTCACCCTGTGGGAAGCGATTCGCGGTTTCCAGTTCCAGCAAACCTGCGCCCTGATGGTGCTCATCATCGTGACGGTCAGCCTGCTGGATTTCCTCTCTCAACGTTTGCGTAAGCACTTCATCTGAGAAGCGAGGCTTTGATTTGTATGCACTTATCCAGACATCCGACCAGTTACCCGACACGCTGGCAAGAGATTGCCGCGAAGCTTGAAGTGGAGCTGCGCACCCACTACCGCTGCGGGGATTATCTGCCTGCTGAACAGCAGCTTGCGGATCGCTATGAAGTGAACCGCCATACCCTGCGCCGCGCCATTGACCAGCTGGTTGAACGCGGATGGGTACAGCGTCGTCAGGGCGTCGGCGTGCTGGTGCTGATGCGCCCGTTCGACTACCCCCTCAACGCTCAGGCGCGCTTCAGCCAGAACCTGCTGGATCAGGGCAGCCACCCCACCAGCGAAAAACTGCTCTCGGTGCTGCGTCCGGCCTCCAGCCACGTGGCAGACGCGCTGGGGATTTCGGAGGGCGATAACGTCGTCCACCTGCGCACCCTGCGCCGGGTCAACGGCGTGGCGGTGTGTCAGATCGACCACTACTTCGCTGACCTGACCCTCTGGCCGGTGCTGCAGAACTTCGCCAGCGGCTCGCTGCACGACTTCCTGTTCGAAGCCACCGGGATTGCGCTCAGGCGCACCCAGACCCGCATCAGCGCCCGCCGCGCGCAGGCCAAAGAGAGCAAGGTGCTGGAGATTCCCAACATGGCGCCCCTGCTCTGCGTGCGCACCCTTAACCACCGTGACGGCGAGATCAACGCGACGGAGTACTCCGTCAGCCTGACCCGCGCCGACATGATTGAATTCACCATGGAGCACTGAATGCATTTCGATACCTCCACCCGCCAGCACTGGATGGCCGTTCTCGCCCACAGCCAGCCTGCGGCGCTTGCCGAGCGGATGTCGGCCCTGAGCCTGACGCCCGCTTATGAACCGATCCGCGCCCCGGAAACCGGGCTGGTGCAGATCCAGGCGCGGATGGGCGGCACCGGGGCACGCTACTTTGCCGGTGATGCCACCCTGACCCGCGCCGTGGTGCGCCTTGCCAGCGGCACGCTTGGCTACAGCTACCTGCTCGGGCGCAACAAAGCGCATGCCGAGCAGTGCGCGGTGATCGACGCCCTGCTGCAGGAAGCGCCGCATTTTCAGTCCTTAATGGAAACCCTTATTGCCCCGCTGGAAGCCGACCGCGCCGCACGCCTTGCCGCGCGTCAGGCCGAGGTGAACACCAGCCGGGTCGACTTCTTTACGCTCGTTCGCGGAGACAACGCATGACCCTTCAACCCGCTTTTACCCTTGCCGTGCAGGATGCCCAACACAGTTTTCGCCGTCTGCTAAAAGCGATGAGCGAACCGGGGGTGATCGTCTCCCTGCATCAGCTTAAACACGGCTGGCAGCCGCTGAACCTCGCCACCACCAGCGTGCTGCTGACCCTGGCCGATAATGACACTCCGGTCTGGCTGTCGGGCGCGGTGAGTAACGATATCGTCAGCTCTAACCTGCGTTTTCATACCAGCGCCCCGCTGGTGGATCAGCCCCAACTGGCGGTGTTTGCCGTTGCCGACGAGCAGATTAGCCACGAGCAGCTCAACGCTCTGAGCGAAGGCAGCGCCGTCGCGCCGGAGACCAGCGCCACCCTGATTTTGCAGGTGCCGAGCCTGAGCGGCGGGCGCATGCTGCGCCTGACCGGAGCCGGAATTGCCGAAGAACGCATGGTCGCCCCGCAGCTGCCGGAGTGCATTATTCATGAACTGACCGAGCGCCCGCACCCGTTCCCGCTGGGGATCGACCTGCTCCTGACCTGCGGCGAACGCCTGCTGGCGATCCCGCGAACCACCCACGTGGAGGTGTGCTGATGTACGTTGCCGTCAAAGGGGGCGAAAAGGCGATCGCCGCCGCCCATGCCCTGCAGGAGCACAGACGCCGGGGCGATGAGCAGCTCCCGGAGCTGAGCGTCGCCCAGATCGAACAGCAGCTCAACCTGGCCGTGGACCGGGTGATGACCGAAGGCGGCATTGCCGACCGCGAGCTGGCAGCGCTGGCGCTGAAGCAGGCCAGCGGCGATAACGTCGAGGCCATCTTCCTGCTGCGCGCCTACCGCACCACCCTGGCGAAGCTGGCGGTGAGCGAGCCGATTAACAGCGCAGAGATGCGCCTTGAGCGCCGAATTTCTGCCGTTTATAAAGATATCCCGGGTGGTCAGCTGCTCGGCCCGACCTACGACTACACCCACCGCCTGCTCGATTTTACCCTGCTGGCGAACGGCGAGGCCCCTCGCCTGACCACCTCAGACGCCCCGCAGGATGCCGCCCCGCACGTCTTCAGCCTGCTGGCACACCAGGGGCTGGCGAAGGCGGAAGAGGATCGCGGCGATGAGCCGGACGACATCACCCGCACCCCGCCGGTCTACCCCTGCTCCCGCGCCTCGCGCCTGCAGCAGCTGATGCGCGGCGACGAGGGCTACCTGCTGGCGCTGGCCTACTCCACCCAGCGCGGCTACGGGCGTAACCACCCCTTTGCTGGCGAAATTCGCAGCGGCTATATCGACGTTGAAATCGTGCCGGAAGAGCTGGGTTTCGCGGTGAACGTCGGTGAACTACTGATGACCGAATGCGAAATGGTTAACGGCTTTGTCACCCCGGACAACGAGGCCCCGCACTTCACCCGCGGCTACGGGCTGGTGTTCGGCATGGGTGAACGCAAGGCGATGGCGATGGCGCTGGTCGACCGGGCGCTACAGGCCCCGGACTACGGCGAGAACCTCGCCGGCCCGGCGCAGGACGAGGAGTTTGTGCTGGCCCACGCGGATAACGTCGAGGCTGCCGGATTTGTCTCGCACCTCAAGCTGCCGCACTACGTCGATTTCCAGGCCGAGCTGGAACTGCTGAAACGTCTGCAACAGGAGCGCAAGAATGGCTAACCTCAGCGGCTATAACTTTGCTTATCTGGATGAGCAAACTAAACGCATGATCCGCCGCGCCATTTTAAAAGCGGTGGCGATCCCCGGCTATCAGGTGCCGTTCGGCGGTCGTGAAATGCCGATGCCTTACGGCTGGGGCACCGGGGGGATCCAGATCACCGCCAGCGTGATTGGCGAAGCCGACGTCCTGAAGGTGATTGACCAGGGCGCTGGCGATACCACCAACGCCGTGTCGATCCGCCAGTTCTTCCAGCGCGTCACCGGGGTGAATACCACCGAGCGCACCGAAGACGCCACGCTGATCCAGACCCGCCACCGCATCCCGGAAACCCCGCTCGTTGAAGACCAGATTTTGATTTTCCAGGTACCGATCCCCGAGCCGCTGCGCTTTATCGAACCCCGCGAAACCGAAACCCGCACCATGCACGCGCTGGAAGAGTACGGCGTGATGCAGGTGAAACTCTATGAAGACATCGCCCGCTTCGGCCATATCGCCACCACCTACGCCTACCCGGTGAAGGTCAATGGGCGCTACGTGATGGACCCGTCGCCGATCCCGAAATTCGATAACCCGAAGATGGACATGATGCCCGCGTTGCAGCTGTTCGGAGCCGGGCGCGAAAAACGCATTTACGCCGTGCCGCCGTACACCCGCGTGGAGAGCCTCGATTTCGACGACCATCCGTTTACGGTGCAGGAGTGGGACGAGCCGTGCGCCATCTGCGGATCGAAACACAGCTATCTCGATGAAGTGGTGCTGGATGACACGGGCAACCGGATGTTTGTCTGCTCCGATACCGATTACTGCCGCCAACAGAGCGAGGCCAACAGCCAATGAAACCGCTGCTTTCGGTCAATAACCTGACCCACCTCTATGCGCCGGGTAAAGGCTTCAGCGACGTGTCGTTCGACCTCTGGCCGGGTGAAGTGCTGGGCATTGTCGGCGAGTCCGGCTCCGGCAAAACCACCCTGCTGAAGGCGATCTCTGCCCGTCTGGCCCCGCAAAATGGCGAGATTCTGTATGAAGACCACTCCCTGTACGGCATGAGCGAGGCCGAACGCCGCCGCCTGCTGCGCACCGAGTGGGGCGTGGTGCATCAGCACCCGATGGACGGCCTGCGCCGCCAGGTGTCGGCGGGGGGCAACATCGGTGAGCGGCTGATGGCCACCGGTGCACGCCATTACGGCGACATCCGCGCCACGGCGCAGAAGTGGCTGGAAGAGGTAGAGATCCCGGCGTCGCGCATCGACGACCTGCCAACAACGTTTTCCGGCGGGATGCAGCAGCGTTTACAGATTGCCCGCAACCTGGTCACCCATCCGAAGCTGGTGTTTATGGATGAACCCACCGGTGGGCTGGACGTGTCTGTTCAGGCGCGCCTGCTGGATCTGCTCCGCGGCCTGGTGGTGGAGCTGAACCTGGCGGTGGTGATTGTCACCCACGATTTAGGCGTTGCCCGCCTGCTGGCGGACCGTCTGCTGGTGATGAAGAGCGGCGAGGTGGTGGAAAGTGGGCTGACTGACCGGGTGCTCGACGATCCGCATCATCCGTACACCCAGCTGCTGGTGTCGTCCGTATTGCAGAATTGAGGTTGCTGTTGCCGGGTGGCGGCTTCGCCTTACCCGGCCTACGGACCGCGCTCTTTGTAGGCCGGGTAAGCGCAGCGCCACCCGGCAAGAATCCAGCACCTTGTAGGCCGGGTAAGCGAAGCGCCACCCGGCAAGAATCCAGCACCTTGTAGGCCGGGTAAGCGAAGCGCCACCCGGCAAGAAAACGCCACGAGGCCAAGATGATCCACGTACAAAACGTAAGTAAAACCTTCGTGCTCCACCAGCAAAACGGCGTGCGCCTGCCGGTGCTGCAAAATGCCTCCCTTGAGGTCAGCAGCGGCGAGTGCGTGGTGCTGCACGGTCACTCCGGCAGCGGCAAATCGACCCTGCTGCGATCCCTGTACGCCAACTACCTGCCGGACGAAGGCCATATCCATATCCGTCACGGCGACGAATGGGTGGATCTGGTGCAGGCCCCGGCGCGCAAGGTGCGGGACGTGCGCCGCACCACCATCGGCTGGGTCAGCCAGTTTTTACGGGTCATCCCCCGCGTCCCGGCGCTGGAGGTGGTGATGCAGCCCCTGCTGGATCTCGGCGTGCCGCGCGATACCTGCGCCGCCAAAGCCGCCAGCCTGCTGACGCGCCTCAACGTGCCGGAGCGCCTGTGGCACCTCGCTCCCTCCACCTTCTCCGGCGGAGAGCAGCAGCGGGTGAATATCGCCCGCGGCTTTATCGTCGATTACCCGATTTTACTGCTCGATGAACCGACCGCCTCGCTGGATGCGAAAAACAGCGCCGCAGTCATGGAACTGATCGAAGAAGCCAAAGCGCGCGGCGCGGCGATCGTCGGGATCTTCCACGACGACGCGGTGCGGGATCGCGTAGCGGATCGTCTGCACCCGATGGGGATCACCGCATGATCGTAAACAACGTAAAACTGGTGCTGGAAAACGAGGTTGTCGACGGCTCCATCGAGGTTCAGGACGGCGTCATTCGCGCCTTTGCTGAAACCCCGAGCCGCTCGCCGCAGGCGATGGACGGCGAAGGCGGCTGGCTGCTGCCGGGGCTGATTGAGCTGCACACCGACAACATGGACAAGTTCTTCACCCCGCGGCCAAAGGTAGACTGGCCCGCCCATTCGGCGATGAGCAGCCACGACGGAATGATGGTCGCCAGCGGCATCACCACCGTGCTGGACGCGGTGGCGATCGGTGACGTGCGCGACGGCGGCGACCGGCTGGAGAATCTGGAGAAGATGATCAACGCCGTGGAGGAGACGCAGAAGCGCGGCCTCAACCGCGCCGAGCACCGCCTGCACCTGCGCTGCGAGCTGCCCCATCACACCACCCTGCCGCTGTTCGAGAAGCTGGTCGGCCGCGAACCGGTGACTCTGGTGTCGCTGATGGATCACTCCCCGGG
This sequence comes from Leclercia sp. TB492, assembly GCF_049974505.2. Taxonomy (NCBI): domain Bacteria; kingdom Pseudomonadati; phylum Pseudomonadota; class Gammaproteobacteria; order Enterobacterales; family Enterobacteriaceae; genus Leclercia; species Leclercia sp. TB492. The sequence continues at coordinate 304,073 of NZ_CM127572.1, read as the reverse complement.
CCAGCGCCAGTTCGCCAACATCGAAAAGTACCGTGAATATTATCAGGGCAAATACTCTCTCAACGACCAGCAGATGGCGCGCTACGAAGAGGAGCAGCTGGCCCTGGCCGCCCGCTGGTCGCAGCCCAATCGCCAGGCCATTGCCGCCCTGTGCCGGGAGCGCAATATCGCACTGGCGAGCCACGACGACGCCACCGCGGATCATGTACTTGAATCCCATCAGCTTGGCAGCACAATTGCCGAATTTCCCACCACGTTCGAGGCGGCAGAAGCCTCCCGCCAGTACGGGATGAACGTCCTGATGGGTGCGCCGAACATCGTGCGCGGCGGATCGCACTCCGGCAACGTGGCGGCAAGCTCGCTGGCCTCGCTCGGCCTGCTGGATATTCTCTCCTCCGATTATTACCCCGCCAGCCTGCTGGATGCGGCGTTCCGGGTGGCCGACGATGCGGGCAACGGCTTTACTCTGCCGCAGGCGATCCGTCTGGTGACGAAGAATCCGGCGCAGGCGCTAAATCTGCACGATCGCGGGGTGATTGGCGAAGGCAAACGCGCGGACCTGGTGCTGGCGCACCGCAAAGGCGAGCATATTCATATCGACCACGTCTGGCGTCAGGGAAAAAGGGTGTTCTGATGGGAAGAGTGATCTGGTTAATGGGGCCTTCGGGCTCCGGAAAGGACAGCCTGCTGGCGGCGTTGCGCCAGCAGACCCACCCGCAGCTGCTGGTGGCGCACCGCTACATCACCCGCCCCGCCAGTGCGGGGAGCGAAAACCACATCGCCCTCAGCGAGCCGGAGTTTTTTACCCGCGCCGGGCAGCAACTGTTTGCCCTGAGCTGGCACGCTAACGGCTATTATTATGGGGTGGGTCTGGAGATCGACCTCTGGCTGCATGCCGGATTCGACGTGGTGGTGAACGGCTCGCGCGCCCATCTTCCCCAGGCGCGGGCGCGCTATGCGGGGGCGCTGCTGCCGATCTGCCTGCAGGTGTCGCCAGATATTCTGCGGAGCCGACTGCAAAGCCGTGGTCGGGAGAACGCCAGAGAGATCGACCAGCGGCTTGAGCGTGCCGCCCGCTATACCCCGTCCGATTGTCCTGTCCTGAATAACGACGGAAGCTTGCTCCAGTCCGTCGAACACTTTCTTTCACTGATTCACCAGAAGGAGAACAACCATGCCCGAGTGTGAGTTGCGTCCCGCCACCGCGGAGGACGTCGACGCCGTCTATGGCCTTATTTGTGAATTAAAACAGGCGGAGCTTGACCGGTCAGCGTTCCATGCCGGGTTCGCGGCCAATTTGCAGGATCACAATATGCGCTACCAGCTGGCCGAACAGGATGGACACATCATCGGCATGATCGGCCTGCATATGCAGTTTCATCTGCATCATGCCAACTGGATCGGCGAGATCCAGGAGCTGGTGGTAATGCCGCAGGCGCGCGGGCTCAGGGTTGGCAGCCAGCTGCTGGCCTGGGCAGAAGAAGAGGCCCGTCACGCCGGGGCTGAGATGACCGAGCTTTCCACCAGCGTAAAGCGCCTCGACGCGCACCGCTTTTATCTTCGTGAAGGGTACACACAGAGCCATTTCCGCTTTACCAAACCGCTGTAAGGGGGCGCTATGAGTCTGACCATTACGTTAACAGGAACCGGTGGCGCCCAGCTGGTGCCCGCTTTTGGCTGTGACTGTCCGGCCTGCCGCCGGGCGCGTTTGCAGGACGACTATCGCCGTCGCCCCTGTAGCGCGGTGGTCAAATTCAACGACGCGGTAACGCTGCTGGACGCGGGGATCCCGCACCTGATGGACGACTGGCCCGCAGGCAGCTTTCAGCAGTTTTTACTCACCCACTACCATATGGATCATGTCCAGGGGCTGTTCCCGCTGCGCTGGGGCGTGGGGGCGACCATCCCGGTATACGGCCCGCCGGACGAAGCCGGCTGCGACGATCTGTTTAAGCACCCCGGCATTCTCGACTTTAGCCACACGCTTGAGCCCTTTGTGGTGTTTGAACTCCAGGGGTTACGCGTGACCCCGCTGCCCCTCAACCATTCGAAGCTGACGTTTGGCTATCTGCTGGAGAGCGCCCACAGCCGCGTCGCCTGGCTGTCGGACACCGCCGGGCTGCCGGACAAAACGGTGAAGTTTTTACTCAACAACCACCCGCAGGCGATGGTGATTGACTGTAGCCACGAGCCGCGCGCGGAGACCCCGCGCAACCATTGCGATCTGAATACGGTGATTGCCCTGAATCAGGTGATTGGCTGTCCGCAGGTGATCCTGACCCACATCAGCCATCAGTTTGACGTGTGGATGATGGACAACCCGCTGCCGGAAGGGTTCGAGGCGGGGTATGACGGAATGGTATTGGTGCTGGATTAACGATTTTCTCCCTCTCCCTGTGGGAGAGGGGCGGGGTGAGGCATCAGGCCGCACGTTACTGCCGGGTGGCGGCTGCGCCTTACCCGGCCTACGGTTTTGTAGGCCCTTACCGCCGATCGTAATCATCCTCTAACCGCCGCTCGTCATCTTCAAGGCGACGTCGATCTTCGTCCAGCTGGCGCTGGCGCTCATCTAGACGCTGGCGTCTGTCCTCCAGCTGCCTGCGACGATCGTCATACTGGCGGCTATCGCTGCTGCGACGGCTCTCTTCGTAGCGATCGTCGTCAGCATTGCGATTATTGCTGTTGGGGTTGTAGGCGTCGTTAATGGCCTGCTGGATATTGCCGATCGCATCGTCAACGATGTCGGCATGCGCCAGCTGGCTGGTTAAAGAGATCAGACCAAATAACAGAGCGGTAAAGGTACGTTTCATAAAGCCAGTCTCGCAGGGTGAGCTGGCCTTACGGTAATAAACGGCAGGTAGAGCGAGTAGCGGAGGAATCTCAAATGTTGACCGCTTTTTGCAGCGCCTGCGCCAGCTGCCCGCGGGTGAACGGCTTACGCAGCAGCTCCACCTCGGGCAGCTGTGGGTTGTGCGCCGGACGCAGATCCTGGCCGCTCATCAGCAGCACCGGGAGATAGGGGAAATGCTGGCGCACATGCTGGATCACCTCCGCGCCGCTCAGGTTGCCGGGCAGCATTAAGTCGCTGATAAAGATCTCGATATCCGCAGAGGCGCTCAGCATCTGTATCGCCTGCTCGCCGGTTTCGGCCTCCAGGGTCAGGTAGCCCAGCTGGTGGAGCTGTTCGCACAGTGTCTGCCGGACGTCGGTCTGGTCGTCCAGCACCAGCACCAGCCGGTCGCCTGGCGGCGAGGCGGGGGTTGCCCCGTTTTCCGACGAGGGTAGCGCCTGTAAGGTGGCGCGCGGCAGATGCAGCCGCACGGTGGTGCCCTGACCGGGCGCGCTTTCGATCTCCACCCGCCCGCCGGACTGGCGCACGAAGCCATACACCATCGACAGCCCCAGCCCGCTGCCGCTGCCGGTCTGTTTGGTGGTGAAGAAGGGTTCAAAGACCTGAGATTTAATCGCCTGCGACATCCCGGCGCCGTGGTCGATCACCTCCAGCGCCACCATGTCCTGCTTACGCCCGTCGCTGCGGGTCACGCGCTGGTTCCAGGTGCGGATTTTGATGGTGCCGCTGTGCCCTTCCATCGCATCGCGGGCGTTCATCACCAGGTTGATGATGGCGTTTTCCAGCTGGCCCACGTCAATCCACGCCGGCCACGCCGGCGTTTGCGCTTCGATATCCAGCGCGACCGTGGCGGGCAGAGAGTGGCGCATCAGCTCGGCCAGGTTTTCCAGCAGGGGCTTCATCTCCACCGCGTGCGGGTTCAGGGACTGCTTACGGGAGAAGGCCAGCAGGCGCTGGGTTAACAGCGCCCCGCGCTCGGCGGCCTTCAGCGCGCGGCCAATGCGTGGGGCATCCGGCGAGTGGGGATCGGCCAGCTCCAGGCTGCCGATGATCACCGCCAGCAGGTTATTGAAATCATGGGCCAGCCCGCCCGTCAGCTGCCCGACCGCCTTCATCTTCTGGCTGTGCAGCAGCGCCTCCTCCAGCCCCTGGCGTTCAAGGCGATCCACCTCCATCTGCGAGGTCTTCTCCTTCAGCAGTCGGGTGGTGTGCTCCAGCGAGGCGGTATTGCGGGCAAAGACGTTAAACGCCCTCGCCAGCTCGCCCAGCTCATCCCGGCGCTGCAGCGCAGGCACCGAGACATCCTGTTCCCCGTGGGCCAGCCGCGACATCGCCCGGGAGATAGCGGTCAGGTTGGTGCCCAGATTGCGGTAGATATACCAGCAGGCAAAGGCGGTGATGATCAGCGCCAGCACGGCGGACACCGTGATAAAGACGCTGATGGAGCGCAGCTCCTGATGGCTCTCAGCGGTGCGCAGCTGCGAGGCCTCGGCCACCTGCTCCACATACTGATTGATATCGCTGTTTAAGATCGCCACCAGCGCCTTGATGTGGAACATATACCAGCTGATAGCGAGATCGCTCTCTTCCAGCTGCCCGGAGAGCGGGCCGAGCTTGTTGAGTTCGGCGTTAAAATCAGGCAGGACGAAGCTCACCACCGGCTGCGCGGCCTGGCGGGGCAACATCGCCGTCACCGTATCCAGCTGCTGAAGGGTCGCGCGCGGCGAGGGGGTTTGAATGGCGGCGACGATCAGCCGATCCATCTCGCTGAGCAGCCGGGCGTCAGGCAGGTTACTGGCGTAGCGGCGATTGATGTCCTGCAGATGGCGGAGATAGCTCTGGCTCTGGTAGAGCGAGCTGAGCAGGGCGTTACGCTCCAGATGGCGTCGCTGCCCGCGCTCCAGCATGCCGGTCACGCTTTGCTGGAGCTCATTGCTGCGCTGGATGATCCGCGCCACCAGCGCCGGCTCCTGCTGCGCCAGCGGCGCATCGGCAAGCTGCTCCAGCGAACGGCCCAGCGCCGTCTGGGTCTGTTTAAGCCGGTTGGCTTCATCTTTATATTCCAGCGCCCCCACGACCTGCGACAGCCGCACCGCCGCCGTCGCCACGTTGGCGGTTTCACGCGCCAGGTTCATGCTGCCGGTCATGTCGTCCAGGGTCTGGCGCTGCACCTGCTCCTGAATATGGCTGGCATGACGAAAGCCCAGCACCGCCACGCCGCTGACCATTAACGTTACCGCCACCACCAGCAGATTGAAGATCAGCAGGCGGCCACGGGCGCTGGCGAAGAAGGGGGGACGGCGTGAGGGCATATTGGCTCCGCGGCGTAACTGTGATCCACATTAACTATTCATAACTATGACAAATATGAACGACTTCTGACATTTTGCATTTACCGGGGTGTGATGAAGTGCGGATATCGACCTTCACAGGAGATCCGCCATGAGCAGAACCCCGGTTTTAGAGATGCGCAGCATTGCCAAAACCTTTGGCAACTTCCACGCGCTGAAGGGTGTGGATCTGACGGTCTTCCCCGGCGAGATCCATGCCTTAATGGGCGAAAACGGCGCCGGAAAAAGCACCCTGATGAAAATCCTCGCTGGGGCCTACATCGCCACCGGCGGCGAGATCCTGATCGACGGCAAGCCGTTTCATATCAAAGGCCCAAAAGATGCGCTGGCGGCAGGCATCACTTTGATCTATCAGGAGATGCAGCTGGCCCCTAACCTTACCGTGGCCGAGAACATCTTCCTCGGCAGCGAGCTGTCGCGCGGCGGGCTGGTACAGCGCAAAGAGATGGCCGCCCAGGCCCAGGCGGTGATCGATCGCCTCGGCGCCAATTTCAAAGCCACCGATCTGGTGATGAAGCTGACCATCGCCGAGCAGCAGCAGGTGGAAATCGCCCGCGCGCTGCACCGCAACAGCCGCATCCTTGTGATGGATGAACCCACCGCCGCCCTCTCCTCGCGCGAAACCCACCGCCTGTTCGAGCTGATTTTGCGTCTGCGCGACGAAGGGATGGCGATTATCTATATCAGCCACCGCATGGCGGAAGTGTATGAGTTATCAGACCGGGTCAGCGTGCTGCGCGACGGCCAGTACGTCGGTAGCCTGACCCGCGACAAGCTCAACGCCCCGGAACTGGTGCGAATGATGGTCGGGCGACCACTGAGCGATCTGTTCAATAAAGAGCGCGATATTCCTCTCGGCAGCCCGCGCCTGAACGTCCACCACCTGACCGACGGCGGCAAAGTGCAGCCCTGCAGCCTGCAGGTGCGTTCCGGCGAAATCGTCGGCCTCGCCGGGCTGGTGGGTGCCGGGCGTTCCGAGCTGGCGCAGCTGATTTTCGGCGTGCGCAAGGCCACCGGCGGGATGATTGAGGTGGATGGCGAGCCGGTGGTGATCCACTCCCCGCGCACCGCCATCGACCACGGCATCGGCTTTTTAACCGAGAACCGCAAGGAGCAAGGGCTGTTCCTCGAGCTGGCGGCGCAGGAGAACATCACCATGGCGACGCTGGAACGCGATGCCAGCTTCGGCTGGCTGAACCGCAAAAAAGCCCAGTCGATCTCCGATGACGCCATCGCCCTGCTCAATATTCGCGTGCCGCACTCCCAGGTGCGGGCGGGCGGACTCTCCGGCGGCAACCAGCAAAAGCTGCTCATCTCCCGCTGGGTGGCGATTGGCCCGCGCATTCTGATCCTCGACGAACCGACCCGCGGCGTGGACGTCGGAGCGAAAAGCGAGATCTACCGGATCATGAACCAGATGGCGCGCAAAGGAGTGGCGATCCTGATGATCTCCAGCGAGCTGCCGGAAGTGGTCGGCATGAGCGATCGCGTGTATGTGATGCGCGAAGGGAGCATCGCCGGGGAACTCCATCGGGCCGATATCTCACAAGAAAACATCATGACGCTGGCGACCGGCGTTAACGACTCTCATCATCGGGCGGTATAACCATGACGCAACCTAACACTCCGCAACAGGTGGCCAAAGCGGCCTCCGCCAAAAAAATGCTGATGGGCGATCTGATGCAAACCATCGGTATCCTGCCGATATTGATCCTGATCGTCGCGGTATTTGGCTTTATCGCGCCGAACTTTTTTACCGAAAGTAACCTGCTGAACATCACCCGTCAGGCGTCGATCAACATCGTACTGGCGGCGGGGATGACCTTCATTATTTTGACCGGCGGCATCGACCTGTCGGTGGGCTCGATTCTGGGCACCACCGCGGTGGCGGCAATGGTGGTCTCGCTGATGCCGGAGCTGTCGATGCTCTCGGTGCCGGCGGCGCTGATGCTCGGCATGGTGCTGGGGCTGTTCAACGGCGCGCTGGTAGCCTTTGCCGGGTTGCCGCCCTTTATTGTCACCCTCGGCACCTACACGGCACTGCGCGGCGCGGCCTACCTGCTGGCGGACGGCACTACGGTCATCAACTCCAGCATCAGCTTTGAATGGATCGGCAATAACTATCTCGGGCCGGTGCCGTGGCTGGTGGTGATTGCCCTGGCGGTGATCGTTGTCTGCTGGTTCATCCTGCGCCGCACCACCCTCGGGGTACATATCTACGCGGTGGGCGGCAACATGCAGGCCGCGCGCTTAACGGGCATCAAGGTCTGGATGGTGCTGCTGTTTGTCTACGGTATGAGCGGCCTGCTCTCGGGCCTCGGCGGGGTAATGAGCGCATCAAGGCTGTACAGCGCCAACGGCAACCTCGGTACCGGCTATGAGCTGGACGCTATCGCGGCGGTGATCCTCGGCGGCACCAGCTTTGTCGGTGGGATCGGCACCATCACCGGCACGCTGGTGGGGGCGCTGATTATCGCCACCCTTAACAACGGCATGACGCTGATGGGCGTCTCCTATTTCTGGCAACTGGTGATCAAAGGGGCGGTGATCATCATTGCAGTGCTGATCGACAAATACCGTACCCGACACCATCAAAGTGCATAACAACAATACCCTACATAACGAGGACGAAAATATGCGTTTAAAACCTCTTGTTACCGCGCTCTGTGCTGGCGCACTGCTCGCAGCAAGCCCGTTTGTGCAGGCCAAAGAGCTGAAGTCCATCGGCGTGACGGTGGGCGATCTGGCGAACCCGTTCTTTGTGCAAATCACCAAAGGGGCGGAGCTGGAAGCGCGCAAACTGGCAGGAGACAACGTGAAAGTGACGCTGGTGTCCAGCGGCTACGATCTCGGCCAGCAGGTTTCTCAGATTGATAACTTTATCGCCGCCAAAGTCGATATGATCATTCTTAACGCCGCCGATTCGAAAGGGATTGGCCCGGCGGTGAAGCGCGCGAAAGACGCCGGGATCGTGGTGGTGGCGGTTGACGTGGCGGCAGAGGGTGCCGATGCCACTATCACCTCCAACAACACCCAGGCCGGTGAGATGGCCTGTAAGCTGATCACCGACCGCCTGAAAGGCAAAGGCAACGTGGTGATCATCAACGGACCGCCGGTCTCTGCGGTACAAAACCGTGTGGAAGGCTGTAAGGCTGAATTTAAAAAACATCCGGATATCAAAGTCCTTTCGGATAACCAGAACGCCAAAGGCAGCCGTGACGGCGGGCTGGAGGTGATGACCTCCCTGCTGGCGGCCAATCCGAAGATCGACGGCGTGTTCGCTATTAACGATCCGACGGGGATCGGCGCCGATCTAGCGGCAAAACAGGCACAACGTAACGAGTTCTTTATCGTGGGCGTCGATGGCTCGCCGGATGCGGAAGAGGCGCTGAAGCGGGAAAACTCCCTGTTTGTTGCTACCCCGGCGCAGGACCCGCAGGTGATGGCGGCGAAAGCGGTGGAGATCGGCTATGACATTCTGCAGGGCAAACCGGCGCCGAAAGAGCCGGTGCTGATCCCGGTGACGATGATCGATAAGAGCAACGTCGGCAATTATAAGGGCTGGACGGTTAAGTAATGACTGTACGCCTCTCCCCACAGGGGTGAGGATGTTCACGTTCCCTCTCCCCTGCGGGGAGAGGGTCAGGATGAGGAGTTTTCATGAAACGCTCCGAAATTAACGAGATCCTCGGCCACACGCGACAGTTTTTCTCCATGCACGATGTGCATCTGCCCCCCTTTGCCAGCTTCCCTCCTGCCCGCTGGCAGCAGCTTGACGGTGACGCCTGGCAGGAAGTATTCGACCTGCGGCTCGGCTGGGACGTGACCGCGTTCGGCGGCGATAACTTTGCGGCGCAGGGCTTAACCCTTTTTGCCCTGCGCAACGGCTCTCCCGGCGGCAAGCCATGGGACAAATGTTATGCCGAGAAGATCATGCATGTGCGTGAGGGCCAGGTGACGCCTTTGCACTTTCACTGGCGCAAACGCGAGGACATCATCAACCGCGGCGGCGGCAACCTCATTGTCGAGCTGTGGAACGCCGATGAGCATGAACAGAAAGAGGAGGGAGATATCAGGGTCGCCATCGATGGTTGCCAGCAGACCCACGTGGCGGGCAGCCATATCCGCCTCGCGCCGGGGGAGAGCATCTGCCTGCCGCCCGGCCTGTACCACAGTTTCTGGGGTGAGGTGGGCTTTGGTGACGTGCTGGTGGGTGAAGTCTCCTCGGTGAATGACGACGAGACGGACAACCACTTCCTGCAACCCACCGCCCGTTATAACAACATTGATGAAGACGAACCGGCCGTGCTGGTGTTGTGCAATGAATACAGCCTGTTTCGCCTGTAAGGAGTGAACCATGCCGCTTATCTCTCTCGCCGACGGGCTGGCCCATGCCCGCGAACATCGTTATGCGCTGGGGGCGTTTAACGTCCTCGACTCCCACTTCCTGCGGGCGCTGTTTGCCGCCGCCCGTCAGGAGAACTCGCCCTTTATCATCAATATTGCCGAAGTGCATTTTAAGTACGTCTCCCTCGACTCACTGGTGGAGGCGGTCAAATTCGAAGCCGCCCGGCATGATATTCCGGTGGTGCTGAATCTCGATCATGGCCTGCATTTCGAGGCGGTGGTGCGGGCGCTGCGCTTAGGGTTCAGCTCGGTGATGTTCGACGGTTCCACCCTGAGCTACGAGGAGAACATCCGCCAGACGCGGGAAGTGGTGAAGATGTGCCACGCGGTGGGCGTGTCGGTGGAGGCGGAACTCGGCGCGGTGGGAGGCGATGAGGGCGGTGCCCTGTACGGCCATGCCGACGAAGCCTTTTTCACCGATCCTGGGCTTGCGCGGGAATTTGTCGACCAGACCGGCATCGACGCCCTGGCGGTGGCAATCGGTAATGCCCACGGCAAGTACAAGGGCGAGCCGAAGCTCGATTTCGCCCGTCTTGACGCCATCCGCCAGCAAACCGGCCTGCCGCTGGTGCTGCACGGCGGGTCCGGGATCGGCGACGCCGATTTCCGCCGCGCCATTGAGCTTGGGATCCACAAGATTAACTTCTACACCGGCATGTCCCAGGCGGCGCTGGCGGAGGTGGAGCAGCGCATGGCCAACCGCCAGCCGCTGTACGATGAGTTTGCTGAACTGCTGCTGGGCATCGAAGAGGCCATTACCGATACCGTCGCCGCGCAGATGCGCACCTTCGGCAGCGCGGGGTTTGCGTGATGGAACGCCGGGGCATTATCGCGGCGGGCAATATGCTGGTGGATCACGTCCACCAGATTGTGCAGTGGCCGGAGCGCGGCTGGCTGGCGGAGATCGTCCACAGCGAACGCGCCACCGGCGGGGCGCCGCTCAACGTGCTGTTAACGGTGGCGAAAATGCACGCCGGGATCCCGCTGCAGGCGGTGGGACTGGTGGGGGATGACCACGACGGGGATTACATTCTCGCCATGCTCGACCAGTATCACGTCAACCGCCAGCGGGTGCAGCGCACCACCTTCGCCCCCACCTCCATGTCGCAGGTGATGACCGACCCCAGCGGCCAGCGCACCTTTTTCCACTCCCCGGGGGCCAACCGGCTGCTGGATCTGCCCGCCTTCGACCGGCTCGACTCCAGCCTGAAGATCTTCCATCTGGGTTATCTGCTGCTGCTGGACAGCCTGGATATGCCGGACGAGGAGTACGGCACCCGCAGCGCGCGCTTGCTGGCGCAGATGCGCGAGCTGGGGTTTCAAACCTCTCTCGACCTGGTGTCGCGCAAGGGCGATCCGCGCTATCAGCCGCTGGTGCTCCCTGCCCTGCGCCATCTCGACTATCTGGTGATCAATGAGCTGGAGGCGGGCGAGTTCAGCGGCCTGGCAATGCGCGATGACCAGGATGCGCCGACGATCGCCAATATTGCCGCGGCGGCGGCAGAGCTGCTGGCAGCGGGCGTTAAGTCGCGGGTGGTGATCCACTGCCCGGAAGGGGCCTGGGGACAGGAGCCGGATCGGGAGGGGTGCTGGATCCCCTCGTGGCGGCTGACCCGGGAGGAGATCGTCGGCAGCGTCGGGGCGGGAGATGCTTTCTGCGCCGGATTTTTGTATGGCTGCCACGAATCGCTGTCGCTGGCGGAGAGCATCCGGATGGCGCACGCCTGCGCGCGGGCCAGCCTGCTGGCGGCCAACGCTATCGACGGGGCGAAAACCCTGCAGGAGTTACAGCTGTTTATTCAGGAGAACAGGTTGGCCTAGGCCGCCCTGTCGCCATGCAGCACGTCGGCGGCAAAGACATAGCCCAGCCCGCGGATGGTTTTAATCAGCAGCGGCTGATGGGGATTGATTTCGATTTTGCGGCGCAGGCGCATGATCAACACGTCGATGGTGCGATCAAAAACCTCCGCGCTTTCGCTGTGGGTCAGCTCCAGCAGCTGTTCGCGGCTCAGCACCCGCCGGGCGTTCTGCGTCAACGCCAGCAGCAAACCGTACTCGCCCTGGGTCAGGGCGACCACGCCGCGCTGAGGGTCAATCAGTTCACAGCGGGTGGTATCCAGCGTCCAGCCGTTAAAGCCGATCCCGGCCGCCCGCGTAACGATCGGTTCTGCCGCCAGCGCGCCGGTGCGGCGCAGCACGGCTTTGACGCGCGCCACCACCACCCGGGGATTGAAGGGTTTGCCGATGTAGTCGTCCGCCCCCATCTCAAGGCCCACCACCACGTCCGACTCGCTGCCGAGCCCGGTGAGCATGATGACCGGCAATTCCGGGCGCTGCTTTTGCAGCTGCTGTAACACCTGCAGGCCGTTAATATCCGGCAGCATCATATCCAGCAATACCAGCGCGATATCCGGTGCCTGCTGCGCCAGACGCAGAGCATCCTGACCGGTATGGCACAGGTGGACGGTGAAGACGTGCTCGTTAAGCACATCCTGCAACAGTTCACACACCGCGGTGTCGTCATCGACCACCAGAATTGCTGGTTTCATCACTGGATTCCATTAGGGGGATAGAGATCAGTCTGGCCCATTCTGTGCAAGGCTCCAGCCAAAACGCCCTTTCCGTCACGGATCTTCAACCGCCGTCACATCCCCATCGCCACCAGGGCCGCAATTTTTGACGCGGGCCTGTTTTTCGTCAGGGTTTTGACCAGGATTCGCCCGTAAAGTCAGGGGAAATCCACAACAAAATTGTGGCATAGAGACGGCATACTAAACCGATATCTCAGCGTCATTTGAAACTGGAGCAAGACTGATGAAAAACGTCATCACGGTGTGCCCCTATTGCGCATCAGGCTGCAAGATAAACCTGGTGGTCGATAACGGCAAAATCATCCGGGCGGAGGGAGCCGGGGGGAAAACCAACCAGGGCAAACTGTGCCTGAAGGGCTATTACGGCTGGGACTTTATTAACGACACCCAGATTCTTACCCCGCGGCTGAAAACCCCGATGATCCGCCGCGTTCGCGGCGGCAGGCTGGAGCCCGTCTCCTGGGATGAGGCGCTGGACTATGTTGCCCGCCGCCTCAGCGACATCAGGGCGCAGCACGGTCCGGATGCGATCCAGACCACCGGCTCCTCGCGCGGCACCGGGAATGAAACCAACTACATCATGCAAAAATTTGCCCGCGCGGTGATTGGTACCAACAACGTCGACTGCTGCGCACGCGTCTGACACGGCCCCTCGGTTGCAGGTCTGCACCAGTCGGTCGGTAATGGCGCCATGAGCAATGCCATCAACGAGATTGATGGCACCGATCTGGTGTTTATTTTTGGCTATAACCCGGCGGATTCGCATCCGATCGTCGCAAATCATATTCTGCGCGCAAAGCAGAACGGGGCAAAAATTATCGTCTGCGATCCGCGGCGCATCGAAACCGCGCGCATTGCCGATATGCATATCGCGTTGCGAAACGGCTCAAACATCGCCCTGCTCAATGCCATCGGCCACGTGATTATTGCCGAGCAGCTCTACGATCGGACCTTCGTTGCCACCCGCACGGAGGGCTTTGATGAGTACCGTAAGATTGTTGAAAACTATACGCCTGAGTCGGTCGAAACCATTACCGGCGTAAGCGCGCGGGAGATCCGCCAGGCGGCGCGTCTGTATGCCGGAGCGAAAACGGCCACCCTGCTGTGGGGAATGGGCGTCACCCAGTTCTGGCAGGGGGTGGAGACCGTGCGTGCGCTCACCAGCCTCGCCATGCTGACCGGCAACCTCGGCAAAGCCCACGTCGGGGTCAACCCGGTGCGCGGGCAGAATAACGTGCAGGGTGCCTGCGACATGGGGGCGCTACCGGACACCTACCCGGGATACCAGTTTGTTAAGTTCCCGGAAAATCGCGAGAAATTCGCCAGAGCCTGGGGCGTCAAGAGCCTGCCGGCGCATCCCGGCTACCGTATCAGCGAGCTGCCGCACCGCGTGGCCCACAAAGAGGTGCGCGCGGCGTACATCATGGGCGAAGATCCGCTCCAGACCGATGCTGAACTGTCGGCGGTGCGTCAGGCGTTTGACGATCTCGAGCTGGTGATTGTCCAGGATATCTTTATGACTAAAACCGCGGCGGTGGCGGATGTTGTCCTGCCGTCTACCTCGTGGGGCGAGCATGAAGGGGTTTACACCGCGGCCGATCGCGGCTTCCAGCGCTTCTTTAAGGCGGTCGAGCCGAAGTGGGATTTGAAAACCGACTGGCAGATCATCAGCGAGATCGCGACCCGGATGGGTTATCCGATGCACTACGACAACACGCAGCAAATCTGGGATGAGCTGCGCCAGCTGTGTCCGGGATTCAAAGGGGCAACCTACGAGAAGATGGGCGAGCTGGGCTACATCCAGTGGCCGTGCCGGGACGAGTCGCCGGCGGACCAGGGCACCTCGTTCCTGTTCGAGGAGAAATTCGATACCCCGAACGGGCTGGCGCAGTTCTTCACCTGCGACTGGATGGCGCCGATGGATAAACTGGATGACGATTACCCGATGGTGCTCTCCACCGTGCGCGAAGTGGGCCACTACTCCTGCCGCTCGATGACCGGCAACTGTGCGGCCCTGTCGGCACTGGCCGATGAGCCCGGCTATGTGCAGATCAACACCGAGGATGCCGCAAGGCTGGGCATTGAGGATGAGGCGCTGGTGTGGGTTAACTCCCGCAAAGGTCGGGTTATCACCCGGGCTCAGGTCAGCGATCGGCCTAACGTCGGGGCGGTATACATGACTTACCAATGGTGGATCGGGGCCTGCAACGAACTGGTGACGGAAAACCTCAGCCCGATAACCAAAACGCCGGAATATAAATATTGTGCCGTGCGCGTCGAGCCGATAGCGGATCAGGCTACCGCCGAACACTATGTGGTTGAAGAATATAATAAGCTGAAAAAATCGTTACGGGAAACCGCGATGGGTTGATGCAATTAAAGGTGCAATTAATAAAACGGGGTGAAATATTCATCCCGCTTTTATTTGCATAATAGAAATAATATATGGTGAATATTATTTTGCGAGCAGCATTCCAGAGAAATGTAATTTCACCTAAAAAGAATTACATCTTTTCTTTTGAGTTCAGCGGGATAAGATTAGCGGCGGGTGCTTAAGGCTTTCTGTCTTAAGCCGTATTGAGGGACAGAAAGTGAAAAACCCCGGAAATGTTTCCATTAACCGGGGGCTATCCCTCAACCACTCACAAGTTGAGGATAGCCCCTTATTCTTTTATTAGCAAGGAGTAAAGGGCATGACGCCATTAAAAACCGTGCCAGGCATAATATTAATTATTTGCCTGACCATAGTGATATTCGCCTTTATTAATCGCGGCACGTTATGCGAACTGACAATAAAGAGCGAGCAGCTTGAAGTGGCGGCTAAATTAGCCTGCGCAGCAGGCTAACGTCAGCGGGCGGGGAAACCCGCCCGGCTTGTGGGGAGTGGAGGTCTTAACGCACCCATTTTTTTCTTCTCATCCCGCGCTTATACTGCCCGTTATCTACCCCTACGAAAATAACGCATGAAACCTCTTTATCTGTTGTTGATCCTTTTTTCTTCCCTGGTTTGCGCCGAGGAGATTGGCGGCCAGTACCTGAAGCAGGCTGAGGCCGGCGACAGCCGGGCGCAGTACTATCTTGCCGAAACCTATTACAGCTCGGGGGATGATAAGCAGGCCGAAACCTGGGCCGAAAAAGCGGCGAAAAACGGCGATATCGATGCTATGGCGCTGCTGTCACAAATCAAGTTTAAGCACGGCGATTTAGCCCAGGCAAAAGGGCTGGCGCAGCAGGCCACGGTGGCGGGCAGCTCGCCGGGTGCGGTGATGCTGGCACGTTTGCTGGTCAATACCCGGGCCGGAAAAACTGATTACCCGCAGGCGCTGAGCTTACTGCATAAAGTCGCAGAGAATACCGAGGATGATGCCGCGGTCGATGCCCGGCAGCTACTGGGGCTGATCTACGCCAACGGCGTGGAGGTGGCGCAGGATGATGTCCAGGCCGCACAGTGGTTTAAGCAGAGCTCCACCCTCTCGCGTACAGGCTATGCGGAGTACTGGGCGGGTCAGGTATTTCAGCAGGGCGAGGACGGGTTTATCACCCCGAATAAACAGAAGGCGCTGTACTGGTTTAATCTGAGCTGTAGCGAAGGTTTTGATACCGGCTGCGAAGAGTTTGATGCGTTAAGCGGGGAGTAAACGCCCGCCGACGGGACCGAGCGGTCTGCGTGCCGGGGGCGCTTCGCTTGCCCGGCCTACAGGACCGTAGGCCGGGCAATGTACTTTACTGGTCAGCGGTTTTATCAAAACGACCCAGCACATCGCGTTCATACGCCAGGGCTTTCTTACGGTCGAACTGATGTTCCCACTTGGCAATCACCAGCACCGCCAGCGCATTACCGACCACGTTCAGCGCGGTACGCGCCATGTCGAGAATACGGTCAACACCGGCGATAAACGCCAGCCCTTCCAGCGGAATACCCACGCTTCCCAGGGTCGCCAGCAGCACCACGAAGGAGACGCCCGGCACGCCGGCAATCCCTTTTGAGGTCACCATCAGGGTCAGCACCAGCACGATCTCCTGCCACAGGGAGAGGTCGATACCGTAGAGCTGGGCAATAAAAATCGCGGCGATGCTCTGGTACAGCGTAGAGCCGTCGAGGTTGAACGAGTAACCGGTCGGCACCACGAAGCTGGTGATCGACGCAGGCGCCCCATAGGCTTCCATCTTCTCAATAATACGCGGCAACACGCTCTCGGAGCTGGCGGTGGAGTACGCCAGAATCAGCTCGTCTTTCAGGATGCGGATCAGGATCCAGATGCTCAGGCCACACATCCGCGCCACCAGCCCCAGCACCACCAGGGCGAAGAACAGGATCGCGAAGTGCACCAGCAGCACCAGCTTCGCCAGCGGCCACAGGGAGGCAAAACCGAAGTTCGCTACCGTCACCGAGATCAGCGCGAACACCCCTACCGGCGCATAGCGCATCACCATGTGGGTCACTTTGAACATGGTTTCAGAGATGGAGCGGAACACGGTCACCAGCGGCTGGCGGTGAGTGGACGGCAGTGACGCCAGGCCCAGACCAAACAGCACCGAGAAAAAGATGATCGGCAGCATTTCGCCCTTCGCCATCGACGCCACGATATTGGTCGGCACCAGCGAGAGGATGGTCCCCATCAGGCCATGAGAATGGCTTTGCACATCCGCGGTCGTGCTTTGGTATTTCGAAATATCCACCGTCGCCAGCTGCGACATATCAATGCCCGCGCCAGGCTGGAACACATTCGCCAGCGTGATGCCGAGAACGATCGCCACCGTAGTGATCACTTCGAAATAAAGGATGGTTTTTGCACCGATGCGGCCCAGCTGCTTCGCGTCACCCACCCCGGCAATCCCTACCACCAGCGTCGAGATGACAATCGGCACCACAATCATTTTGATCAGATGGATAAAGATATCACCGGCAGGCGACAGTAAATTCGCGATCAGCCATTCGCGGCTGTCACTGTGATAATGCAGATAACTACCCAGCAAGATACCCAGCACAAGGGCCAGCAAAATTTGCCAGGCCAGGCTGACTTTCAAATTTTTCATGACAAGAAACTTCCTCAATGAAGTGTTCGTACTCGTAAAACGATGGGGACGACACATACTGAAAGGGTATGAATTGTGTTGCGTTCATTTATGGGGTTTTTTAACGCGCGGTATCAGTACCATTTGCACGGCATGCTACGCAAGCCTTTAAGAACGAGGCATTTGACTGACAAAAGGCGTTATCACGCTAATTTGTATTAGTCATGATAAATAACCTTTTGTTATAAAAACGCTTTTTTATGCAGCAATGCAAATAATCATTTCAGGCAATTATTTTTTTTCAAAGTGTCATTTGCTCATTTTTTATACTCTCTAATTTTTGCGTGATCTGTCGCCCAAATAGTAAACAAAGCTGGCAAAGCCCCTACAATTAACGTTTTTGCGACATATTATTAACATTCTACAAGGAGAACAAAAACCATGAGCCAGGTCCATAAACACGACATTCCCGCAAATATTGCGGACCGCTGCCTGATTAACCCGGAGCAGTACCAGGAGA
This sequence comes from Leclercia sp. TB492, assembly GCF_049974505.2. Taxonomy (NCBI): domain Bacteria; kingdom Pseudomonadati; phylum Pseudomonadota; class Gammaproteobacteria; order Enterobacterales; family Enterobacteriaceae; genus Leclercia; species Leclercia sp. TB492. The sequence goes on along the minus strand of NZ_CM127572.1, from coordinate 286,337 downwards.
AGTACCAGCTGTCTATTACTGACCCTGACGCCTTCTGGGGCGAGCAGGGCAAAATCCTTGACTGGATGACCCCGTATCAGACGGTCAAGAACACCTCTTTTGCCCCCGGCAACGTCTCTATTAAATGGTATGAAGACGGCACGCTGAACCTTGCCGCCAACTGCCTGGATCGTCACCTCGCCGATCGCGGCGACCAGACGGCAATCATCTGGGAGGGCGACGACGCGACCCAGAGCAAAAATATCACCTACCGCGAACTGCACCGCGATGTCTGCCGCTTTGCCAACGTGCTGCTGGCCCAGGGCATCAAAAAAGGCGACGTCGTGGCTATCTATATGCCGATGGTGCCGGAAGCGGCCGTGGCAATGCTGGCCTGCGCCCGCATCGGGGCCGTGCACTCCGTTATCTTCGGCGGCTTTTCGCCGGAAGCGGTGGCCGGACGCATCATCGACTCCAGCTCAAAGCTGGTGATCACCGCCGACGAAGGCGTGCGTGCTGGTCGTGCCGTTCCGCTGAAAAAGAACGTCGACGACGCGCTGAAAAACCCGAATGTGAACAGCGTCAACAGCGTGATTGTGCTGAAGCGCACCGGCAATGCCATTGAATGGCATGAGGGCCGCGACCTGTGGTGGAGCGACCTGATTGAGCAGGCCAGCGACCAGCATCAGCCGGAAGCGATGAACGCGGAAGATCCGCTGTTTATCCTTTATACCTCCGGCTCCACCGGCAAGCCAAAGGGCGTGCTGCACACCACCGGCGGCTATCTGGTCTATGCGGCCACAACCTTCAAATATGTCTTTGATTATCATCAGGGCGATATCTACTGGTGCACCGCCGACGTGGGCTGGGTCACCGGTCACAGCTACCTGCTGTACGGCCCGCTGGCCTGCGGCGCCACCACCCTGATGTTCGAAGGCGTACCTAACTGGCCGACCCCGGCGCGTATGAGCCAGGTAGTGGACAAACATCAGGTCAATATTCTCTACACCGCCCCTACCGCCATCCGCGCCCTGATGGCCGAAGGCGACAAGGCGATTGAAGGGACCGACCGCTCCTCCCTGCGCATCCTCGGATCCGTGGGCGAGCCGATCAACCCGGAAGCCTGGGAGTGGTACTGGAAGAAGATCGGTAACGAGAAGTGCCCGGTGGTCGACACCTGGTGGCAGACCGAAACCGGCGGGTTCATGATCACCCCGCTGCCGGGCGCTACCCAGCTGAAAGCCGGCTCCGCCACCCGTCCGTTCTTCGGCGTCCAGCCTGCGCTGGTGGATAACGAAGGCAACCCGCTGGAAGGGGCCACCGAGGGCAACCTGGTAATCGTCGACTCCTGGCCGGGTCAGGCGCGTACCCTGTTTGGCGATCACGACCGCTTCGAGCAGACCTACTTCTCCACCTTCAAAAACATGTACTTCAGCGGCGACGGCGCGCGTCGTGATGAAGATGGTTACTACTGGATCACCGGCCGCGTGGACGACGTGCTGAACGTCTCCGGGCATCGACTGGGGACCGCCGAGATTGAATCGGCGCTGGTGTCGCATCCGAAAATCGCCGAAGCGGCGGTGGTTGGTATTCCGCACAGCATCAAGGGCCAGGCGATCTACGCCTACGTCACCCTGAACCATGGCGAAGAGCCGTCGCCGGAGCTGTATACCGAGGTGCGCAACTGGGTGCGGAAAGAGATCGGCCCGCTTGCCACCCCGGATGTGCTGCACTGGACCGACTCGCTGCCGAAAACCCGCTCCGGCAAGATCATGCGCCGTATTCTGCGCAAGATTGCCGCGGGGGATACCAGCAACTTAGGCGATACCTCAACGCTCGCCGATCCTGGCGTGGTGGACAAACTGCTCGAAGAGAAGCAGGCCATCGCCATGCCATCGTAATACCCTCACCCTAACCCTCTCCCTTATAGGGAGAGGGAATAAAAATAACCCTCCCCCTACAATACGTCTGGAGACTCTGTGATGAATGACAATATTTGTCAGCAGATAGAGAATAGTGCGCACTACAGGGAGCTCGTCGATAAGCGGCAACGGTTTGCCTTCACTTTATCTATCATCATGTTAATCATTTATGTCGGCTTTATTCTGCTGATTGCTTTTGCCCCACACTGGCTGGGCACACCGCTGCACGCCGGGACCAGCGTCACCCGCGGTATCCCTATTGGGATCGGGGTGATCGTCATTTCGTTTGTGCTGACCGCCGTGTACGTCATTCGTGCTAACGGTGAGTTCGACCGTCTGAATAAAGCCGTTCTGCGTGAGGTAAAAGCATCATGAAGAGAGTTCTGACGGCGCTCGCCGCCACCCTCCCCTTTGCGGCAAATGCCGCCGATGCCATTACCGGCGCAGTTGAACGCCAGCCAACCAACTGGCAGGCGATCGTGATGTTCCTGATCTTCGTGGTGCTGACGCTGTATATCACCTACTGGGCCTCGAAACGCGTGCGCTCCCGTAATGATTACTACACCGCAGGCGGCAACATCACCGGCTTCCAGAACGGCCTGGCGATCGCGGGCGACTTTATGTCGGCGGCCTCCTTCCTCGGGATCTCCGCGCTGGTGTACACCTCCGGCTACGACGGGCTGATCTACTCCCTTGGCTTCCTCGTCGGCTGGCCGATTATTCTGTTCCTGATCGCCGAACGTCTGCGTAACCTCGGACGCTATACCTTTGCCGACGTGGCCTCCTATCGCCTGAAGCAGGGGCCGATCCGTACCCTCTCCGCCTGCGGCTCGCTGGTGGTGGTGGCCCTGTACCTGATCGCCCAGATGGTGGGTGCCGGTAAACTCATCCAGCTGCTGTTCGGCCTGAACTACCATATCGCGGTGGTGCTGGTGGGCGTGCTGATGGTGATGTATGTCCTGTTTGGCGGCATGCTTGCCACCACCTGGGTGCAGATCATCAAAGCCGTGCTGCTGCTGTTCGGTGCCAGCTTTATGGCCTTTATGGTAATGAAGCACGTCGGTTTCAGCTTCAACAACCTGTTCAGCGAAGCGATGGCGGTCCACCCGAAAGGGGAAGCGATCATGAGCCCGGGCGGGCTGGTGAAAGATCCGATCTCGGCGCTGTCGTTAGGTCTGGGCCTGATGTTTGGTACCGCCGGTCTGCCGCATATCCTGATGCGTTTCTTCACGGTGTCAGATGCGCGCGAAGCGCGTAAGAGCGTGCTCTACGCCACCGGCTTTATGGGTTACTTCTACATCCTGACCTTTATCATCGGCTTCGGCGCCATCATGCTGGTAGGCGCAAACCCGGCGTTTAAAGACGCGGCGGGCGCGCTGATTGGCGGCAACAACATGGCGGCGGTGCATCTGGCTGACGCGGTGGGTGGCAACCTGTTCCTCGGCTTTATCTCCGCCGTGGCCTTCGCCACTATCCTGGCGGTGGTCGCAGGCCTGACGCTGGCCGGTGCCTCTGCGGTCTCCCATGACCTCTATGCCAACGTCTGGCGTAAAGGCGCCTCCGAGCGCGAGGAGCTGAAAGTCTCCAAAATTACCGTGCTGGTGCTGGGCGTGGTGGCGATCCTACTGGGTATTCTGTTCGAGAACCAGAACATCGCCTTTATGGTGGGACTGGCCTTCTCGATTGCCGCAAGCTGTAACTTCCCGATCATTCTGCTCTCCATGTACTGGTCAAAACTGACCACCCGTGGGGCGATGATTGGCGGCTGGCTGGGCCTGCTCACCGCGGTGATCCTGATGATCCTCGGCCCAACCATCTGGGTGCAGATCCTCGGCCACGAAAAAGCCATCTTCCCTTACGAATATCCGGCGCTGTTCTCCATCGCCGTGGCGTTCATTGGGATCTGGTTCTTCTCCGCCACGGATAACTCGGCGGAAGGTAACCTGGAGCGTGAGAAGTTCCGCGCCCAGTTTATCCGTTCCCAAACCGGCCTGGGTGTTGAGCAGGGCCGCGCGCACTAAAATCCCCTCCCCGGCCGCTGGTCGGGGATCACATTTTTTTCCCCTTCAGGTGACGTTTATCACGTAACCAAAACAGAAAAAGCCGATGCGCATCACAGGCTTTATCTGCGATCCGCAAAGGCCATCACACTTTTCCCGATTTCACGCCAATCCCCGGCTTTCCCTCTGCCCCCCGTACAGACAATCCCCCTTCCAGTTTTTATGCTTTAGTCACAGCGACTCGCTCAGGCTTCTGGCAAAGCGCTCCAGCCGCGCCGGGCTCAGCAGTAGCGGCAGGAATAGCGGGCCGCTGGCGGGCGGGTCCACCAGCCAGCGATCCAGGGTGTCGGCGTAGTGAAGCAGCCGCTGCTGATGCTTCTGCAGGGTATCAGCAGGCAGGCTGTTCGCGCCGTAATGGTCGAGCCAGAGCACGTCGGTCACGGCGGCAGCCACGTGGGAGAACATCTGGCTGTAGATCTCCGCGCTGCGCCAGGCAGCCAGCAGGATCGCCAGCGTGTCGTCCGGGCAGGTAATTCGCGGCATCAGCTCACGCAGGTTTTGCAGCGTGCGGGTTGCGAGGAAGCAGGCGGCCTCTTTCTCCAGCGCCATCCGCTCCCGCTGCTCTTTGCCAAGCTCGGGATCGTCGGTGGGCATCAGCGGCTGCCAGGCGTGCAGCCAGTTGGCGCTGCGGGTGTCCATATGCAGCAGCTGTTGCGCCTGAGCGATGCTCTCCGGGATCTGGCTCTGATAGTGCAGCCGTCGCCCGAGGAGGTTCGGCGTTTTACACAGCCAGTCGTAGCTGGCATGCACGATGGCCGAGAGCTGATGCTTGTCCTGCAGGGAGCGAAAGCCGAGCTGATGATGTTCCACCCAGCGATCGAAGGTGGCGGGCAGCGCCGCGTCGGCGGCCTGGTTGGCGGCGGTAAGACCGAACAGGTTGATGGCGTTGGCGGAGTCCATCACCCGGCTGTCGGGTAGCCACTGCCAGCTCACGCGGGAGGTAATAGCTTCAATTTCGTTTTCAGCGACGCTGAGCGCCCAGCTTAAGCGGCCGCTGATCTCATCGGCCAGATAGCACGGCAGCGCGGTCCAGCCGTAGCCGGTGCCAAAGAGGTCGTACTCGATCCACTTTTTATGCCCCGGCAGGGTGGCGATGTGCGGATGGTTGGCAAAGCCGGGGTGGTAATCCAGCTCGGTGGCTTTTACCGAGGCGCGCACGTCGTCCGGGAGCGTCGCCAGAATGTTAGCGAGCTGCTGGCGCGGCCAGCTGTTATCAATAAAGTCGCGCAGGATGAGCTTTTTGCCCCGGGCGCGCAGCAGGCTCCAGACATCATGCAGGCTTTGCTGCCAGCGGGCGGTCTGAAAGTCCGGCGTCGTCAGGCTGAGAATAAGCCCGCTGAGATGGGGCAAGGCGTGTAATAGCGGATGCAATATCGCGGCATAAAAATGGTGCCAGAAATCCGGCGCGCTTTTTTCGTCGAACGTCAGTTCCGGAAATTTACGCTTAATAATGTCGTCATTGGGCGCGGCTTCACCCTGAAGCCAGAACGACAGATTATTTTCCGCCAGATAGCGATCGACGCGGATTAAATATTGCAGGGCGTAATGTTGCTGATGAATAAGGTTCTCGACGTTGAGCTTCTGGCTTAACGGCGAGGGCGTCGCAAGTACCGAAAGCAGTTCCTGTTGGTGCAGGATGATCCCAGTGAAACCGTGCTGCTTCGCGCTTTTTACTCCCTGAATAAACCAGGGCCAGTGCCAGATAAAAGTGCTATTCAGCTCCATCAGCTGATGTGGAATACGTTTCATTGCGTCACCTTGCTGATATTTATTTTGCTACTTTAGCTGAGGATGCCATGAAAAAATATGCTCTGGTCGGGACCGGTGGGCGTGCCGGTTTATATATTTCCGCCATCGGGGGGGCCTGGCGGGAAAATGCCAGAATGGTCGCGTTCTGCGATACCAATACCACGCGCATGCACTACGCCAATCAGCTCTTAAAAAACGAAGGGGCGGCGCCGGTTTCCACCTGGCAGGCGACGCAGTTTGAAGAGATGATCCGCGAGACGCGCCCTGATGTAGTTATCGTCACCACCATGGATCGTACCCATGACGACTACATCGTTCGCGCCCTGCACGCCGGCTGCGATGTGATCACCGAAAAGCCGATGACCATCGATGAACAGCGCGCCCTGCGCATTATCGACGCCATCGAAGAGACCGGTCGCAGCGTGCGGGTGGCCTTTAACTACCGCTACGCCCCGCACCACAGCAAGGTGCGCGAGCTGCTGATGCAGGGGACGATTGGCAAGGTCACCTCGGTGCACTTCGAATGGCTGCTCAACACCGAACATGGCGCAGACTACTTCCGCCGCTGGCACCGGGAAAAACGCAACAGCGGTGGCCTGCTGGTGCATAAATCCACCCACCATTTTGACCTGATGAACTTCTGGCTGGGCAGCTACCCGGAGCGGGTTTACGCCGAAGGCAGCCTGCAGTTCTACGGCAGGGAGAACGCGGAGAAGCGCGGCGTGACGCGCTTCTACCCCCGCGCCCACGGCTTCGCCGAGGCGAAAGCGGATCCCTTTGCCCTGCAGATGGCGGAGAACGCCCAGCTTAAAGCGCTCTATCTCGACGCCGAACACGAAGATAACTACTTCCGCGACCAGAGCGTGTTCAGCGACGGCATCACCATCGAAGACACGATGTCGGTGCTGGTGAAGTATCAGAACCAGGTCCAGCTCACTTACTCCCTCAACGCCTACCTGCCGTGGGAAGGGCTGAACGTGGTCTTTAACGGCACCGAAGGCCGGCTGGAGATGAAGATCGTCGAGAAGTCCTACGTTAACGCCGGGGGCGAGCGCGAAAACGAGGGCAGCCTCGAGCAGTGCGATCTCACCGTCTTCCCGCTGTTTGCCGAATCCTGGAAAGCAACGTTCAGCCTCGGCGAAGGGGGCCACGGCGGCGGCGACAATGCCATGCTGGCCGACCTGTTTGGTACGCCGGGCCACGACCCGCTGCAGCGCGCGGCGGACCACCGCGCCGGGGCGATGTCGATCCTCACCGGGATTGCGGGCAACATCTCCATGCAGCAGCAGCGTCCGGTCAACTTTAAGGAGTTTGAGCTGGTTTCCCGTCTGACGAAACGCTAAAGGCATGGTGAAGGCGCGGCAGGAGACCGCGCCGGAGCCACTGGTCAGTATTGTGCCGTTACTCACCTGTTTAATAATAAAAAATCCGGAGATAAATAATGAATAAACTCCTGTCAGGTGTCATCGCATCGCTGTTATTTTCCTGTACCTCTGCATGGGCGCAACCCGTTGAATTACGTATGTCGTGGTGGGGTGGCAACAGCCGCCACCAGGCCACGCTGAAGGCGCTCGACGCCTTTGAAAAAGCACATCCGGATATTAAGGTGAAGCCCGAATATACCGGCTGGGACGGGCATCTTTCGCGCCTGACCACCCAGATGGCGAGCGGCACCGAGCCGGATGTGATGCAGACCAACTGGCCGTGGCTCATCATCTTTTCCAAAAACGGCGAAGGTTATTACGATCTCGACAAGCTGAAAGCGGAGCTGGATTTAAGCCAGTACCAGGCCCAGGATCTGCAATCCACCACCATCAAAGGCAAGCTCAACGGCCTGCCGATCTCGGTCAATGCCCCGGTCTTTTACTACAACGACGTAACCTGGCAGAAAGCCGGGCTGGCGTACCCGAAAACCTGGGATGACTTTTTTGCCGCCGGGAAAGTGTTCCAGCAGAAGCTCGGCAACAGCTACTACCCCTACGCGATGGTCGATCAGGACGTTATCCTGCTGCTCAATGCCTGGATGATGCAGACCCATCACAAACCAATGTTCAACAGCGATGGTACCTTCGCCTGGAACGACGCCCAGTGGGAGGAGGCCTTCAGCTTTGTGAAACGCCTGAGCGACGACCATGTTCTCCCGTCGCCAAAGACCCTCTCCTCCTACGGCAAAGGCAATCTCTATGAGATGAAGCCGTGGATCAACGGCGAATGGGGCGGCCTGTTCACCTGGAACATCACCATCCGCATGTTTGCCAACAACATGACGCCGCCGGCAAAGCTGGTGCTGGGCGACTATGTAATGCAGCCCGGGACGGAAGAATCGGGTGTGTACTTCAAAACGGCGCAGATGCTGTCGGTGGCGAAATCAACGAAGCATCCAAAAGAGGCGGCGATCCTGGTCAACTACCTGCTCAACGATCCGCAGTCGGTTGAAGCCCTGGGGCTGGAGCGCGGCATTCCGCTCAACAAGGCGGCGGAGGCGCAGCTTATGGAGAAAGGGGTAATTGACCCGCAGGATCCGGTAATTGCCGGGCTGCGCCAGGCGCAGGCGCTGCACACCACGGTTGTCGCCACGCCCTATATTGAGGACTTGCAGGTAATCGACAGGTTTACCTCGGCGCGGGAAAAGCTGGAGCAGGGGCAAACGCCCGCTCAGGTCGCGGCGGATTTCCGCCAGCAGGTGGAGCGGATTGTACGGCGTGTGAACCGTTAGTATTGACGGGTGGCGCTACGCTTACCCGGCCTACAGAACCGTAGGCCCGTGCAAGCGCAGCGCCGCCGGGCAAAACTCAGAACATCAACCAGCCCACCAGCGGGGCCACCAGCACCATCACCACCCCGGAGAGCATCATCACCAGGCTGGCGACCACGCCCTCCTGCTGGCCCAGCTCATAGGAGCGGGCGGTGCCGGCACCGTGGGAGGCCGCGCCAAACCCGGCCCCTTTCGCCATCCCTTCGCGGATCGAGAGCCGCAAAAAAAGCACATCCCCCACCGCCATGCCAAACACCCCGGTGACCACCACGAACAGCGCCACCAGATCCGGCTGCCCGCCGAGCGGTTTTGCCGCGGCCAGGGCAAAAGGCGTGGTGACGGAGCGCACCGCGAGGCTGCGCTGGATCTCATCCGACAGGGTAAACAGCCGCGCCAGCCAGACCGAGCTGGTGACGGCTACCACCGTGGCGGTGATCACCCCGGCGGAGAGCGACATCCAGTGGCGTTTGATCACCGCGAGGTTGTCATACACCGGCACCGCAAAGGCGATGGTCGCCGGGCCGAGCAGCCACAGCAGCCAGTGCGCTTCACCGATATAGTTCTGCCAGGAGATATGGCCCCACACCAGCATCATCACCAGCAGAATCGGGGTGAAGACCAGCGGCATCAGGGGCAGTTTACGAAAGCGGCGGTAGAGACGTTTGTTGGCAAAATAGATAACCAGCGTCACCACCAGACAGAGGACGCTGACCTGAAAGTTAGTCATGTTTCTGCCTGCTGATTTCATAGCGATAGACTTTATCCACCACCCACGCGGTGGCACCCAGCACCATTAGCGTGCTCAGGGCGATCACCGCAAAGATACGCCAGCCGTCCACCATCAGCAGCTGGACGTAATTGACCACCGCCACCACCGCCGGCACAAAAAAGAGCAGCATTTCCGCCAACAGCCAGCGCGAGCCCGCCCGCACCCAGTTCAGGGGAATAACGCGACAGAGGATCAGGCTGAACATCAGCACCATGCCGACCAGATTGGCCGGCAGGGGCAGATGCAGCCAGCCAACAAGGTATTCAGCGAAGACAAAAAGACCCGCATAAAGCAGTACCTGAACCGGTACCTGGAGTCGTTGCACGACGGCAGGCGTAACGCGACCTAACGCCACGGTCATGGGGGATTTCCTAAAAATGAGAGGGAACGCCAGTATAGTCAGCGCCCGTAATTGACTGAAATGAATTAAAATCATCAAAGGTATAGTTTCGAGGAATAGTCATGGACATACGCACGCTGCGTTACTTTGTCGAAGTGGTACGCCAGCAGAGTTTCACCCGCGCCGCGGAGAAGCTTTTTGTCACCCAACCCACCATCAGCAAGATGCTGAAGAACCTCGAAGATGAACTGAACTGTACTCTGCTGATCCGCGACGGACGCAAGCTGCTGTTAACCGACACCGGCCGGGTGGTGTTTGAGCGCGGGCTGGCGATCCTCGCGGAGTTTCGCCAGCTGGAGGCCGAGCTGGGCGACATCAACCATCTCAACAAGGGGATACTGCGCCTCGGTATTCCCCCGATGGTGGGGATGATGATGGCCGGGCCCATCGGCCTGTTTCGCCAGCGCTATCCCGGCGTGGAGCTGAAAATTTCTGAATTTGGCGGTTTAACCGTCCAGCAGGCGGTGATCAACGGCGAGCTGGATCTGGCGATGACCGCCCTGCCGGTAGAGGAAGACAGCGGCCTGACGGCCCTGCCGCTGTTCAGCCATCCGCTGTGCGTGCTGGTGCCGCGCTCCGGCAGCTGGCTGACGCTTAAGGCTATTAATCCGGCGCTGCTGGCCGAGCACCCGTTACTGATCTACAACGAAGATTTTGCCCTCAGCCGCCAGCTGATGCAGCTCTTCAGCCAGCACGGCGTTAAGCCGCGCATTGCGGTGCGCAGCGGGCAGTGGGACTTTCTGGCGGCGATGGTGCAGGCGGGGGTGGGAATTGCGATACTGCCGCAGCCCATCTGCGAGCGGCTGGATAAAAACACCCTGCGCTGGATCCCGCTGCAGAGCGATCTGCACTGGCAGCTGGGGATGATCTGGCGGGAAGGGGTGTATTTGTCGAACAGCGCCCAGGCGTGGCTGAAATGCTGTGAAGGGTTTTGGACTTCGGTGGAATAACGCCGGGTGGCGGCTTCGCCTTACCCGGCCCAGGGTTTAACAGGCCCGGTAAGCGTAGCGCCACCGGGCAATCAACGGCTACTGCTTCTCAATCAACAACGCTTCCATCAAATCGAGATCGTGCAGCAGCTTTTGCAGCGTCTCGTTGCTGATCTCCCGGGTGGCGCGCAGGTGATACAGCTCCGCGCGTTCAGAACGCAGCGCGGCCAGGCGGAAGCGGCGCTCGAGGTTCTCTTCCATCAGCGAGCTTTCCACGTCGTTGCGGCCATCCGCACGGCGACGCAAGTTACCAATTACTCGCGAACTCACCTCTTTCAGCAGCTGGTTATCGATGTTCTCTTCGGTATCCGCGGCCAGACGTTCCTCCATCTTCTGGATGGCGACAATGGCTACCTCCGCCGTTGCCGCCCGGGCGATACGCGCCTCTTTATGCTGCTGAACGTGATCGCCCACCTCCATGTGTTGCAGCAGGATCGGCAGCATCACCACGCCAACAAACAGTGAGAACAGAATCACCCCTGCGGCGAGGAACACCAGCTCGTAGCGGGCCGGGAAGACGTCGCCGGTCGGCAGCAGCAGCGGAATGGAGAGTACACCGGCAAGGGTGATGGCCCCACGCACCCCGGCGAAGGTGGAAATCAGCAGCTCACGGGTGGTCCAGGAGCCAAACTCCATCGGTTTCTTTTTCAGGAAACGCATGCTGAAGTTTTTCATCGTCCACAGCCAGCCAAAACGCACCAGCATCAGCGCGGCGTAAATCAGCACGATGTCGGTAAACAGCATCCAGGTTTCGACATTCGGATCGGCCTCGGCCGCCACCAGCGAGGACTCAAGGATGCCCGGCAGCTGGAGGCCCAACAGCAGGAACACCATGCCGTTAAAGACAAACTCCAGCATCGACCAGGTGCTGTTGGCGCGCAGGCGCATGGCCAGCGGAGCGCGGCGCATAACCCCGGCGCGGGTGATGGTCATCCCGGCCGCTACCGCCGCCAGAATGCCCGATACGCCGATGTGTTCCGCAATCAGGTAAGAGGCGAACGGCAGCAGGAACAGCAGCACGATCTGCGTGGCGGGCTCGTCGCCGCCCCAGCGGCTGAGGAAGCGCAGCGAACGACCGTACAGCCAGCTCACCACAAACCCCGCCAGAATACCGCCAATGGCCACTTTAAAGAATTCAACGGACGCCCCGCCGATGGTGAAGACCATGGTGCCCATCGCCACGGCGACGGCAAACTTCAGCGCCACCAGGCCGGAGGCGTCGTTCATCAGCGCCTCGCCCTGCAGGATGCCCATGATTTTTTTAGGAATGCGTCCTTCGCCAACGATCCCGGACAGCGCCACGGCATCGGTGGGCGACAGTACCGCCGCCAGCGCAAAGGCCGGTATCAGCGGGATCCCCGGCACCACCCAGTAGATGAGAAAACCAATCCCCACCACGGTGACCACCACCAGCGCCAGCGCCAGACCTAAGATCTCGCGCCCGTGTTCGAGAAACTCACGGGTCGGGGTTTTCCAGCCGTCGGCAAACAGCAGGGGCGGAATAAACAGCACCAGAAACAGTTCGGGATCAAACTCGACATGCAATCCGAACGTCGGCCACGCCAGCAGAGCACCGATGGCGATCTGCATCAGCGGCAGCGGTAACTGGAAGGGCAGTACGCGGGTAACTACCCCGGAGAGGGAGACCAAAAGGGTCATGATGAGTATTGTGAAAAAGATTTCCATGCGTTCCCTGTTTGCGAGATTTCTGTACGTTTACATCACTGGCATCTTGCCACAGTGTATCTCCCCCAGAGTAACGCATAAGGCAACAAGATGTGTTCCGAAAATAAAAACGGGCGGCCTGAGCCACCCGTCTTTTTACGCAGTTGACGGCTTAGATAGCCCAGCCGCCCGCGTAGAAGGCCACCAGCGCGACGGCAATCACCACCGTACCGATGTTCAGCTTACGCCATTCGCCGGAGACGATGCGGCCGATCACCAGCGATGCGAAACCGATCATGATGCCGGTCACGATGTTACAGGTCAGCACGATGAACACCGCGGTGATCAAACCGGCCATCGCGTCAACGAAGTCGGCAAAATCAATTTTCGCCACGTTGCTCAGCATCAGCAGGCCAACGTACATCAGCGCAGGCGCGGTCGCATACGCCGGAACCAGATACGACAGCGGAGCGAGGAACAGGATCAGCAGGAACAGCACGCCAATGGTAATCGCCGTCAGACCGGTTTTACCACCTGCCGCCGTACCCGCCGCAGATTCGATATACACCGCCGCCGGGGCTGCACCCACCAGACCGGAGAAGACGCTGCTCAGGGAGTCGGTGGTCAGCGCTTTGCCGCCATCGATAATCTGACCGTCTTTATCCAGCAGGTTCGCCTGGCCCGCTACCGCGCGGATGGTGCCGGTGGCGTCGAAGACCGCGGTCATCACCAGCGCCAGCACGCTTGGCAGCACAACCGGGTTCAGCGCGCCCATGATATCCAGACTGCCGATCAGGGAGTTGCCGTTTTCATCGCTCAGGGATGGCATGGCGAACACGCCGGAGAAGTGCACCGCGGGATCGAAAATCAGGCCCACAACAGAGACGCCAATGATGGTCAGCAGAATGCCGCCCGGCACTTTCAGTTTTTCCAGACCGATGATCACCGCCAGGCCAATCAGGGACATGATCACCGGGAAGCTGGCGAAATTACCCAGCGCAACCGGCAGACCGTCCAACGGGTTCTTGATCACAAGGCCAACGCCGTTGGCGGCAATCAGCAGCAGGAACAGGCCGATACCAATCCCGGTGCCGTGCGCAACGCCCTGCGGCAGGTTGCGGAGGATCCAGCTACGGATGCCGGTAGCGGAGATGATGGTAAACAGCACACCCATCAGGAACACGGCGCCCAGCGCAACCGGGACGCTGATCTGCTGGCCCAGCACCAGGCTGAATGCGGTAAAGGCAGTCAGGGAGATGGCGCAACCGATCGCCAGCGGCAGGTTGGCCCACAGCCCCATCACGATGGAGCCGACACCGGCCACCAGACAGGTGGCGACAAAGACCGCCGCCGGTGGGAAACCGGCTTTGCCCAGCATACCCGGCACCACGATCACGGAATAGACCATGGCCAGGAAGGTCGTCAGACCGGCAACGATCTCCTGACGCACGGTGCTGCCGCGAGCAGAAATTTTGAACATGGCGTCGAGTGAACCGCCGGTACGCGCAGATGGCGTAGACATAGAAAACATCCCCTGAAAATGATAATCGTCGTCGGTCAGCGTGATGGACACTCCACGACCAGCGAAACGTCATATCCCTGTGCTGCGTTTATGACAAAAAGGGGCGTCATAAAAAAAGCAAACGTTTAGCTTCGCGCTGACAAAACGGGTGTTGAATTAAAGGCAAACGATTATCCGTCCTGAAGATGGGCGTTTTCAACTTAACTTTGCCGTTTTTCGCTAATTTCCCTGCGCAGTGGTGAAGAAGTAGACAGAGTATGCGCAAACGTTATCGTGAATGCGCAATTTGATAACATTTTCAGGACTCGCCAGGGATTTCGAACGGACCGCCCTGCTGGATCGCCCGCTGCCAGGCGGGACGCATTTCGACATTTTTCTTCCACGTCTGCAGGTGAGGGAGATCCTTGATACCGCCACGTTCCAGCAGGGCAAATACCGGAAAGCTCATTTGGACATCCGCCATGCTGAGGCGATCCCCGGCAAACCAGCGGTGATCCTTAAGCCAGGATTCCAGAAAACGGGCGTGGGTTTCCAGCTGGCGGTTGAGATACGCTTTCTGCACCCCCTGCCCCAGCACTTTGCCCAGCGAGCGCAGGCCAAACGGGATCGGCGGTTTACCGAGGCTGGAGAAGACCAGCTTCATCAGCAGCAGCGGCATCAGGGAGCCTTCCGCGTAGTGCAGCCAGAATCGGTAGTGCAGTTTCAGCTCGCGATCCTGCGGCTTAAGCTGCGACCCGGGATCGTAGGTCTCCTGCAGGTATTCAAGAATAGCGCCCGACTCCGCCAGGATCAGACCGTTATCTTCCAGCACCGGAGATTTACCCAGCGGGTGGACTTTGCGCAACGCGGCGGGTGCCATCATGGTTTTATCGCGCTGATAGCGCTCAATCTGATAGGGCAGCGAGAGCTCTTCCAGCGCCCAGAGCACGCGCTGGGATCGGGACTGGTTGAGGTGGTGGACCTTAATCATGGTCATCTCCAGTTGGGCTTATCCACTAACTATAGAAAATTGCACAACCTGGCGAAAAAATTTCGCCGAGTTTTTGCTCAGTGACGCTGGCAAACCCGGGCCCCCGGCCTAGACTTAAATTGTCAGCACAAACCGGAACCTCCAAAGCATGCTCGACTGAGGGGTGTTGATGTCGGGGGAAACCCTCCTGTGAACCAGCGGGATAGAGAGAAAGACAAAGACCGGGAATAAACTAAAGCGCCCTGTTGTGGCGCTTTAGTTTTTTATGCGTCGGGCTAATCCTCTTCCAACAGCCGCGCGCCGGTGCCCTGCTCGCCCAGCTTATCGCCAGGGTTACGCAGCGGACAGTCGCTGCGCGACAGGCATCCGCAGCCAATGCAGCCGTCAAGCTCATCGCGCAGCGCCTCCAGGGTGTGGATGCGCCGATCCAGTTCGTCGCGCCACTGGGAGGAGAGCGCTTTCCACTCTTTCGCACTCAGGGTGTGCCCCTCCGGCAGGATACCGAACGCCTCGCCAATGGTGGCCAGCGGGATGCCGATACGTTGGGCAATCTTAATGATCGCCACGTAGCGCAGCACGTCGCGGGTATAACGGCGCTGATTGCCGGTGTTGCGGATGCTCTTAATTAACCCTTTGCTTTCATAGAAATGCAGCGCTGACACCGCCACGCCGCTGCGCCTGGCCACCTCGCCCGGGGTGAGCAGCGGTTTTATCCGCGGTAATTTCTTTTCCATAAAACCTCTTTACCTCAAGTTAACTTGAGGAATTATACTCGCCCGCAGACAAAACGACGAATTAACCGATACAGGTGTAACCAGAAAGAGGCTGCTCTATGTCGCATCAACAAATTATTCAGACACTTATTGAATGGATGGATGACCATATCGATCAACCCTTGAGTATCGATGTGGTGGCTAAAAAGTCGGGTTATTCGAAGTGGTACTTACAGAGGATGTTCCGCGCCGTTATGCACCAGACGCTCGGCGAGTACATTCGTCAACGCAGATTATTGCTGGCCGCCCAGGCGTTACGCACCACCCAGCGCCCTATTTTTGATATCGCCATGGATCTGGGTTATGTCTCCCAGCAGACGTTTTCCCGCGTATTCCGCCGCGAGTTTGATCGGACCCCCAGCGACTATCGTCATCAGCTGAATTAATGGCTGTGGGCGAGTGTTGCCGCGACAGGCTGTTGCTGCCAGGTCATGAAATCCTGCGGCGACATCGCCTTTGCAAAGTGCCAGCCCTGACAATACTGCACGCCGCGCTTGTTTAACCACGTGACCTGTTCCGCCGTTTCCACCCCTTCCGCGATGGTTTTTAAGCGCAGGCTTTGGGCCATTTCGATAATGTGCTCGACGATGAGATGGCTGGTGCTGTTGGTGGTCAGCGTATCAATAAAAGATTTATCGATTTTCAGGATATCCACGTTCAGCGAGTAGAGGTTGTGCAGGTTGGAATAGCCGGTACCAAAATCATCGATCGCCACTTCATATCCTGCCTGTCGAAACGCCTGAATCACCGGCGTCGTTTTCGGCACGTCGATAAACCCGCGCTCGGTCACTTCGATTTTGATTTGCTGGGCCCGGACGTTGTAGTGGCGGGCTTTATCGGAGATCATCGCAATCAGGCGTGAAGAGTGAAAGTCCGTGGCCGACAGGTTAATGGAGATATAGATATGTGGGTTGCAGGCCAGGAAAGGACCCAAATCGCTGAAGACTTCTTCCACCACGTAGTCGGTAATGCGCTCGCTCATGCCCTCTTTTTCTGCCAGCGGGATAAACTCTACCGGGCTCATCACCGGACCGTTAAACCCAGGCCATCGCAACAGTGCCTCTGCCCCGACACAAAGGTTGGTTTTAATATCGATAATCGGCTGGTAGTGCAGACAAAGCTGTCTTTTATTTAATGCCCGATGCAATAAGCGACCCGGGGAGTTAAATTCGCGTCGTGTTCTCGACCACATCAGTAAAATAATAATGCTGCTGATCATCCCCAGCGGCAGAGTTAATGTCGCCTGATGATAGAGCACTTCATAAAAGCGCTGGTTAGTCGTTGAAACAATAGCGGCAATCGGGCGCTTGTCCGAGCGAACAATAGTATAAAAGCGGCCTTCATTCTGGAACGCCAGATCGTTATCGCTAATCAGCGTTTTTAATTCATTCTGATTGGCCTGTTCGCTGACGGAGAAAAAGGCATTGGTTATCGTATCAAATACGCCCCATGCCAGAGAACGATCCGAAGACATCACTTCGCTATAGGTTAGCGGATTAACCACCACCACATAATGACCTAATTGCATATAAGTCATCTTATATCCCGCATAAAATGGGGTGTCGCGGTAATAATAGATAGAGACGTCAGGCTGGCGTTGGTAATTGGCGGCGGAAATAATATAGGGATTATCGGGGGTGCTCGTCGTTGAGCAGAGGAATTCACGCCCTTCAGCATAGAGCAGGTCGGCAATGTAAAGCCGGCCCCGGACGATATTTAACATATTTTGCCGATGTGCCGGCGTGCAAATATCACCCGAATACTGTTCAGCCGCCTGCCGGGCCAGATCCACCTGCTGAATGACCAGTTCAGTTTTGTCTAAAGCGAGTTGAGCAAAGGATCGAAGCTGACTACTTGTTTCGTTGACCGCGCGTTGCTGGGCAAACCATAGCGCAAGCATCACAGGTAGCAAAACTACCATGATAACCCCGACTATCCTCAGCACCTTGTCCCGTGCGCTACGATTCATTTCCGCCCTATATCCCTGCTTTTTATGTGCCTGTAATCATGAAGGCCGGATGCTTTGCTAAACAGGTGATTACGTTGCATGAATCATGCGAAGTTAGCAACTGACTTTTAACACCAATAACCTAATATTTGGTTATGCCGATAATATTTGTCCGTAAGCCAAACTGAAAGTATTCGTTTCCTGTTTATTAAGTAAAATAATTACCGGTGGCGAAAGCCAGGCTCCCGGATAACTCAACAGAATGTCGTCGATTAAGTCAAACTACCGACAGCGTCAAAAAAGCGCAACTTCATCATGAAATTTTGTGCTATTTATCCCATGATAATGATTAAAGTGATTTATAAATAATCAACCGCGACGATTGTTTTTCCTCTTCCCGCGCGTTTGGCATCATAAAGTGCCTTATCTGCGCTAATGAGTAGCGAGGAGGTATCGTGCTGTTCACCGCTTACCTCCACCACCCCCGCGCTAAAGGAGAGGATCAGCGTCCGGCTGCCAACGTTAAGCGGCGTCACGGACAGCGCCTTGCGAAGCCGGGTGGAGAGCTGCACCGCCGCGTCGCTGCGGCTCTTCGGCAGCAGCAGTAAAAACTCCTCTCCACCGACCCGGCCCAGCGCCGAACCGGGCGGGATCAGCGCCCGCAGGCAGTCGCAGAAGTGCACCAGCGCGGCATCCCCCACCAGGTGGCCCCACTGGTCATTAATCTGTTTAAAGAAATCCAGGTCAAACATCAGGACCGAGAAATGGCTGTCGACCTCCTGCCGCCGGCTGGCCTCCAGGGCAGCGGCAATCCGCTGCAGGATGGCAAAGCGATTTAAACAGCGCGTCAGATCGTCGGTCATGGCCTTCATCTCCAGCTGCCGCTCCGCTTTTTTACGGGCGGTGATATCGAGCCCGATATTGAGGATCGAGCCGTCCGGCAGGGCGATATTCGACCACAGGACCGTCAGCTGCGTACCGTCCCGGCGTACCGGGTGCCATTCATACATATCGTTCAACGGGGTGCTGTTCACCGACTCGTGCACCCGGCGTCGCATCTCCGGGTCAGGATAAAACAGCGCCAGCGGCTCGGCATGGGCGTTAATCTCCGCCATCGACCAGCCAAACACCTTTTCGCATTCGGCATTCCACAATACGCAGCGGCTATGCCTGTCGAAAGAGTTCATCAGCACCGGCGCCCGTTCAAACAGCGTTTTGTACTGGGCGATCATCCGCTGCATCTCTTTTGCCGTGCGTTCACGCGCGACAAGCCCGGTGACAAAATCCTTCAGCTTTTCTACCAGGATAATCACCACCTCTTTCAGCACGGTGATAGTGCTTTGCGGTTGCGTAAACCCCAGGAAGAAGTAACCGTGCTGATGCGGGGCCATTTGACACAGCACCCCGCACTGTAACTGGCGATGACCCGGATGCCCTGGAGGAAATATCAACGCACCCATATTCTCTTTCCAGCCGATGACCTGCCATGGACGGCGATGGCGTTGCAATAACAGGCTGGCAAGAAATGCATTAATTTCCAGCGGATGGCAGGTTAATTCCCCGGCACTGACAAACTGCGGCTGGCCCGTATCATCCTGCATCATCACCCAGCTAAGCTGGGCACCAAAGGTATGATTAATCGTCTCCAGCAGATCCGTTAAGGTGGCGTGGGACGATAATTTTGGCATTAATTTAGCTAATGCGTGCAGGGCTCGGGTACTGTCTTTAATATTCTCTCGATTTACTTGCGTCATTGTTTATTCGCAGCTCATTAACGAGACAGAAATACCGCAACGAATTAATCAGGAATAAAGTGATATTCAGTCAGCATACATTAATGCGACTCTCTTACTGGGATGCGTGTGTAAAAATAAAAGGACAAAGAATAATAAACAACAAAAAGCACAAGCCTGATTTATTTATTACGAACAGAGTAAGCAACGGAAAGAAGCATAATCTATAGCCCTGAGGCTGTAAATATTGTACATCAGCTGCCGCACTGTACATGTTTTCTTATCCCGATGAATTATCAGTAAAGTTGTCATAAATACACCGGTTAGCAGGCTAAATATATATTTTCGCTCGCAATAACCCTTCCAATAGAAAGGTTATATGAGGCCATTTTTATGCATTTGCCCAGTGGCGAATAAAAGAACAAACGTGATATAGTTCACATATCTTATGTAACAAGAAACATCGTTTCATTGTTGTGAGTCTGAGCCTGCCGATAGCCAGTTTGCCACAGCGTGTGGGCAACGTCGCGCTTTACCCGGCGGCGGTTATCTTTGAGGATCGTTTTATGGCAGCTATTACCACCGGTGTTGTGTTTGCACGCTGGGAGTTGTTGAGCGCAGTGCTGATGTTTCTGGCCAGCACGCTGAACATTCAATTTCGTAAATCGGATTACACCGCGCTGGCGGTGATCAGCACCTGTCTGGGTCTGGCGGCGGCATGCTGGTTCGCGACCGGCCTGCTGGGCATCACCCTGCTGGATGTGGCCGTTATCTGGAACAACGTTAAAGCGGTAATGGTCGAGGCGATGAGCCATACGCCACCAGACTGGCCAATGATGTACACCTAGTAGATATAAAAAAACCCAGACATCGTCTGGGTTTTTTGTTGTTACGAAAGGCAGGTTCTGATTATCAGAACGGGATATCATCGTCGAAATCCATTGGCGGTTCGTTGGACTGTGCCGGTGCAGACGGCTGCTGCTGCGGACGGGACTGTGCGCCGCCGCTGAACTGGTTGCCGCCCTGCGGCTGCTGAGGCTGACCCCAACCGCCCTGCTGCTGCTGGCCGCCACCTGCTGGTGCGCCACCGCCCTGACGGCCACCCAGCATCTGCATGGTGCCGCCAACGTTGACCACCACTTCGGTGGTGTATTTTTCTGCGCCGGACTGATCGGTCCATTTGCGGGTACGCAGCTGGCCTTCGATATAGACCTGGGAGCCTTTACGCAGATATTCACCGGCCACTTCGGCCAGTTTGCCAAACAGCACAACGCGGTGCCATTCGGTCTGCTCTTTCATCTCACCGGTCGCTTTATCACGCCAGGATTCGGAAGTAGCCAGCGTAATGTTGGCCACTGCACCACCACTCGGCATATAGCGTACTTCCGGGTCCTGGCCCAGATTACCGACGAGAATCACCTTGTTTACGCCTCTGCTGGCCATGATCGTGTCTCCTGAAAACTTGTCTGAATAGTGTAAGCGCGCGAGTGTACCATTTCCACGTGGTCTTCCGATAGTTGGGAAGCATCTTCCAGACTTCTCACGAAGGATACATTGTTGCACAAGTAATCAGAATTTGCATTCCAATACTGTATATCCAGCCAGGTCAATTTGTGTCATAATTAATCGTTTCTGCCGGTTGTCCTTCAAACAAACCAGGCATTCCGTGTATCTACCTACCGGGAAAGGTGAATGGATAAGATAGAAGTTCGGGGCGCCCGCACCCACAATCTCAAGAATATCAACCTCGTCATCCCTCGCGACAAACTGATCGTCGTGACCGGGCTTTCAGGCTCAGGCAAATCCTCACTGGCTTTCGACACCCTGTATGCCGAAGGGCAGCGTCGTTACGTTGAATCGCTCTCTGCATATGCGCGCCAGTTCCTGTCGCTGATGGAAAAACCGGACGTCGACCATATCGAAGGGTTGTCGCCAGCTATCTCCATTGAGCAGAAGTCGACTTCTCACAACCCGCGCTCCACCGTCGGGACCATCACCGAAATCCATGATTACCTGCGTCTGCTGTATGCCCGCGTGGGCGAGCCGCGCTGCCCGGACCACGATGTCCCGCTGGCGGCCCAGACCGTCAGCCAGATGGTGGATAACGTGCTGGCGCAGCCGGAAGGCAAACGCCTGATGCTGCTGGCGCCAATCATTAAAGAGCGCAAAGGCGAGCACACCAAAACGCTGGAAAACCTGGCCAGCCAGGGCTATATCCGCGCCCGTATCGACGGGGAAGTGTGCGATCTCTCCGATCCGCCGAAGCTGGAGCTGCAAAAGAAACACACCATCGAGGTCGTGATCGACCGCTTTAAGGTGCGTGATGACCTGACCCAGCGCCTGGCGGAGTCGTTCGAAACCGCGCTGGATCTCTCCGGCGGTACGGCCGTGGTGGCCGATATGGACGACCCGCAAGCGGAAGAGCTGCTCTTCTCTGCCAACTTCGCCTGCCCGGTGTGCGGCTACAGCATGCGCGAGCTGGAACCGCGCCTGTTCTCGTTCAACAACCCGGCTGGCGCCTGCCCAACCTGTGATGGCCTGGGCGTGCAGCAGTATTTCGATCCTGACCGGGTGATCCAGAACCCGGAACTGTCGCTGGCTGGCGGCGCGATCCGCGGCTGGGATAAGCGTAACTTCTACTACTTCCAGATGCTGAAGTCGCTGGCTGAACACTATAAATTCGACGTCGAAGCGCCGTGGGGCAGTCTGAGCCCAACCGTGCACAAAGTGATCCTGTTCGGTTCCGCTAAAGAGAACATCGAGTTTAAATACATGAACGATCGCGGCGATACCTCGGTGCGCCGTCATCCGTTTGAAGGCGTGCTGCACAACATGGAGCGCCGTTACAAAGAGACGGAATCCAGCGCGGTACGTGAAGAGCTGGCGAAGTTCATCAGCAACCGCTCCTGCGCCACCTGTGACGGTACCCGTCTGCGCCGCGAAGCGCGCCACGTGTATGTTGAGAACACGCCGCTGCCGACCATCTCAGACATGAGCATCGGCCATGCGATGGACTTCTTCAACAACCTGAAGCTCTCCGGTCAGCGGGCGCAAATCGCTGAGAAAGTGCTGAAAGAGATCGGCGATCGCCTCAAGTTCCTGGTCAACGTCGGTCTGAACTACCTCACTCTTTCCCGCTCGGCAGAGACCCTGTCCGGCGGTGAAGCCCAGCGTATCCGTCTGGCGAGCCAGATCGGCGCGGGCCTGGTGGGGGTGATGTACGTGCTGGATGAGCCGTCCATCGGCCTGCACCAGCGCGACAACGAACGTCTGCTCGGGACGCTGATCCATCTGCGTAACCTCGGCAACACGGTGATTGTGGTTGAGCACGATGAAGACGCGATCCGCGCGGCCGACCACGTGATCGACATCGGCCCCGGGGCCGGCGTCCACGGCGGCCAGGTGGTAGCGGAAGGCCCACTGGACGCCATTATGGCGGTACCAGAATCCCTGACCGGCCAGTATATGAGCGGCAAGCGCAAGATTGAAGTGCCGAAACAGCGCGTACCCGCCAACCCGGAAAAAGTGTTGAAGCTCACCGGGGCGCGCGGTAACAACCTGAAAGACGTGACCCTGACCCTGCCGGTCGGCCTGTTCACCTGTATCACGGGTGTCTCGGGTTCCGGTAAATCAACGCTGATTAACGACACCCTGTTCCCGATTGCTCAGACCCAGCTGAACGGGGCAACCCTTGCTGAACCGGCGCCGTATCGCGAGATCCACGGCCTGGAGCACTTCGACAAGGTGATCGATATCGACCAGAGCCCGATCGGCCGTACGCCGCGCTCGAACCCGGCCACCTATACCGGCGTGTTTACGCCGGTACGTGAACTCTTTGCCGGCGTGCCGGAATCGCGTTCGCGCGGCTATACGCCTGGACGTTTCAGCTTTAACGTCCGCGGTGGCCGCTGTGAAGCCTGTCAGGGCGATGGGGTGATCAAGGTCGAAATGCACTTCCTGCCGGATATCTACGTGCCGTGCGACCAGTGCAAAGGCAAACGCTATAACCGCGAAACGCTGGAGATTAAGTACAAAGGCAAGACCATCCACGAAGTGCTGGATATGACCATCGAAGAGGCCCGTGAGTTCTTTGATGCCGTTCCGGCGCTGGCGCGTAAGCTCCAGACCCTGATGGATGTCGGTCTGACCTACATTCGTCTGGGCCAGTCGGCAACCACCCTGTCGGGCGGCGAGGCGCAGCGCGTGAAGCTGGCGCGTGAGCTCTCCAAACGCGGCACCGGGCAGACGCTGTACATTCTGGATGAGCCGACCACCGGTCTGCACTTTGCCGATATCCAGCAGTTACTCGACGTGCTGCACCAGCTGCGCGATCAGGGCAACACTATCGTGGTGATTGAGCACAACCTGGACGTGATTAAAACCGCGGACTGGATTGTCGATCTCGGTCCGGAAGGCGGTAGCGGCGGCGGCGAAATCCTGGTTTCCGGCACCCCGGAAACCGTCGCGGAGTGCGAAGCCTCGCACACGGCCCGCTTCCTTAAACCACTTCTGTAGTCGTCACACTGACAGCTGCTGCCGGGTCATCTCCGGCAGCAGTTCCACCGCCTGCTTGTACGAGGCATCCACCAGATAGTAAATCTGCGAATCCGGTATCGACCCATCCAGATAGACCGTGCTCCAGTGCGCTTTATTCAGGTGCTTGCTGGGACGCACGTCGGTGTGCTGCTGGCGCAGCAAATCCGCCAGTTCCGGGCTGGTTTTTAGCGAGGCCGCCGGACGCCCCTCCACGTCTTTCACCATCGCAAACAGCACGTCTGCGACCTTGATCTGGGTGGCCTTCCAGTCACTGTGCACGCTTTGCTCCGCACCCGGCTTATTCATGCAGTACTGAAGTATCTCCGAAATGGTCATCATTATTCCCCTTGTAGCGTAGCGATAATTTTGCGCGAACCGCCATGGATACGGTGTTCTCCCAGCCAGATCCCCTGCCAGGTGCCGAGCTGCACGCGGCCGTGATTCACCGGCAGCAGCAAAGAGACGCCCAGCAAGGAGGATTTAATATGGGAAGGCATGTCGTCTGGCCCCTCATCATCATGTTCCCAGCGGGCATCGTCGGGAACGGTTTTGAGAAAATGCTGCTCCATATCGGAACGGACGGTGGGATCGCAATTCTCGTTGAGGGTGAGGGAGGCTGACGTGTGTTGCAGCAACAGATGCAGTAAACCGACGTTAATGCGGGGAAGATCGCGGATCTGTCCGAGGACCTCGTCCGTCACCAGATGAAAACCACGAGACCTGGCGCGCAGGGTCAGGGTTTGCTGATACCACATGTGCTGCTCCGTTTTACAGGATAATCCTTCTAAGTGTGCAGCAATACGACGAAAGGTAAAACCCGTAGCGGGAAAATGTGCTTAAAAAAGCGTCTTTTCTGCCCGAACACTCAGTATTCTGAATTGACGATCACCTCTTCGCCAAACGCTCCCGCCTGTGGGAGCGGTTTGTACGTCGAGTTGGAGGCGCGCAGCACCCGGATGCCTCTGGCACCCGCCTCGCGAGCCGCGGTGATGTCGCTGTCCGCATCGCCGTAGTAAATCTTGATCTGCTTCTGCTCCATCCACTGGGCTTTGTTGTTTCTGCCAGATTTCTCACCGGCAAAAATGACCGGATTCATGGCCGCGGCGGGGATCAGGAAAGCGTCCTGCAACGTTTTGGTGACGGTTTCGGTTTTAGTGGGATGACGCCCGGTAATAAACCAGATCCTGTCGCCACGCTTGACGTGCATGGCAATCAGCGCGCGGGCCACCTCTTTCGGAATGCTGAACTCGTCCCAGCCGTTGTTCATCTGCTGCCAGAAGGCCGGGTTTTTCAGGTAGTCATCACTGTCCGGTGACCAGGTTTTTTTACCCCGCCAGAAGCCCGGGCTGGAGAACAGTACGGTGTCATCAATATCAAATCCCACCGACATGGGCGGACGCCCCATCAGGCTGTTTTCAATCTGGGCAACAGACACCCAGTGGATCGGTGCCTGCTCGGCCAGTCTGGCGGTGGTGGTGCCGGTGTATAACGGTGGAGGTGATGAGGGGCGCGCCACCACCGGGTGGCTGAGCGAGAGCAATAAGCAGACGGCGCTGAGCGCCAGTGTGATTTTGCGCATGTTTTCCCCTGAATATTCAAACCGTTATTTTTTATTTTGAGCGGATGGTCAATAACCACCTCGAAAATAACCGTAGCCGGAGGGGAATGAAAGGGAATTCTTTATATAAACCATAATAAAAAGATGGGTATCACAAAGCGGGGTTTACCTATTCCGGCCCCCTTCGCCAACGGAAGGAGGCCGTGAGTAAGTGCTTACATTACAGCGGCAAAAGCCTGCGCCACGCGCTGAACGTTGCTGCTGTTCAGACCCGCCACGCACATGCGTCCGCTGGCAATCAGGTAGACGCCAAACTCATCACGCAGGCGATCCACCTGCTGCGCGCTGAAGCCGGTGTAGCTGAACATGCCGCGCTGCTGTAGCAGGTAGTCGAAGTTGTGCCCCGGAACCGCCTCTTTCAGCACGTCGACCAGCGTCTGACGCATGGAAAGGATACGGGTACGCATCGCTTCCACTTCCGCCAGCCACTCGGCCTTGAGTTCATCATCGCCCAGCACGGTCGCCACCACCTGCGCGCCAAAGTTTGGCGGGCTGGAGTAGATGCGACGCACGGTGGCTTTCAGCTGGCCGAGCACGCGTCCGGCAGCGTCCTGATCCTCGCAGACTACCGACAGGCCGCCGACACGCTCGCCATACAGCGAGAAGATTTTGGAGAAGGAGTTGCTGACCAGTGCCGGCAGGCCTGCGCTGGCGATGGCGCGAATGGCATAGGCGTCCTCTTCCATCCCGGCACCAAAGCCCTGATAGGCAATGTCGAGGAACGGGATCAGGTTGCGGGCCTTCAGCACTTCAATGACCGCATCCCACTGATCGTTGGTCAGATCGGCACCGGTCGGGTTATGGCAGCACGGGTGCAGCAGCACAATGCTGCGTTCCGGCAGGGTGCTCAGTTTTTCCAGCAACGCGCCAACGCGCACGCCGTTGCTCTGATCGTCAAACCACGGGTAGGTATTCACCGTAAAGCCTGCGCCTTCAAAGATGGCGACGTGGTTTTCCCAGGTCGGGTCGCTCACCCAGACCCCGGACTCCGGGAAATACTTGTGCAGGAAGTCGGCCCCGACTTTCAGCGCGCCTGAGCCGCCCAGGGTCTGGATAGTGGCAACACGCTTTTCCACCAGCACCGGATGCTCTGCGCCAAACAGCAGAGGAGCAATGGTGTGACGATAGCTGTTCAGCCCTTCCATCGGCAGATAGAGCGACGCGCCGTGCGGCGTGGCATTAAGACGCGCTTCGGCTTTGGCCACCGCCTGCAGCTGCGGAATAATGCCTGCTTCGTTGTAGTACAGACCGATACTGAGGTTAACTTTATCGCCCCGGGGATCTTCTTTGAAACGCTCCATTAAGGAGAGGATGGGGTCGCCAGCATAGGCGTCGACTTTCTGGAACACGCGATGGTTCTCCGGATAATAATGAGGCAGGGAATTCAACAATAAACCGGAAGCAGCAGAAGATCGAGAGGATGTTAAGGAAGATGGGGTGTGGGCAACAGAACCTGCTTTACTCCCTCTCCCATCAGGAGAGGGAACATAGCTGTCAGTCGAGGTAGTGCATCGCCACCCGCGACGTCAGGCGTGTGATAAGTTCGTAAGCACTCACTTTTGTGATTTCCGCGATCCGCTCTACGGGTAAACCTTCGCCCCAAAGGGTCACCGGATCGCCCGCTTTCTCCTGCGCCTCGGGCCCGAGGTCCACGCAGATCATGTCCATCGCCACGCGTCCGACGATGGTCACTTCGCGGCCGTTCACCAGTACCGGCGTACCGGACGGCGCGGCGCGCGGGTAGCCGTCGCCGTAGCCCATCGCCACCACGCCCAGACGGGTATCGCGCTCGCTGACCCAGGTGCCGCCATAGCCCACCGGCTCCCCGGCTTTATGCTCGCGCACCGCAATCAGGCTGGAGGTGAGCGACATCACCGGCTGAAAACCAAAGTCTGGCCCCCAGGGTTTGCCCTCCAGCGGCGAGACGCCGTAGAGGATAATGCCCGGACGCGCCCAGTCGAAATGGGACTGCGGCCACAGCAGAATGCCGCCTGAGGCCGCAATCGAGCGCATCCCCGGCTTGCCTTCGCAGAAGGTGTTAAAGATATCGAGCTGCTGCTCGGTCGCACCGCATTCGGGCTCGTCGGCCCGGGCGAAATGGCTGACGATATTGACCGGCAGGTGAACGTTCTGGCACTGGCTTAAGCGCTGATAAAAGGCCTCTGCCTGCTCCGGGCGAACGCCCAGACGGTGCATGCCGGTGTCGAGCTTCATCCAGACGGTGACAGGCTCGCTGAGTACCGCGTTCTCCAGCGCCTCGAGCTGCTCCAGGTTGTGCACCGCGGTATGCAGCCGTTTTGCGGCGATGGTCGGCAGGTCGGTGGCGTTAAAGAAGCCCTCGAGCAGTAGGATCGGCTGGGCGATCCCCCCTTCGCGCAGGCGCAGGGCTTCTTCGAGACGGGCGACGCCAAAGGCGTCGGCATCGGGGAGCGTTCGCGCGGTCTCGATCAGACCGTGTCCGTAAGCGTTCGCTTTCACGACTGCAACCAGTTTGCTGGCGGGCGCCAGTTCACGCAGGCGTTGCAGGTTGTGTCGCAGAGCGCGGCGGTTAATGACTACAGTTGCCGCTTGCATTGCAATTCCTTGTTAAAAGAATGTCGGAGAGTTATTCATCGTCGTATTGCGGTCCCGCATAATTATCAAAGCGCGACCACTGGCCGTTAAAGGTCAGCCGCACCGTACCGATCGGGCCGTTACGCTGCTTACCGATAATAATTTCGGCGATCCCTTTCAGGTCGCTGTTCTCGTGATAAACCTCATCACGGTAAATGAACATGATCAGGTCGGCATCCTGCTCGATGGAGCCGGATTCACGCAGGTCGGAGTTGACCGGGCGCTTGTCGGCGCGCTGTTCCAGGGAGCGGTTAAGCTGCGACAGCGCCACTACCGGTACCTGTAGCTCTTTCGCCAGCGCTTTCAGCGAGCGGGAGATTTCGGCAATTTCCAGGGTACGGTTGTCCGAGAGCGACGGAACGCGCATCAGCTGGAGGTAGTCAATCATGATCAGGCCGATGCCGCCATGCTCGCGGGCGATACGGCGCGCGCGGGAGCGCACTTCCGTCGGCGTCAGGCCGGAGGAGTCATCGATATAGATGTTTCGTTTTTCCAGCAGGATGCCCATGGTGCCGGAGATCCGCGCCCAGTCCTCGTCGTCGAGCTGGCCGGTACGAATGCGGGTCTGGTCCACGCGCGACAGCGAGGCCAGAGAACGCATCATGATCTGCTCGGAGGGCATCTCCAGACTGAAGATTAAAACCGGTTTATCCTGCAACATCGCCGCATTTTCGACGAGGTTCATTGCAAAGGTGGTTTTACCCATCGACGGACGCGCGGCGACGATAATCAGATCCGACGGCTGGAGCCCGGCGGTCTTTTTGTTCAGATCGTCATAGCCGGTATTGACCCCGGTGACCCCGTCGTGTGGCTGCTGGAACAGCTGCTCAATACGCGAGACGGTGGCATCCAGCACCTCGGCGATGTTTTTCGGCCCTTCGTCTTTATTGGCGCGGCTTTCAGCGATTTTGAAGACCCGCGACTCGGCCAGATCGAGTAGCTCGTCGCTGTTACGCCCCTGGGGGTCGAAACCGGCTTCGGCGATCTCGTTGGCGACCGAGATCATGTCGCGCACTACCGCACGTTCACGCACGATATCGGCATAAGCGCTGATGTTCGCCGCACTTGGCGTGTTTTTCGATAACTCGGCCAGATAGGCGAAGCCACCCACCGACTCCAGCTGCCCCTGACGCTCCAGCGATTCCGCGAGCGTGATCAGGTCGATGGGGCTACCGGATTCCTGCAGACGCGCCATCTCGGTAAAGATATGGCGGTGCGGGCGGGTATAGAAATCGTCGGTGACGACGCGCTCGGCAACGTCGTCCCAGCGCTCGTTATCCAGCATTAAACCGCCCAACACCGACTGTTCCGCTTCAATCGAGTGCGGCGGGACCTTTAACCCGGCTAACTGCGGATCGCGCTCGCGGGGCTCAGTCTGTTTGTTGAAGGGTTTGTTTCCTGCCATAGTGAATGGAGTTACCGAGATAGAGAGTGGGTCGAAAGATTACCATATTTTCTAAGTCTAATGGAGGGAGCATGGCAACGCGTATTGAATTTCATAAGCACGGCGGCCCGGACGTTCTCAGGGCGGTAGAGTTTACCCCCACCGCGCCTGGCGATAACGAAGTCCAGGTGGAAAACAAAGCCATTGGCATTAACTATATCGATACCTATATCCGCGGCGGCCTCTATCCGCCCCCGGCCCTGCCAAGCGGGCTGGGCACCGAGGCGGCCGGAGTGGTAGTCAAAGTGGGCAGCGCCGTGAAGCATATAAAGGAGGGCGACCGCGTGGTGTATGCGCAATCCGCCCTCGGCGCCTACAGCTCGGTCCACAACGTCCCGGCGGATAAAGCCGCCATTCTGCCGGATGCCATCTCCTTTGAGCAGGCCGCCGCCTCCTTCCTGAAAGGGCTGACGGTCTTTTATCTGTTACGCAAAACCTATGAGATCAAACCTGACGAACAGTTTCTGTTCCACGCAGCCGCAGGCGGCGTCGGGCTGATTGCCTGCCAGTGGGCAAAAGCGCTGGGGGCCAAGCTGATCGGCACCGTCGGCAATGCGCAAAAGGCGCAGCGCGCGCTGCAGGCCGGCGCCTGGCAGGTGATCAACTATCGCGAAGAGAGCATCGTCGAGCGGGTGAAAGAGATCACCGGCGGTAAAAAGGTGCGCGTGGTCTATGACTCGGTGGGCAAAGATACCTGGGAAGCCTCGCTGGACTGTCTGCAACGCCGCGGCCTGATGGTCAGCTTCGGCAACGCCTCCGGCCCGGTGACCGGCGTCAATCTGGGTATTCTTAACCAGAAAGGTTCGCTGTTCGCCACCCGCCCTTCGCTACAGGGCTACATCACGAATCGTGACGAACTGGTTGAGGCCAGTAACGAGCTGTTCTCGTTGATTGCCAGCGGCGTGATTAAGGTGGATGTGGCGGAGGCGCAGAAGTATCCGCTGAGTGACGCGCAACGTGCGCATGAAGTGCTTGAGAGTCGGGCGACACAGGGGTCAAGTTTACTGATCCCCTAAAAAGAAATTGGGCTTCCCGTAGGAAGCCCTTTTCTTTTCTTTTTTTAGTTCGGCTGTATGTAGGGTACAGCGCGATGAATTCTTTAACGGCGGCAATAGTGACAGATTCGATAACTAAATCCTATTCTGTTCTAAGCAATGCTGCCGTAAAAGTTGCAAGGATGTGACGAACCACTCAATACCTTAGTAACGAAAGCGGTTATTGCGCTGATAGCGTGGGATTTTTGGCGATTTAATCGCCCGTATCGCCCACACCACCGCCACGGCCAGCAGCAACCACGGCAGCAGTTTCAGCATCAGGGCAAACAGTCCGCCGATAAACATCACCACGGTAGCGACCACCAGTGCGGCAACAATACCCAGCAGTGAGACGCCGGTGACCAACAGAATGACAAAAAATCCAATCACAAAAAGTAGTTCCAGCATGGCTCTCTCCCGAATGCATCACAACGATACGCTGCTATCACCATTACAAGATCCGTGCCAAATATTAACCCATTGATATAAAAAGAAAACGCCCGGCAATGCTGCGCCGGGCGTGGTGAATTTGACGAACTTTTAGTGAAAATTATCGCTTGTCTGCCACCAGACGCAGCGCCTGCTCCAGCACCTCGATATCGGCGCCCGCCTTATGGGCGTTTTCACTCAGGTAGCGGCGCCACTGGCGCGCGCCCGGGATCCCCTGGAACAGACCCAGCATGTGGCGGGTCACATGGCCCAGATAAGTACCATTGCTCAACTCGCGCTCAATGTAGGGGTACATCGCCCGCACCACCGCCACCGGATCGCGATCGGCGGCATCCATACCAAAGATTTCGCGGTCCACCGCTGCCAGCACGCCCGGGTTCTGGTACGCCTCGCGCCCTACCATGACGCCGTCCATATGCTGTAAATGCGCTTTCGCCTCGTCAAGAGACTTGATGCCGCCGTTGATCGACATGGTCAGCTGCGGGAAATCGCGCTTCAACTGATAAACGCGTGGGTAATCCAGCGGCGGGATCTCACGGTTCTCTTTCGGGCTCAGGCCAGAGAGCCAGGCTTTGCGGGCATGGATGATAAACATCTCGCACTCGCCCTTGCCGGCCACCGTGCCGATGAAGTCACAGAGAAATTCGTAACTGTCCTGCTCGTCGATGCCGATACGGGTTTTGACCGTCACCGGAATGGAGACCACATCGCGCATCGCTTTCACGCAGTCGGCCACCAGCTGCGCATTACCCATCAGACAGGCGCCAAACATGCCGTTCTGCACGCGATCGGACGGGCAGCCGACGTTGAGGTTAATCTCGTCGTAACCGCGTTCCTCTGCCAGCTTCGCACAGCGCGCCAGCGCGGCCGGATCGCTGCCGCCAAGCTGCAACGCCACCGGATGCTCCTCTTCGCTGAAGGCGAGATAGTCGCCCTTGCCATGAATAATCGCCCCGGTGGTCACCATCTCGGTATAGAGCAGGGTATGACGCGACAGCTGGCGCAGGAAGTAGCGGCAGTGTCTGTCTGTCCAGTCGAGCATCGGCGCGATGGAAAAACGGTGAGCAGGATAGAGGGACGAGTTTTCTGACGACATGGCGAAGTTTTAAGCATCTGCTGAAAATGGGGCGCTACTATAGCACATATTCGCCGGAGGCAGAGCGCCTCCGGATCCCGTCAGAAGGTGACGCTGAATTGCGCCCCGGCACCCCAGGTTTCATCCTCGCCGTAAATGCCGGTTAAATCGATATGCACGGTATTGAAGGGGGCAAAGCCAAAGCCGCCGGTGAAGACGTTACTGTCGTTGCCCTTCACGTCCCCGCGAAAGCCGCCGCGCACCGCCAGCCAGCCCAGCAGGGAAACTTCTGCCCCCACTCCGACATACTGCGAGTCTTCTTCACTCCTGAAGCCCCGGGTTTTGGTCAGATCGCCATCGGCGCTGAGGGTGAGCAGGCCGGTATGCCAGGCCACCCCTGCCGTGACCAGAGGGCGGATCTGGTACGTGTCCTGATAGCTCACCTCCTGCCCGGTACGCCCGTTGAGAATGCGAATATCGTTGGTATCAATATCCCGTGAGAACAGGTTCTGCCCGCTCAGGCCGACCGTCCAGTTTTCACCGAAGTCGACCGCGACGCCGACATCGACGTTAAAACTGGTATCGTCATTGCGGTTACGACTGCTGTTAAAATCGCTGCTGTCGTAGGTATAGATGGAGGTGGTGTAGTTGTAGAGCCAGGTTTGCTGCAGTTTTGGCGTCACGCCGACCGAGACCGGCAGGCCGTTGAAATCAAACTGGCGGGCAACCGCCACGCCGTAGTCGGAAACGATCGCCGCCCTGCCCATGGCGACGGAATTCAGGTTGCGGGTAATCACGTCGCTGCCGTTTCGCGCTGCCCCCAACGCCATCTGGTTTGTCATGCCTGCGTTGCCCTGCAATCTGCGCAGGAACGCAATGTCCTGCTGATCGATCTCCGAGCTGATGCGCGCGTGGGCATTGGCCTTAGCGACAAACGCCAGCGACAGCCCCGAACCCGGGATGCTGACGGCTATCCCTGCCCCCGCGTTGCCGTGGGCGGTTTTTCCTTCGAGGAACTCCAGCTGATCGGCCAGATTGCCCGCGGCCCCCTGAAGCTCACTGAGCGTTCCCTGCGGATCGGCCAGGATCCGCGCCACGGTCAGATCGTCGATCATATCCCGATCGGCCCTGATCTCATCGCTGATCTCATCGATCTTGTCCTGCAGATTGTCTTTATCGCTGATCTGCGCCCCCACCGAGGGGAATATAATGGCGACGTCGTCTTCTGCTTTGGATTTTGCCAGCAGGGCCGGGTTGATCAGCACCCCGCTGCTATAATGCGCCGACGCAACGCCCGTTCCACCCATTGCATCGCCGCGTGCTTCCGTCCAGGTATTTGCTGCTCCAGCCTGATTAGCCAAAAGAATACCGGTGGCAATTCCCGCCACAGAAAGTTTGAATTTTATTTTCACAGGACACCTGACTTATTTTGGGTGAATAAACCCCGGCGGCTAAATACCGCGCAGGGGCATACGTCCTTTGTGAAAAAAGTATGAGGAGCCAAATTTATCTAAACTTTAGTATTAGATTAAGTTATTGATTTTCTTATTTCTTTAATATGTATAGAACAAGAAATTACTTTTGCCCTGGTTTTCCGTCATGAGGACCAAAAAATTGCGGGGGATGATCGATCCAGCGATCTTCACGCGTGGCGGCATATACCGCATTCAGCGGATAATAAATTCGGTTATGTTTTTTATTCGCCTCTCCCACCACTAATAACCGCACTTCTTCACTGGTATTATTAATAAAGGTGTGGCAGACGCCCGTCCCGGCAGGAAAACCGACGCTGTCTCCTGGCTCCAGTTTCCATAAATAACCGTTTATCCAGGCTTCGGGATAACCCTCGAGCACAAAGATGAACTCCTCTTCATCGCTTTCGGCATGCGGGTACGAAGTACGGCGCCCTGGCGGGAGGCGCTCATGATGGATACCGAGGCGGCCCAGCCCCAGCGCACGGGCCAGCGGCGCGCCAATGGAGAAACGCTCTGTGCTGTCGGGATAGGTCGAGTTGTCGGCGCCTTCTACTTCGCGCCAGTGTCGAATGCAGTCCGGTCTTTTCATCTTTTCACCCCCAGTGGTTTTTCGTCAGGGTAGCACACCCGGTGGATCTCGGCGTTTAGGTCAGAATATGGTAAACTGGCGGTTTGTTATTCCACGTCATTCGAGGTGCAAAATGGAAACGACCACAATGCAGGCACTGTTAGCGCAAGCCGAAAAGCTGTGCGCGCAACGCAATGTGCGCCTGACTCCGCAGCGCCTTGAAGTGTTGCGTCTGCTGAGCCTGCAAAACGGGGCCATCAGCGCCTACGATCTGCTCGACCTGCTGCGCGAGAGCGAGCCTCAGGCCAAGCCGCCTACCGTCTACCGGGCGCTCGATTTTTTACTCGAGCAGGGCTTTGTGCATAAAGTGGAGTCAACCAACAGCTACGTGCTGTGCCATCTGTTCGATCAGCCGACCCACACCTCAGCGATGTTTATCTGCGACCGCTGTGGCAGCGTGAAGGAAGAAGGCGCTGAAGGGGTGGAAGATATCATGCACACTCTGGCCGCGAAGATGGGCTTTGCCCTGCGCCACAACGTGATTGAAGCACACGGCCTGTGCCGCAACTGCGTTGAAGTGGAAGCCTGTCGCCATCAGGAGGATTGTCAGCACGATCACTCCATCCAGCTGAAGAAAAAGCCGCGCTGAGGGCAAAAAAAGGGGCGACCTGAAAGGTCGCCCTGGGCGTACATCCGTGTACCTGCGGGTATAGGTTAATTACCAGCGATAGTTGTTACGGGTTTCCCAGTCACCAACCTCTTTCTCCGCCTGGTCTTTCTCATAACCATAGCGTTCCTGAATTTTACCCACCAGCTGGTCACGTTTACCTTCAATGACGGTCATATCGTCATCAGTCAGGTCGCCCCACTGTTCTTTCACTTTACCTTTAAATTGCTTCCAGTTACCGCCGACTTGGTCTTTATTCATCATCGATTCCTCTTCGTTCGGTCGTTAAGGTTAAGTTCGTCCTGAAATACGTTTCGTGCTGGACGTGATAATAATTATAGATAAGCCTGCGGCGTTGGGTTTGTTATTCGGAATCTTTTACCATTCAGTCGGGTGAAGCCGCTATGAAAACCAGCTGCCGTTGCGCCAGTGCCGGTGCCAGATCCAGGCCAGAGAGAGCCCCCGCAGGGCAAGAAACACGCACAGAGCCAGCCACAGGCCATGATTACCCAGCCACGGCAGGGTGAACAGCGTCAGGCCAAAACCGGCGGCTGCTACGGCCATGCTGTTGCGCATCTCTGCCCCGCGGGTTGCGCCGATAAACATCCCGTCCAGCAAATAGCACCAGACGCCCACCACCGGTAAAACCACCTGCCAGATAAGATAGTGGCTCGCCAGCGCGCGCAGTTCGGGCAGCGAAGTCAGCAGGGCAATGATCCGATCGCCTGCCAGGGCATAGACGAGCGCGAAGGCGAGCGCCACCAGGCCGGACTGACGGCAGGCCGCCCGCCACACTTCCCGCAGCTGGCCGCTTTCCCGTGCGCCATAGGCCTGCCCGGAGTGGGCCTCAACCGCGTAGGCGAAGCCATCCAGCGCGTAGGCGGTAAAGGTCAGCAGGGTCATCAGCACGGCGTTGACGGCGATAATCTCCGGCCCCAGCCGCGCGCCCATTACCGTCAGCGCCCCGAAACAGAGTTGCAGCAGCAGCGAGCGCAGCATGATGTCGCGATTGAGGGCCAGCAGTTTACGGATGTTGCCCCGCCAGCTCGCTTTCAGCAGCGCCAGCGAAATACCGCGCAGGGCCAGCACCCGCCAGACCATCCATAAGCCGATCAACAGAGTGGCGTACTCTGCGATAGCGGTCGCCAGCGCAGCCCCCTGCACGTTCATCTGCAGGCCCATCACCAGCCAAAGATCCAGCACGATGTTGAGCAGGTTCCCCACTACCAGCAGGATCACCGGCGCCCGGGCATACTGCACCCCCAGCAGCCAGCCGAGCAGCACCAGGTTAGCCAGCGATGCCGGGGCGCTGAGCCAGCGGATCTCCAGGAAGCGCCTCGCCTGATGAAGAACGGCCTCGCTGCCGCCAACGATATGCAGCGCCAGATCGATGAGCGGTGTGCGCAACAGCACAATCAGCAGACCGGCACCGAGGGCCAGGATCAGCGGCTGCACCAGCGCGCGGGCCAGACGCTGCGGATCCTTCGCGCCATAGGCCTGGGCAGTAAGCCCGGTGGTACTCATGCGCAAAAAGAGCAGCAGCATAAACAGGAAGCTGGTTGCCGTCGCGCCGATGGCGACACCGCCCAGATAGACGGGCGAATCGAGATGACCAATGACAGCCGTATCCACCAGCCCGAGCAGAGGGACGCTGATACTGGAGACGATCATAGGAAGTGCAAGACGCCACAACGCCTTGTCTGAAGCAGTCAGGAGAGACATGAAAATGTTCGCCGGAGGCAAGAAAAGCAGACTGCGACAGGGTCGCAGTCTGTCAGAAAGGCGTTATAACCACTCACCGTTGCGGATGACGCCAACCGCAAGACCTTCGATGGAGAAGTTATTTTCACGCAGGTCGACAACAATCGGGGAAAACTCGCTGTTTTCCGGCAGCAGCTGCACGGTGTTGCCCTGCTTTTTCAGACGCTTAACGGTGACTTCATCATCGATACGCGCCACAACCACCTGACCGTTACGCACGTCCTGCGTTTTGTGTACTGCCAGCAAATCGCCGTCCAGAATACCGATGTCTTTCATCGACATACCGCTTACGCGGAGCAGAAAGTCTGCGCTCGGTTTAAACATGCCCGGATCGACCTGATAGTGGCCTTCAATGTGCTGCTGCGCCAGCAGCGGTTCCCCGGCGGCAACGCGGCCGACGAGCGGAAGGCCCTCTTCGGCTTCAACCAGCAGGCGAATACCGCGAGACGCTCCGGAGACAATCTCAAGCACACCCTTACGCGCCAGTGCCTTAAGGTGCTCTTCGGCGGCATTTGGAGAACGGAAGCCCAGACGCTGCGCGATTTCTGCACGCGTCGGCGGCATACCCGTCTGGCCGATATGATCCCGAATGAGATCAAACACCTCTTGCTGCCTGGTCGTTAACGCTTTCATTCCGCCCCCTGGGTGTATATACAGTTATGCTGTGAGTATATACAGCTAAAGGTGATTTTGGAACCACAAACCGCATAAAAAACCAGAGACTTGTTCGGTTTCTGAAGGCTTATCGTAAATGTCCCCAAAGCAGCGTGACCCAGGTAAACAACGCAACGATAATCGCCATCAGCACCGCGGCAGAACCCATATCTTTTGCCCGGCCCGAGAGCTCGTGAAAGTCAGTGCCGATACGGTCGACCACCGCCTCGATCGCACTGTTCAAAATTTCGACTATCATCACCAACATCACCGAGCCAATCAGTAATACGCGAGTGATGGGATCAACATCCAGCCAGCAGGCAATAATAATCGCCGCGACGACAGCAACCCCCTCCTGGCGAAATGCGGCTTCATTGATCCAGGCAGCACGGATGCCTTTCCATGAATAGCCGGCAGCTTTAATGATTCGGGTTAACCCAGTGGTATTATTGGCCATTAAAAGAAACCTTTCTTCGAAAATAGCGTCAGAAACGGTGGTTTAAGCGCCTGGCGCAGCCACCGGAAGTATGACGGGTAACAACAGAAATTTTGCGCGCTTTCTGTTATCCTTGCGCCGCAATTGCATTTTTAACCAGAGGCTTTACATCGTTTATGTCTGGCTGGCCACGAATTTACTACAAATTACTTAATTTACCATTAAGCGTCCTGGTAAAAAGCAAGTCTATTCCGGCGGTTCCCACGCTGGAGTTGGGACTCGATACCTCGCGTCCTATTATGTACGTTTTGCCTTATAACTCGAAGGCCGACTTGCTGACGCTGCGCGCCCAATGCCTGGCGCACGATCTTCCCGATCCGCTGGAGCCGCTGGAGATCGACGGCACTCAGCTGCCGCGCTACATCTTTATCCACGGTGGCCCTCGCGTGTTCACCTGGTACACGCCGAAAGAAGAGTCGATCAAGCTGTTCCATGACTACCTCGACCTGCACCGCAGCAACCCGCTGCTGGACGTGCAGATGGTGCCCGTATCGGTCATGTTTGGCCGTCGTCCGGGGCGTGATAAAGGCGAAGAGAATCCGCCGTTGCGCATGCTTAACGGGGTGCAGAAATTTTTCGCCGTCAACTGGCTCGGCCGCGATAGCTTTGTCCGTTTCTCGCCGTCAGTCTCACTGCGCCGCATGGCCGATGAGCACGGTACGGATAAGACCATCGCCCAGAAGCTGGCCCGCGTGGCGCGCATGCACTTTGCCCGTCAGCGTCTGGCCGCGGTAGGCCCGCGCCTGCCCGCACGCCAGGATCTGTTTAACAAGCTGCTGGCCTCGAAAGCGATCGCCCGCGCTGTCGAAGACGAAGCGCGCAGCAAAAAAATCTCCCACGAGAAGGCACAGCAAAACGCCATCGCCCTGATGGAAGAGATTGCGGCCAACTTCTCCTACGAGATGATCCGCCTTAGCGACCGTATCCTGAGCTTTACCTGGAACCGTCTCTATCAGGGGATCAACGTGCACAACGCCGAGCGTGTGCGCCAGCTGGCCCACGACGGCCATGAGATTGTTTATGTGCCCTGCCACCGCAGCCACATGGACTACCTGCTGCTCTCGTATGTGCTCTATCACCAGGGGCTGGTGCCGCCGCACATCGCTGCGGGTATCAACCTCAACTTCTGGCCGGCTGGCCCGATCTTCCGCCGTCTGGGTGCGTTCTTCATTCGCCGTACCTTTAAGGGCAATAAGCTCTACTCTACCGTGTTCCGTGAGTATCTGGGCGAGCTGTTCAGCCGCGGCTACTCTGTGGAATATTTCGTGGAAGGCGGCCGTTCCCGTACCGGGCGTCTGCTCGATCCGAAGACCGGCACCCTGTCGATGACCATTCAGGCGATGCTGCGTGGCGGTACGCGTCCAATCACCCTGGTGCCGATTTACATCGGTTACGAGCACGTGATGGAAGTGGGTACTTACGCCAAAGAGCTGCGCGGCGCCACCAAAGAGAAAGAGAGCCTGCTGCAGATGCTGCGCGGCCTGAGCAAGCTGCGCAACCTTGGTCAGGGGTATGTTAACTTCGGCGAACCTATGCCGCTGATGACTTATCTCAATCACCGTGTGCCGGAGTGGCGCGAGTCCATCGATCCGATCGAAGCGGTGCGTCCGGCCTGGCTGACGCCAACGGTGAACGCCATAGCCGCCGATCTGATGGTACGTATTAACAACGCCGGGGCGGCCAACGCCATGAACCTGTGTTGTACCGCTCTGCTGGCCTCTCGCCAGCGCTCGCTCACCCGTGAACAGCTGACCGAGCAGCTCGACTGCTACCTGAACCTGATGCGCAACGTGCCGTACGCGGCAGATGCCACGGTGCCGACCGCCAGCGCCAGCGAGCTGATCGAGCACGCGCTGCAGATGAACAAGTTTGAGGTCGAGAAGGACACCATCGGCGATATCATCATTCTGCCGCGCGAGCAGGCGGTACTGATGACCTACTACCGCAACAACATTGCGCATATGCTGATGCTGCCGTCGCTGATGGCGGCCATCATCACCCAGCATCGCCAGATCACCCGTCAGGCGCTGCTGGAGCATGTCACCGCCCTCTACCCGATGCTGAAAGCCGAGCTGTTCCTGCGCTGGGACAACGACGAGCTGGCAGAGGTGCTGGATAAGCAGATTGAAGAGCTGACCCGCCAGGGACTGATTTCGCAGAAAGATGACCTTCTGCTGATCAATCCGTCCCGGGCACGCACGCTGCAGCTGCTGGCGGCGGGCGCACGCGAAACCGTGCAGCGCTATGCCATTACCTTCTGGCTGCTGAGCGCCAACCCGTCGATCAACCGCGGGACGCTGGAGAAAGAGAGCCGCACGCTGGCACAGCGTCTGTCGATGCTGCACGGCATCAACGCGCCGGAGTTCTTCGATAAAGCGGTCTTCAGTTCGCTGGTGTTGACGCTGCGTGACGAGGGCTACATCAGTGACAGTGGTGATGCCGAGCCGGAAGAGACGATGAAGGTGTACCAGATGCTGGCGGACCTGATTACCTCGGACGTGCGCTTAACGATTGAGAGCGCGACGCAGGGGGAATAAAAAACGCCCGGTGGCGCTAACGCTTACCGGGCCTACAGGGTTTGCCAGATCGTAAGCCGGGTAAGGCGAAGCCGCCACCCGGCTTTTTTTATGCCCAGTAACTCGCCGCCAGGCCTAAAAACAACACCAGCCCCACATAGTTATTATTCAGAAACGCTTTAAAACAGGCGTCGCGCTCGCGGTTGGCGATAAGCTTTTGCTGGTAGATAAACAGCACCCCTGCCGCCGCGACCGCCGCGTAAAAGACCCCGTTCAACTGGTTCAGATAACCAATCGCCACCATCAACCCCAGCACCGCGACCTGCAGAATCCCGATGATCAGCTTGTCCTGACGCCCAAACAGAATGGCGGTGGATTTGATGCCGATCTTCAGGTCATCGTCCCGGTCGACCATCGCGTACTGGGTATCGTAGGCCACCGCCCAGAGGATGTTGGCCAGGAACATCAGCCAGCAGCTCAGGGGCACGCTTTCGCTGACGGCGGCAAACGCCATCGGGATCGACCAGCCAAAGGCGGCACCCAGCACCACCTGCGGCAGATGGGTGTAGCGCTTCATAAACGGATAGACCCAGGCCAGGGCCAGCGCTGCTACGGAGAGCAGAATGGTCATGGTATTCAGGGTCAGCACCAGCAGGAACGAGAGCAGGACCAGCACTACAAACAGCGTGCGCGCCTCTTTCTCGGTGACATCGCCGCTCGGTAGCGGACGATTAGCGGTGCGTTTCACATGGCCGTCAAACTTACGGTCGGCATAGTCGTTGACGACACAGCCTGCCGCGCGCATTAACCAGACGCCCGCCACAAACACCGCCAGGATCCACAGCGGCGGCAGCCCTGGGGTCGCCACCCACAGCGCCCACAGGGTCGGCCACAGCAGCAGCAGCGCACCAATCGGCTTGTCGGTTCGCATCAGGCGGTGGTACGCCAGCAGCTTATTCTGCGTCAGACTCCACTCCATTTTCTCTTCCTCTTAGTACAACGGCGACGCCGGTAAAAACAGCTCGGTCAGCATCAGGGGTTTACCACTTAAGCGCAGGCGGGAACGGCGTCCCAACAGCCCGGCATCGCGACCAATCTCAATAAAATCTCGGGTAAGCTCGGAGGAGGTAAACAGATAGCGGCCCAGCGGGGTTTTGCCCATCTGCTGCAGCGCCAGCTCCGGTCCGGTGAGGGTGGATTCAGGCACCACGGTGCGT
Organism: Leclercia sp. TB492; assembly: GCF_049974505.2. NCBI lineage: Bacteria > Pseudomonadati > Pseudomonadota > Gammaproteobacteria > Enterobacterales > Enterobacteriaceae > Leclercia > Leclercia sp. TB492. The sequence continues at coordinate 244,979 of NZ_CM127572.1, read as the reverse complement.
CCGGCCAGCCACGGCTCGCCGTCGGCACAGAGCAGGATCTCCCGCAGCCAGTAGCGTGCCTCTTTCGGCAGTAATGGCAGTTCGTCCGCTACCGCATCAGGCGTGACAAATCCCTCCTGAATGAGGGTGACGGTAACCTTTTTGCCCTGCTGCTCAAAACGTTTGGTCATGGAATCTTCCAGCAGCAGCCAGTCGAGCTGCTCCGGTTCCAGCGCAGGTATTTCGTCAAAATAACGCAGCGCGCGCAGGAGCAAAAGCGCGGGGTGTGACATGCCAGACTCTCCGATACATAACGTGAAGCTATTGTATCGCAGAAACGCGGAATGGGGGCGGGCAAACGTGAACTAGCGAACATTATCGCAACAGAGGTGCAACAGCGGCAGAGATCGCAAAAAAAGTGCGCCCGCAAGGGCGCACCAAACTACTGACAAAATCAGCACTGTGGGGAGACGGTCACCCCTTGCCTTTTACACTGCTGATAAAGGTGGAACGGGCAGTGGTCGAGCCTAAACGCTCGGCTTCATCAAGGAGTTTCAGCGCCTTGTCGACATCGCCTTTATCTACTGCCTGTTTAATGGCCTGATTGAAGTAGGTTTCGGTGTCGTTAAGCACCGGCTCGCTCTTCTTCGCGGCGACCGGGGCAGCGACAGGAGCAGCAGCGGTGGCAGGTGCTGCGGCTGGCGCGGCATAGACCGGGGCAGGTGCTGCGGTGTTACCCACGGTGACCGGGCCCGGGCCGGAGGAGCCAAACAGTGGGCCGACCAGCACGCTGGAGGCGCTGTTGGTGGAGACTTTCAGCTTCAGCTCACCATCAGTGACGTGACGGGCAAGCGGGTCCGGAATATCCGGTACGGCATTGCCGGTGCCTTTGGCATAGGCTTTTGCCGGGTTGATAAGCTTGGTGGTTTTTTGCAGATCGCTATCGGTGGTAAACACCAGCACATAGAGTTTTTGCTGGCCCAGCGCAGGCGTCAGGCGCATGACCCCTTCCAGGCGGTCGGCGCTCATGACGCCCGGCTCCTGATAGGTGAAGTATTCGCTTGGGAAGTAGGCCGATGGCGTCAGGTTCTGATCCAGTATCAGCACGTTCGGTGCGAATACGCTGGTTTGTTTGTTCACTTCACTGGTCAGCGTAAGCGTGATTTCACCAATATTAGCCGGCACGCTGTAGGCTGCCACCGGGCCGGTGATGCCCGCCACATTTAAGGACTGGCCGCCGGTTGAAAGCTGGGTGGTCTGGGCTTTGGACTGATCGACAGGTGTCCAGACTAACTGTTGCAACGCGGCAGCCGGGACAGCAGGCGCGGCGCTGGTGTTTTGCGGTACAAAATTAACGTTGGCGAGCGTGATGGCTGGAGCACCTGCCAACAACCCTGCGGAGAGGCACAGCGCGACGAGACTTTTCTTCATTTTCATTGTTTTTACCTCAGATAGCATAAGCACTGCGGTGGCCAGGCAATAGCGCGCAGAACTCTATGAAAAGAGGGGCTTGCGCCCCTCTTTCAGGTCAATACATCAGATACTACGTATTACCACCAGATTTCCATCTGGGCACCGAAGGTCCACTCATCGTTGTCGCCGCGGCTGAAGGTACGTGCAGAAGTGTCGTTATACGCTACGCCAGAGGTGTAGCCTGCATTCGTGTCGCCGTTGTTTGCGTAACCCCATTTCTCATCCCACTTGGCGTAGGTTGCGAAGACACGGATAGCCGGACGAGACCAGATGCTGTCGCCTGCCTGCCACTGTTGTGCCAGGGTGATTTTGTACTGGCTGTTGGTGTCGTCAGTTTTCTGAGACTTAACGTTGTCGTAGCCAACTTCCAGCAGGGTGGACATGATTGGCGTCCATTTGAACATCGGACGAACACCGACGGTCCACCACTCGGTACCGTTGTTGTTGTCCAGGTCGATGTTCTGGTACATACCGACGTACATCAGATCCCACTGGTCAGCCAGAGTGATTGCACCGTGGTCGATGACGCGAATCAGGGAGCCGTCGTTGTTCAGGCTTGCACCCTGCGGAATACCTTTACCGTTTGAGGTCATGGAATCCGTTGCGTACTGAACCACAAACTTGTTAAAGCCTTTCATCATGCTCTGGGTATGTTCAGCGGTGAACATCCAGCCATCTTTAGAGGCGCCAGGCTGCAGATAGTAGTCGTCAGGAATGTTGGTGTGACCGTAGTCAACGCCCAGCTCCAGGGTACCGCCTGGGTTGATTTCCATACCGGCTAAACGGATATCGAAGACGTCGTTTGGTACAACGTTGTCGTAAATACGGTCGCCGTTTGCATCGAAATCTGCGAACGCGGAAGAGCCGCCGGATTCAGATGAACGGGTCGCTGCCATAGACAGTTTACCGAAGCCCAGATCGATGTTTTCGATACCGGCACCAGGACCTGAAATATCCCAGTAGTAGAAGTCGATCATGTGAACGTCATGACGCTGATAGAAGCGCTTACCGGCCCAGATAGTGGAGCCTGGCAGCCATTCGATCAGGTTTTTACCCTGCACGTTTGCTTCACGGAATGCCGGATCGGTGGCTTCCCAGTCATTACGCTGAGAAACGGAATACGCTACGTTGGTGTCGAAGTAGAAGCTCTTGTCGCCCTCTTTCCACACTTCCTGGCCAAGTTTCAATTCAGCATAGGTTTCACATTCGTTACCAAGACGGTATTTACTTTGTGCACCTGTTGCCTGGAAACACTGCTGTTCGCCACCACTCCCGGTCCAGCCAATGCCAGAACGAGCATAACCTTTAAAGTCTACAGCGCCGGCCTGGGCAGACAGGATGCCTGCCGCAATGGCGACCGCCAGAGGGACTTTGCGCAGAGTAATCATTATTCTATCTCCTGAGATCATTGCTTTTCTTTGAACACTTCACCTGATGGTTTCGTGCTTATTATTGGGATTCCTTAAACGCCTGGCTCCTGGTGCAGCCGACGACATGCAGTGCCATCTTCCCGGAAGAGATGGCAGCGCTCTGGCGGCAAGCCGATAGCGAATGTGGCACCCTCTTTTACCAACACCACGTCATTCTGGCGGTACACCAGGTTCTGACGAATGGCGGGGATCTGGATATGAATCTGTGTTTCATGACCAAGTTGCTCAACCACCTGAACCTCGCCTTCCAGCGTCACATCAGCGATGTGGCTCGGCAGCAGATGCTCAGGGCGGATCCCGAGGGACATGTTCGCCCCCACGTTGACGTTTGCACTGTCTACCGGTAACCACACCTGCTGGCGGTTCGGCAGTTCAACCTGAACCTGTTCAATGGCGGTGGCGGTGACTTTGACCGGCAGGAAGTTCATCTTTGGCGAGCCAATAAAGCCCGCAACAAAGCGGTCTGCCGGGTAGTGATAGAGTTCCAGCGGTTTACCTACCTGCGCCACGCGACCGGCATCCAGCACCACAATCTTGTCGGCCAGAGTCATCGCTTCGACCTGATCGTGGGTGACGTAAATCATGGTGCGGCCCAGACGCTTGTGCAGGCGGGAGATCTCAATACGCATCTGCACGCGCAGCGCGGCGTCGAGGTTCGACAGCGGCTCATCGAGCAGGAACACGCGCGGTTCCGCCACCAGCGTACGGCCAATAGCCACACGCTGACGCTGACCACCGGAAAGTGCCTTCGGCTTACGCTCCAGCAGGTGCGCCAGCTGCAACACTTCGGCAACCTGGGTCACACGCTGGTTGATGATCTCTTTTTTGGCGCCGGCCAGCTTCAGGCCGAACGACATATTCTCGGCAACGGAGAGATGGGGATAGAGGGCATAAGACTGGAATACCATCCCGACGCCGCGTTCCGCTGGCGGGATATCGTTCATCCGGGTATCGCCAATCATCAGATCGCCGCTGGTGATCGTTTCCAGACCGGCAATCATGCGCAGCAGTGTGGATTTACCGCAGCCTGACGGGCCCACAAAAACCACGAATTCGCCTTCCTGGATATCGAGATTGATATCTTTCGACACCACCACGTCACCCCAGGCTTTCGTTACGTTACGCAGTTCTACGCTCGCCATGCCCTACTCCCTTCGTTACAACCTGTCATCGACAGAAACATTCAATATGGGCTGACTATGCGGTATCGCGCGGCACCGCGAATCCTCCACCCCCTGCCTTTTTTATGGGGGAGGAGGCGGGAGGATGAGAGAGAGGACTCAGCCAGCGCGACCCGGGGGCTGAGGCTAAATTCGTGATGTCACTGGCAAAATTCAGCGTACTTTTATGTGCGCTGGGACACATAACTCAATTTTATGCAACGCAGATCACATAAAACGGGGGTGGGGCGTAGGGGACGGGAGGATGGAAAGAGGATGTCAAATAAGGAGACTGAGCGACGTTGAACCACCTCATGTATCCACAGCACATCACCAAAAAGGATGGCAGATATGAATATCAAGACTGGCGCACGCGTTTTCGCATTGTCCGCCCTTGCAGCAATGATGATCTCCGCTCCGGCGCTCGCCAAAATTGAAGAAGGTAAGCTGGTAATCTGGATTAACGGCGACAAAGGCTACAACGGCCTGGCCGAAGTGGGTAAGAAATTCGAGAAAGACACCGGCATCAAAGTCACCGTTGAACACCCGGACAAACTGGAAGAGAAATTCCCGCAGGTTGCGGCGACCGGCGACGGCCCGGACATTATCTTCTGGGCGCATGACCGTTTCGGTGGCTACGCACAGTCTGGTCTGCTGGCGGAAGTCTCTCCGGATAAAGCCTTCCAGGACAAGCTGTTCCCGTTCACCTGGGATGCCGTGCGTTACAACGGCAAGCTGATTGCTTACCCGGTCGCGGTTGAATCGCTCTCCCTGATCTACAACAAAGACCTCGTACCGAACCCGCCGAAAACCTGGGAAGAGATCCCGGCTCTGGATAAAGAGCTGAAGGCGAAAGGTAAGAGCGCGCTGATGTTCAACCTGCAAGAACCGTACTTCACCTGGCCGCTGATTGCTGCCGATGGCGGCTACGCGTTCAAATTTGCTGACGGCAAATATGACGTGAAAGACGTCGGCGTGGACAACGCAGGCGCGAAAGCGGGTCTGACCTTCCTGGTTGACCTGATCAAGAACAAACAGATGAACGCGGACACCGATTACTCCATCGCCGAAGCCGCGTTCAACAAGGGCGAAACCGCGATGACCATCAACGGTCCGTGGGCGTGGTCCAACATCGACAAGAGCAAAATCAACTACGGCGTCGCGGTGCTGCCAACCTTCAATGACAAGCCGTCTAAACCGTTCGTTGGCGTGCTGAGCGCCGGTATCAACGCCGCCAGTCCGAACAAAGAGCTGGCGAAAGAGTTCCTGGAAAACTACCTCCTGACCGATCAGGGTCTGGAAGAAGTGAACAAGGATAAACCGCTGGGTGCCGTGGCGCTGAAATCCTTCCAGGAAACGCTGGCGAAAGATCCACGCATCGCCGCCACCATGAGTAACGCCGAGAAAGGCGAAATCATGCCGAACATCCCACAGATGGCTGCCTTCTGGTATGCCACCCGTACTGCGGTGATCAACGCCGCCAGCGGTCGTCAGACTGTGGATGCCGCGCTGAAAGATGCTCAGGGTCGTATCACGAAGTAATGTCGTAATCCCCTCTCCCACCGGGAGAGGGGAAGAAAAACACGCTGTAGAGGAAGATCCCCATGGATGTCGTTAAAAAGAAACACTGGTGGCAAAGCGACACGCTGAAATGGTCAGTGATTGGTCTGCTGGGCTTGCTGGTGGGTTACCTTATTGTTGTAATGTACGCCCAGGGGGAGTACCTGTTTGCCGCCATGACGCTGATCTTAAGCGCCGTCGGCCTCTATATTTTTGCGAATCGTAAAGCCTACGCCTGGCGTTATGTCTATCCGGGCGTGGCCGGGATGGGGCTGTTTGTCCTGTTCCCGCTGATCTGCACCATCGCCATTGCCTTCACCAACTACAGCAGCACCAACCAGCTCGCGCAAGAGCGCGCCCAGCAGGTGCTGATGGATCGTTCCTATCAGGCCGGTAAGACCTTCAACTTTGGCCTCTACCCGTCCGGTGACGAGTGGAAGCTGGCCCTGACCGACGATGCCGCGGGCAAATACTACGTTTCCGATGCCTTTAAATTTGGCGGCGAGCAAAAACTGGCCCTGAAAGAGGCAGACGCGCTGCCGGAAGGGGAACGCGCTAACCTGCGTGTTATCACCCAAAACCGCCAGGCGCTGACCCAGGTGACCGCCGAGCTGCCGGATGAAAGCAAAGTGATCATGAGCTCGCTGCGCCAGTTCTCCGGCACACGTCCGCTCTACACGCTGGGCGATAACAGCACGCTCACCAACAACCAGACCGGCGTGAAGTACCGCCCGAACAATGAGATTGGTTTCTACCAGTCCGTCAATGCCGACGGTAACTGGGGCGACGATAAGCTCAGCCCGGGCTACACCGTCACCATCGGCTGGGACAACTTTACCCGCGTCTTCACCGACGAAGGCATTCAGAAGCCGTTCTTCGCCATCTTCGTCTGGACCGTGGTCTTCTCGATACTGACCGTGATCCTGACCGTGGCTGTCGGCATGGTGCTGGCCTGCCTGGTCCAGTGGGAAGCACTGAAAGGGAAAGCGATTTACCGCGTCCTGCTGATCCTGCCCTATGCCGTGCCGTCGTTCATCTCGATTCTGATTTTCAAGGGTCTGTTCAACCAGAGCTTTGGTGAAATCAACATGATGCTGAGCGGGCTGTTTGGCATCAAGCCGGCCTGGTTCAGCGATCCGACCACCGCCCGCACCATGATCGTTATCGTCAACACCTGGCTTGGCTATCCGTACATGATGATCCTGTGCATGGGGCTGCTGAAGGCCATCCCGGATGACCTGTACGAAGCCTCGGCGATGGACGGTGCGACCCCGTTCCAGAACTTCTTTAAGATTACGCTCCCGCTGCTGATCAAGCCGCTGACGCCGCTGATGATCGCCAGCTTCGCCTTTAACTTTAACAACTTCGTGCTGATTCAGCTGTTGACCAACGGTGGCCCGGACCGTCTCGGCACCACCACGCCAGCCGGTTATACCGACCTGCTCGTAAGCTACACCTACCGTATCGCCTTCGAAGGCGGCGGCGGTCAGGACTTCGGTCTGGCGGCAGCGATTGCCACCCTGATCTTCCTGCTGGTAGGCGCGCTGGCGATTGTAAACCTGAAAGCTACCCGCATGAAATTTGACTAAGGAGGGCACTGATTATGTCTATGGTTCAACCCAAATCTCAGAAGTTGCGCCTCTTTGCGACCCACCTGGGCCTGCTGATTTTTATCGCGGCGATCATGTTCCCGCTGCTGATGGTTATCGCCATCTCCCTGCGTTCGGGTAACTTCGCGACAGGCAGCCTGATCCCGGATGAGATCTCCTGGGAGCACTGGAAGCTGGCGCTGGGCTTCAGCGTGGAGCACGCCGATGGCCGCGTGACGCCGCCGCCGTTTCCGGTCCTGCTGTGGCTGTGGAACTCGGTGAAAGTCGCCACCATTACCGCGATCGGTATCGTGACCCTCTCCACCACCTGCGCCTACGCCTTTGCCCGTATGCGCTTTAAAGGGAAAGCGACGCTGCTGAAAGGGATGCTGATTTTCCAGATGTTCCCGGCGGTACTGTCGCTGGTGGCCCTGTACGCCTTGTTTGACCGTCTCGGGCAGTACGTGCCGTTCATCGGCCTGAACACCCACGGCGGGGTGATCTTCGCCTACCTCGGCGGGATCGCGCTGCACGTCTGGACCATCAAGGGCTATTTCGAAACCATCGACAACTCGCTGGAAGAAGCAGCCTCGCTGGATGGCGCCACCCCATGGCAGGCGTTCCGTCTGGTGCTGCTGCCGCTCTCTGTGCCGATTCTGGCGGTGGTCTTTATTCTGTCGTTTATCGCCGCCATCACCGAAGTGCCGGTCGCATCACTGCTGCTGCGTGATGTGAACAGCTACACCCTGGCGGTAGGGATGCAGCAATACCTCAACCCACAAAACTACCTGTGGGGCGACTTTGCCGCAGCCGCCGTACTCTCCGCTATTCCGATCACCGTCGTGTTCCTGCTGGCTCAGCGCTGGCTGGTGAACGGCCTGACCGCGGGGGGTGTGAAAGGTTAAGTTTCATTGTTATGCCACTGCAACCCTCAACTTTGCCTTGATGTCTTGATCCAAACTTGTGACTGTATTCGGCGGCCCTCGGGCCGCCCTTTTTTTATTCCCGTTTTAATCGCTTCGAGTTGCACAGCCAGAGTGTGACCACCAGCAGCAGGATTGCCGCCGAGTAGAGCAGCACGTCGAGGGGCGATTTATGATCGACGATAATCAGTCGCACAATCGCGGTGATACCAATGTAGATAAAGTAGCGCAGCGGGAAGTGAAAGCCAGACTGAAAGTACTTCACGATCAGGGCGATAAATTCGAAGTAGAGAAAGTAAACCACCAGCCCTTCAACCAGCTCGTATTTGCTGGTTTGCTCAGGGGCAAAAAGCACATCAGCCAGATGCACCGTCTCTTTACCGAGGAAGACGACCAGGATCAGGCCAAGGCTCAGCAGACCCAGGTTCAGCACGGTCTGCAGAATGGTTGAGATAAACTCAACGCGTGGGCGAGTCAGGGATGTCATACAGCACCTCATTCTCCAGGGCGAGGTTCCTGTATAACGCAAAAATGTGACGGGGATCTATATTTTTTGTTTATATTTTGTGCAGATCTGCCGGGCGGCACTCCGTTTGCCCGGCCTACGGGGTTTTGTAGACCCGGTAAGCGTAGCGCCACCGGGCACACAGACCGCAACAGACTTACTTATGCGCGCCAGGCTTTATAACGGTTAATCAGACCGTTGGTGGAGCTGTCGTGGCTGTTGATATCCTGGTTATCACCCAGCTCTGGCAGAATGCGGTTAGCCAGCTGTTTGCCCAGCTCTACGCCCCACTGGTCAAAGGTGAAGATATTCAGGATTGCGCCCTGGGTGAAGATTTTATGCTCATACAGGGCAATCAGCGCGCCCAGGCTGAATGGGGTGATCTCACGCAGCAGGATGGAGTTGGTCGGACGGTTGCCTTCGAACACTTTGAACGGTACCACGTGGTCCAGCGTCGCCGGATCTTTACCCTGATCGCGATACTCCTGCTCAACCACATCACGCGCTTTACCGAACGCCAGCGCTTCAGTCTGCGCGAAGAAGTTCGACAGCAGCTTCGGATGGTGGTCAGACAGCGGGTTATGCGTGATGGCCGGGGCGATGAAATCGCAAGGAACCATCTTGGTGCCCTGGTGGATCAGCTGGTAGAAAGCGTGCTGACCGTTGGTGCCTGGCTCGCCCCAGATGATTGGGCCAGTCTGGTAATCCACGGCGTCGCCGTTACGGTCAACGTATTTACCGTTGGATTCCATGTTGCCCTGCTGGAAGTAGGCCGCGAAACGGTGCATGTACTGGTCGTACGGCAGGATCGCTTCGGTTTCAGCGCCGAAGAAATTGTTGTACCAGATGCCGATCAGCGCCAGCAGTACCGGCAGGTTTTTCTCTGGTGCGGTGGTGGAGAAGTGTTTATCCATCGCGTGCGCGCCGGAGAGCAGCTCAACAAAGTTGTCGTAGCCCACGGAGAGGATGATCGACAGGCCGATAGCTGACCACAGGGAGTAGCGTCCGCCAACCCAGTCCCAGAATTCAAACATGTTGGCGGTGTCGATGCCGAACTCGCCTACCGCTTTGGCGTTGGTGGAGAGCGCCGCGAAGTGTTTCGCTACGTGCTGCTGGTCACCGGCCGTTTTCAGGAACCAGTCGCGCGCGCTGTGGGCGTTGGTCATGGTTTCCTGGGTGGTGAAGGTTTTAGACGCCACCAGGAACAGGGTGGTTTCCGGGTTCACGTTTTTCAGCACTTCCGCGATGTGGGTGCCATCGACGTTAGAGACAAAGTGCATGTTGAGGTGGTTTTTGTACGGACGCAGCGCTTCGGTCACCATGAACGGGCCAAGGTCGGAGCCGCCGATACCGATGTTCACCACATCGGTGATTGCTTTGCCGGTGTAGCCTTTCCAGCTACCTGAAATGATCGCTTCAGAGAAGGATTTCATCTTTTCCAGCACCGCGTTCACTTCCGGCATTACATCTTTGCCGTCAACGATAATTGGGGTATTGCTACGGTTACGCAGGGCCACGTGCAGCACCGCGCGATCTTCGGTGCGGTTGATCTTCTCACCGGAGAACATGGACTTGATGGCACCGCTCAGATCGGTCTCTTTCGCCAGATCCTGCAGTTTTGCCAGCGTCTCTTCGGTGATGCGGTTTTTGGAAAAATCCACCAGCATCCGATCGTCGAAGGTCGCGGAGAACTTGCTGAAACGATCGCCGTCTTTCGCGAACAGCTCCGCGATGGTGACGTCTTTCATTTCTTCAAAATGTTTCTGTAATGCCTGCCAGGCTGAAGTCTGCGTTGGATTGATATTTTTCATAGCAATACTCTTCTGAATTGAGAATTGTGACCTCGGTCGATTGTAGCCTCTGTCGCTGAAAATTGTGATGGTTTTTATGCCATTGGCCTGGCCTGTATCAAGTGCGACGCAAAAGCCCCAAAAGTATAGCTGTTATAAGTCCTGTTTCTCATATGGAAGGCAGCATGAAAAATCCGCATAATCCCGGCGTTGACAGGATCCTCCACACATTTTATTTATACACACGGTATTTGCGCCTGCACCGATAAAACTATTTTGTCCTTGTGCCATGGTCGCTTTTTTCCTTCCCTGACACGAGGTTGTTATGACGAGTTTTGTTGTCGCCAAATTTGGCGGTACCAGCGTGGCCGATTACGATGCCATGAACCGCAGCGCCGATGTGGTGCTGGCCGATCCTGATACCCGCCTGGTGGTGTTGTCCGCTTCGGCTGGCGTCACCAATCTGCTGGTCGCCCTTGCTGAAGGGCTGGAAGCGAGCGAGCGCCAGGCTAAACTCGAAGCGCTGCACAAAATTCAGTTCGATATTCTTAGCCGCCTGCGCGATCCGAGCGTGATTAGCGAAGAGATCGAGCGCCTGCTGGAAAATATTATCACCCTGGCGGAAGCCGCCTCTCTGGCCACCTCTACCGCCCTGACCGACGAGCTGGTCAGCCACGGTGAGCTGATGTCGACCCTGCTGTTCGTTGAAGTGCTGCGCGAGCGTAACGTTCAGTCGCAGTGGTTTGACGTGCGTAAAGTGCTGCGCACCAGCGACCGCTTTGGCCGCGCCGAGCCGGACGTTACCGCCATTGCTGAACTGACGACCCAACAGCTGGCGCCGCGCCTGGCGGAAGGGATTGTCATCACCCAGGGCTTTATCGGTAGCGAAGCCAAAGGCCGCACCACCACGCTGGGCCGCGGCGGCAGCGACTACACCGCCGCCCTGTTGGGTGAAGCCCTGCAGGCCTCCCGCGTCGATATCTGGACGGACGTGCCGGGCATCTACACCACCGACCCGCGCGTGGTGCCTGCGGCAAAACGTATTGATGTGATCGCCTTTGAAGAGGCCGCTGAGATGGCGACCTTTGGCGCGAAAGTGCTGCACCCGGCAACGCTGATGCCTGCCGTGCGCAGCGACATTCCGGTGTTCGTGGGCTCCAGCAAGGATCCAAAAGCGGGCGGTACCATGGTGTGCAACACCACTGAAAACCCACCGCTGTTCCGCGCTCTGGCGCTGCGTCGCAAACAGACCCTGCTGACCCTGCACAGCCTGAGCATGCTGCACTCCCGCGGCTTCCTGGCCGAAGTGTTCAGTATTCTGGCGCGCCACAGCATCTCGGTAGATCTGGTGACCACTTCAGAAGTGAACATCGCCCTGACCCTGGATACTACCGGCTCTACCTCCACCGGCGATACCCTGCTGACGCAGTCTCTGCTGATGGAGCTTTCGGAACTGTGCCGTGTTGAGGTGGAAGAAGATCTCGCCCTGGTGGCGATCATCGGTAACGAGCTGTCCCGCGCCAGCGGCGTGGGCAAAGAGGTGTTTGGCGTGCTGGAGCCGTTCAACATCCGCATGATTTGCTATGGTGCTTCCAGCTACAACCTGTGCTTCCTGGTGCCTGGCGCCGAAGCCGAGCAGGTCGTGCAGAAACTGCATCATAACTTGTTTGAGTAACAGAAAAATGGCCCGGGAAACCGGGCCATTTTTTTATCCTGCCAGTACCGTTCTCATCAGCAGCGAATCCAGCGAGGCTATCTTGCCATTACGGCTGTCCGGCAGCGTAGGAGGGTTTTCACCCCGCGCCAGCTCCTGAGTGATGAAAGCATGCAGCAAAGGCCGTCTGGGGCCGTATTGCGCTTCTCCCGCACGCTGTTTTATCGCCAGCAGGTCATCGATTTCCTGACGTAACGGCGCATCAAGCTCGCTTCCCGCCAGCAGTTCGGCAAAACGCATCGGTGGCATACCTTTTCCGGCCTCCACCCACCGCACCGCTAATAGAGGACGCAGGACGTAAAAGTACTTTTTCAGTCGGACCTCTGCGTCCTGCAAATAGCCGCGGAAATTTTTGCGCGCCATAGAGTAGTAGTGCCAGCGCGCACGCACGGGGGAGAACCAGGCGGGCACCTGCGTGCGTAGCTCGGTTATCACCTTGTCGCTCTGCTGATAGACCACCGGCGAATCCAGCCACTCGATAAGCGTGGGGTTAGCCGCTTTCAGCAGGCCAAGCGCCTTGCGCCACTCCCAACCGCTCACGTCGAGTTCGTCGTCTATGGGCAGCTCAATGACATCCCGCTGCGGCTCGACGCGCAAATACCAGTCAGGTTTATGCACATACAGGAAGCGCACGTCATAATCGCTATCCGGCGATGCAAAGCCCCAGCCGCGGCTGCCCGATTCACAGGCATACAGCACGGTCACATTGAATCGTTGCTCTATTTCGTTGAGTTGCTGCCGCACACGCTCGCGCATGGCGGTATCCACACCGTTATCAGCCATCTGCTTTATCCTTTTACACATACCACCTGGCGCAACGTATGGACGATTTCGACCAGGGATGCTTGCGCCGCCATGACGGCATCGATGTCTTTATAGGCCATCGGGATTTCATCGATGACCTCGTTGTCTTTTCTGCACTCGACGTGGGCCGTGGCGCGGATCTGATCGGCAACGGTGAAGCGTTTTTTGGCCGCCGTGCGGCTCATCACCCGTCCTGCCCCATGGCTACAGGAGCAGAAGCTCTCCTCATTGCCCAGGCCGCGCACGATAAAGCTCTTCGCCCCCATCGAGCCGGGGATGATGCCCATTTCGCCCTTCTGTGCCGACACTGCCCCTTTGCGGGTCACCAGCACCTCTTCACCAAAATGACGCTCTTTCTGCACATAGTTGTGATGGCAATTCACCGCCTCCTGCTGGGTCAGAAAAGGCTTTGGCACGATGCGCGACAGCGCGGCCAGCACGCGCGACATCATCACCTCGCGGTTATGGCGGGCAAAATCCTGCGCCCACTCCACGGCCTCGATGTAATCGTTATAGTGTCGGCTCCCCTCCTGGAAATAGGCCAGATTCCTGTCAGGAAGGTTGGCGATATGCTGCTGCATATCCTTCTGCGCCAGGGTGATAAACACGTTGCCAATCGCATTACCCACGCCACGTGAGCCGCTGTGCAGCATGACCCACACGCGTTGCTGCTCGTCCAGGCACACCTCGATAAAGTGGTTCCCGGTGCCCAGCGTCCCCAGATGCTGATGGTTATTGGTTTTCAGCAGTTGCGGATATTTATCCGTCAGTCGCTTAAAGCGCGGCGCCAGCTGACGCCAGTGGTTATCCACTTCATCCGGCGTCTTTTCCCACGCCCCCTTGTCGCGACGGGAGCGGGTGTTGGTGCGCCCGTGCGGCACCGCCTGTTCAATGGCGCTGCGCAGCCCGTGAAGGTTATCCGGCAGATCGCCTGCCAGCAGCGACGTCCGCACGGCGATCATCCCACAGCCGATATCCACCCCCACCGCCGCCGGAATAATGGCCCCTTTGGTGGGGATCACGCTGCCAATGGTGGACCCTTTCCCGAGATGCACATCCGGCATCACCGCCAGATGTTTGAAAATAAACGGCATCTTCGCAGTGTTCAGCAGCTGCTCGCGCGCCTCTGGCTCTACGGGAACCCCGTGCGTCCACATTTTTACCGGTGCGCTGTGATGCGCCGTTAATACGTCAAAATCATTCTGTTTCATGGTGCTCACCCTCAGGGATGTCTGTTACTGAGAAGTATTGCCAGAAGCGTGCCAGAATATTAAGCCTTCATAAATAAAACATATCCTTTTGATTATATTTACTTTAATTCACATAGTTTCTTCAGACATTGCTTAAGCCGCAGAATATTTTTATCTTTTAGTATCGGTTTTTATCTTGAAGGATAAACATGAAAAAGCGGCGAGTGGTTATTGGAGTCCTGGGCACGGTGATGGACAAACGCGGCAAGCGGGCTAACCGCTTACGCAAATGGCGCCCGACGGTCGGGCTTTGCCAGCAGCCCGACCTCCCCGTCGACAGGCTTGAGCTCCTCCACCAGCCCCAGGATCGGGGGATGGCGGAACAGATAACGGAAGATATCAGGCTGCTCTCGCCCCATACCACCGTGCGCTCGTGGCCCGTCACCATTGCCGATCCCTGGGATTTTGAAGAGGTCTACGCCGCGTTCCTCGACTTCGCCACCCACTACAAGTTTGACACCGAGCATGAAGAGTACCTGGTGCATATCACCACCGGCACGCACGTGGCGCAGATCTGCTGGTTTTTGCTGACCGAAGCGCGGTATCTTCCCGCCAGCCTGATCCAGACCGGCCCTGCCAGCAGGGATGCGCCCGAAGAGGCAGTGCCTGTCGGACGTTACTCGATCATCGACCTGGATTTAAGCCGCTATGCCGCGCTGACCAGCCGCTTTCAGCGCGAGCAGCAGGAATCCGTTTCGTTCCTCAAAGCCGGGATTGATACCCGCAATGCCACCTTCAACGCCCTGATCGATCAGATTGAACGCGTGGCGCTGCGCTCGACCGCCCCTGTATTACTGACGGGCCCAACGGGGGCCGGAAAATCCTTCCTCGCCAACCGTATTTACCAGCTTAAGCAATCCCGCCATCAGCTGACGGGCAGGCTGGTGGCAGTAAACTGCGCCACGCTGCGGGGTGACAACGCCATGTCGACCCTTTTCGGTCATGTCAAAGGGGCATTTACCGGGGCGGCAACGGCGCGTGCCGGGCTGCTGCGTGAGGCTGACGGCGGCGTGTTGTTTTTAGATGAGATCGCCGAACTGGGCCTCGACGAACAAGCCATGCTGTTGAAGGCCATCGAAGAAAAAACCTTCTTCCCGTTTGGCTCTGATAAAGAGGTCAGGAGCGATTTTCAGCTGATTGCCGGTACGCACCGGGATATGCGCCAGTGGGTGGCGGAAGGTCGTTTCCGGGAGGATCTCTGGGCCCGTATCAATATGTGGAGTTTTGCCCTGCCCGGCCTGGCGCAGCGTCGGGAGGATATCGCCCCCAACGTGGAGTACGAACTGCAACGCTTCGCGACTGAAGCGCAATCCCAGGTGCGTTTCGACAGAGAGGCGCGTGAGCGCTATCTGCGTTTTGCTGACTCGCCTCAGGCGTTGTGGCGGGGTAACTTTCGGGAACTGGGTTCCTCTGTGGCGCGGATGGCCACGCTTGCCGAACAGGGGCGCATCACCTTAGCGCTTGTTGAGGAAGAGATCGTCAGGCTGCAGGAGAGCTGGCAAATCGCCACGCCATCCGCGGCGATGGCGCTCGATCTCTTCGACCAGCGACAGCTGGAAACCGTGCTGGAGGTGTGCCGCCGTAGCGCCTCATTATCCGAGGCCGGTCGCGAACTCTTTGCGGTCTCCCGGATGAAAAAGGTCAACCCTAACGATGCCGACAGGCTGCGCAAATATCTCACCCGCTTTGGGCTGAGCTGGGAAAGTCTTCACCCGGGATCATGAAGAAAATTTGGTTGAACAAAATTCATTAGCAGGATAAACAATATCTCTAAGCCGGGCTCGAACCCGGCTTTTTTATAACTACATGACACAACACAATCGCAAGGAATCCGTATGTTATCCGCCATTACCCGGCTGTTCCCGTTATGGGCGCTGCTGCTCTCTGTTCTCGCGTATTACACGCCATCTACCTTTACCGCTATCGGCCCGTGGGTCACCACGCTGCTGATGCTGATCATGTTCGGCATGGGCGTGCACCTGAAAGTCGACGATTTTAAACGCGTGCTGTCACGCCCGGCCCCGGTCGCGGCGGGTATTTTCCTGCACTACCTGGTGATGCCGCTGGCGGCATGGGCGCTGGCTATCGCCTTTAAGATGCCGCCTGACCTCTCCGCCGGGATGGTGCTGGTGGGAAGCGTGGCCAGCGGTACGGCCTCCAACGTGATGATCTATCTGGCGAAAGGCGATGTGGCGCTGTCGGTGACCATCTCCTCCGTCTCCACGCTGGTGGGCGTGGTAGCAACCCCGCTGCTGACGCGTCTGTACGTGGATGCCCACATTCAGGTGGATGTGATGGGAATGCTGCTGAGCATTCTGCAGATCGTGGTGATCCCGATTGCGCTGGGGCTGATTATCCACCATCTGTTCCCTCGACTGGTGAAAGCCGTGGAGCCGTATCTGCCGGCGTTTTCGATGGTCTGTATTCTGGCCATTATCAGCGCCGTGGTCGCCGGTTCTGCGGCGCATATCGCCTCTGTCGGTTTTGTGGTGATTATCGCCGTGGTTCTGCATAACACCATCGGCCTGCTGGGCGGTTACTGGGGCGGAAAGCTGTTCGGCTTTGACGAATCCACCTGCCGCACGCTGGCGATTGAGGTCGGGATGCAGAACTCCGGCCTGGCCGCTGCGCTCGGCAAAATTTACTTCTCGCCGCTGGCGGCTCTGCCGGGTGCGTTGTTCTCGGTATGGCATAACCTGTCCGGCTCGCTGCTGGCGGGTTACTGGTCGGGTAAGCCGATCGATGAACAAAAGAAACGCGATGTGGTGAAGGAAGGTTAATTCAGCTTCGCGACTGCGAAGGCATGCTTTACACTGAAGCCTCTCTCACAGGAGGCTTCAGGTATGTCCACACCGAGATTGACCCAGAAAGACATGACGGAAAGCGAGCAGCGCGAACTGAAAACCCTGCTCGATCGCGCCCGTATCGCCCATGGCCGACTGCTGACCAACGCCGAAACCAATCACGTTAAGAAAGAGTACATCGACAAACTGATGGCGCAGCGTGAACTGGAAGCCAAACAAGCCCGCAAGCTTAAAAAAGCGCAGGCTTATAAGGTGGATAAAGAGGCGACATTCTCCTGGTCGGCGAATACCCCAACCCGTGGAAGGCGCTGATCAGCGCCCTTTCTTTTTGCGCCCTGGCTGGGTAAAGCGTTTTCCATTCCCGGCCGGTTTGGCTTTACTTTTCTCTTCCGCCTGTGGGGCCTTGACCACCGGTCGCTTGATGCCCTGCGTTTTCGGTTTTGCCTTCGCTTTCGGCTTCGCTTCTGAGGATGAGTTCTCGATCAGCTTAAACAGCTCAATCAACTCGTCCCCGGTCAGATCGCGCCACTCGCCCAGCGGAATGCCGGAGAGGCTGACGTTCATGATGCGCGTACGCTCCAGCTTCGTCACTTCAAAGCCAAAATGTTCGCACATGCGGCGGATCTGGCGGTTTAAGCCCTGAACCAGGGTGATACGGAAGGCGAACGGCGCCTCTTTCTTCACCTTGCACTTCTTCGTGACTGTGCCGAGGATCGGAACGCCCGCCCCCATCCCGCGAATGAATTCGTCCGTCACCGGCTTGTTGACCGTGACGATGTACTCTTTCTCGTGGTCGTTACCGGCACGCAGGATTTTATTCACCAGATCGCCGTGGTTGGTGAGGAAAATTAATCCCTGGGAGTCTTTATCCAGACGGCCAATCGGGAAGATACGGCTGCTGTGGTTGACGAAATCAACGATGTTGTCGCGCTCGCCATCTTCCGTGGTACTGACAATGCCAACCGGTTTATTCAACGCGATAAACACCAGGTCTTCTTCGTCCCGGGGCTCGATCAATTGACCATTCACTTTGACCACGTCGCCAGGGACGACCTGATCGCCAATGGTGGCGCGTTTACCGTTGATAAACACGTTGCCCTGTTCAATGTAACGGTCAGCCTCGCGGCGCGAGCAGATCCCGCTCTCGCTAATGTATTTGTTTAATCGGGTAGATTGAGTTGGCAGCATAATTTCTCCTGTAGAGGCGAAATATACCCCAGGTTTGAGCTGGTAAAAAGCTAAGTACCAGGAAATACGAGACGCATTCAGTATGGTCCTGGCTATCTTGCGCAAGCCCCCGGCGTCGTTGCCCGCGCCAAAGGCTTAACGCAGATTAATACTCATCCCGGCCATCATCTTCATCCGGCTGCTCCATCACGCTGTACGCCACCGCGCAGAACAGGGAGTTCAGACGCTTCATGTCGCCCAGTAGCCCCATATGCAGGGAGCTGGTCTCGATACTTTGCACGTTCTGTTGGTGCAGCCGGTCAACGTGCGCGTGGGAATAGCGGCGGTTGAGGATGCGGAAACGGTGCTTGTTACGACGCAGGCGACGGGCGCTGGCCAGATCGCTGGAGAAAAAGACCGACATCGCCAGCCTGAGGTTGGCGAGCAGCTGATCGTGCAGCGCATCCAGCTCTTTGACCCCTTCGAGGGAAAACGCCCGGCGGGCCGCCAGCGATTTGTCAGCGATTTCACTCCCCATGCGTTCGACGATATCGGAGGCTTGCTCCAGATTGAGCGACATCTCTATGATCTCCGCCCAGCGGCGGGACTCTTCTTCCGCCAGCTCATCTTTTGGCATCCGCGCCAGATAGAGCTTGATGGCGGTATAGAGCACGTTGATGTCATCCGCGAGCTTGCGCAGCGCTTTCTCTTCCCGCGGTTCGCCGTGCATCACCTTTTTCAGCCCCTCCAGCATCTGCTCCATGGCATCGCCCATGCGCAGCGTTTCCCGAGCGGCATTGGCCAGCGCTAGCGCCGGGGTATCCAGAGCTGAGGTGTCCAGATGTTTCGGTTTCAGGCGCGCATCGAGCTCGGGTTCATCGCGGATAATCCGTTCACAGAACCGCGCCATCACCCCGGCAAAGGGTACCATCGCCAGGCAGCGCACCAGGTTATAAAAGACGTGGAAGTAGATCACCATCTCCGATTCCGGCAGCGACAGGTTATCCATCAGATTCGCCAGCGGATAGACGAAAGGCAGGATGGCCAGGCTACCCACCAGCTTAAACAGCAGGCTGCCGAGCGCCACGCGACGGGCCGCGGCGTTGGCGGCGCTATTATTGAGTACCGCCAGCAGGCCGGAGCCGAGGTTAGCGCCAATCACCAGACACAGGGCCACCGGGAAGGAGATGATCCCCGCCGCGGTGAGCGTGGCGGTTAGCAGCACCGCCGCCAGGCTGGAGTAGCTAATCAGGGCAAACACCGCGCCAATCAGCGCATCCAGCAGGATATCGCCGGTCAGCGAGGCGAAGATGACCTGCACGCCGCTGGCCTGGGTAATGGGTGTGACGGCCTGGACGATCAGCTCCAGCGCCAGCAGAATCAGGCCAAGGCCGATCCCCACCCGTCCCAGCTGTCCGGCGCGGGTCTGTTTACGGCCAAGGAAAAATATCACGCCGATGAAAATCAGCAGCGGCGACAGCCAGGAGAGATCGAAGGTTAACACCCGCGCCATCAGCGCGGTCCCCACGTCGGCACCGAGGACAATCACCAGCGCAGGGGTCAGCGCCACCAGATCCTGCGCCACAAACGAGGTGACCAGCATGGTGGTGGCGTTGCTGCTTTGCACCAGCGCGGTCACGCCAATGCCGGCGCAGAACGCTAGCGGTTTTTTCTCAATGCTGCGGCTGAGTACAGT
The DNA here is from genome assembly GCF_049974505.2 of Leclercia sp. TB492. Taxonomy (NCBI): domain Bacteria; kingdom Pseudomonadati; phylum Pseudomonadota; class Gammaproteobacteria; order Enterobacterales; family Enterobacteriaceae; genus Leclercia; species Leclercia sp. TB492. Next base: position 225,135 of record NZ_CM127572.1, on the reverse strand, counting down.
ACGTAAGCGGGCACCAAAAACACGCATCACGCCGGTACGGACAATGTGCGTGCCCCAGACCAGCAACGCCACGGCAGAAAGCAGATGTAGCAGAGTCAGCACGGATGTAGGTTCTCCTTTTCGTTATACGTTTTCCTGAGGCTCGTTGCGCGCTGTAGGCCCGGTAAGCGAGAGCGCCACCGGGCAATGCCGAAGGAGCCTTCGATCAGTATAAGGGGTCAAACGTAAGAAAGAGACAGGGCACCCTGTGGGTGCCCTGTTTGTTGTAAGGAAACGTGACGTGAACCGGACACTGACCGTCGGCGGCGCAGTCAGATTGCACACGGACTGCCCGCAGTGAGGGGAGCGTACACAAAGTACGTGACCCGAGTGAGGACAGCCCTGGTGCAAGCTGGCAAGTAAGCCAGGTCAGTCTGCGTCGTAGCCGAGGTTCGGAGCTAACCAACGCTCCACTTCCGAAACGCTCATCCCTTTACGCAGGGCATAATCCTCCACCTGATCGCGCTGGATCTGCGCCACGGCGTAGTACTTGCTGTCAGGATGACTGAAATACCAGCCGGACACCGACGCCCCAGGCCACATGGCGAAAGATTCGGTGAGCTTCATGCCGGTATGGGCTTCGACATCCAGCAGCTGCCAGATAGTGCCTTTCTCGGTGTGCTCCGGGCAGGCCGGATAACCCGGCGCCGGACGAATACCCTGGTAGTTCTCGCGGATCAACTCCTCATTGCTGAGGTTCTCGTTCGGGGCATAGCCCCAGTACACTTTACGCACCCGCTCATGCAAGTATTCGGCAAAGGCCTCGGCCAGACGGTCGGCAATCGCTTTAATCATGATTTTATTGTAATCATCATGCTGCGCTTCGTAGGCATCCGCCAGCGCGTCCTCCTCCAGCCCGCCGGTTACGGCAAAGGCACCGATGTAGTCCGCTTTACCGCTCAGCTTAGGCGCGACAAAATCGGCCAGGCAGTAGTTGGCAAAACCGACCTTCTCGGTCTGCTGACGCAGATGATGGCTGACCGTCAGCACGTGGGTGCGAGTTTCATCGCGATAGATCTCGATGTCATCGCCCACACGGTTGGCCGGGAACAGCCCCACCACGCCGCGCGGGTTGAGGGTTTTCTCCGCGCTGAGCTGATCGAGCAGGTCGTTGGCATCCTTAAACAGGCGCTGGGCCTCTTCACCCACCACTTCATCTTCGAGGATGCGCGGATATTTTCCGGCCAGCGACCAGGTCATAAAGAACGGCGTCCAGTCGATGTAGTTGCGCAGGGTTTCAATGCTGGCCGTCACCTCCTGCACGCCCAGACGATGGGCAACCGGCGGCGTATAGCTTGACCAGTCAAAGGCCAGGTCGTTATCACGAGCCGCGGCCAGGGTGACCGGCGGGGTGCGCGGCTTTTTGCGCGCGTGCTGGATACGCACCGTCTCGTACTCTTTGCGGGTTCTGGCAACAAAGTCGTCGCGCTGGGTTGCTGAAAGCAGCGCCGAGACCACGCCCACCGTGCGCGACGCGTTCTGTACGTACACCGTCGGCCCGCTGTAGTTCTGCTCGATCTTCACCGCCGTGTGCGCTTTCGAGGTGGTCGCCCCGCCAATCAGCAACGGCAGGGTAAAGCCCTGGCGCTCCATCTCTTTCGCCACGTTGACCATCTCGTCAAGCGACGGGGTAATCAGCCCCGAGAGGCCAATCAGGTCAGCATTCACCTCGCGCGCGGTTTTGAGGATTTTATCCGCCGGCACCATCACGCCGAGGTCGATAATTTCGTAGTTATTACACTGCAGTACTACGCCGACGATGTTTTTGCCGATGTCGTGCACGTCGCCCTTCACGGTGGCAATCACCATCTTGCCGTTGCTGGAGCCTTTCTCTTTGCTGGCTTCGATGTAGGGCTCGAGATACGCCACCGCCTGCTTCATTACGCGGGCGGATTTCACCACCTGCGGCAGGAACATTTTACCCTCGCCGAACAGATCGCCGACCACGTTCATGCCGTCCATCAGCGGGCCTTCGATCACTTCGATTGGACGGGCGGCCTGCTGACGTGCTTCTTCAGTGTCGAGTTCAATAAATTCGGTAATGCCTTTGACCAGCGAATATTCCAGACGCTTTTTCACGTCCCACGAGCGCCACTCGGCCTGCTGAACGTTGGCGCCGTCGTCGGCTTTGCTGCCGCGGTATTTCTCCGCCAGCTCCAGCATGCGCTCGGTCGCGTCGTCTCGGCGGTTAAGGATCACATCTTCTACCGCATCGCGCAGCTCCGCTGGCAGATCGTCGTAAATCGCCAGCTGCCCGGCGTTAACGATCCCCATGTCCATCCCGTTGCGGATGGCGTAGTAGAGGAACACCGCGTGGATGGCTTCACGCACCGGGTCGTTACCGCGGAACGAGAACGACACGTTCGACACGCCGCCGGAGATCAGGGCGTGCGGCAGCTCGCGCTTGATGTCTTCACAGGCACCGATAAAGTCCTGGGCATAGTTGTTGTGCTCTTCAATCCCGGTCGCGACGGCGAAGATATTCGGGTCAAAAATAATGTCTTCCGGCGGGAAGCCCACCTCTTCGGTCAAAATCTTGTACGCGCGGCGGCAGATCTCAATTTTACGCTCGCGGGTATCCGCCTGGCCCACTTCATCAAAGGCCATCACCACCACGGCGGCACCGTAGCGGCGCACCAGTTTGGCATGATGGATAAAGGGCTCAACCCCCTCTTTCATGGAGATGGAGTTAACGATGCCCTTGCCCTGAATGCACTTCAGCCCTTTCTCGATAACTTCCCATTTCGAGGAGTCGATCATGATCGGCACGCGGGCAATGTCCGGCTCACCGGCGATCAGGTTGAGGAAACGCACCATCGCCGCTTCGGCGTCGAGCATCCCCTCATCCATGTTGATATCGATAATTTGCGCGCCGCTCTCTACCTGCTGGCGGGCCACATCCAGCGCTTCGCTGTATTTCTCTTCTTTGATCAGACGCTTGAACTTCGCGGAGCCGGTGACGTTGGTACGTTCCCCTACGTTCACAAACAGGCTCTCATCACCGATGTTCAGCGGTTCAAGCCCGGCCAGTCGGCAGGCAATCGGCAGCTCGGGTAATTTACGCGGCGGCAGGCCTGCCACGGCGTGGCTCATGGCGGCGATATGCTCCGGCGTGGTGCCGCAGCAGCCGCCGACAATATTCAGGAACCCGGACTCGGCCCATTCGCGGATCTGCGCCGCCATGGTCGCGGCGTCGAGATCGTATTCACCGAAGGCGTTCGGCAGGCCGGCGTTCGGGTGAGCGGTCACGTAGCATTCGGCGATGCGCGACAGTTCCTGTACGTACTGGCGCAGTTCGTCCGGCCCCAGCGCACAGTTCAGGCCAAAGCTCAGGGCATCGGCGTGGCGCAGGGAGTTATAAAAGGCTTCGGTGGTCTGCCCGGACAGGGTTCGGCCAGAGGCATCGGTGATGGTGCCGGAGATCATGATCGGCAGATCCACGCCGAGGGCCTCGAACTCCTCTTTCACCGCATAGATAGCGGCTTTGGCGTTGAGGGTATCGAAGACCGTTTCAATCATGATCAGATCGGAACCGCCTTCCACCAGCGCACGGGTCGACTCGCGGTACGCGGCCACCAGTTGGTCAAAGGTGATATTACGAAATGCCGGATCGTTCACGTCCGGAGAGATAGAGGCGGTGCGGTTGGTCGGGCCAAGCACGCCTGCGACGTAGCGCGGTTTCTCTGGCGTGCGGGCCGTCCATTCGTCGGCACAGGCACGCGCCAGCTTCGCCGCCTCATAGTTGATCTCCGCCGACAGGGATTCCATCTCGTAATCCGCCATGGCGATAGTTGTCGAGTTGAAGGTGTTGGTCTCAACGATATCCGCGCCCGCCTCGAAATAGGCGTAATGAATGGCGGCGATAATCTCTGGCTTGCTGAGCACCAGCAGGTCGTTGTTACCTTTCAGATCGCAGGGCCAGTCGGCGAAGCGGTCGCCGCGAAAGTCGTCTTCACTCAGACGATAGCTCTGGATCATGGTGCCCATACCGCCATCCAGCACCAGAATGCGTTCATTTAACTGCGCACGCAGTTGATCTACTTTGCTGCTCACACTTGCTCCCGCCAACGCTCAACCAGGCCAAAAGGCCAGCAGACCATACTGGCATAATCTTGCAAAGGGGAAAAGTCACACCGCGGTAACATGAGACATGTTCACTATAACTCCTCCGATCAGTAAGGATAGCGGTTGCAAAACAGCCAAATAAAACGAAAATGATTTCCACGATACAGAAAAAGGAGCCTGTCATGGTTGCCACCGTTCCCGCTAAACGCGGCAGAAAACCCGCCGCCGCAACCGCCCCGGCGGGCGGACAAGTCCAGTCCCTGACGCGGGGCCTCAAACTGCTGGAGTGGATAGCCGAGTCGCACAGCAGCGTGGCGCTGACCGAGCTGGCCCAGCAGGCTGGCCTGCCGAACTCCACTACCCATCGCCTGCTTACCACCATGCAGCAGCTGGGCTTTGTCCGTCAGGTGGGCGAGCTGGGGCACTGGTCCGTAGGTGCCCACGCGTTTATCGTCGGCAGCAGCTTTTTGCAGAGCCGTAACCTGCTCGCTATCGTGCACCCGATCCTGCGCAAACTGATGGAAGACTCCGGCGAGACGGTCAACCTGGCGGTGCTCGACCAGAGCGATCATCAGGCGATTATTATCGACCAGGTACAGTGTACCCAGCTGATGCGCATGTCGGCGCCGATTGGCGGCAAGCTGCCGATGCACGCCTCAGGGGCGGGAAAAGCATTCCTGTCCCAGCTGAGCGAAGAGCAGGTTACCGGGCTGCTGCACCGCAAAGGCTTACACGCCTATACCCATGCGACGCTGGTGTCTCCGGTGCATCTGAAAGAGGATTTGGCCCTGACGCGCAAGCGCGGCTACTCCTTTGATGATGAGGAGCATGCGCTGGGTCTGCGCTGTCTTGCCGCCTGCATCTATGACGAGCATCGCGAGCCCTTTGCCGCCATCTCTATTTCCGGGCCAATCTCGCGAATGACCGATGACCGGGTGACCGAGTTGGGTGCGCTGGTGATTAAGGCGGCGAAAGAGGTCACGCTGGCGTATGGTGGGATCCGTTAAGATGGTTTTGCCGGGTGGCGGCTGCGCCTTACCCGGCCTACATTCGGACCGTAGGCCCGGTAAGCGCAGCGCCACCGGGCGTTAAACCGCAAATCTGATGCTAAACCTCTGCTTACGCCGGTAAGCATATACATCTTCCACATGACCGTTCTGGATGCGCTTTTGCAGGCCCCGCCAGTAGTCGGCGCGAAACAGATCGGCGTGCATCTCCTCAAATAGCGTCCCGATGCGCGGGTCAGCGCAGAGCCAGTGACGAAACTCTTCCGGGAAGACATCTCCCGGTGAGACGCTGTACCAGGGCTCGCTGGCGAGCTCATCCTCCGGGTAACGCGGCGGCGGGATCTCCCTGAAATTCACTTCCGTCATGTAGCAGATTTCGTCGTAATCGTAGAACACCACCCGCCCGTGTCGGGTGACGCCGAAGTTTTTGAACAGCATATCGCCCGGGAAGATGTTAGCCGCCGCCAGCTGGCGGATAGCATTGCCGTACTCTTCGATGGCGTCGTGAAGGGCCTGTCCCTCCGCCTGCTCCAGCCAGATATTGAGCGGCACCATCCGTCGTTCAATGTAGAGATGGCTGATGATAATCCGGTCACCCAGATCGCTGATTTTTCCCGGCGCTTCCTGAAGCAACAGTGCCATCAGTTCCGGCGCAATCTGTCGCTTATCGAGTACAAAGTTCTCAAACTCCTGGGTATCCGCCATTCGCCCGACGCGATCGTGCTCTTTAACCAGCTGATAGCAGGCGCGCACGTGGGCGGCAGTCATCTCTTTTTGCGGGGCGAATTTGTCCTTAATCACCTTAAACACCCGGTCAAACCCCGGCAGGGTAAAGACCAGCATCACCATGCCGCGAATACCCGGGGCTTCAATAAACTGCTCGTCGGCATGGGCGATATAGTGCAGATACTCCCGGTAGCTCTCGGTTTTGGCATGCTTCTGACACCCTATCGCCATATAGAGCTCAGCGGTGGTTTTACCCGGAAGGATTTCGCGCAGCCACGCCACCAGCGCGCCAGGCTGCGGGGCATAAACCATAAAATAGGAGCGGGCGAAGCCGAAAACGATGCTCGCCTCGGCGCTGGTGGTCAGGCAGGTATCCACCATCAGCTCCCCTTCATCACTGCGATGAATGGGCAGCAGAAACGGCAGCGTGACGTCCGGCGTGACCAGCTTGCCCACCAGCCAGGCGGCTTTGTTGCGATAGAAGAGTTCGTTCGCGACCTGCAGATGGCCGTTGCGCAGCTTGTCTGCACCCAGCGTGTCAGACAAATGGGCGATGATATACCCGACATCACGCGGGCGATTTTGCCAGGGCAGCCGCAGGGGGAGATCGGCTAACACTTTGGTTAACAACGCCTCCCAGCCCTGATCGGGAAAGAAATCTTTCGCCAGCGGTCGCGGCAGGGTGCGAAAACGTTGTCCGGATTGAGAGCTGAAAATAAAGAGCCGCTCCGGTGATAGCGAGCGGTGATCGAACAGCCGACAATAGACGGAATTGAAAAAGCTTTCCGCAATTTCAAAGCGAGGGTAATCCGGCAGCAGATGGGTGTAATGCTCTTTCACACGCAGTAAGAACGCGGCATCGGTACTGGTGTGCCCGGTGATGCAGCGTAATTGCTCCGCCACCAGCCCAACGTGATGATCATAAAGGTGAATACGCTGCTTCATCGCCTGCTGCACGGCGTGCCAGTCGGCCTGCTCAAAGCGCTGTTGCGCCCCGGACGTCACTTCAAGGAAACGACCATACTGGGCATCGAAGCCCTGCAGAATGGTTTGTGCAATCAGTAACTCCAGGCCACGCGACATAGCTTCCCTCTCCCCAGGAAACAGAACCGTAGGCCCGGTAAGCGTAGCGCCACCGGGCGTTTCCGTTATCAGAACTGTGCTTCTTCGGTCGAGCCGGTCAGCGCGGTCACGGAGGAGGCGCCGCCCTGAATGATGGTGGTGACTTTGTCGAAGTAGCCCGTTCCCACTTCCTGCTGATGTGAGGCAAAGGTGTAGCCCTTTTGGCTTGCCGCGAACTCCGGCTGCTGGACCTTCTCGACGTAGTGCTTCATCCCCTCGCCCTGGGCGTAGGCGTGCGCCAGGTCGAACATGTTGAACCACATGCTGTGAATGCCCGCGAGGGTGATGAACTGATACTTGTAGCCCATGTCTGACAGCGCCTGCTGGAAGCTGGCGATGGTGTTATCGTCCAGGTTTTTCTGCCAGTTGAAGGACGGTGAGCAGTTATAGGCCAGCAGTTTGCCCGGGTATTTCGCATGAATGGCGTCAGCGAAGCGTTTAGCCAGCGCCAGGTCCGGGGTAGAGGTTTCGCACCACACCAGATCGGCATAAGGAGCATAGGCCAGGCCGCGGCTAATCGCCTGCTCAATGCCGGCATGGGTACGGTAGAAGCCTTCGCTGGTACGTTCCCCGGTAATAAACTGGCTGTCGTAAGGGTCGCAATCGGAGGTGATCAGGTCTGCGGCATCAGCATCGGTACGGGCAATCACCAGCGTCGGAACGCCCAGCACGTCAGCGGCCAGACGGGCAGCCACCAGTTTCTGGATCGCCTCCTGCGTTGGCACCAGCACTTTACCGCCCATATGCCCGCACTTTTTCACCGAGGCCAGCTGATCTTCGAAGTGAACGGCCGCTGCACCGGCTTCAATCATCGATTTCATCAGCTCGAAGGCGTTCAGCACCCCGCCAAAGCCCGCTTCGGCATCGGCGACAATCGGCAGGAAGTAATCCACAAAGCGCGGATCGTTTGGCTCAATGCCGGACGCCCACTGGATCTGATCCGCACGGCGGAAGGTATTGTTGATCCGCTCCACCACCGCCGGGACAGAGTTTGCCGGATAGAGAGACTGATCCGGGTACATGCTGGACGCCAGGTTGGCGTCCGCCGCGACCTGCCAGCCCGACAGATAGACCGCTTCAATGCCCGCTTTCGCCTGCTGCAACGCCTGGCCGCCCGTCAGCGCGCCGAGGCTATTGATGTAACCCTTCTTCGATTCGCCGTGCAGCAGACGCCACATTTTGGCCGCCCCCAGCTGCGCCAGAGTGCACTCGGGGTTGACCGAGCCGCGTAACTTCACCACTTCCTCTGCGCTATAAGGGCGTTCAATGCCTTCCCAGCGCGGTTGAGTCCACTCGTTCTGTAATGCTTCGATTTGTTGGGTACGGGTTTTCATGTGCAGATGCTCCATATTGTTATGTGGTGAAATCAGGCCAGCAGGCGGTAGCCAGGCAGCGTCAGGAAGTCGATGAGCTCATCTGAGGTGGTGATCTGTTCCATCAGGCGTGCGGCGGCGTCGAAGCGGCCGCTGCTGAAGCGGTGCTCGCCCAGCTCGTCCTGAATGTTCAGCATCTCTTCCGACAGCATCTCGCGGAACAGGGCTTTGGTGACCGGTTTGCCGTTGCTGAGGGTCTTCTGATGGTGGATCCACTGCCAGATAGAGGTACGGGAGATCTCAGCGGTAGCGGCATCCTCCATCAGACCGTAAATCGGTACACAGCCGTTGCCGGAGATCCACGCTTCGATGTACTGCACCGCCACGCGGATATTGGCACGCATTCCCTCTTCGGTGCGCTCGCCCTCGCACGGCTCGAGCAGCTGCGCGGCAGTGACTGGCGCATCTCCTTCACGGGTTACGTGCAGCTGATTTTTGCTATCGCCCAGAATGCGGTTGAACACCTCCATGGCGGTATCGGCCAGTCCCGGGTGTGCCACCCAGGTGCCGTCATGGCCGTTGCTGGCTTCCAGCTCCTTGTCGGCCTTCACTTTGTTCAGCACCTGATTGTTACGCTCGCTGTCTTTGCTCGGAATAAAGGCCGCCATGCCGCCCATCGCGAAGGCGCCGCGTTTGTGGCAGGTTTTGATCAGCAGACGCGAGTAGGCATTCAGGAATGATTTGTCCATGGTCACCACCTGGCGATCCGGCAGAACACGATCGGGGTGGTTTTTCAGGGTCTTGATATAGCTGAAAATGTAATCCCAGCGGCCGCAGTTCAGACCAACGATGTGGTCACGCAGGGCATGCAGGATCTCATCCATCTGGAACACCGCCGGCAGGGTTTCAATCAGCAGCGTGGCTTTGATGGTGCCACGCGGCAGGTCGAAACGGTCTTCGGCATAGCTGAAGACCTCACTCCACCAGGCCGCTTCCTGCCAGGATTGGGTTTTCGGCAGGTAGAAATAGGGGCCGCTGCCTTTTGCCAGCAGATTTTTATGGTTATGGAAGAAGTAGAGGGCAAAGTCGAACAGGCTGCCCGGGATCGCTTCCCCGTTCCAGGTAACATGCTTTTCCGGTAAATGCAGGCCGCGCACGCGGCAGACCAGGACCGCCGGGTTGGGTTTAAGCTGATAAATTTTGCCGGCTTCATTGGTGTGACTGATGGTGCCGTTCACCGCGTCGCGCAGGTTGATCTGGCCTTCGATCACTTTGTTCCAGTCAGGCGCCAGCGAATCTTCAAAATCCGCCATAAAGACTTTCACATTGGCATTCAGCGCATTGATCACCATTTTACGCTCTACCGGCCCGGTGATCTCGACGCGTCGGTCCTGCAGATCCTGCGGAATGCCGCGTATCGTCCAGTCACCTTCACGAATGGAAGCAGTTTCCGAAATAAAGTCAGGCAGCTTTCCGTTATCAATGTCTTGCTGCTGCTGGATACGTGCGGCCAGTAACTTATTGCGTTTTGGCGTGAAGCGGGTCACCAGCTCGGTAAGAAACTCAACGGCATCTGGCGTCAGAATCTGCTGCTCCTGCTCGCCATGCGGTTGGTTAAAGGCCAGTTCATCGATAATGGTTGCCTGTTGATTCATTCCACTGCTCCTCGTCGTTGATCCGAATTCATTTCCCCACGCGAACGAAAGATCGTTGTGTAGTTTTCGTTCAGCAAAATTAAGACTATCCATATTTATCGCAAAATCAAAAACTATTTCCATTTTTAATTTAAAATGAACTTAAGCGATTGATATTTATTAGATTAAAAATCATTCATCAAGCGGAGGGGGTTTCGGAAATAAAAAAGGCACCCGAAGGTGCCTTAACTGGAGAGCTGAAACGCTACAGGATCAAGATCCTCAGAGGATTACTCCAGTGTCGGATTCATGTGGCGCAGATCGTATGGGGTGATCTGGTAGACGTAATAGTTGAGCCAGTTAGTAAACAGCAGGTTGCCATGACTGCGCCAGGTTGCCCGCGGTTTGTTCTGCGGATCGTTTTGCGGGAAATAGTTGTAGGGCACGTCCGGGTTCAAACCTGCTTCCACATCGCGGAAATATTCGCTCGCCAGAGTATCGGGATCGTATTCGGGATGACCGGTAACAAAAGCAATACGCTTATCTTTGCTGGCGAACAGATAGGCATCCCCCTCCTCGCTTTCTGCCAGGATCTCCAGATCGGTGTAGTCACGGATCAGTGCTGCCGGGAAATCGGCATAGCGTGAATGGGGAGCAAGGAAGGTGTCATCAAAGCCCCGCGTCAGCAGTGCATGGGGGTGCAGAATATGGTGTTCGTAGACGCCAGAAAGTTTTTCGCTGCGGGTCTGCTTAGGGATACCGTAAAGAATATTGAGTGCCGCCTGCACCGCCCAACAGACAAACAACGTGGAGGTGACGTGATCTTTGGCCCACTCCAGCACCTGCTTAATCTGCGGCCAGTAGGCCACGTCGTTGAACTCAACCAGGCCCAGCGGCGCACCGGTGACAATCAGTCCATCGAAATTGTCGTCGCGGATATCATCAAAGTTACAGTAGAAGTTATTAAGATGCTCCGAAGGCGTGTTGCGGGACTCACGCGCATCAATACGCAACAGCTGAATATCGACCTGGAGGGGGGAGTTTGAGAGCAAGCGGAGGAATTGATTCTCCGTCTCAATCTTCTTCGGCATCAGGTTGAGGATAAGCACCTTCAGAGGACGAATTTCCTGACCTGTAGCGCGCGATGCCTTCATGACAAAGACATTTTCTTCACGCAAGAAATTGACGGCTGGTAGCTCGTCCTGCACCCGAATCGGCATAACCTTAGATCCTCAAAGCATACGTATAAACGTTTAGACATCCAGATAGCTGACAATAACCAGGAATAAGGCAAATGTCGAGTCTGCATGTGAAAGGTGAGAAAGTTTCAAGGAAGGGGGTTGGGTGTGGCAGGATTGCCCGGTGGCGCTACGCTTACCGGGCATACTAAAGCACTGGTCCCGTAGGCCGGGTAAGGCGCAGCCGCCCGGCGGGTTTCCCGCCGCAACGCAAAAAGCCCATCCGGGAGGATGGGCTTTCGCGTGTTTGATGCCTGGCAGTTCCCTACTCTCGCATGGGGAGGCCCCACACTACCATCGGCGCTACGGCGTTTCACTTCTGAGTTCGGCATGGGGTCAGGTGGGACCACCGCGCTACAGCCGCCAGGCAAATTCTGTTGTCACCCCGCCCGCAGGCGCAGTGAATAATCTGTATCAGCTGAAAATCTCTCAAATCCGCCGAAACAGCTTCGGCGTTGTAAGGTTAAGCCTCACGGTTCATTAGTATCGGTTAGCTCAACGCATCGCTGCGCTTACACACCCGACCTATCAACGTCGTCGTCTTCAACGTTCCTTCAGGAGCCTTAAAGGCTCAGGGAGAACTCATCTCGGGGCAAGTTTCGTGCTTAGATGCTTTCAGCACTTATCTCTTCCGCATTTAGCTACCGGGCAGTGCCATTGGCATGACAACCCGAACACCAGTGATGCGTCCACTCCGGTCCTCTCGTACTAGGAGCAGCCCCCCTCAATTCTCCAGCGCCCACGGCAGATAGGGACCGAACTGTCTCACGACGTTCTAAACCCAGCTCGCGTACCACTTTAAACGGCGAACAGCCGTACCCTTGGGACCTACTTCAGCCCCAGGATGTGATGAGCCGACATCGAGGTGCCAAACACCGCCGTCGATATGAACTCTTGGGCGGTATCAGCCTGTTATCCCCGGAGTACCTTTTATCCGTTGAGCGATGGCCCTTCCATACAGAACCACCGGATCACTATGACCTGCTTTCGCACCTGCTCGAGCCGTCACTCTCGCAGTCAAGCTAGCTTATGCCATTGCACTAACCTCCTGATGTCCGACCAGGATTAGCTAACCTTCGTGCTCCTCCGTTACTCTTTAGGAGGAGACCGCCCCAGTCAAACTACCCACCAGACACTGTCCGCAACCCGGATTACGGGTCTACGTTAGAACACCAGCCATTAAAGGGTGGTATTTCAAGGATGGCTCCACGCAGACTGGCGTCCACGCTTCAAAGCCTCCCACCTATCCTACACATCAAGGACCAGTGTTCAGTGTCAAGCTATAGTAAAGGTTCACGGGGTCTTTCCGTCTTGCCGCGGGTACACTGCATCTTCACAGCGATTTCAATTTCACTGAGTCTCGGGTGGAGACAGCCTGGCCATCATTACGCCATTCGTGCAGGTCGGAACTTACCCGACAAGGAATTTCGCTACCTTAGGACCGTTATAGTTACGGCCGCCGTTTACCGGGGCTTCGATCAAGAGCTTCGCGTTGCCGCTAACCCCATCAATTAACCTTCCGGCACCGGGCAGGCGTCACACCGTATACGTCCACTTTCGTGTTTGCACAGTGCTGTGTTTTTAATAAACAGTTGCAGCCAGCTGGTATCTTCGACTGATTTCAGCTCCACCCGCAGGGGCTTCACCTACACATCAGCGTGCCTTCTCCCGAAGTTACGGCACCATTTTGCCTAGTTCCTTCACCCGAGTTCTCTCAAGCGCCTTGGTATTCTCTACCTGACCACCTGTGTCGGTTTGGGGTACGATTTGATGTTACCTGATGCTTAGAGGCTTTTCCTGGAAGCAGGGCATTTGTTGCTTCAGCACCGTAGTGCCTCGTCATCACACCTCAGCGTTAACAAGGCTCCGGATTTACCTGGAACCTCCGCCTACATGCTTAAACCGGGACAACCGTCGCCCGGCCAACATAGCCTTCTCCGTCCCCCCTTCGCAGTAACACCGAGTACAGGAATATTAACCTGTTTCCCATCGACTACGCCTTTCGGCCTCGCCTTAGGGGTCGACTCACCCTGCCCCGATTAACGTTGGACAGGAACCCTTGGTCTTCCGGCGAGCGGGTTTTTCACCCGCTTTATCGTTACTTATGTCAGCATTCGCACTTCTGATACCTCCAGCATGCCTCACAGCACACCTTCGACGGCTTACAGAACGCTCCCCTACCCAACAACACATAGTGTCGCTGCCGCAGCTTCGGTGCATGGTTTAGCCCCGTTACATCTTCCGCGCAGGCCGACTCGACCAGTGAGCTATTACGCTTTCTTTAAATGATGGCTGCTTCTAAGCCAACATCCTGGCTGTCTGTGCCTTCCCACATCGTTTCCCACTTAACCATGACTTTGGGACCTTAGCTGGCGGTCTGGGTTGTTTCCCTCTTCACGACGGACGTTAGCACCCGCCGTGTGTCTCCCGTGATAACATTCTCCGGTATTCGCAGTTTGCATCGGGTTGGTAAGCCGGGATGGCCCCCTAGCCGAAACAGTGCTCTACCCCCGGAGATGAGTTCACGAGGCGCTACCTAAATAGCTTTCGGGGAGAACCAGCTATCTCCCGGTTTGATTGGCCTTTCACCCCCAGCCACAGGTCATCCGCTAATTTTTCAACATTAGTCGGTTCGGTCCTCCAGTTAGTGTTACCCAACCTTCAACCTGCCCATGGCTAGATCACCGGGTTTCGGGTCTATACCCTGCAACTTAACGCCCAGTTAAGACTCGGTTTCCCTTCGGCTCCCCTATACGGTTAACCTTGCTACAGAATATAAGTCGCTGACCCATTATACAAAAGGTACGCAGTCACACCACAAGGGTGCTCCCACTGCTTGTACGTACACGGTTTCAGGTTCTTTTTCACTCCCCTCGCCGGGGTTCTTTTCGCCTTTCCCTCACGGTACTGGTTCACTATCGGTCAGTCAGGAGTATTTAGCCTTGGAGGATGGTCCCCCCATATTCAGACAGGATACCACGTGTCCCGCCCTACTCTTCGAGTTCACAGCAAGTGTATCTTCGTGTACGGGAGTATCACCCTGTACCCTGCGACTTTCCAGACGCTTCCACTGACACACATGCTGATTCAGACTCCGGGCTGCTCCCCGTTCGCTCGCCGCTACTGGGGGAATCTCGGTTGATTTCTTTTCCTCAGGGTACTTAGATGTTTCAGTTCCCCTGGTTCGCTTCGTTAAGCTATGTATTCACTTAACGATAGTGTGACGAGTCACACTGGGTTTCCCCATTCGGAAATCGTCGGTTATAACGGTTCATATCACCTTACCGACGCTTATCGCAGATTAGCACGTCCTTCATCGCCTCTGACTGCCTAGGCATCCACCGTGTACGCTTGGTCGCTTAACCTCACAACCCGAAGATGTTTCACTTCTGATTGCGAAAATTTGAGAGACTCTGACACACCGCTTATCTGCTCTTATTACGGAGAACAGACACGGCGTGTCGTTTCAATTTTCAGCTTGATCCAGATTTTTAAAGAGCAAATATCTCAAACGTAACTCACTGAGTTAGTTTTGAGATATAAAGGCAGGTGACTTTCACTCACAAACCAGCAAGTGGCGTCCCCTAGGGGATTCGAACCCCTGTTACCGCCGTGAAAGGGCGGTGTCCTGGGCCTCTAGACGAAGGGGACACTGAAGTCTGCTTCGGCAAGACGCCTTGCTTTTTACTTTTCATCAGACAATCTGTGTGAGCACTGCAAAGGCAGGTTCTTTAAGGTAAGGAGGTGATCCAACCGCAGGTTCCCCTACGGTTACCTTGTTACGACTTCACCCCAGTCATGAATCACAAAGTGGTAAGCGCCCTCCCGAAGGTTAAGCTACCTACTTCTTTTGCAACCCACTCCCATGGTGTGACGGGCGGTGTGTACAAGGCCCGGGA
Source organism: Leclercia sp. TB492 (assembly GCF_049974505.2). Taxonomy (NCBI): domain Bacteria; kingdom Pseudomonadati; phylum Pseudomonadota; class Gammaproteobacteria; order Enterobacterales; family Enterobacteriaceae; genus Leclercia; species Leclercia sp. TB492. The sequence continues at coordinate 210,092 of NZ_CM127572.1, read as the reverse complement.
ACGTATTCACCGTAGCATTCTGATCTACGATTACTAGCGATTCCGACTTCATGGAGTCGAGTTGCAGACTCCAATCCGGACTACGACGCACTTTATGAGGTCCGCTTGCTCTCGCGAGGTCGCTTCTCTTTGTATGCGCCATTGTAGCACGTGTGTAGCCCTACTCGTAAGGGCCATGATGACTTGACGTCATCCCCACCTTCCTCCAGTTTATCACTGGCAGTCTCCTTTGAGTTCCCGGCCGAACCGCTGGCAACAAAGGATAAGGGTTGCGCTCGTTGCGGGACTTAACCCAACATTTCACAACACGAGCTGACGACAGCCATGCAGCACCTGTCTCAGAGTTCCCGAAGGCACCAAAGCATCTCTGCTAAGTTCTCTGGATGTCAAGAGTAGGTAAGGTTCTTCGCGTTGCATCGAATTAAACCACATGCTCCACCGCTTGTGCGGGCCCCCGTCAATTCATTTGAGTTTTAACCTTGCGGCCGTACTCCCCAGGCGGTCGACTTAACGCGTTAGCTCCGGAAGCCACTCCTCAAGGGAACAACCTCCAAGTCGACATCGTTTACGGCGTGGACTACCAGGGTATCTAATCCTGTTTGCTCCCCACGCTTTCGCACCTGAGCGTCAGTCTTTGTCCAGGGGGCCGCCTTCGCCACCGGTATTCCTCCAGATCTCTACGCATTTCACCGCTACACCTGGAATTCTACCCCCCTCTACAAGACTCTAGCCTGCCAGTTTCGAATGCAGTTCCCAGGTTGAGCCCGGGGATTTCACATCCGACTTGACAGACCGCCTGCGTGCGCTTTACGCCCAGTAATTCCGATTAACGCTTGCACCCTCCGTATTACCGCGGCTGCTGGCACGGAGTTAGCCGGTGCTTCTTCTGCGAGTAACGTCAATCGATGAGGTTATTAACCTCACCGCCTTCCTCCTCGCTGAAAGTACTTTACAACCCGAAGGCCTTCTTCATACACGCGGCATGGCTGCATCAGGCTTGCGCCCATTGTGCAATATTCCCCACTGCTGCCTCCCGTAGGAGTCTGGACCGTGTCTCAGTTCCAGTGTGGCTGGTCATCCTCTCAGACCAGCTAGGGATCGTCGCCTAGGTGAGCCATTACCCCACCTACTAGCTAATCCCATCTGGGCACATCTGATGGCAAGAGGCCCGAAGGTCCCCCTCTTTGGTCTTGCGACGTTATGCGGTATTAGCTACCGTTTCCAGTAGTTATCCCCCTCCATCAGGCAGTTTCCCAGACATTACTCACCCGTCCGCCGCTCGTCACCCGAAGAGCAAGCTCTTCTGTGCTACCGCTCGACTTGCATGTGTTAGGCCTGCCGCCAGCGTTCAATCTGAGCCATGATCAAACTCTTCAATTTAAGTTTGATGCTCGTGAATTAAACTTCGTAATGAATTACGCATGTTCACTCAGAGACTTTGGTATTCATTTATCGTCTTGCGACGTTAAGAATCCATGTCACTTTGAGTGCCCACACAGATTGTCTGATAAATTGTTAAAGAGCAGTGCAACGCGGCTTTCGCTCACCGTTGCGAGGTGGCGTATATTACGCTTTCCTCTTTCAGAGTCAAGCGTTTATTTTTCGCTTTTCTCTTCAATCAACCCGGCTGTTTGTGTGAAGTAATTCACATCCGCCGTGTCGATGGAGGCGCATTATAGGGAGTTCTCCGCAGCCCGCAACCCTTAAATGACAGAAAAATGACTGACTGCTGCATTCCCCAGCAAAACCCCGCCTTATACCTGATTACTCACAGACTTATCCACAATGCGACGAAAAAGTGAAAATGTGCGAGCGTTGCGCAAACGTTTTCGTTAAAATGCTCGCGCTAAATAAAGCGGCCCCGCCAGGTGTGTTAGTTGAGTTTTTATGTGGAAAATTCACCTAACGCTCTCTGTAATCGTCAAATCCAGGGGATTTACCATGCAACAACGTCGTCCAGTCCGCCGCGCTCTGCTCAGTGTTTCTGATAAAGCCGGTATCGTCGAATTCGCTCAGGCACTTTCTGCACGTGGTGTGGAGCTGCTGTCCACTGGCGGTACCGCCAGCCTGTTAGCAGATAAAGGCCTGCCGGTAACCGAAGTGTCCGATTACACCGGTTTCCCGGAAATGATGGATGGACGCGTCAAAACCCTGCATCCAAAAGTCCACGGCGGCATTCTGGGTCGTCGCGGTCAGGACGACGGCATTATGGATCAGCACGGGATTGCGCCGATCGATATGGTTGTTGTTAACCTCTACCCGTTCGCTCAGACCGTTGCCCGTGAAGGCTGCTCTCTGGAAGATGCGGTAGAGAATATCGATATCGGCGGCCCGACCATGGTGCGCTCCGCCGCCAAGAACCATAAAGATGTTGCCATCGTAGTTAAGAGCAGCGACTACGAGGCCATTATTAAAGAGATGGATGCCAACGAAGGCTCCCTGAATCTCGAGACCCGTTTCGACCTCGCCATTAAAGCGTTCGAACATACCGCCGCCTACGACAGCATGATCGCCAACTACTTCGGTAGCCTGGTGCCAGCCTATCATGGCGAAAGCAAAGATCCTTCCGGCCGCTTCTCACGCACCTTAAACCTGAACTTCATTAAGAAGCAGGATATGCGCTACGGTGAGAACAGCCACCAGCAGGCTGCCTTCTATATAGAAGAAGAGGTTAAAGAAGCCTCCGTTGCCACTGCACAGCAGGTTCAGGGCAAAGCGCTCTCCTATAACAACATCGCGGACACCGACGCGGCGCTGGAGTGCGTGAAAGAGTTCAGCGAGCCGGCCTGCGTGATCGTCAAACACGCGAACCCATGCGGCGTGGCGGTCAGCACCTCGATTCTGGATGCCTACGATCGCGCGTACAAAACCGACCCGACCTCTGCGTTCGGCGGCATTATCGCCTTCAACCGTGAACTGGATGCTGAAACCGCTCAGGCAATTATCTCCCGTCAGTTTGTGGAAGTGATTATCGCCCCTTCCGCCACCGAGGAAGCCCTGAAGATTACCGCGGCGAAACAGAACGTTCGCGTACTGACCTGCGGCCAGTGGGCAGAACGCGTTCCGGGCCTGGACTTCAAGCGTGTGAACGGCGGTCTGTTAGTTCAGGATCGCGATCTGGGTATGGTGACAGAAGCCGACCTGCGCGTGGTCAGCAAGCGTCAGCCGACCGAACAGGAACTGCGTGATGCGCTGTTCTGCTGGAAAGTAGCGAAGTTCGTGAAATCCAACGCCATCGTCTATGCGAAAGAGAACATGACCATCGGGATAGGCGCAGGCCAGATGAGCCGCGTCTACTCCGCGAAAATTGCCGGTATCAAGGCAGGCGATGAAGGTCTGGAAGTGAAAGGCTCCGCCATGGCCTCTGACGCCTTCTTCCCGTTCCGTGACGGTATCGACGCGGCGGCGGCTGTGGGCATCACCTGCGTGATCCAGCCTGGCGGTTCTATCCGCGATGACGAAGTCATTGCCGCTGCCGACGAACACGGTATCGCGATGATCTTCACCGACATGCGTCATTTCCGCCATTAATTTCCGGAGCAGAGAATGAAAGTATTAGTGATTGGTAACGGCGGGCGCGAGCACGCCCTGGCGTGGAAAGCGGCGCAGTCACCGCAGGTGAACACCGTCTTCGTGGCACCGGGTAACGCCGGTACGGCGCTGGAGCCCGCCCTGCAGAACGTCGCCATCGGCGTGACCGATATTCCGGCGCTGCTGAGCTTTGCCCAGAATGAAAAGATCGACCTGACCATCGTCGGCCCGGAAGCGCCGCTGGTAATTGGCGTAGTAGACGCTTTCCGCGCGGCGGGTCTGACCATCTTCGGCCCAACCGAAGGCGCCGCCCAGCTGGAAGGCTCTAAAGCCTTCACCAAAGATTTCCTCGCGCGTCATAACATCCCGACCGCGGAGTATCAGAATTTCACCGAAGTGGAGCCCGCTCTGGCGTATCTGCGTGAGAAAGGCGCGCCGATTGTGATCAAGGCCGACGGTCTGGCCGCCGGTAAAGGCGTGATCGTGGCGATGACCCTCGAAGAGGCAGAGGCCGCGGTTCAGGATATGCTGGCGGGTAATGCCTTTGGCGACGCGGGCCACCGCATCGTGATCGAGGAGTTCCTCGACGGTGAGGAGGCGAGCTTTATCGTGATGGTCGACGGCGAGCACGTCCTGCCGATGGCCACCAGCCAGGATCACAAGCGCGTGGGCGATGCCGATACCGGCCCGAATACCGGCGGTATGGGTGCCTACTCCCCTGCCCCGGTAGTGACGGATGAAGTGCACCAGCGCACCATGGACCGCATCATCTGGCCTACTGTGAAAGGCATGGCGGCTGAAGGCAATACCTACACCGGTTTCCTCTATGCCGGCCTGATGATCGACAAGCTGGGCAACCCGAAGGTAATCGAGTTCAACTGCCGCTTTGGCGATCCGGAAACTCAGCCGATCATGCTGCGCATGAAATCCGATCTGGTAGATCTGTGCCTGGCGGCCTGCGAAGGCAAGCTGGACACGAAAACCTCCGAGTGGGACGAGCGTGCGTCGCTGGGCGTGGTGATTGCGGCGGGTGGTTATCCGGGCAACTACAGCACCGGGGATGAGATCCACGGTCTGCCGCTGGAGCAGGTTGAAGGCGCGAAGGTGTTCCATGCCGGCACTACGCTGTCTGATGACGATCGCGTGCTGACCAACGGCGGCCGCGTCCTGTGCGCCACCGCGCTGGGACATACGGTCGCGGAAGCACAGCAGCGCGCCTATGCCCTGATGGCGGATATTCGCTGGAACGGCAGCTTCAGCCGTAACGATATTGGTTATCGTGCGATTGCGCGGGAGCGAGGGGAGTAACTTTTCCCCCATCCTGACCCTCTCCCTCAAGGGAGAGGGAACTTAAAAACTCTTCTCGGTCGGCTGCCAGGTACAGAAATCTTCGTTAGCCACCAGCAGCAGCTGTGACCCTTCCGGCGCTTCCAGCCACGCCACGCTTACTTCCATAGAGGAGTGGCTCTGACGGCGTCCAATATGTTCCGTCGCCCAGCTATCAAGATCCGGCTTCAGGGTCTGGCCTTCGCAGGTGGTCACGGTGCCATCGGCATGCCAGCGCCCCTGATGCAGCACTACCCGTCCCTGTCGCAGCGCGTCACTGGTCTGACGAACCTGGTCGGCACGGTAGCGATAGAGGTCAATTTGATCGGTGGAGAGTTGCTGCTTAAGACCGCCGATTTCGCGCTGCATAAAGCTCAGCTCACCGTGGTCGTCAAAACGCACCCGCACATGCTCGGGCACCTTGCTGTAGATATTCACGTCAATATAAGCAAGCGTATCACCCTGCCAGCGGTACTCACTGGTGGTGGTACTGCCGCTGTGCCAGGGACTAAAGGCGGAGAGCAGATGGACTTCATCGTCCGTGTCTTTACGCCAGATTCGTACCGCACCCTGATCGTCAGCGTAACCGCTGGCGGTAAAAGGCGGCAGAGAGGCGTCATGGCTGCAGGCGGACAGCAAAAGTATGCTTGCCAGCGCTATTGCCTGGCGCCAGACAGACAAAAGGGGCGAAACCGCCCCCTCGATAAAACTGTTCACTGCTACGCGGCTTACTTAACTGCGTCTTTCAGTGCTTTGCCAGAAACAAATGCTGGCACGTTAGCTGCAGCGATTTTGATTTCGTTACCGGTCTGCGGGTTGCGGCCAGTACGCTCAGCGCGGTGGTTCACTTTGAAGGTACCGAAACCTACCAGTTGTACAGCATCGCCTTCTTTCAGAGACTCAGTAATAGCAGCCAGGGTGGATTCCAGAGCAGCTTTAGCCTGTACTTTAGACAGATCAGCCTTGTCCGCAATTACATCAATCAGTTGAGTCTTGTTCATAAGTTATCCTTTCAATGTGTTTATCGCTTGCTAAGCATCGAGTGCGACGAAAATGCCAAAAAAGCACTCTCCTGCATACACGCACCGATAGCCACTTATTTTCGCCCCCCAAATGTAGACCAGACGGGGGGCAGAAGGGAAGAGTACAGGCATGACAAAACAGGCGTAAAATCACGTTTTATTGTTTCACTGGTGAAGATTTATACCAATGTTACTCTCGCCTGCCTCACGCAAGTCTGCACGCAGACCTTTAATCAGCTCGATATCGCGTTCTTCGCACTCTGCCAGCAAACGGAATATTTCCCACTGGATGTCCCATTCCTGCTCAACGGCCGGGTTTAAACGGAGCTCTTCATCGGTCATTTCACGACCTTCCTGGGTCATCTCCAGCATCGCCACGGAAGTAATTGAGGCCTTACTGACTTCGATGGCATGTTCCAGAGTTTCGCCACTCAGGCGCGAGTGAATCAGTTCACTTAATGCCACACAGGCATCGATCGCCGGATAGACGCCATAGACATCATAGTCATCGGCAGCCGGGATCGCCTCTTCCAGCTTATCGAGCTGAGAATCGAAGTTCACCTTCGCATCTTTGACCGTCAGCGTCTCCCATACCAAATCGAGAATACGGCGATACAGCTGGCCGTCACCAAATTCAGTCTGCTTACAGAACATGGCGTAGTTCGGGTACATGCGTTCGCACAGGCAGGCCATAAAGGTGACATGCTGCCAGCTTTCCAGCTTCTCGAGGCGCAGGTGAATCGGGTTTTGTAACATGATGAAGTCTCGAATCGAAAATTAGCCGCAGTTTACCTGAATCAGCGCTGAATTTCCTGCCATCGCACAAAAGCGGGACGGCCGGAAGCCACCGCATCGGCCCAGCGGGTCGGCTCCGGTAATCGATAGCCCTTCATGCAGCGCTGGACCCACGCCAGCGCGGTGTCGGTACTGACGCGATGGCCGGTGGCGATGAACAGCGGATTGCAGCGCGCCTTACTGCGCCAGACCCACGCCAGCTGTTCGCCTTTGTCCATCAAGGGTGCCAGCGCGCCGGGCTCTGCCGACAGAGGTTCAAACTTACCGCAGAGGCGCTTTTTCGCTACCCCGATGGTCGGCACATCCACCAGCATGCCAAAATGGCTGGCAACGCCGAGACGGCGCGGATGGGAGATCCCGTGGCCATCGACGAACATCAGGTCGGGTCTTTGCGAAAGCTGGTCCCACGCGGCCAGCAGCGCGGGATATTCACGAAAAGAGAGGAATCCGGGGATGTAAGGCATGGTGGTGGCGATACGCGCTACCTGATACTCGACCAGCTCCAGTTCGGGCCAGGTCAGGAGTACTATCGCCGCCCGCGTCACCTCACCGCCCTGCTCAAACCCGACATCCGCCCCGGCAATCAGCGCGGGTGGGTCTTTATCCAGCCGGTCTTCACGGGAAACCGACGCAGCAAGTTTAAGTTGTTGAGCGCGAAGTGACGCAAGATCCATAACGACTCCTTACAGGTGATACTGGGCAGAAAGTCGGTGCACCGCCTCCACAAACACGCCTGCATGTTCTGGCGGTACATCCTGATGAATACCGTGCCCCAGGTTAAACACATGGCCTTCGCCCTGACCGAAGCCCGCCAGAATGGTCGCGACTTCTTCTTCAATACGGGCGGCCGGAGCATACAGCATAGACGGATCCATGTTGCCCTGCAGGGCGACTTTGTCCCCAACGCGGCGGCGCGCATCGGCAATATCGGTAGTCCAGTCGAGGCCCAGCGCATCACAGCCAGTGTCAGCCAGGGCTTCCAGCCACTGACCGCCGCCTTTGGTGAACAGGGTCACCGGCACGCGACGACCTTCGTTTTCACGCAGCAGGCCATCGACAATTTTATGCATGTAGTAGAGCGAGAACTGTTGGTAATCGCGGCCCGTCAGCACCCCACCCCAGGTGTCGAAGATCATCACCGACTGGGCGCCGGCTTTGATCTGCGCGTTCAGGTAGAGGGTGACGCTTTTCGCCAGCTTATCCAGCAGGGCGTGCAGCGCCAGCGGATCGGCGTACATCATCTTCTTGATCACGGTGAAGGCTTTGCTGCTGCCGCCTTCGACCATGTAGGTCGCCAGCGTCCACGGGCTGCCGGAAAAACCGATCAGCGGCACGTCGCCTTTCAGCTCGCGGCGAATGGTGCGCACCGCATTCATCACATAACCGAGCTCCTGCTCCGGGTCCGGGATCGGCAGGTTGTCGATGTCCGCTTTGCTCTTAATCGGCGAGCTAAAGCGCGGGCCTTCGCCGGTTTCAAAGTACAGGCCAAGTCCCATCGCGTCGGGGATAGTCAGGATATCGGAGAAGAGGATCGCCGCGTCCAGCGGATAGCGGCGCAGCGGCTGAAGGGTCACTTCACAGGCCAGCTCCGCGTTTTTGCACAGCGACATAAAATCGCCCGCCTGCGCGCGCGTGGCTTTGTACTCCGGCAAATAGCGGCCCGCCTGGCGCATCATCCATACCGGGGTGATATCAACGGGTTGGCGCAGCAGCGCACGCAGATAACGATCGTTCTTCAGTTCGGTCATTTTTGCAGTTCCTTAAGCGTCTTATCTCCAGTGTAACATGTCTCACACATCGTCAGCCCGACACATTGCCACGGTATCTTCTATCAGGCGGCGCGCCACGGTGCCCGGCGGTGGCAGCAGGGGTAAATCGTCGTAACGATACCAGTCGGCGGACAGCAGCTCTTTCGGATCGATGACGATCTCGCCGCTGTCGTACTCGGCCATAAAGGCGGTCATCAGCGACTGTGGGAACGGCCACGGCTGGGAGGTGACATAACGTAAATTTTTCACCTTAATCCCGCTCTCCTCCATCACTTCTCGCGCCACGGCCTGCTCCAGGGTTTCGCCCACTTCGACAAATCCGGCGAGCACGGTATGCACCCCGTTGCGATGACGGGTGTGTTGCGCCAGTAAGATGGAGTCATCCCGACGGATGGCGACAATAATGCACGGCGCGATTTGCGGGTAATAGCGTTCCCGGCAGTGGCTGCAGAGCATCGCCCACTCGGTTTTGCTCGGGTGCATGGTGTGGCCACAGTAGCCGCAGAACTTATGCGAGCGATAAAACTCGGCAAGCTGCACAGCACGACCCGCCAGCTGGAACAAGCCGACATCGAGATCGAGCACCTGGCGCACCGATCCCATATCGTGACGACGATTTTGTTGGATCAACCACACAGAATCGCCCTTCCACTCACCTATATTTAGTGCGTGTTGCCCCGCAAGATCGAAATTTCCGGCCTCGCCATATGGTAATTCACCACCGGGCAACCATAATTTTTGTTCATGGCTGACTAACCACCAGCCGCGATCCGATTTTTCAATTATACGATCCATATCTATTGCACTACCTTTGCTTCACAGGCATGTTGGTAACAATACTATTACATTTTGGGTGGGCAGCTTTTAATCTTAACCTTGCGGAGTCAAACATGCTAAACCAGCTAGAAAACCTGACAGAGCGCGTTGGCGGAAGTAACAAACTGGTCGATCGCTGGCTGCACGTGCGGAAACATCTGCTTGTTGCCTACTACAATCTCGTTGGCATTAAGCCTGGCAAAGAGTCCTATATGCGCCTGAATGAAAAAGCGCTGGACGATTTCTGTCAGAGCCTGGTCGACTACCTTTCCAACGGTCATTTCAATGTTTATGAACGTTTTATCCGTGAAATGGAAGGCAACAGCCCGTATTTAGCGGCAACCAAACTCTATCCCCTGCTGGAGGCCAATACCCAGCAAATCATGGATTACTATGACTCCACGCTGGAAAACGCCATCGATCAGGATAACTACCTGGAATTTCAGCAGGCGCTTTCCGATATCGGCGAGGCGCTGGAGCAACGCTTTACGCTGGAAGATAACCTGATCGCCCTTGCGCTGGATCACAATCTGAAAGCGAGCAACGAAGATAACGTCGCCCGACCGGCTTGAGTTATTCCTCGTTAACGCGTAGTTTACATTCACTGCTCCCGCTGTAGGGGAGCCTATTCTTGTCGGAGTGCCCAGTGCGAAAGCCGGGCTGAGACCGTTAATTCGGGATCCGCGGAACCTGATCAGGTTAAGACCTGCGAAGGGAACAAGAGTCAATTTATTGTATCGCCCCCGGGCGATCCTCTCTTGCTTCATCCGTCGTCTGACAAGCCACTTCCTGAACTTACTGGAACGAGCTATGTCTGCCACAAAAATGACCCGCCGCGAACAGCGCGCACACGCCCAACACTTTATCGACACCCTGGAAGGCACCGCTTTCCCCAACTCAAAACGCATTTACCTGACGGGTTCGCAGGAGGATATCCGCGTGCCGATGCGCGAGATCCAGCTCAGCCCGACGTTAATCGGCGGCAGCAAAGAGAACCCGCAGTTTGAAGAAAACGAAGCGGTGCCGGTGTACGACACCTCCGGCCCGTACGGCGATCCGGCTGTGGCGATTAATGTCCAGCAGGGTCTGGCGAAGCTGCGCCAGCCGTGGATTGAAGCCCGTAACGACAGCGAAACCCTGAATGCGCAAAGCTCAGCCTATACCCGGGAGCGTCTGGCCGATGACGGGCTGGACGAGCTGCGCTTTACCGGACTGCTCACGCCGAAGCGTGCCAGAGCGGGTAAATGTGTGACCCAGTTGCATTACGCCCGCCAGGGGATAGTGACGCCGGAGATGGAGTTTATTGCCATCCGCGAAAACATGGGCCGCGAGCGCATACGTGGCGAAGTGCTGCGCCACCAGCATCCGGGAGAAGGCTTTGGCGCCCGCCTGCCGGAGAACATCACCCCGGAATTTGTACGTGACGAAGTCGCTGCTGGCCGCGCCATTATTCCGGCCAACATTAACCACCCGGAATCAGAGCCGATGATCATCGGACGTAACTTCCTGGTGAAAGTGAATGCCAACATCGGTAACTCGGCGGTCACCTCCTCCATCGAAGAAGAGGTGGAAAAACTGGTCTGGTCCACCCGCTGGGGCGCGGACACGGTGATGGACCTCTCTACCGGGCGCTATATTCACGAAACCCGCGAGTGGATCCTGCGTAACAGTCCGGTGCCGATTGGCACGGTACCTATCTACCAGGCGCTGGAGAAGGTGAACGGCATTGCGGAAGATCTCACCTGGGAAGCGTTCCGCGATACGCTGCTGGAGCAGGCCGAGCAGGGCGTGGACTACTTCACCATCCACGCGGGCGTGCTGCTGCGCTACGTGCCGATGACCGCCAAACGCCTGACCGGCATCGTCTCCCGCGGCGGTTCTATTATGGCGAAATGGTGCCTGTCCCATCATCAGGAGAACTTCCTGTATGAACACTTCCGCGAGATCTGCGAAATCTGCGCCGCGTACGACGTATCGCTGTCGTTGGGCGATGGCCTGCGTCCGGGCTCCATTCGCGATGCCAACGACGAAGCCCAGTTTGCCGAGCTACATACCCTGGGCGAGCTGACCAAAATTGCCTGGGAGTATGACGTCCAGGTGATGATTGAAGGCCCGGGCCATGTGCCGATGCAGATGATCCGCCGCAACATGACCGAGGAGCTGGAGCACTGCCACGAAGCGCCGTTCTACACCCTGGGGCCGTTGACCACCGACATCGCACCGGGCTATGACCACTTCACCTCCGGAATTGGCGCGGCGATGATCGGATGGTTTGGCTGCGCGATGCTCTGCTACGTCACGCCGAAAGAGCATCTCGGCCTGCCGAATAAAGAGGACGTGAAGCAAGGATTGATCACCTACAAGATTGCCGCCCATGCTGCCGACCTGGCGAAGGGCCATCCGGGGGCGCAGATCCGCGATAACGCCATGTCAAAAGCGCGCTTTGAATTCCGCTGGGAAGATCAGTTCAACCTCGCCCTTGACCCGTTCACCGCCCGCGCCTACCACGACGAAACCCTGCCGCAGGAGTCGGGCAAAGTGGCGCACTTCTGCTCCATGTGCGGGCCAAAATTCTGCTCGATGAAAATCAGCCAGGAAGTGCGCGACTACGCCGCGGCGCAGACCATCGAAGTGGGGATGGCCGATATGTCGGAAACCTTCCGCGCCCGGGGCGGCGAAATCTACCTCAAAAAAGAGGAGGCGTAATGTATCAACCCAACTTTCCGCCGGTGCCCTTTCGCCTGGGGCTCTATCCGGTAGTCGACAGCGTGGCGTGGATCGAACGCCTGCTTGCCGCGGGCGTACAAACGCTCCAGCTGCGCATAAAGGACAAGCAGGAGGATGAGGTCGAAGCCGATATCGTGGCGGCCATTGCCCTGGGGCGTCGCTACAACGCCCGGCTGTTTATCAATGACTACTGGCGCCTGGCGATTAAACATCAGGCTTACGGCGTGCATCTGGGTCAGGAGGATCTGGAGACCACCGATCTTGAGGCCATTCGTGCCGCCGGGTTACGTCTCGGCGTCTCGACCCACGACGATATGGAGATCGACGTGGCGCTGGCGGCGAGTCCGTCCTATATCGCCCTGGGGCACGTTTTCCCTACCCAGACCAAGCAGATGCCTTCCGCCCCTCAGGGGCTGGAGCAGCTGGCCCGGCATATCGAACGACTGGCGGATTACCCCACCGTTGCCATCGGCGGTATCAGTCTCGAGCGCGCCCCGGCGGTACTGGCGACCGGCGTCGGGAGCATCGCGGTAGTAAGCGCCATCACCCAGGCCGATGACTGGCAGGCAGCGACGGCGCAGTTACTGCAACTGGCGGGAGCAGGCGATGAATGACCGTGACTTTATGCGCTACAGCCGCCAGATCCTGCTGGACGATATCGCCATCGACGGGCAGCAGAAGCTGCTCGCCAGCCGGGTCCTGCTGGTCGGTCTCGGCGGATTAGGCGCCCCGGCGGCGCTGTACCTGGCCGGTGCAGGGATCGGCACTCTGGTGCTGGCCGACGATGACGAGGTTCATCTGAGTAATTTGCAGCGCCAGATCCTCTTCACCACCGACGACATCGCCCAGCCAAAGGCGCAGGTAACGCAGCGTCGGCTGCAGCAGCTCAACCCGGATATCCGGCTGATTGCCCTGCAGACGCGCCTGGAAGGCAAAGCGCTGGAGGAGGAGATCGCCCGCGCCGACGTGGTGCTGGACTGCACCGATAACATGGCCACGCGCCAGGCGATCAACGCCGCCTGCGTGATGCTCAATACTCCGCTCATTACCGCCAGCGCTGTGGGTTTTGGTGGCCAGATGATGGTGCTGACGCCGCCCTGGGCGCAGGGCTGTTACCGCTGTCTGTGGCCGGAGGATGACGAGCCGCAACGCAACTGCCGCACCGCAGGGATCGTCGGGCCGGTGGTTGGCGTGATGGGAACCTTACAGGCGCTGGAGGCGATCAAGCTGCTCAGCGGCATTGAGACCCCGCGCAATGCGCTGCGCCTGTTTGATGCCCGGGCGGGCAGCTGGCGACAGCTGGCCCTGCAGCGCGCCAGCGGCTGTGCGGTGTGTGGAGGGCAGCATGCAGATCCTGTTTAACGACGAACCGATGCAGTGCGTGGAAGGTTTAACCGTCGCCACCCTGCTCCACCAGCTGCGCCAGTTAAAACCCGGGGTCGCGCTGGCCCTGAACCAACAGATCCTGCCGCGCGAGCAGTGGGATAAACAGCAGGTCCGCGAAGGCGATCGGATCCTGCTCTTTCAGGTGATTGCCGGAGGCTGAGATGTTACGTATTGCTGATAAAACCTTTGATTCGCATCTGTTTACCGGCACCGGGAAATTCGCCTCGCCGCAGCTGATGGTGGACGCCATTCGCGAGAGCGGCAGCCAACTGGTGACCCTGGCGATGAAGCGGGTCGATCTGCGTCATCACAATGACGCTATTCTGGCGCCGCTGCTGGAGGCGGGCGTGAGCCTGCTGCCCAATACTTCCGGAGCCAAAACCGCGGAGGAAGCCGTGTTCGCCGCCCGACTGGCGCGCGAGGCGCTGGGGACGCACTGGCTCAAACTGGAGATCCATCCCGATGCCCGCTGGCTGCTTCCCGATCCCATCGAGACGCTGAAAGCGGCGGAGATGCTGGTCAAAGAGGGGTTCACGGTGCTGCCCTACTGCGGCGCCGATCCGGTGCTGTGCAAACGGCTCGAAGAGGCGGGTTGCGCCGCGGTGATGCCGCTCGGAGCGCCGATAGGTTCCAATCAGGGGCTGGAAACCCGCGCGATGCTGGAAATTATCATTCAGCAGGCGACGGTGCCGGTGATCGTGGACGCCGGCATCGGCGTGCCCAGCCATGCCGCGCAGGCGCTGGAGATGGGTGCCGATGCCGTGCTGGTCAACACCGCCATTGCGGTCGCGGACGATCCGGTGAGCATGGCACGGGCGTTTCGGCTGGCGGTGGAGGCGGGCGTGCTGGCGCGTCAGTCTGGCCCCGGTTCACGGAGCCCTGAAGCCCAGGCCACGAGCCCGTTAACCGGATTTCTGGAGGCCTTCTCATGAGCACCTTTACCGATCGCTGGCGCCAGCTCGACTGGGACGATATTCGCCTGCGTATCAACAGTAAAACCCCGGCGGACGTTGAACGCGCCCTGAATGCCCGGCAGCCGACGCGCGAGGACATGATGGCCCTGCTCTCGCCCGCAGCCAGCGCGTATCTTGAGCCGATGGCCCAGCGGGCCCAGCGTCTGACGCGCCAGCGCTTTGGCAACACGGTGAGTTTTTATGTTCCGCTCTATCTGTCCAACCTGTGCGCGAACGACTGTACCTACTGCGGCTTTTCAATGAGCAACCACATCAAGCGCAAGACGCTGGATGAAAATGAGATTGCCCGGGAGTGTGCCGCGATCCGCGAGATGGGGTTTGAGCATCTGCTGCTGGTGACCGGCGAGCACCAGACTAAGGTCGGGATGGACTATTTTCGTCGCCATCTTCCGGCCATTCGCCGCCAGTTCGCCTCGTTGCAAATGGAGGTTCAACCCCTGTCAGAAGCCGAATATGGCGAGCTGAAAACGCTGGGGCTGGATGGCGTGCTGGTCTATCAGGAAACCTATCACGAGGCGGTATATGCTCAGCACCATCTGAAAGGTAAAAAGCAGGACTTTTTCTGGCGGCTGGAGACGCCGGATCGACTGGGCCGCGCCGGGATCGACAAGATCGGACTCGGGGCACTGACCGGGCTCTCCGACAGCTGGCGGGTCGACAACTTTATGGTGGCGGAACATCTGCTGTGGCTGCAGCAGCGCTACTGGCAGAGCCGGTACTCGATCTCCTTCCCACGGCTGCGCCCCTGTGCCGGGGGGATCCAGCCCGCGTCGATCATGGATGAACGCCAGCTGGTACAGACCATCTGCGCGTTTCGTCTGCTGGCACCAGAGGTGGAGCTGTCGCTGTCGACCCGGGAATCTCCCGCGTTTCGCGATCGCGTCATTCCTCTGGCCATTAACAACGTCAGTGCTTTTTCAAAAACGCAGCCAGGCGGCTATGCCGACAATCGCCCCGAGCTGGAACAGTTTGCGCCGCACGACAATCGTCGTCCGGAAGAGGTTGCCGAAGCGCTCAGCCTGCAGGGATTACAGCCGGTGTGGAAAGACTGGGATAGCTGGCTGGGACGCGCCTCGCAGCCGGGCTGAGAAAGAATGCAACCCGATGAAGTTATTACGAGGCGTCACGTAACCTGATCAACGGGCCATTGCCAGACTGTGCCCGTATTTTTTACGCTTACTTCGTCAGCAGGGGATGCTGACCAGGGCGGAAAGCTTCTTCCTCGTTTCGCCCTGCCTTTCCCCGTTCTGTAACAGTTGTAACCGGTTTCAGAAAATGCGGGTTTCTTTGTGATGCCTCACACACAATCGCGGTAACGCGGTTGTCGAAGCGGGCGGCGCGGGATAATTATCAATAAACACATGTACATTGAGGCTGACTATGAAGAACATCGTTTTATGCTGTGCAGCGGGAATGTCCACCAGCATGCTGGTTCAACGCATGAAAGACGCCGCGCAGAAAAAAGGGGTCGAAGTAACCATTAAAGCCGTACCGGTTGCTGAGTTTAAAGATGAAATCGCCGCAGCCGACATTGTGTTGCTTGGCCCGCAGGTCAAATACGAACTCAATAATCTTCAGGCACAGGCAGAACCGCTGGGCAAAAAGGTCGCGGTTATCGACATGATGGATTACGGCATGATGAAAGGCGATGCCGTTCTCGAAAAAGCCCTCAAACTGCTGGAGTGACCCATGGACGATTTAGAAACCATCATTATGGAGCTGCTGGTGAATGCCGGTGCAGCCCGCAGTTCAGCATTAACCGCCCTGCAGATGGCGCGTAAAGGCGATTTTGCCGACGCAGAAAAGGCGATGGAAGAGTCGCGCGAATTCGTTAAGCATGCGCATACCATCCAGACGAAGCTGATTGGTATGGATGAAGGCACCGGCAAGCTGCCGGTTAACCTGATTACCGTTCACTCCCAGGATCATCTGATGAACGCGATGGTGATTCAGGATCTGGCGGGAGATATGATCGAGCTGTATCGCCGGTTACCGCTGGTGAACTAACACGCCCGGTGGCGCTACGCTTACCGGGCCTACAACGCCCCCGAACCGTAGGCCGGGTAAGCGCAGCGCCATCCGGCATAAACCGCACCAAACAGACAAAAAAAACCCGCCGAAGCGGGTTTTTTTATGGGCTGACGTAACGATTACTCGTTGTCAGAACCGCCCAGGCCTGCGTTCAGCAGCTCTGCCAGGCTGGCAGATGCATCTTCAGCAGTCACCTGTGGTGCAGCAGGGATTTCGCCCGCTGCGCGACGGCGCATACGATCCTGGTGGTACGCATAACCGGTACCGGCCGGGATCAGACGACCCACGATAACGTTCTCTTTCAGACCGCGCAATTCGTCGCGTTTGCCCGCAACAGCTGCTTCGGTAAGCACACGAGTGGTCTCCTGGAACGATGCCGCGGAGATGAAGGACTCGGTTGCCAGAGACGCTTTGGTGATACCCAGCAGATCACGTGCGAAGGTCGCACTGAGTTTGCCGTTCGCTTCCAGATCGCGGTTAGCAATCTTAACGCGAGAGTATTCAACCTGCTCACCTTCGAGGAAGTCGGAGCTACCGGCATTCACGATGGTGGCTTTACGCAGCATCTGACGAACGATAACTTCGATGTGCTTATCGTTGATCTTAACGCCTTGCAGACGGTAAACGTCCTGTACTTCGTTGGTGATGTAACGCGTTACCGCGTGGACGCCACGAAGACGCAGAATGTCGTGCGGTGCTTCCGGACCGTCGGAAACCACGTCACCACGTTCTACACGTTCACCTTCAAACACGTTGAGCTGACGCCATTTTGGAATCATCTCTTCGTACGGATCGCTGCCATCCAGCGGCGTGATCACCAGACGGCGCTTCCCTTTGGTCTCTTTACCGAAGGAAATGATACCGCTGATTTCAGCCAGGATTGCCGGCTCTTTCGGACGACGTGCTTCGAACAGGTCCGCAACGCGCGGCAGACCACCGGTAATATCTTTGGTACCGCTGGATTCCTGAGGAATACGCGCCAGAGCATCACCCGCACCGATCTGAACACCATCTTCCAGCTGGACAATCGCTTTACCTGGCAGGAAGTACTGAGCCGGCATGTCGGTGCCCGGGATCAGAACGTCGTTGCCGTTAGCATCAACGATTTTCAGTGCTGGACGCAGATCTTTACCACCCGCGGTACGTTCTGCAGAATCCAGAACCACCAGGGAAGAGAGGCCGGTCAGGTCGTCGGTCTGACGAGTAATCGTCTGGCCGTCGATCATGTCAGTAAAGCGGATGAAACCACTTACTTCGGTGATAACCGGCATGGTGTGTGGATCCCAGTTCGCTACGGTTTCACCGCCGGCAACCTGCTCACCATCACCTTTCGCCATAACAGCACCGTAAGGCACTTTATAGCTCTCTTTGGTACGACCGAATTCGTCGATCAGCTTCAGCTCGGTGTTACGAGAAGTCACAACCAGCTTGCCTGCGGAGTTAACAACAGACTTCGCATTGCTGAGCTTGATGCTACCTTTGTTTTTCACCTGGATGCTGGATTCAGCAGCCGCACGAGATGCCGCACCACCGATGTGGAACGTACGCATCGTCAGCTGTGTACCCGGCTCACCGATGGACTGTGCCGCGATAACGCCGATGGCTTCACCTTTGTTGATGATGTGGCCACGCGCCAGGTCACGACCATAGCAGTGCGCACATACACCAAAGTCGGTGTCACAGGATACAACGGAACGTACTTTCACTGAGTCAACAGAGTTGGCTTCCAGCAGGTCACACCAGTGCTCGTGCAGCAGCGTGTTGCGTGGAACCAGGATGTCTGCAGTACCCGGCTTCAGAATGTCTTCCGCAGTAACACGACCCAGAACGCGATCGCGCAGTGGCTCTTTAACATCACCACCCTCGATAACCGGGGTCATGGTGATACCTTCGAGGGTGCCACAATCGTCTTCGGTAACAACCAGATCCTGTGCAACGTCAACCAGACGACGCGTCAGATAACCGGAGTTTGCTGTTTTCAGTGCGGTATCCGCCAGACCCTTACGAGCACCGTGGGTGGAGATGAAGTACTGGAGTACGTTCAGACCTTCACGGAAGTTCGCGGTGATTGGCGTTTCGATGATGGAGCCATCTGGCTTCGCCATCAGACCACGCATACCTGCCAGCTGACGAATCTGTGCTGCAGAACCACGCGCACCGGAGTCGGCCATCATGTAGATGCTGTTGAAGGAAACCTGCTGCTCTTCGACGCCGTCACGGTTGATAACGGTTTCGGTCTGCAGGTTGTCCATCATCGCTTTGGATACACGATCGTTCGCCGCTGCCCAGATATCGATAACTTTGTTATAGCGTTCGCCCGCGGTTACCAGACCAGACTGGAACTGCTCCTGGATCTCAGCAACTTCGGCTTCCGCTTCAGAGATGATCTCGTGTTTCTTCTCTGGGATGACCATGTCATCAATACCAACAGATGCACCTGAACGCGCTGCATAAGCAAAGCCGGTGTACATTGTCTGGTCAGCGAAGATAACAGTCGGCTTCAGGCCCAGGATGCGGTAACAGGTGTTCAGCATCTTGGAAATTGCTTTCTTGCCCAGCGCCTGGTTGACGATGGAGAAAGGCAGACCTTTCGGTACGATCATCCACAGAATGGCACGGCCAACGGTCGTGTCAATCAGGCTGGTTTTCGCAACGAGTTCGCCGTTTTCAGCTTTTTCATACTCGGTGATACGCACTTTTACACGCGCATGCAGAGAGGCCAGGCCAGCGCGATAAATACGCTCAGCTTCTTTCGGGCCAGTCAGCACCATGCCTTCGCCTTTGGCGTTAACACAGTCACGGGTCATGTAGTACAGACCCAGTACAACGTCCTGAGAAGGAACGATAATTGGTTCACCGTTCGCTGGAGACAGGATGTTGTTGGTAGACATCATCAGCGCACGCGCTTCGAGCTGGGCTTCCAGCGTCAGCGGTACGTGAACAGCCATCTGGTCACCATCGAAGTCGGCGTTATATGCCGCACAGACCAGCGGGTGCAGCTGGATAGCTTTACCTTCGATCAGTACTGGCTCAAAGGCCTGGATACCCAGACGGTGCAGGGTTGGTGCACGGTTCAGCAGTACCGGGTGTTCGCGGATCACTTCGTCCAGGATATCCCAAACGACAGCTTCTTCACGCTCAACCATCTTCTTAGCGGCTTTGATGGTGGTGGCCAGGCCACGCAGTTCCAGCTTGCCGTAGATGAACGGTTTGAACAGTTCCAGTGCCATTTTCTTCGGCAGACCGCACTGATGCAGACGCAGGTATGGACCTACGGTGATTACAGAACGACCGGAGTAGTCAACACGCTTACCGAGCAGGTTCTGACGGAAACGACCCTGTTTACCTTTGATCATGTCGGCCAAAGATTTCAGAGGACGTTTGTTAGAACCGGTGATCGCACGACCGCGACGACCGTTATCCAGCAGGGCATCTACCGCTTCCTGCAGCATACGTTTTTCGTTGCGTACGATGATGTCCGGCGCAGCCAGATCCAGCAGACGTTTCAGACGGTTGTTACGGTTAATGACGCGACGATACAGATCGTTCAGGTCAGAAGTCGCAAAACGACCACCATCCAGCGGAACCAGCGGACGCAGATCTGGCGGCAGAACCGGCAGAACGGTCAGGATCATCCACTCTGGTTTGTTACCAGACTGAACGAACGCTTCCAGCAGTTTGATACGCTTGGTCAGCTTTTTACGCTTGGTTTCGGAGTTGGTTTCGTTCAGCTCTTCACGCAGAGTTTCACACTCTTGCTCCAGATCCATGCTCTTCAGCAGGGCCTGGATAGCTTCCGCACCCATCTTCGCGTCGAATTCGTCACCGAACTCTTCCAGCGCGTCGAGATACTGTTCTTCGGTCAGAATCTGGTTACGTTCCAGGTTCGTCATCCCGCCTTCGATCACAACATAAGATTCGAAGTACAGAACACGTTCGATATCGCGCAGCGGCATATCCAGCAGCAGACCGATACGGGACGGCAGAGATTTCAGGAACCAGATGTGGGCAGTCGGAGACGCCAGCTCGATGTGGCCCATGCGCTCACGACGCACTTTAGTCTGGGTCACTTCAACGCCGCACTTCTCACAGATCACACCACGGTGTTTCAGGCGCTTGTACTTACCGCACAGGCACTCGTAATCTTTTACTGGCCCGAAGATACGCGCACAGAAAAGGCCGTCACGCTCAGGTTTGAACGTACGGTAGTTGATGGTTTCTGGCTTTTTAACTTCACCAAAAGACCATGAACGGATCATGTCTGGCGAGGCCAGAGCAATTTTGATCGCATCAAACTCTTCGGTTTTAGTTTGCGCTTTCAGAAACTTTAATAAGTCTTTCACGGATTTGCTCCCGTCGGAGTTAGCACAATCTGGTGCCGGAAACTACTCCGGCACCAGTGACCTGTTTGAGCGAGAGTTACTCGTCTTCCAGTTCGATGTTGATACCCAGCGAACGAATCTCTTTCAACAGTACGTTGAAGGATTCTGGCATGCCCGGTTCCATCTGATGGTTGCCGTCCACGATGTTTTTATACATCTTGGTACGACCGTTCACGTCATCAGACTTAACGGTAAGCATTTCCTGCAGGGTGTATGCCGCGCCGTATGCTTCAAGCGCCCACACTTCCATCTCCCCGAAGCGCTGACCACCGAACTGCGCCTTACCACCCAGCGGCTGCTGAGTAACCAGGCTGTAAGAACCGGTAGAACGCGCGTGCATCTTGTCATCAACCAGGTGGTTCAGTTTCAGCATGTACATGTAACCCACGGTTACCTGGCGCTCGAACTGCTCACCGGTACGACCGTCGAACAGTGTGATCTGGCCAGAGCTTGGCAGGCCACCCAGCTGTAACAGTTCCTTGATTTCAGACTCTTTCGCACCATCGAAGACTGGCGTTGCGATTGGCATACCTTTTTTCAGGTTCTCAGCCAGGCGCAGCACTTCTTCATCGCTGAAGGTGTTCAGGTCGACTTTCTGACGAACATCAGTACCCAGATCGTACGCACGCTGGATGAATTCGCGCAGTTTCGCGACTTCCTGCTGCTGTTTCAGCATGGCGTTGATCTTATCGCCAATACCTTTTGCAGCCATACCCAGGTGAGTTTCGAGGATCTGACCAATGTTCATACGAGACGGTACGCCCAGCGGGTTCAGTACGATATCTACCGGCGTACCGTTAGCATCGTGCGGCATATCTTCGATCGGGTTGATCTTAGAGATAACACCCTTGTTACCGTGACGACCTGCCATCTTATCACCAGGCTGGATCTGACGTTTAACGGCCAGATAAACCTTAACAATCTTCAGCACGCCCGGTGCCAGATCGTCGCCCTGAGTGATTTTACGGCGTTTCGCTTCGAGTTTTTTCTCGAACTCGTGTTTCAGTTCGTCATACTGCTCAGCCAGCTGTTCCAGCTGATTTTGTTTCTCTTCGTCGGCCAGGCCCAGTTCCAGCCAGCGGTCGCGTGGCAGCTTGTCGAGCTTCTCAGCTTCAACACCACCGGCAACCAGCACCGCGTAGATACGACCAAACAGGCCAGCTTCGAGGATCTGCAGCTCTTCAGACAGGTCTTTCTTAGCCTGCTTCAGCTGCATCTCTTCGATTTCCAGCGCACGTTTGTCTTTTTCTACGCCATCGCGAGTAAAGACCTGAACGTCGATAACCGTACCGGAAACACCGTTCGGCACACGCAGAGAAGAGTCTTTAACGTCAGACGCTTTCTCACCGAAGATCGCGCGCAGCAGTTTCTCTTCTGGCGTCAGCTGGGTTTCACCTTTCGGCGTAACCTTACCAACCAGAATGTCGCCGCCGGTCACTTCTGCACCGATGTATACGATACCGGATTCATCCAGTTTGGAGAGCGCAGCTTCACCCACGTTAGGGATGTCAGCGGTGATCTCTTCTGGCCCCAGCTTGGTGTCACGGGACACACACGCCAGTTCCTGGATGTGAATAGTGGTGAAACGATCTTCCTGAACCACACGCTCGGAGACGAGGATGGAGTCTTCGAAGTTGTAACCATTCCACGGCATGAACGCTACGCGCATGTTCTGACCGAGCGCCAGTTCACCGAGGTCGGTAGACGGACCGTCAGCCAGCACGTCGCCGCGCTCAATTGGCTCACCCAGAGACACACATGGCATCTGGTTGATACAGGTGTTCTGGTTAGAACGGGTGTACTTGGTCAGGTTGTAGATGTCGATACCCGCTTCGCCTGCATGCATCTCGTCTTCGTTAACTTTGATAACGATACGGGAAGCATCGACGTACTGAACAGTACCGCCACGTTTAGCAACTGCAGTAACACCGGAGTCAACGGCAACAGCACGTTCCATACCGGTACCAACCAGCGGCTTATCAGCGCGCAGAGTTGGAACCGCCTGACGTTGCATGTTCGCACCCATCAATGCACGGTTGGCGTCATCGTGTTCCAGGAACGGGATCAGGGACGCACCGACGGAAACCACCTGCTGGGTGGAAACGTCCATGTAGTCAACCTGGTCGCGGCTGAACAAGCTGGATTCGCCTTTGCTACGGCACGTTACCAGGTCTTCTACAAAGTGGCCTTCGTCATCCAGGTTGGAGTTCGCCTGAGCGATGACGTAGTTACCTTCTTCGATAGCTGACAGGTAGTGAATTTCGTCGGTTACAACACCGTCCGTCACTTTACGATACGGGGTCTCAAGGAAACCGTATTCGTTAGTCTGTGCGTACACTGACAGGGAGTTGATCAGACCGATGTTTGGACCTTCAGGCGTTTCGATTGGACATACGCGACCGTAGTGAGTCGGGTGTACGTCTCGAACTTCAAAGCCTGCGCGCTCACGGGTCAGACCGCCCGGGCCGAGTGCAGAGATACGACGCTTGTGCGTGATCTCAGACAGTGGGTTGTTCTGGTCCATAAACTGGGACAGCTGGCTGGAACCAAAGAACTCTTTCACTGCTGCGGAGATCGGCTTGGCGTTGATCATATCCTGAGGCATCAGGGTATCCAGATCGCCCAGAGACAGACGCTCTTTCACCGCACGCTCAACACGTACCAGGCCAACGCGGAACTGGTTTTCCGCCATTTCGCCTACGGAACGGATACGACGGTTGCCGAGGTGGTCGATATCGTCCACTTCGCCTTTACCGTTACGGATATCGATGAGCTTCTTCATCACTTCGATGATGTCTTCTTTGCTCAGGATACCGGAACCTTCGATCGCGTCACGCAGCAGAGAACGGTTGAACTTCATACGACCAACCGCGGACAGATCGTAGCGGTCTTCGGAGAAGAATAGGTTCTCGAACAGGCTTTCAGCCGCTTCGCGAGTCGGTGGCTCACCCGGGCGCATCATGCGGTAGATTTCTACCAGCGCGCTCAGACGATCGGTGGTTGGGTCGACACGTACGGTTTCGGACATGTACGGACCGTGGTCCAGATCGTTGGTGAACAGCGTTTCGATACGCTTGTGGCCAGACTGGCTCAGCTTAGCCAGCAGATCCAGGCTCAGCTCCATGTTAGCCGGGCAGATCAGCTCGCCAGTGGATGCATCAACGTAATCTTTTGCAGCGACTTTTCCAGCAATGTATTCAACCGGGACTTCGATGTGTTTGATATCATCTTTTTCCAGCTGACGGATGTGGCGCGCAGTAATACGACGGCCTTTCTCCACATACACTTTGCCGTCGGCTTCGATGTCGAACGACGCGGTATCACCACGCAGACGCTCAGGCACCAGCTCCATTTGCAGCTTGTTGTCGCGAATTTCGAAAACAACTTTCTCAAAGAACAGATCAAGAATCTGCTCAGTGGTGTAGTTCAGCGCACGCAGAATGATGGTCGCAGGCAGTTTACGACGACGGTCGATACGGACAAACAGGTTGTCTTTCGGATCGAACTCGAAGTCCAGCCAGGAACCACGGTAAGGAATGATACGCGCGTTATACAGTACTTTACCGGAAGAGTGCGTTTTACCTTTATCGCTGTCGAAGAAGACGCCCGGGCTACGGTGCAGCTGGGAAACGATAACACGCTCGGTGCCGTTGATGACGAAAGTACCGTTGTCGGTCATGAGCGGAATTTCGCCCATGTAGACTTCTTGTTCTTTAATGTCTTTAACGGTGCCTTCCGGCGCTTCGCGCTCGTAGATCACCAGACGCAGCTTAACGCGCAGCGGTGCCGAGTAGGTCACGCCACGGATTTGACATTCCTGAACGTCAAATACCGGTTCGCCAAGGCGGTAGCTGACGTATTGCAGCTCGGAATTACCGCTGTAGCTCTTAATCGGGAACACGGAACGGAAGGCAGCTTCCAGACCGTACTGCCCTTCAGGATCTTGCTCGATAAACTTCTGGAACGAGTCAAGCTGGATAGAAAGGAGATATGGAATGTCCAGAACTTGTGGACGTTTACCAAAATCCTTACGAATACGTTTTTTCTCGGTATAGGAGTAAACCATAGGGTTCCTCAGCTCGCTGACAAGTCGACCCATCTGTCCATTGGCGGACAGTTTGTGCAACACCATTTTGTTGATCGGAAAATCGAACACTTTCCGCAATGCCTGTTGCTATCACGCTTAAACCATTTCATTGCGATTTACCCAGAGCGAGCACCCTGTCGCAGTATATTAAGTCGTCGATAGAAACAAGCATTGTCAGGACAGCCAGCAGTCAAACAGTGTGAAACTCTACTGGCGCCTTACAGCGCAAAAAGGCTGGTGACTAAAAAGTCACCAGCCATCAGCCTAATTTCTCAGGCTGCAACCGGAAGGGTTGGCTTATTTAACTTCAACTTCAGCGCCAGCTTCTTCCAGAGATTTTTTCAGTGCTTCTGCGTCGTCTTTGCTCACGCCTTCTTTCAGCGCAGCTGGAGCAGATTCTACCAGGTCTTTAGCTTCTTTCAGACCCAGGCCAGTTGCAGCACGTACTGCTTTGATTACAGCAACTTTGTTCGCGCCAGCAGCTTTCAGAACTACGTCGAATTCAGTTTTTTCTTCAGCAGCTTCAGCCGGGCCAGCAGCTACAGCTACAGCAGCAGCAGCGGAAACACCGAATTTTTCTTCCATTGCAGTGATCAGTTCTACAACGTCCATTACGGACATAGCTGCAACTGCTTCAATGATTTGATCTTTAGTGATAGACATTTAAATTGTTCCTGAAAATCAGAATAAGTTTATACGTAAGCGAATACTTGATAAAGATGACTGCTATTAAGCAGCTTCTTTCGCATCGCGAACAGCAGCCAGAGTGCGAACCAGTTTGCCAGCCGAAGCTTCTTTCATGGTTGCCATCAGGCGTGCAATTGCTTCTTCGTAGGTCGGCAGGGTTGCCAGGCGATCGATTTGCGATGCCGGGATCAACTCACCTTCAAAGGCTGCAGCTTTAACCTCGAATTTTGCATTCGCTTTCGCGAACTCTTTGAACAGACGAGCAGCAGCGCCCGGGTGTTCCATAGAGTATGCAATCAAGGTTGGACCAACAAACGTGTCTTTCAGGCACTCGAACTGAGTACCTTCAACTACGCGGCGCAGCAGGGTGTTACGAACAACACGCATGTAAACGCCAGCTTCACGACCTGCTTTACGCAGTTCAGTCATTTTATCTACAGTAACGCCACGGGAATCCGCAACTACTGCAGACAGCGCGCCTTTGGCTACTTCGCTGACTTCAGCAACAATCGCTTGTTTGTCTTGAAGATTTAAAGCCATTAGCTTTGCTCCTGGATGTTTGCCGGAACTCATGTTCCGGAACTCACTTCACTCTTCCCAACGGGAAGAGCGTCTTAATACGGTGAGCAGAAACAAGCCAGAGTATCCAAAAATAATCTTAGCGTTCTGTCACCGTCTACGCAGGGCATTAAGTTTCTTGCGAAACACCTGCGGTCTTCGACGGAGGCCTGGATTAGGCCAGGCTCCAACGAACAAATCTTTTAGCCGCTAACTATTGTTAGCAAACGTGGGGGTAAGATTGTAGACAAATCCACCGCCCACGTAAAGGCATTAGTTTGCAGCAGCGCTCAGGCCAGCCTGGTCAACTGCAACACCTGCACCCATGGTGGTGGAGATGCTAACTTTCTTGATGTACACGCCTTTCGCCTGAGTTGGTTTTGCTTTTTTCAGCGCAACCAGCAGAGATTCCAGGTTTTCTTTCAGTTTGTCAGCGTCAAAGTCCACTTTACCGATGGTGGTGTGGATGATGCCGTTTTTGTCGTTACGATAACGAACCTGACCTGCTTTAGCGTTCTTAACCGCTTCAGCAACGTTAGGGGTTACAGTACCAACTTTTGGGTTTGGCATCAGGCCGCGTGGACCCAGAACCTGGCCGAGCTGGCCAACAACGCGCATTGCATCCGGGGAAGCAATAACAACGTCAAAGTTCATTTCGCCTTTCTTGATCTGATCAGCCAGATCTTCCATACCTACCAGTTCAGCGCCGGCAGCTTTAGCAGCTTCAGCGTTTGCACCCTGAGCAAATACAGCTACGCGTACGGAACGGCCAGTACCGTGTGGCAGTACAGTTGCGCCACGAACGTTCTGATCGGATTTACGAGCGTCGATACCGAGGTTAACAGCAACGTCAACGCTTTCTACGAACTTAGCGGTAGCCAGTTCTTTCAGCAGAGCGATTGCTTCGTTGATGTCGTACTGTTTGGTCGCATCAACTTTGCCACGGATTACGGACATGCGCTTGGTCAGTTTAGCCATTTCTTAGTCCTCCACTACCAGGCCCATGGAACGTGCAGTACCTTCGATGGAGCGAGTCATCGCTTCAACGTCGGAACCAGTCATGTCGGCAGCTTTGGTCTGCGCGATTTCCTGCAGCTGAGCGCGGGAAATTTTACCAACTTTGTCTTTGTTCGGCTTACCGGAACCAGACTTGATACCAGCCGCTTTTTTCAGCAGAACTGCTGCCGGCGGGGTCTTGGTAACGAAAGTGAAAGAACGGTCAGCGTAAACAGTGATTACGACTGGGATTGGCAGACCTTTTTCCAGGGATTCGGTTTTGGCGTTGAACGCTTTACAGAATTCCATGATGTTCACACCCTGCTGACCCAGAGCTGGACCAACTGGTGGACTTGGGTTTGCCATACCAGCTGCAACCTGCAGCTTGACATAGGCTTGTACTTTCTTAGCCATTGTAAAATCCTCTGATTGGGTTATAGCGCCTCAAGGAGGCTCCCCGTGATAAAATTCGTTTTACGGATGCAATCCATAAAAACAAAAGGCGCGAAATTGTAGTCCAATCTCGCGCCCTGTGCAACGGTTAAATCGTCGCTTTTTTGATCGCTGCTTAGGCTTTTTCTACCTGGGCAAAGTCCAGCTCTACCGGGGTCGCACGACCGAAGATAGAAACGGAAACTTTCAGGCGGGACTTCTCGTAGTCCACTTCTTCAACCACGCCGTTAAAGTCAGCAAACGGACCGTCATTAACACGAACCATTTCACCCGGTTCAAACAGCGTTTTCGGACGCGGCTTATCACCAACCTGCTGCAGGCGGTTCATAATCGCATCAACTTCTTTGTCGCTGATTGGCGCCGGACGGTCAGACGTGCCGCCGATAAAGCCCATTACGCGCGGTACGCTGCGCACTAAGTGCCAGCTTGCATCGTTCATCACCATCTGAACAAGCACGTAACCCGGGAAGAATTTGCGCTCGCTTTTGCGACGCTGGCCGCCACGGATCTCGACCACTTCTTCGGTCGGAACCATAACTTCGCCAAACAACTCTTCCATATTATGTAATTTGATATGCTCACGCAGCGACGTTGCTACGCGGCCTTCAAAACCGGAAAACGCCTGAACGACGTACCAGCGCTTTTTAGGGGCTTCAGACATCTCAGAACCTCAGGCCAGTGATAAAGGATACCAGGCGAACCAGAATACCATCCAGTCCCCACAGGATCAGTGACATTACAGCGGTAACCGCAGCTACAATCAGCGTGGTGTGCAATGTTTCCTGGCGAGTCGGCCAAATGACCTTACGGACTTCGGTTCTCGCTTCGCGGGCAAAAGCGACGGTCGCTTTACCTTTGGTCGTCAACAGCGCGACACCACCCGCTGCAGCAATCAGAATTACCACTGCCAGCGCGCGTAGCGGCAGCATCATGTCGCGATAAAGGTAGTTGCCAACGATTGCCACGATCAGCAATACAGCTACTACTACCCATTTCATCGCTTCCAGGCCGCGCCCGCTCCCTTGAGCTTCGGTATTCGCACTCATAAACCAACCTGTCAGAAGTATTCTACAAACATTTTCACCCCGCGATAGCGAGGCGAACCAAACCGAAATGCTCTGTTGCGTTTCGGACTAAAACGCCCTCTTCAGAGCCTGTCTCAGCAATGATTATGACAAATAAAATCACTGATGAGCCAGGTTCTGGTTCGAAAGCGTGCAAAAAGGGCATCAAATGATGCCCTTTTCATGCGCATTGCGTCAAATGTTATCAGCAATTAGCCGAGAACTTTAGCAACAACGCCCGCGCCAACAGTACGGCCGCCTTCACGGATTGCGAAACGCAGACCGTCATCCATCGCGATTGGGTGGATCAGGGTAACAACCATCTTGATGTTGTCGCCTGGCATTACCATCTCAACGCCTTCTGGCAGTTCGATGGTACCGGTCACGTCAGTAGTACGGAAGTAGAACTGTGGACGGTAGCCTTTGAAGAACGGAGTATGACGGCCGCCTTCGTCTTTGGACAGGATGTACACTTCAGATTCGAACTTGGTGTGCGGCTTGATGGAGCCTGGCTTAGCCAGAACCTGACCACGTTCGATTTCTTCACGTTTGATACCACGCAGCAGAACACCAACGTTCTCACCGGCACGGCCTTCGTCCAGCAGTTTGCGGAACATTTCAACGCCGGTACAGGTAGACTTGGCAGTCTCTTTGATACCAACGATTTCAACTTCTTCGCCAACTTTAACGATACCGCGCTCTACACGACCGGTAACAACGGTACCACGACCGGAGATGGAGAATACGTCTTCGATAGGCAGCAGGAACGGCTTGTCAATCGCACGCTCTGGCTCTGGGATGTAGGAATCCAGGTAGCCAGCCAGTTCGATGATTTTCTCTTCCCACTCTGCTTCGCCTTCCAGCGCTTTCAGCGCGGAACCGCGAACGATTGGGGTATCGTCGCCCGGGAAGTCGTACTGGGACAGGAGTTCACGAACTTCCATCTCAACCAGTTCCAGCAGCTCTTCGTCATCAACCATGTCGCATTTGTTCAGGAACACGATGATGAAAGGAACGCCTACCTGACGACCCAGCAGGATGTGCTCACGGGTCTGAGGCATAGGGCCGTCAGTCGCAGCAACAACCAGGATCGCGCCGTCCATCTGCGCAGCACCGGTGATCATGTTTTTAACATAGTCGGCGTGGCCCGGGCAGTCTACGTGTGCGTAGTGGCGAGTCGGGGTGTCATATTCAACGTGGGAAGTGTTGATGGTGATACCACGAGCTTTTTCTTCTGGTGCGTTATCGATCTGGTCGAATGCACGAGCAGCACCGCCGTAGGTTTTTGCCAGAACGGTAGTGATTGCAGCGGTCAGCGTTGTTTTACCATGGTCAACGTGGCCGATAGTACCGACGTTAACGTGCGGTTTTGTACGTTCAAACTTTTCTTTAGACATCGATTGTCCCTCTAAGACACGGATAAATCGGTGATATCACCACATCAACCAGGCGAAATGCCTGAACTGTTGAATACATTTAAATTGAAACAGAGAGAAACGGGAGGGAGAAGTGAAGTGGTGCTGATACCCAGAGTCGAACTGGGGACCTCACCCTTACCAAGGGTGCGCTCTACCAACTGAGCCATATCAGCACGTATTGGAGCGGGCAGCGGGAATCGAACCCGCATCATCAGCTTGGAAGGCTGAGGTAATAGCCATTATACGATGCCCGCATCCTGAAACTCGGCTACCCAGTTCTTTCTGTAACAAAAAAAGAGATTTCTCTCTTTTTAAGTTCGAGCTGGTCAATTTTTTCCAACCAGCTCCGGCGGCTTTAACGCTGCCAGAAAGTGGTGGTGGGGGAAGGATTCGAACCTTCGAAGTCTGTGACGGCAGATTTACAGTCTGCTCCCTTTGGCCGCTCGGGAACCCCACCGGACTTGATGGTGCCGACTACCGGAATCGAACTGGTGACCTACTGATTACAAGTCAGTTGCTCTACCTACTGAGCTAAGTCGGCATCAAGTAGCGCGCATTTTAGGGAGCCCTGCAGGTTCATGCAACTAAAAATTTGCATAAATCGTTCTTTCGCTCACATTTTGTGCGAGAAGAGAGAATAACGCTGTATTTCCAGGCAAATGCGCGCAAATATTCATCATTTACGGTCCTCAAAAGGGGTGAAACCCGGTCTGTGACGTTTCACGCTTAACGCAACACTCGGCCACTTTTTTTCTTATTATTCGGCCCATCTGGTGTTAACCTCCTGCGCATTGTCCAAAATTAACTATATATGTGATGTGCTCTACCCCGCACGGCTAGCCTCTGGTGTGGGATAAGACGCCTCACTCAAGCGTGCTTATGAGCAAAAAAGAGCAAACGTTAATGACGCCTTATCTCCAGTTTAGCCGCAGCCAGTGGGCTGCTCTGCGTGACTCCGTTCCCATGACCTTAACGGAAGGCGAAATCGCACGGTTAAAAGGGATAAACGAAGACCTGTCGCTTGAAGAAGTGGCTGAAATTTATTTACCTCTCTCGCGTTTGCTGAATTTCTATATCAGTTCTAACCTCCGCCGACAGGCCGTACTTGAGCAGTTCCTCGGTACGAACGGGCAGCGCATCCCTTATATTATCAGTATTGCCGGCAGCGTCGCCGTGGGGAAAAGCACCACCGCGCGTGTTCTGCAGGCGCTGCTGAGCCGCTGGCCGGAACACCGCAGCGTGGAGCTGATCACTACCGACGGCTTCCTGCACCCTAACGAGGTGTTAAAAGAACGCGGTCTGATGAAGAAGAAGGGCTTTCCGCTCTCTTATGATATGCACCGTCTGGTGAAATTCGTGTCGGATCTGAAATCCGGCGTGCCAAACGTGACGGCTCCGGTGTACTCGCATCTGATTTATGACCGCATCCCTGACGGGGACAAAACGGTGGTGCAGCCGGACATTCTGATTCTGGAAGGATTAAACGTTCTGCAGAGCGGGATGGACTATCCTCACGATCCGCATCATGTGTTTGTCTCTGACTTTGTCGATTTCTCTATCTACGTGGATGCGCCGGAAGATCTCCTGCAGAGTTGGTACATCAACCGCTTCCTTAAGTTCCGCGAAGGGGCGTTCACCGACCCTGACTCCTACTTCCATAACTACGCCCAGCTCTCGAAAGATGAGGCTGTTAATGTGGCCACCTCGCTGTGGAATGAGATCAACTACGTGAACCTGAAAGAGAACATTCTGCCGACGCGTGAGCGCGCCAGCCTGATCCTCACCAAGAGTGAGAAACACGCTGTCGACCAGATTCGTTTACGGAAATAGCTATTCACCGCCCCAATAAAAAAACCGGCTTATCGCCGGTTTTTTTATGACTTACGCCAGGGGCTTCTCGCCGTTTTCATCCTGATCGACGGCGAAGCAGGCCACCAGCTGACCGCCGTAGTCTTTTAACTGCGGTTGCAGCTGGGTGCACGGCCCAAAACGACGACGGCAGCGGGCGTTGAAAGCACAGCCCGGCGGCGGGTTGAGCGGGCTTGGCAGCTCGCCGGTCAGCTTAATACGCTCCCGACGTTCATCCGGGTTCAGGCGCGGTGTCGCAGAGAGCAGCGCCTGCGTATAAGGATGGCGCGGGTTATTAAAGATCTGATCTTTCGTCCCCTTCTCCACGCAGCGGCCCAGATACATCACCATCACTTCATCGGCAATGTGCTCCACCACCGACAGGTCATGGGAGATGAAGACATACGACAGGCCTAAATCCTGCTGCAAATCCATCATCAGGTTCAGCACCTGCGCACGGACGGAAACGTCGAGCGCGGAGACCGGTTCATCGGCGATCACCACATCCGGGTCAAGCATCAGACCACGGGCGATAGCGATACGCTGACGCTGACCGCCGGAGAACATGTGCGGATAGCGATCGTAGTGTTCGGTCTTGAGCCCCACTTTCGCCATCATCGCCAGCGCTTTCTCGCGACGCTGCTCTTTGCTCAACGTGGAGTTGATCTGCAGCGGCTCCTCCAGAATCTGCCCCACTTTCTTACGTGGGTTCAGGGAACCATACGGGTTCTGGAACACAATCTGGATTTTCTGGCGCCGCAGTTTCTGCGCGTCGGGATCGTGCTTGAGCAGATCCTGCCCCTGATAGTACAGCTCGCCCCCGGTCGGGGTTTCAATCATGGTCAGCAGACGGCCCAGGGTGGATTTCCCGCAGCCGGACTCCCCCACCACCGCCAGCGTTTTGCCGCGCTCCAGAGTAAAGGAGACGCCATCCAGCGCTTTCACCAGGCGTTCCGGAGCAAACAGCCCCTTCTTGACCGGGTAGTGTTTTTTCAGATCGATAGCCTGCAACAGCGGCTGTTGCATGGTGGCCTCTTGCGAACTCATAGTGTGGGCCTCCCGGCGTCATCGAGTGGGTAGTGGCATTTAGACTGACGGCCATCGTTGAGGGTATAAAGATCCGGCTCATCGATGCGGCATTTGTCCGTGGCATACGGGCAGCGCGGGTTCAGCAGACAGCCGGTCGGGCGGTCATATTTCCCCGGTACCACGCCCGGCAGCGACGCCAGACGCGCCTTGTCCTGAGCAAACTCCGGCAGTGCGCGCAGCAGCGCCTGAGTATAAGGATGGCGCGGCGCGCGGAAGATATCGTGCGAGCTGCCGGTTTCAACTACCTGTCCGGCATACATCACGATGATTTTATGCGCCGCTTCGGCCACTAACGCCAGGTCATGGGTGATCAGGATCAGCGCCATGTTCTCTTTCTGCTGCAGCTCCAGCAGCAGCTCGATGATCTGCGCCTGAATGGTCACATCCAGCGCGGTCGTCGGTTCATCGGCAATCAGCAGCTTCGGACGACAGGCAATGGCCATGGCGATCATCACGCGCTGGCTCATCCCACCGGACAGCTGGTGCGGATAGACATCCAGACGCGAGGCCGGGTCAGGAATACCCACCTGGGTCAGCAGGTCGATTGCCCGCTGACGACGGGTTTTCTTATTCCCACCCTGATGCACCTTAATTGCTTCCATAATCTGGAAACCGACGGTGTAGCATGGGTTGAGGCTGGTCATCGGATCCTGGAAGATCATTGCCACTTCGGCGCCAACCAGGTTGCGACGCTCTTTTTCAGAGATCCGCTTCAGATCCTGGCCGTTGAACTCCAGGCTTTCCGCCATTACGCGGCCAGGGTAATCAATCAGCCCCATGATCGCCAGAGAGCTTACCGATTTACCGGAACCTGACTCGCCCACGATGCCGACAACTTCACCCTGATTTACGCTGTAGCTAACCCGATCTACGGCGCGAAACTCGGAGCCCACGTCACCGAAGTGCACCGATAATTTATCTACATTTAATAACGCCATCTCGTGCCTCTTACTGCTTCAGTTTGGGATCAAGTGCATCACGCAGACCATCACCCATCAGGTTAAATGCCAGCACCGTCAGGAGGATCGCCAGACCCGGGAAGGTCACAACCCACCAAGCGCTTTGCGCGAACTGCAACACATCGGAGAGCATGGTGCCCCACTCCGGTGTTGGCGGCTGCGCACCCATGCCAAGGAAGCCAAGAGCGGCCATATCGAGAATGGCGTTAGAGAAACCGAGCGACGCCTGAACAATCAGCGGCGCAAGGCAGTTTGGAAGAATATTGACGAACATCTGGCGCATCGCGCCCGCACCCGCCACGCGAGAGGCGGTCACGTAGTCACGGTTCACTTCCACCAGCACCGCCGCACGCGTTAATCGCACGTAGTGAGGAAGCGCCACGAACGTCAGGGCCAGGGCGGCGTTGCCGATTGACGGCCCAAAGACCGCCACCAGCACCAGCGCCAGCAGCAGGCTTGGCAGCGCCAGCATGATGTCGACAACACGCATAATGATGTTATCCACCACACCGCCGAAGTAGCCAGCCACCAGACCGAGTACCACCCCCATAATCAGGGACAGCACCACCACCAGACAGCCCACCAGCAGCGACAGACGCGCGCCGTACATCAGACGAGACAGCACATCGCGGCCTACATCGTCAGTACCCAGCAGATGCGTCAGGGTACCGCCGTCCTGCCATGCAGGTGGTGCAAGCAGCGCATCACGGAACTGCTCCGCCGGGTTGTACGGCGCAAGAAAGTTCGCGAACACCGCGATCAAGATCATGATGACAACATACACCAGCCCTACTACCGCGCCTTTGTTGCGTTTGAAGTAGTGCCAGAACTCCTGCATCGGCGTCATTGGCACCGGTGCAGCGACCACTTTATTTTCAGATACTTGTGACATGATGGCCCCTTACTTCTTATGACGAATACGCGGGTTCACCACGCCGTACAGCAAATCGACCAGCAGGTTGACGAGAATAATCATCGTCGCCACCAGCAGCACACCGCCCTGTACCACCGGATAATCACGGCGTTGCAGCGCGTCAATCAGCCAGCGCCCCAGGCCCGGCCAGGAGAAGATGGTTTCGGTCAGGATCGCCCCTGCCAGCAACGTCCCTACCTGCAGGCCGATAACCGTTACTACCGGCAGCATGGCGTTACGCAGGGCATGAACGATGATCACCCGCATGCGGGTCAGACCTTTGGCGCGGGCGGTACGGATATAATCCTCGCCCAGCACTTCCAGCATCGACGAACGGGTCATACGCACGATAACCGCCAGCGGGATCGTACCAAGCACCATGGCCGGCAGGATCATATGCGCCAGCGCATCGATAAAGTTGCCCTCTTCACCCCAGATAGCCGTGTCGATCAGCATAAAGCCGGTCAGCGGGTTGGTGTCATCAAGGAAGACCATATCACTGACGCGCCCGGACACCGGGGTCAGGTTCCACTGCACCGACACCAGCATGATCAGCATCATGCCCCACCAGAAGATAGGCATGGAGTAACCGGTCAGCGCCAGGCCAACGGCGGTATGATCAAAGATAGAGCCACGTTTCACCGCAGCCAGCACGCCCACCGGAATACCCACGGAGACGGCAAAAATCATGGCGCAGACACCGAGTTCCAGCGTTGCTTTAAATCGTGGTACGAACTCTTCCCACACCGGCAGACGGCTTTTCAGCGAAATACCTAAATCACCATGCAACACGCCCCAGATATAGTGGAGATACTGCTGCCACATAGGCTTATCCAGCCCCAGTTCGGCTAACAGCTGCGCATGACGTTCAGGAGAAATACCACGCTCGCCCGCCATAATCATTACCGGGTCACCGGGGATCATATGGACGAAGGCAAAGGTGAGAAGGGTGATACCGATAAACGTGGGGATAACAAGTCCCAGACGTCGGAGGATGAACTGCAACATAACCCGGATTCTCTCTAATGACGTACGCCTGGAGGCGCGACGTCTGTATTGCTCACAAATCTTATTCCCTCCCCTTTCAGAGAGGGAATAAAGCACTGCTGCCGGGTGGCGCTACACTTACCCGGCCTACATTCCGTAGGCCAGTGCAAGCGCAGCGCCGCCTGGCATTGCTTTTAATTATTCAACAGAAACGTTTTCGAAGTGGTGTTTGCCCAGTGGATCAACCACATAGCCTTTAACTTCTTTACGCACTGGCTCGTACACGGTTGAGTGAGCCACGATCAGCGCTGGTGCCTGTTCATGCATGACAACCTGAGCCTGTTTGTACAGTTCGATACGCTTGTTGTGATCTTCTGCAGCACGTGCCGGCTGAATCAGATCTTCGAACGGCTTGTAGCACCAGCGAGAGTAGTTAGAACCGTCTTTCGCCGCTGCACAGCTGAACAGGGTTGCGAAGAAGTTATCCGGATCCCCATTGTCGCCGGTCCAGCCCATCATGACCGCCTGGTGCTCGCCTGCTTTAGCACGCTTCAGGTACTCGCCCCACTCGTAGGTCACGATCTTGGCCTGAACGCCGATTTTCGCCCAGTCAGCCTGAACCATCTCGGCCATACGGCGTGCGTTCGGGTTGTAAGGACGCTGTACTGGCATTGCCCACAGCTCAACGGTAAAGCCTTTATCCTGGCCCGCTTCTTTCAGCAGCGCTTTCGCTTTCTCAACGTCATAGGTGTAATCCTTAACGTCGTCGTTGTAGCCCCACATTGTTGGTGGGATCAGGTTCTTCGCGGCAACGCCAGCGCCCTGATAAACGGCCTTGATGATCGCTTCTTTGTTGACCGCGTAGGTCAGCGCCTGACGCACTTTCACATCATCAAACGGTTTTTTCTCGGTGTTGAAAGAGAGGTAGCCGACGTTCAGACCCGCCTGCTCCAGCAGGTTGATGTTTTTGTCCTGCTTCATGCGCGCGATATCAGCCGGGTTCGGGTACGGCATTACCTGGCACTCGTTCTTCTGCAGCTTGGCGTAACGCACGGATGCGTCAGGCGTGATGGAGAAGACCAGACGGTCGATCTGCGGCTTGGTGCCCCAGTAACCTTCGAACGCTTTGTACAGAATGCGGGAGTCTTTCTGATACTGCAGCAGCTGGAACGGACCGGTACCAACCGGGTTCAGGTCCACTTTTTCCGGCGTGCCGGCTTTCAGCATGTTGTCGGCATATTCTTTCGACAGAATAGAGGCGAAGTCCATGGCCAGGTCAGCCAGGAACGGTGCTTCAGGACGAGTCAGCACGAACTGAACGGTGTTGTCGTCCACTTTTTTGATTTCGCTGATCAGGTCTGGCAGGCCCATCCCTTCGAAGTACTCATAGCTGCCGCCAGAGACTTTGTGGTACGGGTTCTGGGCATTCTTCTGACGGTCGAAGGAGAACACCACGTCGTCTGCATTCAGATCGCGCGTTGGTTTGAACTCTTTGCTGTCCTGCCACTTCACGCCCTGACGCAGGTGGAAGGTATAGGTTTTACCGTCTTCGCTGACTTCCCACTTCTCAGCCAGACCTGGAATAACTTCCGTGGTGCCGGTTTTGAATTCAACCAGACGGTTATAGATAGGTACAGAGCTTGCGTCGTACGTCGTACCAGAGGTAAAGAGCTGTGGGTTAAAGCCTTCCGGCGAGCCTTCAGAACAGTAGACCAGGGTTTTTGCCTGTACGCCTGCTGCGACGGTCATAGCCACCAGGCTCAGACCAAGCTTCAGCATCCCTGACTTCTTCAAGGAAATACTCATTGTTATTCTGCTCCAATGTGATGTTTTTTGTTGTGTTACTCCGCCTGACCTTTAATTTATTTTTTACCCGGTCCGGTCGGTGTTGCCCTGAGGCGTTATAAGGGATGGAGATTCCTTTCAGAAGAGCGACTGAGTTGCAGCGCAGATCCTCCCTGAAGTGCCCCTCGTGCCCTACAATCTGTCAACAGAATGTGAAAACGTCAATACAGGTGACGGGGATTTACGCTAAGTGTGAGAATTGGCAAACAAAGATTAAAAAAACTACCGGAGCGTATTTTCAGCAGGGAAATTTATGCTACCCGCCATGACGTAGCACAACTCTCTACGCAATCTGCTACAACCAGTGATTAACATTTATTCAACCGGGGTAAATTTTCTTACGGAATGGCGATTATCTGCGCACTAAATACCATGAACGTTAAAACGCACAGGGGAAAATGCTGAGGTTATCCATAAGCAACGCGAAAAAAGATCAATCTAAAGATAAAAAAATACAATGGAATATGTCACATAATGGTTAACAGGCAGGGCTAAACAGAGGTAAGGCGTATTTTGGTGGGTTAAGTCGGGTAAGTCTTGCTGAGCATTAATTTCTGTAGGTGATAAATGCAAAAAACCCCGCTCAAAGAGCGGGGTTTTCGAATGTGGTCGGCGAGAGAGGATTCGAACCTCCGACCCACTGGTCCCAAACCAGTTGCGCTACCAAGCTGCGCTACTCGCCGAATGCGGAGCGCATCTTACTGCTACGCTCTGCCTCCGTCAATCCCTTATTTTGCAAAAGCCTTTCGATCGGCTATAAAGTCGCCAGGCCTGTTACTTTGCGGCTTTCGCAGCGCCGTCCGGCACTTTACACCAGTTGTTATTCTCGTTAATCCCGCCGTCTGGCGAGGTATAACCGAGGCAACCGAGAATGGTGTCGTACAGCTCCACATGACGCCGTGCCACTTTCATATCCGCCTGCTCTTTAAGATGGGCGAACATTTTGGCTTTATCCGGGTTCTCCAGATACTTGTCGGACATCCACACCATCATCGGCACGCGGAACTGCTCCGGCGGTGCCATCTTGCGCGGCGTACCGTGCAGGTGCTCTTTCTCGTTAATCGACTCACCGTGGTCGGCGGCGTAGAAGACAATCGCCTTCTTATCGCGCACCTGGTCAATCACGCTATCGATAAAGTGATCCACATAGGTCACCGAGTTGTCGTAGGAGTTAATCAGCTGCGCTTTGCTGCAGTCTTTATCCACGCCCTTACACTCCGGCGTCCATTTGGCAAAGCTGCGCGGATAACGCTGGGTGTAGTTAAAGTGTGACCCTTTGGTATGCAGAATGATCATATGCTTACCATCCTGGTTGCTCTGCAGGGAGCGTTGCATCTCGTCGATCAGCAGCATGTCGTCCACGCTCTTACCGCGGTTACGCGGCTCGGCGCCAATCTGCTCACGGTAGGCGATGTTGTTGGCCATGGTGTTGCTGTAGAACCACATCTCGCTTTGCATCGCGTAGAGGTCGGAGCTAAAGCCCAGCTGACGCAGTACCGAGAAGACGTTCTGCTCTTTCAGCGTCCGCTGCGGGTTATCGCTCGCCCCGCCCTCGCGCACGAACATACAGCGCAACGAGAGCTTGGTGGCGGTATCACAGGAATACCCGCGGAAGGCGACAAGGTTTTTCTCCTGCGCCAGCTTCGGAGTGGTATCCCGCTCATAGCCCAGAATACCCATATGATCCCAGCGCGTGGTTTCGCCAATAATGAAAATCACGTAGGTATCGTCGATATCAGACGGCGCCTGATAGGTGAATTTCTTCGCCGGGTTCATCAGCGATTTATTATCGGAGGACTCATCCACCTGCGCCCAGGCATATAACCCCAGCGCGGAGATCCAGTTGGACGGCAGATAGGAGTTTGCCACCACGCCGCCGTAGCTCGGCATATCCACGCCGGAGGTACGCTCAACGTTCTTCTGCTGCAAATCCAACAGCCGGATGGGTCCCCAGACCATTAATCCCGCCAGTACCACGACCGCGGCGCTGCGGATGCGCTGCCCTGGGGTACGCAGCTGGCGCAATAACGTATAGCGGCAGCGGTTGTTCCAGATAAGCAGCAGCGGCAGGATGCTGACGCAAACCAGCCAGAGAATAAAGTGTATACCGACCACTTCTTTCGAGAGGTCGATATCCGTGGTCATGACCGAGGCAATAATGCCGTAGCCAATCACCACGTTCATAAAGGTCATGTAATAGCTGGCACCCGCCGAGCACAACACCACCAGCGTGGCGAGTACGCGCCAGATACGCCGTCCAAACAGCGACAGCAGACGCAGCAAAAAGAAGGTGACCAGCACAGTGCCCACCAGTTCAACGACCGCAGCGACTCCTTTCCAGGCGGTAAAATCTTGCGCATAACCATCAAACCGACGGAAAAAAACCGCGCCATTCATAAACAGACCGATGTACAACGCGAGCAAAAAGCTAAGCTTTTGTTGCGTCATCGCTTTGATATATTTCATTAATGCAACCTGGAAAAAGGTAAAGTAGAGCCGCTCCACTCTTGGTCAAAAAGTGAACAGGGTGTTTCATTGCTCAGGGGATCGTTATCGGAAACGTCTTTAAGCGCGGTAAGTAGACCACAGGGAAAAGAAAAAGTGGCAACAGAGAATGTGATCCCTGCAAATATTTACAAAAAAACAAGTCCGATGACATACCTGCGGCCTGTTCTTTGCCTCCCGAAGAAACAAAAAAGGCCGGAATATCCGGCCTTTAGAGGGAGTTTCAATCAGGCATGCGCTTCTTTAAATATTTCGCGCTGCGGCTGGCGAATAGTGGTGGAAAGCGCCAGGGAGAGGATTAGCAGGGCGAATATAACGCAGAAGGTGACATAAAAGCCGCCAAACAGCGAAGCAATAAGCGAACCGCAAATACTGCCGATACCAAAGCCTAAATAAATAACGCCGTAGTTTTTCGCCAGGTTATTCAGGCCGAAGAATTCACTGACCAGCGACGGGAATACGGTAATGGTGCCGCCGAAGTTAAACGCGACGCAGGCGATAGCGGCGAAGAAGGTCACTTCGTTGAGCGGGGCGAATAACAGCGCCGCCATGCCTACCAGCGACACCACCTGGCCGAGAGTAATTACGCGGATACGGGCAATCTTATCGGAGAGGATCCCCAGCACCAGGCGGCCAGAGAGGTTGGCGATAGAGATAATGGTGACCGCGTTGGCCGCCGTTGCGGCATCCAGTTTCACCATCCCCTGAGCGATATCTTTCGCCACGCCAATCACATACAGACCACTCATGCAGGCGGTCAGGAACATCACCGCCAGCATCCAGTACTGTGGTTTACGCATGGACTGGGCCAGGGTGAAGTCGTTCTCAACCACGCCGTTAACGGATTTAACTTCCTGCTGTGGGGCATCTTTCATCAGCGTGGCCCCGAACAGGATCATCACCAGCACGATAGCGCCCCAGATCATGAAGGTCTTTTCCAGACCGACGGTGGCCAGCAGATGGCTGTCGATAAACTTAAAGCCCAGGCTGCCGAGACCATAAGAGCCAATGGCGAAGGCGGATATCAGCCCCTTACGCTCCGGGAACCATTTCACGCAGTTCGACAGGGTTAATAGGTAGCCAGCGCCATCCGCCAGCCCCACCAGCACCCCGGCGCTCAGCCACAGCATCATCAGGTTGCTGGAATGGGCGGTCAGGAAGAAGCCGACCCCCAGCAAAATCCCGGAAGCCATAGTGACGCGCTTCACGCCGAAGCGTTCCTGTAATTTACCGGCAATGGAAGATGAGAGCGCCAGGCCCAGGCTCAGCAAGCCAAAGGAGAAGGCGACCTGGCTGACCGGGGCATCGAGTTTTTCGGAGAGGGCGCTGTTAAACAGGCTCCAGGTGTAGACTGAACCCAGGGCAAACTGGGTCACGATGGTGCCGATAAGGGTCAGCCAGCGGGTGCGGTTGTAATTTGAGGTATTCATGGCAGTTGTCCTGCAGCAGAAAAAAGGGAAATTCACTGCTGACAACGATAACCAAAACCCTACATGGGCAGGGGTAAAACGGCATGAAATGCAGAGGTGCCGGAATGAAATGCCGAAAATCAGGAATGAATGACCTGGACTGCTGTCTGAACCCGCCCCGAAAAAGATGAACCCGGAGTCGCTCAGGTCATTCATCCACGGGTTTCAGAACCTCGCGCTGACGCCGAGGGTATAGAGATAATCTTCTCCGGTGGACATGTTTTCGGCCTGCGACATCGAAGCATAGGCCGCCATATACGGGTTGATCAGCATATCGGCCCCGACGGTGACATCCATCCAGTTGCCGTACTGCGTTGAGGGTGCCAGGCGCCCCAACCCGGACTGCATCTTCCACTGGTTATCGCCGAACTGCTGGTTATAGCTGATTTGCGCCCAGGGCCGTACATCGCCCAGGCGCGTATCGACGCGCCAGCCCAGCGTACTCACGCTGGCATGCCACAGCGGGTCGGTGAGCGACTGCGTGTTCACGCTGTCGCCAAACTCGTTGTACATATTGGGCGTGGAGCCATCGTAATGCCAGGCGGCAACCGGTCCGGTGGTGAAACGGCGGGCAACGGGAATACTCCAGCCCACACTCATCGTGCTGGTCGCCTCTGCCGGTGACGAATCGGGCAAATTCAGCGCCAGACCGGGCATATTCTGTGAAGAGAGGATCCGCTCTTTGAGAATATCCTCGTAACGCGGTTGGTGATCGTCATCCCATGTATAACGCTCAGTGGTATTACTTTTTGTATCCGAAACGATATATTCCTGTTGCCAGGCATTTGCTGTGTTGCCTGTCAGCAGACAGGCCAAGAAACTCACCAGACCGGTTACGGCATGGCGGCCACTTATTTTTTTTATAATCATCAAAGCGACTCCAGAGAAGAGCCGAATTCGGCGATATTTGTGATTGTTTATAGTGAGGCTACGCGGCTACATGAAGAATGTTGCGTATCAGCCTGTATTAACTATTGTCTCTTTAGGTGACACGTCAAGCCGGGTCGATTGAAATTTTTGTAATTTCAGGTGCAACAAGGGAGAGAACCGATGCAACGTTGTGGCTGGGTTAGCCAGGATCCGCTCTACATCGCCTATCACGATAAGGAGTGGGGCGTGCCGGAAACTGACGGAAAGAATTTGTTTGAGATGATCTGCCTTGAGGGCCAGCAGGCCGGATTATCCTGGATCACCGTGCTTAAGAAACGGGAAAACTATCGCCAGGCCTTCCACCGGTTCGATCCGGTTCTTGTCGCCGGGATGACCACTGCGGACGTCGACAGGTTAGTGCTGGATGCAGGCATTATCCGCCATCGCGGCAAAATCGAGGCCATTATCGGCAACGCCCGGGCTTACCTGGCGATGGAAGAGAACGGCGAGCGGTTCTGTGATTTCGTCTGGTCCTTCGTCGATAACACTCCGCAGGTGACCCAGGCGGCAACGCTGGCAGAGATCCCCACCTCTACGCCCGCCTCTGATGCCCTGTCGAAAGCGCTGAAAAAGCGCGGCTTTAAGTTCGTCGGCACCACCATCTGTTACTCCTTTATGCAGGCCTGCGGGCTGGTTAACGATCACGTCACCGCCTGCCACTGTCATCCTGGAGGTCAACATGATCCGCAAATGGCTCAGTGACGATGTCGAACCTCTGCTGACCCTCTGGCTGGAGAGCACCACCGTCGCCCACCCGTTTATTGATGCGCAGTACTGGCAGGAGAGCGAGGCGGTCGTGCGGGAAGTCTATCTGCCGTCGGCAGAGACCTGGGTGTGGGAAGAGGAAGGCCAGCTTCGGGGCTTCATCAGCGTGATGGAGTCAGCCTTTGTCGGCGCGCTCTTTGTCGATCCGGCGTATGCCGGAAAGGGGATCGGGCATGCGCTGATCCACCATGTGCAGCAGCGCTACCCGTCGTTAAGCCTGGAGGTTTACCAGAAGAACAGCCGGGCGGTGAATTTCTACCATGCTCAGGGCTTTCGGATTGAAGACAGCGCCTGGCAGGAAGATACCCAACACCCGACCTGGCTTATGAGCTGGCAGGCG
Source organism: Leclercia sp. TB492 (assembly GCF_049974505.2). Lineage (NCBI taxonomy): Bacteria > Pseudomonadati > Pseudomonadota > Gammaproteobacteria > Enterobacterales > Enterobacteriaceae > Leclercia > Leclercia sp. TB492. The sequence continues at coordinate 166,420 of NZ_CM127572.1, read as the reverse complement.
GATCAAACGCCGTCAGCGTAAGCGTCGGCCCCTGATATTTTTCCAGCCACGCCAGCGCGGTATTCCCCGCACAGCCGTTCCCCAGCTTCGAGCTGGGGAGATCTTTGGTCAGCACGTTGACCGCCCCGTTCTTACAAATTCCGCCATTTTCAGCATCCAGGTCCGGCCACGCCCCCTGATGAATGCAGATCACGCCCGGCTTGATGCCGTCGCTGACCACCGCCCCGGCCAGCACCTGACCGCGATGGTTCCAGACGCGCACCACGTCGCCATCGGCAATGCCGCGCGCTTTGGCATCATCCGGGTGTAGCGTCACCGGCTCGCGCCCGGCCACTGCATACTGCTCGCGCAGTGAGGAGTAGTTCAGCTGGCTGTGCAGACGGTGCGCCGGATGAGCAGACAGGATCTGCAGCTGCTCCGGCTCGGCGTTGCCATGCCACTCGTCCGGCTCCAGCCACATCGGGTGCGGCGGACAGTCGGCATACTGGTAGCTGGCGATACGCTCGGAGTAGATCACAATTTTGCCGCTCTCGGTTTTCAGCGGATGGCTCACAGGATCGCGACGGAAATCAGCGAAGCGCACGAACTTCGCGTTCTCGTCAGACTCCGGCATTTCAACGATGGCATTGGCTTCCCAGAATTCGGCAAAGGGTGCCAGCGTCACCCCCTGTGCCGCGCCGCGCTGCCCGGCGATCTGATAAAAGGTCTCAAGCCACTCCAGATCGGTTTTGCCCTCGGTAAAGCGCTCACCGCCGCCCTGCTCCCAGCGCTCGCTCAGCTCGGCAAATACCTCAAGATCGTCACGCGCTTCATCGCGCGGCGGCACGACCCGCTTCATCGGCACCATATGCTGGTTGCTGTAGTCGCCGGTCATGGTCATGTCGTTACGTTCAAACGAGGTGGTGGCTGGCAGCACGATATCGGCATGCTTTGCCGCCGCGGTCCAGAAGCACTCGGAGATCACCACCAGCTCCGGCTTTTGCCAGGCGCGGATCAGGCGGTTAGTGTCCTGGTGGTGGGTAAAGTTGGCGCCGCCCGCCCACCAGACGAAGCGAATGTCCGGGAAGTGGCGATCCAGCCCGTTGTGCTGATAGAAGCCGCCCGGGTTTTCCAGCGCCTCCACGATGCGAGCGACCGGGAATTTATCCACCGCGTCCGTCCCGCCCTTGACCGAGCCCTGCATAGAGGCCAGCACCGCCGCGCGCCGCGTCGGGTTTCCGCCGTTGGCAAAGTGGTACGAAAGACCAAAGCCGCCGCCCGGGGTGCCGATCTGACCGAGCATCGCCGCGAGGGTGACCAGCATCCAGTGTTTCTGCTCGCCAAACTGCTGGCGCTGCATGCCCCAGCCGGACATCAGCATGGTGGTATTGCTGTGGAACAACGCTGCCAGTTCACGAATTTTCGCTGCCGGAACGCCGCAGATGTCGGCAGCCCAATCGGCGGTTTTGGCGACACCGTCCGTTTCCCCGGTCAGGTAGTCGGCAAATTTTTCATAACCGCTGGTACAGCGCGCGAGGAATTCCTCGTCCTGCCAGCCGTTCTCCACCAGCGTATGGGCGATACCGAGCATCATCGCCACATCAGTGCCCATATGCGGGGCGATCCACTCGGCGCTCTCGCCAAAGAAATCCATGGTTTCGGAGCGCATCGGATCGATACAGATCAGGCGCTTGCCGCTTTTACGCAGCGCGTCGAAGTACGGGATCCCCTGCTCGTCGCTGGCGTTCCAGGCTATTTTCAGGGTATTGAGCGGGTTGGCACTCCACAGCACCACCACTTCGCTGTGCTCCAGCACCAGCGGCCAGCTGGTCTGCTGCTGGTACACCTCGTTGCCGCCTACCACATAGGGCATGATGGCCTGTGCCGCGCCGGTGGAATAATCCCCCAGATGACCTGTGTAGCCGCCCGCCAGGCTCATATAGCGCTGAAGCAGGGTTGCCGCCTTGTGCAGCACGCCGTTCGAGCGCCAGCCATACGACCCGGCAAAAATGGACGACGGACCATAGTTCTCACGAATACGTTTGTGCTGCGCGTCGATAAGATCCAGCGCCTGATCCCAGCTGACGCGCACAAACTCATCCTGCCCACGCACGCCCTGTGGATTATCCGGCGACGCCAGAAAGCCCTTACGGACCATCGGCCAGCGCACGCGGGCTTTGCTGTGCACCTGGTCGCGCACTGCGGTTTGCAGGGAGTTAGGGTGCTGCGTCGGCAACGCGCCACGGGATGAGATCACCGTATCGCCGTCGGTTTCGACCAGCATGGGCCCCCAGTGGGCTGCCGTCAGAATGGTTTTTGTAGAAGTGGTCACAGCGTGTGCTCCTGGATTGCCGGTTGCAGGTTTTCTCAGCCTTCATTGAGACTGTTTATGATTTGACACAAATTTAAGAGTTATCCCCGGAATTTTCTCCGTAACTGCACGTCATAATCAACCGCCACGCCCGTCGTGGCAAAGAATAAAAAAGCTTAAGGAAAGAAGATGAAAAAAAGCGCACTTATGATTGCCGCCGTAGTCAGCGGCGCACTGGTTGTTTCAGGCTGCACCACCAACCCATACACCGGCGAACGCGAAGCGGGTAAATCAGGCATTGGCGCAGGCATCGGCTCCCTGGTAGGCGCAGGTGTAGGTGTCCTCTCCTCCTCGAAAAAAGATCGCGGTAAAGGCGCCCTGATTGGTGCCGCAGCAGGCGCCGCGCTGGGCGGCGGTGCCGGTTATTACATGGACGTGCAGGAAGCGAAGCTGCGCGACAAAATGCAGGGTACCGGCGTGAGCGTCACCCGTAGCGGCGACAACATCATTCTGAATATGCCGAATAACGTCACCTTCGACAGCAACAGCGCAACGCTGAAACCGGCGGGTGCCAACACCCTGACCGGCGTGGCGATGGTGTTGAAAGAGTACGAAAAAACCGCGGTGAACGTGCTGGGTTATACCGACAGCACCGGCAGCCAGGATCTGAATATGCGTCTCTCCCAGCAGCGTGCTGACGCAGTGGCCAGCGCGCTGATCACCCAGAACGTCGCGGCGACCCGCATCCGCACCAGCGGCATGGGCCCGGCGAACCCAATCGCCAGCAACAGCACGGCGGAAGGCAAAGCGCAGAACCGCCGCGTTGAGATCACCTTAAGCCCGGTGCAGTAAGTTTATTGCCGGGTGGCGGCTTCGCCTTACCCGGCCTGGAAAATCTCGCTCTGACTCCGTAGGCCCGGTAAGCGTAGCGCCACCGGGCATTTTCGCGCTAAGGTGTACGCACCAATAGCAAGGAAATCAGCGATGAGAAAATCAACACGGCCCACCATCAGCGACGTGGCGAAAGCCGCGAAAACCGGTAAAACCAGCATCTCCCGTTATCTCAACGGCGAAAAACACCTGCTTTCCGACGCGCTACTGGCCCGTATTGAACACGCTATTGCCGAACTCGACTACCGCCCGAGCCTGATGGCCCGGGGGCTAAAACATGGTAAAACCCGGCTGATCGGCCTGATCATCGCCGATATCACTAATCCCTACTCCGTTAATGTCCTTAGCGGCATCGAAGCCGCCTGCCGGGAAAAAGGATTCACCCCGCTGGTGTGTAATACCAATAACGAAGTCGATCAGGAGCTGCACTACCTCGATCTGCTGCGCAGCTATCAGGTGGAGGGCATCGTGGTCAATGCCGTGGGCATGCGCGAGGAGGGGCTGAACCGCCTGCAGCAGTCCGCCCTGCCGATGGTGCTGATTGATCGCAAAATCCCCGATTTTGCCTGCGATGTGGTGGGACTGGATAACACCCAGGCCGCCACTACCGCCACAGAGCACCTGATTGAACAGGGCTTTGAAGCGATCCTGTTCCTGAGCGAGCCGCTGGGAATGGTCAATACCCGCCGCGAGCGCCTGAGCGCCTTTCGCACCACCCTGGCCCGCTATGCCGGCGTGGTTGCTGAAAACGTCGAAATCTCCCTTCACGAGTCTGAGCAGCTGGACAACGCCCTGCGCCAGTTTCACACCCGCCATCGCGGGATGCGCAAGGCGGTCATCTCCGCTAACGGCGCGTTAACGCTACAGATCGCCCGTTCGCTGAAGCGCATTGGCCTGCACTGGGGCAGCGACATCGGTCTGCTGGGCTTTGACGAGCTGGAGTGGGCCGAGCTGGCAGGCGTGGGCATTACCACCCTCAAACAGCCCACCTGGCAGATTGGCTTTGCCGCCGTCGAGCAGGTAGTCCGCCGGATCAACGGTGCCGATGAGGCCGTGCGCGAGCAGGTCTTCTCCGGCGAACTGATCGTACGCGGTTCCACGGCGCGTTAAGTCCCCTTCGTGATGGCGATCATAAATCCAGCATCCTGAACTTTTCTTTGGAACCGGTTCCATCTAGCGTAAAGAGTATCAGCTACGTGATGGAGTCCGCCAATGGGCAGAAAAATTATTGTTGTCACCGCCGCGTATGGCGCTGACAAGGTACGTGAGGCAGGTGGCCAGCGCGCCATGCTGCACGTGATCGCCGGCGCGGGTGCCGACGGGGTCGAGATCCGCCGGGAGTTATTCAGCGACGCCGAACTGGCGTCCCTCCCTACGCTTGCCGGATCCATTGAACTGCTTGGTCTGCTGGCCTGCTACTCCGCCCCCGATGCCCTCTTTACCCCGGACGGAACCCTCAATCCCATGCTGCCCCGCTACCTTGCCGAAGCCGCGACACTCAACGCCCTGTGGCTGAAAGTCTCTCTCGGCCACTTCAGCGATAAGCAGCAGCTCGATGCGCTGCGCGCCCTGCTCGATGAAACCGGCATGACGCTGGTGGTGGAAAACGACCAGACGCGCTGCGGCCAACTGGCCCCGATGCAGCGTTTCAAGGCGGCGTGCCGGGTGATGAATCTGCCGGTCACGCTGACCTTTGATATGGGCAACTGGCTGTGGGTAGGTGAATCTCCGGAGGAGGCCGCGAAGCATCTGGCGCCTGCGGTGAGCTATATCCACGTTAAAGCCGCCGTTCCCCATCAGCAACAGTATCGTGCCGTGCCGCCGGATAACGACGATGCCCGCTGGCAGGCGCTGTTGGATCAGCTCCCCTCCGACGCCCCGCGCGGAATCGAATTCCCGCTGGAAGGACCAGACCTGACGGCTGTCACCCGTCACTACGTCAATTTACTGCGCGAGGAGTAACCCCATGCCGCACGCTCTGGATGTCATCACCATTGGCGAAGCCATGACCATGTTTGTCGCCACCAAGACCGGCGAACTCAGTGCCGTCGACCACTTTATCAAGCGCGTTGCCGGTGCCGAACTGAATGTCGCCACCGGGCTGGCGCGCCTTGGCCTGAAGGTGGGCTGGGTGAGCCGCGTGGGCAATGACAGCTTCGGTCAGTTTGTGCTCGACACCCTGAAAAAGGAGGGGATCGAAACCGCAGGCGTGACCCTGGACGACCGGTATCCGACGGGCTTCCAGCTCAAATCGAAAGTCACCGATGGAACCGATCCCATTGTGGAATACTTCCGCAAAGGCTCGGCGGCCAGCCACCTGTCGGTAGAGGACTTCAACCCCATCTGGTTTACCGCGGCAAGGCATCTGCATCTGAGCGGCGTGGCGGCGGCGCTGTCTGCCAGCTCATACGCGTTGCTCGATCACGCTGCGGGCGCGATGAAGGCCGCGGGTAAGACCATTTCGTTCGACCCGAACCTGCGCCCGGTGCTGTGGAAAAGCGAAGCGGAGATGGTGGAAAAGCTGAACCACCTCGCCTTCCAGGCCGACTGGGTATTACCCGGCGTGAAAGAGGGCCAGATCCTGACCGGGGAAAAGACGCCGGAAGGGATCGCGGATTTTTACCTGAACCGGGGCGTGAAGGCGGTGATCCTGAAGACCGGGGCCGACGGCGCCTGGTTTAAAACCGCCAACGGTGAGCAAGGAGCCGTAGCGGCGGTGAAGGTCGAAAACGTCGTCGATACCGTCGGCGCGGGAGATGGCTTTGCCGTTGGCGTGGTCAGCGCCCTGCTGGAGGGGAAAACGCTCCATCAGGCTATCACTCGCGGCAATATCATCGGCTCGCTGGCGATCCAGGTTCAGGGCGACAGCGAAGGATTACCCACCCGGGAACAGTTAGGGGAATAACTCCCCGCCACATAATTAAGCCACCCTGTACCCTACAGACAGCGGCGGTTACTCCCTCAACCACAGAGGCAAGCCTATGAACAGTGCAACAAATGCAGTAAAACGCTGGTGGTACATCATGCCTGTCGTGTTCATCACGTACAGCCTGGCGTATCTCGACCGCGCGAACTTCAGCTTCGCGTCCGCCGCAGGCATCACCGAAGATCTGGGGATCACTAAAGGCGTCTCCTCTCTGCTGGGCGCCCTGTTCTTCCTCGGCTATTTCTTCTTCCAGATCCCCGGCGCGATTTACGCCGAACGCCGCAGCGTGCGCAAACTGATCTTCGTTTGCCTGATCCTCTGGGGGGCCTGTGCGTCACTCACCGGGGTAGTGAATAACATCCCGGCGCTGGCGGCCATTCGCTTTATTCTCGGCGTGGTGGAAGCGGCAGTTATGCCCGCGATGCTGATCTACATCAGCAACTGGTTTACCAAATCCGAACGCTCGCGCGCCAATACCTTCCTTATTCTCGGTAACCCGGTCACGGTGCTGTGGATGTCGGTAGTCTCCGGGTATCTGATCCAGTCCTTCGGCTGGCGCGAAATGTTCATTATTGAGGGCGTTCCGGCGGTGATCTGGGCCTTCTGCTGGTGGGTGCTGGTGAAAGACAAACCGGCACAGGCCAAATGGCTCTCTGAAGATGAAAAAGCGGCCCTGCAGGCGCAGCTGGATAAAGAGCAGCAGGGGCTGAAAGCGGTGCGCAACTACGGCGAAGCCTTCCGGTCACGCAACGTGGTGCTGCTGTGCATGCAGTACTTCACCTGGAGCATCGGGGTTTACGGTTTTGTTCTGTGGCTGCCTTCCATCATCCGTAGCGCGGGCGATAACCTCGGTATGGTCGAGGTAGGCTGGCTGTCATCCGTGCCGTATCTGGCCGCGACCATCGCCATGATCGTGGTCTCCTGGGCGTCGGATAAACTGCAAAACCGTAAGCTATTCGTCTGGCCGCTGCTGTTAATTGCTGCCTGCGCCTTTATCGGTTCCTGGGCGGTGGGCGCAAACCACTTCTGGGTTTCCTATACGCTGCTGGTGATCGCCGGTGCCGCAATGTACGCCCCTTATGGTCCGTTCTTTGCCATCATCCCGGAAATGCTGCCGCGTAACGTGGCGGGCGGCGCGATGGCGCTGATCAACAGCATGGGTGCGCTGGGCTCGTTCTTTGGTTCATGGTTCGTGGGTTATCTGAATGGCGCAACCGGCAGCCCGTCGGCCTCGTACATCTTTATGGGGGTGGCGCTTTTTGCCTCAGTGTGGCTTACTTTAATTGTTAAGCCTGCTAATAATCAGAACCTTCCCGTCGGCGCACGCCACGCCTGAACCCTTTTAAAATCAACGGAGATTAGCATGAAGCCGTCCGTCATTTTGTACAAAGCCCTGCCTGATGCGTTACAGCAGCGCCTTGAAGATCATTTCACCGTTACCCGGGTCAACAACCTGAGCCCGGAGACGGTGCAGCAACACGCTGACGCGTTCGCCGGTGCCATCGGGCTGCTTGGCTCCAGCGAAAAAGTGGATGCCGCGCTGCTGGAGAAAATGCCGGCGCTTCGTGCAACCTCCACTATTTCGGTGGGCTATGACAACTTCGACGTCGATGCACTGAATGCCCGTAACGTCCTGCTGATGCACACGCCAACCGTACTGACCGAAACCGTGGCCGATACTCTGATGGCGCTGGTGCTCAGCAGCGCGCGTCGGGTGGTGGAAGTGGCCGAACGCGTTAAGGCCGGGGAATGGACCAAAAGCATCGGCCCGGACTGGTTCGGCACCGACGTGCACGGCAAAACGCTGGGTATCGTCGGGATGGGCCGCATCGGCCTGGCGCTGGCGCAGCGCGCCCACTTCGGTTTCAACATGCCGATCCTCTACAACGCACGTCGCCAGCATAAAGAGGCCGAGGAGCGTTTTAACGCCCGCCACTGCGATCTGGATACCCTGTTGCAGGAAGCGGACTTTGTCTGCCTGATCCTGCCCCTGACCGATGAGACGCATCATCTGATGGGCAAAGCGCAGTTTGAGAAGATGAAGAAGTCCGCCATCTTTATTAATGCGGGTCGTGGGCCGGTGGTGGATGAGCAGGCGCTGATTGCAGCGCTGAAAAATGGTGAGATCCACGCCGCAGGGCTGGACGTGTTCGAGCAGGAGCCGCTGCCGGCCAGCTCAGAGCTGCTGAAGCTGCCTAACGTGGTGGCGCTGCCACATATTGGCTCTGCGACGCACGAGACGCGCTACAACATGGCAGCCTGTGCGGTGGACAACCTGATCGACGCCCTGCAGGGCAAGGTCGATAAAAACTGCGTGAATCCACAGGCCAAACCCTGAACGAAAAAAACCCGCCAGAGGCGGGTTTTTAAATTCTTGTAGCTGAGTTGGAAGCTTACAGGCTTACAACGTTACCAGCTGCTGGGCCTTTAGCGCCGCTTTCGATGGTGAAGGAAACTTTCTGACCTTCGTCCAGAGATTTGTAGCCATCGTTCTGGATAGCAGAGAAGTGTACGAACACGTCTTTAGAGCCATCGTCAGGAGTGATGAAGCCGAAACCTTTATCAGCGTTGAACCATTTTACCAGACCAGTCATTTTACCAGACATAGATATTACCTTTTTAAAAATTTGTTTTGCCTTCCGGCGCGATGATGGAATGTGTTACAGATTTTTAAGCGATGAAGGAAGGGTCACTACGAAGGGTATCTAAGGATAACGCATCTGGACTGCTTAACTAAACTGCTTTAGGTCTGTGTAACAAACCGACGAGGACTATTAAACATAGTTACGGGATCAAAGACAAGCTTTATTTTCTGGCAGAATAAAAAACCCGCTTTTCAGCGGGGTTTTTATTCTGGAAATGTGCGCGTCTGACGTTATTCCGTTGCGGCCATCGCCGCCCCCCAGGCCTGGCTAAACGCCTGGTGCTGTGCTGCAAGCGGCCCAATCAGCGTATTGTACTGGCTGGCCTGCTGCGAGGTCGGGAACTGGATGCCGTTCGAGACAAAGCTCACCTGGGTACCCTGCTGCGAAATATAATCCGCCACCTGTACCAGCTGCTGAGTGAAGATCTGCGCGGCCGGAATGAGCGGCTGCAGCGCATCGGCAGGTTTGGTCACCACCTTTTCATACACTTTGTCGAACACAGGTTTCAGGTCTTCGCCCTGTTTCAGCGCAGAGCGCGCGCCATCGGCCTGCATTTTGGCGTTCTGCAGCTGCTGGCCCAGCACACCCAGTGCGCCGTTTGACTGGCTCAGCGGCTCACGCTGGGTCACATAGTCCTGCGGGACGCGAATCGCATTCACGCTGTCCACCACCGGACGCAGACCGGCGTCCATCGCCTGATTCACCTGCTGTGAATAGCCGTACAAAATGGCATAGTCGGAAACGAAGGGACCAAACTGTTTTTTCTGATCCGCAGTCAGCGTTGGCAAACGCTCGCCACTGCGCATCGCAGTATTTTGCAGGAAATCGATAAACGCTTTGCGCTGATCGCCTTCCTTATCGAAACACCCACTCAGGCTAACCACCATTAATAACGCCGCAAGCGGCGCAAACCAGCGAGAGCAGGGCTTTCCTGTCGCCATTGTTATTACTCCTTTCACCCAAAAAAGCGTACACCGGCACAGGCGTGCCCGACGCTGACAAGAATAGTCCAGGTCAGGCCTGCAAGATACCCTTTTCATGTAAAACGGCTATTGCCATATAAATTCTTACGATTTACAAAAATATACCTGATGCTATTGCGCTACTGAATAATCAAGTCATTAGCACTGGTGCTCACACCGAAAACAAGCGAGCGAAACGTATCTCTCAAAATTAATCACGCACGTTACGATCTCCTGTCAGTTTTAGCGACTATTCTTAAATTGCTCTCTATGTTCACGATCCCGCAGTGTGATTTAAGAGGAGTCCTCAATGGAATTAAAAGATCCTATGTTCGATCTGCTAAGCAGTCTGGAACAGATTGTTTTTAAAGATGTACCGCAGACGGTGACCCGTTCGCAAAAGTCTAACCCCTTTACGGAATTTGAGCGCTTACGCAAAGGGACAGGGATGAAAACAGATGATTTCGCCCGAGCAATGGGTGTCAGCGTAGCAATGGTTCAGGAGTGGGAATCGAAAAGAGTGAAGCCCTCTATGACCGAGCTGAAGCTGATGAGTCTGATTCAGGCTAACCCGGCACTCCGCAAGCAGTTGACTGAATGAAGTTGTTTTTGCCCCCGCATTTGCGGGGGTTTATGTTTTTGTCACCGCCGTTCAGCACGCCACTCCCCATCCAGCCATACCAGTTCATCCGTCAGGTTCAGCCCGTTCAGAAAATGATCGTCATGCGACACTACCAGCAGTGCGCCTGCAAAGCCTGCCAGCGCCGCTTCGATAGCCTGCGTTGAGGCCAGGTCCAGGTGGTTGGTCGGTTCATCAAGCAGCAACAGCTGCGTCGCCTCTTCCCGCCACAGAACGCAGGCAAGCGCTGCTTTTAACCGCTCGCCGCCGCTCAGCTCTGCCAGCGGCAGCGTAACTTTCCCGGCACCCAGCTGGAGTTGCGCCAGACGGCTGCGCAGCACGCCCTCCTCAAGCGGCGTGTTGTGCAGATTGAGATGACTGATAACCGACTGCGTCAGATCCAGCTGCGATAAATGCTGGTCGAGGTACACCGTGTTGACCGACACGCGGCAGGTCCCGGCGACGGGCGCGCACTCCCCGAGGATCGCTTTCAGCAGGGTAGATTTCCCGCAGCCGTTCGGCCCGCGCAGGGCCACCCGCCTCGGCCCGTCCATGCGCCAGGTGAGCGGCAGCATCGTGACATACGGCAGCACCAGATCGTCCAGCACTAGCACCTGTTTGCCCTCCGCAATCTGGCTGCCCGGCAGGGTAAACATCACCGGGTTTTCCTCTTCGACCCGCTCCCGCGCCTGATTGACCGCCGCATTCAACGCATCCTGTTGATCGTGATGCTGTTTGCGCCATGCGCCTGGACGCTCCTTTGCCGCCCCTTTATATTTCACGCGCTCAAACGAGGCGATATTAAGGGTATCCACCGTGCGCAGGGTTTTAGCCGAGCGGCGCAGGCTGTCGTCATGCTCTTTCTGCTGACGTGTGCGGGTGCGTTTGCGCTCGTGAGTTGCATGATCCAGCGCCGCTCGGGCAGCCTGCTGTTCCGCATCCCGCTGACGCTGATAATCGGCATAATTCCCGCCATAGCTGTGCAAACCGGAAGCGCTGAGTTCCAGTATGCGCGGCACCTGCGCCAGCAGCTCACGATCGTGGGATGCGACCAGCACGCCGCCGGTATGGCGGGCAAGCTGAGCGTAAAACCACTCCCGCCCCTGTCGGTCGAGGTGGTTGGTCGGTTCATCCAGCAGCAGATAATCCGTATTCGCCGTAAACGCGCCGCACAGCAGAGCGCGAATCCGCTCACCGCCGCTCAGTTCGGAAGCCGGTTTGTCGGGTGTAAACGTCGGAAGCTGCGCGTCCCTGAATGCCTCGCTCAGCCGTTCGGCGATATCCCAGAAACCCTCCAGGCGCTCCAGATCGTCAGGCTGGTAATCACCGCTATCGATCCGCGCCCGGGCCGCAAAGATATCCTCATAGCCAAGTAGCCCGGCCAGCGTGGTTTGCGGAGAAATATCGTGCTGTTGCGCAACATAGCTGTGCGTGCCGAAACGTTCGATATGACCGCTGGCGGGCTCGTCCAGACCGGCCAGCAGGCGCAGGAGACGGGTCTTACCGCTGCCGTTGCGGCCAACCAGCGCGCAGAGCGACGACTCCAGCGAGAAATTCAGCGGACCAAAAAGGGTATCGCCCGTCGCAAACTGACAGGTGACCTGATGCAAAATAAAAGAAGGGGATTGCGCAAAATGAGCCATAAGCACTCCTGAATGAAATCAAAACCTCCCCTGCCGACGCGGTGGCGTTTAGCAAGGATCGAAATTCATCAGTCGTGGTTGTTCATTTTTGGGGGGCGCTCCAGGGGGAGAAAGTCAACGTGGATAAGGATAACGGTAATTTGTTGACCGTTTCAAGGTTAAATTTTCAACGGCACGGCATAAAAAAACCCGCCGAAGCGGGTTTCTAGCACTCCCGGTGCCCGTGCAAGCGTAGCGCCGCCGGGCAAAGGGCGCATTACTGCAGCAGGGAAATATCCGCCACGCGCAGGAACAGCTCGCGCAGTTTTTCGAGCATCGAGAGACGGTTGATACGCAGATCTTTATCTTCTACGTTCACCATCACTTTCTCGAAGAAGGCATCGATCACGTCGCGCAGTTCGGCCAGCTCCACCAGCGCTTCCTGGTAGCGACCTTCCGCGAAGACCGGCTCCAGCTTGTCGCGCAGTACCACAACCTGCATCGCCAGGGCGATCTCTTCCGGCTCTTTCAGCGTCGCGGCGTTGACACGCTCGTTCAGCTTTTCATCGGACTTCGCCAGAATATTGGATACACGCTTGTTGGCCGCCGCCAGAGCAGACGCCGCTTCCAGGGTACGGAAGTGGGAAACCGCTTTCATGCGGGCATCGAAATCAGCCGGACGGGTCGGACGACGCGCCAGCACCGCCTGGATGGTGTCGACGGTGTAACCTTCGTCCTGATACCAGGCGCGGAAACGGCCCAGCATAAAGTCGATAACATCATCTACCACGTTGGCGTTGGTCAGCTTGTCGCCGTACAGACGCACCGCTTCTTCAGTCAGAGTCTGCAGATCGAGATTGAGGTTCTTCTCAACGATGATGCGCAGCACGCCCAGCGCAGCACGACGCAGCGCAAACGGGTCTTTATCGCCTTTCGGATGCTGACCGATACCGAAGATACCCGCCAGGGTGTCCATCTTGTCGGCAATCGCGACGGCACAGGCCACCGGGTTGGACGGCAGATCGTCACCGGCAAAGCGCGGCTGATACTGCTCGTTCAGCGCGACAGCTACGTCTTCCGCTTCGCCATCGTGACGCGCATAGTGCATGCCCATCACGCCCTGGGTGTCGGTAAATTCGAACACCATGTTGGTCATCAGGTCGCACTTGGAGAGCAGGCCTGCGCGGGTGGCGTGGTTGACGTCCGCGCCGATTTCACGGGCGATCCAGCCGGACAGCTCCGCGATACGGTCGGTCTTGTCGCGCAGCGTACCCAGCTGCTGCTGGAACAGCACGGTCTGCAGGCGCGGAAGGTGATCTTCCAGACGCTTTTTACGGTCGGTATTAAAGAAGAACTCGGCATCCGCCAGACGCGGACGCACCACTTTCTCGTTACCGGAGATAATCTGAATCGGATCTTTCGATTCAATGTTGGCCACGAAGATGAAGTTCGGCAGCAATTTGCCGTCATTGGCATAGACCGGGAAGTACTTCTGGTCGCCCTTCATGGTGTGAACCAGCGCTTCTGCCGGTACCGCCAGGAATTTCTCTTCAAACTTCGCGGTCAGGACCACCGGCCATTCCACCAGCGAGGTCACTTCTTCCAGCAAGCTTTCGCTCAGATCGGCGTTACCGCCAATCTGACGTGCCGCTTCTTCCGCGTCCGCTTTAATACGGGCTTTACGCTGTTCATAGTCAGCGATGACCTTACCGCGCTCCAGCAGGATTGAAGGATACTGGTCGGCATTGTCGATGGTGAACTCCGGCTCGCCCATAAAGCGGTGGCCGCGGATCACGCGATCGGACGCCACGCCCAGAATGGTGGCAGGGATCACGGTGTCGCCCAGCAGCAGGGTCACGGTATGAACCGGACGCACGAAGTGGACGTCGCTTGCGCCCCAGCGCATCAGTTTTGGGATCGGCAGCTTAGCCAGCGAGGTGGCGATCATGTTCGGCAGCAGCGCTTCTGCGCTCTCGCCCTTCACATGGGCGCGATACAGCAGCCATTCTCCTTTGTCGGTAGTCAGACGCTCGGCCTGGTCAACGGTGATCCCGCAACCACGCGCCCAGCCTTCTGCCGCTTTGCTCGGCTTGCCTTCAGCGTCGAACGCCTGAGCAATGGCCGGGCCGCGCTTTTCAACTTCGCGATCGGGTTGGGAAGCAGCCAGGTTTGCCACTTTCAGCGCCAGGCGGCGCGGGGCAGCAAACCATTCGATTTTACCGTGTGCGAGGCCAGCGTTATCCAGCTCGGCAGTCACGTTCGCAGCAAAGGACTCCGCCAGGCTGCGCAGGGCTTTTGGTGGCAGCTCTTCGGTGCCGATTTCCACCAGGAAAGTTTTCTCAGACATGGCCGCCTCTTATTTGTTTCGGTTGCACATCGGGAAGCCAAGGGCTTCACGGGACGCATAGTAAGCTTCTGCAACGGCTTTGGTCAGGGTACGAATACGCAGAATGTAGCGCTGACGTTCAGTCACGGAGATCGCTTTACGGGCGTCCAGCAGGTTGAAGCTGTGGGCGGCCTTCAGAATACGCTCATAGGCGGGCAGCGGCAGCGGAGTCTCCAGCGCCAGCAGCTGCTGGGCTTCTTTCTCGTACTGCTCGAAGCAGGTGAACAGGAAGTCCACGTCCGCGTATTCGAAGTTATAGGTGGATTGCTCCACTTCGTTCTGATGGAACACGTCGCCGTAGGTGGTTTTACCCAGCGGACCGTCGCTCCAGACCAGGTCGTAAACGCTGTCTACGCCCTGAATGTACATGGCCAGACGTTCCAGACCGTAGGTGATTTCACCGGTGATCGGTTTACATTCCAGACCGCCAACCTGCTGGAAGTAGGTAAACTGCGTCACTTCCATACCGTTCAGCCACACTTCCCAGCCCAGACCCCAGGCACCCAGCGTTGGGTTTTCCCAGTTATCTTCCACGAAACGGATGTCGTGGATGGTTGGATCCATACCCAGCTCTTTCAGCGACCCAAGGTACAGCTCCTGAATATTGTCCGGTGATGGCTTAATGACCACCTGGAACTGATAGTAGTGCTGTAAGCGGTTCGGGTTTTCACCGTAGCGACCATCGGTCGGACGACGAGATGGCTGCACATAAGCGGTCGCCATTGGCTCTGGCCCCAGCGCGCGCAGGCTGGTCATCGGGTGTGAGGTGCCGGCGCCGACTTCCATGTCCAGTGGTTGAACAATGGTGCAGCCCTGACGAGCCCAGTAATCCTGTAAGGTCAGGATCAGGCCCTGGAAGGTCTTAGTATCGAACTTTTGCATAGTATTTCGTGCTGGATACGTGTGGTTTTAAATGGAAGGGATCAGTATACCCGTCGGATGCAAGATATACAGTACGAAACGGCGTTGTTTAGGGAAAATTGGGAAATAAGCATAGCTGACAACGCCCTCGGGACACAGCCAGCTCATGACGCGACGGCCTTAACGCATCGAAAGATGTAAAAAATGGCCTTCTGGGTCAAAAGAACAGATGAAACTCTCATTGCGGGCAGTGAAGCCCTGCATTTCATAGCTACCCTGGAACTGTTCGAATGCGGTGACGTCGATTTTTTGCGCACCGGTATTGTAGCGCTGAGCCGCCCGATCCTTACACAGCTGTTCCATGTCCAGCGAACGCACCGGACTGACTTTCTTCGTTTGCGCTTTTTGCGCGGGGGACGTCTCCTGAGCCGCGCAGCCGGCCAGTAACGCGGGGATCAGGATCCACATTGCACGCATCATCATTTTTATTACCGCCCTGTGCTGTGGCTATTATTTTTAAACTCTAAACTTTATAGATTATGGCCCGGCATTCTGCGAATCTCACCGCCCGGGCACAAGCAGGGCGATGCAAACTCAGAATTTTCCAGTGAGCGTCTTTAGCAATACCACAGTCAGACTCTTTTTAATGCGAAAACAGAGGGATGGATGCAGGAAAAAATTAACTGGATTGATAATCTGCGGGGAATTGCCTGTTTAATGGTGGTGATGATCCATACCACGACCTGGTATATCACCAATGCCGCAAGCGTCAGCCTCGTTAACTGGGATATCGCCAATATTCTCAACTCCGCTTCACGCGTGAGCGTGCCGCTGTTTTTCATGATCTCCGGCTATCTCTTTTTTGGCGAGCGCAGCGCGCAACCGCGCCACTTTTTACGCATCGGGCTGTGTCTGCTGTTTTACAGCACCGTGGCGTTCCTTTATATCGTGCTGTTTACCTCGATTAACAGCGAGCTGTCGCTGAAATACCTGCTGCAAAAGCCGGTGTTCTATCATCTGTGGTTTTTCTTCGCCATTATCGTCATTTACCTGCTCTCCCCGCTGCTGCAGGTGAAGAGCGCGAACGGCAAAATGCTGCTGGCGCTGATGATCGTGATCGGCATCGTGGCCAACCCCAACACCGTCTCGCAAAAAATAGGCGGATTTGAATGGCTGCCGATCAACCTGTATATCAACGGCGACACCTTCTATTACGTGCTGTACGGTATGCTGGGCCGCGCTCTGGGTATGATGGATACCCGTAAACGCTGGCTGAATGGGATTTGCGCCGCGCTGTTTATTGCTGCGGTTGCGATCATCTCCCGCGGTACGCTGCATGAACTGCAGTGGCGCGGCACCTTCGCCGACACCTGGTATCTCTACTGCGGCCCGATGGTCTTTATCTGCGCGATGTCATTATTTACCCTGGTGAAAAACACGCTCAATGCACGCCCCCTGCCGCTGCTGGGGTTAATTTCGCGTAACTCACTGGGGATTTATGGTTTTCACGCGCTGGTGATCCACGCCCTGCGCACGCGTGGCGTGGAGTTAAAGAGCTGGCCGCTGCTGGATATCGTCTGGATATTCTCGGCCACGCTGGTGGTCAGTCTGCTGCTGTCTATGCTGTTGCAGCGGATTGATACGCGCAGGTTTGTCAGTTAAGCACGACTTGCTTGCCCGGCGGCGCTTCGCTTGCACGGGCCTACAAGGCTGTGCAAACGAAACGCCACCCGGCAACGTTTCACGACATCAATGGCAGAAGCTGCTGATAGATCTTGCGGAACACATCGCGTTGCCCGGCATAGCGGGCATGACGCGCGGTATCAGGGATGTGCTGCTGTTCCAGCGCTAGCTGTGGCAGCAGCGCCGACAGCGGTTTATCCGGATTCACCGCAATCTGCGCCAGCCGCGCGGCGCCCAGCGCAGGCCCGACATCCCCGCCGGTACGGTAATCCAGCTGCTGACCGCTGATATCCGCCAGCATCTGACGCCAGTACGGGCTACGCGCCCCGCCGCCAATCAGCGTAATGCTGGTCGGTTTGAGTCCGCATTCATGTACTACATCCATGCCATCAGCCAGGGCATAACCCACCCCTTCCAGTACCGCACGCGCCAGTTCGGCCGGACCGTGCTGATGGGTTAAGCCAAAGAACACCCCTTTCGCCTGCGGGTTGTTATGCGGCGTGCGCTCGCCGGAAAGATAGGGCAGGAACCAGAGGGTACCCGCGTTTTCATCGGCCTGCTGCGCAGCATCGAGCAGGGCCGGAACGCTGCCTAAGCCGGTCAGTTTTGCCGCCCAGTCCAGGCACGACGCCGCGCTGAGCATCACCGACATCAGATGCCATTTGC
The DNA here is from genome assembly GCF_049974505.2 of Leclercia sp. TB492. Lineage (NCBI taxonomy): Bacteria > Pseudomonadati > Pseudomonadota > Gammaproteobacteria > Enterobacterales > Enterobacteriaceae > Leclercia > Leclercia sp. TB492. Next base: position 148,869 of record NZ_CM127572.1, on the reverse strand, counting down.
CGGGTAACGCATGGCAGAAGCTGTGCACCGCGCTGTCAGGGTTACTGCGATAACCGTCGCTGACGGCAAAGTAGACGCCGGATGTGCCCAACGACAGCATCGCCTGTCCGGCATCGGCCATCCCCACACCAACCGCGCCCGCGGCGTTATCACCGCCCCCCGCCACGACCGGAACGGCCGGCATATCCCACCGTTGCGCGACCGACGGCAGCAGCGTGCCGGTCTGCTCACAGCCTTCGAACAGAGCAGGCATATGGTCACGGGTGAGATGGCAGGCGTCGAGCATCGTCTCGCTCCAGTCGCGTTTAGCGACGTCGAGCCACATAGTGCCTGCCGCATCGGACATATCGCTGGCGTACTCGCCGGTCATCCGCAGACGCAGATAATCTTTTGGCAGCAGCACCTTCGCCACCTGGCTAAAAATCTCGGGCTCGTGGCGCTGGACCCACAGCAATTTGGGTGCGGTAAAGCCCGGCATCATCAGGTTGCCGGTGATCTCCCGGGATGTCGGCACGCGTTCTTCCAGCAGGGCGCACTCTTCACCGCAGCGGCCGTCATTCCATAAAATGGCCGGACGTAAAACACGGTTGTCCTTGTCCAGCAGCGTAGCGCCATGCATCTGCCCGGCAATTCCCAGGGCTTTGACTTCCCTCAGCGAGTGCTGCTCGCCAAGCGCCTTCAGGGCGCGATCCGTTGCCAGCCACCAGGCTTCAGGATCCTGTTCAGACCAGAGCGGATGTGGCCGTGAAACCTGCAATTTTTCTGTTTGCGCTGCCAGCACGTCGCCCTGTTCATTTAACAGAATGGCTTTCACACCCGATGTGCCAAGATCGATCCCGATATACATGCCCTGGGCTCCTTAAAATTATAGGCCGGGCAAGCGTAGCGCCGCCCGGCGATACCCGTTACTTGTCGAACAGGTAATGATTCACCAGATTTTCCAGCAGCTCCTGATGACCACTCTGATGCTGCGGCGCCAGGTTATGCTGTTCAGCGTACTTCGCCAGTTCCGTCAGCGATAACTGGCCTTTCAAAATTTGCTGACCCAGTTCACTGTTCCAGCCGCCATAGCGTTTCGCCACGCGCTTATCCAGCTCGCCGTCTTCAATCATGCGGGCGGCCACTTTCAGCGACAGCGCCATGGTGTCCATCGCCCCAATATGACCATAGAACAGATCGTATTTATCGGTACTCTGACGGCGCACTTTGGCGTCAAAGTTCAGGCCGCCGGTGGTAAACCCACCCGCTTTAATGATTTCGTACATCACCAGCGCGTTTTCTTCCACGCTGACCGGGAACTGATCGGTATCCCAGCCCAGCTGCGGATCGCCGCGGTTAGCATCCACGGAGCCGAAAATGCCCAGCGCGATAGCGGAGGCGATCTCGTGGTGGAACGAGTGGCCGGCCAGGGTCGCGTGGTTGGCTTCGATGTTCACTTTGATCTCTTTTTCCAGCCCGAACTGCTTGAGGAAGCCGTACACCGTTGCCACGTCGTAATCGTACTGGTGCTTAGTCGGCTCCTGCGGTTTTGGCTCAATCAGCAGCGTGCCCTGGAAACCGATTTTGTGTTTATGCTCCACCACCATTTGCATGAAGCGGCCAATCTGCTCGCGCTCCTGGCGTAAATCGGTATTGAGCAGCGTTTCGTAGCCTTCGCGCCCGCCCCACAGGACGTAGTTTTCGCCGCCCAGCTGATGGGTCGCGTTCATCGCCGTCACGACCTGGGTGGCCGCCCAGCTGAACACTTCCGGATCCGGGTTAGTGGCAGCCCCTGCGCCATAGCGCGGGTGGGTAAAGCAGTTGGCGGTGCCCCACAGCAGCTTCACGCCGCTCTGCTGCTGTTTTTCAGCCAGTACGTCGACCATCTGCGCGAAGTTATTCAGGTACTCTTTCAGCGAAGCGCCTTCCGGGGAAACGTCCACGTCGTGGAAGCAGTAGTACGGCACGTTCAGCTTGTGGAAGAACTCAAAGGCAACGTCCGCTTTGCGCTTCGCCAGCTCAAGCGCATCGCCCGGCTGCTGCCAGGGACGATCGAACGAGCCTACGCCAAACATATCGGCCCCGCTCCAGCAGAAGGTATGCCAGTAGCAGGCGGCGAAACGCAAATGTTCTTCCATGCGCTTACCCAACACCAGCTCGTCCGGGTTGTAATGACGAAACGCTAAAGGATTAGAGGATTTCGGGCCTTCATAACGAACGCGATCGAGTTGATCGAAATAAGCTTGCATAGTGAGCTCCATAATCAGGGGTGCGGCGAAGAGTAGATACTGGAGTAATAGTGAATAGTGATCGCAGCTTGCTCAATTACGTTATTTCACACTGCTATTGAGAGAATGCACAAACGTGCGCTGGCTCGCAAAATCAATTTGCAGCCAAAGGAATTTCACAGCGTAAATTCCAGAATCATGCGTAATTAAGAAGTTATGTAATTTAAAATAAGATCGCGGTCATAAATTCGAAAATAAACCAAATATCATAACGAGAAGATAAAAATCTGTAATTGCCAGTCTGCCGTTCCCCGTTAAGAATTTGCTACGTCTCTTGCAATGATTGTTTCTTTTATCTCAGTTACCTAACCCTACAAAAGGCAATACAATTATGAAGATAAAGAACCTGTGCCTCACTCTTTGTGCATCGCTGCTGCTGGCGAGTACGGCGAGTCATGCAAAAGAAGTCAAAATCGGCATGGCGATCGATGACCTCCGCCTGGAGCGCTGGCAAAAAGATCGCGATATTTTTGTCAATAAGGCAGAAGCATTAGGAGCAAAAGTTTTTGTCCAGTCTGCCAATGGCAATGAAGAAACCCAAATGTCGCAAATCGAAAATATGATTAACCGCGGCGTCGATGTGCTGGTTATTATTCCCTATAACGGTCAGGTTTTAAGTAACGTGGTAAAAGAAGCCAAACGCGAGGGCATTAAAGTATTGGCCTATGACCGCATGATTAATAACGCCGACATCGATTATTATATTTCCTTCGACAATGAAAAAGTCGGTGAATTACAGGCGCAAAGCCTGGTAGCGAAAGTGCCACAGGGGAACTATTTCCTGATGGGCGGCTCGCCAGTAGACAACAACGCCAAATTATTCCGCGCCGGGCAGATGAAAGTGCTGAAGCCGTACATTGACGAAGGCAAAATCAAAGTGGTTGGCGACCAGTGGGCAGATGGCTGGCTGCCAGAAAACGCACTGAAAATTATGGAAAACGCCTTAACTGCCAACAATAACAAAATTGACGCCGTGGTCGCGTCTAACGACGCCACCGCTGGCGGCGCAATTCAGGCGCTCAGCGCTCAGGGGCTGGCCGGAAAAGTGGCGATCTCCGGGCAGGATGCAGACCTGGCCGGGGTGAAACGCATTGTGGCCGGCACCCAGACCATGACGGTGTATAAACCGATCACCGAGCTGGCCACCACCGCCGCAGAAATTGCCGTTGAGCTGGGCAATGACCAGCAGCCTAAAGCCGACACCAGCTTAAACAATGGCCTGAAAGATGTGCCGTCCCGACTGTTAACCCCTATCGAAGTCAATAAAGAGAACATTGACGCCACCGTTGTGAAAGACGGTTTCCATAAAAAAAGCGAACTGTAATCCAGCATCGCCCCTGCCTGGCGGGGGCGTATCGACTTGTACTGTTTTCCTTCGGGTCATGTGGGGCAGTTATGTCTTATCTCCTTGAAATGAAAAGCATCACTAAGGTGTTTGGCGCGGTGAAGGCCGTGGACAACGTCAGTCTGCGTTTAAATCCCGGCGAGATCGTCTCGCTGTGCGGTGAAAATGGCTCCGGCAAATCGACGTTAATGAAAGTGCTGTGCGGCATTTACCCCCACGGCAGCTATGACGGCGAAATTATTTTTTCCGGCGAAACCCTGCAGGCCACGCACATCCGCGATACCGAACGCAAAGGCATCGCCATCATTCACCAGGAGCTGGCGCTGGTGAAGCACCTCACCGTGCTGGAGAACATCTTCCTCGGCGCCGAGATCGCCCGTCACGGGGTGCTGGATTACGACACCATGACCCTGCGCTGCGAAAAGCTGCTGGCACAGGTGAGCCTGGCGATCTCTCCCGATACCCGGGTGGGCGAGTTAGGTCTGGGGCAACAGCAGCTGGTGGAGATCGCCAAAGCGCTCAACAAACAGGTGCGCCTGCTGATCCTCGATGAACCGACCGCTTCGCTGACGGAACAGGAAACCGCGGTATTGCTGGACATCATTCGTGACCTGCAAAACCACGGTATTGCCTGCATTTACATCTCCCACAAGCTCAACGAAGTGAAAGCTATTTCGGACACGGTCTGCGTCATTCGCGACGGGCAGCATATCGGCACCCGCGAAGCGCAGGGAATGAGCGAGGATGACATCATTACTATGATGGTGGGCCGCGAGCTCACTGCGCTCTACCCAAATGAACCGCATACCCTCGGGGAGGAGGTGCTGCGCGTGGAGCATCTCACCGCCTGGCATCCGATCAATCGTCATATCAAACGGGTGAACGACGTCTCCTTCTCGCTGCATCGCGGTGAAATTCTTGGCATAGCCGGGCTGGTCGGCGCCGGGCGTACCGAGGCCGTGCAGTGTCTGTTCGGCGTCTGGCCCGGTCGCTGGGAAGGCCGTATCTTTATTGACGGGCAGCCGGTCGATATCAAAAACTGTCAGCAGGCGATTGCCCACGGCATCGCGATGGTACCGGAAGATCGTAAGAAAGACGGCATCGTGCCGGTGATGGCGGTAGGTAAAAATATCACCCTCGCCGCCTTAGATCAGTTCAGCGGAAAGCTAAGCAGCCTTGATGACGCCGCCGAGCAGCACTGCATTCTGCAGTCCCTTCAACGGCTGAAGGTCAAAACGTCTTCCCCGGACCTCGCCATTGGTCGTCTTAGCGGCGGCAATCAGCAGAAGGCCATTCTTGCCCGCTGCCTGTTGCTCAACCCGCGCATCCTGATCCTTGATGAACCCACCCGCGGGATCGATATCGGTGCGAAATACGAAATCTACAAGCTGATCAACCAGCTGGTTCAGCAGGGTATCGCCGTAATTGTGATTTCGTCAGAGCTGCCTGAAGTGCTGGGTCTGAGCGACCGGGTGCTGGTGATGCACGAAGGAAAACTGAAAGCCAACCTGAACAACCAGAACCTGACGCAGGAACAGGTGATGGAAGCCGCATTAAGGAGCGAACGCCATGTCGAAGAGCAATCCATCTGAATTAAAAGCCACGGCGCCCGCACCGGGTCTGTTTTCAGGGTTAAAGGCGCTTAATCTGCAGGTCTTTGTCATGATTGCCGCCATTGTAGCGATCATGCTGTTCTTTACCTGGACCACTGACGGCTCGTACCTCAGCGCCCGTAACGTCTCCAACTTGCTGCGTCAGACCGCCATTACCGGCATTCTGGCGGTGGGGATGGTGTTTGTGATTATCTCGGCGGAGATCGACCTCTCCGTAGGTTCGATGATGGGCCTGCTCGGCGGCCTGGCGGCGATTTTCGACGTCTGGCTGGGCTGGCCGCTGCCGCTCACCATCGTGGTTACCCTGCTGCTCGGTTTACTCCTCGGCACCTGGAACGGCTGGTGGGTGGCCTATCGTAAAGTGCCGTCGTTTATCGTCACCCTGGCGGGGATGCTGGCCTTCCGCGGCATTCTGATTGGCGTGACCAACGGCACCACCGTCTCTCCCACCAGCGCCTCCATGTCGCAGATTGGTCAGAGCTATCTCTCCAGCGGGGTCGGTTTTAGCCTCGGCGCAATTGGCCTGATGGCGTTTGTTGCCTGGCAGTGGCGGAGCAGAATGCGTCGTCAGAGCTTAGGGTTAGCCACGGCACCGTCCACCTCGGTTGTCGGCCGCCAGGCGCTGACGGCAGTGATTGTCCTTGGAGCAATCTGGCTGCTGAACGACTACCGCGGCGTGCCGACGCCGGTGCTGCTGCTGGTTCTGCTGCTGCTGGCCGGGATGTTTATGGCCACCCGCACCGCCTTTGGTCGGCGCATTTATGCCATCGGCGGCAACCTCGAAGCCGCGCGCCTGTCCGGCATCAACGTTGAGCGCACCAAGCTGGCGGTCTTTGCCATTAATGGCCTGATGGTCGCCGTGGCGGGTCTGATCTTAAGCTCGCGCCTGGGGGCAGGCTCGCCGTCGGCAGGGAACATTGCCGAACTCGACGCCATCGCTGCCTGCGTCATTGGCGGAACCAGTCTGGCGGGCGGGATCGGCAGCGTCGCCGGGGCGGTGATGGGTGCCTTTATTATGGCGTCGCTGGATAACGGAATGAGTATGATGGACGTCCCGACATTCTGGCAGTATATCGTTAAGGGTGCCATTCTGTTGCTGGCAGTATGGATGGATTCCGCGACCAAGAGGCGCGCCTGAGGATGCTTTATCGTCTGTCACTGATTCTGGAAAAAGAGCGCCATGTTTGAGAAGCGTCACCGCATAACGTTGTTATTCAATGCCAATAAAGCTTATGACCGTCAGGTTGTAGAGGGTGTGGGTGAATACTTGCAGGCGTCGCAGTCCGAGTGGGATATCTTCATCGAAGAAGATTTCCGGATGCGTATCGATAATATTAAAGAGTGGTTGGGCGACGGCGTTATCGCGGATTTTGACGATGCCGTTATCCAGCAGCTGCTGGTCGATGTCGACGTCCCCATCGTCGGCGTCGGCGGCTCCTACCACAAGCCGGAAAATTACCCTCCCGTGCACTATATCGCGACCGACAACCACGCTCTGGTGGAGAGCGCCTTTCTCCATCTGAAGGAGAAAGGGGTACACCGCTTCGCCTTTTATGGCCTGCCCGTTTCCAGCGGCAAAGGCTGGGCGGCGGAACGTGAGTATGCGTTCTGTCAGCTGGTGGCAAAGGAGAAGTATCGCGGCGTTGTCTATCAGGGGCTGGAGACGGCCCCTGAAAACTGGCAGCACGCGCAGAATCGTCTCGCCGACTGGCTGCAAACCCTGCCGCCGCAGACCGGGATTATCGCCGTGACCGATGCCCGCGCCCGGCACGTGTTACAGGTGTGCGAGCATCTGCACATTCCGGTGCCGGAAAAGCTGTGCGTCATTGGTATCGATAATGAGGAACTAACGCGTTACCTGTCACGGGTGGCGCTCTCCTCCGTGGCCCAGGGAACGCGTCAGATGGGCTATCAGGCAGCCAAGCTGCTGCACCGGCTGCTGGATAATGAAAACCTGCCGCTGCAACGGCTGCTGGTACCGCCGATGCGCGTTGTGGAGCGGCGATCGACCGATTACCGTTCACTGAACGATCCGGCGGTGATTCAGGCGATGCACTACATTCGTAACCACGCCTGTAAAGGCATCAAAGTGGATCAGGTGCTGGATGCGGTAGGGATTTCACGTTCAAATCTGGAGAAGCGTTTTAAAGAAGAGGTGGGCGAGACGATCCATGCGGTGATTCACGCCGAGAAACTGGAGAAAGCCCGCAGCCTGCTAATTTCGACGTCGCTTTCGATTCATGAGATTTCGCAGATGTGCGGTTATCCCTCTCTACAATATTTCTATTCGGTATTTAAAAAAGCGTATGACACCACGCCGAAAGAGTATCGCGATCGCTACAGTGAAGTACTGATTTAAATAAAAAAAGGCCTCCCGGATGGAAGGCCTTTTTTACTATTACATATGTGCGGCGATTAAGCGCTGGTTATCCTGGTACATCGCAAACAGATAGTTGTTATAGCGTTGGCCCTGGGTTGAGTAACCTTTCAGCTTATGGATCATGGTGCTTGCCGTCACTTCCTGGTCTGCTTTACGCAGCTGCGCGCGCGACTTACGGAAGGATTTATAAGCAGGATGCGTGTTCAGATTCACAACATAAGCATTCACGGAATCTTTTACCGATTCAAACTGTGAGTAGCCTTTCACCTTGCCCGGCGCATTGTTACAACGCCCTTTCGCACATTTCATGCCGAAGAGGTTGTTATTACTGCGCGCCAGCTTCGAGGTACCCCAGCCACTCTCGGCTGCAGCCATCGTTGCGACCATGCTGCCTGGAATAATATCTACGCGCTCTAAGAGAGAGTTCCACGGCACACGACGCGTGTTTCCGTTCCAGCTCACCTTATAGCGTTTTGAAATTTCTTTCAGACGCGTGCGTTCTGATGGCGACCAGCGGCTATCGTACTGTTTGGAGATCAACCAGTTACGATCCGCCGTAATCGCGGCATTTTGACTTGTAATATAAGGCATTACCGTCCGGAGAAACGCTTTTTTCCTTGGTGTCCCGGAAGGGTATTTTCGCAAATCAGGAAGTGAACTACTCTTTGCACTATTGCGAGAATACTCTTGTTTACTGCTAACCTTACTACTTGTCGTCTTTATGACGTGGGCCTTCTTACTCGTTGTATCCGTGTGCGTCTTCGCAAGCACCTCACCAGAAATTGCCATGGTGAGTAACATGAGTATCGCGGCCCCATATCGTCGAATGGGAGTCGATATCATTAAGTCTCCTGGTCGGATAGAAACATTCCAACACCTTATTTTTTTCGTAAAATGAGAAGCGAATCTCAGATCCTAGCAAAAATAGACGAGAAGAGCATTCAAAGAAATAGTCTAAATCCGAAACCCTGTCATCCAGAAAGCGTTCGCTTAAGCATCATTTTCACCAAAATGTGCTCAATATCGCAGTTAATACACCCGTTTAGCGTGAGATCACTCACCCTCATTGCTCCTCCCTGCGCGATAGCGCCAGGGGAGGAGTTAGCCTTCTACAATAGATGGCAAACTGAGCAAAACGCTGTGACAGGAAACCGGTATGAAACGTTCCGCTCTCGCTCTTCTCCTCTTGCCTGCCATGGCCAGCGCCGACTGGTCAGCCCCGGGTTTTCCGACCTTTACGGCTGAAGGCTCGGGGGTCTTCACGGCACAGGCAAAGCTGACGAAGGGTATCCGCCCGCTGACGGTGAATCTTGACAAGACGTGCTGGCAGCCTACAAACGCGATAAAACTCAACGAGATGATGTCACTCAAGCCGTGCGAAGGGGATCCGGTGCAGTGGCGTCTGTTCCGCGACGGTGATTATCAGGCACGGATTGATACCCGCTCCGGCACGCCCACCCTGATGTTGACCGTCGCCAGCGAGAGCGAAAAAGCGGTAACCAGCGTGGTGCGCCAGTGCCCGAAATGGGACGGTAACCCCCTGACGGTCGACGTCAGCAACACCTTCCCGGAAGGTAGCGTGGTGCGTGATTCTTACAGCAAACAGACCGCCACCGTGCAGCAGGGCAAAATCACCCTGCAACCCGCACCGGGCAGCAACGGCCTGCTGTTACTGGAGCGTGCCGGGACGGACAAACCCGCCCCGTTCAGCTGGCAAAACGCCACCGTCTATTTTGTCCTGACCGATAGGTTTGAGAATGGCGATCCGGGCAACGACAACAGTTACGGACGCCATAAAGATGGCATACAGGAGATCGGCACCTTCCACGGCGGCGACCTGAAGGGGCTCACCAGCAAACTGGATTATCTGCAACAGCTCGGCGTCAACGCCCTGTGGATCAGCTCGCCGCTGGAGCAGATCCACGGCTGGGTCGGCGGCGGCACCAAGGGTGACTTCCCCCATTACGCCTATCACGGTTACTACACCCAGGACTGGACCCGACTCGATGCCAACATGGGCACGGAAGACGATTTACGCCAGCTGGTGGATGAAGCCCATCGTCGGGGGATCCGCATTCTGTTTGACGTGGTGATGAATCACACCGGTTATGCGACGCTGGCCGACATGCAGGAGTACCAGTTCGGCGCACTCTATTTACAGGGTGATGAGCTGAAGAAAACCCTGGGTGAACGCTGGACCGACTGGAAGCCTGCCGCCGGACAGAGCTGGCACAGCTTTAACGACTACATCAATTTCAGCGACAAAGCCGCATGGGAAAACTGGTGGGGCAAACAGTGGATACGCACCGACATTGGCGATTACGACAACCCCGGCTTCGACGATCTGACCATGTCGCTGGCCTTCCTGCCGGATCTGAAAACCGAATCCACCACTCCTTCGGGCCTGCCGAACTTTTATCGCCATAAACCCGACACCGGGGCAAAAGCCATCGATGGCTACACGCCCCGGGACTACCTCACCCACTGGCTGAGCCAGTGGGTACGGGAATACGGGATTGACGGTTTCCGGGTCGATACCGCCAAGCACGTGGAGCTGGCAGGCTGGCAGCAGCTGAAGGACCAGGCCAGTGACGCGCTAAAAGCGTGGCAAGCGGCCAACCCGGAGAAAAAACTCGACGATGCGCCCTTCTGGATGACCGGTGAATCCTGGGGTCACGGGGTGATGCAGAGCGATTACTACCGTCACGGCTTCGATGCGATGATCAATTTTGATTATCAGGAGCAGGCGGCGAAAGCGGTAGATTGCCTGGCCGATATCGACCTGACCTGGCAGCAGATGGCAGAAAAGCTGCAGGGCTTTAACGTCCTGAGCTACCTCTCTTCCCACGATACGCGTCTGTTCCGCGAGGGCGACCAGCGGGCGGCAGAGCTGCTGTTACTGGCGCCGGGCAGCGTGCAGATATTTTATGGTGATGAATCCGCCCGACCGTTCGGCCCGACGGGCTCCGACCCGCTGCAGGGGACGCGCTCGGACATGAACTGGCAGGATATCAGCGGCGCGCAGGCCGCCACCGTCACCCACTGGCAGCGGCTCGGACAGTTCCGCGCCCGCCATCCGGCAGTGGGGGAAGGAACGCAAACCACGCTGTCCCTGCCCCAGGGCTATGGCTTTGTACGTGAGCACCAGGGCGACAAGGTGATGGTGGTATGGGCGGGTAATCGCTGATCGTTACGTTCAGAATCCCTCTCCCGACGGGAGAGGGAAAATACAGCATAATTCACTGCCTGATGGCAAACTGATAACATAAAGCAATCATTCTGTCTTTCCACGCTGATTTGCACCTGCGCAGTTGTAGCGTTATGGTGAGCCACTCTTAGAACAAGCCCGACAGAACACCTGCTATGACTTTTTCACTTTTCGGCGACAAATTCACCCGCCATTCAGGCATTACCCGCCTGATGGAGGATCTCAACGACGGTCTGCGCACACCGGGCGCCATCATGCTCGGCGGCGGTAACCCGGCACAAATTCCGGAGATGAACGCCTATTTTCAGACGCTCCTTGCGGACATGCTGGAAAATGGCAAAGCCACTGATGCGCTGTGCAATTATGACGGCCCGCAGGGGAAAACCGAGCTGCTCGCTGCCCTGGCAGAGATGCTGCGCGACACCCTCGGCTGGGAGATCGAACCACAGAATATTGCACTGACAAACGGCAGCCAGAGCGCGTTTTTCTACTTATTTAACCTCTTCGCGGGCCGACGTGCCGACGGCACCACCAAAAAGGTGCTCTTCCCGCTGACGCCGGAATACATCGGTTACGCCGATTCCGGCCTTGAGGATGACCTTTTCGTCTCCGCACGTCCGAACATCGAGCTGCTGCCGGAAGGCCAGTTCAAATATCACGTCGATTTTGAGCACCTGCATATTGGCGAAGAGACCGGCATGATCTGCGTCTCCCGGCCCACCAACCCAACCGGGAACGTGATCACCGACGAAGAGCTGATGAAGCTGGATGCGCTGGCGAACCAGCACGGCATTCCGCTGGTGATTGATAACGCCTATGGCGTGCCCTTCCCGGGCATTATCTTCAGCGAAGCGCGCCCGCTGTGGAACCCGAACATTGTCCTGTGCATGAGCCTTTCCAAGCTGGGTCTGCCTGGCAGCCGCTGCGGGATCATCATCGCCAATGAGAAAATCATCACCGCCATCACCAATATGAACGGCATTATTAGCCTGTCACCGGGTGGGATTGGTCCGGCGATGATGTGCGAGATGATTAAGCGCAACGATCTGCTGCGTCTGTCGAATGAGGTGATCAAGCCTTTCTACTATCAGCGCGTACAAGAGACGATCGCCACCATTCGCCGCTACTTACCGGAAAATCGCTGCCTGATCCATAAACCCGAAGGGGCGATTTTCCTCTGGCTGTGGTTTAAGGACCTGCCGATCACCACCGAGCTGCTGTATCAGCGTCTGAAAAAGCGCGGGGTGTTGATGGTACCGGGGGACTACTTCTTCCCGGGGCTGGATAAACCCTGGCCGCATACCCATCAGTGCATGCGCATGAACTACGTGCCGGACCCGGAAAAAATCGAAGCCGGCGTTAAAATTCTGGCAGAAGAGGTTGAGCTCGCCTGGCGGGAAAACGGCCAGTAACGTTTTACGCCAGATAACGCAGCCGTTCGGCGCGTAATCTGGCAGGATCGACGCAGCTTAACGCATAGGTGGGACAGGCCGCCACGCAGGCCGGTCCCGCTTCGCGGTGCGCGCAGCGGTCGCACTTCAGGGCCTGAACCTGCTCAGCGCTCCCCGTCACCTGCATAGCCCCAAACGGACAGGCGACCATACAGCTTTTACAGCCGATACAGCGCGCCTGATCCACCTGCCACACTCCCGCCTGCCGCTGGATGGCCTGCGTCGGGCAGACGTTGGCGCAGGGCGCATCTTCACACTGATGACAGGTGACCGCCGTGGTAAAGGTCCCGCCTTTCACCACCCGAATGCGGGAAGTAAACGTCCTTGCCGTCACGGCCGCACAATTCTGATCTTCCTGATGCGATACCACACAGGCCACTTCGCAGGTGCGACAGCCAATACATTTCGCCGGGTCCGCAACAATAAACGGGTTCATCGCCTGCTCCATCCTTGCTGAAAAAAATCAGGTTGCCAGAGGGTTCGGGTTGAGCGCCTTGATCAGACAGGGTAAAAGCCCCGATTTGTGCGCCCTGCCGTGAAAACTGGCCATCTGCCAAAGAACTCAGGCAGAATTGATGTGTTCTTTACAGTAGCGGCGTTTCCAGACTCCGGGCGTTAAACCTGTATGCTTGCGAAAGATTTGCCGGAAGTAGCCGGCATCGTTAAAACCGCAGCGGGTTGCTACCTCTTTCAGCGATACGGCATCGTTGAGCAACAGCTTCTCAGCGGCCCTGACACGCTGGCGGTGGATCGCCTCGGTCAGGGTCAGATTGAAGACCCGTCGAAACACCCGCCCCAGATAGTCCGCGTTGCAGTGCAGCTCTTTGGCAAGCGTAGAGGTGGAGATCGGCAGGTGAAACTGGGTGCCGATTAGCTGCCGCGCCTTCCACGCCAGATTCACTCCCGCTTCATCCGGCGGCAGTTCCTGCCCGGCCGCCAGGGAGAGCTGCTGCAGTATCAGCAGCAGAAGAAATTCCAGCGCCGGGCTGCGCTGAAGCTTCTCCTGCTCGGTCAGAAATTGCCGGAAAAGCGCAACCATTGCCTGCGGATCGCCGGTTTTTCCGTGCTGTTGTACAGACAGCAGCGTGCTCCTGGCAGAGGGCAGGCTCTGCTCGTCGACCTCAAAATGCAGCCAGTAAAAGCGTAAATCGGCGGGAAAATCCTCAATGCCCTTATGCAGACGATGCGGCCAGAGCAGCAGGCTCTCACCGGCATGCACCTCAAACACGCTCCCCTCCTCCTGGATCGTTAATGTTCCCTTTTCGACAAAAATCACTTCCCACGAATCGAGCCTGCGTGCCGGATGACGCCCCACGCCCCGGGAGATGAAATACCCGCCATTCTGGACCCTGATCGGAAGTGCTATGGACAATTCGAGTATTGGCATTCACTTTTCCGCTATTAATAGACAATTTATGACGCTTTATTACTGATTATTAACAGATAATTTCCTTTCGCCTCGATCGAAATCACATTTTGAGAACAAGGTCGGAATCCTCACCTTTTTATACTTTTCCCTTCCCTTGTTGAGGCCGGGGATCGGTGCAAAATTAATCGGGTACCTGACAAAACAATATAAAAAATCCGATAACCCGAGGAGTTACCTCATGACTTCCACTCCGATTACGCAGACAGAGATTGCCCGGCAGGCCGTCAACGAGCGCCTTTCAGTACGAGAAAAAATTGGCTACGGCCTGGGTGACGCGGGCGGGACGGTCATCACCTGTCTGATCATGAATTTTCTTACCTTCTTCTATACCGATGTCTTTGGATTAACCCCGGCGCTGGTCGGCACGCTGTTTATCGCCCTGCGCATTTTCGACGCCATATCCGACCCGGTGATGGGGATCATTGCCGACCGCACCCAAAGCCGCTGGGGACGCTTTCGCCCTTGGCAGCTGTGGGTCGCCCTGCCGATTGGCGCGATCGGCGTCCTGACCTTCACCGTGCCGGATGCCGGAATGGGAGTCAAAATCGCCTGGGCGTTCGGCACCTATTTGCTGCTCTCGGTGGGCTATACCGCCATCAACGTGCCCTACTGCGCGCTGATCAACACCATGACCACCCGCCACAGCGAGGTGCTCTCCTGTCAGTCCTGGCGCTTTGTGCTGTGCGGCGTGGCCGGTTTCCTGGTCTCGGTCGGCCTGCCGTGGCTGGTCTCGGAGCTCGGCCAGGGCGACACGGCTCAGGGGTATCAACTGGGCGTGGGGGTGTTGTGCGCCATTGCGGTGGTGATGTTCCTGTGCTGTTTCTTCTGGGTGCGTGAGCGCGTGCCGCTGGCAATGATGGGGAAATTTACCCTCAGGGAGCATCTCGCCGGTCTGCGCCAGAACGATCAGCTGCTGCTGATGCTGGTGATGTCCTTCCTGCTGATTAACGTCTTCAACATCCGTGGCGGCGGCTACATGTATTTCATCACCTACGTGCTGAAGGGCAGCACCGCGTATACCTCGCTGTTCTTCACCATGGTGACCTTTGCCGCCATTCTCGGGGCGGTGATCGTCAACCTGCTGTCGCGCCGCAGCGATACAGTCAAACTCTACTATTACACTAACCTGGTGCTGGCGGCACTGGCAGTGGGAATGTGGTTCCTGCCCGGCGGCCCGGCGCATCAGACCCTGTGGCTGGTGGTGATTCTGGCGAACGGAGTGATCCTCGGCTTTACCCTGCCGCTGCACTTCGCGTTAATGGCCTTTGCCGACGACTACGGCGAGTGGAAAACCGGCGTGCGCTCCTCCGGGATGAACTTCGCCTTTAACCTGTTTTTCATCAAGCTGGCCTGGGCATCCAGCGCCGGGATCATCAGCCTGGTATTCATTTTTGTCGCCTATCAGCCGGGCGCTGGTAACCAGACGGCCGCCTCGCTGCAGGGCATCACCACCATGGAAACCCTGCTGCCTGCCCTTTTCCATCTGCTGCTGGCGCTGGCGATCCGCAAGTGCCGGCTCAATAACCCGATGATGGCGCGCATTGCCACCGACCTGCGCCAGCGTCACGCTCAAGCCTGAGGAGAATATGATGTCCATAATGGAACCCGACCTGCATAAACTGAAAATCAGCGACCCGTTTCTGGGCCAGTATCAACAGTTGGTGCGGGATGTGGTTATCCCCTACCAGTGGGATGCCCTGAACGATCGCATCACCGAGGCCGAACCGAGCCATGCGATCGCCAACTTCCGCATTGCCGCAGGCCAGCAGAGCGGCGAATTTTACGGGATGGTCTTTCAGGACAGCGACGTGGCGAAATGGCTGGAGGCGGTCGCCTGGTCGTTGTGCCAGAAGCCCGACGCTGAGCTTGAAAAGACCGCCGACGAGGTGATTGAGCTGGTGGCCGCCGCGCAGTGCGAGGATGGCTACCTGAATACTTACTTCACGGTAAAAGCTCCGGACGAGCGCTGGACAAACCTGGCGGAGTGCCATGAGTTGTACTGCGCCGGGCATATGATTGAAGCGGGCGTGGCGTACTTCCAGGGCACCGGCAAGCGCCATCTGCTGGAGGTGGTCTGCAAGCTGGCCGACCATATCGACAGCGTCTTTGGTCCGGGCGAGCAGCAGCTGCACGGCTATCCGGGTCACCCGGAGATTGAGCTGGCGCTGATGCGCCTGTTCGATGTCACCCAGGAGCCGCGCTATCTGGCGCTGGTGAAATATTTCGTCGAGCAGCGCGGGACTCAGCCGCACTTCTACGATATCGAATATGAAAAGCGCGGAAAAACCTCTTACTGGAACACCTACGGTCCGGCGTGGATGGTGCAGGACAAAGCCTACAGCCAGGCGCATCAGCCGCTGGCGGAACAGCAGACGGCCATCGGCCACGCGGTGCGCTTCGTCTATCTGATGACCGGCGTCGCGCACCTGGCCCGCCTGAGCCAGGACGAAAGCAAACGCCAGGACTGTTTGCGTCTCTGGAACAACATGGCCCAGCGCCAGCTCTATATTACCGGCGGGATTGGCTCCCAGAGCAGCGGCGAAGCTTTCAGCAGCGATTACGATCTGCCGAACGACACCGTCTATGCCGAGAGCTGCGCCTCGATCGGCCTGATGATGTTTGCCCGGCGGATGCTGGAGATGGAGGCCAACAGCCAGTACGCCGACGTGATGGAGCGGGCGCTGTATAACACCGTACTGGGCGGCATGGCGCTGGACGGAAAGCACTTCTTCTACGTTAACCCACTGGAGGTGCATCCGAAAACGCTGAAGTTTAACCATATTTATGATCACGTGAAGCCGGTTCGCCAGCGCTGGTTCGGCTGCGCCTGCTGCCCGCCGAATATCGCCCGGGTGCTGACCTCCATCGGCCACTACATCTATACCGTCCGTGAGGATGCGCTGTTTATTAACCTCTATATCGGCAACAGCATGACCTTCCCGGTGGGCGATGAGGAGTTAACGCTGCGCATCAGCGGCAACTACCCGTGGCAGGAGCAGGTCACTATCGAGATCACTTCCCCGGTGGCAATCGACCATACCCTGGCTCTGCGTCTGCCGGACTGGTGCGACAATCCGCAGCTGACGCTGAACGGCGAAGCGGTCAACGGCGAGGGGCGTCAGGGTTATCTCTACCTGACCCGCCGCTGGCAGGAGGGCGACAGGCTGCAGTTAACCCTGCCGATGCCGGTACGTCGGGTTTACGGGAATCCGCAGGTACGCCAGCAGGCCGGGAAAGTGGCGATTCAGCGCGGGCCGCTGGTGTACTGTCTCGAAGAGGCGGATAACGGCGCCGGGCTGCATAACCTGACCCTGCCCACCGATAGCGAATTTAAGCTCGTGGAAGGAAAAGGGATTTTTGCCCACAAGGTGCTGATCCAGACCCAGGGTTATGCCCGCCACGCCGTGAACGCGGAAAAGCGACCGCTGTGGCAGTACGATCGCGCCCCGACCATGCAGCAGGCGCAGACCCTGACCTTTATTCCGTGGTTTAGCTGGGCGAATCGCGGCGAGGGAGAGATGCGCATCTGGGTGGATGAGGCGTAAGAAGAAAACGATTGAGGCTGCCCTCGTCCCTGAGGGCAGATTGCTGAAAAATCAGAACGTCCAGGAGAGACCGGTCATCAGCGCGAAGCTGTCGTCACGGTCGATCATCGGGCTGTTTTTCACGTCGTCAGGCAGTACGATATAGACCGCGCTGGCGTTCAGATAGAGGTTCTGCGTCAGCGGGTATTTCGCCGCCAGGCCGATATAGGGGGTCACACTTTCACCGGCAGTGTACTGCTGCAGACCACTGCGGCGGGACTCTTTCGCAGAGACACCGTAGTAGTAATCGTTGAAGCTTTCGTCGTGGAAGAACACGCCCACCGACGGCGTCAGGGTCAGGCGCTCCATCCGGATCGGGCGGAAGTAAGACATCTCGCCCACCACGCCGCCGCTCTCGTCCATCGCATCGGCCGCCAGGGCAAACTTCAGGCTACCCCAGCTTTCGTGACGGTAGTAGGCCCCACCCAGCATCGCGGAGGCTTTACGCTCATCCAGCTGCTTCATCACGTGGTCGTCGTTATCTTCCGGGTCGAAGTGCAGCGGCATCCAGGAGGCGGTCAGGCTCAGTTCGTTTTTCGCATCTTTCCAGACGATCCAGCCGCCGGTGGTCTGACGCACGTAGAAATGTTCGCCTTCGTAGCTAATTAAAGGGGCAGCGGAGACGTTCTCGTTATAGCCTTGATAGGGTGATTCATTAAACACTGCGCCAGCGCCAACTGAAAAATCATCGGCCATTGCGGATGTCGCCGTAAATAAAGCGGCCGCGATGAGTAAATTCTTTTTAAACTTCATTGTTTGCAATCCATTAAATGTCATACGACGCGGCGCATAATAATGGTTACAAAAATCGCGATGCAAATGGGATATTTGTATAATATTATATATAAATTCATATAGATGGGCGTCAGGCAATGAACAAGCTGCAAATCAAACCGCGAGAATTAAAAATTATTTCCGTCATTGCCGCGACCCACAGCATCGGAGATGCTGCTGCATTGTTGGGAATGGCCCAGGCCAACGTCAGTAAATATCTCGCTGATTTCGAAACCCGCGTCGGGCTGAAAATTTTTGAGCGCACCACCCGCCAGCTGGCGCTGACCCAGTTCGGTGAATCCCTGCTGCCCTTCGTCAATGCATCACTGGAAAAAAACGAACAACTGGTTAATTTTATTGCTGATTACAAACACGAAAAACGCGGCAAGGTCACCATTTATGGACCGTCGGGGATCGTCACTTACCTGGCCCGCCACGTGATTCATGAGATCGAAAATATTGGCGATATTCGTATTAGCCTGAAGACCTACAACCTGGACAAGAATGAGTTTTTCGAAGGGGTCACCTTTCCCGATGATTGCGATATTTTAATTACCTATGCTCAACCGAAAGATGAAAACCTGGTTGCCAGCACCTTAACCAAATATTCTGTTACTGCTTTCGCCACGCCGGAATATATTAAAAAGCACCCTGTTAATCATCCTGACGATCTCATTAATCACTCCTGCATTCTTATCGATTCAATGATAATCGATGACGCTAATATCTGGCGTTTTCGCGTGAATAATAGCGAGCAGATAATCGATTATAAAGTCACGGGTAATTATATTTGCGACAACACCCAGACGGCGCTGGAGCTGGCCCGCAATCATCTGGGGATCGTCTTTGCGCCAAAAGAGAGTCTGCTACGGGAGATAGAAGAAGGCTCAATGGTGCCCTGTTTCACCCATCAGGAGGAGTGGTGGCTGGATCTGGTAGCGATCTTCCGCAAACGTGACTATCAGCCGTGGCGGGTGCAGTTTGTGCTGGACGGGGTGTTGAATACCCTGCGTAAACAGATTGAGCAGACCCCCCTGGGGCGGCCTGCTCTCAGAGGTTAGAACAGGCCCAACGGTTTATCGGAGTAGCTGACCAGCAGGCATTTGGTCTGCTGGTAATGTTCCAGCATCATCTTGTGGGTTTCGCGGCCAATGCCCGACTGTTTGTATCCGCCAAACGCAGCGTGCGCTGGATAGGCGTGATAGCAGTTGGTCCAGACGCGTCCGGCCTGGATCCCACGCCCCATCTGATAGGCCAGATTGCCGTTACGGCTCCAGACCCCTGCACCCAGGCCATACTGCGAATCGTTGGCCAGCTCCAGCGCCTCCTCCATGGTTTTGAAGGTGGTCACCGCCAGCACCGGGCCGAAGATTTCTTCCTGGAAGACGCGCATATTATTTTTACCGGACAAAATCGTCGGCTCGAGGTAGTAACCCTCTTTCAGCTCGCCGTCCAGCTGCTTGCGCCGTCCGCCGGTTAAGAGCTCGGCCCCCTCTTTCTTACCGATATCGATATAGTTGAGGATGGTCTCCAGTTGCCCGTGCGACACCTGGGCACCCATCTGGGTGATGCTGTCCAGCGGGTTGCCGCTGCGGATCGACTCCACGCGACGAATGGCGCGCTCCATAAAGCGCTCGTAGATCGACTCCTGCACCAGCGCCCGGCTTGGGCAGGTGCAGACTTCGCCCTGGTTGAAGGCAAAGAGGGCAAACCCTTCCAGCGCCTTATCAAAGAAGGCATCCTCTTCGTCCATCACGTCGGCAAAGAAGATATTCGGGGATTTGCCGCCCAGCTCCAGCGTCACCGGAATGATGTTCTGGGTGGCGTACTGCATGATCTGCTGACCCACTTCGGTGGAGCCGGTAAAGGCCACTTTGGCGATCCGTTTGGAGGTCGCCAGATATTCACCGATTTCGCCCCCGGCGCCGTTGACCACGTTCACAACCCCAGGCGGGAGCAGGTCGCCTACCACTTCCATCAGCAGCAGGATCGACAGCGGCGTTAAGCGCGCCGGTTTCAGTATCACGCAGTTGCCGGCTGCCAGCGCGGGTGCCATTTTCCAGGCAGCCATCAGCAGAGGGAAGTTCCACGGGATGATCTGGCCGACCACGCCCAGCGGCTCATGGAAGTGATACGCCACTGTGTCCTTATCCACCTCGCTGATACCGCCCTCCTGGGCACGAATACAGGAGGCGAAATAGCGGAAATGGTCGATCGCCAGCGGCACGTCGGCGGCCATGGTTTCGCGGATCGGTTTCCCGTTGTCCCAGGTCTCTGC
Source organism: Leclercia sp. TB492 (assembly GCF_049974505.2). Classification (NCBI taxonomy): domain Bacteria; kingdom Pseudomonadati; phylum Pseudomonadota; class Gammaproteobacteria; order Enterobacterales; family Enterobacteriaceae; genus Leclercia; species Leclercia sp. TB492. The sequence goes on along the minus strand of NZ_CM127572.1, from coordinate 128,540 downwards.
CGTGGCCAGCAGCTCCAGATTCTGCTCCATGCGATCGGCAATTTTGAACAGGATCGCAGCGCGATCCTGTACCGAGGTATGCGCCCATTTGTCTTTGATCTTGTGGGCGGCATCCAGCGCCAGATCGATATCGCGCTTCCCGGAGCTGGCAATTTCGCACAGCGGCTGGCCGGTCACCGGGGTCAGGTTCTGGTAATAATCGCCGTCGGCCGGGGGAACCCAGTCGCCGCCGATAAAGTTGTCATAACGGGCTTTCAGTTTGAGGGGGAAACCATATTCGCCGGGCAGGATACGTGCTGAGGGAGGGTTATTCGTCATGACTGTCTCCTTGCGTGAAGTGTCCTTCAAAGGTAGACCGCGGCGGTGAAAACATCGCCAGTCATCGCCTGCTTTGCGAGCCCCTTCACGCATTACCTTACTTTACGTTTGGTTTCCTGCCCTGAGCCATACTTAAAGCGCACAAACAGGGGAGAGGGTGAGGATAAATGCAGCTTTTTATCGGCTTTGACGTGGGCGGAACCCATATTAAACACGGCGTGATCGACGAGGACGGTAACGAAATCACCACCGATCAATTTGATACCCCAGAGGATGAAGAGACCTTTAAGCAACGGTGGCGCGAGGTGGTCGAGGCGTACCAGAAAGAGCACGAGATTACGGCGATTGGGGTGAGTATCCCCGGCCACATCAATACCCATACCGGCGAAGCCGCGAAAGCCGGCGCGCTGGAGTACCTGGATAACGTCAACCTCTACACGCTTTTCGCAGAGCTGACCGACCTGCCGGTGGTGGCCGATAATGACGCCAGCTGTGCTGCGCTGGGCGAACGCTGGTGCGGCGCCGGACATGAGTACGAGAATTTTGTCTGCATGACGATCGGCACCGGGATCGGCGGCGGGATTGTGCTCGGGGGCGATCTCTATCGCGGCTCGCACTATCGCGCCGGGGAGTTCGGGGTTATCCCGGTCGGCAAAAACGGCGAAGGAATGCACGAGGTGGCCTCTGCCAGCGGACTGATGGCGACCTGCCGCCGGGCGCTGGGGGTTTCCGGGGAGGATATGCCGGAAGGCGAAGAGCTGTTCGAGCGGATGGAGAACGATCTGCACCTGCGCGAAGCGGTGGAAGAGTGGGCCCTGTTTCTGGCCCGCGGGGTCTACAGCGTGATCTCCCTGTTCGACCCGCAGGTGGTGCTGATCGGCGGCGGCATCAGCGAGCAGGAGAAAATTTATAAACTCCTCGATCGACACCTGCAAACCTTTGAAGAGTGGGAATCCCTGCAGGTGCCCATCCTGCCCTGTCAGCTGGGTAACCAGGCGGGCAGGCTGGGCGCCGTCTGGCTGGCGAAACAGAAGTTCGCCAGCAAAAAGGATTAACCCTGCTGCCCCTCGTCGGCAAAGAGCAGCGCATCCCGCAGAAGGTGATCGTTACCGCGGCGGCGGGTAAAGCCAATGCGGTTGAAGTATTCGAGGATCTGGATCGCCAGCTTACGGCCGACGTTCAGCCGGTCGCGGAAATCCGCCGCGCAGGTGGAGCCGCGCTCGTGGTCCAGCGCGCGGATCAGGTTCGCAAAGGTGACGATCCGATGGTGGCGGTAGTAGCGGTCTTTAACAATCGCGGTGATCAGCCCCTGCTGCGCCGCATGCTTCAGCACCTGACGCATGGTCTGCTCGTCAGTGGCGGTTTCACGGGCCAGATCGCGCACCCACCAGGGTTCATCGCCAAAGAGCGCGTCCGCTTTTTCCCAGACGGCCTGCTGCGCCGGGGTAAAGCCGGCTTTATGATCCGGCAGGTGCAGCCAGCCATGGTAGCTGTGCAGCTCGCCGCTCTCGCGCATCCGCTCGATCAGCAGCAGGACGAGGGCCTCGTCCTCCATCGGCAGCGCCATCCGCCGCAGGCGCTCGCGCCCCGGACCGGGTTCATCCTGATGTTGCTGATGATAGGTCGTCAGCACCTCCAGAATCTTACGCTGCCAGCGCGCCGCGACGGCAGTGTTTAACAGGCTGGCGCCGGCCTGGATAAACTCCGGCTGTTGGGTCAGCTGACGCAACCCTTCCCTGCTGAGCTGGCGTGCCCAGCCGAACGCATCCAGGTTAACCGCCCCGCGCTCCAGATGCGCCAGCAGCGCGGCACGATCATCCGCCGCCGGTGCCAGCGTCGCCAGCCAGTGCAGGTACTCCGGCTTACGTTTCCCGCGACGCGGCGGATTGAGGGTGACCACCCGCGCCCCGGCGAGCGTGACGCGGGCAGAGATATCGCGCAGCACCAGCCGATCGTTGTCGGCCAGCCACAGCGGGGCATCGAAGACCAGTTCCGCCAGCGCTCCCTCCAGCAGCGAGACGCGTCCGGTGACGTGGCTGGCGGCATGGTGAATATGCAGCGGCTGCCACTGGGTCAGCGGCACATCTCCCTGCAGCGTGACGATGACGCGCGTGGTCGGCTCCGGCGGCGCTTCGGCCAGCAGCCAGTCCCCGCGGTTCAGCTCTGCTTTTTCCGTATCGCCCACCAGGTTCAGGGCAATACGCTGCCCGGCGTGGGCCTGTTCAGCAGGCTGGTTTTGCGCATGCAGTCCACGAATACGCACCGGCTTATTCACTCCGGTCAGCCACAGGCTGTCACCCACCCGCACCTCACCGGACAGCGCCGTGCCAGTGACCACCAGACCGGCCCCTTTCACGGTAAAGGCACGATCGATAGCCAGACGAAAGCGGTGATGGTCCGCATGAGCGCGGGCCGGGAGCTGTTGCAGATGGGCGCGCAGGGCATCAATTCCCCGCCCCTCGGTGGCCACGGTGACAAACAGCGTCGCGTCAGCAAAGCCAAAGTCGCGCAGGGTGGTGAGCACCTCGTCGCGCACCGCCTCCACCCGGGCGTCGTCGACGCGGTCGGCTTTGGTCAGGGCTACCGTCAGCTGCGGGTTGCCGGTCAGCTGGAGGATCTGCAGGTGCTCGCGCGTCTGCGCCATTACCCCGTCATCGCAGGCCACCACCAGCAGGGCATGGTCAATCCCACCGACCCCGGCCAGCATGTTGGACAAAAACTTCTCGTGCCCCGGCACGTCGATAAATCCCAGCACCTGGCCATCAGGCTGCGGCCAGTAGGCATAACCCAGATCGATGGTCATGCCGCGCTTCTTCTCTTCCGGCAGGCGGTCGGCGTTGACGCCGGTGATCGCCTGCAGCAGGGTGGTTTTGCCGTGGTCAACATGACCGGCGGTGGCAATAATCATTTCAACAACATCTCCAGAAACTGAGCTTCATCTTCCAGACAGCGTAAATCCAGCCACAGACGGCCGTCTTTTATCCGGCCAAGCACCGGCACCGGCAGGGATCGCCAGCGTAACGCCAGCGCCTCCAGCTGCGCGCCGCGCCCGTCTCGCGGGGTAAAAGTCAGGGCCGCACCCGGCAGGCGATCCACCGGCAGCGATCCGCTGCCCGGCTGTGACAGGCAATCTTCTACGCGAACCTCAAAGTCGGGGTAGTGCGCTGCGACCTGCGCCAGCAGGCGCTCCCCCTGATGATGGATCGCGGCGGCGTCGCGGCTCAACAGGCGCAACGTCGGTAAGCGTTCGGCCAGCGTCTCCGGGTGGAGATAGAGGCGTAAGGTGGCCTCCAGCGCGGCAAGCGTCATTTTATCCGCACGCAGGGCGCGTTTCAGCGGGTGCTGTTGCAATCTGGCAATCAGGTCGCGCTTGCCGACGATGATCCCGGCCTGCGGGCCGCCCAGCAGCTTGTCGCCCGAGAAGCTCACCAGGCTGACGCCAGCGGCAATTAACGCCTGCGGCATCGGCTCTTTCGGCAGGCCATAGCGGCTGAGATCCACCAGCGAACCGCTGCCCAGATCGACGACCACAGGCACGTCTCTCTGCTGGCCGATGCGCACCAGATCCGCCTCGTCAACGGCATGGGTGAAGCCTTCAATCTGGTAGTTGCTGGTGTGCACCTTCATCAGCAGGGCGGTGTTGTCATCAATCGCCGCCGCGTAGTCCCGCTCGTGGGTGCGGTTGGTGGTACCCACTTCCCGCAGCCGGCACCCGGCCTGTGTCATCACGTCCGGGATGCGAAACGCCCCGCCGATCTCCACCAGCTCTCCCCGGGAAACCACCACCTCTTTCCCGCTGGCGGTTGCGGCCAGCATCAGCAGCACCGCCGCAGCGTTGTTATTCACAATGCAGGCATCTTCCGCCCCGGTGAGCTGGCACAGCAGCGCCGCCAGCGGCCGATCGCGATGGCCGCGCCCGGCCCCATCAAGATCGTACTCCAGGGTAACCGGCGTTTGCATCGCCTGGGTTACCGCAGCCACCGCCTCCTGAGCCAGCAGCGCGCGCCCCAGATTAGTGTGCAACACCGTTCCCGTCAGGTTGATGACCGGGCGCAGGCCCGGCGCGTCTTCCGTCGCCAGCCGTCTTTCGGTCTCCTGGGCCCAGTCGTCACACCACGCCGGCAGGCGGTTGTCGGCGCGGATCCCGGCGCGGGCTTCGTCCTGCAACAGGCGTAAGGTCTCGACCGTTCGGCTGTGGCCGAAGCGGGCAATAACGGCGGAAAGACGGGCGTCGCGAAGCAGACGATCGGTCGCGGGAAGTTGGCTATAGAGTGCGTGCTGAGTAGTCATGGAAGCGCCTGACGGTTGGGTATCTTCCCCCCTCCCGACGGGAGAGGGAGTCAATGTCAGGGGCGATTGTACCGCGTCCGGCCAGGAAGTGTTATCGACGACATCAAGCCTTTGGCGGTTCGGTGCGGGCAAAACTTTCGCGCTGGAACAGGGTTTCCGCCAGCTTAACCAGCAGCGGGCGATCGACGCACCAGCCCGGCGAGACGCGACGGAAATTGAGGTAGCCAATAGCGCAGGCAATGGCGATGGTCGCCAGGTTAACGCTGTCGGTGGCAATTTTCCCTTCGCGGATGAGCTGTTCACAGTGATCCAGGCTGCGGGCGATTTTCTCCCGCTGACGCAGCAGCTCGCTCTCCGACTGTTGTGCCGCCGGGCGCGCCTGCTCGCGCACCGAGGCCAGGGCCGCGTCCATGATCCCATCCGCCAGCGCCTCGATTTGCCGGATAGCCAGGGCGGCTCTGGGCTCACGGGGGATCATCGCCGGGGCGATATCCAGCAGCTCGATATAGCTGGCAATGATCGGGGAATCGAACCAGTGCTCCCCGTCATCGGTCACCAGCGCCGGGACTTTCCCCAGCGGATTGTAGTGCGCGACACCGTTTTCAGCCTGATAGGGTTGTTCATTCACAAATTCAAAAGTGATGCCTTTCTCCAGCAGGAGAATAGAGATTTTACGCACGAAGGGACTGGTATAACTGCCGATGAGTTTCATTGCCTGCTCCTTTTCCGCCAACAAAAGGATAAGTATGGCTCAGGCAAAGAAAAAAGGCAGGCACTGCGTATCGCGTGCCTGCCTTTAAAGGAATTAGTGGTCGAGATAGAGGTAGTGCATCCAGCTGGTCATACGCAGCAGGACTTTACGCATCACAGAGACGTGCGCGAAATGGTCGGAATAGACCGCGACCTGGGCGTAGATACCGTCAGGCAGCGCGTCCACGTCGGCGTTCGGATCCAGTTCGATAGTGCCCAGCACACCATCTGAACCCGGCACCATCGTCAGGGACTGCAGCGCACCCTGCGCCTGGTAAGTACCGCCCGGGACCACCGGCAAAATGCTGGTGAGCTTACCGGGGAAGACCTGCCCCGGCAGCGCGCTGAACACCACTTCCGCTTCATCGCCCGGCTTCAGACGCAGTAACGAGTTCTGGCGGAACTGCGCCACGATCATCCGTTTCTGTTCAGGAATAAACACCATCACCGGACGCAGCGGCAGAGACGCGGCGTAGGTGCCCGGACGAATCAATACCTGGGTGATATAGCCATTGCTGGGCGCACGAATAATGGTCTGATCCAGATTGTATTGCGCTTCTGCTAGCTGGGCGCGCAGGGAGGCGATCTGCGACTGCTCCCCGTTAGACATACTGTCTAACTGGCTCTGGATCTGGGTCTGCTCCGCCACTGAGGCTTTAACCATGGCGTCCTGCGCCAGGTAGTTTTGCCGCGCGTTATCGATATCGCTTTCAGAGAACGGATTCACCTTCGCCTGGCTGCCTTTTAAATAACGCTGATAGTCTTTGAACAGACGATCGCGCTCGGCAGAGACGCGGGTGGTATTCGATTGTGCTTCCGTCAGCTGTGCTTTCAGAACATCGATATTATGCGTCGCGGTGACCAGGTCAGCCTGCAGACGATCAACACGCGCTTTATACCTGCCCGGATCGATTTTAAATAACACCTCACCTTTTTTAATGAGCTGGTTATTTTTATCCGTCACTTCACTTACCACACCCGTCACCTGCGGCGTAATCGGTATTGAGATAACCGCTTTCTGCGCCGTGTACGTATACGGGTGGTTATAGTTCATTAATAAAATGAGACCGGCCACGAGAAATACCCCGCCCAGTGTCGCAGTCGCCAGCGTCCATTGGTTTACCGGAATACGAAATATTTTAAAGATGGCCCACGCAAACGCGACATAGGTCAATACGATCAACAGATCCATGATTATTGCTCCGAGGTGTTCTTATCAGCCACAGGGGGCACCGCGGCCAGTTTTTGTTCCAGCTCGGCTACGCGTCTTGCCAGCGCATCCACGTCGGGGCTGCGGTCTGGCGGCTGAATATGGTTCTGCATCCCCCAGCCGCGCTCTGGCTGGTAGAGCGTTGCCCAGATCCACAGAAACGGCCAAATGGCATGGAGCGTAAACAGGCTAATCCACCCCGCCGTATGAATAGCATCGGCATGAGGATGGTTGCGCTTTTTGGCCATGTTATATGGAATGTCATGAATAGCGATGATTCCATAAAAAAGAACCATGAAGACAAAAATCAACACACCCAGCGCAAAATAGTTGAGAAACATATTTGCCTCACTAAATAAATCGTAAACTCATTAAAATAATTAAATGGTAAGCAGCCACATTAATTCATGATTAAGTACACGAATATGTACTTATTATTTCAGAGCCGGGGAGTATGATTTTTTCTTATATCTCCATGCAAGTTTAGAAGCGTGACAAAATATATCCTGAATAATAATAGACTTAAGTTTACAGTATGAGCTTAATCCAGCTTAGCGCTTTTCGCCATACCATATTTCAGGACTCTTTTTTTAACGATAAGTGTTGCTTACTTACATCCTGGCGTTGTTCGCTTAAACAGATGTTGCCATCGATCACATCCAGAGAATTCTGCATAAAAATTTTTTGTGGATTTGATCACACTACAGAAACAAATCGCCGACAACGAAATGTGATTTAATTCACATTTTAGGGGTCAAACTACCGCTTTTGCGGTCATTGTATTTTTTTTACACTTCAATTTTGTGACATATGTCACTTCATTCCTCACCACACCCCCTACCTTTACGTGACTAAGATCACACAATTTTTGCCTGTCTGGACAGTTAAAGTATTAAGTGCCAAATTTCACGCATCAGAACAGGGCTGGGCAACCTCTGCCACCGCATTAACAACAAACCTCGGGCTTAAGGCCTGCGTAAACAGAAGAAGGGGTGTTTTATGTCATCCGATTTTAAGATCAAAGTACAAAGCTTTGGTCGATTCCTCAGCAACATGGTGATGCCAAATATCGGCGCGTTTATCGCGTGGGGTATCATCACCGCGTTATTTATTCCGACAGGGTGGTTGCCTAACGAAACGCTGGCGAAACTTGTTGGCCCAATGATTACCTATCTGCTGCCGCTGCTCATCGGTTATACCGGTGGTCGTCTGGTAGGCGGGGACCGCGGTGGCGTGGTCGGTGCGATTACCACCATGGGCGTGATCGTCGGCGCGGATATGCCAATGTTCCTCGGTGCCATGATTGCCGGTCCTCTGGGCGGCTGGGCGATTAAGAAGTTCGACGTCTGGGTTGATGGCAAAATCAAATCCGGCTTCGAAATGCTGGTGAACAACTTCTCTGCCGGCATCATCGGCATGATCCTGGCGATTCTGGCGTTCCTCGGCATTGGCCCGGCAGTTGAAGTGCTCTCCAAACTTCTGGCGGCGGGCGTTAACTTCATGGTTGCCCACGACATGCTGCCGCTGGCGTCCATCTTTGTTGAACCGGCGAAAATCCTGTTCCTCAACAACGCCATCAACCACGGTATCTTCTCACCGCTGGGTATTCAGCAGTCTCATGACCTCGGCAAATCTATCTTCTTCCTGATTGAAGCTAACCCGGGTCCGGGCATGGGCGTCCTGCTGGCGTATATGTTCTTTGGTCGCGGCAGCGCGAAGCAGTCTGCTGGCGGTGCGGCTATCATCCACTTCCTCGGTGGTATTCACGAAATTTACTTCCCGTACGTGCTGATGAACCCACGTCTGATCCTTGCCGTTATCCTTGGCGGTATGACTGGCGTGTTCACCCTAAGCGTGCTGGGCGGTGGTCTGGTCTCCCCTGCTTCCCCGGGTTCTATCCTGGCGGTACTGGCGATGACCCCGAAAGGCGCCTACTTCGCTAACATCGCCGCTATCTGTGCGGCCATGGCGGTTTCCTTCGTCGTGTCGGCTATCCTGCTGAAAACCAGCAAAGTGAAAGAAGAAGACGATATCGAAGCGGCAACCCGTCGTATGCAGGACATGAAATCTCAGTCTAAAGGTGTTGCTGCAACGCCACTGGCTGCGGGCGATGTCTCTAACGACCTGAGCCACGTGCGTAAAATCATCGTTGCCTGCGACGCCGGTATGGGTTCAAGCGCCATGGGTGCGGGCGTACTGCGTAAGAAAGTGGCGGATGCCGGTCTGTCTCAGATCTCCGTGACTAACAGCGCGATTAACAGCCTGCCGCCGGATGTTGACCTGGTCATCACCCACCGCGACCTGACCGAGCGTGCGATGCGTCAGGTTCCGCAGGCGCAGCACATTTCGCTGACCAACTTCCTGGACAGCGGTCTGTATACCAGCCTGACCGAACGTCTGGTGGCGGCGCAGCGTCATGAAGACAACGAAGTTAAAGTCCGTACCAGCCTGCAGGACAGCTTTGACGAGAGCAACAGCCACCTGTTCCGACTGGGTGCGGAGAACATCTTCCTTGGCCGTACCGCGAGCCACAAAGAAGAAGCGATTCGCTTTGCAGGCGAGCAGCTGGTAAAAGGCGGCTACGTGCAGGCGGAATATGTTGAAGCGATGCTGGAACGTGAAAAACTGACCCCGACCTACCTGGGCGAATCCATTGCGGTGCCGCACGGTACGGTAGAAGCGAAAGATCGCGTTCTGAAAACCGGCGTAGTGTTCTGTCAGTACCCGGCAGGCGTGCGCTTCGGTGAAGAAGAAGATGACATTGCCCGTCTGGTGATTGGTATCGCGGCCCGTAACAACGAGCACATCCAGGTGATTACCAGCCTGACCAATGCTCTGGACGATGAAACCGTTATCGAACGTCTGGCAAACACCACCAGCGTCGAAGAAGTCCTGGCGCTGTTGAACAAGTAAGTCTTTCCCTTCCCTCTCCCCGTTGGGGAGAGGGCTAGGGTGAGGGGAAATTCGCGTGGTTCCTCACCCCAGCCCTCTCGGGTAACAACATTGATGAAGGTTAATACAATGAAAGCATTACATTTCGGCGCAGGTAATATCGGTCGTGGCTTTATCGGCAAACTGCTGGCAGACGCGGGCATTACGCTGACATTCGCAGATGTGAATCAGACGGTACTGGATGCCCTGAATGCCCGTCATAGCTATCAGGTGCATGTGGTGGGTGAAAACGAGCAGATCGAAACCGTCACCGGCGTGAATGCGGTCAGCAGCATTGGCGATGAGGTTATCGACCTGATTGCTAACGTTGACCTGGTCACCACTGCGGTGGGCCCGGTGGTGCTGGAGCGCATCGCCCCGGCCGTCGCCAAAGGGCTGGCCAAACGTAAGGCCCAGGGTAACGACGCCCCGTTGAATATTATCGCCTGTGAAAATATGGTGCGCGGCACCACTCAGCTGAAAGGCCATGTTATGGCCGCCGTGGCTGACGAAGATAAAGCCTGGGTTGAAGAGCATGTGGGCTTTGTCGATTCCGCCGTGGACCGTATCGTTCCGCCATCAGCCTCAGCGACCAGCGACCCGCTGGAAGTGACTGTTGAGACCTTCAGCGAGTGGATTGTCGACAAAACCCAGTTTAAAGGCACGCTGCCGGAAATCCCGGGGATGGAATTAACTGATAACCTGATGGCATTTGTCGAGCGTAAGCTCTTCACGCTGAACACCGGGCATGCTATAACCGCCTACCTCGGTAAATCAGCCGGTCATCAGACCATTCGTGACGCCATTCTCGATGAGAACGTTCGCGCCGTGGTAAAAGGTGCGATGGATGAGAGCGGCGCGGTACTGATTAAACGCTACGGTTTTGATGCCGATAAGCATGCGGCATATATTCAGAAAATCCTCGGTCGTTTTGAAAACCCGTATCTGAAAGATGACGTTGAGCGCGTGGGCCGTCAGCCGCTGCGTAAACTGAGTGCGGGCGATCGTCTGATCAAGCCGCTGCTCGGCACGCTGGAATACGGTCTGCCGCACACCAGTCTGGTCAAAGGCATTGCCGCCGCGATGCACTACCGCAGCGAAGAAGATCCGCAGGCGCAGGAGCTGGCGCAGCTGATTGACGAGCAGGGTCCACAGGCCGCGCTGGCACAGGTATCCGGTCTGGATGCCAACAGCGACGTGGTTGTGGAGGCGGTGACCGTATATAACGCAACCAAATGATGCAGGAACTGGCGCAGGTCATCCTGCGCCCGGAAGATAGATTGTCAGATATGCAGGCAATAATGGAACAAACCCAGGCCTTTGAAAACCGTGTGCTGGAGCGTCTGAATGCTGGCAAAACCGTTCGAAGTTTCCTGATATCAGCCGTCGAGTTATTAACCGAGGCGGTGAATATCCTGGTGCTTCAGGTTTTTCGCAAAGACGACTACGCGGTAAAATATGCAGTTGAACCGTTGCTCGACGGTGACGGCCCCTTGGGCGATTTATCCGTGCGTCTGAAACTGATCTATGGCCTGGGCGTCATTAGCCGTCATGAGTATGAAGATGCCGAACTGCTGATGGCGCTGCGTGAGGAGCTGAATCACGACGGCAACGAGTATGCATTCACCGACGACGAGATCCTCGGCCCGCTTGGCGAACTGCACTGCGTGACCGCCCTTCCCCCGACGCCGCATTTTGACACCAGCGACCCGGAGCTGTACGCGATGCAGAAGCAGCGCTACCAGCAGATCGTCCGCTCCACCATGGTCCTCTCCCTGACTGAGCTGATTTCCCGAATCAGCTTAAAAAAAGCGTTTCAGAAGTAAGCCTGCGCACATTGGTGTATCCTTCCCTGTAATCTCCCCTGTTTTTAGAGCTATTTGTGATGAAAGAAGTCGAAAAGAACGAAATTAAACGCCTGAGCGACCGCCTGGATCTGATCCGCCACCAGCAGGCCAGCCTCTCGCTGGTTGATGCCGCCGAGAAATATGCCGAGCTGGAAAAAGAGAAAGCGACGCTGGAAACCGAAATCGAGCGTCTGCGTGGCGTGAAAGAGCAGAAGCTGAGCAAAGAAGCGCAGAAGCTGTCAAAACTGCCGTTCCGCCGTGCGATCACCAAGAAAGAACAGGCCGATATGGGCAAGCTGAAGAAAAGCGTGCGCGGCCTGGTGGTTGTCCACCCGATGACCGAGCTGGGCCGTGAAATGGGCCTGAAAGAGATGACGGGTTTCAGCAAGACCGAGTTTTGATTTTTAGCCGGGTAGCGCAATGCTTGCCCGGCCTGCCCCTTTCCCTTCAGAAAATTGGCCCAACCAATTCCGCAAACGATCCTTCCCTGGTTCACATTTCCATAATCTTTGCTCACAAACACATTGCCGAACAATAACATTTGGTTAACCATTTGTTGTCATTAACCCTACATCACACTATTGGCAGGACCACTTTTACACATAATGTGACGCCGAGATGAGCACAGACTCACCGCGTCTCACCCTGTGTGGTCCTCGGGAGATCTGCAATGAGCCTCTGGCAACAAAATTACGATCCGGCAGGAAATATCTGGCTATCAAGCCTGATCGCCTCGCTACCTATCCTGTTCTTCTTCTTTGCGCTGATTAAGCTCAAGCTGAAGGGATACCTTGCCGCGACATATACCGTTGCCATCGCCCTGATGGTGGCGCTGTTCTTCTACAAAATGCCGGTCGATCGCGCGCTGGCCTCGGTCATCTATGGCTTCTTCTACGGCCTGTGGCCGATAGCGTGGATCATCATCGCCGCGGTCTTCGTCTATAAAATCTCGGTGAAAACCGGGCAGTTCGACATCATCCGCTCATCGATACTCTCTATTACCCCTGACCAGCGCCTGCAGATGCTGATCGTCGGCTTCTCCTTTGGGGCGTTCCTTGAGGGGGCGGCCGGATTCGGTGCGCCGGTGGCGATTACCGCCGCGCTGCTGGTGGGTCTGGGCTTTAACCCGCTGTATGCCGCCGGTCTGTGTCTGATCGTCAACACCGCGCCGGTAGCGTTTGGCGCGATGGGGATCCCGATTCTGGTGGCCGGCCAGGTGACCGGGCTGGACAGCTTTGAGATCGGCCAGATGGTGGGCCGTCAGCTGCCGTTCCTGACCATTATTGTGCTGTTCTGGATCATGGCGATTATGGACGGCTGGCGCGGCGTGAAGGAGACCTGGCCTGCGGTGATGGTGGCGGGCGGTTCGTTCGCGATTGCCCAGTACCTCAGCTCCAACTTCCTCGGCCCTGAACTGCCGGACATTATCTCTTCCCTGGTGTCGCTGGTCTGTCTGACGCTGTTCCTGAAACGCTGGCAGCCGGTGCGCATCTTCCGCTTTGCCGACATGGGTGCCTCACATGTGGATCAGACTCTGGCCCGCACCGGCTATACCGCCGGGCAGATCGTCCGCGCCTGGTCACCGTTCCTGTTCCTGACCGCCACCGTGACGCTGTGGAGCGTTCCACCGTTTAAAGCGCTGTTCGCCCCGGGCGGTGCGCTGTACGACATGGTGATTAACATCTCCGTGCCGTTCCTCGACAAAATGGTCGCGCGTATGCCGCCGGTGGTGCACGACGCCACGCCGTATGCAGCGGTGTTCAAGTTTGACTGGTTCTCCGCCACCGGTACGGCCATCCTGTTTGCCGCGATCCTTTCCGTGGTGTGGTTGCGCATGAAGCCTGCCGCAGCGGTACAGACGTTTGCCGCGACCATTAAAGAGCTGATGCTGCCGATCTACTCCATCGGCATGGTGCTGGCGTTCGCGTTTATCTCGAACTACTCCGGCCTGTCGTCAACGCTGGCGCTCGCCCTGGCGCACACCGGACACGCGTTTACCTTCTTCTCGCCGTTCCTCGGCTGGCTGGGCGTGTTCCTGACCGGTTCCGATACCTCATCAAACGCCCTGTTTGCCGCCCTGCAGGCGACAGCCGCCCAGCAGATTGGCGTGTCGGATGTGCTGCTGGTTGCCGCTAACACCACCGGCGGCGTGACCGGGAAGATGATCTCGCCGCAGTCCATCGCCATTGCCTGTGCCGCGGTGGGACTGGTGGGTAAAGAGTCGGATCTGTTCCGCTTTACCGTGAAGCACAGCCTGATATTTACCTGCATGGTAGGGGTCATCACCACCCTGCAGGCCTACGTCTTAACCTGGATGATCCCATGATAGTGATGCCCAGACGCCTGTCCGACGAGATTGCCACTCGCGTGCGGGCGCTGATTGAAGAACAACATCTGGAGGCGGGCATGAAATTGCCCGCCGAGCGCCAGCTTGCCGCCCAGCTTGGCGTGTCGCGCAACTCTCTGCGCGAGGCGCTGGCGACGCTGGTTAACGAAGGGGTGCTGCTGAGCCGTCGCGGCGGCGGCACTTTCGTGCGCTGGCAGCATGACGACTGGTCCGAACAAAACATCGTCCAGCCGCTTAAAACGTTGATGGAGAACGACCCGGACTACAGCTTTGACATCCTCGAAGCGCGCCACGCCATCGAAACCAGCACGGCCTGGCATGCGGCGATGCGGGCAACCGAGGCCGATAAAGAGAAGCTCAAAGCCTGCTTTGAGGCCACGCAAAGCAGCGACCCGGATATCGCCTCTCAGGCGGACGTGCGTTTCCATCTGGCGATTGCCGAGGCGTCGCATAACGTGGTGCTGCTGCAAACCATGCGCGGGTTCTTCGACCTGTTGCAATCCTCCGTGAAGCAGAGCCGACAGCGTATGTATCTGGTCCCGCCGGTTTTCGCTCAGCTGACCGAACAGCACGAGGCGGTGCTCAACGCCATTCTCGCCGGTGATGCCGAGGCCGCGCGTAAAGCGATGATGGCGCACCTGGGCTTCGTGCATACCACCATTAAACGATTCGATGAAGATCAGGCCCGACAGGCGCGCATTACCCGTCTGCCTGGCGACAACGACATTTCCAGGGAGAACAAAGCATGATCATTTCCGCAGCCAGTGACTATCGCGCCGCCGCGCAGCGCATCCTGCCCCCGTTCCTGTTCCACTATATCGACGGCGGGGCCTACTCTGAATACACCCTGCGCCGCAATGTGGAAGATCTGTCGCAGGTGGCCCTGCGCCAGCGCGTGCTGAAGAATATGTCCGACCTGAGCCTTGAGACGAAGCTGTTCAACGAAACGCTCTCCATGCCGGTAGCCCTTGCCCCCGTTGGCCTGTGCGGCATGTACGCCCGCCGGGGTGAAGTACAGGCCGCAGCGGCTGCCGACGCCAAGGGCATTCCCTTTACGCTTTCCACCGTCTCGGTCTGCCCGATTGAAGAGGTGGCTCCGACCATCAAGCGTCCGATGTGGTTCCAGCTGTACGTCCTGCGCGATCGCGGCTTTATGCGTAACGCCCTGGAGCGGGCCAAAGCGGCGGGCTGCTCCACCCTCGTCTTTACCGTTGATATGCCGACCCCCGGCGCGCGCTATCGCGATGCGCACTCCGGAATGAGCGGCGCGAATGCGGCGATGCGCCGCTACTGGCAGGCGGTGACCCATCCACAGTGGGCATGGGATGTCGGCCTGAACGGTCGTCCTCACGATCTCGGGAATATCTCGACTTACCTCGGGAAACCGACCGGGCTGGAAGATTACATTGGCTGGCTGGCGAACAACTTCGATCCGTCGATCTCGTGGAAAGACCTGGAGTGGATCCGCGAATTCTGGGACGGCCCAATGGTGATCAAGGGGATCCTCGATCCGGAAGATGCCCGCGATGCGGTGCGCTTTGGTGCCGACGGCATCGTGGTGTCGAACCACGGCGGCCGCCAGCTGGACGGGGTGCTCTCGTCTGCCCGCGCCCTGCCCGCCATTGCCGATGCGGTTAAGGGCGATATTGCGATTCTGGCGGACTCCGGGATCCGCAACGGTCTGGACGTGGTGCGCATGATTGCCCTCGGCGCCGATACCGTTCTGCTGGGCCGGGCTTATCTCTACGCGCTGGCGACCCACGGCCAGGCGGGCGTGGCGAACCTGCTCAATCTGATCGAGAAAGAGATGAAGGTGGCGATGACCCTCACCGGGGCGAAATCCATTCGCGACATCAGCAAGGAGATGCTGGTGCAGGAGCTGAGTAAGATCCCTGCCGGGCTGGCCCCGCTGGCGCAGGGGGATGCGGCTTAGCTCCTCATCCTCTCCCCAAAGGGGAGAGGGGATGATATCCTGCCCCGCAATTTTTTGCGCCTGTCCCATCAGGCGTATATTGTTGCAGCCAGTTTGGACACGGACAGCGCGCAATAACCGGAGCGTACACGTAGTACGTGAGGATTGTGAGCACTGCCCAGGTCCAAAATGGCAAATAAAATAGCCTGATGGGACAGGCTCAAGGGGCAGCATGCTTAACATCGTTCTATTCGAACCAGAAATTCCACCTAATACCGGCAATATCATCCGCCTGTGCGCCAATACCGGGTTCCGTCTGCATATCATCGAGCCAATGGGCTTTACGTGGGACGACAAGCGCCTGCGCCGCGCCGGGCTGGACTATCACGAGTTCACCGCCGTGGTTCGTCATCGGGATCAGGCCGCCTTTATGGAAACGGAAAAACCGGAACGGATCTTTGCCCTCACCACCAAAGGTACGCCTGCGCACAGCGCCGTAAGCTATCAGGAGGGGGACTATCTGCTGTTTGGCCCTGAAACGCGCGGCCTGCCGGCCAGCATTCTCGATGCCCTGCCTGCTGAACAAAAAATCCGTATTCCGATGATGCCGGACAGCCGCAGCATGAATCTGTCGAACGCGGTGTCGGTGGTGGTGTATGAAGCCTGGCGCCAGCTGGGGTATGCCGGCGCGATATTGCGGTAGGCCCGGTAAGCGCAGCGCCACCGGGCGTTTACTCAGATCCCGTCGCCATACTCAAAGGTATGGTGGATGCCGTTGAAGAACTGATCCATATCCATCGCGGGCTTATCGCTGTCTGGCTTGCCGACGATACGCGCCGGTACGCCAGCCGCGGTGGTGTGCGGGGGAACGGGTTGCAGCACCACCGAACCGGCGCCAATTTTCGCGCCGCGTCCCACTTCGATATTGCCGAGGATCTTCGCGCCTGCGCCAATCATCACCCCTTCACGAATTTTCGGGTGGCGATCGCCGCTGGTTTTACCGGTCCCGCCCAAGGTCACGGACTGCAGGATCGAGACGTCGTTTTCAATCACCGCCGTTTCACCCACCACAATCCCGGTGGCGTGGTCGAGCATGATGCCGCGGCCAATCTTCGCCGCCGGGTGGATATCCACCTGGAAGCTTACAGAAACCTGGTTTTGCAGGAAGATCGCCAGCGCGCGGCGGCCCTCGTTCCACAGCCAGTGGCCGATACGGTAGGACTGCAGGGCGTGGAAACCTTTCAGATAGAGCAACGGCGTGGAGTATTTATCCACCGCCGGGTCGCGATTGCGTACCGCCTGAATATCACACGCGGCGGAGGCGATCATCTCCGGGTCGGCCGCATAGGCCTCTTCCACCACTTCGCGAATGGCGATGGCTGGCATGATCGGGGAAGCCAGCTTGTTGGCGAGCATATAGCTCAGGGCACTGCCGAGGTTTTCGTGCTTGAGTAGCGTCGCGTGGTAGAAACTGGCGAGCATTGGCTCACAGTCGGCCAGAGCCCGGGCTTCGGCTTTAATATTGTTCCAGACGATATCCAGTTCTTCACACGGCATTGCTTACTCCAGACGTAATGATAATGACCGGCCGGTTCTTTGCCAGCCGGGTCATTCAGGTGATAACGCTTTCCTGCAGTTAACTGCTGCTACGCTCGTCCTTGCGTGCGCGACCTAATAAGGTCAATGCTGCCTCGCGCGCATTTTTTCCGCAATACAATACCTGATAAATTTCCTCGGTTATTGGCATTTCGACACCAAAGCGGTGTGCCAGCTCCCGGACTTCTTTGGTATTGCGGTAGCCTTCTACCACCTGACCAATCTTCTCCTGCGCGCCGATTACATCCATGCCCTGGCCGAGCATCATGCCAAAACGACGGTTGCGCGACTGGTTGTCGGTACAGGTCAGCACCAGATCGCCTAACCCTGCCATCCCCATAAAGGTGGCCGGATCGGCACCGAGCGCCGCGCCCAGACGGGACATTTCAGTCAGCCCACGGGTGATCAGCGCCGTACGCGCGTTCGCGCCAAAGCCGATACCGTCAGACATGCCCGCGCCGATCGCGATAACGTTCTTCACCGCGCCGCCCAGCTGGACGCCGATAAAATCGGGGTTACTGTAGACGCGGAAGCTTTTACCGCAGTGCAGAAGCTGTTGCAGATCGTCAGCGAAGGTCTCATCGGTCGAGGCCAGCGAGATGGCCGTCGGCAGCCCTGCCGCCAGCTCTTTCGCAAAGGTCGGACCGGAGATCACCGCCAGCGGAATGGCATCACCCAGCGCTTCGCGGGCGACATCCTGCAGCAGGCGGCCGGTCTCGGCTTCCAGCCCTTTGGTCGCCCAGACCACGCGCGCATCATCACGCATCAGCGGTTTAATCTGTCGCAGCACCTGGCCAAACACGTGGCTCGGCACAACGATCAGAATATTGCGGCTTGCGGCAAGCGCAGTCGCCAGGTCGCTTTCAAGATGCAGTGAGTCAGGGAAAGGCACATCGGGGAGGAACGCAACGTTGCAGCGATCCGCTTGCAGCGTAGCGATATGTTTTGGATCGTGGCCCCAGAGAACCACTTCGTGACCATTTCTTGCCAGAGTGATAGCAAGAGCGGTGCCGTAAGAACCGGCACCGATCACAGTCATTGACGCATTGACAGTACTCATCAGGCATCCTGATGTTGTTCAGTACCTTCGCCAGCTTGCTGCTGCAGATAGTTCATGAACAGCGCATCGAAGTTCACCGGCGCAAGGTTCAGTTGCGGGAACGTACCACGGGAAACCAGGCTGGTGATGCATTCACGGGCATACGGGAACAGGATGTTCGGGCAGTATGCGCCCAGGCAATGCGCCATCTGATTACCTTCGATGCCGCCGATGGAGAAGATGCCGCCCTGCTGTACTTCGCACAGGAATGCAGTCTCTTCGCCCAGAGAGGCGGTTACGGTAACACGCAGTACGACTTCATACACATCATCCGCCAGCTGGGTGGATGCGGTATCCAGATCAAGTTTAACCTCTGGCTGCCAGTCTTTCTGGAAAACATGCGGCGCATTAGGTGCTTCGTAGGAGACATCTTTGGTATAAATGCGCTGGATCTGGAAAGTCATTTCGGTGTTGTTTTGTTCTGACATGGAAAAACCCTTTTTAATTGTCCTAAAACGCCTTAGCGCAGCAGGGGATCAAGTCCACCACGCGCGTCAAGCGCATACAAGTCATCACAGCCGCCAATGTGCTGCGCATCGATAAAAATCTGCGGAACCGTCGTACGGCCACTACGTTTAATCATCTCTTCGCGCTTCGCAGCGTCGCCATCAATAGGCAGTTCCTGGAAGGCTACGCCTTTGCTGTCCAGTAGCGCTTTCGCACGGTGGCAGAACGGGCAGGTCGCTTTGGTATAGATCTCGATATTGGCCATGTTCAGACTCCTGTTTACTTACCGCGAACCAGAGGCAGATTCTCACCGCTCCAGCCTGAGATGCCGTCTTTCAGGACAGTGACGTTTGCAAAGCCTGCTTTGACGAGGGTATTTGCGGGCTCCTGAGCCTGCATCCCGGTGCCGTCAACGACAATAATGGGTTTGTCTTTATGCTTTTCCAGTTCGCCAAGGTTATTGGCTTTGATTTCAGCTGGCAGCAGGTTAATCGCGCCTGCAATATGGCCTTTGCGGAAATCGTCACGCTGACGCAGATCGACAACCACTGCATCTTCTTTATTGATAAGACGCGTGGCTTCGCCGCGGGTGATCACCTTCACTTTAGAGGTGAGGCCTTTGAACGTGGTGAAAAGTACGGCTGCCAGTAGACCAATCCACGCGATACAAAGTATGGGGTGGCGGCTGACAAATTGCATAATTTCTTGCATGGGGGGTAACGACTCCCGACTGAGTGAATAAAAAACCAGGACAGGAGTATACCTGTGCGTTGTGGCAAATACAGCCAGCGACAATAAGCTAATCCATTTTCTGCGTGCTGCCACGAAAAAAAAGACCAAAATTCCCCTCCCCTTACCCCTGGGCTGGCGTTTTCTTTGATCTTCTGCGGCTATTTGATCGATTCAGCTGTAGTAAAATTACGCAAATTTTTTGTCTTTTGAGCAAAGAGGTTGTCGCAATGTCGGTTTCTAAAAAACCTATGGTACTGATGATTCTGGATGGCTATGGCTATCGCGAAGATCACCAGGATAACGCCATTTTCAACGCTAAAACCCCGGTCATGGATGCACTGTGGGCCCAACGTCCTCATACGCTGATTGATGCGTCCGGCCTGGAAGTGGGTCTGCCCGATCGCCAGATGGGTAACTCCGAAGTTGGACACGTCAACCTGGGTGCGGGACGCATTGTTTATCAGGATCTGACCCGTCTGGATGTTGAAATTAAAGAACGCACCTTCTTTGCGAACCCGGTGCTGACCGGCGCGGTTGAGAAAGCCGCCGCCGCAGGCAAAGCGGTGCACATTATGGGTCTGCTCTCCGCAGGTGGTGTCCACAGCCACGAAGACCACATTATGGCGATGGTAGAACTGGCCGCGGAAAAAGGGGCAGAAAAAATCTATCTGCATGCATTCCTTGATGGCCGCGACACCCCGCCGCGCAGCGCTGAATCTTCCCTGAAAGCCTTCGAAGACAAGTTTGCCGCCCTCGGCAAAGGCCGCGTGGCATCCATCATTGGCCGCTACTACGCCATGGACCGCGACAACCGTTGGGATCGCGTAGAGCAGGCCTACAATCTGCTGGTTGAAGCCAAAGGCGAGTTCCAGGCAAACACTGCCGTTGCCGCGCTGGAAGCCGCTTACGCCCGCGATGAAAACGATGAATTCGTAAAAGCGACCGTGATCCGCGCCGAAGGCCAGGCCGATGCCGCGATGGAAGATGGCGACGCGCTGATCTTCATGAACTTCCGTGCTGACCGCGCCCGCGAAATCACCCGCGCCTTCGTCAACGCTGACTTCGACGGCTTCGCCCGTAAAAAAGAGGTCAAGCTGGGCGATTTCGTGATGCTGACCGAATATGCCGCCGACATCAAAGCCCCATGCGCCTATCCGCCGTCATCGCTGGCGAATACCTTCGGCGAGTGGATGGCGAAGCACGACAAGACCCAGCTGCGCATCTCTGAAACCGAGAAATACGCACACGTCACCTTCTTCTTTAACGGCGGCGTGGAAGAGTCGTTCAAAGGCGAAGACCGCATTCTGATCAACTCCCCGAAAGTAGCGACCTACGATCTGCAGCCGGAGATGAGCTCTGCCGAGCTGACTGAGAAGCTGATTGCAGCCATCGAAAGCGGCAAATACGACACCATCATCTGTAACTACCCGAACGGCGACATGGTTGGCCATACCGGGGTGATGGAAGCAGCGATCAAAGCCATTGAAGCGCTGGACGAGTGCATCGACCAGGTCACCAAAGCCGTCGTGGCCGCGGGCGGCCAGATGCTGATCACCGCAGACCACGGCAACGCCGAGCAGATGCGCGATCCGGCCACCGGCCAGGCGCACACCGCGCATACCAACCTGCCGGTGCCGATGATTTATGTCGGTGATAAATCAGTTAAAGCAGTGGATGGCGGTAAGCTTTCAGACGTTGCCCCGACCATGCTGGCCCTGATGGGCATGGAAATCCCGCAAGAGATGACTGGCAAGCCGCTGTTCATCGTGGAATAATCCTTCCCCATGAGGGGAAAGGCGATTGTTTCAATCACATGGGTCGTGAAGCCGTTACGGTTATCAGTCAGGCCTTTACTTTACGCCAGCGTGCTCAGCGCTGGCGTATTGTTGTGCGCGGCATCCGCCCAGGCGGACGAGCGCGATCAGCTCAAAACCATTCAGGCCGATATCGCGGCCAAAGAGCGGGCGGTACGCCAGCAGCAGCAGCAGCGTTCTTCCCTGCTGGCGCAACTCAAAAAGCAGGAAGAGGCGATCTCCGCGGCGGCACGCCAGCTGCGTGAAACCCAGAACACCCTCAGCGTATTGAATAAACAAATAGACGAGATGAATGCGTCTATCGCCAAACTTGAGCTTCAGCGTGCGGCTCAGGAGCGCAATCTTGCCGCGCAGTTAGATGCGGCCTTCCGCCAGGGTGAACACACCGGCGTCCAGCTGATCCTCAGCGGCGAAGAGAGCCAGCGCGGCCAACGCCTGCAGGCCTATTTCGGTTATCTCAACCAGGCCCGCCAGGAGACTATCGCCCAGCTGAAGCAGACGCGGGAAGAGGTCACCACGCAAAAAGCGGAGCTGGAAGAGAAGCAGAGCCAGCAGCAGACCCTGCTTTACGATCAGCAGGCGCAACAGGCCAAACTGGAACAGGCGCGCAACGAGCGTAAGAAAACCCTCGCCGGGCTGGAGTCCTCCATTCAGGAGAGCCAGGCGCAGCTGGGGGAGATGCGCGCCAACGAATCAAAACTGCGTAACAGCATCGCCCGTGCGGAAGCGGCCGCCAAAGCGCGCGCCGAGAAAGAGGCGCGTGAAGCGCAGGCCGTTCGCAACAAGCAGCAGGAAGCCTCCCGCAAAGGCACCACCTACAAACCAACTGAAAACGAACGCTCGCTGATGTCGCGCACCGGCGGTCTGGGCTCTCCGCGCGGTCAGGCCTACTGGCCGGTACGGGGCTCAATTCTGCATCGTTATGGCGAACAGCTGCAGGGTGAGCTACGTTGGAAGGGGATTGTTATCGGTGCATCGGAAGGTAGCGAAGTCAAAGCTATCGCCGATGGCCGGGTGATCCTCGCTGACTGGCTGCAGGGTTACGGCCTGGTGGTGGTGGTTGAGCACGGGAAAGGCGACATGAGTCTTTACGGCTATAACCAGAGCGCCCTGGTCAGCGTCGGCACCCAGGTTCGCGCCGGTCAGGCTATCGCCCTTGTGGGCAGCAGTGGCGGTCAGGGCCGCCCGTCACTCTATTTCGAAATTCGTCGCCAGGGTCAGGCGGTCAATCCACAGCCGTGGTTGGGAAGATAAGTTTTGCTTCAATTTCGTCGTATGGTTCTCCCCTTCGTCAGCGCACTGGCGCTGGCGATGCCGGTTTACGCAGGTAAACTCGCTATCGTCATCGATGACTTCGGTTATCGTCCACACACAGAAAATCAGGTGCTGGCGATGCCATCCGCCATCTCCGTCGCCGTGCTGCCGAACGCGCCTCACGCCCATGAGATGGCCACCAAAGCCCATAACAGCGGGCATGAAGTATTGATCCATCTGCCGATGGCCCCGCTCAGCAAACAGCCGCTGGAAAAAGACACCCTCCGTCCGGAGATGAGCAGCGATGAGATCGAGCGCATCATCCGCGAGGCGTATGGCAAAGTGCCTTACGCCGTGGGGTTGAATAATCACATGGGCAGCGCCATGACCTCCAGCCTGTTTGGCATGCAGAAGGTGATGCAGTCGCTTGAGCGCTACAACCTTTACTTCCTCGACAGCATGACCATCGGCAACAGCCAGGCGATGCGCGCCGCACAGGGCACCGGCGTGAAGGTGATCAAGCGCAAAGTGTTCCTCGATGACACGCAAAACGAGGCCGATATCCGCGTCCAGTTTAACCGCGCCGTGCAGGTGGCCCGCCGCTCAGGCTCGGCGATCGCCATCGGTCACCCTCACCCGTCCACCGTCCGCGTGTTACAGCAGATGCTGCCCAACCTGCCTGCGGATATTACCCTGGTGCCGGCAAGCAGCCTGCTCAATGAGCCGCAGGTAGATACCTCCCGGCCGGTTAGCCCGCCACCCGCTGGCACCGCGCCTGGCGCCAAACCGCGTAACCCGTTCCGCGGCGTAACGCTTTGTGCGCCGAAGCAGCCGCCGGAGCCGGTCTATGTGACCCGCTACTTCTCGGTGATTGGGGAGAGCATCAGCCAGAGTTCGCTGGTGAAATACGTTCAGCTGCAGTGGCAGGGTTGGGGTAAGAAAAGCTGATCCCCGCCGTGAGGCGGGATCCTTTACTCGACGACGTGAGAGTCTGCGTGCTTTTTGGCCGCAGACGCTTTTTGTTCCTGATGTTGATACCAGGCTTTGAAATATTTCAGGAAGCTGTAAGAGGTGGCATAGAGACCGGTCACCACCCCCACTCTCCCCTGTCGCCACGCGCCGCTGAACAGATACCACTTGAAGAACGCGCCGATGGCGCTAATGACGCCGCGTGCAATAGAAGGGCGTACGGTCTGGTACTTCACCAGACGGCTGGTGTAGCTGTTCAGCTTGTTGAAGACCTCATGCAGCGAATAGAAGGTGTCATGGCGCACACGGCCAGGAATTTTAACGGACTGGATCGCCCCTTCCACTTTGTCATCCACCGGACGCTGATTAAACCGCGCCTGGGTGCGGTTAAAGAGCCGTACCGGGAAATCGGGCGAGGAGACGGGATAAATCGTCCGCACCTCTTCCCCTAAGACATGCCAGTAGCGGGCGATCCGCCATGCCTGCTGAGGATGAGGTTCATCACCGGCCTTGAGGCGCAGGATAAAATCGACGGTTTCAGTATCCAGAATTTCATCGCTGTCCATGCACAGCACCCAGTCACTGCTCGCCAGATCGATAGCGTGGTTCATCTGCACGCCATGCATGGTATAGGGCTGATGATGGGGGGTGATGCCGTATTCCTGGCAAATCGCTAAGGTGGCGTCGTGACTGCCCGAGTCGAGGACGATGAGCTCATCGGCAACAACGATCAACGGAGGCAGGACTTCACGCAGCAGTCGTGCTGAGTTACAGGTCAATAAACAAACGGTGAGCTTGAACATAGGCGCTGTAAAGTTGAGTAAACTTCCCCAAACTCTATAAGCGAAGGCGGTAAAAAGCGAAGAAAAGCTGGCAAATATCCGGTTATGGACTGAAAAACGTGAGGCCGACGAAAAAAAGCGCCCGCAGGCGCTTTTCGTTTAATCCCAGCTCAGGATCACTTTTCCGGACTGGCCGGAACGCATCGCGTCAAAGCCCTGCTGGAACTCATCGATGGAGAAGCGATGAGTAATGATTGGCGACAGATCCAGACCCGACTGGATCAGCGCCGCCATCTTGTACCAGGTTTCGAACATCTCGCGACCATAAATGCCTTTGATGAACAGCCCCTTGAAAATCACCTTGTTCCAGTCGATGGACATATCTGACGGTGGAATACCCAGCATCGCGATACGACCACCGTGGTTCATGGTGTCGAGCATGGTGCGGAACGCCGGTGGCGCGCCGGACATCTCCAGGCCGACGTCAAAGCCTTCGGTCATCCCCAGCTCTTCCATCACGTCGTTCAGGTTCTCTTTAGAGACGTCCACCGCGCGGGTGACGCCCATCTTGCGCGCCAGCGACAGGCGGTATTCGTTCACGTCGGTGATCACCACGTTGCGCGCACCCACATGCTTCGCCACGGCCGCCGCCATGATGCCGATCGGGCCTGCACCGGAGACCAGCACGTCTTCGCCTACCAGGTCGAATGACAGCGCCGTGTGCACCGCGTTGCCGAACGGGTCAAAGATAGAGGCCAGATCGTCAGAGATATTGTCCGGGATTTTGAAAGCGTTGAACGCCGGGATCACCAGGTATTCTGCGAAGCAGCCCGGGCGGTTGACGCCCACACCGACGGTGTTACGGCACAGATGCGTGCGTCCGCCGCGGCAGTTACGGCAGTGGCCGCAGGTGATATGGCCTTCGCCGGAGACGCGATCGCCAATTTTAAAGCCTTTTACTTCCTGACCAATGCCAACCACTTCGCCGACATATTCGTGACCCACCACCATCGGCACCGGAATGGTCTTCTGTGACCACTGATCCCAGTTGTAGATATGCACGTCAGTACCGCAGATGGCGGTTTTACGGATCTTGATCAGCAGATCGTTGTGACCCACTTCCGGCTCCGGAACGTCGGTCATCCAGATGCCTTCTTCCGCTTTCAGTTTGGATAATGCTTTCATTACGCGTCCTCAGGCAATCACGCCCAGTTGTTTGCCGATGCGGGTAAAGGCTTCCACCGCACGCTCAATTTGTTCAGGGGAATGCGCCGCCGACATCTGGGTGCGAATACGCGCCTGGCCTTTTGGCACCACCGGGAAGAAGAAACCGGTGACGTAAATGCCCTCTTTCTGCAGTTCACGCGCGAAGTTCTGCGCCACCACGGCATCGCCCAGCATCACCGGGATAATGGCGTGATCGGCACCGGCCAGGGTAAAGCCCGCAGCGGTCATTTTTTCGCGGAACAGTCGGGCGTTAGCCCACAGACGGTCGCGCAGTTCGGCGCCGGACTCCACCATCTCCAGCACCTTGATGGAGGCGGAAACAATGGCCGGGGCCAGGGAGTTGGAGAACAGGTACGGGCGGGAGCGCTGGCGCAGCCACTCCACCACCTCTTTGCGGGCGGCGGTATAGCCGCCGGACGCGCCGCCGAGCGCTTTGCCCAGGGTGCCGGTGATGATGTCTACCCGGCCCATCACCTCACAGTATTCGTGGGAGCCTCGACCGTTCTCGCCGACAAAACCAACCGCGTGCGAGTCATCGACCATCACCAGCGCATCGTATTTGTCTGCCAGGTCGCAGACGCCTTTCAGGTTGGCGATCACGCCGTCCATGGAGAACACGCCGTCGGTGGCGATCAGCACGTGGCGCGCACCGGCCTCTCGGGCCTCTTTCAGGCGGGCTTCCAGCTCAACCATGTCGTTGTTGGCGTAGCGGAAACGCTTCGCTTTACACAGACGCACGCCGTCAATGATCGACGCGTGGTTCAGGGCATCGGAGATAATGGCATCTTCCGCGCCGAGCAGGGTCTCAAACAGACCGCCGTTGGCGTCGAAGCAGGAGGAGTACAGAATCGCATCTTCCATACCGAGGAAGGCGGCCAGCTTGCTTTCCAGCGCCTTGTGGCTGTCCTGGGTGCCGCAGATGAAACGCACGGAGGCCATGCCAAAACCGTGGGTGTCCATGCCCGCTTTAGCAGCAGCGATCAGCTCAGGGTGATTCGCAAGACCTAAATAGTTGTTGGCGCAGAAGTTGATCACGTGGCTGCCGTCGGCAACGGTGATATCCGCCTGTTGAGCGGAGGTAATGATTCGCTCTTCTTTGAACAACCCTTCCGCTCGCGCGGTTTCCAGGTCACTGTTTAACTGTTTGTAAAAATCACCACGCATTGCAATTCTCCAGACTCGGCAAATTTCGGCACATATTACCCAAAGCTATACGCCGATACGAGATGACGCATTAACAGTTCTCGTTTTTGCAGCATAAATCACGTGTACCCCTGCGCTGTGAAGGTGAATGGCTGAAGGGCAGCCATACTAATGATATGATAGAAACATTCGCGTCCGGGATTGTCCCCGGGCTCCACACTTCAAAGGTTACAGCTATGATCATCGTTACCGGCGGCGCGGGCTTTATCGGCAGCAATATTATTAAGGCCCTCAATGACAAAGGCATCACCGACATTCTGGTGGTGGACAACCTGAAAGACGGCACCAAGTTTGTTAACCTGGTGGATCTGAACATTGCCGACTACATGGATAAAGAAGATTTCCTGATCCAGATTATGGCGGGTGAAGAGTTCGGTGAGATCGAGGCTATCTTCCATGAAGGTGCGTGCTCCTCTACCACCGAGTGGGACGGCAAGTACATGATGGATAACAACTATCAGTACTCCAAAGAGATCCTGCACTACTGCCTGGAACGTGAAATTCCGTTCCTGTACGCCTCTTCCGCGGCGACCTACGGCGGCCGCACCTCTGACTTTATTGAATCCCGTGAATACGAGCAGCCGCTGAACGTCTACGGTTACTCCAAGTTCCTGTTCGACGAATACGTCCGCCAGGTGCTGCCAGAAGCGAACTCGCAGATCGTCGGCTTCCGCTACTTCAACGTCTACGGACCACGCGAAGGTCACAAAGGCAGCATGGCAAGCGTGGCCTTCCACCTGAACACCCAGTTGAATAATGGCGAAAGTCCGAAACTGTTCGAAGGTAGCGACGGCTTTAAGCGTGACTTCGTTTACGTGGGCGACGTAGCGGCAGTTAACCTGTGGTTCTGGGAAAACGGCGTCTCCGGCATTTTCAACCTGGGTACCGGCCGCGCGGAATCCTTCCAGGCGGTAGCCGATGCTGCGCTGGCGTATCATCAGAAAGGCAGCCTTGAGTACATCCCGTTCCCGGATAAGCTGAAAGGCCGCTACCAGGCATTCACCCAGGCGGATCTGACCAACCTGCGTGCCGCAGGCTACGACAAGCCGTTTAAGACCGTTGCCGAAGGCGTAACGGAATATATGGCCTGGCTGAACCGAGGCGCATAAGACATCCCTATGAGAATACTGGTGATTGGCCCGTCATGGGTGGGCGACATGATGATGTCGCAAAGTCTCTATCGCACGCTCAAGGCGCGCTATCCCCAGGCGATAATCGACGTGATGGCACCCGCATGGTGCCGTCCGCTGTTATCGCGAATGCCGGAAGTGAACGAGGCGATCCCGATGCCGCTTGGCCACGGGGCGCTGGAACTCGCCGAGCGCCGCAAGCTCGGTCATAACCTGCGCGACAAGCGCTACGATCGCGCCTACGTGCTGCCTAACTCCTTCAAGTCCGCGCTGGTGCCTTTCTTTGCCAGCGTGCCGCACCGCACCGGCTGGCGTGGCGAGATGCGCTACGGCCTGCTGAACGACGCCCGGATACTGGATAAAGAGGCCTGGCCGCTGATGGTGGAGCGCTACGTGGCGCTGGCCTACGACAAAGGCGTGATGCGCAGCGCGAAAGATCTGCCGCAGCCGCTGCTGTGGCCGCAGCTCCAGGTCCACGAGGGTGAGAAATCCCAGACCTGCAACGCCTTTGGCCTGTTGCCCGATCGTCCGCTGATTGGCTTCTGCCCGGGCGCGGAATTTGGCCCGGCGAAGCGCTGGCCGCACTATCACTATGCCGAGCTGGCGAAGCAGCTGATCGACGAAGGCTATCAGATTGTGCTGTTCGGCTCGGCGAAAGATCATGAGGCGGGCAATGAAATTCTCGCCACGCTGAACGTCGAGCAGCAGGCCTGGTGCCGTAATCTGGCCGGGGAAACCCAGCTGGAGCAGGCCGTCATTCTGCTGGCCGCCTGTAAGGCCGTAGTGACTAACGACTCTGGCCTGATGCACGTTGCCGCGGCGCTGAACCGCCCGCTGGTGGCGCTGTACGGCCCAAGCAGCCCGGACTTTACCCCGCCGCTGTCGCATAAAGCCCGCGTGATCCGCCTGATCACCGGCTACCACAAAGTACGTAAGGGTGACGCCGCCGAAGGCTATCACCAGAGCCTGATCGACATTACCCCGCAGCGTGTCCTCGATGAGCTTAACGAACTGCTGTTGAGTGAAGAAGGATAACGGATGCGGGTATTGATCGTTAAAACCTCCTCGATGGGCGACGTGCTGCATACGTTGCCCTCGCTCACTGACGCCATGAAGGCTATCCCGGGCATTCGTTTTGACTGGGTAGTGGAAGAAGGCTTCGCGCAGATCCCTGGCTGGCATGAAGCCGTCGACCGGGTGATCCCGGTGGCGATCCGTCGCTGGCGCAAAGCCTGGTTCTCCGCGCCGATTAAAGCCGAGCGTCAGGCCTTTCGCAACGCGGTTCAGGCCCAGCATTATGATGCCATCATTGACGCCCAGGGGCTGGTCAAAAGCGCGGCGCTGGTCACCCGACTGGCGCACGGCGTTAAGCACGGGATGGACTGGAATAGCGCGCGCGAACCGCTGGCGAGCCTGTTCTATACCCGCCGCCACGCGATCGCGAAGCAGCAGCACGCTGTCGAACGCACGCGCGAGCTGTTCGCCAAAAGCCTGGGCTACGCGAAACCGCAAATGCAGGGCGATTACGCCATTTCCCGGCATTTCCTGCACGACGCAGAGCACGCAAGTACGCCTTATCTCATCTTCCTGCACGCCACCACCCGGGATGATAAACACTGGCCGGAAGCCCACTGGCGCGATCTTATCGGCCTGCTGAGCGGTACAGGCCTGCGCATCAGGCTCCCGTGGGGAGCCCCGCACGAAGAGGCGCGGGCGAAGCGGCTGGCAGAAGGTTTTGACTACGTGGACGTGCTGCCCCGTATGAAGCTGGACGGCGTGGCGCAGCAGCTGGCAGGCGCCACGGCGGTCGTGTCAGTGGATACCGGCCTCAGCCACCTGACGGCGGCGCTGGATCGTCCTAATATTACGCTTTACGGCCCGACGGATCCGGGTCTGATTGGCGGCTACGGAAAAAATCAATATATCTGCCGCCCGGAACATTCATCGCAGCTGAGCGACCTTTCCGCCGCTGCGGTATTTGCGCAATTAGAGCCGTTGCTGGCAGCAGAGAGAGCCTATGTCTGATTTTTTCTCAGCGGAGCGCCCACCGAAGCGCGTGCTGATCGTTAAGCTGCGTCACCACGGTGACGTCCTGCTGACCTCGCCGGTCTTCACGGTGCTGAAAAAGAACTACCCCGATGTCGAAGTGGATGCCCTGGTGTATGACGACACCCAGGCGATGCTCACCAGCCACCCCTGTATCGACCAGGTGCATACCATTGGCCGCAACTGGCGTAAAAAAGGCTGGTTCGCGCAGTTCCGCCTGTACCGAGCCCTGCTGAACACCCTGAAGGCGCGTCAGTATGACGTGCTGATCAATCTCACCGAACACTGGCACGGCGCGCGGCTGGCGCGTCGTCTGAAACCGCGCGTGTCCGTCGGCTTTAAGCCCGATAAACGCGGCGGGCTGGCGCGTCGCCGGTGGGTGAAATCTTTCACCACCCTCTATCCGGCGATCCAGGATAACAGCCGCCATATGGTGGAGGTGAATCTGGATGCGCTGCGGCGGATCGGCATTCATCCGCAGACCGATGCCGATAAACACACCCTGTTTGTGCCGGGCGATGCGGCGGAAGCGTCGATTGCAGAGAAACTGGCCGGGTTCGGGCTGGCAAGTCAGTCCTACATTCTGGTGCACCCGACGTCGCGCTGGATGTTTAAGGCCTGGGATATTAACAAGCTGGCAGTCACCATTGATAACCTGGCGGCCCGCGGCCTGCCGATTATCCTCTCAGCGGCGCCGTCAAAAGAAGAGACCGCCTATATGGATGAGCTGCGTGCCGCACTCACCCAGCCGGTGTTTGATTTAAGCGGCCAGCTTAACCTGAAAGAGCTGGGCGCGCTGATGAAGCACGCGCGGGTCTACTTCGGTGTGGACTCGATGCCGATGCACCTCGCCAGCGCGGTGGGAACGCCAACCGTCGCCATCTTCGGCCCAACCGGGGCAATTAAGTGGGCGCCGTGGGGCGTGAACTACCGGGTGATCGTTGCCGGCTTTACCTGTCAGCCCTGCGGTAAAGCGGGCTGCGGCGACAGCGGTGTCTCCGACTGCATTACGGCGATCACCCCGCAAATGGTGCTGAGCGCCATCGATACCCTGCTGCTGGAAAACCCGACATGAAGCTGGCTATCGTTCGACAGACCTATAATCCCAACGGCGGTGCCGAGCGCTTTGTCTCCCGCGCCCTGAATACGCTGGCGCAGGATACCGCTCTGGACGTGACCCTGATCGCCCGTCAGTGGGAAGACGCCGCCGGCTGGCAAACGCTGACGGTCAATCCCGCATTCCGCAACCGCCTCGATCGCGAATCGGGTTTTGCCGCCGCCGCGGCGGCGAAGTTTGCGCAGTTCGATATCGTGCAGAGCCACGAGCGCATTCCGGGGGCAACCATCTTCCGTGCCGGGGACGGCGTGCACGCCACCTGGCTTGAGCAGTACAACCGCATCCAGTCACCGCTGGCGCGCTGGGCGCAGTCCCTGAGCCGCTATCATCGCTATATTTTGCAGGCGGAAACGGAGATGTTCACCCATCCTGCGCTGCGCAAAGTGATCTGCAACTCGAAGATGGTGCGGGACGATATCGCCCGCCGTTTTGGCCTGCCGGATGACAAGCTGACGGTGATCTACAACGGTGTGGATACTGCCCACTTTAGCCCGCAAGCTCGTGCGCTTTCCCAACGTGATGCGCTGGGGATCCCACAGGCAGCACCGGTGTTGGCCTATGTCGGTTCCGGGTTCAGCCGTAAAGGGGTGGCGACGGCACTGCGCGCTATAGTTCCTCATCCGGATGTCTGGCTGCTGGTCGCCGGGCGCGATAAACACGCGCGCAAATTCGAAAAGCTGGCGCAGTCCCTCGGCATCGCGTCCCGGGTGCGTTTTCTGGGACCGGTTGCCGATGTCCGTCAGGTGTATGGCTCCGCCGATGCGCTGTTCCTGCCGACCCTTTACGATCCCTTTCCGAATGTCTGCGTCGAAGCCCTGGCCTGCGGCCTGCCGCTGCTCACCAGCCATGGCTGCGGCGCGGCTGAGTGGATTGAAGAGGGCGTTAACGGCTGGGTGCGCGACGCGCTCGACCGCGACGGGTATCAACAGGCGATAAGCCTCTGGCTTCAGGGCCGTGAACAGGGCGTGGATTACTCAGCGGCGGCACGCGCCACGGCTGAGCCTTATACCCTGGAACGGATGGCGAAAGAGTTGCAGGCGCTCTATCGCGACCTGCTGCGCTGAGCCGCGGTGGAAAAGACCTTTTCCATCGCCTCCAGCATGCACTCGCGGGTGAAATGGCTGCACAGGTAATCGTACCCCTGCTGCGCCAGCTTTTCGCGCAGCGCGGCATCGTCATGCAGTTTGACAATCGCCTCGCGCAACGCCGTTTCGTCGCGCTGCGCAATCAGGATCCCGGTCTGGCCGTTAATCACCGCATCAGCCGTGCCACCCGCGTCGGTGGCGATAGTAGCGATGCGCGAGGCCAGCGACTGCAGCACCCCCTGCGGGAGGCCTTCCATATCGTGCGACGGGCTGAGCGCGACATCAAAGGCCGGGAACCAGCGTTCAGGATCGCTGCGATGCCCCGCCATCACCACCCGCTGATGTAATCCCAGGTCGACAATCTCCTGCTCCAGCGTCGCTTTATGTGGCCCTTCACCGACAATCGCCAATTTGATGTGCGGATTATCAATGGCGGCCAGGGCACGCAGCAACACGCTATGGCCTTTGTTAGGCCGCAGGTGCGATACCACGCCCAGCCAGAAATCCGCCTGCGACAGGCCGCAATCTTCACGTGCGGTCTGTTTATCCCCCGGGTGAAAACGCCGGGTATCCACGCCGCTCGGCACAGAGGTGCTCTGAGCCATCGGCACCCCGATATCCGCCATCTGCTGGCGCAGCGCCTCTCCGGTGGTCACAATATGGGCGCAGGCTTTACGAAACAGCCAGCGGGTAGTCCAGTTATTGCGTGGTACGCCGGAGGCGTGACGGGTACGCACCAGCGGAATTGGGCTCGAAAGGGTAAGATTGGCCAGCGCCACCAGCCAGGTATCGGCAGAATTGTGGCTGTTGATGACATCAACGGACTGGCGATTCTCTTTCAGCCAGCGGCGCAGCTGCTGCAGGTTGTGCAGGTTTTTACGCCGAAGCGGCATAGTCACCACCGTTAACCCGGCATCGCGCGCCAGGCCGTGTAGGGGTGCACTGTCCGGGCAAAGTATGGTCACCTGATGGCCGCGCTGAATCATCCCTAAGGACTCATTGATGATGCGTAATGGCTGACCGCCTTTACCGCCGTCTGCTTCAGTGTGAACAATATGCATACTTTTCCTGTTTATTGTGCAATGACTTGCCGTAACGGCAAATTATAACCGTTACGGCTGCGGTAATACATAAAGCCTGGTGCCGGAAAGCGCCTAACGGATTATTCTTGCTTACAAACATTGTCCTTCTGTAGGCCAGGTATTTGTGATAGTTTTCTTTGGCTTTTTATTTCCCACGGAAAAACCGTGGAGATCGCTCACAGCTTTGTTAACCAGCCGGTCAAGAACCGAAAATCCTTAACCAGCCCAAAATATATGACAAATACTCGTAACATTCTGACAGGTCTGTTAGTCCTTGCTGTACTGGCTTTATGTTTTGTCTGGCCGATTCCCAACGATCAGCTGCCGTTTCACCGCAATGGATTGATTTATCCCATTGTCGCCGTGGCACTTGGCCTGTTTTTTAATGGGATAAAAACCAGACAACGGCTGGATTTAAGCAAAATTAAGTTCGTTCTTATTGTGATATGGGCGTTAACTTTCTTTATTCTGATTAATGGTTTTTTTGTCGCCCCGGACATAAAAGAAATGGTTTCTGCCTGGAGTGGCCAGTGGTTACGCCCGGTATTACTGTTCTGCGCTGGTCTGGTATTATTACCGGCGATCCAGCGGACATTCCCCGCCATGACCGCCGCCCGCTTCTTTACGCTGGTGCTCCTCTTCTTCTGGGGCGTGGTCTGCGTACATTTACTGGATTCCCTCTGGCTTTACTGGCGCGACGGTTATATTCACTGGGGCGAAACGCGGATCGTCTTTAACCGCACCCGCATGAGCTTCCAGGTCAATATGATCACCGGCTTTATCCTGGCCGAGTTGCTGGCGCGCGGTCTGTTACATCAACGTTTCCTGCGCCTGAACACCCCCGTGCTGGGGTTGATGCTTTTAAGCAACCTGCTGTGTACCGCGCTGGTTGATACCCGCTGGGGCACTATCGGTCTGGTCGGCAGCCTGTTCTCAACCTTTATCCTGTTGAGCCTGCACAGTATGCGTCGCAGCAGGGTCATCGTCACCGGTGGCATTCTGGTTGGTCTTATTATTGTTTCTGCGCTACTTGGTTACGCCTCATGGAAAACCGACCCACGCTGGCAAAACCTGGAAAGTGATGCCATCGCAGGCTGGAATGCTCCGTTTACCAGCTATTGCTACAACAAAACGGACGGTACGATACCTCTAAATGGGTTAGGGCAGCCGATGGATCACTCTAACGGCTGTCGGGCCAGCTTCTTCCATCAGGGCTGGAAACTGGTTGCTGAACACCCGGCGGGCGTAGGGGCCAAAAAAGAGGCGTTCCGCTATGTGCTGCGTCGGGATACCCAGGATAACCGTATTAACATCCCCCATAGCCACTACGGCCTGATTGAATTTGGTATTCAGAACGGTGTTATGGGTATCGCGGGCTGGCTGATCTTGCTGGTAGGCTGTTGGTATATCGGCTGGCGGGAATTCCGTCGCGGCAACATCATGGTGGGAATGTTCCTGCTGCTCTTTACCATCGGTTTCTTCTCCAGAACCATGGTCGATCACAATCTCGTCGATCACTACCTGGAGCAGTATATGTTTCTGACCGGCTTGCTGGTTAGTATGTGCGCCCTGCGTCCTGCCCAGAGCGAGAAGCCAATATCCTGATCAATCTGACGCGCCAGTGAGGATAATCACACTGGCGCGGAACGCTTTAGCCTGTCGGCTGTCAAACTGCCAGCAAATGGTCTCGTTATATCCTTTTTATTGCTGCGTATTTTTACGGAGAAAGCATGTCTGAAACGCCTCAATTAAGCCTCATCGTTGCCGTTTTTAATGGCGAAAAATTCCTGAGCGCTTTTTTTGACAGCATTAAACAGCAGAATTTATCGAGTCTGGAACTCATTATTGTTAATGATGGCTCAACGGATCGTTCAGATGAAATTATTGCTCGCTATGCCAGTGAATTTAGCCATTTCAAGATAATCGATCAGCCTAATGGCGGCGTATCGGCCGCGCGCAATACCGGTCTTGCCCAGGCGACAGGCGAATACGTTGCCTTCCCCGATATAGATGACGTTATTTATCCGGGCATGTACCCGCGCCTGCTGGATATTGCCTTTGCGGGCCAGCTGGATGTGGCGACCTGTAACGGCACCTATATTTATGACGACGGTCGCCCGTCGAAAAAGATTTTTCCGTCCGACAAGCTGGCTTCAACAGAGGTGCTGGACGGCCCGGAATGGCTGCAGATGGCGCTGGCCTCGCGCAAATTCCTGCACGTCACCTGGCTGAATATCTATCGCCACGCCTTTATCAAAGCGCAGGGTTTTACCTTCGAACATGGCCTGCGTCATCAGGATATTCCCTGGACCACGGAAGTGCTGCTGACGGCCAAACGCGTGCAGTACGTGGATGAAGTTTATTACGACTATCTGATCCACTCGGCTTCGGTATCGCACACGCCAGGCACTGACGATACGCGGATGCGCTCTTCACGCCACTATATGAAAATCCTCGAAATGCTGGATGCCATCAATAAACGCTATCCGGAACAGGTGAAGCGCGCCCCGGCCTGCCAGTGGCAAATAGCCAAAGAAGGGCTGGGTATTCTGCACAGCATTAATAACATTGAAGACAGCGCGAAAAAACGCGAAATCACCCAGGAACTGTTCGATCGCGGCATCTGGTCGATGATCTGGCAAAACGCGCGGGGTTTGCGGCAGCGCTGGCGTCTGGGACGTCGTTACCTCCGTCTTAAAAAACTCGTCAAATGAAAGTGTAATTATGAACAAGCTAAAACTGCATGTTGTCTCAAGGCAGGATTACATCGCGACGAATTTTGCTGACTTCCAGTTGTTAGTTGACCAGAAGATTCATCCTGATGATATTCCGCATCGCTTTTACTGTGGTGGCCGTGGGGTCTGGACATTCCAGACACTGCTTAGCCTCAACTACTATTTTAGCGGTCAGATCGAATGTTCCTGGGGGACGGAGTGCCGTTCTGATGCCATTAATTTGATGCATAACGATCACTTTGGCTCACGTGTTAAACCCTGGATAGGCGTCACAGTTGTCGCCCGTGCCGATCGCCCTCCCGTCCATGGTGCTGATTATGTCGTCGAGCAGAACTCTGCCGTCGCATCAGATCCAGAACGTATTTATATTCC
Source organism: Leclercia sp. TB492 (assembly GCF_049974505.2). Lineage (NCBI taxonomy): Bacteria > Pseudomonadati > Pseudomonadota > Gammaproteobacteria > Enterobacterales > Enterobacteriaceae > Leclercia > Leclercia sp. TB492. The sequence goes on along the minus strand of NZ_CM127572.1, from coordinate 92,245 downwards.
TCATTGGCCGCAACCAGGGATTAAGCCTCGCGAGAGTGAGGATAGCGACGTTAAACACGTCGCCTATTTTGGTAGCGCCAATAGCTTTCCGGAAGAATACCAAACAGAAGCTTTTAAACAGCGTCTGGCCGACCAAGGTATCAGTCTCCGCATCTCCTTCGATAACTGGACCGACTACCAGGACGTGGATATTTGCATTAGTTTCCGCAAATCGCACGATCATAAGCTGGCACGCAAACCCGCCAGTAAATTGATCAACAACTGGCTGGGACGTACCGTTATGGTGTGTGATGACGAGCCGTCCTTCCGCGCGATCCGCGAAAGCGAGCTCGACTACCTGATCGCCAAAACGCCGGACGAGGCCTTCGATGCTATCATGCGTCTGAAAAACTCCCCTGACCTGTATCGTCAGATGCGCGAGCAGGGTGACAAACGTTTGCAGGTTTACTCCCGTGAAGCGGTCGCCGCACGCTGGTTCAGCCTGTTTGAGGATATCTGGCGTAAAGGACTGCATAAACGCCCTACCCTGGTTCGTGCACTGCGCTTTGGTTTCGGTAAAGCCATTCGCCCGCTAACGAAAAAGTTTTGAGTAACCTTGAGTCCGTTCATGTTTAAAACATCCTTACGTTCGTCACTCACGCCGCGCCGTAACATTCTGCGTACCGTGATACTCACGCTGGTTTTCCTGGTGCTGTTTTCACTCTGTGAAATTATCATCCTGCTGAAAGACCATGTTTATCAGCCGAAATCCAGCGACATGTCGCTGTATTTGATCATTTCCGTGCTGGCGGCCGCTAGCGCCCGCTATTTCCTGACTCGTCTGCTGCTGGCGGTCACCTTTATCGTGCAGATATCGGAAGCGGTTTATTACCAGTTCTACGGCCAGTTTTACGGCCCGAGTGAAGTGTGGCTGGCCTTTGTCGAAACCAAAGATATCGCCAGCGGCATTACGGACAGTCTGGGATCGCTTGGGATCTACTTTGCTATCATGGCCGTCGCGGTGATCTTTGCGCTGGTCTTTACCCGTCGTCTGGCGCCGCAGTGGCATAAGTGGGTGGCGATGCCGTGCCTGCTGGCTATCGTGGTAATGTTTGCGGGTCAGTTCTATAAAGCTATCGACGGGCAGATGTATAAATTCAACCCGGATCTGCGCCACTCTTTACTGCGCAACGGTCTGTCGGCCATGAGTTACAGCGCCATTCGCCTGATCCCGGAAGCCCTTTCCGGCGAAAACCAGAGCGTGACGCACTATGAGCCCTATAAGGTCGAGCCAGTGCAAGGCAGCCACGCCGGGAAATACTCCATCATCCTGGCGATTGGTGAAAGCCTCAACCCGCATCATGTCAGCGCCCTGGGCTACGAACGCGACACTACGCCTGAACTGAAGGCGCTGCTGCAGCAGTATCAGGGCACGGGCCGCCTGATCGTCTCGAACGCGGTTTCAACCCGGGTGGCAATCCCGATGCTGGTCAACAACCTGCGCGAGCCGGACAACTACGCCGCCTACAAGTCGAAGTCGACTAACATTTTCACCAATGCCAAAAAGCAGGGCTACCAGACGGCGTTTATCTCCGCCCAGGGCCTGGAAGGGCTGAGCAACTGGATTGGCATCCACGATATCGACCTGTGGGAAGATACGCAGATCCGCCCGGCGCCGGACGTGGGTGCCGACGTGGTGCTGACCCCGTCCGTTGAGCAGGCGAAGCTGGACTGGAATAAACCTTTCCTGATGGTGCTGAACAGCCGCGCGCCGCATATTCCTTATGAGCGCAACATCCCGCAGGGCTTCGCGAAATTCTCTACCCCACGCCTGAGTGACGACGTGGCGCAGAAGAAAAATGAGTACGATGATGCCGTGCGTCTGTACGACAAAGAGCTGGCCTCGGCGATCCGTACCGCAATGGCGAAATCTAAACTGCCGGTGCTGGTGTTTATTACTTCGGATCACGGCGAACGCGTCGGTGATGGCGGGCTGTTCGGCCACTCGATTGTCGAGATGCCGATTGCCCAGGTGCCGTTCCTCTACTTCAGCAACGATCCGGCGTATACGATGAGCGCCATCAGCCCACAGGTTCCTCTCAACCATTACCAGATGGCGACGCTGATCAACAGGATGCTGGGGTACGCGGTCAGTAATCCGAATCAGAAGGACGACAGTTACTATATTACCGGGGGGGATATTCGCGGCCTGTCGGAGCGCGTCACCTACCACCTGAACGAACTGCCGGAAGCGGAACGTTAAGCAGAAATCATTAAACGGGCATGCAATGCCCGTTTTTTTATCTGCGAACGCACGTAACGCAGGCAAATGGCTGAGCAAAAGCGCCAAAGGGATAGCTTTAAACGGTCTAAATGCTTAGAATTTGCCCGCCGAAACTGAAAAAACGGATAATCGCTTGGAATTGTTGTATACCGCTCTGCTCTATATTATTCAGCCACTGGTGTGGCTACGACTGCTGCTACGTAGCCGTAAAGCGCCTGCCTACCGTAAACGCTGGGCTGAACGCTATGGTTACTGCCGCAACAAAGTTGCGCCGGACGGTATTCTGCTCCACTCCGTGTCCGTGGGCGAAACGCTGGCGGCCATTCCGCTGGTCCGTGCCCTGCGCCACCGTTATCCGTCACTGCCGATCACCGTCACCACCATGACGCCAACCGGTTCCGAACGTGCCATGTCGGCCTTTGGCAAAGACGTGCATCACGTTTATCTGCCTTACGATTTACCCTGCGCCATGAACCGTTTCCTCAATACCGTGCGTCCTAAGCTGGTGATCGTGATGGAAACCGAACTGTGGCCAAATATGATTTCCGCCCTGCACAGCCGTAAAATTCCACTGGTGGTGGCAAACGCCCGCCTGTCGGAGCGCTCTGCGAAGGGGTATGGCAAGCTGGGCAAATTTATGCGCCGCCTGCTGAGCAAAATCACGCTGATCGCAGCCCAGAATGAAGAAGACGGCGCGCGCTTCCTGTCGCTGGGCCTGAAGCGCAATCAGCTGGCAGTTACCGGTAGCCTGAAGTTTGATATTTCTGTCACGCCGGAGCTGGCTGCCCGGGCTGTCACCCTGCGTCGGCAGTGGGCACCGCGCCGCAAAGTGTGGATCGCCACCAGCACCCACGACGGCGAAGAAGAGATTATCCTCCAGGCGCATCGCCAGCTTCTGGAAAACTTCCCGGACCTGCTGTTAATCCTGGTGCCGCGCCACCCTGAGCGTTTTAAAGACGCCCGGGACATGGTGCAAAAAGGCGGGTTCAGCTTCACTATGCGCAGCAGCGGTGAAATCCCCTCCTCCAGTACTCAGGTGGTGATTGGCGATTCCATGGGCGAGCTGATGTTGCTGTACGGCATTGCTGACCTGGCTTTTGTCGGCGGTAGCCTCGTGGAGCGCGGTGGGCATAACCCGCTGGAGCCGGCGGCGCACGCCATTCCTGTGCTAATGGGGCCGCATACTTTCAACTTCAAAGATATCTGCGCCAAACTGCAGCAGGCTGACGGGCTGATTACGGTCACCGATGCGGGCTCGATCGTGAAGGAAGTTTCGACCCTGCTGACCGACGAAGATTATCGTCTGTGGTATGGCCGCCATGCCGTCGAAGTGCTGCATCAGAATCAGGGAGCATTGACCCGCCTGCTGCAACTTCTGCAACCTTACCTGCCCGTGCGGAGCCATTAATGCCTGCGCGTCTGTCGGTCGTGATGATCGCCAAAAACGCCGCAGACCTGCTGCCGGATTGCCTCGCCTCCGTAACCTGGGCCGATGAGATCGTCCTGCTCGATTCCGGCAGTACCGACGCCACGGTGGAAGTCGCGCGCGCGGCCGGTGTGCAGGTCTATATCAATACCGACTGGCAGGGCTACGGCATTCAGCGCCAGCGTGCGCAACAGCTCGCCACCGGCGAGTATGTCTTAATGATCGATACCGACGAGCGCGTCACGCCGGCGCTGCAACAGGCCATCCAGCGCGTGCTGGTTGCACCTCAGCCCGACGCCGTCTACAGCATCGCCCGGCGTAACTACTTCCTGGGCCGCTTTATGCGTCACAGCGGCTGGTATCCCGATCGCGTGATGCGCCTGTACGCACGCACGCGCTATCAGTACAACGATAACCTGGTGCATGAATCGCTGGACTGCGACGGCGCGCACGTGATTGCCCTCGACGGCGATCTGCTGCACCTCACCTGCCGTGATTTCGCCAGCTTCCAGCGCAAGCAGCTTAACTACGCCACGGCATGGGCCCAGGAGCGTCATCAGCGCGGTAAGACAACCTCGCTGGCGGGTATCTTCAGCCATACCGCCGGGGCGTTCCTGAAGACGCTGGTGCTGCGTGGTGGCGTGCTGGACGGTAAACAGGGCTGGTTACTGGCGGTGGTTAACGCTCAGTATACTTTTAATAAATACACCGAGCTGTGGGCGCTGAACCGCGGCTACTCAGAGAAAGCGTGAGCCATGAGCACAAAAGCGATCTATCCGGGTACCTTCGATCCCATCACCAACGGTCACATTGACATCGTCACGCGTGCCGCAAGCATGTTTGATACGGTGATCCTGGCGATTGCCGCCAGCCCCAGCAAAAAGCCGCTGTTCGACCTGGAGGAGCGGGTTGCCCTGGCGAAAGCCGCTACCGCGCACCTGCCGAATGTGGACGTCGTAGGCTTTAGCGACCTGATGGCGAACTTTGCCCGCGCTCAGCAGGCCAATATCCTGATTCGCGGCCTGCGTGCGGTGGCCGATTTTGAATATGAGATGCAGCTGGCGCATATGAACCGCCATCTGATGCCCGAGCTGGAGAGCGTCTTCCTGATGCCATCCAAAGAGTGGTCGTTTATCTCCTCCTCGCTGGTGAAAGAGGTCGCGCGCCACGCGGGGGATGTCACCCATTTCCTGCCTCCCGCCGTTCATCAGGCATTGATGGACAAGCTGAAGTAGTTCCTGCCTTTTTCTTGCCGGGCGGCGCTGCGCGTGCCCGGCCTATATATCACTTCTGGCACTGACGGCAGTAGAAGGTGGCGCGCTGAGCGTGCTTCGTCGCCACAACAGGCGCGCCGCAGACCCGGCATGGCTCATCCTTACGACCGTAGACCTGCAATTCCTGGGCAAAGTAGCCCGGCTTACCGTCGCTCTGCAGGAAATCCTTCAGGGTGGTTCCGCCCTGCTCAATCGAACGCAGCAGTACTGCTTTAATTACCCTGACCAGCAGCTCGCACTCTTGCGCGGAGAGCGAGGAGGCCAGGCGATCGGGATGGATCCCGGCGGCAAAGAGCGATTCGCTGGCGTAGATGTTACCGACGCCGACCACCAGCTTGTTATCCATCAGCCAGGGTTTAATCGGGGTTTTCTTCTTCGCGCACTTCGCTTTCAGGTACTCCGCGTCAAACTCATCCGAGAGCGGCTCCGGCCCCAGATGCGCCAGCACGTTGTGCCCTTCCAGCTCTTTGGTCCACAGCCAGGCACCAAAGCGGCGCGGATCGGTATAGCGCAGCACTTTACCGTTACTCATCACCAGGTCAACGTGGTCGTGCTTTTCAGCAGGCAGCTCTTCGCTGAGGATGCGTAAGCTCCCGGACATTCCCAGATGGATGATGATCCAGCCATCCGGCAGCTCCAGCAGCAGGTACTTCGCGCGGCGCTGTACGCTGAGAACCGGTTTATCGCTCAGGGCGTGGATCTCATCAGAAACCGGCCAGCGGAGACGTCCGTTGCGGACAACAGCGTGAAGAATGGTCGCACCGACCAGGTGGGGCTCAATGCCACGACGGCTGGTCTCTACCTCAGGTAATTCAGGCATGGTTCCTCCGTTGAGATTCAGAATGCAAAAAACCCCGCAGTTGCGGGGTTTTTCAGTACGAGGAGTCTAAAATTATTTAATTTTAGCTTCTTTGTACAGTACGTGCTGGCGTACAACTGGATCGAACTTTTTCAGTTCCAGTTTTTCCGGCTTAGTACGTTTGTTCTTCGTGGTGGTGTAGAAGTGACCTGTACCAGCAGAAGAAACCAGCTTGATTTTCTCACGAATACCTTTAGCCATGATTTATTTCCTCTTTAAGTACTTAGTACTTTTCGCCACGGGCACGCAGTTCGGACAGAACTGTATCGATGCCTTTCTTATCAATAACACGCATACCTTTAGCAGATACACGCAGGGTGACAAAACGCTTCTCGCTCTCAACCCAGAAACGGTGAGAGTGCAGGTTCGGCAGGAAACGGCGTTTAGTCGCGTTCAGTGCGTGGGAACGGTTGTTACCGGTCACCGGACGCTTGCCAGTAACTTGGCAGACTCGGGACATGTCTATTCTCCAAAAATCAAATTAGCTCGAGCTTCGTATGGGGTATCGGCGCCTCGTCAGGCTTTACAGCCCAGTCATCGCGATTCTACACGTCATTCTTCAAGCTGCGTCTGCGTTGGCTGCGCTCGCTCACCCAGGTCACATACTTAAGTATGCTCCCAGGGATTCACTCTCTTGCCGCCTTGATGCAGCCTGAATAATTTAGTGTCTTAGTGAACCATCGATTGCCAGGCCCAAATGCCAAACCCGAGATTCTCAAAGGTGGCGTAGTATACGCTGACTCGAGGATGTGCTCAAGTCCCGAACAGACAAAGATCCCGATGGATCGCGAGAAATGGCTTAAATCCACCCACGTTCAGCAAACGAAACGTATTCTCCCCGACCTATCACCAGATGGTCAAGCACACGAATGTCCATGAATTGACAGCATTTCATGATCCGTGCGGTCACGTCTCTGTCGGCTTTGCTCGGTTCGGCGCGTCCTGAGGGGTGATTATGCGCGAGGATCACGCCAGCGGCATTCACTTTTATCGCTTCGCGCACAATTTCACGCGGGTGAACCTCTACATGGCTCAGCGTCCCCGAAAATAACCGGGAATGGTTCAGGACCCGGTTCTGGTTATCAAGGAAGATAACCATAAAGATCTCGCGCTCGTCCTCCGCCAGCTGGCTGCGCACAAACTCCCGGGTCATCTCCGGATCCTGCAGTGGGTTTATTCCCCGTATCCCCGAACAGTAGTAGCGGCGGGCAAGCTCCGCTATCCCCTTCAACTGGGCAAACGTCGCTAAACCAATACCTTCGACCTGCCTGAAATCCTTCATCTCTGCGGACAGCAAACCATGCAGCGAGCCAAAATGGTGCAACAAATCTCTGGCAAGCGCGAACACATTTTTACTCCGCGTCCCGGTACGCAGGAACAGCGCCAGCAGCTCTTCGTCCGTAAGCAAGGTCGCGCCATCGCGTAGCATTTTTTCCCGCGGTAGCAGCGGGGTTGATGTCTCCATATTCTCTCCTTCTCCCTGACCACACCATGCTGCCACAGACCCCGGCTCCTCACGACGGCGTATTGCCCGTCTTGCGTAACGCCTCGCAAAGTGGCGGATGGACAACATCACGATGCTTTTCGGATTGTGATAAAATGGCCGTCTCTCAGGTGAACCCAACAGGAAAGAATCATGATGAGCCTGGCCGGTAAAAAAATCGTTCTCGGCGTCAGCGGCGGCATTGCAGCCTATAAAGCGCCGGAACTGGTGCGCCGTTTGCGCGAGCGCGGCGCGGACGTGCGGGTGGCAATAACCGAAGGGGGCAAAGCGTTCATTACGCCGTTGAGCCTGCAGGCGGTTTCAGGCTACCCGGTATCGGACAGCCTGCTCGATCCGGCGGCAGAAGCCGCAATGGGCCATATTGAGCTGGGCAAATGGGCGGATTTAGTCATCCTCGCCCCGGCCACCGCCGATCTTATCGCCCGCGTAGCCGCCGGCATGGCCAACGACCTGGTATCCACCATCTGCCTGGCCACCCCGGCGCCGGTCGCCGTGGTGCCTGCGATGAACCAGCAGATGTACCGCAACGCGGCAACGCAGCATAACCTGGCAACGCTCGCCTCGCGCGGGCTGCTGATTTGGGGGCCGGACAGCGGCAGCCAGGCCTGTGGCGACATCGGCCCGGGCCGCATGCTGGATCCGCTGGCGATTGTGGATCTGGCCGCCGGCCATTTTTCACCTGTCAACGATCTGCAACATCTGAACATCATGATTACCGCGGGTCCGACGCGTGAGCCGTTGGATCCGGTGCGCTATATCACTAACCAAAGCTCCGGCAAGATGGGCTTTGCGATTGCCGCCGCCGCCGCGCAGCGCGGAGCCAAAGTCACGCTGGTCAGCGGCCCGGTGTCGCTGCCAACGCCGGCGCAGGTGCAGCGCATCGACGTAACGACCGCGCTGGAGATGGAAGCAGCCGTCCAGGCGCAGGCGCAACAGCAGCAGATTTTTATTGGTTGTGCCGCCGTAGCGGACTACCGCGCAGCCGCCGTGGCGGATGAAAAAATTAAAAAGCAAGGCGATGAAATCACGATAAAAATGGTGAAAAACCCGGATATCGTTGCCGGTGTCGCCGCGCTAAAAAATCGACGGCCTTACGTTGTTGGGTTTGCCGCTGAAACGAATAATGTGGAAGAATATGCCCGGCAAAAACGTACCCGCAAAAACCTCGATTTAATTTGCGCGAACGACGTATCGCTGGCCACTCAAGGATTTAACAGCGACAGCAACGCACTGCACCTATTCTGGCAGGATGGAGATAAAGTCTTACCGCTTGAGCGCAAGGAACTCCTGGGCCAACTATTACTGGACGAGATCGTTACCCGTTATGATGAAAAAAATCGACGTTAAGATTCTGGACCCGCGTGTTGGTCAGCAATTTCCGCTGCCGACCTATGCCACTTCCGGCTCTGCCGGTCTTGATCTGCGCGCCTGCCTCGACGACGCCGTAGAGCTGGCACCGGGCGCCACCACGCTGTTGCCGACCGGTCTTGCAATCCACATTGCCGATCCCTCTCTGGCGGCGGTGATCCTGCCACGTTCTGGCCTTGGCCATAAGCATGGTATCGTGCTGGGCAACCTGGTGGGGCTTATCGATTCGGACTATCAGGGTCAGCTGATGGTCTCCGTCTGGAACCGTGGCCAGGACAGCTTCACCATTCAACCCGGCGAGCGTGTCGCCCAGATGGTATTCGTCCCGGTGGTACAGGCTGAATTTAATCTGGTAGAAGACTTCGACGCGACCGATCGCGGCGAAGGCGGCTTCGGCCATTCCGGGCGTAAATAAACCCGGCTAAACGCATCTCACAATCTAATAACGTATTAACAAACCGCAAACGGACGTTTGCGGTCGTTGTGTGGATGTCAGCCTGACAAGTGCTTATTTTCAGGGGTATTTTGCAACATGGCAGAAAAACAAACAGCGAAAAGGAATCGTCGCGAAGAAATACTTCAATCTCTGGCTCTGATGCTTGAATCCAGCGATGGCAGTCAACGCATTACCACCGCAAAACTGGCCGCCTCTGTGGGCGTGTCGGAAGCGGCGCTGTACCGTCATTTCCCCAGCAAAACGCGGATGTTCGACAGCCTGATCGAGTTTATCGAAGACAGCCTGATCACGCGTATCAACCTGATTCTGAAGGATGAAAAAGACACCACCGCACGGCTGCGTCTGATTGTTCAGCTGATCCTTGGGTTCGGCGAGCGCAATCCGGGTTTAACCCGTATCCTGACCGGCCACGCGCTGATGTTTGAACAGGACAGGCTGCAGGGGCGCATTAACCAGCTTTTCGAGCGTATTGAGGCGCAGCTGCGCCAGGTATTGCGCGAAAAGAAGATGCGTGAAGGCGAGGGTTACAGCATGGATGAATCGCTGCTAGCCGGGCAGGTACTGGCCTTCTGTGAAGGGATGCTCTCACGCTTTGTGCGCAGTGAATTCAAATATCGCCCAACGGACGATTTTGACGCCCGCTGGCCGTTAGTCGCCGCGCAGTTGCAGTAACGGGTAGGCCCGGTAAGCGCAGCGCCACCGGGCAATTAACTCAGACGCCGAACTCTTCGCGATACGCACGCACCGCCGCCAGGCTCTCTGCCATCTCCGGCTTCTCTTCCAGATAGGCAATCAGGTCTTTCAGAGTGATGATTGAGGTCACTTTGCAGCTGTAATCGCGCTCCACTTCCTGGATAGCGGAGATTTCGCCACGGCCGCGCTCCTGGCGGTCCAGCGAGATCAGCACGCCAGCAAGCGTAGCGTTGTTCGCCTGGATAATCTCCATCGATTCACGAATGGCGGTGCCTGCGGTGATCACATCGTCCACCAGCATGACGCGGCCCTGCAGCGCGCTGCCGACCAGATTACCGCCTTCGCCGTGGGTTTTGGCCTCTTTACGGTTAAAGCAGTACGGCACGTCGCGATCGTGATGCTCCGCCAGCGCCACGGCGGTGGTGGTGGCAATCGGGATGCCTTTGTATGCCGGGCCGAACAGCAGTTCGAATTCAATCCCGGAATCCACCAGCGCTTCGGCATAGAAGCGGCCTAAAAGTGCCAGATCGCGCCCGGTATTAAACAGCCCGGCGTTAAAGAAATAGGGGCTCTTGCGCCCGGATTTCAGCGTGAACTCGCCAAACTTAAGTACCTGCTTGCTAAGCGCAAATTCAATAAACTGGCGCTGATAAGGTTTCATGGATTCGCTCCTTACTTTTCTACGGACAAAAAAAAGGCGACTCATCAGTCGCCTTTAAAATCAATTTTCTAACGCCGCCTTCTGCGTCGTTACGATAGATTCGATTCCCTCTCGGGCTAACGCCAACAGCGCCAGAAGTTCTTCGTGGGTAAATGGCTCACCTTCAGCGGTGCCCTGCACCTCGATGATACGACCGTCTTCGGTCATCACCACGTTCATGTCGGTCTCTGCCGCGGAGTCTTCAACGTACTCCAGATCGCACAGCGCTTCGCCATTGACGATCCCTACAGACACTGCCGCAACCATGCCTTTCAGCGGGTTAGCTTTCAGCTTACCGGCCGCGACCAGTTTGTTCAGGGCATCGGCCAGCGCCACGCAGGCACCGGTAATGGAGGCCGTACGGGTGCCGCCGTCAGCCTGGATCACGTCGCAGTCCAGGGTGATGGTGAATTCACCCAGCGTTTTCAGATCGACAGCCGCGCGTAGCGCACGGGCGATCAGACGCTGGATCTCCATGGTGCGGCCGCCCTGCTTACCCTTCGCCGCTTCGCGGGCGTTACGGGTATGGGTGGAACGTGGCAGCATGCCGTATTCGGCAGTGATCCAGCCCTGCCCCTGGCCTTTCAGGAAGCGCGGCACGCCCTCTTCAATGGAGGCGGTGCACAGCACTTTGGTGTCACCAAATTCAACAAGCACAGAGCCTTCAGCGTGTTTTGTATAGTTACGGGTCAGGGTGACGGGGCGCACCTGGTTGGCGCTACGACCTGATGGACGCATGATGATATCTCCGGCTTGAAACGAATGTGGCTGCGCATTATACGGATTAAACGCGCTTATTCCTATCCTGAGAAAGCCCCGAAAGCTATAATCCCCCCATCTCTCCTTCAAAAACGGAAATGTCTATGATCCGCAGTATGACCGCCTACGCCCGCCGTGAAATCAAGGGTAGCTGGGGCAGCGCTACCTGGGAAATGCGCTCGGTAAACCAACGCTATCTTGAAACCTATTTCCGTATGCCGGAGCAGTTCCGCAGTCTTGAGCCCGTGGTTCGTGAGCGTATCCGTGCTCGCCTGACGCGCGGAAAGATTGAATGCAACCTGCGTTTTGAGCCCGATGCGAGTGCGCAAGGGGAGCTGATCCTCAACGAGAAACTGGCTAAACAGCTGGTGAACGCCGCTAACTGGGTCAAAATGCAGAGCGACGAAGGCGAAATCAACCCGGTTGATATTCTGCGCTGGCCTGGGGTGATGGCGGCTGGCGAACAGGATCTGGACGCGATTACCGCTGAAATTCTGGCTGCGCTGGACGGTACCCTGGATGACTTCATCGTAGCCCGTGAAACCGAAGGCCAGGCGCTGAAGGCACTGATCGAGCAGCGTCTGGAAGGCGTGAGCGGCGAAGTAGTGAAAGTCCGCTCCCATATGCCAGAAATCCTGCAGTGGCAGCGTGAGCGTCTGGTCGCCAAACTGGAAGACGCCGAAGTTCAGCTGGAGAATAACCGTCTCGAGCAGGAGCTGGTGCTGATGGCCCAGCGTATCGACGTTTCTGAAGAGCTGGACCGTCTGGAAGCGCACGTCAAAGAGACCTACAACATTCTGAAGAAGAAAGAGGCCGTGGGCCGCCGTCTCGACTTTATGATGCAGGAGTTCAACCGCGAATCGAACACCCTGGCGTCGAAATCGATCAACGCAGAAGTCACCAATTCTGCGATTGAGCTGAAGGTACTGATTGAACAGATGCGCGAGCAGATTCAGAACATCGAATAAGCCGTAACAGGCGTCGATTTGTTATTAATGGTCCCTTAACGGGACCATTTTCATTTAATAGCCATAAGAATTTACTGTCTGCTTTCGGCGCATCAGAACATAAGCAGTCTTTTAGCGATTTTGATAGAATGCAGGCCGCATTTCTTATTTTGAGCGTCCTTTCAGGAAACCTAATGGCAAACATCAACTTATCTCTAGAGGACGTATCCAGCCTCTCAGTTGACCGCGATTTCAGGCAAGACATTAACCTGCTGCGCGGAATAGCCATTCTTTCTGTCGTTTTTTATCACTTTACCGCCACCCTGTTGCCCGGCGGTTTTGCGGGCGTGGATGTATTTTTTGTTATCTCCGGCTTCCTGATGACCAAAATCATCGCCACCGGCCTGGAAAGGAACAGCTTTAATCTTATTCAGTTTTATGCCGCGCGCTGCAAGAGAATAATTCCTGCCCTACTGGCGATGTGTCTGGTCATCGCCGTGGCGACCTTTTTCTGGCTACCGACAAATGAGTATAAAAAGCTCGGAAACTATATTGGCTATGCCGCCCTATTTATTTCGAACCTGAAACTCAACAAAGAGTCCGGGGACTATTTTGCCCTCGACTCGCATGAAAACTGGTTTTTACATACCTGGTCATTGTCCGTTGAATGGCAATTCTACCTGGTTTTACCTTTTATTATGATGGGTCTTTACCCCCTCAGAAAAAAGCTGAACACCGGGCTCTGCCTGCTGGTCCTCACCGTCGCGTCGTTTATGGTGAGCATTACGCACACCTCTGGCAACGCGTCCACCAGCTTCTATCTGATGCCGTATCGCGCCTGGGAAATGCTGTGCGGCGGGCTGGTGTGGTATGCCGCGCAGCGTTTTGTTCTGCCATTAAGGCTTCGTCCGGTTGCGGCGATCGCAGGTTACGCCCTGATACTTATCTCCCTCTTTTCTATCACCGCAGAGCAAGCCTGGCCCGGGCCACTGACTTTACTGCCCGTCGTGGGCGCGATGCTGGTGATTTACAGCGACTACCAACCGCTGGTGAGCCTGTTTGATCGGAATTTTCGTTGGGCAGGACTGAGCTCGTATTCCGTCTATTTATGGCACTGGCCCATTGTGGTGTTTCTGATCTATTCAGGGCGACAGCATAACGGGCCGTGGGTAATGAGCGCGATTGCGCTCTCCTTTGCCGCCGGATGGCTCTCCTGGGTTTTGATTGAACAGCCCGGAAAAAACTACCTGAGCCAGCGTACGACCCGCACATTCTGGTTAATCCTGTTTGCCTGCGTGGGCGTTGCCTGGCTGTTTAGCTATCTGGTGAAAAACAGTATCGTTGTCAGCCAGCCCGATCCTCTGGTAAACAAAATCGCGCTGGAAGCCACCAATAAAAACTATGCTGCCAACCCGAAAACGCACTTAAGCCTTTACGGTACGGGCAAGCCTGCCGCCATCATTATTGGCGACAGTCATGCAGAAGCCACCGCGACCGCACTGGCAGAAGCTGCACAGGGTAAAGGCTCGGTTATCGGTATCACTTATTCTGGCTGCCCGACGCTGGCGACGGGTGAAGTTGACGAGAACAAACGGTGCGGAGCATTTAATCGCTCCCTTCCTTCACGGCTACAGCATTACCCGTCAGATGTGCCGGTGGTGATTGTGAACCGCCTGACGCATTATGCGGAACAGCAGCTGGTGACCTTCGACGCCAGGCCGCAAAACAAGGAGGCGTACCTGCAACAGTATGCCGATGCGGTGGTCGGAATGGCGTGCACCCTGAATCGCGAGCATCCTGTTTACCTGGTGAACCCGATCCCCGAGATGGCGCATAACATTCCCCGCACGTTATCCCATCGTCTGATGACCGGCAGAGCCACCCGCGATTTATCAGTCCCACTGGCGAACTACGAGAAAAAGAACGCGGCTATTTTACAGGCCCAGGCGCGGGCGGCAAAACAGTGCGGCGTTCAGGTTCTGGATCCCACCGCCTGGCTCTGCACCGCGGGTCGCTGCATGGGCAGTAAAAATCTACAACCCTGGTACTTCGACGATAATCACCTCAGCGAAACCGGTAATAAAGTGCTGGTACCGATGTTCCGCCAGGTTTTTAGTCGCCCGCGGTAGTTAAGACCAAATAAATCTAATGCGATATATGAGTAAAAAAAGCGATATCGCACTCATTGAGCTATTCAAGCATTAGCTAATCTAAGGCATACCCGCTCGCACAAAAAAATCTAAATCGTGAGCCAGCCCACAAAAAGTTACCCTGACGGCATTAAAGTTGGGGGTAACATGCTGCTGCACATCCTGTATTTGATCGGTATTACCGCTGAGGCCATGACCGGTGCCCTGGCCGCCGGACGTCGTCGTATGGACACCTTCGGCGTTATTATTATTGCCACCGCAACGGCGCTGGGTGGGGGTTCCGTTCGGGATATCCTGTTGGGCCACTACCCGCTCGGCTGGGTGCAGCATCCTGAATATGTGATTATTGTCGCCGTCGCCGCAGTGCTGACCACTATCCTCGCCCCGGTGATGCCCCATCTGCGACGTCTGTTTCTGGTGCTGGATGCGCTCGGCCTGATCGTCTTCTCCATTATCGGGGCCCAGGTCGCGCTGGATATGGGCGAAGGTCCGGTTATCGCCACTATCGCGGCGGTGATCACCGGCGTGTTTGGCGGGGTACTGCGCGATATGTTCTGCAAACGCATTCCACTGGTCTTTCAGAAAGAGCTCTATGCCGGGGTCTCCTTCGCGGCAGCGGTGCTGTACGTCGCTCTGCAGCACTACATCAGCAATCAGGATGTGGTAATTATCTCCACGCTGCTCTTTGGCTTTACCGCCCGCATGCTGGCGCTGCGTTTAAAGCTGGGCTTACCGGTCTTTTATTACCGCCACGACAGCCACTAAAATCCCTGCACGCCCTGCTCATTAAGCCAGGACGTCAGGATGTTAACGTTAGGGTGACGGATAAAGTCAACCAGCCTGCGCGCTCTTCCCACACCAATGCCCGGAACCTGCTGCCAGCCCAGCGGATCCCTGTTCTGTAACTGCTGCCAGTGCTGGTCGCCCAGCGCACGCATGGCCACCCGGGGAAGAGGTACGCCAAGCGCATCCAGCCAGCGGGTAAAGGGCTGACGGCGCGCCAGGTTGAACTGATGCCAGAGCCGCAGGCCGCGCTGCGCCGAAAGACCGGGCGTATGCTGGAGCTGCTCCTGGGTGAGCGTCAGCCACGAAAACAGGTGCTCAAAATGATGTGCCTGATGAAGCACCTGCCAGCCTGCGTCGCCCAGCCCTTCGATGTTTAATACCGACGATGAACTCAGCCAGGCCAGCCGGGCCATAAACTGTTCGTGGCATTCCGGTGAGGCATAAAAACAGGTGAGCGGCGTAAAGCGCGACTCTGGTGGCACCGGTTTTTGTCGGTCGGTCCCTCGCCAGACAACCTTATCCACCCGCGGGATCCCCTGCCCGGCCAGGCTAACCTGAACCTGATCGCCCGGCGCAATATCCAGTGCCTGCCAGCGGCCCACCGACCCCAGATTGACGCGCTGCACCCGTTTATCATCAAGCTGTACCGGCTCAAGTGTCGCGACCACCGCGATCCTGCCGGTACGTCCCACGGCAAAGTTAATAGCCCTGACCTCTGCGACCCGTGTGGCCTGAGCATATTTCCATGCCACCACCCAACTGCCGTCTCCGGGCAGCCAGCGGTTGCCTGCGGGCTCCTGTGCCGAGCGGATCACAATACCATCGGTAACAAAGGGCAACGGCGACTTCAGCCAGCGGTCGCGCATTTTTTCAGCCTCCTCCACTGAACTGATTTTCTGCGTCCAGGATTCGGTCAGGGTGAAGCCCGCCCGGGCTAACGCCCGCAGACGCTCGCCCATCGGGGCGGGGCCATCCGGCCAGGCCCAGATGAAGATGCCGATCTGATCCAGGACGGCGCTGTCATCCTGCCGCATCATCGCCCCGGCGACTTTTGCCCGCGCATTCATACCGCCCATCTGGCGCTGGACATGATTTTCGCGCTGTAAGAAGAGCTCCCCCTGCAACACGCTGTTGGCGAGCGGGCCCGTCACCCGGGCGGGCACCGTGGCGATGCGCTTCACTTTCGCCGTCCAGTCTTCGCCTTTCAGCCCATCGCCCCGGCTGGTGGCCTGCACCAGCTGCCCCTGACGGTAGACCAGCGTCACCGCCACGCCATCCACCTTGGGCTGGATCCACAGATCGCGATGCGAATGCATCCACTGCCGCAGCTCCGCTTTATCGGCCACCTTCATCACCCCGGTATGGCTGACCGGATGCCTGACCGAACCGCCCGCAGGCAACGGCGCGTCTGTCACCTGTTCATCACCAAAGCAGTGCCGCCACTGTCTCAGCCGCGCGGCCAGCTGGTCATATACCTCGTCGTTCACGTCGCTGACGCCCTGCTGCCAGTAAGCCTTATCCCAGCGGGCCATTTGCGCACTGAGTCGGGCGATCTCCTGCGCTGCCTGCGCGGGTGACCAGACCGGGCAAACCGCCATCCCGCTGCTGCTCCAGAGCAGCATAAGTACACCAAAACATCGCCACATCGTCGTTCCTCCCTGTTTTATACGGGGGTATAACGCGGTACGAAAACGCAGGCGACAGGCAAAAACAGACTTTACGAGCCAGCATCAGGACTTTGTTTCTGTTGCAGCAAACGGCGGAGAAAAGCGGAAAAGGGCGAGCAAAAATCAACTAAGAAACGGAAAAAGTGTGACAAAGGCTACGTCACGAAGCGGCGACGTGTATAATAAGCCCGTATGTAGGACTTTCTTCGCTAACACATACAAAAGACTCTCATGGCTCAAGGCACGCTTTATATTGTTTCTGCCCCTAGTGGCGCGGGTAAATCCAGCCTGATTCAGGCACTGTTAAAAACCCAACCGCTGTACGATACCCAGGTATCGGTTTCTCACACCACGCGCGCGCCGCGTCCGGGTGAAGTGCACGGTGAACACTATTTCTTTGTCGATCACGATGAATTCAGAACGATGATTGGCAGAGATGCGTTTCTTGAACACGCGGAAGTTTTCGGTAACTACTACGGCACCTCGCGTGAAACCATTGAGCAGGTGCTGTCGACCGGCGTGAACGTGTTCCTTGATATCGACTGGCAGGGCGCGCAGCAGATTCGCAAGAAAATGCCTGATTCGCGCAGTATCTTTATTTTACCGCCGTCGAAAGACGAGCTGGATCGCCGTCTTCGTGGCCGTGGCCAGGATAGCGAAGAGGTTATTGCAAAACGTATGGCCCAGGCAGTTGCGGAAATGAGCCATTACGCCGAATATGATTACCTGATTGTGAATGATGATTTTGACGCCGCCCTGAGCGATCTCAAAACTATCCTTCGCGCCGAACGTCTGCGCATGAGCCGCCAGAAGCAGCGACATGACGCATTAATCACCAAACTGTTGGCAGACTGAACCCACATTCAGTATCATGCCCAGTCATTTCTTCATCTGTGGAGCATTTTAAGTATGGCACGCGTAACTGTTCAGGACGCTGTAGAGAAAATTGGTAACCGTTTTGACCTGGTGCTGGTCGCCGCGCGTCGCGCTCGTCAGATGCAGTCAGGCGGTAAAGATCCGCTGGTACCGGAAGAAAACGATAAAACCACCGTTATCGCATTGCGCGAAATCGAAGAAGGTCTGATCAACAACCAGATCCTCGACGTACGTGAGCGCCAGGAGCAGCAAGAGCAGGAAGCCGCAGAACTGCAGGCCGTTACCGCCATTGCTGAAGGTCGTCGTTAATTAAACCTGCGGGTCGCCCTTGTATCTGTTTGAAAGCCTGAATCAACTGATTCAAACCTACCTGCCGGTAGACCAGATTAAACGTCTCCAGCAGGCGTATCTCGTTGCACGTGACGCTCACGAGGGCCAGACACGTTCAAGCGGTGAACCCTATATCACGCACCCGGTAGCGGTGGCCTGTATTCTGGCCGAGATGAAACTCGACTACGAAACGCTGATGGCCGCCCTGCTGCATGACGTGATCGAAGATACCCCCGCCACCTACCAGGACATGGAACAGCTGTTTGGCAAAAGCGTTGCCGAGCTGGTGGAAGGGGTCTCTAAGCTTGATAAGCTGAATTTCCGCGACAAGAAAGAGGCGCAGGCCGAAAACTTCCGCAAAATGATCATGGCGATGGTGCAGGATATCCGCGTCATTCTGATCAAACTCGCTGACCGTACCCACAATATGCGCACCCTGGGCTCCCTACGCCCGGATAAACGTCGTCGCATTGCCCGTGAAACCCTCGAAATCTACAGCCCGCTGGCGCACCGTTTAGGTATTCATCACATTAAAACCGAGCTGGAAGAGCTGGGTTTTGAAGCCTTGTACCCGAACCGCTTCCGGGTGATCAAAGAGGTGGTGAAAGCCGCACGTGGTAACCGTAAGGAGATGATTCAGAAGATCCTCTCTGAAATCGAAGGGCGTTTGCAGGAAGCCGGTATTCCCTGCCGCGTCAGCGGTCGCGAAAAGCATTTGTACTCCATCTACTGCAAAATGGTGCTCAAAGAGCAGCGTTTTCACTCGATCATGGATATCTACGCGTTCCGCGTGATCGTCCAGGACTCTGATACCTGCTATCGCGTGCTGGGTCAGATGCACAGCCTTTACAAGCCGCGTCCGGGTCGAATGAAGGACTATATCGCCATTCCAAAGGCGAACGGATATCAGTCTCTGCACACCTCGATGATTGGCCCGCACGGCGTGCCGGTTGAGGTGCAGATCCGTACCGAAGACATGGATCAGATGGCGGAGATGGGTGTTGCCGCGCACTGGGCCTACAAAGAGCGTGGCGGCGAAAGCAGCACTACCGCGCAGATCCGCGCCCAGCGCTGGATGCAGAGCCTGCTGGAGCTACAGCAGAGCGCCGGTAGCTCGTTTGAATTTATCGAGAGCGTTAAATCCGATCTCTTCCCGGATGAGATTTACGTTTTCACGCCAGAGGGGCGCATTGTCGAGCTGCCTGCTGGCGCAACCCCGGTCGACTTCGCTTACGCCGTGCATACCGATATCGGTCATGCCTGCGTGGGCGCGCGCGTCGACCGCCAGCCGTATCCGCTGTCACAGCCGTTGACCAGCGGCCAGACGGTGGAAATCATTACCGCACCGGGCGCGCGTCCGAACGCGGCGTGGCTCAACTTTGTGGTGAGCTCGAAAGCCCGCGCCAAGATCCGCCAGCTACTGAAGAACCTCAAACGCGACGACTCCGTCAGCCTGGGCCGTCGTCTGCTCAACCATGCGTTGGGCGGCAGCCGTAAGCTGGCCGAGATCCCGAAAGAGAGCATTCAGCACGAGCTGGAGCGTATGAAGCTCGCCTCGCTTGATGACCTGCTGGCAGAGATCGGTCTGGGTAACGCGATGAGCGTGGTGGTGGCGAAGAACCTGCAGCAGGGCGAAACCTCTGTGCCGCAGCCGTCATCAACCAGCCACGGCCATCTGCCGATCAAAGGCGCCGACGGCGTATTGATTACTTTTGCCAAGTGCTGCCGACCGATCCCGGGCGACCCGATTATTGCCCACGTCAGCCCTGGTAAAGGCCTGGTTATCCATCACGAATCCTGTCGTAACATCCGCGGCTATCAGAAAGAGCCTGAGAAGTTTATGGCGGTAGAGTGGGATAAAGAGACCGAGCAGGAATTTATCACCGAAATTAAGGTGGATATGTTCAACCACCAGGGTGCGCTGGCGAACCTGACGGCGGCAATCAACACTGCCTCTTCCAACATTCATAGCCTGAATACGGAAGAGAAAGATGGCCGCGTTTACAGCGCCTTTATTCGTCTGACCGCGCGGGACCGTGTGCATCTGGCGAACATCATGCGCAAAATCCGCGTGATGGCCGACGTGATTAAAGTCACCCGTAACCGAAACTAGCTTTATGAATTCAACGCGTTATGCCCGGATTTGCGAAATGCTCGCCAGGCGTCAGCCCGATCTGACGGTCTGCATGGAGCAGGTCCATAAACCTCATAACGTGGCTGCTATCGTCCGTACCGCAGACGCCGTCGGTGTGCATGAAGTGCACGCCGTCTGGAAGGGTACACGGATGCGTCCCATGGCCTCGGCTGCCGCAGGCAGCAACAGCTGGGTACAGGTCAAAGCCCACGACAATATTGCCGACGCCATTTCGCATCTGAAGGGACGCGGCATGCAGATTCTGGCAACCCACCTTTCCGACAAAGCCGTCGATTTCCGTGAGATTGATTATACCCGTCCGACCTGCATTCTGATGGGTCAGGAGAAGACGGGGATCACCCAGGAAGCGTTAGATCTGGCGGATCGGGACATTATCATTCCGATGATCGGCATGGTGCAGTCCCTGAACGTCTCCGTAGCGTCCGCGCTCATTCTGTATGAAGCCCAGCGCCAGCGACAGAATGCCGGGATGTACAAACGTGAGAACAGCATGTTGCCGGAAGACGAGCAGCAGCGCCTGCTGTTTGAAGGCGGCTATCCGGTGCTGGCCAACGTGGCGAAGCAGAAAAAATTACCCTACCCCCACGTGAATATGCAGGGCGAAATCGAAGCCGATGCAACGTGGTGGGCCACCATGCAAGCGGCGAAATAATCATGCAAGGCCGCCTGCTGGATGCTGTGCCGCTCAATTCCCTGACGGGCGTTGGCGCGGCCCAGAGCAGCAAACTGGCAAAAATTGGCCTGTATACCGTGCAGGATCTCCTCCTGCACCTCCCCCTGCGTTATGAAGACCGCACCCAGCTCTATCAGATTGGCGATCTGCTGCCCGGGATTTACGCCACGGTTGAAGGCGAAGTGCTGAACAGCAATATCACCTTCGGCGGTCGCCGGATGATGACCTGCCAGATCAGCGACGGCTCCGGCATCCTGACCATGCGCTTCTTCAACTTCAGCGCGGCGATGAAAAACAGCCTCGCCGCCGGGCGACGGGTGCTGGCCTACGGCGAAGCCAAACGCGGGAAATACGGCGCGGAGATGATCCATCCCGAATACCGCGTACAGGGCGATCTCAGCACCCCGGAGATGCAGGAGACGCTGACGCCAGTCTATCCGACCACCGAAGGCATCAAGCAGGCGACGCTGCGCAAGCTGACCGATCAGGCGCTGGAGCTGCTCGACACCTGCGCCATTGCCGAACTGCTGCCGCCCGAGCTGGCGCAGGGGATGATGAGCCTGCCGGAGGCGTTGCGCACCCTGCACCGCCCGCCGCCGACGCTGCAACTCAGCGATCTGGAGAGCGGCCAGCATCCGGCCCAGCGACGCCTGATTCTGGAAGAGCTGCTGGCGCATAACCTGAGCATGCTGGCGTTACGCGCTGGGGCGCAGCGTTTTCACGCCCTGCCGCTCCCGGCCCGAAACGAATTAAAAGATAAACTGCTGGCCTCGCTGCCGTTTAAACCCACCGGGGCGCAGGCCCGCGTCACCGCCGAGATCGAGCGCGACCTGGCGCTGGACGTGCCGATGATGCGCCTGGTGCAGGGCGATGTTGGCTCCGGTAAAACGCTGGTGGCCGCGCTGGCCGCACTGCGCGCCATTGCGCACGGCAGACAGGTCGCCCTGATGGCGCCGACCGAACTGCTGGCCGAGCAGCACGCGAATAACTTCCGCAGCTGGTTTGCCCCGCTGGGGGTTGAAGTGGGCTGGCTGGCCGGAAAACAAAAAGGCAAGGCGCGACAGGCGCAGCAGGAGGCCATTGCCAGCGGCCAGGTGCAGATGATTGTCGGCACCCACGCCATCTTCCAGGAGCAGGTGCAGTTCCACGGCCTGGCGCTGGTGATTATTGATGAACAGCACCGTTTCGGCGTACATCAGCGGCTGGCGCTGTGGGAGAAAGGGCTCCAGCAGGGGTACCATCCGCACCAGCTGATCATGACCGCAACGCCGATCCCGCGTACCCTGGCGATGACCGCCTATGCCGATCTCGATACCTCCACCATCGACGAGCTGCCCCCGGGCCGTACGCCGGTGACCACCGTCGCCATCCCGGACACGCGCCGCAGCGACATCATCGATCGGGTGCGCAACGCCTGTCAGGAAGGCCGCCAGGCCTACTGGGTCTGTACCCTGATTGAGGAGTCGGATCTGCTGGAAGCCCAGGCGGCGGAAGCCACCTGGGAAGAGCTAAAGCTGGCCCTGCCGGAGCTGAACGTCGGGCTGGTGCATGGCCGCATGAAGCCTGCCGAGAAGCAGGCGGTGATGCAATCCTTCAAGCAGGGCGATCTGCATCTGCTGATCGCCACCACGGTGATTGAGGTGGGGGTGGATGTGCCTAACGCCAGCCTGATGATCATCGAAAACCCGGAACGTCTGGGTCTGGCGCAGCTCCACCAGCTGCGCGGCCGCGTAGGACGTGGCGCGGTGGCCTCGCACTGCGTGCTGCTCTATAAAGCTCCGCTGTCCAAGACCGCCCAGAAGCGTTTACAGGTTTTACGCGACAGCAACGACGGCTTTGTGATTGCGCAACAGGATCTGGAGATCCGTGGCCCGGGAGAGCTGCTCGGCACCCGCCAGACCGGTAACGCCGAGTTTAAAGTGGCCGATTTGCTGCGCGATCAGGGTATGATCCCTGAAGTACAGCGTCTGGCACGCCATATCCATGACCGCTACCCCGACCAGGCGGCAGCGTTAATCGAGCGCTGGATGCCCGAGACCGAACGATACTCGAACGCCTGATCAGCCAAACATCGGCAGCATCAGATAGAGTTTGATCACCAGCGCATTGACGATATCAATAAAGAACGCCCCCACCATCGGCACCACCAGAAACGCCATATGTGACGGACCGAAACGCTCGGTGATGGCCTGCATGTTGGCGATGGCCGTCGGCGTTGCCCCCAGACCAAAGCCGCAATGTCCGGCTGCAAGCACCGCCGCGTCGTAGTTTTTGCCCATCAACCGCCAGGTGACGAACATCGCATACAGCGCCATAAACAGAGCCTGCACGACCAGAATAGCCAGCATCGGCAGCGCCAGCGAGGCCAGTTCCCACAGCTTAAGGCTCATCAGCGCCATCGCCAGGAACAGCGACAGGCAGACGTTGCCCAGCACCGATACCGCACGTTCAAAGACGCGATAAAAACCTATCAGGGCGAGGCCATTGCTGAGGAGCACCCCCACAAACAGCACGCAGACAAAGGTTGGCAGCTCCAGCGCTGACCCCGCCAGCAGTTGCGCAATCACCTTGCCCGCCGTCAGACAGATGGCGATAAGCGCAATGGTTTCGATCAGCACCAGGGAAGTGATCATGCGTCCGACGTCCGGCTTTTCGAACGCCGACGGCACCGCTTCATCTTCCGGGCAGCCGTTCGGGGTGGCGGAGTGTTTTACAAGATAGCGCGCCACCGGCCCGCCAATCAGGCCGCCCAGCACCAGGCCAAAGGTGGCGCAGGCCATCGCCACTTCGGTGGCATTCTGGAAGCCATAGCGCTCAACAAACAGCTTACTCCAGGCCGCACCGGTGCCGTGCCCACCGGAAAGGGTAATCGAGCCGGCCAGCAGACCCATCAGCGGATCCAGCCCCAGCAGGGAAGCCATACCGATACCGATGGCGTTCTGCATCACCAGCAGCCCGACCACCACAATTAAGAACACGCCCAGCACTTTGCCGCCTGCCCGCAGGCTGGCGAGGTTAGCGTTCAGGCCGATGGTGGCGAAAAAGGCCAGCATCAGCGGGTCCTTTAGCGACATATCAAAGTTGATTTCCCAGCCCATGCTTTTTTTCAGCACCAGCAGCGCAACGGCAGCCAGCAGTCCGCCCGCGACGGGCTCCGGGATGGTGTATTTTCTGAAAAGGGGGACACTGTGAACCAGTTTACGGCCAAGCAGTAAAACCAGCGTTGCCGCAACGAGGGTCGACAACGTATCGAGATGAATCATAGTGGGCTCCTTATATGGCACATGCTCCATCAACATGCGCGTTTTCCTGAACCGATTGCGCGACTTAAGCGCAATCGGGAGCAGGAGTGTAATGAACTTTGCCCTGGCGTGACAGAAAAGCCGTAATAAGCGGCGGGATTTCTCTGTGATTTTTGCGAGCAATCGTTTGCTTTTTTCATCCACTCGGCTAAAATGCCCGCTTTTCTTCCTGGGGATCGCAGCAGATGTCCGTTAACGCCGTTGAACAGCAAGATGCGCAACCGATTGCGCAGCCGCATAACAGTGAACTGATTTACCGTCTTGAAGACCGTCCACCGCTGGCGCAGACCTTGTTCGCCGCCTGTCAGCATCTGCTGGCGATGTTTGTGGCCGTCATCACCCCTGCCCTGCTGATCTGCCAGGCGCTCGGCTTACCGGCGCAGGACACCCAGCACATCATCAGCATGTCGCTGTTTGCTTCAGGCGTAGCCTCCATCATTCAGATTAAAGCCTGGGGTCCAGTGGGATCCGGCCTGCTGTCGATTCAGGGCACCAGCTTTAACTTTGTGGCTCCGCTGATCATGGGCGGTACGGCGCTGAAAACCGGCGGCGCGGATGTGCCGACGATGATGGCGGCGCTGTTCGGCACCCTGATGCTGGCAAGCTGCACCGAGATGGTCATCTCCCGCGTGCTGCACCTGGCGCGCCGCATTATTACCCCGCTGGTCTCCGGCGTGGTGGTGATGATTATCGGCCTGTCGCTGATTCAGGTGGGCCTGACCTCTATCGGCGGCGGCTACGCCGCAATGGCCGACCACACCTTCGGCGCCCCGAAAAACCTGCTGCTGGCGGGCGTGGTGCTGGCAATCATTATTCTGCTCAACCGTCAGCGTAACCCGTACCTGCGCGTCGCCTCGCTGGTGATCGCCATGGCGGCAGGCTACCTGGCCGCCTGGGCGATGGGTATGCTGCCGCAGTCCAGCGCCGCGACCGACAGCCCGCTGATCGTGGTCCCGACTCCGCTCTACTACGGCCTGGGTATCGACTGGAACCTGCTTCTGCCGCTGATGCTGGTGTTTATGATCACCTCTCTGGAAACCATCGGGGATATCACCGCCACCTCCGACGTCTCTGAGCAGCCGGTCTCTGGCCCGCTGTACATGAAGCGCCTCAAGGGTGGTGTGCTGGCTAACGGTCTGAACTCCTTTGTCTCCGGCGTGTTCAACACCTTCCCGAACTCCTGCTTCGGTCAGAACAACGGCGTGATCCAGTTGACCGGCGTGGCCAGCCGCTACGTGGGCTTTGTCGTGGCGCTGATGCTGATCGTGCTCGGCCTGTTCCCGGCGGTAAGTGGCTTTGTGCAGCATATTCCTGAGCCGGTACTCGGCGGCGCAACGCTGGTGATGTTCGGTACTATCGCGGCATCGGGCGTGCGTATCGTCTCCCGCGAGCCGCTGAACCGCCGCGCCATCATGATCATCGCCCTGTCGCTGGCGGTCGGTCTGGGCGTGTCTCAGCAGCCGCTGATCCTGCAGTTTGCCCCGGACTGGGTGAAAAACCTGCTCTCCTCCGGCATCGCTGCCGGCGGGATCACCGCTATCGTTCTGAACCTGATTTTCCCGCCAGAAAAGAACTGATCCCTTTCACGGCAGCAGGCAACTGCTGCCGTAACCCAGAATTCCGCCCTTCCCGCCTTGAGCATTGCGCATAAATCGTGCATAACTCCTTTATGTACGTTTTACGTGATGGAAGACCATGAAATTTATTGGAAAGCTTCTCGTCGGTATTCTGGCCGTTGTGCTTATTGCGATCCTCGCGCTCTATATCCTTGTTCAGACCCGCTGGGGAGCGGCGCAGGTCAGCAGCTGGATCACGGTAAACACTGACTACGAACTCAATTTTGACCTGATGGATCATCGTTTCTCTTCGCCCACGCACCTGGTGCTGAAAAACGTCACCTTCGGGCGCGACGGTCAACCCGCGACTCTGGTCGCGAAGATGGTGGATATCGGCGTGAGCAGCCGACAGCTCACCGATCCGCTGCACATGGATACCATCACCCTGTTTGACGGCACGCTGAACCTCTCCCCGCAGACGGCACCTCTTCCCTTCCAGGCCGATCGCCTGCTGCTGAACAACATGGCGTTTAACAGCCCCAATACCGCGTGGGATCTGAGCGCGCAGAAGGTCACCGGCGGCGTGCGCCCCTGGGATCCTGAAGCAGGCAACGTGCTGGGTAAAAAAGCCAACATCCAGATTAGCGCCGGGTCGCTGACGCTGAACGGCGTCCCGGCCAGCAACGTGCTGATCGAGGGCGAGCTGACCGACAAAGAGGTGATCCTGACCACCATCGGTGCCGACATGGCGCGGGGCTCGCTCACCGGTACCGCGCGTCGCGACGCCAACGGCGGCTGGAAGGTGGACAACATGCGCCTGAACGACATCCGCCTGCAGAGCGATAAATCGCTGTCTGACTTCTTTGCCCCCATCACCACCCTGCCGTCGTTGCATATTGGCCGCCTGGACGTAACCGACGCCCGCCTTCAGGGGCCGGACTGGGCGGTTACCGATCTCGACTTAAGCTTGCGCAACCTGACCCTGAGCCAGGGCGACTGGCAGAGCGAGGATGGCCGCCTGTCGATGAACGCCAGCGAATATATCTACGGCTCGGTGCATCTGTTCGACCCGATCCTCAATGCGGAATTCTCTCCACAAGGGATCGCCCTGCGCCAGTTCACCTCGCGCTGGGAAGGCGGGATGGTGCGCACCTCCGGCAACTGGTTGCGCAGCGGGAAAGCGCTGGTACTGGATGATGTCGCCGTCGCTGGGCTGGAATACACCCTGCCGGAGAACTGGAAAACGCAGTGGATGGAGACCCTGCCGGAATGGCTGCACAGCGTCACGCTGCGTAAATTCGGCCTGAGCCGTAACCTGGTGATCGACGTGGACACCGCCTTCCCCTGGCAGATCACCGCCCTCGACGGCTATGGCACCAACCTGCAGCTGGCGAAAGATCGCCAGTGGGGCGTATGGGCGGGCACCGCCACCCTGAACGGCGCGGCCGCCACCTTTAACCGCGTGGACGTGCGTCGTCCGTCGCTGTCGCTTACGGCTAACGCCTCGACCATTGCCATCAATGAGCTGAGCGCCTTTACCGAAAAAGGGATTCTGGAGGCGAAGGCCAGCGTTTCGCAGACGCCGGTGCGGCAGACCACCATCAACCTGACCGGGCGCGGCGTGCCGTTGAACGTGATCCAGCAGTGGGGCTGGCCGGCATTGCCGGTGACGGGCGACGGCAATATCCAGCTCAACGCCAGCGGCAATGTGCAGAAAGATTCGCCGTTGAAGCCGACGGTCAACGGCAGGCTGAATGCGGTAAATATGGATAAACAGCAGGTCACGCAGACGATGACGGGTGGGGCGGTGAGTACGGTTGAGCAACAACCCTCACCCCAGCCCTCTCCCTGAGGGAGAGGGAGCAAACCAGCCGGGTGGCGGCTTCGCCTTACCCGGCCTACAACATCAAAACCGTAGGCCCGGTAAGCGCAGCGCCGCCGGGCGTTTTACAGACGGCTCAGAGGTGGATCACGACCTCCTCCCCCTCCGTTTTAACCACCACGCCCCACTCGCTCCCCGCATGTGACGCGCCTTTCACGCCGCTAATCTGATGCACATTGCGCAAACAGACCGACCAGTTCCGCGCTTCGCCGCGCCCTTTTAACGTCAGGGTATCCCCGTTGCGCGTCGCGGTCAGGGTAAAGGCCACGGCACCGTTGGCCGCCGGCACCTCGCTTACCGCCGTGGCACCATCGTCCAGGTTAAACAGCTGGAAAGTGGTGCCTTGATTCCACGCATAGTCCGGCTTCTGGTCGTTATTGCCCAGCGCCAGCAGGGTGTTGTCACGCACGTAGACCGGCAGGCTGCGGAAGTCGTGCTGCTGTTTATGCCAGCGGCTGCCCTGCACCTCGTCGTTGCGCCACAGGTGCGTCCAGCGCCCTTCCGGCAGGTAGAACTGCACGTCGCCCGCCTCGCTGAACACCGGGGCCACCATCACCGAATCCCCCAGCATGTACTGGCGGTCAAGATAGTCGCAGGCCGGATCGTCCGGGAACTCGAGCATCATCGCCCGCAGCATCGGGGTACCAAACTCACGGGCCAGGGCTGCCTGGCGATAGAGGTACGGCATCATCCGGCATTTAAGCTGCGTGAAGTGGCGCACCACGTCGCAGGACTCATCATCGTATGCCCACGGCACCCGGTAGGATTTACTGCCATGCAGGCGGCTGTGGCTGGAGAGCAGTCCGAACGCGCACCAGCGTTTATAGACATGCTCCGGAGCGGTGTTTTCGAACCCGCCGATATCGTGGCTCCAGAACCCGAACCCGGAGAGCCCGATCGACAGCCCACCGCGCAGGCTTTCGGCCATCGACTCGTAGTTGGCGTAGCAGTCCCCGCCCCAGTGAACCGGGAACTGTTGCGCCCCCACCGAGGCCGAACGGGCAAACAGCACCGCCTCCTCTTCGCCTACCGTCTCTTTCAGCACGTTCCACACCAGCTCGTTGTAGATGTAGGCGTAGTGGTTGTGCATCTTCTGCGGATCGGAGCCGTCGAACCACTGCACGTCGGTCGGGATGCGCTCGCCGAAGTCGGTTTTGAAGCAGTCGACGCCGATATCCACCAGGCCTTTCAGCTTGTCGGCATACCATGTGCAGGCTTCCGGATTAGTAAAATCGTAGATCGCCAGCCCCGGCTGCCACTTATCCCACTGCCACAGGGAGCCGTCCGGGCGTTTCAGCAGATAGCCCTTCTCTTTCAGCTCCTTAAAGATCGGTGATTTCTGCCCGATGTACGGGTTGATCCACACGCAGACCTTCAGCCCTTTCTCCTTCAGGCGGCGGATCATCCCCTCCGGATCCGGGAAGGTCGCCGGGTCCCACTCGAAATCACACCACTGGAAGGCCTTCATCCAGAAGCAGTCGAAGTGGAAGACGTGCAGGGGCAGGTCGCGCTCCGCCATGCCGTCGATAAAGCTGTTCACCGTCGCTTCGTCGTAGTTGGTGGTAAACGAGGTGGTGAGCCACAGGCCAAACGACCAGGCCGGCGGCAGCGCCGGACGCCCGGTGAACTGCGTGTAACGGTTGAGCACCTCTTTCGGCGTCGGGCCGTCGATAACGAAATACTCCAGGTACTCGCCCTCGACGCTGAACTGAACCTTCGACACCTTCTCGGAGCCGATTTCAAAGGAGACGTTTTCCGGGTGATTCACCAGCACGCCGTAGCCGCGGTTGGTGAGGTAGAACGGGATATTTTTGTATGACTGTTCGGTGCTGGTGCCGCCGTCGCGGTTCCAGGTTTCGACCGTCTGGCCGTTGCGTACCAGGGCGGTGAAGCGCTCGCCGAGGCCGTAGACGGTTTCGCCCACCCCCAGATCCAGACGCTCGAACATGTAGTTGCGATCGCTGTTGCCGTCCTGCACGTAGCCGTTGTTTTTCAGCTGGCTACCGGTGATGCGCTGGCCGTTTCTGAGGAAATCGAGCGCCCAGAACTCGCCTTTGGTGACGCGGACGCTGACGTTGCCGCTTTTCAGCTCAGCAAATTCCGCGTTGTTTTCAATCTGGACGCTGACGTCTTTCAGGACGTGGAGCGGATAGTGCGGGCCGTTATCCAGCGCCCCCTGGAAGTGCTCTATGCGCACCCCGACAATCCCCTCCTGCGGCGCAAACAGGCGCACGGTGAACATCAGGGTGTCGAGCTGCCATGTGCGCTCGCGCACGTCGCGCGGGGCGACATAGACCACCAGGTCGTTGCCCTGCTTCTCCACATCGAATACCTGAACCGGATACGTCACGTTCAGGCCCGGTTGAATTAGCCAGTTTCCGTCACTGATTTTCATGCTTTCGTCCTCTTAGTTCTGCAATTCTTTGCTGACCGGCAGAGTGTTGAATTCCTGCTGATTACGACGCGCGCCCTGCGCCAGGTCGTTCATGATTTTCATCAGGAATGGCGTTTTCAGGCTGTAGTAGCGTTTGGCAATCACCGCGCTCAGCAGGTAGCACGCCGCCGGGACAAGGGTAAACAGGGCAATGATGATGCTGATGGTGGCGCTGTTCTGGCTTTTGGCTGCGGCATCATAGCCGCCGCCTGCCAGCATCCAGCCGATTAATGCTCCGCCCAGCGCCAGGCCAAGCTTGAGCACGAACAGCGTGCCCGCAAAGCTGATGCCGGTCAGGCGCTTACCGTTGGTCCACTCGCCGTAATCGACGGTATCGGACATCATCACCCACTGGATCGGCGTTACCAGCTGGTGCAGGACGCCGATGACGAAGATAAAGCCGAACATGGTGATGCTGGCCTGCATCGGCACGAAGAACATCGCCACGCTGGCTACCGCCAGCAGGGCGTTGGTCCACCAGAAGACGCTGACTTTGCATTTCCAGTCGGTGAGCGGTTTCGCCAGCGCGGAGCCAATCAGGTTGCCGACGCAGTAGGTGGTGAGGAAGGCGACGAACAGCTCCGGCGAGCCCATGATCCAGGTGACGTAATACATCATCGCCCCGCCGCGCACGCAGACCGCCAGAATATTGAGGATGGTGAGCAGCCCGACGATGCGCCACTGGTCGTTCTGCCAGATATCGCGCAGATCTTCGCGCATGGAGGTGGTGCTCGGCGGCACCTGGATACGCTCTTTGGTGGTGAAGAAGCAGAACGCCAGCATCAGGAAGGCCACCACCGACAGCACCGCGATGCCGCCCTGGAAGCCGAACGCTTTATCCTCGCCGCCAATCATATTCACCAGCGGCATCATCAGCACCGTAGAGAGCATGCCGCCCGCCGTCGCCAGCACAAAGCGCCAGGACTGGAGGGAGATACGCTGCGTTGGGTCGTTGGTGATCACCCCGCCCAGCGCGCAGTAAGGGATGTTGACCACGGTATAGAGCAGGGTTAGTAGCGTATAGGTGACGGCGGCGTAGATCATTTTGCCGTTCAGGCTGAGGTCCGGCGTGGTGTAGGCCAGCACGCAGACCAGGCCAAAGGGGATGGCACCGAACAGGATCCACGGGCGGAACTTACCCCAGCGGCTGCGGGTGCGGTCGGCCAGCAGCCCCATGCAGGGGTCGGAGATGGCATCCAGCGCGCGCGCCAGCAGGAACATGGTGCCGACGAACCCGGCGGGGATACCGAAGATATCGGTGTAGAAGAACATCATGTAGAGCATGACGTTGTCGAAGATGATGTGACTTGCGGCGTCACCCATGCCGTAACCAATTTTCTCTTTGACGGATAAGACTTCGCTTTTCATTGTTTTTCCTTCACGCGTAGGGGCGCTGAGACCGGTTACATTTCTTGTAAACCATCCCCTTCCAGGCAGGTATTGCGTTTTCTGGTTACGTTTTTACGTTTCTTGTTTTTTGTGATCGCGTTAAAAGTGCGGAGGCGGAAAATGTAACCTGAGGATTTTCTTATGGTTTACGCTGGAGGGTTAGCGCAGGTCAAAAAAGGGGTGAAATAAGTGAGGGAAAAGATGGGGTAAATGATTGAAAGTAGCTATAATGCGCCCCGCCTCCATGTAGCAATCGAGGCGCGGAAGATCGTCATCTCCGGTGAGGTGGCTGGACTTCAAATCCAGTTGGGGCCGCCAGCGGTCCTGGGCAGGTTCGACTCCTGTGATCTTCCGCCAAAATCAAACGCTTTTTGAGAATGAGATGTTTTTTTCTATCAAGCTGAAATAATATCTTAATTTCTTTATCAATTGTGCCTTTTGTGGTTCCTTTGCATTATTAGCAATGTTGTAAGTTATTTTCATAAGCCTCTTCAGCCATAAATATTCGATATCTAAATTTTTGCTATGTTTGTCTCTCGAATATCTCTCGTTTAAAGATGATAGCAATCTCCCATTACAAACCCAATCATTAATAATCATATTTGCAAAATATCCGGGTGGGATTAGATGCAAGAAAGCAACCCCTCCATAATTACCTTCATTAATACCATATTCATAGAGACGTAAGTATTCCTCAGGTTTTTTTGACATCGAGAATAATAGATCCGGATATATTTTTTTGATTGAATACAAAAAGCGATAATTTACAGCAACCTTTAAATAATTTTTAACCTCTGTAAATTTTACATTATCACTACTTATGAACCCTAACTCATATTTTGAAGAGTAATTGTCACTAAAAAAAGAAATATTCGGCAATAAAATATTTCTTAATTTAATTTCGTCGATGTACTTTTTACAATAATCAACAACATCAACCTCTGATGTTGCATACTTATCATTTTCGATTTCTAAACTTAACAAAATGCCGACGACATGCATTATTATTTCAGGTTCAACAATCTCAAACCTTTCAAGTTGATCTTTCAACCCATTTAGAGCAATTATATATTTAGTTCTTGTTAGATCAGTCCAACTCCACAATTCTCTCCAAAATTGATTATGCTTTTTACTACTGAGTAAAGGATGTTGTGATAAATGTACTTCTATATCATTTGTATTAAATGTTCCTGTTGAAAAAATTTTTGCAAGCGAAACATAAGGAATTACAGGATCAAACCATTCTATTGAAGAGTATTTCTCAATAATATTCAGAGAATTATGATCTATAGAGTAAGAAAGACCATAAAGAAGAGAGTTTGTCGGGATATTTCCTACATCATCTGTAGAAATATTACCTGCTCTATATTCAATCCCTAATGCCAGCATTGAGGTTAGTAATTTAATAACGGCTCGCGAGGATGATTTAAAGTATTTATCAAAAGTAAGAATCGTTCTATCAAAATCATCAAATATTGCTCGAATGCTTCTAAAATTAACGCTACCAGAATTATAAATTATACTTATAATAGTATTCTTGTTTTTTGCAATAGCTTTTTTTGCAACTTGGCTTTTTAAGGTATCGCAAAAATAATCGATTACCTCGTCTATGGCTGGTATTAAACTTATTGTTTTACCTATCACCTTTTCTTTTTTTAAATAGTAAGTTCTTTTCTGTTCTTCTGGTATGTCATCTTCACTTGCAACAATTAAAACTTTACATCCATCATGCTCTACAAAGGAATTTATATAACCAAGTATACTTTGAATGGGGATTAAGCACCTCTCAAGATCATCAAATATTATTATCCTATTATTAATATTTAGAAAAACATCTTTTACTATTGATTTATCATCTACATCTTTAGATACATCTGTACCTGCATATCCGTTAAGGATCCTAGACGCAAAAATACCCAGCATTCTCACTGACTTTGACGATAACCGTGGATGTAATTGAGAAAAAAATTGATCGGTTATTTCTGTAATTGATGTTACACCGTTTAATGTTACATAAAGTGGTTTAACTCTTTCTTTATCATCAATGAATATTTTGTTTTTAATAAAATAAGTTTTTCCACTTCCCCACGAACCGGTAATCAATACTGCATAATCAGTTATGCTATCACCAAAGAAATAATAATTAAGATAATTTATGACGCTATTATTTGATGTTCCAGTATCTTTAAAATTATTCATGAATGCCCTCTCAGTTATGAGGTTCTATCCCTAAACGTTTAATTTCATTTCTAGCTAATGTTTTCAACCAATTCCCCAAACTCATCCCCTCCGCCTTAGCCGCCGCTTCAAACTGCGCCTTCAACTCCGGCGTAATTCGAATCTGAAAAGTCGGTGCTTTACCGGATTTTGACTGATTTGGATCGCGTTTAGCTGTTGACATGTACGTACCTGTGAGAGCAATATCTAATCATTCAGGTACGTACCTTATCACAGGATAACCTGAGTCGAAACGCCCTCGCCCGGTACTCGCAATACCCGACGAGAGCTAACCTCACCAACTATCAAGGAGTTGATTATGGCTGATTCGCATTCTACCCCAGACACCACCGCAACCGGAACTGAGCGTACATTAATTGTGGGATATCGCCCGCAAGGTCTCGACCGCAGTACGCCAAACCTGATTCTTTCCGGCAAATGGCTGCGTGCGGCGGGGTTTGATACCGGGGATAAAGTCACGGTAAAAGTCATGGATGGCTGCATCGTGGTGATGGCGCACAACCCGCATGAAAAGGCGCTGCTCGCCGAATTAAAACAGGCGCAGCAAAAGCTGAAAGGCATTGAAGGGGCGCTGGCTGTATCCTAAGCAGTTAGTTTCAAATAGTCATTCCGCAACCTGTAAGCATGACTTACAGGTTCGGCAGATATTCAGTTGTTCGGTAAAACCGAACAACTGCCCACTCCTGTATCTCCCTCACAACGCCACCCTAAACTTCATCCCGAGCAAAAAATGGGAACTCTATAAACAGAGGCTGGCAAGCCGCCCTTTAGCGCCCCGGTATACTCAGGACGACACAAATCAGAATGAATACGCGGATCGGCCTGATGCCCGGTGGCGCTACGCTTAGCGGGCCTACCGTTTTGGTTTTGTAGGCCGGGTAAGGCGAAGCCGCCACCCGGCGTTATTGAACAATACTGCCTGACATCCGAAAGATAATCCCCATAAATATAAATAATAAAATTTCTTTATCACCCCTATAAATTAAAATATTTAAACTGCTCTTTTCAGGTACATATCACATTCTAATCCTTTAACTGGATGTATTTTATTTGAATCTACATAAGGAGGTGAAAATGGCCATACCCGTTTATTTGTGGCTTGAAGATGATTCTGGTCGTTCGATTAAAGGCTCAGTTGACATAAAAAACCGCGAGGGTTCAATTGAAGTCATTGAATTAATGCATTCAGTGGAGCAACCAATCGATAAATTTTCCGGAAAAATAACATCCAAGCGCATATATAGTTCTTACGCATTCATGAAAGAGATTGATTCATCATCCCCTTGGTTATATAAGGCTCTCAGCACGGGCCAAACGTTTAAAAAAGCAGAATTCATATTTTATCGAATAAATTATAACGGACTGGAGGAAGCATACTTCAAAACAACCTTAGAGAACGCGAAGGTCGTTCAAATCGAGCCCGTCATGTTTGATATCAAACACCCTCAAAATGCACGCAATACGCATCAGGAGTATATCGACCTGACATATGAAAAAATTACGTGGCATTACCTTGACGGAAACATCATCCATTCGGACACATGGAAAGAAAGAGACTAAGGAGGAAATATGTCGTGGGAATATGACGTAAAAGAGCACAAATTTTATCTCGATGGAGTCTACCAGTTCGATGCTGATTACGCAGGGGCAAGTGGATATAAGAACGATCCCGCTCATGAGTGCGTTAAGAACAGCGGGCCTCTGCCGCGGGGAAAATATACTATCGGTGCTCCCTATAATTCTGCCCATACAGGAAAATATACGCTGAGCCTGACACCTTATTCGACAAATGATATGTGCGGGAGAGATGCGTTCAAAATTCATGGGAAAAGCAGCCAGCATCCGGAAGACTCATCTGAAGGATGTATTATTGCTCCATTAAGTGCCAGAAGGAGCATATGGAAAAGTGACGATACGGAGCTGATAGTCAAATGAAACGCTTATCGACTTTATTCCTGGTGCTGCTTTCGGCCAGTCAATACGTTTACGCAGAGCAAATGACCGGCTTTGCAAAGCAATATTATCAGGAGGATATCTCTATACCGGAAATCGCAGCAGCGTTTCCGCTTTCTCCTGTTGTCACTATCGGCAACAAAGCCATTCAGATGGAGACGACTTCCCTGACGGATATTGCTGATATACCCATTCAGATAGACAGCTCTGCTCGCTGGCTCTGCCTGCATTCAAAAGACGGTATAAATTATTGGTTTATTTCCGATAATGAAATGGGGAGAGGATTACTCACTGCTATTGCAATGGCTAAAGATGGCAATCATAAAGAGTGTGTAGCATCGCCAGCATCCATTCGCGTTTCCATAGGGAAGACACCCCTGCTTGATGCCGCCCGTCAGGATATCGCTCAGTCATTGGGTAATAATGAGGAAATAAAAAAGGAGGCTGTTCTTTTCTATCAGGAAACTCCCGTTCAGGGCGGATTCACTCAAAGTAATACCGTCTCTTATTACTTCAACGGCAAGAAAGTGCGTGGCGTGATCGTTGGGCAGATTACAAGTAACTAATCGACCTCTGGAAACCCCTCTCTCCCAAGGAGGAGAGGGGGCAGAATGTGCGGCTATTAACCGTCATACCGCATATGCAGCAACGGGAACGGATTGCCCTGCCCGTCCAGCTCTGACCGCCCGGTCTGCACAAATCCCATATGCTGATAAAAACCCACGCCCTGCGGGTTTTGCTCGTTGACGTCCACCTCGTTTGCGCCGAAATGGTCAATAGCGTACTTCAGCAACAGCGAGCCGACGCCTTTTCCCCGGCTCACATCGTCAACAAACAGCATCTCAATGCGGTTTTCGTCCACGCCCAAAAAGCCGTGAATGGCGCCGGTTTCATCCCGGGCAATCACAACGTTTAAATTTGGCAGATAAGCGTTGAGCAATAGCGGGCGTAACGCCGCGATATCGCTCTCCTGCAGAAAGTGATGAGTGGCGCGAACGGAGGACTCCCAGATCGCGACGAGACGTTCAAATTGTGAGGGAACTGCGGTTTCGATTTTCATAATGCGATCATGATAGGGCAATAGATCTTAATCAAGTGTTAAAGATTACCCTCTCCCAACGGGAGAGGGAACCTAAACCCGGATCTCCATCACCGCATATACCCCGTCTTTCGGCACGATCACCGTGACGTTTTCCACTGCGATACCCGCCGCGAGATGAATATCCTGCAGCTGCTGTAACGTACGCGGGAATATGGGCGTCCAGCCGATACAGCGCAGGGCGAAATCAATCTGCGGGCTGCTGGTGAGCATATTGGAGATAATCAGCGCTCCGCCGGGTTTAATCAGGCGCAGGACATGTTGCAGGAAGGTCACTGCCTCGGTGTCGTTGAAGTATTCGAAGATCCCCAGCGCGTCCACCAGCTCGACCTTACCTTCGCCCAGCTCCTGTATCAGTTTATCGCTGTGGATCAGGCCATCTTTCAGATCGCGCTGCAATATCGTCACCTGCTCCCCGACTCTCAGCCCTTCGGCGGCGGCCATTTTCTCTGCCCAGCGCAGGGAGACGGGATCGTAATCCACCAGGGTTAAATGCACGTTTTGCCCGTCCAGATGGGCGCTGCGCAGCGCCTCCAGCACCGGAACTGCCGCCCCGCTGGCGAGGCTGACCCAGACGTTGTCGATGTCGTTATGCAGATACTGTTCCGCCAGCACGGAGAGCACCTTCGCCCGGGAACGGATGCCGATAGCATCGTTGGCGTGGATAAACCACTGGCGGCTGCGGCTGTCCATCCGGGTGCCGTCGGGGAGATGCTCATCCAGCGGGTTCTGGATGGCGTACAGGGCCAGCGCGGTGGGCACCAGCCGGGTACGCCAGGCGATGACCGCCGGGCGTGTCGCGAAAGCCTTTTCAGACCACTGATGCTGACATTTAATCGTCTTCTCGCCGCTGGCATCCTTTTCAATCAGCGGCGGCATTAGCTGCGGGTCCGCCTTTAACGCGCGATCGACGGCGTTCAGCTCACGCGTCACCTCGTCTTTCATCGGCCAGTTGTCGCTGACATCGGGAAACGACGCGCTGTAGATGGTCATGGTGGTCGGCGCGGTGCCGCGAAAGGGTTGCCAGTGCATATGTCATCTCCCGTGTGCCCATGACGCAAGTCTATTCCCCTGCCCGCACATTGCCCCAGGAAGAAAGCACGATCTTTAGTGTCTCACCCATACCAGCTCATCCACCCGGAAGCCCAGGCTGCGCGCGGTATTGAGATAATCCTGCTTCACCGCATCCGGAATGGTTGGCGTACGCGACAGGATCCACAGATAGTCGCGATCCGGGCCGCTGACCAGCGCGTACTGGTAGTCATCGTCCAGCTTGATCACGTTATAACCGCCGTAGAACGGGCCGAAGAACGAGACCTTCAGCGCAGCGGTAGTTGGCTCGCCGGTGTAATAGGCTTTGCCTTCGCTCTCACTCCACTTGCGCTTCAACGGGTCATAGCCCCGGTTAAGCACGCTGATCCCGCCGTCGCTGCGCTTGCCGTAGGTGGCGGTCACCTGCTCCATGCCGCGCTCAAAGCGGTTTTCCAGACGTGCGATTTCATACCACTTGCCCAGATAGCGGCTGGCATCAAAGTTGGTGATCGGCTGCACGCCTTTCGGCGGCGTAGGGGATTTACAGGCAACCAGAGTCAGCGCAATGGCGACACCGGTCACAACGGGCCATAGTTTCATGAGAACTCCTGTCATTTGCACGTTTTGAATTAAAGTGTAGTGCACCGATCTGGCGCTTCATCCCGCCGGAAAATATTCGTAGTATATTGAGATTATTCCCCCCTTTCGGACGCAGGCATGGCTTACTCCATCGGCGAATTCGCCAGACTCAGCGGGATCACCGCTACTACGTTGCGGGCATGGCAGCGTCGCTACGGTTTACTCAAGCCCCAGCGCACCGAGGGCGGCCATCGCCAGTACAGCGACGAGGATATCCAGCAGGCGCTGAAAATCCTCGACTGGGTGAAAAAAGGTGTGCCCATCGGCCAGGTGAAGCCGCTTCTGGAACGCCCTGCCCCGAGCCGGACCAACAACTGGCAAACGCTGCAACAGACCATGCTGCAGCGTTTGCAGGCGGGCAAAATCGAATCCCTGCGCCAGATGATTTACGATGCCGGTCGCGAGTATCCGCGCCCGGAGCTGGTCGTAAACGTGCTACGCCCGCTGCGCAGCCAGGTCTCGGCCAACGTTCCTGCCGTCATGACCCTGCGCGAAATTCTTGATGGCATCATCATCGCCTACGCCTCGTTTTGCCTTGAGAGCGATAAAAAAGCGCCGGGCGACAACCTCCTGCTCAGCGGCTGGCACCTGAACGATCCGTGCGAAATCTGGCTCGAAGCCCTGGCGCGTACCGGCCAGGGCCACCGTATTAACATTCTGCCCATTCCCCCTGCCGCGCTGGCACCGGAGATCTTCCCGGACCGCCAGTGGCTGTTGGTCACCAGCGGTAAACTCACTGCCGCGCGCAAAAAGCAGGTGGAACAGTGGCAGCAGCAGGTTGCCCTTAAGGTAATTATCCTCTGATTATTTTCTCCTGCGGGAATCTTCACGAAAAGTTGAATATTTTCCCGCGCGGCAAATGCTAACGTTTTCCTGTGACTTATCACTCCACAGGAAAACATGATGAAAAAAACTGCCCCTCTGCTGATCCTCGCCGCTATGGCCTTTGCCCCTGTCGCCTTTGGTGCCGCCCCTGCCGGCACCCTGAGCGTGCATATTCTTGACCAGCAAACCGGCACGCCGCCGCCGGGCGTCACCGTTACGCTGGAAAAGCAGCAGCAGGATAAATGGACCCCGCTTGCCAGCGGCAAAACTGACCAGGACGGACGCATTAAATCGCTCTATCCGGCGGATCAGGATATGCAGCCAGGCGTCTATAAAGTGACCTTCAAAACGGCAGAATACTTCCACGGCAACAAGCTGGAGTCGTTCTTCCCAGAGATCCCGGTGCTGTTTACCGTCACCCGCACCAACGAAAAACTTCACATTCCACTGCTGCTCAGCCAGTACGGTTATTCGACCTATAAGGGAAGCTAAAACTTATTGATATGTATAGATAATAAAAAATATATCCGCCAATACTTGGACAAAATAATCATTTTGTGTAACTTTTAAAGAGTCACTCTGGAGGTGCACATCATGACAACGAAACCAGTGCTGGGTATTAGCGGATGCTTGACCGGTTCCGCCGTTCGCTTCGACGGCGGCCATAAGCGTATGGGCTTTGTCATGGATGAACTGGCAGAGTGGGTGAACTTCCGGCCCGTTTGTCCGGAAATGGCGATCGGCCTGCCGACACCTCGCCCGGCGCTGCGCCTGACGCAGATCGCCAGCGGTGAGACGCAGATGCGGTTCAGCAAAGCGCCTCACGAAGAAGTCACCCAAAAAATGACCGACTTTGCGGCAGGATATGTGCCGAAACTGGGCGATCTTTGCGGATTTATCGTCTGTGCTAAATCGCCAAGCTGCGGCATGGAACGCGTGCGGCTGTATGATGAAAAGGGTAATGCGGGTCGCAAGGAGGGTGTCGGGCTGTTCACCGCCGCCCTGCTTGAAGCCTGGCCGTGGCTACCGGTGGAGGAAGATGGACGCCTGCATGACCCGGTGCTGCGGGAGAACTTTGTCGAGCGGGTTTTCGCGCTTCATGAGCTGAATACGCTGCGGGGGAATGGCCTGACGCGCCGCGGGTTGCTGGATTTCCATAGCCGTTACAAACTCCAGCTGCTGGCGCACCATCAGGCGGGCTACCGCGAGATTGGTCCGTTCGTCGCCTCGCTGCACGAGTGGGACGATCTGGAGGCCTTCTT
Organism: Leclercia sp. TB492; assembly: GCF_049974505.2. Taxonomy (NCBI): domain Bacteria; kingdom Pseudomonadati; phylum Pseudomonadota; class Gammaproteobacteria; order Enterobacterales; family Enterobacteriaceae; genus Leclercia; species Leclercia sp. TB492. The sequence continues at coordinate 51,747 of NZ_CM127572.1, read as the reverse complement.
CGAGGCGTACCGCGAAAAGCTGATGACGATCCTCAGAAAACCCGCGTCGCGGAAAAACCACACTAATGTGCTGATGCATATTCAGGGCTATTTCCGTAACCAGCTGAACAGCCGCCAGCGCGGCGAATTGCGCGACGTGATCCTGCATTATCGCGACGGATTACTGCCGATTCTCGCCCCGCTCACGCTGCTGAAACACTATCTGGCCGAATATCCCGACCGGTATTTGATGACGCAGAACTACTTTGATCCCTATCCTGACGATCTAGGTTTGCGTCTGGCCGTTACCTGAATGTCAAATGCGAGGCCCCATTGACCCTGAGAGGCCCGAAGCACTACCCCGTTTAGACGACACCTCACTGTCGTCTTTTTTTGCACTTTGCGTAGAACACTGTAACTTTGTACAGGATTAGTCCGCCAAAGTGGGTCCGCCGATGATCAATACCCTGCATATTCAAAACTACCGCTCGATTCGCGACCTGTCGCTGGATCTGCAGCAGCTCAATATCGTCTTCGGTCCGAACGGCACCGGGAAATCCAATATTTACAAGGCGATCCACCTGATGCACAGCGCGGCGCAGGGGCAGTTTTCCCAGGCGCTGGCCAATGAAGGCGGGATTTTAAAGGTCTTCTGGGCGGGCAAAACCCGCAGCGATCGGCTGCGGCGCATGAATCTGGCGGTGGAAACCGAGACTTACGAATATGAACTGCAGGTGGGCTTTGTCGAAAAGCTGCCTTATCCCTCACAGTTTCAGCTCGATCCGGTGATCAAAGAGGAGTCCATCTGGCTGAGCGGCCAGCACCGACGCCCGTCGTCACAGCTGATGAAGCGCAAGAATCAGGCCGTATTTCTTAATAACGTGCATCACGAAAAAGTGACCCACAGCGGCACGCTGTATGAGAACGAATCGGTGTTCGGGCAGCTGGGGGAGCCGCACCTCTACCCGGAGGTGTCGCAGATGCGCGAGTCTTTGCGTAACTGGCGCTTTTATCATGAGTTTTCCGTCTCCTCCGGCTCGGCGATCCGCGCCCCGCAGGTGGGGTTCCGCTCCCCGGTGCTGGCCAGCGACGGCGCAAACCTGGCCGCGGCCTTTCAGACCATTGTCGAGATTGGCGACGAGCTGCTGCTGATGCGCATCCTCGACCAGGCCTTCCCCGGCTGCGTGTTTTACAGCGACAACACCGGCGGGCGTTTTCGCATGATGATGCAGCGTGAAGGCTTAAGCAGACCGCTGGAGCCCGCGGAGTTTTCCGACGGCACGCTGCGTTTTCTCTGTCTGGCGGTGGCGCTGTTAAGCCCGCGCCCGCCCGCCTTTATCGCCCTCAATGAACCGGAAAACAGCCTGCATCCGCAGATGCTGCCCGCGCTGGCGAGTCTGATTGCCGAGGCCAGCCGTTACTCGCAGATCTGGCTCACCAGTCACTCCCCGGAGCTGGCGACGTTGATTGAAAAGCACCGATCGTTTTCGCTCTATCAGCTGTCGATGGTGGAAGGGGAAACGCGGATGGAGAAGCTGGGGTAAATGCCGGGTGGCGCTGCGCTTACCCGGCCTACGATCGCATACGGAACGTTTTGCGCCACTCCGCCGGGCTGACGCCAAAGCGGGCTTTAAACTGCTGGCGCAAGGTCACGGCTGAGAGGTACCCCACCTGCTCCGCCACCGCCTCGATCGGCAGATTGCTGCTCTCCAGCAACAGCTGGCTACGCCGCAGGCGTTCGGCGGTGATCCACGAGGCAACACTCATCCCGGTGGCTTTCATAAAATGGCGGGTCAGCGTGCGGCGACTCATCGCCACGCTCTCTGCCAGCGTATCCAGGTTCAGCGGCTGGCTGATATTACGCTGGAGATAATCGATCAGGTTGTTGATCCGCGCATCGCGGGTCGTTTCCGGTACCGGCTGGGCAATAAACTGCGCCTGCCCGCCCTCGCGGTGCGGCGGGACGATCATCCGGCGGGCAATCTGGTTGGCGACCTCGCTGCCAAAGCGCTGCCGGATGATGTACAGGCAACAGTCCAGCGCGGCGGCGGTCCCGGCAGAGGTGATGATGTTGTCGTCATCGACGTAAAGCGCATTGATATCCAGCTCTACCGCCGGGAACAGCGACTGGAACTGGCGTTCAAATTCCCAGTGAGTCGCCGCCCGTTTGCCATCCAGAATGCCTGCATATCCGAGAACAAATGACCCCAGACACAGCCCGACGATTTCCGCTCCGTTGTCTCTGGCCTGCACCAGGCTGTCGAGCAACGTCTGCGGCGGGCATTCAAGCACGTGTGCCCAGTAAGGCACCACGACGATATCGGCCTGCCTGATGGCGGAATAATCCTGCGTGGCATTGAGGGCGAAACCCTCCCGGGAGGTCAGTAACCCCGGGTTTTCGGCGCAGATCGTTACGTTAAAGCGCTTTTTACCCGATACGGTATCGCCAAAAAGAATGCAGGGCACAGAGTAGTGAAAGGGGCTGAACCCGTCGACGGCGACAATCGCCACTGTTGTTAGCTTCACACTGTTCTCCTCTGCCCCGATACTGTTCAGACTATAACGCTTTCCCCGTCCTGAGGAATAATGACCGCCTCACCTATCTGGTTGGCGTCGACGTATTCCCGCAGTGCGCTGCGCGTCAGCAGGCAGTGGTTAATGGCCTCCATATGGACGGCGACAAGTTTTGCCTGCGGCAGCAGGAAGTGCACATTCAGCACATCCTCCGCACCCATAATGATGGGCCCGAAGCCGATCACGTGCGCGTACCCGGCGTTGAGAACCACCACATCCGGCTGCAGCTTTTGCAGTTCGTCGGCGACCTGCGGGCGCAAAATGGTGTCGCCTGCAATCAGCAGCGTTTTTTCGTCGGGATGGCGAAACACCACGCCGCACGCCTCACCGAGCAGCTCCGCCAGCTCCGGCACTGCGTAAGCGCGGTCGGTACCGTGCTGACCGCCGTGGGTTTTGCTCAATTGAATCTCGCCAAACGGCGTGTTGTCCGTCAAAACGGTCAGATTGTGGAAGCCCTGGCTGCGCAGCAGCCGGGCGTCATCGTCGTGCTGCACAAAGATCGGCATCGCTTTGGCGATCCGCTCGATGGCATGCTGATCCCAGTGATCGGCGTGGGTATGGGTGACGATTACCGCATCGACATCCAGCAGGCTTTCCACCGCGCAGGGCAGCTCCACCGTCGGGTTGCGGATCTCCGCCCGGGCGGTGCCGGGGAAACCAGGGTATGCGTCTTTGGGTGCCAGTAGCGGGTCAATCAGAAAGCGTTTTCCGGCATAGGTGATGAGCTGCGTCGCGTTGCGAATGTGGGTAATGTTCATGGTCTGTTCTCCGGTTTGTATGCGGAAAGCATAGCCGGAGGGCTGGTGACAGGATGTGGGCAAAAGGGCAATCAGCGATGGGATCGGGCCAATTTGTTTCTGGCCGCGACGAAAAGTCTCGTCGCGGCACGATTAACGTTATTCCCAGCCCGGCACTGCCCCGCCGTTAAAGATCGTCTCTGCCGCCTTCGCCACTTCTGGCGACTGATACGACTGGATAAATTCCTTCACGTTTTCCGCATCTTTATTGTCTTCCCGCGTCACCACGATATTCACGTACGGCGAGTTTTTATCTTCGATAAAGACGCTGTCATGCACCGGCGAGAGTCCGGTTTGCTGGAGATAGGTGGTGCTGATAATCGCCACATCCACTTTCGGATCGTCCAGCACGCGCGGCAGCTGCGCCCCTTCCAGCTCCATGATGTTCAGCTTTTTCGGGTTGGCAGTGATATCCAGCGCCGTCGGCAGCAAACCGACGTCCGGTTTCAGGGCGATCAGCTTTTCGTTTTGCAGCAGCAACAGCGCGCGGCCCAGGTTTGTAGGGTCGTTCGGGATGGCGATGGTCGCGCCGTCCTTCAGCTCCGCCACCGATTTGATCTTGCGGGAATAGCCCGCCATCGGGAACACAAAGGTGTTGCCGACGGCCACCAGCTTGTAGCCGTGGGCTTTATTGTCTTCCGCCAGGAACGGGCGGTGCTGGAAGACGTTGGCGTCCAGCTCCCCGTGGTTGGTGGCGTCGTTCGGCAGCAGCGAGCCGCTAAAGCCCACCAGCTCGACATCCAGGCCGAACTTCTCTTTCGCCACTTTTTTGGCGACTTCCGCCACGTCCTGCTCGGCGCCGTTAATTACGCCCACCTTAATGTGTTTGGCATCGCTGCCGCTTTGGTCACAGCCCGCCAGCAGCAGGCCAGCGAGAAGAAGCGCACCTAATCGAAGTTTCACCCGTCATATCCTTTTGATAACTGTTTTATCGACTATATCGGCAACGCAGCGGCAGGCTAAAAAACGAAATGGCATCAGTAAGAAGGATAAGTTATATGCGAGTTTTGCCGGGTGGCGCTACGCTTACCCGGCCTACGCGAAGAGACGGAGAACTTTCGTAGGCCCGGTAAGCGTAGCGCCACCGGGCGTTGAAGATCAGGCTTCATACCTGAACTCCACCCAGAGGATCTCTCTTGGTAATACTCTGATTTCTTTCCTCCGGACTTAAAAAGGAATCAGGGACGGTGGTGCTTTCCAGCATCCTGAAAAATTCATCCCAGCTTTTCTGCTGGGCAGGTTTTGCAGCCAAAACAACATTCCCCTCCTCATCCCGCCGGATCCAGACGCTCTCCGTATCAAACGCGAACTCTGCGGGCAGTAGCACCGCCTGGTTTCGCCCTTTTTTGAACAGTTTTGCTTTACGTTCCATCGCAACCTCTGCTGTTTTATTGACCAGGCCAAAGCATGCGCCAGCAGCGTTAAGGAAGACAAGCCTGGTCATCAAGTTTCGGAAAGCGACTCGCAACAATGAGCGGAACCGCTAACCTTACGCCTCCCGCTTGCGCAGCGGCGCCTCGCGCAAAAACCACGACAGCACAAAGGCGAGCACCATAATTCCTGCCGCCATCAGGAATACCGCATGAATGGCGGAGCCAAAGGCGTCCAGGTAGTCCAGGCGAAGAGCGTCAGGCAGATGGTGAATGGCGACAGGATTCATCTCCCGCGGCAGTTCGGTGCCCTCGGGTATCCGCGCCATCAGGCCCGACTGCAATACGTGAGTGAAGACCGCGCCAAACAGCGCCACGCCAATCGCCCCGCCAATGGAGCGGAACAGGGTCACGCCGGAGGTCGCCACCCCATACTGGTCCGCCGACACGCTGTTCTGTACCGCCAGCACCAGCACCTGCATCACCAGACCCAGCCCCGCCCCCAGCACGCCGGTAAACAGGTACAGCTGCCAGACCGGCGAATCAATGGTGATCCGCGTGAGCAGGGCCATGCCGACCACGCCCAGCAGGGTGCCAAGGATCGGGAACAGGCGGTATTTCCCGGTGCGGCTGATAATGCGGCCGCTGATGATGGAGGTCAGCAGCAGCCCGCCCATCAGCGGGATCAGCTGTAGCCCGGCCTGGGTCGGGGTGGCCTCTTTGACAATCTGTAGATAGAGCGGCAGGAAAGTCACCGAGCCAAACAGCGACATACCGATAATAAAGCCAATCAGGCTGCATAACAGGAAGCTGCGATCGCGGAAGAGCGACAGGGGAATAATCGGCTCCCACGCCAGCCGCTCCTCATAGATAAACCCGGCGATGCCCGTCAGGCCAAAGGCCAGAATGCACCACAGCTGCGGGTCGCTCCACTCCCGTACCGTGCCCCCTTCGCTGGTAAACAGGATGATGCACAGCAGCGCCATGCTGAGGTAAATCGCCCCCAGATAGTCGATCTCATGTTTATTGCGCTTCGCGCTGCCGTGGAAGACCGCGCCGATCACCAGCAGCGCAAATACCCCCAGCGGCAGGTTGATATAGAAAATCCAGCGCCAGGAGGCATGCTGCACCAGAAAGCCGCCGACCAGCGGGCCGATCACCGTCGCCAGACCGAAGACCCCGCCGAACAGGCCCTGATAGCGGCCGCGATCCGCCGGCGGGATAACATCGGCCACCGCCGCCATGCTGATCACCATCAGCCCGCCGCCGCCCAGCCCCTGCAGGGCGCGCATCAGCACCAGCTGGGTCATGTTCTGCGCCAGTCCGCACAGGGCAGAGCCCACCAGAAACAGGACGATCGCAATTTGCAGCACGATTTTGCGGCCAAAAAGATCGCCAAATTTGCCGTACAGCGGCACCACTATGGTGGAGCTCAGGATATAGGCCGTCACCACCCAAGAGAGCTTATCCAGCCCGCCCAGCTCGCCCACAATGGTGGGCAGCGCCGTGGAGACGATGGTCTGATCGAGAGCCGAAAGCAGCATTACCAGCAGGAGCGCGCTAAACAGCAATCGGATTGAGGGCGCGTTTTTGGTTTGCGTTGTCGATTCGGACGCCATAAAACACCGCTTGAAATTAATTAATTTGATAATTAATATTTAATGAAGTTATGAATCAGGTCAAGGGATGCCCCGCGTATGTCAGCACATAAAGATAATTCTGAGCCCACGCCACAGGCCCGCCGCCCGGGGCGTCCGCGCGGGAGCAAGCCCACTGCCACCAGCCGGGAGCAGCTGCTGGATATCGCCCTCGATCTCTTTGCCCGTCAGGGGATTGCCCGCACCTCCCTTAACGCCATTGCCAAAGAGGCAGGGGTGACGCCGGCGATGCTGCACTACTATTTCAACTCACGGGAGCAGCTGCTTGATGCCATGATCGAGGAGCGTTTTCTGCCGCTTCGCAGCGCCATCGCGACGCTTTTCAGCGCCCACCCGGACGATCCGGTCACCGCCCTGACGCTGATGGTGAAAAAGCTGGCCGACCTGGCCGTCGAGCACCGCTGGTTCGCGCCGCTGTGGATGCAGGAGGTGATTGGTGAAATGCCGGTACTGCGCGCGCACCTGCAGGCCCGGTTTGGCGATGAGAAATATCAGGCGACGCTGGATACCATTGCCCGCTGGCAGCAGGAGGGAAAACTGAACCGCGATCTGGCCCCGGAACTGCTGTTCACCACTCTGTTAAGCCTGGTGCTGGTGCCTTTCTCGCGGATGCGCAATGACGAGAGGTTAACCACTCTCTCGCCTGACAGTATTGTGCGCCATGTGCTGGCGGTGATAGGTCATGGTATTGGCGCTTAAAGCGCCTTCGAGAGGTAATGCCGCTGGATTCCCGGGTAGGGAAAATCGTCCAGCGTCATGGTCAGCTCATAGCCCTGCTTCTCATAAAACGGACGCGCCTGGAAACTGAAGGTATCCACCAGCGCATGCTGGCACCCCTGGCGTTTAGCTTCCTCTTCAGCGGCCTGCATCAGCTGGCCACCGAGCCCGCTGCCGCGTATTTCCTCGCTGACCCACAGATATTTGATGTTCAGCCACACGCCCTGACGGTTGCCGATCAGCCCGCCGCGCATTTTGCCGCCTTCATCGCGGGCATACACGGCGATATCACTCGCCACGCGGGAAAAACTAATAAACTGGCTGTTGTAGACCCGCAACCCCTGCAGTAACTCTTCCTGTTCGTGTTCAGTAATGGTGTCGGTAATACTCAGTTGCATATCATTCTCCCGTTACGTTGCACGTCGACTATCCCACATTCTGCCCACGATAAAAACAGCAAACTCTGGCGTAACGCGCGTTAAAAAATGTAAGTGCAATCAACGCTAAATTGCCTTTGCGAGCAGCATCACCCTTTGTTCTCTGGCAACCGCCTGCCGTCACAAATTTTTCTTCCGGGTTTGCCTGTCCGCCAAATTGTGCGGCTACGCTTATTCGTACCTCTGCGCAACTATTGGCAAAATTAATACTTTCGGCTTGGGTCGCAAAGGCGGATGTAACGATATATTTCATAAACGTGTGTGGTTTTTCCGGAGGTTTCCATGAAGTCAGCGCACCTGTTTTGCCTGGTAGTCTGCCTGCTTTTTGCCGCCTTCGTTCATGCTCAGGAACTGAACGACCCGGTCAAATTAGAACAAATGAAACAGTCGGTTTTGAAGGATGTGAAGAAAGCCTGTGCCCCGCAACGCAAGCAAAGTGATAAAGAGTGGCAGGCGATGATTATGACCTCTGAGGCCAATCAGATGCTGGTCAAAAATGCGGTCGTGGCGATGGAGCGGAACAACCAGGAAGGTTACTGGGATGCCGTGAGTCAGGTGGACTGCATGGAGGATTACTGATTACGCATTAAGGGGCCCTACAGCCCCCTTAATTTTTTTAGCGTCGCACATCCGGAATAATTAAATCCCCGCGCAGCACATACGAACCCAGCATCTGGGTCTTCTCATTCAGCCAGCTGACAATCCGTGCCGCCATGGCATCCATCGAGTACTCAATCGCCGGAATGGTCGGAATGCCCGGCAGGTGCAGGGAGCCCGCAAGACTGAATACCATGATGTCGCCCGGTACCGATCGGTTGAACGCCTGCAGCTGCGGGATCACCCGCTGCGCTTCCTGCTCATCGGCCACCAGTAGGGCGTTGAAATTCACCGTAGTGGCGTTGTTAAGCAGCTCCTGCAGGGCCACGGAGGATGACGTGGCTTCCATAAAGACCAGGTTGCGATTAAACGGCAGGAAGTTCTTTTCCAGCCCATGCTTGTAGCCCAGCAGCACCTGATCGGCAAAACCGCTGCCGTGCGGGTGGATCAGGGCAATCTGGCGTCGCCCCTGGCTGGCAAGGAAGTTACACGCGGTTTCCGCGGCAAAGGCATGGTCGTACTGGATACTATTGACGTTGTTGGTTTCCATGCAATCCACCAGGATGACGTTCTCCTGATCGATATGCAGCGGAAAACGGGCGCCGATAATCAGAATGTCATCGCATAACCCGCAGGACAGCTCATCCAGCGCGCTCATGACTTCGGCTTTGGTGTTGGCGAAGCGAAGCAGCAGGTGCTTCTGGTGCTGGCTAAGGTGTTTTTCCAGCGCGTACAGATAACCGGTGGTCTGGTTAATGTTGTCCTGGGCGCAAATGACGCCGATACAGCCGGTAGACTGGCTGAGCAGCGACTGGGCAATCACATTTGGCCGATAGTTCAGCTCTTCCACTGCTTTCAGTACGGCCTGGCGGCTGGCTTCCTTCACGCCGCGCGACCCGCTCAACACCCGTGATACCGTGGCTTTGGACACCCCGGCCAGACGTGATACATCGTTGATTGTAGACATCTTTATCCCCTGACAGGTCTCTCCAGGCCCCTGTAATTCCTGATTCCACTTCGGCTCATATTATAGCCACTCAGGAGTATATCTGTTTCCGTTTTCCATGGAAACCGATTTTCCGTTTCCACTCCATATGATGCAAAAGCAGCCAAAATTCGTGACCTGAATCTGATAATCAGGGCCCATAAGCAAGGGATCTTGATGGCTGTCACACTTCTGTCTTATATCAATGGAAACCGGTTTCCATATGTTATCCAATCATCTCCGCAATAACTATTTACATTTTGAGGATGGTTGTCGATGTTCAAGATAATGCTGTGCTGTTCTGCCGGGATGTCCACCAGCCTGCTGGTTCGGAAAATGGTCGAAGCCGCGAACGAACGCGGTTTACCGGTCAAAATCGATGCGTATGGTGTTTCAGAATTTGATACACAGTTTCCGCAATATCAGGTCGTGCTTCTCGGACCGCAAGTCAAATACATGTTAAAAACGCTCTCAGACAAGGCTGCCACCCAGGGCATACCCGTACAGTCCATCGATACAATGGATTACGGTATGCAACGTGGCGATAAAGTGCTGGACTATGCTCTGTCGCTCATCGAAGCGGCACACTAAGAAGGTGTTCTCATGAGTTCGTTATATCAATCTATGGTTGCCGTCATTGAGCAGTCCATCGCACCGCTGGCGGGCAAGCTGGGCCAGCAGAAGTACGTGATTGCCATCCGCGACGGCTTTACCGCCGCGCTGCCGTTTATGATCATCGGCTCGTTTATGCTGGTGTTTATCTTCCCGCCGTTCTCCGCAGACACCACCAACAGCTTTGCCCGCGGCTGGCTCGATTTCTCCGAGACCTACCGTGAACAGCTGATGCTGCCGTTTAACCTCAGCATGGGCGTGATGACCTTCTTCATCTCGGTAGGGATTGGCGCCAGCCTTGGCCGCCAGTTCAATCTTGACCCGGTGATGTCCGGCCTGCTAGCCTTTATGGCGTTCCTGCTGGTGGCCGCCCCTTACGCCGACGGCAAAATCTCTACCCAGTATCTGTCGGGCCAGGGGATCTTCACCGCCCTGATCACCTCCATCTATGCCACCCGCGTTTACGCCTGGCTGAAGGACCATAAAGTCACCATCCGTCTGCCGAAGGAAGTGCCGACCGGCGTGGCGCGCTCGTTTGAGATCCTGATCCCGGTGGTGGTGATCATTGGTACCCTGCACCCGCTGAACCTGTTTATCGAAGCCCAAACCGGGATGATCATCCCGCAGGCGATTATGCACCTGCTGGAGCCGCTGGTTTCCGCCTCTGACTCCCTGCCTGCCATTCTGCTCTCCGTGCTGCTGTGCCAGATCTTCTGGTTCGCCGGCATCCACGGCGCGCTGATTGTCACCGGCATTATGAACCCGTTCTGGATGGCTAACCTCTCCGCCAACCAGGCCGCACTGGCTGCCGGCGCTGCGCTGCCGCATGTCTACCTGCAGGGCTTCTGGGATCACTACCTGCTGATTGGTGGTGTGGGCTCGACCCTGCCGCTGGCCTTCCTGCTGCTGCGCAGCCGCGTCACCCACCTGCGCACCATCGGCAAAATGGGCGTGGTGCCAAGCTTCTTTAATATCAACGAACCTATTCTGTTCGGTGCGCCGATCATCATGAACCCGATGCTCTTTATTCCTTTCGTGTTCGTTCCGATGATCAACGCTTGTCTAGCCTATACCGCCACCAAACTCGGCTGGCTGGCACAGGTCGTCTCGCTGACGCCGTGGACCACTCCGGCGCCAATTGGTGCCTCATGGGCGGCAAACTGGGCGCTCAGTCCGGTGGTGATGTGCGTCATTTGTATGGTCATGTCGGCGGTGATGTATTTACCGTTCCTGCGTGCTTATGAACGTTCCTTGATGAAAACCGAAGAACAAAAAGCGCAGGCAACCGTAGGTGCAGCAGAGACCGTCGGTAATTAAGTCAAAGAGGACGTTTTATGAAATATGCATTTCCCGAAAACTTCTGGTGGGGTAGCGCCTGTTCTGCACTGCAAACCGAAGGGGAAAGCCAGGGCAGTGGCAAGGGATTAACCACCTGGGATCACTGGTTCGCTACCGAACCGAATCGCTTTCACAATGGGGTAGGGCCGCAGAATACCTCCACGTTTTATCAGCACTGGAAAGCCGACATTCAGCTGTTAAAGCAGCTGAACCACAATAGCTTTCGCACCTCGATAAGCTGGGCGCGTCTCATCCCGGAAGGCACCGGTGAAGTGAACCAGGAAGCGGTTGCTTTCTACAATCAGGTGATCGACGAACTGATTGCCCAGGGTATCAAGCCGTTTATCACCCTGTTCCACTTCGACATGCCGATGGCGATGCAGGAGATTGGCGGGTGGGAAAACCGTGATGTGGTGGCGGCCTATGCCCGCTACGCAGAAACCTGCTTTGAGCTTTTTGGTGATCGGGTAATGCACTGGTTTACCTTTAACGAGCCGATTGTGCCGGTAGAGGGCGGGTATCTGTACGACTTCCACTACCCGAACGTGGTCGATTTCCGTCGCGCGGCAACCGTGGCCTATCACACCGTGCTGGCCCATGCCCAGGCGGTTCGCGCCTTCCGCGCCGGGCATTTTGCCGGTGAGATTGGCATCGTGCTGAACCTGACGCCGTCCTATCCGCGCTCGCAGAATCCGGCGGACGTGAAAGCCGCGCACCATTGCGATCTGCTGTTTAACCGCAGCTTCCTCGATCCGGTGCTGTGTGGCGAATACCCGGCGGATCTGGTGGCGATGCTGAAAGCGTACGATCAGCTGCCCGTCTGTCTGCCGGAAGACAGCGCCCTGATTGCCGACGGCAAAATCGACCTGCTGGGCATTAACTACTACCAGCCGCGTCGGGTGAAGTGTCGTGATACGGCCATTAATCCGCAGGCACCGTTTATGCCGGAGTGGTTCTTCGATAGCTACGAGATGCCGGGCCGCAAGATGAACCCGTATCGCGGCTGGGAAATCTACGAGCCAGGTATTTACGATATTCTCATTAACCTGCGCGATAATTACGGCAACCCACGCTGTTTTATTTCTGAAAATGGTATGGGCGTCGAAAACGAGCAGCGTTTTATTGAGAACGGCCAGATTAACGACCAATATCGAATCGATTTTATTTCTGAACACCTTAAATGGCTGCATAAAGGCATTAGCGAAGGCTGTAATTGTCTTGGCTACCATATGTGGACATTTATTGATAACTGGTCATGGTGTAATGCTTATAAAAATCGTTATGGCTTTGTCCAGCTCGATTTGGAAACGCAGCAACGCACCATTAAAAAGAGCGGAGAGTGGTTTGCTGCCACCTCTCTAAATAACAGTTTTGATAAATAAACAGAGTAACTGATGATGATTGCCTTAGAAGAAGCCGTAATGGAAATCATCGTCAATGCTGGTCAGTCGCGCAGCCTGTGCTTTGAAGCACTGCATGCTGCGCGGCAGGGCAACTTTGACGAAGCGAAAAGCCTGCTGCGCGAAGCCGATGGCTACGCGCGCCAGGCGCACCATATGCAGACCAAACTTATCGAGCAGGACGCGGGCGAAGCCCGTCAGCCGATGACGTTAATTATGGTACACGCCCAGGATCACTTAATGAACTCGCTGCTGGCCCGTGAATTATCCGAAGAAATTATTCACCTGTATCAGCGTTAATTAATTAAATATCAGCACCGGAGATATCGTTACGATAATAGTATAAAGCCTCTGTATCCTAAAAAATAAAAATCAACCTTTTCTGATGATAGCGACATATTCTGTCAATCCGGAACGGGGTGGTTATTGTCTGAATAAAATTTAAATATATTGAGATAACCATGAATATGATTAAAAAACTTCCATTAACAATGGCGGTTATCGCCGCGCTTTGCCCGGTTTCCGGATTCGCACAGGAATTTACGCAGGAGCAAATCGACGCCATTGTGGCCAGAGCGGTGGATAAAGCCCTGGCCGATCGCCAGGCGAAAATGGATGCCGCGGTGGCGAAAAAAGCCGACGTCATCAACGAACCGCAAAGCGCCGCCCAGTCCCCGGATATGGCGATCCCGTTCGGGATTAAATTTACCGGCTATGCCCGCTACGGGGCGCACTTCCAGGCCGCCGATCAGAAATACGTCGCGGTGGACGGGTCCTATAACGGCGCCTCGGCGATCGGCCGTCTGGGTAACGAAGGCAACGGCGGCGAGTTCCAGCTCTCAAAAGCCTTCAAGGGCGAAAACGGCGCCATCTGGGACGTCAACGTGATGATCGACCACTGGGGCGACGAGGTTAACCTGAAGAAGGCCTACGCCGGGGTGACCAACATTCTGGCGTCCAACCCGAACGCCTATCTCTGGGCCGGGCGTGACTTCCACCAGCGTCCGCAGCAGGGCATCAACGACTACTTCTGGATGAACCACGACGGCCAGGGGGCCGGGGTGAAGAACTTCGACATCGGCGGCGTGCAGTTTGACGTGGCGACCGTGGCGGCAGTCGAATCCTGTAGCCCGGAAGTGATGGACGACGAGGCCAACCCGTCGCGCATCACCTGTACCGGCGGCTCCGGCACCGGCGACAAGGGCAACTACGCGGCCACCTCCAAAATTCACGGCATGAAGCTCGGCCCCATCGACCTGGAGCTGTACGCGAACTACGGCTTTGACTCGAAAGCCATCGACACCGAAGAGCGCACCAACGCCTGGCAGGGCGGCGTGGTCCTGAGCCACACCAACGACAGCGGCGTGAACAAGGTGATCGCCCGCTACTCTGATAACTCCGATAACAGCGTGTTCAACAAAACCGAGGACCTGACCACGGTGTACGCCAGCTTCGAAGGGCTGCACAAGTTCACCCAGGCGACCCAGGTGGAGTACATTCTGGCCTTCCACGACTACGACAACAGCCGTGACAGCACCGACAACCGCAAGAACTACAACGCCATCGTGCGGCCAATGCACTGGTGGAACGACGTGCACTCCACCTGGCTGGAAGCGGGCTGGCAGCATGTTGATTACGACAACGGCGGGGATAACAAGGGCTGGAAGCTGACCCTGTCGCAGAACATGTCCATCGCGATGGGCCCGGAATTCCGTCCGATGCTGCGCTTCTACGTCACCGGCGGCAAGGTGGATAACGAACGCACCGCCCGCGTGAACAACACGAAAGATGAAACGCTCGACGACTTCAACGTCGGCGCGATGTGGGAAGCCTGGTTCTAAATCAACTGCGCCCGGCGGCGCTGCGCTTGCACGGGCCTACAAAGTTTTGTAGGCCGGGTAAGCGTAGCGCCACCCGGCAGGACCCGTGTTATGCTGCTGGCCTTTGAAAGCCACTATCGCAGGGGAGAGCATGGGTTCCACACGTAAAGGGATGCTGAACGTCCTGATCGCCGCCATTTTATGGGGCAGCTCAGGGGTTTGCGCGCAGTACATCATGGAGAAAAGTCAGATCCCCTCGCCTTATCTGACCATGATCCGCCTGCTGTTTGCCGGCGTGATCCTGCTGACGCTCTCATTCGTCCACGGCGACAAGATTTTTTCGGTCATCAAAAATCGCAAAGACGCCATCAGCCTGCTGATCTTCTCCCTGTTCGGGGCGCTGATCGTTCAGCTCACCTTCCTGGTGACGATTGAAAAATCCAACGCCGCCACCGCCACCGTGCTGCAATTCCTGTCGCCGACCATTATCGTGGCGTGGTTCGCGCTGGCGCGCAAAAAGCGCCCGGGCATTTTCGTGCTGGCGGCGATCATGACCTCGCTTGTCGGCACCTTTTTACTGGTCACCCACGGCGACCCGACCTCGCTGACTATCTCCCCGGCCGCGCTCTGCTGGGGCATCGCCTCCGCCTTCGCCGCGGCGTTCTATACCACCTACCCCTCCACGCTGATTGCCCGTTACGGCACGCTGCCGATCGTCGGCTGGAGTATGCTGCTGGCAGGGTTAATGCTGACGCCGTTCTATGCCGGGCGCGGCACCGCTTTCGTGGTCGACGGTAGCCTGCTGCTGGCGTTCTTCTATCTGGTGGTGATCGGCACGGCGGTGACCTTCAGCCTGTATCTGAAAGGCGCGCAGATGATTGGCGGGCCGAAGGCGAGCATTCTGAGCTGCGCTGAGCCGCTGAGCAGCGCCCTGCTGTCGGTGATTTTACTGGGCGTGGCGTTTACCCTGCCGGACTGGCTGGGCACGCTGTTGATTGTGTCGTCGGTGGTGCTGATTTCGATGGATTCGAGAAGACGGGTTCAGACGTCCGCGTAGCCTGATGCCCTCTCCCCTCAGGGAGAGGGCCAAACACTTATTGCGCTTTAACCTTCCCCGCCACCAGCAGCGCAGTCATCAGCATTAATGTGCCGGAGATGACCAGCGGTGACGTCAGTCCCAGATGGTCGAGCGCAACGCCCCCCACCGCCGCGCCGCAGGTGTTCGCCAGCTGGATCACCGCCACCTGGATCGACCCGGCTTTTTCAGCCTGATCGGCAAGCGAGCGGGTGATCCACGTCGACCAGCCTACCGGGACCAGCGCAAAGGCAAAGCCCCAGATAATCGCAATCGCCGAGGCTACCCACTTGTCGCTGCCCCACAGGATCAGCACGGCGGCGCTGACTGCCAGCACCAGCGGCGCCCCTGCCAGCGCCACTTTCAGGGAGCGTTTCAGGAACTGCGCCGACAGCGAGGTGCCGACAAAGCTGGCGATACCGAAGCTCAGCAGCACCAGCGTCAGGCCGTCGACGTCAAACCCGGCCATGGTCATAAATACCGGACGAATGTAGGTAAAGAAGGCAAACTGCCCGGCAAACGACATAAAGATGGCGATCATTCCCGCCATCACGCCGGGGCGTTTCAGCAGGCTGAACATGTTCTGCTTGTGATGTGCGGCTTCGCCCGGCAGCGACGGTAGCGCTTTCCAGACCCAGAGAATGCACAGCAGCCCCATCACCGCGGCACCGTTAAAGACGTTACGCCAGCCGATGATCCCCCCGAGGAAACTGCCCAGCGGGGCGGCGATCACCAGCGCGATGGAGACCGCGCCGAAGATGACGGAGAGCGCTTTCGGTACGGTACGCGCCGGCACCAGCCGCATAGTGAGCGAGGCCGACATCGCCCAGAATCCGCCCAACCCCAGCCCCAGGCAGGCGCGCCCCAGCAACAGCAGCATGAAGTTATCGGCAAAGGAGACCAGCAGGCAGGAGAGGGTCAGCAGGACAGAAAAAAGGATCACCACCTTGCGGCGATCGGTGGTACCAATCGCCTGGGTAATGAACAGGCTGGCAAACATGGCGACAAAGGCGGTGACGGTGACCGACTGGCCCGCCAGCCCTTCAGAAATGCCCAGATCCTGCGCCATCGGCGTCAGCAGGCTAACCGGCAAAAACTCCACGGTAATCAGGCAGGCGACGCAAAACGCCACGGAAAAAACCGCCGACCAGTTCGGGCGGGAGACCGCCCTGGCATGGGGCGAAGGGGCGGATTGGATCTGTTCTGTCATGGCATCACCTGGGGATAAAATGAGCGGGAAAGCCGCGCAGTTTAACAGTTTAAATGTGATCCATTTAACGTTTTGACAACTTTTGGCACTTTTTGCCGGGCGGCACTAAGCTTGCATCGGCCTACGGGTCTTGTAGGCCCGGTAAGCGCAGCGCCACCGGGGAATATCAATGCAGGAAGAAGACCCCCTCTTCCGGCAGGAAGAGCTGGTTATAGCGCAGCTGAAAAGCGTTAAACTCGTACGGATCGGGCTCCATATCGCGCATAAAGCCGAGCGCCATGCGGATCTGGGCATCGGTGATCGGCGCGGCGAGACGCGCCTTGCGCAGCAAGCGATACCAGCTCAGCAGGTTGTTTTCACTGCTGTCGACAATGCACACCTGCCAGATCAGCAGCACCTGGGCGGCATTCTGCAGGTGCGCTTCGTCCGGGCGCTCCAGATAGCGGATAAACTCATTCCCGGCGCTTTTGCCAAACTGGTCGATCATCGATTCTACGGGAACCGGGGTAATGCCCAGACGCTCGCTGAGACGACGAATCGCGCGCCGGGGTCCCGACGTCATGACGCGAAAGCCCACCACAAATACCACGGCCAGCGTAGCCAGCATTATCCAGACCATGAACTCTCCTTAGGGTTAGCCGAGCATGATATCGGGAAATGCCGGGTATCGACAGCAGGCAACGTCGGATTAATGAACGGAGAAACAGTGGATTGGGGTCATGAAAAAAGATATCCGCCCGGGGAAGGCATCCGGGCGAATATTGGCGTGCGGTTAAAGACCAGTCAGCGCGCCTGAAGCCCTTTCAGCAGCGCCTCATGGAAACGCTGCGGATCCTGCATCTGCGGGGCGTGGCCCATGTCGTTAAACTCGACCAGGGTGGCGTGCGGAATACGCTTAGCCGTCTCCTGGCCCAACACCGCGTAGTTGCCGAGCGTCTTGCGCACCTCCGGCGGGGCGAGATCTTTCCCGATGGCGGTGTTGTCCTTTGTGCCGATCATCAATAATACCGGCATCTTCAGCTCGCTGAATTCATAGATCACCGGCTGGGTGTAGATCATGTCGTAGAGCAGGGCCGAGTTCCAGGCCACACGCTCTTTGCCCGGCCCGTTGTTCAGTCCGGCGAGCATGGTGACCCAGCGCTCGTATTCCGGCTTCCACTCCCCGGCATAGTAGGTATTTTTCTCGTACTGCCGGATGCCGTCGGCGCTGGTTTTCAGCTCACGCTGATACCACTGGTCGGCGGTAATATGCGGCACGCCGCGCGCTTTCCAGTCTTCCAGGCCTATCGGATTGACCATCACCAGCTGCTCCACCTGCTGCGGCCACATCAGCGCGTAGCGGGTAGCCAGCATGCCGCCGGTCGAGTGTCCGATAACCGTCACGCGATCGACGCCGAGCGTTTTCAGCAACGCGTGGGTGTTATCTGCCAGCTGCTGGAAGCTGTACTGATAGCGTTCCGGCTTGGTGGATTTACAGAAACCGATCTGATCCGGGGCCACCACGCGGTAGCCACTGGCGGTAAGGGCGCGAATAGTGCCGTCCCAGGTGCCGGCGCAGAAGTTTTTACCGTGCATCAGGACCACGGTGTGGCCGTTGGCTTTTTCCGGCTTCACGTCCAGATAAGCCATATCCAAAGACTGATTTTGCGAGGTAAAGGTGAAGTGTTTCACCGGCCAGGCGTAGTCAAAACCTTCCAGCTTCTCGCCGTAGGTGGGGGTATCGGCCGCCATCGCGGGTGAGGCCAGCGCCACCAGCAGGGCAAGGCAGGACAATCGTCGGGTCAACATGCAAGCTCTCCATTAGCAAAGGGGCTAAAGCTGCGCGAAAGGCGGCAGCGAAATAACACTGTAGAGCATGGCGCGGAGCGGGTGTGTAAAGCGGGGTAAGGTAATCGGGGTGAGAATGTAAAAAAGCCCGGCATCAAGCCGGGCAAAAAGTTACCTGCACACTCAGGCTGCTTTCAAACGTTGCATGCGTTTTTCGCGGCGGATCTTGCGCTCTTCCAGCACAGCGACCATCGCCATCAGGACGATACAGCCGATGGCTGCCGCATCCAGCGCGGCAAAGGTGCCCGCCCAGCCGGTGAGGCCGAAGATCGGCGTGCCGTCGGCGATCATCCCCAGACCCAGCTTGGCGAAGCTGTCGCCGATCAGGTAAGCGAAGGTGCCTTTAATCCCATCGGCAGCGCCGATCGCTTTTTTCGGTACGAAGCCCACCGCCGCCACGCCGATCAGCAGCTGCGGACCAAACACCAGGAAGCCGAGGGCAAACAGGGACGCCAGGTAGACGTACTGGTTGCTGGCATGCTGATAAATGCCCAGGGTGGCGATAATCAGCGCCAGCGCGACGCAGGCCACCAGCGCCCGGCGGCCGTTGGCGAGATCGGAGAGCCAGCCCCACAGCAGGGTGCCCACCAGCGCGCCCACTTCGAACAGGGTGAAGCCCTGAATCGCCACCTCTTTGGAAAGCTTCAGCTCCTGGAAGGCATACACGGTCGACCACTGGTCGATACCGATACGCACCACATACAGGAAGATGTTTGAGAAGCAGAGCAGCCAGATGACTTTGTTTTTCAGCACGTACTCAACAAAGATCTGCCATTTGGTCATCTCGTTCTCTTCGGTCTCTTTGTCCTCTTCGCTGATCTCTTCGTCAAACAGCTCTTCGGCTTTACCCAGGCCATAGGATTCCGGGGAGTCGCTGCCGTAGCGCAGGCCGATAAAGCCGACGATCAGGGCGATAATCGACGGGAAGATAAACATGCCGATGACGTGGCCGTCGAACAGGACGTTCGCGCCGAACAGCGCCACGCCTGCCGCACCCGCCCCGCCGAGGTTGTGGGAGATGTTCCACATCCCGAGGTACGAACCGCGCTTACGGCGCGGGGTCCATTTGGTGATGGTGGAGTAGCTGCACGACCCGCCGGTACTCTGGAAGAAACCGCTCAGGGCGTAGAAGGCGATCATCATAAACAGGCTGACCGAGCCCGCGCCCATGCTGGCGCTGAAGCCGAGCATACAGATGGCGGAGAGGATCAGCATAAACGGCAGGAACTGCTTGGTGTTTTTGCCGTCCGCGTAATAGGAAACCAGGGTTTTCCCCACCCCGTAGGTGATGGAGAAGCCGAGACCAATCATCCCCAGCTGGGTCATGCTCAGCCCGTAGGTGGAGATCATGTCGTTCTGGGCGATGTTAAAGTTTTTGCGGATCAGGTACATGGTCAGGTAGCCGATAAAGACCACCAGATAGGACTGCATGAAGGGTTTGAACCACATTTTGCGCCGCACATCGAGCGGCAGATCCAGGGTCGGCTTGCGCACCTGGTTTAAGAAGGCCAGCATGAATAACTCTCTCCCGAGCTGATTTTTATCGCATTGTAAAAATCAGTCGGGAGTGACGCCTGAGACAGCGTCCAGGCGGAACCGGGAAAATTTCTTAGTTTTGCGCCACTCAGGGCGAAAAGGTGAGGCGCATCACGCTTCGCTGGCCTCGCGCGGCGCCTGAGCATGCAAAAACGGCAGCAGCAGCAGCGCGGAAATCCCCGCCGCGATGGCGATGACCGCAAAGAATCCGCTCCAGTGCCAGGTGTCGATAACCCGCGCCAGCGGCCAGCCGGAGAGCGACGCGCCAAGATAGGCAAACAGGCCGACAAAGCCCGTCGCCGCCCCTGCCGCGTCCTTGTGTGAACACTCGGCCGCCGCCATGCCGATCAGCATCTGCGGGCCAAACACGAAGAAACCGGTGGTGAAGAAGCAGGCCGCCTGCATCACGTAGCTGGCAAAGGGCATCAGCCACAGGGAGCCGACGGAGAGCAAAATCCCGGCGGCGAAGATCAGGTTCATTGGCCCGCGGTTGCCGTTGAACAACTTGTCCGACCCCCAGCCCGCCACCAGCGCGCCGATAAATCCGCCCAGCTCAAACATCGATACCGCCGAGTTGGCGGTGACCAGATCGACGCCGAGCGTCTCGGACATATACAGATTGCCCCAGTCGTTGATCGCCGCCCGCACCACGTAGACCAGCACGTAGCAGAGCGACAGCAGCCAGATCCAGGGGTTCAGCAGCACGTACCGGGTGAGGATCTCCCGGCGGGTCAGCCCTGCTCCCTCCTGCTGCTGGGCGATCTCCAGCGCGTCGTGCCGCCAGTCGCCCACCGCAGGCAGGCCCACGGTTTGCGGCCTGTCGCGCAGCCGCCAGCAGAGGAACAGCCCGGCAACAATCGCCAGACCGCCCGCAATCATCATCCCTGCCCGCCAGCCGTAGTGCAGCGCCGCCGCGCCCACCACGATGGGGATCAGCGCCCCGCCAACGTTATGCGCGGTGTTCCAGATGGCCCACCAGCCGCCGCGCTCGGTGCGCGAATACCAGCTGGTGAGCAGGCGGGCGCAGACTGGCGAGCCCCAGCCCTGGAAAAAGGCGTTCAGCGCCCACAGCAGGGCAAAGGCCCACAGCGAGGTGGAGAAGCCAAACAGGATGTTTACCACCCCGGTGGCGATCAGCCCGACGCCCATAAAATAGCGGGCGTTAGAACGGTCGCTGACGATGCCGGAGAAGAACTTCGACAGGCCGTAGGTGATGTAAAACAGCGTCGCCAGCAGGCCGATATCGGTGCGGGTCATCACCCCGCTGACGAGGATCTCCGGCGCGGCGGCGTTGAAGCTTTTGCGGGTGAAATAGAACAGCGCGTAGCCCAGCCAGATAGTGATCAGGATGTGGCGACGCCAGTAGCGATAGCGGGCGTCGATCTCGGCTTTTTCGCCGATCGGGGCTGCGTTGACGGGGGTTTTAAACATGCTGTGTCCTTAGCGGCAAACTGACGCTGACGCGCGTCCCGTGGGTGCAGGAGATGTTCAGCGTACCGCCCAGCGCCTTCACGCGCTCGCGCATCCCCGCCAGGCCAAACCCCTGCTGGCCGGAGCCCGGCGGCAGACCGCAGCCATCGTCTTCAATCATCAGCCGCAGCCACTCATCCTGCTGCCAGCCCTGCAACGTCACCGCGCTGGCGCTGGCGTGCTTAACGATATTGTTCAGCCCCTCCTGACAGACGCGGAACAGGGTAACGCGCTGGCCTTCGCTCAGCGCCGTTTCGTCGATATCCCAGTCGAGATGGCTGACGATGCCGCGACTCTCCAGCTCCATCTCGCGCATCAGGGAGCGTACCGCCTGCTCAAGGGATAGATCGTCCAGCTGGCGCGGGCGCAGCCGACCCAGCAGACGGCGCACCGAGTCATACACCCCCAGCGAGAGCTGCTCAATATGCGCCCCGCCCTGCTTCACCCCGGCGTTGTCCGGGGCCAGGCGCTGAACGATGCCCGCCTGGGTGCGGATGGCGGTGATGGTCTGGCCGATATCGTCGTGCAGTTCGCGGGCCACTTCGCGGCGGACGTGCTCTTCGGTCTCCAGCAGCCGCTCGGCAAGGCGGCGATTGCGCGCCAGCTCGGTTTGCAGGGACTGGTTCAGCTCGCGCAGACGCTGAATGCCCGCCCCGAGCAGCAGCCCGGTCAGGCTCTGGGCCAGCAGGGAGAGCAGAAGATCCACAGGGTGATCGTGCCAGGTCTGGCTGGCAATCAGCGCAATGGCGTTCATCAGGGTGGCGATCAGCGCCCCCTGCCAGCCGTAGTGCCAGGCGAGGGCGATAATCGGCAGAGCCAGGCAGAACGGGGTAAAGCGCGACAGCTCGGCGGGGAGGCCAAGCTGGAGCCACAGACTCACCACAAACAGCAGCACATAACCAATCAGATGCCGCGCCCGCCAGTTCACCGGCTGCGAAACCAGCGCCGGCCCGAGCGGCTGCCAGACGGTGCTGGTGAGGTAGTGCCAGATAACGAGACAGGTCGGGGCCAGCGTCAGGCCACCGGTCAGGGTCAGCAGCAGCGCGTTGAGCATCTCCTTTCCGCCCGCCCACGGCAGGGACTGTAGCAGCGCGGCGGCAATCAGCGCCGCTCCCTGACCCAGCAGGGTGCGCCAGTCGCGCTGGTGACGATAGCGGGAGATCAGCGCCACGGGAATAAGCGTCAGCACGCTTCCGGTCATCAATAAGGGCAGATGCGCCAGCGCCACTTGCTGTGCCAGCCAGGCCAGCATCAGCCATTCGGCGCCAAGCAGCACCGGCCAGTAGCCGCGCGGGCATTGCAGCATCAGCCCCAGACGCAGGCCGAAGGGAAAGAGCAATACCGCCAGCTCCGGGCGCTCCACCAGATGCAGGCTGATGCTCCACAGGCAGAACCATGCGGCAGAGAAGATGAAGAAGCTGGCGACCACCGCCACCAGCCGGGAGAAAAGGGAATTCATTACCAGCCGTCAAACATGCGGCGAGCCAGCTCGACGTCGTTGCTGACGCCCAGTTTTTCCATCAGGTTGGCGCGGTGAACGTGGACGGTTTTGGGCGACAGACCAAGCTCAACGGCGATCTCCTTCACTGCCATCCCCTGGGCCAGCTTTTCCGCCACCTGGCGTTCACGTCGGGTGAGCGGATCCTGGCGTCCGGCCGCCAGCTTGATGGCAATGTCCGGCGTCAGGTAGCAGCCGCCGGTAGCGACGGTGCGCACGGCGGCAATCAGCTCGTCCGGGCTACAGCGTTTGGAGAGGAACCCGCGTGCGCCCGCGTTCAGGGCCTGTTCGACCAGCGCCGGGCTGTCGTGGACCGAGAGCATGATGGTCGACATCCCCTTCGGCAGCTGGCTCAGCAGCTCCAGCCCGGAGAGATCCGGCATCGAGATATCGCAGATACAGACCTGCACCCCGCGTCCCGGCAGACCGGCCAGCGCCTCGCGACCGGAACCAAACTCGGCCACCACCTGAAAATCGGGCTCCAGGCTCAGCAGCTGGGCAAATCCGGAACGGACGATAAGGTGATCGTCGATAAGGGCGATGGTGGTCATGGCTGGATCCTGATGCGTGAACGCGCCGGATGGCGGCGTAAACGCCTTATCCGGCCTACGGGTAAAGTCCTTGTAGGCCGGATAAGCGCAGCGCCACCCGGCAAAGCCGCTTACCTTAAGTGATTTACTCGAAGAACACCGCAATTTTGTTAAACATGGTCGGATCGGACTGGTTGCGCACCACTTTCACCACATCCTCCAGCTTGTCGATCTGCGCCATCATCTGCTCCAGCCGCTGATCGTCATTCACCAGCAGCCAGATGCGGCTGTGTTCGCTGCCCTGAATCGGCAGACAGAGAATGCCTTCCACGTTGAACGCGCGGCGGGCAAACAGCCCGCAGACGTGGGTCATGACCCCGGGATGGTTGCGGACGGTAAGCTCCAGGATGACGTTATCATTTTGTTTTTGCATGGCTTATTCCCCCACCATTTCAGTATTGGCCGCACCAGGTGGGACCATCGGATAGACTTTTTGTTGTGGATCGATACGGACGTGGATCAGCGCCGGGCCCGGGCGTGAGATCGCCGCCTGCAACGCCGCGTGGGCATCCTCTTCGGCATTCAGATCGCAGGTATGCAGGCCAAAACCGGCGGCAATCTGCATAAAGTTAATCATCCCCGGATAGGTCGCCGCAAACACGCCCTGCTTGTAGAACAGGCTCTGCTGCTGGTGAACCAGCCCCAGCGCTTCGTTGTTCATCAGGATGATTTTCACATCCAGCTGGTTTTCGGCCGCGGTGGCCATCTCCTGAATGTTCATCATCAGGCTACCGTCGCCGGAGAAGCAGATCACCTTGCGGTCCGGATTGGCGAGCGCCGCGCCCACAGCTGCGGGCAGGCCAAAGCCCATGGTGCCCAGACCGCCGGAGGTCAGCCACTGGCGCGGACGGTTCAGCGGATAGGCCTGAGCGGTCCACATCTGATGCTGACCCACGTCGGTGGTGATGATCGCGCTGTCGTCCACGCAGGCGGCCACGGCGTTGATCAGCCCGTAGTGGCTCAGCGGGTCGCCTTCGGTCGGGATGGCACCCGGGAACTCCTGCTGTAACCCGCTTACCTGCTGATGCCACGCGCTGCGCGGGGTGGCGTCGATGTGCGGCAGCAGCTGCGCCAGCACCTCGTTGACGTCGCCCTGGATCGCCACGTGCGGCTGCTTGATTTTGCCCAGCTCCGCGCGGTCGATATCCACGTGAATGATTTTGGCATTCGGGCAGAACTGCTCGGTTTTGCCGATCGCCCGGTCATCAAAACGTGCCCCGAGAACGATCAGCAGATCTGCCTCCTGCAGAATAAAGTTGGTGCTGCGCGCGCCGTGCATGCCGAGCATCCCCAGCGACAGCGGGTGCGCTTTTGGCAGCATGCCCAGCGCCATCAGGGTCATGGTGGTCGGCAGGCTGGCTTTTTCTGCCAGGGCGCGCACCGCGTCTGGCGCATCAATCACCCCGCCGCCCAGATAGAGCACCGGGCGCTGTGCGGCGTTAATCATTGCAGCGGCTTCACGCACGCTGTCTGCGCTGAAGGCTGGCGATGGCGCGCGAGTGCCGGGCTCCGGCAGCACGTCGATCTCAATTTCAGCGGTCTGCACATCCTTAGGAATGTCTATCCACACCGGGCCCGGACGACCGGACTGGGCGATACGGAACGCATCGCTGATAACCTGCGGTAATTCGCTGATATCGCGCACTAAATAGTTGTGCTTGGTGATGGGGATAGAGATGCCGTAGGTGTCCACTTCCTGAAATGCATCGGTGCCGATCATCGAGGCCGGCACCTGGCCGGTAATGCAGACTAACGGAATAGAGTCGAGACGCGCGTCGGCGATGGCGGTGACCAGGTTGGTGGCGCCCGGCCCGCTACAGGCCATACAGACCGCCGGTTTGCCCTGGGTTCGCGCCATACCCTGCGCGATAAAGCCTGCACCCTGCTCGTGACGCGCCAGCACGTGGCGGATCTGCGTGCTCTGGCTTAAGGCGTCATACAGCGGGAGTACCGTCCCACCAGGAATACCCGCAACCGTGGTAATGCCCTGACGTTCCAGCAAATGAACGATTAACTGCGCACCAGTGAAACGCGTCTTGTGTGATGTTGTGCCCGAACTTGCCATGCTCCAGTCCTTCTTATGGGCCGACTTTCCGGGGGGCTTTAAACAAAAACCCCGCCGGTTTGCGCCGGCGGGGTTTGGAATCGTGTGTTGATCCAGTCCCTACGGCGCATTGCCGACGACCACCACCACACGCACGACGACCACTGCGGCTGGGTGCGCAGTTTTTAGTAGGGTCGCGGTGTTCATGGATGCAGTCATGGGAGACCTGTCTCTGGAATCATTGAGTGGATTTATACAAGCACAGGTTGTCAGGCGTGACAACGGAATTATTTTCATCTGCCTGAAAATGCGTCAGGGATCACGTTTCGCTTGTCGGGTTATGAAAACAAAAAACCCCGCCGAAGCGAGGTTTTTTTACAGCGTTTGCGGCTGGTGACCGCAGTGCACACTGTGTTACGTCAACGCACGAAGTATACGCGATCGCACGGGAACGCGCAATTTACGGCACGGATTTTGACGCATTTGAGTATGGCTCCCGCTTCACGTTTTGTCCATAAATTACTGTTCATATATACAGTATTTATCTATACTGGGTGTGTTCACAGGGTGCGAGGGGAGCCGCTCGTAGTACACCGGCGCAACGAAGTCCTGGCTGAAACGGGTGGTGCCGTCAGCGCCTCCACTCCCCAACTGAGCACACTGTGTTACGTCAACAAAGGTGCTGGCCACAGGCGGCGGAAAGGTACGCCAGCATCGTGCTCCTTAACCAGAGGAGACGCGTATGAGCGTAGTGGATATGGTTGTACTTATCCTCAAACTCATTGTTGCAGCACTGCAACTGCTTGATGCTGTCCTGAAATACGTTAAGTGATTCAGGTTCAAGCCGCACCAGAGAGGGGCGGGAAACCGCCCCTCTTTAATAACGAGGGAATGCTATGTTGCGTTTATTAATTGAGCCTGTCACGCCGGACGAGCCGGGCTATATCGCGCTGAAAGCCGAGAGCACCGCGCTCAATTTCAATATGTTGCGCAGGCTGGAAGAGAACTGGGAGCGGGGTGAAAATCGCTTTAACGCCCCGGGTGAAAAGCTGCTGGGTGCGTTTCTGAACGGCAAACTGGTGGGGATTTGCGGGCTAAACCGCGATCCGTTCAGCCAGCAGCCGCGGGCTGGCCGTATCCGCCATCTCTATATCAGCGAAAGCTGTCGTGGGCTGGGTATCGGCAGGCAACTGCTCGCCGTGGTGATGGCCGATGCCAGCATCTGGTTCGATTTTCTCAATACCCATGCGCCCCACACCGCCTGGCCATTCTATCAGCGGGCTGGCTTTACGCTGGTCGCGGATGAACCGCGCGTCACGCACCGGTTATTCTGCACAGTGTAACGGGCCGGCAGCGTCCGGCCCGATCCTATGGCAACTTTAGTTGCCGTTCTTGTTTATTAATCCTGCCTTTTTGCCGTTTTCCATTCATCATCGCAATGCTTAACTTGCCATCTCACTGTGGTAGATTCCTCGCGCATTTATGGGAATGCGCAGTCACTTATTCTTTATTTATCTCTTTTGGCAAAAGTATTCAGCGACATGAAAAGACAGCGGAACGTTAATTTACTCTTGATGTTGGTATTGCTGGTCGCCGTCGGTCAGATGGCGCAAACCATCTATATCCCGGCTATTGCGGATATGGCGAAGGAACTCAACGTCCGTGAAGGCGCGGTGCAGAGCGTGATGGGCGCTTACCTGCTGACCTACGGCGTCTCGCAGCTGTTCTACGGCCCGCTCTCGGATCGCGTTGGTCGCCGTCCGGTGATCCTGGTCGGGATGACGATTTTTATGATCGCCACGGTAATTGCCATGACCACCCACAGCCTGAGCGTGCTGATTGCCGCCAGCGCGTTGCAGGGCGTTGGCACCGGCGTCGGCGGGGTGATGGCGCGTACCCTGCCGCGCGATATGTATCAGGGCACCCAGCTGCGGCATGCCAACAGCCTGCTGAATATGGGCATTCTGGTCAGCCCGCTGCTCGCCCCGCTCATTGGCGGCCTGCTGGACACCATGTGGTCCTGGCGCGCCTGCTACGGCTTCCTGCTGGTGCTGTGCGTCATCGTTACCTTCAGCATGGCGCGCTGGATGCCGGAAACCCGGCCCACTGAAGCGCCGCGCACCAAACTACTCACCAGCTACAAAATCCTCTTCGGCAACGGGGCCTTTAACTGCTACGTGCTGATGCTGGTGGGCGGCCTGGCGGGCATCGCAGTGTTCGAAGCCAGTTCGGGCGTGCTGTTGGGTGCCGGGCTGGGCCTCAGCAGCATGGTGGTGAGTATTCTGTTTATTCT
This sequence comes from Leclercia sp. TB492, assembly GCF_049974505.2. Taxonomy (NCBI): domain Bacteria; kingdom Pseudomonadati; phylum Pseudomonadota; class Gammaproteobacteria; order Enterobacterales; family Enterobacteriaceae; genus Leclercia; species Leclercia sp. TB492. Next base: position 23,920 of record NZ_CM127572.1, on the reverse strand, counting down.
GCCGATCCCGGCGGCGTTTTTCGGCGCCTGGTTTGCCGGACGCGCCAATAAACGCTTCACCACCCTGATGTGGCAGTCGGTGGTGAGCTGCCTGCTGGCAGGGCTGATGATGTGGATCCCGGGGCTGTTCGGGGTGATGAACGTCTGGACCCTGCTGATCCCGGCCGCGCTGTTCTTCTTTGGCGCGGGGATGCTATTCCCGCTGGCGACCAGCGGCGCGATGGAGCCCTTCCCGTTCCTGGCGGGCACCGCCGGGGCGCTGGTGGGAGGCCTGCAGAATATTGGCTCCGGCGCGCTGGCCTGGCTCTCGGCGATGATGCCGCAAAACGGACAGGCCAGCCTCGGGCTGCTGATGACGCTTATGGGCTTGCTGATTGTGCTCTGCTGGCTGCCGCTGGCCTCCCGCGCCTCGCATCACGAGCAGGCGGTGTAAGCGGATCTTGCCCTCAGGCTGGTTTCCTGTTTTCTTAAGGGGATACGCCTGAGAGGATCCTATGACGCCAGAACATCTGAAGTTAATCGCGCAGTACCCCCTGCTCAACGATCTGATTGCCCTGCAAGAGACTACCTGGTTTAACCCGAACGCCACGACGCTGGCCGACGGGTTACCCTGGGTCGGCCTGACCCAGGCGGACGTGGACGACGCCCATGCCCGCCTGGCGCGTTTTGCCCCTTATCTGGCAAAAGCTTTTCCGGAAACCGCCACAAACCACGGCATCATTGAATCCGATCTGGTCGCTATTCCGGCGATGCATCAGCGCTTGCAACAGGAATCAAACATCACAATCCCCGGCACCCTGCTGCTGAAAAAAGATAGCCATCTGCCGATCTCCGGCTCGATTAAAGCCCGCGGCGGGATCTATGAAGTGCTGACCCACGCGGAAAAACTGGCCCTGGCCGCCGGGCTGCTCAGCCTCGACGACGATTACAGTATCCTGCTGGAGCCCCGCTTTAAGCACTTCTTCAGCCAGTACAGCATCGCCGTGGGGTCGACCGGCAACCTCGGGATGTCCATTGGCATCATGAGCGCCCGCATCGGCTTTAAGGTGACGGTGCACATGTCCGCCGACGCCCGTGAGTGGAAGAAGGCAAAACTGCGCAGCCACGGCGTGACGGTGGTGGAATATGAGCAGGATTACGGCGTGGCGGTGGAACAAGGGCGCAAGGCGGCCGAGAGCGATCCGAACTGCTTCTTTATCGACGATGAAAACTCCCGCACCCTGTTCTTAGGCTATGCCGTGGCAGGCGAGCGTCTGAAAGCGCAGTTTGCCGAACAGGGTCGGGTGGTGGATGCGGATCATCCCCTGTTTGTCTATCTGCCGTGCGGCGTGGGCGGGGGCCCTGGCGGAGTGGCGTTCGGGCTGAAGCTGGCCTTTGGCGATCATGTTCATTGTATTTTTGCCGAGCCTACCCACTCCCCGTGCATGCTGCTGGGGGTGTATACCGGTCTGCATGATGAGATTGCTGTGCAGGATCTGGGGATCGATAACCTCACCGCGGCGGATGGTCTGGCGGTAGGCCGTGCCTCCGGCTTTGTTGGCCGCGCCATGGAGCGCCTGCTCGACGGGTTCTACACCCTCTCCGATCAGAGTATGTACGACATGCTGGGCTGGCTGGCGCAGGAGGAGAACATTCGCCTTGAGCCGTCGGCGCTGGCGGGGATGGCCGGGCCGGTGCGCCTCGCCGCCTCCGGTCGTTATTCGCTGGAGAACGCCACCCACCTGGTGTGGGCAACCGGCGGCGGGATGGTGCCGGACGAGGAGATGGCGAAGTACCTGGCGAAAGGGCGTTAACTTGCCCGGTGGCTCTGCTGGAGCAGAGCCATCAGCTCTATGGGCGAACGGTGATGGCGGATTAAATCGCGCATCACCCGCATATGCGGGGCGGAGTGGCGGAAGAACGCCTGATACCCCGCGCAGAGCGCGCTTTTGCCATCCACCCGGTGTTTAGGGCAATCGCCGTTACACAGGTGACGCATCGGGCAGGCCCGACACTCGGCGGATAGGTCTGTTTGCTTGCGCAGCCCAAAGGCGATGGCCGCCTCGCTCTGATTAAGCTCTGCCAGCGGCGTCTGATGGATGTTGCCCAGCCGGTACTGGGGCCAGACGTAGTGATCGCACTGGAAGAGATCGCCATTGGCCTCCAGCGCAAAGGCGTGGCCGCAGGTGGCGGCAAGAGAACACATCTGCGACGGATAGCCGCACCACACCCCCAGCGTTGAGTCGAAGAGCTGCACAAAGACGCGACCAATATCCTCCCGCACCCAGACGTCAAACACCGTCGACAGGAATTCTCCCCACTGCCGATCGCTGACCGATTCCGGATTATCGTGCTCCTGCAGCGGAAGAAATTGCAGAAAGGGCGTGCCCAGCGCCCGTAAATAGCGATACAGGCGCTCCGGCTGGCGGCTGTTCTGCCGGTTAATGACCGTCAGGAGGTTAAACGACACCCGATGGGCGCGCAGCTTCTCTATCGTCGCCAATACCTTGTGATGAGTAGGATTGCCGCTGCGGCTGACGCGATATGCATCATGCAGCGCCGCCGGGCCATCCAGCGAGATCCCCACCAGCCAGCCCTGCTCGCGAAAAAACCGACACCAGGCGTCGTTAAGCAGGATCCCGTTGGTCTGAAAGGCGTTGGTGATGCGCTTTCCTCCGCCATGGCGGTGCTGCAACGCCGCGACGCGGCGGAAGAAATCCAGCCCGCAGAGCGTCGGCTCTCCACCCTGCCAGGCAAACTGCACCTCCGGCCCGGGCTGGGCGGCGATATGCTGTTGGATGAAGGTTTCCAGCGTGGCGTCGTCCATGATCGGCTGCTGGGGCTTATCGATATAAAAACAGTAGCGGCAATCGAGATTGCAACGTGAACTGGCCGGCTTGGCCATGACCTGACATCCTGTCATGCAAAATCCCTGATAAAAATGATGAGATGGTGAACGTGACTAGCAGCAAACAGTAATGCGAGGGATAACACTGCGAGGGCGATCATAAATTTAATACGCACCGGTCGGGATGCTGAAAAGTCGTACAGCGAAACGTCCATCCGCGCGCGATTGCGGGTGTAGTGCCAGAGGATCAGCGCCACCATCGCCAGCACGCCCAGCGCCACCCAGAACAGCGGGCCCGCCTGCTGCCAGTTGTGCCTGACCGCCAGCACCATCAACGCGCCATAACCAAACAGCGTGCGCAGCCAGGCGAGCGAGGTGCGCTCCGGTTGCAGCCCCGGGTCGGCCAGACGGCGCGCTTTGCGGCTATCCGCCATACAGTACCAGCCCCATCACAATCACCGCCACTATCATCAGGATCAGGCTGACCAGCAGCAGACTGTGGGTGTAGGGCAGATCTTCTTTCAGACGCATCGCCTTTTCATTCCGCAGCCAGCGCAGGTAGCCGTAGATCGCCAGCCCGCCGGAAAAGAGGCACAGCAGCAGCGCCAGCAGCTGGCGGATCACCGGCGTGGCAAAATCGGGTGCCAGCTGGTCGAGACCAACACCGGCCGCCAGAAAGCCCAGCGCGGTGCGGATCCACGCCAGAAAGGTACGCTCGTTTGCCAGCGAGAAGCGATAATCCGGCGCTTCGCCGAGGCGGGAAATTTTCATGACGTCTCCTGTCTGACTGCCCGTTGTACAAAACTGCGGCAATAGTAACGTATCCGGGGACAGCCTCTCTACCCTGAACAACGGGCATATATACAAGCTTTGTATTTATTGTTCAGTTAAATAATCTCAAATTATATGCTGCCTATTTTTGCAAATAGAATCACAAAAAATCAAACTTAATCTTTAAATGACAATATTTGATTATTAAAGTGATTTCGCTTTCAAAATATCTTACCAAATAAACTATTAGTCGTTCCGTTATTAAATTACAAGCAACACTCAGCTGGATTTTATTCATCCGGAAGCGAATATCACGGAGGTTGACTGCATTATGTTTTCTGACTTTATTTCAGTAATACAATCCTTTCTAACCGAACCCGCTATTTTAATTGGATTGCTGGTGGGACTGGGTTATGCCCTTGATAAGAAATCGCCGATTAAAATTATTACCGGTATGGTTAGCGCCATGGTGGGATTAATGATGGTGCTCTTTGGCGGGTTTCAGTTTTCAGCCACCTTTAAACCCGTTGCCGATGCGGTCAGTAAATCTTATGGGATCCATGGTTATTTAATGGATTCCTATGCCATGAAAGCGGCAACCCAGATTGCGCTTGGGGATAATTTCGGTTTTGTGGGCTATGTGTTTGTGCTGGCCTTTTTTACCAACCTGCTGCTGGTTTTATTTGGCCGCTACACAAAGGTAAAAGGCATTTTTCTGACCGGCAATACCGGAGTGTCTCACTCCCAGGCAGTGCTGTGGCTGATCGTCTTCTGGCTGGGCTTTGGCTGGGTGCAGTCAATTATTATCGCCGGAATTTTAACCGGGGTATTCTGGGCGTTCGCCACGACCCTGATTGCCAAACCGGTAGCTAAAATCACCAATAATGCGGGCTTTACCATTGCTCATAACCAGATGCTGGGGATCTGGTTCTTCTCGAAATTTGCCCACCTGTTTGGCGACGCTGAGAAGCAGGATGCTGAAAACATGAAGCTACCCGGCTGGCTGGCGATTTTTAACCATAACGTCACCTCCATCGCCATAGTGATGACCCTGTTCGTTGGCGGGTTCTTACTGACCACCGGCATCGATAACGTTCAGGCCATGGCAAAAGGTAAGCCCTGGTATATCTACATTATTAATCTCGGCCTGCAGTTCTCTATGTATATGGTGATCCTGTTACAGGGCGTGCGCATGATGGTCGGGGAAATTAACGCCTCGTTTAAAGGCTGGCAGGATCGTTTAATTCCGGACGCTATACCCGCCGTCGATGTCGCAGCATTATTACCCTTCTCCCCGAATGCCGCCACCCTCGGATTTATTTTCTGTACCTTCGGCACTATTTTCTCGATGGGCATTCTGCTTATTACCCATAGCCCTATTATGGTGCTTCCCGGTTTTGTACCATTATTTTTCTCCGGTGGCCCAATTGGAGTATTAGCTAACCGGCTGGGCGGTTATCGCGCCGTAATTATTTGTACTTTCCTGCTGGGGATTATTCAAACCTTCGGCACCGTATGGGCTATTCCCTTAACCGGACTCGCCGCCGAAGGGGTGGGCTGGACCGGTATTTTCGACTGGGCGACATTATGGCCTGCCATTTGTGAAGTGCTTAAGTTTATTGCCTCGACGTTCCATCTCGGGCCTTACGCGGGCTAAATCATCTCATTGTGAAAAGGATATCGTTATGAAAGACAAAATTAATATTCTGTTTGTATGCGGCTACGGTGTCGGCAGTAGCGTGATGTTGCAGACGGTGGTGAAAAAAGCGTTAGCCAAATATGACATTCATTTCGACATGGAGCATACCGCCGCAGGCGAGGTGGGCGGATTTACCGAATGGGCCGATATCTTCGCCATTTCGAAAAAACTGATTGATGTGGTGAGCCTCGATCCGCGCCACGGGCAGTATCTAATCCCTATCGAAAATATTATGGACGGAGAGACCATCGGGAAGCAGATCTATGCCGTGGTGGAAGAACATTTCCCGCATCTGGTAAAGGCCCGTTAAGGAGCGACGATGAAAGCGATCATTCTGCTCTTCGACAGCCTGAATAAACACTATCTGCCGCCTTACGGGGATACGATCACCCGGGCGCCGAACTTCCAGCGTCTGGCGGCCCGCTGCGCCACCTTCAACAACAGCTATGTCGGTAGTATGCCCTGCATGCCGGCTCGCCGGGAGCTGCACACCGGCCGGTATAATTTTCTGCATCGGGAGTGGGGGCCGCTGGAGCCGTTCGACGACTCCATGCCGGAGCTCCTGAAAAAAGCGGGCGTTTATACCCACCTGATCAGCGACCATCTGCACTACTGGGAGGATGGTGGGGGTAACTACCATAATCGCTACAGCTCATGGGAAATTATCCGCGGCCAGGAGGGGGATCACTGGAAGGCCAGCGTCGCCGACCCGGCGATCCCGGAGGTACTGCGGGTGCCGCAGAAGCAAACCGGCGGTGGCGTCTCCGGGCTCTGGCGACACGACTGGGTCAACCGCGACTACATTCAACAGGAGGCGGACTTCCCGCAAACCCAGGTCTTTAACGCCGGATGCGAGTTCATCGACAAAAATCATCAGCAGGACAGCTGGCTGCTGCAGGTGGAAACCTTCGACCCGCACGAGCCGTTTTATACTACTGAAGCCTATCTCTCGTTGTATCAGGATCCCTGGGAGGGCCCGCACTACGACTGGCCGCGCGGCAAAGTGGAAGAGAGCCCGGAGGCGGTAGAGCATATCCGCTGCCGCTATCGCGCCCTGGTCTCCATGTGCGATCGCAACCTGGGGCGCATTCTCGACCTGATGGACCGCCACGATTTGTGGCGCGATACGATGTTGATTGTCGGTACCGATCACGGCTTTTTGCTCGGGGAGCATGGCTGGTGGGCAAAAAACCAGATGCCCTATTACAACGAGGTGGCGAATAACCCTTTGTTTATCTGGGATCCGCGCAGCGCCCATCAGGGGGTGCAGCGGGATGCGCTGGTGCAGATGATTGACTGGGCGCCCACGCTGCTGGAGTTCTTTAACCAGCCCATCCCGCCTGATGTTCAGGGTCGCCCGTTAGCCCGCATTCTTGAGGATGACACCCCGGTGCGTGACGCTGCGCTGTTCGGGGTTTTCAGCGGGCATGTTAACGTCACGGACGGGCGCTATGTCTATATGCGCGCCGCGCTGCCCGGGCGTGAGAATGACATCGCCAACTACACCCTGATGCCGATCAAGATGAATACCCGCTTTACCCCAGATGAGCTGGAGTCGATTGCCCTGGCACCGCCCTTCCGCTTTACCAAAGGGGTTAAAACGCTGCGGATTCCGGCCCAGGAAAAATACCCGGGAGTCAATCGCGTCGGCCATCTGCTGTTCGATTTACACACCGATCCGTACCAGCAGTGCCCGATTGAGGATAAGGCCATCGAAGCGCGGATGATCGCCCTGCTGGTGCGTCTGCTACGTGAGAGCGACGCCCCGGCAGAGCAGTTCGCCAGATTAGGGTTAGCGGTTTAACCCATCCCCCAGAACAGCACCGCCAGCAATTGCGGCGTGATAATGCGCATGAACATCACCAGCGGATAGACCGTGGCGTAGGAGAGCGCCGCCGCACCGCTGGTGGCGTGCAGGTTGTTGGCAAAAGCCAGCGCCGGAGGGTCGGTCATCGAACCCGCCAGCATGCCGCACAGGGTCAGGTAGTTCATCTTCGCCAACAGCCGCGCCAGAATGCCCATGGTGATCAGCGGGACGGCGGTAATGAGGATGCCGTAACCGATCCAGCTGACGCCGTCGCCGCGGGCCAGCGTCTCGACGAAATCGCCACCCGATTTCAGCCCCACCACCGCCAGAAACAGGACGATCCCCAGCTCGCGCAGGGCGAGGTTGGCGCTCGGGGGCATAAACCAGTAGAGCTTACCTACACAGCCGATACGCCCGAGGATCAGGGCCATAATCAGCGGCCCGCCTGCCAGCCCCAGCTTGAGCGCCACCGGGAACCCCGGCACGTACAGCGGGATGGAGCCGAGCAGCACGCCAAGACCGATGCCGATAAATACCGGTAGCATCTGTACCTGCTGCAATTTTTGTTGCGCGTTGCCCACGATATTGGCGACGGCATCAATGGAGGCCGGACGCCCGACCAGGTTGAGGATATCACCAAACTGCAGGCTGGCCTCCGGGCTGGCCACCAGCTCAATCCCGGCGCGATTCAGCCGTGAGATCACCACGTCATAACGCTCTTTTGCCTGTAATTCGCGGATTTTCTTGCCTAATACTCGCTCGTTCGTGACCACCACCCGCTCAACGCGCATATCGGTGCCGCGGGTGGAGAGCGAGGTATCAACCTCCTGACCAATCACCAGTCGGGCGTTATGCAGGTCCGCCGGCTGGCCGACGAGGTGCAGCAGATCGCCGGTCTGGATCACCGTGCCGGGCAGAGGCACCATCAGGGTCTGCTCGCGCTTCAGGCGGGAACAGATAATGTTGGCGCTGTTGAGGATCGGCACATCCTGGATCGCCAGGTTGTTAAGATTAGGGTTGTCGACGCGGATGTTGATGGTTTTAATCAGCGCCTTACCCTGGGTAAGCGTGGATTCGTGCTGCTGCGCTTCCTGCTCGACGTTAATGCGAAACAGAACGCGCATCAGCCACATGGTGAGCAGAATGCCGCAGATGCCGAACGGGTAGGCCATGGCGTAGCTCATACCCATCTGATCCACGATGCCGGACTCAATCCCCAGATCGCGCAGGATTTGCTGCCCGGCCCCCAGTGCGGGGGTGTTGGTGACCGCGCCGGAGAATATGCCCAACACCACCGGCAGCGGGATGGCGAAGAGTTTATGCAGCAGAGCGGTGACCAGCCCGCCCATTACCACAATCCCCATCGCAAAGAGGTTGAGGCGCAGGCCCGAGACGCGCAGCGAGGCGAAAAAGCCGGGCCCGACCTGAATGCCGATGGTGTAAACGAAGAGGATCAGGCCAAATTCCTGAATAAAATGCAGCATTTGCGCGCTAAGGGTGATGCCCAGCTGGTCGGCAAAATGACCGACAAATATTCCGCCAAACAGCACGCCGCCAATGCCGAACCCGACGCCGCGGATTTTGACATTGCCTATCCACAGCCCGACCACCGCAACCAACGCCAGAATACTGACCGTTAACGCTATATCACTCATGACGGCATCCCTGTGAATAACATTATTATTAACAGGGATTCTCGCAGAGCGCAGGCGGGTTGTATGGGCGATGGCGCACAAAAAAGCCTCGCGGAGCGAGGCTTCAGGTTTGCCCGGCGGCGCTTCGCTTGCACGGGCCTACGAGCTATGTAGGTCGGGTAAGCGTAGCGCCACTCGACACGATGGCATTAGCTATTCAACGCCGGGCGTTCGCTGATGGCGATCCGCTGCGGAGCAATCTCTTCCGGCACGTTGCGGGTGATGTCGATATGCAGCAACCCGTTAGTAAAGGTGGCACCCGTCACTTCCATATGTTCAGCGAGGGTAAAGCTCAGGCTGAACGGCTGAGTGACCAGCCCCTGGTGCAGCCATTTGGTTTCGGTCTCCGGTTTTTCCGGAGTGCCTTTTACCGTCAGGCGCGTGCCTTCCAGCTGGATATCAAGGTTCTGCTGGCTAAAACCCGCTACCGCGAGCGTAATGCGATAGTGGTTATCGTCGCTCTTTTCGATGTTATACGGCGGGAAGGTCTGGCTTTCAGTGGTGCTTTGCAGCGCGTTAGCCAGTTTGTCAAAACCGATCCACTGACGCAGCAGAGGGGATAAGTCGTAATTACGCATGGTAGTTCTCCTTCTGAGAAGCGAGTTCGGCACAATTTTGTGCGCAGTTGTCCAGGCAAATCCTGTTGGATCCGCCTTTGCTCCCGATATCGGCAAGCATTCAGGTATGGGCCGCCGCAGCGACCCGAACAATTAATTAATCTCGATACGGCGCGGTTTTTTCGCTTCCGGGATCACACGTTCCAGATCGATATACAGCAGGCCGTTGATCAGGTTCGCGCCGTGAACGTGAATGTTCTCAGCTAACTGGAACTTACGCTCAAAGTTACGTTCCGCGATGCCCTGATAGAGGTAGGTACGTTCTTTCTGCTCGCCCGCATGAGCGCCTTTCACCACCAGCAGGTTGTCCTGCGCGGTGATCTCCAGTTCGCTTTCAGCAAAACCGGCCACGGCAATCGCGATGCGATAGTGGTTTTCGTCAACCAATTCAACATTGTATGGAGGGTAGCCGTTGCTCTGGCTTTGGTTGTTTTCTAAATGATTGAACAGACGATCGAAGCCAATGGCTGAACGATAAAGCGGAGAAAGATCAAAGTTACGCATACAGTTAAAACTCCTGAAATCAGCAAGAATTGTCGCCTTCCACGGTGGACAGGCTGGGGTATCCCAAACGCCCCTCAGGCACGTTTGTTCATTGATACACTCTTAAAATGGGTCTGCTTCCGGTCTTTTCAAGAGCAGCGCAGCGAGAATTTTTTGCACTTTGCGGGTACTGGAATAGACTGGGACTACAGCACGTAAGGTTAAAATGCGATAGGTGCCACAGAGCGGTACTTTTCAACTATTCATTTTGACAATGGCCCGTTATAAACCCGGTTGCGGGTCTGTATTGGGCCATTGATGATGACTGACTGATAATGAAAAATGTTCTGATAAAGCTGACGATGTGCAGCGCGGTGGTTGTGCTTTGCGGATGTTCGAGCGTGATGTCTCACACCGGCGGTAAAGAAGGAACGTATCCCGGAACGCGCGCCAGCGCGAACATGCTGGCGGATGACGACACCAACTGGGGCACCAAATCCCTGGTGGTGCTGGATATGCCGTTTACTGCTGTTGTTGATACCCTGCTGCTGCCGTGGGATCTTTTCCGCAAGGATAAATCCGTTCGCTCCCGCGTGGAGCAAAGCGAGGAGAAGACGCTGGCGACCAACGCCGTCATCCCCCCCGCTGAGATGCCCTCTCGCTGATTAGCACCCGGTTTCTGTTATCCACAATTGACGGAAGCCCTCGACCTCCTCCATCCAGGCCAGATAGCGCCCGTCAGGCGAGTAAACCACCGCATCCCCCGACGGCGGGTTGCCGTGATCGGACGTCAAAAACGTTACTTCACCAGATGTGGCATCGCAGCACGCAATACGATCCTCCAGCACAAACCCCAGCGAATGGCCCGCCGGATGCCAGTTAAAGGCCGACTGGATATCGCGTTGATTATGGGTGAGCTGCCGGGGCTCACCCCCTTCCGGCGCGATCAGCCACAGCTGCACCACACCTTTATCATCACGCATCAGAAACGCGATTTGCGTCGCCTGCGGGTTACTGCGTATCCAGTGACGCGGCACGTTCACCAGCCCCGGATAACCATGGTCATGGGTAAAGGTTAAACGGCGCTGCTTCACCCCGGCAGGAGGTGCGGGCATACGATCCTTCGTGCCCTGCAGCGGGAGATCGCCCGCCTGTTTCCAGCCATGTTCGTCTTTCGGCAGGTCAACGATAAACAGCTCCGGCACTTTTTCACCGTCAGCGGAAAGGGTATCGCCGATAAAAGCCAGCCGGTCGTTGCCGATCCAGCCCTCTTCATAGGCACGGTTGATCTCATCGCTGCCGGGTTGCGGCGTCGGGGTTGTACAGCTGACCAGTACGCTCCAGTGTGTGCCGGCATATTCCCGCGGATGGTTGCCTGCGGGTGTCACCGGACCAAAGGGTGCAGCCACGCCCACGTTGCGTAAATCGCGCTTCGGATCGTACTCGTGCAGCACGTGGTCGTTATAGGTAAAGCTGACGTACTGCCCGTCCGGGCTATACACATGGACATGGCTGCCGCCGCGCAGCGCGCCGGGCGTGAAGGGCGCGGTGATATCCATCGCATCGAGATTGTTTACCTGCCCCAGTCCGGCAATCACCCCCTGGCGGTGGTGAAAATCGTACTGCCAGTGGGCATCAGGATTTTGCGGGCCGTGAATAAAGACGTATTGATTTTCCGCAGGATGAACGGTCACCACCCCAACGTGCGCGCCGTTGCTGGCGCGATAAATCACCTCCACCTCGCCGGTTTCAACGTTAACCCGCTCAATGGTTTCGCCGGTAAAGGACGCGCCGGAAGGACGGACGTCAAAGACCAACCACTGGCTATCTGCGGTCCAGGTGCGGGTGTTGGTGAGCTGATGGTTGCGGGGAGCGAAGGTGATTTGTTTCATGAGGATACCCTGATGCGCGGATGTGGCATCAGGGTATAGCATTGCCGGGGATTAGCCTACCCGTTTCACGTCGCCTACCAGCAGGATGTAGGAGAGCGCGCCAATCAGGGCTACCGCTGAGATATAGACCAGCGCCGGGCCGAAACCGTAGTCCTGTGCCAGGTAGCCGATCACCAGCGGCACAGTGATCCCGCCCAGGCCACCAACGAAGTTAAACACTCCGCCGGTCAGGCCAATCAGACGCATCGGTGCCAGTGACGATACCAGCGACCAGGTGATAGAGGCAAAGCCATTCCCGAAGAATGCAACCGCCATCAGAGTCATAATCCACACCGGATCGTTGGTGTAGTTTGCGCCCATGATACAGGTGGAGATCAGCAGCCCACAGATGATCGGCGTTTTACGCGCGATGCCGAGGGAGTAGCCTTTTTTCACCAGCTTATCCGCCAGCCAGCCGGAGAGCAGCACGCCAAAGAAGGCCGCCAGGAACGGCACCGTGGTCATAAAGCCCGCCTTCAGCGCGGTAATACCTTTCTCCTGGGTCAGGTAGTTCGGGAACCAGGTGAGGAAGAACCAAAGCGTTGAGGTGACAGCAAACTGGCCCAGGTAAACGCCCACCAGCTTACGGTGGAACACCAGCTTCCAGTCGGCTTTGGTCAGCGGCTGACGCGCCTCTTTTTTCACTGGTGCATCGCCGTCGACCAGACCACCGCCATCGCGGATATAATCCAGCTCGGCTTTGCTGATGCTTTTGGTCAGACGCGGCGGCTGATAGACCTTAATCCAGATAAACGACCAGATAATGCCGATCCCGCCGGTGACGATAAAGACCCAGTGCCAGCTCAGCAGCTCCTGGATCCAGATCAGTAGCGGGGTCAGGAACGCGAGGCCGACAAACTGGCCAGAGGTATAGAACCCGACCGCAGAGGCGCGCTCATGCTCCGGGAACCAGCTGGTGACCATACGGTTGTTGGTCGGGAATGCCGGAGCTTCGAAAATACCGGTGATAGCACGCAGGCCAATCAGCGACATTAAGCCGGTGGCAAAGCCCTGGAACAGGGTCGCCACGGACCAGCCGAAAATGGCGATAAAGTAGGTCAGGCGTGAGCCGACGCGGTCGAGGAACCAGCCGCCCGGGATCTGGCAGAGCGTATAGAGCCAGGCAAAGGCCGAGAAGACGTAACCCATTTCCGCTTTGGTGATACCAAACTCTTCCTGAATATGGGCCGAGGCCACGGCCAGGTTGGCGCGGTCGACATAGCAGATGACCACGGTAATAAAGATCATCATCAGCGTCAGGTAACGGCGACGCCCGGTTTTTGTAGCAGTAACTGGAATATCCATCGCAATCTGTCTCCAGATTTTGGGCATAGCGAAGCCGCTCACCATGCCCTGTAAATTACAGAGGGTGTATTTGATTTTTTAATTAAAAACTTAACCAGAATGCGCTAAATAATTCGTGCTGGGGGAAGGCGGCAAGTTTTCGCATCCCCGGGAGCATACAAAAGTATGTGACCGGGGTAAGAAAGCGCAGCCAACGCATCACCAGCGCGAAGTATGACGCGCATTTACCACTCGGCTACAGAACCGTCTTCATGACGCCACAGTGGGTTACGCCAGTCCGGCGCATTTTTACTCAGCTCAATGACTTTGGCTTCGTCGATCTCCACGCCAAGGCCCGGCTTGGTTAACGGTTTGAAGAAACCGCCTTCCATGTTGAAGTCCTCTTTGTTCTTCACAAAGTCGAGCAGCTCCGCGCCCTTGTTGTAGTGAATGCCCATGCTCTGTTCCTGGAACACGGCGTTGCGCGAGACGAAGTCCACATGCAGACAGGCGGCCAATGCAATCGGCCCCAGTGGGCAGTGCGGCGCCAGCGCCACGTCGTAGGCTTCTGCCATCCCGGCAATTTTGTAGCATTCGGTGATGCCGCCCGCGTGGGAGAGATCCGGCTGCAGAATCGCAACGCCGCCCGCTTCCAGCACGCGTTTGAACTCGAAGCGCGAGAACATACGTTCGCCCGCCGCGATCGGAATATGGGTCTGTTCCGCCAGTTTCGGGTAGTACTCAGCCTGCTCGGCCAGCACCGGCTCTTCGATAAACAGCGGACGATACTGCTCCAGCTCTTTGATCAGCACTTTCGCCATCGGCGCGCTGACGCGGCCGTGGAAGTCCAGACCAAATTCAATCTCGTTGCCGAAGGCCTCTCGGATCTGCGCCACGGTATTCACGGCGCGATCGACCGCACGCGAGTTGTCGATAATGCCCATCTCCTCGCAGCCGTTGAGCTTAAAGGTGTCAAAACCGATGCCGCGCAGCTTGTTGATGCCGTCGATCACCTCTGCCGGACGGTCGCCACCTACCCAGCTATACGCTTTGATTTTGTCGCGCACCAGGCCGCCCATCAGCTGCCAGACCGGGGCATTCAGCACTTTGCCTTTGATATCCCACAGCGCCTGGTCGATACCGGCGATAGCGCTCATCATGATCGGGCCGCCGCGGTAGAAGCCCGCGCGGTACATCACCTGCCACAGGTCGTTAATGCGTGCCGGATCCTGACCAATCAGGTATTCGCCCAGCTCATGCACCGCCGCTTCGACGGTGCGCGCACGGCCTTCGATGACCGGCTCGCCCCAGCCAACCACCCCTTCGTCGGTTTCGATTTTCAGGAACATCCAACGCGGAGGTAAACGGTACGTGGTGAGTTTGGTTATTTTCATTTCACTGCCTCTCGATACGCTTTCACAAATGCCGCTGCCTGCTGCGCGGTACGTTCTACGGTCTGCCCGGCGCGATAGAGATCGCTGCCCAGCCCCGCGCCGACACAACCGGCTTTCATCCATTGAGCCAGGTTTTCTGGCGTTACGCCGCCCACGGCAAAGACCGGGACGCTGGCGGGCAAGACCGCTTTCAGCGCTTTGATGTATTCCGGGCCAAAGGCCGACGACGGGAAAATTTTGAGCGACTGCGCGCCCGCATCGAGAGCGGTAAAGGCTTCTGTGGCGGTGGCGCACCCTGGGCACACGGTCATGCCGTAATCCACCGCACGGCGGATCACCTCAGGGTTGATATTCGGCGTAACGATAAGCTTGCAGCCCATCTTCGCCAGCCGATCCACCTGCTCAGGCTGTAAAACGGTACCCGCGCCGATCAGCGCCCTGTCGCCAAAGGCATCCACAACCGCCGGAATGCTTTTTTCCCACGCCGGGGAGTTGAGCGGGATTTCCACCGCGTCGAATCCGGCGTCAATCACCGCGCCAACGTGGGCTAAGGCCTCGTCAGGGGTGATGCCGCGCAGAATCGCGATAAGGGGAAGATTAGTTTGCCACTGCATGAGCGATGCTCCTTATTCCTGCCTGAAATGCCGTGTCGCCTTCCACCGCCGCCACATCGCGCCCGATGGCGTGGAACGCCTGACGGTAACGTGAAGTCAGTGATGAACCCGCGACGAGGGTGATGGACTGCTGCCCGGCGAACTGCTCGCTCAGGGTGGCGACTTCTGCGCCAATCAGCAGGCCCGATAAAAATTCGCTGACCTGCTCGCGGGGAAGGGTTCCCAGCACGTGCGAGGCGCGAACCTCAAAAAGCTGCGGCAAAACGGCAGGGGAAGCG
Organism: Leclercia sp. TB492; assembly: GCF_049974505.2. Taxonomy (NCBI): domain Bacteria; kingdom Pseudomonadati; phylum Pseudomonadota; class Gammaproteobacteria; order Enterobacterales; family Enterobacteriaceae; genus Leclercia; species Leclercia sp. TB492. The sequence goes on along the minus strand of NZ_CM127572.1, from coordinate 8,521 downwards.
ATCCCGCGTTCAAGCCCGGCGGCAAACGCCTCAGGCGAGGCTTCTTGCTCAGGTAAACCGGCACCCACCAGCGAATGCTTAAGCAGCAAATGGTGCAATTCGCCGGTCATCACGGTGCGAAAATCGTGGATCTGCTGAGCATCGGCCTGCACCCATTTACAGTGCGTACCGGGCATCACGTAGACAGAAGAAGGAGAGAGCGTGCGCGCGCCGAGCAGCTGGGTCTCTTCGCCGCGCATTACGTTATGGTTATCGTCACGTGAGACGCACAAGCCGGGAATGATCCAGACGTTGTCGCCAACGGACGTTAACTGTTCGCCAATGGCAGAGAAATGGGCAGGAATCGGCAGATATGGGGCTATCTTCCAGCCCACGTTGCTGCCGACCATTCCCGCCATCACCACCGGCGTGGCGCCGTCGCGCCAGTTTTGTGTCACCTCTGCTAACACCGCCTCGGGGGATTTACCGTTCAGACGCGTGACGCCTGCTTCGGATTGCCTGCTCTCCAGGCACTGCTCGCCCTGATACAGCCAGGCGCGCAGATTGGTTGATCCCCAGTCAATTGCGATGTAGCGAGATGTCATGTGATTTCCTTCAACCTTCGTGTTGAGCTGGCGATCATGGTTAATGCCGCCTGCTCTGCCGCATCGCTGTCCTGATGCCGTATCGCATCGAACAGCGCTTTATGTTCCTGGAGCGTCTTCGGCATGTTGGCCTCATCACCCATCCAGGTTCGTTCAAATACTGCTCGCTGTAGCGAGCTGATCGCCACGCTCAGCTGCTGTAACACCGGATTATGCACCGACTGCAGCACCGCTTCGTGGTAGCGGATATCCGCCTCGTTAAAGGCATCCCGGTCCTGGTTGTTGGCGATCATGTCGTTCAGGGCCGACTCAATCTGCGCCAGGTCGCCGGAGGTTGCGCGTTCTGCCGCCCAGCGGGCGATAGCCGGTTCCACCAGGTTTCGCACCTCGCTCATCGCGCCGATCAGCCGTGGGTCATAGTCGTTTTCCAGCACCCACTGCAGAATGTCGGTATCGAGGTAGTTCCACTGGTTACGCGGGGCGACAAAGGCGCCGCGATAACGCTTCATTTCAATCAGCCGCTTCGCCATCAGCGAGCGGAACACTTCCCGAATGATGTTGCGCGAGGTTTCAAACTCCTCACACAGCTCCGCCTCTGCGGGCAGCGGCGAGCCGGGAACGTATTTGCCACCCACAATCTGGGTGCCCAGCGTAATGACGATGCGATCGGTTTTATTGAGAGTCATGGAGAGTCCTTGTGCTCTGTATGTCCATCACTACTTTACCGCGACCGCTGAATTTCGCCTCAATTTTGCAGTACAAACGTGATGCTATTCGTCATTGCCGTGGTCGTAATGTAGTACAATCAGATAATGTTGTACTACAATCTGGATCACAAAAAGAACAATCAGTGAAAGGAATGTTAAAGAAAGGTTCCTGCAGGGATAAAAAAACCCGCAACGTGTGCGGGTCGTGGAGCGCGGGTTTTGCCAGGTCTTAGTTCAGTACAAACTTCTCAATAGCGTATGCCACGCCGTCTTCGAGGTTAGATTTGGTGACGAAGTTAGCCACCTCTTTCACCGACGGGATTGCGTTTTCCATCGCCACGCCTAAGCCAGCATATTCCAGCATCGCAATGTCATTTTCCTGATCGCCCAGGGTCATGATCTCTTCCGGTTTGATCCCCAGCGCGTCGGCCAGCGACTTCACGCCGGTGCCTTTATTAACGCGTTTATCAAGGATTTCGAGGAAGTACGGCGCACTTTTCAGCACGGTGTACTTCTCTTTTACTTCCGCCGGGATGCGGGCGATGGCCTGATCCAGAATCGCAGGCTCATCAATCATCATCACTTTCAGGAACTGGGTAGCCGGATCCATTTTCTCCGCTTCGCAGAACACCAGCGGGATAGTGGCGACGAAGGATTCATGCACCGTGTAGTAGCTGATGTCGCGGTTGGCAGTGTAAAGCGTGTTGCGGTCGAGAGCGTGGAAGTGCGAGCCCACGTCGCGGGAGAGTTGTTCCAGATAGCGGTAATCGTCATAGCTCAGCGCCGTTTGCGCCACCGTGCTGCCATCGGCCGCTTTCTGCACCAGCGCGCCGTTGTAGGTAATGCAGTAATCACCCGGCTCATTCATATGCAGCTCTTTCAGGTAGCTGTGGACGCCAGCATACGGACGACCGGTGCACAGCACCACGTTCACGCCTTTCGCACGGGCTGCGGCAATCGCGTTCTTAACGCCTGGAGAGATGGTGTGATCTGGCAGCAGCAGCGTGCCGTCCATATCGATTGCAATGAGTTTGATAGCCATGGGATCCCCGGTTGGAATGAGTCTGGACTCATGCTAACGCGATTCCGCTCAAAAAACAGTAAAGAAAAGGGGGATAGAAAGGGGAAGCGGGATTCCTCTTTTGCGGGCAAAGAAAAGCCCGGTGGCGCTAGCGCTTACCGGGCCTGGAACGTGGGGCGTTACATTAGATATCGATGTTCGCCGCTTTCAGGGCGTTCTCTTCGATAAAGGCACGACGTGGTTCAACCGCATCGCCCATCAGGGTGGTGAACAGCTGGTCCGCTGCAATCGCGTCTTTTACGGTGACGCGCAGCATGCGGCGGCTTTCCGGATCCATGGTGGTTTCCCACAGCTGATCCGGGTTCATCTCGCCCAGACCTTTATAACGCTGAATGGAGAGGCCACGACGGGACTCTTTCACCAGCCACTCCAGCGCCTGCTCGAAGCTGGCCACCGGCTGACGGCGCTCACCGCGCTCGATAAAGGCATCGTCTTCGATCAGGCCGCGCAGCTTCTCGCCGAGGGTACAGATACGACGGTATTCCGCGCCGGTCACGAACTCCTGATCCAGCGGATAGTCGGTATCCACACCGTGGGTACGCACGCGGATCACCGGCTCGAACTGGTTCAGTTCGCTGTTCTCGTTAACGTCGAACTTCCACTGGCTGCCGTGCTGCTCGTTCTCGTTCAGATCGGTCACCAGGGTGTTCACCCAACGGGTCACGGCCTGCTCGCTGCTGAGGTCAGCTTCGGCCAGCGTCGGCTGATAGACCAGCGCTTTCAGCAGCGTGCGCGGGAAGCGACGCTCCATGCGGCCAATCATCTTCTGGGTCGCGTTGTACTCAGACACCAGACGCTCCAGCGGTTCACCCGCCAGCGCCGGGGCGCTTGAGTTGGCGTGCAGGGTCGCACCGTCAAGGGCGATAGCGATCTGGTACTGATCCATCGCTTCGTCGTCTTTGATGTACTGTTCCTGCTTGCCTTTCTTCACTTTGTACAGCGGCGGCTGGGCAATGTAGACGTGGCCACGCTCAACGATTTCCGGCATCTGACGGTAGAAGAAGGTCAACAGCAGCGTACGGATGTGCGAGCCGTCGACGTCCGCATCGGTCATGATGATGATGCTGTGATAGCGCAGCTTGTCCGGGTTGTACTCGTCACGGCCAATGCCGCAGCCCAAAGCGGTGATCAGCGTCGCCACTTCCTGAGAGGAGAGCATCTTGTCGAAGCGCGCCTTCTCAACGTTAAGGATTTTACCCTTCAGCGGCAGGATCGCCTGGTTCTTACGGTTACGGCCCTGCTTCGCAGAACCGCCCGCGGAGTCCCCTTCCACGAGGTACAGTTCGGACAGCGCCGGGTCGCGTTCCTGGCAGTCCGCCAGTTTGCCCGGCAGGCCAGCCAGATCCAGCGCGCCTTTACGACGGGTCATTTCACGGGCTTTACGCGCCGCTTCACGGGCACGCGCCGCATCGATAATTTTGCCGACCACGATTTTGGCGTCGGACGGGTTTTCCAGCAGGTATTCGCTCAGCAGCTCGTTCATCTGCTGTTCCACCGCCGATTTCACCTCGGAGGAGACCAGCTTGTCTTTGGTCTGCGAGGAGAACTTCGGATCCGGCACCTTCACGGAGACAACAGCAATCAGGCCTTCACGGGCATCGTCACCGGTGGCGCTGACTTTCGCTTTTTTGCTGTAGCCTTCTTTGTCCATGTAGGCGTTCAGGGTACGGGTCATCGCCGTACGGAAGCCGACCAGGTGCGTACCGCCATCGCGCTGCGGGATGTTGTTGGTAAAGCAGTAGATGTTTTCCTGGAAACCGTCGTTCCACTGCAGCGCAACTTCAACGCCGATACCGTCTTTTTCGGTGGAGAAATAGAAGATATTCGGGTGAATTGGCGTTTTGTTCTTGTTCAGGTACTCAACGAACGCCTTGATCCCGCCTTCGTAATGGAAGTGATCCTCTTTGCCGTCGCGCTTGTCGCGCAGGCGGATAGAGACGCCGGAGTTCAGGAACGACAGCTCGCGCAGACGCTTGGCCAGAATGTCATATTCAAACTCGGTGACGTTGGTGAAGGTTTCATGGCTTGGCCAGAAACGGACCTGCGTCCCGGTCACGTCAGTTTCACCGGTAACCGCCAGCGGAGCCTGCGGTACGCCGTGCACGTAGGTTTGCTGATGCACCTTGCCTTCGCGACGGATCAGCAGCTCCAGCTTCTGCGACAGGGCGTTAACCACAGAGACGCCAACGCCGTGCAGGCCGCCGGAGACTTTATAGGAGTTGTCATCGAACTTACCGCCTGCGTGCAGGACGGTCATGATCACTTCCGCCGCGGAGACGCCCTCTTCCGGGTGGATACCGGTCGGGATGCCACGGCCATCATCGGTGACGGAGACGGAGTTGTCGGCGTGGATGGTCACCACGATGTCTTTACAGTGACCCGCGAGCGCTTCGTCGATAGCGTTATCCACAACCTCAAATACCATGTGGTGCAGACCGGTGCCGTCATCCGTGTCGCCGATATACATACCCGGGCGCTTACGCACCGCATCCAGCCCTTTCAGGACTTTGATACTGGAGGAGTCATAAGAATTCGACATCAACGTTTCTCGCTCATTTATTCTTGGGTTAATCCGTTATTTTACCCTTTTCCACGGTGAACATCTTCGAATTTTTGTCCGACATGTCCATTACGTGTTCAGCGCTAATCGCACTGACGAAAACCTGCGACTGCGTGGCTTTTAAGCGGCTGGCAAGCAGCCCGCGCCGTGCGTCGTCAAGTTCCGAGGCAAAATCATCAATCAGGTACAGGCAGCGTCGTCCGCTTTCACGGGTTAAGAACTCGCCCTGCGCCAGGCGCAGCGCGCACATCAGAAGCTTGAGCTGCCCGCGTGATAAAGTATCTTCCACCGGCGCACCGTCGGCACGAATGCGGAAATCCGCCTTGTGCGGGCCGTGCGCGGTGTAGGTCAGCATGCGATCGCGCTCGAAGCTTCGCTCCAGCACCTCGGCATAGTCGGTCTCTTTCTCCCAGCCGCGCTGGAAGGAGAAGCTCAGAGAGAACTCGGGTAAAAACTGTTGGCAGGTATCCGCCATGTCCTGCGCGATCCCGGCGCTGTACTCGGCGCGCCAGCGGCTGATCTGCTCTGCCAGCGGGATCAGCTCTTTGTCCCACGCCCGCAGTTGGGCATAGCGGGTAACCTGGCGCAGCGCGGCATTGCGCTGCTTGAGTAGCCGTTTAAGGTTGCTCCAGGCGGTAAAGAAGCCCGCTTCGTTATGGAAGCATCCCCAGTCAAGGAAGGCTCTTCTGTATTTGGGGCCGCCGTTGAGTAAAGTAAACCCCTCGGGAGTGATCAGCTGCATCGGCATCAGCAGCGCCAGCTCGGCCACTTTGTGCCCGTCGGTGCCGTCGATGCGCACCTTGCTGTCACCCTGCTTGTCTTTGGTCAGGCCGATGGCGGTTTCATGATCCTCGCCCTGCAAACGCCCATGCAGGATGAACGACTCCTGCTCGTGGCGAATTACGCGGCCAATCTGCAAACTGCGAAACGCCCGACCATGGCCGAGCGTATAGATGGCTTCCAGCACGCTGGTTTTGCCGCTGCCGTTGGCGCCAACCAGGAAATTAAAGCCGGGGGATAAAGCAAGATCCGCGCTTTCGATATTGCGAAAGTCGCGGATCAACAGGCGGGTGAGCGACATTACAGTCTCATTGGCATGACAACATAAGCCGCGCTTTGGCTGGCAGCATCTTCAATCTGTACGCTCGACACGGAGTCCGTCAGCAGAATACGCACGTTCTCGCACTTCAGCGCATTCAGCACATCCAGCACGTAACTCACGTTAAAGCCGATTTCCATTTCGGTGCCCGCCGCATAGGTAACATCGAGGATCTCTTCAGCCTCTTCCTGCTCCGGGTTGTTGGCGGTGATCTTCAGCTGGTTTTCGCTGACATACAGGCGCACGCCGCGGAACTTCTCGTTGGAGAGGATCGCCGCACGGGCAAAGGCCTGCTTGAGGATATCGCAGCCCGCTTCCAGCGTTTTGTCCGGGTTCTTCGGCAATACGCGGCGGTAGTCCGGGAAACGACCATCCACCAGCTTGGAGGTGAAGATAAAGTCACCGACGTGGGCGCGAATATTGTTGCTGCCGATCTGCACGCGCAGCGGGGTTTCGCCGCCGTCGAGCATACGCATCAGCTCAATCACGCCTTTACGCGGTACGATCACCGAATGGTTCGGCAGGCTCACGCCAATCGGCATGGAGCAGACCGCCAGGCGGTGGCCGTCGGTGGCCACGGTACGCAGCTCTTCACCTTCGGTTTCAAACAGCATGCCGTTTAAGTAGTAACGTACGTCCTGATGCGCCATCGAGAACTGGGTGGCTTCAATCAGGCGCTTCATGGTCGCCTGCGGCAGGGTGAATTCAACTTCGCTCTGCCAGTCATCGAGGTTCGGGAAGTCGATAGCCGGGAGCGTGGAGAGCGAGAAACGGCTGCGGCCGGAGCGCACCAGCATGCGGTCGCCTTCCAGCTGCACGGCAATTTCCGCCCCTTCAGGCAGGCCACGGCAGATATCAAAGAACTTACGCGCCGGAACGGTGGTTGCGCCCGCTTCGTGAGGCTGAGAAAGCGTCACGCGTGCGACCATTTCCATCTCGAGATCGGTGCCGGTCAAAGACAGCGTGCCGTCTGCGACCTGCAGCAGCAGGTTACCGAGAATAGGCAGCGTCGGGCGGCCGCCTAAGGGGCCACTCACCTGTTGCAGCGGTTTTAATAAGTGTTCACGTTCAACGGTAAATTTCATAGCGTCACGAAGATAATGTTCTGATTAAATTGGAGAAGTCTTCTTTTATGTCGTGGCTTTCTTCACGCAACTGCTCGATCTTACGACAGGCGTGCAGCACGGTAGTATGGTCACGGCCACCAAACGCATCGCCGATTTCCGGCAGGCTGTGGTTGGTCAGTTCCTTTGCCAGCGCCATCGCCATCTGACGCGGTCTCGCCACCGAGCGGGAACGGCGTTTGGACAGCAAGTCCGCCACTTTAATTTTGTAGTACTCCGCCACCGTCTTCTGAATATTGTCGATGGTGACCAGTTTTTCCTGCAATGCCAGCAGATCGCGCAGCGCTTCACGCACGAAATCGATAGTGATCGCCCGTCCGGTGAAGTTGGCGTTCGCGATCACGCGGTTCAGTGCGCCTTCCAGCTCACGGACGTTGGAACGCAGGCGTTTGGCAATAAAGAACGCCACCTCGCCCGGCAGACGAATATCGTTCTCGTCGGCCTTTTTCATCAGGATCGCCACGCGGGTTTCCAGCTCCGGTGGTTCGATCGCTACCGTCAGCCCCCAGCCGAAGCGGGATTTCAGACGATCCTCAACCCCGTTGATCTCTTTTGGATAACGATCCGAGGTCAAAATGATCTGCTGATTGCCTTCCAGCAGGGCGTTGAAGGTGTGGAAAAACTCTTCCTGAGATCGTTCTTTATTGGCAAAGAATTGAATGTCATCGATCAGCAGCGCATCAACGGAGCGGTAGTAGCGTTTAAACTCTTCGATCGCGTTGTTTTGCAGGGCTTTAACCATGTCCTGAACGAAGCGCTCGGAGTGCATATACACCACTTTGGCATTCGGCTTACGCGCCATGATGCCGTTACCCACCGCGTGCAGGAGGTGCGTTTTACCCAGACCGGTACCGCCATAAAGGAACAGCGGGTTATAGGCGCCGCCCGGGTTATCCGCTACCTGACGGGCCGCCGCGCGCGCCAGCTGGTTCGATTTACCTTCGACGAAGTTATCAAAGGTGTGTTTGACGTTAACGTTAGAGCGGTAGGTCGGCTCTGCCGGGGCCGGAACGTTATCCCAGCCAGCCCGTGGCGCAGGGGCGACACGCGGCATCTGAACCTGCGCGGTTTGCGCGGGTGCAGCGGCGACGTTAACGGTCTCTCTGAGGGTTTGGGTGACCGGTTTTGTGCCCACTTCGAAACGCAGCTGTGGGGCATCGGCACCGCAAAATTCGTTTAGCAGTCCATTGATGTTATTGAGGTATTTGTCCCTGACCCAATCGAGCACAAAACGGTTTGGCGCATACAAAGCCAGCGTGTTATCGCTCAGTTCCGCCTGCAACGGGCGGATCCACATACTGAATTCTGTGGCTGGTAACTCATCCTGCAATCGGGCAAGACACTGCTGCCAAAGCGAAAGTGACAC